>NZ_CP045702.1:0-4800000 GCF_014216315.1 Streptomyces finlayi
TTGATCTGGGAAGCAAACACAACTGCGGAATCGTCACCGGTCTCGCGACAGTCACCGGACGCAGCGTGGCCTTGGAAATGGCCGCCTACGTCGGCGCGCAGGCGGCCCGATGAACATCCGGCGGAACAAGATGCGGGCCAAGCGAGAAAACATGCTCTGCCCTGCGGGCCGTTCCCGTCACGCACATCGCCCACTGGCATGGGGACAGTCAGCTCCGTCACCCACTGCGGCCTCATCCGGCGGCAGTGCCCTTCCCCGCTGATCGCCACGGCAGAGGCGACCCGGGACGCCACCTCCGGCCGCACACGGGAGCGGGCGCAGGCGGCCGTCGCCCGTGCCTATGTCCTGGCCACCGAACTCACCGTCAAACAGCACTCCGAGGCTGCGTGGGCCACAGCCGACCGCGCCCTCATCGCCGCCCGGGCCAGCGGCGATCCGCGTCCCCTCAGCGACGCGACGCGGGTCCTGGCCATCACCATACGCCGTGCCGGCCGCAGCGCAGCCGCCGTGGACTTCCTGGCGGGTGGCCCGCAGGCTGACACTCTGGCCGCCCGCGTCTGCTGCTGATGACCGCTGCCTACACGACCGGCGTCCGGGGGCCGCCGCAGCACCGCGCTCGACCTGCTCCAAGAGGCAGAGGAGACAGCGGCTGGATCCCCCGTCGACCAGAGCGGAAAGCCCGTCGGCCTTTTCACGATCTCGGCGGAGCTCCGCCGAGGTCTCGATGTACCGGATCAGCAGCCTCACAGTCCTCGGCACGGCCCGACGACGCCGTTCCGTACGTCAGCCGTGTCGAGCCCGCGCAGTTGGCGAACACCGAAAGGGTCGCGCGCTACCTCACCGACAACTGCCCGAGGCGCGCCGCGTCCGCAGATCAAGCGCGTACACGTGGCGTCCGCCACCACCACCCGTCTCCGGCTCGGCGGCCGGCACCCCGGCCCTCGGTGACGCGATCGCGGCCCGCGACCTTCTGCTGTCGCTGCGGGAGCGGCGCCGCACACGCTGCCTGCGCCGCAGCGTGGTCGGGACCCGAGTACCGCCGGGGCAAGCCGTCGGTGCCTTGGTATGCCCTGGCATAGCTACACCGGGGCGAGCAGTTCTCCGTGGTCGAGGACCTCGCGCAGTACGACGGAGATTTCCTCGGCAGCAGGTTCACGGCAGCGAGGGCTTCGGAGGTGAGGGGATCTCTTCGAGAGGTACTCGCCGCGGTCGTCCCGCTGGAACTCGGGGCCGCTGCGGTCCGCGAAGTTCCACGTCTTGATGCGGGCGAGGTAGAAGTGTTCGGTCTCGCCGGATGGGTTCTTCACGCTGGTGGAACGGGCGCACAATCTCCGCCTCACCGGCGATCTCTTCACGGATCTCGCGCAGGAGTGCGGCCTCGTGTTGGCGTCGGTTTCTTCGACGCCGCCTCCGACGACACCCAGTAGGGGGTTCGTCCAGGGCGGACTCGCTTCATCAGGAGGGTGGTGTTGTCAGGGGTGATCAGGATGGCGCGGACGCCGCTGCTTCACGGGTTCGGTCTCCCTTGTGGCTGGGGGCGGTGGGCTAATTCATGAGCCCAGCCGCCGTCGATGTGATCTTGCCAGAGCCCGCAAAGTGCACAGGCGGGTACAACTGAACGTGCACGGCGGTGGTGCACGAGTAGTACGTCGGCGCTTTGCCTCTGCTGATCAGTCCCTGTCCGGGGTGAGGCGGGCCCGTGCGGGAGGTGAGGTGGCGTCGCTCCGATGTGCTGCTGGTGCGTCGAGCCGCCTCACGGTAGGCGTGGGCCGCCGCCTCGTGGTCGCCGAGTTGTTCCAGGAGACGGCGCGGGACTGCGAGCAGGCGATGGTGGTGTGCGGTGCGCCAGTCGGAGTCCAGGGTCGCCGGCAGGTCGGGCCCGGCGGCGGGGCCGTGCACCATCGCGACGGCCGCACGGTTGAGGGTGACCACCGGGTTCGGCGCGAGGTGCTCCAACAGGCTGCACAGGGCAAGGATCTGCGGCCAGTTGGTGGCGTCGACATGCTCGGCCTCGTCTCCGACAACGCTGGGTGGCAGCACAGGAGCAGCAGCGCCCGGGAATCGTCCCGGTCCGCGTCCGCCTCGGCGTTCGCGGCGCGGCAACTCGGCCTGGGGGGCGCCGGCGATGCGGCCCTCGCGTTGGCGCCGCGCCTTGCTCGGTCAGAGCTCGTAGCTGCGTAGGCGCGCCAACGGCTCCTCTCAGCGCGCGCTGAGGGTCAGCGCAGTGGAGGCGAGGCGCACCTGGGCGTGATCGTTGAGGGCTCATGCAGGACCGCTTGCCCTCATTCCGTTTGGGCGCGTTTGAGCGAAAGGCTGATGCGGCGACGTTGGCGGTCCACGTCAAGGATGGCTACGCGGACGTGGTCGCCGGCCGCGAGTACCTCCTGCGGGTGCTCGACGTCGTGATCGACCAATTCGGTAAGGTGGACGAGGCCCTCTACGCCCTCTTCCACCTGGACGAACGCGCCGAACGGCACCAGCTTGGTCACCGTTCCCGAGACCGTGTCCCCGCCCTTGTGGGTATCGGCATAGTGCTGCCAGGGATCGGGCTGCAGTGCCTTCATGGACAGGCTCACCTGCTCCTGTGCGAAGTCGATGCTGATGATCTCGGCGCGGATTTCCCGACCGACCGGGGCAATGTCGTCCACCGAGTCGAAACGGGTCCAGGACATCTCGGGAACCCGGAGGAAGCCGAGGTATCGGCCCAGATCGTCATCGAGGTGTACGTACACCCCGATGTCATTGAGCCCCGTCGCGACAACGCCGGTGACAGCCTCGCCCACTCGCAGCGATCAGATCGGCATCCATGACAGCAGAGAAGTCACTCACGGCAACCCACTGAACGGCAGAATCCCACCACCCACCGCACTGACATCACCATGCCGAACCACCACCGACAAAAATCCGCAGATCATCAGTCGGGGGCGTCTGCGGCTGCGGGGCGGCCGGTTCGGCTTCGGGCAGCAGGGCTGAGGCCTCGGCGATGTGGTGTTCCACCTGCTGCAGCTCGGGCTCCAAGAAGGGCCGCATGGCCCGGCGGTGGCAGACGAGGACCAGGCGGATGCCCGTGCGCCGGTGCAGGGCCAGGAGGTCTTTGAAGCGGTGCGGGGTGAGCAGGTGGGCGCGCAGCAAGGTCAGGTGGGTGATGGGGGTGGCCAGGATCCAGGCGGCGGCGGTCGTCCAGGCCGGGACCGGGTCGAGTGGTCGGTGGCTGTTCAGGGGTACGGGCTTGTTCAGGGCGGCGAGGATGTCGTGGGCGAGCGCGACGGCCGAGTCGACGCCCGGGGTGGGGTGGACGGTGAGGCGTCCTTCGTGCGGGGCGTGGGATGCCAGGGCCGCGCGGGTGTGGACCACGTCGTCGTGCGGGTCGATGATCACCGTGACCGGAGGCGGGTTCGGGCAGTCCAGCATCAGACCGCCCGGCGGTGGCTCAGTTTGCTGTAGGCCCAGTGCAGGAGTTCCTCGTCCACGTGTGCGCGTCCGGATTCTTTCATCCTGACGGTGAGGTGGTGGGTGATCTTCGCCCAGGCCCGGAAGTTCCCGTGGGCCGCTTCCCGGTCGCACAAGGCGATCAGTTCAGTGTCCCGCGTCCGTCCGGGCGGGGTGGAAGGCCGGGACGACGGCCAGGACCTCGTCCAGCGGCATGCGGTCGATCTCCTGCCATGCGTAGACGCGGGACTCCAGCATCGGTTCGCCCTGCAGCATCTCGAAGCAGCCGTTGCCGCCGGTGAAGACGATGGTGAGGTCGGAGTCGGTGTCGTCCCACAGGGGGTGTGTCAAGTTAACGGCTGATCCTGGCTGTTGGTGTTGTCAGTGGTCGGTGGGGGTGAGGCGGTGAAGCTGTAGCGGCCCAGGACTTTCAGGTTCTTGTGCTTGAGCGGGGAGAGCCGGGCCACGTCCTCGTCCCTGATGTCGTGGCCCTCCGGCGCGGACCTGGACGAAGACGTCCTCGCCGAGGCCGCCGCCGAAGCGCGGGCCTTCGGCGCCGGCCCGGCGGCCGCCGTCGACGAGCTGGTGCGCGGCCTGCTCGGGCAGTTGGCCGACTGGCAGCAGTCGATCGGCGAGCTGGGCCCGCGCGCTCACCACGGCAACTGAAGGCCGACCGCTACCCGGCTGGTCCACCGACGCCGGCCGCACCGAGGGCATCGGGTGGCGCCAGGCCCGCACCACGCTGCTCGAGGCCGTCGCACGCCACCACCACGCTCACCTGCTCGCCGCCATCGTCGAGCTCGGCGGTGAGCTGGAGCTCCCAGCTACCCGTAACGGGCGCTTCAGGGGCGCGGTCATCCCAGAAGGCTGCGCGGTCAGCGCCGGCCGCCGCCGATGCGGCGGTCGTCGGCCAGTGCGGTAAGCGGGCCGAACTCGCGGGCAAGCTGGTTCCACGTCAGAACCTCGCCACAGCGGGCCGGGAACTCCTTCGGGTTGAACTCGGGCATGGTCCAGGTGCCAGTGCCCCGGTCCCGCAGCCACAGGTCCCCGTCACCGTCGACCACAGTCGGCGGGACCGGTACGGGCTCGGCCTGATCGGTGGGCTCCCAGGTGACCCGGCCCGGGTGGGAAACGCGGCGCAGTTCGGTGGTGGCCAGCCGCGCGGCCAAGTCACGGGTGGACTCTTCGGCGTCCTTGACCGACGCGAGTCGGTATGCGTCGTCAAGTACGGGCAGGGCTGGATTCTTGCTGCGCTTTGAACTCATACGCTGACTACCTCCGGTGGGGGGCGTCACATCCGTTATGGCACCCCGTGGAGGAACACGGTATCCGAGGCGGGAGCCGGGCCGGCTACGACCACTGTCCAGGTGGAGGCACTGGCACACCGGGCGGTAGGGCTAGGAGCGTGTCTCAGTAACCGGCACCCTGCCTGTGGTTCGTCATCATTCATGCGTGATGATGGCGGTATGAGTGGTGGGGATGGGCTGTTCGAGGTCGAGCCGGTCGAGAAGAAGCGGCCGCAGGGCCCTGCGGCGGCGGTCGGCAAGACGTTTCGGGCGTTCGATCCGCATCAGGTCCTGCTGCTGCCGCCGTCGCTGGACGACTGGCTGCCCGAGGACCACCTGGCCCGGTTCGTCGCCGACCTGGTCGACGAGGTGCTGGACCTCGGGCCGGTCCTGGGCCGACTACACCGAGAAGCGCGGCTATCCGCCCTACGATCCGCGGCTGATGCTGCGGTTGCTGATCTACGGCTACACCACCGGGGTGCGCTCATCGCGGGCGATCGAGCGCAAGTGCGCCGACGACGTCGCGTTCCGGTTCCTGGCCGCCGACCAGGCCCCGGGCTTCCGGTCCATCTCCCGGTTCCGCCGCCGCCACCTGGACGCGCTGGCCGACCTGTTCACCATAGCTCGAAGGAGGCGTCGGCCGCTTCGTAGGTGTAGCCCTGGAGCTCGCGCTCCTTGATCCGCTCCACGAGCCGCCACAGAAACTCGTGGTCGTTGGACACGTCGTAACCCAGTTCCTTGGCCTTCAGCTCCGCTGACGCGCGGCCCGCCATGTCGGAGACGAGCACCCGCATGGTGTTGCCGACCAGCTCGGGGGCGATGTGCTGGTACAGGTCGGGGTCGACCTTGATCGCGGAGGCGTGCAGTCCCGCCTTGTGGGCGAAGGCGGAGACACCGACGTACGGCTGGTGTGTGGAGGGTGGGAGGTTCACGATCTCGGCGACGGCGTGCGAGACACGGGTCATCTGACGCAGACTGCCCTCGGGCAGTACCTTCATGCCGTACTTGAGCTCCAGTGCGGCGACGACGGGGAAGAGGTTGGCGTTGCCGACCCGCTCGCCGTAGCCGTTGGCGGTGCACTGGACGTGGGTGGCGCCGGCGTCGACGGCGGCGAGGGTGTTGGCGACGGCGCAGCCGGTGTCGTCCTGGGCATGGATGCCGAGCCGGGCGCCGGTTTCGGCGAGCACGGTGGAGACGACGGCCTGCACCTGGGCGGGCAGGCGGCCGCCGTTGGTGTCGCAGAGGACGACGGCCTCGGCGCCGGCGTCCGATGCGGCCCGGACCACCGAGTTCGCGTACTCCGGGTCGGCCTGGTGGCCGTCGAAGAAGTGCTCGCAGTCGACGAAGACCCGACGCCCCTGCTCGTGCAGGAAGGAGACGGTGTCGCGGACCATCTCCAGGTTCTCCTCCAGGGTCGTGCGCAGGGCGAGTTCGACGTGTCGGCCGTGCGACTTGGCGACCAGCGTGATGACGGGGGCGCCGGAGTCGAGGAGCGCTTTGACCTGTGGGTCATCGGCGGCTCGCGCGCCCGGACGGCGGGTCGCGCCGAAGGCGACGAGCTGTGCGTTTTTGAAGGTGAGCTCCTGCTGCGCGCGGGAGAAGAACTCCGTGTCCCGCGGGTTGGCTCCGGGCCAGCCGCCCTCGATGAATCCCACGCCGAAGCCGTCGAGATGCCGGGCGATGGCCAGCTTGTCCGTGACCGTGAGGTTGATGCCCTCGCGCTGTGCTCCGTCGCGCAGGGTGGTGTCGAAGACATGAAAGGCGTCATGGGTCATGGCGGGTTTTCCCTGTCCTGGGCTGCTGGGCCTGGTGAGGCCGCTGTGTCAGGTCGCTGATGGCAAAACAAAAAAAGACCCCTCGCGAAATGCGAGAGGTCTGCGTGCGGGCGATGGCCGCCTGGGAGGGATCGCCCCCAGGTCAACTCGGTGCCAGCACGCTGCCGCTAATAATGAGCTGGCGCTGCATGGCAGGGATTCTCACACGGCCCAGCCACCGCGGGAAGGCCGTCTCGCGATACGGAACGCGGCCAACCGCTCCGGCCCGGTATGCGGTCCCCGCCCCGTACCCGGTGTTGCGCAGCGTTCAGGACTGCGGAACAAACCCCGTGGCCCTCCTCGGGCGGACACTCCTGATGCCCCAGCCCGGCCGGGGAGTGCCAAGTCAGCCTGACACTTCCTCCGGTCGCCGGTCATCGCCGGCTGTGGCGGGGATGGCGTTGTCGATGAGGACGGCGGCGATGGCGGCGGCGGTGGGAAAGGCGTCGGCGTTGAGGACCCGGGTGCGGGCAGCGGCGCCGTCGATGAGCAGCGCGAGCTGCTCGCCGAGCTGTTCAGGGTCGGCGGCGCCGGCCTCGCGGGCGGTGTCGGCGAGCCGCGCGGCGACGGCCTTCTTGTAGTCGCGTGCGTACTGGGATGCGGGGTGCTGGGGATCGTGGAGTTCGACGGCGGCGGCGATGTAGGGGCACAGGGGCGTGGTGGGGGGGATGTCGAAGGCGGCGAGGAGCCGTTCGCGGGGCGTGAGGTCGGTGCGGTCGAACACGCCGGACAGAACGGAGGGGTCGAACCGGCGCAGGTACTCGGCGACGAGTTCGTCCTTGCCGGTGAAGTGCTGGTAGGCCGTGCGCTTGGACACCTGGGCCGCCGCGCAGAGCTGGTCCATGCCGGTGCGGTTGATGCCCTGCTCGCGGAACAGTTGCTGGGACGCGCTGATGATGCGCTCGCGGGCGCCCCGGCCGCGGCGGCGGCCCGTGGGGCCCTTCTCCAACTCCGTCATGGCTCCATCGTACCGCGGCTAGGTAACGACCGGTGTACATAGCTTGCGCCCTGACCACCCGCC
Organism: Streptomyces finlayi; assembly: GCF_014216315.1. Classification (NCBI taxonomy): domain Bacteria; kingdom Bacillati; phylum Actinomycetota; class Actinomycetes; order Kitasatosporales; family Streptomycetaceae; genus Streptomyces; species Streptomyces finlayi. Next base: position 7,551 of record NZ_CP045702.1, read on the forward strand.
GCGCACGTTAAGCACACAGAGCGGTGTACTTAGCACCGTCGCCTCAGGCACACACGGCACCACCAACCCAGGGAATGACCATGGGAAAGCTCGACGGCAAGGTCGCGGTCATCACCGGCGGCACCACCGGCATGGCGCTGGCCGGCGCGAAGCTGTTCGTCGACGAGGGAGCGCACGTCTTCATCACCGGCCGCCGCCAGGACGCCCTGGACGAGGCCGTGAAGCAGATCGGCCGCAACGTCACCGGCGTCCAGGGCGACGCCGCCGACCTGGACGACCTGGACCGCCTGTACGACACCGTCAAGCGGGAGAAGGGCAGCCTCGACGTGCTGTGGGCCAGCGCCGGCGGGGGCGAGCCCGCCCCGCTCGGCGAGATCACCGAGGCCCAGTTCGACACCTGGTTCGGGCTCAACGCCCGCGGCACCCTGTTCACCGTCCAAAAGGCCCTCCCGCTCTTCAACGACGGCGGCTCCATCCTCATGACCGGCTCCAACGCCTCCCTCGGCGCCTTCCCCGGGTGGAGCGTCTACGCCGGCAGCAAGGCCGTCCAGCAGGCCTGGGCCCGCATTTGGCTCAACGAGCTCAAGGACCGCCGCATCCGCGTCAACGTCCTGACCCCCGGTCAGGTCGCCACCGCCAAGCAGGAAGAACTCTTCGACGAGGCCACCAAGCGCCAGTTCGAGTCCCTCATCCCCCGCGGCCAGATGGGCCGCCCCGACGAAATCGCCACCGCCGCCCTCTTCCTCGCCTCCGACGACTCCAGCTACGTCAACGGCATGGAACTCGTCGCCGACGGCGGCACCACCGCCATCTGAACCGGACAACACACAACCAGGGCAGGACATCTCATGAGCAGCATCAGCATCATCGGCACCGGGAACATGGCCCGCACCATCGGCGCGCGGGCCACAGCGGGCGGCAACACCGTCGAGGTCATGGGCCGCGATCAGTCCAAGGCCGCCGGCCTGGCCAAGGCGCTCGGCGACGGCGCCACGACCGGAGAATGGGGCACCGCCCCGGCCGGGGACATCGTCATCGTGGCCCTGTTGCACAGCGGGGTCATGCCGGCCGTCACCCAGTACGGAGACGCTCTCGCGAACAAGGTCATCGTCGACATCAGCAATCCCTTCAACTCCACGTTCGACGGGCTGGCCCACCGGGAGGAGACCTCGATCGCGCAGGAAGTCGCCAAAGCGGCCCCGGCCGGCGCCAGCGTGGTGAAGGCGTTCAACACCGTCTTCCGCCATGTCCTGGAGAAGGGGCGGCCCGACGTCTTCATCGCCGGCGACAATGCGCAGGCCAAGGCAAGTGTGGAGGCGTTCGTCGAGAGCCTCGGGCTGCGCCCGCTGGACGTCGGCGGCCTGAAAATGGCGCACTGGCTGGAAGGAGCGGGGGTGGTCACGGTAGGCCTCGCCAACCACGGGGTGGGAAACCTGGACTTCGCCCTCAGCATCACCGAACTTCCCCTCTGAGTAAACGGTTGACGGATCACCGAAGGCGCTCAGCGGGGGCGACCCGACCGTGATCGTGAGGCTGGGTCATCAGGAGTAGGCAGCGCGCCATAGGCGGCGGACAGCCGATGCCGACCGCGTTCCCGGCGCGGGAGACGATCAGCAGTCCGAGGAGGGCATGAGGTCGGATACAGCGGATGTGTGGTGTGTCCGATGCGGGATTGCGTGGGCAGCGTGCGGACCACGCCAGTGCGGTCGGCGAGCTGCCGGCGCAGCAGACGGTTCTCCGTCATCGACTGGTGCAGGGCGCCGACCAGCACCTCGACGCCGGTCTTCAGCTGGGCGATCTCCTCGGCGTCGGCGGCCCGCACCTCTTTGGGCTTGCGGACCTGCCGGCGCAGTCGCTTCTCGCCTTGGCCGGAGCCGCGGTGGAGCCAGAGCGGATCGACGCCGATCCGCGCTTCCGTCGACACCCTCCCCGTGCATGGCAGTGTCAGCGGTTACAGAACCGCCACGCCCGAACATGCACCCCGCATCCGCACATCCGGGTGGATCTTCACGAAACTGGTGGCGCACGGACGCCGCGCATGATCCATAAAAGGGTGTCATGGCCGGGTGCTTGAGGGCTGAGGGCTCGGGTCAGGGGGTGTCCGGGCCGGCTCCGCGCAGAAAGAGGTCGACGACGTCCTGGGCCAGGCGGTCGGTGGTGGCCGGGGTGCAGTCGTCCTGTGGGGGGTGGACGGTGGCGGCGAGCTCCATGAAGGCGGTGGCGAGGAAGCCCGGGTCGGCTTCGCGCAGTTCGCCCGTGGCCACCGCCTGGACCATGAGGTCGGTGACGGGCTGGATGAGGCCGCGCACGTAGGCGTGGGAGACCTCGGCGCGCTGGTCCTCTTCGAGGTGGCGGGTCGCGTAGTAGATCTGGTTGCTGAGCGCGGAGTTGTAGGTGCCCCGGGCGTAGGAGGCGGCGAGGGCGAGGAGCTTGTCGCGCAGGGTGCCGGGGGTGGCGAGTGCGCTCTGGAGGAGGGCCGAGGCTTCCTTGGTGTAGTGGTCGGCCACCTCCATGAACAGGGCGGGTTTTCCGCCGGGGAAGTGGTGGTAGAGGCTGGCCTTCTTCACGTCGACGGCTTTGGCGATGTCGTCGAGGGAGACGCCGAGGTAGCCGTAGTCGGCGAGTCGGCGGGCGAACTCGTCGCGGGCACGGGCGCGGGTGTCGCTCTGGCGGGGCATGGTGGTCAGACTCCTGTACGGGTACGGCGGGTCAGGGTGAGGTGGGCCGCGGCGGCGCCCGCCACCAGGATGGCGAGAGCGACGAGGGCGCCCGGCAGCAGGTTCTGCTCGTTCCAGGGTGCGGTGAGCAGGCTGCGCATGGCTTCCAGCGGCGGGGTGAGCGGGTTGATGTCGGCGGCGTGGGCCATCCAGCCGCCGAGCTGGTCACGCGGGACGAAGGTGGCGGTGAAGAAGGAGAGTGGGAAGAAGACGAGGGTCACGGAGCCGACCGCCGAGCTGTTGCCGGTGTGGAGGCCGACCGCGGCGGCCAGGCCGGCGGAGGCCGGCGGAGGCCGGCGGAGGCCAGGGTGAGCGTCTCGCCGTCGGCGCCGGGGCGGGCGAGCCGGATGCTCCGAAGTCCCGGCCGAGCCCGACGGCACGGATGGATGAGGTGGCGACATTGCCCATACCTAAAACCTACCTATCGATAGGTAGGTTTGGCAAGCGGCCCCGCCGGTCCTGAAGCCCGCCGGGCACAAAGCGCGGGCAGACCAGGGTTCGAGCTGATGCCTGCACGGGATGCGGATCCGGACGATCTGCCACCGGTCTGACGGCAGCCCTGGCTCTGGTCAACGACCTCCCGGCCCGTGGCCGTGCTCCAAGTCAGGCGTCCGGTTCGGTGGTGTAGCGGAAGCCAGTGGTGCGACGGTCGGGGTCCGGGGTGTCCGCCCAGCCCCAGGTGATCGGGGTGCCGGAGGCCAGTTCGGCAAGGCGGTCGGGATCCGTGTACTGGAAGCGGAGCCGGTATTCGCCTTCAGCCCCGGCTCCGGGTTCGGTCGCCGGGGAGCACTCGACGACGCGGACGTCTCCGATGAACAGGGCGGGGCCGAGGGCGCGGGCAGGGACCGGGCCACTCAAGGTGACCAGGAACTCGACCGCTTCGGTGCGGTCAGCCAGGGCGGACCGGAAGTTGCGCGGCGGGCGCCTCTCGTAGAGCCGGCGTCCGAGAAACCGGATGTCCAGCACGTCGGGGAGGTTCCAGTCCGGCCGGGAACGACCCGGCAGTTCGGAACCGGCATCGACTGACATGTTCCGCCTCCTCTCCGTCCCGGGGCGCGGGCTCGGCTACTTGACGATCTGGAGATCGTCGAAGGCGAGGTCTCGCTCGTCCTCGCGGTTGCAGCGGATGAGGACGGCCACGATCTCGTCCAGCCGCAGCCGCTCCTCCCTGCCGAAGCATCCTGCATGGAAGCGCAGCGTCGTCGGCATCGACTTGATCAGACCCGGGTTGCGCGGATACGGACGCGGAAGTCCGCCCACCACGTCGGAGTCCAACCAGGCCCGGTTGCCGTTCGTGTCCTCGACGCCCAATTCGAACCCGGTGGCACCCGGGGGAACTTGCGATCCGTCCGTCACCTCGGCGGCACGGATCCACAGCTCGGTGCCCACCAGATCGGTGGGCTCGGTGAGTTCGGACCGGAAGGTCCGGCCACCGGCGCCCGCCAGAGCCACCATGCCGGTTGTCTCACCGTAGAAGGAGTCGTTGAAGGCCCCGGGGACCTGCTGGAAGGGGAACTCGTCCGCGCTCAGACCGGACAACTGCGCGGTCGGCCGTCCCAGGGAGTTCTTCTCGATGGTGTTCCCGTCCTGATGGTTGTCGACCGTCAGCACGTCCTGTCGCGCGAAGGCCAGGTGGACGTAGTGGGTGAGTACTCCTGCGGGCAGCACCGAACCGTCGAGATACGCGGTGGCACTGCCGTGCCCCAGCAGGGTGGACCGGTACAGGGCACAGCCGTACGCCGCCAGGATGCGCTCGTGGTCCGCCCGGTCGATCACCGCGGGCTGAGGCGGCGTCCACAGACTGTCGTCATCGAGCCACTGCCGGTTGAAGAAGTTGTGGTTGGTGAAGTCGACGTACTGCTGGGACTTGAACGGCCCGGGCGCGGCCAGGTCGTAGAACTGCGCGCCGTTGTTGGACGATACGTCGCCGTCGCCCGCCGGCAGCAGAGTCATGAACGCGTGGCTGGGAGCGGGCTGGACGCTCGGCAGACCGTCGTAGTTCGCCCAGTTGGTGGGGGCCAGCGAGAGGGCCGACCTGATGGTGACGCCGGGGAGGGAGACGAGGCTGGGGACGATCACCACCGCCTCCCCGGCCCGGGAGTGGCCCATCAATCCCACCCGGCCGAAGTCGATGCTGTGGTGGAACATTGAACCCGGATCGGCGTCGACCGCCTGAAAGTGCTTGATGTTCTCGATGATCAGGTCCGCCCGGTCCTCGATATTGGCGAACCCGCTGGCACCGTTGTTCAGGGCGTTGCAGTCGATGGACACGGCGATGACGCCCATCTTCGCGAGGTCGTGCTGGAAGTAGTCGTAACCGAGGTAGCTCGGGTCAGAGGCCGAGTGCATGCCGTGCGCCATGAAGACAATCGGCACCCGCCCCAGCGCCGACAGCCGCTGGTTGAACGGCTGGTTCACGCCGTCGTCCTGAGCCGGATAGTAGACGCTGCCCTTGTTGCCGCCGACGCCGTATTCGAGCCGGCCCACCGGGAACAGGTCGAGCCAGGACGGGTTTCCCGCGCTCGGCGGGTCCACGCAGGCCACGCGGATCTCCACGGCGTACAGGCCGTAACAGCCGCCGAGGTCTTGGACCACGTGCAGGGTGTCACCATGGGCCACGGTCTTGGTCAGCGTCACCATCGGTCCGCCGCCGACGCCCACGAGCGTTCCGTCGAGCCACGCGCGGACGACCGCACCGGGGACGAACGCGGAGAGCGTGATGTGCGCGTCCCCGGCCTGCACCGGGCCGACCTGAGGCGGCGGCAGACTGGAACATGGCAGCACCGTCCCGATACCCGGCAGGCTGGGCGGGTCCTCCGGGCACATCGCCTGCGTCGCGCTTGGCGGTTCCGCAGTCGTGAACGGGCCCAGTCCGCCGACGGCCAGCGTCCCGCCCCAACAGCCCCAGGTACCCAGTGGCGTGCCCCCACGGTAGACGGTGACTTTCGCACCGTTCACGACGCCGTGCACGACCACCTGCTGGGGGTCGCTCCCGTAGACCGAGTCGACGGTCGGCGCGGGCAGCGGTTGCGGCGGGAACAGCGCGTTGTGCCCGACGGACGGCGGACTCGGGTCCCCGCACAACTCGAACCAGGCGCGTGCCTGCTGCGCGAGGGCGTACGCCGGGCTCACGTCCACACCCTGTACCGGCCCGCAGCCATCCTGCCGGCCGACCTCGGTGCCGTTAGCGGTGATCCAGACGTTCCCGCCGGTCAGCAGATTGGTGACACCCGTGCGGACGCCGCAGGCATGGACCGGAGCGGGATTGATCTGCGGCCGCGGGGGACCCGCGGGGAAGTCCACGGTGTGGTCACGGACCGTCACCGGGGCGGACCAGTCGCTCTGCGCCGTCGCAGTCGTCTGCCGCGCCCGCACCTCCTGGGTCGCCGCCAGAGCGCCAGGCAGGGGCACGGTGACGCCGAGGGGCCAGGGACAGCCACCGTTGACCACCGGTGCGCCGACGCCGTCGACCTCGACCTCGACGTCGGCACCGGGGACGTAGTCGAAGACGACCACGGAGGTGGCGCACTGATAGACCGGCTGGTCCACGCGGGGCGGGGAGAGGAGACGGGGATCCTCCGCCAGTTGGAGGCCCTTGCGTTCGACGATCTTGGCATCCATGGGCAGTACCTCGACGTACCTCGACCAAGCAGTCAACCCCCATCTCACGTTCCCATGAGGAGGTACGACCGGCAACCGGACCGGAACATGCCTGACGCGGACCACGGATACGGGGCCCTGTCAGCTGAAGACGACCGAGTGGCGCTTCAGGCGTTCCGTGCCGTAGCGGGCGAGGGGTCGGAGGGTGAAGTAAGCCTGAGACAACGTCACCCGTCATGCGATACCACCCAGAACAGTGCACCTATCCCGATCTCTCACCCCGCGACAGTGAACCCGCACCGCAGAAAGCAGCAGACGGGGTCAGGGCCCGCTGCTTCTCCAAGCCTCCGGCAGGATTCGAACCCGCGACACCGCGTCAGGAGTCCTCCCTGGCGGAACAGCGACGCGTGGAAAGGCGGTCGCGTGGCGTGGGGGCCGGGGAACCACCCCGGACGAAGGAGGTTCAGCCGGCCAGCGAGCCGGTGAAGATCTGCCAGGCCAGAAGTGACTTCGCCACGAGGCTGAGAACCAGGTAGGCCTTCTCCCCGTATGCGTAGTCGGACCACCGGCCGACTCCGCGGTACTGGAGCCACTGGTTGAGACCGAAGCTGAAGAAGAGGGCGGCCTGGACGAGAACGATCCCGTACACGAAGCCGGGGATGGCCCCGGTCGCGACGATGTTGTACGTGATCGAGAGCCACGGCGTCACACCGACCAGCGTCCCGAACCAGAACGGGAGCATCGTGGTCACCACCCGTCCCGGCGGGTTCATCTCCTCCTCGATCCAGCCGAAGAGAATCATCCCGACGTTGGCGCCGATCACGGCGATGACGGCGTTGAGGCTGGTGATGCCCGAGTAGAAGCCGATGAGGAGCACCATCAGGGTCGCGCTCAGCGCGTACTCCAGCCACCTGAATCGGTTGATGCCGCGTCTGAGGTCGCGTTCGTAGGTGCCGCGGCACACCGTCGCCGTCAGCAGGTGGTCCAGTGCCGCGAGGGTGAGGAAGACGGCGACGGCCCAGCCGATCGGCACGTCGAACAGTGCTTCGGGGGCAGGCGCCTTCGTCCCTGGGGGCCCCTCGGGCAGAGAGGAGGTGACGGTGATCGAGAAGCTGCCGGCGAGGAAGAGGATCGCCAGGGCCTGGACCAGGTGCAGCAGCGTGAGCCCCACGTTCCACGCACGGAGCCCGGCGAGGCGTTCGGCGGTGACACCGGTGGCCACCGGTGTGCCGTCCTCTCTTCTCAAAATTCCTCCCGAGGGTCGGCGCCGCAGTACGTCTGCATGGTCGTCCCGTCCGGGTGGGGATGACGGCAATCACGTCGCTGCCCCGCCAAAAGCCACACGAGTGGCACAACGAACCGCCGCACCCGCCGCCGCACCCGCCGCTCTCCGGGACGGTCCGCGCGCCGAGAGCGAGTTCGCCCCCCATCCCCTGCGGTGCTGATGTGGCCCGTTAACTCTTTCGCGGTCCTGCAACGCGACCGCTGGCCTCTGGGCCCGGCATGACTGTTGCCCTCTGCCGAAGGCCCCCCGAAGATGATCATCGCCACTGTCCACAACCTCCCGGGACAGGACAGCTAGCGCACGGTCCGGTGCCTCGGCACAGTCCCGGAAGGAGGTGCGCTCGCGTCCGGCAAGCGCCAGCCCGAGCGGCACCACCGCCGGTGATCACCGGATGAGCCGATCGCCCGGTACGCGTGCGTGTCCCGAATCTGCCGCAGGGATCAGGCGTCCGCCCAGGTGTGTCCGGCCCGCTCCAGTCGTCCTCGGCCCGCGGCCAGATGGGTCAGGGCGCGGGGAAGATCACTCAACGGCTCGCAGAGGGCCTGGACCGCCAGGTCCAGGCCGGCCGGCGGTATACCGCGGTGGGCCAGCACACCGGCGAGGAACAGCAGGAAGTCGGTGAACACGCGCGGGTCGTCGACGAAGACACCCGCGGCGAGGAAATCCACCAGGAACCCCAGGTCCTCGACAGCGGCCTCGTACCGGTCGTCGGCGCACCGGCCCATCGGCGGGAAGTGCCGGCGCAGGTGGTCGGCCAGGTGCCGCAGAAGCTCACCGCGACGGCTGACGAGTTGGGTGTACTCCCCGTCAGCCAGGTGGTCCAGTGCGGGCTCCCCGGACAGCGGCGGCGGCCACTGTCCCACCAGCAGGTCCGCGGCGTCCACCGCGGTGCGCGCGTAGAGGTCGGCACCCAGCGCACGGGCCCAGATGCCGTCCGGTCCGAAGCCGGCGCCACCGACCATGACCGGGACACGCGCCAGTCGGCACGCCTCGATCGTGTGGTACACCCGGGGCAGGCGCACCGCCAGCATGCACGACAGGACGATCAGATCAGAGCCGTTCTGATGGAGATACGAGATCAGGTGTGCCGTGGGTACCCCGGCACCGAGGAACCGCACCGTGAAGCCGCGCAGTCGCAGCACCTCCGCAACAATGTGGGCGGGCAGGGTGTGCCATTCGCCGTCCGGACAGGCCACCACGACGCTCCCGAGAGGATGGTCGGGGACCGCTGTCGCGGCGGCGAGTGCGGAGACTGCCCGGTTGCTGACATGGGTGGCCGCGTGTTCCTGGGCCACACTCCACTCGTTGGTCACCCAGTGCTCGCCAACCGCTGCCTGGGCGGGTGCGATCAGGCCGAGCAGCACGTCCTCGGCGCTGACGCCGCTGGCGAGAAGTTCCAGGACGAGTGCCACGGCGGCGGTCTCGTCCGCTCGGGCCAGGTGGTCGTCGAAGGCCGTGCGGACACTCTCGATGGCGTCGGAGCGCTCGGCGGTCACTGCGACTGCCCCCCGTCCGTCGGCGCCGCAGGGGCCGCAGCCTGCACGGCCAGAACGGCGAGGTCGTCATGGTCGCCTCCGGCCAGCCACTGCCCGCTGCGCAGGTCGATACGCTCGGCGACCGCGCCGGCCGGCATGCCGAGGCAGGCGGCCAGGTCGCGCATCAACCGTCGTTCGCCGTACATCTCCTGCTCCGTCGGCCCGCCGCTCGCCTCGGTCACACCGTCGCTGTACAACAGCAGTAGTTCGCCGGCCGCCAGCCGGATCTCCGTCTGGTGGAAGTCCGGGTCGGGCAGGGCGCCGACCAGTGTCCCGCCTATGTGCACTTCCTCCACCGCGCCGTCCTTGCGCAGCACCAGTGGTGGGAGGTGGCCGCGGCCTCGTCCCGCTCGGCGGCCGCCAGCCACCGCCACACCGCACGCTCCCGCACCCCCAGCACGCCCGCCGCCGACCTCACCTGCCCAGTGGTGAGCTTCCCCTCCCGCCGCAGGGCCAGCAGACGGCGCACCACAGGCCCCCGCAACGCCCGAACCGACACAGCCGGCAAAGCCCCACTCGAATCACCACCCGCCCCTTCCGGAGTCGGACCCTGCCATGTCTGATCCACACCCCCGAGCACACCAACACCCATCGACCAGCGGATCAGAACTCACGAAACTGAGACAGCATCACCCCTCACGCGATAACACTCCACGACAGCGATGTCCCATGGATCTCTCACGCCCAGGACAGTGACCCCACACCCCGAAACAACCCATGAGCAGCAACAACACACCCAGACCCCGCTGTCTCCCACCCCACCGTCCCAAAACCGAGAGATCGCAGCCGACCTTCGCCCATCATCTCGGGGAGCCGGGGTGGTCCGGCGGTTCACCCAGCAGGGCGCCACCGGCGCGTATCTGCGGGTGATCGAACCGGGCGCTGTGCGCTCCGGGGACCCTGTCGAGATCGTTCACCGGCCCGACACGAGGTCACCGCCGCCCTGCAGTTCGGGGCCTGACGGCCCAACGCACCCTGTTCCGCGCTGCTGGCTGCCGGGGAGGCGCAGGCGCTGCACCCCGAGGCGCTGCGCAAGGCGCAGGATTACGCCACGCGGCAGGGCTGAGAGCGGGCGGCCGTTCCGTGCAGGGGAAGCGGCGGGTCCGGTCCCGTGACGTGGCGTCATCCGTTGCGAGGTCCCGGGGCACTGCGGCGGGAACTGGATCGGTGCGCGGCGCGTCCACCACCAGTGACCGATGCCCGAGGAGAAGTCTTCGAGCCGAGTGACGTCTCAGGGGGAAGACCATGCCCGACCCGCAGCAGCCCTGGTACGCCCAGGGCCCGCCGCACCAGCCCGTTCCCGGCAACCCATATGCCTCGGAGGGCGGGCCCCAGGGGTTCGGGCCGCCGACCGTACCCACACCTCCGCCGCGTCACCGGTTCGGCCGGGGGCCGGTCGTCGCCGCGGTCGTCGCGCTGGTGCTGGTGGTCGTGGCGGGAGGGGCGTACGCGCTCTCCGACCATTGGCGGGACGAGCCCGCGAAGCCCGTGGCGAAGGAGTCGCCCGGCCCCTCCGGATCGGCGTCCCCGTCCGGCTCCCCCGCGGCAGGCGGCCCGGAGCTGAGCCACATTCCGACGACGAAGGAGGTCGCCGCCGCCCGGAAACCGGGCGAGTCGGCGGCGTGGATCGTCGACGACAAGACCGACCTGCCCAAGCAGATCAACAAGGTCCACGACCTGTGGATCGTCGGTGACACCGCCGTCCAGGCCCTGCACCGGAAGGTCACGGCCTACCGGCTCTCGGACGGCGCCGAGGTCTGGAACGTGACGCTGCCCTCCTCCGTGTGCGAGACACCGGCCAACCCGACGCCCGACGGCAGGGTCGTGGTCTTCCACCACGAGAGGCCGGACAACAATCGGGGCAACCAGTGCAACCAGATGCGGATGATCGATCTGAAGACCGGGGAGCAGGGATGGCGCAAAGAGCTCGACGAGCCCGGTGACCGGGACAACACGTTCATCGTCAACAGCGCCATCAGCGGCGACACCCTGGCCGTCGCCCGGAACATGGTGGCCATCACCTACCGGATGGACGACGGGAGCAAGCTCTACGAGATCCCCCGGGAGAACAAGAACAAGTGCGTCCCCGATGACGTGGCGGGCGGCGTTGCCCGGCTGCTGGTCAGCTCCGACTGCATGATCGCCATCGACCGGAGCAAGAACTACGGCCAGGTGCGCGAGCTCGACCCGCGTTCCGGAAAGGTCCTGTGGCGCTACCGGATGAAGACCGGCTGGAGCTTCGGCAGTCTGATCTCCATGGACCCGGTCGTCTTCACCACCTACAACAACGAGGACAGCGCGAGCGACTGGCGGATAACGGTCCTGGACCCCGGAGGCAAGCACCGCACCACCTTCGACGCCCGGGACAAGGGCTTCGAGCAGTGCGCCGGAGACGCAGGCGGAAACATCCAGCCCTGCCGGGGCTCCGGCGTCGGAAAGGGCCTCATCATGCTGGGTGCCACCGACCAGGTCGGCGCGTACGACCTGAAGACCGGGAAGTTCCTGTGGGGCGTCAAGTCCGATGAGCTGCGCAGGCTGTATCCGCTCCGCGCGGAGGACGGCAAGTCGATGCTCATCTACGAGGGTGCCACTTCGAGCCGCCCCGGCCGGACCTTCGTCATGGGCCCGCGCGGTGCCGGCACGGAGAAGGACGTCGTGAAGCACCCGGTGGCGACCGCCCCGTACGAGTACGAGATGTCCATGGGGCACACGGCATACGTCGACGGAAGGCTCGTCCTGACGTCGACGATCGTGAGCGGGGACGAGAAGCGGAAGCCCTGGCGGGAGGCCCGCATACTGTCCTTCGCCCCTGCCGCACCCTGACCGCCCCGCGGCACCCTGACGGGAAGTAAGGGGCCGCCCCGGCCCGGCCATAGGGACCCGGTCGGGGGTCGCTCAAGGGTCTGCTGCATAGCCGGCAGGCGGTCGGCCGGAATGGGGTCTGTACAGCGACACCCTCGCCCACACACGACCACTGACCAGCCCCAAGAACCCCGCTCAGAACGATCAGCACCGACTCTTACCAACACCAAACCGAGAGATCGCACCTCCGTGTGTCGGGCGTCCCCAGTCCCGGACGGGGGATGGAGATCGAGGTGTACGCCGCCGCCGGACGCCCACAGCTTCATCCCACCGGCTCGCAGCACGTGTCGCCGCGGACAAACGAGCAGCAGATGCGTGATGCGGCGACTGCCGCGAAGCTGGGGGTATGACTGATCCACTCGTGCCTCCCGAGGAGACACCGCCTGCCGAAGGCTCCACTGCTGAGGCGCACGAAGAACGTGCCGACGGCGGCCTGTGGGAACATCCGGGCATCTGGGTGTGGCTGATCATCATCGGCGCCGTCATCGTCGCCGCGTTCTTCATCGCCCGCATGATCTCGTTGTGACCTGGGCAGCACCGAGCTGCGCCGGCCCCGCTGGAACCACCGGATGCCTCATCGCGGCGAGTTGCCCGGGACACCCCGGGGCTGGCCGTCAGCCGGGTACGTCGTCCGAACGCGTCGAGCCGATCCGCGCGTCGTGGCCCATGCGGGCGCGGGTGCCGATGACGATGCCGTCGGAGGTCGCGGCCGTATGTCGTGCCTTCGCCCGGATCTGCGGTCGCCATTGATTCACCTCGCGCTCCAGGCGCGGGCGCGCGGCGAGATCCGGTCGTGCTCCCGATCCCAGCGTGACGGCCCGCCGCTCGGGCACCGGCGACGCATCCCCTCAGTTGGCCTCGCAACCGATGCCGTCACCATCGCGGTCGAGGTTGTGCGGGTCGGACGGGCCGACCCAAACGGGACCGGAAAGGTCCTCGCAGTCGACGTCGGGCTCACCCGCGGGCGGACCGGGCGGGTAGGTGCTCTCGGATTCGTCCGGCGGCGCCGGAGCCTCGACGAGGCGTATGGCGGCGTCAACGATGATCCCGCCCCTGACTGTGTAAGTACCCTCGTACGACTGCTGGGTCCCATCCGGCCGCAGTACATCGATCGTGACAGTCACGCTCCCTCCCGTGACATCAAGAATGTGAACGGTGTCGCGTTCAACATCGGCGAACCCCGCTGCGAAGGACGAGTAGGAAGGGTCGCCGAGGTTCTTGCCCCCGAGGTCCCACGCCCGTCGGTAGTCGCGCGCGTTGATGGCATCGAAGTACGCCTCGACGGTGGAGGCTGCGCCGGTGGGGGCGGGCGGCTCCGGCGTGGTCGGGGCTGGGGGCGGAGGCGGGGTGGGAGTGGCCTTGGGCGGTGCCGGGGAGGGCGTTGGCTCAGGGGTGAGGGCCTGGGTCTCGGTCCGGGTCTGCGTCCGAGTGACCGTCGGAGTGGCCCCCTGCGGCGTCTCGTCGCCCTCGGAGCCACAGCCACTGAGCCCTGCCACGGCAACGGCCGCCGCCAGCAGGAAGGCCGAGCCCGAGCAGAGGACGCGGCTCATAGGCATCACCTCACGGAGAGGGTCCCGCATTCACTCCAGTGTGCGCCGACGGTTTGGGCCGCGCCTGTGGAACCACGCGTCCCGAGGCGGTCGGTGTTTCACCTCGTACCGCGGCAGAGCCGCATCCGGCCGCTGGAAACGTGAGCGCCGCCTGGCAGCGATGTTCGCCGGCCTGGGACCGCAGGCGGTCGCAGCGGACCGGGCGGATGCGGCTGATGTCACCGTTGTACTTGATCAGGCCGGCGGCCATGGCGGCGACGCCCTCCGGCTCGCCGCCGAAGGCTGGGACGTCACGGCTGTCGACGTTTCACAAACCGCCCTCGGCCGCGTGAGCGCGGGCGCCGCGGCCACCGGCGTCACCAACCGGGTCCACACCTGGCGACACGACCTGGCCGCGACCTTCCCCGACGGCGCCTACGACCTGGTCACCGCCACCTACTTCCACACCCTGATCGCCATCTCCCGCGCACACGTACTGCGCCGGGCCGCCCAGGCCGTAGCTCCCGGCGGGCTGCTGATCGTGATCGAACACGCCTCCCTGGGCCCCTGGTCCTGGCGGACCGGCCAGGACATCCAGTTCCCCACCCTCGACGAGGTCATCGCCTCGCTGCAGCTGAAAGACGCTGGCACGTCGAACGAGGCCACGCTCCCCAGCGCACCGCCACCGGCCCTCAGGGGCAGACGGCGACCGTCCCCGGACCCCGCGCCACCGGACGTGCAAGGTTTAGCCGACCGTGAGGGAGCGCGAACCCCATCGTTTCGGGCGTCCTGGGCCGCAGCAGGGCCCGAAGCGGGGCTTCTTGGGTCAGGAGTGACGGGATTCGGCGCCCTTGCGGGGCAGGGCTGCCTCGCTCGGCCCGCCGACGTGGGCGAGGAGAGCCAGGGCCGTCGCGGACGGGGACCCCTGGGCGGCCGTGGCGATCACCACGGCCGGTCCGCTTCCTCGCGGACTCTGGAGTGTCTGCTGGGTGACGGTCAGGTTCCCGACCGCGGGGTGGTGTATCTCGTAGTCGGCGGCATCGCAGGCCAGGATCCGGTGATCGGCCCACATGGTGGCAAACTCCGGGCTGCGGATGATCAGCTCGCCGACGAGCCCGGCCAGCAGAGGATCCTCCGGGTACCGGCCGGCGGTGAGGCGCAGGTTGCCGACCACGGCCTTGGCCTTGGCGGGCCAATCGGTATAGAGGTCGCGGGTGTGAGCGTCGAGGAACACCAGTTTGGCCATGTTCGGCCGACAGCCCGGTTCAGCGGGGCTGCCCCGGTCGAGATGGCCGGCAAACAACGCGTGACCCTGCGTGTTCCAGGCCAGAACGTCACTGCGGCGGCCCATGACGATGGCGGGGGTGCCTTCGAGTGCGGCGAGCAGCGCGCCGTGAGCCGGGGTGACGCGCTCGGGACGGGGCCGGGGTGCGGCTTTGCCCCGCTTCGGTGCACGGGCGAGTTCGTACAGATGGGCCCGCTCGGACTCATCCAGGCATAGGGCGGTCGCGATGGCATCGAGTACCTCGCGCGAGGCGTTGCGTGACTGGCCCTGCTCGAGCCGGGTGTAGTACGGCGCGCTGATGCCCGCGAGCATCGCCAGCTCCTCCCTCCGCAGCCCCGGCACCCGGCGCCGCTCGCCGTAGGTCTGCAGCCCCACATCCTCGGGACGCAGAAGGCCCCGGCGTGCCTTGAGGAATGCGGCGAGCTGCCCGTGCTTGTCCATGAACCGAGTATGCGCGGCAGATCCTGAGCCGCGCCTCACCCTGCTGGGGTACGGATCCGCAGGGTCTGGCTGCTCCCCGCACCGGCCCTCATGATGAGGCCCACACCCCCCTTCTGTCGTCTTCATCTGTTGGGATGCCCTGTGAGCACTACGACGTTCGAGAGCACCGCCCCCAACCGGCGAGATCCGCTGGCCGGCCTCGATCTGACACCCTTCACCTTCACCAGGCGGTGCTGGGTCGACTCGACGCCGGACTCCGTGTATCAGCTGATCAGCGACGTGTCCCTGATCGAGACGTGGAGCCCTAGCGCCAGCGCCGTGAGCTATGAGCCGGGAGACGGCCCATGGGTCGGCGCACGGTTCAGCGGACGCAACCGCCGTGACGGGCGCGAATGGGTCACCCACTCCGAGGTGGTCCAGGCTGATCCAGGTTCCGCGTTCGCCTTCGTCGTCGGCGGAGCCGAGCAAGGCATCGTTCGCTGGAACTGGCACCTCTACGAGCAGGGCGTTGGCAGCATCGTCCAGCAGTCCTGGCGCCTGTTGCGCACCGACCCGCTCCTGGGCAACGCACCCGCGGACCTCCATGCTTTGCGGGACCACATGGCAAGCAGTGCGGAGGCCACCCTGCTGTCCCTGGCGGAGTGGATCGCGCGACACCGCACTCAGCGGTAGCCGCCCCGGTCCAGGTGGCGCGAGACTGTGAGGACGATACGGGTTCACCGCGCGACCCAGCGGCCGCCGCACTCACCGGCGAAGGCTCCCTCCCTGCCCGCAGGGTCCAGATCCATTGCCGGTGAACTGGGACCCAGTCATCTGCCGCTCGGCCCGTCCAGACGACCACCCGCAAGACCTGATTCGGGGCCGGCGCTGATGAATGGACGACACCGTAGTCATCCCCGTGCACGCCCGGCTGGGAATACGGATCCCTGTCCACGCCGTCAGTGCCTCGTCGAAGCAGGCGTACGCCTCCTCGTCGAAGAACACACGAACCGGACCTCGGCGACCGGAGGGAACGCGGCCTCGCGGACCGTACGCACAGCGATCCGCGCCCCGCCTCGAGCGGCCAGCCGTAGATGCCCGTCGAGATCGCCGGAAAGGCAACCGTCCGGGCTCCCAGCTCCGAGGCCACCCGCAGGGATTCCCGGTAGCAGGAGGCCAGCAACACGGAACAATCCCCCGTACGCGACCAGACCGGGCCCACCGTGTGGACGACGTGCTCCGCGTGCAGCCGGCCGGCCGTCGTCGCCACCGCCTGCCCGGTCGGCAGTCCCTTGCCGTAGTGCGAGGCCCGCAGGTCGCGGCAGGCGGCAAGGATCTCGGGTCCACCGCGCCGGTGGATCGCGCCGTCCACCCCACCACCACCGAGAAGGAAAGGAGTTGGCGGCGTTGACCAGGACGTCGGCGTGCTGCTCGGTGATGTCCCCGCGTACAAGGGTGAACGCCGGCCGTGCCGTCATACCAACAGAAGCGCAGCCGCCGCACGAAGGGCACTGACGGCGGCAAAGTCGGAGCAGATCGACCGGGATCACATCTGGGCGTGGAACCACTTGGAGGGCGTCCGGAAGGGTGAGAGGCCACCGAACCGGAGCCCAGCGACGCGCTCCGACCGGGAAGAGGCACGCACGCTGGAGTGGGCACACCACCTGTACGACGGACTTGTCCGATTCTTCGGCGGGACGGCCGGCGAAGGTCACGCCGTCCCGGTCCGGCAGGTCTGATTCCAAACCGCACCTCCGGTGTCCCCGTCGCTGCCCGACGAGTGACTACGTGACCGAGCGGGTGTTGACAGCCCCGCGACCCGGTCAGACCGGATCACGCGACACCCTCCATGCCGGACCGGGACCGTTCAGCTGCCGGGGCAGGACCGAGCACATCGGCGAGTCCCTCCGTGGGCAGCACCATGCTGACCGTGGCCGAACTGTTGACGCACAGGCTGCAGCCCGGAGGAATCCGGGCGAGCAGGTCCGCGACCGGCAGCCGTTCGAACCCCAGCTGTCCGACGGCCCGGAGAAAGCGGGGGGAAGTGTAGACAGGCACCACCGCCGTTCCGTCGGGCGCCGACGCGCTCACCGGCTCACCCTGCGCCGTGAGCAGAACCGCGACCTCGGCCCGAGCCAGGGCTGCGGTGACGTCCTCCGCCCGGCCGTACCCGGTGGTGGCGAGCTGGATCGCGCGGTCCACGTCGTCGGCCGGCTCGGGCCACCCCATCGCCTCGGGCGACGGTTTGTAGTCCTCGTTGTCCTCCCACTCGACGATCTCGCCCTCGGAGTCGGAGCGCCACTGGCCGACAACGGCCCACGCCGGCGGCGGGCCCTCCCCCTGCCAGGCGGGATCGGCCAGGTAGAGCCAGTGGTCGGGTGCCAGCCTGGCGGCCCGGACGAACTCCTCGGGTGGTACGGGGTTTCGGGGGGCGGCGGGGCTTTCGGCTCCGGTCTCGCTCATCTCGTCCTCACTTACTGGTACCAGGGTTGGTGCTGGGCCTGCCCGGTCGGGTTCACCCGGAACGGATTCACCCGGAACGGATTCACCCGTCATATCCGCCCACCATGCCCGCAGACCGTCCACCGGAACGGGCAGGACAACGGGGCGAGCTACTGAGGAACAACACGTCCCGGCCGGGACAACCGGTCGAGGAGGTAGGAGCGACACCGTCACATACACAGGCAACCAGTTCACCGACTCCTACGTCGACACCAGGAAAACGGGCATCGCGAGCGCACCACCAACTGCCCGCGTCCACACCGGCTCCCCGTCCTCGGCCACACGGACAGCTACCGTTCCTGCCTCCGCGAGCACCTCTGCCACGCCCACGGACCACACCGTAACCGGAGGCAGTGCCGGGAACGATTCGAGCACCAGGCCGGCGGCGGGATTCGCCGGTCCTGCGAAGTCCGCGTCCACGACGGACGATCCGCCGCTTCCGGCAACCGGTGCAACCGGTGCAACCGGTGCAACCGGTGCAACCGGTGCAACCGGTGCAACCGGTGCAACGTGCGGGTTGTCGATGTACGGTCCGAGCGGAACTCCGTACTCCATCGGCTGCGCACCGCGGATGTACCGGCAGTCGATGCCCCCGGGGAAGAGCACTTCCCCCTGGTCGGGGAAAGGAGAGGCGAGGCCCAGGGTGGCGTTCACGTCGATGCCGCCGGGGACCTGAATGTCGTAGCGCCAGCGGCAGCGGCAGTAAGGGAGGGGGCGCCCATCGGGTTCGCCCGGGCGCTGTCGCGCACGTAACCGCGGTTGGCGGTCGCGCTCGCGCTCGCGAAGACGGTGTACGGCACAAGGGCGCTGCCGCCGTAGACGTGGTCGACGAGGTGCACCATGTCGGGGCCGTACGGCTTGAGCCCTTCGCCGAAGACCTGCTCGGGCCCGTCGGGGCTGAAGCGGAACAGCGGGCCGTCCGGGGTCGCGCCACAGTGCCTCGGGGAGCGTGTTGCCTGCCAGCGCGGCCGGGTCCGCGGCGGTCGAGGCCGGGTCGACGGGCGGGGTAGGGCTCACCGGTCCGGTGGCGGACCAGCCGACCGGTACGGGTGCGGGGCCCTGCTCGTCGCCGGTGAGCGGGGCCGTCAGCAGGCGGGAGGAGGCAACGAGTCCGCGGCCGGGCAGATACCAGTCCCAGGCCGGACCGTTGCAGTGCACCCGCCCGGCCATGTCGGTGACACCGCCGGCGGACGGGCCGTCGGGGTTGTACTCACCGCGCAGTCCGAGCGACGGTATCTCGGCCACGGACACGTGGAAGTCGGGATCGGCCTGGCCGTAGCCCCACACCATGTGGCGATCGACGGAAGCAGCCACCAGGAAGGCTGCTCTGCTCGCGCCCAAGGCCCCGCGCCTGGACCGCATCCTGAAGAAGATCGCCAGGCGGGGCGGGGAAGTCGTCCTGGTCGACGGCACCCTCGTACCCACCCAGCGCCGCACCGGAAAAGCGAACCGGCCGAACTACTCCGGCAAACACCACACCCATGGCCTGCACTTCCTCGCCCTCACCGACGAACGCGGACGTCTGATCTGGATCTCCGCGGCCCGGCCCGGCCGCACCCACGACATCACCGCCGCCCGCCGAGAACAACTCCTGACCCACCTCCGCGACGTCGGCCTCGGCGCCCTGGCCGACCTCGGCTTCCTCGGCCTGGACGACGATTCGGACGACCCCGTGGTCGTCACCGGCTTCAAGGCCACCCGCTATCGCAAGCTCACCACCTGCGAAAAGGACGCCAACCGGGTTCTGGCCGCCGGACGCGCACCCGTCGAACACGGCTTCGCACGCCTCAAGAACTGGCGCACGCTCACCAAGCTCCGCACCGACCCCGCCCGCGCCACCCAGCTCCTGCGCGCATTGCTCGTCCTGACGAACCTCGAAGTCCACCGCTGACAAGTGACAGATGATCTTCAACGCAGACTGCCGCCCTCGACCAGCACGAGCACGAGCACCCAGACCGAACCCCACGGAAGGGCACCTGACCCCACTAGCCCGCGCGTTTCGGCTGCGGCCGTTCCCGGATCATGAGGCACAAGTGCGCTGCGCGGGCCGGCGGCCGCGGGTCCGGGATTCTCGGATGCGTCACATGCTCATCCGCAGGAACAAACTCGTCTCAGGGCTCCGCAGCTGGAACCCCTACCGTCAATCCATGGGATAGAAGCGGCGTTCCGACGTGTCCTGTCCAGAGAGCTGGATTGGCTCCTGGAGGGTGTTGATGGGGAAATCGACCGGCACTGGAAGATCAGCGTAGGGTACTGAAACTTTCCCTGATCTCGTCGACGAAGAGGTCAGGCTGTTCCAGAGCCGCGAAGTGGCCACCCCTGTCGGGCTCGTTGAAGTGAACGACGTTGCTGTAGCGGCGTTCCACCCAGCGCCGTGACTTCCGCATGGGTTCGGAGGGGAACATGCTGAACCCCGTCGGCACGGTGATGGGGTCGTCGATCGTTGCCGGCGGCCACCACCCGGTCTGCATCATCTCCCAGTACATCCTGGCCGCGGATGTACCGGTGTTGGGCAGCCAGTAGAGCATGATGGCGTCGATGATCTCGTCGAGCGGCATGGACGCTTCGGCGTTGCCCGGTGTTTCGCCGATGTCCTGGATCAGGGCGTAGATCCAGGCAGCCAGTCCGGTCGGAGAGTCCGCGAGGGAGTAGCCGACGGTCTGCGGGCTGTTGGACTGCATCCCAAGGTAGCTCGTCTTCGTTTCCCAGAAGGCTGCCGCGCGTCCCAGCATTGCCTTCTCGTCCGGGGTGGCATCGGCGATTTCTTCGGGGGTCGGCTGGAACATGGTGAAGTTGAGGTGGAGCCCGACGCAGCCGGGCGGTGCCTTGTGGCCGATCTCGTCGGTGACCGCGGCGCCGAGGTCTCCGCCCTGGGCGCCCCAGCGCCGGTATCCCAGGCGGTCCATCAGGGTGATCCAGGCGTCGGCGATACGGGGGTATCCCCAGCCGGACTCGGCCGGCTTTTCGGAGAAGCCGAACCCCGGCAGCGCCGGGATGACGAGGTGGAAGGCGTGACGCGGGTCGCCTCCATGGGCAGCGGGGTTGGTCAGTGGGCCGATTATCTTGCGGAACTCCAGTACCGAGCCCGGCCACCCGTGGGTCATGACCAACGGGAGTGCGTCCGGTTCCGGTGAGCGAATGTGAAGGAAATGGATGTCGAGGCCGTCGATGGTGGTCGTGAACTGGCCGAAGTCGTTCAGGGTCTTCTCTGCGGCCCTCCAGTCGTAGCCCGCGCGCCAGTAGTCACAGAGTGCCTGGATTTTCGCGAGCTGCAGTCCCTGGGTGGTGTCGGGGACGGTCTCTCGTTCGGGCCACCGGACACGGGAGAGCCTGTCACGCAGGTCGGTCAGCTGTTCCTCGGGCACGGACAGGTTGAAGGGGCGGATCTGTTCGGACACTGGTGTTCTCCCTTGATCGGGCATCGTTGACGAACCCCGTCTCGTTTCGGTGTGAGAGGGGCCGTGGTGGGTGTCGGGGCTCGAGCCGTGGGTACGGCCTTGGTTACCGGCGACGGCGTCCCGGCTGGGCACGGGTGAGCGGCGCGTCGAACGGGGCGGACAACGGCCGGGTGCGGCCGAGGCGCAGAAAACGGGGACGGGGAGCGTGCGTGTCCCGTCCGGCCGCGGTGACGGCGTACATCAGGCGCGACGGCAGGCTACCCTCGCGTGGGTTTCGCCCCTGACTGCTCGTCGGCGACGATGCCCGGTGCGGCGTCGATGAGGTCTTCCAGCCAGCTGACCTCCGCACGGAGACGGTATTCCGTGTGGCTCAGCGCCCACTTCTCGCTCACTGACACATGCTCCAGGGCGTCCGCGTTCACCCTCTTCGTCTGTTCGAGCAGGTCGCGCACCGCCGCCAGGCGCTCCGAGAGGACCTCTGGCAGCTCGGTCAGTGTGTCCGGGTCGACGCGGGTCAGCGCCAGATCGAAGGGATCGAATTTCACCCAGATGTCCCGCAGGCCCCGGTGGCGAAGCTCGGCAAGGACGTCACGTCCCGCCGCGGTGATGGCGTAGATCTGGCGCGCCGGTCGATTGCCGTCCCGTTCGCTGCGCACTTCTTCGAGCAGGCCCTCGCCGACGAGGCGTTTGATGGCGCCGTACACGCTGCCCACGGAGATGTCGGTCCACAGGTGGACGTACTCCTGCTCGGCTTGTGCGCGCACCTGGTGACCGTGCATTTCGCCATGCGTGGCGAAGGAAGACAGGATGAACAGCCGGATCGAGGACATGCGATTACTCTTGCATGAGTACTCGCGTGCGTCAATCGAGGAGGAGGTGTCCGACCATGCGTCAGGGCTCGCCGTTTCGGTTGCAATGAGACTGGGAACGTGTCTTCTGTGGTGAATCGGACGAGCTGTTCGTGTCAGCAGAAGGCGACAGCGAGGCGAAACCGCCCCGCCAGATGATTCACAGCTCAAACTGCCGCCCACGACCAGCACGAGCACCCCGGACGGACGTCACGGAAGCCCCGCTGAACAGCGACTTTCAAGATGGCGCACGCTCACGGATTTGATGCGCACGGTGCGCACCCCGCACCGGCCGGTGCGGGGTGCGCATCGAGGGCCCGGCCGAAGCCGACGGCTTCCATCTGGCGCAGGACACCGGCGACGGTCTCACCGCACTCCTCCATCGTGAGGACCTGTGCGACGGAGGCGATGATCGCATGGGCGACACCTTCCGCCCCGCCCGCGACCTGCGCCCAGGCGCGCAGGGTGGCCGTGAGTACCCGGCCGACGGCCTTCAGGGCGAAGGAGCCGTCGCACGGCTCCGGGTCGATGCCGCACAGCGCGGTGACCGGGACGACGATCCGTTATGCGACGTCCGCGAGCGGTGCGGGCATCCGCGGATCGGCGTCGGCGAACCCGGCAGCCGCTTCGGTGCCGCCGGCCTCCACAGCCCGGAGGTAGTTGAAGGCGCTGAACACCGCGTCCGGCGCCATCGGGGCGAGCGGCACGGTGGGGTTCTGGCACATGGACGGCTCCTCAACGACGGGCCGCCCCCTTTGATCGCGGCGGCCTCAAGATCGAGTCTCGGAGCGCAGCCCTGTGGACAGAGTCCGAGCACTGACGCTGAGCGGACGCCGTGTGGCCGGGGGCTACGTTTCCCTTGACCGGGTCCGCTACGTGCGACAAACCGCCCTAAATCGAGAGGGGGGAAGTCTCCCTCCCAGCGCGCTGCGCGACGGCCTGGCGAAAAGGTCCTGCCGTCGGCGCGCGCCGCCGAAAGACTCCGGGGATGACCACGCAGCGGCTGCCGTTCCCGGTCCCGGACGAACGCGCCCACCTCTTCGTCGACACCTACGCCGACATGCACGACCTCGTTGAGGACCTGGTCGTGCCCGACGGTGCTCCCGAGGCCGCGGCGACGGTCCTGCGTACGGCCCGCGAGCTGCTGCGCCAGTCGTACTACTGCTACGAGTTCTCCACCGTGGCGGTCCTGCACTCCCTGATCGCGGTGGAGATCGTGCTGCGCGACCGCATCCCGGACGCGGGCAAGAAGCCGCTGCACGGGCTCATCAAGCAAGGCGACGACGCGGGCATCCTGACCGCCCGGCAGGCGGAGTACCTCGACTACGGTCGACAGATCCGCAACGGAATGGCGCACGGCAAGACCACGCACACGGCGATGCCGCCGGCCATGGCCGTGCCGATGGTAACGACCTCGTTCGCGATCGTCTCCGAGCTCTGCACCGCGCCCGCCGGATGATCACAGGTCGGTAACGTCGCCCGGCAAAGCTCGGTGGAGTGTCACACCGTCGACTTCCAGCACACCTCTAGCAAGTGAGGGCACTCCATCCGGAGTCCCGCGCCACCTGCGTGAGGAGCCTTGCCATGACGTACACCAGCGGTGCCCAGCAGCCCGATCCGGAGCCGCGCCCGACCTGGACAAGGGGTGCTGAGCGGCCTCCGGGCGGCCCGGAATCCAGTGCCGTGAACGGTGCCGCGAACGAATCCAACGTCGTGCCCAGCTGCGCAGCAAGGGCTGTGTGATCAACATCAGCTCGGTCGGCGGCAAGTTCGCCATGGCCACATACGGCGCGTACGCCGGCGCGAAGTTCGCCCTGGAGGCGGTCAGCGACTCGCTCTGCCGGGAGGTCGCTCCGCTGGGCGTACAGGTGGTCGTGGTCGAGCCCGGCGGCGTCCGCACGGAGATGGCTGCCCGCGGGGTCGAGACGGCGAACCACCTGGCTGCCCAGATGACGCCGGAGCAGGGCGAGCGCTACGGCAGCCTGGTCCAGGCGAACAACAAGTTGATGGCCTCGGGCACTGCTTCATGCCTGACCGCCGACGCCGCCGCCCAGGTCATCGCGAGGGCCGTGACGACGCGTAGACCGCGCGCCCGCTACACCGCCGGCCGGGATGCCGCCCTGATCATGCGCCTGGGCCCGATGCTGTCCGACCGCACGCTGGACCGCGTCCTCGCCGCCAACCTGCGCCGCCACTACCCGAAGGGAGCCGTTGGCTGACGAGGACTCCACGAACGACTCCGTCCCCTGTGGTGCGGCCACCGGTGAGCTCACAGACGGACAACTTGCCCTCCGGCCCGGGACGAGGACTCTCCCGGCGTCAAGCCGCGGGCTCACTGCACGAGCGTCGCACCGCGGCCAGACCACCGGCCACGGCTTTCATGCGCAAGGCATCCACATCAGGATCTCAGGCTTTGTTTCTCGATGGCGTCCGGGTCCCGGAAGGGCCGCAGGCGACGACGAGCTTACGAACCACGATCAACCACCTACATGCCCAACCTCCAAGTTCTGCTGGGCGTACGAACGATCGAGGTTGGAGCGTTAGGTCTTGGATTTACGGTCCCAGTCGGCGCACGTGATCAGAGTGAGCCGGGGTTCCGTGGTGGGGGCGTAGACCTGATGGCCGGGGAATGCGTTTTTTGTAGACGGCCATGCTGGTGACGGTGAAGGTGGCTGTGATCCTGTTCGCGGCGTGTGACTTTGCCAGCCCATTGCCAGCCCATGGAAGACATCCGGCTGCGCTCCCCCGAACCGGCGCCGCCCGCCGCCGCGGCCCGCTCCGTCCACCCGAAGACGGACACGAAGGCCACCGACATCACGCTGTACGCCTACGCCACAGCGGCCGACGCAGAGGAACTCCTCACTCGCGTCCGTAACACGTCGATGAAGTTCCCCCCTGACCCGTCCAGACGTGACGGACTCCGTCACAACCGAACCCCTGCCGGCGCGCGGGCTGCCGGGCGGCAGGAGTGGCAGTGACATCTCCGGCGGCGGGACTTCCCGCCCGAGTCGGGGCTGGGTGTGAGCCGCAGTCCGGCCCCGGGTACTGTCCGGGGCCGGAGCTACAGGAAGATCGCGCCGGCGGCGGCAGCGTCTCGCGCGCCGGCACGGGGCGGGAAGGGGGAGTAGCTCCGCAGGGTGAACCCCAGGATCGGGGTGACCCAGCCGGCGTGCCAGGAAGACAGCCGATTCCTCGGCCGCGCCAGTCCCGGTCACACTTCCCCGGGGCGACCCCGTCCCCCTGAGACGCCGGTGGAAGCCAAGCACCGGCTGTCAGCGTCAGGCGCAGTACTGCTGCTCCTTGCCGATCGAGCGGTACATGCAGTCCGCGTTCTCGATCAGTTGGAGTACCGCGTCGCGGTTGCGGCTCGTCTCGCGCTCGATAACCTCGTCGGGCGGGTAGAAACCGCCCCCGCCGGCACCACCGGGATACATCTCGAAGGTGTAGCCGAAGATCTTCTGGTTGCCCCACAGCCAGTCGTCGATGGAACCATCGGTGATGTACAGGTCACTCGACTGCTCCGGGGTGTAGCCGTTGCTGGCGGCCATCTTCCGGCCGACGGTGGCGAAAGCGTCGCGGTCGTCCTGGGTCAGGCCCGGCGCCGTGTCGGCGCTCGTGTAGCCGAACGGCCAGAGGATCAGCTCGCTGTACGTGTGGAAGTCGATGCCCGCCCTGATCTGCTGCTTGCCGCCGATCACCCGGGAGCGCACGAAGTCGGCGACGACCTTGACCTCGGGAGCCGACTCGGCCGAGGGGCCGCGGTAGGTCTCCGAGCTCGTCGAGCCCGAGGAGCCGCCGCAGCAGCCCCACTTGAAGTTCCAGTTGCGGTTCATGTCCGTGCCGACGTACGACGAACCGGCGTTGGGCTGCCGGTTCTTGCGCCAGCTGCGGTAGGAGCCTGAGGCGATGTCGTACTCGCCGCCATCCGGGTTGAGGTCCGGCACGATCCAGAGCTCACGGCCGTTGACGGCGTTGGTGATCCGGGAGTCGGAGCCGTAACCCGCGCCCAGCTCGCGCAGCAGGTACAGGGCCATCTCGACGGTGAGGTGCTCGCGTGCGTGCTGGTGGTGAGTGAAGAGGACCTCGGGCTCGTTCTCGTCGGTGGCCACGTTGTCACTGACCTTGATGGCGATGATGTCCCGGCCCTGGTACGTCTTGCCGATGACCCGCTTGCTCATGATGCCCGGGTACTGCTGGAGCCGCTGATTGATCTCCGTGTTCATCTCCGCGTAGTTGTGGTAGCGGGAGTCGGCGGAGGGGAAGTCCATCGGCCGCACGGCCTGTCCGCCGGTCCGGTCGGGCGGCGCGGGCAGCGCCTTCAGGGTGTGGCCGAGCGTCCGCAGGCGGGCGGCCTGCTCGGGGTTGGCGCTGACGACGACCACGTGGCCGTCCGACTCATCGACGGAGACGCCCGCGGCGGTGAGGGCGGTGCGTTCGGCGGCGGTGTCCGGGCCGTGGATCTCGTACTGCCGGATGACCTCCTCGCCTGCCGCGACTGGTGTGGTGGCGGGTGCGGCGGGCGTGCTCGGGGTGGTCGCGGTGGCGGTGAGCGGTACCGCGACGGCGAGCGCCAGTAAGGCCGTGAGGGTGGCGGACCTTCTGCCGCGTATGCGAAATCGCATGCTGTCTCCTGTGTGGGGGTACGAGGGCTTCCCGTGCGACGCATCGTGCAGTGCTGGCATGAACTCGTCAAGAGAGCCACTCGGGCCACGGCCCGCCCT
Organism: Streptomyces finlayi; assembly: GCF_014216315.1. NCBI lineage: Bacteria > Bacillati > Actinomycetota > Actinomycetes > Kitasatosporales > Streptomycetaceae > Streptomyces > Streptomyces finlayi. The sequence goes on from NZ_CP045702.1 coordinate 34,253, forward strand.
GCGATCCGTAGCCACCGATCACAGCAGGTGGCAAAGGTGTCAGGTCTCTGCCGGGACTTGTGCCCCGCGGACGAATCGAAGAAGCTACCGAACAGCAGCTCCACCCACAACGAGCAGGGCGGTTCCCAGGGGAAAATATGGCGAGACCGAACGGCTCTGGCAGCGTGTGGGGAGAGTCAGCTGCTGATGCCGATCTCGATTTTCCCCACTGCTGGTCTTCGTCCCAATTGGTTCGCGGAGTGAACCAACTATCCTGCTCGACTTCAGAGTCCTCTGGTTTTGATCACCTGGAAGAGTGCAGAAGCGCCGTCGCCCGGCAGCGGGAGGTAGCCGAGTTCGTCAATCACGAGGAGGCGGGGCCGACGCCTGCCGCAGCCTGTCGGCGACGGCGGCGGCGTAGTAGGACAGGACGATCACGCACCGGTTCGCGACGTCTGATTCAGGTCGGCCGCGAAGCTTCTCGGCTTCCGCCCGGGCCTCGGCCGGTGGAGGTCGGCCGGCCTTCCGAGCTTCCACCGCCCAGCCGCACCGCCCAGACCCGCGCCCCGCAGGCGTACGTGCGCCGACGCAACCGGCGGCCTGCCCGCCGGCCGCGCGCCGGGTATGGACCGCGGCCACCGGGACCAGGGGCGTGCCGGAGTTCATGCCCGGGTTGGCCAAGCACATCGAATCCATCCTCGCCGAGCTGGACACCCGCTGGGCGGGCGGCGACCACCGGCGGGTGCAGGCAGTACGGAGATTCCTGGTAGGAAACGGCTGACCCCAGGCGCTCGCCGAAGGTCGCCTGGCCGAAGCCGGGAGGCGAGAGCCATGGTGTGCGGGGCCGACGGAACCGGGTAACGTCTTGTTCATGGTCTTCCAGACGCCGATTTACGAGTGAGAGCGTGATGGGCCACTGCTGACGTCCTTCGACGTCGCCGCGACCGTCCCCCACAATGAATCCGTAGATCACTTCACATCATTCCCGGAGAACCCGTGAGCAAGAACATCAACAACCCCGTAGGCATGGGCGGCGGCCAGCGCAAGAAGCTGTCCCGCGCCGAGCGGCAGAACAATGGGCCGCACCGCAACCTCGACCGCCAGGGTGCCGCCGACCAGAAGGCGGAGCTGGTTCGCAAAATGCGCGAGAAGGCAGGCGCATCTGAGGACGCCGGGCAGACGGGCGACGACACCGCACAGAGCTGAGGCACGGCCGCCGCAGGGTGGCAGCGCACGCGGCAGGGTCCGGACCGCGAAGCGCGGTCCGGACCCTGCCGCCGCACCGGGCGCGGCCCGCCCCTCAGGTCTCGGCCGGCACCCCGCGGCTCAGCCGACCACCCCCGGAGTAGTCGCAGATTCAGGTTCGGCGGGGCGGTTGTGATGCTCAGCAGCCGGCCCGTTCGGCTGCGCCCTTCTACGCGGCCCGGGCCCGGCGGCATCGCCTGGCGGCAGAATTCACCGCGGTCTCGGTGTGGGAGCGCGGACGGGGCGGGTGCTGGTGAACGCGGGTGAACCGGCCGAGGAGAGTCGACTTTCCTGACCGGGTCAGCGAGGTTCCCAGGGACGGAACTCGCCGAGGCCTCCGGGAGCAGTGGGACCGTCGCTTCCGTGCGGCCTTGCAATGAAGGTCACGTCAACCTCAGGTCGCACATGGTCGCGACCTGAGGTTGACGTGGGAGGACAGCGGGGCGCCCAGCATGGCTGTGTGACTGAGACACTGCCGGATCTGCAGATGTCCCTTCTGGAATCCGTCGTCGTGGTGAGTGCCGTCGCGCTCGTGACAGCCCGCCGGCTTCCCCAACGGATGCGTCGCGTGGGCACCTTGAGCGCCGGAGGGGTGGTGCTGTTGTCGAGCATGGCTGAAGCTTCCCACGCAGCGGTTCCAGCTTGGACCGCACGCTGACGTCGATTCTCAGCGCGTCGCCGACCTGCCGGGCCACCACCGGTCCGGCGGCCTGCCGCACGGCGGCGAGAATGCGCTGGTAGTCCGGCGGGGGCATGGTCTACTCCGCGTCCGGCGTGCGGTGCGGGATGAGTATCACCGCTCGTCCGCCCACTTGTCCGGGCGTCGGCGCGGCCGAGGCGCGTTCGTCGGCGAGCTGTTCGCTCATCCGCTCAAGGCCCCGTTCGGCGACGGCGAGTTCATCCCGCTCGGCTCGCACCTCCGTCAGCTGTTTGGCCAGCTGTTCCTCGAGTTCGTCCAGCTCCGCCCGCCGCGCGGTGATCCGTTCCAGCAGCTCGGGATCCACGTACCGGATCGTGGAAGGCCGCCCGGCCCCAGCAAGCAGGAATCAACGAACCGTCCGGCTCCGTCAGACGATCTACTCCTCAGACAGCACCCCCGAGCAGCGCTGTTCGCCTAGCATCGAGGCCACTACCGGCAAATGATCTCTACCGCAGGCAGCCCACGACCAGCACAAGCACCTGGAACAGTGTCACTGGGCTGGGATCGACTGGGTCAGGTTCACCGGGTTGCCGTCGGGGTCCTGAATGTGGGCGACGCGCTGTCCCCACGGCATGTCGTTGGGGGCGCTGCGGACCGAGCCGCCCAGAGCCTCCACGCGGCCGAGCGTCTCGTCGACGTCGTCGACACCGATGCTGAGCAGCATCCGCGGTGCCGCCCCGGTCCCCAGGTCCGTCTTGGCCACCAGCCCGAGGTCGGTGTCGCCGATGCGCAAGCCGCGGTAGAAGGCCGGCCCTTCCTCCGGTACCCGGAAGATCTCCTCGGCGCCGAACAGCTTCGTATAGAAGCCGAGCAGGACGTCCTGGTCGGCAGTCAGGATCACTGGCTGGATGGTGGACATGGCACTCCTATCTAGAACGGTCGTGTCGCTGGGTAGACCGTTCGTGGACGGTGAACTCATCGGCAAAGCCGCCCTGTCAGACGATCTACGCCCCAGACTGCCGCCCACGACCAGCGTGAGCCCCGAGAACTGGTCACACCAGCCCCTTGACCTGCGGTTTCAAGTTGACGGAGGCTCTCTCCAGGGCTGGGCGGAGTGCGTACCCAGAACTCGGCATGGGCAGAGGAACTGGCCAGCCACGGATATGTCGTCGCAGCCCTTGACCACCCCTACGACTCGGCCGCCGTCCTCCTCGCCGATGGCCGGACCGTCCGTACGAAGGTCACCGCCACAGGTGATGCCGACCGGGACAACGAGTTGGCGGTCAGCTGGACTGCTGTCCGTGCCGCCGACCTGAGCTTCGTTCTCACCCAGTTGGACCGTGCTGCCGGAGGTGAGATTCCGGGGCCTGTGGGCGGGCGCATGGACGCCGGCCGAGTGGCTGTTGCCGGTCACTCCCTCGGTGGAGGCGCCGCTTTGCAGGCCGCTCGTCAGGACCGCCGATTCGACGCCGCCATCAACCTGGACGGCTTTCCGTACGACCCCGACGCGGAGCGTTTCCCGCAACCGGTGCTGGCCCTGACCCAGGATGTCCGCCTCGATATCGACCCGGACTACATACCCCGCCTCACACGTGTGCTCTCGTTGAGCGGCGCGCCCAGTTACCGGCTCTCCGTCCCTGGCGCGGCACATCTCACGTTCACCGACGCGCCGCTCTACATGCCTCCGGTGGAGTCGATCATCGGATCGCGGGGCCGTACCTACGGGCCGCGCATCACCGCCGCTGTCTCACTCGCCCTCCTCGACACCACGCTGCGCCGCGAGCCGGACAACTTGGCCACCGTTCTGCCCTCCTACGGTGCTCTCAGCGTCCACTCACCGCAGGGCAGTACCGGATGGGGAAGGAGGTGCGGCCCCGCCCGCTTTCATCGGCCGGAACCGGTACCGCATGGTCGTGGGGCAGCCGGCTTCGAGCGGCGATGTACGCGGGCATCCGCGGGTCTGCCTCTGCAAGGGGAGAAAAGCGCCTCATAGGGAGTAAGTCATGGGCTCCATCCACATCGAGCTGTTCGCGACCCTCGGTCTCGTCGGGCAGGCTCCCGGCGGGCCCGACGCGGACCCGGTGGGATTCCCGTTCGGCGGCTGGCAGGCGCCCCTGCTGGACAAGGTCGCCGGGGCGCAGGCCAGTGCCGCGTACGAAGGCACGGACGCCCTCCTGCTCGGCCGGCGGGCGTACGACATCTCCGCCGCCTACTGGCCTCACCAGCATGGCGGCGAGGACAACGAGATCGCCACGCATGTTCGCCGTTGACGACATCGAGGACGCCGTTGCGCGCCTGCGCCCTCATGGCGCTGAACTCGTCGGCGAGATAGCCCGGTTCGAAGACAGCCATCTGCTCTGCTACGTCCGCGGCCCGGAAAGCATCATCGTCGGACTGGCCGAGCAACTGCGCTGAGAAGGAGAAACCGAACCATGCAGCCGAACGAGAGCTTCGAGGTCTGAACCGCCCGATCAGCCAGGAACTGCTGGCCCGCGACGTGACCCGCCGGGCCCTCGTCGCCAGGACGGAACCCCGCGCACCGTACCGATCGCCACCACCGAGCACGGGTCCCAGTCCTCCGTGACCGCGGTGGCCCGGCGCCTGGACGAGGGACGGCGCTGGAGCCCCTTCGCTGGTCAGACCTCGATGTACGCGACGACGATCACGGTCCGAAGCGCCGTAACCCAGTACACAAGCCGTACGCGCTCGACTTCGTCGGTGTACTCACGCAGCTGCGGGCCGGCGGTGTCGTCGGGGATCGGCTCGCCGATGCCGGGGTCGACGGAGATGACGACCAGCGCCCGGTCCAGGGCGTGGATCTCCGCCTCGCTGGTCAGGTTCTCCAGTTGCTTCGCGGCGGAGTCGGAGAACGCGATCCGGGCGCGGCGAGGGCCCTGCCGCAGGGCCATCAGACGATGGCTGGGCGCTGAGCGGCGAGACGGGCGAGGTGGGCCTCGCGCAGCTCCTCCCATGGGATGCACTGCTCGGGGCCGGGCAGGCCGTTGGTGGCGATGTCCTCCAGGACGGCGGCGAACCGGTCGGCGTCGGCCCGGGCCTTGGCCGCGTACGCGCGCACAGCGTCGGCGGCCGCGGGCTCCAGCTGCCGGGCGGTGGTGTCGGCGGGGGCCGGCTGTTCGCTCATAGAGGGCTCCAGAGGGCAGAACTAACGTTTCTCACACGGTATCTCCGGGACGGGCCACCGGAGGACGGTACGGGCGCATTCGGTGAGAGCGAGAACGGTGCGGTGGTGTCGATCGGTGTCGATTTCGCCGAGATCGAAGCGGTGACTCGCGCTGTGATCACGTCAACAGCCGAATCGGCCGCACAGGCCGCCGGCCGGGGTACGGATCACTTCGGCGCCCTTGGCCTTGGCGACGTTCAGCTTGAGAAGGTTCACCACCACATTGAGCACACAAGCAGGCAGGCCGCCGCCCAACCGAGGCCAGGGGAGGCCCGGGGACCGCTGTGGAACGGCGCCCGGCTTCACATACGCGGCCGTAGGCCAGATGCAAGGTTCACGGCGGCCTTCTGCTTCAGTTCTCGAGTGGCGCGGTGCGGGTGGGCGTAACTCTGCCGCCCTCCCGGCGCACGAGTTCGCGCCTCTTTCCGCCGGGCGTACCCCGGATCGGAGAAACAGCCGCACGCTCTCGCCGGATGGGATGAAGCAGGCCGGGGGAATGTTGGGCCGGCTTAAGAGGTCGGCAATTCCCCATCAGCGGTTCGGCGTTGAGAGGAACGCACGTGACAAAACATGCCACCGGAGCAAAACTGGAAAGCCTTCTTCACCAAGCGCTGAACTCCACAGGCACAGACGCGCAATGGACGGCCGACACGGACGAAATGTGGTGCCGCCTCGCGCCGCGGTCGGGAACGCGGCGCGAACAGGGCTGGAAGCTGCATCTGTCGGCAACAGCCGCCTCCGCGCCCACGGTACTCGAAAAGGCCTTGCACGTACTGTTGCGGGAGAAGTCGGCATTCAAGTTCGCCCGGTCGCTCGATCAGGTGACGCGCTCAACTCCCGTGCAACGCCCCGGGGTAACTCCGGCATGTTCATCACGGTCTACCCCAGCTCCGACGCCGACGCGGCCCGACTCGCCCAGGAGCTGCACCGGGTTACAGCGGGTCTGGCAGGCCCCCGAATCCTGTCCGACCAGCCCTATGCCGCGCACAGTCTGGTGCACTACCGCTACGACTCCTTCGTCGCACGGCGACGCCTGTCGGACAACGACCTGATGGTGTGTACGACGCGGGATGTGCCGTCGAGGACCGCGGTCTCACCAATCACGCCCTGACTCTCGCCCTGGCACCGCAGCAGCCCACGCCCAGCCACGACATCACCCACGGCACGGCGGGCAGCGGACTCGCCGCCGTCCATCTGTGGCACCGCACCGGCGACCTCCGGTTCGCCGACATGGTTGCCGCTGCCGCAGACCGGCTGACCGCCGCCGCACGGCGTGAGCCGTCCGGCATGAGCTGGGCTGTCCCCGCGGAAGCCGTTTACGAGGAGGCGGGCAAGCGCTACCTGGGCTTCGCCCACGGCACGGCCGGCATCGGCTACTTCCTCCTCGCCGCCGCGGCCGTCTCGGAACGCCAGGAGCACATGGAGGCGGCCATACAGGCCGGCGAGCACCTGGTCGCCCACGTCGTACACACCGGCGCAGCTGCTCAATGGCCGGCCCAGATCACGGACGTGCCCACGGCTCCGTACTGGTGCCACGGCGCGGCGGGCATCGGTTCCTTCCTGATCCGGCTGTGGCAGGTCACCGGCGACGACAGGTTCGGCGACCTCGCCCGCCGGGGTGCCTACGCCGTCACGGAACGCGCCTCCCGTACCGCCCTCACCCAGTGCCACGGGCTGGCGGGCAACGGTGACTTCCTCCTCGACGTGGCGGAGGCCACGGGTGATTCCACCTACCACGACATGGCCAGTGGTCTGGCACGCCTCATCCTCTCCGAGCGCGCCCACCGCCACGACCACGTCGTCTTCCCCGACGAGTACGGGGACATCTCGACCAGCTGGAGCGACGGGGCCGCCGGAATCCTGGCATTCCTCCTTCGCGTCGCCTTTCTCGGCCCCAACGGCGCCGGGAAGTCCACCACCATCGCCCTGCTCTGCGCCTTGGCCCGCCCCACGGCGGGCAGTGCCTCGGTGGCGGGCGCGGACGTGCTCACCCAGCCCCACCAGGTGCGGCGGCAGGTCGGCATGCTCTTCCAGCACAGCGCCCTGGACCCGGACCTGACGGCCGACCAGAACCTCTACATCCACGCGCGCCTCTACGGGCTGCGCCGCCGTCATGCCCGGCGGCGCGCCACCGAAGTGCTCGACCTGGTCGATCTGGCCGACCGTCGGCGCTCCCCGGTCCGCACCTTGTCGGGCGGCATGCGACGCCGCCTGGATATCGCCCGCGGGCTGCTGCACGCGCCCCGTGTGCTCTTTCTGGACGAGCCGACCACGGGGCTCGACCCCCACGCCCGGGCCCAGGTCTGGGAACACCTGCGCGACCTGCGCGACCGCCACGGCAGCACGCTCTTCGTTACCACCCACTACCTGGAGGAGGCGGAGAACTGCGACCGCCTCGCCATCATCGACCACGGTCGCCTGGTGGCGCAGGGAACACCCCTGGCTCTCAGGGCGATCGGGGACGACCGGGTGGTGCTGCACACCAGCGACGACGCGACGGCGCGTCAGGTCGTGCGCCGTATCGCGCCTTCGAACACCAGCATCGCCTCGGACACCGAGGGGATCCGCCTGCGGATGCCCGACGGCAGCGCCTGGATCCCCCGTCTGTGCTCGGCGCTGGAGAGCCACGGCATCGCCGTGCACGCCGCCTCAGCGACCGCGCCCACGCTCGACGGCGTCTTCTTCCACCACACCGGCCGCAGCATGCACGCCCCGGGGACCGGCCCGACACCGGCCGGCCAAGCGAGACCGCGGCGGAATCGGAGGGCGGCCCATGACCACACTCACCGTCCGGACCTCCCGCGATGAACGGCCGGCCCGGCTGCGGCACGAACTGCGCGCGGTCCATGCCCTGGTCCACCGCGACCTGCTGCGTCTGGCTGGTCAGCGCACCCATACCGCGCTGACGCTGGTCCACCCGGTGCTCTACCTCCTCGTGCTCGGAGGTGGGCTGGCCTCGCTGATCCCCCACGCGTCACTGGGCGTCGGATACCGGACCTTCCTTTTCCCCGGGATGCTGATGATGACGGTGCAGATGCCGGCCGTCACGGTCGGCATTCGCATGATCACCGACCGGGAGAGCGGCTATCTGCGCGAGCTTCTGATGGCCCCGGTCAGCCGCTCCACGCTGCTTCTGGGAATCTGTGTCGGCGGCACCATGGTCGCCACTGCGCAGGGCGCTCTCCTGCTCAGCCTGGCCGGCGTCGTCGGTCTGCCCTACGACCCGCCTCTTCTGCTGCTGCTCCTGGCCGGGATGATGCTGGCCTCCTTCACGATCACCGCCGTGGCTCTGGCCCTGGCCGTTGGCCTCCGTCGGGCGGAGACGTACCACGTGCTGCTCGGCCTGGTGATGATGCCGCTGCTGTTTCTCTCCGGCGCCTTCTTCCCTCTGGGGGCCATGCCGGGCTGGGCCCACGCACTGGCCCAGCTGAATCCGCTCGCCTACGGAGTGGACCTGCTCCGCCGCTGTATCACCCTGCGGATACCGGACCATACGGCCGCCGTCGGCATCGAGTGGGCCGGCTGGCAGCCACCCCTGGCCCTCGAAGCCGCCCTTCTCCTGGGCAGTGGCGCGCTGGCTCTTTTGTGGGCCGCCCATCGCTTCGGCCGCCCTGAATGACCGGCCACTCCGGTACGTGTGCCAATTCGTGGAAGGCACCTCCACGAACTGGCAGCTACTCATTCAAGAGCAGCCAAAGACGCGCTGCGCATTCAGTAATCCAATGCCGCGCGGGGGCTGTTGGGCCGTAGGTTTCCGCTGTGACTTCCACTTCCGAACCGCACATAGCCGACGTCGGCACGTCGCCCACGGCGTCCCCCCTGCGTCGCAAGCTGCTCCGCGCAGCACTCACTGGAACCGCCGTCACCGGGGGTGCGTGGGCCCTCGGTGTCCCGACCGCGTCGGCCAGGACGCACTCGTTCGACTGGCCGCGGCCTGTTACCCCTGAAGCGGCCCTGCAAGAACTGAACGCGGGCAATCGGCGCTGGCGTACCTTCCGCGAACGGCACCCTCACGAGACGCATGCTGTCCGGCGGGAAGCAGTGTCCGGGCAGCACCCGTTCGCTGTCGTTCTCGGCTGCATCGATTCCCGTGTGCCTCCGGAGCTTGTTTTCGATCAAGGGCTGGGCGATCTGATGACCGTGCGCTCCGCCGGTGAGGTCTTGGACGAGGCCGTCATGGGAAGCGTGGCGTTCGGCGTTCTCGAACTGGGCATCCCGCTGGTCATGGTGCTCGGGCACCAGTCCTGCGGCGCGGTGTCCGCGGCCGTCCACGCGGAAGAAACAGGCGAGAAACTGCCCGCCCACATCCAGTACATCGCTGACCAGATCAAGCCCGCGATCGACCGCTCCGTCGCGGGCGACGCCCGGATCGACGCGACGGTCACCTCGCAGGTGCGCCTCGTCCGGTCCCGGCTCGCAGCTGAGCCCGACCTGGCCGCGAGGATCGCTACGGGGCAGGTGGCAATCGTCGGCGCCCGGTACGAACTGTCCACCCAGTTCGTCCACCAGATCGCCTGACCACGGCGACGTGCGTTTCCCTGCCGCACCGGGCTGTCGTACCACTCGATGGTGACGGCGACGACACTCACAGCGACACACCGGGGAGGTTCGAGGTCATCGGGCACTTACCCGCCATCCCACCTCTCTGAGTGGCCCACCGGGTGCGCGAACACGCCAATCAGGAGCATGCTGAAATGTGACGTGGTTCGGCACGACGAAACGCGCCCCCCTCGGCGAGAGCGGGGCTGCACCGGCCCGGCCGAGCGGTGGCTGTGTGCCGGATGAGCTGTCCCTGGTGCTCGCGCAGGCCGTGGTGAGCGCGGTCGAGTCAGTCGGCGGATATGCGGGCGGCGTTTATCTGCGCTCCGAAACACCGGAACTGCTGCGCCTCACGGTGCTCGCGGGGCTGCCCATCCCCCTGTTCCGCCCCTGGTGGCGCATGCATGTGAACCGGCCCTTCCCGGTAGCCACGGCCTTGTCCAGTGGTGAGCCCGTCTACCTCGGGGACGCCGAGGAGGCAATGCGCCGGTTTCCGCAGCTGATGGCCGGTCTGCCGTTCCCCTTTGGCTCGCTGTACGTGCCCGTCGTCAGCGGTAACGAGAGGACCGGGGTCCTGGTCGTGCTGCGCCCCGCCACTCCCGGAGAACCGGTCACGCCGGCCGACCGCGGTAGGTTGCAGGACGTCGCCCAGCGGCTGGGAGACGAGCTGACGGCGCTGGCATCCGACGGAACACCGGTCCGATGGGAAGACGACCCGGTTCCCGTCCAACTGCCCGTGGCCAGCGCGCAACCGGTAAGGATCGGTCACTTCGACTGGGATTTCGAAAGCGGCGCCGTCACCGTGGACGAAGATCTGTGCGCGATCTTCGGTACGAGGCCCGCCGACTTCCCTGGCACCATGGACGCGCTGGCGGCGCATCTGGTGCCGGAGGACGTGTACGGACTCTGGACACTGGCCCGACAGGCGGTGAGGACCGGCACACCCGTCACCCGCAGCATGCGGCTCCAAGGCCCCGACGGCAGGTTTCACGTCGTGCAGCTCTCGGGGCGCCGGGCCCATCCGCCCGGCGAAGGCTCGGCAAGCCACTTGACCGGACACCTCGTGGATTTCGGTACCGGGCCCGTCGTCCCGGAGGCAGCGGACCGGCTGCCCCGGGGAATCTTCTCGCTCGACCGGCTGGGACGGATCACCTACGTCAACGATCCGGCGGAAACGCTCCTCGGCACCGCCCGGGCCGACCTGATCGGACGCGTCCTGTGGGAGGCCCTGCCGTGGTTCGGCCACCCCGCCTACGAGGACCACCACCGCGCGGCACTGCTCTCCGTCGAACCCGTTCACTTCCTCGCCCACCGCACCACGAAGGACTGGCTGTCCGTTTCCCTGTACCCGGGCAACAACGGGGTGACGGCCACACTCGCCGCCACGGATCAGCCCGCCTACGCCCCGGGGTCGGTCGTCACCCAGGGCGTCGGGCTCGGATCCCCGGCCGACCGGTCCTCCGCCCCGTACCGGCCGGTAGCCCTGGCCATCGCGCTGACGGAGGCAGTCACCGCCCGACAGGTGTCCGCCGTGGTCACGGAGGAGCTGCTGCCGGCCTTCGGCGGCAGACAGCTGGCGATCTACCTGCTGCACGAGCGACATCTCTACCTGGCCTGGGAGACCGGCTTCCCGAAGGGCTTCCTGGACCCCTTCGACGGTGTCGGCCTCGACGCCCGCATTCCCGGCGTGGAAACCCTCACCTCCGGCCGCCCTATCTTCTTCGAGTCCATGCAGCACCTGGGCGCCGCCTACCCAGGCATCGCCATGGAGACCGATGTCGGGGCCCGCGCCTTCCTGCCACTCATCGCCTCCGGCCGGCCCGTCGGCTCGTGCATACTCGGCTTCGATCAGCCGAGGAGCTTCAGCCCCGAGGAACGTACGGTCCTCACTGCCCTCGCCGGACTCATCGCCCAGTCCCTCCAACGCGCCCAGCGCTACGACACCGAGGCTGCCCTGGCACGTGGTCTGCAGGATGCCTTGCTGCCGAAGCGGCTGCCCCAGGTCGAATATGTCGATACCGCCGGGCGCTACCTCTCAGGCACCCAGGGCATGGACGTCGGCGGAGACTGGTACGACGTCATCGAGACCGACCGGGGCCTCGCCCTGGTCATCGGGGATGTCCAGGGACACGGCGTCGCGGCTGCCGCGACCATGGGTCAGCTACGTAGTGCGGTACGTGCTTTCGCGCTGAGCGGCCGGCATCCGCAGGAGGTGATGAGCGGCACCAACCGGCTGCTCATCGACCTGGATCCCGGTCAGTTCGCCAGCTGCTGCTACATCGTCCTCGACCCGGAGACCGGCTTCGCGCAGGCCGTACGGGCCGGTCACCCGCAACCCGTCCTCCGCCACGCCGACGGCAGGGCCGAGACCCTGGACCTCCCCGGCGGTGTCGTGCTGGGAGTGGATGCCACGGCTTCGTACCCGGTCACCGAGCTACGGCTCGAACCGGGGGCGACCCTGGCCCTGTTCACCGACGGGCTCGTCGAACAGGCGGGCGCCGACATCGACCTGGGCATCGAGCGGCTCCGCAGAACGATCGCCCAGGACAGTTCGGCTTCTTTGGCCGACACCGCGGACCACGTGATCCGGGAGGCGAGGCAAGCGGCCGACCGCCCCGACGACATCGCTCTCCTGCTCGCCTCCCGCTGGCCCATCCGCCGCGCGAGCTAGGACAAGTCCTCTTCCGGTGTCGCCGGCTCAGCCCACCGTGCGGGCCTGTCCGTAGAGGGGAATGCGGTGGGGTTGCCGCCGGTGCCGCCGGCGACGAAGCCCACTGTCACCGAGCCACCCGCTGGAAGGACGCGGGTGTAGTCGGCGGGGATCACTGTGACGTCACCGCCGGTCCGGGACGCTGTGCCTCCCCACATGGTCTGGATCACCTGTCCGCCGGCGAAGCTCCAGGCCAGGGCCCTGCTGGTTGCTGGTGAACCTGCCAAAAGACTCGCACCATGGGCTCACACCGAGCGCATCGCGGCCACGGGCACTTACCTCCCTCGGGCCGGATCCGCTCGACGTGCCTCGGGGACGGTGTCCGGGTTTGTTGCTGTTGGGTGTCGACCGTTCCACGACCCACCGCGTCTTGCCCAGGCCGGAGCCGTGTGGGATGCCGCGGCGGGCGATTCCAGGGGGATTCCACGGGCCCGGATGAGGCGGCGGTACTTGTCGTAGTCGTACCCGCGGTCGGCGAACAGTCGCCGGGGCCGTGACGTGGCCGGCCGCGGAGGCCCCGGATGTGGGGAATCGTGTGCGCCCAGACCGTGGCCACATCTCAAGCCCACACCGCTTTGACCACGGCGTGGCCTGCCGAAGCCGCCTGCCCGTAGAACTCTCGGAGGTCCCGGTGATGTTCGAGGTACTCCTGCCTGGTCCAGCCGAGGGGACTGAACCCGGCACCGACAACGTTCCACAGCTCATCGAGAGAAACTGTCGTAAGGAAGCGCGCGGCCTGTGACACGCCAGGCGCCTCCAATAGCATCAACGGAGGATTGGAGGGGTCGGCGTCAGTGCTGTGGGGCACGGGGCGGCCGCCGTAGATCGGCAGTGCCCACGGCTCGTCGGCGTCGGCATAGAGGGCATCGGCTGCGGCATACAGGTCGTTGACGGCGTCCCAGCCCTTGTTGATCGAGTGGGAGATGCCCGCTGCGTACTCGTCGATGTCGTTTTCCCAGGCCTCGGACATGAACGCAGCAAGCCAGGTGTGGTCGTCCCGGATCTCGGACTCAGCCACGGCACGGAAGTGCAGGTAGATGCTCACGACGACGAATCCCTCAGCTCAACGACCCACCTGTCAGGCCGAACGGCCAGAACCTACTTGAGGGCACTGACAGCACGTGCCGCCGACTATCGACTCGCGCGATCCGGCAGGATTTTCGAAGCAAGGGCTGCTGCAAGAACAGGTGAACTCTGCGGTTCGCACGGCATGTACTCCATCCGCGTCGGACCCGGGGAGCCAGCCTCGTCGGCGCGCGACCGTCTGAACGGGCCCTGGACGGCGCTATCCAACGCTCGACCCGTCGCTGTTCAAAGCGGAAAGGGTCGTGGAACAGGTCTTCACGGGGCCGGTTGGCACCTTGGGCGTACAAGGCATGCCTACACCTGAGCAGATCTGGGCGGACGCCGATCTCCCCGCCCGTCGGCTCACCGGACTGACTCTCTCAACCCGCCGGTGCCGCAAAGCATCCTCCTGCGGCTGCTCTCTGACGCTTGGCTTGCCGCACGGATGGTGCTGTGCCGGGACCGGATCCTGCCCGACACCGTCGTCGACGCGGTGATCGAGCACCCCGGCACCGAGCGCCGCACGCTCATGGCGGACCCCCACCCCGACGTCCGGCTGGCCGTGTCCCTCCACCCCGCACTGAGCGAGGAGGAACGGGACCAGATCGACTACCAGGCCCTCCTGGGCCATCCCTTCGTCTTCCGCCCTGCGCCCGAGATGCCCCGGGATGCCAATACAGTCCGCCGAAACGCACTCTCCAACCACCCGCTGCTGCGCCGGCAGGCAGCCAGGGACCATCCTGCTGCCACTGGACCTCGTCGCGTGCCTGTCCTCCGACGACGACCTCGGCGTACGCGTCATGCTGCCCAATACCATCCGGACGCCCCCGCGCAACTTCTGCTGCGCAGCTTCCTCGAGTACCGGCCCCGAGCGCGGCCACCTCACCACCCGGCCGAACTTCCCGGCCAACGGACTGGCCGCCTTCGCCGAGCACGAGGACTCCAAGGTCCGGGCCTTGTCCGCATTCGATCCCGAAACTGAGCCGACAACCGTGGAGCGGCTCACCCGGGACCCGGAGTATGCCGTGAGGGCTGCGGTGACGCGCCACCCGAATTTTCCGCAGTCCCGGCTCCACGCCGAGCCGAACAGCCGACCCTGCACAACGCTCGGCTGGGAAACCCGGCCGAGCGCCTGCATGACCTGCTTGACTGCGGCCTTCGCGCTGGCCACGGCAACCCGTACGCGGGCCCACGCCGCGCCGGTCGGCGCGCTCCTGCACGGTACCGCTGCACCCTCGATGACGAACTCAGCACCCTTTTCGGCCCGGCACCAACCGCGCCGGACGTCCGGTCCACGCGGACGCGAACGGCGCTGGCCAAGTGCGAGCAGCCGAGGATGGCGCTGTATTGGATCCGCAACTCGCACTCCGCCCGCTTCTCGGCAGCAAGACGCCTAAAAGGCCAGGGGCGTCAGCAGGAAGCAGTGAGGCCGACCGCGCTGCGCGGCCACCGCTGACGACAGCCGCGCACCGGGACGTCGGCGAGCATACGGCGCCGACGCCGCCGGGCGTGCGGCCGTCCCGTCATCCGGAGAAGACCGCGGCGACGTCCGCCCGCAGCGCCGGCAGCTCGCTGTACAGCGTGGCGCCGGGGCACTCCGTGGCAAGCCAGTCGCGGTGGCCGCTGATCATGGGAACGTTCCTCTTGACCCCGTTGACCGGGTTGACGAAGGTGACGTCGGCCTGCGGGTCGAAGTCGTGCACCGCGGACAGCGCCGCCAGAAGCAGGGTGAGCGAGTTACGGGCCGCCGCGGCGGTGGACTGGTCGATGAAGGTGCCGAGCAGGGCGATGCCAAGGTTGCCCGAGTTGTACCCGGCCGCGTGGAAGGCGGTCACCATCTTCCCGGTGGTGTCGTGGGCCGGGAGGCCGTCCGCGCCCGAGTACCGGCCCTCGTAGATCCGCCCGGCCTCGTCGATGAGGAAGTGGTAGCCGATGTCGCCCCAGTCGTTCGTGATCGCGTGCTGGTGGTAGTACGCACGGATCGTGGCCGCCGGGTCCGGGTCGCCGTTGACTCCAGCCGTGTGATGGACGGTCAGGGTTTGCGCCGGGTAGTAGGTCTGCGGCGAGTTCTCGCTGCCGTCCGCCTTGAAACGCAGCGACTCGTCGGCTCCCCAGCCGGCGCGCGTGACGTACTCGACGCCCCCGATGCGGCGGGTCGCGGGGGCGCTGGAGGCCGCGACCGTAGGACCGTTCACCGTGTCGAGGGCGGTCGCGCGCAGGTCGCCCGCTCCATCCGGCACGCGGAGCTCGTACCCGGCGGCACCGCCGGCCGGCACCAGCACGCCGACGCGCGTGGCGGGGTCACCGTCGGCACCGCCCGCGCACATCGGCTGCAGCGCGGTCCACTCACCGCGGCTGCCGTCCTGTCCGAGCAGCCGGATGCCCGCCCCGCGCCGGGGGCCGTTCCAGGAGACTCCGACGTACTCGATGGGGAAGTCCGCCGTCCGGCCACGCTGCTGACGGGCGTGACGAGGGTCCGGGGCACCCGGGCGGCCGGCGCGGCCGCAACAGGTGTGGCGGTGGCGAGGCTCGCCGCGACGGCGACTCCGGCCGCCTGGAGGACGGTTCGCCGCTTCACGTATGGCTGGTGACGCAAGGTCAGTCCCTTCATAAGAGGATGAGCATCATAGGCATGACACCTCCCGGCGCGACCAGCACAGCTCTGACGACACCGGCCGCGAAACCGGGAACACCTCCATGAGGGGTCTTCTCGGGAACGATCGATGCCGCGCCTGCCGCATTCCCGCGGCCAGCACACCCCGAAGCTTCGACCGTCGCTACCGACCGACATGTCTTTCTGTGCCCAGGAATTGGCACCACAGCGCACCAACGCCCGGTACCGGCAACCCTCCTACCGGTCAGGCGGCGCCCATGTCCGCACAAGAGCAGGTCTTGGCCGGCCCCGACCGCGGATTGATCAGCGAGCGTGTGGGCGTGACGGCGATGCAGGAAGTGCCGACGCCGCCAACCGGGCAACCAGCAGAGCTGCATTTCGATCGTGCGCTCGTCGCCCTCGTCCAGCCCGTCACCCTCCCTGGGGCGGCGGCCTGCAGCCTTTGGCGAATGCAGGACCTGACCTGGTGGCAGGTCCTGCGGACTTCTGTCAGAGAGGTTCAGCCATGACAGTGCGGATATTCCAGGTACCAACACAGATGTGCATCCCTTTCGGACACGCCGACCGAGAAGATCCCTCTATTTCGACAGGGAACATGTGACTGATTACTTTTTGCTCGGTTCACGATCGCGGGGAAAATAATTCCGAAAAAACATTTCTGCAACGCGAAGAAACGTTACACGTCGCATAAGTCCTAACGAAGGTCACGGAGGAGCTAGTCGGATTTACCTATAGCCCTGAATTAGTACTCGAAAAAAGCCCGACTCGCCACCATTCCTCCGGGTTTAAGCGCTACGCTGTGCGTAATGTACTGCCGACAACCCGAGGGCTTCCGGGAAACCGCGAACGGCCCGGAAGCCGCCGCCTCGCACAGAAAATCGGTTTCTGATGAATCTCAGAACTCCTGATATCGCAGTACGGCGCATTGTCTCCTCCTGGCTCACCGTCGCTCTCACCGCGACGGTCGCCGCAGCCATGGTGGCCGTGACACCAGCTCCGGCATTCGCCATCGCCACGCCCGTACCGCTCGGGACGGCGGACAGTTTCGCCGTGCTGGCAGGGGAGTCGGTCACCAACACCGGACCCACCGTGATCACCGGGGACGTCGGCGTCAGCCCGGGAACGGCCATCAGCGGATTCCCGCCGGGGCTCGTGAACGGGGTCCAGCACTCGGCGGACGCCGTGGCACTCCAGGCCAAGTCGGACCTCGTGGCCGCGTACAACAACGCGGCGG
Source organism: Streptomyces finlayi (assembly GCF_014216315.1). Taxonomy (NCBI): domain Bacteria; kingdom Bacillati; phylum Actinomycetota; class Actinomycetes; order Kitasatosporales; family Streptomycetaceae; genus Streptomyces; species Streptomyces finlayi. The sequence goes on from NZ_CP045702.1 coordinate 51,460, forward strand.
GCCAGGCCACGGACGCCGCGCTCCCGCCGGACGCCGGGGGTCTGACGCTGGTGCCCGGCGTCTACACGGCCTCCTCGACGCTGGGTCTCACCGGCACGCTCACTCTCGACGCGCAGGGTGACCCCAACGCCGTGTGGGTCTTCCAGGTCGGGTCGGGTCTGACGACGGCGTCCGGCAGCCGCGTCAACCTCATCAACGGTGCGCAGCCGTGCAACGTGTTCTGGGAGATCGGCAGTTCGGCCACGCTCGGTACGGATTCGACCTTCATCGGCAACATCCTGGCCCTGACCTCGATCAGTGTGACCACCGGCGCGACCATCGAGGGCCGCGCACTGGCCCGTAACGGCTCGGTCACCTTGGACAACAACCGCATCACCCGGTCCACCTGCTCCGGCGGCACCACGTCCGGCACGACCACGGGCACGACGACCGGCACCACCACGGGCACCACCACGGGCACGACGACCGGCACCACCACGGGCACCACCACGGGCACCACGACCGGCACCACCACGGGCACCACCACGGGCACCACGACTGGGACCACCACGGGCGGCGTACTGGGCGGGGTGCTCGGCGGCGTCCTTACCGGCGGCACCACAGGAGGGACCGGCGGGGTGCTCGGCGGGGTGCTCGGCGGCGTCCTTACCGGCGGCACCACAGGAGGCACTCCGGGCGGCTCCACCACCACGGGGAACACCGTCGGCAACACCTCCGGAAACATCGCCGGCAACACCACGGGCGGCGGCAAGGGCGGCGGCACCGGCGGCCACTCCGGCGGTCACTCCGGCGGTCACTCCGGAGGCGGCAAGGGCGGCGGCACCGGCGGCCACTCCGGAGGTCACGACAGCGGCGGCTACGGCGACGAGCACGGCGGCTACGACTCCGGCGAGGAGCACGGCGGCTACGGCGACAAGCCGGAGCGCCCCGGCCACCACGAGGGCTGACCGACGGCGCGGCACGCGCGCTGCCGGATGAACGGCGTGCGGCGGGGCATGTCCTTTGCCCCACCGCACGCTTCCACGATACGGACGACGAGAAGAACAGGGCGGGGCTGGGGCACGTGCTGGGTGGAGCCGCAACGGAACATGTACGCAGGCACGTACACGAACACGTACGCAGACGGGTACGCAAACCCGGGCGCAGACCCGTGCGCAGAAGAGTCCTCCACACCGCCGTGGCGCTCTGCCTGACCACGGCTCTCACCCACGTCGGTCTGGTGTTCTTGCACGTGGCACCGTCGAATGTGGTGTCGCAGCGCTACCGCTCCCAGGTGGACGCCTGGGTCTACCCCCTCTTCGAGCAGAACTGGCGGCTGTTCGCCCCCGACCCGGACTCCGTCAACCGGCAGATCTCCGCGCGGACGGCGCACACAACACCGGACGGCTCCCTCCAGGTCAGCGGCTGGGTCGACCTGACCGCCGTGGACGCGTCCGCCATCGAGCACAACGCCTTCCCGAGCCACACCTCGCAGAACATGCTGCGCCGGTCCTGGACGTCGTACGTCGAACTCCACGGCGGCGACGACCTCTCGCGCTCCGACCGGGCCGTGATGATGCAGCGGTACCTGCGCAACATCGCCGCAGACCGCATGGCCGAACGGGACGGCAAGCCGTTCGAGAACATTCAGCTCCGGGTGGTCACTCTGCCCGTAGCCGCTCCGGGCAGCACGGACCGTGACCGCCGTGCCGCCGCCCCGAAGAACGCCGAGACACGGCTTCTGCCCTGGTGGAAGGTGGCCTCCGATGCCTGAGCCGGCCAACTGCCCGAACCGTCCGCAGGAGCCGGTCGGCGGCCCGAACCGTCCGCTGGAACGGGTGACGGGCGCGACACGCCGCGTGTGGGTGCTGTTGACCGACCGCCCTCTCTCCCTCTACGCGGTGTCGGTCCTGCGCATCGGGTACGGCCTCCTCTATCTCGTCTTCCTGCTGCGCGAGTTCCCGCACCGCGATGAGATCTGGGGCCCCGGCTCCCCGTGGACACCGGACCTGGCCCGGCAGCTCTTCGACCAGACGGGCTGGGTCAGCGTGCTGACCCTCTCCGACAGCCGCCTCCACTTCGAACTCTGTTACGTGGCCGCGCTCGTCGTCAGCGTCCTGTTCCTGCTGGGCTGGCGGACTCGCGCGGTCTCCGTACTCTTCGCCGTCGTCGTGGCCTCGTTCCACGCACGGTCGATCTTCATGACGGACGGCGGCGACAACCTCGTCCTCCTGATGGCGCTCTATCTCGTGCTCACCGCGTCCGGCCGCCGCTGGTCCCTGGACGCGAGGAGGGCCTCCCGCGCTCCCGGCCGTCGGTGGCTGCCCGCACTCCCGTCCCAACTCGACGTCGCACGACGTATTTTGGTGACGGCCGTGCACAACTGCGGGCTTTTCGTGATCGCCGTCCAGGTCTGCTTCCTCTACGGCGCCGCCGGCCTCTACAAGGCGCAGGGCGACACCTGGGCCGCCGGAACCGCGCTGCATTACGTCCTGAACCTCGACCTTTTCCAGCCGTGGCCCGCGCTCTCGCACTGGGCGGACGAGCAGGCTCTCGTCATCGCGGTCGTCGGCTACCTGACCGTGCTTCTCCAGGTCGCCTTCCCGTTCGTGCTGTTCGGCAGGCTCAAGTACCCGGTGCTGACGATGCTGCTGGGGATGCACATCGGCATCGCGGTCCTCATGGGGCTGCCGCTGTTCTCCGGCGCGATGATCATCGCCGACGCGGTGTTCCTGCCCGACCGCTTCTGGGTCGCGGCCGGAAGGCTGGCCCGGCGGGCGCTCGGACGTACGGATGAGCCGCAGCCTGCACCGGCAGGGGCACCGGAGACCTCAGGGGTGCCCGAGGCCTCAGAGGCACCGCGTGGTGCGGTGCCGAAGCAGGGTGGCCCTGTGTCCCCGGTCCGCGATCGTCCCTAGGTGCTGTCCGGCGGATCATGTGACCTTCCGACCGGTCGCTCGTTGGTTCGGGTATGGGCCGGGGGATCTGGCGAGCGGCGGGGCACTTCTGGAGCCGCATCTGCCGCCGTCAGGCGGTCGGGGAGGCCGGTGGAGTGACCACCGCATCGTGGTCAACGGGATCCTGTTCCGAGTCCGGACCGGGGTCCCGTGGCGTGATCTACCGGAACGTTAACGGTCCTGGAAGACCGTCTATGAACGACATCGGCGCTGGTCAGCGGACGGAACGTGGGACCGGATCCTGCAGACGGTTCAGGCCGAAGCTGATCTGGCCGGAAGTGTCGATTGGGGCATGGTCGGTGTCGACTCGACGTCCTGTCGTGCCCACCAGTACGCGGCCGGCGCCCGGAAGACCCAACCACGGCCCCAAAAAAGAGGGTTTGAGCCCCGAAACCACCAGCCCGACACAGGAGTTGGACGGTCACGGGGCCGCCTGACCAGCGTGCTGGCGGGCGCGGGCCGCGGTGGAGTCGCCTTCTCACCTGCGGACGCATCCGGTGGCGCTGCGGGTGACGCTGCTGGCCGCGCTGCTGCACGAGCGGGAGCGGGAGATCACGGACACGCTGGTGGAGCTGCTGATCTCCACGGTGCACCGGATCGGGGCGCGGGCGGAGAAGAAGGTCACCGAGCAACTCATCAACGCGTTCAAGAAGGTATCGGGCAAGGAGAACATCCTCTTCAAGCTCGCCGAGGCGTCGCTCGGCACCCCGGAGGGTACGGTCCGCCAGGTCGTGTTCCTGGCGGTGTCCGGGGGCGAGGCGACGCTGCGGGAGCTGGTGCACGAGTTCAAGACCCGCGGGCCGGCCTACCGTCCCCGCGCGATCAGCTCAAGTGCAAGGAGATCTGGGTGGTCGGCGCCGACAAGTGGCGCAACCCGGACGAGGACCTGCCGCAGGACTTCGAGGCCCGGCGGAGGAGAACCAACGGGAGCTGCGCAAGCCGCTGGACGCCGCGGTGTTCATCGACGAACTGCGCGAGCAGATGACCACCGAGGTGACCCTGCTGAACGACCGGATGCCCAAGCTGTCCTGGCTGAACATCGCCGAGCAGAAGTCCGGGGCGATCCGGCTCACGACGGCTGAGGCCCAGCCCGAGCAGCGCAACCTGCGCAGGATCAAGGGCGAGGTACAGCGGCATTGGGGCATCGTGCCGCTCGTCGCCTGGACGCGGTCACCTCCGTCTCCGGCGGCGGCAGCCTCTCGCCGGAGGTGCTGGCCGAACGACTGCTGCTGGTCATCTACGTGTACGGCACGAACACCGGGATCAAGGCCGTGGCGGCCGGCGGCCACGGGCACACCGAGGACGAACTGCGCTACGTGCGCCGCCGGTATTTGTCGGCGGAGGCCGCCCTCGCCATCGCGGTCCAGATCGCGAACGCCACCTTCGCCGCCCGCAGCACCGAGTTGTGGGGCCAGGGTTCGACCGAAGAAGAAGTCCCTGGCCATCCACTCCCAACTGATCAACTGCACCGCCTCCGAGGTCGCCGCGATGATCGAGGGCGCGATGCGGCCCGGCACCACGATGGATGTCGAGGCCAACTACACGGACTCGCACGGCCAGTCGGAATTCGGGTTCGGCATCACGAGGCTGCTGAACTTCGACCTGCTGCCCAGGATCAAGCGGATCAACAAGGTGAGGCTGTACCGGCCGGTGGCCGGCGAACCGGACGCCTGCCCGCAGCTCACCCCGGCGCCGACCCGGCCGATCCGCTGGGAATTCATCGCCCAGCAGTACGACCAGATGATCAAGTACGCCCACCGCGATCCGGACCCGCACCACGTCCGCCGAGGCGACCCTGCGGCGCTTCACCCGCAACGCCTCCCATCCCACCTACGTGGCGATGCTGGAGGTCGGCCGCGCGCAGAAGGCCATCTTCGTGGCCCGCTACCTGCGGCTGCGGGACCTCCAGCGGGAGATCGAGCAGGGCTGAACGTGATGGAGTTCCAACGGCGCGAACTCCGTGATCGCCTACGGCGAGGGCGGGAGATCGCCTCGAAGCGGCGCGACGAGCAGGAGATGTTCGTGCTGTGCCTGCGGATTCTGCAATCGGCACTGGTCTACGTGAACACCCTGATGCTCCAGGACATCCTCGGCGAACCGGAGTGGGCCGAGCTTCTCACGCCCGCCGACCGGCGCGGCCTGACCCCCGCTGTTCTGGTCCCACGTACGCCCGTACGGCGAGGTCAACCTCGACATGGACACTCGCCTCAACCTTGCCGCGGTCAAACTTCCGGGCCCCGAGTACCGACGGACGCCGCCGACCTGCAGCCATCTGAGCATGCGTAGGCGTAGTCGGCCAGACCGGTCCCCACGAGGTATCGCCGAGCTCGTTCACCCGTGTGCGAGACGCCCGTCCTCGGACGACTGATGCCGTGCCAAGGGCTGCGACCGCCCCGGAGGTGGTTCACTTCTCAGAGCTTCACTTGGATTCGATCCGCCCCATAGGGGCGACGCTCTCCGACAAAGCCTTCTGCGCTGCCGTCCAGCTGGTGTCCTCGATGCCGAGTGCGTGACGAAGGTAGGCCCAGGTGACCCGTTGGATCAAAGCCACGCGCTCGGAGTTCTCGTCCGTCGTCTCCCGGACTTCGTAGCCGGCGATTCCGCCGAGGGAGTGCTCCGCCCCGAACAGAGTGAGCAGGCTCTTGCGCCCCGGGCTCAGGTGGTACGGGTCGGCGAGCCACTCCGGCCCTCTGACGGACAGCGGTAGCTCGTCCTTGTCCCCTGCGACCACGAGGGTCGGCGTGGTCATGTGCGCGAAGTCCGGTCCCTTCAACCACGGAAGGTTCTCGGCCGCGAAGGGAGTCAGGTCGGCTCCGCCCCTGCCGGCCGTAGCAAGCAGCACGCCCGCCTTGATCCGCGAGTCGGACAGGTCTTCTGCATTCTTGCTCACCGGATCGAGGACGCGCAGGCCCAGCAGATTGCCCGCCGTCTGGCCGCCGAAGGAGTGTCCGGCTGCGGCAATGCGGCTTCGATCCAGGCGCCCGCTGAGACCGGGAACAGCGGCCTCCAGCAGATCAAGCTGGTCAAGGATGCGCTTCATGTCCTGGACGCGGAAGCGCCAGAGCCGCGGTGTGCGGGGATCGTCCTGGGAAAGACCCACGGTCCTGGAGTCGAGATGGGTGGGCTGAATCACCACGAAACCGTGAGCAGCCCAGAAGTCAGCCAGAGGACCGTAGCCGTTCAACGACGACCCGAAACCGTGCGAGAAGACGATGATCGGCAGTTCGCTCCCGGTTGTCGGCGCGGAAATTCTCACCCGCAGGCCCTCACTGCGGCCCGGTGCTTCCAGCACTACCGGCTTCACCGAGACGATGGGGGCGGGGGCGGTGATGGCCACGTCCGTGGCCGCCGCGTCTGATGCAGTCATGGGCAGATCTTCCTTCGCATTTCCGATGGGGAAGCTGTCGAACAAGCTGGTCACGGTCGCGTCCTTCGCCTTGGCGGAGGGGGTGAGCCGTCGCGAGATACGCTAAGACCTGACGCTGACGTCAGAGGCAAGAAGAGTTGTCTGCCTCACATCGGAGAGACATGATGCGTATCGGCGAGCTCGCCACCAGAGCAGGCGTCAGCGTTCGGGCGCTGCGCTACTACGAGGAACAGAACCTGCTCGCCTCGGAACGCAGCCCCAGCGGCCAGCGGCATTACCCGGACAGCGCGGTCGACCGTGTCCAACTGATCCAGCAGTTGTACGCCGCCGGGCTGCCGAGCAAGTCGATCGCGGATCTGCTGCCGTGTGTCGTGAACGGTGAGGCCACGCCAGAGCTGATCGACCGGCTTTCGGCGGAACGGGATCGCATCGACAGCCGGATCGGCGATCTGGTGGGCGCCCGGGACAGGCTGGGCGCCGTGATTGCCGCCGCCACCGCGAACTGGCGAACAGGCCAACACTGCCGACTCAAGTAATCAGCATGCCGGGCTCTGCGGCTGGGGACGGAGACGCCCAGCAATCAACCGGTTGATGAGCAAGATCGGTAAGCGGCGGTGCGTGGCCGGATCGGCACCGGATCATGCCCATAAAACGGTGTCAGAAAGTCGATGTGCTAAGGAAGTTGAGGAGCACCGTATTCTGCACGATCTGGCAGGTGCAGCTACCCCAGGACGACACCGCCGATCTCCTCGCCCCCGTTCCGGCCGTACGGACCGGCAGCCTCGTGGGATACGCACGCGTGTCCACCAAGGGGCAGTTGCTCGACCGGCAGATCCACGCACTCACCGAAGCAAGGTGCATCCGGATCTTCTCCGACAAGAAGTCCGGCAAGAACGCCGAACGCGAGGAACTGTGGAAGGCCCTTGACTACCTGCGCGAGGGCGACCCTCGTAGTCCCGTCGCGGGACCGGCTCGGCCGTTCTATCCAGGACCTCATCGCAATCGTGTCCGGCCTGCGCAAGCTTTCGGCTGGGGCTACGCGACCGGAGCCGGTAAAGGGTGGGTGGACGGCGGATCGCCGACCATGGGCTTCCTCAGCGGTGTCTCGGCCGGGCCGATGGAGAACACCTTCCATACCTGGGCCGGCGACGCCTGGGCGCACTGGGCCTTCATGCTGGGACTGCTGGGCATCGGCGTGGCACTGCTGAGCGGGGTCGCGCTACGGCCGGCCGCGCTGGCCGGCACGGCCATGATGGCCCTGATGTGGGCGGCTGAATGGCCTCCGGCCCGGCACCTGTCCGACGGCTCGCCCAGCATGTCGACGAATCCGCTCATCGACTACCACGTGCTGTACGCCGCCGTCCTCGTCCTGCTTCCCGTGGCACTCGCCGGACACAGCTGGGGCCTGGGCCGGGCGTGGGCGCGACTGCCCCTCGTACGCCGAAACCGCTGGCTCTTCTGACTCGGTGTCACAACCCGCCGTCAGCACCCTCGGACCGTCGCGTACTTCTTCACGGAGTTGGTGGACGGGGCTGAGAGGAACCCGCCGCGCTGCCGGGCCAACCACCGACCGGGCTGCGGCTCGACCTGGCCCCACTGCCGCAACTCTCCGAGTAACGACTTGGTACGCGATCGCGCTGTCCCGCGCGTGATCGTCCGCGGGAAGGTGGTAGTGGGCGAGTCGTAATGCGGTGGCGGTGGTCGGTGACCTGGTGTTTGGATGCCCCGTGTGACTTCTGTGGATCTTGATGATCGCCCTGAGCGGGTACTGCTGGACCGACTCGAGTGTTACTACGACGCGGTGCCGCGACATAGCGCCCGGGTCGAGGACTTCGGGCCGCTGACTCTGTTCGTGCGGGAAGGCCAGGGATGGCCGTTCTACGCACGTCCGGCTCGGGGATGGTCTGGCGCGGTGAGCGCCGCCGCTGTGGCCCGGGTCCGCGCCCGGCAGCGTGAACTCGGGATCCCGGAGAGTTTCGAGTGGATCGCCGAGACCACGCCCGCGCTGCGGGCCGCGATCGAGGACTCGGGGCTTGTGGTTCACGAGCACCCTTTGATGGTGCTTGACCCGGGCGCCCCAGTGCCCGCTGCGGACGAGTTGTCCGACGGGTTGCGGGTGCGGACCATGGATCCGGACGATCCGGCGCTGGCGAGCGCGCTGGCCGTGCCGCATCTTGCTTTCGCGGAGCCCGGAACTGGTCTCGGCTTCGCGGGAGTCACCGAGCTGGCGGAAGCCGTGCGTGCCCGAGCAGGCGACGGGTCGGTGGAACGCGTGGCGGCACGGATCGAGGCGGGCCTGACTTCGGTTGCCGCAGCGGTGGAAGGTGGGACGGCGTTGTGCGCGGGCCAGCACCAGCCAGTCGGATCGGTCAGCGAAATCGTCGGTGTTGGGACACTGCCCACCGCGCGCCGTCGTGGCCTTGGGATCGCGGTCACCGCGGCGCTGGTGGCCGACGCCCGATCGAGAGCAGTGGAGACCATCTTCTTGTCGGCAGGCGACGATGACGTCGCCCGCATCTATGCCCGACTCGGCTTCCGACGTGTCGCCACCGCGCTGATCGCCGAGCCTGCCGAGTAGCGAGTCGGTCCGTCAGAGACGCGGTCAGCCGTGACGTGACAACGACCGCACGGGTTGGGGAGGTTGTGACGCCATACCCGGCCCGTGCGGCCTTGTCCCATCCTGCCTTCTGCGGCTTGTCCCGAGCACACCTCGGCGATTTGATCGAGGAATTGGCTGTCCCGTGGACCGCTCGGTGCGAGTCGGCCCTCCAAGAGCGGCGCGCCGGACCCCGGCGACGCGCCGCCGGCGCCGGCCCGACCCATCAGCTGGTCTTCACCGACCGCGTGCTGGTCACCCTGGTCGTACTGCGCCTCCAGTTGCCGCACGCGGCCCTGGCCGCCCTCTATCGGGTCAGCCGCCCCACCGTTACCCGGGCGGTGCACGAAATCCGGCCGCTGCTGGCCCGGCGCGGCTTCGCGGTCCCCGACCGGCCCGGCGTGCGCCTGCGGACCTTGGCGGACGTCTTCGCCTACGCCGACACGGAAGGGGTGGACCTGCGTATCGACGGCACCGAGGTGCAGGTGCCTCGCCGGCAAGCTGGCCGCCCTGGCCGCAGGGCATTCGTCTCCGGCAAGTAGAAGCAGAACACCGCCAAGACCACCACCATTTGCGACAGCCAGGGCCGCGTCTTGTGGTCGGGGGCGGATTGTCCCGGCCGCCAGCACGACCAGACCGCGATGCGCACCGAGGGCATCGCCGAGCAGCTCCGTCTCCGCCCGCAGGTCCGAGCCGAGGTCGACGAGGGCTACCGAGGCTTGGCCAACGAGTTCCCCGACCAGGTCAGCGCCCCGCCGCGGAAACCCAAAGACGACGTCCTGCTCGGCGACCAGCATGCCTGGCGCGAGGCACGCCGACGGCAGTCCTCCCACCGGATCTGCGTGGAGCACGCCATCGGCGAGCAGAAGAAGTGGCGCGCTCCAGCGGTACATCGGCCGCCGCGAGCACTACACCGAGACCCATGCCGCCATCGCCGGTTTGGTCTCCGACCGTACTGCCCGCAGGCTGACCCACCGCCCGACGAGCACCGGACTGGTACTCGTCGGACAGGCCGCCTGCTGATCACCCACCAGCCGAACCGCCAGGTCCGCACGCCTTGACCTCAATCGTGCACCAAGGTCGTAAGGCTGACGAAAGGCCCCGCCCGAGGGCGGTGCTCAGCCTCCTTCGACTTCCTGGCGCACGGTAGCGGCGATGCGGGTGAGTGCGGCCCCGAGGTGGCGGCGCTGAGCGGCGCTGAGCGGATCGAACACGAGCCGCTTCACCTGCGCGACGTGTTCCGGTGCGCTCTCGACGAGCTTCTGCCGGCCCACGTCGGTCAGGGCGGCGAGGGTGTACCGACCGTCGCCGGGGTCGGGTCGGCGGGCGACCCAGTCGCGGGCTTCGAAGCGATCCATCACCTTCGACAGGCGGGGTTGGGTGCTGTCGCAGACCCGGGCCAGGTCACTGAGCCGCATCGTGGCCCCGTCGGCCGTGGACAGCTGGGCCATGACCCCGTACTCGAAGTTGGAGATGCCCGCGTCTCGCTGCAACTGGCGGTCGAGGGCCGCCGGGAGGGCAATGACGACCGTGAGAAGCGCCTGCCACACGGCCTGCTGGTCGTCGTCGAGCCAGGGCGACTGAGTATCCATGAACCCCATCATACTTGCCCGGACAACTCCAGCACTTGCCTAGGCAACCTTCAGTGAGCTACTTTTTCACTTGCCAGGGCAAGTGAATGTTCTTGCCGAGGCAAGTGAAGGAGCTGATTTCGACGACCACCACTCGCAGCCCGGCCGCACCGAACGGCCTGACTTCCGCCTTCCCGTCGCGCACACCAGCCGCGGCATACGACGACCTCCTTGCCCGGGTCCTGCCACAGGCGCACGAGCGACGGGTGTGGCATCCCTCCGACGGGCCCTTGCCCAGCCTCTTCGTCAGCCACGGGGCCCCGTTCACCCTCGACGATTCGCAGTGGCTCGGGGACCTCTTCGACTGGGCCCAGTCGATTCCCAGACCCCGGGCCGTCGTGGTCATCTCGGCCCACTGGGAACGGGCACCGGCCGCGATATCCGGAGCCGCGGCCGGTACCCCGCTCTCCTACGATTTCAGCGGCTTCCACCCCCGCTACAAAACCCTTCCCTACGCGACCCCGGACGCCACCGACCTGGCTCGGCGACTCACGGGGCTGCTGGGCCGGACGCCGGTGCACGAGTTCGCCGACCGCGGCCTCGACCACGGCGCCTTCATCCCGCTCATGGCCATGTATCCCGCGGCCGACGTCCCGGTCGTGCAGTTGTCGATGCCGAGCCTCGACCCCAGCGCTCTGTTCGAGCTGGGGGCACGCCTGCGGCCCCTGCGCGAGGAAGGCATCCTCGTTCTCGGCTCGGGCTTCATGACGCACAGCTTCGCTGTCTTGCGCCGGCCGGAACTCGCCGCCGAGACCACGGCATTCGACGAATGGGCCGTTGCCGCCCTCGCCCGGGGCGACGTCGACTCCCTCGCCGACTACCGCAACAAGGCACCCGGCGCCGCGGTCGCCCATCCGACGGCCGACCACTTCGTCCCGTTGCTGCTCACCGTCGGCGCCGCCGATGACCCCAGCAGCGCCGTGAGCGCCATCGACCGCATGGTGATGGGCAACTCCACCCGGTCGGTGCAGCTGACCTGAGTGTCCCGACGTGCATCACCTTCCCGCCCGATCACCTCATCCGTTGACGACGACATCGATACACCCTGGAGGAAAGTGCCATGAAGGCAATGCGTTTCCACGAGTTCGGCAGCAGCGAGGTCTTGCGCTACGAGGACGTCGACCGTCCGGTCCCCGGCAGCGGCCAGGTGCTGGTAAGGGTGGCCGCCACGTCGTTCAACCCGGTCGATGACCACATCCGCTCCGGCGCCCTGGCAGAGATGATCCCGATAGCCCTCCCGTACGTACCGGGGATCGACCTGGCCGGCACCGTCGCCGGACTCGGCGCGGACGTGACCGGCCTGGAGATCGGCGACCGGGTCGTGGCGATGCTGCCCCTCGACTCCGCCGGCGGGGCCGCCGAGTACGTGCTCGCCCCGGCCGAGTCCCTGGCCCCGGCGCCCCGGACGACGGAGCTGGTCGATGCCGCGGCGCTGCCGCTGACCGGCCTGGCGGCCTGGCAGACGGCGTTCGAGCTCGCCGAGCTGAAGCCCGGTCAGACCGTCCTGGTCAACGGGGCGGGGGGCGCGGTCGGCAGCCTCGTGGTGCAGCTCGCCCTCGACGCGGGGGCGCACGTGACCGCAGTGGACGCGCCGCAGCACGCGGACCGCCTTCGGGGCTACGGCGCGGACCGGGTCGTCGGCCCCCTCGCCCTCGCCGCGGGCCCGGCCGCCGTGGGCGGCCCGTTCCAGGTCGTGGTGAACCATGTGCGCGTGTCCCCGGAGGAACTCTCCCAGTTGACGGACTACGTCGCCGACGGCGGGGTCGCCGCCAGCACAGCCGGCCCCATTCCCGAGGACCCCGCCCGGGGGGTGCGCAGCGCGAGCCTGTGGGTCCGCAGCGACGGAGCCCAGCTGGCCGAGCTGGTCGCCAAGGTGGATGCCGGCAAGCTCCGGGTACACGTCGCGGCCCACCGCCCGGTGGCCGAGCTGGCCGCCGTGCATGAGGACGCCGGCGCCGGGCGGCTCTCCGGCAAGACGGTCCTGCTCAACACCGTTGCGTTTACGTCCGCGAGCGGCTCGCAAGTCCGTGCTCGAAGAACGTGACAGTGGTGTGGACGGTGTAGTTCTGGCTGGTCGTGGGGTGTTGTCCGGCGTTCGGGCCGTACTTGCTGGTGGGGTTCTTTCGGGTGCGGGCCTTGACGCGGTGCCGGTGGCGGGCGGGGTGCAGGGCGTCGAGGACGGCCCGGCCGATGGTGCCGACGAGGTCGGCGGGTCCCGTCGGGGGCAGGATCGCGGTCGCGGTGGTCACGGTGTCGCCGGCGGTGGTCTGCAGGACGGTGAAGCTGATGCGGTCCATGTCCAGGCCGGGCCGGGTGCAGGCGGTGTCGGAAGCGGCACGGATCAGGGCCTGGTAGGTGGTGAGCAGGGCGTAGACCTCCTGGTCGAGGCCGGTCAGGCTGCGGGAGCGCAGGACACGGCCGTCCAGCATCGTTGCCTTGATCGAGAAGTACGTCGTCTCCGACTGCCACCGCTCGTGGTAGAGATCCACGAGCCTGGCAGCTGGGTGGGCGGCCGGGTCGAGGAGAGTGGTGAGCAGGCGCCACTGCTCGGTGCGGACGGTGCCATCGGCCAGGGTCACGGTGACGGACGCCTCGATGACGCGGACGGTCAGCATGACGGGCAGGACGCCGTAGCCGATCCGGGCCAGGTAGGAGCCGTCGTCCAGGTGCCGGAAGGGGGTGGGTATGCGGCGGGCGGAGGAGCGCACCAGGAACTGGGCGCCGGTGGCCTGGACGTCCCGGGCGAACTCGTTCGCGTCGAAGCCGGCATCGGCCAGCAGGAGCATCGTGCGGTCCAGCACACTCAACAGGCGTCCCGCGTAGGTGAGTTCGCCGTCACTCTCGGGGCCGAACGCGGCGGCCAGCACGGCACGGGTGCCACACTCGACCAGGACCACGAGTCGTAGCAGCGGGTAGCCGAACTCCACGCTCTCGCCCGCCCGCTTGGGATAGCGCCAGGTGAGCGCCTCCTCATCGGGCACGTGCAGCAAGGTGCCGTCCACGGCCACGGTCCGAAGCCCCCGATAGAACGAGCCGGCCTGCCCGAGGTGGGCGACGGGTCCGGCGAGGATCTCGAACAGCCGCCGCAGCGGTGCCGCTCCTATCCGCCGTCGGGCCCGGGACAGCGAGGAGACCGCCGGACGCACCAACGGCAGTCCCTCCAGCCCCGCCGTCAGCTTGCCCCACACGCCCCGATAGGAACAGTCCTCGAACAGGGCCAGCGCGAGGACGAAATAGACCACCACCCGGGACGGCAGCAGCCGCAGCCGCTTCTCACGTGACCCTGTCTCATCGATCACCGCGTCCACCAGTACGAAGTCCACGATCTGGGTCAGCTCGCCCAAGTGGCCGGGCGCGTACACACCCCCGGCCGCCTCGACCGTGCGCGTGATGACAGACTTCTCCTGCAACGGGACTCCCGATGATCTTCTTGCTCGACACAAGCTGATCTATCAGGACGTCCCGTTGCGTCATTCAACAGGGCTTGACCTGCGACTCAAAACCCAAACGCAACGGCGTTGCGGTCCTGCTCGCTCCCTGATCACCTGACGCACCACACCGGGCCGCCCGCCGTTCGCTCTCCCGCCGGTGGGCGGCCCGGAAGTCCGACGGCGGGCCGCACCCGCGCCCAGTCGGCAAACAGCCATGCCGGGTACGGGGGCCTGGACCCCCGTATCGAGGCCCTGAAAAAGATAAGGGGCAGGTGAACGCCCGTTCGTGCCTGCCTCGGGGAGTGTCGGCGGCCAGCAGGGCGGGTTCGAGCCCGTCGCACACGGCCGCGCGGGAGGTGGCGGGCAGGACAGGGGTTACGCAAGGGGGCGACTGCGCACCGGGCGATCCGGTCTTCGGCGAGATCGGGTCCCAAACGGGGCGGCGGGACGGACGCCACGCCCCTGACGCCCGGGGGCGGGAACACTCCACACCAGGAGTCGTGTTCCACTCCCGTCCGGCGAGGACACCTCCGCGGTGCCACGGGCCATCGTTCGGCACGGTCGGACAGGTTTCGCAGGCCGCGGCGGCGTCTGCCCCCGCCGCCCCTGGCCCCGATCCCGTTTCCGGCGACGGTCAGGGCCACCGGCCGGGACAGACCATGCTCTCCACTGGATGGGCCCGCACCATCACAGGCGCCTACTCTCCACCCCGGCGAACGTTCCCGGTCGGAGCAATACCCGTCACCTTCGGGCAGCGTGCGTCTACGGTGTTCTTCACGCGCGTTGGTTCGCTGCGCTCCTGCCCGTCGGCCGCGGGCACAGGCCGCGGTTAACGGGATCCGCGCTTTGCCGGCCGAGGCCGTCCGCGCGGCCGGACCACGTGCGCGGGTGACCGGACCAGCAGTCGCCGTCTACAGTCTGGCTCCGACTCTCGCTCTGCTGCTCTCCGCCTGACTCCGCAGGGAACGGCGTGCGTGCGGAGCACCGGGCGTCAACGACGTGAATGTAAGAACTGTGCGAGTTCCGCTCCCGGACCGGATCCGCTCCCGGACCGGCCCGTGTACGCGGTCGGCCTCATACGCGCTCCGGCATGCTCCCGGGGGCGTAGTGCCGGAGACTTCTGTATGAGGGCCTGCGTACCGCGCGCGGGCCGCGGTGAGGGTGTTCGGTGTGCTTGAGGTCCCGCTCTGGCTGTGGGGGGCGTTCGCCGCGACGGTGGTGGTGGCGCTGGCGGTTGACCTGCTGTCCCACCGCACCGCGCACGTCATCGGATTCAGGGAGGCAGCCGCCTGGAGCGGCCTGTGGGTGAGTCTCGCCCTGATCTTCGGCGCGGTCGTCTTTCTCGTCCTGGGTACGGCTGCGGGCACCGAGTACACAACGGCGTGGCTGTTGGAGAAGAGCCTGTCTGTCGACAACCTGTTCGTCTTCGCCGTGATCTTTGCGTACTTCAAAGTGCCACGCGCCTACCAGCACCGCGTGCTGTTCTTCGGCGTCATCGGCGCCCTGGTCTTCCGAGGGATCTTCCTCACCCTCGGCGTGGCCGTCGTCAGCCGCTTCACCGCGGTGCTGTTCGCCTTTGCGGCGGTTCTCTTCTACAGCGCCTACAAGCTCTTCAAGGACGAGGAGGTGAGCTTCGACCCGGGCAGGAGTTTCGCAGTACGGATGCTTCGCAAGGCCATCCCGGTGCGTGACGAGTACGACGGGGCGAAGTTCTTCGTCAAGGAAGCCGGGATACGAATGGCGACTCCGCTGCTGGCGGTCGTCGCCGCGATCGAGGCCGCTGACCTGATCTTCGCCGTCGACAGTGTCCCGGCCGTTCTTGCGGTCAGTGACGACGCCTTCATCGTCTACACCAGCAATGCGTTCGCCATCCTTGGCCTGCGGGCCCTCTATTTCGTGCTCGCGGGACTCCTGGACCGCTTCCACAACCTGAGCAAGGGCCTGGCGATCATCCTCGCCTTCATCGGTGTCAAGCTCATCCTGCAGGCGTCCCACAAAATGATCAGCCCCAGCATCCCGGAGATCCCCTCACCGATCAGCCTCGCGGTCATTGTCGTCGTCCTGGCAGGTTCCGTGGTGCTCAGCCTCAGGAAACCCGTCCCGACCGGCACTCTGGAGCAGGCAGGCGAACTGAGTGAAACGCCCGGGATCACCGGGTCACCCAGTTCGCCGCCTGGGAGGGAAGGAGATACCGCTGAGCGCCCACTCGGCTCACCCGGCCCGGAGGCTGGAGCCCACCCGCACGCGGGCCGGCGAGGAAGCGGGGCACTTCCCGACGCACCAGAACAGGCATATCGTAAAGACATGGTCAAAGTGAAACGTAAGCCTGAGGCGTATGTGTGCCCGACCTGCAAAAAGGCCGTACCGACGGCGGTTCACCGTCGTAAAACCCTCGGAATATTCGTTCCCGTTTGGGGCCCGGGCGCATGTCAAGACCGCGACTGTCCCGACTATCGCCTGGACCCCGAAGTCAAACCCGACAAGCACTCATCGGCCTGGTAAGTGCCTTCTCCACATCGGCATGCCGATCATCCATGAACGCGCCGAGCACGCTTCATGCGGTCGGGCCTGCGCGCGTCACCGTCCGGCTCGCACGACATGGCCCGGCCAAGCCTCTTCACCGGCCGTTCTCTTCAGTCCAGGTCGGACATGTCGAGCACGAAGCGGTAGCGGACATCGTTTCGCCGCAGGCGGTCGAGCGCCGTGTCCACCTGTGACGACGGGAGCACTTCGATGTCGGCCGCGATGTTGTTGTCGGCGCAGAACCGGAGCATCTCGGCTGTCGCCAGGCGGCCTCCGCTGCCCGCGGAGCTGAGCTTCTTGCGGCCGATGAGCAGGTCCATGGCCTCGACGGTGACGGGGCCCAGGTACCCGAGGAGGCTGAGAGTGCCGTCCATCGCCACCAGCTTCAGATACGGAGCGAGGTCGTGAGGGGCGGAGATGGTGTCGATGACGACGTCGAAGGTGTCGCGTGCCGCAGCCATCTGCCGGGGATCAGTGGAGACGATGAGGTCGTGAGCGCCGAGCTTGCGGGCGTCGTCGTGCTTGTCCTGGGTGCGGCTGATGACGGTCGTGGTGGCACCGAGCGCCACGGCCATCTTGACCGCGAGGTGGCCCAGGCCGCCGAGCCCGGCCACCGCGACGCGACTGCCGGGGCCCGCGCCGAGGGAGCGCAGGGGTTCCCAGACGGTGACGCCGGCGCACATCAGCGGGGCGGCTGCGGCCGGGTCGAGGCCAGAAGGGAGCGGGTAGACGAACGCGTCACGCACGACGTACTCGCGCGAGTAGCCGCCCAGGGTGATCGCCCCGTCCTGCCGGTCGGTGCCGCCATAGGTCAGAGTCGGAAAGGAGTGACAGAAATTCTCCTGTCCGGCTTCGCACATGGCGCACACGCCGCAGGAGTCGACGATGTTGCCCACCGCTACGCGGTCGCCGACCGAGAAGGTGGTCACCTCGGATCCGATCCCGGCCACCACGCCGGTGAATTCATGACCGGGCACCAGAGGCGCGTCGGTGTACTGGTCATAGGCGTGCAGGGCGTGCAGGTCGCTGTGGCACACACCGCAGTAGTCGACCTGTACCGCGATGTCATCCGGGCGCAGGTCACGCCGCTCCAGCGAGGTGCGCCGCAGCGCTGCGGGACCGGCTGCCTGCCATCCAACGGTCGTTCGCATAGGTGACTCCTTAAACAGACTGTTCGGTCTGCCCAGCTTAGACACGACGGAGCGCCAAGGCAAACCAACTGTTCTGTTTGGTAGAGTGCGGGCATGCCGGAACACCCCCAGACCTCGCGAGGCGCCGCGACGTACCAGCGCATCCTGGACGCCGCCACCGAGGAATTCGCCCAGCACGGCATCGCCGGGGCGCGCATCGAACGCATCGTGACCGCAGCGCGCACCAACAAGGCGCAGCTTTATGCCTACTTCGGTGACAAGGAACGGCTCTTCGACGCGATCTTCCTCAGCTCGCTGGAGCGCATCACCAACGTCGTGCCCATCGACGCCGACGATCTCGCGGAATGGGCCGTGCGCCTCTACGACGAATACCTGCGCCGCCCCGACCTCATCCGGCTGGCGACCTGGACACGACTGGAGCGCCGGCCTGCCGGGCACCTCGTCGAGACCCACCAGCACTACGACGACCGCAAACTCAGGGCCATCGCCGAGGCCCAGGCCGCCGGGCGGATTCGCGCAGGTGACCCGTTCGACATCATGGCCATGGTCATCGCCATGTCCATGGCCTGGTCACCGGTCAGCAACGTGTATGCGGCCAGCAGCCAAGAACCCGATGCCGCACATGACCGGCGCCGCGCCCTGCTCCGTGACTGCGTCCAAAGCGTCACCGCGACCGGCAGAGGCGACGCATCACCCTCATGACTGCCGCCGAAGCCGCAGGGACGCTCCCGCAGGCTGCCTGTGCTCCGGCCAGGACCGGAGCACAGGTCTGGGCGGGGTCCCGACCGAAGCGGTTCCGCCAGGAAGACGCGCTGCCCGTCGACACGACGATCCCGGACGACTCGCGGTCCGCCTGATCGAAGCAGTCGGGTCGGAGAAGTCGACATGGGACCGGCACCTGGCACGACACGCAGGTCTTCGGCTCGACAGGTTCCGGGCTCTGGTCAGCGATGACTTCTCCGTCAAGTCCAGCATGTCGAGCCGAGCGCGCCCAGGGACGCCGTCATAGCGGCGCACCCTCGCCCGAACGGCGTCTGTCGGTACTGGATGCAAACACCGCCGCAGCCCCTCTTGCCTGCTCTATGGCACACCCCATAAGTTACCGACAGGTAGCTCATTCGGCGGGCCGCCCTGTCGGTGTGAAGGTGGTGGTGGGTGAGTCCGCGCAAGAGTGAGCGCCGTGAGCGGATGGTCCTCAGCGCCGCTGCCCTGCTGCGTGAGTACGGGGCGAGCGCGACCAGCGTGGACCGGGCAATCGCACACAGCGGGGCTCCTCGGGACTCGGTGTATCACTACTTTCCCGGCGGGCGGGCACAGCTCTTCGACAAGTCGACGGCGCCGGCGCCGGCGGGGGACTTCATCGCGGACCTGATCGACGCCTTCACGCGGGCCGATGATCCGTGGAAGCCGTCGACGCCTTCTTCGTGCTGTGGCGCGACCGACTCGTGGAGAGCGACTTCCGGGCCGGCAGCCCGATCGTGGCGGTGGCCGAAACCAACGAGGACGCACCCCAGCTCGCCCGCTCCGCCGCCGGCGTCGTCACCCGTCGGCAGGAAGCCCTCGCGGCACTGTTCGTCCCGGACTGACTCAGCAACGAGCGCAGCCGCAGGCTCGGTGCCTTGACCATCGCCGCGGTCGAAGGCGCGGTGATCATGCGCCGGGCCGAGCAGTGCACCGCCCCGATCGAGCGGCCGCGGCCGAAATCCACGACCTGCTCCTCCACACCCTGCGCGACCGCGCCGGGACCAAGCCGCTGCCCCGGCCATAGGCCCCACCCGCTTCACCCGCATCCGTCCAGCTCGAAGGAATCGCCATGCCCTCGCTCGACCGTCACGACAACGTCTTCGTCCTCGACCTCGGAGACGGAGAGAACCGCTTCCACCCCGACTGGCTCGCCGCCGTCGGGGCCGCGCTCGACGAGGTGGAGAAGGCAGAAGGCCCCCGGGCTCTCGTCACCGCTGCCACCGGCAAGTTCTACTCCAACGGGCTCGACCTGGACTGGCTGTTCGCCCACGCCGACCAGCACCAGAACTACGTCGTTTCGGTCCACGCACTGTTCGCACGGATGCTGTCGCTGCCGGTCATCACCGTGGCCGCGCTGCAAGGGCACACCTTCGCCGCCGGCGCGATGTTCTCCCTCGCTCACGACTTCCGCGTCATGCGCGCCGACCGCGGCTACTGGTGTCTGCCCGAAACGGACATCAACATCCCCTTCACCCCCGGCATGGCCGCCCTCATCCAGTCCAGGCTGACCCCGCAGACCGCGCACAAGTCCATGCTCACCGCCCACCGTTACGGGGGGACCGACGCCGCGGCCACCGGCATCGTCGACCAGGCGGTCACCGAGGACGCCGTACGCTCCACCGCCATCGAAATCGCCCAAGCCCAGGTGAACAAGGCCGGCGACACCCTCGGAACCATCAAGACCCGCATGTACGCCCCGGCCCTGGCCACCCTGCGCGACACCGCCAAGCCTCTCGGCTGAGCATGCACCTCACCGAACGCACCACCCGCACCCCGGGCGCTCACCCCCGGGGTGCGGGCCCGCCACAGCTGACACCGCATGAGGAGACAGGGGCGAGCGTAGCGCAGCTCCTCCGAGGGCGGCCGGAGCCATTGCCGACGTCACGTTTCCGCGCACGGTATGTGTGGCAGGCCGGCGAGCAACGGCATGCCCTCCAGCGGCTGTTCCGCGCACCGGACCACGGCAAGCCGCAGCCGAGGCACCGCTGGCGCGGGAGGCCCCCACCCATCAAAGCCCTACCGATGGCCGGGTGCGTGACCCGCTCGATCGGGCCGTGCGGGCCGTGCGGGCCGATGAGTGTTCTCGGGCTCCGGTCGGATCAGCGCGTGCGCAGTCCCGCGAAGAGATCGTTCTCCGGTACGGCCGCGCCTGTGGCGTCCTTGACACGTACGAAGGTCTCCATGCCCATCAACTCGCCGAACCTCTCCTTGCCCATCTTGAGGAAGAAGATGTTCTCACCCTGACTTGCGTGAGCCGCCAGCGCATCGAACTTCTGACCGCTGAATGCGGTGGTGTCCACCCACGTGGTGATTTCGTCGTCGGGGAGTCCGATCTCGGCCATCGCGGCGGCCTCGGCAGGATCCGGCTCCGGCATGTCCTCGTGAAACTCGCGCATGATCTCCCCGAACCGCTGCATCATCGAGCGGGGCATTGTCGTCCAGTACACCTTCGGTGTCAGCCCGGTCATCTCAAGCGCCGCCATGGTGATGCGGTTGGCCTGGATGTGGTCGGGATGGCCGTAGAAGCCGTTCTCGTCGTAGGTGACGACCACATCGGGTCGATAGTGCCGCATGAGTTCTGCAAGTCGGGCAGCACCTTCCTCCACGGGCGTCTGCCAGAAGGATCTGGGGGCGTGGTTGCTCGGCCACCCCATCATTCCGGAGTCGGCATAGTCCAGCATCTCCAGCTCGCTGACCTTCAGGACCTCGCAACTCGCCTCGAGTTCTTGACGGCGCATCAAGGCGACAGCCGCCGGATCGTGCCCGGGATCGCCCGGCTTGGTACCTCCCGGTCCGTCACCGCAACCGCCGTCGGTACACGTCACGAGGACTGTGCGGACGCCTTCCGCCGCGTACCGCGCGAGGACCCCTCCGGTTCCGGTGGCCTCGTCGTCGGGGTGGGCGTGTACTGCCATGAGCGTCAAGGGCCGGTCAGTCATGAAACAGTCCTCCTGCAGAAATACGTCTTGGTCCGAATACGCGGCGGGCGCACCGTGGTTCTGGAGCCCGGACCCTGGCGGGGCGAACGACCCAGTGGTCTCCGTGTTCCCCGCCACTGCGGCGCCGGTTCCTCTGTCGGTGCAACCGTGCGGGCCGGGCCGACTGTTCCCGGCACCGTCAATTGGTCTTCCGGGCGTCGAAGTTCGAGGCCAACGAGGTACAGGCGCGACCTGACGTCTCAGCGCCACGTCTGCCTCGGCGAACTGACATCATGCGCTGCGAACTCGGCGGACGGCTCCGGAAGCTGTCTCCGTGGGCAGCGACTCGCTCGGCCCTGATGCGGACCGGCCCTGCACTGATCGGCACCCCCGTCCGTCCACTGCAGAAAAACGGCGTGATTGACGTTTGAAAGCATCGGCACGGTGCAGACGGTCCTTGACACCGTCTTTATACGACCAGGTAGGAGAGGCATTATGGGGATCATTGCTTGGATCATCATCGGGTTGCTTGCGGGCCTCATCGCCAAGGCGCTCATGCCGGGCAAGGACCCGGGCGGCATCATCATCACGATGCTCATCGGTGTCGCGGGCGGTCTGCTCGGTGGCTGGCTCGGCAAGGTGGTCTTCGGCGTCGACTCCATCGACGGCTTCTTCGACCTATCCACCTGGATCGCCGCCATCGTCGGCTCGCTCATTCTGCTCGTGCTGTACCGCGTCATCACGGGCAACCGCCGCCGCGCCTGACCCGTACGCCCATCACCGCGAAATGGCTCCGCCCTACCTGGGTGGAGCCATTTCGCGCACCACGAGCACTTTGCCATCGCGGTGGCCCGCGGAGAGTGCCGCGACACCGGGCGCGGACCGTGGGCGGGGACGGTCAGCCGCTTCGCGGCGGGCGTTCAGCGTCGAGCGATGAGAACAGGCCAGCGGCATGTGCCGAGCCGCGTCGAGCACTCCTCATCCGTGCTCCATCAGATGTGGTGAACTCCGCACCTCAGAAGGGCGATCCGCCCGGATGTAGCCGAACGCCGAGCAGGCCGCACTTGTCGAATGCGGAGAACCGGTCCGGGAAAGTGGCCCAGACGTGCTCGATGCGATGACGCTGGGTGTCGCGCTCGGGACCGGGGACTTCCCTGTCCTGGTGGCGCTGGAAGGTAACGCCCCGGCGGGCGGGCAGTCTGCGTGAGGTCTTGCGGTCGATGCCCACGACCCGGTCGTGGGCAGGGGGCAGGTAGGTCAGAAGCGTGCGGATCGCCAAGAGGGTGAAGGGCGACCGTGCGCGGCGCCGCCCGCCGCGCGCGCTCCTGAGCCTGGCACGAGGGAACCGGATGGCCCCGCCCAGTTGCTGCCATCGCGCCATTGCGAGCGCGGTTCACCCTGATGCACGCGTGGCTGAGCGGCTCGTCGCGGCGCTACGCCGGTAGGACAGGGGGCGACAGCAGGTGGCCGACGGCGCTCGATCATGCCCCAGGCCGCACTTCTCTACAGGTAGCGGGAGCCCTGAATGACTGCGTCCACCACCGAGCCGCCAACTCTGGTGCCTGTCGAAGGCCGGCGGCCGGGCAGTGTCGTCATCACGTGGATGACGACAACCGATCACAAAAAGATTGGGCACCTGTACCTGGGCGCATCGTTTCTCTTCTTCATGGTCGGCGGTCTGATGGCTTTGCTGCTCCGCGCGGAGCTGGCCCGGCCCGGCATTCAGATCATCTCCAACGAGCAGTACAACCAGACGTTCACCATGCACGGCACGATCATGCTGCTGCTCTTCGCGACCCCCACGTTCGCCGGATTCGCCAACGCCATCATGCCGCTGCAGATCGGCTCGCCCGATGTGGCGTTCCCCCGGCTGAACATGCTGTCGTTCTGGCTCTTCCTCTTCGGCGGCCTGATCGTCCTCGGAAGCCTGCTGACACCACAAGGCGCGGCCGACTTCGGCTGGACCGCGTACACACCGCTCAGCGGCGGCGAGCGCACACCGCACGTCGGCGGCGACATGTGGATCATGGGTCTGGCCCTGGCCGGTTTCGGCACGATTCTCGGTTCGGTCAATTTCATCACGACGATCATCTGCATGCGCGCGCCGGGCATGACCATGTTCCGGATGCCGATCTTCACCTGGAACATTCTTCTTACGTCCGTGCTGGTGCTTCTGGCCTTCCCCATGCTGGCCGCGGCGCTGCTGGTGCTGGAAGCAGACCGCCGCTTCGGCGCACAGGTTTTCAATCCCGAGAACGGTGGCGCACTTCTGTGGCAGCACCTGTTCTGGTTCTTCGGCCACCCCGAGGTGTACATCATCGCGCTGCCGTTCTTCGGGATCGTCACGGAGATCCTTCCGGTGTTTTCCCGCAAACCCGTTTTCGGCTACATCGGCCTGGTGGCCGCGACGATCGCCATCGCAGGTCTCTCGGCCATCGTGTGGGCGCATCACATGTTTGCCACCGGCGCGGTACTGCTGCCCTTCTTCTCCTTCATGACCTTCCTCATCGCCGTGCCGACCGGCGTGAAGTTCTTCAACTGGATCGGCACGATGTGGAAGGGGTCGCTGTCTTTCGAGACACCGATGCTCTGGTCGATCGGATTCCTTGTCACCTTCCTCTTCGGTGGACTGACCGGAGTCATTCTGGCCTCGCCCCCGATGGACTTCCATGTCACGGACAGTTACTTCGTCGTTGCCCATTTCCACTACGTGGTATTCGGCACCGTCGTCTTCGCAATGTTCGCCGGGTTCCATTTCTGGTGGCCGAAGATGACCGGCACCATGCTCGACGAACGGCTCGGCAAGATCCACTTCTGGACGCTGTTCGTCGGCTTCCACACCACCTTCCTCGTCCAGCACTGGCTGGGAGCCGAGGGCATGCCCCGCCGGTATGCCGACTACCTCTCGGTCGACGGTTTCACCGCTCTGAACACCCTCAGTTCAATCGGCGCGTTCCTTCTGGGCGTCTCGACGCTGCCGTTCCTGTACAACGTGTGGAAGACCGCGAAAACGGGCAAGCGCATCGACGTCGACGACCCTTGGGGCTTCAGCCGTTCACTGGAGTGGGCCACCTCCTGTCCCCCGCCGAGGCACAACTTCCTCACGCTTCCCAAAATCCGCTCCGAGTCCCCCGCATTCGCTCTGCACCACCCGGGAATCACCCAGCGCGACGAGGCCAGGACAGCAGGGCGGCGGGATGCCTTCGAGCCAGGTGAAGGAACCGCACACCCACTCGGCAAAGACCGGGACGACAGCTGAGCACCGGCCTTCCCGCACCGCCGCCGAACCCTGCCGCAGGCTTCCGCGAGGTGGAGCGATTCCTCGCGTCGGAGGCACAGCGCTCCCGGGTCACATGGGTGGCACGCTGACGCACCATGGCGGCTTGACAGCGCTGAGAGTCGGCGAGTTACTCATGGGTGTAGAGGTCCACGAGTTGCTCGCCTTCGGGAAAGGTGCGGCTGGCCAACGTGCGCAGTCGCCGAACCCGCCACCAGCATCCGACACCATGACAACCGGCACTCCCGTACCGCCGGTCCCGGTCGCGCCCGCCGGTATGACCCGCAGGGCCAAGAGGTCCGTAGAGGTGGAGGGAATCCGCGTTCCTCGGCAGGACATCGCGCGCCTGCGCGACGCCCGGATCAGAAACGGCATCCCGGCCGCGGAGATCGACCGTGTCGTGGCCTTCCAGGACCGGTCGCACGTCCTGGTGACCGAGAGATCCAGTCCGCGGGCGAGATAATCAGGCCAGTTCCTTTTGATCACTTCCGCTTGCCGAGGTTGTCATAGATGATGCCCGTGTGATCCACCGCATCGATGCTCTGATCTCGGCCTTCGGCGTCCGATGCTGCTGGTTGTCGCCGTTCGTGAGTACCACTCCGGGGCATCGGCCCTCTGGATCGGGGCCGGAGCCCTGATCTTCCTCAGCGCTTCGTACACGCTCGCACGGGACGTACGGCGGCTCCGCTCGGGGCCGGCCGCCTGACGAGCAGCGTGTTGAGCGACGTTCTACGTGAGCAGGAACCGAGGCCTGGCGGCAGTCGCGATGGTGACGCTCCTGTGTGAGGTCGGACGCCCGGGGTGCTCTTGGTGCGCGACAACGACACGGTGGAGACGACGAGCCACCTCGTGAGGTGGCCGCGTCTCGGGCAACAGCTGTACCTGGCTGGAGAGGGGCTACCAACCTCGAACCAGCGCGACAGACGCGTGATCTCGGGATGAGGAGGCTGATGAATATGGCCGCCGTCGGCCCTCATCAGCCTGCCCTTGTCCGGCCCGTGCGATAACGGAGCGCGGCCGGTCGTTCCAACGGCCAAGAGGGACTCATGCCTTCCTTTTCTTCATCCGCCCAAGCCGACGTGGTCACCCAGCGCCTCGTCCTGCGGCCCTGGACCAAGAGCGAGACCGTCGCGGTCCTCGACGACACCCGGTCCCGAACTGGGCGGAGGACTTTCCCGCCGAAGGCGATCACGTGGTCGCGGGCCATTTCGGACGCGTGGTTTCCCAGCGGACCGCCGAAGAGAGCTGATTCGCTGGAGCGTGCGGCGGCTTGCGGGCAGGGGTGGGAGCGGCCGAGTCGGGCATCGTCGAGGAGTTGTCGCACCTCGCCGTATCCGGTGACAAGCCAGGCGTCATCGCCCACACGGGTGCGGACTCTATGGACTGCTCCCTGGGTCTGCAGCTCACGCAGTAGCGGCGGGACCTGGCACCCGGCGGGCAGATCGAGCCGGGTCGGTGGCTGTGACGTGGCGGATCGTGCCCGGCTGCGCATGCTGGATGCGGCACTCAGTCGGAGCAGGAGTGTCACGCCCAGCAGGCCGGGTTGGTGGAGTTGTAGTCCAGATGGACGGGACCGCCGTCGGGGATCATGCGGTGGACATCTTGTCCACGGGCAGCTCGGCCAGCCGCCACTCCAGCATCCCGTCGGTCAGCCGGACGGCCTTACGGCCACGTGCGTGCAGCAACCGTACGGCGTCGTAGGCGAAAACGCAGTAGGCGCCACGGCAGTACGCGACCACCTCGGCATCATCCGGCAGCTCAGTGATGCGCTCGGTGAGCTCGTCCACGGGGATGGAGAGCGCGCCGGGGATATGACCGGCGGCGTACTCCTCGGCCGGCCGGACATCGAGGATGACCACTCCGCCCGCCTGGGCGCGCGCCAGGAGCCCCTCGCGGTCGAGTTCCTCGGCATCGTCCGTACCGAGGTACGCGGTGCGGGCGGGCTCGACGTCGGCCTGATGCGTCTGGGCGACCTGGCGTAGCAGGGCGTACAGGGCTGCGACGTCGTCGCCGGCCAGCCGGTAGTGGATGCGTACGCCGTCGCGGCGGGTAGCCACGAGCCCGGCCTGCTTCAGGGTTTGCAGATGCGCTGAGGCGGTGGTCAGGTTCAGCCCCGCCGCCTTGGCGAGCGCGTCGACGGTGCGCTCGCCCTGCGCCAGCAGATCGAGCAGTTCCAGGCGCTTTCCGCTGCTCAGCGCCTTGCCGGTGCGTGCGAAGGCATCGTACAAAGCGGCTTTGCGCTGAGGGTCTCCCATGACATCCTCCACCTTTCCATGGAATATTGTAGCTAAGGGTGGGCGCTGAAGCGACCTGCACCTTCCGTGAACCTGGAGGATCCGATGGGCTTCGCCAACGATCACTTGATACCGCTGGTCGATGAGGGGCTGGGCAACAGCGCCTACCTCGTCGACCTCGGCGACGGACGGGCCCTGGCCGTTGATGCGAGCCGCGATCTACGGGCGCTGCGTGCGGCTGCCGGCCGACGGGGTCTCACAGTCGCCTTCGCCGCCGACACCCACCTGCACGCCGACTTCCTGTCCGGTGCGGTGCAGCTGGCCGCCGACGAAGGCGCCGCCGTACTCGCCTCCGCCGCCGGGAACCGTGCCTTCCCGCACACTGCGCTCGCCGATGGCGACGAGACCGATCTCGGCGGCCTGACCCTGCGCACGCTGGCTACCCCCGGCCATACCGACGAGCACCTGTCCTTCCTGCTCCTGGAGGGCACCCGCGAGCTCGGAGTCTTCACCGGTGGTTCCCTGATCGTCGGCTCGGCCGCCCGCACGGATCTGCTCGGCGCCGACCGCGCGGAGGAGCTGGCCCGCGCCCAGTACCGCTCGCTGCGGCGCTTGGCCGAACTGCCGGACATGACGGCCGTGTGGCCCACGCACGGCGCCGGCTCGTTCTGCTCCGCACCACCGGATGCCGAGCGGACCACCACCATCGCCACCCAGAAGCGGGCCAACCCCCTGCTCGCCGCACCGGACGCGGACACCTTCGTACGGCAGTTGCTCGGCGGCCTCGGCTCCTACCCCGCATACTTCGACCAGCTGAGCGAGGCGAACCGGCGCGGGCCCGCCATCCTCCACTCCGCCCCGCCTCTCCCGGCGCTCCCCCCGGGTCAGGTGCGCCGCCTGACCGGAGAGGGCGCCCAGATCATCGACGTACGCCCCGTCGTCGACTTCGCCGCAGGGCACATCCCCGGCGCCGTCTCCATCCCCCTGCGGGACCAGTTCGCCACCTGGCTGGGCTGGCTGCTGCCCGACGACACCCCACTCGTGTTCGTCACCAACCCCGATCAGGACCTCGCCGAACTCACCTGGCAGGCGCTGAAGATCGGCTACGAGCGGCTGGCGGGACACCTCGGTGGTGGCATGAACGCCTGGACCGCGGGCGGCGGAGAGCAGGAACGCATCGAGCTGCTCACCGCCGACCAGGTGGCCGAGCGCCCCGTCCTCGACGTCCGCCAGCGGGCCGAACACATCGCCGGACACATTCCAGGCGCGGTCCACATCGAACTCGGCGACCTCACCGAACGCAGCGGCGAGGCGCCTCGGGGCCCCGTCGTGGCCTGCGGCCACGGCGAACGTGCCATGACCGCAGCCAGCCTCCTGCAGCGCAACGGCCACAAGCATCTCGCCGTCCTCGACGGCGGACCGGCCGACTGGTCCAAGGCCACTGGCCGCCCCCTGGAGGAGACCGCGTGACCACCCACGCCACCGGCGGGACCAGCCCCGGCATACGGCTCGGCCTGCGGGCCAACCTCGCCCAGTTCAGCCTGCTCGTCGTGGTCAACGCCCTGGTCGGTGGCATGCTCGGCCAGGAGCGCACCGTCCTGCCGCTGCTGGCCGACGACGTCTTCCACCTGTCCGCGTACACCGCGGCCATGACCTACATCCTGGCCTTCGGAGCCACCAAGGCCGTCACCAACTTCTTCGCCGGCACCTGGTCCGACCGCTTCGGCCGCAAGCCGGTCCTGATCGCCGGCTGGCTGATCGCCCTGCCGGTGCCCGCCATGCTCGCCTGGGGCCCGTCGTGGGGCTGGATTATCGCCGCCAACGTCCTGCTCGGTATGAACCAGGGCCTGACCTGGTCCACCACGGTCATCATGAAGATCGACCTGGCCGGCCCGGAGCGTCGCGGTCTCGCCATGGGCTTCAACGAGGCCGCCGGGTACGTCGCCGTCGCCGCCACCGCCATGGCCACGGGCGCCATCGCCGAGCACGCCGGGCTGCGACCCGAACCCTTCCTGCTCGGCGCCGCCTACGTCATCCTGGCACTGGGCCTGTCCACCTTCGCGGTCCGCGAGACCCGCGACCATGCCCGCTTCGAAGCAGCCCGCCACGTCAGCCCCGCCGGCAGCGAGCACGACGGGGAACTGAGCACCGGCCAGGTCGCCCGCCTCACCAGTCTTCGCGACAAGGCGCTGTCCGCCGCCAGCCAGGCCGGCATGGTCAACAACCTCAACGATGCTCTCGCCTGGGGCATCTTCCCCCTCCTCTTCGCCGCCCACGGCCTGTCCATCGCGCAGATCGGCATCCTCGCCGCCCTGTACCCGGCCGTCTGGGGCGCGGGGCAGATGCTCACCGGCTGGTGGTCCGACCGCATCGGCCGCAAACACCTGATCACCGCCGGGATGCTGCTGCAGGCCGCCGCTATCGCTCTCGTCGCCGCCGGCACCACCTTCGGTGTCTGGGCCACCGCCCAAGTCCTCCTCGGCCTCGGCACCGCGCTGGTCTACCCCACCCTGCTCGCCGTCATCGGCGATGTCGCCCACCCCGCCTGGCGCGCCCGCGCCGTCGGCGTCTACCGCCTCTGGCGTGACGGCGGCTTCGCCGTCGGAGCCCTCCTCGCCGGAGCTCTCGCCGACGCCTACAGCCTGACCACCGCCATCTGGGCCATCGCCGCCCTCACCGCCGCGTCCGGTCTGGTGGTGGCGGTGCGGATGTACGAGACACATCCCCGCACCTGACCGTGTCGGCCAGGGGGCCGTGTACCGCGTCCCGGAGCCGTGCCTGCAACCGGCTTGCCCGAACCATCGATCCCCCATCGCCGGTGCATCCAGGTCTGCCCGGCAGAGCAGGCCCTGTCATCCAGTTGGTTCTGCTGGAAATGCGCCATGGCGTGCCTGTTCAGCGGTGGAGAAGAGTCCGGAGGGCCTTGGCGATGTCGGCGGGAGCCTCTTCGGCCATGAAGTGCCCGCAGGCGACCGTGTCGTGGTGCAGCCCGGTGGCCCAGGACGCCCACCGGGCGGCGGCGTCTAATCCGAGGGCCGTGCCCCAGTCCCTGCTGGAGCACCGTGGGGGGCATGTTCAGCTGATTGCCGGCCGCCCCGGTCCACCTGATCGTGCTCGACGTCAATTCCGGCGGAAGCGCGGTCGGCCTCAATCGCAGAGGCCGGCGAAATGCCCACAGGCTGGCGTGCGACAAGCTCCGCCAACGAAGGCGCTACTGAGACCGATCGGCAACAGGCGAGGGTATCGGAACACCACGGGGCCACGTGATCATAGGGTTCTCTACGCTCGGTATCCCCAAAGGACGGCCTGGCCGCGCTGCTGTTTTCCCCGTCCCCACCCGCGGGCCACTGCTCAGCGTAAGTCCCGTGCCTGCGGATTCGTACGTCAGCCGTCGCATCGGGGTCAGGCTTCGGCAGCCCTATCCCCCGGCCGTACTCGGCCCCCACGAGACCTTCGATACTGGATCAGCCCCCGCCCCCGCTACGCCTTCCGCGTGGACGTCCAGCCCTGGCGGCGGAGTCTTTCGAAGCCGTCAAGGAGGAGGTCCAGAGCGAATTCGAACTCGAACTGGTCGTCGCAGCCGCCACCGACCGTGGAGCCCCCTTCGTGTGCGGCCGTCGCGGCCAGTTCCGCGATGTGCGGGTAGTGCGCCGCCAGGCCGGGGTCCGGCGGGCCGGAAGGGCCCGAGGTGTCGAACAGTTCCTGGCTGAAGCCGAGCAGGCGGCTCCCCATCGCGTGCATGACGTGGTGCGTGAGGTCGGCGGAGAGACCGCCGTCCCGGAAACTACCGGCCATCGAGTCCAGGTACGCCAGCACGGCCGGGGTGGGGCCGGTCCGCGACTCGATGACCCGGGCCGCCCAGGGGTGGCGCAACAGGGCCCGCCGGGCCGAGAGGATCCGCCCGCGGACCACGCTCTGCCAGTCGGAGCCCACAGCCGGCGGGTCGATCTCGCCGACGACGGTGTCGGCCATGCCGTCGAGCAGCTCCTCCTTGTTGGCCACGTGTTTGTAGAGGGCCATCGGTACGACGTCCAACTCCTGCGCGAGTCTGCGCATGCTGAGCGCGTCGATGCCGATCGCGTCGGCGAGCGCGACAGCGGCGCGTAGAACGCGGTCCCTGTTCAAGAAGATCCGTTGCGTGTGCGTGGCTTCCTGCCGGGTCATTCCGGTTCGGCCCCTTCCCTCCTCGACAGCGCCCCCTCCTTGACGAGTGTACGACGTACACCTATGCTCGCGGCCAGGTGTACGGCGTACACCACCATCGAGCGAGGGGCACCGAGAATGAGTCCGGACCGGAGAACCGCGGTGGCCACCGGGTCGCTGTTCCTGCTGACCGAGGCCGCCGCGATAGCAGGGGCGGCCCTGTACCGCCCCATGCTGGGCGCGGCGGACGGCCGGCTTGCGCAGGGCGCCGACACGCTGGCGCTTCTTGGAGTGCTCTGCGAGGTAGTGCTGGTGGTGGCGGTGGCCGGGACCGGGGCGGCGCTGTTCCCTGTCCTGCGGCGCCACGGCGAAGGGCTCGCGCTCGGGTACGCCTTCGGGCGGCTGCTCGAGGCGGCCGTCATCGCCTTCGGGATCGTCGCCGTCCTGGCGCTCGTCACCCTGCGGCGGGACGCGGGGGCGGTGGACGGCGCCGACGCCGCGCTGGCGGCCGTCCACGACTGGACGTTCCTGCTCGGGCCCAACATCGCCCTCGGCATGAACACCGTCCTGCTTGCGTACCTGGCGTACCGCGCACGCCTCGTGCCGCGCTTCATCGCCGTGCTCGGGCTGGTGGGCGGGCCGCTGATCTGCGCCTCGGCCGTCGCCGTGATGTTCGGGGCCTACGCGCAGCTCTCCGTGGCGGGGGCGGCCGCCGCGCTCCCGGTGTTCGCCTGGGAGTTGGCGCTGGCCGGGTGGTTGATCATCAGGGAGTTCGGGCCCGGCGCAGGCGCCGCGGCGCGGGCAGACGAAGAAGTCGCTGATCCGGCAGGTGTCGGTCGCTGAGGCCGACCCCAGCCTGACGGCGGAGCCGTCAGGAGCGACGCACCAGCGCTGCCGAGCCACGGGTTATGTGGGTCGGGTGTCGCGGCGACGGCGTTGCGGAGCTGCACGCGAGGACGCGTCCCTTCCGAAGACGACCAGGACGTGACTGCGGAGCCGCCTCAGGAGAGCCGTGAGCGGCGAGTCGATCCCTCGCGGTCCGTTGGCACGTCGCGTCCTCTCATCACCGATCGTTCGCGTCGGATCCGCCGGGACCGGAAGCGCCGCCACGGGAGATCGAGGCCACTCCGGTCCTGGGCCGCCCCTTCCGGTCCCCGCACGGACCGCGTCCGCAACCGGCTGGGGCGCGCGGCTCGCATCATCAACTCCCCGCCCCGACGGGAGTTTCGAACCGCTCCGAGCGCGGCCCACTGCGTAGACGCGAACCTTTCGCTCGCGAACTTGGCCAACAGCCCCGGTTGCGCCATCCGTTCTCTCTTCAGGGTGTGGTCCGGTCCGCTGCCTCTCGGGTGAGGTCGGCGTAGAAGCGGAAGAGGGCCGGGCGGGCTTCGCCGTGGTCGCTTCCGCGCAGGGCCGCCCAGCATCGGGCGATGAGCTCGCGGGCATGGGTGCCGGGCCAGGGCTGGGGCAGGAGCTGAGGTGGCAGCAGCGGGTCCGGCTCCATGGCGCGGGTGAGTTCGGCGGCCAACTCAACTGCGATGGTGAGGAGTTCGGACGAGGAGAGTCCGGCAGAGCCGTTGAGCCGGTCGAGGCGGGGCTGGGCGATGCGAGAGAGACGGTGGTAGCGGTCGGCGACCTCCTGCAGGGGCCACAGGCGGCGGGCAAGTTCGCCAGGCTCTCGCACGTCGCCCTTGCGTAGATCCGTCGTGGTGAGGAGGGAGAGTTCGCCATGGGCGCCCAGGCGGTGGGCAGCCTCTTCGACATACGGTTCCCAGGCGTTGGCGCAGACGTACAGTCCGCCCTGGAGCGGGGCGCCGCCGAGGTGGAGGAGCGTCTCGCGCAAGGCGTCCCGGGCCGCGCGCGCCGATTCGGGCACGGCGAAGGCGGCCAGGTGCCAGACGCCGTCCCAGGGGGCGAGTCCGGCGTCCTGGCGGAATGCGTGCCGCAGAAAGTCGGCGTTGGGAGCCAGAGCGCGTGTGGTGTCT
The DNA here is from genome assembly GCF_014216315.1 of Streptomyces finlayi. NCBI lineage: Bacteria > Bacillati > Actinomycetota > Actinomycetes > Kitasatosporales > Streptomycetaceae > Streptomyces > Streptomyces finlayi. Next base: position 84,396 of record NZ_CP045702.1, read on the forward strand.
TCGGTGGCGCGCAGCAGTGCTTTGCGGCCTCGCCCTTCACTGGTGAACCGGTTTTCGGTCACGAGGCGTTTGATGCACAGCCGTACCTGCTGGTCACTCATGCCGAGCGTCGCGGCGACCGTGTACAGCTCGTCCGCGCCGACCGTGCCGTCCTCACGGATCAGCGCGTGGACGAGCATGCGGGTGGGGATCTCGATGCTGTCGGTCATGGCGTGTGCAGTCCCTTCGGCCCATGGGCCTCCACCGGGCGGTGCATGGTGGTCACCGCACCGAATCCCAGCAGCCCGCGCAGACAGGGCGTGTACTCGGTCCGTCCGGCCGTGAAGCCGCGTCGCTCGTAGAGGGCTCTGGCGCGTGGGTTGGTGTCGATCACGTCCAGTCTGATGTCCCGGCAGCGCTGCTCCGCCGCGATGACGGCCACTTCCTCGATGAGCAGGCTGCCGACGCCGCGGCCGCGCACGTCCGGGTCCACGGCGATGCCGTCCATGACGAGCTGCCGGGGGGCCGGGTGGCGTTCGAACAGGGCGAGGAGCAGGAGTCGGTGCAGTCCCCGTAGGTGTCCGTACGCGCGCAGCACCGCGGAGGCCGATCCTCCCGTGAGGGCCCGCCCGCCGAGCTGATAGCCGGCGAGGCCGACGAGGCACCCGTCGCGGAGCGCGCATACAGCACGGTCGGCGTTCAGGTGGGCGGCGATGAAGGGAACCGCCTTGCCCGGCGGGTTCAGCGCGGGGCCGAGTTTGCGACCGAAGGCGTCCCAGTACAGCTCGGCTGCTCGTCGCTCAGCTCCGACCGGAACGCCTCGCTGGATCATCACCGCTCCTGTGCCCGTCTCGTCCAGCCCCATGCCGTGCCCCTCTCCTCGCCGCGAACATCGAATTTCGAACCTCGAACCTCGAACTAAAACTATCACTCCACTCACGATCGTTTTCATAGTGATAGTTTCCGTGCTGTCCACACCCGAAAACGAGGGCGGTCAGATTCCATGTGTCCCAAGATCGAACGCCGACGGCGGGGACTCCGCATTGCCGTGTGGTCACTGGTCACGACCCTGATCGTGGCCGCCGGTCCCGTCGGTGTGGTGCTGTGGCAGAACTCCTACGACATGGACGAGCAGCGGGTCTCGATCCGCCACGGCGGTCACACCCTCAACGGCGTCCTGGCCACCCCCAAGGACGGCCGCAAGCGCCACGGCCTGGTCGTGTACCTCCACGGCGACGGCCCCGTCGACGCCACCCATGAGGACGGTTACAAACCCATGTGGGAAGCGAACGCCAGGGCCGGGTACGCATCCCTGTCCTGGGACAAGCCCGGCGTCGCCGGCGCACCTGGCAACTGGCTCGACCAGTCCATGGACGACCGGGCCGACGAGGCGGCCGTCGCCATCGCCTGGGCCAGGGCCCGCCCGGACATCGACCGCGACCGGATAGGGCTCTGGGGCGCCAGCCAGGCGGGCTGGGTCCTGCCGAAGGTCGCCGCCAGGACACCCGTGAGCTTCGTCATCGCCCTCTCGCCCGCCATCAACTGGCTCCGGCAGGGCCGCTACAACCTCCTCGCCGAACTGCGTGCCGACGGGGCGTCAAAGGCCCGCACCGAGGCGGAGGTCGCGAAGAGCGACGCCACCCGCCGGCTGCTGGAACGCCACGCGACCTTCAAGGAGTACGTCAAGGCCACGCGCGGCGACGCGGACACCATGAACGCCGACCGCTGGGGATTCGTCTCCAGGAACCACACCGCGGACGCCAGGCAAGACCTCCGCGCCCTGCGCGGCGTACCGGTGCTGCTGACCCTCGCAGGCCACGACATCCACGTGGACACCGCCGATACGGAGCGCCACTACCGCGAGGTGCTGGACGCCGACGGCACGCTGACGGTCAAGCACTACCCGGACGCCACCCATTCACTGCTCAAACAGTCCATTGAACAATCCGACTTCAAGACGACGCTCACCGCGCTCTTCTCCCCCCGCTCACTCTTCGCGGATGGGTTCCTGGGCGACCAGCAACAGTTCCTGAAGGATCTCGGCCGAGGAAGCAACACGACTCCATGACAGCCCTGTGCGAGAGGTCTTCCTGGGAGAGCGGAGGCAACCGGCCGGTCGCCTGGTAGCGGCCGCCGTGGCCGCAGTCCAGGTGCTGTCGCCGACCGCTGCTCGTTCACGCAACTTCGCACGATGGGGGATGGGTCATGCCGGATTCTCGACTTCGTACCGCGTCAGCGGTCTTCGTGGTGCTCGCGGCGACTGCGGTCGCCGTTCCGCTCGCGTTCTCCGGGACGGCTGCCGCCGCCGGGCCCGCGACGGTGTCGGGACAGAACGTCGACTTCAACGGGGACGGGGGGCGCACCTGGCGGAACAGAGCGCCCGCGAACTCGGGCCCGCTCGGACCGTCACGTACAAGGGACTGGCACACGGCGGCCTGGCTGCGCTGACGTCGGTCGCCTGGCGGGGAGACCGGAAGCTGTAGCCTCGCCTTGTTGCAGCGAAAACGGCGTAGGTGCACGGGTGCCGGGTGCCGGGTGCCGGGTGCCGGGTGCCGGGTGCCGGGTGCCGGGTGCCGGGTGCCGGGTGCCGGGTGCCGGGTGCCGGGTGCCGGGTGCCGCAAGGACATGGTGCGCCAGGTGCCCTACCGGCCGGGGGTGCGGTTGAGGATCAGGTTGCCTGCTCTGGCCAGAACCTCAGCTCGGGTTCGGCCCTCATGATGGGCCGCGAGAAAGTGGTGCCCGATTGCCACACAGAAGGCCATCAGGCTGCGGGCCTCGACCTCGTCAGGATCGGAGCAGAAGGTCCCGATCGCCTTCCGCAGCAGGTCCATACGCTGGTTGTCCACTCGCCGCAGGCGCTCGGCGACCGTCTCGTCGCGCCGCGCCCAGTTGCGGACCGCCAGGTCGATGGGGAGCAGCCGGTCGCCGGAGAAGGTGAGCATGCCCGCACGCTGGACCCTGGCCCTCGGGTCACCGCCCTCGCGCTCGACCTGAGCGAGCACCTCGTCGGTGCTCTCCCGCTCCCAAGCATCGATCCTCCCGTCCACGCCCTGGCCCCTCATTCTCCTCACGGCCCGAACCGATGGAGGACGCGCAGATCGGGCAGCCCCTGGGCAGGGCGTCGGGTCCTGGCGTACTGGGTACGGGGCCGTACACCCTTCTCCTCCGGCTACCGGCGTGGAGCCTTCGCTTTCAGGCAGGCCGAGCCCACCCCCTGTCAGCCGTGCAGGCCTTCCCGCCGCAGGCCGATAGCCGCCAGGTCGGCGATGACCTGTTCGTCACCTCGACGCCAAGCCGCTGCGAGGCCGCCGGGCGGTGTGGGCAGTGCCGCGAGCTCATTCGGCGGGCCGGTGAGGACGCGCAGCGCGAGGAGATCCGCGCCGCCCGGTCCGGCGGCGAGTTGCCTGGTGACCGTGCTGCGGCGGATCCATCGCAGGCGCGGTGGCAGCCACAGCAGCAGCACGAACACCGTCGGAATGACGATCAGGGCGACCGCGGTCAGTGTCGCCACGTGGCCCACCGTGTCCTGGAGCGAGCGACCTGCGTCGGCCAGCCCGGCACCGGCATCGGCGGCTGACCTCAGCGGCTTCTTCAACTGATCGCCGACGAAGGGCACCTCCGACGCGGCGTCGCCCGCGTCGGAGAGTCCGTCGGAGAGGCTGGTGCCGGCGCTTTCCGCCTTGCGGCCCGGCTCGGCCAGTTGCCTGATCGCGTCGCGCACGGCCATGGCCAGCTTCACCGCGCCGTAGATCAGGGCTACCGCGACCAGGTCCGCGAGAACCTGTCGGGTCCGACGCGCCGAGGTCTGGGCGTAGAGGTGCATGAGCGTGCTCCTTCTCCGGTACGGCATCGAGGGTTGGCGGCTGACCGTACAACTATCCCGATCGGGAGGCGGCAGCGGGAGGGCGGGCCGCCGTGTGCACCATCGGCCCTGGGCCTCACGCAGTCGTCTCATTCGGCTCGTCGGCCTGCCTGTCGTGGCGAGAGTTCGCCGACGCAGGGTCCACTCTCGCCTCCTGACGCTTTGTCCCCTCACTAGAGAAAGTTGTGATCCTTTACGTCGAAAGACTTCCTGGCCGACGAAAAAGCCATTACCTTCCTGACCTGTACCGGACAACAAAGCCCGGGTACCCGGATCCTCCCCCGCCGGGCAGCCCGTGCTCCCGGCGCGACGGCGCGCGCCTGTGCTTGACCCCCCACCCCGTTGCCACACGGAGGATGCGCGTGCACAGGAGACTCTCCCGGCCCCTCGCGGCGTTCGTCTGCACCTTGCTCGCCGCCGCGGGCGCCCTCACCACCGAGCGGAGACAGGCCGAAGCGGCGCCCGCGGCGGCCGACCAGTTCCAGCAGGTCACCCTCGCGAAAGGGGTGGCCGAGACCGGTGAGCCCATGACGCTCGCGGTCCTGCCCAACAGATCCGTCCTCCATACGTCGCGGGACGGCACCCTGCGCATCACCGACGCCGCGGGCACCACCAAGGCCGCCGGGAAACTGGACGTCTACTCGCACGACGAGGAAGGCCTCCAGGGCGTCGGCGTGGACCCCGCCTTCACCGCCAACCGCTTCATCTACCTGTACTACGCGCCGAAGTTGACGACCCCGCCGGGAGACGCCCCCGCGAACGGCTCGGCAGCGGACTTCGCACCGTTCGACGGCGTCAACCGGCTCTCGCGGTTCGTCCTCAGAACCGACGGCACGCTGGACACCGCCACCGAGAAGAAGATCCTCGACGTGCCCGCCAGCCGCGGCCTGTGCTGCCACGTCGGCGGAGACATCGACTTCGACGCCCAGGGCAATCTTTACCTGTCCACCGGTGACGACACCAACCCGTTCGCGTCCGACGGCTACACCCCGGTCGACGAGCGGTCGAACCGCAACCCCGCCTACGATGCCCAGCGCTCCGCCGGCAACACCAATGACCTGCGTGGCAAGGTGCTGCGCATCAAGGTCGATTCCGACGGCGGCTACTCCATCCCCTCGGGCAACCTCTTCGCACCCGGCACCGCGAAGACCAGGCCCGAGATCTACGCCATGGGCTTCCGCAACCCCTTCCGGATGAGCGTGGACAAGCCCACCGGAACGGTCTACCTCGGTGACTACGGCCCCGACGCGGGCACCGCGAACGCGGGCCGGGGGCCCGCCGGACAGGTCGAGTTCAACCGGATCACCAAGGCCGGCAACTACGGCTGGCCCTACTGCACGGGCAAGAACGCCGCGTACGTGGACTACGACTTCGCCACCTCGACGTCCGGCTCCGCCTATTCCTGCGCGGCCCCGCGGAACACCTCGCCGAACAACACCGGTCTGACCGACCTGCCCCCGGCTCAGTCCGCCTGGATCCCGTACGACGGCGGTTCGGTCCCCGAGTTCGGCTCCGGTTCGGAGTCGCCCATGGGCGGACCCGTCTACCGCTACGACGCGTCGTCCGCCTCCACGGTCAAGTTCCCCGAGAGCTTCGACGGCGACTTCTTCGCCGGTGAGTTCGGCCGCAGGTGGATCAAGCGCGTCGAGCAGGGAACCGACGGGACGGTGCAGTCGATCAACGCCTTCCCCTGGGAGGGCACCCAGGTCATGGACATGGCCTTCGGGCCGGACGGCGCGCTGTACGTCCTCGACTACGGCACCGGCTACTTCAACGGTGACGCCAACAGCGCGGTCTACCGCATCGAGAGCGTGTCCGGCGGGCGCTCCCCCGTCGCCAAGGCGGCGGCCGACCGCACGTCGGGCAAGTCTCCGCTCGCCGTGCAGTTCTCCTCCGCGGGCAGCTCCGACCCCGACGGCGACCCGCTGAACCACTCCTGGAGGTTCGGTGACGGTGCCACCTCCACGGCGGCGAACCCCTCCCACACCTACAGCGCCAACGGCCGCTACACGGCGGAGCTGACGGTCTCCGACGGAACCGGGAACACCGCCACCGCCTCCGTGATCGTCACCGTCGGCAACACGGCGCCCAGCGTCGAACTCGAACTGCCCACCGATGGCTCCGTCATCGACCCGGGCGCTGCCGTCCCCTTCGAGGTCACCGTCACCGATGCCGAGGACGGCACGGTCGACTGCTCCAAGGTCAAGGTCACCTTCATCGTCGGCCACGACAGCCACGGCCACCCGCAGACCTCCGCCACCGGCTGCTCCGGCACCGTACAGACCATCGCCGACGGCGAGCACGACCCCAACGCGAACATCTTCGGTGTCTGGGACGCCGAGTACACCGACAAGGGTGCCAACGGACAGCCCGCCCTGACCACTCACGACCAGAACCTCAGCCAGGGCAGCAAGCGCCAGGCCGAGCACTTCGGCGGCTCCGCCGGGGTGCAGATCGTCGACAAGGCGACGGCGAACGGCGGCAAGACGGTCGGCCACATAGACAACGGCGACTGGATCTCGTTCAAACCCTACGTCCTGGCGAACGTCACCAAGCTGACTGCCCGCGTCTCCTCCGGCAGCACGGGAGGCACCCTGGAGGTACGGGCCGGCACACCCACCGGCACCCTGCTCGGAGCGACCGCCGTCCCCGCCACCGGAGGCTGGGACACGTTCCAGAACGTGACAGCGAACCTCACCGACCGCCCTGCCGGTACCACCACCCTGCACCTCGTATTCAAGGGCGGCAGCGGCTCCCTCTTCGACGTGGACGACTTCACCCTCACCACCGCCGCCGCTCCCCCTCAGAGCGGGGAGATCAAGGGTGTCGGCGGCAAGTGCGTCGATGTCGCCGACGGGGAGAGTGCGGACGGCACGCAGATCCAGTTGTGGACGTGCAACCAGTCGGCCGCACAGAAATGGACCGTGGGCGCGGACAACACCCTGCGCGCGCTCGGCAAGTGCATGGACATCAGTGGTGGCGGCACAGCCGACGGTACGAAGATCCAGCTCTACGGCTGCAACGGCACCGGCGCCCAGAAGTGGTTGCCCCAGGCCGACAGCACACTGAAGAACCCGCAGTCGGGCAAGTGCCTGGACGCCGCCGGCGTCTCCTCCGCAGACGGAACCAAGCTCCACCTGTGGACCTGCCACACCGGCGCCAACCAGAAATGGACTCTGCCCAACTGAACGGGTCGACCCGACTCCGTCGTCGCCGTGGAGGACGGTGACGACGGACCGGCCGCACCACCGGGCCGGTGACGGCGGCGGAACGCGACGCCGAAGCGCTCCGCCGCCGTTCCTCGATCTGGGACCCGTCGATGTCGCCGCCTTTCCCATGGCACAGGAGTGGCTGAGACCGCCGGATCTGCGGTTACCGCGCGGTGCCGTTCAGGCTCCGAGGTGGGGAAAGCGCAGTTCGGTGCGGCTGCGCGCGGTGTCGCCGGGGCGCAGCACGGTGCCGGGGAAGTCGGGCCGGTTGGGCGAGTCGGGCAGGTGCTGGGTCTCCAGACAGACCGATCCGTGCCGCTCGTGGCGGCGGCCGGTGGCGTGGGTGAAGGAGCCGTCGAGCTGGTTGGCGGTGTACACCTGGATGCCGGGCTCCGACGTCCACACCTCCAGGACGCGGGCCGCGCGGGGGCCGTGAGCCGTGCGGCGCGACGCAGGCCGCCGGTTCCGCGCAGCACCCAGTTGTGGTCGAACCCCCCTGATGTACTCAGTTGTTCGTCGTCCTGACCGAGCCGTTCCCCGAGCTGGCGCGGGCAGGTGAGGTCGAAGGGCGTGCCCCGGACCTCGGCCAGGGGTCCCAGGGGGATGCCGTCGCCGTCCACCGGAACATGGGTGTCGGCATCGACTTCCAGTCGGTGGCCGAGGACGTCGCCCTCACCGGCGAGGTCGAAGTAGGCGTGGTGGGTGAGGTTGACGGCCGTGGGCCGGTGGCTGACCGACGCGTACGCGATGGCCAGGGTCCCGGAGGCGTCGAGGGTGTACGGGACCGTGCAGTCCAGCGCCCCGGGAACCCCATCTCGCCGTCGGGGCTGTGCAGGCCCAGCCGTACCGGTGGTGTCCGCGCTCGCTTCCCACACCTTGGTGTGGAGACCCTCGGGGCCACCGTGCAGGGCATGGCCGCGGTCGTTGGCGGGGACGTGGTGCGTGGTCCCGTCCAGGGTGAACCGGCCGTGCGCGATGCGGTTGGCGCAGCGGCCCACGACGGCGCCGAAGTACGGGTGCTCGGACGTGTAGTCGTCGACGGTCGTCAGCGAGCGGACGACCGAGGCGGTGGCACCCGTGGTGTCGGGGACGGTGAGCGTGTGCAGCGAGGCGCCGTGCGCACGGCTTGCGCGGCTCCGGTGTCGAGGCACACTGGCACGCCCCCGGCCGGAACCCTCGCAAGGCTCCTGCGGCAGCATTCGCGGACACCGGCCGCAATCGCGTTGAAGCGCTTCGACGCGCCCACCCGGGCGGAAGCCGTCCCCCCTTCGACTGCCCTCTTCGGCTGTACTGCCATCCTCCACCCGTACGAACCACCTATGAGGTGAGTCGAGCCTGGAGGCAAGGTGGTCATTGACAGCCCGGCAGCCGGATGCGATCTTCGAAGCGCTTCAACGATCTGTTCATTGAGGCCCGTACGCCTGACGGCCCGTCCTTCGCCGACTCCCGTCCGACTGCGTGACCACGACTCACCCGAGGACGGACATGGCGCTCTTCGACAATCCCGTGATACCGGGCTTCAGCCCCGACCCCAGCATCTGTCGTGTGGGCGACGACTACTACGTGGCGACGTCCAGCTTCGAGTACGTACCCGGGGTGCCGCTGTGGCACAGTCGCGACCTCGTGCACTGGCGGCTGATCGGACACGCCCTGGGCCGGCCCTCGCAGCTGACGCTGGGCGACGAGACCCCGTCCTCGTGCGGTGTGTACGCGCCCACACTGCGGTACCACGACGGCCGCTTCTGGATGATCACGACCGTGGTTGCCGGCGCGGGCAACGTCGTGGTGACCGCGAAGGACCCCGCCGGTCCCTGGTCGGAACCGGTACCGGTCGGCATCCCCGGGATCGACCCCGACCTGGCCTGGGACGACGAGGGGCACTGCTGGTGCGTGTTCTCGCACGACGGGATGATCCGCGGGGTTCGCATCGAACCGGAGACGGGCGAACTCCTGGGCGAACCGGTGGCCATGTGGTCGGGGAGCGGGCTGCAGTATCCGGAGGGCCCGCACCTGTACCGGATCGGCGACTGGTGGTACCTGCTGCTGTCGGAGGGGGGTACGGAACGGGGTCACGCGATGTCGGTGGGGCGGGCCCACAGCCTGCCGGGGCCGTTCGAGTCGCACCCGGACAACCCCGTGCTGACCCACCGTAGTACGAGCCATCCCGTACAGAACACCGGCCACGGTGATCTCGTGCAGGCGCATGACGGCACATGGTGGATGGTTCTGCTCGGCACCCGACCTCGCGGTGACACCCCGCAGTTCCACGGCATGGGCCGGGAGACCTTCCTGGCGCCCGTCCGGTGGGAGGACGAGTGGCCGCTGCCGGGGCCGTTGGAACTCCGCTCCCAGGCGCCGGCGTTGTCCCCGCACCCCTGGCCGCCCGAGCCGGATCGCGACGACTTCGACTCTCCCGCACTCGCACCCTGCTGGATGTCGCTGAGACGCCACGACCCGAGCGCCGTACGCCTCGATGCGCGACCGGGCCACGTGGTGCTGCACGCCCGTGCGGACAGCCTGGACAAGCCCGGCGCGCTGTTCGTTGGCCGGCGCCAGCGCGATCCCGATTGCAGCGCGCGGGCCCGTATCGACGTGGGTGAGGGTGACCGGGGCGGGATCGCCGTGCGCCTCGACGAGGCGCACCACTACCAGGTGGAATCGGGCGAAGGCACAGTGAGGGCGGTCGCCCGGATCGGCCCCTTGCGTCAGACCGTCGCCGAACGGCGCCTACCTCCGGGCCCGTTGACGCTCCGGATCGACATCACCACCACTGAGATCCTGCCACCCACCGTCACGGCACGCCCCACGGAATCCGCAGCCGCACTCCCGACCGGCCTCCGAGTCGGCGGCCCCGACACCCTCCGGCTCGGGTACGAAACCGAAGGCGGGAGGTTCGAGATCCTCGCCGAACTCGACGGCCGCTACCTCACCACCGAAGTCGCCGGCGGCTTCACCGGCAGGGTCCTCGGGATGTACGCGACCCAGGGCGCCCCTGCCTTCGACTGGTTCGAACTGCGGCCGGGCTCCGGTGAACCCTGAGTTGAGACATGGGGCACCGCTGCGGGGACACCCGAAGCTTCCGGCAGCTCACGCCGGTAGATCCCGGTCCGCACCCGTGCGAGGCCCACGGACTGTGGAGCATGGACCACTGCCCACCGCTCACCCCCAGGAGCGGCCGCAGCCGCTCCCACTCCGCATCTTCAGCTCACCCCGCGCCGTAGACCGTCGGCGCTGGGCGAGTGGAACGGAAGGGCCCGGACGTGGACGGGTGAGAGGTGGAGCTCATAGGGCAGGCAGCAATCGGAGCAGAGGGTCGCCACCAGTGTTCCGCAGACGCAGACCTGGTTCAGTCCCCCCTCTGGAGTAGCCCCGCAGCATGCGGCGGAGGCGTGCCGCGTCGTCAGCCCACGGGAATCATCCGGGTTCACCACGATATTACCTGACGGCCCCTGGGAGACCAGCGACTGCTTGTCAACGTTGTGGAGCGTCCCACGGCGAGGCATCACAGGACCGGGCGCGTCGGCAGCGACGAGGGGCGGGCCGTACGGTTCCGTCTCGATCGCGTAGCAGCCTGACGGAACAGTGGCCGGCGGCGGCCCCATTTCCTCCGCTTCCCACCACGCGTAGAAGGGAGCCTCGGGCACCGCCGACAAGCGATTCAGCGGACCCGTCAGCGCAGCGCCGCAGGCGGCGCACGCAAACACAGTCATCTCCGGCGCGGCCCTGTCGACCTTGACGGAGTCAGGGACGGCGGCCTGCCCGCCGCCCGGTCGGGCACTGACCCCGTCCTGATGACGCTGCTCCTCCATGACGGAACCGTACCGAAGCGCCCTGATCGCCCAGCAGCCGCCTCCGCAGAACCCAGACGGACGATCTACCGCAGTGGGCAGGTACGACAGTGACGCTCATCGTGGCCACCAGGACACGTTCCGGCCTCTGGGTCGCCATGGACCGTTGTCTGCGCAGTGTTTGCGCCTGGCTTCCGTCCCCTCCATTCCGGTGGCGCCTGTTCGAGGTCGAATACCTCGCCGTCGAACACGCGAAAATCTATGGCGGCTGGAGTAGACATTGGGTTGTGGCCTGGCTATGGTTTCTCTCGTAACACAGGAAGACAGCAGAGCCCGACAGAGACGAACTGGCGGGCAGCGGTACGAGCAGTTGCAGTTGGCAGGACGGTGCGGTGACGGAGTTTCGAAGCCAGGGTTGTTGCAGGGCGGCGACGGGACTGGTGACCGGACCGGGTGGCCCGCGGTAGTCAGGGGCCGCCTTGAGCAGTACGGCAGTTGACGCAGTATCCGTAAGCGCAGGACGCGGTACCCAGCAGTGAGGTCAGTGAGCAGCACCTCGGTGAAGGCGTCGGCTGCGGACGCGCGCACCGGGAGGTTCGGCAGTGGGGTTCCAAGCCAGAGCAGACGCAGGACGGGCGACGGGGCTGGCTGCCGAAAGGTGGCGTTTTCACGGCCATCCAGCAATCGGCAGTACCGAATGAGCAGTTGATCACCGAGGGAAGAACGGAGGAGCCAGGCGTCATCAGGATCGCCCGGGCCGACATCTTGAGCCCGGGTACCGCAGGACATCGATAGTGAGGTGGTCTCCGGTCAAGCAACCGCGATCCCCGCACCCCCGACAGCCTTCCCGTCGGGTCAGCGGAATCAGAACGCCGGCGCAGTACCAGGGCCGGCAGATGGCGTAGCAGTTCCTCCGGGGCCCTGGTGTCATAGGACACCAGGGCCCTCCAGCGTGTTCCACAGAGAGGTGCAATGACAGCAGACGACACCTTCGGCCGTCTCGACGACGACGACTACCCCGCCTACACCATGGGCCGGGCCGCCGAGATTCTCGGCACCACCCAGGGCTTCCTCCGGGCCATCGGCGAAGCCCGCCTCATCACACCGCTCCGCAGTCCCGGCGGCCACCGGCGCTACTCCCGCTACCAGCTGCGCATCGCAGCCCGCGCTCGGGAACTGGTCGACCAAGGCACCCCCATCGAGGCCGCCTGCCGCATCGTCATCCTCGAGGACCAGCTCGAAGAAGCCCAGCGCATCAACACCGAATACCGCCACGTCGCCGAGGCAGCCAACTCGACGGCCGCGGGCTGACGTGACGAGTGCTCGCCGCACCGCAACCTGTCGGAAGCCCGGCGTCCCTGCGTCTACGTCAGAGCCTCGACCAGGAAATCCCCTTCGCCCGCATCTTCGTCATGGGCGTCGCACTGACGCTCGACACCCAGGGCGACACCGGCCCCGCAGTGCTGCGCAACAGCAGCGGTGCGGGGCGGCTCTGATCCGCGTCGGGTGCGGCGGTGCGGGTTGATGACGGTGTGCGGTGACCTCGCAGGTGGTGCCACCCCCGCCATACGTTGCGCGCCTCTCAAGCAGCGCGCTCTTCCTGGCATGCCGCATTCCAGGTGGAGCCATATCTACGACCGCGAGAAGAGAGTTTGACGCGCCGTGGTGGCAGCGTCTTTTCCACATCGAACAGAGCGCATTTATCAACCGTACACGCTGCTACCGCATGCTACTGTCGATCACAGTTGCAGTCGCGATTCCCAAAAACTCCCACGCATCTCGGATCTGCTTTCGCCGTTCCGTCCGGACCCATCACCTGAGTTCTCTGCACTCATCTTCCGCTGCGAGAAGTCCGACATGCCGAGCAATTAGCACGTGCGCACTCGCAAGCGGCTAAGCCCCCTCCGAAACCGGACTGCCGACAGAATCCCGGCAATCGAGTACGCAGGCCGCCCTACCGAGCTGTCGCGGTGTGGACGGCGCCACAACCGTGCACGTCACGTTCATCGACGAGATCTTCAAGTGTTCCACCACTGCGCTGAATACCTTGGTAGCGATGAACAGCGACGCCCGGCGCGCAGCGCCGCTGCACCACGGATCGCGGCTGCTCCCGCCTCGTTCACGGCTCCCGCAGCCTGAGCACGACTGAATCACCCGGATCCACCGACACGGCGCGGTCGTGCAGCCGGACCCCGATCGGGGGCATGTCCGAGGGCGGCACGATGATCTCCAACGCGAGTGGCCTGACACGGATTTGAACGCCCCAGTGGCCTTGGTAGCGAATCGAGAACCCATACTCGGCCAAGCTCGGGGTGGGGACCGGATCCAGCCACAGCGCTCCGTCCCGGGCCTCCAGGCCCGTGAGCCCTCGCTGGACGAGGTCGATGGTGCCGGCCATCGCGCCCAGGTGGATTCCCTCCCCGGTGGTCCCGCCCTGCAGGTCGGCGACATCGCCCTCGATCGCCTCCTGGACGTACGCCCATGCCTGCTCCCAGCGCACGCGCGCCAGCACCCAGCCGTGGACCAGCCCGCTGAGCGTCGATCCGTGGCTGGTGCGGTGCAGGTAGTACTCGACGGTGCGGTGCCAGGTCTCGTCGTCCAGCTCGTAGCCCAGCCGGTGGAAGACGCCGGCGAGCTCGGGAGGTGAGAAGAGATAGCCGAGCATGAGGACGTCGGCCTGCTTCGACGCCTGGTAGCGGCTGACCGTGTCTCCCTCGGCCTCCAGGATGCGGTCGAGGCGACGGATGTTGCCGTACCGGGCGCGATAGGCGTCCCAGTCGAGTTCCGCCAGCTCACCGTAGCCCTCGAACTGGCTGATGACGCCGTCGTGGAAGGGCACGCGCAGCTTGCGGGACACATCGCTCCACAGGGCCACTTCCGTAGCGTCGAGGCCGGTCCGTTCGCAGAGCTCCGCACGACGCGGCGGCGGCAGTTCCGCCAGCACGCGCACAGCCCGGTCGAGCACCCAGGCGGCGCAGACGTTGGTGTAGGCGTTGTCGTCCAGCCCCGGTTCCGGCGATCCGGGGTAGGAGTCGTGGTACTCGTCCGGGCCCAGTACGCCGAGGATCCGGTAGCGCCCGGTGTCCTCGTCGTACGTGGCGGAGTCCGCCCAGAACCGGGCGATCTGCGTCAGCATCTCCGCACCTTTGGTGTGCAGGAACTCGATGTCCCCGCTTGCCTCGCAGTACTTCCACACGTTGTAGGCGATGGCCAGGCCCACGTGGTGCTGAAGATGCGAATGATCCGCAAGCCAGTGCCCGGACCGGGGATTGAGGTGCAGTTGCTGGGACTCCTCGCGGCCGTCGCTGCCGCTCTGCCAGGGATACATGGCGCCCCTCCTGCCGGCGTCGTGCGCCGCGGCGAGGGCGCGTGGCAGTCTCCGGTGGCGGTAGAGCAGCAGCGCACGGGACACCTCGGGCAGGTGCAGGTTCAGATAGGGCAGGACGAACAGCTCGTCCCAGAAGACGTGCCCGCGGTAGGCCTCGCCGTGCAGCCCCCTGGCCGGCACACCGACGTCCAGCTCGGCGGTATGCGGCGACAGGGTCTGCAGGACGTGGAAGAGGTGCAGCCGGAGGATTCCACCTGCTGCGCCCGGTACGTCGAGTTCCGCCTTCTGCCACAACTGGTTCCAGGCCGCTGTGTGCGACTCCAGCAGATCCACGAACGCGGGCGCCCGCCCGACTGCGTCGATCGCCGCGTGGAGGGGGTCGCTGATGGCGGGGTCGTGGGAGGTGTAGAGGGCGACAACTTTGTCGACCGCGCCGGGAGAGCCCGGGGAGAGGCGGAGGCGCATGAGCTGGACGGCTCTCAGGGGTTCGTGGGCGGTGGCGGTGTGGACGGTTCCGGTGCCGGCCGTCGTACGGGCGGCCAGGCCGATCCGGATGTCGGACGTACTGGTCCGGCAGCGCAGCCACATGGTGTCGGGCGCGTCCGTCCCGGAGTTCACGTGGATCAGGTGCCGGCCGTTGAGCTGCTTGTAGCGGGCGACGCCGGAGTTGGTCACGGAGCCGTCGAGGGCCGCTTCCACCTCGATGTCTCCGGACCAGCCGCCTTGTGCGGTGAACTCCGTGCGCAGGGCCGCGAGATGGGGCTCCCCCATGTGTACGAGGCGGAGTTGCCGTACGGCGAGGACGCGGCCGTCCATCTCGTAGGTGAGGTTTCGCTCCAGGACACCGGTTCGCAGGTCGAGGCGTTGCCGGTGCTCGCGCAGAGCCTCGCTGTCGGGTGTGAACCAGGGAGTGTCGCCCTGCGGGCTGTACATCCGGAAGCGCAGCGGCAGCCAGTTGGGGAGGTTGACCATGTCCTCGTTCTCGACCCGCCGCCCGGCGACGGTCGAGGTGAGCCGGTTGTAGCAGCCGGCGGCGTACGTACCCGGGTAGTGCACCGTGTCGGCCACGCACTCGGGTGCTGCCCCCCTGGTCGCCATGTAGCCGTTTCCCAGCGTGCACAGTGCCTCGCGCAGCCGCTCCCGGTCGGGCTCGTACCCCACGTATTCCCAGGAGTGGTCCGCTTCCGGCAGGTGCTCAGGCATCGTCAGTCCTCCGTGGGGTCGGTGAGCAGTTCGGAGAGGTCGTCGACGACGACGTCCGCGCCCCGGTCGAGCAGCGCGGCGCGCGTGTCCGGGGCCGCGCTGCGGTCCACGCCGACCACGAGGTGAAATCGACCGCGCCGGCCGGCTTCCACCCCGGCCAGCGCGTCCTCGATCACCGCCGTACGCGCGGCCGCCAGGCCCAGCCGTCCCGCTGCCGCGAGAAAGAGATCGGGGGCGGGTTTGCCCGGTAGCCCGAGGCGGGTCGCTTCACCGCCGTCGATGACGGCGGTGAAGTACGACAGGACGCCGGATCGGTCCAGCAACTCCCGGGCATGCCGGGACGCGGACACTGCGGCCATGCCGATCCCCTGGTCGCGCAGGTGCCGGAGCAACAGGAGTGTCCCGGGGTACGCCTCGACGTCCCGCGCCCTGATCCGCTCGGTGAAGAGCTGCTCCTTGCGGGCCGCCACCGCGCCTACGGTGTCCGTTCCTGGCGGGTCCGCGAGGGTGCCGGGAGGCAGGGTGAGCCCTCGGGAGGCGAGGAAGGAAGCGGCGCCGTCCATGCGCGCTCTGCCGTCGACGTATCGCAGGTAGTCGTCCGTGCTGAACGGTCTCCGCGCGGACGGATCACCGGGCGGGTTGGCCTCCAGACATGTGTCGAAGGCGGTCTTCCACGCGGCGGCATGGAGGCGCACCGAGTCGATGATCACCCCATCGGTGTCGAAGACCACACCCGCCACCTGACGCAAGCGGTCCGGGTACGTCTCCGCCCCCGCGCGAGCCCCGGCGCTCACCGGTGACCGTGCCGGTGTCGGGACTCCGCACTTCGGCCTGCGCTCATGTCCAGCCTCCAGGCATTAGCTGCCGACAAGTCGCGTACTGCTGGGCGCCTGGCTTCCCATAGTGCCAACACTTCGCGCCCGACGCGGGGACGCGGCGCTCGGCGGGGCGCCATCCCCGTGACACGCCCTCGGCCTGGCTCGGGCCCCGGCGCCAGGGCCAGGCCGCATCGACGCCGACGCCACCCTCTCCTTCTATGTGCGCGCGCCTATCACCCGCTTACAATAGCCCGCGTACACAACTATTGTTGACGCTCGTAAAGAGCTTCCGCGCCTCAAAGGATCGACGTCATGCCCCTAGCACTTCTGGCCCTCGCCATCGGGGCCTTCGGGATCGGAACCACCGAGTTCGTGATCATGGGACTGCTGCCCGAGGTCGGCGGCGATTTCGGGGTCTCCGTCCCCACCGCCGGGTACCTCGTCACGGGCTACGCCCTCGGCGTCGTGTTCGGCGCTCCCCTCATGACCGTCCTCGGCACGAGAATCACCCGTAAGCGGATGCTGATGCTGCTGATGGGACTGTTCGTCGTCGGGAACCTGCTGTCCGCCGCGGCTCCGACGTTCGGAGTCATGCTGGCCGGCCGCGTGGTCGCGTCACTGGCCCACGGAGCGTTCTTCGGCATCGGCTCCGTCGTCGCGGCGGAACTGGTGGCTCCGGAGAAGAAGGCCGGCGCCATCGCGACGATGTTCACCGGCCTGACGGTGGCCAACGTCGTCGGAGTCCCTCTGGGCACCTTTGTGGGACAGACCGCCGGCTGGCGGATCACCTTCCTCTTCGTGGCGGCGCTGGGACTCGTCGGTCTGGCCGGGATCGCCAAGCTGGTGCCCGACCTGCCCGAGCCGGAGGGCGTACGGCTGCGCGACGAGCTGAGCGCGTTCAAGGACGTGCAGGTCCTGCTCGCCATGGCGATGACGGTCCTCGGCTTCGGCGGTGTGTTCGCCGCCATCACCTACATCGCCCCGATGATGACGCACGTCACCGGATACGCCGACTCCTCTGTGACCTGGCTGCTGGTGCTGTTCGGTCTGGGCATGGTTGCCGGAAACCTGATCGGCGGGAAGTTCGCCGACCGCGCGCTGATGCCCATGCTCTGCACGGCGCTTGGTGGCCTGGCCCTCGTGCTGGCCCTGTTCACCGTCGGCGCTCATGACAAGGCCACCGCAGCGGTTGCGCTGTTCCTGATCGGGGCGCTGGGCTTCGCCACCGTACCGCCGCTGCAGAAGCGGGTCCTGGACCACGCCCATGGCGCCCCCACCCTGGCGTCGGCCGTCAACATCGGCGCCTTCAACGCCGGCAACGCCCTGGCCGCCTGGCTCGGTGGCATCGTCATCGGCGGCGGGTTCGGCTACACCTCCCCCAACTGGGTCGGCGCACTCCTGGCCGCCTCCGCCCTGGCGCTCGCCGTCCTGTCCAGCTCCCTGGACAAGCGGTCGGCGCGGCGCTCGCCGTCGAGCGGTGAGAGCGCTGCGGGCAAGCAGCCTGTCTCGGTCCGCTGAACATCATGTCTGGCGGTTGAAAGACTTGAGGGAAACGGGGATGTCGTCGTGATGCCAGGAAAGCGGTCCGCCGCCGGCGCACTGCCCCTCGCCTCACTCCTGTCGGGAGCAACCGCGTGTGGCCGGGTGACCGGTGACAGCGCAGCTGCCGGCAGTCCCCGCGACGCGGAGACGAAGGAGGCGGTGCCCGGCGGGGAGGGGCGGCTGACGTCGGGCACTCCGTCGCGGCCGGCCCTGAGAATGCACCGGCTGAGTGTTCCGGCGGGGGCTCGGCGCGTGTCGTCACTCATCAGTGACGGGTGGTCTTCAGACGGTCCCGCCGGGTCTGCCGGCCGGGACCGCGCACCGGGACCGCGCGTCATCAAGACTCGAACACATGGCGACGTGCGGTAATCAGCAACTGCCCCTGCTGTGCGTTCTATTGACACCACGTTTCAGGAGTTTTACGTTCCTTGACATCTGAGAGCGCTCTCAAAGGCGCCTCCGTCCTCCTCCCACGACTTCGAGGTGCTGCTCATGCAAGCCTCCTTCTCCAGACCTGCCGCGGCGACGGTGCTGGCCATCGCTCTGGCCGCTGTCGGCCTGGGTCCTGCCGCAAGCCCGGCGGCAGCCGCCACCGTCCCGGCCGGGGCCGGCAGTTACTCGGACTCCCGTCCCGCCGGCACCTCCGGCCCCACCACGAATACCGGCGCCCCGGTCACGCCCAAGCTCACGGCGGCGGCACGGGACAAGCCGGTCCCCACCAACGACTGGTGGACCTCGCTCGCCTACCAGCGCTACGGCGACAACCCGTACTCCACCCCGATGTACGGCCATCCGCTCACCTACCAGGCCACGTCCGGCGGACTGGAGGTCGGCTACCCGACGAACCCCGCGGTCGTCGGGGGCGGCCGCCAGTACGAGTACCCCCACAAGGCCGATCTCACGGTGGGCCTCAGCGGCCTCAACTCCCCTGACACCAAGGCCGACGACTGGTCCGACTGGACGGTCACCCCGTACTGGTCGGACGGCACCCGTACGCTCCGCACGACCATCGGGCACGGGATGCCCTTCGTGTACGCCAAGGGCTCCGGCGGTGACGCGCGGATCACCACCGCCGGCACACCGACGGTCTTCGCCGACAACGGCAACGTCCTCGGCATCACGGTCGCCGGTCACCACTACGCCCTGTTCGCACCGACAGGCAGCGACTGGACCGTCTCCGGTTCGGCCATCACCGCCGGACTCGGCGGCAAGGACTACTTCTCGCTCGCCGTGCTGCCGTCCACCGACGCGCTCGCGACCTACCGCAAGTACGCCTTCAGCTTCGTCACCGGCTCACGGGTGAGCTGGGAGTCCACCGGCGGCACCGTCAAGGCGACCTACGGTCTGACCACCGAGGCCAAGGAGGGCACCGAGCGCGGCACACTCCAGGCGCTCTACCGGCATCAGTGGCTGCACACGGCCGACGCACTCACGCCGTACACGTACGTATCCCCGCGCGGTGTCATGAAGGTGCGGGAGTCCGCCTCCTTCACCACCAGTCAGAAGAACTCCGGCGTGCTGCCCGCGCTCCCCGCGTCGAGCGGCGTGGACAAGGCCCGGCTGACGGGTTACCTCAACGAGGTGGCGAACGCCTCCGATCCGTTCTCCGGCGCCAGTGACACCTACTGGACCGGCAAGGCGCTGGGCCGCCTCGCCCAACTCGTCCCCGTAGCGGACCAGATCGGCCAGCCGGGCATCCGGGACAAGCTCCTCGGCCTGATGAAGGGCCGGCTCCAGGAGTGGTTCACGGCGGGCGGGGCCAGCGAGTTCAGTTACGACAGGGACTGGAAGACGCTGACCGGGTACCCGGCCTCGTACGGCAGCGACACCGAGCTCAACGACCACCACTTCCACTACAGTTACTACGTGTACGCGGCGGCGATCGTCGCCCAGTACGACCAGGCGTGGGCCGCCGACTCCGCCTGGGGGACCATGGTCAAGACCCTCGTGCGCGACGCGGCCAACCCCAGCCGTACGGATGCCGCGTTCCCGTTCCTGCGTGGCTTCGACGTCTACGCGGGCCACAGCTGGGCCTCCGGCCACCAGGGATTCGCCGCGGGCAACAACCAGGAGTCCTCGTCGGAATCCATCAACCTCAGCGCGGGACTCGTCCTGTGGGGCGCGGCGACGGGTGACACGGCTCTGCGCGACCTCGGCAGCTACCTGCTGACCACGGAGTCGGAAGCGATCACGCAGTACTGGTTCGATGCCGACCAGCAGGTCTTCCCGGGCTCCTTCGGTCACGACACGGTCGGGATGGTCTGGGGCAGTGGCGGCGCGTACTCCACCTGGTGGACCGCGAACCCGGAGGAGATCCACGGCATCAACGTCCTTCCCGTGACGGGTGGTTCGCTGCACCTGGCCCGGGAGAAGACCGCGATCAAGCGCAACATCGCCGAGATGGAGCGTGAGAACGGCGGACCCGCCGTCGAGTGGCGGGATCTGCTGTGGGAGTTCGAGTCGCTTGCCGATCCGGCTGCCGCGAAGGCCAAGTGGGACGCGGGCAACGCGGGTTACTCACCGGAGCAGGGTGAGTCCAAGGCGCACACGTACCACTGGATCGTGACGCTCGACAGTCTGGGCGCTCCCGACCTGACCGTCAGCGGCAATATTCCGACCTCCGCCGTTCTCGTGAAGAACGGCGTCCGCACCTACACCGCCCACAACCACGGCTCCACCGCACGCACCGTCACCTTCTCCGACGGCGCGACCCTCTCCGTCCCGGCCAGGTCCACGGCCACCGGCACGGGCACGGGCGGCGGAGACCCGGACCCGTCCACCGGCAACACCTTCCGGCTGAAGTCGGGTGGCGTCCTCACCACCGCCACGGACGGCGCCGCCGGGGCGGACACGCTGGCCTCGGCCGACGGAGTCAACCGCGACGGTACGCCGTACAAGCCGTTGGTCTACGAGATCAGGAACGTCGACGGGGCGCTCGCGGCCGGCACGTCCACCTCGTTCCGCCTTCGGGTCGACGCGGGCACGACGGTCGGGCTCGCCCCACAGGTCAGGGTCAGTT
This sequence comes from Streptomyces finlayi, assembly GCF_014216315.1. Lineage (NCBI taxonomy): Bacteria > Bacillati > Actinomycetota > Actinomycetes > Kitasatosporales > Streptomycetaceae > Streptomyces > Streptomyces finlayi. Next base: position 105,144 of record NZ_CP045702.1, read on the forward strand.
ACGACCTGACCGGAGACGGCACCTTCGACCGTGCCGAGACGTTCCGCTACTTCGCGACCGACCCGGTCACGGGGTGGGAGGAATACACCCAGGCAGTGGGCACGAAGTCGGTGACCGGGAGTCTGGGCGCCCTCCGGGGCGGCACCGTCCGCCTGGAGATCTGGAACGCGCTGAGCAGTGGCACGTCCAGGGTGCAGACCGGAACGGACGGAGCGGTCCTGAAGATCCCGTACGTCTGATCGGAGACACACCTCGAACTGCGGCGGGTTTCGGGCCACTCAGGCCGAGGCCCGCCGCACCGGTGTGGTCGGTGTGACCACGGAGTCGGGGCTTTCGTCGTCCGCGCGATCCCGGTTCAGGCCGCGCAGCAGCAGACGGGCCATCAGCCGGCCCTGGCCCTCGATGGCCTGCCGCACGGTGGTCAGCGGCGGATCGGTGGACTCGGCCACCGAGTCCCCCCGCAGAGCACCTGAGGCCATCAGGTCGTTGGCGGCGAACACCGCGTCGAGGTCGGGCCGCCGCTCCAGCAGCTCCTCCATCGCCCGCGTTCCGCTCTCCACCGTGAAGGCACCCTCCGCCAGGAGGGTCGCGCCCGCGGCGGCGGCCGAGGACCTGATTCCCCGGAGCTGCTGGGAGAAGAAGGGGTCGGAGAAGATGCGGTTCTCGGGCTCCGATCACCACGGCCACGGCCACGGCACCGGTGCGCCGGGTGACCAGCGTGCGCGCGGCGTGGTTGGGGAATGTGGCCGAGTTCTTCCACCGCGAGGAGCACCTTGTCGACCAGTGGTCGACGTACCCCGTCGCCCCCGTTCACCACACGTAGCGCGGTGGCCCGTGAGACGTCGGCCCGCGCTGCGACGGCTTCCAGGGTGGGGCGGGGGCCCGGGGAACTGCTTGGGCAAGGCGGAAGTTCCTCGTCGCAGGGGACTGCGGCGGCACGGGCCGGCCATGGCGACCACCGGATCGGCGACAGCGTGACGCTGACGGCTCGGCGCGGCGAGAGTGCTGCCGCCTGCCGGAAGCGCTCGGGCCCGGCGGCCGTTGTGCTCAGTCGGTCTGCTTCTGCCACATCTTGACGGCCGTCTTCGGATTGGACGCGGAGTTCGACTTGTGTGTCACCGAGCAGCGGTACTGCTTACCCAGATACGTGACCCGGTCATGCGCCGAGTACTGCCGGTTGACTTTCCACTCCGAGAATCCCGCTGCCATGTGAGGACTTCCTTTCCGCAGGCCGACACACTGTCGGCCTGCGGGAATCCTCCCACGTCCAGCACTGCCCCCTCTCCGCCCGGACCGGCCGGTGAAAGGATGCCCGGGAGCGCGGGACGCACCCGTGGGAGTGGGTGGGGGGAACATGCTGGACGGACTGGACGCGGTGGACTGGCACGTCCTGGAACCGGGACGGCTGGACCGGTCGGCCACCGACGTATCGAAGGAGGACGATCCGGGCGAGTCCCACCTCTTCGACGGAACCGTCGGCGGCCACGCACGGTGGGCGCTGACCCGCATCGGGGACCCCCGCGCGCGCTGCCGGACCTCGTCGAGCGCTCGTCGCGCCGTACCGGGACATACAGGGCTGGGGCTACTGCCTCGGTGACCCCCGGCAGCCGGACGTCGTCGACGTACTCCGGCCGCTGCGTGCACACGCGGATGGACTCCTGCCTGCGGTACGGGAGGCGCTGCGGGACGAGGTCGCCCGCAAGGGCTGGCTGGTGCGGGATCTCCGTGAGGTGCTCCAGGCGTGGGGCGAGGACCCGGCGCTTCCCGGGGAGACCGAGCCGTACGCGCGGCCGTGGGTACCGCCGTTGACGGGCGCGGAGCAGGCGGAGGCGACCGTGCTCGCGTTCGCCGCCGACCCGGACGCGGACGAGCCGCACTGGGCGTTCGACGCATCCCTGGCCTCACTCGTCCGCCTCGGACACTCCACTCCGCCGGTCCGCGAGGCGCTGGCCAGGCTCCGGGCCTCGGACCGCCGGTTGTCCGGGTACGGCGACTACCGCGCGTTCCTCGAGGACGAGAAGATCCGTGAACGCATCGACGCGGTGCTCGCACTGCCGTAGCCATGCACCGGGCTCTCCCGGACGGCAACGGTGGCCGTTCCCGTCCGGGATGGGGGTCGGCCGCGCAGCAAGGCAGTGCGTTCGGGGGCGATCCTCCTGGGCGCATGGCGACCGCTTCGTGCTTGAGACCGTTCAGTGCGCGAGGCCGGCGTCGGGGAGCACCTCGGCCAGTGCCCGCGCGCGAGGAGGAACCGAGGTGAGGTCTTCGCACACCGCCGCCGCGGGGGAGCCCATGCCCGGGACCGGTCCGGGCCCGCCTGCCGACCGGCTCAACGGCGGATACGGGCGATGAGCAGGGCCACGTCGTCGTGGTTGTCGGGCCGGCGCAGAGCCGCCAGCAGATGATCGCAGGTGGCTTCCAGGTTGCGCTGTGGGCCGTCGAGGACCGTGAGGAGCGTGTCCAGGCGAATGTCGATGTCCTGGTCGCGTGTCTCGACCAGTCCATCGGTGTACAGCAGCAGTCGGTCGCCCGGGTCCAGATCGACGGCATTGGTACGGAAGGGGACACCGCCCACGCCCAGTGGAGCACCGGTGGGCAGGTCCAAGAGCTCGGGCCGGCGTCCGGGCCGGATGCGGACAGGAGGCAGGTGCCCCGCGATCGAGATGTGGCACTGCGCGCTGTGGGGGTCGTAGACCGCGTAGATGCAGGTGGCGATGTACGGGTCGAGCCCGGTGGTGATCCTGTCCAGGTTGCGGAGCACGTCGGCGGGCGACAGGTCCAGACCGGCGAGTGTCTGTGTGGCGGTGCGGAGCCGCCCCATCGTGCTGGCGGCGTTGATGCCGCTGCCCATGACGTCGCCGACGACGAGCGCGGTCCTGTCGCCGGTCAGGGAGAGGACGTCGTACCAGTCGCCGCCCACCTCGACCGCGGCACCCGCAGGCTGGTAGCGGGCGGCGACCTCGAGCCCGAAGAGGCACGGGGGCGGGTCCGGCAGAAGGCTGCGCTGGAGGGTGAGTGCCGTATCCCGCTGCGCCTGATACCAGCGGGCGTTGTCGATGCAAACGGCGGCACGGGCCGCCAGTTCGCCGGCCAGCGTGGCGTCGTCATCGGTGAAGGGCAGCGGGTTCTGGGCCCGTACCAGGTCGAGGGCTCCGAGGACCTCCCCACGGGCGATCAGGGGGACAGCCAGGTAGGAGTGGACGCCGGCCTCGGAGAGGAGCACGGCGGCCTGTTCGTCGCGCGCGATAAGGCGCAGATCCGCCTCGCCGACGTGCGGGACCATGACGGGCCGGCCGGTTGTGACGCAGCGGGCGATCAGCCGTTCGGCGTCGTAGCGTGCCACGTCGCCCTGAGGGTCGGCTGCCGCGGCGGCTTCCGTGGGATAGGCGGTGGCGACGGCCAGGGACCGGAACACCGCGGGTCCGTGGGACGGGTCGGGGGTGCGGTGCCCGTTCAGGGCGGCTTCGAGCACGTCCACAGCGGCCATGTCGGCGAGTTCGGGCACGGCGACATCGGCGAGCTCACGGGCGGTCTGGTCCAGGTCCAGTGTGGTGCCGATGCGCACGGAGGCGTCGGCGACCACGGTCAGGCGGTGACGGGCCCGTTCGGCGTCCAGGGCCGCGCGGTGCCGGTCGGTGACGTCCACGGCCGAGACACCCACGCCGAGGACCTTCCCGCTGGAGTCCTCCAGCCGGTAGAAGGAGACCGACCAGGCATGTTCGGTGCCGGGGTCGTCGTGCGTGCGGCCGACGGTGTACCGGTCCACGAGCGGAACGCCCGTGGACAGGACCTGTCGCATCGCGGATTCGCTGGTGCCGGCGTCCAGGAACGGCACCAGGTCTCGTGCGCTGCGGCCGAGATGGTCCTTGGCGGACATCCCGTTGATCCGCTCCAGCGCGGGGTTCACCATCACGTACCGCAGGTCCGTGTCCACGACGGCCAGCCCGATCGGCGACTGGTCGACCAGTCGGACGGACAGAGCCAGGTCACGTTCCACCCGCCGCAGTGTGGCCTGATCGGTGGCCAGCCCAAGGGCGTACAGATCCCCGCGGTCGTCCAGCAACCGCATGTTGCGGAACTCCAGCAGGCGCGTCCCGCCGTCCTTGTGCCGTACGGGGAAGGTGCCCGCCCAGCTTCCCTCCCCAGCCATCACCTCGCCGAACAGCCGGAGCACCAGGTCGACGTGTTCGTCCGCCACCAGCAGCTGGATGGCGAGCCGGCCGAGTGCCTCCTCAGCGCTGTAACCGATCAGTTCCTGAGCCTGGGGACTCCAGAACACGATGCGGCCCTCCGAGTCCAGCACGATCGCCGCCACGCCGAGGACATCGAGAAGCCCGCCGGGAGGCGAGCCGCTCAGCCCGGTACGTCCCGCAGGGCCCAGATCCTTCTGAGTCCCGTCCGTAGCCACCGTCCGCCGCTCCTTCCACCGCAGGCAGGCCGCTGATCGCACCCCTCCGCAAGGCGACTCCCCGTGCAGGCGCCGAGGCCACTCCCATACTCCCCCGCCGGGGCCCCCGACGCAGCACTCCGTGCCGAACAAAGGACCACGTCCCGGGCGGGGCCGGGAGCGGCCTCTCATCCGCGCCGGCGGAGATACACCTCCAGCGCGGCGGCCCCGGTCAGCATCGCCCGGCCCCGGGCGGACAGCCGGCCGTGCCAGTCGGTCATCGCGGCTTCCAGCAGCTCCAGCCCACCGGCAGCCCGCACCTGGGCGATGAGCGGGGCGATCTGCTCCAGGAAGTAGCCGCCCCGTCTGAGCTGATGGGCCAGTCGGGCGTCCCGTACATCGGCCGCGTCGTAGACGCGGTACCCGGTCCTCGGGTCGCGACGCGGACGCACCAGGCCCACACGCTCCCACGCGCGGAGAGTCGCCGGCCGGATGCCGAGCTGTCCTGCCAGTGGGCCGATGAAGGTGTCGCCGGGCCCGGACGCGAGGTCTGGCCCGGATGTGGCGCCGGTCTCGGATGTGGCGCCGGTACCGGTGCCGGTCTCCGAGGATGTCGCGCCGGATGCCAGGTCGCGGAGCGCGTTCTCCACGGCATGGAGTGTGCGCCGGTCCTCCAGAAGCTGGGCGTGGCTTTCGTCGATGAGGCGGAACGCCTCCTGCGCCGCGTCCTCGTTCACCGCCCGCATGACCGCCGTCGCCGTCCGGTGGCCGTGGCCCGGCACGAGGGCGAGGAACGCGCCCAGGGCGAGCGCGTGCAGGGGGGTGTAGACGCGGTAGCCGTGGGGTGTGCGGCCGGCGGCCGGAAGGATGCCGGTCTCCTCGTAGTTCCTGACGGCCTGGGTGGACAGACCGTACGCGCGCGCCAGATCAACCGGTCTGAGCCGTTCGGCCGTTTGAAGGTTTCTCCCCATCTTGCTGAGGATAGTCGCGAAAAGTTTCAACCGTAGCTTCAACGATACCGTTGAAGCCATGGCTACTGACATCAGAGACACCGTCCATGCCGTCGACGCCTCGGCCGTCATGGAGCTGCTCCCGGCCCGGCCTCGGCTGCTCGCTCTGGGCGAGCCCACACACGGGGAGGATGCGCTGCTCGAACTGCGGAACGAGCTCTTCCGGCAGCTCATCGAACAGGAGGGATACCGGACGATCGCGATCGAGAGCGATTGTGTGAAGGGCCTGGTCGTGGACGACTACGTCACCTCGGGCACGGGCACCCTCGACGAGGCCATGGAGCACGGATTCAGCCACGGATGGGGCGCGTCCGCAGCCAACCGCGAGCTCGTGCGCTGGATGCGCGCCCACAACGACGGCCTGCCCGCGTCCGAACGGCTCCGCTTCGCCGGTATCGACGGACCACTGGAGATCACCGGCGCCGCGAGCCCCCGGCAGGCCCTCACCGCACTCCACGGCTACCTCGTGTCGGCCGGTGTGGACGCGGAACTGCTTCCCCGCACCGCGCACTCGCTCGACCGCCTGCTCGGCACCGACGACCGGTGGACGAATCCCGCCGCGATGAGGGACCCGTCCCAGTCCGCGGGGCAGTCGGCCGAGGCCGTTGAGCTGCGTGTACTCGCCGACGATCTGGCGGCGCTGCTCGACGCCCGGACGCCGCAGCTGATCGCTGCGACCTCACGGGACGAGTGGGACCGGGCACGCCTGCACGGCCGCACCGCGAGCGGTCTGCTGCGCTACCACCACTGGATGGCCGACACCTCTGCGGCCCGGATGACGTGGCTGGTGAGCGTCCGGGACCAGATGATGGCGCACAACCTCCTCGCCCTCGCGGCCAGGGGCCCGGTGCTCGTGCACGCACACAACTCCCATCTCCAGCGGGAGCGGAGCACGATCCGGATGGGTGGGCTGCCGGTGGAGTGGTGGAGCGCCGGTGCGCTGGTGAGCGCCCACTTGGGCAAGGAGTACGCCTTCGTGGCCACGGCCCTCGGGACGATCCGGCACCAGGGAGTGGACACGCCGCCGCCGGACAGCGTCGAAGGACTCCTGTACGCGCTCCCGGAGGAGCGCTGCCTCATCGATGCCCCGCGGCTGGCCACCGCCCTGGGTGACCCGCGACCCGCGACCCGCGTATCCCCCTGGTTCGGTTACGCCCCTCTCGACCCGGCCCACCTGGCGGGCAGCGACGGCATCGTGTTCGTCAAGGACGTCCCGCGGGGTCAAGGCCCTTCCCTCCGATGGTGAACGGTCATCCACGGGCCGAGCGCCCGCACCGCCCACGCGCCGTCGTCTGCTCTCCCCCGAACCCGAACTCGACATGGCCGGGCCCCCGGGGGCTCCCCCGGTCGCAGCGGTACGGCTTCGCGATGACCGCGGTGGCTTCGACCTCGACCGAGGTGGTCAGGTTCCCCCAGTGCCACAACGCCCAGCAGGGTGATCGGCTCGACCGGATCGATGCCCGGTTCGCCCTGTCCACAGCGCGGCACCGGGCAATGGCGCCGGGGTGCTTGTCATCTGGGCGAGTGTCAGTGGGGCCAGGCAATCCTCCTGCGCCTGTGCGAACGAATCGAGGCGGAACAACCGGCCGATCTGACGGCCCTGTACGTGCTCACCCACGCGGCGACGGAGGAATTCAGCCTGTTGGAGGCGGAGTTCGACGCTGCCGGCAGCGAGACCGGCGCGTACCGGTAGCCGAGGGGTGCGGCGGCGGAGGGGCGTCGCACCCGCCGACGGCGGGCAGCCTGCCGTCGGCGGAAGGAGCCGGTGAAGCGGCACCGGGCCCTTCACCGGATGCCCGCCCCGTCTACCGGTGGTTACTCAAGACGCGTTCGGACCGACGTCGGCCGCCGTGAGGGGGCGGCGGACCGGCACCGTGGTGGCGTACTCGTCGGCGCCCACGTCGCGCGTGGCGCCGCGCGGGTGGCCGTCGATGTCGTCGGCCACGGCCGGGCTCGCGAGCGTCGCCGCGTTGATCGCGGGGCTGCCCGCCGACAGCCGGAAGATCCCGTCGGATTCCCGCCGCAGGAGCGGGTCGACCCGGCGGTAGCCGCCGGAGGGGATGTTGCCGTTGATCGCAGCGCCCCACAGGATGTTGCCCTGCCAGGTGAAGCCGGTGGTCTTGCCCATGGCGACCAGGCTGCCGGCGCTGCCTACCAGGAGGTTGTCGGCGATTACCACGCTCCGCGGCTCGTGGTCCCGGGTTTCGCCCGACAGTGTCCTGGCATTGCCGACCAGGGTGTTGTGGACGATCACCGCGCGGTCGCACGCGTCGTTGCCGCGCCGTTCCTCGGCCGTCTCCCCTGTGTGGTGGTCACGGGTGGTGCCGCTGCCGATCACCAGAGCTCGGTCCGAGAGGCCACTGAGGTGGTTGTTGACGATCAGATGGTCGTTGCCGTAGACGCGCACGCCGTTGGCGCCTCCGATCAGGTAGTTGCCTTCCACTCTGGAGTTGTTTCCGTGCCTCAGCACGATTCCGCCACGGCTGTCACGGATGGTGTTGTACCGGATGGTGTTGTCCGAGGACTTCACCGAGACAGCCTCGGGGTCTCCGTCGCACCGCTCGAACAGGTTGCGCTCCACGATCGCGCCGGCGCTGGACAGCGCCCGCCCGCTGAAGCCGATCCGGATCGCCTCGCCACCGTTGCTGCCGCTGAAACTGTGGTCGGAGAAGTGGTTCTTGAAGATGTTCGGCCGCTGAGCCATGGCGGTCGCGCCGGGGCCGTCCACGACGACGAAGATGCCCTCGGTCGTCTTGTCGTGGAATCGGTTCCGGTCGATCTTGACGTCGTCGCCCCGCACCACGACCCAGTCGAATCCGCTGCCGGTATCGGTGAACCCGAAGTCGTTGCGGGTCAGCCGGATGCGCGTACAACTGGCCGGGATCTCCAGGGACGTGCTCTGCCGGAAGGCGAAGTCCCTGACAGTGATGTTGCTCGAGTCACTGAAGACGAAGCCGCGTTCGCCCCGCAGTACGACGCCGCCGCGGGACTCCGCGACAACGGTGATCGGCGCGTCGGCCGTTCCGTGCTTGCCCGACACCCTGATGGCGCCACCCGACGGAACGGTGTACGTGCCATTGGCCAGGACGATCTGATCGCCGGGAGCCGCGCTGTCGATCGCTTTCTGAAGGTCGGCCAGGGAACCGACCGGGGCGGCCGCCGCCATCGAGGCGTGGAGCGGCACAGCGGCGAACGCCGCGCCCAGCAGGGTGCCCGTGAGGAACGTACGTCGTTGCATGATGCCTCCTGATCGAACGGGGAAGGGGCCGGGGCGTCACGGCAGCGGAACGCGTCCATCCGCTGCTGCGCGGATGGACGCGTTGCAGGCGCGCCCCGGCTGTCGGTGCTGCTGTGCGCCGAGTCCTAGAAGTCGTCGGCGCCGTTGCGCAGCTCGTACGTCCAGTAACCGGTCTTCGCGGCCGCGTCGTCGACCGCGATGCCGCCCGTCGGCGCGGTGACGATCTCGCTGCCCTCCGTGGGGCCGTCGGAGGCGAAGAAGTTCACGTAGAAGGAGGTGACTGCGTGGTTCTCGTCGTCGACACCGCCGTTGTTGATCCGCACGGCGGCGTACGCGGGGGCGCCCGCCTCCAGCACGATGGGTGTGCCCGGCTTGCTCTTGGCGACCGGGGGAACGTCCTTCGAGGTCTGGGGAAGGTCACCGAACCCGAGGAGCGGGTACTGGAGCAGGGTGCAGCTGTGGCCCGAGACGTTCTTCGCCGTGAGCGTGATGTGCGTGGTGGGCGTGCCTCCCTGCTTGGCCGCCGTGACCTTCACATCGTTGACCGTGCAGGCGGGGGCCTTGGCCGCACTCTTCTTGGCACCCGCCTGGGTGGCACCACCGGTGGAGCCCTCCGTGTCCGAACCGGAAGTGCCGGAACCGGAAGTGCCCGAACCTGCGGTGGCCGAACCGGTCGTTCCCGATTCGCCGGTGGTCGAGCCGCTCGTGCCGGAACCGGCGGTGGCCGAACCGCTCGTGCCGGCACCGGCCTCTCCCTTTTCGGCGCCCTTGTCTGCCTTCTGAGCCGCGACAGCCGCTGCGCCGTCGCCCTTCGCGCTGTCGTCGCCCCCGCCGCAGGCGGTGAGCGCCATACCGAGGACGGCTACGGCGGTCGCGGCGAGAACGGCAGGGCGGCGGATGGAGGTACGCATGTGGGGCTCCCCGTGTGATGCGGTCGGTACGTGGTCGATGTCCGGTGCGGACATCTGGTCTGCTCTCAGCTTGCGACCACGCCCTGCCGTCCTGCTGACGTCCCGCTAACGTCCCGCTTACGCCCGGGGCCACGCATCGAACGCGTCGCCCCCTGTCCCCCGGGTCCTGCTCCAGGAGTCGTCACCACGCGCTGACCGCGCGGCCGGTCAGCCTTGAGGTTCCTGCGGCCTGGCGTCGACCTCGCGAAGGCCCTGGTCCTTGAGCTCGGTACGTGCCTCGGTGCGGTGGCCCCGGGCGATGTAGTCGCGTACGACCGCTTCGACGGCGTCCTGCGGCGAGCCGACTCCGGCGAGAACCATCACCTCCACCACGAGTTCGGCATCGAGACTGATGTTGACCTTGGCCATGGGTGGCGCCCCTTTCGTCGGACGGGGACTGTAACAGGGCAGTGACCGGGTTCCCAGGAGACGTCTGCACGAGGTGAGGATCGAGGTCGTGGGCAACGGACCGTGCGGGGCAAGGACATGCGTTCCATGAGCATGGCCATGCCCCGGCCGCCCGCCGCGACGACCGTGAGCAGAGCCGCCGTCAGGCCGCCTCGGCGCGTGGCAAGGGCTGTCGTGGTCAGACGGGCTCCCGCCGCGCCGGTAGGCCAGGACGCCCCGTCGCATGCTCGCTCGACGTACGGAGCCGAGGTCCACCGAGAGCGTGTGGAGAGGGTCGGCCGTGCGACGGGCCAGGGCGGTGACAGCGCTGGAGTCTAGCCCCCGGACAGCAGCACGATCTCACCTGGGAATGGGTCATGCGTTCGGCGAGGCGGGGGAAATGGTCGGTCCGCAGTGGACGACGAAGGGCAAGGAGAGTATCCGCTCCTTGCCCTCCTCAACGTATAGCGCACCGGGGGGCTTGCCGCAAGGCCCCGGCCGTACCACAGAATGACCCGCCGAGCCCCGCACCTGCGGAAACAGCAACTCCGCGAGGTCTGTGCGCTTTGGCCGGTGCAGGCGAATTCCACTCTCGTTGAATGGGCGTTCTGATGATTGACGTGATCGTGGTCGGCGGCGGACCGACCGGCTTGATGCTGGCCTGCGAGCTGCGACTGCACGGCGCGCGGGTGGTCGTACTGGAGAAGTTGACCGAGCCGACCGCGGAGGGCCGCGGGCAGGGCCTTCACACGCGCAGCGTCGAGGTGATGGACCAGCGCGGTCTGCTGGACCGGTTCCTCGCAGTCAGCGAGAAGTTCCAGGCCGGCGGTCTCTACGGCGGCATCGTGAAGCCGTGGCCCGACGGGCTGGACACCGCGCACCCGTACGGGGTCGCCACCCCGCAGCCGGTCACCGAACGGATCCTCAACGAGCGCGCGCTCGAACTCGGTTCCGAGATCCGTCGCGGCCGCGAAGTGGCCGGGCTCAGCCAGGACGACGACGGGGTGAGCGTCGAGCTGACGGACGGGACGCAGGTGCGCTCGCGCTACCTCGTCGGGTGCGACGGCGGCCGCAGCACGGTGCGCAAACAGCTTGGTGTCGGCTTCCCCGGCGAGCCCGCCACGGTTGAGACGCTGTTGGGCGAGCTGGTTCTGACCGAGGATGCGGCAACGATCGAGGCCGTCGTCGAAGAAGTCCGCAGGACCCAGCTGCGATTCGGGGCCACCCCTCTCGGCGGGGGCGTGTACCGCGTCGTCGTGCCTGCCGACGGCGTGGCCGAGGACCGTGCGACCGGGCCGTCCATCAAGGACTTCGAGAAGCAGCTGCGGGCGGTCGCGGGCACCGATTTCGGCGCGCACGCACCGCGCTGGCTGTCCCGGTTCGGCGACGCCACCCGGCAGGCCGAGCGCTACCGGGTAGGCCGGGTCATGCTGGCCGGCGACGCGGCGCACATCCACCCGCCGACCGGCGGGCAGGGTCTCAACCTAGGTGTGCAGGACGCGTTCAATCTCGGCTGGAAGCTGGCCGCCGAGGTCAACGGATGGGCGCCGGAAGGCCTGTTGGACAGCTACCACACCGAACGGCACCCGGTGGGTGCAAGCGTGCTGGACAACACACGCGCGCAGATCACCTTGCTGGGCACCGACCCGGGTGCGAGCGCGCTGAGGGAGCTGTTCACGAAGCTGATGGACTTCGAGGAGGTGAACCGGTACGTCACCGGGATCATCACCGCGGTCGACGTCCGCTACGACTTCGGCGAGGGGCACGAACTGCTCGGCCGGCGGCTGCGGGACGTGAAGCTGGAGCAGGGGCGCCTCTACGAGCTGATGCACGGCGGCCGGGGGCTGCTGCTGGACCCGGCCGGCCGGCTCTCGGTGACGGGCTGGGCGGACCGGATCGACCATGTCGTCGACGCCGGTGAGGAGCTGGACGTGCCCGCGGTGCTGCTGCGGCCGGACGGCCACGTGGCATGGGTCGGTGAAGATCAGCAGGATCTGCTCGGCCGGCTGCCCACGTGGTTCGGCGCCGCCAAGAGCTGAGCAGGCGGTGGCGAGGCCCCGTTGCGACCGTGGCTCAGCTCGCGGGTACTGCGCCGTCGGCAGCGGCTCGCCCGGCGGCCCTCAGCGCGGGTGGCAGGGGCCTGGCGTGCACGATGCGCAAACGGGAGACGGCCCGGGTGAGCGCCACGTACAGGCGGTTCAGACCGCGGGGCTCCGCTTGGACGATGGCTGCGGGCTCCACCACGACGACGTGGTCGTACTCCAGCCCCTTGGCCGCTGAGGCCGGCACCACCGTGACGCGTGCGCCGAGGGCGCCCGGTCCACCGGCGGGGATTCCGGCCGTGGTGAGCGCGGCGCGCAGCCCCGGCGCATCGGCATCGGCCGCGACGACACCGATGGAACCGGCTTTCCCCAGCGCCGCGTTCACGGCGGCGACCGCAGCGACGGCCGTGTCGTCGGTCCGTGTGAAACGTGCCTCGCCGTCGCGGCGCAGGGAACGGGACGGCGGCACCTCCACGTCGAGATGCCCCAGCAGCCGGTTGGCGAGTTCGGCAACAGCGGAAGGGACGCGGAAACCGGTGGTCAAAGGGGTGACGACGGCTTCCGGTTTGCCCAGGTGGGCGAGGAGTCGTGGCCAGTCGCGCGCCGCCCAGGGGGTGGTGCCCTGGGCGAGATCCCCGAGGACGGTGAGCGACCCGGAGGGCGAGCGACGGGCGATGACGCGGCACTGCATGGGGGAAAGGTCCTGCGCCTCGTCGATCACGATGTGCCCGTAGCCGGCGGGGCGCTCGATCAGCCCGGCGAGTTCGTCGAGGAGGACGAGATCAGCCGCTGACCACCGGGCCGTTCTGCGGGAACGCGGCGGCTCGGGCCGGAGCAGGACGCTCCGCTCGCCCGCGTCGAGGATGCCCTCGACTGCTCCGGCGAGAAGGTCCGCACGCGTGAGCAGATCCGCGAGGACCTCCTCGGCCCGCACGGAGGGCCAGACGGCGTCGAGCACCGTGGTGAGCGGGCGGGCCCGGGAAACCTTCTGGACCCAGAGATTGGTGCGCGGACCGGCACGGCGTTCGGCCTGTTGCTGGATGTGACGGACGACGCGGGTGCGGACCCGGTCCCGCCCGACGGCGTACGGAGGTTCCTCGGTGCGTACGTCCCTGACGATCCGCACCAGTTCGTCGGCCGGGACGCGCCAGCGGTACGAGCCGTCCGGCACCGCGAGGGACGGCGCCGGCTCGGGGCTCACTCGCGCGTACAGCGCGCGGCGCAGCACTTCGGCCATCCGAACGTCGTGCTTGACGGCTGCCGCCTGCTCGCTGTCGTGCGCCGTGACCGGGTGCCGGGCGATCTCGTCGTCGAGCGTGGACTGCCTCACGCCGGTCTCGCCGAGGGCCGGCAGCACTTCGGAGATGTAGGAGAGAAAGGTGCGGCTGGGACCGGGGATCAGCATTCCGCCGCGCTGGATGCGCTGCGGATAGGTGTAGAGGAGATACGCCGCCCGGTGCAGTCCGACTGCGGTCTTGCCGGTGCCGGGGGCGCCCTGGACGCAGAACGTGGCAGCCAGGTCCTCCCGTACGAGGTGATCCTGCTCGGGCTGGATGGTGGCGGCGATGTCACGCATGGGACCGATGCGAGGGCGCTCGATCTCGCCGGTCACGATCCCGCTCTCCCCCGATTTCCCCGCCCGCCACGCCTGCCCCGCCTCCCCCGCGCTCAGGTGCTCGTCCTCGATGCTGGACAGATCGGCGGAGTCGCCGCGGCTCGCGTACGTCCAGCCGAAGCGGCGCCGCACCGCGACACCCTGCGGGTCCTGGATGCCGGCCTGGTAGAAGGCCCGGGCGACGGGGGCGCGCCAGTCGACGACCAGGGGCGGTGAGGACGGATGCGAGGTGATGCGCAGACGCCCGATGTGGTAGCGCTGACCGGCGTGGTCGCCGGCCGTTTCGGAGTCCGGGGTGAAGTCGAGGCGTCCGAAGAACAGGGGCCCTTCGGGCAGCTCCCGGAACTCTCTGGCCCTGGTCCGCAGCTGGTGGCCGAGCACTTCGGCGTCGGCACCGGACGCGGAGACGTCCTCGCCGACGACCATCTGTTCCTGCGCACCGTCGATCATGGCGTCGAGCGCGGTTCGGCAGACGTCGTGGTGGGAGCGTTCCTGAGCGAGGGCGTCCGTGAGTACGGAGTCGGAGTGTGACATACCCTCACGATAATGCAACCCTGGCACTTTCGTTACCCAGTAACGACTGCTTCGCAGGTGCTCACTCCACCAGTGCGGCCGCCTGTCGGCGTGCCTGATCCAGCCACGCCGCCCGTTCCTCGTCACTCGAGCCCGTGACCGTCCGAAAGACGGTCCGGCGTACGTCGCCGACTCCTACGTACGGCAGGAAACACGCTGACCAGATGCGCTCCAGCGGGTCGCCGAACTCGCTCTCCTCCCGGTCGGCAGGAGTGTCGGAGGTGTTGAGGACGAGAGCCCTGCCGGCCTTCAGAAGCCCGGCGGGCTCACCCTCCGCCGTACCCAGCTTGTAGGCGACACCGGGCACGAGCACTCGCTGGACCCAGCCCGTCACAACAGCGGGCGGCATGCCCCACCAGTTCGGGTGGATGAACACCATGGCATCCAACGTAGCCACCTCGGCGCGGTGCAGCGCCACCTGCACGTCCTGGGCGAGCGGGGCCGACTGGACCGTGCCGGTCTCATCGGCGGACAGCACCGGTTCGAATCCCTCGGCGCAGAGGTCGTGCGCGATCACGTGGCACCCGCGCTTCCGCAACTCCTCCACGACGGTGTCGGATACGGCATGGTTGAAGCTTCCCGGCTTCGGATGCGCGAGATACACCCCCGTACGCATTGAGCGTCCCCCTCGACGTACCGGATTCGCAACTGTCTGGCTGGGACCACCCCGGACGAACGCGGGGATTTTCCTCCTGCTACCAGCGATACCAGCGGCTTCGACGGCCACCGGTCCCTGCGGAGCGCATGACGAAACCGAGCAGCCACACGGCCAGCACGATCACCGCCACGACCCACAGAGCCTTCAGCGCGAAGCCGGCGCCGAAGAGGACCACCGCGAGCAGAAGAACGAGAAGCAGGGGAACCATAGTTATCGACCTCCAGAGCGGCGTCTGCCCTGGGAGTCCCGCCCTATGCGCCCGAACCTGTCACTGTGCCGCTCACCGTGCCGTTCACCGCGGCCTTTTGCGCCTCAGCCTGCGGCGCTCCCTGCCGTTGGGGTGACGAATGACCACACCGGCCATGCCACCGGTGCCGGTGAGCCGGATCAGGGTTGTGCCGGGGAGCCGTTCCGGGGATGTCTTGTCCCTCAGTCCGCCGAAGTCGGCGTCCACCGCGTCGGTGTCGGCACCCCAGCTCTCGGGGATGACGATCGTGACTCCGGCCAGCTCGCCATGCACTTCTACGTCGACCACCGGCCGGCGGCAGACCGCTTGCGTGAAGTCGAGGGTGACGCCTCCCGTGCCGCCGTACGCTGTCACTCGCGTAGGCACCTGCCACGGCCCGGCGCGCTTCACGCCGTGATAACCGCCCTTGAGGAGCAGCGGTTGTCCGGGGTCTGCCGGGACGACGGGTGGCAGGTCCGCAGTGACGTCGTGCAGATCGGCGCGGGTCCTGGCAGCCAGTGCTCGCCCCACCTTCGCGTCCAGCTCGGCGAAGTCGATCCGGCCGTCGGCCACTGCCCCCTTCACCCGCTCCAGCACCTCTTCGCGCTCCTCATCGGAAACGCGCGTCACATCGCGGTGGACAGATCCTGGCGGCTCAGCGGTCATGGTCCAAGGGTACGGACGGGGGATGTCCGTCGACAGCCGATTCCCCACATGAAGGTGCTCGGTTCGCGGCACCTGCCGGCCCTTCATGTCCTGAAGTCCGGTCGAGTCTTGACCTGAAGTCCGGTCGAGGTCCCAGCGTCACGGCACATCGGTCACCACTTGATGTCCGTGATGACCGTGGACGGCAGTTGGTCACCGGTACCCCGGCAAAGGCGTTCCGGCAATAGGCGTCGGAGAACGCGGCCGCCTTCCGCTGAACCGGCGCCCTCCCGCGCGTTCTTGGCCGCGGCCGGTCCATGCTCCTGCAGCGGCCCAGCGAACGGGGCGTGGAAAGGCTGACGTCCGCCCGGCCGGGACGATGCCGGACGTGAAAGCCCCGACTGGTCGGGGGAGGCCAGCCGGGGCGGTACAGCTGTGGGCTCGGAGGGCGGCCGCCTCCCGGCGAGGGGCTCCATGGGGCTTCAGCCGAACGATTTTCCCCACGGGCTGGAGGTGAGGCCCGGGGACACTGTCCCCTCCATTCCCACATACATATAAACGGTCAATCTTCCCGGGTTGTTCCAGGACCTCTCCCCCAGCGGCAGTGAGCTGCGCCACCCCCTGCTGTCTCAGCCGGCTACCGGGTCCTCGTAGGCGCCGGGTCCGCTGCGCGAAGGACGGATACCGCCGATTCCGCCGCCTGGGTCCGGAGTTCCCCGACCTCTTTCCGCAGATCGGAGAGCTCCCGGTGCAGGGCCTGGATCGCCACGAGGGCGACTCCATTGGCATCAGTGCAACAGATGGTCCTGTCGTCGGTGCCCAGACCGAAGCTCGCCCGCCAGTCCTGCGCCATCGGCCCCAGGTGACGTACGCCGTCGGCCTCCCAGACATAGCGCCAGGTACTCACCGGGAGATCCACTACCGCAGCCAGTACCTCGAACCCGTTCACACCGGTCGCCGATGTGTCCACCGTCTCTCCGGAGGCGGTGGACGTCATTCCGGCCGGGTCAGGTACGTCCGGATGGAGACGGGCCCGGTAGGCGCGCACGGCCGCGGTCCTGGCGCGGCGGAGACGTTCGGTCAGCGGTCCCATCGCACCGGGGTGACGTCGTTCTTCACGGCGCGGTCCGAGAACAGCGTCGTGCCGAGGGGGACCCACTGGGTGGAGGGCCCGGGGTCGGCAGCGGCCGGGCCCTGCTCCGCCACCCGCACCTGAGCGGGTTCAGCCGCCGCAGCCGCGGAGGCGGTGCCGAGGCACACCGACACCGCGGCCACTGTCGCGGAGGCGACAGCGGCGATACGGGTCATTGCGGTAACAGACATGGTCACGCTCCGAATTGCTCGTCGGTCAGATCATCCAAGAAACGACTGCGGCCCGGATCGGTCACGCTCGTCGTCCCGTCCGGTCGTCCCGTCGCGTACCGTCCACCTGGAGCTGCTGAGGTCCCAGACCCGCGGCAACGAAGCCGATGACGATCTGTGGTCCTACGTACCGCGTGGTCGGCTCCCTCCATGGCATGGCGTCACCACCTCGCCGAACGCCTGACCTGGCTGGTGCGCGACCGTTGGCGCAGCTGAGGACAACGGCACGGTCCCAGAGAAATCGCGTGGCGCCTGAACCACCTGTGGCAGGCGCCGTCGCCGCCTTCACGGCCGGCGCGGCGGCCTGGCGCGACGCGCTGCTGAGCGTCGACCACACCGCGCTCGACACCGTCGGGTACTGCGCCTACCCGCACGGCAGCGACGCGGAGGAGCCGTTTCTGGACATCGCGTGGTGGGTCAACCAGGAAGTTCTGCACCATGGGGCTGAGATCGCGCTCCTGCGTGATCTGTACCACGCACGACAGCCATGAACGGCAACGGCGACGGGACGCCGGGACGTGCATCGAGACGTGGTGCGCCGGGTGGGTGCTCGCCGCGTTCGCCGTACTGACGGCCGGGTTGCCGGCGTTCCCCGGGGCGGTGCCCGATTCCCCTGTTCGCATCGGAAGCCTGGGCACCGTCGGTCTCTGGTCGAAGAATCCGCTGACGGATGTCCGGGTGTTGGGAATCAAACCGCGGGGCATTGCGGGGACTTGGAGTCGCGGGCTGCGGGCCGTGGTCCGCACGCCGCGCGGCGACGTCGCCGCGTACGTCGCACACCTGCCTTCCGTCCGCCTCCGGGCGAGCGGCCTCGCGTCCTCCTTGCGCGAGGAGAGCGCCGACCTGCTGGGCCGGGCGATCGCGGCAGAGCAGCTGAGAAGGGTGATCCTGCTGGGCGATCTCAACGGCACGGTCGACGACCGTGGGCTGGACCCGCTGACCTCACGGATGAACGTGCCGGAGCGGGGCCTCGCCTTCAGCTTCCCCGCCGCCTTCCCACTCGCCCGAATCAATCAGGTCATGGCCCGCCAGGCAACGGTGGCCCATATCCGCACCCTGCCCGCCACCGGCAGCGACCATCTGCCGGTGGCGGGCCAGGATCACACGTCGCTGAGGAAGGGGTGCCGTCCACCCCGTTGGTACGACGGACAGTCACTCAGTGGGAATGAGCGTCAGCGTTCCCCTGGTCGAGGGGTCGCAGGAAGCGCCGCTCGTAGCGCCGGATGCACCGCGTCCGGCGAGCCAGCTCGAACGCGGCCTGGCACTCCGGGTCGGTGACGCTGTCCGCCCGGTACCGCTCGTACTCGGCGAAGCCGGGGAACGAGAAAAGGGCGTACGCGATATCGCTGTCGCCCTCGCTCGGCAGGAAGTACCCGTGGTGGGTACCCCCGAACCGGTTGACGAGGGCGACCCACCGACGGCCGTACTCCTCGAAGTCCTCGATGCGGTCGGGGTCGATCTCGTACTTCAGGTGAATGGTGATCATGCATCGGGATGATGCCCGAAGGGGGCAGACTCCGACGAATGAAGGAACGCCACAGATCGCGCGAGGGCGCGAGGCCGACCCTCGGCGCTGGATCGCAGTCGACGATTTCGCGGCGCTGGAGAAGTGGGCGGCGGGCCTGGAGCGACTCGGACGGCAGGCGGGACCGGGACGGCAGGCGGGTCGGGGCCGGTCGGGCGGAAGCCCGCCGCCCCGACCCGCCCCGCAGGCGTTACCGGTGGCCGCTCAGGCGCGCCCGCAGCAGGTTGGGATCCGTGGCCGTGGTGTACGCGGCGCTGAGTACGTACACGTCCTTGCCGCGCAGCGCGACCGATGTGGGGTTCTGAAGTCCGTCTTCGGAGTCAAGGACCGTGCTGGTGGTGCCATCGGGCTGGATGCGCACGACCTTGTTGGGGGCGTTCAGAGCGGCGAGAGCCTCGTCGCCCCGTCCCGTGAAGGTGAAATCGTCGATGCCCACCATGCCTGACGCCTTGACCTGAGGAACGCCCGCACGGTTTCCGGAGCGAATCGGGATGCGCAGGAGCGTGCCCTTGTCGAGGTTGGTCACCCAGAGGGCGCCGCCGTGCACCTTGGCGCCGTTCGCTCCGAGGAAGCCCGTCGAGGCCAGTTCGGGAGCGGTGGACCACGCGGTGGGGGTACCGCCGGACGTGGGAACGGTCCACACCGTGCCCAGCACCGAGTCGGTGATGTAGAGCTGCCTGCTGCGCCGGTCCAGGGCCAGCCCGTTGGGCAGGCCCTCCGCCGGCAGTGCCGCAACGCGTTGTGGTGACTTCCCGGGGGCCAGACGCCAGAGCCCGGTCAGATCCGCCGTGCCGGTCGCGTACAGCACGTACACGGCGCCGCCGGGGGCCCGGACGACTCCGGTGGCCAGGGGGAAGCCCAGGACGGGTGTACGGACTCCCCCGTCGGCCGGAGGGGGCAGGGTCGCCAGGATGCGTGTGGCGCCCCCGGGGGCGACCTCGGCGACCTGTCGGCTCGCGGCGAAGGTGACGAGGGCGGAGCCGTCGCGCGACAGGGCGATGTTCTCCGGCATCTGGCCTGCTGACAGGTCGAAGTGGGCGTCGATCCGCACATGCGTCAGCGGTTCTCCGGCCGTCGCGGTCGCGTTGGCCGGCAGGACCGCTGCCATGGTGGCCGCGGCCACCATGGCAACCGTCTTGATGATCTTGCTGCTTCGCTGGGACATGATTCCTTCACTGTTTTGGGCATGGGGCAGCCGCGGTACGGCGCCAAGAACCGAGGGATGTATCGGGAAAGAAGAGGGTGTGGTGGCCGACGACGCCTCAATGGGCGTGCAGGTGTGGTCAGGTGGTGCGGGTGCCGGAGCCGCAGCGTGGCTGCGGTGTTGGCCACGGCGCGGTGCCGGGCGTGAGTAGCGTCAGAGCGGTGACCGACGGGGGGCGGCCGTGGCCATCACGAGAGCCGGATCAATTCCCTGAGGGCCCCGAAGCCCTCAGGGCGGAACGCTGACATCAGCGAACTCACCTTGTAGAGAATGGAGTTCGCCAGGATGTGAGCCGATCACAGAATCCTGGCCTGCGATGTCGCCGACTACGAAATGCACAACCGGGCCGGCCGACGGAGGATCGTCCGGGCGCGGCCGGTGCTCAGGCGCAGGTTTCCGACCACCGCTCCGGCCCTGGCGGGCCGGTCGGCGCGAAGGCTCGGGTGCGTGCGTGGAGGAACACCGGTCCGGCCATGCCGGGCCGCTCGCCGGGCGCGCGTGGCCGTCCGGATCGAGATGGCCCGAGAAGAGCCGGTGCCCCTGACTGGCCGGCAGGGCAGTGGTCGCCGGAGGGGACGCGTTCGGGGCGCGGCCGAGTCGCTGCCCTGCCCTGCTTCGACGAACGGACGAGTTCGTGTAGATGGGCGCGCTGATGTCTGCGAGCATCGCGCGTTCTTCCCGGCGCGGTCCCGGCACCCGGCGCCGCTCGCCGCAGGTCTGCAACCCGTCGCTGTCGGGGCACAGTTGGCTGCGGCGCACTCGGAGGAAGTTCGGCGAGTTGCCCGTGCTTGTTCATGGTGCCGAGTATGCGCAACGCGGCCGCCCGGCGCCTCACCCTGTCGGGGTAGGGAAACGACTCCGCGGAGGTGGTGCGCGGCCTCGGCGCCGACAGCTCGGGGTTCGTTCCGCTCGGCCCGGTGCGGGAAGGGCGGCGGGCGCGGAGGCCGCTGCTGCGCAGATCGCTTCGGCGACACACGAAAATCAGTAGGCCAGTCAAGGTCGGTGTGCCAGGATGATCACCACCGAAGGGGTGTAGCTCAGAGGCCAGAGCGCCGGTCTCCAAAACCGGATGCCGCAGGTTCGACTCCTGCCACCCCTGCCAGAGCAGGAACGCGTACCGCACCGCGGATGCCGCTTCGGCGGCGGCCACGGCCCCGCGTGTCACAGCGGTCAGACCCGTTCGAGCGGCCGGTGCGGTTCGGCGGGGAGCTCCACCTCGACGGTGTCGCCGGGGCGCACGACGCCGCCCTCCAGCACGATGCTCATGATTCCGGCCTTCCGCACGGTGTTCCCCGCAGCGTCGCGGCCCACGACCTGCTTCAGCAGGCCGTCCTGGAAGGTGTCGATCTGCAGGCACGGGTTGCGGAGACCGGTGACCTCCAGGACGGCGTCGTCACCGACGCGCAGCAGGGTGCCGACGGGCAGGCGGAGCAGATCGAGGCCGCGGGTGGTGATGTTCTCGCCCAGTTCGCCGGGTACGACCGCGAATCCGGCCTCCCGGAGCTCGGTGAAGAGTTCCTCGTGGATGAGGTGGACCTGGCGCAGGTTCGGCCGGGTGGGGTCCTGCGCGACGCGTGAGCGGTGCTTGACCGTCACACCCGCGTGGATGTCGCCCTCCACACCGAGTCCGGCCAGCAGGGTGACGCTGTCCCGGTTCGGCTTGGTGAACGCGTACTCGGCGTTGCTGCTGACCGCCGCTACTGTCCCGCTCATCCGTAGAGCCCCCTCTTCACACGTATCGGTGATCCGCCCAGGACCTGACTCCGGGCGGGACCCCCTTGTCCGCGTGAGAAGCGCGGCCGCCGTTCATCCTCCGCGTACCGCGGAGCTCTGTTGTCCCCCGGACGCGGTCACTCGAATTCGTCGGCGACCGGCGGAAGGTTCGGTTCCATGAACAGGCCCGCGTACTGCGGCTTCGGCTGTCCCCCGTCGAGGCCGGGGCCGTTCAGGGTCTGCCCGTCGGCAGGGGTGTCGTCCACGCGGCGCTGCGCCTGACGGGGCGAGGCATAAGACATCGAGTCTCCAGTACATGGCGGTAGCGGTAAGAGGCACACAGCCCGAGCAGATTGCAGGGCTGGTCCAGCGACGAGTTTCCGGCGCCGGTGCGGCGACCGTTCCACGAATCGGAATCTTGTCGCGCCTGGAGACTGTAACCCCCGGATCGCCGGGACAGCCAGGCCACCACGGCGGGGGGCGGCGACCTGTGCCCGCGATTCGTCGGAGTGAGGCCTCCCGGCGGGATCTCAGCCGGCGGCGGGCTCGCCGTCCCCCTGCGGCGGAGCGAGCTGTGAAGCGGCGGGAATCGCGGCACGGGTGATCAACGCGGCGAGCAGAATCGCACCGGTTCCGTCGACGCGAGTTCCGCGCCCGCCGCCCGGTCGTACGTCTCGCGCTGCTCCCTCCTGAGTCGAGGGGCATCACCGCCGAGGGTTTCCAGGAGATCCGGGACCGGGACCGCCGGGCCGGGTCCGCGGGGGGATCACACGTCCGCACACCGCCTGGTCACCCGGCCTTGGCGCCGCCACCCGCCAGGACATCGTCTACATCACCGCCCGTGCCTGGATGGCCCTCGATCTCGCCCACCCGACAGCACGGCGGCCGGGGCACCGGGGCCGCAGGACAGCCGGGCCGCCTCCAGGACCACTCTGCTCTTCTTCACGTTCCCGGTCGGTTCGGAACACTCCAGGACCCCCGAGCCGTCGACGCTCCAACTGGTTGCCCGGCCCGCCACGTGCCTGCCGTCCCCGCAGGTGTACCGGAAGTCAGCGGTGATCTGCCTCACCCAGGCGAAGTCCACGAAGGTTCCGGCACTGTCGACGCTCGTGCTGGTGGCGCTGTCCGCGTTGACATCCGGGGCGGGCCTGCGGACGTCCGCGAACGCGTAGTCGTCGCTGCCACCTGCGTCAGCGTCTCCGATGTGGGCGCCCAGCGAGCGAAGCGCGGCCTCGGCGCCGACCTGCGGTCCCTTCTCGAACGTGACGGTGACACGCGGCGTGTGGAGCGGGATCAGCTTGTGTGTCAGTTCGCCGCCGCCCCCGCCCAGCTTCCGTTTCCCGGCAACGCCGGTCAGGACGCCTCGCTCGTCGATGTTGAACCAGTCATACGTGCCGTTGTCGCATCCGGCGCCGACCGGCCGCTCGCCCTTGCCGTTCCCCTTGCCGTTCCCCTGACCGGCCGCCTCGCCGCCGTCCGGACGTGCAGGCAGCGGCGCCCGCGAGCAGCGCGGCGACAGCGCACGCCGAAAGGCAGGTCTCTTTGATCTTCATGCTGTTGTCCCCCGGGACCATTGGTCAATGGTGGAGTTGACCTTGCCCGCCAGGACCCGGCCGGGCAAGTGGCGTGAGCGGATCGTCGAGGCGGACGCGGGGGCGTCGCACTACATCACTCCCGGCCGAGGAAGAACTCAGTGGCGAGCTAACGGCCTCACAACGACCATGGGGGCATGACCGACCAACCCGCACGATGGACCCGGGCAACCGTCTACCCCGACATGTGGACAGACCCGGCCGAAGACCCCCGTAACAGTGAAGGTGTCAGTCCGGACGGCGAACTGGCGACGCTTCAGGAGTTCCTGACGAGTTATCGGCTGACCTTGCGGATGAAGTGCGAGGGCCTGGACCCGGAGCAGCTGGCCCGTCGGTCGGTCCCGCCCTCGACGATGTCGCTGCTCGGTCTGCTGCGGCACCTCGCCGAGGTGGAGCAGGACTGGCGCAACTGGATCAGCGACGGGGATCCGCTGCCCAAGCTCTACGGGGAGCGGGACGCGGACTTCCACGGAGCCGTCGGCGAGCAGGCCGAGGCCGACGCCGCGTACGCGGCGCTGGAGCGCGAGCAGGGTCTGACCGACGCCGCGCTGGCCGAGCACCCGGATCTGGGCGAGCGGCTCGGCAAGGACGGGATCGCGGTCCGGGAGCTGATGGTGCACAGGATCGAGGAGTACGCCCGTCACTGCGGGCAGGCCGACCTGTTGCGCGAGTGCGTCGACGGGAGGGTGGGCCAGTAACGAGGGGTCACGGCTGCATTTGCCGCCCGGCACACGAACGGCCGGAGCAGAGCGTGGAGCTCCGGTCCACCGATGCCGTCGGCGAGGAAGCCGTGGCCGCCCGTCTCCGTACGTTCCCGAGCGGCGCGGCGTACGACCGTACACAGCTCCGGATCCCACCCCCGCCCCCGCCCCCGTAACGCTCCCGCTGCACCGGGCATCCTGCACGGGCACGCGTCCCGCCGCGCCCCTCACAGCGCCCTCGTCCTGATTCACGACCGTACGCCCGCACGTCCCCGGATCGGCGGGCCCTGAGTCGGTGCGGTCGCAGGACGGCCCTCGCCGCAATAGGATTCAGGCACTTACGCACAGCGGAGCGGCCATGAACCGGCGTCGGACCCCCCGCTCAGCGAGCGCCGAGGAACTGCTCACCACTCTTCACCACCTGACGGAGCGTGCTCGGCAGGAAGTGGAGCTGCACCGAGCCCGAGTGGAGCTGGCCCAGGCACTCCAGCGGGGAATGCTTCCAGCCTCGTTGCCCACTCTTCCCGGGCTGCAGACCGCGGCCCGGTATGCGCCGGCGCACCACGGTCTGGACATCGGCGGCGACTGGTACGACGGGTTCGTCCTGCCCGACGGGTCGCTGGGTTTCGCCATCGGTGACGTCCAGGGCCACGACGTCGAGGCCGCCGCCTTCATGGGGCAGATCCGCATCGCTATGCGGGCCATCGCGGGCACCGAACCCGATCCGGGTGAGGTCATGGGCCGTACGAACGACCTGCTCGTGTCCGTGGGGTCGACGCTCTTCGCCACCTGCACGTTCTTCCGCCTCGATCCGCTGACCTGGGAACTTCACAGTGCGCGCGCTGGTCATGTGGCGTGCGTGTGGGCGACGGCGGACGGCCGGACCGGCATCACCACCGACGAGGGCGGCATTCCCCTGGGCATCGCGGCGCACGAGCGGTATCCGGTGACCCGGCACGCCCTCGACGCGGCCGGGGCGTTCGTCCTGCTCACCGACGGAGTGGTCGAAGGTCCGTCCTTGCAGATCGAGGAGGGCCTGGACCGTGTGTGCCGGATCGTGAGCGCCCATGTGGAGGCCTCTGCCGACGCGCTGGCCGACGAGATTTTGGAGGCGGCGGGGCTCACCGGTCATGAGGACGATGCGGCGGTCCTCGTCCTGCGCCACGAGGCCGCCGGCCGTCGGCGGAAGTGACGGCAGGGGTCCGCAAGGCGTGTCACGGCCGCGAGGAGTCACGGCCGGTGTCTCATAAGATGCGTGATCCGTAGCAAGGAATCGAGACGCCGGGCCGTAGCCGTCCTCCAGGTGCTCGGCGTTGCCGCTGCCTACTACGTGTCCGCGCAGCTCGGATTCCTCCAGGAGATGGTGGTGCACAGCTCCGTCGTCACGCCGCTCTGGCCGCCGACGGGGATCGCACTGGGCGCGCTCCTGTACCTGGGCATCAGGATCTGGCCGGGCATCGCACTCGGTGCGATGCTCACCATCATCGACATCAGCGGCTCCGCCACTCTCTACGGTGCCGGGATCGCCGCAGGTAACACCCTGGCCCCTTTGTGCGCCTTACTCATGCTGCGCAGAATCGGCTTCCGTGTCGAGCTGGACCGGCTGCGGGACGGTGTCGCGCTGGTCTTCCTGGGCGCGCTTCTGGGCATGCTCATCAGCGCGACGGTGGGTGCCGGGGTGCTGATGCTCAGCGACAAGCTGCCGCTGAACCGGTTCTGGCTGGTGTGGTCGGCCTGGTGGGTGGGGGACGCGATGGGTGTCCTGGTCGTCACGCCGTTCCTGCTGGTGCTGCGCAGGGCGCGGCTGCCCAGGCTGACGGACCGGTGGGCGGAAGCGACGCTGCTGCTGGTCGTCGCGGTGGCGGCGACGGTGGTGGCGACAAGGAGTTCCCTGTCCATGATCTATCTGGTGTTCCCGGTGCTCATCTGGGCGGCGCTGCGCTTCAAGCTGCCCGGCAGCGCCCCGTGCGCCCTGCTGGTCTCGGTGCTCGCGATCGTGTCCGGTCAGGACGGCGTGGGGCCGTTCCACGACCACACCGTGCTCGAGGTCCTGGTGAACCTCGCTATCCTGAACGGCTGTGTGGCCCTCACCGCGCTGCTATTGGCCGCCATCGTCACGGAACACCAGAACATACGGCGGGAGACGGAGCTGGCCTGCGAGGAGCTGGCCGCGCTCGTGGAGCAGCTCGCGCCTCTTCCCCCGATTCCACGGCCGGACACAGGTACCGGACTGCAGGACGGCGACGTCTGACGGACGGGGGACCGGAGCGGGCCGACACGGCGGCCGCAGGCTCAGTACGGCAGCGGGCGGCCCGACGGCGTACGCAGGTCGAGCGGTGGCGGTCCTGTGGGCGGCGGCGCGGGTCGTCGAACGATCTGGATGCGGCCCATGGCCACCACCCCCTCCTGGTTATCCGGTATGTGCCCACGGTGGCGTCGTTCACACCTCCGCCCCGGCCCGGCGAGCCCGCCCGGATGCGAACACCACGCGGTGCGGTGACCCTGGAGGTATGGGGGTGCCGACTTGAGGAGGACCATTCATGTCCGCGATGGACAAGATCAAGAAGATGCTCAAGGGCCACGAGGACCAGGCCTCCACGGGCGTCGACAAGGCCGGTGACGCGGCCGACGACCGTACGCAGGGCAAGTACCGTGGCAAGGTCGACACCGGTCAGGACAGGCTCAAGCAACAGCTCGGTGACGACCGCGGCCAGGACGGCACGCCGCCCCCGCCCCACGCCTGACATCCAGGTCCGGGAGCGGCCAGCGGGTCGCTCCCGGGCGTGTGCCGCCGTACTTCACGCCGGATCCCGGTGGGCTCCCCGCCCGCCCGGATTCGGCGTTCCGTATGCCCGCGGCGGTTTTCTTGTTATCTTCCCGGCCTCATCGCATCTCCCGAGTGTGGGACGTGACGAAACAGGACTCCGAAAGAGTGAGCACAGCATGGGTGAGGCACACGAGACGGCGTTGATCAGGGCCGCGCAGGCAGGGGACGAGTCGGCGCAGGGCCGGCTCGTGACCGCGTATCTGCCGCTGATGTACAACATCGTCGGCCGTGCGCTCAACGGGCACGCCGACGTCGACGACGTGGTGCAGGAGAGTGTGCTGCGGATGCTCCGCGCGCTGCCCGCCCTGCGTACGCCCGACAGTTTCCGCTCCTGGCTCGTGGCGATCACCATGAACGAGATACGGGGGCACTGGCGCGACCGCCGCTCGGAGCACATGCCGGTCGGCGGCCTCGATGACGCCCATGACGTGGTCGATCCCGGTGCGGACTTCGTCGGTCTGACCATCATCCGGCTCGGCCTCTCCGGTCAGCGCCGGGAGGTGGCCGAGGCCACGCGCTGGCTGGACGAGGACGACCGTGCCCTGTTGTCCCTGTGGTGGCTGGAGACCGCCGGGCAGTTGTCAAGGTCGGAAGTGGCCCTCGCGCTCGAACTGTCCCCGGAGCACACGGCGGTGCGGGTCCAGCGGATGAAGACACAGTTGGAGGCCGCCAGGCTGGTGGTCAGGGCACTGGCCGCGGAGCCTCGTTGTTCCCTGCTCGCGTCGCTGGTCGGCGGGTGGGACGGAGTTCCGTCCGCTCTCTGGCGCAAGCGGCTCGCCCGCCACGCCCGGGACTGCACGGTGTGCTCGGGTCACAGGGTGGGGCTCGTCCCCGCGGAGGGGCTGCTCGTGGGACTGGCGCTGGTTCCTCCGGCGGTGTCCGCCGCCGGCGCCGCACCGGACCTGGTCGTCACGGCCGCCACGTCGCACTCGGCAGGGCCCGGACGCGCCGAGCGCAGACGCCGGCAGAGCCGGCGGCGTCGCCGCAGCACGGTGCTGGCGGCGCTGTTTGCCGTCGCTGTCCTGGGTACCGGCGGTGGAGCGGTGCACCTGTACGCGGACGAGGACGACGCGGAGCAGGAGAGCCAGGACGAGAATCCCGCGACAGCCGCCGCGCCCGCATCGCTCCCCACTGCCTCGAAGCCCGCTCCGACGCCGACGCCGACATCCTCCTCCCCCTCTCCTTCGGCCTCCCCGTCACCGAGCGCGTCCCGGAAGCCAAGCGCCTCCCCCACTCCCGAGGCCACGCCGACCACGCGGAAGCCGCCGCCGTCCCCCCGTCCCGCACCGCCAAGGACCGTGAAGCCGGCACCTTCGGGCAGGTCCGAGCAGGTCACCGCCCTCGTCAACGTCGAGCGTGCCAAAGCGGGGTGTGGAACCGTCCGCGGCAACGAGAAGCTCGCGACGGCCGCTTCCCGGCACTCCGCCGACATGGTGGCCCGCGACTACTTCTCGCACACCGCGCCCGACGGTTCGGACCCTGGCGACCGCATCACCGCGGCCGGGTACCGATGGAGCACGTATGGGGAGAACATCGCGAAGGGCCAGCAGACCGCGGCCGCCGTGATGGATTCCTGGATGAAGAGTCCGGGGCACCGTGCGAACATCCTGAACTGTTCCTTCAAGGAGATCGGCATGGGTGTGCAGGACACGTCCGGAGGCCCCGTGTGGACCCAGGCTTTCGGCACGGCAATGTGACACACACTCCGATCGGCGGCCGGGGAGGTCGGCCGGTGGGCTGTGGTCAGGGGCGGACCGGCCCGGGTAACCGGCCGGGGAAGCGACGTCTTGCGGAAGTCAGGCGGAATCATTCCCTCCATGTGGCAGTCCTAGGCTGAGATCAACGCCCAGGCCGAAGGCGTCCGCGCGCATCCCGATTCCCCGCGCACCACAGGAGTTCGGTGTTCCGCCGAGGGCCCTCGGCGACTGGCCGACTCGGTCCGCACAGGCGGACCTTCCGGTTCACTTCCCGCCCCGGCCCGGAATGCGGCAGGACTGCGTGCCCTCGGCAACGCTCGCCTCGGCCGCGACGATCGGCTCCGGCATCGAGGTGACGGTGGAGCAGGTGACGCACCATGCGCACATCTCCGCGATCGCCGCGGCGTCCGTGGTGACGGTGCCCACGGCGCTGTTCGTGTTCATGGTGTGGGCTCTGCACGCCCGCCACTTCAAGGAGCGCGGGCGCCGGCAACTGGTTCTTCCGGTGAGCTCGGCCCTTGTGCTCGTCACCACGCTCGCGGGCCATCGGGCCGTACCGCTGGCTGGTCTCGTATGCGAGCTCACCGTAGCCCTCGGCGCATCGATGTCCGCGCGCCGTCCAGACGCCGGGTGAGGATGCGGACCAGGTGATGTGCCCGGGCGGCGCTTCCGCTGCCCGGGTCCGTGGTCAGCGGATGAGGAGAGTCAGCGCGGCGCAGGTTCCGCCGGCCGCTCCGAAGGCCAGGACGACGGCCGCGAGGCAGCGATTCCTGAGCAGGCGGTATCGCTCGGAGTACTCACCACGGAGTTCGGCGGCCCGCTCGGAGATGCGGCCGAGCGTTTCCCCGCACGTGGCCATGCGATCCGCCATGTAGACGCGTTCGACGTCTTCACGCTGGGCGCCCGTCAGCCAGGGAAGCTGTTCGGCAAAGCGGCCTGCGCGGCGGCGGGCGTCCTCCACCTCCGCATTCCACAACAGGTAGCCCTCCAGCTGGGCCAGGCCCCTGGCGCTGTCCTTGTCGTGCTCCACGGCTTCCCCTCACTCCGTCGTGCCGTCCTCGTCCGGGGCGGGCTTCCTCAGGTCATCCACCGGTCGCCCGGCAGCGTTTCGAGCGCGCCGACGACGTACCGCCGGTTCGCGAACGTGCACGGCCGGAGGAACACCACGCCGGACGGCCGACCTGCAGCGGCATGATCCAGTTGCGAATCCGGCGAAGAGCGGCGTCGCGGACATCAGCGGCAAGATCGTGGGCTGCTTGCGCCGTACCGGCCGCTCGTCCTCGTGGACATCGGCACCAGCTGATTCCGACGTGTCCCTCTCGCCACTGCGACACTCCTTCGGTCGACGGCCGTTCGCGGTCTCGGCGACCAGAATGGCCCCCCGGCCATCCGCGCTGTGGGACATCCTTCTCAGCGCAACGGCGGCAGCCGCGAAGGACACTCCTTTGGCCGACGGCCCCTCACCCCGGCGGCCGTCGGAGCACCTCCCGGACCACAGCGGCGGCCGCTAGCCGCCGGCCCACTCACGCATGGCCTCGCGTGAGGGAAAGTCCGCGAGGTCTCTGTCGAGCGGGTGGTCGGTGAACTGGTGAATGCGCCAGGGCGCCTTGACACGGGGCCTGCCCGCGGCGACGTGGTCGGCGATCCACAGCCCGTCGCCCGCGTACGAGGTCGTGTCGTGGTTGAGCCAGAAGTGGCGGTTGCAGTACAGCAGGACCCGATGGTCCGGTCGCAGTCGCTTCACCGCACGGATGAAGCGGTCCTTGTCCGCGTTGCTCGCGCGCGTGCCCTCGCCGGTCTGTTCCCAGTCGACGGCGAGCAGGTCGCCGGCCCGCTCGGGAGTCCTGCTCACGAAGTACTCGGCCTGTTCGGAGATGTCTCCCGGCCACAGGAAGTGGTAGAAGCCGACGACACAGCCGGCCTCTCGCGCACGCTCGGTCTGGCCCTTGAGACGCGGATTGACGTAGGAGCGGCCCTCGGTGGCCTTGATGAGGACGAAGTCGAGACCGGCCGTGTCGAAGGATGTCTGGTAGGCGCTGACGTCGACGCCGTGCAGCATGGGCGCCACCTCCATGTGGGGTAAGAGATTCCGGTTCCTGTCCCCTACGTGCCCGGACCACTGACCTCCCATCCGTCGGCGGGAAGACGAACCGATACCTCGCCCTCGGAATAGTGTCCGCTCGCGCACGGTTGGTGACCGGACAAGACTTGATCACATCGCGCACCTCTGCATCGGAAGGTCGGATTCATGAAGATCGGCATCATCGGGGCGGGCAACATCGGCGGCAATCTGACCCGTCGTCTCACGGCCCTCGGGCACCAGGTCTCCGTTGCCAACTCACGCGGCCCGGAGACCCTCACGGGCCTGGCCGAGGAGACGGGCGCCCACCCCGTCACCGCGAGCGAGGCGGCGCGCGGCGCGGAGCTCGTCGTCGTCACGGTCCCGCTCAGTGCCGTACCGGCACTGCCGAAGGACTTCCTCGACGGAGCGGCACCCGGAGCGGTGGTCATCGATACCGGCAACTACTACCCGCAGCAGCGCGACGGCCGCATCGACGCCATCGAGGAGGGGCTGCCGGAGAGCCGCTGGACGGAGCAGCAGATCGGTCACCCCGTCATCAAGGCGTTCAACGGCACGTACGCGCAGGACATTCTGGACCGCGGCACGCCTGCGGGCACGCCCGGCCGTCAGGCGCTGCCTGTAGCGGGTGACGACCCGGCCGCCAAGCAGACCGTGCGGAACCTCATCGACGAGCTGGGCTTCGACACCGTGGACGCGGGTGGCCTGGACGACTCGTGGCACCAGCAGCCGGGCACACCGGTATACGGAAGTCAGGGTGATGTGGACACCATCGTCAAGGCCCTCGCCGACGCGTCCCCGGAACGCACCGCGCAGTGGCGCGCCTGAGGCCCGGCACCTGGGCCCAGCGGCGGGCGGGAGCGGGTCGCCGAGGTCGTACGCGAACCGGCGGCCGAGGCCCGGAGCGCTCCTTCCGGCGACCGGCCGCGGATTCCCGCGGGAAACGGAGAGGCATAGGCACCGACACTACTGATGAGTAGGGTGGCTCCGGGGCGTCGGCTCCACGGCCCCGCCGGCTCCCGGCAGTCATCCAGCCCGGCCGTGGCGAAGGAGCTGCCGCATGTCCCGCACCATGTCCGTCTCGGACAGCATCGTGATCGGCTCCGCCCCGTCGGCGGTGTACGAGGCGCTCAGCGACCCCACCGCGATGGGACGGTGGAGTCCGGAGAACACCGGTGCGAGGATCGTCGGGGAAGGCCGGGAGGCGTACGTCGGCATGGTCTTCGAGGGGCGCAACAGGCGCGGCTCGCTGCGCTGGACGACGAAGTGCACGGTGACGGCCGCCGAGCCCGGGAAGCGCTTCGCCTTCCGGGTCCACGCGATCGGCGCGCGGCACCCTCGGCTGCCCGGGTCGATAGCCACCTGGGAGTACCGCTTCGAACCGGTCGACGGAGGTACGCGCGTCACCGAGACCTGGACCGATGACCGGCGCGCGTGGCCGGACTTCCTGGCCAACGCCTTCGACCGGATCGCGACCCGGGGACATACGTTCGCCGCGTTCCAGACCGGCAACATCCGGACCACGCTGGAGCGGCTGAAGACGGCACTGGAGAGCAGCTGAAGCGGGGCGCCATCGTCTCCGGGCGGCGTCTGCCGACTCCTCCCGGTACGGCGCCCGCGCTCGCGCGGGCTCAGGCGGCCCAGTGCGAGGGCCGGGTCAGGGAGGGCGGCAGCCTGGTGGCGGTGTCACCCTTGGCCGCGTTGAGCTGGGCCTGGGTGAGGAACAGGCTCCCGGTGAGATCGGCGCCCGCCAGGTCGGCATCACGGAAGTCGGCACCGATGAGATCGGCGAGCCGGAGATCCGCCCCGCTGAGATCGGCCGCGATGAGATAGGCGCCCCGGAGATCGGCACCCCGCAGATCGGCACCCCGCAGCCGGGCACCGATGAGGTCGGCGCCGCGATGGTTGCGCCTCTTGCGCCGGGGAGCGGTGGCACGGACGAGCTCGCTCGTACGCAGGAGCAGTACGGCCACTGCGTCGCGGTGCGCCGACACGTCCAGCTCGGCGAGCGTGCCGGCCGGACGTTCCGTGAGGCGTTCCGTCGCGTCGAGTGCGCGCCCGATCTCGGAGTGGAGGGACTTCGCCGCAGGGAGCGTGAGCGCCTCGGTGAGATACCAGAGCAGTTCGTGAAGCTGGCGCATCACCGGGAACACCTGGAACATCTGCTGGGCGGTACCAGGTTCACGTCGCCAGTCCCGGCCGCGATAGGTCTCCTGGGAGACCTTCTGGCCGGCGCCGAAACAGTCGTACACGGTGCAGCCGGAGAATCCCTCGGACCGCAGCCGGGTGTGGATCCCGCAGCGGAAGTCGTCCCCCAGATTGCGGCAGGGCTCCCCCGCCTCCTTGTTGATCGCGAAGTCCGCCGAGGCCGTCAGGGTCAGAGCGACACAGCACAGCCCGAAGCAGTTCGCGCAGTCGGAGCGCAGCGCCGGGCGCTCTTCGGCGGGGAGGGCGGACGGGTCGTTCTCGGGCACGGTGGGTGGCTTCCTCTGGTAGGTCGTGCGGGAGGCCCGAGTTTAACGAGATGTCACCCGTACGCGCCGCCTCATGATCATCACCTGGCGGACCGGCCGGCCGTAACGTCCCGTTTCGCCCTGACCTCCAGGCGAAAGAGCTCGACCCGGACTCCGGCCACCTCTCCCCCAGGGCCCCGCTGACCGCTGACGGCGCGGGGACAGCCGGCCTGTGTCACGGCTTCGTCCATGTCCTGCCGCGTGACGCCCTCTCTTCCCGTACAGACGCCGGAGGCGCCGCCCTGTACGCCGAGTCGTCGCGGCTCTGGCTGCAGCTCGGTGCCGACCGGTGGGACTGCGACGTGGCGTCGGTGCGCTACTCCCGGCAGCCTGACGGCAGCCGCCACCTCACGATCGCGTCGCCGGGCGGCCCGCCCCGGGATGTTCCGGTGCCCGCCCCTGTCACCGGTCCGTTCGATCCGTCGTACGACTGGACCGATGCCCTCGCGGACGACTTCTTCCGGTGGGCGGCCGATCAGCTTGCCGTCCCCGGTCACCGGAACGTGCTTCGGGCCCACTATCAGCGGGGCTTCGAGCCGGTGCGACCGCGACCGTGGCGCGGTCCGCCCCCGAGCGCTGTCAGTGGGGTGGCGCACACTGGGGCCCACGCAGGTCACCGCCGAACGGGGGCACCGATGAGCACTGCTGACGAGACGGGATTCGAGCCCGCGACCGGGGACGGTCCGCCGCTTTCCGACCCCGGGAGCAAGCGCGCCGGGGCGGTCAGGACCGCGTACGAGGGGATGCTCCAGATCCGCCGGCTGACCAATACGGAGCACGCAGAACCCGAACGGGTACCCGCCTCCTGGGAGCTCCATCGCACGGTCCGGGCTGTGGCGCTCGCTCTGGAGGCCGCCGGTCTGCCGCCCTCCGCGGTCGACGCCTCCGGCCGACGGGTCGCCCTCGGCTACCGGGTGGGCCCGGGCGAATCCTCTGGTTCCGTCCGGGTGGAGTGGCTGGGCCCGTCCGGCAGCGGGGCGGCCCATGACGAGGAGGAGGCACTGCCGCGCTGCGCGGAGACCCTCCGCCGGCTGGGCTGGACGGCCCTGCTGTACCGAGGGCCGCGCCGGAGACGGTTCCTGGAAGTGGAACCACCGCCGGGTCGCCCGCGTACGGGGAGGGTCTGACCGGTCTCGGACGGGCGTCGCGGAGGCCCGGGAGCGCGTTGTCAGACCGATGGTGAATGCTTGACGGTCCGACACCTCTGACCGGGAGATGCTGAGATGCGCAAGGACGAGATCGCGGCGGCGCAGGCGTACGTCCGCCTACTGGAAGCCACCCGGGCCGCGCTCGCCGATCCGGATGACGCCCCCCTCTACATACCGTTGCTCGCTTCGCCGATGGCGGAGGCCGACGAGGCGCTTCGCGGGGCGGGGCTTTCAGGGAACGAGGAGCGGCTGTTCTCGCTCGTACGGGCCCTGCGGCCCAG
This sequence comes from Streptomyces finlayi, assembly GCF_014216315.1. Lineage (NCBI taxonomy): Bacteria > Bacillati > Actinomycetota > Actinomycetes > Kitasatosporales > Streptomycetaceae > Streptomyces > Streptomyces finlayi. The sequence goes on from NZ_CP045702.1 coordinate 139,518, forward strand.
CCTGACCGGCTCGGAGCGCTGAACTTTCCTCGGGCGGCCTCGCAGGCACGGCGCCCCCGGCGTCGCTACGGGGTGCCGTACAGGAGCGAGCCCGGCGTGGTGAGGAGTTCGCCCGTCTCCAGCCAGGTCTTGAGGCCGGACAGGATCATCGGCCAGCCCCCGTACAGCTCTTCGAACGCGCCCTCACGCAATTCGTCGTGGGTGACCGTCAGCCGGCAGGAGTCGCCGACCGGCTCGATCTCCCAGGTGACGCGGCTCGTTCCTTCGCTCTTCGCCTCATCGCTCCAGAGGGCCACCATGTTCTGGACCAGCTTGCGCGGCGGGTCGACCTCCAGGTTCCTGCCTTCACCCAGCGGGCCCGGCGCTCCTGGCGCGCTCATCTCGAAGCGTGAACCCGGCGTCCAGTCGGAGGTGACGCGGGCGCCGAAGTTGTACTTGCTCCTGATTTCCGGATCGGTGATCGCCTCCCACAGTCGCTCGGGGGTCGTGCGGATATAGATCTCGAAGACCTTCTCCATGGGATCCTCCAGCCGGCTCTTGAGACCGCTGAGCCCTTCGGCCCAGGGCTCCGCGTACTTGCTCACCCACCGATCGTGGACGAGCCGAATGGGCACCGGGTTCAGGAAGTGCAGCTTCTCCCGGCCGCGCCGCCTGCTGACGACCAGGCCGGCCGCCTCCAGCAACTTGAGGTGCTTCATCACCGCGAACCGCGTGATGTCGAAGCGGGCCTCCAGCGCACCCAGTGTCTGCCCGTCCTCGCGAAAGAGCTCGTCGAGCAGGCTGCGCCGGGTCGGATCTGCCAGGGCTTTGAACACCGCGTCCATCGGCTCAGAATATGTGACCTTTTGGTCACGTGCCAATCGGGATACCGCCGACGGAAGCCGCCTGAGACATACACCTTTCTTCTGGGATGAATTGTTTCAAGTCAAGAGGAAGCCAAGACAGCTGCTTGATTGGGCGGGCTCTGGAAACCGCGTACGTCCCCGGTGAAACGATTCATATCCTTCGTCACAACGGGTCGCCGGATGACTCTGCGCCTGGGAACAGCAGGGTTCGGCTCCTGGTATGGCGGAACTTCTCTCCGACGCCGCGAGGGCGCGGCCGTTCGCGGCGGTTCTGGACCCGGACGACGCGGCGTTCCTGGCGCCGGGTGATATGCCGGGCCGGATCGACGCCTTCCTCGTGCGGACCGGGCACACGCCCCCGGACTGCCCTGGCGGCTATGTGCGGTGTGTGCTGGAGAGTCTGGCGCTGGCGGCACCGGCGGACCCTGCGGCAGGCCGCCGAGCTGGCGGGCCGTGACCTGAACCGTATCCATCTGGTCGGCGGTGGTTCACGCAACGAGCTGCTGTGCCAGTGGACCGCCGACGCGACCGGCCTGCCGGTGACGGCAGGGCCGGCCGAGGCGACGGCGCTCGGCAACATCCTGCTCCAGGCACGGGCCCATGGCCTCGTGGGCGACCTCGCCGACATGCGCCGACTGGTCGCCCGCACGCAGGAGCTGCGTCACTACTCGCCCCGGGGCGATCGGCGGGACTTGAGCGTGCGGAGACGCGCCTGGGGGTCCGTTGAGCGGTGCTGCGTTCTATTCGGGAGCGCCGAGGCCCAGCTCCTGGTCACCGAGCGGCACGAAGTAGCGGGCCACCTCCGCATGGGTGACGTCCGCGAGTGCGGCCGGGTGCCACCGGGGATCGCGGTCCTTGTCGATGATCTGTGCGCGTACGCCCTCCACCAGGTCGGGTGCGGTGAAAGCCCGGCTGGAGACCCGGTACTCCTGGTCCAGCGCCGCTTCCAGGCTGTCGAGCCGACGGGCCCGGCGCACCGCGGCGAGGGTGACCTTCAGCGCGGTGGGTGACTTGGCGAGGAGGGTCTCTGCGGTCTCCTTGGCGGCGGTCACCCCGCTGCCGTTGAGCCGGTCGATGATCTCTTCGACGGTGTCGGCCGCGTAGCAGGCGTCGATCCACGCGCGGTGCGTGGCGAGCTCGGCCTCGGGCGCCTCGGACACGTACCGCAGCACCGTCGCCGTCACGTCGTCGGGGCGGGCGCATCCGGCTAGTTCGGCGGCGAGGCCGGGCAGCCGTTCCGAGGCCACGAAGTGGTCGGCGAGCCCGCACAGCACGGCGTCCGCCGCGCCGACGGCCTGTCCGGTCAGCGCCAGATGGGTGCCGAGTTCGCCGGGCGCCATCGCGAGGAGGTGGGTACCGCCCACATCGGGGACGAATCCGATGCCGGTCTCGGGCATGGCGACGCGCGAGCGCTCGGTGACGATGCGGACATCGCCATGGGCAGACACCCCCACGCCGCCGCCCATCACGATGCCGTCCATGAACGCGACGTACGGCTTGGGGAACCGTGCGATGCGGGCGTTGAGGTGGTATTCGTCGCGCCAGAAGGCCAATGACGCCCTGCCCCCGGCGCGTGCGTCGTCATGGATGGAACGGATGTCCCCACCGGCGCACAGCCCGCGGTCCCCCGACCCGCTGATCAGGACGGCGACGACCGCGTCGTCCCCTTCAGCCGCCGTGAGGCCTTCGTCGACGCGTCCCACCATGGCGTGGGTCAGCGCGTTGAGAGCCCGTGGCCGGTTGAGTGTGATGTGGAGGATGCGGCCTTCGGTGTGCAGCAGGACGGTGTCGTCGGTCATCTATGCGCTCCCGCTCGGGGCCTGGGCGGGTCTTCCGCCGGTCGTGGACGATCTCTCCCTGTCATTCTGCGACGGCGGCCGCCCGGTCCGGCAGCGGGTGACCACCTCGCCCGTCCCGGACAGCGGGTGACCGCCTCACGTCGCGTATCAGAGAGCCTTGTGCATGATGTGCAGCCCTACGTATCCCTTGACCGGATGGTTGAAGCCCTCGGGCAGTGTCCCCAGCACCTCGAAACCGAGTGACCGGTAGAGGCGCACGGCGTAGACGTTCGTCTCCACCACGGCGTTGAACTGCATGGCCCGGAAACCTTCGGCGCGGGCCCAGTCCAGGCTGTACTCGCACAGAGCCCGGCCCACACCCTTGCCCGCGTGGGCGGGGTCGACCATGTAGCTGGCGCTGGCGATGTGCGAGCCGTTACCCATGTGGTTCCGGTTCATCTTCGCCGTGCCGAGGACGGTGCCGGAGTCGTCGACGGCGACCACGGCACGGTTCGGTGCCCGCACCAGCCACCACTCCCGCGCGTCGTCTCCGGCAAGATCCACAGGGTAGGTGAATGTCTCGCCCGCCGCGACGATTTGGTGGAAGAACGGCCAGACGGCGGCCCAGTCCTCGGTGGTGGCTTCCCTGATCATCATGGGGACCAGAATGCCCGTTCACTTCGTCGGCGGCGAGTCCTTTCCGATGGAAAGGACCAGCTGACACGAGGGCTTATGACGAGGCCATCCTCCTTCGCAGTCCGAGCCGAGCCAACAGGCCCGTCCCCGCGCCCCGTTCGGGCAGTGGCTCCCACGGCTCCCCCCTCGCGGGTGCCTGCGCCGTCGCTCGTGGGCCCACCAGCACCGTGGTCTCCGATGGCGCGGCCGCCCGCCCGGACGCACCCCGGTCACCTCGTCCCTCGCCCGGGCGTGGTGCGGCCCTGCTCTCGCGTGCCCGGTCCAGTTCCATTGTCAGGTTGATCCGCCGCCACAGAATCTCGTCCGGATCGTCCGCGAGCATCAACTGCGCCATGATTTCGCGCCCGCTCACCGACGCCGACCGTCCGAAGACCGGCTGCGGCCTGACCCTGGCCAGATAGGCACGCTCATACGGATCGTCGACCACCTCCGCGAGCTGGACCGGGTCGAGGGCGGAGGCCTGCACCGACGCACGCACCCACGCGTCCTCGGTGCCGCTCAGCAGCCTGTCGATCCTGCTGGAGCGCCAGTTGCGCGCCCGCCAGTCGGTGCCCGCCTCCAGCATCGTCCGCATCCCGACCGGGCTCTTGCCGGCGAGCAGCCCGGGCTCCCGAATGGCGAAGCGGGCAAGATCCTCGGTGAGGTAGAGCCACACCACCACGCGGTAGCGGTTGAGATAGAACGAGACCGGTGAGAGGCACCCCACCCGGGCCAGCCGCGTGAACCGCACCGGGCTGATCCCGAGCAGCCCGGCGCCCTCCGCCGTCCCCGCCGTCCGCACCCGGTCGCGCAGCGCTTCGGGAAAGCCGGACTGTGCTCGCAGCCGGGCGATCTCCTCGCTGCGGACCCTGGGCCGCCCGCCGCTCCGACCGTCGGTGACGCCGATCAGCCCGAGGTGTACCGCCAACTCGAACTCACCGCGCCGCAGCTCCAATTGCTGCGCGGCACGGCTCGCGGCCACAGTGACGGCGGCACCCGCGTCAGCGTTCTCGGCCCTGTCTGCGGCGCGCCTGTGCGTCGCTTCCGTAACAGCCATGACTGTCCTCCCCCGCGAGGTCGAATACTCTGTGTAACCACGGTAGCCCGGAGGAGGCTCGACCCGTCCAGCCTGTGGATAACTTTCGGGCCGCACGATAGGAGCACGGAGGAAAGACGAACCGTGCAGGTCAGAGACGGCTTGGGCCACCGTCGACGCCGCCACCGCGCAGCGCGACGCCGAGATGTTCGCCCACGCGGTTCACGAGCAGGGTCATCTCGTAGGCGACCTGGCCGACATCCGCCTCGGCCGCGCTCAGTACGCACAGACAGCTGCCTTCGCCCGCGGCGGTCACGAACAGCAGCGCCTCATCGAACTCCACCATCGTCTGCCGCGCTCGCCCCGCCCCGAAGTGCCGGCCCGATCCACGGGCCAGGCTGTGCAGACCCGACGACACCGCGGCGAGGTGTTCCGCGTCCTCGCGTGCCAGTCCCGTGCTCGCCCCGGTCACGAGGCCGTCGTTGGACAGCACCAATGCGTGTCGTACGTGCTCCACCCGGCCGGTCAGATCGTCAAGGAGCCAGTCAAGTCCCCGGTCCAACGTCATGCGTTCGCCCTCCCCGCTCATACGTTCCCCACTTCGCGCGTAAGCCTTGCCTACCGCTCCCGTACGGGCAAGCACCGTTGTTCGCCGGGGCGCCGCTTCGCGCCACGCTCCTCACTGCCGGAGGATGACTCCATGGCACACCACATGGCTCGGGACGCATGGCATTCCTTCGTTTCAGAGGGCACGCGCACAGGCAAGGTATCGACCGTCCGCGCCGACGGCAGCCCTCATATCGCTCCCGTCTGGTTTCTGCTCGACGGTGACGATCTCGTCTTCAACACCGGTAAGGAGAGCGTGAAAGGCCGCAATCTTGCCCGTGACGGCCGAGTGGCGGTGTGCGTCGACGACGACCGCCCGCCCTTCGCGTTCGTGGTGCTCCAGGGGCATGCCGTACTCAGCGAGGACCCTGCCGAGCTGCGGCACTGGGCGCCCGGATCGCCGCCCGGTACATGGGTCAGGAGGCGGCCGAGGAGTTCGGCGCACGCAACGGCGTGCCCGGCGAACTCGTCGTGCGCGTACGCGTGGACAAGGTGGTGGCGATGGCCGCCGTCGCCGACTGACGGCAGCCTGCCGCCGGGTGTGCGGGGCTACCCGACGGAGTCGAGCAGCCGGGCCGTGTGCATCCGCCCGGCGTACTCGACCATACGGATCAGGACTTCTTTTCCGGACTCGCGGTCGCGCGCGTCGCACAGCACGACCGGGGTGCCCTGATCGAGATCCAGGGCGCGCGACACGTCCTGCGCCCCGTAGGTACGGGCGCCCGGGAGGGGGTCGTACCGGATCGAGCCGTGCAGTCGCAGGGCCGCCATGCCGATGTAGTGCATGCCGGCGACCCCCAGCCCTGTCGTGAGCCCTCCGATCAGCAGCGCCCGGGTACGGCCGCGGCCGTAGCCGACGGCGAAGACCCCGGCTCCGACCATCACCATGGCGACCAGCAGGCTGAACAGCGTGAGCGGCACGTCGTACCGGATGTCGGTACCCGTGACACCGAATCCGAGCATCGCGACGAAGTGCATCGTCCAGATGCCCGTGCCGATGGCGGAGGCCGCGGTGATCAGCCAGTTGCGTCGCGACCGGCCGCTCGTGTCGAGCGCACGCACGGTGCAGCGCGGTCCGAGCGCGGCTTGGATGGATGCCATCGCGTACGACAGTGCGGGTGTCAGCCAGCCGAAGGTGGCGTGGTCCAGGTGTCCCATAAATCGTCCCGAACGATCAGGCAGCGGTCGAGCATGTGCACCGCTGCTTGCCGTTTCGTTCACTTGGGGACTGAGCGATCATGTGCGTATGACTGACGACCGCATACACGTACAGGACTTCTTCGCTGTCCGGGCCGCCGACTGGGACAGCCGCTTCCCGGATGACGGACCTGCGTACACCGCCGCAGTCGAGACCCTCGGACTGGGTCGGGGCGACGCTGTGCTCGACGCGGGCTGCGGTACGGGGCGCGCACTGGCCGCCCTGCGCGAGGCGGTCGGCACCGGGGGCACCGTCCTGGGCGCGGATCTCACACCCGCGATGCTGGAGGCCGCGGTGCGCGCCGGACGTGACCGCAGCGGCGCCCTCCTCCTCGCCGACGCCGCACGACTGCCCCTGCGGAACTGCGCGCTCGACGCGGTGTTCGCGGCCGGTCTGATCTCGCACCTCACGCGCCCCGGTCCAGCCCTGCTGGAGCTGGCGCGCGTGGTGCGGCCGGGCGGTCAGCTGGCCCTGTTCCACCCGGTCGGCCGTGCCGCGCTCGCGGCGCGGCACGGCCGGACGATCACCGACGACGATCTGCGCGCCGAGCCCGTGCTCCGTCCTCTGCTGGCCGGTTCGGGGTGGCACTTGGAGACGTACGTCGATGAGGACGACCGCTTCCTGGTCCGCGCCGTACGCGCGGCATGAGGCGTACGCGCGGCATGATCCGGTCACCACGACGGGCCTTTCACCCACGACGAGTGGTCCACCAACGATGAGCCGTTGATCCGCGATGAGGGGCTCACCGACACGTCACTCGGAGCGTGCGGCTATGGCCGACACCAGTGCGTCGGGCCGGTCGAACATGATGCAGTGCGCCGCACCGGGGACGGTGAGCACCCGCACGCCCGCGTCCTTCAGCTCGTCGGCGCCCGGGAGTTCGCCGCTCAGAGCCCCTTGCAGATAGGTCCGGTCCGCCGTCGATTCCATGAGCATGCGGCGCATGGTGGGCTCGGTGCCCCGCATCAGCCCGACAGCGCTGCGGTGCAGCGCGAGCGGGTCCGTGAGCCGCATGGTCGAGGCCCACATCGGACGTACATGCTCCAGCACGCGGGCGAAACCCCCTCCGTGGACAAAGGCTTCCTCCGTCCACGAGCCGATGCCGCTGCCGCCGCTCGTCCCTGGCGGGTACGGATCGAGATTGGCCTCGGTGAGCACCATTCGCGCGACCAGCTCGGGCCGCCGATGGGCCAGGACGACGGCCACCGCTCCGCCCATGCTGTGGCCGACGAGTTCCGCGCCCCGCACACCGGCTTCGTCCAGCGCCGCGGCCAGCGCGTCGGCATGGTCCTCCAGGGTGTACCCGAAGTCCGCGGGACGGTCGCTGGTGCCGTGCCCCGGCAGGTCGACGAAGAGTGACAGCCGCCCCACCAGCGCCGGGTCGGCGGCGATGTGGGCGTGGTACGCCGCGGACATCGCTCCCAGGCCGTGCACATAGACCGTCGCCCCGCCGTCGCCGTCCGGCCTCGCCGCCGACTCCGTCCACCGGATCCTGCTGCCCTGCTCGTCGAACTTCGCCTCGTTCATCGGCCGCCCCTCTGCCCGTACTCCACCGAGTCCGCCGCCGGCATCAGGCCCGCGGTCGGACCCGACGCACGATACATCGGCGACGATGTATAACGCCATCGGCGTATAACGCAGCCGCTGTACCCCGGCGTACGACAGAATGCGGGCATGCTGGAACTCGCCATCCTTGGATTCCTCTACGGGGCCCCGTTGCACGGCTATGAGCTGCGCAAGCGCATCACTGCCCTCACCGGGCATGTGCGGCCGGTCGCGGAAAGCACCCTCTATCCTGCGATCAAACGGCTGGAGAACTCCGGGCTGCTGGTCCGCGAGACACGGCCCGGCACGACGGCAGCGCCCCGCCACGTGCTGACCCTGACCGGCGGGGGCAGGGCCGAGCTGCTACGGCGGCTGGCACACCCCGCCCCCGGGGACATCACCGACGAGAACCGCTGGTTCGGGATACTGGCCTTCCTCCGGCATCTTCCGGACCCGGCGGCTCAAGCGGAGGTGCTGCGGCAGCGACTGTCGTTCCTGGAAGAGCCCGCGAGCTTCTTCTACGAGGGCGACCGGCCGCTTCGCGCGGAGGAAGTCGACGACCCCTTCCGGCAGGGCATGCTCACCATCGCCCGGGCGACCAGCGAAGCGGAACTCCGCTGGCTGCGCGCCACCCTGGAGTCACTCGACCGGGGCGTCTGACCCCCGAACATGCGCGACCGGGCAGCCGCGCACTCCCGGGGTGGGGAACGTACCGAGTGCGGCGACCTTGTAGCCGTCCGGATATCCCTTGATCTCCGGGTTCTGGCGTGCGTAGTGCGCCGTGGAACGGGGCGGCATGAGGCGTACCGCCCGGGCCCGCAGGCGGAGTGCCCCGCGGGTCAGCCGCCGGGCGACGGGGCCGGGACGCTCGTACCTGAAGGCCCGCAGCAGCGAATCGTCCAGGAGGGCGAGGCTGGCGCCACGCACGACTCGAGCAAGGGGCTTCGGGTACCAGGAGGCGATCAGCGCGAGGGTGGCGTCCGACACCTCGCGTCCCCCCTCGTCCCAGCCGAAGTGCGCTTCCTCGTAGGCGTCGAGCGTGCGCTCGAAGTCCTCGTACGTCCGGGGCACGTCCCTGATGCCCATATGGGCGCCGAGTGTGCGGTAGTAGACGGCGACGGCCGTCAGTTCATGGCTGGAGAGCCGACGCCATCCATAGGTGTCGAGCCAGCGCTTCGGTATGACGACGAACGTACACAGCACATAGCGCATGTCGTCGTTGCTGATGTCGTAACTGCGGTGCATCTGGTTGATCCGCCGGACAGCGGTGCGCCCGGCTTCTGCGGCGAATCCGTGCTCGGCCACGGTGTCCAGGAGCAGGGCGGTGTCGTCGTATCTCTTCTGCGAACGGTCCGTCAGTTCGGCGGTCTCCGCGAGGAGCCGGCCGATGCTGGGGATCGCGTAGGTGCGGTAGAGGGCGAGTTCGAGGGCACGCGTGACATCCCAGGGGAATTCGTACGCCACGGTCAGCCGGTAGATCTCCAGGAAGTCCCGTTCGGGGTCGAGCTGCCGAATCTCCTTCAGCCGGTCGTACCGCTTCGCCATGCTGTCCCCCTTCGTCGGCCGGACCTCCGCCTCAGGAGGAGACGGCGGAGCTGCAGCACACGCGCGGTGCGCTCCTGAGGGTGTTTACCCGGCCCCCGGCCACGCATACCGACGGCCCGCCGGCGGTATGCCCCCGGCGGTGCCCCCGGTTGTCAGGGCCTCGACGACGAGGTTACCGACTGGTTAGGGTGCGGGCCGACGGATCAAGCCGTGACCCGAACGAGGAGGGTGCTGTGGCCGGGACGCAAGACACGGTCGCCGATGACGACGCACTGTACGTGCTGACCGCGGTGCTGTTGACGCCCGCGCAGTTCCCGAGCGTGCTCGGTGACGACTACGTGGCCGCGTGCGGTGCGCTGGCCCTCGAACCGTACGCCGAGGGGTACGGCCTCGTGCTGGGCCAGGACGGTGGCGGAGCCCGCTGGACCGTGGTCGTCGACGATGTCTCCCTGGTCGCGGTCGCCATCGCGTCCTGGGACTGCGGGATGGAGTACGACCTCTCGCCGGACGACCGCTCGGTGGTCTGCGCGCTGCCGGGCTGGCCGCTCGCGGTCGCGGTAGCCGCGCCGGGTGTACCCGCGCCGCACGACCCGCTGCCCGACCCGGGGGCCGAGGGCGAGGACCCGCTCCCGCTGGCACCGCCGGACACGGAGACCTGGGGGCCCGCGCAGCGTCGCCTGGGGGCGGACGAGATCGCCGCGCAGTGGGCGGCGTGGCGCGAGCAGATCGACGACGAGACGGCCTTCGGGCGGCCGGTGGACCATGCCGGCGACGCCGCGCGGACGGGGGCTGCCGACGGGTCCGAGGAGACGGACGGCGACTCCACGCGGTCCGGCCGCCACCCTGGCCTGCGGAGGGTCCTGGAGGAGGCCCGCGCCTATGTCTGCGCTCCGCCCCCGCCCGGCCGCATACGGTCCGCGTTCGCTCCTGGCGGCGCCCGCACCCTGCGTGTCGACGGTCCCGGCTGGTCGCTGGTCGCCAGGACCGACGACATCGCGTTCGCCCTGCTGGACGAGGAACCGGGTGAGGTGCTGCCCATCGGACGCGGGCCCGAACTGCCCGGCCTGCTGGCGGCTCTGGACGCGATGGCCGTCCGGCCGGCCTGAGGACTCCGCACCCGATGGCCGTCCGGCCGGCCTGTAGGCGCGGGCCGTGCGGAGCACCGCCGGCGGGCCGATGCGAGCGCGGTTCGGTGATGCTCCGGCGCCGCCCGCGCGCCGGGCGGCGCTGCGGCGGGAACCATGGCCTCGCGCTCGGATCAGGGCGGACCGCCGCAGGCCCGTCCTGATCCGAACGAGAGGCCGTGGCGGCGGGTCAGCGGCCGATCTGCTTGCGGCCGGCTCTGCGGAGTCTGCGCCGCTGGGACGGATCCAGCATCAGGTACCCCGCGACGGGCACCCCGATCAGCACGAGCAAGGCCCACCAGAATCCGATGAGCGGCCACAGGACGGCTGCCGCGACAACTCCGCCGAGGGCGATCTTTGTACCGTTGGACATGGTCCCTGCCTCCTTCGCGGCCGAGCCGCTCCTGCTGTGAGAACGCTCGTGCTGTGAGAACGCTCGTGCGCGCCCATCGGTTCCACGGAAGCGCGCTTATCGCAGCGGTTCGCCGACCTCGTGCATGTGGCTCAGTGCCTGCCGGTAGGACTCGATGAGTCCGGTCTCCGCGTACGGCATGCCGATGGCCTCGCAGTGGGCCCTGACGAGCGGCTGGGCCAGACGCAGGTGGGGGCGGGGCATGCTCGGGAAGAGGTGGTGCTCTATCTGGTAGTTCAGTCCGCCCAGGAACCAGTCGTTCAGGGCCGAGCCCCGGACGTTGCGCGAGGTGAGGACCTGACGCTTGAGGTGGCCCCAGCGCTCGCCGTCCGGGTCGGGCATCTCCATGCCCTTGTGGTTCGGCGCGAACGCCATGCCCAGGTGGAGGCCGAACAGTGCGTGGTGCACGAGGGCGAAGACGACGGCCTTGCCGAGCGACATGGTGGTCAGGAGCAGCGTCGCGTACAGAGCGAGGTGGCTGACCATCAGCGCACCGGAGACGAGACGCTCACGCACCGGCTGGCTGCGCAGGAACTGGAAGCCGGAGACCTTGAGGGCGATGCCTTCCAGTAGCAGCATCGGGAAGAAGAGCCGCGCCTGGTTACGTGTGAGCCAGCGCGCGAAACCTTCTCGCTGTGCCGCCTGCTTCTGCGTCCACACCAGTGCCCCGACCCCGACATCGGGGTCCTTGTCGATGTGGTTGGGGTTTGCGTGGTGACGATTGTGCTTGTCGTTCCACCACGCCTCGTTCATTCCGAGGAGCAGGTTGGAGTGGACCAGCCCGATGTTCCGGCTCGTCCTGCGGTTGCCCGATATCTGGGAGTGGCCCGCGTCGTGCCCGACGAAGGCCATCCGGGCCCACACCAGGGCCAGCGGCAGAGCCAGGAGCAGGGACCACCAGGTGTTGCCGAGGAGCGCCAGGCCCGTGATCACGGCTCCGAGGGCGACGAGGTTGACGGCGATGCCCGCCGCGTACCAGCCGGTGCGACGTTCCAGGAGCCCCTGGCCCTTGACGGCACGCAGGAGGGGCGCGAAATCGCTCCCCGTGGTTCCGGAAGCGGTGGAGCCGCCGAGACTCTCGGAGTCGCCGGTCACCTCCGATCCGTCGCGAGTGTGTTCAGCAACGGTGGCTACCGCCTGGGGCATGACGTCTCCGGTCTCTGGGCATCTGCGCTGACCTCATGAAACGTACGGATGGGAGCCCGCGGCAGCCATGACGCCACCACCCGGCTTTTCGGGGGGGCAGGCCCCCGGTACCGATGGTGGCGCAAGCTGCACCACGAGTCCCTGAAGGCAGAAACGAGTGACCTGGATCACAGCATATTTCTCCCGGAAGGAGCGTTGGGTGGAGTACCCTCGGCGACCCCGGCCCCACTAGTCAAATTTGAGGAATCTGACATCGCTGTGCACAGGCTTCCTGCGGCAACGCTTTCCGAGATCTCTGAACTGTCCCGCTGCTCCGCAGTCTTCCTTCCCGCAGATCCGGCCCGTACCGGCCTGATCGCGTTCTGGAACCCGGACGGTAGCACCCCTCCCCGGACCCCCGGGATTCCGCGGGAAGTGACCGTCGTCGGGGCGGACGCACAACCGTACGTGGTACCGGCCGTACTCCTGTCCGTACGGGAGGCCCTGCCGGTACTCACGCGGGCGCGGGCGAGCGCGCACGCCTCCCCCGCTGCCGCCTTCTGGGGTGCCGCGGGTCTGCTCGCCCTGCAACTGAGCGCACGTGGCCTCCTCCTGCCGGGGCTGAGCCCCGCCGATCACGATGCCTGGCGGGCCGGCCCGTTGACGGCGGACGACTTCGACGGGATTCGGACCCTCGCGGCAGCCATGCCGCCGACGGCACACGCGGTGCCGGTCGATGAGGCGGCCGAGACCGTGCTGCTACCCGAGCCGGAATCACTTCTGCGAGCCTTCCTCGACGCTGTGGCCGACTCCCTTCCGCGTACTCCGGCCGCCGTGATCGCCACGGGAAGTTTTGCCTTCGCCTCTGAGGAACCACAGAAATGTGCTGATCAACGTAGATGGACCGCCGATGTGGCGGCCGGCCACGACGCGGGCGTACGACTCTCCCTACGTATCGAGGTCTCAGGGATCAACGAGTCCGCAGAGGGCACAAGCGGAATGACGGGTAAGGCGACCGCCCGGCCTTCGTTCCGGGCCGTTCTGCAGATCCACAGCGTCAGCGATCCCACGCTCGTCGCGGACGCGGCCGACGTCTGGGCGGGCACCGCTCCGACCGCCGCGGCCTTCGGCCCGCGGGCCCGGATGGACGCCCTGCTCGCCCTGCGCCGCGCCGCGCGCGCCTGGGCGCCCCTGACACCTCTGCTGTCGGCCGCGGTTCCGAACGCCCTCGAGCCGGCGGACGAGGAGATCTCCGAACTGCTGGGACCCGCCGCCCGGGCACTCGCGGCGACCGGCGTCCAGGTCCACTGGCCCAAGGAGCTGGCCCGCAAACTCACCGCGCGCGCGGTGATCGGTGGCGTCGGCCCGCACGAGGGCGACGACGGCGAGGACGGCTCCAAAGGGCCCACGCGCACGGAGTCGGACGCCCCGTCCTTCCTCTCCGTCGACGCGCTCCTCGCTTTCAACTGGCGGTTCGCGCTCGGCGACCAGAAGCTCACCCGGGAAGAGCTCGACCTCCTCGCGGAAGCCGGCAGGCCGGTGGTCCGTCTCCGCGACCAGTGGGTGCTCATCGACCCGGAGGAGGCCAGGCGCGCCCGCGAGACGCAGGACCGCAAGGTCACTCCCATCGACGCACTCGGCGCCGCGCTGACCGGCTCCACCGAGGTGGACGGGCGCCGCGTCGAGGTGGCGGCGACGGGCTGGCTCCAGCAACTGCGGGACCGGCTGGCCGATCCGGAGTCGGGCGGGAACCAGACCATCGGGCAGCCGGGCGCCCTCACCGCGACCTTGCGCGACTACCAGCTGCGCGGACTGAACTGGCTGAACACCATGACGTCCCTGGGCCTCGGCGGCTGTCTGGCCGACGACATGGGGCTGGGCAAGACGATCACACTGATCGCCCTGCATCTGCACCGTCAGAGCGTCGATTCCGCCGCCGGCCCGACGCTGGTCGTGTGCCCGACGTCCCTGATGGGCAACTGGCAGCGGGAGATCGAGAAGTTCGCACCCGGTACGCCCGTACGACGCTTCCACGGCGCGTCACGCTCCCTGGAAGGGCTGGCCGACGGCGAGTTCGTCCTCACCACGTACGGCACGATGCGTCTCGACGCGCCACGCCTCGCGCAGGCCGAGTGGGGCATGGTCGTCGCTGACGAGGCCCAGCACGTCAAGAACCCCTACTCGGCGACCGCCAGACAGTTGCGGACCATCGGGGCGCGGGCCCGCGTCGCGCTCACCGGCACCCCGGTGGAGAACAACCTCTCGGAGCTCTGGGCGATCCTCGACTGGACGACGCCCGGCCTGCTCGGCCGGCTGGGCGCCTTCCGTACGCGGTACGCGAGCGCCGTCGAGGGCGGCAACGACCCCGGGGCGGCCGAGCGGCTCGCCACTCTGGTGCGCCCCTTCCTGCTGCGGCGCCGCAAGTCGGACCCGGGCATCGCCCCGGAACTGCCGCCCAAGACCGAGACGGACCGCGCGGTGTCACTCACCGCCGAACAGGCCGGTCTGTACGAGGCGGTGGTACGGGAGACCATGGCCGAGATCTCCGGAGCCGACGGCTTCGCGCGCCGGGGGCTCGTCATGAAGCTGCTCACGGCACTCAAGCAGATCTGCAACCACCCCGCGCAGTACCTCAAGGAGGAGCGGCCGCGGATCGCGGACCGGTCGGGGAAGGTCGAACTGCTCGACGAACTCCTCGACACGATCCTGGCGGAGGACGCGAGCGTGCTGGTGTTCACCCAGTACGTGCAGATGGCCCGACTGCTGGAGCAGCACCTCGCGGTGCGCGGCGTCCGTACCCAGTTCCTGCACGGCGGCACGCCGGTCGCCGAGCGCGAGGCCATGGTCAACCGGTTCCAGGCGGGCGAGTCACCGGTCTTCCTGCTGTCGCTGAAGGCGGCCGGGACGGGACTGAACCTGACCCGGGCGGGCCATGTGGTGCACTTCGACCGCTGGTGGAATCCGGCCGTCGAGGCCCAGGCCACGGACCGCGCGTACCGGATCGGTCAGACCCAGCCGGTGCAGGTGCACCGGCTGATCGCCGAGGGGACCATCGAGGACCGGATCGCCGAGATGCTGGCCCGCAAACAGGGTCTCGCGGACTCGGTGCTCGGTGCCGGCGAGACGGCACTCACCGAACTGACCGATGCGGAACTGGCCGATCTGGTGGAACTGCGAGGGAGCGCCCGATGAACGACCGATACGAGACGGACGACGCGTACGAGGATCAGGGCAGCCCTGCCGCACGGGAACCCGAGCGCACCTTCGCCGCCCTGCCGCCGGCCATCGGCCGCGGTTTCGCGACGTCCTGGTGGGGCCAGGCATGGCTGAAGGCGCTGGAGGACACCGCACTCGACGGTGAGCAGCTCAAGACAGGACGCCGGCTGGCCCGCGAGGGCAGGGTCGGTGCGGTCTCGGCGCGGCCCGGCCGGATCACCGCGGTCGTCCAGGACCGGGACTCGACGGCGTACCGCAGTGATGTGCTGCTCCAGCAGCTGAGCGACGAGAAGTGGGACCGCTTCCTGGACATGGCCGTCGACCGGGCGGGGCACATCGCCGCTCTCCTCGACCGGGAGATGCCGCCTCATCTGGTGGAGGACGCGGCGGCCGCCGGGGTGGACCTGCTGCCGGAGATCGGGGACCTGGAGCCGGAGTGCACGTGCGAGGCCTGGGACCACTGCCCGCACACGGGGGCGCTCTGCTACCAGGTGGCGCGGCTGCTGGACCAGGACCCGTTCGTCCTGTTCCTGATACGTGGCCGCGACGAGCGGCGGCTGCTCGACGAGCTCCAGGCCCGCAGCACGGCCCGGGCCGTGCGAGGAGCGCCCGCGTCGCCGTCACCGGCTGCACAGGAAGGACCCGGGGCGGGGGTCGGGGCGCTGGAGGCGTTCGCGGCGAGGGACATCCTTCCTCCGCTGCCCGCCACGCCCGCGCTGCCTTGCGAACCGGGGCAGGCGCCAACGCTGGACACGGAGGCCGGCCCCGCGCCGGGCATCGACCCGGCGGCGCTGGAGCTCCTGGTGGCGGACACCGCCGTACGGGCTTACCGCATGCTCACGGAGGCGTTGACCCCGGGCCACGAACTCCAGCCGCTCCAAGGTGAGTTGACGGTGTATCAGGATGCGGTGCGACTGGCGGCCGACGCCCTGCCTCAACCGCGGATCGCGGCCCGTATCGCCGAGGGGGCAGGGCGGCAGCGTGCCGACCTCGACGCGGCGGTGCGCGCCTGGCAGTACGGCGGGCCCGCGGCGCTGACCGTCCTCGACGAGGAGTGGGAACCGGACCCGGAGTCCCTGGCACGGGCCCGCACGCAGCTCGCCGAGGCATGGGAGGAGGGCGAGCGGCCGCGGCTGAGGGCCGGGCGCAGCCGTTGGACGGTGGCGGGTGCCGACATCCAGCTCCGGTACGGGCCGGACGGCCGCTGGTGGCCGTACCGCAAGGAACGGGGGCGCTGGATGCCCGTGGGGCCGGCGGACAACGACCCTGCGGGTGCGCTGGCGGGTGCCCTGCCGGAGGCGTAGGCCGTTCGGCGCGCCTGTGTTCCGGCCCGGTGCGGGCCGTCCGCCATCGGGCCGGAGCACGTCCGCGAGCGGGTGCCGGCCCTACGGAGCGACCGGCAGTTGACGCTTGTGCTCGGTGAGGCGGTAGCGGCCCACGATCGTTTCGACGACCCGCTCGTCCACCGGCTTTCCTTCCAGGAAGTCGTCGATGTCGTCGTAGGTGAGCCCGAGGGCCTCCTCGTCGGTCTTGCCCGGAGCGAGGCTCTCCAGGTCGGCCGTCGGAGCCTTCCAGACCAGCTCGGCGGGGGCACCCAGCACGTCCGCGACGGCACGCACCCGGCGCTTGGTCAGGCCGGTCAGCGGGACCAGGTCCGCTGCGCCGTCACCGAACTTGGTGAAGAAGCCTGACACCGCTTCGGCCGCGTGGTCGGTGCCGACGACCAGTCCGCCGTGCGCGCCCGCCACCACGTACTGCGCGATCATGCGCTGCCGTGCCTTGATGTTGCCGTGCACGAAGTCCTGGTGGTGGGCGTCGCGGAAGCTCACACCGGCGGCCAGTGCGGCCTCGAGCGCGGCGTCGCTCGCGGGCTTGATGTCCACGGTCAGCACGTCGTCGGCACGGATGAAGGAGAGCGCGAGCTGGGCGTCGTGCTCGTCGGCCTGGACTCCGTAGGGCAGCCGCATCGCGTAGAAGCGCGCTTCGTGGCCGGCGGCCCTGGCCCGCTCGACGGCGAGCTGGCACAGCCGGCCGGCGGTGGTGGAGTCGACGCCACCACTGATGCCGAGCACCAGGGAGCGCAGACCGGTGGAGGTCAGCCGCTCGGTCAGGAAGGCCACCCGGCGCTCGATCTCCCGCTCGGCCTCGAAGGTCTCGGCGACCTGGAGTTCCCGGGAGATCTCCTGCTGGAGGGCGATGGACGCCGGCTCGCTCACGTCTGCTCCTTGTTCCGTTTCATGGAGTGCTGTCTCAGCCAGCCTATCCAGGAGGTGGCCGCCTGGCCGGGGCGGTCCGTACCGGCGGGCGGGTGGGCGGGTGAAGCGGATGACCGGTCCGGTCCGCGGCCGGTGAAGCGGATCGCGCAGCGGCGGTGCGAGGTACCACCGCGGCACGACGCGGGGCGCACGCGTTCGTCACGTGCTGTCCTCACGTTCAGCTCGATGCCACCGCGCGTTGAGGCGAGGGGCAGAGCCTGACCTCGTCCGAGCGTTTGTGCACCAGGAGGCCCCATGTCCGCCCGAATCACCCGTCGCTCTCTCGCTGCGGGGCTGCCGCTCGCTCTGCTGTCGACGTTGTGCGTGGCCGCGACGGCCGGCGCGCAGGAGGGTCGCGGGCACCACGGCGGCTCCGGGACCACCGCCCGGATCACCGCCGGCGCCGTGCTCGGCGACGTGCCGCTCGCGGGGTTCAGCAACAGCCTTCTGCCCGGCTCGGTCTCCGACGACCGTGGCGTGAAGCTCGGCGGTATCGGCAGCGACATCTACCCGGCGGGCCGCAAGGGCGAGTTCTGGACGGTGACGGACCGGGGCCCCAACGGTCAGATCAAGATCGACGGCAAGAAGCGGCGTACGTTCCCCGTGCCCGGCTTCGACCCCGCGATCGTGAAGATCCGGGTCACCGGGAAGCGGATCGAGGTACTCCAGGCCCTGCCTCTGACGACGGCGTCGGGCGCACCGGTCACCGGCCTGCCGAACCAGCCCAGCCGTGACGAGGCACCGTACGGACACGACGCCCGTACCCCTCTCGCGTACAACCCGAACGGCCTCGACACCGAGGGCATCGTCCGTGCGGCAGATGGTTCCTTCTGGCTGGTCGACGAGTACGGCCCCTCGCTGGTCCACGTCTCCGCGCGCGGCCGGGTGCTGGCCCGGTACGTCCCGGAAGGGCTCGGGCTCGAGGGTGCCGGTTACCCGGTGATCAAGGCCCTGCCGGGCATCCTGCTGAACCGCAGGATCAACCGCGGGTTCGAGGGCCTCGCCCTGCTGCCGGACGGTGATCTGGTCCTGGCCGTGCAGAGCCCGCTCTCGCTCCCCGACGAGGACGCGGGTGAGAGCTCGCGCAATGTCCGGCTGCTGCGCTTCGCCACGAAGAAGCAGGCGGTCACCGCCGAGTACGCCTACCGGTTCGACCCGGTCGGTGTCGTCGATCCCGGTGAGGACGACCCTTCCGAGCTGAAGATCTCCTCGGTCGTCGCGCTCGGCCCTCACACGCTGCTGGTGGAGGAACGCACCGACAGGGCTGCGCGCCTGCACCGGGTGACGCTCCCCCACGGCTCCGGAATCCTCGGTTCGGCCTGGGACGACCCGGCGGCCTCACCTTCGTACGAGGAGCTCACCGACCCCTCGGCAGCGGGTGTTCCGGTTCTGCGCAAGAGTCTCGTCGTCGACCTGGGGAAGGTGGCGGGCCTCCCCGGCAAGATCGAGGGCGTGGCGGTCACGGGCCGTGACACCCTCGCGGTGATCAATGACAACGACTTCGGGATGACGGACGGCGCGGACGCTTTCGACGCGAACGGCCGACTGGTCGACAGCGGCATCGAGACCTCAGTGACGCTCCTGAAGCTGCCCCGCCCGCTCCGCGGCTGACGGCTGCTGGTCCGGTCCGGTCCGGTCCGGTCCGGCAAGAGCACCCGGGCAGTCGCTCCTCCGGCGACGGTGCCACGCCGGCCTGTTCGGCCGGGGACTCCTGTGTGCCGACGGGGTCTCCGGCCGAAGGGAGTGGCCGCCGCCGGGAACCGAACCACGGGGCTTCTCGTCATCAGCGGGAGACGGCCGCGCTCTGCCCGCCCGGCTGACCTCTGCCCCAATGGAGTACGCCGATGCCGCAGCCGGACCGTAGAAGCCTCCTTCAGGGCGCCGCGGTCGCCGCTGCCGCGGCTCTCCTCCCCGCATCGGTGCGCGCGGTGGCCGCCTCCTCGGGCGAGACGGACTGTCCGCAGGCGGCATGGAAACCGGCGTCGCCTTCCAACTACACCGCGGCGAACCGCCCTTCGTCCCATCCGGTTGACCTCGTCGTGCTCCACGTCACCCAGGCCACGTTCGGCAACACGGTCGGAATCTTCGCCGACGCGGCCAAGCAGGTCTCGGCGCACTACGTAGTGCGCTCGGCGGACGGATACATCGCCCAGTGCCTACGGGAGAAGGACATCGGCTGGCACGCCGGGAACTGGGACCACAACGCGCGCAGCATCGGCATCGAGCACGAGGGCTGGGTGGACCGGCCCGCCTACTTCACCCACATCATGTACGAGCGTTCGGCGCGGCTCACGGCGGACGTATGCGACCGTCACGGCATCCCCAAGGACCGCGCGCACATCGTCGGCCATCACGAGGTGCCGGGCAGCGACCACACGGACCCGGGCAGCAACTGGGACTGGGATCGCTACATCCGTCTCGTCAACCTGGTCTGAACGCGACCGCCTGTCAGCTACTGAGGTTTTCGAGGTGAGGTCGGCGGGTTGATGGCCAGTCGTGTGGCGGTGAGATGATCGGCCTCTTCCGCCCGCAGCCGTGGTGCTCGCCTCCCCGAGCTGGTCTCCCGCCCCCTGAGCCGCTCTCCCGCCTTCTCTCGCACGTCTCCCCTCCGGCCACCTCAGGGGCCGACAGTCCCGGAAGGGGACCAGTCGGCCCTGCGCGAAGGCGGGCCGCGCGCTGCAGAGTGGGATACCGGGGCTGCGTCGCCTCGGGAAGGAGGACTGTCATGCAGCACCGTACGGTTTTTGAGGTGATGACCCACGACGTAGTCACCGCCGACCCGGAGACCCGCTTCAAACAGATTGCCCGGCTTTTCGCCGAACACGACATCACGGCGGTCCCGGTCGTCGACGCGAGCCGTCGCCTGCTCGGCATCGTGTCGGAGGCCGACCTGCTGCGAGCCACCGCCGAGCTCCCCGACCTGGAGGGCCGTTGGGCCGGTGTCCGATTGCTGTCCCAGGAGAGGGGTCTGCCCGATGCCGAGACGGCCGCCCAGCTGATGACCTCGCCGGCTGTCGTGGCACACCCGGACTGGAATCTCGTCGAAACGGCCCGGACGATGCATCGCAAGGGAGTCAAGCGGCTTCCCGTGGCCGACGAGACCGGTCGGCTCGTCGGGATCATCAGCCGTAGCGACTTGTTGCGGCCCTTCCTGCGCGGTGACACCGCGATCCGTGACGAGATCGTGCACGATGTCCTGGTCGGCACTCTGCGCCTCGCCCCCGACACGATCCGTGTGACCGTGGACGACGGAGTCGTCGGGCTGACGGGCAGGGTGGACGAGCGCGCCGACATCCCAGTGATCGTTCGGCTCTGCCGCTCGGTCGACGGAGTCGTCGCCCTGCACGAATCGATCGAGTACACCTACGACAACCTCGCGCTCGACGTGGAGCCACCGCGATGAACGCCCTGCGGCCCCATCCGGTCAGCCCGGACATCGACCGCGTCGGCACCGCGAACCACGTACCGGCTGAGGCGGACAACTTCAGAGGGCGTGGTACCGCCCGCCAGGTGGGCGAGGCACGTGCCTCCGCGACAGGAAGGAGAGCGTGATGCGTCACCGAACGATCGGCCGGCTGATGACCCGTGAGGTGGTGAGCGTCCGCCGAGACGCCCCGTTCAAGGAGATCGCCCGCACTCTCTCGCAGCATCGAGTGACCGCTGTCCCGGTAGTGGACGACGGGGACCGGGTGGTCGGGGTGGTGTCGGAGGGTGATCTCTTGCGCAAGACCGCCGACGCCTCCGCACCAGGTGACCTGCCGGCCGTTCCCGACCTGAAGGCGTGGGAACGTTCGAAGGCCGCCGGAACGCGGGCCGAGGAGCTGATGTCAGCCCCCGCAGTGTGCGCACGCCCGGAATGGACCGTGGCTGAGGCGGCACGGCTGATGGAGGTGCAGGGAGTCAAACGGCTCGTCGTCGTCGAAGGTGACGACCGGTTGGTGGGCATCGTGAGCCGGCGTGACCTGCTGGGCATCTTCCTCCGGGAGGACGCCGACATCCGCCTGGAGATCGTCGAGGATGTGCTCGGCAGTACGCTGCGTCTCAAGCCGGACTCTCTTGCCGTCGAGGTGCGCGACGGGCGGGTGGAGCTCAGTGGGAGGCTTCCCTTCCGGGGCATGCTCCCCGCGATCGACCGCATGTGCGCGACGGTGGACGGTGTGGTCTCGGTCTCCTGCGCCCGTCTCACGTACGACGTCGACGACACCGGACGAGAAGGTGGACGATCATGACGCACGGCGTCTTGGTCCGCCTTGACGGCACAGAACAAGCGGCCGTCGCCGCTGAGTGTGCGCCAGAGGAAGCGCTGCTGGGCGATACCAGCGTGCAACTGGTGTACGCGAGGGCGCCGGAGGACGTTCTGCCGAGGGAATCCGAGGAGACGTCTGCCGGGGAGATGCCGGGACACCGCCGATGAGCTGCGCGAGCACTGCCCCGATCTGTCACTGACGTCACTGCGGGAGCCCGCATGGTGATCGATCGGCCGGCCGGGCCTGGTGGAGGCGCGCCAGGTCCGCCACGCTCGCCGTGGTCGCTCGGCGCACTCGCCATTCGGTGCTGCGGACACACACCGGCAGCGGGGCCACCCGGTGCTGCACCGCAGCCCGGCGCGCGAACGGCGGAGGCGAAGCCGCTCCAGTGGGCCTCGTGGTAACGCGTCGATTGGGCCGTTCGGCCCTTCTTCCGGGTCTGGGTGGCCGTAGCATCCGATTCCTTCCGGATGGTGGCATGGAAACCATGACTAGTGACCGGGTGCTCCTTACCGCCACCGGGGTTCGCAAAATCTACCGGACAGGCTCCGTGGCGGTGACCGCCCTGCTCGACCTGGATCTCACCGTGTGCCATGGGGAGATGGTGGGGGTCATGGGCCCGTCCGGGTCCGGGAAGACCACGCTTTTGAACTGTCTGTCCGGGCTCGACGACATCGACGGCGGCCGGGTCGTGGTCGACGGCCACGACCTCTTCGCGATGTCGGACGCCGCGCGGACGGAGCACCGGGCCCGGACAATGGGCTTCGTCTTCCAGGCCTTCAACCTCATCCCGGTCTTCTCCGCGGTGGAGAACGTCGAACTCCCCCTGCTACTGGTCGGCCGGCGGTCGCGTGACGCACGTCGAAGAGCGCTGGAGATGCTCGACCGGGTGGGCCTGAGCCACCGGGTCGGGCACCGGCCGAACGAGATGTCGGGGGGTGAACAGCAGCGGGTGACCATCGCCCGCGCCCTCGCCGGCCGTCCTGCGATCGTGTGGGCGGACGAACCCACCGGCAACCTCGACAGCGCGATGGCCGGCCAGATCATGGACCTGCTGTGTGAACTCAACCAGGACGAGGGTCAGACGATCATCCTCGTCACTCACGACTTTGCCATCGGCTCACGGGTCCCCCGGCTGATCCGGATGCGCGACGGACGGCTGGTCGAGGACCTCCACCAGCGCGGCCTCGCCGCCGGCGCTGACACCGACCTCCATTCGGGCTGACCATGTATCCGAACCTGCTGGTCCCCTTGCTCGTCGTACTTGCGGTCGCTCTGGCGGTCCTCGTACTGGTCGCCGTCCGGCAGCCGGTGCCACGGAGGCTGGCCTTCCGACAGCTCGCCCGCAGGCGCACCGAGGCCGCCTTGGTGATCGGCGGGTCGGTGCTCGGCACGGCCATCATCATCGGGGCCCTGGTCGTCGGCGACACTCTGAACTTCTCCGTACGCCAGGAGGCGTACCGGACCCTTGGACCGGTGGACGAGCGCGTCGTCGCGCCCGCCGGACCGGTGGGGCGTACCGTCACCGAGCGGCTGGCCGGGCTGGCCGACGACCACGATGTCGATGGCGTACTGAGCGCCGAAGTCACCCAGGCATCGGCCGTCAGCGGCACCGGCAGCCGCACCGTCGCGGAACCGCGCGTCCTGGCCTGGCAGATGGACTTCAAGGAGGCGGCCGGTTTCGGGGCGCAAGGCGGCGATTCCGGGCTCGGCGGGCCGAACCCGAAGCCCGGACACGTCGTGGTCAATGAGCCGCTGGCCCGGTCGCTGAGCGTGGGAGCCGGCCAGCCGATCACGCTCTATCTCTTCGGGGCACCGCAGACGTTCCGGGTGGACCGGGTGGTTCCCGAGCGGGGTCTGGCGGGCGTGGGCCTCGGCGGTAGGATGAACCATGACGCGTTCTTGGCTCCCGGGACCCTCGAATCGGCCGCCCGGGCCGCCGGAGGGGAGCCGCGCTCCGTCACCTTCGTCTCCAACCGCGGCGGTGTCGAGAGCGGAGATGCCCTGACCGCGCGGGTGACGGCGGACATCCGCCGAACGCTGGGCCCGCACGCCGACCAGACGGCGATCGAGACCCCGAAGCACACCGTGCTGCGCGACGCCAAACAGGCCGGGGACAGTCTCGGTGCGCTGTTCCTCATGATCGGCAGCTTCAGCATCATCGCGGGCGCCCTGCTGCTGGTGAACATCTTCGTCATGCTGGGTGAGGAGCGGAAGTCCCAGATGGGAATGGTGCGCGCGGTCGGGATGAAACGCTCGCGCCTGGTCGGTTCCTTCACCCTGGAGGGGGCCGCGTACGCGCTGCTGTCCGCGCTGCCGGGCGTGGCCATCGGCGTCGGTGTCGGCTGGGGTGTCGCCGTGGTGGCGGCGGAGGTCTTCCGTGGATGGTCGGTCGGCGGCAGCAGTATCCGGATCGCTTTCGCCGTCACACCCACCAGCGTCCTCAACGGCCTGGCCATGGGCCTGCTCATCGCCCTCGCCGCGATCCTCGCGACCAGCCTGCGCATCAGCCGGTTCAACATCATCGCCGCCATTCGAGACCTTCCGGCGTCGCCCGGACGTGGGCCTCGCCGTCGGCTGCTCATCGTGTCCGGCGCCCTGGCGCTCCTGTGCGCGCTCGTGGCCTTCCCCGCCGTGGCGCGCAGCCAGCCCGACGCGACCTACCTCATGCCGGCGCTCGCCCTGGCCTTCGCCACTCCGGCGCTGCTGCGTGTCCTCCCCCGGCACGCGACCACGAATCTGGTGGCCGGTGCCGTGCTCGCCTGGACGCTGCTGGCGCCCGTCGTCCGCCCCCGTATCTTCGACACGCCCTCGATGTCGGTGTACGTCATCCAGGGTGCCCTGGCCGCCTTCTCCGCCGTGGTCCTCGTCAGCGAGAACCAGAAGGCGCTGCTCCGCCCCGCGCGCAGGCTCCTGGAACGACCGTCGGAGTCCGGCCTGGCGGCGCGGCTCGCCGTCGCATACCCGCTGGCCAAACGCTTCCGGACCGGTGCGACGCTGGTGATGTACACACTGATCGTTTTCGTGCTCGTCCTCCTGACGGAGATCTCGGGCATTCTCCGCGCCGGAGTGGACGGAGTCGTCGCCGATGCGACCGCCGGATACTCTCTGCGGCTGGACTACAACCCGCAGTCATCCCCCGGCCGGTTCGTGTCCGAACTCCGTAACGGCCGGTCGGCCGCTGAGATCGCCGCTGTCACACCGCTGCTCAACGCGACGGGGCGGGCCACCGATCCGGGACACCGGAGCCCTCAACCACTGGACGCCGCCGTCGTCGGCGTGCCCGACGGGGCAGTCACCGGCATCACGTTCCGGGAGCGTCTGCCCGGTCTGGCGGACGACGCCACAGTGTGGCGGGCTCTCGCCTCCGATCCCCGTTACGTCGTGATCGACGGATTCTTCGGCAGCACCGGCGGCCCGGCCGGCGACTACTACGACCCTGGCGACGCCCTCACCCTGACGGATCCCCGGACAGGTCGCAGCGAGCAGAAGGTCATCGCCGGGGTACTCAGCAACGGGATGGTCTTCTACCCCGGCACCGGTTCCCGTTCCACCACTTACCCGGTCGTGACCAGCGAACAGGCTACCCGCGAACTCTTCGGCGACCAGGCCCAGAACGCCTCCGCCCTCGTCAGGAACCGCCCCGGAACGTCCCCCGATGCCCTGGCGTCCCGCCTGCAGGGCGAACAGCTGTCGTCCAGCTTGGTGGCCACACCCATCGAGTCGGACGTACGCCGCCAGTTCGATTCCAGCACCGCCTTCTTCCGCCTCATGCAGAGCTTCCTCGCCCTCGGCCTCGGCGTGGGCATCACCGGCCTCGGAGTCGTCATGGTCCGCTCCGTACGCGAACGCCGGCGCACCATCGGCATCCTGCGGGCCCTCGGCTTCCGGGCCCGGACCATCCAGCGGTCCTTCCTGTGGGAGAGCGCCTTCATCGCCACGGAGGGAATCGTGCTCGGATCCCTGCTCGGAGTGCTCACCACCTGGCTGATGTACAGCAACAGTGCCGCGTTCGAGGGGCTCGAAGGAGGCTTCCCGGTCGAATGGGGCAACATCACCGGCCTGGCCGCAGCCACGTTCGCCGCATCGCTCCTGGCCACGATCGGGCCGGCTCGGCGCGCGGCCGCCATCCGCCCTGCGCTCGCTGTCCGCGTCTCCGAATGACGAGCGATGCGGGCCCTCGAACCGCTGCGCCAGTGATCGCCACGGCTACGAGCTCGCCATCCCGTCATAGGCCTCCCTCCGGACCGCCATCCGGTTCACCACTTCGGGACACGTCGAGCTCCTGGACGATGCCGTCCGCCCAGGCGTCGATCGCCGTCCAGTCCCGGTGGTCTCCATAGCGACACCCGAGCAGCCGAAACAGCAAGGCGCCCTTCCGGTCGAAGTGGTCACGCCGGATCACACCTGAGAAGCGCCGATGATCCCGCGGACGGACGATGTCGACGAGAGCAGCGATGCGCGGCTGCACGGCATGCTCGGCAAGCAGGCGCAGCGGCCCGGGCAGGGCGGCGGTCATGCCGACGCTGAACATCCAGGTGGTCCGGGAACCGAAACGATCAGTGTTGTTCCTGACGAAGGCTTCGGCGGCCGGCAGCCAAGCGCCGTCATGAATCGCGCTGCCCAGCACCAGCACGTCGCCGGCCGAGCGCCACTGCCCGTCGGACGGCTCGCGCAGGGCCTGGATCTCCACAGCGTGTCCCCGCAGGCGCAATCTCTCGCCGATCCGATCGGCGATCTCCTGGGTTGAGTGATGCGCTGACGCGTAGAGAACCCTTACGGCGGCCATTGCGCCTCCTCCACTACCACCCCGACGCCTATGCTCCCGGATGCCACGAACGGCGTATGAAGCAAGGCGAGGACGAAGTCACTCAGTTCTGCCGGCGGCCGTCGTGCCGGGAGGCGTGGGGTCCCTTCTCATGCTCAGACGTCGGCATCGCCTGGGTGGCGATGACTGCGGCCTGCACCCGGCGCTCCACACCGAGCTTGGCCAGCAACCGCGAGATGTTGTTCTTGACGGTCTTCTCCGAGAGGAAGAGCCGCTTTCCGATCTCTCGGTTGGTCATGCCCTCCCCCACCAGGACCAGAATGTCCCGCTCCCGGTCGGTCAGCCCCGGCAGTCCCTGCAACGGGTCGTCGTGGGGAGCGCTGTCCTGCCGGAGGCGGGCCATCACGCGAGCGGTTGCGCCGGGGTCCAGCAGGGACTGGCCCGAGGCCACCGTGCGCACGGCTTTCACCAGGTCGTCTCCGCAGATTTGCTTGAGGACGTAGCCGGACGCGCCGGCGACGATCGCGTCCAGCAGAGCCTCTTCGTCGTCGAAAGAGGTCAGCATGAGGCAGGCGAGATCGGGCATGCGTGACCGCAGTTCCCGGCAGACACTCACGCCGTCCCCGTCCGGAAGCCGCACGTCCAGAACCGCGACATGCGGGCATAGTGCGGGCACTCTGGCCAGCGTCTGCTCGGCGGTGCCTGCTTCGCCCACGACGGTCAGGTCCGATTCCGCGTCCAGCAGGTCGTGCACCCCTCGCCTCACCACTTCGTGGTCGTCGAGCAGAAAGACCCTGACCTGCGGCTTCTCTAGGGAGCCGTCGCTGCTGCCCATCATCACAGTCTCCGTAGTCCCCGGGGGATCACCGGTACTCACTGTATGTATCGTGCCCCCGCTGCCGTCCAACGGCCAGCGCGGACGGCCCTGATCGCCCGCGCCCGCGCCCGAAGCGGAACGATCGATCTGCCCGTGCGGTCTACAACTTCTCCGGGGTCTCCCACTGCGGGACCAGGGCTACCGTGCATGTGGCGTAGTGGAGTACCGCGTGGTTGACCTTGCCGAGAAGAATCCCCACCCGCCCCCGGCGGCGCCGCGCTCCCACGACCAGCAGGTCCGTCGTCGCCGAGCTCCGCAGCAGGATGTCGCGCGCGCTGCCCCTGGCAACCGTGCGACGTACGTCGACCATGGGGTGCTTGCTCTCCGACCGGTGCAGCGCCTCGTCAAGCTGGGTTTCCGCATGCCGAGCGAGCTGGGCGTCCCTCCCGGGGCCGGCGGCTGACGTAAGTGCTGGGCAGCACCACGCGGTCACCGCATCGACTCCCTGACCTCGCACCTCAGCCATCTGAAAGGCGAACTCGACGGCTGCCGAACTCGACGCGGCGTCCTCGACGCCCAGGAGTATGCGGTGAGGAACACCTTCTGGCGGCGCCGACGTACCGTCTCGCACCACTACCACGGGGCACAACGCGCGGCCGGCCACCGCGAGGCTGACTGATCCGAGCAGGAGCGCTTCCAGTCCACCATGGCCGCGCGCCCCCACAACAAGCGCCGAGGCGTTGTGACTGCCCTCCAACAGAGCCCGCACCGGCGCGGCGTCCACAACCTCCACGGTCACTTTCACGTCGGGG
Source organism: Streptomyces finlayi (assembly GCF_014216315.1). Classification (NCBI taxonomy): domain Bacteria; kingdom Bacillati; phylum Actinomycetota; class Actinomycetes; order Kitasatosporales; family Streptomycetaceae; genus Streptomyces; species Streptomyces finlayi. Next base: position 167,522 of record NZ_CP045702.1, read on the forward strand.
TTGCGCAGGTGAGCGCTCTCCACCGCAGAGGCCAGAAGGGCGTCGGCCTTCCCGCGAGCCGCTTCCGGTGTCCCGAGCACCACGTCATCTTCGGGACCCATCGAAGCGTGAACCAGATGAAGAGGGAGCGAGAGGCGAGCCGCCTCATCCACGGCCCAGTCGAGCGCCGACAGGCTGGAGGGGGATCCGTCCACTCCCACAACGAGGGGCAACCACACGTTCACCACCGCCGTACATCGCCGGAACCGCATGCATTCCACTCTCACCCTCCCACCCTGAGACGCTCCGGGTGAGGGTCGGTCGGGTCCCGCTGAGGGACCTTCGGCGCCGCAGTCGTTGCGTCGCCCCCGCCGAGCACGCGGCCGTCCTGCCCGGGCCGCACGGGGGAAGTGGGCCACTTGGCCCGGGCTTCTGGGCTCACCGGCCCTGGAGTCGCACGCGCGCAGGGGGCAGCCTGATGAGACCGGGCCCGCACCGGTCAGCCGAGGACGCCGACCGGTGACCGTAGTCGCAGAAGGTGGTGGAAACGGTGTCCCGAAAAGTGCTGAGAGTGTTGATCGCCTATGGGACAAAGAATGGTTCCACCGCAGAAATAGCCGGTGTGATCGCGTCCGTTCTGCACGACGCGGGTCTGATGACCGACGTCCGGCCCGCTGCTGAGGTCGAGGACATCACCCCCTACGACGCGGTCGTACTCGGTGGCGCCCTGTACGCGGGGCGCTGGCACCGGGACGCACGGCGATTCACCAGGAAACACCGACGCGGCCTCGCCGAACGGCCGGTCTGGCTCTTCAGCAGCGGTCCACTGGACCCGTCGGCGTCCGAGCGCGACCTCCCGCCGGTTCCCGGCGCCCGACGTGCGGAGCGCCGGACCCTGGCGCGCGAGCACGTCACCTTCGGCGGAAAGCTCGAAGCCGGAGCTCAGGGCCGTGTCGCCCGGATGATCCTCGAACAGGGCCGAGGCGGTGACTTCCGCGACATGGACAGAATCGCCGAGTGGGCCACGGGAATCGCCGACGACTTGGCCGCCGGAACGCAGGGGCCGTGACCCACCATGCTTGCGCCCGTATGGAAACGGCAGTGGCGTAACCATCCGTTGCGCCGACGTGTCGACCTACTGGAAGCATGGGCGTTCCTGGCTCTCTTCGCGCTCCTGGTCCTGGGCGCCCCGGCAGCTGGTGCGGCCGCGGCACGGGCCGTGTACACGTACGACCTCGGTGTCGCCGCCGACCAGGAAGCCTCTCGGCGGCAGGTCCCCGCCGTGGTCGTGCGCCGAGTCCCCCCGGCCGACATCTCTGTGGGAGAAACGGGCCGCGGTGACACGGTACGGGCCCTGGTCCGCTGGACCGCGCTGGAAGGAAGCCCTGACCGCGGCATCTCATTCGTTCCCGCGGGCCTGGAACGCGGGGATCGCACCACCGTGTGGCTGGACCGCCGAGGCCATGTCAGTGCTCCTCCGCTCAGCCATGAACACATCATGGCGGGAGCGTTCACCGTCGGGGCGGCCACCGCGGGCGCGGGCGTGGGAGCGGCCGCTGCCGCCGGACTCGTCGTACGGCGAGCAGCCGGTCGCTACCGAATGACGGTATGGGAGCGCGAGTGGCAACGGGTGGGCCCCAGCTGGAGGCGTCACGACGCGTGACGCGAGAAATGCCGAATCCGCTCTTGACGAAGGAGTCCGCCGATGTCTGTCTCGCCCACCACCGTGAGTGATGTCATGACCCACACCGCGGTCGCCGTAGGGCGCCGCGCGTCGTACAAGGAAATCGTCCAGCTGATGGAGCAGTGGAAGATCAGCGCCCTGCCTGTACTCGAGGGCGAGGGCCGGGTGATCGGCGTGGTCTCGGAGGCCGACCTGCTGCCGAAGGAGGAGTACCGGGTCGATGTGCCGACGGCCTCCGACCGGCCTCCGAGCGACGTGGCGAGGGCGCAAGCGGTCTATGCGGAGGAGCTCATGTCGAGCCCCGCGGTCACCGTGCACCCGGACGCCACCCTGGCCGAAGCGGCGAGGATCATGGCGCGGCGGCGCGTCAAGCGGCTGCCCGTGGTGGACCGCTTGGGCCTGCTCGAGGGCATTGTCAGCCGTGGCGATCTGCTGAAGGTGTTCCTGCGGTCGGACGAGGACATCGCAACAGAAATCCGCAGCGGCGTTCTGCCGAACGTACCGAACACGACAGGCGTCGAGATCTCGGTCAAGGAGGGGGTGGTCGTTCTGGGCGGCCACTTGGACGACCGGGCACTCGTGCCGCTGCTGGCCAGGGCCGTCCGTGCGGTGGAGGGAGTGGTGGACATCCGGCTGGACCTCACACGCGCCTGACCCTCACACGCGTCTGACATCGCCACATCGCCGGCCTCGGCCCGGGCACCATCACCGCGCCGTGCCCGCGATACTCACGCCTGACCCGCCGACGGCCGTCCTGGGTCCTGTCTGGAGTTCCAGCGCGGGAGAAGGAGCGGCGTCCGGTGCCGTCGAATCCAAGGCGGAGGAGGGAGCGATGGCGGAGCCCTCGCGACTGACGACAACGCCGGAGGCGGCGGTGCCGGACGCCGCGACGCCGCGGGGGAACTCCAGACAGGACCTAAGACTCCCGTCGTACGTGGGTGTCACCGGGCCGGCGCATCCAGACATGCCCGCTGAGCCGCGCCGCCAAGAAGGCCGGAACGCCGACGGCGGCTGCCAGCGCGAGCTCCGACCAGCCGAGTGCCACGGTATCCAGTACCGCACGCAGGACAGGTACGTAGAGTGCCGCGACCGCCAGCCCGGCCGACACGACCACGGCGACAGGCAAGAACAAGTTCTCCCTGGTCAGCAGCCGGTCCCGCAAGCCGAGCACCACACCGAGCTGCGCAACCAGGAGAGACAGGAACAGTACGCTCTGCCAGGGCCGGTCAAGGGCACGGGCCCCGAGTCCCGCTGCCAGGGAGATCACGGTCACGACCGCGCCCAGGAAGAACATGCGCTGCCACAGGCCATCGCCCAGCACATGCTGCTCCGGCGGTCGCGGCGGCCTCCGCATCGATCCGGGAGACACGGGCTCGGCGCCCAGTGCCACTCCGGTGAGGCCGTGAGTGAGCAGGTTGATCCACAGAATCTGACCAGCGCGCAGCGGAAGGGGAAGCCCGAGGAGGGGGCCGACGAGCATCACCAGGATCTCGGCCGCGCCGCCGGCCAGTCCGTAGAGGAGGAAACGGCGGATGTTGTCGTACACGCGGCGCCCTTCCTCCACCGCGGCCACCACCGTCGAGAGTTCGTCGTCCGTCAGAACCAGGTCGGCGGCTTGGCGGGCCACCTCGGTGCCGCGGCGTCCCATCGCGACGCCGATGTCGGCGTGGCGCAGCGCGGGGCCGTCGTTGACGCCGTCCCCGGTCATGGCGGTGACATGTCCACGAGCGCGCCACGCCTCGACGATGTCGAGTTTCTGCTTGGGATCGATGCGTGCGAACACTCTCACCTGGGTCGGGTCCGGCACCTCCCCTGCGGCCAGTGCGCGCCCGGTGACGACATCGGCGTGTGTCGCCCCGTCGTCCAGCACACCGACCCGCGAGGCGATGGCCCGTGCGGTCGCGGGGTGATCGCCGGTGATCAGTACAGGCGTGATACCCGCGGCCCTGCAGTCGGCCAGCGTCGCCGCAGCAGCCTTCTTGGGCGGGTCGCTCAGGGCGGCGAGTCCGAGCAGGCGCAGTCCGGTTTCGCCGTCCCGCACCCGCGTGGGCGCCTCGTCCCGGAGGGCCGAGGCGATGGCGAGGACCCGGTATCCGTCGGCGGCCAACGCGGCCGCGTTCTCCCGGGCGCGGCGGATCAGCGCCGGGGGTGCGGCGAGCACGGCTTCATCGAGCACCACTTCGGGCGCACCCTTCAGGCAGACCAGGCAGGAGCCCTCGGGTGTGCCGTGCAGAGTGGTCATCCTCTTGCGGAGACTGTCGAAGGGCTCCTCACCCGTTCTCGGGTATCGCGCGTCCAGTTCCCGCTGGTCATCGCACCCGGCCTTGGCGGCGGCTGCGAGAAGCGCGGCCTCGGTAGGGTCGCCCAGAGCGGTCCACCGACCGTCGTCGGCCTCCGAAGGCGGACGCAGGCGGGCGTCGTTGCACAGTGCGGCAGCACGGAGAAGTTCCCGTACGGAGTCGATCTCCCCGCCCCCGGCCACCACGACTTCGCCGGCCGGGTCGTACCCGGAACCGGTGAACCCGGCCTCGGCCTGCGGGGTCCACACACGCTCGACCACCATGCGCCCCTCGGTCAGTGTGCCGGTCTTGTCCGTTGCCAGCACGGAGACCGAGCCCAGGGTCTCCACGGCCGACAGACGGCGGACCAGTGCGTGGCGCGCGGCCATGCGCCGTGCGCCGAGAGCCAGAGCCAGGGTCACCACGGCGGGCAGGGACTCGGGAACAGCCGCCACCGCGAGGCTGATGGCGGTCACCGCCATCGTCCCGATATCGGTTCCCCGGGCCAGGCCGAGCCCGAAGACGAGGAGGCAGAGTCCCAGCGTGACGAGAGCCAGAACTCTTCCCAGCGCCGCCAGGCGGTGCTGCAGGGGCGTGGGCTGGGGTCGGGTGTCCAGCAGCTGCGCGATCCGGCCCAGGGCGCTCGCCTTACCCGTGGCCGTCACGTGGGCGACTCCCCTGCCACGGAGCACGATCGTGCCGGCCTGAAGCCTGGACGCCTCTGGGGAGCCGGGAAGAAGCGCCTTGTCCACGGGGACGGCCTCACCGGTCATCATGGACTCGTCGAGCAGCAAGGCAGAGGCGTGGCGGAGCTGGGCGTCCGCAGGGACGATGTCCCCCTCACCCAGCAGGACGAGATCCCCCGGAACGACGTCAGCGGAAGACACTTCTCGTTCGACGCCGCCGCGTCGCACTCGCGCGCCGGGAGCCGACAGAGCCGACAGAGCGGTCACCGCGTGATCGGCTCTGATCTCCTGCACGACGCCGACGGTGGTGTTCACCACGATCACGAGGGCGATGACAATGGAGTCGGCATGATCGCCGATGGCCAGCGTCAGGGCGATCGCGCCGAGCAGGACCATGATCAAGGGGTCGCGGAGCTGAGCCGCGACCCGGGCCCGAAGCCGCACCGTGTGCTCTGCCGCAACCGTGTTCGGTCCGTACCGGGTGAGGCGCCGTGTGGCCTCGTCCTCCGTCAGGCCGTCGTCGCGGACGGCGGCCACGTCGTTCGGCGTCCGACTTTGTTCATGATCTGCCACAGGGTCTCCGTTCGACGGCGGAGCGCGTCGGCTCCTCCTTGCCGGCGCTCAGTCGTGCCGGTGCGTGGGCACGGTGATCACGGGGCATTCCGCCCTGTGCAGCAGGCCGTGCACCACGGAACCGAGTCGCATGCCGCTGTAGCCGCCATGGCCGCGGCGTCCCACCACGACCGCCAGTGCCTCCGCCGAAGCCGCGGCGAGCTTCTCCACCGGATGCCCCCGCAGCACTTCCTGAGTGACCTCCACATCCGGATACCTCTCTCCCAGCCCCGCGACGGTTTCGGACAGCACCCGGCGCAGTTCCTCGACGGCGGCGGCCTCGTCACCGAGGTGGACGATCGGGCGGTGCCACACCGCTACGGCATGGACGGAGGCTCCTCGCACGCTCGCTTCCTCCACGGCGAAGGCGACCGCTGCCCGTGACGTGTCGCTGCCGTCGACACCCACGACGAGGTGAGGGCTGCCGCTCCGGCCCGTGGGTTCGGGCCCCACGACCACGACGACCGGACAGTCCGCCCGGGCGCTCACCGGTACGGCCACGGAGCTCGCACTGAGGATCTCCTCGGGGCGGCTCAGACGTCGCGATCCGACGACCACCATCCGCGCCCGCGCCGCCCCCTGGCAGAGGACCGCGGCGGGCGCGCCGTCGAGCAGTTCCGTTCTCACGGGGACTTCCGGGCGCATGGCGGCCACCACTTCGGCCGCCGCGGCGAGAGCTTTTTCGCCCTGTTCCTTCAGCGCCATGTAGTGGGGGAGCATGTCGACGCGGTGAGTGTCGCGCGTGGGCGGTACCGACACGGAAAGGCGCAGGGGAAGTCTCCTGCGGGCAGCCTCCTCGACCGCCCAGCTGAGCACCGGGACCGACTGCTCCCTGGGATCGACACCGACGAGTATGTCCTTGCGTACGGCGGAATCTGTCATCGCTCCTCCTCGACCGGCACGACCTCTACAGGACAGTGGGCATGGTGAATCAGCGCGTGCGCCACTCGCCCGACTCCGGACCCCAGGCCTCTGGCCCGGCGTCGGCCCCCCACGACCAGCAGGTCGGTTCCCCGGCTGGCCTCGACGAGTACGCCTGAGGCGGACCTTCCGGACTTGACATCCGTATGGACGGTGAGGCCGGGAAACTCGCTGCGGAGTACTTCCGCCAGGCCCGCGACCAGCTGTAGGCGCCGCTGGGCGAGTTCGTCCACGTCATCGAGCATGGTCACGACGCCGCCGACGGAGCCCAGCACGTTCCAGACGCTCACCAGACGCAGTTCCGCCCTGCGCAGCAGGGTCTCGCGTGCGGCGTGACGGAGCCAGCGCAGATCGGTCTCCCCGTGCACCGCTGCGGTGACCGTCCCGCTGTCCGGCCGGTCGGGGTCGCCCCGAACCACGACGACAGGGACCTCGCTCCGTGTCGCCACGCCCAGTCCGACGGAACCGAGCAGGAGCGCCGAGAAGCCGCCGCGGCCCCGGTTTCCCACCACGACGCACCCACCCGGGGCGACGTATCCGAGCAGGGCGTCCACGGGCTCCCGTCGGCTGAGCTTCCTGACGACCCTCAGCTTCGGATACCGCTCCCGCACCACTTCTGCGGCGTCGACCAGCAGAGCACGACCGGCTTCCCGAGAGCTCTCCACGGTCTCGGCCGACAAAGCGATGGCCAGTCGGTCCAGGTCGGCGCCGTACACGATGTACAGCTCGCTGTCCCGCCGGTTCGCCTCGGCCGCCGCCCACAGAGCCGCCGACCTGGATTCGGAAGAACCGTCGACCCCCACCACAACCGTGCCGACTTCCGGGGTACCGGCTTCGCCGTTGCGCATGATTCCTCCTCTGGCAGGACACTCGGCCTCCTCGTTCAAAGCTGCCAGCGCGGAACCCGGCGGACGAGGGCCGCGAGGGTCCGCCCTGGGGCCGAAGGTCCCTGTCGGAGACCCATATACCTGCGGCTCGCGCGGGGCCGGTCGGCCCTGTCGGACCTCGGGCGCCGAGTCCCATCCTGGAAGCACTGCACGTGACCCTTCGGAACCCGGTGACGAGAGCGGCGAGCCCATGTCCGACACCACCACGACCGATCCCCTTGCCGGCTTCCGGGTCACCGCGGACGACGTCCAGGACTTCGCGGACGCTCTGCGTAGACCACCTGCCGAGCTGAAGCCCCTTCTCGGCCTGGCTTTCGACGGCGAGGTACGGACCGTCGCTCAGGGCCGCGTCGTGTTCGCCGGGAAGCCCTTGCTGGAAGTGACCGCGCCACTGTGGGACGAGGAACCGCCCACCGGGGCCGATCCTCTCCTTCGCACGGTGATGCGTGACGGGTCCCGGATCGGCCCCCGGGACGATCTCGCCGCAGCATACGAGCGATTCGTCGACGACATCGCCGCACTACCGGTATCCGCTCGTCGCATCCGTGATCCCGAGCCACCCGAACCGACGGTCTCGCGCGGCCTCGCAGCACTGACGGGGACCGTCCGGCGAGATCTCGAAGCTCGGGTCCTGGGCCGGCCGGACCACGGAGGACACCGAGGAACGTCGAACTGCAAGGCACATCCCTCCTGACCTGCGAAGGAGTTGACTCCCATGACGACACCCCACGCCGTCTATCGTCCTGTGCGGGTCGAGGCGACCCCCGACTCGCCGCTGTCGCAGTGGCTGTGGCTCGTGAAGTGGCTTCTCGTGATCCCGCACTGCATCGTGCTGTTCTTCCTGTGGATAGCGTTCTTCCTGGTGAGCGTGGTGGCGTTCTTCGCCATTCTGTTCACCGAGCGGTTTCCCCGGGCGTTGTTCGACTTCAATCTCGGGGTTCTGCGCTGGACGTGGCGGGTCTCGTACTACGCCTACGGCGCTCTCGGAACGGACCGCTACCCGCCCTTCAGTCTGGGCGAGGTACCCGAGTACCCAGCCCGGCTGGACATCGCCTATCCCCAGCGACTGTCGCGAGGGCTTGTGCTGGTCAAGTGGTGGCTTCTCGCCCTTCCGCACTACGTCGTGACCAGCTTCTTCATGGGGAGCTTCCAGAGCGTGTGGTGGTCGGGGGGGCTGATTTTCGTGCTCGTCGTCATCGCCGCCGTCACCCTCGCCTTCACCGGCACGTACCCCCGCGACCTCTACGACCTGGTCATGGGGCTCAACCGATGGGTGCTCCGGGTCTGCGCGTACGCGAGTCTGATGACGGACGACTATCCGCCGTTCCGGCTGGACATGGGCGCGGGGGAGCCGGACAGCGGGCACCGGCCATGACGTCGGCGTCCACCGTCGCAGGGGCCGTTCGGACCCGATCCGGGCCCCTCGGCCCCTCCCCCCGTGTGCCACCGTGCGGGGACTCTGAAGACAACCCCTCACCCACCCCGTCCGAGGAGTGATCCACATGAGCGGAAACATCACTGTGGGCCTGGACGGCTCCCCCGAAAGCCTGGCCGCGACCGAGTGGGCCGCACGCGAGGCGGAGTTGCGCGGCGTACCTCTGCGGATTGTCCACGTACGGGAATGGCCGGTCACCCCCGAGATCCCCCTGACGTACTCCGAAACGGACCTCCAGCGGGCTGATTCCCTGCTCCGGAGCGCAGCGGACAAGGCCGGGCAGGACCACCCCGGTGTACCGGTGAGCACCGACAGTCTTCCCGGCCAGGCGGCCGATGTGCTCGCATCGGAGGCCGGCGAAACGGCGACCGCCGAGTTGGTGGTTCTGGGTTCCCGCGGGCTCAGCGGGGTCATGGGCTTCCTCATAGGATCCGTCGGGATGGCGGTCCTGGGCTCGGCGCGACGGCCGGTCGTACTCGTGCGAGCAGCTCCGAGGCGTGTGCATACAGCGGATGCGGCGGCGGCAGGACGGTCCGGCGATGTGGTGCTGGGGCTCGATCTCTCCCGGCCCTCCGACGATCTCCTCCGTTTCGCTTTCGACGAAGCCGCCCGCCGTGGCTGCACGCTCCGCGTGCTGCATGCCTGGTCGCTGCCGGCCTCCTACGGGCGCGCGGAGATCATCGACCCGGACATCGGCCTGGAAGTGGGCGACCAAGTCGCCCGGAGCCTCAGGGACACGCTGTCGCCCTGGCGTGAGAAGTACGCGTCGACGCGGGTATCCGAAAGGGCGGTGGTCGGCGCGGCAGGCCCACAGCTCGTGTACGCGTCCGCCGACGCGGATCTTGTGATCGTCGGGCGCCATGTCGGGCGGGTTCCCGTCGGTCCGCACCTCGGCCATGTCGCACACGCGGTGATCCACCACTCCGCCGCTCCCGTTGCCGTTGTTCCCCATGGGTGACCGTCCCGGACACCTCGTAAGCGCACGGAGGCTCTCGTGACCGCTCAAACAGTGGATCCGGCCGTGGTGTCGGCGTTCGTCGCGGATGCCGTTGCCGCCCCGTCCATGCACAACGTCCAGCCGTGGCGGTTCCAGTACATGCCGAGTACCGGCATCCTGCGCCTGCGCATGGATCCGGCCCGCGTTCTGCCCGCGGCCGACCCGCGCGACTGGGGTCTGCATCTGGGCTGCGGCGCCGCACTGCTCAATCTTCGCGTCGCCGCCGTGCACGCCGGGTGGCAGGCGCGCTTCTCGCTGCTGCCCGACGCCGCCGATCCCGAGCTCCTCGCAGAGGTCGCCTTCATACGGCCGCCCGCCGCCGACCAGGACCTGGAAGATCTGTACGCGGCGCTACGAAGGCGGCACACGAACAGGCAACCGTTCACCGACGAGGCCGTTCCACCGGAGGTGCTCGACGGGCTCAAGGGCGCCGCAGTGTCCGAGGGCGCCCGCCTGACCTTCCTGAGTCCCTGGCAGGTGGAGACCGTCCTCGAACTGGTGTGGGACGCCGAGCACGAGGAAGCCATGGCACCGGACGTGCGGGAGGACATCGACCGCTGGACCCGGGCCGGCTCAGGCCGCGCGACGGCGGACGGTATCCCGGAGTACGCGTTCGGCCCCCGCCGTCACGGGGGCCTGGGCCTGGTGCGTGACTTCGCGGGCCAGCGGCACATAGAGGGGCGTGAGACGGCCATCTTCGAGAAGACGCCCTGCCTGGCCGTGCTGGGCACCCAACGCGACCGCCGAGTGGACTGGCTGCATGCCGGCCAGGCCCTGGAGCGTGTCCTGCTCCAGGCCACCCTCGACGGACTGGCCACGTCCCTCAGCTCCCACGCGCTCGAATGGCCGGAACTGCGCTGGGCCGTGCGCGACCCACGCTCTGCCACGGGATACGCCCAGATGCTCCTGCGCCTCGGGTACGGCCCCATTGCTCCGGCGACCCCGCGAAGGCCGGTCAGCGATGTGCTCGACATCATCTGATCAGCGGCGTGGTGTCGGCTGCGGGCAGCGGCCCGAGCGGGGGGCCGTCCGGTGACCGGCCCGGCCCGGAGCGTGTCCTCGGGCCGGGCGCGCGAAGCGTCCGCGACCCCGGCCCCGGCCCCGGCCGTGCGAACACTGCAGACGGGCGATGTGTACGCCGCTCTGGGATCGACACCGGACGGCCTGTCCTCCACGACGGCACGGGCCCGGAGGCGGAGCCACGGACCCAACCAGCTGCCGCCCGTCGCGCACCGCGGCGTGTGGCGCCAGTTCGCCGCGCAGTTCACCGATCTCTTCGCGATCGTCCTGCTTCTCTCGTCAGGAATCACGCTGCTCGCCCACTTGCTCCAGGACCCGCCGGAGGTCGGCACCCTGCAGCTCGCGGTCGCCATCCTCTGCGTGGTCCTGCTCAACGCGACCATCGGTTTCGCCCAGGAGTATTCGGCAGAACGAACGACAGAATCGCTGCAGGCCATGGTGCCGCACTCAAGTCGTGTCCTGCGTGACGGAGAGCTGCTCGAGCTGCCTGCCGACGACCTCGTACCGGGCGACGTAATCCTTCTGGAGTCCGGTGACGCCGTGCCGGCGGACTGCCGGCTGGTCGAAGCGCATGACGTCTCGGTGAACAACGCCGCGATCACGGGAGAGAGTGACGCTGTCCGCCGAACCCATGAAGCGGACGCTCCCGGAGCACTGCTCGAAGCGCGCAACTGCCTCTTCATGGGCAGCGACGTCGTCACCGGCACGGCAAGGGCGGTGGTGTTCGCCACAGGTGAGTCGACAGAGTTCGGACGCATCTTCCGGCTCACCGCCGCCGCTCCCCGCCAGAAGACACCGCTTCAGCACGAAATCGCCTCGATGGCTCGCCGGGTGGCGGGCGTCGCGGTGGCTACGGGCGCTGTTCTCTTCGCCGTACGGTTGCCCGAGGGACAGGACCTCGTCTCCTCCTTCGTCTTCGCGCTCGGTGTCATGGTGGCCCTTGTTCCCGAGGGGCTGCCCGCCACCCTGTCGGTGTCACTGGCCATCGGGGTACGGCGGATGGCCCAGAAGAACGCCCTGGTCAAACGTCTTCTGGCTGTCGAAGCACTGGGCTGCACCACCGTGATCTGCACCGACAAGACCGGGACGCTCACCCAGGCGGAGATGACGGTCCTGACGGTCTGGGCCGACGGCGCCCTTCACGCCGTCACCGGCGTGGGGTACCGGCCCCGAGGTGACGTCGTGGACCCACACCCGGTACTGCCGGTGCTCCTGGCCGGAGCCCTCTGTTCCAACGCGCGGCTGGTTCCGCCTTCGGACCAGGACGACTGGCAGGTGCTCGGAGACACCACGGAGGGAGCGCTTCTCGTTGCCGCCGCCAAGGCAGGCATCGATCTCAAGGCGCAGCAGGCTGCGCATCCCCGAATCGCCGAGTTCCCCTTCGACTCCGGGCGCAAAATGATGAGTACCGTCCACGAGGACGGCAACGGCGCCTGCCAGGCATACGTGAAGGGCGCTCCACAGGAGGTTCTGGCCCGTTGCGCGTACATCGAGTGGGGCGGCGTCGTACAACCGCTGACGGAAGATCTCCGCGCCCGGGTGACAGCCACCAACGACGATCTGGCATCTCAAGGACTGCGTGTGCTCGCCGCTGCCCGGGGTTCTCCCCTTCGAGCGCCTTTCGCACAGGAGAAGACGGAGTCGGACCTCGTCTTCCTCGGCCTGGTCGGCATGCTCGATCCCCCGCGGCCGGAAGTCCGGGCGGCGGTCGAAGCCTGCGAGCAGGCTGGAATCCGTATCGTCATGGCCACCGGAGACCATCCGCTGACGGCCGAGGCCGTGGCACGTCGCGTCGGCATCGTACGTCGCGACGAGCCCCTCCTCATGACCGGCTCCCAGCTCGACACTCTCGACGACAGCTCGCTGGAGCGGCTTCTCTCCACGTCCCGTGAACTGCTGCTGTGCAGGGTCGGCCCCGAGCACAAGATGCGGGCGGTCAAGGCGCTGCAACGGCGCCACGAGGTTGTCGCCGTCACCGGAGACGGGGCGAACGACGCGCCGGCCCTCAAGCAGGCGGACATCGGCATCGCGATGGGGAAGGAGGGCACGGACGTCGCCAGGGAAGCGGCTGTCATGGTGCTTCTCGACGACTCGTTCGCCTCCATCACCACAGCGGTGCGGCTCGGGCGCTCCGTCTACCGGAACATCCGGAAATTCCTGGTCTACGTCTTCAGCAGCAACATCGGCGAACTGGGCCCCATCGTCGCGGCCACGTTCGCCGGCTTCCCCCTGGTGCCGATCAGTGCGATGCAGATTCTGGCCATCGACCTGGGCTCGGACATCATGCCCGCGCTGGCGCTGGGCGCCGAACCCCCCGAACCCGACGTCATGGAACGGCCGCCCCGTTCTCGGCACGAGCGCCTGTTCTCCACGGCAGTCATGCGACGCATCCTGTTCCTCGGGGGCATCCAGGCGCTCACAGGGTGCGCGGTGTTCTTCTGGCACATCAACGCGTCAGGGATACCTTTCGCCGACTTCACCGAAGACAACCCCGTCTACCGTGAAGCCATCACCATGGTGCAGGCCGGCATCGTACTCAGCCAGTTCTTCATCGCGCTGGCCGTACGCACCGAGCATGACAGCGTCCTGCGGATCGGGCTGCTGAGCAACCCCTGGTTGCTCACCGCGGGCTGTGCCGGAATCGGCTGGATGGCTGCCATCAGCTACGTGCCCGTTCTCCGGAGCGTCTTCAACACGGCCCCGCTGAGCCTCACGGACTGGGCGGTCCTCGCCTGTCTGGGCCTGCTGCCTCTGCTGGCCGACGAAACGCGCAAAGCATGGCTTCGGCGCCATCACACGCGAAGCAGGAGTTGAAACCCATGAGAGTAATCATCGCCGGGTGCGGCCGGGTGGGCTCTGTCCTCGCCGCGCAACTCGCCTCGGAAGGCCACGACGTGTGGGTCATCGACAACAGAGCCGCCGGCCGCCACGCTCTGCCGCCAGGCTTCGCGGGTCACTTCGAGGAAGGCGACTGCCTCGGTCGCCACACGCTCGAGCGGGCAGGCGTGGGTGATGCCGACGCCCTGGTCGCCGTGACCTCGGCCGACAACCGCAACCTCGTGTGCGCACGAACGGCCAAGGAGACGTACCGCGTCCCCATGGTTCTGGCACGCGTCAACGACGTCCGACGTGCCGAACTGGCGGAAGAACTCGGTGTCCCCACCATCGAGGGCGTGCGCTGGACGGTGCATCAGATCCATCAGCGGCTGCTCCACCGTCATCTGTCCGCCGCCATGACCTTCGGCAACGGAGAGGTACGACTCCTGAGATCGGACATTCCCGGCTATCTGCCCGGCCGCAGTCTGTCGGAGTTCGACATCGACGGGGAAATCCGCGTGGTCGAAGTGACACGGGCGGGACGTTCACTGATTCCTCGGCATTCGACCACCGCGGAGGCCGGAGACATGGTCACGTTCGCGGTCGCCGTCACCGCGCTCGGCCGTCTTCGCGGATTTCTCGACAAGGAGCTGGGAACATGAGGGCACTGATCGCAGGAGCAGGCCGACTCGGTGCCCGGATCGCCCAGGTCCTGGCCTCGGCGGGAAGCGAGATCACTCTCGTGGAGAGCGACACCGCCCGGGTCGCAGCCCTGCGCGAACGGCACGGGGCCCGGCTGACCGTCGGCGATGCGTGTGAACCGACGGTGCTCGAACGTGCCGGCGCTCGCGTCGCCGACGTGGTCCTGGCCACCACCGACAACGACGACGACAACCTGGTCATCAGCCTTCTGGCCAAGCGGCACTTCGCCGCCCCCCGTGTCGTGGCCCTCGTCAACGACCATGAGCGCGCCTGGCTCTTCGACCAGCGCTGGGGAGTCGACGTCGCCGTTCCCGCCTCGACGCCGTTGGTCTCGCTCATCGAGGAGGCAACCGGCGCCTCGGACACGGTGGCTCTCCTCCGCCTCAGCAAGGCGGGCGTCGACATCATCGAGACGGTGATCACCTCTCGGTCTCGTGCGGTCGGCCGTTCTCTCATGGACATCGCTCTGCCCGCGGGGACCGTGGTGGCCACCGTCGTCCGCGAGGGGCAGCCCATGGTCCCTGAGGCAGCTCTGCGCGTGCGGGCCGGCGACGAGATCCTCCTGGTGTCGCACGAGGCCGAGGAAGAGGAGATCCACGCGGCCTTCCAGTGAGAAGGCACGCTCCTGCCGCTGCCCTGTACGGGCCCGCAGCCTGCCCGGGCGGGTAGCCGCCGGGCGCGGCACTCAAGCCGGGGCGTCGCGTACGAAGATCCGCCGACCGGTGACGCGGCTCGCCTGGACGGAGATCCAGAGGTGTCGATCGCCGCCCGCCCAAGGCTCGGTGGGTGCACGTTCCGTGAGCACGCGCTGGGCTGCGGGGTCGGTCACCTCCCGCGCCCTGCCGACGACCAGAACGCTCCAGCCCCGGCTGAACGCTTCGTCGATGCGATCCACTTCGAAAGCGATCTCATGGTCCACCGTCCGGGCCGGAAGTGCGCCGGCCGCCGTTCTGAAGGCCACGGACCCATCGTTCACCACGTAGTTGACCGGCACGATGGCGGGGCCCTCGCCGGTGGCCACTCCCACCCGTCCCACTCCGTGCGTTCCCAGCAGGGCCCAGCACTCCTCACGGTCGAGTGTGAGCAGTTCCGGGTGATAGGCGGCCTGGCCTGTACCGGGCGGCAGGTCCACCGTAGCCCCGGACAGTTCTTCGAGGGACGTTCCCAGTGCGTCGGCCAGCCGTAGCATGAAGCCGATACCCGGCGTGGCCGACTGTTCCTCCACGTAGGTGATGTATCCGGGCGCCGATCCGGCCCGGTGCGCGATTTCGTCCCTGGAGAGTCCGAGCTGTTTCCGGCGCGCCTCCACCCTCCGGCCGAAGTCGCCGGTCACGTGCTCCGGGCCGGCAGGACCCGGCTGCGGTTGTTCGGACATCGTGACGTCCCTCTCGTTCCACGTTCCACCTGTGTCCGGCGGTCAGTCGTACGCGGTCAGTCGTACGGCGGCCGGCGCCCCTACCCCTTTCATACCCCGGCGGGCGGTCACCGGCGACGCGCCGACGAACGAGGGCCGTGGATCGAGGACGCTTCAAGTGGCGGATCGGGCCCGAGGAGGGCAGCGTGAGAGGCGGAGCACCCCTGAGAGGAAGACGGCATGAACATGGACGCACACGTCCCCCGCATCGTCGTCGGAGTCGACGGCTCCGCGTCGTCCAAGGAGGCACTGCGCTGGGCTGCACGGCACGCACAGCTGATCGGGGGTGTAGTCGATGCAGTGAGCGCTTGGGACACACCGTCCATGTCCGGCTGGTCAGGGCCTGCGACCGACCCCGACTTCGATGTGGAGGCCGCCCGGACCGGTCTCGCCGAGGAGATCAGATCCGTCTTCGGTGACGACCGTCCCGTCGGTGTGCGTGAACTCCTGGTGCGGGGCAACCCCACCGAGGTACTGCTGAGCGAGGCCGAAGGAGCGGAGCTGCTCGTCGTCGGGAGCCGCGGGCGCGGGGGCTTCGCGCGTGCTCTGCTCGGCTCCGTGAGCCAGCAGTGCGCGCAGCACGCGACCTGCCCCGTGGTCATCGTGCGGCCCAGCGCCGCGAGGGCGTGATGTCACTCGGCTCTGTCGCCGGCCACAGAGGAGGCCCCCGGACCGGTGAGCGCGCAGCGGACGTCCACCACGCCTTCCACGGCGCGGGCAAGGCGCACCGCGACCGGAATGAGGGAACTGTCGCGGACCTGGCCGCTGAGCGTGACGCGCCCTTCCTCCACCGCCACGTCGATGCCTGCGTGTGAGACAGGGAAAAGCCGGTCGACGACCTCCTGACGAACCTCGGCGGCGAGTTCCTTGTCGGGCCGCAGGAACACCTTGAGCAGATCCACGCGGCTCACGATGCCCTTGAGGACGCCCGTCCCGTCAACCACGGGGAGACGCTTCACCTCGTGCCGGGCCATGAGGCGAGCGGCCTCGGGCAGCAGGGCATCGGGGTGAACGGTGACGGCCGGACTCGTCATCAGGTTCCGGGCACTGACCGCCCCGGCCTTGGCGTAGTCGGCAAGGCGCCGCTTCTGGTCGGTCATGGTGGGCTCCGTGTCCCGGAGCTCCTCCTTGGCCAGCAGATCCGCCTCGGACACCACACCCACCACCCTCCCCTCGCCTTCCAGCACCGGAAGCGCGGTGACCCGCCACTGCCGCATGGTGGCGACGATCTCCTTGAACTGTGCGTCCAGACCTACGGCGACCACCACGGTCGTCATCACGTCCGCCACCGTGTGCGGCGATCGGTGAGTCATGGCTTGACGTCCTTTCCCGGGTGCATCGGGGCGAACCAGGGGGCTGCGCCACCCGGTTGTCCGCCCTTCAGGAGGATTGCGGTACCACTGCGACCGGGCAGGCGGCATGGTGCAGCACGGTGTGCCCCACGCGGCCCAGATGCACACCGGCCTGTCCACCACGCCGGCGAGCACCGATCACGAGCAGATCCGAAGCCGCCGAGCGTGCCAGCAGCACCTTGCGCGCCGGTCCCTCGACCGTGGCACGCCGGACGCGTACCTCCGGGTATGACTGCTCGTGGGGCTTCAGCGCCTCCTCCAGCAGGGCCACCGCCCCCTCCTCGTCGTAGCGAGCCGGGCTTCCGGTGAGGAGCGGATGGCTGGTCTGCTCGTGGGCCGGACGGCGCCAGGCTCGGACCACGTCCAGTACGCAGCCGCGCACACGCGCCTCCTCGAAGGCGAAACGCACCGCGGCCGTGTCCACGTCGGCGCCACCGATGCCGAGGAGTATGCGTTCGTGGGTTCCGGCGAGTCCGGCGGCGTCGCCGCGGACGACGATCACCGGACAGTGCGCACCGGCCGCCACGGCCAGACTCACCGAGCCCAGCAGCAGACCGGCGATCTCTCCCCGGCCCCGCACCCCGGTGACCAACGCGGACGCATGGAGCCCCTCGCGCAACAGCGCTCTCACCGGGTCCTCCAGCAGGACCTCAGTGGTCACTCCGACGTCCTGCGTACGCCGTCGGACGCGCTCCGCAGCGGTCCCGACGATGTTCTCGGCGAGCACGCGCCCGTCCGAGCGGCTGAGTGCGCCCGCGCGCAGGACTCCTTCGTACCGCTCCCACAGCGACGCGTGCACCAGGCGCAACGACAAGCCATGCCGTTGCGCCTCGTCCGCGGCCCAGTCCGTCGCGCGCAAGCTGGGTTCGGAGCCGTCGACACCGACGACCAGGGGTGATTCCATGGTCATTTCCGCCTCTCTCATACCGATCAGGCGGGAAGTGCCACGACATCATGCGGAGGACCGCCCAGCACGACCTTCAGGGCGCCGGTCTCGGCGGCCCGGGAGAACACGTCGTACGCCTCCTCCATCTGTGGGATCTCGAAACGGTGGGTGACCAACTGGGCGGAGGGCAGCCGCCCCGCCGCCATCATGCGGAGCAGAAGCGGCGTCGAGTAGGTGTCGACGAGCCCCGTCGTGATGGTCACGTCCTTGATCCACAGCTCTTCGAGGTGGAGGGCGGCCGGCTTGCCGTGGACTCCGACGTTGGCGACACGCCCCCCGGGACGTACCACGCGGGTGCACAGTTCGAAGGCTTCGGGTACGCCGACCGCTTCGATCACGACGTCCGCGCCGAGCCCTTCGGTGAGGTCCTTGATCAGCTCTTCCGGTCGCTCGTCCGCTCCGACGGTGGCGTCGGCACCGATGGCGCGTGCGGCTGCCAGCCGGGGCTCGGCGAGATCGACGGCAATGATCTTGCCTGGTGTGTAGAGCTGCGCCGCGGCGATGGCTGCCAGACCGATCGGCCCCGCACCCACCACCACGACCGTGTCTCCGGGCCCCACCCGTCCGTTGAGCACGCCGACCTCGTACCCGGTGGGGAGGATGTCAGCCAGCAGGACGGCGGCGGCGCTGTCGACCGAGTTGGGCAATGGGTGCACCGAGAAGTCCGCGAAGGGCACACGGACGAATTCTGCCTGCGTCCCGTCGATGAGGTGGCCCAGAACCCAGCCGCCACCTCCACGACACTGCCCGTAGCGGTTCTCGCGGCAGAACCGGCAGCGACCGCACGCCGAGATGCAGGAGACGAGGACCCGGTCACCCGGGCGCACCGTGCGCACCTCACTGCCGGTCTCCACGATCTCGCCCACGGCCTCGTGGCCCAGCACGGTACCCGGCGCCACTTCCGGCACATCGCCCTTGATGATGTGCAGATCGGTTCCGCAGATGGTCGTGGTGTCGACGCGCACGACGGCGTCGGCGGCGTCTTTGACACCCGGCTCCGGAACAGTCTGCCAGGAGGTCTTCCCCGGGCCTTGGAATACAAGAGCCTTCATGATGGCGTCCCTTCTCCCGCAAATCTGCCTCACCCCCAGCATGGCGCGGAGAGAGAGTGGACGCTTGGGCCGGTCGGTACCCCCGTAGGACCTGACGGCCCGACCCCTCGCCGCTCCGCGCGGGCTCTTCCAGGTCCTCCGGCCCCGGACGCAGATCCCGCTCACGTTCCGCGCACGCCCGGCACGGCTTCGCAGCCCGCCGCACCGAACGCTGCGGGACGTACACACACCGTTGTCAACGACGGCGATGACGACACCTTTGCCGGCTGCCGGTGCCGCACCCGCCGCGTGCGCGTGCCGGGCGACCGCACCGACCGCCGGCGCGCGGCTTCCGATTGCCGCCTTCGGCTGCCGCCCGGACACCGGGGTGCGTCCGAGTCTTCGTTCCTCCCCCACCGCGACCTGCGCGAGTCCCCCGGCCGGGCAGCGCAGTCGGGGCCACTGGGGCCCGGTGAGGGCCGATCGGCCCCAGCGCCGGCCGCGACGCCCGTGCGAGGCTCAGATCTCCACGTCAGCACAGCCGCTGTGAGCTGCACTCGCAGCGGCGGCACCGGGAGGCAGCATGTCCGGCACCATCACCGTAGGACTCGACGGAACCGACCACGCTCTGGCCGCAGTGGACTGGGCGGCCGACGAGGCGAAGCGTCGAGGCTCGGACCTCCGGCTGGTTCATGCCTGGGTCTGGCGACCCACTGACACGGTCTACGTCGGTGACCGTGCGGCGGAGGAACGCTGGGTACGCAACGTACTCGACGAAGCTCAAGCCCGTGTGGCCAGGAAGCACCCCACCCTGGACGTCACCACCGAGCTGCTCGTCGACGACCCGGTGCCCACACTCCTCACCGAAGCCGCACGCTCCGAGATGCTGGTACTGGGATCCCGTGGCTACGGCACCCTGACCGGATATCTGATCGGTTCCGTCTCGCTGCACGTGCTACGTCAGGCGACCGGGCCGGTCGTCATGGTCAGGGAGCCGAATCCCACCACACCGAAGCAGACTCCGGAGGTGGTGGTCGGCGTGGAACCCGGGCAGGTCGGCGACTCCGTCCTGGAGTTCGCCTTCACCGCCGCAGCCGAACGCGGAGCGACCCTGCGCGCCGTACACGCCTCGAGCATTCCGACGGTCCTCGCCTGGAGCCCCGGCTCGATGTACCTGGCGGAGGCGAACGGTCTGGAACAGATCAACAGGGAGGTTCTGGCCGACCTCCTCAAGCCCTGGCGTGAGAAGTACCCACAGCTGAAGGTCATCGAGCACTTCGAGATCGGCTCCGCCTCCGACGTCCTGCTGAACAACAGCGGCCAGGCGAACCTCCTCGTCGTCGGACGTCGCAACCACCAGTCGGGCCCGCGGCGAATCGGCCCGGTCACACACGCCGTCCTTCACCACGCCACGGCCCCGGTGGCGGTCGTGCCGCACGACTGACGCTCAGACGAGCCGCTGCCGTCACCTCGCGCGGTTCCCCGGCACTGTCGCCCGACACCGACGACTGCTCGTCGGTGTCGGGCGACAGTGCCGAGCCTTCTCCAGGCAATAGTGCGGCGCCAGTACGTACCTGGGGCGTTCAGTCGTGGGCGACGACGGCCACGGGTGCGGTGGAGTGGTGCAGCAGGGCGAGCGCGATGGCACCGATGTGCCCACCGAAGAGGTTGCCGCGCACACGTCGGCCTACGACGACGAGGGAGGAGTCACGGGAAGCGTCGATGAGGAGGCCGGCGGCACTCCCAGGGCGGGACACCTCGACGACGTCGACGTCCGGGTACTTCTTCCGCCAGGTCGCCAAGGCACTCGTGAGTACGCCGGCCCTCTGGCGGGCGAACTCCTCGTGGGGCTCGAAACCCGATCCCATGGTGTAGACGGAATAGGGCGACGAATTCCAACCTTGGACGACAACCAGCTCGGTGTCGCGGTACCGTGCCTCCTCGAAGGCGAAGGTGATCACGGTGTCGTCGGCGGTGTCGGCGGCCAGACCGAGGACGACCGGCCGGAACGCGGTGGCGGCGGACGGGACGCCGACGGGATCCATCAGGTGTTCGTCGGCTGACTGCTCACCGGCTCGCACAAAGATCACGGGCGTCTCTGCCCGGGCGGCGACAGCCTGTCCGACGGACCCGACCAGGAAGCCGGTGAGCCCGCGCAACGCCTGGGAGCCGAGAACGAGCAGTTCCGCCTCACGGGAGGCTTCCACGAGCATGTCGACCGGCGCACCGACGCGTTGTGTGATGCTCACGTCGACACCGGGGTGGCGCAATCTCAAGCCCTCGGCGAACTCACGGGGCATCCTCTCGGTCCAGTGCCGCAGTGTCTCGGCGCCGACGACAGGTGCCTGGGCCATCGCCTCCGGTACCGGCTGACACGCGTGGACCAGACTGACCTGCAGGTCGCGCAGCTTCGCCTCGCGAGCCGCCCACTCGGCCGCGGCCAGGCTCTCCGCGGAGCCGTCGAGTCCTACGGTGATCGTGCGGGCCATGATTCCTCCTGTGTCGGGTTGTCCGGCTTCAGACTCTCGTCCAGCGGGCCAGGCGCCAAGGGCCGCTGGTCCCGCAGACAGTGGCTGACCGGCATCTGACCGCTCACCTGTGCGTTTGAGCCGTTGCGAGCCGGTCTTCCCGCTCAGTACAGCTGCCCGTTACCGCGGATGAGCAGGGCTACGGGCCAGATGCCAGCGGGCCACAGCGCCTCCGGTCACTTCTTGAGCCTCGCGAATCGGCGACACGGGGACGTGGACGGCCAGACGCCCATCGGCCGGGACGCGGTCGCCGGCTTCCAGGAGGACGACATCACCGGGCACCGGTGCGCCGGCCGGGATCACCCTCAGCAGACCGTCGTGGCGCACGCGCGCGGTGGGAACGAGCATCTGGCGCGAAGCCTCCAGACTGCGCTCGGCGCGGCGTTCCCGCAAGAAGCCGATGTTCGCGTCGATGAGCAGGACGGCCGCGATCACGAGGGCGTCCTTGATCTCACTGATGGCGCCGGCCACAACGGCGGCGGCAGCGGCAGCGGCAGGAGGCCGGTCAGCCAGCTGCGAAACCGGTCCAGCAGCCGGCGCCACCGCGATCGAAGGGCAGGTTCGGCCCGCTCGTTGACTTCCCAGGCAGTACATCGCTCAGCGTCCGCTGAGGCGCTGTCACTCCTTGCCGCGGACGACGGTCACGGGGCAGTGGGCGTGGTGCAGCAGGGCCTGGCTGACCGAGCCGAGCAGGAGGCCGGCGAAGCCGCCGTGTCCCCGGGCTCCTGTCACCAGCAGTTGCGCCCCCCGGCTCGCGTCGATCAGGGCTGGACGGATGCGGGAACGCACCAGGCGCCGCTCCACTTCGACCTGGGGAAAGACCTTCTGCCAGGCGGTGACCGTCTCGTCCAGCAGGTGCTGCTCGGCCTCACGGAGCTTGTCGATGTCCGCGACCATCGCGTTCACGGGGTCACCAGGGCCTTCGTAGGCACGCTCGCTCCACACGTTCCACACGTGCAGGGCCACCAGCGGAGCCCCGCGCAGGGCCGCCTCGTTGAACGCGAACTCCACCGCCGCCTCACCGGCATCGGAGCCGTCCACCGCCAGCACCACCGCGCCCGCCGGGTCGGCGCGGCCGCGCACCACCATCAGCGGGCAGCGGCCGTGCGCGGCCAGATGCACTGCCGTCGAGCCCAGCAGCAGCCCGGAGAAGCCGCTCAGGCCCCGGCTGCCGACCACGGCGAGCGTTGCCGATCTCGACTCGATCTCCAGTACCTCAAGTGCCTCACCGGCCACCACCGACCGAGTGATGTCCATGCCCGGCGCGACCCTGTGCGCCCGTTCCTCTGCGCGAGCCAGCACCCCCTGGGTCATCGGCTCCAGACCATGGTCGGCCGGGTTCCACGGGGACCCGCCGACCGGCTGCAGCCCGGGCGCGTGACCGAACGCGTGCACGATCCGCAGAGGCGCATCACGCATGTGCGCCTCACGGGCCGCGACATCGACCGCCTCAAAGCTGGATGCGGAACCGTCCACCCCTACGATCACCGGATCAGTCACTGGGTTCTCCCGTCATGGAACGCCGCCGTCATGCGACGGCTTCGGCTCCCAGCATCGGTGCCGGCCACCCACTGCGCCTAGGGGCCATCAGTCCGTCCAGAGGGCCACCCGGCCCTGCCGCGTACCCCGGGTGGCCGGAAACGCCGGCCTATCGCCCGGTTCCGGCGCCGCGACGGGCGCGCGGGGGCTCCTCGGCATCGGACCGGCCACATGATCGTGCAGACAGCCCGCCGGGGCGGTCAGGCGGTGGCGTCGGCCAGCCACAGGTCGGGGCCGAAGACCTCGTAGCGGATGTTGCGGGCGGGAATCCCACCGCGCAGCAGCTGCTTCTTGACCTCGCGCATGAACGGGAGCGGGCCGCACATGTAGACGCTCGCGTCGGCGGGCAGTTCCAGTTCACCGAGGTTCATCAGACCCGTCCGGGAGCCCGGCTCTTCCACCGCGTCGTCCTCGTACCAGAACGTGGCACGGGCCTTCGGCAGTGAGGCGACCAGCCGGTGGGTGTCGGCACGTAGAGCGTGACCGGCGGGTGAGCGGTCGGCATGAAGGACCGTGACGGGCCGGGCGGATGCGACGGCCGCGAGGTGCTCCAGCATGGAGACCATCGGGGTGCAGCCGATGCCGGCGGAGACCAGCACCAGCGGCGCGTCCGTCTCGTCCAGCACCACATCGCCGAACGGGGCGGAAAGGGTGAGTTCGTCACCGGCTTCGAGGGTGCGGTACAGCAGGTTCGACACTTCGCCGGCCGGAGCGCCGTCAGCGCTCAGACGCTTGACAGTGATCCTGCGCACCTGGTCGTCGGGGGCCGAGGAGAGGCTGTACTGGCGCAGCTGGTGCACACCGTCGGGCATCCGCACGCGCGCGCTGACATACTGACCGGCCCGTGCGCGAGGTGCGGGTGCGCCGTCGGAGGGCCGCAGCAGGAACGAGACGGTGTCGGGGGTCTCCACCCGACGTTCGAGAACGGTCCACTGCCGCCAGGGCCGGCCGGGCTCCACCTGGGCTTCGAAGGAGAGGCGCGACTCTTGGGCGATGAGAGCGCCGGCCATCAGCCAGTAGACCTCGTCCCACGCGGCCGCGACATCGGGGGTGACCGCATCTCCGAGCACGTCGGCGATGGCAGCGAACAGGTACTTGTGCACGATCGTGTACTGGTCGTCTGTGACGCCGACGGCCACGTGCTTGTGCGCGATACGGGCGAGCAGGGCGTCCGGGCGAGTGCCGGGGTCGGCGAGCAGCGCACCGGCGAAGGCCGCGATGGACCCGGCCAACGCCCGACGCTGTGCCCCGCTCGCCTGATTGCCCCGGTTGAACATGCCGTCCAGCAATTCGGGATGTTCGGCGAACATCGTGGCGTAGAAGCGGGTGGTGATCTCGTCCAGTGCCCCGCCGACGGCGGGCAGGGTTGCCCGGATCAGTGAGGCCGACTCGGCAGACAGCATGACACTCCTGGTGAAGAAGGGGGTTGAAGAAGGGGGGGAGTTGAGCCTGCGAAGTCGCAGGCTCAACTGGTTTGGCAGTCTTGAGGCCTCCGGATCCCGCTCCACCGCTACACACGGGACGATGGTCCCGGCGATCAGGGCCACCCGGCCGGGTGGGGTGGGCGGTGGCCGGGACCAATGGCCCGTACGCGATCCGCGACGCGCGCCCCTGCCCGGTCCCGAGCCGTGCGGGGCGCCGGGGCGGGCGATCCTGGGTGTGATCCCACGTGCGCGGCCGTGGGCTCCACCATTCCGGTGCGCCGACGGGGCGGTACGGGACGGGCTCAGGACATCCGGTCGGACCGGGAGGCTTCGCCGTACATGCTCGTGGCGGCGACCAGGGCGAGCATCCCCACACCCATCATGATGAGCCCGACCAGTGGGCGGTCGGCGCCGTCCCACTGCCAGTCCACGGCGAACACCAGAATCGCGCCGAAGCCGATCGATGTGATGGCTCCGATGGCCAGCAGTCCAGGCATGAGGCCCACCTCCTTGAGCGGCTGATGGGCACCCTGCCCCAGCCGAACTTCACTGTTGCGGATCAACTGGGCTTTCCACAGGGCCTGTTGGCCCACCTGCAGCGCCATGGGGCCTCAGTGCAGGGCCGCGCCGATGACCAGGAAGCCGGCCACCACCACGAGCAGTGCGCCCATCAGCGGTGCCATGAAGCGCAGGTACTGGTCGTATCTGACCTTGGCGAGCGCGAGGCCCCCCATGACAACGGCCGAGGTGGGAGTGATGAGGTTCACCCATCCTGAGGCGGACTGGTACGCGGTCACCACCAGGGCGCGGCCCACTCCGGCGAAATCGGCCAGCGGGGCGAGGATCGGCATGGCGAGGGCGGCGTGGCCCGAAGAGGACGGGACGAAGAAGGCCAGGGGAAGGTTGACCGCGAACATCAGGACGGCGAACACACCCGAGGACGTGCCGCCCACTGCGCTCTGCAGGGCGTCGAGGATCGTGTCGGTGACACTGGCGTTGTTCATGAGGACCGTGACTCCGCGCGCCAGCATGACGATCATCGCCGCTCCGATGAAGTCTCCGGCCCCCGCGGTGATGGCATCCGCTGTCCCCTTCTCCCCAAGAGCTCCGATCAACCCGACGAGGATCGCGGCGACGATGAAGAGGGCGGCGAGTTCGGGGAAGTACCACCCGAGTGTGGGCAGAAAGGTCACGTGTATGTCGGACCAGGGGACCACGGCGAATATCATGAAGAGGAAGGTGGCCGCGAAGAGGCACAGAACGGTGCGCTGACGGCTCGTGAGCCGCACCGCGTCGCTGCCCTCCTCCTTGATGCGACGGTCGTCCTCGGTGAGCGGCGTCAGCGAGCGTGCAGGGTCCTGGGTGATGCGGCGGGCGTAGCGCGCGACGTACGCGGCTGCCAAGGCCGTCAGGCAGACCCACATCGCCATGCGCAGGAGGATGCCGTCTCCCGTGCCGATGCCGGCGCTGTCGGACGCCACGCCGGTGGCGAAGGGGTTCACGGTCGAGGCAAGGGTTCCCACTCCGGCACCCACCATGATCACGGTCGCGGCGACCATGCGGTCGTACCCGAGGCCCAGCATCAGAGGAATCATCAGCCCGTAGAAACCGAGGGTTTCCTCGGCCATTCCGTAGGTGGTACCGCCGAGCGAGAAGACCGTCATGAGAACGACGAGGAGCAGGGTCCTGTGGTTGCGCAGTCGCTGCGCAAGGCGTGCCACTCCCGCGGTGAGCGCGCCGGTCCGCATGGTGACGGTGATGAACGCCCCCACGGCCAGGATGAAGAGGAAGACCCCGGCGGCCCCCGCGAAGGAGCCGGTCCCGCCGGGCGTGGTGATGCCGGTCCCTGCGTCGGTGACGCCGTACAGCCCGTTGACCGGGGAGAGGAAGAGATCCTTGAGCCGGTCCCAGAAGCCGGTGGCCAGTTGTACGGGATGGTAGGTGCCCGGGACGGGACTGCCGTCCTTCACGTCGTAGCGGCCGGCGGGGATGAGGAAGGTCAGGGCCCAGACCGCCACGGTGAGCGCGATCAGAACGGCGAAGGCCGAGGGGAAGCGGAACTGCCGCCGCCCCTTCGACGTGTCGGGGCCGTTCTCCGCCCCGGCCGGCTGCGGTGCTGTGGTTGCGCTGTCGAGTGTCATGTCAGGTCCTGTGGTCCGTCGCGGTAGCGACCGCTGGGTGTGACGACGGTGCCGGTGGCGCCGTCGAGGATGGCTTGGGCGTCTCCGAGGGAGCCGATCGCCGCCATTTGGCCGGTGAGTTCGACGAAGCGGCACACGGCGTCGACCTTGGGGCCCATGGAGCCGGCAGGGAACTCCTGGGCCCTCAGGGCTGCGGGCGTGGTCCGGCCGACGGGTTCGGCGTCGGGCGTGCCGTAGCGGAGGGAGACGTGGGAAACGTCCGTGAGCAGCAGCAGCGCGTCGGCGTCGAGCGCCTCGGCCAAGAGGGCGGCGGTGAGGTCCTTGTCCACCACGGCCTCGACACCTGACAACTGCCCTTGTTCGTCACGGATCACCGGTACGCCTCCGCCCCCGGCGCATACGGCCACCGCCCCGGAGTTCAGCAGCAGTCGGATCAGCCGTGTCTCCACCACGCGTTGGGGGCGGGGGGAGGGCACGACACGTCGCCAGTGTGCGCCGTCCTGCTTGACCGTCCAGCCGCGTGCGGCGGCCATGCGTTCGGCTTCGGCCCGGTCGTAGACGGGGCCCACGAATTTGGCCGGATCGGCAAAGGCGGGATCGGCCGCGGAGACGAGTGTCTGGTTCAGCAGAGCGCAGACCTGGCGCCCCGGCAGGGCATTCTGCAGTGACTGGAGCAGCCAGTATCCGATCATGCCCTGGGTCTCCGCGCCGAGGACGTCGAAGGGATAGGGACTGCTCAGCGAGTGGTCGGCAGCGCTTTGCAGGGCGAGCACGCCGACCTGGGGCCCGTTGCCATGAGTGATGACGAGTTCATGCCGGTGCGCAAGGGGTGCGAGGGCGGTCACGGCCGCGCGGATGTTGGCGAGCTGCACGGCGGCGTCGGGCCGTTCCTCGCGGCGGAGGAGGGCGTTGCCGCCCAGTGCGACTACTACACGCATGGGGAGTTCTCCGATGGTGGCGGGCGGCGGGGTTCAGTCGCCGAGGGTGGCGACGAGAACGGCCTTGATGGTGTGGAGCCTGTTCTCGGCCTGGTCGAACACGATGGAGTGCGAGGACTCGAAGACCTCGTCGGTGACCTCCAGCGCGGTCATGCCGGTCCGGGCGGCGATCTTGGCGCCGACGGTGGTGTCGCTGCTGTGGAAGGCCGGAAGGCAGTGCATGAACTTGACCGCCGGGTTGCCTGTCGCCTCCAGGGTCTGCACGGTCACCTGGTACGGCTTGAGCAGGGCGATACGCTCGTCCCACAGCTCCGGCGGCTCTCCCATCGACAGCCACACGTCGGTGTAGAGGAAGTCGACACCGGCCACGCCCTGCGCCACGTCCTCGGTCAGGGTGATCCGCGCGCCACTGACGGCCGCCGCCCGGCGCGCCTCCTCGACGACGTCGGGTGCGTTTCGCAGGGCGCGGGGACCGACCATTCGTACGTCCATGCCGAGCATCGCCGCAGTGATGAGCAGCGAATTGCCGACGTTGTTCCTCGCGTCCCCGAGGTAGGCGAAGGACACCTGGTCCAAGGGCTTGTCGGTGTGCTCCCACATGGTGAGGACATCGGCGAGCGACTGGGTGGGGTGCCACTGATCCGTCAGACCGTTCCACACCGGAACACCCGCATGCCGGGCCAGCTCCTCCACGAAGCGCTGGTCACTGCCCCGGTATTCGATCCCGTCGTAGTAGCGGCCGAGGACACGGGCGGTGTCCTTGACCGACTCCTTGTGCCCGAGCTGCGAACCGGCGGGGTCGAGGTAGGTCACGTGCGCGCCTTGCTGGTGAGCGGCGACTTCGAAGGCGCACCGGGTCCTGGTCGAAGTCTTCTCGAAGATGACGGCGATGTTCTTGCCGCGCAGGCGCTGCTCCTCACTCCCCTCGCGGCGGGCAGTCTTGATGGAGGCGGAGAGTTCCAGCAGGTGCCTGAACTCCGCCGGTGTGAAGTCCAGTTCCTTGAGGTACGGGCGCCGGCGCAGGTCGATTTTCATGGTCTGGCTCCTCGGTGCGTACGGGGTGGTTGCGGACGGGTGACCTGGCGCGGTGTGTGCTCAGGCCGCCTCGCGCTCGATGGGGCAGGTCATGCACCGCGGGCCTCCCCGGCCGCGGCCGAGCTCGCTGCCGCGTACCGTGATGACCTCGATCCCGCTCTTGCGCAGGTAGGTGTTGGTGGTCACGTTGCGCTCGTAGGCGACGACCACGCCGGGTTCCACGGCCAGAACGTTGCAGCCGTCGTCCCACTGCTCCCGCTCGGCGGACCTGACGTCCTGGCTGGGGGTGAGGACGTTGATGGAGGGCAGACCAAGGGCGTCGGCGATGGCATGGTCCATCTGGTCGGGCGCGTGATCGGTGACCTTCAGCCCCTGCCCTCCGGTGCCGGGTTCGATCGTGCAGGAGGGCAGCATGCCGAGTCCGGCGTAACGGGTGAAGGTGTCGCCGCTGACCATGGTCATGACGGTGTCGAGGTGCATGAAGCTGCGGCTCTTCGGCAGGGTCACGGCCACGACCCGCTGGGCGGAACCCGCGGCGAACATGCGCAGGGCGAGATTCTCCACGGCCTGGGGCGTGGTGCGCTCGCTCATGCCGACGAGCACCGCACCGTTGCCGATGACCAGGACGTCGCCGCCCTCGATCGTGGCGGGGTACGCCTGCTGCCCATCCGACCACCGGTGGAACTCCCCCTTTTCGAAAAGGGGGTGGTGACCGTAGACGGCCTCGAAGTGGACCGTTTCACGGCGTCGCGCACGCTTCTTCATCGGGTTGACGCTCACACCGTCGTACGCCCAGCATGACGTGTCACGGGTGAACAGATGGTTGGGCAGGGGTGCGAGAAGGAAGTCGTCGGGCGCCATGGCATGCAGGCGCACACTCGGCACCGTGCCCACGCGGTCGAGCAGTTCGCCCTTCGTGACGCCGCCGATCAGGCTGGTGGTCAGCGCGGCAGGTTCCAGGGAGTCGAAGTACGCGCGAAGCCGATCGGTACCGAGAACTCCGAACTCCCGCTCGTCGAAGACCCGGTCCAGAACGAGCTGACGGGCGTCGAGGGAGTGGAGCGTCTCGGCGAGCAGGTCCGCGAGGAGGTGCACACGGACTCCGCGGTCACGCAGGGCATCAGCGAAGGCGTCGTGCTCCTCGCGAGCGCGCTTGACCCACAGCACGTCGTCGAAGAGGAGCGCGTCCTTGTTGGTGGGGGTGAGGCGTTTCAGTTCGAGGTCCGGCCTGTGCAGGATGACCTGCTTCAGCCGGCCTGTCTCGGAGTCGACGTGAAAAGGCATGGAGTTCCCCGGAGATCAGAAGGAAGGTGGGCGCAGAAGGGCGCGGCACAGGGACGTTCGGCCGCCCGGGATTCCACTGAGGGCATCGCGGGGACCCCTGAACCCTGTCACTCGCCTCTGTTCGCTCCTGGTGGCAACGGTCCCTGGCCGGGGGCCGGGCGGCACCTTCGGAGCTGGTCCCGCTCGGTGTGCCGAGCAGGGTCCTTCGGCCCTACCGGATGCCATCGCGGACCGTCGGGGGCGCGGGAACGGACCGTTACGCGAGGGCTCGGGGACGGTACGGGCCGCGCAGGCATCATGTGGGGTGCTCCGCAGGCGAGTGGAATGCGCATTCGCCCCAGGGCACCCTTGATGTGAGGCCGCGGCGACGGACCTGCCGGTTCCGCCGCGGCCCGCCCCAGTCGCGTACGCAGGGTCAGTCGTGCGGAACGACCGCGACGGGTGCCGAGGAGTGGTGGATGACGGCGTGGGTGACGGCTCCGATGTGGGTACCCATCCGCCCGCTGCGATTCCTTCGGCCGACCACCATCAGCCGGGCGTCCCGCGATGCCTGTACGAGGTCCTGCGCCGGACGGCCTTGGTGGCACTCACGGATGACGGGGACTCCGGGGTACTTGTCCATCCACGGCGCCAGCGCTTCCTCGACGGCTCGGCGCGCGTCCTGTGCGACCTGCGCCATCAGCAGCGGCATGGCACCCCCCAAGTCGGGACCGTAGAGAGCCGGTGCGGACCAACTGTGCAGGACGCGCAGGCCGCAGCCGTACCGTTCGGCCTCCGCGAAGCCGAACTCGAGCACCTCGTCAGCCGGTCGGGACACGTCCAGGCCGACGACTACGTCCCCGGCGGGAACGCCCCCGGGCATCGGGAAGTCGTGGGGACGTACGAGGACGACAGTTCTCCTGGTGCGAGCGAGCACGGCCAGCGAGACCGACCCGGCAAGAAACCCCGCCAGCCCGCCCAGTCCCCGGGAGCCCAGGACCAGCAGTCCGGCCTCGTCTCCGGCGGCGCACAGCGCCTCGACCGCGTCGTCGGCGGTCCATTCCGTCTCGATGTCGAGGGCCGGGTGGCGCCGGTGCAGCCGCCTCGCCGCCGTGGCCAGCATCCGCTCGCCCCAGCCACGTGCCGTGGCCGGGTCGACGAGGAGCCGGCGTCTGTCGTCGTCGACACACCATGCCTGAAGCAGGCGCAGCGGCACCGCGCGGCGCAGTGCCTCCTCGGCGGCCCAGTCAACGGCGGCGAGACTTTCCCGAGATCCATCGAGGCCGACCATGACGATGCGGGACATGAAGACTCCTTGGGGAGAGAGACTGGGACGGCACTGCTCACAGTGGCCCGCGGAGGCCGCACGCGCAGGGGGCCACAGGTCCCCTGGCGAGTGACGGTGGTCCCCGTGGGCGCCCAGCCACCAGGTGCGGCCGAACGGCGGTCCACTCAGGGCCGATCGGCCCTCGGTGGGCGGCCCTGTCTCACTGATGCTGAGAGCCACAGGGGGGCCGATGCGGCCATCCCGTCCCCCTACCTATGGAGGCAAAGCCATGATCCCCGAAGTCACTGTCGGAGTGGACGGTTCCGCGGAAGGCCTTGCGGCGGCCGAATGGGCGGCGCGCGAAGCCGTGCGGCGTGGGGTGGCGCTGCGCATCGTGCACGCCTGGCTCTGGCAGCCGCTGGACGTTCCCGTCGCGCAGGACAGGGATGTGCAGGCCAAGTACGCCCACGGCGTGCTGCGGGAGGCCGAGACGCACGTCGCGGGGCTGTGTCCCGACCTCGCCATCACCTCGGAAGTGGTGCAGGACACGGCGGTCGCCGCGCTGCTGAGAGAAGCGGAGGCATCCGAGATGCTGGTGCTCGGATCACGCGGACACGGGGCGTTCCTCGGCTTCCTCCTCGGCTCGTGCGGACAGGAGGTGATCGCCGCCGCGACACGGCCCGTCGTGTCCGTACGCGCCCGTGAGAGGCAGACACGCCAGCTGACCGGGAGCGAAGTGGTCGTGGGCCAGTCGGGCACGCCGTACAGCGACGCGGTACTCGGCTTCGCCTTCGAGGCGGCTGCCCTACGCGGTGCCGCCGTGCGTGCGGTAAGGACCTGGAGCCTGCCGCCGATCTACGCCTACGGCCCCGGCTCCCTGCGTCTCGCGGACGAGGCGGGAGGATTGGAGCCGTTCGAGCAGAAGGCACTGGCGGAAGCGCTGGCGCCCTGGCGCGAACGGTTTCCCGACGTCCAGGTGATCGAGCAGGTCGAGATGGGTAGTGCGGGGCAGGTGCTGTTGTCCAGCCTCTCGGACGCCCAGTTGCTCGTGGTCGGCCGCAGGGAACGGCGTGGCCGTGTGGGAACACGCATCGGGTCGGTCGCCCACGCCGCTCTCCACCACGCCCCCTGCCCCGTAGCCGTCGTCCCGCACAACTGAAGACCCATGGCCCAAACGAGGAAGTGACACGGACGGGCAGGAGAGTTCAATGGGCTCGCGTCCTCGTTCGGCTCCTGCCGGCCCGGTGCTCAGCTCCGCGGTCGGCGTTCGTGCCCCGCCGCGGATGCGCCCTGACCGTCCTGGGCCGCCAGCGCCTGCGTCGCGATGACAGCAGCCTGCACGCGACGCTCCACACCCAGCTTGGCCAGCAACCGGGAAATGTTGTTCTTCACCGTCTTCTCCGCCAGGAAAAGCCGCTTACCGATCTCCCGGTTCGTCAGCCCCTCTCCCACCAGGAGAAGAATCTCCCGCTCCCGGTCCGTCAGGCCCGGCAGACCCTTCTGCGTCGCCTGCTCCTCGGGGGCACCGCCACGCAGCCGGGCCATCACCCGCGCCGTCGCACCCGGATCCAGCATCGACTGTCCGGAAGCGACCGTACGCACGGCATGAACCAGGTCCGTGCCGGTGATCTGCTTCAGAACGTAACCCGCCGCACCGGCCATGATCGCATCGAGCAATGCCTCCTCGTCGTCGAACGACGTCAGCATCAGACACGCCAGATCGGGCATACGGGAACGAAGCTCGCGACAGACACTCACACCGTCCCCGTCCGGCAGACGCACGTCCAGAACCGCGACATCGGGACGCAGAGCCGGAATCCGCACCAACGCCTGCTCGGCCGTGCCGGCCTCCCCCACCACCGTCAGATCAGGCTCGCCGTCCAGCAGGTCATGCACACCGCGACGCACCACCTCATGATCGTCAAGAAGGAAGACCCTGACCGCATCCCTCTTGGTAAGGCCGCTGCCGCTGTCCGTCATCACACACTCCGAATTCTTCGCATCCGCCGCCTCCGACGGACCCCAGTCCACAGTGTCGTTCAACAAGCGCTCCCCTACCAGGGCCATACGGCCCTCCAGCGCAGCGCGTGACAAGGGCCACGCCTGATGCGAGCTCCGGCAGGATCTTCGTCCTGGCCGGAGCCCGCTCCGGTTGTCGGCGAGTGCGTCCGAGCCACGTCGGCCCGCCTCACGAGCAGTGCCGGGCGCGACCTGCCGCTCGGCCGGGCGGCCCCGGCCGGCCGAAGGGCTGCCTGGAGTCACTCGATCGGCAGCGTGCGAGGGCCGCCGTGGAAGGCGGTCCGCATGATCTCCTCCATGTCGTCCAGCATCGGCATGCGGGGATTGGCCGGGGCGCACTGGTCCTCGTAGGCGTTGAGTGCCTGCTGCGGCAGTGCGTTCATGAACGCCACCTCATCGATGCCCACGGCGCGGAAGGAGGGCTCTATGCCCACGGCGTCACGCAGCCGCTCCACGGCGGCGGCGTAGGAGGCGACGCCCTCGGCAGCGGTGGAGGCCGGCAGGCCGAGGGAGCGGGCGATGTCCTGGAATCGCTCAGGCGCCCGGTAACTCTCGTACTTGGGCCAGCCCGTCAACTTGGCGGGAACGGTGCCGTTGTAGCGGATCACGTGCGGCAGGAGAATCGCGTTGGTCCGTCCGTGGGCGATGTGGAAGGTGGCACCCAGGGTGTGGGACATGGCGTGGACGATGCCGAGGAAGGCGTTCCCGAAGGCCATCCCCGCGATGGTTCCCGCGTTGTGCATCTTCTCCCGGGCCCTGGTCCGCTGTGATGCCTCGCCCGTGACCGCCGATTCCAGATTCGCGAAGACCAACTTGACCGCGTGCAGAGCCAGGCCGTCGGTGAAGTCGTTGGCGTAGACCGAGACATACGCCTCGGTGGCGTGAGTGAGGGCGTCGAAGCCGCTGTCGGCAGCGAGTGACGCGGGCAGGTCGGCGGTGAGCGTGGGGTCGACGATCGCGACGCTCGGAGTCAGGGCGTAGTCGGCCAGCGGGTACTTCTTACCGGTAGCCGGGTCGGAGATGACGGCGAAGGGGGTGACCTCGGCGCCGGTGCCCGATGTGGTGGGGACACAGACGAGGCGAGCCCGCTTGCCGAGTACCGGGAAGCGGAAGGCCCGCTTACGGATGTCGGAGAACTTCTGTCGCATGTCGGCGAAGTCGATGTCCGGCTGTTCGAACAGCAGCCACATCACCTTGGCCGCGTCCATGGGTGACCCGCCGCCGAGGGCGATGATGGTGTCCGGCCGGAAGCCGAGCGGCCTGCGACGGGGAGCAACTGGCGTCATCCCCCGCCGGAACGCAGGGGATGACGACGCCATGGAGGTCTCCCCCCGGCTCACTCCGAGAAGAAGCATGTGCACGTCACCCGAATGCACTACGCATCGCCCACCTCCTGACGCCTCCCTCCGATGAGGTCACGGACCAGCGCGCTCACAGCCGCCGCGAAACGGGTGCTCCACATGCGGAAACGCGCGGGCAGGCCTAGCGTGAGGCAGTACAGCCGACAGGCGCCACGGCCCGCTTCGGCTCCGGGGTGTACTCGGGTCCGAAGAACGAGGTGATCGTGCCATGCCCTCCGAGAACGAGCCTGGAGGACGAGCCCGTGAACACAGCCTTCCCGAATTGCGCACGCGGCTGGACGACGAGCTGGAAGGCATTGCCACGCAGGTGCACGCGCTGGCTGGGGCGAAGGACCGGCTGGAGGGGCTACTCGACGCGGTACTGGCCATCGGCAGCGACCTGGACCTGCCTACCGTCCTCCGCCGTATCGTGACCACCGCCATGCACCTGGCCCGCGCCCGCTACGGCGCACTCGGCGTTCTTCACGAGTCCGGTGACCACCTGGATCAGTTCATCACCGCCGGCCTCACGGACGACGAGCGCGCCGCTCTCGGGAATGTGGACTTTCCCCACGGCCGCGGCGTACTCGGTCACTTGATCCGCCACCCCGAGCCGCTGCGCTTGGACGACATCTCCTCCCACCCGGCATCGGTCGGCTTCCCTCCCGGCCACCCGCCCATGCGCACCCTGCTCGGCGTTGCGATCACGGTGCGTGGCGAGATCTACGGCGACCTGTACCTGTCGGAGCGACACGACGGCCGCCCGTTCGACCAGGACGACGAGGAAATCGTGCGTGCGCTCGCCGGAGCCGCCGGGATCGCCATCGACAACGCCCGCCTGTTCGGCTTCATGCGTGACAGCGCCGAACAGTTTCAGCGGCTGCTGCTCCCGGTGCTGCCGGACCTGGCCCCCTTCTCGGGCGCCGCGGTCTACCGGACCGCTGCCGAACCGGCCGGCGTCGGCGGCGACTGGTACGACGCCGTGGTCCTGCCCGACAACGCCTGTGCGGCCGTCGTCGGTGACGTGGTGGGCCATGACCTGCATGCCGCCGCCGCCATGGCGCAGGCGCGCAACATGCTCCGGGCACTGCTGTACGACCGCAAGACCCCACCAAGTTCCGTGCTGACGCAGCTCGACCACACCGTGCACGCCACCACCGATCTGCCGGTCACTACCGCGTGCCTGGCCCGGATCGAACCCGCCGACAAGGGGTGGACGCTCCACTGGAGCACCGCCGGCCACCTGCCGCCCCTGGTCCTCACCCCCGACGGCCACGCCGAGTACCTGCACGCCGACCCCGGCATTCCACTCGGCGTCGACCCGGAAATGCGCCGCCCGGACCACAGCCACCCCCTGCCGGACGGCGCCACCATCCTGTTGTTCACCGACGGCCTCGTCGAACACCCTCACCACCCCATCGACGAAGGCCTGGCCACCCTCCGAGACCTGGCAGCCGCCCACGCGACCCTGCCACTGGACAACCTCGTGCGCACACTCGCCGACCAGCACCCCAGCGACGGCCACGACGACATGGCCATCCTGGCCTTGCGCACCCCGTAGACAACCTGTGTCCGTGCCCTGCGGCGCAACTGCCGCAGGGCACGGGCGGGGAGGGCCGTTCGGCCCCGATCCCTGTCTCAGAGGCCCTTCAGCCCTCCGTCGCACGAGCGCACGCTCGGAGGTGGAATGACTCGCGCACCGGCCTCGAAGAGACACTCGTTCCTCGACACCAGCACGACCCGCCTTGGACTTCACCTGCCCGCCTGAGCCTCGGTCGCCCGAAGGGCGGCACGCCCGGCTTCGAGCCGGGCGACTGGTACCCGGAAGGGGGAGCACGACACGTAGTCCAGGCCGGTGTCGTGGAAGAAGTGGACTGACTGCGGGTCTCCCCCGTGCTCCCCGCAGACCCCGATGTTCAGCCCGGGCCGGGTCGCTCGGCCCTCCGCGACGGCGATCTCGACCAGACGTCCGACCCCTTCACGGTCGATCGTCTCGAACGGGGAGGTCTGGAAGATGCCCTTGTCGAGGTAGGCCGAGAAGAACGCGGCCTCGACGTCGTCGCGGGAGAAGCCCCAGGTCGTCTGCGTCAGGTCGTTCGTGCCGAGGGAGAAGAACTCCGCGTCCTCGGCGATGCTGCCCGCGGTGAGGGCCGCCCTGGGCAGCTCGATCATCGTCCCCACCGGGCAGCCCAGCGCGACGCCGGTACCCGCCGAGACCCGCTCCAGTACACGAGCGACTTCCGCTCGTACCAGTCGGAACTCCTCCACCGCATCGACCAGCGGCACCATGATTTCGGCCTGCGGATCGCCGCCGGCACGCTTGCGGGCCACCACAGCCTCGGCGACGGCGCGCACCTGCATGGCCACGAGCCCGGGAACAACCAGACCTAGCCGCACACCGCGCAGACCCAGCATGGGGTTCGCCTCGTGCATCCGGGTGACCGCCGCCAGCAGTTCCGTCTCGTGGAGGTCGGGCTGCCGCCCGAGGGCTTCGTCCCGGGCAACGCGCACCGACAGCTCCGTCAGGTCGGGCAAGAACTCGTGCAAGGGCGGGTCGAGGAGCCGAATGGTCACGGGCAGCCCGTCCATCGCTTCCAGGATGCCGATGAAGTCCGCGCGCTGCAGGGGCAGGAGGGCGTTGAGCGCCGCTTCCCTCTCCTCATCGTCGTGTGCCAGGATCATCGCCTCCACCAGGGAGCGGCGGTCGCCGAGGAACATGTGCTCGGTGCGGCACAGACCGATCCCCTGCGCACCGAACCGCCGGGCGCGGGCGGCGTCCTCCGGCGTGTCGGCGTTCGCCCGCACCTCCATGCGCCGGGCCTCGTCCGCCTGCCCCATGACCCGGTGCACGTCGCGTACGACTTGCGTCGCCGACTCCCCCGGCGGGTGCCCGCCGTCCTCGAAGTACCGCATCACCGGAGAGTCCACGAGAGGTACGGCGCCCAGGAACACCAGACCCTCGGACCCGTCGACCGAGACGACATCGCCTTCCCGTACGGTGACCGAGGGCGTCGAGAAGCTCCGCCCCTGAGGATCGACGGTGAGCTCCCCGGCCCCGCACACACAGACCTTGCCCATCCCCCGGGCGACAACGGCCGCGTGGCTCGTCTTGCCTCCCCGGCTGGTGAGCACGGCTTCCGCGGCGATCATGCCGGGCAGGTCGTCCGGTGTCGTCTCCTGCCGTACGAGGACGACCTTCTCCCCTTCGGCGGACCGGCGGACCGCTTCGGCGGAGTCGAACACGACCGCGCCCACGGCGGCCCCGGGTGAGGCGGGGATGCCCCGGGCCAGCACCTCTCGCGTGCCGGAGCTGTCGAAGCGGGGGAACATCAGCCGCGCCAGTCCTTCACCGTCGACCCGCGCCAGCCCTTCCTGCGGGGTGATCAGGCCCTCATCGACCAGTTGTCCGGCGATGGCGAAGGCGGCCTGGGACGTGCGCTTGCCGACACGGGTCTGCAGCATCCACAGGGTGGCGCGTTCGATGGTGAACTCGATGTCGCAGAGATCCCGGTAGTGCGCCTCCAACTGCGCCATGCAGTCGCGCAGCCGGGCGAAGGAGGCGGGGTCAAGGTGTTCCAGCTCCTGAAGGGGCACGGTGTCGCGGATGCCGGCGACGACGTCCTCGCCCTGGGCGTTCGGCAGGTAGTCGCCGTAGATGCCGGGCTGCCCGGTGGCAGGGTCGCGGGTGAATGCCACGCCGCTGCCCGAGTCCGGGCCGAGGTTGCCGAACACCATGGCCTGGATGTTGACAGCCGTGCCCAGATCGTCCGCGATGTGCTCGCGACGCCGGTAGATGCGCGCCCGTTCGCCGTTCCACGAGGTGAAGACGGCGAGCGTGGCCCGTCGGAGCTGCTCGGCGGGGTCTTGGGGGAACGCCTCCCCCGTTTCCTCCAGGATCAGATCCTGGTACATCTGGACGAGCCTGATCAGGTCACAGGTGTCGAGCTGGGTGTCGTCGTCGGCGTGGTGCTGCTTCTTGATCCCGGCCAGGACGCTCTCGAAACGTGCACTGTCGACGCCCATGACCGTACTGCCGAACATCTGCACGAGACGGCGGTACGAGTCCCAGGCGAACCGTTCCCGCCCCAGGGCCTTCGCCAGTCCGAGGACGGACAGGTCGTTGAGACCGATGTCGAGGATGGTCTCCATCATGCCTGGCATGGAGAACCGGGCGCCGGATCGGACCGAGACCAGCAGGGGGGCGTCCACCTGGCCGAGCCGTCGCCCCGCCGCACGTTCCATGACGGCAAGGTGCTCGCTGACCTGGCGCTCCAGCTCCGGCGGAGGCTCTCCGGTCGCCAGGAAGACCCGGCAGGCCTCGGTGGTGACCGTGAAGCCAGGTGGTACGGGAAGGCCCATGCGCGCCATCTCGGCGAGGTTGGCCCCCTTGCCGCCCAGGAGGCCGGCCATGTCCCGGCCGCCCTCGTGGAAGTTGTATACGTACTTCCCGTCCATAACGGCACGCCCGTCCTTCGGTATCGGCCGGGATTTCCCGACGTCTAGCGGGTCTCCCGTCTTCACACTGGACGACTCCCACAGTGAGCAGGAGGGGCCGATGGGCCCGGAGCGGGACCAAGGGGCCCTCTCGGGGGAAGCAGGCCGGGTCCGCCCGTCGGCGTCGGGGTGTCCTCATGTCCCGAGGCCGGATCAGGACGGCGAGCAGAGGTGGCCTCGGCTGACAGCCTGGCGGGAACGGTCGCCGGACCAGCAGACGACGGCGTCGGCACGTCCCCGCACGACCGGCGGCACCGGCCAGGAGCCGGATCTGTCGCACGTACGGGGCGGCGCGAACATGTCGGCGGCGCGAACATGTCGGCGGCGCGTGCGTAGGTCTCGCGTACGTCGAGCCTGAGCCTGCCCTCTGTCGACCGCGTGGTCCGTAGTCCCGCCCAAAGCCCCCACCAGGGCCATGCAGACCCGCGACGTGCTGAGCTGTGCGCAACCCCGGAATCCGACCATGCCCCAGAGGTCCGTTCGGCCCTATTCCGACTGCGGGTTCCAAGGGAAGCTGGCCTCAGGCAGCTCAGAACACGACGACCAAGCCGGAGCAGAGGCGGGCACGATGAAGAACGAAGCCAGGCGACGAGGGGCGGGTGACCTCCGAGGTGCAGTGGCGCCCCGGCATCTTGCACAGCTCGACCGAGCCGAGGCGCTCCGCCTGCTCGGCACTGTCTCCTTGGGGCGCATCGTTTTCACGCAACACGCCCTGCCGGCCATCCGCCCGGTCAACCACGTCATGGACGGCGACGACATCATCGTCCAGTTGCACGACGGCGCCACACTCGCCTCCATCGTGGCGCCCACTCACGCGGCAGGTGTCGTGGTCGCCTATGAGGCGGACGTCATCGATCCCGAAACCCATCTCGGCTGGAGCGTGGTGGTGACCGGTTACGCCCACCGGGTCACCGATGGCGACGAGCTCGCGAGCTTCTCCGCCCGTCTGCGCCCGTGGGTGCAACGCCCGGCCGTGAACGCCGCCCTGCGCATCCGGCCCGATCTGATCACAGGCTTGCAGCTCACCGTCTAGCTTCTGTGCACGGAGGTGGGTGACAGTGATCACGGCTGGGTGATCTTGAACGAGTGAGGGCCTTCCGGGTTCGGTGTGGATTACGACATCTACGCCGAACGACCACAAGGCCCTCGTACCCCACCGTAATGCACCCCTGGCCAAGACCGGCCGCCCGCGCCTGGCCCGCTGTGTGGTCAAGGACGGCTGGCCGCCGCGGCGGGCCGCCGACGGAGAGCGTCCCCGACGCACCAGCTCGTCTCGACTCAGCCGATTCCGAGCGGTGCCCGCCACACAAGTCGGCTGCCGCCCTCGTCCGGGCGCTCGACCTTCAGGGTGCCGTCCACGCTGCTGGCCCGTTCCTCAAGATTGTTCAGACCGCTTCGCCTACCGCCGGCCGGGATGCCCCTGCCGTTGTCCGACACGATGAGGACGACCTCGTCGGAGGTGGCCTGCAACGCGACCTCGACCCGGGTGGCATGCGCATGGCGAGCGGCGTTACTCAGCATTTCGGTGAGCGCCGCCATGACGTGATCGGCTACCTGCGGTGCAACGTCCGTGTCGAGCAGGCCCTCCATGCTCAGGCGGGGTGGGAACCCGAGCGTCGTCGCCATCTCGCCCACCGCGCGTGCCACGCGGGCACGCAGGCTCGGTCCCGCGTCCTCTTCCCGGGCCCGCAGACCGAAAATCGTCGAGCGGATGATCTTGATCGTCTCGTCCAGGTCACCGACCGCACGCGAGACACGTTCGGCGGCGCCCTCGTGCTGCACGAGCCGGGCCGCGCTCTGCAGAGTCATACCGGTGGCGAACAACCGCTGGATAGCCAGGTCATGCAGATCACGGGCGATCCGGTCCCGGTCCTCAAGGAGCGCGAGCTGCTCCGCGTCGTTCCGGCGCTCAGCCAGCTCCAGACCGAGCGCGGCCTGGCCCGCGAAAGCCAGCAGCGGTTCCAGTTCCGCTTCGGTGAAAACCGCCTCGCCCAGTTGCCTGGCCAGGAGCAGAACACCCCGCGCGTCTTTTGCCGTGATTCCCAAAGGCACGGCCACCGCCGGCCCCAGGCCCTCGAAACGGCGAGGCCCGGCGGTATAGCGGTCGTCTTCCGCCAGAGCGGCTGTCGAGAAGGGCGCGCCTCCTACGTGGGC
This sequence comes from Streptomyces finlayi, assembly GCF_014216315.1. Lineage (NCBI taxonomy): Bacteria > Bacillati > Actinomycetota > Actinomycetes > Kitasatosporales > Streptomycetaceae > Streptomyces > Streptomyces finlayi. The sequence continues at coordinate 208,426 of NZ_CP045702.1, forward strand.
AGCGCCGGACAGAGTGCCCTCGACCGGGACCACCAGCCCACGTCGGGTTTCACCGCACGCACCGATGGCCAGCTCGACGACCAGGTCGTCCGTCCCGGCAACAGGCACGGACACGTCGGCGAGCGCTGCTCCCGTTATCTCCTGAGCGCGGCGGGCAATCAGCTCCAGAACCTCCAGGCGCGGGCTGCCGGAGAGCAGGCTGTTGGTGACTTCCGCGCTTGCCCGCAACCAGCGCTGCTGACGCTGCGACGCCTCGTAGAGCCGGGCGTTGTCGATGGCCACACCAGCCGCCACCGACAAGGTGGAGATCACCGATTCGTCCTCGGCGTCGAAATCCTGACCGCCGCGCTTGTCGGTCAGGTAAAGATTGCCGAAAACCTCGTCGCGTACCCGGATGGGCACACCCAGGAACGTACTCATCGGAGGGTGATGAGCGGGGAAACCGTACGATGCCTCGTGAGCGCCCAGCTCGGTCAGGCGCAGCGGCTCCGGGTTGCGGATGAGCTCACCCAACAGGCCGTGCCCCGCGGGCAGAGGGCCGATCTTCTCGATCTCCTCCTCCGTCAGCCCGACGACGAGGAACTGCGACAGGGTCCGGCCGTCCGGACCGATCACTCCCAGGGCGCCGTACTGGGCGTCAACCAGGAGAGCCGCAGCTTCCACGATGCGGCGCAGCACCTGGGACAAGTCAAGCTCGCGACCCACCGAGACAACGGCCTCCAGGAGACTGTGTACACGGTCCCTCGTGCCTCGAGCCGCGTTGATACGCGCCTGGAGTTCCTCCAGCAGCTCATCGAGCCGCATCTGAGGCATCCGCGACAACGGCTCTTCCACGCCCACTGGATCTCCTCCGTCGATCACCCGCTCCGAACAGACAGCCTATCGGCTGTGCGGGGGCCGAGGGGTCGCTCAAGCGGCCGGCGCCCAGGCCGACGAGGGAGGCCTTGCGCAATGCCACCGCTCTGGCGACTGCCGAACAGAAGATCGCCCTGACCGGCCAGCACACCTTGCGCGTTCCCGCCTTCAGGTGCCGGCCCGGCGTCTTCCCTGGTTCGGAAGCGGCAGGCGGCCTCGATGACCACGTCCACGACCACGTCCACACCGAGGCCCCCCCGGCGCAGGTCGGCCGGATCGCGCTCGGACGTGACGGCTATGCGGTGCCCGGCCACCGTAATGGATTCCTCGTCGTAGTCGACGGTGCGCCCCAGACGACCGTAGGCGGAGTCGTAGGTGAGCGGATGGGCCAGCTCAAGGTGCCGGGCGGCCCAGCCCGATTGCGGGCCGAACGGCCCGCCACAGGGGTCCTGACCGGTTCTGTCGCCTTCCCGCGACTCGCACCACGCTGGAATCAACGAAGAACAGGGGGAGCGGACGATGAAGGCAGCAGTGGTGAAGGTCCTCGGAGCGCCCTTGGTGATCGACCCGGCTACGGTGCTCCAGCGGCACGGCGGCGCCCACGCCGTCCTCTCCCTGGCCGTGAACGATGACGCTCTGGCGACAGGGCTCGCCGGCCTGCCACGTGGCGGCAAGCTGGTCCTGGTCGCCCTCCCCGCGGACGGGGCCGTCGAGGTGCCCGTCTTCTCCACCGTGCTGGGTGGGATCTCCGTGATCGGCTCGATCGGGCACACGCCAGGACCTTGCGGAGGTGTTCCAGTTGCATGCCGCCGGACGTACGCGCGTGGTCTACGAGGCCCGCCCGCTGTCGTCCGTCAACGAGTGCGTCGACGTACTCGACGGCCGGGTCACCGCCCGCGTCGTCCTCGAGATGTGACTCTTCGGTCTCACCGTCGAGTGTCCCGCTGAGAAGCGGGGACGTGAGCACCGGACATCACGGTGGCAGTCGGCATGAGCGATTGGTGAAACCCGCGCGAAAGAGTGGAGTTGAGAACCGTGGTCAGGAATCGGACCGTTGGAGAACTGATGACCAGCGAGGTGGTGCAGGCGCACCCGGACACCCCCTTCGAGGAGTTGGCCCGGCTGCTCGATGCCCACCGGATCAGCGGCCTGCCGGTGGTGGACCGTGACGACAAGGTCATGGGCGTGGTGTCCCAATCCGACCTCACCAAGCGACAGGCGGCTCGCGGCGGGCCCGGGACCGCCCGGCATCGAATCCTGCGAACGGTGAGAGGAATGGCCCACGTCGGCCGTGCTCCGGTCCCTGCCGTCACAGCCTGCGAGGTCATGACGAGTCCAGCGGTCACCGTGCATCCCGAACAGCGCGTGGTGGACGCCGCACGCATCATGGAACGCCGCCACATCGACCGGCTGCCCGTGGTGGACGAGGAGGACCGGCTCATAGGCATCACCACACGCCGTGACCTCCTGCGCGTCTTCCTGCGCACCGACGAAGAGATTCGGTCGGACGTCTTGGACACGGCAGCCCTCCATCGCCCCGCGCAAGGCGTCGCCGACCAGCTGCGTATCGATGTCCACGACGGGGTGGTCACCATGGCGGGTCGACTCCCGCCTGATACCGACACCTCAGGCCTGATCCGTGCAGCGTGGCGAGTGGACGGTGTGGTCGGTGTGGTGAACCGGCTGGCAGAGACTCTCCCGACACGGAAGACGTAGTTGTCTGAGCCAGCGGATTCTTCCAAATGGTCCGCGAGGCGCGGGAGATGGAGCTCATGCGCGGTGAGCAGCCGCGGCCGGTCTTTCAGGTGGGTGTGCTCGTGAGACCCTCGACCAGGAACGTGAGCCTTCTCGGATGGCCGGTAACGGCTGCGGCGTACAGACCTGCCCCTCCTCGACCTTCCAGTCCAGGTAACGCCTGCTGGGCGGGAGAGAGCGTCTGTCTTCCGGTCAGTCGTCCTTCCGGTACTTGATCGCCATCACCCCGAGCCCCCCTCCGGCCAGGGCCATGGTGCCTCCGATGGCGACGACGATCCATCTCAGGCGCCGCCGGCCTCGACGAGGTCCGGCTCGCACGTCCGCAGCCCTGTGACGTAGTTGAGCTGCGGTCCGTAACCGGCGAAGGTCGCCGACATGCCGGGCTCGATGACCCGGCACGGGGCTGCCTGGCCGTCGGTGTACTCGACCGTGACGGCGGCGGTGACGTCGCAGCTGTTGACGACCGTGCTGTAACGCCGGCCCGAGTAGTGCTGCACGCACTCCGGAGCCGCGGCGGTGGCCGCCACGGCGGACGGGGCGGCGGCCAAGGCCATCAGGACGCTGGCCACGGCTGCGGCGACGAGGGCGACGAGGTGCGATGCGCGTGCCGTAAGAGAGAGGTTCATGTCCGGCATCTTCAAGGCACGCGGCAGCCTTGCGCAGACGAGTCTCGGCGTCGATGACGATCTGGCGATTGGTGGAGTGCCGGCAGTTCTTCGACCACTCGGAGATCTCGTGGTCGCGGGTGGGGACCATGGCGCCGCCCATGATGGGCCCCGCACCCCTCGTGGAATCTCTTGCGGGGCTGGAGTGCGAACAGTGGAGCGAGACGGTCGATGATGCGGTCCACAGCGGAGCTCCGGCGAAAGAACTCAGACACGGCGACCAGGCACAGCTGGGATCACCCGCGAATGACCACACCTGGGCGAACCACTCACCTCGTCACCCGAGAACGCGGCAGCCTGAACCGCTACGAGCCCGGCGCCCGGTACCGGACTCGTTCGGCTTTGCGCAGGGCATCCATGGTTTCGTCGACCGTCAGGAGGACTGTCGTCTCGAACGAGCTGAGCGCGCCGCCTCCACTGATCGCCAGCGCAACCGCGGCCATGGACACGTTGTCGGGGGCCTCCCACAGGTTGTAGCCGTCGTGCGTGCCGAAGGCGTACCAGAAGCCGTGGAGCTTCCCGCCGACGGACTCGATGTACGCCTGAGCGGCCTTTGCGCGGTCCTCGGGGTGGGCGGTCAGCCTCGCCCACGTCTCCGGCGTGTAGCTGAACCTCGATAGATAGAGCGGCATCATGTCTCCCTTTCGTTCCACCGAAGGATGCCCCCGCGGGGCGGGGAACGCGCCGGATGCGGCCCGCGTGTCCCCCAAACGGCTGGGGACAACGACCGGCATGGGCACATGCCGGTCGGTGAGCAACCCACCCGGGCGCGCTGTCCCTGCTTTTCGTACCCGGTGGCTGATACGTCCGCGTACGGTCCGGTACGCGTGTCCACTACCGGTCCCACCCTGCCCGCGCGTGCGAGCTACTTCGTCTCACAGCCCGAGAACGCGTCAGCCCTGCATCACTGGGGCATGCCGTGCGCGGCAAGAGCTCCGGCGGCACCATCCTGCCTGCCTCCACGGAGGCGGGTGCGTACCGGGGCGACGAACCAGGTGCCGCCCGGCAAGAAGTCGGTGGCGCCCACGCCCCGCCAGGTATTCGCGGCGCCGGCGACTGGCACTTACAACTGCCTTATTTCAGTCACCAGTTACTCCAGCGGCGTCCATCGCGGTCGCCGGGGCGACGTTTCAACTGCCGCTGAACGGTGAGCCGAGTAGGAGCGCATTCCACGCTCATACCGCAGGAGGATTCATGGACGACTGGCGTGCATCCGCGGCCTGTCAGAACGCCGACCCCGACCTCTTCTTCCCGGTCGGGACCGGCGCCCCCGCTCTCATCCAGGCCGAGGAAGCGAAAGAGGTCTGCCTGCGCTGCCCCGTGCGCGAGGCGTGTCTCAGGTGGGCCATGGAGGACTCCCGCCAGGTGACGGGAGTGTGGGGCGGCCTGGACGAGGACGAACGGCGCGCTCGGAAGCGGCGGCTGCGGCGCCGGACGAGCGAGGTGCGCTGAGCCCGGCGTGGGCTCCGGGACACACTCGCAGCCCACGTAGCGGTCGGCGGCGGCCACAGCCGGCCACCAGGTCCGCTGCCCCGAGTCGAGGACGAGGCCGCGACGAGGAACCCCGTGCCGCGGATCGCCTGTCCGCTGTTCACCGCAGCGGGCCGGCAGCGAGTCGGCAGCGGGTCTCATACGTCCGCCCCAGTGAACAGGAGTCCGGCCCCGGCGCGGCCGGAAGGCGGGAACCGCATTCAGCTGGTTGTCTGAAAACCTCAACGCCTGACTCCTCAAGGAGCACCACTGTGTCACCACAGCGTCCACAGATTTCCTACACCGTGCCGGGCATGACCACGGAGGTCGGCCGTGAGGTCATCGCCCTGCTGCAGATGCGCCTGCACTCGCTGAATGATCTGGGCCTGACCCTCAAGCACATCCACTGGAACGTCGTCGGGCCGCATTTCATCGCCGTGCACGAAATGCTCGACCCACAGGTCGATCAGGTCCGCTCCATGGCGGACGACCTGGCCGAGCGCATCTCCACCCTGGGCGGCGAACCGCAGGGCACACCGGGCGCCCTGGTCGCCGACCGTGCGTGGAACGACTACTCGATCGGCAGAGCCGAAGCCATCGAACACCTCGGCGCCCTCAACCTCGTGTACACCGAGGTCATCAAGGACCACCGGGCCGCGATGCAGGCAACCGAGGAATCCGACCCCGTAACGCAGGACATGCTCATCGAGCAGCTCCGCGGGCTGGAACTCTTCCAGTGGTTCGTCCGCGCGCACCTCGAGTCCAGCATCGGACAACTCAGCACCGCCGGCGCCTCGACCGAAACCGCTGCCGCGTCCCAGGCAGGCGACCGGGCACGCACCCAGCCCTGACCCACGAGGAGCAGACGCCGCCTCCCGCGACGGCTCACGCCGGGGGATGGCTGCGCGTCGCTCCCGCTCGCGAGGTCTGCCGTTGCTCCGCACGCCACTCCAACGGCGCACACGCACGGCCGCTTCCCGCTCCCGGCTGTTCAGACACCATGGCTCGGTCCAGGAGCCGGTCGGGCGCGGGCCGGCCCCCGCTCGGACTCCGGCAGGGCTTCGCGCCGGGCAGCCGCGAGTGCATCCGGATCCCGGCCGCGGCCGAAACAGATGTCATGCAAGGCATGAAGATCGAAGGGGCTTCCCGTGCCTGATATGCGAACGAAGCGCGCCGGCGCGGTCGGACCTGCCGGCGACCGCGAAGTACCGCGCACCGCTGTCGAGGCGACCGTCACGGTCGACGACGTTCTCGCGGAGTACCTCGGCGTACGGCTGCGCGAGGCACACGACGTGGACGACGTGTTCGCGGGAGAGGTCGCGCGCCGGGTCGCCGCTTTCGTCCAGCAAGGCGGCAGGCGGTTCCGGACCGCCTTCTTGTGGTGCGGATGGCGGGCCGTACACGGCGAAGGCGACCCCGGAACCCTGCTGCGGGTCGGGGCCGCCCTCGAACTTCTGCAGGGGTGCGCGCTCATGCACGACGACGTCATGGACGGCTCGCCGGTGCGCCGGGGTGCGCCGGCTGTGCACGCCGACTTCGCCCGGATGCACCGCGCCGGCGAAATGATCGGAGCGCCCGAGACGTACGCGACCGCGGCTGCCGTGCTCGCAGGCGATCTGGCTCTGGCGTGGGCCGACGACCTGCTCACCGACACCGCACTCGGTTCACGGCACGGACGACGACTGCATGACGAGTGGCAGGCGATGCGCTGCGAGATGGTGGCCGGGCAGTACCTGGACATGCGTGCCCAGGCGACCGGCTCGTCCGCCGTGGACGGCGCCGTGCGGATCGCCACCTTGAAGAGCGCTCTCTACACGGTGGAACGGCCGCTCGCCATGGGCGCCGCACTGGCCGGTGCCGACGGCCCGGCGCTGCGGGCTCTGCGGTCCGCCGGCCGGTGTGCGGGTCTGGCCTTCCAGCTCAGGGACGATCTGCTGGGCACGTTCGGCGACCCGGCGGTGACGGGCAAGCCCGCGGACGAGGACCTGCGGGGGCGGAAGCTCACCTATCTCCTCGCGGTCGCCGTGCGGCTCGCCTCCTCGTCGGACGATGCCGAGGCGATCGCCGCCCTCGGACCGGGCGATGTCGCACGTTCCGACGCCGAGGTCGCACGGATGCGCGCCGCCGTGGAACGCACGGGTGCACGCGCCGTGGTGGAGGCCGAGATCGCCGCTCTCTCCGCCCAGAGCCTGCGCCACTTCGAAGCCACCGGAGCGGATCGGCATGCCCTTCAGGAATTTGCCTCGCTGGTGGAAAGGGCCGCCGTCACCGCGCCGGACAAGCACACCTCGTGGGCCGGAAACAGGGAGACCGTGTGAAAACCGTGCCCGGGTCCACGGATCACGTGGTGGTGGTCGGCGCCGGTCTGTCCGGCCTGGCCGCCACCTTGCATGTGCTCGGCTCCGGCCGCCAGGTGACCGTGGTCGAGCGGGGCGCCGGACCGGGCGGCCGTGCCGGCCGGATCGAGTTCGGCGGGTACCTGGCGGATTCCGGCCCGACCGTCCTGACCATGCCCCATCTGGCGGACGAGGCCTTCGCCGCCGTGGGCGACAGCCTGTACCGGCGGGTGGAACTCATCGAGCTGCACCCGGCCTACCGGGCGCGCTTCGCCGACGGCACCCAGGTGGACGTGCACACGGACGGGGACGCCATGGAGGAAGAGGTACGGCGCTTCGCGGGCGCCGCCGAGGCCGCGGGGTACCGGAGGCTGCGCGGCTGGCTGCATCAGTTGTACCGAGCCCAGATGCGGCGGTTCATCGACACGAACTTCGACTCCCCCTTCCAGCTCCTCCACCCGGATCTGGCCCGGCTGGCCGCCTTGGGCGGCTTCGGGCGACTGGATCCGCAGATCGGCAGGTTCCTCTCCGACGAGCGACTGCGCAGGGTGTTCTCCTTCCAGGCGCTGTACGCCGGGGTGACACCGGCCCGGGCGCTCGCCGCCTACGCCGTCATCGCCTTCATGGACACGGTGGCGGGGGTCTACTACCCCCGGGGCGGCGTGCACGCGCTGCCCCGCGCCATGGCGGACGCGGCCGGTGACGCCGGGGGCCGGTTCCGCTGGTCGGCCGAGGTGACCGAACTGGAGCGCTCCGCCGGACGCGTACGGGCCGTGCACCTGGCGTCCGGCGAGCGGATCGCATGCGACGCGGTGATCCTGACACCAGATCTGCCCGTGGTGCACCGCCTCCTGGGGCGGGCCCCGCGACGCCCCGTACGGCTGCGCCACTCCCCCTCCGCGGTGATCCTCCACGCTGGTACGGACCGCACCTGGCCCGAGCTCGCGCATCACACGATCTCCTTCGGCGCCGCCTGGGAGCGCACCTTCGACGAACTGACACGCACCGGACAGCTGATGAGTGATCCGTCGCTGCTGATCACCAGGCCGACCACGCACGACCCTGGACTCTCGCCGGAGGGGAAGCACCTGCACTACGTCCTGGCTCCGTGCCCGAACACCACCACCGGGCCGTCGGCCGATGCCTGGCACGACCTGGGCCCGCGCTACCGCGACAGTCTCGTGACCGAGCTGGAACGCCGGGGGCTGAACGGATTCGGCGACTCCGTCGACCGTGAGCTGCTGGTGACGCCGATGGACTGGACGGCTCAGGGGCATGCGGCGGGCACACCGTTCTCCGTGTCCCACACCTTCGCCCAGACCGGCCCGTTCCGGCCGCGCAATCTTGTGCGCGGATGGGACAACGTCGTCCTGGCCGGGTGCGGGACGACGCCCGGGGTGGGCGTGCCCACCGTCCTCATCAGCGGAAAGCTCGCCGCGGCCCGCATCACCGGCCTTCCCCGCCCGGTGCGGACAGGACCGGCAGCCCCGAATCGGACCGTCGTGGCATCCAGGAAGGGCAGCGCCCATGACCCGTCGTGAGCTGGATGCCGCGGGCATCACCGATCCAGGCCTTCGCGCGGCCTACGCGACCTGCCGACAGCTCAACGCCCGTTATGGCAGGACCTACTTCCTTTCGACCCGTCTGCTGCCGGTCGAACGACGCTGCGCGGTCCACGCCCTCTACGGGTTCGCCCGCTGGGCGGACGACATCGTCGACGACCTCGACCGCCGGGAGACGCCGGAGCAACGTGACCGGCTGCTGAAGCAGTTGGAGAGCGACCTCGCGCACGGGCTGCGAACGGGCAGCGGGACGGAGCCCGTGGTGCGGGCAGTGGCGGACACGGCGGGGCGGTACGACATCGCTCCGTGGCTGTTCACCGACTTCATGGCCTCCATGCGCAGCGATCTGAGCGCCACCGACTATGCGACGTACCCCGATCTGCGCGCGTACATGCACGGTTCGGCCGCGGTGATCGGGCTGCAGATGCTGCCGGTGCTCGGGACGGTGGTCGCCCGCGAGGAGGCCGCACCGCACGCGGCGGCCCTCGGCGTCGCGTTCCAGCTCACGAACTTCCTGCGCGATGTGGGCGAGGACCTGGACCGGGGGCGCGTCTATCTGCCGGCGGATCTGCTCGCCGCTCACGGGGTGGACCGGCCGATGCTGGAGTGGAGCCGTCGCACGGGCCGGCCGGATCCGCGCATCCGCGCCGCCTTGATGGCGGCCGACGCGATGACCCGGGCGGAGTACCGGGAGGCGGAACCGGGCATCAGGATGCTCGACCCGCGGGTGAGGCCCTGCATCCGCACGGCCTACACGCTGTACGGCGGCATCCTGGACGCGATCGCCGACGACGGGTACCCGGTGCTGCACCGCCGGTGCGTTGTTCCGCGTCGCCGCAGGGCTCGGACGGCTGCCGCCGGACTCGTACGCATCCTGGGCGCCCGGGTCCGTACCCGGTCGCCCGCCCCAGCCGTTCCCGTGCGCGGTCCGGTACCTCAAGGGGAGGAGCACAGCCGATGAGGGATCTGTCGGGCGGCGGGCGCTGGAGGTCGCCGCTGCGGCTGCGCCGGGGACCCGGTTGGTTCGACCAGGCACCGACCTGGCGGGAGGCACAGCCGTCCCTGATCTCCGACGCCCTCGCGCGGGCGTCCGCGAGGCCCTCGGGAAACTGGTTCGTCGTCGGCGCCTCCCGGAATATCGCCGGGGACCGCGCGTACGGCAGAACCGTGAGTGGAGTGGAGGTCGTGCTGTGGCGCACGCGGGCGGGCGTCGTCCAAGCCGGGCCGGGCGCGTGCCCGCACCTCGGGGCTCCGCTGCGCGAGGCCACAGTGGTGTGCGGAACGCTTCTGTGCCGTTGGCACGGCCTGGCCCTCCGGGGCGGCCCGTTCGCCGGGTGGGAGCCGTATCCCGCCCACGACGACGGGGTGCTGGTGTGGGTACGTCTCGACGAGGCCGGAGGCGAGGAGCCCTTGGATCATCCGGTGCTGCCCCGGCGCCCGGCGCCCGCGAACGTGGTGGACTCGGTCTTCACGGCTGTGGGGCGGTGCGAACCACAGGACGTCGTTGCCAACCGGCTCGACCCCTGGCACGGGTCCTGGTTCCATCCGTACTCGTTCGTCGACCTGCGTGTGGTGAGCACCCCACGCGGCGACCTCGACGACGCGTTCGGCGTCGAGGTCTCCTTCCGGGTCGCCGGACGCCTGGTGGTGCCCGTACGGGCGGTGTTCACCGCGCCCGAGCCGCGTACGGTCGTCATGCACATCACCGAGGGGGAGGGGGCCACCTCCGTCGTGGAGACGCATGCCACCCCCCTGACCCCACCGGGAGACCGGAACCCCCGGACCGCCGTGGTCGAGGCGGTCATCGCCGCATCGGACCGGCGCGGCTTCGCGCTGGCACGCGCTGCCGCCCCGGCACTGCGCCCGCTCATGCGCCGGGCGGCCGGGCGGCTGTGGCGTGACGACCTGGCGTACGCCGAGCGCCGCTGGTCGCTGCGCAGCGAGGGGCGCTTCCCCGGCTGACCCGGTGACCCGCCTGACCGCCTGACCGCCTGACCCGGCTGCCCCGGTGACCCGCCTGACCCGCCTGACCCGGCTGTCAGGTGTGTCCGGCCAGGGCGGCCAGGGCTCGCAGGGCCGGGGACCGGCCCGCGCGGGGCACCGTCCACAGGACCTGCCCGCGCACGCCCCATCCGGCGAGCAGGGCATTGGCCGCCAGGAAGCCGGTGGTCGCGGCGCGTTCCATGAGGGCGACCGGCAGGTCACAGCGGACCGTGTCGCCGGCCACCATCACCTGTGGGTGCGGCGTCCGCACGGAGGGCCGACCGCCGTAGCTGCCGACCGTGAACATCGGGCAGTCCGCCCGCCATTCGTGGCGGGCGTCGATGATGCGGGCGTTCGCGGTCTCCGGATACACCTCGTGGAGCCGCGCTACAAGGCTCTCCTGGACCTCCTTCGGCTCGGCTCCCCCGTCGACGGCGTAGGCGTGGAGTTCCACCACCGAGCCGCCCGTACGTCGGGCCCACCGAGCCGCCTCGCCCTCGAAGCGGTCCAGCACACTGACGTTGTCCAGGCCTCCGTACCCGCTGGTGCCGAGGAAACCGGCGCGCTCCTCGCGTACGGGCCGGTCGAGCCAGAGGCGCGAGACGAGGAACGGTGGCGCGTTGCGCAGCCTGGCGATGTTCTCGCGCCAGGCGGCGCTTCCCAACCGGGGTGACGCCTCCACGACGTGCCGCAGGCCGGCCACGTCGAGGGCGAGGACCGCCGCGCCGCAGCGCTCACTCCCGGCGCCGCTCTCCACCTCCACGACGCCGCCCCCGACCGGCCGGACGCCGTGCACGCGGACGCCCGTACGCACGTCGACGCCGAGCCGGTCCAGATAGGCGCCCAGTGGTTCCCACAGGGCCGACGGGAACGGTTCCCTGGGTACGTCGAAGAGCAGGCCCTCGGACGAGCCGAGGAAGTAGATGTGGAACATCAACAGCATCTCGGCCGCCGACAGTTCGCGCGGATCGGCGAAGAAGCTGCGCGAGAAGACCTCGAACGCCAGGTGCCTCGCGGTCTCGGGGAACCGGATGTCCGCCAGGAAGTCCGCGGCGCTGACGTCGTCGAACCGCTCGTACACCTCGGGCACCCGCACGTCGAGCAGCGGCAGCGCCGAGCGCGGGTCCATCGCGGCCAGGTCGCGCCACCCGAACGTGGGACTGAGGGCCGCGAAGCCGAGTGCGCTCCAGGGCGGAGTACGCGGCACGCGGGCGAAACTGTCCGTCAGGCCGCTGCTGTGCCGCAGGGGGTAGTCGGGCAGGGGGCAGAGCGCGGACAGTTCCGGATCCGTGCGGCGCAGCAGCCCGCGAAGGTTGTAGTACTGGCGGAAGAAGGCGTGGAATCCGCGGCTCATGGTGGCCTCGGAGCCGTCCGTGAGGCGGGTGCGCCACCCGCTCAGACGGCCGCCGAGCGACGTTTCGCGCTCGTAGAGGGTGACGCGGGCTCCTCGTTCGGCGAGCGCCGTGGCTGCGGCGAGGCCCGCGATTCCGCCGCCGATCACAGCCGTGCGGGGTGCGTCTCCGGTGCAGCGGTCCCTTCCCGGGACAGGCAGGATCACCTCAGCCTTCCGGTCCCGGCCCCGGCGGATGGCGGTGCGCCGCGAGGTCGTCCTCATCAGGATGCCGCCCCTTCGGACAGGGAGCCGTTCTCCGCGAGGAAGGTGTGGACCACGCCGGTCTGCCATCCGGCGACAGGGACCGTACGCACACCGGTGAAGCCGGCCCGGCCGAGCCGGGACGCGAAGGCGGGGGCCGTGTCGAAGCGCAGGACGCTGCGCCACAGATGGCGGTACAGCTCGCGGTCGCCGGTCAGTGTGCCCGCCGGCATGATCACTCCTCGGCACACGGCGTTCCACAGCACGGTGTGCAGGGCGGAGCCGCTGAGGCTGTGCTCGTGGACGGACAGGCGCCCACCGGGCCGCAGGAGGGACCGGACGGAGCGGAGCACGGCGTCCGGATCGGTGACGTTGCGGAACAGATAGGCGGCCAGTACCGCGTCATAGGGTCCGTCGTGGCCGGCCGTCAGCAGTTCCTCCGCGGTGAGGTGCAGGAAGCGCACACGGTCGGGCCAGGGTTTGGCGAGTGCACGCTCCAGCATCCCGGCGGAGGCGTCCACGGCCGTGATGCGCGCGTGCGGGGCGGCCCGCATCAGTGCCCTTGTCGACGAGCCGGTGCCGCAGCCGAGGTCGAGCACATGGAGCCCCGCCCCTCCGTGCGGCAGGCACAGCCGCCGTGCGGATCGGTGCAGTTCGGCGTGGTAGCCGGGGTTGGCCGCGACGAGACGGTCGTACCCGGGGGCGGCGTGGTCGAAGGCCGCGGTGAGGTCGTGGTCGCGCAGAAGTGTCATCGGTGGAGCTCCTCGGACGGTGAGGGGGTTCGGCGGCGGAGGAACGGCAGTTCGGCAGCGGTGCGGAGCATGGGGATCACCGGAGTACGCAGACCGATACCGAACTCCTCCCAGGGTGTGCTCCCGCCGTCGAGGAAGCGAAGGAGCCGCTCCGTCGGAGTACGGCGAAAGAGGTCCGTGAAGAAGCGTGGGCCGTCGATCCGACCGGTGTCGAGCGCCCGTAGCACCACCGCGTCCATCGCCAGTGCCCGTCGGCCGTGCGGACGCGGCGCGGGCTCCCCCCCGTCACGGAGCGCGGCGGCGATGGCCCGGCTCTGGCGCTGTACGGCGGCGAACGTGTAGCCGGTCGCCGGGCGGGTGGCGCCTCCGGCGGCCCCGATACGGAAGACGGCCTGCCCTGTTCGGCGCGGGAAGCGTGCGTCGGTCATGGGGATGACGCCCTGCTCGGCGGTTTCGACGCGAAAGGGTCCCAGCCGGAGCACGTCGTCGGTGTAGTGACGCAGAGCGGTCTCGTACGCGGCGGTGGACAGCGGGGTCCGGGAGAACTCGGTGTACTCGACCAGGGCCCGGTCCGGTGCCAGGGGCAGGACGTAGCCGAACGCGAGGCCGCGGGCCGGCTGCGGCACCCGGAAGTCCATCAGATCCGCCACGTCCGGGTCGAAGCACGCGGCCGCTGTGTGCACGAACCAGCCGCGGAAGTGCTGGAGCAGCGTGGTACGGGCAGGCGGCAGCCGGCGCAGGGGCCGGGAGTCGAACACGTTCCTGCCGCGCACGGTCAGCGGGTGTCCTTCGGCGGCGGTGCAGTGCACCTCGGCTCCGCCGCCCACGTCGCACACGTCGTGGGCCGTGGCACGCAGGATGCGCGCGGTGGGGTACTGCGCCAGCCGGGAGCGGACCAGTTCCTCGAACGACCCGGACCGCAGCATGCGGTAGCGCAGCGGCGTGGGATCGCAGGTGATGCTCTCGCCGTCCGCTGCGGTGATCCGCAGCCGTGTCCAGGAGGCGACGACGGCTTCGTCGAACTCGCCGGGCCCGTCGTCCCAGTAGCACCAGGTACGTTCGGCAGGCCGCAGCGGGCCGTCCGGAGCCTCGACAACGGTCACAGCCCTGGTTCCCGACCGCGTCAGGCAGTGCGCCAGCGACAGTCCGGCCGCTCCGCCGCCGACGACGACCGCTTCCACCTGTCCCAGCTCCTCCGGCACCGGTCACCGTGCCTTTCGTTCGATGGTGGGGACTGCGTCACAGGCGGTGTCGCCGGTGCCGCCGGCGACAGGGCCCGAGCGCCGTCGAGTCTCACGTCCCACTCCGTATCGCCGTGCCGGACCGCTGTCTCGACTTCGGCCGCTCGTCCGTGCGTGGATGCGCCGGCGCATGGCCCGGACGGTCATGGGCGGGCCGGATCGGCCAGTACCTCCCGTGCCGCACGGGTACCCGATGCCAGAGCGCCTTGTACCGATCCCGTCGCCCGGTGGTCCCCGCACACATGGCGCTGCGGAGCGAAGCGGGTGGTCCGGCTCAGTGGCCAGGGCGGCAGCATCGCGGGCAGGGCGTCCTTCACCGTGTACGTGGCGATGGGCGTCCAGGCGTCCGTGTCGGTGCCGTACAGCTCGGCAAGGCGGCTTCGTACCGTGGCGTCCCCGCCCGGCGGACCGCCGCCGAGCACGGAGGTCGACACCAGTGCCGTACCGGGCGGGGCGTAGGTGGGCGTGACCTCGGTGAGTACGCACGTGTTCAGGACGGCCGGGCTGCTGTCGACGATCAGCGTCGGTTCCGCCAGGGGCGAGATGTCGGTCGCGTGGTAGTAGGTCGTCACCGTACGGCCGTCCGGAGCCGGGAGGCCCGGCAGCAGGCGGGCGGCCGTCGGCCCGTCCGTGGCCAGGACGACCACGGTTCCCGCCCGCTCGCTGCCGTCGTCGAGGAGCACACCGGCGTCGGTCACGGCGGCGACGGGGGTTTCGAGGTGGAGCGTGCCGTCCGGCAGGCCGGCGGCGAGCTGGGCCGGCACCGCGCCGATGCCCTCGGCGGGGAGGCAGAGTGTGCCTCGGGCGATGCTGCGCCAGACTAGGTGGAAGAAGCGGGCGGAGGTGGCCAGTTCCTCCTCCAGGAACACTCCCGACAGGAAGGGCCGCAGCAGGTCGTCGACCGCACGCGGTGACAGTCCGGCGCGGGCGAGCGCGGCCGAGGTGGTGCGGTCGGGCCGGCGCTTGATGGAGCCGGCGGGAAGCAGGACGTCGCGTGCGGTGAGCGCGGCGAGCGCGGTGAGGTCCCGCGCCGAGAGCGCCCTCCCGGGCAGCAGACTCCCGGCCGCTCCGGGACGTCTGGTGGGGTCGGCGATCCGCACCCGTCCTGTGGACGTCTGGGCGAGCAGCCCGGGGGTGAACGGCCTCAGGCGCAGGTCCCGCAGGGCGATGCGCTTCCTCACCTGCGGGTAGGCGGTGTTGAAGACCTGGAAGCCCCGGTCCAGCAGGAAGCCGTCCTTGCGGTCGGTGCGCATCCGGCCGCCCACGCCGTCCGAGGCTTCCAGCACCTCGACCCGCAGGCCCGCACGGCACAGGTCCAGTGCGCAGGCGATACCCGCCAGACCGGCACCGACGACGAGAACATCAGGCGTCGAGCGCTGTTGATCGGTCATCATCCGTCTCCTTCACCAGTACGCGGACACAGAACCGGACCGCTGTCAGCGGACCACGGGCGGGGCGCCGTCGCCGGGAGCCACTGCGGGCATCAGCCCATCTGTAGCAGAACCACCGGCTTTCACCTCGTCACGACCGCCTCGAAAGCCGTCAGTGCTTCGGAGAGTCCTGACGGCCGGAGCACGCCCGGCACCGTGTGCCCGGCCCATCCCGGGCCGAGGGCCAGTACGACCGGACTCCTGCGGGCTCCCCGTACGCCCCACTCCATGGCGGCAACGTGGTGGGCCAGTGGCCGGCTGGCGGTCGTACGGGACTGGGCCCAGAGGCCGACCGCCGCGGGTCCGGTCCTGCGCACCGCCTCGACGAGCGCCTCGACCGGCAGGGCTGCGCCGAACATCCTCACCGGCAGGCCACGTCCGGCCAGCGCGGCGGCGAGGGCTTCCAAGGGAAGGGTGTGGTTCTCGCCAGGGACGCAGGCCAGCAGCGTCGTGCCGCCGGAGCGCTCGGGCACAGCCGGTGGGACGCAACGGCGCAGGGCGCCGGAAACGTGCCAGGACAGAAAGTGTTCGACCTCCACGTACTTCTCGCCCGCGCTCTCCCACTTACGGCCGACAGCCTGGAGCGTCGGCATGATCACCTCGTTCCAGGCGGCCACCACTCCGTAGTCGGCGATCACCGTCATGAGGAGTTCGTCCAGGGCGCCCGAGTCCAGCCGGAGGGCGGCACGTGCCATTCCCCTGCACTCCTGGCGCACGTCGCCCAGCTGCAGGCCGGTGCGTGCCCGGCTGCGCGCGATGGGACCGCGCGGACGGGCGGGGGTGACACTCTTCGCCGTGGTGGCCCCGTCGGTCGGCTGGTCGACGAGTGCGATCCTGGCTGCCTCCGCGGGCGGCAGACCAGTGGCGGTCAGCGCGCACATCCGCTCGAGCCGGGCGATGTCCGCCGCCGTCCAGCGGCGGTGCTTGCCACCGGTGTGCAGAGGCGGGCCGAGGCCGTACCGGCGGTCCCAGGAGCGGACCGTCGTCGGGGCGACGCCGAGCCGCCTGGCCACCTCGCCGGTCGTGAAACCGGCGTCTTGCCGTCCGGTCGCGTCAGGAGGAGTCACCTCCTCACCATACGACGCACAAACGAGGCGTGTTGCTTGCGTCGTTTGTGCCTCCAAAACTAGGTGCCAGAGAGGCGCAGACGTCGGCAACTGACGGTTTCGGTGTCCTGACCATTCCGCCGGCAGAAGGACGAGACGATGCACACCACCAGTCGTCCCGCCGAGCCGTCGCTTCCCCCGGCAGATGCACCGGGCGACCAGGAACTCGTCCGGCGCTTCCTCGCGGCCGACGAACTCGCGTTCGCGGCGGTGTACAGGCGATGGGGACCACTCGTCCGCACCATGGCGAGCCGGTCCATCGGCGACGTACACGAGGCGGAGGACGTGACCCAGCAGGTCTTTCTCGCCGCGTGGCGCGGACGGGCCGGCTTCCGGCCGGAACGTGGAGCGCTCGGCGCCTGGCTCGTCGGCATCGCACGCCTCAAGATCATCGACGCGCTCGCCGCCAGGACGCGGCGGCTCGGACTCGTCGACACGGTCGCCCACACGCTGGCCCTGTCCGCACCTCACGAGACCGCTCCGGCACCCGAGGCCGCCCTGGACCGGGTGCTCCTCCTCGATGAGCTGATCCGGCTCCCGAGCCGGCAGCGAGAGGTGCTCCGCATGGCGTTCTACGACGACCTGACACACGCGCAGATCGCAGAGCGCACGGGCATTCCGCTCGGCACCGTGAAGAGCCACGCGCGAAGAGGTCTGCACCGTCTGCGGGACCGGATCGAGGACGGTCACAGCACTGACGTGGGAGGAGTGGAGGGGCACTGCATACCGTCCGCCTAGCCCGGACGCGCGAGCCGCTGCCCGGCAGAGGATGCGACGTTGCCAGGACGTCACAGGCTGGACGTGGCCGGAAATCAGTCAGGGCTGTTCGGAGGTCAGTGGCGGCGGGGACTGGGACGTCCGCTCCACAGGCTGTTCCCCGGCGGAGGTCGGGGACGATGCCGCTCGGCGACGGTTCCGGGACTCGCGGGCGGCCTGTCGCGGATGTCGACGCCGCCAGTACGGGTTGTCGTGCGAGAGCCTGCTCGTGACCCGGCCGTACATGCCGAAGGTGAGGATGACCAGGCCCATGACGAAGCTGAACAGCACGTTCGACATGCCGAAGTCAAGGATGTTCGCGGGCCTGCCGAGCACGAAGATGTGGGCGAAACCGCTCAGCAGGAACAGTGCGCCGACGGCCGTGTTGAGAGTCGACGCGAAGTTGCCGCCCACGACCGCACCGGCGATCAGTGAGATCCCGATGACGGTCGAGACGACGCTGAGCGCGATGTTGGTCGTCATGCCGGCGACCGTGCCGCCTGCGGTGTCGAACGGGCTGAGGGAGCCGGCGAAGCCGAGGCAGCCGAAGATGAGCAGGATGCCACCGCAGAACGCGGCGCCGTAGCGGTACACGCGGGCCAGGTGGTGGTCCACTGGAAGTTCTTCTTGCAGCTTCATGCTCTCGATTCCCCTCGTACTCCGCCCGCAGATGCGACAACGGCCGTTCGCGCGCGGAAACGACGTGATCGGCCGATGTACGCACCCCGGCCGTCGGCCCCCGCCGGCCGGTGCCGTGGCGCGTGGTCCCCGGGGGCCGGACCGAGCCGGAGGGAGCACGTCACCACGCCCCTCGTTCTCGTACGGTTGATCGCGACACCACACCTTCGGAGCAGCCATGCACACCCCCCGGACGTCCGGCAGGCCGGACCGAGCCCCCGACGCGCTGTTCGGTCTTGACGAGCTGAGCACAGAGCCACGGATTCCGAGCCATGCCGGACCGCTGTTCCGCGATTCGGAGCAGGCCCGCAGGATGCTGTCGGTACGGGAGATCCATGCCGAGCCGGCCGCGGCGGCCTCACCGAGGGGCGAGCAGATCCTCGCGAGGTTCCCGGACGCCGACGTGTTCCCCATCAGCTCGCACTGGCGCATACCGGAGCTGCACGGGAACAAGGGAAACGCCGAACGCTGGGTGCGGATCAAGAGCACAGTCCTGGTCCTCGGTGAGAAGAAGACGCTGACCGTACGGCCCAACGGCCGATCGGCGGACTGGATCGCTCCGGGCGCTGCCAACGGATGTGCCATGGCATGCGCCTACTGCTACGTCCCGCGGCGCAAGGGCTATGCCAATCCGATCACCGTCTTCACCAACATCGACCGCATCATCGCCCGCCTGACGCGCCATGTCGCCGACCAGGGACCCAAGAGTGCGCCGAACCAGTGCGACCCGAGCGCGTGGGTCTACGACATCGGGGAGAACAACGACTGCTCGGTCGACGCGCTGATCAGCGAGAACACCGCCGATCTGGTGCGCGCCTTCGCACGTTGGCACACCGCCAAGGCGTCGTTCGCGACGAAGTTCGTCAACCCCGACCTCCTGCTGCTCGAACCCCGTGCGCGGACCCGCATCCGGTTCTCCCTGATGCCGCCGGACGACTCGCGGCTGCTGGACATCCGCACGAGTCCCGTCGAGCAGCGCATCGCGGCGGCAGGGGATTTCGTCGAGGCCGGCTACGAGGTCCACTTCAACCTCTCCCCCGTCGTCATCAGACCCGGTTGGGAGCAGGCCTGGGCGCAGTTGCTCCAGCACATGGACGACGTCCTGCCCCGCACGGTCAAGGAACAGGCGGCGGCCGAAGTGATCATGCTCACCCACAACCGGGATCTGCACGACGTCAACATGGCCTGGCATCCGCGCGCCGAGGACGCCATCTGGCGCCCTGACCTGCAACAGGCCAAGCGCTCGGAGAACGGCAGCTGGAACGTGCGGTACCGCAACACGACCAAGGCCGCCGCGGTGGAGACCGTACGCCGCCTGGTGCGCACCCACGCTCCCTGGCTGCCGATCCGTTACGCGTTCTGAAACCGCCGGCCGAAGCCTGCGTGCCGGTGTCCTTCTCAGGACGTGGGCGTCAGCACGGTGTCGACGAGATGGACCGTCGCGTTCTTCGTGCTGACGTCACCGCAGACGATGGACGACGAGTCATTGACCTTGAAGGAGTCTCCGGACCCGGACGTCGTCAGCCGGCCACCCTGGAGGGTCTTGAACGTCCCGTCGGGCAGTTTGTCGGCTTCAGGGCCGCGCTCTGTGGGCCGGGTGACCGCGGGTGCGGCGCCGCTCCTTCATCTCCGCCTCGTAGAGATGCTCACGGCCTGCGACGAGCTCCTGTCGCACCTGCGCCTCGAGGTCGACGAACGGACGGTAGTAGGTGGCGTTGTACGCCTCGATGATCTGAAAAGTCCAGCAGCCGGGGATGACGTTGCGCCCCACGATCTCGCGACTCACCAAGTCCGCCTGCTGCGCATGGCCGGCCTCCCGCAACTGCTCCACCGCCCTGTCCAGTGCCAGGTCGGCGCCGCCGGTGAGCTGGTGGAAGGCATACAGATGCCCACGGGCCCGCTCCACCGCTTCCAACGCTTCCGACAGGGCACCCAACGCTTCGACTGTCGCGTCACGGACACCGTCCGGCCGCACATGCCGATCGTCCGGCTGGTCCTTGTCCGTCAATGCTTCGCTCCTTCGGACGGTCCGGGGTGGTGGTGCTCGTCATCGGTCGGGGTCGTGACCCCAGTTCATCAGGGAGTACCGCCATCTGGTGTCCGTCGGGTCACCATCGGGCCGCTGTGCCATGTGCCGGTGTACGTATCCGACGACCTTCCGCATGTGCGCGATGTCGTCATCGCCGAGGTCGGCTTCCTTGGTCCGCAGCAGCCCGGCGATCCGCCGTCCCGAGGCGTGGCCTACGCTTTCGCCCCCGCCGTCCGACTGGCCCACGCTCTTCGACTCGGCCGTCTCGAGCCACTTCTCGAGTTCACCGGCAGTCATGTTGACCGCCTCGCCGAAAGCACCGATGGCCTGCTCGCGGTCCGCGTCCCGGTCGCCGGTCACGAGTCCTTGCCCTTCTTGCGCAGGGCATCCGGCTCGTGTACGGCTCTGCGTCCCGACTTGTCACTCTCGACCTCGTACTGCGGCTCGTCCTTCGAGGCGTCCACCGTCCGGCCCGCCGCTTCCGTACGCTTCGTGATCTTCCTCTTGACCTTGCCCGGCACGTTCTTGCCGTGGCTGCTCCAGGAGACCTCATCACCCTTGTCGAGCTTTTCGTCCTTCGCCATGCGACAACTCCCCTACTTCCGTCACTCGCCGCCACTCGCCGTCACTCGCCGCCACAGGGATGAAGGCGATCCATACCCACTCTGCTGACTACGTGCCGGTGCTGCACTTCGAGAACGGCGAGATGCCGGCGCCGCGGGCGGCCGAGCCCGAAGCACCCCGCAGCGTCGGTCGAGGGACGTGAGTCCCGGGTGGCCGACGGGCCACTCGCCCCACGTGCCGACCCGTTGGCACGCCTTCGGGGTTCGCGGGGCCGGTCACTGGCAGGAGGTGACCGGGGTTCCGTCGTAGAGGTTGCCGTCGGCGACGCCGGTGACGATGCTGCGGAGGTAGTAGCCGCAGGTGGGACGGTTCTTGAAGTCGTAGGTCTGGCCCGGGCGCAGGCGCCAGATCTTGTAGTCGCGGTAGGTGAGGTAGCGGTCGGGGTCAGCGCGCTCGGGGCGGTGGTCGCCCAGGACGACGTAGGTGTCGGAGCCGCCGACGGTGGCCAGGCCGTTCCGGTCGACGAACAGGGAACCGCCGTCGTCGACTCCGACGCCCCATGCGGCCCCGCCGGTGGTGAGGCCGTCCTCGATGGCGCGGGCCACGAAGGCCATGGTGCGGCCCATGCGGTCACGGCTGACGAAGTGGGAGTCGTTGATGGTGTCGGCGTAGTCGGGCCAGGAGAACATGCCGGTGGTGAAGGTGATGTAGGGGTCGTACGGGTCGTACAGCGCTTCTTCGGAGGTGACACTGCCGCCGCAGGCGTCGTACACGATCGAGCTGTTGATGTGATGGCCGGCGCTTCCGCCGCCGACTCCGCCGCCCTTCGCCACCACGGACTTCACCGACGTCTGGAGGGCGGTGCCCTTCCAGTCGGCGTAGTCGCACTGGTCGCCGCCTGCGAAGTACACGAACTCCGCGTTGCGGATATCCGTGTTGGCTGCGCTGTTGTTGCCGTCATTGCGCGTGGTCAGCGTCCAGGTGGTACAGGAGTTGACGCCGGCCAGCCTGGTGACCGTGTCGCACTCGGGGGTGGCGCTGCCCGAGGTGGGCGGGGAACCGGCCAGAACCACGACGTCCAGGGTGCCGGATCCGCCACGGATGGCGTCGATGGCCTTCGTCATGGTCGCGGTGACGACGGCGCCGGAGCCGTTCATGGTGTGGGCGGGGCCGGCCCAGACTCCGCGGCTCACATCGGAGGAGCTGCCCAGCCGGATGCGCTTGGCGGAGGCGTGGGCGGGTTCCGCAGTGATCAGTGCGGGAGCCAGCAGAGCCATGGAAGCCGCCAGACACGTCGTCAACCGCAGGACGCGCCGCCTTGTCGGGCCGGCCGGTCGGGCGGGGACCTGCTGAAGGGTGGAGCTCGGCAGCACGGAGTTCTCCCAGGGGAAGAAGGGACGAGGAACCGACGTGGCATCGGTGGTGATGGAACGTACAGATGGCGGGAGCGTTGCGCCAGATGTAACACCACAGAGAGTCGCCCAACAACCGACAGGACCGCAATACTCGGCACAACCAAGGGCTCACGGCACTTCGGTTCAGGCTCCCGATCGACACCCGACCAAAGGTAACGCTCGTTACACCTATGCAGATCGCATGCCGATGTGTAACTTCTGGGGCGGGCCGAGCGAGAAGTCATCCCTTGGCCGGCAAGCCTTCGGGAGGAAACGCATATGAGGTACGCCCATGTCTCCGGCCGCACCGCGGCCACCGCGCTGACGACCGTCGCGATGCTGGTGCTCGCGGCGTGCGCCGAGGGTGACACAAGCGCCACAGCGAAGGTGCCCGCGTCGGCGGAGGTCGCCGGCGTGACGGTCAGGAAGGACGCGAAGCTGCACAGTTCCCTCCCCGACGCCGTCAAGAGGTCCGGCACCGTGCGGGTGGCGACCGATGTCCCCTACGCACCCTTCGAGATGTTCGTGACCGAGGGGAAGAAGGAGCTCACCGGTCTGGACTACGACCTGGGACAGGCGATCGGAGCCCGCCTCGGGGTGCGGTTCGCCTTCACACCGCAGAAGTTCGACGGGATCGTCCCCGCCATCCAGGCGGGCAAGTTCGACGTGGCCATGTCCGCCATGACCGACAACAAGGAGCGGCAGGCCGTCGTCGACTTCGTCGACTACTCCTTCTCCGGCTCCGGAATCATGGTGGCCAAGGGCAACCCCGAGAAGATCACCACCCTCGACGACCTCTGCGGCAAGAAGGTCGCGGTTCAAGCCGCGACGAACCAGCTCGACCTGCTCAACGCGCACCGCAAGACGTGCGAGAGGGCCGGCGGCGACATCGGCATCCTGACCTTCCCCAAGGACTCCGACGCACAGCTCGCTCTCCGCGCGGACAAGGTCGTCGCCCAGGTGCTGACCAAGCCCGCGGCCGGCTGGACCGCCAAGACCGCCGACGGCGGCGACGCCTTCGAGGTCGTCGACGACCCGGCCGCGGCCGGCGGCTACCAGGCGTCCCCCAACGGCATCGCCGTCAGCAAGAAGCTCCCGGAACTGACCGACGCGATCCAGAAGGCTCTGCAGTCCCTGATCGACGACGGCACCGCGACGAAGATCTTCCAGAAGTACGGCGTTGCCTCCATCGCGGTCAAGGAAGCCACCAGGAACGCGGCGGTCGACCAGGGATGACCTCCACCGCACTCACCGGGCTCCCCCACGACCGCGAGCTACCGGAGGACGAGGACCTGACCGTCGTACCCGTACGGCACTACGGCCGCTGGGCCGCCGCTCTCGTCTCGATCATCGCGCTGGCGGGTCTCATCGGCTCGCTGGCGACCAACGCGAACCTGCACTGGGACATCATCGGCGACTACCTCTTCGCCGGCCTGATCTTCGACGGCCTCGCCACCACCTTGTGGCTCACCGTCGCGGCCATGGCGCTGGGACTCGGCCTCGGGACCGTCATCGCGGTCATGCGCCTCTCGTCCAACCCGGTCCTGTACGGCCTGTCCTCGCTGTTCGTCTGGGCGTTCCGTGGTACCCCGCTCCTCGTCCAGATCATCTTCTGGGGGTACGCGGGAGCCCTCTACAAGAGTGTGCTCATCGGCATTCCCTTCACCGACATCACCTTCGTGCAGGCTGACACGAACACCCTCCTCACCCCGGCCGTCGCCGCTCTGCTCGCGCTCGGACTCAATGAGGCGGCCTACGCGTCGGAGATCGTCCGGGCCGGCATCCAGTCGGTCGACACCGGCCAGGCCGAGGCCGCGCACTCGCTCGGCATGCGACCGGGGATGACCATGCGCAGGATCGTTCTCCCGCAGGCCATGCGAGTGATCATTCCGCCCATGGGCAACGAGACGATCAACATGCTGAAGATGACCGCCCTGGTCTCGGTCATCGCGGCGCACGACCTGATGTCGAACATCCAGGACGTGTACGCGCAGAACTACCAGGTGATTCCGATGCTCGTCGTCGCCTCCCTCTGGTACCTCGCCCTGGTGAGTCTGCTGAGCATCCCGCAGGCCTGGCTGGAGCGGCGCTACGGAAGAGGCACCGCGCACGGGGGCCACAGCTCGCCCCTGCGGCGGATGCTGACCGGTTTCGCCCGGCAGACCACTACGACGACTGAGAAGGAGAAGGGCCGTTGAGCGCGCCCATGGTGCACGCCCGCAGCGTGCGCAAGCACTTCGGCAGGCTCGAAGTCCTCAAGGGCATCGACCTGACTGTCGAACGCGGGCAGGTGTGCTGTCTGCTGGGCCCATCGGGGTCGGGCAAGTCCACCTTTCTGCGCTGCGTCAACCACCTCGAGAAGATCGACGGAGGCACACTCGCGGTGGACGGCGAACTCGTCGGATACCAGCGGCGCGGAACCCGCCTGCACGAGCTGCGGGAGAAGGAGATCGCCGCGCACCGCCGTGACATCGGCATGGTCTTCCAGCGGTTCAACCTCTTCCCTCACCTGACGGCTGAGCAGAACATCATGGAGGCGCCCCTGCGCGTCACCGGAGCGAGCGCCGCTCACGCACGCGCCGACGCCCGGAGGCTCCTCGGCCAGGTGGGGCTCGCGGACCGGGCGGGTCACTATCCCGCTCAGCTCTCCGGCGGCCAGCAGCAGCGCGTCGCCATCGCCCGGGCCCTCGCCATGAAACCGAAGCTGATGCTCTTCGACGAGCCGACCTCCGCGCTGGACCCCGAACTGGTCGGTGACGTCCTGGACGTCATGCGGCAGCTTGCCGCCGACGGCATGACCATGGTGGTCGTCACCCACGAGATCGGGTTCGCCCGCGAGGTCGGGGACACAGCCGTCTTCATGGACGACGGCGTGGTCGTCGAGGCCGGCGACCCCCGGCAGGTGCTGGCCGATCCGGAGCAGGAACGCACGCGCGCCTTCCTGTCCAAGGTCCTGTGACCGCGCCCTCACGGCAGCGGCCACGCGCAACCGAGCTGCTCCCGTACGCGGAGGCCCGCCTGGGCAGGTTCCTGTCCGATCTCGCGGCGCTGGTCACCATCGACTCCGGTTCGCACAGTCCCGCCGGGGTGGACCGGGTCGCCGACTGGACGGCCGACCGGCTCGCCGCACTCGGCTTCTCCGTCGAGCGTGTCACCCCCGAGCCGGTGGGCGGCGTCCCGACCGGGGACGTGGTGATCGGCCGCAGACGGGGCCGGCTCGCGGCCGTGGACGGTGGGCGCCGAATCCTGCTCGCCGCTCACATGGATACCGTCTTCCCCGACGGGACCGCGGCGGAACGGCCCTTCACCGTCGTGGGACCACTCGCGCACGGTCCCGGCGTCAGTGACGACAAGGGCGGCCTGCTCGCCGGGCTGACCGCGCTGGAGATCCTCGACGAGGCTGGCGTCGAGGACTACGACGAGGTGGTCTTCCTGGCCACTCCCGACGAGGAGATCGGTTCCCCCGCCAGCCGTCCCGTCACCGAACGGACGGTCCGGGGCGCGCACTACGCGCTGGCCCTGGAGTGCGCCCGCGAGAACGGCGACCTGGTGACCGCGCGCAAGGGCGTCGCGGACTTCCACCTGACGGTCACCGGGCGTGCCGCGCACTCCGGCATCGAGCCCGAACGCGGCGCGAACGCGGCTCTGGCCGCCGCGCACCTCCTCATCGCCCTCCAGGCACTCAACGGCCGCTGGGCCGATGTCACCATCAACGTGGGTGTGCTCCGGGCGGGTACGCGTACCAACATCGTCTGCCCTGAGGCCGAGTTGCACGTGGAGGTCCGCTCGGCCACGACGGACGGGATCCAACGGGCCCTGGCAGCCATCGAGGGGGCCGCAGCACAGCCCGCGGTCAGCGGCACGGCCGTGACGGTGAAGCAGCTCGACCTCTGCCCTCCGATGGAGAAGACGGCGGCCGGCCACCGCATGATGGCCCGGGCCCGCTCGGTGGGCGCGGAGCTGGGCATTTCTCTGGGCGCCGCGGCCACGGGCGGAGTCGGCGACGCCAACATCATCGCGGGAGTCGGCGTGCCGGTCCTGGACGGCCTCGGTCCGGTCGGCGGCGCCGATCACAGCCCCCAGGAATGGCTCGACACGACGACGGTCCCCGTCCGGGTCGCCCTCCTGGCCGCACTCATCGCGTCGCTGGGTGACGCCAGGACCGGGTGACCACCTCGCCGAACAACCGCCGACCCGCTTTCCGACGACATCCGGAGGTCTCCCATGCCCGGCCACTCCCCCACCCGGCGCACCGCGCTCACCGGCGGGGCAACCGCCCTGCTGCTCACGCTCGCCGTCACGCCGGCGGTGGCCGCCACCGACAGCCCACCGGCCTCGCGGCACGGCGGTTCGCTGGTCCTGGTCGGCGGCGCCCTCAAGGAAGACAACACACAGGTGTACGGAGAGATCATCCAACGGGCAGGTGGCAGTCGCGCCCGTATCGGCGTGATCACCGCCGCCTCCGTACCTCCGAGCCAGGACCCCGATGCGGGCGACCCCGAGCGGTGCAGCAACTCCCGGTGCAACGGGGCCTACTACGCCGGCCTCTTCGAACGGCACGGCGCGGCCGACGCACAGTGGATCCCCGTCGACCTCGACTCCGTCTCCCACGCCGACTCGGACGCCGTCGTCCGCCAGGTCAACGCCATGACCGGCTTCTTCTTCGGCGGCGGCGACCAGTCCCGCTACCTCACCACCCTCCTGCACGGGGCCGCACACACCGACACCAAGGTCCTGGCCGCGATCAGGGCCAAGCTGGCGCGGGGAGCCGTGGTCGCCGGCTCCAGTGCCGGAGCCCAGATCGCCGCGGGCCGTGACATGGTCACGGGCGGCGAGTCGTACGAGGGTCTGCGCGACGGGAGCAGCCCAGGCTATTTCGACGACCCCACCCGTCTCGGCTACGAGCCCGGGGGCGGCTTCGCATTCCTCCACTCCGGCCTGATCGACACCCGCCTTCGACACAGGCCACGACCGTGTGTACGCCCTTGAGGAGAACACCGCCCTGGTCGTGGACCATCCGGGGGGCGCGCGTGAGCGGTTGCGGGTGCTCGGACCGCGCGGCGTCGCTGTCCTGGACCTGCGGCCCGGTCGCGCTGCGCACGGTGCGGCCTGGTCCCTGTCAGGCGTGCGGTACTCCTACCTCACCGACGGCGACCGCTACGAGCCTCGCCATTGGCGTACCCTGCCCGCCGCCGGCAAGCGCCCGCTCACCCCGCACACGGCCACGCCCGTCGCCGCCAACACCGATGTGTTCTGCTCGGCGGCCAACCCGGCCGGCGTTCCGTACGCGTTTCTGAGAACGGCACGCGCGCTGGCCGCCACCAGTGCCCAACGCAGCGCGGAGGCGACCACCTACGAGGACGGCCCGCGCTTCACCGTCACCTTCTCCAAGCCGCCCGCCTTCACCGCCTGGAGCGACGACGGGTCAACACCGCAGACACTGATCGGCCTGGACGTCGGCGTGGCCGCCGGCTGAGTCACCGTCCGCAACGGGCGGGGACCGGCCGTCCCGCCGGCCGGTCCCCGCCCGTAGGCTCGCCGAGCAGTCCGCACATCCGAAAGGAACCGAAGACCCATGGCCTCTGGCGCGCTCGCAGAAGACATCCGGCACAAGCTGGGCGAGCTCAGTCCCGCCGAGCGCAAGGTGGCCCGTGTCCTGCTGGCCGGTTACCCGGCCGCCGGCTTCGAGACCGTCGCCGTGCTGGCCGAACGGGCCGCGGTCAGCGCTCCCACGGTCATCCGCTTCGCCAACCGGCTGGGGTACCGGGGGTTCCCCGACTTCCAGGCCGCGCTGCGGGCCGAACTCGACGAACGCAACGCCTCTCCTCTGTCCCTCTACTCCTCGGCCGGTTTCGGTCCCCCTCCGGAAGGGACGGACACCGAGTCGGCCCTGCTGCGGCATGGGAGCGAGGTCTTCACCTCCGCTGTCACCGCGACCCTCGCCGAGCTGCCTCCCCACGACTTCGAGCACGCCGTGCGGCTCCTCGCCGACGGCAAACGCCGCATCACGCTCGTCGGCGGCCGGTTCACACACCTCCTTGCCCAGTACCTCGGTCTCCACCTCATGCAGTTGCGCGACGACGTCCGCTTCCTCCCCGACCGGGACGTCGAACGCACAGCCGTGCTCGCCGCCCTCACCCGCCGGGACGTGATGGTCGTCTTCGACTACCGGCGCTACGAGGACGACAAGACCACGATGTCCTCCCTGGTTCAGGGCCAGGGAGGCAAGGTCGTCCTCTTCACCGACACCTGGCTCTCGCCCGCGGCGGCGCATGCCGAGGTGGTACTGCCCAGCCAGGTGTCGGCCCCCTCCCCGTACGACAGCCTCGTCCCGACGCTCGCGGTGCTGGAAACCGTCGTCGCGGGTGTGATGGGCACCCTGGGCGAGGAGGCACGCCGCCGCATGCAGCACGGCGAGGACATCGCGCGCCGCGCGGGACTGTACTGATGGGCTGGTGGGGCCGGCCCATCCGCGAGCGCGGGCGGGCCCCACGACAGAAGCGCTGCCCGGCGCGAGGTCCGGCGTCAGGAACGCTTGCGTCGCGCGAAGAGGAGAAGGCCCGCGCCGAGGGCGACGACCGCCCCGCGGGTGGCGTCCCGCTCACGTGCGCGCAACGCGTTGGACGCGTTCGCGGATCTCGTCGAGGCAGCCGTCGACGTACACGGCCGGGAACTGGCCGTTCGCGTCGCTCTTCTGGCTCCGGACACGACGGGCCTCCTCGCCCACGACACGGGGGACGGCATGTCGGAGGTGTTCAGGAAGGCCGACTGATGGGCTTCGACCACCACAGCGGGCAGGCGGGCGGCCCGGGCCAGGGGTGAGCTACGCTCTGCGGTCATGTATACCGGGACGGCTTCGCGCCACTCACGGATCGGCGACCCGGTGCCCTTCTGAGCGCCGTACGGGCCGACGCGGGCCCGCCGTTCGACCGAGGATCTCGTGCTGCGGCGCGGGCTCCGCCTCCGTCGTGTTGATCAGAGGCTCGACACATCAACCCGACAGGAGAACTCATGCCCACCAAGACGCTTCGGATCCCCACCACGGACGGCCGGGCCGACGCCTTCGCCGCCTTCCCCGACCACGGAGAACGGCGCCCGGGCGTGCTGATGTACGCGGACGGCTTCGGTATCCGGCCCGTTCTGCGGGAGATGGCCCGCGAACTGGCCGGGCACGGCTACTACGTACTCGTTCCCGATCTTTTCTACCGGCACGGCCCGGCACCGCTGACCGGGCTTCCCGCGCACATCGGAGAAGAGGCCCGGCTCGCGCTCATGGCCCAGGTGATGCCGTTGATCGAGGCACACACCACCGCACGTGCACTGCGTGATGCCGACGCCTACCTCAGCTTTCTCGCTGCCCAGCCCGAGGTCGCCGCCGGGCCGGTCGCGGTGACGGGCTACTGCATCGGCGGCCTCCTGGCGGTGCGCACCGCCTCGGCCCACCCCGGGCAGGTGGCCGCCGTCGCCGCATTCCACGGCCCCGTGGGCGCGGACGGGCCCGGCACCCTTGCCGGGATCACCGCCCAGGTCCACTTCGGCCACGCCGAGAGCGATCTGACGCCCGAGGCTCTGGGCGAGCTCAACCGGGTCCTGGACACCGCAGGGGTCGACTACACCTCCGAGATCTACCCCGGCACGGTCCACGGGTTCACCATGTCCGACACCGACGCCTTCGACCCCGCCGGGCTGCGTCGCCACTGGGACCGTCTGCTCCCTCTCCTCGGCCGCACAGTGACCACCAGCTGAGGTTCCGGCTCGAAAGCCACTGAAGCACAAGGCCGCGACAGCGGACGGCTGGCCATACCCATGTCGGCATGGTCGGCCCGCTTCGCCTGCCCGCTCGGGTCTGGACTACAGCTGATCGAGGAATTCCTGGAGGGCCTCGGCGATGCGCTGGGGGGAGTCCTCCGGGAGGAAGTGGGTTCCCGTGACGCCGACTTCCCGCTGGTTGGGCCAGCTCCTCACGTACGCGAGGGCAGCCCCGGTCAGCACCGCGCCGGGCTCCCCCGCGATGAGGAGCTTGGGCACCTGGCTTCCCGAAGCCCAGGTCCCGTTGGCCTCGACGATCGCCGCGACGTCCTGCGGCTCCCCGTCGAGCGGCAACTCCCGTGCCCAGGTGAGCGTGGGCACCCGCGACCGACGCGTGGGGAACGGCGCGCGGTAGGCCGCCATCTCCCGCTCGTCGAGTGCGCGCAGGGTGCCCATCGGGAGCATCTTCTCGACGAAGAGGTTGGTGTCGAGGACGATCTCCTCGCCCTTGTCGCCGCGCACTGCGCGGAACAGGGCGTCCCCGCCCGGCGGGAAGTCGGCCCAGCGGCGGCCCTGCACCACCCCTTCCATGTGGGCCAAGCCGTCCACGCGGTCCGCGTGGCGCCGGGCCCAGTCGAGGCCGAGGGCGGCGCCCCACTCGTGCATGACCAGCGTGACCTTCCGGTCGGGCAGGACCGCGTCGAACCAGGCGTCAAGGTGCCTGGCGTGGTTTCCGAACCGGTAGGTGCCGTCCGGGGTGGGGCCGGACGCGCCCATGCCGGCCAGGTCGGGGGCCAGGTACCGACGGGTGGGTGCGAGGTTCGCGATGACGTTGCGCCACATGTACGACGAGGTCGGGTTGCCGTGCAGGAACACGACGGTGCGGTCGCCCGAGCCCGTGTCGACGTAGCTCATGCGCACGCCGTCCGCGTCGACGATCTTCCTGGGGTGCCGGTCGGTCCTGGTGTCGGGTGTTCCGGCCGGGTTCGGCGACATCTGCTTACCTTGCTTTCCATGATTCATGACAGATGTTTCTAATGATCCATGCCGATTGACCGTCGCAGACCGTTCGGGTCCGAAGCGTGAACGAGGTTGTCCCCCTGGTCCGGGACTTCCTGAGCTCTCACCCCTGGGTGAGGCGGGACGGATCACTCCCAGGCCCTCAGAGGCACCGGAATCCGCTGCCCACATGTTGACCAAGGTGACCATTACATGGACGGCGCGCATGCTGTGATCATCGTGCGGGCAGTATGCCTGGCATGACGACCACCGGGACCCGGACCTCGTGCCTACTGGCCGCCGAACGGGCTGCGCAGCTCCTCACGACGGACGAGGTGGCGCACTGCTGGGAAGATGAGTCCGTACTGCCAGGGATGTCGGTGGGCGAACTGGCCGGCCATCTCGCGCGGAGCATCCTGCAGGTCGAGTGGTTCCTTGACGGCCCAGTGGTCGGCGTGGAAACGGTGTCACCAGTGCACTACTACGCCAGGCTTATGGGTACAGATGTGCCCGGCTCGGCGTTCAACGTCGGCGTGCGTGCACGGAGCGAGGAAACGGCCGCGGCCGGCCCCTCCGTCGTGGCTGAGCAGGCGCGGGCCACCTGCGCGCCTGAGCCGCCCACCCCCCGTCGGCACGTCACCGGCTCTCCCTTCGGCCCTCACCGGAAGAGCCGGTCAACGGAGACGTCGGGCTCCCTCGCCCTGCCCGGGCGCCATGCCTCCCCAGCGGATGCGCACACCGCAGAGTCGGGCAACCATGGACCCATGCCCATGCCACCGATCATCATTCACGCCCCGACACCGTCCGGCGGCAGGATCGTGACCGTCCACGCCAAGGGCCGCGACGAACGGCTCGGTCTCGCGCACAGCGATCACGATGTGATCGTCTTCCTCGCTGACGCAGGCCTGCTGGATCCCGAGCGGGTGCTCGACAACCCGGCAGTCGTCACCTGGGAGGGCGCAGAAGCTCACAGCTACGAGCCCGCTTGAGCGCTGCGGAGCCCGCGCAATATGACTGGCCCTGTCACGTATCCGGTCGCTAACCTCGGCAGTCATGAATCAGCGGCGGCAGAAAAAGCTCTCCCGGCATCTCTTCGCAGCCATCCTGCGGGGTGACGCCGCCCGCGCGAAGGCACTTCTGCGTGCGGGGGCAGACCCGCAGCGAGGCGACAGCGAGGGCACCACCCCTCTCTACGAGGCATCCGTGAACGGGAAGGCCGAGATCGCCCGCCTGCTCCTGGCGTCCGGGGCCGCCCCGGACACCGAGAGCAGCGGAATCGGCGCGGAGGGCACGCCGTTGTGCGCCGCCGCATGCTGGGGACACCTGGAGACGGTGCGCGAACTGCTGGCGCACGGCGCTGATCCGAACCTCCGTGAAGACCACGGCTCGGGCCGCTCTCCTCTGGACTGGGCGAACAACGGTCCCCATCCAGAGACCGCTGCCCTCCTCATCACAGCGGGAGCGCTCTCCCACGGGGCAACCGCATAGCATCGCCGTTCGGAGCCCGCGTACTGCGCCTCCCTCGACACCGCCCCCGCCGCCAGTGGGTTGGCCGCGATCCGCGCTTCCACCGCAACGGGGCCAGCCCGTGCAGGACCGACTTGTGACAGTTGCGGTCGACGAGGGCGATCTCGTCGCGCGTGACGCTGTAGTGACCCACCATGCGGTCGGCGGTGGAATCGCCGTGGAGCACGAAGTACGTACGGTCGGCGCCGAAGACCCGGACCGCGTTGCGCTCCGCCTCGCCGATGGGGCCGCTGTGCTCGAAGAGCGAGCCGAGTTCACCGACGGAGATCGACAGGTCGCTGCGGAAGAGCCGCTCACCGTAGTAGTCGAAGAAGGCCCGGGCCGCGGCGGACTTCAGGAAGGCGACGCCGCCCGCGTGCGCCGGTGTGTGCCAGGAGTACTCGTGCGCACGCGGGCGGCGTCGCCTTGAAGAACGGCGGCAGGACACTTTCGCGGTAGGCGCGGGCTGCGGCGCTGACCCGGCCCGCGATGAAGGCGGGGGTGTCTTCCATCGGCCAGATGTAGCCCACGACAGTTTCGGACACCCACAGAGGAAGTCGGTCGAGGGCCTGATCCGACTCGTCCGCCATCAGGAGGAACACAGGCAAACCCTTGAACCAGCGTTCGATCTGCCGCAGCACTGCCGCGCCACCGCCCTCCGCCGCCGTGCTCGCATCGTGCTGGAGATCCCAGGCGACCACCGCTGCCGAAGGCCCCGCCTCCGTGTGCAGCGCCGCCCGCGCGTCCCGCGCGTTGTCGGCCCACCGCAGCTGAAGTCCCCGGTTCTCCAGCTCTTTGCCGACCCGCTTGAGCTGCTCACGGTTGGCACCTCCACCCCACGCATTGCCAGCAGAACTCTGCCGTCCGCCGTTGCTGTCCGCCTCTGCTCCTTGCTGCCCGAAGTGTCCCGCGCTCAGTTTCCGCCACTCGGCCCTTCTGCACCCTCAAGAGGGGCGGCGGACCGGTCGACGGGGAACCGGCGACGGGACATCGTCCGGTCAGCGAAGGGCCGCGTACACGATGAGGTTGTCGACGGGGTGGCCGTCGGCGTCGAACGCTCCGTCGCACGTGACCAGACGGAGCACGCGCTCGCCGGTCGCCCCGTACACCTTCTCCGTGGGGAAGGCGTTCTTGGACACGGTCTCCGTGCCGGTGACCGCGAAACGGGACGTGCCGCCCGCCCCGTCGGACACCACGATCTCCGCGCCTTCGGCGATCGAGTGGAGGTCGTGGAAGACGGCCTTGCCGAAGCGGGTGTCGTTGTGACCGATGAGCACGGCGGCCCCCGGCTCACCGGGAACGGCCCCGCCCGCGTACCAGCCCGCCGTCATGCCCTGTTCGGCCGACGGGACCTCGACCGTGCCGTCCTCGTTGAGCCCCAGGCGCAGCAGCGTGCTGTCGATGCCGAGCGAAGGGACTGTCAGCCGGGTCGGCGCGGGCGCCTTGTGCGCTTCGGCTTCCGCCTCCGGGGAACGGGCGGCGGGTGAGGCCGTCCGGGCGGATGCCTCGGGGACGTCCGCCGTGCCGCACCCCGTGACGAGGGTGAGCAGCAGGCCGGCTGCCATGGCGGACGCGAGGGCCCGCCAGGACGATTCAGGTGTGAGGGGCATGTGCACTCCGGTGCGCTGGTGATCGGGGAAAAGGGGTGGCGCCGCCCCCACGGGGAGCGGCGCCACTGTGTGCGGAATCAGCCGTTGCGCCGAGCGGCGGACCGGCCGCGCAACACGAGGGCACAGGCACCGGCGAGCAGCACCGCGCCCGCGGCCGAGCCGTACAGCGCGGTGTGGTCGGTGCCTTGGACGGAACGCTCCCCGGCGTCGACGCCGCCCCGCGGCATGGTGCCCGGCTCCACCTCCGCGGGAACCGCGGACGGCTCTGCTCCCTCGGAAGCGGAGCCGGGGGTGGGGGTGGGGCTGGGGGTGGCGACGCTCGCCGTGGGCACCGGCGTGGGAGTGTTGTCGGCGACGGCCGCGGCGGTCGGGAGGAGCACCGCTCCGGTGGCGACGGCGGTAAGGACGGCGGTACGCAGGGTCGTTCGAAGGGACATGAAGAACTCCGATTCCAGCTCGGCATGGGTGGTGCCCGCGCTCGGATACGCGTCGGGCGACGCCGGCTTGTTCCAGACTGGAGTGAAGTTGTGAGGAAGCTGTCAGACCGTCGTTTCCATCGGATCAGGGCCGGCCGCCGGAAGCCGCAGGGTGAACACCGAGCCCTGGCCCGGCGTGCTCGTCACTCCCGCCGTCCCTCCGTGCGCCTCCGCCAGCTTGCGGACGATGGCCAGCCCGAGACCGCTGCCACCGGTCCGGCGGCTGCGTGACTTCTCTGCGCGCCAGAACCGTTCGAAGACGTATGGCAGGTCCTCGGGGGCGATGCCGCCGCCGGTGTCGGCGACCTCCACCACCACCACCGCCTCGCCCGGAGCCCCGTCGCCCGCGTCCCCGGGCGCGGTCGCATACGCGCGCAGTGTCACGTGGCCACCGGGCGGGGTGTGACGTACAGCGTTGGACACCAGGTTGCCTACCGCTTGGCGCAGCCTCACCGGGTCGGCGTCGAGCGCGGGGGCCCGGTCGCGGCCGGCCGTGGGAACCACCGTGAGGCCGACTCCCGCGGCATCGGCCCCTGCCTGGTGGGCCGACGCGACCTGGGCGAGGAGCTCCTTGATCCGCACCGGCTCGGGGTGCAGCCGCAGCGCACCGGCATCGGCGGCGGCGAGGTCCTGGAGGTCGTCGATGATGTGCTGCAGCTGGACGGCCTCCTCCAGGAGTGAGGAGA
Organism: Streptomyces finlayi; assembly: GCF_014216315.1. Taxonomy (NCBI): domain Bacteria; kingdom Bacillati; phylum Actinomycetota; class Actinomycetes; order Kitasatosporales; family Streptomycetaceae; genus Streptomyces; species Streptomyces finlayi. Next base: position 243,622 of record NZ_CP045702.1, read on the forward strand.
CGAACGTCGCGTCCGCTTCGGCGATGCCGTCCTGTGCACCCTCCAGCCACCCCCGTATGTTGCTCAGAGGCGTGCGCAGCTCGTGGGCGACATCACTGACCATCACCTTGCGCTGTTCCTCCAGCCGGGCACGGTGTGCGGACATGTCGTTGAACGCGGCGGCCAGCCGGCCGATCTCGTTGTCGCCCGCGACGACCACCTGCGACGGGCTCTCGCCGTCCCGCATGCGCTGAGCCGCTCCGGTCAGCGCGTGCAGCGGTCGTACGAGGCGGACCCCGGCGAGGACCGAGGCGCCGACGGAGAGTGCGAGGACCAGCGCCGCCGCGCTGATGATCTTCACTGTGTTCGCCGCGGACAGGTCGAAGCCGGGGACGGCGCCTCCGCCGGGGTCGGTGATGAACAGCAGCGCGGGTGAGGCGACGTACGAACTGAGCTGCTCCTGGCGGGCGATGCCGACGCACGAGGCGATGTCACGGTCGTTCTCGCTGTCCACGGGTGAGGGCGCGGCGTACGGAGTCGGCGTGGCGGACTCGGCAGGGGCGGCACTCGGCACGGGTGTCGGTGCGGGAAGGGCTGTGGGAAGGAGCTCGGCGCGGCTGTTCCACGAGAGGTCGAGGTCCAGCCGTACGGCTTCGCGGTCCTGCCGCTCCAGACACGCGTTGACGAGCTCGTTCAGTGCCCTCAGCGCCCGTTTCTCGGTCCCCGTGGGGCTGTCCAGCGCGTCCGTCGGGCACTGGCTGCTCCGCAGTCGGTCGGGATCGTTGCCCACGACCTGAATACGGGGGCGCCCGCTCGCGGCCTCGACGACGTCCGAGGCGATCCCGGACCGGCTGAGGCACTGCACGGCGGCCTCGGCGGTGCGCCTCAACGACGTGCGTTCGGCCTGGGGCAGTCTGAACGGACCTACGGCCCGCGGGTCGATCCGGTCGTCGGCGGAGCGCTGCACCCCGTCCGCGCCGGGGGCCCCGACCGTCACGGACACCGAACCGGAACCGTTCGCGCTTCCGTCCCCCGGTCCGTTCGCGCCCGGCATGGCTGTCACGGACAGGGGGTCCACGACGGCGGACGCCTGGTCCGGAAGAGCGGGTGGAGGCGGAGAGGAACCGGCGGAGTCGGCGACGGTCTCCCGGCTCTGCGTCGTCAGCGTGATCCGCCGGTCGGCCGACTCCGCCAGCTCGTCGACGGTGGCTCCCACACCGTCCCAGGTGGGGTGTTCGGCCGCGTAGGCGAGCAGGGAGTCGAGGATCCGGGTGTCGGCGGCCAGGTTGCGGCCCTGTTCCTGTTCGATCGCGCCGGACGTGGTCTGGACGGCCAGCCATGCGGTCGCGGCGACGGAACACGCCGCCACGAGCGCCGAGACGGCCAGCAGCCGGCCGAGCAGGCTCTTGCGCAGGGGCAGGCGCAGCCGCTGCACTCCGCGCTCAGCGCGCCGAAGCACGCGCGGCACCCTTCAGCGGGTCCATGAGCTTGTACCCGACCCCGAAGACCGTGAGCAGCCGGACCGGTCTGCGGGGCGCGCGCTCGATCTTCTTACGGAGGTTCATGATGTGCACATCGACGGTGCGGCTGCTGATGTACCGGTCGAAGCCGTGCAGTTCGGCGAGCAGTTGCTCGCGGGTGAAGACCCGCTCGGGCTCGGCGGCCATGGCCGTCAGGAGCCGGAACTCACCAGGCGTGCACTCGACTCCCGTGCCGTCGACGGCCACCTCGTGGCGCACGGGATCGACCACGAGGGTTCCCACCCTCAGCACGTCGCCCTCCGCCCGGTCCCCGTCCCGCCGGGTCCGCCGCAGGAGCGTGCGCACGCGTGCCATGAGTTCCCGCGGGCTGTAGGGCTTGGTCATGTAGTCGTCCGCCCCCAGGTCGAGCCCGAGCAGCAGATCGTCCTCCGTGGCGCGGGCGGTCAGCATGAGGACCGCCAGTTCGCGCTGCTCGGACCGGAGTACGCGGAGCACGTCCAGTCCGTCGGCGCGCGGCATCATCACGTCGAGGACGATCAGATCGGGTGCCCCCTGCCTGGCCTGCTCCAGCGCGGCGAGCCCGTCGGACACCACCGTGACCGCGTGTCCTTCGCGTTCGAGGTAGCGGCGGACCAGCTCGGCCTGTTTCGCGTCGTCTTCAGCGACTATGACGTTTGCGCACACACAAGTGATCGTAGAGGAGTCCGTTACCGCGGCCTTCCGCCGGGCGATTGCGGCGGCCGGGAGGGAATTGAGTACGAGAGCTCAGGCACGGCGCCGGCCCTCTTCCGGGGCGAGCCTCTGCCCGGCCTTCCGGGGCCGCTCGCCGACGCGGAACGCCAACGCCTCGCCCGGCAACGGCGCACGCTGCACCAGGACCGGGTCGAGTGCCTGGTACTCCTGGGCCGTTACCCGGACGCCCTGGACGACCTCATGTCCGTGCCCCTGGCCCAGCGGCACGACGAGCCGCTCGCAGCCCTGCGGATGCGCGCGCTGTACGGCAGCGGCCGGCAGGCCGAGGCGCTCAGCACGTACCAGGAAATGCGCCGCCGGCTCCTCGACGAGCTGGGCGTGGAGCCCGGCAAGGAACTCCGCGCGGTGCACCGGGCCGTACTGCGCAGTGACGACCGGCTGTTGCTGGGCAGGTCGACGCCGGCCGGCACCCTCGCTCCCGAGGACGCCGGGTCCCAGGAGTCCCCACCCCGGCCGCAGAAGACCGGTCGGCACCGCCCCCGCCGGAACGAACTCCCCGGCGACACCTCCTGCCTGGTCGGCCGCGAGACGGAACTCGCCCTGCTCACCGCTGCGGTGCCGCCGGATTCGGTGTCAGTGGCGGCCGTCGACGGCACGGCGGGCGTCGGCAAGACGGCCCTGGTGGTGCGCGCCGCCTGGGCCCTCGCCGACGACTACCCCGACGGCTGCCTCTTCGTCGACCTCCACTCGTACGGAGCGGCCCACGAGAGCGTCGGCCCGCAGCGGGCTCTGCGCCGGCTGCTGCGCGCGGTCCGCGGGGGCGCCGGTGAACTTCCGGACGCCGCAGACGATCTGACGGACCTGGTCACCGCCTGGCGTGCGGCGACGAGCGCACTGCGGCTGCTCCTCGTCGTGGACGACGCCCGCAGTGCGGAGCAGGTGCGCCCTCTGCTGCCCGCGGGACCTGGGAGCCGGGTCCTGGTGGCGGGCCGGCAACGCCTGCCCGGCCTGGACGCCGGTCAACGCCTCACCGTGGAGCCGCTGGGCACGGACGATGCGGTCGGCCTGCTCCGCGAGCTCCTCGGGGAGGCGCGCGCGGACCGCGAGCCCGAGGCCGCATGTGAACTCGCCGTGCGCTGCGGCGGCCTGCCCCTGGCGCTGCGCATCGCGGGGGCCCGGCTGCAGAACCGTCCGTCCTGGACCCTGGCCTTCCTGACCAACCGGATGTCCGACGACGGACGGAGCCTCGGCGAGCTGCGTGCCGAGGACCGCAGTGTGGAGGCCGCCTTCCGGGTGTCCTACGACCTGCTTTCACCCGAACTACGGCGCAGCTTCCGCGCGTTGGGCCTGGCTCCCACCGTACGTTTCGACGGTCTCACCCTTGCCGTCGCACTGGGACGCTCCCGCACGGACGCCGAGGGACTTCTGGAGGATCTGGTCGACGCCAGCCTGCTTCAGCAGCCGCAGCCGGGCCGATACCGGCTGCACACACTCGTACGGGCGCACGCGCGGCGCCTCGCCGACGAGGCACCCGTGGAGGCCGCCGCGGATCGCGCCGCTGTTCTGAACCTCTACACGGCAGCCGGCCGCATCGCCGACGACTGGGGTCCTGAGGGCTTCCCGACCGGGCCCGACGTCGCCGGTTCGCCCTTCCACGGGTGGCGGGAAGCCTCGACCTGGCTGGACGCGGCGGGCGGGGAACTGGTCGACGTGGTGGCCTACGCGGCCGCCGCCGGACAGTACGACGACGCCTGCTGGATCGCCGAGTCAGAAGAACGGCCGGCCGCGAACGATCAACAAGACGCTGCGCTTCGTCGCCGATGCCCACAAATCCCTCGGCCGGCACATGGAGGCCACGGGGCTGTTGCGACGGGCCGCCGAACTGGCCGCTCAGGCAGGGGACTTGCCGCTGCGTACGGTGTGTCTGTCCCGCCTCGCCGCCGCGGAACACGTCCAGGGCGATCTTCGCTCCGCCGTCGACACCCACCACGAGGCCCTGTCCACCCTCACCGAGCACACGAGCACGTGGCTGGAGATGGAGGTCCGAATCCGTCTCGCCCGCACCTACGTGGCAGCGGGCCGTCGCGCCGATGCTCGGCATGAGTTCCGCACGGCCCTCTCCCTGCCCGGAGCCGGCGACCACCCCAGGGAGTACGGCCAGGCGCGCGACGGGCTGAACCGTACGGCGTCGGCGGCCCAGTTGCTGAGGGCGGCGACCGCCGAGGGCGGAGGGAACTGATCAACTCCCCGCGGCGTGGGCCGGAACGAGCGCGACGGGACGGTGCGCATGATCACGGTGGTGGGACCGGTGAGGGACGTGGTGTGCGGCAGCGCGGTCGGGTCCGGGAAGGCCTCGTCCCTGGATGAGGGGGTTGAGCCGGCCTCCGGGAGCGTGGGCCGGACTCGCGGAACAGGGTCCGGGCCAGGGAGCCCAGGCCTGGCTCACCGTGTTCAGGGATGACATCCCCCTCACCTGCCGTGGACACGTCCGCGCCAGGTGAGGGGGTGTCACTCACGCCGCAGGAACCGCCGAGGCAGTCCTCGATTCCGGTATCCAGGCTCCTCCTGCTCACCGGGCCGGAGAGGCGGAGGCGGCGCCCGTACGCCCGTGGCCGTTGCCAGGGCTGCCGCCGCAAGGGAGCAACCCGCCAGTAGCAGGAAGAGTGCGTCGTATCCGCCGAGAGGGCCGGACAGAACGGCGCCCGCCCACGGAGCGAGGGCCGCGGCGAGGGAGGCGGGCGCGGTCAGTACGGCCGAGAGACGGCCGTAGTGTGCCGTGCCCCAGCGGTCGGTGACGGCGGTGGCCTGCAGCAGGGTGAGGTTGCCGCGTACGACTCCGGCGCCGACGGAGAGTGCCACCAGCAGCGGAATCGGTCCGGGGACGAGGGCGAAAGCCGCCGTCGTGGCACTGCCGAGGGTGATGAGCACGGCGGTACGGGTGGTCGCTGAGGTGCGGGCGGCGAAGCTCGCGTAGAGGGTGCGGCCGAGGGTCTGGCCGGCACCCCCGAGACCGAGAGCCCAGGCGGCCGCGGTGGTGCTCGCGCCACGTTCGTGCAGGAGAGGGACGAGACTGATGACGACCGCGTACATGGCGAAGCCGGACAGTGTGAAGGCGGCGGCCAGCACCAGGAACGGACGGCTGCGGACCACCGGCGTACCACCCGTGACGGCCGGCGCCGGCTCTGCCGGAGGCCATGGTGCGCGCAGCGCGAGGGCATGGGCCGGGATGGTGACGGCGGCGAGGATCGCGGCCAGAACGAGGTAGGTGGCGCGCCAGCTGAGGTGCTCGGCGAGGGCGGCGGTCAGCGGGGCGAAGACGGTGCTCGCCAGGCCGCCCGCGAGGGTGACGACGGTCAGGGCACGGACGCGGTCGGGTCCCCACCAGCGGGTGAGGGCTGCGAACGCGGGCGGGTAGAAGGTGGTGGCCATCGCGACGCCCGCGAGCAGCCAGCCCGCTGTGAAGCACGCCAGGCCGGGAGCGGTGGCGATGAGCAGGAGGGCCAGGGTTCCGAGCACCGAACCCGCTGTCATCACGGCGCGCGGACCCCTGCGGTCCAGGACGCGTCCGACGGGGATTCCGAACGCCGCGGACACGAGCAGAGCGGCCGAGAAGGCCGCGGTGGTGACGGCCGGGGACCAGCCTGTGTCGGCGGTGATCCGGGAGTTGAGGACGGGAAAGGCGTAGTAGATGACGCCCCAGCTGGTGATCTGGGTGGCGCAGAGGGCGGGCAGGACGACGTGCGGCCGCGACCGGACCCCCGTCCTGGTCGCGGCCGCACCGGCCGGGAGCTGCGGCATGGAGGTCAGCAGCCACCGGAGGCGGCCGGGGCGCCGATGCCGACCTGGAGCGTGGCGGGCGCGGCGCAGCAGCCGCCGCCGTCGCTCGGGGCGGTTTCGGGCTCGTCGAAGAGGCCGGCGCCGCCACAGACTCCGGTCTCGGGCAGGACGAGTTCGACGCGCTCGGCGGCTTCCTGGTCTCCGGCGAGTGCCGCGGCGATGGAGCGGACCTGCTCGTAGCCGGTCATGGCCAGGAACGTCGGTGCCCGTCCGTAGGACTTCATTCCGACCAGGTAGACGTCCTTCTCCGGGTGGGAGAGCTCGTTGACGCCGTGCGGGTAGACGGTGCCGCACGAGTGCTGGTTGGGGTCGATGAGCGGGGCGAGGCCGGTGGGCGCCTGGAGGCGCTCGTCCAGGCCGAGGCGCAGCTCGGAGAGGAAGGAGAGGTCGGGGCGCAGCCCGGTGAGGACGATGATCTCGTCCACCGGGTCCAGGCGGCGGCCGTCCTCGGCGAGCAGGACCAGCTGTTCGCCCGCCTTCTCCACGGCGCCGGTGCGGAAGCCGGTGACGGCGTCGGCGTGGCCGTCGTCGACGGCCGCCTTGGCGGCGAGGCCGAGGGCACCGCGTGCGGGCAGCTGGTCGGCGGTGCCGCCGCCGAAGGTGGAACCGGTGACGCCGCGACGCAGAACCCACACCGCGTGTGTGCCGCCTTCCTTCCTGGCGAGGCCGGCGAGAGAGGCGAGCGCGGTGAAGGCCGAGGCACCGGAGCCGATGACCGCGGTGCGCCTGCCCGCGTACCGAGCGCGGACGGCGGGGTCCTCGAGGTCGGGAACCCGGTACGAGATCCGGTCGGCCGCCGCCTTCTCGCCGAGCGCCGGAAGGCCGTCGCCGCCGATGGGGCTGGGCGTGGACCAGGTGCCGGACGCGTCGATGACGGCACGGGCGGTGATCCGCTCCTCGGTCCCGTCGGCCAGCTCGATGTGCACGGTGAAGGGCTGCTGCTCCCGGTCCGCGTCGACGACCCGGTCGCGGCCGAGACGGGACACACCGGTCACCGTGGCGCCGTAGCGGACCTTGTCGCCGAGGACGTCGGCGAGCGGCTGGAGGTACCGCTCGGCCCAGTCCGCGCCGGAGGGGTAGGTCGCACCGTCGGGGGCGGACCAGCCGGTGGGCGCCAGCAGCTTCTCGGCGGCCGGGTCCACGACCTCGGACCAGGTGGAGAACAGTCGTACGTGCCCCCACTCCCGTACAGCGCTGCCTGCGGCGGCCCCTGCTTCCAGGACCAGGGGCTCGATGGCGCGCTCGACAAGGTGCGCGGCGGCGGCCAGACCGGCCGGACCTGCACCGATGACGACAACAGGAAGCTGCTTCTCGCTCATGACGGGTGCTCTCCTCAACACGGGGTGACGCCGGAGCGCTGCTTCGACGTTCATCGATGTCTCGATGTCTGGAGCTTGCCACCTGTATCGACGAGTGTCAACATAGACATATGTCGAATCCAATGACGGTGGAAGTCCCTGTCCTGCCGGCCGGACCGGTCACCCCGTGCTGCGCGCCGATCACGTCGGCCGAGCTCTCGCCGGCGGACGCGGCGAAGATGGCCGCCATGTTCAAGGCACTCTCGGACCCGGTCCGGCTGCGGCTGTTCTCGAAGGTCGCCTCGCACCCCGCCGGGGAGGCGTGCGTCTGCGACGTCGCGGATGTCGGCGTCTCGCAGCCCACCGTCTCGCACCATCTGAAGAAGCTGCGCGAAGCCGGACTCCTGACCTCGCAGCGGCGCGGCACGTGGGTCTACTACCGGGTCGAGCCGTCGGTGGTGGCGGCGATGTCGGCCCTGCTCGATACGCCTGCGGCAGGCGCCTTCTGAGCGCTTTGGCCATACCCGGCTCGCGGTCGGGAGGCCCCGAGGACACCTCGACGACGATCGACCCGGGCGCCAGACGGCGGCGAACGAGCCGATCCGCGACATCCGTGGGCCGCCGCGGGGAGCGCGCCGCACAGGCCCGGAGCCGGGCGGCCGCCTCGCGCGGAGAGGATGTCCGCGGTGGCGGCGATCATGCCGCCGATCCAGGAGCCGGCGGGTCGCCTGAGGCCTCGCAGCGACGGCCCCAGGCTGTTCCATCGTTTCCAGACTCCCACTCAAGCGTCCGGCCGAACGGAACGAATCCGTCGCGGTGGAGCCTTCGCAACGGCGCCGGCCACGACGGACCTGGCCCGTTCGGGCACCATCACCCGAATCGGATCCGAATTCTCGGAACGATGACATCGCGTGCCGAGCTGATCGTCACAGTAATGATCTGCAATCGCCGCGGCTACCGAACTGCCGATCTCCCGAACTGCCGAGCTTCTGATCTCCGGATCTGCGCATTACGCGGGATCTGCGCGTGATACGCGCCGCGACCGTGCCGACCGGAAGAGGGATCAAGGAACGGGAAAACAGTTGAATCGGCGCGGTTGATTCATTGTCCGCGCAGACGGGCAATAATCCAGTGACCCAGTGGGAGTTGCGCGAGGGTGAGCCGTCCTCCTGCACGGCGGGCATGATTTCCACACTGCTCACCGACGCACCGATACCCGCCGTTCGAAGGGATGCCCCCCCTATGTCCACCTACGCCGAAGAGCGTTTCGAATCCGGCCCGTCCCCTTCTCCCGGAACCACGGATTCCGCACGGCATCCGTTCCTGGGGGAGACGGCCACACCGTGGGCGGTCGGAATGATCATGGCAATGACCCCGTGCTCAAGACGGGACGCGAAGCGGATCCTGGCCCTGGCGGCAGAGTCCGCACACCTCACTCCAGCGGCCATGGCCGCCACGATGGTGGCGGGATCCCACGGCGTGCCGGTGCCGAAGCATGTGGAACGGGCGCTCCGGGGAGCGATGGAGGCGGCCCGAACGCCCGCGCCGCCCTCCGGGACCCTGCGGGGCGTGGCATTGCTGCCCAGCCGTCCCCGGACCGAACAGGTGTTGGCCGAGTTCCGCAAGTGCCAGGCGCTGCTGGCGGCGGCCCCCTCCGACAGGAGCGCACGCCAGGCCTTGGACGACGCGGCCTACACCCTGTGCGTGCTGCTCGGCAGAACGACGGTGCACGAGGCTGTGGACGCCGCGGAACAGCACCTCGCCGCATCGGCCTAGCGACCGAGCCGGATGCGCGCGTGTACGCGCCCCCGCGCGGCGCCCGGTCGGTGCCGCGGCGGACGCGGCGGACGCCGCATCTGAACGGGACCTCTCCGAGCACCCGCCATGCGTCCGTCCGCATCCCCAGGTCGCCGATTCCTCGCGTACTTCTTGCGTAGCGGGGAAGAACGCTTCTACGGAGGTTGACAACATCTCGTGTTGTCCGACGCCCTCCGCACGCCCGCACCCCCGCGCAGAGCGCGCTCCTCGGAGGAGAACTCCGATGACCACCACAATGAAGATCACCTCTGTTCCCGCACCGCATCGTGAACGCCTTCTGGGCCTTGGCAATGACGTCCGGTTCCCGGCGGGGCAACGCCTTTTCGAAGAACACACACTCGCCGACCGCTTCTGGATCCTCAGGACCGGCGCGGTCACACTCGACGCGCGGCTTCCTCAGCGGCGGAACACGGAAATCGAGACCTTGGGGCCCGGAGAGCTGATCGGATTGTCCTGGCTCTTCCCGCCCTTCGAGTGGGAGCTGGGGGCCGAAACGCTCAGCCCGGTCCGCGCCTATGAATTCGACGCGTTCCAGGTGCGGTCACTGTGCAGTTCGGACCCCGAGTTCGGATTCGCGATCAGCCAGTGGGTCGGCATGGTGCTCACCGACGGCTGCACGCGACGCGCGGCCGCCTGCTCGACCTCTATGAATTCGCCACCCGGGCCTAGCCCACCCGGCGGCCGGCCGGCGGGCCGCCGTTCTGGCGGCCGGAGCCGACGCTCCACCTGCCCTCCGGCTCGTTGTGCAGCACTGTAAACGTATGGACGAAGCAGACCTGACCGCCGACGCCGCCCAGCGCCTGGCGGACGCGGTGGAGCGACTGTGCCACCGCGCCGGGGCTGGAAGCCCACGGTCCTCCACCGTCCTGCTCCCGTATTCAGGCGAGCAGGGGGACGCCGTCCGCCGGACCCTGAAGGTGCTCGCCCCCCGGATGGGCGTACCGGCGCTGTACGGCGGCGATTCCCGTGGGCCGAACATCAGGTGGCGTGACGGTGCCCGCTGTCTGCTCCTGGACAGCGGGGAGGCCGGTGGCAGAGAGAGCGCCCTGCGCCTGACGAGCCACACGACGGACGCACTGGAGCAGCGCGAGCGGGTTCTCTTCGAGCAGGGGGTGGGCGACGGGGACGGACAGCTCCCCGCCTATGCCGACCTGCCGGTCCTCTGGCAACTGCACCGCGACGCGGCGGCCGCCCCTCCGCCCCTGCCACCGTGTGTGGCCCCCGACTGGGAGCGGCTGGAGGAGTCGCTGCGCACCCTGATGCTGGCGTGGGCCACCCAGCTGCCGTCCCAGGCCGCCGGCGGCTCGGCGGGATTCGATGTCGTGAACCACGCCGACGGCGACCGTCCCCTGACCTTCCTGTACGGACCCGAGGACGGGCTGGTCGTCATGGTCGACGACGAGGACGCCGCTCCTGACGACGTGGCGCACGAGCAGGAAATGGCCGCCAGGGGCTGGCACGACCGCGCCATCCCTGTCGCCCGGTGGTGGGTGAGCGGATTCGACGCCGACGCGTCGGGCGCCGCCGCTACGGCCCGGCTCGCGGTGGCTGAGCTACGGGCTCGCGGTGCCCGCAGGCCCTCGGACCTCGGGGTGGCCGACATCACCTGCACGGACGTGGCCGGGGAGGAGATCGGTCGGCTGACCCTGCCCGGGCTCGGCCTGAGCGGCTGAACCGGGTCACATGCTCGCCGCCACCTGGCTGCGCAGCAGGGGCAGCTTGTCGTGGAGCACGCCCGGACACAGCGTGGTGCCGAAGTCCTTGTGCCCGTAGATGCGGCTCGGCGCTATGCCGTACTGCGAGCAGGCGTACGCGCACAGCACCACCAGGACGTCCCACTGCGCCTGGGGCGGCTGAGCGCCGTCATGGTAGGCACCCTCGTTGGCGATGCCGATGGCCTGGTCGTTCTGTCCGGACGTGTGCGCGGCCAGCACGAAGTTGCTGCCGCCCTGCAACGTACTGAGGCTGCGGTGCCGCCCCTCGGTGATCCAGCCGCCCCGGCTGACGAGGAAGTGGTACCCGCTGTCGATCCACCCGTTCTTGTCCATGTGCAGGTTCTGGACCCAGTGGGCGTGCGCGTGGGCCTGGCTGCGGGAGAAGTCAGAGGTGTTGGCGCTGACGGTGTGATGCACGATGATCTTGTTCGGCCGCTTCCCCACCAGGCTCACCGCACTCCGGGGCGGGCGGGCGTTCCACTGGACGGTGCTGTCGATGTCCGGCTCGACGGCACTCGACGCGTGGGCGGCACTCGGTAACGCGGCGGCGGCCAGTCCGCCGGTACCGGCGAGCAGGATGTGGCGACGGGTCGGCTTCGGACGGTTCACGGCGGACTCCTGGTGTTCGGTCGTTCCGGCCGGATGTTCGGCGGCAGCGGACAGTGGGGTGGCCGACGGGGGCGGCAGTGGGGCTGGACCGCACCGACGCGGCCGGGGTGAGCCCCCTACGAACCCACCCCGGCCGCCGTGACGAGCGTGCCCGGCTGCTACGCCGTGTTGTTGGCGAGGGCCAGAAGGCGGGTCATGGTGCCGTTGAACTTGTTGCGGTCCACGTCACCGGAGACTCCGCTGACCCGGCCGGTGGCCGAGTACTGCCAGATCGTCCACGTGGGGAACCCACTGGGGATGTTGGGGCTTGTGGTGCCCCAATGCGCAACCCAGAGCGGCGACTTGGTGGACATCCCGGTCCAGTTTCCGGTGCATGTGTTCCACCAGCTGGCGGTGGTGTAGATGACGACGTCCCTGGTCGTACGAGCCTTGTACGTGTTGTAGAAGTCGTTGACCCAGGTGCGCATCTGCGTCGTGGAGAGGCCGTAGCACATGGAGCCCGACGGGTTGTGCTCGATGTCCAGCACTCCGGGGAGGGTCTTGCCGTCCCTGGACCATCCGCCGCCGCTGCTTGCGAAGTAGTTGGCCTGCGTCGCCCCGTTGGAGGCGTCCGGGCGGGCGAAGTGGTACGCGCCCCGGATCAGGCCGGCGTTGTACGAGCCGGTGTAGTTGGCGCTGAAGCGGCTGTCCTTGAAGCTCGTGCCCTCGGTGGCCTTCATGTAGGCGAAGTCGATGCCCGCGGCCTTCACCGAGCCCCAGTTGATCGCCCCCTGCCAGTGGGATACGTCGATGCCCTGGACGCCACTGGTGTCCATCGTGGACATGCCGCCGTCGGCCGAGGACGCGGGGCCCTGCTCGATACGGGTCCCCGCACCCATCCACGCCTGACCGGGCTGCACCGGCTTACCCGGGGCGGGGGGCTCGGCGGCTGCCGCCGGGCCTGCGGTGGTCACAAGCAGGGCGGCGACGCTGCCGAGGACGCCGGCCAGCAGGGCGCCTCTGGATCTGATGAGTCGGCGGATCGGAGAACTGTACGCGGGCATAGCGGCCTCCGGGCACGTTGATGGGGACGAAGCGCATGGCATCCGATAATCGGATGCCATGGACACGACATGAGTAACGCACGAGTAACCAGGGGCGTAAAGAGGCCACTTGGCGTAGACCTGTGGCGCCGCGCACTAGCTGCACCAACGCACCGAACGGGCAGAAACTTTCAGTGCTGAAGACTCCCGGGGGCCGCGCCAGGGAGCTCCGGAAGCGGCGGGCAGGTCTCGCTCCGGACGCCCTGTCGACAGTTCCCGCGCCCGGACCTCACCCCTGCCCGGCTCGAACGGGACGGATATTCGATACGCTCTCGATCGCCTTCGGGGCGCCCGGAAAGCCCGGTTCGCTGCTAGCAAAGGGACGATTTCCTTATGAGCAGTGCGCCTTCGGCCGATCTTTTCCAGCCACTCAACACATCGCGGTCGCCACGTACCGCGGCAGGTCGGCGGCCAAGGACCCGAGCAGATACATCACCCTCGACCTCACGGTCTGGCGCAACGCCGAGAACCCGAAGGAGGGTTGGTCGGATAGAGGCCGGCCGCAGCCCAAGCCGAACGACCGGTCTCCGGCCCCGGCTGCTCAGCCCCGGGCTGGGGTCCACAGCCCGCAGCGGCAACCGTCCCGTACCGGGCCGGGCACCACACCGGTCCACCATGGCCGACGGCGGGCCCGCCGCCGTGCGGGCATGCCGGAGAGCAGGCAAGCCGGAGGGGCGGTCCCGGCCGGGAACGAACCGGGGCCGCCCTGACAGCTGACGACGCGTAGGCCTCGATGCCGGTGATGACGGCGCCGCACCACCCCTCGACCAGGGAAGCGAACGTCAGCTCGGTGCGCTTGGCGTTCGCGACGAAGGTGAGGTGCTTGTTCTGCCAGTGCGGTTCCTTGTGATCGGGCTTGCCCGCGTGCATGAGGAAGGGCTGGGCGCCGGTCGCGGTGAACGTGAAGGTGTTGTCGAGCCCGGCGCCCACCTCGGCGACCGCCTCAGGCGTAGGAGTCGAAGGCGATGCCGGCCGGCTCGGCCTTCTGGAGGTGATTGCTGAAGTTGCCGTCCTTCAGGCCGAAGACGGCACTTCCGAAGTCGGCCTGGCTCAGCCTGTCACGCAGACCCGCGGGATAGCCGTTCCAGCCGACAAGGCTGGGGAACTGCCAGCTGTGGTGGTGATTCTCCGGCGGCTCGTCGTTGGCGTTCGCGGGACGGAAGCAGTGCGTGCTCAGACCGTCCTTGTGGTACACGATCTTGGGATGTGTACCGTCCCAGCGGATCCGGTCGCGGCCGTGTATACCGAAACCGCCGTGGGCCGACGTGGAGACGTACTTGGCCTCGTTGTCCTGCACCCAGACCACGACGTGCTCCCAGTCGTGGCGGTGCCCGCCGAGGCTGGTGCCGGCCAGGGCCTGGTCCTTCTCGAAGTACAGCCCGTACATGATCGCGCACCAGCCGTTGTTGCACTTCGAGCGCGCATATCCATTGGTGTTGCCGAGATCCCACGCGTCACGGCACTGGCCGTTGAGCGCGCCGGTCGGGTTGAGACCGGTGGCGACGGTGCCGTCAGGCCCGATGGCGGACGTGGGATAGCAGCCGTCGGTGTCGTAGTCGTAGGCCGGCTGGAACGTCTGCTCCAGTCCGTCCGCGGCGGCGGGCAGGGCCGAGGGAGGAGCCGCGTAGGCTCCCCCCGGAAAGGCGATGACCAGGGCGACGGCGCTGCCGAGGGTCAGCGACACTCTTCGCATCCGCGAGCTCTTCTTCAACTTGGTCCTCCCGATCGACCGCGGCGTGGGGCACGCGACGTTATTGACATGCCCACACCAGGCTCCGCGAACCTCGTTGCGGACCCGGTCCCTCGGGGTGTCACCACGGTGAAGCGGCGGCCAACACGGCGGGGACGCGGCAGCACGCGCGAGCCGTCCCGCCGGACAGACCCTAGGCAGGCAGCACACGAGTCTCCGCATCGGGCAGCTTCGCCCACCAGTGGTTGTAACGGCTGTACACCCGGGGATCGCGGTCGGCCAGGACTGCTGCCAGTGACCGCGCTTCCGCGGCGAGCGCGTCCCACGTCCTCGGCGGGAGGTCGTGGAAGGCGGTCGCCTCGATGCCACCGTCGGCCGGGCGCCACACTCCGGCGACGTAACCGTCGACGAGCAGCGTCGGCAGCACATCGCCGTTGTTACGGATCACGACGCGGCGGTACTCCGGCGGGATCACCCGGCTGCGGTCGGCGTAGGCAAGGAGCGTACTGTCCCACATGGCCATGAACCGCGGCGGCGCGGGGGTGTCCGCAGAGGGTCGCGGGGCGCCGGGGATGTCGTACAGGAGGGCGCCCTCGGGCCCTTCGAGCCTTTCGACGCAGTCGCCCAGTGCGTCGAGAGCCTGACGGATCGGCACGCGCCGCACCATCGCGAACTGGGCCACATCGGCCACCGAGGCCGGGCCGAAGCCTTCCAAGTAGCGCAGGACCAGGCCCTGCAGGGCCCGCGTCACCGTGTCGCGCCCCCTGGGGACAGGGCCGGTCCGCGCCGAGACGAACGATGACCGGCTGGTGAACGACCACGGGCCGCCCGTCGGAGCGTGGTGCAGCGGCGCGTAGCCGCGAAGCCCCCACCACGCCCCCGGCTGCTTGTCCGCACCGAGCCGCACGTCGAGCCAGGCCTTGATCTCGGCGGCCGTCCGGGGCCGGTCGGTGAAGTCCAGCAGCTCCGGCACCAGCTCTTCGCCGTCGACGGGCGTGAGCCCGGAAGCCGCGAACCGGAAGCCGAGACGCGAACCGTACAACGTCGGCTGCATCGCCTCACGGAACGCCTGGTAGTCATCGGCATGCACCGCGTGCAGTGTGATCCGCATCAGTGTCGCCTTGACGACAGTGCGGCCGGTGAAGCCTGCGTCCAGATCGGCCGCCTCGAAGCCGGCCACCCGGTTCCACAAGGCGACGTAAGGCGAGGGCGCGTGTTGCGCCTGGACCGCGACAACGCGGCGGACCGCATCGACAACGTCCAGATCGGCTCGTTCCAGCAGCAGTTGACGGCTGAGGGTGGCCCGGTTGAGCTCGCGCGCAGTGATCTTCACGCCGGGGATTCTGCCGTGAACCGACCGGTGTGCGCCAGGGTTATCCCTGACGCACAGACCGGCGGGCCGGAAGCCCGCGGGGATGCCTACACCCGCTCCAGCGGATGGTGGGGGCCACTGGGCAGCTCGACGCCGACCGGGTCACCGGGCCGAACGTCGCCGCCCCGCCGGACCACTCCCATGATTCCGGACTTGAAGGTGAACTCACCTGTTTCGCCTTCGAGTTCGAACACCTCCTGCAGCAGGCCCGCTCGGAACTCGTTGATCTTCGAGCACGGGTTCCGAAGTCCTGTCACCTGTACGACCGCCTCCTCGCCGAGACGCAGCAGGGTCCCCGTGGGCAGTCCGAGCAGGTCGATCCCCCGCGTCGAGATGTTCTCACCGAGCTGCCCCGCGGCAACGGAGAACCCCTTCGCGGCGAGTTCGTCGAAGAGTTCCTCATGGATGAGGTGGACCTGGCGCAGGTTGGGCAGGCCGGGCTCGTACGTCATGCGGAACTGGTGCCTGATGGTCACCCCGGCATGGACGTCTCCCTCCACACCGAGACCGGCGAGCAGGGTGATGCTCGTTCGGTTCGGTTTGCTGAACCCGTAGGTCTCCTTGCTGCTCACAGCCGTAACCTGTGCCATTTCACTGTCCACTTCTCACGCGCCCGACGTCCACCGGCCCGGCCGGGCCGGAGGTACGCCGAGCGACAGCCGATGTCACCGGGACACGCGTCGCCCCCCGGCCAGGTGCCCTTACCGTGGCATGGTGACGACTCAGATGATCATCCTCAATGGCGGTTCCAGCTCGGGGAAGTCCGGGATCGTGCGGTGTCTGCAGGCCGTACTTCCGGAACCGTGGCTGGCGTTCGGGGTCGATTCGTTCGTCGACGCGATGCCCGCCAGGATGCGGGCGTCGGACTCCGGGATCGAGTTCGCGGCGGACGGCCGAGTGAGCGTCGGGGCGGACTTCCGGGCGTTGGAGGCGGCCTGGACGGAGGGCATCGTGGCGATGGCCCGCGCAGGCGCCCGGATCGTCGTCGACGACGTCTTCCTCGGCGGAGCGGCTTCCCAGGAGCGGTGGCAGAAGGCTCTCGGAGAAGTGGCTGCGCTGTGGGTCGCGGTCAGGTGTGAGAGCGCGGTGGCCGCGGACCGTGAGGTCGCACGTGGAGACCGGGTCCAGGGGATGGCCGCGCTGCAGGCGGATGTGGTGCACCGAGGGGTGCGTTACGACGTGGAGGTGGACACGACGCATGCCGAATCCATAGCGTGTGCGCGCACCATCGCCGCCCACGTCAGCTGATCACCGGACGCACGGATCGACTCACGGATCGGCTCGGGGGCCGGGACCGGGACCGGTATCCGCGAGCGGGTCGGCAGGTCTGTCGATGCGGTAGACGTAGTGGGTTCGGTCGTCGTCGGGGTTGTCCGGGTCCAGGTCTGCTGTGGCGATCCTGCGCAGCCCGGCCTTCTCCAGGGCGCGCCATGAGGGGCGATTGGCCGTGTGGACCGGGACGACGACGGCGGACGCGTCCGGACAGTCGGTCCAGACTGCCTCCACGACCGCCCGGATGATGCGCGGGCCCAGCCCTTGCCCCACCCTCGCGGGGTCCCCGAGCAGGTAGTCGATCGTGACGGCCGTGCCGGGCAGCTCGACCTGTCCGGCGAGCTCCTCGGCGTCGTCGGGGTAGTCCGCGAATCTGCAGCGCTGGACCAGGGCGACCGGGGTGCCGTCCAGCATGACCAGGAGATCCTCGGACGGTTCCTCACCACGCGCCGCGGGCCCGAAGTCCCGTGCGACCGCGTCCGGGGAGGTGTCGTGGTGCCACCAGCGGGCCACGTGCGGCTGCATGAGCCATTCCCGCAACAACCCGAAGTCATCCTCCGTCAGACGCCGCCACGTGATCACGATGCTCCTCGCACCTGCCGATGGATGGGTCACGCCGAACTCTAAGCGCTCGTAGTCGGCTTCGCCGGGCAGCGGGCGGCGGGAATGGCTCATGCAGCCGCTACGCGGCCCTTGCCCGGCCCGGCCCTCGCTCCCGTACTCTTCAGCTTTCGACCGCCGACAGACCGTCGATGGTGGTGCCGTCAGGCTTGCGCCCGAACACGGCCTCAGGAACGCCGGCAGATCGGCCTCCGGGACCGTGGCGCGTAGGTATGTCAGGACATGAGCGAACTCGTCGTCCCGGCCGCCGGTGTGAACCCTGTCGTCGGCTGTGGCGCTTCCCCACCGACGGCCGTATCCACGTTCCATTCATCGGGCAGATCGCTAACGCAGAAGACGCACACGAAGTCGTCCTCGCGCACGATGTTGTGCTCCTGGCAGTGAGGACAGCGCCGGAACACCACCTCATGCGTGAAGCCGTCGGGGCGGCCGAGTCCCACCCGGTCCAGTGCCTCGGCGACGGCAGGCCATGACCCGGCGTCCGGGTAGTAGCCCGTGGACTGGTTGCTCACCTCACCGACGAACCAGCGGTCGGTCTCGAGGACGAAGCTGATCTCACCGGCGCTCAGAACCGGCCCGCCACCGGCACACGCCACGTGCTCACTGCGGCGGGGTGCCAGCCGCAGCTCGGCCTCGCCGCCGACAACGAAGGTGAACGGCTCGGCCAGGTCCTGCGCCGACTGCCACGACGCCCATCTCTCGAATTCGGCAGCCGAGCCGATTCTCCGGCCCGCGCCGCCCGGCCGAACCCCGGCTTTCACGTCAGCAGGCCCCACGTACCGGTACGTGCGCCGCGCGCGCTCATGTGCGCCGACCTCGATCACCTTCCCGACAGGCCCTGCACATCCGCACAGATGCGACGCGCCTCCGCCAGGTCCTTCTTCACCTCGGCATCGAAGTCACGCAGGTCATAGGCGTCGCGGGCCGGTACGGCGATGCCTGCGGCGGTGAAGGGATCGAGCAGGAACCTCGCCGAGGGCTCCTCCTTGGGACATGCCTCGCAGCCTGGTCCGCGAGAAGCGTCCGCTACGCAGGAACGGCCGCACCGGCGGTGTACGAGCCATCGGGCTCCTCCGGCTCCGGCTCGGGGGCCGGCTCCGACGACGGGTCGCTGAGCTGCTCGCGCAGGTAGTTCCAGACCACCGCGACCAGCGCGGCGACCGGGACGGCGAGCAGACTGCCCACGATGCCGGCCAGGCTTCCCCCCAGGGTCACCGCCAGCAGGACCACTGCCGCGTGGAGGCCGAGCCCGCGACTCTGGATCATGGGCTGGAACACGTTGCCCTCCAGTTGCTGTACGACCAGGATGATGGCCAGCACGATCAGCGCGTCCGTCAGGCCGTTGGACACCAGCGCGATGAGTACCGCGACCAGACCGGCGAAAAGGGCACCCACGATCGGGACGAACGCCGAGATGAAGGTCAGTACCGCCAGCGGAAGCGCAAGGGGCACCCCCAGGATCCAGAGGCCGAGGCCGATGAATACGGCGTCGAGCAGGCCGACGAATGCCTGCGAGCGTACGAAGGCGCCCAGGGTGGCCCAGCCGCGCGCGGCCACGATCGGAACGTCGACGGCCAGCCGGCCGGGGAGCTGACGCGTGAGCCACGGCAGGAACCGCGGGCCGTCCTTGAGGAAGAAGAACATCAGGAACAGGGACAGGAAGGCAGTGACCACACCGTTCAGCACGGTACTCACACCGGTGCCGACCGCGGTGACCATGCTGCCGATGCTGTCCTGGACGCGCGCGATCGCGGTGTCGAAGGCGCCACTGATCTGGTCGTCGCCGATGTTCAGCGGCGGCCCGGCCGCCCACTCGCGCAGCCTCTGGATGCCCTCGACCACGCCGTCGGTCAGCTCGCCCGACTGGGAGGCCACCGGCACGGCGATCAGCGCCAGTATGGCCACGAGAACGAGGAGGAACAGGACGGTCACGGCCGATGCCGCGAGGGCGGGGTGCCAGCCGCGCCGGCGCAGGAAGCGCGTGGGAGGCCAGGTCAGAGTGGTGAGGAACAGGCCGACGACGATCGGCCAGACGACCGGCCACATCCAGCCCAGCACCCACACGGCCGCGGCGGCCGCGACGAGGACCAGGAGCAACTCGGCGGAGACGCGTGCCGTTGTCCGCAGCGCGGTGGCCGTCTTTATGGAGCTCAATGTGGCAGACATGGGGCCACCTTATTGATACTCGGGTCACACTCCGAAATGACCGCTGCCCCGCTCACCTGGCGGTACTGCCGCCCCCAGCCGGGGAGGCCCCCGGCGAGGCCGGTCCGTGCTCCGTCCATGGGCGCGGACCGGCTCGCCGGTACGGAGGACTCCGCCCTGTGTTCCGCCGGTCAGCAGGTCCGGCCGACGGAGTGGGCTCCCTGGATCCTGCTCGCCGATCCCAGCCAGGTGTCGCCGGGGCCCACGCAGCGCTCGTAGTTGGGGCCGAAGACCTCGACTTCGATGACGACGTTCGACCCGTCCGACGTGCAGTGGTTGCAGCGGGCGTCGGATCCGGTCTCGTAGAACCCGCAAGGGTTCATCGCCGTGGCGGCGTGCCCGGCGGCGGTGTTCATGGCCGTCGCGGTCGGCGCGAGTCCCAGGATCAGTACGGCCGCGGCACCGGCGGAGAGCAGCGAATGACGCATACGCATCGCGTTCTCCTCATCGGGCGACTGCCCGGGCGCTGATCGCTCGGGCACTCGGTGATCGCGGGGCCGCGTACCGAAGATCTGCCACATTGCCCCGTACGGAGCAGCAAGTGCAGCCGATCGGGCCACCTGGCGGCGCAGTCGGCGTCACACCGGGCCGAGGGCTGGCCCTGGAAGGAGGTTGCGTCGTATGCGAGAACGTCACGAAAACGCCTTCTCCCGGTTACGTGAGCGGCCGACACCCCGTGCCATGCTCCCGGTGACAAAAAGTCAACACGCGTAGAACGCGGCACGGTTGAGGTACCAACCCGCGTTCCAGTGCGTGTCGTCCCTCGGGAAAGGGCCCCCCATGTCCGTTGCGCACATAGGAAGATGGAAGGTGCTGGCGGCTGCCGTCGCCACCGTTCTCCTCGGTCTCACCCTTCCGACCGTCGCCGCGAGTCCCGCGAGCGCTACGACGACCGCGTACGACAGCACGTACTACAGGAACGCGATCGGCAAGTCCGGTACGAGCCTCAAGTCCTCGCTGCACACGATCATCAGCCCGCAGACCAAGATTTCGTACGACGCCGTCTGGACCGCGCTGAAGGTCACCGACCAGGACCCGGGCAACAGCGGCAATGTGATCCTGCTGTACAGCGGCACGTCGCGCAGCAAGAGCCTCAACGGCGGCAGTGTCGGCGACTGGAACCGCGAGCACGTGTGGGCCCAGTCGCACGGCAGCTTCGGCACCTCGTCCGGCCCCGGCACCGACCTTCACCATCTGCGCCCGGCGGATGTACAGGTCAACAGCATCCGGGGCAACAAGGACTTCGACAACGGCGGCAGCGCGGTCAGCGGTGCGGCCGGCAGCTACACGGACTCCAACTCCTTCGAGCCGCGCAACGCGGACAAGGGGGACGTGGCCCGCATGATCCTCTACATGGCCGTCCGCTATGAGGGGGATGACGCCTGGGCCGACCTGGAGCCCAACGACTCGGTGTCCAACGGCAGCGTCCCGTACCACGGCCGCCTCTCCGTGCTGAAGCAGTGGAACGCGCAGGACCCGCCCAGCGCCTTCGAAGAGCGGCGCAACCAGATCATCTTCGACACCTACCAGAAGAACCGCAACCCGTTCATCGACCACCCCGAGTGGGTCGAAGCGATCTGGTAGGCCGCGTGCTGGACGGCTCGTCTCCCCATCCCCCGCGGGGAGATGAGCCGTCGGTCGGTTGCCCCGCACCTTCATGCACGGACCGGTTCGGAGCCGTCCCCCGTGACAGGGCGCTCAGGGGAGTTCGGTCGAGTACGTGACGCGTTCGAGGTGGTAGTAGTCGGCGACGCACCCGGCGGGCCAGGGGCTGCGCCCCTGACGGCTGAACGGCTCCAGCATCCCGCTCACGGTGACCGGTGTGTACGGGAGGACCTCGGCGCCCGCCGCCTCCCGCTCCCGCAGATGCCGGTCCTGACGGTCCCAACGCTGGGCGCGTGCCTGCATGTTGGTGTCGAGGCGGGCGAGCGAGACCGCGGGGCCGACGCACACCAGGACACAGAGCGCGGCGCAGACGGCCTTGGCGGGCGCGGTGGTGCGGGCGATCAGTCGTACTCCCTGTCCCAGGAGCAGCCCCGCGCCGACGAGCAGCACGACGTACAGCAGCAGGTAGTCGTTCCAGAGGCGGTTGGCGACCGCGACGCGTTCGTTGAAGGCCGGGTAGGTGATGACCGTGCAGAGGTATCCGGAGACGAGCAGTGCGAGTGTTCCTGCCACGGCGAGCAGCGGCCAGTACGTGGGCGGGCGGGTCGGGCGTCCGTCCGCCCGGTCGGCGAACAGGCCCAGCAGGATGCCGACAGCGATCGCTCCGACGTACTGCCAGGTCGTGGCGACCGTCACGATGATCTCCACGAAGCCGCGCAGTGAACCGATCAGCGAGTCGGGGGCGAGGAGCGCGGCGTTCTGCGCACCGAACCGTTCCCTGCGCGCCTGGGAGCCCGGTGAGGCGAGCAGGACGAGGGCGCCGGCCCCGGTTCCGGCGATGCCCGCCGCACACCAGGCCCAGGCGTACGCCCTGGAGCGGGCCGGGAAGACCCAGCGGCCGATCAGCATGGCGGCGACGAGCACGACGCCGACGACGACGGTGGTCTCCTCCGACAGCGTGCCGATGAACAGACCCATGAGGGCGGCCACGGCCAGGGCGAAGAGCCTCCCCCGGCGCGAGCGGGCCAGCAGCAGGGGAATCACCGCGGCACAGGCGAGCACGGGCGGCAGGGTGTGCGATACGGAAGCGGCGGGCCAGTAGAAGGTCTTGTACGTGTTCGTCGTGACGAACAGGAAGAGCGCGGTGACCATGGAAGCGATCAGGAGGGCGGTGCCGCGTGGCACGGTGACTCCCGCTCTGCGCAGGGCCGCCACCGTCACCGCCCACAGGATGCCGAGCACCAGGACGCCACTCACCAGGGCGAACCACTGGTGCCCGGCGACTCCGAACTTCGCGTAGGCGCCGACCAGCAGCCCGTTCGCGATCCGGCCGTTGTCGTCGAGGTAGAACTTGCCGACGATGCCGGCGATGCCCTCGTCCCGTACGACCGGCAGGAAACACCAGTCGTCGGCACTGGGGCGGATCCAGCGCCCGAACCATGCCGCGGCGGTGAGCAGACCGAGGGGCAGGAGGGCGAGGGCCGGTACCCAGAGGCCGGTCCATGGCCGCGTAGCCGGCGGGCGATGCCGTTCGTCCGGCGCCGCACCCGCCCCGGCGGACCGGCCCTTCTCGTCCGGTTGCTCCGGAACGGCGGTTCCAGGGACGCTGCCAACCATGTGCGGAGGTGCCTTTCGACGCCGGAGAACGTGTGGGGGGACCGTCGGTCAGAGACTGTCGGACCTGATCATCGGTGGCTCCGCTGCCGGGTCGTCGTCCGGCCGGCCTGGCGGAGTGCCCTCGCGTCGGCCCGAGGTGATCGCCCATCGGGCCAGCAGGAAGGAGACCGGTGTGACGAGCACGCCCGCGACCAGGGCCGCGAGGTTCTTGTCCATGTCCAGCTGGGTGACCGCGAAATGGAGCAGGGCACCGGATGCCACCAGGTTGATCACGCTCGACAGGGGGAAACGCACGAAACCGCGCCAGGTCGGCCTGGTCCCCACCGTGATGTAGGAGTTCAGCAGGAACGAGCCGATGACACTGACGGTGAAGCCCACGGCATGGGCGGCCAGATACGGGATCATCTGGTTCAGCACGTAGTAGACGCCCAGGTACACCGCCGTGTTCGCGAAGCCGATCAGAACGAACGAGGCGAACTGGCGCAGGGTGCGCGACCGGCCGGCGGCGAGTTCACTCAGTTCGCCCGGGACAACCGGTTCAGGCGTGCTGGGCAGCACGGGGCACGATTCGCTCGTCTCCCGTACGACATACGGTGGGCGGTGTTTCGCCTCGTGGTAGATGCGGCCCACGTATTCGCCGATGACGCCGAGCGTGACCAGCTGAATTCCGCTGAGTGCCACGACGGCCGTGAGGAGGGTGGCGTAACCAGGGGTGTCAGCACCGTTCAGCGCGACGTTCACGATCGTCGACAGGGCGTAGACGAACGCCGAGACGAAGACCCAGAATCCGGTGTAGATGGCGAGTCTCAACGGGCGGTTGTTGAAGGACAGCAATCCGTCGATGCCGTAGTTCAGCAGCCTTCTGCTGCCCCACTTCGACTGGCCGGCCGCGCGCTCCCTGTTGCGGTAGCGGAAGCTGACCGTGTCGAAGCCGATCCAGGAGAAGATCCCCTTCGAGAAGCGGTTGCTCTCCGGCAGCGAGAGCACGCTGTCCACCGCCCGCCGTGACAGCAGCCGGAAGTCCCCGGAGCCGTCCACGACCTCCACGTCCATGCAGCGGCGTACCAGCGCGTAGTAGGTGTGGCTGAGGGTGTTGCGGAGCACACCGTCACCCGTACGGTCGCGCCGGGGAATGACCTGGTCGTAGCCGTGCCGGTGCAGTTCCAGCATGCGGGGAATGAGTTCCGGCGGGTGCTGGAGGTCCGCGTCCATCAGCACCACCGCGGCGCCCCGGGACATGCGGAGTCCGGCGAGCATCGCCGCCTCCTTGCCGAAGTTCCGGCTGAAGGCGGTGTACCGGACACGCTTGTCGAGTGCTGCGAGGCCTCCGAGCAGCAGTCTCGTCCCGTCGGTGCTGCCGTCGTCCACGTAACAGATTTCCAGCTCGTCGCCCAAGGACTCGAGGGCCGCGAGCAAGGCGGCATGGAAGGTCTCGATCGCCTCGGTCTCGTTGAAACACGGCACCACGACCGACAGCTGAAGGGCAGTCATGTCACGCTCCCCGGAATCGGCTGACCGCCTGTCTCTGGGTAATCCGTGACGACCCGGACCTGCGCATCGGACTGGGCGTCACTTTCCGACGCCGTCCACTGTGCGGCCTTTCGCCCTTCCCTACGGCTTTACCGGACTCCGAACGCGCGGAAGACTCCTTCATTTCATACGAACAGCTCACGTACGGAGCGTAGGGAGGGCGGGGAGGAGCAGCGGAGCCTCAGGTCATGACGACCGTCCACCGAACTGCCAGTCGTGCACCTCGATGTCGGCGTACCGGTCCGGTGTGAGGACGGCTCGCGCCGTGTCCGGGTCCGGCGCCCGCACCAGCGCCGCCGTCCCCAGCCAGGTGGCACCGTCGTCGGAGAGCAGCGGTCCGTACGCGATCAGCTCGTCCTGGTCCGGCGGTAGGGCGAGATCGGCGGCCTCCCCCTCGCCGAGGCCGATCACCAGGTACCGGTTGCCGCCGCTCCCCCCGCCTGGGAAGTCCCACATGGTGCGCCCCAACGCGTTGCGCCACCGGCGCAGCAGCACGTCACGGTACACACCCGCCTGGTAGCCGGGCTCGCCGAAGGCGAAGGCCCGGGCGGCGGCGGGATCCGGCAGATCGACGATGTGCACGCTGCCGGTGGGGGCTTCGCGGTCGCTCGTGAGGCTCGGGCCGCGGGCGATCATCTCCGCCGCGTACCCGTCCATGTAGGACCAGTGCTCCTCCAGCAGTTCGCCGCGCAGTGGCAGGGAGCCAGGCCGGTCGCGGTGGTAACAGAAGAATTCCATGTTCGCAGTCTTCCGCACCGGTGCGGCACCGCCCGCGCCGCCCCGAACCCCACAGCTCGGCCGGGCCGTTCAGTCGACGTACGACTCCAGTGTGCCGCGGCGCCGGACGTCGAGCGTCGCGCAGTGGAAGGAGCCGCCGAACGGCGCGTAGTGCATCAGGTCGCACGGGATCGGCTCGAACCCCCAGCGTTCCAGCGCCCGCAGCATCCCGGTGTGGTGCCGCTCCGCGATCACCCGTCTGTCGTCGATCATCAGCACGTTCATGCTGAGCCATTTGCCGCACATGGACGTGAACTTGACCAGCAGTTCGTGGACCGGGTCGGAACGGCGGGCGGCTCCGCCATCACACGCGGTCCACAGCCCGTGCGCGTACATCAGCGTCCGCCACCCCTGCCAGGAGGCAGGGCCTCTCCCTTACTGCCATGCTCAACCGCTTCCGATCGAAGGAGTACCGACCTCCTTGTATTCAACCAGTTACGGCGAGTGAGGCAACCGGGCTGAGCGGGCTGCCACGTCCTTCTCCGGTACGCGTTCGGTGACCCGCCGTTCCGTTTCGGCCCGCAGGTCGTCGGTGCCGAGTGCCGACAGCTCGTCGATCACCTTGTTCCACCCGGCCGCCGCCTGCTCCGCCCCCGCCCGGAAGCTCCGCCGCAGCCGGCCCCCGGCAATCATGAGGGCCAGTGCGGCGACCGGCCGCCCGTCCGCCAGGACGGTCTCACCGTTGCGCGCACGGGTGGATTCGCGAAATCGACGCACAGGCGCGCTGGTTCCCGGACACGCTCGGCTTCCAGGGCCCGGACGGTGACGGAGTGCCGGAGAACGGTCATGTGTTTCCTTGCTCAGAGGCCCGGGGGACCATCCACCGGGGTGAGCCGCTGCCACAGGAACGTGTACACCAGGGCGCTGTTGTGCGCGGACTGCTCGTTGTCGTTCGCGCCCGCGTGCCCGCCGCCGGTGTTCTCGTACAGGAGGACCTCGTGGCCGAGTTCGCGCAGACGGGCTGCTGTCTTACGTGCGTGGCCGGGATGGACACGGTCGTCCCGGGTGGAGGTCATCAGGAGGACCGGTGGGTATTCCCGGTCCGCTCGGAGCTGGTGGTACGGGGAGATCGCCCGGAGGTGGTCCCGGTCCGCCTCGTCGTCCGGGTCTCCGTACTCGGCGATCCAGGAGGCGCCGGCCAGGAGCTTGTGGAAGCGGAGCATGTCCAGCAGCGGTACCTGGGTGACGATGGCGCCGAAGAGGTGCGGGTAGCGGGTGAGCATCGCGCCCATGAGGAGGCCGCCGTTGCTTCCGCCCTCGGCGCCCAGCATCGCGGGGGTCGTGATGCCCCGTGCGACGAGGTCCGCCGCTACGGCCGCGAAGTCCTCGAAGGCGCGCGGCCGTTCGGCGCCGAGCGCGGCCTGATGCCAGACGGGTCCGTACTCGCCGCCACCCCGAATGTTGGCGATCACGTACGTGCCGCCGCGCTCCAGCCAGGCCCGGCCCGTCATGGCTCCGTAGTGCGGGGTGAGGGAGACCTCGAAGCCACCGTACCCGTAGAGCAGGGTGGGACCCGGGCCGGTGGTGGTGCGGTCGGGGCCGATCACGAAGTACGGGATCCGGGTGCCGTCCCGGGACGTCGCGAACGCCTGCTCCACCGTCAGACCCGTGGTGTCGAAGCGGGCCGGCACCTGCTTGAGCAACTCCGTGTCCGCGCCCGTCTCGCCCCGGTAGAGGGTGGAGGGCTGCAGGAAGCCGGAGACGTCCAGATAGAACTCGTCGGAGACGTCCGGGTCCGTGTCCACCACCGTGACGGCCGACAGGGGCGGAACATCCGCGAGCGGCTTCCGCGTCCACCCGCGGCCGGAAGCGTCCGAAGCTCCGACGGTGCCGCCATCGCCGGAACCGGGCGTGAGGACCTCGATACGGGCACTGACGTCCCGCATCGTCTCCAGGATCAGATGGTGACGGGTCCATGAGTGGCCGTCCAGTGCCGTCCGTTCGTCCGGGGCGAACAGCACCTCCGCGGTGCGGTCACCCGCCAGGAAGGCGTCGAAGCCGAACGCGAGCAGGGAACCGGCTCGGTGTCCGAGCCAGTCGGACTTCAGGGTGACGATCAGATGCCGGCGATGGGCGTACGCGCGGGCGTCGTCGGGAACGTCGATCTTCACGAGCGTGTCATCGGGCGCCAGGAGGTACGTCTCGCTGCGGAAGAAGTCCAGCGAACGCGCGACGAAGTCCCTCTCGAAACCGGGGGTGCTGTCGTGCCAGGCCCAGGCGGACACGTCTCCCGTCTCGGCCTCGAAGACGGGGGCGGCCTCCTCCAGGGGCGTGCCGCGCCGCCACCTGCGGACCGTGCGCGGATAGCCGGAGTCCGTCAGGGAGCCCGGGCCGAAGTCCGTACCGACGAAGACGGTGTCGGCGTCGATCCAGCCGATCCGCGTCTTCGCCTCCCCCACCTGGAACCCGTCATCGACGAAGGTCCGGGTGGCGAGGTCGAATTCGCGGACCGCGAAGGCGTCGCCGCCGTCGCGCGACAGACAGACCAACGCGCGGTCATAGGCGGGATGGCGCACCCGCGCACCGGCCCACACCCACTTCTCGCCCTCTGCGGCGCGGAGGGCGTCGATGTCGAGAAGGATCTCCCACTCCGGGACGTCCTTGCGGTACTGCTCCGGTGACGTACGCCGCCACACCCCGCGTACGTGCTCGGCGTCCCGCCAGAAGTTGTAGAGGAACGCTCCACGACGGACGGGGTACGGGATGCGGTCCGATGCGTCCAGTACCTCCCGCAGGCGGCTCTTGAGTGAGTCGAAGCCCGCGTCGGCGGTCAGCGCGGCCTCCGTCTCGGCGTTGCGCTCGGCCACCCAGTCGAGTGCCGCTCGGCCCTCGACGTCTTCCAGCCACAGGTACGGGTCGTCATCCATCACAAGCGAATTGTGCAGGCCCGGGAGGCGCGATGCGACCACATTCGGACGTCCCCGGACTTAGGGGAAAGGCGTGCGCCGGAGTTCGGAGCCGTCGTACACCCGGCGGTGACGTGATCAGGACAGCCGTCCGACCCGGGCGAAGGGTGATGATTGAGGCATTAACAAGATGCCGCCGCCCATGGTCACGGGGCTCAGTCGGCAGCGCTCCGGGGACAGATCCGACCGCGGTCGCCCCCAAAACGTCATCCTTTCGCGTGCGCATCTGTGCGCCAGCTATGCCTTCTGCGCGACCACGGAAGCGGCCCGACCGCGCGGGCCGTGGCCATCGGCCGGGTGGGGCCCAGCCGGTACGGCGCGACGACTGAACTGGCGAAACGGTACGAGCCCTTCCGCTCCGGGCTCGTACCACCGCGGCCTCTCCGGCAGGCCGTCCGCCGTCACCTGAGGAGCCATCAGCAAACTTTCGCAAGCGTTTGCGGTCCGTTCCCCCTCCGCACACGGTGCGGCCTTCGGTCCGGGCGCCCTGGCCACCCCCCGGGCTGCGCTCCAAATGAACGCGCGTAGGCGGCCGAAAGGCGTCCTTGCAGCGGAACGCCGCCTGCACCCAGGATGCGTGTCGACGAGATTGGCAGGTCCATGGCGGTCTACCCCCTCCTGGACGTGCCGTTCCCGCCTCAACGGCGCGCCCACCCAGCGAGCCCCCAACTCCCACCGGAGGATGCAGTGAACCTCAAGCGTCTGTCCCCCCTCGGCAGTCTCGCGAACGGCACACGGCTTATCGCCGTGGCCACCGCACTCCTGGCTTCCGCAGCGCTTGCCGCACCCACCTCGTCCGCGGCCACCACTGACGGCCGGGCCACCACCGCCCAGCTCGCCGTCGCCAGCGACGCCGTACGCGGAGCCGACGTGGCCGGCACCGCCTGGTACACCGACCAGGCGACCGGAAGAATCGTCCTCACCGCCGACTCCACCGTCTCCGCGGCCGAGATAGCCAAGATCAAGAAGGCGGCCGGCGACCGGGCCGCCTCCCTGGAGATCAAGCGCACCCCCGGCACCTTCAACAAGCTCATCGCGGGCGGCCAGGCCATCTACGCGGGCGGCGGACGCTGCTCGCTCGGCTTCAACGTCCGCAGCGGCAGCACCTACTACGCGCTGACCGCGGGTCACTGCACCAACATCGGCAGCACCTGGTACACCAACTCCAGCAACACCACGCTGCTCGGCACCCGTACGGGCTCCAGCTTCCCGAACAACGACTACGGCATCATCCGCCACTCCAACGCCTCGGCGGCGGACGGCCGTGTCTCCCTCTACAACGGCAGCTACCGCGACATCACCGGCGCGGGCAACGCCACCGTGGGCCAGACGGTCCAGCGCAGCGGCAGCACCACGGGCCTCCGCAGCGGAAGGGTCACGGGCCTCAACGCGACCGTCAACTACGGCGGCGGCGACGTCGTCTACGGCATGATCCAGACCAACGTCTGCGCCGAGCCGGGCGACAGCGGCGGCTCGCTGTTCGCCGGCAGCACCGCTCTCGGCCTCACCTCGGGCGGCAGCGGCAACTGCTCCAGCGGTGGTACCACGTTCTTCCAGCCGGTGACCGAGGCGCTCAGCGCGTACGGCGTCAGCGTCTTCTAGGACCGGCGGAACCGACGGCCCTTCGGACTCCCGGACGGGCAGGCGGCGACAACGTTCACGGCAACCCTGGGCCGGCGATCCTCTCGATCGCCGGCCCTCGGCCGTGTCATTCACCGTTGCGGCGGCGGGTGTCACTGTGCCGGCACAGTGACACCGCCCGGTGCGTGATGTCCGCGACCCGGGCCGCGAGCTCCGGGTGCTCTTCGTTCAGGTGGCTCTGCGTGTCACCGAGCGGGGCGACCAGCAGCGCGGCGTCGTTCTGGGCCAGCGCGTGGGTGAGCTGCGCGACGGGGCCGCGTGCCGGTGCGGGCAGGTGACGACCTGCTCTTCGGTCGCCCCGGCCCGCCCGCGCCGGCCGCCGAAGACCGAAGGAGGGTGCCATGACGCACGGCACCGGCGTGATCGCGGAAATCCGGGCCGACCACCGTGAGGCCCAAGAACGCATCGCACGCCTCGAAGCGCTGCCCGTGGAGGATCTGCGGTGCCGCGCGCTGGCGGACGAGTTGACAGCGCTGCTGGTGCGGACGGCGGTCGCCGAGGAGACGCATGTCTATCCGGTGGTGCGCGAGCGTCTCGGGAACGGCCGGGAGCTCGCCGACCAGGAGGTGTCCGCCCACACCCGCATCGAGGAGATCCTCAAGGAACTCGAAGACCTGGAGGCCGACGACCCGCGCTTCACCGAAGGGCTGAGCACGCTGAAGTCGGTGGTCTCCGCCCAAGCCCTTGACGAGGAGGTACGTCTGCTCCCGGAGCTGGCCCGCGCCTGTTCGGAGCAGGAACTCAACACGCTTGGGCAGCTGGTACGGCGTACGAAGGAGACGGCACCGACCCGCCCGCATCCCTCACTGCCCACCGCACCACCCGCCATCACGTTCGTGGCGCCCGGAGTCGGATTCGTCGACCGGCTCCGCGACACACTGAGCGGACGCCCGCACTGAACCGGGAGCCGCAGCGGGTCACTGCGCTGCCCGGCCACCGGTCCCTGGCGTCCCGGCGGTGGCCGGGCAGCATCTCCTGCACCTTGGCCTTGATGCCTTGATGCCCTGGCGCAGGACGGCTCCCCGGTCGCTGTCGCCCTTGAGGATCGAAAGGGCCGGGCGTACCAGTTTGCGGAGACTGAGCAGGTCGACCTCTTGCTGGTAGGAGCCGCCCATGGCACTGCGGTTGGTCTGTCCCACGATCGCGACCACCGAGCATGCGCCACCACCGGAACATGGTCGAGTGTCGCGTCGTGCAGACCGTTCAGCAGATGAATGGCGCCGGGACCGGACGTCGCGGCACAGACCCCGGCCTTGCCGGAGCACTTCGCGTGGCCGACGGCCTCGAAGGCCGCCATCTCCTCGTGGGGCGCCTGGACGAAGCGCGGATCGCGTCGTCCGCACGGCCAAAGCGGCCAGAAGCCCGTTGATGCCGTCGCCCGCATAGGCGAAGACATGCTCGACCTCCCATTCGCGCAGGCGTCGCAGGACGTGGTCGGAGATCTTGGTCGCCATGGTGGCCCTCCCTTCGACCGGGCGTGGAGCTCCGGCACGACCGCAGGGCGCGTGGCCCCCGCCAGGTCCTGTCTGGAGTTCCAGCGCGGGAGAAGGAGCGGCGTCCGGTGCCGTCGAATCCAAGGCGGAGGAGGGAGCGATGGCGGAGCCCTCGCGACTGACGACAACGCCGGAGGCGGCGGTGCCGGACGCCGCGACGCCGCGGGGGAACTCCAGACAGGACCTAGCGGCAATGCCGTTCGGTTAGCCGTCCGGTGGGCTTGGCAATGCGTTGATCTCGATGTGGACGGTGGTCCTGTGGGTGCGGTGGTCGATGTTGCGGCCGACGGCGCGGTACTTGGAGCTGATCGCTCGTTTCTTCACGCGGGGCCGGGACCGGTCTCGGCGGGCGGGTAGGAGGCCGTTGAGTATGGCGGTGCCGATCCGGCCGACGAGGTCGATCCTGGTGTGGGGGATGATGCCGGCGGCACGGATGATCTGGTCACGTGCCGTGTTCAGCGCGATGGTGAATGCGGTGCGGTCGGGGTCGATGTTGGGCCGGTGCAGGACGGCGTCGCTCATCGCGGTGCGTAGTGCCTGGTAGGCGACCAGAAGCGCCCAGGTTTCCTGGGTGACGGCTGCCGGGTAGCGGCCGCGCAGGACTCTGCCGCCGAGGATGGTCGATTTCAGCTCGCAGTAGCTGGTCTCGATCTCCCAGCGTTCGCGGTAGAGCCTGACCAGAGCGGTGGCGGGTGCCTCGTCGGGGTCGAGCAGACTGGTGACGAGCCGGTAGGTGCTGTGGGTGGCGGGACGCTTGTCGGCGCCGTCGGTGGGGGCGAGGGTGATGGTGGCGTCGATGACGCGGACGGTGACTTCGCCTATGCGGGACAGGAACGTTCCGTCGGGCAGACGACGCAGGATCGGCAGCTTGAGCGCGGTGCTGTGGGTCTTGGCGCGGATGAGGAAGTCCGCGCCCGTGGACGCGACCGTGCGCACGAAGGCGGTGGCTGAGAAGTTCCGGTCACCCAGAAGCAGCGTCCCGGGCCGTAGTGCTCCGGTCGTGCCCGCGGTGGTGATCAGGTCTCGGGCGTAGGTCAGCTCGCCGGTCGCGTCGGTGCCGAAGACGGCGTCCATGAGGGTTCGGGTCCCGCAGGCCACCAGCGTGACCAGGCGCAGCATCGGGTATCCGGACGGCCCGTTCTGTCCTGCCTTCGCCTTGGGGAACACCGCGAGGTTCGCGGGTGTGTCCGGCAGGGCGAGCTGGGTTCCGTCGATCGCGACGACCAGCCTGCCCGCGAACCGTGTCGTCTGTGTCGCGGTCACCGCTGCGGGGCCTTTGACCAGGTCGAACAGTGCTTTCAATGGTTTGGGGCCGACCCGTCGCATCGCGGCCGTGATCGATGAACCCGCTGGCACGGGCAGCGGCGCGGGCAGTGAGGCGGTCAGCCGGGACCAGATCCCGGTCCAGCCGAGCCCGGTGAACAGTGCGCCTGCGAGCAGGAGGTAGACCACCACCCGCGACGGCAGCCGTCGAACCCGCTGCTGCAGACCACCTGCGGATGCGAGTGCCTCGTCGACGAGATCGAACGGGACAACCTGGGTCAACTCGCCCAAGTGCCCCACGGCAAAGACACCGGGGGCATGCGTAATGACAGAATCAGACACTGCAGCCCTTGTGGAGGAACACGAGTCTTGGCGGACCCGAGAACCACTACAGGGGCTGCACCCGTATCACCAGCCGAAACGCCGAGAGTTTGCGCCGCTGACCGAACCCCTAACCGAACGGCATTGGACCTAGCGGTCGCCGTGCCGGAGGGGCTGTACGCGGGGGCCGGATTCCGCGGCGGCCCTCCGGGCGAGCTGCCGCTCGGACCGGTCCTGGACCATCCGGCGGAAACCGATGAGCGCGGCGCGTTCGCGCGGGTATCCGCCGCCGCCCGGCAGCTCCGCCAGGGCTTCCATCACCTGCTGCGGCTGTGCCTGCCAGCCGACGACGAGGACCCTGAGCTTTCGGCATTCCGCCCGCAGATGCAGGTCGAGGAAGAGCAGCAGGCCGGCCGAGTCCATGAAGGGCACGCCCTGCATGTCGAAGATCACCACGGCGGTGCGCGGCGGCACGCTGTCGAGCGTGCGTGCGAGAGAGGGCTCCGCAGCAGCATCCAGATCCCCTGAGGCACTCACCAGAACCGAACTCCCGGTGTGTTGAAACACTGTTCTGAAAGTGACTGTCACACCTATGTCCTCCATCTGCCGAGGTGCGTCCAATCCGCCGCCGGCCCAGATCAGCCACAGAGAATGCCCTACCCGGGAGGGCTGGGCCGTGAGGCGCGCCGAGCACCGCATCACGGGCGCAGCGCCCACGCGGTCAGGAGAAGACCGGGCGGCCACCCGCAGGTCCGGCACGACGCCCTGGCAGGCGCTGTCGCGGTCCTGGGCGCAGGACCACCGAGGGATGGGCCGTCGCGAGCAGGCGGTGCGCGCTTTCGGCTTCTTCGCGCGGTCCCGCCGCGGTCGCGGGCAGTTCCAGGCTCGGCGGATACAGGCGCCGAGTGCCGCCACCAGTTCCGGACCCGATCCGTCGCAGCTGGGCGGCGAGCCAGGGGCGGCGCGCGGTCATCTGGTGGACACGACGCCTCCCGCTGTCGCCGTACGCTCGTCGCCCTCCGAACGCCCTGCGCCGGCGCGTCAGGCGAGAGGCGGACGGTCCCAGAACCTGTGCTTGCCGACCGCCGCCGCGAAGGCCGTACCGAAGCCGTCGTCGCCGGCCGGTGCGGTGATCACACCGTGGTCGTTGACTCCGGGGCCGGTAACGGCCGCCGGCAGCAACTCCTCCAGGGCGGAGGCCGCTTCCCCGTACGCGCCGATGGGCTTGCCGTGGCGGTAGGAGTTACGGACGAACCTGCGGACGGGGTCGTCGGAGAACTGTGCGCCGTCCGGCAGCAGGACCGCGTCGTAGAGCACGGCGGCCACCGTGGGCAGCGCCCGGTCCACGGGGAGCGTCCCTCCCCCCGCGGTGCGGACCGTGCCGTCCTGGGGCGCCAGCAGTTCGACGATGGCGCCCTCCGCGGTGAGCGCCTCCTTGAGGGCGGTGACCTGGGCGTCGTCGACGCCATCGGTGACCAGCACGGCGATCTGCCGGGTGGCGATCGAGCCGTCACCCTTGTTGTTCTCCAGGCTCAGCGCCGGTGAGGGCTCGGGCGTCGGGGTCTGCGATCCCTCGGGGGCGTGCACACCGACGCCCTCGGCAACGGCCTTGGCGAGGTCCGCCGACACGAGGGTCAGCTGCTCGACGGTCCGGGCGCGGACGTCCTTCGCCGAGACCTTTCCGAGCTCGAAACGGAACGCGTCGATGATGTGCTGCTGTTCCCAGTCCGACATGCTGCGCCAGAACAGCGCGGCCTGGAGGTAGTGGTTGTCGAAGCTGGGACTGCGACGGCGGATCTTCTGTCCGTCGACCTGCTCGGTGAGGTGCCGGTACGCGCCGGCGTCGGTGGAGGCGAGGACCGGGCATCCCGCGCCCAGGGAGTTCGGTGTGTAGTTGGTCCCGGTGTGGATCTGCTCCTGGTGGAAGCCGTCGCGCTGATTGTTGCGCACTCCGGCGACGGGCCGGTTGACGGGGATGTGGGCGAAGTTCGGTCCGCCCAACCTGAGCAACTGCGTGTCCAGGTAGGAGAAGTTCCGTGCCTGAAGCAGCGGGTCGTTGGTGAAGTCGATGCCGGGCACCACGTTGGCGGTGTGGAAGGCCACCTGTTCCGTTTCCGCGAAGAAGTTGTCCGGGTTGCGGTTGAGGACCATGCGTCCGATGGGACGGACCGGAACCTGCTCCTCGGGCACGATCTTCGTGGCGTCGAGCAGGTCGAAGTCGAACGAGTGCTCGTCCTCCTCCGGGATGAGCTGCACGCCCAGTTCCCATTCCGGGTACTGGCCGGCCTCGATGGTGTCCCAGAGGTCACGCCGGTTGAAGTCCGGGTCGCGGCCCTGGATCTCCTGTGCCTCGTCCCAGACGAGCGAGTGGACGCCCAGCTTGGGCTTCCAGTGGAATTTCACGAACGTGCCGTGCCCGGCGGCATTCACGAAGCGGAAGGTGTGTACGCCGAAGCCCTGCATCATGCGGTAGCTGCGCGGGATCGCCCGGTCCGACATCAGCCACATGATCGTGTGCAGGGTCTCCGGCTGAAGGGAGACGAAGTCCCAGAGCGTGTCGTGCGCCGACGCACCGGTGGGGATCTCGTTGTGGG
This sequence comes from Streptomyces finlayi, assembly GCF_014216315.1. NCBI lineage: Bacteria > Bacillati > Actinomycetota > Actinomycetes > Kitasatosporales > Streptomycetaceae > Streptomyces > Streptomyces finlayi. Next base: position 279,041 of record NZ_CP045702.1, read on the forward strand.
GTTCGGGCTTCACCGCGTGCACGAAGTCCGGGAACTTGATTCCGTCCTGGATGAAGAAGACCGGGAAGTTGTTCCCCACCAGGTCGTAGTTGCCTTCGGGCGTGTAGAACTTCGTGGCGAATCCGCGTACGTCACGGACCGTGTCGGCCGAACCGCGCGGGCCCTGCACCGTCGAGAACCGCACGAAGACCGGGGTACGCAGGGAGGGGTCCTGCAGGAAGGCCGCACGGGTGAAGTCGGCGCAGGATGCGTAGGGCTGGAAGAAGCCGTAGGCGCCCGCCCCCCGGGCATGGACCACCCGCTCGGGAATCCGTTCATGGTCGAACCGGGTGATCTTCTCCCGGAAGTGGAAGTCCTCCAGCAGTGTGGGACCGCGGTCACCGACCGTGAGCGAGTCGTCCGTGTGCTCGACGGCCACACCCTGGTCGGTCGTGAGCGGTCCGTCCGACGGGTCGGGCGCACGTACGCTGTCCCGCTGCTTCTGCTTCTCGTCAGTCATTGAGCTCTCCTGATGGCGGTTCGGATGCCTCGGATGCCTCGGCGCGGGTCCGCCCTCGGGCGCCGGTCTGCCGGGTATCCGGCCCGCGGCACGGCAAACACCAAGTCATCCGGACGGGTGTGCGTTCGTGTGCGTTCAGTGGCCCGAGGTGTCCCGGCCCGGCTTCGCTCTCGCCCGGGCTTCCGCCTGCCGTGCCGCGGCTTCCAGTCGCCGGCCTTCTTCTCTGCGGCGCTCGTCGTCCAGTGCGGCACCGTCCGCCTTGAGCTTGGCGGCTTTCACTCTCCGGGCCATGGCCCGTACGAGGTCCGTGTGCCTTCCCATGTCTCTCCCTCGGCCTGTGCCGTGCCATACAGCGGCACCGGGTGCCTTCCCTCTGCGCGACCGGGGTTCCCCCGATGGGCGGCTTCAATCGGATACGGGTATCTCCCGGTGACGGCGTTTGCGCCGGGCGGCACGGGTACCCCGTACAACACGCCGCCGACGTACGCGGCGGCGGAGGCGCTGATGGTTGGGAAGACAGCCCCAGCGCCGTCCGCTCCGGCCACGGGACCCGGCAACGCGGGTGAACGCCCGCCATGTTTGGGCCCCGGGCACAGGGGGACTTGGGGAGTCGGCCGAGCGGCCGGCCACGATGGACCGGGCCGGGGAGACGGGATTCAGGGGTCCTCCCCGGCCCGGCGGCCGGCTTCACGCCGTACCCGGCCGCCACGGTGGACGGCTGCCACGACGGACGGACATGACGGCCCCGACGGCCGTGACCGGCGGCCGCGACGCACCCGGGCAGGAAACGTCAACCGACGTACTGGAAGCGATGAGCTTCATCGTGCCACCTCCGAAGGCTCGGGAACGGGGCTGAGCTGGGCGTAGACGCGTGCGACCCCGTCGGCCACCTCGTCCCAGGTGTACCGGGCCAGCGCGTGGGTCCGGCCCGCGGCTCCGTAACGGGCTCGCCTGGCCGGGTCGTCGAGCAGGGACCTGATCGTGGCCGCGAGGTCGTGGCCTGGGATCTCGACGGGCGGCACCAGGGCGCCGGTCACACCGTCGACCACCGTGTCCAGCTGGCCGCCGACGGCCGTGGCCAGGACGGGCGTGCCGCAGGCCGTCGCCTCGATGGGGACGATGCCGAACGGCTCGTAGCGCGGCAGGGAGAGCAGCAGGTCGGCGCTGGACATCAACCGCGGCATCACGTCCTGCGGTACGCAGCCGAGCAGGCGTACCCGCTCCGCCACCCCGTGCTCGAACGCGATCTTGCGGAGCCGTTCGGCCTCCGGGTCGGCGAACAGGAGGGGTGCTTCGGGGCCGCCCGCGATCAGCAGCTCGGTGTTCGGCACGGCCGCCAGGGTCTTGATCGCGCGGTCGAACCCCTTGCGGGGGACGAGCCTGCCGACGGACAGGAGCCGGAAGGGAACTCCGGACCGCCGGTCGCCGACGGGTGAGGGTGAGAAGTGGGTGGTGTCGACCCCGCAGAGGTCCACCGCGCCGGGTGCGGATAGCCCCGGCAGCGCGCCATGGCGGGGGTGAAGGGCGCTCTGCGGGAGGTCTGCCGTTCGGCAGAGATCCCTCGCCGGCCCCAGGTGGCGGGCGAGCCCTTCCGTTCCCACGCCGAAGACGTCGAGCGGTGCCGCGGCCGCGAAGCCGGGCAGCAGGTCGGTGCCGGTCGTACGGCCGCGCCGCACGGGCTCGTTGACGACGACCGCCGCCCGGGGCTCGGTGCCCGTCCAGAGGTGGCCCGGGTCGATGATCCCGTGCTCGATCACGCTGGTCGGTGCACGGCCGTTGTTCCACATCAGCCGGTTGAAGTGGGTGACGTGGACGAGCGGGATGTCCGCCCGGCCGGCGAGCGGGTGCACGGTGGACGGCGCTCTCGTGCGGGCTGTTGTGCTCGACGGACACCGCGGGGACTTCCGTGCCGGGCCGTCGCCCGGTCCAGGCGTGCGTGAGCTCGACCTCTCGTGGACGGGTGGCGGGCGGGTGCCCTGCCACGGCGCCTGCCGGACGATGACGTCGTCCACCCCGGGGAGCATCCGCGCGGCGGGCTCGCCGAGCGGGCCGCGGAGCAGGGCGCGGCGTGTCCGGCCGCGGCGCGCACGGCGGGTCCGGCGAGCAGGACGTCGCGGAAGCTGTCGAGTCGTACGACGAGGACGTTCATGCCGACCGCCCCTCCCGCCGGGGCACGTCCGGGGCGCGCCCAGGCCGGGCCAGGAGGCGCAGGACGGCGCTGAGGACGTCGGGGGCCGGTTCGGCCTCGGCCGCGGTCTCCTCGGGCAGCGTCGCCGCGTTGGGGACCAGGATGCCTTCGGCGCCGGCCGCCCTGGCCGCGAGTACGTCGGCCGCGATGTCGCCGATCATCACGCAGTCCGCCGGGCGCACGCCGAGGCGCCGGGCCGCGTCGGTGACGAGTCCCGGGCGCGGTTTGCGGCACGGGCATCCGGTGTCGGGGTGGTGGGGGCAGTAGACCCAGACGTCGAACGGCCCGATCAGCTCGTCGACCCGGGTGTTGACCCGGCACACGTCGTCGTGGGTGAGCAGGCCGCGGCCGATGCCGGACTGGTTGCTGACGACGGCTGTCGACATACCGGCCTCCCGTACGAGCCGTACGGCCTCGACGGCGCCCGGGACCGGGTGGACCCGCTCGGGGTCCCCGTTGCAGGGCACGTCGTGGACGAGGGTGCCGTCGCGGTCGAAGAGGACCGCGACCGGCCGGGACCGTATCGGGCTGTCGGGCGTCGACGGGCTGCGCCGGTGCGCTGTCATGGGGTGCCTCCCCAGGGAATGGCGCGGCGGTGCCGGACATGACCGGCGGCCCAGAGGCGTACGGCGAGGGACGGGATGACCGCGCTCGTCAGGATCATGGTGGTGACCTCCTGGACGGTCCGCCGGGCGCAGGGTGTTGGTGCGCAGGGCCGGCGTATTCGGCCGGCGGTTACGGAATCGGACTGCCCCAGCGGAATGCTGCGTCCTGTCCATGCCGCCGCTTTCCTGACGGCACCGAGCGGATTTCCCTGCCGCTCGGTTCTCACACATCGATCCTGCCGGACGACGACTCCACCGCATCTCCGCGGCTACCGTTGGAATGAATCGAGGAAGGGTGGACGACTATGGCCCAGAGCCTCCTCACAGCACTCGACGCACGGCATCGTCCCCGTAGCGCGACCGGCCGGGTTCTGGTTACCGGCGGGTTCACTTCGTCGACGGAGAGGTGACTGCCGGTGACGTGCTCGCCGAGCGAGCGGTGTCCGACGCCCTCGGCCATCTGTGGTGGCACTGGCGCCTGTCCACGGCGGGAAGGGCCGCCGCCCGGCGCCGTCGGACGCCGATGGCGCGCGGGGCGGCGTCATCCACATGCCCACATGCCCACATGCCCACCTGTCCGCCACCCCGCCTACCCGGCGTCCCCCGCCGGCTCCGTGCCGCCGCCGGTGAGCCCTTCCGCGACGATCGCCATATGCCCCACGATCATCTCCACGTACTTGGTCTCGGCCATGGAGAAGGGAGACCGCTCCCCCGTTCGCAGCAGGGTCAGCGCGCCCCGTGCCGGTGTCTCGCCGGGCGTGGCGGCGAGCGGCACGGTAAGGAGTGAACTGACGTCGGCGCGGCCCATCAGCGGGGCCCCGTCGGACTCACGGTCCTGATCCCGCTCGTCATTCCCATGGCTGTGGTGGAGTCCCTCTGAGACACCGCCGGGGCCACCGTGCTCCAGACCGACCCGGCACCGGAGGTGCGGGGCCGCGTCCTTGGCGTGTGGCGGAGCCTGGGTACGGCATGGCGCCTCGCCGGTCCCCTGCTGCTGGGCCTCCTGCTGGAGTTCGCCGGGGCGCGTGCGGCCCTGGTCGCGGGCGGACTCGTGATCGCGGGAGCTGTCCTCTGCGGCGGACTGCGGCACCGCGCGGTGCCGCTGCGGGCCCCGGTCCCGGTCCCCGTACGGGCCCCGGTCGCAGCGTTCGCCAAGGCCTCCTGACACGCATGACCACGGGATTCGGGGGAACCCAGGGAGCTGCGATCGCCGTCGGCACACATCGCCCGGGGAAGGTGACCGTTGATGACTGAGAACGACGTGAGCAAGCGGAACGTACTGGCCATCGTCACCAATTACGGTGTCGAGCAGGACGAACTCATGGTCCCCGTGGAGCACCTGCGCGGCTGGGGCGCCCAGGTCGACATCGCCGCCACGTCGACGGACGGCATAGAGACGCTCGTCGGCGACAAGAACCCGGGAAAGACGGTCCGCCCCGATCTGACGCTGGCGGACGCCGACCCGGCACGCTACGACCTGCTGCTCGTGCCAGGCGGCACCCTGAACGCCGACACGCTCCGGCTGCAGGGTCCCACCACCGATATCGTCCGGGCCTTCACCGAGTCCGGCCGCCCCGTCGCGGCGATCTGCCACGGGCCCTGGGCCCTCGTCGAAGCGGGCGTGCTCGAAGGGAAGCGGCTCACCTCCTACGCCTCGCTCAGGACCGACATCGGCAACGCGGGAGGCGACTGGACCGACGAACCGGTCGTCGTCGACGACAGCAACGGCTGGAAGCTCATCACCTCACGCAAGCCCGGCGACCTGGAGCCCTTCGTACGGGAGATCGACGAGGCGCTCGCCGTCCAGCAGTAGCCGGGCACGTTCACACGGGACCGAGCGGGTCGCCGAGACGGCGGAACAGGAAGAGCGGACCACGGACCGGTGGCCGGCACCGGCCGGGGCCCCGGATAGCCCAACCGGGGCCCGGACCAGTACGGACGGCATGTCGCGGGCCCGCCCGGCAGAGCTCCACCTACTGTCTCCCGGACGGGCCCAGGACCGCGGGCGGCGTAACGGAGACTCTCTGCCGCGCGGGCCCCTTCGACGGCCGCCGACCCGAGGCAGCCGTGCCGCAGGCCCCGGAGGATCCGCAGAGTGCCCGAAGTCACCGACCCCTTGCTGAACCTCGTCCGGCGGCACAAGGAACCGGTGGTCGTGCAGACGGTCCGGTCGACCGTTGCCGCCGTGATCTCCTACGTCGTCGCCCTGATGCTGAGCAGTGAGGCGGCGCCGCTCACCGCGCCGCTGACGGCGCTGCTCGTCGTCCAGGTCACCCTCTACTCCACGCTCACCACGAGCATGCGCAGGGTGAACGCGGTGGTGGCCGGTGTGGTCATCGCCATCGGCTTCAGTTCACTGGTGGGGCTGAGCTGGTGGAGTCTGGGCCTGATCATCCTCGCGTCGCTGACGCTCGGCCGCTTCGTGCGGGCCGGTGAGTTCGTCCCCGAAGTGGCGATCAGCGCGATGCTGGTGCTGGGCGTGACACGCGTGACCGAGACGGCCTGGGACCGGGTGCTCGAAACGCTCATCGGCGCGGTGGTCGGCTTGCTGTTCAACGTGCTGTTCGCACCGCCTGTCTGGGTGCAGCCGGCCAGCGAGGCCATCGAGCATCTCGCGGGCCGCATGCGGCGGTTGCTGCTCTGCCTCAGTGACGAGGTGGTCGGCCACACCAGCGTGGCGGTGGCCGCCGACCGCCTGCACGAGGCACGCCGGCTGGATCACGACATCGTGCAGGTGGACGCGTCGCTGCGGCAGGCGGAGGACAGCCTCCGGCTCAACCCGCGCGTCAAGGAGGGCATGCTCTTCCGGGTCGTCCTGCGGACCGGCCTCGATACCCTGGAGATCTGCGCGGTCGTCCTGCGCACCGTGTGCCGCACCCTCACCGATCTCGCCAAGGCGCGGACCGGCGAACCGCTCTTCCAGCCCGAGACCTCCGCCGCCCTCCATGAACTCCTCTCCCATATGGCCCTCGCCGTCGAGAGCTTCGCCGAACTCATCACCACTCAGGTCAGTGTCAGCGCCGACGCGGCGGAGGTCCGGCTGCTCAATGAGCTCGCCGCCAGCCGCGAGAGCCGGGAGACCGCCGCCTTCCTGCTGCTCGGCGGCGTACAGCAGCATCCGCGCCAGTGGCAGTTGCACGGGGCGCTGCTGGCCGAGGTCGACCGGATTCTGGACGAGCTGGACGTGGAGAAGCGGTCGGCCCGGCTCGTGGAGGAGCTGGACCGTCAGTCCCGCGAACAGCGGGAGAGGTATCCGCTGGTGGACAAGCTCCGGGGCCGGTTGCGTGTCGGCCGCACACGTCCGGGCGCCGACGGGGCGGCCGACCTGACCGACGAGCGCGACCAGGACTGACGCCGCGCCCGCCGTCCACCGGCGGGAGCGTCAGGGACCGCAGAGGTCGGCGACGAGTCCGGGATCACGCATACCGGGCAGCGCATAGCCCTCGGCCTCGTCCCAGGGGACGTCGAGGTCGTCCGAATGGACCCGCCACTCCGCGCCCTCGACGGCGCGGCGCAGTCCGGTCACCGAATCGAGCACGCAGACGATCACCGGCAGGAGCCGCCCCGGGTCGCGCGGCAGTTTCGTGGAGCCCGCGAGGATCTGGTCCGCGTCGGCTTCGTCCGGCGCGTAGAGGTACAGGGACTCCTCGTCCCCGTAGGGGAACGCTGCCGTGTGGGCGGCGACGATGCGGTCGACGGAGGCGGCCTCCGACTCGGTCAGCGGCTGCTCGCGGCGGGCACTGCAGTAGAGGGAAACACTCATGACGTGAGCGTACGGCGGGGGTCCGACAATGCCGCCCGCCCCTCGGGGCCGCCGGTGGCGTGAAGGCGCGGCGGCAGCCTCGTGGAGAGATCTCACGCATTTTGTTACCGGGGGTAGGCCCGCACACCGCTCTTGTTGTACCTTCCGCCTAACAGCTTGCTAGACGCGGTGTCTAACAAGCGTCGTTGGCGCGCGGCGGCCATCGCTCCCCCGAGCGGGCACACGGGGGACGAAACGGCGGCCGGCATCGGGTGGACCTCTCGATTCAAGGAGCCGCAGCATGTCAAGCAGCACACTTCGGCCGGAGGAACAGGACCGGCTCCAGGAGCAGGACGTCGCACGGAGGCTGCTCGACTCGTCCGCGAGACTGTCGTACGACCCGGCCACCGAGGTGGACTGGGACACTCCGCTGGACAAGGACTTCCACGGGGCGAGTCCCGAGTGGAGCACGCTGTACGGAACGGCCTACTGGCAGGAGCTGAGCGAGGCCCAGCGCAAGGAGCTGACCCGTCAGGAGGCGGCGTCGGTGGCCAGCACGGGCATCTGGTTCGAGATGATCCTGCAGCAGATGGTGCTCCGCGACATCTACACCAAGGACCCGACCGACGCGGACTTCCAGTGGGCGCTGACCGAGATCGCCGACGAGTGCAGGCACTCCATCATGTTCGCCAGGGGGGCCGCCAAGCTGGGAGCCCCCGCCTACAAGCCCCGCCGGGCGGTCATCGAACTGGGCAGGGCCTTCAAGACACTTGCCTTCGGTGAGGCCGCGTACGCCGCGATCCTCGTCGCCGAGGAAGTCCTCGACGTCATGCAGCGTGACTGGATGCGTGACGAGAGGGTCGTGCCGTTCGTCCGGACGATCAACAACATCCATGTCGTGGAGGAATCCAGGCACATGAAGTTCGCCCGCGACGAGACCCGCAAGCGGCTCCGCCGCGCGGGCCCGGTGCGCAGGCAGCTCAACGCCCTCGTGATCGCGATCGCCTCGTACTTCATCGTCACCAGCATGGTGAACCGGGGTGTCTACGCGAACGCCGGGCTCGACACCGAGCGTGCCCTGACCGAGGCGGCGGCGAACGAGCACCACCGGTCCCTGATGCGTTCCAGCTGCGCCGGCCTCATGGAGTTCCTGTCCTCGGCCCGTCTCCTCACCGGACCCGCGCTGTTCTTCTACAAGCGCGCCAACCTCATCTGACCCGAGATCCGAACCCCGAGATCCGAACCCCGAGATCCGGACCCGGCGATCCGAACCCGGAGACCGGGCCCCGAGATCTCATCCGAGCCGATCGCCCGACCGGAGCAGAGCCGACGCCATGACCTACGCCATCACCCAGACCTGCTGCAGCGATGCCACCTGCATCTCCGTGTGCCCGGTCAACTGCATCCATCCCACCCCTCAGGAGCGGGAGTTCGGCAGCACGGAGATGCTGTACATCGACCCGAAGACCTGCATCGACTGCGGTGCCTGCGCCGACGCCTGCCCGGTCGACGCGATCTTCCCGGTGGACAGCCTCCACGTGGCGCAGCAGGAGTACGCCGCCATCAACGCGGACTACTTCACGGACGACGAGCCGGGACCGCCGGACGTGGGACCGAACTTCCACGCCTGGGGCGAGCCGAGTTTCGAACGCGGTGTGCCCTGCGACTTCGCGCCGATCCGGGTGGCGATCGTCGGCACCGGCCCGGCCGGTATGTACGCCGCCGAGGACCTGCTGCTGCACACCAACGCCGAAGTGACCCTGGTCGACCGGCTTCCGGTGGCCGGGGGCCTCATCCGGTACGGGGTCGCGCCGGACCATCCCGCGACGAAGAAGGTCGGCGACACCTTCGCACGCTTCCACGCCCACCCCCGGGCGCGGATGGTCCTCGGTGTGGAAGTGGGCAAGGACATCACCGCGCAGGAACTCGCCGCGCATCACGACGCCGTCATCTACGCGGTGGGCGCCTCCGCTGACCGCCGGCTCGGCGTCGGCGGCGAGGATCTGCGGGGCAGCATCGCGGCCACCACGTTCGTGGCCTGGTACAACGCCCACCCCGAGGTCGCGGCGGACGCCGTCGACCTCTCGGGCGAGCGGGTGGTCGTGGTCGGCAACGGCAACGTCGCGGTCGACGTGGCCCGCATCCTCGCCACGGATCCCGAGACGCTGGCCGGCTCCGACATCGCCGACCACGCACTCGCCGCCCTGCGTGCCTCGAAGGTGCGCGAGGTGGTCCTGCTCGGCCGCCGTGGGCCCGAGGACGCCGCCTACACCTCGTCCGAACTGCTCGCCCTCAAGCATCTCCCGGGTGTGGAACTCGTCGTCGACGACCACGATCCGCGTACCGGCGCGACGATCGACAGCGCCTCGCCCACGGTGAAGGCCCATAGGAAAGCCTCGCTGCTGCGGGACGTGACGCGGCGGACGGTCGACTGGTCGCGCACTCCGGACGCGGGTCGCCGTATCGTCCTGCGCTTCCACTCCTCGACCGTGGAGGTACTCGGCACGGACTCCGTCCGGGCCGCGCGGGTGACGGGAGTCGCAAGCGACCTGGAGATATCCGCGGGCATGCTGCTGCGGGCCGTCGGGTATCGCGGGGTGCCCGTGCCGGGCCTGCCGTTCGACGAGACGACGGCGACCGTCCCGCACGAGGGCGGCCGGGTGACCGGGCAGCCGGGCACGTACGTCGTCGGCTGGATCAAGCGCGGGCCTTCGGGCGGCATCGGCGCCAACCGCACCTGCGCCGCGGAGACCGTCGGCACGCTCCTCGCCGACGCCTTCGGCGGCGCCCTGCCGGCACCGGTCCGGACAGGGACGGCGTTCCGCCGCCTCGTCCGCAACCGCACCCGCCGGCTGATCGACGCCCGCGGCCTCGCGGCGATCGACAAGGCCGAGCTGGCACGCGGCAGGGACCAGGGGCGGACGCGCGCCAAGTTCGCCACCGTGCCCGAGCTGGTGGCGGCGGCGAAGGGCGGGCGCTGGACGAGATGCTGAGGCGCTGCGCCTGCGCGGCGGAGCCAGGTCACCGGGCCGTGAGGCGCCGATCACCTAGACTCGCCGGATGGCGAAGTACTTCGACGTGCACCCCGAGAATCCTCAGCGGCGCACCATCAGCAGCGTGGCCGACAGTATCCGTTCCGGCGCACTCGTCGCGTATCCGACGGATTCCTGTTACGCGCTGGGGTGTCAGCTGGGCAGCCGTGACGGGATCGGCCGCATCCGGTCGATCCGTGACCTCGACGACCGGCATCACTTCACCCTCGTCTGCGAGAACTTCGCCCAGCTGGGCCGGTTCGTGCAGGTGGACAACGATGTGTTCCGGGCCATCAAGGCCGCCACACCCGGCAGTTACACCTTCATCCTCCCGGCGACGAAGGAGGTGCCGCGCCAGCTGATGCATCCGAAGAAGAAGACGGTCGGCGTACGCATCCCGGACCACGCCGTCGTGCAGGCGCTCCTCGCGGAACTCGGTGAGCCGATCCTGTCCAGCACCCTGCTCCTGCCGGACGAGGACGAGCCGCTGACCCAGGGCTGGGAGATCAAGGAGCGGCTCGACCACGTGGTGGACGTCGTCGTCGACTCGGGCGACTGCGGCACCGAGCCGACCACGGTCATCGACTTCTCCGGCGGCGAACCGGAGATCATCCGCAGGGGGGCGGGCGACCCTACGCGGTTCGAGTAGCCGCGGAAGAGCCCTGGGCGCGCAGGTGGCCCAGCACCGTGCGTACCGCGTACCGCACCGCCTCGCGCGCCTCATCGGTGTGGTCGACCGCTTCGAACGAGTGGTGCCCGGACGGCACGTCGACCACTTCGATGTTCGCTTCGCACTCGCCTGCGGCGGTCAGGAACTCCTGGACCGTCGCCATGATCTCCGGCTGTTCGAGGCCGACCCGGGTCAGCACGATCGGCAACCGCCCCGCGCCGCGCACCGCCGCCGCGGGCCGGAAGCGGGGATCGACGAGCATCCAGTTGGGCAGGGGCGCGAGCACGGGGTAGGTCGCCGCCACACACCGCAGCCACGGCGGGGGCTCCGCGAGCCAGTCAGCGGACAGCAGGCCGCCCCCGGAGAAGTACCAGAGGGCCACCCGGCTCCCGTCGACGCGCGGATCGGCGCGTACGAGCGTGACCGCGTCGGCGATGTCCTGGGCCGCACGTCCGTAGTCGGTGAAGTCGTGGAGCCCGTGGTCGAGCGTCACTCCCACGGCACCGAGGTTCGCCACGTACTGCCCGTAGCCGACGAGTACCGGCCAGTCCCGGGGCGTGGGCCGCGCGCCGGCGGGCAGCGGGCCACCGTGCACGAACACCACGGCGGGCAGCGGCCCTCCACCGTCCCCAACACCGTCGGACAGGCTCTCCGGCAGATGAAGGTCGAGCCGGCCGATCCGCTCGCGAGGCCGTTCCGGTACGTCCATGAGGAACGGCCTCAGATGGACGGGCTGCTCCTTCGCTGCCGGGCCGATCCGTTGTCCTTCGCCTGCGGCGGCCCGCACCAGCACCTCGGCCAGCTCTCCGGGAACGGACAGCATCGGCCAGTGTCCGGTGGCGAGTTCGAAGAACGACACCCGGGGGTCCGTCAGCGACTGGAAGCGCGGGTCCCCGAAACCCACCACGGACTCGACCAGTTGGATGCTCGACCCGTTCGCGGTGCACAGGACTCCGGTCAGCGGCAGCTCACCGACAACCTCGGCCAACGGGAGCGGCTGGGTGAGCGTGCCCGCCGGCTGCGGTGCGGCGCGGCGGGACAGCCTCTCCAGCCCCTCCGTGCCGACGCCTTCGACGCTCCCCCACCGCTGCCAGGCGTCGAGCGACGGCGGGGCGATCAGTCCGTCCTTCCCGTCCGGCCCGTCCCCCACGGCCGTTCCGTCGTCCCCATCCGGCCCGGACGGGTTCAGCAACCGGTCCCTGAGCGCCTGATCGGGTACGAGGGCCAGGGCGGGGTCGCCGTCCTGGGGCAGGCCCCCGTCCACGTTGACGATCCGGGTGATGCGCTCAGGGCGCCGGCCTGCGGCGCCGAGCACGGGGTACAGCCCGTAGGCGTGGCCGACGAGCACCACCTCCGCCGCGTCGATCCGGTCGATCAGCCGCACCACATCCTGGATGTGTGTCTCCAGATCCGTGCCGGGCGCCGCCGGAGGGCCGCCATCCCCCATCCCGGTGAGCGTCACCGGGTGCGCCTGGGCCCCCGAAGCCCGTAGCCCCGCGGCCACCTCCTGCCAGATCCAGCCGCCGGTGAAGGTGCCGGGCACCAGGATGAACGCCGTCATGTACATCTCCTCGCACACTGTGGTCCGTGGGGGCCTGCCGGGTGGGCCGCCCGCCCTCGCCGGTACCGTAGTAACTCCCCCTGAGGGAGGTTCAAGCGTTGTCCCCTGACGGCATGTGGAGCATCGGAGAACTCGCCGAGCAGGCGGGCGTATCCGTCAAGACCGTCCGCTTCTACTCGGACCGGGGGCTGCTGCCGGAGGCCGCCCGCAGTACCGGCGGACACCGCAGATACGGCCCGGGTGCGGTCGACCGGCTCCGCCTCATCCGCTCGCTGCGGACCCTCGACCTGCCGGTTCCCGAGGTGAGCCGGGTCCTCGACGAGGAGGACGCGATGGAGGACGTCATCGCGGCTCAGCTGAGGGACCTCGGCTGCCGGCTGGCCGCCCTGCGCTGGCGGGAGGCCGCTCTCCAGCTGCTTCAGGACTGCACCCCGCGCGAACGGGCCGAACGACTGCGGCTGATCGCTGCCGTTCCGCTCCCGCCGGACACCACGGTGCTGGCGCGGTTCTGGCGACGCTGGCTGCCCCCGCGTATGCCCGCGCCGCTGGTTGCCGCCGTCGTCGAACAGGCGGTCCCGCAGCCACCGGACGCTCCGAACCCGGCGCAGGTGCTGTCCTTCGCCCGGCTGTACGCCTTCGTGTCCGGCGTGCACGTCGCTGCCGCGCACTGTCAGCCGGAAGCGCACCGGAGCGACAAGGGCTACCGTCCGGCCGTGCTCTACGAAGGTCTCGGTGAGGCGTACGCCCTGGCCTCACCCGAGCTGCGGGCCCGGCGGCCCGGACGCGAGGGCGAGGCGCTCGACTGCTTCGTCTCCGCCTATGCCCGCTCACACGGCACGCGCGACACACCCGGCTTCCGGCGCGGTCTCGCCGCGGTGCTCTCAAGGGACCCCCGTATCGACCGCTACTGGCAGCTCGTCGCCGAGCTGACCGGCCCCTCGCAGCCGACGGCGGGCGCCGCCCACGACTGGCTGCTCGACGCCCTGGACGCTCAGACCGGCCGGACCGGGAGCGCACCCTCGACATCGAAGGACACCTGGTCCACGTAGCACCACCACCAGCTCTCGCCCTTCTCGAAGGAGCGGATGAGCGGATGACCGCTGGCGGCGAAGTGGGCGGTGGCGTGCTTGTTCTCCGAGGAGTCGCAGCATCCGACGTGGCCACAGCTCTGGCACTCACGCAGGTGCACCCAGGTGTCGCCCTGCGCCACGCACTCCGGGCACGCGTCCGGGCTGTCGGGGGTCACGGGCTGTACGTCGTCGAGGTGCCGACAGATCCGGAACGTCTCGTCGTCCTTCATCGTCCGTCCTCCTTCACGTCGCTCGCGCGGCGGACCGCTGCCGGGCACGGCAGCGGACCGGCACATCGACAACCCTTCCACCCGGCCGCCGCATGTCAAACGGAACCGGAGTCCACCCGCCGGTTACTGGCCTCTCCGACGGAAGAGGGCTCGGGGCTGCGCGGAGCCGGGACCTGGACGGCGTCCGGCGGGGTCCGCTCGCGGCGGACGAGCACCGTGCCGATCACGCAGGCGACCGCGGCGAGGACGAAGCCGTAGGGCGGCGTGCTCCCCGTGGGGTGCGTCTCGTACACGAGACCGGCCGACAGCACGGCCACCACGGTGCCCGCGCGACCGTGCGCGGCGGTGGCGGCGAGGACCGCGACCGCCCACAGCAGGTACCAGGGCTGCACCATCGGCGAGAGCGCGACCAGGGCGAGCAGGGCGAGGCCGAGGGCGTGCACCGGCTCCGTCCGGCCGCGCAGGGCGCGCCGTGCGAGGAGGAGGATCAGGGCGACCGCCGCGGCGAGCCCCAGTGTCTGGACGACGGACTTCGCCGCTGCCGGGTCGGTGCCGATGACGAGGTGGAGCAGGTGGCCCAGACCGAGCCCGACGTCGCTGGTCGCCGAGAGCGCGGTGTGGATGGTCCCCGCGACGTTCTGGGTTCCGAGCCAGCCGAAGCCGGTGCCGGCGAGAAGGGTCGCCGCCACGGCGACCGCCGCCGCCACCAGGCCCGGCCCCAGCGTGCCTTTCGCCAGCCGCCGTGCGTACGGGCCTGTGGCCGACCTGATCATGATCACGCCGATGAAGAGCAGCGCGACGGCGGCCGGGGACTTGATCATCATGGCGAGCCCGACGAGCACACTGCCCGTGATCCAGCGGCCCCGTAGGGCGAGGGTCACGCCGGCCAGCATGAGGCCGATCATCAGCCCGTCGTTGTGCATCCCGCCGATGACGTGCATGAGCAGCAGCGGATTGAGTGCGCCGAGCCAGAGAGCGGCGCTCTCGCTTCCGCCGTGCTCGCGCGCGAGGTGCCGCAGCGCCCACACGATCAGCACGAGCGCACCCACGGCGATGAGGCGCATGCCGAGTACCGCGGGCACGATCGTCCCGCCCGTCAGCCAGGTGACGCCACTGGCAAGGACGAGGAAGAACGGTCCGTACGGGGCCGGGGTGTCCGTCCAGTGCCCGCCGACACTCGCGGCGGCGTCGCCGCCGAGCCCGCCGGGGTCGAGGACCGAGGGCCCCTCGACATAGACGTCGTGGCCCTCGATGACCATGGCACCCTGGGCGATGTAGCTGTAGACATCGGCGCTGTACAGCGGCGGTGCCAGCAGCATCGGGGCGGTCCACCAGGCGAGGGTGACCAGCGAATCGCTCACCGTGGCCCCCGCGCGCCCGTACTGCCACCAGGCGACGACGAGAAGGGTCAGTCCGGCGTAGGCCAGGACAGCGGCCGACGTGGTCAGCCCGGACCCGTGCGGCACCCACAGTCCCCAGGGGTCGTGGGCCGGCAGCTTTCCGGCGGCCCAGCCGCCCAGGACGGCCGCGGCGGAGCCGGCTGTGCCGAGCCGGCGGTATGCGACAGCGCTCAATGCCCACATGACCGGTCAACCTATCGAACGGGTGAACGGTTTCCCAGTGAGGGCCGTTCGGCCGGGTACTCGGTGATCAGGGGGCCGGTGTGGCCGGGATCACCGGAAGGCGGCCGGCGCCCGCAGGTCGCTGAAGTCGATGGCGCGTTCCGCGTCGCGGAGTGCCTGCTCGGCCACCCGGCGAACCTCGGCGAGCACGTCTCCGTGCTCCTGCACCAGACTGGCGTAGATCGGTGCCTCGGACCTGTCTGCGGGACTCATGTCGAACTTCTCCGTCAATCTGTTGCTTACACTCCCCGCCGGTGGGCGCGAGTGCGGGCCGAGTGTACGTGTTCCGCCATCCGTACCGCAGCCCGTATCGCGACAACGGGTACCGGCCACCATGATCACGTGCTGGATCTCACGGTCGTCGCGGGCTCGTCACCGGCTCAGTGCCCGGGCGGGGGTCCGTCGGGTGGTGCGGGACCACGCGGCGGCGCTCCGGCCGGTTCACCGGCCCCGGCGGCGCCCCCGTCGGTACCCTCGGTCCCGTCCTCGGCCGGTCCGAGCGGCAGGGTCCCGTCGCCTCGCAGTCGTTCCAGGTCGGCGGGGCGTACCTGGATGACGGTCAGGGCGATCAGCGCCGCGACGATCGCCAGGGCGGCTGCGCCGATGAACGCGCTCGAGATGCCGGAGGTCAGCACCTGGTCACCCCAGGTGCCCGGCAGTTGGCCCGTCCTGCGGAACTCCAGGAGTTCCGCAGGGGTCGCCTCCTCCCTGAAGCGCGGAATCTGGTCGGTGGCCTCGTTGCGGCTGGCCGTACCGAAGATCGTGACCAGGATGGACAGGCCCAGCGATCCGCCCACCTGCTGGGTGGCGTTGAGGATGCCGGAGGCCGCCCCGGAGTCACGGGCACCCACTCCCGATACCGCCATCAGCGTCAGCGAGACGAACTGCATGCCCATCCCGAGGCCGAAGACCAGCATCGGGCCGAGGATGCTCCCCAGGTACGTGCTGTCGATATCCGTCAGCGTCAGCCAGCCGAGTCCGACCGCCGCGAGGACGGCGCCCACCACCATGAACGGTTTGGGGCCCCAGCGGGGCAGCAGCTGCGAGGCGATTCCCGCACCGACCGCGATGATCACGCTCACCGGCAGGAACGCCAGACCGGCCCGCAAGGGGCTGAAGTCGAGGATGTTCTGCACGAAGAGCGTCAGGAAGAAGAACATTCCGAACATCGCCGCGGCAAGGCTCAGCATCATCCCGTAGGTGCCCGCACGATTGCGGTCGCGGAACATCCACAGAGGCGTGATGGGCTGCTTCGACCTGTTCTCGATCAACAGGAACACGGCGAGCAGGACGACGGCGGCGGCGAAGGCGGCGAGCGTCACGCCGTCGCGCCAGCCGTCCTCGGAGGCCCGGATGAATCCGTAGACGAGCAGCACCATGCCCGCGGTCGAGGTCAGCGCGCCCAGGATGTCGAAGTGTCCCGGGTGACGTTCCGACTCGCGGATGTAGCGCGGGGTCGCGAGCACGATCAGCAGACCGATGGGCACGTTCACGAAGAGGATCCAGCGCCAGTCGAGCCACTCCACGAGCAGTCCGCCCGCGAGCAGACCGATCGCGCTGCCGCCCGCCGACACGGCGGCGAACACTCCGAACGCCCGGTTGCGCTCGGGTCCTTCGCGGAACGTCGTGGTGATGAGCGCGAGGGCCGTGGGGGAAGCGATCGCGCCGCCGACGCCCTGGAGAGCGCGCGCGGCGAGCAGTTGCCAGGACTCCTGCGAGAGTCCGCCGAGCAGAGAGGCGAAGACGAACAGGAGGATGCCGAACACGAAGACTCTGCGACGGCCGAGGATGTCGCCCAGTCGTCCGCCGAGCAACAGCAGGCCGCCGAAGGTCAGTGTGTAGGCGTTGATCACCCAGGACAGCGCCTCGGTGGAGAAGCCCAGTGAGGTCTGGATGTGCGGCAGGGCGATGTTCACGATGGTGATGTCGAGAACCACCATCAACTGGCAGGACGCGATCACCAGCAGGGCCATCCCACTGCCGCGGCCCTGCCCGGTCGCGGCGACTCGGGAGGATGGCGCGGGGGAACTCGTCATGGCATCAACGCCTCACGTGCGCGGTGAAGGCTCTCGCTCACCCCACCGACGTTAGGCCTCGCCTTCCGGCCCCGCCAATCGATCACCAGTGGTCAGCCGCCCACGGCCGTCCGGTGCAGAATCCCGGCCAGTTCAGCGGGCCGGGAGAACATCGGCCAGTGCCCGGTGTCCATGGTGACCAGTCGCCAGTGCTCGCTCTTCAGCAGTTCGACGACGTCCGCACCGGGCTCGGTGCCGTCCAGCAGGCACTTGATGTACGTCGCCGGAAGCCCGCCGAGCGGGCGCGTGAGGACGGCCGGTTCAGTCAGCGTGGCGCCCGGATGCGGGGTCGCGCCGCCCACGATCCGAGCCGTCTGCTCGGCGGTCATGTCCTGGCCGGCGCAGTCCGCGGCCGTGAGCGGCGCCCAGAAGCCGCCGTTCTCCCTGATCGGGGTCTCCAGCTTCTCCCGGCCCTCCCACCAGCCGGAGGCGAACGACTCGCCGTCGGCCGGGACGCTGGAGTCCACGAAGACCACCCGTCTCAGCCGGTCCCCCAGCCGCTCGGCGGCCTGGCCGACCGGAATGCCCGAGTAGCTGTGTCCGACCAGGACGACCTCGCGCAGCCCGAGGCGCTCCACCTCGTCGACGATGTCCTGGACATGGGTCTGCTGTCCGGCGGCCAGGCCCTTCTTCTCGGCGAGGCCGGTCAGGGTCAGCGGATGAACTCCGTGGCCCGCGGCCCGCAGCCCCGGCACCACCTCGTCCCAGGCCCACGCTCCCAGCCACGCCCCTGCCACCATTACGAATTCGCTCATGGGGGCAAGTTAGCGGGTGGGTACGACAGTCGGGCCGCCCCACGGAGCCGGCCGGTGTCCGTCCCGGCGGCAGGAGGGAGGCGCGCAACCCTCTCGCAACGTTCGAACGGGTTCACTGGGGTGCACAGTGTGCTACCCGGCCGGAGAGTTCAGCGCTGCCGCTTCTGCGGAGGCTTCGGGTGCCGCCTGCGGGAGCGGTTGTCGAGCATGGCACGCCTGATCTCGGCCGCCGTGGCACGGGCGTGCTCGGTGGTGGCGGTGTGGTCGGCCACCGCCGTGACGAAGCGGTGCGTGGGGTGCAGGCACCGCCCGCACGGCGTATCGCCGGTGACCAGATAGCCGTCCTCGCACTGCGGGTCGGAGCAGTGGCCCGGCCGCAGCAGCTGTTCCGCGATCCCCTCGACGCTCCAGCGACGCCGGCCGTCCTCGTCCTTCTCGTACACGGCGTGGGACCAGCGCGTGTTCCACCGGCGTTCCATCCGGTCCACGAGCTGGGCGGGCGTGCGACGGCCCAGCTCCTGGTGGATCAGCTCGTGGATCTCCTGCGGCATACGACGGCCGAGCGCCTGCGTCAGCGGCTGCGGAATCGCGCGCAGTACGTAGCCCACGGGATCGGCGCCCGCCCGCTGGTGCCAGGTGCGGCATCCGCATTCGCCTTCGGGCGGCATCGGGGTGTGACAGCGTCCGCACAGCCCGCGGCACTCTCCGCAGAGCCCGTCGTTCAGTCCGTCCAGATGGGGGGCGGGAGACCTGCCGCACTCCCGGCAGCAGGCGGCACACAGTCCGCAAAGCCGTTCGTTGCCTAGTTTCGTCGTCCAGGAGCGCTGCTGGCACCGGCAGCAGAGCCCCGTGTTGCAGTACTCGTGGTGAGCGGCGCCCGACTGCCGTCCGGGGGGTGGGAAGGACATGGCTGCGTTCTCCAGATGCGTGGCGGGGCCGTCCGGAGCAGTGCGCGGCCGGGTTCCGTCGCCATTGTCCCGTATCGGACGCGGCTGTGGAGCTGAAAGGGCTGGTTACGGGGAAACGGCGCAGGTCAGGGGTGGAGGCTGCTCACGATATCCGCGGTGGCGGTGATCCCGTCCCGGATGGTCGGCGCCATGCTCGTGCCGGCGAGGAAGAAGCCGAGCAGGCCGCAGACCACCGCGTGGGAGATCTTCAGCCCTCCGTTGCGCAGGAAGATCACTGCGAGAATCAGCAGGAGCAGCACCAGTGAGATCGAAATGGCCATGCCAACCTCCTCCGCCGCGCCGGAATTGCGGCATTCGGCCGCCAGTGTGGCGTAGCGGAGGGGCCGTCCGGCGCACTGGCGTGTCCGCCGAACGGGTGTTGACTCGGCGTGACCGTTTTCGGCGCGGCGGAGCCGGTCAGGTGCCGGTGCGCCCGTTCCGTACCCGGTTGCGCAGGAAGGTCTCGAGTCCGGCCAGGTCATCGGTGTTGAGGTGATCGACGCCTGCCGCCAGAAGCTCCGTCCACAGGGCGTCGCGGTCCGGTCCCGGCGCGTCGGGTGTCGCCCAGAATCGGACGCGCCGGCCCTGCCGGTGGGCGGTCTCGACGAGGGTGCGGAGCCTGTCCCGCTCGGCCGCGGGGAAGGGGCCGGCGCCGCGCCAGCTGAAGCTGTGGGTCCAGTTGCTGCTGACGAGCGGGATGAAGGATGCGGCCGCCGGACCGGCGAGGTCGTCGAGCCGGCCGTCGTAGAAGGCGTATCGCGTGCGCTGGGCCTCCATGGGTACGCGGGCGGCCCGGTCGCCGGAGATGACGGGGGTGACCGCGCCGGTGTGGACGCGGCCGTTCCTGAAGCGGGTCAGGATCCTGCGGTAGGGCCGGAGCTGCCGGTCGAGTTCGGCGTACGCGGCGGCTCCCTCGTTCTTGATGTCGATCAGCAGCTGCAGCGGGGCACGGTGTCCGGCGTGCACGGCGCCGTGGTTCGCCATGACGCGGGCCAGCAGCGGGTCGAGGTAGAGCGAGGCGAGGGTACGGGTGGGATCGAGCCCGGCGGGTTCGTGGGCCACGAGCAGCTCGCCGCCGACGAGGAAGATGTCCGCCTCCACACTGGTGAATCCGTGGTCGAGCGCGTCGTGCAGCGGGCGCGGGTGCAGATAGTCGTTGTGCGCGTGGGCCCGGTCGAGCGGGCGCGGGCCCGGCCGGCCGGTGGTGGCCGCGGCAGCCTGTGCGGGGATCACCACGCCCGCGGCAGCGGTGACGAGTGCGGTGGTGACGACTCTGCGACGGGTCAGGTATGCCATGGGGTCTCCCTGGGGCGACGGGGCGGATCCGGACGGCGGACGCGACCGAGTATGGAGCCGCACCACCCCTTACGGGCAGGTACCTGCCAAGAATTGGACCGCCCGTCGACCGCCCGTCGACTGTCCCGCCTCTGCTGTTTGCCCGTGTGCGGGGGCAGTTCGGGGGCGGGTGGCCGGAGCCCCTGCTACCTGCCCCCGCTACCTGTCCCGCTCCCTGTCCCGCTCACTGCACCGCTCCCTGCACCGGCGCGTTCACCCTGTCGTCCCAACTCCGCCCACCGCACGGTCCGCTCGCACCAGCGCTCCAGGAGCACCCGGTCGTGACCCACGGCCAGCAGTGCCGCACCGGACTCGGCGCGGTAGGTCTCCACGACGGCGACGAGAGCGGCAGTGGTCGAGGCGTCGAGCATCGCCGTCATCTCGTCGCAGATCAGCAGCCCCGGACGGAGCACCAGGGCGCGGGCGACGCAGGCCCGTTGCAGCTGCCCGTCACTGACCGCGTGCGGCCGGCGTCCGAGGAGCTCCTCGGTGAGTCCGACCTCACTCGCCAGCGCGCCCACACGCTCCGCCACTTCGCGACGCCTCCCGGTGGACCTCAGTGGCTGGGCGATGAGCTCGCGCAGGCTCAGGCGGGGATCGGCGGACAAGCGCGGCTGCTGGAAGACGACACCCACGGCGGTGCGCTGCTCCCGGGGAGCACTGTGCCGCCAGCCCCGAACCGGGGCGCCGTCCAGGGTGACCGATCCGGCGTCGGGGCGGTGCAGCAGCGCGGCGACCCGCGCCAGCGTCGACTTACCGCAGCCGCTCGGACCGAGCAGCCCTACCGACTCGCCCTGCGCGACGGCGAGCGAAACGTCGCGCACGACGGGGTCGCGCCGGTCGTATCCGGCGGTGACGCGGCTGAGCTCAAGCATCGGCGTGCTCCTCGGCTCGGCGGATGTCGTCGCTGCTGGCGTGGTGACAGGCCACTCCGCGCTCGAACGGCGGCTGCAGCCCGCACTGCGCGTCGGCGCGGGGACAACGGGCGGCGAAGGCGCAGCCCTGGGGCAGATCACCGAGTTCCGGCGGCATCCCCGGGATCGGCGCGAACTCCCTTTCCGGCAAGGCCTCCAGCAGTCCCCGCGCATACGGATGGCGCGGGCCGGGCCGCCCGAAGAACCTGTCCGCGCCGGTGAGTTCGACGATGCGGCCCGCGTACATCACGGCGACCCGGTCGGCGATCCGCTCGGCCGCCGCCAGATCGTGGGTGATGATGAGCAGGGCCCGGCCCCCGTCGGTGTGGCGGCGCAGTTCGTCGACGGTCCGCTCCACCAGTTCCCGGTCGAGCCCGGTGGTGGGTTCGTCGGCGAGGAGCAGCGGTGCGTCACCGATGAGAGCGAGCGCCGTGGCGGCCCGCTGGGCGAGGCCGCCGGACAGCTCGTGCGGGTAGCGGTCGAGGTGGTCGTCGGGAAACGCGGCACGTCCGGCAGCGGCCTGCACCGCCGGGCGCACGGCGGGTCCCCGTACGCCGGTCAGCTCGCGCAGGGTCTCCTCCACTTGCGCACGGACCGTCCGCACGGGCGTGAGATGGGCGGCCGGGCTCTGCGGTACGAGTCCGATCCTGCGGCCACGCACGGTGCGGGCGAGGGTGCGTTCGCCTGCGGTGAGGAGGTCGGGGCCGCCGTCGAGGAGCGCGGCTCCCGAGGTCTCCGCGTTCGCGGGCAGCAGCCCCAGCAGCGCCGAGGCGAGTACGGACTTCCCGCAGCCGCTCTCACCGACCAGGGCGAGGCACTCCCCCGCCGCGAGGTCGAACGTGGCGTCGGTGACCGCGGCGACATGCCGGCCGCCGCGCATCCGGAAGCGGACGGACAGCCCTGAGACGGAGAGGACGGGCGGTGCCGGGGCCGAGGCCGGCGACAGGTTCGGCGACGAGGTCGCGGATGTCTTCTTCACAGCATCAGCTCCGATCGGCGGCGCGGATTGATCCGCTCCCGCCAGGCGCCTGCGAGCCCCGCCAGGGCGAGGGTCGGAATGATCAGGAAGAGGCCGGGGAAGAGCGTCGGCCACCAGTCCCCCGACAGCAGCGAACCGCGCGCCGACTGCACGAGGTTTCCGAGGCTCGCCTGATGGGTCGGCAGGCCCAGGCCCAGGAACGACAGCGCCGATTCGTGCCACATCGCGTGCGGCACCATCAGCACCGCCGCGAGACCGGCCTGCGGCAGCACTCCCGGCAGCAGATGCCGGACGATGACCCGGCCGCGTGAGGCACCGCCGGAGATCGCCGCGTCGATGAACGGACGTGAGCGCAGCGACAGCACCTCGGAGCGGACGATCCGCGCGGTCGACAGCCAGTGCGTCAGGGCCACGGACACGATGACTGGCCAGACACCGGGCCGGAACATCGCCACGACGAAGATGCCGAGCAGCAGGTGCGGAATGGACGAGAAGGTGTCGACGAGCCGCATGACGACCCGGTCGGTCCAGCCGCCGAAGGCCGCGGCGAGCGCGCCGACCGCCGTACCGATGACGGTGGCGGTGAGCGCGGCGACGAGTCCGACGAGGAGGGAGACCCGGAGCCCGTACACACAGCGCAGCAGCAGGTCCCGGCCGACGTCGTCCGTGCCGAAGGGGTGGGCCGGGGAGGGCGGCCGGAGTTTGGCACCGAGGTCGACGGCCTGCTGGTCGAGCTGGACCAGCGGGGGCACGAGCAGGACGGCCAGGGCGACCGCCACGAGGATGCCGGCCGAGGTGACCGCCCGGGTGCGGCGGGCGGCGCCGCGTGCGGGCCGGAGTGCGAGGTCAGCCATCGAAGCCCACTCTCGGGTCGGCGAGGCCGTACAGCAGGTCGGAGAGGAGGTTCCCGAGGAGTACGGCCGCGGTGGCGAGCACGGTGAGTGCGGCGAGCAGGGAGAAGTCCACCGAGGTGGCGGCCTGCACGGTGGCCGCGGCGATGCCGGGCCAGCTGAAGACCGTCTCGACGAGCAGGGCGCCGGTGATGAGTTCGGGCACGCGGGAGCCGATGAGCGTGAGCATCGGGAGCATGCCGGAGCGCAGGGCGTGGCCCAGCAGGACGGTGCGTTCGCTGAGTCCGCGGGCGCGGGCGCCGCGTACCGGGTCCTCGTCCAGGGCGTCGGTGACTCCCTGGCGTACGTACAGGAAGAACCACGGCAGCTGGGAGATGCCGAGGACCGCCGCGGGCAGCACCAGGTGGGTGGCGACCTGGCCGAAGGTGACGGTGTCGCTTCCGGCGTCGGTGAGGCCGCCGGCCGGGAGGATGTCCAGCGTCAGGGCGAAGACCCAGATGGCGAGCAGCCCGAGCCAGAAGGCGGGTGCGGCCTCCAGGGTGTACGCGGCGGAACTGACGCACCGGTCGAGCGCCCCGCGGGGGCGGCGGGCCGCCAGGACGCCGAGTGCGGTGCCGAGCAGGATCGCGATGACGAACGCGCAGGTGGCGAGAAGCAGGGACCAGCCGGCGCGTTCACCGATGACGTCGGCGACAGGCATACGCATCACGCTGGAAACGCCGAGATCGCCCTGAACGGCGGACGTCAGCCAGTCCCACCAGCGCGTGACCAGGGGCCGGTCCACGCCGAGATTGGCCCTGAGCTGGTCGAGGTTCTCCTGCGAGGCGGTCAGGCCCGCCGTGCCCGCGTACGCCTTGACGGGGTCGAAGGGGGATGCGGCGGCGACGGCGAAGACGCCGAAGGTGACGGCGATGAGGACCGGCACGGCGGACAGGGCCCGCCGTGCCGTCATCCGCGCCATCGGCCCCCAGGGGAGGCGGTGGCTCACGTGTCCGCGCCCTCGGGGTTCCACTTCTCGACGTTCCACCAGGGGCCTGAGGCCAGGCCGTGGTCGTGCGGCTCGACCTGGGTGGTGAGGTCGCCGAAGCGGCTGCCGACGACGTACACGTGGTCGATGTGGGTCAGGAAGGTGTAGCCGGGGTCCTTGGCGAGTTCGCGCTGGACGGTGTCGTACGCGGTCTTGCGGGCGGCCGGGTCGCCGCTCCTGCGGCCCGCTTCGACGGCCTCGTCCACGGTCTTGTTGTCGTACCAGGCCATGTTGTTGAAGCCGTCGCCCGCGAGAGTGGACTTCAGCAGTGCGTACTGGTCGAAGTCGGGGTCGGCGGGTGATCCGCCGCCCGCGAGCACGGCGTCCTGCTTCATCCGGGGCTGGATGACCTCCCAGGTGCCGGCCTCGGTGGTGATGTCGATGCCCGCCTTCCTGGCGTCGGACGCGTAGGCGAGAGCGTGTTCCTGACGGAGCTTGTCGCCGGTGAGGTACCAGAGCGGGAAGGCGGCGCGCACACCGTCCTTGGTGCGGACGCCGTCCTTGCCGGGCTTCCAGCCGGCCTCGTCGAGGATCTTCTTCGCCGCGCCGAGGTCGTGGACGCGTTCGGTGCCCTTGGTGAACCACTCGCTGTCCGTGGGGACGGGGCCGTACGCGGGCTTGCCCGCACCGTTGAGGATGGCGTCGACCATGGCCTCGCGGTCGACGGCGATGTCGAGGGCACGTCGGACCGCACGGTCACCGGCGACCTCGTTGTGGGTGGGGAGCGTCACCGTGCGGTAGTCGTACGTCTTCGCGGTGTAGGTGCTGAGCCCGTTCTCGCCCTTGAAGCCTTCGGCGAGGTTGGGCGGGAGGATCGCGCCGTCGAGGTCGCCGGAGCGCAGCCGTGTGGCGCGCACGTCGTCGTCCTTGATGATCGCCATGGTGAACCGCTTCACCTTCGGCTCACCACCCCAGTAAGCGGGGTTGGCCCGGAAGCTCAGCTTCTCACCCTTGGACCACTTGGTGAGGAGATAGGGCCCCGTGCCGACCGGCCGTGTGGTGAACGTGCCGCTGTTGACGTCCTGTCCGCCGGCGATGTGTTCGGGGGCGATGGGAAGGACGGTGCGCTGCGCGAAGGGCGCGTACGGGTACGTGAGCGTGAAGACGACACGGTCGTCACCGACGGCCTCGACGGACCTGACGGCGTCCAGCTCGGTGCGCGAGGGGTTGTTCGTCTTCTTGTCCAGGATGGTCCGGTAGGTGAAGACGACGTCCTTGGCACCGAACGGCTCGCCGTCGCTGAACTTCACGCCGCGGCGGAGCGTGTACGTATAGGTGAGACCGTTGTCGCCGATCTCGGGCAGCGCGGTGGCGAGCGCGGGCCGCAGCTTCAGGTCCTCGTCGAGGGCGAGCAGCCCGTCGAATATCTTGGAGTTGCCGTCCTTGCCGTAGCCGAGCAGAGGACTGAGGCTGTCGGGCTCGTAGGCGATCCCCACGACCGCGGAATCCGCGGAGGCCGCGCCCTCGTCGGCACTGCCCGGATTCGAGCAGGCTGCCGCGGTGATCGAGAGCGCGGTCGCCAGCACGATCGCCACCCCTCCCCGTACCGATCGGGCCCTCATACGCTGCACACCCCTATTGAAGATCCACTGTTATTGCGAATGCTTCGCAATTAAACAGCACAGGCGGGGGCGGCGGAACCCGGCCGCGGCGGGACATGCCGGAGCGGGGGCACGCGTCCGCGTACCCCCGCCCCAACTCCTGCGCCCGGCCGACCCGTTCGGTTACGGAGCGGGCAGGTCGACCAGCTCCGCGATGACCTCGCGATGGCGCCCGGCCGTTCCGTACGCGATCGAGTCGGCCTTGGCCCGCTTCAGATACAGATGCGCGGGGTGCTCCCAGGTCATGCCGATCCCGCCGTGCAGCTGGACGCACTCCTCGGCGGCGTGGACCGCGACTCCCGAGCAGTACGCCTGGGCCACGGCCACCGCGAGCAGCGCCTCGGGGCCGTCGGCGGCCAGTCGGCCGGCCGCGTGACGAGCGGCGGCACGGGCGGACACGATCTCCAGCCAGAGCTGCGCCATCCGGTGCTTCAGCGCCTGGAAGGAGCCCACCGGCCGGTTGAACTGGCGGCGTTCACGGGTGTACCGGACGGTCTCCGTCAGGCACCACTCGGCGATGCCGAGCTGCTCGGAGGCGAGGAGCCCGGCGCCCACGAGCAGCCCGCGCCGTACCGCCGGGACGGCGGAGGAGGCGTCGGCGATCAGGACACCCGCCGCACCGTGCAGGACGACGGTGGCGAGCGGGCGGGTCAGGTCGAGCGCCACCAGCGGTTCGACGGTGACCCCGTCCGCCGCCGTCTCGACCGCGTACAGACCGTCGGTGGTCGGGACGAGGAGCACATCGGCGGTGGCCGCGTCGGCGACCCCGGTGATGGTCCCCTCCAGCCTGCCCGTCACGGCGCTCGCGGGCTGCGCCTCGTCGGCCGCCGGCGCGGAGAACGGCACGGCGAGAGCCGCCGTCCTGCGCCCCGCGGCCAGTTCACCCAGCAGCTCGACCACGGCGCCGTCGCGCGCGGCCAGCGCGAGCAGCGTCTCGGTCGCGACGACCGAACTCGTCAGGTACGGCACGGGGGCGACGCTGCGCCCGAGTTCCTCGAGGACGACGGCGGCCTCGCGGTACGTCGCCCCCTGACCGCCGAGCTTCTCCGGTACGAGGAGTCCGGCGGCACCGATGTCGGCGGCGAGCGCCTTCCACAGCCGGGGGTCGTACGGCGTGCCGGACTCGACGCGGGCGATGACACCCGGCGCGTCGGCCCGGTCCGCGAGCAGCGCGCGGACGGCGGCGCGCAGATCCTCCTCGGCCTCCGAGTACAGGAGGTCGGGCATCGGGGCCGGCTCGTCCTGCCCCGGCTGTGCTGTCAGTTCGGTCATCGGGAGAGGTCCTTCCAGGCGATGTCCTTGTCGTTTCGCGGCTCGGACGGCAGCCCGAGCACACGCTCGGCGACGATGTTCAGCAGTACCTCGGTCGTGCCGCCCTCGATGGAGTTGCCCTTGGAACGCAGATAGCGGTAGCCGGCGTCGCGGCCGGTGAAGTCGACCAGTTCCGGCCGGCTCATGGTCCAGTCGCTGTACAACAGACCCTCGTCGCCGAGGAGTTCGACCTCCAGGCCGCTGATCTGCTGGTTGAGCCGGGCGAAGGCGAGCTTCATCGCGGACCCCTCGGGCCCGGGCTGCCCCGCCATGAGCTGCTGACGCAGCCGTTCGCCGCTCAGCCTGGCCACCTCGGCCTCGACCCAGAGGGTGAGGAGGCGCTGATGGAGGTCGTGGGTGCGCAGCTCGGGACGTCCGCGCCAGGTCCGCGCGGCGGTGCCGATCATGCCTCCCTCGCGCGGGATACGCGCTCCCCCGATCGAGACGCGCTCGTTCATGAGCGTGGTCTGCGCGACCTTCCAGCCGTCGCCGACCGGGCCGAGCCGCCTGCTGTCCGGGATGCGTACGCCGGTGAGGAAGACCTCGTTGAACTCGGCCTCGCCGGTGATCTGGCGCAGCGGCCGCACCTCGACACCGGGGTCGGCCATGTCGCAGATGAAGTAGCTGATACCGCGGTGCTTGGGCAGGTCGGGGTCGGTACGGGCGATCAGGATCGCCCAGCGGGCCACATGGGCGCTGGACGTCCAGACCTTCTGGCCGTCCACGACCCACTCGCCCCCCGCGTCGCGCACGGCCCTCGTGCCCAGTGCCGCCAGGTCGGAGCCGGCCCCCGGCTCGCTGAAGAGCTGGCACCAGACCTCCTCGCCGACCCACAGGGGGCGCAGGAAGCGCCGCTTCTGCTCGTCGGTTCCGTAGCGGAGGATCGTCGGGGCGGCCATGCCGAGTCCGATGCCGATACGGCGCGGGTCGTTGTCGGGGGCCCCGGCGTCGGCGAGTTCGGTGTCCACGATCTGCTGGAGTGTGCGGGGCGCGTCGAGTCCGCCGAGTCCGGCCGGATAGTGGACCCAGGCGAGGCCGGCGTCGAAGCGGGCCTTCAGGAAGCCGGTGCGGTCCGTGGTGGCCGGCGGGTGGGAGGCCAGCAGTTCGCGTGTGAGGCGGCGGACCTCACCCGCGTCGACGGGGGCGGTCATCGGGCACCTCCCGGAACGACGACGATGCGGCCGGTGCTCGCGCCGTCGGCGACCCGCTGGACGGCGTTCGCCGCCTCAGTCATGGCGACACGCTCGCTGATCAGCGGTTTGACGACGCCCTGCGCGGCAAGCTTGGTGAGTTCGTCGTGGCAGGCGCGGACGGCGGCGGGGTCCTTGGCGTTGTACAGGCCCCAGTGCAGGCCGGCGATCGAGTAGTTCTTCACCAGGGCGTGGTTCAGTCCCGGGGCGGGAATGGTGCCGCTCGCGAAGCCCACGACGACGACGCGCCCCTCGAAGGCGATGCACTTCACGGATTTGGCGTACGCGTCGCCTCCGACCGGGTCGTAGACGACGTCCGCGCCGCGCCCGCCGGTGGCTTCCTTGACGCGCGCGACGATGTCCTCGCCGCGCCGGTCGATGACCACGTCGCAGCCCAGCTCACGGGCGACGCGAGCCTTCTCCGGGCCTCCGACGACTCCGATGACCGTGGCCCCGGCGGCCTTGCCGAGCTGGACGGCCGCACTGCCGACACCGCCCGCCGCCGCGTGCACGAGCAGCGTCTCGCCCGCCTGGAGGTGTGCGCGCCGGTGGAGTCCGAACCAGCCCGTCTGATAGCCGATGTGCATCGCGGCCGCTTCGGCGTCGTCCAGGTTCTCCGGGGCGGGCAGCAGGGCCGCCTCGTCCGCGACGACGTACTCGGCGAAGCCGCCGTGCGGGAGGGCGGGGGTGGCGAGCACCCGGCGTCCGTCCCCGGTTTCCGCGCAGATCTCCACGCCCGGCGTGAACGGGAGCGGCGGCCGTGTCTGGTACTGCCCGCGGCAGAGCAGCGCATCAGGGAAGTTGATGTTCGCCGCGCGCACCCTGAGCAGCACCTGCCCGTCTCCGGGGGTGGGCCGTTCGGTCTCTTCGAGCTCCATCACCTCGCTCGGCTCGCCGTTCCGGTGCACTCGCCATGCTTGCATGAGGGGCCTCCACAACACTGTCGGCATTACCACTGCTCCGGCGCATACTAAGCGGTCGCTTGCCCATCTGGGAACACCTCGGCCAACTCGGTGACCGTGCCCTCAGGCCCGTTTCGGCCGGGCCTTGACGTGCATCCGCTCCCCCTGCGGCCCGAACAGGCTCAGATACTCCACCGACTGCTCGCCCGCCGGCCCGAACCAGTGCGGCAGCCGCGTGTCGAACTCGGCCGCCTCGCCCGCGCCCAGGACCAGATCGTGTTCGGCCAGCAGCAGTCGCAGCCTCCCGGAGAGCACGTACAGCCACTCGTAACCCTCGTGCGTACGCTGTTCCGGCACCTCCTCGCAGCCCGCCCGGTGCACGACCTTGAAGGCCTGGAGCCCGCCCGGTCTTGCGGTCAGCGGCAGCACGGTCCGCCCGTCGTGGACGATCGGCTTGATCCGCACCCGGGGGTCCCCGACGGGCGGCGCGCCGATGAGATCGTCGAGCGGCACCTCGTGGGCGCGCGCGATCGGCAGCAGCAGCTCCAGACTGGGGCGCCGACCGCCGGACTCCAGGCGCGAGAGCGTGGACACGGAAATGCCGGTGGCGGCCGAGAGGGCGGCGAGCGTGACCTCGCGTTCCTTGCGCAGACGGCGCAGCCGGGGCCCCACCCCGGTGAGCACGGCGTCGATTTCCGGGGCGTCCCGGTGCTGTTCGTTCATACCGCTATTGCAGGATCAGCAAACGGCTGTGTCAATCGGATACGAGGATCGCCGGGTCGGGACCGAGTCCGGCCCTGACCCGGCGAACCATGCCCACCAGCGGGCCCTGGGCGCGGCGCAAGCGGTTGAGGACCGATGATGTGAGTTCACCGCCCACCATGTCGAAGTCCACGCACTCTCCCCGAATACCCTTAGGGGTATTCTGGCCCGTCCGGGGCAAGAGAGACGGAGTCTCCTGTCCGGCCCGGTGACCGAAAGGAATCTCAGATCGTGACCAGCCCCGCTTCCCTCTCCCCCGCGCAGGCCGCAGCTCGTCTGGAGGAGTTCACCGTCATCGACGTACGGGCCCCCGGCGAGTACACCTCCGGTCATGTGCCCGGCGCGCTGAACATCCCGCTCGACCGTCTCCAGGAGGCCGTGCCCGCCCTCAAGGCCGCCGCGGCCCGTGGCTCGCTGCTCGTGGTGTGCGCCTCCGGCGTCCGCTCCACGCGGGCCTGCGAAATCCTTTCGGCCGCGGACATCGACGCTTTCGCCCTTATTGGCGGCACCTCCGCCTGGGAGGGCGACGGACTCGGCCTGGCCCGCCCCGACGGAGCCCGCGCCGCCTGGCCCATGGAGCGTCAGGTGCGACTGGCGGCCGGTTCGCTCGTGGTGGCCGGGCTGCTCGCCGGAACGCGCTTCCCCGCGGCCCGGTGGCTGTCCGCCGGCATCGGTTCGGGCCTCGTCTTCTCCGCGGTGACCAACACCTGCGGAATGGCGGCGGTCCTGTCGAAGCTTCCGTACAACCGCGCCCCGCACTCGGCAACGGACCTCGGTGCCACCCTGGACGCACTCCAGAAGTGAGCCGCAGCGAAGAGGGGGCCGTACGTGCGTGACGCACGGACGGCCCCCTTTTTCGGTACGGGG
Source organism: Streptomyces finlayi (assembly GCF_014216315.1). Classification (NCBI taxonomy): domain Bacteria; kingdom Bacillati; phylum Actinomycetota; class Actinomycetes; order Kitasatosporales; family Streptomycetaceae; genus Streptomyces; species Streptomyces finlayi. The sequence continues at coordinate 309,776 of NZ_CP045702.1, forward strand.
GCCGTACGGGTCAGATCTCGTCCCTGACCATCGCGAGGAGCCGGTCCAGTACGCGCGGCCCACCGGCCCGCAGCCCGTCGTGCTCGAACTCGTTCGTCACCCAGGTACGCAGCCCGCGGATCGCCGCCGCCGTGCGCAGCGCGTGCCCGGTGTCGACGTACATGTCGTCGTGGTAGACGGCAGCGGCGACCGGTACGTCATTGGCCGCCAGCCGCTCGGCGTCGTAGAGCGGTGCCCAGTCCGTGCGGCCGGCGAGGAGTTGGGCCGTCTCGCGCAGCGGCCGCAGGGCCGGGTCCACCTCGAAGTGCCACGGGTGGACCGACTCGCCGGTGAAGAGCACGGGGCCTCCGCCCTTGAGTGCTTCCGCCGCGTCGAACTGCGGGAACTCGGCCCGGACCCGTTCGGCCGCCCAGTCGGTCGGGCGCTCCCCCTGACCGTAGATCGCCTCGTGGAGCAGCGCGTACAACGGATGACCGGCGAAGGAGGTGGCCGTGCGCACGGCCTCCAGGAAGCTGTCCGAGAGCTCGGTGCCGTACGGCGTGCGGACGAAGGCGTTCTCCAGCAGGTAGTGCAGCTGGTGGCTGCCGTTCCCGCCCCCCAGCATGATGCCGAGGGACTGGAAGCCCTCCACCGTCAGACGGTGACCGGCACTCTCCGTACGGTGCTCGCAAAGGTGTGCGGTGATCTCGCGGACGCGCTGGACGTCCTGCGGGTAGCGGTCGTAGTGAGCGGCGACCTTCCGCTCGATCCGCGGATACGCGGCGCGGTACACGTCCTCCGCGTGGGCGTCGAGCGAGGGCAGTCCGCCGGTGATCAGGACCGCCGCGAGCCCCTCCGGGGCCGAGGACAGATAGGTGACCGCGCAGAACCCGCCGAAGGACTGGCCGAGCACCGTCCAGGGAGCACCGCCGGTCAGCCGCGGGCGGATCAGTTCGCAGTCGCGGACGATGGAGTCGGACCGGAAGTGGGCCAGATAGCCGGCCTGTTCGCGCGGCCCGCCGCGCAGCGGGAGTGTCTGACGGTTCGCCGGGGCGGAGAGCCCCGTACCTCGCTGGTCGAGAAGCAGTACCCGGAACTCGCGTACGGCCCGGCCCAGCCAGGCCTCCGTTCCGACGAAGCGCCGGGCGCCGAAACCGGGGCCGCCCTCCAGGTAGACCAGCCACGGCAGCGCGTCGTTCACCTTGCCGCTCGCCACGGCCTCCCGGCCGAAGATCTCGATCTGCTCCCCGCCCGGATCCGTGTGGTCGAGTGGGACGGTGAAGAAGCGGTCGGTGAAGACGACGCCGGGCTGCCGGTAACTGCTCAAAGGGGGCTCCTGAAATCCGATGATCCAAGGACACTCCAGCACAGGGCCGGTACCCGGACAGTCCCGACCCGTGTGCGCCGCGCCCGGGAGGCTCCTCACGTGCACTCATGATCCGGTTCGAGCAGGCCACCTCGGCGTACTCACCCCGGCCAAGTCCACCGAGGCCCTGCGGCGCTCGGTGGCATCGGCGCCGCCGACCCCGAGCGGTTCCGCACCGAGCTGGCCCGGATGTCGCGGGAACTGACCGCCCACTTCGCCTACGAGGAGGAGCAGTTGCTTCCCGTTCTGGCCGACGTGCCGTGGCCGCCGCCCAAGGGGCCGGGCAGCACTCCCTGACGGCAACCGCCGACCGTAGGGTGTGATCGCCAAGCCCTGCGACAGAAGGCGGTCTCCCATGTCCCAGTTCGATCTGCCCCTCGAGGAACTGCGACTGCACCGCAGCACGTCGGTGGAGCCGGAGGATTTCGACGCGTTCTGGTCGAAGACGCTCGGCGAGGCCCGCTCCCATGACCTGGACGCCCGGTTCGAGCTGCGTACCGGCACCGGGCTGAGCACGGTCGAGGTGTACGACGCGACCTTCGCGGGCTTCGGCGGGCACCCGGTCAAGGGCTGGCTCGTGCTCCCCGCGGGCACCACACGCCCGCTGCCCGTCATCGTGGAGTTCATCGGCTACGGCGGCGGGCGCGGGCTTCCACACTCGCATCTGCTGTGGGCGTCCGCGGGCTTCGCCCACTTCGTGATGGACACCCGAGCGCAGGGCAGCACCTGGGAGCCGGGCGACACCGCGGACCCCGTGGGCAGCGCGCCCTCCTTCCCCGGCTACATGACCCGGGGCATCGAGGCCCCGGAGACGTACTACTACCGGCGGGTGTTCACCGATGCCGTCCGGGCGGTGGAGGCGGCCCGTTCGCACCCTCTGACCGATGCCACGCGCACCGCGGTCATCGGTGAGAGCCAGGGCGGTGGCATCGCCCTGGCCGCCGGCGGGCTGATACCGGATCTGGTGGCCGTCGCGCCGGACGTTCCGTTCCTGTGCGACTTCCCGCGCGCCATGACCGTCACCGACCGCTCGCCGTACCGCGAGATCGGCAACTACCTCAAGACCCACCGGGGCCGGACCGAACAGGTCCGGGCGACCCTGGCCTACTTCGACGTGGTCCACTTCGCGGCACGCGGGCGGGTTCCGGCACTGTTCTCGGCCGCTCTGGAGGACCAGACCTGCCCGCCGTCCACGGTCTTCGCGGCCTTCAACGCCTACGCCCACGAGGACAAGGAGATCGAGGTGTATCCCTTCAACGACCATGAGGGCGGCGGCCCCTTCCAGGAGGCGGCGAAGCTCGGCTGGCTGCCGGGGAAGCTTTCCGCCTGATCACCTGGCGCCCGCTGGACAGCGCTTGACCCGGCTCCCCCTCGCGCCCAGCTTCCGGGGGCGGAGCGACGGAAGGGGCCCGCGCGGCCGGTCAGGTGATCGGGAAGCTCACGGCGTAACGGACACACCTGTTCGCGGCGGCGGTCGTCGGACCGCTGCCGCGAACAGGACCGGCGGTCACGGCCGGGACGTGGTGGCCTTCACCGCCGACGGGCGCCGGTGCGGCCTCAGTCGCTCGGGTAGACATCGCCCGCGGCCATCGAGTTCAGCTGTTCGCTCTGGTCACGGAGCCGGGCGGCCTTGTCCTTGAGCCGTCGGCTCTCCTTGTCGTCCGACGCGTGCTCGGCGGCCTTCGACAGCTGTTCGGCCTTCTCACGCATCTGATGGACTCGGTTACCGATCTCGTCAGCCATGATCTTCACCCATCCTCGGCACTCGGAAGAATCTCGTTCAGGCGTGCCCCGATCTTCTCTCACCGCGCGCTCCGCAGCCATCCGGCGAACGGCCGGAACGCCGCACGGACCGGTGGGTCAGCGGGTGTCTCCGCACCAGTCCCACTTCAACGGGTCAGCCTGTCTGCTCCTGTACTCTGCCCGCCCGCCAGGGCCGTATGCGCCGATCTCGGTGATCAGCGCCGCCCCCTCGCACAGCGCCGCGTCGGTCCACCCGGTCACGTCCAGGAGCAGTCCGTCGAGAGGACCGCCGACCAGCTCCCGGTAGTCGTGGCCCGGCTTGGGCCCGGGGTCCGGGTCGTCGTGGTCGGCGCCGTAGACCCGGCGCTGCCGCATGAGCTCGTCCATGGGCACAGCATTCCACCGGCCACTGACAACGGCCTGTCCTCCGGAGCGGGCGCACCCGCCCAAGCGGTCAGGAATCGAGAAGCGGGGCTCCGGGGCCACGGCTAGCGTGACGGTCATGGACGGCACGACCGGGCCTGGCCCACGACCCCAGGAGCGACGATGACCACCTCTGCAACCGAAGGAATCAAGACCGTGCTGCACCCCGTGTCGGACCTTGCGGCGGCCAAGGAGAAGTACACCGCCCTGCTCGGCGCACCCCCGCAGGCGGACGGGCCCTACTACGTCGGCTTCGACGCGGCCGGCCAGCACATCGGGCTGGTGCCGGCCGGTGGACCGCAGGGCATGACCTCGCCGGTGACCTACTGGCACGTACCGGACATCGAGGCGAAGCCGGCCGAGGTGACCGCCGCGGGTGCCACCGTGACCGAGCAGGCGCACGACGTCGGTGGGGGCCGTCTGGTGGCCACCTTCACCGACCCCGACGGCAACGTTCTGGGCGTGCTGCAGGACCGCTGAAACCCCTGCGTGCCGGCGCACGCGCGATATAGGGTCCGGAACCTGTCGGACCGATCCGGGCGAGGCCCGCGGAACCGCGCGACGGCCACGCGTAACAGATGGAGACACGATGAGCACGGCCAAGAGAACCAGCGCGCAGGCGCCTGCGCCGCACGCTGCCGACACGCACACTGCCGACACACACGACCTGATCCGTGTGCACGGCGCGCGCGTGAACAATCTCAAGGACGTCAGCGTCGAAATCCCGAAGCGCCGGCTGACGGTGTTCACCGGTGTCTCCGGCTCGGGCAAGAGCTCTCTGGTGTTCGGGACGATCGCCGCGGAGTCGCAGCGGCTCATCAACGAGACGTACAGCGCCTTCGTGCAGGGCTTCATGCCGACGCTGTCACGGCCCGAGGTCGATGTGCTCGACGGTCTGACGACCGCGATCATCGTCGACCAGCAGAGGCTGGGTACCGATCCCCGCTCCACGGTCGGCACGGCCACCGACGCCAACGCGATGCTGCGCATCCTCTTCAGCCGCCTCGGGACACCGCACATCGGCTCGCCCAACGCGTTCTCGTTCAACGTCGCCTCGGTCAAGGCGAGCGGCGGGTTCACCGTCGACCGCGGGGCCGGCAAGACCAGGACCGAGAAGGTGACCTTCACCCGCACCGGCGGCATGTGTACGCGCTGCGAAGGGCGGGGCTCGGTCTCCGACATCGACCTGAGCCAGCTCTACGACGACTCGAAGTCGATCGCCGAGGGCGCGTTCACCATTCCCGGCTGGAAGTCGGACAGCTTCTGGACGGTGCGGACCTACGCCGAGTCGGGCTTCCTCGACCCGGAGAAGCCGATCCGCAAGTTCACCAAGAGGGAGATGCAGGACTTCCTCCACCGGGAGCCGACCAAGGTGAAGGTGGAGGGTGTCAACCTCACGTACGAGGGGCTGATCCCCAAGATCCAGAAGTCGTTCCTCTCCAAGGACCGGGAGGCGATGCAGCCGCACATCCGGGCCTTCGTGGACCGCGCGGTCACGTTCACGGACTGCCCCGAGTGCGAAGGCACCCGGCTCAGTGAGGCGGCCCGGTCGTCGAAGATCGGCGGCCTCGGCATCGCCGACGCGTGCGCGATGCAGATCAGCGATCTCGCCGAGTGGGTACGCGGCCTCGACGATCCCTCGGTCGCGCCGCTCCTCACCGCTCTCCTGGGCGCCCTCGACTCCTTCGTGGAGATCGGCCTCGGCTACCTCTCCCTCGAACGCCCGTCGGGCACCCTCTCGGGCGGCGAGGCCCAGCGCGTCAAGATGATCCGCCATCTCGGCTCCTCGCTCACCGACACCACGTACGTCTTCGACGAGCCCACGATCGGTATGCACCCGCATGACATCCAGCGGATGAACAACCTGCTCCTGCGCCTTCGGGACAAGGGCAACACCGTGCTCGTCGTGGAGCACAAGCCGGAGACGATCGCGATCGCCGACCATGTCGTCGACCTCGGTCCCGGTGCCGGGACGGCGGGCGGCACCGTCTGTTTCGAGGGCACCGTCGAGAGGCTGCGGGCCGGCGGCACCGTCACCGGCCGCCACTTCGACGACCGGGCCGCCCTCAAGGAGTCGGTGCGGAAGGCCACCGGAGCACTGGAGATCCGGGGCGCGACACGGCACAACCTGCGCGACGTCGACGTCGACATCCCGCTCGGAGTGCTCTGCGTGGTCACGGGTGTGGCGGGCTCCGGCAAGAGCTCGCTGATCCATGGATCGATCCCCGTAGGGGACGACGTCGTCTCGGTCGACCAGGCGGCGATCAAGGGGTCACGGCGGAGCAACCCGGCTACGTACACCGGCCTGCTCGACCCGATCCGCAAGGCGTTCGCCAAGGCCAACGGCGTGAAGCCCGCGTTGTTCAGCGCCAACTCCGAGGGCGCGTGCCCGACGTGCAACGGCGCCGGTGTCATCTACACCGACCTGGCGATGATGGCGGGCGTCGCCACCCCCTGCGACGAGTGCGGGGGCAAGCGGTTCGAGGCATCGGTCCTGGATCACCGCTTCGGCGGCAGGGACATCAGCGAGGTCCTCGCGATGTCGGTGAGCGAGGCCGGGGAGTTCTTCGGCGCGGGTGAGGCACGTACGCCGGCCGCGCACCGCATCCTCGAGCGGCTCGCCGACGTGGGGCTCGGCTACCTCAGCCTCGGACAGCCGCTCACCACCCTGTCGGGCGGCGAGCGGCAGCGCCTCAAGCTGGCCGGCCACATGGCCGAGAAGGCCGGGGTCTACATCCTCGACGAGCCGACCACCGGTCTCCACCTCGCCGACGTCGAGCAGTTGCTCGGTCTGCTCGACCGGCTCGTGGACTCCGGCAAGTCGGTGATCGTCGTCGAGCACCACCAGGCGGTCATGGCGCACGCCGACTGGATCATCGACCTCGGCCCGGGTGCCGGCCACGACGGCGGCCGGATCGTCTTCGAGGGCACCCCCGCCGACCTGGTAGCCGCCCGCTCGACGATCACCGGCGAGTACCTCGCGAAGTACGTCGGCGCCTGACGGTCCCCCGGCATGGGCAGCCGCCGCCGCACTCCGGTGCGGCGGCGGTTGCCCGACTGCGGGCCCCGCCAAGGCCGTTCAGAACGGGCGCCGGGCTGCGGTCCGGCGCCGTGACGAACCGCCCTCCCGGCGAGGCAGTCCCTCTCCGCCGTGCGTGTCGTCGCCGGGTGGGTCCCCCGCGCCCGCATGGGCAGTGACCAGCCCCGATTCGTAGGCCGCGATGACCGCCTGGGCGCGGTCGCGGACTGCCAGCTTGCCGAAGATGCTGGTGATGTAGTTCTTGACCGTGGAGAGGCTGAGGTCCAGGGCGCGGGAGATCTCGGTGTTGTCGAGGCCGGTGGCCATCAGATGCCACACCTCGACCTCACGGCGGGTGAGTTCGTCACCCAGGCCGGCAGGTGCCGGAGGCGTACCGTGGGATGCCCGTACGTAGGTGGAGATCAGCCGGGTGAGCAGGCGCGGCGCGACGGCGGCCTCGCCGGTGTGGACGGTGCGGATCGCCGCGCTCAGGTCCTCGGGTGAGCTGTCCTTGGGCAGGAAACCATAGGCTCCGGCGCGTAGGGCGCCCACGACGTATTCGTCCATGTCGAAGGTACTGAGGGCCAGCACCCGGCAGTCGGGCACGGTGGCGGCGAGTTCCCGGGTCGCGGCGACCCCGTCGAGGACGGGCATCCGAATGTCCATCACCACGACGTCGGGGCGCAGTCGGCCGGCGAGGGTGACGGCCTGTGCGCCGTTCTCGGCCTCGCCCACCACCTCGAACGACGGGTCTGGCGAGAGGATCAGCGACAGGCCGCGGCGGACCAGCGGCTGGTCGTCCACGATCAGCACCCTGATGCCCGGGAGCGGCGTCGGTCCGGGCCCGGTCATCGGGCTGCCCCTTCCTGGACGGCTGCCTCGGCCGCCTCGTCCGTGGTCAGCGGCAGGTCGGCCACCACGGCGAAGCCGCCATCGGTCCGCGGGCCGACGGAGAGGGTGCCGCCGTGCAGGGTGACGCGCTCGCGCATCCCGATGAGGCCGTAGCCGCCCGGGCCCGCCGCAGGCGCCCCCTCCCGCGGCGGTGCGCCTCCACCGTCGTCCCGCACCTCGATGGTGATCCGGTCCTGGTGGTACGTCAGTTGTACGGAGGCGTGGGCGGCTCCCGCGTGCTTCCGGGTGTTGGTGAGGGCCTCCTGAGCGATTCTGAACACCGTGAGGCCGACGGTCGGGGGCAGCGGGCGCTGCGGCCCGCGGACGTTCCACTCGGTCGGCAGTCCGGCCAGTCGGGATTCGGCGACCAGACCGTCGAGGTCGTCGACGCCGGGCTGGGGCAGTGAGGGGACGGCCTCCGGTTCGTCACCGGCCCTCAGTACGTCCAGGAGTTGGCGCATCTCGCGCAGTGCGAGCCGCCCCGACGCCTCCAGGGTGACCAGGGCATCCCGGACCACCTCCGGCTCGGCGAGGTTGGCCCGGGCCCCACCGGCCATCAACTGCATGGTGGTGATGTGGTGGGCCACGATGTCGTGCAACTCCCTTGCGATGCGGCGGCGTTCTTCCGCCACCGCCCGGTCGGCCAGGAGCCTGCGGTTCGCGGCCAGCTCCCGCTGCCGACGGCTCACCGCCATGGCCGCGCCGACGACGATCAGCGTGTTGAGGAGTGCGGCGACGGGGTCCTGCCAGGACGGTATCCGGCCGCCGCTCTGGCTCAGCAGTGTCACCGTCACCGTCGCGAAGGCCGCGACCGCGGTCACCCGGCCGGAAGAGGTCCTGGCGACCGAGTACAGGGCGACCGCCAGGACGGCACCGAAGTGACTGGGCAACGGGACCAGCAGTGCGGCCGTCGCGTCGAGTGCCAGTACGGCGGCGAGTGCCGCCACCGGGTGGCTGCGCCGGGCGAGCAGCGGCAGGGCCGCCAGCCCGACGAGAAGGAATCCCGCGACCCTCACGTCGTGCCGGCCGTCGGGGTCGTTGAAGAACACGTAGCTGAGCAGGTTCATCGCACAGGCCCCGCCGGTCACGAGCGCGTCGTTGCGCGTCCACGGCGGCTCGGCGCTGTCGGTCCGCAGCGGCTCCCGGGCAGCGCCGGGCCCGGTGTTTCGGCTGCTGAGCATGTCTGTCTCCCCCTGTGTCCGGCCTCCCCGCCCCCGGAACAGGGTTGCACAGCGACCTCCGCGACAGCACCGGCGGCAGCGGTTCTCGGCCCGTCTCCCGGGCCCGGACCGTACGGGGACCGGGACCGGGACCGGGACCGGGACCGGAGTCCTGGTCGCGGTCCTGGGCAGGCCCCAGGGCCCCGGTCCGGATCATCCGCTGCCACGACGCTGGGAGGCCCCTCCCGGTGATGGTCTGGAGACCGGCCGGGAACCCCCGGCAGACGTCCGCGCACAAGCCCGTCCGCCGGAGGACATCGTGATCCGCGCCCTGACCGGATACTCCACCAGACACCCCTGGAAGGTCATCGCCCTCTGGGCGGTGCTGGGGGTCGCGCTGAGCGCTCTGGCCCCCGTCCTGATCGCCCGCGTCACCCAGCACCAGACCGGGGACTTCCTGCCCCGTAGCTACGATTCGGCCGCCGCGCTGCACATCGCCCAGGAACAGTTCGGGGCGAACCCCGACGCCACCACGGTGACGGTGCTGGTCGCCCGGTCCGACGGAAAGGCGCTCGGCGCCGCCGACCGGAAGCGGATCGAGGCCGGGGCCGCGAAGCTGGCGCAACGCCGGGTGGTCATGCCCAGGGAGGACGACGTCCCTCGGTTCCTGGTCCCGGACCGCTCCCAGACACCCCAGGTGTCCCCGGCGATGATGGCGCCCGACCGCAGTTTCGAGCTGCTCTCCGTCCAGTTGACCGGGAACCCCTCGGACGAGGGGGTCCAGGGCGTCTACCGGACCTTCCGGGACGCTGCCCGGACGCAGTTCTCCGAGGCGGGTATGCGCACCGGGTTCACCGGGAGCCTCGCCGACACCGTCGACACCACCGATGCCCACGAGACCGCGGCGACGGTCGGGAGCGCCCTGGTCATGGGGCTCATCGTCCTCCTCAACGTCCTGGTGTTCCGCAGTGCGCTGGCGGCGCTGCTGCCGCTGGTCGCGGTCGCTCTCATCGGAGGCGTCGCGGTGGGAGCCGTGGCCCTGGCCGCGACGCTCACCGGGCGCAAACTCGACGCGGGCACCCCCGGGCTGATCAGCGTCGTCCTGCTCGGTATCGGCATCGACTACCTGCTGTTCCTGCTGTTCCGCTTCCGCGAGCACCTGCGCAACCGGCCCGAGCAGCCCGCACGCGAGGCGGCCGAGCAGGTCTCCGGCCGCGTGGGCACCGCGATCACCTCGGCGGCGCTGACGATCGTGGCAGCGTTCGCCACTCTGGGCCTGGCGACCTTCGGGCAGTTCCGCTCGCTGGGCCCCGCGATCGCCGTCGCGGTCCTGGTGATGCTGCTCGGAAGCCTCACGCTGCTGCCGGCGCTGCTCGCGGCCGCCGGACGCAAGATGTTCTGGCCTTCCCGGGCCCTGCTGCACCAGCCGGGCGAAGGCCGTGCCGCCCGTCTGGGCGCTTCGGTCACACGGCGGCCGCTGAGGATGCTGATGGTCTCCATCGGCCTGCTCGCCGCGCTGTCCGCCGGACTGACCGGCATCCGCATGGACTACGGCCGGGGCGACTCCGGTGATCCGACCCCCGCCGCGGCCACCGCGGCGGAGATCTCCCGTGCGCTGCCGGCCGGAGTGTCGGACCCGACGAGCGTCTACGTCACCGCCGAGGACGGCCGTACCCTCACCGTCGCCGGACTCGACGGCCTCTCCCGTGCGCTCACACGGGTCGTCGGCGTGGGCGAGGTAGCGGGAACCGTCCTGAACGAGGATCACCGTGCCGCCCGGATCGACGTCTATCCGACCGCCGACCCGCAGAGTCAGGAGGCCCGCGACCTGGCCTCCGGACCGATCCGGGCCGCGGTCGCCCAGCACGCGCCTGCCGGGACGACGGGACACGTGGGAGGGACTGCGGCGATCTTCGCCGACGTCGCGACCGCCGTCGACCACGACCTGCGGATCGTGTTCCCGGTCGCTGCCGCGCTGATCGCGCTGATCCTTCTCCTGCTCCTGCGCAGCGTGCTCGCACCGGTCGTCCTGATGCTCGCCGTCGGCCTCGGATTCTCCGCCACCCTCGGCGCCGCCACGCTGCTGTTCCAGCACGCCCTGGGCAGGCCGGGCGTCAGCTTCACCCTGCCACTGGTGCTGTTCCTGTTCGTCGTGGCACTGGGCACCGACTACAACATCCTGATCGCCGACCGGATACGGGAGGAGATGCGGCAGCCGGGGCCGGCCCGCGCGGCCGTGGCCCGCGCGGTACGGCACACGGCACCGGCCATCGCGACGGCCGGGCTGGTGCTGGCCGCCTCCTTCGCCACGCTCGCCACTACGCCGGGCAGCGAACAGGTCGCCTTCGCGACGGCACTCGGCATCATGCTCTCCGCGCTCGTCCTTTCGCTGGTGCTGGTCCCCGCCCTCGCCGCACTCCTGGGCCGGAGTCTGTGGTGGCCCGTCCGCCCGCGGCCCACCACGGGCGGACGGCCGCAGCACGATGTACCCGCGCCTGACCGGACTCCCGACCGGGTCACGACGTACTGAGCGGCACCGGCGACAGCTGACAACGGTGGCGGCACCTCACCGGACGAAGGCGGTCCGGCGGCTGTCGCCCGCCTATCCGGCGGCCCGGAGGGCGACCGGGGCGGTGGCTTTCCGTGCCTCAGGCCGCTCCGGCGGTCCGTCGGCGCGGCCTGGCGACGAGTTCGCCGCCACAGTTGGGGCAGGTGTCGTGCATCGCGTCGCCGCACGCGACGCAGAAGGTGCACTCGTACGAACAGATCCGGGCGGCAGCGTCCGGCGGCAGCTCCGCTGTGCCGCAGCGCTCGCAGAGCGTACGCATGTCCAGGGCCATGGCTCTCCCGAAGGTCGTGCCACTCCGCGCGCGGGCGGAGGAGGCGTATGAAGGGCCCATGCTCCACGATCCTCAGCCGAGCCGGGCCCCGGGGCCCGGCTCGGCTGAGTGTGACGAGTGAGTCGCATCGCGGATCGCGCGGTGCAGAATACGCAACGCAAAGTCCGCGGGTGGAGAGAATGATCAGATTCCCCGAAGGGGTCTGTTTGACGGCGCGCACACGGGAAACCCGCACGACGTACGGCGACCGCGGCACGGGAGGAGGCCGTCACGTGTAACGGTGCACGCCAGGACTGCCCGCGCATGCTGGGCACCGGGCTCACCTCGCTTCGAGATCTCCTCCGACCGGTACGAGTGCCCGGGTGTACGCCGAGTAACGCACCACGGGTGAGAGTCATGGCCCGAAGCCGGAGAGCCCCCGCGGGCGCTGCTTCGCCCCTTCGACGTCAGCGCCTGACCAGCAGAAGGGGTGCCCGGCCGGGTCGGTGAAATTGCGCCACTTCTCGCCGCCCGGCTGACAGTCCGTCCTGGTGGCGCCCAGGCCCAGGAGCACGGCCTCGGCCTCGTCGAGGTCATCCACTGCGAAGTCGAGGTGGAGTTGCTGGGGCACGGTCTGGCCCGGCCAGACCGGAGGCCGGAAGCCATCGACCCGCTGGAAGCCCGGTAGCAGGCCGTCCTCGCGGGTGAGACCGGCGAATTCGCTGTCGGATCCGGGATGGAGCGTGAACCCCGTGGCCTGCTGGTAGAACGCGGCCAGCGCCTGGGGGTCGGCGCAGTCGAGAGTGATCGCCGCAAGTCTCATCCGTGCGGGCATGGTGTCTCCTCGGCGAGGGTCGCGCAGGCCTGTCCGTACGCGTGAAACACGGCACGGTAGTGATCAACTGCCCGTTTCACCAACCGGTTTACCGTGCGTGCGTAAGTGCCTGACCGGTACCGCTCGCACCATCCCCAGCCCCCTTCTCTGGATTCGATAAGTGCCACTTGGCGCATTTCGTCGTGGTTGTCATCATGGAAGGGACGCCCGCGGTGGGCGACGTGATCGACACATCACGAGATGCAGGACCGACCGAGGAGGAACATTGAGTGACTTCGACGGTTCGAGCCGCCGGGAGTCAGCGGCGGCGGTAGCGCAGGTCACGAGGGAGAAAGCCGGCGAAGGCGCCGGGCTGGTGAGCGAGAAGGTGACCGAGACGGTCGGCACGGCCAAGGAACAGGCGGCCGGTGTGGCAGGCGAGGCATCTGCCAAGGCACAGGACCTCGTGGGCCAACTGCGCGACCAGCTCCAGGATCAGGCCCGGTCCCAGACACAGAACATGGCCCGGAACGTGCGGCGGCTGTCGGACGAACTGAGCGATATGAGCGAGAACGCCGAGGACGGCTCCGCGGCCGCGGCCGCGGTGAAGAACCTGGCGGACCGTGGCCGGCGAGTGGCCACCCACCTGGAGAGCAAGGGTCCGGAGGGCCTCGTCGGCGACCTCCAGGAGTTCGCTCGCCGCCGCCCGGGCGCGTTCCTCGCCGGAGCCGCGCTCGCCGGCTTCGCCGCCGCGAGGCTCGGTAAGGGAGCCAAGTCCGCAGGGGAGAGCGGTCCGCAGATTTCCGAGGGGACGGAGACCGCGCGCACGGGAGACTCCGGATCCGGCGGGCACGAGCGGAGAACACCGGACGGCGAGCGTCGCGCGGACGCCCCTGGTCCCCCGTACGCCTACGACACGGCGGATTCCGGCGACGGCTACGGATCGCCCCCCGTCACACCGTCCTACGGCGGCAGTGTGGCGGCCCCGGGACCGGGACCGGTATCCCAGTCCGACCCCAACCCCTACCCGGACCCCGACCCGGGCCCGCGGCAGCCATAAGGGGGACTGAACCATGGCCATTCACCATCCGGAGGACATCGACGTCCGGCCGGGCAGCAGGCTCACTCCCTCGACGCGGACGCCCTCGGCCGACCCTTCTGTCGGAGAGCTCGTCGGCGCGATCAGCGAGGACCTGTCACGGCTCGTCCGTGCCGAGATGGAGCTCGCGAAGACGGAGATCAAGCAGGAGACCGCCAAGGCCGGCAAGGCGGCGGGCATGCTGGGAGGTGCCGGATACGCCGGACACCTGGTGCTGCTGCTGGGCAGCCTGGCCGCGGTCTTCGGACTGGCCCATCTCGTCGACATCGCCTGGGCGGCGCTCATTGTCACCGCCTTCTGGGCGCTCGTGGGGGCGGTTCTCTTCATGCGGGGCCGCAAACAGCTGCGCGCGGTCAGGGTCACGCCCGAACGGACGGTCGAATCACTGAAGGAGGACGCGCAATGGGCGCGCAACCCGACGAGCTGAAGACCGAGGTGGACGACACCCGGGCCCATCTGGCACGGAACGTGGACCGCCTCGCGGACAAGGTGGCACCCCGAAGGGTCGCGCGGCGCAAGGCCGACGCCGCGCAGCACCGGCTGACCGGCCTGAAGGAGCGTGTGATGGGTGCGGCGAGCGAGACCCGGGGCGCGACGGCCGGGCGTATGCAGGACCTCACGGGCAGCGCGGGCGAGACCGCCGGACAGGCCGGTTCGACGGTCCGGCAGACGGCTGATCAGGTCGGTCAGTCCGTACGCGGCGCGCCCGACCAGGTAGCGCAGCAGACGCAGGGCAGTCCCCTCGCGGCCGGAATCATCGCCTTCGGCGCCGGGATGCTCGCTGCCGCCCTCCTTCCCGTCACAGCCGCGGAGCAACGAATCGGCAGGCAGATCAGCGAACATTCCGACGAGTTGCTCCAGCCCGTCAAGCAGTCGGTGCAGGACGTCAAGGAAGAGATGCGCGGACCGGCCACGGAGGCCGTGGAGTCGCTGAAGGGACGCACCCGCGAGGCGGCCGAAACCGCGGGCCAGCAGGCACGGACGTCCGGGCAGGACGCTGCCGCCGGGCTGCGCGAGACCGGTCAGCAGGCGACCGAGGAGGCACGGGGCAGGACCGGCCGGACTCCGGGCTGACTCCCCGAGCCGGAACGGAAAGGCCTCCGACGCCCGTCGGGGCGGCGGGGGCCTCCCTGTCCCATGAGCCCGTCAGGCATGACACACCCCATGGCAGGTGAGCTGTATGTCAGCGCGACAGTCCGGTAAGCCGCCCCGGTCACCGGGCGAGGTGCCCAAGGCGTCGTGGACGAAGGTGCTGAAACGCACCGTCAAGGAGTTCAAGCGGGATGAACTCACCGACAGGGCTGCCGGTCTGACGTACTACGGCATCCTGGCCCTGTTCCCCGCCCTGCTCGTCCTCGTGGCCCTGCTGGGCATCGCGGGCGAGTCGGCCACGCGGACCGTGCTGGACAACATTCAGAAGCTCGCCCCTGGTGCGGCGCGCGATGTGATCACGAACGCGGTGACCCAGTTGCAGTCCAGCGGGGGGACGAGTTCGGTCCTGGCGATCGTCGGTCTGCTCGGCGCCCTGTGGTCGGCTTCCGGATACGTCGCCGCGTTCATCCGCGCTTCGAACGTCGTCTACGACATTCCCGAAGGCCGGCCGGCCTGGAAAGTACTCCCCGTACGTGTCGGCCTGACGCTCGTCCTGATGATTCTGGCGTGCGTCAGTGCGCTGATCGTCGTGCTGACGGGCGGCATCGCCCGTCAGCTCGGGACGGCACTGGGCATCGGCGACACGGCTCTGACCGTCTGGTCCATCGCCAAGTGGCCCGTCCTCGTGGTGCTGGTGACCATCATGCTCGCGATCCTGTACTGGGCCGCTCCGAACGCCAAGAACCGCGGCTTCAAGTTCGTGTCACTGGGCAGCCTGCTGGCGCTGATCATCTGGCTGCTCGCCTCTGCCGGGTTCGCCTTCTACGTGGCCAACTTCGGCTCGTACAACAAGACGTACGGCACGCTGGCCGGTGTCATCATCTTCCTCGTCTGGCTGTGGATCACGAACCTGGCGATCCTGCTGGGGCTCGAGTTCGACGCGGAGATGGCACGCGAACGAGCGGTCGTCGCCGGCCACCCCACGGACCAGGAGCCCTATGTCGAACCGCGTGACACCCGGAAATGGACGGACGAGGACCGGAGAGGCATGGGCACCGCCGAACCCCGGGAGGACGGGACAGTCCAGACAGGCAGGGCAGGGCAGACAGGCAAGGCAGGGGACACAGGCGGGGCGGACGACGCGGAACGCCCTTGAGGGTGTGTGCCGGCTGCGTAGGAGACGTGGGGCGCCCACCGCCGTGAGAATCGGTACCGGCAGAGCGGCACGCCGTCCGCCGTGGCATCGTGGAGACATGACCATCGAGGTGCGCCCGGCATCGGAGTTCGGGGATGTCCGTACGCTGCTCGGCCCGAAGTCGCCCGCTGCCAACGTCTGCTGGTGCCTTAGCTACCGGATCCCGTCCAAGCTCAACAGCGCGCTCCGCGGCCAGGCACGAGGGGAGTACGTCGCCGAGCTGTGCCGGTCGCAGCCCCCACCGGGCGTACTCGCCTACGACGGTGGCGAGCCGGTCGGCTGGGCCGCCGTGGCACCCCGCTCGGACACGTCCTTCGCCCGCAGTCGCACGATCCCGCACATCGACGACCTGCCCGTCTGGTCACTGTGGTGCATCCGTGTACGCCCCGGTCATCGCAAGCAGGGCATCTCGCACGCCCTCATCGCAGGGGCGGTCGGCTTCGCCCGCGCCCACGGGGCACCGGCGATCGAGGCGTACCCCCTGGACAGCGGCGACGCCAAGGTCGACATGACGATGGCGTACGCCGGAATCCGGAAGAATTTCGAGCGCGCCGGATTCACCGTCGCCGCCGGCACCACCTCGGTGCTCGCAGGTCACCCGCGGGTCCTGATGCGGCTCGCTCTGCGATGACGGGCCCTGCGGATGCCACGCCGCTCAGCGGGCGATCGTCCACCGCTGGGCCTCCGACCCGTCACAGGTCCAGACGCCGAGCTTCTTGTAGTCCTCGTCGTAGGTGAGGCAGTCCTGATCACTGATCCTGACCTGGTACGTGTCACCTTCGACGTTGACCACCTCCCACTTCTGCAGTGAACTCCCCTTCCATGTGTTGATGTTCGCGAAGTAGGTGCTCTTGTTCTCCGTGAGGTCGGGCCCGAGTCCGTTGGTGATCCGGTAGCGCCCGCCGTCCGTCTCCGTGAGGGTCCACTGCGAGTCGGCGGCGCCCGGCTTCCCGGCGACGACCGTCGAGCCGGACGAGCCACCGGTCGCGACGGCACCCAGGTTGTTGACGGTCCTGAGGTGCACGGGCACCCCCACCGGCGGACGGCCGGAACCGGTGGGCGCGGTCGCCGCCGTGTCGGTGCGGTAACCGGGGCGGGGCCCTGGGTTGGCGGGTACGGCCGGCGTGGCGGGCGTGTCTCCGGGGAACGGAGTCTCGCCCTTGGGCACGGCGGGGACGGTCGGCACTTCGGTGGGGCGGAAGTTCACGGTGGAACCGTTGCGGTCCCACAGGCCGTAGAAGCCCCAGTTGCCCCAGCCGCCGTCGCCCTCGTTCGTGAAACTGCCGCCGCCCGAGAAGATCCAGATCCGATAGGTCTGATCTTCGCGCGAGGTCTCGTCGTGGTACTCCACGTCCGTCTGGAACGCCACGTCCTGCAGGTTCTGCCGGTAGGGGTTGACGAACCAGGGATCACCGAAGGCGTTCTTGCCCTTGATATCGAAGATCATGATGTTGTAGTAGCCGCCGGTGTGGTTCGTCAGCATGTCGAGGAGCCCCTTGACGAAGCCCTCACGGGCCAGCCTCTTGGTCTGGCCGCTCTGCTGCGCCGCCAGGATGCACCACGTCAGGCTGCCGGTGCCGTACGAACCCGGTGCCACGGCACTGGCGGCGTTGCAGTTTTCCGTGATGGGGTCGTACGAACCGTCCGCCATCGCGGGCTGCGCCGACCCGCCTACCGCCAGCGCGCTCACGCATACGGCAGCCAGAATCGACAGCTTGCTTCTCGAACGCACGGGTTCTCCTTCGAAGGGCACCGACAGGACTACGTACGCCTAGAGCGGCAGAACACCTGGCCCGATACGTCGGTTTCCGGTCAACCTCTTTTCAGCCGTGCGGCTGGGGAGCCGCACCCCCGTGGGCGCCACCGCGACGACCTCCGACGGGCGGCACGCGAAGTGCCGCATGGGCAGGGATGGCCAGGCCCGGATGCAACTCCGGGTGACACACCGCGCTCAAGGTGCAGAGGGAGCGAGGAGCCGGCCGGCCGCCGACCTCCGCAACCGGCCGGTTCCGTGTACGACAGGATGGCCGCATGAACGCCCCCACAGAACCGCCCGCGCTGCGTCCCCTCCAGGGTGTGACCCACACCGCCGCCGCCACCCTCGTCCTCGCCGGAACGGCCTGGACGGCCCTGGCGGTGTGGCACATCCGGCTGGCCGCGGCCGGACAGCCGGCGTCCGGACCGCCGGACCAGGGCGAAGGGCGACACCGCCCGCTGAACTCACTGGAAAACGGGTACCACCTCGTCAGCACCCTCACGGAAGTGGCGACCGCCTTGTGCGCGATCGTCTTCCTGGCCTGGCTGTGGAGCGTCCGCGACAACGCGCGCGCCCTGTCGGGGAAGCGCCCCCGCTACGCCTGGCCGTGGGTGTACGCCGGCTGGGTCATCCCCATCGCCAACCTCTGGATCCCCCGCGGGGTCATCGCGGACATCCACCGGTCGAGCGCCCCCGACACGCGTCTGCCGCGTGCCCTGAACTGGTGGTGGGGTCTCTGGCTGGTCGGCACCCTGACCGGAACGGGCCTGCTGCACGGCGATACGGCGGACAGCGTCATCGAGCGCGCGTACACGAACGTCACACCGCTGCTGTTGGTCGACGCCGCCGTCATCGGTACGGCCGTGGCCGGCACCCTCATGGTCCGCGCCGTGAGCGCCGTACAGCGCAAGCACATGCCGGAGTCCTCACGGCAGGGCGTCGAGGCCGACGCCCCCGGCGAGCGAGTGGCGTAACAGGCCACCCGCCACGCCCTGCTGCGCCCGTTCGCCCCACCGAGAGGGCGCCGGGGCGAACGGGGGCCGTCGTGTCCGACGGCCCCCGAGCCACTGTCAGGCGTAGGTCTCGAACTCGGCGACCTTCGGGGTCCCGGTCGAGCCGGTGATCTGGAACGTGACCTTGGCCAGCGAGGTCCGGGGGAAGCTGATGACGCCTGCCCCGCTGCCGGAGGTCAGGACGGCACCGGTGTCGCCGTTGACGACCTTCCATGATCCGATGCTGCCCGTGGAGCCCGCCGCCTCCCGGATGTTGACCGAGGACACCGCGGTGGAGGAGCCCCACTTGACCGAGACGGAACCGGTCGAGCCGGCCGGCGACCAGTAGGTGTTCATGTCACCGTCCCGCACGTTGCCGTAGCTCGTTCCGTCGGCCTTGCTGGATCCGTCGGAGCCCGCACCGATGCTGAGGTTGGCGCCCGTGGGCGGGGTGGGAGTGGTGGGTCCCGGCGTGGGTGTGGTCGGGGTGGGTGTGGGGTTGGTCGGCGTCGGGGTCGGCGTCTGCGGCGAGCAGCTGCCGTCCGATACCTTCAGCCCCTTGTCGGCCCCTGCCGTCTGGCCCACGACGGCCGGCACGCAGCTCGCGTCGTCGAGGCTGTAGGCGTAGGGGATGGCGACCGTGGTGTTGGACGTCGGGTTGGGTCCGGCCGGGTTGTTCTCGCTGCTGCGGCCGGACCAGGTCACGTTGTCGAAGGTGTTGCCGCTGACCTGCCAGTACCCGGCCGCGGTGGTGTAGAAGGTGCCCAGGACGTCCTTGGAGTCCTTGAAGTAGTTGTTGTCCACCTTGGCACGGGCCCCGGCACGGGAGTTGATGCCGGACTCGTTGAGCTTCACGTAGTAGTTGTTGTACATGTGGGCGATGCCGCCCCGCAGCAGGGGCGCGCGGGAGTCGATGTTCTCGTACAGGTTGTGGTGGTACGTGATGAAGCCGTTCGACAGCTCCGTCTCACTGGACCCGACGAGGCCGCCGCGGCCGGAGTTGCGCAGGGTGCTGTAGGACAGGGTGACGTACTGGGTGTTGTCCTTCATGTCGAAGAGACCGTCGTAGCCCTCCGACTCCCCGCCCGACGCCTCGAGGGTGGTGTGGTCCACCCAGACGTTGCGGACGTTGCTCTCCATGCCGATGGCGTCGCCGCCGTTGGACGTGGGTGAACCGGACTTCTTGACATTCCGGACGGTCACGTTCTGAATGATGATGTTGCTCGACTCGCGGATGTGGATGCCCAGTTGGTCGAAGACCGCTCCGCTGCCGACACCGACGATCGTGACGTTGCTGATCTGCTTGAGCTCGATGACACCGGCGGCGGTGTTACAGCTCGTGCCCGACACCTTGGTGGTGTTGCCGTGGTTGATGGTCCCCTCGACCTGGATGGTGATCGGGGTGCTGCTGCTGGCCCGGCCGCACAGAGCCGCGTGGATCGCGGTCCCCGTGGTGGCCCGCACAGTCTGCCCGCCCGCGCCGCCGGTGGTCCCGCCGTTCCCGGTCGCGTAGCCGGTGGCGCTGCCGGTCGCCGCCGACGCCTCGGGCGTCGAGAGCACCACACCGCCCACGGCCGCTACGGCCAACGTGGCCAGGGCCGCACCGAGTCGGAGTACGAATGGTCGTCTCATCCTGGTCTCCTCATTCTTCTTCGCCTATCGGATACCGCTTATGCCATGTGCATGACAGGCGGCCCCCTGAGGCTGCCGGTCTGTTCACTGAGCAGGTCCTGGTTACCCCCGCAGTCGAGGGCGCTTCGGTGCGGTCGGGTCGAGCTGTCGGACTGCGCCCACCCGCGCCGGACCGATGACGGCTCATGTATCGATTCGCAGCACCATGCGAAGGAAAGCGCTTTCTGGGGCGGAGCATAGGGCCGGTTCCGCCGGGCTGGCAAGGTTCCTGTCGCCTTCCGGATGGACCAACTACGGCCACCCCTGCACCTGTTGTTGTTCAGGATGACGACTGAGAGTCGAAGCTGCACGTCAGAGGCTCGCTGTTCGGTCCGGAAGATTTCAAGTCCAGTCCGCGCCCTGCCCCCGAGGCGCGGGGCTCCACACCGACGAGGGGGAGAACTCCCGGAGCACCGTGAGGCAGGCCGGGATCCACCTTGCAGCAAGCGCTCTCCAACTACTCAGCGGCCGAAACGCCTCCGGACGGTTCCGGCCAGGGCGGCGAGTTCCGGCAGCCGCATGAAGTGGACGATGACCGCGAAGGCACCGAACCCCCGTGCCCGGCCACTCCGCGCGGGTCGTCGGTTGGCCGACGTGGCGGGGCGGTGTCGTCGCGCAGAACGCTGCTCTCCGGCGCCCGGCCGTCGTCCAGGTCGTTCGGCACACTCATTCCTGTTCCACCTGTCAGTCTCTGCTGAGAGAACCCGTCAACCTCCGGCACACTCCCGCACTCCCACGGACAAGATCCGTTCCGGCGTACGAAGTTGGAAGGCTACGGCGTGCCCTGCCGGCCATGTCGATGAGCGGCGGCTTCGTCGTCGGCGCCTGCCGTCCATAACCAGGTGACGGAGCGGCCGATCCACGCCCGGGTCGTGGAGGACAACCCCGGCTCCGTCCGGGTGCTGGAACGCAACGGGTTCGTGCGCATCGGCAGCGAGGACTCGTTCGCTCCCGGCCGCCAGGCAACCGTCACCGAGCTGATTCTCGAGCTGGCCGACTGACAACCAGGCCCGGCGCGCGTCCGCGCAGACCGCGCCGGGACAACGACATCTGCGCGCCGCATGGTTCATCGACCACGCGGCCGCGTCGCTGTGCTTACACAATTCGGCCCGGAACCACCGTGGGACAACCGAGATGACTGCCAGTTCGACGGCGAGACCTGGCTGCGCGACGACGTGCTCGACCTCGCCTCACCCTGCGCCGAACATCCTGACTACAGAGCCTGCCAACCGGACCATCCGTCGGCGCCCCGCACAGACCGTCGCCAGAAAAGCAAGTCGGCATCAGGGATTTGTGGCATTCGCGGTCACACCGCGGGCAAGGCGTACAGCCGCTTCCCGTGCATCGCGGCGAGCCGCTTGCCCGCCGCCACGACGTACCACTGCTGAATGTCACCGGTCCTGTCGTTGTACGTCCAGCGCAGCTTCCCGGTCGCCGAATCGAAGGCGTGCACACCACCTTCGTCGTCGAACTCCGTCGCCCCGTACAGGGTGCCGCCCACCTTCGCGAACTGCCACGCCTGTGCGGCCGACTCCAGCAGGTCCTCGTTGTGCCAGATCTGCTTCCCCGTGGCGGGGTCGACCGCCCACAGACCGCGCACACTGTCGGACGCGTAGAGCACCCCGTCCAGCACCTGCGGATCCTTGAACAGGCTGAACTCCTCTGTCGCGAGGGACCAGCTCTCCTTGCCCGACGCCAGGTCGAACGCCCGCAGTCGCTGTCCGTCCGTGACGATCACCAGATCCTCATGAACCGCGAAGCGACGGTAGTTGGACTTGTCAATCTTCTTCGTCCACACCTGCCGGCCCGTCGCCGTGTCACGTATGGTCAGGTTCTTCCGGTTGTCCGTGTACACGAGGCGTTTGCCGACAGCGGCGGCGGTGATGCCGTACTCCTCGGTCCCCGCGTCGCGCTTCTCGCTCCAGACCACCTTGCCGGAGGCCGTGTCGATCGCCGCGATCACGTTGGTCGGCGTGGAGAAGTCCTTCTCCAGGACTCCGGCGAGTACGTATACGTGGCGGTCGTCGGCCGCGATCGGGCGCGGCTGCTGGTACGACGCGCCCAGGCGACTGCGCCAGGTCTCCTTGCCGGTCGCCGGATCGAGACCCACGACGTCGCCGTCGTACTCGGCACTGGAGAGGTAGAGCGTGCCGCCTCCGATGATGAGCCGGGCACCCGGAGTGGTGATCCCCGCGCGCGACCACTTCTCCTTGCCGCTGACGACGTCCCGTCCCACCAGGGGCTCGCCCGACACCAGGACGATGTCTCCGACCACAGTGAGCGCCTGAATCCCGGCCAGGTTGTCGGTCGTCGTGTCCGCCTGCCACAACGGCTCCGGCGCGGTGCCCGCAGGCGGAGTGGTGAAGGACTCGCCTCCCTTGCCTGCGCCCGGCTTCGCACTGCCGGCCGGTTCCACGGTCGTGTCCTCGGGGCCGCACCCCACGGCCGCGGCCCCTATGACGGCCAGCCCCAGCCCGGTTCCCGCCAGCCTGAGTATCCGCCTGCGCGACACCGATCGACCATGACCTGCACCCATGCCTGTTCCCCTGCTTTCGTCCTGTATCGACATCCCTCGGACGTCTTCAGCGCCGACAGACTAACCGTCGCTTTTCGGCCGGACGCGCGGTGGTACATGATCGGGACAGTGCTGTGAAGTGCTCGTCATTGCGTCACAGAATGACGCCGTGGTCGCCAGGTGGTGCTCACGCACCGCACCGCCCGACGGGACGGCCGGACTCGCCCGCGGAGTCAGACCGTCATCGCTTCGCGGACCTTCGCGGTGTCGACGAACTCCTCGAGGCGGACGATGCGGCCGCCACGGACGACGAAGTGGTGGGCGACGCGTACGTCGAGGTCATTGCCGGTGGCCTTGTTGACAGCGGTGTAGCGGGCCAGCACACGACGTTCTCGCCGCCGCCGACATAGCTGTCGTCATGGGCCGCCCAGCCGTCCCAGTCCTTGCCTGACTACTCAATGACGGCAGAGTCGGCACCGGACGGGTTGCGGTAGGTGCCGGACAGCGGGAAGCCGGCCATCTCGGTCCACTCCACATCGTCGGCCATGGTGGCCCGCAGGGCTTGCGGGATCAACCTCCTCAAGAAGCACCGCGCTGTCGGTGTGCGTCTGCACACTGGCCAAGGCGCACCCGGCGGAGAGTGGGCCTGTCGACACACCCTCCCCTTCGTCATCGGCCGCCGTGCGTACGGATGTCGCCCACGACGCTGCCACCCGGATTGAACGGCTCCCCGTGAGTTGAGGACACTGTCGCTGTGCATGCGACGACTCCGATGAGGGCCGCCGTCATGCCGAACACGACTCGCGTCAGCAGGCGCAGTCGCTCATCGCTTCCCGTGCGCACCGAGTGAACCAGCGGAATCGTGGCGGCCGAACTCTCCAGAGCGAGCACGCTCAGCCGCTGCGCGAGGTCCCCGCGGTCCTCGGCTCGACGAAGCTGCTTCTCCAGGTTCGTCCTCGCATTGCACAGTCTGTTCCTCGCAGCTGGTTCGCTGGCTGCTGTCTCCGCGGCGGCCTGCTCCACACTCAGCCCGAGACCGTCACAGAGCAGGAGCACGCGTCGATGCAACGGCGTCAGGGCGAGCAGCGCCTGATGGACGACGTCGGCCATCGGAGCGCCGGGCCGTCTGGACGCGCGTCGGAACCGGTGCCACGGAGAGAGCGCGTACTCATGTGCCTCCGCCCGCACCCTGATCAGCGGTTCCGGATCCCGGGCGTACTCGGGCCAGTGTTCCCAGGCGTGACGGAAGGCATGCTCGACGGACTCGAAGGCGAGCGTGCGGTGTCCGGTGAGCAGGAATGCCTGGTGAACGAGCCCGTGGGCGGCGTGAGCGTAGAGCGCGTCGAACGCCTCCTCGGGGCGACCGGGGGCGGCGGACCTGGAGATCTCGGCGCGGCGGGCGGCACGGTGCGCAGACTCCACGTGCCCGTGCTGCTCACTCCGGAGCGGAAGCAGCTTGACGTGTACCTCTTGCCGGCTCGCGCGCGCGTTGCGCACCCTGCCGACGCGTATCAGCCACGTGCTGAGGGCGCGGCGGATCAGGCTCCGGCACGAACGGGTCGCAGCCCGGATTCTGGCCGAACTACGACGCACCTCACGAGCGACCAGCGGGATACGGACGTGCCGGCCGGTCCGGGACCGGCCCGTCGAACCGCAACAGCTCTGGGCCTCCTCGCCGGACCGGTGCCGATGTCGCCGGCCCCCGGTCACACACGGGACGGGGTCCTCAGCTGAGAAATCATTCATACGACAAGGCTGGCAAGGAACACGGGCGCCATGGCCGACTTCGCCGATCACGGCCGTGGAAACCCCCGTACGGGTGAATCCTGCGGGATCACCTGTCCGGACCCTTCGGGCGCGAAGCGCACACCGAACGCCCGACCGCAGACGGCTTACGAGCATGCGCGAGATCCGGAACGTCCTCCCGGCCCCTCCTCGGCGCCGTGCTCCGGACGCGACGCGCAACGACTGTCCGATGTCTATGAGGGGCCTCACTGCACAACTCCTGGCCATCGGCCGAGGCGACCGAGCCACTGCCCGCAGTCAACTTGACCCGGCCCTGAAGGGCCGGGCTTGGAGGTAGAGCCCAACTGGCTGCGGGGTTGTCTCCTCCGTCCAGACACCCCTATGGGGTGGCAGGGACGCGTGACTCACGCCCCGCAGTCCACACAGCTTTGCCCTTGCGGTCGATGTTGTGGGACGCATTGTCGTCCGCGTTGACGAGGAACCCGCAGGCCCTGCACGCAAACGTCGCTTGATCGACTCGGTTCTTCCGGTCGGTGTGTCCGCACTGGGAGCATCGCTGGCTGGTGTACGCCGGATCGACGTACACCAGCGGCACCCCGGCCCGGCGTGCCTTGTACTCAAGGAAGGAGCCGAGCTGGTGGAAGCTCCACGAGTGCAGTTGTGCCCGCTGGTCCTCGCGGAGCCGTACCCGCTCGCGGATGCCCGTGAGGTCTTCCAGGGCGATACCGCGTCCGGTGCGTTCAGCGGTGGTGACGATCTTCTTCGAGATGATGTGGTTGATGTTCGCGGCGTGCCGTGCCTCTTTGCGGCTGCGGTGCTTCAACCGGCGCTTGGCTGACTGGGTGCCCTTGGCCTGGAGCTTGCGGCGGAGTTCGATCTGCCGCTTTCGGTGTCGATTGAGGCCGCGCCCGGCGGCTCGGTAGCCGGTGGAGGTGGTGGCAATGTTGACGATGCCCAGGTCCACGCCGATGAACCCGGCCGGGTTCTCATTGACCGAGGCTGCGGGAACCTCGCATACCGCGATCAGGTAGAACACTCCGTCGCGTTCGATCAGATCCGACTCGCCCTTGCGGTACTCGCGGAGCGTCTTGAGCGCATCCGGGGAGCAGGCGAAGCGGACATCCTTCAACCGTCCGACTGCGCTCCAGATCGACACCGTCTGTGCGTCGTACTGCCAGGACAGGCACCGGTCGTCGTACGGGTGCGCCGCATCCGGCCGGAACGCGATGGGCTTCGACTCCGCCTTGACGCGCCGCTTCGACCCTGGCTTGCCCAGGTTCCCGGCCCGGATGTTCGCCTTCAGCGTGGTGTAGGCGTCGCGGACCTTCTTGATCGTGTGCTGGGCGGCCTGCGCCCCGAGACCGGAGGCTTTCAGCTCGGCGTAGGTGTGCTTGCGCAGTTCGTACTCACGCGGTACACCGTGTGCGAACGCCACACCCGATACCCAGGTGGCGCGGTCGTTGACCGTGCGCAGGGTCGCACCGATGGCCGGCGCCTGTACGGCATCCGGCATCAGCTTGACCTGCACGACGATCTTCATGCGGAGCATCGTACTACAATTGACCTATGTCACCACGCTGGGAACCAAACCCCAATATTCACAGGGGTCGAACGGTTGTCCACACTCTCCATGCTCATTTGGTCTTCACACCGAAGTACCGGCGCGGACCCTTCACCGACGAGATCCTTCGCCGCTGCGAGGAGGTCATGCGGTCCGTCTGCGCCGACTTCGAAACGGAGCTGGTCGAGTTCAACGGCGAACGCGACCACGTGCACCTTCTCGTGCACTATCCGCCCAAAGTTTCCATCTCCAAGCTGGTGGGCTCCCTCAAGGGCGTGTCCGCCCGCAGGCTTCGCCAGGAGTACCCGGACCACATCCGCCGCTACCTGTGGGGCGCGCACTTCTGGTCGCCCTCATACTTCGCGGCGAGCTGTGGCGGAACACCGCTGTCCGTCATCAAGGAGTACATCGAGCAGCAGAAGCGTCCGTCGTGACCTGCGGGTCAGAGCAATCTTGAAAAGCGATTCCTCCCGGGCCTGAAGGCCCGGGGTTCCTCGCTAGTGCTGCTCCGCGTTAGTTCGTGGAGGGGTGTTGTCAGGCTGCTTCCTTGAGTGGGGTGCCGTCGTAGGTCCAGCGGAAGGGCTTCGCGGTTTTGTTTCGGTTGATGATGTAGCTGTCCAGTTTGTCGATGAGGTCATCGCGGCCGGCGAAGTCGCCGTGCCGCAGGACGCTGCGGGTCAGGGCGGAGAAGACCAGCTCGACCTGGTTGAGCCACGAGGCGTGGGGCGGGGTGAAGTGCGCTGTCCAGCGTGGATGGGCCTTGAACCATGCCTTGGTGTGCTTGGCGGTGTGCGAAGAACCGTTGTCCAGCACCACGTGGATGTCCGTGCTGTCGGGGATGAGCGCGTTGATCCGGTCGAGGAATTCGGTGAAGGTCGCCGCGTTGTTGCGGGCGATCACCTCGGTGAGGACCTCGCCGGTGCGCACGTCGAGTGCGGCAACCAGGGAGGCGGTGCCGTGGCGGACGTACTCGAACTCCTGGCGGGCTGCCTGGCCTGGGGTGGTGGGGCGGCCGGGATGTTTGCGGGAGCGGGCGGCGATCGCGGTCTTCTCGTCGATCGACAGCAGCACCGCGTCCTGGGGCGGGTTGCGGTAGAGGTCGCAGATGTGCTCGGCGCGTTGCCAGAAGTCGGGGGTGTCGCGGCGGGTGAGCCAGCTGCGGACCTTGTGCGGCTTGAGGTCCAGGTCCGCCAGTATCCGCCCGATGTGGGAGGGCGAGACGGCTGCGAAGACGGTGCTGGCGACCCGCTCGGCGATTGCCCGATGGGTCCAGGTGGCCGCCGGGTGCGGTGGTTCGCTGGTCGCGGCGGCCACGATCGCCACACGTACCCGGTCGTCGTACACCTTGGGCCGGCCCGGGCGCCCGGTGTCCTTCAGGCCGTCCGGCCCGCGCTCGGCGAAGCGGCCGCGCCACTTGCGCACCGTGTTGATGGCGACGTTTAGCTCGCGTGCTATCTCCGCGTTGGTCTGGCCGCCGGCGGCCGCGAGCACGATCCTGGCCCGCAGAACGTCGCGGACCTGGGCTTTCGCTGATGCCGTCAACTGCTCCAGGGCCTTGTGCGTGGTCTCGTCCAAGGTGACGGCCACCGCCGCGACCGCTCCGCCCGGATGCCTGCGTACGTTCATGATCGATGATCATGGCGGCTAGCCTGCGGACCGGGCAGGATGGGGTCCGTGCCGAAGAACCCACCCGACTCGATGCAGCACCACCTGCGCGTTCGTCTGAACGCCCGAGCCAAGGACCGCTGGCCGCAACTGGCCCGCGTCGAGGTCCGCTTCCGCACCGGATTCGCTTACGTGAGCGGCGAGTTGGAGGACGGCGAGCAGATCCCCCTGTGTCGCCTGCGCTTCACCGGAGTCCTGCACACCTGGGGCTTCGCCCTCTACCTGGCCAGCCGCAACACCTACCAGGACAACATCCTGCCCACCGGCCTGCCCTTCGGCAGCCCCGAGGACTGCCTGGACTGCGCCTGCTACCTCTACCTCGGCGACCAGCCAGCCTGATCAACACCCCTCCACGAACTAACGCGGAGTAGCACTAGTGCTGCTCCGCGTAAGTTCGTGGAGGGGGGCTACTCAGGGCGTCGGGTCTCCGAGGTAGAGGCCGCACGCGCAGTCGAGCGCCTCTTCGGGTGAGCCGAAGGGCAGCCCGGTGGGCAGGAGGTTGTCCTCGTACTTGTCTCGGCTGGCGAGGTAAAGCGCGAAGCCCCAGGTGTGCAGGACGCCGGTGAAGCGCAGGCGACACAGAGGAAGTGCTTCTGCCTCGTCGGGCAACTCGCCTGCCACGTAGGCGAATCCGGCTCGGAAGCGAACCTGGACGCGGGTGAGCTGGGGCCAGCGCTCCTTGGCGCGGGCGTTCAGCCGGTGGCTCAGGTGGTGCTGCATCGATTCGGGCGGGTTCTTCGGCACGGGGTCCATCCTGCAGGGTTCCACCCCGACACGCCATGATCATCTCTTTGGTCGGGCGGACGGGCGGGGTGCCGGGGCGTGGATGCGGTGGTGGTGGAGTTGGACGAGGTGGTGCGTGAGCGCCTGATAAGGGTAGCTGCCTCGGTAAAAGCGCAGGTGAGAGAAGTTCTCCGGGCGCGGATCGTGCTGGCTGCCGCCGAGGGCTTGAGTAATGGCGCCATCGCGCTGGAGCTGGCGGTCACCGTGAACACGGTCCGCAAGTGGCGTGGCCGGTTCGCGCTCCAGGGGCCGGGCGGGCTCAAGGACGCCGGCCGCTCGGGACGTCCCAAGATTTACGGCCCCGATGTGCGGGTGGCGATCGTGGCGGTGGCCACCAGCGCACCCCCGCACCCGGAGGCGACCTGGTCGCACCGCACGATCGCCGCCCGGGTCGCCGGCACCGTCTTCGCCGCCATCTCAGCCTCCCAAGTCGGCCGGATCCTGGCGGACTTGGACCTTAAGCCGCACCGGGTCCGCGGCTGGCTCACCCGCCGCGACACCCCCGACTTCTGGGACCGCGTCGCGGACGTGTGCGACCTTTACCGCAACCCGCCCCAGGGCGCGGTGGTGCTCTCTATCGACGAGAAGACCGCGATCGCCGCCCGCTCCCGGCGACACTCCCGCCGCCCCGCCCGCCCCGGCGAGCCCGCCCGCGAGGAGTTCGAGTACCGCCGCCACGGCACCGCATCCCTGGTCGCCGCCCTGGACGTACGCACCGGCGAGGTCCTCACCGAGGTCATCGCCCGCAACGACGCGGCGACCTTCACCGCGTTCCTCGACCAGCTCGACGCGGCCATCGCCCCAGGTCAGAACATTCACGTTGTCCTGGACAACGGCTCCTCCCACACCGCCAAACACACCAAGAAGTGGCTGGCAGCGCACCCCCGCTGGACCGTGCACTGGACCCCGCCGCACGCCTCCTGGTTGAACCAAATCGAGCTGTACTTCTCTGCCATGACCCGCCGAGTCCTGCGCCACGGCGACTTCTCCAGCCGCGACGACCTCATCGACAAACTGGAGACCTACGTCATCGGCCGCAACGAAACCGCGAAGCCATACAGGTGGACCTACGACGGCACCCCGCTCAAGGCCGCCTGATCAGCCCCAACACCCCTCCACGAACTTACGCGGAGCAGCACTAGATCCCGCTGAAGTGGCCCACCCGGGGAGCCGAACTGCGCCGATACGCCGTGCGCGGTGAACGCCACACCGACGAAGGTGACGTCCTCACCGACGCCACAGACTGGATGAACAGTATCTACGGCAGCGCCCGTAACGCTCTTGTCCTCGTCCGGCCGGACGGACGGACCGACGGACCGACGGACGGATACATCGGGAGCACCCTCACGCCCGACTGGGCGACCGCCTTCACCACTGCGGCCCAGGCCTTGACGCCGGGATGACCCGATGCCGCCCCTCACCCCGGGGCAGAGGGCAGAGGGCAGAGGGCAGCCAAGATCTTGTTGAGTACGCAACGTCCGGATGTTGCCCCCGGGTTCATGCCTCATACATGTGAGGGTTGAACACTCTGTCCCACCCGTGTCGAACTGTGCTCGGGCCCTGGATGCAGGCGATTACTGGAGGTCATGGATGGTCAAGCGTCGTGAGCTGCTCGGGATGGTCGGCGCGACCGTCGGAGCCGTAGTGCTGGGAGCGGGGGCGGCCGAGGCCACACCGCAGGACGCACGGAGCGGCCGTCGTCCCTCGCATCGAACGCTCAAGGTCATGCAGTTCAACATCTGGCTCGGCGGGAGCCGGGTGCCGGGCGGCCGGGCGGGAATCGCCGACACCATCGCCGCGGTCGAGCCCGACGTGGTGATGCTCAGTGAGTCGACCCCCGAGCGGGTGGCCAACCTCCTGGCCGACCTCACCGCGCGCGGGCTGACGTATTTCGACAACGAGAACCCGACCGATCCAGGGGTGATCTCGCGCTACCCGATCATCGAGCACGCGTCCTTCCCCTCCTGGTCGAAGGCGGTCGTCTCGGTCGACGGCACCGAAGTCGCGGCATACTCCGGACACTTGGAGTACCGCTACTACGTCAACTACCTGCCGCGCGGCTACGGCGGCGGCACACCGGCCCCCTTGGAGACGTCCCAGTACGGCTGGGGCGAGATACCGACCGGCCCGATCACCGATGTCGGCCTGATCACACGGCTCAACGAGGCATCCGGACGTACGAAGGTGACGAGGACGGTGCTCGCCGACGCTGCCGGGGAGCGCGCCAAGGGACGGCTCACGCTGCTGGCGGGCGACTTCAACGAGCCCTCGCACCGCGACTGGACCCACCGGACCCGGAACATGTTCGACCACAACGGAACCGTCGTCGAGTGGTCGACGACCAAGGCGATCGAGGACGCCGGTTTCCGCGACAGTTACCGCGTGATCCACCCGGACCCTGTGCGGGAACCGGGCTTCACCTGGCCGAGCGACAACCCGGGCGCCGACGTCGGAGAACTCACCTGGGCACCGAAGGCCGACGAGCGCGACCGGATCGACTTCGTCTTCTACCACCCCGACCGCCGGATCCGGCTGCTCGACAGCGTGATCGTCGGACCGTCCACCACCATCGTGCGCAACGAGCGAGTGGAGGAGTCGGGCAGGGACACGTTCTGGGAGCCCACGTGGACCTGGCCGACCGACCACAAGGCCGTACTCAGCACCTTCCGGGTGAAAACCCGCTGAGCAGGTCCGTGTCCCGGTAGGCATCATCTGCTGTCGGCTGCCGCGATCGGCCTCGTCCAGGCCGATCGCGGACTGAACGCCGCACCGGCTCTGCGCCCGGTTCGTAGCGGACCAGGAGCCGCCCGGGACGGGTCCACCTGGTGGCGTCGTTTGGGCGACGTCGGTGCTTGCGGCTATCCCTCGCGGGGGTCCTGCTCGGCGTCGCGGCGCGGGACCCCCGCAGAGTCCAGGGCCTTACGGGCGGCGAGGTAGCCCGCGAGTCTGAAGGCCAGTTCGTGGGAGCCGAACGTGTCAGCGCGGGCGCGCCGCAACACCACCCGGGTGGCGGTCACGATGCCGTGCTCGGGCAAGCTCAACTGCTCTTCGATCCCTGCGGCGGCCGCCGCGAAGAAGCGCGGCAGGTCCTCCACAGGTTCGTACGCGACCGTCAGTCCCCGAGCTACCTCGAAGGTGAAGCCCTCGGCTGCGGGCTCGAAGTCCACCGCGATCTCCGCGAAATGCGGCGCGCAGTTCTGCTTGCGATGCAGCACGCACACTCCACGGATCGGATACGGCGGAAACGGGAGCGGCGCTGACGTCATGGAGGAACGCTACCCCGCTCGGTTCACCGGCGTCATCGACGGCGGAAGCGGGTGACGGAAGCGGGTGACGGCAGCGGGTGACGGGAGCCTTCCGTACGCTGGGGGCATGCGTATGCGCCCCACTCTGAGCTGGGCC
Organism: Streptomyces finlayi; assembly: GCF_014216315.1. NCBI lineage: Bacteria > Bacillati > Actinomycetota > Actinomycetes > Kitasatosporales > Streptomycetaceae > Streptomyces > Streptomyces finlayi. The sequence continues at coordinate 341,467 of NZ_CP045702.1, forward strand.
CCTACCGAGGACCTGCTTCCGGGCACCACGGATCTGTCGCCGGTCGCCGACGCCCTGCGCGCCGGCGATGTGCTGGTGCTGAGCGGGGCGGGTATCTCCACCGAGTCGGGTATCCCCGACTACCGGGGTGAGGGCGGGAGCCTGAACCGGCACACCCCGATGACCTACCAGGAATTCACCGCCGACGCCCAGGCCAGGCGCCGGTACTGGGCGCGCAGCCACCTCGGCTGGCGCACCTTCGGCCGTGCCAGCCCCAACGAGGGACACCGGGCCGTGTCCGCGTTCGGGCGGCACGGCCTGCTCTCGGGTGTGATCACCCAGAACGTCGACGGTCTGCACCAGGCCGCCGGCAGCGAGGATGTCGTGGAACTCCACGGAAGCCTCGACCGGGCTGTCTGCCTTTCCTGCGGCACCTTCACGCCACGCCGCGAACTCGCCCGGCAGCTGGAGGAGGCCAATGCGGGCTTCAGGCCGGTGGCCGCCGCGATGAACCCCGACGGTGACGCCGACCTCACCGACGAGCAGGTCGGGGACTTCCACGTGGTGTCATGCGCTGTCTGCGACGGCATCCTCAAACCGGATGTGGTCTTCTTCGGCGAAGCCGTACCCCCGAGACGGGTGGAGCAGTGCCGGGAACTCGTCCGCGAGGCTGCCACGCTGCTGGTCCTGGGCTCCTCACTGACGGTGATGTCCGGCCTCCGGTTCGTTCGCCAGGCGGCCCAGGCGGGAATACCCGTGCTGATCGTCAACCGGGATCCGACCCGGGGAGACCGGCACTCCGTCACCCGCATCGCGCTTTCACTGGGAACGGCCCTCACCACCGTGGCCTGCCAACTGGGTATCCCCGTCGACGACGAGACGGCCGGAAGTTCATGACGAGACGGCAGTCCCTGCCGAAGCGGCGGAAGCACCGACCACTCCGCCAGGGCATCTCCGACCGGGCCGGTGATTCACATTGCGGGCCGGGCCGGACCGCGTGAGGATCGGACTACGGACGTGGCCCGGCTCACGTACTTCGTGCAGCCCTTCCGGTCCTCTTCCGACGCACACCACCAGGGGGGCCTGGAGGTAGACATGCCGAGGCCCCTGTGGACCGGTGCGATCAGCTTCGGGCTGGTCACCATCCCGATCAAGGTCGTCTCCGCGACGGAGGACCATGGGATCCGCTTCCGCCAGGTACATCTGGAGGACATGGGCCGTGTCCGTACCCGGAAGGTCTGCCAGGTCGACGACGAGGTCGTACCGCAGGAGGAGATCGGCAAGGGCTACGAGATCTCCAAGGACCAGATGGTTTCGGTGACCGACGAGGAGCTCGACCAGATGCCCCTGCCGACTGCCAAGGCCATCGAGATCGTGGCGTTCGTCGATGCCGACACCATCGATCCTGTCAGGATCAGCGACTCCTACTACCTCGCGATCGACGGACAGGTCGCCGCCAAGCCCTACACCCTTCTGCGGAAGGCGCTGGAGCGTTCCGAAAAGGTCGCGGTAGCCAAGTTCGCCTGGCACAACCGCGAGCGCCTCGGGCTCCTGCGCGTGAGGGAGGGTGCGATCGTCCTGCACAGCATGAAGTGGCCGGACGAGGTCCGCAGCCCTGAATCGCTCGCGCCGAAGCAGGTGGACCTGGCCGAGAAGGAGATCGAGCAGGCCGTCCTGCTCGCCGACTCCATGACGGTGGACGACATCAGCGGCTTCCGGGACGCGTACCGCGATGCACTGGAGGAGCTGATCGAGGCGAAGTCGGAGGGCAAGACCCTGCCCGAGCCGGCCGAGGGGGAGGAAGCGAAGTCCGGGCAGGTCGTGGACCTGATGGCAGCCCTCAACGCCTCCGTGGCCGCGGCGAAGGAATCCCGCGGCGAGGACGCGGGAGAGAGCGGGGACGCGACGGTCCACGCGATGCGGCCCAGCAAGAAGAAGGCGCCCACGAAGAAGGGCACTCCTCCGAAGACGGCTGCGAGGAAGACCACGTCCGGGACCGCGAAGAAGACCGCGGGCAGGAAGACGGCGGCGAAGAAGCGCAGTGCCTCCTGACCCAGTCGCGGCACTCCCCCGGATCGCCCCGATGCTCGCCACACCAGGCGCCCTCCCGCCCCCGGCACTCCAGGAGAAGTTCGGGTTCGAGGTCAAGCAGGACGGCCAGCGAGCCATGATCTACCTGCCCGGCAACGGGAACGTGTCCCTGCGAGCACGCTCCGGGGCAGAGATCACCGCCGCCTACCCGGAACTCGCGGCCCTAGGCTCCGCACTCGACCGACCCGCCGTCCTGGACGGTGAGATCGTCGCCTTCGACAACCAGGGGCGCAGCGACTTCGAGCTGCTGCAGTCCCGGATGGGGTTGACCGGATCACCCGCCAAAGCGGCCCGCATGGCACAGCGGGTACCAGCCCACCTCGTCCTCTTCGACATCGTCTTCCTCGATGCGAGGACCATCACGAAGCTGCCCTACTCCGAGCGCCGAGAGGTACTCGAAGGGCTCGGACTCACAGGCTCGCACTGGTCGACACCCGCGTTCGTCACAGGCCACGGGACCCAGGCCCTGGACATGACGAAGACCGCCGGTCTGGAAGGACTCGTCGCCAAGCGCCTCAAGTCGATCTACGAACCAGGGGCGCGCTCCCGTGCGTGGATCAAGATCCGTCACGTCCGGACCCTGGACGTCATCGTCGGTGGATGGGTACCCGGGCGCGGCCGACTCACCGGCCTGCCCGGTGCCCTGCTCGTCGGCGAGCACGGCGAGCACGGCGAGCACGGACTGCGGTACGCAGGGAGCGTCGGCACCGGCTGGAGCGACACCGAACGCGCAACACTGGCCGAGCTCCTCCACACCGCCACGATCGACCACTGCCCGTTCACCGAGGTCCCACCGGTGGCCGGAGCCCGCTGGGTGCTGCCACGCATCGTCGGCGAAGTCCGCTACGCGACCCGCACCCGGGCAGGACGCCTACGCCAGCCCTCCTGGCACCGGCTACGCCCCGATCTCACGCCCGACGACATCCCCTGACCCGCACCCCGGCCCTTCCTGGCAGCGGTCGGCGGCGACCATCTGGATGCCGCCGGGAGCCGGGCAGGCCGAGCAGTCGGCACGCCTGGGCGGGACTGAAGCGACCTTGTCACCTCACGGCATTTCCCTGCGGCTCGTCGTCTCACTACGGTCGGATCATGACCAATGAAGGCGTAGTCGTCGATGAGGCAATCCGTGCGGCGTGGGACTCCTACCAAGTACTGGAGAAGCGCACTCCCGCTGAGGAGCGCGAGCAGGCGCAACTGCGGGTCACGGCCGCGATGGATGCCTGCGGGCGTCAGGAGGTGTCCCGGGGCACGGTCTTCCTGGTGGGTGTGCTGACCGGTTACCTGATCTCCGAGCAGGCCGGCAGAGAGGATCGTCTTGATCCGCTCAGCGATCTGATCCCCGCTGTGATCCGCAGGCTCCCCACCTTCGAGATGGCCGACCCGGCGGAGGTTCCGATGGCCACCGGTGTCCTCATGGCCGCAGCGATGGGCATGGACACGGTGGCGTGGCGCGACCAGTTCGGACAGATCCCACCGAAGGAAGCCCTGGTGCACAGCTTCGTGCTGTGGCTGCTCGCCGACCTCTTCGACTCCCTGCACGAACGGCCCGGCACCATCGACCGGCTCATGCGGGAGACCTTCGAATCCATGGCCGCCGGGGGCAGTTGATGCCCGGGCGGTGCCCGGGCACAGCACCGCGTACCACCTGATTCGTGCACCGCTGAGGACGGCGCGGAAGGCCGGGCCCTGGGGGCGGCGGTCCCGGCGCCGGCCTCTGGGACGGGACCACGGCTTACGTGCTGCGCAACATCATCGGTCGCTCGATCTGTCCCGCAAAGGATCTCCAGAAGGCGGGCTCAGTCCAGGCGTACAGCGATCGGAACGCGACCAGCTCTTCACGCATGGAGAAGGCCTTGTGCTTGCAGCGCGTGATCCAGTCACATGGCCCGAGGCCGTGACAGCACTCGCCCGGCTCCAGCGCTCACGATCCAGAACGCAGTCCCAGGGCACTGTGTTGCACCACGCCCGAGGAAAGACCGCTCGTTCCCCGAGCCCGGGCAGTCAGCTCCACAAGTCCGGCCCGGAGGTCGGCGGCCGGCTCACCGAGGACGATCGCGCTGATGATCAGTTCCATCATCAGACGGTCGTACTCGTCGCCGATGCTCCGATAGCGCTCCCCATCGGCCTCCACCACGGCAGAGGTGATCCTCCTCCCACCACCGGTCACGGGGGCAAAGGACGCCTCATAGACGCCGCGACCGGTCCAACTCCGGTGCATGAAAACGACATCGCCTTCGACGAAGACCTGCCACTTCTCATCCATGTCCCGGGCTCGATACCCGAGCCGGATCCGGTCCCAGTCCTCGTCAGTCCAGACGCGATCCGGCAACTGGGACACGGGTCTGGGCGTGCTGATCGGCTGGAGGCGCCTGAACGACTCTCGGGTGAGCGATGTATCGGCAGTCATGACGTGATCCTACGGATGCACCACTCCGACGGGCCAGCGGATTGCTTCCAAGAACAAGCGCCCTGGGCAAGGGCTGAACCTCAGCCGTTCCCGGACGCGTCCGGAGCGTCCTGCCAGCGACTTCGCCCGAGTTCTCACCGCTACCCCGGATGGCGGCAGGGACTCGTGGTGCGGCAGTTGGAGAGCCGCAGGCCCTGACGGAAGCGGCGTTCGTCGCGGACGGCGAGTTCCTCGACCAGGACAAGGTCGAGGACGATCGACATCGGCACCCCGCCGAAGTGGGCAAAGGTGATGGAGCTGTTCATTCCCCGGAAGGTGTTCCACCCGCTGTGGCACCTGAAGCGGCACGGCGGTCCGAGCGCGCTGGTGAAGGACGCACGGGAGTGCCGAGCGGGCCTTCGCGGCGTACGTCGCCGACCATGGCGGCCGGGACCAGTCTCGAGGCGAGGAATGCCCCTGAGGCTCACAGGCGGATGACGATCAGGGCGGTGTCGTCGGTGAGGCCGACCGGGGGGATGAGGTCGGTCAGCAGTCTGTCGGCGACCGTGTCCGGGTCCGCGGCGCCGTGACGGGTGATCGATGCGGCGAGCCGGGCGAGTCCGGTGTCGATGTCCTCGCGGCGGCGCTCGATCAGCCCGTCGGTGTACAGGACGAGGACGGAGCCCGCGACGAAGGCGGTGTGGGCCTGCGGGCGGGCGACGTGTTCGGGCCGCGCGCCGAGCGGAGGATCGGTGGCCTGGTCGAGGAAGGTGACCGTGCCGTCGGGGTGCCGCAGCACGGGCGGGGGATGGCCGGCGCTGCTGTAGGTGAGGGTGCGGGCGTTCCAGTCGATGAAGACCGAGGCGGCGGTGGTGGATTCGGCGCCGTTGACGGAGCGTGCGTACAGGCCGACGACTTCCAGGGCCTGGGCGGGACCGTCGGCGACCCGGGAGGCGGCGGACAGCGCGCTGCGCAGTTGGCCCATGACGCCCGCCGCGCGGAGACCGTGGCCGACGACGTCACCCACGGCCACGGCGGTACGGCCGTGGCCGGGCATGTCGACCAGGTCGTACCAGTCGCCGCACACGTTCAGGGCTCCCACCGCGGGCCGGTAGCGCACCGCGGCCCGGTGGTGGCCGAGCGGGCGGGGCGCGGGCAGCATCGCCTCCTGCAGGTGGATGGCGACCTCGCGCTCCCGGGCGTGGGCCTGGCGCAGGCGCTCGTTGACCTCCTGCAGTTCCCGGGCCCGGGTGTACAAATCGGCTTCCAGGACCCGCGCGCGGTCCCCGTCCGGTCCGCCGCCGCGGGCTCGGATGAGTTCGGTGACCTCCTCGACCCGGTGCAGCAGCAGCGCCACGGTGCCGTCGGGGGCCGGAACGGGGACGTTGACCGGGCTCCAGTACCGCTCCTCCCACACTCCCGGCCGGTCCGGAAGCTCCACGTCGTAGCGCTGCAGAGCCATGGTGTCGGGCTCCCCGCTGTCCGCGACCCGCCGCAGCGAGGCGTACAGGTAGCGCATCCCCGTCGCGGCGGCGTCGTTGGGGTTGTCGGGGAAGACGTCGAACAGGTAGCGGCCGATCACCTGCTCGCGGGTCCGACCCGACATCGACAAGAACGCCTTGTTGGCATCCGCGTACACCAGATCGCGCGTCAGCAGCGCCACCGCACTCGGAAGTGCCTGGAAGACCGCCTGGTAGTCGATCCCGGCCTCGCTCATGATCCACCTGCCCGCACTATGACGTTCCGATCTCGTGCTTGCTCAACGGTAGGCACTGTCTGGGATCCGCGTGACCTCGGCCAGTGCGGAGTGAGCCGTTTGGCCCCTGTGCGGGGCCGGTCCGCCGCATGCCCCTGCAGCGGGTCTGGTGGACGATGCCCGGATGAGCGAGGTCGGTCCAGCCCTCGCCGCGCCGCTAGGCGGGGGTGTATGGAACTGCCGGCCAGTGGAGGCGTCAGCCGCGCCTTGCCCGCTCCCTTGCTACGCCGCAGGCGGCGCAGCCGGCCTTTCCGCAGGGAGATGAGCGCGATCTCGCTGCCGGCGAAGAGCACGTTGAGCACGATCAGCGAGGCGATGAGTGCGAGGTCGAACGCGAATCCTTCCATGACGCCACCGTGTCATCCGTTCGGGCGTGCCGCCCTGAGGTGGCCGGGCTGTGTCGCAGATGGTCAGGGTGTGCCGCTCCGGCGGGCGGCTCGGCTGATGGGACCGTCCCTTGCGCCACACGCGTAGCCCGGGACGCCGGGCTGGGCCGTGCCACTGCGGCAAGGACTGTCATTCCGCGGCCAGCGGTGACCGTCCCAGCAACACGATGCCTGTCACGGCCGCCGCCGCTCCGAGCACCTGCGCTGTCAGTGCCCAGCCGGTGAGCGCGAGCTGTTCGCCGAAGACGACGATGCCGATCGCGACGGCGCCGATCGGCTCCATGGTGTCGATGATGGGCAGACTGACGGCCAGAGAGCCGGCCTGGAAAGCGCTCTGCGACAGGACGAGACCCGTCACTCCGACGGCCATCAGCGCATACGGCTCCCAGTGGAGGATCACGTCGAGGCCGTCGGTCCGGATCCGGCTGGCCGTGCTTTTGGCCAAGCCGTCGAGAAGCGCAAGCATCAGTGCCGCGCAGACGGCGTACGCCGCCGTCCGTATCCACCCAAGGCGCCATGCTCCCAGGGGCGCCAGCAGGGCCACGGCACCGACGACCGCCGCGAACGCAGGCACCCAGTCACGGACCCCGGGAACCGTAGCCCCATCAGAGAGCGGCAGTACCATCAGGAACACCGCCACGCCTCCCGCCGTGCAGACCATTCCGGTCTTCTCCCAACGGGTCAGCTGCTCCCCGCGTCGCAGGGCCAGGAACGGCAGCGCGAAGAGGAGATCGGTTGCCGCGAGGGGCAGGACCAGGACCAGGGGACCAAAAGCGAGCGCGAGCCCGAGGAAGGCGAAGGAGAGGATGGAAAGCCCCAGCCCCGCCAGCCATCGGGGCCGGCGGACCAGGTCGAGGAGGAGCCGCAGCCTCATCGACTTCCGCATCGATGCCTGCCGCGCCGCTTCGTGCTGCAGCACTGACCCGATACCGAAACATACGGCGGCCATCAGGGCACTCGATACCGCGACCACGATGTTCATGGGTCAAGAATCCTTATCGCCACGACGGACGTCTGACGCACGAGAGAGCGGCCTGAACAGGCCCATCAGCCTCGGGAGCACGCTGGATGCCGTCGGGGTGCGCGCGGCGGACTTCGACGACGGCATGGTCCGGGCGGCGAAGGCGTCAATCATGGGCGATGACAGCGATGGGCGCCGGGCAGTGGTGAATCAGGGCATGGGTGACGGATCCGATGTGTGCGCCCAGAGTGCCTTTGCGTACACGTCGGCCGACCACCACGAGGTCCGCGTTGTCCGCGGCATGCAGGAGTAGCCGAGCCGGGCCGCCGATGGGCGATCGCTCGACGACCTCCGCGGAAGGGAACTCCCGCCGCCATGGCCTCAGGGCCTCCGTAAGGCGCCGCGCGATGTCGGGGCCCATTTCCCGCTCGGCTGCGACGAGCGCCGAGGCGTCGCGGACCACGGGACTGATCGACCACCCGTGAAGGACCAGGACGCGGTCGCCACGGAGTACGGCCTCCTGGAAGGCGAAGTCGAGAAGCGGAGCGAAGAGCTGGTCGATGTCCACACCGACGACCACGTCGCGCGCAGGGCCGGCCGGGACAGCCCCGTCCGGCCGCCCCGGTGCCCGTACGAGCACGACCGCTCGCTCCGTGACGCTGACCGTCGCCATGCCGACCGACCCGAAGAGGAAACCCCTCACCCCGCCCAGTCCGCGGGAGCCGAGGATGAGGAGACCGGCCTCGGACGCCTCGGTGGCCAGGATTTCGGAGGGCTGCCCTGACCGATGACGGGTCTCGATCTCCAGAGAAGGGTGCTCGCGCCGCACCGCTCCCGCGGCCTCGGCCAGCAGCTCTTCGGCCCAGCGGCTCCGTGCTTCGGGGCCGCCGTACTGTGCGGTCGTCGGCCCCTGCCATTCATCTGCGTAGACGATACGCAGGTTCACTCCGCGTAGCACCGCCTCCCCCGCGGCCCATCCGGCCGCCGCGACGGCCTCGGGCGACCCGTCCACACCGACGGTCACAGGACGGGACATTCTCACGCTCCCTTCTCACAGCGGGTGCGAAGCCTCCCCGGGCGGCGGGCCTCATGACACGCGACGTGGCTCCGCGCAACGGCGAAGGTGAGGAAGTCTCGTCTCGTCGCTCTCGAATATCCGGCACATCCATACGGTCTGTGGTGCGGCATGCCATGTCTGTCAGCGCTTGTTCATCCCGGCCCCGGGGAGCGGGGGCGGCCGTGCGGGCCGGCCGGGGGAACGTGCGCACGGCGGCGGATGTCGAGGGTGGCGCGGTGGAGCGAGCCGCCGAACGGCGCGCAGTGCAGAAAGTGCGCGTAGTGCGGCAGGTCGCACGCGATGGGCTCGAAGCGCCAGCCCTCGGGGGCGCGCAGCATGCGGGGTGTACTCGTGGTCGACCAGCGCCTTGCCCGGGGCGATCTCGGTGTGCGAGCTGACCGGCGACCCGAGGGGGTGCACGCTGTGAGCGGTAATGATCCGTGGCGATGACATCGGGCGTGGCTCCCCTCGTCCCAGCCGTTACCTTTACGCCCCGCAACCTGGCGCACCATGCGGGTCAGACCCCGTACAACCACCATGAAGGATTGTGGCGGGCTTCGCGAGACCTGCGAGGCGTACCGAGAAGGCCCTGGTCAGTCTCGCTCGTCGGCCGCGCAGTGAGCCGGCTGAGGGCCGCGTCGAGGCGGCGGGTGGCTTCCTCCGACTCCGGCGCCCCGGCCGGCGCCGTCTCCGCGCGCACCGGCTCGGTGCGCACCACCACTGTTCTCGTCACTTGTGCCCCTTGCTCCACTCGCGCCGCAGCAGTCCGTACACCAGCTCGTCGACGCGCCGCCCGTCGCGGTGGATGCTCTCGCGCATCACGCCCTCCCGCACGAAACCGGTACCTTCGAGCAGGCGCACGGAACGCGGGTTGTCGGCGAAGACCTCCGCGGTGATCCGCTCGAGTCCGAGCACATCGAAGGCGTGGCCGACCGCCAGCACCACCGCCTGGTGTCCGTGGCCGCGCCCCCACAGTTTGCCGTCTCCAGGGCGGCCTTCTTGGCCTCGGCGGAACGTCTTCCCCAGACGGCGGCCCGACGCTTCTGCAGTCACGGCGCGGATGTGAGGGGCAGCCTCCGACGGGGGGATGAGACTGTTCCGTGAGGCCATGAGTAGGCGATCGGCCTCGACGTGCAACGGGCCGTCGCCCACTTCAGGAACTGCTGATCCTTCCGACCGCGCCTCACACGTTCCAACGGTCGGGTCGCCCGCGCCGTGACCGGCGACGCGCGCGATGGCCGGTCACACGCATGAGTGAAGGGTTCGCACGGCGCCCCGGCCGCCGCTCGCGATGCGATCCCGCGACACATCCGGCTTTGCTGTGCGGACAGTCACGACGGACGTCTTCGCGCATTGCGGCCGAACAGCGCATTCCCCGGAGGGGATTCCGGGCAGTATTCCTGTACGCCCATACTATTTTCCTACGGAATCGAAGAATCGCTTTCCGCTTTCCGTCCCCTCCTGGAGAAAAACCATGCGCGTTGCCGTGACCGGCGGCGGGGGATTTCTGGGCTCACATCTGTGTGAGGCATTGCTGCGGCGCGGGGACGCCGTCGTCTGCCTCGACAACTTCGCCACGGGAAAACCCGAGAACATCGCACATCTGTGCGAGTTCCATGCCTTCGAATTCATTCTCGCCGACGTGAGCGAGGCCGTGCAGGTACACGGCCCCCTTGACGCCGTCGCCCATCTCGCGAGCCCCGCCTCGCCACCCGACTACCTGCGCCAGCCCCTCCAGACGCTCGCCGTGGGCAGCCGCGGCAGCGAGAACATGCTGCGGCTGGCGGAGCAGAACAACGCGCGTTTCCTGCTCGCCTCGACCAGCGAGGTCTACGGCGACCCCCTGGTGCATCCACAGGACGAGGAGTACTGGGGGAACGTCAACCCCGTCGGGCCGCGCAGCGTGTACGACGAGGCCAAGCGGTATGCCGAAGCGGTCACCATGGCCTATCACCGGAGCCGCGGTGTCGACGTGGGGATCGTCCGCATCTTCAACACCTACGGCCCACGCATGCGACCGCACGACGGACGTGTCGTATCCAGTTTCATCACCCAGGCGCTCAGCGGCGAACCGCTCACGATTTACGGCGACGGCAAGCAAACACGTAGCTTCTGCTATGTCGACGATCTGATCCGCGGAATTGTCGCCATGCTGGACTCGTCCGTCACCGGGCCGGTCAATCTCGGCAATCCGGAGGAGCGGACGGTGCTCGAACTCGCGGAGCTCGTCCTCGAACTCACCGGCTCGACATCGGACATCCACTACCACCCGCTCCCGACGGACGACCCCACCCGTCGGCGACCGGTGATCACTCGGGCAGCGGAACTGCTCGGCTGGGACCCCGAGGTGGACGTCCGGCAAGGGCTGCGCAGGACCGTCGACTGGTTCGGCAGCCGACCTCAGGACATCGCGTTGGCAGCGGCAGCGATCCGCGGCGGGCAGCAGGACACCGTCCCGGTTCCGTGACCCCCCGCCGGCTTCCCACTCGGTGTCTGCCCTGCGAGAAGGCGTGCCGATCCACCGGTGGACGGGCACGCCTTCACGCAGGGCCGCACAACACCGGCGACCTTCCTCCTGGAGCACACCCATGACGCAGGCCGCACCTGGCCCCGCTCTCAACTCCGACACGATCACCCTTACCCCGCCGGACGCGCCGGCCGACGAGCTCCACACGCTCTCCGCCGGCAACGTCGTGGGTATCTCCCCCGACGGGCCCGTGTTCGGGACTCCTCCCCGTACGGCCCCCACACGAGCCGACAGCTTCGTCGCCCAGTTCTCCCGCGCCGACCGGGTCAAGGTGATGCTGCTCAGCGCCGGGTGGCTCGCCGGGCTCGTCTGGTTCTGGGTCTGGTGGCTCCAGCCCGGGCACCGGGTCGGCTGGGTGGGTCTGATCGTCAACAGTGCCCTGCTGGTCTACCTCACGGTGCTGCCCTTCCACTTCGTCTTCGTGTGCGCCCGGATGCGGCGCTTCAACCCGGCGATCGCGGTACCTCGGGTACGGACCGCCTTCGTGGTGACCCGTGCGCCCTCCGAGCACTGGGACATGGCCCGGGCCACACTGCGCGCAATGCTGGATCAGACGTTCCCTTACGCCTACGACGTCTGGCTCTGCGACGAGGAACCGACGCAGGAGATCTTGGACTGGTGCCGGGAGAGCGGGGTCGGGCTCTCCTGCCGGCGCGGTGTCACCGAGTATCACCGGGCCTCCTGGCCGCGCCGGACCCGGTGCAAGGAAGGCAACCTCGCCCACTTCTACGACCACTGGGGTTACGAGGACTACGACGTCGTCGCCCAGCTGGACTGCGACCACGTCCCGCACCCCGACTACCTCGTCGAGGTCGTGCGGCCCTTCGCCGACCCGGCGATCGGCTACGTCGCCGCACCGAGCATCTGCGACTCCAACGCCGAGGCTTCCTGGTCGGCGCGCGGCAGGCTCTACCGTGAGGCGGTGTTCCACGGTGCTTTCCAGCTCGGGCACTCCGAGGGTTACGGCCCCCTGTGTATCGGCTCCCACTACGCCGTACGCACCCAAGCCCTGCGGGACATCGGCGGTCTTGGCCCCGAGCTCGCCGAGGACTTCTCCACCACCTTCCTTCTGAACTCCGCCGGCTGGCACGGCGCGTTCGCCATCGACGCCGAGGCGCACGGCGAGGGGCCGATCACGTTCGCGGCCATGGCCACCCAGGAGTTCCAGTGGTCGCGCAGTCTCGCCGTCCTCCTCTTCGGCATGCTCCCGAAGCATCTGGGCCGGATGAGTCGTCGCCTGCGCCTGCGGTTCGGGCTCATCGCCCTGTACTACCCCCTACTCGCGACAGCGACCGCCGTGGGCATCGCGCTCCCCCCTGTCGCCGCCGTCACCGGCCTGCCCTGGATCAACGTCAACTACTTCTCCTTCCTGGGCCACTTCTGGGCCATGTCTGTGTGGCTGATCCTCCTCACCCTGATGGTGCGCCGCTGTGGCCTGCTGCGCCCGCGTGATGCCCCCGTGCTGAGCTGGGAGAACTGGCTCTTCGTACTGGCCCGTTGGCCCTTCGTCGTCTGGGGCATCGGCGCTGCACTGTTCCAGCGGCTCCGTCCACGGCCCGTCGTCTTCAAGGTCACCCCCAAGTCCCGCAACGGACTCGAGCCACTGCCCCTGCGCCTGATCGTCCCCTACGTGCTCATCAGCTGCGCGCTCTCGTCGGCTGCGGTGGTCGGCGAACTCACCGGCCCCGCAGCGGGCTACGTCTTCCTGTGCATCCTGGGCTCACTGTCCTACGTCGTGGTCACCTTCGCCGTGTCCGCCCTGCATGTCGTCGAGGCCGCCCGGGGAGCCGAAGTTCGCACCCACCGAGCTCTCGTCACCGCGTGGCCGGCCCTGCTCGCGGGCACCCTCGCACTGCTTCCCCTGACCCTGGCCGCATTCCTGTACCCGGCCTACCTCGCCGGTGTCCTGGGCTGGTGACTCGGCTCGTCCACTCGCCCAAAACCGCGAACCAGAAAGGTGCCCCATGCCCGGTTCCTCCACTGTCCTCGTGACCGGCGCCGCCGGCTTCATCGGCAGCCACACGTGTGTCGAGCTTCTCGAGCACGGCCAGGAGATCGTGCTGGTCGACAACTACTCCAACAGCTCACCCGAAGCCGTGGAACGCATCGCCAAGGTCGCCGGCCGCCCGCCGGCCGCCGTGTACGAGGCCGACCTGCTCGACCGGCGAGCGCTCGGCAAGGTGTTCGAGGCCCATTCCTTCGACGCCGTCATCCACTTCGCCGCCAAGAAGGCGGTGGGCGAGTCCGTGGAACAGCCGGTCGACTACTACGACACGAATGTCGGCGGGACGACCGCGCTGCTGCGCGCGATGCACGACCACGGCGTGCGCCGTCTGGTCTTCTCGTCCTCGTGCTCGATCTACGGCGATGCCACCAAGGTTCCGCTGACCGAGAGCGACCCGGCCCGCCCCACCAACCCGTACGCCACCTCGAAGTGGCTGTGCGAGCAGGTCCTGTCGGACGTCTGCCGCCGGCTCCCGGAGCTCTCGGTGCTGGCGCTGCGGTACTTCAACCCGGTCGGCGCCCACCCCTCAGGACTGCTGGGCGAAGTACCCCACGGTGTTCCCGACAACGTCATGCCGTACATCGCGCAGGTCGCGGCCGGCCGACTCGGCCGACTGAAGATCTTCGGCGACGACTACCCCACTCCGGACGGCACAGGGGTTCGCGACTACATCCACGTGATGGACGTCGCTGAGGGACATCGCGTCGCCCTGGACCACCTCGACGACGAGCGCGGCATGCGGGTCCTCAACCTCGGTACAGGCCGGGGAACCTCCGTACGCCAGCTGCTGGCAGCTTTCGCGGATGTCTGCGGAGCGCCGATTCCCTACGAAATCACCGGCCGTCGGCCCGGTGACGTGGCCGAGCTCGTCGCCGACCCCACCGCAGTGGCACGGGCCTGGGGCTGGGCCACCACACGGGACCTGACCGCCATGGTCGAAGACGCGTGGCGCTTCCAGCAGATCAACCCGTCCGGCTATGGGAACTGAACCTCGGATCAGGAGAAGAACAAGATGCGGCTGACCGTGATCGGAACGGGCTACCTGGGTGCGGTGCATGCCGCGTGCATGGCGGACATCGGACACGAGGTGCTCGGCGTCGACGTGGATGCCCACCGGGTCGCGATGCTCGGCGAGGGCAGGACCCCCTTCTACGAACCAGGGCTCCAGGAGACCCTCGCCCAGGGTGTCGGCTCCGGCCGCCTCCGGTTCACCACCTCGCTGCGCGAGGCCGCCGAGTTCGGGGATGTCCACTTCATCTGCGTCGGCACCCCGCAGAAGGAGGGTTCCCACGCTGCGGATCTGCGGTACGTCGATGCCGTCGTCGATGAGCTGGCGCCTCACCTGCGACGGCCGTGCCTCATCGTGGGCAAGTCGACGGTGCCCGCCGGCACGACGTCCCGGCTCGATGTACGCCTCGAAGCGCTCGCTCCCGAGGGCGCGGACGCCGAGGTCGCCTGGAACCCCGAGTTCCTCCGCGAGGGCCATGCCGTCGAGGACACGCTGCGGCCCGAACGGATCGTGGCAGGCGTCTCGTCACCGCGTGCCGACGCTGTCCTGCGGGAGGTGTACGCGCCCATGCTGCAGGCCGGTGTTCACTACATCAGCACTGACCCGACGACCGCCGAGCTGGTCAAGGTGGCGGCGAACTCCTTCCTCGCCACCAAGATCTCGTTCATCAACGCGATGGCCGAGGTGTGCGACGCGGTCGGCGCGGACGTGTCCACCCTGTCGGAGGCCCTCGGCCACGACCCTCGGATCGGACGCGCCTTCCTCTCCGCGGGCCTCGGATTCGGCGGCGGTTGTCTGCCCAAGGACATCCGGGCGTTCATGGCGCGCGCCGGGGAACTCGGTGTCGGCGACTCCGTGGCGTTCCTGCGCGAGGTCGACGAGATCAACGGGCGTCAGCGGCACCGCACGGTCGGCATCGCGCGGAACATGGTCGGCGGGGACTTCGCGGGCCGCCGTATCGCCGTGCTCGGCGCCACCTTCAAGCCGGACAGCGACGACGTAAGGGACTCACCCGCACTCGCCGTGGCCGCCGCGGTCCACCGCGAGGGCGCGGCCGTCAGACTGTACGACCCGCAGGGCATCGAGAACGCCCGGTCCGTACTGCCACAGATCGAGTATGTCCACGACGTGGCGAAGGCGTGCGAGGGCGCCGAACTCGTCCTGCACCTCACGGAGTGGGCCGAATTCCGCCGGATCGACCCCGCGGTGCTCGCTGCCGCCGCTTCCGAACCGCGGATCCTCGACGCCCGCAACGCACTGGACGCCCCGCTCTGGCGCTCCGCGGGGTGGACCGTGCGCGCGCTCGGAAGGCCGGCGCCGCCTGCCCTGCCCAACCAGCAGGCGACCGCCCCCGTGGCCGTGGCCTACTCCTCCGAACTGGGCTGAGCCGCACCGGCGGCGGCTGTCGGGGCGAGGCGCTCACCGAAGTAGTCGACGGCTCCGGGATCGACACCCAGCTTCTGGAGATTCAGCGCCGCCGCGGTCAGTTCGTCCGTGCAGCCAGGCACCATCAGAGCGGCCCCCTTCACACTTCTGACGGGGGCCGTCGTGCTCTCCAGACACGGATCGGCTGCCGAGCCCGTGGGGCCGGATTCGTCCTGCTCCTGACCGTCGGCGGAACGCCAGGAGTTGAGCGTCAGATGGCTCTGGGCGCCCCACCGCACCTTCCAGGTGTCCGTGCTGAAGTAGTCGTTGCCCTGCAGGATCACGTCGTCCGACGCGAAGGCCTTGGTCGATAGCACGAGCGGAGCGCCGTCCGTCACGAAGATGTTGTTCCGGATCCTGGCGCTCGTCAGTCCCGTCTCCAGGCGCAGGGCGGGCGCGTCCTCCGATGCGCGGCTCGATGCCTTCATCACCACGGTGTTGTGGTAGATATCCAGGTCCCTGACGAGGCCGCCGTACGCGACGATCCCGCCGTACTGAGGGTGCTTCCGGGAGTCGTCGTGGCTCAGGTTGAAGCGCACGACGTTGTCCCGGTGCGCGCCGTTCCGGTCGCGGGTGTAGAGGAGATAGCCCGGTCCGTCGTTCCCGAAGGCGAAGTTGTACTGGAGGACCGACGAGGAGACGTTGTTGTCGAGGCCGAAGCCGCCACCGTCCACATGAGAGCCCGACCGGTTGGCGTACGAGACGTTGTGCTCGATGACCACGCGGGTGGAGTCGTAGGCCCAGATCCCCTCTGGCCCTTCCTCCGCCCGGCTCGACGACTTCCGGCCGTTGTGATGCGCCGACGAGCGCCGGACCTTGGCGTCGCGGACGCTGCCCAGCATGATGCCGCTACCGGTGTTCCGGTCGGCCGACTTCGGATCGCCGTCGTTCTCGTACGCCTTCACCCGGGCCAGCGAGACTTTCTCGTGGGCGTACAGGGGGTCGTCCGCGTCGAACGCGGGCCCCACGGAGGAGATACCCGCGTCCTTGTTGCCGTGGACGGCGGTGTCGCTGATGCGCACGTCGCGGAAGCCGGTTCCTCGGTTGGCGCCGGCGAGTGTGACACCGTTGCGGAAGTGCGAGATGTCGAGGCCGGAGAGGACCACGTGCGACAGTTTCCGGTCGTCCGCGAGGTTACTGAAGAACCGGACCCCGGCGCTACGGGTGAACGAGCGGTCGTCTCCGACCAGTTCGAGGTCCCGGATCTCCACTCCCGCCGTGTTGTAGACGGAGATGCCTGGCGTTCCGGCTGTCTCGATCGTCGCGCGGCCGCCGCCGTACGAGTCGACCACCACCGGTTTCTTCGCTCTGCCCGCCTCGTCCTCGTCGAGCGAGAGGGAGCCGCGGTAGCGGGCACCCGCTCGTAGCCGGAGACGGTCACCCGGTCTGTAGGTCACCGCGTCCGCCTTGCGCAGCGTCCGCCAGGCCCGCTCCGGGGAGAGACCGTCGTCGTCGTCGTCGCCGTCGGGACTCACGTAGAAGGTGAACCCGTCGGCGGCGTTCTTGCGGGGCGGCACATAGGTGTCCGGCAGCGAGCAGCCGGACGCAGCAAGCAGGGCGGTGACCAGCGCACACGGCAGGGCGCGTGAGCGGTACCGCCCCGGGGCCTGCCGACCACGCGGCTCCTCGGACGTGGCCCCCTGCTTCTCCGTTCGTTCCTGCATCGACGCTCGCGCTCCCTGGCTGTCTGGTGCATCAACGGTGCTCAGGCAGCCTGACAGAGAGTCGGGGGCCGCCACCGGCAATGACATGACGCACAGGGCTGAAGAATTACGCCAGGGTGAACGAACCAGCACGAGTCCGGGGCCCCTCGCTTCGAGCAGCGAGGGCCCCGAAGGGAGTGTGCACATTCCGTGAATGATCTCCGCCAGCCCCTCCCCGAATCCCATCCCGCCCGTGATGTGGGCGCGGAAGACTTGCGTGTCTCGCATCCACTGAGCATGGCCATCGGCGTACCGATGCAGCGATCGACGAAGCCAGCGGAAAGGAGATCCGCTACGAAATCGAGGACCGACACCCGCCCAGCTGGCACACCACTGCGCACGGCCTCCTGGGGGAGGCCTCCGGAGACCGGTGCGCGGCGGCGGGAACGGCTGGTGCGGCGAATGCTGTGCCTCCCCGGGCGCTGCGCGACTCCGACCGGCCCGCCACCCGCACCAGCCAACATTGCCAAGCCGAGTGCCAGGCCCCCGCCACCGTGAAGATCGCAGTGAGCGCTGGGCCGAAGACGGCAGGCTCCCGGCGGGAATCGTGGGCGGGCTCTCGATGGGCACGGGTGGCACCGTCCCAGCCGTCCGACACAGTGAGTCAAAGCAAGTGAGTCGAGAGGGGTGTCATGCCCTGGTGAGGTCTATCACCGTGGACTGGTTGGTCGTCACCGTGACTCCGTAGTCGCGGTCGTCTGCCGTCGCCGTCGCCGACAAGCCCGCGGAGCCGGACTGGAAGGGAAGGGCGTCCTGCGAGTCTGCGGGGGTCGCGGTCCAGTGGACCGGAGCGCCTGGGGTGCACTCGACCGTGGTCTTGAACCAGTTGCTCGCGGTCACGCGCTTCTGAGCCTGAGTAAGGCGGCCGTCGACGGTGACCTGCGCCGGCTTATTGCACGTCACCGTTCCACCGACGGTGGGCTGGCCGCCAGGTGCGGGCACAGTGCCCTGCGGGTCGAGGGCGAGGCCGAGGGCGAGCGCGGCCGGCGGCTCGGGCATGACGGAGTGGACCTCGCCGCGCAGGGCCAGCCCGGAGCCGTCGCAGTACTGTTCGAAGGTCGCGTCGAGCGCGCGTACCGAACCGTACGGGCCGAAGCTGATGTTCGAGATGGTAAAGGAGCCGGTACTGCTGCTCGCGCAGTCGCGGTCGGTTCCGCTGAAGTTCAGTTCCGAGTCCGTGGACCCGGCGTAGGGCCACCGCAGCGCCCCGGTGTAGGTGGTGCCGCTGGTGAGCTTCTCGCCGTCAGGGGCCGCCATGTTCAGAGCCCAGCGGTTGCCGTCGGGGGTGAGGACCTGGACGAAGACGCTGTTCTCGTCCCTGGCGCCAGAGACGTCGAAGGCATCGCCCGCATCGGTCGTGAACTGCTGCGACTGCCCACCGGATATCTTCTCGCCCGGGTCGCCGCTGAAGGTGAGCGATCCCGAGTCGGCCGCGTGGGCAGAGGCCGTGCCCGCGAGCGGACCGACCGTCGCCACCAGGGCCAGGGCCGCCGCGAGGACCGCCGTGGCATGGGCCAGTCTGCGTCCGACCGCGCCGCCGGATGCCGTAGTGCGCTGCATTGAGGTTCTCCTCCGAGAGGGTCCCCGGCCCGGTAGGCCGGATGTGATCAAGGACGTAGCGGACGGAGTGTGCCAAGCAGCCCCGGAGACTTCAACTCATCTCACATATAGATCAATTGCGTCACATAGCGGACCCGGAGACGACACACCAGCCGGGCACGGAAGGTGGCAAGAACCGCAGTGCTGTCAATACTCGTGAACATCACCCGACCGGGGAACGGGGTGCCTCCCAAACCGCGGCAGGCCGTCCATGGCCGCGTAGCCCTGGAGATCAGGCGGCACGGCGGCGGGCGTTCAACCCGGCGCTCTCGCTGGTGGCGAGGGCGGCTGGGGCGCTGGGGGGTTGATCGGCGGGAGGCGGTGTCGTGCCGGGAAGGCGGAGGCGTTTGAGGGCGAGGGCGTTGACGGCGACGATGATGCTGGACCCGGACATGGACAGCGCGGCGATCTCCGGCCGCAGCACCAGGCCGGAGGCGGGCTCAAAGACGCCCGCGGCAATCGGCAGCGCGATGGCGTTGTAGCCGATGGCCCAGCCAAGATTCTGCCGCATCTTGCGCAGGGTGCCGCGGCCGATGCGCAGCGCCGAGGCAACATCCAGTGGGTCGGAGCGCATCAGGACGAGGTCGGCGGTCTCGATGGCCACGTCGGTGCCGGCCCCGATGGCGATGCCGAGGTCGGCCTGGGCGAGGGCGGGTGCGTCGTTTACGCCGTCGCCGACCATGGCCACCTTCCGGCCGTCCCGCTGCAGCTCGGCCACCTTGGCCGCCTTGTCCCCGGGCAGGACCTCGGCGATGACTGTGTCGATGCCCAGACGGTCCGCGATCCGCTCGGCGGTGGCCTGGTTGTCGCCGGTGAGCATGACCACTTCGACGCCGAGGGCGTGCAGTTCGGCCACCGCGGCGGCCGAGGTCTCCCGGGGCGCGTCGGCGATGCCGATCAGGGCCGCCGCCTGTCCGTCGACGGTGGCGATGACGACGGTACGGCCGGTGGCGGCCAGCGCCTCGCGCTGGGCGGCCAGTTCGCCGAGGTCAACGCCTTCGCGCATCGCAAGTCTGCGGTTGCCGACCGCGACCCGGTGGCCGTCGACGACCGCGGTCGCACCGTGGCCGGGGACGTTCTCGAAGTGCCACGCGCTCACTGCCGCCACGGCCCGGCTCTCGGCGTACCGGACGACGGCTTCGGCCAACGGGTGCTCGGACTCACGCTCCAGCGCCGCGACCAGCCGCAGCAACTGGTCCTCGTCCGTTCCCGGGGCGGTGATCAGGTCGGTCACCTCCGGCTCGCCCTTGGTCAGGGTGCCGGTCTTGTCCATGACCACGGTCTGGATCCCCGCCGATGCCTCCAGGGCGACGGCGTTCTTGAACAGCACCCCGCGCCGGGCGCCCAGTCCCGTGCCGACCATGATGGCCGTAGGGGTGGCCAAACCCAGGGCGTCCGGGCAGGTGATGACGACGACGGTGATGGCGAACAGCATCGCGGTGCCCAGCGAGCGGTCGGTGGCCAGCAGCCAGACGGCCAGCGTCGCGGCGCCGCCGATCAGGGCGACGAAGACCAGCCAGAACGCGGCCCGGTCGGCCAGCCGCTGGCCCGGGGCCTTGGAGTTCTGTGCTTCCTGGACGAGTTTGACGATCTGTGCCAGGGCGGTGTCGGAGCCGACCTTGGTGGCGCGCACGCGGAGCGTGCCGTTGGCGTTGATGGTCGCTCCGACGACCTGCGAGGAGGGGACCTTGTGGACCGGCAGGCTCTCCCCGGTGACCATCGACTCGTCGACCTCGCTCTCGCCCTCCTCCACGAGCCCGTCTACGGCGATCTTGGCTCCGGGCCGGACCAGCAGCAGATCGCCGACCACGACCTCGGCGGTGGGCACCTCCACCGGCTCCCCGCCCCGCACGACCAGGGCCTTGGGCGGGGCCAGGTCGAGCATGGTGCGGATCGCGTCGTTGGCGCCGCCCCGGGCCCGCATCTCGAACCAGTGGCCGAGCAGCACGAACGAGGCCAGCACCGTGGCCGCCTCGTAGAAGACGTCGCCGCCCCCGGTGAGCGTGATGATCAGCGAGTACAACCAGCCGGAGCCGACGGCCACCGCGACCAGCACCATCATGTCCAGGGTGCGGGCACGCAAGGCCCGCACCGCGCCGCCGAAGAAGATCGAGCACGCGTAGAAGATCACCGGCAGGCTCAGCAGCAGCGCCCAGACATCCTGGCGCAGCCCGAAGGGAACCGGGGCGTCCAGACCGAAGACGTCCTCGCCGATCGGCGACCAGATGACGATGGGGAGCGAGAACAGCAGCGCCACCAGGAAGCGGTTGCGCATGTCGGCCACCATCGCTGCCATCGACATGGCCTCGTGCCCGCCGTGCCCCATCAGCTCGTGCGGCGTCGGCATCCCCTCGGCCTCGGCGGGAGCCTCGGCCGCCGCGTGCTCGACGTGCTCGGGGTGCCCCGCGGGCGCGGTTGGAGCGGCCACTCGCGCGGCATGGCCCTCATGAGTCACATGACGGTCCTCTGCGGCTTCGACAGCAGGGTCCGGCTCGGCCATCGGATCACAGACATGGGACGGCACCGACTGGCCCGCGCAGTGGTAACCGCATTCCTCAACCCAGCGGCGCAGCTCGGCCAGCGACGTGCGCCGCGGATCGAAGACCACCGTCGCCGACTGCGCGACCGGGTTGACCTCGACCTGAAGTACGCCAGGCCGCCTGCCCAGCACAGCGGCGACGGTGCTCTGCTGAGACGCCCACGCCAGGCCGCGCACATCCAAAACCGCAGTACTGCGCTCCCTACCGGGACCCTCGCAGTGAGGCGCGTCATAATCGTGATGATCCGCGTGATGAGGCACGGTCACCCCTCCTTCGACGGGTGAGACCGGGACAGCCAGCGGGCGGCGCGCCGGTTCTGAGAGCCTGCGGCCAATTGTCCCCCAATCGCACGCCTGGGCAACAGCCGGAGCCGGGACGGAGCGGTGAGCGCGGCAAGGATCCGAGCCGCCTGGACGACCGACGCGGTCAGCATCAGGAAGCTGCCCAGGACGAAGATTCCGGTGGCGGGCCCGGGATCCGACCGCAGCCCGTAGTACAGCCTGCCCGCGGCGAGGATCGCTGTGGCGGTGAGCGCCCAGAACCAGCGCCGTGCGCGCCGCACGGCAGTGGTGTCCATCAGTGTCCCTTCGGATTGGCGATCCACACCTGGACGGTGATGGCGGCAAGAGCGAGCAGCAGCACGACAGCAGCGCCGAGGGCGAGCTTGCGCTCGCGCCATCGCCGCTTCGGGCTGCGGTCGAGGAGCGGCACGAGGAGGATCAGTCCGAACACGCCCGCGATGACATACGCGATCGACGCGACTCCGAACCACTCCTCCATGGGAAAGAACCACCAGAACATCCACAGCGGGCGGGTGACCTCGATCCCCTCGACCGGTGTCGGGCCGACGACGGGCGGCACCAGCCCGCCGAGGACGGACAGCACCCCCAGCAGGACAAGGCCGAAGGCCGCCACCCGCTTCAGGTGCGTGGTGAACGGCTCGGGCGTCTCCACCTCGGGCACCGGGATCTCGGGATGGGTTGAGATCTTGTGCCGCTTGACCAGCAGCGCGTGCCACACAAACCAGGCCAGGGATGATCACCACATGCGCGCTGTAGAGCCGCAGCAGGATCGGCACCCGGTCGGTCAGCTCCGAGGTGAACCAGATCCCGGCCCCGCCGAGCAGCTCAGCCACGTCCAGATTATGGATCAGCGCCTCATATCCCTCCTGGTCCCACTTCAGGACGGTGCCGGTGAACACGGCGAGGAAGGCGAGCAGGAACATCGCGGCGCCCACGACCCAGTTGCCCGCCCGCGGCTTCTTGTACGAGGCATGGAAGAAGACCCGCAGCAGGTGCAGCAGGGCGAAAACGAACATCGCCTGCGCCGCCCAGTAGTGCAAGGCGCGGGCGAAGCCGCCCAGCCAGACGCCGGTCACCAGGTCGCGCACCGACTGGTTGGCGTCCTCCGGCATGGGGTTGTAGAACTGCGTGATATAGATCCCGGTGACCAGGAGAATCACGAACGCAACCGCGGTGATGCCACCCAGGCTCCACCCCAGGTTGTTCGCGTGCTCCGGCACCGGATAGGCCAGCGCCTTGATGCCCATGCGCTCGTCGATGGCGTCGACCGCGCAGTGGAGCCGGCTGCGGTGAGCCGGTCCGGCACTCGGTGATGTCTGGTCGGGGGTCATGGTCTCTTGCCCTTCTGCTGGGCGGCTCGGCGCTCGAGCTCACGGATCCTGTGCCGAGGACGCAGCCACACCGCCAGCCACAGCCCCGCCGCGACCGCGAACAGGCCCAAAGCGAACAGAACCGCGTCCCCGGCGTAGGCGATGCCACGCGGGGGCCGGAACTCCTCCGGCACCGTGCTCGTGCCTGTCTTGGTGCCCGTCGCGAACCGGCCACTCTGCGGGGCGGAGGGCAGCTTTCCGCCGAGCGCGTCCAGCAGCAGCACGCGCGCCCGCGGAGGGCGGTCTCGTCCGGCCCCGGCCC
The DNA here is from genome assembly GCF_014216315.1 of Streptomyces finlayi. NCBI lineage: Bacteria > Bacillati > Actinomycetota > Actinomycetes > Kitasatosporales > Streptomycetaceae > Streptomyces > Streptomyces finlayi. The sequence goes on from NZ_CP045702.1 coordinate 364,825, forward strand.
CTCGACGACTTCGAGGGCCTGACGGACGAGACCAAGGTCGACGCCTTCCTTGTCCGGGGCCTCCAGGGCGTCTTCGATACGTTCGGCCACCCGCTCCTCGTCGGCGTCGTTGGCGATCAGGGCGATGGCCTGCTCGACGAGCAAGGGCGCTTCTCGGCTCTCTTCCTCATCCGCCCGGGCCTGCCAGGGAACAATGGGATATGGACCAGGACGAGTGCCATGACGGCCAGCGCCACGGCACTCCCCCGGTCGAGGCGGCTGTACGCAGTCGACCGCGGGCTTCTTCTCCGGGCGGGCAAGTCCTCACCCATGAGTGCTTCCCTTCCGCGGCTGCCTGACCAGCACCGCTGTCTCCCTAGAGACTGGCGGTTACCAGGTGATGATCGAGCACCACAACGGTGCGATCAAGATGGCCAAGGATGAGCAGAAGAGCGGCCTCAATGCCGCCTCCAAGCAGCTCGCCGACGACGTCGTGAAGAACCAGGCCGCCGAGGTCCAGCAGATGCAGGGCATTCTCGACCGGCTCTGATCCCCCTCCACCGCGCCCATGCCGTTCCGGGCCTTCCACGGGAAGGCCCGGAACGGCCCGCACTCCTCCCTTACCGCATGGCGTAGCGCGCCCTGCGGGCATGCCGTGCCGACCCGCACAGGACAAGAAGAATGAAGAAAATGCGGAAGTGGCCCATCGCCGCCACAGCGGCCCTCACTCTGGACCTTATGTCAGTGCCCGTCCAGTCGCGGTGGTCAATGAGCGTGGCCGCCGTCGTGGCCGGATTCGTCGGCCGCACCGCCGCCCGTGGGAGAGTTTTCGGGCTGAGATGTAGTGGCAGTGGGGCTCGGTTCGTGCGGTTGTTCCTCTTCCGCTTCCTCCGCGCTTCCGTGGCTGTGTCCGCCGCCCTCCGGCGGCTCGCCCATGCTGTCGGCCACGTAGCGCAGTCCGGCAAAGCTGACCAGGGCGGTCAGCAGGACTGCCAGACCCATCGGGCTGAAGATGCGTCGCCAGGAGGTCTCCGCGTCCTTCACCACGTAGGCGACGAAGGAGACGGTGATCCCCAGGGGTACGAGTACGGCGCCGCGGGCCGGGAAGTCCTCGAAGTGCTGGAGGCCGCCGCTGAGCATGCCGATGCCGAACGAGAGCAGCAGTGAGGCGCCGATGACCAGCAGCATCCTCGGCAGGCCGGGCTTGTTACGTGCGAGGAAGATCTCGTTGAGCACGGTGGCGGCGAGGAAGACGAGGACACCGTAGGCAGCGATCCGCGTGTAGCGGGCCGGGTCCAGCGGGTGGTGTACCACCGCTCCGCTGATGAGTCCGGCGCCGACGAAGTAGCCGACGTAACCGATATAGCGCGCCGGTAGCGAATTCTTCTTCGCGCGCTGGGCGCGGGCTCGTCGCATGGCTGCCCGGCCGGGTCTGGGGGCGCTCGGGACGGGCTGCCCGGCGGGGGCAGCAGGGCGGTCTGCGAGTCGGGACAGGGACAACGGGGACTGCTCCTTACGGGGATGGGGTGTTGAGGGTGGCCCGGTCACGGTGCGTCGATGGCGCGCAGGGCCAGCCCAGCGGCTGGTTTGGGGCCGAACGAGGTCGATTTGCGAGGCAGCGGCACCCCGGCCCCGGCCAGGTCCCACACCGCGTCCTCGGTGACCGTATGCAGCAGGGCGAGGCTGCTCTGCCACGGACTTCGGCCTTCCCCCTTCGCTCAACTGCAGGCAGGCGGCGTGGTGGTGGTGGTGACCATCGGCGATGAGGGCTCGGCACCGTGACAAGCCGGCACTGATGAGGATTTGTTCGTCCGGGGCAGTGCAGGCCCACAGCGTGTGGGTGAGTCCGCCGGTACGGGCGACGGCAACCGGTGGACGTCGGGTGACGTGCTCGACGATCTGCGCCATCGTCGATTCGGTGGACCGGTAGGTGGTCAGCAGCAAGGGTTCCAGCTGGGCGCGCAGAGCGGTCATGGATCCGGCGCGCTGCCTGACCACATGAGGGTGTACGTCCTCGTGAGGGAGCACGGGGCTGGTGGTACCTCGTGCCAGACGCAGTTCACCGATCAGTCCTCGTTGCAGGAGCCGGGCGCCGCGCTGCTGCTGGTAGACGTAGATGGCGAGTCGGGTGTCTCGGACCAGTACGCCACGCCGTCGCCAGCGGTCCAGCTGACCCGCGGCGGTCTGCGGGGTGGTGGCGTGCAGCAGCCGGGCGATGTCGTGGGGCCGGACGCGCAGGGAGCGTGCACGGGCGGGTCCGATGTCGTCGTACGGCGGGCAGATCACGTTGGACAGATCACCTGCCTGGGCAGGGTCGTAGCGCACAGCCTGAAAGGGGCGCAACTGCAGACCTGTTGGGGTCGGCAGAGCAGGGGTCGGCATCGATCGCTCCTGGAAGTCGGCACGGTCGGCTGGAGGAGCGGACGAGGGTGAACTCGTCCGCTCCTCCAGCGCGAAGCTGTCGGTCAGCCCGTTACGGGCTCGGGCTGGGCCTCGCGCACGGTCGTCGGCGCCAGGCGGCCGGTGCGATGCAGCCCGTACAGAGCGGCGGCACAGGCCAGGCCCAGTGCGGACAGCGCGATCCACGGGAGCGCGGACACGCCCGCCGCACGGGCGGCGTCCAGGGCCGCGCCGGTGAGCAGGTTTCCGAGCGTGATGCCGACACCGCAGATGGTGTTGTAGAGCCCGTAGTGCGTTGCGACGAGCCGGTCACCGGAGAGCCGGACGATGGTGTCCATTTCGAACGGGTAGGCGATCATCGTGCCCACCGCTAGGAGCAACGCGGAGAGCGTCGGCGGCCCGGCCGCCAGCAGCCACAGCCCCAATCCGCCGTCGGGCACGGGAACCACGGTGGACACGAGCAGGGGCATGAACCCTACGCCCATGGTGAGCAGCCCCCACGTAAGAGCCCGTCCCGGTTCCATCCGGGCCTTGCACCAGGCGGTCACCTTGGTCTGGAAGAGGATCGTGCTCAGCCCGGAGACGGCGAACAGACCCGCCACCGCCGCCGTGCTGAACTCTCCGTCTCCGCCGAGCCGTCGAACCTCCAGCGGCAGGGCGAGGTAGACCTGGAACTGCATGACGTAGAAGCCGATCATGGCGACCGAGAACAGCAGGAAGGGCCGGTTGGCCAAGATGCCGCGCCACTGGGACAGCACGCTTTCTCGCTGGTCGGTTCCTTTGGTGTTCTGCGCGTCGTTGGAGCGCCGGGGGGGCAGGGCGCGGATCTGCACGATGCTCAGCAGCGCGAAGATGCCGGCCGCGGTCAGGCAGGTGACGCGGAAGTCGACGCCGGTCAGCACCATGCCCACCAGCGGGCCGAGCAGGATTCCGGCCTGGTAGAAGACGTTGAACAGCGCGAACGCCTCTACCCGGCGTTCCCCGGCGTCCGCCGCCAGATAGGCCCTGACGGCCGGATTGAACAGGGCTCCCGCCAGCCCTGTGGCGGCGGAGGCGGCCAGCAGGGCGGGGACGGAGTCGACCAGCCCGAGGGTGGCGAAGCCGACAATGCGGAGCACCAACCCGGCGATGATCATCGGCTTGTAGCCGAGTCGATCGGCCAGGGTGCCGCCGACCAGAAACATGCCCTGCTGGCTGAAGTTTCGTACCCCGAGGACGAGCCCGACGACCCATCCGGCCAACCCGAGCGTTCCGGAAAGGTGCGCGGCCAGGTACGGCATCAGCATGTAGAAGCCGAGGTTGATCGTGAACTGGTTCACCATCAACAGCTGGACGCTGCGCGGGTAGGAGCGCACCTGCGCGATGGTTCCCCTCACCGGTTCGCCTCCTGCGGCGCGTCGGACTGAGCGAGCTGCTCGACAGCGTCGGTCTCCACCGGCACGTCGGATTCAGCGAGCAGATCGATCACCTCGGTCTCCTCCGGCGTGTCGGCCAGGGTGAGCGGGTCCACCACGTCGGTGCACCGTGTCCAGCGGGTGACCTCCTTCTCGTCCAGGCGACCGATCACCTCGGGTTCGACGGGCGGTGGGGAGTCGAGCAAGCCGTGGGCGGCGCAGTAGTCGTCGTCGTAGACCGTGCCCAGGTAACGCTGGGGGCCGTCGGGGAAGATCGCCGCGATCTTCGTGCCCGCGGGCAGGGTGCGGGCCAGCCATCCGGCCACCAGGGCGACCGCACCCACGCTCCACCCACCGGTGGCGTAGTGGGACGAGGCGAGCTGCCGGCAGGTCCACACGGACTCCGCCGGGGCGACCCAGTGGACCTCGCTGAAGTTGTCGTAGGCGACGTTGCGGGGGTAGATGCTCGAACCCAGGCCGCGCATCAGCCGGGTACGGGCGGGCTGCCCGAAAATGGTCGAGCCGATGGTGTCGACGCCGACGAGCTTCATCTCCGGGTAGAGGTGCTGCAGAACGCGGGATACACCGGCGGAGTGCCCGCCTGTGCCCACGCTGCACACCAGGACGTCGATGGGGCCCAGTTCGGATGCCAGCTCCAGCGCGAGCGGAGTGTAGGCGGTGGTGTTGTCGGGGTTGTTGTACTGGTCCGGGCACCATGAGCCGGGATGCTGCGCCATCAGCTGGGTCACCCGGTCGCGCCGCGCCTGTTGCCAGCCGCCGGTGGGGTGAGGTTCGGAGACGACATTGACCTGGGCTCCGTACGCGGTCAGCAGCTGGGTCATGGACCGCTCGAGGCCGGGGTCGGTGACCAGGGTGACCGGGTGCCCGTAGACCATGCCGGCGAGTGCCAGGCCCAGGCCCAGGGTGCCGCTGGTGGACTCGATGATCCGGGCTCCAGGATTCAAGTCACCCCGGGCGCGGGCGCGTTCGGTCATGTGCAGGCCGGGGCGGTCCTTGATCCCGCCGGGGTTGAAGCCCTCCAGTTTCGCCCAGAACCCGCGATCAGCCGGGGAAAGGGGCTCGGAAATCCGGAGGACGGGGGTGTTGCCGACGAGCCCGGAAAGGGCGGAGCGGGTGGGGGGTGTGATGTCAGTGGTGGTGTGCGGGTGCATCTTCCGCTCTCATTCGGTGGTGGCGTGACGGGTGCTCATCTCGCGTGCAGTCCCGCCAGGACGAGGCATGCGCCTCGGGCCTGGTGGCAGCACGCGGCAGCCGCGGTCGAGGGGCCGCGAAAGCCCCGGTCTAGATCCGCCACCGACAGACGACGGAGAGTCTGGCCCGGCCCGAACGCCGTATCCGGGATCTGCCACCGTCGGGCCGTGCGGCCTGTTGCTGAACGGCCACGGCGGCAGTCACTCCAGCCGTCACTCCGACGAAGGCAGCCAAGGCCACCGCGCCCGTGACCAGCTGCCTGGCTTGCGGCAGCACATGGCGGACCACGTACGGCGCGCAAGCAGAGCCGGGATGTGGATGCGGCCCGTGCTGCATCTCCCGCTCGACGGCTTCAGCTGCAACCGGGAAGTGGCCGGACGACACCGGCATCCGGCCGTGCGTATGACTGTCGCTGTCATGCGTGGCAGAGCAGGCGCATGCCCACAGGAGCAGCCCGCCCAGGATGAAGGCCAGCAGCCGGAGCAGCCGCGAAGCACTGGCAGCGGGGCGGCTGATGTGAGAGTGAAGAAGGGGGTGGAACGGCATGGTTCCTCCGGGTGGCTGCCGCTTCTCACGGTCGGAGAGAGGAGCGGCAGACAAAGATCAGCAGGGTTCCGGGCAGGCACCGGTGATCCCGCTCAGCGCACGGAAGCGCGGCCGATGGGCGTCTGGGGTGCCGGGAACTGGCCGCACGTGGCCGACCCGCCCGCCAGGGGCGGGGCTGTCGATTCGTGGGAGGCGGCGGCCAGTGGAGGACGCCGGAATCTAGACCTGCTGAACTACTGAGTCTCTCGAACCCATCAATGGGGGAACGGCCGACTCGGGCCGGGATGGGCCGGGCTTCCCCACCGCAAGGGCGTGCGTGGGCGGCGCCCAATCCAGTGGGGCCAGACAAGGAGCGGCCAGATCCAAGCCTTGCTGCGGCTGACCGGACACGCATTCCTGAGCCGGATGTGAGGAGCCGTCACCATCCTCATGGTCGTCGACGGCCGCGACCTCATGCGCCTCGTACGCGACGTCATCGCTGTCTCCGGCCCCGCTCGCGTGACCCTCGTGGATCCCGGCGGACACCTGCACTGGCGCGGTTACACCGGCCGTCATATGACCCGCGGCGCTCTCCGCGCTCACGCCGTGCGTGAACGCGATGCTGAGCAACAGCGCGGCCAGCCACAGCAAACCCAGCGGCCCCGCAGAAATGCGGGACCGCAGCAAGCCGGAGGGAGACCAGGCCGTAACCATGCCGTGATGCTAACCGCCGCTCGGCGGTCCGGCGCAACTTCCCACGGAACACACTGTTAACACCCCGCACACAGGCTCCACACAATGGCGGGCGGAATGCTCCGGATCCCATTACTGAAGGGATGAGATGGCAGGTCATCCGCCCCGTCACCCTCCCGTACGGGTTCACAACAATGTCACGCCACGACCGACCGTGATCTTCCTCACGCCCCACTGCCTGCCGGTGATGCGGTGGCGGCGCCCTACGCCACCAGGGTGAGGACCGCCAATGAGGAGGCGGGAAAGCCTCGACTCCGGTGAGCTACCGCATCCGGCATCAGGCCGCCGTCACGTCATCCTCTCTCTCCCGTCGACCCGCGCGTGGCCGACCTGGTCAGGTTCGCCCGGTCCTTGGCCACCGACAACGCCGCCGCGCTGGCCTGCCGCACCCGCATCCCGTCGGCCGAGGGTGACTGACCCGCAAGGACCTCCCATGCCCACCACCCCCGCCCGGCCCTCGCCTCAGGCCGATCACTGACCCGTACAGGTTTGCGGTCACTACGGGGGCGTCGAAGCCGGCCCTTCTTGGATGCGCCTCGACCGGATCCCAAGATCATTTTCGACGTTAATCGCCTGTGCGCTTCTCAATGCACCCCGTCTTCGCGCCAGGCGAGTTTGATCAGCAGGTTCTTGGCATCCTCGGCGACTTCGGCGTCGGCGACCACGTCGTAGCGGGCGGCCACGATCTGGCTGCGGGAGGCGAAGTCGCGGTGGCCACCGCTGAGCGAGTGGCCGGCGAAGCCGAAGACCGCGCCGAACACGGCGCCATAGACCAGCCCGCTCGGCATAAGCACCAGGACGTGGTGGTTGCCTGCGGCGAACAGCGACAACAGCAGCCCGATCAGCAGACCGAACCAGGCGCCGCTGCCGGCACCGGCCAGGGTGGCCCGGCCGCGGGTGAGGCGGCCGAGGACTGTCTCGACCATGCGCAGGTCAGTACCCAGTGTCAAGCCCCGGGTTTCGTAGACGGTCGGTTAGCTGGTTTTGAGGGCGGGTTGTGGGGTTGCGGGTGTTGAGTGGAGGGCCTCGAATTCGGTCGGCGGGACATGGCCGAGCTCGCCGTGGAGGCGTCGCTGGTTGAACCAGTCGATGTACTCGGCGACGGCAATCTCGACGTCGTTGATACCGGTCCAGGGGCCCTTGTTGCGGATCAGCTCGGCCTTGAACAAACTGTTGAAAGCCTCGGCGAGAGCGTTGTCGTACGAGTCGCCTTTCGAGCCGACCGAGGCCACAGCTTCGGCCTGGTCGAGGCGTTCGGTGTAGCGGAGGGCCCGGTATTGGACGAGTTCAACCGGTTGATGCAGTTCACGGTCCCGGGCGCTGCCAGCCGACTCGGGGCGTGCGTGGGCGGCGTAGTAGGTGCTCAGCGCGATTTCGGCGTCGGTGCCCGCGAGGGCCGCGCAGATCGGCTGGACGCCGAACTCCTCTTTGTGCTGGTCGATGTAGGCGACCTTCAGCGCAGTGGACGGTCCAGCTCCGCCGCGAAGAAAGACGCCGCGGACTTCAGGATCGCGTTGGCCCGCCGAAGTTCCTTCACCTCGCGCTCCAGCTCCGCGACCCGGGCGATGTCCGTGCTGGTCGTGCCAGGCACGCCGGCCTCGTCGGTCTCCGCCCGCTTGACCCAGGTCCGCAGGGCCTCGGGGTGCACATCGAGCTGGTCGGCGATCCGCTTGACCGCACCGGTCCGCGCGGCGGGGTCCTTACGAGCCTCGACCGCCATACGCGTCGCGCGCTCACGCAGTTCGTTGGAGTACTTACGGGGAGCAGCCATGATCGGCATCCTTCCGGGTCTTCAATGTCTCCATCAAATCCGGGGCGGTTCACTGCGTAGTGTTCGCTGGTCAGCTGGGTAGGGCGATGGGTGGCATCCAGAGGTTGCCGGTGAAGGCGCGGTGGATAGCCTCGAAGCCGCTCATGCCGTGCTTGCGGGCGGAGTCGAGGTAGGAGCGCACGGCGAGCCAGGCCGCGGCACCGGTGTCGGACTGGTGGCAGCCGGAGATCTTGACCTGGGTCTTGACCGGTCGAAGTGCCCGCTCGCCGGTGTTGTTGGTGAAAGGGACCTGTTTCGGGTGGTCGGCGAAGCGCAGGACGTCGCCGGCCTGGTCGCGGAGACGTTCCAGGAGGTTGCGGGCCGGGGACTGTTTGCGGCCGGCGGCTCTGGGGTGCAGGGCCAGGCCCGCCGCGAGGCCCTGGTGGTAGTGGCGTTGGTAGAACAGCAGGGCCTCGGGGGTGATCTCGGCTGTTTCGCCGGAGCGCACCCGCCGGGCCTGTCGGTTCAGACCGGCCAGGGCCCAGCGGATCTGCTGCTGCCACTTCTGTTTCGGGTGGTCCTGCTCGGCGGCGGTCAACTCGCGGACCAGGTGTGCCCCGCACAGTTGGTGGGCGGAGTCCGGGTATCCGGCGTAGAGCGAGAGCGAGTCGTGGACCAGGGTAGCCGCGGAATCCGGGCAGCACCCGCAGGGAGTTCGCGCCCTCGCGCGAACGCGGAGCCAGCCCGAGCAGGGTCAGGTGCTCGGTGCACGCCACGTGCAGCCAGCGGCGCTTGGACCCGATGCGGGTGGTGGTCTCGTCCGCGTGCAGCACGTGCCCCAGGACCAGCAGGGCCCGGATCAGGTCGAGTGAGGGTTCGACCAGCTCGGCGGCCCGGTCCAGGACGGAGGCGGTCCAGCCGGTGGAGACCCGGGCGCCGGTCAGGTCGGCGATCAGCTGGGCGGCGCGCTCGACGGGAACGTGCTGGAAGACCAGGAGGTAGACCGCGAGCGCCCGCAGGTTCGGCCCGTAGGAGGTCGGCGACCCTGCCAGCAGGTCGGGCGCGTCGGCCGCGGTCACACGACCGCAGTCGCACCGAACCTTGTGCAGCCGGTGCTCGGTGACCCGCACCGTCACCAGCGGGACATCGCTGACCTGGCGGCGGGCGAAGCCCACCGACAGCGCATCACCCAATGCCTCGCCGCAGTCCGAGCACGCACCCGGCCGGTGGTCCTCGACCCAGTCCGGGTTCTCGACCATCGCCAGTCCGGCACCCGGAGCACCCTTGCGCTTGCCCCGCTTGCCCGCCGGCTTCGGCTTCGCCACCGTCTCGTCCTTGGGCAGGCCGAACACGTCCTGCGAGGGCGGAAAGTTGGAGTTCTTCGAGTTGCGGTCCAGCCGCCGCTCCAGCTCTGCCACCCGCGCGGTCAGCCACTCGTTCCGCTCTTCGAGCCCCGCACAGCGTTCAGCCAGCACCACGTTCTGCTCGCGCAGCACAGCGATCAGCGTGAGGAGATCCTCACGCGACGCAGCGGGCTCGGCAACGGCAGGCATGATCCCGCAGCGTGCCAGAGACCACCGCGACCTGCCACATCGTCAACTCGCAACCATCAGGTCAACCTCGTGAATGCTTACCTTTTTTTGGTCGACTGGTCCCTGCATTGTGGGCATATCCGCGCTTTCTGCCGGAGAGATTTCACATGGGTTATACAGCATCGGAATCCGCGTGCGCCAGGGCAGAAATAAAGCGGGGCGAATTGGGGCACCCGAGTCGCCTGGGAGAACCGAATGCCTGAATTGTGAACTCCCTTGACTGGGGTTCGAAAAAACTGTTAGACAGCGTCCGACTTTGATCGATACGTGAGCGGCGAGGCTGCCTTTCCCATGCGATGGGGGGGTGGTCCGGTTGCCATGCCCGGAGTTGGGGCGGTCGGGGTCGGTATTCAGTGCGACCGGCAGGGGAGCCCTCGTCGGCGTGCCGATGAAGGGAATGGCGTTGAAAGTGAGATTCGGGCGGGCTGCGGCCTGCCTCGTGGTTTCGGCGGTCGCTTCCACTCTCCTGCCGCAGGTCGCTTATGCGGCTGAGGTTTCGGGTGATGACGGCGAGGGAATCGTTGATGCCTTCACGGCCTGGTTCTCCGACGACGAGGACGAGGACGACGAGAATAAGCCAAAGAAACCGTATACCGGCGGAAACCCCACTTTGCCGAGTCGGGAGAAACTGCCGGCCGGAAAGGCAGCGCCGAAGGCGAAGCGTATCGCTGAGCTGACGGGTCGGCGTACGGCGAACGAGCGGTTCTGGCAGTTGTCGGACGGCCGGGTGCAGGCCGAGGTGTCGGTGACGCCGACCGGGTACCGGGCGGGCAAGTCGTTCAAGGACATCGACCCGACGGTCAGGCCGACCGATGCCAAGGGTTTCGCGCTGGCGAACACGACGAACGCGGCGCGTAGTTGGTTCGGCACGGACGCGGAACGGTTGCTGCGGTTCGAGGCCGACGGCCATACGGTGACGCTGGGCCTGGAGGATGCGGGCAAGCTTGCGCCGGTGGCCGAGGGCAACACCGTGACGTACAAGAACGCCGTGGCGGGCGCGGATCTGTCGTATGTGGTGGGTCCGGGGCAGGTGAAGGAGAACATCGTCCTTGCCGAGCGCCCGGCCGGTCCGGTGTCCTTCACGTTCACCGTGGATGCGGGTGGTCTGACCCCGAAGGCCGCCAAGGACGGCTCGGTCAGCTTCTATGGTGATGCGCCGAACCCGGTGCTGGTGATTCCTGCGGCGTTCATGACGGACGCGAACAAGAATGCCGCCGGCGCGTACGGGACGGGCTACAGTTCCGCTGTCGAGCAGAGGCTGACCAAGGCGGGTAAGGGCTGGAAGCTGACGGTCACGCCGGATGCGAAGTGGCTGGCCGCGAAGGAGCGGCAGTACCCGGTCACAGTGGACCCGACGATCACGATCGCGCCGACGCCGACGACCGCCCAGGACGTGATGATCTCGTCGGACGGTCCGGCGTCGAACTACAACGACAACTGGCGTCTGTCGGTCGGTAACACCACCACGGGTTCCTCACGAGCCCTGCTGCGATTCCCTCTGGGCACGGTTCCGGCTGGTACGAAGCTGGATTCGGCTGATCTGAAGCTGTACTACGACCAGACGCACACCGCGGGTGACACCGAGGTGCAGCTGGAGGCGCACCGGGCCACGCAGCCGTGGACCGAGGCCGGTGCGACGTGGAACAGCGCCAACACCTTCACCGGTGAGCTGTCGGGTACTTCCGTCGTTGTCGATGACGGTGACACCGGGCGGACGGCCGCGGTGGGTGCCTGGCCCGCGTCGGGTAACACGGCGTACACGCAGTACGCGGTGAACACGGACTACCTGTACAACAAGGACAGTGTCGCGGGGGACTCCTACAGCTGGCAGCCGAGTCTGCCGGAGGACGGTGACTACCAGGTCGAGGCGCATTACGTCCCGGCTGTCGACCGTGCCACCAACGCCCCCTACACCGTCACGTACAGCGGTGGGACCAAGGCGTACTCGGTCAATCAGCAGGCCGGCAGCGGTGGGGTGTGGAAGACGCTGGGGACCCACCCGTTCAAGGCGGGCACCCTGGGCAAGGTCGTCCTGGGTGACGGCCCGGCCTCCACCACCACCACCGTCCTCGCCGATGCGGTCCGCTTCACGAAGGGCGGTGTGGCCACGAAGAAGCCGGGTGAGCTCAACACCTGGCACACCTTCCCCGTGACCAAGACCGTTCAGTCATGGATCGACGGGACGAACACCAACAACGGTTTCGTCATCAAGGCCGGTGACGAGAGCGCGAACGGCCCGAAGGGCGGACCGCGTTATGAGGGAAGCGAGTTCGGGTACGCGGGCGAGTCCGCGAACTATCCGAAGCTGGTGCTGACCTACGGCCGTCAGGGTGTCGACCTCGCCGCCCCGACCACGATCCACGACACCGGCGCGGTCCTGAACTGGTCCACGTACACCGACCCGTCGGCTGTCAGCACGGACGATGACCTGGTCGAGTACCAGGTCCACCGCTCGATCAACCAGACGTTCACCCCGTCGGCCGCGACGATGGTGTCCCCGATCGCACCGGGCACCACCTCGTTCACCGACACCACCGCGGTGCCGACGAAGGCGGATGACGCGGACCCGTTCGGCCGCGCGTACTACTACATGGTCGCGGTGAAGACGAAGGACCGCCAGGTCCTGGGCGCCCAGACCCAACTGGTACGCCTCCCCAAGGCAGGCCGCACCACGAAGGTCCTGGAGGCGTCCGCCGACACCACCCTCTCCTCCGCCGAACCGGCCCTCCCCCACGACACCCTCACCGAAGGTGTCCCCCAGAACTGGATATCGGCAGGCAACAACTCCGTCACCTACGGCAACACCCGCGCCCTGCTGAAATTCCCCCAGCTGGGCATTCCCGCAACGGCCAGGGTGCTGGACGCGACGGTACGGCTGTGGGGCACCCAGACCAGCCAGGACACCACCGGAGCGGTCTACGAACTGCGTCCCCTGACCCGGGACTTCGACGAGACGGCGACCTGGGCCAAGGCGAACGCGACCACCACCTGGACCGCCCCGGGCGGTGACGTCGGCGCGGTCGTGTCCGACAACGGATCGAAGACCAACGACCCGGCCCGCCACGACTGGAACGTCACCTCACTCGCCCAGTCCTGGGTGAGTACCCCGACGTCCCAGAAGGGCGTCGCCATCAAGATGGCCAACGAGGCCGTCAAGCAGGAACGCACCCTGTTCCTGTCCTCCGAAGGCAACGAGCCCAAGCTCCGCCCGAAGATCGTGGTCACGTATATCGACTCGACCACGGCCTCGACGTACTTCGCGCCGCAGACCCCGGCCCGGATGACGCCGAACACCACGTACACGGTCGACTTCAACCTCACCAACACCACCACGACCACGTGGAAGGCCACCGACCAAGTCCTCACCTACAAGTGGGCCCTGCCCGACGGCACCGACGTCACCACCGGCGGCAACCAGATCCAGACCGCCCTGCCCCGTGACGTGGCACCCGGTGATTCGGTCAGCCTCCAGGCCCAGGTCAAGACCCCGATCAACTCCGACTCGGGCAACAAGCGCACCGACTACGCGCTGACCTGGGACGTCTACAACAAGACCAACAGCACCTGGGTCTCCGGCACCTCCGGCATCCCGGGCCTCAAGCAGAACGTCGCCGTGGAGGACCCCACCTCCAACCAGCTCGGCCTGGAGAAGTTCTCCTCCTACACGGGCAAGAACACCGGCGCCGGATCCACGGTCATGAACAACACGGCCTCCGGCAACAGTGTCTGGTCCTACAACGCGTTCTCCAACCCAGGCCGAGGGCTCACCACGTTCGCTCGCTTCTCCTACAACTCCCTCGACACCTCCGACACCGTCCTCGGTGCGGGCTGGTCGGGCCAGGCCGCGGGGCCCATCCGGCTCGGCGCGCCTCTTGAGCTGCATCCCAAGCCCCACCCAACCGAGATCAGGCTCCCCGACGGTGACGGCACCACCCACGTCTTCGCCAAGCAGGCGGACGGGAGCTGGAAGGCTCCGGCAGGCGTCCACTACAGGCTGGAGGCCAAGCCAGGGCTGGACTGCACCCCACTGAAGGACCCGATCCCCGACGCCTGGACGATGACCCGTCCCGACGGCACCCGTTTCCTCTTCGGCTGCGACGGCTACATGACGTCCATCGTCGACAAGAACGGCAACACCCAGACGTACACGTACGAGGAACGCAAGTCCAACAACAAGCCCACCAAGTTCCTCAAGTACATCACCGACCCGGCGGGCCGCCAGAGCCTCACCGTCGAGTACTACACCAAGGGCGAGGCCGGCCCGAAGGTCGACGACCACATCAAGTCGATGACCGACATCTCCGGCCGCAAGGTCACCTTCGAATACTCCGACAAGGGCCTGCTCACCAAACTCACCGACGGCGCGGGCTCGACCCAGCCGAAGGTGTTCGGATTCGAGTACGACGCCACCCAGGGCAACAAGAACGTCAAGCTGGTCAAGGTCACCGACCCGCGCGGCAAGAACACGGGCTTGGCGTACCACGCGCCGCAGGCAGGTGACGATCCGAAGTACCACTGGTGGACCAAGGCGATCACCGACCGTCTGCAGAACACGACGACATTCGCCTACTCCCCCAACCCCACCAACGCCAAGTTTACGAACGCAAGGGTCACCGACGCCGAGAACCACGCGACGGACTACGTGACGGACGACTTCGGTCGACCTGTGCTGACGACCAACTCCAAGGCGCAGACTGTCAAATTGAGTTGGGACGCGGACAACAACGTCACGTACCTGGAGGAGAACAACGGCGCCAAGACGGCGTTCTGCTACGACCAGAAGACGGGCTATCCGCTCTGGCAACGTGACGCCGAGGCCAACAAGGCCGGCATACCGGCGCCGAGCGACTGCGCGCCCGGTGTCTACCCGGCCAACGCGCAGAAGTACGAGTACCAGCCCGGCCTCGACGGCTTCTCCGCGAACCTGTACCGGAAGACGTCTCCGGAAGGCCGCACCTGGCAGTTCGGCTATGACACCTTCGGCAACCTGACCACGGTCACCGACCCCAAGGGTCTCGCGACTGCCGCGGTGCTAGACGACTACACCACCAAGCATGAGTACGACACCTACGGTCAGCCCACCCGGACGACGGACGCCAACGGCAACGCGTCGACCAACAGCCTCTTCGGGCCCACGGGATACCCGGAGAAGACCACTGACGCGTTGAACAACGCGACCGCGTTCGTCTACGACGAACGCGGCCAGGTCACCCAGGCCACCGACCCGCTGGGCAAGAAGACCACGCAGACCTACGACGTCTACGGGCGCCCGATGGCCAGCACAGCGCCCAAGGACCAGGCCGCAGGCGTCCTCATCACCACTCCGGCCCCCGTCTTCGACGCCAACGACAACGTCACCACCGTCACGGCTCCGCACGGCGCGGTCTCCACAGCGGTGTACAACGCGGCTGACCAGGTCATCGCCGGGACCGCTCCGAGGGACTCGGCGACCGCTCCCGAGCGGACAACCACCTACACCTACGACAGGACCGGTCACCTTCGGACGACCACCGAGCCCAAGGGCACCACCACCGCGGCAGATCCGAACGACTACATCACGACCCACAACTACGACGAGATCTACCAGCTCACCTCGGTGGTCAACGCGGTGGGTGACAAGGTCTCGTACGAGTACGACAACGTCGGCAACCCGGTCACGGTCATCGACCCGAAGAAGAACGCGACCGCCGACACCACCGACTACACGAGCAAGACCGCCTACGACCTGAACCGCCGGGTCACCACGGTCACCGACGCGCTGGGCAAGAGCACGTCCAGTACGTACGACAAGGACTCGCTCGTCGTCGCCACGAAGGACGTCGACAACAACGAGACGCTGGTCACCTACGACGAGCGCGGCGCGAAGACCCAGGTCCAGACCCCGCACACGGGCACGAGCCCCAATGTCACCTACCGGACGACGAAGTACGAGTACGACCAGGTCGGCAACGCCACCAAGGTGATCACCCCACGCGGTGTCGAGACGGCCGCCGCGGACGACTTCACCGCCCGCACCGAGTACGACAAACTCAACCGGCCAGTCAAGCAGTTCCAGCCGTACGACCCGGCGGACCCTCGGTACAACAGCCCGAACGTCTACACCCAGACCTTCTACGACAAGGTCGGCAGG
Source organism: Streptomyces finlayi (assembly GCF_014216315.1). Classification (NCBI taxonomy): domain Bacteria; kingdom Bacillati; phylum Actinomycetota; class Actinomycetes; order Kitasatosporales; family Streptomycetaceae; genus Streptomyces; species Streptomyces finlayi. The sequence continues at coordinate 380,560 of NZ_CP045702.1, forward strand.
GTCTCCACGACCTCGACGCCGCCGTCCGAGGGCCAGACGGTCCGTAACAATGCCACGTACACCTACTTCGACAACGGGTGGACGAAGTCCACGACCGATCCGTGGGACATCGTCACCACCTACGACTACAACGACATCGGTGCGCAGACCTCCCGGACCATCACCTCGGCCGGCGGCTCGTCGTCGCGCACAATGGGGTGGAGCTACTACCCCAACGGCAAGCTGAAGTCAAAGACCGACGACGGCGTGCCGGTGGGCAGCGCGGTCGTTCTCGTCGACAACTCTGACAACCAGAACACCAGCTCCGTAGGCACCTGGACCAAGCAGAGCACCAGCGGTCAGCAGGGTTACGACCACCAGGTGCATGCCGCGGCCACGGGAACGGACGCGTTCACCTGGAAGCTGAACATCCCGAAGACGGGAAGCTACACCGCCTACGTCAAGTTCCCGCAGGCGGCAGGGGCCGCGACGACGGCCAAGTACACCGTCACGCACTCCGCAGGCACCACGGACAAGACCGTCAACCAGAACACCGCAGCCGGCACGTGGGTGCCGCTGGGCTCGTTCACCTTCTCTCAGGGCAACGCGGTCAAGCTGGTGCGTGACACCTCCGGCGAAGCTGACACGGAGAAGCACACCTTCGGTTACGGCTACGACCTCAACGGCAACCTCACATCGATCGACGACACCTCCTCCGGTGCCAGGATCGACGCCTACACCGTGGCCTACACGGGCCTGAACCAGGTCCAGAAGATCACCGAGGCGCTCGCGGGCCAGGAGAAGAAGACCACCTCCTACGCATACGACGCCAACAGCCAGCCCGAGACGGTCGTGCACCCCGACCAGTTTTCCAAGTACACCTACGACCTCCGGGATCTGGTGAAGACGGTGTCGGTCGGCAAGACCGCGACCGATACCTCGCCCAAGGTCACCTCGTACAACTACAGCGACCGCGGACAGCCCTTGCGGGAGACGAAGGCCAACTCCAACACGGTCGACTACACCTACTACCTGGACGGTGCGCTCAAGGCCCAGGACGAGAAGAAGCCCAACGGCACACTCGTCTCGTCCCATGTCTTCGCCTATGACGCCAATGGCAGCAAGGCGCAGGACGTCACCCGGAAGATGAACGCCGACAACCACTCGTCGTACCTCGACTCCACCACCACCTACGCCTACGACCCCGCCGACCGGCTCTCCAAGTCGGTCAAGACGGGCAACGGGGCGGGTACCGACACCTACGTCCACGACGACAACGCGAACGTCATCAGTCAGACGGTCAAGGGCACGTCCTCGACGTTCGCCTACGACCGCAACCGACTGCTGACGTCGACGACGTCGGGGGCCACGTCCACCTTCAACTACGACCCGTTCGGCCGCCAGGAGTCCGTCACCGCCGGTGGCCAGATCGCCTCGCGGAACGTCTACGACGGATTCGACCACGTCGTCGAGTCCCAGCAGCGCGACGGCTCGGGTGGGATGAAATCCACCACCTACGCCTTCGACCCCATCGACCGCACGACGTCCAAGACCGTGGACGGAAAAACCACCAACTACAACTATCTCGGCCTGTCGGGCGAGGTCCTCACCGAGGAGATCTCCGGACAGCTCACCAAGTCCTACCAGTACAGCCCCTGGGGCGAACGGCTGTCCCAGGTCAAGCACAACACGGACGGCACCGCCGAGGACGCCTACTACGGCTACAACAGCCGCACCGACGTCGAAACGCTGACCGACAACAGCGGTAACACCAAGGCTACATACGGCTACACGGCGTACGGCAGCGACGACTCGTCCGAGTTCACCGGTATCGACAAGCCGGACGCCGCGAACCCGACGAAGGACCAGTACAACTCGTACCGCTACAACGCCAAGCGGTGGGACGCCCAGTCCGGCACTTACGACATGGGCTTCCGCGACTACAGCCCGGGGCTCAACCGCTTCACCACCCGGGACATGTACAACGGCGCTCTCGCCGACATGGGGCTCGGCAGCGATCCCTTCACCGGCAATCGTTACGCCTTCACGGGTGGCAACCCCACCAGCAACGTGGAACTCGACGGGCATCTCGCCTTCCTCGCCATCCTGGCACCGGTGATCGTGGTGGCCGCGGTCGTGGTCGTGGCAGCGGTGATAGCCGCGGCGGTCTACACGGTCATCGCCGATACGGTGAAGAAGATCGAGGACAAGGTGGAGGACGCCGCCGAGTCGAGCCCGGCACCCAAACCCGCACCCAAACCCGCACCCAAACCGCGAGGTACCGGTGACGGTGACGACGACGATTCCAGCTGCGGATGGGTTCAGCACGGCGCCCAGGACGCGGCCAACGGGAACCGCGCTACCAGCGTGAGCGCCTGCCTCGACAAGGACTACCTGTCCACACACAAGGGCTCGGCGACGGCCGTCGAGACCGTGGCTCCTCCGGGCTACAGGTGGGCGCAGCGTGTGGCGGGACACCTCGGGGCATCTCCACGCACGAACATCAACGCGTGCCACCTGCTCGGTAACCAACTGAGTGGCTCGGGTACAGATCTGAACAACCTGGCCACCTGTGCCCGAGGCGCCAACGACTGGCAGACCGGATCTAGCCAGAAAAGCAACAATATGAAGAACTACGAGAATCAGGTCGCGAAGGCCGTTAATGCCGGCGGCCAGGAAGTCATGTACTCGGTGAAGGCGAACTACATTGGCAACCGGACGGTCCCCAGTAGTTTCACCCTCACGGCATACGGAACGAACCCAGACGGCACCCCTGGCATCCGTCTCGACGAGATCATCCCGAACACCCTGCAGGGAAACAACCTCGGGATGTACAACCATCACACGACCGGCGAACCTGTTCCCACTGGGTCCACGCCGTGATACCAACACGCGAAGAAAGTGGTGACTGACGTGGCAGCACTAGAGGCACTTCGGCAGCTGATGCCGCCCACGGCCGAAAGCGACACGTCGGTCGACTGGACACGGATGAGCGAGTCATGGAGAAAAGAGTTCCCATCGGATTTTCGGCACTTCATCGCAGTATACGGAGCGGGAGCGATCGAGAACTTCTTGGAAGTCCTCAAGCCCGAGCCGAGAGGGGCTGAACCTGGCCCTGATGCGATGCTCATGGAGACAGCCAACGCCGAGAGCGCCTGGGCCAGAGAACCGAAGTCGGTTGAACTGCTCGACACAACGCCTGCGTTGATTGCATGGGGGGTTGACTCCAGTTCGGACCTCCTGTGCTGGGATGCCTCAGATGACAATCCGGAGCTGTGGCCGGTCCTGGTTCGCAGCAGGGGCGACGATCTGTGGAGTCGCTACGACTGCGGGATGGTGGAGTTCCTCGTACGCGTGATGCGAGCAGACTTCGCCCACTGCCCCTTGAGTGACGTGTCTCTTTGGGGCGTAGACCAAGCGGCCTTCCTGAACCAACGTGAGGAACAACGGCTATTGAAGGCCGGCCTGGATCCATGGACCGGCGAACCAGACCCATTTGCCGGCATGTTCGGGGACTGACCGACAGGGGCGATTCACGCTTGCCCCGTTCCACATGAGTCGCCACGGCGGCTGAACAGTGATTCCGACAGACGGGGCCCCTGACCTCTGTGTCCATGTTCTCGACATGCGGTGCACTGAGGACAGGGGCCCCTTTTGTCCGTCAGGGGACGCACGGATTCTCCAAGCTCAACCGGCACGCCCCTGTGTTGTGCACGCCCTAGCCAAAACAATACTAACCAGACGATTTCGGACTGCAATAGTCAAGGTGAGACCGGAGGTGAACCGCTCCTCCAGGGTGGGGTCGGCTTCGATCGCCTGGGTTTGAGGCTGTTCACGGAAGGCGGCAACGGCTGCTTCCCTGGAGTATTCGGGTTCCAGGGTTCTGACCCGACATGCGAAATAACCGGTGTCTACGCCGCACCCGTCCGGGAAGCCCAAGCCCTCGACCTCGCCGACGATGTTCCGGCCCTGTGATGGCTTCGAACGGACTGACCGCTGCGGGCAGCGGCCTTCCACCCCATCCTGCCGCTGCTCGTCCTCGGCACGGGCTCCTACGACGGCGGCTACTTCTTAGAGTGCGGAACGTGAGCTCTTGTCCGTTTCGTAGTTGAGGTTGGGGAAGGATCGCTGGTCGCGGGGCGGGGGGCTGGTCCTCAGGCGCCGGGGCGGGCGAACAGGCCGGATTCGGGTTCGATGAGGATGCCGCGGCTGACCAGGCGTTTCAGTTTGGAGCGGATGCCTTCGGTGTTCTTCGGGAGGATCGGCAGGTCGAGGGCCTGGCAGAGGTCGCGGGCGCGCATCGGTCGGGCCGCGTCGGCCAGGGCGGTAAGGATCTGCTGGTAGGCGGGGTGGTCCGGGATGTCAGGACGCTCCGGATCGGCGGTGGGTGAGGGCAGTGAGAGAGCGAGGAGGGTCTTGCGGGTGATGCGCAGGTTCTCGCTTTCCGCGTCGATCTCGCCGAGCTGGCGGGTGAGTTCTTCGATGCGGGCCCGGAACTGCTCGGCTTGGCCGACCAGTTCGCGCTCGCGAACCTTGATGTGTTCCAGGATGTCTTTGACCTGTGGGTTATCGCTCATGCGGTCCTCCAGGAGGCGATGGTTCGGCCGGTGAGGCGGCGGCTCATGACGGAGGTCATCGCCCACAGGACGCGGGAGCGGGAGGAGGCGGGGCGGTGTTCGTAGTCGCGTACGAGACGGCGGTAGAACATCAGGATCCCGTTCGTCTGTTCCACGATCCACCGCTTGGCCTGCGGAACGAAGCCCTTGTCGTCCGGGTTGCGCTCGACGATCTCGACGTCGATGCCCACGTTCTCGCCGTGCTCGACGACCTTCTTCTTGAATCCCTGGTCGACCAGGGCTTTACGCACCGTGTCGGTCTGTGCGGCCACGCCGCCCAGCAGCGCGATACCGGCGGTGTTGTCGTGCGCGCTGGCCGGCAGGACGGCGACCGCGACGACCAGGCCCAACACGTCCACGGCCAGGCATCTCTTCCTGCCCGGCACCTTTTTCGCGGCGTCCCGGCCCGTCGTCGTGGCCGGGACGCCGACGGCCACGTGGATGCTCTGCGTGTCCAGGACCACCAGGCTCGGGTCGGCTAATCGCTTCCGCTTCTCCCGCAGCTGCCAGCGCAGCAGGTCGTGAAGGTCCTGGTCAGTGCCCTCGTCGCGCCAGAGGTAGAAGTAGTACTTCACCGCTCCGGGCGGGGGCATGTCGTGGGGCAGGAACTCCCACTGACATCCCGTGCGGTTCTGGTAGAGGATCGCGTTCACGATCTCCCGCATCGCGTACTTCCCCTGATGCCCGCTGACCGACGGATGCCAGGCCTTCCACGCCGTGATCACGGGTTCGACGAGCTCCCACTGCTCATCGGTGAGATCGCTCGGGTACGGCTTGCGCATGCTCATGCCACAACCCAAGCGAACCCCGAACGCCTGACCGGCAGCGATGCCCCAACGTCACACCATCGAGCGATGACAAGCCGGACGGAAGGTCACGTACCGCACTCTTAGAGGGCGAGATGGTCCTCCTCGACCTCGCGTCGGGGATCACCGACCCTCTTCGCGGACGACTGCCGACGGGAGGTCCGTTCCCTGGAGTGGATGGACGCCCACACCCTCCGACTGAGCTGCCCCGAGTTTCGTAGCGGCCGGTTTGCGTCGTTTCAGACACCCCATGTCGTTTGAGGTCAAGCGGCATGAGGTTGGGCGTGGTGCGACCAGGCGGTCGCTTCGCTGTAGTGGGTATGGGCTTCGCCCCGCGGAGAGACCTGCCGTGACACGCAGAACCCCCATCGGCACCTACCGACGGGGGTACGCATCTCTCACATCGCTCTCACCAACACCGCGGACGCTCCTGGATCACAGCGGCGTGACCTGCACCTACGTGCATTACCTAGACCATCGTGAACAGCACAAGACACGATCTACAACCTGTGCCATGTGGGACCGGAAACCGCCAGCGTCTGCCGCAAAGCTCCGTCAGCCGCCTACGGGGCGGTACGGCGCGCTGAAGTTCCCCCCGCGAACTGGACAGCGGGTGTTTACGCTGCCGGGGCGAGGTTCTGCCTGAGCAAGGATCTCGTTTCGAGTGGGGTGACGTACCCGTACTCGGGATGCCGACGGAGCCGGCTGCGGTTGTACTCGACCTCGACGTAGCGGAATACGTCGGCCCGGGCAGCCTCGCGGGTCTCCCACATGCTCGTCCCGATCTCCGCTTTCAGGATGGCGAACCAGCTTTCCGCGGCGACATTATCGTAACAAGAGCCGACGCGTCCCATCGACTGCCGCATGCGCAACTTGCCTATTTCGGTGCGGAATTCGTCACTCGTGTATTCGCTGCCGCGATCCGTATGCATGATGCAACCGTGCTCCAGGCCCCCACGCCCGGCCGCCATCCGCAGGGCGGCGACCGGCAGCTCGGCGCGATGGTGGTCGGGTAGACAACTTCATGACGTGATCCACCGGTACAACGAGGTCGGCCTGGACGAATCCATGCAGACCGAACACGAAGGTCCGAAACACTCGCGGTGCAGAGTCAACGAACTGGTGGCACGTCAGCCCATCCTCCTGGTCAGTCCAGTAGGAATCTGCGCCACGGCAGACCACGAATCCACCTCACTCTGACATCACCAACGACGCGTTGGGCGGCATGGGTAGCGACTTAGCTACCGCCCCGTCACGGCCTATGTCCCCGGCTTTCAAACGGGGCAGCATTGTGGGATCACCACAACACCCTGTTCCGCCTAGGTGAGATCCCGGCCCCTGGTGGGCCATGCGCAAGCACCCCGCGTTCGCTCAACTGCCACGAGTCAGGAAAAGCCCCAGCCCCAGGTGCCCAGTCCGCTCATCACAGACAGCAGACCAGCTAGACCATGCCGCGACAGCGCCTGACACTCCGTCAGCAAAGTCAGCATTGGGTCAGCATCAGGTCTACTAAAGCTGCTCGCACACGACCACGCTTTGGAATCCCGGGCACGTGCGGCGGAAGCTTCCGGAGAAGCGCTGGACCGATTCCGCTTCTGAGCATGGGACCGAGCTGCAGCGACCAGGAGCGCGCCCGGACGCGGCCACATCAGTGCAGCTCAGCGCACCCTTCCCCGCGGTTTCAGCGCCACAGGCGGCAGTTCGGGCGCGGGGAGCCGGCCTCCGTCGTAGCCATGCACTTCCCCGAACCGAGCACTGGCCATCCAGTCCGTACGCGCCTGTGCAATATCCTCATGGGACCGCCCGATGAAGTTCCACCACATCACGATCTCCTCTTCGAACGGCTCACCGCCCAGCAGCATGAGGCCCGCGTCGGAGAGTGCCCGCAGGGGGAGTTCGGTGCGGCCGCAGCCGAGGTAGAGCATCGAGCCGGGGAGTACGGGTACGCCGTCGACCTCCGCCTCTCCCGACATCGACAGAACCGCGTACTCGAAGTCGGGGTCGAGTGGTACGCGGACCTCGGCGCCGCCCGTCAGGGCGAGGTCGGCGCCGACGATCGGGGTGTAGGTGGTGCCGGGCGAGCGGGCGCCGTCGAGTTCTCCCAGGATCACGGTGGCGACAAGGCCGGGCGTGATGACCGTGGGGAGGTCGGAGTGGTGCTGGAAGTACGGCTCGACGTTCCGATGGGCATCGGGCAGGGCCACCCAGAGCTGGGCACCGTGGAGGTGTCGGGCGTGCGGCTTCGGACTCTCCTCGGAGTGACTGATCGCCCTGCCCGAGGTCATCAGACCCAGCTCACGGGGGTGGATCGTACGGAGGCTGCCCACGCTGTCGCGGTGCAGGACTTCACCCTCGTGCAGCCAGCTGACCGTCTGCAGACCCGTGTGCGGATGCGGCGGCACCTGCATCCCGGGTTCGTCGGCGATATCGTCGGGGCCGTAATGATCCACGAAGGCCCAGGCACCGACCATCCTCCGGCCCAGATTCGGCAGCAGTCTGCGGACCTCGGTGGATTCGCCCAACTGGACATGACGCGGGGCGAGTAGTTCGCGCACCGGCTCGGCGACGACGAAGCCCCGTCCTCCGCAGACCGAGGGTGTGGCCTGGCGATCGAGATTGCTCATGGCGCTCAACCTATTCCCGTCGGGCCCGGGAGCGCCGGTCCCCACGCCGAAAGTTTAGTGGAATATTCAATCATTATGCTGGGTTGAAGCAGCTGAATGGATCACCGCGGCGACGGCGGACCGGATCCGTCGACGGCCCGGCCGAGGAGGACCAGTGAACGAGACGTACTACGAGTTCGGCGCAGCAGCCGATCGCTGGGACCGGGCGCAGATGTTCTTCGATGCGAAGGAGTACCTCACCGCCGCCCGCATCCTGGGCGGACTGGTCGATGAGGTGCCGGAGCAGGTCGCTCCGCGGCTGCTGCTGGCCCGTGCGTACTACCACTCGGCACGACTCGGAAAGGCTGAGACGGAGCTGCGCGCCGTACTGGAGCGTGACCCCGTGGAGGACTACGCGCAGCTGATGCTGGGCCGCACCCTGGAGCGCCAGGGACGCCACGCGGAAGCCCGGCCCCACCTCCGGATGGCCGCGGCCCTGACCGGTGACTTCGGGCCGGACGCGCCATAGCGGAGGCATCCCCGAGGCAGGATGGTGCTTCTCGGGGGCGCCGGTCAGGCCCGGGGCTTCGGCTCCGGGCCGCTCTGCGTATGGGAAACACGATCGAGCCACTCCGTCATCAAGGCCACCTCCGCCGTACTGAGCCCAGCGCCGTGGGACTGCCGCAGCAGGGCCCTCAAGGTGGCAGCGGTGGAGGGAACCGCGACGGACGGAGCCGCCGCGCCCGTCGAGTCACCATCGGCGACCACTCCGTAGCGACACCATTGAGCTGTGCCGACCTCCCGGCCGGGCATATTCACGTGCGCCAGGCCCTCGCGCCGTGATACTCCCGCTGCCATGGATGACCTTGCGACAACACGCCTCACCCTCCACCTGATGAGTCCTGCCGAGGTTGCGGACCTGGCGGCGGGGGAACCCGGCGGCAACCTTCGATGGACCCCCGGATACCCGTCCGACGGCGAGAAAGCCGCCGCGAGGCGCTACCTCAACACCTGCGAAACGGTCGGTGACCCCCGGCCGTTCGGATCCTTCGCGATCATTCGGCGCGAGGACGAGCAGGTGATCGGCGGGGCGGGCTTTCACGGTGCACCGGACGAACGTGGCCAGGTGACCATCGGCTACGGCCTGGCCCCCACGGCCCGAGGGAAGGGGTACGCATCCGAAGCCCTGCGCGCCCTGCTGGAATTCGCCCGCTCGCAGGGCGTCACCTCAGCGAAGGGCGACGCGGACCTCGACAACATCGGATCACACCGCGTCATGACGGCGGCCGGTATGCGACTCGTCGGGGTGGATGATCAACTGCATCACTATCGCGTCGAGTTGACCGGCGACGCCCCACAAGAAGCACTTGATGCACCTGAGGCACGAGATCCACGGCGGACATAGGGCTCATAACCTGGCGAGGACCGGCCGCAACAGTGCGACCCGCCGGGCAGAGCCTGGCGGGTCGCGTAGTGGGCCGGTTGGATCAGTGGGAGTGTCGTGGGGACCCGGCCGGCCTGTCCCACGCACCGCCACCGTCAGGTCGGCGAAACCGCCGTCCGGGACGCCGGTCCGGTGCCCGCACGGGAGTTGTCCGGCTTCGGCTCCAGCAGGCGTTCGGCCAGGTATCCGAAGACCACGCCGTAGCCGATCCACAGCGTCGCCTGGATGGCGAGAGTGGACAGCCGGAACTGCCAGAGCAGCGTGGCCGGGAAGTCCTTGCCGACCTCGTTGAACGAGGGCAGGAAGACGTAGGCGAGGCCGATGAGAAGAACGAAGCCGGCGAACGCGGCAATGGACGCGTTCCAGTTGCCCAGACGGGGTGCGAGCCGTCTACCGAGGACGACGGCTCCGAGAGCCAGCAGCACGCTCAGCGCGACCATCAGGAAGAAGAGCGCGGTGCGCTGTCCGATGGTGCCGGGATCACCGACAGCCGGCGGGTTGGCCGGGTACTTCAGGAACGGCACGACGTACACCGTCAGCAGTGCGGCACCGGCGACGAAGGCGGCCGTGGCCCGGGGGCCGAAGGCGCCTATACGGCCGAGCGCGTAGCAGAAGACGAGTGCGGCAATGCCGCCGACCGCGACGCCGAACACCAGGACGCCGGTGGCGAGTCCGCCGGTGGCCTGCATGGTCCGGCTGACGAGTTCCTCGCCGCCGCCGTGGTCATGGTGATGAGCCGCTTCCAGCGCGATGGCTGCGTCCACTTGGGACTCGCCGAGGAAGTAGGCGACGCAGAGAGCGAGCAGACCCGCGACGAGTCCCGCGAGCATCCCGCGGATGAGTACAGCTCTGACAGATATGGAGTTCACGAGATTGTCCCCTGCGTATCGGTTTCTCAGTGGCAGGGGAAGCCGAGCAGATGCCGGCCGTCGTGAACCCACTCATGGACGCCCTCACCGGCGATGACCGAGATGGCGCCCTGCTCGGCGCCGACGAAGTACAGCAGGACGAGCATGAGCATGCCGAAGAAGACCGCCCACGGGGCGAGGGCCTTCAGCGAGACGGGGGTGATGGCGGGTACGCCGGCCGTGGGGGCAGCGGACTGTGCCATGGCAGAACCTCCTGTGGGAACACGCGTCCCGATCGTGGTGCCTGAGACGACAGTGCCGGGTCTGACTTCCCGTACGGGTACGGGTTCACAGTGGCGCGACCGTGCCGGATTCTCACCGGCTTCCGTCACACCGTCGTCATGGTGATCGTGACCATACCGCTCACGGCCGAGGACCGCCATGGTGCAATCAGGACGAGAGCGGGGCCGCGGAGGGACTGTGCCGCGCCCCGGACGGGCCCACGGTTGAGGGAGTGGAAGAAGCTACGTGACGGTACGGGTGATGCTGATCGCGCCCGCGATGAACGCGGCCTTGCGCGAGGCCCGGTTCGAGGGAGACGCGCCCCTCGACGAGGCCGGAGTGCGGCGCGCGCGTGCCGCGGCGGACCGTGTACCGGAGGCGGATCTATGGGTGAGCGGTACCTCCGAACGCTGTCTGCGGACCGCTGACGCGCTCGACGTTCACCCCACGCCCGAACCCGCCCTTGCCGACTGGGACATGGGCCGCTGGCGTGGGAAGCGACTGTCCGACGTGAGCGACGGCGAAGCCGAGGCCGTGGCGGCATGGCTCACCGACCCAACCGCCGCCCCGCACGGTGGCGAGTCGCTGCTGGACCTGTCCGCCCGTGTCGGCAGCTGGCTCGACGGCCTGGAGGAGGGCAGCGGCCGCGTGCTCGCCATCGTCGAGCCCGCCGTCGTACGCGCTGCGGTCGTCCACGGGCTCGGCCTGGCGGCGGCCGGGTTCTGGCGCCTCGACGTGGCCCCCTTGGCACTCACCGAACTCAGCGGCCGCGAGGGGCGCTGGAACCTGAAGTGCGGCCAGGTCCTCTGATCACAGGCGCTGTTGCGGCGGGCAGCTGTCATCGCGGTCGCGCGCACGCCCCCGGCCGCGGCGCATTCATGCCGCTGCTTCGCCGCGCCTGTCACAGACGCTCTTCCGCCGCGGCCATGCCGGCCGACGGAGGCCTCCCGCCACCTACGCCCCTCGAGCGGTAGAGCCGCCCAGCCGCCGATGCGGCGGACGACCCGCGCGGTGGCGCACGCCGGTCATATAAGGATGGCGTAGACGAGGAAGAAGGCCGCCACCACCACCGCGAGGGCGAGGATGGCGAAGAGCGGCCCCTTCGCCCATCCCCTGGGTGGCTCGTTCCACGGCCCCGCCCCCGACATGCTGCTTTCCGCCGGGGGCGTATCGCCGACGGGAACACCCCCGCCGGGTTCCAGGCCGGGGGTATTTCGCGGGTCGGGGTCGGGGACATTGCGCGGGTCCGGGTCGGGATTCGCAGTGCTCATACCTCTCCGCATACCCCTTCAGCCAGAAATGCACCAAATCTCACAAATCTTCCTTGGCCGGACGCGCGGAAGGTGAGCAGCCACCCAAGCGCGCCCGACCGGGAGCACCGGAGCCGTTTTTGAACATGGTAATCATTGCCATATAGTGTCGCCATGGCTCGCAACGAAGTACGCCCGATCATCAAGCTCCGCTCCACCGCCGGCACGGGCTACACCTACGTCACCCGTAAGAACCGGCGGAACGACCCCGACCGGCTCGTGCTGCGCAAATTCGACCCGCTCGTCCGCCGCCACGTGGACTTCCGCGAAGAACGTTGACCCTCTCCCCGGACACGAAGGACATCACCATGCAGCCCGGAATCCACCCCGCCTACGGCCCCGTCGTCTTCCGCGACAAGGCCGCCGACTTCGCCTTCCTCACCCGCTCCACGCTCACCAGCGAGCGCACCGTCGAGTGGGAGGACGGCAACACCTATCCCGTCGTCGATGTGGAGATCTCCTCCGCGAGTCATCCCTTCTACACCGGTACGGCCCGAGTGCTGGACACGGCAGGGCGCGTGGAGCGGTTCGAGCGCCGCTACGGGAGCCGTGAGGGCAGGTGATGGGGGACGATCAGAAGTTGCCCGTCGTCATCGTCTGCGGGCTGCACTCCGACGCCCGCCGCGAGGTGGTGGAGGGACTGCTCAAGAACGTTCCCCACAGTGTCGCGCTGCACCACGATCTGACGACGGCCGGCACGGGGACCGTGCACCGGACACTGCGTGACTCCTCGGGCGAGTTGTCCAGCGGCGACGCGCCTCTCGTCAACGACTGCGCCTGCTGCGCGCTGCGTGAGGATCTGATCCCGGAAGTGGAGCGGCTCGCGGCCGGCGGACTCACCGCGCTCGCTGTCCTCGAACTCTGGGATTCGGTCGAACCGAAGGCCATGGCCGAGGTGATCGCTGCCCACGGGCAGGACTGGGCCGAAGTGAAGAGCGTCATCACCGCGGTCGATCCGGCTCTCGTACAGCCCTACCTCGTCAACGGGGACGATCTCGCGGAAGCGGGGCTCGCCGCGGCGGCAACCGATCAGCGGACCGTCGGAGACACCTGGGCCCGCCAGTTGGAGTACGCGTCCGTCATCGCCCTCGTCGACAGCACGGAGGGCGGAACGGATGAAGGAGGCGGGCAGGGCCGGGAGGCGGACGACGAGGACCGGGCGCTGATCAGGCAGCTCCACCCCTTGGCCCGGCAGGCGGCGGCCGGATCGGACGCGCTGACGGCGCTCGCGATGGCCGGGTTCGATGTGGAAGCGGCCGGTGCCGCCCAGCATCCCGCCTGCGCACTCCTCCCCCAGGACGCCGACGAGGCAGGGGTGAGCACCCTCGTCTGGCGCAGGCACCGGCCCTTCCACCCCGAGCGTCTGTACGCGGCGCTGGAGGATCTGAGCTGCGCGGCCGCCCGCAGCCGGGGCCGCTTCTGGCTCGCGGACCGGCCCGACACCCTCCTGTCCTGGGAGGCCGCCGGCGGCGCACTCTGCGTCGAGAACACGGGCCCGTGGCTCGCGTCGCTGCCGGACGCCGCCTGGGACATGGTGCCGCCCTTCCGGCAGGCCGCCGCCGCCCTGGACTGGCACCCGGTGCACGGCGACTGCTGCCAGCACCTGGTCTTCGTGTCCCCCGGGCTCGACCGCGACGGTCTCACCACGTTGCTGGACTCCTGCCTGCTCACGGACGACGAGTACGGGCCGGGACGCGAGGCGTGGCGCAGCCTGCGTCCCGCTTTCGACTCGCTTCTCGACCCGGTCCACTGACCACCCCGAATCGCCCGCACACTCCCGAGGAGAACTGATGCCGCGCCGCCCGGACCCCCGCAGGCCCGTCAGGCCCCGCCCGAACCCGCTCGACTCCGCCAAGATCACGTACATCGACTACAAGGACACCGAACTGCTGCGCACGTTCATCTCCGACCGGGGCAAGATCCGCAGCCGCCGAGTCACGCGTATCAGTGCGCAGCAGCAGCGCCGCATCGCCACTGCCATCAAGAACGCACGGGAGATGGCCCTGTTGCCTTAGCCCGTCGCCGTCACCGCCCACCCCTCACCCCTTGGTGCGCAGCAGGTGCGTCAGGGCGTCGTAGACCGCTCCGGCGGCTCCCGGGGCGCCCCCGGCAGGCAGCGCGTCGAGGTAGATCGCGCGGAACACGTGCAGCCCGATGCCGAGCCGCCCAGTCGTGGCGGCCACCGCCAGGGCGCCGGCGACCAGAGCCGTGCGGCGCCGCTGCGAGAGGAGGACGCCGCCGGCCACCGGGACGACCGTCGGAACCGGCAGCCAGTTGCCGGCGATCTGCAGGACACTCATGGACGTCTTGACCCTGCCGATGTCGTCCGACCGGACAACGGTGAAGTCCGTGTGGATCTCCGGGATCCGTCCTGCGACCTGCATTCCCTCGAGGGCGAGGGCCGCGGCGGCGTTCTCCACCCCAGCAAAGGGTCGAGGCGTCCGCCGGACACGAAAGCGGTCAAATGGCCGCTCAGGCAGGGGCGTTGGGCCGGACGCAACCGCGCATGTGCCCGGGCGGCATTCGAGTGACGTCCTCCCGCCCGGTCCGCCACCACAACACCCGTCCGGTCGGCTCAGCCCCGGTACGTCTCCAGCAGTCGCAGCCACACCTCGCTGATGGTCGGGTAGGCCGGGACCGCGTGCCACAGGCGGTCGATCGGGACCTCGCCCGCTACCGCGACGGTGGCGGAATGGAGCAGTTCGCCGATGCCGGGGCCGACGAAGGTCACGCCGAGGAGGATGTTCCGGTCCAGGTCCACGATCATGCGGGCCCGGCCCCGGTAGTCCTGTGCGTAGAGTCCCGAGCCCGCTACCGAGGCCAGGTCGTGGTCGACCGCCCGCACCCGGTGGCCCGCCTCTTCCGCCTCCTTGAGGGTGAGGCCGACCGAGGCGGCCTCCGGGTCGGTGAAGACGACCTGGGGCACGGCCGCGTGGTCCGCGGTGGCCGCGTGGGCGCCCCAGCGGTCGGATTCCAGCAGGGGGACGCCCTGGGAGCGGGCCGCGATCGCGGCGCCCGCGATCCGCGCCTGGTACTTGCCCTGGTGGGTCAGGAGCACCCGGTGGTTGACGTCGCCGACCCCGTACAGCCAGGTGCTGCCCCGGACGCGGCAGCTGTCGTCGACGTCGAGCCAGGAGCCGGGTTCCAGGCCCACCGTGTCGAGACCGAGGTCGTCGGTGCGCGGCGCGCGGCCGGTGGCGAAGAGGATCTCGTCCGCCTCCACCCGCTCGCCGTCGTCCAGCTCGACGGTGACGGGCGCGTCCGGAGCCGCTCGCCGCAGCGCGGTGGCGGACACTCCGGTACGGATACGGGCGCCCGCCTCGGTCAGCGCCTCGGCGACCAGCTCACCGGCGAAGGGCTCCATCCTGGGGAGCAGACCCTTGCCGCGGACCAGCATCGTCACCTCGGCTCCGAGTGCCTGCCAGGCCGTGGCCATCTCCACACCGACCGCACCGCCGCCCACCACGATCAGCCGGCCCGGTACCTCCTTCGCGCTGGTCGCCTCGCGGCTGGTCCAGGGACGGGCCTCCGCGATGCCCGGCAGGTCCGGGGTCACGGCCCGGCTGCCCGTGCAGACGGCCACGGCGTGCCGGGCGGTGAGCCGGTGCTCCGTTCCTTCGCTCGTGGTGACGGACACCTGCCTGGCGCCGGTGAGGCGGCCCGTACCCCGGTAGAGGCGCACGCCGATGCCCTCCAGCCACTCGGCCTGCCCGTCGTCCTTCCAGTGGGACGCGCACGCGTCGCGGTGGGCCAGAACCGCGTCCGTGTCGAGCGGCCCCCGCCCGGCGCCGGAGAGGCCCGGAACCCGCCGGGCGTCCGCCCGGGCGACCACCGGGCGCAGCAGGGCCTTGCTCGGCATGCACGCCCAGTAGGAGCATTCGCCGCCGACGAGCTCCGACTCGATCACGGCCGTGCTCAGTCCTGCGGCCCTGGCCCGGTCGGCCACGTTCTCACCGACCGGACCTGCGCCGATCACCACGACGTCGTATTCGGCGTTCTCCACCACATCAGTCATGCGGACAGTCTGGTCGTGGGTGTGCGCGACGGCCACATGGGCAGGCGGAATAGGGCCAGTCCACTCACCGTTGTGCTCGACAGGTCCGAACGGGCCCAGGAAGAGGTATCAGAGTATGAGCACCGTAGAGCTCACCAAGGAAAACTTCGATCAGGTCGTGAGCGACAACGACTTCGTACTGATCGACTTCTGGGCTTCCTGGTGTGGCCCGTGCCGGCAGTTCGCCCCGGTGTACGACTCGGTCTCCGAGCGTCATCCGGACCTGGTGTTCGCCAAGGTCGACACGGAGGCACAGCAGGAGCTGGCGGCGGCTTTCGAGATCCGGTCGATTCCGACGCTGATGATCGTCCGGGAGAACGTCGCGGTCTTCGCGCAGCCCGGCGCGCTTCCCGAGGCGGCCCTCGAGGACGTCATCGGGCAGGCCAGGAACCTGGACATGGACGAGGTACGCAAGTCCGTCGAGGAACAGCAGAAGACGCAGACGCAGGAGCAGAACCAGGCGTAGGCCCGCTCACGCGTCCAGTGCGCCCCGGTCTCCGCCGACCGGGCCGCACGTGCGCGTTACCGGAGGTCCGTGTTGCTGAGCGGTTCCCTGTTTCTGACCGGCCGGGTGTGGATCTTGGAGACGCACGCCGGGACGCCCTCGCCCTGCTCGTGCCCCCGGGCCCGGTACGCGCTGGGGCTCTCGCCCACCAGTTCGGTGAACCGTGTGCTGAACGTCCCCAGCGAGGTGCACCCGACCGCGAAGCAGACGTCTGTCACCGACATGTCGCCGAGGCGCAGCAGCGCCTTCGCCCGCTCGATCCTGCGGGTCATCAGATAGCTGTACGGCGTCTCCCCGAACGCGGCGCGGAAGCTCCGGGAGAAGTGGCCGGGCGACATGTGGGCCGCGAGGGCCAGGGCGGGGACGTTGAGCGGCTCCGCGTAGTCGCGGTCCATCTGGTCGCGTGCCCGGCGGAGCCGGACCAGGTCCGAAAGCGTCACCCGTCCAGGATCGCACGGGCGTCCGTGCGGTGCGGGTCCGTCCGCTGGAAGGCTTCAGTCGTCGCTCTTCTGGGCGATCCGGACCGTGAGCCCGTAGTCCACCTCCGCACCGTCCACCAGCAGGGCTTCCACGGTGTGCGTCGCCGGGTCGATGTCCGCCTCCATGCCGTCCCCGGTGTAGCGGGGGTAGCCGGACGCCCCGGTGTCGCCGGTGGCCGCCACGACCGCCGAGCGGATGGGGGTGCCGGGTTCGGATTCCCCTTCCTCCGACTCGGTGAACTCCGGGACCAACAGGATCTCGTAACTCTGCGGATGGCTCATGCCCAAGACGCTAGACATCCGGTGTGCGTGGCGCACGTCGTCGCGCCGCGGGGAGCACCGTTCAGCTGGACTCGCGGGGTACGGCCGTGGCGCGCAGCAGGTCGTGGCGTTCCGGGGTTCCGCCGGGGTGGCGCACCAGCCGGTCGATCAGTTCGGCGGGGGCCTGCCCTGCCGCCAGTTCCATCCGGACGCTGCTGAGCCGGGGGCGGAGCAGTCTGCCGAGCATGAGATCGTCCGCACCGATCACGGCCGTCTCACCGGGGACCGGGATGCCTGCGTCCTGGAGTGCCCTCATCAGGAGCATGGCGTACTCGTCGTTGTAGGCGAACACGGCGTCCAGGCCCAAGGTCCGCCAGCGGGACGCGAGTTGGGCTGCCGATTCCTCCTCGTACCGCAGGGGCAGCGGCTGTACGTGCGCGCCGGCCGCCTCCGCGGTGCGGCGGGCGCCCACCAGCCGTGGTTCGCCGAAGAGGGCGAGGCCCGGTTCCTGGGGGAGGACCACGCCGATCCGGCGGCGGCCCCGGGCCAGCAGATGGGCGACCGCGCAACTGCCGACCACCCGCTGGTCCATGACCAGGGCGTGCGCTCCGTCGACCGGCTGCGGGCCGAGCGTGATGACGGCCTTGGCACCGGAACGGGTGAGGACGTCTATGCCGTACGGGGTGAGGGCGGGCCCGCCGGGCGAGACGACCGCGACGGGGCGCAGTTCGGCCCACGCCCTGGCCGCCTCGTCCGCGTCGAGGCCCCCGCTGCCGTACTGCACGACGGTGTAGTCGAGGCGGCGCAGATCCGACTGGAGCGCGTGGAAGAACCGCTGGTGGAGCGGGCCCGCCGGGATGTGCCAGGTGGGCAGGAGCACCATCCGGCTGTGCCCGGCGCGCAGGCTTCGGGCTGCCGCGTGCGGAACGTAGCCGAGGTCGGATGCCGCTTCCCTGACCCTGCGGCGGGTCTGTTCGCTGATCCGTACGGTCGCGTTGTTGTTCAGTACGTAGGACACGGTGGCCCGCGAGACTCCGGCCAGGCGCGCCACGTCGGCGCTGGTCGGCACGGAGGTCATGGTGGGCTGCTCGGGTAACTGGCTCATGGCGTCCGGCAGTCTTCCAGACCGGTTCGCCGTGCCCGTGCGCCGGGGCACCTGTCAGGGCGCCGGCCGGCCGGGCTCAGCCCCGGGCCAGTACCGGCCACACGTCGGGGTCCTCGAAGTTCAGGGCCCAGATCGCGGTGTTGCGGACACCGTGGCGGCGCAGCACCGGCATGTGCGCGGCGACTCCGCGGGCGTCCTGGTACCAGACCTCGCGGCGCTCGTCGCCGTCCAGATAGCTGAAGTGGGGTGTTCCGGAAGCCTTGTCGAACTGGTAGGGAGCCCCCTCCTTGCGGCGGAGGGCTTCGGCCGTCTTCCACGTCACGTGTCCGGTCCTGGCCTTGCTGGCGGGATCGGACGGCCAGTCCCAGCCGTAGGCGGGCAGTCCCATCTCCAGCTTCTCCGCGGGGACGAGGGCGGTGGCGCGGGTCAGGATGTCGTCGTACCAGGCGGTGTCGGAGATGGGGCCGGGTGTGCCGCTCGACCAGTGGAGGTTGTAGCCCATGATCCGCATCCGGTCGGCGACGCGGCCGATCGCCTCGTAGTCCCAGATGCGCCCGGTGGTCCTGGTCTTCGGGAACACCGTGATCACGCACTGCTTGCCCAGCTTGTGGAGGCGTGCGCAGAGGTCGGTGGCGAGGGCGGTGAAGCCGTCGCGGACCTGACGGTAGGTGCTCTCACCGGTGGCGGCGATGGACTCGTAGTCGAGGTCGAGGCCGTCGTAGTCGCGTGTGCGGACCGTACGCATCAGGGCGTCGGCGTGTTCCTCGCGCTGTGCGGGGTCGGTGAGGATCGAGGCGAGGGCGCCCTTCTTCATCGTCTCCATGACGGTGGGTACGACCTTCGCCCCGGCGCGGTGCAGTCCGTCGATGACGCGGCGCTCCCCCGCGCCAGGGTGCGGGTCGATCCGGCCGGCCGAAACGGCCTGGTACCAGAAGGGGCTGACGGTGTGCAGTTGCTCCGAGTGGCGCAGTGCGTCCTGGTACGCGCCCTCCTGGTCCCAGTAGGGCAGCCACGCCGACACGGTGCGCGGGAGGGCGGCCCCACCGCCCGCGGGGGGCTCGGGCTCCGGGCCCGGCGCGTTCGCCGGGAGGGACGGGGGCGGTGACTGGGCTGACGCCACGGCAGAGGCCGTGGGGAGCAGGGCCGCTGCGAGCAGCCCGGCGATGGTGAGGGCGACGGTACGGGAGGGATGTGCGAGGACTCCGATGACCATGTGGTCGAGCTTGATGCCCTTTCAGCCGCCCCGCTCCATGGAATGGGCCGTACAGGTTCTACGGTGTCGGGATGACGTTCCTCCACAGCTCAGCCACCACTGACAGCTCGTCCGACTTTCCCGGCCGCAACGGTCCGACCGCCACGGTGGAGGCGGACCCGCGCGACACGGGCCCGGTCCGCACCGCCTACGCGCCCAACCGGGACGGTGATCCCGACCCGGGCGAGATCGTCTGGACCTGGGTGCCGTTCGAGGAGAACAACGGGGAGGGCAAGGACCGGCCCGTGCTCGTGGTGGCGCGCGAGGAGGGCGGGACGCTGCTCGCCGTACAGCTCTCCAGCAAGCAGCACGACCTGGACCGGGAATGGGTCGCGCTCGGCGCGGGGCCCTGGGACAGCTCGGGGCGTCAGTCCTGGGTCGACCTGGACCGGCTGCTGCGGGTGCAGGAGGACGGGATGCGACGGGAGGCCTGTTCGCTGGACCGGGAACGGTTCGACCGTGTGGCCGAGCGGCTGCGGGAGCGTTACGGCTGGCGCTGACCGGCGAACGTCCGGGTGAACGCCGCCCGGGTGGCGGAGTCGGGGCCGCGGTCGAGGATGCCGAAGACGATCTGTTCGAAGTGGCCCGCGAACCGGCCACCGGCGCCGAGCAGTGTGTGGAAGGCGCCGGCCACGTCCGCGGGGTCGTTCTGGAACACGCCGCAGCCCCAGGCGCCGAGCACGAGCCTGCGGTAGCCCCGCACCGCTGCCACTTCGAGGACCCGTTCGGCACGGCGCACGAGGACGGCCGGTATGCGGTCCGCCTCCTCGGGGGCCGTGCGGCGGATCACTCCGGCGTTGGGTGCCGGAGAGGTGAGGAAACCCACGGTGTACGGGGTGTCGAGGAGGTGCCCCCGGTCGTCGCGGAAGACCGGGACGCCGGGTGAGTGAATCACCCGGTCGGTGTAGAAGGTGCTGCGTTCGGCACGGTGGTGCGCGTAGAAATCGGGCACCCGCAGCAGGGTCGCGTAGAGCGCCGAGCCCCGGCACAGGGCTTCTTCCTGGGCCTGTGCGCCGTTCAGGTAGCCGCCGCCGGGATTGCGGGCCGAAGCGTACGTCAGGACGCCGACCTTGCCCCTCGCCTCGCCGGTCAGCCGCTGCGCGGCCTGCAGGCTGCTCTCGGCGGTCACCTCGAAGGCCGTGACACGGTCGGTGTCCAGGACGGCGACGGGGACCGGCTCCGGGCCGTACAGCCGGGTGCCGGAGAGCGCGGCGGTCAGAGCGCGTTCGATGCTCACCTCACGGCCCGCGGGCGTGCGGTAGCGGCCGGCCTCGACGACGGCCTCGGTCTCTCGCGCGATACCGCGCAGTCTCGCGCTCATCGGCGCGTCCCCGTGTGGTGCATACGGGGCATGCTCGGTGTTGCACCGGCATGGGCGCAAGCGGATTCACGAACGCCGGGGGCACTCTTGTGCGATCTCCCGGAAGCGGTTTGGGTGGTACGGAGAGACCCGGACAGGAGGACCGCACATGCCCCCGGAATCCCCCGGAGCAGACCGTCAGGCGGAGCGCGGCGCACCTCTCGGTGAGAGTGAGGCCGAGGATTTACTGCGCGGCATCTGCTTCAAGACAGGCCCCCCGCGCAAGGTCGGCGTGGAACTCGAATGGCTCATTCACGACCGTGAGAATCCCGAAACCCCAGTCGCGGAGGACCGGCTCGGCTCGGCTGCCGACGCCGTACGCGCCCTGCCTCTGAGCGCGTCCCTGACCTTCGAACCGGGCGGCCAGCTGGAGCTCAGCTCCGCCCCCGCCGACTCGCT
Organism: Streptomyces finlayi; assembly: GCF_014216315.1. Lineage (NCBI taxonomy): Bacteria > Bacillati > Actinomycetota > Actinomycetes > Kitasatosporales > Streptomycetaceae > Streptomyces > Streptomyces finlayi. The sequence goes on from NZ_CP045702.1 coordinate 401,863, forward strand.
GATGGAGTGCGTCGACGCCATCAGCGCGGATCTTTCCGCGGTGCGCGCCACACTCGGGCTGGCGGATCTCGTCCCTGTGGGCCTGGGCGTCGATCCCTGGCATCCTCCGCGCCGTCTGCTGCGGGAGCCTCGCTACGCCGCCATGGAACGCGCCCTGGACCGCTCGGGCCCTTCCGGGCGCGCCATGATGTGCACATCCGCGTCCATCCAGGTGTGTCTGGACGCCGGCGAGGAGGAGCCGGGGCCGCTCGGGTACGGGCGCCGCTGGCATCTGGCGCATCTGCTGGGCGCCGTGCTCGTGGCCGCGTTCGCCAACTCGCCGTTCCGGGAGGGACGGGCCTCGGGGTGGCGTTCCGCCCGGCAGGCACTCTGGGCGGATCTCGATCCGGAACGCTCGCTCGCCCCGTCCGGCCGTCTCGCACCGCGCGACGCCTGGACGGCCCACGCACTGGACACCCCCGTGATGTGCGTCCGGAGCGACGAAGGCCCCTGGGAGGTCCCCGACGGACTCACCTTCCGCGCCTGGATGCGCGGCGACGGCCCGCGGCCACCCGTACGGGCCGATCTCGACTACCACCTCACCACCCTCTTTCCGCCGGTCCGCCCGCGCGGACACCTCGAACTGCGCATGATCGACGCGCAGAGCGGTGAGGACGGCTGGCTCGTGCCGCTGGCCGTCACCACGGCCCTGTTCGACGATCCGGAAGCGGCGGAATCCGTGTACCGCACGGTGAAGCCGCTGGCCGAGACGGCGGGCCCGCTGGCCGCTCCCCGCAATCCGCTGTGGACCGGCGCCGCCCGTGACGGTCTGAGCGACCCGGAGCTCGGGGCGACGGCCATCGCCTGCTTCGAGGCGGCTCTGGACGCGCTGCCCCGCATCGGAGCGGGCAAGGCCGTCCAGGACACCGTCGCGGCCTTCCACGACCGGTTCGTCGCCCGGGGACGCTGTCCGGCCGACGACCTGACCGACCGCGCACCCGACGGCACGCCGCTCCAGGGAAGGGGCATCACCTCATGACCGACCTCTCCGCCGACGGCTTCCCGGCCGACGCCGCCGCCGTGGGCCTGGACCCCGAAGCGCTCAGGCAGCGCGCCCTCGCCGCGCTCCTGACGGCCCGCGAGCGCACCGCCCTGCTCACCGACAGCGTGGACGACGGCGAACTGATGGCGCAGCACTCCCCGTTGATGTCTCCGCTGGTCTGGGACCTGGCGCACATCGGAAATCAGGAGGAGCAGTGGCTCCTCCGGGCCGTCGGGGGCCGCGAGGCGATGCGCCCTGAGATCGACGGCTTGTACGACGCCTTCGAGCACTCCCGGGCGAGCCGCCCCTCGCTGCCGCTGCTGCCGCCCGCCGAGGCGCGGGCCTACGCCGCGGACGTACGCGGCCGGGCTCTGGACATCCTCGAGGGGACCCCGCTGCACGAGGGGGGCGGACCGCTCGCACGGGCCGGGTTCGCGTTCGGAATGATCGCGCAGCACGAACAGCAGCACGACGAGACCATGCTGATCACCCACCAGCTGAGGGCGGGCCCGGCCGTGCTCTCCGCGCCCGAGCCGCCCGGGCCCGCCGACCCGACCGGACTGCCTGCCGAGGTCCTCGTGGCCGAGGGGCCGTTCACGATGGGCAGCTCGGCGGACCCCTGGGCGCTGGACAACGAACGGCCCGCACACCGGCGCGAGGTCGCGGGCTTCTTCATCGACACCTCTCCCGTCACCTGTGGTGACTACGAGCGGTTCATCGAGGACGGCGGCTACTCCGAACGTCGCTGGTGGGCACCGGAGGGCTGGGACATGATCCGGGCGAACGGGCTCACGGCACCTCTGTTCTGGCTCCGGGACTCCGGGCAGTGGCTGCGCCGCCGCTTCGGGGTGACCGAGCCGGTACCGCGGGACGAGCCCGTACTGCACGTCAGCTGGTACGAGGCGGACGCGTACGCCCGCTGGACGGGCAGGCGGCTGCCCACGGAGAGCGAGTGGGAGAAGGCGGCTCGTCACGACCCGGCCTCGGGCCGCTCGCTGCGCTATCCGTGGGGCGACGAGGACCCGGCCCCGGACCGCGCCAATCTGGGCCAGCGGCATCTGCGCCCGGCCCGGGCGGGTGCCTATCCGGCGGGCAGGTCGCCGCACGGCGTGGGCCAGTTGATGGGCGACGTGTGGGAGTGGACGTCGAGCGACTTCCTCCCGTACCCCGGTTTCGCGCCCTTCCCGTACCGGGAGTACTCCGATGTGTTCTTCGGCCCGGAGCACAAGGTGCTGCGCGGAGGTTCGTTCGCCGTGGACGCGGTGGCCTGTCGCGGCACTTTCCGCAACTGGGACCTTCCGGTGCGCAGGCAGATCTTCTCCGGCTTCCGCACCGCGAAGGACGCCTGATGTGCCGTCACCTCGCGTACAGCGGGGTGCCGGTGGCTCTCGGCGAGGTCCTGGTGTCGCCCGGACACTCCCTGGTGCGCCAGTCCTGGGAGCCACGCCGGCAGAGGTACGGAACCGTCAACGCGGACGGTTTCGGGGTCGGCTGGTACGCGGAAGGGGACCCGGTGCCGGGTCGCTACCGGCGCCAGGGGCCGGTCTGGGGCGACGAGACCTTCGCCGACCTCGCCCGGGTCGTACGGAGCACGGCGTTCCTCGCCGCTGTCCGCGACGCCACGGCAGCGGGCGCGGACGGCGAGGCGGCTGCCGCGCCGTTCGCCGCGGACGGCCTGCTGTTCAGCCACAACGGAGCGGTGAAGGGCTGGCCGGACTCCTTGGCGGCACCGGCCGGAACCCTGCCCGCCGCCGCACTCCTCACCCTCGCCGCCCGCAGCGACTCGGCACTGGTCTGGGCACTCGTGCGCCACCGGATCGCCGAGGGGGACTCCCTCACCCAGGCCGTATCCGACACCGTCACCGAGGTCGCGGCCTCGGCCCCCGGTTCCCGGCTGAACCTGCTGCTCACCGACGGTTCCACGATCGTGGCGACCGCCTGGGGCGACACCCTTTGGTACCTCACGGAGCCGGGCCGCCGCACGGTGGTGGCCTCGGAGCCGTACGACGACGAGCCGCTGTGGCGCGAGGTTCCCGACCGCACCCTGCTGACCGCGACCCGCAGCGACGTAACTCTGACCCCGCTCAAGGAGCCCACCGCGTGAGTCCCTTTCAACTGACCCGCACCCTGCCGGTGGACGCGACGGACGCGGCACTGCGTGCCGACGTGCTCAGCGGCCTGAACCGGCAGCCGAAGACGCTGCCGCCCAAGTGGTTCTACGACGCGCACGGCAGCGACCTGTTCGAGGAGATCACCCGGCTCCCCGAGTACTACCCGACGCGTGCCGAGCGCGAGATCCTTGTCGCCCGCGCCGCGCAGATCGCGGAGGCGTCGGGGGCCAGGACCCTGATCGAGCTGGGCTCGGGCTCGTCGGAGAAGACCCGGCATCTGCTGGACGCCCTCCCGGGGCTGCACACCTACGTACCCGTCGATGTCAGCGAGAGCGCGCTGCGAGGCGCGGCAGACGTCCTGCTCGCCGAGCGGCCCGGTCTGTCCGTGCACGCGCTCATCGCGGACTTCACCCATGTCCTGCGCCTCCCCGATACGCCGGGGCCCCGGCTGGTCGCGTTCCTCGGCGGGACCATCGGGAACCTGCTGCCGGAGGAAAGGGAGCAGTTCCTCCATTCCGTACGGGAGTTGCTGTCTCCCGGCGACAGTCTGCTGATCGGCACGGATCTGGTGAAGGACGAGGCCACGCTCGTCGCGGCGTACGACGACGCGGCCGGGGTGACGGCGGCCTTCAACAAGAACGTGCTGTCCGTCATGAACCGTGAGCTGGGGGCCGACTTCCCGCCCGGCGACTTCGATCACGTCGCGGTGTGGGACCCGGACACGGAGTGGATCGAGATGCGGCTGCGCGCCCGCCGGGCTCTCACGGTGAAGATCCCGGAGGTGGACCTCGTGGTGACGTTCGCGGCCGGGGAGGAGATGCGCACGGAGGTGTCGGCCAAGTTCCGCGAGGAGCGGGTGCGGAGCGAACTGGCGGATGCGGGGCTGCGGCTCGATCACTGGTGGACCGACGCGGCGGGCCGCTTCGCGCTGTCCCTGGCCACGGCGTTCTGAGCGGCGCGGGCGAGCGCGCGCCTGCCGGGTGCCGCCGCCGCGGGAATCGGCGGGAGCAGGTGGATCTCCGCGGTGAGTCCGGCGGCCGTGACCACCCGCCAGAGGGAAGCGGCGAGGAGATCGTCGCCGACGAACGCGACCGCGCCGGTGTGAACCGGGTCCCCGCCCGCAGAGCCCGCTGACCGGTGCCCGCAGGGCCCGGCCGGGGCCCCGTCCACCAGGGCGGGGCCCCTTCGCACGACGCGGTAGCCGAGGTGCACCGGGCGGACGGTGGCGCCCGCGTCGATCGCCGCCTGGAACACCGCGGGTCCGAACCTCCCGCCGGGACCCCGTCCGCAGCGGGTGGTGCCCTCCGGGAACACCACCACCCGGGACCCGGTCCTCAGCGCCTCCGCCACGGTGCGTACGGCCTCCGGCAGCGCGCGCAGGCGGTCCCTTTCGATGAAGAGCGTGCCTCCGAGGGCGGCGAGGGGGCCGAGCACCGGCCAGTCGCGTATCTCCCTCTTGCCGAGCATCCGGCCGGGGAGCACAGCCGCCACGAGCGGGATGTCCAGCCAGGAGACGTGGTTGGCGACCACCAGTTCGCCCGCCGGGTGCTCCCCCCGTCGGCCTGCCCCGGCCACCGCGGGCTCCCCGGTGATCCGCACCCGCACCCCGAAGGCCCGCACCACGCGGTACGCCCACCAGCGGATCAGCCGCGCACGGTGAGCGGACCGGAGGAGCAGCACGGCCGGGACGCACACCACTCCGCAGAGGGTGAGCAGGCTCCCGGCCAGGAGCAGGACGGTGGCGGGCAGCGGCCCCCGCCTCTCGCCCGGGTGGCCGGCGCAGCCCTGCGGTGTGCAGGGGGCGACGGGCAGCCAGCCGCTCATCGCATCGGGGCGAGCGAGAGGAAGTGGCGCAGATAGCGCGGGTCCGTGCGGCGCAGGGAGAGCAGGACGTAGAGGTCGGCCACGTTGAAGTCGGGGTCGTACGCGGGTGCTCCGCAGACCCAGGCCCCGAGGCGGAGGTAGCCACGGAGCAGCGGCGGCAGGGCGGCGCGCGGCGCCGGAGCTCCGGCGGGTCCGGTGGCGCTCCAGAGGCGGTGCGGGGTGACCCAGTACTCCTGGGGCGCCAGGTGCTTCGTCCGGACGGTGTCCCAGCCGGCGGCGGCCAGCGCGCCGCCGTCGGCGAGGGGTATGGAGCAGCAGCCGGCGATCCAGTTGTGGCCGCCGCGTTCCATGTAGCGGGCCAGTCCGGCCCAGATGAGGGCGATGACGGCGCCGTCCCGGTGCGCGGGGTGGACGCACGACCGGCCGACTTCGACGAGGTCGTCCCGGATGGGCGCCAGCCTGCTGAGGTCGAACTCGCTCTCCGCGTAGAGGCGTCCGGCTGCACGGGCCCGCTCGGGGGGCAGCAGGCGGTAGGTGGCCACGACGTCTCCGGTGGCCGTCTCGCGTACCAGGAGGTGGTCGCAGTAGGCGTCGAAGGCGTCGCTGTCGAGGCCGGGCTCGGGGCTGTCGAGCAGGGCGCCGAGTTCGCCCGCGAAGACCTGGTGACGCAGCCGCTGGGCGGCGCGTACGTCTTCCTGGCCGGCGGCGAGGGACACCCGGTAGGCCGGGACGGGCGGGGGGACGGGGGCGGGTTCGGCGGCCGGGGTCGGGGCCGGGGCGAACGGGGCGCGGGAGGCGAGCGGGGTGAGCGGCAGCGCGGTCATGGCAGTCTCCGGGGACGGATCAGCGAGGGCGGCTGCCGGGCCGCCGCGATGCCGCGACGGCCCGGCCCCTTACTTCTTCCGTGACCGGCTGGAATCGACGTGACCGCAACGGAGAGCGGGGATGTGCGACGGCTGAATCCCGGGCGCGTGCCCCTCCTGCGGAACCGGTGCGGACCAGTGCGGATCGGTGCGGATCGGTGCGGACCAGTGCGGACCAGTGCGGACCAGTGCGTCAACAGAATCCTGGGGGCCGTGGCCGCGTGCCGGACGGGCCCCGGGCCGGTGTCAGTGCTCCTCGGCCACCGGCTCCAGGACGAAGAGCGGGATCTCGCGGTCCGTGTTCTTCTGGTAGTCGTCGTAGTCCGGGTACGCCTCGACCGCCCGTCCCCACCACACGGCCTTCTCTTCCCCGGTCACCTCGCGCGCCAGCATGTCCTGGCGCACCGGTCCGTCCTGGAGTTCCACCCGGGGGTCGGCGACCACGTTGTAGTACCAGACCGGGTGCTTGGGGGCTCCGCCCAAGGAGGCGACCACGGCGTAGTTGCCGTCGTGCTCCACGCGCATGAGCGGGGTCTTGCGGATCTTGCCGCTCTTCGCGCCCCGGGTGGTCAGGAGGACGACGGGCAGGTCCCGCCGCTTCTCGTCGTCCGGACCGACCAGGCTGCCCAGCGTCGTCCCTTTCGTGCCACCGGAGCTTTCGTACAGTGCCACCTGGTCCCTGACCAGTTTGTTCGCGCTGGGCTCGTACTCGCCTTTGAGCGGCATGCTGACTACCTCCGTGCTGTGGGGAATGTACCCCGCGATGGTTCCCGCCCCGGCCGGGTACGAACGTGCTGCTCAGGCGTTCGGTGCCCTCCCGGGCCGGGTTTCCGCCCGGCTCGTGTGAGACCTCGGCCTGGGCCAGGAGTTCCCTGGGCTCGGCTCCGTCAAACTCGGTGGCGGCTAGGTCCTGTCTGGAGTTCCAGCGCGGGAGAAGGAGCGGCGTCCGGTGCCGTCGAATCCAAGGCGGAGGAGGGAGCGATGGCGGAGCCCTCGCGACTGACGACAACGCCGGAGGCGGCGGTGCCGGACGCCGCGACGCCGCGGGGGAACTCCAGACAGGACCTAAACCCGGCCGGGAGGGGGCCGGTCACGCGCGCGAGGAGGTGGTCAGCCGCGCGCGAGGATCGCCGTGATGCGCTCCGAAGCCGCGGTGGCCTCCGCGACCGGGTCGCCGCCTTCGAGTACGGCGGTCATGTACGGCTTGATCGGGTTGGCGGCCTCCACGGCCGCCCACTGGGGTGAATTGGGGGTGGCGCGGCCCCGGGTAGCTCCCTCGGCCATCGCCGCGGTGCCTTCCTGGCCTTCGATGACGGGGGCGAGGCTCGGCTTGTTGGGGACGTAGCTCATGGTCCTGGCCAGTTCCGTCTGCCACTTCCTGCTCGCGAGCACCTTGATCACGTCGATGCCCGCTCTGCGGTGCTCCGCCTTCTTCGGCACGATCAGATCGGAACCGCCGGTGAAGACCGAGCCCGGGGCCCTGGCCGTCTTGCCGGGTATGGGGAAGTAGCCGATTTTTCCCTTGAGTCCGGGATTCTTCTGCTCGATCAGGGCGGCGCTGCCGGGGACCGAGATGATCTGCGCGACATCGCCCCTGGAGAACACCTCGGTCTGCGGGGGCTTCTCCTCGTCGGCGTTCTTGGGTCCGTTGCCGAGGGCCTGGAGTTCCTTGTAGAAGTCCATTCCCTTGAGCGCGGCGGGCGAGTGGAGCGCGCCTTGCCAGTCGCCGCCGTTCTCGTCGGCGAGTTCACCGCCCTCGTCCCAGATGAACCCGGCGAGTACGTACCAGTTCTGTCCGGCGAGATAGATGCCCTGGGTGCCGTAGCTGTTGAGCTCTTGCGTGTCCTCGATCCATTCACGGCGCGTGGTGGGCGGTGTCCTGACACCCGCCCTGGCGAAGAGCTCCTTGTTGTAGACCACCACGCGGTTGGCCGCGTACCAGGGGATCCCGAACTGCACGCCGTTGATGCTTCCGGGTTCGGCGAGGCCGGGCAGCCAGTCCTCGCTGCCGAGGTCACGCATCGATTCGAGGGTCAGATCGCGCAGTCCGCCGCTCTCGGCGTACTGCGCGACCTGCGTGTTGCCCACCTCGATGACGTCCGGCGCGTCGTCGCTGTCGAGGGCCGCCATGACCTTGGGGCCGATACCGCCCCACTCCTGAATCCTGAAGTCCAGCTGGACCGAGGGGTTGTCGCTCTCGTACGACGCCGTGAAGCGGTCCAGGAAATCCTGCGAAACGCTGTCCTTCATCAGCCACACCGTCACCGTGACATCACCTCCGCCCGCACCGGGAAGAAGGCCGCAGCCACTCAGAGCGACGGAGGATGCGAGCGCGACGGCTCCGGCCAGCAAGCGGTTCTTCACGTGGTCACCTTCTGCGAAACGGCACGACGGAACAGAGACCCGGTGTGGGGGACTGCGGGCGGCGCTCGCACGGGCGTGTGGCTGGATTTTGGTATGGACCAATGGGTAGGTCAAGGGCCGGTCAAAGGCGGCTCAGCGGACCCGGCGCCTCGCGCACCGCGCGCCGGTGAGGCACCGTGGAAGCACGAGAGGAGACATTTGATGTCCAATCACACGTATCGGGTCACGGAAATCGTAGGAACCTCCGAGGAAGGTGTGGATGGCGCGATCCGCAACGGCATCGCGAGGGCCTCGGAAACGTTGCACAATCTCGACTGGTTCGAGATGACGCAGGTGCGCGGTCATATCGAGGACGGCCGGATCGCGCATTACCAGGTGGGCCTCAAGGTGGGCTTCCGGCTCGACGAAGGCGCCTGACAGGGACTGCTCCGTGATCAGGTGCGTCCCTCGCGTTCCTGCGCGTCCTCCAGTAGGGGTGAGGGCGTCGCCCAGCGGGCTCTCACCACGTCGAAACCGGCCGCCTCGGCCGCGTCGCAGACCAGTTCGTCGTCGTCGACGAGGACCCGGACGTCACGCTCCCGGCCAAGCCGCTTCAGGATCTCCAGCTTGGTGCGGCGGGCCGGGCGCCGGTCGTCGTTGCGGCGCATGTGGACGCGCCCCTCCGGCAGCCCGTGCCGCGCCAGCCAGGCCAGGGTGTCGCGGCGGCAGCGCTCCGGCCGGCCGGTCAGATACACGACATCGCACTCCCGCGCGCTCGCCACCAGCAGCCGGATGCCCTCCGTCAGAGGAGGGTCGTGGACGGCGGCGGAGAAGAAGCCCTGCCAGTCGCGCCGGGCGCCCTCCAGGAAATGCTGCCGGTGGGCGGTGTCCGCCAGTGTCCCGTCCAGATCGAATACGGCCAGCGGCCGGGCGTCGTCTCTCATCCGGCTGAGCCTAGAAGACCCGGACCGCCCGCGCTCCTGAGCAGGCGCGCGGATCGCTGGGCATCCCCGGGAATCCCCGGGGAGCACACGCGTTGAACGAGACGTGAGCTCTGTGACCGCACGCATCCCTTTCTCCGTCCTGGACCGCTCCCGCACGCGCGAAGGGCACGACGGCGCCGAGGCGCTGCGCGACACCGTACGGCTGGCCGGCACGGCCGAGGCCCTCGGCTATCACCGCTTCTGGGTCTCCGAGCACCACAGCGTGCCCGGCGTCGCGGGTTCGGCGCCGACCGTGCTCGCCGCGGCCGTCGCCGCCGCCACCTCGGTCATCCGGGTGGGCACCGCTGGAGTGATGCTGCCCAATCATCAGCCCCTCGTCGTGGCGGAGCAGTTCGGAGTGCTCGCCTCGCTGTTCCCGGGGCGGATCGACATGGGCCTGGGGCGGTCGGTGGGCTTCACGGACGGCATCCGCAGGGCGCTGGGCCGTGACAAGGAGGACGCCGACGACTTCGCCGTACACCTCACCGAGCTGCTCGGCTGGCTGGACGGCAGCCAGCGGACGTATCCGCAGGTGCACGCCCGCCCGGCCGAGGGGCTGCGCATACCGCCGTACGTCCTGGCGACGGGCGAGGGTGCCACGATCGCCGCGGCGGCCGGTCTCCCCCTGGTCGTGGGCGATCTGCGGGGCCGGGAGAAGCTGGTGCGTGTCATCGAGGACTACCGCAGGGACTTCCGCCCGTCCACCTGGTCACAGACCCCCTATGTCGTCGTGGCCGGCACGGTCGCCGTCGCCGGGACGGAGGCGGACGCCCGGCGGCTGCTCGTCCCGGAGGCCTGGTCCATGGCCTACTCGCGGACTCACGGCTCCTTCCCGCCACTCCTTCCGGCCGAGCGGATCGAGTCGCTGACGATGACCCCGAAGGAAAGGGGCTTCTACGAGAGCGGGCTGCGGGGGCACGTGGCCGGCACCGAGGAGCAGGTCGCCGCGGAACTGGAACTGGTCATCAAGGAGACCGGGGCGGATGAGGTACTGGTCACCACCAGCTCGTACGACCGCGAGGGCCTGGTGGACTCGTTGCACCGGCTCGCACGGGTCGCCGGCCTGCGCGGCATGTGATGCCGCCCGTCCCCGCTCACCTCCCTTACGCCTGGAATCAACCGTTCATGCCGTTTGCCGATCGGTTCGGAGTCGCACCCATGCACACCCCCACGATCCGCAGACCCTGGACGTCACGCTGAACGGCCTGACGATCGCACAGGTGCTGGACCTGACCGTGGAGTCCGCGGCCACGTTCTTCGCCGGGACCCCGGCGGCCGGGCGCAGCCTGCGCACGCTGCTCGATGTGGGCCTCGGCCATCTGCGGCTCGGCCAGCCCGCGACGGAGCTGTCCGGCGGTGCGGCCCAGCCCATCAAGCTCGCCACGGAACTCCAGCGCTCCCGTCGCGGCCACACCCTGTATCTGCTGGACGAGCCGACGACCGGGCTGCATCCCGCCGATGTCGAGGTGCTGATGCGGCAGTTGCACGGCCTGGTCGACGCCTGCAACACGGTGGTGGTCGTCGAGCACGACATGGCCGTGGTGGCGGGGGCCGACTGGGTGATCGACCTGGGCCCCGGCGGTGGCGACCAGGGCGGCCGGATCGTCGCCCTGGGCACGCCGGCGGAGGTCGCAAGGACGCGGGGAAGCCGTACGGCACCGTATCCGGCCCGGGCGCTGGGAGTGTGACCGAGCGCGTCAGGAGAAGACGCGTGTGGGGATCGACGACCGGCTTCCGGCGTCCGATGGCGACGGGGACCGGCGCCGCTACCGCCGGACCTTGCGGGCGGCCCGGAGCCACTCCTTGTTCATCGCGGCGATCGACGGCAGCGGGATGCCCTTGGGGCAGGCCGTGGCGCACTCCCCGGTCAGGGTGCAGCCGCCGAAGCCCTCCTCGTCCATGGTGGCGACCATGTCCAGGACGCGGGTCTCACGGTCGGGCGCGCCCTGGGGCAGCACGTTGAGGTGGTTGACCTTCGCCGAGGTGAAGAGCATCGCCGAGCCGTTGGGGCAGGCCGCCACGCAGGCGCCGCAGCCGATGCACTCGGCGTGTTCGAACGCGAAGTCGGCGTCCGGCTTCGGCACGGGGGTCGCGTGCGCGTCGGGAGCGGTGCCGGTAGGAGCGGAGATGTAGCCGCCGGACTGGATGATCCGGTCGAAGGCCGAGCGGTCGACGACCAGGTCCTTGACGACCGGGAAGGCGGAGGCCCGCCACGGCTCGACGTCGATCGTCTGGCCGTCCTGGAAGGACCTCATGTGGAGCTGGCAGGTGGTGGTGCGCTCCGGGCCGTGCGCGTCACCGTTGATGACGAGACTGCAGGCACCGCAGATGCCCTCGCGGCAGTCGTGGTCGAAGGCGACGGGTTCGTCCCCCTCGACGATGAGCTCCTCGTTGAGGGTGTCGAGCATCTCCAGGAACGACATGTCCGGGGAGATCCCGTCGATCTCGTAGGTGGTCATGGCGCCGGGCGTGTCCGCGTTCTGCTGGCGCCAGACGCGCAGGGTGAGCTTCATGCGTAGCTCCGCTGAGTGGGGTGGACGTACTCGAAGACGAGGTCTTCCTTGTGCAGGACGGGTGCGTCGCCCGTGTCGGAGAACTCCCAGGCGGCGACGTACGAGAACTCCTCGTCCCGGCGGGCAGCCTCGCCCTCGGGGGTCTGTGACTCCTCGCGGAAGTGGCCGCCGCAGGATTCGGCGCGGTGCAGGGCGTCGAGGCACATGAGCTCGGCGAGCTCCAGGTAGTCGACGATGCGGTTGGCCTTCTCCAGCGACTGGTTGAACTGTTCGCCGGTGCCGGGCACCTTGATGCGGCGCCAGAACTCCTCCCGGATCCGCGGGAGCCGGTCGAGGGCCTTGCGCAGGCCTTCCTCGGTGCGGGCCATTCCGCAGAACTCCCACATGAGTTCACCGATCTCCCGGTGGAAGGAGTCGGGGGTGCGGTCGCCGTCGACGGCGAGGAGCAGGTTGATCCGGTCCTCGGTCTCGGCGACCGCCGCGGCGACGTCCGGGTGTGTGGCGTCGACCTCGTCGGTGTGCGGATTGCGGGCCAGGTAGTCGTTGATCGTCGACGGCAGGACGAAGTAGCCGTCGGCGAGCCCCTGCATCAGCGCCGAGGCTCCGAGGCGGTTGGCACCGTGGTCGGAGAAGTTCGCCTCGCCGATCGCGAAGAGGCCGGGAACGGTGGTCTGGAGGTCGTAGTCCACCCAGAGCCCGCCCATCGTGTAGTGCACGGCCGGGTAGATGCGCATGGGTGTCTCGTACGGGTTCTCGGCGGTGATCTGGGCGTACATGTCGAAGAGGTTTCCGTACTTCTCCTGGACCTTCGCCTTTCCCATCCGGGCGATGGCGTCGGCGAAGTCCAGGTAGACGCCCTGCCCGCCGGGGCCGACGCCACGTCCTTCGTCGCAGACGTTCTTCGCGGCCCGTGAGGCGATGTCGCGGGGCACGAGGTTTCCGAAGGCCGGGTAGACGCGCTCCAGGTAGTAGTCGCGCTCGTCCTCGGGGATGTCGTTGGCGGGCCGTTCGTCGCGCTCGGCCTTCGGCACCCAGATGCGTCCGTCGTTGCGCAGTGACTCGCTCATCAGCGTCAGCTTGGACTGGTGCTCGCCGGTGCGCGGGATGCAGGTGGGGTGGATCTGGGTGAAGCAGGGATTGGCGAAGTACGCGCCGCGGCGGTGGGCGCGCCAGACGGCGGTGGCGTTGGAGTTCATGGCGTTCGTCGACAGGTAGAAGACGTTGCCGTATCCGCCGCTGGCCAGGACGACGGCGTCGGCGAAGTACGTGTCGATCCTCCCGGTGATCAGGTCGCGGGCGACGATGCCGCGGGCCTTTCCGTCGACGACGATCAGGTCGAGCATCTCCGTACGGGCGTGGAGTTCGACGTTGCCGGCGGCGATCTGCCGGGCGAGTGCCTGGTAGGCGCCGAGGAGCAGCTGCTGCCCGGTCTGGCCGCGGGCGTAGAAGGTGCGGGAGACCTGGACGCCGCCGAAGGAGCGGTTGTCCAGGAGCCCGCCGTACTCGCGGGCGAAGGGCACACCCTGGGCGACGCACTGGTCGATGATCTCGACGGAGATCTGGGCGAGCCGGTGGACGTTGGACTCACGGGCCCGGAAGTCGCCGCCCTTGACGGTGTCGTAGAAGAGCCGGTGCACGGAGTCGCCGTCGTTGCGGTAGTTCTTCGCGGCGTTGATGCCGCCCTGGGCGGCGACGGAGTGGGCGCGGCGGGGTGAGTCCTGGAAGCAGAACTGCACGACGTGGTAGCCCTGTTCGGCGAGCGTGGCACCGGCCGATCCGCCGGCGAGACCGGTGCCGACGACGATGACGGTGTGCTTGCGGCGGTTGGCCGGGTTGACGAGCTTGGCTTCGAAGCGGCGGGTGTCCCAGCGGTCGGCCACGGGGCCCGTGGGAGCCTTCTCGTCGACGAGCGGCGCGCCCGTCCCGTACTGCGTGTAGTCGCTCATTTCAGCTCACCACTCCGGTCATGACGGCGACGGGCACGGAGACGAATCCGGCAGTCAGCACCAGCGCGAGGGTGTTGGCCGTCGTCTTGAGGATGCGGTCGCGGGTCGCGTTGCCCACGCCGAGGGTCTGTGCGGCGCTCCAGAACCCGTGCCGTACGTGCAGGCCGAGGGCGAGCACCGCGGCGATGTAGATGACGTTGCCGTACCAGGTCGAGAAGGTGTCGATGACGTTCTGGTACGGATGTCCGGACTGGAATCCGCCCGGGTGCACGGTGCCGGTGGTCAGGTCGAGGATGTGCCAGACGATGAACAGCGCCAGGATGATTCCGCCCCAGCGCATGGTGCGCGTGGCGTAGCTCGCGCGCGGCTTCCTGTGGACGTACTTGCTGGGGCGGGCCCTGATGTCGCGGCGGCTCAGCTGGTACGCGGAGACCGCGTGCAGGACGACGGCGGCGACCAGTCCCACGCGGACGAGCCAGAGCGCCCACTCGTGGTGGAGGACGGGCTCCCCCATGGTCCGCAGCCAGTGGGCGTAACGGTTGAACTCCCCGGGCCCGAAGAAGATCTTCAGGTTCCCGATCATGTGGGCGACCAGGTAGAGGAGCATGACCAGGCCGCTCACGGCCATGATCGTTTTTTTGCCGACGGTTGAGTCCCAGAGCGTGCGCGTCATGGACGGCCGCCGGTCCGTCCGTGTTGCCAATGCCATGGACACGACGCTAAGGCCGCAGGGTCTCATCAGTCCAAGACATAGAATGGCTCATTTCCATAGGCTTTCCCTATCGAGCCCGGCTATCGTCGGCTTATGCAGTTCCAGCAGCTCGCCTACTTCGTCGCCGTGGCCGAGGCCAGGCACTTCACCCGCGCCGCCGAGGAGGTACACGTCTCTCAGCCTTCGCTCTCCCAGCAGATCAAGGCGCTGGAGAGCGAGCTGGGCGCCGAACTCTTCAGCCGAGCCCGGGGCAACATCGCCCTGACCGACGCGGGCGAGGCACTGCTTCCGCTGGCCCGCCGGATCCTCGCCGACGCGGATACGGCGCGGCACGAGGTGCAGGAACTGGTCCAGCTGCGCCGGGGCCGCATCAGGCTCGGGGCCACACCCAGTCTCTGCACGGGCCTGCTGCCCGGCGTGCTGCGGGCCTTCCACGATCTGCACCCCGGAATCCAGCTGCTGCTGGAGGAGGGCGGCTCGCACGATCTCGTACGGCAGCTGGCGCGTGGGGCACTGGATCTCGCGCTCGTCGTGCTCCCCCTGCCCGCCGCGTCACCCGCGCTGACGACGGTGGAGCTGCTGCAGGAGGACTTGGTCGTGGTGTCGTCGGCCGCGGGGCCGGCCCCGGGGCGGAAGGGGCGGGTGCGGATCGCCGATCTCCAGGGCGAGCCGCTGGTGATGTTCCGGCACGGCTATGACCTGCGGGAACTGACCGTCGCCGCGTGCCGGGCCGAGGGCTTCGAGCCGTCGTTCACGGTGGAGGGCGGCGAGATGGACGCGGTCCTCGGCTTCGTACGGGCGGGGCTCGGCGTGGCCGTGGTACCGAGCATGGTCGCGAACCAGGCCGGGCACGACCTGCGGACGACACCGTTGGCCTCGCCGGGGCTGCGCCGGACGATCGCGCTGGCCCACCGCAGTGACGTGGCACCGCCGCGGGCTGCGCGGGAGCTGCAGAGGGTGCTGCTGGGGCGGGGGCGTGCGGGCGGTCACGGGTGAGGCTGAGCGTCGGAGGTGCGGGCGCGGGTAGGTGTGTGTTCGCGGCGGCTTCGCCCCCGCCCGCCCGTCCTCGCCCGCCGGACGGGCTTGATACGCGTCGCGGACAGGCTTGATACCGCGTCGCGGACGAGCCTGATACGCGTCGCGGACGAGCCTGGCTTCGCCGTGTGTCAGGGGCGAAACCAGGCCCGCCCGGCGTGTGACGGCAGCCTTCCGGCCCGTCCGGCGTGTGACGGCAGCCTTCCGGTCTGTCCGGCGTGTGAGTGGAGCTTCTCAGGCCGCCCGGAGCTTGAGGACAGTCCGGCCCGCCCGGCAACTGGGGCGGAGCCGTACCGCGCCCCGCCCCCTCACACCGCGTCGGCCAGCAGCAGGGCGTGGATGCGGTCCGGCGCGCCCGGACGGGCGTAGTACCAGCCCTGGGCCGTGTCGCAGCCCAACTGACGTAGCTGCTCCGCCTGGGCGCCGGTCTCCACTCCTTCCACCGTCACGGCCAGATTCAGGCTGTGGGCCAGCGACACGATGCCCTCGACGATCTTCAGGTCGACCGGGTCGGCGGGGTGCTGCTGCATTCCCTGCGTGAACGAACGATCCAGCTTGAGCACGCTCACCGGAAGCCGCCGGAGGTTCGCCAGGTTCGAGTAGCCCGTGCCGAAGTCGTCGAGCGCTATGTCCACGCCCATCTCGGCCAGTTGACGCAACGGCTTGAGCAGATCGTCGTCCGCGCCGATCAGTGCCGACTCGGTGACCTCCAGGCACAGCGCGCCCGGCTCCAGACCTGAACGCTCCAGTACGTCCACGGTCTCGGCGACCAGCCGCGGATGGTGCAGCTGGGTCGGCGAGAGATTGACGTTGATCCTCAGCGGCCCTCCGTCGCTGTGCCGTTCCTTCCAGAAGTTGGCCTGCCGCACGGACTCCTCCAGCACCCAGCGCCCCAACGGCACGATGAGACCGGTGTGTTCGGCGAGCGGGATGAACCGGTCGGGGCCGAGCACGCCGTGCTGCGGATGGCACCACCGCACCAGCGCCTCCGCTCCGTGCACGCTGCCGTCGCCGAGGTGCACCAGGGGCTGGTACTCGATGAAGAACTCGCCCCGGTCCAGCGCCGCAGGCAGCGCCGTGGTCAGCCCGTGCCGGGTGATCGCACGGGCGTCGGCCTCCGCGTCCGCCAGTTCGAAGCGGTTGCCACCGGCCGACTTCGCCCGGTACATCGTGATGTCCGCACTGCGCAGGACCTCTGCGGCGGTACGTGCCCCCGCGGCCGGTCCTTCGACGACGCCGATGGAGCCCCGCACCGTCAGCTCGCGGCCGTCGAGCCGGATCGGCGTGGCGAGCACGCCGAGTATCCGGCAGGCCAGCTCGTCGACCTCGTCCTCGGTGTGCGGCCCGGTGGTCAGGGCGACGAACTCGTCGCCGCCGAGCCGCGCCACCATCTCGCCCGGCGCGGTCGCACAGCTCTGCAGCCGGTCCGCGACCTCGACGAGCAGCCGGTCCCCCGCCGCGTGGCCCAGGCTGTCGTTGATCGCCTTGAAGCCGTCGAGGTCGAGGTAGCAGAGCCCGAAGCGGGTCCCGCCCTTCGCCGCGAGGGTCTTCTCCAGCCGTTCGAAGAACAGGGTGCGGTTCGGTAGCCCGGTGAGCGCGTCGTGGGTGGCCTCGTAGCGCAGCCGCAGGTTGAGCAGGCGGCGCTCGGTGGTGTCCTCCATGAGCGCCAGCTGGTATTCGGGCCGGCCCTCGGAGTCCCGCAGCAGCGAGACCGTGAGGTTGGTCCACAGGACGGTGCCGTCGTTGCGGTAGTAGGGCTTCTCGACGTGGTAGTGCTCGCGTTCGCCCCTGACCAGCTCGTTGTAGTACTTCCACACGTTCGGTGAGTCCTCGGGGTGGACCCACTCGGGCACCTTGTGGCTGCGGACGTGGTGCTCGAGGCCGCCGAACATCCGGGTGAGGGTGTCGTTGACCTCCAGGATGTTGCCCTCCAGGTCCGCGATGCCGATGCCGATCGCGGCGTCCTTGAACACGGCGCGGAACCGTGCCTCGGTCGCGTGCAGGGCGTGTTCGGCATGGGAGCGGGCGGCGAGCGCCGAGCGGGCGATGGCCTCCTGTTCGGCGAGGGTCCGCTCGCGCAGCGCCAGCGAGAATCCGCCGGCGAGCGCGTGCTGCATCCGTGCGCAACGGGCCCGGCTGTCCTCGGTCGAGAACGCCGGCGTTGCGTTGCTTCCGCAGTAGAGCACCAGGTACGAGTCGATGACGCCGAGCGTCGAGCTGAGCGCGTCGGGATCCGTGCAGTGCGCGGCGACCAGCGCGGCCCCGATCCCGTGCGCGGGCGCCGGGTCGAAGGGCCGCGCGTGCAGGATCTCGCTCAGCTCGCGTGCCAGCGGCAGCAGATGCTGTTCGAACTCCTGGCGGGTCATGGAGGTGGCCGTGGACGGAAAGATCGCCCGGCTCCAGATCGTGGCGAATCTCCGGAGCCGGCCCTCGGGACCGTCCGGTTCCGCGTCCGGGGTGCCGGACGCCTGGGCAGGGATGCTCACGCCTTGCGTCCCACTCCTGCGAAGCCCGAGAAGGCGAACGGGTCTTCCTGGCCCTCCGTCACGGGCGCGTCCGGACGCCACTCGGGCATCGAGACGAGGCCGGGGTCGACCAGTTCGTACCCCTCGAAGAACCGGCTCACCTCGGCGCGCGAGCGCATGACGAGCGGGTTGCGGATGTGGCGGTAGACGCCGACCGCGCCGCCGGCCTCTTCCTCGGTGAGCGGTATCCCCTCGTACGAGGCATGGGTCATCACGAGCAGACTGCCGGGGGCCAGCGCCTCGCGCAGTTCGGCGACGGCGGTGTACGGGTCGTCGGCGTCCTCGACGAAGTGCAGTACCGCGACGAGGAGCAGCGCCACCGGACGGTCGAAGTCGAGGAGTCCGGAGATCGCGGGGTTCGTCAGGATGTCCTGAGGGCGGCGCAGGTCGGCTGCGGCGATCACGGTGTTGTCGACGCCCTCCAGCACGGCCTGGCTGTGTGCGACGGCGACCGGGTCGTGATCGACGTACGCCACCTTGGCCGCCGGGTCTCCGGCCAGGGCGACTTCGTGGACATTACCGAACGTCGGAATGCCGGAACCGATGTCCAGAAACTGACTGATGCCCTCGGTTGCGGCGTACTGCACGGCCCGGCGCATAAAGGCGCGATTCGCCTGCATGATCTTGGGAAGGCCCGGCATGAACTCCATGGCCTTACGGGCCGCTTCCCGGTCCACCTCGAAATTGTGCGAGCCGCCCAGATAGAAGTCATACATGCGGGACACGCTCGGCACTGAAATGTCAATGCCTTGCGGTGCCCAGGCGGGACGCTCCATCGATGTCTCCAACAAGTCGCCACGGCGATCCGGCCATGTTCATGGTCAGTGTTGACCAGAGGCTACTGACCGACCGCCAGGAGAGCGAGCGGAAACGGAAATTCGCGGTCCGTTATTGGTCACACTCCAGAGGCATGTGCGGCGGTCCGTCGCTGCGGGTGAACATTCGGCGACGGACCGGCACACCGGCCCTGGGATTCTCCTACTTGGACGCTCCGACCAGTTTGGCGTCGGGTGACACCGCGTACCATGTCCCCCCGACACCCTGCCCGTTGGTGTCTCCGGGCCTGACGTCGCCGGAGAAGGTGTAAATCGGCCAGCAGTCGAGCGTCTGTTGCTTGATACCGTCGGGCCGGTCGAAGGTGACATAACCCTTCGTCGTGATGTCCTCCACCTCATTCTTGGCCACAGGTTCGACCACGGGCCACTTCTTGAGGCAGTCATCGGCGCATGCTGATTTCATCGGCCACGCAGTGTCCTTCTTGAACCGGTACACGGTCATTCCGCGCTTGTCGACGACGATGTCGCCGAGTTTCGGGTCCTTGCGGACCGAAAGTCCCGCGAGGCCGGCCGGCTCCGCGGCGCCGCCCGCTCCGGCGTTCACGGCGGCGGCCTTCTTCCCGTCGGGTGCGGCGGCGAACCACGTGCCGCCGACGCCCTGCCCGTTGACGTCTCCCGGACCGGTGTCCTTGGCGTACCGGTACATCGGCCAGCCCGCGACCGTCAGTTGCCTGCTCCCGTCGGCGCGTACGACCGATCCGAGCAGTGCGGCGTCGGTACCCGCCGCGGCGACCGCGTTGCCCGCGGCCACGACCGGCCAGGTCTTCGCGCACTCGCCCTCGCAGTTCGACGCGGGTGGGTTCGCGGTGTCCTTGTCGAAGCGGTAAAGCGTGAAGCCCGCGCTGTCGGTGAGCACCTTTCCCAGGTTCTTGCTGTTCCGGACGGCGAGCTGCCCGGCTTCCTCGGGCGGGGCCGCCTCTCCTGCGGCGGTGTTCCCTGCGGTGTCCGAGCCGTAGCCGCCGTCGGAGCCGTATCCGCCGTCGGCCGGCTGCTCGGCGGGGACGGCGTTGCCCACGACCTGCCCGTTCGGACCGGCGGTGCCCTTCTCCTGACCGCACGCCGCCGTCAGGGCGAGCAGGGCCGTCGCCGTCACCGCGAGCGAGGCGTTGCGCCAGGTGTTCATGTCGACTCCCGTTGTCCGTATGCCGGTTGCGACGCGAGCCCGCGCCGTTCATGGCCCTAGGTACGGGTGGCCGGCCCCTCCGCGTTCAACGGGACGCCCAGAATGTTTCCCTGCCCGCAAACGCGAACCGAACAAGGTCCACACCATCAGGGGAACCCTCGCCCGTCCGGGCGTGTCCGGCCCGGGCCGGGCCGATGATCCCGCTCGTGTACGGATCTCGCATCGGGCGGCTCTCGGCAGCCGCCGCACTCGTTTGGCTGTGCGCGGTGCCCGTGCCCGCGACCGGTGACAGCTGCGCGGTCGCCTCCACCGGGCAGGACGACGGCAGTTCGTCGGTCGCCGTGGCAGGCGGGGGGAGCTGTAAGCCACCGCCTCCCGAGCCGCCTCCACCCCCGCCTCCGGAGCCTCCGCCGGCTCCCCCTCCACCACCACCCCCTCCGGAGCCACCACAGCCTCCTCCGCCTCCTCCGCCTCCTCCCCCGCCGCCGGCTCCTGAGCCACCACCTCCTCCGCCTCCTCCCACGCCGCCTCCACCTGCCCCCGAGCCACCACCACCGCCGCCGCTCCCAGCCCTCGCTCCGCCGGAACCGAAACCCGCGCCGCCGCCCTCGGCGCGCCCGAAGCCCCCTCCGCCCAGGACCGTGGCCCTTCCCACCTACCGCAATACCGCCCGTAAAGCACCGCGAAGCGGCCCGTCCCTGGTCTCGCTCACCCTGCTGATCACCGCTCCCGCGGTATTCGCAGTCGCCGTTCTGCGGCCGCGCTCGTCCCGTTGATCCACGGAGATACTGCATGTCGGAATGGCTTGTTCTGACCATTGCCATGGCCTCGGCCTGCGCAGTCGTGCTCACCATCGCGGTCCTCAACAACCGGCGCATCGGCGAGGACGACGACCCGTCCGAGACGCCGGACGTCATCGAGTACATGACGATGATGATCGGCGTGGTGTACGCGATCGTCCTCGGCCTCGCCATCGCGGGCGTCTGGGAGGGGCGCAGCGCGGCCCAGGAGTCCGTACGCCTGGAGGCCCAGGCCCTGCACGAGGTG
This sequence comes from Streptomyces finlayi, assembly GCF_014216315.1. Taxonomy (NCBI): domain Bacteria; kingdom Bacillati; phylum Actinomycetota; class Actinomycetes; order Kitasatosporales; family Streptomycetaceae; genus Streptomyces; species Streptomyces finlayi. The sequence continues at coordinate 422,745 of NZ_CP045702.1, forward strand.
AGCGCACGCTCCTCCGTCTATCCGGTGGAGGTCCGCGACCGTATCCGCGCCGATGTCGATGCCTATGTCGCCTATGTGATCGACGACGAGTGGAAGGCCATGACCGATACCGGGAGCCTCACGGAGCGGGGCACCCGGCTGCTGGACCGCGTCCGGGCCGATGTGACCGAGTACCAGCCGCGGACCGATCACGAGGGGCAGGCGTACCAGCCACTGGTGGACCAGGTGGCCGCGGCCGATGACGCACGCGGCTCCCGGGGGCAGAGCGCGGGGGCCACGATGCCCGGGGTGGTGTGGTTCGGCCTGATCACCGGGGCGATGGTCACGGTGGGGCTGATCTTCACGCTGCAGATCCGCAGAACGTTCCGCGAACTGCTGCTCGCGGGCCTCTTCAGCGTGCTGATCGCCTTCCTGCTCTTCCTGATCTGGGACTTCGACTCACCCTTCGGGCGGGGCATCTCGGCCACCACCGCACCGTTCGTCGATCTGTTTCCGGACGCCGCTCGCGATTAGGTCCTGTCTGGAGTTCCCCCGCGGCGTCGCGGCGTCCGGCACCGCCGCCTCCGGCGTTGTCGTCAGTCGCGAGGGCTCCGCCATCGCTCCCTCCTCCGCCTTGGATTCGACGGCACCGGACGCCGCTCCTTCTCCCGCGCTGGAACTCCAGACAGGACCTAGCCACCGGACCCCCGCCCTCCCCCGGCCGGCACCTCTCCGGTGCGCCCGGCCGGGGGACAAAGGTGCCCCATTCGCCGGACCCCGATCGCGGGTGATATGAGGCACTTCTAGCGTTTCGGGCATCGAGGTGCATTTCTGCTGCTATGTGGAAACCGTTCCGCAACTGCTCCTCGGGGACCCGGAGGATTCACCATGCGCGCGATACGTGTCGCACCCACTGCCCTGCTCGGCTCCGTCGCTCTCGTCCTGACGGCCCCGGCCACGGCCGCATACGCCGCCACGAACGGCCCGGACACGTCGTTCACCCCGTCGGTCACCCCCTCGGTGATAGCGCCGGGCGGCCAGGTCACCCTGGGCGCCATGGGGTGCGACGTGGCCGCCACCGCGTCATCGGGCGTGTTCGACACGACGACGATCCCCAGTGGGCAGTCGGCCACGGCCACGGTCGACTGGGACGCCAAGCGGGGGGCGGTCTACGAAGTGCGGTTCAGCTGCGGCGGCACCGTCCGCATGGTCGACCTGACCATCACGGGCGGTGCTACGAGTACACCCACGAGGACACCCACGAGCACGCCCACCAGGACCGCTCCGGCCAGTCCCACCGCGGTCGCCCCCAGTGGGGTGCAGGGCGGTCTGGGCGGCAGCGTCGACGGCATCGACGCCGGCGAGGTCGCTGCCGGCGGCGCCCTGGTGCTGGCAGCCGCGGGCGGCGCCGTGTATGTCATGCGCAAGCGGCGAGGCAGCCACTGACCGGCCCATGAACCGCCGGACGCACGACAGTCGCCCCGGGTCCTGATCCAGGACCCGGGGCGACGGGCGTATCGGGCCGGGCGGGAGGTTCGACGCCCTAGACGGCCGCATGACCGGTCCGCCGGCGACGGACGATGAAGACGGCGCCACCGATGGCCGACGCGGCCACCAGTCCACCACCGATCTGCATCTCGACCGAGCTCGGGCCCATGGAGCCGCCGAAACCGCCGTTGGCCCCCTGACCGGCGAGCACGGTGAACTTCTGCGTGGCCACCCGGGGGTTGTCGCTGCACTTCACCGAGAGGTTGTAGTGCCCCGGGGTGGCGTTGGCCCGGATCTGGGCGGTGGCGTATCCGGTGGAACCAGCGGACAGGGTCGTCGTCGGGAAGGCGTTCGACCACACCTTGCCGCCGTGGCCACAGCCCATCGCGCTGACCTGCATAGTGGCGCCCTGGTGCACCGAGAACGGGTTGACGGTGACGTTGGTCGGACCGTTGGTCGCGGCAGCCATCGGCGCCGAGAGCCCGACAGCCGCGAAGGCGGTCGCGGTCACCGCGAGAGCGCGTGAAGCACGCATCGTTGAACCTCCAGCGGGAAGCGCCCCGGAGTCATGTCCTCCGGAATGGATCGACGGTTACGCGTCCCATGACGAACACTCACCAGTTCTTCGGGTTGTCGCACTTCGGCACTGCTCCACCCTGGTGAGCCGACACACCGCGCGGAAGCCAATAAATCTGACGGAGCCGCAGGTCACGGGCCGTCAGAAGTTTTATCTGCTCATTACTCCGAAGGGCCCGATCCGAACGCCTCAAGGGTGACGGGCCCGCTGACACCCTGTCCGGCCGCCACCCGTTCGCCCTTCCCTGATCGCCGTCGCCGCGCCCCGCCCTTAGCGTTCCAATCGTCGCGACGAAGGGAGAACCATGGGCCGGGACCAATGGGGAGCCGAGCGGACCAGGCGCGCGCCGTGGGGCGCGATCGCCCTGGTGCTGCTCACGGGCCTCGCCCTCATGCGGAACGGCACCGATATCGCCGCGGGACCACCGCAGCCCGCGGCCGCCGCCTCGCTGAAGGAGCGTCAGGACCCCGCTGCGGCGCCGCTCGCGGGTGAGCCCGTCCAGCCGCTGCCGTACGCGCCCGCGGCCCGCGTGAAGATCGGCTCGATCCGCGTGGACGCACCGATGATCGATGTGAATCTGGACCCGAACGGCTGGATCGAGGCGCCGCCCCCCGAGGACCCCAACCTCGCGGGCTGGTACCAGAACGGCATCTCGCCCGGCCAGCGGGGCACCGCCGTGGTCGTCGGCCACGTCGACAACAAGTCGGGGCCCGCCGTCTTCTACGGTCTGGGCGCCGTGAAGAAGGGGCAGCGCGTCGAGGTCGCCCGGTACGACGGCCGGGTCGCGGTGTTCGAGGTGTACGGGGTCGACGTCTTCGCCAAGAACGACTTTCCCGGTGCCCGGGTGTACGGCGACACGGGTCATGCGGAGCTCCGGGTCATCACCTGTGGCGGCGCCTACTCGAAGGCCGGCGGCTACGACGGGAACGTGGTCGTCTTCGCCCGGATGGTCGCCACACGCTGAACCGTGAGCGCGCGCTCCCCCGCCACCACCTGTTCACATCCTGTGCGGAACGGTGATGCGGTAGCCGTCGGCGAGCAGTTCGGGCAGGTACCGGCGCAGGGCGGCGACACTCTGCGAACGGTCGCCGCCCGCGTCGTGGGAGAGCACGACGACGCCGGGCGCCGCACCGTCCAGGACCCGGCGGACGATGGTGCCGGTGCCCGGGGCCGTCCAGTCCAGGGTGTCGACGGTCCACGCGAGGGGTTCCATGCCAAGCGCGGCCCCGATCTCGAACGAGTTGCGGTTCCACGCCCCGTACGGTGCCCGGTACCAGAGCGGCGCTTCGCCGAGCGTCTTCTCGACGATGTCGCTGGTACGGCCCAACTCGTCGCGGATACCGGCCCGGGACAGCCCGGGGATCAGCGGATGGGACCAGGAGTGGTTGGCGACGACGTGCCCGTCGTCCGCCATCTCGTGCAGCAGGTCCTGGTTGTCGACGGCCATCTCGCCGCAGACGAAGAACATCGCCCGGACCCGGTGCTTGCGAAGGGTGGCCAGGATGCCCGGGGTGTACCGGGGATCGGGGCCGTCGTCGAAGCTGAGCACCATGGAACGCCCGAGGTCCGGCAGCTCCTCCAGCGGCCTGGTGCGTACAGGAGGCGCGGCCCTCCGGAACCGGGGCGGGGTGCGGTCCGTCATGGGCTGGAGGCGGTACGCCGATGGCCTCGCCCCCGCCTGCGCGGGCGGCCCCGCGGCTCCTCCCCCCGCGGGCGGCGCGCCCCCGGGACGGAGGGGGGTGGCAGCGGGGTCCGCGGCGATCAGGTGCACGGTGGCGGCGGCTCCCAGACCGAGGGCCAGCCGGAGCAGTGCACGTCGGTCCGGTCGTTGCTGAGGCTGCTGATCGGATTTCATGACCAACTGCTCGCACGCCCGTCCACCCGCACGCATCCCCGACACCGTGAGCAGGTCGTTTTGCACCCGATGGGACCAGCGAACCGCCGCTGTTTTGGCACCGGGCCCGGTGGGGGCACTCCTGGCTGCGCGGGCAACTGGGCGGCGACCACGTGCCGGGATGGCCGGCGTCGGACGTCGGGGACGTCGCCGTGGTCATCTGGGGCGACTCCCGCCGGCACGACTCCTGTGTGGTATCGACCGGCTGCGGCGCGGGCCGGCTGCTGGCGACGGAGGTCACTTCCCCATGGTGAGTCCGTCCTCGGCGGCGCCGCGGCCGAGGACGATGTCGCGGATGCGGTCGCGCACCTCGCGGTGGTGGCCGGCGCCCTCGTCGATGGCGGCGTTGAGGCTCACGACCCGGCCCGCGGTCGTGTCGTACCACTGGGGGACGAACTCGGCCTTCTTCACGGTCCAGCGCTTCCCCGGCCGGGCGGGCGGTTCGAAGGTGAAGCGGCCGATGGAGCTCTGGTTGCCGCGCGGGTCCTGGGCCCCTTGGTAGTTGATCATCGCACCGGCGATCTGGTCGCCCATGCCGTAGATGACCCAGGTGCCGTTGACCTTCTCGTACGCCTGCGGGACATGGGCGTGAGTGCCCAGGATCAGGTCGATGTCCGGGCGGCCCTCGGACGTGGCGGCGGTGAGCCGGCGGCCGAGCGTGAGCTGCTTCTCATCGGGTTCGTCCTGCCACTCGGTGCCCCAGTGCAGGGACACGGCCACCACGTCCGCGCCCGCCTTCCGGGCCGCCCGGGCATCAGCGACGATCTTCTGTTCGTCGATCAGGTTGACCGCCCAGGGCCGCCCTTCGGGCAGGGGGATGTCGTTGGTTCCGTAGGTGTACGCGAGATGGGCGACCTTGGCGGCGTGCCGGCCCGGGCCCGCCTTCAGGAGGGTGGGCCGGGCGGCCTCGGCGGCGGAGCGGGCCGAGCCGGCGTGTGCGATGCCCTCCTTGTCCAGGGCGGCGAGCGTGCGGTCGATGCCGCCCGCACCGTCGTCCAGCGTGTGGTTCGACGCGGTGGAACAGGAGTCGAAGCCGGTGGCGCGCAGGCCCTGCGCCACCTCGGGCGGCGATTTGAAGGAGGGGTAGCCGGTATACGGGCCGCCGTCCTGCCCGTACACCGTCTCCATGTGACAGATGGCCAGGTCCGCCCGGGAGACGACGGGGGCGGCGCCCTTGAGCATCGGGCCGAAGTCGTAGCCCAGACCGCCGGCGTCCGCCGCGGCCCGGTCGATGACCGAGGAGTGCGGCAGGACGTCGCCGGCGGCCACGAGGGTGAAGGCACGCGCCTTGTCCGCGGCGATGCCACCCGCTCCCCGGCCTGCCTCCCCGGCGGTCGCCCGCAGCCCGGCCGCCTCGCCCGGGGCCGGAGACTGCTGCGCGCTACACGCTGTTGCCGCGAGCAGCACGGTGACGGCGGCCACGGTGCTCTGTCGGATGCGCTTCGTCATCTGCCCGGCTCCCAGCTCGACTCATTTCGGACGATTGACTACATATATAGTCATATCGTCGAGTCAAGGATCAACGACCCGCGTCTCCGTGAATCGGCCTTTTCGCCGTCGTAGGACCGTTCACCGCACCACTCGCCGCTCCGTGCGACCGCTCGTCGCAGACCTCGGTGCGCTGCCTGTTCCTCCTCGCCCGGATGCGTTCGTATACGGCAGGTGGCAGCGAGGCGGCAGAGCCTCTCCGGGAAGGGACGTTCACCATGACCACGACGAAGACGGGCGAGCGTGCCCTCGCGGATCTCCAGCGGGAACACGGCCCCGCACTGTTCCACTTCCTGCTGGGGCTGACCTTCGGCGACCGGCAGCGCGCGGAGGATCTGCTCCAGGAGACGCTGGTTCACGCCTGGCAGCACCCGGAGGCGTTCGACGCCCCCTACGACTCGATGCGCCCCTGGCTGTTCACCGTCGGCCGGCGCCTCGCCATCGACGCCCGCCGGTCGCGCCTGGCCCGTCCGGCGGAAGTGAGCGACGCCGTACTCGAAAGCGCACCGGCGCCGCAGGACACCGCGGACTCGGCGGTCCGCGCGCTCGATGTGCGCGAGGCGGTGAAGACGCTCAGCCCGGAACACCGCGCGGTGCTGGTGCAGATCTACTTCCGTGGGATGAGCGTGGGCGAGACGGCGCGGGAACTCGGCATACCCGCGGGCACCGTCAAGTCCCGTTCCTACTACGCGCTGCGGCTCCTGTCGCGCAGTCTGCCCGGCTACTCCAGCAGGTCCTCCTCGTTGAGCAGGCCCAGGATGGCGGACGCCTCCGCGACCTCCACATAGGCGCCCGCACAGCCGTCGCAGTGCTGAAGATGCCGGGAGACCCGTACGCACTCCCCGGCGGCGAGCGCGTCCAGGACGTACGCGCCGAGCAACTGCCGCACATGCGGGACCTCGGCACGGTCGGCGTCCATCTCAACCTCGCATCCGTTGAACGAACTTGCTCTTCTGCCCACGCGAGGCATGCGCCCCCGGTTCAATGCTCCCTGAAGCCCAGTACAGAGTATGGAAAGAGGCGAGACGGGATGCGTCCGGAACGCACGGATGGGGCAGGCGGGGACGGGCTGCTGATCCCGATGGCCTGGCTGTACGCCGAGTACCTCGCGGACGAACTGCTGGTGACCGGCGACCTCATGGAGCCGACGACGCTGGAGTACCGGGCCGGGCGGGAGGCGCTCGCCCTGACGATCTTCCTGTCGGACGACGCGGTGGACGACGCGCTGCCCGCAGCGCGGGTGGACGAGTTACGCCTGCTGACGGCGTACGGAACGGCCTGGCGGCCGTGGATCTGCGAGCACCTGGGCGAGCTGGACCGCCGGGCGGCTACCGACGGGCCGCCCGATCCCGGGCTCGCGCTGGCGCGCGCGGCCTGGCGGTGGCTGGAGGAGACCGAGCTGCTCGCCGCGGACCTCGACGCGATCGGCGCGCCGTCCTGGGCGCCGACGGGCCGCGCGGAGGAGGAGGCCGCCCAGGTGTGGACCCCGGCGTGGCAGCTGGGACTGCCCCTGGGCCACCTGGCCGTCCACCTCTACTGACATACCGCGGGCGGAATCAGGAACCGTGCACGCCCGCGCGGTACTTGGGCAGCCGCAGCGTGATCTTCATGCCCGCGCCGACGCCGGTCTCGATGACGAGCCCGTAGTCGTCGCCGTACACCTGCCTGAGCCGCTCGTCCACGTTGAGCAGTCCGATGCCGGTCGAGGCGCCGCCCTCGCCACGCAGGATCTGCCGCAGCCGCTCCGGGTCCATCCCGGTGCCGTCGTCCTCGATGACGACCTCCGCCTCCGACCCGGCGTCCAGGGCGCTGATCCTGATGCGGCTGTCGCTCACGGCTCCTTCGAGACCGTGCTTGACCGCGTTCTCGACCAGGGGCTGGAGGCAGAGGAAGGGCAGCGCGACGGGCAGCACCTCGGGGGCGACCTGAAGCGTGACGGACAGCCGTTCGCCGAAGCGGGCCCGTACCAGCGCCAGATACTGGTCGATCGAGTGCAGCTCGTCGGCGAGGGTGGTGAACTCCCCGTGCCGACGGAACGAGTAGCGGGTGAAGTCGGCGAACTCCAGCAGGAGTTCGCGCGCCTGCTCGGGGTCGGTGCGGACGAACGAGGCGATCGCTGCCAGGGAGTTGAAGATGAAGTGCGGGGATATCTGCGCCCGCAGGGCTTTGATCTCGGCCTCGATGAGTTTCGTACGGGAGCGGTCGAGTTCGGCGAGCTCCAGCTGTACGCACACCCAGCGGGCCACCTCTCCCGCCGCCCGCGCCAGCACCGCCGATTCACGCGGGGCGTAGGCGACGAGCGTGCCGAGCACGCGGTGGTCGACGGTCAGCGGGACGGCGACGGCCCAGCGCAGCGGGCAGTCGAGGTCGGCGCAGTCGGTGTGGAACGCGGTGTCCCGGCCGCCGGCGATGAGCCCCTGGAGGTGCTCCATCACCTCCTTGCCGTGATGGTCCCCTTCGCCGTCCCACACCAGGACCCGGTCGCGGTCGGTGAGGCAGAGCGCGTCCGTTCCCAGCAGGGAGCGCAGCCGCCGCGCCGACCGCCGCGCGCTCTCCTCGGTGAGACCGGCGCGCAGGGGAGGTGCCGCTAGGGACGCGGTGTGCAGGGTCTCGAACGTGGCGTGTTCCACCGGTGTGCCGACGTCACTGGTGCGTACGGGGCGGCCCGTGCGGCCGAGCAGGTAGCCCGTGCCGAACAGCAGCAGGGCGATGACGGTGACCACCGCGATTCCGGCTCCGGTCATCGCTCACGTCCCGAGGTCAGGGCTTCCGGCAGATGGAAGCGGGTCATGGCGGCGTTGGTGCCGGGCGGGATGCGGCCGGGGGTGGCCAGCGAGACGAGGATCATCGCGAGGAAGCCGACGGGTACCGACCAGACGGCGGGCCAGGCCAGGAGGGCGTGCGGCCAGCCGGGCGGGCGTACCGCCCCGCTCACCGTGATGCCCACCGACAGGAGCGCCGAGCCGCCGCCGAGCAGCAGTCCGGCGATCGCACCGGGCGGGGTGAGCCGGCGCCACCAGATGCCCAGCACGAGCAGCGGGCAGAAGGACGAGGCGGAGACGGCGAACGCCATCCCCACCGCGTCGGCGACCGGCACGCGGCTGACGAGCAGCGAACCGGCCAGCGGCACGGCCATCGCGAGGAGGGTGGCCAGCCGGAAGTGTCGTACACCGCGCGAGGGGAACACGTCCTGGGTGATCACTCCGGCGACGGCCATCGTCAGCCCGGAGGCGGTCGAGAGGAACGCGGCGAAGGCGCCTCCGGCGATGAGGGCGCCGAGAAGGTCCCCGCCCAGGCCTCCGATGACCCGCGCGGGAAGGAGGAGCACAGCGGCGTCGGCGTCCCCGCCGTGCATCAGTTCGGGGGCGTACAGCCTGCCCAGCGCCCCGTACACCGGCGGCAGCAGATAGAACGCGCCGACCAGGGCGAGGACGGCGACGGTGGTGCGGCGGGCGTCGCGCCCGTTGGGGCTGGTGTAGAAGCGGACGACCACGTGGGGCAGTCCCATGGTGCCCAGGAAGGTGGCCACGATCAGCCCGTAGGTCGCGTACAGCGGATGGTCGGCGCGGAAGACGGAGAGTTGTTCGTCGAACGAGACCCGGGGGCGGCCGTCGCCCTGCCAGGCCAGGACCAGGAAGATCGCCGGCACGAGGAGGGCGGTCAGCTTCAGCCAGTACTGGAAGACCTGGACGAAGGTGATGGAGCGCATGCCGCCCGCGGCGACGGCTATCACCACGACGGAGGCGACGAGCACGTCGCCGAGCCAGCCGGGCGCTCCGGTGAGGATCTGGAGGGTGAGCCCGGCGCCCTGGAGCTGCGGTACGAGATAGAGCCAGCCCGCACCGACGACGAACACGCTGACGAGTCTGCGTACCTGACGGGATTGGAGCCGCCCCTCGGCGAAGTCGGGCAGGGTGTACGCGCCCGAGCGGCGCAGCGGAGCGGCGACGAACACCAGCAGGACCAGATATCCGGCGGTGTAGCCGACCGGATACCAGAGCATGTCCGGCCCGTGGACGAGGACGAGACCCGCGATCCCGAGGAACGAGGCGGCGGAGAGGTACTCGCCGCTGATCGCCGCCGCGTTGAGGCGGGGCCGTACGGTCCTGGAGGCGACGTAGAAGTCGGACGTGGTGCGCGAGATACGGAGTCCGAATCCGCCCACGAGGACGGTGGCGAGCACGACGAGCGCGACCGCCACCACCGACGCCAGATGGTCGGGCCGGCTCACTGTGCGGGGCGGCCTTCCACGAGCCTGGCGAAGTCCCGCTCGTTGCGCTCCGCACGCCGCACGTACCACCAGGCGGTCAGGGTGAGCGGCGGATACGTGGCGAAGCCGAGCACCGCCCAGACGACGGCGGCACTGTCCAGCGCGGCGAAGACGAGGGGCAGCGTGCCGGCGACGAGGGCGAGCACGCCGAAGGCGGTCAGCCCGGCGCGCAGCTGGCTGCGCATCAGCGAGCGCACGTAGGCACCGCCGAGCGCCGTCTGCTCGTCGATCTCCGACTGGGCGCGGTAGCGGGGCAGCGGGCGCACCCGCCGGGACTCCCCCGTCACCACTTCGCGCCGGGGTGTGGGCTCTGCGGACATGGGGCCGGAGTGTAGGCGCCACGGGAGCGCTCTGGGAAGGGCGGACCCGGGGTCGGTGCTGGTCAGCGGCCGATCTGGCGCATCAGGAGGTCTCTCAGGGAGCGGCTGTGGCGGCGGCTCACGGCGAGTTCCGCCTCGCCGACGCGGACGCTCATGGTGCCGGCGTCGAGGCGGAGTTCGTCGATGCGGTTCAGCGCCACGAGATGACGGCGGTGGATGCGTACGAAGCCCCGCGAGCGCCAGCGTTCTTCGAGGGTGGTCAGCGGAATCCGGACGAGATGGCTGCCGGAGACCGTGTGGAGCCGTGCGTAGTCGCCCTGCGCCTCGGCGTACGTGATGTCGTCGATGGGGACGAAGCGGGTGACTCCGCCCAGCTCGACCGGAATCTGGTCGGTGGCGCCGTCGTGGACGGGCGCGGACCGGTCGCCGACCTGCTCGGCGACGCGGCGCACGGCCTCGGCGAGGCGCTCGCGGCGCACGGGCTTGAGGACGTAGTCGACGGCCTTCAGATCGAAGGCGTGCACGGCGAAGCCTTCGTGGGCGGTGACGAAGACGATGAGCGGGGGCGCGGCGAATCCGGCCAGCAGCTGGGCGACGTCGAGCCCGGTGAGGCCCGCCATGTGGATGTCGAGGAAGACCACGTCGATGGCGGACGGGTCGTCGGGCGCAGCGTCGACGGCACCGCCGATACGGCGCAGCGCCTCGGTGGCCCCGGTGGCTCCTTCGGCGCTGCGGATGCGGGGATCGGCGCGCAGGAGGTAGAGGAGTTCCTCCAGAGCGGGTTGTTCGTCGTCGACGGCGAGTACGCGCAGCATGAGGCCGGAGTTTAGGGGGTGCCGGAAGCGGGCCCTACTTCAGCAGGCGCGAGAGGCGGCGGTCGGCGAGCGGTTTGCCGCCGGTCTGGCAGGTGGGGCAGTACTGGAGCGAGGAGTCGCTGAAGGAGACATCCAGGATCGTGTCGCCGCAGACGGGGCACGGCAGACCGGTGCGCCCGTGGACCCTCATTCCGCTCTTCTTCTCGGCCTTGAGCCTGCCCGCTTCGAGTCCGCTGGAACGCGTGACGGCGTCGGTGAGGGTGGCGCGCAGCGCGGTGTGCAGAACGGTGATGTCGTCCTCGCTCAGACTCGTGGTGAGTTTGTAGGGGGACATCCTGGCCACGTGCAGGATCTCGTCGCTGTACGCGTTGCCGATGCCCGCGATGAGCGACTGGTCCCGCAGGGCTCCCTTGATCCGGCGGCGTTCGCCGGCGAGCAGGGCGGCGAACGCCTCACGGTCGAACGAGTCGTCGAGCGGATCGGGCCCGAGGCGCGCGATGCCGGGCACCTCGGCCGGGTCGTGCACCAGATGGACGGAGAGCCGTTTCGTCGTGCCCGTCTCGGTGAGGTCGAAGCCGTCGCCTCCGGCGAGGACCACGCGCAGCGCGAGGGGGCCCTTGCCGGGCCGTGGCGAAGTGGCGGGAAAGCTGTCCTTCCACTGGAGCCACCCCGCCCTCGCGAGGTGCGTGACCAGGTGCAGGGCCCCGGCGGTGATGTCCAGAAACTTGCCGTGCCGGGCCACGCCCGTGACAGTCGTGCCTTCGAGGGCCGACACCGGCGGGTCGTACGTCTTGAGGACACTGATCGCGAGCGGCAGGACCCGGGTGATCTCCTTGCCGACCAGGTGGTCGCCGAGGAAGACCCGCAGCGCTTGGACCTCCGGCAGTTCGGGCATGTCTCCAGCCTGCCGCAGCACCGGGGCGTACGCCTCCCCGCGCGCCGTCGGCGGCTCAGCCCAGGCCGTACACGCGGGTGGCTGTGCCGGCGAAGACGGCCCGTCGTTCAGGGCCCGAGAGGGCGGTGGTCAGGGTGCGGGCGGCATCGGCGACCTCGGCGTAACTCGCCGCCAGCCGGCACACCGGCCAGTCCGAGCCGAACATCAGCCGGCCGGGGCCGAAGGCGTCGATGACCGTCTCCGCGTACGGCCGCAGATCCTCGACGGTCCAGTGGTGCGGGTCGGCTTCGGTGACCAGACCGGAGAGCTTGCAGACGGTGTTGGGCCGGGCCGCCAGCGCCCGCAGACCGTCCGCCCAGGGCTGCGTACGCCGCTCGGCGACGGGTGGCTTGCCGGCGTGGTCGAGTACGAAGGTGAGCCCCGGGAGCAGCGCCGCGGCCTGCGCGGCAGCGGGCAGCTGGTGGGGCCGGACGATCAGGTCGTAGACCAGTCCCGCGTCGGCGACGGCGGACAGACCGCGCTGGACGTCGGGGCGCAGCAGCCACCGGGGGTCTGGCTCGCCCTGCACCTGGTGCCGGATACCGACGAGCCGGTCGCCACCGGGGAGCGCCCGGAGGGCGGCGAGCGTGTCGGTGATCCCGGGTGCGGTGAGGTCGGTCCAGCCGACGACCCCGGCGACCAGGCCGCTGTCCCGCGCGAGTGCGAGGAATTCCGGGGTCTCCTCGGCGACGGTGACGGTCTGGACGAGCACGGTGGCGGTCACACCGGCGGCCCGGGCCTCGGGCTCCAGGTCGGCGAGGGTGAACGTACGCCGGAGGGGAGCTAGTTCCTCTCCCGTGATCCAGTCCTGATCACGTACGGAGAGGTCCCACACGTGGTGGTGGGCGTCGACCACACCCGTGGAGGGCCCGGAGGGTGTCACGTCACAGCTCCCAGGCGATCGGCAGTCCCGCTCCGGCCCCGTCGGACGTGTAGTCGTGAGCGACGTCGAGGAGCTGGTCCATCCGGGCCTGCCAGGCCACGTTGACGGGCAGTTCCTCCAGTTCGGCGAGAAGGCGGGTGTAGTCCTCGCAGTCGATGAGGTGGAAGAGGTCGGTGCCGCTGCGCCAGATCGTCCACGCGGTGGCGCCGGCCGCCCGGATCGCGGTGGTGAGCTCCTCGGGCACCTCGCGGTGTGCCGCCTCGTACTCCGCTGTGCGGTCGGCGCGGACCTTGGTGTGCAGGGCGATCCTCATGTCAGTTCCCTTCCCGGTGGCCGTCGCCGCCCGGTTCGTCGTTCAGGAGTCCTTCGGCGCGCAGCTCGTCCCAGAGCGCGTCCGGGATCTCCGCGCGGAGCAGGGCGGCCGCGTCCCGTACTTCCTCCGGCGAGCGGGTGCCGACGAGCACTCCGGCGACGGCTGGGTGGGCGAGCGGGTAGTGCAGGGCGGCGGCGCGCAGCGGGACTCCGTACCCCTCGACGACGGCCTTCATCCGCAGGGCCCGGTCCAGGAGCTGGAGCGGCGCTGCCGCGTAGTCGTACGTCGCGCCGGGGCGGGGGTCGGCGAGGAGGCCCGAGTTGAAGACACCGCCGACGACGACGCTCCGGCCGCGCGCGGCGGCCTCCGGCAGCAACGCGGTCAGTGCGCTGGGGTCGAGGAGGGTGTAACGGCCCGCGCAGAGCACGGCGTCGACGTCGGTGTCGCGCAGGAAGCGGGTCAGCATCGCGGTCTGGTTCATGCCCGCGCCGATGGCTCCGACGACACCCTCCGCCCGGAGCTTCTCAAGCGCCGGGTACGCCTCACGGAAGGCGGCTTCCCCGTGGTCGTCGGGGTCATGGAGGTAGGCGATGTCGATGCGGTCGAGGCCGAGGCGTTCGAGGCTGTCCTCGATGGAGCGCCGCACGCCGTCGGCGCTGAAGTCCCAGCGGCGCCGGTGCGTGGTGCGTACCGCGAACCCTTCGGAGAGCCCGTCGGAGAGCCCGTCGGCGGCCGGGACCCCACCGGCGGGAACCGGATCGAGTACCCGGCCGACCTTGGTGGACACGACGTAGGCGTCGCGCGGCCTGGACCGCAGAGCCTCGCCGAGCCGCCGCTCGGAGAGACCGAGTCCGTAGTGCGGTGCGGTGTCGAAGTAGCGGATGCCCTCGTCCCAGGCCGCGTCCACGGCCGCTGCCGCCCGCGCGGGGTCGACGGCGGTGAAGAGGTTGCCGATGGCCGCCGCCCCGAAGGAGAGCCGGGTGATCTCGACCGCACTGCGCCCGAGCCTGTGCCGTTGCATGTCGCTGCCCTGCATGTCGCTGCCGTGCATGTGTCTGCCATCCCTGCCGGTGATCGCTGGGCGTTCACAGCGAATATTCATCGGATCACTGGGCCGCGTCAACACCTGGAACATGAGAAGAACCGGACTCCTGCGCCACGTTCCAGGAAATCAGTCCGATCTATCAGCCCTGATCGTCAGGCCTGGCGAACTAGCCGTGGGGATCAAGCCGTGGGATCCGTGGGGATCAGCGAGCGCAGTCCGGTCAGCTCTTCCTCGATCGCTGACGCCAGCCGGTCGAGGTCCGGCAGCGCCTTGCCGTCGGCGACCAGGCCGACCTGGACCCGACCGCCGTAAGAGGACAGGGCCACGGCCAGCGCCTGACCACGGGCCAGGGGCGCCATCGGGTAGACGGCACCGAGGGGGCAGCCACCGAGCGAGAGCGCCGAGCGCGGCAGGGGGACGCTGGTGACCAGGACATCGAACAGGATCCGCGCCGCGTTCCCCGCCAGGGGCGCACCGAACCGGTGGACCAGCGGCGGAAGTTGATCGGCGAGCACGGCGACGGCTCCGGCGCCTCGCAGTGGCCCCGCCGACTTGTTGCGGTCCATGGCGGTCCGCACCGCACGCAGGCGCGCCCGGGCGTCGGGTTCACGGACCGGAAGCCCGAGGAGATAGGCCGACAGCCTGTTCCCGTTGCTCTTCGTCGCACCCGGTCTGCGCCGGGAGACGGGCACCAGGGCGCGGGGGTCCGACCCCGGCAGCTCCTCGCCGCGCGCGAGCATCCACCGCCGCAGCCCTCCGGCGACCACGGCGAGCAGTACGTCGTTGGCGGTGCCACCCTCCGCCCGGCGGATGTCCTGCACCACGTCGGCGTCCAGTTCCGCCGTGGCCAGTCGGCGGGTGCCGCTGGAGCCGGCGGTGAGCGCACTCGACACGTGCAGGTCGAGACGGCTGTTCCGGACGACGGACGCGCCCACCCCGAGCGCCCGCCCGACCTCCCCGATCCGGTCCAGAGCCATGCCGGCCACCTGGCGGGGGCCCGGCATCCAGGACCGCGGCGGCACGGGGACGTGCCGCCGTACCGCGCCACGTCCGGCCGCGGCTCCGGCCGCGGCGATCTGGTCGAAGATCCCGGCCCCGATGGCGACGGCCCGCATCCCGTCGGCGAGGGCATGGTGCAGCTTCACCAGCACGGCGAACGGCCCGTCGTCCGCCCCGCTCAGCAGATACATCTGCCAGGGTGGCAGCCCGCGTTCGAGCGGCTGCTCCATCAGCTCCCCGGCGAGCCGGGTCGCTTCCACCATGAAGTCACCCTCGTCCAGGACCACCCGTACGACATGGCGGTTCACGTCGAAATCCCTGTGCGCCGACCAGGCCGAGCCGCCGACGGGCAGCAGGACGTCCCGCACCCGCATGCGCAGCCGGGGGATCGCGGCGGCGCGGGTGCCGAGGAGGCCGAGGATGTCGTCCGGGCCGACACCGGGCGCCGGGGAGAACACGGCGAGTGCGCCGAGGTGCATCGGGTGCGCGTCGGATTCGAGGTGCCAGAAGGCGAGATCAAGCGGGGCCAGGAGCTCGGTACCCAAGGGGTCCTCATGTCATGGAAGGCAGAACTGCGGGACCGGGAGTCTGAAAGGAGAACGGTGCGCGCAGCCTGCGCGCCCCACCGCACCCTCGCAGTCAACCGCTGGCGAGCGTTTACGGTCAAGTACAGACATGTCACGTAACGTTACATTCGGGTAGGGCTACCGGCGTTCGGGGACGAGGAACTCGCACCACACGCACTTGCCGGTGCCCCGGGACTCCACACCCCAGACATCGGCCAGTCGGTCGACCAGCATGAGCCCACGCCCGGAGACCCCGGACTCCCCCGCGTCCCTGCGCCGGGGCAGCGCGCTGGAGCGGTCCTCGACATCGACCCGCAGCCGCCGCTCGGGGGCCGCGACGACCCGGATCGTCACGATCGCCCCGCCGTCGGTGTGCATCAGCGCGTTGGTCATCAGCTCGTCGGCTGCGAGTTCGATCTCGTCGGCCCGTTCCGCCGCACCCCAGGCCCGCACGGCGGCCCTGATCGTGTGACGGGCGGAACTCAGCGCCTCCGGATCGTTCTGTGCGACGTGCTGCTGGAGCCGGCCGCCGGGCTGCGGCGCGTGAGCCGCCTTGCGGCGCAGCAGGAGTATCGCCACGTCGTCCTCGCCGCCCCGCTCGTCCACGGCGTCGCAGAGACGGTCGGCCAGGGTTTGGAGGTCCCGGGGCCCGTTGGTGACCAGGTCGACCACGAGCTGCATGCCCTCGTCGAGATCGGAGCCCGGCAGTTCCACCAGGCCGTCCGTGTACAACAGCATCGTCTGACCCGGGTCGAGCTCGACGGTGCTGACCGGGTACTCGAGCCGCCCGAACTCCGCCGAGAGGCTGAGCGGCAGCCCGCCCTCGACCGGCAGGCGGCGACAGCTTCCGTCGACGTCCCGGATGAGCGGGTCGACATGTCCGGCACGGACGAGTTGCACCACGCCGGTCCGCAGGTCGACCTCGGCGTAGCTGCACGTCGCGAATCGGTCGGTGTCGAGTTCGTGCAGGAAGACGGAGGCCCTCGCCATGACGGCGGCGGGGCTGTGCCCTTCGGCGGCGTAGGCGCGCAGCACGATCCTGAGCTGCCCCATGACGGCGGCGGCGTGCGTGTCGTGGCCCTGGACGTCTCCGATGACGGCCCCGACCCGGCCGCCCGGCAACGGAATCACGTCGTACCAGTCGCCGCCGATGTCCCGGCCGAGCCGCGCGGAACGGTAGCGGACGGCGACCTGGGCACCCGGCACCTCGGGGATCCTGCGGGGCAGCATCGCCTGCTGGAGACCTTCGGCGAGGTCGTGCTCCTGCTCGTACAGCATGGCGCGCTGGAGGCTCTGGGCGATCGAGCTGCCCAGGGCCACCAGCAGATTTCGCTCGTCGGGGGTGAACCCCGCCTTGTCGTTGTAGAGGAGCCCCAGTGCCCCGATGGGCCGGGCCTGGGCGATCAGTGGCAGATAGGCCGCCGAGGTGATCCCGAGCTGGCTGATGTGCGGCCACAGGACCGGATACGAGGCGGCGAAGTCGGCGGCCGACTCGATGAAGCGGGGTACCAGGGTGCGGACGACCTCACTCATCGGGTACGGCTCGTCCGTACGGGTGTACCGGGTGCCCGGGACGTAGGCACCCTCGGGCCCGTCGGCCACCAGATGGATCCGCCCCGACTCCAGCAGGCCCATGACGAGACTGGCCGCGCCGAGGTTGGCCAGGCCGCCCTGGGAGTTCTTCAGTACGTCGGTGACGTCCTTGACGGTCCGGGCGTGTGCAAGAGCGGCTGTCGTGCCCTCCACCACACTGGTCCGCTTCCGCCGCTCCGCGTCCAGCTCCTGGCGGGCCGTCGAGTCGGAGAGCTCCTGGGTGGCGTCGCGGACGATCCCGATGATGCGGCGGGGCCGCCCGGTGCCGTCCCGGCAGATGAAACCCTGGGTGTGGGTCCAGCGCAGCGTGCCGTCGCGCCGCAGGATACGGAAATACGCACCGTAGTTGCTGCGCCCGCCCTTGAGGGCTTCGGAGACCATCCCGTCGAGGCGTACGCTTTCGTCCGTCGGCACCCGGGTGGAGAGCGTCACGGGCCGGTCGTCGTACTCCTCGGCGGGCATGTCGAACACGTCGAGTGCGGGCTGGTCCATGTGTAGGAGTCCGCTGTCCAGATCCCAGTCGAAGCTGCCCATTCGGTTCAGGGCGAGGCTGAGGTCCGGGTGGGCGGGCCAGTCTTCCGGGAGTGACAGGGCACCCGCTACCCGATCATCCATATAGGCCACTCTGCCATCGATTGTCTGATTCTTCGAGCGATTCGGCCGACGGCGGCCCATAACCCTCCTCACCCTGCCCGCCACCGTCATCCCACGAGGGACGCGGCGGCGTCAGGCCCACCGGACACCGGCGGCGCCTCTCCGTCCGGGCCCTGGTCACCGTCGGAGGGAGCCTCTTGCCACAGGCCGGATCCGCCCGGTTCCCCCGCGGCTCCCGAGTCGCCGGACCGGTCCGGCGGGGCTTCGTACAGCTCGTCGGCAGGCGCCTCCATGACTTCTTCCCGCGGCACGTCCTCGGGTGCTTCACCGACTTCCTCCGTCGGCTCACCGGGAGGCACGGCGGAGGGAGGTTCAGGAGACGCGGGCGCCGAAGGCTCCGGGCTGGCCGTGGAGGTGTCCGGAGAGGGCACGATGCCGTCGCCCGGCTCGAAGGGGGGCGGATCCTCGGGGGTCCTGTCCTGCGCCCCGTCGTCTCCGGCCGGCCGCTCGATCCAGGTGCCGTCGGCGACGTCGACGATGACGAGGTCCCTGATCGCCCGGATGCTGGGCTCGATGACCAGGACACGGTTCGGGTCGTAGTCCGCCCATTCCTTGCCGCGGTACGCCAGGGAACCCTTCATCACGACCGGTGCGCCGAGCGGGTTGCCGCACACGCAGCGGACACGGGGCGTGCCATGGGTGTCGGTCAGCACGGCGGTGCCCGCCTGGAGCACGGACTGGAACGCGGTGGGCGAACCGGCCTCCTTGTCGTAGCCGTGACCGGTCACGCGGATGTCGGTGCGCAGGAGGACGGGAGTGAGCCCGCGCAGGAACGCCGGGATCTCCTTCTGCCGGATTCCCGCGGCCTCGGCGAAGGCGCGGGCCTTGACCGCGTCCCCGGCCAGGAAGCGCACCTGCTGCTCGACGTCGCAGCTCGCCACGGACCTGGTGCCGCCGTACAGCCCGGGGGTGGCCCCGGACACGGCGCGCTCGGTCACTTCGGTGAGGGCGGCGGGCGACGCGGTGGCCGCCGGGGGCGGGGACCCGGCGGTCGATCCGGTGAACGGGGCGGGACCGGGCGACACCGCCGACTGGAGGAAGAGCTCCTTGGCCCCCGCCGTGCCGGGGGTGCCGCTCTCACCGCCCCCCGCACCCTGGCCGCAGCCCGCGACGAGGAGGACACCGACGGACAGGGCTACGGACGCGGTACGTCGCGGACGCTGGGGTGAGCGCACTGAGCTCTCCTGCTTCACCTCGAACCGATGGGTCCCCCTCATCTGTGCCGTACCACGCGCCGGTCCGCAAGCCGAACGACCACCTCCCGCACCCTCACCCACTCGGGGTTGAACGCGTTCAAGAAAGCCTCTAGTCTCAGCATGCCAGTTGAACGCGTTCAAGAAATGGGGTGGGCTGGCCATGTCCGTTCTGGTGAACCTGATAGTGATGCTGGGCATGCTCGTCGTCGTGCCGGCCGGGCTGCGACTGATGGACGCCCCGGAGCTCGACCGGATCCGGCGGCTGTGGCCGTTCCTCGCCGCCCCGGGCGCCCTCGCCCTCTGGCTGCCGCGCGGTCTCCCCGCCGCCGCGCTCGCCACCGTCTACGCCCTGGGGGCCGTGGCCCTCGCACTGCACGCGCCGCTGCGCGCGGCCCGCACCCGCAGCGCACACCCCACGGAGATCGCCCTCTACACCGCACTGGTGACCCCCTCGGTCGCCGCGCTGGCCCTCGTCGCCGAGCGCTCGGGGCACGAACTCTTCGGCTTCGGCCTCGGCATCCTGGCCCTGACCGTGCCGCACTTCCACTTCGCCGGGTTCGCCGCCGCACTGGTCGCCGGACTGCTCTGCCGGACCACCGGCACACCGGCGGGCCGGTTCGCCGCACTGAGCGTGCCGCTGGGCACCCTGCTCGTTCTCATCGGCTACTTCATCGGGGACTGGGCCGAACTGGCCGGGGCAGTCGTCCTGACGGCCGGGATGTGGACGGTCGCCCTGCTGACCCTGCGCACCGTCCGCACCGGCGGCCCGGACCGCACCACCCGGGCACTGCTCCTGACCTCGGCCGCCGTCCTCGTCGCCACCATGGTGCTCGCGCTGAGCTGGGCGCTCGGCGAGGCCACCGGAATCCCCCACCCCTCGCTCACCTGGATGGCCGCTACACACGGCCTCGGCAACGCACTGGGCTTCGCCCTCTGCTCGGTACTCGCCTGGCGCCGGCTCCAGGACCGCACCCTTCCGGAAGGCGGAACCGCATGAACACCTTCACCTACCCCGAAGTCGGCGCCACCCTCCTCGGCCCGCTCCCCGACGGCTACCACCACCTCCACCACCGCACCCGGGTCGGCAGGGGCCGCGCGGACTTCGAAGCGGCGGGAGCCGCCGTCACCGGCTGGCGCATGCACCGTGCGGCGGGAGCGGGGATCAACGCGACAACGGCGCGGGCCGAGGCAGGAACGGGCGTCACGGTCTCACTGGGCATCGGCCCGCTCCGGGTCACCGCCCCCTGCGAGGTGGTCTGGGCGACGTACGGGAGCGAGCGCATCGGTTTCGCCTACGGCACCCGGGGCAGCCATCCGGAGCGCGGCGAGGAGTGCTTCGTGGTGGACCTCGCCGACGACGGAACGGTGTGGTTCACGGTCATGGCCTTCTCCCGCCCGGCCAGTTGGTACACCCGCCTCGCGGGACCCCTCGTCCCGCCCGTCCAGCACTGGTACGCACGCCACCTCGGCCGCAGCCTGGGCCGGATCGTCGCCGCCCGCTGAGCGGGGCCGTGGCCGATACTGGAAGCGATGGAGTGGTTCACCGCAGAGGGGTACTGGCTGAGCCGGCTGATCTTCCAGCGGGCTCTCGCCGTCCTCTACCTGGTCGCGTTCCTCGCCGCGGCGCTCCAGTTCCGGGCGCTGATCGGCGAGCGCGGAATGCTGCCCGTGCCCGCCCTCCTGCGGCGGACCCCGTGGCGGGCCGCCCCCGGCCTCTTCCGGCTCCACTATTCGGACCGCTTCTTCGCCCTCGTGGCCTGGACCGGCTGCGCGGTCGCCCTGGCACTGGTCGTGGGCGTCGACGCCCATCTGCCGCTCTGGGCGGCGATGCTCCTGTGGGCGCTGCCCTGGGTGCTGTATCTGTCGATCGTCCAGGTAGGTCAGGTCTGGTACGGATTCGGCTGGGAGTCGCTGCTCCTGGAGACCGGATTCCTCGCGATCTTCCTGGGCAGTGGTGACACGGCGGCGCCGGTGCTCGTGCTCTGGCTGCTGCGCTGGCTCCTGTTCCGTGTGGAGTTCGGCGCCGGGCTCATCAAGGTCCGCGGTGACTCCTGCTGGCGGCGGCTGACCTGTCTGGAGTTCCATCACGAGACCCAGCCGATGCCGGGCCCGCTGAGCTGGTTCTTCCACCACCTGCCGAGGCCCGTGCACCGGGTGGAGGTGGCCGCGAACCACGTCACCCAGCTCCTGGTCCCGTTCCTGCTCTTCACCCCGCAGCCGGTGGCGAGCGCGGCCGCGGTCCTGATGATCGTCACCCAGCTGTGGCTGGTGCTGTCCGGGAACTTCGCCTGGCTGAACTGGCTCACGATCACGCTCGCCCTGTCGGCCGTCGACTGGTCGTTCGTCGCCGGAGCTCCGCCCGCGCAGTCCGCGCCGCCCCTCTGGTACGAGGTGGTGGTCATCGCCGTCACGGCACTGATCCTGGCCCTCAGTTACCGGCCGGCCCGCAATCTGATCTCCCGCAACCAGGTGATGAACCGGTCCTTCGACCCGCTCCACCTCGTCAACACCTACGGGGCCTTCGGGAGCATCAGCCGGGTGCGCCTGGAAGTCGTCGTCGAGGGAACCGCCGAACGGGTGATCCACGAGGGCACGCGCTGGCAGGAGTACGGCTTCCACGGCAAGCCCGGCGATCCCAGTCGCCTGCCGCGCCAGTTCGCCCCGTACCATCTGCGGCTCGACTGGATGATGTGGTTCGCCGCGCTCTCCCCCGCCTACGCCCGGTCATGGTTCGGGCCGTTCACCGAACGGCTCCTGGAGAACGACCGCGACACCCTGGGCCTGCTGCGGCACAACCCGTTCCCGGACAGCCCGCCCGCACACGTGCGGGCCCGTGTGTACCGCTACCGCTTCACCTCGTGGCGCGAGCTGCGGGAGACCGGATGCTGGTGGCACCGCGACTACGTGCGCGAGTTCATGCGGCCGGTCTCACCTGCGGGCGGGCCGGGCGGACGGCACTGAGTCCCGCCCCTCCCCCGGTGGGAACCGGGGGAGGGGCGGGACTCATGGAAGAGAGCGCCGGTGCGAGCGGTCAGTCGATGCCGGGGAGGATGTGCGGCTCGGCGAGGTCGTCCTCGTAGCCGGCCAGCCGGAT
This sequence comes from Streptomyces finlayi, assembly GCF_014216315.1. Classification (NCBI taxonomy): domain Bacteria; kingdom Bacillati; phylum Actinomycetota; class Actinomycetes; order Kitasatosporales; family Streptomycetaceae; genus Streptomyces; species Streptomyces finlayi. The sequence goes on from NZ_CP045702.1 coordinate 444,853, forward strand.
CGGTGCGGACCTCGCCCAGACCTCGATGTTCCGGAGTCCTTCGGGCTTGCGGGCCCGCGCTCCGTACCGTTCTTCCGGTCGCTTCTCGTACTTCGTCAGTTCTGGTGTCACCGCGCACTCCTTTGTGTCGCGTAACCCCGGGCAATGGAGAGGCAACGGCCGAAACCATGCGTCGGCCACCCGGGGCAGGGGCAGGAACAGCTCGGTCGCGGTGGCGCCCGTAGGGGGCGGGACGGCGGTCCGGTTGCAGACCTGTCCCAGGACGGCCAAGGAATCTTTGTGGATTCCCCAGTGGCGTCCGTTCACCCCAGACTAACCAAATGAGCGCGACCGCGCTCGACAGAACGTATGGCCTAGGTCACTTTCGGCCAAAGACGCCACCCGATCAGGGGCCCAAGGACGGCATATCCGTTCATACCGTGACAGAAAAAACGGCGGCCCGTGGAGCACGGACCGCCGTCGTCGTCGTTCGCGCCGGGTTCACCAGTTCCCGGGCGCGTAGTCCTTGAGGAAGCAGCCGAACAGGTCCTCGCCGTGCTCACCACGCACGATCGGGTCGTAGACTCGGGCCGCGCCGTCGACCAGGTCGAGCGGGGCGTGGAAGCCCTCCTCGGCGAGACGCAGTTTGTCGAAGTGCGGGCGCTCGTCGGTGATCCAGCCGGTGTCGACCGAGGTCATCAGGATGCCGTCGGTCCGGAACATCTCCTGGGCGCTGGTCCGCGTGACCATGTTCATCGCGGCCTTGGCGGCGTTCGTGTTCGGGTGCCCCGCGCCCTTGTAGCCGCGGCCGAAGACGCCTTCCATCGCGGAGACGTTGACGACGTACGCGCGGCCGCTCGCCGACTTCTTGGCCGCGTCGGCCATCGCCGGGCGGAGCTTGCTGATCAGGATGAACGGCGCCGTGTAGTTGCACAGCTGGGTTTCGAGCAGTTCCACCGGGGAGATCTGCTCGATGGTCTGCACCCAGGTGTTGCTGTCGACGACGTCGGGGAGCAGACCACCCGCGTCGATGGCGCTGCCGTCCAGGTGCCGGGCGACGCTGGCGTTGCCCGCGACCAGTGCGAGATCGGCGACCTGCTGCGCGTCGAGGCCGGAGATCCCCGCGGGCAACGCGGCCAGACCGTCCACCGCGCCGGAGCCGAAAGCGCCGATCACGTGGTGGGCGGGGAGTTCCCCCGCGGGAAGCGGGGCGCTCTCGCCCTCGACCAGCGCGGCGTAGGCGGCGGGCAGGCGGCGCACGGTCTGCGTCGCGTTGTTGATGAGGATGTCCAGCGGCCCCTGCTCCGCGACCTGGTCCGCGACGGCGACCGCCTGTGCGGGGTCGCGCAGGTCCATGCCGACGACCTCCAGCCGGTGCAGCCAGTCCGCCGAGTCGTCCATCGCCTTGAAGCGGCGGACGGCGTCCCTGGGGAAGCGGGTGGTGATGGTCGTGTGCGCGCCGTCGCGCAGCAGCCGCAGCGCGATGTACATGCCGATCTTGGCACGGCCGCCGGTGAGCAGGGCGCGCTTGCCGGTGAGGTCCGCGCGGGCGTCGCGCTTGGCGCGGTTCTCGGCGGCGCAGCTCTGGCAGAGCTGGTGGTAGAAGTAGTCGACCTCGACGTACCGCGTCTTGCAGGTGTAGCAGGAGCGGGGCCGCTCGAGTATCCCGGCGATCCTGCCCGCCTCGGTGACCGACGAGGGCAGGATGCCCTCGGTCTCGTCGTCGATGCGCACGGCGGAGCCGGTGGCGGTGGCCTCGGTGACCGCCTTGTCGTTGGCGGTCTTGGCCGCGCGGCGCTCCTGCCTGCGGCGCTGTTTCACGGTGCGGTAGACACCCGCGGTGGCGCGGCGCACGGCGATCGCGTCCGGATGGTCGACGTCGATGGTGTCGAGCTCGTCGAGCACACTCAGACAGACGGCGAGCCGGTCGGGGTCGATGCCGGGACCGAACTCACCGGCTCCGGGATCGAGCTCCGGGCTGTCAACTGTCACGGTCATGGCCGTTCCTCTGTCACTCGAAGATGCCGGCCACAGGCTGCGCCAGGCCGCGTTGCTACGGGCCGAACGCCCCGCTCAAGTTTGCCACGGCCCGGCACGGCCCGGATTCGGCCTCCGAGGACGTCTTTGAATCCGGAAGGCATGACTTCGCTTGAGCCGGGCATACGAGGTTCCACACCATCGGCAACCAGGAGGACGACACCATGACGGCGATGTCAGTGCGAACCACCGGAGCGACCGGCGCAGCCACGCCGACGCATCACCAGGTAGGTACGCGGACATATGCCTCGACTGCCGCCGGTACGGGCACACTTCCGTGGATCGAGGACACCGGCAAGGTGGCACCGCAGGACGCCCGCGCACTGTCCCGGATGTTCTTCGACGAGTTGCGGACCCTTGATGAGGGGACGCCCGAGTACCAGTACGCGCGCAACACCCTCATCGAGATGAATATCTCCCTGGTGCGCTATGCCGCGTCCCGCTTCCGCAATCGCGGCGGTGACGACGGCGAGGACATCATCCAGGTGGGCACGATCGGTCTGATCAAGGCCATCGACCGGTTCGACCTCTCCCGGGAGGTCGAGTTCGCGACGTTCGCCGTGCCGTACATCGTGGGCGAGATCAAGCGCTTCTTCCGCGACACCACGTGGGCCGTCCATGTGCCGCGCCGCCTGCAGGAGCTGCGGGTCGATCTGGCCAAGGCCAAGGAGCAGCTCGCGGCGGAGCTGGACCGCGATCCCACGGTCGCGGAGCTCGCCGCGCATCTGGACCTTCCGGAGGAGGAGATCATCGAGGGTCTCGTCGCGGCCAACGGCTACTCGGCCGGCTCCCTGGACACCCCGTCGGCGGATGGCGAGTCCGGTCAGGACCAGCGGGCGTACGCCGATCTGCTGGGCGAGACGGACCCCGGCATGGAGACCGTGGAGAACCTCCACGCGCTGGCTCCGCTGCTGGAGAAGCTCGACGACCGTGAGCGCAAGATCGTGCAGATGCGCTTCGGTCAGGAGATGACGCAGTCCCAGATCGGGGAACGTCTGGGGGTTTCCCAGATGCATGTGTCGCGCCTGTTGAACCGGATCGTGCAGCGGCTGCGTACGGGAATGTGCGTGGAAGCCTGAACCGCCACGCGGCGGAGTGAGATGCGTCTAGGATCTGGGGCATCCCCCGGAGTGGGATCTCTCGACGCGGGTAGACGAACGGCGAGAAAAGGTCTCCGACCTCCCTGCGGCGCCTTGGCTGGAGCTATGAATGAACAGGCCACCTCACGGCCGGACGACCCCGGTCAGGGGTTCCGGTGCACTGAGGTACTGCACACCGCCGAGGTGTTCGCGGGCGAGCCGGGCTGCATAGCGCAGGCCCGCGCACTGGCCGACCTGTTCCTGACCCGGCTCGTGGCGGAGTGGCTCGCGGTCCTGCGTGAGCACACCCGCAGCGATCTGATGCTGGCGGTCAGCGAGCTGATCACCAACGCGGAGCGCTACAGCCACGGTCCGTACCTGCTGGAGCTGGAAGGCACCGCGCAGAGCATCAGCGTCACGGTGTACGACAGCAGCACGGCGCTTCCCGTCCTCTACGCCCCCGATCCCGCCCGCCTCGGCGGCCACGGGATGGAGATCGTCGTCGCCCTGTGCGACCGGGTCACCGCCGAGCGCGTTCCCGTCGGCAAGCGCATCCGCGCCGAGTTCCAGCTCAGCACCTGAGTCACCCGCTCCCCGCGCGGGCCGGCCGGCGGTCGAAGACGCAGTCGCCGCAGAGACCGCCGTCCGGGCACCGGTAGTACAGACAGCAGCTGCGCCGCCGGAACGCCGGGCCGTGCGGGGTGCCGGTGGAGGACAGGTCGGGGTGGTCGAAGAGCTCCGCCGCCAGGGCGCGTGCCCGTGCCGCCACATCGGGGCGGCCCTGGGTCCGCGCCCAGGCGACCAGTTCCCGTACGGCGCCGGCGAGCGCCGAGCCCGCGTTGCCCCACAGCAGCCGCGCCGAGATCGTCCCCTCGGCGCGCAGCGCTTCGGCGAGCGGCGCGAGGTGGCCGGCCTGGACGATTTCCCGGATCCGGCGGGCGGTGCCCTCGGGAGTCCCGCTGTTCTCCGCCGGCTCGGCGTCCGACAGCCACAGATCGTCGGGCACGGAGTGCGCCGGGTCCCAGAGGAGCCGGTCGGGCGAGAGGTCGGGCAGCCGGCCGGTCAGGGCGGCGGGGCCCAGTGCGACGGACCAGAGCCGTGCGGCCAGTGCCAGGTGGGCAAGGGAAGCGGCGACTCTGCGTTCGGGGGTACGCAGCCGGCCGGCGACCGTGTCGACACGAGCCGTGAGCGGTGCGAGATGGCCCGCGTAGAGGCGGGCGAGCGGCAGGTGGGAGCCGCCCGGTACGGGCGTGGTGCGCAGGGCGAAGAAGCCACCGGGGCCGGACGCCTCGGTCCGGTCCATGGTCCGCTCCCCCGTCCCGCCCGGCCACCCACCGTGCCGGATCCGGGGCTCACCGTACCCGTCGGACCCGAACTTCTGACGTCCCCGGCCAGGAGGACTACCGTCGGGAGGAGGACACCGGACCTCCTGACGTACTACTGGAGCAGTACGTCGAGTCGCCGCCTCTGGGACGACGACTCGGCGACTCCGACAGGACATCGTGGTCTACATGAGTTTCCTCGCGCTGTCTGTGCTGCTGTCACTGGTCTCCGCGGTCGCCTACGCGGCCGGGGCGATCATCCAGGAGCGCGTCGCCGCGGGCGGTGACGGCCGCTCGTACGCGGCACTCGTGCGCAACGCCGCCTGGTGGGCGGCTGTCGCCCTGAACGGCCTGGGCGCGGTGCTCCACGTGGTGGCCCTCGCCTACGGCCCTCTCAGCCTCGTCCAGCCCCTCGGTGCCCTCACGATCGTCTTCGCCCTGCCCATGGCCGCGCTGTTCGTGGGCCGCAGGGCCGGGTCGACGGCCTGGCGCGGGGCCGTGATGGCCACGGTCGGTCTCGCCGGGCTGCTGGCCCTGACCGGGAGCGCCGAGTCGCGTGCGCTGGGCGCTCCGGAGCAGTTGCTGCTGGCCTCGGTGACGTTCGGCGGGGTGGCGGCGCTCTTCCTCGTCGCGAAGGGGATGCGCCGCCCGATGGCGCGCAGTGTCCTGCTGGCCACCGGCGCCGGGGTCGCGTTCGGCATGGGCTCGGTGTTCACCAAGACCGTGGCAGTGGAATGGACGTCCGGTTCGGTGGGTTCGGGGCTGCCGACCCTTCTGGTGATCGCGGGTCTCGCGGCCGCGGGACTCCTGCTGTCCCAGTCCGCGTACCGGGGCGCCGGTCTGACCGCGCCGCTGGCGATAGTGACGGTGGTGAATCCTGTGGTCGCCGCGGCGGTGGGAATCACGCTGTTCGGCGAGGTCTTCCGCTACGGCATGACGGGGACCCTGCTCGCGCTGGTCTGCGGTGCGGTGACGGCGGGAGGTCTGATCCTGCTCACCACGGGGCGGCTCGGGACGGAACGGACGGACGCGCCGAGGGAAACCGGACGGACAGCGGCGGGGAACGCGGTGCCGGACGAAGGGGGCGATGCGGGCCGGGCACTCCCCACGCCGCGGAGCCGTGCCGGCCTTCTGCCCGCACTCGTGAGCCCGCCCGGACCGTCGTCGCCCGTCGGCGTGCTCGCCACGGCTTCCGACCGTACGTCCGCCGTGCCTGCCGCCACGGCTTCCTTTCCGGCGCCCGGCTCCCTGCCGCCGACCATCACACTGCCGCACGGGGGCAAGGTGGGCGGCGTGGGGTTCACCGGCGCTCCGGCGGCCGACGGCTCGCGGCGGACCGGCTCGGTTCAGATCTTGACGCCGCCCGCCCTGAGGTAGGCCAGCGGGTCGATGTCGGACCCGTAGCCGGCTCCCGTACGGATCTCGAAGTGCAGGTGCGGGCCGGTGCTGTTGCCCGTGGAGCCCGAGCGTGCGACCCGCTGGCCGCTGCTCACCTGCTGGCCGGCACGTACGTGCAGCGCCGACAGATGCGCGTACTGGCTGTACCTGCCGTCGCCGTGCCGGATGACGACCTCGTAGCCGTACGCCCCCGCCCAGCCCGCCGAGACCACCTTCCCGGCGGACACGGCCTTCACCGACGTACCGGTGGGCACGGGGAAGTCGACGCCCGTGTGGTAGCCGCTGGCCCAGGAGCCGGACTGGCGGTACGGAGTGCCCGCGCGGGCCGCCACCGGCGCGCTGAGACCGGACTGCTTCTCGGAGCGCTCCGTGGACCGCTCCGAACGCTCGCTCTTCTTCGGCGCGGGCTTGGCCGCGGGCTTCGGCGTGGACTTCTGCGCGGGCTCGGCCTGCCGCTTCGGTTCCGGCGTGGCGGTCTGCTTCGGTTGCGGCCTGGCTTCCCGCTTCTGCTTCGCTTCCGGCTTCGGCTTCGCCGCGGGGGCCGCCTGCTGCTTCGGGGCGCTGCCCCGCGCCCTGGCCACGTCCAGGCTGAGCCGCTGCCCGGGAAGGATGAGGTCGGGGTCGTCTCCGACGACCTGCCGGTTCGCCGCGTAGAGACGCTGCCAGCCACCGCGGACCTGCTCGGCGGCGGCGATGCCGGACAGCGAGTCACCACCGGCCACCGTGTAGGACTCCCGCTGACCGGGCACGGTCGTCGGTGACGCGGGTGCGGCCTGGGGCCGGGCGTGCGGGGTGGTCTTCCCCGGCGCCTCGACCCGCTTGGTTCCCTGCGACTGCGGGGAGATGCCGGGGGCGTCGCCCCCGCGGGTCAGACCCGCGCGTACGGAACAGGCCGGCCAGGCTCCCGGCCCCTGCCCGTCCAGCACCTTCTCGGCGACCGCGATCTGCTGGTCCTTGGTCGCGAGGTCGGCGCGGGCCGCGTAGGCCGTACCGCCGTACGCGGCCCAGGTGGACCCGCTGAACTGCAGGCCGCCGTAATAGCCGTTGCCCGTGTTGATGTGCCAGTTGCTCGTCGACTCGCAGACGGCGACCTTCTCCCACACGTCGGTCGGCGCGGCACCCGCCGACGCGGCGGTGATGAGCGGGAGCGCGATGCCCGCGCCGCCCGCCGTCACCGTGAGCGAGGCACGGTTGATGCGGCTGGGCTGATATCTACGGTGTCGTCCGTTCGCGGCCATGACGTGGCTCCCCCCACTGCAGTAGGACATGTCGCAATCGGCCAACTTAGGTGCAGCGGGAGGGTGATGACAAGGGATCCAGGGGCGCGCAGGGGGCGTATCGCCGCACGCCCGGCACATCGTCACGTGTGCGGCGCGGCGGTGCGCGCAGGCGTTCACGGCGCCAGCAGCGGATATCCCGCCGTACGCCACAGTTCGCGGAACGCGTCGACGGGAGTTCCGGCCGCGTCCGCTTCGGCGCCCCAGACCATCACCGCACCGGCGGAAGCGCCGGTCCGGGCCCAGCCGGGGTCGCCGGTGGCGGCGAAGTCGGCCCAGGACCGCATCATCCGGGCGGACAGGGTGTGATCGGCAGGTCCCGGGGGGCCGCCGATCAGGAAGTGGACGCTCTTCTCGTCGAGGGTGCCGAAGGCGAAGGGGATGTCCGCGCAGTGCCAGGCGCGGACCGGACCGCCCTCGCCGCCCCGGCGCCGGTCGAAGCGGGCCAGGTACGCCGTGCCGCCCGCGCGGGCGTGGGACTCGGCCAGTCTGCTGCTGTACTCGGCGAACAGCAGATCTCCGTACACCGCGAGGAAGATGTCGAGGACCGGGGCGCCCGGCATCAGCGCGCGGTAGCCGTCGACGAGTTCCGCCGCCAGTCCGAAGTCGGCCGCGAAGGCGGCGAGCCGGCTCTCGCTGGTGATCTCGGCACTGCTGCCCACGGCATCGAGCAGTCGGCACTCCTCCGTGGTGTGACAGACCATCAGGTCCACCTCGCGGCCGGCGCCCGCGGCGATGGCGGTGAGAGGGTCCGCCCGCAGGGTGTCGCCGTCCACGACGGGCCCGTAGATCGCCGGGTCGTAGTGGCGCTGTCCCGAGTCCGGATTCCGGCGGTAGCCGTCGGCGACCTGGTCGGAAGCGGCGACGAGCGTTGCCGGGGAAGCGGAGCGGAGGCCCGCCCGGGTCGGGGGGACTCCCGCCGCCGCGGCGACCTCGGCGGTGGTCCGCGCGGCGGCCGCCACCGGTGCGCAGGCGTTGACGGCGCTGTGGGCGACGGCCCGGCGGAAGAGGCCGCGTGCCCGCTCCGTCACCATCAGACAGGCGACCGCTGTCGCACCCGAGGACTGACCGGCCACGGTGACCCGGCCGGGGTCCCCGCCGAACGCGCCGATGTTGTCACGTACCCACTCCAGTGCGGCGATCTGGTCGAGCAGTCCCCGGTTGTCCGGGCAGACGTCCTCGCCTCCGCTGACCGGGACGTGGCCGAATCCCTCGAAGCCCAGACGGTAGTTGAGGGTGACGACGACCAGTCCCTGCCCGGCGAGCGCGGCGCCGTCGAAGTCGGGCTGCGCGGAGGAGCCGAAGACGTAGGCGCCTCCGTGAATCCACACGAGGACCGGGAGGGCGTCGTGGCCGGCTCCCGGGGTCCAGATGTTGAGGGTGAGGATGTCCTCGTCGCCGGGCGACCATGCGGGCGCGCCGGGAAGTTCGGCCGACTGCGGTGCGACGGGGCCGAACTCCAGACAGTCCCGTACGCCGTTCCAGGCGGGCGCCGGGCGCGGGGCCATGAAGCGGTGGGCGCCGAACGGCGGTGCGGCGTAGGGGATGCCGAGCACGGCGACGGTCCCGCCGTCAGCGGTGACCGGCCTGCCGCGTACCGGTCCGGCCACCGTCGTGAATACCCTCATCGCCACTGCCTCACTCGTGCTGTGCACCCTCCCCGGGCGCCGTTTCAGCATGTCAGGGGGCCGGCCACGGAGGCCAACACCTTGATCGTCGCGATTGACGCATCCGGGGTGTGAGTGAGCGGGCGGTGAGCCGAGCCGGGGGCTACACCTCGGTGAGTTCCCGCACGGTCGCCATGTCACTGAACGGCAGCAGTGCGTCACCGACGATCTGATGCGGCTCGCTCCCCTTGCCGGCGATCAGGACGATGTCGTCCGGGCCCGCGACGGAGAGGGCGAAGGCGATGGCCTCACGCCTGTCCACGAAGCGTTCGAAGGGGGTTCCGGTCGCCGTGAGGGCCGGGGCGATCTGGTCGAGGATGCCTTCGGGGTCCTCGTGGCGGGGGTTGTCCGAGGTGAGGACGCAGAGTTCGGACCCGGCCCCGGCGATCGTTCCCATGTCCGCCCGCTTTGTGGTGTCCCGGTCGCCGCCGCAGCCGAAGACGGTGATGACGCGGGCCTTGGCGAATCCGCGGATCGTCGTCAGGACCTTGCTCAGGGAGTCCGGCGAGTGGGCGTAGTCGACGATCACGGAGGTCCCTGACGAGGTCGTGACCCGCTCGAAGCGGCCCGGGATCTGGGGCATCTGTTCGAGCGCGGCGACCAGTCCGGCCAGGTCGTGGCCGAGGACGTGGCAGGCGGCCACGGTGGCGAGGGCGTTGGCCACCGAGAAGCGGCCCGGCGAGGGGATCGCGGCCGGATACTTGCGGCCGTCGTGGTGCAGGGTGAAGCGCGTACCCGAGGCGTCGACCGTCAGGTCCGTGGCCCGGAAGTCCGCTTCCGCGTCGAGGGCGTACGTGGTCACGGGGCCGGGCGCCGCGTCCCGGATCGCGGCTCCGACCGGGTCGTCGACGTTGATCACGGCATGGCCGCACAGGCCCTGGAACAGCCGCAGTTTGGCGTCCCGGTAGTTGTCCATCGTTCCGTGGTCGTCCAGGTGGTCCTGGGTCAGGTTGGTGAAGACGCCGACGTCGATGAACGTACGGTCCACCCGGTGGGTCAGCAGACCCATCGAGGTGGCTTCCAGCACCACGGTGCCGACCCCCCGGTCGCGCATGCAGCCCAGGAGGTACTGGAGGTCGGGCGTCTCGGGGGTGGTCAGGACCGACTGCGGCATCGGGATCAGCTCGTCACCGATCCGGCTGCCCGCCGTGCCGATGACACCGGCCTTCGCGCCTTCGGCGATGCGGAGCACGGATTCGACCATGTACGAGACCGACGTCTTCCCGTTGGTACCCGTGATCGCGATCATGTCCATCTGCCGGCCCGGCTCACCGAAGTAGCGTGAGGCGACGACCGCCGCCGCCGCCCGGATGTCGGGCACCCGGACCACGCACACGTCCGCCGCGGGCGCCGGGTGCTCGGACACCTCGGGGCCGACGAGGACGGCCGCCGCGCCTCGGGCGACCGCCGGTGCGACGGCTTCGGGGCCCCCGCCCTGGTAGCCGGGTACGGCGACGAACAACGAACCGGGCGCGGCCAGTTCGGCGTCGAAGGTGGTGCCCGCCGTGATCGACGTCCGGGCGGGGTCGCCCTGGAGAATCTGGTGGTCCTGTCCGGCCAGCAGCTCGCTCAGCTTCACAGTGATCCCTTCGAAGTGGCTCGGCCGGTGGTGCGGCCGTCGCCGGACAGCAGCACCGGCGGTGTCCGGGGGCTGCGTGGTGATGTGGAGCCGTAGTGGATCGCGCGTCCGGACGAACGGGACGCGAAAGTTCAGCGGGACAGGACGCCCGCGTGTTCGGGAGAGAGCAGCGGTCAGGCGCGGAGCCCCTGCCGGAACCGCTGGCGGTCACTGACCGTGACCGATGGAGAAGATCGCTAGCCGTGACCGTGCAGAGCGGTACGGCCGGTCCCGGGCGAGCCGGTACCGGCGGTGCTCACCGGCCCGGTGGACACCGGACGGGCCAGGGCCGGGAGCAGCACGGAGGCGGCCTGCGGCAGGCTCTTCCTCGTGGCGCGTGTACGACCCATGAGCCGAGTGTACGTCCGGTCGGACCTTTCCGGTTCCGCTCCCGGGTCCCTCACGGCCGCCTCCCGGGCCAGGGGTGGAGGGCGTTCCGTTGGCGGCTCCTCGCCGACCGGAGTGGAATTGCATACAGGGGACGTCGCCCCGGAGCGAAAGGACATGCCATGACTGACACCGAGCGGGGGGACGATGTCTACCAGCCCCAGGAACCGGAAGCCTCGGACCCGAACGAGCTGCTCAATGTCGAGGACACCCTGGACACCTCGGGCGTCACCGATCTCCTCGACGCGGGGTACTCCCCGCCGGAGCGCCCGTGGGCCGTCGACGACGAGGGCACCACCGCGGCGGAGCAGCACGACGGGCAATCGCTCGACCGGCGGCTCGTCCGGGAGCTTCCCGAAGTCTCCGACGCGGACCGGGGCCCGGGCGACCTGGCCGAGGGTGACGGGGAGCTCTGGGACGCCGAGGTCGGCGTCTTCCGGGCCGGACGGCTCACCCAGCAGGCGGACGGCAGCGTGCCCCACACCCTGACCGCTCAGGACGTGGGAATCGACGGCGCCGCCGCGTCGGCGGAGGAGGCCGCCATGCATGTCGTCGCCGAGGAGGAGGAGGAGGAGGAGGAGGAGGAGGAGGAACCGCTGGACGGAACCCCGCTCGACGACGAGTCCCCACCGGCGGGAGAGATCTCGACGCGCTGAACCCTTCAGTGTCACAACGCGCCGGACCCGTCGGCGTCACTCCGCGTATCCACCGCGCGAACACCGCCTCGGCCCCTCAGAGTTCAGGAGCACTCACAGATGACCGGCACCGCTCAGATCGGCGTCACAGGGCTCGCGGTCATGGGCCGCAACCTCGCCCGCAACTTCGCCAGGAACGGCTTCACCGTCGCCGTGCACAACCGTACGACCGCCCGGACCGATGAGCTGGTCAAGGAGTTCGGGGACGAGGGCGCGTTCGTTCCCGCGCGTACGCCGGAGGAGTTCGTGGCCGCACTGGAGCGCCCGCGCCGCCTCGTCGTCATGGTGAAGGCGGGCGATCCGACCGACGCCGTGATCAAGGAGTTCGCCCCGCTCCTGGACGAGGGCGACGTGGTCATCGACGGGGGCAACGCCCACTTCGAGGACACCCGCCGCCGCGAGAGGGAACTGCGTGAGCGGGGCATCCACTTCGTCGGCGCCGGCATCTCGGGCGGCGAGGAGGGTGCGCTGAACGGGCCGAGCATCATGCCCGGCGGCTCCACGGAGTCGTGCGCGACCCTCGGGCCGATGCTGGAGAAGATCGCCGCCCGTGCCGAGGACGGCACTCCCTGCACCACGCACATCGGTCCCGACGGTGCAGGGCACTTCGTGAAGATGGTCCACAACGGCATCGAGTACGCCGACATGCAGCTGATCGCGGAGGCGTACGACCTGCTGCGGGCCGTAGCGGGCTACTCCTCCGCGCAGATCGCCGAGGTGTTCCGCACCTGGAACACCGGCCGCCTCGACTCGTATCTGATCGAGATCACGGCCGATGTCCTGGCTCACACGGACGAGGCGACCGGTAGGCCGTTCGTCGACATCGTGCAGGACCGGGCGGAGCAGAAGGGCACCGGCCGCTGGACGGTGCAGATCGCGCTCGACCTGGGTGTTCCCGTGTCCGGCATCGCCGAGGCCGTCTTCGCGCGCTCGCTCTCCGGCCACGCGGATCTCCGCGAGGCCGCCCGCGGTCTGACGGGCCCGACGGCCGTGCCGCTCAGCGGGCCGGAGGCCGCCGCCTTCGCCGACCGGGTCGAGCAGGCCCTGTACGCCTCCAAGATCGTTTCCTACACCCAGGGCTTCCACCAGATCCGGGCGGGCAGCGAGGCGTACGGCTGGGGCATCGGCCTCGGGGCCGTGGCGGCTGTCTGGCGGGCGGGGTGCATCATCCGGGCGGCGTTCCTCGACCGGATCAGGTCCGCGTACGACGCGCGGCCCGAGCTGCTGAGCCTGCTCTCGGACGAGCCGTTCGCCCAGGAGATCGGGGCCGCCCAGGACGACTGGCGGACGGTGGTCGCCGAGGCGGTGCGCCAGGGCGTGCCGACGCCGGGATTCGCGGCCGCCCTCTCGTACTACGACGGTCTGCGTGCCGACCGGCTGCCCGCGGCGCTGACCCAGGGGCAGCGGGACTTCTTCGGCGCGCACACCTACCGGCGCACGGACCGGGAGGGCTCCTTCCACACGCTCTGGGGCGGCGACCGCTCCGAGGTGTCCACGGGCTGAGGGGTTCGCCCGGGCGGCCGCCCGGCCGGAGTGCGGGCGGTCCGCGGACGTGCGTGAGTGGCGGTGAGTGCCTGTCGTCCCGCACCGCCGACACCACCCATGGAGTGCGCGCATGCCCGACGCCGTCCCGGGCCCGGTCGCGGTCCAGCCCGTCGTAGCACCGTTGACGCATGCCGCGCTGATCCTGGTGGGCACGATCGAAGCGGGCGGCGGGGACGCCGTGCGCGACATGCTGCCGGATCTCCCACCGGTGGCCCGTTCGCTCGGCTTCCGGTATCCGGACGCGACGCAGGGTTCCGCTACTTCGACCACCGCGATCTGCTCGGTTTCGTGGACGGCACCGACGGACGCGGGCGCAGGGCGGAGAGGGTGACACAGTGGACGAGAATCACACGGAGCAGGCGGGTGAGCTCCGGTACGCCTGCCATCTGCTGGAGAGTGCCATCGACGAGCTCAACCACTCCGGCCTTCAGGACCCCGGCGCCCTTCTGCTGCTCCGCACGGCGGCTATCGCGCCGTACATGGACGTGGGCACCCGCGCCCGTGCCGTCCAGGCGGGTGGACCGGCGCCGGCCCTCGCCCCGCGGGTGTCCGACGCGGAGCTGCCTGGGAGCGCCACTCCGGGCCCCGCACCCGTACGCCTCCAGCAGCCCCGGTCGCACGGCGCCGCGACGTGACAGCCGAACCGCCCCACCACGTACCGGCGCGGGGGAGCACGCTGCGCGACCTTCTCGCATTCGACGACAGCGGGACGCTGCGGCTCCTGCTCGCGCCCGCCGGTCAGGATGTCGCCGTGCGGGGCGTGGTGTTCGGCGACGAGGTGGGCACGCGGTCGGCCGAGGGGTGTGCCGTGCTCGTGGTGGGGCCGCCGGTCTCCTGCGCCGAGGCCGTGGCCGCGGTGCGCGGGGCGGCCGCCCGCGGCGCCTGCGCCGTGGTGCTGCGGGAGTCGCAGGGCGTGCTCCCGGCACCCGACGTGCTGGCGGCGGCCGAGGAGTCGGGGCTCGCACTGCTGTGCCGGGCGCCGTGGGCGGACTGGACCGACACGGCGGCGCTGCTGCGTTCCGCGCTGTCGTACGCGGGGACGGAGCCCTCGGGCGAATCGCCGGAGGAACCGGCGGAGTCCGAGGACACGGTGGGCGGTCTGAGCGCCCTCGCCTCGGCCATCGCCGAGTACACGGGCGGTGCGATCACCATCGAGGACACCCGCTTCCGGGTGCTGGCCCATTCCGCCACCGGGCCCGAAACCGACGGGGTCCGCCGCGCCACGATTCTCGGCGGCCGGGTCCCCGAACGGCGAGTTGCCGAGCTCCGCCGGAGCGGGATCCTGCACGCACTGTGGACCTCCCGTGACGTCATCCACCGCCCCGCGCACGGCGACAGTCCCGAGCGCCTGGTCATCGCCGTACGCAACGGCCTGGAGGTGCTCGGCTCGATCTGGGTGGCCTCCGACGGACGCGGCCTCTCCCCGCACGCGCCGGACGCCCTGCGCCGGGCGGCGGAGGCCGCCGCCCCGCACCTGGTCCGGCACCGGCTGCGCGAGAGCGCGGCCGTACGCCGCCGTGACCACGCCCTGCGCGGACTGCTGTACGGGCTGGGCGACCAGCGCACGCACGCCTGGTCGCTGGGCCTCTCCGCCGACGCGCCCTGTGCGGTGCTGGTCGCCGAGCGGGCCGACGGCGCCCGACCGTCCGCCGACCGCACCCTGGACGTACTGGCTCTGCAGGCGTCCTCGTACCGTTCCACGGTGCTGGTGCTCCGCGAACGGGACCGGTTGCTGATCCTGCTGCCCGTCGGCCAGGCCCAGGACCGCGATGTCGCACGTCTCGCCAGGGAACTCGACACGCTCGCGGTGTCGCTGCCCGCAGGTGTCACCGTCCGGGTCGGGGCGGGCCCGGTCGTCGCGTCCGCCCTCGGCGCGGCCGCTTCGTACGAGGAGGCGGTCCTCGTCGTCCGGGTGCTGCGCGAGCGCCGGAGCCGTGGCGGGACGGAGGGCGAGGCGCGCTGCGCCACAGCGGCCGAAGCCGGCCCCTCACTCGACGTCCTGCGGGTCCTGGACGCCGTACGGCCGCTGTGGGAGGCGGGCGCCGGACCGGTGCACGATCTCGTACGGACGGACCTGGCGGCGGGGGGCGAACTCGTGCGCTCACTCGCCGCCTACCTCGACGCTTCCGGCGATGTCACCCGCGCGGCGCGGCGGCTCGTCCTGCACCCGAACACCCTTCGTTACCGGCTGCGGCGCGCACGGGAGCGCTTCGGCGTGGACATCGACGACCCCGACACGAGGCTGCTCCTCACGCTCGCGGTACGCCTCACGGGTGGTTCACCAAGGCCGTAGACTGAACGTTTCAGTATGTTTCGGTATGTTTCAGTACGTTTCGGTAGGACCGTTGCCCGTACGGCCAAGGTGTCCGCGCAATCCTTGGCCCGCTCGACAAAGACCTGTGGGGCCGCTGTCAACAACTCTCGCGGAATGACACAGATGACTCCCCCGGCTTCCGGCGCTCCGGCCGGTTCCGCCGGTTCCGCCCGCATCGCAGCCGCCGTCCGCCAGGCCGTGGCGGACGGCATCCTGGGCGAGGAGCAGCCCGTCGTCGGCTTCGTCGACACCGACGGAGTACGCGAATCCGTGGCGGCCCTGCGGGACGCCTTTCCCGTCATGCCCGGCACCCTCCACTGCTTCGCCGCGAAGGCCGCCTCGCTCATCCCCGTACTGCGGCTGCTCGCCGACTGCGGCATGGGATGCGAGGTCGCGAGCCCCGGTGAGCTGCGGCTCGCGCTCGACGCGGGATTCGCGCCCGCGGACATCGTGCTCGACTCCCCCGCCAAGACGCGCGAGGAGATCGGGCTCGCGCTCACCCTCGGCGTGGCAGTGAACGCCGACAGTTTCGACGAACTGCGCCGTATCGACGGACTGCGCACCCCCGGCTCGGCCTCCGTCCTGGGGATCCGGGTCAACCCCCAGGTCGGCAGTGGCTCCATCGGTGAGATGAGCACCGCGACAGCGACCTCGAAGTTCGGTGTGGCGCTCCGCGACGAGGGTGCCCGCGAAGCCGTCGTACGGGCCTTCGCCGCACGGCCGTGGCTGACCAGGCTGCACGCCCATGTCGGCTCCCAGGGCTGCTCGTTGGAGCTCATCGCACGGGGCGTCGCGGAGACGTACGAGCTCGCCGAGGAGATCAACGGCTCGCTGCGCAGGCAGCAGGTCACCAGCATCGACATCGGCGGCGGTCTGCCCGTCAACTTCACCGACGACACGGTCCGGCCCTCGTACGCCGCGTACGTGGCCGCACTGCGGGAAGCCGTGCCCGGCCTCTTCGACGGCCGCTATGCCCTGGTGACCGAATTCGGCCGGTCGCTGCTCGCCAAGAACGGCTTCATCGGAGCCCTCGTGGAGTACACGAAGGACGCGGGCGGGCGCAGGATCGCCCTCACCCACGCGGGCGCGCACACCGCCACCCGTACGGTCTTCATGCCCGACGCCTGGCCCCTGCGCGTCGGCGCGTTCGACGCACAGGGGCGCCCAGGCACCGGGCCGCTCATGGTGCAGGACATCGCGGGCCCGTGCTGCTTCGCAGGGGACGTCCTCGCGCACGGCCGGGAACTGCCGGAGCTGCGGGAGGGCGACTTCGTCGTGCTGTACGACACCGGGGCGTACTACTTCTCCACGCCGTGGGCGTACAACAGCCTGCCCAGGCCCGCGGTGTACGGCTTCAGCCACGGGACGGACGGCGAACGGGTGCGGTTCGCCCCGGTGCGCGACGCGCAGTCGCTGGACTCGATCGCGGCGGAGAGCGGCCTGGCCCATGCCGATGCGCTGACGGGACCGGGAGCCACCGCTATTTAGTAGCCATGTACATAGTAGCCATGTACTCTATTTCTCATGAGCAGCACGCACGATGGCGGCACGCACGGCACGCACGGCGACGGCGACGGGCATGATGGCGGCACCCACCGCAACGGCACTCACGGCGCGAGCCGGCCATCCGGTGGGCCGACTCCGGGGTTTCTCGTCTGGCGCCTCTCGATGAAGTGGCGCGTCGCCGTGGACCGCGCCCTGGCACCCCTGGGACTGACCCACGCGCAGTTCTCGCTCCTGGGGTCACTGATGGACCTCCAGCAGGCCGGGACCCGGCCCAGTCAGCGCCGGCTGGCGGACCACACGGGTCTCGAAGCGCTCTACGTCTCGAAGCTGGCCCGGACGCTGGAAGCGGCCGGCCTCCTGGAGCGCACCACCGACCCGGCCGACACCCGGGCGGTGCGGCTGTCACTCACCGAACAGGGACGCACGCTCACCTCGCGCGCGGTCGTTCTCGTACAAACCCTGATGGACCGGCTCCTGGAGCCGCTGGGCGGGCTGGAGGGTCCGGAGGCGGCCGCCTTCGCCCGTGAACTGACCGCGCTGCTCGACGTACCCCTGCACGCACCATCGACGAACGAGGAGTAGCCATGCCCAGCACAGTCACGGTCAACGGCCAGATCATCGGCCAGGCCCACTACGCCACCCGGGCCGTTCTCGAACGGCTGCTGGCCGGGTCCGGGACGACGTTCCACCAGTGCGTGGCCCTCAACGCGACGGCGGGCGACGGCGGCACGACGGGACGAGCGGAACTCGTGGCCCGGCTGACCGGCACGCTCAAGACCGACCGGGCGACGGCCGAGGCCGCACTCGGGGAACTGACCGGGGCCGGGCTGCTCGAAGAGACACCGGGGGACGACGGGGCCCACCTGGCGCTCACCGAGGCCGGCCGCGCACGCCAGGCGGCCATCCGGACGGGCACCGCCGCCATCGCGGAGCGCCTGTACGCCGGTCTTCCGGCGGAGGAGCTGGCGGCGGCGGGCCGCGTGCTCACCGAACTGACGGTCCGGGCGAACGCCGTGCTCGCCGACCCCGTCTGACCGGCCGCTCCCTCAGCGGGTCGGCTGCGGCGAGGGCTCGGGGTTCGGGTCCGGACCCGGTACCGGGTTCGGGTCCGGGTTCGGGTCCGGGTTCGGGTTCGGGTCCGGGTTCGGGTTCGGGTTCGGGTTCGGGTTCGGCGAAGGCGGCTGCGGAATGGGGTCCGGCGCCGGGCCCGGTGGTACGGGGCCGGGCGGCACCGGACCGGGAGCGGGCGGCCCGGGAGCCGGCGGCGCGGGCGGCGGTTCCGGCAGCGGTCCGGGCGGGCCCGGAACGGGGTTGGGCGTGGGTGGGGGTGGCAGCGGGTCGGGGTAGGGGTGTGTCATCTCGGTCCTCCAGCCTCCGGAGTCGTACGGGTGGAACGCGTCTCCACCGTCTCCCGGAGCGGTTGCCCGCGCCTGCCGAGCCCATACCCCCGAACCGGCTCTTTCAGAACATTTCGGGGTGCGACCTGAGCTGCTTCTCAGCTTCCCGTACCAGCTCGGCCGACGCCTCGGGCGCCTCGTCGGGGTGCCGCAACGCCCACTTCGCCGCGTACGGACAGAGGGGTACGACCGGGACGCCCTCACGGGCCGCCATGGTGTAGAACTCCCGGACGAGGGCGCCCGCGATGCCCTTGCCCTCGTGCTCCGGCTCGACCACCGTGTGGACGGCGACGAGGGCTCCGGGAGCGGGGTCCATCACGAAGTACGCGATGACCCCGGCGGCCCTTCCACCCTCGAACCCCACGAGCCTGCCGTGGTCCCGGTCGTCTCGGATGTCGAGTGCGACGTTCTCTGCCATGGCGGCTTGCTCCCTCGTGCGTGCGGATCCGACCCGGACGGATCAGGGCTGTACGGATCAGGGCTGTACGGGTCAGCGCCGTACCGGTCAGCGCTGTGCGGGCCGGAACCGCGATGGTCAGGACCGCGCGGGGACCGAGTGCGGGCTGCGCTGCGTGGGCGTGCCCGGCACCGGCGCCGACGCGTGCGTGCCGAGCGCGACGATGCGGTTGTCCGCGTCCACGTGGACGATGCTCGGAGTCAGTGAGCGGGCCTCGGCGTCGTCGACCTGCGCGTAGCTGATCAGGATGACCAGGTCGCCGGGGTGGACCAGGTGGGCGGCAGCACCGTTGATACCGATGACACCGGAGCCGCGCTCGCCCTCGATGACATACGTCTCCAGGCGGGCCCCGTTGTCGATGTCCACGATATGCACGAGCTCACCGGGCAGCAGATCGGCGGCTTCCATCAACGCGGCATCGACCGTCACGGAGCCGACATAGTGCAGGTCAGCCTGGGTGACGGTGGCGCGGTGGATCTTGGACTTGAACATCGTACGAAGCATGAAGAAACTCCCGGATTGTCTGCTCCCTGCCTGCTTTCCGCAGGTCAAGGGCTATCTCCGGAGCGTACAACGATTCGCATGTTCGGTCAGCTGTCCCCAGGTGTTGCAGGGCTCACGCTGACCCGGTGCTGACTTTCATGACGCAACATCAGGCGGGCTGCGTCGGCTGCGGGTGGACCACGGCCGCGAGGGCTGACCTCGACCTGGCCCTCGGGAGGCCTGCTCCAGACCCAGCAGTACGCGGAGGCCCTGCTTGAAGCACATTTCCCGCCGCTGGACGAAGAGACCATCGAGCAGCGAGTAGCAGCCCGCTTGTCCCGACAGGCGCTGCTGACGCGGAGGAACCCTCCCATCGTCTTCGTGTTCGTCGTGGAGGAGGCTGCGGTACGACGAATGGTGCGCAGCGTCGAAGTGATGCGCGGACAGTTGGAGCACCTGTTGCAGTGCTCGGCCATGCGCAACGTCGAACTACAGATCATGCCCACAGCTCGGGGCGCCCACAGCGGGTTGAACGGCGGGATGGTCCTGCTGGAGTCCGCCGACCGCAAGCAGTACGTGTATGTCGAGACCCAGGACATCGTCAGCGTCAGGTCAGACCGCCACGAGGTGAGCGAGTTCTGGATGCGATATGGAATGCTGCGGACGCAGGCCCTCAGCACCGAGAAGTCCTCACGCCTTATCGAGCGCATGGCAGGGGAGCTATGAGCACTGATCCGCACGCCGACCAGTTCGGCGAACTCGGTTGGTTCAAGAGCAGCTACAGCGGTACGAGTGGCGGCGACTGCGTAGAGGTCGCCACCACACCCGCCGCCATTCACGTCCGGGACTCGAAGAGGCCCCGGGCTGCCTCGCTCACCTTCTCCGCAAAGCAGTGGAGCGCGTTCGCCGCCTACGCCGGGCAGGCGTAGGCGAGCGAGCTGCCTCACCTCTAACGCAGCTCGCACTGGTCTCTCAGCAGGGCCGTGTGCAGCCGTAGCGTGCGGCCGTCGGGGAGGGTTGCCAGGACCTGGACTCCGTCGTAGTTGAGGAGCTGCCGCAGGACGGCCGCGAAGCCGTCGCCACGTGTGGGCGGCAGGCCGACGCGCTGGGCGAGGGCCGTGACCGGGAGGGTGCCCGCGTCGACGAGGGTCGCGAGCGCCTTCCTGATCTGTTCCTGCGGCGGTTTGCGGGCCAGGAGTCCGAGCTGGGCCTGGTAGGTCTCCGAGGCGAGGAGGCCGTTGACCAGGGTCTCGTCCGGAGAGACCAGGGTGGGGGTGACGAGGGTATCGTCGCCGCACGCCGTGACGGCAACCTCGAAGAGGGCTTCGTGCGTCTTCGCGAGTTCGGCCTGTTCCTTCTTCGGCTTGGCCGCTGTTCTCTTCGCCGGAACAGCGGCCGGGGCCACCACATGACGGACTGCGACAGGGTCAGTGGTCCGCGTGCCGGTGGACCACCACTCCGGCCGCTGCTCGCCCAACTCCCGCCACCCCTGAGGTGGTTGCGCGCCGAAGGGCAGGAACGCGAGCACCGGGATGGTGAACTCGGCGAGCGACGTTCCTCCGTGGTAGCCGGCCTTGAGTGAGGTGTAGCGGGAGTCGGCGTCCCACAGGGCGACAATGGTCGCGCCGGGCTCGGGCCAGACGACCCGGGGACCGGACAGCGGGATCTCCTGCTCGGCGAGCAGGCCGCCGTCGGGGAGGCGGTGCCGGGCGGACGGCGGTTCCGCCACCCGCACCCTCACACCATGCCGGTCGACGACGTGCCCGTGGTCGCTGGTGAGGACGACCGCCATGCCCTGGGCGGCAGCCACCCGCAACACGTCACACAGCCCGGCGACATGGTCGACGTGCCAAGCGCCGTCGCCGAGCTTCTGCTCCTTGGCGAGCCGGTCGTCGATGGTGTTCAGGACGACCGCGACGTGCGTCCTGCCGTCGGTGAGCGCGTCGGTCAGGGCGGGACCGAAGGTGTCCCCGTCCTGCTCGGCGCGCAGATCGTCCTTGTGGAAGACGGCGGCCGAAGCACCGCCCCACAGCTTGTGTGTGGGAAACAGCCGCTTCTCGTCGGCCTGGGTGCCCTTCATCAGCCGTCCCGCGAACAGGGAGGTGCGGGACACGGCGGTCAGGGTGGGCAGTGCGGCGGCCATGGCGCGGCGCTGGGGCCCGCCATGGGGCAGCGGGTCGAACTCGGCCCAGGTGCGGCGCAGTTCCTCGCCGAGTTCGTTGGCGATGGCGGCGCTCATGCCGTCGAGGTCGAGGAACAGCACGCGCCGTCCCTCGCCGTGGCGGACGACGGGCTTCACGACCTGGTCGAGGAAAGTCTCTACGGACAGCATCGAACCGGGCTGGGTACCGGCCGTCGATCGCCCGGCGCCGTACACGGACCCGCGTACCGAGAGCGTCGTACGCGGACTTGAGCACCGGGTCGGGGTCGCCGCCGGCCTCGATGTGTTCGAGGGCCAGGTCGGCCCAGCCGGTCTCGGTGCCGAGCCGCTTTATGGCGTCGCCCACGGTGGGTGACTCGGCGGGCGGTTCGGTGGCCAGCCAGCGGGCTGCTTGAACAGCGTGCGGCGCTCGATCTCGTCGTCCTGGTGTTCGCTGACCGGTGATCCGCACGTCGAGTCAGGTGCCGGTCTCGGCCGCGTCGACCGCCGCCCGCACGGTGGGATACACGCGCCTCAACTCCGCCCGTCCTTCGGCCGTGCGCAGCACGTCCCTCACTTGACCCACGTCGCGGGCGAGCAGGAGCCGGACCCCGCGGGCCTCGAGTTCCTCCGCCAGGTCGTCGAGCATGCGCACTGCGCTGACGTCGACGAAGGGAACCGTTTCGGCGTCGATCACGACCGCCGTCACCCCTTCCCGGGCGGCGGTCTCTCGTACCTTGGACTCCACCCGCTCGGCGTTGGCGAAGTAGATGCCCGCCTCGACACGCAGCACGACCACACCCGGGATTCCGCGGCTCTCGGCGTGTCTGTCGAGCGCGGCGAAGTGGCCGTTCCCGGGCATCTGGCCCAGTTCGCTGATGTGCGGGCGCGAGGAGCGGTAGAGGAGCAGAAGGAAGGAGACGCCGATGCCGATGAACAGGCCGGGCAACGTGTCGAAGGCCATCACTCCGAGCATCGCCGCGACCGCGGCGGTGAAATCAGGTCGCGCGGCGACGCCGTAGTCCTGACCGAGCCTGTGGGTGCAGACGCGATAGAGAGAGACCAGTGAGCGGAGGTCGACGAGGTCGATCAGCGCAGCGATCACCACGCCCGCGAGCACTGCCTCGGGAAGCTGCTCGAAGAGGCCGGTGAGGAAGAGGAGCGTGATCACGGTCAGGGCGGCCACGACGATCCCGGACAGCTGGGTGCGTGCGCCGGCCGACCAGTTCACGGCGGTTTTCGAGAGGCTGCCGTTGACGACCATGCCGCTGGAGAGACCGGCGCCCAGGCCGGCAGCCCCGATCCCGATCAGCTCGCGGTTGGCATCGACCTCGTAGTGGCCGCGGGCGGCGTAGGTTCTCGCGGCTCCGAGTCCCTCGGCGAAGGCGACGAGCATCACGCCGACGCTGCCGGCGGCGAGGCCGCCGAGGTCGCCGGCCTGAACGTCGGGAAAGCCGAACGAGGGGAGACCGGTCTCGATGCTGCCGACGACGTCGACACCGTGGTCGTCCAGGTCGAACGCGGCGGCGGCGGCGATTCCCAGCGCCACCACGATCAGTGAGCCTGGCACGACCGGGGCGACACGTCTGAGAACGACGATCAGGACGAGGCTTGCGAGGCCGACCAGGACGGTGAGGCCGCTGGTTCCGCCGAGATCCTCGATCAGGGCCCACACCTTCTCGAAGAAGTTCCCCGAGCCACCCTCCACACCGAACAGCTTCGGCAACTGGCCGGCGATGATCGTCAGTGCCAGGCCGACGATGAAGCCCTTCAGTACGGGCTCCGAGATGAAACTGGCGACGAAGCCCAGGCGCAGGAGGCCGGCGAGGAGCGCCGCGATGCCCACCGTGACGGCCAGGGCCGCTGTCATCGCGACGAAGTCCGCGCTTCCGGCGCCGGCGAACTCGCCGACGACCGCCGCCGAGAGCGCCGCCGTCGCCGCCATCGGCCCGGTGACCATGTGCCTGGAACTGCCGAGGGCCGCGTAGAGGACCAACGCGGCCGGCGCGGCGTAGAGGCCGACCACCGGCGAGACACCCGCGATCGTCGCGTAGGCGAGCGCCTCGGGCACGAGAACCGCCCACACGGTCATCCCGGCCAGCGCGTCCCGCCCCAGCCACTCCCTCCGGTAGCCCCGCAGTGAAGGGAACAGCCAGTGCATGTCCGCCCTCATGAGGAAAGATCACTTATTGCGTCGCCTACCAGCTTCGCGGCGAAGAGCAGGCAGATCACGGCCATGATCGCCATGTTGTTCCGCTCCATCCAGAGCTTGAGACCGTCGAGGATGTGCTTCGAACGCTCCTTGAGGGCGAAGTAGAGCACGACCGGTGTTCCGGGCCCGAGCGCCCCGAGCACCACGTAGACCGCCAGTGCCACGGCCTGTGCGCCGGCGGAAGTGTCCGTGCGCGCGATCGTCGACGCCGCGGCGATCGAGAGCAACAGGTTCTTCGGGTTGAGGGCGGACAGTGCCATCCCCAGTGCCAGCGCCTTGACAGGAGTGAACGAGTCGACCGTCTTCATCCACTTCGGCAACGTCACCTCCTCTTCGCCGCGAGGTCGGCCGCGCCACTCCTTTACCGCCACCCACAGCAGCAGCACGCCGAGCGCCAGGTCGAGCGCGCTGACCCAGTCAGCCGGCTGCCCCTGGTCGCTCGGGCCCGCGCCGCCGGAGACCAGCAGCACGATCGTGCCGACCACGGCCAGGCCCAGTGCCCAGCCCAGAACAAGCGCCGGTCCGTTGGAGCGCGCCTTGGGGGTGGCGAGCATCAGCACCACACCGATGATCGGGAACGCGCTCAGCGCCACGGCGACGCCGTAGGACAGAATCTGACCGATAGCCTCACCCACGGCCGCCTACCTCACGCCGGTTCGATCTCGCCCGGCCGCCAGCTCTTGTCGAACCAGCTTTCGAGTGGGCCGTAGAGGCGGAGGATCATGAACCAGCCCTTGCCGGGTACGGTCTGGACCCAGTTGCCCTCCCGGCCCTGCGGCGCCGTCGGGCCGAAGTGGATGACCGTGTCGCCGTTGTCCTCGGGCCGGACGGCGTCCGAGAGGCTGTTCACGCTCGGGTACGGGCGGTCGGTGCGCAGCATGGAACGGGTCTGTGGGTCGTAGACGTTGACGGCCCAGAAGTTCTTCACCGGGATGCCGCTCGGCAGTCTGAGCGTGTAGGCGTGCCCGCCGTCGAGCCAGGCGCCGGTGGAGTCCTCCGCCGTGTAGGCGTACTGCGATCCGGCCCCGACGGCCGCCGCCGCCATCGCCGGCGAGGTGCCCGCCCCGACGTAGTGGAACACCGCCCGGGCGTCCAGCAACCGGGCACCCTCCGCCGACAGGAACTCGTAGCTGCGCGACGGCCACGGGTTCTTCCACGACGAGCTGCCAGGGTAGTGGTAGAAGCTCGGGTCACGCGGCTTGAAGGCCAGCGTCCTTACCATGCCCGAGGCGATCCGCGCGGCGGTGTCGAGGATCGAGCGCATCCGGTCGTCCGGCTGGAACGGCTTGCCGGGCACGATACCGATCGCGGCGAGCTGACCGGCCCGTTCGGGATCGAGTGCCTCGGGCGGCTCCGACTGAACGAGGGTGTCGATCTCCTCGAAGAACGAGAAGTCGTTCGCGTGGACGGTGTTGAAGTCCGAGTCCGCGAAGTTGACGAAACGCTGCTCGGGCGGGTCCGCCGCGGCGGAGAGCGGGTAGATCCGCGTCCGGAGCAGGCTCTCCTCACCGCCCAGCGCACGCATCAGCACCCAGGAGGAGAAGGTTGCCGGCCGGGTGACGAGGTATCCGTCGGGGACGTCACCATCGTAACCCGGCGGCAGGAAGAGGTACTTGCCTCCCTCTCCCTTGTCGCGTCCGGCGATGCCCATGTCGGTGACGTAGCGCTGCCACAGGTCGTTGACGAAGCACAGCGAGTTCGGCGGCGCCTCGATCACGGTGGGTCCGTCCTGGTCGAGCGCCAGGCAGGTCATCCCGTACGTCGTCTCCGTGTTCGCCGTGAGCACCAACGGTGCCGAACTGCAGCGCGGGGAGGTGAAGCCGATGGTGCGGGAGTCGATGCCGAGGCCGGCGAGGCCGCGCCGCATGGCCACCATGGAGGCGCCGGGTACGCAGTTGAGGAACGCCTCGATCCCGCGCAGCAGATCCAGCGTGTCATAGCTACGGGTGACCGTATCGGGCAACGGCATGCCGTCGAAGAACTGCAGCGCGCCGAAGACCGTCTCCACCTGATCCGGAGTGCTGATCGACGCAAGGGTCTGGGCCGACGTGCCCGGGCTGGGGGCGTCGCTGACTTGGGGCATGGGGTTCCTCCTGTACAGGTCGTTCCTTGAGAACTGCGCACCAGTGGTTCTTCACGCTGTCCCGGTAGGCGAACTCCGGGGCCGGCCGATCACGTTCTCCCGGGCAGGCCGCGGGTCTCCTCGCAGATCACCCCCGCATGAAGTCGCGCGCTCCACCTCGGCCGACGAACAGCCGCCGGCCGCAGGACCGGAGGTGGTCGAACAGCTCCGGCATCGGCCGCAGCCGCACGCCGCGGTCAGTCCACCGCCTCGATCTCGCCCGGCCGCCAGGTCTTGTCGAAGAACGGCTGCAGGGGGCTGTAGAGCCGCAGGACCGTGAACCATCCCTTGCCCGGCGTGGTCTGGATCCAGTTGCCCTCCGGCACGCCGTGGGGCCGGTCGGGCCCGAAGTGCACCGTCGTCGTGCCGTCGGCATCGGCGCTCGCTGCCGGGCTCGGGTAGTCCTGGCTGCCGGCCCGGGGGAACCGTTGCGGCGTGTCGAGCATCGAGCGTGTCTGGTTGTCGTACACGGTGCACGACCAGAATCTGGCGGCGGGGATGTCCGACGGCAGCACCAGACGGTAGTTCCTGCCTCCGTCCAGGGACCGGCCCTCCCGGTCCGCGAAAGCGAACACATACTGTGAGCCGACGCCGGTCAGCGGCGTCGAGAACGCCGGACTGACGCCCACGGCCAAGTACCACCACCAGGAGCGCCGGTTGAGCATCCGGGCACCGTCGCCCTGACGAGGCTGGACACCCTTGTCGGTGACCACGGCGGGCGGGGTCAGGAAGTCATGGCCGGACTCGAGCAGGACGTTGAGCCACTGGGAGGACGCACCGTAGTAGTGCGCCCCCTCGGCCGGGCGCGGGAGGAAGGCGAGCGTGCGGGCCGTGGCGTTACCCACCGCGGCCGCTTCGCTGAGAATCCCCCGCATACGGGTGTCCGGCTGGAAGTCTTTGCCCTTGACGATCCCGATCGCGGCGAGAGCACCGGCGATCTCGGGATCGAGAGCCTCGGCCGGCTGATCATGGACAAGTTCACTCGCGAGGTCGAAGTACGTCGCGTCCGAGGGCGGGATCGTGTTCATGGAGAGCCCGGTGCCTTCGACGAAGCGGGGCGGAGCGGGCTTCTGGAGCGCAGCGGTCCAGGTCTGCGCGGTCCACGGGAGCGGCGGGGCCGTGCCCCCGGTGACGATCTCCGCGAGACTCGTTCCGTACAGTCCCGGGACGTAGCGGTAGAGGCGCAGCCCCTCCTTGACGCGCTCCGCTACCGGCTTCGGGTCGTCGCCCTCCAGGAACGCCCGCCCGCCCAGGAGCAGCCGCGTGGTGCGGGTCCGGCATGTGAAGAAGCCGCTCTCGGGCAACGGGCCTTCATAGCCGGGCGGCACGAAGAGATATCTGCCACCCACCCCGCGATCGGGTCCGGGCAGGCCCAATGGTCCTGAGTTAGCTGCCCGGGGTGCGATGATCTTGGGGTGGAGCGGATTGAGGGTGTGGCCGCGGGGCGGCTGACGGATGACGTGTCGATCGGGTTGCTGGCGGCGGTGTTCCCGGAGGAGGCCGTGCGGGCGGCGATCGATGAGGCGGGGGCGCGTGAGGAGCGAACGCGGTCGTTGCCGGCGAAGTTGATGATGTATTTGTCGCTGGCGTTGTGGTTGGAGCCGGGCAAGGGGTACGTGCGCACCCTGCGGGGCCTGCTGGAGGGGCTGCGGTGGTCGCGGGGCGGCTGGGGCGAATACCGGGTGCCCAGTGACGGGGCGATCTCGCTGGCCCGTTACCGGTTGGGTGAGGCGCCGTTGCGGAACCTGTTCGACGAGGTCGCAGCCCCGGTGGCCGATGAGCGCACCCCGGAGGCGTTCTGGCGGGGGCTGCGGTTGATGGCGGTGGACGGCACGGTCTTCGATGTGCCCTCGGGGAAGCGGAACGAGGCGGCGTTCGCGGTTCCGGCCGGTGGAAGCCGGCCGCAGGTCCGCCTGGTGGCGCTGGCCGAGTGCGGCACGCTGGCCCTGACCGGGGCGGCCTTCGACTCCATCGCGGTCGGTGAACGCACCCTGTTCACCCGCCTGTTGGACCGGTTGGCGCCCGGCATGCTGCTGCTGGCCGACCGCGGCTTCCCCTCGTTCGGCCTGTACCGGGCTGCCGCCGCGACGGGCGCACAACTGCTGTGGCGCGTCTCGGCTTCCTTCACCCTGCCCGTCAAGAAACGGCTGGCCGACGGCACGTACCTGTCCGAACTGCGCGGCGAGCGGAAGTCGCAGCGGGTCACGGTACGAGTCATCGAGTACTCCGTCGCCGACGACGGCGGAATCAGCGAGGTCTTCTGCCTCATCACCACCCTGCTGGACCCTGAGCACGCGCCCGCTTTGGAGCTGGCCCGCAACTACGCCGAACGCTGGTCGGTGGAAGTGCTCTTCAAACTGCTCAAGGTCGACCTGCGGCAAAGTGGCGGCATCCTGCGCTCGGGCAAACCCGAGGGAGTACGACAAGAACTGTGGGCGCTACTCTGCGTCTACCAGGCCCTGCGCACCCTGATCGCCAGGGCCGCCGTGATCGCGGGCATCGACCCCGCCCGCATCAGCTTCCCGCCCGTCCTGGACGCCGTCAAAAGCTCCCTCAGGACGGCTTTTTCCCCCTGACCAGCTCGCGAAGGCCCTGCACTTCCTCATAGCCGACCTCCCCGGCATGCACATCCGAGACCGCCCCACCCGCACCACGCCCCGCACCACGAAACGCCCCCATCTCAGCTACCAAACCCGCAGCTCAACCGACCCCGGAACCCGGCGCGTCACCCGCACCATCGTGCTCCACACACTGACACCCGACCCGATCTAACTCATGGCCATTGCGGGCAGGCCCGCGTCCGTGACCCAGCGGAACCACATGTCGTTGACGAAATTGAGGGTGCCTGGCGGCATTTCGACGACCATGGGTCCCTCGGTCAGGTCGAGGAACGTCACGAAGTAGACGGTGTCCGCGTTTCCGGTCAGCACCAGGCTCTTCGCATCCATGAACTCCGAGCAGATCATGACGTCGTGGTCTCGGATACCCGCATCGAGAAAGCCCTTGCGGAACGCCCACATGTCGACACCGGAATACGCGTTGAGGAATGCGCTGACCGCGTACACATGGTCCAGATGGTCGTAGACGCGATTCGCGGTCTCTTCGGTCGGCATACCGAGTGGGAACTCCAGAGAGCCCAGGTGTGTCTCGACCTGCTCGGGAGTCGAAATCGATTCCATGAACTGTGGTGAGATCCGTGTGGCTTGCTGCAAGGACTCGCTCCTGTCTCGGTTCCCGTGGAAAGGGCGTCTCACCGACCATGATTCCTGCCTGTCGGCGGGACAGCACTTCGCCTGGGCCATTCGAGGGCCTTCGACATCGAGCGGTGTGCCGGTCGGCCTGCGGCGGGGTTCACGGCGAACAGACTGCGGGTGAAACGCCCCCTTCAGACCGACTCGCACTGTTCTCCGCCAGCACGCGACGGGAGGAAGTCGAGGGCGCGACCGGACCGGCCCCGTGAACCACGGCCGACGACCGTCCGTGCCGACCCACCCGGCCGCGTCGCGTGCGGAGTTCCACGTGGGAAGACGCCGGACTCGGACCGGCCGCTCCGTGGCGACACAGAGGGCCGCCGGTCGCACCGGCGAACGCGCCGGAGCAACCGGCCTGCGTCCGGTTTTTGGTATGGACCTGACACCGCATCGCCGCTAGCGTCACCTGCGGCGCTTGGTGAGAGCGCTCTCAGCACGTTCCATCCCCACCTCTGGAGGCCTCGTGAAACGCACGACCCCCCTACGCGCCGCCGCAGCGGCCCTGTTACTGGCCGTCGGACTCGGCGGTGCCCACGCCGGAGCCGCCCACGCCACCCCCGCCGCCGCCCCGCCCCCGGCCTCGGCCGGACTACTGGAAGCCATGAACCAGGACCTCGGACTGACCGCACCGCAGGCACAGGAGCGGCTCCGCGCCGAGAAGGCGGCCGCTGCCGTCGAACAGGCGGCACGGCAGACCGCGGGCGGCGCGTACGGCGGATCGTGGTTCGAACCGGCCACGGGGCGGCTCGTCGTCGCCCTCACCGACCGCGCCGAGGCTGTCGACGTACGCGCGCTGGGCGCCGATACCCGGATCGTCCGCCACAGCGCCGTCGCACTGGACCGTGCCAAGTCCCGGCTGGACGCGCTCCACGCACCCGCGGGCGTGGCCGGCTGGCATGTCGACCCCGAGGCCAACAGCGTTGTCGTCACGGTCGTGCGTGCCGAGCGGAACGCGCCCGCTGTTCGCGCCTTCGTCGAGCAGGCCCGCGTGAAGGGGCCCGTCACCGTGGCCGAAACGGCCGCGGCGCCCCGTACGTACGCGGCGGGCACTGTCGGCGGTGACCCGTACTACACGGGCAACGTCCGCTGCTCGATCGGCTTCTCCGTGCACGGCGGGTTCGTGACGGCCGGTCACTGCGGAGGGGCCGGGGCCGCGGTGCGTGGCTGGGACGGGTCCGCCATGGGTACGTTCCAGGGCTCTTCGTTCCCCGGCAACGACTACGCGTACGTGAGCATCCACAGCGGCTGGTGGACCGTACCGGTCGTCCTCGGCTGGGGCACGGTCCCGGACCGTCTCGTACGCGGCTCCGCCGAGGCCCCGGTCGGCGCCTCGATCTGCCGCTCGGGCTCCACGACGCGCTGGCACTGCGGCACCGTCCTGGCCAAGAACGAGACCGTCAACTACAGCCAGGGCGCCGTCCACCAGATGACGAAGACCAGCGTCTGCGCGGAGGGCGGGGACTCCGGCGGCGCCTTCATCAGCGGTGACCAGGCCCAGGGCGTCACCTCCGGCGGCTGGGGCAACTGCTCCTCCGGCGGCGAGACGTGGTTCCAGCCCGTCAACGAGATCCTCGGCAGGTACGGACTGACCCTCCACACGGCCTGACCGGTCGCCGGTGCACGGCCACGTGTCACGGCCGTGCACCGGGACCCGAGCCGTACCGCCAATCTCATCCATCTCCTCTTCGGTGTGGCGGGCATCGCCATGGCGCGAGCCGCATCCACCGCCCGCACGTTCCTGATCGGCGGCGGTGTGATCTACCTGGCCCTGTGGGTGTACGGCCTCGTCATCGACCAGGACAGCGGCGCCAACTTCGTCCCGTTGAACAACGCGGACAACTGGCTGCACCTGGTACTGGGCCTCGCCATGACCGCCCTGGGCATCAATGCTGACCCGCCGCGTCCGGCCGACCACCGACCGGTGACCGAGGAGACCTAGGAGACCGAAAGCCGATGTCCGCGTCTCCCACGGAGAGCGTGGCACCTGTGCCGGGTATCCGTGCCGGGTGCACCTGATCGTCGGTGACCTGCCTGCCGCCTGCACCTTCTACTCGTCCGCTCATCCGCGTCCACGGTGGCTCGCCGAATTCATGGTCGACGACGTCGAACGCGCCGTCGTCGCCGCGATCGCGGCGGGCGGCAGCAGACCTCTTCCACCGGTCACCACCTGGTCCTCGCAGGGGTTCTCACGCACCCTGCAGAACCCCGATGGAGGACTGTCACCCACCGCACGGACTGACCGCACCGGCCGGTCCTGTTTCTCCGCGCACCCCTCGCGCCTTCTAAGCCTGCTTCGCAGCGGGAACGCGCCTGCTCACAGCGGAAATCCGCGGTTCCCTCGCCCACGTGGTCATCCATGGGCGGGACGTCCCGTCCACGGCCCCGACCGCCTTCCTTGCCCATCCGGGAGGGCCAGCCGTCTGTCGCGCCCAGATCCGGCCATTTACCGCCTCGACGACGGTCCACACCTCTCCACGGACGCTTCAAACTGCTCACACTTGCTTGAAACTAGCTGCAATCGAGCAGATATTGACATCCTGAGTGCAGTGCGGCACCGTACTGACCACGCAGCCGGCCCGTACGAAGAGTGCCGCTCACGCTTCCGTGGAGAAGACCTGTGCCCCTCACCCCGACCGACGCCGTCACCGGCTCCGCCTACGCCCGCCGGTCAGGTGTCGGTGCCTTCAACGTCGTACAGATCGAGCACGCCGAGGCCATCGTCGCCGGGGCCGAGCGCGCCGGTCTGCCCGTCGTCCTCCAGATCAGCGAGAACACGGTGCTCTACCACGGTGCCCTCGCCCCGATCGGTCTCGCGTCCCTCGCGCTCGCCCGGGCGGCAGGCGTGCCCGTGGCGGTGCATCTCGACCATGCGCAATCGCCCGAGCTGGTGCACGAGGCGGTCCGACTGGGCTTCACCTCCGTCATGTTCGACGCCTCCGAGCTCGCCTACGAGCAGAACGTCGCCGCCACCCGGGAGATCACCGACCACTGCCACCGCGCGGACGTCTGGGTCGAGGCCGAGCTGGGTGAGGTCGGGGGCAAGGACGGCGCCCACGCCCCCGGAGTACGTACCGATCCCGACGAGGCGCGCGCGTTCGTGGCAGCGACGGGCGTCGATGCCCTAGCCGTCGCGGTGGGCAGCTCGCACGCCATGCTCACCAGGGACGCCGTACTCGATTTCGCACTCATCGAGCGCCTCCGGGCAGCGGTCGGCGTTCCGCTGGTGCTGCACGGCTCCTCGGGCGTCGGTGACACGGACCTGGTCAAGGCGGTGGCGGCGGGCATGACGAAGGTGAACATATCCACGCACCTGAACAAGCTGTTCACCCGCACCGTGCGCGAGCAGCTTGCCTCGGCGCCGGATGTCGCCGACCCGCGGAAGTACCTCGGCCCGGCCCGTCAGGCCGTGGAGTCCGAGGTGGCCAGGCTGCTGGACGTACTCGCGGCGCGGTGACGAGGCCGCTCCCTCACGGCTCCCCGTCCTCCACGAACACCAACTGCGCCACGGCGAGCGTCACCTCGCCGGTCGCGGTGGGTCCGCCGGCCTACTCCTCCTCGGCCTGCGCCGCCTGCCCCTTGGCGCGCTTGCCGACGACGGCCGCCGCGGCCGCCGCGCTGCCCGCGAAGGCCAGGGCCACCACCCAGGGCCGGTCGAGTACGTGACAGGTCACCTCGTCGAGGGAGTACCGGCCCGGGCCGGTGAGCCCGATCGCCGCGGCGGTGAAGCCGAGGAACGCCGGGTACTCGTATCCGCCGCCCTGCGCGAAGAAGCCCGCCGGAGCGTGCACGGCGACGGCTCCCGCCATGGCGCCGGCAGCGGCGGCGCCCGCCGCGGGTGTCGCGAGGCCGAGGGCGAGCAGGACTCCGCCGCCCGCCTCACCGAGCCCGGCGGCCACCGCGCTGTGCTTGGGCGGATGGAAGCCCATGGCCTCCATGGCGGCCGTGGTCCCCTGGATGCCGCCGCCACCGAACCAGCCGGCCAGCTTCTGTGTGCCGTGGGCGGCGAGGACCGCCCCCGTTCCGACGCGCAGAACGAGCAGGCCGAGGTCTCGCCGGCTGACGCAAACCATGGGTTCTCCCGGAGGTGGGGGACTGACCGGTACCCCTCCACTCTCACCGGACCCGGCCGCCGAGGTGCGGTCCGGCTACGCCGTACGGGCGGCGCGTCCGCCTCCAGTGCGACGTAGGCCATTATGCAACTTGTTGCACAATGCCCGTCGTGTGGTCTACAACTGGCTCGACGACACTGCGCGAGGAGACGCCGGATGAGCCCGTACCCCACTCTGCTGAGCCCGCTGGACCTCGGTTTCACCACCC
The DNA here is from genome assembly GCF_014216315.1 of Streptomyces finlayi. Taxonomy (NCBI): domain Bacteria; kingdom Bacillati; phylum Actinomycetota; class Actinomycetes; order Kitasatosporales; family Streptomycetaceae; genus Streptomyces; species Streptomyces finlayi. The sequence continues at coordinate 478,056 of NZ_CP045702.1, forward strand.
TCCCCAACCGGGTGCTCATGGGATCGATGCATATCGGTCTGGAGGAGGTGGAGCGCGGTTTCGAGCGCATGGCCGCCTTCTACGCGGCCCGTGCCCGGGGCGGGGTAGGCCTCATGGTGACCGGGGGCATCGCGCCGAGTGCCCGCGCCTGTTCGTTCCCCGGCGGCGCGAAGATGACGACCGAGGCGGAAGCCGACCAGCACCGGCAGGTGACCGATGCCGTGCACGAGGCCGGTGGCCGGATCGCGATGCAGATCCTCCACTTCGGCCGGTACGCCCATCACGCCGACCTGGTCGCACCCAGCGCGCTCAAGGCTCCGATCAGCGGTTTCACCCCGCACGCGCTCACGGACGACGAGGTCGAGGAGACCATCGAGGAGTTCGTCCGGGCAGCCGAACTGGCGCAGCGCGCGGGCTACGACGGTGTCGAGATCATGGGCTCAGAGGGCTACCTGATCAACGAGTTCATCGTCGCCGCCACCAACCGACGCACCGACCGCTGGGGTGGCAGCTACGAGAACCGCATCCGGCTGCCCCTGGAGATCGTGCGCCGCGTCCGCGAGCGCGTCGGCACCGACTTCATCCTCATCTACCGCCTCTCGATGCTGGACCTGGTCCCCGGCGGTTCCACGCTGGAGGAGGTCATCCGGCTGGCCCGCGAGGTGGAGGCGGCCGGCGCCACGATCATCAACACCGGAATCGGCTGGCACGAAGCGCGCATCCCCACCATCGCCACGTCGGTGCCACGCGGCGCCTTCACCTGGGTGACGGAGAAGGTGCGCGGTGCCGTCTCCGTACCTCTGGTGACCAGCAACCGCATCAACACCCCCGAGGTCGCCGAGGAGATCCTGGCGGCCGGCCGCGCGGACATGGTGTCGATGGCCAGGCCGTTCCTCGCCGACCCCGACTTCGTCGCCAAGGCCGCGGCCGGCCGCGCCGACGCGATCAACACCTGCATCGGCTGCAACCAGGCGTGCCTGGACCACATCTTCAGCCTCAAGATCACCTCATGTCTGGTCAATCCGCGCGCCTGTCACGAGACCGAGCTGGTGCTCCTGCCGACCCGGACCCGTAAGAACGTCGCCGTCGTCGGTGCCGGTCCTGCCGGACTGGCCTGTGCGGTCACGGCGTCGGAGCGCGGGCACGCGGTGACGCTGTTCGACCTGGCCGACGAGATCGGCGGCCAGCTCAACGTGGCCCGCCGCGTCCCCGGCAAGGAGGAGTTCAACGAGACCCTGCGCTACTTCCGTACGCGTCTTCGGGAACTGGGCATCGAGGTCAGGCTCGGCACCCGGGCCACGACGGACCTCCTCGAAGGCTTCGACGAGGTCGTCGTAGCGACCGGGGTGGAGCCCCGCTCCCCCGCGATCCCGGGCGTCGAGCACCCGAGTGTGGTCAGCTACCTGGACGTCCTGCGGGACGGGGCGCCGGTCGGCGACCGGGTCGCGATCGTCGGGGCGGGCGGAATCGGATTCGATGTCGCCGAGTTCCTCACGGACGGCGGTGACGCGGCCTCGCTGGACCCGGAGGTGTTCTTCCGGCAGTGGGGCGTCGACACCTCGTACGCGGACCGGGGCGGGCTCCGCGCCCCCGAGCGGCCGAAGCCGCCGCGCACCGTCCACCTCGTCCAGCGCAAGGCGAGCAAGGTCGGCGCCGGTCTCGGCAAGACGACGGGATGGATCCACCGCACCGAACTGCGCCACCGGGGCGTCTCGATGATCGCGGGCGCGTCCTACGACCTCATCGACGACGAGGGTCTCCACCTGACCGTGGACGGCGAACAGCACGTGCTGGCCGTGGACACCGTGGTCCTGTGCGCCGGTCAGGAACCGCGTCGCGGCCTGTACGAGGAACTGGTCGCCGCAGGACGCCCGGTGCACCTCATCGGCGGCGCGGACGTGGCGGCCGAACTGGACGCCAAGCGGGCAATCCGCCAGGGCACGGAGCTCGCGGCGGCCCTGTGACCGGACGGGCCCGCCTCTCCCTAGGATGCACTCCATGTCACTCCCGCACGCGATCCTCACCGCCCTGCTCGAAAAGCCCTCGTCGGGGCTTGAGCTGACGCGCAGGTTCGACCGGTCGATCGGTTACTTCTGGTCGTCCACGCATCAGCAGATCTATCGCGAGCTGGGAAAGCTGGAGCAGTCCGGGCAGATCCGGGCCCTGCGGCCGGCTCAGCCGGCCCGTGGGCAGAAGAAGGAGTACGAGGTCCTGCCCGCGGGCCGCGAGGAGTTGGCGGCCTGGGTCGCCCTCCCCGAGGACCCCCGGCCGGTCCGCGATCCTCTGCTGCTGCGCATGCGGGCGGCAGCGGTGGTCGGGGCCGAGGGCCTCGGGGCGGAGCTGCGCCGCCATCTCGCGCTGCACCGGCACCAGCTGGAGGAGTATCTGCGGATCGAGGAGCGGGACTTCCCGCCCGAGCGGACCGCCGACGAGGACCGGCTGCGACATCTGGTGCTGCGCGGCGGAATCGATATGGAGACTTTCTGGATCGGCTGGCTGACCAGAGCCCTCGCCGACGAGCCGGTGCTCTCGCCGGAAGGCGGTACGCCGGAAGGCGGTTAGGCGCCGCCCACCGAAGAGCTCACCGGCTCGGCGGCCAGCGGTTGCCGGTCCACGGTGCGGGGGCTGGCGATGATCACCCTCGACTGGGTGGGAGCGGGCGGTGACGCGGTGACCCCCGGGGCCGGGGCCGGGTCCGAGGCCGGGGCGGAAACGGCGGCCTCCGCGGTGGCCCGGCTGAGCAGGATCACCCCGCGTACGGCGGCGGCCGAGCCGAGCAGGGCCGGAATCAGGCTGATCGCACCGCCCTGTAGCCGCTCCCCCAGCAGGGTCATGCCGACGGCGGCCGCAGCCACCGGATTGGCCAGCGTGACGACGGCCAGCGGGGCGCCGAGGCCGCTCCGGAACGCGGTCTGGGCCAGCAGCAGACCGCCCATCGCGAAGACCGAGACGAACAGTGCGACCGTCACCAGCCGCCAGCTGATGAGCGGCCCCGCCGTGTGATCCGTGACCGCCACGGTGAGGGTCTGGGTGAGCGCCGAAGCGACCCCCGAGGTGATCCCGGCCGCCGTGGCGTGCCGCAGGCCGGGCCGGGTGCCGGGCCTGCCGAGTACGGCGACGATCACCATCGTCGCCGTACCCACGCCGAGTGCCTCCGGCAGCGTCAGGGTCTGGCGCGCGCCGCCACCGCCCGCGGCGAGCAGCAGCGCGCCGAGGCCGAGCAGCGTGAGGACCGTACCGCGCCATTCGGTCCGGGTGACGCGTCGCCCGGCGGCCCGTGCGCCGAGCGGAACCGCGGCGACGAGTGTGAGCGCACCGAGCGGCTGCACGAGCGTCAGCGGACCGTACTTCAGCGCGACGACATGCAGCAGGGCGCCGCCGGCGTTCAGAGCGACGGCTGACCACCAGGCACCCCGGCCCAGCATGCGCAGCACGCCGTCGGCCGGGGCGGTGCGTCCGGCCAGCCGTGCCTGCGCCACGGCGGCCAGCGCGTAGGCGGCGGCGGAGACGAGGGACAGTCCGACCGCGATGAGCGTGGCGTTCATCGAGGGCCTCCGGACCGGGCGAGCGCTGTCGCCCCATGGCGCGCCGACGCACCGGCCCCGGCCGTTCCCGCCGCAGCCTGCGCGGAAACCCCGGACGCCGTGACGGCGGTGGAGGGCCACGGGATGTGGGCCCCGGCCGGAGTGGCTCGCGGCAGCCGGAGTGCGGCGAAGGCTACGGCGAGCAGGGCCGATACGACGAGGGCATCGAGCCAGTAGTGGTTGGCGGTGCCCACGATGACGAACAGCGTGATGGCGGGATGCAGCAGCCACAGGTGGCGCCACCGGGAACGGGTGGCGGCGATCAGTCCGACGGCGACCATCACGGCCCAGCCGAAGTGCAGCGAGGGCATCGCGGCGAACTGGTTGGCCATGGAGTCGGTCGCGGGCGTGGCTCCGTACACCGTCGGGCCGTACACCTGGCCGGTGTCGACGAGGGCGGCGGCGTCCAGCATCCGGGGCGGGGCGAGCGGAAACAGCAGGTGGAGCGCGAGCGCGGCACCGGTGAGCACGGCAAGGACGCGGCGCGACCAGACGTAATGACGCGGGCGGCGCCAGTACAGCCACACCAGGAACAGCAGCGTGGCGGGGAAGTGGACCGTCGCGTAGTAGGCGTTCGCCGCACGGACCAGTCCGTCGCCGTGCAGCAGCAGACCCTGCACCGCTCCTTCGCCCGGGAGACGCACGAGGCGCTCGAGGTCCCAGACGTGCCCGGCGTTGCGGAACGCTTCCTCGACATGCCCGTTCGCGCCGTGGCGGCCGAGCTTGTAGACGACGAAGAGTCCTACGACGAGAAGAAGCTCGCGGAAGAGGGGCGGTCGGGCAGAAGTGTCCGGCTCCCGTGTCGCAGGCTCGCTGCGGGCGCGTATCACCCGGTGCCCCTTTGCTGACGAAGCGCTGTTACGGCGGCACGCTCCCCCGTTCATGCCGAATCGATACGCCAGCGTACCGATACGTTCGCGTATCGGTACACCACCGTATCGGTACACTGACGTATCGAAGGATCTCGTCGCACGGACGCTGAGAGGGAAAGCACATGCCGTCGCACGACACCGCACAGGAGCCAGCAGCCACATCCCGCCGATCGAAGATCACGCCGGAGCGAGCGCAGGAGCTGTACGCGGCGGTGCTGGATCTCATCCGGGAGAGCGGCTACGAGGCGCTGACCATGGAGGGGGTCGCCTCGCGGACCCGGTGCGGGAAGTCGACGCTCTACCGGCAGTGGGGTTCCAAGCCCGAGCTGGTCGTGGCCGCCCTGCACGGCACCAGGCGCATGCTGCTTCCGCCCATCGACACGGGCTCCCTCGTCGGCGACCTGCGGGAAGCCGCTCGAGCCATCGGCGCGGCCTCGGGTCATGACACCCCGCTGTCGCACGCGCTGAGCCACGCCGCCCTGCAGAGCCCCGAACTGCTGTGCGCCCTGCGCCAAGCGCTGATCCTGCCGCAGATCGCCGCGATCGAGGAGATGGTCGAACGCGGCCGTGCTCGCGGCGAGATCGCCGCCGACTCCCCTGCGGCAGAGTTCGTGGCGGCGCAGCTCCTGGGGGTCATGCGTGCCCGGCCCCTACTGGAGGGCCGGTACGCCGATGAGGCGTATCTCACCCGCTTCGTGGAGAGCTCAGTCCTTCCCGCCCTGGGGATCGACGCCGAGGAGAGCGAGAAGTCCCCGCCCGGGGCCTGATGAACGTGGGTCGTCGCCCCCGGCGGAGGACGACGGCCCGCCCGCGCCGCACCGTGGGGACGGAAGCGGCGCACCGTCCGGCCGGCCGGTGGCCTCGATCGAGGCCACCGGCCGACCGCGCTTCCCCCGCATCGCACCCCCTCCCCAACCAAACAAACAGTTGGTAGATTCGTCGGCCGGGCAGCCCCCTACCCCGAGGCAGAGGCGGATCATGGACTTCGGCAACCCGATCGACTTCACCGGGCGCGCGGTCATCGTGACCGGCGGAACCAAGGGCATCGGCGCGGCCGTCGCCGGGGCCTTTCTCGCCGCGGGCGCGGAGGTCCTCGTATGCGGCCGGAACACGCCGGACACCCTGCCCGGCGGGGACGGGCGGCAGTGCGCGTTCCGGGCGACGGACGTGCGCGACCCGGAGGCGGCGGCGGCGCTCGTGGACGCGGCCCTCGCCCGGTTCGGCAGGCTGGACGTACTGGTCAACAACGCCGGCGGGGCGCCGGCCGCGGACGCGGCGACCGCATCGCCGCGCTTCGTCGAGAAGATCGTCGCCCTCAACCTGCTCGCCCCGTTCTACGTGGCGCAGGCCGCTAACCGGGTCATGCAGAGCCAGGACGGCGGCGGCTGCGTGATCAACATCGGCAGCGTCGCCGCCCGCACCCCACAGCCCGGTACCGCCGCCTACACGGCCGCCAAGGCGGGTCTGCTGGGCCTGACCCGGGCCCTGGCCCTGGAGTGGGCCCCCCGGGTGCGGGTCAACCACATCACCACGGGCCTCATCCGGACCGAGAGCGCGGCGGGCGTGTACGGGGAGGACGGCGGAGCGGCCGTGGCGGCCGTCGTTCCGATGCGACGGATGGCGGTGCCCGATGACGTCGCGCGGGCCTGCCTGTACCTGGCGAGCAGCCTCTCGGCCTACGTCAGCGGTGCCGATCTGGCGGTGCACGGGGGCGGCGAGATCCCCGCCCGCCACCTGGTGGCCGACGCCACCCGACCTCCCTTTTCGTCCTCTTGACGACATGAACGCGTCCCGTTATCGTCTACCTGACGACAACAGAGGGAGCGGAAATCGGATGGCCGACATCACCAGGCGCTTCGGCTGGCGCCACCTGCGCTCCGCGCCGACCGCGCACATCCGCCACCACAAGCGTGGCCGGCTCAGCCACGACGGCACCGGGCTCAGCTTCTGGTACCGGTCGCTGACCGCGGCACTCTCCGAGGTGCCCGTCGACGACCGGGAGCTCGCCATGGCCTTCCACGCCCGCACGGCCGACTTCCAGGACGTCACCGTGCAGGCCACCGTGACCTACCGGATCAGCGACCCCGCCGGAGCGGCGGCCCGGCTGGACTTCTCCGTGGACCCGGACACCGGCGCGTGGCGCAGTGCGCCGCTGGAGCAGATCGGCACCCTGCTCACGGAGACCGCACAGCAGCACACGCTCGACGCCCTGGCCCGTACACCGCTGGCCGCCGCACTCGTCGACGGCGTCGCGGCGGTACGGAAACGGGTCGCCGCCGGCCTCGCCGCCGAGCCCCGCCTGCCCGACACCGGCATCGACGTGGTCGCCGTGCGCGTGGTGGCCATCCGTCCCGAGGCGGAGGTCGAGCGGGCACTGCGGACCCCGGCCCGCGAACAGATCCAGCAGGAGGCCGACCGGGCCACCTACGAGCGCCGGGCCGTCGCGGTCGAGCGCGAACGGGCCATCGCCGAGAACGAGCTCGCCAGCCAGATCGAACTGGCCCGCCGGGAAGAGCGGTTGGTGGACCAACGCGGTATCAACGCACGACGGGAGGCCGAGGAGAAGGCGGCGGCGGACGGGGTACGCACGGAGGCCGAGGCAGCCCGCAAGGTGCGCCTCACCCGCGCGGACGCGGAGGCGGCCCGCGATATCGGTGCGGCCCGAGCCGAGGCGCAGGCCGCCTGGCTGCGCGTGCACGCGGATGTCGACCCCGCCACCCTGCACGCCCTGGCAGCGACCCGGCTGGCGGAGAACCTGCCACGCATCGACAGCCTCACCCTCTCCCCCGACATCCTCACCGGCCTGCTCGCGAAGCTCGGCCGCCCGGAGCCCGGGACCCGGGCGTGAGCCTGGCGCCTCGGGCCGTGCTCGTCCACCGCACCACGGAGTACGAGGAGTTGCTGGCCCGGCACGGCACACACGGCCAGGCCGCCTTCTTCCTGTCCGCGCGCGGCCGGTCCATCGAGGAAGTGACCCTGCGCCACCACCGCACCCAGCAGGCGCTCACGGACGTGTCGGCGGCCGTCCCGCTCCAGTGGCGGCGGTCGCGGGTGGAGCGCAAGGATCTCGACCGATTCCTCTTCGGCCCCGAGGACGTGGTGATCGTGGTCGGCCAGGACGGGCTGGTCGCCAACGCGGCCAAGTACCTGTCCGGCCAGCCGGTGGTGGGGATCGACACCGATCCCGGCCGCAATCCGGGAGTTCTCGTACGCCACCGTGTGCGGGATGCCGCGGCCCTGCTCCGGTCGGCGGCGGCCCCGGGCGCCCAGGTGGACTCGCTCACCATGGTCGAGGCGGTGGCCGACGACACCCAGCGGCTGATCGCGCTGAACGAGATCTACCTCGGGCCGCCCGGCCACCAGACCGCCCGCTACCGTCTGGCCTCCGACGGTGCCCCGCGCGCCGGGGAGGCCCAGGCCTCGTCGGGCGTCCTGGTCGGCACCGGTACGGGCGCGACGGGCTGGCTCCGCTCGCTCTGGCTGGAACGCGGCAGCGAACTGAGCCTGCCGGCCCCCTCGGATCCCCGGCTCCTCTGGTTCGTGCGCGAGGCGTGGCCCTCGCCCGCGACCGGCACCTCGCTCGTTGCGGGGGAACTGGAGCGCGGGCAGGGACTGGAACTGACCGTCGAGTCGGACCGGCTGGTGGTCTTCGGCGACGGGATGGAGGCCGACGCACTGGAGCTGACCTGGGGCCAGACGGTCCGCCTCGGCATCTGCACCACATCGCTGCGCCTCGCCGTCTGAGCCGCCACCCCGGGCCGGGGGGACCCTGAGCGGCCGACAGCGTGTCAGGACCTGGGCGCTCCGAGGAACTGGGCGGCCGTCGCGAAGCGGTGCTCCGTCGGCTTCAGCACTTCGTAGAAGTAGCCGAGCACACCGTGTTCGCCGTCCCCGTGAGCACCGCCGACAGGAAGTCGAGGCACCCCACGTCATGGTGCTCCCGCAGCGGGCCCTGCCCCTCGTTGTAGAGCACGGTCCACTCGTCGGGGTGCTGACCGGGCCGCACCAGCCAGTAGAGGAAGGCCCCCGAACCCTCCTCGCATCCCCACGGCAGGATGCGAGCCCCCACCTCCCGGAGTCCCTCCAGAACCCCGTACCGTTCCGTCGCCTGCGCGCGCAGATCGCACTTGGTGTAGGCGGAGCCCGGTACGAGCAGCCAGACCGTCTCGTCGAAGACGCCGTCGCCGTACGCTTCGACGAGCCGCTTGTAGTCGGCGGGCAGAGCCGTATCGACGCTGCGTTCGGCCCGCGCCCAGTCCACCGCGGGTGGCGGATCGGCCGGCGGCGGACAGAGACGAGTGAGAGCACCGAAGGCATCGTGGGCGGTCGTGCACGGCAGGCCGCCGGCAGCGAGGGCGAGGGCGGCACCAGCCATGTGACGGACCTGGCGAGGCTCGCCCAGCTCAAGGACAAGGGTGACCTGACTCCGGAGGAGTACGAGAAGGCGAAGGCGAAGCTGCTCGTCTGACCCCTTCCGTACGACGAGGGGCCGTGCCGGGTGTGATCCGGTACGGCCTCTCGCTGTACGGGCGCCTCGCGACCCCCGCCGGAACCTGCGGGGTCAACCGTTCGCGCAGAGAGCGCTGTTGAGGCTGAACGCGGCCGGAACACCGTTCGCACCCGTGGAGGAGCCGCTCATCCCGAAGCTCACCGTGCCACCGGCGGGGATGGTCTCGGTCCACGACTCGTTCGTCGCGCGCAGCTGCCTGCCGTCCTGGACGACCTTCGCGTTCCAGGAAGAGGTGAGCGTCTGGCTCCCCGGGAAGGCGAAGTCGAGCCGCCAGCCCTTGATCGCTTCCGTTCCGGTGTTGCGGATGGTGACGTCGGCGTTGAACACGTGGCCCCAGTCACTGAGGCGGTAGGTGACCGCGCACTTCCCGGTGGCGGGTCCCGCTTGGGTGGTGACACGCACAGACGCGGAGCGCGGGGAGCGGTTGCCGGCCGCGTCACGCGCGTACACGGCGAAGGTGTGGCCGGTGGCGGAGGCCAGGCCACTGAGACCGGCGTTCGTGGTGGTCGTGGTGGTGACGCGGGACTCCTGGGTGCCGTCCACCCGTACGACGTCGTAGGCCGTGACACCGGTGTTGTCCGTAGCCGCTGCCCAGCTGAGGCGGACGCTGTCGGACGTCACGTCGGACGCGGACGGGGCACCGGGCGCTGTGGGTGCCTGGGTGTCTCCGGTGGCCGCCCCGAAGACGCTCGCCTCGTCAGAGGTCTGCTTGATGCCGTCGGAACCGTTGAAGACGCGCTGGCCCCAGGGGGACAGCCGGCTCGCGTCGAAGCCGGTGGCCATGTCGAGGTATTCGACGCCGCCGCCGTTGCCGCTCCAGGACCATCCGAGGTAGCCGAGACCGAGCTGTTCGGTGGTGGCGAGGATCGCGTCCTCGTCCGGATTGCCGTCGGAGTGCGCGTCACCGAACTCGCCCACGACGATGGGCAGGCCGCGCGACACGAACCGGTTCAGGTAATCGCTGACTTCGGGCGCGGCGTCGAAGACGCCGTACATGTGAATGGAGAAGACGGTGTTCCGCCTCGGGTCCGCGGCGAACACACTCGGCGCGTTGTCGCGCATGGTGAACGACCAGTCCTGGCCCCAGTTCGGTGCGTCCGCCATGAGCGTGTGCTCGAATCCGGCGGTACGCATGCGCCCGATCGCACGCGAGGTGTCGGCGGTCCAGGCGGCATATCCGGAGTTTCCGTGCGGCTCGTTCCCGAGGTTCAGGATGACGTACTTCTCCTGCCCCTTCACCGCCTCCTGGACATCCACCCAGTAGTCGACCGCCCGGTCCAGGGAGACCGCTCCGTCCTGCTCGCCGTAGCCCGTGGTGTCGTGGGCTTCCAGGACGCAGATCAGTCGGTTCGCCCGGCACTGCGCGACGACGGCCTTGACGTCGGCCGCGCCGTTCTTCGTCCAGCGGTCGCCCGTACTCAGCACGACACGGACGGAGTTGGCGCCCAGCGCCTTGACGTCGGCCAGCGCCCGCTCGGTACGCCCCGGATACCAGGCGTGGGCGTGGTTCACGCCCCTGAGGACGAAGTCGTTGCCGTTCGCGTCCAGCAGCCTGCCGGCACTGACATGGAACCCCGCAGCCGCTTCCACGGCCTGCGCGGCGGGTGGGGCGGCGAACATCGAGGCGGCGACGGCCAGCAGCGCTCCCGCCGCGGTGGCCAGCTTCTTTCTCATCCCTGCTCCCAACTCGGTGCGCGCACGGCCGGACCGAAGGCGCGGGCGTGCGGGCATTTCCTGTATGGAGGGTGCTGTACTCCCCGGCACCCGCGGAGAAGACCTTGTCCGAATGAGACAAGAGCCGGGTTGATTCCCGCTGTTCGGCCTGTTCAGCCATGGAATGCGGCTCACGCCGAGCATCGGGAAGAGCGCCCGCCCGACCGATAGCTGCGCGCATTCACACTCAAGTGGGCTGACTGAAGAGCTGGTTGAATGATCGGCCTGGCGGCTGAGAAAGAGATTATGGGCTTCTCACGAGCCACACAACACTTGGAGCCGAACCGGTTAAGTCACGATGTCGTTCAGCTGTGCGCGCCGGTGTCGACAGGGGCCGGCGACCCGGGTTACGGCCGGAGAACCGGCACCCGGGCCGCACCACCGGACGGGGACGGCCCAGCCGCCGCGGCTCCGGCGGCGCCGGCACCGGTCTGAGCGCCGTTTCCCAGGCGATCAGCACCGAAGGCGTGGACGTGCGGGGCTCCTACGTGGCGGCGACAGGACTTTGCCGGGCCCTGGTGCGCGGGATGGTGGCCGGGCAGGCTAGTTTGCTCGGGTGAGTCTCCTTGATGATGTGGCCGAGCGCGACGGCTGGCTGTGCTGGGTATGTGACGAACCGGTCGATCCCGACGAGTCGGTGAACGACCCGCGAGGGCCCAGCGTCGACAGCCGGACCGCCGACCGGAAGACCAAGGTCGCCGAGCGGCTGGCGCACCGCGGGTGCAACTCCCGCAAGGGCGCGGTCAAGGTGGTCATCGCCTGGCCGGAGCGCCTGTACGTGGTCGAACCCGCGCCGCTGATCACCGTTGCCGGGAGGCTGGAGCGCAAGGCGGGCCGCGAGATGGTGGGCCGTTGTCCGACCAGGCGGGATGCCCAAGAGGCGGCGGACTGGCTGGTGGACCGGTTCTCCCGACTGGTACCGGGGCTGCCGATCACCGCCGGCATCGAGGCGGGCGGCGGCCAGTTCCTCGTCATCCTGACCGCCGGCCGGCGCTGACCGGGGATCACCGGCGCCCACTCGCCTCTCGCTGAACCGTCGGCCCCACGTCGACCCGTCCAGGCACGGGCGCAGCTCGCTGTCCGACGCTGCGGTCACTCTCCGTCGCCGTCGTGGGAGGCTGCGGCAGGGGCGTCGGGCGGGCCGACACCGCTGACCGTGTGAGTGGCGGACCAGCCGGTGTCGTCGCGGTTGGCCGGGCAGGGCCCGCCGCCGTGGCTGCCGCGCGGGAAGATCCACATGGGCTTGCCCTGGGTGCTGGGCGCCGGAGCGTGGCTGGTGCGCCAGGTCGGGTGGCCCCAAGCGCGCCCAACGCGACGCTGTTGTCGCGCTCACCCGCTGACAACGGTCAGAGGAAGCCGGTTCCCAACTGGTCCCGAAAAGACCAAGGGCCGGTTTCGGATTTCTCCGAAACCGGCCCTGATCTGCGACTGTCTCCAGTCGGGACGACAGGATTTGAACCTGCGACCCCTTGACCCCCAGTCAAGTGCGCTACCAAGCTGCGCCACGTCCCGATGCGTTTCCTCCCGGTTGCCCCGGGTGGCCGCGCATGAGAAACATTACCTCACTCCGAGGACCGCAACGACGCCCGTGCCTGCTGGGCGCGGGTCTCGAGGCCTTCCGCTCCGCAGGACATGGCCATCTTCTGGGCTCTGGCCAGTTCCCGGGGCGAACGGATCGCGAGCCCGTAGTCGAACCGGGCCAGCGCGTGCTCGTACGCGGACGTCGTCGGGTTCGCCTCCAGATGGCGGACCGCTTCGGCCAGCAGGTGCTCCGCCTCCTCCGCCGGTGCGAAGAGGGCCACGCAGCGCAGCGCCTCGCCGATCGCGGTGTCCGTCCCGAACCGCTCGGCATGGACGCGTGCACCGGCGGCGAGCCGGGCGCCGCGCGCAGGGTCCACGTCGACCAGGGCACGGGCCAGATCGCAGGCCCAGGGCGCCCACACGACGTTGAAGCGTTCGCGCGCCTCCATCGCCGCCCCCGCGGCTTCGAGTTCGGCGATGGCCTCCTTCAGACGGCCTTCGGCGAGCAGCAGCCGGCCGCGGACGCACGGGCCGTCGGGCAGCACCATGGCACTCGGGTACGGCGCGGCGAAGTCGTACCGGTCGGCGACCAGCCGGGCCTCGGATATCCGGCCGCGCGCCACCAGCGTGTCGATGAGCAGACAGGCCGCGTCCCAGTGGACGGGCAGCCCGCTGCCGACACGGTCGGCGAGGCGCAGTCCCTCGCGCAGGAAGCCCTCGGCCTCCGCGAGACGCCCGCGCCGGCGGTGGACGAGCCCGAGGAGTGTGTGCGCGAAGGCGAGGTGCGCACCGCTCCAGCCGGAGATCTCGAAGGCCCGCACGGCTTCGCCGAACAGTTCTTCCGCACGGTCGAGCTCGTCCGTGAACGCGTAGGTGATGCCGACCAGGGTGGGGAGTTCGAACCCCCACTCCGTGTCGGTCCAGCCGAGGCCGCGCGTCGGGTGTCCGTCGATGAGGGCTCGTTCGCACAGGTCGATGACGAGCTGCGCGTTCTCGCCACGGAGCATGGCGTCGAAGGCGCGCAGGATCAGCAGGGCCCGTTCGGCGTTGTCCCGGCCGGTGAGATGGTCCGCGTTGCGGGAGAGCCTGCGCGAGCGGGCGGGCCCGTCGTCCTCGACGGCCTGCATTCCCTCCCACAGGAAGTGCCCGGCCTGCAGTCGCATCAGACCAGGGCCCGGGGCGGTACGGGACGCCTCGGCGGCGAGGGAGATCGCCGCCTCCTTGAGCTGGTTGTTGTGGGCGAGCGCTGCCGCGATCCGGAACGTGGCGTCGATCCGCAGATCGTCGCCGAGCCCCGGCATGTCGAGGGCCGAGCGCAGGTGCCGCACCGTGGTGGGCGGCGAGCTGAGCAGCGTGGCGCAGCCCAGCTCGTACAGCAACGCCGCCTTGTCCTGGGGACGCGGCGGCTCCTCCAGCGCCCGTTCGAGGCAGCGCCTGGCCGCTTCGGGTGCACCGACGGCAAGGTGCTGGCCCGCGGCTTCGCGGAGCTGCGCGACCAGTTCCTGATCGTCGTCCGGGTGCACTTCGAGGAGGTGGCGGGAGGCCGCGGCGGCGCCGAGACCGGCCCGGGTGATCGCCCAGGCGGCCCTGCCGTGGAAGGCGGTGCGCGTGGCCGGCGGAATGGAGCGGTACACGGCGGTCGCGATCAGCGGATGGACGAACTCCAGCGGATCGAAGCCGCTGACGATACGGGCGTCGCGCAGCCGTGCCGTGCAGTCCGCGGCTTCCGCCGAGCTCATTCCGGCGAGGGTCGCGGCCACCTCCTGGGAGATGTCGGTGCCGAGGACGGCGGCGGCCCAGGCGAAGCGGTTGGCGTTGGTGCCCAGCCTTTCCAGCCGCGCCACGAGCCCGCTGCCGCGCGCGGAGGCACCCAGCTCGCGCAGCAGGCCCGCCGATTCCTCGACCGGTGGCAGCTCACGGTCCTGGGCCTTGGCGACGAGTTCGACGGCCTCGTACGGGTTGCCACCGGTGACGGCCCACACCTCGCGGCAGAAGGGGTCGTCGGCGTGCTCACCGAGTCCGGCGCGGACGAGTTCGGCCGTGGCGTCCGGGGTGAGCGCGCGCAGGGCGACCCGGACGAGCCCGTTGTACCCCGTGGGCTCGGTTTGCGCGGCGGTGAGGGAGGCGTTGCGCTCGGCCAGCTCCTGCGGACGGTGGGCCTGGACGACGAGGACCGGCAGTTCACTCAGGCGCGCGGTGAACGAGGCGAGCCAGGCGAGGGATTCGCCGTCGGCCCAGTGCGCGTCGTCCACCATGAGCAGCAGCGGCCGGTGGCTGAGCCGGGAGGCGAGCCGGCCGACGACATAGTCGAGGCCGTCGCGGACACCCTGCGGGTCGGGCTGGGGTCCGGTCGGCTCGGCGAGGCCGAGCGCGGGTGCGGTGATCTCGTACCAGTCGCCGAACAGGGCGCGCCTCTCGTCCTCGGGGAACTGGTCCAGCGCGGGCTGCAGCAGTTGGCGTACGACGTGGAACGGTACGGAGGTGACGGTCTCGCCGCCTCGTGCGGACCAGACGGTGCACCGGCCGGCGGCGATGTTGCGGACCTCGGCGAGCAGGGCTGTCTTGCCGATGCCCGCCTCACCACTGAACACCAGCAGCCCACCTGATGCCTGGGCGCCGCACAGGGCGTCCACGGCTTGTGCGGCAGCGGCGAGTTCCGGCTCGCGCTCGTACAACGGCCGGGACGGCTTCATGCCCACCCTTCCCAAAGTCCGGCAATGACGACTGCCGAGACTAGTCGGGCGGAGTGCCTCGCGGACAGGGTTCTGAGGAGTTCCTCGCAGGTGCGAGGCACAATTGGACCGTGGACGAGACTCGTAGGGACCGCGATTCCGAAGGCCGGGCGCGCAGCGCACGCCCCCGGGACGGGCTGGGGCGCCCCCTGCCCTACGGGGCGCCGGGCGTTGAACGGCAGCCCGAGGGCGTGGTGCGCACGCCCGGGGAAACGGTGCGGGAGGCACAGCGGCTGCTGGACGCGGGCATGCCGTTCCACGCGCACGAGGTGTTCGAGGACGCCTGGAAATCGGGTCCTGACGCGGAACGCGAGTTGTGGCGCGGCCTGGCCCAGCTCGCCGTGGGCCTCACCCACTGCGCCCGGGGCAACGCGTCGGGCGGGGCCCGGCTGCTGCGCCGCGGAGCGGCCGCGATCTCCGCCTACCTGGAGCCACGTCCGCACGGCCTGGGCATCGGCGCCCTGATCACGTGGGCCGAGGAGCTGGCCGACCGGGTGGAGGCGCGGAGCCGGAAGGCGGTGGACGCCGCGGTGGAGGCACCCCGGCTCCGCCCGTAGACCTGCCCGGTGCCGTCCCCGGGCGAACCGGTGAGCGATTACGATCCGTCGTCATGAGCACTTCTGACGGGGACCAGCACGAAGAGCGTGACCAGGGCACGGACACGGACGCACCGATATCCGAACGGGTCTCCGCCGACAACAGACTGACTCCCCGTCAGGCTCGCCATCTGCGTATCGCCCTCTCTTCTGCGGGCATGGCGGCCATGGCCGTGGTCCTGGCCCTGCGCATCGCGAGCCGGTCCTCCGTCCTGGTCGTCGGCGTGTACGGCCTGGCGCTCATCCTCTGCGGAATCGTGATCGAACTCAGCAGAAACGGCCGCACCCGCCTGGCCACCTGGCTCCTGGGCACCGGGCTGGTGGCGGCGGTGGGCGCGGACTGGCTGCTGATTCCCTGAGCCCGCCCTCCTGGAGCGGGTGTCAACTCACCGTGACGGGGTGTGCGTGCGGGCTGAAGACGTCCGGCAGCCGACGATCGCCGGGGCCTCGCACACGAGTTCGACGTCGGTGAGGGCCTCCACCATGAACAGGGCGAAGTCGATCCGACGCGTGAGGTTGCCTGCGAGGACGGGGTCGCCCACCCGCCGGCTCCAGACCGGCAGGCCCTGGCTCGGTCCCTCTTCGAGGTTGCTTCCTCGTACGACCGTCCAGAGGGTCTCGCTGGCGAACACCCGGCGGCACGCCTCCACCTGGTCGTCGATGTCCCCGATGCGGAGGAGTCGCGCCACGGGGCCGAAGACCTTGGGGAAGGCGCGGAGTTTCAGTGAGTACACGTCCTTGCCGTCGCGGGTGATGTGCCAGCCGCAGGAGAACACCCTCTGCAGGAGTCGAGCCTGCCCTTCGACTCGCCCCAGGATCTGGAGGACGTGGCGGAGTCGATCATCGAGCAGCTGCCCGCCGGCACGTATCCCCATCTCACCGAGATGATCACGGACCACGCGCTGCGGCCGGGTTACGCGTACGCGAACGAGTTCGCGCCCGGGCTCGACCTGATTCTCGACGGGCTGGAGAGGTCCCTCAGAGCGCGGTGACGTGCACGGGCTCACCCTGCGGGTCGATGCGTTCCAGCCACCCCGCGCCCAGGTGGAACGGACGGCCAGGCAGGACGGGCAGCAGGAGTCGTTGCCGGTGCAGTTCGCGGCCGTTCTGGCTGACGACGAGATGTGGCCGAGGCAGACGACGCCCGGTACGCAGGATGAAGCGGCCACCAAGGGGGAGAGCCGCGTCCGGACGGATGCGGTTCGGCGCGGCCCAGAGGAGCGGGGCGTCTGCCTCCAGGGACACCGTGCGTCCGTCGGGCCGGTCCCGGCCTGCCAGGAAGCGCAGTACGGGCACAGCGGCGGCACGGCCTTCGGCCGCGGCGAGACCCGCGCTCTCCGCGGCGTGCAGCAGGTTGCCGACGGCGAAGACGCCGTCCCGGGAGGTGCGGAATCCCGTGTCGTACGCGGGGCCTCGCGTGCCCTGGTCGAGTACCAGCCCGCCACGCCTGGCCAGTTCGTGTTCGGGTACGAAGTCGCCGGTGAACACGACGGTGTCGCACCGCAGGGTCGTGGTGCGGCCGTCGGCGTGGCGCAGCTCCACTCCCGAGAGCCGGGGCCTGCCGGTCAGGCCCGTGACGGTCGCGCCCGTGAGAAGCGGGAATCCGGCGCGTTCGCGGACGAGGGCGGGCAGCGGGGGCGGGGGCTGGTCGGTCACCATGGCGACGACCTCCAGACCGGCGGCACGCAGGGTGTCAGCCGCGGCGTGGCCGACGGGTTCGTTGCCGATGACGACCGCGCGGGTGCCGATGTGCTGTCCGTGGAGGTGGACGGCCCGTTGGAGTTCGCCCGTCGTGTAGATGCCGGCCGGGCGGCTGCCGGGGATCAGACGGGCGCTGCGGGGGCGCTCGCGGGCGCCGGTGGCGAGGACGAGAGCGCGTGCGGTGATCCGTTCGAGCCCTGTGCGACCCGTGGTCTCGACGGTGAGGGGACCGTCCCAGCCGGTGACGCTGACGTGGGTACGCAGGATGGCTCCGGCCCCGGTCGCCGCCGCCGCACACGCGCGGGCGAACGCGGGACCGGACGTTGCGCCTCTCGGACCGGTCGCCGCGCCTCCTCCCGTGTCACGGCCGCCGAATCCGCCGCGGTGGCAGTGGCGGGGCATCCCGCCCGCTTCCCGCTCGCGTTCCAGGACCTCGACGTGACCGGCGCCCGAGGCTGCGAGTTCGGCAGCCGCGGCGAGGCCCGCGGGCCCGCCGCCGACGACGAGTACGTCCACGGACCGTTCGAGCCGGGTCACGGCCGGGCCTCCTCGTACAGTGCGCGGACCGCCGGCCCGCAGGTGAAGCCCTGGCAGCGGCCGTTCCCCGCGCGGGTGCGGCGGCGGAGGCCGTCCGGGGAGCCGGGTGGGATCGTGGAGCACAGGGCGTCGCGGATCTCGCCCAGGGTGACCTGTTCGCAGTGGCAGACGAGGGTGCCGTACGCGGGGTCCGCGGCGATCAGCTCTGCGCTCCGGTACGGGCGGGGGGAAGGCTTCGCCCAGGTTGGGCAGGGTGACCGGAGGGAGTTCGCGCGGTGTGCCGAGTTCGAGCCCTGACTCGGCGAGGAGTCCGGTGACATGCGCGCCGATCGCCATGGAGGCCGTGAGGCCGGTGGAGCGGATGCCGCCGACGGTGACGTACCGGCGGGCCGGATGGTCCTGAATCCGGTAGTCCTCGCTTCCGGTGGCGGCCCGCAGTCCGGCGTAGACGGCGGTCACCTCCTCGTCGAGCAGGGCGGGCAGGATTCGGCGGCCCTTCTCCCGGAGGAGGCCGATGCCGTCCACGGTGGAATCGGTGGCGCTCTTGTCGTCGATCTCCTCGGAGGTCGGGCCGAGCAGCACGTTGCCGAAGACGGTCGGCGCCACCAGGACGCCCTTTCCCGCGGCGGTGGGCACGGGCAGGAGGATGTGGCCGACCAGATCGCGGCCGAGCTTGTCGAAGACGAGGAGCTCGCCGCGGCGCGGGGTCACGGTGAAGTCGTCGTACCCGAAGTGCCGGTCGATCTCGTCGGCGTACAGTCCGGCCGCGTTGACCAGATGACGGGTGCGCAGGATGCCCCGTGAGGTGGTGAGGCGATGGGTGCCGTCTTCGTCCGCCACGTGCCGCACACGGCAGTCGAGGTGCAGGTGGACACCGGCCCTCACAGCCTGTGTGGCGTAGGCGAGCGGTGTCGACCAGGGGCAGATGATGCTCTCGTCGGGGATCTCCAGTGCCCCCAGCGCACCCGGCCCGAGATGGGGTTCGCGTGCCGCCAGATCCTCGGTTCCGAGCATGCGCGCCGCGTGGTACCCATTGCGTTCGGCCTTCGCCAACAGCGCCGGAAGCTGGACCAGTTGCTCTTGGTCCCAGGCGATGAGGAGGGCGCCGACGCGTTCGACGGGGATACCGGTCTCCGCCGCGTAGGTGGTCAGCAGGCGCCGGCCCTCCCGGACGAGCCGGGCTTCCAGCGAGTCGGGGACGGCGTCGAAACCGGTGTGCAGGATGGCGGTGTTGGCCTTGGACGTGCCGTTGCCGATGTCGTGGGAGGCCTCGACGAGCGCGATGCGCAGCCGGTAGCGGGCCAGTTCGCGGGCGATGGCCGCGCCGACGACTCCCGCGCCGATGACGGTGACGTCGTACGGCTCGTCGGCCCCACCGGACCCGGTCGGCTCTCCGGCCCGGGTGATCGTGACCTCGTACGCGCCGTCCCCGGCGGTTTTGGCCGTCATGAGTGCTCCAGCAGCGTGTTCACCGCCGCGCGGAACCGGGCACGGCGTGCCGCCGCCTCGTCCGCGCCGATCCGGGGTTCGTAGAGCGCCGATGGTTCCCACACCGGCAGTGCGTCCGCGACCGACAGGCCGGGATCGAGGCCGAGGCGGGCGACGGCTCCCGCGCCGAGCGCGGTGACATCCGGTCGGCCGGACACTTCGACAGGTCGTTGCAGCAGATCGGCCTGGGTCTGCATGAGCAGTGCCGAGCGGGTGAGGCCGCCGTCGACTCGCAGCACCGACAGGGGGGAGCCGAGGTCGGTGGCGGCGGCGTCGGCGAGTTCGGCGACCTGTGCCGCGATGCCCTCGCACAGGGCGCGCACGAGATGGCCGGCGGTGGTGTCCAGGCCGAGGCCGGTCACCGAGCCGCGCAGGTCGCCGCGCCACCAGGGGGCGGCGAGACCCGCGAGCGCGGGTACGAACGTGACGCCACCGGCATCGGGTACGGACAGGCCGACCGGGTCGAGGTCCGCCGCGCCCGCGATCACTCCGAGACCGGTGAGCCAGCGCACGGCCGAGGCGGCGGTGTAGATCTGTCCGTCGAGGCAGTAGCTCGTACGGCCGGCGAGCCGCCAGGCGACGCAGCTGACCAGGCCGGAGGTGCCACGGCGCGGGGCCTGCCCGGTCTGGGCGAGGAGAAAGACCCCGGTGCCGTACGTGCATTTGGCGGTGCCCGGCTCCAGGGCGTGCTGGGCGAGGAGGGCGGCCTGCTGGTCGACGAGGAGACCGGTGAGGGGGATGTCGGCCCCGAAGGCGGTCGTGGTGCCGACCTGCCCGTCGGCGTCGACGACGGTCGGGAGCCGTTCACCGGTGAGGCCGAAGATCTCCAGTGCGGTGGGCGACCAGTCGACCCGGTCCAGGTCGAGGAGCTGGGTGCGTCCGGCGGTGGACGCGTCCGTGACGAAGGCTCCTGTCAATTGGTGGACGAGCCAGGAGTCGCTGGTGGTGACGACTCCTTCGCGGGTCAGCTCGCGCCGTATCCAGGCCATCTTCGGAGCGGCGAAGTAGGGGTCGAGCGGCAGGCCGGTGAGGTGGCGTAACTCAGCTCCGCGGGGCGCCAGTTCGTCGCAGACCACGTGGGCCCGCCGGTCCTGCCAGACGAGGGCTTCGGTGAGCGGGCGGCCGGTGGCGGGATCCCAGGCGAGGACGGTTTCGCCCTGATTGGCGAGGCCCACGGCAAAGACCGGCTCGGCGGCCTCGTGCAGCGCCTGGCGGCCCGCGTCGAGGACCGAGCCGAGCAGCTCCGCGGGGTCCGCCTCGACCACTCCGCCGGCTCCGTAGCGGGGCCGTACGGGAGCCGAACCGGAACCGATCACGCCACGCTCCGGGCAGATCACCAGGGCCTTGGTGCCGGAGGTCCCCTGATCGACGGCGAGCACCGGGCCTGTCATCACCACTCCAGTCGTACGCAATCCGCCGCAATCGTGATCACTGGCCGTGCCCACACAGAATTGTGCAGACCACGGCTCACGTCAACCCTGGAGCGAACGACCCCTGATCTTCGGCAACTTCCGTGGGTGTCGGGCGACTTGGCCGCCGAACCCCTTAAGATCCGGAAGTCCGCCCCGGGGAGCGCGCGAGATTCTCCATGCTCGTCTCCGACCAACAAGCGGACGCCCCGGGCAGTGCGCTGTCCGGAGCCAGGCCGACCCCCCACGCCTTGAGGACCTATGACGACCAGAGCATGCCCCTTACCGCGGCGCCCGGCGCATCGCCTCGCCTCGTCAGGCCGTACCGGGGCGGGGCGAGCCGATGGCCCCCGCTGAGTTCCGACCGGTCTATCACCCCGCCGGCCACGATCACGGTCTGCGCGGGGCGTTGCAGGAGCTGCGGACCGGACGCTGGCTCTCGATGCGCGATCTGCTGGAGAGCACGCCGGACTGGGCGCTGTGGACCCAGCGGACCCAGGTGCTCGCGACCGCGGCCGCAGGCTCCGATGCCGTCGATGCCTGGCAGGCCGAGGAGCCGCTGAGTGTCGCCGCCATCATCATGCACGCCCGGGTCCTCGTGGAGCGTGCGGTACGCGCCCACCGGGAAGGACACTCCAGGGCGCGCGAGTTGTGGCAGGAGGCGTGGGAGGGCTGCCGGTCCGCCGCGCATGCCACTCCCCCGGACCCCGTGCCGTGGATCTGCCTGCTCGCCCTCGCCCAGCTCGACGAACGGCAGCGGCTGCAGGAACACCGTCTGCCGCCGCCGGGGCCGATGCTCTTCCCCGGCCCCTGGGGTCTGCTCGCCGAGGCGGACAAGCGTGATCCGTACAACCGCGAGACGTACCACCGGATGCTCCAGTTCGTGTACGCGCGCCGGGCCGGCGGGACCCTGTCGGAGGCGGTCGACTTCGCCCAGTGGGCGGCCTCTTCGGCGCCCGACGGCTCCCCGCTCCACGTCCTTCCGCTGTACGTGAGGGTGGAGCGCTACCGCCGCGAGCACGGCCACGAGAAGGCGCTCGACCTCCACTGGGTCACCGAGGACGGCGAACGGGACGCGCAGCGGGCACTGCATCGCTGGTTCCACCGCACGGAGCCCGCCGCCCGGTCGCTCCTCGACCTCAACCACCTGGCGCACGCGCTCTGGGGTTCACTCCAGTTCACCGACGCCGCCCCGGTGTTCCGGGCTCTCGGTCCGTACTACACCTCGGTCCCCTGGGCGTACCGCACCCGGACGCCCGACGACCCCGCGGGGGCGGAGGAGGTGTTCCTGCGGGCCCGCAGCAGATGTCTCACCGCGGCCTGTACTCCCGCCCGCGGCCCGCACGGCTGAGGCGCGGGCGGGCCGCACGGCAGTTTTGCGCACGTCACATCACCAACAGTCCCCCACCGGAGGATTTCCTCATGTCCATACCCGCCCAGACCCGGTCCGGCACCCCGGCGGAACCCCCGAAGGACGAAGAACAGCGGCTGCGGGAACTGGGATACCAACCCGTTCTGGCGCGTCGTATGGGCGGCTTCGGCAACTTCGCGATCAGTTTCTCCGTCATCTCGATCCTGTCCGGCTGCATGACCCTGTACGGCTTCGGCATGTCCACGGGCGGTCCGGCCGTGATGCTCTGGGGCTGGGTCGGTGTCGGGCTGTTCGTCCTGTGCGTCGGCATGGCGCTGGCCTAGGTCACCAGCGCGTACCCGACCTCCGGGGCGCTGTACTACATGGCCGACCGGCTCGGCGGCCGTAAGTGGGGCTGGTACACCGGCTGGCTGAATCTGCTCGGTCTGCTGGGCGCGATCGCCGGAATCGACTACGGCGCCGCCCTGTTCACGGGGGCGCTGCTCAACCTCCAGTGGGGTTTTGATCCGACACCCGGCTCGACCATGGTCATCTTCCTCTGCATCCTGTTGCTGCACGCCGTACTGAACCTGTTCGGGGTACGCCTCGTGAGTGTGCTCAACTCGATCAGCGTGTGGTGGCACCTCGGGGGTGTCGCCGTGATCGTGAGCGTGCTGGCGATCGTGCCGTCGAACCACCAGTCGCCGTCGTTCGTCTTCACCGAGTTCGTCAACGGCACCGGCTGGGAGAACCCGCTCTACGTGGCGGCGATCGGGCTGTTGCTGGCCCAGTACACCTTCAGTGGGTACGACGCCTCCGCCCACCTGTCCGAGGAGACGTCCAACGCCTCCGTCACGGCGGCCAAGGGCATCGTCCGGGCGATCTGGGTGTCCTGGGTGGCCGGTTTCGTCCTGCTCGCCGGTCTGACTTTCGCCATCCAGGACTACGCGGGTACGCAGAACAGTGCGACGGGTGTGCCGCCCGCGCAGATCCTCATCGACGCACTCGGCACAGCGGGCGCCACGGCCATGCTGCTCATCGTCATCGCCGCCCAGCTGTTCTGCGGGAACGCCGAAGTCGCCGCCGCCAGCCGGATGGTCTTCGCGTTCAGCCGTGACAACGCGCTGCCGGGCTCGGCCCTGTGGCGCAAGGTGAGCGCCCGCACGCAGACGCCCGTCCCCGCCGTGTGGCTGTCCGTCTGTGTCGCCGCGCTTCTCGCGGTGCCTTCGCTGTACTCCGCCACCGCGTACGGGGCGGTGACGGCGATCAACGTCATCGGCATCACACCCGCCTACGCCATCCCCATCTATCTGAAGCTGCGGGCCGGGGACCGTTTCGAGCGCGGACCGTGGCATCTGGGCCGCTGGTCCAAGCCGATCGGCTGGATCGCCGTGGTCTGGGTCGGTATCGTCTCCGTGCTGTTCCTGCTGCCGCAGTCCGCTCCGGTGACGCTCGAGTCGATGAACTACGCGTCGATCGCCCTCGTCACCGTGCTGGTCCTGGCGACCGTGTGGTGGTTCGTCGCCCGTCGTTCGTACGGCACTCCGAAGGCGTACGGGAACGCCCGTGAGCAGGCGGAGATCGCCGAGGGCATCGTCTGACCAGGGGACCGCATCCGTCGGGCGGGTTCCTCAGCGCAGCAGCAGATGGAGCCCGCCCAGCACGGTGGCCCCGATGACGAGCCGCTCGAAGAGCGTCTGATTGATCCGGTCCACGCACTTGCGGCCGATGTAGGCGCCCGGAACGACGAAGAGCACCATGCAGGCGTCCAGCAGCAACGAGTGCGCGTCGATGAGACCGAGGCCCACGCTGAACGGCACCTTGGTCACGTTGACGATCAGGAAGAACCAGGCCGACGTGCCGAGGAAGCCGAGCTTGCGGAATCCGGCCGAGAGCAGGTAGAGCGACATGACGGGGCCGCCCGCGTTGGCGACCATGGTCGTGAATCCACCGAGGGCGCCGTAACTCCGGGCCTTGAGCCGTGCGGCGCGCGACAGGCTTCCGGCCTGCTCGTCCTGCGGCGCACGCATACCGTTCCCGGTCGTGCGCCGGCGCCAGATGGTGACGCCCGACATGAAGAGCAGGATCGCGCCGATCGAGGTGCGTACCGCCTCGTCACCGGCCCACATCATGAAGAACGTTCCAGCCACGACACCTACGGCCACGGCGGGGAAGAGCCGGAGCAGCGTCGGCCAGTGGGCGTGGCGCCGGTAGACGGCCACGGCGAGGAGATCACCGGCGATGAGGACCGGCAGCAGCACCCCGGTCGACTCGCGTGCCGGAAGCACGGCTGCGAAGACCGCGAGGCTGATCGTGTTGGCTCCGCTGACGGCCGTCTTGGAGAAGCCTACGAGGGTGGATGCCGCCGCGAGGGCGACCAGTTGCCACAGGGTGAGAGTGTCCATGCCGGATCAGATAGTAGACATCACCGGTCTGAGTGGGAAAGGCCGCGCCTCCGGATGAGCCATCCGTTTGCACGCCCCGCCGAAGACCGTGGAACAAGCCCTTACACCGGTTACACCCGGGCGCACTGGGAAGCCGCCGCCGACGGTCTGCTCGACGTGGCCTGGCGGTGGGCCACGCCCGGACGTGCCCTCCTTGACCTTCCGGGCCGGCCCTCCTCTTCCGGGGTCCGCTCCGACGGGCTCGAGGGATACGCCCGTACGTTCCTCGCCGCCGGCTTCCGGGTCGCCGGCGCGCAGGGCAGGGGTCCGCACGGCTGGCTCGAGCGGTACGCGGACGGGCTCGCCGCGGGGACGCTGACGCCCGGCCGGGACGACACCGAGTCCTGGCCACTGATCCTGGACCACCACGTACAGGGGCAGCCGATGGTGGAGTCGGCGTCCGTCGCCATCGGGCTGCGGCTCACCCGGCCCTGGCTCTGGGACCGGCTGGACGCCGTGCTACACGTCCGTGCGGATCACGACCACCAGCGTGCGCGGGCCGTGGACACCCTCGACCCGCTCCAGCTCGATGTCCGAGGTGGCCGACGGTCCGCTGATCAGGGTGGTCGGCCGTTCCGGCACCAGCCGGGCGACGGCTTCCGGGACTCCGGCCTCGACCGTGGACAGGTCGACGACGCACACGTGGACGTCGGGGACGAGCGAGAGCGCACGGCGGCCCTGGCCCGGCGAACCGTCGAGAAAGATCGTGCCGGTCTCGGCGCAACTGACGGCGGAGGCCGTGACCACGGCGTCCAGCGCGTCGAGACCCGGCGCGGGGATGTCGGCGGAGTCCTGCTGGACCTCACCGTCGTAGCGGCCGAGCCACTCCTCGTCGAGCCCGTCCGGCACACCGGTCCGCCGGGCGTTGAGCTCACGCAGCACGTCGGCGACGACGTCGGCGGTGCGCTCCGCGGTGCAGGTGTGCACCCGCGCCTTGTAGTCGACGAGCCGGCGGGTCAGCAGGGCGAGGCGTTCGTCGTCGGGAAGGGTGCGTCCGGTGCGGTAGGCGCGCGGGATGGTGATCTCGGGCACGGGGGCAAGCGCGAGGGCGTCGCGGACGCGGCCGAGCACGGTCTCCCGGGCGCCCGCCTGAGGGGTGGTCACTTGGCCTCCTCCCCGGAGGATTTGGTGTGCTCGTCGGCGGCGGCGCGCATGGTCGCGGCGCCCTCTTCGGAGGCCAGCCAGGAACGGAAGGTCTGCTTGGGCGGCGCCGGGGTGTCCCGGCTGTCGCTCCAGCCCCTGAAGGGGGCCGGCAGACGGGAGATCGTGCCGTCCCGGCCTGCGGCGGCCCGGCCGACTCCCGACGCCCTCTGAGCGGCCCTGAACAGCTTCGGCCGCTTCATCACCCCCGCGGCGGCCTTCATGGCGAGCTTCTCCGCCGTCGTACCGGACTGCTCGGTGTTCTGATGGCGCAGTTCGACGAGCATCGAGGGAATGTCGATCTTCACCGGGCAGGCGTCGAAGCAGGCACCGCAGAGGCTGGAGGCGTACGGGAGCGAACTGTTGGGGTCGTCCTCGGTGGCGTGCATCCCGGCGAGCTGCGGGGTGAGGACCGCACCGATCGGTCCGGGGTAGGTCGATCCGTACGCGTGCCCGCCCGCCCTCTCGTACACCGGACAGACGTTGAGACAGGCCGAGCAGCGGATGCAGTTGAGCGCCTCACGGCCGATCCTGTCGGCGAGCGCGGCGGTGCGCCCGTTGTCGAGGAGGATCAGGTGGAAGTCCTGCGGGCCGTCGCCGGGTGTGACACCGGTCCACATCGAGGTGTACGGGTTCATGCGCTCGCCGGTCGAGGATCGCGGCAGCAGCTGGAGGAAGACCTCGAGGTCCTGGAAGCGAGGCAGCACCTTCTCGATGCCCATGACGGTGATGAGGGTGTCGGGCAGGGTCAGGCACATCCGGCCGTTGCCCTCGGACTCGACCACGGACAGCGTGCCGGTCTCCGCGATACCGAAGTTGGCGCCGGAGACAGCCACCTTCGTCGTCATGAACTTCTCGCGCAGATAGGCGCGGGCGGCCGCGGCGAGGTGGGCGGGCACGTTGTCGAGGTCCGGGTCGACGCCCGGGATCTCGTCGAGGAAGATCTGCCGGATCTCGTCGCGGTCGCGGTGGATCGCCGGCACCAGGATGTGTGAGGGCTTGTCGTGGGCGAGCTGCACGATGAGCTCGGCCAGGTCGGTCTCGTACGGGGTGATGCCGATCGATTCCAGGTGTTCGTTGAGGCCGGTCTCCTGTGTCGCCATCGACTTGACCTTGATGACGTCGCTGCTGCCGGTCTCCTGGATCAGGCGGGCGACGATCTCGTTGGCCTCGTCGCCGTCCCGTGCCCAGTGGACCGTGCCGCCGTGCTCGGTGACCTTGAGCTCCAGCTGTTCCAGGAGCTCGGGCAGCCGGTTCATGGTGTCGGTCTTGATGGCGGCGCCCGCGTCGCGCAGTTCCTCCCAGTCGGGGAGTTCGCCGGTGACGTGGAGGCGCTTGCCCCGGATGGTGCGGGTGGCCCTGCCCAGATTGCGGCGCAGCTGTTCGTTGCGCAGTTCGCCGTGGGCGGCCTCGGGGAACGTCCGCTCGCCGCGCAGGTTGCCCGTTCCGTACGGGGATCGGGGCGGGGTGGCGGGCATGCCGAGGAACGTACTCATGCGGCGGCCTCCGTCAGGACGTACGGCGAGGTGCGGGTGGAGGCGAGGATCTGCGCGAGGTGAAGGGTCCGCGTGCCCGCCTTGATACGGGAGAGTCCGCCGCCGATGTGCATCAGGCAGGAGGAGTCGCCCGCGGTACAGACGTCGGCGCCGGTGGTCGCGATGTGGCGCATCTTGTCCTGGAGCATCGCGGTGGAGGTCTCGGCGTTCTTGAGCGCGAAGGTGCCGCCGAAGCCACAGCAGGAGTCCGCTTCGGGGAGCTCGACGAGGTCGATGGAGTCGACGGCACGCAGCAGGCACAGCGGCTTGTCACCGACGCGGAGCATCCGCAGGGAGTGGCAGGTGGGGTGGTAGGTGACGCGGTACGGGAAGTGGGCGCCGACCGAGGAGACGTCGAGGACGTCGACGAGGAACTCGGAGAGTTCGTACGTCTTGGCCTTGACGGTGGCGACTGCGGCACGCAGCGAGGCGTCACCGTACCGCTCGGCGATGATCTCGTGCTGATGGCGGACCGAGCCGGCGCACGACCCGGACGGCATCACCACCGCTTCGATCGAGGAGTCGCCGAACTGGTCGGCGAAGTTGCGCACCAGCGGGACGGGCTCGCGCTGGTAGCCGGTGTTGACGTGCATCTGACCGCAGCAGGTCTGATCCGGCGGGAACACCACGTCGTGGCCCAGACGGGCAAGCAGGACCGCGGTTGATTTCACCGCCTCGGGGAAGAGCGTGTCTCCCAGACAGGTGGCGAAGAGTCCGATGCGCATGGGGGCCTCCCCGATCGTTTTTATGGTCGGACCATACTAGCCTCGGGCCGAATGAGGAAGCGCGGGGCACGCGAAAGCGGGGACGGTCCGTCCTGCACCGTCCCCGCTCGCGTACCGCCCGCCGGGCGTGGGCCTGCTCGGCCGGTGCCGAGTCCTGCGGTGCCCTGCCCGGTTCCGCCCAGTCCTGATCGGTCTGCCCAGTCCTGCCCGGTCTGTCCAGTCATGCTCGGTCCAGTCCTGCTCGGTCCTGTTGTCCTGCTCGGTTCCGCTCAGCCCTGCCCGGTCCTGTGCTCCGTGGAGGGCTCGTCGACGAGCGTGCCGTGGAGGCCGCGGATGTGCTCCTCGACCAGGTCGGCCGCCTCGCCCCCACGTCCCTCGCGCACCAGCCGCAGTAGTTCCAGGTGATGGGCGTTGAGAGCGGCAGCCGCCGCCGGCCAGTCCTCGGCTTCTTCCAGCGCCCGCAGGATCAGCGGCCGCACCGACTCGCGCACCGCCGACGTCAGCGTGGACGTCAGTTCGTTGCCCGAGCTGCGGGCGATCAGGACGTGGAAGCGGGTGTCCAGATCGTTGAACTCGGGCACGCCGACCTCCGGTTCCCCCATCCGCAGGACCAGCTGCTCCGCGGCGTCGAGGTCGTCGGCCGGGGCGTTCCGCGCGGCGGCCTCGAAGCTGGAACGCTCCAGTACGACGCGGGCCTCCAGTACGTCGTGCAGGCTGTAGCTGCCGAGCGCGAAGTGAAGCCGCAGCAGTCGGCCGAGCGCGTCGTCCGGGTTGCGCACGATCCGCGCCCCGGAGTCCGGCCCCCGGCCGGGCTGGGCCACCAGCACGCCGATGGTCTCCAGGACCCGCAGCGCCTCACGCAGCGCGGAACGGCTGACCCCGAGCACCGGCGCCAGTTCCCGTTCGGGGGGCAGCCGGTCCCCCGCTTTCAGCTCGCCCGCGAAGACCCGCTCCTCGATGCTCCGCAGCACGAGTTCATGGGTGCGGGACTGCCTGACGGGTTGCCACTCGACGGGCATCCGCTACTCCCTGGTCCGGGCGATACGCATGATCCGACTATGTCACACAGGTGATGTGGTCGGACCAAACGTGACGTGTCCCCCGCGCCTGCCAGGAGATCACCCGAGAAGTCCGGGCGAACACCCCTTCAGCGCAAAGAGCTCCAGGTCCGACCGCCACGCCGCCGCTCCCACGTCCTGGCCACTCCCCGGCCCCAGTTCATGTGATTCTCACTCTGTCCGTTTAATGTGCTCACCGTGACCCAGATGACTCCGCCCGGCTGGCATCCAGATCCCGGGCATTCAGGAATCGGCCCCGCCCAGGAACGTTGGTGGGACGGGAGCCGCTGGACGGACCAGCTCCGCGTGCCGCCCGCGACGGTCCGGCGGCGCCGGATGCGCGTCGGCGCCGGTATCGCCGCCGGTGTGGTGCTGCTCGCCGCCGTCGGAGGCGGGGCGTTTCTGCTGGGGCAGGACTCCGGCGACCGGACGGAGAGCGCCGCCGCCACGTCCCCCCCTTCCGGCACACCCTCCACCAAGCCCGGCAAGCCCGGTGCACCCGAGGGCGGCGAGGGCGGCGGCCGGGCTCCCGAGCAGCAGGCCCCGCCGACCGAAGAGGGGTACGCGACGGACTTGGCGAGCGGGATCAGCATCCCGGTTCCCGATGGCTGGACCGGTACGTCGGGCGTCGTCGGCGCCGGGCTGACCACCGGCGAGCACGCGTGCCCCGGCGACGCCGAGCAGAAGTGCGTACGCGGCGGGGTGTTCTCCGCACCGGCGGCCGCTCTGGAGCTGAAGGCGACCACGGCGGAGGAAGCGGCGAAGGAAGACATCGCGGCCAACGCCGAGGAGTCGTACGGCGAGAAGATCTACGAAGGGATCACCTCGCACCGGACGCTCAAGTCCGAGGCCGTGACCGTGGCCGGCCGGAAGGGCTATCTGGTGCGCTGGGAAGTGGTGACGAAGAAGGGCGACGACGGATACGTCGAGTCGCTGGCCTTCCCCTCGCCCACCGCGAAGAATCAGCTGGTCGTCATCCGGTCCGGTTTCGACATCAACGACAAGGCACCGAAGCTCTTCGTCCTTGACGACATAACCAAGGGCATCAAGGCCGCTGAGAACGCCGGTCCGGGGTCGGGCTCCGGCGAGACCGCCTAGTCAGGCCCGCGCACCGTCGGCTCGGCACGCACAGAGGCCTTACACGCACAGAGGCCGTACCGGATCGCTCCGGTACGGCCTCTCGTGCAACGCGTTTTTACCGCAGGAGTTCCTGATCAGACGACCGGAACCGGGAAGGTCGGGTACTCCACACCGGAGACGTGCTGGACGACCCGGATGACCTGGCACGAGTAGCCGAACTCGTTGTCGTACCAGAGGTAGAGGATCGCGTCGTCGCCCTCGACCTTGGTCGCTCCGGCGTCGACGATCGAGGCGTGCCGCGACCCGATGAAGTCGCTCGACACTGCGTCGGGGGCGGTGGTGAAGTCGATCTGACGCTTCAGCGGCGAGGTCAGCGACACGTTACGAAGGTAGTCGAGGACCTCCTCGCGGGTCGTCTCGCGACCGAGCCGCAGGCTCAGGATCGCAATCGAGACGTCCGGCACCGGGACGCGGATCGAGCTGCCGGTGATCCGCGCGTCGAGGTCGGGCAGCGCCTTGGCCACGGCGGCGGCGGCACCCGTCTCGGTGATGACCATGTTGAGCGGCGCCGAACGGCCACGGCGGTCGGAACTGTGGTAATTGTCCAGCAGGTTCTGGTCGTTGGTGAACGAGTGCACCGTCTCCACGTGACCGCGCAGGACGCCGTACTCTTCCGCCATCGCCTTCAGCGGCGGTACGATCGCGTTCGTCGTGCACGACGCGCAGGACAGGATCCGCTCGTCCGGCTTGATCGTTTCGTGGTTGACACCGTGGACGATGTTGGGGACGTCGCCCTTGCCCGGAGCGGTCAGGACGACCTTGTCGATCCCGGGACGCAGGTGGTTCGACAGGCCCTCGCGGTCACGCCACTTGCCGGTGTTGTCGATCAGGATGGCGTCCTTGATGCCGTACGCCGTGTAGTCGACCTCCGACGGGTCGTTGGCGTAGATCACCTTGATCTCGTTGCCGTTGGCGATGATCGTGCTGCTCGCCTCGTCGACGGTGATCGTGCCCTGGAACTGGCCGTGGATCGAGTCGCGCCGCAGCAGCGAGGCGCGCTTGACGATGTCCTGTGCGCCGCCCTTGCGGACGACGATGGCACGCAGCCGCAGGCCGTTGCCGGAACCGGACTTCTCGATGAGCAGCCGGGCGACGAGACGGCCGATGCGGCCGAAGCCGTAAAGGACGACATCGCGCCCCTCACGGCGCTCCGCCTTGTTGGCCCCCGTGGCGCCGGCGACGGCCTCCGCGGTGAACTCCGCGACCGAGAGACCCCGGCCGTCGGCCTTGTACGTCACGGCGAGCATGCCGATGTCGATCTGCGAAGGACCGAGATCCAGCGTGGTGAGGGCCTGGAGGAACGGCAGCGTCTCGGTGACCGAGAGCTCCTCGCCGTCGATCTGGCGGGCGAACCGGTGGGTCTTCAGGATGCTGACCACCGACTTGTTCACCAGGGAGCGGCTGTGGAGGAGGACTGTGACGTCCCGCTCCCTGTGCAGCTTCCCGATGACGGGGATCATCGACTCCGCGATCTCTTCGCGGATCATCCAATTGGTGAACGAGTCGTCATTGACAGTCACAGGTTGCATCTTTCGAGCTAGGCGGCGCTCATATGCTAACCCCATGCGATTTTGATCGTTCAATGGGTGCCACCCCCAGCGGAATGCGACGCGCGGGCCGGGCACGGTGGGCGCTTCGGACCGACAGCGGCGCTGTGCGCCCGCTGCGGCGGATGCCCGTAGACCTCGGCGCGGTCCTGACCGACCGGTGGCCCAACCGGTGCCACCAGTGCGACACCTGGTGGAGCCAGGGCGGCATCCGTCGTCCTGTCGCTGTCGATGCCGGGACGTCGCCGTCTTCACAGGCAAGGGCACCGAGGCACGCCAGAGTCCGGATCCACGCCCTGCGGTGCGTCGCCGGCCGCCGCACGGCTGACCACCATCCAGCGTTGCCTCCACCCGGACACACAAGATGAAGGCCGCTGGAACCGCGAACCGCGATCTCCGCACGTTCGAGCGGGCCGCGTGCACCGCGCGCCCTGCCGGGCACGAACGGACGCTCACACGCTGACGCCGGTCAGGGAACGCCGGTACCCGACCGGCCCCGAAAATGATCGAGGGCCGGTTCGGATTTCTCCGAAACCGGCCCTGACATCGACTCTCTCAAGTCGGGACGACAGGATTTGAACCTGCGACCCCTTGACCCCCAGTCAAGTGCGCTACCAAGCTGCGCCACGTCCCGATGCCCGTCTGACCTGGGGTTTCCCCTGGGCCGAACGCGCATGAGAACAATACCGCACTTGAACCGGTGGTTACGAACGCCTTGTGGGCCTTGACCTCAACCGAACTTGATGTCGGACGCTCGTCCCCATGACGAAGACCACCGTCGGGCCGGCGCCCGACTATCGCGACCTGAACCGGCTGATGAGCCTCATGACGGGCGACGAGAAGCACGGGCCCGCCGCCACCTCCACGCTGGACGCCCTGTGGGTGCTGTACAGCCGGGTGCTGCGCGTCACGCCCGGCACCGTCGACGATCTGGAGCGGGACCGGTTCCTGCTGTCCAAGGGGCATGGGCCGATGGCGTACTACGCCGTGCTCGCCGCGCACGGATTCTTCGACGAGGCCCTGCTGCCGGGCTTCGGTTCGTACGACTCGCCCCTCGGGCACCATCCGGACCGGCTGCTCGTACCCGGGGCCGAGATCGGCAGCGGGTCCCTGGGGCACGGGCTGCCACTGGCCGTGGGGAGCGTGCTGGGACTGCGGGCCCAGGGGCTCACCGGTCCGCGGGTCTGGGTGCTGACCGGGGACGCCGAACTGGACGAGGGCAGCAACCACGAGGCGATCGCCTACGCCGGCCCGGCCGGGCTGGAACAGCTGCACACCCTCGTGATCGACAACGCCTCGGCCACCTACGGCCGGCCCGGAGGCATCGCCTCCCGGTTCGAGAGCGCCGGATGGTCCGTGGGAACCGTGGACGGGCGGGACCACGAGGCGCTGTACGCGGCCTTCACCGCCCCGCATCCCGGACGGCCCCGGGCAGTGGTGGCGACGGTCGCCCCCAAGTGACGCGCACGACACACACCGGACTACGGAGAAAGAGTTCTCATGGACACCATGCGTGACCGATTCATCGCCACCACGTCGCGACTCCTCGACGATGACCCCCGGCTGGCGCTCGTACTGGCGGAGATCAGCCGGGACGGCTTCGACCGGGCCGAGCGCACCCACCCGGACCGGGTGATCAACGTGGGCATCCGGGAGCAGCTGCTGATCGGCGCGGGCGCCGGAATGGCACTGACCGGGATGCGGCCGATCATGCACACGTTCGCGAGCTTCCTGGTGGAGCGTCCCTTCGAACAGGTGAAGCTGGATCTCGGGCATCAGGGAATGGGAGGGGTGTTGGTCAGCGCCGGGGCCTCGTACGACTGGCCGGCGGGGGGCTTCACCCACATGTCGCCGGGAGATGTCGCGCTCCTCGACACCCTCGACGGGTGGACGGTGCATGTGCCGGGCCACCCCGACGAGGCCGAGGCACTGCTGCGGCTCGCGGCCGCGGGGGACGACCGGGTCTACGTCAGGCTCTCCCTCCAGTCGAACCGGACCGGGCGCCCGGTGGGCGGGGCCGGCTTCTCGACGGTGCGCGAGGGTGGCGGTGGTGTCGTCATCGCGGTCGGCCCGTCACTCGACAACGTCCTCGAGGCGACCGAGAGCCTGGACGTGACGGTGCTGTACGCGACGACGGTGCGCCCCTTCGACGCGGCGGGGCTGCGCCGGGCGGTGGGTGCCACCGTGGGCGCGGACGTGGTGATCGTCGAGCCGTATCTGGCCGGCACGTCCACGGCTGCGGCGAACGACGCACTCGCAGATCTCCCCCACCGCGTGCTCGGCCTGGGGGTGGGCCGGGCGGAGCTCCGCCGGTACGGGCAGATGGACGAACACCTCGTGGCCCACGGACTCGACCCGCGGGGGCTGCGGGAGCGGATCAGCGCGTTCGTCCGGCGGTGAGCGACTCCGTGCCAGGCCCGGAGCGCCCCCTACGGTGTCAACTCCGGGTGGGCGTCGAGCAGTTTGCGCGGGGCCGCCTGCCGCCACGAGTCGGCGAGGATCGCCCTCAGCTCGCCGGTGTCCTCAAGGGCGGCCAGGCGCACCCGCACCCAGGCGTAGTGGTTGTCGTGGCCCTCGCGGGTGAAGAACTTCTCCGGCTCGGAGGCGATCAGCTCGGCCCGGTCCTCCATGGGGCACTTCACCCCCATCGTGGTGTCGTCGTCGCCGAGCCCGGCGAAGATCTTCCCGGCCACCCGGAACGTGGGATGCCCCCAGGCCAGTTTCTCGGCCGTGTCGGGCAGGGACAGGGCGATGGTGCGGACGTCATCGGCGGTGGTCGTCATCCACGGTCTCCGATCCGGTGGCCCCAGCGGCTGCGAGGCGGGTCGGGTCCGACCGTAGCGTCCGGCACCGCTCAGTGAGCGGCCACCGGTTCCCTCTACCGGGCGAGCGTGGCGTCCACCGTCGCGGGAAGCGAGCCGGGGACGACTCGGTAGGCGCTGATCAGCGACGCCTACGACGACGCGGGGACCGCCGTGGCCGCCGCCACGGCGTTCTCTGCGGGCGCGTCGGAAAGCCATCGCGAGCAGCTGCACTCTCCGGCGAACGCCTGTCGGGCGTGGGCGGTCGCCCAGCCTCAACACTTCTCCTGATCCAGGGGCACCGGTGGTGGAACCGCCACGGGGAGGCTACGGCCGACCGGATGCGTTCAGCCGCCACGGCGCTCCCTGCGGTCGATGTGCCCGACGAGCTCCTGGGCCAGCGACTTGATCGTGGCGAGCCCGGCCCGGCCCCAGGGGCGCGGCACGGTGTCGACCGCGCACACCGTGCCGAGGGCGAGGCCCGTCCCGTCGATGAGCGGCGCCCCGAGATAGGAACGAATGCCTATTTCGTCGACGACGGGATTGCCCGCGAAGCGCGGATAGTCGCAGACGTCGTCCAGCACGAGGGCTTTGCGGCGCACGAGCACGTGCGGGCAGTAGCCGTGGTCGCGGGCCATACGGCGCCCGCTCCGGCCACTGCCCGCGGCGGCGGCACCCAGGTCGCAACCCGTCCGCGTCCCCGCAGGGGTGTGCAGTCCCGCGAAGAACTGCCGGTTCTCGTCGATGAAGTTGACCATCGAGTACGGCGTCTCGGTCACCGCGGCCACCTTGTCTGCGAAGGCGTCGAAGCTCTCGAACGAGGCGTCGTCACGCTCCCCCAGGTCCAGCCTGCGCAGCCGCTCCGCCCGGGCCGGCCCGTCCGGGTCGGCCGGGGTGAGCAGAAGACGGCCGGTCGCGAATCGGGTCACGGATGGACTCCGAAGCCGGCTACCTGCGCGGTCGCCCGGGCGTCGGTGGCGTTGATGAGGTGCTGGACGAGGGTGACCAGCGCGCCGGTACCCGAACTGGCGATCCGGGCGTCGCAGAGGACCACGGGCACCTCGGGGCCGAGGTCGAGTGCGGCCCGCACCTCGTCGGGCTCGTACCGGTAGGCACCGTCGAACTCGTTGACCGCAACGATGAATCCGATTCCGCGCCGCTCGAAGAAGTCGACGGCGGCGAAGCACTCGGCGAGCCGCCGGGTGTCGGCGATCACGACCGCGCCCAGCGCTCCCTTGGAGAGCTCGTCCCACATGAACCAGAACCGTTCCTGGCCGGGGGTGCCGAAGAGGTAGAGCACGTGCTGCGCGGAGAGCGTGATGCGGCCGAAGTCCATGGCCACGGTGGTGGCCGTCTTGGACTCGATGCCCTCCAGGCTGTCGGTCGCCACGCTGACCTGCGTCAGCAGTTCCTCGGTGCTCAGCGGTGCGATCTCGCTGACCGCGCCCACGAACGTCGTCTTGCCGACGCCGAACCCGCCCGCGACCAGGACCTTGAGGGCCACGGGAAAGAACTCGGAGCTTCCGGTGCTGTCAGAGCTGTCGTCGTAGGCCATCGAGCACTGCCTCCAGCAGGGATCGGTCGGTGGGCGTGTCATGAAACGCGGGGGCGTGCGCGGTGACCGCGCCGCAGTCGACCAGGTCGGACAGGAGCACCTTGGTGACGACTGCGGGCAGCCGGAGGTGGGCGGCGATCTCGGCCACGGACGTGGGACCGTCGCACAGCCCCAGAGCCACGGAGTGTTCGGGCCCCAGATGGATCTGGGGTGTGCTCCCGGTGGCCATCACCAGCGACAGCAGGTCGAGCACAGTGGTCGGCCGTGTGCGGCCGTTGCTCACGGTGTACGGGCGGATGAGCCGGCCGGCCGCGTCGTCGAGCAGTGGCCCGTCCTGCGGGGCCGACACCCTCACAGCCCCGGGGTGTACAGTGCCCCGGCCGCTTGCCGTACCGGGGTCATCAGATAGGGCCGGACGCTCTTGATGAGCATGGCCATCTCGTAGCCTAGGACCGCCGCGTCCGCCTCGCGTCCCGCCAGTACGGCGAGACAGGTCCCTGACCCGGCGGTGGAGACGAAGAGCAGCGTCGAGTCGAGTTCGACGACCACCTGCCGTACGTCACCGTTGTCACCGAAGCGGGCTCCGGCGCTGCGGCCGAGGGAGTAGAGGCCGGCGGCCAGGGCCGCCATGTGGTCGGCACTGTCGGGGTCCATGCCATGGACGGATTTCACCAGCCCGTCGGCGGAGAGCAGGACCGCGCTGCGCGTATAGGGCACGCGCTGGACCAGCCCGCTCAACAGCCAGTCGAGGTCGGCGACCTGACCGGACGGCATTTCGCTCGCCATGGTGCATCTACTCCTTGGGGACGTTCTGGGCGGGGGTGTTCTGGGCGGGCGTGTGAGCGGGCACGTAGGGATCGGCCTCGTAGGGGGCGGCCTCGTAGGGGGCGGCGTGCCGCTGGTCCATGTGCCGCTGGTCCGGCGCAAAGGCGTCGGACAGGTGAGGGTCGAGCAGGTGCGGCTCGGGATGCTCCGGTTCGTCCGGCTCTGGCCGACGCGGGTCGGGCAGCTGCACGTCGAGCACGTGCGGATCGGGATACGACGTCCGGAGCGGCTCCGGTCCCTTTCGCGGTCCCGGACCGCGGACCGGCAGGGGCACGGGTCGTTCGTCCCGTTGCGCGGCGGGGGCCGGTGCCACCGCCGCAGGAACATCCCCGCTCACCCCGTACGCGGTGTCGGGCACCGTGTCCTCGGCCGACCTCGCCTCGGCGAGGTCGACTCCTCGCCGGAAGGCGGCGACGAGACCGGGGTCGTGCAGGGCGTGTTCGTCCTCGACTCGGGGAACGGGTGCCTCCCGCAGCTGCGGGACGAGGTGTTCCTGGTTGCTGCGCCGGGGAAGCTGCGGGCGGCCAGGGGCTCCACCACCGGCTCCGGAGGCTGGTCCCGTGACGGCACCGAGGTGGTTTCCGGCCGTCTCCGGGCGGTCGGCACGCTCGGCGCGGAGCGGCTGCGGCGGGGGCGGCGGCGCCTGTGACTGCGGGCTGCGCGGTTGGGGTGGGTACGGATGTCCCGTCCCCACCTGCCCGGTGCCCTCATCGGCGGGTGGCCTGTGTACGGCTCCGGGCGGCGGGACCGGTGCCGCCCCGGGGTGCATCGCTCCTTCGGTATCACCGTCGACACCCAGCAGGGCCTGCGGCAGGATGAGTACGGCTTGCGTGCCGCCGTAGATGTTGCTCTGCAGCCGTACGGCGATTCCGTGGCGGCGGGCGAGCGAGGAAACGACGAAGAGGCCGATTCTGCCGTCGTGCAGCAGGTGGCCGACATTGACCTGGTCGGGGTCGGCGAGCAGGGCGTTCATGCGCTTCTGCTCGGCCACCGGCATCCCGAGCCCCCGGTCCTCGACCTCCACGGCGAGCCCCGCCGTGACGTGCTGGGCGCGCAGCAGCACCTGGGTGTGCGGGGCCGAGAACACCGTGGCGTTCTCGACGAGTTCGGCCAGCAGATGGATCACGTCGGCGACGGCGTGGCCGCGCAGCGTGCCGTCGATCGGCGGCACGAGCTTGACCCGTGGGTACTGCTCGACCTCGGCGATCGCCGAACGCAGCACCTCCGTCATGGTGACCGGGTTGCTCCACTGCCGCCGGGAGACGGCACCGCCCAGTACGGCGAGGTTCTCGGCGTGCCGACGGATACGGGTGGCCAGGTGGTCGACGTGGAAGAGGCCCTTGAGCAGGTCCGGGTCCTCGACCTCGTGTTCCAGTTCGTCCAGGATCTGGATCTCGCGGTGGACGAGGGACTGGAGACGCCGGGCGAGGTTGACGAAGACCTCGACCTTCTGTTCGTTTCCGTTGCTGCCGAAGAGCCGGGACGCCTCCACGACGGCCGCCACGGCTCCGTCCTGCGAGCGGCCCAGTTCCTGGGCGAGCAGGTCGAAGGCGTCGGACCCCGGGTCGCTGGACCGCGGGGGGCGACGGGCGGGCACGGGTTCGCCGTTGCGGAGCCGTTCCACCACGCGCTTCAGGTCGGCCTGGCCCTGGGCGCTGGACCGCCGCAGTGCCTGACAGCGGTCGAGCACCCCGGAGGCGACCCGGCTGGCGCCGAGAAACGCCGCCGCGACGGCCGCGACAGCCAGCGCGCCCGATCCGCCGAGCGCGGCCCAGAGACTGGCGGAGGGGCGTTCGCCGGAGGCCCGGATGGTGAAGATGACGGCTGCGGCGCCGCTCAGCACGGCGGCGATCGTCGGCAGAAGCGCGGTGCGGAGCAGTTGGGGGCGTATACGGGCATCAGGTGGCGCCTGCACGGCGCGCGGCCTGGCCGTGGCCGAATGGGAGCGGGCGCCCGGGCGGCCGTGCCGCCCGCCCTCTCGGCGTTCCGGTCGCGCGGTGGGTGCGCGAAGTTGAGACATCAGCGTCCTCGGTACGTGGGGCACCAGGAATCGGCGTTCAGTGGTGACACCTACGGCAGTCGGTCAGGCTCGGGTCAGCGGCTGGGCAGGCTCGCAGGAAAGGAGCCCACCGTTAATCACCGAGCACACACGGTAGTCGTCAACCGCGTGGGCGCGGCGTGCAGTTGTCGAACTTGCCCGCCATGCGTCCCGCTCTGGTATGACGCCTCGTACGCGCGGACGAATATGCGCAATTGACCCCGCCCCGGCAGAACGGGGGCGGGGTCAATGCGATGACTGGGCTCACGGGCGACGAAACCCCGGCCGTAAGGGGACGGACGGTACAGCTACCGGACGCACCGTACGGTCAGCGGCCGCCGGCGAGGTCGAGGTCGCCGCGCGGGACCGCCTCGGCCGGTTCCGCCGGCCCGGGACGGCGCCACGGATGGGCGAGCGGGGCGGACACGGCTCGCCACCAGGGGGCGACGGGCAGGGCCCCACCGGGCTCGAAGGACTCTCCGGGCAGGGGGAAAGCGGCCGCCTGTCCGGCGTCCTCGGCGGCGTCCTTCGTCCACTCGGCCGGCTCGGCCCAGGCGTGCAGAGCGAGGTTGAACGTACCCCAGTGAATCGGCATGAGCACCCCGTGCGGCGTGTGTCCCTGCAGGTCGAGGTGGGCCCGCAGGCCCTGCGCCGGAGTCATGTGAATGTCCGGCCACGCACCGGGAAGAGGCGTCGTACCCGTGTGCGCCTTGGACCAGTGCTGCGAGTACGCACCGATCTGGATCATCGTCGCGTCGAAGGGGCCGTGCTCGGCGCCGATGTCCGCGAAGCCCGGGAAATAGCCCGTGTCACCGCTGTGGTAGATCCGGTGCTCGGGACCCGCGACCACCCAGGACGCCCAGAGCGTGTGCTGCTGGTTCCGCAGACCGCGGCCGCAGAAGTGACGCGCGGGCGTCGCCGTGAGGCTGATGCCGGCCACCTCCGTGCTCTCGTTCCAGTCCA
Source organism: Streptomyces finlayi (assembly GCF_014216315.1). Classification (NCBI taxonomy): domain Bacteria; kingdom Bacillati; phylum Actinomycetota; class Actinomycetes; order Kitasatosporales; family Streptomycetaceae; genus Streptomyces; species Streptomyces finlayi. Next base: position 517,841 of record NZ_CP045702.1, read on the forward strand.
GCTCGCGGGTCCGGTCGGAGGACACCCCCCACCGCTCCAGGTGGGCGCCCACGCCGAGCGGGACCGCGAAGACCGTGTCCGTGCCGGCCAGTGCGCGGATGGTCGGCAGGTCGAGGTGGTCGTAGTGGTCATGGGAGATCACGACGACGTCGACGGGGCCGAGCGCGGTCAGCGGCAGCGGCACCGGATGCAGGCGCTTGGGGCCGGCGAAGGCGAAGGGGGAACAGCGCTCGCCCCAGACCGGGTCGAAGAGCACCCGGCGGCCGTCGATGTCCGCCAGCACACTCGAATGCCCCATCCAGGTGAGCCTGAGGCCGGAGACGGGCGGCTTCGCGAGATCGGCGGCGGTGGTGGCGTGCAGGGGCACGGCACCGGCCGGCGACCTCGGAATCCGCTCCTCCTTGCGGAAGTAGCCCTTCGCGAACTCCAGCTTGGAACCGGTCGTGGGCGTCCTGACCCCCTCCGGGTTCCGGAACACTCCGTCGACGAAATTGGGCGAGCGGAGAATGCGTTCCATACGGGCCGCGGCCGGATCGGCTCCGAAGGCCGCAGAGCGCATCGAACGGAGTCTCGCGCGGAGCGAGGGCTGATGATCGGCGCCGGTCACAAAGTCTCCCGAGGGGGTAGATTTCATCTCATTATGTGTGCGCCGCTCGTCTTGGCGAGACCAGGGCGGTGAACGGAGGAATACGGACTGCGCCACAGACTGTGCGCGCGATGTCAGGCACCCAGCTGCCCATACGCATGTTCGATATGCAGGGTCAGGAGAACTCTCTGGTCGCGGACCATGGCCTGCCGGTAGTCGTCCCAGTCGGGATGCTCGCCCCTGAGCTCGCGGTAGAGCGCGATCAGCGCCTCCACGGTCGCGTCCCCGGGGGCGGCTGCGGCGGGGGTCAGTTCGGCCTTCGCGTCCGCGACCGTCCAGGCCCAGCGGTCCTCACTGGTGACGTGATAGCTCGCCCGCGGGTCCCTGCGGAGATTGCGGGTCTTGGCCCGGCCCTCGGTGACGGAGACTCGGATCAGCCGGTTCTCGGGGTCGAAGGCGTGGCTGACGTTGGACAGCTGCGGCCTGCCGTCCCGCTTGAGCGTCACCAGCACCCCGGAGTCGTGCTCGCCGATGAGTCGCAGCAGTGCGTCGTCGTACCCGGTTTCGAGTCCAGTCATGTGAACTCCAACGTCCCCGCACGCCAAGGGATTCCGCGTACGGACCAGTGACCCGTCATCCGTCCGCGTCCCATGCCCCATCCGGCGGGACCCCGCCCGTCCACGGGGTGAACAGCGGCGCACACGTATCGCCTGACCCGCAGCACCGCCGAGGGAGACAGCCGTGAACGCTCCTCGTCTCACTGGACCCGGAGCGCGCTTCGAAAGATGTCCGCCGCCGGGGCGGCTGAGCGGGGATGACGGAACACACGCCCCTTTGACAGGAGGCGACCCCCCTCCGGATACTGACCGGCGATTCAGTAATACGGCCGACGGGGCGCCCCGTGGCCCGACCGAGGAGCCCGCCCCATGCCCGCGCCGAATCCGCCGGTACCCCTGCCCGCCCCGCTCGTCTCGCTGACCTGGACGGACCATGTCACCGGCCGTCGGGGCTATCTGGTCGTCGACCGGCTGGTGCGCGGTGTCTCCAGCGGCGGACTGCGGATGCGGGAGGGCTGCACCCTCGACGAGGTGACCGGCCTGGCCCGCGGTATGACGATGAAGGAGGCCCTGCACTTCGACGCCGGCAACGAGCGGGCCAGGTACATCCCGCTCGGCGGCGCCAAGGGCGGGATCGACTGCGACCCGCGGGCCCCGGAGGCGTACGGCGTCCTGGTCCGGTATCTGCGCGCCGTGCGCCCGTACATCGAGAGTGTCTGGACGACCGGCGAGGACCTCGGGCTCACGCGGGACCTGGTCGACCGGGCGGCGGCCGAGGCGGGGCTCGTGTCGTCGGTCCAGGCCGTCTACCCGCTGCTCGACGACGAGCCGGCGGCGCGGCGCCGCCTGGCGGACGCCTTCGCCGTGACGGTGGACGGCATCGGACTCGACGAGCTGGTCGGTGGCTGCGGAGTGGCCGAGTCGGCGCTGGCCGCGCTGGACCGGGCGGGCGTGGCCCATCACGGGGTGCGCGTCTCCGTCCAGGGACTCGGCACCATGGGCGGGGCCACGGCGCGCTTCCTGGCGCGGGCCGGGCTGAAGGTCGTCGCCGTCGCCGACATCAAGGGCACCCTCGCCAACCCAGCCGGGCTGGACATCGAAGCGCTGCTCGGCGCACGGGACGCGTACGGAACGGTGGACCGCTCCGTGCTGCGTGAAGCCGACCTGGAACTTCCGGCCGACGCCTGGCTCTCCGTGGACGCGGACCTTCTGGTCCCGGCGGCCGTCTCGTACGCGATCGACGCCTCGAACCAGTCCCGGATCAAGGCCCGTTGGATCGTCGAGGCGGCGAACATGCCCGTCCTGCCGGAGGCCGAACTGCTGCTCACGGAACGCGGCATCACGGTACTGCCCGATGTGGTCGTCAACTCCGCTACCAACGCCTGGTGGTGGTGGACGTTGTTCGGTGACGTCGGAGCCGACGCCGAGGAGGCGTTCGCGCACATCCGCCGGTCGATGCGCGCACTGATCGAACTGATGCTGGTCCGCGCCGAGTCCGACACCTCGACTCCGCGGGCCGCGGCCCATGCCCTGGTCGCCGACCGCTTGCCGGTGATGGCGGAGCGGTTCGGCTGGTACCGGTGACCCGTCCGCACGCGCCCCGGGACAGCGGTCGCACAGCCGCTGTGACGCTCTTCAAGAGCACTTCTGAATCGCCCCGCCCTGGACGCGGGCAGCCGGTTCGTTAGGCTGACCGCGTGGCGAGAGTGCGGTTGGGTGTGGCGGAGCGACGCGAGGAGCTGTTGCGTGCTGCTGTCGAACAGATCGAGGTACGCGGTGTGTCCGCTGTACGGATCGCCGATGTGGCGTCCGTCCTCGGAGTGAGCAACGCACTGGTGCTGTACCACTTCTCGACCAAGGAGAAGCTGGTCGCCGCCGCGTTCGCGTACGCGGCGGAGTCGGATCTCGCCCATCTGCGCAAGCTGCTGGCGCGCCGAACCAGCGCCGTGCGGCGCCTGCGGGCGGCCGTCCGGTGGTACGCGCCGACCGGTCAGGCCAAGGGCTGGCGGCTGTGGATCGAGGGCTGGGCCGCGTCGTTGCGCGATCCAGCGCTGCGCGATGTCGCCGGCGATCTCGACCAGCAGTGGAAGGCGGAGCTCGCCGAGGTCATCGAGGAGGGCGCCGCCGCCGGTGAGTTCCACTGCGACGACCCGATGTCCGTGGCCTGGCGGCTGACCGCGCTGCTCGACGGCCTGGCCGTCCAGATGACCTCGTACGCGGGTCCGCTGTCGCGGGCCACGATGCTCCAGTGGACCGACGAGGCACTCGCCCACGAACTGGGTCTGGAACGCACGGCACTGACCGCCTGAGCGGCTCCCCCTCCCGCTTACCCCCCGTTTCCTCGTATCCTCCCGCCCCTCCTCTGCCTCCCGTGCGCAACCGGCTCAGGTCTGGCGGACCGGTGCGTACGCCTGGCCGTCCAGTCCGAAGGTCCAGGCGACTCCGTCCTTCGCCGTCCTGGTCCCGGGCGGCACCCGGAGCCAGTACGTCCGGTGGGTGCCGTCGGGCTCCGGGGTGGAGTTGACCACCTCCACCATCACCACGTCCTCGTCGCCGTCCATGGCGATCCTCCAGAGAATCCCCGTCTCGTCCCGGTGCACGGGCTCGGCGCCGGACTCCGCGAGGTAGCGGTCGTAACCGTAGAACTCCAGCATCACGCGGCGCAGTTCCGCGTTCTCCTCGCCCCGTATCCGTTCGGGTGTGAGCGTCGCCAGGCCCGCGAGGAATTCGGCGGGCACCGGCATGCCCCGCCAGGCGTGAAGCGCGAAACCGTCGGCGTAGGAGAGCGCCGGGCCGTCCCCGCGGTCCAGCCGCCCCGCCTCGTCGCGGTGGAGGGCGACCGGCCTCTCGCTGATCACGACGGCGCGCTCGTACGGCCACCACCACCCGGCGTTCCTGGCGGCCTCCGCCAGCCCGGTCAGCCGGTCTCCCCGCCCGTCGAAGGCGGCCAGCCAGGCCGCGTCGTGCTGTCCGAGGACCGCGTCGAGCAGCACGAGCCGCACATCGGACTCGTCCTCCGGGCGCTCGCAGAGATCCGCCACCACTCCGGTCCGTATCCGTTCGGCCAGCGCCGCGGTGGTCTCCCAGAGCTGGGCGCCGGTGGCGGACCAGAGCGCCGACCAGCCCGCCGGGCCCAACTCGTCGTACGTCCTGCGGCGCTCGTCCGCCCACGGGCGGGTGCGGACCTCGTCCCGCACCGAGCGCCCCGCCCCGATGAGCTTCTCCACCGCTTCGACGGCCGCCCTGGGCGAATCGGCCCAGACGATGGTGTCCGGTTCGGCCAGCCCCGCGCTGCGGTAGGCAAGCCGTACGCCGTTCTCGGCGGCCGACCGGTCGGCGGCCCCCGTCGCCGCCGCCACAGCCCGCCAAGCGTTCACATACTGCATCGGTCGTTCCCGTCCCCTGTTGACTGGTGTCTGGTTTCTGTTGCCTGGTGTCTGTCCCCTGGCCCCTGCTCGTCGGCCGCTGCTCCAGGAGTGCGCGCCTGAGTGCGGGTCAGTCCGCGACGATGCGCACCGCGCCCGGTGCGTACTCCCGCTGGCGCACGACGCGGAACCACCCCCTGGGCAGCGGTATCACCGCGTGTTCCTCGTGCACCACCCGTCCGCCTTCCGGCAGATGGAGCAGCATCGGGCCGAACGGTCCCGCCTCCCGCATCAGCCGGCCGGGCCCCACCACGGCATGCGCATGGCCCGTCACCTCGCCCAGTGCGAGCACCAGCCGACCCCGCCCGTCCCGCAGTTCTCCCGGCGCCGCCACCAGGTGCGCGGGCACCGCCGACTCCTCCAACTCCACGATCAGCACATCGCCCTGCCGGTACACAGACGTCTCCCCTCCGGACCGGCACCCCTGTGCCGGCCACGTGGAAAACGCTACGACGGGGGTCTGACAATCGAGCACCGAGACCCGTCAGCCGTCCCCGGTCGCGGGGTTGTCAGTGCGCCTTGATACACCTTGCGGACATCAGCCGCCCAGCGACAGGAGCTCTGGACCATGTCCGATGTCGACCACCTGCAAGAGTTGTCCGGCCTTCCCGCCGTCGATTTCGAAGCCGGGACCGCTGTCGTCCGGCCGGCGGCCGGCGCCGCGGCCTGGCGCATCGGTGTCGAGCCGTACGAGGACGAGGACCGGACCTGGGAGGAAGAGTTCAACGCCTTCCTCGACGAGGTCGACCCGGCAGGGGTCCGCGCCCTGATCATCGGCCAGTGGGGCGAGTCCTACGACAAGGACTCCTCGTACCCGGTCGGTCTCGTCGTCGCGGCCGCCGACCGGCTGACCTCGCTGGAGGCGGTCTTCGTCGGGGACCTGGTGCAGGAGGAGGCGGAGATCTCGTGGATCGAGCAATCGGACGTCACCGCGCTGCTCACCGCTTTCCCTCGACTCGAGGTCCTCGGAGTGCGCGGTGGGACGGGGCTGCGGTTCCCGCCGGTCAAGCACGAGAGTCTGCGCGGCCTGATCATCGAGACCGGCGGTCTGCCCGTGGAGGTGATCCGCGGCGTGCAGGACAGCGAGCTGCCCGCCCTGGAGATGCTGGAACTGTGGCTGGGTGTGTCCGCGTACGGAGGCGATGCCACGGTGGCGGACCTCCAGCCCTTGCTGTCCGGCACCCGGTTCCCCGCGCTGCGCCATCTCGGTCTGCGCAACAGCGAGTTGCAGAACGAGATCGCGACGGCGATCGCCTCGGCCCCGGTCGTCGCCCAGCTCCGTACGCTGGATCTGTCCTCCGGCACGATGGGCGACGAGGGTGCTGCCGCGCTCCTCGAAGGTCAGCCGCTCACCCACCTCGACGCACTCGATCTGCATCACCACTTCCTCGGTGAGCCGATGGAACGCCGTGTCCGTGAGGCCCTGGAACCGCACGGGGTGCGGGTGGATCTGTCGGACCGCAACACCCCTTGGGACAACCGAGGTGCCGAGGGCCGCTACACCACCGTGGCGGAGTGATCTGACATGCGCAGCCGGGCGCCGCGCTTCGCGGTAGTGGGTATTCCGGGAAATCGCCGCGTCTCTCTGTTCCAGGACGCGGTGCGCGCCGCCGGGCTGCCGGAGGCACGGGTGATCTCCTGGCGCGCCGTGCTGCGTGGCGAGGCGGTCTTCCTGCCGGGGGAGTCCGTCCGGATCGACTCCCCCGGTGAGGACGCCGAGGTGGAGCGGCTGCTGCGTGGGGTCGACGATCCAACGAGGGTGGAGGGTTCCGCACGGTGGTATGCCGCGTTCACCACCGCCGTACGGGACGTGGCCCGGGCCGCCGAGGTGGCCGGGGCCGTGCTGCTCGACGATCCCGGGGACATCGCGGTGCTGTTCGACAAGCGGCTGTGCCACGGCGTGCTGAGCGACGCCGCGGTGCCCGTACCGGCGTCGCCGACGTCCGGGCCACTGGCGCCCGCCGTGCGTGGCTGGAGCGATGTACGTGAGCTGATGCGGGGGCACGGCATGAAACGGGCCTTCGTGAAGCTCGCCCATGGTTCGTCCGCGTCCGGGGTGCTCGCGGTGGAGACCACCGGCGACGGCCGGGTGCGGGCGGCCACCTCGGTCGAGCGGGACTCGGCGGGACGCCTGTTCAACTCGCTGCGGGTGCGCCGCTGCACCACGGAGGCCGAGGTCGCCGCGGTCGTCGACGCCCTCGCACCGGACGGGCTGCACATCGAGCGCTGGCTGCCGAAGGCTTCGCAGCACGGCCGGGCCGCCGACCTGCGGGTCGTCGTGGTGGCGGGCCGGGCGACACACGCGGTCGTACGGACCAGCCGCTCCCCCATGACCAACCTTCACCTCGGCGGCGAACGCGGCGACCTCGACGCGGTCAGAGCCGCTGTCGAGGCGGCCGGCGGCAGCTGGGCCGCTGCCCTCGCCGTCGGCGAGCGGGCCGCCGGCTGCTTCCCCGGCACGCTGTGCGTGGGCGTCGATCTGCTCCCCTCCACCGGCTGGCGGCGCTTCGCCGTCTGCGAGGTCAACGCCTTCGGTGATCTGCTGCCCCGCCTGACCGGCCTGCCGGGCAGCGGCGCCGAGCACCAGGACACCTATGCGGCGCAGGTCGCGGCCGTACCGAACCGAGCAAGGAACCACCGTGTCGACGCTGTCCACTGACCCCGCCCCGCCACGGCCGGGGGCCGAACCCGATATGAGCCGGATCGTGGGCAGCCACGATCTGCTGTTCGTGACCCTGGACACCCTGCGTCACGATGTCGCGGCGGAACTGGCCGCGGCCGGGCGCATCCCGCACCTGGTCCGTCATCTGCCCGGTGGCGTGTGGGAGAAGCGGCATGCTCCGGGGAGCTTCACGTACGCCTCCCACCAGGCGATGTTCGCCGGGTTCCTCCCGACGCCGGAGGCGCCGGGCCCTCATCCACGGCTGTTCGCGGCGCGCTTCGCGGGCAGCGAAACCACGGCGGACGGCACCTTCGTCTTCGACACCCCCGACCTGGTCTCCGGGCTCGCCGGTGCCGGCTACCGCACGGTGTGCATCGGTGGCGTCGGCTTCTTCAACAAGCGCGGGCCGCTGGGATCCGTCCTTCCGGACCTGTTCCAGGAGAGCCACTGGGCGCCCGCCTTCGGTGTCGCCTCCCCCACCTCGTTCGAGGAGCAGGTGACCCACGCCGAGCAGGTGGTCGCCCAACTCCCCGAGGACCAAAGGCTGTTCCTCTTCGTGAACGTCGCCGCCCTGCACCAGCCCAACTGGTTCCACCGGGACGGTGCCACACCCGATGCGGGTGACTCACGGGAGACCCACGCCGCCGCGCTGGAGTACGTCGACCGGCACATCGGACGGCTCTTCGCCGCGGCGAGCAGCCGCCGCCGGTGCTTCGCCATCGTCTGCTCGGACCACGGCACGGCCTACGGCGACGACGGATACACCGGTCACCGCATCGGTCACGAAGCCGTCTGGACCGTGCCGTACGCCCATTTCTTCCTGGAGCCGGGAGCCACCCGATGACCACCAGCACCGCCGCCACCGCCACTGCCGCCGCCCCACCGGCCACCAGGCCGTACCAGAGCTACGTCTACGCCTACCCGCACAAGACCGCGTACCGCCCGCTCGAAGAGCACCCCGCCGGACGGCGCCCGCTGAGCGAGTTGTGGGCAGCGGAGCGCAAGGACGCGCTCTCCCTGTACATCCACATTCCGTTCTGCGAGGTCCGCTGCGGCTTCTGCAATCTGTTCACGCGGATCGGCGCGCCAAAGGAGCTGACGACGCGCTATCTCGACGCGCTGGACCGTCAGGCGACCACGGTTCGTGACGCGCTGGGCGACGTGGACCCGGTGCGTTTCGCCGCCGCCGCGTTCGGCGGCGGCACGCCCACCTTCCTGACGGCGGCCGAGCTGGAACGGCTCTGCGACATCGCGGAGAAGCGGATGGGAGCCGACCTCCGGTCCGTCCCGCTGTCCGTGGAAACCTCGCCCTCCACGGCCACGGCGGACCGGCTGGCCGTCCTCGCCGAGCGGGGGGCGACGCGTGTGAGCATCGGTGTGCAGAGCTTCGTGGACGCGGAGGCCCGTGCCGCGGTCCGCCCGCAACGCCGGGCCGATGTGGAAGGGGCCCTGGGCCGCATCCGCGATGCCGGTATCCCGGTGCTCAACATCGATCTCATCTACGGCATCGACGGCCAGACCGAGGTCACCTGGCGCGCTTCCCTGGACGCGGCGCTCGCCTGGCGCCCCGAGGAGCTGTATCTCTACCCGCTGTACGTGCGCCCGCTGACGGGGCTCGGCCGTCTGGGCGCCGCGACACCGCCCGGGGCGCAGGCCGCGGCGGACGCGGCCTGGGACGACCAGCGGCTGCGGCTCTACCGCGCCGGCCGCGACCATCTCCTCGCCGAGGGCTACGAGCAGGTGTCGATGCGGATGTTCCGCCGTACCGGCGCCCCGCACGAGGGTCCGGACGACTACGCCTGCCAGACGGACGGGATGATCGGCCTCGGCTGCGGCGCCCGTTCGTACACCTCGTTCCTCCACTACTCCTTCGACTACGCCGTGGAGATGCGGGAGATCCGGGGCATCATCGACGCCTTCACCACTGCGGAGGACTTCTCCCGGGCGGAGGTGGGGCGGTACGTCGACGACGGCGAGGCGCGCAGGCGCCATCTGCTGCAGTCCCTGCTCCAGGCGGAGGGTCTGCGGTGTGCGGAGTACCGGGCGCGGTTCGGGACGGACCCGTACGAGGACTTCCCCTCCGAGCTCCACCGCTTCGCGGCGCGCGGCTGGCTGGCCGGGGCGGGGAACGACGGCCTCCTCCGCCTCTCCCCGGAAGGTCTGGCGCACTCCGACGCGCTGGGACCGGAGCTGTTCTCCCCCGCTGTACGGGCCGCGATGGCCGCGTACGAAGTGAAGTGAGCCCCTCCATGGACCTGACTGTTCTCTACCGGGGCCCCCTGGCTTCGTGCGACTACGCCTGCCCGTACTGCCCGTTCGCCAAGCGGCGCGACACTCCCGCGCAACTGCGCGCCGACCGCGCGGCCCTGGAGCGCTTCACCGCGTGGGCGGCGGCCCGGACGGGCGACCGGCTCTCGGTGCTCTTCACGCCGTGGGGCGAGGGGCTGGTCCGGTCCTGGTACCGCAGTGCTCTGGTCGAGCTCTCGCGGCTGCCGCACATCGGCCGGGTCGCCATCCAGACCAACCTCAGCTGCCGTACCGGCTGGCTGGCGGACGCCGACCTCGACAAGGCCGCGCTGTGGTGCACGTACCACCCGGGCCAGACCCCGTACGAGCGGTTCCTCGGCAAGTGCCGTGAGCTGGCGGAGCTCGGAGTCCGTCACAGCGTCGGCATCGTCGGGCTCGACAGCCATCTCGACGAGGCGCGGCGGCTGCGAGCCGCGCTTCCCGACGAGGTCTACCTCTGGGTCAATGCCGCCGAGGGCCACCTGTACACGGACGAGGAGGCGGACCGCTGGACGGCCCTGGACCCCCTGTTCCCCTACAGCCGGCACCCCCACACCTCGGCCGGGCTCCCCTGCCGGACCGGTGAGTCGGTCATCTCGGTGGACGGCGACGGCACGGTGCGACGGTGTCATTTCGTCCGTGCCGAGCTCGGCAACCTCTACGACGGCAGTTACCGCCGGTCCCTGGGCCCGCGCGGCTGTCCCCTCGCCGTCTGCGACTGCCACATCGGCTATGTGCACCTGGAGACGCTGCCGTTGTACGACGTCTTCGCGGGCGGTGTGCTGGAGCGGATACCGTCCCGGCGCACCCTCCCCCTTCCCGAGCTGTCCTAGGTCCTGTCTGGAGTTCCAGCGCGGGAGAAGGAGCGGCGTCCGGTGCCGTCGAATCCAAGGCGGAGGAGGGAGCGATGGCGGAGCCCTCGCGACTGACGACAACGCCGGAGGCGGCGGTGCCGGACGCCGCGACGCCGCGGGGGAACTCCAGACAGGACCTAGAGCGGCAGCAGGTCCGGGCGCTTGGCCTCGACGTGGTCCCCGGAGGACTCGCCGCGCAGCCGGCGCCCGATCCAGGGCACCAGGTACTCGCGGGCCCATTGGATGTCGTCGCGCCGGTCGTCGAACGGGCGGCGCAGCGCCTGCGGCGGCCACGACTGGCCGGGGTCGGCCGGCACGTCGATGCCGAGGACCTGGGCGGCGCGGAGCGCGACCCTGGTGTGCCCCTCCGGCGACAGGTGCAGCCGGTCGTTGTCCCAGGCCCGGCGGTCCTGCACGGACCGCAGCGACCACAGGTCCAGGACCGGGCAGTCGTAGCGGTCGGCGATGGAGCGTACATGGGCGGTGTAGGTGGCGATCTTGCCCCGCAGGTGACGCAGGACCGGCATGTGGCGGGGGTCGAAGCCGGTGGTGATCATGACGGTGCCGACCCCGTCGGCCAGTTCGGCGACGGCGCGCTCGAAACGCTCGGCCACGTCGTCGGGGTCACTGCCCGGCCGCAGGATGTCGTTCCCGCCCGCGCAGAAGCTCACGAGGTCGGGAGCCAGTTCCTTGGCCCGCGGGACCTGTTCCGCGACGATCTGGTCGAGGAGCCGCCCGCGTACGGCGAGGTTGGCGTACCGGAAGTTGCCGTGCCGTGAGGCGGTGAGGCCGCTCCCCTCGTAGGGGGCCGGGAGCTGATCCGCCAGCAGCACCGCGAAACGGTCCGCCCAGCCGACGAAGGTCCCGTCGGGTCCGGGGTCGCCGACGCCCTCGGTGAAGCTGTCGCCGATCGCCGCGTACGACCCTATGACGCTCTTGACGCCGATGACGTTCTGGAGACCGCGCTGACTGAGTTTCGAATCGTCTGCCACAAGGTCGTATCCTGCACCCGCGAATGTGACCTACGCGACCGTAATAATGGGTTGACGGGTGGTGAGATAAACCACCCGGTCAGTTCTTGGTAAAGCCGGAATAAGTAGCGGTCGCCGCACTGCCCTGAGGACACGAGGAAGGGCGGTGCGCCGCCGCGCACCGCCCTTCCTCACTGCTGCTCGTCTCAGAGGGAGACGCCGTGCTGACGCAGGTACGAGACCGGGTCGACGTCCGAGCCGTAGCTCGGGCCGGTGCGGACCTCGAAGTGGAGGTGCGGGCCGCTGGAGTTGCCGGTGGAACCGGAGAGGCCGATCTGCTGACCGCCGGTCACCGTGTCGCCGGCCGAGACGCTGAGCGAGGTCTGGTGGGCGTACTGGGAGTACATGCCGTCCTCGTGCTTGATGACGACCTCGTTGCCGTACGAACCGCTCCAGCCGGCCGAGACCACGGTGCCGGGGCCTATGGCCCGGACACTGGTGCCGGAGGCGGCCTGGAAGTCGGCACCGGTGTGGTAACCACTGGACCACATGGAGCCGGAGGCGCGGTACGGCGTGGTGACGGTGGCGTTGGCCACGGGGGCCGCCCAGCCGGAGCTGTTGCCCTCCGAGGCGCCGGTGTCCGCCGGTGCGGCGGTCTCCACGGACGAGGAGGCCGAGTCGGAGGCCGTGTCCGCCTTGGGAGCGATGGCCTCGGGTGCGGCGCTCGCGGGGGCTGCGGCCTTCGGCGCGGTGGCCCTGGGAGCGACGGCCTTCGAAGGAGCGGCCTCGGCCGAGCCGGATGCCTTTGCGCCCAGCGTGAGTTCGGTGCCGGGGAAGATCAGGCTCGGGTCCTTGCCGACGACCTCACGGTTGTCCTTGTACAGCTTCTGCCAGCCGCCCTTGATCTTCTGCTCGGCGGCGATCTTCGACAGATAGTCGCCGGAAACCACGGAGTAGGTCTTCGGGGCGGTCTTGGACACGACGACGGGCGCGGTGTGCGCCGCGGCGACCGAGGCGGCGGCGGGCGCGGCCTGCTCGGCGGCGCTCGCGCCGGTGGCGCCGATCAGCGGGAGCGCGAGGACGGCTCCGCCGGTCCCCGCGGCGAAGATGCCACGGGCTATCGAGCCGGACTTCGTACGACGGTGCTTACCCTTTGCGGGCATGGGGCATTCCTCTCCGGCGCCTACGAGGTGAGCTGTCGGGTTCGGGCTGGAGATGCCCGGTCGCGCTGGCGCGACTTCACCCCGAGTCGTTCCGGAATTCTCCGGACCGGCGGCTTACCTGGGTCCCCCGCTCCTGCCACACGTGAGTGGATGCGGATTCCGGGCGGCGGCAGGATTAGGCGGTCCGTCCGGATTGACGGTGACCGTAAGCGAGTAAGGACGGCCGGAACAAGCCATGTCCGGCCTGCCGGAATGCGGGAATCAATTCCGGCACGGATTTACGGTCACACTCCGTGGATTACGGATCTTCGCATTCCGTGCGGCGGACGGAATGCCCGTCGGGAGGGCCACCACACACCGTCACGGATATGATCCCGCTCACCTGCCGACCACCATCTCGCCCATAAGCAGGGCATGTTCTGGCAAACACGCCAATACGGACACACCCCGCCCGCGGGGCGCGACGGACTCTCGAAAAGATGGCGCCCAAATCGGTTACATTGCCAGCATTTCAGACGATTCTCCCCGCCCAGGCCGTGCGGGTCGCGCCGGCAGAGGTGCCGCGTGCAACGACGACCTCGCGGCAAGATGATTGCCTGAGGAACCAATGTCGTATCGTCACATCCGTGCCCTCGTCGGCGAGCAGCGCCGACGCCAGACACTTCAGGAGCCACCGTGACGCAGCAGCTGCCGCAGGTCCCGCCGTCGCACACTGAGCTGACCGGTGTCCGCAACTTCCGTGACGTCGGGGGCCTGCCGACCGCGGACGGCCGCCGGGTGCGGTTCGGGCGGCTCTACCGCAGTGGTCACCTGGCGCACGCCACCGAGCAGGACGCGGCGTTCCTCAACGGACTCGGGCTGCACACGATCTTCGACTTCCGCAACGCCGCCGACCGCAAGCTCGACGGCCACGACGTGGAGCTGGCAGGCGTGCGCAACGTCAGCATCCCGCTGTCCGACCCGGCCGACGGCGCCGAGTTCTGGCGCCTGGTCCGGGACGGCAACATCGAGCAGCTGCGCTCGATCCTGGCGGACGGCAAGGGGGCGGACCGCATGATCGCCTCGTACCGCTCGATCATCAGGGACCGCACGGGCGAGCACAGCCGGATCCTGCACGCCCTGGCCGAGGACAGTGTCCCCGCCCTGATGCACTGCGCCGCGGGCAAGGACCGGGCGGGACTCTCCATAGCGGTGTCGCTGCTCGCCGTCGGTGTGGAGCGCGAGGCCATCGAGGCGGACTACCTGATGTCGAACGACGCCCACCGCCGGTACAAGGTGAAGCGCAGCGACACCTCGGCGACCGGGATGTCCGACGAGGTCATGGAGCTTCTGAACCCGCTCTTCGGTGCACGTGCCGAGTATCTGGCGGCGGCCTTCAGCACCATCGAGGAGACCTGGGGCGGCACCGAGCGTTACCTCGGCGAGGGGCTGAAGCTCTCCCCGGAGACGCGTGACCTGCTGCGGGAGCGCCTCACCGAGGAGGCCTGACCACTCCGCGGCGTCAGCGCTTGCCCGCCACCTCGAACAGCAGGTAGAGGAAGGCCGCGAAGACGTGTCCGGCGACCAGATAGGCGACCAGCCTGATCACCACGCCACGCGGGAACTTCCTCTCCTGTGTCTCGTAGCCCTTCCGGGACCTCGGGCTGAGCGGATCGTAGTGCTCTGAATCGGACATGACAGTCCTCTTTCTGGTGTCGGGGTCAGCCGTCCGGCCTCGGAGTCAGCCGTTGGCGCCGGTGATCAGCGGTGGTGTGGTCCGCTGCCCAGGCAGAGCTCGGCGACCGGGCTCTGCAGCAGGGTATGGAGGAAGAGCAGCTCGGCGCCGCCGCGGTCGGCGGCGGCGATCCGGTGCGGGGTCAGCGAATCGAAGTGCGCGCTGTCACCGGCTTCCAGGTCGTGCTCGGATTCGCCGAGGACGACCCGCAGCCGCCCTTCCAGGACGTACAGCCATTCCTCGCCGGGGTGGACGCGCACCAGATCGCCCTGTGTGCCGTACGGCACCTGGACGCGGAGCGCCTGCATGGCCCGGCCGGAGCCACCGGCCCGGCGGTACATCCAGCCGTCCGCCTCGGCGCCGGTGAACGGGCCGCCGCGGACGATCGCGTCACGTTGGGCCGGCGCCTCGCCGAGGAGCTCGGAAACCGTCGTACCGTAGACGCGGGCGAGTCCCAGCAGCATGGGCAGCGAGGGCTGCCTGCGGCCGGTTTCGAGCCGGGAGAGATGGGCGGGCGAGAGCCCGGCCCGCTGGGCGGCGGTCTCCAGGGTGAGGCCACGGCCGCGGCGCAGGTCGCGCAGGCGCGGAGCGACCCCGGGGAGTTCGCCGGCCGCCCCTCCGTCAGGAGGATTCATGCCTCCATTGGGCCAGGAATTTTCCTCGGAGGCAAACATTTTGCCTCCGAGGCAAACCCGGGCTCTTCGATCAACGGTGGGCGACGGCCTGCTTCACCAGGGTTCTGCCGAAGTCCCACATCAGCCCGCCCCCGCTGTGCGCGTCGTCCATCACCGCCGTGAAGGCGCTCACGAACCGCTCCACCTCCGGCTCACCGATGACCAGCGGCGGGATCAGCTTGATCACTTCGAGGTGGTCTCCGGACACCTGGGTGAGGATCCGGTGCTTCTGCAGCAGGGGCACCACGACCATCTGCGCGAAGAGTCCCTTGCGGGCCGCCTGCAGCATGGTCCAGCGGCTGCGCAGTTTCAGTGAGGACGGCCGTCCGAACTCGATGCCGATCATCAGTCCGCGTCCGCGCACCTCGTGCAGCAGCTCGTAGCGGCCGACGAGCGCGGCCAGCCGCTCACGGAGCGCATCGCCCGTGCGACGGGCGTTCGCCACCGTCTCCTCGTCCTCCATCACCGCGAGGACGGCGAGCCCGGCCGCCATGGCCTGTGCGTTGGAGCCGAAGCTCGCCGAGTGGACGAGCACGCGGTCCATGGAGGAGTAGACCCGCTTGAAGATCCAGTCCTTGCCGAGGGTCGCCCCGACGGGCACATAGCCGCCGGAGAGCGCCTTGGCGACACAGACGAGGTCGGGTTCGACGCCTTCCTCGTGCTGGTACGCGTAGAAGTCCCCGGTCCTGCCGAGGCCCGTCTGCACCTCGTCCACGATGAGCAGCGCCTTGTGCCGGTGCAGCAGCTCCTGTGCGGCGCGCAGGAAGCCGGGGGGTGAGGCGTGCACGCCCTTGCCCTGGACGGGCTCGACGACGAGCCCTGCCACGTCGCCGCGCTTCAGTTCGCGCCGCAGTGCGTCCAGATCCCCGAGCCCGATCGCGGTGTCCGGCAGCAGCGGGGCGAAGCCGTCCCGGAAGCCCGCCTCCCCGTTGACCGAGAGGGAACCGGTGGTCAGACCGTGGAACGCGTGCGTGCAGTACAGGACCCTGGGCTTCCCGGTGGCGTACCGGGCGAACTTGAGGGCCGTCTCGACGGCCTCCGTACCGCTGTTGCCGAAGAACACCCGGTCCAGATGCGGGCTGTGGGCGAGCAGCTTCTCGGCGAGCAGACCGGGCAGTGGCTGGCAGTCGAAGCGGGTGAGGTCGGCCAGTGAGGCGTCCAGGACGTCGTGCAGCGCCTTGCGCACGACGGGGTGGTGCCTGCCGAGCCCCATCACCCCGAATCCGGCGAGCATGTCGAGGTAGTCGTTGCCTTCCGCGTCCCAGAAGTACGCGCCCTCGGCCCGTTCGTAGACCTTGTCGAAGCCGATGGTGCGGAGCATCCGCGGCAGCTGGTGGTTGAGGTGCCTGGTGTGCAGCTCGTAGCGCTCGCCGCCGCGTTCGGCGAGGAGCCGGGTCAGATCGAAGCCCTCGGGCGCGTCGTCCTTCATACCCCGCTCTCCTTCGGTGCCGGCCGCCGCGCCTTCGCCGGCCGTGCGGCGAAGAAGGCACTGATCTGTCCGGCGATCTCCACCGGGGTGAGCCCGATGTCGGCGAGCACCTCGCCACGTTCGGCATGGGCGAGGAACTGCTCCGGAATGCCGAACGTCCGCAGCGGTACGTCGATCCCGGCGTCGCGCATCGCCAGCCCGACGGCCCAGCCGACGCCGCCGCTGCGGCTGTTGTCCTCCACCACGGCCACCAACCGGTGGCCCGCGGCGAGCGGTGCGAGCCGCTCGTCCACCGGCTTCACCCAGCGCGGGTCGACCACCGTGCAGCGGATGCCGGCTCCGGCGAGCAGGTCGGCGGTCCGGAGACAGACCTGGGCGAGCGCACCGACCGCGACGAGCAGGACCTCGGGGGCCTCGGCGCGGTGCAGGACGTCCATGCCGCCGATCCTCCCGATGGCCGGGACCGGCTCGCCCACGCGCTCCTTGGGAAACCTCAGCACGGTCGGTGCGTCGTCCACGTCGACGGCTTCGCGCAGTTGCGCGCGGAGCTGGCCGGCGTCGCGCGGGGCGGCGATCCGCAGCCCTGGGACCACCTGGAGCACCGACATGTCCCACATGCCGTTGTGGGAGGGGCCGTCGGTCCCGGTGACTCCTGCCCGGTCGAGGACGAAGGTCACACCGCACCGGTGCAGGGCGACGTCCATCAGCAGCTGGTCGAAGGCCCGGTTGAGGAAGGTCGCGTAGACGGCGACGACCGGGTGGAGCCCGCCGGTGGCCAGGCCCGCAGCCGAGACGGCCGCGTGCTGCTCGGCGATCCCCACGTCCCAGACGCGGCCGGGGAAGGCCTCGGCGAACCTGGTGAGTCCGACGGGGTGCAGCATGGCCGCGGTGATGGCGACGACATCGGGCCGCTCGGCCCCGATCGCCGCGATCTCGTCACCGAAGACGGAGGTCCAGGAAGGGCCGGCGGGGACGACGAGCGGTTCGCAGGTGAGCGGGTCCATCACGCCGACGGTGTGGAAGCGGTCGGTGTCGTCACAGAGCGCGGGCGGGTAGCCCCGCCCCTTCTCGGTGATGCAGTGCACGAGCACCGGCCCGTGGAAACGCTTCGCGCGCCGCAGCGCGGACTCGACGGCGGCGGTGTCGTGTCCGTCGACCGGGCCGACGTACTTCAGGCCCAGGTCCTCGAACATGCCCTGCGGGGCGAAGGTGTCCTTGAACCCCTTCTTGGCGCCGTGCAGTGAACCGTAGAGCGGTGGCCCGATGACGGGGGTCTGCTGGAGGAACTCCTTGCCCCAGGCCAGGAAGCGCTCGTAGCCGTCGGTCGTACGGAGGGTGGCGAGGTGGTCCGCCATCCCGCCGATGGTCGGGGCGTACGAGCGCTCGTTGTCGTTCACCACGATGATCAGCGGGCGGTCCCCGGCGGCCGCGATGTTGTTCAGCGCCTCCCAGGCCATTCCGCCGGTGAGTGCGCCGTCGCCGATGACCGCGACGACATGGTGAGGCCGCCCCAGCACCTCGTTGGCCTTGGCCAGACCGTCGGCCCAGCCGAGGACGGTGGAGGCGTGGGAGTTCTCGATGACGTCGTGCTCGGACTCCTCGCGGGACGGGTAGCCGGACAGACCGCCTTTTCCGCGCAGCTTGGCGAAGTCCTGGCGCCCGGTGAGGAGCTTGTGCACGTAACTCTGGTGCCCGGTGTCCCACAGGATGCGGTCCACCGGTGAGTCGAAGACCCGGTGCAGGGCGACGGTGAGCTCCACCACTCCGAGGTTGGGTCCGAGGTGGCCACCAGTCCTGGACACCGCGCCGACCAGGAACGCCCTGATCTCGGCGGCGAGTTCGTCGAGTTCGGGTCCGCTCAGTGCCTTGAGATCCTGTGGCCCCTTGATGGTTTCCAGAAGCGTCACGCTCGGGCCCCTCTCTGGTCCGGTTTTCAGCTCATGGTCGGGCCGCCGCCGGCCCGGCCCGGAAGCGCCGCGAGGGGCGGCGCCTCACGAGCGGGCGTGCCGCCGGCGCGAGGAGATCCAGTGCGACTGGTTCTCCAGGGGTCAAGGCGTCACCTGTTGCCGCCGATGGTCTCCCGTGCGGCGCGCAGGGACTCCTTCAGCGATCCCATGGTGGCGAGGACGGCAGTGGGCTCGTAACCGCAGTGCGCCATGCAGTTGGCGCAGCGCGGGTCCTTGCCCCGTCCGTACTTGTCCCAGTCGGTCTCGTCGACGAGTTCCCGGTACGTCGGCACGTACCCGTCGCTCATCAGATAGCAGGGGCGCTGCCAGCCGAAGAGCGAGTAGTTCGGGATCGCCCACGCCGTGCACGGGAAGTCGGCCTTGCCCTCCAGGAAGTCCAGGAAGAGCGGCGAGTGGTTGAGGCGCCAGCGGGCCCGGTTGCCGCCCGCGAACGCCTTCTTGAACAGCTCCCGGGTCTGTTCGACCCCGAGGAAGTGCTCCTGGTCGGGGGCCTTCTCGTAGGCGTAGGCGGGCGAGATCATCATCTCGTCGACCTTGAGGTCGTCATTGAGGTAGTTGAGGACCTCGATGATGGTCTGCGGGGTGTCGGTGTTGAAGAAGGTCGAGTTGGTGGTGACCCGGAAGCCGCGGCGCTTCGCTTCCTTCATGGCCGCCACCGCCTCGTCGAAGACGCCTTCCTTGGCAACGGACTCGTCATGCCGCTCGCGCAGTCCGTCGATGTGCACGGCGAAGGCGAAGTACGGTGAGGGGGTGAACTTGTCGAGCTTCTTGCGCATCAGCATCGCGTTGGTGCAGAGGAAGACGTACTTCTTCTTCGCCACCAACTGCCGCACGATCTCATCGATCTGAGGGTGCATCAGAGGCTCGCCGCCGGCGATGGACACCATCGGTGCGCCGGATTCGAGCACTGCGCCGACGGCCTGGGCCACCGGCATGCGCTGTTTGAGCACGCCGGCCGGATGCTGGATCTTTCCGCAGCCCTCGCACGCCAGATTGCAGGCGAACAGGGGCTCCAGCTCGACGATCAGCGGGAACTTGTCCCGTTTGCGGAGCTTTTGTTCGATGAGATACGTCGCAACCTTGATGGACTGACGGAGCGGCATGGCCATCTGGGCTCACCTCCTGGGGAGCAGCAAAGATCGGTGCCATTCATGGAAAGCCGGCAGGACAGCACGAAGAACACGGAAGGCCGATATTCCACCGCGAACCGTGCCGATGCGGACGAGCTCGTGCTCCGGAGCGTCCACGACCACCCGTACGGCCGCAACCGGACGCGGACCTTCGCGCCGGGCGGTACGCAGCGTGGCGGCGGACTCCATGTCCACCGCGATGGCTCCGGTGGACCTCAACTCGGCCCGCTCGGGTCCGCGTACGACATGGTCGGACCCGGTCAGCGGGCCGGTGTGGACGGTGCGGCCGGGCAGCGACCTGGCCAGGGCGTCGACGAGGACGTCCGTACCGGCACAGACCGTGCTGCCACCGGCGTCCCGGGTCTCCTCGGCCACCACCAGGTCACCGGGATGCATACCGGGTGCCAGGCCGGCACAGAAGCCCGCGGCGATGACCGCGGCCCCGGCGTCCCGTTCCCGGCCCAGCGCGCGCCCCACGGCCGCCTCGGCCGCCCTGGGGCCCATCCCGGTCCTGATCACCGTCACGGGGCCACAGGCCCCGCCGCCCCTGCCGCTGCGCAGGGCGAGGTGCTCGATGGAGAGCGCGCAGGCGATCAGGAGCGGGTGCGTGGGGCCCGCCGGCTCCTTCGTATGGCCCATCAGGCCCCCTTGCGGACGGGGGCACGGTCGGCGAACGGGTCGCCGTACACGTATCTGCCGAGCGCGGTGAGCGGGAAGACCTGCCGGTAGAGGTGATAGTTGATGGAGAAGTCCCACGGGAACCCGGTCCCGGTGAAGTAGGGCTCGTCCCAGGAACCGTCCGCCTGCTGGGTCGCCGCCAGCCAGGTCACGCCCCGCTCCACCGCTCTGCCGTCACGCTCTCCGGCGGCGAGGAGCGCGAGGAGTGCCCAGGCCGTCTGAGAGGCGGTGGACGGGCCGTGCCCGATCCACTTCTCCTCCTGGTAGGAGCGCAGATCCTCGCCCCATCCGCCGTCGTCGTTCTGGACGGACTCCAGCCAGCTCACGGCCCGGCGGACCGAGGGGTGCGAGGCGGGGATCCCGGCGGCGATCAGCGCGGGCACCACGGACCCGGTTCCGTAGATGTAGTTGACGCCCCAGCGCCCGAACCACGCCCCACCCGCCTCCTGTTCGGCGAGCAGCCACTCGATTCCCCGCCGGGTGCCCGGATGGTGGGCCCTGCCTTCGACCGCCAGCATCTCCACGACGTGCCCGGTGACGTCGGCCGACGGCGGGTCGATGACCTCACCGAAGTCGCAGAACGGCAGCCGGTTGGGGAACGGGCTGGTGTTGTCCGCGTCGAAGGCACCCCAGGCCCCGTTGCGGGACTGCATGCCCAGATTCCAGCGCACGCCCCGCTCGATGGCGGCTTCGATGCGCGCGGCGTCGGGGTGGCGGACCCGGCGCAGCGCGAGGACGACCTCGGCAGTGTCGTCGATGTCCGGGTAGTTGTCGTTGTGGAACTCGAACGCCCATCCACCCGGGGCTAGTTCGGGCTTGCGTACCGACCAGTCGCCGGGCCGGACGATCTCCTCGCCGAGCATCCAGTCGGCGGCCTTGACCAGGGCGGGATGGTCGGGGCTGAGCCCGGCGTCGGCGAGCGCGATGGTCGCGAGGCAGGTGTCCCAGACGGGGGACTGGCACGCCTCGATCATGCGCGCGCCGTCCTCGCGCCAGACGCTGAACCGGTCGAGCGAGGCGAGTCCGGCCCGCATGACCGGGTGGTCGAGGTCGTATCCGAGCAGGTGCAGCGCGATCACCGAGTACACGGCGGGCGGCTGGATGCCGCCCCAGCAGCCGTCGTTCTCCTGGCGTTCGATGATCCACCGGGCCGCCGCGTTCATGGCGACGCGCCGCAGCTTGCGCGGGGCGACCTTGTGGTACAGGTGCATCACCTTGTCGAGCTGCTGGAAGATCCCGTCCCAACTCGCCCTCGGAGCAGCGGGCTTGGGCGGGTTCGGGCTGCTGGGGTCGGTGTGCAGCTCGTCCAGGGCGAAGGGGGCGGGCCGCACCGGCCGCTTGGCCGATACGATGGTGAGCGGCACGATGGTCTGCCGGGCCCAGCAGCCGAAGTCGTAGATGTTGAGCGGTACCCACTTGGGGAAGAACATCAACTCCGGTGGCAGCTCCGGCAGATCGTCCCACTTCCACCAGCCGAAGAGGGCGAGCCAGATGCGGGTGAAGACCCTCGCACCAGCGATGCCTCCCTGTTCCCGGACCCAGCCGGCCGCCCTGGCCATGTGCGGGTCGTCCGGCCGGTCTCCGGCCAGCCGCAGTGCCACGTACGCTTCGATGGTGGCGGACAGGTCGCCGGGTCCCTCGTAGAAGGTCGCCCAGGTTCCGTCGCCGAGCTGTTCGCCCCGGATGAAGCGGGCGGTGGCCTCGATCGTGGCGGGGTCCTGGATCCCGAGGAACTGCCGCAGCAGCAGGTCCTCGGCGTCCATGGTCACATTGGTGGCGAGGTCACCCTTCCACCAGCCCTGCTCGTCCTGCCTGCCGAGGAGATGCTCCACCGAGCGTTCCGCGGCCCGCCGCGCGGCGGTGAGTACGTCGTCCGCGGCGATGGTTGTGTCGGTCGGATGGCTGGCCGAGGCTGCGCGGAGGTTCGCGGCTCCGGTGCTTCCGTCGGTCGTCGCTGTCATGGCTTCCCCTTCGTGCAGTTGGTCCTCTGCTGTGCTGGGGTCTCCGTCGGCCGGCACCCGTGACGGGTGCCGGCCGGCGACTGCGAGTCATATGGAGCGGATGGTCATCATCTCTTTCGTACGACGACGAAGTCGGCGAGCGCCGTGAGCTGCGCCCGCACCTGTTCAGGCATGTCGACACCGTGCAGAGCCTGGATGGCGACCGCGTGCTGCCGACGGGCTTCCTCGGCGGTCCACTCACGGCCGCCCGCCTCCTCGATGAGCGCCGCACGGGCGGCGAACTCCTCTTCGGAGAAGCTCTCGAAGTCGGTGCTCTTCGCGTCGGCGGCGAGCAGTTCGCCCAGGCGCTCGGAGGCCGGGCCGCCCGCGGCGAGCGCGGCGACGACCGGCAGGGACTTCTTGCGCTGGCGCAGATCGCTCCAGGTCTGCTTGCCGGTGGCCTCCGGGTCGCCCCAGATGCCGAGCAGGTCGTCGACGGCCTGGAAGGCGAGACCGAGGTGGTAGCCGTACGCCTCCAGGGTGTCGGCGGTGCGGTCGTCGGCGCCGCCCAGGACCGCACCGATGGAGACGGCGCAGGCGAGCAGGGCGCCCGTCTTGTTGCCCTCCATCTCCAGGCACTCCTCGACGGTGACCCGCTCGCGGTGCTCGTAGGAGATGTCCTGGGCCTGACCGTCGATCAGCTTCCGGGTGGCGGTGGTCAGCCGGCGGGCCGCCCGGCCCGCCTCGACGGTGCCGAGCTCCAGCAGGATCTCGTTGGCGAGCGCGAACAGCGCGTCGCCGACCAGGATCGCCTGGGCCGGGCCGTGCACCTTCCATACGGTGTCCCGGTGGCGGCGCTGCTCGTCACCGTCCATCAGGTCGTCGTGCAGCAGCGAGAAGTTGTGCACGAGTTCGACCGCCACGGCGCCGGGCAGACCGGTCTCGGCCGACGCACCCGCCACCTCGGCGGACAGCAGGGCGAGCGCGGGGCGCACCGCCTTGCCGCCGTCGCCGTCGGCGGGGCGGCCCTGGGCGTCGATCCAGCCGAAGTGATAGGCGGCGACGGTGTCCATGGGCGGCGCGAGCCGGTCCACGGCAGCCCGCAGCACCGGCGCTGACATGGCCCGTCCGCGCTCCAGAAGCGCGGTGACGTCCGCGGTGTGTGCCACGGTGTCGATAGCCGGATTCGCCGGGGTCACTGACTCTCCTCTTGTTCCGGTGGTACTGCTCATTCCGCCTCCTGCAGCGGATGTTCATGGGAGCGGCCGAGAGCGCCGAGGGCGGCGTCCGCGGCGCTGATTCCGCTGCGCACCGCGCCCTCCATCGTCGCGGGCCAGCCGGTTGCGGTCCATGCTCCGGCCAGATGGAGACCGGGAGCGCGGGTCCGGGTGCCCGGCCTGAGCCGGCCGACACCGGGGGTGGGAGCGAACGTCGCGGTGCGCTCCCGGGTAACGAAGAAGTCGCGGATACCTGCCCCGCGAGCGGCCGGAAGAAGCCGTTCCAGCTCGGGCAGATAGCGCCGGCGAAGTTCGGCGACGGGGAGGTCGATCTCGTCCTGGGCCGCCGACTGGGACACCGCGAGATACTGACCGGCACCCCGCAGCCCGGAGGACTCGGTGCGGTCGAAGACCCACTGGACCGGCGAGCCGAGTGCGGCGAAGAACGGCCTGCGCAGCACCTTGCGGTCGTAGACGACGTGCACGTTCAAAATGGGCGCGGTGCCGATGTCCAGCAGCCGGTCCGGATCGTGCAGCGCGCCTTCGGGCAGCAGGCCGTGGGTCTCGCCCTGGGGCACGGCGAGGACGACGTTCTCCGCCTCGATCCGCTCGCTGCCCGTCTCCACGGCCCAGCGGCCGTCCTGGGTCCGGGCCAGGGACTCGACCCGGGTACGCAGCTCCGTCCGCACTCCGGCGGCGTCGAGCGCCTTGCGTGCGAGGGTGTCGTGGAGCTCGCCGAGCGGCACGGCCGCCCAGCCGATGTCGGCCGCGCCGGGCTCGGACAGCAGCCCCGTCTTGAAGACCATGGCGGCCAGCGCCATGGAGGCGTTCGCGGCGGTGGCGTTGAGCGTGGCCACGCCGACGAGGTCCCACAGCGCCTCGATGGTGCGGGGTGACTGACCGTGGCGGCCGAGCCAGGTACCGAAGTCGATCCCGTCGAGTGCCGGGTCCGCCGGGTCGAGACGGCCGAGTGCGAGTGCGGCGCGACCGACGCTCGCCTTCTCGGCGATCGAGAGGTGCGGGTAGGCGGCGAGCCCCGCCGCCAGATGCAGGGGTACGGGCAGGCCGGTACGGCGCAGCCTGCCGAGGCGGGGGCCCGCGGCCCTTCCGACGTCGAGCACGGGAACATCGAGGCGGTCCTGGAGCGGGGCGAGACGGGCACCGTCGATCCGGTCGAGGAACCAGCGGTAGCCCGTGCAGCAGCGCAGGTAGACGTGCTGGCCGTTGTCGACGCTGAGCTCTCCGCGGCGGAAGGAGAAGGCGAGGCCGCCGAGCCGGGGCCGTCCTTCGAGGAGTGTCACGTCGACTCCGCCGTCCGCGAGACGCAGGGCCGTGGTGATCCCGGCGAGGCCGCCACCGACCACCACCGTGCGGGAGGAGTGCGTGCTCCGGTCGCTCACGCGTCCCCCTCTCGCCGGTTCTCCGCCACCCAGATCGTCGCAGTCAGGGACGCGTCAGGCCACTGGAGGGTTGCCCGAGGTTCCGGATTGCCGCCGCACCGGTGGGTGCGTCCGTCGGAAGGCATCAGGCCCGTCCCCTCGTCGTGAGGCGTGAGACGTGGCGCGCGTCGAGACCGGACAGGCCGCGCACCGCCACGTACGCCTTCTCGTGTCCCGGCAGCGAGACCCGGCCGCGCAGCACGGCCTCCGGGTCGCGCTCGATCCGATCCAGGAGGCGGCGGTAGATCCCGGCCATCGCGGCCACGCAGGCGCCACTGCGGCGGTCGAGCATGGGCAGCAGCCGGTAGCCCTCCGCGAACAGGGCGCGGGCGCGCCGCACTTCGAAGTGCACCAGACCGGCGAAGTCGGAACCGGGCGGCGGGGTGGCCCGGTGGAATCCGGCGGAGCAGCCGAACTTGTCCAGGTCCTCGGCGGGCAGATACGTCCGGCCGTTGGCGGCGTCCTCACGGACGTCGCGCAGGATGTTGGTGAGCTGGAGCGCGAGGCCGAGCGTGTCGGCGTACTCGGCGGCACGGCCCGCGTCGGGGGTGCCCGGTGCCGTACCGAAGACGCCCAGGCTCAGCCGCCCGATGGCACCTGCGACGCACCGGCAGTACGTCGTGAGGTCGTCCCAGGTCTCGTACGTCGCGCCGCGCACATCCATCAGCACGCCGTCGATGAGCTCGTCGAGCCCGCCGAGCGGCAGGGGGAAGCGCCGGGCCGCGTCGGCGAGCGCGACGGCGACCGGGTCGGTGTCGTCCTCCTCGACGGCGCCGTTCCTGATGCGGTCGAGCAGTTCCCGGGTGCTCTCCAGCCGGGTCCGCTTGATCTCCGGGGCCAGCTCACCGTCGCCGATGTCGTCGACCCGACGGGAGAAGGCGTACAGCGCCGACATGGCCTGGCGCTTCTCGTTCGGCAGCAGTCTGATGCCGTACGCGAAGTTGCGGGCCTGCTGTCCGGTGACGGCCTCGCAGTAACTGTATGCGGCCTGTACCGGTGGCGACATGTACGTCGTCTGTCCCTCCACGGTCCGGCTCACCCCTCTCTACGCGCTCTTCGCAAGACAACTCCCACTTCGCGCAGCAAGCTGGGCGTGGTGGGCTTGGGCGGTCCGGGCAGTACGTCGAAGCCGGCGGCCCCGACAGCGGTGAGCGCGGCGCGCCCCCCGGCGACGAATCCGGCGAGCAGCAGCCTGAGTCTGCCGTGGACGCTACCCACGAGTGGGGTGCCCTCATCCAACAGGTCACGGGCGCGTTCGGCCTCGTACGCGACGAGGCTGCGCACCGATGCGTTGCCGGACGGTGCGGCCAGGTCGGATTCGCCGACGTGGAAGCGGGCCATGTCCTCGGCCGGGAGATAGATCCGGTCGCGTCCGAGGTCCTCGGCGACGTCCTGGAGGTGCTCGACGATCTGCAGGGCGGTGCAGACGGCGTCGGAGCGGCGGACGCGTTCGGGGCTGGCGGTGCCGGTGATCTGGAGGACCAGCCGGCCGACGGGGTTGGCGGAGAGCTCGCAGTAGGCGAGGAGTTCCCCGTACGTCCCGTAGCGACGGATCTTCTGGTCCTGCCGGTTGGCCTCGACGAGCCCGAGGAACGGCTCGGGGGTGAGCGCGCGGCGCCGCACGGTGGGGCGCAGTGCGCGCAGCAGGGGGTGGTGCGGGCCGTCGCCGGTGGTGGCGAAGACCCGGTGCAGGTCGGCCTCGAAGGCGTCGATCATGGCGAGGCGGTCGTCGGTCTGCGCCGGGTCCAGGCCCAGGTGTCGGGCGTCCGCGCCGCCGGGGGCGAGGTCGCCGTCACCGATGTCGTCGACGAGACGGGCGAATCCGTAGACGGCCATGAGGTCGTCGCGCCAGGCCCGGGGCAGGAAGAACGGAGCCACGGGGAAGTTCTCGTCCGCGGCCTTGCCGAGCGTGCCGGCCGCCGCCGCGTCGGGGCGTGCCCGATAAGTGCGCGTCACCGCGTACCGCCCGGCGCGGGGACGGCGAGACCACGTCGGAGCTGGAGATTCACCGTCATTGCCGTCACATCTCCCGTTCTACACTGCTGACCCAAAACAACCCTTTTCGGACACGCCGCTCACTCTGTCCGGTGCAGGGGACCAGCAGGGCCGCTCACCCTGGGCCGTATCGCCCCACTTGCCACGAATCAGCACCGGTACAGCTTACGTTGTACAGCTCACACCGTCCCGGCGGGGTGTTCGGCGCGTTACAACAAGGCTGCTGTTTCAGCCAACCCTCCCCTGCACCAGAGGACTTGACGTCATCCGGCGGGAGGAGACGAGACGCGGTTGCGCGCACCGGCCGCGCACACCGCTGTGGCCTCCGCCCGAGCTGCTCGGGCGGAGGCCACAGAAACGGCGGGCGCTACTTGCTGGTCTCCCGCTCGTACGCCTTCAGTACCTCTTCGGTGGGCCCGTCCATCAGGAGTTCACCCTTCTCCAGCCACAGCACACGGTCGCAGGTGTCCCTGATCGACTTGTTGTTGTGGCTGACGAGGAAGACGGTGCCCGCTTCCTTGCGGAGTTCACGGATGCGCTCCTCGGAGCGGATGCGGAACTTGCGGTCACCGGTCGCCAACGCCTCGTCGATCATGAGGACGTCGTGGTTCTTGGCGGCGGCGATCGAGAAGCGCAGCCGGGCGGCCATACCGGAGGAGTACGTCCGCATCGGCAGCGTGATGAAGTCGCCCTTCTCGTTGATCCCGGAGAATTCGACGATCTCGTCGTAGCGCGAGCGGATCTCCTCGCGGCTCATCCCCATCGCCAGGCCACCGAGGACGACATTGCGCTCGCCGGTCAGATCGCTCATCAGCGCCGCGTTGACGCCGAGCAGCGAGGGCTGACCGTCGGTGTAGACCTTGCCGTGCTCCGTCGGGAGGAGTCCGGCGATGGCACGGAGCAGCGTCGACTTGCCGGAGCCGTTGGTTCCGATGAGGCCGATGGCCTCTCCCCGGTACGCGGTGAAGGTGACACCCCGTACGGCGTGGACCGTACGGACGCCGCGCGACTCGCCCTTGCCGCGGCGCACTATCCGGCTCAGCGCCGCGGTGGCGCTGCCCTTGCCCCCGGACGCACCGTTGACGCGGTACACGATGTGCACGTCGTCGGCGATGACGGTGGGGATCTTCTCCTGGATCTTGTCCTCAGCCACGGCCGTACCGTTCCTCTGCCTTCCAGAAGTACACGAAGCCCGCGACGCCCACGAAGAGCGCCCAGGCGAGCCCGACGGCCCAGACGTGCTGCGGCAGGTTCTCCGAGCCGTAGCCGTCGATGAGCGCGAAGCGCACCAGGTCCATGTAGATGGCCGCCGGGTTGTACTGGAGCACGTCGGCGATCCACTGCGGCTTGTCCGCGAGCATGACCGGGATGGAGAACATGACACCGGACGCGTACATCCACGTCCGCATCACGAAGGGCATCAGCTGGGCCAGGTCGGGCGTCTTGCTGCCCAGTCTGGCCATGGCGAGTGCCAGACCCGTGTTGAAGAAGAACTGGAGGAACAGGGCTGGAAGGACCAGCAGCCAGGAGAGCGACGGATAACTGCCGAAGCCCACGGCCACGGCGATCAGCACGATCATCGAGAACATCAGCTGCTGGAGCTGCTGGAGCGAGAAGGAGATGGGCAGGGAGGCGCGCGGGAAGTGCAGCGCCCGGACCAGTCCGAGGTTGCCGGAGATGGACCGGACTCCCGCCATGACCGAGCTCTGCGTGAAGGTGAACACGAAGACGCCGGTCACCAGGAACGGGATGTAGACCTCCTGGCTCATCCCCCTGCTGGTCCCCAGGATCACCCCGAAGATCAGGTAGTAGACCGCGGCGTTCAGGAGCGGTGTCGCCACCTGCCACAGCTGGCCGAGCTTGGCCTGGCTGTACTGAGCCGTCAGCTTCGCTCTGGAGAACGCCATGATGAAGTGGCGCCGGCCCCAGAGCTGCCGGATGTACTGGGTCAGCCCCGGCCGGGCGCCGCTCACCGTCAGGCCGTACTTGTCGGCCACCTGGGCCGCTCTGAGGCCCTCGTCGGCGGACGGCTGGGCGCTCAGCGCGACCGAGCCGTCATGGGTTGTGTCACTCACAAGTTGAAACTCTCGTCTTCAAGATGCGCAGCCAGTCGCGGGCGCGGCTCAGGCGGACAGGTCCCGGAAAGAAAACGTTCGCCTCATGCTCTCAGAGGCGAGCTTCTCAGATCACGGGAGGGCGGCCCAGTCTGGTCAGCCGCCACACCGTACGCCACTTCATCGGACGGCGGGGTCCGCAGGGCGTCGCCCAGCCTTCCCGGAAACCACCGAACCATGCCTTGAGTGCGGGACCGGACGGCCTGCGGACCAGGGTCAGCAGGAGCCAGACGCCGACGTAGACGGGGACCAGGGGCGCGGGAAGGTTGCGGCGGGCCAGCCAGACCCGGTTGCGGGCCACCATACGGTGGTAGACGGCGTGCCGTGAAGGAGCGGTGGTGGGATGGTTGAGCACCATGTCCGCGCGGTAGTCGATCATCCAGCCGGCGTTCAGTGCCCGCCAGGCGAGATCGGTTTCCTCGTGCGCGTAGAAGAAGTCGTCCGGCAGCCCGCCGACCTCGGCGAGAACCTGGGTGCGTACGGCGTTGGCGCCGCCGAGGAAGGTCGTCACCCGCGACGAACGCATCGGATCGGACGCGCGGAGCCGGGGAACGTGCCGGCGCTGGGTGACTCCGGTGTCCGGGTCTGCGATCCGGAAGGTGATGATGCCCAGTCTGTCGTCCGCCGCGAACGCCTGCCGGCAGAGTTCGGCGGTGTCGGTGTTCGGGAGGAGTCCGTCGTCGTCCAGGAAGAGCAGGGCGTCGACGTCGGCGCCGGACGGGCCGAAGGCTTCGATGCCGACGTTACGGCCGCCGGGAATCCCAAGGTTCGCCGGAAGTTCCACTGTGCGTACCCCTGCGGGTACGTCCGGCACGGGGGCTCCGTTGCCGACGACCACCACCTCGATCCGGTCGCCGTCCTGCCGGGCGACCGAATCGAGGAGGGCACGCAGCTCGGCGGGCCGGTTCCCCATCGTGATGATGACGGCGCCGAGTTTCATGTCCGCGCGGGCTCCCGTGCTCACTTCAGCCTGCTGGACGCCAGCACGGACACGAGGTGGAGCAGCGTCTGCAGGAGCGCGATCCCGGCCAGGACGGCGACGCCCAGGCGTGAGAAGAACAGGTCGTCCCTGATGCTGTCCGCGATCGCCGCGGCCAGGATCAGCAGCGACGCCTCGACGCCGAGGACCAGCCGGTGGAACTTCAGCGCGGCCGCCGCCTTGCGGGCCAGCGCCATGCCGGAGGAGCGCGGCTCGGAGGCCGACTCCTGCACCGGCGGCTTCCCGCCCTGGTGACGGGCGACACCGACGAGGTCGGTCTCGGCCTTGATCAGGATCGCGCCGAGAGCGGCCAGGGTGCCGAGGAAGGCCCACAGCCAGTCGATCCGGCCCTCGCCCCACAGATCGGCGGCACGCAGACCGAAGCCGACCAGGACCGCCGCGTCGCACAGATAGGCGGCGACCCGGTCGAGGTAGACGCCGGCGAGCGAGTACTGCTTCTTCCAGCGGGCGACCTCGCCGTCGACGCAGTCGAGCAGCAGGTAGAGCTGGACCATCAGCACACCGAGAAGTGCGCCCGTGATGCCCGGGACGAGCAGCGCCGGGGCGGCGAGCGCGCCCGCGACGGTCATCACGTACGTCAGCTGGTTGGGCGTGACCCTGGTGTTCACCAGATGCCGGTCGATGCGCAGGGAGACCTCGCGCATGTAGAGCCGGCCGGCCCAGTGCTCACCGCTGCGGCGGTCCTTCACACCCGGGGGGTGTACGACCGGTCGGAGCTCAGCTACCGATGGCTTTTGCATAGTCGGCGTATGCGTCCTTGATCTGGTCGGTGGAGAGGTTGAGGTGTTCCAGGATCGTGAAGCGTCCCGGCCGCGTCTGCGGGGCGTACTCGACGGCCTGCACGAACTCGTCGGCGCTGAAGCCGATCTCGCCCGGCAGGACAGGCAGCCCGTGCCGGCGCAGCACGTCGGCGAAGAGACCGGACTCCTCCACGGCCCCGCGCAGGTGCATCGCGAAGGCCGCGCCGAGGCCGACCTGCTCTCCGTGGCTCGCCGCGCGCTTCGGGAAGAGCAGGTCGAAGGCGTGGCTGATCTCGTGGCAGGCGCCGGACGAGGGGCGGGTGTCGCCGCTGATCGACATCGCGATGCCGGAGAGGACGAGCCCTTCGGCGAGGACCGTGAGGAACTCGTCGTCGCCGACGCCACCGGGGTGGCGCAGGACGGCTTCGCCCGCGGTACGGGCCATGGCCGCGGCCAGTCCGTCGACCGCTTCGCCGGTGACCTGGCGCGAGAGTTCCCAGTCCGCGATCGCGGAGATGTTGGAGATCGCGTCACCGATGCCGGACCGGACGAAGCGGGCGGGGGCCGCACGGATCACATCGAGGTCGATGACCATGGCGATGGGCGTGGGGACTCCGTAGGAGCCGCGTCCGTTGTCGTTGTCCAGGGTGGACACCGGGGAGCAGATGCCGTCGTGCGAGAGGTTCGTCGCGACGGCCACCATCGGCAGGCCGACCCGGGCCGCGGCGTACTTCGTCACGTCGAGGATCTTGCCGCCGCCGAGGCCGACCACGGCGTCGTACCGCTTGCCCTTGATGCCGTCGGCGAGCTTCACCGCGGAGTCGATGGTGCCGTCCGACACCGAGTACCAGTCGGCCCCCGGAAGCAGGGGCGACAGCTTCTCCCGGAGCTTTTGTCCCGAGCCGTCGCTGACGGCGAAGGCGAGCTTGCCGGAGGAGGAGATCCGCTGGTCGGCGAGGAGACCGGCGAGGTCTCCTATCGCCCCCCTGCTGATGTCGACGACGACCGGTGAGGGAATGAGCCGGGTCAGTACTGGCACGCGATCTCCCGGCCCCTGGCGAGGTCATCGTGGTTGTCGATCTCGACCCAGGTCACTTCGCCGATGGGCGCCACGTCGACGGTGAAGCCTCGGTTGACGAGCTCCTGGTAGCCGTCCTCGTAGTAGAGGTCCGGGTCGCGCTCGAACGTGGTCTTCAGCGCGTCGGCGAGCTCTTCGGCCGCCTCGGGCTCGATGAGCGTGACCCCGATGTACTCGCCGGTCGCGGTGGCCGGGTCCATCAGCTTCGTGATGCGCTGAACGCCCTTGTCGCCCTCGGTGACGACCTTCATCTCCTCGTCGGCGAGCTTCTTCACCGTGTCGAGGGCGAGGATGATCTTCTGGCCCTTGCCGCGGGCGTCCAGGAGGGTCTTCTCGACGGAGACGGGGTGCACGGTGTCGCCGTTGGCGAGGATGACGCCCTGCTTCAGGACCTCACGCGCGCACCACAGGGAGTAGGCGTTGTTCCACTCCTCGGCCTTGTCGTTGTCGATCAGGGTGAGCGTCACGCCGTACTTCGCCTCGAACTCCGCCTTGCGGGCGTAGACGGCTTCCTTGCGGTAGCCGACCACGATCGCGACCTCGGTGAGGCCGACCTCGGCGAAGTTGGCGAGCGTGAGGTCGAGGACCGTCGTGTCACCGTCGACAGGGACGAGCGCCTTGGGAAGCGTGTCCGTGTAGGGGCGCAGACGTCGTCCTGCACCGGCTGCCAGTACGAGGCCGATCATGCGAGTTCTCCTTCGTCGTGTACGGCGGGGGCCGAGGAGGACACCCAGAAACGGATGGACTCCACGAGCACCACTAGAGCCACGGCCACCGCGAGCGCGGTGAGAGCCGTGGTGAAACCTGAGGTGTGCGTCAGCACGGCGGCGAACACGGCCACCACAACGGTCCGGCCCTCGTGTCCACCGATCGTCCGCACCAGCCACTGGGGCGGCGCGCCGGTGCCGCCGCGAATGCGGTACACCGTGTCGTAGTGATGGTAGGCGACGGCCGAGACCAGCCCGAAGGCTGCGGGAACGGCGTGCGGTACGTCGCTGCGGGCCGCGAGCACGAGCACCGTGACGTACTCCGCCGCCCTGAAGACCGGGGGCACGAGCCAGTCGAGCGCGCCCTTGAGAGGCCGCGACACGGCGATCCCCGAGAGGACGGCGTAGAGCGCTGCCGCGGCCACGCTGAGCCAACTGCCGTACGGCAGGAAGAGGGCAGCCGCGATGACCGCGGCGGCGCCGGTGAGCGCGACCAGCGGGGCGGTGAAGCCACCGGGCGGACGCGGAATCACGGCGGCGACGGCGCGGGCGAGCGGGCCGGAGTCCGCCAGGTCGGCGAGCGCCCGGGCGGCCCGGTCGGTGCGGTGCGCCTTGCGGGTCAGTGAACGCAGCAGACGGCCGGCGGTGGTGTAGCAGGCGGCCAGGGAGCAGCCGACGAGCAGGGCGTAGAAGACGATCCGGGGGCTGGTCACCGCGGTGAGCACGGCGATCATGGCCCAGCGCTCGCCGATCGGCAGCACTATCATCCGCCGCAGCCAGACCGTCCAGCCGACGCTGTCGAGCCGGTCGGAGAGTGCCGCCGTGGGGCTGGTGTTGGAGACCGCGTCGTGATTGGCCTCGTTGAACGAGAAGTCGACGATATGGCGGCACGCCTGGAGCACCATCGCGCCGAGCGCGAGGACCCATACGTCGTCGCCGCCGCGGGCCGCTCCGAGCGCGAGGCCCGCGTAGTACGCGTACTCCTTGGCCCGGTCGAAGGTGGCGTCCAGCCAGGCGCCCATCGTCGAGTACTGGAGCGAGTAGCGGGCGAGCTGCCCGTCGGTGCAGTCCAGGACGAAGGAGAGGAGGAGGAGCACTCCGGCGGCGACATAGCCGCCGCGCGTGCCGGTCGCCGCGCTGCCGGCCGCGATCAGCGCGGTGATCAGCGAGGCCGTGGTGACCTGGTTCGGGGTGAACCCGCGCCGCGCGCACCAGCGGGCGATGTAGCGGGAGTAGGGGCTGATGAAGAAGGTGGTGACGAATCCGTCGTGGGCCTTCACCGCGTTGCGCAGCCGTACCGCCTCGTCGTCGACGGCCGCGACGGCTCGCTGCGCGGTGGCGCGTGCCTCGGGGCCGGTGGGGACGGCGGCGGTGAGCGAACCGAGTTCGGGTCGCTGCACCGGGGTGCCCTCGGTCTCCAGGGCCACGGCGAGCCGGCCCGGGACCGTACGGTCCTCGGCTTCCGGGTCGGCGGGCACGGGCCCGACGGGGCTTCCCGCGCCGACGGCGGCCACGGTCCTGTTCAGGGCACGCACGAGGGCCGGCCGGGCCTCGGGCTGCGCGGTGAGCGCGCCGGGGACGGTGGCGGCGGCGAACCGGGGGTCGGTCAGCCCGAGCCGCAGCGCGTGGACGTGACCCACGAACCGGGGGTCGACCAGCGCGACGCGTCCGCCGGCGGGGACCGCCGCGAGCAGCTCGGCGGCCTGGGTGGCGTCGTTGGCGGCCCGTACGTCAAAGCCCAGGGACCGCAGATCGTCCTCGAGCGACGATCCGGGTACCGGCGCACCGGTGAGGATGGCGGTCGACAGACGAACTCACTCCTTGGCGCTGACGGGAACGGCACGCGACTGTGCGGCCCGGAGGCGGGCCCGCGGCACGTCGGCTGAGGCTATCGGATGAACGGAAGACCGAGTTCACCGCCCGTTCAAGCCCTGTTCGGGACGGTCGGGCACTATCCGGCGCCGTTCGCGATCATCATCGTCGATCAACACCTCGGCCCACAAACCGCGGTGGGGACAGCGCATAGGCTGATGCCCATGACGTGGTTGATTACAGGCGGAGCGGGTTACATCGGGGCCCATGTGGCGAAGGCCATGGCCTCGGCCGGGGAGCGGGTCGTCGTGCTCGACGACATCTCCACGGGCATCGCGGAGCGGCTGCCGGCGGACATTCCGCTGGTACGGGGTTCGGCGTCGGACCGCGCGCTGCTCGACCGGGTGCTCGCCGAGCACGCGGTGACGGGTGTGGTGCATCTCGCGGCGAAGAAGCAGGTCGGTGAGTCGGTGGAGCAGCCGCTGCTCTACTACCGGGAGAACGTCGCCGGGCTGACCGTGCTGCTCGAAGCCGTCGTCGCCGCCGGGGTGCGGCGCTTCCTCTTCTCCTCGTCCGCCGCCGTCTACGGCGTCCCCGACGCGGATCTCATCACCGAGGACACCGCGTGCGCGCCCATCAATCCCTACGGTGAGACAAAACTCGCCGGGGAGTGGCTGGTGCGGGCGACGGGACGGGCGCACTCCCTGTCGACCGCCTGCCTGCGCTACTTCAACGTGGCGGGCGCGGCGGAGCCCGAACTGGCGGACACCGGCGTCTTCAACGTCGTCCCGATGTTCTTCGACCGCCTCACGCGCGGTGAGGCCCCCCGGATCTTCGGCGACGACTACCCGACACCGGACGGCACCTGTATCCGGGACTACATCCATGTCTCCGATCTCGCCGACGCGCACCTCGCGGTCGCCCGGAAGCTGGACGCGGGGAAGGGAGCGGGGGATCTCACGGTGAACGTGGGCCGGGGCGAAGGTGTATCGGTGCGTGAGCTGGCCGATCTGGTGGGCGAGGTCACCGGCCGTCCCACCGATCCCGTCGTCGAGCCGCGCCGGGCCGGGGACGCGGCCAGGGCCGTCGCCTCGGCGGCCCGGATGTCGCAGGAGCTGGAGTGGAGCGCGCGTCGCGGAGTGCGTGAGATGGTCGAGTCCGCCTGGGCGGGCTGGTGCCTGCGGCACCCGGAGGCCCGCGTCCTCTGATCCGTACACGCGGCCCTCACGCAAGCACCGCACGGCTCTGACCTGCGCAGCGTTTCCGCAGGTCAGAGCATATGACAACGGTGTTCAGTCCCGTGTTGCCCCATACCCCCCGCCCGTAGTTCACTGAACCCCGTGGGCGGATCCCGCCCGCGTCGTTCCACCGGACCGGAGGCATCTTCATGGGGGTTGGCCACGACCACGGGCACACGCACGGCGGGCCGCCTCCCACGGGCACGGCGGCCGCCGCGTACAAGGGACGACTGCGGATCGCCCTGGGCAT
Source organism: Streptomyces finlayi (assembly GCF_014216315.1). Taxonomy (NCBI): domain Bacteria; kingdom Bacillati; phylum Actinomycetota; class Actinomycetes; order Kitasatosporales; family Streptomycetaceae; genus Streptomyces; species Streptomyces finlayi. The sequence goes on from NZ_CP045702.1 coordinate 553,467, forward strand.
CACGCTCGGCGTCATGGTCGTGGAGATCGTCGGTGGTCTGCTCTCCGACTCGCTGGCCCTGATCGCGGACGCGGCCCATATGGCGACCGATGCGCTGGGGCTCGGCATGGCTCTGCTCGCCATCCACTTCGCCAACAGGCCGGCCGGGCTCCAGCGGACGTTCGGCTTCGCCCGCGCCGAGATCCTCGCCGCGCTGGCCAACTGTCTGCTGCTGCTCGGTGTCGGCGGCTACCTGGTCTTCGAGGCGGTGGACCGTTTCATCACGCCCGCCGAGACCAAGGGCGGACTCGCCATCGCCTTCGCCGCCGTGGGTATGGCCGCCAATCTCGTCTCCCTGTCCCTGCTGATGCGCGGGCGGAAGGACAGCCTCAATGTGCGGGGCGCCTATCTGGAGGTGCTGGCGGACACGCTCGGCTCGGTCGCCGTGCTGGTGTCGGCGGGCGTCATCATGGCCACCGGCTGGCAGGCCGCCGACCCCATCGCCTCGCTGGTGATCGGTCTCATGATCGTTCCCCGTACGGTGAAACTGCTGCGGGAGACGCTGAACGTGCTGCTGGAGGCGGCGCCCAGGGACGTGGACATGGGCGAGGTCCGGGCACACATCACCGCGCTGCCCGGGGTGCTGGACGTGCACGATCTGCACGCCTGGACGATCACTTCGGGGATGCCGGTCCTCTCCGCCCATGTGGTGGTGAGCCAGGAGGTGCTGGACTCGATGGGGAACGAGAAACTTCTCCACGAACTCCAGGGCTGCCTCGGTGATCACTTCGACGTGGAGCACTGCACCTTCCAGCTGGAGCCGGCCGGGCACGCCGAGCACGAGGCGAGACTCTGCCTCTGACACCGGTGCCACCCCCGGACGGCCGGTGCTAGGGTTTCCGAGTTCCACGGGTCTCCCCGGGGAAGGGAACCCCGAACCAGAGACACGTGAGATCCGAGAGGAGCTGAGGTTGATGACTGTCATGACGACGGCTGCCCCGCGCCGCGTCCGGTCCTTCCTCATCTCCCGGGTTCCCGGCTGAGCACCCCGACCCACTGTCGCCACCTCGGCCGGAGCCCTCTCACCCAAGGGTTTCCCACGTTGACCGACCACTCCAGGTCCGACATTTCCGACGCCTCCGCACACTTCGAGGCGTTCTTCTCCCTGCATCACGGCCTTCCCCGGCAGAGCCCGGGCTCCGATGCCACCACCCGGCGGCTGCTCGCCCTCGCGGGACCGCAGCCGCCCCGTCCGCGCGTCCTCGACCTGGGCTGCGGCCCCGGCCGGGCCGCCCTGCTGCTCGCGGCGGAGGCGGGCGCCGAGGTGACCGCCGTCGATCTGCACGAGCCCTTCCTCGACGAACTGCGCGAGGCCGCCCGGTCCCGGGGGCTCGGCGACCGTATCCGTACGGTCAGGGCCGACATGGCCGACCTCACGGGTCCCGATTTCCCCGACGGATCGTTCGACCTGGTCTGGGCCGAGGGTTCCGCGTACGTCATCGGCTTCGACACCGCCCTGCGTGACTGGCAGCGCCTGCTCGCTCCGGGCGGCTCACTGGTGATGACCGAGTGCGTCTGGACGACTGACGCGCCCACCGACGCGGCCCGCGCGTTCTGGGAGCGGCACGGTTCGCTGCGCCCGGTGACCGCGAACACGGCGGCGGCGGTCGCGGGCGGGTACCACGTGCTCGGGTCGCTGGTGCAGCCCGAGAGTGACTGGGACGAGTACTACGTCCCGCTCGCCGGGCGCATGGGCACCGCCGATCCCTCGGCTCCCGGTATGGCGTGGGCGCTCGCGTCCACCCGTGAGGAGCTCGCCATGCGGCGCGAGCACGGCGCGGAGTACGGGTACGCCGGCTACGTACTGCGTCCCGCCGATCCTCGCTGGCCGGTCCGGCCGGAGACGGCGGCGGACCGGGGCGCCGTGCACGCCGTCAACGCGGCGGCGTTCCCGACATCCCGGGAAGCCCGGCTCGTCGACGCCCTGCGGGACGACCCGGAGGCGTGGCTGCCGGGTCTCGCGTACGTCGCGGAGGCGCCGGACGGTTCCGTGGCGGCCTACGCCCTGCTGACCCGGTGCCGGGTCGGTGACACCCCCGCTCTCGCACTGGCCCCGGTGGCCACCTCGCCCGCGCACCAGCGGCAGGGCGCGGGCCGTGCGGTGGTGCGGGCGGTGCTGGACGCGGCCCGGCTGCGGGGCGAGCCGCTCGTCCTGGTCCTCGGGCACCCGGACTACTACCCGGAGTTCGGTTTCGTGCCCGCGTCGCGGTTCGGGATCCGGCCCGGGTTCGAGGTACCTGACGAGGCGATGATGGCGCTGGTGCTCGACGATTCCGTGCCGGTGCCGAGGGGCATGATCCAGTACCCGGTGGCCTTCGGAGTCTGAGCCTCGTGTTCCGCTTCCGGCCGGGGCCGGGTCCCCCTGCCGCGCCACGACGGCGCGGCAGGGGGACATGCCCGGAGCCGAAGTACTGACAAGCGGCTTTTGTGCGGCAGACTTGACCGGACTCCAGGGTCCGGCGCACGGGGCCGGGGACCAAAGCGAAGGATGGGTATGCCGACCACACCAGCCACCGCGGCGCACAGTTCGCCGAACGGCACTGCACAAGCGATCATGCTCGAACTGGTCGACGAGAGCGGCACCACCATCGGCACCGCGGAGAAGCTCGCCGCCCATCAGGCGCCGGGCCAGCTGCACCGGGCGTTCTCCGTGTTCCTCTTCGACGAGCAGGGGCGGCTGCTGCTCCAGCGCCGCGCGCTCGGCAAGTACCACTCCCCCGGCGTCTGGTCGAACACCTGCTGCGGTCACCCCTACCCCGGGGAGGCGCCCTTCGCCGCCGCCGCCCGGCGCACGTTCGAGGAACTGGGGGTCTCCCCCACACTGCTCGCCGAGGCGGGCACGGTGCGTTACAACCACCCGGACCCGGCTTCGGGACTGGTGGAGCAGGAGTTCAATCATCTGTTCGTGGGCATGGCCCAGGACCGGCTGGAGCCGGACGCGGAAGAGGTCGGCGAAACGGCTTTCGTGACCGCGCGGGAGCTGGCGGAGCGACACGCGCAGGCGCCGTTCTCGGCGTGGTTCACGACGGTGCTGGATGCCGCACGGCCGGCGATCAGAGAGCTGACGGGGCCGTCCGCGGGCTGGTGACGGTGCTCCTGTACGGGGCGGTCAGAACTGCGTCTTCAACGGCAGTGCCGCCCAGATGATCTTTCCGCCGCCTGCGGTGTGTTCCACGTCGCAGGTACCGCCCGCCTCGGCGGTGACCTCCCGGACCAGCAGCAGACCGCGGCCGCCCGTCTGGGCGGAGTCGGTCTCCAGGGCGATGGGGCGGTACGGATGGTTGTCCTCGACCGACACTCTGATCCATTCGGCACCGATGGCCACCTCGACCGCGAGTTCGGGCGAGAGCAGCGCCGCGTGCTTCACCGCGTTGGTGACCAGTTCCGAGACGATCAGCAGCAGACCCTGGAAGATGTCGTCCTCGACGGGCACGCCCTGGCGGTTCACCAGGTCCCGGACGGCGTGCCGTGCCCGGGGCACCGAGACGTCCACCGCGGGGGCGGTGAAACACCATACCCCCTCGTACGACGCGGTATGGGCCGGGACACTCCCTGGGCTCTCCATGATCCGGTACCCACTCTCGACTCGCACATCACTGACTGTCGAGTAATGAGTGTTGGGAACCGTTTGGTACACACCATGCCACTGATCGCAAATAGTCACTTATCGACGACATTTGATCAGAATGAGTATGACGGCGTCAGTTGTGGGACCTCTTCTGATGGCCTTCTGATGTCTTGCCCTTGCCCTCGGCGCCCTGTGTGCGCTCGGTGGGCTCGGTGGCCTTCCTCTCCGCCGCCATCTGATCCGAGACCAGCCCGACGACGCGCCGGCCGCCGACCCCGAAGGCGACCAGACCCAGGCCGTCGAACAGCAGCGCGAGCGAGAAGAAGGTACCCAGCACGTAGAGACTGCTGTGCGGCCAGTCGAAGAGCACGAGCAGCCCCAGGAGCAGACCGAAGGCGCCCTGGAGAAGCGTCCAGCCGAACTGCGGGCCCCGGACGACGACACTGCCCACCAGGCGGAACACACCGCCGGTGAGGAAGAGCAGTGCGGCGAACATGGTCAGCGCCTCCGCGGTGCCCTCCGGGTGACGGATCACCACGACGCCGGCGGCGATGTTCAGCGCGGCGACCACCACACCGAGCCAGAAGAAACTCGTGCCCCTGGACTGGATCGCGTGGAGCAGTCCGACCAGGCCGCCGATCAGCAGCAGCCAGCCGAAGAGCAGCATCGAGGTCAGAGTGGCCACGCCCGTGTAGACGAGACCCACCAGTCCGGCGACGACGAGCAGAATGCCGAGCAGGGTGAGCCAGCTGAAACTGCGGCTGAGCTTCTTGCCCTCGGCTGCGGGACCGGTCATCAGCAGCTCCTCACCACGCGTGTCCGCTTCGCGACCCCTTCTTGATCATAGGTTCGAACGGTCCGGATAGCATCCGGCGCATGGACCGTACGGATCAGCCCCGGCTGGAAGACACCGTGACTGACGGGATCGCCACCGTCGTCATCAGCAATCCGGCCAAGCGCAACGCGATGACGGCGGACATGTGGCAGGCGCTGCCCGTCCTGCTGGAGCGGCTGGCCGCCGACCGCGCGGTGCGGGCGCTCGTACTGACGGGCGCCGGTGACACGTTCTGCGCGGGCGCGGACATCTCCTCGCTCCGGTCCTCCGTCCAGGAACCGGGAGGCCACCCGCAGGCCCTCGCGGTGCGGGCCGAGGAGGCGCTCGCCGCCTTCCCCCGGCCGACGCTCGCCGCCGTGCGGGGGTTCTGCGTGGGCGGCGGCAGCCAGCTGGCGGCCGCCTGCGATCTCCGGTTCGCCGAGGAAGGCGCTTCCTTCGGTATCACCCCGGCCAGACTAGGCATCGTCTATCCCTCGTCGTCCACCCGGCGGCTGGTCTCGCTGGTGGGGCCCGCCACGGCGAAGTTCCTGCTGTTCTCGGGCGAGCTGATCGGTACGGAACGGGCGCTGCGCGCCGGGCTGGTCGACGAGGTCCTGCCGGCCGGTGAGCTCGGTGAGCGGGTCGATTCCTTCGTGCACCTCCTCGCTTCCCGCTCCCAGCTGACGCAGGCGGCGGCGAAGGAGTTCGCCTCGGGGCGCGAGGACCGGGACCCCTACTGGGCGGATCAGGCGCGCCGCAGCGGCGACACCGCCGAGGGCGTCGCCGCGTTCCTGGAGCGGCGGGCGCCCGTCTTCACCTGGACCACGGGGCCCGTGGACGGCGCGGCTACCGGAGGATGAAGCGGTTCTTCGTACGGAACTCCTCGACCAGGGCCGCCGGGGCCTTGGCCGGAGACCCGCAGTCGTACGGCGGCTGCGGGTCGTACTCCGTCAGGAGCTGCACCGCCCGCGCGTGTTCGTCACCCGCGATCCGGCCGACCAGGGTCAGGCCCATGTCGATGCCGGACGAGACTCCCGCCGCCGTGACGTACTTGCCGTCGGTCACGACGCGTTCGGCGGTCGGCTCGACGCCGTAGGCCTTCAGGCTGTCGAGGGCGAGCCAGTGCGAGGTGGCGCGGCGTCCACTCAGCAGTCCGGCCGCTGCCAGCAGCAGCGAGCCGCTGCACACGGAGGTCGTCCAGGTGCTGGTGGCGTCGGCCGAGCGCAGCCAGCCGAGCAGCGCCTCGTTCTCCATCTGGTCACTCTGGCCGGGGCCACCGGGGACGACCAGAACGTCCGGGGACGGCACTTCGGCGAGCGTCCGGTCGGCGACGAGCGAGAGGCTCCCGCGGTCGTTGCGCACAGGACCGGTCCGCTCGGCGACGAAGACCGTCTCGGCGCCGGGGGTGCGGCAGAGCATTTCGTACGGGCCGACGGCGTCGAGTGCGGTGAAGCGGTCGAAGAGCAGGATGGCGATCTGCATGGCGGGTTCCTCTCGGGATGGTGGTGTCCGACCGGCCTGGCTGGTTCCGTCCGGGCCGGCGGGGTCCGTCGTGTCGCCCCGCGGTCAGGGCGCGGCGTGGGACGGGCGGAAGCGGCGGCGGTATTCGGCGGGCGCGGTGCCGAGTGCCTTGACGAAGGCGCGGCGCATGGCCTCCGGCGTGCCGTAGCCGCTGGAGTGCGCGATCCGGGCGACCCCGTCCGTGGTGTCCTCCAGCAGCCGGCGGGCCTCTTCGAGACGTACGCGGTCGACGTAGCGACCCGGCGTCATCCCGGTCTCCGCCTGGAAGGCGCGGGCGAAGTGCCGGGGTGAGAGCCCGGCGCGGGCGGCGAGCGCCTCCACGGAGAGGTCGCCGGCGGGGTGCTCGGTGATCCAGTGCTGGATGTCCCGCAGAGGTTCGCGGCGGGCCGTCTGCGCGGTGAGCTGGGCGCTGAACTGGGCCTGGTTCCCGGGCCGTCGCAGGAACACGACAAGATGGCGGGCCACGGTGAGCGCCACCTCGCGGCCGTGGTCCTCCTCGACCAGGGCGAGCGCGAGATCGATGCCCGCCGTGACTCCGGCGGAGGTGGCCAGTGTCCCGTCACGTACGAAAATCGGGTCCGGGTCGACCTCCACGGCCGGATAGGTGCGCGCGAGATGATCGCAGAACGCCCAGTGCGTCGTGACGCGGTGCCCGTCGAGCAGTCCCGTCTCGGCGAGCAGCAGCGCGCCCGTGCAGACGGAGACGAGCCGGTCGGCGTGCGGGGCGTGGCCGCGGAGCCAGTCGATCAGTGCGGGCTCGGGCTCGCGCGTGCCCTGGCCGCCGGGAACGAGGAGCGTGTGGGGCGGTGGGGCGTCGGCGAGCGCGGTGTCGGGGACGAGGGTGAGCCCGCTGGTACTGCGGACCGGGGCGCCGTCCAGGGAGGCGGTGCGCAGCTCGTACGTGACCCCGGGGAACCGGGAGGCACCGGCGAAGACCTCCACCGGGCCGGTGACATCGAGGCTCTGGACGCCGTCGAAGAGAACGACGAGTACGGATCGCTGCTTCATGCGGCTCATCCTGAGCGGGCCGGCCCGATGGCCGCAATGACGAACAACCCTCCTTTCCTGCCATGCCGCCCGCTGGTCAGCCGTAGGCCGCTCGGGGACCACCCGTCCTCCAAGGATTCACGGCGAACGGCTTCCGCGCCGTACCGACCAGTCGGTAACGTACGGGCATGAGCACTCTTCCTCCCCGCGCCGGACGCCGCTGCCACAACGCCCTCAACCCGCTGCACTCCACGGTCTACTTCTCCCCCGACCTCGGCAAGGAGATGGGCGAACTGGGCATCGTCGACTCCGACGCCGCCTACTTCGCCGCCCGCGGCGCCGCGATGGGCGCCGTCGGAGCCGGTACCGTCAGCGCCGCCTTCTACAACTTCAACCACGAGCTGGTGGCACGCCATCTGCCCGCCGTCTGGTCCGTCGCCTCCCCGCAGGCGGTAATCGACGCGCGGCTGCGGGCAGCCGACACGACACTCCGCAGGCTGCTGGGCGAGGAGGTCATCGCCTCGGCGGAGCTCGCCGAGGCCGCGCGGCTCGCCCTGCGTGCCACCGAGGGCTGCACCCGCCACGCCCGGCCGCTGTACGCCGCCCACGCCGATCTGCCGGTCCCGGACGCGCCGCACCTCGCGTACTGGCACGCGGCGACCCTCCTGCGCGAACACCGGGGGGACGCCCATCTCGCCGCGCTCCTCGCCGCCGGTCTGGACCCCGTGGAGGCCATGGTCAGCCACACCGCGACCGGCAAGGGAATGGCCCCGCGCTGGATCCTCGCCACCCGTGGCTGGCGCCGCGCCGACTGGGACGCTGCCGCCGAGCGGCTGCGCGGACGCGGTCTGCTGGACGACGCGAACGAGCTGACGGAGGCGGGCACGGCTCTCCGGGCCGGCCTCGAGGAGGCGACGGACCGGATGGACGCCGCACCGTACGAACGCCTGGGCGCCGAGGGCGTCGAGCGGCTGACCGAGCTCGGGCGCGGCTACCTGTTCGCGGCGGCCTCGGCCGGAGCGTTCCCGGACGGCCTCGTCGGAAAAGGCTGATCCAGGAACGTTTACGAGCCGCGGTCAGGGTCACGCGCACAGGACACCGTTCACCGCGACGAAGGAGAACACCATGCGCACGATCGCAGACATCTTCCGCACCATCGGCTCCGCCGTGGCCACCGTCGTGACGCTGCCCTTCCGGCTGGTGGCCAAGCTCTTCGGCGGCGCGTCGCGCGGCGGCCGGAGCCGGCGCGCCTGAGCCGGCGGTCCGCGCGGCGGCCTTCGACGAGGTCACGCGACACGACCCCCGGCCACCCGGCACAATGCAGGCGAAGGGGACCATCCCCAGCAGGTACAGCCAGCACAGCCAGTACGAGAAGGCGAGTCGGGAAAACCGTGACGACGTCCATCGAAGGCAGGATCGCCGAGGAGCTCGGCGTACGTGAGCGTCAGGTGAAGGCGGCCGTCGAGCTGCTCGACGGCGGGTCGACCGTGCCGTTCATCGCGCGCTACCGCAAGGAAGCCACCGAAATGCTCGACGACGCGCAGCTGCGCACGCTCGAGGAACGGCTGCGGTATCTGCGGGAGCTGGAGGACCGCCGGGCGGCGATCCTCGAATCCGTACGCGAGCAGGGCAAGCTCGACGAGTCGCTGGAGGCGCGGATCCGGGCCGCCGACACCAAGGCGCGGCTGGAGGACATCTACCTCCCGTTCAAGCCGAAGCGCCGGACGAAGGCACAGATCGCCCGCGAGGCGGGGCTCGCGCCGCTGGCGGACGGGCTGCTCGGCGACCCGTCGGTGGATCCGCTCGTGGCCGCTGCCGCGTTCGTGGACCCGGACAAGGGCGTGGCGGACGGGGCGGCGGCCCTGGACGGCGCCCGCGCCATCCTCGCCGAACGGTTCTCCGAGGACGCCGACCTCACGGGCGAGCTGCGTGAGCGCATGTGGTCGCGCGGACGGCTCACGGCGAAGGTGCGGGAGGGCAAGGAGGAGGCCGGGGCGAAGTTCGCCGACTACTTCGACTTCGCGGAACCGTTCACCGTGCTGCCCTCGCACCGGGTCCTGGCCATGCTGCGGGGCGAGAAGGAGGACGTGCTCGATCTCGTCCTGGAGCCCGAGGAGCCGGAGGCCGCGGAGCGGCCGGGCCCGTCGGCGTACGAGAACATGATCGCCCGGCGCTTCGGGATCAACGACCGGGGGCGTCCGGGCGACAAGTGGCTCGCCGACACCGCGCGCTGGGCCTGGCGCACCCGCATCCTGGTCCACCTCGGGATCGATCTGCGGTCGCGGCTGCGTACGGCGGCGGAGGACGAGGCGGTACGCGTCTTCGCGTCGAACCTGCGCGACCTGCTGCTCGCGGCACCGGCCGGGACCCGGGCGACGCTGGGACTCGACCCCGGTTTCCGTACCGGCGTGAAGGTCGCCGTCGTCGACGCGACCGGCAAGGTGGTGGCGACGGACGTCATCCATCCGCACGTTCCGGCCAACCGGTGGGACGAGTCGCTGGCGAAGCTGGAGCGGCTGGCGAAGGCCCACTCCGTGGACCTGATCGCGATCGGCAACGGCACGGCGTCACGCGAGACCGACAAGCTCGCCGGTGAACTGTGCGAGAAGCATCCGGAGCTGAAGCTCACCAAGGTGATGGTGTCGGAAGCCGGCGCCTCGGTGTACTCGGCGTCCGCCTTCGCCTCGCAGGAACTCCCGGACATGGACGTGTCGCTCCGTGGCGCGGTCTCGATCGCGCGGCGCCTCCAGGACCCGCTGGCCGAGCTGGTGAAGATCGACCCGAAGTCGATCGGAGTAGGCCAGTACCAGCACGACCTGTCCGAGGTGAAGCTGTCGCGCTCGCTGGACACGGTCGTCGAGGACTGCGTGAACGGGGTCGGCGTCGACGTCAACACCGCTTCCGCGCCGCTGCTTTCGCGCGTTTCCGGCATCGGTTCGGGTCTCGCCGAGAACATCGTCGCGCACCGGGACACCCATGGACCGTTCCGCTCGCGCCGGGCGCTGAAGGATGTGGCGCGGCTGGGTCCGAAGGCGTACGAGCAGTGCGCGGGCTTCCTCCGCATCCGGGGCGGGGACGATCCGCTGGACTCGTCGAGCGTGCACCCCGAGGCGTACCCGGTGGTGCGGGCGATGGTGAAGACGACGGGCAGCGAGGTGGCGTCGCTGATCGGCAACGCGGGTGTGCTGCGCACGCTGCGGGCCGATGACTTCGTGAACGAGAAGTTCGGTCTGCCGACGGTCACCGACATCCTGAAGGAGCTGGAGAAGCCGGGCCGTGACCCTCGTCCGGCGTTCAGGACGGCCACCTTCAAGGACGGCGTCGAGAAGATCGGCGATCTGGCGTCCGGGATGGTGCTGGAGGGGGTCGTCACGAACGTGGCGGCGTTCGGGGCGTTCGTGGACATCGGGGTGCACCAGGACGGCCTGGTGCACGTGTCGGCGATGTCCAGGACCTTCGTGAAGGACCCCAGGGATGTCGTGAAGCCGGGCGACGTCGTGAAGGTCAAGGTCATGGACATCGACATTCCGCGCAAGCGGATCTCGTTGACGCTGCGGCTGGACGACGAGGCGGTGTCCGCCGGGCAGGCGGGACAGCAGCCCGGCGAGGGCGGGGAGCGGGGCGCACGGGCCGGCCGGCCGCCTAGGCCCCGTCAGGGTGAGCAGGGCGGGCGCGGCGCAGAGGGCGGTGGCCGGGGCAGCGGTCAGAGCACGGGCCAGGGCGTCCGGGGCGGTCAGGGGCGTGACCGGCGCGGGGGCGGCGGCGCGGGCGGTGCGCGCCAGGCACCGGCTGCCGTGCCTGGGAACAGTGCGATGGCGGACGCGTTGCGGCGGGCGGGGCTGGCCGATCCGAAGCAGGGCGGCAGGAAGCCGTAGCGGGTGGACGGGGAGGGGCGGTCGCCGCTGTGCGCGGCCGTCCCCTCCCCAGCCCTTTCAGATCTCCGTCACCTTGCCGTTGGACACCTCGAGGCGCCGCGTCGTGCGGACCGACTCCAGCATCCGGCGATCATGTGTGACCAGCAGGAGCGTGCCGGTGTAGGAGTCGAGTGCCGACTCCAGCTGCTCGATCGCCGGCAGGTCCAAATGGTTCGTCGGCTCGTCCAGGACCAGGAGGTTGACGCCCCGGCCCTGGAGGAGGGCGAGTGCCGCGCGGGTGCGCTCGCCCGGGGAGAGTGTCGTCGCGGGGCGGGTCACATGGTCGGCGCGCAGGCCGAACTTGGCGAGCAGCGTGCGGACTTCGGCCGGTTCCGTGTCGGGAACGGCCGCGCAGAACGCGTCGATCAGGCTCTCCGAGCCGTGGAACAGCTTGCGGGCCTGGTCGACCTCGCCGACCACGACACCCGAGCCGAGCGTGGCGTGCCCGGAGCCGAGCGGGAGCCTGCCGAGCAGGGCGGCGAGCAGGGTGGACTTGCCCGCTCCGTTGGCTCCGGTGATGGCGACCCGGTCCGCCCAGTCGATCTGCAGCGTCGCCGGTCCGAAGGCGAAGTCGCCTCGTACGACCTCGGCGTCGCGGAGGGAGGCGACGACCGAACCCGAGCGCGGGGCGGAGGCGATCTCCATCCGGAGCTCCCACTCCTTGCGGGGCTCCTCCACCACATCGAGCCGCTCGATCATGCGCTGCGTCTGCCGGGCCTTGGCGGCCTGCTTCTCGCTGGACTCGCTGCGGAACTTACGGCCGATCTTGTCGTTGTCCGTGGCCTTGCGGCGGGCGTTCTTGACGCCCTTGTCCATCCAGGAGCGCTGCGTCTGCGCGCGTCCTTCCAGCGCTGACCGCTTGTCGGCGTACTCGTCGAACTCCTCGCGGGCGTGCCGGCGAGCACGGTCGCGCTCCTCCAGGTAGGCCGCGTAGCCGCCGCCGTACAGGTTGATCTCCTGCTGCGCCAGGTCCAGCTCCAGGACCTTGGTGACCGTACGCATCAGGAACTCGCGGTCGTGGCTGATGACGACCGTGCCCGTCCGCAGTCCGGCGACGTACCGCTCGAGGCGTTCCAGGCCGTCCAGGTCCAGGTCGTTGGTGGGCTCGTCCAGCAGGAAGATGTCGTAACGGGACAGCAGGAGCGAGGCGAGTCCGGCGCGGGCGGCCTGGCCGCCGGAGAGCGCCGTCATCGGGAGGTCCAGGCTGATGGTCAGGCCGAGGTCGGCAGCGACCTCCTCGGCCCGCTCGTCGAGGTCGGCGCCGCCGAGCGAGAGCCAGCGTTCCAGCGTCTCGGAGTACGCGTCGTCCGCACCCGGAGCCCCGTCGACGAGGCCCTGGGTCGCGGTGTCCATCGCTTCCTGGGCGTCGGCGACGCCGGTGCGGCGGGCGAGGAAGGCCCGGACCGTCTCATCCGGGCGCCGCTCGGGTTCCTGCGGGAGGTGCCCGACGGTGGCGGTGGGCGGGGAGAGGCGCAGCTCGCCCTCCTCCGGGCTGTCGAGCCCTGCGAGGAGGCGGAGCAGGGACGATTTACCGGCGCCGTTGACTCCGACGAGACCGATCACATCGCCGGGAGCGACGACGAGGTCGAGCCCTGCGAAGAGAGTGCGGTCGCCGTGTCCGGCGGCGAGATCCTTGGCGACGAGAGTGGCAGTCATCAGAGCTCGATCCTAAACGGCGTGCGGGAGGACGCAGCAGCCGACCGGTATGCGAGGCGATCCGTTAGCGTCCTCTGTCAGTGCGGACCGCACGCGTGCGGTCCGAGACGGAGGGGGCAGCGGTGACAGCGGTGGCGGATGTGATCGTGTTGGGGAGCGGGGTGATCGGGCTGACCACCGCGGTGGTGCTGGCGGAGTCCGGGCGCCGGGTCCGGGTCTGGTCGCGGGAACCGGCCGCGGTGACGACGTCCTCGGTGGCCGGCGCGCTGTGGTGGCCGTACCGGATCGAGCCGGCGGCGCAGGTCGGGGACTGGGCACTGGCCACCCTGCGGGTGTACGAGGAACTGGCCGCCCGGCCCGCGGAGACCGGCGTCCGGCTGGTCGCCGGAATGCACAGGGGTGAGCGCTTCGCCGGACTGGGGCCGTGGGCGAGGCAGATCAACGACGCCACCGAGGTGGCGGACGGGCTTCGTGCCACGCTGCCGCTGCTCGATATGCCGGTGCATCTGGACTGGCTGGAGCGGCGCCTGGCAGCGGCCGGGGGCACGGTCGAGCGGCGTACGGCGACGAGCTTCGAAGAGGCTGCGGCCGAGGCGCCGGCAGTCGTGAACTGCACGGGGCTGGATGCGCGCGAGCTGGTTCCGGACGCCGGGCTGAGGCCGGTCCGCGGCCAGCTGACCGTCGTGGAGAACCCAGGCATCGGGGAGTGGTTCACGGAGGCGGACCCCGCGTCGAGCACGACGACGTACTTCTTCCCGCAGCCCGGTGGGCTGGTGCTCGGTGGTACGGCCGAGGTGGACGACCGACGCACGGAGCCCGATGCCCGTACGGCCGAGGAGATCGTGGCGCGCTGCGCCCGGATCAGGCCGGAGATCGCCGGGGCCCGGGTCATCGGGCACCGGGTGGGGCTGCGGCCGGCCCGCGATACGGGGGTGCGGATCGAGGCCGGGCCGCTGCCGGGCGGTGGGCACCTGGTGCACAACTACGGGCACGGGGGCGCCGGTGTGACGGTCGCCTGGGGCTGTGCGCGGGAGGCGGCCCGGCTGGTGGGCTGAGTCACCGACCGCCGCGGGTGGCGGCCCGCCACCCGCGTCCTCGGTCAGGCTTCCGGGCCGGTCTTGTCGGTCCTGGCCTGCTTGTTCCGCTCCGTGGTGATCCGGCTCTCGCCCGGGCCGATCCTGATCTCGAAGTCACCGTCGTACTTCGTGTGGCCGGCGATGACCGCTGACTCGACGGCTTCGATGCCGAACTCCTGGCGGACGATCATCGGGTCCTGCCGCAGGTCCCGCATCAGGGCCACACACATACCGATCATGACCAGGGTGAACGGCGCGGCCACCAGGATGGTGAGGTTCTGGAGACCTGCGAGCACGTCACCCTTGCCGTCGCCGACGAGCAGCATGATGGCGGCTACGGCTCCGGTGACGACGCCCCAGAAGATCACGACCCACTTGGCGGGTTCGAGGATGCCCTTCTGCGAGAGCGTGCCCATCACGATGGAGGCGGCATCGGCGCCGGAGACGAAGAAGATGCCGACCAGAACCATCACCAGGATGCTCATCAGGGTGGCGACCGGGAACTGCTGGAGGACGCCGAAGAGCTGGGCCTCCGGGGTGGTGGCATCGTCCAGCTTGCCGGCTTCCTGCAGCTTGATCGCCGTACCGCCGAAGACCGCGAACCAGACCAGGCTGACCGTGCTGGGGACCAGAATCACGCCGCCGACGAACTGACGGATCGTCCGGCCCCGGCTGATCCTGGCGATGAACATGCCGACGAACGGTGTCCAGGAGATCCACCAGGCCCAGTAGAAGACCGTCCAGCCGGCGAGCCAGTCGGCGACCGCCCCCTTGCCGGTGGCCTCGGTGCGCCCTGCGAGCTGGGCGAGGTTGTCGAAGTAGGCGCCGACCGAGGTGGGCAGCAGGTCGAGCACGATGATCGTGGGACCTGCGATGAACACGAAGATCGCGAGCGTCACGGCGAGCACCATGTTGATGTTGGACAGCCACTGGATGCCCCTCTCGACGCCGGAGATCGCGGAGAAGACGAAGGCGACCGTCAGTACGCCGATGATCGCGATCAGGAGACCCGTACCCGTCTTCTCCTTCCAGTCGAGCTCGTGGACCCCGCTGCCGATCTGGAGTGCGCCGAGCCCGAGCGAGGTCGCGGAACCGAACAGCGTGGCGAAGATCGCGAGAATGTCGATGAGGCGGCCGGCGCCACCGTGCGCGCGCCGTTCCCCGATGAGTGGTTCGAAGACCGCACTGATCGTCTGTCGCCTGCGCCGCCGGTAGGTGCTGTACGCGATCGCGAGCCCGACCACCGCGTAGATCGCCCAGGGGTGCAGCGTCCAGTGGAAGAGCGTGGTGGCCATCGCCGTCTGCATCGCCTCCGCGGCGTCGGCGGGGTGCGTACCGGGCGGCGGGTCGATGAAGTGGGCCAGCGGCTCACTCACTCCGTAGAACATCAAGCCGATACCCATACCGGCACTGAACATCATCGCGACCCAGGAGATGGTCCGGAATTCGGGCTTCTCCCCCTCCTGCCCGAGCTCGATCTTCCCGTAGCGGCTGATCGCGAGCCACAGGGCGAACACGACGAATCCGGACGCGGCGAGCATGAAGGCCCAACCACCGTTGTGGATCAGCCCGTTGAGCAGCCTGCTGGAAACGCTCTCCAGCGAATCGGTGGCGGTGGCGCCCCAGACGACGAAGGCGAGAGTGAGTACCGCCGTGACTCCGAAGACCACCCGGTCGGTCGTGGGATGCCCGCCGTGATGCGAGCCGGCGGGGAGATTCGCCGTGACGGCCAGCTCTCCCCGCGCATCCGCTCTCTGATCGTCCTGCGACACAAGTGGCACCTTTCACGGAGTCCGAAAAATCGCTCTCCGTAGGCAGTACCACACAGGGCGCTGATCCTCAGGGATCAACAAGCCGTAACGGCTTGACCGTTTGTGAGATGATATGTCGCCCGCTCGTCGAGGAGTAGCGGAACGAGATTGCGCGCCGACTGCCTCAGCGGTACATACGCTCCGTCACCATCGGGACGGGAGGTGATCCCGTGCAGCGCCAGTTCGTCCCCCACTTCGGCGTGCTGGGCCGCGGTGAGCCGGTAGCCGCAGGGCGGGTCCTGGATGATCTCGTCCGGTCCGGCCGGATCGTTGTCGGCGCCGCCGAGACGGACCGGGCCCCGGTCGGCGGACCCGGCGGCCCGGGACGCCCCGGTGGCTGCCTCGATCCGGCCGCGCTGCTCGGCGTCGAAGGTGAACAGACCGTCGAGTGCGGCCTGCTGGGACTCGACCCTGCGTCGCTGGTTGAGCGCCCGGTCGGCCTTCTCGGCGTCGGAAAGCGCGTCGACGCGGGACTCGATGAGCAGACCCACCGCGTGCTTGATGCCGGAGGCGTTGCGCAGGATGCGCTCCTGCCCGTCACCCGCGGTCTGCTTGATGGGGTCCCCGGTGACCGGATCGGTCCAGATCCCGTAGACGCCGCTGCTGTAGCCCGACCGCTCGGCCACCGGCCTGACGTACCGGTCGGACAGGGTCTGTGAGGCGTCGTGCACCCCGTCGTGGACGTTGAGGTTACGGGGCCAGAGGACGAAGAGGTCCTTGTCGTAGTACGGCGGGGTGGCCCCGTATTCGTGCAAGTCGTAGATCATGTCCGGGCGTTGGTCGCGGATGACAGCGGCCGTCGCACGGCCCTCGACGGTCCGGAGCGCGATGTGGTCCCGGTTGATGTCGACGCCGTCCGCGTTGCCGCGGGTGTTCGCCGCCCGTCCGTCGGGGTTGGCGGTCGGCAGGACCAGCACATTCGTACGGGACAGGAAGGTGCCGGTAGCCCGGTCCCGGGCGAAGGCGAGATCCCGGACGGTGGAGAGACATGCCTCACGGCCGGACGGCTCGTCGCCGTGCTGACTGCAGATCAGCAGCATCGTGTGCGCGGCCGGCCGGTGGGCGCCGATGCGGACGAGCTGGAGGGGACGTCCCTGTTTCGTCGTGCCGATCCGCTGGATCGCGACACGGTCGCTCGCCCGGTCGACCGCGGCGAGGAACTCCTGCTCCTCGGGCTGCCCGGTCCAGCGGGCCCCGTTGCTCGTCTCGAATCCGGTACGGGGCGCCGAGTCGGCGGCCTCGGCGGGGACGGTGGCGAACGGTACGGCGAGAGCCGCCGCGGCAAGGGTCAGGGCGAAGCCGCGCAGACCGGCGCGGCGCCCGCGGGAAAGCCGCGGTGCTCGGGTGCTGCGGAGTGCACGGGCGATGCGAGGGGTCATCTGCGGCTGCCTCCCGGGATGCGGTGGCGGGCACGAAGACGCCCGCGCGCGTATCAGCGTGTGCGGAAGGTACCTCGGTCAACTCCTGTGCAACAGGGGGCGATCACGCGGCGGTGTGCCGGTGAGGCCGCTCGGCTACCGGTGCGCGCCGCTCGCCGACCTGTGCGCCGCCCTCGCCCTGCGGGCGAGCGGCAGATAGCGCAGCCGTTCCGGAAGGGCGGGGACCACCCGGCGTACGACGCCGCAGAACTGACGCAGCCTCCGCTCGTCCCCAGGGGTCCACTCCAGTCCGATCGTCGCCCGGGCCTCCGGCGGCATGAGGCCGACCGTGACGAAGCTGCGGAACCAGGCCAGCGGCGGAAGCACCACCGGCCACAGGATCCGGAGCAGGAGCCGCACGGGCAGGGGGCCGCGGTCCGGCGGAGGAACGGAAGCGTCGGTGGCCACCAGTTCACGGACGACGGCGGTCGCCTCGACCTCCTCGGCGAGCATCCTGCGGTAGTACGGCCAGAACTCCTCGACCGTCTGCGGCATGTCCCGGTCGCGGATGCCGAGTATCCGGCCCACCTGGAGCCATTCGCGGTAGAGCGCCCGCTCCTGCGCCTCGGTCATCGGGCGGACCAGATAGCGCGCCGCGTGACGGTAGACGGGGAAGCCGGTGGCGTGGACCCAGGCGTAGTTCGCGGGCGTCAGCGCGTGGTAGCGGCGGCCCCGGGTATCGGTTCCCCGGATGGTCCGGTGCAGTGCGCGGAGGCGGCGCCCCTCCTCGGCCGCCGCCTCGCCGCCGTACACCCAGAGCTGGAGCGAACGCAGGGACCGCTCGCCGCGCCCCCACGGGTCGGTGCGGAAGACGGAGTGCTCGTCGACGCCCGCGCCGACCGCCGGGTGGGCGACCTGGAGGGTGAGGGCGGCGGGGAGGATCAACAGGGAGCGGATGTCACCGGTCAGGCTCCACAGCACGCCGCCCGGCGGGGGTGGGGAGGGAGCATCGCCCGTGTCCGGGACCTCGGCTGCTGTGCTGTCCATACTCCAGTATGCGATCACGGGCGATCACGGGCGATCGAGGTGCCCACGGGTGCGCCCGGCCCGTCAGAGGGCCAGCAGGGGGACCAGGCAGCGGCGGGCGAGGCGGCGGAGCTGCTCGTCGTCGTCGATGACGAAGGTGCCCGCCGGGTTGAGCAGGAAGGAGACGATGACCCGCACCGCCAGTTCGGCCGCGGGTGCCGTATCCGCCTGTGGCCGTGCGCGCGCGTACGCGCCGTGGCTCAGCCGGTCGGTCAGATACCCGCGCAGGGCGATCAGTACGGGGCCGTCCTCCGCGGTCAGGAGCGGCAGCACGACCTCGGGCTCGATCCGCAGCAGTCCGGTGACGAGCGGGTGTTCGCGGACATGCCGGAAGACGGCGACGAAGCCCTCCACGAGCCGGTCCTCCCGGTCCGGCAGTGCAGTGACCACCTCGTCCACGTCCACGACGAAGCGGCGGTACTCGCGCAGCAGGCAGGCTGCCAGCAGGTCGTCCCTGCCCCCGATCCGACGATGGACGGTGAGGCGGGAGACCTTGGCCCGTGCGGCGATCCGGTCCACGGTCGTACGCCGGACTCCGTGGGTCATGAACTGCTCACGGGCCGCGTCGAGTATCTGCTCGCTCAGGGCGTCGGACGGTGGCGTCTCCGTGAGCGCGCGGGCGAGCAGCTCCTCGTTCGTGTTCCGTCGCGCCATGGGCCCTCCCCCGATCCGCCCCCGGTGCTCTCCACGATAACCAGGTCGACACATGGACATGGAGACATTCGGACACCAGGTGGCGTACGCCGTATCCGTCAGTCGTGGTCGTACACGGTGACGGATATGCCCCGCTCCACCAGTCGCTGCTCGATCAGCGGCTCGATCCTGGACCACCTTCCGCCCGCGAGCCCGCAGCCGATGCGCGGCATGTGGACCGTGGCCTCCAGCTCGGCGGCCCGGTCGGCCACCTTCTCCAGGGCCGCGTCGATCGCCTCGTAGCGCACGGGGACCCCCTTGCCGCCGGTGCGTATCCCGCGCTGACCCACCATGTTCGCCACCCAGACGTACGGAGTGGTCCGCACGAACTGAACGGCTCCCAGAGCGAAGTCGTTGACCGCCCGCTCCCGGTGCCAGCGGCGGAACGCCGCCTCGGGCTCCGGCCAGCGGCGGGAGACGGCGAGGACGAACCCCTTGCCCCAGCCGCCGAGGTCGTTGCAGACGTGCGTGATCACCTTGACGCCCTTTCCCTGCGGCGCGGTGGCATCACCCCGCACATACCTGATCTGCGACATGCCCCCACCGTAGGCGGAGCCTCTGACAGCCGGACCGGGCGTCGGCCTCCGGAGCCACCGAATGCCGCCGCGCACTTTCACAACAGTGGTGAGACAGCAATACTGTTGAACCTATGGGTGCGCAGCTCGCGCCACCCGCGGGACGAGCGTGAGGAGCGAGGAGCCGACATGGCGACCGGGACCGAGGAGCCGACGCTCACCGTCGACGAGCTTGCGGCGCGCGCCGGGGTCACGGTCCGCACCGTGCGCTTCTACAGCACACGGGGGCTGCTGCCGCCGCCGGTGATCGGACCGCGCAGGGTCGGGCACTACGGGCGCGACCACCTCGCGCGGCTGGCCCTGATCGAGGAGCTTCAGCACCAGGGGATGACGCTGGCCGCGATCGAACGGTATCTGGAGCAGTTGCCGCCCGATCTGAGTGCGCGGGACCTGGCGATCCACCGGGCGCTTGTGGCGTCCTGGGCTCCCGACACCACCGAGGACATGACGCGGGCGGAGCTGGAGCGGCGTGCGGGCCGGGCGCTCACGGAGCCGGATCTCGATCTGCTGACGGCGATGGCCGTGCTGGAGAGGCCCGGGGACGGCGAGGACGTCTTCCGGGTCGATCCCGGGCTGCTCAGGCTCGGGGTGGAACTCCTGGACGTACCGATCGCGCACGAGACCATCCTGGCCGCGCGGACGGTGCTGCTGGAGCACACCCGCTCGGCGGCGCAGGAGCTGACCCGGCTGTTCCGGGACGAGGTGTGGAGTCCGTACCGGGAGCGGGAGGCCGACCCGGAGCACGTCTCGGCGATGAAGTCGCTGTCGGCCCATATGCAGCCCATGGTGGTGCAGGCCCTGTTGACCGCGTTCCAGCGTTCGTTGAAGGAAGAGCTGCGGGCCGCGTTCACGGCGCGGTAGCACCGGGAGGGCGCGGCCCGCAGGCAGTAGGTCCCCAGGCAGTGAGTCCCCAGGGTGGGTCGGTCGCGGGGTGGGTCAGTCGTGGAAGGTCTCACCCTTCTCGGCCTTCTCCACGAGCAGGGCGGGCGGCAGGAAGCGGTCGCCGTACTTCTCGGCGAGTTCCCCGGCGCGCGCCACGAAGCCGGGCAGGCCGCCTTCGTACCCGTTGATGTACTGGAGCACTCCCCCGGTCCAGGCCGGGAAGCCGATGCCCATGATGGAGCCGATGTTGGCGTCGGCGACCGTGATGAGGACCTCCTCCTGAAGGCAGCGGACGCTGTCCAGTGCCTCGGAGAAGAGCATGCGCTCCTGCATGTCGGCGAAGGGGATGGCCACGCCGGGCTTGGCGAAGTGCTCGCGCAGGCCCGGCCAGAGGCGGGTCCGCCGGCCTTCCGCGTCGTACTCGTAGAAGCCCGCGCCGCCGCTGCGTCCCGGGCGCCCGAACTCGTCGACCATCCGGTCGATGACGGCGTCCGAGGGGTGCTCGGCCCAGGTGCCGCCGGCCTCCTCCACGGCCTGCTTCGTCTCGTTGCGGATCTTGCGGGGCAGGGTCAGCGTCAGCTCGTCCATCAGGGAGAGCACCTTGGCCGGGTAGCCGGCCTGCGCGGCGGCCTGCTCGACGGAGGCCGGTTCGGCGCCTTCGCCGATCATGGCGACGCCCTCGTTGATGAACTGGCCGATGACGCGTGAGGTGAAGAAGCCGCGCGAGTCGTTGACGACGATCGGCGTCTTCTTGATCCGGCGCACCAGGTCGAAGGCGCGGGCCAGGGCCTCGTCGCCGGTCCGCTCGCCCTTGATGATCTCGACGAGCGGCATCTTGTCGACGGGCGAGAAGAAGTGCAGTCCGATGAAGTCCACCGGCCGCGAGACGCCTTCGGCCAGGACGGTGATGGGCAGCGTCGAGGTGTTGGAGCAGAGCAGGGCGTCCGGCTCGATGATGTCCTGGATCTCCTGGAAGACCTTGTGCTTGAGCGAGGTGTCCTCGAAGACGGCCTCGATCACCGCGTCGCAGCCCGCGAGGTCGGCCGGGTCGCCGGTCGGGGTGATCCGGGCCAGCAGCTCGTCGCGCTTCGCCTCGGTCGTACGGCCCCGGGACAGCGCCTTGGCGAGCAGCTTCTCGCTGTACGCCTTGCCCTTGGCGGCGGCCTCGGTGCTGACGTCCTTGAGGACGACGTCGATGCCGGCGCGCGCACAGGAGTACGCGATGCCCGCGCCCATCATCCCGGCACCGAGGACGGCGACCTTGCGGACCGGGCGCTCCGGGATGCCCTTGGGGCGGCTGGCACCGGAGTTGACGGCCTGGAGGTCGAAGAAGAAGGCCTGGATCATGTTCTTCGCGACCTGGCCGGTGACCAGCTCGGTGAAGTAGCGGGCCTCGATGGTCTGCGCGGTCTCGAAGTCGACCTGTGAGCCCTCGACGGCGGCCGCGAGGATGTTGCGCGGCGCGGGCATCGGCGCGCCCGCGAGCTGCTTCCTCAGGTTGGAGGGGAAGGCCGGCAGATTGGCGGCGAACCTCGGGTTGGACGGGGTGCCGCCCGGGATCTTGTACCCCTTGACGTCCCAGGGCTGCTGCGACTCGGGGTGCGCGTCGATGAACGCGTGCGCCTTGGCGAGCATCTCCTCGGGGGTGGCCGCGAGCTCGTGGACCAGGCCGTTCTCCTGCGCGCGCCGCGGGGTGTACTGGGTGCCCTGGAGCAGGACCTTGAGCAGCGCGTCGGCGATGCCCATGAGCCGTACGGTGCGGGTCACGCCGCCGCCCGCGGGCAGCAGACCGAGGGTGACCTCGGGCAGGCCGATGCGGGAGCCGGACACATCGAGGGCGATGCGGTGGTGGCTGGCCAGCGCGATCTCGTAACCGCCGCCCAGGGCAGCTCCGTTGATGGCGGCGACGACGGGCTTGCCGAGGGTTTCGATGCGGCGCAGGGAGCGCTTGATGGCGGTGCCCGCGTCGAACGCGTGCTGGGCGTTCTCGGGGCCGACCTTGATCATGTCCTTGAGGTCGCCGCCCGCGAAGAAGGTCTTCTTGGCGGAGGTGTAGATGATGCCCCGGATGGACTCCTTCTCTGCCTCGGCGCGGTCGGCGACGGCCGCGATGGAGTCCTTGAACGCCTGGTTCATCGTGTTCGCGGACTGGTCGGGGTCGTCCAGTACGAGGGTGACGACGCCGGTCTCGTCCTGTTCCCAGCGGATGGTCGTGCTCTCGGTCATTGGCTTGTCTTCTCCGTAAGCAGGGGTGGCCGGGGACGGTCAGAGACGCTCGATGACGGTGGCGATGCCCATGCCGCCGCCGACGCAGAGGGTGATGAGGCCGTACCGCTTGTCGCGCCGCTCCAGCTCGTCGACGAGCGTGCCGAGGATCATCGCGCCGGTGGCGCCGAGCGGGTGGCCGAGCGCGATGGCGCCGCCGTTGACGTTGACCTTGTCCAGCGAGAGACCCATGTCCTTGACGAAGCGCAGGACGACGCCGGCGAAGGCTTCGTTGATCTCGACGAGGTCGATGTCGTCGATGGTCAGCCCGGCCTTGGCGAGTGCCTTGCGGGTGGCGGGCGCGGGCCCGGTGAGCATGATGGTCGGCTCCGAGCCGGAGACGGCGGCGGAGACGATGCGGGCGCGCGGGGTGAGCCCGTAGCGCTCGCCGACCTCCTTGGAGCCGATGGCGACGAGGGCCGCGCCGTCGACGATGCCGGAGGAGTTGCCCGCGTGGTGGACGTGGTCGATCTTCTCGACCCAGTGGTACTTCTGGAGCGCGACCGCGTCGAATCCGCCCATCTCACCGATCGTGGCGAAGGACGGCTTGAGCGAGGCGAGCGAGTCGGCGGTGGTGCCGGGCCGCATGTGCTCGTCGTGGTCGAGGACGACGAGGCCGTTGCGGTCCTTGACGGGCACGAGGGAGCGGGCGAAGCGCCCTGCCTTCCACGCTTCGGCCGCGCGCTCCTGGGAGAGGGCCGCGTACTCGTCCACGTCACGGCGGGTGAAACCCTCGATGGTGGCGATGAGGTCGGCGCCGATGCCCTGCGGGGCGAAGCCGGTCTCGTAGTTGGTCATCGGGTCCATGGCCCAGGCGCCGCCGTCGGAACCCATCGGCACGCGGGACATCGACTCGACGCCCCCGGCCAGTACGAGGTCCTCCCAGCCGGAACGGACCTTGGCCGCCGCCAGGTTGACCGCTTCGAGGCCGGAGGCGCAGAAGCGGTTCTCCTGGACGCCCGCGACGGAGTCCGGGAGCCCGGCCGCGATGGCGGCGATCCTGGCGATGTCGGAGCCCTGGTCGCCGAGCGGGCTGACCACACCGAGGACGATGTCGTCGATGGCCGCCGGGTCCAGGTTGGGGAACCTGTCGCGGATCTCGTGGATGAGGCCGACGACCAGGTCGATCGGCTTGGTGCCGTGCAGGGCGCCATTGGCCTTGCCGCGGCCCCGCGGGGTGCGGATCGCGTCGTAGACGAACGCTTCGGTACTCAAGACAGCAGCCTTTCGAGGGTGGTTGCGCAGCGGAGGTCAGGCGAGGATCGAGCGGCCGATGATTTCCTTCATGATCTCGGTCGTGCCGCCGTAGATGGTCTGGATACGGCCGTCGGTGAACGCCCTGGCCACCGGGAATTCGGCCATATAGCCGTATCCGCCGTGGAGTTGGAGGCAGCGGTCGGCGACGCGCTTTTGCAGTTCGGTGGCCCACCACTTGGCCATCGACGCGTGTACGGCGTCGAGTACGCCGTCGGAGTGATCCACGATGCAGCGGTCGAGGAAGGTCCGGGTGACGGCGCACTCGGTGGCCATCTCGGCGATCTCGAACCGGATGTGCTGGAGCTTGGAGAGGGGCCGGCCGAACGCCTCGCGCTCCTTGACGTACCGGGTGGTGATCTCCAGGAGGTGTTCGGCGCCGGCGATCGCGGCGACCGCGATCCCCATCCGCTCCTGGGCCAGGTTGGTCATCAGGTGGATGAACGCGCCCTCCCGCTCACCGAGGAGGTTCTCCTTGGGCACCCGGACGTCGTTGAAGAACAGCTCGGCGGTGTCCTGGGACTTCTGGCCGATCTTGTCGAGGTTGCGGCCCCGCTCGAAGCCCTCCGCGCCGCGCTCGACAACGATCAGGGAGAGCCCTTTCGCGCCGCCCTCGGGCGTGGTCCTGGCGACGACGATGACGAGGTCGGCGAGGATGCCGTTGGAGATGAACGTCTTCGAGCCGTTGAGCAGCCAGTGGTCCCCCCTGTCCTCAGCGGTGGTACGGATGCCCTGGAGATCGGAGCCCGCGCCCGGCTCCGTCATGGCGATGGCGCTGATGATCTCGCCGCTGCAGAAGCCGGGCAGCCAGCGCCGCTTCTGCTCCTCGGTGGCCAGCCCGGTGAGGTAGGGGCCGATGATGTCGTTGTGCAGGCCGAGCGCGAGACCCGGGGCGCCCGCCCGGGTGAACTCCTCGGCGAGGACGGCGCTGTAGCGGAAGTCGGTGGTGCCACCGCCGCCGTACTCCTCGGGGACGGCGAAGCCGAGCAGCCCCTGCCGTCCGGCGGCGAGCCACGCCTCGCGCGAGACGATGCCGTCCTTCTCCCACTGCTCGTAGTGCGGGAGGACTTCTTTGGTGAGGAAGGTGCGGACCGTCTCGCGGAACGCGTCGTGCTCTTCGGTGAAGATCTGCCGCTGCACTGGGCCCCCTAGAGCCGGTTGTCGTCGGTGGAGCTGGTGCGGATGCCCGGCACGTCCCAGTCGCGGGCCACGTCGTCGGTGTCGGCGCCCGGCCGGGCGGGACCGCTGCGGACGGAGGCCGGTGTGGCGGAGAAGCGGGGCGCGGGCGCGGGCTGGGTGAGTCCGCCGTGCTCGACGAAGGTGGAGCGGGCGGCGAGGTGCGGATGGTGCGGGGCCTCGCGGAGCGACAGGACGGGGGCGACGCAGGCGTCCGTACCCTCGAAGACCTCGGTCCACTGCGCACGCGTGCGGGTCAGGAACCGCTCGGCCACGGCGGTGCGCAGCTCTCCCCAGCGGGTGAGGTCCCAGCGGTCCGGAGCCTCGTCCGCGATGCCGAGGAGCGTGATGAACTCCTCGTAGAAACGCTGTTCCAGCGGCCCCACCGCCATGTACTGTCCGTCGGCCGTCCCGTAGGTGCCGTAGAACGGGCAGCCGCCGTCCAGCAGGTTCGAGCCGCGGTGGTCCTGCCAGCTGCCGGCCGCGAGCATCCCGTGGATCATGGTGGCGAGATGGGCGGCACCGTCGACGATGGCCGCGTCCACGACCTGGCCGGCGCCCCCCGGCGTGCGGGCGTGCTGGAGGGCGGCGAGGACACCGACGACGAGATAGAGGGAGCCGCCCGCGTAGTCACCGACCAGGTTGGCGGGGACGGTCGGGGGCTCGCCGGGCTTCCCGATCATGGAGAGGGTTCCGGTGAGGGCGATGTACGCGATGTCGTGGCCGGCGCGCGGGGCGAGCGGCCCGTCCTGGCCCCAGCCGGTCATCCGCCCGTAGACGAGCTGCGGGTTGCGGGCCAGACAGGCGTCGGGGCCGACGCCGAGCCGCTCGGCGACTCCTGGCCGGTAACCCTCGACCAGGATGTCGGCGCGCTCGACGAGGTCCAGCACCTTGGCGGGTCCGTCCTCGGCCTTGAGGTCGACGAGGACCGAGCGCTTGTTGCGGTTGGTGAGGTCGAGGGCGGGGTCGATGCCGATCCCGGCACCGCCCGGCCGGTCGATCCGGACCACGTCGGCGCCGAGGTCGGCCAGGAGCATGGCGGCGAACGGGCCCGGTCCGATGCCGGCAAGTTCGACCACACGGACCCCGGTCAGCGGGCCGTGCGGAACGCGCTCTGCCCTTGCCATCAAGCCCCCAGAGGTATGACACAACCGATGTAACATCAACGATGCTATGAACGCGGCGCGCTCCGCACAACCCCCTGGGCCGAGCAAGCGCTTAGAAGGTTGAGTCCGACCCGGTTCTCGGATCTTCCCGCGCGGACGCATCCCGGGGCGTGTCGCCACGGCGGCCTCCGCTACCCTCTGCCTGCTACATCGGCGCCGGCCCCTGCGGAGGCACTCGTGAACAGGCAGAACGGGGCAGAACGCCCCTATGACGTCGTCCTTTTCGGCGCCACCGGCTTCGTGGGGGTGCTGACGGCCGAATACCTGGCCGCGCACGCCCCCGACACGTGCCGCTGGGCGCTCGCCGGCCGGAACCGGACGAAGCTGGAACAGCTCCGCGCGCGCCTCACGGCCATCGATCCGGGCTGTGCGGATCTGCCCCTGCTGCACGCGGACGCCGACGACGCGGAGTCGTTGCGCGCACTGGCCGAGTCCACGCATGTGGTGGCCACGACGGTGGGACCGTACGTCTGGTACGGGGAGAAACTGGTGGCCGCCTGCGCGGAGGCCGGGACGGACTGCGCCGACCTCACGGGCGAGGCGGAGTTCGTGGACCGGATGTATCTGGAGCACGACGCACGGGCCCGCGAGACGGGGGCGCGGATCGTGCACGCCTGCGGCTTCGACTCCGTACCGCACGACCTCGGGGTGTACTTCACCGTCCAGCAGTTGCCGACGGGAGTGCCGCTGACCGTCGACGGCTTCGTACGCAGCAACGCCGCCTTCTCCGGCGGTACGTTCGCCTCGGCCCTGACCGCGATGGGCCGCGGCCGGCAGCTGCTGCGGGCCGCGAAGGAGCGCCGGCTGCACGAGCCCCGGCTGGTCGGCCGCCGGGCCCGGTCCCCGCTGGGGACTCCGCACTTCAGCGGGGAGACCGGCACCTGGGCGCTCCCGCTGCCGACCCTGGATCCGCAGGTCGTGGCCCGTTCGGCGAGGGCTCTGGAGCGGTACGGCCCCGACTTCCGCTACCGGCACTTCGCCTCGGTGCAGCGGCTGCCGATGGCTGTCGGCGGCGCAGCGGCCGTCGGGGCGCTCATGGCGGCCGCGCAGATTCCCGCGGCCAGGGACTGGCTCATGGAGCGTTACGAACCGGGACAGGGGCCCGACGAGAAGCGCAGGAGGAACAGCTGGTTCACGGTGCGCTTCGTCGGGGAGGGCGGCGGACGCCGGGTCTTCACGGAGGTGTCCGGCGGCGATCCGGGCTACGACGAGACGGCGAGGATGCTGGCCGAGTCGGCGCTCTGCCTGGCCCTGGACGACCTTCCGGCCACCTCGGGGCAGGTCACCACCGCGGAGGCGATGGGCGATGCGCTGCTGGCGCGGCTGACGGCGGCCGGGATGGGCTTCCGGGTGGCCGCGGTCCGCTGAGACCGGCCGGTCACAGGAGCCAGGACGCCAGGGTGTAGAGCATCGCACCGGCCCAGACGAGCCCCGCGACGCCACCGAGGAGCATGCCCACCGCGATACGGCGCTGGGCATGCTGGACGGGTACGGCTCGGATGTTCGTGCGATGCGTGTTCATACGTTCCAGCCTGCCGATCATGAGCGGCGGGCGCCATCCGTACGGATACTCAGGCGGCCGTACTCAGGCGGTCGCCTCGCGCAGCGTCTGGCGGCAGAGGGCGTCGGCCCTGCGGGTGGTCTCCGGCTGCCGGAACCGCCGGGCGAGCCGGAGGGTGTGCGCGCAGGCGTTGTCGAGGCTGATCCGGTGGCCGACGGAGACGAACACCGGCTTGGTTCCCTCCTGCGTACGCACGGCCCGGCCCACCTCGTCCTCACCGTCCAGGAGCGGCGAGGTGTCGCCGCGCAGGGGCCCCGGCGCCTCGTAGTGGAAGGTGAACGGGTTCTTCCCGACGCCGATGACCGGCAGCCCGGTGAGCACGCCCAGATGGCTGGCCAGCCCGAACCGGCGAGGGTGCGCCAGCCCGTAGCCGTCGCAGATGACGAGCCCGGGGTCGACGGTCAGGGACTCCAGCGCCTCCAGCACGGTGGGCATCTCACGGAAGGCCAGGAGCCCGGGGACGTAGGGGAAGGTGACCGTGCCGACGGCGGTGGCCTCGTCCACGACATCGAGCGTCTCGGCGTCCAGGACGACGGCCGCGGCCACCACGACGTCCTTCTTCTCGTCGTAGGCGACATCGACGCCGGTCACCAGGCCGGTGCCGGGCGGCGGCCCGGGTTCGTCGAGCACCACCCGGGCGCGCAGGGAGTCCTGAATGGCCCGGGCTTCGGCCTCGTCGGCAGGCATGTGGAAGGTAGTCATAGTGGGGTCCAGCTTAGGTAGCCTGGCGATCATGTTCGTACTCGAGTTGACCTACACCGCCCCCGTCGAGCGCGTCGACGCGCTCATGGCGGAGCACATCACCTGGCTGGACGCGCAGTACGCCGCCGGAGCCTTCCTCGCTTCGGGCCGTAAGAATCCCCGGGACGGCGGCCTGATCCTGGCCGTTGGGGACGACCGCGCGCAGATCGAGAAGATCGCGGCGGCCGACCCCTTCGCGGCCGGAGGTGTGTGCGCCTACCGGATCACGGAGTTCATCGCAACGAAAACGTCACCGGAGCTTGCGCCGTACCGGCAGTAGCCGGCCCGGGAGGAAGTGCCCTCAGCTACCGGAACGGCTGAGGAAGGCCACCCGGCCCTTCTCCCCCGACGCCCAGCAGCCGAAGTCGGCCGTGCAGTCCACCGTGTCGTACGAACCGGTGTCGACCGTGCGCCAGGTCCGGCCGCCGTCCAGCGTGAGGTCCGTACCCGTCGGCCCGACCGCCAGTGCGCCGGACCGGCTGTGCGGCAGCCAGGCGACGCCCGAGCGGTAGGCCGGGGGTGTGGTGGCGGACTGCCGCCAGCCGCGGCCCCCGTCGGCGGTGACCGCGGAACTCCGCGGCGACTGCTGGTCGGCGCGGTAGTCGCCACCGACCGCGATGCCGTGCGTGCGGTCGCGGAACGCCAGGCCGAACACGCCCCGAGCCGGGTCGCCCGCCGGAATCGTCGACTCGGTCGCGGTCCAGGTCAGGCCGCGGTCCCTGGAGTGCAGGACGCGTGCGGTGGCCGCGCCGCCGGTGGCCAGCCAGACGTCCTCGGGCCCCGCGCTGACCAGGCACTGACCGCTCGCGGCGAAGCCGGCCTCGCCTGGCTGGGCGGCCGGCATCCCGGCCGGGGGCAGCACCTCCCAGCTGCGGCCGCCGTCGTCGGTGGACAGGATGCGGAACTTCCCGTCCACCGGATCGCTCATCGCGAGACCGTGCCGGTGGTCGAAGAAGGTCATGCAGTCGTAGAAGGCACGGGCGTCGGTGTTACGGAAGGACTCCATCCAGGTCGCTCCGCCGTCGTCCGTGCGAAAGACCCTTGACGCCTCGCCCTCACCGATGGCCAGCGCCACGGCGCGACGGCTGTCGAACGCCTCGACGTCACGGAACTCCAGCCCGGCCGCCCCGGACGGCGACACGTCGCGCCAGTGCCTGCCGCCGTCGGACGTACGCAGGACTGTCCCCCGCGATCCCGCCACCCAGGCGGATGTACGGCTCACCGCGGCGAGTCCACGGAAGCGTGCCGTCGTGCCGGTGTCGGTGAGGGACCAGCTCGCGCCGCGGGCCTCCGGAGCCGCTGGTGCGCCCGCCGCTTCGGGTGCGGCCTGTGCGGTCGGTGTGCCCAGAGCGGCGGTAACTGCCGCCCCGCACAGCCCCATTGCTATCAGTCGTCTCGTCTTTCCCATGACCTTCATGGCGCTGGAAGCTAACCCACGGGCGGCGGGCCGTCCAGCGTGCATCGCGCGGAAGGGGGCACATGCGGGAACGAGGTGTGCGGTGACGCAGCTCACGCCGTACCCCAGTGCACGGAACAAGGAGTTCCATCGTCTACTCCAATGCCGGGAACCGTTCACCGCGTGCGAGAGGGAGCAGGTCGTGTCCAGCGTTATCGAGCAGTCCGTACAGGCCCGCATGGTGGCATCCGCTCCGCGGATGGAGACTCTGCCCGCCACCCTGCAGTACGACCGCGAGGACCCGTTCGCCGTACGTATGGCGTTCCCGGGCCCCGCGACCCTTGAAGGAACAGAGGTTTCCTGGCAGTTCTCGCGCGAACTGCTCGCGACGGGCATGGACGCCCCCGCCGGCGTCGGCGACGTACGGGTGCGGCCCTTCGGCTACGAGCGCACGGTCCTGGAGTTCCACGCCGTCGAGGGTGTGGCGATGGTGCACGTGCGGACCGCGGAACTGCGCCGGTTCCTGGCGCGCGCACAGGAGTTGGTACCGGTCGGCGACGAGCACCGCTACCTGGACCTCGACCGGAATCTGACCGATCTGCTGGACGGCTCCTGCTGATTCCCCGGGCGGACGCTGGTCGTGGAGGACGATGGGCAGCGCGTCGAACTACCGGTCCCCCACCCCCTCCAGCTTCGAGGAGCAGCGCTCATGCCCAGCACCAAGGCTCTCGTGCGACCAGTGAGTCCCCGTCTCGCCGAGGGACTCGTCACCCATATCGAACGGGCACCGGTCGACCACGCCCTCGCCCATGAGCAGTGGGGCCGCTACACGGCCGCCCTGCGCGAGAACGGCTGGGAAACGGTCGAGGTGGCCGCAGCCGACGACCACCCGGACGGTGTATTCGTCGAGGACACCGTGGTGGTGTTCCGCAACGTCGCCCTGATGGCCCGGCCGGGAGCGGAATCCCGCAGGGGTGAGACACCCGCTGTCGAGGAGGCGCTGGTAGGGCTCGGCTGTTCGGTGAACCGGATCCGCGAGCCGGGCACGCTGGACGGCGGCGACGTTCTCAAGACCGGCGACACGGTCTACGTCGGGCGGGGCGGCCGGACGAACGCGGAGGGGGTGCGGCAGCTCAGGGCCGCCTTCGAACAGCTCGGAGCCCGGGTCGTGGCCGTACCGGTCAGCAAGGTCCTGCACCTCAAATCCGCCGTGACGGCACTCCCGGACGGCACGGTCGTCGGATATCCGCCCCTGGTCGACGAGCCCTCGCTCTTCGGCCGCTTCCTGCCGGTTCCGGAGGAGGCGGGCGCGCATGTGGTGCTGCTCGGCGGCGGGAGGCTGCTGATGGCGGCGAGCGCGCCCAAGTCCGCCGAGCTGTTCTCGGAGCTCGGTTTCGAACCGGTCGTGGTGGACATCAGCGAGTACGAGAAGCTCGAAGGCTGCGTGACCTGCCTTTCCGTACGCGTCCGCGACCTGCACACATAACGGGGCGTAACCGGACGCCGCCGGGGACGGGCTTGGCCGGGGCCTTACCCGCGCTTTAACCTACGGTCACGTAACCTACGAAGCCGTAGGTAATTCTCCCGTCCCCAGGAGCCCCCGTGACGATCACCTCTCCCCATCTCGGCAGTTCGAAGGCGTGGACAGACGCCCAGCTGCTGTACGCACTGGAGGAGGTGGTGGAGAAGGAACTCAACCGCCATCTCAAGGTCGCCAAGGACTGGATGCCGCACGAGTACGTCCCGTTCTCCGACGGCCGCAACTTCCCCGGCGTCTTCGAGGACGGCCAGGCGTGGGAGGCCAAGCAGTCGAAGGTGACCGACATCGGCAAGATCGCCCTCGTCGTCAACCTGCTGACCGAGGACAACCTCCCCAGTTACCACCACGAGATCGCCTCCCTCTTCGGCCGCGACGGCGCCTGGGGCACCTGGGTGCACCGCTGGACCGCCGAAGAGGGCCGGCACGGCATCGTGATGCGTGACTACCTGCTCACCTCGCGTGCCGTCGACCCGGACAAGCTGGAGCAGTTCCGGATGGCGCACATGGCGGAGGGCTTCGAGTCCGACAACCGCCACTCGATGCTGCACTCCGTCGCGTACGTCGCGTTCCAGGAGCTGGCGACCCGCGTCTCCCACCGCAACACCGGCCACCAGTCGGGCGACCCGGTCTGTGACCGGATGCTCGCGCGGATCGCGACCGACGAGAACCTGCACATGGTGTTCTACCGCAACCTGCTGGGCGCGGCCTTCGAGCTCGCCCCGGATCTGACGATGCAGTCCGTGCGCGATGTCGTGGTCGACTTCCGGATGCCGGGACACGGTATGCCCGGCTTCGAGCGGGCCGCCGCGCAGATGGCGATCGGCGAGATCTACAACATGCGGATCCACCACGACGATGTCATCCAGCCCGTGCTGCGCTACCTCAAGGTCCTCGAGATCGACGGGCTGGGCCCGGAGGGTCTCAAGGCGCAGGAAGAGATCGGTCTGTACATGAGCGGCCTGGACAGCGAGGCGTCGAAGTTCGACGAGAAGCTGGCCGCCCGCAAGGAGCGGATGGCCGCACGCGGCAAGTGAGCCACCCCCGTGTGAACCGGGTTGTGTGAGTGAGGGCGTCGGGCCTGTGCCCGGCGCCCTCACTCCGTCGCGGTGACCTGCGCGTACGCCGCGTCCCGTACATCGGCGACCGGGTGCTGGCGCAGCAGTCTCAGCTGGGTCCGCCAGGGGCCCGTCCAGGCGGTGCGCCGTGCGGGGGGTGGGCCGACCCCAGAGGTTTACGGACCGTACTCTGTGCCGGGTGAAGCCAGTGACGCGTCTCTTCCTCTTCGGGGCACCGTTCGCCATCGCCGCATCCATCGTGTTCGGCAGCGACGGCGACTCGTCGCTGCCCACGGCTCCGCCGCAGGCGGCGGAGCCCGCACCGGCCAAGCAGAAGGCGCAGGACGCGGAGATCGCGGAACTGCCCGCCGGGCTCGCGGAACCGCGGATGAAGGAGATCGCCTCGCAGCTGGTGGCCAGCGCGGAAAGCTCCACGCTGGACTGGCGCAGCCGGTACGGGACCATCGAGGACATCGGGGACGGCACCGGATACACGGCGGGCATCGTCGGCTTCTGTTCCGGGACGAACGACATGCTTCAGCTCGTCGAGGCCTTCACCGAGGAACACCCGGACAATCCGCTCGCCCCGTTCCTCCCCGCACTGCGCGCGGTGGACGGCACCGACTCGCACGCGGGCCTGGACCCGGGCTTCACCGCCGCGTGGAAGGAAGCCGCCGCGGACGAGGCGTTCCGTGACGCCCAGGAGGAGTTCCGGGACCGGCTGTACTTCGAGCCCGCGGTACGGCTCGCGAAGCTGGACGGGCTCGGCACGCTGGGGCAGTTCGTCTACTACGACGCGATGGTCCTGCACGGCCCGGGGATCGAGGCGACGGGCTTCTACGGAATCCGCGAGGCGGCTATGGCCACCGCGGACACGGCGGCCGAGGGCGGCGACGAGTCCACCTACCTCCACGCCTTCCTGGACGCGGGCAGATCGGTGATCCAGGCGAGGAAGACCCAGCGCGACACCTCTCGGATCGACACCGCGCAGCGCGTGTTCCTGCGCGCCGGCAATCTGGAGCTGCGGGCGCCTCTGGTGTGGCAGACGTACGGCGAGACCTTCCGCATCCCTTCCTGAACGGCCCGCGCACCGCGCGGCCGTTCCGTCCCGGGCGGCCGGACCCGGGCGGCCGGACCCGGGCGGTCAGGCCCGGTCGCGCGCTCCTCTGCGCATCCGGTCGCGCTCCTTCTCGGAGAGCCCGCCCCAGACGCCGAACCGCTCGTCGTTGGCGAGCGCGTACTCCAGACAGGCGACCCGGCCCTCGCAGGCGTTGCACAACTGCTTGGCCTCGCGCGTCGAACTGCCCGGGGCCGGGAAGAAGAACTCGGGCCCCGTCTGCGCGCACAGCGCCGTCTCCCGCCAGGCGAGCACGTCGTCGGTGATGGTGTTGATCAGCATGGTGACCACACTGCCGGGTGGCGATAAACAACCGATCAACGGCACGTCAATGCGACGCACCGCGCCGGACGCCTATTCCCGCGGCATCGGTCCGGGCCGGATCACGGCGAACGCCGCGCCGAACGGGTCGGCGAGATGGGCGACCCTGCCGACGCCCTCGATGTCCTGCGGCGCCACGGTCACGCTGCCGCCCAGCCGTTCGGCCTCCGCCGACGCCGCGTCACAGTCCTCCACCGTGAAGTACGGCAGCCAGTGCGGACCCTGGTCGGCCTCGGGCCGCACATCGCCCAGCCGGACGAGTCCGCCGAACGCGGACTCCCGGCTGCCGCCCGACGGTCTGACCGTGGTGTACGGGTGGCCGGGAAGACTCATCTCGTCGGCCTCCCAGCCGAAGAGGGTCTGGAAGAACGCGGCTGCCGCCGACACGTCGGGGGTGTGCAGCTCCGACCAGAGCAGGGAGCCCGGTTCCTGGATGACGCCCAGGCCGGTGTTGGTCCCCGGCTGCCAGACACCGAAGTAGGCCCCCTCGTTGTCCGTGAAGCCGGCCATCCGCCCGAATTCGCGCACGTCCATCGGCTCGAAGAGTACGTTGCCGCCTGCTTTCGCCACGGCCTTGGCGGAGGCGGAGGCGTCGGGCGACTGGAAGTAGACCGACCAGGCGGACTTCGCCTGGTCCTCCGGCACGGTCATCACGCCCGCGGCCGCTTGCCCGTTCAGCGTGTACATCCCGTACTCGCCTGTGTCGGGGCCACCGGGCACCAGTTCCCAGCCGAAGAGGCCGCGGTAGAACGCGGTGGCCCCGTCCAGGTCGGGCGTGCCCAGATCGATCCAGTTGGGGACTCCTGTGACAAAGCTGGGGTTGAGCATGATCGGCCCCTTCAGCGAGCCGGCTGCCTCGCTCGTCTCGTCGCACGGGGGAATTCCCCGCCCGACAGAGTCTCGCACCGGGCACTGACAACCGCAGTCCGGCAGGGCCGGAAGGGGCAGGGGTCCGTGGGACCATGAAGGCCGCGGTGCCGGCAGGGCCGTGGGCGCAGCGGGACGTGACAGAGGGACACCATGACTGAGGCCGGGGCGGCGCATACCGAGGCACCCACGGGACGGGCCGCCCGGGAGCTGTTCGGCCGTGCGGAGCGGTTGCTGGAGACGGCCCGCGCGGTACTGGCCGATCACGGCCGGGCCGTCGACGCCGTGCGCGGCGCACTCGATCCGCTGCTGGACGCTCTGGTCGGGCGGGAGCTGGCGGCCATCCCCGTATCGCGGCTCAAGGACGTGACCGAGGGACGGCTGCGGATCGGCGCGGTCGAGGAGGCCGGTTACGGGACGGTCGGCCAGGTGCACGCGGCGAGCCCCTACGAGCTCCGGCAGATCCCCGGTGTCGGGGCGCAGACCGCCGACCAGGCGCTGGCCGCGGCCCGCCAGATCGCGCACGCGGTCCGTGACACCGTCTCGGTGCGCGTCGACGTGGACGCGCCGGACGAGCCTACGACCGCGCTGGTGGTGGCCCTGAACCGGCTGGTCGAGGCGGGTCCGGACGTCCGCCGGGCGTGCGACGCCGCACGTGGACTCGTCGCCCGCCTGGAACCCCTGCTGGCCACGGCCGGACCGGCCGGGGGCCGGCTGCGGATGCTGTTCACGGGCCGGGCGGCCCGCGAGCGGGCACGGGCCGCCGCCCTCTGCGTACGGACCGCCGTGGCCGAGGCGCAGGAGCGCGAACTGCCGCTGCTGTTCGGGCAGGTGTCGGTCGATCTGCTGCGGGCACCCGAGTCGGCGCCCGGAGCCTGGGTCGACTTCGAGCTGCGGTCCGCCGAGTACTACAGCCTGCTGGCCGAGATGTCGGGCACCGGGCCCGACCGGGACGCCGCCGAGGGCTTCCTCCCGGCGGGGATCGCGGACCGGGTACGCGGCCTGCGGCTCGACGACGCGCATCTAAGGGTCTCGCTGCGCGGTTACCAGTCCTTCGGCGCGCGGTTCGCGCTGGCGCAGAAGCGGGTGATCCTCGGCGACGAGATGGGCCTCGGCAAGACGGTCCAGGCCATCGCGGCGCTCGCCCATCTCACCGCGCGGGGCGAGACGCACTTCCTGGTGGTGTGCCCGGCGAGCGTCCTGATCAACTGGACGCGGGAGATCCGCGCCCGCTCCACGCTGCGCGCGCTCCCGGTGCACGGTCCGGAGCGGCGTGAGGCGTTCACCGAATGGTGCGAGAGCGGTGGGGTCGCGCTCACCACCTTCGACGCCCTGCACACCCTGCCGGACGCCTGGGGCGGGGCGGTGCGGCCGGGGATGCTCGTGGTGGACGAGGCCCACTTCGTCAAGAACCCGGCGACCCGCCGGGCCCGGAGCGTGGCCGGCTGGGCGGAGCGCACCGAGCGGGTCCTGTATCTGACCGGCACTCCGATGGAGAACCGGGTCGAGGAGTTCCGCAGCCTCGTCCGACAGCTCCGGCCCGAACTGGCCCCCGCCGTCTCCACGACCCACGGCGCCGCCGGTTCGCACGCCTTCCGCAGAGCCGTCGCCCCCGCCTACCTGCGACGCAACCAGGTGGACGTGCTGAGCGAACTCCCCGCACTGGTCCAGGTGGACGAGTGGGAGGAGTTCAGCGAGGAGGACCTCGGCGTGTACCGCGAGGCCGTGGACTCCGGGCAGTTCATGCGGATGCGCCGCGCCGCGTACGCGCGGCCCGCCACCTCCGCGAAGCTGAACCGGCTGTGCGAGCTGGTCGCGGAGGCGGAGAGCAACGGGCTCAAAGTGGTGGTGTTCTCGTACTTCCGCGAGGTCCTGGCCACGGTCGAGGAGGCTCTGGGCGAAGGCGTGTTCGGTCCACTGTCCGGCACTGTGCCGGCCGCCCGCCGCCAGGAGCTGGTGGACGGGTTCGGCGCGACGGAAGGGCACGCGGTCCTGCTCAGCCAGATCCAGGCCGGGGGTGTCGGACTGAACATGCAGGCGGCCTCGGTGGTCATCCTGTGCGAACCGCAGATCAAACCGACGATGGAGCACCAGGCCGTGGCCCGGGCCCACCGTATGGGCCAGATACGCACGGTCCAGGTGCACCGGCTCCTCGCGACCGACAGCGTCGACCAGCGCATGCTGGACATTCTGGCGCGCAAGGACCGGCTCTTCGACTCGTACGCGCGGCGCAGCGATGTCGCCGAGGCGACGCCCGATGCCGTCGACGTGTCGGACGGGTCGCTCGCCCGGCGCATCGTCGAGGAGGAACAGCGCCGACTGGCCGCGGAGCGCTGACCACGGCTCAGTGCCGGTGCTTCTCCGCGCTGTCCGCGTCGTCACCGGCCGCCTTGTCGGCCTTCTCCCCGGCCGCCGTCCCGGCCCCGGCCACGTGGTGCGGTTCGTAGCCCGGGACCGTGCCGTCCGTCTTGGCGACCAGCAGCAGTCCCGCCATGCCCATGTCGGAGTGGCTCTGGACGTGGCAGTGGTACATCCAGGCCCCCGCTCCCACGTGTTCGCCCGCGATGATCTGGAAGCCGAAGGAGTCTGCGGGCCCGCAGATCTTCGTGTCGATCACCCGGCTGGGGTCGTCGGGCCCGGTGAGCGCCCCGGTCCTGTTGTCGGCCCAGCGATGACCGTGGATATGGAACGTGTGGTAGTACTCGCCGTGCGTGATCATCACCACTTCGACCCGCTCGCCGACCGTGGCCTCGAAGTTCGGAGCGAGGTGCGCCGCCTTGTTGTTGATCGTCATGTCGTTGAAGACGATCGTGAACGTCCTGTCCGGCAGGACGTCGCCCCTGCGGCGGACGACCAGGGGCCCGTACAGCCCCTTCCGGATGCCGCCGGTGCCGTGATCCGTACCGACGACGTGATCGTGGTAGTGCCAGTACCCGGCGCTGCCCGCCCGCCAGGTGCCGTCCTTCCGGCGGCCCGGGGCGTGGGTGCGCCAGGTGTACGTGCGGGTGCCGCCCGGTTCGACGTGGGACCTGTTCATCCGGGTGCCGTCGCTGGCGATGTCGTAGTCGACGCCGTGGACGTGCAGGCTGGCGTCGACGTCCGTGGTGTTCTCGAACTCGATGTGCAGGGTGTCGCCCTCGTTGAGTTCGATGAGCGGCCCGGGGACCGACGCCTTGCCCTTCTCGAAGCCGTAGCCGAGCGAGCCGTCCGGCATCTTCTCGGCGTACATCCTGATCCGGCGCACCTCGCCCCCGGCCGGGGCGGTCCTGGGCGCGGTCTCCGCGGAGCCGGCCTCACCTGCCAGCGACAACGATGTCACCCCCGTTGCCGCGGCTGCCGCACCGCCCGCCAGCACGCGCCGGTTGAAGGTCCTTCGGTCCATGTCGAACTCCCCACTGCGAAAGGGCAACTGACGGGCTCTCGGAAACGGGCGGGGGCAGAGGCGCCTCCCTGGACGGCCCATACGGTAGCCGGGCGGTCTTCGTTTATCCACACCCAGGACAAAGTTCGTGCCATTGCTGCCATAGCTCTTGGCGAGTCACGAAAAGAGGTCTAGCTTCGGGCGCTGTTGCAGTGACCGAAGAGTTGAGTGAACCAGAGAGTTGCAGTGACCAAAGAGGGATGGGTGACCACATGCAGCGCACACCACATCACCGGTCCGGAGCACGACGAGGTGTCGCGGCGGCCGTGGCGGCCGGCGCACTGACCGCTTCCCTGCTCGGGGGCGGTGCCGCCGGCGCCGGGCCCTATCCGGAGCCGGCCGACCGGGCGACAACGTTGTCTCTGCCGTCGCCGCCCGGCGGCGCCAACGTCAGGGTGCTCGTCTTCCACGCCTCGGCGGGTGAGGAGTCCCCGACCGTCGACGCGGGTATCGCGGCGATCGAGAAGATCGGGCTCAGCGGCCCGGTCTCCGGCCGCTTCCGGACCGTCGCGACCGACGACGCGGGGGTCTTCACCGACGAGCGACAGCTCGGCCGGTACAACGCGGTCGTCTTCCTGACCCGGGGCGACGTCCTCGACCCGGAGCAGGAAGCGGGCCTGGAGTCGTACATGGAGGCGGGCGGAGGATTCCTCGGCATCCATGACGCGGCGCGCACCGAGCCGTACTCGGACTGGTTCACCGGCCTGGTCGGAGCACGGCCCGCGGCCGGCGGCCCGGCCACCGCCCAGCGCGCGACGGTCGAGATCGGTGACCGGCAGCACCCGGCGACCAAGAATCTGCCGCTGGAGTGGAAGCGGCCCGACAAGTGGCTGAACTGGACGAAGAACCCGTCCGGTGACGTGCACACCGTGGCCCGTGTCCGCGAGAGCACCTACAAGCCGGGCGCGAGCGCCAACGGCTGGGACCACCCGGTCTCCTGGTGCCGCGACTACGACGGCGGGCGTTCCTTCTACACGGGCATGGGCGGCACCGTCGACAGCTTCGCCGAGACGGACTTCCGCGAGCATCTGCGCGGCGCCCTCGCCTGGACCTCCCGCATCTCGCAGGCCGACTGCAAGGCCACCATCAACGGCAACTACCGGGCGGAGCGGGTCACCAAGCCCAACCAGCCCGGGCAGAACGACCAGATCGGCGAGCCGCACGGGCTGGTCACGGCCCCCGACGGCCGGGTCTTCTACATCGGCCGCGGCGGCGCCGACAGCAGTGCGCCGGTCGTCATCGACTGGAACAACCCCGACATCGGCAAGGGCCAGGGCGAGATCCACGTCTACGACCCCGCGACCAGGAAGGTCACCCTCGCCGGAGCGCTGACCGTCTTCGGCAACAAGGGCGGCGGCGACGAGACCGTCAAGGTCGAGGAAGGCCTCCTCGGGATCGAACTCGACCCGGACTTCGCGGAGAACGGCTGGGTGTATCTGCACTACACCCCGCACGCGAAGATCGACCGCGACAAGCGGATGGCGGTACGTCAGGTCTCCCGCTTCACCTTCGACCCGGCGACGAACAAGCTGGACACGGCGTCCGAGAAGGTGCTGCTCCAGTGGCCGGTCCAGATCCACAGCTGCTGCCACGCGGGCGGCGGGATGGCCTGGGACTCCAAGGGCAACCTGTACATCGCGACCGGTGACAACAACTCGTCCGGCTCCAGCGGTGGCTACTCCGGGAACAACCCGGCACCCAACTACAAGGGCGTGTCGTACGCCGACGCCCGGCGCACCTCGGGCAACACCAACAACCTCAACGGGAAAATCCTGCGCATCCACCCCGAGGCCGACGGCACGTACACCCTGCCCGACGGCAACCTCTTCACCGGCAAGGAGCCGGACGAGGGCGGCGGCAAGACCCGCGGCGAGATCTACGTGATGGGGGTGCGCAACCCGGCCAGGATCTCCGTCGACCCGGCGACCGACACGCTGTACGCGGGCTGGGTCGGCCCCGACGCCGGTGCGCCCAGTACCACCTGGGGTCCCGCCAAGTACGACACCTTCGCCGCCATCACCAAGGCCGGCAACCACGGCTGGCCGTACTGCATGGGCAACAAGCAGCCCTACCGCGACCGCGGCCTGCCCGATCCGTCCGTACCGCTCGGCTGGTACGACTGCGACGCACCCAGGAACGAGTCGCCGAACAACGACGGCCTGGTGAAGCTGCCCCCCGTCACGTCCAACACCATCTGGTACTCCCCCCAGGGCGGCGGCATCGACTACCCGCGCGACGCCGACGGTGTCCCGAGCTACAGGGCCGAGGAGCAGAAGCAGCTCCTGCCATGGCTCAAGGGCGGCGGCCAGGCCACGATGAACGGCCCGGTGTACCGGTACGACGCGGCGAGCACCAGCGCCGACAAGTGGCCCTCGTACTGGGACGGCAAGTGGTTCGTCGGTGACTTCTACGACGGTGACCAGCCCCGGCACGCGGTGCTCACCGACCCGAAGACGGTAGGTCAGGGCGGCCTGCCGACACATGCCGAGTCCCTGAAGAAGATCATTCCGGTGGGTGCCGACGGCATCCGCAACCTCATGGACTGGAAGTTCGCCCCGGACGGTTCGCTCTACGTCCTGGACTACGGGCGCGGCTTCTTCACCTCGGACTCCAAGTCCGCGCTGTGGCGCGTGACGTACACGGGCGGCGGGCCGACCCCGGCCGCCGCCGATCTGGCCAGGAAGGCGGAAGTCCAGTGAGCCACCGTCCCCTCTTCGCGCGGTCCCGGTACCGGCCCGCCCTGCTGTGGCCGGCCCTGCTCTCCTCGTTCCTCCTGGTCCTCGGGCTCACCTCGACGGCCGCGTACGGCCGTGCGGACGACCAGGAGGCGGCAGCGGCGGACCAGGTGCTGACCTGGACCGCGGGCGACCCCATCGACCGCTATCTGTCCGCCCCCAGGACGGCGGTGGCGGGCGCCGCGACCATCGTGTTCGAGAACAGCGCGGCTACCGGCAACACGACGGGGATGCCGCACACGCTGACGTTCAGCGTCTCCGACCCGGAGTTCAACAACGACGTCCAGCTGAACATCCTCGCCAACCCGAGCGACGGCGAGGGCGGCAAGCACACCGCTCAGGTCACGCTGAGCCCCGGCCGGTACTTCTACCACTGCACCATTCCCGGTCACGGCTCGATGCAGGGCATCCTCACCGTGACCGAGGGGACCGGCGAGGACACCACCGCGCCGGAGACCTCGGCGAAGGTGGACGGTGACAGGAACGCCGACGGCGCGTACATCGGTCAGGCCGCCGTCAGCGTGGCGGCGACCGACGCGGGTTCGGGCGTCGGCACCGTGGAGTACGCGCTCGGCGCGGACGGCGCCTGGCAGCCGTACACCGTGCCCGTCGTGGTGAACCAGGTCGGCACGCACAAGGTCCGCTACCGGGCCACGGACAAGGCGGGCAACGTGGCGGCGGAGAAGGCCGTCGACTTCGCCGTGGCGGCACCGCCCACGGACGACGCGACCCCGCCGGAGACCTCGGCGACCGTATCGGGTGAGAAGGACGCCCAGGGCGCGTACCTCGGGATGGCCACGGTCACCGTGACGGCGTCCGACACCGGTTCCGGCGTGAACACCATCGAGTACGCCATCGGGGCGGACGGTGCCTGGAAGCCGTACACCGCCCCGGTGATGGTGCATGACATCGGCACGCACAAGGTCCGCTACCGGGCCACCGACAAGGCGGGCAACGCGGCCGCCGAGAAGGCCGTGGACTTCACGGTCGTCGAGCCGCCGACGCAGGACGCGACACCGCCGGAGACGACGGTGGCGCTGACCGGCGAGAAGAACTCGGACGGCGCGTTCATCACCAGTGCGAAGGCGACGGTCACCGCGACCGACGCCGGGTCCGGTGTCGACAGGGTCGAGTACTCCCTCGACGGCGGCCCGTACCTGGCCTACACCGCTCCGGTGCTCGTCGACCGGATCGGCTCGCACACCTTGGCCCACCGGGCGACGGACAAGGCGGGCAACACCTCCGAGGCGAGGCAGGTGTCGTTCACGGTCGCCGAGGGCGGCGGCGTTCCGGCGCCGGACTGCCCGGAGTTCGACGAGCGGCTGACGGTCATCGTCGGCACGGTCGACAGCGGCGTCCCGAACCGGGTCACCGGCAACCGGTGCACGATCAACGAGCTGATCGAGGACGAGAAGGACTGGTCCTCGCACGCGCTGTTCCTCAAGCACGTGGACACCGTCCTCGACAGGCTCCTGTCCGCCGGCGTGATCGACGCCCGCGAGCACCGCACGATCTACCGGGCGGCGAAGCAGTCCGGCATCGGCAGGCCGGGCCAGGTCGAGGGCTACCGGAAGCTGTTCGACGGCACGGCCGCGTCGCTGGCCAAGTGGGAGCAGGTGGGCGGCGGGAAGTTCGGGCTCAACCCGGACGGCACGATCACCAGCTCGACGACGGTCCCCGGCATGGGCATGCTGTGGTTCCCGGGCAGGCAGTTCGGTGACTTCTCGCTGAAGCTCCAGTGGCGGGACGACGCACCGGGCACGGGCAACGCGAACAGCGGGGTGTTCGTGCGCTTCCCGCACGTCCACGACAACCCGGAGGAGTCGCGTCCGGAGTGGGTCGCCATCAAGTACGGCCATGAGGTGCAGATCAACGACCGGCCGGACGGCGACATGTACAAGACGGGCTCGCTCTACGGCTTCGACCGGGTGGGTCTCGGCGGCGCCGGGGTCACACCCAAGGGCAGCTGGAACGACTACGAGATCCGGGTGGTGGACCAGCACTACTCGGTCTACCGCAACGGTGTCCTGATCAACGAGTTCGAGAACTCCGGCGGCCAGCTCTTCGAGCCGCCGCGCGGTGACGACCCGGGGACCGACGGCCGGCGGTTCGCCTCCGGGTATGTCGGACTCCAGGTGCACGGCACGACGGACGTGGTGTCGTACCGCGACATCCGTATCAGGGAGCTGTAACCCGCGATACGGCGTCAGGGGGCCGCGGTCACATGCCTGTGCGTGTGACCGCGGTCTCCGCCGTGCCGCAGTGTCCGCCACATCGCCGCATCACCGTGTCCGCCGTGTCACCGTGTCCGCCGTGTCCGCCGTGTCACCGTGTCCGCCGTGTCGCCGTGTCCGCCGCTCAGGCGGTGGCGTCGTCCTCGTCCTCGTCGTGCCGGGCGCGGCTGGGCTGCACGCGCTTCGGTTCGCCCGGCATCTTCGGGTACTCCGGCGGATAGGGCATGTCGCCCAGGCTCCGGTCCCGCTCGTCCCGCTCGGCGAGTTCCAGCACCTTGTCCAGGCTGAAGGCGTGGGCTTCCATGTCGGCGTGGAGGTCGCCGACCTCCGCGTACCGCTTGGGCATGGTCCTGATGTCGAAGTCGCGCGGCTCGACGTCGTCGATCTCCTCCCAGCGCAGCGGTGCGGAGACCGGGGCGTGCGGGAAGGGGCGTACGGAGTAGGCGGAGGCGATCGTACGGTCACGGGCCGTCTGGTTGTAGTCGACGAAGATGCGTTCGCCGCGCTCCTCCTTCCACCAGGCGGTGGTGACCCGGTCCGGCATACGCCGTGCCAGGTCCCGGCCGATGGCGATGGTGGCGCGGCGGACCTCGGTGAAGGTCCATCGGGGCTCGATCGGTACGAAGACGTGGATGCCGCGCCCCCCGGAGGTCTTGGGCCAGCCGCGCAGCCCGTGCTCGTCCAGGACGGCACGCAGTTCACGGGCGGCGGTGACCGCGTCGGCGTAGTCCGTACCGGGCTGCGGGTCGAGGTCGATGCGCAGCTCGTCGGGGTGTTCGGTGTCGTCTCTGCGGACCGGCCAGGGGTGGAAGGTGAGCGTTCCCAGGTTGGCCGCCCAGAGGACGGCGGCGACCTCGGTGGGACAGATCTCGTCGGCGGACCGTCCGCTGGGGAAGGCGATGCGGGCGGTCGGGATCCAGTCGGGGAGGTTCTTCGGCGCGCGCTTCTGGTAGAAGAACTCGCCGGTGACCCCGTCCACGAAGCGCTGGAGGGTGGTCGGCCGGTCGCGCAGGGCGCGGGTGATCCCGCCCCCGACCGCGAGGAAGTACTCGGCCACGTCCCTCTTCGTATAGCCCTTGTCCGGAAAGTAGACCTTGTCGGGGTTCGACAGTCGTACCGGCCTTCCGCCTGCGTCCAGCTCCACCGCTGCTCCCATGTCGGCCACGGTAGGCCGGGCTCACCTCTGCCGCACATCGGGAGACGTGGAGGGAGGTATGGGTGACAATCGGGCGCATGGACCTTCCGGTGATGCCGCCCGTGAAACCGATGCTCGCCAAGTCCGTCTCCACGATCCCGCCCGGGATGCACTACGAGGCGAAGTGGGACGGATTCCGGGCGATCGTGCACCGGGACGGTGACGAGGTGGTGATCGGCAGCCGGACCGGCAAGCCACTCACCCGCTACTTTCCCGAGCTGGTCGTCGCGCTGCGGAAGAATCTGCCGCCCCGCTGTGTGCTCGACGGGGAGATCGTCGTCATCCACGGCGACCGGCTCGACTTCGACCGGCTCAGCGAGCGCATCCACCCGGCCGACTCGCGGGTGCGGATGCTGGCCGAGCGGACCCCGGCGGCCTTCGTCGCCTTCGACGTCCTGGCGGCGAACGAGGCGTCCCTGCTCACGGCCCCTCTGACCGACCGTCGGGCGGTGCTGGAGGCAGCGCTCTCCAGTGCCTCGGCGCCGGTGTACCTCGCTCCCGCCACCACAGACCTGGCCACCGCCCAGGAGTGGTTCCAGCACTTCGAGGGCGCCGGCCTCGACGGTGTCGTCGCGAAGCCGCTCGATCTGCCCTACCGGCCGGACATCCGGGCGATGTACAAGATCAAGCACGAGCGGACGGCCGACTGCGTGGTGGCGGGCTACCGCGTCCACAAGAGCGGCCCGGTCGTCGGCTCGCTGCTGCTCGGCCTGTACGACTCCGACGGCGTCCTCCAGCACGTCGGAGCCTGCGCCGCCTTCTCGATG
The DNA here is from genome assembly GCF_014216315.1 of Streptomyces finlayi. Taxonomy (NCBI): domain Bacteria; kingdom Bacillati; phylum Actinomycetota; class Actinomycetes; order Kitasatosporales; family Streptomycetaceae; genus Streptomyces; species Streptomyces finlayi. The sequence goes on from NZ_CP045702.1 coordinate 598,258, forward strand.
CGGCGACGCGCGGAGCTCGCGGAGGAGCTGGAGCCGCTGCGCAGCGGCGTCGAAGGTCACCCGTGGGCGGCCTGGGCCGAGGCCGCCGCGCACGAGGGGGCCCGGCTGCCGGGCTCGCCGAGCCGCTGGTCGGGGAAGAAGGACCAGTCGTGGGTGGCGCTGCGTCCGGAGCGGGTCGTGGAGGTGGCGTACGACCACATGGAGGGCGACCGGTTCCGGCACACCACCCAGTTCCGCCGGTGGCGGCCGGACCGCACGCCCTCCAGCTGCACTTACGCGCAACTGGAGGAAGTGGTGCGGTACGACCTGGCCGAGGTGCTGTCAGGCCGCTGACGCGGCCGTGCCCGCGCAGGGGTCCGGATCGCCCGTCCGCGTGCCGGTCCCGGGCGCCGTGGTGTCGGACGGATCGGGCGACGGGGAGTCCGTGGGGCAGGCGGGGGCCGTGGTGGTCGGATCGGGGTCCGGGGACGGCGGCGGCGTGGTCGGCGACGGTGTGACCGGAGGCGTCGTGGGGTCCGTGGGGCTGGGGCTGGGGCTCGGGGATCCGGAGTCCGTGGGGTCGGGGCCGGGGTCCATGGGGCCCGTCTCCGTCGGGTCGGGGCTCGGGCTCGGCGGCCTGCTGGGGCCGGGAGGAGTGGGCAGGGGCGGCGGGGTGGTGGGCTGCGGTCCGACGACGATGCCGCCCCCGCCGTTGCCGGGACCGCCTGTGCTGCCGGGGCCCGTGCCTCCCGGACTCGCGGGGGCGCCCGGGCCGCCGACGGGGGACTTGGGCTCGGCCGGGCCGCCCGGGCCTGGGCTCCGGGGAACGGGCCCCTCGCCGTCGTCGACCGGGTGGGCGCCCTGACGGTAGTACTCCAGCCAGGACAGCACCGTACGCAGATAGGTGTCCGAGTGGTTGTAGCTGAGGATCGCCCGGTCCAGGTCGGCCCGTGTGTTCAGGTTCCGTGTCCCGGCGCAGAGGTAGTGACCCGCCGCGAGTGAGGCGTCGTAGATGTTGTCGGGGTCGCGGCGGCCGTCACCGTTGCCGTCCTTCCCCCAGTGCGCCCACGTGGAGGGGATGAACTGCATGGGCCCGACGGCCCGGTCGTACCGGGCGTCACCGTCGTAGGCACCGTCGTCGGTGTCGCTGATGTTCGCGAAGCCCACTCCGTCGAGCACGGGGCCGAGGATGCTGCCGAGCGTGGTGCCACTGGAGTCGACCCGGCCTCCGCTTGCCTGCCCGGACTCCACCTTGCCGATCGCGGCGAGGAGTTGCCAGGGCAGATTGCATCCTGGGTCGCTGCGCCCCAGAGCGGCCTCCGCCCTGCGGTACGCGGCGAGGACCGTGGCCGGGATGCCCGCCTCGGCCCGTGTCGCCAGGACGTCCACGGGCCCGGACCTCGCACCGCCGCCGGGCGGCGGCTCCGGTGTCTTCAGCGGTGGCAGCTCGGTGTGGTACGAGTCGTCGTTGGGCACCTGGGTCCAGACCACGTCGTCCTGAGCGGCGGCCTTCTCCGCGTTCAGCGGCTGACCGGTGAAGCCCGGTGCCTGGGACGCGGTGAGCGCGGCCATCGCGGCGACGGCCGTGGCCGTACCGGTGAGTCCGCGGCGCATCGTGCCGTTGATCCTCATGCGTGCTCTCCTCTCCCCCGGATCACTGAGTGAACGTATCGATGGCGGAGATCCGCCAGTTGTCCCCGCGGCGGACGGCGTCCACGGCGAACATCGCCGCCGCGTACGTGGTCTCGTCCGCCTTGCCCGTACGGGTGTTGCTCTGATCGGCGAAGACCAGCAGCCGGGCACGGTCGCCGTCGAGCAGCTCCACGCCGCTCTCCGTGACGGTGGTGGTGAGGACGAGCTTCTGCTTCGGCGCCTGCGCCCGTACCTCGGCGAGCATCTCCTCGTGCTGGCCGACGGCCCTGCCGACCAGGTACTTCTTCGCGGCCTGCCGCGCGGTGGCGGGCGAGGCGTAGTCGTACGAGAAGACGGCTCCGACCGCCTCGGTGATCTGGCCCTTCACCTCGCTTGTCCGGCCCATGTCGGTGAGTGCGGTGTTCTGCCGGGACGGGTCCTCGCGCAGCCGGTCGGCCGAGGTGAAGGACCAGGCGGCGAAGGCGCCGAACGCCAGGGTGAGGGCGCACAGGACTGCGGGCAGCCGGACGCGGACCATGCGCGGGAGCCACGTGGGCCGTGGTTCCGGTGGCGCTTCGCCGGGCGCATCGCCCGGCGTCTCGTCCTCCGCGTCGTCGGTTCCGCTTTCGGCGTCCTGCGGGCTCCCGGGTCCGTCCGGCTCTTTGGGGCCCGGCTTCGGAGCGGGGGTGGCCGCGGGGGTGGTCGTGGTCCGCTCGGCGGCCGCGGTGGCCAGGCGGCGCTGACGGTTGACGAGGTGACGTGTCGTCGGCATGTCCGGGGTCCTCTCGGTGGCGGGGGCTGGCTTCGGACGCGTCAGCCGGCCGTGTTGCCGACGGGCGCCTGGCCGAGTGCGCTGAGCTTCCACCCCCCGGACGTCCGGGTGAGCTGCCCGAGCATCCTGCTCTCCTTCACCGCGGGCTCTCCCTTCGGTGCGGTCACGGTGACCCGCAGTGCCACCATCACCGCGGCCTTGCCGGACCGGTCATCGAGTTCGGTCACCGCGCCGGACAGGACCGCGGCCGTGCTGACCGTCTTCGCGGCCTCGATCTGCTTCACGAACGCGGCCCGGCCCTCGACGAGTTGCTGGTGCAGATCGCCCGTGGTGGAGTCCTCCCAGCTGTCCAGGCCCTCGTCCACCTTGTGGTGGTCGAGGGTGTTCATGTTCTGCACGGCCTGCTCGCCGGCGGCCAGCACGTCGTCGCGGGCCTGCGCGTACGCCGCCGAGTCGTCGTGGGCGGCTTCGTACCGGGACACGCCGCCCCAGCCTGCCGCGCCCGCTGCCGCGACCGTCAGCACGATCGCCGCCACCAGCAGCGGATTGCGCGTCGTCCGTACCCGTGCCATTGCTGTCTCTCCCCTGCCTGCGGATCTGGTCCGTTCCGAGTCGCGTGCCGTGCTACCGGGAGGTGATCTCTACGATGTACCAGCGCCCGTCGCGGAGTTCGGCCGAGACGGAGAGCTGGGCGGCGGCCGTGGTGGGCGCCTTGCCCCGGCGTTCGTAGACCTGGTCGAGGAAGACCAGGAGGTGGGCGCTGCTCCCGGTCAGCCGGGTCACTCCGGCCCGTACGACCTGGGTGGTCAGCGTCAGCTTCTGGTCGGCCGCCTGCTTCTCGACCTGGCCGAAGAGTGCGGCGTACTGCGTCAGCGCCTTCCCCGCGAGGACCTCCTTGGCCGATGCCTTGGTGGCGGCGGTCGCCCCGGGGCTGTACGAGAAGACCGTGCCGAGGGCGTTGCTGACGTCCCCCACGACCTCGGTGGTCGCCTCCGTGTCCGTCAGCGCCCGGTTGGACGTGGCGGGGGTGTCCCTCAGCTGCCGGCCCTCGGCGAAGAGCAGACCACCGGCGACGAGCAGGGCGACCGCCAGAACCGCACCGGCGATCCGGGGCCACCGGCGGCCGGACGCCGGTCCGGGGCTCTCCCTCTCGTCCGGGTGGCCGTCGGCCGGCGCAGCGGCTCGCACCGCGTCCGTCGCCTCGGTGTCCTTCGTGTCCTTGGTGTCCACGTCCACGCCGGTGCTCCCTGTCGCCGTCCCCGCCCTCTCGTTCATGCGCCGCCGCCGACCGGGATCGCCGTCAGTGACTTGACCTTCCAGCCGTCGCCGGTCCGGGCGAGGGTGGCCTCGAAGCGTTTGCGCTGAGTGCCGCCCTTGCCGGTGCGCGGGCTGACCTCCACGTCGACCGTCGCGATCAGCGCCGCCGTGCCGGTCCGCTCGTCGAGCGCGGTGAGCGCCGCGTCGGTGACCTTTCCGCGGGCCGTGGCCCCGGACTCGGCCAGTTCCTGCGCGTCCTTGCCCCTGGTCCGTTCCAGCTGCTCGTGGAGCGGGCCGGTCGAGGAGTCGAGCCAGGCCGAGAGCCCCGTCCGCACGCTCCCGGCGTCGCTGCCGTCGAGGCTGTTGAGGCGGGCCAGGTGGCGCTTCCCCTCGGCCAGTGCGGCATCGCGTGCCTTGGCGTACGCGAGCGTGTCGTCGCCGCGGGCCTGGGCGTAGGACCAGCCGCCCAGTGCGCAGATCAGTACGGCGGCGAGCAGCGCGGCCCAGCCCGCGGGGTTCTTCGAGCGCCGCGTCATCGGCCGCCTCCGAGTCCGAGCAGGCCGGCCATACCGTCGGCTCGGGGAGCGTCGCCCGCGGTCGCGCCGAGTGCGCCGGGAAGCGCACTGTCTGTTCCCGATCCCGGGAGCGAGCCCGGCTTGACCGGATCGGGCACGGGACCGCCCCTGGGGGCGTTCGCGCTGCCCCGGACGTTGATGCCGGTTCCGGGTGACGAGGTGCACCGGGCCTTGGTGTTGACCGTGGCGGCGGGCCCGGTGTCGAGGCCGTCGCGGTAGACCGTGCCGCCGTATCCGGCGGTGCAGGGCAACGGCTCGAAGAAGGTGACCGACATACCGAACCGGGCGCCGTCCTCGTCGATCGCGCTCGCCCCGGCGGCCGCGACCGCGGGGAGCTTCACGAGCAGTTCCTCCAGTCCGCGCTGGCGGGTGACGGTCACCTCCGAGGTGGTGAGGAGGTTGGCGACGACCACGCCGAAGCTCGGGTCGAGATCGCGGAGCAGTCCGCTGATCTGTCCGGCGGCGTCGGGGGCGGCGGCGATCAGCCTGCGCAGATCGGTGTCGGAGCCCTTGAGTTCGGCGGCCAGTTCCTTGGCCCCCGAGGCGAAGCCCTTGAGGGCCTCGCCCTCTTCGGCCTGGGTGCGCAGGACGGTTTCGCCGTCGGTCATGAGCTTCGTCGTGACCGGCAGGGCGTCGTCCGCCGCCCGCACGAACTCAACTCCGGTGTCCAGGAGAACCTGGAGGTCGTCACCGCGTCCGTTGAACGCCGCGCCGAACTCGTCGACGACCGTCCGCAGATTCTCCAGGTCGATGGAGCTCGCCAGGTCGTTGACGCCGGTGAGGACGTCGGTGGGCGGCGCCGGGATGGTGGTGTCGGCCTGGTCGATGACCGAGCCGTTCCCGAGGAACGGGCCGTCCTCACGGGTGGGCCGCAGATCGATGTACTGCTCACCGACGGCGGAGAGGTTGGCGACGACGGCCCGCAGACTGTCCGGGATGAGCGGTGCGTCGTCCTCGATGCGCAGTTCCGCCTCGACTCCGTCGTCGGTGAGCTCGATCGGCCCCACGCGGCCCACGGACACTCCGCGATAGGTGACGTTGGAATGGGTGTACAGGCCGCCGGTCTGCGGGAGCTGCACCGTGACGGTGTAGTAGCCGCGCATGCCGACGTAGTGGCCGAGGTCCGCGTACCGCACGCCCAGGTATCCGAGTACGAGTACGGCGATGAGCAGGAAGGCGATGTTCTTCAGCCGGATGCCGAGAGTGATCATCGTGCGCTCCCCTGCGAGGTCGCCGGGACGGACGGGAGGGGCAGCGGCAGCGCCGCGACGGACGAAGTCTCCGGGGTGCCCGGGGGTGGCTCGGCCGGGGGCTCGGTCGGGGTGTCGGAGGGAGCGAGCGCGGGGATGATCCGGGTGCCGGGAATCGCCGTGACATCGAGGTAGACGTTGAGGTAGTCACCCTTCACCCCGCGCAGCACCTCGTCGGTGAACGGATAGGTGAGGAGCACCTGAAGGGAGTCGGGCAGGTCCTGGCCGGAGTCGGCGAGTGCCTTGAGGGTGGGGGCGATGGCCTTGAGGTCGGCGATCATGTCGGCCTTGCTCTTGTCGATCGTGTCGACGGCGACGGTGGAGAGCGTGTCGAGCGAGCGCAGCATGGTGAGAAGGGAACCCCGCTGCTTCTCCAGGACCTTCAGGCCGGGGCTGAGCCCGGTGAGGACCGTCCCGACGTCCTGTTTGCGCACGGCGAGGGTGGCCGCGAGGCGGTTGACCCCGTCGAGTGCCGCGGTGATGTCCTCCTTGTTGGCGTCCAGGTTGGTCACCAGGGTGTCGACGCGGCCGAGCATCGAGCGGATCTGCGGTTCCTGCCCGGTGAGTGCCTTGTTCAGTTCGGTGGTGATGGTCTTGAGCTGGTTGATACCCCCGCCGTTGAGGAGCATCGACATCGCGCCGAAGACCTCTTCGACCTCCGGGTTCCGGTTGGTGCGGCCGAGTGGGATCCGGCCGCCGTCGTCCAGCGTTCCCCGGGCGGTCCCGGCGGCCGGCGGGGAGAGCTGGACGAACTTCTCGCCGAGGAGGCTGGACTGTTCCAGTCGGGCGTACGCGTTCTCGGGGAGCTCGATCTTCCCGTTGAGGCGCATGGTGACCTCGGCGGTCCAGCTGCCGGGCGTGAGGGAGATCCTGGTGACCCGCCCGACCGCGACGTCGTTGACCTTCACCGAGGACTGCGGGGCGAGGCTGAGGACGTCCCCGAACTCCGCGGTGATCTCGTACGGATGGTCGCCGAGGTCGGCGCCGCCGGGCAGTGGCACCTGGTCGATGCCGGTGAACTCCGGTACGTCGACGGTCGTCACCAGCAGGACGGTCGCGACGCCGGCGGCGAGCAGGGCGGCGACTCCGGTCGCACGGGGCCCGGGTCTGCGGAGGGCACGGCTCATCGGTTCGCCCCCTTCTGCGTCGTGGACTTCTCGGGGGTGGACTTCTCGGGGGTGGTCTTTTCCGGGGTGGTCTTTTCCGGGGTGCCGTAGACAGTGCCGATCTCGGGGAGCGGCAGCACGGGCAGTTGCTTGCGGCGGTCGGTGTCCACCGGCCGGAGACCGGTGAGCCCCGGGCTTCCGGTCGCGGAGGAGACGAGTGGGCCACCCATGGACAGTTCGTTCAGGTTGGTCCGGCCGTTGAGGGTGCGGGTGGCCGGGTCGTAGACGTTCAGGACGTTGCCTGCCGCCAGCGGAAGGGTGTCCATGGCTTCGGCGAGCGAGGCGCGCTGGTCGACGAGGGCCTGGGTGAGCGGCACCAGGGCGTCCACGTTCTTCTTGAGTGAGCCGCGGTTCTCCTGGATGAAGGTCTTGACCTGGCCGAGCGCCGTGCCGAGTTCCCTGAGTGCCGCGCTGAGGTTCTTCTTGTCGTCGGCGAGGAATCCGGTGACGGAGTTGAGCTGCTGCTCGGCGGCCCGCACATCGCCGTCGTTGTCCTTGAGCATCGTGGTGAACGTCTGGAGGTAGGAGAGCGTGTCGAAGAGGTCGCCGCTGCTCCTGTCCAGGGTCTTCGTCGCCTTGCCGAACTGCTCGATGGAGTCCCCGATGGCCTTTCCGTTGCCGTCGAGGTTCTTCGCCCCCGTGTCGAGGAGTCCGGCGAGGGCGCCGTCGGCGTTGGCTCCGTCCGGGCCGAGCGCCGTGGAGAGTTCGGTGATGGAGGCGTACAGCTGGTCCACCTCGACGGGGGTGGCGTTGTTCGCGGCGGGCAGCACCGCGTTGTCGGCGAGCTGGGCTCCCCCGTCGTACGCGGGTGCCAGCTGGACGTACCGGTCGGCGACGAGGCTGGGGGCGACGACGACGGCGTGCGCTCCCTCGGGGACCTTGACTCCCTTGTCGAGCCGCAGGGTGACCTTGACCTCCTCGCCCCGCGGCGTTACCGATTCGACGGTGCCGACCTTCACGCCGAGGACGCGCAGATCCGATCCGGCGTACACCCCGGTGGCCTGGTCGAAATAGGCGGTGATGGTCGTCTTCCCCTCGTCGTCCAGGGCCATCACCCCGGTGGTGGCCACGACGGCGACGACGGCCAGTCCGGCGCCGATGGAGACGATGCGCGTGAGTCTCATGTCAGCGGCCGCCTTGCTTCGGAGGCATGCATCCGGGCACCTCGGGGTTCTGGGGCGGCAGGTAGTTCTTCGGGACGACGCCGCAGACGTAGTTGTCGAACCACCGGCCGCTGCCGAGGGTGTTGCCGACGAGCCGGCTGTACGAACCGGTCAGCGACAGCACCTTGTCCAGGCTCTTGCGGTTCTTCACGAGGACGGCCGTGACGCGGCCCAGTGAGTCGAGCGTGGGCTTCAGCTGCTTGTTGTTGTCCGCTACGACTCCGGTGAGCTGGGTGCCCAGGTCACGGGTTCCGGTGAGCAGGAGGTGGATCGAGTCGCGGCGCGCCTGGATCTCGCCGAGGAGGAGGTTGCCGTCCTCCAGGAGGGTCTCGAAGCTGCTCTTCTTGCCGGCGAGGGTCTTGGTGAGCTGCTTGCTGCCCTTGAGGAGGGTGACGAGCTGGGCGTCGCGCTCGGAGACCGTCCGGGACAGTGCGGAGAGTCCGTCGGCGGCGCTGCGTACGTCGGGCGGCGAGTCCTTGAAGGTCGTGGAGATCGTCTCGAAGCTCTTGGCGAGCTGGTCGGTGTCGATCTCGCCGATGGTCTCGCCGAGTCCGTTGAACGCCTGGGTGACGTCGTACGGGGACGTGGTTCGGCTCGCCGTGATGCGGGAGCCGGGGTCCTGCGGGGCGTCGCCCAGCGGATCGACGGCCAGGTACTTCTCGCCGAGGAGGGTCTTGATGGCGATGCCGACGGTGGAGGAGTTGCCGATCCAGGCGTCCTTCACCTCGAAGTCGACCTTCACCTTGTTGCCGTCGAGTGAGACTCCGGTGACCTCGCCGACCTTCACGCCGGCGATTCGTACCTCGTCGCCGTCGGCGAGTCCGGCGGACTCGGTGAAGTCCGCGCTGTAGGTGGTGCCGCCGCCGATGAAGGGCAGCGAGTCGGCACGGTAGGCGCCGAGTCCGACGAGGGTGAGGACGAGGAGTCCGACGATGCCGACGGCGACGGGGTTGCGTTCCCGCACGGGCTTGATTCTCATGCCAGGCACCTCGGTTGGGTGATCGCGATGCCGGTGGGCGGCGCGCTGCCGTCCTCTGTCGTGACCCCGCTGACCTTGGCCTCGCAGAGGTAGAGGTTGAGCCAGGAGCCGTACGAGGTGAGGCGGCCGATGGCTGCCATCTTGGCCGGGGTCTTCTGGAGGAAGCGCTCGATCTGCGGTGTGCCCTTGACCAACTGGTCCGAAAGGCGGCCGAGTTGCTTGATGTCTTCCTTGAGCGGCTTGCGCCCGTCGTTGATCAGGTCGGCGGTGACCGTGGTGAGGGCGCCCATCGCCGTGACCGCCTCGCCCAGGGGTTCACGGTCGCCCGCGAAGCCCGTGACGAGCTTCTCCAGGGTGACGACGAGGTCGTCGAAGCCGGCCTCGCGGTCGTTGACCGTCTTCAGGACGGTGTTGAGGTTCGTGATCACCTGGCCGATCACCTCGTCCTTGGCGGCGACGGTGCTGGTGAGCGAGCCGACGTGCTGGAGGATGCTGTCGACGGTGCCGCCCTCGCCCTGGAGCACCTGGACGATGGAGCCGGCGAGCTGGTTGACGTCCGGCGGGGAGAGCCCTTCGAACAGCGGCTGGAAGCCGTTGAAGAGCTGGGTGAGGTCCAGGGCCGGGGTCGTACGGGAGAGGGGGATGGTCGCCCCCGCGGCGAAGCTCTCGCCGACCGGGCCCACCCCCTGGTCGAGGTCGACGTACCGCTGGCCGACCATGTTCAGGTACTTGATCGAGGCGGTCACGGAGGCGGGGAGCCTGCGTCCTTCGCGCACGGCCAGTCCGACCTCGGCGACCCGTCTGTCGGCCACCTCGATGGACTCCACCTGCCCCACCTCGACTCCGGCGATCCGGACGCTGTCACCGACGATCAGCCCCGTGGCGTCCGTGAACCTGGCCTTGTACGTCGTGGTGTCCCCGACGTCCGTGTTGGCGATGGACAGGGCGAGTACGGCGGTGGCCATGACGGTCACCAGGACGAAGACGATCGATTTCGCGAGCGGTCCCGCGAGGGAGCGGCGCTTCACTTGAGCTTCACCTCCGCACCGCGGAAGGCCGGACCGATGAGCACGCTGCTCCAGTCGGGCAGGGTCTGCGGCTGGACTTTCAGTGAGGGAGCGACCAGCTCGTTGACGAGCCGGGACTCCTGAGGGGAGTTGGGCATTCCGAGGGCGGTCTCCGCGGCCGGGGGGCCACCGGTGGCCGGGGGCCCGCCCGTGACCTCCTCGGCCGGGTGTGTTCCACGGGCGTCCGCGGTCGGCACGCTCTTGCCGACGTACGGGACCGAGTAGCAGTGCGGTCCGCCGGTGGCGTCGTAGACCGGGGCGTCCCTGCCCGGTACGTACTTCCCCTTGGACGGCACGGCCTTGACGGTGACGTGCAGCCCCGGCTGCTCGGTGCCCTTGCCGAGTGCCTTGTCCATGGCCGGGATGAACCCGGTCATGGTCCGCAGCGTGCAGGGGAACTCGTCCGAGTACCGCGCGAGGAGTTCGAGCGTGGGCCTGCCGGACGCGGAGAGCCGGATGAGGTTGTCCTTGTTCTTGCGGAGGAAAGCGGTGAGGTCCTGCGCCGAAGCGGTCGTGGACCCGTACAGGTCCGCCAGTTCCGCCTGCTGTTCGGCGATGGTGGAGCTGGTGGTGGTGAAGTCGGTCAGTGCGTCCAGGACATCCGGCGCGGCGTCCCCGTACACCCTGCTCACCTTGACGAGTTCCCTGATGTCGGCGTTGAGGGTGGGGAGCTGGGGGTTGAACCGGGCCAGGTGCCGGTCGAGCGTGACGAGGGTGTCGCCCAGCTTGTCGCCGCGTCCTTGAAGTGCCTGCGAGACGGCGTTGAGGGTGGCGGACAGCTTCTCCGGCTTCACGGCGGTCAGCAGGGGGAGGACGTTGTCGAGGACCTGTTCCAGCTCGATGGCGTTGCTGGAGCGGTCCTGGGGTATGACGGCGCCGGCCCGCAGGGCCTGGGTGGACGGGATGGCCGGCGGTACGAGAGCCACGAACCGTGCGCCGAAGAGCGTGGTCGGCAGCATCTGGGCGGCGACGTCCTCGGGTATCTGTCCGAGCTTGCCGGGCTGGATGTCCAGGGTGAGCCTGGCCCCGTTCCCGTCCCCGTCGGCCGTGATGTCACGGACGTGGCCGATGACGACGCCGCGCAGTTTGACGTCGGCGTTGTCGTGCATCTCGTTGCCGACGGGCCCGGTGTGCACGGTCACGGTCGCACTGTCGGTGAAGTCCTTCTCGTACACCGACACGGACACCCACACCAGTACGGCGGGCACGAGCAGGAAGGTCACTCCGGCGAGTCTGCGGCCGGCCGTCCGGGTGCTCCGGGTACTCATCAGCCGGCCACCTTCACCGTAGTCGTGGCGCCCCAGATGGCGAGCGAGAGGAAGAAGTCGGTGACGCTGATCAGCACGATCGCGTTCCGCACCGACCGGCCCACGGCCACGCCCACTCCGGCGGGGCCGCCGGTGGCGTGGAAGCCGTAGTAGCAGTGGGCCAGGATCACCAGGACACTGAAGATCAGCACCTTGAGCACCGACAGCAGCACGTCCTCCGGGGAGAGGAAGAGATTGAAGTAGTGGTCGTAGGTGCCCGCGGACTGGCCGTTGAAGAGGACCGTGATGTAGCGGGACGCCACGTACGAGGAGAGCAGTCCGATCGCGTACAGCGGGATGATCGCGACGACGCCCGCGATGATCCGGGTGGTCACGAGATAGGGCATGGAGCGCACGCCCATCGCTTCGAGGGCGTCGACCTCCTCGTTGATCCGCATCGCGCCGAGCTGGGCCGTGAAGCCCGCGCCGACCGTCGCGGAGAGCGCGAGTCCGGCTACCAGGGGGGCGATCTCACGGGTGTTGAAGTAGGCCGAGATGAAGCCGGTGAAGGCGGAGGTGCCGATCTGGTTGAGGGCCGCGTATCCCTGGAGACCGACGACCGTGCCGGTGAACAGGGTCATGGCGATCATCACGCCGACGGTGCCGCCGATGACTCCGAGGCCACCGCTGCCGAAGGCCACTTCGGCCAGAAGCCGCTGGACCTCCTTGAGATAGCGGCGGAGCGTCCGCGGGATCCATACCAACGCCCTTACGTAGAAGGTGAGATGGTCGCCGGACTTGTCGAGCCGGCTGAGCATCGCCATCGGTCAGCTCCCCTTCGCGGGGACGATCTGGAGGTAGATCGTCGTGAGGACCATGTTCACGAAGAACAGCAGCATGAAGGTGATGACGACGGACTGGTTGACCGCGTCGCCGACGCCCTTGGGGCCGCCGCGAGGATTGAGTCCCCGATAGGAGGCGACGATGCCGGCGATGAAGCCGAAGATGAGCGCCTTGAACTCACTGATGTACAGGTCGGGGAGCTGCGCGAGCGCGGAGAAGCTGGCGAGGTACGCACCCGGGGTGCCGTCCTGCATGATCACGTTGAAGAAGTAGCCGCCCAGGGTGCCGACGACCGAGACCAGGCCGTTGAGCAGGACGGCGACGAGCATCATGGCGAGGACGCGGGGGACGACGAGGCGCTGGATGGGCGAGACGCCCATGACCTCCATCGCGTCCAGCTCCTCGCGGATCTTCCGTGAACCGAGGTCGGCGCAGATCGCCGAGCCGCCGGCCCCGGCGATCAGCAGCGCCACGATGAGCGGGCTGGCCTGCTGGATGACGGCGAGGACGCTGGCGCCGCCGGTGAAGGACTGGGCACCGAGCTGCTCGGTCAGCGAGCCGACCTGAAGGGCGATGACCGCGCCGAAGGGGATGGAGACGAGGGCGGCGGGCAGGATGGTGACGCTGGCGACGAACCAGAACTGCTCGATGAACTCCCTTACCTGGAAGGGTCTGCGGAAGACCGCCCGGGTCACGGTCGCCGCCAGGGCGAACAGCTTGCCGGTCTCGCGCAGCGGGGCCAGCAGGCGCGTCGGAGGTATCTGCTCGGGCGGCTTCGGTACGTTCTCGGCGGGCGGGCCGGAAGGCCGCACCGGCAGCGGAGCGGTCATGGGCGGACACCGCCCGCGGCCGGGGTGTAGCTGTTGAGGATCGCCGTACGGGCGGCCTCCGGCAGCCGGTCCATCATGGCGACGACCCGCTCCCGGCGGCGCAGGGCGCCCTGCCGTACGGGCATGCCGGGCGAGGGCTCCAGCTGCGGGACGACGGTGCGGGGGCCGGTGCGGGGGCCGCTCCCGTTGCCGTTCATCTGCTCGGCGGCGAGAGTGGCGGCGTCCTTCTCCTCGGACATCCCGATGGGGCCTTCGCGGCGCCCGGCGAGGAACTGCGAGACGACCGGCACATCGCTCGTGAGCAGCACCTCGCGTGGCCCGAAGGTCACGAGGTTGCGGCAGAACAGCATGCCCATGTTGTCCGGGACGGTGGCGGCGATGTCGAGGTTGTGGGTGACGATGAGCATCGTCGCGTCGATCTGCGCGTTGAGATCGATGAGCAGCTGGGAGAGATAGGCGGTGCGGACCGGGTCCAGTCCGGAGTCCGGTTCGTCGCAGAGGATGATCTGCGGGTCCAGGACGAGCGCGCGGGCCAGGCCGGCGCGCTTGCGCATGCCGCCGGATATCTCACCGGGCAACTTGCCCTCGGCGCCGAGCAGTCCGACGACGTCGATCCGCTCCATGACGATGCGCCGGATCTCGGACTCCTTCTTGCGGGTGTGCTCACGCAGAGGGAAGGCGATGTTGTCGAACAGCGACATCGAGCCGAAGAGCGCACCGTCCTGGAACATGAGCCCGAAGAGCTTCCGGGTCTCCATGATCTCCCGCTCGGGGCTGTTGACCATGTCGACGCCGTTGACGAGGACGCGGCCCTGCTCCGGCTTCAGAAGACCGATGATGGATTTCAGGAAAACGGTCTTTCCGGTTCCGGAAGGTCCGAGCATCACGCTCACCTCTCCGGCCGGAAGAGTGAGGCTGACGTCCTGCCAGATGTTCTGCTTGCCGAAGGACTTCGTCAGGCCCTCGACGACTACTTCGATTCCCATCGCCCCTCCCTCGAAGTGGTGGTGAACACGGTCATCTGTCAGCGCTCCGGCTCTGAGAAATCCAATGGCGGCTCGTCGCACATGCACCAGGAGGCGCACGTTATGTCCGCCGAAACCGCCAGGACAAGCTGTCGGACAGCGGAAATCGTCGGATGTCGATCTCTGGCTGGATTGCTTGTCACTGAATGACAAACCCGCGCTGCTGCTTTGTCGTCAACTGCGCAAGCATCCGTGTGTGCCGGGGACCCGCGATCCAGGAAGCCGGAGCCGCAGGACCCCGGCATGAGCAGGTGGGGACGTGCTTCCGATCTGCCCAATCGGGACGCTACGGGTCAGTAACCTGACCGCGCAATACTGGATACGCACTTTCCTCGAACGTTGCGCGGGCACCGGATTTACTTGTCAGCGGGTGAGTGACCGGCACAGGAAAACTGTCGGGAAATGAGAAATAAGCAGAGGCTCTTCCGTGACCCGTGGGACCGGAAGAGCCTCTGCGATACCGGTGGGTGCTCAGCGCTCGGGCTTGGGCACGGCCGGCGGGCAGTTCACATCAGGATTGGTCGCCACGCACAGGGGCGCCTGCGTCATCTTGGTGTAGTTGTCCGCCTTCTTGCCCGCACTGGAAACGGCAGCGGTGAAAACGGCGTCGAGGTCCTCGTCGACTCCGCAGCCCTCGAACGGCGGAATGTGGGCGTAACCGGTGAGGGGTCCTCCGAAGGCCACCAGGTATCCGAATCGCGGATAGCTCTGCCCGTATCCCCTCAGCACCTGCTCGAAGGGCCTGGCCGTCCGGCAGTCGGGGCCCACGTCCAACGGGACCCCGTTCACCTCGACGTCGGTCAGCCGCATCGACAGCTGAGCGGTGATCGTCGTCTCCTCCGGCCAGGCCGGCGAGTCGGTCACCGTATGGCTGTGGACGTGGGCGGGGTCTCCCACCTGTTCGAGGATCATGGTGGCGGTGGTCGGCATGAAGCCGTAGGTGAGGAAGGTGGCCCTGCTCGGCGGGAGCTGCCGCTTGCCCTCGTGGTCGAAGTCCACCGAGGACGTCACGTCGATGGTGCTGGCGCACCCGTCGGCGATGTACCGCTTGTTCAGGACGACCTTCATGAAGGCCGGTCCGAGTGCGGTCGCTCCGTCGAGTTTGGCGGCGTTGGCGTAGCCCGCCGCGTATGCCTCAGCGGTGGTCATCACCCACTCGGGCGGAATCTCGACCGGACAGTTCGCCGGGGGCTCGTCGCCGTCCAGGGATTCGAGCCGTCGGTCCGTGAGCCCCTGGATCCTGTCCCTCAGCGAGGGCGTGAAGCCGGGACCTGCCGCCGGAGGGAGATCCTCGGGCGGCGGGGCGGCCGGGCTGGTCGTGACGGGCCCGGGAACGGCCGGGACGGTGGCCCCGCGGACGGTGATCTCGCCGAGGGTTCCCTCCTCCTCTCCGCCCTCCTCGCCGGCCGCGGGCTCGCACCGGACGGCGAGCCCGGGGGGCGTGGTGGGAGCGCCCTCGGCGGTCAGGGGGGTGAAGTCGAGGCCGAGGCCGGCCGGTGCCATCGTCGCGCGGCCGGGGCTGCCGAACGACACCGTGGGCACGTCGCCGGTGGCGACGAGTACCGCTCCGCCTTCGGCCGGCACGGCCACCGGCTCGGCCTCCAGGTCCTTCCAGGCGGCGTCGGCCGACTCGGTCCCCTGGGCGTTGCGGACCGTCAGCTCCGCGACCGTGGAGAAGGTGGCCGCCTCGGTGTCGATGAACTGCCGCAGCGCGGCCGGTGGCAGTTCCACCTCGACCGTGACACCTTCGGGCTGGATCTTCTCCCCGGTCCGCACCACGGAGGGGAGCTCGGCGGAGACCCGGACAGCCACCTCCTGCGTTCCGGACGGGAAGGAGCAGGCGTAGGAGAGCAGGACCTCTGACTCCTGGGGGCGGCCGCCGATTCGGCACTCGGAATGAGGGCGGTGGCGACCACGAGCGCCCCGCCCACCGCGAGGTGGAGCGGGCGCCTGGCTGCGGCCCGCGGGTCGACAGTCATGCAGATGAGTCCTTCCGGCACGCGTGGACCCGTTGTCGCCGGGGCCGCTCAACCGGGGTCCACCACTCGGCGACGGTCCATCGGACAGATGGAGCACGGTCTCTACCGGCGGGTACGGTACGCACGCCGGTACCTCTTGGGAAGAGCCCGCCTCGTAATCGGCAGTACGGCATCCGGGCTTTGGCGCCGCGTGACAAAGCGGGGCCGCCGAGTTGTCAGTCCGTGCGTATAGGCAGGCGCGGTGCGGGTGCGCGGGCGCCGTGCGGGTGCCCGGCCACCGGATGCGGGTGGCCGGGCACCTCTTTCACCTACGGGCGGTCATCGCGTCGCCCGGTATACGACGATCAGCCGCCTTCGGTCAGTTGCCGACGATGACCGGGGACTTGTTCGTCGCGGTGCTCACGATGGTGTACAGACCCGCGAAGCTGGCCGTCGCACCGACGATGCCGCAGCCGCCGCCCACCTTGTTGCTGATGGTCAGAGTGAGGCCGCCACCGGCGGTGCTGAGGGTGCCGTTGGATCCTCCCACCGTCGGGTTGTTGTACTTGGCCGCGACCTTGCCGGTCACGTTGAACGTGCAGGGGCCCAGCACGCTGGTGCCGCTCACGGTCGCCTTGATCGCCCGGATCTCACCCGTGACCTGACCGGTGCTGTTGGTGCCCGCACCGGCTGTGTAGTTGAGGCCCCAGATCTCCCACGGCGGCGTGACGTTGGTGGTCACGTTCCAGGTGCTGCTGAAGGGGCCGGTGCAGGGCGAGTTGAAGGAGATGGAGGTGATGTTCGCGAGCTTCGCCGGGCTGCCGGCGACCGGTGAGGTGGGTGCCGACCCCGCCGCGGCGGACGACGCACACTGGATCTTGTTGCCGTTGTTGTCCGTGAGGACGGTCAGGCCGGAGCTTCCCTTGAACGCGCCGGTCGGTGTGATGGTCCAGCTGGTCGGCGCGGCGATCGCGGACGGCGCGGCCAGGGCCACCGCCGCGGCGGCGGCACCTACTGCGGTGAGAATGCGGGTTCGCTTGAACATGGACTTCTCCTGTCCCGTTGGGGATAGGCCGGGCGGGCTGCGTCCGGGGAAAGCAGCCGATCCGGCGCGGGCTTTCGTGGGGAAGTGCACCCTCTCATCGGGTGAGAGGGGGTCGATGAGAGCACGAGAGAATTCGTTTACCGGCCCGCGTACTTCTTGGATTCAGCGGGCTCGGTAATGCGCATTCGATTCCGTGCCGTGCCGGCCGGCGTATGCGCCGGCCTCGTCAGCGCACCGCGGAGTGCCAGAACCGCGACAGCGCCTTGCCCTCGTCGGGGGCCAGGGACGCCGGGTCGTAGGGGCTCCCGAAGTACGTCGTGGTGTCGTTCAGCTTCACACTGTTGCTGCCGGACGCGGACGGCAGGCCGGTCTTGAGGTTGACCGCCCAGTTCAGGAGGCCGGCCCCGCAGCCGTTGGCGCCGGGGACGGCGAAGGTGGTGTCGGCCTGGTCGGCGCCGGAGAAGGTGTAGCGGCCCATCTCGCCCGTGTCGCTCGGCGTTCCGTCGCCCTCGAACTGCTGGAGGGAGAGGGTCGGCGCCGTCATGTTCCGGGGCTTCAGCAGCACCGGGTTCGAGGTGGAGCCGATGTAGCACGTGTCACCGAGGAACGGGTTCTTCAGGTGGATCCGCACCGGGATGGTGAGAATGGGCTCGCCGGTCGAGAACGCCGCGGCCATGTTGAAGTCCCGGGGCGCGCCGGCCGGTTCGATCGTGGCAGTCACCTTGTTGAGGTTGGCATCGGTGAGCTGTCGGCAGATGGACGAGACCAGCGGAATCCCGCTCGGACACATGAGGCCGAGAAGGCCGCCCGGGATGGCCGCGGAATCGGCGACGAGCGCGCCCTCGGGAGGCGCCACGAGCGTGGTGGTCCCGTCGCTGCGCTGGATCACACCGAGCTGCAGGTCGGTCCTGGTGGTCGGGACCTGCGACGAGCCGAGCTTGATGGAGCCGCTCGCGGAACTGGATGAGATGCAGGTGGCGATGGTGTTCACACCGTCCGCCGCCAGCATGGCGGGGGCGTCCACCGGACAGCGGTTGAACGGAGCCCAGTGGCCGTTCAACTGGGCGGCCGCGGTGGCCGAACCGGTGGAGAGTACGGCGGCGAACGCCGTGAAGCCTGCCAGCAGCCCCACACGCGTTCTGTTGGACACGGATCTCATGTCGTCCCCTCATTTGACGTGCCGACGTGATGACGGCGTTGTGCACGGAGTCGGACTCGGCGCTATCGGTTTTCGGCAATACACGTCGGCGCGTAACGGTCCCGCAGCCGGAAGATCTGGGCGGCAGATTTTGGGCAGATTTCGCATCCCAATGAGCCAAGCCGTGATGTTACTCACCGGAAACAGGGCGACACAATCCTGCGGCTTAAGATCTTTTTCAGGACCCGGATTTTAATAGAGAAATGAGCACCCGACCGTCCCGGAATTATCAACGGGTGCGTACGCAGAGGGAAAAAGCGCGCCTCTCCCCGATCAAGAACCCGGTCGGCGGTGCGCAGAGGACGAGCTGCGCGCACCGCCGAAGCCGGGAGGCCACTCGGCAACCACGAACGGGGCGACGGGGCCGAAATGCATTGCCCGAAAATGAGCGCTCCCACCTCGTCCGCGCCGAAGTTCCGCGACGCGGCCGAGATACATGCCCCCTGCGCTCCGATCTTGTCCAAGTAGTGGGCACGCCCCTTGACTTGGTCTATCTTCGTCGCGGACTTGGTACGCACCTGTCGGTTCGTGGGAGCGCTTTCCCCCCACCGCCTCACCCCACCACCGGGCGCCGAGAGCAAGGGGACACGTCATGCCACATCTCATACAGCCGTTGGACATCGGAGATCCCCTGGGGCCCCTCCCCCAGGAATTTGCCGCGATCATGCGTCCCGAACTTCCCAGCCTGATCAAGGAGATCGGCGTCGAGGTCACGCGGGCCTATCCGGAATACGCCCGTCTGCTTGAGGGGCCCAATGGCCAGACCATCCGCGTCGGCGTTGAGCAGAGCCTCGCCTCATTCGTGGACCTGGTCGCCGAACCATCCACCTCGACCACGCTCCGGGACGACATGTGCCGCCGTTTCGGCCGCTTCGAGGCGTACGAGGGCCGCACCATGGACACGCTTCAGGGTGCCTACCGGCTGGGCGCCCGGGTGGCGTTGCGGCGGGCCAAGAAGGTCGGCCGCAGCTACAACTTCTCGCCGATGCTGATGCTGAGTTTCGCCGATGCCGTGTTCGCGTACATCGACGAACTGGAATCGCTTTCCCGCGAGGGCTTCCTCGAGGTGCAGTCGCAGTCCGGCGAGCAGAGCGAGGCGATGCGCCGCCGCCTCCTGCATCTGATACTGACCGGGAGCCCTGTCCCGCGTACCGCCATCGCCGAACTCTGCGAGCAGACGGGGTGGGTGCTGCCCGAACAGGTCACCCTGGTCGCCATCCGCGCCCCCGCCGGCCTCGACCGTTTCAACGCGGACCGCGACATCCTGGCCGATCTCAGCGACCCGCAGCCGCACTTACTGGTTCCCGGTCCGCTCGACGACGCCCGAAGACTCATGCTGGAACAGTCCCTGCCCACCACCCGGGCGGCGATCGGCCTCACGGTCCCGACCGCCCTCGCCCCGGACTCGCTCCGCTGGGCGCGCCGGGTGCTCGAACTCGTCGACGCGGGCGTGATCGACGACGCGCCCTTCGTGCACTGCGAGGACCACCTCACCACGCTGTGGCTGCTCTCCGACCAGGCTCTCCTCGACCAGCTCACCGAACGCGAACTGGCGCCGGTCGGCGGGATCAGCACCGCCCGGCGGGAGCGGCTGATCGAGACGCTGAGCATCTGGCTGGACACCCGCGGAACAGCCGCCCAGATGGGCGAGTTGCTGGGCGTGCATCCCCAGACGGTCCGGTACCGCATGCGTAATCTGGAGTCGATATTCGGTCAACAACTGGTCGACCCGGAGGCCCGGTTCTCCACCGAGGCGGTACTGCGCGCCCTGCGGCTGCGGGCGCGCAGCGAGCGCGACACCCACTGATCCGGATCACATCTTCGGCCACGGGTCAACTTACCTGCAAGTAAGACGAAATAGACGGTCAGTCCCAAACGGTTGCGACACGGAGACGTACTCGACGAGAAACCCGGAACCGCGTCCCGTACACATGGAGGAGTCCGGCCGCCCACCCGGCGGCCGGTCCCACCGCCTCCTGGCAACCATCCGAGAAGGAACCCCACATGACCGCCTCGCACCTACTCGTCCCCGTACCGATCCCCGACCGGGTCGCCGTGCTGATCGGGTCCTGCACGCCTCCGCACATCCTGCGGGCCGGATTCGAAGCCGACTGCGCGGCGCGCGAGGTCCGCAGGTTCCGCGGGCCTCGCCTCGGCATCGAGGACCAGGCCGACCGCGAGCAGGCCCTCTCCGAGCTGGCCCGGGCCAACAAGGTCCTCTGCGCCTACCACCCGCGACTGGCGGTGCACGCCGGCTCGGTGTGGTGAGGACAATGGCGGGCAGCGGCGGCGCCCGTCCGCCCGCTCCGAGCTTCCCGGGAGAACACCGTGTCCACCGCATCCGCCGGCACCCGCGCCCGCATCCTCTACGTCACCGACTACACCTATGAGGCACGGGGCCGGCGCTACTGCGACGAGGACATCTATCTGAGCGGGCGGATGGGGGAGGAGTTCGACGTCGTGGTCTGCCACCCCCGGGACGCGGCCGCCATGCTGGACGGCTTCGACGCCGTGGTCATACGCAACAGCGGTCCTGTGATGCATTACCAGGAGACGTACGACGCCTTCCGCGCCCGTGCCCGCGAGCTGAAGGTGCCCGTGTACAACCCGCTGGACGGACGCGGGGACATGGCCGGCAAGCAGTACCTGGTCGACATGAGCCGGGCCGGCCTTCCCGTGATCCCGACCGTGGACCGGGCCGCCGACCTGCGACTCCTGCCGGAGGCCGCCGAGTACGCCGTGAAGCCGAAGGCGGGGGCCGACTCCGTGGGCCTGTTCTTCACCCCCGTCCCCGTGCTGCCGGAGGGATCGGACGGCACGCTGCTCGTACAGCCGAGGATCGACTTCCGCTACGAGGTGTCCTTCTACTTCATCGACCACGACTTCCAGTACGCCCTGTACGCGCCGGACACCGAGCGGCGCTGGGTCCTGGAGCCGTACGCGCCGAGCCCGGCGGACCTGGAGTTCGCCCGTACGTTCGTCCGGTGGAACAGCCTCACGCACGGCGTCCAGCGGGTCGACGCCTGCCGGACCCCGGAGGGCGAGCTGCTGCTCGTCGAGCTGGAGGACCTCAATCCGTATCTCTCGCTCGACCGGGTCACCGAGGAGGTCCGGGAGGCGTTCGTCGCCGGAATGAAGGCCTCCGTACGCCGTCTGCTGGCCTGACCCGTCCGGTCCTCCCCCACATGCGCGCCCCCGGGGCGGATGTGAGGGTGCAGGCGTGACCACTGCCAGCGAGACCGCCCCCGCCGCGCAGAGAGCTCCCGCGCCCCCACCCGTGCTCGACCGGCGCCGGCGGAACATCATCTTCGCCACCATCGTGCTGGGCATGCTGCTGGCCGCGCTGGACCAGACGATCGTGGGGACGGCGCTGCCCACGATCGTCTCGGACCTCGGGGGCGCCTCCCACATGTCGTGGGTGGTCACCGCCTATCTCCTGGCCGAGACCGTGGCGACGGTCCTGGTCGGCAAGTTCGGTGACCTGTTCGGGCGCAAACTGGTCTTCCAGGTCTCGGCGATCGTCTTCATCACCGGTTCGTTCCTGTGCGGTCTCGCCTCCGACATGGTGCTCCTGATCATCTGGCGGGGTGTGCAGGGCATCGGCGCGGGCGGACTGATGGTCACGTCGATGGCGTTGATCGCCGATGTGATCCCGCTGCGCGAACGGGGCAAGTACCAGGGCGCGATCGGCGCCGTCTTCGGGATCTCGACGGTCATCGGACCGCTGCTGGGCGGGCTGTTCACCGACCATCTGACCTGGCGCTGGGCGTTCTACGTCAACGTGCCGATCGCCATCGTCGTGGTCATCGCCGCCGCCCGCAACATCCCGTCGGTGAAAGCGGCCGGGCGGCCCGTCATCGACTACAAGGGCATCGCGCTCGTCGCCGTCGGCGCCAGCGCACTGATCCTCGCGACGAGCTGGGGCGGAAACGAGTACGCCTGGGGATCACCGGTCATCATCGGCCTGTTCCTGGGCGGCATCGTCGCACTCGCCCTGTTCTGCCTGGTCGAGGTGCGGGCCGAGGAACCGATGCTGCCGATGCGGCTGTTCCGGAATCCGGTGTTCACCGTCTGCTCGATCCTGAGCTTCATCGTGGGCTTCGCAATGCTCGGCTCCATGATCTTCCTGCCGACGTATCTGCAGTACGTGGACGGGGATTCGGCCACACTCTCCGGAGTGCGCACGCTGCCCTTGATCATCGGTCTGCTGATCGCCTCCATCTTCAGTGGCAACGTGGTGAGCAAGACCGGCCACTACCGGGTGTTCCCCATCGTGGGCTCACTGAACATGGCGCTGGGCCTGTACCTGCTCTCCCGCATGGGTCCCGACAGCGGCGTCTGGCTGGAGTCCGTCTACATGCTGGTGCTGGGGCTCGGCATCGGTCTGGCCATGCAGGTGCTGACGATCGCCGTACAGAACACCGTCGACTACGCGGACCTGGGCACCGCGACCTCGGGCGTGACGTTCTTCCGTACGCTCGGCAGCGCCTTCGGCACGGCGGTCTTCGGCACGATCTACGCCAACGCGCTGCGGCCGAACCTCGCCGCAGGCGTGGCACAGGCGGCGCGGGCCGGTGGGGATCCCGCCGTACTCGCGGCGGCTTCGCAGAACCCGCAGGCCGTGCACGCCCTGCCTCCCGAACAGTCCGCGCCGCTCGCCCAGGCCTACGCGGACACGCTCCACACCGTGTTCCTGTGGACCGTCCCCGTGGCCCTGATCGGCTTCGTCGTCGCCCTGTTCCTGAAGCAGGTGAAACTCCGGGACTCGGCGCGGGCCGGTTCGACGGACATGGGCGAGGGCTTCGCCCAGCCCGGTGCGGGGGACTCGGCGCGGCTGCTCGAGTTCTCCGTCGCCAGGGTCCTGCACGGCGCCGGTCCTGACACGGCGAGACGGATCGTCGCCGAATCGGACACCCGGCTCGACATGGCGGGGGCCTGGGCGGTCATGCAGGTGGACCTCTTCACGCGGATGGTCGGCCATGCGGGCCTCGGTCTGATCGCGACCCGGCACCGTATTCCGCCCGAGGTCCTGGTGCCGGTCTTCGACCGGATGATCGAGGAGGGATACCTCACCGGGGACGGCCGCCTCTTCGCCCACACCGCGGCGGGCCGGCGGGAGGCCGGGACGATCTCCGCCGCCTGGGCGAGCTGGCTCAACGAGCAGCTGGCCGAAGACGGCGCCCGCCCTGACGACCGTCAGCTGCGGGCGGCCGTCGACGTGATCGCCAAGCGGCTGCTGGCCGAGGACCTGGCCCAGGAGCTGTCACCCGCCCCGTCGGGAGGATCGAGGCGGGTGGGCGCCCCGGTCTGACCGTGCCTGACCGGTCGGGCGTGGTCCGCGTCATCAGGCCTGGGCGCGTGGCCGGCGTCGTGAGGCGTGGTCTGCATGGTCAGGCGTGGTCAGGCGTGGTCTGCGTGGTCTGCGTGGTCCCAGGACCTCGGGCGGTCCTGGGCCTCCCATTCGGGACGGAGCAGGGACAGGACCGCCATGTCGTGGCGGCGCCCCCGGTGCAGACAGGCGGAGCGGCGTACACCCTCGTGGACGAAGCCCGACCCGGCGAGGACCCGGAGGGCCGCGGCGTTGTCGGTGTGGGTCTGCGCCTCGACGCGCTGGACCGGCAGTTCACCGAAGGCCAGGTCCGTCAGGGCGTCGAGGGCGTCGGCGCCGTAGCCCCGGGCGCGGTGCTCGGGGGCCAGGACCAGATAGACATGCGCGGACCCCTCGGCCAGTTGCTGGTCGGTGAGGGCGGCGTGCCCGATCGGGGTGCCGTCCGGCAGGAGGACGAGGAAGTCGTCGCGGCCGCTGTCGTCGTGGTTGCGCTCGATGCGCTCGCGGAGCTCGTACAGCGAACCGGGCCAGCCGCCGGTCTCGTGGGCGTTCACCGGATCGAAGCGCCAGCGCTGGATCAGTTCGGCGTCGTCGGTCTCGACGGGGGTGAACGCGATACTCCGGCCGCGCCAGCAGGGCTCTCGTACGGTGTCCGGCTCATCCGTGTCCTCGGTCATGCGCGGAGCGTACGGGCCGGTGGGCGGTCCGCGACACCGGATTTCACCCGCCGGCGCTCATCCGGACGCGGTCACCCGGCTGCCGCCACTCGCGGGCCGCCACTCAGCGCTGTCATTCGACGAATACCGCCGCAGCGTAGACCCAGTCGCCCTCCTGGCGGACGAAGCGGCTCTTCTCATGGAGGGAGTCCGGGCGGCCGGCGTCCGTGTAGTGCGCGCGGAACGTGACCGTGCCCGTCGTGTGGAAGGGGCTGCCCTCCGTCGTCTCCAGGATCTCCAGGCCTGACCAGCGCATGCCGGGGTCGAAGTCGACCGCCGGCGGCCGGGTATCCGGGTGCCAGGTGCGGAGCAGGTACGCCGCGTCCTGGACGACGAACGCGCTGTACCGCGAGCGCATCAGCGCCTCGCAGGTCAGAGCGTTGCCACCGGCGTGCAGACGGCCGCAGCAGTCCGCGTACGCCGCGGGCAGGCCACACGGGCAGGGGGACTCCGCAGTGATCCGCGGTGCGGCTGGTCCGGTGCCGGTGGAGCGGCGCGGGCGGGGGGTGCGTCGGGACATGACTCCATTGTGACGTGCGGGCCGGCGGGGCCGGCCCCGCCTTCCCGGTTCGGGGACCAGGGCCGAGGATGGGACGCATGAGTGAAGACAACGCACAGACCCCGTCCGAACCGGTCCAGCTGGCCGACGCGCTCACGTCCTTCGACGCACTGTGGAGCCCGCGGGTCGTGACCCGGGTCAACGACTACGACGTACGCGTGGCCAAGGTCCAGGGCGAGCATGTATGGCACGTACACGAGGACACGGACGAGTTCTTCCTCGTACTCGACGGTTCCCTGGACATCGCGCTGCGCGAGGAGGGCGGGGAGCGGTCCGTCACGCTCGGCCGGGGTGCCGTGTTCGTCGTTCCGCGGGGCACCTGGCACAGGCCCCGCTCGGCGGAGGGCGCCTCGATCATGATGTTCGAACCGTCCGGGACGCTGAGTGTGGGCGATGCCCACGACGAGATCCCCGACCATGTCGATGCGACGACCGGGCATACCCTCAGCCTGTGAAATCCGCCCGGGCGAACCGCGCCATCCGCGTCCGCTGAAGGAGGACGAGGCACCGCCGTTCAGCCCGGTCTTCTACACACTGGACCTGCTGCTGCCGATCATCGACTTCGGCCAGGAGAAGGCGTTCAACCCGACAGGCTGGTCCCAGTGGCTGTCGTATCTGCTGATCGTGACCGGGTGGCTGCTCGCCACGACGATCGCCGCGGGCATCACCCGGTCCGTCAGCCGTCAGTGACCGCGCGCCGTCAGGGCTTGCGGGCGACGCCCGCGTACCCGGGGATCGGTTCGTCACCCGGGACGTCGATGACCTCGCCGAGCTCCGGGTGCCAGTCGGCGGAGAGCGAGACGCCCGGCTCCACCAGTTCGAGTCCGTCGAAGAACGTGGTGAGTTCGGCGCGGGAGCGCGGCCGCAGTGTCATCCCCCGGGCCTTGTACATGGCGCGCGCCTGGGCCGCGCCCTCCGGGTTGAAGTCACCCGTCGTGTGCGAGAGCACCAGATAGCTGCCGGAGGGGAGCTGCGCCACGAGCTTGTCGACCAGATCGGCGGCACCGTCCTCGTCGTCCAGGAAGTGCAGCAGCGCGAGCATCGACAGTGCGATCGGCTTGCTGAAGTCGAGTATCTTGCCGGCCTGCTCGAGGATCATCTCGGGCTCGCGCGCGTCGGCCTGGATGTACTCGGTGGCCCCTTCGGGCGTCGAGCGCAGCAGGGCCGCGGCGTGCGCGAGCACGATGGGGTCGTTGTCGCAGTAGACGATGCGGGCGTCCGGGGCGGCCTGCTGGGCGATCTGGTGGAGGTTGGGCTCGGTGGGAATGCCGGTGCCGATGTCGAGGAACTGGCGTACGCCGTTCTCGGCGAGCCAGCGTGTGGCGCGGTGCATGAAGGCCCGGTTCACGCGGGCCATGTCGCGGCCCCTGGAGTCCACGGCGAGCAGTTGCTGGGCCATCTGTTCGTCGACCGGGTAGTTGTCCTTGCCGCCGAGGAACCAGTCGTACATCCGCGCGGGATGCGGCTTGCTGGTGTCGATCTCGATGGCATGGCTGGCCTGCGGGTCGTGCCCGGTCATTGCGCGCTCCAATGGGTCGGTAGGTCGGCGATCACAGCTAACTGGTCGTGGTGCGAGGATATGTGCCGGTGCGTCAGGTGAGAAGGAAGTCGGCCTGACCTGCCTTGGCGCCCTGGATGAAGGCGGCTATCTCGCCGTTCGAGTAGATGAGTGCGGGGCCCTCGGGGTCCGCGGACTGACGTACGGCGACTCTGCCGTCGGCCAGCTTCATGGCCTCGATGCAGTTGCCGCCGTTGCCTCCGCTCCACGGCTTCGACCAGCCCTCGGAGCCGAGGTCGGCGGCCGGCATGCCGTTGTAAATGTCGCCCATCACAGCTCCTTGCGGAAGTCCCGGAGGATTTCCTTCGTGCGTTGTGCAGTCGCGGCCTGAGCCGCCATGCGGTCCATGACTTCGAGGTAGGAGGCGACCTCGGGGCGCGCGTCGAAGTAGACGGCACCGGTCAGGTACTCGCTGTAGACCATGTCGGGCAGTTCGGGGACGGCGAAGCGGAAGAGGACGAAGGGGCCGTACGTGCCCGGGTGGTGGCCGGTCTCGAACTCCGCGATCTGCAGCGTCACGTGGGACATCTCGGTGGCTTCGAGCAGCCGGTCGATCTGTGCCCGCATCGCCTCGGCGTTCCCCACCGGGCGGCGCAGGACGGTCTCGTCCATGATCACCCACAGTTTGGGGGCGTCCTCCCTGGTGAGCAGGGACTGGCGTGCCATCCGCAGGTCCACATGGCGCTCGATGTCCTCCGGCCTGGTCTGGCCGACGGCGCCGGTGCGCATGACGCAACGCGCGTAGTCCTCGGTCTGCAGGAGGCCGGGGACGAAGTGCGGCTCGTACATGCGAAGGAGGCTCGCGGCACCCTCCAGGCTCACGTACATGCTGAACCAGTCGGGCAGCACGTCGTGGTAGCGCTGCCACCAGCCGGGCTTGTTGGCCTCTTCGGTGAGCTCGACGAAGGAGTCGGCCTCCTCGTCCTCGATCCCGTACGCCTTGAGCAGCAGCTGCACGTAAGGGATCTTGAGCGCGACCTCGGCCGTCTCCATTCTGCGTATGGTCGCGGGAGCGACCCTGAGCACCTTGGCGGCCTGGTCGCGGCTCAGGCCCGCGCGCTCCCGCAGATCCAGCAGGCGCTTGCCGAGGACGACTTGGCCCACGGTCGGGGCGGACCGCGGTTCGCTCACTTCAGACCTCCCCATGCGCTGTTTGCGAGCAGTGTGTCATGCGGGCGGTGACAACGACACAGTCACTCTGCAATTTTCAGAGTGCCCCTTGCCAAGTGTGCGGGACAGAGGGAGAGTTGGGGGCAGTGAACCAGTTCGTATGGTCACGCCCGTCCTTTCCGTGAAAGTGCGAAGCGTGACGCACCCCCCACTGTGAGGAATCGGTCGTGGCACCTGGCAGTGCGCTCATCCCCCGGCTCGTGGACCTCAGCCCCGGGACGGAAGCGCTCCGTTACTGCTTCGCCCTGCCTGCGCAGCCGGAGTCGGTGGCCGGTGCGAGACGGCTGGCCCGTGTCCGGCTGGAGGCGTGGCGCCTCGGCGGTGACGCCTGCGAGGCGGCGGTCCTCATCGTCTCCGAACTGGTCACCAACGCCGTGGTGCACACCGTGAGCTCACGGGTCGTCTGCGAGCTCAGGCGTGTCGACCGGCGGCTGCGCATAGCCGTGCAGGACCAGGGGCACCAGCCCGACGGCCCGCGGCTGCGACGCGGCTCCGACGACGAACACGGACGCGGCCTGCTGCTCGTCGACGCGATGAGCTGCTGCTGGGGATCCCACGACGCCTCGGACGCCTCCGGCCGCATCGTCTGGGCCGAACTGCCGCACGGCACGGAGCAGCCATGCTGAGGAACGCCCTGTCCCAGTTGCGCGGACCGCGCCGCTCCGGGGTGCCCGGGCAGGGGGGCGGTGGCAGGGTGAGGCTTTCGCTGCCTCCGGCGCTCTCGGCCAGCCTGGGCTGTGACGCGGTGGGGGTACCCACGCGGTACGGCTTCCGGCTGATGTCCCATCTGCCGCGCACCGGGTGCGTGTTCGCCGATGCCGACCGTTGGTGGTGGATCGTTCCCGCGGGCTCGGACCTCGACCTGGACTGGCCGGAGCAGGTCACGTACGCCCCCGGGGCCTTCGTGCCGTCCGTCCGGCCCCGGCTCATCCACACGCCTGACAGCCGTACGCCCTACACCCCGCCCATTCCGCTGTTCCTCATGGTGTGCCAGGTGACCGGTGTGACGCCTTCGTGGGCACAGGCCGGGCCGCCGAGGGCGGTATCCGCCACCTGAACGGGGGCCCTGCCGGGGCCTTGCCGTGCCCGGGCCTTGCCGAGCCGGGGTCCCGTTCCAGACGTTCGATCGTGTCTTTCGGGCATCTGACCCAGTGGCCGCTGATCCTGCTGGTCGACCGGTCGGGACCGATGGCCGGTTCGCTGATCCACTCCGTGGTCACCGCCGCCTGCCTGTGAGGACCGCCGGGTCTCAAGACCCACCTCGTCGTCTTCGACGGCGACGTGGTGGACCTGACCCGGGCGAGCCTGGTGGAGCAGGGCAGTACGGTCCTCGGGCTCGCCGCGCTCGACGAGGAGGCCGATCCCGACAACGACCGGGAACTGGCCGGACAGCTCGCCGACGCGGCGGCTCATGTGGGTGCGATGACACCGGCGCGGCCGGCCGAGTTCGTCGCGGAGACGGCCGGGATGTCACAGCCCGGATCTCACGGCACGGGATCTCACGGCACGGGATCTCACGGCCGGTCGAGATAGCCGAGGCCCGGGTGCACCTTCGTGTACCCCTCCACCAGACGGCGGGCGACGGTGACCGAATCGACCAGGGGGTGCAGGGCGAACGCCTGGACCGCTGACGCGCGGGAGCCGGTCTCCGCCGCGTCGAGTACGGCGCGTTCGACGGCCTTGACCGCCGTGACCAGGCCCACCGCGTGGTACGGCAGGGGGTCGACGGCGACGGGACGCGCCCCGTTGGCGTCGACGAGGCAGGGCACCTCGATCACCGCGTCGGCGTCCAGCACCGACAGCGTCGTGCGATTGCGGACGTTCAGGACGAGGGAGGTCCGTTCATCGCGGGCGACGGCCCGCATGAGGGCGAGGGCGACCTGTTCGTACCCGCCGGACTCCAGGTCGCTCTCCTCTCGTTCACCGGCCCCGGCGGCCTCGCGGTTCTCCGACATGTACGTGGCCTCGCGCTCGGCGCGCGTCCGGTCCCAGGTGGTCAGCGGAGGGGCTGCCGGGTCCTTCATACGGGCGTAGAAGCCCTCCTGCTGTTCCCGGAGGAACGCGCCGCGGGTCTGCTCGGCGTCCTGGTAGGCGCGTACCGCCTCACGGTTGAAGTAGTAGTAGTGCAGATACTCGTTGGGAACGGCGCCGAGTGACCGCAGCCAGTCGGCGCCGAAGAGCCTGCCCTCCTCGAACGAGCCGAGGAGTTCCGGATCGGCCAGCAGGCGCGGGAGTTCGTCACGGCCGTCGACGTGCAGCCCGCGCAGCCATCCCAGGTGGTTCAGCCCCACGTAGTCGATCCGGGCCCGGTCCGGATCGGCGCCGAGGACTCGAGCGACACGACGGCCGAGTCCCACCGGCGAGTCGCAGATACCGATGACCCGGTCGCCGAGATACCGGGACATGGCCTCGGTGACCAGGCCGGCCGGGTTGGTGAAGTTGATGACCCAGGCGTCGGGGGCGAGCCTGGCGATACGCCGGGCGAGGTCCACCACGACGGGCACGGTGCGCAGTCCGTACGCGATTCCGCCCGCGCCGACCGTCTCCTGGCCCAGTACGCCCTCGTCGAGCGCCACCCGCTCGTCGGCGGCGCGGCCCGCCAGTCCGCCGACACGGATCGCGGAGAACACGAAGTCCGCTCCGCGCAGCGCCTCGTCCAGGTCGGTGGTGGCGACGACGGCCGGTGCGTCACCGATCCCCCCGGCCTGCTCGCCGAGGACCCGGGCGACGGCATCGAGCCGGTCCGCGTCCGTGTCGTACAGCGTCACGTGCCTCACGCGGCCTTCGGCGTGATCGCCGAGAAGTGCCCCGTACACCAGAGGCACCCGGAATCCGCCACCGCCAAGAATTGTCAGCTTCACGCTGCTCGATGGTACGGAAGCCGGCGCCCGCGCGGGCCGAGGACCGCGCGGGCGCCGGCAGCGCGGTCAGTACCCGTTCCACCAGCGCGACACGGCCTGCCACAGCCGGGCCGGTGCAGCCGCGCCGCGCTGGCCGGGGATCGCGGGTGCGCCGTCCCTCTGCGGGGAGGCGCCGGGGGCATGGACGGGTGGCGGCACTTCCGTGCCGTAGCCCGGCGCGGGCGCGGACCTGGCCGGGGACGACACCTCCCAGTCGTTCTGGGCCCAGGGGCGGCTCATCACCGTCAGCGGGTCGGCGTCGATCTCCTGCTGCGCGCTCGGCGCGAACTTGACGGGCAGCTCCACCAGATGCCGGGACATGATGTTCCCGATCCAGCGCAGCTCGCTCTCCTCGACGCTGAGCTCCATGTCCGGCAGGCGCATCAGCAGCGCGTCGACCCCGACGTCCGCGATGGCGCGCCCGATGTCCTGGCCGGGGCATTCGTGCGGGCCGCCGCTGAACGCCAGATGGGCGCGGTTGCCCTCCATGTCGGCGGTGAGGTCGGGGCGCACGTGCGGGTCGGTGTTGGCCGCCGCGATGCCGACGAGCAGGGCGTCACCCGCCCTGATCTGCTGACCGCCCAGCTCGGTGTCGCCCACGGCCCAGCGGCCGAACACGGCGGTGAACGGCGGTTCGTCCCAGAGGGTCTGTTCCACCGCTTCGGGGACCGTCATATGGCCGCCGCTGAGACGGGCCCTGAACCGCGGATCGGTCAGGACCATGCGCAGCACGTTGGCGATCAGGTTGGCGGTCGACTCGTACGCGGCGATGAGGATCAGGCGGAGATGCTCGGTGACCTCGACGTCGGTGAGCGAGGCGGGGTGCTCCAGCAGCCACGACGCCAGGTCCGGCTCGGGATCGGTGCGCCGGCGCTGGACGAGCCGGTTGAGTGCGCCGACCACATGGGCGTTGCTCGCGACGGCGGTCTCGGTGCCACGGGTCATGTCGCGGGCGGCCTGCACGAGCCGGTCGTCGTACTCCTCCGGCATACCGAAGATCGCGCACATCACCATCATCGGCAGATGCTCGGCGAACCGGGCGACCACGTCGGCGGTGCCCTGGAGGCAGAAATCGTTGACGAGCCGGTTACTGAAACGGTTGACGTGCCGGCGCACACCCCGGGTGTCGATGCGCGCCATGCTGTCGGTCACGGCGCCGCGCAGTCGCTCGTGGTTCGCCCCGTCGGCGAAGACGCAGACCGGCTGCCAGGTGAAGATCGGGGCGAGCGGGTGGTCGGGGGCGACACTGCCGTCCTGGAGGGCCCGCCAGCGCCGGGAGTCCCGGGAGAACTGCGAGGGGGTCCGGGTCATGTGCAGGTTCTCGCTGTGCCCCAGGACCAGCCAGGCGGGCACGTCCCCGTGCAGCAGGACCGGTGCCACCGTGCCGTGTTCGGCGCGCAGTTTGTCGTAGAGGCCCGCCGGGTCGCTCTCCGCCTCGGGGCCGTAGAACCGGCGCAGCCCGCCGGGGGCCATGCCGTGCGCGGGGCACTCGGGGGGCGGCACGGGCCCCGGGACCGTTCCGGGTTCGTGGTGGAAGGGCGTGGTCACAATCGCTCCAGGGGTCGGGCCGCCCGGTGTCCGGGCGAAGGGCGCGCAGGGTGCTGCCGCGCGCGTGGGAGGGCGCGCGGTGTGCGGCCGCGCGTTCGGGACGTGCGCGGACGGAAGGTGCGCGCGGGGGCGTACGCGGGCGCCGCGAGCGCGCACCTTCGTCAGGCGAGGGGAACGGCGAGGCTGTGCAGATAGCGCATCAGGGTCATCAGCACGTCACGGCTGGAGACCCGCAACCGGGCATCGCAGTCGATCACCGGTACCTCGTCCGGCAGGTCGAGTGCGGTACGCAACGCCTCGACCGGGTGATGCGGCGCGTCGGGGAAGGTGTTGACGGCGACGACGAACGGGACGCCGCGCTCCTCCAGACGGCCGATCACATCGAAACTGACCTGGAGCCGCCTGGTGTCGATCAGGACGACGGCCCCGAGGGCTCCTTCGAACAGCCCGTTCCACAGGAACCAGAAGCGTTCCTGGCCCGGGGTGCCGAAGAGGTAGAGGATCAGTTCCTCGCTGAGGCTGATCCGGCCGAAGTCCATGGCGACGGTGGTGGCGGTCTTGCTCTCCACTCCGGCGTTGTCGTCCACGCCGACACCGGCCTGGGTCATGGTCTCTTCGGTCGTCAGGGGCCGGATCTCGCTCACCGATCCGACCATCGTGGTCTTGCCGACCCCGAATCCGCCGACGATCACGACCTTCACCGCGGCTGTGGCCGTGGTGGGCAGGACGTCCTCGCTCCGGGGGCCAGTGATCGTGTCAGAGCTTCTGAAGTCCATGCATCACCGCTTCGAGAAGGGACCGGTCCGGGAGGGTGGCTCGGACGATGGGCGCACGCGATTCGATCTGTTCGCTCGCGAGCAGTTCGGTCAAAAGCGAGGTAACGACACTGAAGGGCAGGCTCAGATAGGCCGAGATCTCGGCGACGGACAGTGGCGCCCGGCAGAGCCGCAGGATCGCGGCCTGCTCGGGCTGGACCGTCGGCGAGGGTTCCGCCTGCGAGACCACCATCGTGACGAGGTCGAGCGCCGCACGCTCGCCGTCGGGATCGCCGGTGAGGACGTACAGCCGTTCCGGATCGCTCAGAGCCGGGTCGGCCGTCCGGCGTTCTCGTCGGGGAGCACTCATCCGGCCTGCCCTTCATGTCGGGGCGGGCTCGAGAGGTGGGCTCCGATCCGGACGACCATGTCGCGCATGCGTGCTCCCACCAGGCCGGCGTCGACCGTCTCATCGGCCAGGACCGCGAGGTACGAGCCCGCTCCCGCGGCCATCAGATAGAAGAAGCCGCCGTCGACCTCGATGACGACGAGCCGCATCATGCCGTCGCTGTAAGGGATTTCGGAGGCGACCGCGGCGGCCAGGCTCTGCAGTCCGGCGCAGGCCGCCGCAAGCCGGTCGGCGACGTCCGGGTCGCCGCCGTGCCGGGCGATGCGCAGGCCGTCCGATGAGAGCACCACGATCTGGTGAATGCTCGGCACGTCGTCGGCCAGTTCCCTGAGCATCCAGTCCATGTTCCCGCGCTGCTGGATCACTTCAAGTCTCCCTTGTCCCACGCGTCATCAATGTCCTCGTCGTTCTTCGGTTCCTGGGGCACACCGTTGACGGCCTGGGTGAATGCCTCGAGCCAGAGCCCGGGCGGCGGCGGTGCACCGTTGCCCCGAGCGCCGTTGTGCCCGTTGTGCGCTCCCGCGGCGGGGACGGCGGGCTGCGCCGTCTGCTGGGGGAGGTTGTGCGAACCGAGGGGGGCGCGGCCGCGGCTGCGGCGCTGCGGGAGTCCGCCCGCGGTCCATTCGGTCACCACGGGCTCTTCGTCCAGGGCGGCTGCCAGGGCTGCCGGGCCGGCCGCGGCGGACGGCTTCTCCGTGTAGCCGGGCATACCGGCGGCCACCGAGGGCGGCAGTTCCGTGGAGACGGGCCGGGGCTTGCGCTTGCCGGGCGGCGGGACTACGTGCTGGAGCTGCGACATGTCGAGCGAGCTCTGGGGCCGCGAGGTGGCGCCGATGCCGTGGGCGATACCCGGTGCGGCACCCGTGGTGAGCATCTCGCGCGGCACGATGACCACGGCACGCACCCCGCCGTAGGCGGACTGCCGCAAGGAAACCTGGAGTTGGTACATCCGGGAGATCCGGCCGACGACGGCCATGCCGAGGCGGGGGGACTCCCCGAGGTCATTCATGTTGATGCCGGCCTGTGCCTGGGCCAGCATGTTCTCGGCCCGGGCGCGGGCCTCCTCGCTGAGGCTGACGCCGCCGTCCTCGATCTCGATGGCGATGCCGGTCTGGACCTCGACCGCGGTGACGTGCACACGGGTCTGGGGCGGCGAGTAGCGCGTCGCGTTGTCCAGGAGTTCGGCGCAGGCGTGGATGAGCGGTTCGACCGAGGTGCCGACGATGGCGACCTTGGCGATCGAGTGCAGATCGACGCGCTGGTATTCGAGGATCCGGGACATGGCGCCGCGCAGCACGCTGAACAGCGGCACGGGCTTGGGCCATTGACGGCTGGGGCGGGCTCCGCCGAGCACCGCGATGGAGTCCGCGAGCCGCCCGATCAGCGCGGTGCCGTGGTCGATACGGAGCAGGTCGTCGAAGACCTCGGGGTTGCGCCCGTGGTGGTCCTCCATCTCCCGCAGCTCACTGGCCTGACGGTGGACGATGGCCTGGACGCGACGGGCGACGCTGACGAACGCGCGCTGCGCGGAGTCGCGCATCGCCTCTTCGTTGTCGATGATGTCGAGGATCTGGAAGACCAGACCGCGCAGGGCCTTGGGGAGATTGCGGTACGACTCGTCGGCGTCGACGATGTCGCGCATCACCTCTTCGGGCGAGTTACTGGCACGCAGTCGGCGGATCGCGGCCGGAAGCAGCTCCTTGGTCATCCGCACGGTCTCCGCGTCCTGCGCGGCGATGCGGTGTTCCAGGTGGGCGATGCGCTGTTCGTAGTGCGCACGCTGGACGTTCATCGCGCGGCGACGACGGTTGAGTACGACGGTGAGCGCGGAGACCACGAGCGTGGCGATCGCACCGCACCAGACGACTGGTATCCGCGCGGGCTCGGTCACCAGCGCCGCACCGGCTGCGGTGGCGCCGGCCATCAGCACAAGGGGCAACAACAAGGCACGGACTACTGGGATTTCTCGGTCAATCGGCGGTGATTCAACACGAACCATCTAAACCCTCTGGCGGTTGATTCGGGGTGTATTCGGAAGTTCTGCGGATCTACGCACTCGTGATGACAGTCGTGAACAAGTGCTCGAATTCATATCAACTCGACTTCGATGCGCGTGAGCTTAGCCAGATCAGAACACCGCTTCGGCATATTCACCCAACCCCCTGCGCGAGCACTCCGGCAGTAATACACTCACCAGTTTTTGCACTGAACGGCGTCGAGCGTGCGCAGGGAGTAATCGACTGCGCCGGGGGCGGGCGTGGCACTCCGGCGTCCCGCAGTGCGGGATGCTGAACCGCGGCGCGCGCGCCGTGGCTTGACGGACCATCGGGAGCGACCCAAGGAGAGCCGCACCGAATAGAGAACATAGGCGACCTATTCGATTCCTGAGCGATTATTTCTGTCCCTCACGGCGGGACAGAGGCACAGGTGATCGAGCCGGATCGAAAGGAGCAGATTCATGACCGAAGGACTGATTCACCGAAAAGAAGCCATCGCTGCGACGCGGGGCTGCACCATCGAGTCACTGGACACCGGCCTCCGGCTGATGCGGCTCTTCCTCACACACGACACGCTCACCGTCTCCGCCGCCGCCGAGCTGCTGTCAGTCGGCCGGTCCACCGCGCACCGGGTGCTCTTCACCCTGGAGGGGCGTGGCTTCGCGACCCGGGACCCCTCCGGCAGCGGATACTCCGCCGGCCCCGAACTGATCCGGCTCGGCCGGCCCGCCGGCCTCGGTGGGGCGCTGCGGGCACGGCTCGCAGACGTACTGGAGGACGCCGCCCGGCGCACCGGCGAGACCGTGCAGAGTGCCGCGCTGATCGGGGACCGCGTCATCGTCACGGACGGCCGTGAGTCGTCCCGGCCGGTACGGGTGGTGCTGGAGACGTGGCGCACGCACCCCGCCCACGCCACGTCGGGGGGCAAGCTGCTGCTCTCGCGGATGACGGCCGACCAGGTGTGCGTCCTCTATCCGCGCGAGACGCTGCCCGCGGCCACCCCGCGCACACTCACTTCGCGCGCGGCGCTGCTGGACGAACTGGCGGAGGTCCGCGAGCTCGGCCACGCGGTCAGCCGCGGCGAGTCCGTCCAGGGCATGAACGCCGTCGCCGTCCCGCTCGGCGGGGCGGGTCCCCGCGACCGGCTGGCCCTGACCGCGTCGGCCCCCGGCGATCGCGGGGACGACGCGGCGCTGGTGGAGTGCGCACGGCAGTTGCGACGGTCGGCCTCGCTGCTGGAGCCGGCGGACGCGTCCTGACACCAGGGGCCGGGGCAGGGCCCGGGATCAGCGGCGGGCGCCGTCGATGCGGCCTTCCAGCTGTACGAGCAGTTCGCTGAGCTGGGCGCTCAGCCGGCTGCGGGCCCCGTCGTCGAGGCCGGAGAGGACCGCGCGTTCGTACGCGAGCTGCTGGGGCAGCAGCCGGTCGACCAGGACGCGGCCCTGCTCGGTCAGGCCGACATGGGCGACCCGGCGGTCACGGACGTCGCCGCGGCGGTCCACGAGGCCGCGTTCCTGGAGGGCGCGGAGGCGTTTGGTGACGGCGGCGCCCGACGAGAACGTCTCGCGGGACAGCTCTCCGGGTGTGAGTTCGCGGTCCGTACGGCGGATCGCGCCGAGCAGGTCGAATTCGGCACGCGTCAGACCGGCGGAGCGCAGCGGCGCGTCCTGCGCCTGTTGGAGAAGCGCGGCACAGCGGTTGATACGGCCGATGAGCTCCATCGGGCCGGTGTCGAGCTCCGGATTGACGGCCTGCCACTGCCGAACCACCGAGGCCACGATGTCGTCGGTCACACCGCTCCGTTCCGTCCGTTCCGAGGAGGCGGGAGGGCTGCCGGCCCCTGCCTCCGTGCTGTTGCGGCGAGCGTACGGTGTCCGGCCCGCTCGGCCGCGACGAGCCGTTCCTCCGGCAGGGCGCGCTGCCACCATTCGCCGGCCGCGGCGTCTGCTGCCAGGCGGAGTTCGACGAGGGAGCCGGTGAGTACGCGCCGCGCTCCGTCAGGCGCGGCGCGTATTTCACCTGTAAATGGTTTCCGTCCGGTGCGGCTCGATGGCTGACGGGCCCTGCCGGTCATAGCGTGCGGGGAGACATGGGTGGACGGCCGGGCGCCCGGCATGATCACAGAAGGAGTGGGATGAAGTTCTCCGAACCGCTGGACGGCGGTCCTTGCTGGGTCGCGCTGAGCACGTCGGACATCCCTGCCGCCAAGTCGTTCTACGCCGCGCTCTTCGGCTGGCGATGCGAGACCGATCCGCGCGCGGAAGCCGGCGGCTCCACCGTGGCGCGGCTCGGCGAGGCCGCGGTGGCCTCGCTCGGCCCGGTCCCCCGGACGGACAGGTCCCCCGCGTGGACCGTCTTCTTCTCCACCGGGGACACCGACACCACCGTCGAGAGGGTGACATCGGCGGGCGGGACGCTGCTGGCCGGCCCGATGGACGTCTTCGAACAGGGCCGGTCCGCCCTGGTCGCCGACCCGGAGGGCGCCGTGTTCTCGCTCTGGCAGCCGCGTACGTTCGCGGGCGCCGAACGTCTCAACGATCCGGGCGCCCTGGGCTGGGTCGAGCTCTCCACCCGCGACACGGTGGAGGCCCTCGCCTTCTACCCGTCCGTCCTCGGCTGGACGGTCAACGCAGCGGAGTCCTACACGCACTGGGGTGTGGACGGTGCCGATTTCGGCGGCATGATGGCGATGGACGAGCGGTTCGAGCCGGAGGTGCCCCCGTACTGGCTCCCCTATTTCGTCGTCACGGACGTCGACTCCACGGCCGCCACGGCGCTGAGCGCCGGCGGCGACCTCCTGCTGGCGCCCATCAGCATCCCCGACGGCCCCCGGATCGCGGTCCTCCGTGACCCGCAGGGCGCCACGTTCGGCATCCACAAGTCGTACGGCGAGGACTGAGGCGCCCGACAGCGTCCGGCGCGCCGCGCGAGCCCGGCATGGGTGCGCACGCCGTCTCCGTCAGGCGCAGCGGGGAGCGTCGCCCGTCGTCCGGGTCGCGCACCTTGAGCTGGAGTGTTGCGACGACGACTGGAACTCAAGGTCCGTGCGGGGCCTCGTCGGGGCGCCGGGGCGGGGCTCAGCCCAGGCCGCGGGCGTCCTGCTTGAGTGCGGTGTCGACCGTCAGGGCCGCGGCGACGACGAGGCTCAGCAGCGGCTCGGGCAGCTGGTAGTGGATCTGGAGCACGTAGTTGTCCGCCGTGGTGAACATGGTCTTCGCGAGACCTTCCCAGGTCTTCGTGATCCGGGCTATCTCGGCGTCGTTGTGGTCGACGATCGCGAAGTTCCAGGCGCGCCAGTTCTCCGCCTTGATGGCGCCGACCTTCCGGCCGTCGACCATGATGGCGAAATTGATCTTGCCGATGGCGTTCTGCTGGACGATCTCACCGACCGGCTGCCCGTCCGGGCGCTGGACGACGACCCGGGACTTGATGAACTTGGCCGGCCGCGTCAGCAGCAGTTGGGGCTGACCGTACGCGTCGCGGATCTCCAGCCGGTGCGTCAGATACTGGTCGATGCTCGCGACGAACCGGAGCACCTTGCGCAGTGCGCTCTGGCCGACCTGCACGACCGAACCGATCGTGTTGCCCTGCTGGTCGAAGACCTTGTACTCGGTCGTGACCTCGATCAGCTTGGCCTTCTGGTTCACGACCAGGACCTGCTGGTTGAAGAGCGACGCCCCACCGGGGACGACCTGCTGGGGATGCGCCGGCTGCTGGGGGTTCGCCGGCTGCTGGGCCGCCACCGCCTTCTGAGGAACCTGCGCCGGTGTCTGCGCGGGAACATGAGCCGGGGACTGCGCCGGGGCCTGCCCGCCCTGTGCCGGGTTCGTGTGCTCGGTCCACCGGGAGCCGTCCCAGTAGCGCAGCAGCTGAGGCGCGCCGTGAGGGTCCGGATACCAGCCCGCAGATACGTTCGAATGCGTGATCACCTGGGCACACTATCCCGCGAACCTGCGACCCTATAGTCCTTGAATCTTCATACACCATTACGATGGCGGCGATGACCAGGCTGAGCGTGCGGACGGACCGGCGACGGAGCGGCACACCCGTGCCCGCCGCTGTGGGCTGGGTCCTGGTCCTCCTGGCGACGGTGTTCTGCTGCTCGCTGAGCACCGCGGCGGCCTCGTCACCGTCGGGCGACGTCCGGCTCACCGCGGCGGCCCGTGCCATGACCCCGGCGCCGGAGACCGCCGCCTCGCTCGTGATGGCGCACGCGCCGGACAGGGGAGGCGTGGGCAGTTCCTGCCACGGCGCCTCGGACCACTCCTCAGCCGTCGTGCTGCCCGGTCCTCCCGCACTCTCCGGCCTTCCCACCGTGCTCGCCCCGGCCCAGGCCGTCCCGCTCACCGGAGGGGCCGCGATCCGCGGCCCCTCCAACGACGGTGTGGGAGCCGTCGACCGTCTCCGACTGCAGATCCAACGAATCTAGAGGCCCGTCCCCGCCTCTGCTCCTGCCCTCACGTCCCCACGCGCCGCGCATGCCCGCGCGCTCGCGTCCCGTTGAACTCGAGGATCTGCCATGGCTTCCGCCAAGAACAAGGACCAGAACCAGAACACCCCCGCCGGGGCCCGCCGGGCCAAGCTCGACGAGGCCCGCCGCAAGGAGCGGGCACGCGAGCGCCGCGTCCGCATCGCCACCATCAGCGCCTCCGTCGCCGTGGTCGCCGCACTCGTCGCCGGAGGCGGCTACCTGATGGCCGCGGCCGACGACAAGGACAAGGCGGAGGAGCAGGCCAAGACCTCCCCGGTCACGGGCGAGCGGACCTGGGACAAGCTGAAGCAGAACCATGTGGGCACCAAGGTCGACTACCCGATGAACCCGCCCGTCGGCGGCGACCACAACCAGGTGTGGATGAACTGCGACGCCGACGTCTACACCGCGGAGATACCGAAGGAGAACGCGGTCCACTCGCTGGAGCACGGCGCCGTCTGGGTCACGTACAACGAGAAGGCGAAGGACACCGACATCAAGGCGTTCAGCAAGCGCGTCTCGAGCACCCCGTACTCCCTGATGAGCCCCATCGCCGACCAGAAGGACCCGCTGATGCTCAGCGCCTGGGGCAAGCAGGTCACGGTGAAGAGCGCCACCGACCCGCGCGTCGCCCAGTTCTTCACCAAGTACGTCCAGGGCCCGCAGACGCCTGAGCCGGGTGCCGCGTGCTCGGGCGGGCTGGACAAGTGACCTCCGCCGTCCGCGTCCCCCGCCCCATGGTGCTGGCGGGCGCCGTGGTGTTCCTGCTGGCACTGGGACTCGTGGTGCTGACGATCGGGCAGCCGTCATCGGCGGCCTCGTCCGCCTCCGGTACGTCCTCCTCCGCGGCGCCCGCGGAGACCTCAGCGGATGTGGGCTTCGCCCGCGACATGGCGGTCCACCACCAGCAGGCCGTGGAGATGTCCTTCGTCGTCCGGGACCGGACGGACGACGCGGACGTACGCCGGCTCGCCTACGACATCATCAACACCCAGGCGAACCAGCGCGGCATGATGCTGGGCTGGCTGGAGACATGGGGCCGGCCGAAGAGTTCGGAGCGGCCGCCCATGGCGTGGATGGGCCACCCGGTCACGCCCACGGGCGACGGTTCGCTGATGCCGGGCATGGCCACCGACGCGGAGATGGACGAGCTGCGAAAGGCCGGGGGCACGGCGGCCGAGATCCTGTTCCTCCGCCTGATGACCGTCCACCACCGGGCGGGCGCCGAGATGGCGCGGGCGGGGGCCGGTGCGGCGGGCACGGCGGAGATCAAGAACCTCGCGGCCGGCATGGTCCGTGGCCAGGAGTCGGAGATCGGGCTCATGGCGGACATGCTCAAGGAGCGGGGCGCCGGCGCCTGACGGTGGCGGATCATCCCGGAAAGGGCCGCCCCGCCGCCCCGGTCCGCCGGGCGGCTGGGCGGCCCTTCGCGCTGTTCGGGGGCCTGCGGCGGACGGCCGGACGATAGGGTCGACGACTATATGAAGAGCAACCTCACACCTCTGGGGCCCAAGGCGGACAAGGACACCGTGCGACGTCACAACCTGAGCCTCGTGCTGCGGGCCGTCCGGGACGAGGGCGCGGCCGGGGAAGCCACGAGGGCGGGGGTGTCCGCCCGGGTGGGGCTGACCCGGGCCGCCGTGTCCTCGCTGGTCGAGCAGCTCCTCGACAGCGGCTTCCTCACCGAGTCCGGCAAGACCTTCAGCGGGCAGGCGGGGCGGCCCGGTACGGCCCTCAAGGTGGCGCGTACGGGCCCGGCGGGACTCGGCGTGGAGATCAATATCGACTACGTCTCCGTGTGCGTCGTGGATCTGGCGGGCACGGGGCGGGTCCGCCAGACCGAGCACCTCGACAACCGGGGCGCGCCCCCCGGCGAGGTGCTGACACGGGCGGCGGGGATCGCCGCCCGCGCCCTCGGATCGGCGCGCGAACAGGACCTGCACCCGGTCGGGGCGGCGCTCGCGCTGCCCGGCCTGGTGTCCGGCGGTTCGGTGCGCCAGGCGCCCAACCTCGGCTGGAACCAGGTGCCGGCCGAGGAGCTGTTCGCGCACGCGCTCGCCGGGCTGCGCCCCGGCCGGGCGGCGCTGCCGGTGAGCTCGGAGAACGAGGCCAATCTCGCGGCACTGGCCGAGCTGTGGTTCGGCGGTCTCGGCAGGACGCGCAGCTTTCTCTACCTGACGGGCGAGATCGGCGTCGGCGGAGCCCTGGTGCTGGACGGCGAACTGCTGCGCGGTGCGCACGGTTTCGCCGGGGAGATCGGGCATGTGGTGGTGGACCCGGCAGGTCCGGAGTGCCGTTGCGGTTCCCGTGGCTGCCTGGAGCAGTACGCGGGACAGGCCGCGCTGCTGCGGGCGGCGGGCATCGACGAGACCGCTCCCGGTCCGGTGGCCGAGCTGGAGCGGCGTGCCCGGGCGGGCGACGCGCGGGCGGTGGCGGCGGTGGCGGAGGCCGGGCGGATGCTGGGCAGGGTGCTGTCGGGCGCGGTGAATCTGATCGACCCGGAGGCGGTGGTGCTCGGCGGGATCTACCGGAGCCTGATGCCGTGGCTGGCGCCGCCCGCCGACGGGGAACTGACGGGGCGCGTGGTCTCCGGCCTCTGGTCCCCGGGCAGCGGACGGCTGCGCGCCTCGTCCGTCGCGGGGGACGCGGCGCGGGGTGCGGCGGCCCTGGTGATGCAGGACGTGCTGGCCGACCCGGTGGCGTACGCCGGGCGCGACGAACCGGAGGTGTCACGGTGACCGCGACCTGGGACCCCGCGGGCGCGGGTGTGCTGACGTTGCCTTCCGGCCTGCTGGTGCGGGGCCGGGGGCTTCGCCGTCCACTTCCGGTCGGGGCCGTGCCGGTGTTCGGGGTGTATCTGCTGGGCAAGGAGCCCGAGCCCGTCGCCTGGGAGTCGCGGTGGGTGCGCTGGCCCGACTTCCGGCTCCCCACGGACCGGGTGCGGGCCCGGGAGGTCTTGGGTGCGGCGCTGGCGCGGGCGGCGACGGACCGGGTGGAGGTGGTGTGCGGCGGCGGCATCGGGCGTACGGGGACGGCCCTGGCCTGCATGGCCGTACTGGACGGGGTCCCGCCGGACCGGGCGGTGGCGTTCGTCCGCCACGGCTACCACCACCGCGCTGTCGAAACCCCCTGGCAGCAGCGGTTCGTACGCCGTTTCGGCGCCCTGGTGTGAGGCGGACGGGCGCGGGTGCGTACGGCGTGGGCCAGTCCCCCACCGTTACGCGGGACCCGCTCCCGCGCCCGTCAGGTACGTCGCCCGGGTCAGCGCACCCCGAGCAGGTGGTCCATCGCCAGCTGGTCCAGGACCTCGAACGCCATACCGCGCTCGGCGGCCGCCGTGATGTCGAACTCCTCGAACGCCGAACGGTCGGCGAGCAGTCCCGCGACCCCGTCCTCGGCGGTGGGCTGGGCGAGCTCGTCCAGACGGGAGGCGAGGAGCGCCTCCTGCACGGCGGGGTCGGCGCGGAAGGCCGCGGCGCGCTCCTTGAGGATCAGGTAGTTGCGCATGCAGCCTTCGGCCGAGGCCCAGACGCCCGCGTAGTCCTCGGTGCGCGGCGGCTTGAAGTCGAAGTGGCGCGGCCCTTCGTAGCCGCCGCGCTCCAGCAGGTCCACCAGCCAGAACGCCTGGCGCAGGTCACCGGCGCCGAAGCGCAGGTCCTGGTCGTACTTGATGCCGGACTGGCCGTTGAGGTCGATGTGGAAGAGCTTTCCTGACCACATCGCCTGGGCGATGCCGTGCGGGAAGTTGAGCCCGGCCATCTGCTCGTGCCCGGTCTCCGGGTTCACGCCGACCAGTTCCGGGCGTTCGAGGCGCTCGATGAAGGCGAGGGCGTGGCCGATCGTCGGCAGGAGGATGTCGCCGCGCGGCTCGTTCGGCTTGGGCTCGATGGCGAAGCGGAGGTCGTAGCCCTGCTCGGTGACGTAGTCGCCCAGCAGGTCGAAGGCCTCCTTCATCCGGTCGAGCGCGACCCGGACGTCCTTCGCGGCGCCGGACTCGGAGCCCT
Source organism: Streptomyces finlayi (assembly GCF_014216315.1). NCBI lineage: Bacteria > Bacillati > Actinomycetota > Actinomycetes > Kitasatosporales > Streptomycetaceae > Streptomyces > Streptomyces finlayi. The sequence continues at coordinate 641,660 of NZ_CP045702.1, forward strand.
CGCGGCCGCCCCACGCGACATAGGTGGTGGCGCCGAGCTCGACGGCGAGATCGATGTTGCGGAGGGTCTTGCGGAGTGCGTACCGCCGTACGTCCCGGTCGTTCGCGGTGAAGGCCCCGTCCTTGAAGACCGGGTGGGTGAAGAGGTTCGTCGTGGCCATCGGCACCACGAGCCCGTTGGCGTCCAGCGCCTGCCGGAACCGCTTGACGAGCCCCTCCCGCTCCGCGTCCGTCGAGCCGAACGGGATCAGGTCGTCGTCGTGGAAGGTGACTCCGTACGCGCCGAGCTCGGCGAGCCGCCGCACGGACTCGACCGGGTCGATCGCCTCGCGGGTCGCGTCACCGAACGGGTCGCGCCCCTGCCAGCCCACCGTCCACAGACCGAAGCTGAACTTGTCCTCCGGTGTGGGCGTGAAGCGTTCCGTCATCGTCTGGCCGCCTTCGAGTGCTGTCGGGTCCGGTACCGGCAGCACCGGCCGACCCTATTTGTTCACTGTCATGACTAATCATGCACGGGGCACCCCTGTGACGTAACCCCCCACCCTCCACGAATCCGAATCACCCCCTGGCCGGGGGCGCGACGATCACGTAATTTGTTTCCCGCACGATCAAATCCTGTTTCCCCCGGCGAGAAGAGGTAGCCCATGCCGCCGCGCAGTGTCGTCATCGGCGTGGACAGCTCCACCCAGTCCACCAAGGCGGCGGTGACCGACGCCGTGACCGGCGAGCTGCTCGCCGTCGGCCGCGCCCCGCACACGGTCACCGGCGAGGGCGGGGCCCGCGAGAGCGACCCCGAGATCTGGTGGCAGGCACTGCGCCTGGCGGTGGCCGCCGGGCTGAAGGAGTCCGGAGCCGGCGCCGCGGCCGTCACCGGGATCGCCGTCGCCGGGCAGCAGCACGGCCTCGTCGTGCTGGACCGTGAGGGCCGGCCGCTGCGCCCGGCCCTGCTCTGGAACGACACCCGGTCCGCCCCTCAGGCAACCGCTCTCACCGCGGCACTGGGCGGACCCGACGCCTGGACCGCGCGGACCGGCTCCGTACCGGTCGCCTCCCTCACCGCGACGAAGTGGCAGTGGCTGCGCGAGAACGACCCCGGCAGCGCGGCGGCGGCCGCCGCGGTACGACTCCCGCACGACTTCCTGACCGAGCGGCTCACCGGTACCGCGTTCACCGACCCCGGCGACGCCTCGGGCACGGGCTGGTACTCCACGGCCACCGGCTCCTACGACGCCGGCCTGCTCGCGCTCCTCGGCCTGGACAGGTCACTGCTTCCGGAGGTGGCCGCCACCGGCGGGACCCGGACCGGCTCCCTGACCACGACCGCCGCCGAGGCGCTCGGGCTGCCGGCCGGAATCGCCGTCGCCGCGGGCACCGGCGACAACATGAGCGCCGCCGTCGGCCTCGGCCTGGGCGGCGCCGGGCTCCTGGACCACCCGGTGCTCAGCCTGGGCACGTCCGGGACGGTGTTCGCCGCGTCCCGGACCCGGCCCGTCCCGGCGGCCCTCTCCGGCTTCGCCGCGGCGGACGGTACGTACCTTCCGCTGGCCTGCACCCTCAACTGCACGCTCGCCGTCGACAAGGTGGCCGCCCTGCTGGGCCTGCACCGCGACGACGCCACCCCAGGCGGCGAAGCGGTCCTGCTGCCCTACCTGGACGGCGAGCGCACCCCCGACCTGCCCCTGGCGTCCGGTCTGCTCACCGGGCTGCGGCACGACACGACCCCGCAGCAACTGCTGGGCGCCGCCTACGAGGGAGCCGCCTTCACCGTGCTGCGCGCTCTCGACGGACTGCTGCGCGCCTGCGGTCTCGACCCGGCCGATCCCGCCGTCGCGGCCCGTCCGCTGCGACTGATCGGCGGCGGGGCCGGCGGCCGTACCTGGGTGGAGACCGTGCGCCGGCTCTCCGGGCGCCCGCTCGTCGTGCCCGCGGGTGGTGAACTGGTCGCCCGGGGCGCCGCGGCGCTGGCCGCGTCGGCGGCCGGCGGCGGGGACCCGGTGGCCGTGGCGGCCTCCTGGAACACCGGCCTGGATGACCGTCAACTCCCACCGGTCGAACGGGACATGGACACCTGGGAACGCGTCGGTTCGGTGCTGGAGCGGGCCGCGGTGCCCGTACTCGGAGGCTGAACCGGGGTCGCTGACGAACGCTCACCGCACGCGTTTTGGGATGCCACCGGATCTTCAATAGGATCCGGCGATGATCATAAGAAGACGGCTGCGGGCCGGGGTGTGCGTACTGCTCGCCACCCTGGCCGCGTGGCTCGGCACCGCCCTCCCGGCCGCCGCCGACGAACCCACCGGCACCCCATCCCCCAAGGTCGAGCTCGTTCTCGACGTCAGCGGATCCATGCGCGCCCGCGACATCGACGGCCAGTCACGGATGGCCGCCGCGAAGCGGGCGTTCAACGACGTGCTGGACGCGGTGCCCGAGGAGGTGCAGCTCGGCATCCGGACGCTCGGTGCCGACTACCCGGGCGACGACCGCAAAACCGGCTGCAAGGACACCAAGCAGCTCTACCCCGTCGGCCCGCTCGACCGCACCGAGGCCAAGACGGCGGTCGCCACGCTGGCTCCGACCGGCTGGACGCCGATCGGCCCCGCGCTGCTCGGCGCGGCCGACGACCTGGAGGGCGGCGAGGGCACCCGCCGGATCGTCCTCATCACCGACGGCGAGGACACCTGCGGGCCGCTCGACCCGTGCGAGGTGGCCCGTGACATCGCCGCTCGCGGAGTGCACCTCGTCATCGACACGCTGGGTCTGGTGCCCGACGCCAAGATCCGTCAGCAGCTGACCTGCATCGCCGAGGCCACCGGCGGCACCTACACGGCCATCACACACACCGACGAACTCTCCGGACGCGTCAAGCAGTTGGTGGACCGCGCCGCCGAGCCCGTCGTCACTCCGGTGGCGGCCGAGGGCGCCGACCGCTGTTCCGCGGCCCCGGTCCTCAAGGCCGGCCTCTACACGGACCGCGAGAAGTTCGGCGAGCACCGCTGGTACCGGGTGGACGTACTGCCCGGTCAGGAACTGCGCGCCTCGGTGAGCGTGGCGGCCGACCGTGCCGTCAACAACGACTACGGGGTCCTGCTGCGGGCCCTGACCGTGCACGGCCGCGAGATCGTCCGCGGTTCCGAGGCCGGCACGGGCCGCACGGACGTGATCTCGTCCGGGCTGCGCTATCCCAAGGCCGGACAGGACGGCACGGACGACGAGGAACCGACCCCCGAGGCCGTCTGTCTCCAGGTCGGCAACTCCTTCTCGGCGCCCGCGTCGGTGAAGACCTCGCCCGGCCTTCCGGTCGAGCTGACCATCGACGTGGTGGACGCTCCGGACGAGGCTGGCGACGTGGCCGCGTTCGGCCTCGGCCGCGGCTGGTGGCTGCTCGGCGTGCTCGTCCTCACCGGACTGGTCGCGGGCCTGCTGGCCGGCTGGATCTCGCGCTGGCGCGTCGCCGTATGGAGGACCAACTGATGCGTACGACACGTGCACTGGCGAGCGGCCTGCTGGCCGGACTCGCCCTGCTGACCTCGGCGGGCTCCGCGACGGCGATCGCCCCGTCGGCCCCGAGGACCGACGCGAGCCCGAGCGCCGGCCCCGACGCCGACGACCGGACGGGGCCCACGGAAGCGGGCACCACCTTCCGTACCGCCACCGCCGTCCAGCAGGGGCAGCGGGCCACCGCCGAGGCGTCCACGGGCGACTACCTGTACTGGGTCTTCCCCGCCGACGCCGGTCAGCGGGCCACCGTCCGGGCGAAGGTCACGCTTCCCGAGAGCGCGGCCCGGCACGGCGCGTCCACCTGGCAGATCGACGTGTACGACGGACTGCGGCGGCGCCAGGCGTGCATGTACGGCCATCAGACGCGCAAGGCCGCAGCCGAGGCGGCCTCGGTCGAGCTGACCTGTGTGCTGCGCACCGTCCGTGCCTGGTCGGAGCCGTGGGCCAACGATCCGCTGCCCGGCAGCTACTACGTACGCCTCACCGTCCTCGGGCTCCCCGCCACCGACCTCGGGCTGCCGGTGGGGACGGAGCTGGAGGTCACCTCCGTGGACGGGGGCGGTGCCCATGACGTGGACGGCGCGCTCGCCGAGCCGCTCGTGCCCGGCGCCTCTTCGCTGAAGCAGGCCTCGGACGACGGGGCCGCGCGGGACCCCGGTGAACCGGAGGACGGCTGGGCCTCCGGCTGGTGGACGGACCGCTGGCTGTGGACCGTGGGCGGCGGCGTGCTCGGTGCGCTGGCAGCCGTCTTCGGCTACTCCCTGACGCGCGGCAACGGCCGTCCGTCCCGGGTGCCCCAGGGCGTCTGAGCGACCGCCGCTCAGGACGGGTGCGGCGCCGTGCCGGACCCGGCCTGGGCGGCAGGCATCCGCAAGATCCGGGCGGGCGCACGTCCCCCGTCGCCGTCGTCCCCCTCCTGCGCTCGCCGGGAATCCTGTTGTCCGCGTTCGAACAACTGACCTCGTGGAGCTACGCTCGACAACTCACGTACCAGGGAGCGGAGTTCTTTCATGTCCAGCGATGCGGATACGGAAACGGGTACCGACAGCGGCACGGCCGTCGGCGACGCGCGGCGCCACACCGTCGTACCGGGCCCCAGAGGGTTGCCGTTCCTCGGCAACCTGCCCCGGTTCGCGAAGGACCCCCTCGCCTTCTTCGAGCAGCTTCGCGGTCACGGGGACATGGTGAGCTGGCGCTTCGGCCGTAACCGCTGTGTGTTCATCTCCGATCCCGCGTGCATAGGCGAGCTGCTCACCGAGACGGAGCGCACCTTCGACCAGCCGGCGCTGGGCATCGCGTTCCGCACGGTGATGGGCAACGGTGTCGTCGTGGCACGCGGGACGGACTGGCGGCGCAAGCGGTCGCTGGTCCAGCCCTCCGTGCGGCCCAAGCAGGTGAAGTCGTACGCCTCGACGATGGCCGAGTGCGCGGTGGAGCTGGCCGACACCTGGTCGGGTGGTGAACGCGTCGACATCAAGCGGGAGATGGCGGCCCTGACGCAGAGGATCGCGGTGCGCACCATCTTCGGCGTGGACACCCCGGCCGACGCGCAGGCCATGGGCCGGGCCATGGATGTCGCCCAGCAGGAGATCGGCAAGGAGTTCAGCGGTATCGGCGCGATCCTTCCCGACTGGGTGCCGACACCGGGCCGGGCCAGGATCCGGAAGGCGGCCGCCGTCATCGACGCCGAGGTGGCCCGGGTGGTGGCCCGGCACCGCGACGGCGACGGGGAGCGGCCCGACCTGCTGAGCCGGCTGCTCACCGCGGTCGACGAGACCGGCGCGCACCTCTCCGACGAGGAGATCCGCGACGAGACGGTGACCCTCTACATCGGTGGCCACGAGACGACGAGTTCGACGCTGGTGTGGGCCTGGTATCTGCTGTCGCGCAATCCGGAGGCGCGCGCGGTCCTCACCGAGGAACTGGACCGGGTGCTCGGCGACCGCGAGCCCGGATTCGACGACTACGCCCAACTGACGTACGCGCAGTCGGTAGTGAAGGAGACTCTGCGCCTGTATCCGACGATCTGGCTGGTCACCGGGGTGGCCAAGGAGGGGGCGCGGATCGGTGGCGTACCGATGCCGGAGGGCACCCGGGTGTGGAGCAGCCAGTGGGCGACCCAGCGCGACGCGCGCTGGTTCCCCGAGCCGGAGGCCTTCCGGCCGGAGCGCTGGGACCCGGAGGGCGGTGACGAGATCGAGGAGTACGCGTGGTTCCCGTTCGGCGGTGGCCCGCGCGTCTGTCTCGGTACGCGCTTCGCGATGGTGGAGGCGGTGCTGATCCTGGCCGTGCTGGCGCGCCGCTTCGACCTGGACGTGGACCCGGGCGAGATCGGGCACGTGCCGTCGCTGACCCTGCAGCCCGACCGGGACGTGACGGCGACGGTGCGGGCCCGCTGAGGATGCGGCAGGTGCTGCCGGGGACGGCCGTCACCGGCAGCACCTCACCTCAGCGCTGCCCTACTTCCGCAGCCACTTCTTCCACACCCCGGGGTTCTTCCCGATCCAGCGCTCGGCCGCCTCCTGCGGGGTGAGCTTCTCCGAGGCGATCATCCTGGACACCTCGTTCTGCGCGTCCTCGGTCCAGTTGAACTTCTTGAGGAAGTCGGCCGCCTCGCCGCCGCGCTGGGAGAAGTCCGCGTTCAGGTACTTCTGCAGCGGTGTCGTGGGGTAGGCGCAGTCGATGTCCGCCGGGTCCTTGGCGGCGCACGCCTCGGTGTACTCGGGGAGCTTCACCTCCACCATCGGCACCTCGTTGAACAGCCACTGCGGCTGGTACCAGTAGCTGAGGAAAGGCTTCTTCTCCTTGGCGAACTGCTGGATCTGGGTGATCTGGGCGGCCTCGGAGCCCGCGAAGACGACCTTGTAGTCGAGGTCGAGGTTCTTCACCAGTGCGGTGTCGTTGGTGACGTAGGACGGTGAACCGTCCATGAGCTGGCCCTTGCCGCCGCTCTCCGGGGTGCGCAGCTCGTCGGCGTACGTGTCGAGGTTCTTCCAGTCCGTGACGTCAGGGTGCTCGTCCGCCCAGTACTTCGGCACGTACCAGCCGATGTGGCCGGTGACGCCGAGGTCACCGCCGCGGACGATGGTCTTCTTGTCCTCGACGTACAGCTTCTCCTGGTCGGGGTGGCCCCAGTCCTCCAGGATCGCGTCGACGCGGCCCTGGCTGAGGGCGTCCCATGCGGGGACCTCGTCGGTCTGGACGAGGTCGACGCGGTAGCCGAGTTCGTCCTCCAGGAGCTTCTGGGCGACGGCCACGTTGGCCTGCGCGCCGACCCAGGACTGCACGGAGAGCGTGACGGTCCTGATGCCCGCCGGTGCGGCGAACGGTGAGGTCTGCTTCGTCATGTCAGCCGCGCCGCAGCCGGTGACGGCGAGCAGGGCTGCGGCCGACGACGCGGCCGCGAGGACGCGGGTACGGGTCCGGATCGGCGTACGAGCCATGTCAGCTCTCCTTCGGCGCGGTGCGCGTGGTGGGCTGGGTGACCCGGTCGAGCATCAGCCCCAGGCAGACGATGGCGGCGCCGGCCACGAGACCGGTGGCCAGCTGGCCCTGGGCCAGGCCCAGTACGACGAGGTATCCGAGCGCGCCCGACCCGACGAGTGCCCCGATGATGACCACGGCGAGGACGAGGACGACGCCCTGGTTCACGGCGAGCAGCAACGCCGGCCGGGCCAGCGGCAGTTGTACCTGGCGCAGCTGCTGGCCGCTGGTGGCGCCCAGGGAGCGGGCGCACTCCATGGCAGCCGGGTCGACGCCCCGCAGCCCCTGGGTGGTGATGCGGATGACGGCCGGGAGCGCGTACACGATCGCCGCGGCCGCGGCCGGGGCGCGGCCGATGCCGAAGAGGGCGACGACCGGGATGAGGTAGACGAACTGCGGCAAGGTCTGGAAGACGTCCAGGAGGGGGCGCAGCAGGCGTTCGAACCGTTCGCTGCGGGCGGCGCCGATGGCGATGCCGAAGCCGAGGACCAGGGTGACGGCCACGGCGGCGACGACCTGGCCGAGGGTGTCCATCGAGGGCTCCCAGACACCGAGGACTCCGATGGCCGCCATGGCGAGCACGGCGGTGAGCGCGGTGCGCCAGGTGCCGATGGTCCAGGCGAGGGCGGCGACGATCAGCAGCACGGACCACCAGGGCAGGCCCTGGAGCCCGCTGCGGAGCGGGTTGAGTATCCAGCTGGTGAAGTGGGCGGCCCAGTCGGCGGTGCCGCCGACGACCGGGACCCCGGTGTAGATGTGGTCGACCATCCACTCCTTGGCGGTGTTGACCGGCCCGGCGATGGCGACGATCGCACCCTCGGGCCAGATCCGGCCGCCGGTGAACCGGCCCACGACCGCGACGACCGCCACGAGCACGGCCGCCAGGCCCCAGCCGCGTGCGCCCCGGAGGGCGGCGGGGCCGGTCGGCTCCGTGCCGATCCGGCGGCCGGCGGCCTCGGTCGTGCGGTCCAGGACGACGGCGAGCAGCACGATCGGGATGCCGGCGGCGAGTGCGGCGCCGACATCGACCGAGGACAGTGCCTGGTAGACGCGGTCGCCGAGGCCACCAGCGCCGATCACGGAGGCGATGACGGCCATCGAGAGGGCCATCATGATCGTCTGGTTGAGGCCGAGGAGCAGTTCCTTGCGGGCCAGCGGGAGCCTGGCCGTGAGCAGCCGCTGCCTGCCGGTCGCGCCGAGGGAGGTGACCGCTTCCATGACGCCCGGGTCGGCGCCGCGCAGACCGAGCGCGGTGAGCCTCGCCATCGGCGGAGCCGCGTAGACGACGGTCGCGAGGACCGCGCCGGGCACCCCGATGCCGAAGACCAGGGCGACGGGCAGCAGATACGCGAAGGCGGGCAGCACCTGCATGGTGTCGAGTACGGGGCGCAGCGCCCGGTACGTACGGTCCGAGAGTCCGGCCGCGAGGCCCAGGAGAACGCCCAGGGCCACCGAGGCGAGCACGGCGACGACCATCAGGGCGAGGGTCTGCATCGTCTGCACCCACATGCCGAGCAGACCGCAGACGAGGAAGGAGACCGCGGCGGTGAGCGCGAGCCGCGGTCCGGCGGCCCGCCAGGCCACGACGGCGGCGACCGCCGTGACTCCGGCCCAGCCGAGGGCGAGCAGCAGCAGGTAGACGCCGCGCACGGAGAGGACGACGGCGTCGCTGACGTGGCCGAAGAAGTAGAGGAAGAGGGGGTGGCTGTCGCGGTTGGCGACGATCCAGTCGTTGACCTCGCCGAGCGGCGCGGTCAGGTCGACGGTCAGCGCGCCGGGCCAGGCCGCACCGCCCCAGCGGGCCTGCACGACGGGTACGGCGACAGCGGCGATCAGTGCGAGGACCAGCAGCTTCGCGAGAGAAGGGCGGCGCAGGAGCGCCAGGACCTGGCGGCGGCCCGGCGGTCCTGACACGGCGGGGGTGGCGGCTTGGGCGGTGGCCATCAGGCGGTCACCTCCTGGGTCCCGACGGCTGCCGTGCCCGCGACGACCCCGAGCAGGCCCGCGTGGTCTACGACACCGACGAGCCGGCCGTGGTCCACGACGCGGGCCGCCGGGTCCCCGGAGCGTGCGACGGCTTCGATGGCCTCGGAGACGGTGGCGTCGGGGCGGAGGGCGGGACCGCGGTCGGCCTCGCCCGCGGCCGGGGGCCGCATCGCGCCGGCGACCGTCAGGACCTGTTCGCGCGGCACGTCGCGGACGAACTCGCGTACGTAGTCGTCGGCGGGCGAGCCGACGATCTCCTCGGGGGTGCCGAGCTGGACGATGCCGCCGTCCCGCATGAGCGCGATGCGGGTACCCAGGCGCAGCGCCTCGCTCAGGTCGTGGGTGATGAAGACCATGGTCCGGCCCTCCTCCTGGTGCAGTCGGACGACCTCGTCCTGCATCTCCCGGCGGATCAGGGGGTCGAGAGCGCTGAACGGTTCGTCGAAGAGCAGCACGGACGGGTCGACGGCGAGTGCGCGGGCCAGGCCGACGCGCTGCTGCTGACCGCCGGAGAGCTGCGAGGGGCGACGGTCCTCGAGCCCGGCGAGCCCGACCTTCTCCACCAGTTCGGCTGCCTTGAGCCGTCGTTCGCGCTTGCTGAGGCCCTGGATCTCCAGGCCGTAGGCGACGTTGTCGAGGACGGTGCGGTGCGGCAGCAGTCCGAAGTGCTGGAAGACCATGGCCGCATGGTGGCGGCGCAGTTCGCGCAGGCGCGTGCGGTCCATCGCGAGGACGTCCTCGCCGTCGATGGCCACGGTACCGCTGGTCGGTTCGATCAGCCGGGTCAGACAGCGTACGAGGGTCGACTTCCCGGAGCCCGACAGGCCCATGACGACGAAGACCTCGCCCTTGCGGACGTCGAAGGAGACGTCCCGTACGGCGGCGGTACAGCCGGTGCGTTCCCGCAGTTCCGCCGGGGGCAGCTCCGCGTGCTCGCTGCCGGGAACGCGGTCGGCCTTGGGGCCGAAGACCTTCCAGAGGTTCCTGACGGCGAAGACAGGGGTATCGGTCGCGTTCATCGGACATCGCCTCCGGCGGTCGTACCGAACGGGGTCGTACCGAGCGGGGTCGTACCGAGCGGGGTCGTAGCGAGCGGGGTCGTAGCGAGCAGTTCCGCGCACTTCTCGCCCACCATGAGGACGCCGATCATCGGGTTGACGGCGGGCATGGTCGGGAAGACGGAGGCGTCGGCGATCCGGATGGATTCGAGCCCCCTGATGCGCAGATGGGGATCGACCACGGCCGCGGCGTCGTCGGCCGCACCCATCCGGCAGGTGCCCGCCGGGTGGTAGACGGTGTGCGCGACCTTGCGGGCGTACTCGCTGATGTCCTCGTCCGAGGTGACCTCGGGGCCGGGGCACACCTCGCGCTTGAGCCAGCGCGCGAGCGGTTGCGTCTTCGCTATCTCGCGGGCGAGCTTGATCCCGTCGACCAGGGTGCGGCCGTCGTAGTCGTCCTCGTCGGTGAAGTAGCGGAAGTCCAGGGCTGGTTTGACCTCGGGGTCGGCGCTCGTGAGGAAGAGGCGGCCCCGGCTGCGCGGCTTGGGAATGTTGGGCGTCATCGACACACCGTGCTCGGGACGCTCGTAGCCGAGGCGCTCCGGGTTGTCGGTGAAGGGGATCTGGTAGAAGTGGAACATCAGGTCGGGGCCCCGGGAGCCGGGGTCCCGCCGCACGAAGAGGCCCGCGTCGGAGTCCATCGCGGAGTTCTCCGGGATCGGCCCGTCGGTCTCCCAGACGATGACCGATTCCGGGTGGTCGAGCAGGTTCTCGCCGACGCCCGGAAGGTCGTGGAGCACCGGGATGCCGAGCGCCTCCAGGTCCCTCTTCGGGCCGATTCCGGAGTGCATCAGCAGCCGGGGGGTGTCCACCGCGCCCGCGCAGACGATCACCTCACGCGTGGCGCGCAGCAGCAGCTCCTCGCCCTCCTTGGTGCGCACGTGCACACCGGTGGCGCGGTTGCCGTCGAACTCCAGCCGGTGGGCCCAGGTCTCCAGCAGGATCGAGAGGTTGGGGCGGTCCCCGGCCTCTATGTGCGGGTGGAGGTAGGCGACGGAGGCGGAGGAGCGCTTGTTGTTCTCCGGGTGGTAGGCGAGGTCGAAGAAGCCGACACCCTCGTGGAACGGCTGCCTGTTGAAGCCTTCGACGCGCGGGACCGCGGCGGCGGCCTGCGCCGCGTCGACGAAGTCGCGCGCGATGGCGTTCCGGTCCTTCTCGTCGACCGGCACGATGTGGTTGCGCAGACGGGCGAAGTACGGGTCCATGGCGGCCGCGTCCCAGCCTTCGGCACCTGCCTCGGCCCACTCGTCCCAGTCGCCCGGCAGGGGCTTGAAGCTGATCAGGGTGTTGTGCGAGGAGCAGCCGCCGAGCACCCGGGCGCGGCTGTGGCGGATGTGGGAGTTGCCGCGCGGCTGTTCCGTGGTCGGGTAGTCGTAGTCCAGGTCACCGCCGAGCAGTCCGAGCCAGCGGCGCAGGGTGAGCACGTCGTCGCGGTCGATGTCGGTGGGACCGCCCTCGATCACGGTGACGGTGACGTCGGGGTCCTCCGTGAGGCGGGAGGCGATGACCGAGCCGGCCGTGCCGCCTCCGACGATCACGTAGTCGACCGGTTCAGGCCTGGCTTGGCGGGGAGTCGGGTACATCGGTCACTGCTCCTTCTACAAGGTTCGTGCGTGTACGGGGTGCCGCGAACAGGTGGTCGGCAGTCGGGTCAGCCGGCGAACCAGCGCTGGGGGCGGGGGTTGAGGTTCTGGTAGATGTGCTTGGACTCGCGGTACTCCGCGAGTCCCGTGGGGCCGAGCTCACGGCCCGTGCCGGACTTGCCGAAGCCGCCCCACTCGGCCTGCGGGAGGTAGGGGTGGTAGTCGTTGATCCAGACCGTGCCGTGGCGCAGCCGTCCCGCGACCCGGCGGGCGCGGCCCGCGTCGGTGGTCCAGACGGCGCCCGCGAGGCCGTAGTCCGTGTCGTTGGCGAGGGTGATCGCTTCTTCCTCGGTACGGAACGTCTCGACGGTGAGGATCGGGCCGAAGGTCTCCTCGCGGACCACCTTCATCTCCCGGTGGCAGCCGTCCAGGACCGTGGGCCGGTAGAAGTAGCCGTTGGCGGGCCGTACCGGGGAGGGTCCGGGGCGGGCCCCGCCGGAGCGGACGACCGCGCCCTCCTCGCGCGCGGAGGCGACGTACGCCTCTACCTTGGCGAGCTGCTGGGCGGAGACGAGCGGTCCGCATTCGACGCCGTCCGCGGTTCCGCGGCCGAGCCTGATGGCGTCGGCGCGGCGGGCGAGCTCGGTGACGAAGCGTTCGCGGACCGACTCCTCGATGATGAGCCGGGCGCCGGCGGAGCAGACCTGGCCGCTGTGGAAGAACGCGGCGTTGAGGGCCTGGTCGACGGCGGTGTCGAAACCGTCCTCGGTGGCGCAGGCGTCGGCGAAGACGACGTTGGGGTTCTTGCCGCCGAGCTCCAGGGCGACCTTCTTGACGGTGGGCGCCGCGGCCTGTGCCACCTTCGTACCGCTGGCGAGTCCGCCGGTGAAGGAGACCAGGTCGACGTCAGGGTGCTCGGAGAGCCGCGCGCCCACAGGGTCGCCCGCGCCGGTGACGAGGTTGGCCGCGCCGTCGGGCAGTCCGGCCTCGGAGAGCAGCCGGATCAGGTGGACGGTGGAGAGCGGCGTGACCTCGCTGGGCTTCAGGACGAAGGTGTTGCCGGCCGCGAGCGCGGGCGCGATCTTCCAGCTGGCCTGGAGGAGGGGGTAGTTCCAGGGGGCGATCAGGGCGCAGACGCCCACCGGCTCGTGCACGACGATGCTGTGGACGTCGGGGTCGCCGGCGTCGACGACCCGGCCGCCGCTCTCGTTCATCACGAGGTCGGCGAAGTAGCGGAAGGCGTTGGTCACGTCGTCGACGTCGACGCGTCCCTCTTCGAGGGTCTTGCCGGTGTCCTGGCTCTCGACGAGGGCGATCTCCTCGCGGTCGCGCTGGAGGAGGTCCGCGACACGGCGCAGCAGCCCGGCACGTTCGGCGACGGGCCGGTGCGGCCAGGGGCCGTCGTCGAAGGCGCGGCGCGCGGCGGCGACGGCCCGGTCCGTGTCCTCGGTGCCCCCTTCGGCGACGAGCGCGAGGACGGTGGCGTCCGCGGGGTCGATGATCTCGCGCGTCGCGCCTGATGCGGCGGCCTGCCACATGCCGTCGATATGAATGGTGTCGAGCGCCGCCATGTTCTGTATCTGCCTTCCATGCCGAAATGCTCCCCGCCGGGTCGGCCGGGGAGCGTCTGCGCGGGCGGCCACGATTCGGTCGCACCGGCGACCTGGCTACCTCCCCGGTCCGGCGGAATGTATGCCAGGAATTTCACGCTGAGTGACGCGACTCACTCTGCGCAGCCCTCGGCATCCCGGAAACACGGCGGCCCGCCGGAGGTCCCTGGTGCGGGACCCACGGCGGGCCGGCGGCGTCCCGTGAGCGGTCAGGCGCTCCCGGTACGGCTCTGCGGTGGATCGAACGGCGACGGATCGAACGGCGACGGAACAGGCGGCGACGGATCAGACAGCGACGGTGACCGTCCCGGACCCCTCCCCCGTCCTGCCCGTTCCCCCCGTCGTTCCCGGGCCCTCCACGCTCACGCGGTACACCCGGTCCGTCCCCCGCGCCGTCACCCGCACGGTGCCGTCCTCGCGTACGACGCGGAAGACGGCGGCCGGAGCGCCCGAGAGGTCCGGTACGCAAACGGTCCGCTCGGCGGCGGCCGGGCCGAACACCCTCAGAGTGAGGCCGTCCAGCCAGTCCCCGTCCGGCCGCTGGTCGTCGGCGCCCCAGGGCAGTACGGCTCCAGGCCGGACGAGCAGCGGCAGGCTGTCGAAACCATGCCTCTCCTGGTGCCATCCGGGGCCGGTGATCAGCTCGCCGGTCAGCAGGGAGGTCCAGGTGCCCTCGGGGACGTAGAACTCCACCTCGCCGTCGGCGGAGAAGACCGGGGCGACGAGCACGTCGGGGCCGAGCATGTACTGGCGGTCCAGCGTGCGGGTGGCCGGGTCCCCGGGGAACTCCACCAGCATGGGACGCATCACCGGGACCCCCGTGCGGTGTGCCTCGGCTGCCACCCCGTACAGATACGGCATCAGCCGGTGCTTGAGGAGGGTGAACCGCCGTGCCACGTCCACCGCTTCCTCGCCGAAGGCCCACGGCACCCGGTAGGACACGTTGCCGTGGAGCCGGCTGTGCGAGGACAGCAGCCCGAAGGCGAGCCACCTCTTGAAGACCTCCGGATCGGGAGTGCCCTCGAAACCGCCGATGTCATGGCTCCAGAAGCCGAACCCGGACAGGCTCAGCGAGAGCCCGCCGCGCAGCGACTCCGCCATCGCGGTGAACGAGGCGAAGCAGTCGCCGCCCCAGTGCACCGGGAACTGCTGGCCGCCCGCCGTCGCGGAGCGGGCGAAGAGCACCGCCTCGCCGTGACCGCGCTCCTTCTCCAGGAGTTCGAAGACGGTGCGGTTGTAGATCTGCGCGTAGTAGTTGTGCATCCGCTCGGGGTCGGAGCCGTCGTGCCAGACCACATCCGTGGGCACGCGCTCACCGAAGTCGGTCTTGAAGCAGTCGACACCCTGGTCGAGGAGGACCCGCAGCTTGCTGTCGTACCACTCGCGCGCGTCGGGGTTGGTGAAGTCGACGAGCGCCATGCCCGGCTGCCACAGGTCCCACTGCCAGACGTCGCCGTTCGGCCTGCGCACCAGATAGCCGTGCTCGGCGCCCTCCGCGAACAGCGCGGACTTCTGTGCGATGTACGGGTTGATCCACATGCTGATCCGCAGTCCGCGCTCCTTGAGCCGGGCCAGCATGCCTTCCGGGTCGGGGAACACGTCCGGGTCCCAGAGGAAGTCCGACCACTGGTACTCGCGCATCCAGAAGCAGTCGAAGTGGAAGACGGTGAGCGGGATGTCACGCTCGGCCATGCCGTCGACGAAGGAGGTGACGGTCTCCTCGTCGTAGGAGGTGCAGAACGAGGTGGTCAGCCACAGGCCGAACGACCAGGCGGGCGGCAGCGCGGGCCGGCCGGTCAGCGCCGTGTAGCGGGACAGCACCTCCTTGGGTGTCGGACCGGCGACCACGTAGAACTCCAGCGACTGGTCCTCGACGCTGAACTGCACCTGGCCGACCGACTCGGAGCCGACCTCGAAGGCGACCTTGCCGGGGTGGTTGACGAAGACGCCGTAGCCGCGCGAGGAGAGGTAGAACGGGATGTTCTTGTAAGCCTGTTCACTGCTGGTGCCGCCGTCCGCCTGCCAGATGTCCACGCTCTGCCCGTTCTTCACGTACGGCGTGAAGCGCTCGCCGAGGCCGTAGACGTTCTCGCCCACCGCCAGAGCGAGTTGGGCGATCATGTGGTGGGCGCCGTCGGGTGTGGTGGCGAAGGCCGTCCCCTTGGTGTCGACTCCCGTGAGACGTCGCCCCTGGTCGTCGAGGAACGTCATTCCCCACGGGCCCTCACCGTCCATGCGCAGGGTCAGCGGACCGCTGGTCAGTTCGGTGACCGCGCCGTCACGGTGGACACGGGCGGCGGATGCGGCGTCGGGGCCGGGCAGGAGGGTGAAGTCGGGCCCGCGTCTCGCCTTTCCGGCGTGGTGGGTGGTGCGTACGCCGATGACTCCTTCGGCCGGCGAGAAGCACTCCACGGTGATCAGAGGGGTGTTGAGGGTGTCTCCGCGTTCGGCGACGTGTTTGACCGCCGCGTAGGCGGTGAACCGGTCGTCCTCGACGCGCAGATCACGGATCTCGGTCGCGTGGCAGGCGCGGACGCCCTCCCGCATGAGCCAGAAGCCGTTGGTGAATTTCATGAGGACTCCTTGCCGGGGACGAAGGCGAGGTGGGCGAGGCGTACGCCGCCGCGCAGTGCGACCCGTACGTCATGGACTCCGCGGACGGTGAGCTCCGCTTCATGGGTGCGGACGTCGTACGGTCCTTCGCCGCCCGGGACGGCGAGGTCCACCGACCTCCCCTCCACCGTCACCATGACGGACCCCTGACCGGCCGCCGACACGGTGACGGCGCGCGCGCCCTCACCGAAGTCGCACCTCCTGAAGAGGAGCTCACCGCACTCACCGGCGGGGGACACCGCGTCCCCGTCGGTCTTCGAGCGGTCGACGATCACCGTGTGCCGCTGCTCGTCGTAGTCGGCCGCCTCGATTCCGCGTTCCAGGACGGCCCGGGGGCCGGACGGTTCACCCTCGACGACCACGGTGGCCGTGCCCCTGATGTCGGCGCTGGAGGCACCGGCCCGCAGTTCGTACAGGCCCGGCTCGACGGTCCAGCGGCCGTGTGCCACATCCCAGTGGCCGAGCTCGGTCACCGGCACGAGGAACTCGAGACGCTCGCCGGCGCCCGCCGCCAGGTGCACCCGGCGGTGACCGATCAGCTTGCGCAGCGGCAGGTCGTCAGCCGGTTCGACGGCCCTCGCGTAGAGCTGGGCCACCTCGTCGGCGTCGGCCGCACCGGTGTTGGTGACGGTGAGCGAGACCCGGATCACGTCCCGTTCGCGTGCGGCGCTCGGAGCGGAGTAGGTGAAGTCGCTGTACGTGAGTCCGTGGCCGAACGGGTAGAGCGGGGTTCCCTCGAAGTAGAGGTAGGTCTGCCGGGAGCCGATGATGTCGTAGTCCAGCAGGTCCGGCAGGTCGGCGTCGGACGCGTACCAGGTCTGCGGGAGGCGGCCGGCCGGGGAGACGTCACCCGCGAGGACACGTGCGAGTGCGGTTCCCGCGGCCTGGCCACCGTGCGCGGTCCACAGCAGGGCGGGCAGGGTGGCCGCCGCCTCCGTGACCGCGTACGGGTAGGCGGAGGTCAGCACCAGGACGGTGCGCGGGTTGGCCGTGTGCGCGGCGCGCCACAGCCGCTCCTGCTGAGGCGGCAGGTCGAGCGTCGCACGGTCCTCGGTCTCCCGGCCGTTGATGTGCGGGTCGTTCCCCGCGACGACGATCACGGTGTCGGCAGCCGCCGCGGCACGCGCCACGGCGTCCTCGCCGCGCTCGGTCACCTCGACGTCGAAGACCGTACCGAGTGCGGCGGAAACTCTTTCGCCGGCGTCGGCAACCTTTACCCCGTCGGCGGCGACAGTCACGTACCCACCTGTCCCGACGTGCAGAAGGCGGTGTCCGCGGTCGTGTCCCGCCAGCCCCTTCGGTCCTCCCACCGCTTCCACCGCTTCCAGGCGGAACGTCTCCTGGACGACCCAGCCGCCCGGTTCGTCGGCGGACGCCCGTACGTATCCGTCGTCCGCGACCGACAGATAGCGGCCCTCGGCTGTACGCAGCGTGAGGACACCGCCGCCCCAGTCGACCAGGGCGAGTTCGGTGGCCCGCTCCCCGCAGGTGAGGGGCGGCAGGTCGGTGCGGCCCGCGAGCAGCGCCGGGTCGAGGGCGCCCTCGGCGCCGCGCGCCGTGTCCGCCTCCCCGTCCGCGTCGGGGACCTGGAGCCAGCCGTCGGCGCACTTCAGCCGGACCCGGTCCGCGCCCTCGGCGAACACCACGTTCTCGGCGCCGTACCGTTCCCGCAGCCCGTCGAGCGGGCTGGAGCGGTGCAGGAGCGTGCCGCTGTACCAGTCGAGCTTGCAGGCGTCCGCGAGGAGCCCGACGACGGCGACGGTCCGGCCGGCCTCGGGTGCGAGGGGCAGCAGCCCGTCGTTCTTGAGCAGGACCACGGCCTGCTCGGCGGCCTCCTGGGCGAGCGCGCGATGCTCCGCCGTGTCGAAGTCGGCGGCGCCCGCGTACGGGTCGAGGTCCGGGTCGAACTCGCCGAGCGAGAAGCGCAGGGCGAGCAGCCTGCGTACGGCGGTGTCGATGTCGCTCTCGTCGATCAGGCCCTTGGCGAGCGCGTCACGGATGCGCCCGGTCATCACGGCGGAGTCCTGGCCGTGATCGGTGAAGCTGTCGACACCGGCCTTCAGCGCGGCGGCGGTCGCTTCCTCGTGGGTGTCGAAGTAGTGCTCGGAGTCGACCAGGTTGGAGGGCGCCCCGGCGTCCGAGCAGACGACGAGGGACTGCTCGGTCCAGCGGCGCAGCTGCTGGTCCAGGAGCGGCGATACGTGGTTGGGGCGGCCGTTGACCAGGTTGTACGCCGGCATGACACCGGCGACGGCACCGGCCCGCACGGCGTCGCGGAAGGCCCGCAGGTCGTACTCGTGCAGGACGCGCGGGCGGACCGACGAGGAGGCGGTGTCGCGGTCGGTCTCGTTGTTGTGCGCGAGCCAGTGCTTGAGCACCGGGGCCGTCCGCCAGTAGCGCGGGTCGTCGCCGCGCAGCCCCCGGGTGTACGCGACGGCGATGGCGGAGGTCAGCGCCGGGTCCTCGGCGTAGCCCTCCTCGCTCCGGCCCCAGAGGGGATGGCGCAGCAGGTTCACTGTCGGGGCCCAGACGTTCAGGCCGACGCGGTCGTCCTCGGCGCGCTTGGCGCGGACCTCGTTGCCGACGGCTTCGCCGATCCGGCGCACCAGCTCGTCGTTCCAGGTGGCGCCGAGACCGACGGCCTGCGGGAAGACGGTCGCGGTGCCCATCCAGGCGACTCCGTGGAGTGCTTCCTGTCCGGTGCGGAACGCCCCGAGGCCCAGTCGCTCCACAGGAGGCGCGAACTGGTGGAGCATCGCGATCCGTTCGTCGAGCGTGAGCCGCCGGAGCAGATCGTCGGTGCGCCGGGCGAAGGGCAGCTGCGGGTCGCGGAAGGGCAGCGAATGGTCCGTCACGTGCGGGTCCCCTTGGAGAGGTGGGAGGTCTGAGCGCTCCGGTCGAGGCGCAAGCCGGAGAAGATCTTTCGAAGCGCTTCGATGCTCCGTGCCGAACCCGGCAGGTGTCAAGGGTGCGGCACCCCTCAGCCGCGCCCTGACGCTCCATCGAGGCCTGGCTGCCGCCCGCAGCACAAGGGAAACAGAACGGAAACAGCTCCGAGGAATCCGCGATCGGACTCTTGTGCGGCTGGATGGCTTCACTTAACCTCGCTGCAACATCGAAGCGCTTCGACAGTGCTTCGACAGTGCTTCGACACCGCTGTGTATCACGCCGGTTCATCCGGTCCGGTCAGTAACGCCCCACCTCAGACACAGGAGCCGATCGGCGGTCGCCCGCCGTGTGTCGTCCTGGTGCGCCTCGAAGGGTTGACGCAATGACGCCGAATTCCTCCTCTTCCCCGAGCCGGAGAAGCTTCCTCGCCTCCACTGCGGTCGTGGTGGCCGCCGTGGGAGGCGGGATACCTCTGCTCGCCGCGTGCGGCGGCTCGGGCAACGAGAAGACCGAGGGCACCACGACCGGCAAGAAGCTCAAGGGCCTGCTGCCGGCGTACGTCCCGTCGCAGGCGGTCACCCCGGACATCCCCTCCAAGAACGGCTCCGCGATCGGCTTCACCACCGCGAAGCCCGCCGGCCAGCTGGCCGTGTCCGTACCGAAGAAGCTGGGCAAGGGCGGCGAGGTGAGCATCATGGCCCCGCTGTGGGGGACCTCGCCGGGCACCGGCAACGCGTACTGGACCGCGATGGACGAGGCGTCCGGTGTCAAGGTCAAGTGGCAGAACCAGGACGGCAACGTCTACGGCCAGAAGCTGGGCGCGGTCCTGGCCTCCAGCAACGTCCCCGACGCCGTGGTCGTGCCCGGCTGGGAGCTGAACGGCAAGATCCCGAGCGCGATCGCCAACAAGTTCGCCGACCTCGGCCCTTATCTGGCGGGCGACAAGGTCAAGGCGTACCCGAACCTCGCGGCCATCCCGACCGGCGCCTGGCAGCGGGCGGTCTTCGGCGGCAAGCTGCGCGGGCTGCCCATGCCCGCCGAGTCCACGCCGAACATCGCGCCGTTCTACTCGCCCGGCTTCTTCGAGGAGAAGGGGTACGAGGTCCCCACCACCACCCAGGAGTTCTTCGACCTCTGCAAGGAGATGAACGCTCCGAAGAGCAAGGTGTGGGCCTGCGGTGACATGACCTGGTCGGCGTTCGCCTTCTTCGGGGCGCTGCCCGAGAAGCCGCACTACTGGCAGCTCGTGGACGGCGAGCTCGTCAACCGCTACGAGACCGACGAGTACCTCGAGGCGCTGGAGTGGTCGCGCTCGCTGTACTCGGCCGGTTTCGTCCACCCCGACGTGAAGGCCGAACAGGGCGACCAGAAGAACCTGTTCTCCTCGGGCAAGCTCCGGATGTACAACGCCGACATCTCCGACTGGTACGGCGCGACGGCCGTCCAGCGGCTGGCCGACCCGAAGTTCTCCATGGCGGCGATGGACATCTTCGCCCACGACGGCGGCAAGCCCAGGCTGTACGCGGGATCTCCCTCCAACATCTGGTGCTTCATCAGCGAGAAGGCCGACAGGAAGAAGATCGAGGAGGTCCTCGCCCTCGCCAACTTCACCGCGGCCCCGTACGGCACCAAGGAGCAGCGTCTGAAGGCGTACGGCGTGGAAGGTGTGCACCACACGGTCAAGGACGGTGTGATCACCAAGACCGAGGACGGCAACAACGAGGTCTTCGCGACGTACGAGTACATCGCGAGCCCGGCGGCCTTCCGCGCCTTCCCCGACCACCCGGACGTCGCCAAGGGCATGGTCGAGTGGCAGCAGCGTCAGGGCGCTCACACGCAGAAGCCGCTGTTCCACGGCATGCAGGTCCAGGAGCCGGCCCGCTACGCGGAGCTGAACGCCCAGTTCGAGGACCTGGAGAAGGACATCGTCCGCGGCCGCAAGAAGATCAGCGACATGCAGCGACACGTCTCCGACTGGCGCTCGCGCGGCGGCGACAACCTCCGTGACTGGTACAAGAAGCTGCTCGACGAGACCGGCGACTCGGCCTCCTGACATGGTCGACACCGAACCCCGCACCAAGGCCGGGGCACCCCGCCCGGCCGCGAAGAAGAAGCGGGCCGAGGCCGTCAGGGCCGTGAAGTCGGCAGGCGGGATCACGCTGCGGCACCGGCTGCGGCGTGATCGCACGCTGATCCTGATGACGCTCCCGGCGATCCTCCTGCTCGTCGTCTTCGCGTACATCCCGCTCGCCGGAAACGTCGTGGCCTTCCAGGAGTACGACCCGTACGTCGCCGACAACGCCTTCCAGGCGATCCTGCAGAGCCCCTGGGTCGGCTTCGACCAGTTCCAGCAGATGGTGAACGACAGGCTGTTCTGGTCGGCGCTGCGCAACACGCTCGCGATCTTCCTGATTCAGCTGACGCTGTTCTTCCCGGTCCCCGTCCTCCTGGCCCTGTTCATCAACAGCTTCGTCCGGCCGCGCGTCCGGGCCGTCGCCCAGGCGGTCCTCTACCTCCCGCACTTCTTCTCCTGGGTGCTCGTCGTCACCGTCTTCCAGCAGATGTTCGGCGGCGCCGGCCTCATCGCGCAGACCCTGCGGGACCACGGCCACGACGGCATCGACCTGATGACCGACCCGGGTCTGTTCAAGTTCCTGATCACCTTCGAGATGATCTGGAAGGACGCCGGCTGGGGCGTCATCGTCTTCCTCGCGGCCCTGGCCTCCGTCAGTCCCGACCTGTACGAGGCGTCCGCGATGGACGGGGCGAACCGGTGGCGCAGGATGTGGCACATCACGCTGCCCGCCCTGCGCCCCGTCGTCGCCCTGTTGCTGGTCCTCCAGGTCGGCAACGCGCTGACCGTCGGTTTCGAGCAGATCCTGCTGCAGCGGACGGCGGTCGGCCCCGGCGCATCGGAGGTTCTGGACACCTACGTCTGGAACGTCGGCATCACCAACGGCGGCTTCAGCTACGCGGCGGCCGTCGGCATCGTCAAGGGAATCTTCGGCCTGCTGCTCGTGCTCGCGGCCAACAAGGTCGCCCATCTCATGGGCGAGCAGGGGGTGTACAAGAAGTGAGCCTGCTCGCAGGGAAACTGAACGGACGGCAGCAGCAGGGCCCGCTCGTGCGGGGCAGGCTGCGGCCCGTATGGGAGGAGGAACCGACCAGGGCGGGGCTCGCGACCAAGGGCGTCGTACTGGTCGGGGTCTGCCTGGCGGTCCTCTTCCCGCTCTGGGTGGTGATCGTCACGAGCCTGTCCTCGGTGAAGACCATCACCGAGACCGGCGGACTGGTCGTGATCCCCCGGGGCATCACCTTCGTCGCCTACCAGGAGCTGCTGGGCGGCGGCCAGGTGACCCGGGCCACCATCGTCAGCCTCTGTGTGACCGTGGTCGGCACGCTGTTCAGCATGACCGTGTCGGTCATGTGCGCGTACGGGCTCTCGCGCAGCGGATCGGTCCTCCACCGGCCGTTCCTGTTCATCCTGCTCGCCACGATGTTCTTCGGCGCGGGGCTCATCCCCACCTACCTGGTGGTACAGGGCCTCGGCCTCACCGACTCCTATCTGTCGCTGATCCTGCCCAGCGCCCTGAACGTCTTCAACATCCTGGTCCTGCGCGCGTTCTTCATGAGCACCGCACAGGAACTCATCGAGAGCGCCCGGATCGACGGGGCCGGCGACTTCCGCATCCTGTGGCAGATCGTCATGCCACTCTCCCGGGCCGTCATCGCGGTGATCACACTGTTCTACGCGGTCGGCTACTGGAGCGCCTGGTTCAACGCCTCGATCTACATCAGCGATCCGGACATGCTCCCGTTGCAGAACATCATGAACCAGCTGGTCCTCAAGCAGGAGCGGCCGGTCGGCCTCGCCCAGGCGATCAACACCGGGGGACTCTCCCCGCTCGCCATCCAGATGGCCGTGATGGTGCTGGCCCTGCTGCCCGTCGCGGTGCTGTCTCCCTTCGTCCAGAAGCACTTCAAGAAAGGCATGCTCACGGGCGCGGTCAAGGGCTGAGCCCGCCCCGCGCCCTCCGTCTCCTCCCCGTGCCCCGCACCGTGCGACCCCGCCCCTCCCCCACCGGAAGGTGTTCGTCATGCGCGATTCGTCCCTCCCCATGCCCCGCCGCCGTACCGTCCTGGCCGGAGCGGCCGTCGCGGCGGCGGCCGTCACCCTGCCGGTCGCGTCGCCCGCCGCGGCCACGTCCCGGCGCGAAAGGGCCACGACCCAGGCGCACCGCTGGCGGACCGCCGCGATCGGCGGCACCGGCTTCGTGACCGGCGTCCTGTTCCACCCGGCCGTCGCCGGCCTGGCGTACGCCCGTACGGACATCGGCGGCGCCTACCGCTGGAACGCGGCCGAGGCCCGCTGGACCGCGCTCACCGATCACCTCGGCTGGGACGACTGGAACCTGCTGGGCGTCGAGGCGATGGCCGTCGACCCGGCCTTCCCCGACCGGCTGTACCTCGCACTCGGTACGTACGCGCAGTCCTGGGCGGGCCCCGGTGCGGTGCTCAGATCGAACGACCGGGGCGCGACCTGGGCCCGCGCGGACCTCACGGTGCGCCTCGGGGCGAACGAGGACGGCCGGGGTGCGGGCGAGCGGCTCCTCGTCGACCCGCGCGACAGCGAGACGCTCTGGCTCGGCACCCGGCACGACGGTCTGCTGCGCTCCACCGACCGGGGTGCCACCTGGGCCCCTGCCTCGTTCCCCGCCACTCCGTCGGCAAGCGGCCAGGGGGTCACGCTGCTCGTCGCGGCGGACCGGACGGTGTACGCGGGCTGGGGCGACGGCGGCACCGCGCTGTACCGCACGGACGGTTCGGGCGGCTGGCAGGCGGTGCCCGGACAGCCCTCCGCCGGCGCGGCGGCGACGAAGTTCCCGGTCCGTGCCGCGTACGACGCCGGCACGCGGGCCCTGTACGTGACCTACTCCGACGGCCCCGGCCCCAACAACCAGTCCAACGGCTCCGTCCACCGGCTCGACACCGTGACGGGTGCCTGGTCCGACGTCTCTCCCGTCGCGCCCACGAGCGGCGACACCTTCGGTTACGGCGGCGTCGCCGTCGACGCGAAGCGCCCCGGCACGGTCGTCGTCTCGACCAACAACCGCTGGGGAGCCGTCGACACCCTCTTCCGCTCCACGGACGGCGGAGCGAGCTGGACCTCGCTGAAGGACTCCGCGGTCCTGGACGTGTCCGAGACCCCGTATCTGCGCTGGGGCGGGAGCGACGCGAAGTTCGGCTGGTGGATCCAGGCCCTGGCCGTCGACCCGTTCGACTCGCGGCACATCGTGTTCGGCACGGGTGCCACGATCTACGGGACGCGGGACCTGGTGCACTGGGCTCCGGAGATCAGGGGCCTGGAGGAATCCGCGGTACGGCAGCTGCTCGCCCCGCCGGCCGGTGGCGCCCAACTGCTCAGCGGTCTGGGCGACATCGGTGTGATGTACCACGACTCGCTGACCGCTTCCCCGTCGCGCGGCATGGCGTCCAACCCGGTCTTCGGCTCGGCCACCGGGCTCGCTCTGGCCACCCTCAAGCCCTCGTACGTCGTACGGGCCGGCTGGCCGTCCGGCGGCGCCGCCGGGGCGTACTCGAACGACGGCGGCGCGAGCTGGCAGCCCTTCGCATCCCAGCCGTCCATCGCCGCCTCGGCTCCCGGCCCGATCGCCGTCAGCGCCGACGGCCGGACGCTGCTGTGGTCGTTCATCCACTGGGACGGCACGAAGTACGCCGCCCACCGCTCCACGGACAGCGGTGCCACCTGGGCGGAGGTCGCCACCTTCCCGAAGGGGGGCACGCCGGTCGCCGACCCGCTCGACTCCACCCGCTTCTATGTGTACGACACCGGCACGGGTGCGGTGTTCGTGTCGAAGGACTCGGGCGCCACCTTCAGCCGCGGTGCCACGCAACTGCCTTCCGGCGACGTCCAGTTCCGCATCGTGGCGGCCCCCGGCCGCTGCGGCGACCTGTGGCTGTCGGCGAAGGACAATGGGCTGTTCCGCTCGACGGACGGCGGCCTCACCTTCACCGCGGTGGCGGGCTGCCAGGCCTCGCACGCCCTCGGCTTCGGCAAGGCGGCACCGACGGCGGGACGGCGCCCCCGGGCCGGTTACCCGGCGATCTTCCAGACCGGCCGGGTCTCCGCCACGTACGACGGCGTGGCGGTGCTGCGCTCCGACGACGCGGGAGCCACCTGGATCCGGATCAACGACGACGCCCATCAGTGGGGCTGGACGGGCGAGGTCATCACCGGCGATCCCCGTGTCCACGGCCGTGTCTACCTCGGCACGAACGGCCGCGGCATCCAGTACGCGGACCCCGCGTGAGAAACGAGACGTTCATGCCGTCCCTCCGGGACGCCACCCGAGGCCGCATCCTCTTCGGAGGCGACTACAACCCCGAGCAGTGGCCCGAGGAGGTGTGGGCCGAGGACGCCCGGCTGATGCGGGAGGCGGGTGTCAACTCCGTCACCGTCGGCGTCTTCTCCTGGACCATGATCGAACCACGCCCGGGGGCACGCGAGTTCGACTGGCTCGACCGGCTGATGGATCTGATGCACGCCCACGGCATCGGAGTCGTACTCGCCACGCCGACCTCGTCGCCACCGCCGTGGATGGGTGCGCGGCACCCGGAGACACTGCCGCGCGCCGAGGACGGCTCAGTGATCTGGTACGGCTCCCGGCAGCACTTCTGCGCCAGTTCGCCCGTCTACCGGCGTTACGCCGCCGCGCTCACCGAGGACCTGGCGGCGCGGTACGCCGACCATCCGGCGCTCACCGTGTGGCACATCAACAACGAGTACTGCACCCACTGCTGGTGCGATGCCACCGCCGAACACTTCCGTCGCTGGCTGGCGGGCCGCCACACCACGGTGGCCGCGCTCAACGAAGCCTGGGGCACGGCCTTCTGGAGTCAGCGCTACGACTCCTGGGCGGAGATCCTGCCGCCGAGGAAGGCCCAGTACCTGCACAATCCGGCGCAGCTGCTCGACTTCAGACGGTTCACATCCGACGCCCTGATGGAGTGCTACGTCGCCGAGCGGGACATCGTCGCCCGGCACAGTCCGCACATCCCGGTGACCACAAACTTCATGCCGCTGTGGTCGGGGCAGGACGCGTGGGCGTGGTCGGCCGAGGAGGACATCGTCTCGGTCGACATCTATCCCGATCCGCGCGACCCGCAGGGCGGCCAGTACAACGCGATGCTCGCCGACATGACGCGTTCGCAGGCCGGCGGGCCGTGGATGGTGATGGAGCAGGCGGCGGGCCCGGTCAACTGGCGTGCGGTCAACCACCCCAAGCCGAAAGGGCTCAACCGGCTCTGGTCCTTGCAGGCCGTGGCCCGGGGCGCCGATGCCATCTGCTACTTCCAGTGGCGGCAGTCCCGGCAGGGCGCCGAGAAGTTCCATTCGGGGATGCTCAGCCACGCGGGCGAGCGGGGCCGGACCTTCGGGGAGGTCAAGCGGCTCGGAGCGGAGCTCGAACTCATCGGCCCCGAGGTGAGCGGCTCAGCCGTGACCGGTGACGTGGCGATCCTGCACGACTGGGACGCGTGGTGGGCGGGCACGCAGGAGGGCCGGCCGTCCTCGCTCCTCTCGTACCCGGAGGTCGTCCAGTCCTGGCACCGCGGCCTCTGGGAGAGCGGTGTCACGACCGGTTTCGCCCGACCGGAAGCCGACTTGAGCGCGTACAGGATGGTCGCCGTCCCCCATCTCTATCTGCTCACGGCCGCGGCGATCGACAATCTGGTCGCGTACGTACGGGGTGGTGGCACGCTCGTCTGCGGTTTCTTCACCGGTATCGCCGACGAGGACGACCGCGTCAGGCCGGGCGGGATGGACTCCCGACTGCGCGAGCTGTTCGGCATCCGTACGGTCCACGAGTGGTGGCCGCTCGACGCGGACGAGGCGGTGGAGTGCGAGGGCTCTCCGGGGATCGAGGGCTTCGAGGGCCACGTCTGGTCGGAGGAGCTGGAGCCGGACGGCAGCGCCGAGACCGTCGCCACCTACCGCGGCGGCGAGCTGGACGGCCTGCCGGCGGTGCTGCGCAAGGACACCGCGTGGTACGTCTCGACCCTGCCCGCCCCGGAGGCCCTGCGTGCACTGCTGGGCCGCGCGGCCGGGGAGGCGGGCGTCCGCCCCGTGGTGGCGGACCTGCCCGCCGGTGTGGAGGCGGTGCGCCGGGGCGACGTGCTGTTCCTGCTGCACCACGGGCGGGGCAGGGTGACGGTCACCCTGCCGGGCCCGCACATCGATCTGCTGACCGGCACGAAGACGGACGGCACCGTCGAACTGGACCGGTACGGAGTCGCCGCGCTCAGGAGCGTCACGGCGGCATGACCGGCGGCGTGGTGCACCGGCTCCCGCTCCCCCGGGGGCCGGTGCACCATGGCCGACCGTACGGGGTACCGGCTCCCGCTCACACTCCTGCGGGGGCCGGTCCCGTGCTGGCTCTGACGGTCAGCTCCGGTGTCAGCAGTTCGACTTCGTCCGTACCGCGTCCGGCGAGTTCGGCCACGACCTGCTCGACCGCCCTGCGGCCCATCTCCTGCGCCGGTATGGCGACCGAGGTGAGCCGCACCGACGCCTGGGAGGCCACCTGGTCGGGGCAGATCGCGACGACGGACACGTCCTCCGGCACGGCGCGGCCCTGCTGCTGCAGCAGGTTGAGCAGCGGCTCGACGGCGGCCTCGTTCTGCACGATGAAGCCCGTGGTGTCGGGCCGCTCGTCGAAGATGCGGGCCAGCGTGCCGGCCATCGCCGCGTACCCGCCCTCGCAGGGCCGGTGCAGCACCCGGACGCCGGTGTCGCGGGCCATGGCCCTTACCCCGTCCACGGTGCGCTCGGCGAAACCGGTGTGCCGCTCGTACACGGCGGCGGCCTCTCCGATCACGGCGAGTTCACGGTGTCCGAGCCCGGCGAGGTGTTCCACGCACAGCGCCCCGGTCGCTTCGAAGTCGAGGTCCACACAGGTCAGTCCGGCCGTGTCGGCGGGCAGCCCGATGAGCACGGCGGCCCGGTCGGTCTCCCGGAGCAGCGGCAGCCGCTCGTCCTGGAGCTCGACGTCCATGAGGATCATGGCGTCCGCGAGGGAACTGCCCGCGATCCGCCGCACGGCCGCGGGACCTTCCTCCCCGGTGAGGAGGAGGACGTCGTACCCATGGGTGCGGGCGGTGGTGGCGACGGCGATGGCGATCTCCATCATCACGGGCACATACATGTCGGTGCGCAGTGGCACCATCAGGGCGATGATGTTGGAGCGACTGCTGGCGAGGGCGCGGGCACCGGCGTTGGGGTGGTAGCCGAGCTTCTGGATACTCTGCTCCACCCGCTCGCGGGTGGCGGCCGAGATGGAGCGCTTCCCGCTGAGGACGTAGCTCACCGTGCTCGCAGAGACTCCGGCATGCTGGGCGACCTCGGCAAGCGTGACCATTCAGCTCTCCATTACGGGACGACGAATGACAGAATCTTCGAAGCGCTTCGACACATGCCTCAGCAACCTTTGACCATCCGACATGCACAGATACCCGGAAGCCTATTGCTCTCTGGACGACCTGTCCAGACAGCCATCGAAGCGCTTCGACACCTCGCCGTCCCTGTGGGTCCTGCTGGTCGGGCTCACCGGAGCGCGGGATACGGGTACCGGCGACAGTCCATAGTCGCCGCCGACGGCGAAAAGGTTGCCATGCATTCCCTTCCCGTACACGTTCGCTCGGAGTAGGTGACCCTGCGGGTGACTCGTCCGCCTGTCGTGGCCGCCAGACCAACGGCGGCGCCGACGGCTCGGACGGGGGCCGGAAGCGACTGTCGGAGGTGGGTGGTATCGATGATCCCCATGAACACCGAGCACGCCTCCCCAGCCGGCCTCGCCATCCTGCGCGCCGCCTTCGACGTCGACGACCACGGCGCGTCAGCGCTGGGACTGCCCGCGGTCCGCGCCTACGAGGCCGAGCACGGCGTCGTCCTGCCCGAGCCGTACCGGACCTTCGTGGCGGAGATGACCGACGGCTCCTACGCCGGGCCTCCCGACTTCGGCCTCCTCGCACTGGCCGAGCTGCCCGGCGACTGGGGGGACGGCCGGCCGGCGCGCCGGCTGGACCTGCCCTTTCCGCTCACCGAGGCATGGCTGTGGGAGGACGAGGACGACGATCCGAGGTCGGAGGAGGAAGTGGACGCGCTCCTGGACCGGGTCTTCGACCATGGCTCGATCGTGCTGGGCACGGACGGCTGCGGCATGAACTGGCACCTCGTCGTGACCGGACCGCACCGGGGCCACGTCTGGAACATCAGCGGCGAGGGGGCCACCCCGTTCGGAGCCGAATTCGGCTTCACGACGGGCAGCGCGGGCTTCGCCGGCTGGGTCGAGCACTGGGCCGCGAACAAGCCGTGGTTCGACGCGCCCTGAGGCACCGGCTGCCTGTCGGCCCGCCCCGGACCACGGCGTGCGCCCAGCTCTCCAGGACGACAGGATCAGCTCTCCAGGACGACGGGGAAGGACTCCATGTCGTTCTGCGTCATCACGGGCAGCTTACGGATCTCGTCGTCCGCGACCACGAGCCGCAGCCCCGGGAAGCGCCCGAACAGCGCGGGCAGCGCGATGGCCGCTTCCACCCGGGACAGCCCGGCTCCAGGGCAGATGTGCGGACCGTGCCCGAACGTCATGTGGCGGATGGGAGCGGCCCTGGTGATGTCGAAGGCGTCCGCGTCCGCCCCGTGCTGCACGGTGTCGCGGCCGATCGCCCGGTACGAGATGACCAGGCCCTCACCCTTCGCGATCACGTCGTCGCCCACCTGGATGTCCTCCGTGGCGAAGCGCATGAGCAGATGTGTCGTGGGGGTGTCCCAGCGCAGCGTCTCCTCGATCACGGTCTCCCAGGAGACCTCGCCGCCCAGCACCATGCGGAGCTGGTCGGGGTGGGCGAGCAGCGCCCGTACGGCGTTGAGGATCAGCCCGATCGTCGTCTCGTGCCCGGCCGCGACCATCGCCTTGAGGTTGCCCACCACCTCTTCCTCGGTGAGCGGCTCGCCCCCCTCGTCGGCGAGGATGAGCCCGGTCGTGAGGTCGTCCGTGGGCCTGGCCGCCTTCTCCCGTACGAGCCTGGTGTAGAAGACGTCCAGCTCGGCGAGCAGCGCGAGCCGTTCCTCCTGCGGAGTGAGCATGGAGAAGAACGCCTTGTACCGCTGGGTCAGCATCGCGTGCTCGGACTCGTCGACACCCATGAGCAGTCCGACGACCCGCATGGGCAGCGGCTGGGCGAATACACTCTTGAGGTCGACCGTGGCGCCGTCCTGGCCCTGCGCGGCGAGGTCGTCCAGCAGCTCCTCGGTGAATCTCTCGATGTCCGGACGTATCTCCTCCAGCCGGCGCGGGGTGAGCGCCTGGGAGGTCTTGGTCCGCAGCCGCCGGTGCTCCGCCCCGTCCACGGTGAACATGGAGCGCCCCGCGTCGATCATGCCGATCAGTGGCCAGGCGTGTGTCACCGCGCCGCTCTGCCAGAGTCCCCAGGCGTCGAGGTCCTTCACCAGCCGGGTGTCGAGGAGCAGGCTGCGCGCCTCGGCGTGACGGGTGACGGTCCAGGCCGGCACACCGAGCAGTTCGATCCGCGCCAGCGGCCCGGCGTCACGCAGCAGCCCGGTCTCACCGTCGAGGTCCCGCACCATCGGGTCGATGACCACAGGGGCGGCGGCGTCGGTGGCGGCGGCATGGGGGCACTTCACAACGAGTCTCCTGTCGGACGTACGGGTGTGAACCGGACGGGAAGTGACGTCATCCCGCGCAGAAAGGCGGAGGGCCGCCGTACGAGATCCTGTGCGGCGATCCCGAGCTCGAGGTCGGGCAGCCGGTCGAGCAGCACCTCGATTCCGGTACGGGCGATGATCTCGGCGATCTCCTGCGCGGGGAACGGGCAGCGGTACTCACCATGGCTGAAGGCGAGGTGCGCGCTGTTTCCGCCCTGCCCCGACGGACTTCCGGCGGTGGAGAGCCGCTGGCGCATGTGAGGGTCGGCGTTGGCCGCCCCCAGTCCGAGCAGCAGCATGTCACCGGCCTGGATGGACCGGCCGCCGAGCTGGGTGTCCCTGGCCGCCCAGCGCCCGGCGAGGATCTGGGTGGGTCCGTCCTCCCAGAGCACCTCGTTCATGGCCTCGGCAACGCTGCGCCGCCCGCCCGCGAGCGCCTCGGCGAACTCGTCGTCGGTGAGCATCAGCCGCATGGAGTTGCCGATCCAGTCGGCGGTGGTGAGATGTCCGGCGGCCGTGACGGCCATCAGGTCGAGTACGTACTCCTCGTCGGTGAACGCGCCGGGGTGGGCCAGCATCCGGGACGTCACGTCGTTCCCGGGATCGGCCCGCCGGGCGGCGAGAAGCCGCTGCATGTGCTCACCGAACCGGATGTTCGCCGCCTGCGCCCCGGGCCCGCCGTCGGCCAGCTCCTTGAGTACCTGCGCGATCCGCAGCCCCTCGTCGTCCGGAAAGCCGACGAGGCGGGCGAGGACGAGCACCGGCAGGGGCTCGGCGAAGTCGGCGATCAGGTCGGCGGTACCGCGCCGGCACACGTCGTCGATCAGCCGGTCCGCCAACTCCTCACAGTGGTTGCGCAGTTCGTGCGGCTCCACACCTTCGAGGGCGGTCCCCACCATCTCGGCGTGCCGCCGGTGCTCGGCACCGGCGGTGAAGTAGATGGACGGCATGGGCCGCCCGACCATCGGCAACAGCGGCCAGTCCTCCGGGAGACGGCCCCACTGGTTCCACAGCCCGACATCCCTGGGGAACAACTCCCCGTCGCTGGTGACCTGATGCAGCTCCCGGTACCCGATGACCAGCCAGGCCGGAACACCCCCGACGAGCTCCACGGGCACGACGGCCCCGTGATCGCGGCGCATGGTGCGGTAGAGAGCCTGCGGCTCGGTATGAAACCCGGGTCCGCTCAAGGCCACGGCGGCGGACCCGGAACGCACGGGGCAGCCGCTCGTGGAGCTGCTCCCCGGCGGGGAATCGGGAGATGGCACGGTGGTTGGGGGGTGCTTCATCGTCCTGACTCCTGTGGCGGAAGCTTCACGCGTTCAGATCATACGATCAACGCGGGTCCACTATAGGGAGATTGCGTGCAGCCGCGGCCACCACTTCGTCATCCTGGTTGATATACCACCCAGGTCTTCGGAGTCTCGGACACCTTCACCGCGCTGAGCTCCGGCAGGCCCTCGCACCAGTGGTCGTAGATCCATTTCGCAAGGTTCTCTGCCGACGGAGAGGTAGTCTCCATCACCTCATTGAGGTGCCGGTGGTCGAGGGTGGCGTCCACCCACTTCCTGAATACGGCAAGATCCCGGAAGTCGCGCACGAATCCGCTCTCTGCACGGGCGTCGTCATGTGCGGACAGCTCCAGGACCACGATATAGTTGCCCGTGCATGCGCGCGCACGGATGCCCGCCCGGGAGGCGGTCCAGTACGTGGCCGGCCGAGAAGTGCAACTCATTGCTGATGGTGAACATGGCCGCTCCCGCCTTCCTCGCCCGGGGCTCGCCGCTCGCCGCAGCACCGTCGCACCCGTTGCCTTTCTTCCCGGCGACGCGCCATCAGGCCTCGGGCCGGGCCTCGCCCGGATGCAGGATGCGGGCGAGAAAGGCCTTGGTGCGGGGGTGTTCCGGTCGGGCCAGCACATCCTCCGGGGCGCCTTCCTCCACCACGAGGCCGTCGTCCATGAGTTGAGGTGAAATCCGTGACAGTGCAGTTCGAGGTCTGGAATCCGGGGCGCACCGAGAAGTCGATCGGCCTCGACGAGGTGCGGGAGGCGTATCGCAGCCTGCCGGACGGGGTATCGGCCATCTTCACGTGGAACGACTGTGAAGAGGAGTGCCTCATCGTCGCTGTCGAACCCGAATTCTCCGTCGTGACCATGGGTCGTGACGCGTCGTTCTGGAATCTCAAGATCTCCGACGACACGGAGGAGGTCGAGATCAGGATGGGGGCCGACGACTTCACGTGGCTCCGCGGCTGTCTGTTGCCACGGGACATGGGGGTGGAGGTCCTGCTCAAGGCCAAGGATTTCGACTCGTTGTTCTGGGAGTACTCATGGGCTGACGGATGAGTCCTCCTGACACACGGATCACAGCCTGACCGCTGACACCACCGGTAGCCGGGCAACCCCCGCGCAGGTTCCCCTGCGGGGCGGTTCTCTGTAGGCCACTCGTACGCCGAATTGAGGGGTGGCCGTGTCTGCAACCCTGTGTGCCACGGTCATGTCTTGGGCTTGGTGGCGAGTTCGTGGACGTGGGTGGAGACCAGCGCGAAGGCGCTGCGAGCTCACCGCAGGCTGCGCACTCGACGACGCGGCGTGACGGGTGATGGCCGGACGCACGCGTGGGACATGTCGCTGGTGGTTCGCCGCAGGTCCCACGTGGTTGCGTACAGCTCAGATCGGCCGGTCTGCCGCCAGCCCGACGAACCCGGCCCATACGTGGGGCGAGACAGTCAGGACCGGTCCAGCGGTGACCTTCGAGTCCCGGATGTGTACGGCTCCGGGGGCGGCGGCCACCTCTACGCACTCGCCACCACCACCAGTGCTGTAGCTGCTCTTGAACCAGGCGACCTCTACACAGTCGCCCCCCTCAGCACCGCTGTAGCTGCTCTTGAACCAGGCAAGTTCCGGAGCTGCGACCGAAGTCTCTGCGATGTTCATAGCTCTCCCAGCAACTTCTCGACGAATCTCAGGGTCTCGCGCGGAGTAAGAGCCTGGGACCGGATGATCCCATAGCGCGCTGCCGCGAGACGGACCTCTTCGCGGTTCGTCAGCAGGCTACTTCGCGCTTGGACCTCCATGTACGTGAGCTGCTCTCCGCCCTTGCGCATGATGACCGTGAACGGGCCATCCACGCCCGCGTTGTCCTCGCGGTCGAGGGGCATGACCTGGATCTCGACATTGCGCTTCTGACCGATGAAGGGCAGCTGTTCGAACTGCCCTCGCAGCACCGCTCTTCCGCCAAGTGGCCGACGCAGAACGGTCTCTTCGAGCACGAAGCTGAGCAGCGGCGCAGGCCAGCGGTTGAAGATCTCCTGCCGAGCGAGACGGCCTGCCACGCGCAGCTCGATCGTCTCTCGTCCAGCAGCGGGCGCCGCATTGCGAGCAACGCCCGCATGTACGCCTCCGTCTGCAATAGCCCCTTGACCACGTGCGTGTCATAGGCGCTCAGCTCGACCGCCTCCGCCTCCAAGCGCGCCATATCCCGGAAGAACGCGGGGTACTGCGCCCGCCCCATCTCCTCCTTCAGCGCCTTGAGCCCCCCCCGGCACCCAGAACCTCATCCGCCAGGTCGATGAACGTCGGCGGCGGAATGCGGCGCCCCTGCTCGAACGAAGCGATCGACTGCGCCGCGAATCCCACCCGCTTCCCGAACTCCGTCCGGTCCAAACCCGCCCGCACCCGCAGCAGCTTCAGCTGCCTCCCGAACGCGGTCACCACGCCCGAACCCGGCTCGTCCTCCGTACGTGACCCGGCGTCATGCTGCTCGCCCGGCTCGCCCCGTTCGCCCAGCCCCGTCGGCTCCGAAGTATCCATCGGCCTCACCACCTCACCGGCCCAACGCCGCGCCCCGGACACCGTCACGCGGCATGCCACGTACATACCGCACACCATCACGTACAACCAGCACTCGACGGTGCGTCACTACTGGTCACGCTACGCCACCGAGCGTCACCGTGAAGGCATGACGAGCAAGCAGCCACTCCCCGTACGCCCCACCCGCACCACCCAACCCCTGTTCCCCTGGCACCACTTCACGATGCGCTTCAGCTCCACCCCACGCGGCGCCCGTCTCGCCCGACGCCTGGCCGGAGAACAACTCGACGCCTGGGGCATCCCCTACGCGAGCGATGCCCATGACGTGCTGACGCTGATCGTGGCTGAGCTCAGCGCGAACGCCGTACACCACGGGCACGTACCCGGACGTGACTTCCGCCTTCGGCTGTCCGCGGAGGGCCGGGCCATCCGCGTGGAGGTCACCGACACGCGCGGCGAAAGCGTCCCCGTCCTCGCTGAACCGTCGGACGATCTGGACGGAGGCCGCGGCCTGCTCCTGGTGGCCGCTCTCACCGACCGCTGGGGCTGGTACCCGTGCGTCGACGGGCCCGGCAAGACGGTCTGGGCGACATTCACCGTGACCGGTCACATCGAAGCGCACTGCGTCACCGGCGACGGCTGCAATCCGCCGGCCGAGTCGTAGGCCGCCCCGCCGGGATCGCGATTGGCGCGCAAGTTCAGAACGCCTGCATGTACACCCGAGTGCTGTCGGCGTCCAGTTCAAGAACGTGGATCTCGATCCACCCGACCCCACCCCGTCGCTTGTCACCCACGCAGGGCGGACACACCCCCGCCCAACGGGCGCCCTTCTGGGTCTGAGGCTCAGGTAGACCGAGGTGCCCGAAGAGTTCGGTCGCGGGCGGAAGGTCGTGGTTCCTGGTCCGCAGTGGCTTCTCGGGACGGAGACCTTCCGCGATCCCCACGGCAGACTTCTCGTCGGTGACGAACGAGAGCAGGTAGATGTCTTCCTGTGGGTTGACCTGAACGGCGCCCTTCACCTCCTCCGCGCCCTCGGGCACCTTCACCTTCATGAACGCGGACGCCTCGGAAGCACCCATACCCTTCCCCCAGCGCGCGGTACGTCCATCGGCCACGCTCGGATCGTCAGCGTCGGCATTCGCGCAGGAGGTAAGGAGCAGTACGGCACAGAGAGCCGCGAACAGGCGTGTCCAGTGGGCGGAGCGAGTGTTCACCCTTGGCCTCCCCTGACCTCTACGGCGCATGTGCGGTGCACCGGCCATCACTACGTGCACCGGCCATCACTACGTGTGCCGGGCCGCTCAGCGGGCCCGGTCGTAGACCATGGCCATCTCGCCCAGTTCGCCGGTCTGCTGATGGGTGAGCCTCCACTGCGACGGCGGCAGGCCGTCGTCGAAGAGCCGCTGTCCGCCCCCGGCGATCTCGGGAAAGATCATGAGATACAGCCGGTCGAGCAGGTCCGCCGACAGCAGCGCCTTGATCACGCTCGCGCTGCTGTTGACGAGGATGTCACCCCCCGCCGTCGGCCTTGAGTGCGGCGACGACGTCATCGGCGGGGGCGTTCACCACCCGGCTGCGTTCCCAGGGAGCTTCGGTGAGAGTGGTCGAGAAGACCACCTTTTCCGTGCCGACCAGCCACTTCGCATAGCCGCGGTCACGCGGGTCGGCGCTCTCGTCGTCGGCGACCGTCGGCCAGTACGCCAAGAAGCCTTCGGCGTTGACCCGGCCGAGCACCGCCGTCGTCGCTCCCTCCCAGATGCGGGTGAGGTGGTCGCGCGCCACCTCGGTGGTCACGTACGGGGCGAACATCCCGAAGTCGCTCGGCCCGCCCGGACCGTGGTAGCGCCCGTCGAGGGTGAGGGCCAGGTTCGCGGCCACTCGGCGGCCGGTCGGGTCTGTCATTGCGTGCTCCTCGTCCCGGTTCCGTGCGAGCCCGCGGCGAGGGTCGCCGCGAGTTTGTCGAGGCTCTGGCCGAAGCCGGTCTCGATGCCTGCGATGAAGTCCGCGGATTCGACGGTGCTGTCGGTGATCCGCCAGTGGACGTCGAGCTCCGTGCCGGTGCCGGTGGCGGTGCCCGTGCCGGCGGGCCGGAGGCCGTAGGCGACGTGCGCGGTGAAGGCGGGGCCGCCGTCGGGCAGCAGCGGGGAGAGCCGGTAGACGAGGCGCTCTCCCGGGCGTACGTCCTCGACGAATCCCTCCGCGCGCCCGGCGGCCACGTCGGAGCCGTCGGCGTCCTCCACGTCGCGGTACTCGTGGACGATCCGCCCGCCCGGCCGGGCCTCGAAGAGGAGCTCGGAGACGCGCAGATCGTCGGGCGTCCACCACCGAGCCAGCAGCGAGGCTTCGGTCAGGTGGCGCCAGACCAGGTCGGGGCGTCCCGCCAGCGACCGGCGGAACGTGAACGAGCGGCCGTCGGCCCACCCCGGTTCCTCCGCGGCGAGCCGCTCGGCGCGGAGAGCGCTCCCGTACCGGTCATAGGTCGCACGTGGGCCGTCGGGCTGCTCCGCCGTATCGGCGAGACGGCTGAGCACGTCCGCGAGGTCCCGCAGGGGACCGGGCCGGAGAGCGTAGATGCGGCGCTGACCGGTGCGCTGGGAGGTGACGACGCCCGCACGTTCAAGGGTTTGCAGGTGCTTGGTCGTCTGCGGCTGGCGCGCCTCTGCCAGCTGGGCGAGGACGCCGACCGAGCACGGTCGCTCGGCCAGCAGGCTCACGAGCCGCCAACGGGCCGGGTCGGCCAACGCGGTAAGGAGTGCTTCCATGACCCGTACATTCCCCCACAGGAATATTCCTGTCAAGGAATGTTAGAGGACAGGGTGGGAGAGTCACGGAAGCTCCCGGGGGTGCGGTGCCTACCGTGGGAGCCGGTCGGCCAGGCCGCTCCCCCAGGCCCAGGCGGCGATACCCACCCGGTTGCGGGCCTTCAACTTCGCCTGGATGTTAGCGATATGGGTCTTGGCCGTGCCCGCCGAGATGAAGAGCGTCCCGCCGATCTCGGCGTTGGTGAGGCCCTCGGCGACCAGACGCGCGATCTCCTCCTCCCTGGCCGTGAGAGGCGACGGGGCAGCGGGCGCCGAACGGTCCGGGGCAGCGGGGGCGGCGAGGGTCTGGAGCAGGCGGACCGTGATCTGGGGGCTGATGAGGATGTCCCCGGCCATCGCCGCCCTGACCCCCTCGATCAGCAGCCCGGGGCCCGAGCGCTTGAGGAGGAACCCGCAGGCGCCGTCACGCAGTGCGGTGCGTACGTAGTCGTCGTGGTCGAAGGTGGTGACGACGAGGACCCGCGTCGGATCGGGTACGCCGGGGCCGGCGAGGCGACGGGTGAGTTCGAGGCCGTCCAGACCCGGCATACGGATGTCGGCGAGGACCAGGTCCGGCCTCAGCTCGTGGGCGAGGCCGACGGGGATGAGGCCGTCCGCCGCCTCGCCGACCACCGTCATGTCGGGCTGGGAGTCGAGGATCAGACGGAAGCCGCTGCGGACATCGTCCTGCTCGTCGGCGATGAGGATGCGGGTCGGACCTGGGGCGTTCGTCATGGCGTCTCCTTCGGGAGGACGGCCGGCAGGACGGCGGTGAGCCGCCAGCCGCCGTTTCCGTGCGGTCCCGCCGAGAGGGTTCCGCCGAGGGCCTGGGCGTGCTCGGTGAGGGCGGGGAGGCCGAGGCCGCCCTGGGAGGCACGGCGGCGGGCAGGGGCGGGGCGGGCTCCGCGGTCGTTGGTGACCCGGATCTCCACGGTGGTGGCCGTGGGGAAGAGTGCGACGGTGGCGCGGGGCGCGTCGGGTGCGTGCCGTCGGATGTTGGTCAGCGCCTCGACGACGATGCGGTACGCCGCCGCACCCGCCTCGCGGGAGAGAGCTTCCACGGCCGGGGCGGGTAGGTCCAGATGCGCCTCCGTGGCTCCTGCGGACGTGAAATCCGATACGAGAGAAGGGAGTTGGGAGACTCCTGGCAGTGGTTCCGTGGCATGGGCCTCCGGACCGTGCAGCATCCGCACGGTCCGGTCCATCGCGGCCAGGACGTTCAGGCCCGCCTTCTCGATGCGCTCCAGGGCGAGCACCGCCTGGACGGGGTCGGTGGCGGCCACGAAGCGGGCCGCCTGGGCCTGGACGACGATCCCGCTGATGTCATGGGCCACGAAGTCGTGCAGATCGCGGGACAGGTGCAGGCGCTGGGCGCTGCGGGCCTCCGCCACGGCCCGCCCGCGGCGGAGTTCCTGGCTGCGGGGGTAGGCGCCCGCAGCCACCGCGGCGGCTGCGGGAAGGAGCCAGAACGTGGCGATCCCCACGTCCTCGAGGAAGGACTCGCCCGTGACCAGCGGCACGGGCCAGAGGGTCACGGCGAGGACGGCCGGGGGGAGGGCCCACATGAGTGCGCGCAGCGGGGGACCAGCGGGTGACCGCTGCCAGGAAGAGCAGGAGGACGACGGCGTCCCCCAGCTTCCAGCCGGAGTCGATACGGCCCGGGGGTACGACGAAGCTGGTGATCAGGGAGAGAACCGCGCAGGCCGTGGCCGGACCGGCGAGACGGCCGAGCCGCTGACGAACTCCGGCGCGGGGTCGGGCAACCGCCCACAGCAGCGCGCCGACAGCCACGAACGACGGCAGAGCGCCAAGCGCCTCGACGGCCCGGTCGGTTGATTCCCCCATGGTGATCAGCGTACGGGCGGGCGGCCCCGCGGGCTCTCTGCCGAACGGCATAGGAAGGCCGGCCGACGGCGCGGTCTTTGTGCCGATCGGCGGATGGGTGCGCAGGGGTGCCGACGGCGAAGCTTGAGCCGTCCCACCGGTTTCGTGGACAGACACCCGTTCCGTACAAGGGAGTTCCTCATGCGCACCACCGCAGTCGGCGCCACGGCGGCCGTCGCCGTCCTCGCCGGACTCATCGCTGCCGGGCC
Organism: Streptomyces finlayi; assembly: GCF_014216315.1. Taxonomy (NCBI): domain Bacteria; kingdom Bacillati; phylum Actinomycetota; class Actinomycetes; order Kitasatosporales; family Streptomycetaceae; genus Streptomyces; species Streptomyces finlayi. The sequence continues at coordinate 680,830 of NZ_CP045702.1, forward strand.
TGCCCCCGCGGCCCCGCCTTCATCCGCCGGGAGACAGCCCGCGAAGACGGAGAGGACGTCGAACACGGAGAGGACGGAGAGGACCGCGAGCGTGCACGGCACGCATCTCCTACGTCGAGTCGGCCGACGACGTCATCCGCTTCAGCGTCCACGCCGAACAGAAGCCGTTCAGCAGGCCGTTGCCCTCCGTCGCCCCCGAGGGGATGTCCACGGACGCCGTGGGCACACTGAAGTTCTCCCACACCTCCCCTGACGGTGGAGAAACGGGGTGGGCGCAGGCCCGGGTGGACTGTCTGGTCACCAGTCCCCGGATGGCGACCCTGACGGCGGTCGTGACGAGATCGAACGTATCGGAGGCCGGTGCCCGGTTGGGGATCAGCGTCCAGCAGGGGACCAGGGGCGAGCCCGACCGGCTCGGCTTCTCCTGGGGGGTGGTGAACTTCGACCCCGGGAACGTCGATGAGAGCGGCACGCCCGTAGTGCCGCCGGCAGGCACGTGCATGGCCCCCGCCCCCTTCACGACCGTGATCAACGGCGGTTACGAGGTCGTCCACGCGGAGATCAAGAAGTCTCCCGGGTCCCCCGAGGGAGCCGACCGCCGTGACTGACACCCTGACCGCCGAGCCGCCCGTGGCGCACGCGCTCCAGGTCCCCCGCTCCGTCCGCCTGTCGGCGCAGGCCGCCGCGCTGACGCTCGTGCCGTCCGGACTGTGGCGTATCGCGATGGCTCTGGGCTGGGACTCCGGATTCACCGATGAACTCGGGCCGGAGCACTTCCCCGGCAAGGGGTCCTTCTACCTCGTCGGACTCAGTCTGCTCGCCGAGGCGTTCGGGCTGCTCACGCTGGGCCTGATCCACCGCTGGGGCGAGGAGCTCCCGCGCTGGGTACCGGTCCTGGGCGGACGGAACGTTTCCGTATACGCCGCGGTCGTCCCCGCCTCGCTGGGTGCGGCGCTCGTCACCTCCGTCACATGCGCCGGTGCCTTCAGCTGGAACAGTGCGGAGAACATGGGCGCCGCCGGCTCCCCCGACGGCATCCACTACTGGGTGATGACCGCCTGCTACGCACCCCTGCCGGCCTGGGGGCCACTGCTCGCGGTGGTCACGGTGGCCTACTACCGCCGTCGGCGCCGGGTGCGCTGAGAACGCGGTCGGGCATCGGTCAGGAATCACGTGACTGATGTCAGGTGGTGCACCCGCCGGCAAGGGCCGTCCGGAAGGCGCGCGCCGGCTGGGCGGCGCTCCAGTCACAGGGGTTACCCCCCAGACGGTATGGGGGGTAACCCCCCCCAGCGAACTCGGGGATAAACCCGGTCGCTCGGTTGACGACTGATCCGTAGGTTCTGGGGTGGAATCGAAACATCGCTTTCTCACGACCTCCGGAGGACCCCCGTGACCGCCCCCTCGCACACGCCGACGCGCACCGTCCACCCGGTTGTCGCGGCCTTCGTGCGCTTCGTCGTGTGTGGCGGTGGTGTCGGGCTGGCTTCCAGCGGGGTGCTGGTCCTGCTCAACGACCGGATGCCGATGGCGGTCGCCAACGCGCTGGTCACCGTCGTCTCCACCCTGATCGCGACCGAGTTGCACAGCCGGGTGTCCTTCCGGAGCGGGCGGCGCGGCTGGGGGGTCCATCTCCAGTCCGGGCTGACGGTGGCCGTGAGTTACGCGTTCACCACCGGAGCCCTCCTGTGTCTGTACGCGGCACGGCCGGAACCCTCCGCCCTCGTCGAGCAGACCGTCTACCTGTCGGCCTCCGCCCTGGCGGGTGTCGGGCGGTTCGCCCTGCTGCGGGTCGTCGTCTTCGCCGAGCGGACGACGGCCGGTGACGTCGCGCTGGGCAAGGCGTCCGTCGTGATGGCCGCCTGACACGGCCCGCCGGTCCCGCGGCGGATCGCGCTTCCTGACCTGCTATGTCCCTCGTGTCAGTGGCGCCGTCTACTGTTCTTGGCAGGGCGCCGGATCTTCGTCGTCCGCCAAGGGACGTCCGTCCCACCGCATCGGGGCGCAGCAAGGAGCAGGGAGCGAGCAGTGGCAACGGCACACCGGGTCCCGGCCGAGATGTTCCGGTTCACCATGGGCGACAGGGCACCGCTGTACTCGGCGATTCTGCAGACCTTCGGCGATGCCAACGAACGCCTGGTGACGGCGCTGGGGCTCGACGACGTGCGGGAGCAGCTGCGCGGTGTCGGGTGGTTCGGCGCGTTGACGGACGACGACCTCACGGGCGCTTTGAAGGCACTCCGGGAGTGGGAGTTGCTGGACGTCATCCAGAACCACGCGGAGAACTACCGCACCGCTGAGGAGTACGAGCGGCGGAACCTCCAGTATTCGCTGACCCGGCGCGGGGAGGCGGCCTTCGCCGGGGTGCAGCACGCCCTCTCCGTGCTGGTGTCGACCGGCGCGCTGCAGACGGCGGTGCTCGACGCGATCGCGGACCGGCTGGAGGAACTGGACCGGCTGGCGCAGGACGCGGCGTCCGGAGACCGGCGGATATTCGCCACTCTGCAGGAGCTGGAGGGGCACTTGGACGCCCTCCGGGGCAACACGAAGCAGTTCAACGGTGAGCTCCAGCGGCTGCTGCGGACCGACGGTGCCGAGCTGTCCACCTTCCATGAGGTGAAGGGCGCCACGGTCGCCTATCTCCAGGAGTTCCTCACCAATCTCGATCAGCGGGCGCACTCCGTGTCGGCGGCCGTCGCGCGGGTCGAGGAGCACGGTCCGCGGACGCTCTGGGAGCGGGCCCTGCGCGGGGCCGAGCTGCCGCCGGCCGGTGGGGACGATCCGGCAGCCGCGTGGCTGGCCCGCCGTCAGGCGCGCTGGGACGGGCTGCGGGCCTGGTTCCTGCCCGTCGACGGCTCGCCCCCGCGGGTGGAGCAGCTGCACCACGTGGCACGCCGCGCCATCGTCACTCTGCTCCAGGTGCTTGACCGGATCACCGAGTCGCGGCGCAGGTCGACCGGTGCGGTGCAGGATTTCCGGGAGCTGGCCCGCTGGTTCGCCGCCGCCCCCGGCGAGGACGGTCTGCACCGGCTGTGGGCGACGGCCTTCGGGCTCGGACCGTCGCGCCACGCGCATCTCGCGCACGCCGACCCGGAGCTCGTCTCCGCCACCGAGAGCTGGCGTGACGCCCCGCCCGTGGAGGTATCCGCGCTGCTGCGCACCAGTGGCCGTACGGAGAGGTTCACCCGCACCGGGCGGGTGCGGGACGTGGCGGCGCTGAAGGCGGAGCGGGCCGAGCGGGCGAGAGCGGAGCGGGCCGAGCTGGAAGCCGCGTGGAGTCTGCTGCGTACCGAATCTCCGGTTCGCCTCTCCCGGTTCGGGGCGCTCGACCACGAGGTGTTCGAACGGCTCCTCGATCTGCTGGGCCGGGCGCTGGCGGTGCGTCCCGACGCCACTGGGGCGCGCCGCTCGGTGACCGGGGACGGGCGGGTCGAGGTCGTGCTGCGGCCCCCCGCCGATCCGCAGGGGGCGCCCGCTGTCCTGCGGACCGCGCGAGGGGCGCTCAGCTGTCCGGACTACGTCATCGAAGTGCACACGGTGGGCGCTTCCGGAGCCTTCGACGTCATGGACCGGGAGGTGGTGGCCGGATGAGCAACTTCGCCAACCAGCTCGTGGTGGCCGAGCGCGAAGAGATGTCCCGTTGCATCCGAACGCTGCTGGTGCGGCCCCTGCTCACCGAGCGCGCCGACCCGGTGGTGTTCGATCTGGTGCGCCGCCGCCGCGACCCGCTGGCGCACTGGTTCGACTACCACTGCGGCTGGACGCTGGCCGTCGAACCCCGTCTGGGGTACGCCCGGCTGCTGAAGTTCAACGCGGAGGCCGACGCGTCCCGTCCGGCGCGGCGGACCCGGGCGGGCAGGGCGCCGTTCGACCGGCGGCGGTACGTCCTGCTGTGCCTCACCGCCGCCGAGCTGCTGTCCGTCCCGGTCACCACGATCGGGCTGCTGGCCGACCGGGTCGTGCAGGCCGCTTCGGCGGACGAGGCCCTGTCCGCGTTCGACACGGCGCAGCGTGCGGAGCGCGTCGCGTTCGTCGACGTCCTTCGGCTGCTGGAGTCGTACGGGGCCTTGCAGACCGTGGACGGGGCCACGGACAGTTTCGCCGAATCGGTCGAGGCGAAGGTGCTCTACCGGGTCGATTCGAGTGTGCTGATGCGGCTGCTCGCCGCCCCGTGCGGGCCGTCCCGGATCGCGGTGCCGGCAGCCGACATCCCGGCCCGCTTCGAAGAGCTGCTCACCGGACTCGTGGAGGAGCGGCGGTACGGGCTCCCCGTCGGCGGGGACGCGGCGGACGACGCACAGCCGGACACGCCGCTCTCGCCGGTCCGGCGCAATCTGTGGCTGCGGCACTCGGTGCTGCGGCGCCTCTTGGACCAGCCGGTGCTGCACCGCGACGAGCTGTCCGAGGCCGAGCTCGGCTACCTGGCCTCCCCCACCGGTCGTCAGATCCTGCGCCGGGCCGCCGAACAGGCGGGCTTCGTGCTGGAGGAGCGGGCCGAAGGGTTCATGCTGGTCGATCCGGACGCCATCGCCACGGACAGCAAATTCCCCGACGACGCGAACCACGCCAAGGTCGCCGCGCTGCTGCTCCTGGACGTGCTGAACGCCGCGCCCGCCGGGTGCGCCCCCGAGCAGCTGGCGGTCGAGGCGGAACGGATTCTGGACCGGTTCCCGCGCTGGGGCAAGGCGTACCGGACGGAGGGCGGGGCGGCGGCGCTCGCCGACGACGCCGTGCGGGTCCTGGCCGATTTCCGGCTCGTACGGCGCGAAGGCGGCCGGGTCGTGCCCAGACCGGCCGCCGCCCGCTACCGCGTCACCAGTGCCACTCTCAAGGAAGAACACCCCGCATGACGGTCACCGCACTCCCCCTCAGCGCCCCCGGCTCCGCCTCCGGGGGTTCGGGCCCCGGCGAGCGCTGGCAGCCGACCCGGGCCGGCGTGCTCAACGTGTGGCGCTACTACGACGAGGTGTTCACCTTCCACCGCGGGCGCCTGCTGCTGCGCGGGCCCAACGGCACCGGGAAGTCGAAGGCGCTGGAAGTCCTGTTGCCGTTCCTCTTCGACGCGAGCCTGCGCCCCCACCGGCTGTCCACCTTCGGCGGCTCGGAACGCACCATGCACTGGAACCTCATGGGCGAGGGCGCCACAGGGCTCACCCGGGTGGGATACGTGTGGCTCGAGTTCCGGTCGGAGCGTGGCGAAGGTGGTGCGGGCGAAGGTGGTGCGGGCGAAGGTGGTGCCGAGGAGTTCCTCACCATCGGTGCGCGTCTGCAGGCCGGGGAGCGGACCACGACCGTCACCACCGACTTCTTCACCAGCCGCAGCCGGGTCGGTGTGCCCGGCGGCCTCTCCCTCGTCAACGACTCGGGGCAGCCCCTGACGAAGGCGGCGCTCGCGGCCGAGCTGTCCGGGCACGGAGAAGTGCACGCGTCGGCGTCCGACTACCGGGACACCGTGCGCCAAACCCTGTTCCCCGGCCTGAGCGAGCAGCGCTACAACGCCCTGATCACGGCACTGCTCCAGCTGCGCACACCGAAGCTGTCCCAGCGCCTCGACCCCTCACTGCTCTCGGAACTGCTGTCGCGCGCCCTGCCCCCGCTCGACCAGGGTGAGATCTCCGAACTGGCCGACGGTTTCGAACGGCTGGACCGTCGCCGCGAGCACCTGGCCCGGCTGGAGGACGAGGTGCGGGCCGCGCAGGCACTGGGCGCCCGCCAGCGCGCGTACGCCCAGCGGGTGCTGCGTGCCGGGGCCGCCGCCCTGATCTCGGCCACCACCGACATGGACAACCGCACGCGCACGGCCACGGAGTGCGAAGAGGAGTTCCGTGCTGCCGTGGCGGAGCGGGAGAAGGCCGAGGAGGAGCAGCGGGAGACGGAGGCATCGGGCGCCGAACTCGTCGCGAGGATCGAGGTGCTGACGGAGTCCGACGCGTACCGGGAGGGACAGGACCTGGACCAGCGCCGTCAGCGGGCGGCGGAGGCGCACCGGGACGCGGAGGCGCGGCAGCTGGCGGCCGACGCGGCCCGGACGACCGCGGATCAGGACGAGGCCCGTCACGCCCGGGCGCTGGAGTCGGCGGACGCGCAGGCGGAACGGGTCCGCCTCGCCGAAAGCGACTCCTGGCAGGTGGCCCGGCGGGCCGGTATGTCCGCCGCCTGTACGGAGGTGAGCGGCGCACTCGAAGCGGGAAACCCCGACCGGGCCGGGCAGATTCTGCACGGTGCGGTGCGGGGGCGGCGGAGCCAGGTGGAGGACGTGCGCGAGGCACTCGGTGTGCTGCGCGCGGCCCTCGCCGAACGCACGTCGGCCGAAGAGCGCGTGGAGGCTTCCCGCGCCGGGCTCGCCGCGGCGTCCGAGCAGCGTGCACAGGCCGCTGACCGGTATCAGCAGGCGGCCGGGGCGCAGGCCGAGCGGCTGCGGGAATGGGCGCGGCGGTGCGGGGAACTCTCCTTCGACGAGAGCGCCGTGGAGGAACTGGCCGGCCGGGCAGCCGCCGAGACCGAGGTGCTGGCGCTCGTGGACGCCGCCGCCCGCAGGGTCGAGCACGCCCTGACCACGGCCGAGGCGACGGTCACGGCCCGTATCGGCACGGCCCGCACGGAGCGGGAGGCGCTGGCGGCGGAGGCCGGACGGTTGCGGGAGGTCGCTGAACTGCCGCCGCCCACACCGGCGTTCCGTACCGCGGACCGTTCCAGGCTGTCCGGTGCTCCCTTGTGGAAGCTGGTCGGCTTCCACGACGCGGTGCCGGCGGCCACGCGCAGCGCGGTCGAAGCCGCGCTGGAGGCCAGCGGGCTGCTGGACGCGTGGGTGGCGCCGTACGGGGGCGCGTTCGCGCTGGGCCACGACACGTTCGCCGAGGCGGAGTGGGCGGAGCCCGCCCCGGGCCGCCATCTCGGCGAGGTGCTGCGCCCCGAGCCCGGTGCCCCCGTGTCGGCGGAGCGCATCGGCCAGTTGCTGACGGGGATCGCGTACGGGGACACGTTGCCCCCGGAGCACGGCGCCGCGGTCGGTGCGGACGGCACCTGGCGGCTGGCCAGCGCCACGGGAAGCTGGGCCAAGTCCGACGTCGCCTACATCGGGGCCTCGGCACGGGCCAGGTCCCGGGAGCGCCGCATCGCCGAACTGGCGGAGGCCATCGGCGCTGTGGACCACACACTCACCGGGCTGACAGCGGAACTGGCGGCGGTCGCGGCCCGACGGGAGACGCTGGAGTCCGACCGGCGGTGCCGCCCCGGTCACCGGGCCGTCACCGAGGCGGAACGTGACCTCGACCGGGCCCAGTCGGTCACCGAGGCCCGCGACGACGCGGTACGGGACGCCGTCGCGCGGCTCACCAGGTGCGAGTCGGCCGCCCGGGTGGCGCAGGACGGACTCGACCACGTGGCGTCCGAGCACCGGCTGCCTGCCGACGTACAGGCACTGCGCGCGGTGGCGGAGACGGTCCAGGGGCTGCAGGACACCGGAAGTCAGTGGCTCCTGGCCCATGTCCAGCTGGCCTCGGAGCGGCGTACGGCCCTGGAGCTGCGGTCCCGGGCCGAGCGTTCCGGCCGGGCCGCCCAGGAACACGAGGAGGAGGCGGGCCGCGCGGCATCGACGGCGCGGGCGCTCGCCGCGCAGCTGGAGGAGTTCGAGCACACCATCGGGGCGGAGTACGAGGAGACGCTCGCCCGGATCGACGAGATGCGGGAGTCGCACCGGCGCGCACAGTCCCGGCTGCGCGACTGCGCCTCGCTGCTGCGGACGGTCGAGGGGCGCATAGGCGCACTGAACAGTGAGCGCGCCGCCGCCGCGGAGCACCGTGACGCCGCGGTGACCGCACGCGACGCGGCCGCGGACCGGTTCCGGTATCTGCTGCGGCTGGGATTCCCCGCCGACGCGGGCGCCGAGGCCGAGGTGCGGGCGGGTGAGGGGACCAAGGCCACGCTGGAGACCGCGCGCACCCTGGGGGCGCTCTGGCCGTCCGTCCCCTACGAGCCGAAGAACGTCGCGGACGCGCTCGGGCGGCTCAGTGAGACCGTCCACATGAGCCGCCAGGCACTCGGCGAGCGGGCCGACCTCGCGATGGAGACGCACGACGACGTTCAGGTGCTGTCGGCGGCCATGGACGGCGTACGCATGGGCGCGGCGGGTCTGCTCATCGCGCTGACGGCGGAGCGTGACCGGAGCCTGGACGAGATCACCAGCGATGAGCGCGAGCTGTTCGACCGCACTCTCACGGGCAACACCCGCCGCCATCTCGCGGCACGCATCCGGCAGGCCAACGAGCTGGTCGACGCGATGAACGCCCGCCTGGAGCGCGTGCGTACGGCGTCCCGGGTGGCCGTACGTCTGGTGTGGCAGGTCGATCCGGGGCTGCCGCCCGGCACCAGGGCAGCCCGCGACCTGCTGCTGAAGGACCCCGTGCGGATGTCGGACGGGGACCGGGAGGCACTGCACCGATTCTTCCGCGAACGGGTCGAGGAGGCCAAGGCGTCCGACACCGCGAAGAACTGGGAGGAGCAGCTGACGCGGGTGCTGGACTACACGGCCTGGCACCAGTTCGTGGTGAAGCTGGACCGGGCCAACGGTCAGGGCTGGCAGTTGCTGACCAAGAAGCTGCACGGTGCGCTGTCCGGCGGGGAGAAGGCCATCGCCCTGCATCTGCCGCTGTTCGCGGCGGTGGCCGCGCACTACCAGGCGGTGCCGAAGGCGCCCCGGCTGATACTGCTGGACGAGGTCTTCGTCGGGGTCGACTCCACCAACCGGGGCCAGGTCTTCGAGCTGCTGTGCTCGCTCGACCTCGACCTCATGCTCACGTCGGACCACGAGTGGTGCACGTACCAGGAGCTCGACGGCATCGCGGTGCACCAGCTGATCACCGGGGGCGGCGGACCGGACGACGACGCGGTGACCACGGCGCGCTTCGTGTGGAACGGCGCGGAGCTGGTGGCGCAGGAGGCTCCGGAGGCTCTTCCGCGCGGGGAGGAGACTCCGCGCGTGCCGCTGCCGCGCGAGGAGCAGCCGTGACGCACGCGCTCGACCGTCCCGAACTGGCGCCGCTGTGGCAGGCGTTGCACGCGCGCCTGTCCGCCGGGCAGCCGGTCACTCGGGTACGGATCGGCCCGCTGGACGAGGCCGCCAGGAGCGCGCTGGCGGACCTCCTCGGCCTCGACCGGCTTCCCGGTCCGCAGCCCACGGTGGCACTGGCCCGGCTCGACGAGGCGCTTGTCGACAGCTGCGGCCAGGACACCCGGTCCGTGGTCGCCGCGATCGCCGGCCCGCTCGGCGACCGGACGGCGGAGCGGGCATCCGTCGCCGCCGAGCGTGCCGCCCTGTGGGAGTGGTTCGCCACGCACCCGGTCGTCCTGGCGCAGCCGGCGCTCGACGCCTGGGTCGGGCCGGTCCGGCGGGCCGGGGTGATCGGCGGCTCCGTCACCGCCACCCGGCGGACGCTCGACGACGCTCTGCACGTCCTGGCCGGGCTTCCTGCCTGCGGGGAGCCGTTGCCTGTCTTCGCCACCCGGATCCTCGACGACTCCCACGCACTGGACGACGGCACCCGCCTCTCCTCCCTGGTGCTGCGCGCCCTGTCCGCCCTCTACGGCACCGCGGCCCCCGAGACGGCGGCGGACCGGCGCGCGCTGTGGTCGCGCGCCGGACTCGCCGACGACGCGCTGTCCACGACGGTGCTCACCGCGGGTCTGCGCCCGGCAGGCCGAGGTCCGGTGGCCGGCGCCCTGACCGCGCTCTCCGCAGCCGGCCACGCCACCCACCTCACCCTGGCCCAGCTGCGCGACCCCGGCGACCTGCGCTTCCCGCCCACCGCCGTGCACCTCACGGAGAACCCGAGCATCCCTGCCCTGGCCCTTCAACGCTTCGGGCCTGCCTGCCCGCCCCTGGTCTGCACCTCCGGCTGGCCGAACAGCGCGGTGATCCTCCTGCTCGACCGTCTCGCCGAGGCCGGTGCACCGCTGCGCTACCACGGCGACTTCGACGGGGAGGGCCTGCGCATCGCCGCCCACGTCCTGGCCCGGAGCACGGCCACGCTGTGGCGCATGTCCACGTCCGACTTCCTGGCGGCACACGCCCACGCGCCGTCCGGCCCCGCCGCAGGCCGGATCACCGCCGCCCCCTGGGACGCCGAACTGGCTCCGGCCCTCGCGGCCAGGGGAACGGCCGTCCTCGAGGAGCATGTGGCCGAGGACCTGCTGGCCGACCTGGCGCGGTTGTGTACGGATCGACAGATCGGGTCCATCCAAGGTCTACCCGCAAGTAACTCCCGCTGATTGGATGTGTGTCGCCGGTCTACCCCACCCTCAGCATCACCTGGAGACCCTCGTGTCACACTCCTCGCTCCGCCGCCTCCCGGGCATGACGCTGTCCGCCGCGCTCGCCGCGGTGACGCTCGGCGTCGCCGCTCCGCCCGCCTCGGCCGCTTCGGCCGCCGAGACGCCCTCGCTGCGCGTGCTCTCGTACAACACGTTCATCTTCAGCAAGAGCCTCTACCCCAACTGGGGTCAGGACCACCGCGCCGTGGAGATTCCGAAGGCGTCGTTCTTCCGCGGCAATGATGTCGTCGTCATCCAGGAGGCGTTCGACAACGGGGCATCGGAAGCGCTCATGCGGAACGCCTCCGCCGAGTACCCGTACCGCACGCCGGTGGTGGGCCGGAGCACGAGCGGCTGGGACGCGACGGGCGGCGCCTACTCCTCGACGACACCGGAGGACGGCGGCGTCGCCGTCCTGAGCAAGTGGCCGGTCATCCGCAAGGAGCAGCACATCTTCAAGGACGCCTGCGGCGCCGACTGGTGGTCCAACAAGGGCTTCGCCTATGCGGCGCTGAACGTCAACGGCACCCGCGTCCACGTCGTGGGAACGCATGCGCAGTCGACCGACCCGGGATGCAAGGCCGGTGAGGCGGCGCAGAAGCGCAGCCTCCAGTTCAAGCAGATCGACGCGTTCCTCGACGCGAAGAACATCCCGGCATCCGAACAGGTCATCGTCGCAGGTGACTTGAACGTCGACTCGCACTCCGCCGAGTACACCTCCCTCCTCGCCGACGCCGGTCTCGCCGGAACGGACGCCCGGACGGGTCACCTCTACTCGTTCGACACCCAGGACAACTCGATCGCCGCCGAGCGCTACCCGGACGACCCGCGCGAGGACCTCGACTACGTCCTGCACCGCGCCGGGCACGTGAAGCCGTCCGGCTGGGAGAACGAGGTGATCAAGGAACGGAGCGCCCCCTGGTCCGTCTCCAGTTGGGGCACCACGTACACGTACACGAACCTCTCGGATCACTACCCGGTGGTCGCGTCCGGGCAGTAAGACAGCCGGTGGATAGTCGGACACGGTGGGGAATGGGCACAGTGCGCCGCCCCTTCCCCGCCGCTGTCCGCGCCACCCCGCCGCGAGTCACACCGAAGGAACCCCTTTATGGGCCGCCCCGCTGATGATCGAGATCCGGCGCGATGCGTACATGCGGGAGCCAGGGGGCCCGGCCGGTTCCGGCCTGACCGCCCTGGCCGCGGGGCTGGCCGCACTGGTGGACGCGCTGTCCCGGGGCGATCAGCTCATCGAGCGGGCGTGAGGCGGGAGTAGCAGCCATGAACCGGCGTCAGAAGAAGACACCGCAGCGCAGCAGCACATTCGCATAGGGCCGGGCCTCCCCGGACCGCACCACCAGCCGGGCACCCGCGGAGAGCGCCTTCAGCTCCTCGTGCGGAACGAACGCGAGGTCCCGGAACCGTTCCTCCAGGAGCCGTGCGGCCCCGGGGTTGGCCTCCCGTACCTCGTGCGCGGCCGTCGCTCCCTCCACCACGAGTTCGGCGAGCAGCCCGTCGAGCACCTCGGCGAACGACGGTGTCCCGGCCCGGAACGCCAGGTCGACGACCCGCGGGCCACGCGGGATGGACATCCCCACGTCACAGATCAGGACCCCGTCTCCGTGGCCCAGCTCGGCCAGCCCGCCCGACAGATGGCGGTTGAGGATGCCTGACCTCTTCACAGCGCGGACACCTCGTCGGCCGTCGGGAAGGAGTCCTGCGCACCCTTGCGGGTGACCGCCGCCGCGCCCACCTGAACGGCGAACTCCGCAGCCTCCAGAAGCCCTTCGCCCCGGCCGAGCCGCCAGGCCAGGGCTGCGGTGAAGGCGTCACCGGCCCCCGTGGTGTCCACGGCGTCGACCTTCGGACTCGGTACGCGTACGAGGTCACCCGTACGGCTGTCGGCGACGAGCGCGCCCGCCGCCCCCAGCGTGACCACGACCGACCGCGGGCCGAGAGCGAGCAGCCCCCGCGCCCGGTCCTCCGGCGTGTCCCCCGCCGTGCCGCCCAGGATGAACAGCGCCTCGTGCTCGTTCACGACCAGTGGGTCGCAGACCGCGAGCACCTGTTCCGGCAGGGGTGCGGGCGGCGAGGGGTTGAGTACGAACCGGGTGTCCGATGAGACGGTACGAGCCACCTCGGCCACTGTCTCCAGGGGAATCTCCAGTTGTACGGAGACGACCCGCGCCGCTGCCAGCAGGGACCCGGCGGCCCGGACGTCCTGCGGGGTCAGCCGGGCGTTGGCCCCCGGCGACACCACGATGCTGTTGTCGCCCGAGGGGTCCACGGTGATCAGCGCGACTCCGGTGGGCGCCCCGCCGACGAGGACACCGGCGGTGTCCACGCCCGCCGCGCGCTGCGATTCCAGCAGCAGCCGGCCGTGGGCGTCGTCACCGACCCGGGCCAGCAGGGCGGCACCGGCGCCCAGCCGGGCGGCGGCGACCGCCTGGTTCGCGCCCTTGCCGCCCGGGTGGACGGCCAGGTCGGAGCCGAGCACGGTCTCGCCCGGTGCGGGGCGGCGCTCGACGCCGATCACCAGGTCGGCGTTGGCCGACCCCACGACCAACAGGTCGTACCGGCCGTGCTCGTACTCGTGCATCTCTCCTGCTTTCCGTGTATCGCGTGCTCTTCGTGGTCAGGTCCGTTCGCGAGCGAGGCGCTCAGGAGAAGTCGGCGACGTTCTTCTCGGTGACGACCTTGACCGGAACCTTCACCATTCTGTCGACGTCCTTGCCCTGCGCGGCCCTGACCGCGTTCCGGACGGCGATCTTGCCCAGCTCCTTGGGCTGCTGCGCCACGGACGCGTACAGCGTTCCCGCCTCGACCGCCTTGAGACCGTCGGGAGTTCCGTCGAAGCCGACGACGGTGACGGACTTGCCGGCCTTGTTTCCGAGCGCCTTGACGGCGCCGAGCGCCATCTCGTCGTTCTCGGCGAACACTCCGGTGACGTCGGCATGGGACTGGAGCAGGTTGGTCATGACGTCCAGCCCCTTGGTGCGGTCGAAGTCCGCGGGCTGCCGTGCGACGACCTTGATGCCCGGGTACGCCTTGATGCCCTCGGCGAAGCCCGCACCGCGCTCGCGGCTGGCGGAGGTTCCCGCGGTGCCCTGGAGGACCACGATGCTGCCCTTGCCACCGAGCTTGCCGGCCAGCGCCTCGGCGGCGAGCCTGCCGCCGGCCACGTTGTCGGAGGCGACGAGGGTCGCGGTGTCCGCCTTGTTCACGCCCCGGTCCGCGGCGATCACCGGGATACCGGCCTTGTTCGCGGTCCGCACCCCGGGGCCGACCGCGTCCGAGTCCACCGGGTTGACGATGATGGACTTCATCCCCGAGCTGGAGAAGTTCTGGAGCTGGTTGGCCTGCTGGGAGGCGTCGTTCTGCGCGTCGGTGACGGTGAGTTCGATCCCGGCGGCCTTGGCCTCCGCCTGTGCGCCCTCCTTCATCTGGACGAAGAATGGGTTGTTGAGGGTGGAGAGCGACATGCCCACCTTGGTGGTCACCCCGGGCGTACCGGAGTTGAAGAACGACACGGCGGCGACGACGGCCGCCACGCACACGGCACCGATCGCGAGCTTGGCCGCCCCCGGCCCCTTCCGGGCAGGACCGGCCGCACCGGACGCGGGTGCGGTTGCGGAGCCGGCCTTGCGGCGCAGCGTGTCGAGGAGCACCGCGAGGGCGATGACGACGCCGATGACGACCTGCTGCCAGAAGGCGGACACGGACAGCAGGTTGAGGCCGTTGCGCAGCACGGCGAGTATGAGCGCGCCTATCAGGGTGCCGGACGCCTTGCCTACGCCGCCCGCCAGGCTGGCACCGCCGATGACGACCGCGGCGATCGCGTCGAGCTCGTATCCCTGTGCCGCCTGCGGCTGCGCGGAGACGAGACGGGAAGCCAGCACGATGCCCGCGACAGCGGCGAAGAGGCCGGACAGGGCGTAGATGACGAGCTTCTGCCGCTTGACGCGCAGTCCGGAGAGGCGGGCCGCCTCCTCGTTGCCGCCGATCGCGTACATCGAGCGGCCGATGTAGGTGCGGGCCAGGATGAGCGCGGTGACGAGTCCCATGACGATCATCACGAGGACGGGGACCGGCAGCCAGCCGCCGAGCGTGTCACCGAGCACGGAGACCGAGTCGGGGAAGGCGATCGGGCTGCCCTGGGAGATGACCAGGGACAGGCCGCGAGCGACCGAGAGCATGGCCAGCGTCGCGATGAACGGCGGCAGTTTGCCGTACGAGACGAGGGCCCCGTTGACGAAGCCGCAGGCGATGCCGGTGACGACGGCCAGGATGACCGCCAGCCAGACGGGCACCCCCTCGGACGTCGCCGACCATGCCAGGACGGTCGCGGAGAGGGCTGCCACGGAGCCGACAGACAGGTCGATGCCCGCCGAGACGATGACGAAGGTGACGCCGAACGCGAGGATCGCGGTGACGGCGGCCTGCACACCGACGTTCAGCAGGTTCTGCGTGGTCAGGAAGTCTCCGGAGAGCAGCGACATCGCCACGACCAGGACGACCAGGGCGCTCAGCGCGCCGTTGTCGAGCAGGATGCGGCGCCCCGCACGGACGGTGGCGCCACTCGCGCCCGTATCGCTCTTGAGCGTGTCAGTGGCCACGGGGGCCCTCCACTTCGTTCACTGCGGGGTTTGACGTGGGGGTGGGAGCGCTGACCGCGAGGGCCATCACCGCGTCCTGGGTCGCTTCGTGCGCGGGGATCTCCCCGGCGATGCGGCCCTGGGCCATGACCAGCACCCGGTCGCTCATGCCGAGGACCTCTGGCAGGTCGCTGGAGATCATCAGGACCGCGTGCCCGGAGGCCGTCAGTTCGTTGATGAGCTGGTAGATCTCGACCTTGGCACCGACGTCGATACCGCGCGTCGGCTCGTCGAGGATGAGCACCTTGGTGTCGGCGAGCAGCCATTTGCCGATGACGACCTTCTGCTGGTTGCCGCCGGACAGGGTGCGGACGTGCTGGCCGAGCCCGGCCATCCGTACGCCGAGCTGTTCGGCGATCCGGGCTGCCGCGGTGCGCTGCCCCTTGAGGTCCACGAGACCCGAGCGGCTCGCCGAACGCAGCGTGACCAGGCCGAGGTTCTCCTGCACGGACGCGTCGAGGACGAGGCCCTGGCCCTTGCGGTCCTCGGGTACGAGACCGATCCCGGCGTTCATGGCGGCGGTCACGTCGTGCTTGGCCAGGCGTTGGCCGAGTACGTCGACGGTGCCGGCGTCATAGGGGTCGGCACCGAACACGGCGCGGGCGACCTCGGTGCGCCCCGCGCCCACGAGGCCCGCCAGTCCGACGACCTCACCCGCCCGGATCTCGAAGCCGACGTCGTGGAAGACGCCGTGCCGGGTCAGTCCGCGGACGGAGAGCAGGGGCTCCCCCGCCTTCGGCCGTTCCCGCGGATACTGCTGCTCGATGCTGCGTCCCACCATGAGCTGGACGAGTTCCGTCTCGGGTGTCGAGGCCGGCACCTGGTCGATGCTGCGGCCGTCGCGCAGGACGGTGACCCGGTC
The DNA here is from genome assembly GCF_014216315.1 of Streptomyces finlayi. Classification (NCBI taxonomy): domain Bacteria; kingdom Bacillati; phylum Actinomycetota; class Actinomycetes; order Kitasatosporales; family Streptomycetaceae; genus Streptomyces; species Streptomyces finlayi. Next base: position 696,652 of record NZ_CP045702.1, read on the forward strand.
GCCGAGCGCGGCGATCTCCTCCAGGTGATGGGTGATGAAGACGATCCCCACCCCCTCCTCGCGGAGTTGCCGCACGATGCGGAAGAGTTTCCCGACCTCCTCGGAGGTGAGGACGGCCGTCGGCTCGTCCATGATCAGGACGCGCGCGTCCAGGCTGAGGGCCTTGGCGATCTCCACCATCTGGAGCCGGGCGATGCCGAGTTCGCGCACCTTGGTCTTCGGGGAGACCCGCACACCGACGCGGCGCAGCAGTACCTCGGCGTCCGCCTCCATCCGCTTGCGGTCGATGAGTCCGTAGCGGCGCGGTTGCCTGCCGAGGAAGATGTTCTCCGCCACCGTCAGGTCGGGCACCAGGTTGAACTCCTGGTAGATGGTCGCGATGCCCAACCGCTCGGCGTCCTGCGCGGAGTGGATGCGGACCTCGCGCCCCTGGACGAGTATCCGTCCGCGGTCCGGGCGATGGGCACCGGAGAGCATCTTGATGAGGGTGCTCTTGCCCGCTCCGTTCTCACCGAGCAGGACATGCACTTCGCCGCGCCGGAGGTCGAAGTCGACGCCGTCGAGCGCGACCACGCCGGGGAAGGACTTGCGTACGCCTTCGATGCGCAGCAACTCATCGGGACCGCTCACAAGTTGCTCCTCCGGTTCGATGCGTGCTCGCCGCAGGAACTGCGTACGACAAGGCGGGCGGGCAGGGTGACGGACCGCGGGGAACGTCCCTCGATGAGGTCGACGAGTGCCCGTACGGCGGCACGGCCCAGCTCGCCGGTCGGCTGGGCGATCGCGGTGACGGGCGGATCGGTGTGCACGAACCACGGGATGTCGTCGAAGGCCGCGAGTCCGATGTCCCGCGGGACGCGCAGCCCGCGTGCGCGGATCGCGTCCAGCGCGCCGAGCGCCATCAGGTTGTCGGCTGCGAACACGACCTCGGGCGGTTCGGGAAGCGCGAGGAAGCCCTCGGTGGCCCGGCGGCCGCTGTCGGCCTGGAAGTCGCCCTGGCCGATGTACGCGTCGGGCAGCGCGAGTCCGTGTGCGCTCAGCGCCTCACGGAACGCCTCCACACGCTCGTTGCCCGTGGTGGTGGCCGCGGGGCCCGCGATGATCGCGAGCCGGCGGTGGCCGAGACCGTGCAGGTGGGCGACCAGGTCGCGGATGGCGTCGCGGCCGTCGGCGCGCACCACGGGGACGTCGAGGCCCGGGATCCACCGGTCCACCAGGACCATCGGCGTACCGCTGCGGGCGACGTCCAGCATGAGCGGGGTGCCACCGTCCGCGGGGGAGACGAGAAGTCCGTCGATGCGGCGGTCGAGGAGCGTGCGTACGTGGTGGTCCTGCAGTTCGGGCCGCTCGTCGGCGTTTCCGATGATGACGCTGTAGCCGTGTGCGCGGGCCTCTTCCTCGACGAAGCGGGCCAGTTCGGTGAAGTACGGATTGAGTACGTCACTGATGACCAGGCCGAGGGTGCGCGTCTGGTCGGTGCGCAGCGACCTGGCCACGGCGTTGGGCCGGTAGCCGAGGGCGTCGACTGCGGCGAGGACGCGTCCGCGCGCGTCGGGGCTGACGGAGGGATGGCTGTTCAGGACCCGGGAGACCGTGGCGACAGACACTCCCGCCTGGGCCGCGACATCCTTGATGCTCACCATTTCCGGACCACCTCCTTGTGGTTTCCGTGAGCCTCAAAACCAGCGGCCGAGGGCCGTGGAATCGATTACACGGATGATTGGAATCGATTACATGGCCGAAAACAAGACCTCTCCGCACGTCCGAGATCGGATCGTGACGAAGGGGCGGGACTGCCGGCACCGCCGCGGCCGGTCCGCTCGGGCTCGAAGGGAGGACCGGGACGGCAGACGAAAGCGGGGCCTGGCAGATGTCAACTGCCGGGCCCCGCCTGCGAGGAGGCGTACATCGCGAAGCCGACCAGCACCGAGGCCGCGTCGGTCATGAGGATCTGGGGGCGCCTGGCCACCCGACGATCGACCAGTGGCTCGTCGCTGCGCAGTTCCCACCACGCCCAGGCCGGCAGCACGACGGCCGCGACGGCGAACAGCCCGAGCGTGGTGCCACTCGCCCAGCCCCAGTCGGAGCCCTTCGACACGGCGAGCAGCAGGGAGACGAGCCCGACGCCAGGCTGGACGCCGACCGAAAGGAGTACACCCAGGGCCTGAGCAGGGTTCTGGAGGAGCGGACACCGGAGGAAGCAGCCACCTTCGCCGGCTGCCGCAAGCGCTTCAACAGCGACATCGAGCCCCTGGACGGGCATGTCTGGCCGCGCCCCTGAGCGGCCGCCTGCCCTCCTGCGCGCACGGTGTGCCGAACAGGCCACGAACCGCTGCCCCGCGACTCCGTGGAGACCCCGCAGAGACAGCCGGAAGAGCCGCCACGCATTCCATCACTTCCGTCACGGCTCGACCGAAGTGCTCAGCGGAGGAGATGGCATGCGAAACAGAAACGTACGGCGCGTGGCGGACAGAGGGCGGTGGAGACGGTTATGGGCGTGGTGTGTGCCCGTCGCCCTGGCGGTCACCGCCTCCGCGCTGATGACGGCACCGACCGCGTCGGCCGCTCCGGCCTCCCCCGGGTCCGGGGCGCGGGCCGTACAGGCGGCACCGTGTCCCACGCTGCCGTGTCAGGGTTCGGATCCCGGCAGCGTCACGGCGTGGCACACGGGTGGCGCGCCGAAGGTACTCAAGGAGGCGGTCCTCGCCTCAGGATCGCGGCTCAGGCTGTATACGGGTAAGCCCGCCTGGGACACTTCGGGGACGATCTACTCCTGGGCCGAGGTGACCCTCACCGGCACGTCGCAGGGGCGCGGCTGGCTGCGGACCGAGGACAACCTCGGTGACGGCATCAACATCAGGACAACCCTGGAGCACCCGCGTTCCTACCGCGTCACCAGCGGTACCACGGGCATGTTCCTGCACGACACGACCAGGTTCGGGGTCGTGTACGCCAACGGGGCGTGCGTCACGGACGGCAAGGAGACCGGTTGCGTCAACGCCACCTACTCCTCGGTCGTACCCAACGGACCGTGCACCGGCTGGTGTTCCGAAGCCGATCCGGATGCGATCGCCGCCTCCGACTGGGCCTACGTCGACCGCTCCGACCTCGACCGCGTGACGCTGCCCTCCGGCGCCTCTGTCCAGAAGGTCGACGGGCGGCTGAAGCAGGGAAGCTACCTCGGCTGGGCCGAGGGCCAACTGACGTCCGCCGGCGGCAGGTTCTGGCTCGAGGCATGGCAGGGCGCCGGCCGCTGGGGCGACGTGTACACCGAGTTCACGCCGGAGGGAGCCTCGCGCACCACCTCCGGCTCCACCCGCGCCTACTCCTGGCTCCCTGAGTTGCGCGCCTGCGTCAGCGACAGCAGCGGAACCGCGTGCACCCGCGACCCGGACGCCACGACGACCGCGCCGACCCAGGCACCCTGCGCCACGCTTCCCTGCGAGGGCGTCGACTCGTCGACCGTCACCGAGTGGATGCCGAACTACGGGCCCGACCTCGTCGAGGACGCCAACATCTATCAGGGCGGCCGGCTGCGGATCTGGCAGGGCCGTCCGGCCTGGGACCCCCACCACATGTACTACTGGGGCGAAGCCGAGCTCCCGACCGGCAGCACGGGCGTCTTCGCCACCCTGATGACACACAGCAAGTCCGGTGCGGACTCCCGCGCCCAGCGGCCGGTCCCCGTCCCGGGGACCCGGCTCACTACCACGGGCAGAACGAAGATGATCGCCCTCGACCCGCTGACCGACAAGAAGATCGCCGGACTGGTCGTGGACGGCAGGAACTGGGCGTTCGCCACGCAGCAGGACGACAACATGTCCCTGAGCGACAAGGAGGGGACGATGGGCCCCTGCGCACCCGGCGAGATCTGCGAGGGCGTCGCGCCCTCCACGGTCACGCAGTGGGCGTCGGTCGCCACGGACTGGTCGACGGCCGCGCTACCCGGCGGGCAGCGGGTCACCCTCAGCGGCGGGCGCCCGGCCTGGTCCGTCTCCGACTACTACGCATGGGCGCACACGACGGCCACGGGAACGACGGTGTGGCTGGAGGACAGGGCGCCCGGGGGGGCGTACACGAAGGTCGCCGACGGCAAGGTGATGAAGGCGACGAGCGGGCAGTCGGTACGCGCCTGCATCAGCGACGGCACCACGACGGCCTGCACGAAGCCGCTGCTCTAGCGGGGAGCAGCTGACCGCCGCCCCCCGGCCGGGTGCCCTGTCCCGGCTCCCGGCCGGGCACACCGCCTCCGACGTACGGATGCGCTGGAGGAGTACTCACTCGCCTCCCGGCTCCAGGGCCCCGCTTCCCATGCCTTCTCTGGCCACTTCTGCCATCCGTCGCACCGTTTCGGTCAGGAGCAGCGCTTGGGTCTCCGCTTCGCGCAAGGCGCGGAAGGCGGTTCCGTAGCGGCGCTGAACAGCGGTCTCACGTTGCGGGATGCGTGCGTTCCTGGGGTCGAGGCGGTAGGTGCCACTCTGAGAGGTGGAGCGTCTGACGTTGGGTCCGGCCGTCAGAAAGCCGTCGAGGTAGTCGGGGTCGATCTGGTCGTCGGCGGCTCGGGCGCCACCGCCCTGAAGTTCTACGAGACCTGCCCGGGCGAGCTCCGCGACGGTGACCGTGGCGCCGTCCCACAGGTCGTTACCGTCACCCGCCCGCAGGTCGGGCAGAAGGGTTTCGAGAGTGGCGATCGTGGTGGAGAGTTCGGCGCGCGCTCGTTCGTATTCGGTGGCCAGATCGCGCCGGGCCGTATGCATATGGGCGGCCGGCGTGAGGTCGACGGTGTCGTCCAGAAGGTCGATGAGACGAACGTCGGCGCTCTGGCCCTCTTCGGGGTCCAGTGGACCGTCGGGAGCGTTGGCGGTGAGGTCGACCATGGTGATGGTGTCCGGCCGCTGGTCCGTGTCGTCGGGGCGTCGTAGCAGCCAGAGGTGGACGGGAAGGGCGTGCGCGGAGGCGACGCCGCCGGGCAGAGCGATGATCTTCCGGACGGCTCCGCGCCGGACCAGCTCCGCCCGGATGCGACGCCCGGCCTTGCGGTAGGCGACGGAGGCGGGCATGACCATGAGCACGTGTCCGCCGGGGGCGGCATGCGCGTAGGCGTGCTGCAGCCACGCCAGTTCGGCTTCAGCGCGGGAAGGCGTACCGAATTCCCAGCGGGGGTCGAGGAGGAGGTCTTCACGGCCCCAGTCCACGACCGCGGCAGGCGGGTCGCAGACGACAAGGTCGGCGGAGAGACCGGGCCAGCCGTCGGCGCGCAGCGAGTCGCCGGGCGCGATCCGCGTGTCCTCGTGCCCGGCGAGAACGGAGCGTACGCGAGCGATGCGGACGCAGTCCTCGTCGATGTCCTGGCCGATACGGACCAGGCCGCGCTCGGGGCTCAGTTCGTGCAGAAGTGTGCCGATGCCGCAGGCGGGGTCGAAGACGGTCTGTCCCTGTCGCACGGCAGGAGCGAAGTGCGTCACGGCTCGGACGATGCGGGGAGGGGTGACTACGTCCGAGCCGGAGCGGCGGGCCGAGTCGATCAGTCTGGCCACGAGCGCTTCGACGGCGGCGGCCGGCCCGAGGTCTGCGGCGAGACGGTCCAGAAGGTCCCGGAGCGAGGCGTCGACCGGCTTGTGCGGCGGAAAGCCGGCGGAAGCGTCGGCTGCGGCTCCTCGGCCTTCGACGCCCCCGGCGAGATGTCCGACGGCGGCCGCGACGGCGGCGACGGTGGCGTCACCGTGGTGGGCGCGGAGCGCCTGCCAGGTCTGGACCTCGTGGGAGACCTCCTGGCTCTTGTCCCGGCGGGCGAGCCATTCCTGGACCGCTGCCCAGTGGAAGAGGGGGCTTGAGGCGCTGCCGCCGACAGCGGGGGGGAAGTCCTCGTAACGACGGCGCCAGTTGGAGACGGCGGCACGGGTCACCCCGGCGAGGCGGGCGACCTCGGCTCCGGTGACGAGCGCCGGCGGCGCCTCGTCGTGATGATCCGGGTTGCGCGTGGGGGTGTCCGACATGCTCGCCACCGTACACGGAGCATTCCCCCTACACACGCCCTGGTGAATGTGTTGACATGACTCACGCACCGCGAGGACCGCATGCAGTGGTTCACCGCCTCCCATCCCACCTCCATGCGCTCACCCGGAGCCGCCCCAGGCCTGGACGGTCGAGCCAGGCACCCGCACGGCCCACTCATTCGACACAAGTAAATCTGTTTACATAGTCAACGCGCATACATGGATTCGAAAATGCACGCAGGTGTACTGTTGCTTGCCGGAGGCGCACCTCCCAGGAGCGCCTACGCTCCATAACCGGGAACGACGTGAGGGAGTACCAGTGGATCTGGGGACAGTGGCCGGACGGTTCCGGATCACGGGGGCCGTCGGTCGCGGAAACATGGGGCAGGTCCACCGGGCCCTGGATCTTGAGGCTGTCGACGACGCGGCCGACCGTACGGTCGCGCTGAAGACGATCCTCCGCAGCCGGACCGGCATGGCGATCGACACCGCCCAGGACGCTGACGCTGTCAACCGGTTCCGCCGCGAGGTGGACATCATGCGCCGCCTTTCCCCCCGCCACCCCAACCTCACCCGGCTCATCGCCGGTGGCGTCGACGCCGCCGGAGCCCAGGACGGCGGCGGCCTGCCCTACCTGGCCATGGAACTGCTCGACGGTCACCCTCTCAATGAACTGATCGACGAGGAACCCCAGTTGCCCGTCTCCTGGGCGGCAGCCATCACCGCCCAGATCGCCGCCGGGCTGGCCTCCGCGCACAGCGCGGGTATCGTCCACCGCGATCTCAAGCCCGCGAATCTGATGCTCACCCGGGACGGCACGGTCAAGATCCTCGACTTCGGCGTGGGCCGGATCGTGGACGACGCCGACCGGACCCGCCTCACCAGCACCGGCGTCTCCATCGGCACCGCCCGTTACATGGCGCCGGAGCAGATCCGCGCCGAACAGGTGACCGCCTCCGCCGACCTGTACGCGCTCGGCTGCGTCCTGTACGAACTGCTGATCGGCAAGCCCCCGTTCAACGCCAAGGTCACCTTCGACCTCTTCGAGCAGCACCAGAACCTGGCGCCGCCCTCGCTGACCGTGGTCCGCCCCGACCTGCCCGACACGTTGGTCCTGCTGGTCAACCGGCTCCTGGAGAAGGACCCCGCGAACCGTCCGGAGAACGCCACCCAGGTCCGCGAGGCCCTCGTCCCGCTCGCCCTCGCCCCGGACGACACGGCGTCCCTGCTCTCCCCCGAGTGGGCGGCGATGAATCCGGTGGCCCGTCTGCGCGAGGAGTTCCCGGAGCCGTCCGCGCCGACGCCCGTCCCGGTGCCGCGCCGCGCGACGCGCGTCCCGGACGCGATGGACGTCTTCGGCATCCACCGCGAGCTGGTCGACGAGTACGCGCGCTTCACGCAGGGCGCCACCGTCGTACGCGACGGCCGGATCGCCGGCTTCATCGAGGACGACCTGGCGAGCAAGTCGCAGTGGCCCGACCCGTGGCTGTCGCTGAACCCGTTCTTCGACGACGGGGGCAACGTCCAGGACCTGGTCCGGGACGGGGTCCTGGAGCAGAAGTGCGCCGAGATCTTCCAGGCCGGCAAGAAAGAGGACGCCCGCCGCCCGGCGGGCCGGCCGCTCACCTTCCACCGGCACCAGCGTGAGGCGATCGACGCCGCGCAGGCCGGTGACTCCTACGTCCTGACCACCGGCACGGGCTCGGGCAAGTCCCTCGCCTACATCGTCCCGATCGTGAACCAGGTCCTCAAGGAACGCGCGGCGCTCGGCCCCGGAGCGCCCGACCGGGTGCGGGCGATCATCGTCTACCCGATGAACGCGCTGGCGAACTCGCAGCTCAAGGAGTTGCAGAAGTATCTCCGGCACGGCTTCGGCGCCGGTCGCGAGCCGGTCACCTTCGCCCGCTACACCGGCCAGGAGAGCGAGGAGCGGCGGGCCGAGCTGCGGAAGAACCCGCCGGACATCCTGCTCACCAACTACGTGATGCTGGAGCTGATGCTCACCCGGCCCGACGACCGGAAGAGCCTGATCCGGATGGCCGAGGGCCTGCAGTTCCTGGTCTTCGACGAACTGCACACCTACCGCGGCCGCCAGGGCGCGGACGTCGCCCTGCTGATCCGCCGGGTCCGCGAGGCCTGCCGAGCGGCCGACACGCTCCAGTGCATCGGCACCTCCGCGACGATGTCCACCGAAGGCACCTGGCCGGACCAGCAGCGGGAGATCGCCAAGGTGGCCGGCCGGCTCTTCGGCACCACCGTGCTGCCCAAGCGGGTCATCGGCGAGACGCTCGTACGCGCCACCGACGAGGCTCCGGCAGAGGTGTCCCCCGACCGGTTGCGTGCCGCCGCCGCGCCACTGGCGTACGAGGCACTCACCAAGGACCCCCTGGCGCGCTGGCTGGAGTCGCGGTTCGGCCTGGAGCGGGAGCCGGGCACGGGGCGGCTGCGACGCTGTGCGCCCGGCACGATCGAGGACGCGGCTGCGGATCTCGAAGAGGAGTCCGGTGTTCCCGCCGCCACGGCCGCGGACGCGATCCGCGCCACTCTGGAAGCCGGGTCGCAGGCCAAACACCCGGTGACCGAGCGGCCGTTGTTCGCTTTCCGGTTGCACCAGTTCCTCTCCAAGGGCGACACCGTCTACACGACGCTCCAGGACCCGCTGACCCGCCCGATGACCCGCACCTACCAGCTGGAGCAGCCGGGCAGCGACGGCAAGCCGCTCTTCCCGCTGGCGTTCTGCCGGGAGTGCGGCCAGGAGTACGTCACTGTCTGGCGCACCGAGGACAACGGCACCTTCCGTTACGAGCCGCGCCGTGACACCTCCGCCTCCGGCGGCCGTGAGGGTGAGGGCTACCTCTACATCGGCACTCCCGGCGAGGATTACGAGTGGCCTGCCGACCCGCAGCAGGCCATACAGGACCGGCGGCTGCCGGAGTCGTGGCTGGAGCCGGACGGCCAGGGCGTGAACGTCGTGAAGAAGTCCTATCGGGTACGGGTCCCCAAGCGCGTCGTCGTCGACCCCCGTGGGCAGGAGTCCGGCGCGGGCCTGGTGGCGGCGTTCGTCCCGGCCCCGTTCCTGTTCTGCCTGCACTGCCAGATCTCCTACGAGCAGACCCGCGGCAGGGACTTCGCCAAGCTCGCCACCCTCGATCAGGAAGGCCGCTCCTCGGCGACGTCGGTGGTCTCCGCGTCGATCGTCAAGTCGTTGCGCGCGGTTCCCGAGGACGTGCTGTCGAGGGAGGCCCGCAAGCTGCTCACGTTCGTCGACAACCGGCAGGACGCCTCCTTGCAGGCCGGGCACTTCAACGACTTCGCCCAGGTGACGCAGTTGCGCAGCTCGCTGTACCAGGCGGCGCTGGCGGCCGGTGAGGACGGGCTGCGCCACGACGACCTCACCCAGGCCGTCACCGAGGTGATGGGCCTGAACCCGCGTGCGTACACCGGCAACCCGAAGATGGCCCCCGGCCTGGAGCGCCGGGCCACCAAGGTGTTCCGGGACGTCGTCGGATACCGCCTCTACCGAGACCTGGAGCGTGGCTGGCGCATCACGATGCCCAACCTGGAGCAGTGCGGCCTCCTGCGCATCGAGTACGAGGACCTCGGCTGGCTCGCCGACCAGCACGACCGCTGGCAGTCCGCGCACCTGGCGCTGCGGGACGCCGAGCCCGCGTTGCGCGCCGAAGTGGCTCATACGCTGCTCGACTACATGCGCCGGCACCTCGCCGTCGACGTGCAGTACTTCCGTGACGACTTCGACACCCTGCAACGCGCGAGCGAGGAGCGGCTCGTCGATCCCTGGGTGCTCTCCGAGGGCGACAAGCCCGCCGTCGGCACCGCTTACCCGTACGGGTCCAAGCCCGGCATGGAGCGCTCCGCGCTGTTCCTCTCCGCCCGGGGCAAGTTCGGCAAGTACCTCAGGCGTACGGTGACGACGCTCCGCGACGTCGCCCTGGACGACGTCCAGGCGGTCATCGACGATCTGCTGAGGGTGCTGCGCGAGGCGGACCTGGTCCACGAGGTGCAGGCCGGTCCTGAGCAGTCGGGGCCGGTGTTCCGCCGCCACCGGGTGGAGCAGCGCACCGGTTACCGGGTCTCGGCGGCTTCCCTGATCTGGAAGGCCGGGTCGGGGGAGAGCGGCGCCCAGGACCCGCTGACCCGCACCTACCAGAGCGGCGAGGGCCCCCGCGTCAACCCGTTCTTCAGCCGTCTGTACAAGGAGGCCGCCGCAGGCCTGGCCGGACTGTTCGCCCGTGAGCACACCGCGCAGGTGTCCCCCGAGGACCGCGAGAAGCGCGAGGAGGAGTTCCGTACCGCCGACCTGCCGCTGCTCTACTGCTCGCCGACGATGGAGCTGGGCGTGGACATCTCCTCGCTCAACGCCGTCATGATGCGCAACGTGCCGCCGACACCGGCCAATTACGCCCAGCGTTCCGGCCGCGCCGGCCGGTCCGGGCAGCCCGCCCTCGTCACCACCTACTGCGCCACGGGCAACAGCCACGACCAGTACTACTTCCGCCGCTCCCGGGACATGGTCGCCGGGCAGGTCGCCCCGCCGCGGCTGGACCTCGCCAACGAGGACCTGGTCCGCTCGCACCTCCAGGGCATCTGGCTCGCCGAGACGGGCATGAAACTGGGGCGCGCGGTCCCGGACGTCGTCGACGTCGCCTACGACCCGGACGGTGAGGAGCGCCCGGACCCCGACATGCCGCTCCCCCTCCTCCCCGGCCCCCGCGACCTTTCCCTCGACGAAGGCGCGCGACGCCGTGCGATCACCGCCGCCCGCACCGCCCTGGGCCCGCTGATCCCGGACTTCACCGACACCACCTGGTGGTACGACGACTGGATCGAGGACCAGGTCGCCGACGCCGCCGACAAGTTCGACAAGGCCTTCGACCGCTGGCGGCAGCTCTTCCGCGCAGCCGTCCTCGACCAGTACGAGCAGAACCGCCGCGTCGTCGACCACACGCTGTCCCCGGGCGAGCAGGCCCGTGCCCGCAGCCGCCGCCGCGAGGCGGAGACCCAGACGGCACTGCTCCTGAACCGCTCCTCCGACTCCAAGTCACTGATGAGCGACTTCAACCCGTACCGCTACCTGGCCTCCGAGGGCTTCCTGCCCGGCTACAGCTTCCCGCGCCTTCCGCTGGCCGCCTACATCCCGCGCTCAGGCAACCGCCGCAACGCGGACGGCGACTACCTCCAGCGCCCCCGCTTCCTCGCCATCCGCGAGTTCGGGCCCGGCGCACTGATCTACCACGAGGGCGCCCGCTACCAGGTCACCCGTGTGCAGCTGCCCCCGGACGCCTCCGGCGACCTGGCGACGGCCGAGGCCAAACGCTGCGACGAGTGCGGCTACCACTACGAGGGTTCGGCGGGCGCGGACATCTGCGACATGTGCGGTGAGCCGCTGCGGGGCCGCCGCCAGAACCTGCTGCACCTGCACACCGTGTACACCACCCCGCGCGAGCGGATCTCCTCCGACGAGGAGGAACGCCGCCGGGCCGGCTTCCGCCTGGAGACCTCCTACGCCTTCCAGGACCACGGGGAGCGCAAGGGCCGCCTCACCTCCCACGTCACCGACACGCACGGCGAACCGGTCCTCGATCTGGACTACGGGGACTCCGCGACGGTCCGCATCACCAACCTCGGCCGGGTCCGCGACAAGCAGGGCGAGCCGGACGGCTACTTCCTCGACCTGGGGGACGGCCGCTGGCTCAACGACAAGGCGGCGGCCGAGGCCATCGAGGGCACCGGAATGCCCGTCGTCGACGAGGACGGCAACGAGAAGCGCCGCAAGAAGCGCGTTCTGCCGTACGTCGAGGACCGCCGCAACATTCTCGTCGTCACGCTCGACGAGCCGCAGCCGGAGCCGGTCGCGCTGTCGTTCATGTACGCCCTGGAGCGCGGCATCGAAGCCGCCTTCGAGCTGGAGGACGCCGAGCTGACAGCAGAGCTTCTGCCGCCGGACCACGGCCCGCACCGCCGCTTCCTGTTCACCGAGGCCACGGAGGGCGGCGCAGGTGTGCTGCGCCGCATCCAGCACGACAAGGGCGCGCTGGCCCAGGCCGCCCGTGCCGCCCTGGGCATCTGCCACTTCGACCCGGCGGAGGGCGCCGAGGGCGCCGACCTCGGTGGTCCGAGCCCTGCCGAGAAGTGCGCCCGCGGCTGTTACGAGTGTCTGCTCACCTACGGGAACCAGGGCGTCCACCAGCAGTTGAGCCGCCACGCGGCCCGCCCGCTGCTGCTGCTCCTGGCGCGGGCGACCACACGGAAGAAGGACCGGGGGGAGTCGCGCAGCGAGCAGTTCCTGCGGCTGGCCACCGCAGCGTCGAGGCCGACGGCGCAGGCCTCCACCACTTCGCCGACGCCCCAGCCGGAGTCCTCTACGCCGACGCCCCAGCCGCGCGCGTCCGCGCCGACGCCCGTGGAATCGGATCTGGCGGCCCTCGTCGAGGCGGGCGACCTCCTCGGCTGGCTCAAGGCGAAGGGCTACCGGCTCCCCGACGAGGCGGCGCCGCTCGTCCCGGAGGCCGCGGCCAAGCCGGACTTCGTCTTCCGGCTCTCCGGTGCGAACGTGGCCGTGTTCGTGGACGTACCCGCCCACGAAGACGACCCGTCCCGCGACCGCGAGGCCGCGGAGCGTCTGGAGGACGCCGGCTGGGACGTCCTGCGCTTCACCGCCAATACGGACTGGGACGCCCTCACCGCCGCCAACTCCGGCTATTTCCAAACCCGTTGACCGCAGCTCGCTCCCCGAACCCGTTGAAGGATCCGAGACACTTCATGAGCCTCACGTACTCCGCAGGTTCCCTCGTGGCCGCCCGTGGCCGCGAGTGGGTGGTGCTGCCCGAGAGCGCGCCCGACATGCTGGTGCTGCGCCCGCTAGGTGGCGGCGACGACGACCTCGCCGCCGTCTTCCCCGCCTTCGAGGAGGTACGTCCGGCCGAGTTCGCCGCCCCGGACGCCGACGACCTCGGCGACCAGCACGCCGCCGGCCTGCTGCGGACGGCGCTGCGCGTCGGTTTCCGCTCGGGTGCGGGCCCCTTCCGCTCGCTGGCTTCGATCGCCGTGGAACCGCGCGCCTACCAGCTCGTACCGCTCCTGATGGCCCTGCGCCAGCGCACGGTGAGGCTGCTGATCTCCGACGACGTCGGCATCGGCAAGACCATCGAGGCCGGACTGATCGCCACCGAACTGCTCGCGCAGGGCGAGGCGACCCGGCTGACCGTGCTGTGCTCCCCCTCCCTCGCCGAGCAGTGGCAGGGGGAGCTGCGGGAGAAGTTCGGCATCGACGCCGAGCTCGTCCTGGCCTCCACGGTCTCCCGACTCGAACGCGGCCTGGAACTGGGCCAGTCGCTCTTCGACAAGTACCCGCACACGATCATCTCGACGGACTTCATCAAGTCCACCCGCCACCGCGAGGACTTCGTCCGCCACTGCCCTGACCTGGTCATCGTCGACGAAGCACACACCTGCGTCGCCGCCGACGACGTCCACGCGGGCGGCAGGAAGACCAATACCCACCAGCTGCGTTACGAACTGCTCCAGCGCGTCGCCGCCGACCAGGACCGCCATCTGCTGCTGCTGACCGCCACCCCGCACTCCGGCAAGGAGTCCGCGTTCCGCAACCTGCTCGGCCTGATCAGGCCCGACCTGGCCGAGGTCGACCTGGACTCCCCGACGGGCCGCGCCCAGCTCGCCGAGCACTTCGTCGCCCGCAAGCGCGCCGACGTCCGCCAGTACCTCACCAAGGAGGACGGACTGGCCGACGACTCGCTCGTCGAGCGCACCGCCTTCCCCTCCGACCGCTGGACCAAGGACGAGCCCTACAAGCTCACCCCCGAGTACCGCGCCCTCCTCGACGACGCCATCGCGTACGCCGCCGACCGGGTGCGGACCGCCGACGGCCAGGGCAAACGCGAGGCGCGGATCGCCTGGTGGTCGGTGATCGCCCTGCTGCGCTCGATGGTCTCCTCCCCCGCTGCCGCCGCCCAGACCCTGAAGACCCGCTCCACGGCGGCCGTCGCCCGCAGCGCGGAGGAGGCCGACGTGCTCGGCGCTCCCCTCACCCAGGACTCCGCCGACGCCGACACCCTGGAGGGCCTGGACGTCGCCCCCGGCGCGAGCGAGGGCGAGGACGCCGGCGCCCGTCTGCTCGAACTGTCCGAGCGGGCCGCCGCCCTGTCCGGCCAGCAGAGTGACGCGAAGCTGAAGGCCCTGGTCAAGCACCTCAAGGCGCTGCTCGCCGACGGCTACAACCCCATCGTCTTCTGCCGTTACATCCCCACCGCCGAATACCTCGCGGCGGAGCTGGGCGGCACCGAGGGCAAGCCGGGCAAGCTCGGCCGCAAGGCCCATGTCGCGGCCGTCACCGGCACCCTCTCCCCGCAGCAGCGTCTGGAGCGGATCGAGGAGCTCGGCGCGCAGGGCGCCGACGACCCGGCCGCCCGCCGCGTCCTGATCGCCACCGACTGCCTCTCCGAGGGCGTCAACCTCCAGCACCACTTCGACGCCGTGATCCACTACGACCTCGCCTGGAACCCCACCCGTCACGACCAGCGCGAGGGCCGTGTCGACCGGTACGGGCAAAAGCGCGACCAGGTCCGCGTCATCACGATGTTCGGCGGGGACAACGGCATCGACGGCAAGGTCCTGGAAGTCCTCTTCGCGAAGCACCGCCAGATCCAGAAGGACCTCGGCATCTCCGTCTCCGTCCCCGACGAGACCGCCTCGGGCGTCACCGACGCCATCGTCGAATGGCTCCTTCTGCACGGCCGCCAGGGCAGCCAGGAGACCCTGTTCGAGATGCCGGGCACGCAGGCGACCCTCGACCGTGTTGAGCGCGACTGGAACTCGGCGGCCGAGCGGGAGAAGGCCTCCCGTTCCAAGTACGCGCAGCGCTCCATCCACCCGCAGGACGTCGCCCGCGAGGTCGCCGAGGTACGGGCCGCGCTCGGCGGCGGCGACGAGGTACGCGACTTCGCCCTGGCCGCCCTCCAGGGCCTGGAAGCCCTGGTCCGCGACCCCCGCGACGGCTCCGGCGACTTCACCGCGCAGGTCGGCGGCACCCCGGCCGGTCTGCGCGACGCACTCGCCGCGACCCTGGGCGGCCGGCTGGTCGAGGAGGACCGCCAGATCCCCTTCCGTACGACTCCGGCGATCGCCCGCGGTGAGGCCGCCCTGGTCCGCACCGACCCGGCCGTCGGCGCGCTCGCCTCGTACGTCCTCAACTCGGCTCTGGACAGCGGCACTCCGGGCCCCCGCCCGGCCCGCCGCTGCGGCGTCGTCACCACCGACGCGGTGACCACCCGTACGACCCTCCTCCTGGTCCGCTACCGCTTCCACCTCACCCTGCCGTCCCGCACCGGCGAGAAGCAGCTCGTCGCCGAGGACGCCCGGCTGCTCGCCTTCGAGGGCATGCCGCAGCGCGCCCGCTGGCTCGACGACGACGCGACGGCCGCACTCCTCGCCGCCCGCGCCTCCGCGAACACCAACCCGCAGATGGCCCGCAACCAGATCACCCGCAACCTCGACAACCTGCGCGAACTCACCTCCCATCTGGAGGAGTACGGGGAACAGCTCGCCGCCGCGCTCGACACCTCGCACCGCCGGGTCCGCAAGGCCAACGACGAGATCGTCCGCGGCCTGAAGGTCGTCCCCCAGAAGCCCGCCGACATCCTCGGCGCGTACGTCTACCTCCCCGCCGCCCCGGCCGCCGCCGTGACCCCCGCTGGAGCTGAAGCCTGATGTCCGCCGCCACCCGCACCGCTCCGGCCTTCACCTCCATCACCACCCTCGGCGGCCTGCTCCCCGCCGACATGCTGCTGCGCATCGCCGAGGCGAAGACCGTGCCGGGCACCAAGCCCGCCGACTACGGCCTGCCCGCCTCCGTGCCCGTACGCGACGAGGCCGAGCGCGCCTGGGAGTACCTCAAGCCGCTCTGGCGCGAGCTGCGCACCGCGCTGCCCTCCGACCCGGTCACCGGCGCCCCGGCCGCCGACCCGACCGGCCGTGCCTCCACGGACTGGCTGGCCCAGCTCTTCCGCAAGCTGGACTTCGGCGCCCTCACCCCGGTCGGCCCGCCCGG
This sequence comes from Streptomyces finlayi, assembly GCF_014216315.1. Taxonomy (NCBI): domain Bacteria; kingdom Bacillati; phylum Actinomycetota; class Actinomycetes; order Kitasatosporales; family Streptomycetaceae; genus Streptomyces; species Streptomyces finlayi. The sequence continues at coordinate 712,732 of NZ_CP045702.1, forward strand.
GATCCCCGCCGACTCCGACCCGTCCGTCGCCTTCCCCGTCTCCCACCGGCACGGCCCGGCCCTCCTCCACCTCATCCCGTGGAACCAGGAACCCGACAAGCGGCCCGCCCCCGGCCAGGTCCCCGCCCAGTCCCTCCTCCAGGACTGCCTCAACCGCACCGAGGCCCACCTCTGGGCGATCCTCACCAACGGCCGCCGCCTTCGTCTGCTGCGCGACTCCTCGGCCATGTCCACGGCCGCGTACGTCGAGTTCGACCTCGAAGCGATCTTCGACGGTGAGCTCTTCAGCGAGTTCGTCCTGCTGTACGCGGTCCTGCACGCGTCCCGCTTCGAGGTACCGGAGGGGTCGGCGGCCTCGGCGTGCTGGCTGGAGAGGTGGCGTACGGAAGCCGTCAACTCCGGCGCCCGCGCGCTCGACCAGCTCCGCCTGGGCGTCCAGCACGCCCTGACCGTCCTCGGCACCGGCTTTCTGCGCCACCCGGCCAACACCGCTCTGCGCGAGGACGTCGACCCCAAGGCCCTGCGCGAGGCCCTGCTGCGCCTGGTCTACCGCCTCCTGTTCGTCTTCGTCGCCGAGGACCGCGAGGCGCTGCTCAGCCCCGACGCCACCGACCGGCAGCGCGAGACGTACGCGAAGTACTTCTCCTCGGCCCGGCTGCGCATACACGCCCGCCGCCGCCAGGGCACGGGCCACGGCGACCTGTACGAGGCCCTACGCCTCGTCCTCGACGCGCTGGGCAGGGAGGGCGGCCGGCCGGAACTGGGCCTGCCGGGCCTCGGCGGCCTGTTCTCCCCCAACGACGCCGACAAGCCTCTGACCAGCCTGAAGCTGTCCAACGAAGCACTTCTCACGGCCGTACGTCACCTGGCCCAGGTCCGCGACCCCGGCGCCCGCCGCTGGCGCTCCGTCGACTACCGCCACCTGGACGCGGAGGAACTGGGCTCGGTCTACGAATCCCTCCTTGAGCTGGAGCCGAAGCACTCCGCCACCGACCGCAGCTTCGAACTCGTCGAGGTCGCGGGCAACAGTCGCAAGACAACGGGCAGTTACTACACCCCGTCCTCCCTCATCGAGTGCCTGCTCGACACCACTCTCGACCCGGTCATCGACGACGCGGTCAAGCGCGGCGAACAGCGCGCATCGGCCGCCGGCCACCCCGACCCGACCGACGACATCGCCGCCGAACTGCTGTCGCTGACGGTCTGCGACCCGGCCTGCGGCTCCGGCCACTTCCTGGTCGCCTCCGCCCGCCGCATCGCCAAGCGGCTGGCGTCGGTGCGCGAGCGCAACCCCGAGCCGACGACGGACGCGGTACGGCACGCACTGCACGAGGTCATCGCGCGGTGCATCTACGGTGTGGACCTCAACCCGATGGCGGTGGAGCTGGCGAAGGTGTCGCTGTGGCTGGAGGCACTGGAGCCGGGGAAGCCGCTGGGGTTCCTGGACGCTCATGTCAAGCGGGGCAACGGCCTGATCGGCGCGACGCCGAAGCTGCTGGCGGGTGGGGTACCGGACGACGCGTTCAAGCCCATCGAGGGCGACGACCGGAAGTACGCCTCGGGCCTGGTCAAGCGCAACAAGGCCCAGCGCGGGGGCCAGGACGAGCTCCTCTTCGGCGGGGGCACTCTGCCCAGCAACACCCGTTACGCCGCCGAGCTCGCCCGTATCGTCTCCGCTCCGGCCGACTCATTGGGGCAGGTTCACGCGCAGGAGTCCGCGTACCTCAGGTACATGGATTCGAGCGACTACGTCCAGGACCTGCACGCGGCCGACGCGTGGTGCGCGGCCTTCGTCTGGCCCAAGCAAGCGGGCGCCCCGGAGGCCCCGACGGACCAGGTCTTCCGCGCGCTGCGGGAGCGGGACCAGTCCGCCGTTCCGGACGCCACGCATGCCGAGATCCTGACCCTGCGCGACCAGTACCACTTCTTCCACTGGCACCTGGAGTTCCCGGATGTTTTCGCGGTCCCGGAGTCGGGGACGGGCGTACAGCCGGGGACGGGCTGGGCGGGCGGGTTCGACGCGGTGGTGGGGAATCCGCCGTGGGAGCGCGTCAAGCTCCAGGAGCAGGAGTTCTTCGCCCAGCGTGACGAGCGCATCGCGACCGCCAAGAACGCGGCGGCCCGCAAGCGCATGATCACCGCCCTGCGCGAGGACCGCGACGGCGCGCTACTGTACGCCGACTTCGAGGCCGCCAAGCGGCGCGCGGAAGGTGAGAGCCACTTCCTGCGCGTGAGTGACCGATTCCCGCTGACAGGGCGCGGCGACATCAACACGTACGCCGTCTTCGCGGAGACGGACCGGACACTGACGGGGCCTCGGGGACGGACTGGGGTGATTGTCCCGACGGGGATCGCCACGGATGCGACGACGCAGTTCTTCTTCAAGGAAATTGTGATGCAAGGGCAGTTGGCGGCCCTCTACGACTTCGAGAATGAGGACAAGGTCTTCCCGGGCGTCCACAACCAGCTGCGGTTCTGCCTCTTCATGCTGCGAAGTTCCGGAAGCCTTGACGAGCCTGCCCGTGTGGTCTTCAAGGTCCGCCAGGCGGAACAGATCCCCGAGAGGGCTTACCAGCTCACAGCAGCCGACATTCTCCGGATGAATCCGAACACCGGCACCTGCCCGGTGTTCAGCAGCCGTCGTGACGCCGAGATCACCCTCGACATCTACCGTCGCGTACCGGTTTTGGTGGACGAGAACAAGCCCGACGGCAACCCGTGGGGCGTGTCGTTCATGACCATGTTCCACATGTCCAACGACTCCCACCTCTTCCGCCCCAGCGCCGAGCACAACGAGACCTTCGAGGACCTCCTGAAGGACGGCTGGGAGTTGGAGGGCAACATCCTCGTCCGCAACGACGAGCGGCTCCTCCCGCTCTACGAGGCGAAGATGCTCCATCACTACGACCATCGCTTCTCCACCTACGAAGACGCCACCGAGAAGCAGCTCAACAAGGGCACTCTCCCCCGCTTCACCCCGGACCAGCACCAGGACGCCTCGGCTGTTCCCATGCCGCGTTACTGGGTCCCGGAGCAGGACGTCCCGACCGGCGAGGTGGACAAGCACGGGAAGCCAGTCATGACTCCCGGCGTACGGAGTCGCCTGGCAGCGAAGGGTTGGGACCGGGAATGGGTTATGGGGTGGCGGGACATCGGCCGGACCAGCGACGAGCGGACGATGATCAGTTCAGCGGTACCAGCGCACGGCTTTGGCCACCCGTTTCCCCTCGCCCTGCCCAGCGCTTCAGGCCAAGCGCCACTTCTCCTTGCCGTTCTCTCCGCCATGGCATTCGACTACGCCGTACGCCAGAAGATCGGCGGCACCCACCTCACCTACGGATACGTGGAACAGTTCCCTGTTCCGACCCCTGACACCCTGAGCCGCTATACGGACTTCATTCAACCCCGCCTGCGCGAACTCACCTATACGGCCGACGACATGGCGGGCTTCGCCCGCGACCTCGGCGACACCGGCTCCCCCTTCCGCTGGAACCCCGACCGCCGCGCTGCCATCCGCGCCGAGTTGGAAGCCCTCTTCTTCCACCTCTACGGCATCTCTCGCGACGACACCGCCTACATCCTCGACACCTTCAACGTCACCCGCGACAACGACATCAAGGCCCACGGCGAGTACCGCACCAAGAATCTGATCCTCGCCGAGTACGACCGCATGGCCGCCGCCGGCCTCACCCTCGAAACCCCCCTCGACGAGTCCGAGACCGGCACCTACCGCTCCACCCTCACCCCACCCCCCGGCCACGGCCCCCGCCATCCGGCCTGACCGGTTCCATCCCCGACGAACGAGAAAGCCGCCCACCACCGGAATCCCGGTGGTGGGCGGCTCCAGTCTGGTCGAGCCGCTCAGCGCCCCGCCGTGAACCGTACGAACCGCCCCCACCCTTCACGGCCCACCGCGAAGGCGGCCCGCTCCAGGTCCTTGGAGTCCCTTACGTGGACGGCCTGTTCGGCGAACGCGACCTCTACGCAACTGTCACCCTGGGTGCCGCTGTAGCTGGACTTGAACCAGGCAAGTTCCGTCGTACCGCTGCTCATAGCTCTCCTCGCACTCGCTCCAGCAGGTCCCGCGATTCCTTGGGGTTGAGGGCCTGCGAGCGCAGTGTGTCATAGCGACGGCAGAGCAGACTGACCTCTTTCGGATCACCGATCAGACGCCCGTTCTGCTGGCCCTCGGAGTAGCCGAGCCGCCGTCCCTCCACGGTCTCCAGCAACTGCACAGGCCCATCCAGGCACCCGTGGAACTCCAGTTTTGTCGGCACTACTTGCAGCGTCACATTGCGTGGTGCAGTCAGCTCAAGCACGTGGTCCAACATGTCCGCCTGCACCTGGTCCCCGCCCAACCCCCGCCGGAAGACCGACTCCTCCACGATGAAACCAAAGGGCACGGTCGGCCTGTCCCGCATCATCGCCGCCCGCTCCATTCGCGCGGTGAGCTGAGCCTCGGTCTGCGCGTCCGTCAGCAGCGGAATGCTGTTGTCGAACACCGCCCGCGCATACGCCTCCGACTGCAACAGCCCCGGCACCAGCCGACATTCATACGTACACAGACTCACCGCCTCCCGCTCCAGCCGCGCCCACTGCCGGAACCAAGCCGCCAGCCCCACCTCCCCCCGGCTGAGATGCCGGGCCGACTTCCGCAGCGCCCCCGTGTTCCCCAGCGGCTCCTCCGCCCGCTCGACGAACGCCTCGTCCGGCATCCGCCGCCCCAACTCCACCGACTCCACCGTGTGCTTGGAGTACCGAACCAGCTCGGCGAACTCCGCCCGGCTCAGCCCCGCGTGCTCGCGCAGCGCCTGAAGGACCGCCCCGAACGTCCGCAGGCTGTCCGACGGATGCGGCTCCCGCTCCCACTCGCCCGCCGGCACCGCCCGCGCACCGGCTTCCCCGACCGCCGCACCCTCACCGCTGTCCCCGACCTCCTCGACGATGCCCATCCGCCGTCCCTCTCTGCCGTGCCGCACTCCGTACTGTCCGGGGCCCGCCCACCGCTCGCACCCCATCCACTCAGAGTGACCACACATCTTCGTACTGTCCACCCCGCGTGCCCGTACGCTCACTCCGCGTACGGGGTGTGCCTCTCGCGGCCGCTCACCTCGGACCACCACGCTGGCCTCATGAACCAGACCGCCCCCCAACTGCGCACATCCGTACAGTTGTTCTCTCAGCAGCTGTCATCAACCCGTCGCGGCGCCCGCCTCGCCCGCCTGCTCGCCGTGGCCGAACTGCTCTCCTGGGGCGCCCCGCCCGACCTCACGGAGCGTGCCGAACTCGTCGTCGCCGAACTCGCCGCCAACGCCGTACTCCACGGCCACACCCCCGGCCGCGACTTCCGTATCGCCCTCGCCTACGACCCGCCGACCGACCGCCTCCGTATCGAAGTCACCGACTCCCGGGGCGACCGCCTCCCGAAGATCCCCCCGGCGGCCCCCGCACCCGACACCGGCGGACGCGGCCTGCGTCTCGTCGCCGCCCTCGCCGACCACTGGGACAGCGTTCCCTACCCGCCCAGCGGCAAGACCGTCCGCGCTCTGCTCTCCGAACCGGTCGGCCCCTGACCTCGCCGCGCCCCACCCCCGGCACGCCGCGAACTCATGACAGGCCATGCCCTGTCCGCCGGACAACGGCCCGGCCTCGGCGACCACACGCGCCGACTCCGTGATGCGCGGGAAGCACGGGAAGCACGGGCCGGCGGGGCGATTCACTCGCTCTCTTCGCCGCCCTCCTGCTCAGACGACTGCGCAGCGCGGATCGCCAGGACTCCCACGGCCACGACCGCGACACCCACCCCCGCAGCCGCCGCTTTGCGTCCCGCCTCTGCGGCCGCGTTCTTCAACTGTTTCGCGTCCTTGGCCGCGTCCCACCAGCGGGTCCCCTCCGTCGAGCGTCGACCGGACTCGATTCCGAGCGGCCTGTGGAAGTCATCGACGGTCTTGCCGGCCTGGTTGACCGAGGCCACCACGGCCCGGTGGACGGACAAGTGGAGGAGCACATTGGAGCGGGCCGTGTCGGCAGCCGTGTCCATCCGCGCCATCAGGTGCTCGACAGCCTCCGAGATGAGCTCCCGCCGCCTCTGCCTGTCCTCCTTGAGCGCGAGCCGACGTCCGTCCAGCTTGTCCGGGGACTCGTACAGCACCCGCTCCAGTCGCAGCAGGTCGAGCGCGTTCTGCAGCTCGTAGCACCGAGCCACAACGGGGAGGAGATCCTGGAGTTTGGCGTCCACTTCCCTGGCGGACTCGGCCAGGTCGCCGACCTTGGTCGCACTCTCCATCCGCTTCGCGAGTGCGTCGAGTCGGCGCAGCGCCCACCCCAGAGCGTCCGTGATCGTGTGGGTCCTGGCCTGCACCGTCGACCACGTGTCATCGTCGACCCGGCCCTCCAGTCGCAGGACGGTCATGGCGGACTCGATGTCGAAGCCCGCTCCGACCACCTTCCCCAGTTCGACGTCCTCCTGTGCGCGGATCACGTCGTCGATCTTCTTGTCGATCGTCGCGAGATAGCTCTTGATCTCGCTCATCTCCTGCTGTCTGGAGAGCTGCGCCATGATTCCCGCGACACCGGCGAGGTTCGCCGGGTTGACCAAGAAGGAGCCGGCTCCCTTCTCCGCCTGGAGCCACGACTTGATCAGCCCAGGCTGCCCCACCATCACATGGCTGACGCCTGGCGTTCCGGTCTCCATCAGCCCGTGTTCCTTGACGAGGCGCGCGGACTCCTTCGTCAACTTCAGCCAGCACGCCGAGTTGGCGGACATCTCGGAGCCTGTCTGTGCGACCGCGGCCCCGAAACGGAGCAGAGCTCCCAGCCTTCGCCCGCTGATCTCCGTCGCCAGCGACAACAGCCGTTCGGAGGCGAGGAAATGCTCGACATCCTTCTGACTGCCGAGGACCGTGATCCCGTCGCCGTCGCTGATCAACTGAATCTTCTTGTCCATGGTCCACTCCTGAAACGGCGCCGTGCAGCGGGTAGTAGTTGGGGAGCGGCGGGATGCCCTCCGCCACGTTTCATTTCATCGTCGCCCAGCCCCGCAGCCCTTCCAGGTGACCGGGCAGCCGATTGCCCTGCCAGCCCAGGACGAGGCGCTGACGGGCGCGGGTGATCATGACGTAGTAGGCCATGCGCAGTGCGGCGGACGTCGGGTCGGTGGCCGCGTCGGTCTCGGTGTCGGCGATGACGACGGTGTCGAAGTCGAGCCCCTTGGCGCTCTCGCGGTGGACGAGGACGACGCCGGGGCGGGCCAGGTCGAGGTCGCGGTAGCGGCCGGTGCTCGCCGCCGAGCTGTAGAGCTGCGGTTCGGCGGGGAGGCCGGCCCTTTCGAGGCGGCGTAGGAGGTCGGCACCCGTACGCAGCGACGCCACGATCACCCCGACCCGGTCGCGCGGGTTCCGCAGGGACAGCGTGGCGATCTCTTCGGAGATCTCCTTGGTACCGGAGAAGTGGCGGACGACGGGCAGGGAACCGCTGCGGAGCGGGATCTCTGGGCGGGTGCCGCCGGTGCGGAAGAACTCGGCGAGGGAGGCGATCTCGCGGGTGTTGCGGTGGTTGCCGCCGATCTCGGTCCGTCCCGTCGAGCGGCCGAGGGTTTGGGTGATCTCGGCGAGGGTGGAGTTGGTTTCGGTGAGGCGCTGGCACTCGTCGGCGAAGACCGTGACCGAGGCTGCGGAGAGACGGGCCAGCCCGTAGAAGCCCGGTGACAGGTCCTGGCCTTCGTCGATGACGAGGTGGGGCGCTCCCGAGTCGTCCTCGCCGAAGGTGGCTGCGGCACGGTGGATGAGGGCCGTCCAGTCGAACCAGCCGTCCCCGGTGCGTGGGGCGTCGGCGCCGAAGCGGCGGTTGATCCAGCCATGGACTGTGGCGGTCTCGACGGGGGCCGCGGGGATCGCGAGGTCCTTGAGGGTGTCCCGCAGGAGTTGGCTGAGCAGCCTGGAACGGGACAGCAGCACGGTGGGGCGGCCGGTGAGGGCGAGGTGGACGGCGCGGTGGGCGGCGAGCAGGCTCTTGCCGCTGCCGGGCGGGCCGCTGACGAGGTGGTGTCCGCTCAGGGGCAGGTCGTCCAGGCAGAGGCGTTGGGCTGGAGTGAGGTCGGTGTGGAGCACGGGGGTTTTCACAGCGGGCGTCCCAGGGCGGTAGCGGTGGCGGCTGCGGCCTCGCGGCTCGCGGTGAGGACGTCGCTGAAGTAGCCGGGGACCTGGGCGGAGCCGACGACCAGGGCCCGGTCCAGGAGGGTGTTGCCGGTCTGGCAGCTCGTCTCGGGGAGCAGGGTGCAGGCGTGGCAGGCGGCCCGGTTGAGGTTTCCGAAGCCCTGGCCGGTGTGCTCCGCGCACAGGGGGTCGGCGGAGCACCAGGCAGCCGCCTCCAGCATCCGGACGAGGGTCTCGGCGAAGTGCGGTGCCTCGCCCTGGCGGACGAGTCCGCCGAGGGTGCCTTCGGCGTCGCCGGCTGCCGTGTAGACGAGCAGACCGTGCTGGCCGTACTCGGGGCGGCCGTAGACCCGCTCGCGCAAGGAAGCGGTGGTGTAGCCGGAGTCGAAGGAGAGCTGACGGATCAGCAGGTGGGCGAGGGTGTGCAGGAGTACGAAGCGGGGGGAGAGTTCGGCGCCGGCGGTCTCGGCGAGCTGCTCGGCGCGGAACGAGGCGTCGAGGTCGTCGCGGACGCGGTGCACGTGCGCCCGTACGCGGGGGTCGCGTTCCCAGTCGGCGAGGCGCTGCTCGTCGAGGCTGAGGACGAGCCCCTCGCCGTAGACCTCCGTCGCGGGAAGCCAGCGCAGGCGGCCGCTGGTGTCGGCGGGGACGAGGAGGCCGTGCGGGGCGTAGCGGCGGAAGCCGGTCAGGGCCCGTACCTCGCGGAGGCGGTCGACGAGGAGGACACCGCCGACGTGGGCGTCGAGGGCGGCCCAGGGCTCCTCCGTGTCGCCGTCCAGGCCGAGGTTGCCGCGGCGTACCGCGAACTCCTTGGTGGGTTCCGGGAACTGCTCGGCGGCGAAGGCGTCCCACTCGTCGCGGCTGAGGTCGAGCTTCTCCGGTGCCGGCCGGGTGGCGGGCACCGGTGCGGGGGTTCCGGTTGCCTCGGCGAGGAGCTGGTCCATGAGGCTGTCGGAGGCCCCGGTGTCTTCCTGGATCATGCCGCGGAAGAGGTCCGCCCGGGGTGTGCCGGCCACGGCGAGCAGGTTCTCCCAGTACCCGTGGTCGCGTACGGATTCGGCCGTGTCGGATTCCTGCGCCGTCTGCTTCGGCTCCGTGGTCTGCGGGATGTCGAGCGCCGAGTACACGACCGGGTGGTAGACGTTGCCGGCGGTGCGCTGCACGACGTGCACCTGCTGGCCGCAGGTGACGTCGGGATTCCGGCGCTGCCAGGGGTTGCGGGCCGAGCAGCGTCCGGGCTGGGGGCCGAGGACGTCGAGCAGGTCGCGTGTGGCTCCGCACGGCCGGCCGGCCCGGGTCCCTCCGCAGCGGATCGAGAGCGCTTCGAGTCCGGAGGCCCGGTCGGCGACAAGGAAGCTGAGACGACCGGCCTTCCACGCGTGCGGTGCCTCGGAGCACGCGTCGCGCTGCTCGGCCGGGAGCTTGGAGTGGGCCCAGTACCACCAGTCGACGTCGTCGAGGTGCCCGTCCGGGCAGATACGGACGAACCGCATCGGGGCGAGGCGGGGTGCTGCGGCGCAGGCCTTGCAGAGCGGCGGTTCGCCGGGCTTCTCGTCCTCGCGCAGGAAGCGGACCATCGTCCGGCAGGCCCCGCAGAACAACCAGCCGGGGAAGCGCACATAGGGGACGCCGGGGCGGTCGGTCCGGTCGTAGAGGTCGTTGAGTGTGTGCGGGGCAGCGTGGAATGCGGTGACGCCCAGGCGGGCGGCGAGCCGCTCGGAAGGCACGGGTGTCCTGCCCTGTTGCGGCCACATCTCGATTCCGGCGGCGACGAACGACTCGCCCTGGACGTCGAGGACGGCGCCGACACCGAACGGCAGTACCGTCTGCGCCTGACGGACCCGGAGTTTCCGCTTCACTTTCCTGCTCCCGTCACGGTGATCTGGCATTCGCGGTCGACGCTGCGCATGGAGTTGAGGGCCTCCCACAGGCCGTAGCGCTGCTCGAAGGCTTTGAGCAGGTTGTGCTGGCCCTTGCCCTGGCTTCGGTAGTAGAGGTCCTTGCCCTCCGCCGCAGCCGCCTCGGCCTGCCGGCACCAGTCGTCCAGGTGGTAGCCGAGTTCCCGGCGGACGTCGGCCCGTACGGTCTTGGCGCGTACGGTGTCGCCGCCCTTGCGTACGGCTCCGCCCTCGGCGATCGCCGCGCGGTCGGCGAGGGCGTCGGCGATCCGGTCGGCTTCGGCCCGGTGGCCGGTGATCCGCCCGGCCTGGTTCTCCGCCGCCAGGCCGAGCCGGTGGCGTACGAGGACGACGAGTGCGGCGTGCAGCGCGCGGCGGCGGGCGGGCAGCGACCAAGGCGTGATGCTGGCGGGCTCGACGTAGCGGTAGAGGGCGCTGTGGTAGTCGATGAAGGTCTCGTAGTGGGAGCGGTCGCGCGGACGGGTGGCGTTGAAGTAGGTGACGACGAGTCCGGGCACGCGGTGACGGCCGACGCGGCTGGTGGCCTGGATGTACTCACCAGTGGTCTTGGGCTGCCCCTGCATGAGGAGGTAGGCCAGCCGCTTCACGTCGACGCCTACGGAGAGCATGTTCGTACACGGCAGGAACGAGACCGACCGGGGATCTGTCCAGGGCTTCTCAAGTCGGTCGAGAAGGATGGGCTGTTCGGCACGCGGCAGGTTGCTCGTGAGTTCCTGGACCTCGCCGTCATTCAGCCCGCGTACGCCCGCCCCCTCGTCGAGACCGCGGATCTGGGCGGGGATGTCGTCGCCGGCCGCGGTGACGGTGCGGCCCAGTTCGCGCAGGCTGTGGTGGTAGGCGACGAGCGTCCAGTAGTCGTCACGGTGGTCCTCGGGGAGCTGGTGGACGCCTTGGAGCATGGCGGCGGTGGTGGCGACGGCGCCACGGCCCGCAGTGTGCCCCTGGGCCATGACGCCGAGGTAGAGGCGGCCGGGGCGACTGTCGTCGGGTACGGCGAAGAAGCTGTCGTGGGCGTCGATTCCGGATGGTGGGAAGAGCTGCACGTCCTGGTTGTGCAGGGCGCGGACCTGCTCGGCGGAGCGGCGAATGGTGGCGGTGGCCGCGACGATCTTCGGCGGGCGGCCGTCCGGGCCCGTGCACAGTTCGAGCACGGCCGACTCGTAGAGGCCGACGGTGGTTCCCAGCGGTCCGGTGAGCAGGTGCAGCTCGTCCTGGATGATCAGGGACGGGGCCGGGTTCGCCGTTCCGGCGCCGAAGAGCCGTCCGGAGAGGGGTTCCCACGCGAGCCGGGCGAACTTGTCGACGGTACCCAGGACGAAGGTGGGGGGCTCCTGGTAGAGGTGCTGATCGACCACGGCCACCGGCAGGACGTCGTGGAACGCACACTCGTCGCGGGTGCAGAAGAAGGAGAACCGGCCGCTCTCCGCCCGGACTCCGTAGTCGGCGCGGACGGTGGAGCGGGTCGGCGGCAGGACACGGGTCCCGCACCAGGGGCAGCGGTCGAGGATGAAGACGTCCTCGGGGTGGGACGCCTGGCGTTGCTGGTCGAAGGCGTCCTTGGCCGCCTGGAAACTGTTGGGGGTCGTCGACTCGCCGACCCACAGGCCAATAGTGATCGCCTCGTCGCCGAGGCCCAGTTCCGGTTCACTGCGGCGCAGGTGCTCCATGGCGCAGATCGTGGTGGCGGCGCGCTGGAACTGCTGGGTGGTGAGCAGGCTGAGGGTGTACCGGCTCAGTACGGTCGTCCCGCCGCCCTCGCCGCGGATCCGGCGCAGGGCGATGGTGAAGGCGGCGAGCAGCAGGTACGCCTCCGTCTTGCCGCCGCCGGTGGGGAACCAGATCAGGTCGGTCGTCTCCCGGTCGCGATGCCCGGGGTCGGCGACTCCGTCGAGGGCGAGCAGGAAGAAGGCGAGCTGGAACGGCCGCCAGGTCGCCTGGTCGTCGACCGGCGGGTCGACGGCCGCCGGATCCGTACGACGACGACGTTCCCCGGCCTGGTCGGGCGCGGAGTGCCGCATCTGTAGCAGCATGACGCGCTGGGCGATGCGGAAGGCCGCGAGCAGCTCGGGGTACTTCGGGTCGAAGAGGGTGCGCACACCCGATTCGATGCGGGTGACGGCCTGGCCGATGCGGTCGAGGATCCGGTCGGCGGCCTCCCGCCCCCAGGCCGGGACCTCGACGGAGCGGAGTCCGGCGTACCAGCCGTGGTAGGCGGACACGAACTCAACGAGCTCTTCACGGAGTTGGGCGTCGCTGGTCCTGGGGTCGGCGAGGTGGGCGAGCCTGAGCGCGGGAGCGTGGAGAGGCCCTCCGGCCCTGGTGGCCGGGACTTCCGCGCGCGGCAGGATCTCGCAGGCGAGGAGTTCGACCCAGCCGCCCGGTCCGCGGTCCTCGCGGACGGCGCAGCCGTGTCCGACGGCGTGGGTGACAACGTGCCTGTACTGGAGGCGCAGTTCGCGCTCCTCGGGGTCGCGGCTGGCGAGCCGGACGCTGGGGTAGGGCAGGACGGGGCCACCGAGGGGGCGCACGCTCAGTCCGCACTGGAACAGCATGTCGTCCCAGTTCGGCGGCTTGCTGTCACCGGAGTCGTGGCGGGCCGTGTTGACCAGCGCCACAGTGATCAGGGTGCCGTCGCCGTAGGTGCGTCGGCGCAGCCGGATCTCCGCGCGGCCACCGAGGACGGGCACGGCGTCCGGGCCGTCCGGGCCGATGACATGCGTCTCGGCGGGGAGGGGGCTCCGACGCCAGCGGCGCCCGTGCCCGGGTCCGCCCTTCAGCGTCTCGTAGCGTGCAGCGGTACAGGTCACCTCGACGCGGGCCGTGCCGGCGTAGAAGCTGAGGCCGAGGGAGGCGGGGAGCCAACTGTTGGTCTCGGGCACCGGGTCGGTCGCCGGGGAGACGTCCGGGGCGTCCTGTTCCACGCCGGGCGCCTCGGGGTCGTCCCCCGCACGGGCGAGCTGCCGCTGGAGGTCCGCCTGCTGCGGATAGAGGGTGCCCATGAGGTACTGCCGGTCGGGCGGCGCGTCGAGTACCTCGTCAACGCCGTGGGCGGGGCCGACGAGCTGGCGAGTGAGGTAGTCGACGAGTTCCTGGCGGGGATCCATGCGCGAGGTTCCTTAGGGGAAGGGCCGGCGGGCGAGGCGGTGCCGGGAGGTGGGACGGCGACGTGAGCGCCGGGCCGTGTACGGGTCAGCGGTGGGACGGCGCCAGGTCGTGCTGGATGGCGTGGCCCAGGAACTTCGCCTTGGCCTTGGGCTCAAGCTGGCGAATGCGCTCGCGGGTGACGCCGAAGACGACGCCAATCTCCTCCAGGGTTGACGGGTCGTCACCGTCGAGGCCCGTACGGCGGACGAGGATGTACCGGTCACGCTCGCAGAGGTGCTCCAGGAGGACGTGCCGTACACGTGCCTGGAGTTCCTTGCGGATCAGCACGGCCGGGGGACCGGGCAGTCGGCAGGGCCCCAGGATCAGGTCCCCGAGCACGAGGTTGTCGCCGATGATCCGGTCCAGGGAGTCGGTGGGACGGCTGATCCTGCGCAGCTTCTCCACCTCGGCGAAGGTGAAGCCGGTGGCGATGGCGACGTTCTCGACCGTCCTGGGGCGGCCTTCGCCCAGCAGCACACGCTCGGCCGCGGCGACCTTGCTGACCTTCTCGTGGACGTGCACGGGCAGCCGGATCATGGTGCCTTCGTCGGCGATGGCGCGCGTGATCGCCTGCTTGATCCACCACGTCGCATAGGTGGAAAACTTGAATCCCTTGGTGACGTCGAATTTGCGCACCGCGCGCAGCAGTCCGAAGGTTCCGTGCTGCGCCAGGTCCTCGACATCAAGACCTCGCCCTTGGTGTTTCAGCGCGATGCTCCACACGAGCCGCAGATTGTGCAGTACCAGGCACTCGTAAGCGCGCCACGGTTCGCCCACGCGCGGCAGCGCCTTGATCTCCTCCTCCGGAACGTCGCGGCTGAGGTCGGAGGTACCGCCGCGCAGGAGGACCGCGAGGCCCACCTCCTCGTCGGCCTTCAGCAGAACCTCACTCGCCTTCTTACGCCACCGGTCCTTTTCCAGCACGGCTCGTGCCACCCGGACGGCCTCTGCCAGCCCTCCGTCCGTACTCGGGGAAGTGGTACGGGTACGGGGTGCGACGCGCCGGGTCTCACGGGGTTTCGCCGGACTGGCGGATGCGCGGGCCGGGAGAGGCCGGGTGACAGGGAAGTCAGCGGTCAGTTCCCGCGCACCGGCGACGCTGATCCCATGGAGTCGAGCGACCCCGTCAAGGGCCAGCTTGCTGACGGCGCCGTCGGTGTCGGCGTAACGCGCGAGCATCCGCCGGGCCTGAGCGAGGCGCTTCGCCGCCTCGGAAACGGCTGTGTCGCCCCGATCGCCCGCACCGTCTATTCGCGGAACGTAACCAACCGTCGCTTTCGCCTCGGTCGCCCGGGGTGATGGACGAGGTGCTCGGGGCTGCGGCAGGTTCGATAACAGCGCACTCGGCAACTGCACTTCGGGGAACTGCGACCGGGGCTCCAAGCGGAGCGCACCATGCTCCTGCCGCTCCTCCCGACGCCGCTCCCGCACACGAATACCAACGGAGGCGAGTCCCTGGCGGAGCCGTCGACGCTGCTCGTCGGTGGTGAGCCCCAGCCGGGCAGCCTCTGAGGTGAATGCCTGGTCGCTGACCACCCCTGAGCGGGAGGCGCAGCCTTTCAACCTCTTGATGACGGACGGCAACTCCGCAGCGATTGTCTGCCGCTGCGCTCTTGTCCCCGGATCCCCACCCATACCGAACTCCCACCCACTGAGAAGAAGTGCGCACGCCGCTCGAATAGTCGAGCTGACACGCCCCACCTTAAAACTATTCTGTTTACAACGTCAACAGGTTCACCACATCCCTCTCACCCCGCCTCGCCCACCACGACCCCGAGGGGCGACGGGCACACCCTGACGGCAAGGCGACGAGTCAGACTCACCATGACGGGACCTCACTGAACCCCCACCGGTTCCCGCCCCCTCAATCGCGCATCAGTTCGCATTGACACGGCTAACGCCCGCCCCTGGGGCGGGCAATCGACATACGGGCAGCCTTCAAGGTGACGGCCATGCCGGTCGCACAAGCACCATGCGACCGACGCGGACCCCTTGCGCCACATCATCAATGCACCATTGACAGTGTCAACAGGTAGAGTCGCTGGCAGCACCTATCGCCGCCCGGAAGGCCATCTGCATGCCGCTCGCCGACAGCCCCGAATTCCGCCTCCCACTCCCCGGCGGGAACGGCGTCGCCACCGGGCGGTTGCTGTCCACTGTCGGAAACAACGGATCGCTGATGTTCCGGATCGACCAGGGGTCCGCGGTGGCGGCCGAGCAGCAGCCGGGCATCGGGGACCACGCACGGCGGCTGCGCGCCGAACTGCGCGGCAATGGAACTCTGGTCGACTCGCCCCGGTGGCCGGGCCAGTGGGAAAGCACCGCGGACCTGGACTGCAATTCACCCTCGTCAGCGGCAGCCATCGTGCTCGGGTACAACGGCAGCGGGCCGGCGTTGTGGCGCACCGCCGAAGGACATCCACTCGCCGACTTCCTGCCCACCAATTGGCGTGCCCCGCACAAGGCTTGGCTGGTACGAGGGGCCAACGTCTCCGGCCGGGATCTCGTGCGGCGCCTGTGGCTCCCCGAGAGTTTCGTTTCCCTCTCCGGAGCCCAGATGCCACGGCTGGAAGACCCGGACCCGACCAAGAGCACCCTGCGGCGCTACGTCGAGGAGGGGTACGAGGGCACCACCTCGTACCACCAGAAGCGCGGCCTGGTCGACGAACTGCACGCGTTCCTGACCCAGATGCGGGTGGGCGACACCGTCGCGACCCTCTCTGACGGGATGCTCCACCTGGGCGAGATCACCGGCGAGGCTATACAGACCGAGTCCCCCGGCGGGCTGTCGAACCTGCGGCGGTCCGTGGCCTGGCAACAGACCGGGCACCCTTACGAGGAACTTTCGGAGGAGTTGCAGCAGCGGCTCTCCCTCCAGCACGACGTCATCGACCTGACGAACATCATGGACAGCCTGACCCTGCTCGGCGCCCCCGGCCCGGCCGCCGCGGAGGAGACCGAGGAGCTGCCGGCCGAGACCGCGCCCCGCGAACTGGCCCTCCCTCCCATCCCTCCCGCTCTCGCCGAGGAACTGCTCGTACACGACCCCGCCTGGCTGGACGAGTTGCGCGAACTACTTTGGGACGAGAACCAGTTGGTGCTCTACGGGCCGCCCGGCACCGGCAAGACCTATCTGGCGATGAAGCTGGCCGAGCACTTCGGCGGTGGCCCGGAGCAGGTCACGCTCGTGCAGTTCCACCCGTCGTACGCCTACGAGGACTTCTTCGAGGGCTTCCGTCCGGAGGCCGACCCCGACTCCGGGGAGGTCGCCTTCCGGCTGAAGGCGGGACCGCTGCGCGAACTGGCAGACCTGGCCTCCCGCGAGGGCAACCAGCACATCCCGCACTTCCTGGTAATCGACGAGCTCAACCGGGCCAACCTCGCCAAGGTCTTCGGGGAGCTGTACTTCCTCCTTGAGTACCGCAAGCGGTCCGTCCGGCTCACCTACTCCGGGGACGACTTCCGGCTGCCGCCCAACCTGTTCGTCATAGGCACGATGAATACCGCGGACCGGTCGATCGCCCTGGTCGACGCGGCCATGCGCCGCCGCTTCGCCTTCGTCGAACTGTCGCCGCGTACGGAACCGACCCGTGGCCTGCTCTCCCGCTGGCTGCACCGGAACGACAAGGACCAGGAACCCGCGCACCTCCTCGACGCGCTCAACGAACGCATCGGGGATCCCGAGTTCGCCATCGGCCCGTCCTACCTGATGAAGCCCGGCGTCTACCGCGAGGGCGGCCTGGAGCGCACCTGGCGGACGAAGATCCTGCCGCTCCTGGAGGAGCACCACTACGGCGAGGGCATCGACGCCGTGTCCCGCTACGGGCTCGCCGAGCTGCGGAAGTCCCTCCCGTGACCCACGCGGTCCACCCGCCCGGCGACGCCCACCTCACGCCCGAGATCAGTCTGCGTGAGCACGACCCCGCCGTGTCCACCCTCCTGGACCCGGCCACCGGCCGAGCCCTGGCGGCCTCCGGGGTCCTGGAGAGCGCCACCCCCGACCCTCACCGGCCGGAACGCTGGCTGCTGCGGGCCGGCAGCCGGGTCGGGGCCGTACGGGTCCCGGTGCCCTGCCTGCCAGGGCCGGGAGTGGTCCTGCGCGTCTTCCCCAAGACGCCCGTCCGGCGCCTCTTCTTCCTCCTCGGCTTCAGCCTCGACCCCCGATCCGCCTGGCAGCGCGGCGACCACGGCGCCACCATCGACACCGGTGAGCACGACGACATCGTCCCCGCGCTCGCCCACGCCGTCGAGCGGCAGATCGACGCGGCACTGCGCCAAGGCATCGTCCAGGGCTACCGCCGTGTCGAGGAGACGGCAATGGTGGTACGCGGCCGGATCCGCGAGGCCGACCAGGTCCGGCTCCACTTCGGCCGCACCCCGCCCCTGGAGATCGCCTACGACGCCTACACCCCGGACACGGCCGAGAACCGCATCCTGCGTGCTGCGGTCGAGGCCTTGCTACGGGTCCCCGACGTTCCCGGTCCCGTACGACGCGCTCTCGCCCACCAGCGAGTACGACTCGCGGAGGTGACGCCTCTGGTACGCGGACAGCAGCTCCCCCGCTGGACACCGTCCCGGCTCAACGCCCGCTACCAGCCCGCCCTGCGGCTCGCCGAAGCCGTGCTGCGGGGCACGACTCCCGAGCACCGGCCAGGTCAACTTCCTCTCGACGGCTTCCTCTTCGACATGAACGTGCTCTTCGAGGACTTCGTCACCGGCGCTCTGCGCGAGGCGGTACGCGAACACGGACTCGTCGGCCGGCTCCAGGATGCGCACCGCCTCGACACCGCCGGACGCATCCGGATCGTTCCCGACCTGGTCGTGCACGGACCCGGCGGCCGCTCCCCGCTCGCGGTCGTCGACGCCAAGTACAAGAAGGAGAAGGCGGGCGCGTACCCGAACGCGGACCTGTACCAGATGCTTGCGTACTGCACCGCCCTCGGGCTGGGCGAGGGACACCTCGTGTACGCCGCCGGGCAGAGCGGCGGGCGCGTCCACGACGTACGCGGCAGCCGCCGGCCGGACTCCGAAGCAGGCGAACCGTACGGCGGGGGCGTACGGCTGCACCAGCACGTCCTGGACCTGGACCGCGAACCGGCGGCCCTGCTCGGCGCGCTCCGAGAGCTGGCCGCCCTGCTCACGTCCGGTCACCACAGCACATGATCGCCACGTGCACGTTCCTGCACGCACTACGCACGGAAGGGATATCCGATGCCCCGGCTCGCGTTCACCCACACCTTCTGGGACGGCTTCGACAGTCTGGAGAAGCCGATCCGCGCCGGCGTGCGCAAGGCGATGGTCAAGTTCCAGGCCCTGACCGTTGCCGAACTCAACGCCGACAAAGGGCTCCACCTCGAATCCGTCGAGAAGGCCCGCGATCCTCGCATGCGGACCATCCGAATCACCGACTTCTGGCGCGGCGTCGTTCTCGCCCCCGACGACGGAAGCGACGTATTCCTGCTGGTCAACGTTCTGCCGCACGACGATGCCTACACCTGGGCCGCCAAGCGCCTCTACAGCGCGAACACGGCGACCCGCGCCCTGGAGGTCCGCAACGCGGTCGCGCTCGACCAGCTGACACCCCTGTACGAGGAGACCGCGCGCACGGCGCCGAAGCTGCTCTTCTCGAAGGTGTCGGACGGGACACTGCGCGAACTCGGCATCGACGACCAGGTCCTGCGTGCCGTCCGTTCCCTCGCGGACAGGGCGCAGTTGGAAGCGTTCGCGACGCTCCTGCCCGAGGACCAGCTCGAAGTGCTGCAGCACCTTGCCGAAGGGTTCAGCCCGGAGGAGGTCTACCGCGACATCGTCGCTGAGCGGCGCCCCGTGGACGCGCCTGCGGAGCCGGTCGAGGACCTCGCAACGGTCATCGCCAACACCTCCGCCCGGATCCGGCTCGTGACCGGTCCGCAGGAACTGGAGGAGGCCCTGGCCAAACCGTTCGCCGCGTGGCGCGTATTCCTCCACCCCTCTCAGCGCCGTGTCGCCTACCGCATCTCCTACGGCGGCCCGGTGCAGGTCACGGGCGGCCCGGGGACAGGCAAGACGGTCGCGGCGTTGCACCGCGTCAAATACCTGCTCGGCCGGGAAGACGACAGCCGCATTCTGCTGACGACGTTCACCAACGCCCTGGCCGCCGGGCTGCGCGAGAGTCTGGCCTTGCTCCTCGACGACGACGAGGAACTACTCAAGCGCGTCGATGTCACGACGGTCGACGCGTTCGCGAACTCGGTCGTACGCGAACATGACGCGCACACCCCGGCCCCGGCCGGCGACCGTGAGCAACTGCGGCTGTGGGGCACCGTCGTCAAGCGCCTCGGATCGCCGTTCAACGAGCAGTTCCTCGCACAGGAGTACCGCCACATCGTCCTCGGACAGAACCTGACCGACCTCGACTCCTACCTCACGGCCTCGCGTCGCGGCCGCGCCAAGGCCCTCGGGTCGGGGCGCCGGACCCTGGTGTGGCAGGCGGTCGAGCTGTTCGAACGGCTGCTGCGGGAACGTGGGGAGACGACCTACCCGGGCATCTGCATCCGTGCCGCCGACTTGCTGCGCGAGCACGGCCCGTCGTACCGGCACGTCGTCGTCGACGAGGCGCAGGATCTGCACCCCGCGCAGTGGCGTGTCCTGCGCGCCGCCGTCGCGACGGGCCCGGACGACCTCTTCCTCACCGGGGACCCGCACCAGCGCATCTACGACTCCCGGGTCACCCTCGGCTCGCTCGGCGTGCAGACGGTCGGCCGCAGCTTCCGCCTACGCGTCAACTACCGCTCCACGGAGGAGATCCTCACCTGGTCGGCCCGTCTGCTTGCACCGGTGACCGTCGACGCATTGGACGGCGAAGGCACGGACTCGCTCGCCGGCTACCGCTCTCTGCTGCACGGCCGCCGCCCGGAGGCCGTCGGCTGCGCGTCCCAGCAGGACGAGGTGTCGGCACTGGTCGAGTGGGTCCAGCAGCAGATCGAGAACGGCATCTCACCCGACGAGATCGGGGTGTGCAGCCGGTTCAATCTGACCCTGGACAAGGCCGGGGATTGGCTCATGGCTGCTGGCATTCCCGTCGTACGGATCAAGGGACAGATCGCGGGCGGGAAGAACGGCGTGCGGCTGGCGACGATGCACGCGATGAAGGGGCTGGAGTTCCGCGCGGTCGCCGTACTCGGTGTGTCAGCGGGCGCGGTGCCGTTCACCCGGGAGGTCACTCCGGCCGAGGTGGACCGACTCCAACACGAGGCCGACCTGCTTCGGGAGCGCTGCTTGCTGTTCGTGGCCTGCACACGAGCGCGCGAGGCGCTCCGGGTGTCGTGGAGCGGCAAAGCCAGCGAGTTCGTTCCGGTGCCTACGCTCGAATAGTGCGGCACTCACACGCTGCTCCATGGCCACGCGATGCGCGCACACGAAGGCCCCTGGAAACCTCCCTGCGAACAGGGGTTTTCGATCGTGCCCGAGGGGAGTCGCACCGCGGGCCCGCAGATTCCGGCACTCACCACGCCGCCGACTCTGTGTTTCCGAGCCGGATGCGGCGAGCCGACGTTCGTCAGCGCAACGCCATTCGCGAGGAAACGCTGATCGAGCCGTGATCGAGGCCATGGCAACATGAGCGATCGTCTCCCGACCGCCGAACCCGAGCGGAAGCGGCGCTCTACGCCAATTTCGCCATCCAGCTCACCAACCACACAAAAAACACGGACTGTGACCATGCGGTCACAACCCGTGTCTCACGTGTGCGTAATTGAGTGTCCGAGGGGGGACTTGAACCCCCACGCCCGATAAAGGGCACTAGCACCTCAAGCTAGCGCGTCTGCCATTCCGCCACCCGGACAAGGTGTCTGTCGTTCGCGGTCTGCTTCCCCGCGGCGACAAAGAGAACAATACCAGGGGTTTGGGGTGCCCCTCACCTGCGTTTTCGGTGGTCAGTGGCGCGCGGAGGGTGCGGGGAGACCCGTCGGCGCCCGATCCGCATGCGATGCGTACCGGTATGTTCCGACGCGCGTACGATCCGTCGCCTGCCGTGTACCACGCGTGGTCGCAGCCGATGTCGGGTGAGCGGACGAGGGGCGCGAGAGTTCGCTGCCGCACGTCGGACATCGACGAGGACGACCCACTGACCTGGTTCGGTGAGGACCCCAGCACCACGTGCATCGCGATACACGTCGAAGACCTCAAGGACGGACGCGGGCTCCGGGGCTGAGGGGCAGGACTGAGGGCGGCCCCGGGGGCGTTGGCTCCCCGGGGCCGGTCACGCGGCAGCCGACGGACCGCTACTCGCCGCACCTCTCGCGCAGTGAGTGGAGGTGCTCGCTGGACTTGCGGGCGAACGCGAAGGACTCGGCCGGGTTGTCGTGCTCGGTCTGCCAGTGGTGGTAGGCACGGCCGTTGGGAGTGCGGGCGGTGACACGGCTGAGGAACTTCTTGTAGTCGATGTCACCGTCGCCGACGTCGGACATGCGGTATCCGTCGCGCGCGGTGTCGTCCCGGATGCCGTCCTTGACGTGGAAGAGCGGATAGCGGCCGGGCTGCCTGAGCACGTAGTCGACCGGGTCGAAGGGGGCCGGTGTGCCGTCCGCCTTCCTGCCGAACCGGAACTGGGCGGCGTAGGCCCAGTAGATGTCCATCTCCAGATACACCAGATCGGGGTCGGTCTCGGCGAGCAGGACGTCGTAGAGGCGTACACCCGGGTGGTCGGTGGCGAAGGAGAACTCCTCCGCGTGGTTGTGCTGGTAGAACTTCATCCCGCGCTTGCGGGCCGCCGCGCCGTAGGTGTTGAAGTCCTCGGCGGCACGCTTCCAGCCGTCGACGGTCGAGCCGTAGCGGAAGGGCCCCGATGCCGTGCCGATGTGCCTGAGACCGAGCGCCTCGGCGTCGTCCAGGACCTTGGTGAGGTTCTGGGCGAAGGTGTAGGCACCCGGGTTGTTGTTGTCGTGATAGCCGACGTGGCTGCCGATGGGGTTCAGCCCGTGGTCCCGGGTCAGCTGCTTCAACTGGGCCAGGGTGATGGCGCCCGCCGAGCCCTGGGAGTACCCGGCGAACTCGATCTCGTCGTATCCGTACTTCTGCAACTCCGCGAAGACCGGGGCGAATCCGAGCGTGGAGACCTTGTCACGGAGGCTGTAGAGCTGGATTCCGAGACGGCCGGGAGGAAGAACGGCACGGTTCCTGCCGCGGGCCTCGGCGGTCGCGGTGCCCAGGAGGGTCGCGGCGGTGGCTCCGGCGACGACGCCCAGCACGTTGCGGCGGCTGAGTCGGCGGGCGAGTTCGGCGTCCTTCGGGGTGCGGCTCATGATCAGGTAACTCCCTCGATGACAACACCGTTGCGTTTACGTCCGCGAGCGGCTCGCAAGTCCGTGCTCGAAGAACGTGACAGTGGTGTGGACGGTGTAGTTCTGGCTGGTCGTGGGGTGTTGTCCGGCGTTCGGGCCGTACTTGCTGGTGGGGTTCTTTCGGGTGCGGGCCTTGACGCGGTGCCGGTGGCGGGCGGGGTGCAGGGCGTCGAGGACGGCCCGGCCGATGGTGCCGACGAGGTCGGCGGGTCCCGTCGGGGGCAGGATCGCGGTCGCGGTGGTCACGGTGTCGCCGGCGGTGGTCTGCAGGACGGTGAAGCTGATGCGGTCCATGTCCAGGCCGGGCCGGGTGCAGGCGGTGTCGGAAGCGGCACGGATCAGGGCCTGGTAGGTGGTGAGCAGGGCGTAGACCTCCTGGTCGAGGCCGGTCAGGCTGCGGGAGCGCAGGACACGGCCGTCCAGCATCGTTGCCTTGATCGAGAAGTACGTCGTCTCCGACTGCCACCGCTCGTGGTAGAGATCCACGAGCCTGGCAGCTGGGTGGGCGGCCGGGTCGAGGAGAGTGGTGAGCAGGCGCCACTGCTCGGTGCGGACGGTGCCATCGGCCAGGGTCACGGTGACGGACGCCTCGATGACGCGGACGGTCAGCATGACGGGCAGGACGCCGTAGCCGATCCGGGCCAGGTAGGAGCCGTCGTCCAGGTGCCGGAAGGGGGTGGGTATGCGGCGGGCGGAGGAGCGCACCAGGAACTGGGCGCCGGTGGCCTGGACGTCCCGGGCGAACTCGTTCGCGTCGAAGCCGGCATCGGCCAGCAGGAGCATCGTGCGGTCCAGCACACTCAACAGGCGTCCCGCGTAGGTGAGTTCGCCGTCACTCTCGGGGCCGAACGCGGCGGCCAGCACGGCACGGGTGCCACACTCGACCAGGACCACGAGTCGTAGCAGCGGGTAGCCGAACTCCACGCTCTCGCCCGCCCGCTTGGGATAGCGCCAGGTGAGCGCCTCCTCATCGGGCACGTGCAGCAAGGTGCCGTCCACGGCCACGGTCCGAAGCCCCCGATAGAACGAGCCGGCCTGCCCGAGGTGGGCGACGGGTCCGGCGAGGATCTCGAACAGCCGCCGCAGCGGTGCCGCTCCTATCCGCCGTCGGGCCCGGGACAGCGAGGAGACCGCCGGACGCACCAACGGCAGTCCCTCCAGCCCCGCCGTCAGCTTGCCCCACACGCCCCGATAGGAACAGTCCTCGAACAGGGCCAGCGCGAGGACGAAATAGACCACCACCCGGGACGGCAGCAGCCGCAGCCGCTTCTCACGTGACCCTGTCTCATCGATCACCGCGTCCACCAGTACGAAGTCCACGATCTGGGTCAGCTCGCCCAAGTGGCCGGGCGCGTACACACCCCCGGCCGCCTCGACCGTGCGCGTGATGACAGACTTCTCCTGCAACGGGACTCCCGATGATCTTCTTGCTCGACACAAGCTGATCTATCAGGACGTCCCGTTGCGTCATTCAACAGGGCTTGACCTGCGACTCAAAACCCAAACGCAACGGCGTTGCCCTCGATGAGTGAGCGGGTTTCGCTCAGTACAGTCCGGCGAGCCGGAGGAGCAGGGACTTCACTTCGGTGGCCTGGACGCGGCCGGTGAACGCGTGGGGGGTGGAGCAGAGGATGAGCGGACCTTCTTCGTCGCGCGTGGGCAGGCGACCGTGGCTGCCGCGGACGGGTGAGGGGTCGAGCGGGACGACGGCCATGCGGTAGCGCATGCCGAGCTTCTTGCGGGCGAGGGCGCCTGCGGCCTTGACCCGGACATAGGGGTCCTGGGGGTCCATGAAGAGCTCGACGGGGTCGTAGCCCGGCTTGCGGTGGATCTCGACCAGCCGCGCGAAGTCGGGGGCGAGACCGTCGTCGAGCCAGTAGTAGTACGTGAACCAGGCGTCCGGCTCCGCGACGGCGACGAGTTCCCCGGAGCGCGGGTGATCGAGGTGGTGTTCCTTCTTGCCCTCGTCGTCGAGGAGCTGCTCGACGCCGGGCAGCCCCGCGAGTGCTTCCCTGGTCGCTTCGAGGTCCTCGGGCCGGCGTACGTAGATGTGCGCGATCTGGTGGTCGGCGACGGCGAAGGCGCGCGAGGCCATCGGGTCGAGGTACTCCATGCCGTCCTGGGTGTGGACCTCCAGGAGACCGGCGCGGCGCAGGGCGCGGTTGATGTCGACAGGCCGGTCGACGCGGGTGATCCCGTACTCCGAGAGCGCGACGACGGTGCGCCCCTGGAGGCGTGCGTCTTCGAGCAGGGGGGCGACGGCCCGGTCGAGGTCGGTGGCCGCCCGGTGGGAGCGGGGGTCGTCGGGGCCGTAGCGCTGGAGGTCGTAGTCGAGGTGGGGCAGGTAGCAGAGGGCCAGGTCGGGGGCGCGGGTGGCGAGGATGTGCCGGGTCGCGTCGATGATCCACCGCGAGGAGACGAGGTCGGCGCCGGGGCCCCAGAAGTGGAAGAGGGGAAAGGTGCCGAGCTTCTCGGTGAGCTCGTCGTGCAGGGCGGGTGGCCGGGTGTAGCAGTCGGGTTCCTTGCGCCCGTCGGCGTAGTAGACGGGGCGGGGGGTGACGGTCCAGTCGGTGTCCGCGCCCATCGCGTACCACCAGCAGATGTTGGCGACGGTGTAGCCGGGATGGGCACGTCGGGCGGCGTCCCACAGTTTGTCGCCCGCGACGAGCCCGTTGTGCTGGCGCCACAGGAGGACGTCACCCAGCTCGCGGAAGTACCAGCCGTTGGCGACGATGCCGTGTTCGGCGGGGGTCGTGCCGGTGAGGAAGGTGGACTGGGCGGCGCAGGTGACGGCGGGGAGCACGGTCGTGAGCGGTGCCTGGGCGCCTCGGACGGCCATGGCCCGGAGGTTGGGCATGTGGTCGAGGAGCTGGGGGGTGAGTCCTACGACGTCGAGGACGAGGAGGGGCGTCGGGGTGGCGTCGGCGCCTGTTCCGGTCACTGCTTCGGGTGCGGTCACGGGAGCTCCTTGAGCCCGAGGCCGACCAGGAGATCGCGGGCGAGGGTGAGTTCGGCGGCGATGCCGTCGGCCAGCTGGGTGCGGGTACGGGGGCGGAGCTCGGCCGGCAGCGCCTGCCAGGTGTACGTCTCGACCTCGAGGTGCCGGGTCAGCGGCACCTTGCCTCCCACGAGCCGGGTCAGCGTGGACCGGAGCACCGGCAGGGTGGAGGTCAGCGGGGGCGCCGGGGGTGCGTGGAGGGGTACGTGGAAGTGGGAGCGCCACGGGGTGCTGTCCGGCAGGGTGTGGCCGTTCACCGCCTCGTCGAGGTCGTCGGTGCCGCGCAGCCCTGCGGAGGTCCTCGTCCGGGTCTGGTGCAGGAAACGGGGTTCGGCGAAGGCGGCGAGGGCGGTGCGCACCTCGGGCAGATGTGGGTGTTCGGCGTGCAGGGCCGCGGAGAGCTGGGCCTTGGCGACGAAGACGCCGGCCCCGGTCAGGGCGTCGAGCGCGGTGTCCGGGTCCTCGAAGGAGGTGGCGAGGTGGCACGTGTCGACGCAGATGCCGATGCGTTCGTGGCCGATCGCGGTGAGCGGGGCGATGGCGTCGGCGGTGGTCTCGACGGTGCAGCCCGGTTCGGGTTCGAGGCCGATCCGGATGGATCTGCCGGTCAGCTCGGCGAGGGCGTCGAGTCGCTGGGCGAGGGTGGTGAGGGCGGCGCGGGCGATGCGGGCCGCCGCGGGGTCGCCGTCGTAGGGGGTGCGCCAGGCGATCGGCAGGGTGGAGATGCTGCCTTCGGAGACGTCGTCGGGGAGGAGGGCGGCGAGCAGCCTGGCCAGGTCCGTGGTGTGGGCGAGACGCTCGGGGTCGGTCCAGTCCGGGCGGTAGACGCGGTACTTGACCTCTTCGGCGCCGAACCCTTCGTACGGGAACCCGTTGAGCGTGACGACCTCGAGGCCGCGGCGGTCCAGTTCGGCCCGCAGGGAGCGCAGGGCGGCGGGGTCGTTGATCAGGGTGCGGGCGGCGTCCTTCGCGAGCCACAGGCCGATGCCCAGCCGGTCGCGGCCCAGGCGCCTGCGTACCGGTTCGCAGTGGTCTCGCAGTTGCGCCCGCACACCGTCGAGGGTCTCGGCGGGGTGCACGTTGGTGCAGTACGCGAGGTGGACGGTGGTGCCGTCGGAGTGGCGGAAGCGCATCGCTTCACTCCCCTCCGCGCAGGATGGAGTTCCCCTCGTGCAGCGGGTCGGGGGCATCGACGTCGAGCTGGAGTCGGCCGCTCTGCCCGTAGAAGGCGACCGGGTTGCGCCAGAGGACCTGGTCGACGTCGTCCTCGGTGAAGCCGGCCTTCAGCATCGCGTCGGCGACGTCGCGGGTCTTCAGCGGGTCGCTCCGGCCCCAGTCGGCGGCCGAGTTGACGATGATCTTCTCGGTGCCGTACGTCCGGAGGATCGTGACCATGCGGTCCTCGTCCATCTTGGTGTCCGGGTAGATGGAGAAACCGGCCCAACAGCCACTGTCGGTGGCGTCCTTCACGGTCGTCTCATTGAGGTGATCGAGCAGCACCCGCTCCGGGGGAAGGTGGGATTCGCGGATGACGTCGATGGTGCGGTGCAGACCGGCGAGCTTGTCGCGGTGCGGAGTGTGGACGAGGGCGGGCAGACCGTGGTCCGCGGCGAGCTGGAGCTGTGTGGCCAGGGCGATGTCCTCGGCCGGGGTCATGGAGTCGTAGCCGATCTCGCCGACGGCGACGACGGAGTCCTTCACGAGGTAGCGGGGCAGGGCGTCGAGGACCGGGACACAGCGGGGGTCGTTCGCCTCCTTGGGGTTGAGAGCCAGCGCGCAGTGGTGGGCTATGCCGTACTGGGAGGCGCGGAAGGGCTCCCAGCCGAGCAGCGCGTCGAAGTAGTCGAAGAAGCTGGCGGGCGCGGTGCGGGGCTGGCCGAGCCAGAAGGAGGGCTCGACCAGTGCGCGGACACCCGCGTCGTACATGGCCCGGTAGTCGTCCGTGGTGCGGGAGGTCATATGGATGTGGGGGTCGAAGATGCGCATCAGGACTCCTCCGGGGGGACCGAGGGGGCGGGAGCGGTGAAGCTGAGTACGTGCGCGAGACCCGCGGGGACGTCACGCCCGGCCGCGGTGCGTTCGGCGGCGAAGTCGGTCAGCATCCGGGCGAGTTCGGCGTCGCCCCGTGACCGGCGGGCCAGTGCGTCGACGCGGTCCACGGGGACTCCGGTGAAGAGACACTTGAGAACGGCGTGGCGCCACTGGTGCGCGTCGAGGTGCGCGGCGGCGTACGGGCCGACGGCGGCCGCGACGAGCCGGGTGTCGTTGGTACGCAGGGCGTCCTCGACGAGTGGCAGGGCGGCGGCGCCGACGTCCAGCCGGTGCAGGGTACGGAGCACGGCGCGCCGTTCGGCCGCGGTGCCCTGGTCGTAGAGCCTGGTGAGGGCGGGCACGCCGGCCCTCGCTTCGAGGAGCAGGAGGGCTCGTACGGAGTCGGCGTGGTCGAGCCCGCAGTGCCGGCCGGCGGCGGCGTACCGCAGTTCCCACGGTGGCGGCACGGCGAGGAGTGAGTCGCCCTCCGGCTGCTCGGCGATGTGCGGGGCGGTGTGCCTGGCGGTGTGCTCGGCTTCGGCCAGGGCTTCGTCGAGCCAGGCGCGTGCGGCTCCGCCGAGCTGTGCGTCGAGTTCTTCGCGGGTCAGCAGCGGGGTCATCGGCATGGCGTTGCTCCCTTCGGCGGATTCAGCGGCTCGACGGGCTGTGCTTGCGCAGGAACTCGATCGAGCTGCGGGCGAGTTCGGGACCGGCGTGCGAGTGGCGGGGCAGCTCGACGACGGTGAGGGCCTGGTAGTCCGCTTCCGCGAGCGCTTCGAGGACGGGCGGGAAGTAGATCTCGCCGTCGCCGAAGGGCAGGTGTTCGTGCACCCCGCGGCGCATGTCCTCGATCTGGACGTGGCGCAGCCAGGGGGCGGCGTCCCTGACGCAGTCGGCGGGCGAGGCGGGCTCCAGACACCGGCAGTGACCGATGTCGAGGGTGAGACCCAGGGGTTCCGGATCGTCGAGCAGAGCACGGAGGTGGTGGAAGTCGGCGAGCGTGGAGAGCAGATGGCCGGGTTCCGGCTCGATGGCGAGTGGGATGCCGGTGCGGTCGGCCGCATCGAGGACGGGAGCGAGCGCGTCGGCCAGTCGCTGCCAGACAGCGGTGTTCGTGGGTCCGGGTCCGGGTCCGGGCCCTGTTCCGGAGCCGGGGCCAGGTGGGGTGACGCCGCTGAAGCAGTGCACGGCGTGGGCACCGAGGTCGGCGGCGATGTCGAAGGCCCGGACGAGCAGGGCGGTACGGGCCGCTCTGTCTTCGGGGTCCGGGTCGAGGAGCGACGGGCCGTGCTTACGTCGCGGGTCCAGGACATAGCGCGCTCCGGTCTCGATCGTCACCGTCAGCCCGAGACCGGCGAGCCGGCGCGCGACGTGGCGCGTGCGTGCGGCCAGATCCGGTGCGAGGGGGTCGAGGTGCATGTGGTCGAGGGTCAGCCCGACGCCCTCGTACCCGAGGTCGGCGAGAAGCCCGAGGGCGTCGTCGAGCCGAAGGTCGGTGAGCCCGTTGGTGCCGTAGCCGAAGTGGAGCGTCATGTGGGGCTCACCTTTCGTGCGAACGTGCGCGCCAGGGGGACGAGCCCCATGAGAACCAGCGCGGTGACGGGGGCACCGGCGCGGGCCGCGAGGCCGGCCTGGAGCGGGATCATGGCGCGGATGCCACCGCCGACGGCGCGTTGCGTGAGCGGAGGGGACGGGTTGAGCGCGGCGTGCAGGTGGGGAGGCGCGGCGGTACGGAGGTAGGCACCTGCGAAGGCGGTGAGGAGAAGCCGGGCGGGGGCGCCGGCGGCGCGCCCTGGTCGTCGGCGCTCGCTCGCGACCGCGGCCCCGAGTGCCAGGGTCGCGGCGAGGGCGCCCAGCGGAGCGGTGGTGGAGCCGCCCTGCGCCTCGTGCCGGGAGACGAGGGTGACGGCGTAGGTGTGCGCGCCGAGGAGCGCGGCGGCGGGGAGGGCGGCACGCACGCTTGGCGCTGCCGGGGCGTTGCGCGCTGCCGGGGCTCTCGCCGCAGCACTCGCGGTCGCGGTCGCAGCCGCCCTCGCGGTCGCGGTCGCACCCAGGAGCAGGTCCAGGGAGCGGGCCGTCGCCATGGCGGCCGGGCCCGCCTCCGTGTGTTTCAGGTACAGGTCGTAGGACCACACCGTGGCCGCGAGAGCCGAGGCGACCGCGCACGAGGGGCGTCCGGCGCGTGCCGCCAGGGCCAGACCCGCCGCGGTCAAGGCCCCCGCCGCCGCGAGCGCCGCGCCGGGGGCGACGCGGCCCGAGGGAATCGGCCGGTGCGGGCGGTCCACGGCGTCCTCCTCGCGGTCCGCCCAGTCGTTGAGCGCCATCCCCGCCTCGTACAGGCAGAGGGAAGCACCGACGGCCAGGGCAGTGCCCCGGTCGGGCCTGCGGCCGATCGCTGCGGCTCCGGCCAGGGCGTCGCCCGGCACGGTGAACAGGGCCGAGACCCGCAGCAGCTCCGCCCACGCACCCGCCTCTTCGCGGAGGGTCGTCGTGCGGAGCCTGTCCGGCACGGGCGCAGTCCCACCCGCACCGGACAGGCCGTCTGTGGCCGCGGGGGACTCCGGAACGGGGCCGTACCGCGCGGGGCGGTCGCCGCGTGCGAGGCCCACCGCTGTCAGGAGCAGCAGCAGACCCGCCGCGCCGCCCCACCGGCTGAGCCTCATCGTTCGCCCCGGAGCCGCTCGCCGAAGGCCAGCAGCGCGGCGTACTGCTCGGACAGGGCGGCCGGGCCACCGTCCGGGTCCTTGAAGTAGAAGCCCAGTTCGGGGCGCGGGCCGCTCAGTCCCTTCTCGTGGGCGCGGGCCATCAGCCGGGCCAGGTCGAGCACGAGGGGGGCGGCGAGCGCGGAGTCGCAGCCCTGCCAGATCGTCTGGAGGATCATGCGCGAGCCGAGGAAGCCGTCGAAGGCGATGTGGTCCCACGCCGTCTTCCAGTCGCCCATCGCCGGCACGTCGTCGATGTGCACCTCGCCCTCGGGTGCGGTGCCGAGTGTGTCGGCCAGTACGCGTTCCTTGCCCGCGTTCTTGGCCGCTGCCGCCGCCGGGTCGGCCAGCGCCGCTCCGTCCCCTCCGCCCAGGAGGTTCGTGCCCGACCAGGCCCGTACTGGCAGGGCTCTCTGCACGAACATCGGGGCGAGCACGGAACGCAGCAGAGTCTGGCCCGTCTTGCCGTCGCGTCCCGCGTGGGGAAGTGCGCAGGAGTCGAAGGCGTCCTGGAGGGCCGGGCCGCGCAGGCCCGTGGAGGGGGTGAAGTTGACGTACGGGCAGCCGGCCCGGAGGGCCGCCGCCGCGTAGAGGGAGCTGGCGGGAAGGCGTGCGTCACCCTCCTGGGGCAGGGGTTCCGTGGAGGCGACGTTGATGACGACCGTGCGCGCCAGTTCGTGGCGTCGGGCGAAGTCCGCGAGGTCCGCGACGAACGCGGTGATGAGCTGTTCGTCGGTGCGTGTGTCACCGGGGAGGGGTCCCCCGATGCGTATCTCCGCGTCGGCCGCGGTGAGTTCGGCGCGTACCGCCGACGGCAGGCCGTGCGGCAGGACCTCCCCGGCGGCGAGTGCCTCGGCCCGTTTCGGGAGGGGGCAGTCGATGGTGTCGTGGCCGCCGAAGACCAGGGAGCTCAGCGGTGGCAGTCCGCTGCCGGCGAAGGGCGGTGTCTCGGTGACCATGCCGGTCGCCGGGTGGAGCCCGGCCGCGATGGCGGCGCATCCCGCGGTGGCGGTGGTGGCGACGGAGCCGCGTGCTCCGATGAACCAGACTCCGGTACGGACGGCTTGTGCGGTCACGGGCTGCTGCCTCCCTGGCTGGGGCTCCTGGCGGGATGGAGCACGGTGGAGCGAGATGAGTACGAGGCGGTGGTGCGCGGTGCAGGGTGGTGGTGGGCGGTGCCGCGGTGGTGGTGGTGGTGGTGGTCGGCGGTGCCGCGGTGGTCGGTGGTGCCGGAGGACGGCGGGCGGGGACCTCGGACTCCCCCGCCCGCCGTCGGCCGGTGCCGCCCTACGCCGAGGGCAGCTGCTTCAGCCGGATGTCACGGAAGGACACCTGGTCGTCGGCTCCGTGGTTCTGGAGGCCGATGTAGCCGTTCTTCAGGCTGCGGACCGGATCGGTGTTGGTGTAGTCGTTGATCTTCACGCCGTTGAGGAAGACCCGGAGGCGTTCGCCCTCGACCCGGATCTCGTAGCTGTTCCACTCCCCCGGCGGCTTGAGGACCCGTTCGCGGGCGGCGAGGTCGGCGGACTTGAAACCGTAGACGGCGCCCGTGGTGCGGTCGGCCGCGTCGGTGGCGTCGATCTGGACCTCGTAGCCGTTGTTCACGGCCGACCAGGGGTCGTCGGAGGCCGGGAAGCCGACGAAGATCCCGGAGTTGTCGTCGCCGGCCATCTTCCAGTCGAGCTTCAGGGAGTAGGACTTCAGCTCCTTGGCCTGGTACCAGAGCATCCCCATGCCGCCCTCGGTGCGCAGCTCACCGTCGGCGACGGCGAACTGTCCGGGCCCGGCCTGCTTCCAGCCGTCGAGCGTCTTCCCGTTGAAGATCGTCCGGTAGCCGGTGTCGGGCTTGCAGTCGGCCGTGGCCTGACCGGTGGTGTAGCGCATTGCGCCGAGGAGGTGCTTGCGGAAGTCCGGCTCGGCGTACGACTCCTTGGTGTGGCCGAGACCGGTGTAGAAGGAACGGCCGCCCTGGTAGGTCTGGCACCAGGAGATCGGGTGGTCACCCTTCATCGTGCCGCCGGTGTAGCTGGTCTCGTCCAGCGTGGCGAGCACCTGGGCCTTGTCCCGGGGGTTGGTGCGGTAGTTGTACCACTCGTCGGTGCGGTCCCAGGCCTCGCCGAGGTGGGCCGTCGCCGGGTGGTCGTGGTTCTCGACGCGTACGGTGGCGGGCTGGATCTGCGGGTGCGAGGCGAAGTACGCGCCGACGAGTCCGCCGTAGAACTCCCAGTCGTACTCGGTGTCGGCGGCGGCGTGGACGCCCATGTAGCCGCCCCCGCCGGCCACGTAGTCCTCGAACGCCTTCTGCTGGTCGCTGTTGAGGACGTCGCCGGTCGTGGAGAGGAAGACGACGGAGTCGTAGCGCGCGAGGTTGGCCGCGGTGAACTGTCCGGGCGCCTCGGTCGCGTCGACGGTGATGCCGCTCTCGCCGCCGATCTCCTTCAGCGCGGTGATTCCCGCCGGGATGGAGTCGTGGCGGAAGCCGCCGGTCCTGGAGAAGACCAGGACCCGCTTGGCGTCCGCCTGGGGCGGGGCCGACGACAGCTGGAAGTCGTCGACGTCGTACAGCGCTCCGCTGCCGCCCCTGAAGACCAGGAAGAGTTCCGTGGTCCGCTGCGGGACGTTGCGCAGGGCCACGTCGATGTCCTGGAAGGTGTCCCAGCTGCCCGTCACCGGGATCGTGGCGGAGCCCAGCAGGGTGCCGGTGGGTGAACCGGTCCGCACTTCGAGGGAACCGCCCGCTCCGGCGGAGGAGATCCGGGCGGTGAGCTCGGTGGAGCCGGTGAGCAGATACGGCTTGAAGGAGATCCAGTCACCGTGGTGGATGTCTCCGACGGTCTTGCCGCCGTGTGCGCTCGCCTTGTCCTGCGGTGCGACACCGGACTGGGCGCTGTAGTGCTCCGCCTGGCGGTGGCGCGGCTGGAGCTGCGCCTGGTCGCTGCCGGTCAGCGCGGCCTGGCCGCCGCCTCCGCCGTCGGTGTACGACGCGTCGACCACTCCGAAGATGTTGGCGTTCGGGTCGTGCCCGCCGTCCGCCTCGGTCTTGATGACGCCGCTGCAGCCGTTGACCGTGGTGACGGGGTGACCGTGGCTGTCGTGTCCGAGGATGAAGCGGACCGCGACCTTGGAGCAGTCGACGGTGCCGTCCTCGGGATCGGTGACGGTGACCTTGAAGGGGATCTCGTCACCGAACGTGAACAGCTGCCCCTCGGCGGGGAGTTCGAGCTTGACGGTTGGCGCGGTGTTGCCGACGGTCACATGGACGCTCGCCGAACCGGTGCGGCCGCCGGGGTCCTTGGCGGTGACGGTCGCGGTGTAGGTGCCGTTCTTCCTGTACCGGTAGGTGGGGTTGGCGCTGGTCGACATTCCGCCGTCGCCGAAGTCCCAGGCATAGGTGAGGGTGTCCCCGTCCGCGTCGGTCGTCCCGGCCGAGGAGAAGGCGACCTTGAGCGGCGCGGTGCCGGAGGTCCTGTTCGCGCTCGCTTCGGCGACGGGTGAGCGTCCGCCGGTGGCGTTCTCGATGCGGTAGAGACCGGCGTTCTCGTCCCCGCCGAACCAGGCGGTGCCGTAGTCCAGGACGTACAGCGCGCCGTCCGGGCCGAAGGCCATGTCCATGACCTGGGTGCCGGTCCACGGGACCGGGCTGACCGACTGGACCGTGCCGTCGCTGTCGTGCTCGATGCGCTTGATCCAGCGCCGGCCGAACTCCCCGGCGAAGAAGTCACCGTCGTACGCCTCGGGGAACTTCACCGGAGAGTCGAGGTCCGGGTCGTAGTGGTAGACGGGCCCGCCCATCGGGGACTCTGAGCCGCTGCCGAACTCGGGGAGGGAGTCACCGTCGTACGGAATCCAGGCGGCCTCCGCCGGTGGCAGGTCGACCAGTCCGGTGTTGTGCCGCGAGGTGTTCTTCGGTGCGGCGCAGTCGAAGGCCGCGCCGGAGGTCTTGGTGGCGAAGTCGTAGTCGATGTAGGCGTCGTTGTCGCCCGTGCAGAACGGCCAGCCGAAGTTGCCGGGCTTCGTCACCCGGGCGAACTCGACCTGTCCGGCCGGTCCGCGCGCAGGGTCCGCGGCACCGGCGTCGGGGCCGTAGTCGCCGACATAGAGGATGCCGGTCGCCTTGTCGACGGAGAAGCGGAACGGGTTGCGGAAGCCCATCGCGTAGATCTCGGGCCGCGTCCTGTCCGTACCGGGTGCGAAGAGGTTGCCCTCGGGCACGGTGTACGAGCCGTCCGCGGCGACCTTGATCCGGAGGATCTTGCCGCGCAGGTCGTTGGTGTTGCCGGAGGTGCGCCGGGCGTCGTACGCCGGGTTGCGGCCCGGGCTCTCGTCGATGGGCGTGAAGCCGTCCGAGGAGAACGGGTTGGAGTCGTCGCCCGTCGACAGGTAGAGGTTGCCCTGCGCGTCGAAGTCGATGTCGCCGCCCACGTGGCAGCAGATCCCGCGGGTGGCGGGGACGTCGATGATCTTCTTCTCGCTGGCGTTGTCGAGGGTGCCGTCCGCGTTCAGCACGAAGCGCGAAAGCCTGTTCACTCCGTCGAACTCGGCGAACTCGGCGGCCGTTCCGTTGGCCGGTGCGTCACCGGCGGGAGTGTCGAGCGGGGGCGCGTAGTAGAGGTAGATCGCCCGGTTCTCGCTGAAGTCCGGATCGATGCCGATGCCCTGGAGACCCTCCTCGTCGTGGGAGTAGACGGGGATGGTGCCGGCGATCCGGGTGTTGCCCGCGCTGTCGGTGATACGGAGCTCGCCGCTGCGCGAGGTGTGCAGGACGCTGCGGTCGGGGAGGACGGCGAGCGACATGGGCTCGCCCGTCTCGGCCCCGCCCTTGGCGAGGGTGACCTGCTGGAAGTCCTCGGCGGCGGCCGCTGTGCCGGCGGAGTCGTCGGTGCGGGGCCCGGCCGAGGCGCCTGGGGCGGCTCCGAGGGCGAGCGTCGTCGCGGTGAGCAGACCACCGGTCAGCAGGGCGAGGGACTTGACGAATCCGGTGTGCTGTCGGCCGCGATACGGGGTTCGGGTTCTGTGCACGAGTGTCCTCCGGAGAGTGCCGGTTTTACTGGCGGGTGATGCCGTGGCCGTGCAGCGCGGGGACTGCCGCGCACGTCAGTGGGGCCGGACGGGCCCCGCCGACGCGAGTCGTGTCGTGTACACCAATGGGACGGTAGACCTGTTCGTCCTGGACGGAAAGCCCTTGTGCGGTGAGGAGTTGAACTTCTTCCCGCGGCGGGACAAAGCTGGCTCCGGGCAGCGCGGAGCGCCCCATCGGGCTCGGCCCGGACCTCGTCCTCGCACGCCGGGGCGCCTCCCAGCGCCTCCGGCGTCCGAGGAAGGGGGTGCGGGGGCGCAGGCCCGGGAGTGGGTGGGCGCGCCCCCGGGCGCCTCAGTCCGCGCTGCCGAACGCCGCGTCGAACGACGACGCCGGCGGGTCGAAGTCGAACCGCTTCAGGGAGGCCAGCGCCTCCGGCGCTCCCGTCAGCCGGTCCATCCCGGCGTCCTCCCACTCCACGGAGATCGGCCCCTCGTACCCGATGGAACGCAGCATCCGGAAGACGTCCTCCCACGGCACGTCACCATGACCGGCCGACACGAAGTCCCAGCCGCGCCGGGGATCGCCCCAGGGCAGATGTGAGCCGAGCCGGCCGTTGCGTCCGTCGAGGCGCTTACGCGCCTCCTTGCAGTCCACGTGGTAGATCCGGTCCCGGAAGTCGTACAGGAACCCCACCGGATCGAGGTCCTGCCACACGAAGTGGCTCGGGTCGAAGTTCAGCCCGAACGCGGGCCGGTGGTCAACCGCCTCCAGGGCACGCTTCGTCGTCCAGTAGTCGTAGGCGATCTCGCTGGGGTGCACCTCGTGGGCGAAGCGCACCCCCTCCGCGTCGAAGACGTCGAGGATCGGGTTCCAGCGCTCGGCGAAGTCCTCGTAACCGCGCTCGATCATGTGAGGCGGCACCGGCGGGAACATCGCGACCAGGTGCCAGATGGACGATCCGGTGAAGCCGATGACGGTCTCCACCCCGAAGGCCGCGGCGGCACGTGCGGTGTTCCTCATCTCCTCCGCCGCCCGCCTCCGTACTCCTTCGGGCTCGCCGTCGCCCCAGATCCTGACGGGCAGGATCGCCTGGTGGCGCTCGTCGATCGGGTTGTCGCAGACGGCCTGCCCGACCAGGTGGTTGGAGATCGCGTAGCAGGTGAGCCCGTACTTTCCGAGCAGCTCGTGCCGCCCGTCCAGGTATCCAGGATCGGTGAGTGCCTTGTCGACCTCGAAGTGGTCGCCCCAGCAGGCGAGTTCGAGACCGTCGTAGCCGAAGTCCCTGGCGTGCCGGCAGACCTCCTCCAGCGGCAGGTCGGCCCACTGACCGGTGAAGAGCGTGAAGGGACGGGGCATGCGCAGGACCTCCTAGAACGGGACCGTGGTGTGGACGGAGTTCTTCTCGGCGCTCTCCTCGACGGCGGCGAGCACCCGCTGCACCTGGAGCCCGTCGGCGAAGGACGGCATGGGCGCCGACCCCGTGGCGATCGTGCGCACGACGTCCGCGGCCTGGTGGACGAAGGTGTGCTCGTAGCCGAGGCCGTGGCCCGGCGGCCACCACGCCTCCAGATAGGGGTGCTCGGGTTCGGTGACGAGGATCCGCCGGAATCCCGCGGTGACCGCCGGTTCGGTGTGGTCGTGGAAGGAGAGTTCGTTGAGCCGTTCCAGATCGAAGGCGAGCGAGCCGCGCTCTCCGTTGATCTCCAGGCGCAGCGCGTTCTTGCGGCCCGCCGCCATCCGGGTCGCCTCGAAGGAGGCCAGGGCCCCGGAGGCGAGGCGGCCGGTGAACAGGGTCGCGTCGTCGACGGTGACCTCCCCCCGTGCGGTGCCGTCCGCCGCCCCCGAGAGCCCGGCGCCGGGCCCGGCGAGCGCGGGCCGGCTCCGTACGAAGGTCTCGCTGACCGCCGACACCCCGACCAGCCGTTCCCCCGTGAGGTACTGGGCGAGGTCCACGATGTGCGCCCCCAGATCGCCCAGCGCGCCCGACCCCGCGTGCTCGCGCTTGAGCCGCCAGGTGAGGGGCGATTCCGGATCGACCAGCCAGTCCTGGAGGTAGGTGGCCCGTACGTGCCGCAGGGCACCGAGCCGGCCCTCGGCGATCAGGGTGCGGGCGTAGGTGATCGCGGGCACCTTACGGTAGTTGAACCCCACGATGGCCACCTGTCCCCGTGCGGCGGCCCGTTCCGCGGCCGCCACCATGGCCTCCGCCTCGGCGACGGTGTTGGCGAGCGGCTTCTCGCACAGCACGTGCTTGCCCGCCTCCAGGGCGGCGATGGCGATCTCCGCGTGGCTGTCGCCGGGTGTGCAGATGTCCACGAGCTGCACGTCGTCCCGGGCGATCAGGGCGCGCCAGTCGGTCTCGGCCGCCGCCCAGCCGTGCCGGGCGGCTGCGGCGTCGACCGCGGTCCGGTCGCGTCCGCAGATCGCCGCGAGAGCCGGCCGCATCGGCAGGTCGAAGACATGTCCTGCGGTACGCCACCCCTGGGAGTGGGCGGCGCCCATGAACGCGTATCCGACCATGCCGACGCCGAGCGTCGCCTGCCGCGGCGGCGCTGCGGCCCCCTGCTCCGTCTCTTCCCTACGGGACATCCGGGCTTCCTCCTCATCGGTCGTTCGGTGGGCACGGCAGAAGGGGCGGTCAGCTCCCTCCTACGGCCGGATCAGCTGAAGCCCGTCGGCAGGTACTGGTCGATGTTCTCCTTGGTGACCACGGCCGAGTAGAGGGTGAGCGAGGTCGGGATCTCCATCTCGGAGAGACCTCCGATGCCCTTGCTCTGACCGAGGGCGCGCGCCAGGTCGATGGCGGACGCGGCCATCGTCGGCGGGTACAGGACGGTGGCCTTCAGGACACTGTTGTCGGCCTTGATGGCGTCCATCGCCGACTTGGCACCGGCGCCGCCGACCATGATGAACTCGTCGCGGCCCGCCTGCTGAATGGCGCGCAGCGCACCCACGCCCTGGTCGTCGTCGTGGTTCCACAGCGCGTCGATCTTCTTCTGCGCCTGGAGGAGCTGGGCCATCTTCGCCTGCCCCGACTCGACAGTGAAGTCGGCTGCCTGACGGGCCACCAGCTCGACGTTGGAGTAGTTCTTGAGCGCGTCGGCGAAGCCCTGGCTGCGCTGTTTGGTGAGTTCCAGGCTGTCGATGCCCGCGAGTTCGACGACCTTGGCGTTCGACTTGCCCTTGAGCTGCTCGCCGATGTAGTGACCGGCGTTCAGACCCATTCCGTAGTTGTCACCGCCGACCCAGCAGCGGTACGCCTGAGGGGAGGCGAAGATGCGGTCGAGGTTGATGACGGGGATGCCCGCCTTCATCGCTTCGAGGCCGACCTGGGTGAGCGCCTTGCCGTCCGCGGGAAGGATGACGAGGACGTCGACCTTCTTGTTGATGAGGGTCTTGACCTGGCCGATCTGCACGGCCGTGTCGTTGGACCCCTCGGTGATCTCCAGGGTCACTTCGGAGTACTTCTCGGCCCGCGACTTGGCGTTGACGTTGATCGCGTTGAGCCAGCCGTGGTCGGCCTGAGGACCGGCGAAGCCGATGGTGACGGGCTTGCCCGGCTTGTCGTCGGCGGCGGGCTGGTCGCTCCGGGCGGTCGCGTTGCCGGTGGACTTCGGCTCGTTGCTGGTGCAGGCGGTGAGGAGGGCGCCCGCGGAGACGGCTGCGGTGCCGAAGAGCAGTCCTCTGCGGCTGGTTTCTGGCATGGCTGTCTAACCCTTCATCCGGTGCGGTGCATACGGAACAGCGGGGTGGTGGTGGGGAGGAGCGAGGGATCAGGTCTCTCCGTTGCGCAGCGTGCGGCGCTGGACCAGGACGGCGGCGACGATGATCGCGCCCTTGGCGATCTGCTGGACATCGCTCTGCAGGTTGTTGAGCGCGAAGATGTTGGTGATCGTGGTGAAGACGAGCACACCCAGCACGGAGCCGACGATGGTGCCGCGCCCGCCGCTGAGGAGGGTGCCGCCGATGATGGCCGCGGCGATGGCGTCGAGCTCGTAGAGGTTGCCGTTGGTGTTCTGTCCCGAACCGGACAGGATGATCAGCATGAACGCGGCGATGCCGCAGCAGAGTCCGGAGAGCAGATACAGGTAGAGGCGCTGGCGGCGGACGTCGATGCCGGCCAGCCGGGCCGCTTCCGCGTTGCCGCCGACTGCGACCGTACGCCGTCCGAAGGTCGTCCGGTTCAGGATCAGCCAGCCGGCGACGGTGACCGCCGCGAAGACCAGGACCAGCGGCGGTATCCCCAGGATGTAGGAGTCGGGGAGGCCCAGGTCGAGGACGGACCGCACGGTGACGATCTGCGTCTTGCCGTCGGTGATCTGGAGGGCCAGCCCGCGGGCCGACGCGAGCATGGCGAGCGTCGCGATGAACGGGACCATCCCGCCGTACGCGACGAGGACCCCGTTGACGAGTCCTGCCGCGAGTCCGACGATCACGGCGGTGAAGAGGATGCCCGCGAAGCCGTACTCCTGGGTGGCGAGTGTCGTCGCCCAGACGGAGGCGAGCGCCACCATCGCACCGACCGACAGGTCTATGCCGCCACTGGTGATGACGAAGGTCATGCCGACGGTGACGACTCCGATGACGGACGCCTGCGTCAGGATCAGCTGAAGGTTCCCGGTGTCCAGGAAGGCTTCGGGTTCGGTGATACCGCCGACGGCGATCAGTACGGCGAGCACACCGAGGAGCGACAGGTTGCGGACGTCGGCGCGCAGACCGAAGACCCGCGGTCCGCCTCCTCCCTCCTTCTTCGAGGGCGGGGCGGCGGCCGGGCCGGTCAGGACCCCCTTGTCCGGCCCGTTGTGCTGCGCCGACGAGACGGGCTGCGTCATGATGCCGGGCTCCCTTCCATCACGAGATCGAGTACGCGGTGCTCGTCGAGCTCCTGCGCGTCGGCCGCGTGCACGACGCGGCCCTCGCGGAGCACCAGCACCCGGTCGGCGAGGCCCAGCACTTCGGGTACCTCACTGGAGACGAGCAGTACGGCAAGGCCGTCGTCGGCCAGCCGGCGGATCACGGCGTACAGCTCGGCGCGGGCGCCGACGTCGACACCGCGGGTGGGTTCGTCCAGGAGCAGGACCCGGCAGCCGCGCAGCAGCCAGCGGGCCAGGACCGCCTTCTGCTGGTTGCCGCCGGAGAGGGTACGGACGGCCGCGTCCGGGTTGTCGGGCCGCAGGGAGAGCTCCCGGGTGGCGGTCCTGGCAGCGGTCCGTTCGGCACCACGGTCGAGCCAGCCGGCCCGGGCGAAGCGCGAAAGTGAGGAGACGGAGACGTTACGGGTGACCGATTCGGTCAACAGGAGTGCCTGCGCCTTGCGTTCCTCCGGTGCCAGCCCGATTCCGGCGGCCACCGCGGCACGGACGCTACCGGGGCGAAGTGGCTTTCCGTCGACGGTGACCCGGCCCGTGGTGGGCCTGCGGGCGCCGAAGACGGTTTCCAGGATCTCGGAACGGCCGGAGCCGACGAGTCCGGCGAGGCCGACGATCTCACCGGGCCGCAGTTCGAGGTCGAGCGGTTCGAACTCCCCCTTCCTCGACAGCCCTTCGACGGTGAGGACCGGCTGGGCGTCGGCACGGCCCGCCGGAGTTCCGGTGCGCTCGGGGAAGACGTACTCGACGTTCCGCCCGGTCATCATGGCAACGATGTCGCGCGTGGGGGTGAACTTCGCGGGAAGTCCCACGGCCACGGCCCGGCCGTCCTTGAGTACGGTCACCCGGTCACCGATCCGGCGGATCTCCTCCAGCCGGTGGGAGATGTAGACGACGGCGACACCTTCGGCGGTGAGCCCGTCGACGATCCGGAAGAGGTTGTCCACCTCGTCCGGGTCGAGGGCGGCCGACGGTTCGTCCATCACGATGAGGCGTACGTCGTGCGAGAGCGCCCGTGCCATGGAGACGATCTGCTGCTGGGCGGCGGAGAGGTCGCCGACGGCGCGGGCGGGGTCGATCTCGGGGTGGCCGAGCCGTTTCAGGTGCTCGCCCGCCGCTGTACGGGCCTCGCGGGTGCGGACGACGAAGCCCGCGGTGGTCGGTTCGTGCCCGAGGAAGATGTTCTCGGCGACCGACAGCCCCTCCACCAGGTCGAGTTCCTGGTAGATGGTGGCGATCCCGAGGCGCATCGCGGCGATGGGCGATTTGAGCGCGACGGGTGCGCCGCGCCAGGTGATCTCTCCGCCGTCGGGCTGGTGGGCCCCGGCCAGCACCTTGATGAGGGTGGACTTTCCGGCGCCGTTCTGGCCGAGGAGGCAGTGGACTTCGCCGGCCAGCACTTCCAGGTCCACGCCGTCGAGGGCGCGCACTCCTGGGAAGGACTTGGTGATGCCGGACATGGTGAGCAGGGGGCGTTCGGGTACGTCTTGCGGTACTGATTCCGCTGCTGATGGCGGTTCTGGTGCCATGACAAATCCCCTCGGCGGGTGCTGGGGCCGGTGAGCGGGCAGGGCGAAGTACGAGAGGTACTGGAGGTGCGGAACGTGCTGGACGTGGGCCCTGTGCCGGACGTGGGCCCGGTGCGAGACCTGCGGCCGTACTGGACGTGCGGCCGTACTGGACGTGCGGTCGTACGACCGGCCCGGGAAATCAGGCCGGTGAGAACAGGTGGTCGCTGATGAGCCGGGCGGCACCGATCACTCCGGCGGCCGGCCCCAACTCCCCCAGGACGATCGGGAGGTTGCCGGTGGCGAGCGGCAGGGACTGCCGGTAGACCTGGGTCCGGACACTGGCGAGCAGATTGTGTCCGAGGCCGGTCACCCCGCCGCCGATCACCACGAGTCCGGGGTTGAAGAAGCTGACGAGTCCGGCGATGACCTGGCCGACCCTGTTGCCGCCCTCACGGATCAGGTCGAGGGCGGCGGCGTCACCGGCCGCCGCGGCGGCCGCGACGTCGACGGCGTTGAGTTTGCCGGCCGCTTCCAGCCGCGCCGCGAGTTCCGCGGACCGGCCCGAGCGCGCCGCGTCCTCCGCGTCGCGGGCGAGCGCCGCGCCACTGAAGTGGGCTTCCAGGCAGCCCCGGTTGCCGCAGGCGCAGGCCCTGCCGTCCGGTTCCACCTGGATGTGGCCGATGTCCCCGGCGCTGCCGGTCGTGCCGCGGTAGACCTTGCCGCCGACGACGATGCCACAGCCGATACCCGTGCCGATCTTGACACAGAGGAAGTCGCCCACGGAGCGTGCGACGCCCGCGTGCTGCTCCCCCATCGCCATGAGGTTCACGTCGTTGTCGACCATGACTGGGCAGCCCAGCTCCTGGCTGAGTGCCTCGCGGACCGGGAAGCCGTCCCAGCCGGGCATGATCGGCGGCGCGACCGGGATTCCTTCGGGGAAGCGGACGGGTCCCGGTACACCGATGCCCGCGCCGTCGAAACCCTCGGCGAGCCCGGAGGCCCTGAGCTTGGCCGCCATCGACAACACCTGCTCGAAGACGGCGACGGGACCTTCGCGTACGTCCATGGGGTGGTTGAGGTGCCCGAGGACCTCCAGTTCCGCGTTGGTGACGGCCACGTCGATGGA
Organism: Streptomyces finlayi; assembly: GCF_014216315.1. Lineage (NCBI taxonomy): Bacteria > Bacillati > Actinomycetota > Actinomycetes > Kitasatosporales > Streptomycetaceae > Streptomyces > Streptomyces finlayi. Next base: position 755,524 of record NZ_CP045702.1, read on the forward strand.
CGTGGCGCCGATGTCGACGCCGAGGAACCGCAGTGCCGGGGCGAGCCGGATGTTGTGGGATCGGCGCCCGCCGCGCGAGGCGGCGAGTCCGTCGGCCACGACGAGGCCGGTCTCCAGCAGCCTGTCCACCTCGACGGCGAGCTTGGAGCGCGAGAGGTCGACCTCGTCTCCCAACTGCGCACGGGAGTTGGGGCCGCCGTCACGCAACAGCCGTAGCAGTCGCGCCTGATGCGCGTTCGCGGGCCGAGCCGTCATGCGTCTCACACGTCCCTCCCCGCCACATCGGACAGTCCGTCGGGCTTTGGAGGGGAACGTAGCAGCGCTTTCCCTGAGTGGGAAGAAGTTGCGCAGCAATCCGCTCCAACTTTCTCCACACCCAGGACAAAGGGGCGCGCACACGCCTCCCGGTCACGCCGATGGGGCACCGGGATCTCCCGGTGCCCCATCGGCGTGACCGTGTCTCTCCGCCGCCTCTTCCGTGCTTCTTCCGTGCCTCTTCCGTGCCTCTTCCGTGCTTCTACGCCTCTTCGCGCCGGTGGTACGCCTCACGCGTGTGCTCCGCGTGCGCACGCATGACCTCGGTGGCCCGCCGCTCGTCCCGCGAGGAGATCGCCGCGATGAGCGCACGGTGCTCGATCCACGACCGGGTTCCGCGCTGACGGGCAACCGGCGTGTAGTACCAGCGGACCCTGCGGTCCACCTGTCCGGCCAGTTCAGCGAGGACGACATTGCCGGCCAGCTCCATGACCTTGGCGTGGAAGGCGGCGTTGGTGGCGACCGCCAGGTCCACGTCGTCGTCGGCCACCGCCCGCTCACCCTTGGCGCAGAGCTCTTCGAGCGCCGCGACACCCGCCGTGCCCGAGTTGGCGGCGGCGAGCCGGGCCGCCTCGGCCTCCAGGAGCGTACGGACCGAGAGGAGCTGGTCCGCCTCCTGCTCGGTCGGCTCGTGGACGAAGGCGCCCTGCGCGGGACGCAGGTCGACCCAGCCCTCGGTGTTCAGCCGCTGGAGCGCTTCGCGCACCGGCTGCCTGGACACCCCGAGATGCCCCGCGAGTTCGCTCTCGACCAGATGCTGACCGGGTCGCAGCGCACGCGTGGTGATCAGTTCGAGCAGCGCCTCGAAGACGCGCTCGCGCAGCGGACCGGGCCGTTCCAGCTTCGGCACAGCACCTTGCGGCAGCCCTGTGGACAACATCGCGGTCCCCCTCCGGGGCGACGAGCAATTGCTTATCGTCTACAGTCTACCGAGCACCACGCGGGTCAGGGACAGAGGATCACTTGACCGGCGTACGAGAGGTTGCCGCCGAAGCCGAAAAGCAGTACCGGAGCACCGCTCTCGATCTCCCCGCGCTCCACCAGCTTGGACAGCGCCATCGGGATGGACGCGGCGGACGTATTGCCCGAATCCACCACATCCCGGGCGATGACCGCGTTGACCGCTCCGATCTTCTTCGCGACCGGTTCGATGATCCTCAAATTGGCTTGATGCAGCACCACCGCAGCGAGATCCTCGGGGGTGATTCCCGCCTTTTCGCAGACCTTGCGGGCAATCGGCGGCAGCTGCGTGGTGGCCCAGCGGTAGACGGACTGCCCCTCCTGCGCGAAGCGCGGGGGCGTGCCCTCGATGCGTACGGCGTTGCCCATCTCGGGCACCGAGCCCCAGAGCACCGGACCGATCCCCGGCCGATCCCCGGCACCCGAGTCCGCGACGACGACAGCCGCGCCCGCACCGTCTCCGAGCAGGACGCATGTGCTGCGGTCGGTCCAGTCGGCGATGTCGGCCATCTTGTCGGCGCCGATGACGAGCACCCGGGTGGCGGCCTCGGCCCTGATCGCGTGGTCCGCGGTCGCCAGGGCGTGCGTGAAGCCGGAGCAGACCACATTGATGTCCATCACGGCGGGCGAGCCCATGCCGAGCCGTGCCGCGACCCGCGCGGACATGCTCGGCGAGCGGTCGATGGCCGTGGAGGTGGCCACCAGGACCAGATCGATGTCCGAGGGCTGCAGGCCGGCCGCGGCCAGCGCCTTGGCTCCCGCGTGCGCGGCCATCTCGTCCACCGGCTCCTCGGGGCCACCGACGTGACGGGTCTTGATGCCGACCCGGCTGGTGATCCATTCGTCGCTGGTGTCGACCATGGCGGCCAGGTCGTCATTGGTGAGCACCTTGGCGGGCTGGTAGTGGCCGAGCGCCACGACACGTGAGCCGGTCATGTACAGGTTCCCCTCGTTACGAATGGCAGGAACCATCCAGTCTTGGTCGCTACCGACCGGTACAACGACACGTAACCCCACAGGATTCCGGGCCGGGGGTTGGAGCCTTGACGACAACCTTGATCAACTACCGCATACTGTAGACAATATTCGGTCGGCTTGACACGCTCGCTCGGTCCTCTCACCGAACGGAGAACCCCGTGAAAGTCGCAGTGGTCGCACCTCGTCCACGGACCTGTCGACGACGCCACGGGCGGCGGAGCAGCTCCAGGAGTACGAGGCGAAGCCGGAACGTTTCGGGCCCGGTGCCGCCCGGGTCGCGGCGCCGGCTGCAGCCTCACCCTCCATGTGCAGGACAATGAGATCGTCAAGGTCACCTCACCGCACGGCACGACAACGCGGTGACCCACGGCAACCTCTGCATCAAGGGCCGTTTCGGCTACCAACACGTACAGAATCGGGTTTAACCGCCATGGGTCGGGTCACCGAGCGCCGCCGCACCATCCGCATCCGGGACGGGGCGGTCACCACCCGCCCCGACACACTGGTCGCCGAGGAGCCGCTGGAGATCCGGCTGAACGGCAAGCCGCTCGCCATCACGATGCGCACACCCGGCGACGACTTCGCGCTGGCGGCGGGCTTCCTGGTGAGCGAGGGCGTGATCGGCGAGGGCTCCGAAGTGCAGTCGATCGTGTACTGCGCCGGGGCGACGGCCGACGGGGTGAACACGTACAACGTGGTCGACGTGAAGCTCGCGCCGGGCGTCGTGGTCCCCGACATCACGCTAGAACGCAAACGTCTACACCACGTCCTCGTGCGGGCTGTGCGGCAAGGCGAGCCTCGACGCCGTCCGCACCACGACACGCCACCCCGTCGCTGATTCTCCCCCGGTCCGGGTGGCACCCGAACTGCTCGCCGGCCTCCCCGACCGGCTGCGCGAGGCACAACGGGTGTTCGACCGGACCGGGGGGCTGCACGCGGCCGCGATGTTCTCGGAGGAGGGCGAACTGCTCGACATCAGGGAGGACGTCGGGCGGCACAACGCGGTCGACAAGCTCGTCGGCCGCGCCCTGACCGACGACCGGCTGCCGCTCTCGCGGGTGATTCTGCTGGTGTCGGGGCGGGCGTCGTTCGAGCTGGCGCAGAAGGCGGTGATGGCCGGCATCCCGATGCTCGCCGCCGTCTCGGCGCCGTCGTCGCTGGCCGTCGATCTCGCGGCCGAGACCGGACTGACCCTGGTCGGTTTCCTCCGGGGTCCGTCCATGAACGTGTACGCGGGTGAGCACCGCATCGCCCTGGAGGCGACGGCCACCACGGGCTGACGTGGCGGTACGGGTCGACCGGCAGCCAGGACGGCGGCTTCGATGTACGGCGGGCTCATGTGCTCCACGTGTCTCTCAGGTCAGGTCGCGCCCTCCCCGTCGTGCCCTGATCAGCGCAATCGGGAATCCCGCGGACCGGGGCCGGGCTCACGAAGCGGCGGACGCCCTGGCCGCGTCGATCCTGGCGGGCGGTGATCGGCTGCACCGGGGGATCAGCGGCCGCGAGTCCGCCTGACGGCCGAGGTGCGTGCTCGCAAAGGTCGGTATACCCGGACAGAATGGGAGTGATCGTGGTGTACAGATTCGGTGGAGATTCGGGCGCAAGCCGCGTACTCCTCGGTCGGAAGTCCGCCCGGGCCTTGCCCATCTGGCCGGATTTCTACGGCTGACCTGTGCAGATGCCACGCGTTACGGAGACTTCACGCTCTCCCGCGGCGGCGTCCGGTGGGGTAGCGTCGCGGCGCTGTGCGGAGGCCACGAGGAGCAGTTCATTGCGCGAATTCACTGTCCCACCCATGGCGGCCGCCCCCCAGGTCGGCGGTCTCGCCGACACCGTGTTCGACAACGCCGAGGACGATCCGCACCGGGTCGCCCTGGGGCGCAAGGGCGCGGACGGACACTGGCGCGATGTCACCGCCGCGGAATTCCGCGACGAGGTCCTGGCCCTGGCGAAGGGCCTGATCGCACATGGCGTCCGGTTCGGCGACCGCATCGCCCTGATGTCCCGTACGCGCTACGAGTGGACGCTCTTCGACTTCGCGGTGTGGACGGTCGGTGCCCAGTCCGTACCCGTCTACCCGACCTCGTCGGCCGAACAGGTCCTCTGGATGCTCCACGACGCCGAGGTCACCGCCGTCATGGTCGAGCACGAGGACCACGCCATGACGATCGGCTCGGTCATCGACCGGCTGCCCCGCCTGAAGCGGCTGTGGCAGCTGGACGACGACGCGGTGGGCGAGCTGGTCGCCGCCGGCGCACAGATCGACGACGAGGTGGTGCACCGGCACCGACGTGCCGTGACGCCGGAGTCGGTGGCGACGGTGATCTACACCTCGGGCACCACGGGCCGCCCCAAGGGCTGCGTGATCACGCACGCCAACTTCATGTTCGAGTCGGACACCATGGTCAGCCGGTGGGAGCCGGTGTTCCACTCCAAGCCGGGCGACGAGGCCGCGACCCTGCTCTTCCTGCCGCTGGCCCACGTCTTCGGCCGGATGGTGGAGATCGCCGCACTCCGTGGCCGGGTGAAGCTGGGCCACCAGCCGGAGCTCTCGGCACGCGCCCTGATGCCGGACCTGGTCTCCTTCCGGCCGACGTTCATCCTCGCCGTCCCGTACATCTTCGAGAAGGTCTTCAGCGGCGCCCGGCGCAAGGCGGAGGCGGAGGGCCGGCTCGGACCGTTCGAGAAGGCGGTCGAGATCGCGGTGAAGTACGCGGAGGCCATGGAGGACCGGGCCTTCCGCACCGGGCCCGGCCCTTCCGCCGGGCTGCGGATGCAGCACCAGTTCTTCGAGAAGATCGTCTACAAGAAGGTCCGCGACGCGATGGGCGGCCGGGTGCGGCACGCGATGTCGGGCGGTTCCGGGATGAACCGCAGGCTCGGCCTGTTCTTCGCGGGCGCGGGTGTCCTCGTCTACGAGGGCTACGGCCTCACCGAGTCCACCGCGGCGGCGACGGCGAACCCGCCGGAGCGCACCCGGTACGGCACGGTCGGGCAGCCGATCCCGGGTACGACCGTGCACATCGCCGACGACGGCGAGATCTGGTTGCACGGCGCGAACATCTTCTCCGGCTATCTGGGCAACCCGAAGGCCACCGACGCGGCGCTCCGCGACGGCTGGCTGGCGACCGGGGACATCGGCGCGCTCGACGAGGACGGCTATCTGACGATCACCGGGCGGAAGAAGGAGATCCTGGTGACCTCCGGCGGCAAGAGTGTCTCGCCCGCCGGTCTGGAGGAGCGGGTGCGGGCGCATCCGCTGGTGGCGCAGTGCATCGTCGTCGGCAACGACCGCCCGTACATCGCGGCACTGGTGACCGTGGACCAGGAGTCCGTGGAGCACTGGCTCGCCATGCAGGGCCGGCCGCCGCTGAGCCCGGGCGAACTGGTGCGCGACCCGGACCTGGAGATGGAGGTCCGCCGCGCGGTCGTGGCCGCCAACACGGCGGTGTCCCAGGCCGAGTCGATCCGTACGTTCCGGATACTGGCGCACCAGTTCACCGAAGAACGCGGGCTGCTCACCCCTTCGCTGAAGCTGAAACGCAAGGCGATCGAGACTGCGTACGCGGCCGAGGTAGACGCGCTCTACCACTGAGCCGCCCGCACGAGCCACTCCCCGGCCGCTTTCCCGGGCCACTCCCCGGTTGCTTTCCCAGGCCACTCCCCGAGTGTCTCCGGCGGCCGGGAATGTGTACGCCTCCGTGATCGTTGACTGTCCGAGTACCAACTGACAACGTAAGGATCGACTGCTCGTGAGCCAGGTCCCCTCCCTCACCCTCAACAACGGTGTCGACATGCCGCAGCTCGGTTTCGGCGTCTGGCAGGTGCCGGACGACGTGGCGGAGAAGACGGTGGCCACGGCCATCGAATCCGGGTACCGGAGCATCGACACCGCCGCGATCTACGAGAACGAGGTGGGGACCGGCAAGGCCGTCGCCGCCTCCGGTGTCGCCCGTGACGAACTGTTCATCACCACCAAGCTGTGGAACAGCCGGCAGGGCTACGACACGACGCTGCGCGCCTTCGACACGTCGCTCGGCAAGCTGGGCCTCGACTACGTCGACCTGTATCTGATCCACTGGCCGCTGCCCGCCAAGGACGCGTACGTGGACACGTACAAGGCCCTGGAGAAGATCCTCGCGGACGGCCGCGCCAAGGCCATCGGCGTGTCGAACTTCCTGCCTGCGCACCTGGAGCGCCTGATCGCCGAGACCTCCGTGGTCCCCGCGGTCAACCAGGTCGAGCTGCACCCGCAGCTCCAGCAGGCCGAGCTGCGTGCCTTCCACGCCCAGCACGGCATCGCCACCGAGGCTTGGTCGCCGCTGGGCCAGGGCAAGGGCCTCCTGGAGGTCCCGACCGTCGTCGCGATCGCGCGGAAGCACGACCGGACACCCGCCCAGGTGGTGCTGCGCTGGCACCTCCAGACGGGCAACGTGGTGATCCCGAAGTCCGTGACGCCGTCGCGGATCGTGGAGAACCTGGACGTGTTCGGCTTCGAGCTGGACGGCGACGACCTCGCCGCCTTCGCCGCTCTGGACGAGGGCAAGCGCCTTGGTCCGGACCCGGCGGAGTTCGACTACGACGCCTGAGTCACCCCGCACCCGGTGACGCGCGAAGCCGCCGCAGGCCTCGACAGGCCCGCGGCGGTTTCGCGCGTGGGTCCACCGGTGGATACCGGCTTCCGCCGTCCGGACACGCCTGAGGAGAACGGAATCATGAGCGCCCACACCGCGCCCGTCGTCGAAGCCGGCACGTACCGCCTGCGCAACGTGGCCAGCGGCCTCCTGCTGGAGGTCTACGGCGCGAAGACGGGCGGCGGTGCCAACGTGCAGCAGGGCGAGGAGAACGGATCGGCCGCGCAGCTGTGGCAGGTCTCCCCCGTGCACGACGGCGCCGCGCTGCATCACCTGGTCAATGCCCACAGCGGCAAACGACTCGACGTCGCCAACGCCTCCACGGAGAACGGCGCCAACATCCAGCAGTGGCGGGCCAACAACTTCGGCGCCCAGGAATGGCTGATCGAGCAGCACCTGGAGGCACCCGGAACCGTCACCCTCGTCAGCTTCGTCAGCGGCCTCGTCCTGGAGGTCGCCGAAGGAAGCACCGAGGACGGGGCCAACGTCCAGCAGTGGGAGGACACCGACTCCCCAGGCCAGTGGTGGCAGTTGGAGCCGGTGCCGCACTCCGCATGAGTACGCGTACTCATGACCACGACAATCCGCTCGTCCCACAATCGAGCGGCCCCTGTCGTACGGAAATGGAGTTCTTCGTGAGACGTCTCCCCCTGGCAGTCGCCGCCGGTCTGCTCGTGCTGACCGCCTGCGGTACCGAACGCGTGACGTCGGGTGACGGACCGGAAGGCGCCGGCTCGCCTTCCCGTGCACGCCCGTCCACGGCGGAGGACTGGAAGAAGTCGGCCGACGAGGCCCGCGCGAAGCACGACAGGAAGTTCCGTGACGTGGCGGCGCGTTGCACGGACATCACGCCGAGCGCGTCGGCCCGTCCGACGACGGGCGCCACGGAGCCCGCCGATCCGGAGGCGGACCGCTACCGGGAGAACCACGCCTTCAAGCAGCAGGCCCCGCTCGGCCCCGAGCAGCAGTGCCGCGGAGACGCCCACGCGGACCGGATCACCGACGCCCTGCGCGAGACCGGCGGGCCCGGCCCGTCCAGCGAGCAGGACGTGCGCACCGTCCTGGAAGAGCTCGGCTATCCGGCCGAAGCGACCCAGGTCTACGGCTCCGGCCACGCGCTCGGCTTCAGCATCTCCGTGCCCGGCGCCCCGTGCGTCAGCGGCGGCGTGGGGCCGCCCCTGACCGTGGAGGCCCACGGTGTCTACATGGAGGGCGGTTGCAGGGAACCCCAGGGCGGGCACTGAGCCCCCTGGGCACCATGCTCAACGGGGACGCCCGCGCCGTCGGCAGCTGAGGACCTGAGCCGCTCGGCCGCTCGGCCGCTGAAATCTCTCAGAGTCTTCCCGCCACCTGCACCGTCCGGGCCGACAGCACGAAGACGTCGTCCCGGCGGTGCAGCCCGGCCGGGTCCGCCGGGTCGAGCAGCCGGTCGATGACCGCGAGGTCCTCCGCCGTCAGCCGGTCGGCCAGCACCTCGCGCTGGCGGGCGAAGTTCTCCACGACATGGTCGCGGGCGAGCCCGGAGAGCGGGCCCGGCAGGTCGAGCAGGAAGCTGCGGGTACCCTGCGGCTTCAGACCGACCTCGCCGAACAGGGCGTTCCAGTCCTCGGTCTCCTGCCTGGCGTCCGGCAGGGTCGCCCGCATGTCCGCGAACCAGTCCGCCGCGGCCGCGTCGATGCGGGCCTCCAGACCGGGCCTGCCGATGCCGATGTCGCGCGGCAGCTGACGTGTGGGCAGCCCGCCCTCGACGAGGGCGACGGCCCCGCCCGGACGCAGCAGCCCGGCGAAGCCGGCCAGCACACCGCGCTGGTCGCCCATGTGATGCAGGGAGTTGGCCGCCCAGATCAGGTCGGCCTCCGCCAGCTTTCCCAGGTCCGCGGGGAGTTCGGCGTAGAGGGTCCGGACCCGGTCCCCCAGGTCCAGGCGCTCCGCACGGGCCCGGACGCGTTCCAGGAGCACCGGGGTGCCGTCCACCGCGATGATCTCGGCAGCGGGGAACTCCTCGGCGAGCAGGCAGGTGATGACGCCGGGGCCGCTGCCGACGTCCAGGACGCGGCGCACCTCGCGGACGGCGGGCAGACCGGCGACCCAGCGGGCTGCTTCCCGGTACTGCTGGAGGCCGAGCTCCGCCTCATGCTCCAGACTGGGTCCCATCACGTCCCAGTCGAGGTCGCCGCCCTCGTGGCCGTGTGCGGTGGGACCGTGCCCCTGGGACCGCCCGTGGTGCCCGTGTCCGCCGTGTCCGTGTTTGATGTGCTTGGTCATGACGTCAGCCTGCACGGAAACCTCCCCCCGGGCGAAATTCGTTGCCGGTTCGGCAAAGCGTCATCCGGGCGCGTCGGACGGTGCGGCGCGGTACTCCTGCGGGCTCATGCCCCGTACGCGCTTGAACGCGGCGCTGAAGGCGAAGGAGCCGCTGTAACCGACTTTCCGCGCCACCGCCTCCACCGTGGAATCCGTGCCGCGCAGCAGATCGGCCGCGAGGGCGAAGCGCCAGCCGGTCAGATACGCCATCGGGGGCTCCCCGACCAGTTCGGTGAAGCGGCGGGCGAGCGCCGCCCGGGAGACCCCGGCCCCGGCGGCCAGGGCGGCGACCGTCCAGGGACGGGCCGGGTCGTTCTGGAGCAGCCGCAGCGCCTGTCCGACGACCGGGTCCCCCAGGGCGACGTACCAGGCAGGAGGCCGGCCGTCGGGCCTGGCGAACCAGGTGCGCAGTCCGGCGATCAGCAGCAGATCGAGCAGCCGGTCCAGGAACACGCTCTGGCCCGGCTCGTCCTTGGAGATCTCCTCGTCGAGGAGGCACAGGAGTGGCCCCGTCCTGGCGTCGGCGGGCAGGACGAGCAGTGCGGGCAACGAGTCGAGGAGCCGTCGGCTGATCTCCCCGTCGAAGAGGTACGTCCCGACGAGTACGGTCGCGGGCCCGTCGGGTGCGTTGCCCCAGGTGCGTACCCCGAGGCTCATGGACTCGGCGAGCGGCTCCCCGTACGACGTGGTGCAGACACCGCCGGGGGCGACACGGCAGCGCGCAGGGGTGCCGGGCGCGTCGGCGACGGTGTACGGCTCCGGGCCGCGGGCGATCGCGATGTCTCCGGGGCGCAGCAGGACGGGCTCCCCTGCGGCGGGCACGATCCATGCCTCGCCGCGGGTCGCGGACAGCAGGCAGAGCGGGGCCCGGTCCTCGATCCGTACCGACCAGGGCGGCTCCATGACCATGCGGAGCAGAAAGGCGCCGCGGGCTCGCGGTCCGTCCAGCAGTCCGGCGAGTGCGTCCATGCGCGCCAGCGTAGACGCACACGCATGCGAGCGAGACGGTCGAGGATGGTCCGGGAGGCGCCGCCGGACGAATCTTGAGTCATGACGAAGCAGACGGAAAACACGCAGCAGGGCACGGTGTTGGTGACGAGCGGTACGGGCAAGACCGGCCGCCGGGTGGTGCAGCGGCTCACCGCTCTGGGAGTGCCGGTGCGCTCGGGCTCGCGCGGCGGCGACGTGCCGTTCGACTGGGAGGACGAGTCGGGCTGGGCGGCGGCGCTGCGCGGCGCGGACGCGGCGTACGTCGCGTACTACCCGGACCTCGCGGCGCCCGGCGCCCCTGAGGCCATGACGGCGTTCGGCCGGATCGCCGCGGAGAGCGGCGTACGACGGCTGGTGCTGCTCTCCGGGCGGGGCGAGCCGCAGGCGGTCGTCGCGGAGGAGGCGCTGCGAGCCGCGGCCCCCGGCGTGGCGCTCTCCCTGCTGCGGTCGGCCTTCTTCGCGCAGAACTTCAGCGAAGGCGCACTGATGGGCGGGGTGCTGCAAGGGGAACTGGTGTTCCCGGCCGGAACCACCGCCGAGCCGTTCGTGGACGCCGACGATCTGGCGGACGTGGTCGTGGCCGTCCTCACGGGGGACCTCGCTGACGAGGGCGTGCACGAACTGACCGGGGCCCCGGCCGCTGACCTTCGACGAAGTGGCGGCCGGAATCGCGGAGGCGACGGGACGTCAGGTGCGGTATGTGCCGGTGACCGGCCCGCAGTACGCGGCGGCGCTGGCGGAGCACGGCATGCCGGAAGCCGAAGCCGGCTTCCTGGCGGAGCTGTTCACGACCCTGCTGGACGGGCACAACGCGGTGGCGACGGACGGCGTGAAGCGCGCCCTGGGCCGGGAGCCGAGGGATTTCGGCACCTACGTGAGGGAGGCGGCCGAGGGCGGCGCCTGGCGGGCGTGAGAGCCGCCTGACCGGCCGGTCAGGCGCGGCGGAAGGCCAGCAGGCGGTACGCCGGGTCGGGACGCGGCCGGTCCGGCTCCGGCAGGCCGGTGAGCCTCATCGCGAGGCGTTCCGCCGCGTTCCCGGGCAGGGCGAGCCGCGAGGCGTACTTCCCCTGGCGCACGGCCCGCGCCGTGGTGAGCGGGGAGCGCCCCTGGCCGCGGCCGGCGAAGCGGGCCTCCCCGGCCTGTTCCAGCCCGTACCGCTCGGCGTGTCCGCCGACCTTCTCCGCACCGTCCGGCGGTTCCGAGGTGAGGTAGGGGGCGAAGAGCTCGTCGATATCGCTTCCCACGTCGTGCCCGGCGTCCTTGTCGACCGTGGTGACGAAGACTCCGCCCGGTCCCAGGACCCGGGCCGCTTCCGCCACCACGTCCCCTACCGCTCCGTCCGACCGCAGCAGATGCAGCAGCCAGACCGCGGTGACGGCATCCACCGAGGAGCCGGCCAGCGGCAGCCGCCGTACGTCGGCGAGTGCCACCGCGTCGATCCGCTGGTGCGCCATCCGCGCCATGCCCGGCGAGGAGTCGGCGCCGATCACCCGGAGGCCGGGGCGGCCGAGCGCTATGCGCTCGCTCACGAGACCCGTACCGCAGCCGATGTCCAGCACGGTGCGGGCGGTGGGCGGAATCAGGCCGAGGACGGCATGGGCCGCGGCCTCGGCGCGGGGCACTCCGCCGCGCGTGGTGTCGTAGACCGCTGCCTCGATGTTGTAGTCCAGCACATTCATGACTCTAGGTCACCGGTCCGGCATCGCAGGGCAGAAAGCGGGCGCGCGTATTGCCGTCGCGTCGCCGGGCCTCATAACTTGCGTTTATGGAGCCGGAGTTGCGCCATCTGCGGACCGTACGTGCCATCGCCGACACCGGAAGCCTCACCAAGGGCGCCGCCTCCCTGGGGCTGGCGCGGCCGGCGCTCCCCGCCGACGCCGGGTCTCGTGACCAGGCCGATCGCCCGCGCGCCCCTGAGCTGGCGTCATCTGCTCGGCCGGCACCCGCGTTCCCCGGCCGCCGACCGGGCGGCCCGTGTCGTGAGCGGGCACGCCCGGGCGGCGTACGCGCAGGCGGTGGAGCGCAGCGGCAGCTATGCGGGACGGCTCGCCTCGCATCCACGGTTCGGCGCCGCGCACTGAGCCACGGGGCGTGGCCGGGCGCGGCGCCGGTCTCAGTGGGCGCCGTGTGCGGAGGCGATGGCCTCCACCCGCGTCGCCAGTGTCAGGTCCTTCTCGGTGACGGCGCCGCCCGCCGAGTGGGTGCTCACGGACAGTCCCACGGTGTTGTAGCCGAGCGTGAGATCCGAGTGGTGGCCGAGCTCCTCCTGGATCTGCGCGATGTGGACGGTCAGCGCGGCGGCGGCGAAGTGCGAGGGAAGCCGGTAACCGCGGGCGAGCCGGCTCCCCTCCAGCTCCCAGCCGGGCAGGTCGCCCAGCCGTGCCTCGATCTGTTCCTGCGACAGCGGTTCATCGGCCATGACACGGCTCCCTACCGGCGACGGGCTGCATCAGCAATTGCCCCTGACGTTACGGTCTCCGTACGACCCCGGTCGCGAGTGACACGGCGGCGGAGTCAGACCCTGGCCCCGTTGTCGAGCGGCCCCCGGCGCGCCGCGGGGGCTGTCCGGCGCTTGGTGGTACGGACCGGCGGCGGGGCCTTGCTGCTCCGTTCCAGGACGAGTGCGAGGGGTACGGCGGTCAGTACCGAGGAGTACGTACCGACGCAGACGCCGATGAGCAGGGCGAGCGCGAAGTCCGCCAGGGAGTCACCGCCCAGTACGGCGAGCGCGACGAGGATGAAGAGCGCGCCCATGCCGGTGCTGACGGTTCTGGGGACGGTCTGGAGCACGGCCCGGTCCGCGACGGTGGCGAGGGGCAGGCCCCGGTCCCTGGCCCACAGCTCGCGTACCCGGTCGAAGACCACCACGGAGTCGTTGACGGAGTAGCCGATCACGGTGAGGAGCGCGGCCAGGAAGATGCCGTCGACGGTGCGCCCCAGCCAGGCGAACGCGCCGATGAGGATGACGAGGTCGTGGACCAGCGCTCCGACCGAGGCCACGGCGAACGTCCACCGGAACCGCACCGCCAGGTAGGCGAGCTGCACGCAGACGGCGACGGCGAGGGCGATCAGCGCGTGGCGCCGCAGTTCCTCGCCGAGGCTGGGGCCGATCAGCTCGTCGCGCACCTTGGTCGTCTCCCCGCCCTCGGCGGCCAGCGCCGCCCGGAGGGCGTGCTCCCCGTCGTTGTCGAGGTTCCCGGTGCGTACGGAGAGGTCGCCCGCGCCCGCGGTGGTGACCTCGGCGTCGCCGAATCCGGCGGCGGCAAGCGCCGTACGGGCCTGTTCCACGTCGACGGGTCGGCTCGTGGAGTACTCGACGAGCCGACCGCCGGTGAACTCGACGCCGAGGCCGACGCCGCGCACGACGATGCCGAGGACGGCGAAGGCCACCAGTGCGGTGGAGAGCAGCAGCCACCGGCGCGGGGAGGTGAACAGCCGCCGGTCGCGGCGGGTCAGCCAGGTCCGTACGCGCCCGGGTCCGGCGATGCCGTTGACGCCCCGGTAGTCGCTGACGAACCGTGAACGGGCGGCGGTCTCGGTGAGCGCGCGGGCGATGACGAGCGCGGAGAACATCGAGGCGAGTACGCCGATGGCGAGCGTGACGCCGAAGCCCTTGACCGGCCCGGAGCCGAGGAGGAACAGGAGCCCCGCCGCGATGAGGGTGGTCACGTTCGAGTCGGCCACGGCGCTGCGGGCGTTACGGAATCCGGCGGCGAGCGCGGTACGCAGGGAACGGCCGGGGCGCTCCGCGCACTCCTCGCGGGCCCGCTCGAAGACAAGGACGTTGGCGTCGACCGCCATGCCGATGGCGAGCACGAATCCGGCGAGCCCGGGGAGCGTGAGAGTGACCCCGAGGGCGACCAGCGCGGCGTACGAGATGACCCCGTACGCGGCGAGGGCGACGGCGGCGAGCGCTCCGAAGAGCCGGTACACGAAGGTGATGAAGAGTGCGGTGGCCGAGGCGCCGATGAGGGCGGCGGCGGCGCTCGCGTCGATGGCCTCGGCGCCGAGCGTCGGGCCGACGGTCCGCTGTTCGACGATCTCGACCGGGACGGGCAGGGCCCCGCCCTCGACGAGGAGCGCGAGTTCGCGGGCCTCGTCGGCCGAGAAGGACCCGGTGATGCGGGTCGAGGCGGACGGGATGCCGACGTCGCAGCCGACGGAGGGGTCGACCTGCGGCGAGGAGATCACCTTTCTGTCCAGGACGATGGCCACCCGGCGCCGGTCGTCCTGGACGGGGTGACAGGCGGCCTCGGCGGTCAGCCCGGTCCAGTCGCGGCCGGCGTCCTTGCCGAAGGTGAGATCCACGGTCCAGCCGGCGCCCTGCTGGGCGTCGAAGACAGCGGTGGCGTCCTTCACGCCCGCGCCGGAGAGCGCCGCGGGTCCGAGCGCGAGGAGGCGGCCCTGCTCGTCGGGCAGCGACGTCACACCCTTTTCACCGTCCGCCTCCGGTGTGCCCGGTCCCCGCACGGCGTGGAAGGTCAGTTGGGCGGTGCGGCCCAGTACGTCCGCGGCCTTGCGCGGGTCCTGTACGTCGGGCAGTTCGACGATGATGCGGTTCTCGCCGGAGCGGGTCAGGGTCGGCTCGGCGACGCCGAGGGAGTCGATGCGCTGCCGGAGCACCTCCAGGGTGCGGTCGGTGCTCTCCCGGTCCGCGACGGCGGTACCGGAGTCCTTGGCCTGGAGCACCATCCGGGTGCCGCCGCGCAGATCGAGGCCGAGCGCGGGTGACATGGTCAGCGAGATGTACACGGAGACGAGCAGTACGGCAGCGGCCAGAACCGCTCGCACCGTGGCGGCGCGAGTCATGGGAATCCTCCGAGGGGGCGCCGGCCGCCCTCGTCTCAGCGAGGACGGAACGGCTGCTCTGTGGAACAGGTCCGGAGACCGGTCGGTGGACCGGCCGGTCCTGCGGGAGGACCCCGCACACCGGGCAGCGAGGCACAGGTGCGCCCCGGTACACGGGCGGGTGCACCGGCCGGACGCGGCCCGGCGGTGAGCGGTACGGCCGTACGGTGCCGGCCCGGCGGCAGGGCGTGGTGGCCGGGCGGTGCGAGGCAGGGCGAGGTGTGGGGGCGTTCGGTGCCGGCCCGGGGAGGCCCGGTGGGATCGCCGGTGGGCGCCCCGGCGCGCCGGGTGGCGGACTCCGCCGGGGGGAGGGGGCGGCGGGGCTCCCGGACGGTGGCCCCGGGACTGCGGGGGCGCCGGGTGTCGTGCGGGTTCCCCGGGCGCGCCGTCCGGTCCGTGTGCTGGGCGGGAACGTGACCGGCGGGTGCGCTGGCGGCGGACGGCGGCCCCGCGGATCCGGGTGCCGCGGCCGGGGGGCCCGCGGCCGTGTGCGCCGGGTGGCCCGCCGCTGCCGCCGCCGGAGTGGCGCCGACGAGCGCGAGGACGGTGAGGAGGAGTGCGGTCAGCAGGTGCCGGGCGGCGCTTGTCGTCCGGGCGCGGGGAGGACGCCACGGGTGCGTGTTCCCCGGAGGGGGCCCCGGGAGGGGGGTCACCTCGGCCGGCCGGGGAGGACGGCGGCCGCCGCGCCGGAGTGGCGCAGGACGGAGCCGAGTATCAGCCCGGCGCCGCGCACGACGGCGGTCGACGGGTCGTCGGCGAGGCGTACGGGCACGCCGAGGCGGACCGCGATCCGGTTGGTGAGGTCGGGGCGCAGGGCTCCGCCGCCGGCGAGCAGGGGTCCCTTGCGCAGGGCGCCGCGGAGCGCCCCGTACCGGTCCTGCCGCCACATCGACATGATCATGTCCAGTACGGTGCGGACGACGGCCCCGGGCTCGGGGTCCCCCGCGGAATCGGTCGCGGCGTCCGGCACGGGGTCGTTGAGACCGGTCTCCGCCTGGCGGGCGTCGGCGACCATCCCGTCGACGAGCAGGGTGATTTCGGTCAGCTCGGCGCCCAGGTCGATGACGAGCAGCGGACCGTCGCCCCGGGGGTCCGCGTGCGCGGCAGCGGCCCTGGCGCTGTCGAGGATGACGATGCCGGCCGGGCCGAGCGCGGCGAGGAGTTCCCTCGCCGTCCTCCGGTGTTCGGCTCCGGCGAGGACCGGATGGCTGAGGAGCATCACGGTGTCGCTGCGATCGGGTCCCAGCGCCGCGTCGGCGATGCGGCCGAGCAGCCTGCCGCAGGCCTCGGGGTCGGTGATGCGCCCGCGCCGTACGGGCCGCCCGGACGGGTCTGCCGTCGGAGGTTCGAGGACGATTCCCCGCCCCGGGACCCAGGCACGGGTCCGTGAGCTGCCGAGATCGATGGCGAGGCCACGTGTGGCCCGGGGGTGCCGGTGGACCGGGCGACCGTGCCGCCGTGCCGCGCGCAAAGAACTCATCGCCCCTCACCCCGGCCCGTCACCGCAGCCGTCCACCTACCGATGACCCGCTGATAGCGAGGCATGACCGACCCCTCACTATGCAATACCGGGGAGGAGAACGCTACTTCCTCAAGGAATCAAAGGACCCGGCGCTCCCTCACACATCCGTGGCCAGGAATGCTCCCACCAGCTCGGCGAACTCGTCGGGTGCCGCGATCCGTACCCCGAGATCCTCCGCCTTGGTGCGCTTGGACCCCGCCTTCTCCCCCGCGACCAGAAGGCTCGTCCGCTTGGAGACGCTGGAGGAGGACTTCCCGCCCGCCCGCTCGATCAGCTCGTTCATCTGGTTGCGGGACAGTTTCTCCAGGGGGCCCGTCATGGCACCGGTGACCACCACGGTCATCCCGTCGAGCGGCAGGCCCGACGGTGCACCGGACTCCGCTTCCGCGTCCTGCGGTGTCCCCGGCTCCGGCGGAGGCGTCACTCCGGGCTCCGTCATGTTGACGCCGGCGCTCACCAGCTTGCCGATCAGCGGGGCGAGCTCCGCCAGCTCCACGACCACACCGGCCGCCTTCTCCTTGCCGATGCCGTCGACCAGCTGGAGCGTCTCGACGTCGGCGGCGACGATCCGGTCCATCGTGGCGAAGTACCTGGCGATGCGCCGGGACATCGAGCGTCCCGTGCCGCGCACCCCGAGGGCGCAGAACACCCGGGACAGCGGACGGGCCGCGGGCCGCCCCGATGGCGGCGAGCAGGTTGTCGGTGGAGGTCTCCCCCATCCGGTCCAGGGCGAGCAACTGCTCGCGTTCCAGGGTGAAGAGGTCGGCGAAGTCGGTGACCAGACCCGCGTCGACGAGCTGGACGACCCGGGTGGAGCCGAGGCCCTCGATGTCGAGCTGGTCGCGGCCCGCCGCGTACGACACGGAGGCGACCAGGCGGCAGTCGCGCCCGCGCGTGCACCGCCAGCGCTGCTCGCTGGTGTCGATGTCCGAGCCGCACTGCGGGCACGTCCCGGGGAACTCGATCGGCCGTTCCTCGCCGGTCCGCAGATGGGCGACGGGCGCCTCGATGCGGGGGATGATGTCACCCGCCTTGTAGACCATCACCTGGTCGCCCAGGCGCAGATCACGCCGGGTGATGTCAGCCGGGTTGTGCAGCGTCGCGAAGCTGACCGTCGATCCGTCGATCTCGACCGGCTCCAGGACGGCGCGCGGCGCGATGATGCCGGTACGGCCGACGTTCCACTCGACACCCAGGAGGCGGGTGACCTTCTCGACGGCCGGGAGCTTGTACGCGATGGCCCAGCGCGGCGCCCGTGTGCCCGACCCGGCCTCCCGCTGGTCGGCGGCCAGATCCGCCTTGATCACGATGCCGTCTATCCCGAACGGCAACGAGGCCCGCAGTGCGGCGACTTCCTCGACCCTGGCCTGCACCTCTTCGGCCGTGGTGACGGTGCGCGGCGCCACCGCCGTGTCCGCGGCCGTATGCACTCCGAGCCCGGCGACATGGGCGAGGACCTCGCTGTGCGGGAGTTCGGCCAGGGTGGTGGTCAGTTCGCCGGAATCGGGCAGCGGGAGCGCGCCGTACGCGAAGAACGTCATCTCGACGCGGTAGGGCCGGTCCTTGGCGCGGAGTGTGCCCGCCGCCCCGTTGCGCGGGTTGGCGAAGGGAGCGCCGCCGTGCTCCGTACGCACCGTGTTGGCCTGTTCGAACTGCTCGTTGGTCATGAGGACCTCGCCGCGCACCTCGATCGTCACCGGCGAGGCGAGCCGCTCGGGCAGGCCGATGACGGTGCCGATGGCGTGGGACACGTCCTCCCCCGCGGTGCCGTCGCCCCGGGTGATCAGCCGGTCGAGCCGGCCCTCCTGGTAGCGCGCGGCGACGGCCAGTCCGTCGAGCTTCGGCTCCACGCTCCAGGCGGCGACGGGTCTGCCGATGCGTCGCTCCAGCGAGGCGGTCCAGGTGGCGAACTGCTCGGGGGAGAACACGTTGTCCAGGGACAGCATGGGGACGGTGTGCGGTACGTCCCCGACGGCGGCGCCGCCCGCGACCTTGCCCGTGGGCGACTCGTCCTGCACCTCCTGGGGGTGCTCGGCCTCGTAGGCGGCGATCCCCCGCACCAGGCGGTCGTACGCGTCGTCGTCGAGCGTGCTCTCGCCCGAGGCGTAGTACGCGGCGGCGGCCTGCGCGGCCTGGTCGACAGCGGCGGCGTACGCGGGCGCGTCGGCGAGCACAACAGCTGAGTTCGTCGTCATGCCCCCATCCTGCCGTCCACCACTGACAACGCCCCGAGCCGGCCGGACGGACGTCCGCGCCGTCAGCCCTGGGCTCCGGGCACGCTGTCGCCCGGCTCGTCCACGACGGGAACCGCGACGGCGTCCGGGTCCAGCGGCACCTGCGGTCCGGACGCCTCGCGCAGCCAGCACGCCAGGACCCGGTGCACGGCCTCGGCGCCCACCAGGGTCTCCTTCGCGCCCGCCGCGTCGAGCGGACCGGTCATCCCGGCGGGCCAGAGCAGGAACGGCCGCGACTGCTCTCCGCCCAGTCCCCCGTGGGAGCCGATCTGTTCCTCGAAGGCGTGCACGTTTCCCGTGTCGGGCTCGTACATCGAGTTGACCATGACATCGGCGACGTGCGGGAAGGTGTCCGTACGCCGCACCGCGTCCGCCGCACCAGGACCGAAAGCGGCGAGCGGCCCTTCCCCGTCCGCCAGTTCCGACAGCGGGACCTCGAAGCCGGACCCCAGCACCACGGACCCGTGCTCCTCGCTCCGCACGAGCAGGAAGCCGACTCCCGGATGGCCGGCGAGCGTCCCCAGCAGCGCGGGGTGGCGGCGGTCGATCTGTTCGCGCGAGGCCCGTCCCGCGATGTCCGGGAAGGACAGCAGCCCGAGGTTTCCCGAAGCGAGCACGACCGGGTCGGAGCGTCCCTCGGGATGCTCGTCCTCCCCCGCCTCGACGGGCCTGTGCAGGGCGGTCCGGACCGCGTCACGGGCCTCTGAGCCACTCTTCGTGCGCTGCGCCCGACGGGGCACGGGAAGTCCGCAGCCCGCCCGCACGAGACTCTTCAGAGTCAGCCCGTATGTCCCGGCGAAGGTCTCACCGGGGCTCTGGCCGTGGTCGGAGAGCAGCACGATCCGGTAGGTGCGCGGGGCCTGTTCGGCGACCTTCCTGATGAGGGCGAGGGAGCGGTCGAGCCGTTCGAGGACCTTCTCCGCGTCGCGGCTGTGCGGCCCCGAGTGGTGCGCGACCTCGTCGTAGGCGACGAGGTCGGCGTAGACGGCGGTGCGTCCGGCGAACATGTCGCCGATCACCGCGGCGACCACCACATCGCGTTCGATGACGGTCGCGAAGGCCCTGATGAACGGGTAGAGCCCGCCGCGCTTGACACGGGGCCCGTCCTTGCGTACCCGTGCCCGAGTCGACTGGCCGATTTCGCGGCCGACCTCGGCGACGAAGGAGAGTGCGGTACGCACGGCGTTGGCCGGGTCGGAGAAGTAGGCGAAGTACCCGGCGCGCGAGCGCCGCCCCTTGCCCCGCCTGGCGGCCATCGACAGCACGAGGGCGAGCTGGTCGGCTCCACCGCTGAAGAGGTTGCCGCGGCTCGCTCCGTCGACGGTGAGCAGACCGCCGTCGTGGGTGCGGACGATGGCACGGCGCTGGAGTTCGAGTGCGCTCGCGGGCCTGCTGGAGACCATGACGGTGCCGGTTTCCTTCTCGTACCACCGGAAGGCGGGCACGTCGTGGTTGCTGCCGTGCAGGATCGCCAGCTGACTGGCGCCCGTCTGGCTCGACCAGTCCGTGCACCAGGGCATCAGCCGGTGGCCCGTCCCACCGTTCATCCACCGGTCGACGGTCGGCATCAGCCCGTCGGCCGCGGCCTTCCTGAGCACGTCGTGGCCGACCCCGTCGAGCTGGATGAACACCGTGCCGGGCGGGCCGCCGCGGCCGCCGTCCGCGGTGCCCGTCGTGCCTACGCGGCGGCGGCGCCGGTCGGCGAGCCGGGAGAGCCTGCGCCGGTAGGCGTCGTCGTCCCGGACAGCGAGGGCGGTGGACGTCGCGGAGGCCACGGCCGACATCACCGCGGCAACGACGACGGCGGTCTCCGGATCGGCGGCCCCGCGCCCGTCCGGGATGAGGCGCAGGGCGATCAGCAGGAGCGAGCCGTTGAGGAAGAAGACGAGCGCACCCAGCACGAGTGCGGGGACGACGAGCAGTGCCCGTACGAGCACGGGCCAGACCAGCGCGGAGAGCAGACCGAACGCTCCGGCCCCCCAGGCCGCGGTGAACGCGGTCCTGGTGATGGTGTCGCCGCTGTCCGACTGGAGCTGGAACTCGGGCAGGATGCCGGCGAGCGTGAGCATCGTCAGGGTGGAGACCGCCCAGACCGCCAGCACCCGCATCAGGGCTCTGCCCGTCGTACGCCATCGCGCGTCTCTCACGCCTTCCACCTCACGTCCGGTCCGGCCTGTCGCCCAAGGACGGTGACCAGCCTTTCACAGCGTGCTCCGTACGCTCCGGAGCCCGGCGGGGCACCCTCAGCAGCCGTCGTATCCGGCGGTCGGCATGGAGAGCCTGCGGTGGACGCCCGCCTTCGAAGGGGCGGTGTAGACCGGCTCCTCGAAGCCGGCCAGCTCCAGCCGTACGCCGCGCCGCTCGCACTCCGCGGTGAACTCGGACACCGAGGCGAGGGCCTGCGCGAGGATCCGGCCGTTGGGCGCCACGAACAGGTCGATCTCCCCTCCGTCGACATCCGCCCACAGGGCACAGTGGTCGGAGCGCAGCCGGTGGGCGCGCAGCTGCCGGGTGATGACGTAGCCCTGATCGGCCGCCCAGCGGGCGCACATGGCCTGCTGGCTGCGGGTGTCGACGAGAAAGGGATCGCCGTCGAGCTCTTCCAGCGGCGTGAGACTGGCGATGGCCGCCACCCGTACACCGTTCATGACCGGTCCCCCCGAACGCAGAGTCTGTCTGCGAGCGTACCGGCAACGGTCCGTATCGTCCCGTGCGCGGGCGGGACAGCCCTTAGGCTCGAGTGCACACGAGCGAGGAGGCGACGCGTGCCGGTGGAGGTCACCTGGTGGGGTCATGCCACGTGCACGATCGAGGACTCCGGGGTGCGGGTCCTGACCGATCCCCTCTTCGTACGGCGCTTCGCGCACCTGCGGCGCCGTCGCGGCGCGGTGCCGCCGCCGGAGGCCGCCGCCGCCGCGCTGGTGCTCGTCTCGCATCTGCACTCCGACCATCTCCATCTGCCGTCGCTGGCGCGGCTGACCTCCGGCAGCCGGCTGCTCGTGCCCGCCGGGGCGGTCCGGGCCGTGCCGGGGCTGCGGGTGCTGCGACGGGTGCGCGCGCTGCACATCACCGAGGTCGAGGCGGGGGACGAGGTGAAGGTGGGCGACCTGCGGGTCCGCGCGGTCCCGGCCCGGCACGACGGGCGGCGGCTGCCCGTCGGCCCGCACCGTTCACCGGCGCTCGGTTACGTGGTCGAGGGCGAGGCGCGGACCTACTTCGCCGGGGACACCGGCCTCTTCGACGGCATGGCCGAGGCCATCGGGCCGGTCGACGTGGCCCTGCTTCCGGTCGGCGGCTGGGGCCCGTGGCTCGGGCACAACCACCTCGACGCCACCCGCGCCGCCGAAGCGCTGACCCGGCTGGGGCCCCGCTCGGCCGTCCCCGTGCACTACGGCACGTACTGGCCGATCGGAATGGACGGCATCCGGCCGCACGAGTTCCATGCGCCCGGGGAGGAGTTCGTGCGGCACGCCGCACGGCTCGCCCCCGAGGTGACGGTCCACCGGCTGGAGCACGGTGAGCGTGTGCGGCCCACGTGGTGATCGCCGAGGTGGTCCGGCAGTTGCCGGACGAGTCGACCCAGCAGGCCGTCGGATACCCGTCGCTGTTCCTCCTGGTGGCACTGGGCTCCCTGGTCCCGGTGGTTCCGACGGGGGCCCTGGTGAGTTCGGCGGCCGTGGTCGCGTTCCATCGGACGGCCCCGTTCTCCCTGCTCGTGGTGTTCGCGGTGGCATCGGCCGCCGCGTTCCTCGGTGACATCTGCCTCTACTGGCTGGGGCAGCGCGGGATGCGTTCCAGGAACGGCTCGAAGTGGCTGCGGGCCCTCAGCGACAGGGCGGCTCCGGAGCGGCTCGCGCAGGCACAGGAGAAGCTGGGCGCGCACGGCGGAACCGTACTCGTGCTCTCCAGGCTGGTGCCGGCGGGACGCATCCCCGTCATGCTGGCGTGCCTGCTCAGCCGGATGCCGCTGCGCGGGTTCGCCCGCGGGGACGTCCCCGCGTGTCTGGCCTGGGCCGCGACGTACCAGCTGATCGGGATTCTGGGCGGGTCACTCTTCCCCGAGCCGTGGCAGGGCGTGGTCGCCGCCGTGGGCCTGACGCTGCTGATCAGCGCGGCCCCCGCGGTGTGGCGCGGACTCCGTGCTCGGTTCGGGCACGGAACAGGTGACGCCGCCGGTCAGTGAGCGAACACCCGGGAGCCGCCGATCGGCAGGTCCCAGAGCCGCTCACGCGCGTGTCCGGCCCGCTTCCACTCGGTACGCAGCCGGGTGAGCGGTTCGAGGACCGGCTCGGCGGAGAGCAGGAACGTCGCCCAGTGCATCGGCGCCATCGCCCGGGCCCCGAGATCCTCGTACGCCCGCACGGCGTCCTCCGGGTCGGTGTGCACGTCGCGGAGCCACCAGCGCGGTTCGTACGCCCCGATCGGCAGCATCGCGAGGTCCGGCCCGGGATGACGCCGGCCGATCTCCTTGAACCAGTGCCCGTAGCCGGTGTCCCCTGCGAAGTAGATCCGCTGCCCGCCGTCCCGGTCGCCGAGCACCCAGCCGCCCCAGAGGGACCGGCAGGTATCCGTCAGGGTCCGCTTGGACCAGTGGTGGGAGGGCACGAAGTCGAAGCGGACGCCGCCGAGTTCCGCCGACTCCCACCAGTCCAGCTCCGTGACACAGGTGAAGTGACGGCGCCTGCACCAGCGGCCGAGCCCGGCGGGAACGAACAGCGGGGTCCTCCTGGGCAGCCTGCGCAGGGTGGGGGCGTCGAGGTGGTCGTAGTGGTTGTGGCTGATGACCACCGCGTCGACTCGCGGAAGTTCCTCCCACCGGATACCGACGGGAGTGATACGGGCGGGGGTCCCGAGTATGCGGCGCGACCACACCGGGTCGGTGAGCACCGTGAGACCTCCGATGCGCACGATCCAGCTGGCATGACCTGCCCAGGTCACCGCGCACGTACCGCTGTCCGTCAAGGGCAGCGGTACCGGCGCGAACGGCAGCCGGTGGATGCTGCGCAGCCCCTCGGCGTTGGGCCGAACGGCACGCTCACGGGCCAGCCGCGTCATGCCCCTGATGCCGGGGAGGGGCGTGGTGAGGCGGTCGGCGAAGGTACGGGGCCAGCTGCGGACCTCGCCCAGGGGGCGTACCGCGGCCGTGTCCGGCGCCGTGGCCCCGGTCTTCCCCGTCGGGCGCTGCGTCTGTTCCGTCATCGAACGGCTCCTTCACCGGAGTTCGTCGAGGGCACCTGCGAACATGCTCAGCGCCTGGGCGACGTGCGGCAATTTCAAGGGCTCCACCGCGGTGAGGGACTCCGACTCCTCCTCCTTGGTTGACCCGAGCAGCGGCCCGGTTCCCAGCCGCACCCGCAGCGCGCCCAGTTCGTCCCCGAATCGGTGACCGCCTGGCGTGGGGGCGCCGAGCCTCCGCGTGAGGTACTCCTCCAGCTCCATGGAATCCGTGACCCCGCGAGCCGCCAGTCGCGGGCGGAGCGGACCGAGGTCCGCGTACAGATGCCGGCCCGCCTGCGGGGGCCTGGCCAGGGCGCCCGCCGTGAGTACGGCGCGGTGCGCGGCGGCGGCGACGGCCGCGTGGAGTTCGGCGGCCTGCCGCATCCTCAGCACGACGGCCTCCGGTTCGCGCAGTGCGTGGGCGGCGGCCGGGGCGACGGGTCCGGCGACGAGGGCGCCGAGTGCGGTGAGGACGTCGAGCGTACGGGCGCGGCACGCGGCGGCCCGCTCGGTGGCCGGGAACCGGGCCACCGCCACCGGCCAGCCCGCCGGCGTCAGCGCGCCCGCCAGATCGCACAGGACCGTGACGTCGTCGGGGAACATCTCGGCCGGGCTGAGCAGGACCGTGTCGTGCGGCCGGTGGAGGGTGTCGCGCCAGGTCTCGTCGCTGACGATGTGCAGCCCCTCCCCGACCGCCGCCTCACACGCCTCCAGGACGAGCTCGGGCGGGGCGATGGTGGCGGTCGGGTCGTCGACCACGGAGAGCAGCAGAAGCTTCGGCGTGCCGCCCTCGGCGCGCACCCTGCGGACCGTTTCGAGCAGGGCGAAGGGGTCGGGGATACCGCCGCACTCGGCGGGGGTCGGTACGTGGTAGGCGGGGCGCCCGAGAAGCCGCGCCTGCGGCATCCACGAGGCAGGGCAGGGACGCGGCATGAGGACGTCGCCGCCGTGCGCGGCGATCACCGCCAGCAGCAGGGGCTGGGCGCCGGGGGCGGCGGCTACGTCCTCCGGCGCGGTGCGCAGGCCCCTGCGCACCCAGTAGGCGGCGGCCGCCTCGCGCAGGTCGTATCCTCCGCCGGGCGGTTCGGGGTGGGTACGGGCGGCGGCAGCGGCCAGTACGGCGGCGAGCTCCGGGAGCACGGGAAGGCAGGGGTCGGGGGCGGGCGGTCCGTACCGTACGGGTCCGTGGTCCACCCGTTGCTCACGCCCGGTCCCCTGCATCGGGCCTCCTCCGCCGACGGTCCCTGTATCGCCCTCACGGCCCTTTATACGGAGGTTTCCCCTTGCCCGCCCGCGCACGCGTCATCCCGTGCGGGGCCTCCGCCTGACCGGTGGGTGCCGGGTGGGGCACGGTCAGCCGCACCTCGGTGGCACGGGTACGAACAGGTCCCCGGGGCCGATTGGCCACCCCAGGTGGGACGGCCCGCAGGCACCCACCGGCCGGTCCGGGGCCGTGCAGGAGGGGCCCCGGGCCACCCCGCACGGGGGGACCACAAGGGCGCCGCACCCCCACCCAGCCCGTGCGGCGCTTGAGGACGAAAAAGCCGGCGCCCACCCGGCCTCAGCCCGCGAACGCCGTACCCGGCATCCCCCGCCCCACGTCCGGGAGCACCAGCAGCGAACCCGACAGCGGATGCGGCGCAGCAAGACCCGTGCGGGCCGTCGAGACGTACAGATCACGCAACCCCGGCCCCCCGAACGCGCAGGCCGTCGGCCGCCGCACAGGCAGCTCGTACGTCCGGTCCAGCCGTCCGTCGGGCGCGTACCGGCGTATCGCCCCGCCGTCCCAGAGCGCGACCCACACCGCCCCTGCCTCGTCGACCGTCAGCCCGTCCGGCAGACCCGCCCCCGCCTCGATCGTGGCGAACGGCCGCCGGTAGACGGCCTGCTCCCCGGTGAAGTCGAGAACGTCGATACGGCACGTGACCGAGTCGATGTAGTACATCCGCCCGCCGTCCGGGCTCCACCCGGTCCCGTTGCTGCACCCGACGACACCCAGCGCGTCCCTCGCCGTGCCGTCCCCCGTGATCCGCGTCAGGCTCCCGCCGGTCTCGTCCTCGTCGTAGCGCATGGTCCCCGCCCAGAGCGCCCCGTCCGGCGCCACCGCCGCGTCGTTGCCGCGCCGCCCCGGGACGGGGTCGTGGACCAGCCAGGAGAACGCGCCGTCGGCGTCGTACAGGCCGATGCCGTCGCGGAGGTTCACCACCAGCCCGCCACCCGCACGCGGCTTCGCCGCCCCGACGTGCTGCCCGGTCGCCATGACCGTGCGGCGGCCGGTTCCGGGGGCGTACGTGTGGACGCGCGAGCCGAGGATGTCGACCCAGATCAGCCGGTCGGCGGCGTCGTCCCAGGTGGGCCCTTCGCCGAGCTCCGCCTGTTCCCGTACGGCTGTCTCGACGGTGTACGTCATGCCTGCGCCTTGCCGTGTCCGAGCCGGGCGGAGAGCGCGTCGGCGCCGCCCGCAGCGAGCCGGGCCAGCTCCGCCTCGCGCTCCTCGGTCCAGCGGATCATGGGGACGGAGATGGAGAGCGCGGCCACGACGAGGCCCGCCCGGTTGCGCACGGGCGCGGCCACACAGCTCACATCCGGGTTGGACTCCCGGTGCTCGACCGCGATGCCCCGCTTGCGTACGCCGGCGAGCGCGGCCCGCAGCTCCGCGGCGTCGGTGACACTGTTCGCCGTCATCGCGACGAGTTCACGGCCGTCGAGGCGGGCGTCGAGCTCGGCCTCGGGCAGGGCCGCGAGCAGGAGTTTGCCCACGGAGGTGCAGTGGGCGGGCAGCTTCCGGCCGGCCGCCGAGACCATGCGGACGGCGTGCGTGGAGTCCACCTTGGCGATGTAGATGACTTCGGTGTCCTCGAGGATGGCCACGTGGACCGTCTCCCCGCAGCTCTCCGCGACCTCGCGGGCGACCTGCTGCCCCTCGGCGGCCAGGTCGAGCTGCTCGGCGTACCGGCTGCCGAGCTGGTAGGTCCGTACGCCCAGCCGGTAGCGTCCGGGCTGCTCCGGAATCGTCACCAGGTAGGAACGGGCGGCGAGAGTGGTGAGCAGTTCATGGACGGTGGTGCGCGGCAGCTGAAGCCTGCGGGTGACTTCGGGAGCCGAGAGGGTTCCGTCACCCTGAAGGAAGAGTTCCAGTACATCCAGCGCCCGGGTCACCGCTGGGACGAGTCGTCCCATGTTCTCCCACCCATTTCGTTTGTTCGACACTCCGGTCAATGGCCGGAATCACGAACGCAGGCTAGCCGCAGCAAACTTACCCGGGCAACGGCGAGGACCGAACTCGTTGACCTCGCAGCGTTTCGACGTGCCGGGATTCCGGATGCGCGTCTCCTGGTTCGACCTGGCACGACAGGGTATTCGCTGTGCCATGCCCCCATTCAGATCAAGCTTCACCGTCCGTTCGGCGGCCTGGCTGCGCCGACGCGACCTCGCCGCCTTCGAGAGCGTGGCCGGCCGGCACTGGCCGGGCGCCGAGCCGCTGCTGCCCCGGCTGAGCCGGAGCGCGAACCACGGTCTGCTGTGGTTCGGGGCGGCGGCCGGCATGGCCGCACTCGGCGGCAGCCCACGGGCCCGCCGCGCGGCGTTGCGCGGAGTCGCCTCGCTGGCCGTCGCCTCGGCCGCGATCAACACGGTGGGCAAGAGCGTCGTGCGCAGGAAGCGTCCGGTGCTCGACACGGTTCCGGTGATACGGAGACTGAAGCGCCAGCCGTTCACGACGTCCTTCCCCTCCGGGCACGCGGCATCCGCCGCCGCCTTCGCCACCGGCGTCGCCCTGGAGTCGAAGGGCTGGGGCGCGGTCGTCGCACCGGTCGCGGCGGCGGTCATCGCCTCGCGGGTCTATACGGGCGTGCACTATCCGAGCGATGTGCTGGCCGGTGCCGCGCTGGGCGCCGGGGCGGCCTTCGCGTTGCGCGGGGTCGTACCGACGCGGGGGCAGTTGTCCGCACCGGGGAGACCGCCGACCGACGCACCCGTACTGCCGACCGGTGAGGGTCTGGTGGTGGTCGTCAACCAGGAGTCGGGTTCTGCGGCGGCGGCCACCTCGCTGCTGCGGAACGCGCTGCCGCTCGCGGAGGTCGTGGAGTGCGCGCCGGCCGATCTGCGCGGGGCCCTGGAAGAGGCCGCCGAACGGTGTCTGGCGCTGGGGGTCTGCGGAGGTGACGGGACGATCAACCGTGCGGCGGCCGTCGCGGCCGCGCACAAGCTGCCGCTGGCGGTGTTTCCCGGTGGCACGCTGAACCACTTCGCGTACGACCTGGGGATCGAGACCGTGCAGGACGCAGCCGCCGCACTCGCCTCCGGTAGCGCGGTCAGGGTGGACCTGGGCCGCGTCCGGCCCGGGCCGGACGGGCCCGGCGGGGCGGACGGCTGCTTCGTCAACGCGTTCAGTCTCGGCGTGTATCCGGAGCTCGTACGGACCCGGGAGCATTGGGCGCCACGTATCGGGGGCTGGCCGGCGGGTGTCCTCGCGGCGTTCGAGGCGCTGCGCGGCAAGAGTCCGCTGGAGGCCGAACTCCAGGGACGCCGACGGAGGTTGTGGCTGGTGTTCGCCGGCAACGGGACGTTCGAGCGGATGGGGCCGATGCCGGGGCGCCGGCACAACATGGCGGACGGCCTGCTGGACGTCCGGGTGGTGCACGGTGGCCGCACTCCGGGGCTGCGGCTGCTTGCGGCGGCGGTCGCCGGCCCGCTGACACGGTCGCCCGTTCACGCGGCTGTGCGTCGGCACCGCATCCGGCTGTCCGGTCTCGTGCCGGGCACCCCGTACGCGTACGACGGTGAAGTGGCCCATTCCGGAACGGAGTTGATGATCGACAAGCTGCCGGAGGCACTCACGGTCTACTGCCCGATGAGCCATGACCACATGACCACATTATGAGATAGATATCTCATCATTCAACACCCCGCAGTACCGTGCCTCCACCTGCTGTCGAAGCACTCCCGGAGAGGACGTGCGGTCATGTCGAAGGAGACGGCCGTCTACACCCATGGTCACCACGAGTCCGTACTGCGCTCGCACCGCTGGCGGACCGCGGTCAACTCGGCCGGCTACCTGATCGGCGGACTCCGCCCGGGGATGACCGTGCTGGACGTGGGGTGCGGTCCCGGCACCATCACGGCCGATCTGGCGGCCCTGGTCGCCCCGGGCCTGGTGACCGCGGTGGACATCACCGAGGACATCCTCGGCCCCGCCGCCGAGGTGATCGCCGAACGGGGCCTGGAAAACGTCGAGTTCGCCACGGCCGATGTGCACTCACTGGACTTCCCGGACGACTCCTTCGACGTCGTCCACGCCCATCAGGTCCTCCAGCATGTGGGCGATCCCGTCCGGGCGCTGAGCGAAATGCGCCGGGTGTGCAGGCCGGGCGGCATCGTGGCGGCGCGCGACAGCGACTACGCGGCGATGGCCTGGTTCCCTGAGGTCCCGGGCCTGACGGAGTGGCAGGAGGTGTACGGGCGGGTGGCCCGCGCCAACGGCGGCGAGCCCGACGCGGGACGGCGACTGCTCTCCTGGGCCGGGCAGGCCGGGTTCACCGACATCACCCCGACCGCGGCCGCCTGGTGTTTCGCCACTCCGGAGAGCCGCGCCTGGTGGAGCGGCCTGTGGGCGGACCGCACGACGGCCTCGCCGTACGCCGAGCTCACGGTGCGGGGCGGCCATGCGAGCACGGAGCAGCTGACGGCGATCGCCGCCGCCTGGCGCACCTGGGGCGAACAGGACGACGCGTGGTTCCTGGTGCCGCACGGCGAGGTGCTCTGCCGCGCCTGAGGGCTCGGTCAGGCAGGAACCGATCACATGTGCCGGGGCGGCCAATTACCCTCCTAGGCATGGAAATCCTCGGAACCACGCTGCGGATCTGCGTCGACGACCTGGACGCGTCGGCGGCCTTCTACGAAGGTCTCACGGGCGCCCGGGCGCTGCGCTTCGAGCGCGGCGGGGTCTCGGCCGCCGCGATCGGCTGCTTTCTCCTGATGAGCGGCCCGGAATCGGAGCTGGAGGTGCTGCGCAAGGTCTCGGCGACGATCGCGGTCAAGGACGTCGACGAGGCCCACGCGGCGCTGACCCGCGTGGGGGCACGGATCGTCGCCGGTCCCGTCCCGACCCCCGCCGGACGCAATCTGATCGCGCTGCACCCCGACGGCTCGGTCTTCGAGTACGTGGACCGCAAGCCGGCCGTCTGACGGGATCAGTTCCCGGGGAGCGAGCGTGCCAGCACTTCGTCGGCCAGCTCGTACGTGGGCCGGCAGCCGTCCAGGAGGACGGTGCCGGCCCGTAGCGTGATGACGGCCGCCGCACACCGGGGGATCTGCGCCTCGCACCATTTCCGCACGGCCTCGTCGCGCTCCGGGTCGTCCGGGTTGACGACCCGGACGCGCAGGCGCCGCTCCAGTTCCGCGGCCGGCACGTCGAGGAAGAAGTGGCGCACCGCCGCCCCGGCCGCGTCGAAGGCGCCGAAGATCTCGTCGGCGTACCGCGGCTCGACCAGGGTCATCGGGACCAGCACCGGCTTCCCGTACTCCCCCGCGAGCCCCAGGGCGAGATCGGCGACCTGGCGACGCCAGAGCGCAAGGTCCTGGAAGTCGCCCGCCGGCACCCCCGGGATGCTCCGCAGGAGGAAGCCGGTGAGCTCGGGATCGTAGACGAGAGCGTCGGGCAGGCGGCGGTGCAGTTCGGCGACGAGAGTCGTCTTCCCGCTGCCGAAGGCCCCGTTCACCCAGATGATCACGTGTTGTGCCCTCTTCCCCTGTCCGTCGACGCGGCCCCGCTCCCAGCACACTCCGCCGAACGCCGCACATGGTGTCTCCCGCCGGTGATCAGTGCTCCGGGCGCATCCGGTAGTTGTACCCGTCCGGGAGCGGATCGTCGGTGACGGCCTTCCAGAGCTCACCCAGGATCTCGGCGCCTTCCCGTAGGTCGGCGACCTCGAATCCGCTGTCGAAGAGGGCGCGGACGGCGGCCGTATCGCCTTCGGCGAGCTGGATACGGGCTTCCAGGAGGCGGAAGCGGCCCCGGTCGCGGAGTGCGGGGGGCAGTGCGGACCAGGTGCGGCGAGCGGATACCGGGCGGTCCGCGGCCAGTTGGGCTTCGATCGTCTCGCGGGCGAGTGCGTCCCTCGCCGATGCCCAGGCATCGCCGTCCTGCCGCGCCAGGTCGTCGAACGCGTCGCCGTAGTGGTCGGCGGCCCGTGCGGTCTGCCCGCTGTCCTTGGCGGCGACGGCGAGGCAGCGCAGGAGGGGCCAGCGGGCACCGGCGCGCGACAGGCCGCGTTCCCAGCTGCGGACCGCCTGGGCGCGGTCGTCGGCGTGCCATTGGGCGACACCGAGGTGGTATTCGGTGAGGGGGTCGGCGGGGGCCGTCTCCAGCATGTCACGCCAGTGCCGGGAGACCAGGGAAGGGCCCGGAGGGGTGGCGGCGTCCGGCTCGCTGAAGGTGCCGGAGCGGAGCAACTCCACCCATGGTTGCTGCTGTTCACCGAGAGTGGAGTCGGGGAACGGGGTGCCGGGGAGTTCGTATCCGGCCCGCAGGACTTCCAGGGCCCCCCACCCGGAGCCGGTGGCGAGGCTTTCACCCGGTTCGGTGTCGGCGCAGGCGCGCCATGCCTCATGAGCGGCGTCGACGGTCTCGCGCGGCAGGGCCCTCTCCAGCCGCCCTTCGGCCTCGGCCCGGGCGCGGTCCCAGTCCGCTCCGTGCACGGTCGCGGCGTCCGTGGAGAGCGGGCCGTAGGACTCCAGCCAGCTGAACTCGCCGCCCGGTTCGAGGGGGACGTGCTCCAGCTGGGTACGGGCGAGACCGGCCTGGATCTCCGCGTAGCCGCCGGTGCCGGGCTCGGTCAGCCAGTTCTGCCAGCGGCGGCCTCCGGGACCGCTGCCCCAGAGGAACAGCTTGCGGCCGCGCAGGAGGTCCGTGGACGTCTGGACGAGCCCGTTGCCGTCCTCGTCCAGCGATGCGATCCAGCGGCGTGCCCCGTCGGGAACCTCGTAGAAGTAGTCGGCGGGGTGTTCGCTGCGCAGCGGGTACGTTCGGTCGATGCCGCCGTTCTCCGGGACGGGGACACGGCTCAGTGTCCGCTCGTACCCGAAGTGCCATGCCTCGTCGGCGGGAGCCAGGACACGCGTCCCCTCGCTTTCCGGTACGGCGATGTTGGACCACCAGTACACGGGGACGGGGTGCTCGTGCGGGTTGCGGACGCGTACGCCGACGTGCAGGAACTCGGAGTCGTCGGGGAGCCACAGGTCCACCTGGAAGGGCAGGTCGCGCAGCCGCTCCCACTCCCAGAGCCGGACCATGGTGCCACCGTCGGGGGCGGGGACCAGGGCGGCGTGGACCGGGGCGCAGGCGAGGGTGGTGTGGCCGGTCGCGCCGATGTTCCACTCGATTCCACCGGAGAACCAGGCTCCGCTGAGCCCGAAGGCGGCGGGCTGGAGCACCGGGTTGCGGTAGAGCAGCTCGCGGCCGGTCGGCTTGTGGTGCAGGGAGTGGATGCGGCCACCGAGTGCGGGAAGGACCGTGACGCGCAGCCGGTCGTTCTCGATGACGATGGTGTCCAGAGCGGTGGGCGTGCGTTCGCGCCCGTAGCCGTCCAGAATCCTTGTGGGCAGGACGGTGCGGAGCGGTTCGTGGCCGAGTTGCCGTGCCATGTCACGCGGCAGGCCGGCCCGCTCGCGGTGGTCGAGCGTGTGCGGCTCGTCGAGTGGCCGCAGCGCGGGCAGTGGGTTCTCCGGGCCCAACGGTGCTGCGGGCAGGGTCAGTACGGCACGTCGTACGGTCGTGGCCAAAACAACCTCGCTCCCTCGCGCGGGCCGCCACAGGTCCGGGCGCCCCCCGATGACCATGGAACACGCTGGACGCCTCCCCGGCCAGGGGCTCAGCCGTCCGTCTTGGGCAAAGGCCCCGGTGAAGAGGAGTCCGAGATTCCTTATGGCCGCCTCCGTCACTCCTCGCGGCCGGTCACCGCGACGGTGACGCCGAGACCGATCATCGTCAGCCCGCCGACGCCGCCGACCAGGGCGAGCCGCTGCGGTGAGCGGGCGAACCAGGTCCGTGTCGTGGCCGCGACCAGACCCCACACGCTGTCCGATGCCAGCGCGATGACGTTGAAGACCAAGCCCAGCAGCAGCATCTGGGCGGAGACGTGACCCTGTCCCCGGTCGATGAACTGCGGCAGTACGGCGGCGAAGAACACCATGGTCTTGGGGTTGGCCACACCGACCACGAAACCCTCCCCCAAGGTGCGCAGATTTCCGTGCACGGGGCCGTCGCCGCTGAACGCGGCGTGCTGCGAGCCGCGTTGCCACACCGCCTTGATGCCCAGATGGACCAGGTACGCGGCTCCGACGAGCTTCAGCATCGTGAAGGCGAGGACGGACCGCTCCACGAGCGTCCCGACGCCGAGCGCCACGGCGACGACGAGCACATACCCTCCGAGCGTGTTTCCCACGACCGTGGTCAGCGCGGCGCGGCGTCCCTGCGCCAGCGCCCGCCCGATCACGAACAGCACACTGGGGCCGGGGATCACGATCAGCAGGAACGACATGGCGGCGAACGCCACGAGTCGGTCGGTAGACACCATGCGGGCATGTAAGCACGGACGGCGTCGAAGCCCGAGGCATTTTCCCGCATGGGGAAGCGTGCAGGAGGTTCTGAAGTTCATCCGATGTCTTGTCGGGTGCGCACAGCGATTCAGGGTCTATTGCGGTGCCGACGGCACACTCTCTAAAGTCAACCCCAGGAGTCATCCGACCTCTAGCGAGCCGCGAGGTCCACGACAAGCAGAGACGAGGGGCCATTCATGTCACGCACCCCCACAGGCGCCGGGCAGACGCTCCGGTACGACAGTCCCGCCACGGACTGGGAGCGTGAGGCACTCCCCCTCGGCAACGGCGCCCTGGGCGCCATGGTCTTCGGCGGCGTGGCCCGCGAGCGGCTCCAGCTCAACGAGAAGTCGCTGTGGACCGGCGGTCCCGGCAGCAAGGAGGGGTACGACCACGGGGACTGGCCCGGACCCCGGCCGGACGCGATCGCCGAGGTGCGCCGGATCATCGACGAGGACGGGGCGATGAAGCCCGAGGACGTGGCGCGGCGGCTCGGCAATCCGGCGTATGCGAGCACGGACAAAATCCCCGGCTTCGGGAGCTACCAGAACTTCGGCGAGCTCCTCCTCGATGTGCCGGAAGCGCCCGCCTCGCCCGTCGGCTACCGCCGCTGTCTCGACCTCGCGGAGGCGCGTGCCACGGTGACGTATCAGGGCGGAGGCGACGGTGAAGTCCGTTACCTCCGTGAGTATTTCGCCAGCCATCCGGCCCAGGTCGTCGCCGGCCGCCTCGCGGCCGACCGGCCGGGCCGGATCTCCTTCACGCTGAGCTTCGACGCCGCCCAGGAGGGGGCCGTCGTGACGGCCGAGGGCGGACGGCTGCTGATACGCGGCGTGCTCGCGGACAACGGTCTCGTGTACGAGGGCCAGGTGCAGGTCCTCCAGCACGGGGGGACCCGGACCGACGGCGACGGCCGGATCACGGTGACCGGCGCGGACAGCGCCACCTTCGTCCTCTCCGCAGGGACCGACTACGCCGACACGTGCCCGGAGTACCGGGGCGCCGACCCGCACACGCGCGTGACGGAACTCGTGGACCGGGCCGCCGGGCAGCCGTACGAGGAACTGCGCGCCGCTCACGTCGGTGACCACCGCGCACTGTTCGGGAGGGTGGGGCTGGATGTCGGCGGGCGGATGCCTGACCTGCCCACCGACCGGCTGCTCGGTTCCTACACCGGCGGCGACTCCCCCGCCGACCGGGCACTGGAGTCCCTCTACTTCGGCTACGGGCGGTACCTGCTGATCGCCTCCTCCCGGGCGGGATCACTTCCCGCGAACCTCCAGGGCGTGTGGAACAGCTCCAACACCCCGCCGTGGTGCGGGGATTACCACACCAACATCAATGTGCAGATGAACTACTGGCCGGCCGAGGCGACCCATCTCGCGGAGACCGCGGAGCCCTACCATCGCTTCATCGAGCAGCTGCGTGAACCGGGCCGCAGGACTGCCGCCGCGATGTTCGGCACCGAGGGCTGGGTGGTCCACCAGAACACCAACTCCTTCGGGTTCACCGGTGTGCACGACTGGCCCACGTCCTTCTGGATGCCGGAGGCCAATGGCTGGCTCGTCCAGCAGCTGTACGAGCACTACCTGTTCCACCGGGACGAGGAGTACCTCCGGGCCCGTGCCTATCCCGTGATGAAGGAGGCGGCCCGCTTCTGGCTGGCGAACCTGCACACCGATCCGCACGACGCGGCCTTGGTGGTGTCCCCCAGCTACTCGCCCGAGCAGGGCGACTTCACGGCGGGCGCGTCGATCTGCCAGCAGATCGTGTACGACCTGCTGACGAACACGCTCGATGCGGCCGAAGTCCTCGGCGGGGAGAGCGAGTTCCGTGCGGAACTGACGGCAGCTCTCGGCGCGATGGATCCGGGTCTGCGGATCGGCTCCTGGGGGCAGCTCCAGGAGTGGAAGGCCGACCTCGACGACCCGGCGGACACCCACCGGCACGCCTCGCACCTCTTCGCCCTGCACCCAGGCCGGCAGATCGAGCGCGGTTCCCCGTTCGCGGAGGCGGCCCGGGTCTCGCTCACGGCGCGTGGCGACGGCGGAACCGGCTGGTCCAAGGCGTGGAAGATCAATTTCTGGGCGCGGCTGGGCGACGGCGACCACGCCGCGAAGATGCTCGCCGAGCAGCTGAGGTCCAGCACCCTGCCCAACCTCTGGGACACCCATCCGCCGTTCCAGATCGACGGGAACTTCGGTGCCACGGCCGGGATCGCGGAGATGCTCCTGCAGAGTCACAGCCGCACCGGTGTCGTGGACGTCCTGCCCGCGCTGCCGGGGCGCTGGGCCGAGGAGGGCTCCTACGAGGGCTTGCGGGCCCGGGGCGACTTCACGGTGGGGGCGACCTGGCGGCAGGGCTCGGCGACGGAGATCCGGATCGCGTCGGGCAGCGGAGTCACGGCGAAGCTGCGCAGCCCGCTCTTCGACGGAGCGTTCCACGTCGAACGGTCCGACGGCCCCGGTGGACCGCCCGGCGGGTACACGGTGCGGGACGGCGTGCTGAACCTGCCCACCCGTGCGGGCGAGGCGTACCGGATCACCGCCGCGTAGAGGCCTGACCCCGGCCGGTTCGTGCCGTCAGTCACCGGCGGCGTGCGGCACGAACTCGCACCACACCGCCTTGCCCTCGCCCCGGGGCTCGACGCCCCAGCGGTCGGCGACCGCCTCGACCATCATCAGCCCCCGTCCGGAGGTCGCCGCCTCGCCGGGTGTACGCCGGTGCGGGCGGACGCTGGAGCGGTCGTTCACCCAGAGGCGGACCCGGCGGTCCGGCTCCAGCAGGACCTCCAGGGTGACGACCGCACCGCCCTCGGTGTGCAGGAGGACGTTGCCCAGAAGTTCGCCCGCCGCCACCTCCACATCGTCGGCGAGCACCCCGAGACCCCAGTGTTCGAGGCTGTGCCGCAGGGCCGCACGGGCCTCCGCCAGGCCTTCCGGGTCCGCCTGGTGGATGTACTGATGGATGCGTGGTGCCTGCGCCGTCCCCAGGTCCGGGTTCCTGCGCAGGACCAGGAGGGCGATGTCGTCGCCCGACTTCGCCCGCGCCCACATCCCTTCCGTCACGTGGTCGGCGAGTGCTTCCGCCTCCGCGGGGCCGGTGCGCACGGCCTCGGCCAGGGCATCGAGACCGACCTCGATGTCGAGACCCGGCTCCTCCACGAGTCCGTCGGTGCACAGGACGAGGGTCTCGCCCGGCACCAGGTCGAGCCGTGTCTCGGGGTACTCGTCGTCCCCGAACACCGTGGCCAGCCCCAGCGGAAGCCCGCCACGCAGCCTCGGCCAGCCGATCCGGCCGTCGGTGTGCCGCACCATGGGCCCCAGATGACCGGCCCGTACCGCCTTCGCGGCGCCCGTACCGAGATCGACCTGTGCGTAGGTACACGTGGCGAAGCGTTCGGTGTCGAGTTCCGCCAGGAAGCGTGAGGCGCGCGCCAGCACGGTGGACGGGGTGTGGCCCTCGGCCGCGTAGGCGCGCAGGGCGATGCGGAGCTGGCCCATGATCGCGGCGGCGTGGGTGTCGTGGCCCTGGACGTCGCCGACGACGATGCCGATGCGTCCCCTCGGCAGCAGGATCACGTCGTACCAGTCACCGCCGACGTCCCGGCCGCTCCAGGCCGTCCGGTAGCGCACGGCGATCTCGGCGCCGTCCACGTCGGGGATGTGGCGCGGCAGCATGGCGGACTGGAGGTCGGTCGCGAACTTCCGCTCCTCGTCGAAGAAGATGGCCCGTTGCAGGGACTGTCCGACGATGCCCGCGAGGCCGATGCACAGGTTGCGGTCCTCGACCGAGAACTCGGTGCGGTCGCGGTAGAAGAGCCCCAGCCCGCCGATGGAGCGGGCCTGGGCGACCAGGGGCAGGAAGGCCGCCGCGTCGAGCCGGCGTCGCCGGATGTACGGGCCGAGGCTGGGGAAACGGTCGGCCAGGGCGGGCAGCGAGGCCACGAAGCGTGGCTGCTGGGTCAGGACGGCCTCGGCGAGCGGCTGTGAGTGGTCCGCGAGGGGGAACGAGTTTTCGACGTGGTCGAGTTCCATCTCGGTGAGCATCGACATCGGCTCACCCGCGAGGCCGACGAGCTTCAGTTCGCTCCCCTCGACCAGCCCCAGCACCAGCCCGTCGGCACCGAAGCGCTCCATTCCGCCGGGGCCGGTGAGTACGGCGGTGACATCGGCGACGGTCACGGCCTGCGAGAGCGCCTCCGTGGTGCCCTGGATCATGGCGGTCATGCGCTGTCTGCCCGCTTCGAGCGGGCTGACCACGCTGAACTCGGACAGGTCCGTCGTCGCGTTCCGTACGATGCCGAGCACGCGAAAGGGCACGCCGGCTTCGTCACGGACCAGGTGGCCACGGATATGCGTCCACTGCCGCAGACCGTCACGCCGCCGGATCTGGAAGTAGCCGCCGTAGGACGGAAGCCCGGCGTCCACGGCCTTGCGCAGCGCCGTTTCGAGCCGGGCGCACTCCTCCGGGGGGACGCGCCGGGCCAGTGAGTCGGCCATGCCGTCGAATTCGTCCGGGCGCAGATCGAAGACGGCCAGGCCGCCCTCGTCGAACACGAACGTGGACCGTTCCAGGTCCCAGTCGAACGTGCCCATGCGGTTGAGGACCAGCCGCTTCTCCGCACCGATGTCCGGTCGATCACGTGCTGCCATGCGTACGCTCCACAGGGGCCGGTCTCACCGTGACTGCTGGTCCCGTGCTGTCCCGAGCATAACTTTGCGGCGTGTCCCGCGCACGGCCGCCGGAACGGGGCCGACCACGTCCGCCCTCACCTGGTGCGGCGGCGGAACACATACCCCCCGCAGACCGCCCCGGCCGCGAAGACTCCCACCAGCGCGAGCCACAGCGGCATCGTGACCTCGGGAATCCACAGACGGATGGTGACGTCGCCCGTGTTCACAAAGATGAAGACGACCGCCAGAACGGCCACGGCGATGACGGCGATCCGGCCGGGGGTGAGCAGGCCCTTCCCGGTCGTTCCGCCGCTCGATACGTCCTTGGGGCTCATGGTCCGGCCTTTCGCTGGAACCTCGTCGGCGGCACCCCGCAGCCGCCCCCGGCTCCCATGGTCCCCCACCCCGGGCACGGAGAGCAGCGGTGTACCGCCATTCGGGTGACAGCGTCCGCAGTCCGTGGCCGGTGAGCCGACCGGTCAGCCCGCCGGCACCACGGGCAGCTCCAGCACCCCGGTGTCTCCGGGTGCGCTGACGACGGTGACGGGCTTGATGCCCCGGTTGCCGAAGTACGCGGTGTCGCTCGCCGCGATCACGAACCGGAGCCGGTGCCCCGCCTCGTACCGGTGCACGATGCCGGGCAGTTCCACGGTGAAGGGTCGGGTGACGTCGGGGACCCGCACCGGGGAGACCAGGCGGTTGACCAGCTTCTGGCTGCCGTCCGGGGCCACGTCGTAGACCTTCGCGAACAGGACCAGTCTGTCGGAGGCGTCACCGCTGCTCTGGACACGCTCCGTCTTCGGCGACACGACCTTCAGGGTGGCCTTCGGGGCGCCGACGACATCGACGGGCGCGGTGAGCGGCGCACTGGTCCAGCCGAGGTACGTGCCCTTCGTGTCGTAGGGCGCGCGGTCGGGCAGTCCGGTCAGACCGGCGAGCGAGCTTTCGGAGTGGCTGGTCGGTACGGGCCAGTTGTTGTACTGACGGCTGCCCCGGACGACCTCGGACCGGTTGTCGACCAGCTTTCCGTCGCCCGAGAGGTACATCGCACGCGAGAGGGCGGGCAGGGCGCCGGCCGTGCCGTATCCGCTCCGCCAGCTGCGGTAGTACGCGAACGCCGGTCCGGTGCCGGTGTCCTTCTTCCGGAGGTAGCGGTCGAACCAGGCGAGCACGCGCCGGCCGACGTAGCTGGTCTCCAGGTTCCCTTCCGAGAGGTTCAGTTCACCGGGGACCTGGCCGCCGCTGTGCCCCCACGACTGCCAGATCATCTTCGCCGTGGTGCCCCGCGCGGTGAGCGTCTTGTACGTGGCGGTGGCCTCGTTCAGGTTGAACAGGCTGTCGGACTGGCCCTGGACGAGGAGGGTCGGCGCCTTGACGCGGTCGAGGTACGAGGCGGGCGAGACACTGCGCGCGTAGGCGAGCATCCGGTCCGTCTCGTCCTCGGGGTAGCGCCCGGAGTTCAGCAGGCGGATGGTCTCGCAGGCCCGCGCCGCGAAGTGGAGGCAGGTGAGGCTGCCGAATCTGGACGGGTCGAGGCTCGCCTCGATCAGCGTCTGCCCCTCCCCCATCAGATAGAAGCCGTTCGTCCACTGCCACTTGAAGACGCCGGGGGTGTCGGAGGAAACACCCTGACGCGCCCCGGTGTTGTTGGGGGCGAGCGCGTAACCGAGGTCGTTCCAGGTGATGAGCGGGACGAGGGCGTCGACCCGGTGGTCGACGGCTGCCGTGGCCAGTTGGACCGCCCCGCCGTACGAGCCGCCGATCATGCCGACGCGCGGGTCGCCCGCCCCGTCCTGCGTGACGAAGTCGGCCTGGGTGCCGTCGTCGGCGGCGCGGGACCCGGCCAGGAAGTCGAGGAGCCCGGAGGCCGCCCTGCCGTCGACGGCGGGGTCGTCGAGGGTGATGAGACAGCCGGATCTGCCGAAGCCGAGACCGGAGTAGACGAGGCCGACGTACCCGCGCGCCGCGAAGGCCTTGCCGATGGCGTCCGTCGATCCGTCGGACTTGCTGCCGCCGAACCCGTTGGTGGCGAGGACGGCGGGCGCGGGATGCGCCGCGTCGACGCCTGCCGGGCGGTAGAGGTCGGCGTCGACGGTGCAGGAGCGCTCGCCCGCCCGGACGGTGAACTTCAGCGGGGTGACGGTGTACGGAGACGTGTCCGCCCGGGCCGGACCGGCGAGTGCGAGGGGTGCGGCCAGCGCCGCGCTCGCTGCGAGGACAAGCGGTTTGCGGAACCTGGAGACAGCACCTGACACGAAGACCTCCACACCGACGAAACCTTACCGACCGGTAAGTACCGGGCCCCGATCATGCTGTGGCAGGCGTCACAGGCGTGTCAACGCTCCAGGCGGCGTTTCCTGAATCCCGCTCAACTTCTGCACGCTTCCGAGGAATTCAGGCGAGCGCCGGCAGGTCCGCGGTGAGCGTGCACCGGCCGCCGTCCTCCGGTGCGTCCAGCACGGCGGGCACACCGAGCGGAATCGTCAGCGCCGTCGGGCTGTGTCCGAAGCCCAGCTCCTCGACCACCGGGACGCCCAGACCACCGAGCCGGTCCACGAGCACGGCCCGCACCCCCTCGTAAGGACCGCAGTCCACCCAGGAGCCGCACGCCACCCCGGAGATCCCGTCGAGGGCGCCGGCGCGCAGCAGTTGGGTGAGGATGCGGTCGATCCTGTACGGGTCCTCGCCCACGTCCTCCATGATCAGCAGCCCGCCCCGGGCCGACCTGCGGGCGTGCGCGGCGCCGATGTCCGCGGCGAGCAGGCTGACGCAGCCGCCGTAGGTGATGCCGCGGGAGCGGCCCGGGACCAGTGCGGTCGCGGACTCCAGACCGAGCGTGCGGACCGACTCCGGCTCGAAGAGGGTGGCGCGCAGGGACTCCTGGGTCGCGCTGTCCTTGAGGAAGGGCTCGGTGGCGACCATCGGTCCGTGCAGGGTGGAGATCCCCGTCCGTACCGCGAACGCCTCGTGGAGCGCCGTGATGTCGCTGTAGCCGACGAACACCTTGGGCCCGGCCGCCCGCATGGCCGTCCAGTCCAGGAGGTCGACCATGCGGTGGGCTCCGTATCCGCCGCGGGCGCACAGCACGGCGTCCACGGAGGGGTCGCACCAGGCGTCCTGGAGGTCCCGGGCGCGGCCCTCGTCCGATCCCGCCAGGTAGCCCAACGCCGGGTGCCCGTCCAGGACATGGGGGGCCACCACGGGGTCCAGATCCCAGCCGCGCAGCAGGTCGAGCCCGGCGTCGAGCCGCTCGGCGGGTACGGGTCCGCTGGGGGCGACGACGGCGACCCTGGCACCCGGCCGGAGGCGGGCGGGCCGGGTGAGGGGCTTGAGCGTCACTTGGTCAGCTCCAGTCGCGGTACGTCGGGGAGGTCGATGCCGAACGTCTGGGCGTACAGGGACAGTTCGGCCTCCAGCGCCCGGATCAGGGTGTCCGCGCGCCGGAACCCGTGGCTCTCCCCCTCGAAGGCGAGGTACGCGTGCGGGACGGCCCGGCCGGCCAGTCGGGCCAGGAACCGTTCGCACTGCACGGGCGGGCAGATCACGTCGTCGAGCCCCTGGAGCAGCAGGAACGGAACGGTGAGCCCTTCGGTGCGGTGCATCGGTGACCGCTCGTCGTAGCGCTCCGGCACCTCGGCGAACGGCCCGACGAGCGACTCCAGGTACTGCGACTCGAAGTCGTGGGTCTCGCCGGTGGCCCAGCCCGCGAGATCGAGGATCGGGTACTGGATCGTCCCGCAGGCGTAGACGTCGGTACCGGTCAGCGACGCGGCCGCCGTCCAGCCGCCGGCGCTGCCGCCGCGTACGGCCAGCCGGTCGGGGTCGGCCGCCCCTTCGGCGGCCAGTGCCTCGGCGACGGCGGCGCAGTCCTCGACGTCCACGACACCCCACTGTTCGCGGAGCCGTTCGCGGTAGGCGCGGCCGTAACCGGTGGAACCGCCGTAGTTGACCTCGGCGACGCCGATG
Organism: Streptomyces finlayi; assembly: GCF_014216315.1. Lineage (NCBI taxonomy): Bacteria > Bacillati > Actinomycetota > Actinomycetes > Kitasatosporales > Streptomycetaceae > Streptomyces > Streptomyces finlayi. Next base: position 797,765 of record NZ_CP045702.1, read on the forward strand.
CCGCGGGAGGTGAAGTAGGCGATCTCCAGGTCGAGCACGAGCGGGGACTGCCCGGTGGGGCCACCGTGCGCCCAGATCACATAGGGGGCCTTCTCGCCCTCGGGGCCGATGTGGTCGGGGTGGTGCGGCGGGTGGACGTGGGCGTGGATCTCACGGCCGCCGGGTCCGGTGAAGGTGCGTTCCCGCGGCTGGGAGTAGTACGCGGGGTCCACGGCGTCCTGGTGGTGCGCGCCGATGATCCGGGTGTGCCCGTCGGAGGTGTCCAGTTCGACCACCTCGTAGGTGGTGTGCGTGCTCGCGGCGACACCGATGACCCTGGTTCCCCGCACGGCGAGCGTTCCGGCCCAGGCGGTCCAGGGACCCGCCACGTCGGCGAGTTCGCCAGTCTCCGGATCGAGTACGCCGAGCCGGGTGGTGCCCGTGCCGTGGATGACGGCGATCAGTCCGTTGTCCAGAACACGGAACCAGCGCAGCCCGATCCGCCACAGGGGGCCGCCGAACTCCTCGCTCCGGCCGCCGCAGATCCCGCTGCTCGGTACGACGGAGCCCGCCGGGGCGTCGGGGCGGATGCGCTGGAGTTCCCACCAGCCACTGACGTCGGAGACGAAGACCAGGGAGCCGTCGTGGTCCCATTCGACCTGGCAGACGGACTCGTCGGTGTCGCCGACGAGCGGGTGGACGCCGGTGAAGGTGTCCGCCTCGGTGATGTCCGCGACCATCACCACGGTCCTGTCCCAGGGCATCTGAGGGTGGTCCCAGGCGATCCAGGCGGCCCGCCGTCCGTCGTGCGAGATCTTCGGTCCGGTGACGAACCGGTGCCGGTCGTCGGAGAGCTCCCGTACGGCTCCGCGGTCCTCGGCGGCCGAGCCGTCCAGCGGCACGGCCACGATCACCCGGCGGACGTCGGTCGGCGCCTCGCCGGTGAACTCCTCCATGACGCACAAGACCTCGCCCTGCGCACCGCTCTCCGTACGGACCGGGCGGAGCTGCGGGTCGGCCCAGCGCAGCCCGTCACCGACGGCGGACACGGGGGTGAGCGGCCACGGGTCGCGGGGGCCGTCCGGTTCGTACGCGTACAGCCGCTGGTCGTCGAAGTGGACGAAGACGATCAGCGGTCCGCCCTCGGAACGCTCGGCCCCGGCCCAGGGCTGCCCGCCGTACTCGATGACCCGGCTGCGGGCGTTCCAGGGTGCGGGCAGCGCCGACGCGGTGGTGCCGTCCGCGCGGCGGCGTACGAGGGCGCGGCGGCCCCCTTCGGCCGGGCGCGGCTCGGTCCACCACACTTCGTCGCCGATGGCGTCGACGTACTCGGGCCGGCCGTCGTGCGAGGCGGCGAGTGCCGCGTCGATCGGCGACGGCCAGCTTCCGTAGGGCGCTGTGGCCATGTGATTCCCCCGTATCGGTCAGGCGGTGCGCAGATAGTGGTCGAGGACGCGGACGCCGAAGTGCAGGGCGTCGACGGGGACCCGCTCGTCGACGCCGTGGAACATGGCCTGGTAGTCGAAGCCGACGGGCAGCTTCAGTGGCGAGAAGCCGTAGCCGGTGATGCCGAGCCGGGAGAACTGCTTGGCGTCCGTGCCGCCGGACATGCAGTAGGGCACGACGTGGCCGTCCGGGTCGAAACGCTCGACGGCGGCGCGCAGTCTCGCGTACGTGGGTGAGTCGACGGGGGCCTGGAGCGCGACCTCGCGGTGGTGGAACTCCCAGGAGACGCCGGGTCCGGTCAGCCGGTCCAGGGTCTCGTGGAACTCGTCCTCACCACCGGGCAGCATGCGGCCGTCGATGAAGGCGGTGGCACGGCCAGGGATCACGTTGACCTTGTATCCGGCGTCCAGCATCGTCGGATTGCTGCTGTTGCGGACGGTGGGTTCGACGAGTGCGGCAGCCGGTCCCAGCTTGCCCAGCAGTTCGTCGACGTCGAACCCGGGGGCCTCGGTGTCGACGGGGATGCCGTGCAGTGCGGCGATCTCGGTGAGAGCGGCCCGGACTGTCGGGGTGAGCCGTACCGGCCAGGGGTGCGCGCCGATCCGGGCGACGGCCGAGGCCAGGGTGGTGACGGCGTTGGCCCGGTTGACCTTGGAGCCGTGCCCGGCCTTGCCCTCGGCGGTCAGCTTGAGCCAGCCGGTGCCGCGTTCACCGGCGGCGATCGGGTAGAGGGACATGCCCTCGCCCGCGTGGAAGGTGAAGGCCCCGGACTCGCTGATGCCTTCGGTGCAGCCGTCGAAGAGGCCGGCGTGGCGGTCGACGAGGAAGCCCGAGCCGTCCTCTGCACTGGCCTCCTCGTCGGCGGTGTACGCGATGACGATGTCGCGGCGGGGGCGGACTCCGGCGCGCGCCCAGGCGCGTACGACGGAGAGGACCATCGCGTCCATGTTCTTCATGTCGACGGCCCCGCGGCCCCAGACGACGCCGTCGCGGACCTCCCCGGAGAACGGGTGCACGGTCCAGTCGGCGCTCTCGGCCGGGACGACGTCCAGATGCCCGTGTACGAGGAGGGCGTCGGCGGAGCGGTCCGTGCCCTCGATGCGGGCGACGACGTTGGTACGTCCTGGCGTGCGCTCCAGGAGGGCCGGTTCCAGTCCGGCGGCGGCCAGCCGTTCGGCCACGTACTCGGCTGCCGGGCGCTCCCGGCAGTCGCCGCCGCCCCGGTTGGTGGTGTCGATCCGGATCAGTTCGGAGGTGAACGTCACCGATTCGTCTAGTGCCTGCTCGTCCACCGGACCGAGCGGGCTGGTCGCCTCAGCCATATTGTTCCTCCACGGCGGACGACACGATGGTCGTCACCGCCTTGAACGTGCGAATACCTTCGTACATCGTGCCGCTCGTGTAGGCGACACGCCGTTCACCGGTGGGCGCCACGCCGGGTACGACGGTGGCGGCAGCGGCCAGATGCTCGGCATCGAACTCCAGCTCCACCGTATAGCCGCCGCCGGTGACCGGTGACCGCCGGACGGCCAGCGCGGTGGCGTCCGCGGCCGCGGCCCTGATGTCCGCGGCGGTCCGGGTGGGGGTGCGGCACACCGCCGCGTACCGCGACACGTGGTCCTTCACCGCGACCTTACGGGCGTCGGGCGCGTATCCGTCGGCGTCCACGCAGGTCAGGTCGTCCCCGGTGACCAGGACGACCGGGACTCCGTACTCGGCGGCGACGTGCGCGTTGAGCAGTCCCTCGCTCGCGCGCACGCCGTTGAGCCAGACTCCGGTGATGGAGTTGGCCAGATAGGTGTGGGCGAGCACACCTTCCGTACCGGCCCCGGTGTGATAGCCGACGAACGCGACGGCGTCGACGTCACCGTGCTGGATGCCCTCGACCATCGAGAGGGACTTGTGCTTGCCGGTGAGCATCTGGACCCGCTCGTCGAGCCTTTCCAGGAGCAGGTTGCGCATGCTCCAGTGGGCTTCGTTGACGAGCACCTCGTCGGCTCCTCCGTCGTAGAAACCGAGGGCCGCGGCGTTCACGTCGGAGGTGAACATGGAGCGGCACCGCTCCCACTGCGGAGTTCCGGGCAGCACATCGGCGGGCCACGTCACTCCCGTGGCGCCCTCCATGTCCGCGCTGATGAGGATCTTCATCGGCGTCACGTTACGCGTCGCCACGCGAGCGGGCCAGAACCACTGGAAGGTTTAATGGTCCAGTCCTGTGAAGCGGGTCGTCTTCACCGCCGGGGAGAGCTCGGCCGGCCAGGCGCCGCGGCACAGGTGTGGCGGTCACTCCGCGAACGGGTCTCCTACCCGGTCGCCCCATGCGAAGACGTACGCACCTCTTTCCCGGTCAGCCCTGACCGTGATGCCCGGGTCCGCCGCGCCGAGCCGCTCACCGAGCCAGCCCGCCATGCACACCGCGGCGACCTCGGGCCGGTAGTCGGCCACGGGATATACGAGAGCGTGCACCTGAATCTGGACACCGTCCGGGTACGCCTCGGTCAGCTGCCGTCGCATCAGCGAAGCGCCGAAGGCCAGCCAGACGAGATCCTTCCAGAAGATCCCGGCGGGCGGCAGCGTGAGCCAGATACCTCGGTGCACCGTGGTGCTGTGCTCCGGCCGGACATCGACCGGCCGGAGCTCGGCGTCCAGTTCGGCCGCCAGGCCGCCCAGGGGCGCCGACCACCGACGGAACGCGAAACTGCTTCTCACGGCTCTCCTCTCATGTTCCCGTCGGCCATCTATGTTTCCGGCCCCGCTCCGCCGTCGCGCGGACACGTGGCACAGGCCAGTGCCCCGACAGCCCCGCCGCCGGTGCCCGGGACGCTGTGACCGGCCAGCACGCCGGCTGCCCCGGCACCCACGACGAGACAGGCAGTCGTGAGTCACAGCAGGCCCCTTCCACCACGAGCGGTGCGGACAGCATGACTTCCCTTCGTCGCACAGTTGTCGCAACCAGAATGGGCCCCGCCGGTCGGATTCGCCGAACCGGTGGGGCCCATTCTGTTCATCTGCCGCTGTGCCGTCTCATCGGTTCGTCAGTCCCGTCGGTTCAGGAAGGGACGACGACCGAGCGAAGGTACACCGTGTAGGCGCTGTCGTTGGTCACGTCCACCGAGACCGTATACGTGGGCGACGGGCCCGGTTCACTGGTTCCGTCCGAAGAGCCCTCGAGGTAGGTCCGCCCCGGTCTGCTCGACCAGCCGGCCTCGTCGGCGTCCTCGACGTAGAAGCCCTTGCGCATCTCACTGCGCGGAACACCGATGCCGTCCAGGAACATCTCCATGTCCGTCTTCGGCAACCGGAACGTGAGGCAGAGGCTGTACGAGGACCATCCGTCGCTGATGAGGGAGTACACGTCCTGCGCACCTGGCGGAACGTTCAGCCGGTGCAGGTCCAGGACCTTGGCCGACGGGGCGCCGGATGTCAGTCGCCCCTGCTCGTCGGAGACCGTCTGCTTCGGGTCCGTACCGGAGCTCGTGACGGCTCCGTTCACGCCGCTCTCCTGTCCGCACCCGCTCACCCCCGCGAGGAGGACCGCCACGAGCAGCACGCCGACAGCGGAATTCGCTCTCCCCATGGCTACCACCCTCCGATGGTGAAGGCCGTGGTGCCCTTCACGTCATACTCCTGGGCCATGCCGACCACATGGAGGTGGGCCATATCGTACTGCTTCAAGGAGACAGGCCCGGCGTGCACATCCTTCCTCGGGACGGATTCGGTGCCGTTGCCCCAGTTGTAGCGCTTGTACACCGAAAGCTGCGCGACCATGACGACGTCACCGTTTCCATTCACGGTCTCGCGCCCTTCGACGCGGTACTGGAATCCGTTCAGCGCGTAGTACCAGTCGAGGCTGTCCTTCTCGTCGGTGCGGGTCGATACCCACCCACTGTCGAAGGAACTGTCTCCCTTGTATTCCTTCAGCGTCTTCCCCAGGTGCTCACGGAATCCGGGGAGGTCCTGGAGCATTTGCGCGGGGTCCACGTGGTAGTCCTCGCCCGAGTTCTGCATGTAGTGCATGAGCAGGTTGTACGCGTTCCCGAATCCCTTGTGCGCGAGACCCGACATGACGAGGGTGTTGACCTTCCACCACGTCTTGCGGTCCGTGGAGTTGGCTTCGTCCGTGTCGTAGGCCCGGTAGTCCGAGGCCGGCGGGACCGGCTTCCCGTTGGACTCGTAGTAGTCCGGGGAGACGGTGCCACCGCTGTCGCGCACGATGTTCTCGTAGTTGTTTCCGTAGCCGGTGACCTTCGTGCCGCCTTCGCATGTGTACATGCCGGAGGCGCACTCCTCAAGCTGGTGCCCGTCGAGTTCGATACGGCTGACGGGGTTGCCTCCGGTGAAGGCGTAGCGGTTGTTGGTGAACGGGTCCATACCGAGGCCCATGTCCGCGAGGGCGCCGTTGAACATGTCCCGGCTGGTGAAGCGGTTGAGGCCCGGGTCGTACGCGCGGAAACCCATGTCGTACGTTCCCGACGAGGCGTCCCACCGCTTGGCGTTGTAGCGGTAGGGGTTGTGCTCCTCCTTGGTCGGGTCTGCGGCATCGGGCTTGTCGATACCGGTGAACTCCGATGTGTCGTTCGCGCCGTAGGCCGTGTAGCCGTAGGTGGACTCGGTGTCGCCGGTGGCGCCGGTCAGGGTTTCGACGTCGGTGTGGCTGTTGTAGCCGTAGTACCCGTCCTCCGTCGTACCGTCCGCGTTCTGCTTGACCTGGGAGAGGCGTTCGCCCCACGGGCTGTACTGGTAGGACTTGGTCATTTCACCGGCGACCTCTTCACCCAGAACCTCTTCGGACATGCCGAGGTAGGTGAAGTCGGTGGTCTTGCCGTCGGCGGTCTTCGACGCGGTGCGGTCCAGCGGGTCGAAGGTGTACTTCGTCGACTTGAGCACGCCCGTGTCGTCCATCTTCTGCGACTCCACGACGTGGTCGAATCCGTCGTACACGCTCCGCGAGACGACCTGACCGCCCGAGGTGATCGACTCCTGGCGGCCGAAGGGGTCATAGGTGTAACTGCCGCTGACTCCGGACGTCGAGGACGTCAGCAGCCGGTTGCGGTCGTAGGTGAACGTCGTCGGCGTGCCCTTGACGCTCTGGCTGATGACGTTGGCGTTGTCGTCGTGGACGTACGTCTCCGTCCCGGCACCGTTACCGGTCTTGACCGACGAGGCGAGCCGGTCGGCCGGGTCGTAGGTGTACGCCGTGGTGGATTCGAGGTACGCCGCGTGGTTGTCGGCGTTCATCTTCTTCGCGACGTCCTGCGTCTTGCTGCCGTTCGCGTCGTAGGCGTAGGTGTGCGAGGAGACAAGGGTTCCGTTGGCCTTCTTCTCCACCGTCGACTTGACCGGTCCGTCGAGGAAGTAGGTGTAGTCGACGGTGTTCTTGTTGGCCTTGGTCTCCCGGAGCTTCACTCCGCGGTCGGTGTAGGTGTACGACGACACCTTCGGCGCCGTGTCCGTCGCCGTCTTGCCGACCGACACCGTCTTGACCAGCTGGCGCAGATCGTAGGTGTAGGTGGAGAACTGGTCGGGATGGGTGACCGTCTCCGGCTGCCCGTTGGCATCGTAGGTGTACGACGTCGCCTTCGTCTCCTGGCCCGCCAGCGCCTCCGTGGACTTCTGGACCTGGTTGAGGCCCGTGTACGTGAGGGTGTAGGCGTCGACCTTCGCGCCGGACGAGGTGTCGTCGATCGACGTCAGATTGCCGTTGACGTCGTAGACGTAGGTGAAGTTCCGCTTCTCCGCGTCCGTGTCGCCGCTGGTGTCACGCACCAGTTTGACCGCGTCCGCGACCACGGTGCCGCCGCTGTTCTGTTCCAGTTTCAGCTTGGCGTCGTTGCCCTGCTTCAGGGTGTACGCGCCGAGGCTCACCCACGTCCCCGGGGCCAGGTTCTGGTCCTTGGTGACCGGCGGCTGGACGTTGCTGCCCTGGGTGAGGGTGTACTTCGCCGTCGTCGCCGCACCTGTGACCTGCGGGTACTTCACGTACGCCGTGTACGTGCCGTCCTTGGGAACGTTGAGCGTCCAGTTGAACGAGTCGGTACCCGCACCGGCCGCGTGCGTCCGGTGGTCGTAGCCCTGCTGACCGGTCGCGCTGGCCTTCGCCCACGTGCCCACGGCCGAGGTGTTCTGGTCGTCGGAGTTGTCGGCCAGGATCACCGACTTACCTACCGGCACGCCGTCGTCCGACTTGGCCTTCAGTGACCCGTCCGGGTAGTACGCCCACGACATCGTGCGGTCGGATGACCCGCCGGCCGAGGTGAGCGTCCTGGCCTTCTGCTGCCCGAGCTCGGTGTAGTCGTACGTCGTCGCGATGTCCCAAGGGTCCGTGGACTTCCGTGCGAGACCGTTGTCGAAGTACTCGTACGTGGTGTCGTTGCGGACGGTCTGGCCCGCCGACGGAGGCAGCGAGGTCTTCGCCACCCGGCCCACGGCGTCGTACGCGGTCTGCGTGTAGACGTCCGCCTTGTTGTAGCGGGTGTCGGCGGGGTCGTACGGCTGGAACTGCTTGACCGGACGGTTCATCACGTCGTACTCGGTCCGTGCGGTGAAGTCGTCCTCGGCGGCCGTGGCCACACCGCGCGGAGTGATCACCTTGGTGGCGTTGCCGACCTGGTCGTACTCGAACTTCGAGGTCCGGTACGTCGGCGCGGCTGCCGTGCCTCCGTGCGGGGTCTGGACCTGGGTCCGCTTGCCCCGCGCGTCGTAGGTGACCTTGGTGGTGGCGCCTTCCTGATCGGTGGCCTCGATGATCCGGGAGTCGAGGTCGTACTTCGTGGAGGTGGTCCTGCCCGCCGCGTCCGTGGCCGTCGTGGCCCGGTGGTTCAGGTCGTAGGCGGTCTTGGAGGTGTAGTCGTCCGGGTCGGCCGTGGCGTTCTTCTTCGGGTCGACGACCTTGGTGACGTTGCCGACGTTGTCGTAGGTGTAGGAGATCTTGTCCTGCGCGGAGTTCACGACGTCGGTAGTCTGGTAGATCACGTCATAGACGTTGGTGGTGGTGAAGGAACCCGCCACCGCGCCGGTCACGTTGCCCTTGGGCTCGGTGGTCGTCTTGAGGTTGCCGACCTTGTCGTACGTGTAGGTCGACTTCCGCGGGACGGTGTTGTTGTTGGCCGGTGTCGTCGCCGCGACGATCTGGTCCGCCGGGTCGTACGTGGCGGTGGAGACCGCGCCGTTCGGCTGGGTGGATGTCGTCACGTTGTCGTTCGCGTCGTAGACCGGCGCCGGCGTCGTGATCAGGGCTCCCGCGTCCTGGTCCTTCGGCACGGTGCTGACCAGCGGACGGCCGTACGTGTCGTACGTCTGCGTGGTCTTCTTGCCCAGCGCGTCCGTGACCTGGGTGACCTGGCCCCGCGCGTCGTACACGAAGTCCGTCGACTTGCCCAGGGCGTCGGTGATCTTCGCCGGGAACCCGGCCGGCCCGAACTCGCTGTTCGTCGTCGGATTGCCGTTGGCGTCCGTCGCCGCGGTCATCTGGCCGTGGACGTCGTACGCGTACGACGTGGTGTAGTCACCAGTCGTGACCGTCTCGGTGCCCTTGGGGTCGCTGACTGTCTTGAGGTTTCCGTAGACGTCGTATACGAACTGCCAGGCGTGGCCCAGCGGGGACGTCCTGCGCGACAGGTCCGCCGCGTATCCGTCCGGACGCGGCTGGTATGCGAACTTGGCGGAATTCGCCGGGTACACGTCCGGAGCGCACTCCGCGGCGCTCGGCACCCCGGCCTTGTTGTTCTCCGGGTCACGTTGCCACAGCGGATAGCCGGTCTTCTGGTCGTAGCAGTAGGCGGTCCTGGCGCCGTTGGCCTCTTCCAGATAGGTGACGTTGTTGTCCGCGTCCCACGCCATTCTGGTGGTCTGCGACTTGGCGTTGGTGGTCCGTACCGCACGGCCGAAATCGTCCGTCACGTAGTCGGTGACGTGCGCCTCGGCGTCCTTGACCGCGGTGGCGGTGAACTTCGTGTTCGTGGCGTCCGGGGTGTACGTGAAGCCGGTGGCACCGTTCAGACGGTCGGTGATCGTCTGCGTCCACCAGTGGTACTTCGGGTCGTCGCCCTCCCTGGGGAAGTAATACGCAAGGTCGGTCGCGTTGCCGCGCGGGTCGGTCGCCCGCACCAGCTTGACGTTCTTGGTGCCCTGCGTGGCGTCGTAGGTGAACGCGAATACCTTGGGCTGGCCGGAACCGAGACCGTCGGTGATCTGCCCGAGGAGACCCTTGTCGGTGTAACGGAATGAGACCGTACGGCCGGAGACGTCGGTGACCGACTTGATGTGGTCGTAGATCTTCGAGTTGGTCAGGTTCGTACCGGTGGCGACCACGCCACTGTCATTGACGTACTCGTACGACGCGTCACCCTTGGTGAAGTAGTTCACCGTCAGCGACTGCCGGCCCACCGGGTCGGTGATGTACTTGAGGAACTTGGTGGGCTTGTTGTTGGACTTGCGTTCCTCGTATGTGTACGTCTGGGTGTTGCCGTTCTTGTCGACGGTCGACGTCATGTAGCCGTCGCAGCCGAAGAAGAACCGCGTGCCGTCCGGACGGGTCATCGTCCAGGCGTCGGGGATCGGGTCCTTCAGCGGGGTGCAGTCGAGGTCGGGCTTGGCGGCCAGTTTGTAGTGCACACCGGCCGGGGCCTTCCAGGTGCCGTCGGGCTGCTTGGCGAAGACGTGCGTGGTGCCGTCGCCGTCCGGGAGCCGGATTTCCCTCGGGTTGGGGTTGGGGTGGAAGTCCAGCGGCGCGCCGAGACGGATCGGACCGGCAGCCTGCATCGACCAGCCGTGCCCCGAGACCGTGTCGGAGGTGTCCAGGGAGTTGTAGGCCATACGGAAGAAGGTGTTCAGCCCACGCCCGGGGTTGGTGAAGGCGTTGTAGGACCACACTCCGTTGCCGGAGGCCAGGTTGTTCATCAGCGTGGAGCCGGCGCCGGTGTTCTTGCCGGTGTAGGAGTAGAACTTCTCCAGGCCGAGCTGGTTGGAGGTGGGGTCCTCCACGGCGACGTTCTGCTTCAGGCCGGCGATACCGGCCGTCCCGGAGACCCAGGTGCTGGTCGTCTTGTTGTAGACGTCCCAGGTCAGCGCGTAGTAGGTGCGCTTGTTGCCCGAGTCGGAGTTGATCGGGGTGTTGACCTGGGCCTGAAGGCTCACCGAATCGCCCGGTGCGACATCACGGGGCAGGGCGGTCTGGATCTGGTTGCCGCCGTTGGTCACGTCGGTGCCGTCCGGGAGGGCCCACGTGTAGGTGAGGACCTGGTCGGTGGCCTTCCATGTGGCCGTGGTGGTGTTCGTCAGGGTGAAATCGACCGTGTAGGTGGTGTTCGGCGTCATCCGGGCCGGGGTCTGCGGCGCGAAGTACGTCGAGGCCGTCGTCGAGTCGATGTACGTGACGACGATCTTGGGGTGGAGCTTGGGCTCGGCACCTTCGGAGGACAGGAACAGGGTGCGTTCCTGCTTCGCGGTCTCATCGGCCATCTTGATGGCGACGCCCTTCTGGGACGTCGGGGTGGTCACCCAGGACTGGGCGAGTGAGGTGACGTTCCAGTCGTGGCGGGCCGGGTCGTTGGTCTTGGACCCGTTGTCGGACACGACCGCGCCGACGTCACCGCCGGGGGCGGTCCAGCTGGTGGTCGCGTTCGACTTCACCCACGTCGCGGTCTCGTCGAAGTCCCGCGTCAGCGGACGCAGTTCGTAGACCGCTCCGGTGGTGTCCTGGCTGGTCTGGGTGCCCCACAGCCGTACCGTCGCGTCCAGGACACGGGCCGTGGCCGGGATGCCGAGGGCCGGGAACTTCAGCAGGGCGCGGGTGTCACCGTAGGTGAGGGAGTTGTTCCCGGCCGATATCCAGTTCTGCGGAACACCCTCGGTGAGGGTGTCATGGGGCAGGGAAGGCTCGGCGGACGACAGGGTGGTGTCGGCGGATGCCTCCAGCACCTTCGTGGTGCGGCCCGCCTTCGGAAGACGGACCAGCTGCGTCTGGGCGCTCAGGACCTGGCGGTCCTTCGTCTTCACCGCGACCATGTAGTAGTACGCGCGGCCGAACGGGTCCGCGTCATCCGCCTTGGTCGGAGTAGCCGTGGTATCGGTGAACGACGTGGTGCCCGGGGCGACCGGGGACACCATCGTCGCCGCCGACGGGGTGAACGACTGGTTGATCGAGCGGTGGACCTGGTACTCCACCAGGTCGTCATCCGTGCTCACCGCCGACGGGTCCGTGTACGCGGACCAGTTGAGTTCGGCTCCGGTGTCGTGGATCGTGGTCGGGGCAGCCAGGTCGACGCCCTGGCGGCCGTAGGTCAGGACCAGCTTGGGATAGTTCGCGTACTCACCCGCGTACCCGAACTCACTGCCCTCGTAACGCGGCCCGCCCTTGGGCCCGTTCGCCGATTCGTCACCGGCCTTGATCACGAAACCGTTGTTCGTGTTCGTACCGTCGATCCACGACTGCACGGTCTTCGTCACGGGGAAGGAGTGCCAGGTGTTGAGCTCACCGGGCTTCTTCGTGACCACACCCCCCTTGGTGAAACGCACCGAATCCGCCAGGACCGTGGTGGAGGTGGAGGCGGGCCCGTCACCCAGGACTACCTTGCCCAGGGTGCCCGCCTTGAACGGGTGCGTCCCCAGCGTCTTCCACACACCACCCGTACCGGCCTGCTGATTCACCGCGTACGTCTTGGAACCACCGCTGTAGGTCACGGTGTACGGGGCGTTGGTGGCACGGTCGACAGCCGGAACGTAATGCGCCTCGACCTGGTAGTCACCGTCCTCCGGCAGACTCGGCTGCCAGCTGTAGGAGTCCCCCGCGACACTGTCCTTGTTGTACAGGTAGTCCAGGTTCGTCGCGTACTGGGTGTACGCCGTGTTCCCCGACGCGGGCCAGGCGCCCACCGCCGCGGTACGCCCGGCGTCACCGTCATCGACCAGCACCGACGTACCCGACAGCTCACCCGTGTAGGTGCTGGCGTTGTTCCACGTCGCACCGGCCTCGGTCCACGGCTGCGTGGCCCGGTGCGCCTCCAGCTGCACCTCGGTGTCACCCGAGGTATGCGTCTGGTCGTAGTACAGCTTCAGATCCGCCGAATCCAGCTTCGTCCCCGCCGGAACCGTACCCAACGGGAAACGGATCAGCGCACGCGAAGAACCCGTGCTCGTGTTACCGACCGACAGACGCCAGTTGTCGTCGTAGTTCGACGCCGGACCGTCCGACGAGATCATCACGTCCTGCGCCGAGGACGGCGTCGGCGCGATCGTGATCGTCGGATCGATGGTGACCGGATACTGCCGCTCCTTCGCGGCCAGCCACTTCACATCCGGAACAACCGTCAGCTTCCAGCCCTTACCGGACTTGGTGAGCTTCTGCTCGACAGACCGGCTGTAACCCGTCCCATAGGCAGCCTTCACGTCCCTCTTCGCGTCCGTCATGAACGCCGGAGGAATCACCAGCACCGGATTCGGAGCGTCACCGTACAGCTTGACCGAGCCGTCCTTGCCCGCCTTCGGCGTCAGACCACCCGCGTCCAGGGTGAACGTGAACGACACCGGACCCGTGGGCGGCTCGGGCAGGACGATGTTCTCCTTCACCCGCCCCGCACCCACCACATACGACAGATCCGCGCCACCCACCGCGTTCTTGTACGTCACGGTGCTGCCCTCGGCCACCGGGGCGAGCTTTCCCGCACCCTCCAGGCCCAGCGTCACCGTGTGACCCCCGGCCTCGAACCGCAGCAGCCGGCCCGCATCCGTACCGAACCAGCTACGCGCCGCGTTCGTCGTGTTCTCCAGCACGAAACCCTTGGCACCGGTGGGCCTGACCGTCGGATCGATGTCCTTGAACGACTTCCCCGACCGGTACCCCGTCGGCGTCACCGACACCTCGGCCTGCACCCGGCCGTCCGACAATCGCCAGAACCGCTCGTTCGCCGTCCGCCGCCCCGTCAGCTCAGCAACACGCTTCGCCTTCGGAGCCGCCTTCCCGGCCGGCAACTTCTCCCGGCTCGGCAGCGTGGGACTCCCGCCGGTCGATGCATCCGCGGACGCGTTCCTGTCGCTCTCGTCGTCGGAGAACCAGCCCGTGAAAGCATCTGCAATTCCCTCGCCGCCATCATCCGAAACATCGGCCGCATAAGCGACCTGCGGCAACAGAGTGGAAGCGACCGCCGACACCACGAGACAGGCCACAGCCCGCCCGAATCTCACTTTCAACGCCATTCCCTTCATCGGCACGCCGGCGAGGGCCCCCCTGCCGGTCGCGCTGAATGCCGACCCCGATCACCTCGAATCCGGGCATGACAACCGGACCACCCTCCCGAGCACGGGAAAAGCGGCCTCGCCGGTCACGTATCGATCAAGGTCCGGGACTGTTTAACCGACAGCTCGAACCATGGTCAAGGGAATTCACAATTCGGGCATTCGGCTCCCTCGCGAGAAATTCGACGAGCATTACAGAGAGAGCCGAAGGACAGCGGGAAGAGAATCGTGGTGTCCATATTCGCCCGCTTCTTCCCTGTCCTGGCACACACGGATTCCGATGGTGTATAACCCAGGGCGAACTCGCTTCGACCGAAAGCGCGGCCATGCCCACAACGCAGGAACAAAACGAACCGGAACAGGCAGATCAGGCAGAACAGGCAGAACAGTCCTGCCCGTCCGACGGGCAGGAAGCCACCGGAAAGCCGTCCCGGAGCCCCGACCGCCGCGGCATCGCCGTCGCGGCCGCGCTGCTGCTCGCCTGTGGCGCGCTCATCACCTACGGGATCCTCGACACCGGCGACGACCGGGCCGACAAGGAATCCGCGGTGCCCACCGCCGCCGTGACCTACGAAGTACTCGGCGAAGGCACCGCGGACATCACCTACCGTGGAGACGGCGACGACGACCGCGCCGACACCGTGAAGAACGCCGAACTCCCCTGGAAGAAGACGGTCGACGTGCCCCTCGGCACCGCCCCCGTCATCAGCATCACCCTCGGCGAAAAGGGCGGCGAAGCCAGCTGCACACTCGCCGTCCGCGGCAAACACGTCCAGCGCTCCACCGCCTCGGGAGCCTACGGACGCAGCACCTGCACCACCGAACTCTCCGCACCGGAACCCTCGGCGCCCACCGAGGAAACCGGGTAGTGCGCCCGGCGGGGTCTCGGGCTCACGCCCCCCGGCGGATATGCGGCGGTGGAGGCGCCGCCGCCAGGCTCTGTTCCGTCCAGATGACCTTGCCGTCGCCGGTGTAGCGGGTCCCCCACCGGTCGGCGAACTGGGCGACGAGGAACAGGCCGCGGCCGCCCTCGTCCGTGGTGGCCGCCTGCCGCAGATGCGGCGAGGTGCTGCTGTGGTCGGAGACCTCGCAGATCAGCGAACGGTCGCGGATCAGCCGTACGCGGATGGGGCCGACCGCGTGGCGAATCGCGTTGGTGACCAGTTCGCTGAGGATCAGCTCGGTGGTGAAGGATTCCTCGGTCAGCCCCCACTCGGCCAGCTTGCGGGACACGTCGGCCCGTACGAGGGATACCGCCGCCGGATCCGACTGCACGTCCCAGTCGGCCACGTCCGCCGGATCGAGCCGGTGCGTACGGCCGACGAGCAGGGCGATGTCGTCGCGGGCGGGATGGCTCACCAGTGTGCGGACGACTGCCGAACAGGTGACCTCCGGCAGGTCGTCCGCGTGGTCGGCGAGGGTCCGGCGCAGCAGTTCCAGTCCTTCGTCGATGTCACGGCGGCGGTCCTCGACGAGCCCGTCCGTGTAGAGCACCAGCTCGCTGCCCTCGGGGAGTACGACGTCGAGGGTCTCGAAGGGCAGGCCGCCGAGCCCGAGCGGCGGACCGCCGGGCACGTCGGCGAGTTCGGCGGTGCCGTCCCGGTGGACGATCACCGGCTGGAGATGGCCTGCCCTGGCCATGGAGCAGCGTCCTGAGGCCGGATCGTAGATCGCGTACAGGCAGGTGGCTCCGGTGACCCCGGCCTCGCTCGGGTCCAACGCCTCGTCCTGGTCGATGCGGGCGACCAGTTCGTCCAGGTGCCAGAGGATCTCGCCGGGCGGGAGGTCCAGGGTGGAGAAGTTGTGGACCGCTGTGCGCAGCCGTCCCATGTTGGCGGCGGCGTGGAGTCCGTGGCCCACGACGTCGCCGACCACGAGTGCGACCCGGGCGCCGGGCAGCGGGATGATGTCGAACCAGTCGCCGCCGACGCCGCCGCGTCCGGCGTGCGCGGGCAGATAGCGGTAGGCGACGTCGAGGGCGTTCTGTTCGGGGAGGCCGTGCGGCAGCAGACTGCGCTGCAGGGTGACCGCCATGGTGTGCTCGCGCGAGTAGCGGCGGGCGTTGTCGATGCTGACGGCGGCGCGGGCCACCAGTTCCTCGGCGAGGGACAGGTCGTCCTCGTCGAAGGGTTCGGGGTTGGCCGAGCGCCAGAACAGTGCCACGCCCAGAACGGCGCCGCGGGCGCGCAGCGGTACCGCGATCTTGGAGTGGACGCCGTTCTCCACGAGCCTGCGGGCCCGTTCGGGGTTCTGCTCCTGCCACCCGGCGAAGTCCGCCAGGTCCGTTTCGAGGACGGCCTCTCCCCGGGCCAGCCCTGACCCCAGGGGGGTGGTGGGGACGAAGCGCATGGTGGAGCCGACAGGGTGCAGGCCCATGTTCTCCCGGTCCGCGCTGAGGGCCGTGCGCCGCATCTCTGTTCCCCCGCGGATGGCGGCCGGCTCCTCCCCCTGGAGCACGGCCTCGACGACGTCGACGGTGGCGAGGTCGGCGAAGCTGGCGGCGGCGAAGTTCGCGAGTTCCTCGCAGGTGCGCACCACGTCGAGGGTGGTGCCGATCTCCGCTCCGGCCTCGTAGAGCAGGTTCAGCCGTCCCCGCGCCACGTCGGCCCGGCCGGTCAGGGCGCGCAGTTCGGTGGTGTCCCGCAGGGTCGTCACGCTGCCGGGTGGTCCGCCGTTCCTGTCCGTCGACCGCTGGTTGACGGCGAGCAGCCGGTCGCCGACCGGGTGCAGTACGTCGGTCACGGTGCGGCCGGAGGCGAGCAGCTCCGTGGTGACCGGGTCGAGGCCCAGTTCGGCGACCGTGCGCCCGTCCACGTCGGGCGGCAGGCCGAGGAGCTTGCGCGCCTCGTCGTTGGCGAGCAGCAGCCGGCCGTCTCCGCCGACGATGACCACCCCCTCCCGTACCGCGTGCAGGACGGCGTCATGATGCTCGTACATCCGGGTCATCTCGGTGGGTCCGAGCCCGTGTGTCTGACGGCGCAGACGTCGGCTGACGAGCGCGGTGCCGCCCGTGGCGAGGACGAGGACGCCGGCTGCGGAGCCGAACAGCAGGGGGAACTGGCCCTCCACGACGCCGCTCACGCGATCGATGGTGATCCCCGCGGACACCAGTCCCACGACGGAGCCGTCCGGGCCGACGATCGGCACCACCGCCTGCACGAGTGGTCCGATCGTCCCGGTGATGCGCTCGACGACGATGCCGCCCCGCAGGGCGGGCTCGACGTTGCCGACGAACTTCTTGCCGATGCGGTCGGGCAGCGGGTGGGTGTAGCGGATGGCATCGGTGTTCAGTACGACGATGAAGTCGACCCCGGAGCGTTCCCGGGCCCTCTCTGCGGCCGGCTGGAGCACTGCGGTCGGGTCGGGGCTGTTCAGCGCCTCCGCGGTGCCCGGCGCGTTGGCGAAGGTCTCGGCCACAGCGACGGACCGGTTGCGGGCCTCCGTGTCGGAGTCGGCCCGGGACTGCAGCACGAGCGCGGCCACGGCGGCGGCGACCAGCAGCACCACGATCGCCACTTGCAGGAGAAAGACCTGACCGGCGACGGTACGCATTCTGAGAACCGAGCGCGGGCGGCCGTAGCGTCCGGCCATGCCTTCTTTCTACACCCTTCGCCTGCGCCGGGCGAGCCGCGCGGCTCCGCAGGGAGACGTCCCGTGGCGCACTGTGCCCGGTGAGGAGCGGCGCACCGGCCTCCGGCGCCGAACCAGGGCTCCAGGCGCGTCAACCGGTGGCACCGCGTAAGCGGTGCGTAAGCGGTGCGTAAGCGGTGCGTAAGCGGTGCGTAAGCGGTGCGGGCGACGGCCCGGGCCCGGCCGCTCCGGCTGGCCGGATGGCACACTGACGGCCCCGCGCGTGAAGGAGCCCGCAGTGCCGATCGTCCGCAGACTACGCCACGTGGTACGCCGCACCCGTCGGCCCGGAGTGGACCTCAGCCACCCCGCACGCTCGCCGCTGGGCAGCGCGGTGGTCAACTGCGTGCTGTACGAGGACGGTGTCCGGCACCCGGTCGCCTGCCCGGCGGACAAGGCGCTGCGCCAGGTCCGTCGCGGCGGACGGGGTTTCGTCTGGCTCGGTCTGCACGAGCCGTCCGCTGAGGAATTCGCCTGGGTGGCCGAGCTGTTCGGCCTGCACCCGCTCGCCGTCGAGGACGCGGTGACGGCCCACCAGCGGCCGAAGGTCGAGCGGTACGAGGAGACGCTGTTCGCCGTCTTCAAGACCTGCGGCTACGTCGAGCACGAGCGACTCACCGCCACCAGCGAGGTGGTGGACACCGGCGAGATCATGATCTTCACGGGTGCCGACTTCGTGATCACGGTGCGGCACGGCAGCCATGGCTCGCTCGGACCGCTCAGGGAGGCCCTGGAGGCGGACCCGGAGCAGTTGGCCAAGGGCCCCGCCGCCGTGCTGCACGCGATAGCCGACCATGTGGTCGACAACTACCTGCTGGTCGCCGACGCGGTGCAGCACGACATCGACGCGGTGGAGACGGCTGTCTTCAGCGAGGAGGCGGGCCGGGGCGACGCCGGGCGCATCTACCAGCTGAAGCGTGAGCTGATGGAGTTCAAGCGGGCGGTGGCGCCACTGAACCGACCGCTCCAGAACCTGGCGGACCGGCCGATGAAGCCGGTGGGCCCGGAGTTCCAGCCGTACTTCCGCGACGTCGCGGAGCATCTGGCCCGTACGGCGGACCAGATCGCCTCCTTCGACGCGCTGCTCGACTCGGTGCTCCAGGCCCATCTGGCGCAGGTGACCGTCGCCCAGAACGAGGACATGCGCAAGATCACGGCGTGGGCCGCAGTCATCGCCGTACCCACGATGGTCTGCGGGGTGTACGGCATGAACTTCGCGTACATGCCGGAGCTGCGGTGGACCTACGGCTATCCGTTCGTCGTCGGCCTCATGGCCACCGCCTGCTTCGTCATCCACCGCGGCTTCCGCCGCAACGGCTGGCTCTGACGGGACGCGTCAGCCGGCGGTGAGGATCTCCTCGATCCCGGCCAGCTCCTCGTCGCCGAACTCCAGGTTCGCCACGGCCCCCACACTGCTCTCCAGCTGCGCGACGCTGCTCGCGCCGACCACCGCTGAGGTGACCCGGCCGCCGCGCAGCACCCAGGCCAGGGCCAGCTGCGCCAGGGTCTGGCCGCGCTCCTTGGCCACCTGGTCGAGGGCGCCCAGTCGGCGCACCAGCTCCGGAGTGACCGCGTCCGGCGTCAGGAACGGACTGGCGCCCGCCGCCCTGGAGCCCTCCGGGATGCCGCGCAGATAGCGGTCGGAGAGGATGCCCTGCTCCAGCGGCGAGTAGGCGATGGACCCGGTGCCCAGCTCGTCCAGAACGCCCAGCAGCCCCTCCTCGGGGCGGCGGTCCAGCATCGAGTAGCGCGGCTGGTGGATGAGCAACGGGGTGCCGAGCTCTCCGAGGATGCGGGCGGCCTCGCGGGTCTGCTCGGGCGAGTAGTTGGAGATACCGGCGTACAGCGCCTTGCCCTGGCGCACCGCGGTGTCGAGCGCGCCCATCGTCTCTTCGAGCGGGGTCTCGGGGTCGGGCCGGTGGGAGTAGAAGATGTCGACGTAGTCGAGGCCGAGCCGGGTCAGGCTCTGGTCCAGCGAGGAGCGCAGGTACTTCCGCGATCCCCACTCGCCGTACGGTCCGTCCCACATGCCGTAGCCGGCCTTGGTCGAGATGACGATCTCGTCCCGGAGGTGCGCGAAGTCCGTCTTCAGGGCGCGGCCCATGGTGATCTCGGCGGAGCCGGGCGGCGGCCCGTAGTTGTTGGCGAGGTCGAAGTGGGTGATGCCGAGGTCGAACGCCCTGCGCAGGATGCGGCCCTGGTCCTCCGGGTTCCGGTCGCCGCCGAAGTTGTGCCAGAGCCCGACGGACAGCGCGGGGAGCAGCAGCCCGCTGCGTCCCGTTCGCCGGTAGGGCATGGCGGAGTAGCGGTCGGCCGACGGGAGGTACATACACGGGCTCCACGGGAGAGTTCCTGGGTACGCGCCGGGCTCGGTGCGCGCACCCAGGCTCGCGCAGAACGATCCAGCAGTCCAACAGGAGATTCCGGTCGGATTCATCGCCTACATTTCTCAATCATGGAACTGCGTCAGCTGGAGCACTTCGTCGCCGTCGCCGAGGAGCAGCACTTCACCCGTGCCGCCGAGCGCCTCGCCGTGTCCCAGTCGGGGCTGTCCGCGTCCGTGCGGGCGCTGGAACAGGAGCTGCGGACCCCGTTGTTCAGCCGTACGACGCGTTCGGTCCGGCTGACCGAGGCGGGGCGGGCCCTTCTCGTGGAGGCGGAACGGACTCTGGCGGGGGCGCGGGCGGCGAAGGACGCCGTCGATGCCGTGCGGGGGCTGCTGCGCGGCACTCTGACCGTGGGGGTCGAGCAGTGCGTGGCGGGAGTCAGTCCCGCGCAGCTCCTCGCGGCGTTCCACCGGGCCCATCCGCACATGGAACTCCGGCTCCGTCAGGAGGGCACGTCCAGTCTCCTCGACGGGGTGGCGGGTGGACGACTCGACATCGCCTTCGCGGCCACGGTCAGCGCGCTGGAGTGGCGCGGCCGGCTGATGCCGCTGGCCAGGGAGCCGATGGTCGTCCTGTGCGCCCCGGGCCACCGCTTCGCCCGGGAGTCGTCGGTGGCGTGGACGGATCTGGCCGGGGAGTCGTTCATCGACTTTCATCCGGACTGGGGCCCCCGCCGGGCCGCGGACGAGGCGTTCGCGGCCGTCGGGGTGCGGCGCACGGTGGCCCTTGAGGTGAGCGACGTGCACAGCCTGCTGGAGCTGGTCCACGAGAAGCTGGGCATCGCGGTGGTGCCGCAGCACTTCGCCCGCAAGCCCGAGGCCGGGCGGCTGGTGGCGGTGGAACCGCGGGGCCCGCACCGGCCGGTGTACGAGAGCGTGGTGGTGCTCCCGCCGGCCCTGGCCATGAGTCCCGGTGCGCGGGCCCTGATGAGCCTGGTCGGCACGGACGGCAGGTGCTGAACGCGCGGGCGTCGAGGGCGCCGGTGCTGGACGCGGCGGCGCGGGGACGCGCCTGACGACTCCGGCAGGACGGCACTCGAGCACACCGAGGACAGCGGCTACGAGGAGATCGCCCGCCTGCTCCGCGGGTGAGGGGCGGGCACGCCGCTCAGTCCTCGTGACCGAGCTGGAGGTCCCGTTCGGTGCGACCGCCGCCCGCCATCTGGAGGACCGTCGCCACGGGCGGGTACCCGGCGGCGATGACCGTGTACTCCCCCGAGGACAGGTCGACGAACCTGAAGGTGCCCTCGGGGCCTGTGGTGAGGGTGTCGACCACGTTGCCCGCCGCGTCGAGCAGAGTCACCCGGGCGTCCTCCACGGGCCGCCCGCCGTTGGCCCGTACGGTGCCGCGCAGGACGGCGCCACCGGCCAGTTCGATGTCCTGCCGGGTCTCGCGGGCCGCCTGCACGCTGACCGGCAGCGCGGCCGGCCTGAACGCCGGGGCGCTGGCGGCGAGGGTGTATTCGCCGGCCACCAGCTCCGTGATCACATAGCCGCCCTCCCGCCCCGTGCGGGCGGTCGCGACGACCTCGCCGCGTACGTCGGTCAGGGTCACCGCGGCGTCGCGTACCGGGAGTCCGTCGGCCGTGACGACCGTACCGGCGAGCCGGCCGGCGCCGCCGAGGACCACGTCGAGCTCGACGGGCCGGTCACCGACGGTGACGCTGACGGCCTGCGGCTGGTGCCCGCCCGCCGCGGCGATCAGGACGTACGAGCCGGAGCCGGGCACGCTCAGCGCGTACCGCCCGTCGTCGCCGCTGGCGCTCCGCCCGGCCTGCATCCCCTGACCGTCGATGAGGGTGAGGGCGGCCCGCGGGACCTTGGTGCCGTCGGGGTGCTGGACGTAGCCGCAGACCGGCACGCCGGCTGCGTGACCGACCGTCACCGTGACCGAGTTCGAACGGGCGGCGGGGACGGTCGCCGAGCCGAGTGCCGTGTCGGCTGCCGTGTCGGGGATGGGGTGGGACACCAGCGGTTTCTCCTTGAGGAAGAAGGCGAGGAACAGACCGAGCAGAAGGACCGGCACCAGGTACAGGAAGATGCGTGGCATCGCGTCGGCGTACGCCTGGATGTAGGCGTCGCGCAGAGCGGGTTCCATGGCGTGGACCAGTTGTGGGGTGATCGACTCCGGGTCGGGGAGCCCGACGCCGGCCGGGAGGCGTACGTCGAGGGCGTCCGAGAGCCGTCCGGCGAAGAGCGTGCCGAAGATCGCGGCCCCGACGCTGCCGCCGATCTGCCGGAAGTAGTTGTTGGCGCTGGTCGCGGTGCCCAGGTCGGCGGGGCGCACCGAGTTCTGCACGGCGAGCACCAGCACGGGCATGACCAGGCCGATCCCCAGGCCCAGGACGGCCTGGGCGAGGCTGTACTCGAAGCGGGAGGTGCCGGTTTCGAGCCGGGAGAGCAGCCACATGCCGACGGCCGAGATCGCACTGCCGGCCAGGGGGTAGATCCGGTAGCGGCCGGTACGGGAGATCAGCTGCCCGGAGACGACGGAGGCGCCGACGATGCCCCCCATCATCGGCAGCATCAGCAGTCCGGACTCGGTGGCGGAGGCCCCGTCGACCATCTGGAGATACGTCGGCAGGTAGCTGGCCGCGCCGAAGAGCGCGACGCCGATGACCGCGCCGACAAGCCCCGTGACGGTGAAGACCGAGTCGCGGAAGAGATGCAGCGGAATGATCGGTTCGGGCGCGCGGCGTTCCACCGCGAGGAAGAGCAGGGTCGTTCCAGCTGCTCCGGCGGCGAGCCCCAGGATGGTCCGCGAGCCCCAGGCGTACTCGGTCCCGCCCCAGCTCGTGAGCAGCACGAGGCAGGTGGACGCGGCGGCGAGCAGCACCGCGCCGAGGATGTCGAGGCGGGGGCGTACGGTCGGCTTGGGGAGCTTGAGCACGACGGCGATGACGACGAAGGTGACGAGGCCGAACGGGACGTTGATGTAGAAGCACCAGCGCCACGAGGCGTGGTCGGTGAAGAAGCCGCCGAGCAGCGGGCCCGCGACGGACGCGAGGCCGAAGACCGCGCCGATGAGGCCCATGAAGCGGCCTCGCTCCCGGGGCGGGACGATGTCCGCGATGATCGCCTGGACGCCGATCATGAGGCCGCCGCCGCCGATGCCCTGGATCGCGCGGAACGCGATCAGCTCGTCCATGGTGCGGGACCAGCCGGCGAGCGCGGAGCCGATGACGAACACGACGATGGCGAACTGGAAGACGCCCTTGCGGCCGAAGAGGTCGCCGAGCTTCCCGTAGATCGGCAGGCCGATCGTGGAGGCGAGCAGATAGGCGGTGACCGCCCAGGACATCTTCTCCAGGCCGTGCAGCTCACCGACGATCTTCGGCAGTGCGGTGGCGACGATCATCTGGTCGAGCGCCGCGAGCAGCAGGGTCAGCATCAGGCCGACGAAGACCATCCTGACCCGGCCGTGGGTGATTTCGGAGGGCGGGACGGCGGGCGCGGCGGGGTCCTGGTCCGACGGCGGTGGGGGTGGCGCGGTCCGTGTCCCGGCTCCCCCTGTGCCACTCGGTTCGTCCTTCACCAGAGTGATCCCACCCACCACGAAACGCTCCCCTCGTCGCACCTGCGCCGCCCATTTGTCGCATCGCGCGGCAAGGCGGGGCAAACGCGACCGGGAGTGCGACCGGCGCATTCGGAGGGCTTATGCGCCGGTCGGGGGCACTACGGCGCACAACCGGCCGTCCCGGAAAACCACCCGTTCCGGTGAGGCCGGCCGACGGCGCCCGGAGGCTACTTCTCGACCTCGGTGGCGAGGTTCTGGAGCAGTTCGTCGTAGATGCGGCCGAGCCCCTTGGGCGCGAAGGTGCGCTCGAAGAACCCGCCGATGCCGCCGGCGCCGTCCCACACCGTGGAGACGACCGCGCGGGACCTGCCCTCGCCGGCCGGGGTGACGGTCCAGGTGGTGACCATCGAGGAGTTTCGGTCCTTCTCGACCAGCTGGCCGTCGGTCGGCTCGGTGACGTCCAGCAGGCAGTCACGGACGCGCTTGCTGGTGGCCTGGAGCTTCCAGTGCACGACGGTGCCCTCACCGTCGCCGCCCTCTCGCACCTCGTACTCGCCGAAGTGACCGGTCATCACCTTGCCCCGGACCTCCTTGTAGTCGGCCAGCGCATCGAACACCGCTTCCGCGTCCGCCGCGATGACCCGCTCTGTCGTTGCCTCGACCTGCGCCATGCCTGTTCCTCCACCACTCGACCGTTCGGGGTGTGCTGAGCCAACCACCTCGGGCACGCCCCTCAAAATCGGTCACGCATGATCATGGGAACGGAAGTTCTATTCTCTGCCCACGTCACCCACGTCACCCCGCCCACGCGTGTCCCCCTGTCCAAATGGGTCAACTCTCGGCAGATCGTGTCCTTCCGGGCCGGAATGCGGGGAACATGCGGCGGGGGCAGCGGCACCCTCGGCCGTGCTCCCTCATCTCGGGAGGCCGTATGACGAAACGTGCAGGAATTCTGGTAGCCGTGGGCGCGGCGGTGGCGGGCCTGGTGACCGCCGTACCGTCCGCCGCGACCACCGACACGGGGACGGGAGCGTCCCGCGCCGCACCGGTCGAGTGGACCGGCTGCGCGACCAAGTCGTATCCGACGCTGCAGTGTGCGACGGTCCGTTCCCCGCTCGACCACGACCGCCCGTCGGGCCGTCAGGTCGCCCTCGCGCTCTCCCGGATTCCGCACACGGCGAAGACCTCGCAGGGCCCGCTCCTGGTCAATCCGGGCGGCCCCGGTGGCAGCGGACTCTCGATGGCCGGATTCGTGGCCTCCGCACTTCCCGCGAAGCTCGCCGCACAGTACGACGTGATCGGCTTCGATCCGCGCGGGGTCGGGAAGAGCCGCCCGGCGCTGAACTGCCTTCCCACGCACTTCGACCCGGTGCGCCCCGACTCCGTACCCCGCTCCCACCAGGACGAGCAGGCCCTCCGCGAGCGGGCCGCGAACTTCTCCGCGGCGTGCGGCGAGAAGCACGGGGATCTGCTGCCGTACATGGACACCGTCAGCGCCGCCCGGGACCTGGATGTGATCCGGGAGGCCCTGGGCGCGCGGCAGATCAACTACTTCGGCTACTCCTACGGCACCTACCTGGGCGCGGTCTACGCGAAGCTGTTTCCCGAGCGGGTCCGGCGGCTGGTGCTGGACTCCGTCGTCGACCCCGAGGGGGTCTGGTACGACGACAACCTCGGTCAGGACTACGCGTTCGACGCCCGCCACAAGGCGTTCGCGGCCTGGGTCGCGAAGCATGACGCCACCTACGGCCTCGGCCAGGACCCGGCGAAGGTCGAAGCGGCCTGGTACGACCTGCGCGAGTCGCTGCGGACGCGCCCCGCGGGCGGCAAGGTCGGAGCGAGCGAGCTCGAGGACACCTTCATGCCCGGCGGTTACTACGACGGCTACTGGCCATATCTGGCCGAGGCGTTCGCCGGGTACGTCCTCGACAACGACGAGGACGCCCTCGTCTCGGCGTACGAGAACTTCGGCGCCACCGGCGCGGGCGGCGGGAACAGTTACTCGGTCTACACGGCCGTGCAGTGCCGGGACGCCGGATGGCCGCGGGACTGGAACACCTGGCGCAACGACACCGCGACGGTGCACGCCAAGGCCCCGTTCATGGCCTGGAACAACACCTGGTACAACGCGCCGTGCGCTTCCTGGCCCGTGGCACCGCTGAATCCGGTGCGGGTGACCAATCACCGAATCCCGCCGGCCCTGCTGTTCCAGGCGACCGACGACGCGGCCACCCCGTACGAAGGCGCCGTCACCATGCACCGCAAGCTGAAGGGCTCCGGCCTCGTCGTCGAACAGGGCAGCGGGAACCACGGCATCACACTGAGCGGGAGCACCTGTCTGGACGCGTACCTGGTGGACTACCTCGCCACGGGCAGGGTCCCGCGCGGCGAGGGCGGCCGGGTGGACGCGGTCTGCGAGGCGCTCGCCGACCCGAAGCCGCTGCCCGCGGAGAAGTCGCTGCGGAGCACGGACGGCGCCGGTGGCGGTTTTGACGGCAAGGCGCTGCACGGGATGCTCGGCTTCCGCGGCTGACCGGGCCCGCCGGGCCGGTGGCCGGCCGGGCAGTTCACTGCCCGGCCGGCAGTCGGCCGAGGGCCTCGGCCGCGGCTCCGCCGAGGCGGGGGTGCGGCAGCGCCGCTTCGAGGACCGGTCGGGCCGCGCCGTCACCCAGTCGGCCCAGCCCCTCCACACAGGCGAGGGCCACACGCCAGTGCGGCTCGTCGGGGTTCAGCAGGCGCTCCAGGGTGCTGACCAGGGCGGGTACCGATTCGGGGGCCCGCAGCTCGGCCAGCAGCCGGACGGGGTGCACCGCGTAGGCCGTGCGCAGGGTGTTGGTGGCGAGTGCCGCGGCGGCCCGGGGTGTGCGCGGGTCGCCGAGGCGCACCAGGGCGTGGGCGGCGGAGACACAGCGTTCGGGATCGCGGTGGTTGAGGAGGAGGACCAGTGCCTCGAAGGCCCTGCGGTCACCCGAGCAGCCGAGCCGGAACGCGGCGATCTCACGCGCCCACAGAGGGCGTCCCCGCTCCACGAGCACCCGGGCCAGCTCCTCGTCGTCGTCGGTGGCCACGAGCCGGTCGTACGCCGCCGAATCCCCCGCCTCCCCACACAGCCGGTCCGTCAGCGACCTGAACTCCTCATCCATGACGCTCAGCGTATCGGCGGACACGGACCGTACGGGCCCGGCCGCCGGACAGGCAGCCGCGAAGTGTGGTCCAGTGCACAGGGACTCAGGGCTGGCGCGCTCGTTACCCGCCGGTTAACCTCATGTGAGCGGGGCACAACCCCGTTGCTCCGACGGCCTGGTGACGCAGCCGCCCGGAGTGCTTGTCGGTTCGGCAGCTTTGTGAGACGCGACTCGGGACGGAGTCCGTCACCCTTCCCGGTTCCGGGTACGCCTGTGGCGCCCCGGCCCGTGCACCACGACACGCAGCTCGCGCACGCCCCGCGCCCGGACTCCTTCCTCGCGCGCTCCGTGCTTCCTCTTCAGTCGTCACTCACCCTGGAGTCCCGTGATGGACACCCCGCTCAGCACCATCGCCGTCGTCGGTCTCGGCACCATGGGAACCGGCATTGCCGAGGTCCTGGCCCGTGCGGGCCGCGAGGTCATCGGCATCGACATCAGTGACGAGGCCGCCCGCCGGGCCGTCGCCTCCCTGGAAGCCTCCACCGCCCGCGCCGTGCGGCGCGAGAAGATCACCGAGGAGGAGCGGAGCGACGTCCTGGCCCGCTTCCGTACGTTCTCCGACCTCCAGGCCGCCGCCGCGGCCGAACTGGTCATCGAGGTCGTGCCCGAGTCCTACGAGATCAAGCAGCAGGTCTTCCGCGACCTCGACGCCGTCGTCTCCCCCACCGCGATCCTGGCGACGGGCACGAACGCGCTGTCGGTGACCCGGCTGGCCGCCGAGTCGCAGCACCCCGAGCGGGTGCTGGGCCTCCACTTCTTCAACCCCGCGCCCGCGATGAAGCTGGTCGAGGTGGTCTCCTCGGTGCTCACCGCGCCGCCGGCCGTCGAGACCGTCACGCGGCTGGCCAGGGAGCTGGGCAAGGAGCCGGTCGCGGTCGGCGACCGGCCGGGGTTCGTCGCGGACGGCCTGCTGTTCGGCTACCTCAACCAGGCCGCGGCGATGTACGAGGCGAACTACGCCTCGCGTGAGGACATCGACGCCGCGATGAAGCTGGGCTGCGGGCTGCCGATGGGCCCGCTGACCCTGCTCGACCTGATCGGCGTCGACACCGCGCGTACGGTCCTGGAGGCCATGTACTCCGCGTCGCACGACCGGCTGCACGCCCCGGCCCCCATCCTCAAGCAGCTCAGCGAGGCGGGCCTGACCGGGCGCAAGACGGGCCGCGGTTTCTACACGTACGACGCTCCGGGCGGCCAGACGGTGGTGCCGGACGCACTGACGCCGAAGGAGAGCACGGGGGCGGTCGCCGGGCGCCAGGTGAACTCCGTGGGGGTCGCGGGGTCCGGGACGATGGCCTCGGGCATCGCCGAGGTCTTCGCGAAGGCCGGCTACGACGTGGTGCTGGCCGCGCGCGGCCAGGAGAAGGCGGACACGGCCAAGGGCCGGATCGCGAAGTCGCTGGAGCGTTCGGTGGCCAAGGGCCGGCTGACGGCCGAGGCGCGGGACGAGACCCTCGCACGGATCACCGCCGCCGGTTCGCTGGACGCCTTCGCCGACGTGGACCTCGCGGTCGAGGCGGTCGCCGAGGACCTGGCGGTCAAGCAGCAGCTCTTCGCGACGCTGGACAAGGTCTGCCGGCCCGGCGCGGTGCTGGCCACCACGACCTCGTCGCTCCCCGTCATCGCGATCGCACGGGCCACGGCACGGCCCGAGGACGTGATCGGGATGCACTTCTTCAACCCGGCGCCCGCGATGAAGCTGGTCGAGGTGGTCCGCACGGTGCTGACCGCCGACGACGTCCACGCCACCGTCCGCGAGGTCTGCGCGAAGGTCCGCAAGCACCCGGTGGACTGCGGGGACCGGGCGGGATTCATCGTGAACGCGCTGTTGTTCCCGTACCTCAACAACGCCATCAAGATGGTCGAGGAGCACTACGCGACCCTCGACGACATCGACGCCGCCATGAAGCTGGGCGGCGGCTACCCGATGGGGCCGTTCGAGCTCCTGGACGTCGTCGGGCTCGATGTCTCGCTGGCCATCGAGAAGGTCCTGCACAGCGAGTTCCGCGACCCGGGTCTCGCCCCGGCGCCCCTGCTGGAGCATCTGGTGGCCGCGGGCTGCCTCGGCCGCAAGACCGGCCGCGGCTTCCGCGAATATGCCCGTCGCTGAGCCAGGAGGCGGGAGGGGCGGGTGGGGCGGGTTGCTGGGCCGTGCGGGCGGCCCGCCCCCACGGGCGCGTCCCCCCGCACCGATGCAGTACGTTCACACCATGTCCCAGCCCGCCAGGTCCACCCGTACCTCAGTCGCGCCCGATGCCCCGGAGACCGCCGCGGGCACCCGCGCCGCCGCCCAACGGCTCAAAATGCGCCGTGAGCTGGCAGCCGCCGCGATGGAACTCTTCGCGACGAAGGGGTACGAGGCGACGACGGTCGACGAGATCGCGGGTGCCGCGGGCGTCGCCCGGCGGACGTTCTTCCGCCACTTCCGCTCCAAGGAAGAGGCGATCTTCCCGGACCACGACGACACCCTCGTACGGGCCGAGGCCGTCCTCAACGCGGCGCCGGCGCACGAGCACCCGCTCGACACGGTCTGCCGGGGCATCAAGGAAGTCATGAAGATGTACGCGGCCAAGCCCGCGGTCTCCGTGGCCCGCTACAAACTGACCCGTGAGGTGCCCACGCTGCGGGAGGCGGAGATCGCCTCGGTGGCCCGCTACGAGCGGCTGTTCACCCGCTATCTGCTGGGCCACTTCGACGAGCGCGACCACCATGTCGGCAATGACGACCCGCTGCTGGCCGAGGTAGCCGCGTCAGCCGTCGTGACCGCGCACAACCATGTGCTGCGGCGCTGGCTGCGGGCGGGCGGCCAGGGCGATGTGGAGGCGCAGCTCGACCACGCCTTCGCGATCGTCCGGGACACCTTCGGCTCCGGAATCGGGGCGGGGCGCACCGCGGCGGCCGAGCCGTCGAAGACCCCGGCCGCCGCCACGGTGGCGACGGAGGGCGAGGTGCTGGTCGCGGTGGCGCGGACGGACGCGCCGCTCGACGAGGTGATGCGCACGATCCAGCAGGCGCTGAAGGACCGCTGAGAGCCGCGTGGTCAGAGTCCGCCGGTCCGGTCGTCCACCGGAGGGGCCGCCTCCCAGGGCGGTGGCGTGCCGCCGTCGCTCCACGCCGCGAGGGCCTCGTGGTCCACGCAGAGAATGCCGCACCGGTCCGCGTAGTCGAGGGCGGGGTAGGTGAACGCGCCCGTCGTCACGACGAGCGCGACGTCGGCTTCGTGCACGGCGAAGCAGGTGCCTCCGAACCGCTGCACGTCCTGGGAGCCGACCTTGTTCTCGGCGCCGTACCGCTTGCACTGGATGACGACGCGCCGCCCGTCGCGGGCTGTCGCGACGACGTCGGCCCCGAGGTCTCCCGCTCCGCCGACGACCTCGACGTCCTGGCAGCCGTCGCGCTCGCAGAGTCCGGCGACGGCCTGCTCGAACTCGTCCGCGTCCAGCGCCGCGTAGTCCACCGGTCCGGTGGCGTCCTGCGCACGCAGGGCTGCGGCGGCCTCGGCGAGTCCGGTGTCCACGAGGTCGTGGGTGACCTCGGTCACCGCCGCGGTGGCCCTGCACGCCGCCCTGCGACGGGAGCGGCTGCGCAGCAGCGCCACCGCCCCCGTCACCAGGAAGGCCGTCACCACGACGGCGACGGCCGGATGTCTTCCGGCGCTCTGCCAGGCGGCCCGCAGGACGGTCCCCGCTCCCCAGATCAGCACAGCGGCGAGCGCGAAGCCCACGGCCGTGCGGCGGACGCTGAATGCGGGCCGGCTGTCCGGCGCGGTGCCTCTGCGGGCGGGTATCGCCATCTTCGGTGCCTCTCCCAGCTGCTGGTCGTCCAAGATCACTCGCTTGTGCCACCTGCCCCGGCCCGCGGCGCCGACGCGGGGGAATCCGTTTGCTCCTGCGGGCCCCGGCTGTTCAGGTGGCCGCATGGAATCCGAACGAGATGCGCTGCTTGCCCTGTTCGACCACGAGATGCGGGAACACGCACGTCCCGAAGGCCCCGGTGTCCGGGTCGAGCGTGCCGGTGACGTCGTACGCCAGGTCGGCAGGGCCGACGACTGGAACGGTGTCGTGTGGTCCGCCCCCGGCCTGGACTCCGCCCGGGCCGACACGGCGATCGCGGCGCAGGTCGCCTACTTCACCTCGCTCGGCCACGACGCGTTCGAGTGGAAGGTGTACGCCCACGACCGGCCCGCCGACCTGCCCGAGCGGCTGCTGGCCGCCGGATTCGTACCGGAACCGCCGGAGACCCTGCTGGTCGCCCCGGTGGCGGACCTCCCGACCGCCGTCGTCCTGCCGGCGGGCATCGAGCTGCGGACCGTGACCGACGCGGCCGGCGTGGAGCTCATGGGCCGGGCCCATGAGGAGGCGTTCGGCACGGACTGGGCGCGGATCGGCCACCAGGTGCTCACCCGGCTGAAAGAGGACGCGGACAGCTTCGTGGGGGTCCTGGCGATGGCGGGCGACGAGCCGGTCGGCTCCGCCCGGATGGAGTTCTGTCCGGGCACGGGCTTCGCGGGGCTCTGGGGCGGCGGGACGGTGGCCCCCTGGCGCGGCAAGGGCGTCTACCGGGCGATGGTCGCCTACCGCGCCCGGATCGCGGCGGAGCGCGGCTACCGCCATCTCCAGGTCGACGCCACCGACCGGTCCGCCCCGATCCTGCGCCGACTGGGCTTCTCGGAGCTGAGTACGACGACGCCGTACGTGTACCGCCCCGTGCGCTGACCGCTCGTCGGCAGGACAGACCATCCCGTAGCACCCATGGTGTTGCTCATGCGTGCCCTCAGGATGACAAGTGAGAGAAATTGTTGGCACTCGGTGCCTTGTCAGGTGTCACGGAGTGCCATACGTTGATGGTGTCCGGGCGGCCGGCGTGCTGGGACCTCACGTACGCCGGCTGTCCCCGCAAACCACGTGTCTGCGCGCCCGGGCGCCTGCGTCACAGGCAAACCCTTCTGCTCCACAGAGCAAGCCGAAGCTCCACCCGCCGAACCGACGGCACACCTCCACACCGCACCGAACGCCCTGCCCGCAGGGTCCCCTCAAGCGTTCCCTCGACGCCCAGCTTTGCCGGAGGCATCACCGTGAAGGAAATCCTGGACGCGATCCAGTCGCAGGACAGCACGGCCGCGGACTTCGCCGCCCTGTCCATCCCCGAGTCCTACCGCGCGGTAACCGTGCACAAGGACGAGGCCGAGATGTTCGCGGGCGTCGCCAGCCGCGACAAGGACCCCCGCAAGTCCCTGCACCTCGACGAGGTGCCGGTTCCCGAGCTCGGTCCTGGCGAGGCCCTGGTGGCGGTCATGGCCAGCTCGGTCAACTACAACTCCGTGTGGACGTCGATCTTCGAGCCCGTCTCGACCTTCGGTTTCCTGGAGCGGTACGGCAAGCTCAGCGACCTCAGCAAGCGCCACGACCTCCCGTACCACGTCATCGGCTCCGACCTGGCGGGCGTCGTGCTGCGCACCGGCCCGGGCGTGAACGCCTGGCGGCCGGGCGACGAGGTCGTCGCGCACTGCCTCTCGGTCGAGCTGGAGTCCTCCGACGGCCACAACGACACGATGCTCGACCCCGAGCAGCGCATCTGGGGCTTCGAGACCAACTTCGGCGGGCTGGCGGACATCGCGCTCGTCAAGTCCAACCAGCTGATGCCCAAGCCCCAGCACCTCAGCTGGGAGGAGGCCGCCGCTCCGGGCCTGGTCAACTCCACCGCGTACCGCCAGCTCGTCTCGCGCAACGGTGCGGGTATGAAGCAGGGCGACAACGTGCTGATCTGGGGCGCGAGCGGCGGACTCGGCTCGTACGCCACGCAGTTCGCGCTGGCCGGCGGCGCCAACCCGATCTGTGTCGTCTCCAGCGACCAGAAGGCGGAGATCTGCCGGAAGATGGGCGCGACCGCGATCATCGACCGCAACGCCGAGGGCTACAAGTTCTGGAAGGACGAGCACAACCAGGACCCGCGCGAGTGGAAGCGGTTCGGCAAGCGCATCCGTGAGCTGACCGGTGGCGAGGACGTGGACATCGTCTTCGAGCACCCGGGCCGCGAGACCTTCGGCGCGAGTGTGTACGTCACCCGCAAGGGCGGCACGATCGTCACCTGCGCCTCGACCTCGGGCTACAACCACGAGTACGACAACCGCTACCTGTGGATGTCGCTGAAGAAGATCGTGGGCTCGCACTTCGCCAACTACCGCGAGGCGTGGGAGGCCAACCGGCTGGTCGCCAAGGGGAAGATCCACCCGACGCTGTCGAAGGTCTACTCCCTGGAGGACACCGGCCAGGCCGCGTACGACGTGCACCGCAACCTCCACCAGGGCAAGGTCGGAGTGCTCGCCCTGTCCCCCCGTGAGGGCCTGGGCGTGCGCAACCAGGAGATGCGCGAGCAGCACATCGACGCCATCAACCGCTTCCGGGACATCTGACATGGCCGAGCGCCGGAAGGACCGGCCCTGGCTGATGCGGACGTACGCCGGTCACTCGACGGCCGAGGCGTCCAACGCGCTCTACCGGCGCAACCTCGCCAAGGGCCAGACGGGTCTGTCGGTCGCCTTCGACCTGCCGACGCAGACGGGGTACGACCCCGACCACGTCCTCGCCCGTGGCGAGGTGGGCCGGGTCGGTGTTCCCGTCTCGCACATCGGTGACATGCGGCGGCTGTTCCAGGACATCCCCCTGGAGCAGATGAACACCTCGATGACGATCAACGCCACCGCGATGTGGCTTCTGGCGCTCTATCAGGTGGTCGCCGAGGAGCAGGGCGCCGACCCGGGGAAGCTCCAGGGCACGACGCAGAACGACATCGTCAAGGAGTACCTCTCGCGCGGAACGCACGTGTTCCCGCCGGTTCCCTCGCTGCGGCTGACGACCGACATGATCACGTACACGGTCAACCGCATCCCCAAGTGGAACCCGATCAACATCTGCAGCTACCACCTGCAGGAGGCGGGAGCCACTCCGGTCCAGGAGATCGCGTACGCCATGTCGACGGCCGTCGCGGTCCTCGACGCGGTCCGTGACTCCGGGCAGGTGCCCGAGGAGAAGT
Organism: Streptomyces finlayi; assembly: GCF_014216315.1. Taxonomy (NCBI): domain Bacteria; kingdom Bacillati; phylum Actinomycetota; class Actinomycetes; order Kitasatosporales; family Streptomycetaceae; genus Streptomyces; species Streptomyces finlayi. The sequence continues at coordinate 831,171 of NZ_CP045702.1, forward strand.
TCGGCGACGTGGTCGCCCGCATCTCCTTCTTCGTGAACGCGGGCGTCCGCTTCATCGAGGAGATGTGCAAGATGCGCGCCTTCGGCCGCATCTGGGACCAGGTCACCCGTGAGCGGTACGGCATCGAGAACCCCAAGCAGCGGCGTTTCCGTTACGGCGTGCAGGTCAACTCCCTGGGTCTCACGGAGGCCCAGCCGGAGAACAACGTCCAGCGCATCGTGCTGGAGATGCTGGCCGTCACCCTGTCCAAGGACGCCCGTGCCCGCGCCGTCCAGCTGCCCGCCTGGAACGAGGCCCTGGGGCTCCCCCGCCCCTGGGACCAGCAGTGGTCGCTGCGTATCCAGCAGGTCCTCGCGCACGAGAGCGATCTGCTGGAGTACGAGGACATCTTCGCCGGGTCGCACGTGATCGAGGCCAAGGTGGAGTCCCTGGTCACCGAGTCGCTCGCCGAGATCGACCGCATCGAGCGGATGGGCGGCGCCATGGCCGCCGTCGAGTCCGGGTACCTCAAGTCCGAGCTGGTGTCCTCGCACGCCGCCCGGCGGGCCAGGATCGAGGGCGGCGAGGAGAAGATCGTCGGCGTCAACATCTACGAGACGACGGAGCCCAACCCGCTCACCGCGGACCTCGACGCCGCGATCATGACGGTGGATCCGGAGAACGAGGCCCGGGTCGTCGCCGCTCTCCACGAGTGGCGCGACAACCGCGACGAGGCACGCGCCACCGAGGCGCTCGCCGCGCTGAAGAAGGCCGCCGCCGGCACCGAGAACATGATGGAGGCGACCGTGGAGTGCGCCCGGGCGGGCGTCACCACGGGCGAGTGGTCCTGGGCGCTGCGCGATGTCTTCGGCGAGTTCCGTGCCCCGACCGGTGTCTCGTCGGCCCCGGTCGCGGTGACGGCCGAGGCGGGCACCCCGCTGGCCCTGGTCCGCGAGAAGGCCGCGCGTACCGCCGAGGACCTGGGGGCGGGCCGGCTGCGTCTGCTGGTCGGCAAGCCGGGTCTGGACGGTCACTCCAACGGCGCCGAGCAGATCGCCGTACGGGCCCGTGACGCCGGTTTCGAGGTGGTCTACCAGGGCATCAGGCTGACGCCCGAGCAGATCGTCTCGGCGGCCGTGGCCGAGGACGTGCACTGCGTCGGCCTGTCGATCCTGTCCGGCTCGCACGCCGAGCTGGTGCCCGATGTGCTGCACCGGCTGCGCGAGGCCGGGGCGCCGGACATTCCGGTGATCGCGGGCGGCATCATTCCGCCCGCCGACGCCGCCGCCCTGATCGGAGCCGGCGTCGCCGCCGTCTTCACCCCGAAGGACTTCGGCATCACGGAGATCATCGGCCGTATCGTCGACGAGATCCGGAAAGCGAACAAGCTCGACCCTCTGGAGGTCTCCGCATGACCACGCCCGTGAACCGTCTGCGCCCGCGCCGCTCCTGCCTGGCGGTACCCGGCTCGAACCCCCGGTTCCTGGAGAAGGCCCAGGGCCTCCCGGCCGACCAGGTCTTCCTCGACCTGGAGGACGCCGTCGCGCCGCTCGCCAAGGAAGGCGCCCGTCAGCACATCGTCGACGCGCTGAACAACGGCGACTGGACGGGCAAGACCCGGGTCGTGCGGGTCAACGACTGGACCACGCACTGGACGTACCGCGACGTCATCGCCGTCGTCGAGGGCGCCGGCCCCAACCTCGACTGCATCATGCTGCCGAAGGTCCAGGACGCCCAGCAGGTCGTGGCCCTGGATCTGCTGCTGACGCAGATCGAGAAGACGATGGGCTTCGAGGTCGGGAAGATCGGCATCGAGGCGCAGATCGAGAACGCCAAGGGTTTGGTGAACATCGACGACATCGCCGCCGCCTCGCCGCGCCTGGAGACCCTGATCTTCGGCCCGGCCGACTTCATGGCCTCGATCAACATGAAGACCCTGGTCGTCGGTCAGCAGCCCCCCGGTTACGGCGCCGACGCGTACCACTACATCCTCATGCGCATTCTGATGGCGGCCCGTACGCACGACCTCCAGGCGATCGACGGCCCCTTCCTCCAGATCCGTGACGTGGACGCGTACCGCGAGGTCGCGGGGCGTGCGGCGGCGCTGGGCTTCGACGGCAAGTGGGTGCTGCACCCCGGTCAGGTCGACGCGGCCAACGAGGTGTTCTCACCCGCGCAGGAGGACTACGACCACGCCGAGCTGATCCTCGACGCCTACGACTGGTGCACCTCCGAGGAGGGCGGCAAGAAGGGCTCGGCGATGCTCGGCGACGAGATGATCGACGAGGCCAGCCGCAAGATGGCGCTCGTCATCGCGGGCAAGGGCCGTGCGGCCGGAATGCAGCGCACCTCCAAGTTCGAAGCCCCGGAGGCCTGATCATGCAGTTCGGACGCACATATGAGGAATTCGAAGTCGGTGCCGTCTACAAGCACTGGCCCGGAAAGACGGTCACCGAGTACGACGACCACCTCTTCTGTCTGCTGACCATGAACCACCACCCGCTCCACATGGACAGCAATTACGCCGGGAAGACGACCGACTTCGGCAAGAACGTCGTCGTCGGCAACTACATCTACTCGCTGCTGCTCGGCATGTCGGTCCCGGACGTGTCGGGCAAGGCGATCGCGAACCTGGAGGTCGAGTCGCTGAAGCACATCGCGCCGACCTTCCACGGGGACACGATCTACGGCGAGACGACGGTCCTCGACAAGACGCCGTCGAAGTCCAAGAGCGACCGCGGGATCGTGTACGTCGAGACCAAGGGCTACAAGCAGGACGGCACCGTCGTCTGCGTGTTCCGCCGCAAGGTGATGGTCCCCACCGAGACGTACATCAAGGAGCGCGGCGGCGAGCAGCCCGGTCGCCCCGTCCCCTCCAACTAACCGCGTGAAGCCACAGGAGAAGCAGTCATGACGCGACTCGCCCAGACCGCCGGTCTGACCGACATCCAGCAGGAAATCCTCTCCACGGTCCGGGATTTCGTCGACAAGGAGATCATTCCGGTCGCGACCCAGCTGGAGCACCGCGACGAGTACCCGACGGAGATCGTCGAGGGGCTCAAGGAACTCGGCCTGTTCGGGCTGATGATCCCCGAGGAGTACGGGGGTCTGGGTGAGTCGCTTCTCACGTACGCGCTGTGCGTGGAGGAGATCGCCCGCGGCTGGATGAGCGTGTCGGGCATCATCAACACGCATTTCATCGTGGCGTACATGCTCAAGCAGCACGGGACGCAGGAGCAGAAGGACACCTTCCTGCCGCGCATGGCGCTGGGCGAGGTGCGGGGCGCGTTCTCCATGTCCGAGCCGGCGCTCGGTTCGGACGTCTCCGCGATCACGTCCAAGGGCGTGCGGGACGGCGAGGAGTACGTCCTCAACGGCCAGAAGATGTGGCTCACGAACGGCGGTACGGCCAACCTGGTCGCGGTCCTGTGCCGCAGTGACGAAGGACACCCCGAGGGCACGGCGCCGCACAAGTCGATGACGACCTTCCTCGTGGAGAAGGAGCCGGGCTTCGGCGAGGTCCGCCCGGGCCTGACCATCCCCGGAAAGATCGACAAGATGGGTTACAAGGGCGTCGACACGACGGAACTCATCATGGACGGCCTACGTATTCCGGCCAATCGTGTACTCGGCGGCACGACCGGCCGAGGTTTTTACCAGATGATGGACGGAGTGGAAGTCGGCCGGGTCAATGTGGCCGCACGTGGCTGCGGTGTAGCTCAGCGTGCTTTTGAGCTGGGTGTTTCGTACGCACAGCAGCGCCACACCTTCGGAAAGCCGATCGCCCAGCACCAGGCCATCCAGTTCAAACTGGCCGAAATGGCCACCAAGGTCGAAGCCGCTCATGCGATGATGGTGAATGCGGCACGCAAAAAGGACTCCGGGGAACGAAACGACCTGGAGGCAGGGATGGCGAAGTACCTCGCCTCCGAGTACTGCAAGGAAGTCGTCGAGGACGCCTTCCGTATCCACGGCGGTTACGGCTTCTCCAAGGAGTACGAGATCGAGCGCCTCTACCGGGAGGCCCCGATGCTGCTGATCGGTGAAGGTACCGCCGAGATCCAGAAAATGATCATTGGGCGCCGACTCCTCGAGGAGTACCGGTTCCAGGGCTGATGTCCCCTTCTAGGTGATTTTGCCGCGAAGAACATCACACCCTGTGATCCTCGGCCGGCGCCCGTCGGCGGTTCGACTCGGCTGCTGGCTTGCCCAGTTGTGGCCCGCAACCGATAGCATCGCCGGAAAAGCCGCCGTCCCCCGTTGCCTGCGCGGCACCATCCGCTACGAAGGTCATTCATGCCCGACAGCCATACCTCTGCACCCCGCGGCGGGGTCCGCCTCGCACGCGGAGCTTCGCCGTGGCTCCTCCCGACCGTCGCCACTGCGGCTCTCAGCCTCGTCCGGGCTCGCAAGTCCGGGCGCTGGGCCGCAGTGGCCGTGCCCACCACCGCGCTCGCGGCGGGCATGCTCTGGTTCTTCCGCGACCCCGAGCGCGAGATCACCGAAGGCCGGGTCATTTCGCCGGCCGACGGCGTGGTGCAGAGCATCATGCCGTGGAAGGACGGGCGCACCCGCGTCGCGATCTTCATGAGCCCGCTGAACGTGCACGTCAACCGTGCACCTCTGGCCGGCACGGTGACCTCGGTCGAGCACATCCCCGGTGGGTTCGTTCCGGCGTTCAACAAGGAGAGCGAGAACAACGAACGCGTTGTCTGGCACTTCGACACCGAGCTCGGAGACATCGAGATGGTGCAGATCGCGGGAGCGGTCGCCCGTCGCATCGTTCCGTACCTCCCGCAGGGCACGAAGGTCGAGCAGGGCGAACGCATCGGCCTGATCCGCTTCGGCTCGCGCGTGGACATCTACCTTCCGGAAGGTATCGATGTCGCGGTCGAGGTCGGCCAGGCCACCACCGCGGGGGTGACTCGCATTGACCGTGATTGATCCTGATACGCAAGCCGGCTGGGTGTCGGAGGCGGCCGACGAGGACGACGTCGAGGACATGCCGCTGTCGATGAGGCTGTCGATAGCGGACACCCTCACACTCGGTAACGCCACCTGTGGATTCATGGCGGTGTACTTCACCACCACGGGCATCCTCATCCCGCACCTCACGGGCAGCAACGAGAGCGGCATGGCGCGGAACTCCGCCGCCACCGCCGTCATACTGATGCTGCTGGCGGCGATCTTCGACCTCTGTGACGGCCTGGTCGCGCGCAAGCTGCGCTCCTCGCCGATGGGCGCGGAGCTGGACAACCTCTCCGACCTGATCAGCTTCGGGCTCGCTCCGGCGTACTTCGTGCTGGTGTACGGCATGGTCGCGGACGACGCCCAGCAGCGGGTGTCGGCGCTGGCCGCCATCGTGGTGCTGCTGGCGGTGGTCCTGCGGCTTGCGAGATTCTCCTGCGTGACCTTGAAGGACGGCATGTTCCAGGGCATGCCGAGCCCCTTCGGCGCGCTCACGGTGGTCTCGATCGTGCTGCTGGAGCTGCCCTTCGTGCCCACGCTGCTCGCGATCGTCGGAGTGGCGTGGCTGATGGTCAGCCGGGTCGAGTACCCCAAGCCGCGGGGCGTCCTCGCGGTGGCGATGCTCGGCTGGATCGTGGCCGCGATGGGCCTCCTCGCCGCCTGGGCGTTCGACGCCCCGGGCGGTCAGCTGCTCCTCCAGACGGGCTGCGCGCTGCAGGTCGTGATGGGTGCGGTGATCCCGCTGTTCGCGACGGCACGACGGGTGAACACCTTCCGTGGCAACCGGCGCGAGGCGCGTGCGGCTCAGCTGCCGTAACGCCTGACACAGCACGTACGACGTACACGAGGGCCCGGATACTCCCCAGTATCCGGGCCCTCGTGCGTGGGGGCGGGCCGTTGCGGCGGCCTGTGCGGCCCGTACGGGCCCTGTGAGCCCGGCGCGCTCCCCGGGGGGCCCATGCCCCGATCGCGGGGCGCCTGGCGGGGCCGGGAACGCCTGAACGGGCCCGGCCGGGTCGGCCGGGCCCGTTCAGGGCCTGCGGATCAGAGCGTTCGGTGCGGTGGGGTGGGTCAGGGCTTCAGCGCGAAGCCTTCGGCGGCGGGGGCCACCGAGGCCGGGCGCACCACCTTGAGGCCGCCGGGGGCCTTGGCGTCCGGCTTCATGATGACGCTCTCGCGGGTGGAGGGCGCCGCCGGGTCCGAGAAGTCGTGTGTGATCCCGAATCCGTTGTCGTACGCCGTGAGGGTCAGCAGCGCCCTGTCGACGCCCTCGCGGGTGAGGTCCTTGGCCTCGCACGCCTTCTTCAGGGCCTCGCCGAAGACGGACGCCGCCGAGTAACCGGCGACGACGCCGTTGTCGAGACCGTCCTTCGGGTACTGGGCCGCGTAGTCCTTGGCGAGCTTCGCCGGGCCGGCGCCCGGGTCGCCGATCGGCAGGGTGGAGGAGGCGATGTAGTAGTCCTTGAGCAGGGCCGGGCCCGCCGGGGTCTTGAGGAGCTGCGGGGCGTACGCCGAGTTGTTGCCGACGACCGGGACGTTGAAGCCGGTGGCCGCGGCGACACCGACCAGGGAGGCCGCCTGGCGGGGGCCCGCGCTGAGGACGATGGCCTTGACCCCCGCCTGCTTGAGCGCGGAGACCTGTGCGGTCATGTCGTTGTCCGTCGGCTTGATCTTCTGCTCGACGACGGTGAGGCCCGCCGCCTTCGCCGCGTGCTTCGAGCCGGCCAGGGCGTTCTCGCCGTAGTCGCCCTCGAAGTAGACGTGGCCGACCTTGTCACCCTTGGCGATGCGCTTCTCGGCGAGCAGGTAGTCGATCAGGTTGATCGTCTCGACGTCGTAGGTGGCGCCGATGACGCGGACGTACTTGGAGCCGAGCAGGTTCGCCGACCAGGCCTGCGGCAGCACGAGGCCCTTGTCCTGGGTGTCGATGCGCTGCTCGACGGCCGCGACGAACGGGGAGCCGATGAACTGGGTGAAGCCGAGGACCTCCGGTTCGAGCTCGGTGTAGGCCGCGATGGCCTTCTGCGGGTCGTAGCCGTGGTCGCGGACCGTCAGCGCGATCTTCCGGTCGCAGATGCCGCCCGCGGCGTTGGTCTCCTTCACCCACAGCTGCTGGGCCTGGGTGACGCTCTTGCCCAGCGAGGCGTACACGCCGGTCATGTCGGTCAGGGAGCCGAGGGTGATCGTCGAGGCGGTGACTCCCTCGCCGGTCTTCACTCCGCTCTTGTCCTGCTTGTCGCCGCCGTTGTCGGCGGCCTTTCCGCTGCATCCCACGAGCGTGAGGGTGAGGGCCGCGCATACGGCCGGGATCACTCGCAGTTTCATTTCTTCTCCCCTGGTTTCTTCAGACGCGTAAGGCCGCCGGGCAGGAACAGGACCACCGCGACCACCGCGGCGCCGTACAGATAGCGCGATGCCTCACCCGGTGCGAGACCACCCGTACCCGGGGCGGAGACCAGGGGAAGGGAGTCGCTGTAGTGGGTGAGCACCTGAGGCAGCAGCGAGACGAAGGCGGCGCCGACGACGGCTCCCGCGACACTGCCGAGCCCGCCGATGACGATCATGGCGAGGTACTCGAGGGACAGGATCATGCCGAAGTACTCCGGCACGGTCCGCTGGAAGACCAGTGCGAGCAGGACGCCCGCGAGGCCCGCGTACATCGAGGACAGGACGAAGACGCCGGCCCGGTAGCGGGCCACCGGGACGCCCATGACGCCTGCGGCGATCCGGTGGTCGCGGATGGCGTTGAGCGCCCGGCCCGGCCTGCCGCGCAGCACCCCGCGGGCGAAGAGCCCGCTGAGGAGCAGGGCGAGCAGTGCCACGTACCAGAGCTTCTCGGAGGACTGGAAGGGGACCGCCGCGATGACGACCTCGGTGTCGTCGAAGGTGAACCCGAAGAGCGAGAGCGGCGGGACGGGGCGGCCGTTGAAGCCGCCGGTGAGCGAGCCGGCGTTGAACAGCACGTGCTGGCCGATGAAGATCAGGGCGAGTGTGGCGATGCCGAGGTAGGCGCCGCGCAGCCGCCCCGCGATCGGGCTGAAGACTCCGCCCGCCGCGCCCGCCAGGAGCACGGCGAGGATCGCCGCGAGCCAGGTGGGCAGTCCGAGTCCGGTGAGTGTGTGCCCGTTCTCGGTACTGCTCTCCCCCGCCAGGATGCAGTAGCTGTACGCGCCCACGGCGAGGAAGAAGGCGTGGCCCATGGAGAGCTGGCCGGTGCTGCCGGTGAGGAGGTTGATACCGATGGCCCCGATCGCGGCGGCCATCGCGAACAGTCCCGCCTGGAGCCAGAAGCGGTCCAGGTAGAACGGGAGCACGAGGAGCAGGAGCGAGCCGACGAGCCAGAGGTACGTACGGGGCCTGCGCAGCCGCAGGAGGGCGCCGGCCGGTGCCGGTGTGCTGTCCGGTGGGGTCCCGGGGGCTGCCGTGGCGGTTTCGACGGTGTCAGACACGGGCGAGCTCCTTCGTGCCGAAGAGTCCCGCGGGCCGGACGAGCAGGACGATCACCATCACCAGATAGGGAGCGAGGTCCCCGATGCCCCGTCCGAGGAAGGACAGGTCGCTCTGGTAGCCGGTGGCCAGTGATTCGGTGACGCCGACGATGAGCCCTCCGGCGAGTGCGCCCGTCGTCGAGTCGAGACCGCCGAGGATCGCGGCGGGGAACGCCTTGAGTGCGGCGAGCGAGGTGGCCCGTTCGAGGCCGGGGGTCGGGAACACCGTGAGGAACAGCGCGGCGACGGCGGCGAGGGCTCCGGCCACCGCCCAGGCGGAGAGCGAGACCCTGCCGAGCTTGATGCCCATGAGCGCCGCGGTCTGCGGGTTCTCGGCGGCGGCGCGCATCGACACCCCCCAGGAGGTGAACCGGAACGCGAGCAGGAACACCGTGATGAGGAGTCCCGCGACGAGGAACGCGGCGATGCGCGTCTCGGCGAGCGTGACTCCTCCGATGGTGACGACGTCGTCGCCCCACGGGTCGCCCATCGCCATGACGTCGGTTCCCATGCGGCGGGTGAGTTCCGTGACCAGGATGATGTCCACGCCGATGGTGACGATGGCCAGGACACTGTGGTCGCTGCCCCGGTAGCGCCGCATCACGAGGAACTCGACTCCGGCGCCGACGACCGCGGCGCCCGCGATGCCGGCGCCGAGCGCCGGCCAGAAGCCGATGTCGTCGTGGAGCACGGCGGTGACGTATCCGCCGGCCAGCAGCAGCGAGGCGTGGGCGAAGTTGACGACCTCGGTGGCCTTGAAGATGACGACGAAGCCGAGCGCGATGAGCGCGTAGACCGAGCCGATGGAGAGGCCGCCGAGGAGGAGTTCGATGAAGGTGGTCATTCCTGTGCCCCCAAGTAGGCCCGGACGACGGCCGGGTCGTTCTGGACCTCGGCGGGGCTGCCGCCCGCGATCCTGCGTCCGAAGTCGAGTACGGTCACGGCGTCCGCGAGCCGCATCACCACGCCCATGTCGTGCTCGACCAGCACGATGGAGATGCCGAGGCTGTCGCGTACCCCGGCGACCACGGCCGCCACGCGGCGCCGTTCGTCCGCGGTCATTCCGGCGACGGGTTCGTCCAGGAGCAGGACCTGCGGTTCCATGCACAGGGCGCGGCCGAGCTCGACGAGCTTCTGCTTCCCATACGGGAGAGCGCCCGCAGGGTGGTCCAACTCCTTCTCCAGGCCGATGAATTCGGCGATCTCACGGACTCGTTCGAGATGCAGCCGTGCCTCGCGGGCCGCGGAGGGCAGCCACAGACCGGTGGCCAGGAACCCGGAGCGGGTGAGGCGGTGCCGGCCGAGCAGCATGCTCTCGGCGACGGTGGCGTGCGGGGGCAGTGCCAGGTTCTGGAACGTACGGGCCACGCCGAGTGCGGCGATTTGGTGCGGAGCGAGGCCGGTCAGTTCGGTGTCGCCGAGGTGCACGGCCCCGGAGGTCGCCCGGTAGACGCCGGAGAGCACGTTGAAGCAGGTCGACTTGCCCGCTCCGTTGGGGCCGATGACGGCGTGCACACTGCCCGGTTCGACGGTGAACGAGACCCCGTCGAGGGCGGTGAGCCCGGCGAACCGTACGGTCACGTCCCGGACGGCGAGTGCGGCCGGTGCCGTCGGGGCCGTGGGGGTGGCGGGTGCGGTCTTCACGCGGACCACCTGCTCAGGGCGCGGGGTGTGCTGTCCGCCCGGCCGGCGTCCTCGGCGGCGGTCTCGTCGACGACGCCCAGGTAGCGGCGGCGTACCTCGTCGGACGCGGCGAGTTCGTCGGCCGGTCCTTCGAGCGCGACCTCGCCGACGTCCAGGACGTACGCCGTGGAGGCGAGCCGCAGGGCGATGGACGCGTTCTGCTCGACGAGCATCACAGAGGTCCCGGAGGCGTTGATCTCCTGCACGGTCTCGGCGATCTTCTGCGCCATCAACGGGGCCAGACCGAGGGACGGTTCGTCGAGCAGGAGCAGCCTCGGTCCGGCCATCAGGGCTCTCCCCATGGCGAGCATCTGCTGCTCGCCGCCGGACAGCAGCCCGGCCCGCTGGTGCGCGCGCTGGGCGAGGACCGGGAACAGTTCGTGTACGCGGGTCAGCGCGGCGGCCACGGACTTGCGGCCGCCCCGGGCCCCGAGTGCGCCCGCCCGCAGGTTGTCGGCCACCGTCATCCGGGCGAACACCTGCCGCCCCTCCGGTACCTGGACCACTCCCGCGGCCACCACCTGGGCGGGCCGCAGCCCGTCCAGGGCCTGGCCGTCGAAGCGGATGGTGCCCGTGCCCGTCCCGCGGTGGAAGCCGAGGGTCCGCGATACGGCCCGCAGCAGCGTGGTCTTGCCGGCGCCGTTGCCACCGAGTACGGCGGTGATCGCGCCGGCCGGCACGTCGACGGAGACGTCGCGCAGGGCCCGTACCGGGCCGTAGCCCACGGACAGTGCGCGGATCTCGAGCGTTGCCATGCGTCCTCCTCCTTCCGCCTTGTCGTTGTCGTGTGCAGTGCGTGGTGTGGTGCCACAGACCAGCACCGGGCGGGCCGGGCGTCCACGGCGTACGGCCGAGACGAGGCGGGTGACCAGCGAGTGAAGGGCCCTGTTGTGCAGGCGCACAGCGCGGCGCCAGGCGCTGGTGACCCGGACCGCACCGGTGGCATCCTCACCAGCCATGAGCGGCCGCAGAGCCCGACGTGACCGCGGAACGGGGAGCAGACCATGCAGCGGCGCAGTGACGAGCGGGTCCGGGCGCTGCTCGACGCGCTACTGGAGGGCCGGTCGTCGCCGGGCCTCGTGGAGCGGGCCGCCGCGGGGCTGGGACTGCCGGAACGCGGGCGGTACGCGGTGGCGGTGCTGCGCGCCGAACGGCCCGAGCCGGTCCGCTGGGCGGTGGACGTGGACGGCATGCGGTTCTGGTGGCGGACACGGGCGGACCGCGAGATCGCGGTCGTCGGCCTCGGGGAGCGGGGTCTGGCCGAGCTGACCGCTGTGCTGGTGGGCCGGTGCAGCGGGCCGGGCGGGATCAGCCCGGTGGTGGATGGCCTGGCCGAACTGGACCGGGCCCGGCTGCTGGCCGAGGCGGCGCTGCTGACGTGTGCGGGGGGATCGCGGAGGATCGTGCGCGTGGAGGAGCGGCTGACGACGGCGCTGCTGGTGAGTCAGCCGGAGCTTTCGGCGCGGCTGGTCACGGATGTCTTCGGTCCGCTGCTGACGCTGGAACCCGCGGAGCGGGCGCTGCTGGTGGAGACGCTGGACGCGTGGCTGGAGTGCGGTGGGTCGGCGGGGCGGGCCGCGGGGCAGCTGTTCTGCCACCGGAACACGGTGTTCAACCGCTTGCGGCGCCTGGAGACGCTGACGTCACGGTCGTTGTCGCGACCGCGTGAGCTGATCGAGATGACGCTGGCCCTCGACGCGTTTCGCCTGACGGCGGTGCGGTGACCGGGGCCCTGTCGGTGGTCCCTACCCGGGGCTCCGCCCCGGACTCTGGTCCTCAATCGCCGGACGGGCTTGGTTTTTCCGCCGCCCGGGTTCTCGAGCACAGACTGGGCAGCGCGTCCAAGGACCGGGGACGATGTCAAGCCCCTCCGGCGATTGAGGAGCGGGGGTGTGGGGGCGGAGCCCCCGCCGCCGCCGGCAGGGCCCCGCCACCGCACTCGTCAGGTCGGCTCGGCTCAGGTCAGGAAGTCGTGTGCGATCGACTCCGCGACGCGTTCCAGCAACGGCCCCGCCTGCGCCATGCACACCGCCGGGTCCGGTTCCAGCTCGGTCAGGGCGTACGCGCGCCGGATTCCCGCCCGGCCCAGGGCCTCGGGGGGAAGTGCCAGGCGCCCGCACACGGCGACCACCTCCACGCCCGCCGCCCGGGCGGCCGCCGCGACGCCCGCCGGGGCCTTGCCGTGCAGGGTCTGCTCGTCGAGGGAGCCCTCGCCTGTGATGACCAGCGTCGCCCGCGCCAACGCTGGCGCGAAGCCGAGGACGTCGAGCATGACCTCGATGCCGGGGCGGAAACGGGCCCCGAGCGCCACCAGGGCGCCGTAGCCGATCCCACCGGCCGCGCCCGCGCCGGGAAGCGCCGCGTGGTCCGGGCCGAGGACCGACGCGTAGTGGGTGAGTGCCGCGTCGAGGGCCACGACGTCGTCCTCGGTCGCCCCCTTCTGCCGCCCGTACACCTCGGGTGCGCCCTTGGGCCCGGTCAGCGGGTTGTCCACATCGCTGGCCAGGATCAGGTCGACGTCCGCGAGGCGGGGGTCGAGCCCGGAGAGGTCCGCCTCGGCCAGTTCCGCCAGGGCGCCGCCGCCGGGACCGACGGGCTTGCGGTCCGCGTCCAGGAACCGGGCTCCGAGCGCGGAGAGCATGCCCGCGCCGCCGTCCGTGGTGGCGCTGCCGCCCACTCCGAACACGATGGCCCTGGCGCCCGCGTCGAGCGCGGCCCGCAGCAGTTCGCCGGAGCCGTACGTCGTCGCCGTGAGCGGGGCGAACACCCCCTCGGGCAGATGCTGGAGACCCGAGGCCTCCGCCATCTCCACCACCGCGGTGGACCCGCGCAGCGCGTACGCCGCGGTGACCGTCTCCCCGAGGGGCCCGGTCACCCGCGCCTCGCGGCGCTCGAATCCGGCGGCCACGGCCGCCGCCACCGTGCCGTCGCCACCGTCCGCGACGGGCAGGGTCTCGACCCGTACGCCGGGAACGGCACGCCGCAGCCCAGCCGTCACCCGCTCCGCGACCTGTACGGCCGTGAGCGAGCCTTTGAACTTGTCCGCCGCCACGAGCACGCGAGCGGTCTCGATCACTGCTCCGTCCGTCACCTTGCATCCCTTGCTTTCGAACAGGCAGTCGCGCCGCCCCGACCCTATCCGGACCACCCCTGATCCGCCCATGGGTGTCCAGCGACCGGGCGCCCGCGCAGCACTACGCTGCCCCGGGTGACCACCACTGACTACGCCACGTACATTTCGGGGCTGCCCCGTGTCCTGGCCGCCGCGGCCTCGCTGTTCCGCGACGACGACGGGCGTCTCCTCCTCGTGGAGCCCAATTACCGTGCCGGCTGGGCGCTGCCGGGCGGCACGGTCGAGTCCGACACCGGCGAGAGCCCCCGAAAGGCCGCACGGCGTGAGACTGCGGAGGAGATCGGCCTCGATCTGGAGCCCGGCCGGCTGCTGGCCGTCGACTGGTCGCGCGGCAGCGGGCGTCCGCCGATCGCCGCGTACCTCTACGACGGGGGCGTGCTCACAGAGGCGCAGTGCGCGGCGATCCGGCTCCAGGAGGAGGAACTCCTGTCCTGGAAGCTCGTGGCGCCCGCCGATCTCGGCCGCCATCTGCTCGGCACGCTCGCCCTGCGGGTGGCCGCCGCGCTTACGGTGCTGGACTCGGGCGCGGGCACGGTGGAGCTGGAGGACGGCAGACCCGTCACCGTCTGAACCCGCTTTCATTCACGCGCCATTGGTCCCTCGTGCACCCGCGCCCGGAGACATCCGGGGTCCACGACGGCGAAGGGATCGGGCACCCGATGGGACACATACGCGGCCTGTGGAAGACGGCCGTAACAGTATCCACCGCAAGGTTGTCGAGCTCGATGTACGGCTTCGAAAGCGTCTCGCACTGCTCGACCAGCAGCAACTGATGTCGACGAAGCCACCTCGGATCCTCAACGCAGCGATTGTACTGAGCGTTTCCGATCTGCCTTCTTGCGAGTGAAGATCGCTTCTGTGCGATCACGAGCAGGGCACGAAACGCGCTCGGTAGGGCCAAGCCAGGGCATGTGCGGATCGTCCGGCTACCGCTTCGTGGCGATCAACGGTTTCAGGAATGGGCTCGGTTGTCCGTGCCAGAAGATGTCGAGGCTGTCGCGGGTCCGGGTGGTCGCCACGAACAGGAGGGAGCGGGCGCGCTGTACCTCGCGGCGGTAGCGGACCGGGTCCTCGGTTGGGGCAGGTGCCGGGCTCATTGCCAGAAGCACTCGTCGATCACGATCTGTGGGTCCGTGGCGCGGGCGGTGAAGTGGTACCTCAGCCATCCGCGGCCGTAGTCGAAGTAGAGGATGTGTTCGCCGCGTGGGCGGGTGGACTGGACCGGTTCGACGCTCATCCCGGCCGCCAGACCCCTGTCGGCGTCGATGCCCAGGAAGTACGGATCCTGTGCGGTGACCAGCTCGGCGCGGGCGGCGGCGACAGGGGCCTGGGCTGGTTCGGGGAGGGCGTTGCGGTTGTCCTCGGCTCCCTTGGTCCAGTCCGCCTGCCAGGGTGGTCCCATGAATTTGCTTGTCACTGGCCGGGGTTCACCTGCGCCACCGTGCGGCGGATGCGTCCGGCTTCCTCGATGAGGGCCTTGGCGCGGGCATAGTCGGGTTCCTGGCCGGCCTCGTCCTCCAGGCGGTGGACCGTGGCCTCGTTCCGTGGGTCGCGGGCGAGGGCGTACTCGCCCCACCAACGGGCCATGAAGGCGGGCACCGGCGCGAGGTCGTAGGCGTCGGCGATGTCGCGGCGCCAGTGCCGGTCGAAGTCGACGAGGAGTTGCGGCGCGTACTGGGCGATGGCGGCGCGGAGGGCCTTGGGATTCCGCTCGGGCATGGGCGGGACACCCCTGGCGCTGTGGGCGGCTGTGCTCATGAGCGTGAGCCCTTTCGTGATGACGGGGTGATCAGGCGGCCGTGGCCGGTTCCTGTACGACGGTGGTGACGATCTTGAGCCGACCGTCGCAGTAGGCCACCAGTAGCGCTTCGAAAGCGGCGGAGATCGAAGTCCCGCCCTGCGCGGCGCGGTGCTCGGCCGCCGTCCAGTCGGCATCGCCGATCCTGATGAGTTTCGCGGTGCGTGAGGCGGCTGCCGGGTTGTCCGCGGGGTCGGGAGTGATCCTGCCGTGGCCGTAGGCGGCGACGAGGCGGCCGCCGGTCCAGCCGATCGGGCGGCCGTCACGCTGCTTGCTCTTCTCACCTGCGCGTTTCCACACGGAAGTGTCCACGTACAGCGAGTGCTGCCGTTCGGGCATGGTGGCCTCCTCCATGGCGTGGCGCCAGCCTACTACTCCTTTTTGAGATAGAGAGGTGGGGGCGCATCGCCGCGCGGTCGGGACGTGCGCGCCACCTCGGCCCAGACCGTCTTGCCTGGGGCGTGGAGCCGGTAGTGCCAGTCCCAGCGAGTGGCGAGGCCCCCGACCAGGAGGAGGCCACGGCCTGCCGTGGCCAGTTCCTCGTGGGGCGCGGGAAGAGCGGGGAGTCGCTCGCTGCGGGTGTCGTCGACCTCGACGCGTACGCAGGCGGCGTCGGCGGTCACCCGGAGACCGAAGTCGCGGCCGGGGACTCGGCCGTCGCCGCCTCGGTCGGCCGGCTCGGCGTGGTCCTTGCCTACCTCGCCCTCGACATCACCGCTGTGAGCAGCCAGGACATACCGACGGTACGAGGTGCCTACGCCCGATGAAGGTGACAGTCCTGTATGCCATCTTGCCGCTGGCCGTCATATCGGAGCTCATCGGGATCGTCAACGAACTAGGTCCTGTCTGGAGTTCCAGCGCGGGAGAAGGAGCGGCGTCCGGTGCCGTCGAATCCAAGGCGGAGGAGGGAGCGATGGCGGAGCCCTCGCGACTGACGACAACGCCGGAGGCGGCGGTGCCGGACGCCGCGTCGCCGCGGGGGAACTCCAGACAGGACCTAGGCACGCCGTGGGCCCTGTTCCGGAACTACTGGAGGCTGGTGAAACTCCTGCTCACAGTCTTCGCCGCCACGGTCCTTCTGATAGAGACACAGACCGCGAGCCAATTGGCAGAGACAGCGGCATCCAGCGCCGATCCCCACGAGCTGTTGCACTCGGTCGGCGGCCTGGTGGTGCTGCTCATCATCCTGAGCCTTGACCCGTACGGCGGTTGTCGACACCGCGGGGGCCGCCCACAGCGGCGCCCGCCCGGAGCGGTGGCGGCGCGGCCGGAGGTGTCACGGGCGGAGGCTGCGGACAGCCGCCCGGCCGGGCACGACACCCTCGCCGTTCGCGCCGCTGGGCTGAGGGTTCTCAGCGGCCCGGGCGCTCCAGCTCAGCCTGTACACGACGGGAGGGCTGGAACACGTACAGGTCGAGGATGTCGGGGGCGTCCACGAGGCCGGGGCCGCCCCCGGCGACCCAGGCCGCGATGTCGGCCACCGCGTCCGGGTCGTTGACCAGTCCGAGCCAGACAGGCCGGCCACCCGCCCTGCGGCCCTCGGCGGAGGGCTGTACGACGATGACGTTGCCGTGCTCGCACGCGTCCAGGCACTCCACGGCGCGCACCGTGGCGGTGGCACCGGCTGTCTCCTTCAGCCGGCGCAGCTGACCGGCGTGATCGACGCCGGGGATCTTGGCGGTGCCGCAGCAGCAGCCCCGGCAGACACTGACGGTGGGGCGGGGCGTGCCCGGTTCGGGGGCGGCCTTACGGGTGCGGCGGCTCATTCGGGAACACTTCCGGTCGCGGCGCGGATGATCACCGTGGGACTGTACCGACCCGCCCGCACGTCGAACAGCTGATCTCCGCCACCGCGGGATCGGGTATCGTTGGTGGCTGCGAAGGGGAGTAGCCCCGCAAACCGGTCGTCGACACACTGGAGCCCTCGGGTTCCCGGTGGCCGGGCTCGTAGATCCTTACGGGCGGGCGAGACCTTCGGTCAGGTATGACGCGCCCGCGCCCTGCGGGCGCTGACGTCATGCCGGGCCGAGTGGTGCTCCGGAAGCCCGCCTGGCGCTTCGCGAAGATCCCGGGCCCGGCTCGTAGAAGAAAGCCACCCGGTATGCATCTCGACCCCCTGGCGATCCTCACCGCCTTCGGGCTGATCTTCCTCGCGGAGCTCCCCGACAAGACGATGTTCGCTTCGCTGGCCATGGGCACGCGCATGCGCCCGCTCTACGTGTGGTTCGGCACGTCCTCCGCGTTCGTCGTGCACGTCGCCATCGCCGTCGGCGCCGGCGGGCTGATCGGTCTGCTGCCCGACTGGACGGTCAAGCTGGTCTCGGCCCTGCTCTTCGCGTTCGGCGCGTTCATGCTGCTGCGCAACGGGGCCGACGACGGGGACGAGGACACCGAAGTCAAGACCGTGACCGGTTTCTGGCCGGTCTACTCGACGGCCTTCATGGCGGTCTTCATCAGCGAGTGGGGCGATCTCACCCAGATCACCACCGCCAACCTCGCGGCGAGCAACGGAGCCTGGTCCACCGCGATCGGTTCGGCCGTCGCCCTCATGTCCGTCTCCGCGCTGGCCCTGCTGGCCGGGCGTTTCATCGCCAAGCGGGTGCCGCTGAAGACGGTGCAGCGCATCGGCGGAATCTGCATGCTGGGACTCGCGATCTGGTCGGCCGTGGAGATCTTCACCGGCTGACCGGCCCCGCACCGGGATCGGAAGAGTCCGGTACGGCACGAGGGGGCGGCGGCCGGAAGAGGACGGTAGGCCGAAGAAGGCAGTGGTCAGAAGAGAGCCGGTACGTCGCCCTCCGCCCCGCTCTCGAAGGCCAGCAGCCGCTGCTTGCGGTCCAGACCGCCGCCGTATCCGGTGAGGCCGCCCGACGCTCCGACGACCCGGTGGCAGGGGACGATGATGCCGATGGGGTTCTTGCCGTTGGCGAGGCCCACGGCCCGGGAGGCACCGGGGTTGCCGAGGAGGTCGGCCAGCTCTCCGTACGAGCGGGTCTCTCCGTACGGGATACGGGTCAGCTCGGCCCAGACGCTGCGCTGGAACGGGGTGCCGGCCAGGTGCAGCGGCAGATCGAACGCGCGCAGTCCGCCCGCGAAGTACGCGTCGAGCTGCTCGGTCACCGGTCCGAAGGGGCGGGGATCGGGTGCCCCGAAGGTCTCCTCGGGCGGGCGGTGACGCTGGCCGGTCATGTAGAGGCCGGCCAGGACCCCGTCCGTCGCGACGAGCGTGAGCGGCCCGTAGGGGCTGTCGACGACCGTGTGCTGCCGGGTCGCGGAGTGAGTCGTTGTCATGGGAGGCGTCCTTACGCGGGCAGGTGGTTGATCGGGTGGTCGTCGACGGTCCACAGGTATTGAACGGCGTACGCCCGCCAGGGGCGCCAGTGCGTGGCGCGCGCGGTGAGCGCGGCGGGGGTCGCCGGGAGGCCGAGTTGTGCTGCCGCCCGTCTGATGCCCAGGTCGGTGGGGAGGAAGGCGTCCGGATCACCGAGCGCCCGCATGGCGATCACCTCGACCGTCCAGGGGCCGAAGCCCGGGAGTGCGGTCAGCTCGGCGCGGGCCCGCTCCCAGTCGGTGTCCGTGCCCAGGCGCAGGGAGTCGTCCGCGAGCGCCGCCACGAGGGTGGTGAGCGTGGTGCGCCGGGTACGCGGCAGCGCGAGCGCCTCCGGATCGAGTCCGGCGAGCGCCTGCGGGGTGGGGAAGAGATGGGTCAGTCCGCCCTCGGGGTCGTCCACGGGCGTCCCGTGGGCGGTGACGAGCCGGGCGGCGTGGGTGCGGGCGGCGGCCGTCGAGACCTGCTGGCCGAGGACCGCCCGTACGGCGAATTCCGCACCGTCGACGGTACGGGGCACCCGGCGTCCGGGGGCCTCGTCGACGAGCGGGGCGAGCAGCGGATCGGCGCGCAGCTGTTCGTCGACGGCCACCGGGTCGGCGTCCAGGTCCAGCAGCCACCGGCAGCGGCTGATCGCCTGGGTGAGGTCGCGGGGGTCGGTGAGCAGGAGCCGGCAGGCGATGTGGCCGGGGCGCGGGGTGAGGGACACGATGCCGTGCCCGTGCGGGAGGGTGAGCGTGCGGCGATACGCGCCGTCGCGCCACTCCTCGACGCCGGGCACCGCCGTCGCGGCGAGATGGCCGAAGAGGTTGCTGGGGTTGAGCGGGGCACGGTAGGGGAGGCGCAGGGCGATCACACCCGGCGTCGCGGCCGGTCCGCTCCCCCGGGCGGCGCGGGTCCGCAGTTCGCCAGGGGCGAGCCCGAAGACCTCGCGGACGGTGTCGTTGAAGGTGCGGATCGAGGAGAACCCTGCGGCGAACGCCACCTCGGCCATGGGGAGTCCGGTGGTCTCGATGAGCAGCCGGGCCGTCTGCGCACGCTGCGAACGGGCCAGCGCGAGGGGCCCCGCGCCGAGCTCGGCGAGCAGTTGGCGTTCGATCTGGCGGGCGGAGTATCCGAGGCGTGCGGCGAGGCCGGCCACACCCTCACGGTCGACGACCCCGTCCGCGATGAGGCGCATGGCGCGGGCGACGGAGTCGGCGCGCGCGTTCCACTGCGGGGAGCCGGGGCTGGTGTCGGGGCGGCACCGCTTGCAGGCCCGGAATCCGGCCTGCTGGCAGGCGGCGGCGCTGGGCAGGAAGGTCATGTTCTCGACCTTGGGCGGCACGACGGGGCAACTGGGGCGGCAGTAGATCCGGGTGGTCAGGACTGCCGTGAAGAACCATCCGTCGAAGCGGGCGTCCTTGGACCGGACGGCCCGTACGCAACGCTCGGTGTCGGTGTGCATGGTTCAAGGATGGGGCAGTCGCGGCTCGACGGCTGGCGGAAATCCGACATCAGCCTTCGCCGGCCAGGGCCTTTCGGAACGACCGGGCATCAGAGCGGGACGAAGGCGGGCCACCAGGCCGGGATGTTGTCCGGGCAGGCCGGGGACGGGTAGTCCATGGCTCCCACGGCGGAGGCGATGAACCAGAGCAGCCAGAGGTTCGCCGCGACCGCACCGATCACGGCGGCCCTGCGGCCGAACCTTCCCGCGGCTCCGCGAACGAGGGTCCACAACACGACGGTCAGCACCCAGAAGACCGGCAGCAGGAAGATCAGGACCATGGAATTCGCGGAGGAATTGACGCCCGTGTCACAGGAGTTCCACATGGCGCCGACGAGGAGGACACCCGCCAGTGACGTCGGAATTCCGGAAAGGGCCCCCATGCGAAATCCGACGGACCAGTGACCGCCGGAGACCCGGTCCGTTCCTGCACTCATCACTTCTCCACCTCAAGCATACGAAAAGGCGGTACGGCAGCCGTGCCGACGCTTACGAGAAGCGCCGGCACGGCGTACACCCGGGTCCTCGCAGCAGTCCGGACGGGTGGCCGTCGGTCTCGCTAACGGCGCCCGGCTCAGGACGCGCGCAGTCGCCGCCAGACCGCCTTCGCCGCGTGGTGGCCTGACATGCCGTGCACACCCGGGCCGGGCGGGGTGGCCGAGGAGCAGAGGAAGACCGCCGGGTGCGCGGTGGCGTACGGCACGCGGGCCAGTTTGGGGCGGATCAGCGTCTGGAGACCGGCGAAGGCACCGCAGGCGATGTCACCGCCCACGTAGTTGGCGTTGCGGGCGGCGAGTTCCGGGGGGCCCGCGACGGCGCGGGCGAGGACCAGGTCGCGGAATCCCGGCGCGAAGCGCTCGAGCTGGCGCTCGATGACGTCGGTGGCGTCGCCCGTCCAGCCCGCCGGAACATGCCCGTACACCCAGAAGACATGGCGGCCTCCGGGCGCCCTGGACGGGTCGGTGAGCGTCGGCTGAGCGGTGATCAGGAAGGGGACGCTCGGGTCACGGCCGTCGACGGCGGCGCGCAGGGCGCTGTCGATCTCCCCCTCGGTGGGGCCGATGTGAACGGTCCCGGCCCGCCTGGCGTCCTTCGCGGTCCACGGGACGGGGCCCGACAGCGCATAGTCGATCTTGAAGGCGGCGGCTCCGTAACGGTATCCGCGGTAGGCGTCGCCGAGGCCCGCGATCCGCGCGAGGGCGGTCGGCGAGGTGTCGAAGACGTAGGCGCGGGCGGGCGGCAGCTCGTCCAGGCGTTTGACCTCGAAACCGGTGCGGATGGTGCCGCCCAGTTCCCGCAGATACGAGGCGAGCGCGTCGGAGATCGCCTGCGAGCCGCCGCGCGGCACGGGCCAGCCGTTCTCGTGGGCGGCGAGCGCGAAGACGAGAGCGATGGCGCCGGTGGCGAATCCGCTGGTGGGAGCGATGGCGTGGGCGGCGAGGCCGGCGAGGAGACCGCGCGCCTTCGGGTCGCGGAATCGCCGGGCGAGCCAGCTCGCGGGCTGGAGGCCGACCAGACCGAAGCGGGCGAGACGGTACGGATCGCGGGGCAGTCCGTCCCACGGGGTGCGCAGGAAGTCGGCGGCCAGGGTGTCCCAGTGGCCGAGATGCGGTGTGACGAGACGGCGGTAGGCCCCCGCGTCCCGCGGCCCGAGCGACATAGCGCTCTCCCCCACCGACTGTGTGAGCACGGCGGCGGAGCCGTCGGGGAAGGGGTGGGCGAGCGACAGTTCCGGCTGGAGCCACTCCAGACCGTGGCGGCCCAGCGGCATGCCCCGGAAGGCGGGCGACCCTGTGCCCAGCGGATGTACGGCCGAGCACGGGTCGTGGCGGAAGCCGGGGAGGGTGAGCTCTTCGGTACGCGCCCCTCCGCCGATGGTGCCGTGGGCCTCGAACACCTCTACGGAGAAGCCCCGGCGGGCCAACTCAACTGCGGCGGTGAGTCCGTTGGGCCCCGCCCCCACGACGACTGCATCAAGCATCGACGACACCTTGGGACTCCTTTGTCAGCCGGCGGCCAGGACACCCAGGATATTCGGGGCCCCGGCTCGGGGTGGTGCGGGTCCGGTCAGACGCCGGTGCGCAGCGCGGCGAGGATGCGGTCCCTGGTGTTCTCGTCGCGGGCTGCCGTGAAGGGCAGGTCGTTGCCGCCGGTGATCCGGAAGGCGGCGCCGGAGAGCGTGGCCTGTGCGCCGCCCGCCTCGGTGACCAGGAGCAGGCCGGCCGCGTGGTCCCAGGCGAACTCCCAGTTGAACGCCACCGCGTCCTGGGCGCCGCAGGCGACCGCGAGGTATTCGAGTCCCGCTGATCCGCAGGGGCGGGGGTCGATGCCCTCCGTGCGCAGTCCGAGCAGGGCGCGCTTCTGGGCGTCCGAGGTGAAGTCGGGGTGGGACATCGCCACCTTCAGGACGGCGCCGGGCGCGGGCGAGCCCGCCTGCAGCGGCTTGCCGTTGAGGGTGGCGCCCCGCCCGCGCACCGCGATCGCCATCTCGTCCAGCGCGGCGGCGTACGTCCACGAGGCGAGGACCTGGCCGTGGTGGGCGAGGGCGACCAGGGTGCAGAAGCCGGGTTCGCCGCGGACGAACTGACGGGTGCCGTCGACCGGGTCGACGATCCATACGGGAGCCTCGCCGCCGAGGGCGTCGTACACCCGGGGGTCGGCGTGGACGGCTTCCTCGCCGACGACGACCGAGCCGGGGAGCAGCCGGGTCAGGGACTCCGTCAGATGCTCCTCGGCGAGCCGGTCGGCGGTGGTGACCAGGTCGTGCGGACCGCTCTTCTCGATGATCTCGTGGGTGGCGAGCTGCTGGTAGCGCGGCATGATCTCGGCGGCGGCCGCTGCGCGGACCGCCGCCTCGACCTGGCTCAGGTGCCCGGCGTTCCCGGCGGTCTCGGCGTTCTCAGCCAGAAAGTCATCGATCATGCCTCCAGCTAAGCACGGTCGGCGGGGGACGCGTCGGGCGGGCGGTCAGCGGCCGACCGCGTACCCCTGCATGCCACGTGGGTTGGCGGCCGCGGACAGGACTCCGGTGCGCGGGTCGCGGGCGACGGCGCACATCCGGCCCTCCGACCACGGGTCGCCGACCGTCACGTCGTGGCCACGGCGGCGCAGCTCGGCGACGGTCTCCGGGTCCATCCCTTGATCTTCGCAGGGAATCCCGGCCTGAAGGCCGGGATTCCCTGCGAAGATCAAGGGATGGCATGTCGCATCAGTGAACTGGTCATCGACGCCGCCGACGCCGAGCGGCTCGCCGTCTTCTGGAGCCAGGTCCTCGGCTACGTCGAACTCGGCCGGGAGGACGACGGCAGCATCGAGCTCGGGCCGCCCGACGCGGGCTTCGGCGGCCCGCAGCCCACCCTCGTCATCAGCCCCAGCAGCGACCCGCGGACCGGGAAGCTCCGGCTGCACATCGACGTCAGTCCCACCGACCGCGACCAGGACACCGAGTTGGAGCGCCTGCTCGCTCTCGGCGCCACGCCCGTCGCCTTCGGTCAGACCGGGAACTGGCACGTCCTGACGGACCCGGAAGGCAACGAGTTCTGTCTCCTGCACTCCAGGCTCCGGCCCGTCTGACCACACGCGGGCACCGTAGAGCGCTCAGGGCCGGCGACCCACCCGCTTCCCGCCCGGTCAGCGGCCTTCGTCGGTGAGCGTCGCGGCACGGTTCCAGGCCGCGTCGCGGAGCAGGCGCAGGCCGTTGAGGCCGACGATGACCGTCGAACCCTCGTGGCCGAGTACGCCCAGGGGCAGCGGCAGGTGGCCTGCCAGGTCCCAGACGACCAGGCCGGAGATGAACACCCCGGCGATGACCAAATTCTGGATCACCAGGCGGCGGGCGGCGCGGGACAGGGCCATGACCGCCGGGACGGTCGCCAGTTCGTCGCGGACGATGACGGCGTCGGCCGTCTCCAGGGCCAGGTCGGAGCCGGCACGGCCCATGGCGATGCCGGTGTGGGCGGCCGCCAGGGCGGGGGCGTCGTTGACGCCGTCGCCGATGACGAGGACCTTGCGCCCGGCCGCCTCCTGTTCCCGTACGGCGGTGACCTTGTCCTGGGGCAGCAGCCCCGCGCGGATGTCGGTGATGCCGGCGTCCGCGCCGAGGCGCGCCGCCGCGCGCGGATTGTCGCCGGTCAGCAGCATCGGCGTACGGCCGGTGAGAGCGGCCAGAGCCGTTACGGTCGCTGCCGCGTCCGGGCGGAGCCGGTCGGCGACGGCCAGGACGCCGACCGGAACGCCGTCCCGCTGGACGAGGACGGCGGTACGCCCCTCCCTCTCCAGCTCGGCCGTCAGCACGGCGGCGGCCTCGACGGGGGCGCTGTCCGCGGCGGGGAGGAGGCGGGCCGGGGAGCCGACCGCGACGGCGTGGCCCAGGACCGTGGCTGTGACGCCCGTCCCGGGGGCCGAGGTGAAGTCCTCGGCGGCGGGTACGTGCAAGCAGCGGTCGCGGGCGGCGTCGACGACAGCACGCGCCAAGGGGTGCTCGCTGGGGTGCTCGGCGGCGGCCGCGAGGGCGAGCAGGCCGTCCTCGTCCAGGCCGCTGCCGTCCAGTGGACGGATCGCGGTGACGCGCGGGGTGCCCTCGGTGAGGGTGCCGGTCTTGTCCAGGGCGACGGCGTCGACCTGGCCGAGCCGCTCCATGACGACGGCGGATTTCACGAGCACACCGTGGCGGCCCGCGTTGGCGATGGCGGAGAGCAGGGGCGGCATGGTGGCCAGCACGACCGCGCACGGCGAGGCGACGATCATGAAGGTCATCGCCCGCAGCAGCGCACTCGTGAGGTCGGCACCGAAGGCCATCGGGACGAGGAAGACGGCGAGGGTGGCGACCACCATGCCGAGGGAGTAACGCTGTTCGACCTTCTCGATGAAGAGCTGGGTGGGCGCCTTCGTCTCGGAGGCTTCGGCCACCATGGCCACGATCCGGGCGATCACGGAGTCGGTGGCGTCCCGTCCGACGGTGACACGCAGGGCACCGGTGCCGTTGAGCGTGCCGGCGAAGACCTCGTCACCGGCCTCCTTCGCGACCGGCAGGGGTTCGCCGGTGATGGTGGCCTGGTCGACCTCTCCGGCGCCCTCCACCACCCGGCCGTCGGCGCCGACACGCTCACCGGGACGGATCAGGATCGTGTCACCGACCCGGAGATCCTCCGTGGCGACGGTCTCCTCACCGCCGCCCGGGGTCAGCCGGGTGGCGGTGGCCGGGGCCAGGTCGAGCAGACCCCGAACGGCGTCCTGGGTACGGGCGGTGGCCAGTGCCTCCAGGGCGCCGGACGTCGCGAAGATGACGATCAGGAGGGCGCCGTCCATCACCTGGCCGATCGACGCCGCCCCGATCGCGGCGACGATCATCAGCAGGTCGACGTCCAGGGTCTTCTCCCGCAGGGCGCGAAGCCCCTCCCAGGCCGGTTCCCAGCCGCCGGTGACATAGGCGAGGGCGTACAGCGGCCCCCAGGCCCAGGCGGGGGCGCCGGTCAGCTGGAGGGGAAGCGCGGCCAGGAACAGGAGCAGGGCGGCACCGGCCCAGCGGGCCTCGGCCAGCGCGAGGACACGTGTACGGCGGCGCGGCGGTGTCGCGGGACCGGCCGGTGCCGCCCGTTCCGGACGCTGAAGCAGGACAGAAGGCATGACAAGACAACCCTTCACGGGCAGGTGGCTGGCGACGAGCCCACCATACAGGAACATCTGAACAGGTCTTCATATGTAATCGGTAGGATGGCGTCCATGGGTCACGGAGCCGACGACACGAACACCGCCACCACACGCGAACGCCTGGACGCCGTGGGGACCGCCGATGTCGCCGCGACCCTCCAGGCCCTGGCCACCCCGTCCCGGCTGCGCATCCTCGCCCGCCTCCAGGAGGGCCCCTGCGCGGTCGGCGATCTGGCGCAGGCGGTCGACATGGAACCCTCCGCCTGCTCCCACCAGCTACGCCTGCTGCGCAACCTCGGCCTGGTGACCGGTGAGCGCCGGGGCCGGTCGATCGTCTACGCCCTGTACGACCACCACGTCGCGGAGCTCCTCGACCAGGCCCTCTTCCACGTCGAGCACCTCCGCCTGGGCCTGCAGGACACGCCCGCGGCAGCGGAAGCAGACTGATTCACCGCTCGCGCCCGACCGCGCACAGGTACGAACAATCTTCCGATTGTCTTCGGCAAAGCCCTTTCGCATATGCGGAGTTGGGTAAGTCTGTAGGCTTCGGCCCTCATCAGCACCAATGAGGGGGGTACCTCAACGTGCGTAAGCACCTCGTCGTCGCCACTGCCATATCCACCGGCATCCTGGCCACGCTCGCCGTCGCTCCGGCGCAGGCCGCCGAGTACAGCTCGGCCCTGAAGATCCGCGGCATCCAGTACGACGCGCCCGGGCGCGATTCCAACAGCTGCTCCTCGGGCAACACCCGCTCGGAGTACCTGACGCTCAAGAACTACTCGTCCGGCACGACCGTCAACCTCAGGGGATACGCGGTCAAGGACGCCGCCGGCAACAAGTTCACGTTCACCTCGAACCACTATCTCCAGCCCGGCGACTACATCAAGCTGCGCGGCGGCAACGGCACCGACTCCGACGCCGACAACGTCGTCTACCGCGACAACTGCAACTTCATGTGGAACAACGACAAGGACACGATCTACCTCTACAAGCCCTCCGGCAGCCGCTCGGACGTGCACGCGTACTCGAAGTCGGCGAACGACCGTGACGGCAACGGGTACATCACCTTCCACGGCTGAGCCAGTACACAGCTGAGCCAGTACACAGCTGAGCCGATGCACAGCTGAGCCGATGCGCATGAGCGCTCGAATGACGAGCGCGCACAGAGGAGGGCCGGTTCGCACGGTGTGTCCGCGCGAACCGGCCCTCCCGCCGTCAGACCGTGACGACCCGCTGAAGCGGCAGATCCCGCGACGACCGGCCGGCGTGGACGGTGTACCGGCCGGGAACCAGGTTCCACCCGCCGCCGCTCCAGGCCGACAGATCCCGGGCAGGCACGGTGAAGGTCAGCCGTGTCGTTTCCCGGAGGTCGAGACGCACCTTGCGGAAGCCGATGAGCCGGCCCTGTCCCTCGCCGAAAGGTCACCGTAAGCCACGTCTTCTTCCTGCCGGGCCTCACGGATCCTGAACTCGGCGCCGTGGCAGCAGACTTGGGCGACCTCGACATCGCCCTCACCACGGTGGACCGTCGGGTTCGCTGGTGCTGCCGATCGACCGGCCGCGCCGACACGGAACCGCCCCGGCCGGGCAGAGTGCCGGCCGGGGCGGAGCGCTGTGCGCAGGGTCGCCGCCGGGTGTCAGCCGAGCGTGGCGATGGCCTGGTTGAACGTGGCCGACGGACGCATCACGGCCGCGGCCTTGGCCGGGTCGGGCTGGTAGTAGCCGCCGATGTCGACCGGCGAGCCCTGGACGGCGATCAGCTCGTCGACGATGGTCCGCTCCTGCTCGGCCAGCGTCTTGGCGAGCGGCGCGAAGGCCTCGGCGAGCTTGGCGTCGTCGCTCTGCGCCGCCAGCTCCTGGGCCCAGTAGAGCGCCAGGTAGAAGTGGCTGCCGCGGTTGTCGATGCCACCGAGCTTGCGGCTCGGCGACTTGTCCTCGTTGAGGAACGTGCCGGTCGCACGGTCCAGCGTGTCGGCGAGGACCTGGGCGCGCGCGTTGCCCGTGCTCGTCGCGAGGAACTCGAAGCTGGCCGCGAGGGCGAAGAACTCGCCCAGGCTGTCCCAGCGCAGGTAGTTCTCCTTGACGAGCTGCTGGACGTGCTTCGGGGCGGAGCCACCGGCGCCCGTCTCGAACAGACCGCCACCGTTCATGAGCGGGACGACGGAGAGCATCTTCGCGCTCGTGCCGAGCTCGAGGATCGGGAACAGGTCGGTGAGGTAGTCACGGAGCACGTTGCCCGTGACGGAGATGGTGTCCTCGCCGCGGCGGATGCGCTCCAGGGAGAAGGCGGTGGCCTCCACCGGCGACATGATCTCGATCCGCAGACCGTCGGTGTCGTGGTCGGCCAGGTACGTCCTGACCTTCTCGATGAGCTTCGCGTCGTGCGCGCGGGTCTCGTCGAGCCAGAACACGGCCGGGTTGCCGGTCGCGCGGGCGCGGGTGACGGCGAGCTTGACCCAGTCCTGGATCGGCAGGTCCTTGGCCTGGCACATCCGGAAGATGTCACCGGCGCCCACAGCCTGCTCCAGCACGGCGTTGCCGTCGGCGTCGAGGACCCGCACCGTGCCCGTGGTGGGGACCTCGAAGGTCTTGTCGTGGCTGCCGTACTCCTCGGCCTTCTGCGCCATGAGACCGACGTTGGAGACCGAGCCCATCGTGGACGGGTCGAAGGCACCGTTCGCACGGCAGTCGTCGAGCACGACCTGGTAGACGCCCGCGTAGCTGCTGTCCGGGAGGACGGCGAGGGTGTCGGCCTCCTGGCCGTCCGGGCCCCACATGTGGCCGGAGGTGCGGATCATGGCCGGCATGGAGGCGTCGACGATGACGTCGCTGGGGACGTGCAGGTTGGTGATGCCCTTGTCGGAGTCGACCATCGCCAGGGCGGGGCCCTCGGCGAGCTCTGCCTCGAAGGACGCCTTGATCTCGTCGCCCAGCTGGGGCACCGAGCCGAGGCCCTTGAGGATGCCGCCGAGACCGTCGTTCGGGGTCAGGCCGGCCGCGACGAGGACCTCGCCGTACTTGGCGAACGTCTTCGGGAAGAAGGCGCGGACCACGTGACCGAAGATGATCGGGTCGGAGACCTTCATCATGGTGGCCTTGAGGTGCACCGAGAAGAGGACGCCCTCGGCCTTGGCACGCGCGATCTGCTCGGTGAAGAACTCGCGCAGCGCCGCCTGGCGCATGACGGCGGCGTCGATGATCTCGCCCGCGAGGACGGGTACCGACTCGCGCAGGACGGTGGTGGTGCCGTCGTCACCGACGAGCTCGATGCGCAGGGTGCCGGGCTCGGAGACGACGACGGACTTCTCGGTGGACCGGAAGTCGTCCACGCCCATGGTGGCGACGTTCGTCTTCGAGTCGGCCGACCAGGCGCCCATGCGGTGCGGGTGCGCCTTGGCGTAGTTCTTGACCGACGCGGGGGCGCGGCGGTCGGAGTTGCCCTCGCGCAGGACGGGGTTGACCGCGCTGCCCTTGATCTTGTCGTAGCGCGCCCGGACGTCCTTGTCCTCGTCGCTCTTCGCGTCGTCCGGGTAGTCCGGAAGCGCGTAGCCCTGGGCCTGCAGCTCGGCGATCGCGGCCTTGAGCTGCGGGATCGAGGCCGAGACGTTCGGCAGCTTGATGATGTTGGCGCCGGGAGTCCTGGCCAGCTCGCCGAGCTCGGCGAGTGCGTCATCGATACGCTGGCCGGCTTCGAGGCGCTCCGGGAAACTGGCGATGATCCGGCCCGCCAGGGAGATGTCACGGCTTTCCACCGTGACACCGGCCGTCGAGGCGTACGCCTCGACGACGGGCAGGAACGAGTACGTCGCCAGGGCAGGGGCCTCGTCGGTGTGCGTATAGATGATGGTCGAGTCAGTCACCGGGTGCTCCGCTCCACGTCTGCAACATTGCTTGACATCAAGATATCTCGTAGCCGGTCCCCGCTCCACAGGGCCCCGCCCCCGGTCTTGTGCGAAGCCGTCATCTGCGACGGGGTTCGACGAGCCCGGCCTCGTACGCGAACACGACCAGTTGGGCCCGGTCCCGGGCGCCGAGCTTGATCATGGCCCGGCTGATGTGGGTCTTGGCGGTGAACGGGCTGAGCACCATATGGGCGGCGATCTCCTCGTTGCTCAGTCCGCGGGCCGCCAGTGCGGTGACCTCGCGCTCCCGCCGGGTGAGGATCTCCAGACCGGGGGCGGTGGCGCGGTCGGGGGGTCTGGCGACGAACTCGCCGATCAGCCGACGGGTGATGGCGGGCGAGAGGAGGGCGTCGCCGCGCGCGGCGACCTTGATGGCCCGGAGGAGCTCGGCGGGTTCGGTGTCCTTCAGGAGGAATCCGGCGGCGCCCGCGCGCAGGGCGTCGAAGACGTACTCGTCGAGGCCATAATTGGTGAGGATCACGACGTGCACCCCGGCCAGCCGGGGGTCGGCGCCGATCTCGCGGGTGGCCTCGATGCCGGTCATCACGGGCATCTGTACGTCGATCAGCGCGACGTCCGGGATGTGGCGGCGGGCGAGTTCCACGCCCTGACGGCCGTCGGCGGCCTCTCCGACGACTTCGATGTCCTCCTCGGCGTCCAGCAGGGCCCGGAATCCCGCCCGCATCAGGGCCTGGTCGTCGACGATCAGCACGCGGACCGTGTCCTGGCTCATCCGGTGACCGCCCGCCCCGGCCGTAAGGCGTCGCTGAGCGGGAGCTCGGCACGCACCGAGAACCCTCCGTGGTCACGGGGTGCGAGGACGAGAGTGCCGCCGAGCGCGCTGACGCGTTCACGCATGCCGGTCATCCCGGTGCCCGGGGTGACCGTGTCGCCGGGCCGGCACGGCCCCTGGTCGTCCACCGCGACTACAAGACTGCTGCCGGTGTAACCGATCCGTACGGTGGTTGTGGCCCGGTCGGCGTGCCGGGCCACATTGGTGAGGGCCTCCTGAACGATGCGGTAGGCGGCCCGGTCCACGTCCGCGGGCAGCGGCCGCGCGTCGCCGTCCAACGTGACGGTGAGCGTGATGCCCGCCGCGCGGGCCCGCTCGGCGAGCTCCCCGATCCGGTCGAGACCGGGGCCCGGCTCGGCCACGTCCGTACGCAGGACCTCCAGGGTCGCGCGCAGTTCCCGCATCGCCTCACCGCCGGCCTCCTGGATGGCGAGGAGTGCGGGCTCGACCTCGGCGCCGCGTTTCCTGGCGAGGTGGACGGCGACTCCGGCCTGGAGCTTCACGATGGAGATGGAGTGGGTGAGCGAGTCGTGCAGTTCCCGGGCGATGCGCAGCCGCTCCTCACCGGCCCGGCGCGGTCTCCTCCCGGGTGCGTTCGGCGTCGAGGGCGCGCTGTTCGGTCTGACGCAGGTACGCCTGCCAGTTCTTGTCGATCAGCCCGGTGACTCCGGCGCAGAGGAACCAGCCGAGCAGGAGCACGCTCCGCTCGACGGTGTCCCGGGTGTCCGGCGCGGTGGCGAGCAGGACGAGGACGTAGCCGGTGAGGAAGACACCGCCCGCCGCGACGCCCTGCGCGCGGTGTCCGCTGCGCGCCGCCGCGTGGACGGCGGCCAGTACGGGGAAGGCCGCCCAGGTCCCGGGCTGCGCGTGGATGACGTACGCCGACATGCAGAGGGTGGTGACGGCCAGGACGGTGCGCGGGGCCCTGCGGTGAGCGGCCAGCGCGAGCGAACCGGCCGCGATGAGCAGCAGGTCCAGGACTCCCGGCGTGGCCGCGGTGACGGCCGCGAGCACCACCGCCGCGCCGATCACGGCGGCGAGTGCCGTGTCCAGCAGCTGTGTACGCCGGCCGATGTCCCCCTGCATGTGCCGCACCCTAACTCCCTTACCGCGTACGGCGCGTCCTTCCGGGGGACCGTCCGCGCCCTACTCCCCCGGGAGTAGTCGCCGTCCCGGGACATCGCTCCGGCGCAGCGCCGGATGCCTTCCGCCGTACGACGACGGGGGCCGGGTCCTGGGGTGAGCATCGTGGTCATGACCGGACACTTCCGATACACCTCGCCCCAGCCGCCCAAGTCCGCGACCGGAGTCGTCGCGGACGTCTACGCCCAGTTGGCCACCGACTTCGGGATCGAACGCGCCTCGACCTTCGTCGTCCTGTCGGCGTCACCGCCCCTGCTCACCGCGACCTGGGCGCTGGTACGTGAATCCCTGCTGGCCGGACACGTCTCCCGTACGGAGAAGGAGGTGGTCGCGGCCGG
The DNA here is from genome assembly GCF_014216315.1 of Streptomyces finlayi. Classification (NCBI taxonomy): domain Bacteria; kingdom Bacillati; phylum Actinomycetota; class Actinomycetes; order Kitasatosporales; family Streptomycetaceae; genus Streptomyces; species Streptomyces finlayi. The sequence continues at coordinate 862,859 of NZ_CP045702.1, forward strand.
GGTGTCGCTGGCCAACCGGTGTGCGTTCTGCGTGGTCGCGCACACCGTGCTGCTGCACGCGACGGGTGACCACCGGCTGGCCGAGACGATCGGCGGCGGCGGGACGCCCGACGCCCCCGGCCACCGCGAACTGCTCGCCTGGGGGAAGGACATGAGCATCCCGCAGCCCTTTCCCGCGGGGCACGCGCCGGAGCACATCGGGACAGCGCTCGCGTTCCACTTCGTCAACCGCGTCGTGTCGTCGCTGCTGACCGAGGACATGCTGCCCGGAGGTGCTCAGAAGTACCGGCTGGTGCGGAGCGCCGCGGGCCGTTCCCTGGCCCGCACCGTCCGTCGGGAGCTGCGGCAGGGCGCGAGCCTCGCGCTGCTCGAAACGGAAGGCGCGGAGCCCGCCTGGGCCGCGGGCAGCCCGGTGGGGACGGCCTTCGGGGCGCTGCGGACGGCCGCGCACCTGGGTGCGGGCCTGCTGAGCGACGAGGACGCCGCGTTCGTACGGGAGTCGGTGGCCGGCTGGGACGGTGTCACCGCCTTGCCGCTCAACAGCGCGGAGTTGCCGGGCCGGGTGGAGCGGCCCGGCGCCCGGCTCGCGCTGCTCGCCGCCCGGGCCCCCTACCGGATCACCGATGAGGACGTGGCGGCCTGGCGCGTGCCGCCGTTCACCGATCACTGCCTCGTCCATCTGATCGCGTTCGGCGCGTTCTGTGCCGTCGAGCGCATCGAAGCGAATCTGCCGACTCACTCCAAGGAGCTCGCATGACCGTCGCCGCAGCATGGAACGGCCCTCTCGGTGCGCACTGGGCCGACGATTCCGAGCGCTACGACGCGATGCTGTCCGCGTTCGACGGGCCGCTCATCGACGCCGCCGCCCTGGAGGCCGGGGACCGGGTGCTCGACATCGGATGCGGCAGCGGCGCCATGAGCCGGATGGCCGCCCGACGCACCGTGCGGGGCCGGGTCGTCGGCGTCGACATCTCGGCACCGCTGCTCGACAGGGCCCGGGCCCTGACCGACTCCCGGCAGTACCCCTCTGTGGAGTACGAGTTGGGGGACGCCGAGGTGCATCCGTTCCTGCCCGGCGGCTACGACGTGGCGATCAGCCGGGGCGGGGTGATGTTCTTCGCCGACCACATCGCCGCGTTCACCAACATCGCGGGGGCTCTGCGCCCCGGCGCGCGGCTGGCCCTGGTCTGTCCGCAGCCCGCACCGCCGGAGGGCGAGGAGCGCAAAGCGCTCGGTCTGCTGGCCTCACTGCTCGGCCGTGATCATCCGGTCGAGGGGGCGGTGGCGTCGGCCATGGCGTCCCTCTCCGCGCCGGAACGCATCCATCAGGTGCTGGCGGCGGCCGGTTTCGAGGAGATCCGGACCACCCCGGTCGTGGCCGCCACCCACTGGGGGAAAGACGCTGCGGACGCGCTCGACTTCTTCGTCTCGCGCACGCCCGGGACGACGGTGCCGGACGAGGTACGCGCCGCGATGCTGGACGTCCTGCTGCCGTACGAGACACCCGGGGGTGTGCTGTTGCGGGCGGGGGTGTGGGTGGTCAGCGCCCGTCGCCCTTCCTGAGCCCGGGCCCGTGCGGGGCCGGTGGCCGGTGCTCGAACCAGCGGCGGTCCGCCTCCAGTTGGGCGGCGAGGGAGATGAGCCTCTCCTCGCTGCGGGAGGGGCCCAGCAGTTGGGCGCCGATCGGGAGGCCGTCACCGGTGAAGCCGGCCGGCACGCTGATTCCGGGCCAGCCGAGGACGTTCCACGGCCAGGCGTAGGGGCAGGCCGCCGCCATGGCGACATCGGTGCGCCAGGCGCTCAGGCCGTCGAACGCACCGATGCGGGGTGGCGGCGCGGCGGTCGTCGGGGTGAGCAGTACATCGAAGCCGGACGCGTCGAAGAGCGCGCCGATCCGCCGGTGCTGGCGCACTTCTCGGGCCCTGGCCGCCCGCACCGCCCGCCCGCCGAGGCGGGTACCGGTGCGCAGGGCGCTGCGCGTGCGCGGGTCGAGGAGCTCGGGTTCGGGGTGGAGTGCGGCGAGTTCGGCGATCCCGGCGGTGGCGCGGGGGACGAAGGAGAGGCCGATCAGCCCGTAGCGGGGGCGGGCCTCCTCCACGTGGTGGCCCAGGCGGGCCAGCGTCTCGGCGAGCGCGGAGACGGCCCGGCGGACGTCGGGATGGGGCGCCGTGTACGTGAGGGTGAGCGCGGGGCGGAAGGCGACGGCGATCCGCAGGGTGCCCGGGTCGCGGCGGGCGGCGGCCGACGCGCCGACGGTGGGCGGGCGGTGCGGGTCGTCGGGGTGGGCTCCGGCGACGGCGTCCAGCAGGAGAGCGGCGTCGGCGACGGTGCGGGCCAGGGGGCCGTTGACGGTGAGCCCCTGGAAGGCGTCGCTGTGCGGGTGTACGGAGATCCGGCCGCGTTGCGGTTTGATGCCGACGAGGTGGGTCCAGGCGGCGGGGATACGGACGGAACCGGCGCCGTCCGAGCCGAGCGCGGCGGGGACGAGGCCGGCGGCGACGGCCGCCGCGGATCCGCCGGACGAGCCGCCCGGCGTGTGCGCGGTGTTCCAGGGGTTACGGGTGGCGCCGAAGGCGGGCCCCTCGGTGAACCCCCACTGGCCCAGCTCGCAGGAGTTCGTCTTGCCGACGACGACGGCCCCGGCCGCGCGCAGCCTGCGCACCGCCTCGCTGTCGGCTGCGGCCGGTGTCCGCTCGCCCTCGCAGCCGAAGTAGGTGGGCATACCCGCGACATCGGTGTCGTCCTTGACCGCGACCGGCACGCCGAGCAGCGGCAGTCGCTCCCCCGTCGCGAGTCTGCGGTCGGCTTCCGCCGCCTCGGCGAGCGCGGCCTCGGGACGCAGGTGCCGGAAGGCGTTGAGAGTGGACTGCGTCGCCTCGATGCGGTCGAGTGACGCGGCGACCAGTTCGGCCGACGTGGTCAGACCGTCCGCGAGACGGCGTGCACTCTCCGCCAGGCCGCTCGTGTCTGCTGAGGGCATGGGCCGACGCCTCCTCGTAGTGACTTACCGGAGGGTAACCACGGTGGGGCCTTCCGCTCAAGCATCCGGCCGACGCGAACCGGGGCGCGTTCCGGGCTCCGCGCCGACGCCTGCGCGCGTCCCGCTCCGGGCCGGCGTACCTCGAAGGCACGGATCGCACGCCTGAACATGGCCCTGACCAGGGCCTTTCGAAGGGGGCGATGTGACCGGACAGCGATGTCACCGCACTGCCGGGCCGGACTCCCGCTCCGGTCTGAGACCGAGCCCCAGGAGGGTGTAGAGCACCAGCGAGGAGGCCAGCCCGACGGCCCAGCCGTAGTCCGCGAGGGGTTTCAGGAACGGGATCAGCCCCTCGGCGGGGAAGGGCCCCTTGCCGGGCGCCGAGTGGGAGCCGCCCACCGCGAGGACCCCGCCCACGGCGAAGGCGGCGACCGCGCGCCAGTTCCAGCCGTGGGTGTACCAGTAGCGGCCACCCGGACGGTACAGGTCGGCCAGGTCCAGGACGGTGCGGCGGATGATCCAGTAGTCGGCGATCAGGATGCCGGCCACCGTGCCGAGCATTCCACCGACCAGGCCGAGCCAGGTGAAGATGTACAGCTCGGGGGTCTCGGTCAGCTTCCACGGCATGATCAGAACGCCGATGATCCCGGTGATCAGCGCGCCCGTGCGGAAGCTGATGAACTTCGGTGCCAGATTCGCCAGGTCGTACGCGGGCGACACGACGTTCGCCGCGATGTTGACCGAGATCGTCGCGATCAGGACGGTGATCAGCCCGAAGAGCAGTCCGAAGACGTTGTCGGTCTTGGCGACGAGCTGGACCGGGTCCCAGATCGGCGCCCCGTAGACCGCCTGCGAGCCCGAGGTCACGAAGACGGACAGCAGCGCGAAGAAGGTCATGGTCGTCGGCAGTCCGAGCGACTGCCCCCAGAGCTGGGCGCGTTGGCCCGCACCGAAGCGGGTGAAGTCGGGGATGTTCAGCGACAGCGTCGACCAGAACGCGATCATGCCCATCAGCGAGGGGAAGAAGACCGGCCAGAACTCCTTGCCCCAGCCGAGTTCCGACGGCTGGTCCAGCAACGGGCCGAAGCCGCCCGCCTTGACGGCGATCCACACCAGCAGGACCACCGCGCCGACGATGACGAAGGGCGCGGCCCAGTTCTCGAAGCGCCGCAGGGTGTCCATCCCCCGGTAGATGATGGCGAGTTCGAGCGCCCAGAAGAGCGCGAAGCAGAGCCAGAGCGTCCAGGGCTGGCCGCCGATCCGGGAGGCGTCCGCCCAGCCGCCGAAAATCTTGCCGAGCAGCGTGAAGATGCCGACGCCGCCGATCCAGGTCTGGATGCCGAACCAGGCACAGGCGACGGCTGCCCGGATCAGAGCGGGCAGATTGGCGCCGCGCAGCCCGAACGACGCGCGTGCCAGGACGGGGAAGGGAATGCCGTACTTGGGCCCCGCGTGACCGGTGAGCAGCATCGGGGCGAGCACGATCACGTTGGCCAGGGCGATCGTGAAGACGGCCTGCTTCCAGTCCATGCCGAGGGCGACGAGCCCGGAAGCGAGCAGCCAGGACGGGATGTTGTGCGCCATGCCGACCCAGAGCGCGGCGAAGTTGTACGTCGTCCAGCGACGCTGTTCGAGCGGGACGGGCAGCAGGTCGTCGTTGACGAAGCGGGGGTCGTCGGGGACGGAGCCGGGGGCCAGCCCGACGCGGCCCGACGCGTCGGGCGTCCGGTCGGGTATCCGGTCGGGTATCCGGTCGTTTTCCGGGGCGGGTGGGACGGTCGATGTCATGGCGGCTGGACCCTTCGCTCGGGAACGGTGCCGTGCGGGGCGGGGGTGGTGCGTTTGTGCAGCCGGGTCGGGCTCAGTCGGTGTCGGTGTCGGTGGTCAGCCGGACAGGACGGGGATGATCTCGGAGCCGTACGCGTCGATGGTCGCCTCGCGCGCGTCGTGCATGTCGTAGACGGCGAACTGGTCGACGCCCAGGTCCCGCAGGACCCGCAGCTTCTCGATGTGCGCCTCGGCCGGGCCCAGCAGGCAGAAGCGGTCGACGATCTCGTCGGGCACGAAGGCGGTGTCCGGGTTCCCCGTACGGCCGTGGTGGCTGTAGTCGTATCCGGACCGGCCGGCGATGTACTCCGTGAGCGCTTCGGGCACGAGCCCCGAGTGCTCGCCGTACCGTGCGACGAGGTCGGCGACGTGGTTGCCGACCATTCCGCCGAACCAGCGGCACTGCTCGCGTGCGTGGTCCAGGTCGTCGCTCACATAGGCGGGGGCCGCCACGCAGACGGTGATGGAGTCCGGGTCCCGGCCGGCCTCGGCCGCCGACTGGCGTACCGCCTTGACCATCCACTCGGTGAGGTACGGGTCGGCGAGCTGGAGGATGAACCCGTCGGCCTTCTGGCCGGCCAGCGCGAGGGCCTTGGGGCCGTACGCGCCCATCCAGACCGGCAGCCGTCCGTCCTTCACCCAGGGGATCCGGACAGGCTGCCCGTCGACGAGGGCCTCACGCCCCTCGGCCAGGTCGCGGATGACGTCGATCGACTCGCCCAGGCGGGCCAGGGTGTTGGGTCTGCGTCCGGCGACCCGCATCGCGGAGTCACCGCGTCCGATGCCGCACACGGTCCGGTTGCCGTACATCTCGTTGAGGGTGGCGAAGGTGGAGGCGGTGACCTCCCACGTGCGGGTGGAGGGGTTGGTGACCATCGGGCCGACGATCAGCCGCTCGGTGTGTTCCAGGATCCGGCTGTAGATGACGAAGGGTTCCTGCCAGAGCACCGTCGAGTCGAAGGTCCAGCCGTAGCGGAAGCCGTTGCGTTCCGCGCGGCGCATGAGTCCGATGACGGCCGATGCGGGCGGGTCCGTCTGGAGGACGAGTCCGAAGTCCATGACAGGTGCTCCTAGTCCAGGTACTGACACGTGGCGCGGGGGGTGTACATACCGTGCCCGGCGTGGCCGGTGAACGTCCGCCCCTCGATGACGGGTTCGCCGCGCGAGAGCACGGTCTCCACCTGACCGGTGAGCTGCCTTCCCTCGTACGCCGAGTAGTCGACGTTCATGTGGTGGGTCTCGGCGGAGATGGTCTGCGTGGCGTGCGGGTCGTAGATGACGATGTCCGCGTCGGCGCCCGGGGCGATGGTGCCCTTCTTCGGGTAGAGGCCGAACATCCGGGCCGGTGAGGCGCAGGCGATCTCGATCCAGCGGCGCCGGGTGAGGTGGCCGTCCACGACCGCCTGGTGCAGGAGGTCCATCCGGTTCTCCACGCCGGGCATGCCGTTGGGGATCCTGGAGAAGTCGCCGCGGCCCATCTCCTTCTGGCCGGAGAAGCAGAACGGGCAGTGGTCGGTGGAGACGACCTGGAGTTCGTTGTTCCTGAGACCGCGCCAGAGTGCCGCCTGGTGTTCCCTGGGCCGCAGCGGGGTCGAGCAGACGTACTTGGCTCCCTCGAAACCGGGCTCTGCGAGGTTGTCCGTGGAGAGGAACAGATACTGCGGGCAGGTCTCGCCGAAGACCGGGAGCCCCTTGTGGCGCGCGGCGGCGATCTCGGCGACGGCCTCGTCGGCGGAGACGTGGACGACGTACAGCGGCGCTCCCGCGACCCGGGCGAGCTGGATGGCCCGGTGCGTCGCCTCGGCCTCCAGCGCGACCTTGCGTACGTCTCCGTGGTAGCGCGGATCGGTGCGGCCCTCGGCCAGCGCCTGTGCGACGAGGACGTCGATCGCGATGCCGTTCTCGGCGTGCATCATGATCAGGCCGCCGTTGTTCTCGGCCCGTTGCATGGCGCGCAGGATCTGACCGTCGTCGCTGTAGAAGACGCCGGGGTAGGCCATGAACAGCTTGAACGAGGTGATGCCCTCCGATACGAGAAGGTCCATCTCCATGAGCGAGGACTCGTTCACATCGGCCAGGATCATGTGGAAGGCGTAGTCGATGGCGCAGTTGCCGTCGGCCTTCGCGTACCAGGCGTCGAGCCCGCCGCGCAGGCTGCCGCCCACGCTCTGGACGGCGAAGTCGATGATCGTGGTGGTGCCGCCCCAGGCCGCGGCCCGGGTGCCGGTCTCGAAGGTGTCCGCGGCGAACGTGCCGCCGAACGGCATCTCCATGTGCGTGTGCGCGTCGACCCCGCCCGGGATGACGTACTTCCCGGTGGCGTCGATCGTCCTGTCCGCGGTCCAGCTGTCGGCGGCTTCGGTGCCGTGGGCGGCGAGAGCGGCGACGCGCCCGCCCTCGATGAGCACGTCGGCGTGGATTTCGTCGGACGCGGTGATGACGAGGCCGCCGTGAATGACGGTGCGGCTCATGTACCCCTCCTCGCGGTGGCGGAATGGGTCTACGCACGTAGACAAGGTGCGTGGTGAAGAACGTAGAAGTGGGTTACCCACTGTGGCAATACCGCTGCCGCCAACCGGTGAAGACGTTTCCGTTTCCCGTACGGCGCACCCCACCGGCCCAACGCGCCGCGTCGTACACATCGGGCCGGCCGGGACCGGCGGACACCGCTCCCATGAGGATTCATCCGAGCAGCGTCTTCGTCGACGACCAGGCCGAGGCCCTTCGCTTGTGCACCGACATGCTGGGCTTCGTGAAGAAGCACGACGTCCCCGTGGGTCGTGCACGGCGAGTTCACCCGCCTGCGGAAGCTCGGGGTGCGCTTCACCCAGGAGCCGCGGAAGATGGGGCCCGTCACCACCGCGGTCCTGGACGACACCTGCGGAAACCTGATCCAGCTCGTGCACGGCGCGTAGGGAGCGGGCACCCGTTCCGGGTCTCGCGCCCGGCCCCGGCTGCACGCCGGACCTACTCGGCCGCGCGCAGGGCTTCGCCGAGGATCGCCGCTCCCTCCTCGGCCTCGGCGACGGTCAGGGACAGCGGTGGGGCGATTCGCAGGACGCTGGTGCTGTGCCCGCCGCCCTTGCCGAGGAGCAGTCCGCGCTCCCTGGCCGCTTCGAGGACCGCGGCGGCGGTCTCCGGGTTCGCCTCGTCGGTGCCCGGCTTCACCAGTTCGATGCCGATCATGAGGCCACGGCCACGCACTTCGCGTACGCACGCGGAGCCCGCGACGACCGCACGCAGCCGCTCGATGAGCAGTCCCCCGACGCGTCGCGCGTTGCCCGGGAGGTCGTGTTCCAGGAGGTACGAGAGGTTGGCGAGCCCGGCCGCCATGGTGACCGGGGAGCCGCCGAACGTCGAGATGGAGTTGGCGTCCAGGCAGTTCATGACCTCGGCGCGGGCGACGACACCGCCGATCGACATGCCGTTGCCGATGCCCTTGGCGAAGGTGAGGATGTCCGGCGGCCCGTGCTCGGCGTGTGCCTGCCACCCCCAGAAGTGGTCGCCCGTCCTCCCCCAGCCCGTCTGCACCTCGTCCGAGATCCAGAGGATGCCGTGCCGGTCGAGGACCTGGCGGAACGCCGCGTACAGCCCGTCGGGGGGCGAGGTGAAGCCTCCGACGCCCTGGACGGGTTCGGCGATCAGCGCGGCGGCATCGCGGGTGTGCCCGAGGAGGTCCTCCAGGTCGGCGACGCACGCCTTGACGAACCGGTGGTCGCTCAGCTCCGCGTACGGTCCACGGGTGCGGACTCCGCCGTGGACGTACAGGGTCTGGAGCGGCGACAGGCTGGTGGGCGACCAGGCGCGGTTGCCGGTGACGGACACGGCGGAGAAGGACCGGCCGTGGTAGCTGTTGCGCATCGCGAGGATCTGGTTGGACCTGCGGTACGTCGTCGCCAGCAGCAGCGCGGTGTCGTTGGCCTCGGTGCCGGACGTGGTGAAGAAGACCCGGGCGTCGGGGATGCCGGAGAGCGTGGCGACGCGCTCGGCGAGTTCCACCATCGGGCGGTTGAGGTAGAGCGTCGAGGAGTGGATGATCCGCCCGGCCTGCTCGGCGACCGCCTTCGTCACCTCGGGCAGGGCGTGCGCGGTCATGGTGGTGAGGATGCCGCCGAAGAAGTCGAGGTAGCGGTTGCCGTCCGCGTCCCAGACGTGCCGGCCCTCCCCGTGGGTGAGTTCCAGGGGATCGCGGTAGTAGAGCGCCAGCCAGTCCGGGCTGACCGCGAGATGGCGCCCGTGCAGTGCGGTCACGGCTCGACCAGCCCCTTGTACGCGTCGGGACGGCGGTCCCGGAAGAACGCCCACTGCTGCCGTACCTCCTCGATCATCCCGAAGTCGAGGTCGCGGACGACGAGTTCCTCCTCCTTGTCGCTCGCGACCTCCCCGACGAACTGGCCGCGCGGGTCGACGAAGTAGCTGGTGCCGTAGAAGTCGTTGTCGCCGTACTCCTCCTGCCCGACCCGGTTGATCGCGGCGACGAAGTACTCGTTCGCGACGGCGGACGCGGGCTGTTCCAGCTGCCACAGATGGCTGGAGAGGCCGCGCGAGGTGGCGGACGGGTTGTAGACCAGCTGGGCCCCGTTCAGACCGAGTTGGCGCCAGCCTTCGGGGAAGTGGCGGTCGTAGCAGATGTAGACGCCGACCTTGCCGACTGCGGTGTCGAACACCGGCCAGCCGGCGTTCCCGGGCTTGAAGTAGTACTTCTCCCAGAATCCCTTGACCTGCGGGATGTGGTGCTTGCGGTACTTGCCGAGATACGTGCCGTCGGCATCGATCACGGCGGCGGTGTTGTAGTAGAAGCCGGACTGCTCGATCTCGAAGACCGGCACGACGACCACCATGCCGGTCTCCCGGGCCAGGTCCCGCATGCGGCGGACGGTGGGCCCGTCCGGGACCGCCTCGGCCCAGCGGTAGTGCTCCGGTTCCTGCACCTGGCAGAAGTAGGGGGCGTTGAACACCTCCTGGAAGCCGATGATCTTCGCCCCCTGCCGGGCGGCCTCGCGCGCGTGCTGCTCGTGCTTGGCGATCATGGATTCGGTGTCGCCTGTCCAGGTCGCCTGGACGAGTGCGGCGCGTACGACGTGGGACATGAGCTGCTCCTTCGACGCGGCGTCAGAGAGCCTCTACGTGGTTTCTACGCCCGTAGACACAGTGCGTACGGGAGAACGTAAGCCCCGTCCCACAGTGGGGCAAGACCATCGCCGTGAACCGGCTGAGTCGATCATGTTTCGCACCCGGGCGGTCCACTCCTTGCGGGGACGGTCCTGCCCGGTCACTTGCGTTCAAGTGCGCTCGAACTCGTAGCCTCCGGTACACGACCACCGAAGGGAACCCCCGTGCGTTACACACTGTTCGGCAGGACCGGCCTCCGCGTCAGCGAGCTCGCACTGGGCGCCATGACGCTCGGCAGCCACGAGAAGGACCCCCGGGCCGTCACCGCGACGAGTGGGCGCATCATCGACGCGTATGTGGAGGCGGGCGGCAACTTCGTCGATACGGCCGACGTCTACGGCACGTCCGAGGTGGTCCTCGGCGAGGTGCTCGGGCCGCGCCGCGAGAGCCTCGTGCTGGCCAGCAAGTACACCTGCGCCACCGCCAAGGGCAATATGAACGCGGCGGGCAACCACCGCGGGAACCTCGTACGGTCCGTGGAGTCGAGCCTCACCCGGCTGAACACCGACCGGCTCGACGTCCTGTGGGTACACGCCCGCGACAACTTCACCCCGGTCGAGGAGGTCATGCGGGCCCTCGACGACCTCGTCAGGGCCGGGAAGGTGCTCTACGTCGGCGTCTCCGACTGGCCCGCGTGGGAGATCGCCCAGGCGTGCACGCTGGCCGAACTGCGCGGCTGGACCGCGTTCGCCGGATCGCAGCTGCGCTACAGCCTGCTGGAGCGCACACCCGAACGAGAACTGCTGCCGCAGGCGCGCGCGTTCGACCAGACGGTGTTCGCGTGGAGCCCGCTCGCCCGGGGCCGGCTCACCGGCAAGGACCTGGCCGGCGGCCCGGAAGCGGCGGACAGCGGGTGGGACGCGACCCGGCGCCAGGAGCACGCCACGATCAGCACCGTCGTGGACATCGCCCGGCAGGGCGGCTGGACCCCGGCGCAGGTGGCACTGGCCTGGCTGCGCGGGCGGCCGGGCAACATCGTCCCGATCATCGGCGCCTCCACGGAGAGCCAGCTCGCGGACAACCTGTCCTGCCTGGACGTCGAGCTCGACGCCGCAGCCGTGGCGCGCCTGGACGAGGTCAGCGCCGTACCGCTGGGGTTCCCGCACGACTTCCTGCGCGAGCCGGGTGTCGTGGAGACGGTGTACGGCGACCGCTGGGCGGAGATCGACGACCGGCGCTCCACCTACCGGCGCACGACGGACGGGGCCTGACACGGCGTGACTAAGGCCCCCTTCGCACCGGGCCCGGGAGGCGGTCCCACCCCTTCGGTGGCGGCGGTCGTGTCCGGGCCACCGGGCAAGGGTGAGACCACGCTCGCCCTGCACGCCGCCCGTGAGCCGACGGACCGCTTCCCCGGTGGGCAGCTGGTGCTGGGCCTGCGCGGTACGGAGGACGACCTGGCTCGGGGCCGGGCCGCGACAGCTCCTCGCCACGCCGGGGGGAAGGCCCTGTGACCTGGTGTGATCGACGCTCCAGGTGAGCTCGGCGAATCCCGGGGCATAAGCGCCGTCAGACGATGGGAGGTTGCCATGGATGGCAGAGACCTGGAACTTGGCGAGCTTCTGGCCGCCGCGGAGTCCGCGCCGCCAGGGGAGTCCGTCGGCGTGATCGCGCACGATCTGCGCAAGCGCTTCGGGGCGGAGCGCGTGTCGTTCCTGTTCGTGGATCTCATGGGCCACCGGCTGCTGCGCCTGACCGCGCCGGCCGAGGGGGACAGGGCGGACGCCGCCGAGCGGATCGACATGAAGGGCAGCGCGTACGACACGGTCCTGCGCACCCAGCGCCAGCACATCGAACCGGACGGCCAGGGCGGACGTCGCGTGATCTCGCCCGTGAGCAACCGCGGCGACCGCATCGGCGTACTGGAGGTCACACTCCAGTACGCCGATGACGCCGTGCTCGCACAGATCAGTGACGCGGCCCACGCGCTGGCCTACATCATCGTCACGGACCGCCGCTTCACCGACCTGTACCACGCGGGCCGGCGCACCACTCGGACCAGCCTGGCCGCCGAGATCCAGCACCAGCTGCTCCCTTCGGCGTCCTGCTGCGAGGCACCGCAGTTCACCCTGGCCGCGGGTCTGATCCCCGCCGACGACATCGGCGGCGACACCTACGACTACACCCTCGACCAGGACACCCTGCACCTGTCCATCACCGACGCCATGGGCCACGACACCGACTCCGCCCTGCTGGCCACGCTGGTCACCAGTGCGCTGCGCGGCGCCCGCCGCGCGGGCTGCGACGCGCTCCGCCAGGCCCATCGCGCTCACGAGGCCCTGCTGAGCCACAGTCGCGGGCTGGCCACCGGCCAACTGCTCTGCATCCAACTGGAGACGGGCACCTGCGAACTGGTCAACGCGGGGCACCCCTGGCCTTTGCGCCTGCGGGACGGTGCCGCCGAGGCCGAAGAGGTGCAGTTGGCCGTCAACCTGCCGTTCGGCGTCGCGGCGCCCACCTCCTACCAGCTCCAGGAGCTTCAGTTGCACCCTGGCGACCGCTTGGTCCTGCTCACCGACGGCATGCAGGAGCGCGGAGCCGCAGCTGTCGATCTGCCCTCGCTCGTGACGGAGACCCGCACATCGCATCCCAGGGAGGCCGTCCGCACCCTGACCACAGCGGTACTGGATGCCTGCCGGGGCAACCTCAAGGACGACGCCACCGTCGTCATCCTGGACTGGCACCGCACCGAGGGGTTCGCTCCACCCGGCGCTCGCGGACGACAAAGACCTGCTCAGGCCGCGTCAGGCACAGCGGCCTGAGCGTGGGGCCCGGCCCGGACCCCTGGACCGGATGATGCGGAGGGGGCGACGGCTGACGACCGTGCCGGAGGTCAGGCACCACCGTGTACGCGCTGACCGGGAGCGCCCCCGTAGAGACCGGCCCGTGCAGACAGTGAGCTGACAGCCTAGGCCCCGGTGATGCCCGCCATCCGCAGCGCGTGGACGAGATCCCACTCCCTCGCCGCCGACACCTCCCGGGCCGCGGCCAGCAGCTGGGGGACGAGGCAGTGCGGGTCGCACTCGGCGATCCGCGCCGCGTCCTGCGGGGTGCGCACCCGGACGAAGGCGCCGAGCAGCGCACGCGCCTGCGGGTCCAGACCCGCCCGCCTGAGGGCGGCCACGGCGTCGGCGACGTCGGTGGCGGGGCGTGCCGCGCCCTGACGCAGCAGGTCGGCGCAGTCGTCGGGCCGCCCGGCCGCGGTCAGCGCGCCCGCCGCCGCGGCCAACGCGGCGGGCGGCAGCGTGGACACCTCCCACAGCAGGGTCGCCCAGTCGGCGGCCAGCCCCGCCCGGTGCAGGGCGAGCGCGAGGACGGGCAGGTGTCCGGCCGGCCAGGCCGCCGCCTCGCAGAGCACGACGTGCGCCTCGCCGCTGCGGCCTTGTGCGCGCAGCCACAGGAGCCGTTCGACGGCCTCGTCGGAGGCGCGCGGGGCGGCGGGGTCGGGTGCGGTGGCGGGCGTGGGCGCCGCAGCGGCCTGGCTGTCCGGCTGGGCTGCGGCGCCCCGGAAACGCGCGCCTCGCGGGCCCGTGGCGGCCGTCGGCGGTACGGGGAGAACAGGCACCGCCGAGGGGGCGGTCGTCGCCGTCTCGTCGTCGACGTCCAGGCCGGCGAAGCGGGCGCCGCGCGGCTTCTTACGCTTCGGGGCGGGAGCGGGACCTGCTTGCGGGACGGACTCGGCCCGGCGAGCATCCGCGAGCGCCGTACGCGCGCCGGTTCCCGCGGGCACCGCACCCTCCGGTTCCCCGGTCCGGAACCAGCCCTTGGGCGCGGACACCGCCGCGAGCCGCTTGCGCAGTTCCGCGCTGCGGGCCGATGCCCGCTCCAGGTCGTCCCGGGCCCAGGCCAGGGCCTCCGCGCGGCCCTCCGGGGTGTGGCCCGCGTCCACGGAGACGGCGTGCAGTCGCTGCTCGGCGTGGGCCTGTTCACGGAGCATCAGTTCCAGCCGCTGGACGAGTGCCCGGCGGCCGCCGGGCCGCCGGTCGTGGGCGGTGGCCGACGCGGAGTACAGCGCGGCGGCCCGTACCGACTCGTGCTCGGCGAACGCCGTGCCGCGCGCCACGGCCAGGTCCTGGAGCAGCGACTCGACCACGTCCCAGGGCGGCACCTCGGTGCCGTCGAAGCAGGCCCCCATGCCCTCGGGGTCGCGCCGCAGGAACACCCCGTACCAGCCGTGTCCGGGGTCGAGCAGGGCCGTCAGGTCCCGCAGGTAGTGCGCGAACGTGGCTACTTCCACCGCAGGTTGATGCACCGTCATCGTCGCCCTCGCCGACCGTCGACTGGAACCTTCCAGTCCGGGGGTATTCGATCGCAGGCGTGTTACGGGACGGCTACGCGGGTCTTTCGGGCGTGCTGCGGTCTGCCCGCGCGCAGGCTCCCACGGGTCTCAGAACGTGATCGCGATGCCCGTGTGGGGGCGCTTCCCGAGCCGTACGACTGTCGCGGGCCAGTCGAGGAGCCAGTACTTCCAGGTGTACTTCCGTCCGATGACCTTGCGGACCTTGCGGGTGCCGTCCTCGTCCAGCAGCCGCGCGGCGCCCTCGGCGCTCGGGGCGCGCTCGGCGACGCGGCCCCGCACGTCGCAGACCGTGACGGTGACGCGGCTGTTGTTGCGCAGCCGCTTGACCTTCCACGAGTCGGACCGGGTCCAGACGTACAGCACCTCCCCCTCCGCCGCGGCCCAGACGGGCGTGGCGACGGGGGTGCCGTCCTTCCGGTACGTGGTCAGGCTGACGTACTCACTGCGTGCGAAGTCCTGAAGAGTCACGGGCGCGACCCTACGCGCCCTCGCGGGCCGTAAGTCAGGTGAGGGGTGCCTCAGGCCGTGAGCGGGAAGGGTGCGGGCGGAGTCCCCGGTCCGCGTGGTGCGAGCGGACCGGGGGCACTGCCCGCAGCCCCGGAAACGGGCTCGCACGCGCACCGGGCGAGCAGGTCGTCCATCGAGAGGCCGAGGGCGCCCGCGAGGGCGGCGACCGTGAAGAAGGCGGGGGTGGGGGCCCGGCCCGTCTCGATCTTCCGGAGGGTCTCGGGGGAGATTCCGGCGCTCGCGGCGATCACGACCATGCTGCGCCCGTCGCGGGCTTCACGCAGCAGACGGCCGAGGCGTTCGCCGCGTGCGCGCTCTTCAGGGGTCAGGGGTGTACGAACCATGCCGTCATTCTAATACCGCTTCGACCGGTATAGTAATTGGCATGGTGCAACTCAAGACAGACACATCCATCGAAGCGATGCGCGAGGCCGGCCGGGTCGTCGCACAGATCCTGACCTCCGCGCGGGAAGCCGCCGCCGTCGGCGTCTCACCCCGCGAACTCGACGAGTTGGCCCGCGAGGTCCTGCGTGAGGCGGGGGCGACCTCACCGTTCCTGAACTACCGGCCGCACTTCGCCCCCACACCCTTCCCCGCGGTGATCTGCGCGTCCGTCAACGACGCGATCGTGCACGGCATCCCGACGACGGACCGGCTCCGCGACGGCGACCTGGTGAGCATCGACGCGGGCGCACTGCTGAACGGCTGGGCGGGTGACTCGGCCATCAGCTTCACCGTCGGCCGCGCCCGCCCCGAGGACACCCGGCTGATCGACACGGCGTTCGCCGCGCTCGACGCGGGCATCGCGGCGGCGGTCGTCGGCAACCGGATCGGCGACATCGCCCACGCGATCGGCACCGTGTGCCGCCGGGCGGGCTACGGCATCCCCGAGGGCTTCGGCGGCCACGGCATCGGCCGGTCGATGCACGAGGACCCGGGTGTCCCGAACGAGGGACGCCCTGGCCGCGGTATGCCGCTGCGGCACGGGATGGTGCTCGCGATCGAGCCGATGCTGATCGGCGGCGGAGGCGACGACTTCCGCCCCGACCGGGACGGCTGGACCCTCCGTACGACCGACGGCAGCCGCGCGGCCCACGCGGAGCACACGGTCGCGATCACCGACGACGGCCCCCGCATCCTCACCGCGCTCTGAAGACCCGGCACCCGGCGGTCAGTCGCGGTTCACGAACTCCCTGGCCAGTGCCGTCCCGGCGGCGACCGCCGCGTCCGGAGACCCCGCACGGGCCTCCCTTCCGATGCGGTCATGCCCGCATCAAGGCCTCGGGGCCGGTTCGACGCGACACGTCGTACCGGCCCCGAGGCCGCAGCTGCTCCGTCATGACGTTCAGCCCGGACGCACCACCATGGCCGAGCCGCCGCCCCTGCGCACCTTCTCCGCCGCCGCGACCCAGCGGCCGTCCGGCAGCCGCCGCACCGCCGTCGCCGCCCCGATCTCCGGATTGAGCCGGAAGGCGTGGCCGAGCGATTCCAGACGGGCGCGGACCGGGCTGTCCCAGAGGCCGGGCTCGATCTCCGTCGTCGCCGAGTTGCGCTGACTCGCGCGCGGCGCCGCGATGGCCTCCACCAGGGGGAGCCCCCGGTCGAGATGGCCGGTCAGGGTCTGGAGCACGGTGGTGATGATCGTCGCGCCGCCGGGCGAGCCCAGTGCCATGACCGGCCTGCCGTCCTCGAGCACGATGGTCGGCGCCATCGACGACCGGGGCCGCTTGCCGGGACCCGGCAGATTGGGATCGTGCACCGCCGGGCCGGCGGGCGCGAAGGAGAAGTCCGTCAGCTCGTTGTTGAGCAGGAAGCCACGCCCCGGCACCGTGATGCCGCTGCCGCCCGTCGACTCGATGGTCAGCGTGTAGGCGACCACGTTGCCCCACTTGTCGGCCGCGGTCAGATGCGTCGTGTTCTCCCCCTCGTACGGGGTGGGCGCGGCCTCGCCCGTGCTCGCGCAGGCGGCCGGGTCGCGCGGGTCACCGGGCGCCAGCGGGCTGGTCAGCGCCTTGTCGTCGTCGATCAGACACTCCCGCGCGTCGGCGAACCGCTGGCTGAGCAGTTCCCGCGTGGGTACGTCCTCGAACGCCGGGTCACCGACCCAGCGGCCCCGGTCGGCGAACGCGATCCGGCTCGACTCGATGAGCCGGTGCAGATACCGCTCCGGGCTCGCCTTCGAAAGATCCGTGGACTCCAGGATGTTGAGCGCCTCTCCGACGCTCGTACCGCCGGAGGAGGACGGCGCCATGCCGTACACGTCAAGACCCCGGTAGCCCACCCTGGTCGGGGCCTGGCGCAGGGTGCGGTACCGCTTCAGGTCCTTGGCCGTCAGGTCACCGGCCCGCACCACCCGGTCCGCCTCCGGATCGAGGGGCGGATTGCGGACCGTCGTCACGATGTCCTCGGCCAGCTCACCCCGGTACAGCGCGCCGGCACCCTCGCGGCCCAGCTTCTCGTACGTCCGCGCGAGATCGGGGTTCTTGAAGACGGAGCCGGTCACCGGGAGCCGGCCACCGGGCAGGAACAGCTTCGCGGAGTCCGGGAAGTCCGCGAACCGGGCCTGGTTCCCCTCCGTCTGCGAGCGGAAGGTGGCGTCCACGACGAAGCCGTCGCGGGCGAGCCGTTCGGCCGGTTTCAGCAGCTGGCGCAGGGGCTTGCTGCCCCAGGCGTCCAGCACGGTGTCCCAGGTGGCCGGGGTGCCCGGTGTGCCGACGCCGAGACCGCTGGTCATGGCCTCGGCGAAGGGGATCGGTTTCCCGTTCTCCAGGAAGAGCGAGGAGTCCGCGCTGCGCGGGGCGGTCTCGCGGCCGTCGACGGTCTGCACCGTGCGCCTGGCGGCGTCGTAGTGGACGAAGTAGCCACCACCGCCGATGCCCGCCGAGTACGGCTCGGTGACTCCGAGCGCGGCCGCGGTCGCCACGGCCGCGTCGACGGCGTTGCCACCGTTGCGGAGCACCTCGATACCGGCGGCCGACGCGTCGGCGTCGACGCTCGCCACCGCGCCGCCGTACCCCACCGCCACCGGTGACTTGGGCGGCGGGCCGGCGGGTGTGGACCCGGCTGGAGCCGCTGCCCCGACGGAGGCGATGACGGCGAGAACACCTAAGACCGAGACATTCCGCCTGACGGAACGACGCATGCGCACCTCCGGTGAAGGATCGTCCGCGCAGGGTAACGCCGTTCCGTCCCGATCGTCAGGACCGCCTCGAACAAGAACCCGAATGACCGCTGGCATGCCCGCACCTGTCCCCTGCTGCGCGGACTCGGCCGGGGGCGGCGCATGAATGTGGGCGTGACCGTCACCGCCGACCGGACCCGAGCCGAAGCCCTTCTCACCCGGCTCATGACGCCCGGTGAGGTGAATCCGTCGCGGAGTCACTCGGATGCTCCTGTACAAACGGCTGAATCACGGAAAGTATCCACTGCATGCGTGCCGCATCGTCATCAGAGCGGCATATCCGTGCAATTGCCGATCGATGGGGCTGACGCGCCGTCGGGGAGACGGACCCGCGTCGCCGACGAGGCCGTCACCCGCCCAGCCAGGTCCTTGGCTGCATGAAGAACCGGATCCGCAAGCAAGGTCCGCCCGGCCGATCTCCCCGTTCCGCCATCGTCCGCGCCTGATTTCCACCTCGTGCCAGGGGCGGGCTCGGGCGCGGCCCCGCACGCAGGAGCCTCACCCTTGAAACTCCCTCACACCACGCCCGACGCCGCGGCTTCTCCTGGTACCGGCACGCTGGGGCGCCTCGGCGTCTGGTCGGTACTCCACTTCAAGACGGTGGTCGCCGGATGGTTGCTGATCGTCGCGGCGCTCGGCGCCTTCGCCCCCCAGGTCACCACAGCCCTCTCGGGGGCCGGATGGCAGGCCGACGGCTCGGACTCGGTCAAGGTTCGCGGGATCGCCGAGAAGCATTTCGACGGCAACGCGTCCACCGCACTGCAGATCGTGGTCAGTGCCGACCGCCCCGTCACCGGCCCGGAGGTCCAGGCCGTCATCGACAGGGCGAGCGATCTGGCGGCGGCGGATTCCAGGATCTCCACCGTGATCCCGCCACAGCGGGGGGCCACGATCAGCGCGGACGGCCGAACCGCCATCCTCCTGGCCGGTGCGGACGCGGACCCGGACACGATGGTGCGGGCGGCCGACGACCTGAAGGAGCCGCTGGAGGAACTGTCCGGTGACGGAATCGAAGTGCATGCCACCGGCGCGTCCGTGTTGTGGAGCGACTTCAACGAGGCCAATCACGACGCGATGCTGAAATCGGAGCTGCTGTCCTGGCCCGTCACCCTGGCCATCCTGGTGCTGGCGTTCGGCTCCCTGGTCGCGGCAGGACTCCCCCTGCTGCTCACCCTGGCCGGACTGGTCGCGTCGGCAGGATCCCTGGTGCTGATCAGCCACCTGGTCCCCGTGTCGATCTGGGCCATGAACTTCGCGATGATGTTCGCCCTCGCCCTCGGCATCGACTACGCGCTGTTCATCGTGGCCCGTTTCCGCGGCGCCCGCGTAGGCCGCTCACTGGGCATGCACGAGGCGGTCGCCGAGACGATGGACACCGCGGGCAAGGCGGTCCTGCTGTCAGGCGCGACCGTCCTGGTCAGCCTCTCCGCCGTCATGCTCGTGCCGTCCCCGGCGTTTCGGTCCATGGCCGGCGGCATCATGCTCGCCGTCGCGTTCATCCTGGCCGCCACCCTCACCCTGCTGCCGGCTGTGCTGGGCCGACTCGGCCACCGGATCGACTCACTCGCTCTGCCCTGGGTCCGTTCCGGCGAGCACCGCTCGGCCCGGTTCGCCGCCTGGGGCGAACGGCTGTGGGCGCACCCCTTCAGGTACGGGGCGCTCGCACTCGCGGTTCTGCTGGTCCTGGCCGCCCCGGTGATCGGCCTTCGCACCGCGATGCCCTCGATCACCGTCATCCCCTCCGACACCAGCGCCCGTGCCGGCTACACCGCGGTCCAGGAGGCTTTCGGTGAAGGGGCACCGGGCACCCTGCAGATCATCACGACCACCGATCGCACCGAGGCCGTCACCGCGCAGATCAAGGCTTCCGAGGGCATCGCCGGCGTCATGCCCGGACAGGAAGCCGCCGACGGCTCGGGATGGTCCATGATTCAGGCCGTACCCACCGTCGATCCGTCCGACCCGGAACTCGGCGCCACTGTGGACACACTGCGTGCCGACCTGCCCGAGGGCACCCTCGTCGGTGGCGCCGCTGTGGAGAACCTCGATCTTCAGCACCTGCTCAACCAGAAGACCCCGCTGGTCATCGGGGTGGTCCTCGCTCTCGGATTCGTCCTGCTGCTGTTCGCTCTGCAGGCCCCGCTGATCTCGTTCCTCGGCACAGTCGCCAGCCTGCTGTCCACCGGCGCCGCCTTTGGCGTGGCCCGACTGGTCTTCCAGGACGGCCACGGTGCGGATCTGCTCGGCTTCACCCCACAGGGCTTCCTCGACGGCTGGGCTCCGGTGTTCTTCTTCGCGATGATCTTCGCCATCGCCATGGACTACACCGTCTTCCTCCTGGCCTCCGCCAAGGAGCACTACGAGCGCAGCGGTGACCCCCGGGAGGCCATGACGGGCGCCCTCGCCCACTCCGGCCGAGTGATCTCCGCCGCCGCCGCCGTCATGGTCGCCGTGTTCTTCACCTTCGCCCTGTCCGGCCCGCTGCCGCCCAAGGAGATGGGCATCGTCCTGGGTGTGGCGGTGCTCCTGGATGCGGCCCTTGTCCGACTCATCCTGCTTCCGGCGCTTCTTCGTCTGTCCGGGCATGCCGCGTGGTACAGCCCCCGCTGGCTGCGCCGCATCCTGCCCGACATCACCTTTTCCCACGGCTGAGCGCGACGCCTGTTTCCTGACGCCCCGCGGAACCCGCCAGGGCGCGGGACGGCGGGGCGCGGAGCGGACGCGGCCCCCGGCGGCGAGGGAACTCATCGGTCGCCATCCTCCTGCGGCGACCAGGTCCGAAGAGGGTGCGCGGCCCTCCTGCGGGCCACCCGTGCGAGACGCGCGCGATGCACGCCGTACGCCCGGCCGGCCGGCTGCGGCTCGAGTGTGTCCGCCTCACGGAACTTCGCGATGAGCTTTTCCAGCGCGGCCTCGGAGAGAGCGCCCGCCCGGGCGTGCAGGACGACGTTGTCGCGCATCACCATGAGCATGGGGATCGAGGAGATCGCGAACGCCGTCGCCAGTTCCTGCTCGGACTCCGTGTCCACCGTGCCGAACACGATGTCCGGGTGACGCTCGGACGCGCGCTCGAAGACCGGCGCGAACATCCGGCACGGGCCGCACCACCGGGCCCAGAAGTCGAGGAGGACGATGCCGTCGCCCTTGACGGTGGCGTCGAAATTGCTGTGCGTCAGTTCCACTGCGGCCATGGTCGTCTCCAGACATAGAATATACCCCCTAGGGTATAGAAGGCCCCGCGGTGGCCCGTTGTTCCTCCTACGGCGGGCCGGGTCGAGGATGTCCGAGGATATACCCTGGGGGGTATCTGCGACACGGGCGCTCCCGCCGACCGGGACGGGTGCCGCGATCGTGGCAGCGACGTGCGGCCGGGCGGTGGGTCCGCCCGGCGGGAGGGTGCCCTGACCCGGAGGCGTGCCGGGCGCCACCTGGTGGACGGGCCGCTTACGGGCGTCGCTCACGCCAGGGAATCCGGGCCGCCCATGCCCGGGTCTGGATACCCGGGGGGGTATTTGACAGGCGCGACTCGGACCCTCTACCGTCGGACGAAATACCCGTGGGGGTATCTGGAGGTGAATCGGGCATGGCTCGTGAAGTGGATATGGACTCCTTCGCCGCGGCTTGGGCCGACAAGGCGTACGTCCTGGACGTGCGGGAACCGGACGAATATCAAGCCGGGCATGTGCCCGGTGCGCGGCTCGCCCCGCTGTCGGCACCGGCCGCCGCGATGCGCGGTCTCCCCGACGGCCGGCCGGTGTACGTGATCTGCGCCAGTGGCAACCGCAGTAAGACGGCCGCGGACCGGCTCACCGCCGCCGGAGCGGACGCGTACTCCGTCGCCGGCGGCACACGGGGCTGGACCCGCACGGGCCGCCCGGTCGTGACGGGGCTCGCCCCCGGCTCCGCCTGACATCCCTTGTACATGCCCGGCCCATCGGGGCCGGGTCCCTTTTGACTCCTCATATACCCCGCCGGGTATATGAGGGCCGATCGCTTCGGAGGCTTCCCGTGTTCTTCGCCCAGTACTACCTCGACTGCCTCTCGCAGGCGTCGTACATGATCGCCGACGAGACCACCGGCCAGGCCGTGGTCGTCGACCCCCGCCGGGACGTGACCGAGTACCTCGCCGACGCCGACGCGCACGGCTTCAAGGTTGTCGGCGTCATCAACACCCACTTCCACGCCGACTTCGTCGCCGGGCACCTGGAGATGGCCGCGCGCACCGGTGCGTGGATCGGCTACGGCAGCCGTGCCGAGACCGAGTACCCCATCCGCAAGCTGACCGAGGGCGAGACCATCAGCCTCGGCGACGTCACCCTGAAGATCATGGAGACGCCGGGGCACACCCCGGAGTCGATCAGCGTGCAGGTCTACGAGCACGGCGACGACACCGCCCCTTACGGGGTGCTGACCGGCGACGCCCTCTTCATCGGGGACGTGGGCCGTCCCGATCTGCTCGCCTCCATCGGTGTAACCGCCGACGAGCTCGGCGCCATGCTCCACGACAGTGTCCAGAACAAGCTGATGGGCCTGCCGGACGAGGTCAGGGTCTTCCCCGCGCACGGCGCCGGATCCTCCTGCGGCAAGAACCTGTCCAGCGAGAAGCAGTCCACCATCGGTGAGCAGCGCACCACCAACTACGCGTGCGCGCCGATGGGTCAGGACGAGTTCATCGCCCTGGTCACCGCCGGCCAGTCCGCCGCCCCCGGCTACTTCGTCTACGACGCCACCCTCAATCGCCAGGACCACGAGCTGTTCGACCCGGCCGCCGCGCCCCGGCCGCTGTCCGCCGAGGAGTTCGCCACCCGACGGGCCGAGGGGGCGGTAGTCCTGGACGCCCGCAGCCCGCAGGAGTTCGCCGCCGGCCACCTGCGCGGTTCGGTCAACGTGCCCGCCGACGGCCGGTTCGCCGAGCAGGCGGGCACCGTGCTGCCCGCGGACGCCGACCTGCTGGTCCTCGCACCCCAGAACCGCGAGGAGGAGATCGTCACCCGGCTGGCCCGAATCGGCTTCGACCGCGTGTCCGGCTACCTGCGCGGCCCGGAGGACGCCCTGGTCACCCTGGCCGACGAGGTGACCCCCGCCAGTCGCCTGACCGCCGCGCAACTGCGCACCGCACTGGAGGGCGAGAACCCGCCGGTCGTCCTCGACGTACGCAACTGCGGCGAACGCGGAGAGAACGGGCTCATCGAGGGCGCCCTGCACATCGCGCTCGGCGAACTGCCCCTGCGCCTCGACGAGATCCCCACCGACCAGGCCCTGGTCCTGCACTGTGCGGGCGGCCACCGCTCCTCCATCGCGGCCAGCCTGCTGCGCCACCGCGGCTTCACCGACGTCTCCGACATCCTCGGCGGCTACGCCGCCTGGGCGCTGCTCGACGCTCCTGCGGCCGTCTGACCGGGCGCGGCACCGGCGAAGAAACCGGCCACCGGCCGCGCCAGGCCGCCTGCGCCCCCGCGGGGAAGCCTTCATGCCCTGACGGGCCCCTCCCCGCGGGGGCGCAGGCACACCACTGCCCTCGCCTATACCCCCCCCCGGTATTTCCGGGGATTCGCACACCACAACCCGGAGCCTCCATGACGACCGACGCCTCACGCACCGCCGGACTCACTCCCGCCGTCCTCCAGCAGCTCATGACGGACGGAAACGGCCCCCGCATACTCGACGTGCGCACCCCCGGCGAGTTCCAGAGCACCCACATCTCCGGCGCCTACAACGTGCCCCTGGACACCCTGCGCGAGCACCGCGCCGAGCTCCTCGCCCACATCGGTGAAGACGTCGTCCTCGTCTGCCGCTCCGGAGCCCGCGCCGCCCAAGCCGAGCAGGCACTCACCGAGGCCGGCCTGCCCAACCTGCGGGTCCTGGACGGCGGCATGATGGCCTGGGAGATGGCCGGGGCCCCCGTCAACAGGGGCCCTGAGCGCTGGGATCTGGAGCGCCAGGTCCGGCTGATCGCCGGATCCGTCGTCCTCATCACCGGCATCACCGGACTGTTCGTGCCCGGAGTGCACCTGATCGGCACCGCCTTCGGGGCCGGGCTGACCTTCGCCGCGCTCAGCAACACCTGTGCCATGGGCATGATGCTGTCCAAGCTGCCCTACAACCGCGGTCCGCGTACGGACATCCGGACCGTCATCACCTCCCTGCGAGGCCGATCATGATCACTCTCGTCCTCCTGGCCTCGGTGCTCATCGGCATCAGCCTGAGCATCCTGGGCGGCGGCGGCTCCATCCTGACCGTGCCGATCCTGGTCTACCTGGCCGGCCAGAGCAGCAAGGAGGCCATCGCGACCTCCCTGTTCGTCGTCGGCGTCACCAGCGTGGTCGGGCTCATCGCGCACGCCCGCGCAGGCCGGGTACGCTGGCGCATCGGCCTGATCTTCGGCGCCGTCAGCATGGTCGGCGCCTACGGCGGCGGACGTCTCGCCGAGTACATTCCCGGCACCGCCCTGCTCATCGCGTTCGCGCTGATGATGCTCGCCACCGCCGCCGCCATGCTCCGGAAGCCCCGCAAGGCTGCCGCGCACAAACCCGCCCACCATGAACTCCCCACGAAGCACATCGTTGCCGAAGGGCTCGTTGTCGGCGCCGTCACCGGGCTGGTCGGGTCGGGCGGCGGATTCCTGGTCGTCCCCGCACTGGCCCTGCTCGGCGGACTGCCCATGAGCGTCGCCGTCGGCACCTCGCTTCTGGTCATCGCCATGAAGTCGTTCTCCGGACTCGCCGGCCACCTGTCCGCAGTCCAGATCGACTGGGGCCTCGCGCTGGCCATCACCGCCGCGGCCATCGTCGGCAGCCTCATCGGCAGCCGTTTCGCCGGACGCATCCCCCAGGACACTCTGCGCAAGGCGTTCGGCTGGTTCGTCGTCGTCATGGGCGTCTTCGTCCTGACCCAGCAGCTCGGTTCCGGATTCTGGACCAGCCCCTGGACCTGGGCCACCACCCTCGCCCTGACCGCAGCTGCACTGACATGGCGCACCGCACGAGCACGCCGCCGCACTCCCGCCGTGGACCCGCCGACCGAGCACCTCTCACGAACGGAGAACACACCCCGGAGCAAAATACCGTAGGGGGTATATCCTCGTGTTAATAGTCGATGAAACGGAGGAACCCGGTGAAAGTAGAAGATGCAGCGGCGACCGCGGTCCTCAATCGGCTGCGTCGTGCCCAGGGCCAGCTCGCGGGAGTCATCGCCATGATCGAGGCGGGCCGGGACTGCAAGGACGTCGTCACCCAGCTCGCCGCTGTCTCCAGCGCCCTCGACCGGGCGGGCTTCAAGATCGTCGCGAGCGGGATGCGCCAGTGCCTCACCGAAAGTGAGGACGGTGCCCCGCCGATGACCGAGGCGGAACTGGAGAAGCTGTTCCTCGCTCTTGCGTGACCCACGACTTCGGCCCGCCGACGGACACCCGTCGGCGGGCCGTCCGCTTGCCGGGCGCAGCCCGAACCGGGTTGGGGGGCGGACCAGGTGCGCACGGCATGCGCCGGACGTCCGTGGCATGGGTGAGGGCGCACCGCACGAGACAGTGCGGGCTTCGGCCGGCTCCGTCGCGTACGGCCCCGACGTCGTGGAGCGGGTGGCCGGCGGTGCGACACCCGCCGTGCAGGCCCCTCTGCCCGTGGCCCCGCGAACCACACACCGGGCCGCGAATCACACACCGGGCCGCGGGCCGCCCGGAACCGGAAGAGCGGCCCTCGTCGTGTACGTCCACGACGCCGGGCCGCTCAAAGTGTCGAGCACAACCCGCCGGCACGCAGCTGACCTTCTACCCGGCCACCGCGGTCCGGATGGTGTCCGGTTCCGCCGCACGAGAAGTGATCACCGGCTGCTGCCGGACGGGTACCGCTCGGCCGCCGCCTTCAGGGCAGCAGCGTTCCGGGTTCCGCCGGAGCGACCTCGACGGCCTTCGTCTTGACGTTGCGCCGCTCCCGTTCGGCCACCCACGTGGCGAACCACGAGAGCAGCATGCAGAGCCCGATGTAAATCGGCGAGATCACCATCACCACAGGGATGAAAGGAAGATCGTAGTCGAGATTCGACGCGATCAGCTTCCCCGCGTGGAGAAACTCCTCGTAGGTGATGAGAAAACCGAGCGAGGTGTCCTTCAGCGCCACCACCAACTGGCTGATGATGGTGGGCAGCATGGCCCGTACCGCCTGGGGCGCCAGCACATAGGTCGTGACCTGCGTCTTGCGCATACCGAGCGCGTAGGCCGCTTCCCGCTGGCCGCGGTCCACCGAATGGATTCCGGTACGGAAGACCTCGGCGAGCACCGAGCCGTTGTAGAGGGTCAGGCCCGCGACGAGGGCGGGCAGCGGCTGCACCTTCAGCGCCACGAAGATGAAGAAGATCATCACCAGGACGGGCATGGCGCGGAAGAACTCGACGAGCAGCGTGGAGATCCAGCGGACCGGCCGGTGGTCGGAGAGCCTGCCCACGGCGAGTACGGCGCCGAGCGCGAGGGAGAGCACCGCGGCGTACGCGAACGCCTTGAGGGTGTTGCCGAGGCCGCGCAGCAGCAGTTCCTGGATGCCCGTGTACGCGAAGGGCGTCCACTTCTCGGCTGTGAACTGGTCGGTGTCGAAGAGCAGATAGATGATCCAGCCGACGAGGGCGAGGATCACAACCGTGGACACGATGCCGTACAGGCGGTGCCGTTTACGGGTCAGCGGCCCCGGGATGTCGTAGAGCGCGGTGGCGGAGGGCGCGGAGTGGGTCATCGGGCGACTCCCCAGCGCTTCTCCAGCACATGGAAGAGCGCGCTGATGGACAGGGTGATGAGCAGGTAGCCGACGGCGATCCAGACGAAGGACCAGATGATGCTGTAGCCCAGTTCGTTGAGGGTCTTGTAGGTGCCGAGCAGTTCGGTGACGCTGAAGGCGCCGGCGATCGCCGAGTTCTTGGCGAGGGCGATCAGCGTCGAGCCGACCGGCGGGATCACCGAGCGGAACGCCTGGGGCAGGACGACCGTGCTGAGGGACTGTCCGAAGGTCATTCCGAGGCTGCGGGCCGCTTCACCCTGGCCCGTGGGCACGGTGTTGATGCCGGAGCGCAGGACTTCGCAGATGAACGCGGAGGTGTAGCAGCCGAGCGCGAGCACGGCGAAGACCTCGAACGGCAGGACGAGCCCGAAGCGCGGCAGCCCGAGGAGCACCGCGAAGAACAGCAGGGTGAGCGGGGTGTTGCGCAGGACGGTCACCCAGACGGTGCCGAGCGCCCGGAAGGACCCGACGGGCGCCACCCGGCACGAGGCCATGAGGAAGCCGAGGACCAGGGCCAGGATCGAGGAGTAGACGGTGAGTTCGACGGTGCCGAGGAACCCTTCGCCGTAGAGGGTGAAGTTCTCCGTGAGTACATCCATGTGATGGCCGGTCCCCTCAGTTCGCCGGGTAGCGGTCGATGGGCGGGGGCGTCGGTGCGGGCACTCCGGAGAGCCCCAGCGTCGCTTCGAACGCCTTCTTCCAGTTGCCGTTCTTCTCGTTGGCCTCCAGGGCGTCGTTCAGCGCGGAGCGCAGGGCGTTGTCGCTGCGCGGCACTCCGATGCCGTACGGCTCCTCGGAGAACGGCTTTCCGACGACCTTCATCTCCTCGGGGACCTTGGCGGCGAAGCCCAGCAGGATGGCGTCGTCGGTCGTGACGGCGTCGACCTGGAAGGTCAGCAGGTTGTCGACGCAGATCGAGTACGTGTCGTAGGCGACCAGGTCCGTCTCGGGGTAGTCGGCGGCGATCCGCTGGTACGGCGTGGAACCGGCGGCGGAGCAGACGGTCTTGCCTGCCAGGTCCTGAGGCCCCTCGATGCCGTCCTCGTCGGTGCGTACCAGCAGGCCCTGACCGGCCATGTAGTACGGACCGGCGAACCCCACGAGCTTCTTGCGCATGTCGTTGATCGTGTACGTGCCGACGTAGTAGTCGATCTGCCCGTTCTGGAGGGCGGTCTCACGGTTGGCGGACGCGATGGTCCTGAAACGGATCTTCTTCGGGTCGAAGCCCAGGGAGGCCGCCGTCATGCGGGCGATCTCGATGTCGAAGCCGGAGTAGATGCCGCTGGCCGGGTCCTTCTCGCCCAGGTAGGGCTGGTCCTCCTTGGCTCCGACGATCAGGTGTCCGCGGCTCCTGGCCTCGCGCCAGGTCCTCGAATCGGTCAGCTCGAAGCCGGTGTCGACCTCGTAGCGGGGCAGCGCTCCGGCCTTGGGTCCCTTGACCGGCGGGCTGCCCTCCTTGCCGCAGCCGGCGGCGAGGACGGCGAGCAGCAGGCAGGCCAGCGCGGCCACGGCTTTTCTCGTACGCACCATGAATCCCCCCGTCAGTGCTTGAGGATCTTGGACAGGAAGTCCTTGGCGCGGTCGCTCGCCGGGGCGGTGAAGAACTCCTCCGGGTGACGGTCCTCGACGACGGCTCCGTCGGCCATGAAGACGACACGGTTGGCGGCCGAGCGGGCGAAGCCCATCTCGTGGGTGACGACGACCATCGTCATGCCGTCCCGGGCGAGCTGCTGCATGACCTCCAGCACCTCGTTGATCATCTCCGGGTCGAGGGCCGAGGTGGGCTCGTCGAAGAGGAGGGCCTTGGGGTCCATGGCAAGGGCGCGGGCGATGGCCACGCGCTGCTGCTGGCCGCCGGAGAGCTGGGCGGGGTACTTGTCGGCGTGTGCGGCGAGCCCGACGCGCTCCAGGAGCTCCCGTGAACGCTTGTCCGCCTCGTCCTTCTTGCGCTTGCGGACCTTGATCTGCGCGAGGGAGACGTTGGCCAGCACGGTCTTGTGCGCGAAGAGGTTGAACGACTGGAAGACCATGCCCACTTCGGCTCTGAGCTGCGCCAGCCCCTTCCCCTCCTCGGGGAGTGGCTTGCCGTCGAGGGCGATCTGGCCCGACTCGATCGTCTCAAGTCTGTTGATCGTCCGGCAGAGCGTCGATTTGCCGGAGCCGGAGGGGCCGATGACCACCACCACCTCCCCGCGGCCGACGGTGAGATTGATGTCCTGCAGCACGTGCAACGCACCGAAGTGCTTGTTGACGCCCCGCAGCTCGATCAACGGATCGACGGCCATACACTGCCCTACCCATATGTCGCTGTTGAAGTCAGCGCAAACTATCCGTCCCGGTACGGGACTTAGCGGGCGACACGCATTAGAGGGGCATAAGGCTGTTTATCTCGATTTGAAGACGGTGTCAGTTCTCGGCGGACTCCGCGTACACCTGGGAGAGCTCGGGGCTGCCCGACATCGCCCAGTCGAGACCGGCCTCGACCACGTCGATCTCCCGCCCGGAGTCCAGGCAGACCACGGGCTGGCCGCTGGGCCGGATGTGCCACACGGCACCGGGCACGTTCCGCACGAGGACGGTGCCGAGATAGAGGCCCGCGTCGTTGCCGAACCAGGGCAGTTCCTCGGGGTCGTCACGCCAACGGGGCGGGAGCTGATCCAGTGCGGTCAACGAGGCCGGACTGTCGTCCAGTTCGAGTCCGTTCTGCTCGGCTCGGACGCGCAGCAGCTCACATTCGGCGAGCAACCCGGCCACACCGGCCGGGTCCGCCTCGACGGCGCCCACGAGAGCGCCCCCCTGCGTACCGCCCTGGCGCTTACGCCAGTTGTCCAAGAAAGGGATGTTCATACCACTAGGGTCCCACCCCCGGCGTGTTCCGCACCACAGGGCGCGCGGCCGATTCCGACCTGAGACCTGACAAGTCAGAACGCGTCAGGCCAAACCATGCCAAGGGAGAGCCGACCGCAGATCACAGCAGGACCCCGCTTAGGCTTTGGCCATGATCACGCAGTCGTATCTCTCCGGGCTCTTCGCCCTCGACGGCCGTGTCGCCGTGGTGACCGGCGGCAGTTCGGGCATCGGCAGGTCCATCGCCGGAGCCCTCGCCCACGCGGGCGCGAGCGTGGTGATCGTGGCCCGCCGGGAGGCCGAGCTGACCGCCGCGGCCGCCGAGCTGACCGCGGACGGCTGTCGTGCGGCCTGGGTCAGCGCGGACCTGGGAACCTCCGAGGGCGTCCGCGCGGGTGCGGACGAGGCGGCCTCGGTGTTCGGGGAGCCCGACGTCCTGGTCAACTGCGCCGGGATCAACCTGCGGCCGCCGATGGGTGAACTGGGCGAGGACGTCTGGGACACCACCATGGCGGTGAACCTGAAGGCGCCGTATCTGCTGGGCGAGCGGTTCGGACCGGGCATGGCGGAGCGGGGCTACGGCCGGATCATCCACGTCACCTCCCAGCAGGCGCACCGGGCCTTCGTCAACAGCGGCGCCTACGGGGTCTCCAAGGGTGCGCTGGAGTCGCTGGCCCGCTCGCAGGCGGAGGCCTGGTCGCCGCACGGAGTCACGTGCAACACGCTCGTGCCCGGCTTCGTGATGACGCCGCTCAACGCCCGTCTTTCGTCCGACCCGGAGAAGGTGGCCGCACTGGCCGCGCGCACGATGGTCAAGCGCAACGGGCTGGCGGACGACTTCGCGGGCGCGGCCGTGTTCCTGGCGAGCGCCGCCTCCGCCTATGTCACCGGGCAGTCGCTCTTCGTCGACGGCGGATTCTCGGTTCACTGAGTACGCACGGGCCTGGCTGTCATGGTGATGGGGCAGGGCCAACAGGCCCACGGCGCAACGGAATGCTCAACGAACTACTCAAGGGAACGCTCAAGGGAACGCTCAACGGACGAAGGGCTTGCGATGGCGGACCGCACAGGACACGGGTACAGCAGCGATGACGAGGGCATGGTCGTCTACTGGCGGCCCGGCTGCCCGTACTGCATGAAGCTACGGCTCCGGCTCCGCTTCTGCGGACTGACGTACACCGAGGTCAACATCTGGCGGAATCCGGACGCCGCCGCCTTCGTACGGTCGGTCGCGGACGGCCACGAGACCGTGCCGACGGTGACCATCGCCGGCCAGGCCTTGGTGAACCCGTCCAAACGGCAGATCACCGACGCCGTACGGTCCCGCGCACCGCACCTGCTGCGGGGCGCGAAGAACCTTTAGGACCAATGCCGTCAGGACCTGACGCGGGGGCGCCGGCCCCCGCTCACAGGTCGAGGTCGACGACCACCGGGGCGTGGTCGGACGCACCCTTGCCCTTGCGCTCCTCGCGGTCCACGTAGCTGTCCCTGACCGAGGCCGTGAACGGGGCGTTGCCGTAGACCAGGTCGATACGCATGCCCTTGTTCTTCGGGAAGCGGAGCTCCCGGTAGTCCCAGAAGGTGTAGGGGCGGTCGTACTTGAGGGGGCGCGGCATCACGTCCGACAGCCCCTCCTGGCGCAGACTCGCGAGCGCGGCGCGCTCGGCGGGGGTGACATGCGTGGCCCCCTCGAAGAGCGCGGGGTCCCAGACGTCCTCGTCCGCCGGGGCGACGTTGAAGTCACCGAGGACGGCGAACGGCTGCGAGCCCGCCGCGTCCGCGGCGACCGCCTTCTGGAGGGCCTCCAGCCAGGCCAGCTTGTACGTGTAGTGGTCGTGGGCGACCTCGCGGCCGTTCGGCACGTACACCGACCAGAGGCGGACGGGGCCGCAGGTCGCCGAGATGGCGCGCGGCTCCTGCACCCCCTCGAAATCCGGTCCGCCGGGCAGGCCGGTGACGACATCGGCGAGGCCTACGCGGGAGATCAGCGCGACCCCGTTCCACCGGCCCGTGGCGTTGACCGCGGACTCGTAGCCCAGCTCGCGCAGGGCCTCGGCCGGATACTGCTCGGTCGCGCATTTGGTCTCCTGGAGGCACAGCACGTCGGTGCCGGTGCTCTCCAGCCAGGCCAGCAGCCTCGGGAGGCGGGCGGTGATCGAATTGACGTTCCAGGTGGCGATGCGCATGGCAGTAAACCTAACGCCTCCCACTGACAGCCGCCCCGCTCCCGGCCCCCGCCACCCCCCGCCGGTCAGAGTTCGGCGGCCTCGCCCGGGACCAGCCTGCCGTGGTCGGAGCCG
Organism: Streptomyces finlayi; assembly: GCF_014216315.1. NCBI lineage: Bacteria > Bacillati > Actinomycetota > Actinomycetes > Kitasatosporales > Streptomycetaceae > Streptomyces > Streptomyces finlayi. The sequence continues at coordinate 894,735 of NZ_CP045702.1, forward strand.
CCCAGCTTGCCGATCTGCAGGTCGTAGATCGGGCGTGCGAGATCGGTGAGCAGGGCGTCGTGGATGTCGATGGCACGCCGCGGCCGGACCTCGCGGACGTAGTCGATGACCTCGGAGATCTTGTTCCACGGGGCCATCACCGGCAGCATCAGCGTGTCCACCGGACGGTCGGGCACGGTCAGCGCGTCACCGGGGTGGAAGACCGAACCGTCGATCATGAAGCCCACGTTGGTGACTCTGGGGATGTCCGGGTGGATCACGGCGTGCAGCTCGCCGTGCACCTCCACTTCGAAACCGGCGGCGGTGAACGTGGCTCCGTGGCCCACGGTGTGGACCCGGCCGGGAAAGGACGCGGAGAGCTGCTCGGCCACGCTGCGCAGGGTCCAGATCTCCACGGCCGGACCGGCTGCCAGGGCGGCGCGCAGCCGTGCCTCGTCGAAGTGGTCCGGGTGCTCGTGCGTCACCAGGATCGCGTCGGCGCCGGCCACCGCGTCACCCTCGGAGAAGCCGCCGGGGTCGATGACGATCGCCCGGCCCTCCCTCTCCAGCCGGATACAGGAGTGCGTCTTCTTCGTGAGAGTGAGAGGCGATGCGTCCATGGGCCCATCTTGCTACGCGGGCGGCCTGGTTACCTCCTGTATGACTCCCCTGGCGATGGCGAACGCGGCGCCCGCGGCCGGCATACCGCAGTACACGGCGGACTGGAGCAGCACTTCCTTGATCTCGTCGGGGGTGAGCCCGTTGCGCAGCGCGGCCCTCGTGTCGGCGGCGAGACTCTCCAGCCGGCCCGAGGCGACGAGCGCCGTGAGCGTGACACAGCTGCGGGTGCGGCGGTCGAGGCCCTCGCGGTTCCAGACCTCGCCCCACGTGTAACGGGTGAGGAGGTCCTCGAAGTCCTCGGTGAAGGCGTCGGACGCGGCGAGCGCACCGTCCACATGCGCGTCCCCCAGCACCTCGCGGCGGACCTTAATGCCCCTCTCGTAGCGGTCCTGGCCTGCTGCTGCCGTCGCTTCGGGCACGACGGCCGCCGGGGCGATCTCCGCGACGGGTGCGAAGTGGACGGAGAGAGCCGGGACGGCTGGTGGTACGGGGATCGGGCCCAGGGTGTCCTGCCAGGCCGTGGAGAAGTGCGTGAGGAGCAGGTCGGTGACGGCTCCGGGCTGCTCGACGGGGGCCAGGTGGGAGGCGCCGGGGACGAGCGCGAGCCGGGCGTCGGGTATGCCGGCGACCAGTGTGCGGGCCTCGGCGGGCCCGGTGACCTGGTCCTCCGCGCCGACCAGGACGAGGGTGGGGACGGTGATGCGGCCGAGTTCCGTCCGTATGTCGAAGGCGGCAAGCGCTTCGCACGCGGCGATGTAGCAGCCCGGATCGGTCGTGCGGACCATCTGGACCGCCCATTCGACGATGGCGGGCTGGGCAGCCACGAAGCCGGGGGTGAACCAGGCCTCAGGGGCGGTACGGGCCATCGGCTCCAGGCCGTTGGTACGGACGATCACGCCGCGCTGGCGGAACTCGTCGGCACTGCCGAACCGGGGCGAGGCCGCCACGAGGGCCAGCGAGGCGACCCGGTCGGGGTGGCGCAGCGCCAGCTCGGTGCCGATCGCGCCGCCGATGGAGCAGCCCGCGTACCCGAAACGCTGGACTCCGAGGCTGTCGAGCGTGGCGAGCAGCCGGTCGGCGAGATCGCCGATGCCGGTGGCGGGGTGGGCGGGGGCGCCGCCGTGGCCCGGCAGGTCGTACCGGAAGACCCGCCAGTGCTGGGCGAGCTCGGGCATCTGCCGATCCCACATGTGCCATGTGGTACCCAGAGACGGCCCGATCACCAGGACCGGAGCGTCTTCCGGCCCGTCAAAGCGGTATTTCAGGGTTTCAACGTTCTTCTGACTCACCCACTCACGCTCCCACATCTCACATTCGCTCCGTGGGCGGGGGCCGGAGCACTCGCCAGATCACCCCACGTATCCGCGGCCGACCGTAGATCCTCCACATCCGGCTTCACATACCAGCGCTTCGTCGTCCGGACATCGGTGCGCCCCGCCCAACGGGCCAGCAGATGGTCCGGCACCCCCTTGTTCGCCAGGTAGGTGAGTGCGTTGTGGCAAAGGGAGTCCCTGTTCGATGAGCAGGGGCTTCTTCGTGTGCAGGGCATGGCTGCGGAGGGGTAGGGGCAGGCAGCGGACGGCTTGTTGTTGATCGAGGAGGTTGTGATGCCGTCGGTGCTGGGGTTGATGGAACTGCGTGAGGCGCGGGCGAGGCAGGAACTGGAGTCCTGGACGGAGGTCCTGGAGCAGGCTCAGGCGGAGGTGGATGCCGCGCGGGAGCGTGTCGGGCGGGCTCGGGTGGGGCGTGAGGAGCTCGTTTCGGCGCTGGGGATGCCTCGACTCCTGCCCGCAGGAGGCGGGTGGGTAAAGCCCCCGAGTAGCCGAGGGATTTTCACCCCTCGGCTACTCGGCGGTCAAGGCCCCCATGTCGTCCAAGGCGCCGCCGTACATGTCGTGGGGTAACGGAAGCCCCGCCGGACCGGCGGGGCTTCCCCCCTACCGACCAGGGTTCGCTTACGACCCCGGCCGACAGCCATGCACGACGGCTACGCGCCGTTCACTGGATCAACCGATCGAGCTTGTGGACCCGTGCGCACGTACCGGTGTCCGACTCGATATCCGCGGTCCTCAGTCGATAGACCGCGGGCTCGATCTCCACCAGCAGAAGTTCGTCCGCACGAGCTTCTGTTCCCGGCAGAGCAGCATCGAACACGGCGAGCGGACCGTTCACTTCCACGACCGGGCCGTCCACCCATGTATCCACGAATTCGATGCCTCCGCGCACGACTTCGACGAATCGGCCATCGCTGGACGACGAGATCCATTGAACAATGGCAAGGAACTCCTCCATGAATGCGGTCGGGGCGGGGATGTCATTGATCGCCAGCGCGGGCCTGGGAGCCGACGGTTCTCCGAACGGCACCAGCCCGACGTAGCCTTCGACCTCACACGCGTTTTCGTAGTCGGAGTTCGTGTAGCCGCCCCAGAGACCTCTCAGTGACTCCTCAACGACAATCATCGGCCCGCCCTCCGACTCAACCCATGTAAGATCCATGGCGTTCCAGCCTCCTTAGTATCCGAGTTCCTTGGCGATTCGCTCGTAGCTCGGCTTCATGACGGGCGCTAGCTGTCTAGCCCATCCGGCCTGCTTCCGACTGCAATCGAGGCATTGTGGATAAAGCCGCTGCGGAAAACCGTCCGGCACCCACGAGCTGATGGGCTGATGGTCAGGAACATACCCCTTCTTCGACCCGAAGGGGAATATGATTCCGCAGCTGTGACACCCGAATTGAATTCCGATCTCATTAATCTGATCCCTTTCTCCGCCGGGAGTCTCGTCGAACTTCTGAGACTTGCTCCGCGCCGGGATCGATTCGGCCGCATAGCGGCCTATCGGACAAACCTCCTCGGGGTCAATCGAGTTCGCCCGCGCCGGCCAGGAGTCGCGTGCTTGTCTACCCATCCTCGATTGATCTCTCCAGCTGCACCTTGCGGATCCTGACCGGACAACTTACAGCCAGGCGGCAGGGGATCGGGGCACGGTGGCGGCGCCTTTCCTCTGTACGTCAGGCCCTGCTCGCGCTGGCCCACCTGCGGTGCGGTGACACCTACGCTCAGCTCGCCGCCGGATTCGGTATCGGGATCGCGACCGTTTATTTACCGCTACATACGCGAAGCCGCCGAGACCCTGTCTACGCTCGCTCCGTCCCTGGCCGAGGCGATGAGGACGATCTGGGGGAAGCCGTTCGTCATCCTCGACGGCACCCTGCTGCCGATCGACCGCATCGCCGCCAACTCCCCTTACTACTCCGGGAAACACGAACGCCACGGCATGAACGTCCAGGTCCTCACACATCCGTTCGCACGGCTGCTCTGGGCCTCGTCGACGCTGGCGGGCTCGACTCACGGACCTGACCGCCGCGCGACAGCACGGGATCATCGGAGCCCTCGCTGATGCGGGGCTCAAATGCTGGGCGACCAAGGCGTATCAAGGCGCCGGCGGATCCGTCCGGGTACCGTTTCGGGGCCGCCGTCTCAAGAGATGGAAGCGCCGCCGCAACAGCACCCACGCCAAGATCCGCTGCCTCGGCGAGCGGGCCATGGCCACCCTCAAGGGCTGGAGCCCCTTCACCACGCGTCAGCGTGAGGTCGGAAAAGGCTCACGACCAGGAGATAGTGCGCCTTCTTGGTCTCAACCTGCCATTTCGCGTGATCGCGCGCGATCTGCAACTCGGCCTACTTGTATTCCTGTTCCAGCCCAAGCTCAGCAACGGCAGGCCACTTCAGGTCGTGCACATGTGGGTGTGCAGGTCGGGCCTTGTCGAACGCAACGAAGCTCCGGTTGTCCGGGGTGACCTTCCCAAGTCGCCCTAGCCGAGGGCGAAAGGGTCTCGGGACACCGGCGACCGCTGATCGGTGAACAGTCCTTCCGGTGGGGTGGCCATCGGCAGCGGCTCGGGGGTCTGGTGGCCGTCGGCGCAGCGGGCGAACGGTCCGGTGACGGGGTTCAGCAGGGCTCCTACGTGGGGATCCACGTGGTGGAGCCACCAGTTCGACATGCCGAGTCCCGCGTCCCAGCGCAGAGCCTCCCAGGCACGCCATATGGCGTCTAGCCGGGACAGGGCTTCGGCGTGCCGGTACCACTCGGGGCACCACGTCCGCCCGGACTCGGGTGTGGGACAGGGGACGAAATAGATGAACCGGTCCGCGACGAACTCGCCGACGTTCGGGTAGAACAGCTCGGCCGGGCGGGCCGTGTCTTCCTCGTCCCGCCGTATATCTGCGTCATGCCGGATGGCCTGGTTCCGCTGGGCGTCCTCGGTCATATCGTCCTGTTCGTCGTCGTGTAGCGGTGGTGTAGCTGTCATACGCGGCAGACTCCTCACATGTTCCTTCAGACTGCCCTGCGCAGCCGGACGTCTGCGGCCTCGTCGTGGCGGCCGAGGCGGTCCAGGACTCTCGCGAGTCCGGCGACGGCATAGTTGAGGTCGGCCTGTGCGCTGGGATCTCGGTCCACGGCCCGCCGGTAGAGGCGGACGGCCCGTCGTGCCGGCGCCAGTCCGCGTGCTGCCCGGCGGATGTCGTGCCGGCCGGCCAGGCTCAGTGTCCCGCCCAGCCGGTAGAGCAGCCACGCGGTGTCGTCCGGCGGTTCGCCGGGGCGGGTTGCCAGCGTTTGGCAGGCGCGTTCCGCCTCGAGTGCGGCGCTCCAGGCGATGGTCGGCCGGTCGGCCATCGCCTGCGCGTCGGCCAGGCGCAGCAGAGCGTGGCAGAGGGGCCGCTCGTGCTGCTCCTCACCCAGGGCGAGTAGCCGTTTCCTGAGGTGCACCTCGTGTTCTGCGACGTGGGCGGCGGCGGGGAAGCGGCTCGTCCGCAGCAGTGCGTGACCAAGCCCCGCGCAGGTGTCCGCCAAGGCCGACTCGTGTTCGGGCCCCGGGTCGTCGGCCGAGAGGGCGACGCGTAGTTCGTACGCCTCCCGCAGCACGGGAACCGCGCGATCGGCCGTCGCCCAGGACGTGGCATAGCTGGTGCCCAGGTCGTGCAGGCAGAAGGCCAGTCCTTGACGCCCCTCCCCGTCGCGGGCCAACCTGCGGTACTGCAGCAGCGCTTGGCGCAGCAGGATACGCGCTGCCACCGGCCGGTCGTTTCTCCAGAACAGGTCGGAGCCGTTGTGCAAGCCGGTGGCATGGCTCTCGGTGTAGAGGCTGGGGGCGTACGTGCTCAGCCGCCTACGGACGGCGAGGGCGTCGTCGAGGGTGGCGAGGGCGTCCGCCGCACGGCCCAGGACGTCGTAGGAGGAGACAAGCCTGAGGGCGACTGCGGACTGGCGGAACATGTCGCTCGCGCTGAGGGGCAGTGCGGAGCCCGTGTAGATCCGGAGGGCCTCATCGAAGCCCTCAACCGCCGTGCGGTGGTCGCCCAGGCGCGCCTGGAACGTGGCGCGCGTGCTCACCGCGCGGGCCAGACCGGACACACCAGCCCGGGCCTCGTCACGCGCTCGGGCCCGCCGCAGGTCGACGGCCTCCCCAGCGGTCTCCAGCGCGGCCTCGTGCTCCCCGTCGTCGAACTGGTCCCAGGCGAGGTTGTGCAGCGTCTGCGCCAGGGTGGGCTGGTGCACCTCGGGCAGATCCTTCGCCAGCGGGCGCAGCAACGCGATCGCCTCCCGTTGCAGCGCCGCCGACTCGGCGGGTGGCCGTGAGGCACTGCTGTAGGCGAGGGCGAGGCCGCGCAGGGCATCGGCGAGGTGTGCGATCCAGGCGTCAGGATTCTCCGTCGCGAGCCGGCGGGAGGTCTCGAGCGCCTCCTCGCTGAGGGGCAGTGACTCGGTGTGCCGGGAGAGACGCCAGAGGTTCGTGCCGCGTTCCGTCAGAGCCGCGACGAGGAGAAGCGGGTCCAGGTCCGGTTGGAGGGCGGCCAGTTGACGGGCGCGGCGCACGGCCTCGTCCGTGTGGGCGTCGGACTGGGCGATCTGATCGAAGGGGATCGCACTCGGGTCGACCCTCCAGACCACGCTTGACAGGTTGAGCAGTGCCCGTACGAGTCCGCTCTCGCGCTTTTCCCGTTCCTCGCCGTTCTCGGCGGCCAGCTCGCGGTACAGGCCCAGTGCCCGTACGCCGGCGAGGTGGGCCTCTGTCAGGCACCCGGTGTTGAGCGATGCACGGGAGAGGACCAGCAGCGAGTCGGCCCACTCCGTGCGGTGGGTTGTCGTCCCGTCGTCGGCGAGCCGTTGCCGCAGGGTAGCGGCACCCTTGGCGGCCGCTGCGGCGTCGGTCCAGGCGCCGACCGCCAGGTGCCGTTCGGCGAGATTGTGCAGCGCCCATGCGCGGTCGCGCAGCGCCTGCGGGCCGTCACCCGCGGCCCCGCACAGTCGGTCGAGTCGGCGGGCGACATCGAGTACGTAGTCGCGCAGTACATGGGTCTGCCGCGGCAGCGCGTCGGCGTGTGCGCGCAGCATGGCGGCGGTGAGTGGCACCTGATCAGGAACGTTGCGCAGCACTGCACGGAGTCGCTTGATGACATGGTGCGCCTCCCGCGCCCGCCCTTCGTTGGCATGGGTCACGGCCGAGCGGGCCAGGACGGTGAGGATCTGCACCCGCTGGTGATCAGGGGCACTGGCGAAAAGCTTCGGCAACAGCTCGCGTTCGCGGACGACCTGCTCAGAGGCATGGAACTCCGCCAGACGGTCCGGCTCCAGTCGGCCCCAATGGCGGCCCTGAGGCGGGGGGTACACGTCGCGCAACCAGGCGACGACGTTCGCCGCACGCGTCGGCTCGTCGGGCAGCAACTGGGCGATGGTGGCCCTTGCCTCCGGCCCGTTCTGCGCGGGACAAAGGACGGCCGCCGCCACGGCCTGTTCCAGCAGGTCCGTGTCCCGGGCCCCCAGACCCCGCCCGCCCGCGGCGTCCACCCAGTACGTCTTCTCGTGCGCCAGGAGCCTGGCCTCCAGCGGGCCGTCGTTCCGGTCGGGGATTCGCGCGAAGCGCAGCAGCGCGGCCAGGGCGGCCATCTGCACGGTCAGCGCGGTCTCGGCCACAGGGGTCGTGCTGGGGTGATCATCGGGCGTCGCATGAGGATGCGTGCCGGCGGCTGAGCTGGAGTGCGCGCCGGGGCGGTCGTACCGGAGGGAGTCCGCGAGTCCGGGCCAGTCGACGTCCGCCACGCCGGGGACGCTCACCTCCGCGAGACGGCGGGCGAGGTCCTGGGCCGCCATACGGAAAGCCCGTTCTCGGCCGCCGGCCCCGGGGTCCAGCGCGTGCAGCCTGGTCTCGGGCAGATACCCGGTCGCTCGCGTCGCCCAGGAGCCGAGCGAGCGGGCGAGTAGCAGCAGACGTACCTGGTGCCCGGACTCGCGCGTCTGCTCCCACAACTCCCTGACCAGTTCGGGCCGGGTCTCGGCGTAGTCCACGATCAGAAGTACCGGCTGCTGGACCATGCGCAGCGCCCGCAGTCCCTGCGGCTTGCGGAGGACCTGGCCCGCTGTCCAGCCCCGGTCCCGCATCCGCGCCGTCAACTGCCGAGCCAGCCGGGTCTTGCCCTGCCCTCCTGGGCCCGTGAGCACACGGGCGGCCGGGGCGCCGTCGGGGTCCGCCAGACACCAGCGCTCCAGGTCGGCGAGCGTGTCCTCTCTGCCGTGGAACGACACCACCTCTGCGTCAGCCCGCAGCAACATGGTGGGAGAGGACACCTCCAGCCTCGGCGGTGCCGGCTCCAGCAGCCCGGCCAGCTCGGCCGGTTCGAGCTGAGGGGCGGCCGGGACCGCCTCGCGGAGCACTGTACGGAAACCGGCGCAGGCCAGCAGGTCTTCGCTGCGGGTGTATGTCAGCCGGGTACCCCGGTCTGGCCTCCGGTCCTCGGACACCACGCCGAGCAGCAGCTTCGCGTCCGACAGCAGGACGGCCGCGCCCGACATCCCGGACCAGTGGGTGGTCTGGCGAGCGGTCTCGTGGTCGAGGCCAGCAGTGTTGTACGGCGGCAGGCCGATATCGTCGAGAATCTCGAAGGACTCACCGCCACCGTGTGGTCTGACCCTGCCGATCAGGGTCACCCGACCGCGGTTGATCACCATCTCCTGGCCCCGGCCGGCCACGGCCCGCTGCATCCGCGGGTAGCCCGTGGCGGCGACGGCCACTTCGGTGCCACTCGTCGCACAGCGTCCCCAGCGCTGCGGACGCCGGCCTCGGGCCCCCCGCAGTGTGCCGGGTGGCATCCAGCCCCCGACCTCGGCCGGGATCTCCAGCAGAGCTGCATCCACGCCGTCATCGTCGAGTCCCCGCCACCTTACGACCGCGGGGTAGCGCACGTCCGACTCCGCAAGCGCCACGGTCACCTCCCCCGGGGCATGGGGCGACGGGACCACATGCGCCGCCGTCAGCACGAGCCGCGGCGCGATCAGATAACCACTGCCGAAGCCCGCCACACTGCGGACCTGGACGACATGCCCCTCCTCCACCGCTCCGCCGCCGAACTACTCGACGTCGCCCACGGCCACGCTCTCGCCGCCGCGCTGTTCCGGATTCAGGCGCAGGGTCAGGCGCTGGAGGGACCGGGCTGAACGCTCCCCGCGGGCGTTGGCTTCCACAACCCCGAATCGCAGCGCCCCGCCGCCGTTCCGCGTCCGCACCAGTTCGATCTCGAACTCCGCGGTGATTTCGCCGAGGACGAAACGCAGTTGGGAGTCCTGGCCACGTCGCTGCGCCTCTGACAACTGGTCGCGCAGCACGTCGATGGCGTCAGCCAGATCCAACCAGTCCTCGTTGTGCTCGTCGCGCCCCACGCCTCAGCCTCCGTTGCCCGAACCAATAACCCCGAGGTGCCTCATTGTCGCCCCCACACCGACGGATGGACACCGTTTTCCTATGCCTGCTTCGCAGCCGGGTTGGATGGCTGTCGGGGTTCCGGACGCCCGCGAAGCGGCTCTCGGCGAAGGACATCGCGTGCCGCGGCGATGGCCGATGACACGGCGGTCGAGGCTCCAGGACACCTTCCGGACTTCCGGGTCCATTCGCATTTTTCGCATTTTTTCGACTCAGCGAGCCGTTCCGGGCCGGCATGTTCCCTCATGATCTGGTCGAGTACCAGGTCCACCGCTCGATCAATCAGACGTTCACCCCGTCGGCCGCGACCATGGTCGCCCCGGTCGCCCCGGGTACCACGTCGTTCACAGACACCTCGGCCACGCCGACGAAGGCGGACGACGCGGACCCGTTCGGCCGCGCGTACTACTACATGGTCGCGGTCAAGACGAAGGACCGCCAGGTCCTCGGCGCCCAGACCCAACTGGTGAGGCTCCCCAAGGCCGGGCGTACGACGAAGGTGCTGTCAGCTTCGGCGGACACCACCCTGTCCTCGGCCGAACCAGCCCTCGCCCATGACACCCTGACCGAGGGCGGCCCGCAGTCCTGGATCTCGGCGGGCAACAACTCTCTCACCTACGGTGACACCCGGGCGCTGCTGAAGTCTCCCCAGCTCGACATCCCCGCCACCGCACGCGTGCTGGATGCGACGGTACGACTGTGGGGCACCCAGACCAACCAGGAGAACCCAGGCGCCGTCTACGAACTCCGCCCGCTGACACGGGACTTCGACGAGACCGCCACCTGGGCGAAGGCCAACGCGACCACCGCCTGGACGGCCCCGGGTGGTGATATCGGTGCCGTCGTGTCCGACAACGGGTCCAAGACCAACGACCCGGCCCGCCACGACTGGAACGTCACCTCACTCGCCCAGTCCTGGGTGACCACCCCGACGTCCCAGAAGGGCGTCGCCATCAAGATGGCCGATGAGACCGCGAAGCAGGAACGCACCCTGTTCCTGTCCTCCGAAGGCGCCGAGCCCAAGCTCCACCCCAAGATCGTCGTCACGTACATCGACTCGACCACGGCCTCGACGTACTTCGCGCCGCAGACCCCGGCCCGGATGACGCCGAACACCACGTACACGGTGGACTTCAACCTCACCAACACCACCACGACCACGTGGAAGGCCACCGACCAGGTCCTCACCTACAAGTGGGCGCTCCCGGACGGCACCGACGTCACCAACGGCGGCAACCAGATCCAGACCGCCCTGCCCCGCGACGTCGATCCCGGTGACTCGGTCAGCCTCCAGGCCCAGGTGAAGACCCCGATCAACTCCGACTCGGGCAACAAGCGCACCGACTACGCGCTGACCTGGGACGTCTTCAACAAGACCAACAGCACCTGGGTCTCCGGCACCGCCGGCATCCCGGGCCTGAAGCAGAACGTCGCGGTGGAGGACCCGACCTCCAACCAGCTGGGCCTGGAGAAGTTCTACTCCTACGCGGGCAAGAACACCGGCGCCGGCTCGACGGTCATGAACAACACGGCCTCCGGGAACAGCGTCTGGTGCTACAACGCGTTCTCCAACCCCGGCCGTGGCATCAGCACCTTCGCCCGCTTCTCCTACAACACACTGGACACCTCCGACACCGTCCTCGGGCACGGCTGGTCCGGCCAACTGGCGGGACCCACCCGACTCGGCGCACCGCTGGAGTTCCACCCCAAGCCACACCCGACCGAGGTCAAGCTCCCGGACGGTGACGGCACCACGCACATCTTCGCCAAGCAGCCCGATGGCAGCTGGAAGGCCCCGGCGGGTGTCCACTACAAGCTGGAAGCCAAGCCGGGGCTGGACTGCACCCCGCTGAAGGACCCGATCCCCGACGCCTGGACGATGACCCGTCCCGACGGGACACGGTTCCTGTTCGGCTGCGACGGCTACATGACGTCGGTCGTCGACAAGAACGGCAACACGCAGACCTACACGTACGAAGAGCGCAAGTCCAACAACAAGCCCACCAAGTTCCTGAAGTACATCACCGACCCGGCGGGCCGCCAGAGCCTCACCGTCGAGTACTACGCCAAGGGTGAGGCCGGCCCGAAGGTCGACGACCACGTCAAGTCGATGACCGACATCTCCGGTCGCAAGGTCACCTTCGAGTATTCCGACAAGGGGCTGCTCACCAAGCTCACCGACGGCGCGGGCTCGGCCCAGCCCAAGGTCTTCGGGTTCGAGTACGACGCCACCCAGGGCAACAAGAACGTCAAGCTGGTCAAGGCCACCGACCCCCGGGGCAACGCGACCGACCTGCCAGCTGTCGAAGGTGGAGGAGAAGTCGGGCAGCACGGTCAAGAACACGACCGCGCTGGACTACGACATCAACGGCAACATCACCAGCTCCACCCACGATCTGACCTGGTCGAAGATCGAGTACGACATCCGGGACAAGATCTCCGAGGTCACCAACGCCGACTCACCCACGGCCGGCGCCCAGCAGGTCTTCACCCAGACCTACACCGACCGGAACCAGCCGCTGAAGCAGACGAAGGCGAACGGCAACACCGTCGACTTCACCTACTTCCTCGACGGTCCGGCCAAGTCGGTGCTGGAGAAGACGTCGGCGGGAGCGGTGGTCGCCCGGCACGACCTGGAGTACGACCCGAACGGGAACCGCTCCAAGGACACCGCGAAGCTCATGAACGCCGACGACTCCTCGGCGTACCTGGACACCGTGTCCTCCTTCGAGTACGACCCGCAGGACAGGATCCGGAAGGTCACCAAGACCGGTGACGGTGCGGGGACGGAGTCCTACCAGTACGACGCCAACTCCAACGTGGTCAACCAGACGGTCGGCGGGCTCACCACGTCCTCGACTGGCGAGGTCGCCGACGGCGCGAACGCCATCTGGTACGCGGCCGAGGGCAACTGGGTCGACGCCGGACTCTCCGCGGCCGGCATGATCCCCTTCGCGGGCAGTGCCGTGACCGGGGCACGACTGGCGTCCAAGACCGTCAACGCCGTCGACGCCATCTCCGACAGCGCCAAGGCCGCGGACAACGTGGCCGACACGGCGAAGGCCGCGGACACAGCAACCGACACCGCGAAGGCTGCACCCGCGGCCCCGGCCGCACCGAAGGACGCACCAGCGGCTACGCCGCAGGCGGCACCGAGCTGCAGGAACAGCTTCGTGCCGGGCACCAAGGTCGTAATGGCGGACGGGTCCACGAAGAACATCGAGGACCTCGACGTCGGTGAGCAGGTCCTGGCCACCGACCCGGAAACAGGCGACACCAGGGCCCGCGAAGTCACCGACACCCGCAACCACAAGAGCGACAAGCACCTGACCACCCTCACCGTCGACCCCGACGGCAAGGACGGCCAGGCCAAGCCGGGCACGATCACCTCAACCTCGGCACACCTCTTCTGGCTCCCGGACGCGGGCAAGTGGATCAAGGCCCAGCAGCTCAAGCCAGGCATGTGGCTCCAGACCTCAATGGGCACCTGGACCCAGATCACCGCGGTTGACGACAGCCACCGCAGCGAACGAGTCCACAACCTCACCGTCGCCGGCGTCCACACCTACTACGCCATGGCGGGCGCCACACCAATCCTGGTTCACAACTGTGGGACTGGGGCCGTCTCGAATAAGGTGATGGATGAGCATGTCCTCCCGAGGCATGACGCGAGTCACGCGGACTCCTGGAAATGGGCAGAGAAGTCAAAGTTCGAGGACTGGGTAACGCCGGACCATATCCGCAACTGGTCCAAGTTGGCGATGAGGAAGCCGATGGATAACATGAATCTCGGCACCGGCTCCGCCCACCGACATGTCCTCAACATCAGAAGCAGCCACCCGATCGGCTACGACGCGGACGGGAACGACCTGTTCTCCGTTGCGGTGTGGGTGCGGAATGGTGCGGTCGAAAGCGTTCATCCGAACTGACGAGGTGCCTGATGATCAATACCCAGGTGCGCACAGAGGGCGGCGAAATCGTGCTGCGCGGATCTCATGGACTGGATTGGATGAAAACTGTCCAGCACATAGATGAACACGAATTCCCGTTCTTGAGCAGTCTGCTACCGTACGCAGATACGATGTTCAATTCGCGACAGGCTGAGAGGCTTCGACGAGAAATTTCCAGTCGGTCTGTCCGCGAGATTCTCGAGCAAGAGTCAATTACGGAGATCGAAAGACTCTGCCTGCAAGTGGAGAATGGATCACATCTCTACCTGTGGTTCCTGGGCGACTAGTACGCAGTTGCTGCGCTATATAGCGCAGCAAAGGGAAGAAGCCCCGCCGGGCGTGACCTGGTGGGGCTTCTGCGTGCAGTGACGGCAGTAATTGACGTCTGAGCCGAGCGGCCTCAATACCGCGAACCATGCCGGCGGTCACCCGACCGCCTACGTGCCCAACCTGCCCGAAGGCGCGGCCCGCTATGCGACGGTCATGACCTCGGGATGCGGGCACTTCTTCCCGTCTGCCGGTTCGGGCACGGCCGGTAGCGCTCTTCGGGGGGTGCCGACCGCTCACGGTGCTGGAGGCGCAGTCGCGTGCCGCGGAGCTCATGGTCGTCGGGTCGCGGGGTATGGGAGGCTTCGTCGCGCTGCTGGTGGGGTCGACGGCCATGCACCTGGCAGCTCATGGGCGGTGCCCTGTACTGGTCGTGCGGGAGCGGGAGGAAGGCACCGGGCCGATCGTGCTGGGGGTCGACGGTTCCTCGGCCGGCGCGAAGGCGGTCGATTTCGCTTTCGCCGAGGCGGCCCTGCGCGGGGCCGACCTGGTTGCTGTGCATTCCTGGACCACCTGGAACGCCCCGCTGCCGGCGCCGCAGGACAAGGCAATGCCGTCCGCAAATGATCCGGGCACACTGGCCACGAGCGAGGAGCGTCTGCTGTCCGAGGCACTCGCCGGCCATCAGGACAAGTACCCGGGCGTGAGCGTGAAGCGCAAGGTCGTGCACGGCGGGACGCGTGAGTCGCTGATCGACGCGAGCCTCACGGCCCAGCTGCTTGTGGTCGGTGCTCGCGGACGCGGCGGCTTCTCCGGCCTGCTGCTGGGGTCGGTGAGCCAGGCCATGCTGCATCATGCTCACTCCCCCGTGGCGGTGGTCCGAGGTATTGGCGGTAGCAGCTGACCATGTGCCGAGGTGCCGCTTTGCCTTGCGCGCCCAGCACACCGCAGTCGCCGCGCAGCGGTCGTGAAACCCCTGGGGGCGGGGGATCTGCTGGGCTGGTCATGGTTCCTCCCTCCCCCCCGAGCGCATCGCGCACCGAGCAGACGGCTCCCGGAGTTCCGCAACCGGCACGTGAGGGCAGCAGCGGAGGACCGGGCTCGGAGCGACGTAGTCGAACTCCCCTGCGCGCCGCCGGATCACGCCGGTGCGTTCCTCCATACCCCGGTGCCGAGTTCGGCGCCACCGGGAAGGGCAGACTGCATGAGCCGGTCCATGCGAGTGTGCGGTTCCTCAAGTTCACGGAAAGGGTCCGAAGGGGTCCCATGCTGGGAGAGAACCACACCCATGGTGATGGTGAGCAGGCAGCGTCGTCGGTCATTCTCCTTCACACCTGATCCGGCAACGGCCAGCCGGTCTCCGGGCGATCCCTCCGCCCGGTCGAGGCCGCACCCATGCTCTCGATGTCACGCTCAGCAACGTCCACCAGCTGCTGGCCCAGGTTGTGCAGGGCCCTGCCCGCCGCCAGCTCGTCACCGATCTCCGGCACATCCCTGTCCACCGGGTTCCTGTGCGCGTCTCCGTGCCCGGTCAGCTCCGTGGTTCCGGTGTCCAACACCACACGTGCCTTGGTCGTTCCCTCGTCCTCGAAGAGGTAGAGGCGAACCTTCCATTCCACGGTATGTGGCATCACTGTCCTCCTCATCTCGGTGCGGAGCGCTGTGATGCGGTTGCGCTCCGCTCGTGGCCCCGCAGGTCCGCGGACGAGCCCAGGAGATCGTCTTCTTCGATACGGCGCCGGACCTGGTCGGCAAGAGCAGTCAGCTGTCCGGAGGCCCTCCCTGTGGCGCAAGGGGCGCCTGCACGCTGCGTGCCGCGGGCGGGAGCGCGGCAAGGTCGGCGGCGAACCTCTCCGACCCACTGCGCGTACCTTCTGTTCCGGGTCTCGACCCGCTCGGACGTACGCCTCAGTGGGTTCGCGCCCGTGGGCGGGTGCTTCTCCTGGTGAGGTCGGTGGGTGCGTGCGGCGGATCCTGTGCGCTCATGGTCTGGCCTCCAGCTGTTGCTGGTGCGTCCCCCCACCTCGTCTGCTTCCCTCACCACCCTCCAACGACGGCGGAGCCCGATCACGGGGCCGAAGGTCCCTGTCGACCGGCCACTCGTCCCACTGCTCGTCGCTCGTCACCGGTTTCCTCCTCGCCGAGTACGGCAAGCTCTGTCAGCCGTTCGGCCCTGCTACTCGCGGTGGGTTGTGGTGCTAGGGAAGGCCGCTGCGGTCAGTCGGCCCGGCAGACTTACGGTGCCGAGAGCCCGCACAGTCGCCGTTGGCCTCCCCCACCGGATCTACGCCTCCGTGAACATCACCGCCCTGCCAGGTCTCGTCGGGGGCCGGTCGGCATGGCCCGCAGTGCGGCCCGGCCCAGGCCGGGCGACTCTGGAGAGAGGCAGGCGTCGGGAGGAGTACCCATGCACCGGGAGACGATCTCCAAGGACACCGCACCGGGAGTCCCGCCGAATCTCGCCGACTACGACCGGGCTCGTTCCGTCTTCACCTGGTCGCAGGCGCGCACCGAGCTAGCCGGACTGCCCGGCGGCGGGCTGAACATCGCGCACGAAGCCGTCGACCGGCACACGGCTGCGGGCCTCGGGGACAAGGTCGCGCTGAGGTGCATAACCCGTGACAACGCCGTCTCGACCGTCACGTACGGCGAGCTGGCCCACCGTACGGCCCGCTTCGCGAACGTCCTGCGGTCACTCGGCGTCGGCCATGGGGACCGGGTGTTCACCCTGCTCGGCCGCTGTCCCGAGCTCTACACCGCGGTGCTCGGCACGCTGAAGAACACCAGCGTCCTGTGCCCGCTCTTCTCCGCGTTCGGCCCCGACCCGGTGGAACAGCGGCTGCGGCTCGGCGACGCCCGCGTGCTGGTGACCACCGCGGCACTGTACCGGCGCAAGGTCGCCGACCGGCGGGCGTCACTACCCGTCCTCGAACATGTCCTCATCGTCGGCCCCGGCGCCGAGGAGCTTCCCGGCACGCTCTCCTTCGACGAACTGATGTCCGCGGCCTCGGACAGCTTCACCATCCCGTCGACCTCGCCGGAGGACATGGCGCTGCTGCACTTCACCAGCGGAACCACCGGCACCCCCAAGGGCGCCGTCCACGTCCACGAAGCGGTCGTCGCCCACTACGCCACGGCCGCGTACGCGCTCGATCTGCATGCCGAGGACGTGTACTGGTGCACCGCCGATCCCGGCTGGGTCACCGGCATGTCGTACGGCATCGTCGCCCCGCTCGTCCACGGCGTGACGGTCGTCGTCGACGAGGGCGACTACGACGCCCGGCGCTGGTACCGGATTCTCGGCGAGCAGCGGGTCAGCGTCTGGTACACCGCACCCACGGCCCTGCGCATGCTGATGCGCGCCACGCCGCGCGAAGGCCCGTACGATCTGCCGCGTTCCTACGACCTGTCGGCTCTGCGGTTCATCGCCTCCGTCGGCGAGCCACTCAACCCCGAGGCCGTGGTGTGGGGCCGGGAGGTGCTGGGCCTGCCGGTGCACGACAACTGGTGGCAGACCGAGACCGGCTGCATCATGATCGCAAACTTCGCGGTCTGCGAGATCCGGCCCGGCTCGATGGGGCGGCCGCTGCCGGGTGTCGAGGTGGCCGTGCTGAAGGGGGGCGAGGACGGCCGGGCACTGATCACCGACGGCAGGGTCACGGAGGTGGACAGCCCCGACGTGGAGGGCGAGTTGGCGCTGCGGCCGGGCTGGCCGTCCATGTTCCGCGGCTATCTGCACGACAAGGAGCGCTACGAAGCCGCGTTCGCCGACGACTGGTATCTGACCGGCGACCTGGTCAAGCGGGACGCGGACGGCTGGTACTGGTTCGTGGGGCGCGCGGACGACGTCATCAAGTCGGCGGGGCATCTGATCGGCCCGTTCGAGGTGGAGAGCGCACTGATGGAGCACGCGGCGGTCGCGGAGGCCGGCGTGATCGGGCGACCGGATCCCGTCGCCGGGAACGTCGTCAAGGCGTTCGTGTCACTGCGCTCCGGCGTCGAGGCGACTCCGGAGCTGGAGCGGGAACTGCTGGCCTTCGCCCGTCGCCGGCTGGGCCCGGCCGTCGCGCCACGGGAGATCGCCTTCGACCAGAACCTGCCCAAGACCCGGAGCGGCAAGGTCATGCGCCGCCTGCTGCGTGCGCGCGAACTCGGTCTACCGACCGGCGACTTGTCGACTCTGGAGGGTTCCTCATGAGCGTGGCCCGTAACACCCGTGCCAGCAAGGCCCCGGGAACCCCGAAGCCCGCCAAGTCGGACGCGAAGAAGGCCACGTCGAGCAGGAGGAACGCGAAGAGCGGAGGGACAGGGGTTTCAGCCGTTGGACCGGACGCCGTGCACAGGATGGATCTGCTGGAGGCCATGCTGCGCATCCGGCGCTTCGAGGAGCGATGCGTCGAGCTGTACAGCGCCGCGAAGATCCGCGGCTTTGTCCACCTCTACATAGGAGAGGAGGCCGTCGCCGTCGGCGTCAACGGAGCCCTGAATGCCGAGGACGCTGTGGTCTCCACCTACCGCGAGCACGGCCACGCACTCGCCCGCGGCATCCCCGCCGAGGCCGTCATGGCCGAGATGTTCGGCAGGACGACCGGGTGCAGCGGGGGACGCGGCGGGTCCATGCACCTGTTCGATGCGAGCCGCCGCTTCTACGGCGGCAACGCGATCGTCGCCGGCGGTCTCCCGCCGGCCGCCGGTCTCGCCCTCGCCGACCGCATGCGCCAACAGCCCCGCGTCACCTGCTGCTTCTTCGGCGACGGAGCCTTCGCCGAGGGCGAGTTCCACGAGACGGCGAACCTCGCCGTCCTGTGGAACCTGCCACTCCTGCTCGTCTGCGAGAACAATCTCTACGCCATGGGCACAGCCCTCGAACGACACGAGGCACAGACCGACCTGGCCATGCGTGCCGCCTCGTACGGCATGGTCGCCTGGGCCGTCGACGGCATGGACGTCGAGGCCATGGAGAACGCCGCCCGCCGGGCCACCGAAGCCATCCGGGCCGGCGCAGGCCCTCACTTCCTCGAGGCGCGCACCTACCGCTTCCGCGCCCACTCCATGTACGACCCGGACCGCTACCGCGACAAGGCGGAGATCGAGCACTGGAAGACCCGGGATCCCATCAGCCAGCTCATGAACCGCATGCGCCAGGCCGATGAGCTGGGTGACGAGGAACTCACCGGGATCGAGCACCGCGCCACCCACGAGATCGACCACGCCGTCGAAACGGCCGAACAGGCACCGCAAGAGCCGGTCGAAGACCTGCTCCTCCACGTCACCAGCACTCCGTCGGAGGTGAGGCGACCATGAGCGCGGGCGAACAGCCGGAGGAAGCTGAGACGACGTACCGGGAAGCGATGCGCGAGGCTCTGCGGGACGCCCTGCGCGCCGACGACCGGGTCTTCCTCATGGGCGAGGACGTGGGCCGCTACGGCGGATGCTTCGGCGTGAGCCTCGGTCTGCTGGAGGAGTTCGGGCCCGAAAGGGTCCGCGACACACCACTGTCGGAGTCCGCGTTCGTCGGCGCGGGTATCGGCGCCGCCTTGGCCGGGATGCGGCCCATCGTGGAGATCATGACCGTCAACTTCAGCCTGCTCGCCCTCGACCAGATCCTCAACAACGCCGCCACTCTGCTCCATATGTCGGGCGGCCAGCTCCCCGTACCCCTGGTGATCCGCATGACCACAGGCGCCGGACGACAGCTCGCCGCCCAGCACTCCCACAGCCTGGAGGGCTGGTACGCACACATCCCCGGCATCCGCGTCCTCGCGCCGGCCACCATCGAGGACGCCCGCCACATGCTCGCCCCGGCACTCGCCGACCCCGACCCCGTGCTGATCTTCGAACACGGAAGCCTCTACAACGCTTCCGGTGTACTCTCCCCGCCCGCCGCACCCGCGGACATCGATCACGCCACGGTCCGCCGCCCCGGCACCGACATCTCTATGATCACCTACGGCGGCTCACTCTCCAAGGCGCTGGCGGCGGCGGACGAACTGTCCACCGAGGGCATCAGCGCCGAGGTCGTCGACCTGCGCACGCTCCGGCCCCTCGACAACGAAGCAATCACCGCCACCGTGGCCCACACGCACCGCGCGGTAATCGTCGACGAAGCCTGGCGCACCGGCAGCCTCACCGCCGAGATCTCCGCCCGCATCGCCGAGGAGTCCTTCTACGAACTGGACGCCCCCGTGGAGCGGGTATGCAGCGCGGAAGTCCCCATCCCGTACGCCCGGCGCCTCGAGGAGGCCGCTCTGCCGCAGATCGCCGACATCGTCGCGGCGGCACACCGGGCGGTGGGTTGACCATGGCCGAGTTCACCATGCCGTCCTTGGGCGCCGACATGGACGAGGGCACACTTCAGGAATGGCTGGTACACCCCGGAGACCAGGTCCACAAAGGGGATCCCGTCGCGGTCGTCGAGACCGCCAAGTCCATGATCGAGGTGGAGTGCTTCGAGACCGGGACCGTCAAAAAGCTGTTCGTCGAGCCGGGCACGACAGTACCCGTCGGCACGGCTCTCGCACTGATCCAGCCGACCGCGGAGAGGCCCCAGAAAGCGGAGAAGCCCCGGAAGCACGAGAAACCCAGACGGCCCGAGAAGGCCGAGGCGAAGCGTCCAACCCGGCGGGCGCCACAACGCGCGCCAGCCCCCACCCGGCCTGAAACCACCGCAGGCCCAGAGCCGCCCGCCGCCCACAGGCGCGGGCACATCGAAGCCGGTCCCTTGCTCCGGCACCTCGCCGAACGCCGCGGTATCGAACTGGAGACGCTCAAGGGGTCCGGGCCGGGAGGGCGCGTCACACGGACCGATGTCGAACAGTCAGCCGCGGCCGCCGAGGCTGCCGCCCCGCCATCACGCGTACGAGCCACCCCGCTTGCCCGCCGACTCGCCGCCGAACTGGACATCGACCTGACGACAGTGACGGGAACCGGCAAGGACGGCGCCGTCCAGGCGACCGACGTGCGCGAGGCTGCCCCGGGACCGGCAACCACGGCCCCGCCCGCACGCCACGTCACTGGCCCGGTGCGTCCCTCCGGGGACCGGTCAGCCGCGATGCGCCAGGCGATCGCGGGACTGATGGCCCGCGCCAACCGGGACATCCCGCACTACTACCTGTCCACGAGCGTGGACATGGCCGCCGCGATGGACTGGCTGCACGAGCGCAACCGACGAGCCCCCGTCGGCGAGCGACTGCTCCCCGCCGCCCTGCTCTTGAAGGCCACAGCCGTCGCGGCCCGGGATGTTCCCGAGCTCAACGGCTTCTGGACCGACGACCACTTCACGGCAGGCGACGGCGTACACCTCGGCGTGGCCGTGTCACTGCGCGGCGGCGGGCTCGTCGCCCCCGCCCTGCGCGACGCCGACACGCTCGAACTCCCCCAGCTGATGACCTCTCTGAAGGACCTGGTCGCCCGCGCCCGCACCGGCAGGCTCCGCGGCTCGGAAGTGTCCGGCTCGACCATCACGGTCACCAATCTCGGTGATCAGAGCGTGGAAGCCGTCTTCGGTGTCATCTACCCGCCACAGGTGGCCCTGGTCGGCTTCGGACGGGTCGTGGACCGCCCCTTGGCCGTCGACGGCCTGCTCGGCATACGGCCCGTCGTCACCGCCACCCTGTCGGCGGACCACCGGGCAACCGACGGCGCCGTGGGAGCCCGCTACCTGACGGTGGTCAACCGCCTCCTGCAGAACCCGGAGCAGCTGTGAAGCGTACCGAAGCACTGGACATCGTGAAGGAATCGATCACCAGCGTCATCCCTGACGCCGACTTCACCGCCGTTGGGCCCGACGATCCGTTCCGCGACGCACTCGAAATGGACTCGCTGGACTTCCTGAGTTTCGTCGAGACGCTGAGTGAACGGACCGGGATCCGAATCGACGACGAGGACACCCCACAGCTCACCACGCTGTCCGCGAGCACCGACTTCCTCGTCGCCCGCTCGAAGTGAGCGAGTCCGGCCCGCAGCAGACAACCGAAGGCCAGGCGGCGCCTTACTCCTCCCCTCTCGTACCGGCCCTCCGGGCGGCAGCCGACCTGCGCCCCGGCCTGTCGTGGAGACGACGGCATGCCGCGCATTCGCCGCACCAGGTCCTCGGCTCCCGCTCACTTCGCCCACGCGCTCCAGGTCGGCGAGCCGTTCTCCGGTCCACCGTCAGGGCGTCGCAGCGGATACGACGTAGACGACGGGGGCGGCCGGGTCGGTCATGTTGACGGTGATGTTCTGCGTGGGGCGCGGGTCCTTGTTGGTGTGGGTCACCCCGGCCCAGTACACGCCGGGCCCGAAGTACCAGCCGGTGATCTTCGTGTCCCGCGGGCTGACGGTGACCGCGCCGGGCTTCAGCGCGGCCCGCCCGGTGCCGATGTTGCTCAGGAAGCGGTCGAGACCGGCGGACGTCGTACGGAACTTCACGTACATCCGGCTGGCTTTCCAGTTGTTGGTCTCGTAGTACTGGACGCCCGACGCGTTGCCCGGGACCGGGATCTCGAAGATCCGCCGCTGCATACCGGAGGGCCAGTCCTCGCGGAGCCCCTGCGCCGCGGCCTCGGCCTCCTTGTCCTTGCCCGAGCGGCGGCTCTGCCCTGCGGAGATCACCAGGTAGCCCGCCGGGATGCCGATGAGCAGCACGATCGTGATCGCCGTGATCAGCCGGCGGCGGATCATCCGGCGCCGGTCCTGCGGGTGCGGGCCGTCGCCGTCGCCGGACGGCGGGGTCTGGCGCGGCGCGGCGGTGGGCTCGGCTGCGGTCATGGTCGGAGGTCCCCAGGTGCTGCGGATACGGAGTACGGAAGGCCGGCGGCGGAGCGCCGCGGATCAGTCGAGGGTGCGGGTGCTCCTCGTGCTGCTGCGGATGGTGCTCGCCGCCTGGTCGTAGATCTGGGCGTACCGCTCGTAGCGCTCGACCCGGCGGCGGTTGGCACGGCGGAATCTCCGGGCGACCAGCCGGGCCAGGTCCGCGGCGCCGACCATACCCGCCTCGGGGCCGAGCTGTGCTTTCGCGATGCGGGCCTCGGGGCGGTAGCCGCGGCCGGTGAGCTGCCGCTTGAAGGCATCCCTGGCGGGGCCGATCAGGAGGTCGTCGGCGGCACTGACACCGCCTCCGATGACGAAGCAGGACGGGTCGAGTGCGGCGGCGAGATTGGCGATGCCGACGCCGAGCCACTGGCCGATGTCCTGGAGGAGTTCGATGCACATCGCATCGCCCTCGCGGGCCAGTTCGGTGATGAGCGGTCCGGTGATGTCGGGGATGTTGCCCTTGACCCGCTCGATGAGCCCGTGGGCGACCGGGGAGTCGGCGGCGGCCAGTTCCCTGGCTTCGCGCACGAGGGCGTTGCCGGAGCTGTACTGCTCCCAGCAGCCGCGGTTTCCGCACGGGCAGCGGTGCCCGCCCGGCACCACCTGCATGTGGCCGAACTCACCCGCTACGCCGTACTTCCCGCGCTTGACGTGCCCGTCCTCCAGGATCGCGCCGCCGATGCCGGTGCCCAGCGTGATCATGACGAGGTGGTCCTCGCCGCGGCCCGCGCCGAAGCGCCATTCCGCCCAGGCCGCCGTGTTGGCGTCGTTGTCGACCATGACGGGGACGACGAGACGGGACGCGATGGCGTCGCGCAGGGGTTCGTCGCGCCAGGCGAGGTGGGGGGCGAAGAGGACCTTGGAGCGGTCGGCGTCGACCCAGCCGGCCGCGCCGATTCCGACGGCGTGCACGTCGTGCCGGTCGGAGAGGTCGAGGACCAGCTCGACGATGGTGTCCTCGACGACCTTGGGGCTCTTGGACTTGTCGGGCGTCTCGGTGCGCAGCTGTTCCAGGATGTTGCCGTCGGCGTCGACGACGCCGGCCATCACCTTCGTACCACCGATGTCGATGCCGACGGTCGGGACCCGGGGCGCCGTCAGATGCGAGCGCCGCTCGCGCGTGCCGACGGTCTTCAGGACGGTGGCGCGGGCGGAGCCGCGGTCTGCGAAGTCGCGGTACGTGCTCATCGTCCCTGCGTCGGTCGGGGGGCCGGTGCGTGGTGCCGCCGGCGGCGGACGGTGTCCGCCTCGGTCGATTCTGCCATTGCGTGCAGGTGTCCGTACGGCACCGCTTCGTCCTCAGTCCTGCGCCGGACCCGATTCCGGTCCGGTGGCGCGCTCCAGCTCGTGGCTCAGTTCGTCCAGTTCGCTGCCGCCCGCCATCTGCCTGGTCAGCTCGTCCAGCGTGATGCTGTCCTTGGTGTGGCTGCCGGACATGACGCCGCGCTTGAGCAGGACGAACCGGTCGCCCACGAGGTGGGCGTGGTGCGGGTTGTGGGTGATCAGGACCACACCGAGGCCGGCGTCCCGGGCGGCCGCGACGTACTTCAGCACGACTCCGGACTGCTTGACGCCGAGCGCCGCGGTGGGCTCGTCGAGGACGAGGACCTTGGCGCCGAAGTGGACGGCTCGGGCGATCGCCACGCACTGGCGCTCGCCGCCGGACAGGGTGCCGATCGGCTGGTCGACGTCGCGCAGGTCGATTCCCATACGCAGCAGCGCCGCGCGGCTCGTCTCGCGCATCAGCCGCACGTCGAGGCGCTTGAACGGCCCCGTCCCCTTCGTCGGCTCCGATCCGAGGAAGAAGTTCCGCCACACCGGCATGAGCGGTACGACGGCGAGGTCCTGGTAGACGGTGGCGATGCCCCGGTCCAGGGCGTCGCGCGGGTTGGCGAGGGTGGTCTCCTCGCCGTCGATCAGGAAGGTGCCGCCGTCGTGCCGGTGGAGCCCCGCGATGATCTTGATGAGGGTGGACTTGCCGGCGCCGTTGTCACCGAGGACGCAGGTGATCTCTCCGGCGTGGACCTCCAGCGAGACGTGTTCGAGCGCCTTGATGCTGCCGTAGAACTTGCTGACGTCGTCGAGTTCGACGAGCGCCCGGGCCGGCGCGTCGGGCGAGGGGTGGGTCGAGGTCATTTCGTCGCCTCCGCGCGCTTGCGCACCCATGCGTTGAGCAGGGTGGCCAGGAGCAGCATCGCTCCGAGGAAGAACTTGAACCAGTCGGGGTTCCACTCCGCGTACACGATGCCCTTGCTGGTCATCCCGAAGATGAACGCGCCGACCGCCGAGCCGATCGCGGAGCCGTAGCCGCCGGTGATCAGGCACCCCCCGATGACGGCCGCGATGATGTACGTCAGCTCGTTGCCGACGCCTTCGCCGGACTGCACGACGTCGTAGCTGAACAGCAGGTGCTGTCCGGAGACCCAGGCGGCGAAGGCCACCCCGAGGTAGAGCCCGATCTTCGTACGGATGACCGGCACACCCACGGCCCGCGCGGCGTCGGCCTCGCCGCCGACCGCGAAGATCCAGTTGCCGAAGCGGGTGCGGAGCAGGATCCAGGTGGCGATCGCGACGAGCACGAACCACCAGAGGATGGTGACCTTCAGTTCCATGCCGCCGATGGACAGCTGCGAGGCGAAGACCTTGCGGGCCGACTCGAAGCCCTCCATGTCATCGATGGACTTCGTCGACACCGTGCCGCTGATCAGCTTGGTGAAGCCCAGGTTGAGACCGGTCAGCATCAGGAACGTACCGAGGGTGATGATGAAGCTCGGCAGTTTGGTGCGGGTCAGCATGAAGCCGTTGAACGCGCCGAAGGCGAGGGTGACCAGCAGGGAGACGAAGACGCCGACCCAGACGTTGGCCGTCATCTGGTAGCTGAACATCGAGGAGATCAGTGCCGAACTGGTCACCAGCACACCGGCGGAGAGGTCGAACTCGCCGCCGATCATCAGCAGCGCCACCGGCGCGGCCATGATCCCGATGGTGGAGGCCGCGTACAGCACCGTGCCGAAGCTGGATGCCTGGAGGAAGCTGTCGGCGACGACCGCGAAGAAGAGGAAGACGGCCACGGCGCCGACGACCGAGCCGAGCTCGGGGCGGCCGAGGAGTCCGCGCAGCGGCGAGGTGCGCAGCAGCCGCTCGTCGGGCCTGCCGGGAGCCGGTGCCGGAGCCGCTGGTTGCCCGGTCGCTGTCATCGGGTCCCCCGCTTCGTGTACTCGGCGAGCTCGGACGCGTCGTCAGCGGTGATGATCTGCGGTCCGGTCAGGACGGGCAGGCCACCGCCCAGCACATTGCGGTTGTAGCGGTGGAGCCAGAGCAGGTCGACGGCCTCGTACCCCTGGAGGTAGGGCTGCTGGTCGACGGCGAAGCCGAGCGTGCCGGCCTTCAGCGCGGTGGCGACCTTGGCGTTCAGGTCGAAGGTGTCGACCTCGGCGTCGCTGCCCGCGGTGGCCTTCGCCTTCACGGCGGCGTCGGCGAACGGGGCGCCCAGCGTGACGACCGCGTCGATGCTCTTGTCGGACTGGAGCTTCGCCTCGATGGACGCCTGGACGTCGGGCATGTTGGTGCCGTCGACGTAGAGGTTCTGCAGTGTGCCGTCGAAGGACTTCTTCGCTCCGTCGCATCGCTGCTCGTGGCCCACGTTGCCCTGCTCGTGCAGGATGCACAGGGCCTTCTTGCGGCCCCGCTTGTCGAGCTCGTCGCCGACGGCCTCACCGGCGATCGACTCGTCCTGCCCGATGTGGGTCAGCGCGCCGAACTCCTTGGACTCCGCGGAGCCGGAGTTGACGGTGATCACCGGGATGCCGGCCTTGGTGGCCTTGGCGACGACGGCCTTCATGGCGTCCGGCTTGGCGAGCGTGACGATCAGCCCGTCGACCTTCTTGTCGATCGCCGCCTGGACGAGCTGGGCCTGCTGCTGCGCCTCGTCGTGGTGCGAGTAGAGGAAGTCGATGTTGTCCTTCACCGCCGCCTGCTCGGCACCGCTCTGGACGATGTCCCAGAAGGTGTCGCCGTCGCCCGAGTGGGTGACCATGGCGAAGGTCCAGCGCGGCGTGTTCACCGCGGACCGGCCCTCGGCGGCCTGCGCGGCGCGCTCCTCGGCCCGCTTGCCGCCGGTGCTGCTGCATCCCATGAGGGAGGCGCCGAGCACCGCTGCCAGCACGGCACCCATCGCACGTACCCCTGTCCGAACCCTTGCCACGACGCCGTGCCCTTCTAGTGCTGCTCGCTGTGCTGCTTGGTGGAGCCGGGGAGAGCGCGCTCCCGGCCCGGCTGCCCAAGTATCCCCGAGGGGGTGTCCGGCTCGCCCGGCAGGGGCGCGGCGGTGCGGCGGTACGGTGCCGCGGCGGGCGGTCACCGGGTGCCGCGCGCGGTGTACTTCTCCAGCTGCGGTACGTCCTTCGCGGTGACGATCGCAGGTCCGGTGAGCACCGGCTTTCCGCCGCCGATGACGTTGCCGTTGGTGCGGTTGAGCCAGATCTCGTCGACGGCGAGGTAGCCCTGGAGATAGGGCTGCTGGTCGACGGCGAAGCCGACCTCCTCGTCCTTGAGCCGCTTGACCACTTCCGCGTTCAGGTCGAAGGTGTCGACTTCTGCGGTGGAGCCCGAGCCCTCCTTGGCCTTGACGGAGGCGGCGGCGAAGGGGGCTCCGAGAGTGACGATCGCGTCGATGTCCTTGTCCGCCTGGAGCTTCGCCTCGATGGACGAGGTGGACGCCGGCATGTTGGTGCCTTCGACGTTGAGGTTCTCGACCTGGCCGCCGAAGGTCTTCTTGACCCCGGCGCAGCGTTCCTCGAGTGACACGTTGCCCTGTTCGTGGATCACACAGAGCGCCTTCTTCCTGCCGCGGTCGTCGAGCTCCTCGCCGACGGCCTCGCCCGCGACCGACTCGTCCTGGCCGATGTGGCTGAGCGCGCCGACTTCCGCGGAGAACCGCGCGCCCGAGTTGATGGTGACGACGGGGATGCCCGCCGCCGCTGCCTTGGCCACGACGGCCTTGACCGCTTCGGGTTTGGCGAGGGTGACGATGATGCCGTCGACCTTCTGGTCGATAGCGGCCTGGACGAGCTGCGCCTGTTCCTTTCCCTCCTTGTCGGCGGAGTACAGGAACTCGACGTTGTCCTTGGCCGCGGCCTGCTCGGCGCCGCTCTGCACGATGTCCCAGAAGGTGTCGCCCGGCCCGGAGTGCGTGACCATCGCGATCTTCATACGCGGGGTGGAGACGGCCTTGCCCCCTCCCCCGCCGCCGGCCGGCTCCTCGGAGTCCTTGCCGCCGGAGCCGCTGCATCCGGCGAGGGCGAGGGCGCATACGGCGATCAGGACTGTTGCCGTGCGAGTGGTGCGCATGGTGGGCCCGCCTTCTCTCCTGGCCGCCCTGGTGCGGCTGGGGGAGTTCTAGCGGCGTTGTAGGACCACCGTCAAGAGTTTGTCCGAACATTCTGACGCAGGCGCCTCCCGGAGCGGTGCCTCAGGGGCGTACGAGCAGCTGGAACTCGAACGAGTAGCGCGAGGCCCGGTAGACGTGCGCGCCGAATTCGACCGCCCGCCCGGTGTCGTCGAAGGTGGTCCGCTCCATGGTCAGCAGCGGCGCTCCTTCGGGCTCCCCGAGCCGTGCCGCCTCCCCCGCCGTGGCGGCCCGCGCCCCGACGGACTGGCGGGCACTGTGCAGGGTGATGCCGGAGGCCCGCATCATCCGGTAGAGCCCGGTGGACTCCAGTTCCCCGGTGGACAGGCCGAGCAGTCCCGGAGGCAGGTGATTGCGGAGCAGCGCCATGGGTTCGTCGTGTGCGGACCGCAGGCGTTCGACGAGGTGGACCTCACTGCCCTCGGTGACGCCGAGCGCGGCGGCGACCTCCGCGGTGGCGGGTTCGACGGTGTTGCGCAGGACGTGGGTGGCGGGGCGCTGGCCCGCCTTCTCCAGGTCGTCGTAGAGCGAGCTGAGTTCGAGCGGGCGCCGGACCTGGCTGTGCACGACCTGCGTACCCACGCCCCGGCGGCGGACCATCAGCCCCTTGTCCACGAGTGACTGGATCGCCTGGCGGACCGTGGGTCGGGACAGTCCGAGCCGGGACGCGAGTTCGATCTCGTTGCCGAGGAGGCTGCCGGGAGCGAGCCGGCCCTGCTCGACTGCCGCCTCCAGCTGCTGCGACAGCTGGAAGTAGAGCGGCACCGGGCTGGTGCGGTCCACGCTCAGCGGGAGCGGCTGGTCGGTTCCTTGTGTGGGCACGGAACGAGCCTAGTTCGATTGTCCTGACAAAGCCATGCCAGTCCCATGCCTGGTCATTTGTCCGTCCGTTTGTCAGGACAAACGCTTGACATGACGACAGGGCGAACGCCACCTTGAAGCATGCGCATCGGACTCATCGGAACGGGACGTATCGGCACCTTCCATACGGAGGTGCTCAGCCGCCATCCCGCTGTGGACTCACTGCTCGTGGCCGACGCCGACCCGGAACGCGCGGCTCTGGCCGCCGCCCGCACAGGTGCGACCGCCACCTCGGTGGACGGCCTCTTCGCCGAGGGCGTCGCCCTCGATGCCCTGGTGATCACCTCGGCGACCGCCGCCCACGCCGAACTCATCGCCCGAGCCGCCCGGTCCGGTCTCCCCGCCTTCTGCGAGAAGCCGATCGCCGTCGACCTGCCGGGCACGCTGGGCGCCCTCGCCGAGGTCGAATCGGCGGGGACGGTTCTGCAGCTGGGCTTCATGCGCCGCTTCGACGCCGGGTACGGCGCGGCCCGCACCGCGGTACGGGAGGGGAGGCTCGGCCGGCTGCACACGGTGCGCGCGTCCACATCGGACCCCGCGCCGCCGCCCGCCGCCTATCTCCCGCTCTCGGGGGGCCTGTACCGGGACTGCCTCGTCCATGACTTCGACATGGTGCGGTGGGTGACGGGCCGCGAGGTCACCCAGGTGTACGCGACGGGGTCGGACGCCGGGCCCACGATGTTCCGCGAGGCGGGGGACGTGGACACGGCGGCCGCGCTGCTGACCCTGGACGACGGGACGCTCGTGACGGCGACCGCGACCCGCTGCAACGGCGCCGGTTACGACGTACGCATGGAACTGGCGGGCGAGCTGGACCAGATCGCGGTCGGGCTCGACGACCGTACGCCCCTCACATCGGCGGAGCCGCAGGGCCCCGGCGCGCCGCGGAAGCCCTGGCCCGGTTTCCTGGAGCGGTTCGGCCCGGCCTACGAGGCGGAGCTGGACGCGTTCGTCCGGGTGGTCCGTGGCGAGCTGGCCAATCCGTGCGACGGACGCGAGGCGTTGCACGCGCTGCGGATCGCGGAGGCGTGCGAGTGGTCGCGGCGCGAGCACCGGCCGGTGCACCTGAGCGAGGTCCCGGGCGGCTGAAGTCCTCGCCCAGCGCGGCGAGGTCGACAAGGTCGACGAGGGGTTCGGCGGTCGACGCGGGTCCCTTCAGGTCTGCTCGGCGGACAGTACGGTCCCTTGCGCGACGGCGCACAGGGTCTCTTCGCCGTCGTCCCCGACGACGGACAGGTCGCAGCGGACCACGGCCTGGCGGCGGCCTGAGTGCACGACGGTGGCACGGGCGCTCAGGGTGTGGCCGGTCGCCGGGCGGACGTACTGGATGGCGAACCCGCCGGCCAGTACGGCGGGTCCGAGTGTCGTGCCTGCGGCGAAGGTGATCGCGTTGTCGGCGGCGTAGGCCAGGACGCCGCCGTGCAGGAAGCCGTTCTGCTGCTGGAGTTCCGGCCGGACGTCGATGCGGAGGGTCGCGCCGCCGTCCCCGAAGGCCGTGACGCGGGCCCCCAGGAGGACGCTGAACGGCTGGCTTTCGAGGACTTTGCGTGCTGACCGGAGATCGAGTGCGCTCATGGCAGGTTCCTACCTCACCAGCGCACCGGCAACCGTCCGACCCCCGCATCAGCAGGCCGGGCAGCCAGTCGGGCTCGCCGCTCTCCGGGTCACGTGCGAGGTCCGGGCAGCGCTCCAGCAGCGCGCGGATCGCGATCCGGCCCTCCATCCGGGCGAGCGGCGCCCCCGGGCAGAAGTGCATACCGTGGCCGAAGGCCAGGTGTCCCTGGGTCTCGCGGCGGATGTCGAAGGTGTCCGGCTCCGGATAGCGGCCGGGGTCGCGGCCGGCACGGTCAAGGAGTGACAGCGGCCCTGTCCGCGCTGCGACGTCCCCACGCGGTGCCCGCCAGTACGAGCCCGGCTCCGGCCACTCCCAGCAGGCCGAGCCGTTCGCCGCCGATCGAGATGCCCACGGCCGCCGCCCACAGGGGTTCCGTACCGAGCAGCAGGCTGACCCGGGACGGCGAGGTGCGGCGTACGGACCACATCTGCACGAAGAACGCGAAGAGCGTGCAGAACACGGAGAGGAACACCAGCCCGGCCCACTCCCGGACCCCGAAGTCCGCGGCGACGGTCCAGGGCGCCGCGCCGGTCCCGGGCAGGGCCGCGAGTACGGCGAAGACGGCGACGGCGCTGCCCAGTTGGACGGTGGTCAACGACAGCGAGTCGGCCTCCTGGACCGACTTGATCCGGGCCATCAGCAGGACGTGGACGGTACGGGCGACGGCGGCGAGGAGCATGAGGACGTCACCCGTCGAGGGGCTGGTGAAACCGCCGCCCTGGGTGAGGAGGAGCACCCCCGCGACCGAGAGCCCGGCCGCCGCGATGAAGGCCCCGGGCGGCCTGATCCTGGTCACGGCGGCCTCGGCGAGCGGCGTGAAGATCATCGTGAGGCTGATGATGAGCCCCGCGTTGGTGGCCGAGGTGTGGACGACGCCGTACGTCTCCAGCAGGAAGATCCCGCTGAGTACGAGCCCGAGCAGACCGGCTCCGCGCCACTGCGCGGGGCTCAGCGCGCGGAGCCTGCGCCATCCCGCGACGACCAGGACGGGCAGCACGATCGCGAACCGCAGGACGAGTACGGCGATGACGGTGTGGGTCGTCGTGATGCCCTTGGCCGCGAGATAGCTCGACCCCCAGACGGCCGCGACGACCAGGACGGGCAGATCGGTGAGCCACGCGGGGCGCGGGGGCGCGAGGGTGGGCACGGCAACCGCGGACACCTGGTGCTCCTGACTCTCCACAGGGGAACGGATGTGTGGAGACCTCACCGGCTCGCACGCTGAGCGATCACCGTACCGGGCCCGTCCGGCCTGCGGGAACACCCGTCTCACGGGCCGGATTCCGGGGTCTAGGTGCTCGGGCCGCCGGAGCTGAGGGCCCGGATCGCCTCGACCGTGCGCACCCTGGCCGAGCGGTACGCGCAGGCTGGACCCGGGACTCACTCCTCGAGGTCGATGGTTCCGAACTGAGCCCGTCCGGCGGGGCGGTAGGTGTGGATCGCGATGCCGCTGGGTGTCGTCCTGGAGTGGACGACCTCGAAAGCGGTGGGCGGGCCGCCGTCCGGGAAGAGCCGTCGGCCATGACCCAGGACGACCGGGAAGACGAGCAGGTTGTACTCGTCGATCAGGCCCTGCCCCATCAGGGACCTGGCGAGCGTGCCACTGCCGTGGACCTGCAGTTCGCCGGCCCCGGTGCTCTCCTTCAGCCGGGCCACCTCGGCGGCGGCGTCGGCGGAGATGACCGTCGTCCCGTCCCATGCCGGCTGATGGCCCAGGGTCGTGGACACGACGTACTTCGGACAGGCGTTGAGGCGGCTCGCGATGAGGTCGTCCGGGTCGGTCACCTTGGGCCAGTAGCCCGCGAAGATGTCGTACGTACGCCGCCCGAGGAGGAAGGCCGCCGACCGGTCGAACACCTCGTTGACGAACTGCGTCATGCCCTCGTCCACGTACGGCACGACCCAGCCGCCGTACTCGAATCCGCCGCTGCGGTCCTCGTCGGGGCCTCCGGGGCCCTGCATGACGCCGTCCAGGGACAGCAAGGTGGTGAGGGTCAGTTTCGCCATGGCTCTGCTCCTTCGGAGATCCCACCGGGCCGCCCGCCGGC
The DNA here is from genome assembly GCF_014216315.1 of Streptomyces finlayi. NCBI lineage: Bacteria > Bacillati > Actinomycetota > Actinomycetes > Kitasatosporales > Streptomycetaceae > Streptomyces > Streptomyces finlayi. The sequence goes on from NZ_CP045702.1 coordinate 927,028, forward strand.
CCCGCGCTCGCACTCCTTGTGACCTCACTGTCACCCGTAACTCATCGTTCCACTCGCCGCGCGACGCGCGGTAGGTGTCCGTTTCCCGCCGGTATCCGGCGCCCGCAAGGACTTTCCTGGTTCTTGTCGCCGATACGGCGGCGCCCATCGAGCGGCAAGGAACCGGACATGAACAGCAGCAGCAACAGGACCGCACTCGTCACCGGCGGCAGCCGGGGCATCGGCGCGGCCACCGCCATCCGGCTGGCGCAGGACGGCGTGGACGTGGCGCTGACCTACGTACAGGACGAGGCGGGTGCCCAGGCCGTCGTGCGGAAGATCGAGGGATACGGACGCCGGGCCGTCGCCCTGCGTGCCGACGCGGCCGACGCCGCTTCGCCCGCGACGGCCGTGCACGACGCGGCCGACGCCCTGGGGCGCCTCGACATCCTCGTCAACAACGCCGGCATCGGTGTGCTCGGTCCCATCACCTCGCTCACGGACGCGGACATCGACCGGGTCCTCGCCGTGAACGTACGGGCCGTGTTCCTGGCCTGCCGGGCCGCGGCCGGCCGGATGAGCGACGGGGGCCGCATCATCTCCGTCGGTACGGCCCTGAGCAGGTACACGGGCGGTCCCGGCGGGACGCTCTACGCGATGAGCAAGTCCGCCCTCGCGGGTCTCACCAAGCCGCTCGCCCGTGAGCTCGGCCCGCGCGGCATCACGGTGAACCTGATCCAGCCCGGCCCGGTGGACACCGACCTCAACCCGGCCGACGGTCCGTTCGCCGCCGGTCAGCGGGGTGCCACCGCGCTGGAGCGGTTCGGTACGACGGACGAGGTCGCTTCCCTGATCGCGTACCTGGCGAGCGAGGACGCGGCGTACATCACCGGCACGGAGGTGGCGGTGGACGGCGGCCACGCGGCGTGACGACCGCCGGGCGGGGAGGCCGGGCCGGGGGCGAACCGTGCGTCAGCGGTTGCGGGGCGTGACCTCGGCCATGCGGCCCCAGCCCTCGCCCGGCACCTCCATGTTGACGATCTCCGGCACCTCGGAGACCAGCTCGGACATCGTGTCGATCGCCGCCGCGAAGTGGGCGGACTTCACGTGCGCCTCGCCCGCCTCCGGCGAGGCGAAGGCTTCGAGGAGGACGAACTGGTCCGGGTTCTCGACGCTGTACGACCAGTCGAAGAAGAGGTTGCCCGGCTCCTGGCGGGTGGCGAGGGTGAAGTCGTCGACGGCCGGGAGCCAGTTGTCCCGCTCGGCACTGCGCACGGTGAACTTGATGGCGATGAAGATCATGGAAACTCCTGGTCGGTACGGTCGGCGGGCTCCCATTCAAGCCCGTTCGGTCTTCGAGGACAAAACAGCACCCGTGGGAGGCGCCGGGCGTACCCGGGCTTCTCAGCCTCCCAGTTGGCGGTGGCGTGCGGCGAGCGCCGCCGCCCCCTCCTCGGTCAGCGAGCCGAAGAGCCGCAGCCGTGAGATTCCGCCGTCCGGGAAGATGTCGATCCGGACGTGGGTGCCGACGACGGGCTCCGGCAGGACGAACCGGTGGTTGGTGTCGGGCTGGAGCCGGGTCCTGGGCAGGACTTCGGCCCAGTCACCGGTGTCCCCGTCACGTACCGAGAGCGTCGCCCAGCCGGCCGAGTTGCCCTTGAGGTAGGCGGTGTCGATCTCGACGGCACCGATCCGCGCCTGAGCGGCCAGCCGGTAGCGGATCCAGTCGTTGCCCCGGTCACGGCGGCGCCTGGTCTCCCAGCCGTCGTCCATCTTGTGGGAACGGCCGGGCTGGATCGTGTTCGTGGCCGGGGAGTAGAAGCGGTCGGAGGCGTCCTCGACCTGCGTGCCGTTCTCCAGGGCCGCAAGGTCGAAGGTGCCGAGCGCGGCCAGCCAGACGGGGTCGGGGGCGACCTCTCCGTACACCCGCAGCCGCGCTATGCCGCCGTCCGGGTGCTGGTTGACCCGCAGGTGGGTGAAGCGCTGCCCGGCGTCCACGACGAAGCCGTTGGCCGCGTGACCGCCGACGGCGGTACGGGGAAGGAGCGTTGTCCACTTCACGTCCGGCGCGAGCAGTTCCTCGGGCGACGGGGATCCGGGCAGGGACACCGCCTGGACGGAGACCGCCTGCGGGTAGTTTCCCCGGAAGTGCGCGGTGTCGACGACCAGTCCGCGTACGACACCGGGAGCCCCGAGCCGGACGAGCGCCCAGTCGTGGTCCTCGTCGGTGGGGTGGGGCCGCGTGGCGCTCACGCCGCGGCGGCGCCGGGTCTCCCAGCCGTCCATGATCTTGCCCTTGTGCCCGAAACGCTCGGGGTCGAAGGAGGCGGGTCCGGGTTTGAGGAGATTCTCGCGCTCGGCGAAGAACTCGTCGTTGGCGGCGATCACTCCGGCGCCGAGACGGCGGTCCGCGAGGTCGACGAGCCGGGTGAAGGGGAAGTCCGCGGTGCGGTAGTCGGCGTACGGGTCGCCACCGCCGTACGGGCTCGCGTCTCCGGTGAAGTGCGGGACAGCCGTCATGGTCAGGAGTTCCTTTCGAGCAGTCGGCCGGTGGGGCCGGTGAGGACGCCTTCGTCCGCGATCCGTACGCCGCGCAGCCAGGTTGACTTGACGACGCCGTGCAGGGTCTTGCCCGCGTAGGCGGTGACCTGGTTTCGGTGGAAGAGTCCGGCCGGGTCGACGGTGAAGGTCTCGTCGGGTGCGAGGACGGCGAAGTCGGCGTCGCGGCCCGCCTCGATGGCGCCCTTGCGGGTCAGTCCGGCCAGTTCGGCGGGGGCGGCGGACATCCAGCGCACCACGTCGTCGATGCCGTGGCCGCGCCTGCGGGCCTCGGTCCAGATCGCGGGGAGGCCGAGCTGGAGGGAGGAGATGCCGCCCCACGCGGAGGCGAAGTCCGGCGTCTTGAGGTCGGTGGTGCAGGGCGAGTGGTCGGAGACGATGCAGTCGATCGTGCCGTCGGCGAGCCCCTGCCACAGCGCGTCCTGGTTGGCGGCCTCACGGATGGGCGGGCAGCACTTGAACTCCGTCGCGCCGTCCGGGACCTCCTCCGCGGTGAGGGTGAGGAAGTGCGGGCAGGACTCGACGGAGACACGGACGCCCTCGCGCTTGGCGGCCGCGATCGGCTCCAGCGCGTCGCTGGACGACAGGTGGAGCACGTGGACGCGGGCGTTCAGCCGCTTGGCGTGGGCGATGAGGCCGATGATCGCGGTGTTCTCCGCGTCGCGCGGACGGGAGGCGAGGAAGTCGGCGTACGCGGGACCGCCGCGCTGCGGGGCGGCCTCCAGGTGATGCGGATCCTCGGCATGCACGATCAGGAGGCCGCCGAGATCCGAGATCTCGGCCATGGACCGGGCCAGCTGCTCCTGGTCCAGCTCCGGGAACTCCTCGACGCCCGAAGGCGACAGGAAGCACTTGAAGCCGAAGACGCCGGCCTTGTACAGCGGGCGCAGGTCCTTGGTGTTGGTCGGGATCGCGCCGCCCCAGAAGCCTGTGTCGACGTGCACCTTGGGGGCGGCGACCTGCCGCTTGGTGCGCAGGTGGTCGACGGTGGTGGTCGGCGGGAGGGAGTTGAGCGGCATGTCGAGGAGGGTGGTGATGCCGCCCGCCGCGGCAGCGCGGGTGGCGGTGTGGAAGCCTTCCCACTCGGTGCGGCCGGGGTCGTTCACATGCACGTGGGTGTCGACGAGGCCGGGCAGCAGGACGTCGTCGCCGAAGTCCGCCAGGCGGGCACCCGCGGGTACCTCGGCGTCGTACGGAAGGACGGCGTCGATCGTTCCGTCGGCGACGGCGACCGTCGCGGGGCGCGTCCCTCCGGGGGTGACGACGCGCGTCGAGCGCAGTACCAGGTTCACGTCCGCACCGGACACCTGTGCTCCTCACTTCGTGGCTTCGGCGAAACGCGAGGTTTCAGCGAACCGTTGCCCGATGGTTTCAACGAACTGTTGAAGGAGTCTTCATCGGGGATTCCTCCTCGTCAAGACCTCCACTCTGCTCGCCGGACGGCGAGTCGACCACCGATGCGCATAACTGGAGGTTTCCACGAAGTAAAAGATTGATTCCGCAGCGCGGAATGTAGCATGGCCCAGGAAGAGCCTCGGGTGAGTGCTCCGCCGACCTGCGACACCTGGACAGAACAGCCCCTGACCGGCAAGGACGCCGCCCGGGAACAGTGGGCTGTTCGGGAACCGCCCGGTAGGCTGGCGCCTTGCTGTTCCGCATCGAAAGGACCGTTGACGTGCCGCCGTCCCACGCCAGCACATCCGACTCCAAGCCCGCCGGCCCCAGCGGCGGTGTGCAGTCCCTTGAACGCGCCTTCGATCTGCTGGAACGGATGGCGGACGCCGGGGGCGAGGTCGGGCTGAGTGAGCTCTCCGCGAGCAGCGGACTGCCCCTGCCCACCATTCACCGGCTGATGCGCACCCTGGTCGTGTGCGGTTACGTCCGCCAGCAGCCCAACCGTCGTTACGCGCTCGGCCCCCGGCTGATCCGCCTCGGCGAGTCCGCGTCCCGGCTGCTCGGCACCTGGGCACGCCCGTACCTCCAGCGCCTGGTCGAGGAGACCGGCGAGACGGCGAACATGGCCCTGCTGGACGGCGACGAGATCGTGTACGTCGCCCAGGTGCCGTCGAAGCACTCGATGCGCATGTTCACCGAGGTGGGCCGCCGGGTCCTCCCCCACTCCACGGGCGTGGGCAAGGCCCTCCTGGCGAACACCCCGGCCGACGAGGTGCGGGCCCTGCTCGCCCGTACGGGCATGCCTGCGGCGACCGAGAAGACCATCACGACTCCGGACGGTTTCCTGGACGCGCTCGATCTGGTGCGCAGGGCCGGTTACGCGGTCGACGACAACGAGCAGGAGATCGGAGTCCGCTGCCTGGCGGTCTCCGTACCCAACTCCCCCACGTCGGCGGCGATCTCGATCTCGGGCCCGGCGGGCCGGGTGACGGAGGCGGCGACGGAGCGGATCGTACCGATCCTCCAGCAGGTCGCGAAGGAACTCTCCGAGGCACTGGCGAGCAGCGGCGCCACCAGCTGAGACCGCGCTGCGGGCAGGGCGGGCCCGGGTGCGCTGCGGGCCCGCGCTCACGGTTCTGTGTCGCGGGCCCGCGCTCACGGTTCTCAGGACAGGGAGCCGTCCCGCCTCACCGCCACCCGGTCCATCCGAAGCTGGGCGTGGATTCGCGCACCTCGGCGGCGGCGACGGCACGCCGTCTGATCCGCCGCTGACCGGCCTCCCGTGCCCGGGCCGCCGGCCGGCCCCTCACGCGATTCAGCGGCGTGTCGGCTCCCCGAACAGGTCCACCGCGTTCCGCACCCCCCTGAGCCCGGGAGCCAGTGCGCTGACCGAGCCGATCGCCGCCGCGACCAGCAGCAGTGAGCGGCGCAGCCGCACAATCTCCGGGGCGCCGCTGATCCCCATGGCGTCCAGCGCCGCGAGCTCGTCCTCGGCGATTCCGCGGTCCGGGAAGTCCGCGGGATGGAGTGCCAGCTCACGGCGGAGCCGGGAGACGGCCGTCCGCAGTTCCGTCACTCTCGGGTCGTCCCCGCCACGTCCGGTCACCCGCTTCTGCCCCACGCTCCGCAACAAAGCACTCCTCCTCGCACGCCTTTGTGCCGGTGTTTCGACCAGGCTCAGGACAGCGGTCAAGTGACTGGCTGTGTCGGCAAGTTAACGCCATGAGAGGTGGCGCGCGCCACTCCGTGGCCAGAATTGACGGTTACCCCTGAGGGTGACGGGCGTGTCGCCCGCGCGAACGGCACAGTGGTATCCAGGGCCCATGTCTTCCCCATCGGAGAACCCTGTGATCGCCGGTCTCCTGCTCGCCGCGGGAGGCGGCCGCAGACTCGGCGGCCGGCCGAAGGCGCTGCTGCCGCACCGCGGCCGGCCCCTGGTCGAACACGCCGTCCGGACCCTGCGCGACGGGGGCTGCGGTCCGCTGCATGTGGTGCTGGGCGCGGCGGCGGATGAGGTGCGGGGGCGGGCCGACCTGTCCGGGTGCGTGGTGACGGACAATCCCGAGTGGGCCGAGGGCATGGGCTCCTCGCTCCGGGCGGGGCTCCGCGCGCTCTCCGGGAGCGGGGCGGACGCGGCACTGGTACTGCTGGTCGATCAGCCGGGCATCGGGGCGGAGGCGGTGGCCCGGGTGCGGTCGGCGTACCACTCCCGGTCGGGCCTCGCCGCCGCCTCGTACGACGGGGAGCGCGGCCATCCGGTGCTGTTCGGCGCCGACCACTGGGCGGACATCGCCGAGGCCGCCGTCGGGGACCGGGGAGCGCGGGACCATCTGCGGGCGCACCGCGATGCGGTCACGCTGGTCGAGTGTTCCGATGTGGCTCAGGCGTACGACATCGACACACCGGAGGATCTGACGCGCCTGGAGTGACCGGAACCGCTCACGGATGGGAACCCTGGACGGTGGAGAGGTACGCACGGTGTCCGGCCTGGCACGCTGCGCCAGCCACGGCGCAGTTCTGTCGACCCGGAGAATCTCGACATCAACAAACCATTGAACTTCCACCATGAGGAAACTACTATCCACTGGTCAGAAGCACTCTGAACCCCAGACGGCGCCCATGGCCGCATCTCGGAGCCTTGGCACGCCGTGCCGTTTCAGGCGTCCCGGCGGCCGTGAGAGGCCGCTCGCACCGCCCGCTGAAGGAGTGACAGCTCATGTCCGCACCAGCGCCGTCCACGCTGGCCATCGTCGATGCCGAGCCCCTGCCCCGGCAGGACGAGGTCCTGACCCCCGCGGCCCTCGCGTTCGTGGCCGAGCTGCACCGGCGGTTCACGCCCCGCCGTGACGAGCTGCTCGCCCGCAGGGGCGAGCGCCGCGCCGAGATCGCGCGTACCTCCACCCTCGACTTCCTCCCGGAGACCGCACAGCTCCGCGAGGACGACTCCTGGAAGGTCGCACCGGCCCCCGCCGCGCTCGACGACCGCCGGGTGGAGATCACCGGTCCGACCGACCGCAAGATGACCGTCAACGCCCTGAACTCGGGCGCCAGGGTCTGGCTCGCCGACTTCGAGGACGCCTCCGCCCCCACGTGGGAGAACGTGATCCTCGGCCAGCTCAATCTGACCGACGCCTACAACCGCGCGATCGACTTCACCGACCCGAAGTCGGGCAAGTCGTACGCCCTGAAGCCCGCCGACGACCTCGCGACGGTCGTCATGCGCCCGCGCGGCTGGCATCTGAACGAGCGCCACCTCCAGCTCGACGGCACCCCGGTGCCCGGTGCGCTGGTCGACTTCGGCCTCTACTTCTTCCACAACGCCCAGCGCCTGATCGACCTCGGCAAGGGCCCGTACTTCTACCTCCCGAAGACGGAGTCGCACCTGGAGGCCCGCCTCTGGAACGACATCTTCGTCTTCGCCCAGGACTACGTCGGCATCCCGCAGGGCACGGTCCGCGCGACGGTCCTGATCGAGACGATCACCGCCGCGTACGAGATGGAGGAGATCCTCTACGAGCTCCGCGACCACGCCTCCGGGCTGAACGCGGGCCGCTGGGACTACCTCTTCTCCATCGTCAAGAACTTCCGTGACGGCGGCTCGAAGTTCGTCCTGCCCGACCGCAACCTCGTCACGATGACCGCCCCGTTCATGCGGGCGTACACCGAACTCCTCGTGCGCACCTGCCACAAGCGCGGCGCGCACGCGATCGGCGGCATGGCGGCCTTCATCCCCTCGCGCCGCGACGCGGAGGTCAACAAGGTCGCCTTCGAGAAGGTCAAGGCCGACAAGGACCGCGAGGCCCACGACGGCTTCGACGGCTCCTGGGTCGCCCACCCCGACCTCGTCCCGATCGCCATGGCCTCCTTCGACGCGGTCCTCGGCGAGAAGCCGAACCAGAAGGACCGCCTGCGCGAGGACGTCTCGGTGGCACCGGGCGACCTGATCGCCATCGACAGCCTGGACGCCAGGCCCACGTTCGGCGGCCTGAAGAACGCCGTCGCGGTCGGCATCCGCTACATCGAGGCATGGCTGCGCGGCATGGGCGCGGTCGCCATCTTCAACCTGATGGAGGACGCCGCCACCGCCGAGATCTCGCGCTCGCAGATCTGGCAGTGGATCAACGCGGACGTGGTCTTCGAGAACGGCGTACACGCCACGGCGGACCTGGCCCGCAAGGTCGCGGCGGAGGAACTGGCCGCCATCCGCGCCGAGATCGGCGACGAGGCATTCGCAGCCGGCAACTGGCAGCAGGCCCATGACCTCCTGCTCCAGGTCTCCCTGGACCAGGACTACGCGGACTTCCTGACGCTGCCTGCGTACGAGCAGCTGCGCTGACCCTCGCGTACTCGACTGGCCGCCTCCGGTGCCCTATGGCACCGGAGGCGGTGTCACGTCAGGAAGGGGTCGGGGTCGAGCTCTCGGGGCCGCTCGTTGAATGTGCAACGCGCCCTGAATGGCCGGGACTACGTGCTTGGTCAGGGACAAGTTGAGCGATGCGCACCACCCTTCGTCCTGCCCGGGCGGCTGCAGGGTGCGCGCGTCTGGGGGAACTGCACGGTTCAGCCGGTAAACGATCTCGACGCGCGCATACCGTTGACCAGGCGGGACGCTGCGACGAGCCCCTGTTGTACGCGTCCGCGCGCGGGTTGTACGCGGTACGGGGCATGACCGGCCCCAGTGGGCTGCGTTGGCCGATGCGTAGGCGGGACGTTCGGGGCAGGCAGGGCGACGCGGGACGGTAACGGGAGGCGTGGGACGTGGACGATCGGCGACAGCAGCCGGAGCATGAGTACGAGGTCGGGTCCGGCATCCTGCATGTGTTCGGCCAGCACTTGAAGCTCTTCCGGGTGCGGGCAGGGCTGGAGCGGGCGGAGTTCGGGGCGATGACGGGGTACTCGGCGTCGAGCATCGCCTCATTCGAGCAGGGGCGCAGGATCCCGCCACCGAAGTTCATCGACCAGGCGGACGAACTGCTTGATGCGGGCGGGGTGTTGTGCGCCAGCAAGGAAGAGGTGGCTCGGGCGCAGTATCCGGCGTTCTTCCGGGATGCGGCGCGGCTGGAGGCGGAGGCGGTCGAGCTGCACGTGTACGACACCCATGTGGTCAACGGCCTGCTGCAGACAGAAGAGTACGCACGGGCCGTGTTCACGATGCACAGGCCGTTGCTGGACGAAGTGACCGTGGAGCACCGTGTGACCGCACGGCTGGCTCGGCACAAGATCTTCGAACGGCGGCCTCTGCCCACGATCAGCTTCGTCATCGAAGAGTCGGTACTCCGCCGCCCTCTGGGTGGGACGCACGCCATGCGCGGCCAGCTTGAGCATCTCCTCCTGTGCGGACAGCAGCGCAACGTCGAGATCCAGGTAATGCCGAATGCCCGCGAGGACCACGCTGGAGTGGCCGGCCCATTCACCTTGATCGAAACGAAGGAAGAGCGCAGGATCGCTTACGTGGAGGTACACAAGGACAGCCGCCTCTACACAGAGCGGAGGGTGGTCCGGGAGTTCGAGGAACAGTACGGTCTCCTCAGAGCCCAGGCGCTCACACCGCGTGAATCGCTGACCCTCGTAGAGAGGCTGCTGGGAGAGACATGAACGTCGAAGAGCCCGTGCCCAACCTGCCCGATTCGGCTTGGTACAAGAGCAGTTACAGCAGCGGCGAGGGCGGGCAATGTATTGAGGTCGCCACCTCGCCCAGCACCGTCCATGTCCGGGATTCCAAGGCCAGGACGGGCCCCGTGCTGGCGTTCACACCTGGAGACTGGACCGCGTTCGTAGGCTTCGCCGCGCAGGACTGAGCACATAGCGGTGTGGGGCGGGCCGGGAATCCCGGCCCGCCCCACGCTTGGCGCGCTGCCCGCCGAGGTACGCCTGCCCGGGCGGCAGCTGCTCCGCGCTCTCGATCGACCGGTCAGCCCGGCAGGACCACCGTGCGCTGCGCCGAGAAGTCGCCCCACGTGCCGTCCGGTAGTTTGGCGCGGATCTTCAGCGAGTAGCGGGTGCCGGGCGGGTCATTGAGCGTCAGCCGGTAGGTGGCGCGGCCCTTCGGTGGCGTGCCGCCCCAGACGATCGTCGTGGTCAGTTTCCCGTCGAGGAACAGTTGGTACGCGGGGATCCCGCCTCCGGTGTCGGGCTGGTCCCAGGACAGGATGACGACGGACTCCGCGCCCTCGGTGGTCAGGGCCGTCCGCAGACCGGTGGGGGCGGTGCTCGCGGGCGCGCCGGGAGCGGTCTCGGTGGTGAGGTCGACGGCGTTGCTGTCCGGTGAGGACTTCTCCGAGGCGTCGCGGGCCCGGACGGTGAACGTGTAGACGGTGCCGGGCCGCAGGCCGCTCAGCCGGGCTGTCGTCTCCGTTCCCGGCACGCTGTGGATCCGGGAGTCCTCCTGGTAGATGTCGTACGAGGTGACGGCCACGTCGTCCGTGGAGCCGACCCAGTTCAGGGTCGCGGTGCGGCTGCCGTCCGCGACGGCGCGCAGTTTCACCGGGGCGGTGGGGGCCTTGGTGTCGGAGGGCGCGGGCGCGGGCGTGGTGACCCGGGCTGCGGTGCTCGGCCGGGAGAGGTTTCCGGCGCCGTCGCGGGCTCGGACGGTGAAGGTGTAGGCCGTCGCGGCGGTGAGGCCGTCGATGTCGGTCATCCGCTTCGCCGCCGGCACGGAGGCGGCCTTCTCGCCCTCGCGGTAGATCTCGTACCCGGTGATCGCCTTGTTGTCGGTCGCGTGCTCCCACATCACGTGCACTGAGGTGGCGCTGCCGGCCTGGGCCGTCACCCCGCGGGGAGTCGTCGGTTTCTGCGTATCGGCGCTCGTGGTGCCGCCGCAGGCGGTGAGCGCGGCGAGGAGCAGGGCGGTGGAACAGGTCAACACGGCGTGCATGTGGGGGCGTTGCACGGTCCTGCCTTCCCCTTCGGGAGCAATGGTCCAGACCTGTATGCCATGGTGCGGGGGCCTGCGACAAGGGGGCCGGACAGAACGTTCCGCAATGTGCCGGTGTGGCCCGATGAGTTCCGGGCGCCGCGAGGGTCTGAAGGAATATGGATACGCACAGCACCACTCGACCCGCCCTGGACCTGACGTCGGCCGCCGAGCGGATCCGGGCCTTGCTCGGCGCCATCGAGGACCGACAGCTCGACGGCCCGACCCCCTGTCCCGATTACGCGGTACGGGAGCTGCTCGCCCATCTCGTCGGGCTGACCACCGCCTTCCGTGACGCGGCCCGGAAGGATCTCGGGCCGACGACCGACACCGCGCCGGACGCCGCGCTCCCGGTGCTCGACGACGACTGGCGCGAGGCGTTGCCCCGCCTGCTCGACGAGATGGCGGCGGCGTGGAGCGACCCCGCCGCGTGGGAGGGCATGACGAGGGCCGGTGGAGTGGATCTCCCGGGCGAGGTGGCCGGCCTGGTGGCTCTCAACGAGCTGGTCGTCCACGGCTGGGACCTGGCGCGGTCCACCGGACAGGAATTCCGGGCCGCCGAGGCGGATCTGCGCTCGTCGGAAGCCATGCTGACCTCGGCGGACGGGGGTCCCGGAAGTGCGGACATCTTCGGGCCTCCGGTACCCGTGCCTGCCGATGCGCCGCTCCTCGACCGGGTGATCGGCCTGAGCGGACGCAGGCCCGACTGGCGGCCGGGCGACTGACGCAGCCGGGAGCCGGTTCGGCGGCGGACGGGCAGCAGGAGAAGACCGGTCTTCCGTACCCCTGGCGCTACAACGGGGGGACGACTCAGGGGCCCTCCCCCGGCCTGGCACGCTTGACCCGTGAAGCCCACCGTTCGCTCCCTCGCCGCATCCGCCGCTCTCACCGCCGCATCCGCCGCTCTCACCGCCGCCACCGCCGTCCTCGCCCTGACCGGCTGCTCCGGAGCCAGCGGTTCCGCCCCGGAGACCGACCTCGACGACCCGGCGAAGAAGCAGCTCGCCATGCAGTTGGTGTCCAGCGCGGAGAACTCCTCACTGGACTGGAAGGCGCAGTACAAGTACATCGAGGACATCGGTGACGGCCGCGGCTACACCGCGGGCATCATCGGCTTCTGCTCCGGCACCGGCGACATGCTCGCCGTCGTCGAGCGGTACGCCGCGGCCCGGCCAGGCAACCCCCTGGAGCGCTACCTGCCCGCACTCCGCGCCGTGAAGGGCAGCGACGCGCACACGGGGCTCGGCGCCCCGTTCACCGACGCGTGGGCGAGGGCGGCCTCGGACCCGGCGTTCCGGTCGGCGCAGGACGCGGAGCGTGACCACTCCTACTTCGACCCGGCGGTGGAACGGGCGAAGGACGACGGTCTCAGCGCGCTGGGGCAGTTCATCTACTACGACGCCTATGTGATGCACGGTCACGGCGACACGGAAGGCTCGGTCGGCTTCGCCACGATACGGCGCGGGGCGCTCGCGAAGGCCGATCCGCCCGCACGGGGCGGCGACGAGGAGGCGTATCTCCACGCCTTCCTCGACGCCCGGGTGGCCGCGATCGCCAAGGAGCCCTCCCACACCGACACCAGCCGCGTGGAGACCGCCCAGCGGGTGTTCGTACGCGAAGGCAGACTCCAGCTGGAGACTCCGCTGCGGTGGCGGGTGTACGGGGAGAGCTTCCGCGTCGACGGCCGCTGAGCACCGCGGGAGCGGCGCGCACGGGGACCGGGCGGAGGAGCAGCCGTGCGCGCCGGTCCCCGTACGGGATGAACTGCACTTTCATTGCCCCCCCGAGGCCCCGCACCCACCCGTGACCCGGCTGTCGCGGGCCCCGTTGGAGGGGTGGACGCGTACGCGGTGACGGGGTTCCCGCGCGCCGTGACAGGGCCGCCCGACCGGGGCAGGTCATCGGATCATCTTCGACGCGGGGGTATGCCGCGCGCTCCGCACTCTGATAGTAAAGCTTCCTAACAGACGAAGGGCACGACGAACTCCCCCTGGAGGACAGGTGCACAACCCCCATAACCGCACCGCACGTCGCACCACCCGACTCACCCGCCCGGCCGGCTTCGCCGCCCTGGTGCTCGGCCTCACGCTCACGGCGACTCCCATGACCGCCTTCGCCGACGAGGTGCCCGCCACCCCGGCCGCACATCATCAGGAGGCCGCCGCGACCGGGCTCGACGATCCCGCGAAGAAGGACATCGCGATGCAGCTGGTGTCCAGCGCGGAGAACTCCTCACTGGACTGGAAGGCGCAGTACAAGTACATCGAGGACATCGGCGACGGCCGCGGCTACACCGCGGGCATCATCGGCTTCTGCTCCGGCACCGGCGACATGCTCGACCTGGTCGAGCTGTACACCCAGCGCAAGCCGGGCAACGTCCTCGCGAAATACCTGCCCGCCCTGCGCGCGGTGGACGGCACCGACTCCCACGAGGGGCTCGACCCGGGCTTCACGAGGGACTGGGCGAAAGCCGCGTCCGACTCCGCCTTCAAGAAGGCGCAGAACGACGAGCGCGACCGGGTCTACTTCAACCCGGCCGTCAAGGCGGGCAAGGGCGACGGGGTGGGCACCCTCGGACAGTTCGCCTACTACGACGCCCTCGTCATGCACGGCAACGGCGGCGACAGCGCGAGCTTCGGGTCCATCCGCAAGAGGGCGCTCTCCAAGGCCAAGTCACCGTCGCAGGGCGGCAACGAGGTGACGTACCTCAACGCGTTCCTGGACGCCAGGGTCTGGGCGATGAAGCAGGAGGAGGCCCACTCGGACACCAGCCGGGTGGACACCGCTCAGCGCGTCTTCCTCAGGAACGGCAACCTGAACCTGGACCCGCCGCTCGACTGGAAGGTGTACGGCGACAGCTTCCACATCGGCCGGTGACGGCCCCCTGACACCTGTGGCGCGTACGGCGGTCGCCGTACGCGCCACGGGGTGGTGCGCGGTGGTACGGGTCCGTCAGTGGACGGGCACGGGGGTCGCGTCCTTCGGGGCCGGTTCCGATCCGGGTGCCTGCTCCGGGTCCGTGTCCGCGTCCGGCTTGCGGCCGAAGTGGTTGAAGGCCAGGTTCAGCAGGATCGCCACCACACAGCCGGTGGAGATGCCCGAGTCGAGGACGACGAGCATGTCCTTTGGGAACGCGTGGTAGAACTGCGGCGCGGCGATCGGGATCAGGCCGATTCCGACGGCCGCCGCGACGATCAGAGCGTTCTCGCCCTTCTCCAGGGCGGCGGTGGCGAGAGTCTGGATCCCGCTCGCCGCGACCGAGCCGAACAGCACGATGCCGGCGCCGCCGAGCACCGGCAGCGGCACGATCGCGATGACGGAAGCGGCGACGGGGACGAGCCCGAGCACGATCAGGATGCCACCGCCCGCGGCGACGACGAACCGGCTGCGGACCTTGGTCATCGCGACGAGGCCGATGTTCTGTGCGAAGGCGCTGCACATGAAACCGTTGAACAGCGGGCTGATGGCACTGCCGAGGGTGTCGGCGCGCAGACCGCCCTCGATGGTCCGCTCGTCCGCGGGACGGCCGACGATCCGGCCGAGAGCGAGCATGTCCGCGGTGGACTCCGTCATGCACACCAGCATCACGATGCACATCGAGATGATCGCGGCGATCTCGAACTGCGGTGCGCCGAAGGCGAACGGGGTCGGGAAGCCGACCACGTCGGCGTTCTTCATGGGGCCGAAGTCGGTGATGCCGACCGGGATCGCGATCAGTGTGCCGATGACCAGACCGAGCAGGATCGCGATCTGCTGGAGGAAGCCGCGCAGCAGTTTGCGCAGGGCCAGCACGATCGCCAGGGTGACGGCGGCCATGGTGATGTTGGTCATCGAACCGTAGTCGTCCGCGGCGGAGTTGCCTCCCTGGGACCAGTTGAAGGCGACCGGCAGCAGCGAGACACCGATCAGGGTGATCACGGTGCCGGTGACCACGGGCGGGAAGAAGCGGACCAGCTTGCAGAAGTACGGGGCGAGTACGAATCCGAGCAGGCTCGCGACGATGATCGCGCCGAAGATGACGGCGATCCCGTCGTGGCCCCGGTCCTTGCCGATCGCCACCATCGGCGTCACCCCGGCGAACGACACCCCGTTGACGAACGGCAGGCGGGCGCCGATGCGCCAGAACCCGAGGGTCTGGAGCAGGGTGGCTATGCCCGCGGTGAAGAGGCTCGCCCCCATCAGGAAGGCGGTCTCCTTGGCGCTGAGCCCCAGGGCGGGCCCCACGATCATGGGCGGCGCGACGACGCCCGCGTACATGGCGGCCACGTGCTGGAGCCCGCTGGTGAACATCTTCAGGGGCGGGAGGGTCTCGTCGACCGGGTGCTTACGGTCCGCGAGAGCGGCTGTGTCTTGAGCTTCACTGCGAAACCTGGGCTGAGCGGCCACGGCGGTTCCTCCGGTCGGTGGCACGTCGTCGGTGACGTGGGTGTCAGGGAGGTGGTGCGGAGTGGTGCGTTGGTGGGTGCTTCGTCGCGCATGCGTGGTGATGCGGGTGGGGATGCCCGGGCAGTGGTTCATCACCGGTCCGGAGGGTGCGCACCTGTGGTGTGCGCCCTCCGGACCGGCTGCCGTGGACCCCGCTCGGGTCCACGGCGGCCGGACGAGGGCCGTCCCCCTCGGCCGGCCGGTTCATGGGGGTGCCGTCGCCGTACGTCAGGCTCCGGCGGCGATCCGCGCGAGGCGGCGGGCCTCGTCGCGGGTGTCACGTGCGATGGCGTCCTCGTCCACCGTGACCAGGTGGCCGTCCTCGACGACCGGCTTCCCGTCGGCCAGGGAGAGCGTGACAGGGGCCGCGGCGCCGAAGACGAGCGCGGTCACCGGGTCGGCGATCGAGGAGTGGGCGAGGGTGTCCAGCCTCCACAGGACGAGGTCGGCGAGCTTGCCGGCCTCCAGCGAGCCGATCTGGTCGGCGCGGCCGAGGACCTGGGCGCCGCCGTACGTACCGAGCCGCAGGGCCTGGCGGGCGTTCAGCGCCTTCTCGCGGTGGGCGCCGAGGCGGTTGATGAGGAGGGCGTTGCGCAGTTCGGTGTGGAGTTCACCGGACTCGTTGGACGCCGTGCCGTCGACGCCGAGACCGACCGGGATGCCGGCGGCGAGCATGTCGGGTACCCGGGCGATGCCCGCGGCGAGGCGGGCGTTGGAGGACGGGCAGTGCGCGACGCCCGTTCCCGTACGGGCGAAGGCGGCGATGTCGGAGTCGTTCATGTGGACGCAGTGCGCCATCCACACGTCCTGGCCGAGCCAGCCGTTCGCCTCGAAGTAGTCGGTGGGTCCCATCCCGAAGAGTTCCTTGCAGAACTGCTCCTCCTCGACGGTCTCCGAGCCGTGGGTGTGCAGCCTCACGCCCTTGCGGCGGGCCAGCTCGGCGCCCTGGGCGAGGAGTTCGGTCGAGATGGAGAACGGGGAGCAGGGCGCGACGGCGATCTGGGTCATCGAGCCGAACGAGGCGTCGTGGTGGGCGTCGATGGCCGCCTCGGTGCCCGCGAGTGCGCCTTCGAGCGTCTCGACCGCGAAGTCCGGCGGCAGACCACCGTCCTTCACGCTGCGGTCCATGGAGCCGCGGGCGAGGGTGAACCGCACACCCATGTCGCGTGCCGCCCCGATGATGGCGCCGGAGAGGTCTCCGGAGCCCTTCGGGTGGACGTAGTGGTGGTCCATCGCCGTGGTGACACCGCCGCGCGCCATCATGGCGAGCGAGCCCTGCGCCGCGGCGCGGACCATCGGCTCGTCGATGCGCGCCCAGGTCGGGTAGAGCGCGACCAGCCAGTCGAAGAGGTTGTGGTCGGTCGCGAGGCCGCGGGTGATCCACTGGTAGAAGTGGTGGTGGGTGTTGACCAGCCCGGGTGTGAGGAGATGACCGGTGCCGTCGATGCGGCGAACGACGCCGGCGAGGCCCTGCGGTGCCTTGCCCGCGCCGACGGACTCGATGCGGTTGCCCGCCACGACGACGTGCCCCGACGCGTACTCGGTGTCATGGGCGTCGACGGTCGCGATCGAGCAGTTCTCGATGACGATGCGCTGAGGGTCTGCCGAAGCTGCCATGGTGCTTCCCTTTTCTCTCATCGGCGATGTGGGCACGGCAGGACCCCAGGAGAATGTGAGTGCCACAGTGGCGCGGCTGTGGGTGCCGAGATGGCCACGTCGGACCGGATGCACGGAGCTTTCCGGCGGTGCGGAACACGGGCCTTCTGCCGGCCCCGTTGCGGGCTGTGCCATGGGGTGGTCCCTCCGGGATGACCGGCCCGCGCCCGCTGTGGACGGGCGGGGGCCGGATCAGTGCCGCGTCAGAGGTTGGTCATGTCGACGGGGATCTTCGGCTCGACGCCGTCCCGCAGCACGGTCGCCTCGATGAGGCCGTACGGGCGGTCCGCCGCGAAGTAGACCTCGTTGTCGTTCTTGAGGCCGAACGGCTCCAGATCCACCAGGAAGTGGTGGTTGTTCGGCAGCGAGAAGCGCATCTCGTCGATCTCGCTGCGGCTGTTGATGACCCGCGAACCCATCTGGTAGAGGGTCTGCTGGAGCGAGAGGGAGTACGTCTCGGCGAAGGCCTGGAGCATGTGCTTCTTCACCTGCTCGTACGACTTCTCCCAGTTGGGCATCCGCTGGCCGTCGCTGGTCCAGTTGTAACGCCAGGCGGCCGACACGTCGGTGCACAGGACGCGGTCGTACGCCTCCTTGAGCGTCGTGTACCTGTCCTTGACGTAGCCCCAGAACTCCGAGTGGGTGGAGTTCATGACGGTGAGGTCCTTGAGACCGGAGATGATCTCCCAGCTCTCGCCGTCGAAGGTGATCTGGGTGGTGCGCAGCTCCTGTCCCTTGCGGGCGAAGGAGTGGTTGACCTCGTCGGCACCGATGAACTTCGAGTTGCCGTCCGACGTCGCGATGCGCTCCCAGGCGTACTCCTGGATCCGGATGCGCGCGACCTTGATCGGCTCCTGCGAGGTCACGAAGTGCCGGGCGAGGTGGATGCCGAACTGTTCGGCGGACTCGATGCCGTACTCCTTGGCGAACGCGTACACCGTGTTCTTGGTGGTGTCCGTGGGCAGGACGTTGCCGTTGGAGCCGGAGTAGTGGACGTCGTCCATGTCACCGGAGAGGGCGACGGAGACGTTCAGGTCCTTGATGTGGTGGGTGTCGCCGTCCCTCGTGATTCTGACGACGCGGTTCTCTGCTTTGCCGTACTGGTTCTGGCCGAGAATCGTGGGCATTGTCTGCTAGCTCCCTCGGTAAACGGAGTAGCCGAACGGGTTGAGCAGCAGCGGTACGTGATAGTGCTCGCCCGGACGGACGGCGAAGGTGATCGCCACTTCCGGGAAGAACGCACCGCTGTCCCTTACGCGGGGGGCGTCCTGCTGCGCCTCGGCTTGCTGGTTGTTCGCACTGTCGTTCTTGACGAAATACGCCTCGACCCGGAAGTCGAGCCGTACGTGGGTCGTGCCCTCCGGCAGCGCCGGCAGGTCCTTGCACCGCCCGTCCGCGTCGGTGGCGGACCCGCCCAGTGCCGTCCACTCGGCATCGGGGCCGCTGCGGGCCTCGATCGAGAGGGCGACACCTTCGGCGGGGCGTCCGATGCTGGTGTCCAGGATGTGCGTGGACACCGAAGCAGTGGTGGCGGTGCTCATCAGTCCTTCTCCTCTTCCACGAGACGGCTCAGCCGGATGCGGTTGATCCTGCCCAGTTCGGTGCGCACGTGTCCGCGCTCCTGCTCGGGCGAGTTCTCGATCCGGGCCTTCACCGCGTCACGCATCTGCTCACCGGTGGCGCCGGTGGCGCAGATCAGGAAGACGTGTCCGAACCGCTTCTGGTAGGCCAGGTTCAGTTCGAGCATCTCGTCCCTGAGTTCCTCGGAGGCGCCGGCCATGCCCCGCTGTTCGCGGGAGGAGGCCGGGTCGCCGGGCTTCGGGCGGCCGATCGGTGGATGACCGGCCATGGCTTCGGCCAGATCCTCCCCGGAGAGCTCGGCCATGGCGGCGTCGCTCGCGGAGAGAAGGGCTTCCACCGTGGGGTACGGGCGCCGGGAGAGGATGATGCTCACCCAGGCCGCACTGGCACACACCTCGTGCAGCGCGGCGGTGGCCCCGCCGCCCGCCAGGGTGTTGAACCGGGCGAGGCCCGGCGTCGAGCTCGAAGTCACGGGAGCCTCCGTGGCTGTTTTTCGCTGTGCGTTGTTCGGGCTGCGGACAGCTAACGCCCTCCGCAACACGACGTCAACACTTTGTTGAAATATCGCGAACGGAGAAAGCCGCCGTCCCGGCATCCGGACGGCGGCTCGCCTCGGAGCTGGATCAACTACTCACCCTTGGCGGCGTTTTCCCGGTTTAGGTAGTTGTAAACGAAGAACTACACCCAGTTATCCTAAACGAGTGACCCTGACCTTTGAAGAGCTTTGGCCCGTAGACCTCCTGGACGAAGCCGGCTGGTCCGCCTCCGAGAGAAGAGAACTTGCAGACCTTCTGGAGCGGATGTCTCTGCTCCCAGCAACCGCACCGCGGTCTCTGCTGTCCATCCGCCTCTCCATCCTGAGTGAGGAGACCACGTCACCCGTTCGGCAGGAGCTAGACCTAGTCCGTATGGCCGTAGAGCGGGGTTGCCGTGTCATCGGCATCGCAAGAGACCTTGGAGTCTCAGCTACCAAGGTGCCGCCCTGGAAGCGACCTCAGCTCGGGGACTGGATCAGCAACCGAGCCCCGGAGTTCGACGAGATCTTGTTCTGGAAGCTTGACCGCTTCGTCCGACGTATCTCGGATCTTCACCTGATGATCGAATGGTGCAAGGAGTTTCAGAAGACCCTTGCTGCCACGAATGACCCGATTGACCTCTCTACCGAGTTCGGTCAGTTCATGGTCACCATCATCGCCGGCATGGCTCGCATCGAAGCTGCCAACACAGGTGTCCGCGTCGAGTCCCTGTGGAAGTTCTCCCGCACCGTTGAGAAGCGCTGGATCATTGGCAAGCCTGTCTATGGCTACAGGACCAAGGACGAAGGTGATGGAACCAAGTCCTTGGTCATCAACCCAGAGAAGGCCCGAGCCCCAATGGCCATGAGTTAGATCGGGTCGGGTGTCAGTGTGTGGAGCACGATGGTGCGGGTGACGCGCCGGGTTCCGGGGTCGGTTGAGCTGCGGGTTTGGTAGCTGAGATGGGGGCGTTTCGTGGTGCGGGGCGTGGTGCGGGTGGGGCGGTCTCGGATGTGCATGCCGGGGAGGTCGGCTATGAGGAAGTGCAGGGCCTTCGCGAGCTGGTCAGGGGGAAAAAGCCGTCCTGAGGGAGCTTTTGACGGCGTCCAGGACGGGCGGGAAGCTGATGCGGGCGGGGTCGATGCCCGCGATCACGGCGGCCCTGGCGATCAGGGTGCGCAGGGCCTGGTAGACGCAGAGTAGCGCCCACAGTTCTTGTCGTACTCCCTCGGGTTTGCCCGAGCGCAGGATGCCGCCACTTTGCCGCAGGTCGACCTTGAGCAGTTTGAAGAGCACTTCCACCGACCAGCGTTCGGCGTAGTTGCGGGCCAGCTCCAAAGCGGGCGCGTGCTCAGGGTCCAGCAGGGTGGTGATGAGGCAGAAGACCTCGCTGATTCCGCCGTCGTCGGCGACGGAGTACTCGATGACTCGTACCGTGACCCGCTGCGACTTCCGCTCGCCGCGCAGTTCGGACAGGTACGTGCCGTCGGCCAGCCGTTTCTTGACGGGCAGGGTGAAGGAAGCCGAGACGCGCCACAGCAGTTGTGCGCCCGTCGCGGCGGCAGCCCGGTACAGGCCGAACGAGGGGAAGCCGCGGTCGGCCAGCAGCAGCATGCCGGGCGCCAACCGGTCCAACAGGCGGGTGAACAGGGTGCGTTCACCGACCGCGATGGAGTCGAAGGCCGCCCCGGTCAGGGCCAGCGTGCCGCACTCGGCCAGCGCCACCAGGCGGACCTGCGGCCGGCTTCCACCGGCCGGAACCGCGAACGCCGCCTCGTTCCGCTTCCCCGAGGGCACATCGAAGACCGTGCCGTCCACCGCCATCAACCGCAGCCCCCGCCAGAACGCCTCCGGGGTGCGCTCATCGGCCACCGGGGCTGCGACCTCGTCGAACAGGTTCCGCAACGGCGCCTCACCCAACCGGTAACGGGCCAGCGAGATCGCCCCGTCACTGGGCACCCGGTATTCGCCCCAGCCGCCCCGCGACCACCGCAGCCCCTCCAGCAGGCCCCGCAGGGTGCGCACGTACCCCTTGCCCGGCTCCAACCACAACGCCAGCGACAAATACATCATCAACTTCGCCGGCAACGACCGCGTTCGCTCCTCACGCGCCCCCGCCTCATCGATCGCCGCCCGCACGGCCTCCTCCGGGAACACCGCCGCCAGCAACCCGATCGACACGTCATCCGTCAGCCGCCCCGCGGCCACACCCTCAATCCGCTCCACCCCAAGATCATCGCACCCCGGGCAGCTAACTCAGGACCATTGGCCCGAGCCCTGCGTTGGGTGTACTCCATGGTCTCCCGCGGATCGTCCCTGTACCGAGCCTGCAAGATGTTGACCCGAGCGGGAATCCTGCCCCCAAACAAGGGCGTGTGGTCGTCAGGGAATCTAAAAGTGATCCTCATCAACCCTGCCCTCATGGGCTATAGGGTCTACCGCCCAGAGGGGCACAAGCAAGGAAAGCCCCCTTTGGTCACGTACAACACGGAGAGGGTTCCCATCAAGATCACCGAAGGCATCTTCACCAAGGAAGAGTTTGACCGGCTTCAGTCCATCCTGGAAGTAAGGGCGAATAAGGGGATCAAGGCACAGAACCGGCGAACCCCCTTCCTGGGAACTATCAAGTGTGGTCGGTGTGGGAAGAACTGGTATGACACATCCAAGACCTGGAAGCGGGTCAGTGGAGAGGTCGTCAACACCAACCGGCTTCGGTGCTCCTCGTACTTGACTGGAGCTTGTGGCATGAAGGCTCTCAATGAGCCCGAGAAGATCTATACCTTGCTCAAAGACACTGTGCTAGATGAGATCGGGGACTATCAGGTGGTTCACCGCAAGTACGCCCGCGGTGATGACAACCTCGCAAGGAAGCTCCAACTCGAAGAGCAGATCAGCCACTACATGACCTCCCTTGAGCCGGGAGGAGCCTACCGAGACGGGGGCTTCATTGAATCCCGTGCGAAGGAGACCTTGGCCTCTTTGGGCAGAGAGCTAGCCAGCATTGATCCGGAGTCGGTGGAGGATCGCTGGACGTATGAGACCCAGGGCGTTACGTATCGTCAGCACTGGGAGAATCACGGGGTTGAGCAGATGGAGGAAGACCTGATCCGAAGCGGGATCACCTTCGTCATCTACGAAGACCATGCTGATCTGAATGTTCCCCATGACATCAAGGAACGGTTGGTTGTCCGCGGGGACTTCTTCGAGAAGAAGCGAATCTGAGAACACAAAGGAATGTCGGGGCGCCTGAACTTGGACCCACTTTTGCCGGATGAATGAAGTTCCCCCCGCGAACTGGGCAGCGGGTGTTTACGCTGCCGGGGCGAGGTTCTGCCTGAGCAGGGATTTCGTTTCGAGCGGGGTGACGTACCCGTAGTCGGGGTGCCGACGGGGCCGGCTGCGGTTGTACTCGACCTGAGCGTAGCGGAAAACGTCGGCCCGGGCGGCTTCGCGGGTCTCCCACATGGTCGTCCCGATCTCCGGCTTTCAGGATGACGAACCAGCTTTCCGCGGCGGCATTGTCGTAACAAGAGCCGACGCGCCCCATCGACTGCCTCATGCGCAACTTGCGCATTTCGGTTCGGAATTCGTCACTCGTGTACTCGCTGCCGCGATCCGTATGCTTGACGCAACCGAGCTCCAGTCCGCCACGCCCGGCCGCCATCCGCGAGGCGGCGACCGGCAGCTCGGCGCGGTGGTGATCGGCCATCGCCCAGCCGACCACCTCTCGCGTCGCGAGATCGATACAGGTCGCCAGATACAACTTCCTTTCCAGCGTGACGAGTTCAGTCATGTCGCCGACGAGCCGCATCCCGGGCCGGGGCGCGGTGAAGTCCCGGCCGATCAGGTCGAGCGCGAACACCGCCCGCTTCGCCTGGCGGGGCAGGCCCCGACGCAGGCGGCGGGTGATCCCGACGATCCGGTGCTTGCGCATCAGCCGCTCGACCTTCTTGGCGTTCACCACCCGCCCGGCCCGCCGCAGGGCAGCGTGGACCCGCGGGGCCCCGTAGCACCGCGAGATCCGGCGTGGAGCACCCGGATCTCACCCACCAGCACCTCCTCGGCCCGCTCCCGCACCGTCCGGGCCGACCGTGACGCCCTGTGCGCGTAGTAGGTGGAACGGGTCACTCCCAGCACACGGCACAGAAACGCAACGCTGTGACCTGCAGGATTACCCTCTGATGCCTTCTCCGCATCGATGAAGCGACACCGTGCCGCGGTGTCTACCTCATCTTGTCCTGAGCGAAGAAGGCGGTCGCTTTTCCCAGAACCTCGATCGTGGCCTCCTGCTCGCGGACCTTCCGCCGCAGCCGGACCAGCTCCTCACGCTCCGCAGTGGTCAAAGCCCCGGCAGGCCCCTCACCGCGGTCGATCTTCGCCTGCTTCACCCACCCGCGCAGCCCTTCCGGGCTCACACCCAGATCCCTCGCGACCTCGGTGACCGTCTTCTCCGAGGTCGACGCCAAGGCGACCGCGTCCCGCTTGAACTCGGCCGTATACCGCTTACTCGTATTGCTCTTCTTACTCACTACCTGTTACTGCTTCCTCCGGGACCATCCGTCCCAGTATCAAGCTGTCCAGCCGACAGGGAACTTCACTGCGGCCCTCCTCCATGCTCACCGGCCGGACGAACACACTCGGTCGACGCCCCACGAGCACCTCCAAATCCGATCTTGGAGACAGTCTGCTGACCGCCCGGCAGCACGTCGATTACCCGGTCAACCTCATGAGACGAGCCACTAGCTCTCCATGACTGCTTGTCCTGGTAAAGCCACCCTCCTGACACGGCAGGGGCCTACAGGGTGGCTTGCTTCCCGGGCTGACCTGTCAGGCCTGGAAGCTCCATCCAGGCCCTTCAGGTACGCCATCAGTCTCAGCCTGTCGTCAGAAGTCAGACTCTGTGCTGACTCAGTCAACGACTGGGCTGTTTCCGCAGGTGAGGGGCCACTTCTCATGCCTCACCACGAGGCTTGGCGGCCCGCTTCTCCTCTTGGGAGTTGATGTAGTTGTAAACCGTGAACCGGCTGACACCCAGAGCACCCGCCACCGTCTCCACCCCGTGCCGTACGGAGAAGGCACCGCGTGCCTCCAGGGTGCGCACGACCGACTGCTTCGTCTTGCGGTCCAGGTCACAGAGCGGCATCCCGTGCCGTCGCTCCATCGCGGCCAGGATGCGATCCAGCGAGTCGGAGAGCTGCGGAAGCCGTACGGCTATGACGTCCTCTCCTTCCCAGGCGAGCACCACGTCGTCGTCGGCCGCCTGCCCGGGGGCCAGCAGCTCGGCGCCCATCGCGTCGACGAGCGGCTTCACCGCGCTGACCAGGGGGTGATCCGCGGACTCGGTCACCGTGCGTCCTCCCCGATCACGTTGACCTGGAAAGACACCCGGGTGGCGCCGGACGCCAGGGCCTTGCGCAGCAGGGCGTCCACCGCGGTGAGCACCTGGTCCGCGCCCCCCTCGGCCGTATTACCGAAGGGTCCGACGTCCACGGCGTCCAGTTCGGCCGTCTGGATGACCTCACGGGCCACCACCGCGTGGGCGGGCGCCTCGTCCAGGTCGAAGGGCTCGGTGGTGAATTCCACCCTCAAGCGCACTGTGCCTCCCTCGTGTCCCCGTCGCGGCGGTCTGCCCCGCGGCTCGGCCATGACCTTATCGGCCCAGGCCCCGCCGCCCGGGCCGATGACGGCACCGCGGACCGGCCCGGATTTCGGGCACCCCCTTGACAGCCGCGCCACCCGTTGTGCAATCTTCCGTTAAGCAGAAACTAACTTCCGCAATACGGAAGGAGCACCGAACCCATCATGGGCTACCCGGACCAGCGCTTCAATGTGAACCTCTCGATCCTCTTCACGGAACTCCCGCTCCTGGAGCGTCCCGCGGCAGCAGCCGCGGCGGGCTTCACGGCGGTCGAGCTGTGGTGGCCCTGGATCGGGACCCCCACCCCCGAGCAGACCGAGCTCGACGCCCTGAAGAGGGCGCTCGACGAGGCCGGCACCCAGTTGGTGGGGCTGAACTTCTACGCGGGGCAGCTGCCCGGCCCCGACCGGGGCGCACTCTCCGTCCCCGGTACGGAGTCGGACCGCTTCCGCGCCAATATCGGGGTGGTGGCGGATTTCGCCGCCTCGGTCGGCTGCAAGGCGCTCAACGCGCTGTACGGCAACCGCGTCGACGGCGTGGACCCTGCCGTACAGGACGAACTCGCCCTGGAGAACCTGGTCCTGGCCGCCCGCGCGGCGGACCGGATCGGGGCGGTCCTCCTGATCGAGACCCTGAACGAACCGGAGTCGCCCCGCTACCCGCTGGTGAGCGCACCGGCCGGCATCGAGGTCGTCGACGAGGTCAACGCGGCGACGGGTCTCGGGAACGCCAGGTTCCTGCTCGACCTTTACCACCTGTCCATGAACGGCGAGGACCTCAGCCAGGTGATCAAGACGTACGCCGGGAAGACCGGCCACGTCCAGATCGCCGACAACCCGGGACGCGGCGCGCCCGGCACCGGCTCGCTCCCCCTGGAGCGGCTCCTCGACGAGCTGTCCGCAGCCGGTTACGACGGCTGGGTCGGCCTGGAGTACAAGCCGGGCGACCGGCCGAGCGCCGAGTCGTTCGCATGGCTCCCGGCAGAGGCCCGGGCGGCCCGCTGAGGGGCGTCAACTCCCTCTCGTACAACCGCTTTTCAGGAAGGCACCCTCATGAGCAACAACCTCCCCGAGATCGCGTGGATCGGGCTCGGCATCATGGGCTCCCCCATGTCCGAGAACCTGGTGAAGGCCGGCTACGACGTCACCGGCTACACCCTGGAGCAGGACAAGGTCGACCGGCTGGTCGCGGCGGGCGGCAAGGGCGCCACCTCGATCGCCGAAGCGGTCAAGGACGCCGACGTCGTCATCACGATGGTGCCCGCGTCCTCGCACGTCGAGGCCATCGCCTACGGTCCCGGGGGCATCCTGGAGAACGCCAGGTCCGGCGCCCTGCTGATCGACATGTCGTCGATCACCCCGCAGACCTCCGTGGATCTCGCGAAGGCGGCGAAGGACAAGGGCATCCGCGTGCTGGACGCCCCGGTGTCCGGCGGCGAGGCCGGTGCCATCGAGGCCGTACTGTCGATCATGGTCGGCGGCGAGCAGACCGACTTCGACGCCGCGCAGCCGATCCTCGAGGCGCTCGGCAAGACCATCGTGCTCTGCGGTCCGCACGGTTCGGGCCAGACGGTGAAGGCCGCCAACCAGCTGATCGTCGCGGTGAACATCCAGGCGTGCGCGGAGGCCGTGGTCTTCCTGGAGAAGTCCGGCGTCGACCTCGCCGCCGCGCTCGACGTCCTCAACGGCGGACTGGCCGGCTCCACCGTGCTGACCCGCAAGAAGGACAACTTCCTCAAGCGTGACTTCGCGCCCGGGTTCCGGATCGATCTGCACCACAAGGACATGGGCATCGTCACGGACGCCGCCCGCAATGTCGGTGCCGCACTGCCCGTCGGCGCCGTGGTGGCCCAGCTGGTCGCGTCCCTGCGCGCACAGGGTGACGGCGGCCTGGACCACTCGGCCCTGCTGCGCGCCGTCGAGCGCCTCTCCGGCTCCCAGGTCTGACCCGGTCCGACCTGGGAGCTGACCCGGTCCGACCAGGTCCGGTCCGACCCCGTGGGACCCTGCCCGACCCACCCCGGCCCTGCAAACAGGGCCCCCTGCACTCCGGACCGCGGTGGCGCTGACACCTGTCCTGTCGCGCCCAGGCGTCACCGCGGTCCGGAACCACACCCTTCGATTTCAACAAACTGTTGACGCGCTGTTCGCGGCGAACCTACGCTCCTCAAGCCGTCAGCAGCTCCAGCATGGAAGGTCATCCCGCCACATGGCTAAGCGTGTCCTCACGACCGAGTCAGGCGCCCCGGTCGCCGACAACCAGAACTCCGCCACCGCCGGCGTCGGCGGGCCGATCCTCCTGCAGGACCAGCACCTGCTGGAGAAGCTCGCCCGCTTCAACCGTGAGCGCATCCCGGAGCGTGTGGTCCACGCCCGCGGCTCCGGTGCGTACGGCTACTTCGAGGTGACGGACGACGTCACCGGCTTCACCCGCGCCGACTTCCTGTCCGAAGTGGGCCGTCGCACCGAGACCTTCATCCGGTTCTCGACCGTCGCCGACTCGCTCGGCGGCGCCGACGCCGTACGCGACCCGCGCGGCTTCGCCCTCAAGTTCTATACGGACGAGGGCAACTACGACCTGGTCGGCAACAACACCCCGGTGTTCTTCATCAAGGACCCGATCAAGTTCCCCGACTTCATCCACTCGCAGAAGCGCGACCCGTTCACGGGCAGACAGGAGCCGGACAACGTCTGGGACTTCTGGGCACATGCCCCCGAGGCGACGCACCAGGTGACCTGGCTGATGGGTGACCGGGGCATCCCCGCCTCGTACCGCCACATGAACGGCTACGGCTCGCACACCTACCAGTGGACGAACGCACAGGGCGAGGCCTTCTTCGTCAAGTACCACTTCAAGACGAACCAGGGTGTCCGGTCGCTCTCCGGCGAGCAGGCCGCTGAACTCGTGGGCAAGGACGCCAACTCCCACCAGACGGACCTGCTCCAGGCCATCGAGCGCGGGGTGAACCCGTCCTGGACCCTGTACGTGCAGGTCATGCCGGCCGCGGAGGCCGCGGACTACCGCTTCAACCCGTTCGACCTCACGAAGGTGTGGCCGCACGGCGACTACCCGCTCCAGCGCGTGGGCCGGCTGGTCCTGGACCGCAACCCGGACAACGTGTTCGCCGAGGTCGAGCAGGCGGCGTTCTCCCCGAACAACTTCGTGCCAGGCATCGGTCCCTCGCCGGACAAGATGCTCCAGGGCCGGCTGTTCGCCTACGCGGACGCGCACCGGTACCGCCTGGGCGTCAACCACACCCAACTGCCGGTCAACGCGCCGAAGTCCGCCCCCGCGGACAACTACGGGCGGGACGGTCTGATGGCCACCCGCAACGGTTCGCGCCACGACAAGAACTACGAGCCCAACTCGTACGCGGGTCCCGCGCAGACCGGCGCCGGGCTCGCGGCCCCGCTCGCCGTCCACGGCTGGACGGGCACGCACGAGGCGCCCGCACACACCAAGGACGACGACTTCTTCCAGGCGGGTGAGCTGTTCCGGCTCATGTCCGAGGACGAGAAGGGCCGCCTGATCGCCAACATCGCGGGGGGCCTCTCGCAGGTCACGCGCGACGACGTGATCGAGAAGAACCTCGCCCACTTCCACGCCGCCGACGCCGACTACGGCAAGCGCGTGGAGGAGGCCGTCCGCGCCCTGCGCGAGGACTGAGCCTCCACCCCCAGGAACCCTGCCCGCGCCCGTGTACCCGGATGAGGGGTTGTACGCGGCGCGGGCGGGACGAGGCCGCGGTGGCTGTGCGATGCCAGTGCGGTGGTGAAGGTCCCGGGGCGCGTGCGCTGACCTGAAGCGGACGTCCGCTCCGGACCGATCGCCGCTACCGCGGCCCCTGTTCGCCCGTTACCGGGGCGTGGAGTACGGATACGGTCCCGTACTCCACGCCCCTTCGTCATGTCCTCGCGCCGGCCCGGGGCAACGCAGCGGCCCCCTCCCGGCGTTCGGCGGGAGGGGGCCGCTGCGTGGCAACCGGTCAGGACACCGTCAGCGCGCGGATCGCCGTCGGCGCGTGGCCCGGCTCCGTGGCCACGTCCTCGAACTCGTTGACCGACGCGATGTCCGTACCGCTCATCGCGATGTTCGTGACCCGTTCCAGGATCGCCTCGACCACCACCGGCACCCGGTACTCCGCCGCCAGCTTCTTCGCCTCCTCGAACGCGGGCAGCAACTGGTCCGGCTCCGTGACCCGGATCGCCTTGCAGCCCAGGCCCTCGACGACCTTGACGTGGTCCACGCCGTAGACGCCCAGCTCCGGGGAGTTGATGTTCTCGAACTCCAGGCTGACCTGGAAGTCGATGTCGAAGGTGCGCTGCGCCTGCCGGATGAGCCCCAGGTAGGAGTTGTTCACCAGGACATGGACGTACGGGATGTTGTGCTGCGCACCGACCGCCAGCTCCTCCATCATGAACTGGAAGTCGTAGTCGCCCGACAGCGCGACGACCTGGGCCTCCGGGTCCGCGGTGGCCACACCCAGCGCCGCCGGGAGCGTCCAGCCCAGCGGGCCGGCCTGGCCGCAGTTGATCCAGTGTCGGGGCCTGAACACGTGCAGCATCTGCGCACCCGCGATCTGCGAGAGCCCGATCGTCGTGACGTACCGGGTCTCCGGCCCGAACGCCCGGTTCATCTCCTCGTACACGCGCTGCGGCTTCAGCGGAACGTCGTCGAAGTGCGTACGGCGCTGGAGCGTCGCCTTGCGCTCCTGCGTGGACGCGGCCCAGGCCGAGCGGTCCTTGAGCGTGCCGGCCGCCTTCAGCTCGCGCGCCACCTCGACGAAGAGCTCCAGCGCCGCCTTCGCGTCGGACGCGATGCCGAGGTCCGGGGCGAAGATCTTGCCCAGTTGCGTCGGCTCGATGTCGACGTGGACGAACGTCCGGCCCTTCGTGTAGACGTCCAGCTTGCCGGTGTGCCGGTTGGCCCAGCGGTTGCCGATGCCCAGGACGAAGTCGGACTCGAGGAAGTTCGCGTTGCCGTAGCGGTGCGAGGTCTGGAGGCCGACCATGCCGGCGTTGAGCTCGTGGTCGTCGGCCAGGATGCCCCAGCCCATCAGCGTCGGGACGACCGGGACACCGGTCAGCTCCGCGAACTCCACCAGGAGCTCACAGGCGTCGGCGTTGATGACGCCGCCGCCCGCCACGAGCAGCGGGCGCTCGGACGCGTTCAGCATCTCGATCGCGCGCTCGATCTGCTTGCGGGAGGCAGCGGGCTTGTTGACCGGCAGCGGCTCGTACAGCTCGGGGTCGAACTCGATCTCCGTGAGCTGCACATCGATCGGCAGGTCGATGAGGACGGGCCCAGGACGGCCGGAGCGCATCAGCTGGAAGGCCTGCTGGAAGACGCCGGGGACCTGTGCGGCCTCCAGGACGGTCGTCGCGGCCTTGGTGACCGGCTTGGCGATCGACGCGATGTCGACAGCCTGGAAGTCCTCCTTGTGGAGCACCGCGGTCGGCGCCTGGCCGGTGATGCAGAGGATCGGGATCGAGTCGGCGATGGCGGAGTACAGGCCGGTGATCATGTCGGTGCCGGCGGGCCCCGACGTACCGATGCAGACGCCGATGTTCCCCGCGGCGGCGCGGGTGTAGCCCTCTGCCATGTGGGAAGCGCCCTCGACGTGCCGGGCGAGGGTGTGATGCACCCCGCCGGAGGCCTTGAGGGCGGCGTAGAACGGGTTGATCGCCGCACCCGGCACGCCGAACGCGTTCGTGACGCCTTCGCGCTTGAGGATCTCAACTGCCGCTCGGGCAGCGGTCATACGACTCATTGAGTGCTCCTGCTCGGATTTGGTGGAGTCGGGCTCCTCGCGCCACCTGAGAGCACCAATTCCGCATTACGGAAATTTAATTCTGCTATACGGAATCAATCTAAGGTGCGTCCGAACGGCAGTCAAGGGAGGCAAGTGCGCGAAGTCGCCCCCGGAGACCTCGCTTCTGGTGGACCATGGGAGTACGGAGAGCAGCAGGGGGACCGGAGGGGGAACCGCCGTGGAGTCCGTGCCGGTGCGCTGCCCGGTCTGTCGTCGCGATCACGCGTACATCACGCCGGTCTATCCGTGCCCGTGCGGCGCCCCGACCGCCCCGCACGTGCAGCGCGGCGCACCGGCGGAGCCGATCACCCACCGCACGTGGAACGACGACTGGGTGACGGTGCGCTGTACCGGCTGCGGGCGCCACGACCAGTGGCCGCACCCGGAGCTGTGCTGCCCGTGCGGCACGGTGCTCCGGATACCGGTCCGCCCGCTGACGGCCCACACGCCTCCCCCGCCCGGCCCCTCGCACATTCCACTGCCGCGGACTGCCTCGCACCCCCGGCCCGCGTTCCGGCCGATGACGATCCGCACCGCGCGTGACGCGGTCGGCGCGGCGGCGCTCTACCTGTCGTGGCTCGGCTACCGCCAGGTGGTGCAGGCGCGCGAGCGCCCCTCGTCCCGGATAGACATCCGCGCCGCCGGGCTGGTCGCGCAGGTGGACTCCCTCACCACCGCGACCGTCCTGCGCGATGTCGAGTGCCTCTGGCTGAACGCCCTCAACGCCTCGGTCGCGGGAGTCTTCTTCTCGCTCGCCGGATACGCGCCCGATGCCAGGCAGCGCGCGGACGGCCTCGCGCTCCCCCTGTTCGTCATGGACCTCACGGGCACTCCGCAGCCGGTGAACAGCCCTGCCGACGAACTGATCAGCACCGGCGCCTGAACACCCCGGCCGGCAGCCGAATCCGGCCGCTCACCCGGACGAACGGTTCCCCGTTCCCGGCACCGCTCGCCATACTGAAGTCATGCGTATCCGCCCCGCCCGGCGCTCCGAACTGCCCCTGCTGCAGGACATCGAACGCGCCGCAGGCGAACCGTTCCGCACCCTCGGTATGTCGGCCGTCGCGGATGACGATCCGCCGCCGCTCGGCCTGCTGGAAAGCTACCGGCGGGCCGGACGTTCCTGGGTGGCGGCGGAGCGCCTGACGTCCGCCGCCGAGCACCCGCTCGGCTATCTGATCGCCGACCGGGTCGACGACGCGGCACACATCGAGCAGGTGTCGGTCGCACCCGCGGCCGCCCGCCGCGGCATCGGCCGCGCGCTCATCGACCACCTCGCGCACTGGGCACAGGCACAGGATCTGCGGGCCCTCACCCTGACCACGTTCACCGACGTCCCGTGGAACGCCCCCTACTACCGCCGCCTCGGCTTCCGGACGCTCACGGAGGACGAGCTCACCGCCGGTCTGCGTGCCATCCGGACCCTGGAGAACGAACACGGTCTGGACCAGTGGCCACGGGTGTGCATGCGGCGGGAGCTCTGAACCGCCGGACCGGGCGGGCGGGACGACAGACAGTCACGTCCGTCACAACGGGCCCCTATGTTCGGTGCGTTGTCAGTGGTCGGACGTAGAGTGAGCACATGGCCTTTACTCCTCGGCTTCCCCGCCCTT
The DNA here is from genome assembly GCF_014216315.1 of Streptomyces finlayi. Classification (NCBI taxonomy): domain Bacteria; kingdom Bacillati; phylum Actinomycetota; class Actinomycetes; order Kitasatosporales; family Streptomycetaceae; genus Streptomyces; species Streptomyces finlayi. The sequence goes on from NZ_CP045702.1 coordinate 959,114, forward strand.
TCATCCCCTCCGACATCCCGCACACCGCACCCGTCGCGCAGCCGACGGCCTCGTCCGCCGCCGAGGCGAACGAGGCGATACGCGCACTGGTGGACGCGCGGGCCGGAGAGGACTGGTCGTCCGTGGAGTCCGCGGCGTACGAGGTGCTGCTGATCGAGTGGGCCGCGGCGACCCGGGGCCTCGGCTCCGACATCATCGAGGCCGCCTGACCCCGTCCGCCAGGACGGGATCAGCCGGCCCCGTGACGCCCTCGCGCTGCCCTACCCGCCGTAGGTCTCGCGCAGTTCGATCTTCCGGACCTTCCCACTGACCGTCATCGGGAAGGTCGGACCTCGCCGACGAGGGCCCGGTAGTCGCTCGTGCGGTGGGAGAGCGAGGCGACCAGGAGCGAGATCCCCGCCTGGTTGATCACGTACTCCAGCTCGTGCGCCCGGTAGGCCGGATTGATGGTGACCATGATCGCGCCGATGCGGGCCGTGGCGTACTGGACGAGCGCCCACTCCTTGGACCGTGCGGTCCAGGCTGACGCCGATCGTCTCGCCGAGGAGCGGCGTGGTTCCGGTGCCGTGTGCGCACGACGGTACGTTCACCGCAGGTCCCCTTCCTCGAACTCGGTGCCCGTGCCCTGGGCGGTGCGCTCACGGAGTTCGATCCGGCGGATCTTGCCCGAGACGGTCTTCGGCAGCTCCGCGAACTCGAGCCGCCGGATGCGCTTGTACGGCGCGAGTACCGCCCGGGAGTGCGCGAACAGCGCCTTCGCGGTGTCCGGACCGGGTTCCCAGCCCTCCGCGAGCACGATGTACGCCTTCGGCACGGTGAGCCGGAGCGGGTCGGGAGCGGGCACGACGGCGGCCTCGGCGACCGCCTCGTGCTCCAGCAGGGCGCTCTCCAGCTCGAAGGGAGAGATCTTGTAGTCGGACGACTTGAACACGTCGTCCCGCCGGCCCACGTACGTCACGTAGCCGTCCTCGTCGCGGGCGCCGATGTCGCCGGTCCGGTAGTAGCCGCCCGACATGGCCTCGGCCGTGCGCTCAGGGTCGCCGTGGTAGCCGGTCATCAGACCGACCGGGGCGGCCGACAGGTCCAGCGAGATCTCGCCCTCGGCCGCGGGTTCACCGGAGACCGGGTCGAGGAGCACGACGTCGAAGCCGGGGCTCGGGCGGCCCATCGAACCGGCCTTGAGCAGCTGTCCGGGGGTGTTGGCGACCTGGACCGCCGTCTCCGTCTGGCCGAAGCCGTCGCGGATGGTGACGCCCCATTCCCGCCGCACGGTATCGATGACCTCCGGATTGAGCGGTTCGCCGGCCGCGACCACCTCGCGCGGCGGTGTCTTCAGCTGCGAGAGGTCGGCCTGGATGAGCATGCGCCACACGGTGGGCGGCGCGCAGAAGCTGGTCACTCCCGAGCGGTCCATCTCCGCCATCAGCCGGCCCGCGTCGAAGCGGGTGTAGTTGAAGATGAAGACGGTGGCCTCCGCCGTCCACGGCGCGAACAGGTTCGACCAGGCGTGCTTGGCCCAGCCGGGCGAGGAGATGTTGAGATGGACGTCACCGGGCTTCAGGCCGATCCAGTACATCGTCGACAAGTGGCCTACGGGGTACGAGACATGGGTGTGCTCGACCAGTTTGGGCCGGGCGGTGGTACCGGAGGTGAAGTAGAGCATCAGCGGTTCGTCCGCCCGGGTCTCGCGGTCCGGCTCGAAGGCCGTGGGCTGCTCGTCCGCGTCGCTGTAGGAGAGCCAGCCGTCCGCCTCGCCGCCCACCGCGATCCGGGTGTAGTCGCCGGGTACCTCGTCGAACTTCGGTGCGTCCGCCGCCCGCACGAGGACATGGCGCACCCGGCCGCGTTCGACGCGGTCGCGCAGATCGGCGGGCCCCAGGAGCGGGGTGGCGGGGATGAGGACGGCGCGCAGTTTCATCGCGGCGAGGGCCGTCTCCCACAACTCGGCCTGGTTGCCGAGCATGACGAGGATGCGGTCACCTTCGCGCACGCCCTGGGCCTTCAGCCAGTTCGCGGCCCGGTTGGACCGGGCGGACATCTGTGCGAAGGAGACCTCCGTGCGGCGGCCGTCCTCCTCCACGATGTGCAGGGCGGTGCGGTCGTTGTTCTCGGCGATGACGTCGAACCAGTCCAGCGCCCAGTTGAAGTGCTCGGACCGGGGCCACCGGAAACCCTCGTACGCACGCGTGTAGTCCTCGCGGTGTGCGAGCAGAAAGTCCCGGGCCGCCCGGAACGTCTCCGTGGCGCTCGTTGCCGACATATGCCCTCCTCATTGCGGACCTGACCGGTCGATTGACATCATGTGAACAGTGACCCAGATCTCACTACCCCCGAACGGGGGTGGAGTCGGACGGGTGGAGTCGGACGGGTGGAGTCGGACGAGGCGGAGTTGGACGGGGCGGAGTTGGACGGGGCGGAGGATTTCGGCGTGCCGGTACCCGGCGAGGCGGTCGAGATGCGGGCGGCGCTCCTGAGTCTGCGCCGCACCAGCGGGCTTCCCGTCGTCTTCGGCGGTGTGCTCCACGATGCCCGGCACGCCAGGATCGCCGAACTGCACGGGGCGCAGTCGGCCGCGCTTCGCGGTCTCGTCATCTCGGCGGGCAGCGGGCTCGGCGGCAAGGCGATCGCGCTGTCCCGGCCCTGTGCGGTGACGGACTACCCCTCCGCGCGGCACATCAGTCACGAGTACGACATGGCCGTGGCGGCGGAGGGCCTGCGCTCGGTCGTCGCGGTGCCCGTCGTCGTACGCCGGAAGGTACGCGCTGTGCTGTACGGGGCGCTGCGCGAACCGCTCACCCTCGGGGACCGTACGTTCGCGGCGGCGGTTTCCGCGGCCCGCGATGTGGAACAGGCACTGGTCGTACGGGACGAGGTACAGCAGCTTCTCGCGGCCACCCGGGAGCAGGTGACCGACCCGGACGCGCCCCCGGGTTCCTGGGAGCACGTCCGCGAGGCGCACCAGGAGCTGCGGGCGCTGGCCCCGAAGATCCTCGACCCGGCGCTGCGTGCGGAACTGCTCGCGGTCTGCGGGCGGCTGGCCTCGGCGACCGGCACGCGCGCTCCTTCGGCCCGCCCGGTCCAACTGGCCCCCCGTGAAGTGGACGTCCTCGCCTGTGTGGCGACCGGGGCGACGAACGCGGTGGCTGCGGAGCGGCTCCGCCTGCGGCCCGAGACGGTGAAGGGCTATCTGCGCTCGGCGATGAGGAAACTGGGCGCGCACACCCGTCTGGAGGCCGTGGTGGCGGCGCGCAGGGCGGGTCTGCTGCCGTAGGGCGTGCCCGGCTGGTACCCGTGGGCGAGGAGGATTTCTGATGCGCAGCGTGACGTACTCGATGAGCGTCTCACTCGACGGCTACATCGTCGGGCCGGACGGCAGTTTCGACTGGACGACGCCTGACGAGGAGGTCTTCCGGTTCTGGATCGACGAGATCCGAGAGGTCGGCGTCCACCTGCTGGGGCGGCGGCTGTACGAGACGATGCTGTACTGGGAGACCGCCGACCAGGATCCCTCGCTCGACGACGCGATACGGGAGTGGACCGCGCTCTGGAAGCCGCTCCCGAAGGTGGTGTTCTCCACCACGCTGTCGGCGGTGCGGGGCAACGCCCACCTGGCCTCCGGTGGCCTGGCAAAGGAGATCGAGCGGTGGCGGGCCGAACCGGGGGAGGGCGACATCGCGATCGGCGGTGCGACCCTCGCCGCCGAGGCGGCCGCGTCGGGTCTGATCGACGAGTACCGGGTCGTGATCTATCCGGTGCTGGTCGGTGGTGGCATTCCGTACTTTCCCCGGCACGAGCGCCGGGAGGATCTCGAGCTCGTCGAGACCCGCACCTTCGGTTCGGGAGTCGTCCACCTCCGCTACCGCGTGGCCCGCCAGGGCCTCGGCCCTCGCTAGCCGAAGTCGACGAACGAGGCGAAACGGACGTCGTACGCGGTCGCGTCCGTCATCACCTTCATCATCCCGACGGCCTCCTCGGCGATCTCCTCGCGCTCCGGCCCGTCGAAGCGGCCGAGTGGCTGCACCGTGACCGTGGCGGTGTCCCCGGCCGTGTCCAGCCGCCAGACCGCGGCGAGGAATCCGTCGACGAGGAGGCTCCCGTACGACTGGTTCCCCTTGCCGTTGCGCCCCTTGTACGCGGGCGGGATGACACGGGAGCGGTCCGCGTGGCCGAGCAGCACGTTGTCGAACTCCGGCAGGAAGCGCGGTGGGGCCGGGGCGTCCTGGTCCGGGCGCGGTGCGTCGGGGAGGTCGAAGAGCTCGACACCGTTCTCGTCGCGGAAGGTGAGGAGCCGGGGCCGCAGCCGTTCGAAGACCTCGCGCAGCCGGGTCAGTCCGGCCCACACCTGCATGTCCTTCACGGAGGCGGGTCCGAAGGCCGCCAGGTAGCGCAGGACGGTCCCGTCGGGTGCGGGGACCGGCTCCGGCGGGCGGCCGAGCCAGTGCTCGGCGGTCGTCAGCGCGACCTGCCCGCTCCGCCCCCACAGACCGCGTGGGGTGACCTGGACGAGGGGCAGGCGGCAGCGGGCGGCGACCGCCAGTGCCTGCGGATCGGCGTCCGGCCAGTGGCCGAGGAGAGTCTCGCGCAGTTCCTTCATCGTGCGCGGCCTCTCCTCGACGAGTTCCTTGCTGATCGTCGCGAGCCGGTCGAGGTCCACGCCGGTGAGGCCGGCCCGGAACGCGGTGAGTTCACGTTCGCGGGCGGCCTGGACGAGCGGGCGCAGGGTGAGCGCGTCGTCGGAGGTGTGGGTGTGGATGGTGGAGCGGAGGGTGACGATGCGGACCGTCTCCCGGGACTCCATCAGCTTCGAGAGACCGGCGGGCCGGAAGCCGTCGAGGCGGGCGTGGAGCTGGAAGTACGGGGGCTTGGTGTTCTGTGCCTGGAGCCCCAGGAGGTGTGCGACCGCCTCCTTCGCCGGCATGGCGCTGCGGCTCAGGAGCAACTGGCGTTCCAGGGTCGCGCGGTTGAGTGCACGGATGGAGAGCACGGGAGCGTTCGTCTTCGCGGCCATGCGCGGCACGGTACGCGGAGTTGCGGACACCCTCCGTCCGCAATTCGCCATCCGCATGCGTCACGGGCGTACCGGGGTCAGGGACGTCCTCGCCCCGGAATCTCCTCGGCCGGCGGTACGGGTCCCGGTGCGGTGCCGTCGCCGAACGGGCTGCCGCCCAGCTCCTCCCGGTGGTGCGGGGTGAGCCAGCCGGACAGGTCGGGGCCCAGGGGCACGATGCCGGTGGGGTTGATGCCGGTGTGCACCCGGTAGTAGTGCTGCTTGATATGGCCGAAGTCGACCGTGTCGCCGAATCCGGGTGTCTGGTAGAGGTCGCGGACGTAGGCCCACAGGACAGGGTCCTCGGCGAGCTTGGAGCGGTTGCATTTGAAGTGGCCGTGGTAGACGGCGTCGAAGCGCACCAGTGTGGTGAACAGCCGGATGTCCGCCTCGGTGATGGTCTCGCCGACCAGGTAGCGCCGGTCCGTGAGGCGCTCCGACACGAGGCCGAGGCGGCGGAACACGTCGGTGTACGCGGCGTCGTACTCCTCCTGGCCGCTGGCGAACCCGGCCCGGTAGACACCGTTGTTGACGTCCCTGTAGATGCCCTCCATGACCTCGTCGATCTCCTCGCGGAGCGCTTCGGGGTAGAGGTCGGGGGCGCCTTCCCTGTGCAGTGCGGACCACTCGGTGGCGAAGTCCAGGGTGATCTGCTGGTAGTCGTTGGTGACGAGCCGCCCGCTCGGTACGTCGACGATCGCGGGGACGCTGACCCCGCCGGGGTAGTCGCGCTCCCGCGCGTCGTACGCCTCGCTCAGGAAGCGGATGCCGAGGACCGGGTCCTTGCCGTCCTCGTCCAGGGTGAAGCGCCAGCTGCGGTCGTCCTGGATGGGGTCGGCGACAGCGAGCGACACGGCCTTCTCCAAGCCCAGGAGGCGTCGTGACACCAGGGCGCGGCTCGCCCAGGGGCAGGCGCGGCTGACGACCAGCCGGTAGCGCCCCGCCTCCACCGGCCAGCCGTCGCGGCCGTCGGCCGTGATGCGGTCCGCGAAGTGACTGCGGGACCGTTTGAAGGGCTTGTGGCCGTACGAGGTGTTCCCGTCGGACCCCTGCCCGCCGGAGCCCTGACCTCCGGAGCCCTGGGAGCCCTCGGAGGACTCGGACCGGCTCGTCTCGTCGTTCATGCGTCGGTTCTCCCTGGGTCGGCGGACTCCTGCGTACGATTCCTGCCCCGTCGGGTGGCCCGCACATCGGCGACGGCGACGAGCAGACCCGCGAGGACGAAGGCGACCGAGACGAGAAGCCCGTGATCGTAGGCGGTGGCCCAGCCGTCGGGCCCCACCTGGGCGAAGAACACCGCGCCGACAGCGGCGATGCCGATCGCGGACCCGACGCGCTGTCCGGTCTGAAGGGTGCCCCCGGCACTGCCCGCGCCGGCCACCGGCACCTCGGAGAGGGTGAGGGTCTGGTTGGGCGCGATGACCAGGCCGCTGCCGAGACCGGCCAGCAGCAGGGGGGCGGCCATGGCCCATCCCGCGTTCGTCCCGGGTACCAGGTTCACGGCGAGTGCCGTAAGGGCGAGTCCGGCCGTCACCATCGTGAGGCCGACGACGACGAGGGGCCGTCCGAAGCGGCCGACCAGCCGGCCGCCGATGCTCGCGGTGAGGCCCGAGCCCAGGGCGAACGGGGTGACGGCGAGGCCCGCCTGAAGGGCGGTGTAGTGCTGGCCCGACTGGAGGTAGAGCGTGGTGACGAAGAAGATCGACGTGAATCCCGCGAAGTACAGCAGGATCAGCAGACAGCCGAGCCAGTAGGACCGCAGGCGGAACAGCGCGAGATTCAGGACCGGCTGCGTGAACCGGGCGGCGCACCGGGACTCCCAGCGGACGAACACGGCGAGGAGCGCCGCGGACAGGATCAGCAGCAGCCATTTCCTGTGGCCCGGCCACTGCTGGGCCTGCACGAAGGGCAGCAGCATGGCCAGTACGCCCGCGCCGAGCAGGAGGACGCCGACCGGGTCGAGGTCGCGGGCCCGCACGGGGGCCGCCGACGGGGTGTCCGGGAGCAGCCGTCTGGCGAGCAGGAGGCACACGACGCCGAGCGGCAGGTTGACGTAGAACACCCACCGCCAGCCCTCGGCCGCTCCGGCCACCTGGATCAGCAGGCCGCCGAGCAGCGGGCCGACCGTCGTCGAGATGCCGACCACGGTGCCGAACATGCCGAAGGCCCGGCCGCGCTCCCCGCCGGAGAACATCTGCTGGATGAGCGCGGAGATCTGCGGGGAGATCAGCCCGCCCGCGAGCCCCTGGACCAGGCGTGCGATCACCAGCCAGAGGCTGGACTGGGCGGCGCCGCAGGCGGCGGACGCGAGGGTGAACAGGGTGAGTCCCGCCATGAACACCGCCCGCCGTCCCCGAGCGTCGCCGAGGCGGCCCGCGGGAATGAGGAAGAGGCCGAACGCCAGGGCGTAGCCGGACAGCACCCACTGGAGATCGGACTCGGTCGTGTCGAGGCCCTCCCTGATGGACGGCAGCGCCACATTGACGATGGAGACGTCCAGCAGGGTCATGAATCCGGCCACCAGGCAGACGCCCAGCGCCTTCCAGCGGCGGGGGTCGGGAACACCGGAACCGGGAGTATCCGCACCGGGTCGGGAGCTTTTCCCCGGGTGCGCCGCGCTCTCTGCCATGTCTCGCACCCTAGGTCCTGTCTGGAGTTCCAGCGCGGGAGAAGGAGTGGCGTCCGGTGCCGTCGAATCCAAGGCGGAGGAGGGAGCGATGGCGGAGCCCTCGCGACTGACGACAACGCCGGAGGCGGCGGTGCCGGACGCCGCGACGCCGCGGGGGAACTCCAGACAGGACCTAGGGACCGGGCGCCTGTCGGGCGGCTCCTGGTACGCGCGTCCGGGCCTCCTGGGCGTCGGACACTCCTACGATGCGCGGAATTAACCTCTGATGCCTTGTCACGCTCGGTCTACGCGCATAGCTTTTGCTCTCACTACCTAGTTGGGGGCTCCACACGTGCACATATCCAGACACGGTTCCGCTCTGCTTGCGGGCGCCGTCGCCGTCACCCTCTCCGTGACCGCTCTGCCTGCCGCCTTCGCGGCCCCGTCCCCGACCGCCGTGATCTCCGAGGTCTACGGCGGCGGCGGCAACTCGGGCGCGACACTCACGCGCGACTTCATCGAGCTGGCCAACGCCGGGTCCGCCACGTACGGCCTCGCGGGCTTCAGCGTGCAGTACCTTCCGGCCAGTCCGTCCGCCGGTTCCCTGTGGCAGGTCTCCGCGCTCACCGGGTCCATCGCTCCCGGCGGCCGCCACCTCGTCGCCCAGGCCGCCGGTACGGGCGGCACCGTGGCGCTGCCGACGGCGGACGCGACCGGCACGGTCGCGATGTCCGCATCCGGCGGCTCCGTCGCACTCGTCTCCGGAACCACTCCCCTGACGTGCAAGACGGCTGCCGACTGCGCCGTCGACACCAGGATCGTGGACCTCGTCGGCTACGGCTCCGCCGTCGTGCGCGAGGGCAGCCCCGTGACCGGTGCCTCAGCCTCCGCCTCCGTGGCGCGCGGCGCGGCCCTCGCCGACACCGACGACAACGCCGCCGACCTCTCGGCCGGCACGCCCACCCCGGTCAACTCCGCCGGTGAGTCGTCCGGCGGCACGGGCCCCGGCCCCGGCGACCCCGGCAACCCGACCGAGCCCGGCACCGTCCGGGTGCACGACATCCAGGGCGCGACCCGGCTGTCGCCGCTCGCAGGACAGTCGGTGTCCGCCGTCCCGGGCGTCGTCACCGCCGTACGGACCTCCGGTTCGCGTGGCTTCTGGATCCAGGACACCGCTCCGGACGCCGACGCACGCACCGGCGAGGGGCTGTTCGTCTACACCGGGAGCTCCGCGCCCACCGTCGCCGTGGGCGACTCGGTGCTGGTCAGCGGAAAGGTCGCCGAGTACTACCCGGCCGCCACCGCCCAGTCCCTCACCCAGCTCACCGCCCCGAAGACCACCGTGCTGTCCTCGGGCAACGCGCTGCCCGAGGCGGTCGTCCTCGACGCGGCCTCCGTGCCGGGCGCCTACGCCCCCACGGCGAACGGCGGCTCGATCGAGGCGCTGCCGCTCGACCCGACGGCGTACGCCCTCGACCTGTACGAGTCGCTCGAAGGCACACGCGTGCGTATCGCCGACACCCGTATCACCGGGGCGACCACCCGGTACAACGAGATCTGGGTGACGGTCAAGCCCCAGGAGCAGCCGACGGCGCGCGGCGGAACGCTCTACGCCTCGTACGCCGACCAGAACACCGGCCGCATCAAGGTGCTGTCGCTCGACGCCGCCCGGCCCATCCCGGTCGCGGACGTCGGTGACGTGCTGTCCGGCACCACCACCGGTGTCATGGACTACGCGTCCTTCGGCGGCTACAACCTCCAGGCCACCGAGCTCGGCACGCTCACCGACAACGGCCTGCGGCGCGAGGTCACCCGCCCGCAGCGCGGCAACGAGCTGGCCGTCGCCACGTACAACGTGGAGAACCTGGACGCGCTCGACGACCAGGCGAAGTTCGACACGCTCGCCGCGGGTGTCGCCGTCAACCTGTCCTCGCCCGACATCCTGTCGCTGGAGGAGATCCAGGACGACAACGGCGCGGTGAAGGACGGCACGGTCGGTTCCGAGGCGACGCTGAAGCGGTTCACCGACGCGATCGTCGCGGCGGGCGGCCCGCAGTACGCGTGGCGTTACGTCGCCCCCGAGGACGGCCAGGACGGTGGCGAGCCGGGTGGCAACATCCGTAACGTCTTCCTCTTCAACCCGGAGCGCGTCAGCTTCGTGGACCGTGCGGGCGGTGACGCGACCACCCCGGTGTCCGTGGTGGACACGAAGAAGGGTGCCACGCTCTCGGTGTCACCCGGGCGGATCACCCCGACGAGCAGTGCGTGGGAGGACAGTCGCAAGCCGCTGGTGGGCGAGTTCCGCTTCCACGGCAAGCCGGTCTTCGTCATCGCCAACCACTTCACGTCCAAGGGCGGCGACCAGCCCCTGCACGGCCGCAACCAGGAGCCGGTGCGCAGCTCGGAGACCAAGCGGGTGCAGCAGGCCGCCGAGGTCAACACCTTCGTCAAGTCACTGCTCTCGGCGGACAAGTCGGCGCGTGTGGTGACCCTCGGGGACCTCAACGACTTCGCGTTCTCGACGACGATGGACACGCTGACGGACGGCGGGGTGCTCAGTCCGCTCATCACGACGCTGCCCGCGAGCGAGCAGTACAGCTATGTGTTCGACGGCAACTCGCAGACGCTGGACCACATTCTGACCAGCCCTGCCGTGACCCGCTTCGACTACGACGTGGTGCACATCAACGCCGAGTTCGCCGACCAGGCGAGCGACCACGACCCGCAGATCGTCCGGATGCAGGTCAACAAGCGCTGACCGCGCCCCGGTCACCGGGCCGTGGGCGACACCACCACGTCGCGCACGGCCCGGTCCTGGTGCGGAAGTGCCGCCGGGCGCGCCCGTTCGAGGGGCTGGTCGGTGAAGAACCGGGTGACGAGTCCGGCGACCTCGTCGGGCCGCTCCAGGACCACCCAGTGGTCGGACCGGTCGATCGTGACGAAGCGGCTGCCCTCGATCGTCCCGGCGAACGCCCGCTGCCGTTCGGGCGAGGTCACCGTGTCGTGCTCCCCCGCGAAGACCAGGGCGGGCACCCCGGACAGCCCGCCGGAGAAGTCGGGCAGGTCCCCCAGAGCCCGGCGCAGCGTGTCCATGGCGTGCGGAGAGTGGGCCAGCGCGTGCAGGAAGGAACGCCGGACGTAGCGCCTGGCCAGCTCCCTGCGGTGGACGGTGCGCTCGGGATCGAGGCACATCAGACCGTCGGCCGCGAGCCTCGCGAACCCTTCCGTGTCCCCCTCTGCCAGCCGCTCCTGGGCCTGCCGCCAGTACCGGATCCGGTCCTCCCCGACATGCGCGGGCACCCCACCGAGCACCAGCCTCGCGATGCGGCCCGGGTTGCGCCGCGCGCACCCGAAGGCGATCGCCGCGCCGTACGAGAAGCCGAAGAGGTTCACCCTCGGCACGCCCAGGCTGTCGATGATGCCCGTCACCGCGTCGATCACGGTGTCGGCCGCGGGTCCGGGCGGCAGCGGGTCCGCCGTCCCCATGCCGGGCAGGTCGGCGGTCACGACATCGGCGAAGGGGCCCAGGTGGTCGTCCATCTGCGGCCAGCCGAACATGCCCTGGAGCGCCCCTCCCAGCACGATGACGGGTTCGGTGCCCGGTCCGCCATCCGTAGTGGTGCGCGGCAGGACGCGACAGCCGTAACGGAGCCCGTTCACCGACAGGGTCCGGATGATCTCCTCGGACATGGTGGTGGTTCCTCCGGTCACTTGGTGAGCACGAGCGCCGCGTTGTGGCCGCCGAAGCCGAGCGAGGTCTTGACCGCGTGGTCGAAGGCGGCGGGCCTGGCCTCCTTGCTCACCACCTCGACGGGAATCCCGGGATCTGGGGCGTCCAGATTGCCGGTGGGCGGCACCAGTTGACGCTGGAGGGCGAGAACGGTCAGCGCGGTCTCGATGCCGCCCGCCGCGCCGAGTGTGTGCCCGGTCCTGGCCTTGGTGGAGGTGACGAGAGGGCGGTCGCCGAGCACCCGGTGGAGCATGGTCGCCTCGATGAGGTCGTTGGCCACGGTCGAGGTGCCGTGGGCGTTGACGTGGCCGATGTCGCCCGCTCCCACCCCCGCGTCCGCGAGGGCGGTGCGCAGCGCCCGCTCGATACCGAGGCCGTCCGGGTCGGGGGCGACGGCGGAGTGTGCGTCGCTGGACGCCCCGTAACCGGCGACGTGCGCACGGACGACGGCGCCGCGGGCGCGGGCGTGCTCGGGGTGCTCCATGACGAGGAGCCCGGCGCCCTCGCCGACGACGAAGCCGTCGCGGTGGGTGTCGAACGGGCGGCAGGCCGCGCCCGGGTCGTCGCGGCGGGTGGAGACGGCCTTCATCTGGCAGGCGCTGGCGATCAGCAGCCGGGAGCAGACCGATTCCGCGCCGCCCGCGACCACGATGTCGCAGGCCCCCGAGCGGAGCATCTGGTGGGCGGTGCCGATGGCGACGGTGCCGGATGAGCAGGCCGTGGAGACGGCCTGGCTCGGCCCGTGCACACCGAGGTCCATGGCGACGCTGCTCGCGGCGCCGTTCACGACGGTGAGCGGGGCAAGCTTCGGGGAGACCCGCCGTGCGCCGCGCTGGGTGAGAGCGGTGTGCTGTTCGTCGTAGAAGGGCAGCCCGCCGTGCGCGGACCCGATGACCACGGCGACGCGGCCGCTGTCCCAGACCGAGGGGTCCAGTCCGGCGTCGGCGACGGCCTCGCGTGCGGCGATCACCGCTAGCTGCGCGAAGCGGTCCATCAGCCGCTGGGCGGCGATGCCCAGCACGGCCCGTGCATCGAGGCCCGGGACGGTGTACATGAAGTCGCAGGGCAGGCCGTCGAGTTCGGGCTGGTGGTGGACGGACGGCACGGCCGCGGGGTCGCAGACCCCGTGCCAGGCGGCGTCCGCGCCGACGCCTGCGGCGGTGACGAGACCGATGCCGGTGACCGCGGCGGAGAACGGTTCCAGGGGTGACCTCACCCACGAGGAGGCGGCCCTGCGGGCCGTCACGCGGTGGCCTTGCCGTGCACGGCCTCGACGAGCCGGCCCACGGTGTCCCGCGAGGTCAGCGTGACGTCTTCCAGGTCGATGTCCATGCGGTCCTCGATCAGGAGCCGCAGCTCCTCCAGCGCCAGGGAGTCCAGACGCAGTTGGCGGAGCGGCACATCGGGGCGGATGGCGAGGGGGTCGGTTCCGAACTTCGTCACCAGCAGGGTGGTGATCTCATCCGAGGTGCTCATGGGGCGCTCCTCCGCAGTAGTACGCGGTGACGCCGGCCGCGTGGGGTTGGGGGACAATGCCATCGGGGGCGCCGGCTGCTCCGGAGGGACCCTTTATACGCCTTCAAGGGCCGCTGTCCGCCTCACGTTCCCCCGTGCGGTGGGGGGACGACCAGGTGTACGAATCCCCGGTTCCGTCCGGGCGGGGCGGGTCAACGGCCCCGGAGGGGGCGGTTCGTGGCCCCTGAGCGTGGTCAGGACCGGCCCCGTAAACTCAGCGGTCATGATGAAGGAATCAGTTCAGGCCGACGCGTCCGCTCTTGACGGACCTGCCCTCTTCGCGACGATGTCCTCGATGCGCGCCATGCGCCGCCTCAAGCCGGACGCGGTGCCGGACGAGACGCTGGAGCAGCTGATACAGGCCGCCGTCTGGGGCCCCAGCGGGGGCAACATGCAGTGTTACGAGTACGTCGTCGTCACCGACCGCGACATGATGGCGCGCCTCGCCCCGCTGTGGAAGCGGTGCGTGGACTCCTATCTGGCGACGACCGGGAAGTACGCGCCGGCGGGCATGGACGAAGCGGCGTACGGGCGGATGGTCGCCGCGATCGAGTACCAGCGCGACCACTTCGCCGAGACCCCCGCGCTGATCATCCCGTGCTACCGCTTCCCGGAGCCGCGCATCGACGAGGAGGGCCTGATCGCCTCCGCACAGGCGCTCGGACCGGCGGGCACCGAACACTTGATGAACACGCAGACGCGGTTCCAGGCCCTCGCGGAGGGTTCGTGCGTCTACCCCGGCGTGCAGAACCTCCTGCTCGCCGCGCGCGGCCTGGGCCTCGCGGCGAACATCACCATCTGGCATCTGATGCTGGAGCAGGAGTGGAAGGAGACGCTCGGGATTCCCGAGGACATGCGGACGTTCGCGGCCGTCCCGGTGGGGTGGCCGCAGGGCAACTTCGGTCCCGTGCGGCGCCGTCCGGTGGCCGACGTCATCCACCGGGACCGCTGGTAGTCCGTGCGGACCGGCCGGGCGGGCCTCTCCGGCCCCCCGGCCGCCATGACCGTTCCCCGCGGCGGCCGCGCGGGGCGCCGGCCGGGCGTCAGAGGCCGGCCGGGTATCCGGTCTCCCTGACGTCGTCCGCCAGGTCCGCGAGGGTGATCTCCGGGTTGAGTGCGGCGACCACCTCGGCTGTCAGCGGCCGGAGGTCGTACACATGGCGGACGGCGGCCGGGTCCAGGGTGATCTCGTAGTAGTCCTCGGCCCATTCCAGGTAGGCGTCGGGGGTGCCCGCGACGAGGAGCTGGAACAGGTAGTCCGCGCCGTCCGCGCCCTCCCCCTCCTCGGGGAAGTCGATGTCTCCCGCACGCCACGCGCTGTCCGCGGTCTCCCGCCACAGGCACGCCGTCACCAGGGGCACCCCGGACTCGTCCTGGAAGGACGGCTCGGCCACGAAGGGCTGGAAGACGGCCGGGACGTCGTCGAGCACGCCGGGCCACAGCATGTCCTCGGCGTACGGGCTCATCGGTGACTCGTGGTCGAAGCCCCGGGCGTACGCGCCGGCGGGCGAGAAGACGATCGCGTACTCGTCACCCGAACCGTTGCGCATGGAGGCCATCTCCAGCGGCTTCCCGTCCGACGCGGACCACTGGGCGTCGTAGCTGTGCCAGCGGTCCGCCCACTCGCGGCACAGGATCGCGTCCAGCATCGCCATGGCACGGCAGAGGTCGCTGAGGGCGGATATCCCGGGCAGATGACGGGCGACATCGTAAACGCTCATGGCTCCATCCAACCGCACGGCCACCGTCAGGCGGGCAGCGCCTCTCGCCAGGACTCCCGGACGGCCGCAGGGGCCCCGGGGAAAGTCGGCTTTCTCCACGAGCGCGGAGACGTTGAAGAGCCGGCGGTCCAGCTTCCCCGCCGCGAGCAGTGCGGTCACCTAGTCTGGCAGGACGTGGATGTCGTCCCCCGCCTGCCGCACATGGACGCCGCCGGTGATCGGGGTGAGTTCGTGGCTCTCGGGCTGCGCCTGCTGATCTACCGGCGAAGGCCGGGTCACAGCCTCGTTCAGAACCGGCGTGAAACCGCCGTGGCGGTAACCCGCCCGGGAACGACCGCGAGCAACAGGGTCATTCAGGCCGCCGAGGTGAGCGGGGGTCCGTCCCCGTGGTGGATCGGGGTGTGGGCACCGGTGAGCGGGCGACCGCTTCCGCCGCGCCGCTCGGCGACGATCTCGGCGACGATCGACAGGGCGGTCTCCTCGGGCGTACGGGCTCCGAGGTCGAGTCCGATCGGGGAGTGCAGCCGGGCCAGTTCGGCGTCGGTGACGCCTGCCTCGCGCAGCCGTTGGTCGCGGTCGAGGTGGGTGCGGCGCGAGCCCATCGCGCCGACGTAGGCGACGGGCAGCCTCAACGCGGTCTCCAGCAGGGGGACGTCGAACTTGGCGTCGTGCGTGAGGACGCAGAGGACGGTCCGCGCGTCGACGTCGGTCGCCGCGAGATAGCGGTGCGGCCAGTCGACGACGAGGTCGTCGGCCTCCGGGAAGCGGGCCCGGGTGGCGAAGACCGGCCGCGCGTCGCAGACGGTGACCCGGTAGCCGAGGAACGCTCCGGCCCTGACCAGCGCGGCGGCGAAGTCGACGGCCCCGAACACGATCATGCGGGGCGGTGGGACGCTCGACTCGACGAGCAGGGTGACGGGTGCCCCGCACCGTGAGCCCTCGGCCCCGATGACGAGCGAGCCGGTGCGGCCCGCGTCGAGCATCGCCCGGGCCTCGGCGACCGCGGTGCGGTCGAGCGCGGGGTGTCCGCCCAGCCCGCCCTCGTACGTCCCGTCGGGGTGGACGAGGAGCGGGCGGCCGAGCAGTTCGGCGGGCCCTTCGGTGATCCGGGCGACCGCTGCCGCCGTCCCCGCAGCGGCGGCCGCGACCGCCGCGGCGAACACCGGGCGCGCGGGATCGTCCGCGCGCACCGGTGTGACCATGATGTCGATGACACCGCCGCAGGTCAGACCGACCGCGAAGGCGTCCTCGTCGCTGTAGCCGAACTGCTCCCGTACGGTCCTGCCGTCGACGAGGGCCTGCCGGCACAGCTCGTACACCGCACCCTCCACACATCCGCCGGAGACCGATCCGACCGCCGTGCCGTCACGGTCGACGGCGAGGGCGGCGCCCGGCTGCCGGGGCGCGCTGCCGCCGACGGCCACCACGGTGGCGACGGCGAACTCGCGTCCCTGCCCGACCCACCGGTGAAGCTCTGCGGCGATGTCCAGCATGGCGTGTCTCCTTGAGCAGCGTGCGGAGGGTGCGGATGTCAGTGGACGCCCAGCCAGCTCTCGATGGGACTGAGCGCGAAGTAGACGATGAAGATCACCGTCAGGCCCCACATGAAGGCCCCGACCTCCCGGGCCCTGCCCTGGGCGAGCTTGATGGCGGCGTACGAGATGACACCTGCCGCGACACCGGTGGTGATGGTGTACGTGAAGGGCATCAGGACGACGGTGAGGAAGACCGGGATGGCGACGGAGCGGTCGCCCCAGTCCACGTGCCGGGCGTTCTGCATCATCATGGCGCCGATGACGACGAGAGCGGCGGACGCCACCTCGGTCGGCACGATCGCGGTCAGCGGGGTGAAGAAGAGACAGGCCGCGAAGAAGAGACCGGTGACGACGGAGGCGAGGCCGGTCCTGGCACCCTCACCGACGCCGGTCGCCGACTCCACGAAGACGGTCTGGCCGGAGCCTCCGGAGACTCCGCCGATCGCACCGCCCGCACCGTCGATGAACAGCGCCTTGGAGAGGCCGGGCATCCGGCCCTTGTCGTCGGCCAGCCCGGCTTCCGTACCGACGCCGATGATGGTGGCCATGGCGTCGAAGAAGCCGGCCAGCACGAGCGTGAAGACGATAAGGCCGACCGTCATCACGCCGACGTCGCCCCAGCCGCCGAACTCCACCTCGCCGAAGAGCGAGAAGTCGGGTGCGGAGACCGCGCTCCCGGTGAGCTCGGGCGGGCCGCTGCTCCACGCCTTGGCGGGGATGCCGCCGACCGCGTTGATGATGACGGCGAGGACCGTGCCCGCGACGATGCCGATCAGGATCGCGCCGGGGATGTTGCGCGCCTGGAGCATGAAGATGAGCAGCAGGGTCACGCAGAAGATGAGGACGGGCCAGCCGGCGAGTTCACCGGCGGGGCCGAGCGATACGGGCGTCGCCGTGCCCTTGTGGACGAAGCCGGCCTTGTAGAGGCCGATCAGCGCGATGAACAGGCCGATGCCCATGGTGATGCCGTGTTTCAGCGCGAGCGGGATCGCGTTCATGATCAGTTCACGGAGGCCGGTGACCACCAGGAGGCAGATCACCACACCGTAGATCACACACATGCCCATGGCCTGCGGCCACGTCATGGCCGGGGCGACCTGCCCGGCGAGTACGCCGGAGACGCTGAGTCCGGCGGCGAGGGCCAGCGGGACCTTGCCGACGAAGCCCATCAGCAGGGTCGTGGCGGCAGCCGCGAGGGCCGTCGCGGTGATCAGGCCGGGCTGGCTGAGGAGGTTGCCGTCCACGTCCTTGCCGCCGAGGATCAGCGGGTTGAGCAGGAGGATGTACGCCATCGCCATGAAGGTGGTGACGCCGCCGCGCATCTCACGCGCGACTGTCGATCCTCGGTCGGATATGTGAAAGTACCGGTCGAGCCAAGACCGTCCGGCGGGGATGCGCGAGCCGTGGCCCGCGCTTTGCGCACCGGTCCTGGGCTCCACTGACTGCTGGGTCATGGTGCCTGACTCCCAAGGTTCACAGGGGCACCCGCGTGAAGACGAATGAATGCGGGATTTGGGATGGCTGCGTCGCGCAGCACACCCGGGGGACGGCCCGAGGCGAACTGTTCGTGCAGGTACAGAAGTACTGAGGCAGTACAAGGACCGCGAGCGGTGCGGTACTCGATTCCTCCGGACGGTGCGCCCACGCGGGGACGTGTGACGTTCACGGCAGCGCGCACCGCCCGGAGAGTTCATGGGAGCCGGATCAGGTGCCGGTGAGGTGCTCGGGTCGCACCGGCGTCCTGTCGAGCTCGAGTCCCGTCGCGTTCCGGATCGCCGCGAGGACGGCCGGGGTGGACGACAGGGTGGGGGCCTCGCCGACGCCGCGGAGCCCGTACGGGGCGTGGTCGTCGGCGAGTTCGAGCACATCGACCGGGATGGCCGGCGTGTCGAGGATGGTGGGGATCAGATAGTCCGTGAAGGACGGGTTGCGTACCTTCGCGGTCTTCGGGTCGACGATGATCTCCTCCATGACGGCGATTCCCAGTCCCTGGGTGGTGCCGCCCTGGATCTGCCCGAGGACGGACAGCGGGTTGAGCGCCTTCCCCACGTCCTGGGCGCAGGCCAGTTCGATGACCTTGACCAGGCCGAGTTCGGTGTCGACCTCGACGACCGCGCGGTGGGCGGCGAAGGAGTACTGGACGTGCCCGTTGCCCTGGCCGGTCCGCCGGTCGAACGCCTCGGTGGGCCGGTGGCGCCACTCCCGCTCGATGTCGATCGCCTCCTCCTCCAGTACGTCGGCCACCTCGGCGAGCACCTCACCGCCGTCCGTGACGACCTTGCCGCCCTCCAGGAGGAGTCCGGCCGTGGCCCAGGCCGGGTGGTACGAACCGAACTTGCGGCGGCCGAGCTCCAGGAGCTCCTCCCGGACGGCCTCGCAGGAGTGCTTGACGGCGCCGCCTGTGACGTACGTCTGACGGGAGGCGGAGGTCGATCCCGCCGAGCCCACCCGGGTGTCGGCCGGCTGGATGGTGACCTGGCTGACGCCGAGTTCGGTACGGGCGATCTGGGCGTGCACGGTGACGCCGCCCTGGCCGACCTCGGCCATCGCGGTGTGGACGGTCGCGACCGGTTCACCGTTGATGACCTCCATGCGCACGCGGGCGGTGGAGTAGTCGTCGAAACCCTCGGAGAAGCCGACGTTCTTCAGGCCGACCGCGTAGCCGACGCCGCGTACGACGCCCTCGCCGTGGGTGGTGTTCGACAGCCCGCCGGGCAGGGCGCGTACGTCGACGGTCCGGCCGTCGCCGCCGGCGGCGAGCCACTGCCGCTCGGGGGGCATCGGCCGGGCCTTGACCAGCCGCAGCAGTTCGGCGACCGGGGCCGGCGAGTCGCAGGGCTGGCCGGTCGGCAGGAGCGTGCCCCGCTTCATGGCGTTGAGCTGCCGGAACGTGACCGGGTCCATGTCCAGCTTCGCCGCGAGCTTGTCCATCTGCGCCTCGTAGGCGAAGCACGCCTGGACGGCGCCGAAGCCGCGCATGGCCCCGCAGGGCGGGTTGTTGGAGTAGAGCGCGAGCGCCTCGATGTCGACGTCCTCGATGGCGTAAGGGCCGACCGAGAGCGAGGAGGCGTTGCCGACGACCGCCGGGGAGGCCGACGCGTAGGCGCCGCCGTCCAGGACGATCCGGCACTTCATGTGGGTGAGCTTGCCGTCCTTGGTGGCGCCGTGCTCGTAGGAGAGCTTCGCCGGGTGCCGGTGGACGTGGCCGAAGAAGGACTCGAAGCGGTTGTAGACCATCTTGACGGGCTTGCCGCTGCGCAGGGCGAGCAGACAGGCGTGGATCTGCATCGACAGGTCCTCGCGTCCGCCGAAGGCACCGCCGACGCCCGAGAGCGTCATACGGATCTTCTCCTCGGGCAGACCGAGGACAGGCGCGATCTGCCGGAGGTCGGAGTGCAGCCACTGGGTGGCCACGTACAGCTCGACGCCGCCGTCCTCGGACGGCACGGCGAGACCGGACTCCGGGCCGAGGAATGCCTGGTCCTGCATGCCGAAGGTGTACTCGCCCCTGACGATCACGTCGGCGCGCTGCGCGGCGGCCTCGGCGTCACCGCGGACGATCGGCTGGCGGTGGACGATGTTGGGGTGCGGGACGTGAGCGATGTGGTGGTCGTCGCGGCTCTCGTGGACCAGGACCGCACCGGGGGCGGTCGCGGACGCCTCGTCGGTGATGACCGGCAGCTCGGCGTAGTCGACCTTGATCTTCGCCGCGGCGCGCCGGGCGGTCTCCGGGTGGTCGGC
Source organism: Streptomyces finlayi (assembly GCF_014216315.1). Taxonomy (NCBI): domain Bacteria; kingdom Bacillati; phylum Actinomycetota; class Actinomycetes; order Kitasatosporales; family Streptomycetaceae; genus Streptomyces; species Streptomyces finlayi. Next base: position 979,011 of record NZ_CP045702.1, read on the forward strand.
GCAGACGAGCGCCACCGGCTCACCGTGGTGGCGGACCTTCCCGTGGGCCAGAACCGGGGTGTCCCGGATCTCCAGGCCGTAGTTCTTGCATGCGGTGGGCAGGTCGTCGTAGGTCAGCACCGCGTGGACGCCGGGCGTCGCGACGGCCTCACCGATGTCGATCGACCTGATCTCGGCATGGGCGACGGTGGAGCGGAGCGTGTGGCCCCACAGCATGTCCTCGTGCCACATGTCCGAGGAGTACGCGAACGCGCCGGTGACCTTCAGGGTGCCGTCGGGGCGCAGCGTGGACTCGCCCACACCGCCCCTGGTCCTCGACCCCTGGGAGATGTCGGTGGGAGTGCCGGCCGGGACGGAGGAGACCCGTGGTGTGTGCGCCATGGTCATCGGACCGCCTCTTCCTGACGGGCCGCGGCGAGGCGGACCGCGTCGAGGATCTTCTCGTAACCGGTGCACCGGCAGAGGTTGCCGGAGAGCGCCTCGCGGATGTCCTGGTCGGTGGGCGAGGGGTGGGACTCCAGCAGTTCGTCGGCGGCGACCAGGAGGCCGGGGGTGCAGAAGCCGCACTGCACGGCACCGGCGTCGATGAACGCCTGCTGGATCGGTGCGAGCTCGCCTGCCTCACCGCTCTGCCCGTCGGTGGGCTCCGCCTGCCACCGACGGGCGGCGTCGAGGCTCGTGCCGCAGCTTCCGGAGGTGCAGCCGCCGCCTGGGTGGATGTCCTCGCGGTGCCTGGCGTAGGCCGCGAGGCCCTCCACGGTGACGATTCCGCGGCCCTCCGCCTGGCCTGCGGCGACGAGACAGGAACACACCGGCACACCGTCGAGGCGCACCGTGCAGGATCCGCATTCGCCCTGCTCGCAGGCGTTCTTGGAACCGGGGAGGCCCATGCGTTCACGCAGGACGTAGAGGAGGGATTCGCCCTCCCAGACGTCGTCGGCTTCCTGCGGACGGCCGTTGACCGTGAAGTGCACTCGCATGGTCACGCAGCTCCTTCGAGAGTGCGGCCGGCGCCGCGGTACTGCTCCCAGGTCCAGCCCAGCGTGCGGCGGGCCATGATGCCGACTGCGTGCCTGCGGTACTTCGCGGTCCCGCGCACGTCGTCGATGGGGTCGCAGTCGCCGGAGGCGAGCTCCGCGAACTGCTTGGCCACCGAGGGGGTGATGATCTTGCCGCTCTCCCAGAACCCGCCCTCGTCGAGCGCGGCGTTCAGGAAGTCCTCGGCCGTCCTCGCCCGGACGGGTGTCGGGGCGGCCGAACCGATACCGGTGCGGACCGTACGGGTCCGGGGGTGCAGGGCGAGGCCGAAGGCGCAGACGGCGATGACCATCGCGTTGCGCGTGCCGACCTTGGAGAACTGCTGGGGGCCGTCGGCCTTCCTGATGTGGACGGCCCTGATCAGCTCGTCCGGGGCGAGGGCGTTGCGCTTGACGCCGGTGTAGAAGGCGTCGATGGGGATCATCCGGGTTCCGCGTACCGACTCGGCCTCGACCTCGGCTCCCGCGGCGAGGAGCGCGGGGTGGGCGTCACCGGCGGGCGACGCGGTGCCCAGGTTGCCGCCGACGCCGCCTCGGTTACGGATCTGCGGTGAGGCGACGGTGTGCGAGGCGAGGGCCAGGCCGGGCAGCTCGGCCCGCAGGTGCTCCATGATCGCGCTGTAGGGGACGGAGGCGCCGAGTCGTACGTGGTCCTCGCCCACCTGCCACTCGGCCAGCTCGGCGACACGGTTCAGATCCAGGAGGTACTCGGGCCGCCGGTGATCGAAGTTGATCTCCACCATCACGTCGGTGCCACCCGCGATGGGCACGGCCGTCGGGTGCCCGGCCTTGGCGGCGAGCGCCTCCTCCCAGCTGGCGGGGCGAAGGAAGTCCATGAGTGGCCCTCTTCTTCTCGGTCGGTCGTGCGCTGTGCCGGGGGGCGTGCGCTGTGCCGAGGGGCGGCCGGTCCTCGACCGGTTTCGTTCATCTGTCGTTCACGCGGCGTGTGACCCAGTACACAAGCCAGGATCCGGCCAGTGCAGTCACCGAAACCATGAAGGAGTTGGCTGGTCTCCTCCCTGGTCTTGTAGATTCGAACGAATGGTGCGGTTCAGCAACCTCACCGCACCTCACAGGTATCCCCCGCACCTGTTCCCCCCGCACCAACGAAAAAGATCGGCGGCAACGAGATGCGGCTGCGCGCACTGCTGGACACCGACGCGCTGGGCCTGCGGCTGCTCGGCGGAGACGACGAGCTGGACCGCACGGTCCGCGGGGTCATGACGACCGACCTCCGCGACCCCAGCCGCTACCTCTCCGGCGGTGAACTGGTGCTCACGGGGCTGGCCTGGCGCCGTGACGCGACGGACTCCGAGCCGTTCGTCCGGATCCTGGCGGGTGCCGGGGTCGCCGGACTCGCGGCGGGCGAGGCGGAACTCGGCGACATCCCCGTCGATCTGATCGAGGCGTGCCGGCACCACCGCCTTCCACTCTTCGCCGTGAACGAGACCGTGGCATTTGCAACGATCACCGAGCACGTGGTGCGCCAGGTCTCCGGCGAGCGGGCCGGCGACCTCGCCGCGGTCGTGGACCGCCACCGCAGACTGATGACGTCGGGGCCGACGGGCGGCGGCCCCGAGGTCGTCCTCGACCTGCTCACCTCCGACCTGGACCTTCGCGCGTGGGTGCTCTCCCCCACCGGCCGCCGGATCGCCGGGGCGGGCGAGTCCCTGCCGGGCCCCGTCGGCGCCTCGCTGGCCGGACACCATCTCGCCGCCACCCGCACCGGCCGCCGGGGTCCCCATCGGACGACGGTGGACGGTACGACGTATTCGCTGTTCCCGATCCGGAACACCGGGCGGGGCGCGGTCCCGCCCTCACGCGATGTGCGCGAGTCGGTGCTCGCCGACTGGCTGCTCGCGGTCGAGGCCGACGCGGCCGACTGGCCGGCCGCCCGCCTCGACCTGCTCCAGGGCGTCACCCAGCTGATCGCGGTCGAACGGGACCGGCGCGACGCGGCCCGCACGGTACGCCGCAGGCTGGCCCAGGAGGTCCTCGAACTGGTGCAGGCGGGCGCCGCTCCCACCGAGATCGCGGCCAGACTGCGGGTCGCCGCCCCGGTGCTCCTTCCGGGTCTCGGCACGGCTCCGCACTGGCAGGTCGTCGTCGCCCGGGTCGAATGGGCCGAGGACGGCACGGCAGGCACGGGTACGGGCGCGGCGGGTACGGGCACGGCGGGTACGGGCACGGCGCAGGACATCGCGGGCGGCCCGGTGGCCCAGGCACTGCTGGAGGAGATCCTGGTCGACCCCGCGGTGACGGGCCCCGACACGGCCGACCGGATCGCGGTCGCACACATGGGCGAGGAGGCCATCGCCCTCGTACCGCTGCCGGCGATGCCCGCGCACGGCGCCGATGCGGCCACTGCCGACGCCTCCGGGGCCGGACCGGCGGCCCTCAAGCAGCAGGATCCCGCGCTGCACGCCGACATTCTGCTCGCCGCCGTCCGTGAACCGCTCGCCGCCGGTCTCGCCGACGACGGCCGGCTGACACTCGGTGTCAGCGCGGCCGTGCATTCCGCCGAGGGGCTGCGCGGCGCACTGGAGGAGGCGCGGCACGCCCGCCGGGTCGCCGCGGCCCGTCCGGGCCGGGTCTGCGCGGCCGGGCACCACGAGCTCGCCTCACACGTCCTGCTGCTGCCCTTCGTCCCGGACGACGTCCGCAGGGCGTTCACGGCGCGGCTGCTGGACCCGCTGCGCGACTACGACTCACGCCACCGCGCGGAGCTGATTCCGACCCTGGAAGCGTTCCTGGACTGCGACGGTTCGTGGACCCGCTGTGCGGCCCGGCTGCACCTGCACGTCAACACACTGCGCTACCGCGTCGGGCGGATCGAGCAGTTGACGGGGCGTGACCTTTCGCGCCTCGAGGACAAGCTCGATTTCTTCCTCGCCCTGCGTATGAGCTGACCCCCGGGGGGCCGGGCGGCGGCACGGCGTTCCGGCCGATTGTGAAATCTTTCACCTGACATTGCCCGGACCCCTTGGCCCGGCGTGCCATTCCGTGCTGAGATGCGCCCAGACTCAACAGCTCGACGGCGTGCTCGGGGAGGGCAATGTGGCGCATACCGCCATGTCTGGTTCCGGAACGACAGCAGATGACGATCCGCCGCTCCAGACAGCGGTATGGCGACTGCGCTCGCGCGCCTGCTGGACGGACGCGGCCGCTCTGCTCGCACCACACGCGGCCACCGATCCGGCTGCCGCGCTCCAGCGCACCGCACTGCTGACCGAGCGGTGTCTGTACACCGCGAAGGGCTGGACGGACGCCGAGGACGCGCTCCGCAACGCCGAGGCCCTGGCCCACGACGACGCCGAGCGGGGGGCCGCCGCCTGCGAGCGTGGCCACCTGGCCTACGCGTCGACGCTCCTCGGGGTACGGGACCGGGCCGACGAGGCGAGCGTGGCCCTGAGCCGGGCCGCCGCCCTGCTCTCCCCCGCGGCTGCCGGACGGCCGCTGCTGGACTTCCGCCGGGGCCTGATCGCGCAGAACATCGCCGATTCGCCGCAGTCCGCCCGCGCCGCGTACCGCAGGGCGCACGCGGGTGCCACGGCCCAGGAGGACGAGCTGCTGCTCTCCTTCACCTGGCGCCATCTCGCCTCGCTCGCCCTGCGCGAGGGTGAGCTGGCCGAGGCGCGGCACGGTTTCACGGAGTCGCTGCGGATCAGGGAGGAGCTGGGCTACCTCGTCGGTACGGCTCCCGCGCTGATGTCCCTCGCAGACGCCGAACCGGAGCCTCAGGCGGCCCGGCTGCGGGCCGAGGCGGGACGGCTGTTCCGGCTGCTGGGCGGCGTACCCACCTGGCTGGCCCCGCAGCTGGAACCGGCGCTGCCGCAGCAGGCCCGTCCGCTCGGCGACGCGGCGGGGGCCTGGCGGGTCAGATGACCGCGCCGGTCAGCTCTCCGCGCCGGTGAAGTGTTCCCGCACGAGCGACTGCACGACGTCGAGGTTCCGGGCGATCAGCGCGTCGAGCAGCGCCGTGTGCTCCACGGCGTCGGCGAGCAGGTCGGCGCGGCGGGTGGCGGGGTTGCTGACGAGTGGCCACTGGGACCTTCGGTGCAGGTCGTCGGCGACCTGCACCAGCTGGTGGTTCCCGGCGAGCGACAGGACGGCCTGGTGGAAGGCCCGGTCGCTCTCCGCGTAGCTCGCGCGGTCACCGACGGCGGCTGCCGCGACCGTGGCGTCGGCCAGCGGGCGCAGCGCCGTCCAGTGGCCGGTGGGGACGGTACGGGCGAGCCTGAGCATGACGGGAACCTCGATCAGGGCCCGCACCTCGGCCAGCTCGGCCAGTTCGCGCGGCCCGCGCTCGCTGACCCGGAAGCCCCTGTTCGGTACGACCTCGACGGCGCCCTCGGTGGCCAGCCGCTGCATCGCCTCGCGCACCGGCGTCGCGGAGACACCGAACCGGGCACCGAGCGCCGGGGCGGAGTAAACCTGGCCGGGGGCGAGCTCCCCGTCGACGAGAGCGGCCCGCAGCGCGTCGAGGATCTGGCCGCGCACCGAGTGCCGCTGGACCGTACGGGGGGCGGGTGGCTCACTGTGGGTGTGCTCTCCACGGGCCTGTTCGTGCACCCTCGCCGACGGGACCCCCGGGGGTGTGGTGCCCGCGTACGACAGCCATGAGTCCTCACGCGCACTGCCCTGCTCCACCGGACCTCCTCGGCCTGCCGTGGGCTCGGCTCACGTGCGCCATGCCCGGTGTGCACGATAGGCGGAGGAAGCCCCGGTTCACACATCGATCAGGTCGGGTAAGGTAAGGCTAACCTTTAGACGATCTCGATTCGGTGGTCCCTGCATGACCTTCACCACGCTGTTCACCGGCACTGCGGCATCCTCCGTGGCCGCTGCGTACGCACGCCTGGCCGAGGTCTTTCCCGGCCTGCGTGCCGAGGTGCTCGCGGAGGACGCCGCGGCGCCCTCCGGCACCGGCTGGGTGGGCGCGGCGGAGCTCGCCGGGGGCGGCGCCGCCCTGGACGCCTTCCTCGCGTGGGACAACGCGCAGGTGCTCCGGGACTACGGACAGCAGGCGCGCCCGGACGTGGTGGCCAGCTTCGGACTGCACCGCTACGCGTGGCCGGCCTGTCTGCTGGTGACCGTGCCGTGGTTCCTGCACCGCAGGGTGCCGCGCGTCCCCGTCGAGGACGTCGCCTTCCAGCGCGCGCTGGGGCACCTGACCGTCCGGGTGAGGGAGTTCGCCTGTCTGCCGGACGACCCCGCGGCCTCGCTGCCCGGCGCCCGGGTCGTCCCCGACGAGGCGGCGCTGCGTGCCGAGGTGCTGGACGCCGTGGCTGACCACCTGGGCCCGGTGCTGGACGGCTTCGGGCCGCGCATGCGGCGTGGCAGGCGGGCCCTGTGGGGCATGGCGACGGACGAGGTCGTCGAGGGGCTCTGGTACATCGCGCATCTGCTGGGCGAGGAGCGCCGGGCGATGGCGGAGCTGGAGCTGCTCCTGCCGGGCACCACCAAGCCGTACGTGGGCACCGCGGGGTTCCGTGAACTGACCGGCCCGCAGGGCGAATCACTGCCGACCCGCGACCGGGCGAGCTGCTGCCTCTTCTACACACTGCGCCCCGAGGACACCTGCGTCACCTGTCCCCGGACGTGCGATGCCGACCGGGTACGGAAGCTGACGCCCGCATCCTGATCCACACTCCCGTCCCGGTGACTCACCTTCGAACGTGACTACGCTTCTCCGTAAGGCCGTTCGAGAACATTCCGCTCATCCGTATGCCTCGCCACCCCAATGGCGTTCTCTTACCCCGAAACCGCCTGAGCCGGGCGGTGTTTCCGTCACGATGGCGCCCGAAACGCCCTACGCGACGCAAGGGACCGCGCATGAGACTGACCGACATATCGCTTGACTGGCTGCTTCCGGGCGCCGTACTGCTCGTGGGGGTCATGGCGGCAGTGACGGTGGTCGCACGCGGCAAGCGCGCCGCCGGCAAAGCATCGGCCGACGACAACTGGGAACGCAGCGAGGACCGCCGCCGGCGCAAGGAGGCGCTCTACGCCACCGCCTCGTACGTGCTGCTGTTCTGCTGTGCCGCGGTCGCCGCCGCACTCTCCTTCCACGGGCTCGTCGGCTTCGGCCGGCAAAACCTCAGCCTCTCCGGAGGCTGGGAGTATCTGGTCCCGTTCGGCCTCGACGGGGCCGCGATGTTCTGTTCGGTGCTGGCGGTACGAGAGGCCAGCCACGGCGACGCGGCACTCGGCTCCCGGCTGCTGGTGTGGACGTTCGCCGGCGCCGCCGCCTGGTTCAACTGGGTGCACGCGCCGCGTGGCATGGACCACGCGGGGGCCCCGCACTTCTTCGCGGGCATGTCGCTCTCGGCCGCGGTGCTCTTCGACCGGGCGCTGAAGCAGACCCGCAGGGCCGCCCTGCGCGAACAGGGCCTGGTGCCACGCCCGTTGCCCCAGATCCGGATCGTACGGTGGCTGCGGGCGCCCAGGGAGACCTTCGGCGCCTGGTCGCTGATGCTCCTCGAAGGCGTACGCACCCTGGACGAGGCGGTCGACGAGGTCCGCGAGGACCGACGGGAGAAGGAGCAGGACCGGCTCCGCAGAAGAGGCCAGGAGAAGCTGGACCGGGCCCACATCAAGGCCCTGAACCGGCAGAGCCGGGCCTGGGGGCGAGGCGGTCGCGGCGGACAGCAGGACGTACCCGCCCTCGTGCCACCCCAGGGCGCCGCAGCCCAGGGCGTCGCGGAGCCCGCCATAACAGAGCCGGGACAGCTGCCCCTGCGGCCCCGGCCATCCCTGGAAGCCGTGACCGGCGCGAGCTCCAAGGGAGCGCAGAACTCCACGATTTCTCCGATCCCCCCGGCGCCGGCCGCGATCGGTGACCCCAGGACCATCGACCTCACCGCCGAGGACGACACCCAGACCCTGCCCCGGCTCGACTCGCTGGAGCAGAAACTCAAGGACCTGGAGCAGCAGTTCGGCTGAGCACGTCCCGGTGGGAGGCCGTGTCAGGGCCTCCCGCTGAGCGGTTCACGCGGTCGCGTTCACACCGTTCAGCTCGAACCAGACCACCTTGCCCAGCATCTGCGCCGTGACACCCCAGGCGTCCGCCAGGCTCCGAACCAGGATCAGACCCCTGCCGTGCGTACCGTCGTCGGCGTTCGGTACGTACGGCTTGGGTGCTGCCCCGGACATGAAGTCCCGCACCTCCACGCGCACTTTCTCCGGCCCCGCTGTCACGGTCACGACAGCGCCGTGGCGCGTATGGATCAGCGCGTTCGTCACGACTTCACTCAGCAGCAGCTCCGCCACCTCGGCCGCCTCTGGCTCGGACCGGCAGCGCAGGAAATCCCGCAGCGCCCGCCGCACTTCCCCCACCCCTGACAGGTCGGCGTGCCCCAGTCTGCGACGCAACTGGACCGACCGGCTCCCTCGATGACTCATCGTTTCCCCCGCCCGCACAGTGAATCGACCTCCTTCGTTCCACAACCCTCGAACACCTTCCCGGGATGCATGCCCCGCAGGCGGACACTCACGCTTTCCGACCCGTCACCATGTGAACGGCGCGCGTCCGCGGGGCACAGGCGCACGAACCACCCGGTCCGGATCCGCGCCGCAACACCCCACCTGCGGCGCGGATCCCCCGGCCCTGCGAGGAGGCCGGACTTGTACGCTCCACACATGACCGTGGTCTATGTGATCGAGGGGTCCAGGTGACCGGCCTGGAGCGGTTCTGGGAGGTGATCGGTGACGCCGTGAACGGCCCCGGGGGCTACTTCGGCCGCAACCTCGACGCGTTCGCGGACTGCCTGAGCGGCGGAACGGGAACCCCGGACGACGGCGACTTCTCGCGGGCCGCGGCCCTACGCTCTTCGACCGGCTGTGGAGATCATCAGGGAGCGCGCGGGCCCGGACACGCTGCGGCTGAACTGACCCGAGCGCGGGCCGGGTCAGTTCAGCCCCGGAGGGTTCAGTACCTGGTGGAGACGCTCACGCCACCGAAGCCCTGGGCGGCGTGCAGGCTGATGTAGTGGGCACCCGCCTTCGGATTCAGCACGGTCAGGGTGTGTGCGTTCCCGGCGCCGGTCGCCCGGGACGTGTAGCTGGACACCATCGCCCAGCTGTTGGTGTTGTAGTAGAGGTCGGCGTCGCCCGTACCGCCCGCGGTGGTGATCTTGAGCTCGGTCGTGCCCGCCGGAACATAGAGGTACAGATAGGCGTAGTTGCCGGTGGTCGCCGTCAGACCGCTGCGCTTGCAGTCCTTGTCCAGCTGCCTGGTGTCGTGGGCCGTGCACTCCGGTCCCTGATCCGGGGGCGGAGTGCCGGTGCTGCCGCAGTCCCCTGCCCCACAGGCGGTCAGCCAGGAGTTCCAGTCGGCGTCGTAACGGTTGCCTATGGTGGAGGTGAGCAGGGTGCGGGCGGCGTTCCAGTCGCCGCTGCGGTAGAACCCGAGCAGCCTGTCGATGTCCGGGCGGTGCGACTGAAGCATGTAGCGGACCGCCAGGTATCCCCAGCTGTAGATCCGCGTCTGGTCGGCGTTCTCGTAGGTGGTGTCGAAGAGGGTGCGCAGGGTGTAGGTGCGCTTCGCGGCCTGTGCAATTGCGGCGTCATAGGTGACCTTGCGGTACGAGTACGAGACGTACTCCGCGAAGCCCTCGACCCACCAGATGGTCGGCGTGGTGAGGCCGGCCCCGAAGTCCCCGTACATGTTGAAGCGGCCGTCGAGGTAGTGCGTGTACTCGTGGTTGAGGTTCCAGATCTGGAACACGGGCCGGACCCACTCGGCCTCGTAGGCGATGAAGCGGGGCTGGTTGCCCGCGGCGGCAGGGTCTCCCTCCAGGTACATTCCGCCGTTGTTGGTGTCGATCCCGAAGATCGCTCCGGCGTAGGTCTGGTAGTCCGCGCTCGAGTCGAACACGACTACTTCGATGGTGCTGTTGCGGTCATCGCTGACCGGTCCGCCGTCCCTGGTGATGTCGTGGAAGTAGGCGTCCTGGTTGCGCAGGCTCGTGCAGCTGGCGGCGAGGTCGGTCGCCGACACGTCCTGCGCCCGGATACGGATGCTGTCGCTGCAGGCGTGATCGACGGGCAGGACGGCACTCTTGAGTCGTGTGACCAGGTTGCAGGTGTCGTAGTACGCACAGTTGGCCCTGTCGTAGTTGTCCGTCATCTCGGCGACGCCGACCCAGAGCGGTGCCGTGCGGCCGGTGATGGAACTCTTCTTGAGCAGCGCCGCAGCCAGCGGCGCGGTCCTGTCGCGCAGTGACGACTCCTGGAGGAAGCGGGCGAGCTCCCGGCCCGCGTTGGAGGTCAGGTACGACTGTTTGGTACCCAGCAGGTCCAGATGAGCCGAGGCGAACTCGTGGAGGGCGCTCAACAGGCTGGGATCAGCTTCCACCGCTTGGACGAACTCGGGCAGCTGATGGCCGCGGAATGTCACCGTGTACACGTTGTTGATCGCGTTCAGCATGTACCAGGAGCTGTTGTACGAGGAGTTGTAGCCCGCCAGCAGCCGCTTGACCACGTACAGATACCGGGCGTTCTGCTCGGAGCTGTCGATCAGCGTGACGGCCTCGGCCAGTGTCTCCCCGTTGGCGTCGGTGACATCCGATGAGCGCGAGGAGGCGAAGAAGGCGTCCAGCCCGCCACGGATGGCGGCCTGAAGCGTGGGGCCGTAACTGCCCACGGTCGACGGGTCGTAGTACTGAACGTAGTAGCCCGCCCTGAGGAAGAGCACCAGCTGTGGCATACCGGTACTGCTGTCACCCGGGTAGTACGCCGAGCCGTCGCGCAGGGCGCGGGCGATGGTGACCATCTGTGCCTCGCGAAAGGCGAGATAGCCGTCGTTGCCCTTCACGCCGAACAGGGTGTTGACACAGTCGGTGGTTGACGTCTTGACCTGCTGGACGAGAGCGCTGCCGGTTCGGCTGGTGAAGTCGGTGACATTGCACGCGGCAACGGCAGCGATTCCGGCTGACTTCGCCTTGGCCCGCGCCGCGGCCTTCATGGAGGGCGCCGGGTGGCTCGGGTCCGTACTGCCGGGCTGGTCGTAGTCCCGTTTGAGCGCGTCCTTCGACGCGGACAGGGGGCCTCGGTCCGCGGGCTTCAGGGGTGCACGATCGGCGTGGTCGGCCTCGTCGGCAGGCGCGGTGAGCGCCTCGGCGGCGGGACCACCCGGCCCCTGCGAAGGGACCTCGGCCTTGATCTCGGCGCCGGCGCCGGCGCCGGCAATCGTCGCGGTGGCCGCCCCGGCCACGAGGGAGCGCGGCTCGGCTGCCTGGCTCGGCGCGGACAGCAGCCCAACGCCCAGACAAGCTGCCAGAGCCACGGTGGACAGCCCGGTGAATCTCTGTCGAACCATTCGGTTCTTCACGTTCCGCCTCCCAGCGGTGTGTTGGCCGCGCGGCGGTTGCGCGGCCGTAGGGGGGTGGAGCGAGAGGTGAAGACGAACAGGGTCGTCCGACTGCACTCACGTTGTGGCATGAGCACGACCTCTCCTCCTGCGGGCTGTACAATTGCACATGTCACATGGCTATGGAAGATGTCGCACAACCTTCATTTGCACGCCAACTCGCCGCCGCACCAGACTTGGTGGAGCGATAGCCCGACAGAGACCTGACCTCACGGAGTGGGCCGCCCATGCCACTGCCGCCGGAATCCCGAATCCCGAGCACCTAGTGACAACGGGCCCTGGAACGGGCGCAGTTGCTGGTTCCCGAGGTCGGAGTGGAGGTGGATTCGCTCTACACCGCCGACATCACCGCACCCGAACGATGCCGAGCCTTCTACCCGGCCGCTATACGGGTCATCGTCGAAGGGGCCATGAACGGGAGATGTTGCTCACGTCAGCCCTTGAAGCCCTGGCTCCTGAGGACGGGGCACGGCTCGTTTCGTTTCGTCCGCGCCGCAACGCACCGCCGACGGGCCATCAACGACGCTCAGGCGCCGTCGAGGTCGAGCCATACCTGCTTGGCCGGCGCATCCTCGGACTCCTCCGCTCCGGGGGCCGCCCACAGCTTTCGGACATGTGACATATGAGCGAGCATGAACGCCTCGGCGCGCGGCCCGTCTCCGGCGACCATCACGTCGAGGAGCTGGACATGCTCCTCCGCCGAGGCCGTCAACTGCCCTGTCTCGGCGAGCCGGTTGAGACCGAAGAGCCGTGAACGCTTGCGCAGGTCGCCGACCTCTTCCACCAGTCGGCGGTTTCCTGCCAGCCCGAGCAGTTCGAGGTGGAAACGCCGGTCGGCCTCCAGGTAGGCCAGGATGTCGTTCGCCCGGGCGGCTTCGACGATCTCCAGGGCGAGCGGCCGCAGCTCCTCCAACTGCCACGCCTTGCCCATCCGGGCGATGCGGCCGACCGTCGGGGCCTCGATCATGGCGCGGAGCTCGGTGAAGTCATCGAGATCCTGCTCGGTCAGCTCGGTGATCCGGAAACCCTTGTTGCGTACCGCTTCGACCAGTCCCTCCCGGGCCAGGTCGAGCATGGCCTCGCGTACAGGAGTGGCCGAGACCCCGAACTGGGAGGCGAGCGCAGGAGCGGAATGGATCGTGCCCGGACGAAGCTCCCCGGCGATGAGCGCCGCTCTCAGGGCATGGGCCACACGGTCACGCAGATGCTCTTGCGCCGAGATCACGTTGAGCGACGTCAGGCGGGCCATGTGTGTTCCTCCAGCACCGTGCGGAGTCACAGAATACAATGTCACGTTGCCGATCGGACCTGCCGTTTCCGAGCTGTGGATATCACGTTCCGGCACGTGCGTTCCGGTGGACCGCGGCGGCCACCACCAAGTCCCCCCAGCCCATTCCGACGCTCTTGAAGAACCGGGGCCGTCCGGCGGAGGCCAGATCCTTGGCAAGGTCCGGGCGGGTCACCAACTCTGCCAGATCGGCCTGGCTTGGCCCGGCGTACCCCGCTGTGACCGGCGTGAGCCGGACCCCGCTCATGGGCGCCAGAGACCTCAGGGGCGTGGCACGTTACGGAGGTTGGAGCGGGCCATCTGGAGCATCCGGCCCACTCCCCCGTCCAGCACGATCTTGCCGGCGGACAGCGCGAAGCCGGACACCATCTCGGTACTGATCCTCGGCGGGATGGACAGCGCGTTCGGGTCGGTGACCACGTCGACGAGGGCGGGGCCCTTGTGCTTGAAGGCGCCCTTGAGCGCGCCCGCCAGCTGCTTGGGCTTCTCCACGCGGACCCCGTAGGCTCCGGCGGCCCGCGCGACGGCGGCGAAGTCCGGGTTCTTGTTCGTCGTCCCGAACGAGGGCAGTCCGGCCACCAACATCTCCAGCTCGACCATGCCGAGGGACGAGTTGTTGAAGAGGACGACCTTCACGGGAAGGTCGTACTGGACCAGGGTGAGGAAGTCGCCCATGAGCATGGTGAATCCGCCGTCACCGGACATGGAGACGACCTGCCGGTCACGGTCCACGAACTGTGCGCCGATCGCCTGTGGCAGTGCGTTGGCCATCGAGCCGTGACTGAACGAACCGATGACCCTGCGCTTGCCGTTCGGGGTCAGATAGCGCGCCGCCCACACATTGCACATACCGGTGTCGACGGTGAACACGGCGTCTTCGTCAGCCAGTTCGTCGAGCACCGCGGCGACGTACTCCGGGTGGATCGGTACGTGCTTGTCGACCTTTCGGGTGTACGCCTTGACGACACCCTCCAGCGCGTCGGTGTGCTTCTTCAGCATCCGGTCGAGGAACTTGCGGTCGGTCTTGGCCTTCACCCGCGGGGTCAGACAGCGCAGCGTCTCGCGGACATCACCCCAGACCGCGAGATCGAGTTTGGACCGCCGGCCCAGGCGTTCGGGGCGCACATCGACCTGGACGATCTTCACATCGTCCGGGAGGAAGGCGTTGTACGGGAAGTCGGTGCCGAGCAGGATGAGGAGGTCGCACTCGTGAGTCGCCTCGTAGGCGGCCCCGTAGCCGAGCAGCCCGCTCATGCCGACATCGAACGGGTTGTCGTACTGGATCCATTCCTTGCCCCGCAGCGCGTGCCCGACCGGGGACTTCACCCGCTCCGCGAACTCCATGACCTCGGCGTGCGCGCCCGCGGTGCCGCTGCCGCAGAACAAGGTGACGCGTTTCGCCTCGTCGACCATCCGGCAGAGCTTCTCGATCTCCCCGTCCCCCGGCCGGACCGTCGGCCGGGTGGTGACGAGCGCGTGCTCGATCGACTTCTCCGGGGCCGGCCGTGAGGCGATGTCGCCCGGCATCGTCACGACGCTGACGCCGCCCCTGCCGATGGCGTGCTGAATGGCCGTCTGGAGCAGTCTCGGCATCTGCTGCGGGTTGGAGATCATCTCGTTGTAGTGGCTGCACTCCTGGAAGAGCAGCTCCGGATGGGTCTCCTGGAAGTAGCCGAGACCGATCTCGCCGGACGGGAGGTGGGAGGCGAGGGCGAGCACCGGTGCCATGGAGCGGTGGGCGTCGTAGAGGCCGTTGATGAGGTGCAGATTGCCGGGCCCGCACGAGCCGGCGCAGGCCGCCAGACTGCCGGTGATCTGGGCTTCCGCACCGGCGGCGAACGCGGCGGTCTCCTCGTGCCTGACCTGGATCCAGTCGATGGCCGCGTTACGCCGGATGGCGTCGACGACGGGGTTGAGGCTGTCGCCGACGACGCCGTACAGCCGCTTCACCCCCGCCCGCACGAGGATGTCGACGAACTGCTCCGACACGTTCTGCTTGGCCATGGGTGCGCACCCTCTCCACTGTGCTCCGTGCTCCTGTGGAATCCATCAACCCATGGCCCGGGTGATCACGCCTCCCAGACGGCGGCGCTCGTGCGGTCGTCGGCGTACCCCTTGATCCGGAGCTGGGTGTCCGCGAGATAGCCGGCCAGTCCCGGCGGACCGGCGGACGACCAGCGCTCGGCGAGCTCCTTGGCGAGGGCGGGTTCGCCGCGCATCGGTTCGGCGAGGCCGCTGCTGCAGAGCAGGAGGGTGTCCCCCGGGCAGGCGACCGAGGCGCGGAAGCGGAAGGGCTCGGACGGCGGCGGGACGGGGCTCTCGACGTACGGGGACGGGGCTGTCGTGATCTGGAGGTCCATGGTCAGCCGGTCCCCTTCGGCTCCTTCCTCGCCCTCCGCCCCGCCGGACGGCGGCGCGGAACCGAAGCCGACGACGGCGTCACCGGTGAGGGCCGCGGGGTCGGGAACACGGGGTTCGAGGTCCTGCCACACACCGGCGCGGAGCCGGAAGAGACCACCCGCGCCGACACCGAAGAAGACCCGGGTGCGGCACTGCGGATCGGCCGACAGGAGAAGACAGCGCAGGCTCGCGGTGTACGCGTCGGGTTCGAGGCCGAGTTCGGCCGCCCGCGCGCGCAGCTTGCCGTAGGTGCGGTCGGTGAGGCGGTGGAGTCCGGATTTGAGGTCGCCGCGACGGCCCTCCCTTATGTCTGCGGAGAGTCTGGCGTAACTACGGCCGACGGCTCCGCCGATCCAGTGGACGGCATCGGCCGCCGCGAGCTGCGCCCCTTCGGCCGCGCGGGCACCGCCGGCGATCGCGATGAGTACGAGGGCGCTCTCCGCGGCGCCGAAACGGGCGGTGAGCAGAGCGTCGCGCCGGGGTTCGCCCCGGAAGCGGGCGGAGTCGCCGCGTACCGAGGCGGCCCGCAGCGTGTAGGTCCCGTAGCGGGCGCCGTCGAGCACCGTGTCGGGGACGAGCCCCTGGAGATCCATGGAACTGGAGGCCGGCAGGGCGGAGGGTTCGGCGTCATAGGTGGGCGGCCGGTCGCCGAGGTAGTCGAGCGGCGGGCGGGCGGCGGGGACGGCAACCGGGTCGGACACGGTGTCGGCGGTACGGGTGGCGGGGTGTTCCCGGTCGGCCGCGTCGGCGGTCACCTCGGCCGCCGGTGGAGGCGGAGGTGCGGGGAAACTGCGGGGAGGCGGGAATCCGGAGGGCGGCTCCCACGGCGCCCGGACCGCCATCACGGGCGGCGAAGTCGCGGGCGTCGGAGCAACTGGCGGTGCAGCGGCGGGCGGTGGCGCGACGGGTGGCGACACGGCGGGCGGTGGCGACACTGATGGCGAAGCGACGGGTGGCTCGGGCTCCCGCGCCGCCTCCGTCGCCGTTTCCCACCCGGGAACCGGTTCCGGCATCGGTTCCGGCATCGGTTCCGGCATCGGTTCCGGCATCGGCTTCCGCGCCGGCTCCGCTTCCGGTTCACGACCGGCGTCCACGCGGTCGGCCGCAGGACCCACCGCGTCCGACGCGGAGTCGAAGCGGTCGTCCAGACTGTCGGCCGCGCTGCTCGGCCCGGTGTCCGGCGCGGTCTCGTCGTACAGCCTGCGCCACCAGTCGTCCTCATGGGCGGCGGGCCAATCCCCCTGCTGACTCATGCCCTTATTGTCCACCGCGAGGGGCGTACGAAAACGGGTCATCCGGAAAAGAGGTCCGCCGGGAGGCCCAACCCCCCACGGGAGGGACGCCCGGCGGACCGGTCGGGACGTGGTCAGCGCACGCCGTACGCGGCGACCACGGTCTGGATGACGGAGTTGCCATGGAGACGACGTCGGCCTCGTTGTCGACGGCCCACTGCATACCGGCGATGTGTGCCCGCGCGGTCGGCGCTCACCAGGACCTGGTCGCCCGTGACGAGCGTGACGGTGACCGGTGCGGCGGTCCCCGCGACCGCGGCCGCGCTGCCGGTCAGGGGCCTGTTGGCGCTCGCGTCGTCCTGTGGCGACGCCACGGACGGTGCCGGTCGCGGTGACGGCCAGGACGGCGGCGGTGGCCACTCCCAGCGCCGTGCGCGATATCGGGCGCATCGCTCTCCCTGGTTCATTCCGTACTGAAGCGGCACAAGCCGCCACGTTCCAGAGGTGATTGGTGCTGCGGTGGCGCCACATTGGCAGAGTGGTCACCCGCACGGGGGATGATGTAGGCGGCGGGTTTACGCCGTGGCCTTTCCCGCCACGGCTGGTCGTCCGGAACGCACCTCGTGCGACCGCCATGTCCGGGGAGGGTCGAGGATGCTGAGTGCGATAGGTCTCGACGAGAGACAGGAAGCGACGTACCGCGTGCTCGTCGCGGCGGGGGCTGCGGAGGTCTCCGATCTCGCGCACCGGCTGGGGCTCCCGCAGACGGACACGGAGCGGGCGCTGCGCCGGCTGGAGCACCAGGGCCTCGCGGCCCAGTCGTCGGCGAGGCCCGGGCGCTGGGTGGCCGCACCACCCGGGGTGGCCCTGGGCGCCCTGCTCATCCAGCAGCGGCACGAGCTGGAGCAGGCGGAGCTGGCGGCGTCCCTGCTCGCCGAGGAGTACCGCGCGGAGGCGAGCGAGCCCGCCGTGCACGATCTGGTGGAGGTGGTGACCGGGGCGAGCGCGGTGACCCACCGGTTCCATCAGTTGCAGCTCGGCGCGGTGTCGGAGGTCTGTGCCCTGGTGACCGGCATGCCGATCGCGGTGACCGGCATGGAGAACGAGCCCGAGGAACGCGCGGCGAACCGCGGGGTGTCCTACCGCGTCGTGGTCGAGCGCGAAGTGCTGGGGCTGCCGTCGGGAATACTGGAGCTGTCGGCCGCCCTGAGCCGCAACGAGCAGTGCCGGGTGGTCGACCGGGTCCCGACCAAGCTGGTCGTCGCCGACGGCAGTCTCGCCATGGTGCCGCTGACCGGACGCGGAGCGGAACCCGCCGCTCTGGTCGTCCATGCCAGTGGGCTGCTGGAGTCGCTCACGGGCCTGTTCGAAGCGGTGTGGCGGGATGCGATGCCGTTGCGGCTCGGCGAGAGCGGCTGGGTGCGGGAGGAGACGACGGGACCCGATCCGACGGATCTGGAGATCCTGTCGCTCCTGTTGGCCGGGCTGACGGACGCGAGTGTGGCGAAGCAACTGGATCTGGGGCTGCGGACCGTCCAGCGACGGGTCAAGGGCCTCATGGAGCTGACCGGGGTGTCGACGCGGCTGCAGTTGGGCTGGCACACGTACGAACGGGGCTGGGTGGCCCGTACGCCACGCGCCTGACCGTACGGCTCCCGCGCCCTCTCGGACCTGCGCTGACAGGCGGGGCCCGGTGGATTCCGGCAGGGTGGTGGGATGGGTGTGTGGCAGCTCGTCGCCGTCGGCGTGGTCATGCTGCTCGGGCTGGTCGGCGTGCTGGTGCCGGGCGTGCCGGGGCCGGCGATGGTCTGGTCCGCCGTGCTGTGGTGGGCCCTGACGGACGTGGGCCAGGACGCCTGGGCCGTACTGATCGGCGCAACGGCCCTGCTCCTGTTGAACCAGGCACTCAAACCGCTGCTGCCACCGCGCCGCCCCGGCGCCTCCGGTGCGCCGCGCGGGACCCTGACGCTCGGCGGGATCGCGGCGATCCTCGGCTTCTTCGTCGTGCCGGTGGTGGGCGCGGTCGTGGGGTATGTCGGGGCGATCTACGGTGCCGAGAGGCTACGGCTGGGCAGCCGGGGCGCGGGCTGGACGTCGGTGCGTTCCGTCATGCGGGCGACGGGCTATTCGGTGCTCGTGGAGCTGTTCGTCTGCCTGCTGGTGGCGGGCGCGTGGCTGGTCGCGGTCATCTGGGGCTGACCGTCCATGCGCTCGCGTACGGGTCCCGCCATCGGCATCAGGGGCGGGAGCGGCAGCTCCACGCCGACGCGGAGACGGCCGCAGGCGTACCGCGTCGGGGCTGCCCGCGTGCGTCAGGCGGGCGTGCGCTGTCCGTCGAGTTCCAGGTGGCGTACGGCGTACGAACGCCAGGGCCGCCACGCTTCGCCTTCCGGTGTCCCGTCCGGGTCCACGTCCGGATCGCCGAGCGCCCGCATCCTGATCAGGGCCGCTGCGCGGAGGCCGATGCCCGGGAGCCGCAGCAGCGCCCGCTCCGCCTCGTCCCGGTCGGCCCCGGCGTCGAGCCGCACCTCGCCGTCCGCGAGCGCGGCGGCCAGGGCCCGCAGGGCGGGGTCACCTGCGGAGCCGGCCAGCGATCCCGGCTCAGGAAAGAGATGGGTCAGCCCGCCGCAGGGGACGTCGAGGACCTTCCCGTACCGCTCGACCAGTTCCTCGGCCGCCGCACGGCCCACGAGGGTGCGTACGGCGAACTCGTCGGGGTCGGCGGCGCCCGGCGAGCGGAGCCCGGGGCGGGCGGCGACCAGCGGTGCGAGCAGCGGATCGGCGCCGAGCGTCTCACCGACGGCACAGGGGTCGGCATCCAGATCGAGCAGCCTGCGCAGCCGCTGCACGGCGGTCGTCAGGTCGCGGAGATCGGTGAGGTGGATCCTGGCCTCCAGCCATGGCCCGGCCGACTCCTCGTCGACGGCGACGATGCCCGCGCCGTACGGAAGCGTGAGCGTGCGCCGGTAGGTCCGGTGGCCCGGTTCACCGCTGATCTCCTCGATCCGCCTGACCGTATCGGCGGCGAGCAGGTCGAAGACCTCCCGGGCCGCGTACGGTCCCCGGTGGGCGAGCCGGAGCGGAATCCCGGACCGGTTCCCGTCCCGGACGCCCGCGCCCAGCCCGGTACCCGACTCCGCGCGCAGGGCGCTGGGGGTACGGGCGTAGATCTGCCGGATCGTGTCGTTGAACTGGCGCACGCTGGCGAACCCGGAGGGAGACAACTGACACTTCAGGAGTCCCCTGCCCATGATGGCAAAACCGCAGGTCAGCGGCGGGTATCTCACTCCCTCACTGGGGGGCATGACTACCACCTTGCGCGGCCTCTCCGTCCTCCGCCTGTCCGTACTCACGGACGAAACCACGAGCCCCGAACGTCAGCGAGACGCGAACCACCTTGCCGCCGGAGCCCTGAACATCGACCTTGCAGGGCGCGAAGCGGTAGACCTGGGTGTCAGCGCGTCCAAGACAACGCCGTTCGAGCGGCCGGAGCTGGGCGATTGGCTCAAACGCCCCAGCGAATACGACGCGTTGGTCTTTTGGCGCTTTGACCGTGCCGTTCGATCCATGGACGACATGCACGAGCTGTCAAAATGGGCGCGCGACAACCGCAAGATGATCGTCTTCGCTGAAGGTCCGGGCGGGCGATTGGTGCTGGATTTCCGCGACGCGCTCAACCCAATGGCGCAACTCATGGTCACGCTGTTCGCCTTCGCCGCGCAAATGGAAGCTCAGGCCATTCGGGAACGCGTCACCGGCGCTCAGGCAGCAATGCGCGTCATGCCGCTTCGTTGGCGTGGTTCTCGCCCCCCGTACGGATACCTGCCCGAAGCGCTTGCTGACGGGGGAATGACGCTCGTACAGGACAAGAAAGCCGTCAAGGTCATTATGCGCATCATCAAGGAACTGATGCGCGACAAGACCGCTTCAGCCATCGCCGCCGAGCTGAACGAGGCGGGCATTCTATCGCCGCGCGACCATTGGAGCCTGATAAAGGGCCGCAAGACCGGTGGCAAGGTGGGCAACAGCACGGGCGAAAAGATCGAAAAGGACAAGTTCAAATGGCGCCACAACACAATTAAAAAACTACTCACATCGGAAACCTTGCTCGGCTGGAAAATGACCGACAACGGGCCCGTCCGCGACAGCGAAGGCGCCCCGATCATGGCGACCCGCGAACCAATCCTCACGCGCGAGGAATTCGACGCCGTAGGGGCGCTCTTCACGGACCACAACCCCGACAAGACAAAGTGGTTCCGCGTTGACAGCGTGGCAATGCTGCTGCGCGTAATTCTGTGCGATGGCTGCGGGGAAAACATGTCTGTCGGGCGCCCGTCCGCGAACAGTAAGGGCATTTCCGAGGTCTACAAATGTGGCTCGTGGGGACGCGGGGAAAAGTGCCCGTCACCCTCAAGCGTGAAGCTCGAATGGGCGGAAGAGTACGTCCGGGACCGGTTCCTAGCGGCTGTCGGAGGAATGCAGCTCACAGAGACGCGTTACATTCCCGGGTATGACCCGCAACCTGAAATCGACGCCACAACGGCCGAATACGAAGCCCACATGGGCGAGCAAGGGCAGCAGGAGAGCAAGGCAGCACAAGCGGCATGGAAGCGGCGCGCAACGGCCCTTGACGCACGCCTTGCGGAGCTTGAGACTCGCGAAGCGCGACCGGCACGCACCGAAGTCGTCCAACTGGGCGTGACCATCGCGGACGCGTGGCGGGACGCTGACGACAAGAGCCGGCGGGACATGCTCCGTGAGGCAGGGGTCACGATCCGAATCAAACGGGCTAAGCGCGGACGTGTCTTCAAGCTGAACGAAGACCGCGTGGTCTGGAACATGGCCAACGACTACTTCACCCAGGGCGCCAAAGAGCTTGAAGCCATCGCAGACGCGGAGCACCCCGTTACGACGCGCGCGCAAGAGCAGCTACGCAACAAGCTCAAGGCGCGGCGCGCTGCTGACCAACTCGCCTTCAACGTTCAGCAACTCGTCAGCGATGCGGCGGCAACACAAGCGAGCGAAGCGCCGGAGCCCCGGGAAGCCGTAGCAGCCCGGTATGACGCACTCATGACCGACCACGACGAAGCCGACCGCGCAGACGTTGAGGCACGGGCGAACGAGCTACGTATCAAATAGGACAGCGAAGGGGCGCCGATCCACCCGGGTTGGTGCCCTTTTCGTGCGCCTATGGGTCGTTAGTTAGTCTAACTATGAGTTCCTTCGTCACGGTCAGCGGAGAGCGTCACGGGCTCTGAGCTGGGAGAAGTGACGTAGTGACGAAGTTTCTTGAAATCTGGATTAACACCTACACACATAGAGAGCAATCCAGGATTCGAGCCCCTTCGTCACAGCGTCACTCGTCCCCGCCTCGCTGCCTGGCAGGTATCTCACTCCCTTCATATAGGTAGAGGGGAAACGCACCGCGCATCAAGTATCGATACGCAACGGCGGTCAGAGTGCGTCCCCTCGGTTGCCGGGTTCTCCGTCGTTTCTTGCGACGTTGAGACCCGTGCGCTTCCGTAGCTCAGTTGGTAGAGCACTGGCCTCTTAAGCCGGGTGTCGTTGGTTCGAGTCCAACCGGAAGCACGCTGGGAAGACACGCATTGGTCCGTGGACCTGGGCTTAGGCCCGTAAGTGGCAGACGGGGCGTGTCATGGGTGGGTGTGGTTAGCCTGCCCGCATCGCGATACGGAGTGCCGACTAGAAGTAAGGCGTGGTCGGTTGCCCGCTCACAGGGCATGCAGGGATCTTGGGGTGCCTGACCGGTTCGAATCCGGACTATCGCGCGGAGCTATCAGCGACCCCGTAACGGGCTACGGAAGGCATAACACTCCTTCTTCGCGCAACCGCGCGGACTGATCGCGTTTCGAAAGGGGCTCAGGATGAGCGGCTACACCTGGGCTTGGCTTGCGTGGCTGGGCGCGTTCGTCGCCATTGAGGGCCGTGCGCTGCTGAACAAGTCAGCCGGCGACACCCTGAGCGAGCATGTGTGGCAGTGGTTCGCTACTGCCCAGGGCTCCACGGGTAAGCCTTCGGGCTGGGTTCGGTTGCGCCGTTTCGGGCTGCTTGCCTTCATGGCGTGGCTCACTGCGCATTTCATGACGGGCGGACGCTTCTAACCTGATCACGTGATTGGGCAGGGGGGGGTGCTTCTCCCGTGTAGTCATTCTGAAACAGGGGGGGTGCCCATGCGTACGCGCTGTCTGGATTGCCGGGGGTGGGCTACCCATGAGGGCCGATGCCGTACCCACCACGCTGACTACAACGCACGTCGCTCTGTGAAGTCGCATGCTAAGCGTCGTGCGGCTATCGCTCGTGGGAACAATGCTGCGGCCAGACTTCGGCGCGCTGTGCGTAAGAGCATGGGCGCTGAGTGCCGCGTCTGCCTTCGGTTCTGCCTGCCTAGTCAGCTTGACATTGACCACGTTGTACCACTCGCAAAGGGTGGCGAAGACGTGGACGAGAACGTTCAAGCTCTGTGCAAGCTGTGCCACAAGGCGAAGACCGCGATGGATTTCGGAAAGCGTCCCTTCTAGGAGGGGAGAGCGGTCCGAAAGTTCAGACCGGTACGTCACAGCGATCCCGGCCCCAGCTCGGAAAACGCACGCTAGGTGTAGCCCCGGTTTTTAGCCGGCGCCCCTTGCGCTGACCTGGGTCGACGGGATTCTGTCCTGCTTTGTCCCGCCCGCGAAGGCACCCGTTAAGGGGAAGGTAAGCCCGTTTAGGGGGTGTCATGAGCCACGCTAAGAGCCCTGAGTTTCGGACCGGAAACGCGAACGGCGCATCTGACGTTGTCGCCCCCGTGGTCTACGAAGGTCGTGCGCCGCGTGCTCCGGGCCACCTGGGGGCAGCGGGCAAGGAAGTGTGGCGGAACGTCTGGCAAGCCGGTAGCGGCGCGTACAGCCCTGACACTGACCGCAACGTCATCCTCCGGTACGCGGAGCTTTACGACCGGCGGGCGGAGCTACTGGGGCAGGTGTCTGCGGACGGGCTTACCCAGGAAGGCAGTACGGGTCAGCTCGTGGCTCACCCGCTGCTGCGGTACGTGGAGTCAACAGAGCGTGAGATGCGCGCCATTGAGTCCGCGATTGGTTTCACCCCTGAGGCGCGTATGCGGCTGGGGCTTGTGGCTGCTGAGGCGCGCAAGGTTGCAGCGGGTCCTGAGGACTTCTAAGGGGGGTTTCGCGTGGCGCTCAAAAAGGTCACGTGGACCGAAGCGGGTATTGACCGTGTAATCGCCCGACACATTCCGGCTGACGCGCCGTTCCCATCTGAGGGCTACCGGGTCGCGAAGTGGATTGAAGAGTTCTGCTACCTCACCGGTTCGTTCGCCGGCCAAAAGTTCCGGCTGCTTCCCTGGCAGCGCGAACTACTCGTGGACGCGTACGAGCTGACGCAAGACACGTTCGGCAGGTGGCGCCGCAAGCACCGCACGGTTTGTGTGTGCGTGGCGCGCAAGAACGGCAAGAGCACTATTGCCGCTGCCATCATGCTCTACCACCTTGTGGCCGACCGGGCGGACGCACAACGTCAGATCATCGCTGCGGCGAATGACAGAAACCAAGCCCGGATGGTTTTCGACGCGGCCAAGCAAATGGTCAACGCAAGCCCGAAGCTCTCCGCTGTGTGCACGGTGCAGCGTGACGTGATTCGGTACAAGGACAACACGTACCGGGTGGTCAGCGCCGACGCGGGACGGCAACAGGGCCTTAACCCTTCGTCGGTCTCGTTGGATGAGTACGCGTTCAGCAAGAACAGCGACCTCTTTGACGCTCTGACGCTGGGTTCCGCCGCGCGTAATCAACCCATGTTCCTGATCATCAGCACCGCCGGACCGGACCCGGACGGACCCTTTGCCGCGCTGTGTGAGCAAGGGGAGCGTGTCAACTCCGGCGAAGCCGATGATCCCACCCTGTTCTTCCGGTCGTGGGGGCCGAAGCTGGGCGAGACGGTTGACCATCTAGACCCTGAGGTCTGGAAGCGCTGCAACCCTTCGTTCGAGATTCTGAACGCCGATGACTTCAAGGCTGCTGCTCAGCGGAGTACGGAAGCTAGCTTCCGAATTTACCGGTTGAGTCAGTTCGTGCGTGGCGCTAGCACGTGGTTGCCGCACGGGCTTTGGGATTCGCTCGTGCAGCACGACGACGAACTTGAGCCCGGAGACGAAGTTGTCTGTGGGTTCGATGGCTCATGGAAGGGCGACAGTACAGCCCTTGTCGCTTGCCGCGTACGCGACTTGAAAGTGTTCGTCCTCGGTCACTGGGAAGCGCCGGCCGATGATGTGCATTGGCGGGTTCCCATGGCGGACGTCCGCGACGCGCTTCACGAAGCCCTAGACACGTACCGGGTCCGCAACTTGGTGGCCGACCCGTACCGCTGGGAAGAGACGCTAGACAACCTTGAGGCTGACGGCTTCCCGGTTGAGGCGTTTCCGACCAACTCATTGAAGCGCATGATCCCGGCAACTCAGGCGGTTTACGACGCTTGCAGGGATGCCCGGTTGTGCCACGACGGTAACCCGGCCCTTGCTCGGCACATCGGTAACGCTGTGCTCCGCGAGGACAAGAACGGCGCCCGGGTGACGAAGGAATACGCGGCAAGCCGTCGAAAGATTGACCTTGCTATCGCGATGATCCTTGCCGTCCACGGCGCGGTCATGTGGCGCGAAGACAACGGCGTTACGGATACCGCGATCGTCGCGACCTGGGAGGGGGACGACGGGCAGGTGTTCACGTCCGGCCTGCTCGATGCGGGCGACTACTTCTCTGACATCTGACCCAATCGCGTGATTGGGTTCCTGACCCGATGGGGGCATGGTGGGTTTCTGGTCTGCACTCTTCGGGCGGGACGAGTCTCCGGAGCTTGAGCACGAACGCGCGTGGGAGCCGTATGACCCTTCGCTGTACAGCTTCGGCAGTACGGCAGCGAGCGGCGAGCGGGTCACGCCTCATGAGGCGCTACAGGTGTCTGCCGTTTTCGGGTGTGTGCGGCTGCTCTCCGAGACGATTGCGACGCTGCCCATTACGGTGTTCAGCTCACGTGGTGGCTCACGTCGGGAGGTTGACGCGCCCGCGTGGATTGCCTACCCGAACGCTGAGCCTGGGGGTATGGGGCTGATTGACATTCTGTCTCAGACAGTGCTGTCACTCCTACTTGAGGGCAACGCGTTCCTTGCCGTTCGTTGGCAGGGGCCGAACGTGGTTGGGCTTGACGTGCTGGACCCAACGAAGATCCACGTGCACATGGTGCAGACGGAGCCGAACGGCGTTCGCCGCAAGGTGTTTGAGGCGTTCGACGTGGACGCGGACGGCAACGAAGTGTTGCTTGGGTGGTTCACTCCGCGCGACGTCCTTCACATTCCAGGGATGATGCTTCCCGGTGAGTTCGTCGGGTGCTCCCCCATCACGTACGCGCGTGAGTCCATCGGGCTTGCGCTTGCCTCTCAAAAGTACGGCAGCAAGTTTTTTGCGAACGGGGCTATGCCGGGAGCCGTGGTTGAGGTTCCGGGCACCATGTCTGAGGAAGGTCTTTCCCGCGCCCGTGAAGCGTGGCGAGCGGCCAACTCCGGGGTAGACAACGCGCACCGCGTGGCGCTGCTGACTGAGGGTGCGAAGTTTTCCAAGGTGGCGATGAGCCCCGACGAAGCCCAGTTCCTTCAGACACGACAGTTTCAGGTGCCTGAGATTGCGCGCATTTTCGGCGTACCGCCGCACCTGATCAGCGACGCAACAAACTCAACGTCGTGGGGCTCCGGACTTGCTGAGCAGAACATTGCCTTCAGCATGTTCAGCCTTCGCCCGTGGCTTGCTCGCATTGAGTCCGGGCTTAACCGGCTGCTGTTCGCTGAGACGGCTGACCGCAAAAAGTTCGTGAAGTTCAACCTAGACGAAATCAAGCGCGGCGCCCCGAAGGAGCGAATGACGCTTTGGAGTCTGGGGCTTCAGAACGGGATCTACTGCGCTGACGACGTGCGCGCCGCTGAGGACTTGCCGCCGCTTCCTGACGGGCTTGGTCAGGTCTTCCGTGTCCCGATGAACCTTAAGGCCGTGGACGCGCCGGAGCCGGAGCCTACTCCGCCGGCTGCTGAGGCAGATTCCCCGATTGCGGAACCGGACGATGAGCCGGACGGGTCGGATGACGAAGGGCCCAAGGAAGATGACGGAGACGCGTGAGCTTCGTGTTGCTGTCGGGGAACTGGAAGAGCGCTCGTCGGGTGACGGGCGCATTTCTATGCGCGGATACGCGTACCGCTTCAACGAGCTGTCGCAAGACCTGGGTGGGTTTCGCGAACGGATCGTTCCGGGTGCGGGTGCTCCGTCGCTGCGACAGAACGACGTATACGCCACGTTCAACCACAACTCATCGGCGCTGCTGGGGCGTACTTCGTCCGGCACGCTTCGGGTTGGTGAAGACCGCGAAGGCGGCTTCTACGAAATTGACCTTCCGGATACAACGGTGGGCCGTGATGTTGCTGAGCTTCTGAAGCGCGGTGACTTGAAGGGCTCAAGTTTCACGTTCCGGGTGCTGGACGGCGGGCAGCGTCGGGCAGATGACGACGATCCGGAAACGGGTCTTCCCGTCCGCGAAATCACTGCAATGGATGTTTCGGAGCTAGGCCCGGTTACTAACCCTGCCTACCTCACAACTCAGGCTTCTCTTCGTTCTGTTGAAGAAGCGCTGTGCATCGGGGAGTTCGCGCCCCCGGCTTCTGACGAAGTGCGCGATTCCCAGCCGGCGGAAGTTGCCCCGGCTTCTCACCCTGACGCGCGTGCTCTCGTCCGCGCTCTTTCCCAGTAAGGGGCTCCACATGGACGCAACTACTCTGTCCGCGAACTTTGAGGCGCGTGAGCGTGCAACTGCTGAGCTTCGGTCGCTTGCCGACGAGTTCGCGGGTGCTGCGATGGACGCTGAGGCGGTGGCCAAGGAAGAGCGTCTTCTCGCTGCGGTCGCTGACTTTGACGGCCGGATCAAGCGCGGTATTGAGGCGATCAAGGCGACCGACGCTGTCACTTCGCTTCTGTCCGGTCTTCAGGGCTCGGCCCCCGGTTCCGGTACCCAGCGTTCGGCGGACGTAGACGACGCTGCGACCCTTCGTTCTGGCAACCTGGGCGAGTCGCGCGCGTTCGAGTTCGCCCCTGAGAAGCGGGACGGTACGAAGGCAGGTAACCCGAACGTTCTGAGCCGGACCCTTTACGGTCAGCTCATCGCTCAGGCGGTTGAGCGGTCCGCGATCATGCGCGGCGGTGCGACCACGTTCACCACGTCGGACGCCAACCCGATGGACTTCACCGTTATCACGGGTCGGTCTACCGCTGCGATTGTCGGGGAGGGGCAGGAAGTCCCGGAGTCCTACCCGACCACGATTCAGCGGAGCATGGGCGGTTTCAAGTACGGTCACGCTGCGGTCGTCTCGTACGAGTTCGCGACTGATCAGGTTCTCGACCTCATCGGGTTCCTTGTCTCGGACGCGGGTCCGGCCATTGGTGACGGCATGGCTCGCCACTTCCTTACCGGTACCGGCACGGGTCAGCCGCGCGGCATCCTGACCGACGCTTCGCCGGCTAACGCGACCTTCGCCCTGACCGACACGGACAGCACGGTTTCCGACGCGCTGATTGACCTGTTCCACGAGGTCCCGTCTTCGTACCGCCGGAACGCGAAGTACGTTGTCAACGACCTTCGCGCGGCGCAGATGCGGAAGCTGAAGGACGCGAACGGTCAGTACCTGTGGCAGTCGGGCCTTACGGTCGGCGCCCCGGACTCCTTCAACGGCAAGATCGTTGAGAGCGATGACGGTATGCCCGTCAACAAGATCCTGTTTGCGGACCTGAGCAAGTACCGGGTCCGCTTCGCTGGGTCGCTCCGCGTGGACCGTTCCACTGACGTCAAGTTCTCCACGGACGAGATTGTTTACCGGTTCCTTCAGCGTGCGGACGGGCTGCTTGTTGACACCCGTGGCGCGAAGGTTCTGACCGTGGGTACGGGCGCCTGATCCCTTCCAGTTGGGGGCGAACCTGATCACCGTGATTGGGTTCGCCCCCTTGCCCTGAGAGGGGGAACGGGTGGCATACGCAACCCTTGACGAAGTTCGCTCGCTTGACGGGCTGGACGATGCGGGACTCTTCCCGGACGAGATGCTGTCAGACGGCATTGACTTCGCGGTGGAGACGGTAGAGGCGTACACGGGGCAGCGCTGGGACACGGCGGAGAACCCGACCCCGGAGACGATCCGTTGGTGCGTGCGGACTCTCGCGCGGCAATACGTGCTTGATCACGTGTCCCGTATCCCTGATCGCGCGCTTCAGCTTCAGGCGGAGTTCGGGTCAATTCAGTTGGCACAAGCCGGGGGCAATTGGCGCCCCACTTCGCTGCCTGAGGTGAACGCGAAGCTCAACCTGTACCGCGTGCGCCTTCCGTTCATCTTCATGTAGGGGCGCTCGTGGCACTGATTTTTGATGTGAAGGTCGCCCTGTACGAAGCCATTCGGGCGGCGGTGCCCGGGGGTGTGCAAGTCACGTTTGCCGAGACGGGCGATACCGGCCGGCGCAAGCAAGTGTGGCTAGGGGCAACGACCGATGACGACTTGACTCCTGCGGCTATGCGCGTTGGGCCGAAGCCGACGAACGTCACGGGCTACGTGGAAGTTCAGGCGGTTGTGATCGTGCCTGGTAGTCCGGTCAACGCGGAACGCGCAGCGTACGAGCTTCGCGACTACGTGAAGGACGCGTGCGGCGCCGTGAACTCCAACCTTGCTGTGGTCCCTGGGCTGCAAGACGTCCGGCCTGAGTCGTCCAGCGTGGAAACGGCAGAGACAACTGACGGCGCCTTCAGCGCGCTAACCCTTCGCGTCCGGGTCCGTGGGCGCGTGTATCAGTAAAGGGGCGCAACATGGCGCTTGACGCAAGCATTGGCATTGGTCGCGAAGACTCGTACGGCGCGCTGTCGGGCGTGGTTGAGGGGTACGAGGGTCAGGCGGATTCCTGGAAGACCACTCGCGAGTTCATCGAAAGCGTGGGCTTCCGGGCGGGTATGCAGACCGCACGCGCCGACCGGCGGAACGTGGTCAACATGGGCGGGGAAGGCGAGCTTGAGTGTGACCTGTTGGACGCGGGCGCCGGTTCGCTGCTGACCGCCGCATTCGACAAGGTCACCGTTACCGACACGGGCGGGGTGAAGACCACTGTCCTTGAGACGTCGGACGTGTCCGAAGCCCCTTCGTTCTCCGCACAGATGGTGCGCCCCGGGACCGATGGCAGCAAGGTTGCTTACAAGCACCTGGGCTGCGTGGCTACTGAGTGGACCCTGAACGCTGAGGTTGAGGAGAACGTCAAGCTCACTGTCGGCTTTGACTTTCAGGACGTTGCGCACACGAGCGTTCCGGCTCAGATCGTCGCCCCGACGTACCCACTTGAGGCGTACCCGTACGACTGGACGCGCACCGCTGTTGAGCTGTCCCGCGATGGTTCAGCGGTGGCGTTCGATGCCACGTCCGTTGAGCTGTCGGGCGACCTGGGCATGAAGACTGACCGGCGCTTCCTTCGTGCCAACGAGCTGAAGAAGAAGCCGATTCGCAACGCGGTGCCCACGTACGAAGGCACGGTTGAGGGCGAGTTCAACGCCGCGTCGCTGGGGCTGTATGAGGCGTTCATTGCGGGTGAAGTCTGCGCGGTCAAGGTGACCTTCCTCGGGCTGCTTCCCGGGGCTTCGCTGACAGTGGAGTGCCCCGCGATCCAGTTCACGGGCGAGTCTCCCGAAGCTGCGACGGATGAAGTCACCGTGCATAACCTGCCGTTCCGCGTGCTTGACCCGGGTACTCCGGGGGTTGCGGCTATCAAGCTGACGTACGTGGAGCCTGGCACGAGCGTTGATGGCTAATGGCTCAGCGCTCCGCGTACACGATTCGCGTTGATGGCCTTCGGGAGTTTCAGCGGAACGTGCGCACCCTGAGGGATAAGGAACTCAACAAGGCTGTTCGTGAAGCGAACAAGGCTTCCGGTGAAGTCCTTATCCCTCAGGCGAAGCGCGAAAGTCCGGACGGTAGGCGAGACGCGAAGTCGTCTAAGAAGTACCGCCCGGGAAAGCTGGACAAGTCCATCAAGGTCACGGCGTCCGCGAAGGGCGCTGTCATCAAGGCCGGCTCAGCGTCGCGCGTGCCGTATGCCGCGCAAGTTCACTTCGGGTGGCCATCACGCGGGCAGCGAGCGAACCGGTTCCTATTCCGCGCCATGGCGCGCAAGTCCACTCAGGTTGCAGCGACGTACGAGCGCCGCATTGCTGCCGTTGTACAAAAGTATTTGGAGAGCTGACACATGCCCGCGAAGAAGCCCGTCAAGACCGCGTCCACTGAGATGCCGAACGTTCTTGACCTCAAGCTTGACTCTCTCACCATCGGTGAAATTTGCGCCATTGAGGACATCACCGGTCAGCCGCTGGACTCGCTGAACAAGGCGGGGGCGAAGCGCGGCCCGATGCTCAAGGCCATGGCGTACATCGTCATGAAGCGGAAGAACCCTGACTTTACCGTGGCGGACGCGGACAACCTTCAGATCGAGTTCAAGGGGAAGTCTCCGGCGGACCCTACCGCAGCCAACGCGTAGTTGCTTGCGCGCGCCTGATTGGGCACTTTCGCGGGCTTACGTGGGCGGACGTGCAAGGCATGGAGTTGCGCGATTTCAACGCGTTGGTTGACCAAATGATTGAGGACGTTGAGGCGGAGAAGCGCGAGACGAAGCGCGCTGGACGTGGCAGGGGCACGAGCCCTAGCGGTGGTGGGGAACGGCGTACGCCGGTCATGACGTAGGGGGTGTGTTGTGGCCGGTCGGCCGATTCAGGTCACCATCATGGGTGACGCGGACCAGCTTTCTCAGACGCTGGATCAGGCAGCCGATGAAGTCAGCGCGTTTGGCGAACAGGCCAAGGGGCTAGCGCTCGTGGCGGGCGGGGCTATTGCGGTCGGCATCGGCGCCGGTATCGCGTCGGCGCTTGAGAAGGAAGTGGGCAACGATCTACTTGCCGCGCAGCTTGGTGCGTCGCCGGCTGAGGCGAAGAAGCTGGGTGAGGCAGCGGGTTCGGTTTACGCGGACGGGTACGGCGAATCCGTGGCCGATGCGAACGAAGCGCTTAAGGGTCTTTGGCAGCAGGGGCTAGTTCCGGCTGGGGCGACCGCTGACGAAATGGCGGAGATCAGCAAAAAGGCGATGGACGTTGCAACCGTTCTGGGCGAAGAAGTGGGCCCGACGTCCAGCGCTGTTGGGCAGATGCTCAAGACGGGTATGGCGAAGAATGCCGACGAAGCCTTTGACATCCTTGTACGCGGCGCCCAGGAAGGCGGCAACAAGGCTGAAGACCTGTTGGACACCTTCAATGAGTACGGCGTTCAGTTCAAGGGGCTGGGTCTCGAAGGCAAGCAAGCAATGGGGCTCATATCTCAGGGGCTTCAGGCGGGCGCGCGAGACGGCGACCTTGTGGCGGATTCGCTGAAGGAGTTCGGTCTCATTGTGCGCGCGGGTGGCGAAGACGTCGATGCCGCATACAAGAAGATGGGTCTGTCCGGTAAGGACATGACGAAGGCGATTGCCGAAGGTGGGCCGGCGGCTGCTCAGGCACTCGATCAGACGCTAGACAAGCTGCGCGCGGTTAAGGACCCTGCGGAGCGTTCGGCGCTAGCAGTGTCGCTCTTCGGCACTCAGGCTGAGGACATGCAAGACGCGCTCTTCGCGCTGGACCCCTCGAAGGCGGTTGAGTCGCTGGGCAAGGTGGACGGCGCGGCGAAGTCTGCGGGCGACACGATGCACGACAACGCGGCTACGAAGGTGAAGCAGTTCACGCGGGCGCTTACGGGCTTCGCTACTGACGTGCTGGGGCGAACGGTGATTCCGGCGGTCGAGTTGATTGCCGGGAAGTTGGGCGCGGTTGGTTCTGCGTTCGCTGCAACTGCCGGGTTCGTCAGTCAGCACAGCGGCATTTTCGGCACCATCGCGGGACTGATTACCGTGATCCTCCTGCCTTCGCTTATCGCGTGGGGGGTGACAGCGACTCAGGCAGCGATTGCCAACGTGACCGCGTGGGTTACGTCTGCCACGACGTCTACCACTTCGGCGGCAACCCAGGTGCTAGCGCATTGGTCGGTCGTGGGTGGGTGGCTCAAGTCTGCGGCAACAGCGATTGCTAGCGCGGCTAGCGTGGTTGCCGGCTGGGTGCTCATGGGTGCTCAGGCGATGATTCAGGCTGCGCGGATGGCTGCGGCATGGCTTATCGCAATGGGACCTATCGGGTTGTTGATCGCTGCGATTGTGGCCCTTGTCGTTATCGTCGTCGCCAACTGGGACACGATCCGGGAAAAGACTCTTGCCGCCTTCCAGTGGGTGTGGGAATGGGTCAAGAAGATTTTCGGTTGGCTGAAGGATTTGTTCCTGAACTTCACCGGCCCCGGGCTGATTATTAAGCACTGGGACAAGATCGTCAGCGCAACCCGTAGTGCGTTCAACTGGGTGAAGAACCTAGCGAAGGACGGAATCAACTCGGTCGTATCCTTCTTCGCTAGTCTCCCTGGGCGCATCCTGAGTCAGGGGGCGCGGGTGCTCAGCGCGGCAAAGGGCATCGGCAAGTACATCGTGGACGGCATGCGCAACGGGCTCAGCAAGCTGGGCGGCTTTGCGTCGTCGCTTCATGCCACCGTGACGCGGGCGGTCAAGGGTGCAGTCAACGGCGTGGTTGACCTGTTGAACTGGGCGATCCCGAACAAGCTGGGCATGGGTCCGCTGAGCATCGACATTCCCGACAACCCAATCCCCCGCGTTCGCGCCATGGGTGGACCGGCGGGCGGTCGGGTTCGAGTTGGTGAGCGCGGCCCTGAGGAAGTGGACTTGCCGTACGGCTCCACGGTCATTCCCAACCATCGACTTGGCTCCGGCGGTGGCGTCACGGTCAACGTCCAGTCCAGCGCCGACCCTTGGCAGATTGGGCGCGAAGTCGCGTGGGCATTGCGGACGGGCCCCGCGTAACCCAATCACGGTGATTAAGTCAGCCCCTCAGCCATAGCGCTGGGGGGCTTTCCCGTTAAGGAGGTAGCCCAGTGGCACAACTGAACGACTGGACTTGCGAGTTCAACGGTGTGGTCGTGGGTGAGCCCGATTCCCCTATATCCATCGCGGGGGTTGACGGGCTGCTGTCCGCGCCGGAGATCCGGACGTCAGATATCACTCTTGTTCAGCGCAACGGGCTCTGGCCTGGCCGCGATTACATGAACGGGCGCACGGTCACGCTGACGCTTGAGGTCTACGGAGCTACGCGCGAAGAGTTCACGGAAGCCCTCAATGCGCTTCAGGCAGCGTTCCAGCCGTGCACCGATGAACTACCCTTCCGGTTCCGTTTCCCGGGCGCAGCGGGCGACCAAACGGCGTACGTCAAGGCGCGTGTGCGTCGGCGCAGTGCTCCGCTGGACCTGAACTTCGCGTACCGCACCTGCAACATGGTTGTTGAGCTGTACGCAACTTCGCCGTTCATCAGCGGCGATGAGCCCCGCGCCATTCCAGTGCGCAGCATGAAGCGTGAAGGGACTGAGCCCGGGTACTCCCCCGTGTCCCACTTCGTTCAGTACGGCTCGTTCAACGCGCGTCCCGCCGTAGAGATTCACGGCGCCGTTTCCCCAACGCTGATAGATGACGTGACGGGCGAGTTTTTCGGCGTGAACTACACGGGCACGGTACGCGTGGACAGCGCGGCGCAGACAGTCACGGACGGGGTGGGAGCGTCCATCGCTGGACTCATCAAGCCGGGTTCCGTCTGGCCTGAGTACGTCCCGGGCGCGCATCGGCTGCGACTGCTGAGCAATGACGAGTTCACGCAAGCGACCGCCGCTGTCTCGTGGGTTGACCGCTGGGTCTAGGTATCTCACTCCCTTCGTGTATGGGGAGGGGTGAGCCATGCCAGAGTTTGAGGTTCTACAGGTTGAGACGAAGACCGGCAACGTAGTCAATGCGTTGCCGGTTACGGGCATCAACTACACGGAGACGCTGAATAGCGCGGGTTCGTGCACGGTGGGTGTCCCGATGGACGTTGCCGATCCGGAGACGCTTGAGCCCGGCCGTTCGGGTCTCGTGGTAGTCCGGGATGACGTGCCCGTGTGGGGCGGACCTGTATGGACGGCTTCGGCCGATCTTGCTACCGGGGTACTCACGCTCAATGCGGCTGGGTGGCATAGCTATTACGCGGCGCGCTATCTGAACATGGGCGGCGGCTATAAGGGCTCCAAGGATCAGGCGCAGCTTCTACGCGAGTGGTACGCGTACGCCAACAACAACGGCGGCATCGGCACCGACACTTCAGGGCTCGTGAACACGGGGCGCGTACGTTCGCGCACCTGGGCGTTCAGCGAGGCGAAGAACATTGGTGAGGCAATCAACGAGCTTGCCGACGAAGACGGGGGCTTTGACTTCCGGTACGAGTGCTTTTGGTCCAGCACTGCCCATGCCCGCGTGCGTCACCGCGTCGTGAAGT
The DNA here is from genome assembly GCF_014216315.1 of Streptomyces finlayi. Classification (NCBI taxonomy): domain Bacteria; kingdom Bacillati; phylum Actinomycetota; class Actinomycetes; order Kitasatosporales; family Streptomycetaceae; genus Streptomyces; species Streptomyces finlayi. The sequence continues at coordinate 1,013,841 of NZ_CP045702.1, forward strand.
CTGAGCGGCTGTCCGCCAGCTTTCCGACGCTGACACATGGCGTGGACGCGGACGTTACGGCGGTGGCGTACGACGGTAGCCGTTTGGCGACGCGCGCCTATGCGTTCGGGGCGGACCTGGGAACGGGCGTCAAGCCGTATGCCTCGCTGCTCAACGCGATGCCTGCCGATCTTCCCGTAATGCATCAGGTCGTGACGTACGCGGACCTTCGCTCTACGGCGGAGCTGATTCCGAAGGCCGGAGCCCTGGGCGCTGTTGGTCGTCAGGTCATCGCCATTCCGTCAGTTGGCCTTTACCCCGGGGTGTACAGCCCAGAGACGTATCCGCTGGGCGCATACGGAACGGTCAACGTCGATTCCGGCTATGTGCAGTTGCTCGAAGAGTTCGTCATCAGTGAGCGGCAGATAGCCGTAGACGTGAACGGGACTGAGACAGCGTCGTTGTCTCTCGCTAGTAAGGAAGTGTTCGTAAGTGGCGATTCAGGCTAACGCGCTGCCACCTTCGCTCTTGGCTGAGCTGAATGAGATGAAGCGCCGGCTGACTGCCCTTGAGCGGAAGCCGAAGTTGGGCAGCGTAAATGAGCGCCTGCCGTACGGGTCTTATCAGTCGCCTTCGGTTGAGGGCACGGTGGGACCGACGTACAACCACACGCTAGGCATCATCAATTCCACGGGCTTGAATCAGCCGGTCCTTCTCTTGGCAGTCCCGTTCTCCGTCCCTTGGGCCAACGGTGCGCGCCTTGATGTGTCGGTAACGCTGTGGATCGAAGACATGATTACCGGCGGCAAGACGAAGGAATTTACGCTTGACCGTACGTCTGACTTCCCGGACCCAAACGGCGGGTTTACGCGGACACTGACGTACACGTGGCTTCACCCTCAGCCGATCGGCTTTGACGACCTGAACGAGTGGAAGGGTTTCCGCATCGGTTACCGCGTGAACAAGCGCGTGACTGTGAGCGGCGTTTCCCACACGATCGGCATTGGTGAGCCCCAGCTCGCAACGGGACTTCCGGCAGGCACGTACGTTGAGGAGTCGACCAACGGCAACCCGCGCATTGACGCTGTCCTGACTCCCGTTCCGGGGGCATCGTGACTGACATCGTCGGCACTGCTGAAGTCGTTGGGGGCGCGTGTCTCTTCCTGTTGCTGGTCTATCGGCAGGTTCGGACCGGAGCCCGGGACGCGTGGCGGGAAGTTGCCGAATCCCAGACAGCCCTAGCGGAAACCCAGACAGCGCGCGCTGAGGCCCTTGACGCCCAGGTCAAGACACTGATTGCCGAAGTGCGGTCGCTGCGCCTTGAAAACGAAGCGCTCCGCATAGAGGTGGCGTCGCTGCGCAGAGAAAATTCTGAGCTTCGTGAGCACATTGACAACCTGATAGGGGGCCCACGTGGCGATTCCGAATGAGATCCCTACCGTCCGCGTGACGGGAACGTACCTGGGATGGGACGGACGCGCCCTCAAGGGCACGGTGACGTTCACTGGTCCGGGGCTCGTAACGTTCCCTGAGTCGGACCTGTTCATTGCCGGTCCGGTCGTCGCCACGCTTGACGAGCTGGGTCGCATCGTGGATTCCAACGGCAACGTCGGTATCCGACTTCCCGCCACCGACTCACCGGATATGAACCCGTCCGCGTGGACATACACGGTGAAGGAGAACCTGACGGGCGTCACTGGGGCGCGCACCTATTCCATGGTGCTGCCGAAGGACACGACGAACAACGTTGTTGACCTTGCGGACATTGCGCCGGCTGACCCCTCAACTCCCAGCTACGTTGCCGTTCCCGGTCCCAGCGCGTACGAAGTCGCGGTTGCTCAGGGGTATGCGGGCACCGAAGCTGAGTGGGTTGCCTCGCTTGAGGGCCCCCAGGGTGTTCAGGGCATCCAGGGTGTGCGCGGCTCTCAGGTCTTCACCGGTTCCGCTGCCCCCACTTCGGCCCTGGGCGCTGACGGCGACGTTTACACCCAGTACACCGCAACTACCTTTCTGGGCGTCACGTCCACCACGGTTGCTATGTGGGCCCGTTCCGGCGGTACCTGGGCGCGCGTTGGCGGGGACGTTCGGGGCGCAGCGTGGTACGTGAATACCACGACCACTTCAAGCACCGACACGAAGCCCGGTGACATGCTGCTTCGCACCGATACGGGCGATGTGTGGCAGCGCTCGACTTCCGGTTGGGGCTCGACCGTTGGCAACCTGAAGGGCCCGAAGGGCGACAAGGGTGACGCTGGGCCCACGGGTCCGGCGGGAGCAGATGGAACAGGCGCAGGAACGGTAACCGCTGTGAACGGCGTGAACCCTGACGCGAACGGGCTTGTGACGCTTGCACCTGGGGACGTTGGGGCGCTGCCCGCTTCGGGGTATGTGTCGGGCGGAAACCTGATCCTGAACAGCCCCACGGGCGGTTACCGGGGTTTCTCATTCCGGACGGCGGACGCTAACCGCTGGGTCTTCCAGGTTGACAACGTGACTGAGGCGGGCGCAGACCTCGGCTCGAACTTTGAGCTTGCGAACTGGGGCGATGATGGAACGTGGAAGAGCGCCGCATTGTACGGGGAGCGCGCTACGGGCAACCTGGGCATCGGCACCAAGGGGCTTGTCCCGGGCGCGAAGCTCAGCGTTCAGGGTGGAACAGCGCTCAAGGACGTGGGCGCACCCCCGGCAACTCCTACGGGAGCAGTGATCGCGTACAGCGAAGCCGGCGCACTGAAGGTTGTCACTCCGTCTGCACGCTTCACGGTTGTTGAGCCCGTACCGCTAGCAACTAAGGGCGCGGTCAACGGCGTTGCTTCCCTGGGCGCTGACGGCAAGGTTCCGGCTGCGCAGCTTCCGGCCGCTGGGTCGAGTACGCCGAAGAACATGTGGACTCCGCAAGCGCTGGGCTTTGAGGCGTGGTCATGCGATCCGTACACCGTGGCCAACCCGGCAGCGAAGTATCTGACTCCGGGGCGCCTCTATTTCGTGGGCTTGAACATCACGGAATCGACGGCTGTCAACCGCGTCGTTCTGTACGCGCGTGGGTACGGCGGAGTCTCTACGAACCGTTACCGCGCGGGTATCTACCGGGAGAACGGCACGAAGGTTGTCGAGACGGGCGGTATCGCGCTGACGATGGCTGGACAGGAAGCCGGTTCCATGCCCGCGATGAAGACGAACCACATTGGCGCCGTTCCAGTGACGATCACACAAACGACGCTCACCCCTGGGCGCTACTGGGTGGCGTTCTCGCTTGTCACGGGCGGTACGGCTGACTTCGCCTTTTTCCACGTTCAGAACGAGTCGCCCATTGCTACCGCCAACTTTTGGATGCCGGGCACTCCGTTCGCGCGGGCTTGGTTCACGGAAGGACAGACGAACGCGGCGCTGCCCACGACCGTAAGTCAGACAGCAGCGGGCGCGCGCGCTGATCACGACATCCCGATTGTGGCGCTTGCCAACGTCTAACCCAATCACGGGATTACGTAGCCCCTCAGTAACACGACTGAGGGGCTTTGTGTTGCACAGAAACGGAGCCTCACGCATGACGAAGATCCTTACGGCGCTGGGCGCGATAGCTAAGGCAGAGATCGGGTACCGCGAAGGGAAGTCAAACGGGCGTTGGAACAACGCACAGAAATTCTCCAAGGAAGTTCCGGGCCTTGAGTGGTCGGACTATCAGGCGTGGTGCGCAACGTTCGTGTCCTGGGTCGCGCTGAAGGCTGGGGCTGCGGATCTGTTCCCGCGTACCGCTTCGTGTTGGGCCGGAGTCCAGTGGTTCAAGCGGGCGGGACGCTTCAGCGAGTACCCCGCGATTGGCGCTCAGGTCTTCTTCGGTAGCGGCGGTGGCAGCCACACGGGACTTGTGTACGCGTACGACGCGGATTACATCTACACGTACGAGGGGAACACGAACGGCAACGGGAGCGCCGAAGGGGACGGGGTGTACGCGAAGAAGCGTGCTCGCCGTGACGCGTACACGTACGGCTACGGATACCCGGATCTTCCGGGCGGTGTATCTGCGGACCCGAAGGCCGCGAAGTTCGGTTACAAGGTCGCTGCGACCGCGAAGCTTCCCGCGCCGGCTAAGCCGAAGCCGAAGTATGAGCCGTTCCCGGGCTCCGCGTTTTTCAAGGGCAAGCCTAAGTCGTCCATCGTGACGGCCCTGGGTAAGCGACTCGTTGCAGTCGGGTGCTCGGCTTACAAGAGCGGCCCCGGCCCCCAGTGGTCGGACGCTGACAAGGCTTCGTACGCGAAGTGGCAGCGGAAGTGTGGTTACACGGGCGCGGACGCTGACGGTTGGCCTGGCAAGTCGTCGTGGGACAAGCTGAAGGTCCCGAAGGTCTGAGGGGGATTCATGGGTGAGCACAGCAAGCCGGGTCGCTTCAACCCTGGGGCGCTCATGTCCTGGGCAAAGGCGCACCCGAAGATCGTGAGTGCGGTTGTGGTCGGCGTGGTCGGTGTGGTCAGCGCGGTGAAGCCGGAGTTCCCGGGTGCCGCTGTTGTTGCTGCGGTGCACGCGTTCCTGGGCGGCTAGGTATCTGACTCCCTTCCTGGCAGGTGACAACACCTTTGGGAAGGGAGTCAGGCAGTGGCCTACTACAGGAGCGTTGGGCTGATCGGGCTTGCACGCGCGGGGAAGGACTCTGTTGCCGCGCGGCTTCGGCAGCGCTACGGGTACCAGCGGGTTGCCTTTGCGGACCCGGTACGAGCTGCGGCCCTTCGGACTGACCCGCTCATCCCGACTTCGTACGGCGTGCATACGCGGCTGTCCACGCTGGTCAACGCCGCAGGATGGGACTACGCGAAGACGACTTACCCTGAGGTCCGCCGCGTGCTTCAGAACATCGGGCAGACCGTTCGCGACATGGACCCGGATTTCTGGGTTCGGGCCGCGTTCCCTGCCATTGAAGCAGCGAAGACGCTCAACCTTCCGGTCGTCGTCTCTGATGTGCGGTACGAGAACGAAGCACGTGCGTTGCTGCTGGACGGCTTCACGCTGATTCGGGTCACGCGCCCCGGTACCGGGTTGGCCGGCGACGCGGGCAGACACAAGAGCGAGACGGAGCTAGACGCGTGGGCAACTGACCTGACGATCGGCAACACGGGGTCGCTGGATGACCTGAACAGCACGGTTGACTCTCTGACCCTCCCCCGGAACTGACCCTGAGCCCCGCACTGACTGACCTTCGGGTTGGTTGGTGCGGGGCTTTTTCACGTTGACCTAATCTCGTGATTGGGTTGGACACGGCAAGGTAATCACGCTACGGTCAGCGAAGTACACCGACGAAGGGGGCAGCGAGTGAGCGGCGTTAGCGCACCGAAGGGCTACCGGACCTTCCACCTTGGCAAGGGGTCTGTTGCACACGGAGCCCAGGACAGCGACGTTCGCACGCTGTGCAAGAAGCCGATTACGAAGGTTCGTCTGTCGCATACGCCGTACCTCACGTGCACAGCGTGTCGGGCTGCCGCTGCGAAACTTGCCCCCGTCTTGACGCATAGCGACCGGTACATGACGTTCTTCTTTGCTGAGAACGGGTTCATGCGGCCCGGTATCGACGTGCCTCGTTTGGCTACCGCGCGCAAGGCTGCTAGCGCTGTCGCGGACATGCACTCTGAGCGCTGGTACGAAGTCGCCTATGAGGCTTACTGCGCGGTATCTGATTCTTCGTCGGCTGCTACGATCAGCGCGGATTCCGACACTGAGGGGACGGACGAGATGCCGAAGAAGGGGGCGCGGCTTCCGTGGCGACTGACTTTTCAGTACGCCACTCAGGAGCGCGCATCAAGCAACGCTTACTCCGCCCAGAGCGAGGCGGAGAGGCAGGCGGACGAGATGGTTCGTACTGCGGCGCGCAATGAATCCTCCGTCTCCATCACGATCAGCAACCGTGACAGTGGGGAAAGCTACAGCTACCCCCGTACCGAAGGAGTGCCCGACATGCCCGCGAAGAAGACCGCAGCGACGAAGCCCGAAGAAATCGACGTTGACGGGCTCACGTCCCAGGTGCACGAGCTTGCCGACCGCATCAAGACGGAGAAGAACCCGGCTGAACTGGAAAGCCTGGCCGCTTCCGCTGAGTCCATCATCCGGCGGCTTCCCACGGCAAAGCGGACCGCTCTCCGTAAGGCAGTCAAGGACGCGAAGGCAGCAGCCGCGAAGTCGGAGCCGAAGCCGGAGCCGGAGCCGGCGGAGCCTTCCACGGAGATCGTGAAGAACACCGATGACCCGATGACGTGGGACAACGTTCCCCAGCTCATTGAGGCTGCGGCTGCACAAATGCGGGAAGGCTCAGCGGCCGGACGTCAGCTTCAGTCCGCTGGGGAGCGCGTGGCGAACATTCTCCTGACGATCCGTCAGAACATGATTGACCCGGAAACCGGCTTGCCTGACCTTGTGTGGCGCATGAAGGCGACCCGGAACGCTGCGGGCAAGGTGTACGCGGACGCGCTGAAGGGTGTGTCCGAAGACGAAGTGGAGCTGCGCGAGGCTCACGCGGCGCTTCAGATCGCCACCCGAAACAAGGCCAGTGACGTTCTCGTAGCGTGGCTGCGCGGGTACGACCGGGACGACGAAAAATCAGTCTCCATGCTCGCTGAGATTTTCCCGGGCGCCGTGGAGCTGCTGGAAGCGGACCCGGAGCTTTCCGCCGAAGGTGCGATCCGACAGCTGTACGCGGCGAAGAGCGTGGAGCTTCCCATTCGTGGGCGCACTGAGGCAATGCGCATCACTCGGCGCATGGAAACAATTGAAAAGACGACCAAGCAGATTGAAGCGCATCAGGACGCGGGCAACGCGGCAAAGGTCGAAGAGCTTCAGGCAAAGATCAGCGACCTGAAGGCAGACCTTCCCCCGGACGCGCTTGCCAAGCTGGGCGAAACGGCAGCGGAGAAGAGCGACGCGGAGCGCACCAAGGAAACCATTTCGAAGGCGCGGAAGCTGTTCGAGACGGCGGGCAAGCGTCAGGCGAAGCTGACTGCCGCTCAAAAGCGCAAAACGAAGGCGGAGCTGTACACGCTCATTCGCGAAATGGTGGACACGTTCGGGCTGGATTACAGCGCCCTTGCGCCGGCTGAAGAGACGGAAGCCGAGAACGGGTGACCGACGAAACTCCGGCGGAGCACGAAGCTTCCGCATCTGCTGAGGTGGCGCAGTGCGCGCGTGATGGACACTGCGGGTGCTGGGACTGGAACCCGTCCGGTGTCGTCTGCTGCGGGTGCGGCACCGTGAAGCCCTGAGCAGCCTTCCCAGCCCTTAGAAGCCCCGTTGGTCTCCACGTACCGGCGGGGCTTCGTCACGTCCAAGCTCAGCGCCACGAGCCTTGACCTGGGGCGAGTGACGGAGTGACGGAGTTGTTCATTTTTCAGATTCACAACAACACCTATAAGAGCTAACCCCGGATCGGCTTCACTTCGTCACTCCGTCACCCGGTCCGCTGATCGGTATCTCACTCCCTTCGTACAGGTACACACCTACGAAGGGAGCGACCTTGCCGAAGGTTCGCACTGTTTACCGTGGCGGAAGCCGTTTCTACGTCCACCCTGAGGACCGGGAACTTGTTCACCCGGGCGTGACGTCCATCCTGGGAATGTCTGCAAAGCAGAACTTCCTAGCTCCGTGGCAGGCGAAGCTGACTGCCGAACTCGCCGTGGACTCCATCGACTTCATTGCAGACATGGCGGAGCGCGACCGTGAAGGCGCCGTGGATTATCTCAAGGGCGCTGCCCGCCGGTACACCAAGGTTCGCGCCGACATCGGCAGCGAGGCTCACGACATGTTCGAGCGCATGATTCGCGGCGAAGGCGGGCTTGCGGAGAAGCACCCCGCCGGCTCACCCCGCGCCGGTCAGTTCCGGGTTCGCGTCGCCCCCGACATGGAGCCCTACCGGCAGCACTTCGCGGAGTTCCTTGAGGCAGTCAACCCGGAGTTCGTCCGCGCTGAAGACGTGGTTTGGTCGGACACGTACGGCTACGCGGGTTCGTTTGACGTCTGGCTTTACGTGTGGCTGGACGAGAACGGCTACCCGACTCCTGACCGTTCCGGCACGCGTCACCTGATCCTTGGTGACTGGAAGACGGGCAAGAACACGTACCCGGACGTTGCGCTTCAGCTTGCTGCGTACGAGCGCGCCGACTACGTCATTGACCCGGACGGCAACCGTGAGCCCCTGCCGGAGTTCGACGGTTCGGCGGTGCTCCACATCACTGACGAGACCTGGGCGTTCAAGCCGGTTGTGACCGATGACGATGTCTTCGCCCAGTTCCTGCGGCTGCGCGGGACGTTCGAGTGGGACCGGGGCATGTCGCGGAAGGTGCTCGGCAAGCCGATCGCGAAGAAGACCAGCGGGAAGCTTGTCACCGGTACCCAGCGAAGGGCGCGCTAATGGCGGAACGATTCTTCCGCGTGCTACCCGGACGGTATCCGCTCCGGAACAGTGAAGTGCGCGTTCAGTTCCGGGAGCGTCGGCGCTTCGGTTCGGTGCTCGTGGACGAGATGCGTGCGTGGGTGGACGACACCCCGGACCCGAAGGCAGTGGTTGACCGCACGAAGCGTGCCATCATCCAGCGGCTTGCCCGCGATCTAGCCGTGAACGACTTGATGGGAGACACCCCGTACAAGCCCTGAGGGCGCCGGCCGGGTCTCTCACTCCCTTGATGGTGCCTGACAGCGACTCACTGAAGGGGCGCAGCGATGGCAAGCACAACAGGCACCATCAAGGACGCGTACGCGTTCGGCGGAAGCGTGACGCTGCATATGAACCCTGTGTACTGCGACGTGTCCCGGCCGTTGGCTGCGGGGCTGACACCTGACGAAGCACGGCTGTTGGGTCTCAAGCTCATCCGTCTGGCAGACACGGCAGAGAAGCAGGAGTGGTGACGTGACCCGCGAAGAAGCGCTTATCAAGGCGACCGACCACGTAGCCAAGCTTGCGACGAACGCGCGCGGCTATCAGGACGTCACCCTTGTCCAAAAGGTTGACGCTGTGGAACGGCTTGCCCGTTTCCTGATCGGAGAGGAAGACGCGGCATGATGGCGTTCCACAAGTCCACGCAAACCCCGTTCTGTGTGTACTTCACGCGGGAGGAAGCGGAGAACATCGCCAACGAGTGCGCCGAAGCCCTCAGCACCGCCTACCGGTTCAACACCCAACTCCCTGAGACGCAACGACTCTTCACCAAGCTTCGGGCACTGCTGGACAGTCCGGATAGGAAGCGCGCCTAGGCGTCGCTGAGCGTCCGCCGCAAGCAATCCTGACCAACTCCCCCACGCCTGCCCCTCAGTGCCTCACGCGGGCGCTGGGGGGCTTTCGTGCGTTCTGAGGCCCGTAGGTATCTCACTCCCTTACGAGTTCTCGGAAGAGCACATCGGTTGCCCGGGACGTGGCAAGTTCCGTCCCGGGCACCCTTCAAGAGGGAGCGGCCCTACATGGCGCGTAAGAGCATTTGGGCGAAGGACGAAGAGAACAAGCCGGCGGAGCGCAAGGTGTACACGGATGACACCGTGGGCCGACTCCACAACGGTTGTACGGAGTGGGACGAGACGAAGAAGAAGCACCTTCCCGTTTCGCTGGAGAAGTGGCGCGTCTCGACCGGTGACAAGGTCGTGGCTGACGCGGTCGCCCAGCTCTTCGGCGGTACTCCCGTGGAGAACGAGGAGAGCACTTCCGAGAACTTCATCGACGTTTTCACGGACGCGAAGAAGGTTCCGGTGATCATCGAACAGGAGGGGATCTATTGGGACATGAAGCAGTGGATCAACGGCAAGCTCGTGCACCACTGCGACGGCTTCAACTTCCTGTCTCACCCCCGGGACGAAAAGCTTGTGGGCGCGGAGTGCGGTTGCCCCGTGCTCTTCGCTGACCGGAAGCAGGCAGCAGACGACTACCAGGGGCCGAACCCTTCTATCAAGGTGACCTTCCGGTTTGCCGACGATCCGGAGCTTGGTCTTTTCTCTTTCCAGACCGGATCGTGGACGCTCTTCAAGATCATCCACGAGTCGGAAGGCGCGCTTGAGGACGTAGGCGAGACGGCTACCGGCGCGCTTGAGCTGGAGTACGTGGAGTACACCGCGAAGAAGGGGAAGATGCGTGGCAAGCTCGTCACGTACACGAAGCCGGTCATTCACATTGGCCGCGCGTACAACGATGCGATTGCCGAGTGACCGCCGAACTGACCACGTTCCGGGCGCCCGACGTTCCTATTGAGCCGTTCAGCTTCGCGGCGCGGGACTGGGACGAAGGGCGCGCGGGGGCATCCCTGCTCAGCCGCGTAATGGGTGGCGCGAGTGACGAAGCCGTTCGGGCTCCGCTTTGGCAGTACGCCCCGTACATGCGTCCTGCTGTGCTGGGTGAGCGTCGGCGCCGCTTCGGAGTGCAGGAAGCGACCGGTGACCCGGAGTATGTCTAAGCGCGGAACGGTCACTGACTACGCGGGCGAAGCCCTGTACCGGGGTGACCTGATCAACTACGCGTCGCGACGTGAGAACGGCGTGCGTGCGTCTGACGCGATCATTCGCGCGATCTACTTCGTGCGCGTTGAGGGGCGCAAGTTCCCCATGCTCAAGGTTCAGCCGACCGGCACGGACAGCGGGTTTGAGCCCCGCAAGAGTCTGCGCATGGAGCACGTGGCGACAACGCATGTGCGGTTGCTGCGCAGCAACGTGACCGGCGAACAGAACGAGAACACCTAGCAAACCGAAGAGCCCCGGGCGGAGCAACGAGCTTCGTACCGGGGCTCTTTGTCGTAATCACGAGATTGGGTCAGGTATGGCAACTCTGGTAATCGGCCCGGAGAGCGCCCCCGCGTTGGGAGACGTGCGCGCCCTGGGTACGGGGGACGTCGCGCTACTGCGGACCGGGGCAGATGAGCGGGAAGACTGGGGGCGCTACCTTGACGCGCTCTCCGCCGCTGTAACCCGTGGCGCTGAAGTGTGGTGGCGCCGTGACGCATGACGCGAAGTGCCCGTGCGGCCCGTGCAAGGCGAAGCGCCGCAAGGGATACATCAAGGACTACTACCGGAAACTTCCGAAGGACAAGCGGCACACCCTCACGCACCGCAAGCGCGCCCAGGACTACGGCGTTGAACACGAGCCGTACAGCCGCACAGAGATCATGCGCCGATGGGGCTACCGCTGCGCCTACTGCGACGCACGGGCCATGCACCTGGACCACGTCCACCCGCTCAGCAAGGGGGGCGCCGACAAGGCTTCCAACATCCTGCCTGCGTGCGCCGGCTGCAACTTGAGCAAGGGCGCGAAGACGCTTGCCGACTGGGCGCTGACGTTCTAGCGGGTATCTCACTCCCTTAGGGCTCCACGAGACACCGACGAAGGGAAGACGCTCGTGGAGTTCGCGGCCATTTTGGGCAAGTTCGATCAAGTGACTGAGGAAGCTGACGGCGGATATCTCGCGGTCTGCCCCGCACACAACGACTCGCGTCCGTCGCTGCGTATTTGGCGCGGAGACGATGACAAGGTGCGCATGACGTGCCGTGCCTCGTGTGAGACGAAGGACGTGATCAAGGCGGTTGGCCTTCCCTGGGCTGCGCTCTTCAACGCCACTGGGGAAGGCAACACCGTTCCGCGTGAGGCTCCGAAGCTCGTAACGGGCGTTCCGGTGACGAAGCTCCGCATGTGGCTGGACAGCCTGTACGTCAACTCTGTTGGCGACGCGGCGGATTACGCGGCTGACCGATTCGGGCTCACGCTGGACGACTTCACTCGGTTGGAGCTGGGCGCATCGGTTGCCGTGGCCGACCCGTACGCTACGCCCGACTTCATTTCTCAGTCGTTCGCGCGCTTTCCGCGTCTCGTGGTCCCCCTGACCGGTTTCGATGGAGTCACACGCGGCGCTCAGGGGCGAGACCTTAGCGGCAAGTGCCCGGGGCGTTGGCTGTCCCTGAGCAACCCTGAGGGGCAGCGCTGGGCACAGTACGGGGTCTTTCGCGGAGAGTCGGGTTACGGCGCCGTGATCGTCTCTGAGGGCCCTGGGGACGGGCTTACGTCCGTGGCTCTGGGATACGACGCGGTGTGCATTCGGGGTGCTGCTTTGGCGGGATCTCCGGACCTGTTGGCGGAGCTTGCCGAAGGGCTGAAGGGTTCTCAGGTCATCGCGGCTGGGGACAACGACGAAGCGGGACAGCGCTTCAACCGGGCGTTGGCTGACGGGTTGAAGCCGTACGGCATCGACGTCTACGCGTTGCCCATTCCTGACCTGGGCCCGAAGACGGACGTGACGAAGTGGCGGGAAGCGAACCCGGACATCTTCGCGCCTGCCTTTCACGCTGCGGTCAAATCGGCTCAGCCCGTCATTGACCGGGCGGTTGCTGAGGCAGCGCACCGTAAGGCGGAAGTTGCTCAGCGCACGGGGGCAACGGTCGTGTCCAGTGATCAGGGCGCCGACGCTGCCCGCATCCTGGGTGAGCTTGCCGCAACGTACGGCGAAGAAGCCGACGCGATGAACGCCTATGCGCTCGTGGCGTTCACGGAAGGCCGGATCAAGCACGCAACGGGGCTGGGCTTCTTCGTGTGGGACGGGGTGACCTGGGTCAAGTCGGCCACGCGCGTTCGGCAGGAGATTCACGCCATGGGTGCGGCGCTCGTGCTGGCAGGCTTCGTGAAGGAGTCGCGCGGCTTCACGTCAACGAGCAAGATCAATAACCTGTTGGAAGAGCTGCGCAGCGTGCCCAGCGTGTACGTGGACGCTGAGGAGTTCGACGCGAAGCCCCACCTGTTGAGCTTCGCTAACGGCGTGGTGGACCTTCGTACGGGCAAGCTCCGCGCGCACGACAAGGAAGACATGCTTACCGTGTCTCTCCCCCTGGACTATGACCCGGACGCGAAGGCTCCGCGCTGGGAACAGTTCATCGCGGAAATCTTCCCGGGCAACCCGGATCTCATTGACTACGTTCGCCGGCTCGTGGGCTACGGCATTACGGGGAACACGTCGGAACAGTGCTTTGCGGTGCTCTGGGGCAAGGGCGCCAACGGCAAATCCGTCTTCACGGAGACGCTGACGGACGTGTTCGGGCGCATCACGTCCACCACTCCGTTCGCCACGTTTGAGGACAAGGGCAACGGCGGGGGCATCCCGAATGACCTTGCTGCCCTTCGCGGTGCGCGTCTCGTTATGGCGTCCGAAGGCGAGTCGGGCAAGCCCATGTCGGAAGCCGTCTTGAAGCGCGTGACGGGCAAGGACAAGGTAACGGCAAGGTTCCTGAGGCAGGAGTTCTTTACCTTCGCGCCCACGTTTTTGATCATGCTCGCCACGAACCACAAGCCGAAGTTTCGGTCTCAGGACGAAGGGCTTTGGCGAAGGGTGAAGTTGATTCCTTTCGCCCGGTACTTCGCGCCGAACGAGCGGGATTACGACCTTGACAGGAAGCTTCGCGCTGAGGCCGCTGGGATTATCGCGTGGGCCGTGCGCGGGGCAGTCGAGTGGTACGCCCAGGGGCTTCGCGACCCGGACAGCATCACGGCAGCAACACGTGAGTACCGCGCGACGTCAGACGCTTTGGCGGGCTTCTTCCCGGGCGTGCTCGTTGAGGACGAGTCCAGCACGATGGCGGGCGCCGACGTGTACACCACGTACGTGGATTGGTGCGCCGAGGAAGGCTTGAAGGCTTCCGAAGTGTGGTCGCGCAAGGCGCTGTACGGAGCGATGGAAGAGCGCAATGTGATGAAGAAGAAGACCAACAAGGGGATCTCTCTCGTGGGCATCCGGCCGGCTGACGCACCTGCCACCGCTGCGGGTCCGGGGATCTTCGCGAAGAACTAGCACCCGGGGCCCTGACCTAATCACGCGATTGGGTCAGGGCCCTTCGCGCGTTCCGCACCCAGGTATCTCACTCCCTTAGGGCCAGACAACAAAGGGAGAGACAACGTGAGCATCCTCGAACTCTGCGCAGGCTACGGCGGGTTGGGAATTGCCGTGGAAGCGCTCACCGGAGACAAGGTCACGGTCGTCGCTGAGGTCCACAAGGCAGCGTGCGAAGTCATGGCGTACCGGTTCCCCGACGCGCCCAACATCGGAGACGTTCAGTACGCCCCGTGGGAAGCACTGCGCGGCGAAGTAGACACGATCACGGCGGGCTTCCCCTGCCAAGACATCAGCAACGCGGGCAAGCGAGAGGGTATCAAGGGTGAGCGTTCCGGGATTTGGTTCAACATCGCTGACGGAATTCGGATCATTCGACCGCGATACGTCTACTTGGAGAACGTCGGAGCGATCCGAAATCGGGGACAAGCAGCGGTGCTCAGTTCGCTTTCCGAAATCGGGTATGACGCGGTCTGGACGGCTATACGAGCTAGTGACATTGGAGCCCCGCACGAAAGGCTTCGTTGGTTCTGCGTTGCCACTCCTTCCGACCCCGACAGTATCGGACGCTAACCGGGGGCCCGATTTCGCGAAGGCAGACCGGCCCGGAGCTGGGGGCGATGACCTTGTGACAGCGATTGCGCGACTGTTCCCGCGTGATCGGGCGGACGTGCTCTTTAAGACTCCCACCGCGAACCTGGGCCGGAACGGCAGCGCGCAGCACCCGGACAAACGCAAGGCGGGCGGACACGGCCCGACCCTGGAAGACGAAGTTGTGTTCCTGCTGAACGTCACGCCTGAGGATGAGTTGCCCGATGACGGGCCGCACTCTCCTGCCGAGTGGTGGGGACCGTTCGCGCGCGCGGTGTATCGCTGGGAGCTGATCCGGCAGACAGCCGCGCCGGTCCCGGTTGTGCGTGGTCCCCGTGGCGGGGTGAAGCTCTCCCCCGATTTCGCTGAGTGGTTGATGGGGCTTGACCCGGGCTGGGTTACGAGCGTTCCGGGGCTTACGCACGCGGAGAAGTTGGAGCGCATCGGCAACGGCGTGGTCCCGCATCAGGCTTTCTACGCGTTCCGGGAGCTGAAGAAGACGTTGGACGCGCGCGAAGACTGACGAGTATCTGACTCCCTTCCTGGCTTGCGAGAGCTGGGAAGGGAGTTTTTTCATGATCACGTACTCACACGGGGTTAACGGTGAGCCGGTAACGATCTTCGTTCCCGAAACGGACGGCGACCTTCGCACCTTCATGGACTGGGCGCGAAGTCAGCCGGTTTTGGCGCTGGATACCGAGACGACCGGCCTTGACATTTTCGCGTCCGGCTATCGGCTGCGCACAGTCCAGTTCGGCACGACGCGTGAAGCATGGGTCATCCATTACGAGCTTGGTGGAAGGTTCGTTGAGGCAGCGCAGTACATCCTGAAACGCTGCCCGCGCTTCCTGATCCACAACGCGCCCTTTGACTGGCTTGTGTTGGATGCGCACGCGAACATCCCGCTTGAGTCGATGGCTCCGCGCACGACGGATACGAAGATCAAGGCCACCTTGATTGACCCGCGTCAGCCTCAGGAAGGCGGCATTGGGACGGGTCTCAAGCCTCTCAGCGCGCACTACGTGGACCCTCAGGCCCCGGACACTCAGGGCGACTTGACGGCCGTGTTCCGCTCGCTGGGGCTGACGAAGGCAACGGGTTGGGCGGGCATCGACCTTCGGCATCCGACTTACAACTTGTACGCGGGCTTGGACGTGATCTATACCGCGCGCCTCAACCCGGTTCTTGACGCGGAGCACGAGCGTCTAGGGGTCCGGCCGGCGCTCGTGGACTACGAGCACGAGATTGCCCACATGTGCGCCCACATGCAGCGCGCGGGGCTCGTGCTGGACCTTGAGTACGTGGACACGCTCCGCCGAATGCTGCGCGAGGAAGAAGAGAAGTACCTGACGGTTGCCGCCCGGTATGGCGTGGACTCCGTCAACTCCGGCGCCCAGGTCTCGGAAGCGCTGCTTGCTATGGGCGAGACGCTGACCGAGCAAACAGACGGCGGTGCCCTCAAGGTCGATAAGGCCGTGTTGCTGCCGCTCGCTGACCTTGACCGAGACTGGGTGAGCATCGGTGCGCGGGCACCAAACCCCCTTGCGGAAGCGGTACTTAGGGCGAAGCGCGCCGGTAAATGGGTCACTTCGTACGCCGATAAGTTCGCGGCCAACGTGGACCCGAACGGGTGCATTCACCCGACAATCAACACCCTTCAGGCACGCACGGGCCGCATGTCCATCACGGGGGACTTCGCCGCGCAGACACTGCCTTCGTCCGATTGGATGATCCGGCGGGCTGTTGTCGGGGACCATCCGGACCACATCTTCGGCAGCGTGGACTTCCAAGCCATTGAGATGCGCGTGTTGGCCGCGTTGGCTGACGTGAAGCGCATGAAGGCTGGATTTTGCGATCCGGACCCGGACCCAACGCTTTACCCGGACGGGTTCGACATCCACATGTACACAGCGCGGCTCATCAAGGGCGCTGCTGCCACGGGGCGGGATCGGAAGGTCTTCAAGGGGGCGGGCTTCGGCAAGGTCTACGGGGGTGGGATCTCCACGATTGCGCGGCAGACCGGAGCGACGGAAGCGGAGATTGCGCGTGCTGTTGCGGAGTACGACCGTGTGTTCCCGGAGATCAAGCGCGCGTCGTCGCGTTGGCAGCGGGAAGCACGCGCAACGGGCATGGTCACGGTCTCTGTCACCGGTCGCCGGCTGCCGCTTGACCGCCACCGCGCGTACGCCGTTGTCAACTACCAGTGCCAGTCAGCAGCTCGTGACGTGTTGGGCCAAGCCATGATCAACATGCGGGACGCGGGGCTCTTGGAATACATGAAGCTCCCCATTCACGATGAGATCGTGTTCAGCGCCCCGAAGTCGGACGCAAAGGACATTGCGCGCGAGTTTGAGCGCTGCATGACCATGGACCTGTACGGCGTTCCAGTCACGGCGGAAGCCGATCTAGGAGCGCACTCGTGGGGCTCCCTGTATGGCGCTGCCGCGTAGATCCAACCGTTCCTTCGGCGTGTCGGTCTCGCGCCGGTAACGATCGGAACCTGATCACGTGATTAGGTCTGACACCCCGCCTAAGCCCCGTTGCCTGTAACTCAAAGGTAACGGGGCTTCTGTCATATGCCGCACCCGTACCTCTCAAGGATGAGAAGCCGGTTACGCCTTCGAATCCACGGCAACTTCCCGCCGGCGCCGCAAGTCTCCCCCGGTACTCCAACAGAAAACGAAGGTCGTCACGTGACGATGTTCGGGCTATGTTCGAGGTGTTCGACAGACCGGAACTGATCAACCCCTGTCGGCAAGAGTCAGTGACCTGAGGTCACTTTCGCGTGCTTTGTGCTGCGCGGAATCTTGCCGTGGACGGTTGTGACTCCGGTCTCAGCTCTCCCAGGTCTCTGACTCCCTTACCCGGTTTCAAAGACCTGAGGGAGAGCCACAATGCTTACTTTCGCCACCATCCAGCGCGCCCAGAACAACGACCTTGCCGCCTGCACCGAAGTGATCCGGCACAGCGAAGAGCGCGTGATGATGCTCGCCACGAAGGCCGCTAACCGCATGGCGCCGCACGGTGGGGCAGGCTTCGCGAACTACCGGGAAGAGTTCGCCCAGGTCGCCCGCGTGGCGGTGTGGGAAGCCCTCAGCCGCTTCACGGACGAGACGGTTGAGGCGTTCGAGCGCTTCAGCTTCACGAGCATCAAGACGAAGCTTCTTGACGCGGTGCGCGCTGAGCGGAACGGCGGAGCTGGGGCGGACGAGAACGCCGTGAAGACCTTCGCGGCCATGGTGGAAGCAGCGGAAGGCGACGTCTACGCGGCAATGAAGATGTGCCAGACGTTGCCCCCCGCCGGTCGTCGTCTGAGCCCGGACCGTGCCGACGCTGCCCGCCTTGCCTGGCCGGGTGCCGTTTCGATTGACCGCCCGTTGGGTGGCTCGAACAGTTCCAGCGTGATGGCCAACTCGACCCTTGCGGACTTCCTGCCCGCCGTTGCCGACGAAGAGCCGGACGGTGAGATTCGCCCGAAGGTTGGCCACGGTGCAGCCCTGGAAGCGCTCCGCGTCCTCAAGCGTTACTGCCCGATTGGCCTCAGCCGCATGACCCCGGGCGAGTTTGCCGCGAATTTGCCCGCGCTCGTGGAGTCGCTGGAAGACGTCGTCACACTCCCCCGTGACCCTCAGACGCGCCGCTACGTGCTGGACGCGATGCGCGTGCTCCGCTCCGCTGTCTCCACCGCCACTGAAGGCGTCCTTGCCGATGACCTTCGGGACGTCAGCGACGACCGACGCGCCGAAGGTGCCGAACGCAACCACCGCGTCAACGCCGTACTCGACTCCATGGGCGCCAATCAGCGCATCGTCTTGCAGCACAGCTTCGGTATCGGGGGAGCTTCGGACTTCGGGGACGGAGACGAGACCGACCGCGACGGCATGACGGAAGCCCTGGGCATGACCTGGGTCAACGTGAAGGCGCACCGGACCAAGGGATACAAGGCGTTCGCGAAGCGCTACGTTGCCGCGCTCAAGGTTGCGGGCGAAGAGATCAAGGCTGCCGTTCTTGAGGCTGCTGCTGCCGCGAAGCTCACGAATCAAGGGCGGAACGGAACAGGTATCTGACTCCCTTACGGACCAACGAAGAAGAAGCCGACAACGAACGGGGCGCACGCCATGCAGACGTTTCCTCTCCCCACGGGCCACACGGTCACCACTCAGCGAGTCGGCAACGACATTGAGTTTGTGACGCGGGGACTGACAGGCAACGTGATCAGCAGCGTGCGCCACTCGTTCGCGGAGTCGGTCCCGCTCATCAAGCGCATGATGCGCGCGGTTTGAGGGACGGGGCTTCGGCCCCTTAGCCCCGGTAGCTCAGCGGCAGAGCAACCCAACCTAGGGCCCGTAAGGGTGCACGGGGAGCGCGCCGGTTCGAATCCGGTTCGGGGCACGCAAGACACAGCAACGACACGAAGGGGGCGCACATGCGCGTTTGGAGAGTTGCCCACGAGAACGCCCGGACTTCCGGATTCCCCGCCGGCCCTTACGCGTACGGCGGTGCGCTGGACGAAGCTACGGCGGAGCGAATCGATTCGATGCGCTGGGACCACTGCGGAACACGCCACCCTTGCCCCCGGGACGACAGCAGCCTTGGGGACATCGCGGAGCGCGAACGGTGCGGGTTCAACTCGCGCGAGGCGCTTGACGGCTGGTTCGACGGCTGGACGAAGACGCTTTCCGAGTGCGGGTTCCGCATCTGGGTTTACGACGCGCCCGATTGGGCTTGCCGCGTAGGGGAGCACGGACAGACGCTCTTTGTCGCGGACGAAGCCGTTGAGGTACGGACGGAGCCCTTTACGTGGGCTGTCGAACAGCTCCCCCTTCCCGCGTGAACAGCTACCGCATGACTTACGCAATGCACAAATTTCAGCAAGGCATCATGACGATAGGAGAGAACAACATGCAGGTCACCAACGAGACGAAGGCTGTTCTGATCGCGGACAAGGGGCGCGTGGTCGGCTTCGTGAAGTCCAACGAGCCGGGAAAGATCAGCCTTGCCGTCCCGGCTGACCGTGCCGTGATGACGCCGGCTCAGGCCCGACAGCTTGCCGCGTGGCTCATCGGGGAAGCGGAGAAGACGCGCGAGGCAGAAACTCAGGAGCAGCGCGCAAAGCGTCTGTACGGCGCCGCTGAGGCACGGCGACAGGCTGAGATCCGGGCCACTCTGGGCGGTTACCCGCGTCGGGGTCCGCGTGCCTTCTGAGCCGAAGGCGCCGCGTCCTACCGCCTCGTACAAGCGCGCCGAAGCCATGGCGCACCGACAAGACGCATGGCATACCGCGCAAGCACTGCTTCGCAAGGGTGATTGGTACGAAGGCGTGACGCCGGAAGACGCTCTTGCTCTTGCTCGGTGGCTTGCTGACGGCAACACCGACTGAGGACCGTGGGCCCGAACCTGATCGCGTGATTGGGTTCGGGCCCCGCCCATGGGGAGACATGATTCGCAGAATGATGGCGCGTGCGCAACGTGCCCAGGTGCGAAGACGCGAAGAGCGCGCGTGGCTCAAGGCGTGGCGGGACGGATGACACCTAACCCCTTCCTGCCCCTGAGCCCCGCTGCTGTCGATGTGCTGGACGACATGATTGACGCGTGGCGAGACAAGGACCGGCACGGCGAGTTGGTCAGCGAACAGGGCTACGGCCCGAAACGACTTGCCGCCTTCAACGAGCTGAGCGCCCTGATAGGCGACGCATGGCAAGCCCGCGTGAACTACCGAGACGTAGAAGAGAGCGACGACGCATGAAGAAGATGACTGCCGCCCTTGCCGTGTCCGCTGTCCTGGGCACTGCCGTACTGACCGGCTGCGCTGACGACAAGACGGAGTGCCAGACCTTCACGACGGTTGCGGCTGCTGCTCCGGCTCCGCGTCCCGCCCCTGCCCCCCGTCCGGCTCCGGCCCCGAAGTTCAACAAGCCGACCACGCCGAAGACTCCGCCTCGCACCGTGACCCCGGGACAGCCGGCGCAGCCCAACACACCCCGCACGACCACAACTTGTTGGGAGCGCGACGACCGTTGATCCTTGCTGTCCTTGTAGACCTTCCGGAGCACAACCCACGCGTCCGCCGCATCAAGAGCGTGTTTGAGGATGCGTGCTGGGCGCTGGACGTGGCGCCGGAGTTCGTTGACGTCACGTCGTACGACTCGCGCGCTGGACGCATAGACACCGTGCCCACCGTGTACGTGTACGACGCTGCCGACCCGTACGGAGAGCCGCTAGCCGAGCATCGGGGCGCGTTCACCGCTGATGACATCACAGGGCTACTTCAAAGGGGTGCGGCCCTAGCTTGACCTCATCACGTGATTACCTTAGATTCTTCCTTGTCAGACACCACAGCGAGGAAGGGCCGGGAATCATGTTCCGTCACCAGTGCAGCGAATGCGGCAAGACCGACTACCGACTCATCGCAGGAAGCGTCTACGGCTGCCCCGCCTGCAACAAGCGCGTCACGGCCGGAGACTTCCAGCTTGACGAAGGTGAGAGCATCGCCACGGACAGCGCGGGGTATCTCGTGATCCTGCTGCCCGCCTAGAACACCCTCCCCCGGACCTAATCCCCGTGATTAGGTCCGGGGCTTTTTGTGTTCCTGACACCCCGTCAGCTATGGCCAGAGCCTCACGCATTTCTTCCTGGCATATGTCAGCGGTCGGGCGTAGGGTTGGCCATCCGTTCGGACGCACGTTCGAGCGGGGCACACGATGTTCACACGTGCATCTCACGAAGGACACAGGCTAGGTCGGTTGTACGACCTAAGGAGGGGGACCAACGAGACTCTTGGACGAGTCGCGGGAGCGACTTCGATCACAACATGGAAGAACACATTCCGCGCTTCGGGGGCACCATGCATGACGTACCGTTCACACTCGCACTCACTATTTCCGTCCCCCTGGGGCGCTCTCACGAGTGGCTTCCTTGCCCCACTCTGGGTGATTCGATGAGCGAAGAACTCATCAAGACATGCGGCGAACTTCGGTCCGTCCTGAGCGCGCAAGGGCGCCTTGTGGCAAGGCTGTTGAGCGATCCGGCAGTGCCCCGCTACAAGGGCTTTCGCATCATTGGCCGGCGAAAAGACACAGGGCTTCTCGTCACCGGGGTCGAATGGGTTCGGTCGCCTGAAACATGTGAACTTGTCCCTTTCCATGTCGTCTGGACAGCATGCGAATACGTGCATCCCGGGGACCAGCAACTTGTTGCTTGAGCGTTACGGAAGATTGCATTCCGGAACCCTTTGCAGCATGCATCATTGAGACACAAGCAGTTGAACTTGCAACAGAACCAACGGGGTGCACCATGCCAGGAAAGATCACTTTCGCCGCGTCAACCGTCGTGTCCGCAGCATGTGCGTTCGGACTTGGGGCGCTAGCGTTCTCAGGTGCAAGCTCTGCCCCCTCAGCGCTGCCTGACACTCCCTCAGCAACTCCGTCCACGAACGCGCCCCTTGCGACGAAGGCTGACGACATCGCCGCGAAGCCGACCCCCACCGTGAGCGTGCGCGTGGAAGTTCGGACGGAATCCACGAAGGCGCGCACGAGCGCTCAGCCGACCCCGTCACGCACCCCCAGCCCGAAGGCGACCGCTGAGGTTAAGGCGGGCAGCAAAGGGCCCCTGAAGGACGCTCAGGCTGACGGCAAGATCCTTGACGACGTTGGCAACGTGCTCGTGCCCAGCTTGCCGGGTGTGCCGGATGAGTACCTTCCGTTCCCCGATGCGAGCGACGTGACGGAATACCCGTATGACCCTAACTGGGGTGACTCGCCCGAAGACGCGTCGGACCCGGGTGTTGTATGCGATCCGGAGCTAGCGGAACGGCTGGGCGTGGAACTCTCGCCTACGTGCTCCACGGAGAGCAGCGAGACCGATGACAGCGGGACCTTCGCCCCGTAAGTATCTGACTCCCTTACGGCCCCTTGAAGAGACAGCAACTCATCAAGGGAGCCAGCGAGTTGGACACGAAGACGATCACGAGAACACGGCGCGTCCTTGTTGGGGGGCGCTGGTTTCTCATCATCGGGTTTGTCTTCTACAGCCTCATGACCACGACACCCTTCGTCAGCGCGCACAGCGAATGGGCGTGGTCGGGCTGGGTGCTGGGGCTCATCGTGGACGCGGCCTTCATCATGGCGCTATCCGCTGAGTCCACGTTGGCGAAGTACGGCGTGACGAAGCTGGGGAAGTGGCCGATTGCCTTCCGCTGGGTCACGGGCCTCAGCAGCGTCTTCCTCAACGTGTGGCTCAGCGTGGAAGCGCGCGACTGGGTCGGGGTGGCGGTGCACCTGATCGCGCCCGCGCTCGTGATGCTGCTTGCTGAGGTGGGCCCGGTCTATATGAAGGCGCTTGCCGACGCGGAGCGGGACGCGGGACTTCCGTACACGGGTACGCCGAAGTTCACGCCCCTGAGCATCCCGGAGCCCCTGACGACCGTGGACTATGAAGAGATCAAGGCAAAGTGGCTGCGCGAGTACGGCAAGGCTCGCCACGACAGCGCCACCCCGCTTGAGGACCTGGGAACCCCGGAGACGGAGCCCCAGCGACTCCACACGCTGACTGGGTCGAACCCGATCAGCGCACGCTTCCTGAAAGAGCCGGAGCCGAAGCCGGACCCTATCGACGTCGCCCAGGACTTCGCTTCCGACGCTCCGCAGGATGAGCCGACGCGCATGCCCAACGCCGAAGCGAACAAGATCATTGAAGAAGGATGGCGCCACAAGCTCAGCGCCGTGGAAGTCGCAGCAGCCACCGGACGCCACCCCGCCACCATTCGGAAGAAGTACAAGCAGCTTGACGCGGAATTGACCGTGTGACCCCTCCCCCGGTACTGGCCTCAGGGTCGGTACCGGGGGCTTTGTCGTACCCGCACGTTACGATCCCGGTTCCAACACTGATCACTCACATGGGGGGAACCATGCGCCGCATACTCGTGCCCACTGCTATCGCTGTACTCGCTCTTGCCGGATGCTCCGCTGAGGAAGAACCGAAGACCGCTGAGGCGCCCAGCTCCGCCCCCGCCGTGTCCACCATCCCTTCGCCCGACGCGGGGCAGACGAAGACGCTCACGGACGCGCTGAGCACCATCAAGCCGGAGCTTGCCGAAGATGAGCAGCGCGCGGTGAACCGGGCCCGGAACGTGTGCAAGGACGTACAGGACGGCAAGGACGAAGCCACCGTGACGACGAACGCGGTAGAGCGCTTCAGTGGTGGATCAGCCGGCGAACTCACGGAAGCCCAGGGCGCTGAGATCGTGAAGGCGGTCAAGTCCGCGTTCTGCGCGTAACCCGCTCCCAACACGAGCCCCGCACCGACTGACCTTCGGGTTGGTTGGTACGGGGCTCACCTCGTTGAAACGGGGTGGCGGTGCTTGGGCGGGGGCATACCCTTACGGTGAGGTGATTGTCAATGACGTCTGGACTGGCTGACAACGTCCGTAAGTACCGTCGCACCGCTGGGTTCAGTCAAGAGGGGCTAGCCGAAGCGTCGGACCTATCGCTTAGCACCGTGCGCAAGGTCGAACAGGGCGGAGACGCACGCGTTGAGACCCTTCACGCGCTTGCCCGCGCCCTGGGTGTCACGACGTCCGCCTTGTTCGTCACGGAAGCCCCGCGCTCCGTCGTTGGTCCCCAGGATGACGCCAACCGGCAGCACCTAGCGGAGTTGCGCCGCGCCCTCATGCCCCCTATCGGGCTGTTGCCCCACGTGGCTGAGCTAACTGAAGCATCGGAGCTGGACGCCACGAAGCAGCGCGTCCGGGATGCGCGGGCGCTCTACGAACAGGATCGGTACTCGTCGGTTGCGAAGATGCTGCCCGGGTTGCTGCGAAGCTCCGAAGCGGCGGTTGCCGCCCTTGAGGGCGAAGACCAGCAGCACGCCGTGAAGGCACGTTCGCAGGTCCTACTCATGACCGGTCAGTTCCTGACTCAGGTCCGGCAGTACGACATGGGTTACTACGCGCTTGCCGAAGCGATCAAGCTAGCCAAGGAAAGCGACCAGACGCACACAGCGGCTACCGGGGTGGTCGGCATGTGCTGGCTGCTGTTGAGGCAAGACCGTTTTGACGAGTGCGAGGCGTTGGCCACTCAAACGGCAGCGGAGATCGAACCGCGCTTGTCTTCGGCCACAACCCAGCACCTTGCCATTTGGGGGGAACTGTGGCTGCGCGTAGCCGCTTCTGCGCGCCGCAACAACCGCCCCGACGAAGCGAAGCACGCCCGACGTATGGCCGCGTCCGCTGCTGAGGCAATGGGGCGAGAAGACATGAGCTTCCCGGACCACTGGGGCGGCTTCGGTCCGGCCACGGCGAAGATGAAGGCCATTGAGGACGCTCTACTTGACGGAGACGCGCGCGGGGTAATCCGGCAGGCAGGCGAAGAAGAGTTGAGCGCAAAGGGGCTTCGCATGCTGGGCGGGGTGACGGCGAACAACTGGAACCGTCATCGGCTGGACGTAGCCCGCGCCCATGTGTTGGCCGGCGCGCATCAAGACGCCGTTGACGAGCTGACGAGCATCAAGAGTCGCGCAGCAGGGTGGCTCACGCATCAACCCATGGCCGCGCACATCGTGACTGATCTTCTCGCCACCCGGAAGCGCACGCTGACGCAGGAAATGCGGGAAATGGCCGCACACCTGGGCGTCACGGGCTAGGTACTTCGCTGCGTGGTACTTCGCCGCGTGCGCCCCTGGAACTATGCGCCTGCGCAACTGGCTTGACGGCTCATCACTTCCTACGGTCCCGGTATGACGCAAAGGATTGAGGGCAGTCCAGCGCAGTCCCGCGCTGCTTCTGATGCCCCCGCACAAGAGGTCGAGTACACAACGTATGCGCCCGGGGGCGAGAAGTGCCGGGTGTGTACACAGCCGTTCGAGAGTCTCGAACTTGTCCGGCGCGCAGTACCTGCAACGGGGAAGCCTGCCGGGGTGCCTAGTGGACGGCCCTACGTCCATATCTCGTGCCCCGATCCGGCGGTGGTCGCGTGACTGCCCTGGAAAGCCCTCAGCAGCCGCGTCAGAACGCTTTACCGGCCCCGGAGCTAGTCAGCCTGCCGGAAGGCTCCATCGGCCCTGAAAAGGTCGTTCAGGCTGATTGGTGGAGCGAGTATGGCGGGGCGATCGGGCTTCACGGGTTGGTCGAGTTCCCGCCCATGCCGCCGCACCTTTGCCCGTACCGGGGTTGCCCCACGTGCGCGAAGCAGGGGGCGTGATGGTCAGCGCGAAGGACATCGGCAGACTCGTCACGGACGGCAAACGCGAAGGTGTCCTTAAGGACGTTGACCTTGAATGGATGGACCCGGCATCGCCACCGTATGAGCGCAAGGTCTACCGGCAAGCGTGGGTCCGTTTCGACGGGTCAGGCGAAGAGCAGATGTCGGTAACCAGGCTTGAGCGGGTGCGAAGGCGGTGACGCGTGAAAGGGCAGTGGCCCGCGTATGGACCGCTCTTGCGTGCCTCACATGGGCCGTGACAACCGCCCTGATCATCACCGGCCTACGCCCCACCTGACCCAAGGAAAAGCGCATGTCATGCCCGAACGAACGGGGCGAAGCTTGCTCCGGCTGCCCCTCATGTGAACCAACGCTGTACCTCCCCTCCCAGGACGTCTATCCCGGGCCGGGGCAGGAAGATCCTCAGTCGCAGGTGCGCAACGACCACCCGCACTGACCCTGACGGCCCCGTTCGTGACTCTTCCCCCGTGGAGCGCGAACGGGGCTTCCGCGTCTCAGCGAGTAGGGAGCGCCTTCCGCAACGCGCGTTCGATGGACCGCACCGCCGGACCGTAAGCGGGATCGTTAAGGCGCTCACCGCGCATGTCCGCTACTCGCCCGACGCATACAACGTGGTCAACCAACGAGCGCACGAGATTGCGAAGGTCTTCCTGCGTGACGTCTGGGCGGTCAACCATGGACAGCGCGTACCGGGCATCATTGCGCGCCGTGGTGATCACGTGGGCTTCTTCCGCGTCCGCGAAGATGTCCACTTCTCCGGGCGCCGCGAATTCGGGTTCGCCATTCGGTCCGGTCCACGGGAGCCGGCGGGAGTTCTCAGGCATGACGTCCACGCTACGCACGCCCAGGGGCCCGAACAGCCCTCAGCCGTGGGCAACTTCCCTGGGAAACGGACTGACCCGTACACGTTGGACATGCTAGAACTGTTAGTTGCGTCCCTTCGGAAAGCCGGACGCGAAGGCGATCTCGGTGACCGGCAGGTCCGTGGTCTGGAGGAGGACGCGCGCGGTGTGGGCGCGCTGGGCCCTGGCGAGCGCGACGGGCCCGGCGCCCAGCTCGGCGTTGAGCTGGCGCTGTACCTGCCGGGGGCTGTAGCCGAGCCGGCCGGCGAGACCGGGGACGCCCTCCCGGTCCACGACTCCGTCGCCGATCATGCGCATGGCACGGCCGACGACATCGGCCCGCACGTTCCACTCCGCCGAGCCGGGCACCGCGTCGGGCCGGCAGCGCCTGCAGGCCCGGAACCCGTTGCCCTGCGCCGCCGCCGCGGTCGGGTAGAAGCGCACGTTCTCGCGTTTGGGGGTGACGGCGGGGCAGCTCGGCCGGCAGTAGATGCCGGTGGTCGCGACGGCGAAGAAGAACTGCCCGTCGAACCTGGCGTCGCGGCTGCTCACCGCCTCGTACCTGGTCTGTTCGTCCATCACACCGTCCAGTGTGCGGCACCTTCCGGTGCCGCACTCGCGGTATTCGGACGTCGAACCCGGCAACACCACCCGCTACCGCATCTTGCCCCGCTTGAAGTCCTGGGCGGCCCGTCCCGCGGCCCCTCTGCGCTTCCATTCGCGCATGGTCTCCGCGCGGAGCCGGGCGTCGGTCTTCGCCGCGATCCGGTGGTTCTCGCGGAGCAGCTTGCGGTAGCTGTCGAGGCGCCGCTCGGCCAGTGCCCCGTCCTCGACGGCGCCGAGGACCGCGCAGCCCGGTTCGGCCTCATGGGCGCAGTCGTGGAATCGGCACTGCCGCGCCAGGTCCTCGATCTCGGAGAAGACCTGGCCGACACCGGCCTCCGCGTCCCAGAGCCCGACGCCGCGCAGGCCCGGGGTGTCGATGAGCACGCCGCCTCCCGGCAGGACGAGGAGGTTACGGGTCGTGGTGGTGTGCCGGCCCTTGCCGTCGACGCCACGAGCGGCCTTGACGTCCATCACGTCCTCACCGAGCAGGGTGTTGGCGAGGGTGGACTTGCCCGCGCCGGAGGTGCCGAGCAGCACGCTCGTCCCCCCGGAGACGACGGCACGGAACACGTCGACGCCCTCGCCGGTGGCTGAGCTGACGGTCAGCACCTGGACTCCGGGGGCGATGCCCTCGATGTCCTGGACGAGGTGGGAGAGCGTGACGCCGTCCGGCACCAGGTCGGCCTTGGTCAGCAGCACGACCGGCTGCGGGTCTGGCTTTCCGGAGGTTCCGGCGTCCCCGAGGAGCGCGGTACCACTGGAGCTGGACATCGCGAGGGCGAGGAACCGCTCCGCACGCCCGAGGTCGAGTTCGACCGCGAGCGAGACGCAGATGACGATGTGGTCGATGTTGGTGGCGAGCACCTGCCCTTCGGACCGCTCGGACGACGACGAGCGGACGAAGGCCGTACGCCGCGGGAGCAGCGTCCGTACGAACTGCGGGTCGCCTTCGGGGTCGACGGCCACCCAGTCGCCCGTGCAGATGACCCGCATCGGGTCGCGGGGCACCACGAAAGCGGTGTCCGCCCGCAACGGGCCGTGCGGAGTGACGAGGTCGCACTGGCCGCGGTCCACCCGGACCACGCGGCCGGGCAGCAGACCCTGCGCGGCGTACGGGGCGAACGCGTCGGCCCAGTCCTCGTCCCAGCCGTACGGAGACAGCGCGTGCGAGGAGGTCGTAACCGGAGAGGAGGTCGGAGCCGGAAGAGAGGAGAAAGACAAGGGAAACCCTTCACAGGGCGGCCCCGGCACCGCGTAAAAGGACGCGGGAGGAGTGAGAGAAGGTCAGCCGGTGGCCACGGGGGTGGGAATGATGCACTTCTGGCTGTGGGCAGCGCCCATCGCGACGACAGTCATCAATGTCCTCACCTCCTGGTTCTTCACGGCTGACGCACCGGACCGGGTGTTCCCGGCCCTCTGTGCGGACGTGTCCAACTCTAGCCGCGGGCCACTGGTCGACGTCAACGGAATTTCCCGCGGGACCGGAACGGATACGTTCCGTCGGAGTTATCCGGAAGGCTTCCTCGATCGGGTGATACGGGTGCACAACGACCGGTCTCAGGCCGTTATGGTGCCGAGCATGACCACACCCCAGACCGCCACCGGCACGTTCACACCGGCCCAGTTGGGCACCCAGATCCTCATCGGCTGGAGCGGCCGGCACCCGGAGGGCGACCACGACGTCGCGTTCCTGCTCACCTACTCGCTCGGCGACGGGCAGGACGGTCCGGAGGCCGGCGCGGCGGCCATGCGCACCGCACTGGAGCGCAGCGGTCTCACCGTCGGCGGCGAGCTCACCCGGGCGTCCGAAACACCGGGCCTCCAGGTGAAGCTCCTCGTCCAGGCCGGACAGGCCGTCCTGACGATGCCTCATTTCAAGGCGCAGTACCAGGTGCCGCAGGAGTGGCTGGCCGCCGCGGCGGCCCAGGGCGAGGTCTATGGAATGTTCGCCACCCGCCCGTGGCCGGAGGGCGTACCGGGCCGGCCGGTGAGCGAGGAGATGCTGCGTTCGTTCGCGGCCGACGAGGATGTCGTCAAGACGTCCGCGCTCTGCCTCCTGCCGGTGCGCAGCCTGGGCTGACCGGACCGCTACCGGCCGCCCGCCCGTGCACGGCGATGCCCACCACCCCCCGTGGAGTGGTGGGCATCGCCGTGCACGGTGCCGCACAGGGAAGTGCGGACGGCCGGGAGCGTGTCCGGACCGCCCGCACGGCAGGAACGTCAGTTGTTGCCGACGCCGTTGCCCGAGAGAACCGGGATGTCGTCCAGGATGTGCGACAGGGGCTCGTCGCCCTTCGCCTGGGTGGAGTTCTCGGTGCACTGCTGGTTCTGCGGCGAGGACAGGACGTTGATGTCCTGGACCGCGACCGGCACGAGCAGGCCGACGAGCGCGCCGACGTTGGCCTTGGCCGGCACAGCGATGCACGCCTTGTTCAGGGTGCCCTGGACCAGGTGGGTGTTCGGACTCCAGTCACCCTTGGTCACGGCGTTGCCGAACGCCTGCGAGGCGCCGTTGCCGTTGACCGACGTGGTGCCCCCGTCATTGCCGATCGCCATGGCCGAGGGGGCCGCAGCGGCGGACAGACCGACCAGGGACACGGCCACTGCCGCGCCGGCCATCATCTTCTTCATCAAGCTTCACCTTTCGGAGCGTCCCGTTGTGGAACGTACTGATCAACCCCGTTTCAAGGTTTCAGTTCCGCAGGACCACTCAAATGGGTTCGATCCGGCGCAAGGTCGACGCTTGGCGTTCACTCACGGCCGGGTTCTCCGGAGCTGCGGGCCGCTGGAACGAAACCGCCGACGGGGCGCGGTACGGGGTGGGAGGGCGTCTCTGACGCGACGCTGCGGCCGGCCGCGCACCACTCCGCGAACAGGCGGTCGTAGATCGGTGTGCTGTCCTCCGCGGGCCGCTGGCCGCCCGACGGGCGATGACTGTCGTACTGGTCCATGACATGCCTCTACCCCGTCCGGCGAATCCCGGCATCCCGGCCCTGGGCCATCCGGCCCAACCCCCGGACGCACGGCGTGGGGCCAGTTCGTCCCCGCCACCGGTGATCGGTGACCGTACGGACGAACTGGCCCCACGCGTTACGCACTTCGGACAGAGAGAATCCGGGCCGACCCTGATGAGTTCGAGGATCTCAGCGGCGTGAGCCCGGAACTACGCGGCCTCAGTTGTTGCCGACGCCATTGCCGGACAGGACCGGGATGTCGTCCAGGATGTGCGACAGGGCCTCGTCGCCCTTCGCCTGGGTGGAGTTCTCGGTGCACTGCTGGTTCTGCGGCGAGGACAGGACGTTGATGTCCTGGACCGCGATCGGCACGACGCCGACGAGCGAACCGATGTTGGCCTTGGCCGGCAGGCCGATGCAGGGCTTGTTGAGCGAGCCCTGGATGAGCGCGAACTGCGGGCTCCAGTCGCCGTGCGTGGCGGAGTTGCCGAAGGCCTGCGAGGCGCCGTTGCCGTTGATCGACGTGGTGCCGCCGTCGTTGGCGATGGCCATGGCGGAGGGGGCCGCCGCAGCGGAGACACCGACGACCGAAGCAGCGACAGCCGCCGAGGCCAGAATCTTCTTCATCATGAAATAATCCTTCCGAGGTATTCTCTTGCCCGCCTATCCGGAGCGTCCTGAACAACTCGCTCCGGCGGGATTAGTTGTGCTCATTCACTCGAACGGTGCTTTTCCTGCCGGGCTGCCTCTGAAAATGGGAGCCCGCACACCGGAGGAATTGAAGACCTGATCGGGGAAATCGCCGTCGCGCCGAAGGTCAGGCGCCGAGGGGCACGCCGCCGAGCAGCGGGGCAGCGCCCTTGGCCGCACCGGTCGCCTCGCCCGCCAGCTTGCCGACCGCACCGTCATCCTGCACCGACTCGGCCGCGCCGCCGACGGTGTCGACCAGCGGGTCGACTGCCTGCGGGGCCGCGGCCATGACCTGGTTCAGGCCGCTGTCGAGGCTGAAGTTGGGGGCCGTGGCCTCAGTGACGGCCAAGGCGGGAGCAGCCGTTCCGAGAGCAACCACGGAACCGGCAATGAACGCAGCTGTCTTCGCGTACTTCACTTTCAGGTTCCCTTCTGCGGCGGCATCTGTTTCGGTCGCGTTCCCGCGCCGCACCAGCCTTCTTTAGCTGTGACTTCTGCCGCTTTCATAAGGAGTAACGATCACGCAGCGGACGGGCAACTGTGTGCCGTCGAATTTCTCGGTCCGCCCGCCGGATTCGCTACGACTCCGGGAAAACGGAGCGGGCCCCGGACCGCGTATGCGGATGCTGTTGGTGCATCCGCGTATGCGGTCCGGGGCCCACCGAAGGCGAGTGATCAGCTCAGCTCGCCACCGTTCAGCTGTTGACGCAGGTGTTGCCGAAGGCCGGGTTCAGCAGACCGATGACGTTCACGGTGTTGCCGCAGACGTTGATCGGAACGTGGACCGGAACCTGCAGGACATTGCCGGACAGGACGCCCGGGGAGTTCGCGGCGACGGCCTCGGCACCGGAGTCGGCCATGGCCGGCGCAGCGGCGCCCATCGCCATGAGGGTTCCGGCGGCGACGGCGGCAACCTTGGTGTACTTCACTTTTCGTCCCTTTCTTGCAGCGGAGTCCGGAGCGGCCACGTCTTTCGTGCCGCACGAGCGCTGTCCTGATCGCCCGTGACTCCGAAGCTGTAATGCGTAACGACGTGACGCCGAGATCGAAACTCGATGACGAGCAGATTCTCGGAAAATCCCCCGATCGGCACAGCAGCAGGCCCGGTCCGCGCGGAGGAGAAAAGCCGTCGGTCCGGGCCTGCGGTGCGGCCGGGTCAGCTGTTGTTGGCGCCGTTCCCGGACAGGATCGGGATGTTGTCCAGGATGTGCGACAGCGCCTCGTCACCCTTGGCCTGGGTGGAGTTCTCGGTGCACTGCTGGTTCTGCGGCGAGGACAGGACGTTGATGTCCTGGACCGCGACCGGCACCAGGCCGACGAGCGAACCGACGTTGGCCTTCAGCGGCAGACCGACACACGGCTTGTTGAGCGAGCCCTGGACCAGACCGAACTGCGGGCTCCAGTCACCGTGGGTCTCGGCATTGCCGAACGCCTGCGAGGCGCCGTTGCCGTTGACCGAGGTCGTTCCTCCGTCGTCGCCGATCGCCATGGCCTGCGTAGCCGAGAGACCGAGGACGGAGGCGGCGACGGCACCCGTAGCCAGAACCTTCTTGATCACGATTAACCCTTCTCGTACCGATTGCCCCGTGTCGGAGCGCCCTGACCAACTCGCGGCGGCATGTTTGGTTCTGCCCGTTCACCCGAATGCCGCTATTCCATTATTCCGGCCCGCATGCGCTGTCAGCTATTCAGGCGCACGTTCGTACGCCTTGTGTTCGCAAGGAAAACGCGAACGCGCCGCCGCACGACCGCACACCGAGGCGGCGCCCGCTGCATTTGTCTGCACACCCGAACGCACATACGTCACCCGTTCGGGTGGTTACAGGATTTCCACGCATCTTCAAGTTTCCCACGCATTCCTCATTCGTTATGAGTGTCGTCCAACGTGCAGTTGGATCGCCCACACGGAATGTCCTGTGGGCTGTCCTAGGAAAGGACACATAATGCGGCAGGTTTTGAATAAAAGCATGATCGTCATGGCGGCGGCTTCGGGCATTCTGTCCGCGGCCGGCGGTTATGCACATGCCGACGCTTCGGCCGACGGAGCCGCTGTCGGTTCGCCGGGGGTCGGTTCGGGCAACGCCGTGCAGGTGCCCGTGCACGTCCCGGTCAACCTCTGCGGCAACACGGTGAACGTGATCGCCCTGCTCAACCCGGCATTCGGCAACTCGTGCGCGAACGTCGACTCCGGCAAGAGCGACGGCGGCGGCAACGGCGGCGGCCATGGCGGCGGCAGTGGTGCTTCCGCCGACGGTGCGGCCACCAACTCCCCCGGCGTGCTGTCGGGCAACCTGACCCAGGCCCCCGTGCACGTACCGGTCAACGCCTGCGGTAACACCGTCGACGTCGTCGGCGCGCTGAACCCGGCCATGGGCAACGACTGCGCCAACGTCAGCGGCCCGGACCACCGGCCGCCGACGGAGCCGCCCACCGAGGAGCCGCCCACCGGCAAGCCCCCCGTGGAGGAGCCCCCGGCCTACCAGCCGCCGGTGGAGCCGCCGGCCAACGAGCCGCCCGCCAACGAGCCGCCCGCCTCCGCGCCGCCGGTCGAGCAGCCTCCCGTCGACCACGGTCCGCAGCGCGGCGGTTCCCAGCTCGCCGAGACCGGCTCGGCCGGCCTCGGCCTCGCAGCCGGCGCCAGCGCCGTCCTGATGCTCGGCGGCGCGGTGCTGCTGCGCCGCACCCGCGGCTCGCAGATCTGAGCCCGGAACGCCGCAGGAAAGGAGGGGCCGGCCGGACAGCTGATGCTGTCCGGCCGGCCCTTCCCGTATCCCCGTGCGGAGGCTGTCAGCCGGAGCGGGTGGGTCAGGGGCTGTCCGCCCACGGTCCCCACGCAGGCCCGGCCGGGGACCCCGGGTCAGGGCGCGATGCGCTCGAAGACCGCGGCGAGGCCCTGGCCGCCGCCGATGCACATGGTCTCCAGCCCGTAGCGGGCTTCGCGGCGGTGCATCTCCCGGGTGAGGGTGGCGAGGATGCGGGCTCCTGTGGCGCCCACGGGGTGACCGAGGGAGACCCCGGAGCCGTTCACGTTGATGCGCTCGTGGTCCTTGTCGCCGAGGCCCAGTTCGCGGGTACAGGCGAGGACCTGGGCGGCGAACGCCTCGTTGAGCTCGATCAGGTCGAGGTCCGCGAGGGTCAGCCCGGCGCGGCCGAGTGCGGCGTGGGTGGCCGGGACGGGGCCGATGCCCATGGTCGAGGCGGGCACTCCGGCACGGGCGAAGGAGACGAGGCGTACCAGCGGGGTGAGGCCGAGCCGCTCGGCGGTGGCGGCGCTCGTCACCAGGCAGGCGGCCGCCGCGTCGTTCTGGCCGCTGGCGTTGCCCGCGGTGACGGTGGCGTCCGGGTCGGTCTTCCCCATGAGGGGGCGCAGCGCGGCAAGTTGCTCGGCGGTGGTGTCGGGGCGGGGGTGTTCGTCGGCGGTGACGACGGTCTCGCCCTTGCGGTTCCGTACGGTGACGGGGACGATCTCCGCTTCGTACCGTCCCTCGGCGGCCGCGCGGGCGGCGCGCTGTTGCGAGCGCAGCGCCAGCGCGTCCTGGTCCGCGCGGCTGACCGCGTACTCCCGGCGTAGGTTCTCCGCGGTTTCGATCATGCCGCCGGGGACGGGGTGGTGGACGCCGCCCGCCGTGACCCGTCCGCGGGCCAGGGAGTCGTGGAGCTGGAGACCGGGGCCCTTGATGCCCCAGCGTCCGTCGTGCGTGTAGTAGGGGGCGGCGCTCATCACGTCGACACCGCCCGCGATCACGAGGTCGCTGAAGCCGGCTCGGATCTGCATCGCCGCGTCGAGTACGGCCTGGAGCCCGGAGCCGCAGCGCCGGTCGATCTGGGCACCGGTGACGGAGACGGGCAGTCCGGCGTCGAGGGCGGCGACCCGGCCGATGGCGGGGGCGTCGGACGAGGGGTAGGCGTGCCCGAGGATCACTTCGTCGACCCGCTCGGGGTCGACGCCGGTGCGGGCGACGACCTCGGCGATGACGCGGGCGGCGAGCGAGGCGGGCGTCTGCCGTGCGAACGCTCCGCCGAAGCGGCCGATGGGCGTGCGCAGGGGTTCGCAGACGACGACATCGAGGTGGTCGGGCACGGCGGGGCCTTCCTGAGGGTGTGGCGTGGAGCGGCGTGACATGGCGTGGCGTGACATGGCGTGGTGCGGTGTGACGTTGCACGTCGACCCTCGCATCAGGGGACTGATGCGGTCCAATACCGAATTCGCCCTGATCCGAGACGGGCCGCGTCTCAATCGGGGCGGTTTTGGTGTCTCACCCCGCCGGGGCGGGGGTCGGCAGGGCTTCCTCCGCGACGGCGAGCACCGCGCGGAGTGCGGCGGAGGGGTTGTCCTCGCGCCAGGCCAGGGCCGCCTGGCGCCGGATCGGCGGCCCGTCGAGGGGCCGGTAGACCAGACCGTTCTGCTGGATGTGCCGACAGGAGGTGACGGTCAGGGTGACACCCACTCCGGCGGCGACCAGCGCCATGATCGTGTACGAGTCGGGGGCCTCCTGCACCACACGCGGGGTGAACCCGGCGGCCTCGCAGGCCTCGGTCATGGCGTCGCGCACGGTCGATCCGGTGTTGGCGGGGAACGAGACGAACGGCTCGTCGGCGAGCACCGCCAGCGGGACGCTGTCCCGTTGGGCGAGCCGGTGGTCCAAGGGCAGCGCGCAGATCAGTTCCTCCTCGTCGATCACCCGGTGGGTCACGCCCGGCCGCGTCACCGGCAGCCGGACGAAGCCGAGGTCGAGGGAGCCGTCGGCGACCCGGGACAGGGCGACGTTGGCGTATGTCTGGCCCGTCATGACGAGTTCGAGCCCTGGATGGGCGGCGCGCACGGCCCTGGTCAGCTGGGGCAGCGTCTCGTGGCTGGAGGCTCCGGCGAATCCGATGGTGACCCGCCCGTACTCACCGCGTCCGGCAGCCTTGGCCGCTCGTACCGCCTCGTCGAGATCGCCGAGCACGGCGCGTACCGGTGCGAGGAACGACTCGCCCGCACTGGTCAGGCGCACGGAACGGGTGTTGCGTACGAAGAGCTGCACACCGAGCTGTTTCTCCAGCTGCCGGATCTGCTGGCTAAGCGGGGGCTGGGCCATCTGGAGCCGTTTGGCGGCCCGGCCGAAGTGCAGTTCCTCGGCGACGGCGACGAACGCGGTCAGATGCCGCAGCTCCATGCCGTACCCCCCTCCCGCCTGGCGCATTCATTAGTCTCCGGTCTGGATACGACCCTAATTTGGTATTGGACAGCAATCAATGGCCCCTGGCACGGTGGAGCCTCCCGCACGCGTACGCCCGAGGAGCACCGTGGACAGGACCGACCGGCCGGACAAGGTCGTGACGATGAAGGCGGCGGTCGCCGACTTCGTGCGTGACGGGGACACCGTCTGCCTCGAAGGTTTCACCCATCTCATCCCGACCGCCGCGGGGCACGAGATCATCCGCCAGGGCCGCAAGGACCTCACCGTCGTCCGGATGACCGCCGACATCGTGGTGGACCAGATGCTCGCGGCGGGCTGTGTCTCGCGGCTCGTCTCCTCCTTCGTCGGCAACTCGTCCGCCGGCTCGCTGGGCAACCTGCGGCGCCGCATCGAGAGCGCCGATCCCGCGCCGCTCGCCTTCGAGGAGTACAGCCACTACGGGATGATCTGCCGCTATCTCGCCGGCTCCCAGCGACTGCCGTTCTATCCGTTGCGCTCCTACGGCGGCAGCGACCTGCCGAGCGTCAACAGCGATCTGCGCAAGGTGACGTCGCCCTACCCGGGGCCGGACGGCGAACCGGAACAGATCTATGTCGTGCCGCCGGTCAATCCAGATGTGACGATCATCCACGCGCAGCGGGCCGACCGCAGCGGCAACACCCAGATATGGGGCCTGACCGGCATCCAGGCGGAGGCGGTGTACGCGGCGAGGAAGGCGGTCGTCGTGGTCGAGGAACTCGTGGACGACGAAGTGATCCGCTCGGACCCGAACCGTACGCTCGTCCCCGCCCACGCCGTCCACGCCGTCGTGGTCTGCCCGCGCGGGGCACACCCGTCCTTCGCACAGGGGTACTACGACCGCGACAACGCCTTCTACCGGGCCTGGTCGCGGATCAGCCAGGACCCCGACCTCATCCGGGCGTGGCTGGAGGAGTGGGTGTTCGGGACGGCCGACCACGCGGAGTACGTGGCGAGACTGGGCGAGGAGTTCTGGGCGGGCCTGGCCGTCGGCGAGGCGCTGAGCCGGCCGGTCGACTACGGACGCCGACTGTGACGACCGCGCACACGGACACGAGAAGGAGCCGGTCATGACCCTCACCGCACAGGACGCCCCCGTCACCTCGTCGGAGCTGCTGTCCGTCGTGGCGTCCCGCGAACTCGTGGCTCGCCGCACGGTGTTCGCGGGCATCGGGCTGCCGACGCTCGCCACCGAGCTGGCACATCTGACGGTCGCCCCCGAGATCGAGGTGGTGTACGAGTCGGGAGTCTGCGGCGCGCACCCCTCCCACCTGCCGGAGACGATCGCGGACGCCGTCCTGATCACGGGGGCCGAGGCGGTCATCTCGATGCCGACGCTGTTCGGCTGCGTGCTCCAGGGCGGACACATCGACGTCGGATTTCTCGGGGCCGCCCAGATCGACCGCTGGGGCAACCTCAACACCTCGGTCATCGGCGACTGGGACAGCCCGTCGGTGCGGCTGCCGGGTTCCGGTGGCGGCGTCGAGGTGATGGCCAACGCGCGTGAGGTGTTCGTCGTGATGCGCCGCCACACCCGGCGTTCCTTCACCGATCCGCTGGACTTCTGCACGACCCCGGGGCCCGACCGGGCGCTCGCCGAGGGCATCCGGCCACTCGGAACCGGCGTCACCCGGGTCATCACCGAACTCGGCATCCTGGCCCGTGAGGGCATCGGCCACGAACTGCGGCTGGTCGCCGTCCAGCCGGGCGTCACCGTCGAGCAGGTCAGGGCCGCGACCGGCTGGGACCTCCAGGTCGCCGGTACGGTCACCACGATCGAACCCCCGACCGCCGAAGAACTGCGCCTGCTGCGCGAGGACGTCGACCCCGAACGCGTCTACCTTCGCTGAGCCGGAACCCGACCTACCGAAAGGACCGTCAACCGTTATGCGGATCAGGATCGTCGGCGCCGGGGCCATGGGCCGCGGCATCGCCCAGTGGGCGGCGACCGCAGGACACACCGTCGAGTTGTGCGACGTACGCGCCGAGGCGGTGAAGGACGCCGTGGAGTTCGTGACGGCCATGCTGGAGCGCGCCGTGCACAAGGGCCGGCTGTCGGCCGAGGAGTGCGCGGCCACCGTCGGGCGTCTCGTGCCGCTCGACGACCCGTGGGCGGCGGGCCCCGACGTGGAGCTCGTCATCGAGGCAGTACGGGAGGACCCGGCGACCAAGGCCGAGGTCTTCGGCAGGCTGGAGCGTGCGCTGCCCGCCTCGGCCGTGTTCGCGACGAACACCTCGTCCCTGTCGGTCACCGGGATCGCGGCGACGCTCCAGGACCCGACGCGCCTGGCAGGGCTGCACTTCTTCAACCCGGTGCCACTGATGAAGATCGTCGAGGTGGTGCCGGGCGCGGCCACCCGTCCGGAGATCCCGCCGGCCCTGACCGAGCTGGTCGAGAGCTGCGGGCACCGGGCCGTCACGGTCGCCGACACTCCCGGATTCCTGGTCAACCACGCGGGGCGCGGGCTGGTGACCGAGGCGCTGGCGCTGCTGGAGGAGTCGGTCTCGGATCCGGCTGGCATCGACCGGATCGCGCGCGAGGTGCTGGGGCTGCGGATGGGCCCGTTCGAGCTGATGGACCTCACCGGCCTCGATGTGACGGCCGCGGTGATCGACTCGATCTGGCAGGGCTTCCGTCACGAGGACCGGCTCCGGCCCTCCTACCTCACCCCGAACCGGGTCGCGGCGGGCCTGCACGGCCGCAAGACCGGACAGGGCTGGTTCGCGTACGGCCCCGATGCGCCCGCCCCGGCGGCCGAGCCGCGGGTCACGGGCGACGCGGACCGTCCGGTGTACGTCGTGGGCTCGGACCCGGAGGCGGATCGGCTGCGCGCCGAGCTGGCCGCCGCCGGGGCGCACGTGGCGTCAGGTCCGGTGCCTGCCGCGGACGCCGTCGTACTCGTTCCGGTGTGGGGCACCACCGTCGCCTCGGCGGTCGCCGCGCACGGTTTGCCCGCGGGCCGCACCTTCGGCGTGGACCCGCTGCCGTCGGCGCGGCGGCGCCGGGTGCTCGCCGTGACGCCCGCCGCGGACCCGGCGGCCGCGCGGGACGCCCGGGCGGTGCTCGCCCGGGCGGGGGACGGCGGGGAGCCCTGGGCCGTGTCGGTGGTACGGGACACGGCGGGGTCGGTCGCGCAGCGGCTGCTCGCCTCCGTGGTCTCCGTCGCCGCTTCGATCGCGGAGCGCTCCCTCGCCACGCCCGCCGATATCGATCTGGCCGTCACGGCCGGGCTCGGTTACCCCGTCGGGCCGCTGGCCTGGGGCGACCGGGTCGGCGCCGGGCGGATGCTGGAGCTGCACCGGGCGCTGCACGCCTCGACGGGCGACCCGCGCCACCGCCCGACCCGCTGGGTCACCGAGCGCGCCCGGCTCGGGCTGGCACTGACGGACCCGGGCCGCTCCCCCGCCGACTGCCTGTAGCGGGTGCGCCGGGCGCCCGGGGGGCACGCACTTCCCCGGGCGCCCGGTACGGGCATGACCGTTTCGTACAAGACCGCGGGGTGTCCGGCGGCCTAGGTTCGGTGCATGACTCCACGACTCGACGCGATCGGCATCACCACCGCGGACCTGGGCGCCTCGCTCGCCTTCTACCGCCGGCTCGGGCTCGACATCCCCGCCGGTGCCGAGTCCGCACCCCATGTCGAAGCGACGCTGCCGGGCGGAATGCGGCTGCTCTGGGACACCGAGGACGTGATCCGCTCCTTCGATCCCGCCTGGGCCGCCACGGCCGGCGGGGAGCGTCTGGGGCTCGCGTTCCTCTGCGACAGCCCGGCGGAGGTGGACTCCGTGTACGACACTCTGACCGGTGCGGGCTACGAGGGCCGTCTCGCGCCGTGGGACGCGGTGTGGGGACAGCGTTACGCGGTGGTGCTCGACCCGGACGGCAGTGCGGTTTCGCTCTTCGCTAACGCCTCGTAAGCCGTTCGCCGGTCGGCCGTGCGCCGGTCGCCCCTCTCCCCGTCGGCAGTCTCCCCGTCGGCCGTGCGCCGGTCGTCCGTCTCGCGCAGATGGTCGCTGAGCGTCGTGCCCGCCAGGTCCCGCATCTCACGGGCCAGATGTGCCTGGTCGGTGCAGCCCGCGGCGGAGGCCGCCTGGGCGTACGGCACCCCGGATCGTACGAGAGCCAGCGCGCGCTGCAGTCTCAGGACCCGGGCCAGCGTTTTGGGCCCGTAACCGAACGCGGCCAGAGAGCGGCGGTGCAGCTGGCGGGCACCCAGTCCCGCGGCCCTGGCCGTATCGGCGACGGAGCTGCCCTGCCGCAGCCGTGCGGCGACGGAGACGGTGAGCGGGTCCGGCGGTCCGGTGTCTGCGGCTCTGCGCAGGGCGAGGCCCTCCAGTGCGGCGGCGGGGTCGGCCGCCTCGTCGATCCGCTCGGTGAGCCGGCGTACGTGTGCGGCGGGCCAGAGGTCATCGAGGGCGACCCGCCGGTCCCGCAGTTCGTACGCGGGTACGCCGAAGAAGGTGGGCGCCGTCCCGGGGGCGAACCGGATGCCGGTGCACGGCCCGTCGTACGCGGCCGGCACCTGGAACGCGTGGGTGTCGGGGCCCGCGACGCGTAGCCTGCCGCCGGTCCAGAGCAGGTCCATGCAGCCGTCGGGGAGGACGGGGCGGGCGGTTCCGCCCTGCCGGTTCACCGTCCAGAGCACCGCGCCGGCGAGGCGCGACGCCCGCTCCTCGTACATCCGGGACCCCTTCCCTACGGGCCTGGTTTCGTCTCACGGTCGCGGGGGCCGTGCAGCCGGGACTTCACGTCGTCCGGCGGCAGGAACCGCGACCACCGCTCCGGGAACTCCGACGGCATGTACACATCGTCGTCCTCGTCCTCGTCGTCGTCCGCCTGCCCGCACGCGGCGGCG
This sequence comes from Streptomyces finlayi, assembly GCF_014216315.1. Lineage (NCBI taxonomy): Bacteria > Bacillati > Actinomycetota > Actinomycetes > Kitasatosporales > Streptomycetaceae > Streptomyces > Streptomyces finlayi. The sequence goes on from NZ_CP045702.1 coordinate 1,054,591, forward strand.
GACCAGGTGCGTGCCACGAACTCGGCCGCCTGGGCCGCCCTGGCCCGCTCGTGCGCGGCACGGGCCGCGGCGGTCGCGAGCGAGGGCCAGACCCGGTCGATGGCCGCGTTGACCGCGGCGCCCACCAGCACCGCGAACGCGGAGATACCGATCCACAGCAGGACAGCGATGGGGGCCGCCAACGAGCCGTAGATCGTGGGGCCTTCGACCGTGCTGGTGAGGTAGATGCGCAACAGGAAGCTGCCGACCACCCACATGCCGAGGGCCACCAGCGCCCCCGGCACGTCCTCGATCCACGGCGAACGGACCGGTACCGACACGTGGTAGAGCGTCGTGAGGAACGCGATGGTCAGCAGGATGACCAGGGGCCAGTACAGCACCGCTATGACTTCCGTGCCCCAGGGCACGAACTCCACGACCCGGTCGGGGCCGACCACGAGCACGGGCAGCACCACCGCGCCGAGCAGCAGCGCGATGACGTACAGCAGGAAGGCGAGCAGCCGGGTCTTGACGATGCCGCGCTCGCCGTCGAGCCCGTACATGACGGTGATCGTGTCGATGAAGACGTTCACCGCCCGTGAGCCGGACCAGAGGGCGATCGCGAAGCCGATGGAGATGACGTCGGGCCGGGCGCCCGTCGACACGTCGTCCAGCAGCGGCTTGGCGAAGTCGTTGACCCCACGCTGCGAGAGGACCGTCTGCGCCGCGTTGAGGATGTTCCGCTCGATGGAGGCGACCGTGGTGGTGGTCGTCCACTCGTCGACGTATCCGAGCAGCCCGATCAGGCCGAGCAGCAGCGGCGGCATGGACAGCAGGGTGAAGAACGCCGCCTCGGCCGCGAGGCCGAGGATGCGGTACTCGATGCACGAGTTGACGGTGTCCTTGAGCAATTGCCATGCCATCTGCCGCTTGGATACGTTGCGGTAGAGGACTCGAGCCCGGTGGAGCCGACCCGAGGGGCGCTCGGGTGTTTCTTTTGCTGCCTGCACCTCCTTACCGTAGCTGTATGGCAGCCACCACCCACACAGTGACCAACCAGGTTCCGCCGCTGGTCGGCTACGACGTCTTCCGAGCGGATCTCGCCCTCACCGAGGCCGTCGAGCGGCACGTCGCGCCGGATCTGCTTTCCTCGGTCCGCGAGGATCTCGGGACGCTCGGCCGGTCAGCGGGTTCCGCCCATGCGCAGGAGTGGGGTGCGAACGCGAACGAGAACCCGCCGAAACTGCGTACGCACGACCGGTACGGCCACCGCGTCGACGAGGTGGACTTCCATCCGTCCTGGCACCGGCTGCTGGGCCACGCGGTCTCGGCCGGGCTGACCGACGCCTGGGGCAGACCCGCGGGCCACGTCCGGCGCGCGGCCGGTTTCCTGGTGTGGACGCAGAACGACGCGGGCCACGGCTGCCCACTGTCCATGACCCACGCGGCGGTGCCGGCTCTGCGGACCGACCCGGCGCTGGCCGCCGCGTGGGAGCCGCTGCTGACGGCGAAGGTGTACGAGGAGGGTCTGCGGCCTCCCCTGGAGAAGGCCGGTGTGCTCGTCGGGATGGGCATGACCGAGAAGCAGGGCGGCACCGACGTGCGGTCCAACACGACGCGGGCCGAGCCGCTGGCCGGGGACGGTGAGTATCTGCTCACCGGCCACAAGTGGTTCTGTTCGGCGCCGATGTCCGACGCCTTCCTGGTGCTCGCGCAGGCTCCCGGAGGGCTGACCTGCTTCCTCCTGCCACGGGTCCTGGCGGACGGAACCCGAAATGTGTTCGCCATCCAGCGCCTCAAGGACAAACTGGGCAATAGGTCCAATGCATCCAGCGAGGTCGAGTTCGACGGCACGTGGGCCCGCCGGGTCGGGGAGGAGGGGCGCGGGGTGCGCACCATCATCGAGATGGTGGCGGCCACCCGGCTGGACTGCGTGGTCGGTTCGGCCGCGCTGATGCGGCAGGCGGTGGCGCAGGCGATCCATCACACGGCGTACCGCAGCGCGTTCGGCGGCCTCCTCGTCGAGAAGCCGCTGATGCGCAACGTACTGGCCGATCTGGCAGTGGAGTCGGAGGCGGCGACGACGCTCGCGCTGCGGCTGGCGGCCGCGTACGACGCCGACACGCCGCAGGAGCGGGCGTTCCTGCGGATCGCCGTGCCCACCGCCAAGTACTGGGTGACGAAGCGGTGCACGACCGTGGTGGGCGAGGCCCTGGAGTGCCTCGGCGGCAACGGGTACGTGGAGGAGTCGGGCATGCCCCGCCTGCTCCGCGAGGCTCCGCTCAACTCGATCTGGGAGGGCTCGGGGAACGTACAGGCGCTTGACGTGCTGCGGGCGCTGCAACGCGAACCGCAGGCGCTCGACGCGTTCCTCCAGGAGATCGGCAAGGCACGGGGCGCCGATCACCGCCTCGACAGGGCGATCAAGGACCTGCTCACCGAACTGGCGGACCTGGAAGCCATGGAGGCGCGGGCCAGGCGGCTGGTCGAGCGGATGGCGCTGGTGCTCCAGGGTTCGCTGCTGATCCGCTGGGCTCCGCCGGAGGTCGCCGACGCGTTCTGCGCGTCACGGCTGGGCGGGGACTGGGGGTCGGCCTTCGGGACGCTTCCGCACCAACTCGATCTGGCCTCGGTGGTGGAGCGCGCACGGGCCTACGACCGGTAGGACGGCCCGGGAGGAAGCCATGGAGGGTGGTGCTGCGCCGACACGGCACCACCCTCCACGCTTGTTCCACACCTGACCACGGGACACAGGGCCCCGCGCCGCGGTGTTCCGCCACTCTCGTCCTGAGCTGTACCCGCTGACCAGAGTTGCAAGGGGTTGCAAGGGTTGATGACATGCGGCCCGGGACAGCGGGAGGATGGACCCGTCCGGCCGCCCCGGCCGTACAGCGGGCCCCCACCCCGCGGATTGAACACGGGAAAGAGCGATGAGGGGGAACGAGTGATGCGGACCAGCCGAGCCGGGCAGCCGCGCGGGGCCGCCCCGCGTGCGGAGATCGACGCCTCGTGGGACCGGGTGGCGCGCAGCGGCGTCGACCCGGAGCAGTCGACCGAGAGCGAGCTGCTGGGATCGAACGAGATCGAGCACCGGCGCACCTCCTCCGCGCTCGGTGAGGTGATGCCGCTGCTGCGCGACAGTCTGGCCTCCATCGCGGACGCCTCGCAGCAGATCATGGTGCTCACCGATGCGGACGGCCGGGTGCTGTGGCGCCAGGGCCACCCGAGGGTGCTGCGCCAGGCCGACGGCGTCTGTCTGGAGGAAGGGGCCGCGTGGTCGGAGACGACCACGGGCACCAACGCCATCGGCACGGCCCTCGCCACGCGCAAGCCGATCCAGGTGCACTCGGCCGAGCACTTCGTGCGCTCGCTGCACAACTGGACCTGCGCCGCCGCCCCCGTACGCGATCCCCGGGACGGCAAGCTCGTCGGCATCCTGGACATCAGCGGACCGGCCCGCACCTTCCATCCGGCCACGCTGGCACTGGTCGACTCGGTGGCCAGGCTCACCGAGAGCGAGCTGCGGATGCGGCACATCGTCTCGATCGAGCGGCTGAGGTCGGTTGCCGCGCCGATTCTCTGCCGGCTGAGCGGCCGCGCCATGGCCGTCGACGGCCATGGCTGGCTGGCCGCGGTCACCGGGATGCCGCCGGTGGACCGGCTGCCTCTTCCGAAGTCCATGCGGGCGGGCCAGGTATGGCTGCCGTCGCTGGGCATGTGCCGGGTGGAGCCGCTGCCCGGCGGCTGGCTGCTGGAGGTGGCGGACGCGGACCTCGACGGCCCGCCGCGCCGGTTGGTGCTGGATCTGAGCAGGGCCCGGGGACTGTCGGTCCATGTGATCAACCCGGTGGGCACCTGGACGCAGCGGCTCTCGCCGCGCCACGCGGAGCTGCTGTACGCGCTGGCGCTGCACCCCGAGGGCCGCACGGCGGCGGAGCTGGCGCAGGATCTCTTCGGGGACGCGACGAGGACGGTGACGGTCCGGGCGGAGATCTCACGGCTGCGGCGCCATCTCGTGGAGGTGCTGGGGCACCGTCCGTACCGCTTCGGCGACGGGGTGGAGGTGGAGGTCGTGCACCCGGAGGATCCGGGTGATCTGCTGCCGCACTCGAAGGCGCCGGTGGTCGTGGGGGCGCGGGGCTCCGCGAGCCGGTAGGACGGCACCGCCAGGCCATCTTGTCATGTACAGAACTTGCCGCGACTCTGGTTCCCACCATGTATCCATGCGCGTAGACCTTTCCCTTCCTCCGGGAACGGCCTGTGCCCCGCCGGAGGAATCAGCTGATGTCGCATCGAAGACGCCCCACCTCGTCCCTCACGAGAATGGTGACGACCCTGGCACTGGCGGCGGCGAGCACGCTGCTCGCCGCCGGTTCGTCCACGGCCGCCGAACCGGCAGCGGTGGCGGCCGCCACCGGCCCCGAGGCCGCCGTGACCGACCACCTGCACGAGCGCGGGCAGCAGCGGGCCGGCGCCTTGGCCTCCGGTGACCGGCCGGTCGTCAAGGTGACGCGCGAGGCGGGGGCCTGGGCCCACGGCACCGCCGTCCTGGCCACGGAACCCGGGTCCGACCGGATGCCGGAGGGCTGGCTGTTCATCGCCCACCGGGACGGGGGCTCCTGGCAGGTCGCGTTCGACGGCGAACCGCGGTTCGCCGAGCTCTCGGCCCGCTCCACCCTCACGAGGGCCGCCGAGAAGCCGCTCTTCGCGGAGCAGGACGGCAGGCAGGTGTCCGCCGCGGGCAGGCCTGGCGTCACCACCGGAATCACCCCGCTCGCCGGCAGCGACTTCCGTACGGGCATGGCCCTGCCCTGGGCCAATGGCCAGACCTGGACCATGACCTCCGGGCCGCACGGCTGGGGAGGCTCGGAGGCCCCCTGGAGTTCGATGGACTTCGCGGGCGGCGACCAGACGGTGCGCGCGACGCGCGGAGGCACCGCGTACACCATGTGCACGGGCTGGATCCGGGTCATCCACGACCGCGGCTACTCCACGGACTACTACCACCTGTGGAGCAGCGTCAACGTCAACGGAGCCGCCGTGGGCGCCGGTGCCTACCTCGGCTACACGGGCACGGACGTCACCTGCGGCGGCGCGGCGTCCGGACGCCATGTCCACTTCGGGCTGCGGCAGAACAGCGCCTACGTCGGACTCGCCGGCCATGGGCTCGGCAAGTGGTCCATGGAGAACGGCGGCTCCGCCTACCAGGGCTCCGCGCTGCACGGCAGCGCGCGCGTGGTGGCCCCGGGCAACCTCTACAACTACGGCGCCCTCGGTCTGAACCAGGGCGTCATCGATGCCAACGGCGGCGGTTCGGTCAACAAGCGCACGGGCCCGGGCACCGGATACGGCCTCAGCGGATCGGTGGCGGACGGCGCCACGGTCACGGTCTCCTGCTCCAGCAACGGCACCTCGCACACGGGCCGCTACGGCACCTCGAGTCTCTGGAACAGACTCTCGGACGGTACGTGGGTGAGCGACGCGTACATGTGGACGGGCGTCAACGGAACCATCAACGGTTACTGCTGAGCCGCACCGGCGGCCAGGGCGGGTCCGGGGTCCCCGGACCCGCCTTGGCCGGAATCGAACGGCATGATTCCCTGGCCGTATGAGCATGAGCACCCCGTCGCGCCTCGCCGCTGCCACCACCCCGGTGACCATCTGGTCCCTGGAGCAGACCTCGCCCGCCGATCTGCGGCCCTCCGCCACCTCCGGCGACGAGGTGCGGGTCGTACGCTCCGAGCGGCCGTCGCCCGAGTTCAGCCGGTTCCTCTACACGGCGGTCGGCGGCGACATCCGGTGGACGGACCGGCTGGGAATGTCGTACGCACAGTGGCAGGAGACCCTGGACCGGCCCGGCGTCGAGACGTGGGTGGCGTACGAGAACGGCACCCCGGCCGGATACGTGGAGCTCGATCCGCAGGCCGAGGGCGTCGTGGAGATCATGTACTTCGGACTGATTCCGGCCTTCCGGGGACGGCGCATCGGCGGGCACCTCCTCTCGGTGGGCGTGGCACGCGCCTGGGACCTGGCCGAGCGCTGGCCGGAGCGGACACCGACGAAGCGGGTCTGGCTCCACACCTGCTCCGAGGACGGCCCGCACGCGATGGACAACTATCTGCGCCGGGGTTTCCGTCTCTTCGACACCCGGATCGAACAGGAGACCACGGTGGAGACGCCCGGTCCCTGGCCCGGCGCACACACCGCCTGAGGCGGCCCGGCGGCAGTGCGGAAGTGCGAGCGGGAGTGACGGACGACACAGGATCTCATTCTTCGAGACCATGTCGTCCACATCGTGGATCGTGGTGGACTGCCCCGAACTGCGCGTGACACGCTTCCGTCATGCCTGGAACTGGAATTGCCTTGGTGAGTCGGCGGCACGTCGACCTCGGCCGCATGTCCAGCGCCATCTGTCCGGCCGGCTGAGACACCCAGCACCGCCGAGATCCCGTTACCTCTGCTGACCCTGCGCACCGCCGCGCCTTCCGCGCGAGTGTGCAGGTCAGAGCCGCCCTCCCGCAGTCCCGAAGGACGTATTGTCATGGCCGCCACCCCGGAACAGCCTGCGACCACCGCGCCACGCCGCAAGCCCGGACGCCACCGCGGCGAGGGCCAGTGGGCGATGGGGCACTTCACCCCGCTCAACGGGAACGAGCAGTTCAAGAAGGACGACGACAGTCTCAACGTGCGGACACGTATTGAGACGATCTACTCCAAGCGCGGATTCGACTCGATCGACCCCAACGACCTTCGTGGACGGATGCGCTGGTGGGGTCTGTACACCCAGCGCAAGCCCGGCATCGACGGTGGCAAGACGGCGATCCTGGAGCCGGAGGAGCTGGACGACCGGTTCTTCATGCTCCGGGTCCGGATCGACGGCGGCCGGCTGACGGCCGCTCAGCTCCGGGTCATCGGCGAGATCTCGCAGGAGTACGCGCGGGGCACCGCCGACATCACCGACCGGCAGAACGTCCAGCTGCACTGGATCCGCATCGAGGACGTTCCCGCGATCTGGGAGAAGCTGGAGGCCGTCGGGCTCTCCACCACCGAGGCCTGCGGCGACTGCCCCCGTGTGATCATCGGGTCCCCGGTGGCGGGGATCGCCGCCGACGAGATCATCGACGGCACGCCGGCCGTCGACGAGATCCACGACCGGTACATCGGCAGCCCCGAGTTCTCGAACCTGCCCCGCAAGTTCAAGACCGCCATCTCCGGTTCGCCGGTGCAGGACGTGGTCCACGAGATCAACGACATCGCGTTCGTCGGCGTCGACCACCCCGAGCACGGCCCCGGCTTCGACGTCTGGGTCGGCGGCGGGCTCTCCACCAACCCGAGGCTCGCGGAACGGCTCGGCACCTGGGTGCCGCTCGACGAGGTCCCGGACGTCTGGGCCGGAGTCGTCGGCATCTTCCGCGACTACGGCTACCGCCGGCTGCGGACCCGCGCCCGCCTGAAGTTCCTGATGGCCGACTGGGGCCCCGTCAAGTTCCGTCAGGTACTGGAGGACGAGTACCTCAAGCGCCCGATGCTGGACGGCCCCGCCCCGGCCCAGCCCTCCTCCCGCTGGCGCGACCACATCGGTGTCCACAAGCAGCGGGACGGCCGGTTCTACGTCGGCTTCGCCCCGCGCGTCGGACGCGTGGACGGCTCCACCCTGTCGAAGATCGCCGACCTCGCGGCCGCGCACGGCTCGGACCGGCTCCGTACCACCGTCGAGCAGAAGATGCTCATCCTCGATGTGGAGCAGGACCAGCTCGACTCACTGGTCTCAGGTCTGGAAGCGCTCGACTTCCAGGTGAAGCCTTCGCCGTTCCGGCGGGGCACGATGGCCTGCACCGGCATCGAGTTCTGCAAGCTGGCGATCGTCGAGACGAAGGCGCGCGGTGCCTCGCTCATCGACGAACTGGAGCGCCGCATGCCGGACTTCGAGGAGCCGCTGACGATCAACATCAACGGCTGCCCGAACGCCTGCGCCCGCATCCAGACGGCCGACATCGGGCTCAAGGGCCAGCTCATGCTCGACGAGGACGGCAACCAGGTCGAGGGCTACCAGGTGCACCTCGGTGGCGCGCTCGGACTGGAAGCCGGATTCGGCCGCAAGGTCCGGGGTCTCAAGGTCACGTCGGCCGAACTGCCCGACTACGTCGAGCGCGTGCTCGGCCGTTTCCAGGAGGAGCGCGAGGCCGACGAGCGCTTCGCGACCTGGGCCGCCCGCGCCGGTGCGGAGTCGCTGTCATGAGCGAGCGAGCCGCCCCGTTCCACTGCCCGTACTGCGGCGACGAGGACCTGCGCCCGCACGAGACCGGGCACGGTGCCTGGGAATGTGCTTCCTGCAATCGCGCGTTCCAGCTGAAGTTCCTGGGGCTGCTGTCCCAGGGCCTGAAGCGCAACGACGTCGAGGGGAACGGGATATGACGGGCACTGCGCACTCCGCCCAGCTCACCGACGAGGCTCTGAGGGAACTGGCCGGGCAGGCGGGCCGGGAGCTGGAGAACGCCTCCGCACTCGACATCCTGACCTGGGCGACCGCCACGTTCGGAGCGCGGTTCTGCGTCACGTCCTCGATGGAGGACGCGGTGGTCGCGCATCTCGCCTCGCGCGTGGCTCCCGGTGTGGACGTGGTGTTCCTGGACACCGGCTACCACTTCCCGGAGACCATCGGGACACGGGACGCGGTGGACGCGGTGATGGACGTGAACGTCATCACGCTCACCCCCCGCCGGACGGTGGCCGAGCAGGACGCCGAGCACGGGCCGAAGCTGCACGACCGCGACCCCGACCTCTGCTGCGCGCTGCGGAAGGTCAAGCCCCTTCAGGACGGCCTCACTTCGTACACCGCGTGGGCGACCGGCCTGCGGCGCGACGAGTCCCCGACCCGGGCGAACACCCCGGTGGTCGGCTGGGACGACAAGCGCCGCAAGGTCAAGGTCTCGCCGATCGCCCGGTGGACGCAGGACGACGTGGACGGGTACGTCGCCGAACACGGCGTACTGACCAACCCGTTGCTCATGGACGGGTACGCCTCCGTGGGCTGCGCGCCCTGCACCCGGCGGGTGCTGGAGGGCGAGGACGCCCGGGCCGGCCGGTGGGCCGGAAGGGGCAAGACCGAGTGCGGGCTGCACGGCTGATGACAACGGATCAGGAGACTTCGATGAGCGTGACGGGGACAGGGGCCACCGTCTGGCTGACCGGTCTGCCGAGCGCGGGCAAGACGACCATCGCGTACGAGCTGGCGGGCCGGCTGCGCGGTGACGGGCACAAGGTGGAGGTGCTCGACGGTGACGAGATCCGGGAGTTCCTCTCCGCGGGGCTCGGCTTCTCCCGCGAGGACCGGCACACCAACGTCCAGCGGATCGGCTTCGTCGCCGAACTGCTGGCGGCGAACGGTGTCAAGGTGCTCGTCCCGGTCATCGCGCCGTACGCGGACAGCCGCGACGCCGTCCGCAAGCGCCACCGCACCGAGGGCACCGCATACCTGGAGGTGCACGTCGCCACCCCCGTCGAGGTGTGCTCCGAGCGGGATGTGAAGGGCCTCTACGCCAAGCAGGCAGCGGGCGAGATCAGCGGCCTCACCGGGGTCGACGACCCCTACGAGGCACCCGAGTCACCCGACCTGCGGATCGAATCGCACCAGCAGACCGTGCAGGAGTCCGCAAGCGCGCTTCGTGCGCTGCTCACCGAGAGGGGCCTGGCGTGAGCACCGTCGCCACTGTGCCGGAAGGCACCGTCCATCCTTACACGCTCAGCCACCTGGACTCCCTGGAGTCCGAGGCGGTGCACATCTTCCGCGAGGTGGCGGGGGAGTTCGAGCGGCCGGTGATCCTCTTCTCGGGCGGCAAGGACTCCATCCTGATGCTGCACCTGGCGCTCAAGGCGTTCGCGCCCGCGCCGGTGCCGTTCACACTGCTGCACGTCGACACCGGGCACAACTTCCCCGAGGTCCTGGAGTACCGGGACCGCACGGTCGAGAAGCACGGGCTGCGGCTGCACGTCGCCTCCGTGCAGGAGTACATCGACGCCGGGAAGCTCCGCGAGCGCCCCGACGGCACCCGCAACCCGCTCCAGACGGTCCCGCTGACCGAGGCCATCCAGCAACTGCGCTTCGACGCGGTGTTCGGTGGCGGACGGCGCGACGAGGAGAAGGCGCGCGCCAAGGAGCGGGTCTTCTCGCTGCGCGACGAGTTCTCGCAGTGGGACCCGCGCCGTCAGCGCCCCGAGCTGTGGCAGCTCTACAACGGCCGCCACGCCCCCGGTGAGCACGTCCGCGTCTTCCCGATCTCCAACTGGACCGAACTGGACGTCTGGCAGTACATCGAGCGCGAGGGCATCGAGCTCCCGGAGATCTACTTCGCCCATGAGCGCGAGGTCTTCAACCGCTCGGGGATGTGGCTGACCGCGGGCGAGTGGGGCGGTCCCAAGGACCACGAGCGCGTCGAGACCCGGCTGGTGCGCTACCGCACCGTCGGCGACATGTCCTGCACCGGCGCCGTCGACTCCAACGCCACCACGCTGGACGCCGTGATCACCGAGATCGCCGCCTCCCGTCTCACCGAGCGGGGCGCGACGCGGGCCGACGACAAGATGTCCGAGGCCGCGATGGAAGACCGCAAGCGCGAGGGGTACTTCTAACATGACCACACCCATCCAGCGGGCCGGCCAGGTGTCGGCCACCACGCTGCTTCGGTTCGCCACCGCGGGCTCGGTCGACGACGGCAAGTCCACGCTCGTGGGACGGCTTCTGCACGACTCGAAGTCGGTCCTCACCGACCAGCTGGAGGCCGTCGAGCACGCGTCCCGCAACCGTGGTCAGACGACGCCCGACCTGGCGCTGCTGACCGACGGGCTGCGGGCCGAGCGCGAGCAGGGCATCACCATCGACGTCGCGTACCGCTACTTCGCGACGCCCGCCCGCCGGTTCATCCTCGCCGACACCCCCGGCCATGTGCAGTACACCCGCAACATGGTCACCGGCGCCTCGACCGCCGACCTCGCGGTCGTCCTGGTCGACGCACGCAACGGCGTCATCGAGCAGACCCGCAGGCACGCCGCCGTCGCCGCGCTGCTCCGCGTCCCGCACGTGGTGCTGGCCGTCAACAAGATGGACCTCGTGGAGTACGCGGAGCCCGTGTTCGCCGCCATCGCCAAGGAGTTCACCGCCTACGCGGCGTCCCTCGGCGTCCCGGAGATCACCGCCGTCCCCATCTCGGCACTCGCCGGTGACAACGTCGTGGAACCCTCGGCCAACATGGACTGGTACGGCGGTCCGACCGTGCTGGAACACCTGGAAACGGTGCCGGTCAGCCATGACCTCACCGCCTGCCACGCCCGGTTCCCCGTGCAGTACGTCATCCGCCCGCAGACCGCCGAGCACCCCGACTACCGGGGTTACGCGGGGCAGATCGCGGCGGGCGCCTTCCGTGTCGGCGAGGCCGTCACGGTCCTGCCATCGGGCCGCACCTCCACCATCGCGGGGATCGACGCACTCGGCGAGAGCGTCGAGGAGGCATGGGCGCCCCGGTCCGTCACCATCCGGCTGGCCGACGACATCGACGTCTCGCGCGGCGACCTGATCGCCCCCACCGGGGACACACCCGCCGTCACCCAGGACGTCGAAGCGACCGTCTGCCACGTCGCCGACCAGCCGCTCTCGGTCGGCCAGCGGGTACTGCTCAAGCACACCACCCGCACGGTGAAGGCGATCGTCAAGGACATCCCGTCCCGGCTGACCCTCGACGACCTCTCCCAGCACCCCGCACCGGGGCAGCTGGTCGCCAACGACATCGGCCGGGTCGTCGTACGCACGGCCGAACCGCTCGCGCTCGACGCGTACGCCGACTCGCGGCGTACCGGATCGTTCCTGCTGATCGACCCCGCCGACGGCACCACGCTCTCCGCCGGCATGGCCGGTGCCTCGTTCGCCGAAGTGGCCGGTGCCGTGCCCGACGAGGCTCCGGCGGCCGACGACGCCGAGTGGGACTTCTGATGGGTACCGACGTCTTCTCGACCTTCGCGAAGGAGGGCGGCCGGGTCGGCAGCGGCGCCCTCGGGAGGGGGTGCCCCCTGCTCGAGCGCATTCGAGAGCTTGGGGGAGGTCAGGGCGGCGTCGGGCGATGTGCGTGATGACGTACGCGCACTGCCTGCGCGCCCGCTCGCACCAGCCGCACCACCCGTTCACACGAAGACCTGCCGCCCACCCGGCCGCGTCCCCGGACTCCCGGGGGACGTGAGCGCCGGGACGACGAGAGGAGAGCCTCCCGTGTCTGCCCCCCGTTCCACCGTCCGCCGCAGCCTTGCCGCTGCCGCCGCCCTGCCGCTGCTCGCCGTGGCGCTCACGGCCTGCGGCTACGGGTCCCAGGCCAAGGACGACGACGGCAAGAAGGCGAACGTCTCCGCCGGCGGCAGAAAACTCTCCGCGGACAGCGTGAAGATCGGCTACTTCCCGAACCTCACGCACGCCACCGCCCTGGTCGGTGTCCAGGAGGGGCTGATCGCCAAGGAGCTGGGCGGCACGGAGGTGAAGCCCTCGACGTTCAACGCGGGGCCCTCCGAGATCGAGGCGCTCAACGCGGGTTCCATCGACATCGGGTTCATCGGCCCCTCCCCCGCCATCAACGGCTTCTCCAAGTCCCGGGGCAAGAACCTGCGGATCGTCGGCGGTTCGGCCTCCGGCGGGGTGAAGCTGGTCGTGAACCCGAAGAAGATCAAGACGGTGGACGATCTCAGGGGGAAGAGGATCGCCACTCCTCAGCTCGGCAACACGCAGGACGTGGCGTTCCTGAACTGGATCTCCGAGAAGGGCTGGAGAGTCGACGCCCAGAGCGGCAAGGGCGACGTCTTCGTGGTCCGTTCGGACAACAAGGTGACGCCGGACGCCTTCAGGGGCGGCTCGCTCGACGGTGCGTGGGTGCCGGAGCCCACCGCGTCGAAGCTGGTCGCCGAGGGCGGGAAGGTCCTCCTCGACGAGTCGTCGCTGTGGCCCGGCAACAAGTTCGTGATCACGAACATCATCGTGTCGCAGACGTTCCTCTCGGAGCACCCGGACGTGGTCGAGGCGGTGCTGCGCGGTTCGGTGAACACCAACGCGTGGATCAACGCCAATCCGGACGAAGCGAAGGCGTCGGCCAACGCCGCGCTCAGGGAACTCAGCGGCAAGGCACTGGCGCCCGAGGTCATCGACCAGGCATGGAAGTCCATCCGGTTCACGGACGACCCGCTGGCCGCCACCCTCGACGCCCAGGCCGAACACGCCGTGAAGGCAGGTCTCCTGGAGGAGACGGACCTGACGGGGATCTACGACCTCACGCCGCTCAACAGGATTCTCGAGGCCGCGGGCAAGCCCGCGGTCAGCGACGCCGGTCTCGGCGTCAAGTAACCAGACCGCCCATCCGTTCCAGGATTCCAGGATTCCAGGAGGTGACGACCATGGCGACCACCACTCTCACCAAGGCCGAGGACCGTGCGACGGTCGAGCACGCCGCTCGTATCTCGCACGTCTCGAAGTCCTTCGCAGGGCCCACGGGTCAGCAGCTCGTCCTGGACGACATCACGCTCGATGTCGCTCCCGGCGAGTTCGTCACCCTCCTGGGAGCCTCCGGGTGCGGAAAGTCGACCCTGCTCAATCTGGTGGCCGGACTCGACCGCCCGACCGCGGGGTCCATCGAGACCCCGGGCGGGCGGCCGGCCCTGATGTTCCAGGAGCACGCCCTCTTCCCGTGGCTGACCGCCGGCAAGAACATCGAGCTCGCCCTGCGTCTGCGCGGGGTGCCGAAGCAGGACCGCCGTCCGGAGGCCGAGCGGCTGCTCGAACTCGTGCGGCTGGGCGGGGCGTTCGGCAAGCGGGTCCACGAACTCTCGGGCGGGATGCGGCAGCGCGTGGCGATGGCCCGCGCACTCGCCCAGGACAGCCGGCTCCTGCTGATGGACGAGCCGTTCGCCGCGCTCGACGCCATCACCCGTGATGTGCTGCACGACGAACTGACCCGGATCTGGCGCGAGACGAACGCCTCGGTCCTCTTCGTCACCCACAACGTGCGCGAGGCGGTGCGCCTCGCGCAGCGGGTCGTCCTGCTGTCGTCCCGGCCGGGCCGGATCGCCCGCGAGTGGTCGGTCGACATCGAGCATCCGCGCCGTATCGAGGACACCGCGGTGGCGGAGCTGTCCGTCGAGATCACCGAACAACTGCGTGGGGAGATCCGCCGACATGGCCAGCACTGACATCAAGACCGACGATCTGGCCGGTCTCGAAGCCGGCCTGGACGCGCTGGACGCCGTGCAGGTGCGGCGGACCTCGGTGCGCGAGGTCCTGGTCGGCAAGGTCCTGCCGCCGCTGCTCGCGGTGGTACTGGTGGTGGCGGCCTGGCAGCTGCTGGTCACCGCGCAGGTCACCGAGGACTACAAGCTGCCGTCGCCGTCCGCCGTCTGGGACAGCGCGGTCGAGATGTGGCTCCAGGGCACGCTCCTGGAGGTCATCTGGACCAGTGTCTCGCGTGGTCTGCTCGGGTTCCTGCTGGCCGTCGCCCTGGGCACGCCGCTGGGTCTGCTGGTCGCCCGGGTGAAGTTCGTCCGGTCCGCCATCGGCCCGATCCTGTCCGGGCTGCAGTCCCTGCCCTCGGTGGCCTGGGTCGCACCGGCCGTCATCTGGCTCGGACTCAACGACAAGATGATGTACGCCGTGATCCTGCTGGGCGCGGTCCCCTCGATCGCCAACGGCCTGGTCTCCGGCGTCGACCAGGTGCCTCCGCTGGTCATCCGGGCGGGCCGCACCCTCGGCGCGACCGGGCTGCGCGGCACCTGGCACATCGTGCTGCCGGCCGCGCTGCCCGGCTATCTGGCGGGCCTCAAGCAGGGCTGGGCCTTCTCCTGGCGTTCGCTGATGGCAGCCGAGATCATCGCGTCATCGCCCGATCTCGGGCTCGGTCTCGGGCAGTTGCTGGAGAACGGCCGCAACAACTTCGACATGCCGGGGATCTTCCTGTCGATCCTCCTCATCCTGTTCGTCGGCATCGCGATCGACCTGCTGATCTTCAGTCCGCTGGAGCGGTGGGTCCTGCGCAGCCGCGGCCTCCTCGTGCGGAGCTGAGCCGGCCATGTCCTCTCCTGTCCTCCTCGTCATCGCCCACGGCAGCCGCGATCCGCGGCACGCCGCGACCGTGCACGCGCTCACCGAGCGGGTACGGACACTCCGGCCGGGGCTGCGGGTCGAGACGGGCTTCCTGGAGTTCAACGCTCCTTCCGTGCCCCGGCTGCTGGAACGGCTGGCGGCGGAGGGCGCGGAGGACGTCGTCACGCTGCCCCTGCTCCTCACCCGGGCCTTCCACGCCAAGACCGATATTCCTTCGGTGCTGCGCGAGGCCCGGACCCGGCTGCCACGGATGCGCGTGCGCCAGGCCGAGGTCCTGGGCCCGTCGCCGCTGCTGAACGCGGCGCTGGAACAACGGTTGTACGAGGCCGGGGTCTCCCCCGGCGACAGAAGCTCGACCGGGCTCGTCCTGGCCTCGGCGGGCTCCACAGACCCGGAGGCGATCGCAGTGATCGCTGAAATCGCGCGGGAGCTGCGGCACACCGGTTGGTGCGCCGTGCGGCCTGCGTTCGCCTCCGCTGCTTCTCCGGGGGGCTATCCCCGTACCGAGGACGCCGTACGAGCGCTTCGCGCCGAGGGCGTACGAGGGGTGGCGGTGGCTCCGTACGTCATCGCCCCCGGCCGACTTCCGGACCGCATCCTCGCGGGCGCCGCCGAGGCGGACGTGGTCGCCGGTGTCCTGGGCGCCGCACCCGAGCTGGCGCGGCTGGTGGTGCGGCGGTACGAGGAGGCGCGGGTCGCCGAGCGGCTCGCGGTGGCCGGCTGACCGGTCCGGGCCGTCAGCGGTACGACAGGCTGCCGGTGCGGGCGCGCTTCAGCTCGGAGAAGCCGGAGTGGTTGGCGAGCACCCGGAAACTGTCGAAGAGCCGGACCGCCTCCTTGCCCCGGGGGATCGAACTGAGCACGGGCCCGAACCAGACGGTCCCGTCGACGTGGATCGTGGGGGTGCCGACGTAGGCGTCCGCCGCCGGGTCCTTCCCCCGTTCGTGGCTGAGGCGCACCTCTTCGTCGTACGTCTCCGAGTGCGCGGCGGACGCGAGGGCTGCGGGCAGACCCAGTTCGGCCAGCGCCTGAGCGGTCGCGTCGTCGAAGTCGTCGTTCTTCAGCTGGTGGATGCGGGTGCCGAGCGCGGTGTAGAGGTCGCGCAAGACGCCTTCGCCGTGACCGGCCGCCGCGGCGGCCGCGACCCGGACCGGACCGATCGACCTGTCGACGAGATCGCGGTACCAGCCGGGGAGTTCGTTGCCGGTGTTGTGGAGACGGAGGCTCATGAGACGGAAGCGGAGCTCGATGTCGCGCTGCTGCTCGACCTCCAGCATCCACCGGGAGGCGATCCAGGCGAACGGACAGGCGGGGTCGAAGTAGAAATCGACGACGGTTCTGCCCGTGGTGTCGTTGCGGTGCGAAGTCATACGCAGGAGCCTAGGCAGCCGTTGGCGTACTGACCTGGGCCAATCCAGGGCTCGTCGGCCGGGCCACTTCCGGTTCCCCCTCCGGGTGGCCGGTGGGCCTCAGATCTCGGCGAAGGGATCGTCGACGTACGGCGTGGCCTGGTGGAAGTAGAGCAGCCAGCCGTCGTCGGTGCGCCGCCACAGAGAACTGCGGTGGGAGTGCAGGCCCTTGGACTCGGTGTCGAAGGTGAGGTGCACGAAGTCGGTGCCGAGCTGCACGCCCTGCATCCGTGACGCCGTCAGCGGGCCGGGGCTCGAGGCATCGGCAGCGGTGAGTGCGGCGATGATCGAGTCCCGGTTCCAGAGCCGGCCGCTGGTGCCGATCTCTCGGAAGTCGGCGTGGAGCAGCGAGACGAGGAGCTCCGCGGATGCACGGACCACCGGGTCGAGGAGACGCAGTTCTCCGTCAATAACCGCGGCCACGGCGGGCGTCGGTTCGGTCACGTCTTCATCTCCACTGGTTCCGCGAGGGCGTCCCGGCCACGGGGCGTCGTGGCCATGGGCACACCATAGGACGGTACTCCCGGCCGGAGCGACCGCCGCGCCCCGTGGGGGAGGGCACGGCGGCCGCGGATTCGGTGCGGCCGGGCGGCGGCGCGTGCTCCGGCCGCCGCCCGGCCTTGGCTGGGGCGTCGGTTACTCGACGACCTTCAGCAGCTTGTTCGCCGTGCCCTCGGTCGCGTTGGTGATGGCGTCGGGGGTGGCTCCCCCGGTCAG
This sequence comes from Streptomyces finlayi, assembly GCF_014216315.1. Classification (NCBI taxonomy): domain Bacteria; kingdom Bacillati; phylum Actinomycetota; class Actinomycetes; order Kitasatosporales; family Streptomycetaceae; genus Streptomyces; species Streptomyces finlayi. The sequence goes on from NZ_CP045702.1 coordinate 1,071,817, forward strand.
CGCCGTGGCGACCTGCTCCGGGGTGGCGTCCTGGTGTCCGCCCAGGTAGACGGCGGCGGCACCCACGACGTGGGGGGTCGCCATCGACGTACCGGAGATGGTCTTCGTACCGGTGTCGCTGTCGTTCCACGTCGACGTGATGTCGGAGCCGGGAGCGTAGATGTCCACGACGGAGCCGAAGTTGGAGAACGACGACTGCTCGTCGTTCACCGTGGACGAGGCCACCGTGATGGCCTCCGGGACACGGGAGGGCGAACCCTCGCCCGCGTCGCTGGACTCGTTCCCGGCGGCCACCCCGAAGGTGACGCCGGAGGCGATGGCCTTCTGGACAGCGGCGTCGAGCGCCGGGTCGGCGCTGCCGCCGAGGCTCATGTTGGCGACGGACGGGCCCTCGTGGTTCGCGGTGACCCAGTCGATGCCCGCGACGACCTGCTCCGTGGTGCCGGAGCCCGCGTCGTCGAGCACGCGGACGGCCACGATCTTCGCCTTCTTGGCGACTCCGTGGGCCGCACCGGCTATGGTGCCGGCCACGTGCGTGCCGTGACCGTTGCCGTCATCGGCGTCGTCGTCGTTGTCCACGGCGTCGAAGCCCGAAGTGGCCCGGCCCTCGAAGTCGCTGTGCGTGACGCGGACACCGGTGTCGATGACGTACGCGGTGACGCCTTCGCCCGCCGCGTCCGGGTAGGTGTACGCCTTGTCGCCGGCGGTGCCGGTCTGGTCGATCCGGTCCAGACCCCAGGACGGCGGGTTGTCCTGGGTGGCGCTGGCCGTGAACTTCTTGTTCTGCACGACCTTGTCGACGGCCGGGTCGGCGGCGAGACGCCTGGCCTCGGTCTCCGTGAGTCCGCTCGCGGAGAAGCCGTTGAGGGCGGACCTGTAGTTCCGCTTGAGCTTGCCGCCGTACTCCTTGGCCAGTTCGGCCTTGTCCGCCTTCTCGTCCAGCATCACGATGTAGCTGCCGGACACGGCGGTGGCCGCGTCCGCGCCGTAGACCGTGCCCATCGCCGGGGCCGGTGAGGCTCCCGCGAACGAGGTGGACAGAAGGGTGACTCCGGCTGCGGCTGCCACTGCGGTGATCGCGGCGGTCAGCTTGATCCGGCGTGCGCGCTTGTGAATTGCCATGAAGAGGGATCTCCTCGTCATTCTTTGTGGGGGGATTGACCCTCGGCCGGAAGATCTCCGGGGGTTGGCTCGAAACCCTGACCGATTGACACGCTCAGATCAAGACCTTCATGCAGCTGTGACTTACTCAACAAGGTTTCGTAATAAGAAATCGGCCACGCCCGACCAAGTCGGACACGGCCGCCAACTGCCGCTGTGCGCACAGGGCTTGTATCGCGAGTACGGGTGTGGCTCCCCCGCCGGGACGGAGGGAGCCACACCCGCTTGGACCGAACGCGGCCAGGAGACGGCCTGATTGCGCCCCTGCTTTCGATTGGGAGGACGACGAAGGCCGCTAGAGGGGAAGTTCGGCCTCGATGAGGTCGGCCGCCTGCCGTGTGCCGCCCTCCCGCGCCATTTGCTCCCGCACCGCGGCGGCCCTGGCGGCCACTCGCGGATCATCGACGAGGGCGAGCACGGCCTCGCGCAGGGTCGCGGCGTTCGCGTCCTCCATCGGAAGGTGCCGGGCGACGCCGAGCGCCTGGAGCATGTCGGCGTTGCCGAACTGATCGACGGCCTGCGGAACGGCGACCATCGGGGTGCCGGTGGCGAGCCCCTCCTGGCTGCCGCCCGCGCCCGCGTGCGTGATGAAGGCGTCCGCCTGCCGGAGCACCGCGAGCTGCGGGACCCAGGAACGCACCTCCACGGTGGGGGGTACGTCCCCGAGTTCGGACGGGTCGACATGGGCGCCGATCTGGAGCACGACGTGCCAGCCGGGCAGCTCGCCGAAGGCCTCGGCACAGGCACGGTAGAAGGCGGGCTGCTTCGTGAACGAGGAGCCGAGGGAGACCAGCAGGACCTTCTCCGCACCGGCAGGACGCTGCCACTCCCCCTGATCGGCCCGGTCGCCCTGGCACGCGCCGACGAAGGTGTGGACGGTGCGGTCCACCCGGTCGGCGTGCGGCTGAAGCGCCTCGGGGATCAGGACGAGCGCACGGCGCGGCCGGGCCACGAAGTCGTCGGACGACAGATCACCGAGGCCGTTCTCCGCGAGCCAGGCAGCGAAGCGCGCGTAGTACGCCCTGCCCCGCTCGGTCTGCCTGAGCTCGGCGGTCATGGGCTCGCCGACCTCCTTCTCGTATCCCTCCCAGGGGACCAGGTTGGGCCAGAGGGAGACGGCGGGGACGCCCCAGCGGTGGGCGAGTATCCGGGCCGGGTAGGAGGTGATGTCGTGGAGGACCAGGTCCGGTTCATCGCCCGCGAAGGCGGCGGCGAGCTGAGGCAGCGCCTGGATGCCGTCGTTCAGGAAGGGTTCGATGTTGTCGATCAGCTCGGTGCCCCAGGCCTCCGGGTCGCCGTCGACGGGCAGCACGGAGGAGTAGAGCACCGGATCGGCCCCGGTGGCCGCGACCTTCTCGGCGAAGGCGCCGGGGGTGGCGGGGATGGCGTAACTGACGCGGTGCCCACGGGCGACGAGCTCCCGGATGACCTCGAGGCTCGGGTTCACGTGCCCGTGGGCGGCGATGGAGAACATGGCGATGTGGGCACGCGGGGATTCGGTCATGCGCACAATGTAAGCGAGACGAGACGTCTCGTCCAGCAATGGAGGTGCTCCCTAGCGCTGGTAGCGGGCCAGGACCCGGTTCCCGTCGTCGACCAGGCGTTTCCGTAGCTCCTCGATACCGATCGCCCCGCTGTAGAACTCCTGGAGGGCCGGGGTGGCGACCTTGTCCTTCCACTCGGGGTAGCCGCGCACGGACTGGGCGGGCGCCGGGCGATAGGTCAGCCGGCGTCGCAGCCGGTACCGTCCCCGTCTGCGTCGAGCCAGGGCGCGTAGCCCTGCTCCCCTTTCCTTACGGGGGCCCGTCCTCGAGCTTGCGCCTCGGCGCAGTTCTCGAATGCTCCGGGCCACCTTTTCCCGGGGGCGCCCAAGACTCTCCGTCGGGCACTGGCCTCACCTCGATGGCGATGACGCCGGTCACGGTCTCGGGGGCCTGCCTTACCTTCACGGACCATGTCACGCTGTCGGGCCGACGTAGCCTTGGTCCGCCGCGTAGGTCAGGGTTCCGTCGTCTGCGACTGTGGCCGTGCCGTGCTGGGGCGGCTTCACGATTCCTACCGCGGCGTCGCCGGCTTTGAAGTCGCCACCCCAGTCGCCTACCCCCACAGTCTCCCCATCAGGATCGTTCGCGTCTTCGAGGTGCACTTCCCAGAGCACGTTGACCTCGACTCCGCTGGTGGTTGTCTCCTTGCCCGCTTCGAAGTCCGGCCCCCTGCCTTGCGGGTGCCATTCGTGCCGCACCTTTTCCCCGCGAGCCCAGTTGCCGAACCAGTTGGAGGTGGCGGTGCCGCCCCACCAGCGACCTCCGCCGATAAGGCAGAGGATGGCGAACGACATGAAGTAAACGATCACGTTGTCAATGATCTTGGCTTTCACTTGACCCCCGCCTTGGGCTGCTCACTGCCCTGAGCGACGAACACCTTGCCACGCCTGGCACCACCTCCCCACCCCTTGGTCACAACTCCGTCACCACCGGAACATCCCGCTCCCCCTGCATCGCGCACAGCTACGGTCATGCCTCCACGAACCGCCCTTGGGAGACAACTTGAACACCCGCACCCTGGCCGCCGCGATTGCCTGTCTTGCCACTGTGGCACTCGTTGGCTGCGAACCGGCCACCACCGACCCGAAGCCTGCGGCGCCGGCGACCACCGAGCCCGCCACCGATGCCCCCGCCGCAACGCCGTCCGAGGAGGCGGCGGAGCCTGCCGAGTCGAAGGCCGTCCTGAACTTCGTCGGCATGGGCCTGCAGTCGGCGCAGGACAAGGCCCAGGCCGAAGGGTTCTACCTGCTGACCTCCCACGACAGTGCCGGCCGGGACAGGCTCCAGGCCCTCGACCGAAACTGGAAGGTCTGCTTCCAGAACGTCAAGGCAGGCAAGACGGTGGCCACGGACACCAAGCTGGACTTTGGCGCGGTGAAGCTTGAGGAGACATGCCCTGCCAATGACGCCAAGGCCCCCGAGGCGGCAGGTGACAAGATGCCGAACATGGTCGGGAAATCCGTCAAGGCGGCCCGCGGCGCCCTGGACTCGGGTACGTCGATCACAGCAACGGACGCGGCGGAAGACCGCATGGTCCTGATGGAGAGCAACTGGCAGGTGTGCACCCAGTCGCCGTCGGCTGGGGCTGCCCTGAACGGACAGCCCGTTGAGTTCACCGCGGTGAAGTTCGAGGAGACCTGCCCGTAGGCAAGCGGTCCGGGCACGCAGGCCAAACAGCAAAGAGGCCCCCTCCCGAAGGAGGGGGCCTGGTCACTCGGCTTCCTCGGCCGGCTGGATGTTCGGCTCCAGAAACAATCCGTTGTGCTGCGGCTCCGGCTGCTCTTCGACCAGGCCGAGGTCGACGGGCGTCGCCATGTCGGCTGCGCTGTTGTCGAGGCGCCGCTGGACGGGCCGAGGCGGGATGTCAGGCATCAAGTCTCCTGTAGAAGGCGGTGGCCGTCAGGGCTCCGAGTCCGAGCAGGCCGTGGGACTGGTCGGCAGGCGGCGGTTCCTCGGCAGTTGTGCGACGACAGACCAGCGCGTCCGGGTCGTTCTTCGGCGGCAGAAGGCTGTAGCCGTCGGGGTGGTTCGGGCCAGCGGGCCCAGCCGGACCTGGCGGTCCAGTGACCGTCTCGCCGTCCGTGCCGTCTTTCCCGTGCGTGCCGTCCTTGCCGTCCACGCCAGCGGGGGATCGGGATCAGCGCCGGGAGTACCAGGAACCAGGCGGCCCTGTCCCGTCAGGCCCGCTGGCCGCGGCCGGCCGTCCCTCGCGTGGGCCTTTGCGCCCGGACCGCTCCGTCGCGGTCGCCAGTGTCACGGATTCGACCCCTTTGCTCCATTGCGTCTGATTCATTCCGGTCTGGCCGCCCAGGTGGCCTCCGTCACCGTGCTGACGGCCCGTCCGTTCGGCAAGGTGGCCCGCGTGGGTGCCCTGCGTCGGTGGCCCGCGCCGGTGCCTGCGTCCGGTGGCCTGCGGGGATGCGAAAATCGAGAGCATGAACGAGATGCGTGCGCGCGAGGTACTGAGCGCCGCCGGGCTGCCCGGCGACGCCGAACTGATCGCGCTGGGCGAGAACGCGGTGTTCTCCGTCGGCGACCTGGTGGTCAAGGTCGGCCGGGACGCCACCCGCCACCCGGAACTCCGGGAGCGGGCGGAACGCGAACTTGCCGTCGCCCAGTGGCTCGCCGCGTCCGGTGTTCCCGCCGTCCGGGCCGCCGAGAACGGCGCACGGCTGGTCGAGGGTCACCCGGTGACCCTGTGGCACCGGCTCCGGCCTGCCGTACGTCCCACCGAGCCACGGGACCTGGCGCCGCTCCTCAGGCGTGTACACGCACTGGGCGCACCGGCGGACTTCGCACTGCCGCGCCGTGAGCTGCTCGGCGGCGTCGAGCGCTGGCTGCTGCTGGCGGGGGACGCGATCGATCCGGCCGACGCCGGCTTCCTGCGCGAGCGCCGCGACGGTTTCGAGGCGGCGGCCGCCGCCCTCACCCCGCATCTGCCGCCGGGCCCGATCCACGGCGACGCGCTCCCGCGCAATGTCCACATCGGCCCGGACGGACCGGTTCTGGTCGACCTGGAGACGTTCTCCACGGATCTGCGGGAGCACGATCTGGTGGTTCTGGCACTCTCGCGTGACCGGTACGGCCTGGCGGCCCCGGCCTACGACGCGTTCACAGCGGCGTACGGCTGGGACGTCCGGGAGTGGGACGGCTGCGCGGTCCTGCGGGGCGCCCGGGAGACGGCGAGCTGCGCCTGGGTCGCACAGCATGCCCCGGCCAACCCGAAGGCACTGGCCGAGTTCCGCCGGCGGGTCGCGTCGCTCCGCGACAACGATCCCGCGGTCCGCTGGTACCCGTTCTGATCCCTGGTCCGCTCACCGGAGGGCGAGCCGCCTCGGGCGCTCCACCCGCTCAGCGAGCCACGGGCGCCGGCTCGCGCAGCGGCCAGCGGCCGTCGATCACGGCGTCGGCCGTGCCCTTGCGGCGCAGGAACTGCTGGAAACCGGCCGCCCACTCCGCGTACCAGCCGATCTGGCGCTCGTGCAGTTCAACGGGGGTCAGCGCGGCCACCGAGCCGTGCCGCCCGGCTATCGCGTACGCCACGCGCACCGCGGCGAGCGCGTCCGCGCCCGCGTCGTGGGCGCCGCCGTGCACCACCCCGTACTCGAGGCAGACGGCCTCCAGCGTGCGCTTGCCCTTGCGGTAGCGGTCGACGGCGCGGTCGATGGTGTACGGGTCGATGACCGGGCCGAGCCCCTCCCCGCCGAGCCGGTCGCTCAGCGACGGCAGTCCGTGGCGCCGCAACTCGGCCGTGAGCAGCGTCAGGTCGAAGGCCGCGTTGTACGCGACGACCGGCACGCCCCGGCGCCAGCACTCCGCGAGGGTCTCCGCGATCTCGTCCGCCACCTCACGCGCGGGCCGGCCGTCGGCCGCCGCCCGCTCGCTGCTGATGCCGTGGATCGCCGATGCCTGTGCGGGAATCAGGATGCCCGGATCGGCCAGCCAGGTGCGCTGACGCAACGGCTCACCGTCCCGGCCGTCGACCTCGACGACCGCCGCCGTCACGATCCGCGCCTCCAGCGGCTCCGTACCTGTCGTCTCCAGGTCGAAGCCGACCAGTGGCTCCCTGTGCCAGCCCATCCCGTACCTCCTACGTGGTGCTCTCCCCCGGATGACGACCACCATCGCACGCACCACTGACAACGCTTCGGCGCGGTGGCCCCGAAGGCGCCCGGACGGCTCAGGACACCGGCCGGGAGTCCGTCCAGACCGACTCGAACTCCTCGCGGTACGTCTCGAAGAGACCGTGCTCGCTGTCCTGTCCCGCCCGGACCACCGCGCGGCCCCCGCCGCGCAGCACCAGGACGGGCGCCTCCATGCCGCGCGCGCGCCGCAGATAGGGCTGGACGACCCCGACCGCGTCGGACCCGTCACCGTCCACGAGGTACGCCGTGAAGCGGGGGGTCTCGTCGAAGACCTGGATCTCGAAGGCCCCCGGGTCCCGGAGCTTGGAGCGCACCCGGCGCATATGGAGGATGTTCATCTCCACCGAACGGCTCAGCTCGCCCTTCTTGAGCCCCAGTTCCCGCTCCCTGCGCTTGACCGCGCTGCTCGCCGGGTTGATGAAGAGCAGCCGCACCCGGCAGCCGGACTCGGCGAGTCTCACCAGCCGGCGGCCGGAGAAGTTCTGCACGAGCAGATTGAGCCCGATGCCGATCGCGTCGAGGCGGCGCGCCCCGCCGAACAGGTCCTCGGCGGGCAGCTGGCGCTGGAGCCGTACGCGGTCGGGGTGGACGGAGACCACGTCGGCGTACCGGTCCCCGACCAGTTCCTCGACGGCGTCCACGGGCAGCCGGTCGGCGGAGGGAACGGCGGCTCCGCTGCCCAGGATCTCCAGGAGGCGTGCGGAGGCCCGTTCGGCCTGGGCGAGCACCGCCTCGTTCAGGGCGCGGTTGCGGGAGACGACGTTGCGCGCCACCTCCAGCTCGTCGAGGGCCAGCTCGACTTCGCGGCGGTCGTCGAAGTAGGGCTCGAAGCAGGGCCAGTGCTGGACCATCAGCTCCCGCAGCTGCGGGAGCGTCAGGAAGCTGAGGACGTTGTCGTCGGCCGGGTCGAGCAGATAGCCCTTGCGGCGCGAGACCTCTCGGACGGCGACGGCCCGCTGCACCCATTCCTGCCCGGCGGGTCCCGCGGCGGCCACCACCCAGTCCTCACCGTGCACGGGCTCGTAGATGGGCCGCAGGACGGCGGCGACCACGGCACGCAGCCGCTGTTCGACGAGATTCAGCCAGATGTAGGCCCGCCCGGCACGCTGGGCGCGTGTGCGCACCTCGCTCCAGGCGTCAGCTCCCCAGTCCAGCTCCGCGCCTATCTCCATGGGCCGCGCAAGGGAGACCGCCCCTGGAGGGGCATCGGTCGATTCCCCCTCGTGACCTGGGCCACCTGGGGGTAGCTCGAAACCTCCCGAGCTCACCCGCGTACCGCCTTCCACTCCCCCACCAACGATCAAGGAAGGGTACTCCGAGCGGATGAGCCGGTGCAGCCGGATGCGCAGGCTGCTTTCCCAACTACCAGGGGGATCAGGCCTGTTCCCTCCGGTGAGATCGGGTGGAGTGAGGCGATTCATAGTGATTAGGCACCTCGCCCCGACCCTCCGGCGCACAGTCCGGCGCACGGGGCGAACGGTTTCCAGTCCGGGGCGGCACCAAAGGTGCCCGATGTTGACAGCACCGGCCGACGTGCTAGGCGCACGCCCTACTTTCGGGGAGTATCGGGAGGAAGACCCCGTAGCACCCGGATCAGAAATGGAAGAGTCATCTATGCAGGTCTGGCCGGGACAGGCGTATCCCCTCGGCGCCACCTACGACGGCGCCGGTACCAACTTCGCGGTCTTCTCGGAGGCCGCCAGCCGAATCGAGTTGTGCCTGCTGCACGACGACGGTTCAGAAACGGCGGTGGAGCTCCGCGAGACCGATGCCTTCGTCCGACATGCCTATCTGCCCGGTGTGATGCCGGGTCAGCAGTACGGCTTCAGGGTGCACGGACCGTACGAGCCACAGCGCGGACAGCGCTGCAATTCGGCGAAGCTGCTGCTCGACCCGTACGCGCGCGCGGTCTCCGGGAAGATCGAGTGGGGAGAGGCGGTCTACGGCTACCCGTTCGGCCGGCCCGACGCCCGTAACGACCTCGACTCCGCTCCGCACACCATGAGCTCGGTGGTGGTCAATCCGTACTTCGACTGGGGCGACGACCGGCCGCCCCGGACGGACTACCACCGCACGGTGATCTACGAGGCCCATGTGAAGGGCCTCACGATGCTGCATCCGGGGCTGCCGGAGGAGCTGCGCGGTACGTACGCGGGGCTCGCCCATCCTGAGGTCATCGCCCATCTGACGGAGCTGGGCGTGACCGCGATCGAGCTGATGCCGGTGCATCAGTTCGTGCAGGACCACCGGCTGGCGGACGCGGGTCTGGCCAACTACTGGGGCTACAACACCATCGGCTTCTTCGCCCCGCACAACGCGTACGCCTCCTGGGGCGACCGGGGCGAACAGGTGCTGGAGTTCAAGCAGGCCGTACGGGCGCTGCACAAGGCGGGCATCGAGGTGATCCTCGACGTGGTCTACAACCACACGGCCGAGGGCAACCACCTCGGGCCCACTCTCTCCTTCCGGGGCCTGGACAACGCCTCGTACTACCGGCTGGCAGACGACCAGCGGTACTACATGGACACCACCGGCACCGGGAACTCCCTCCTCATGCGGTCGCCGCACGTCCTGCAGCTGATCATGGACTCGCTGCGGTACTGGGTGACCGAGATGCACGTCGACGGGTTCCGCTTCGATCTGGCGGCGACCCTGGCCCGGCAGTTCCACGAGGTGGACCGGCTGTCCTCGTTCTTCGACCTGGTGCAGCAGGACCCGGTGGTCAGTCAGGTGAAACTGATCGCCGAGCCGTGGGACGTCGGCGAGGGCGGCTACCAGGTGGGTAACTTCCCGCCGCTGTGGACCGAGTGGAACGGCAAGTACCGCGACACGGTGCGGGACCTGTGGCGGGGCGAACCCCGGACGCTCGCCGAATTCGCCGGCCGGCTGACGGGCTCCTCCGACCTGTACCAGGACGACGGCCGGCGGCCGCTCGCCTCGATCAACTTCACCACCTGCCACGACGGCTTCACCCTGCACGACCTCGTCTCGTACAACGACAAGCGCAACGACGCCAACGGCGAGAACAACCGGGACGGCGAGAGCCACAACCGGTCCTGGAACTGCGGCGCCGAGGGCGAGACCGACGACAAGGAGGTCCTGGAGCTGCGCAACCGTCAGATGCGCAACTTCATCGCCACGCTGATGCTGTCGCAGGGTGTGCCGATGCTGAGTCACGGGGACGAGTTCGCCCGTACGCAGCACGGCAACAACAACGCCTACTGCCAGGACAACGAGCTGGCGTGGGTCCACTGGCCCGACCCCGACGACGCCCGCGCGGCCGACGGCGGGGAGGACGGGAGCGGCTCCGGTGCGGACACCGGGCTGCTGGAGTTCACCCGCGCCATGGTGTGGCTGCGCCGCGACCATCCGGTGTTCAGACGCCGGCGCTTCTTCCACGGGCGGCCGGTGGAGGGCACGCACGACGAGCTCTCCGACATCGCCTGGTTCACCCCCGAGGGTGAGGAGATGACACAGCGGGACTGGCAGGCCGCGCACGCCAAGGCCATGACGGTCTTTCTGAACGGGCACGCGATCTCGGAGCCCGGGCCGCGCGGCGAGCGGATCTCCGACGACTCGTTCCTGCTGATGTTCAATGCCGGAGCGGAGAGCCTGGAATTCGTCGTTCCGGTGAATCACGGGCGGCAGTGGCAGATCGTCGTGGACACGGCCCGCCCGGACGGTGTGCCGCCCGGGGCCGGGCCCAAGGTCTCGGCGGGTGAGCGGGTCACGCTGATCGGGCGCAGTCTGACGGTTCTGAAGCGACCGGCGTAGCGGGGCGGGGGCCCCTCCGGCGGGTGAATCCGATGCCGCCGGAGGGGGTCCTTGGGCACGGCCGTGACACAGGCGGCTCCCCCGTGGGTACTTACGTGTTCATGACGCCCACTGCCACGTACCGACTCCAGCTCCAACCGGACTTCCCCTTCTCCGCTGCCGGTAAGGCAGTGCCGTATCTCGCCGCGCTCGGGGTCTCCCATCTCCATCTGTCGCCCGTCCTGGAGGCCGTCCCCGGCTCACGGCACGGTTACGACGTCGTCGACCACAGCCTCGTACGCGCGGAACTGGGCGGCGAGGTGGGGCTGCGGCAGTTGTCCGCCACCGCCCGGGAGTACGGCCTCGGGCTGATCCTGGACATCGTGCCCAACCACATGGCCGCCGCGCCCCGCCACAACCGCCAGCTGTGGGAGGTGCTGCGCGAGGGGCGGACGTCCCCGTACGCGCGGTGGTTCGACATCGACTGGACGGCGGGCGGCGGCAAGGTGCTGCTGCCCGTGCTGGCGGGACCGCTCGGCGACGAGATCGGCCGCTTCGAGACCGGCCCGGCCCAGGACTGCGGTGCGCCGGTGCTGCGTTACGGCGAGCAGGAGTTCCCCCTGCGCGAGGGGACTGCCGGGCTGCCGCTGCCCGAGCTGCTGGACGCCCAGCACTACCGGCTCGCCTGGTGGCGCCTCGCCCGTACGGAACTCAACTACCGGCGGTTCTTCACCATCTCCGAACTGATCGGGGTACGCGTGGAGCATCCCGAGGTCTTCGCCGCCACACACGCCAAGATCCTCGAACTCCTGAGCGACGGCGTGGCCGACGGGCTGCGGATCGACCATCCGGACGGACTCGCCGAGCCCGCCGCCTATCTGGAGCGGCTGAACGAGGCGAGTGGCGGCCGCTGGACCGTGGTGGAGAAGATCCTCACCGGCTCCGAGACCCTTCCCGCCGGCTGGGCCGTCGCCGGGACGACGGGGTACGACGCGCTCCACCGGATCGACGGGCTGTTCACCGACCCGGCGGGGGCGGCGGACCTGCTCGGCCGGTACCGCGACTTCGCCGGGCCGCCGGGCGACCGCGGGGGCTACTGGACGGCGACGGTACGCCGGGCCGCGTACCGCGTGGTGAAACACGAACTGGTTGCCGAGACCCGGTGGCTGACCCGGCTCGCCACCGAGGTGTGCGCCCAGGACCCCGCCCTGCGCGACCACGCCCCGTGGGCGCTGCGCGCGGCCGTCACCGAACTGCTCGTGCGGGTTCCCGTCTACCGCCCGTACGTCACCGCGGGCGGCCCGGTCACCGCACTCGCGGAATCGGCTCTTCCGGCCGAGGCGGTACGGGACGCGAAGGCGGTGTTCTCCGTCCCCGAGGAGGCGAGGGCGGTGGACGTGGTGCGGGAACTGGCGCTGGGACGGCTCGGTGAGGGCGAGGCCCAGACCGCGTTCTGCGCCCGGTTCGCCCAGACGGCGTCCGCGCTGCACGCCAAGTCCGTCGAGGACACCGCCTTCTACCGCTACGTCCCGCTGATCTCCGCGACCGAGGTGGGCGGAGATCCGGGCATGCCCGCGGTGGCGCCCGAGGAGTTCCACGCGTTCTGCGCCCGGCTCGCCCGGGACTGGCCCGCGACGGGCACGGTGCTGACCACGCACGACACCAAACGGAGTGCCGATGTACGGGCCCGGATCGCGGTGCTCTCCGAGTGCCCGGAGCAGTGGTCGTCCCTGGTCGCGCAGGTGACCCGGGCCACCTCTCCGGCCGCTCCCGACCCGCAGCTGGCCTGGCAGGCGTGGCAGTCCGCGTACGGCTGCGCGGACCTGCCGGCGCAGGAGCTGGCGACGCGGCTGGAGCCCGCGCTGCTCAAGGCGGTGCGGGAGGCGGGTCTGTTCACCAGCTGGACCGAACCCGATCCGGCGTACGAGCGGGCGGTCTCGGACTTCGTGGCGGCGGGGCCCGGGAGCGATGCGGGTCCCGCGCAGGCGTTGCTGAGGCGGTTCGCCGCCGCGCTCGGCCCCCAGGTGCGGGCCAATGTGCTCGGCGCGGCCCTGGTGCAGCTGACCATGCCGGGGGTTCCGGACCTGTACCAGGGCACGGAGCGGGAGTACCTCGCCCTCGTCGACCCGGACAACCGCAGGCCGTTCCGGGAACCCGACCGGGAGGCCGACGAGAAGGCCGCGGTCACGGTGGCGGCCCTGGGCCTGCGCCGTGAGCGGCCGGAGCTCTTCGGGGAGTCGGGGACGTATGCCCCGCTGTCGGCGCACGGTCCGGCGGCGGCCCACTGTCTGGCCTTCGCCCGCTCGGGCGAGGTGGTCACGGCGGTGACCCGGCTGTCCCTGCGCCTGACGGAGGAGGGCGGCTGGCGCGGCACGGTGCTGACGCTGCCGGACGAGGGGCCGTGGCACGATCTGCTGGCGCCGGGGAGGGAGTTCACCGGTCCGGCGGTCGATGTGTCCGAGCTGTTCGCCGACCGTCCGGTGGCATTGCTCCGTAGGGCCGTACGAGAAGGGTCCGCGGACCTCGGGTGAGGAGCCCGGTGGCGGTGGGGCGGAAGCCTTCCGCCCAGCGGATGAGTGGCATGGCGTCGAGCAGGGCGTGCAGCCCCTGCTCGGCTTCCAGCCGGCCGAGGAGGACGGCGGGGCAGTGGGCGGGACCGGTGGTGAGGTGTCCGGGGTCGGGCCTGAACGGGTCGAAGCGGTCGGGTGCGGCGAACCGGTCGGGGTCGCGTCCCGCCGCGCCCATGAGGCAGGCGACGGCTGCCCCGGCGGGGAGTGTGCCGCCGCTGACCGGCACGTCGGTGAGGGTGCGGCGCAGGACGATCTGCACGGGCGGGTCGCGGCGCAGGGTCTCCGTCCAGGCGCCCACGATCAGGTCGGGGTCGGTGCCCAGGACCTCCAGGAGGCAGGGCTCGTCCAGGACGTTGGCGAGGAACGAGGCGAGGGCCGTCTCGCGGAGGGCGGTGTGCACGGTGCAGGTGGTGGCCGACGACCGGGCGATCCGGAGGTGGAGGTCGGCGCGGGACAACCGGGTGAGATCGGGATGGCGGAGCCCGGCCGCGGTGAGGGCGCCGCCGAGCGGGAGCCAGTGGCAGAACTCGGGGACGAGGTCCGCCTGCTCCCGGTCGGCTATCCGGCGTGCCAGGACGTAGGCGGTCCGCTCCAGGGCCTCGCTGCCGCGGGCCGGCTGTACCGCGGGCCGGTGCCGGGCACCGCGGGGCAGGGGAGCGCAGTCGAGGCTGCCCAGGCAGAGTCCCAGGGGGGCGGGGCCGCCCCGGGGAGCGCCTTCGTGCGGATATCCGGCGAACCGGGGGTCGGTGAGTGCGGCGGCCACATCCGCGTACCGGCTGAGCAGCCAGGCACCGAGGCCCCTGTCGTACGTCAGCGGGTGGTCCTCGCGCAGTGTGCGGTAGAGGCGCAGCCGGTACGGGTCCTGGTCCGCGCCGGGTGTCAGGATGCTCGGGCCCGCCGTTCCCGCCTGGGTGCGGGGGCTGTCGGTGCCGGCGGGTTCCGCGGGCGGGCCGATCTGCATCCGAACCCCCCGGGCTGCGTGCGTCGCCGTCGGACGCGTGTTCCTCCAGCCGACCACTGCCGGGCGCCGGGCGCAGGGGACGTGCGGCCGTTCGGGTGACGGTCGGCGGCGGCCGCCCGTGGGACAGCCGCCGCCCGTGCGCTCAGTGCGCTTGCTTCGCGGCGCCCGGCTCGCGACCGGTACCGCCGGGCCGTGCCGGGTGCGGACCGTCGGCCATGGCGCTCGGCGCCGGGCGGTCGGGCCACCAGCAGCGGTCACCGAGCAGGGCAAGGGCGGACCCGAGGTCGCCGCGGCCGACTCGGTCGCGGCGGCGTGACTGATGTTCCCGCCGGACCGTTCCCTCTCCTCGCGGGCCCGCTCGAGGTAGAAGAGCGAGTACGGCGTGGGCGTCGGCCGAACCGGCGGTTGCCGCGTCCGGGGCGCCGCTCCTGGCGGAGATGACGTGCTTCCCGCCCAGTAGTCCTGGGGCTGCCCCTACCCTTGGTGGCTCCCCCTAGGGGCAATGCCGTTCGGTTAGGGGTTCGGTCAGCGGCGCAAACTCTCGGCGTTTCGGCTGGTGATACGGGTGCAGCCCCTGTAGTGGTTCTCGGGTCCGCCAAGACTCGTGTTCCTCCACAAGGGCTGCAGTGTCTGATTCTGTCATTACGCATGCCCCCGGTGTCTTTGCCGTGGGGCACTTGGGCGAGTTGACCCAGGTTGTCCCGTTCGATCTAGTCGACGAGGCACTCGCATCCGCAGGTGGTCTGCAGCAGCGGGTTCGACGGCTGCCGTCGCGGGTGGTGGTCTACCTCCTGCTCGCAGGCGCACTGTTCACCGGGCTCGGCTGGACCGGGATCTGGTCCCGGCTGACCGCCTCACTGCCCGCGCCGCTGCCCGTGCCAGCGGGTTCATCGATCACGGCCGCGATGCGACGGGTCGGCCCCAAACCATTGAAAGCACTGTTCGACCTGGTCAAAGGCCCCGCAGCGGTGACCGCGACACAGACGACACGGTTCGCGGGCAGGCTGGTCGTCGCGATCGACGGAACCCAGCTCGCCCTGCCGGACACACCCGCGAACCTCGCGGTGTTCCCCAAGGCGAAGGCAGGACAGAACGGGCCGTCCGGATACCCGATGCTGCGCCTGGTCACGCTGGTGGCCTGCGGGACCCGAACCCTCATGGACGCCGTCTTCGGCACCGACGCGACCGGCGAGCTGACCTACGCCCGAGACCTGATCACCACCGCGGGCACGACCGGAGCACTACGGCCCGGGACGCTGCTTCTGGGTGACCGGAACTTCTCAGCCACCGCCTTCGTGCGCACGGTCGCGTCCACGGGCGCGGACTTCCTCATCCGCGCCAAGACCCACAGCACCGCGCTCAAGCTGCCGATCCTGCGTCGTCTGCCCGACGGAACGTTCCTGTCCCGCATAGGCGAAGTCACCGTCCGCGTCATCGACGCCACCATCACCCTCGCCCCCACCGACGGCGCCGACAAGCGTCCCGCCACCCACAGCACCTACCGGCTCGTCACCAGTCTGCTCGACCCCGACGAGGCACCCGCCACCGCTCTGGTCAGGCTCTACCGCGAACGCTGGGAGATCGAGACCAGCTACTGCGAGCTGAAATCGACCATCCTCGGCGGCAGAGTCCTGCGCGGCCGCTACCCGGCAGCCGTCACCCAGGAAACCTGGGCGCTTCTGGTCGCCTACCAGGCACTACGCACCGCGATGAGCGACGCCGTCCTGCACCGGCCCAACATCGACCCCGACCGCACCGCATTCACCATCGCGCTGAACACGGCACGTGACCAGATCATCCGTGCCGCCGGCATCATCCCCCACACCAGGATCGACCTCGTCGGCCGGATCGGCACCGCCATACTCAACGGCCTCCTACCCGCCCGCCGAGACCGGTCCCGGCCCCGCGTGAAGAAACGAGCGATCAGCTCCAAGTACCGCGCCGTCGGCCGCAACATCGACCACCGCACCCACAGGACCACCGTCCACATCGAGATCAACGCATTGCCAAGCCCACCGGACGGCTAACCGAACGGCATTGCCCCTAGGGGAAGCCTGACAGGGCCTCAGGACGGCGGCTTGGGGAGGGGGGCGGTGAGGCGGAAACTCATCCGTCCGAAGCTCACCTGGTCGCCGTCGCGCACCGGGACCGACCCGGTGACCCGCTGACCGTTGACACAGGTGCCGTTCGTCGAGCCGAGGTCGCGCAGGATCCACCGGCTGCCGTGCACGGTGAGTTCGGCGTGCATCCGGGAGACGGTCTCGTGGCTGAGCCGCAGCCCGTTCCCCGGGTCGCGGCCGATGAGCAGGGGGCGCGGCCCCGGTACGGGGAGCAGGAGTTTCGGCAGCCGCTCGGACGTCCAGGCCCTGCGCAGCCGTACGGAGAAGGCCGATGCGCCGCCGACGGCACGGAACAGTCCGCGCGTCCAGCGGCCCCCGGACTCCAGGTCACAGGTGAGTGCGTCGAGTTCCTCGGCGCGCCGGGCGACGAGGGCCAGTTCCATGCGTCGCATGAACGTGTCGTGCGAGAGCTTGCCCTGCGCCGCGCCGTCTCTGAGCACACCGAGAGCACGGTCGCGCTCGGCGTCGGACAGCCGCGCGGGATACGTGGGGAACTCGAAGGAGGACGTCACAGTGCTGATTGTCGGTCCGACCCGGCCGAGGTGTCCAGACGAACCCGTCTTTCCGCCCTGCTGACCTGCACGGCACGGTGTTGCCAACGTCTGCGCCCGCGGGCCGGCCACGGAGCAGTGGCCGGCCATTTCGCCTCGAAGGAGACTTTGTGCACGTAGCACCACCGGAACTGACCGTCCGTTCGCTCACCGGCCCGGACGAGCTCGGACTGTTCTGCCGCCTCTCGTACGTCCTGGACCACGAACTGGCGGACGCCGCCGGCCGCCGCCGCCCCGACTGGATGTGGGTGGCTCTGCACGGCGAGCGCGTCGTGGGCCGGGTGTCCTGGTGGACCTCGCGGGACGGCGGCGCCCCTCTCGCGCTGGACTTCTTCGACCTGGACGACACCCTGCCCGCGCAGGAGCGCCATGAGATCGGTGTGCGGCTGGTGGAGACGGCCACGGCGGCCGTCGTACCCGCCGGTGCGGAGCGCCCCGAGTACGGGCGGTTCATTCCGCCGGACTGGCGCGAGGACCCGATCATCGCGTACATCGGGGTGCTGCCCGCCCATCGCGGCAAGGGCTACATCGACGACGTCCTCGCCGAGGGCACCCGGGTGCTGGCGGCGACGGGCGTGGACCGGATCAGGGCGGCGACCGATCTCGGCAACGTCCCGATGGCGAAGTCCTTCGAGAGCCTGGGGTACGTGAACTTCGAGCGCGCGTTCAACATGGTCTGGGACTGACCGGCCAACGCCGCCCCGGTGGCGGGGCCGGACTCCGTCTGACCGGGAGCGCGCTTCGTCCCGGAGGACACTTCCATGACCGATCTGGTCATTCGCGCGCTCACTCGGAGCGACGCTTCTCTTTTCGACTCCCTGCCCGATGACGGCCTCGTCGGCCGCGCCGCGTTCGGACACCGCTATGCCACGGTCGCCGACGGCGGGGAGTACCGCCCCGAGTGGAGCTGGGTCGCCCTGCGTGACGGCACCGTCGTCGCCAAGGCCGCCTGGTGGTCGGGGCCCGAGGACACCGAGCCCGTACTCCTCAACTGGTTCGACTTCGCCGAGGGCGAGGACGAGGCGGGGACCGAACTGCTGCGCCGTTCCCCGTTGTACGCCGAGTACGAGCTGATCCTGCCCGCGAACTGGCGCGAGGTCCCGGCGGTCCGCGCGGCGGCCGAGGCGCGGATCGCCGCCGTCACGGCGGCCGGTATGACGCCGCTCGTCGAGCGGTACCGCTACCTCTGGACGCCGGACTGCGGAATTCCGGAGCGTCCGGGCCGGCTGGCCTTCCGCCCTGAGCCCGACGACGCGGTGATCCTCGACGTCCTGCTCCGCGTCCATTCCGACACGCTCGACGCCCACGCCCGGCGTGCCATCGAGGGTCCGGGGGGCCTCGATGCGGCGGCCCGGGAGGAGCTGGACTTCTTCAACTGGTGTCCCTCGCCGCGCTCCTGGTGGCAGCTCGCGTACACGGCGGACGGTGAGGTGGCCGGCATCCACGTGCCCGCGCACAACCCCTCGGGTCCGTGCATCGGCTTCATCGGGGTGGTACCCGAGGCGCGCGGGCACGGATACGGATACGACCTGCTCGTGGAGTGCACGCACTTCCTGGCGGGCCAGGGCGCCGAGTTCATCGCGGGCGCGACGGACCGGGGCAACGTGCCGATGGCAGCCGCGTTCGCGCGGGCGGGACACCCCGTGACGCAGGAGCGCGTCCACCTGGTCCAGGGACCTTGGGGTCGGAGGTGCCGGGCGGGGGCGGGCGAGTGGGTAGCGCCCGCCCCGGTCCGGGTACCAGCCGCACGAGGGACCTTCCCCCCCTTCCCCGGCCTCGCTACGTATGAGGGGAAGCCGGCAGGGCAATGATCAGGGGGGCAGCCGGTTGACGGACGAGGAGTGGCGCATGCGGTTCGAGGTGTGGGCACCCGACGCGGAGTCCGTCGGGCTCCGGGTGGCGGGCGGGACGCAGCCGATGGAGCGGGACGCGACGCGGCCCGGCTGGTGGACCGCCCTGGCGGAGGCCGGTGACGGCGAGCGTTACGGCTTCTCGGTGGACGGCGGGCCCGTGCTCCCCGACCCTCGCTCGCGCCGCCAGCCGGACGGGCCGGACGGCGAGAGCGCCGTGTACGACCAGAACACCCATGTATGGCGCAGCGAATGGGCGGGGCGCGGGCTGCCCGGCGCCGTCCTGTACGAACTGCACGTGGGGACGTACACCCCGGAGGGGACCTTCGACGCCGCCGCCGCGCGGCTCGGGCACCTCGCCGAGCTGGGCATCACCCATGTGTCGCTGATGCCCGTCTGTCCCTTCCCCGGCACCCATGGGTGGGGGTACGAAGGGGTGTCGCTGTGGGCCGTGCACGAACCGTACGGCGGTCCCGCCGGGCTGAAGCGCTTCGTCGACGCGGCGCACGGCCTGGGGCTCGGTGTCCTCCTGGACGTGGTCCACAACCACCTCGGCCCGTCGGGCAACTACCTCCCCGCGTTCGGCCCCTACTTCACCGACACCCATCACACGCCGTGGGGCTCGGCCGTGAACCTCGACGCGCCGGGTTCCGACGAGGTGCGGGCGTACCTGCTGGGGAGCGCGCTCGCCTGGCTGCGCGACTACCGTCTCGACGGGCTGCGGCTGGATGCCGTCCACGCCCTCGCCGACAGCCGGGCGCTCACCTTCCTGGAGGAGCTCTCCGCGGCGGTCGACGCGCTCGCGGCGGACACCGGCCGGCCGCTCTCGCTCGTCGCCGAGTCCGATCTCTGCGACCCGCGGACGACCACGCCACGCGCGGCCGGCGGCCTCGGACTGCACGCCCAGTGGAACGACGACTTCCATCACTCCCTGCACACCGCGCTCACGGGCGAGTCCCAGGGGTACTACGCCGACTTCGCAGCCGCCCCGCTCGCGGCCCTCGCCAAGACCGTGACCAGTGCCTTCTTCCACAACGGGACGTACTCCAGCTTCCGCGGCCGTACGCACGGCCGCCCCGTCGACGTCACCCGGACCGCCGCCCATCGCTTCGTCGGTTACGCGCAGACCCATGACCAGATCGGCAACCGGGCCCTGGGCGACCGGCTCGCCGCGTCCCTCTCCCCCGGCCTCCAGGCGTGCACGGCGGTACTGGTGCTCACCGGTCCCTTCACCCCGATGCTGTTCATGGGCGAGGAGTGGGGGGCCCGCACCCCCTGGCGGTTCTTCACCGACCACACCGACCCCGACCTTGCGGAGGCGGTCCGCAACGGCAGGCGCCGCGAGTTCGGGGCGCACGGCTGGGCGGAGGAGGAGATTCCCGACCCGCAGGACCCTGCCACCCGCGACCGCTCCTGCCTCGACTGGAGCGAACCGGAACGCGAGCCGCACGCCCGAATCCATGCCTGGTACCGCGAACTGATCGCGCTGCGCGGGGCGATGCCCGATCTGCGTGATCCGGACCTGGCGACGGTGAAGACGGCGTACGACGAGACCGACAGGTGGCTGGCGTACCGCAGGGGTGATCTGCGGATCGCCGTCAACCTCTCGGGGAAACCGGCCACCATCCCGCTGGGCGGTGGCCGGCACCGCAGTGGCGGGGGCAGGGTACTGGCGGCCTGGGAGCCGGTCGGGGCACCCGGTACGGACGGGCTGCTGCACCTGCCGCCGGAGTCGTGCGTGATCCTCGCCGACGACTGACGAGCGGTACGGCTCCGCCCGGCCCGGGCTACTCGACGATCGCCAGTTCGCGCGAGGTCGTGTTCAGCCTGCGCCCGCCGTCCTCGGTCACCGTCACGATGTCCTCGATGCGGACGCCGTAGCGGCCTGGGAGGTAGACACCCGGTTCCACGGAGAAGCACATCCCGGGCACCAGCGGCTGTTCCTCGCCCTCGATCATGTACGGCGGCTCGTGGGTGGTGACGCCGATGCCGTGGCCGGTGCGGTGGATGAACCGCTCGCCGTAGCCGAACTCGGTGATGACGGCACGGGCCGCCCGGTCGATCTCCTGGCAGGAGACCCCCGGCCTGACGGCACGGCAGCCCGCCTCCTGTGCCTCCCGCACGATGTCGTGGACGCGCTGCTCCTCGGCCGTCGGTTCGCCGACGTGGACCGTACGGGAGGTGTCGGAGCCGTACCCGTGCTTGAGGCCACCGAAATCCAGCACGACCATGTCACCCCGCTCGATGACGCGCTCACCCGCCTCGTGGTGCGGGTTGGCGCCGTTGGGGCCGGAGCCGACGACGGTGAAGTCGACCTGGGAGTGGCCGAAGTGCTTGAGGAGCGCCGACAGGTCGGCGGCCACGTCGGTCTCGCTGCGGCCGGAGAAGCGCACCTTGAGGATCTCGCCGTACGTGGCGTCCGCGGCGGCTCCGGCGGCCGTGAGGCGCTCCAGTTCGCGGGCGTCCTTCACGGCCCGGAGCATGGGCAGGGCTTCGGTCAGCGAGGTGTACGAGGTGTCCGGCAGAAGCTGTTGGATTCCGAGGAGATGCATGGCCCAGGCGTTGTCGCTGATCCCGAACCTGCCATCGGCGGCGAGCAGCGGGGCGGTGATGGCGTACGGGTCCTTGCCGTCGGTCCAGTCGCGGAGGGTGAGCGCGGGGGCTCCGGCGGCTTGTTCGGCGTCCGGTGCCTCCAGGGCCGGAACCACGAGGACTGGTTCCTGCCCCGCGGTCAGGACGAGGACGGTGAGGCGTTCGGTGATCGCGGTCGGCCGGTAGCCGGTGAGATGGTCGAGGTCGGGGCCGGGAGCGACGAGGAGGCCGGCGAGGCCCGCTTCGGCGGCGGCCTCGACGGCGCGCGCCATGCGCGCCCGGTAGTCGTCGGCGGTGAACGGCACGGGTGGGTTCGGGCTGGACATGCGGACCTCCTGGCGGCGCGACACGGCACACAGCATCCTGCCGGTCCGAGCACGCTCGTGCGAACGGGCCCGGGATCGCGGCTGGTCAGTGGGCGTGGCCGGGGCGTACGACGAGGTCGGCCAGGGCACGGCCGCGATCGACCAGGCGGGCGTCCGGTTCGCCGGATCGTCGGGGCAGGGGCCCCGTCCGTGCAGCCGGCCTGCCCGGCAGTCATCCCACGGGCCTACGGTTCTCCCCATGAACACCGAACTGCTCGGCCGGCTGCAGCCGTTCCGGGACGAAGCACTGAGGCGCGGCATACCGTCCGAGGACATCGAGCGATGGATCGCCACCGCCCGCCCGTCCGGGACGCTCGTCACGAACGGGGACGGGCCGGTCGTCGGCAGGTTCGGCGGCCCGGTGATGCTGCCCGTCGACACCCCCGACCCCTGGGAACCTTTGCTCGCCACCCTCGACTGCGCGGCCCTGCCCGAGGAGGTGACTGGTCTCCCGCTGCCGCCCGACGGCCACCTGCTGCTCTTCGGCTTCCCCGAGGTGGTGATCGCCCCGCACAGCACCGGTGAGGTCGTGTACATCCCGGCCGGGACGCCCGTCGAGGAGCGGAAGACGAAGAATCCGTGCGTCTACGGCGAAGAGGAGGACGACGTCGACGAGGACGCCCTCTTCGTCTACGAGCAGTTCCCGAAGGGCGATCTGCGCCTGTCGGCGGACGTCTCCCTGCCGTACCACCATCTGATCACGTCCCAGGAAACCCCCTTCGGCGCTCCGCTCCCCGGGCACCCCCGCTCCTACGAACTGGCCAAGGCGTGGAGGGACACAGCCGGCGGCATCACCATGGACGGGACACTGCACATCGGCGGGTACGGCTCCCACGAGTGCGTCGAAGCGGACCCCGTCGTATACGCCGCGGAGGCCGCTGCACGGGCGGTGGGGCCGACCGGGCCCGGCGACGCGGAGCTCTCCGCCCCAGAGGACTGGGTGCTGCTCGCCCAGTGGGACATCAGCCTCGACACGCGGGACAGTGCCACTCTGCACTGGGTGATCCCACTGCACGACCTGGCCGCACGGCGCTTCGAACGCACGCACGTCTCCTTCTTCTGGAACCCCTGACCCAAGGCGATCACGGCATGCCGGTCCCGTTGCACCCCTCGCCCAGGTGCCCCACCGCGAACACGCCGGGGCACGCGCAATGACGGAATCAGACACTGCAGCCCTTGCGGAGGAACACGCGTCTTGGTGGACCCGAGAACCACTGCAAGGGCTGCACTCGTAGGCACCAGCACAAACGCCGGGAGTCGCGCCGCTGATCGAATCCACGAACGGAACGGCATCACGGTTTGGTCCTACGGCGTACGGGCGGCCAGGCCTTCTTCCTTTGCGCCGGCCGCTCCCAGCGCGTCCAGCACCGGCCGGATCAAGGGGTGGCCCTCCGCCCCCTGGCGGACCGCCGCGAAGACGCGGCGGGTCGGTGCGCTGCCCTCCACCGGGCGGACGACCACGCCGGTCCGTTCCACCCCCCGCAACGCCGACCTCGGCACCAGGGCCACGCCCGCGCCCGCCCCCGCCAGCGCGACGACCGCGCGGAAGTCGTCCGACGAGTGTTCCAGCCTGGGTTCGAAGCCGGCGAACTCGCAGGCCAGGACCACCACGTCGTGGCAGGGGTTCCCCGGATACGGACCGATCCACGGATCCTTCGCGAGGTCCGCGACCGCCACCTGGTGCTGACCGGCCAGCCGGTGGTCCACGGGCAGCACCGCGTCGAAGGGCTCGGAGTACAGCGGGACCCTTGTCAGCCGTTCGTCGTCCGCCCCCGGCGCGCCCCGGTACTCGACAGCGACCGCCACATCCACCTGCCGGTCCAGCACCATCGGCACGCTCGCGTCGCCTTCGGCGTCCTGGACCCGGACCCGGATGCCGGGCGCGGTGAGGTTCAGGTCCGTGATGGCGGGGGCGAGGACGAGGCCGATGCCGGTGGCGAACGCGGCGACCGTCACCGTGCCGGCCACTCCGGCGCTGTACGCCGCGAGCTCCGCCTCGGCCCGTTCCAGCTGGGCCAGCACCACGTTGGTGTGGGTGAGCAGGATCTCCCCCGCCGCCGTGAGCCGCGCCCCGCGCGCCCCGCGTTCGACGAGCCGGTGGCCGGTCTCCTGCTCCAGGGCGGCGAGCTGCTGGGACACCGCGGACGGGGTCAGATACAGCGCGGCGGCCGCGGCGGTCACCGTGCGGTGGTCCGCCACCGCACGCAGAATTCGCAGCCGCCGTGCATCGATCATGTGCCCTATTGTCCCAGGTCCGGATCGTCCGGAGTCCCGTGGAGCCCCGGGCCGGATCCGTTACGCGTCCAGCGCCGCCCGCGCGTCGACGAACGCGTCCACGGCACGGTTCACGTCGTCCGTGGAGTGCGCGGCGGACAGCTGCACGCGGATGCGTGCCGCGCCCTGCGGAACGACCGGGTACGAGAACCCGATCACGTACACACCACGCTCGAGAAGCAGCTCCGCCATCCGGCCTGCCTTCGCCGCGTCCCCGAACATGACGGGGGCGATGGCGTGGTCGCCGGGCAGGACGTCGAAGCCCTCCTCGGTCATCCGGGTCCGGAAGAGCGCGGTGTTGGCGTTGAGCCGGTCGCGCAGCTCGCCCGCGGACTCCAGCAGGTCGATGACCTTGAGGGAGGCGGCGGCGATGACGGGCGCGAGCGAGTTGGAGAAGAGGTACGGACGCGAGCGCTGGCGCAGCAGGGCGACGATCTCGGCGCGGGCCGCGACATAGCCGCCGGAGGCGCCGCCGAGCGCCTTGCCGAGGGTGCCGGTGATGATGTCGACACGGTCCATCACGTCGTGCAGCTCGGGGGTGCCACGCCCGCCGGCGCCGACGAAGCCCACGGCGTGCGAGTCGTCGACCATGACCATGGCGTCGTAGCGGTCGGCCAGGTCGCAGATCTCGCGCAGCGGAGCGACGTAACCGTCCATGGAGAACACACCGTCGGTGACGACGAGCCGGCGCCGGGCTCCGGACGCCTCCTTGAGCTGCCGCTCCAGGT
Source organism: Streptomyces finlayi (assembly GCF_014216315.1). Lineage (NCBI taxonomy): Bacteria > Bacillati > Actinomycetota > Actinomycetes > Kitasatosporales > Streptomycetaceae > Streptomyces > Streptomyces finlayi. Next base: position 1,096,431 of record NZ_CP045702.1, read on the forward strand.
CGGCCATGTCGCGGTTGGCGTAGCGGAAGCGCTGCGCCTTGGAGAGCCGGATGCCGTCGATGATCGAGGCGTGGTTGAGGGCGTCGGAGATGACCGCGTCCTCGGCGCCGAGGAGGGTCTCGAAGACACCGCCGTTGGCGTCGAAGCAGGAGGAGTAGAGGATCGTGTCCTCCTGGCCGAGGAACGACGACAGCCGCTGCTCCAGCTCCTTGTGGACCTCCTGCGTACCGCAGATGAAGCGGACCGAGGCGAGCCCGTAGCCCCAGCGGTCCAGTGCCTCGTGCGCGGCGGCGACCACCTCGGGGTGGTCGGCGAGGCCGAGGTAGTTGTTGGCGCAGAAGTTGAGGACCTCGCCGGGGCGTCCGCCGGAGGTGACCGCGACGGTCGCGGACTGCGGTGTGCCGATCACGCGCTCGGGCTTGTGGAGCCCTGCTGCCTTGATCTCGTCGAGGGTGGTGCGCACGTCGTCACGTACGGAGTCGAACATCTGGGGTGTCTCCCGGCTCGTAGCTGGATACGTCGGTGGCTGGACTCGGGGCGCGTGGTTCAGGCGGTCCAGTCGAGGATGACCTTGCCACCGAGACCACTCGCCGCGTCGTCGAACGCCGCTTCGAAGTCGCGGTAGCCGTATCGTCCGGTGATCACGGGGGCGAGGTCCAGTCCGCCCTCCAGCAGCACGGACATCGCGTACCAGGTCTCGTACATCTCGCGGCCGTAGATGCCCTTGATGGTGATCATCGAGGTGACCACGCGGGACCAGTCGACGGCGAACTCCTCGGCGGGCAGTCCGAGCATCGCGATCCGGCCGCCGTGCGTCATGTTCGCGATCATGTCGCGCATCGCCTCGGGCCGGCCGGACATCTCCAGACCGATGTCGAAGCCCTCGCGGAGTCCGAGGTGCTTCTGTCCGTCGGCGATGGTCTCGTCGGCGACGTTGAGCGCGAGGCTCACGCCGACCTTCCGGGCCAGTTCGAGGCGGGCCTCGCTGACGTCGGTGATCATCACGTTGCGGGCGCCGGCGTGGCGGGCGACGGCCGCGGCCATGATGCCGATCGGTCCCGCACCGGTGATCAGCACGTCCTCGCCGACCAGCGGGAAGGACAGGGCGGTGTGCACGGCGTTGCCGAACGGGTCGAAGATCGCGGCGATGTCGAGGTCGACGGGGACCCGGTGCACCCAGACGTTGGACGCGGGCAGCGCGACGTACTCGGCGAACGCACCGTCCCGGCCGACGCCGAGACCGAGCGTGGAGCGGCAGAGGTGCCGGCGGCCGGCCAGGCAGTTGCGGCACTTGCCACAGACGAGGTGGCCCTCGCCGCTGACGAGGTCGCCGACCTTGATGTCGACGACGTCGGAGCCGAGCTCGGCGACCTCGCCGACGAATTCGTGGCCCAGGACGAGGGGGGTGCGCACGGCCTGCTGGGCCCAGCCGTCGTAGGCGCGGATGTGCAGGTCTGTGCCGCAGATGCCGGTGCGGAGCACCTTGATGAGTACGTCACCGGGACCGATCTCCGGCTCCGGCACGTCCATCAGCCAGAGCCCCGGTTCGGCCTTCTGCTTCACGAGTGCCTTCACGGCTGCGGCTCCCTGTGCCTGGTACGGCGTTGAGTACCCCGGGCCGCAAGCGTGGGGAAGACAGCCGGCGGCCCGGGGAAGACATGAGGTAGGGCAGGTAGCCGGTGCGCGTCGGACGTCCGGCTCCGCGCCCCACTCTCTGCCGTCAGGAAGCAATCTGCCGCACCCCGCGCCGCAGGTCCATCGAGGATTTCTTAAGCGCCCCCGCAGCTCCGCTTCACGCCGTGCGCAGGACCGCTCGTCACCGGCCGCGGTGCTCGGACCTCGGCGTACGGGCCGAGGAACAGGCGTCGCCGTCCTCGATCCGGTAGCGGAAGATCCCCGGCTCGGGCCGCACCTGGTGGACGGTGTCGAAGGAGAGGGGCCGGGGTGATGCCCTGGTATGTGAGGCCGCGTCTTCGAACCGCAGGTCACCGCCCCGACGGGCGGCGGCGCCCCCGAAACCGCGACGCCCGGCCCCGTCCGCCTCCAGGACCACGGAAGCAAGGTCCGCTACCGCAACATCTGGATCGAGCCGCTGATCTAGGCGTGCCGGCCTGCGAGTGGTCGGCTCAGAAAGCCGGAACCTGGACGGCCGGGGACTCTCACCCCCGGCCGCTCGGGAAGCGGCTGCGCCCCGGGCTCAGCGCGCGCCCCGACTCCAGCCCCCGGCTCCCTCCCGGCCCCTCAGATCTTGTTGCGGGCGCCCGGGCGCTCCTTCATCTCGTCGACGATCGCCCGCTCCGTTATGGCCGTGTGCCCAATCACCGTGCCGGCCTTGATGCCACTCCTGTCGCGCATCTGCACCGTGCGCTCCCCCAAGTAACTGAACGTCTTGGGGTCGAAAATCCACTCGCTACGGTCGCCGGAGTTCTCGTCGGTCCGGGCTATGGCGATCCCCTGACGGCCCACCGCGTCGGTCGTCTTCTCCACGACCATGACACCCGGGATCTTCGCCGCAGCCCGGTACAGCGCGGATGTCAGCTCCGCCGGCATCACCTGCTCCCTCACCAGGTCACCGATCGTCGTGAACGCCTGCTGGTCCGGACCGTTTCCCTGCCCCTTCGTCTCTCTGTAGATCTTCTTCAGCAGTTCGTCGGGGTCTGTGGTGAGGGTCTTGAGGTAGTCATAGCTGGGCGCGCCGAGCGTCGGCCTCGCGGCCGGTGCCTCCCTGTTGTCGTCCAGAGTCAGCCCCTCCCGCGACGTCGTGCCGCTGCCCGGCTCGATGAGCCAGCCCCTGCGCCCGTCCGGCGACATCCACACCTGGCGGGAATGCGGCTTCTGTACATAGGTCTCGGACTTCCCGTCGGCGTCCTGGCTCTCCGCCAGCCAGGAGACCTGGCTCTTGATGTAGACGAACTGGTCAGGCTTCGGCTCGGGCAACTTCTCGCGCGCCGCGGCTCCCGAGATCAGGGCGACCGTGCTGGTCAGCCCTCGCGTCGTGCCCTGTCCCGCCTGGACGACCGACGCGGGCACCGACTCGTCCGGCGGACCGGCGGCCTCGCTCCGGCCCTGACCAGTGAACTGGGCGACGCCGGCCACACCGGCCAGCACGGCCACCGCTACGCCCACCCCGATCAGCGCGGCCCGCCGGCCGGCACCGCGAGGCCGGCCAGAGCGCGTCTCCGTACCTGCCGTTGTCTCCGTACCTGCGCCTGCGTCTGGAAGCGGACTTGTACCTGTCTGTGCGGACTTCCGGGCATGCGCCTGCTGGATCTCGTTCATCAGGTGCTCCTCGAGCATGGTCATGCGGTCGTGGGACAGCACCGGATCGCCCGGCACCGGCAGCAGACCCGCCAGCTCCGCATGGTCGAGCGGCTCTGGGCGCCGCCGCCAAGGGGTGCGATTCATCGGTGCCTCTCCTCTTTCGACCGGACCGCATCGATGCGGTCACTCTGTACTTGTCCGCCCGCCCCGACCCGTTCCATCTTTTTCCGACGACGGCGCAGTTCCCCGTCCGTCAGTTTGCGCAGCCGGCTCCTCGCCCGTGACAGGCGGGAGCGAACCGTACCGACCGGCACTCCGAGCGCCTCGGCGGCCTCCGCGTAACCGAGCCCGGACCACACGCACAGGGCGAACACTTCGCGCTCGCCCCTGCGCAACTGCCCCATGGCAGCCTTGGCCGCGACCAGTTCCTCGGAGTCGGTCATCCTTCCGACCAGTTCGTCCGCGAAATCGGGAAGCGTGTCACGCAGCGGCAGTCTGGTCAGTGCTCGCTCGTGCCGCCGCGCCGCGCGCCCGGTGTTGCGCAGCACGTTGACCGCGATGCCCATCAGCCAGGGCCGCGGGCTGTCGCCTTCGTCCCGCAGTTTCTCGCGCAGCCGCCATGCCTCCAGGAAGGTCAGCGAGACTATGTCCTCGGCTGCCGCCCAGTCTCCGGTGGTCCGGACGGCGTGCCGGTAGATCAACTGGGCGTGGTCGCGGAACAACTCCCGAAAGGCCTCCGGGTCCCCCGCGCGGATGCGCGCATGCATCGAGTAGTTCACCTTCTGACTTGTCCGCCCACGCCGACCAGTTCCTGTGACCCGCGTCACATAGCGCCGAGTCTCAACTGGGGTGCCTGTTCGGCGCCGAGTTCTGGTTCATGACGCTGATGGTCGCCGGGGTGTCCATCCGGATATGGACTTGAGACGAGGAGACGTGGGTGCGCATGTTCGCGCTGCTGACTCTCGTCGCCGGGCTCACCGCCGGACCACTGTTTGCTCTTCCACGGTGTCCTTGCCGCGCTGGCGGGCGCGCTGGCCGGCGCGCTGGGTGTCATGGTGCTCGGTGCGCCCCTTCCCGTCGCAGCCCGGGTCTGCGGAATCGACATCGTGGTGACTGAACGGCAGTCGGCCTGCGGGAGGCGCGTCCGACGCAGACGCATCGCCAGCAGGTGGTCGTGACGAAGAGACCGCCCCGATCCTGTGGACTCTCCGTTGCGTTGCTCGCAACGCAACGTCCGCAAGGCGGGAGGGTGCGAGTCTTGCCGGCGATCCTCGGCCCGCTCGCCGCAGGACTGCTGATCAGCGGCGGACGCACCGAAGGACGTTCCGGGGGACGTTCCAGGGAACGCACCGTCTGGCTGAGCGTCGTGTCTGCGCGGTCAGCCGATCCGCCTGGCCAGCACCTGGCCGGGCCAGCTCTCGGACACGAAGCGGTCGGTGGGGGTGAAACCGTTGCGCTCGTAGAACGCGACCAATTCACCCCCGCCACCCGCCCAGCAGTCGACCCGCAACAGCTCCACGCCTGCCCGCCGCGTCTCCTCGGCGGCATGATCCAGCAAGGCCGCACCGACGCCCGTACCGGCGTACCGCCGGTCCGAGACGAGCAGTCTGACGTACCGCTCGGGCTCCTCGGCCGGCACGATGGGCATCTGCGGGCTCGGTCCGGAATCCAGCACGAGGGCTCCGACCGGCGTTCCCTCCAACTCCGCGATGTACGCTGAGTTCTCGATCGTCTACCGCTCGACCCGCGCCGCTCCGCCGGGCCAGGGCCTCTGCGAACACGGCGCCGTGCCCCACTGTTCGGTATTGCCACGCTCGTTCATCCAGACCACCGCGGAGTCGAGCATGCCGAGAATGGCCTGGACGTCCGCCGCGCTGCCGGGCCTGATACAGCGGGGGTGTGCCGTGTCGTTCACAGCGGAACCCTAGGCGCTGCGCTCGGCGCTCCGCCGATGGCGGGCCTCGTCACACTCGCGGCGGGGGATCCGTGGCGCGGGGGTCACGCACCGAGGCGAAAACCAGTCTGCGGTGGAGGGTGGGAGGTGTCGCTGGCGGCACCTCCCACCCTCCACCTCGCACCTGTTGTAGCGCTGTGCCGCGAACATGTAGGTGAGGACCTGTTCCGTCGTGTCGGCTGCGTAGCCTCTGCGGCGGTGGCTGGCGGATCAGTGACGGGTTGGACGATCCGTCGTCGCACCCACAACAATTCAACGGTGGAGCGTGCAGGCGGCCCGTATGGTCGAGAGCGGGATGGGGCCCGTAGCGCAGTGGTCGTCGCGCCTTCACAGCATGTGGGAGGACACCGGTTCGAATCCGGTCGGCCCCGTCCTGTTTCGCCTGCCCGCGCGTCGCGCCGGGCAGGGCTCAAGCGGCCCGGTCGTGTCTCGACCGGCTCGACCGGCTCGACCGGCTCGACCGGCCTTCGAGCCGTGCGGGATCTCAGCTTGAAATCCATCCTGTGGGAGCCTTCGGTGCCTAACTCGCATACTGGTCTGATGAGTCCGATCTCCACACGCCATCGGTTCCGGGACCCGCGCAGCACGAAGTGCGACTTCCTCGAGTCTGTCCTCGTGCGCTGCCCCGGCTGCGAGAAGGTTGCGCACGTCGGGACAGCGCCAGACCCGGCCGGAGTGCACGACCCCGACCTCTTCGCACCACGGCGTCTCGTCTGCCGGCACTGCGGGACGGCGAAGAACCGGGGTCGTGGAGGTGTGGCCTTGCACCGGGACCCGAACGAGCCGGCAACGGACCCGTACTTCGGCGTCCGTCTGTGGTTGCAGACCGAGACCCGGCACGGGTGGGTCTGGGCCTACAACCTGGAACACCTGGACCTGATCGGACGATTCGTCCGGGCGCCCCTACGTGAAGGGATCCCCTGGCACGACCACGGCCGGAAGATGACCGTGGTGGCCCGTCTGCCAGCATGGATACAGCAAGCCAAGAACCGCGACGAGGTACTGCGGGCGATCGCTCGCATCCACGCCTCACTGCTCCGCACCTGACCCAGGAATACCGAGCTGGTCACTCCCCGCATGACGCGTCTGCGCTTGGTGCCCTTCTCCTGATGGCTGCGGTGTGAGTGTGGTTCGCCGGATTCGAGCACCCTGCCGAGGGCCTGAACGGTGGCCCGTCTGCGGTTCTTCGTGCCGGGCGGCGGCCTGGGCCGGGCTTGGTGGGTTCGGGTGCACGGGCCGGCAGGCAGGCAGGGGTACTTCATGCGGAGCTCCTGAACCCGCGCAGCTCGACCGGCAGATCGGTCAGCGGGAACGACAGTCGCTGGAGGTCGTAACCGGCGTCCAGGACCAGGAGGGCATCGAGGTCACCGGGCCTCCACTGTCCGGCGGCCATCAGGCGCTCGCCGACGTCGCGAACCTGGCCGGCTGTGACCGCCGCGACGTCGGCACCCGGCTCCAGCCGGATCGCGTAACCCGCCGCGAGTACCAGGCGCCCGTCCCGCGCCCGTCCGCGCCCCGGGGCGAGGACCATGAACGACAATCTCAGAGCATGATGAGCAGACGCGTCTTCGCCTTGAGCTTCCTGTTCACTGAACGGCTCTGCACGTATACCTCCAGCTTGGGGTTGGTCCCCGCCTTCACAGAGACGGTCCCCCGGACCCCCGTACCGAACAGAAGGCTGCGCGCCGCATCGCCCGTGTACGCGCGGTCGGTGTCCTTCTCGACCACGATGACCTCCTTGTCGGGCTGGACCTGAACTCGGGTGCCCAGCTGGTAGTAGCAGGCTCCGCGCTCGTACGTCACGCCCGGGTGCGAATCGACGAAGGAGCGGATCTCGACCTCCGTGTCGACCTTCAGGAGGCGGTACTTGTCGGCCGGGATCGGTTCGAGGTTGGCCCGTACGTCGTCGACGGATATGTCCTGACCGACCGCGAACAGATTCTTCGTGCCGCGCACTCCCTGTTCGCGACCGCGGAGGAAGCTGGTGGCGGCAGCGCGCACCGTGCCGATCGCCTCCTCGACGCCCTCCTGGGAATCCGCGTCCCAGATCGCGATGTTCCCGGCCGGGAATCCGTAGTTCTGGGCGGTGCGCTTCGCCAGGGAGTTCGGGACGAGGATCGCTGACGTCCAGTGGCCCGGAAGCGCACCCATCTTCGCCGCGATCCTGTCGAGCCAGGGGCCGAGCACGGCCATGTCGCCGTCGTGTCGCCTGTCTCCGCCGGAGGCGTTCTCCTCGCCGTCCGTCACCACGATCTGGAGGAAGCTGTGCTCGCCGTACTCCTCCCAGATGTGGCCGAGGTCGTCCAGGGACTTCAGAGAAGCCTCGATGAGGGCAGTGGCGCCGTTGTTGACTCTGTAGAGGCCTCGCATGGACGGCAGATGCTTCACGTCCATGTCCCAGACCAGGTTCTCCACCTGGTGGTCGAAGGAGTAGAGGCTGATCCTGGTCTCGTGGCCGAGGCTGTCCGACTCGGACTTCAGACCTGCCACGAACTCGTCGACGACCCGGACGAGTTGGCTCTGGTGCTGACGCATGGAACCTGAACAGTCCACTACCAGCGCGACGTGATTCACCTTGTGCTGGATCTTGTTGGCGGACACGTTTTGCTCCCTCTCCGAGGCTCTCCGAGTGATGTCTTCACACTATGGGGAGGCACTGACAACGGAACTGTGACGAACGATCACCCGCCCGCTCCGCGGCGACCCCCGGTGGGTGGTGGCGTCAGTCACGGCGCGACGGCTTCAACCGGTTGCCGGCGCAAACCTCCTCACGTCACCGCGTCGGGCATACCGGCGGCCAGGGAACTCGGCTCGACCGGCGCGTCGTTGGGCGTGGACGCCGCTGCGCCGCGACCTCTCGGGGCTGGTGAGCCGGCACACGAGGCCAGCCGGAGAGCCCTTCGCGGACGCCCGGCGTCTGGTCGCGTACGACGGCCGTGACAACGCGGTGGCGGCGGTGACGGTGTGGTCGGCCGGTCCGGGCAGACCCCGGTTGCTCGAACCGATGGGCGTGCACCGGGAGCATCGCCGTCATGGTCACGGCGGAGCGATCACTGTCGCCGCGGCAGCCGCACTGCGGACGCTCGGCTCGTCGAGCGCGATCGTCTGCGCCCGAGCTCCCATACCGGCGCCTTCGCCACCTACATGTCAGCGGGCTTCCAGCGATGCCCTGAGGTCAGTGACCGGTACCGGGACGCGTAGTGGCAGGTGGCGAGCTCCTCTTCGGTGGGTGCCATGCTGACTTCCATGAAGATCGCGGCAGCCCAGTTCACCTGCGTCCCGGCTGACGTTCCGGCGAACGTCCGGCAGATGGCCGCCCTCGCCGCCGAGGCGCGTGTACAGGGTGCCGAGCTGGTGGTGTTCCCTGAGCTGGCACTCACGGGATACGAACTCGAAGCCGTGTCCGCCCGCCCTGATCTGTGGGTGCGGGCGGACGATCCACGCCTGGACGCGGTCCGGGCGTCTGGTGTCGCCGGTGTCGTGAACTGTGCCGCTGCCACCGGCGGTGAGCGAGCTGCCGTCGAGACGCTCGTCTTCGGGGCCGACGGCGAACTGATCACCACGTACCGCAAACAGCACTTGTTCGCGCACGAGCAGGGCGTATTCGCGGCAGGACGGCACGACGGGCGCTTCGAGCTCGGAGGGCTTCGTTTCTCCCTGGCCACGTGCTTCGACAACCACTTCTCCGCGCTGGTCTCCCGTGGTGCCGCCGACGGGTGTCAGGTGCACCTGGCCAGCTCGTTGTACGGCACGGGCGGTGGGGTGGAAGAGCTGGCGGCGGTGTATCCCGGCATCGCGAAGGACTTCGGTCTGTACGTCGTCGTGGCCAACCACGTCGGTCCGGCCGGCGCGTGGACCGGCTGTGGCCGCTCCGCACTGTGGGCCCCCGGGGGCGCCCTTCTCGCACAGGGCCGACGCCGACACGCCGATGGTGGTCATCGCCGAGGTCGGATAGCGCGCGCTTCGTCGCCCGCCTTGCCGGACCGCGAAGCCGACCATGGGTTCCGTCCCTGCGTGCCGTCCCTGCGTGCCGTCCCTGCGCTACGTGAATGCGCTACGTGAATGCGCTACGTGAATGCGCTGACCCTGCGGACAGCGATTCTGTCATCGGCTCAACTGCCTTGAGGCATACCCCCCATGGCATGTGGCGTTCCTCACAGCGAAAGTGCAGACAGCGAAAGCAACTGCACCCTTTCGTCATTTCTGTCTGCCCCCCGCGTGATGGCGCCCCCGGGACAGGTGAAGAATTCGTGGTGGCCGACCGCTGCCTCAGCCATACGATCAGTTCCAGTCGCATCTGCGTGTCCCATTCCGCAGCGACCCCTCTTCTCTTCTTTCGGACCATGAAGGGCTCTTGTGACGATTCGCCGGATTCTTGCCACAGCCGTCGCCGCCGCGGTGACCACACCCGTCCTCCTGCTGTCGGTCACCCCCGCGTTCGCCGATGGCAAGCCGGCAGCGCAGACGCAGGAGAAGCCAACCATCGCGGAGCTGGAGATGGCCGCCGCCGCAGCGAAGGCGGCCTACGAAGACGCCGTAGCGGCCGAGAGTGCCGCCAACGCGGCTCTGGAAGCGCTCGATTCCGACACCGCTCCCCTGACCGTGGCAGTGAAGGTGGCCAAGGCCGCTGCGGCAGCGGCCGGTACCGCGAAGGCCGACGCCGACCAGGCGGTCGTCGACGCCCGAGCCGCCGTCGACGCCCTCCCGGACACGGCCACCGCCGAGGAGAGGGCCGTCTTGACGACCGCTCTCACGGAGGCGGAAGCCGCCGCGGTAATCGCCGGTGAGGCCAAGGCGGCTGCCGATGCCGCAGTGGTGGAAGCCGTGGACGCGCGTGACGACGAGCTGGTCGCCGCGGTCCGGACGCTGGGTCAGGCGCAGAACGCCGTAAAGGTGGCGCTCGCCGACAAGACCGCCGCCGACGAGGCGCTGGCCAAGGCGAAGAAGGAGGCCGAGGAGGGCGAGGGTGGTGAGGACGGCGATGCCTGCGTCCCGGAGCCCCAGCTCACCACGGTCGTCACGGGTCTGCCGTCCGCGGTCGTCGCCGGCACGAAGGTCACCTTCAACCTCCGGGTGACCAACGGCACCGACAAGACGATGGACGAGGTCCTGCCGTTCGCCTATGTCCACGCGACCGACGGAAGCGGGCTCAACGACATCGACGACCTGGTGCGCCTGCAGTGGACCTCCGACTCGTCCTCGACGTGGAAGACCATCGACAACAAGAACTACATGGACGCCATCAGCCCGCTGAAGGCCGGCGCCCACGCCGACGTCAAGATGCGCCTGGCGATCGATGCCTCGGCCCCTGCGGGCAACGGCGTCACCTTCGTCGCCGGTGACTACTTCAACGAGGACGGAACCTGCGGCGGAAACCCGGACCTGGAGGGGTACGAGTTCCTCATCGCCGCTGCGGGCAGCAAGCCCGGCAAGGGTGACGCCAAGCCCAGCACGACCGCACCGGCCACCCCGGACCTCAGGCCGCAGAGCGGCGCGTCGGCAACCCCCGTGAGTGGCAGCCTCGCCGCCACGGGCTCGTCCTCCGTGACGTCCCAGCTCGCCCTCGCGAGCGGCGCGGCCGTGGCGATCGGCGCGGGCGCGGTGTTCGTCGCTCGCCGTCGTAAGGCCGGCTCCCACTCCTGACGTCCGAGACGGGGTGCCGACCACGGCACCCGGCCACGCGCGAACGCACAGCGGGCCCGACACCGTACGGTGTCGGGCCCGCTGTGCTGTGTGCGGCGCGTGCGCTGCGGTGCGGTGCGGCGTAGTGAGGGAGCACTTGCGGACTCTTCGTAGCGTGGAACGCAACGCAGAATCCGCAACCCAGCGGCCGGATCGCCGTCTGTACACGAGAGGTCCCCGTGGGCATCGAACTGGGTTCCGCAGTCGTCCTGATCACCGGCGTCATGGCGGCGGGGAAGTCCACCGTGGCGGAATTGCTGGCCGGGCAGCTGCCTCGTGCCGCCCACGTGCGCGGCGACGTCTTCCGACGGATGGTGGTGTCCGGCCGGGAGGAACTGCTGCCGGAAAAGACCGCCGAGGCCAGAGCCCAACTGGAACTACGCTACCGGCTGTCCGCGCTGGTGGCCGACGAGTACGCGGACCACGGTTGGACCGCGGTCGTGCAGGACATCGTCCTGGGGGAAGACCTGGACGGGTATGTCGCCAGGGTGCGTACACGACCCCTGTACGTTGTCGTGCTGGCTCCTTCCACGGCAACCGTGCAGAGTAGGGAAGCTCAGCGCCCGAAGACCGGATATGGCGCCGCTTGGACGGTCGACGCCCTCGACCGGACTCTACGCGAGGAGACGCCGCGTATCGGGCTCTGGCTGGACACGTCGGAGCAAACGCCGGTCCAGACAGTCTCATCGATTCTCGACAACCTCTCCGCCGCCCGAGTACGGGCCGACTGACCGAGGCTGACTCGGTGCCATTTCACTGAGAACACCTCACTGACTGCCTCCAACAAAGTAGCGTACGGTCAACAACGGCTCCACACACACCCGTTCGAGCATCTCCTCGGCGCAGGCCTCACTCGTCCGAGCCCGCAGCGCACGGCGGTACCTCGGCGACGAAGAACAAGAAGCTGGTCCTGGTCGAAAGAGCCTGGAAACCTTCGGGGTACAGCTCACGGGCGGCCGGGTCCGGCTGCGGCTCGCTGATGGCGGCGACACGGAAACCGGCGGCGGCGAAGGCGTCGCTCATCGCGTGCAACGGCCTGCGCCAGAACCTCATCGGGAAGGACTGTCCGTTGAACGTCCAGTCGAAGGTATAGCTGGTGGTCGCGAAATAGTCGGGCCGGGGCTCCTGGATCGTATAGGCCACGAAAGGGTGGTCCACCGATGCGATCAGCCGGCCACCGGGCCTGAGCACGCGCCGCAACTCGGCCAGCGTCGGCCCCCAGTCCTCCAGGTAGTGCAGCACCAGCGACGCGACCACGTCGTCGAACGCGCCGTCGGCGAACGGCAGACGGTCGTTCAGGTCGGCCACGTGCAGATCCGCGTCGTCACCGAGCCGGCGCCTGGCCAACGCCAGCATTCCGGCGCTGGAGTCGATGCCGGTGACGACGGCCCCGCGGTCGCGCAGTGCGGCGGACAGGGGGCCCGATCCGCAGCCGGCGTCCAGGATTCGGCGGCCTGCCACGGCTCCGGCGAGAGCCACCATCGCGGGCCGCTCGTGGTACGCGTTCAGAAGGCCGTTCTCGTTCTCCACCGCGTACGCCTCGGCGAAGCTGTCGTAGTCGTTCGCCCGGGCCGGTTCTGCGGGCTGCGCGGGGCTCTTGGCCACATCGGCTACTCGTTCCATCGTCGCACCCTAGTGGCCCATGACCCGCCGGTCCGGCCGTTCGCCCGTACGCCCGTGAGGCGCGGTGTCAGGGCCGCGCCCCACGGGCTGTCTGTGCACGCCGCCTATGCGGCGGCCGTGAGCCGCGCCACCGCAAGGCATGTCAACGCGCGGTCGTGGGGTGCGTCGTCCAGGGCGCGGTGGAGTGTCATCCCCTCGATCAGCGCGTCGAGTTGGCGAGCCGTGTCCGCGTCGAAGTGCTGCTCCAGCAGCTGACGACTGCGCCGCATCCACGCCTGGGTCAGCGACCGGTACTCCACGTGCCGGGCCGCGAGCGTGTACAGCTCCTGCGCGAGGACGAGATCGCGGCGTGGGCCCTCGGAGAGTGTGTGGATGAGGTCGGTGACCGCCTCGCGGGCCTGGTCGGTGGTGTCGGCGCCCCCGAGGTGCAGCGCGAAGACGACCTCGACATGTTGGGCGAACCCGGTGAACGCCTCCCGCAGCAGCTCCTCGATGCCCGAGAAGTGGTACGTCATCGAGCCGAGCGGCACCCCCGCTCGGGTGGCGATCTTGCGGTGGGAGACACCCGCGACGCCGTCGTCGGCGATCAGGTCCAGCGTGGCGGTGATGATCCGCTCGCGCCGCTGCGGATCGGTCTGTCCGGTGGCCATGACGTACGCCTCAGATGCTGCGGACGGGCCGCGCGGGATTGCCCACCGCGACGACGTCGGCGGGCACGTCCTTCGTGACCACCGCACCAGCCCCGATGACCGAGTTGTCACCGATCGTCACGCCGGGGCACACGATCGCTCCTCCGCCGAGCCAGACGTTGTCACCGATCGTGATCGGCAGCGCGGCTTCGAGCTTGTCGCGCCGGGGCTGAGGCTCCACGGGGTGCGTGGGCGTGAGGAGTTGTACGTTCGGGCCGATCTGGCAGTCCTCACCGATGGTGATCTGCGCGACGTCCAGCGCGGTCAGGTTGTAGTTGACGAACGTGCGGGCCCCGATGGCGATGTTGCTGCCGTAGTCGACGTGGAGCGGCGGGCGCACGTCGACACCCTCCCCCACGGAGCCGAGCAGGTCCGCCAGCACCGGCCGGGCGGCGGCGGTGTCCTCGATGTACGCCGCCTGGTAACGCGCCGCAAGCCGCATGGCGCGCTGCTGGAGGCGGGCGATCTCCGGGTCGTCGGCGATGTAGAGATCGCCCGCGAGCATCCGCTCCAGATTGGTACGCGGGTCGTCAGCGAAGTAGTCCGTCTCCGTCGTCATGCGTACGACCGTACACTGGGGGGTGTACGATCGTACGCTCCCTCGCTCCCTGAGGTCGTACGGTCCCTCACTCCTTCAGCGGGCCGCCGCCGTGTCCAGCAGGCGCTTCGCGGACTCCGCCGCCCCGTCCGTACGGATCGCGCCCGCCACCGACTTCGCCCGCTCGCGGGTTTCTGGGGTCAGAGCCGCCCCGAGCGCGGCCACCAGCGACTGGAAGGTCGGCGTCGGGCCGTCGTGCGCCGCGCCGATACCCAGGTCGGCCACCCGCCCCGCCCAGAACGACTGGTCCCCCGCCTGGGGTACGACCACCTGCGGCGCACCGGCGCGGGCGGCCGTCGTGGTGGTCCCCGCGCCGCCGTGGTGCACGACGGCGGCCACCCGGCCGAACAGTGCCTGCTGGTTGACCTCACCCACGGCGAAACAGTCGTCCCGGTCGTCGATCAGCCCCAGCTCCGCCCAGCCGCGCCCGACGAGTACCCGGCGGCCCTGTGCCCGGATCGCCTCGATCGCCACCCCGGCGATGCCCTCGGACACGCCGCGCATACTGCCGAAGCCCACGTAGACCGGTGGCGCACCCGCGTCCAGGAACGCCACCAACTCCTCCGGGAGCGGGCGCTCGTCCGGCATGATCCACGCACCGGTGTGTACGACGTCGAGGTCGGCGGTCTCCTGCCACGGGTCCAGCACCGGGTCCGCCGCCAGCCAAGGCTGTCCGGTGAAGATGAACGTGCAGACGTCATCCGCCGACGGCAGACCGACCGACTCCCGGTGCGCGTTGACCGACTCGCCGTGCAGCCTGTTGAAGAGCTGGGCGTTGAGCTCCCAGAGTGCCCGGTTGCCGGCCCCTTCCGGCGGGGCCGCCAGCCCCGGCAGCAGCGGCGCGGGCGGCGGTGCGCGGTGCGGTGTGGGCAGCAGGTACGAGCAGAAGGTCGCGTACACGTACGGGATGCCCAGCTTCTCGGCCGCCGACCGCGAGCCGAAATGCGCGAGCCCGGTGGCCAGGAGCACGTCACACCCCTCGGCCGCCGCCGTGACGGGCTCGAACTGCCCGGCCAGCTCGGCGACACGCCGGGCCGCCTCCGCCGGTGACCCCGGCGCCACCATCGTGCCCATCGGCGCACCGATGGGCACCAGCTCCACGCCGACACCGGCCAGCAGGTCCACGAACTCCTTGTCCGGCGGAGCGCACACCCGTACCTCCGCGCCGAGGGCCCGCACCTGCACGGCGAGTGCCACCAGCGGCTCGACATCCCCGCGCGACCCGTACGTCGTCAACAGCACACGCATTCCGGACTCCCGATTCCTCAGTCCCAACGGCTCAGGCCGACGATTCTGCGGTACGGCGGGGGCCTTGCCGCTAGGCCCTCGGTGCGCTACATGTTGAGAGTGGAAAGAGGTGGCCACTCCCCATCCACATCGACGGTCGGCGACAGCGTCAGCAGGTTGCGCCAGTCATTCATGAAGACGGCGGTCGCACCCTCGTAGCTCACTCCCGTGAACGGGTTGGAGTAGCACATGACGGCGACCCATCGCAGGGCGCGGTCCGCGTCGAGGCGGGCGAGATAGCCGACGTTGCCCATACCGCTCCCGCCGCCGGACATCCATCCCGATCCGTCCGGCAGCGGGCTCTCGAAATAGGTGTTCACGTCCGTGGTGCCGTCCGCCGCCAGGGCGATGGTCACGTCGAGCCGCTTCCCCAGGCGGAAGGGGATCGGCTGCCCGGCGTCCGGGTGATAGGCGCCGGGGCCGGGCACGTGCAGCTCCAGAGCGGTGTCGTCCCGCCTGTACAGGCCATCCGTGTACGGCATCTCCTCCGCCGCCCACAGCCGCTCGATCACTCCCACAGGGCCACCGCCTACCGTCTTCCCGTCCAACCGGACACCGGCGGTCAGTACAGCAGGTCCAGTTCCGCGCGAACCGTCTTGCCCGGTGCGCCGTGGCGGTCGCGCACGCCCCATCGGTCGGCCAGGGCATCGACCAGGACCAGGCCCCGGCCGGTCTCCGCGTCGAGCGGGGGTGGGGCGATGTCGGCGGGTGACGGCGGGCGGGCTTCGGTGCGGGTGTCGGAGACCTCGATGCCGAGCGTGCTGAGCGCCGGGCCGCGTGGGGTCAGGGTCAGTACGAGTTCGAAGTCCCGGCCCGGTACACGGCCGTGGATCGCGGCGTTGGCCGCCAGTTCCGCGACGAGCAGCGCGGCCGTGTCGGACACATCGCCGCCGTACGGGATGCCCCACCGGTCCAGCTCGAAGCGGGCGAACCGCCGGGCAAGGCGGGCGCCACGCGGGGTGGCGCTGAAGCGCTGGGTGAACTCACGGACTGAGCGGGGGCAATGGGTTGCCGGGGGTGCTTCCATACGACGAGCGTGGCTGCCGCACCGACCACCTCTCCAGATCGGGCGGCCGTACGCGGAGTGCGCGTACGGGTACGACCGCCGGACCGTCGGGGTCACGGACCGTGACTCGGGGCTCGCATCCCGAGACCCGAGACCTGAGATCCGAGACCCGGGCCGAGTTCCTCACTCTTTGGAGGGTACGCAGGAGGGTGCGCGGCCCGAAGCTCAAGCCCCGGGATTCGGGCATCGGGATACGAGACGCGAGGCCCGAGCTTCTTCCCAACCACCGGGTAAATAAAGCTGGTTAAGGAAAACCAACCCCACCTCCCCCACCCGTCACGGCGCGCAAGTACGACTAATCAGGAGCGGCTTGCGGCGCGCCCGCGCGGGTGCTTACGGTGCCGAGACACAGACAAACGACCCCGACACGGTGTTAGCGCACCGGGCCGGGGTCTCACCGCAAGATCGAGACATCAGAAGGTCGATCCCGTGGCTACCACAAACATTAGCCCTGCCCTGCGCCCGCACGCATCCCCGTCGCCGTACCCGATGGCCAAGCCCGGTTACGGCAAGCGATCCACCCCCGACCAGGCCCCTCGCCAGGCCGAGGACTTCGCCCTGCTGCCGGAGCGCGAGCGGTACATCGCGTCCTTCGTCGACCGGCTGCCCGAGGGGGCCGCGATGACGGTCAAGACCCTCGCCAAGCAGCTCCCCCGCTACGGTCAGCAGGCCGTCGGCACCGCACTCACCGCACTGTCGGTGGCGGGTCACCTGCGGCGCGTACGACGCCCGGCGGGCGTGGGAGACCAGGTCCGCTGGGTCTTCCGCACGTTCTGGTCCCGCACAGCGCGCGACAACGAGTGGTGGGCCGCCTTCATCGCCGCCGAGGACGGCAAGGGGGTGGCGGCGGTGCGCGAAACCACCCCGGCGCCCGCACCGGCGCCCGCACCGGTCGTTGCGGTCGTTGCGGTCGAGCCGCCTGCCCCGCAACCCGGCCACTCCCCCTCGCCCGCCTATCGTGCGCTCGCCCAACTCGGTTGCCGAGACGCCCGCTTGGCCCTTTCCGCCGAAGACTGCGTGGCCCTGGAGGGACTTGCCGCGGAGTGGCTGGCGCGGGGTGCGAGTGCGGAGTATCTGGCCCACGCCCTGACCGCCGGGCTCCCCGAAGCGGTGGACGTACCGCGCGGCTTCGTACGCCGCCGCCTCCGCGACAAGATGCCGCCGCGCCTGACCACTCCGACCGCTGCTCCCGTACGCCGGACGATGGTGGAGTGCACCGCGTGCGGCGTCCCGGGTCGCCCGGAGGCGCTCCCGGACGGACTGTGCCGCGCATGCCGCCCCACGCTCGCGACGGCTGCGGACTGCGTCGGCGACAGACCTGTGGGGCGTGACGTGCACGCCCTCGTCGACCAGTTGCGCGGGCTCGCGCGGACGCCGTGACGCCCCCACGCGCCAGGTCGGCGACCCGTACGCTGGGTCAGCGTACGGGTACACACGGTAGACACGCCCGGTCACCGAACGTGACGATGGATCAGTTGGGTTGGAGCGGTTGGGGGACAGGCGCGAAGGGTGACCGGAGATGGCCGACATCGGGGGCAGTACGGGTGGAGCTACGAGCGGTGGGGAGCCGGAATTCTCCGACAGCCTCAAAGCGTTCGGCGAGGTCGTCAAGGCGTTCCGCAAGCGGGCCGGTCTGACACAGGAGGAATTCGCACCGCTGGTCTGCTATTCGGTGCCGACGATCGCCTCCATCGAGCAGGGCCGCCGCTTCCCTCCCGCGGACTTCGTGGAACGCGCGGAGGTGGTGCTGGACGCGTTCGGCGCGATCCGGGGAGCGGCACGGCATCTGTCCCGGCGGCCGGGGCTCGCCACATGGTTCCGTCAGTGGGCGACGCTCGAGGCGGAGGCGGTGAGCCTCTATACGTACGAATGCCGTTTGGTCCCTGGGCTGTTGCAGACGGAGGCGTACGCGCGGACGTTGTTCGTGAACCAGCTGCCGCCGTTGGGTGACGACCAGGTCGAGGTGCAGATGGCTGCACGGACGGACCGGCAGCGACTTCTGAGGGAGCGGCCGAACACCTCGTACAGCTTCATTCTCGAAAGCCATCTGTTCGACCGGCAGACGGGCGGGCGTACTGTGACATGTGACCTCATCAGCCATGTAATCGAGTTGGCGGAGCTGCGGAACATCGAGATTCAGGTCATGCCGATCAAGCGTCACGACCATGCCGGATTGCACGGCCCCATGCAGCTCTGCGAAACGCCGAACAATCGATGGCTCGGTTACTGCGAGGGACAGGAGAGCGGTCTACTCATCACCGACCCCAAAGTGGTCAGCACGCTCCAGATGCGGTATGCCAGGATGCGGTCACAGGCTCTCTCCCTGGAGGACTCCCTGAGCCTGTTGCGGCAGATGCGAGGAGCGGTATGAGCACCACAGAACTGACCTGGTTCAAGAGCAGCTACAGCAGCGGCTCGGGCGACTCCTGCGTAGAAGTAGCTCTCTCCTGGCACAAGTCCAGTTACAGCAGCGGGTCCGGCGATGACTGCGTAGAAGTCGCCACCTGCCCCGACACCATCCACGTACGCGACTCCAAGGTGACCGAGGGTCCCCAGCTCGCCCTCACGCCCGGCTCCTGGACGAGCTTCGTCTCGTACGCCGCGGGAGCCTGAGACCGCACATCAGTGCGTCCCGTCTTGATAGCGTCGCCCTCACGGCTGCGGGACTTCCCCCCGCCCTCAGCCGTGGGGGAATTCTGGGGACGCTCGCGGCAGGGACGAAGAGGGCCGACGCATGAGCCTTGCACAGCTGCACTACACCTCCGCCGCGCCGGGGAGCGAGGCTTCAAGAGGGCGGTACACGGCGGTCGGTCCCGGGATCTCGGCGGCGATGCTCGACGAGATCGAGCCATTGATCGGTTACGAGTTTCCGGCCGATGTGCCCTTCCTGCCGACCGATGCGCAACTCTGGTCGCTGCCGCAGGCGTTCAGCTTCAGTGTGCTGTCCGACGGCAGTCGGCTGCTCTGCCGCACGGTGCCCGTGCGTGGAACGGGTTCGCCTCCGGTGCGGTTCCACGCCCATGCGGTGCATCTGCCGGCTGACACGCGGCTGACGGGCGGCCGGCTGCCGGTCGATGCGTGGCGGTCCCCGCAGTGGGTGTCCGTGACGCCCGGCGGCGCGATACCCGATCCCCTGAGCAGTCTTCCGCCGGGGCACGGGGCCGTGCGTGAGGGACTGGGCGACTTCGCCGTCTCCCGCAGTCCGTGGCTCGCGTCCGTCCTCGCCGATCTGCACCGGGTGAGCGAGGAGAGCCCGCCGGTGTCGCCGGTCGTGCTCGTCGAGCGGCAGAGTGCCGATGTGGCGCGGTGGATCGCACTGGCCGGGGCTGCTCTGCCGCAGGAGTGCGCCGAGCGGCTGACGTTCACGACGTACACCCGCAAGCCGGGGCTCGCACCGCACCGAGTTGTGGGCGTACTGCCCGATGACGTGCGGGAGTTGGAGGGCAGCGGGCTGCGTGTGCACACGTGCACCGGGGCCCGGCCCCAGCAGGCTTCCGGTGACGCCTGGGCGGAGACCGCGGCCCGCATCTGGCGGAGCCGGGCGCCTGAGTTGTTCCGGGAGGCGAGCGAGCTTCCCGGGGAACCCTTCGCCGCCGGTCCGCTGGCCGTGACCGCCCTGTGCGCGGGCATCACCCTCGGCGCGACCGAGCGTGCGGCAGCCGCCGACTGGGCCGCTGAGCGGCCGTACGCGCTGGATGCCAAACAGACGCGGCAACTGGTCGAGTCGCTGACGTCACCGGGCATCGACGACCGGACCGGGGCCGAGTTCGACGCTGTGGGACGGCTGTTCGGGGCGTTGGACGGGCGCGCGCCCGTCACGACGACCACGCCGCTCGCCGCGATGCTGGTGACGGAAGCGGTGCGCGGCGGGAACGGTTCACGGGAGCTGCCCGGGCGCTCCGCGTTCGCCGGTCCGGACGGTGCGGCGATCGGGACGGCGCTCGGCCCGGAGATCCTTGCGGAGCTGAGAACGCCCGCGACCAGTGGTGATGTGGCGCGGACGGTGCAGTTGCTGCGGGTGGCGCGGCTGCTGGACGTGGACTGTACGGAGTTCCTGCCCTCGGTCGTACGCCGGTTGGCGCCCGCGTTGCTGGCCGAGGACGATCCGGAGTTCGGGCCGGCGCTGCTGGAGTTGCTGGACGAACAGTTCGATGTGCGGACGGCGCTGCTCGGGGCGCTGGACCGGATCGCGCCGGACGATCCAGGAGCGGTGGAACGGCTGCTGGCCAGGGTCACGCTGCCGTTCACGGGGACGCAGTCGCTGCCGCATCTGCGGATGTGCGCCGAGGCCGCCGGGGCGCGGACGACGCTGGGCGGTGACCGGGCGGCCGTGTGGCACCGGGTGCTGCGGGCGGCCGGGCTGTCACCGTTCGCCGAGCCGATGGTGCTGCGCACCGCTGCCGGCCTGGTGTGGGGGGACCGCGCGCCGACGGCCGGAGAGGCCCGGCTGCTGCTCGACGCGGCCACGTCGGACGGGCACCGGACGGCCGGGACGTGGGCGCGGCTGGTCGATGCGGCGCTCGCGGCAACGTCGGACGACGAGGAGGCCGCCGCACTCACGCACGACCTGCTGCGCGGCTTCCCGCAGGAGATCGAGGGGCGGGTTCGGGGCGCGCTGCTGCTGCTGGACTTCGCGCGGGAGGTGGGTTCCGGGGTGGCCGAGGAAGGCTGGGTGGACCGGGCCAGGGCGCTGTGCGCGCAGGCTGAACCGGTCGAACCGGCCGTCCGGGAGCGGGCGTTCGGGGCCCTGGCCGTACGGCTGCTGGCCCATGGCCGTCCGGAGGCAGAGCTGTACGCGTTCGTGCACAGCGAGGACGCCGACCTGGTGGCGGCGTACGATCGGGCGGCCCGGGCGGAGGGGATCGCCCAGCGGCTGCGCACCGACGCCGTCTACGCGGCCGACTGCTTCGGGGTCTGGACGGCGTACCCGCACGCGGGCCCGGCGTGGAACACCACGGCCGACGCCCTGCTGCGCGACGTCCTGCGCCCTGCCGTGCGTACGTTCGCGCCCGCCCGCCTGAAGGAGGTCGAGCAGGCCGTGGAGAGCGCGGGCAGCAGCGGACGCGCGGACGCGTTCCGGGCGTGGAACCGGCCGAGCACCCTCGGACGGATCGGCCGGCGGATCTCGGGGCGGGTGCGGCGGGGCTGAGGCTCCTTCCTGATCACGGATACCGGCCTTCACCGTGAGCTCGGCCGTCGTCAGCCTGCCGGCCTCCCGATGGTGAACAGTTCGAACCGGTACCGGACCGGGTGCGTACGTCGATCGCCGGCCGGGCCGGAGTCCCGGTCCGGCCGGCGATGAACGACTCGGCGGGTCAGACGTTGGGCACCTTGAGCTTGTCCCAGCTCGACCTGCCCGGGGTGCCGTCCGCGTCGCTCCCGGAGAAGCCCAGCTTCCGCTGCCACGCGGCGTACGACTTGCGGTCGGCCGCCGACCAGGCCGGGCCGGGGCCGACCTCGTACCGTCCGCAGCCCTGGGCCACCAGTCTCTTTCCCATCGCCGTGATGACAGGGCTGCGACGGCCCACCCGGAAGAACGCCGCCCCGGGGAACGGCTCGTACGTCGCCGGGGGTTTCGGCGCGGGCGGTTTCGACGGGCCGTCGGGGCTGCCGCCCAGGCGTGACCTGATCCTGCCGCGCATCGAGTCCATCGTGAACCCTCGCGGGTCGATCTTCCCCGGCTGCCACTCCTTGTGACCGATCACCGAGCGGTACGTCCAGCCGTGGGCCCGGCAGATCGCGGCCGACGCCTTCTCGATGGCCTCCAGCTGCGCGGCGGGCCACAGGTCCTCGCCGTTGCCGAGGTTGACGCACTCGAAGCCGTAAAAGTGTCGGTTGCCGTCGGTGTTGGCCTCGTTGTCGGCAGGCAGCGCCGATTCGTTGACCACCGCACGCAGGACGTCGTCGTCACCGAGCCCGGCGTGGTTGGTGCGGCCGTGGCCGACCAGGTGGACCGAGCCGTCCTTGGCGATCACACCGTGGCACAGCGGACCCGGCAGGGTCGAATGGCCGTTGTAACAGAGCTCCACGGAGCTCCTGGTGCCCGAGCTCACGGTGTGATGGATCATCACACCGTGCACGGGACCCCACGGCCCCTTGTGGTTGCGGTTGTGCGTGCGCCAGCTCCGGTGCTCGACGACGTGCAGACCCTCGTTCCGAAGGGCCTTGAGCAATCGGTCGGCGGACAGAGGCGTTGCCATGGTGGTGTCCCTTCCCCAGGTGACGCGTCAGCTCCCGGGCTGATTGTCGTCGTCTTGCCCATCGGGCCGCGGTGCCGAACCGCCGACGGCGGCGGACTCCGCCGCCGTCGCCTCCGCCTCGGCCGCCGCCTCCGCGGCCAGCTCCTCCTCGTCGGCGGCGGGGATGACGGCAGCCAGCGGGGCGAACGTCATCCGCAGGTCGGCGACCGCGGCTTCCCCCAACACCCACGCCAGCGGCGCGTAGTGGACCTGGATTCCCTCCGGGGACCGCAGCAGCGGCCGTCGGGCGGCATCCGTCGGCCACTCGACACCGCCCGTGGCCGTACGGGCCGGAACGGTCCAGAAGTCCCCGGACCGGTACGTCCTGCCCGGCTCGAAGTACACGAGCACGCCGTCCTCCAGAGGCAGCCAGCCGCCCTCCTCGATCCGGACCGCGCCGCCCCGCAGCTTCGCCGCCGCCCGCTCGGTACGGCTCCGGCCGCTCCCGTGCCCCGAACCCCCGCGCTGGTCCCAGCGCCGCAGGAACGGGTGGAGTCCGGGGCGCCGCCCGACGGAGGAACCGGGCTCGTCCGAGAGCCGCACCCGTCGCCCCGGCAGGTCCACCTCCTCGACCCGCAGCAGCGGAAGCGGCTCGCCCCGGCTGGTGCGGGCGGTGTCCAGGCACTCCACCTGGTCCCCGACGTTCAGACCCAGTGAGTCGTCGCCACCCAGTGAGGCCAGCTCCACCCAGGTGCCGTCGATCTCGTCGACCGGGAAGGTCACCGAACCGTTCTCCCGCGACCATTTGAAAGTGGCGTCCTTCGCCGGGCCGCCCTCGTGGATCTCCACGCGGTACATCTGGTTCTCCCGGCCCCGGTAGCGGGCGTCCGGCTTCACCAGGCAGGGGTCCTCGTCCGCGTGCGCGGGGCGCTCGCTGCGCGCCGCCATGCGCGCGGTCGGCGCCTGCGCCGCCGCCCACCGCGCGAACGCCGCACGCACCTCGTCCTTCGGCGCCCCGTCCGCCAGCTCCAACTGCGCGCCGGGCAGGGGGAGCACCTGCCATACGGTCTTGAGCCGGGCCGCCGTGTCAGGCATCGCGGGCCCGAGCGCCACCTCGCGCAGCAGCGGGTCCTCGGCCGCGGTCACCGAACGCTCCCACACCTTGAGATAGGCCAGGTACGGGAATTGGGTGGGCAGCCGGTCGCCGTGGCGCTCCGCGTCCCGGTATCCGTCGGGCTGGTCCCAGTACGTCCAGGTCGCCGGGACCGCGGCCGGTGCCTCACCGTCGTCCGCGGCGCCGTGGTCCCCGGCCTCAGCCGGGACGCCCGGCTCCGGCCGGGTCGCGTCCAGCAGGATGCCGTCCACGTAGTAGCGGCCGCCGCCGATGGCCAGATCGTCCAGCTCACGGCCACCGCCCACGAAGCTCAGGCCGAAGCCGGTGGCGCCGCGCGGGCCGCCGTGCTGCCCGATCAGATCGGCCGCGGTCGTACGGGCCCGCACCAGCTGGATGGCGGCCTGCTCATTGGCGTCGGCGTCGAGCTGCACCCGGCCCTGCTGCGCGATGACCGCCGAGTAGTGCCGGTCCGGCCGGAAGGTGTTGCGGGAGATGTCTGCGTGCATGGGAAGGGGTCCCCCCTTGGAAGTTCATCGGTCGGAAGATCGGAAG
Organism: Streptomyces finlayi; assembly: GCF_014216315.1. Lineage (NCBI taxonomy): Bacteria > Bacillati > Actinomycetota > Actinomycetes > Kitasatosporales > Streptomycetaceae > Streptomyces > Streptomyces finlayi. Next base: position 1,120,436 of record NZ_CP045702.1, read on the forward strand.
AAGTCGTGTCGGTGACGGGGAAGGTTCCGGTTCAGGTGACGGGGAAGATCCCGGCGTCCGTACCGGCCGGCGTGTACTCGGCGAGCCGGGCCCGCAGGCTGTCCTCGCGCTGCGGTTCGTACAGGTCGTGGAAGACGCCCAGCTCGGAGCCGTCGTCGGCGCCCCTGCGGAGCTGCCACGGACCGGCGTCGGCGAGCCGCCCGTACGCGGGCGTGCCGTACCGCTCGCTGCTCAGCAACGGGCGCACCGGCTGTGCCTCCCCCTCGCCCACGGGATCGGGCAGGCAGCGGTGCCGGCGCGGGGTGCGGGAGCCGGGCGGCACGTACGAGTACCGCAGGCAGCCGATGCCGCGCCGGGCCACCCGCAGCTGCCCGGTGAAGATGCTGTTCTCGGCGATCTCCACCGCGTGGGTGTGGACCTCGCCGATGACCGTGGTGCGGTGGGCGTGCAGCACAGCATGTGCATGGCGGCAGTCCGGTGCGGAGAGCGCGGCCCGGTCGTGGCCGGTGGCGTCCAGGATGCTGTCGCGGATGTGGATCGGCAGCGGGTCGTGGCTCACCTCCTCACCGATCACCTCGATGGTGCCGAGGACGCTGCGGTCGACGGACACGCACGCTGTCGTCCGGTCCAGGACCAGGCTCGGCTCCTCGGGCGAGTGCGGGTCACAGCCGGGCTCCAGCGACCAGCCCGGTACGAGCGTGCAGTGCCGCAGCACGAGCGCACCGAGCGGGCCGCTGACATGGAGCCCGCGCCCGGTGATCAGCAGACCGTCCAGCACGATCCGGGGAGCATCGCCCTCTCCGTCCTCCTGCGCCCGGATGTTGAGCGCGTCGGGCCGGTTGCTGTACCAGTCGAGCAGCCGGATCACCGGACGGCAGCCCTCGGCGGCGCGCAGCTCCAGCCGGTCGCCGCGTTCGAGGTCGAAGTCGAGCTGCTCCTGGTAGGCGCCGCTGTGCGTGATCTCGATGACGCCCTCGGGGCCGCAGTGTCCCGCCCGCCGGTCGGTGCGCCACTGCTCGTACGCGTCCATGATCCGCTGGTGGTCCTGCCCGGGGCCCACCCGGTAGAGCCGTGCGGCGGGTGAGGTGACGCGCTCGCGCGGGTACTCGCCGCCGCCGGTGTCGTCACCGAAGGCGTAGTGGTAGGTGACCCAGACCCCTTGCCGGGGCGCCGAGCGGGAGCCGAAGGCGATCCGTCCCAGCACCGGGTCGACGGCCACCTGGCCGAGCTTGGGACGGTAGCGCCAGTCCGTCAGGTCCGCGACGACGATGTCCGACATCGGCACCGGCTCGTCCTGACCGTCGCGCCAGACCGCGAAGCTCTTGCCCGGCCCGTAGTAGTCCGCGAGCCGGTCGGCGAGCTGCCGCCGGGTGATGTACGCGGGCACGTTGTCGACCGTCGCGATGTGCGTGGCCGACGGTTCCGGCACCGGCAGGGTCACCAGCGGGCTGTCGTTGCCCAGGATCGAGAACGTGTACAGGCTGCGGGCGCGGTCGACGCAGTACGCCGGTGCCCGGGTCACGGAGTACGGCTTGAGGCGCCATACGAACAGCCCGACGCCGGCCGGGGTGTGGCCGCCCTTGCGGCGCATCGAACCGGCCCTGCGTACATCGGCCGACCGGGCCGACGTATCGAACGGGCCGCCCGTCAGGTCGAGTCGCGCACCGTCCCTCACGTCGGCCAGCCGGCCGCGCCCCAGCCTGCGTACGTCGTCGGGCGCCGCCCCCGTCCCGTACAGCCTGACGGGCTGCTGGTGGGAGACCAGCCGGGAGAACTCCACGGCCCTGGCCGGCCACCCGGCGACCTCCTGCGCCGTCTCCTCCAACAGCGCGAGGGTGCCCTTGCGGCGGCGGTTGGCGACGGTCGCGGCGACGTCGCGGCGGGGCGCGAGCGCCTCGGCGAGCCGCGTGCGGGCCTCGTCACCGCCCTCGTCACCGCCCCCGCCACCACCCCCGCCGCCGAGACCGCCGCCGAGACCGGCCGACTGGACGCGCTCGTACCCGGGAAGCGGGCGGTAGCCCACCAGGTCGCCGAGATACGGCAGTACCCAGGGCGCGGCCGTCTCCACGAACAGGTCCTCGTAGCTCTGTTCGACCCCGTCGCGCACCCGGTCGGCCTGTTCGGTGATCACCGCGAGCAGTGCGCGCAGCGGCCCGCCCTCCTCGGCGTCCCGCAGCCGGTGCCACTGCGGGAGCAGCTCCGCAAGCTTGTCCGGTTCCCTGCTCATGCGGCGCTCCCTTCCTGGGTGTTCATCGGGTGACCTCCGTGAGAGTGAGCGTGTCCGGGACTTCCGGTGACAGCAGGACGAGCTGGGCGGGCCGGACGCCGCGGAAGACGAACACCGCGCGGCCCTTCGCCAGGCGCCGGGTGTCGGTGATGTCCGGGTTGAGGCGCAGCAGTTCGGTGAGGGCGATGCCGTACCGGGCGGCGACCCCGGTGAGCGTCTCGCCCTCCGGTGCGGTCACCCGGTGCACGTCCTCGTCGTACGTGGCGAGCCGCGCCGGTACCGTCGTACGCGGTCGTGCGAGGGCGTCCGCGAGTCCGGGCAGACCGTCGGGGGTGAGGGTCGCGGGCACTGCGCCGAACACGTCCACGTCCACGTGGTCGACGCCGGGCACCGCGTGGGCCGTCGCCAGTACGTCCGACAGGTGCGCCGGGCTGCCCAGCTCGCGCCTGGCGCTGCCGAAGCGGGTCAGCAGGGCCTGGCGCAGGCGGGGTTCGACGACGTGCCAGCTGTGGTCGCGGGCCACCTTCACCTTCGCTGCGAGCAGCAGCAGGACCAGTTCGCGCACCTGCACCCGTACCGGCAGCCGGGGGTCCCCGTACCGGGTGAGTGAGGAGCGCAGCGCGGTGAGCACGTCGGAGTCCTCGGCGATGGGGATGTCGTCGACCCCGGCCACCGTCACATGCAGCATCCGCCGTCTGCCGTCGAAGATCTCACGCGCCACGGCCCGGCCGATCCCGCCGCGGGCGCGGGCGAAGTCCTCGTAGTCCGCGACCGACACCAGCCGGTCGAGGGCCGACACGGCGAGCGGCACCGTGGACCGGGTCGCGCCGGGGCCGTCCGCGTCCGCGCCGCCCGTGGCGGGCTGAGGATTGGTGACCCCGGTGACGCCGAGCGGCCGGTTGACCGCCTGGGTGATCCGGTCGGCCCGGACGTTGGCGGCCCGGCCGGTGCCGAAGCGGTAGCGGGCCCGGACGTTCTCGTGCCCACCGGGCAGCCGGGCCCCGTGCACCCCGTCGCCGAAGGTGACCGTGGTCCGGCCGCCCGCCACCCCGCTGACGTACACCCGATCGCGCGGTCCGCGTCCGGCGAGGCTGTCCACCTCGTGCCACAGCAGCCCGTCGACCCGTACGTCGAGGACGGGGACCGCCCCCAGCGCGTTGTCGGTGGGCAGCCAGGTGAGCGGTGACTGCCACAGGGCGAACGTCTGGTTGGTCCGGTCCGGGTCGCCGCTGCCGATCGGCTCCTCCCGGCTCTCGCCGTGCGTGGCCCCCACCACGTTGCCCCGCACCCGCACGGTGGCCCGCCGGTAGCGGTGGACCAGGTCCGTGGTCAGGGTGAGTCTCGTGTGCACGTGGTCGCCGGGCAGCAGCGGGTCGAGCACCTGCTCGACGTCCGCGACCGTCACCAGCTCGGTGGCCCGCCCCGCGGGGACGTCCGTGCGCTCCCCCGACACCATGAGCCGCCGCCCCGGGCGCAGCCCGTCGTACAGCTCGGCCAGTTCGAGCTCATTGCCGTGCACGTCCTCGCCGAGCGGCTCGTCGGCGAGCCGCAGTGCCTGTCCGCCCGCGTGCACGGTCGTGTCCCTGATCGTGGAGAGCAGCACATCGTGCTCGTCGAGCCAGGGGTCCGCCAGGGTCAGTTCCGTACCGCGTCCGGTGATGCCGAAGTCGGTGTACACGGCGGTGCGTACGGCGGTGACCCTGGTGGTGACGAACCTGAGCCTCTCGTCGCCCGGAATGCCGTCGGGGCCCTCGGCGCCCTTGCGGGGACGCTCGATCGCGACCCAGCTGCCGACCGTGACCGAGTCCTGCACCGAGTCGAGGGCGATCACCCGCCGGTCGGCGGGCTCCGGGACGGTGGCGATGCCGATGACCACATTGGCGGGTTCGCTGCCGACCGTGTACCGCACGGTCAGCTCGTAGCCCTCGTGCCTGACCTGTTCGTGGTCACCGGGCGCCAGTCGCCAGGTCCTGGTCTCACCGTTGTGGACGGCGACCTGGACCCGGCCGTCCTCCGCGGGCCGGGAGACGAACAGGGTCCGCTCGGGCAGCCCGGCGTGCAACTGGGCGGTGACGCCCGGCTCCTGCGAGTCGGCGGGCCGCCGGTTCAGCCAGCTCAGATCGTGGTCCTGGCCGGCCCGGGTCCTGACCGTGACCCGGCCGGGTCCCAGGTCGAACGTGGCCTCCGACGGTAGGTTCTCCGACTGCTGGACGGACGAACCCGTCTCGGTGTGCTGGAACTCCGCACGCACCGGGACCTTGCCCGCCGTGTCGAACACCACCCGCATCGTCGTCAGGGCGGAGCCGGTCAGCGGCCAGTCCGCCTGTCTGATCACCCGTCCCCGTGCGTCCTGCACGGGCCGCAGCGGCGCCATCGCGCCGAACGGCGCCACCGTCACCCGCATCGCCTGCACCTCGTGCAGGAGCGACGGCGCGGTGGGGGCGGACTGCCGCCACGCGGGATACATCCCGTCGGCGATCCGCGGGTCGAGCGCCGCCAGCAGCCGCGCCCCGAGATCGGAGCCCGGAGCCGACAGCCGGCCGGCACCGGCGCCGGCCGGCAGGGACCCCGCCCGGGAGCCTGCCCGTACGACCTCTCCGCGCAGCGCTGGAAGTACCGCGCCCAGCGCCCGCAGCGCGGCGGAACCGCCCGGCGCGGCAGCGCGCAGCCCCTCGGGGGCGGCCCTGACCGGCTCCAGCTCGGCTGCCCGCGCCCTGATGTCGCCGATCACCGCCTCCAGCTGCGCGAACCATGCGGCGACGTGCTCGTGCGCTCGCGCGACGACCTGTGCCTCGGCCAGCCGCTCGTGCGGTTCCGCGAGCGCGGCGGCGAGACGGGCGGGTGAGGTGAGGGAGTCCAGTTCGTCCCGCAGCGGTGCGAGCACCTGGGTGTCGAAGTCCTGGATGAACCGGCTGACCGGGCGCGGGTTGGGGTTGTCGGGGGCGGGCTCGCCGTCCTCGACCGCCCGGTCGTCCTCGGTGATCCACTCGCGCAGCAGGGCCACCAGTTCGCCCGGGGACGGCGGGGCGGACTGCTGGAGCGCGATCCCCGTCACGTCGTCCTCGCGGTCGACGCGGAGCCGGGCCACGGTACGGAGCAGTCGTTGCCCCTGCCCGCCGTCCTGCCCGCCGTCCTGCCAGCCCTTGAAGACGAACAGCAGCCGGTCCCCGGTCCCCAGACCGGTCGTGGTGCCCGCCACCTGGATCTCGGAACGCCGGGTCAGGTCCTCCTCGGTCAGCAGCGTGGGCCTGCGCCGGCGCACCGCGAGTTCGTTCCAGGACGCGCGGGCCGCGAGATCGGCATCGGTCTCGAAGACCTGGGAATCCTCCTGGGAGGTGAGCGGCACACTGTTGCTGCGCGCCCCGCGCGGGATGACCACCTCCACGTCCGCACCCCGCGGATCCTGGTCCAGGGTGTACGCGAGATGGGTGTCGGCGGCGATGCCCGGCCGCGGCCGGTGTCCCACCAGGCGCCCGAGCAGCGCCAGTGAGCGGTGTTCGTTCGCGGTGCGCAGATACGCCTCGTCCAATATCCGCTCGGAGTGGAACGTCAGCAGGTCGCCCACGACGGCCCACGCGTCGAGGAGACCGATCGCCGGATCGTCCGGGGTGCGGACCGTGAGCCCCCGCAGCGCCGGATAGGCGGGCGAGGCGAGCCGGTCCACCATGGCCGCCAGGAACGAGCCGTAGTCCCCGACCCGGTAGTCGAGTGCGGTACGCCCCGGCGGGTTGTACAGGGCCTCGGGAGCCCGGTGTTCGTCGTGTCCGCCACAGCCGCAGCCGCAGCCGCCCGTGCCGCTCATCGGCTACCTCCGGCGAGTTCGATGGTCAGCCGCCCGTTCTCGGGCCGGTCCGGGTCGTTGTCGCACCGTGCGATCTCCAGCGGGCCGAGCCGCAGCACGCCTGCCTCCAGGGCCGTGTCGTCCCCGTCGTCCCCGGCCACGTCGTCGAGGAGCCGGCGGAGCCGGGTCACCGTCACGCTCTCCACTCCTCGCACCGCGGCGGCCGCCGCCACCAGCCGGCTGAGCCGCACCGGTTCGCCGAACACCAGGGCATCGGGATGGAAGAAGCCGAGCCGCCCGTCCGGCAGCCGCCCACGGCCCATCAGCCGGTACAGCTCGGTCAGGATCCGGCCGTACTGATGACCGGGTGCCGCACATACCGACAGGGCGATGTCCAGCGCTACGGTGCTCGCGGGGCCTACCACGAGGTCGTGTCCGATCCGCCGGTAGCTCTCCAGCGCGTACGCCACCGAGTCGAGCAGCTCGGGTGCCGGTTCCCCGGCCCCCTGCGCGTCGACGGCGACATGGGCCTCCTGCACGCTGCCCGTCCAGCGGATGTCGGCCGCCGCCCGCTGCACCCCGGGCAGTGCGGAGGCCAGGGCGGCGTAGTCCTCGGCGGTCACCGCGCGCTGCCGGGTGCGTTTCAGGTCGAGCGGAGCCAACTGGCGTACCTGCTCGCTCGGTTCGGGCTCGGTGCCGCCCACGGCGGGCAGCGGATTGCGCACCCCGGCGACCGGCAGCGCCTCAGCCGTGTCCCCTCTTCTCTCGGGGTGCCGTGTGCTTCCTGCGCCCTCGGGGTGCCGTGTGTCCCCCGCGCCCTCGGGGTGCCGGTCACCCAGCAGCACCAGATGGTTGACGGCCTCCGCGCCCACGTTGCCCGCCGTGCCACCACCGAGCCGGTAGTGCAGCCCGAGCCGGGCGCCGGGCCGCGGCCGGGCACCGTGCCGCCCGTCGCCGAACCGCAGGGCGATCCGACCGTCGTCCTCCAGCTCGCCGACGAGATGCCGGTCCCGGTGCCCACTGGCGAGCAGATCCCGCCGCGCGGTCCACGTCTCGTCACCGTCCACAACCGTCACCGCGGGCAGCGCGGCCCGCGGATCCTGGACCAGGGCGGCGGCCGGCCCTCGCAGCACGGGCTCGTCCGGACGCAGCCCGGTCGCGTAGCCGGGGCCCCAGCTGTGCGCGATCTCCCAGGCGATGCCCGCGTCCAGCACCGCACCCGCGCGGGCCCGGGCCGTCAGCACATGGAGCCTGCGCAGCTTCGGCGCCAGCAGCCGCTCACTGCGGTGCAGCAGCTCGCGCAGCGCACGTACCGGGTGACGGTGCAATGCCACATGCTCCAGCGTCCGTAACCCGAAGAGCACGGTCAGCTCGTCGATCTCCGCCTCGGTCAGCCCGTCGCAGTCGCGGGCGCTGCGCCACAGCTCCACCAGCCGCTCCCGCACCCGCCCCGGCACAGCGGCCAGCCGGTCGGCCTGCCCGGCACAGACGTGCTCCGGCAGCGGGAAGGGCGCTGCCTGGACGACGGGAGAGCGCTGGAGCACCGGCCGGAACCGGGGCCGGATGCCCGGGTACACCACCTGCGCGAGCAGCGTGGCCAGTGCCTCCGCCTGCTCGTACGCGGTGCCCGGAACGACCTTCTCGCGCCGGCGCCCCGCCAGCTCCAGGCCGAGACCGGCGCGCGTCACCTGATCGTCGCCGACCTGCGTCGACAGTTCCCGTATCTGCTCGGCGGTGAGCAGCCGTCCGTGCCGGGTCTGTTCCAGACGTTCGCCCAGGAGCCGGGCCGTCGCGTTGCCCGCGTCGGAGTCCCCGCACCCGAAGCCGGACGGCTCGCAGGAACCGAGCACGGCGGGCTCCGGCGGCACGGCCACCGTCTCGGGCAGGGCCCCGCCGAACGTCAGTGACCTGCCGTGGTCGACGAGGATCACGTTGCCCCGCGCGACGCTCACGTCCGGCACGGGTTCACAGCCCGGCCCGCCGCGCGTCGACAGGCACACGGGAAACGCGAGCGCGTCCTCCCTGGCCCAGGTGATCTCAAGGACCGGCTGGTCGCACAACGTGTCCACGCCCGGGGTGACCGAGGTCAGGCGTACGGCCTGCCGGTGCGCGGGGTCCGCGTCGCCCGGCGTACCCGAACGCGCCCCGCGTACCTCCTCGAACAGCAGCAGGTCGCCCGGCGCCAGGGCCAGCGCCCGCACGGTGCACTTCTTGTCGGTCCACTCGTCCCGCAGCGTCGCCGACACCGCGCCCTTCGGCAGGGCGCACACCTCGTCGCCCCAGGTCCACAGGCGGATGGTGTTGTGCGCGGGACGCAGTTCGGCCGGCTCGCCGGCCACCACCGGCTCGAACACCTCCACCGACCCGCGCTCGGCCAGCATCGCCAGCTCACGGTCCTCGATGACGGTGCCGATCTCGGGCCGGTCGCGCGGCCCCAGCGTACGGACGTCGACCGCGGCGAAACGGAACGTACCCGGCAGCAGCGTCAGCCGCTTCGTCACCTCGACGGTGACCAGGGCACGGGCATTGCATCCGTCGTGCATCGGATAGTCGATCAGCCGCACGTGCCGGCGCACCGACACCCGCCTGCGGGCGGTGTCCAGATACGCCTCGGTGGCCACCGCGTCCTGCTGATAGCTGATCCGGTCCGCCATGTGCGCCAGCAGCTCGACGAGGGTGACGCCGAGGTCGGCGGGGTTGCGCTCGACCCAGTCGGGTGTGGTCAGCGCGAGCCGGTCCAGGATGAGCCGTCGTACGGAGTCGTAGTCGCGCGCCGTGTAGTCGATGACGGGCGCCTCGGTCCGGGGGCCGGTGTCACGGCCCGCCGCATCGTCCGCGCAGTCGAAGGGCGTGGGGCAGTCCGGCCGGAACTCGAACTCCGCCCGGAAGTACCGCTGGTCGAACCCGGGGAACGGTTCCGTACCCGGCCGCCCGTATGGATCGGTGTCCACGACCGACAGCTGGTAACGCGAAGTGTCCCCGGTGCGGTCGACCGTCACGACCAGCCGGTCGTCGAGCTCCGGGTCCTCCTCCCGCTCCACGGTCACCTCGACCGCCTCGATACCCGTGATCCGGCGGCCGCCGTCGATCCGGATGTTCTCCGGGCACAGCCCCTGCGGCGCCTTGCCGAGGAACGTCACCGTCAGCGTCAGACCGTCGTCCCCGGCCTCCACCGCGTCCACGCCGTCGAGCCGTGCCGCACGCACCATGCCTCGCCTGCCGTCCGTACGGCAGACCAAATCCCTGCTCGGGCTGCTCATGCGGGCCCGCTCCCTTCGAAGACCTCGTCGCGCCGGTTCCCGGTGGAGCGCACCACATAGCGCAGATACACCCGGACCACGTTCTCCTCGCTCACCACGTCCAGGGACTCCACATCGATCAGCTCGCCAAGCCAGCGCTGTAGCGCGGCCTCCACCGACAGCTCCAGGGCCGAAGCCAGCTCGGGGCTGTTCGGTGTGAACACCAGATCCAGCAGCCCGCAACCGAAGTCGGGCCGCATCACCCGCTCACCGGGGCTGGTGAACAGCAACTGCTCGACCAGATCCCGCACATGCTCGTCGTGCGCGGCGTGAGCCGTCCGCCCGCGCCGGTCGCTGCGGAACGGGAACGCGATGTCGCCGCGTACGGTCCTCATCGGCATGTCGCCCCCTGCCGCGCCGCGGTCACGACCGGTGGTCCCTGCGGTACGAGCGCCGAGCTGAAGCAGTTCGCCGCACTCGTGTGCAGCAGAACGGGCGCGCCGTCGATCAGCACGCCGCCCGTCTGCGGGCTCCACCGGACAGTGGTGCACGGGTGCGGCACCCCGTCGACGGTGTGCGGGCACCCGGTCACGACGAAGGTGTCGGAGGCGGTGTGCACGGGCAGCCCGTCCAGGCGCACGGCCGAGCGCGCCGAGGTGGCGGATGCCCGGCCGCCGTGCGGGCAGTGGAGTGTGGCGGCGGCGCTGACGATGGTCCCTGAGCTTGTGGACAAGAGTCCTCTCCCCGTTGTCTGTTACTGCTTCTTGGCCACGATCAGCCGGCCGTCGTTGATGTTGACCTCGCCGCCGTCCAGCACGATCGAGGCGCCCTGGCCGTTGGCGATCGTCACGCCCTTCTCGTCGACCTGGATGTACGCCCCCGTCGCGGCCTGGAGACGGATGCCGTTGCCGCCGGGCACATCGCCCAGGACGAACTTGTGCCGGTCGGAGGTCTGGATCACCACGTTCTGGTGCACCGGGCCGCCGGTGAGCGCATCGGGCGGCAGCTCGGTCCTGTCCCCGTACCAACAACCGGTCCAGATAGGAAAACTGACATCCCCCTGCTCGAACTCCACCCACACTCCCGCGCCTTCGGCCGGTACCGCGTACTGCCCCGACTGCGGCCCCGTGAACGGCAGGCACGGCAGGGCCCAGGTGGACGTCTCGTCCCCCAGGACGTCCGGCACCTTGACCGTCACCCGCCCGATCTTCAGCGGATCGTCATTGCTCACCACCCGCCCCCGGAACTTGCCGAGAAACCGGTTGTTGGGTCCAGCAGCCATGCGAAGTTCTCCTGGTCCTGATCCTGATCCTGGTCCTGTTCCTGTTCCGCTGTCGCGGCCGTTACGGTCGTACGGTGCCGCTCCGGGCGATGAGGCCCTCGCGCGAGAGCGTGAAGTTCTGCTGGTAGGAGCCCGGCCTGATGGTGTGGGTGACGGACTTGACGAAGTAGTCGCCGTCGTACGTCACCCCGGCGCCACGCACCCCGACGAGCTCGCGCGGCCGCAGGATGTAGCCGTGCCGGTTCACGTCCAGGGAACCGGAGCCGGAAATGGCATCGGCCGACAGCGCGGCGCGCGCCAGCAGCTCCGCCTGGGCCTGCGCCGACTCCTTCTTGGCCGTGCCGGACAGCGTCCTGCGTTTGAGTGCGGGAGTGGCGCGGCGTCCCAGCGGCGGGCGCAGCGGCCCGATGTCTGGCTGCGGCAGGAGCCGGCTGTCGCGAGTGGCGGGGTCCTGCACGCGTGCCTGCGGCTCCTCGCGGGCGGTCCCGTCGTACGCGAAAGTCAGCTGATCCACGGTCGAGTTGACGTCCATGTTCACGTTGAGCGCGTGCTGCCGCTGCCCGATCCGGGCCTCGGGACCCCAGACGGCAGTGGAGCGGCCGGGCCGGGGTCCGGGTTCCAGATAGAACGTGTAGCCGTTGGCGCGCGCCAGCTCGTTCACGTAACTCAGGTCGGTGCCCGACTGGTAGTCGACCCTCAGCCGCTCGCGCGGCGGCTGCTCGATCTGCTCCTGGAAGACGCGGGGCTCGATGCCGTAGTCGGCGTACTTGGCCAGGATGCGTGCGACCCGTCCGGAGGGCCTCAGATTGGGGTACCGGTCGGTGCGCTCCTCCAGATCCATGAGGAGGGTGAGATCCTCACCGGTCACCGTGAGGGTGGAGTGCCCCGGCTGATTGCTGGCGCCGACCTCCTGCCGCACGATGAGCCCGTCGAGCAGCACCCGGGCGGTGCCCTTCACGCTGACGCTGAGAATCACCCGGGTCTTCGGATCGAAGAACCCCTCGGGTAACAGCCTCCGTGACAGCGCCCCCTGCTTGGTGAGGTCGAAAGCCATCTGGAATCCGCTGCGTTCGCCCGCGGTGGCCGTGATCTGCGCCGACAGCAGCGCCTCGGTGACCTCGGGCGGAACGGGCCGGGTCAGCCGCGACCCCGTCTGCAGGGTGATGTGGATGGGCCCGCTCCCCACGGGCTGATCAGGCATACCGCGCCCCCGGCCCCGGGAAGCCCCCGGCATGCGGGATCGCGATGGTGCGGCCCGCCTCTTCGGTCAGCTCCTGCGGGTCGAGCACCGGATTGGCATCGGCGATCTGCCACCACTGCCCCGGGTCCCCGAAGTACCGCTGAGCCAGCAGATCCGGCCGGTCCCCGCTGCTGACGGTGTGCGGCGCGCTCTCCTCGGCCGCCGTCGCCGCCTCGCTGAGCGGCGGCAGCAACCGGCGTTTGGCGTACCGCACTTCGGTCCCGTCGGCCATCCGGTGCACGCCGATCTCGGCGTCGTGGTAGCGGCTGGAGCGGGAGTAGGGGTGGGCGCCGGGTATCGCGTCCAGCGCGTTCTCGTACGGTTCGATGTCGGCCATGTCCTTCAGCTCCTCCCCGTGACGGCATTGCCGCCGGCCAGCCCCAGCGAGCCGAGCCCGCCGCTGCGCGCGGCCCTGGCGAGCCGCTCCTTCTGCGCGAGATGCGCCATGTACAGATCGGCCCCGCGGTGCCCGGCGGGCAGATCGCTGACGCTGAGCACCTTCATGCCGATGCTCAGGCTCGCCCGGATCGGATTCAGGTTCACGTCGAACGCGGACTCGTTGATGGACAGTTCGGTGAGGCGCACGGGCATGACGCGCTTGCTGCCCCAGGTGAAGAGGGTGAGTGGCATCTCGATCGGGCTGATCTCGATGGTCCCCTTCTTGGAGAGCCGGCTCGCTTCCCGTAGCTGAGCGGTGGTCGGATGCACCAGCATTTCGAGGGTGGCCAGCTCGGGGTGGATCCCGTCGGGTGCGGCGACCTCCAACTGGTCGGTGGCATCGATCTCGGCGGTGAACTTCCAGGTCTCCTGAGCGGGCCCCTTGAGCCGAAGAGCCTCGTTCCGGTCCCCGGACCCGCTGCCCCCTCCCCCGGAGTCACCACCGGAGCCGGCCGATTGGGGCGCGAGGCTGCGTTCCAGGGTGTCGGGGTTGAACTGGAGGACGATGATGCGCTGGGGGGTGCCGCGTTCGGGGTCGACTACGACTATGCCGGAGCGGATGGGCTTGGGTATGTCTGCGTAGCGGGTCACAGGCGGGCCTCCAAGCGGGCGCGCAGCGGTGCGTAGTCGTACTCGGGAAAAGCGGTGGGGAACGCGTCAAGCATGGCTTCAAGGTTCTCGACGACGTGCCGCTCGAGGCCACACAGGGAGATATCAGAGAAGAGGTACTGCCAGCCGAAGGTTCCCTTGGTGACGGGGAGTACCTTCATGTATTCCACGTAGTCGAGGTCCAGGCGAACATAGTCAGTCGCGTGCCCCGGATACCGGCTCAGGTCCTTGTCGTAGTACCAGAGTTCCAGTGGATTGACATGAGGTTGAACCCTGACGGCCGTGAGCAGTCCTGCGCCGGAGCGGGGCGTGTCGTCAATCGTACGGAACTCTGCGACCAGCTGCTTCTCCGTGTCGGACGCTCTCTCCCAGGTGAGGTCGGGCGCATTCTTCAGCAGCGCGTCGTAGATGTTGCGCACACGGAACTCTCCGTGGATTTCTGGCGCTCTCTTGCGCTTCACTGATCGCCAGCGGCAAGCGAGCTCGGTGATCCATGGCGTCGCTTCGTCGAAACGGTGATCGAGAATCACATCCTTCCATTCCGATTGCTCGTCGAATTCTGAGGGCTTGCCGGCCGACGGGTCGGTGAAGGTTCCGACGCTCTCGAAGTCAATTTCGAGGATGTCAGATTCCAGTAGCCGGTCGAAGGATGCGTAGAGTGCCGACTCAATCGCCGAATATTCGCGCACGTATCAGATTCCTTGCTGGTTTCGGGTGGGACGGGTCACGGCTTCTTGTCGAAGGTGAGGTGCCCTTCCTGCGCGGCTCGCATGAGCTTGCGAATGTGTCCGTCCCAACCCTTCTTTCGGCGCCGCTTGATGCTTCTGAGCACCTTCAGGTCCGCCAGCAGGACAGACATGCCCGGAATGTCTCCGCTGTGGACTTCGGCGACATCCTCGATGTCCTCGGCTATACCCTTCGGGATATTCAGCATGTTCTGCATGCGAACGGCCGAGTCGTAATTCACATACACCCTGTCTCCGCCGCCCGGTGGCATTTCGAGGTCCGACCGCTCGTTGTAGTCGCGCGGCTGCTTCTCACGGACCCACGTGTTTTTCTGATAGTCGGGGTAGTAAGCACCCCACTCCGTCCTGAGGAACGAAGGGAATCCGCGAGGCTCCCCGGAGTGGTAGTTCACCTTGACGTCGTACCAGGCAATCTTATTCTTCCCGGAGCGGATCCACTGCTCGGCCGGCTTTTCAACCTCGTTCTTAAAGTTCTGGTTCACTCTATTGCGGGCCGGCACGAGATTTCGCCCGTCGGCGGTTCCGCCCAGCAGTTCTGTCAGCAAGTGCTGCCGGACCCAGAAGTTACTGGAGTCCGCGTTGAGGTCGTACTTGTTGATGTGACGGAACCCGATGGGCTCATCCTTCCGAATCTTGTCCGCTTTCTGTCCGCGCGTCTCCGCCCATGACTCATTGATGGCCTCCGCAGTGAAATCGGTGGCCAGTACGTTATTCATCTTCGACGGGGCACTCGGTTTGGGAAGCGGGGGATCCGGTTTACTGTGGTCGACCTTGGTCTCGTAGGTACTGAATCCCGGTGTCACGGGAACGGAAGGGTTGAGTCGCGCAATGACGGTGAACTTCTCACCCCCCTCCTTCTCCTTGTAGAGGGAGGTCAATCTGTAGTGCCTTCGCAAGCCGGCCAGTAGCGCCCGGTGGGTGTCGAACTCGATTCCTTGATCGAGACGCTCCTTGAGGATCTTCCGGATCTTCGCTGCTATCAACGCCAGGCGCGCGTTCTTCGCGGTGTCCGAATCCTCCTCGTTGTTCCTGTCCTGCTTCCTGTCGTCGTTGCCGTTGCCGTCCTTCGGCCTGTTCGGGCGACCGTTGTCACCCTTCGGTTTGCTCGGCCCGTCCTTATCGCCCGTCGGCCTGTTCGGATCTGTTTCCTTCGGTTTGTTCGGACCTGTGTCCTTCGGGTTGCCCGGGGTCTTGCCGTCTTCCTTGGGCTTGGTGGAGGCGCTGCCCTCTCCGGGCTTGCTATTGGCGTCTTCCTTCGACTTGGGCGCCGCGTACGGGTCGGTCTTCGGCGCCGGCTGCGGTTCCGGCGTCTGTTTGGGCTTCGCAGCCGGAGTCGGGCTGGTGTGCGGCTTCGTTTCGTCCTTGCCCGTCGGCTTGTTGCCGTCCGTCGGCGCCTTCTGTGTGCTGGGCGCCTGCTTGCCGGGGCTGGGGAATTTCTTCCCCGGGCCGGTCGTCGGGGGAATCTTCGGGGCGGCGGCCTCCGGCTTGGCGCTTGGGTGCGGAGACGACGTGGCCGGGCGGGTCCCCGGAGCAGCATTCGCCGGACGTGCGGCCGGAGTCTCCGGCCGCTTGGACGGGGTTGTCGGGCGCGGTGACGGCGTAGCCGGACGGGTCCCCGGAGTGGTGGGACGTCCGGCCGGAGTCGCCGGGCGGGCAGCCGGAGTGGTTGTCGGCTGGTTCTGGTCCTGCTTCGTGCCCGGCCCTCCCTTGTCGTCCGAGCCCGCGGCGCCCGGTCCCTTGTCGCCGCCCTTGTCCTTGCCGAGCTTGGCGGCGACGCCCTTGAGGCGCCTGCCCACCTTCGCCACGTACTTGCCGATGCCGCTCAGCAGCGCCTCGTAGGCAAGTTCGAGCAGCGCCACGATGCCCGCCGCGACGGCCTTCGCGAAGAGGATGCCCGCACCGCCCTGGCGGACGGCCTTGAGCCAGCTGATGACCGCGCCGATGGCGCGCAGGATCTCGCCGAGTGCGCCGATGGCCACCCGGATTGCGTCGATCACGGCCATCGCCCACCCCGCGCCCGGGATCAGTTTGGCGATGACCTTGGTGATCACGATCTCGCCGATGATGAAAGGGAGTTGGGGGACGATGGCGGCCCACGTTTCCTTGATGATCTTCTCAAGGGTGAAGCCACCCTTGATCAGCTTCTCGATGATGGCCTTCGGGATGCCGATGATCTCTTCGATCTTCGACTGGAACCAATGCTTGACGGCCGCCTGGACCTCCCGGAACAGGTGGTTCTTCGCTCCGTCCACCGCAGAGTTCTTGGCACCGCCGAGCCAGCCGCCCGGATCGCTGAGGAAGTCGACCGCGATGAGCATGAAGTCGCCGAGCGCGCTCAGCAGTTTGGCGGCAAAGTCCAGCACCGACTTGACCGCATCCACTACTGCCTTGATCACGTCCTGGAGCATCTTCTTGAGCAGGTCAAGGATGCTGCTCAGGAGCTTGCCGATGGCGTCCAGCAGATCCGTGATGATCTGCTTCAGCGCCGTGGCGAGCCTGTTCACGAAGGCGATCGCGGCCGCGATCAAGCCCGTGATGAACTTCCTGATGCGGTTGGCCAGTTCGATGATGGCCCGCACCATCGCCTTCGCGAACTCGATCAGATCGTTGATCAGATTCTTGATCGCGTCGACGATGAACTTGCGGGCCTCGTTGATCCAGCGCTCGACCGTCTCCTTGAAGTTCTTGATGAAGCCGACGACCGCGTCACGCGCCGCCTTGATGACGCGGACGATCGCGTCCTTGATCTCGATGACCTTCTGCTTGATCCAGTCGAAGGCCTTGCTGACCCAGTTGCCCGACTGCTCGACGCTGTCGTCGCGCTTCTTCTCCGCGTCCTTCTCGGCCTTGGTGTTCTCGTCCTGGATCTTCTTGTCGCTGTCGTCCTTCTCCTTGACGACGTCTTCGTCGGTCTTCTTCTCCTTGTCCTTGACGTCCGTGCGGACCTTCTCGTGCCGCTCGGTCTTCTTGGTGCCGAGGGTCTTGAGCTCCGCGTCCTGCTCCGTGCGCCAGTCGGCTCGCTCTGCGGTGACCTCGTTCAGGGCCTTATCGCGCTCGCCCGCCTGGCTCTCGGTGTTGGTCGCGATCTCGGCGTCGACCTTCGCCTTGTGCTTCTGCTGCGAGTCCCGGAAGTCCTTGTCCTTGGTCTGCCGGCCCTCGGACATGCCCTTCTGGCCCTCACCGAACGCGGCCTGGAACTGCGGCCCCTGTTCGTGCTCCGCCACTTCGGAGGCTGCCTCCGGGGGTACGGCTCCGGTTCCGGCGTTGCCGTCGGGAGCGCCCCCGTTGCCGCCCTGCCCGCCGGGGACCTTCGCCGTCATCTGCTCCTTGGGAGCATTGGGGTAGACCTGGTTCTCCCCCATCGGGCGGGCGGCGTCGTCCTTGCCCGTCGCCACCGTTTCCTGGCCCTTGGTGTCGACGGCCGCGCCCTGCTCACCGGCCGTCTGCTCGGCGGCGCCTTCCATCTCCACGCCCGGCGCGTTTCCCGCCTGGGCCTTCTTCAGCGCTTCGTCCTTGGTCGGCAGCCCGGCGAACTTGGCGGCCAGTTCGGACTCGTCGATGTCGGCGCCGAAGAAGTTGGCGACCTTGGCCAGTCCGAAGCCCAGGGCCATCTTGAAGGTGTCCCAGCCGCCCGGCTCCTCCGCCTTCTCCGCCTCGATCTGGCCCTCGGGCTCCTTGGCGCCCTTGACCTCGGCCTTCTCGTCCTTCGGGGGCTCGGACTTCTCCGCCGCGTCCTGGGAGTACTGGGCCGGCGCATCGGCCTTCGGCTTGCCCTGGAGCGTCTGCGGTGCGCCCGCCGGACGTTGCATCGAGGGCGGCGCGGCCGCGAGGGTCTTGTGCTCGTCGCCGACGGTGCGGTCCACGGAGCCACTCACACCGGTCATCGCCTGAAGCGCCTTGTGCGGCTTGAGCTTCGAGGCTGTGGACAGACCGGCTTCCGGGGCCACCCCGGAGAGGTTCGGGGCCGGTGCCGAGTCCTTCTTGCCCTTGCCCGGTGCGGCAGCCTTGGCCCCACCGCCACCTCCGCCGCCTGATCCCTTGGCGGCGGGAGCCGGCTTGGACGCTGCGGCCTTGGGAGCCGGTGCGGCCTTCGCCGCGGTCGGGGCGTCGGGAGCCCTCGTGGGTTCCGGGGCGGCGGTGGGTGCGGATGCCTTCGGTGCCTGCGTCTCCGTACGAGAAGCAGGCTCGCTGCTCGCCGGGCCGCTGTCCGGCGACTCGGTCGGTGCACCGCCGGACGTATCCACGTTGGACCCGCCGGAGACATGGGTGTCCCGTGCGGGTGAGGGGGCCTGCGCGTCCGCCGTCGGTTCGCTCCTGCCCGCCGGAGCCGCGTCGGTCTTCTTCTGCTCCTCCTTGGCCGCGGGTTCCGGCGCCGCCGCGTTACCTGCCACCGCCTGTGGGGATGCCTTCTCCTGCGCACCCGCCGACGTCTCGCCCCCGGCAGGAGTGCCCTTCTCCTCCTTGGCGGCCGCCTCCTTCGCATCACTCCCGGCCTCCGAGGTGCCCGGCGCCTCCTGCACCGCCGTCTGCGCGGCGACGGGACCCGCCTTCGGATCGGCGCCGCTCTTCGGATCGCGTGAGCCCGTCGCCGGCTTTACCTCGGCGGCCTGTTCCAGGGCGAGTCCGCCCAGCTGCGTGTCTCCCGGCCCGCCTTCGTCAGCCTCGGCCGACGGCTCCGTATCGGCTGGTGAGCCGACGATGTCCTCCTCGGTCTCGGTCTCCGCCGCAGCGTCCTCGGCGTCCTCCGCATCCCGCTCGGCCTGCACCTGGTCGGCCTTGGTCACCGGCGGTACGGGGAACGACGGGGCGGACGAGGAAGGGTCCAACTTGTCCGCGGTCGGCACGGCGGCGACATCGAGGTCCTGAGCGGGCAGGAAGTCCTCCGGTCGGAGCTTGACGTCCCAGGCGCTCGGCTCCCCACCGCCGACCTCGACCTCCGACTCGCTGCCGGAAGCGAATGGATCGTCGTCGGACTTCTCCTCCGGGCCGTCGAGGTCCTGGTTGCGTACGCCGTCGAGTGTGCTGAACGCACCGGGCAGCTGGTCTCCCTTGCCCGACGTGGTCGGCGAACCCGTCGGCTGCACCGAGCCGCGCTTGTCCTCCTGCTTCAGCTGCTGGCCCGCCACGAGCGCATCGACCGCGCCCGGACGGTTCTTGGCCGCGGACTCCTCCTTGCTCGCGGCCGGGGCGCCCTGCTGCTCCTGGTCCTCCTGGCCCTCCTGGCTGTCCTTGCCCTGGGCGGAGCCTGCGGGCTCCTTCCCGCCGCCCTCGGACGACGACTGCTGCTGAGGCGCGGCAGCCGGTGCCGCCGGAGCGGCCGACTCCTGGCCCTCCGACGCCGTACCTGCGCCGCCGCTTCCCGAGTCAGCGACCGGTTCCTGGTCCCGGTCCCGGCCCTCGTCCCGGCCCTCGTCCTGAACCTTCTCCGGGCCCGGCGCCGCCGCGGGCTGCTGCTCTTCCTCCCGCTGTTCCTCGGCGGCCCGCCGCTCGGTCTCGCGCTCGTACCACAGCTCCTGGACCGGATCGTTCTCGACGGTCGGGGCCTCGGATGAGTTCCGCTCCAGATCGTCGTAGGCCTCGACCTCGTCGACCAGGTCGAGCACCCGCTCATGCTCCGGACTGAGCAGCCTGGTCTCCAGGCGCTCCAGGACGCTGTCCCGCAACTCCTCCGGCAGTCTGACCAGTTGCTTGCGGGTGCGCTTCGACCGGTCCTCCGGGTCACCGCGCAGCGACCGTACGACCGAGTTGGCCAGCCGATCCACGAGCGTTGCCGGGTCGATCTGCTCCAGCCGGTTCCGGTCCGCGTCCACCGTCGCGTACCGCAGCCAGCCGGGCGTCGACCGCCCCTCCTCGACCTGGGTGTCTGGCTGCCCCTCCCGTACGGACTCCTGTGCAGCCGACTCCGCCTCGCGTTCCATCGCCTGCTGCGGCAGGCTCACTTCGCCCAGATCGCGCCCGGCGCGCAGCGCGCCGAGACCGTGCGGGTTCTGCACCGTGTGCAGCAGCTCATGGGCGAGCAGGCGCTGACCGTCCAGCGTGCCGGGACGGTAGGTCCCCTCGCGGAAGAAGATGTCCTGACCGACCGCGACCGCGTCCGCGCCGAGCATCTCGGTGAGCGCGCCCGCGTCCGGGTCGGTATGCAGCCGCACCCGGCTGAAGTCGTGCCCGAGCTGCTCCTCCAGCTCCCGCCGTACGCTCAGGTCCAGCGGCTGGCCCGCACCGCTGACGATGTTCTTCGGTTCGGGCGCACGGGATGCGGCCCGTTCCTTGCGCTTGCGACGCTTGGCGGACTGGTCGGACCGGGTTTCCTGCGAGTGGGACGTACTCATCGCGTCACCTCACCCCCGCCCGACAGGCCCGTGTGCACCGCGCGCGCCAGCTCCTGGCCGAGGCGCCGCGCGGAAACCGTCGCGGGCAGCGGGGGCAGCCCGGCCAGGGCGTCCAGCGCCTGCCCGCCGTTCGCGGCGAGGGGCACGCCCCGCTCCCGTAGGAGCCGGCCCAACTCGGCCTGGAACGCCTCCGAGACGCGTTCCGGGTCCACCCGTCCGAACCCGTCGAGCACCAGCTCGCCGATGTCCACCCGTACCGTGCGCTGCTGCTCGTTCAGACCCATCCGTGCACCTCCGAAGGTGTCAGGGAGCGGTCGAGCTTCAGGTACTCGGTACGGGCGGCCTCCAGCATGTGGCGCATCCGGAGCCTGTCCCCCTCCTCCGCGGCGAGGAAGGCCGCCGACAGCGCGATGTTGCGGATGGATCCGCCCGCCACGGTGAGCCGGGCCAGCAGCTCCGGGTCGACGCCCTTCACCGGCGCCCGCGCGGGCAGTACCCGGCGCCAGATCTCGGCCCGCTCGCTCTCGCCGGGGAACGGGAAGTCGACGACGAAGCGGATGCGGCGCATGAACGCCGTGTCCAGTGCCTGCTTCATGTTCGTCGTGAGGATCGCGAGTCCCCGGTACGCCTCCATCCGCATCAGCAGATAGCTGACTTCGAGGTTGGCGTACCGGTCGTGGCTGTCCTTGACCTCGCTGCGCTTGCCGAACAGCGCGTCGGCCTCGTCGAACAGGAGCAGCGCCCCGCCCTGCTCGGCGGCGTCGAAGACCTTGCGCAGATTCTTCTCGGTCTCACCGATGTACTTGCTGACCACCTGGGAGAGATCGATGACGAACAGGTCCAGGCCCAGCTCCTTCGCCATCACCTCGGCTGCGAGGGTCTTGCCCGTACCCGAGCCGCCCGCGAAGAGCGCGGTGACGCCCAGGCCCCGGCGCAGCGTCTCGGCGAAGCCCCACTCCTGGTACACGGTCGGCCGCTGCCGTACGTGCGCGGTGATCTCGCGCAGGACCCGCAACTGCCGCTCCGCCAGCACCAGATCGCCCCAGGCCGCCTGCGGCTCGATCCGGCGGCCCAGCTCGTCCATGCCCATCCGTGCCTCGGTCAGGCCGGCCTGCCAGGCGAGCCCGGTGGCATCCAGTTCGTCCTCGCCCGGCAGGTCCCGGGCCACGGCCGCTGCGGCCGAGCGGACCAGATGCGGTGGCAGTGAGAACTGCGCCACGAGGTCCCGCAGATCGGCCTCCCGTACGTCCGGAACGGCCGCGAACGCGTCGGTCCACACGCCGAGCTGCTCGTCGGCGTCCAGGGGCGGAACGGTGACGCGTTCACCGCGTGGACGTGCCGTCCGCCGTGGGTCGGCACTCGACACGACGAGGGGCACGGCCGCGCTCTCGACGAACATCTCGGTGGCGGCGGCCTGTTCGCTGTCCACCTCCGCGCTCTCCACCAGCAGCGCCGCGGGCAGCAGGATCGCCTCGCGCTGCCACAGCCGGGCGAGCAGGTCGCGCTGGGCAGGGGCGGCCGGGATGTCGGCGGCGGACATCTCGTAGAGACCGAGTCCCGAGCGGCGGGCCGCGACGGCGGCGATGTCCGCGCGGGTACGGAGATCGCCGCCGACCAGCTCGACGCGGAGCGGTGCCCCGCGCCCCGCGCCGGACCAGCCCGCCGCGACCCGGCTCGCCGCCAGCTCGTACGAGGCGGGCAGGGAGTCCGGCACGGTGATGCGGCGCAGCAGCCCGTGCAGCCGGGCGTCCAGGTACGGCGAGCCGACCAGGAAGTGCAGGATCCGTTCGTCGAGCCGGAGCCGGGACGTGGTCAGCCGGGTCTCGTCGTCGAGCTCGACGATCCGCCAGCGCCGCAACGGGGCGACGGGTGTGAGGGCGCTCCAGTGCGGATCGCGGAGCGCGGCGAGGGAGAGCGAGAAGGTGGGGTACGTACGCTCCGGGTCGCCGCAGGCCGCGGCGCACCGGGTGCCCGTCGTGGGCTCCAGCTCGGCTGCTGCGGCCAGCAGGACGATCTCCCGCTCGAACGCACTGAGCCCGAAGCAGGCGACGAGAGCGTCGAGGGTGGCGGGGCGGGCACTGTCCGAGGGAGTGACTCCGGTGCCGGTGCCGAGTCCGGGTCCGGGTCCGGATGTGGTGCCGGGTCCGGATGTGGTGCCGGGTCCGGCCACGGCTGTGCCGTCGGTGGGTGCGCCGGTGTCCGCGGCGTCGGCCGGGGCCGGGCGGCCCGTGGCGCGCCCGGCGTGGGCGTCGACACGGGCGAGTACGGCGTGGACGGCCGCCGAGAGCGCCCGTCCCTGCGCTTCGGCTTCCCGGCCCTCACTCCGACCGGCCCCTTCATGCGTACCCATGTCCTCACCCCCCGTGTTCAGCACTCCGGCTCAGCCCTTGTCGTCCGGCGCCGGCGTATCGCTCCCGGCCGTTCCCCGGGGCCGGGGCGGTGCCGCCCGCTTGGCCGGGGCCTTCTTCGGTGCGGCCTTCTTCGGTGCGGCCTTCTTCACCGGGGCCTTCTTCACGACGGCCTTCGGAGGTGCGGGATCGACGGGATCAACAGGAGCGACGGTTGCGGCAGGAGCCTCGTCCGTCGCAGAAGCCGAAGAAGCCACCGGCGCCCCGGGAGCCCCGGGAGCCCCGAACGGAAGCACCCGTACCGTGCGCTCCTCCACCCGCTTCGCCGGGACCGGCTTCTCGCGGCCCTCGATCACCACCAGCGACGCCTGGTAGGCCACCGACAGGGTGTAGGGGGTCTGGTGCAGCATCCCCCAGAGCTTGGACGTCTCGTCGACGTCCATGACCGTCGGCGTGAAGCGCACCCGCTGCAACGAGTCCGCCAGATCGCTGCCGGCCAGATACGGCCGCTCGGCGGCCAGCTCGATCAGCTCCCGCGGCAGCACCGGCATTTCGTGCAAGGTGCGGATCACGCACCCCAGCAGCCGCTGCCCGACCAGCTCCGCCTCCTCGCCGTACGCGCTGATCACGTAGTGCAGGTCCAGCGGCGCGGCGGCCCGGTTGCGCAAGGTGCCGTCGGCGGCGCGCGTCGGCAGGTTCTCGTTGCGCATACCGGCGTTCGGCGTCACCTGGTAGAGGAACACCGTGATGGTCGGCTCGCCCGGCGGCTCCGACGGCGGTTTTCGGGTCTCCACCTTGACCGCTATGTCCATCTCGGGTCCCAGGTTGCCCTCGATGAGCAGGGCGAGCGCCTGGGTGACCGTGGCGACGGCGAGTGCGTTGCTCATGCGTCAGTCCCTCTTCCCGCCGCGCGACAGGTAGTCGTCCAGAGTCAGTACGGGCGCCGGCCGGCCGGTCCGCTGTGCGGGGCGCCCGGCCGGTGAACCGTTCGCACCGGGCTGCGGTGCCGCGCTGACCTCCAGCCGGCCGATCTGTACGTGCACGACGCGTTCGGCCGGGCGCGACGCGCGCCGCCCCACCGAGCCGAGCACCGCGCCCCGCGCGGCTGCGGCGGCGGAGTCGCGCGGCGCGGGACGCGCGGCCGCACGCGCCGGTGGCGCGGCCACCGGGGCCGGGCCGGCCGTCAGGAGGGGCGCCGATGTCGCGTCGTCCGGCGCGGAGGGCCGTCCTCGGTGTACCGCACGCACACGCCCGGTCCCGTCGGGCCGGGCCGTCGGCGACGGGGCGGCCGGGGACCGCGGTGGTGGCGCCGGCACGGCGGGCGGGGCCGGCCGGCGGGCATCGCCCGGGGCCGGGACCTGCTCGGTCCGCACCACGGTGTGCCGCTCGGTGCGCACCTCCCGGTCCGGCCGCAGCGACCGGGGCCGGTCCGGGGCGATCGCCGGAGCGGAGGGGATCAGCGCGGCCGGCTCGTCCGGTTCGGGCGGCCCGTGGCGCAGGGCCTCGGCACGCTCGAACGGGCCGGCCGACCGCGGCCGTACCCGCACCCGCGTTCCGGGGTCGCGGGCGTCGTCGGCGGCGCCCGCCGGCGTGTACCGGACGAGCAGCCGGTCGAAGTAGTCAGGCATCGGTGCACAGCTCCAGGTAGTAACGACGCCGCATGGGGCCGAGCGCCAGGACGTCCGGCTCGGTCCACCCGTAGGCGGAGGCGAGCAGATGGACGTCCAGCAGCAAGTCCCTTGCCCAGGTGTCCAGTTCGGTCCACAGGTAGGAGGTGATGTCCAGTTCGGCCGGGGTGGCCTCACCGCATTCGGGGCACGCCACGTTCAGCGTCACCTCGGCCGTCGGGTCCGCCTCGGCGGCCTTCTCGGCGATGAGCCGCTCCACCCGTTCGGGCAGCAGAGCCGCCAACTGCTCCGCGGCGACCGGTTCCCCGCCGCGCAGGGCCCGCACCGTGCAGTCCGCCACCAGCAGTCGCCTGGCCTCGGCGGACGAGGCGGCCGCACCGGCCGCCGCGAGTCCGGCGACGGTGGGCAACCGGAACTCGACCACCCAGTCGTCCTCCGCCACCCGCAGCGGCCGGTCTCCCTCCGCCGGACGTACGCCCAGCGCCCCGGCGTCCAGTTCGAACTCCATGGCCTCACCGCAGGCGCCGCACTCGACGCGCACCTGCATCCGCTCACCGAACAGCGACCGGCGCAGCGCGAACAGATCCGCTTCCCGCTCGCCGACCGGCACCGACAGCAACTCGTCGGTACCGGCCCCCGGGCGGGCCGCCCGGTGCAGCAGCAGCGACTTCTCCGCCGCCCCCAGGGCCAGCCCGGTCTCCCAGACGGCCAGTAGCTCGGCGGGCCCCACCGGGGCTGTCCCAGGGATCACGGTGACGTTCAGGCCGGGTGGGTGAAGGACGGCTCGACCGGTTCCGGAATCTCGTAGTCCCGCTCCCAGCCCTCGCACTCCAGCTTCACGCTCTGGATGGCGACGGCATTGGCGTTCGCGTCGAGTTCCCCGATGACCTGGTACTCGCTGACCCACGCCCGGTAGAGCTTGTGGGAGACGGCCACCTGCCCGGCCTCGTTGAGGACCTGGATGATGATGTCCTTGCGGAAGTCCCGGAGCGAGACCTCCGAGCCGAGCCCGGCGCCGACCTGCCAGACCTTGTTGGCCCACCGGTCGAATTCGGGGTCGTGGGTGACACCGCGCTCGAGGGTGACGCCCTCGAATTCGGAGCGGCCCGGCGACTTGCGCGGGGAACTGGGGTCACCGCCGTGGCGGTGCTTGACCACCTCGGTAGTGCGTTTCAGGGGACTGATCTTACTGATGCCCGCGACCGTTCGACCGTCCCACAGAACCAGGAACTTGAAATTCTTGTAGGGGTCGAAGCGATGGGCGTTTATCTGGAACTCAGCCATCGGTGTCCTTCGTGTTCCTTTACTTGGTTACGAGAGTGAGAACTCGCCGGCGACCTGCTGGATCTTGACGATCACGAACTCCGCGGGCTTGACGGGCGCGATGCCGATCACGACGTTGACCACTCCGCGCTCGATGTCGGCGGCAGTGGTGGTGTCCTTGTCGCACTTCACGAAGTACGCCTCGCGCGGTGTGCCACCCTTGAACGCGCCCTGCCGGAACAGGTCGTGGAGATAGGCCGATGCCTTCAGCCGGATCTGCTGCCACAGCTGCTCGTCGTTGGGTTCGAAGACAACCCACTGCAGGCCGCGGAAGAGGCTCTCCTCGACATGCAGCGCGAGCCGGCGCACGGGGACGTACTTCCACTCGCTGTCGAGCGCGTCCGCGCCCTCCAGCGTGCGGGCGCCCCACACCAGCGGACCCACCACGGGGAAGGTGCGCAGGCAGTTCACGCCCAGCGGATTGAGCAGCCCGTTCTCCCGGTCGGTCAGCCTGACCGTCAGCGCCCGGACACCGGCGAGTCGCGCATCGGTCCCGGCGGGCGCCTTCCATACACCACGCTCGCCGTCGGTACGGGCGATGACCCCGGCGACGGCACCCGACGGCGGGAAGGAACGCAGCCGCCCGGTCAGCGGGTCCGTCAGCCGCAGATGCGGGAAGTACAGCCCCGCGTGGTTGCTGCGCACGGGCTCGAAGGCACCGATCCCGGCCCGTGCGGCGTCGACGCTGCCCCACGTGGAGGGGGAGTCGACGAGCAGGAAGATCCGTCGCTCCCGGCAGAGCTGCTCGGCCGCGGACAGCACGGTGACCATGTCCTCGGTGGACTCGTACGCCGAGAGTTCCGGCAGGGCCAGCAGGTTGACGTCGTCCACGTCGCGCAGCGCCTGCACGCCGGTCTTGCGCGCCTCGCTGCCGATGAGGTCGCGCGGCCCGGGCGGATCGCCGTCCTTGCCGCCTTCCAGCGGGAAGACGGGCGGGTTGACCGATGCCTCGAGACCCAGGTCGTTGGCGCACTCGCCGACGAAGCGGACGACGTCGTCCGGGTCGGTGGACCCGGCGACGACCTGGAGCCGCCGGCCGAAGGCGGTGACCTCGGCCCCGGCGAAGGTGTGCTTCCCCGGGGCGTCGGGCAGCGCGCGCAGCTTGCGTTCCAGCAGCAGCGCCAGTTCGGTGACGTCGGCCGGCGGCTCACCGTCGCGGTCGGGTTCGTAGAGCGTGAACTCACGCTCCACCTCACCGATCTTGACCTTGAGCTCGACTTCCAGACCCGGAAGTGCCGCCGCGAAGGGCTTGGAGACGGTGCCGGACGGGTCGGGCCGGTCCTCGTCGAGGGCCTTCACCCGGACGAGGGAGGAACCCGCGTTGACGACTGTCTCGACGAAGCGGCCGTGGCCGGCGTTCATCGAAAGGCCGGTGAAGGACTCGCGCGCTCCGCCGCGTGCGTCGAGGATCTGGAGATTGAACGTCTTGTCCGGAGCCGGGGTGTCGTGGTCAATGGCCACCCGCAGGCCCGAGCCCCAGACGCCGGGCTCCTTCGCGTGCACCTCCAGCACCGGGCACTCGCTGTGCCCCTCGGTGGAGTGGAGCGTGACGCACGCTTCCTCACCGGTGCCGGCCTTGGCCACCCGGACGACGACCGCCTGGCTACCGCCGTTGCCGAAGAACTGGTGCACCGCGTAGCCGACGGCGCTCTGCGAGGTGAGCCCGCCGAAGCGGCGCTCGAAATCGGCGAAACTGGTGACCCTCACCGGCTGGTTGAGCGGGCCCCGGCGGGTATGCCCGACGAACGCGGTCACCGAAGTGGTGACCGAGGCGATGGTACGGATACTGCTGGGAAGTTCTTCTATGTAAACGCCGGGATAGCCCATATGCGTCGGCATTCCCCCTCCATTCCCTTCGCGCACCAAGAGAGTGAGAGAGGACGTGAAGGAATTGCATGCATAAATCCGGCATGCACATTCCCCTTGTGTTTCCCCCGTCGTTCACCCCGTGCGATTTCGGTCTCGCAGGGCCACCCGCATGCAAATGCGCTCGTGGCTCCTGATGCATGAGTGCCTCTTGGGAGTCTGCATCCCGTCCGGAGCCCGGTCAAGAGAGCGTTTCGGTCATCCGGAAATAACGACATCCGATAGCGGCCACGCGGGCTTCACCATGGTCAGCGGATTACCGTAGCGGAATATGAAGACCAAATTCACGTTCGCTTCACAGGAAAACCAAGATCGTGCGGCGAAACCAGCCGTACGGGTCCGATCACGGCGCGCCGCCTTGCGACGCTCTCGCGAGGAGCAGTCATCCGTTCGGTTCCGGGCAGGGGTGCCCGGCCCCCGGCAGGGAGTCCGGGAACCACCGGTGCGAGCGGACAGGTACCGTAGGAGGACGATTTCGTGGGCCTCCTGGCGGGCTGCGTACACCCAGGAGGAACACATGACGACCAACCGCGGACGCAAGGACGTGATCCGGGACCGGATGGCGGCGACCGGCGAGTCGTACAACGTCGCCGCCCGCAACCTGAAGGCCATGAAGGACATGGGCGCCACCCGGGAGGCCCTCCTGGTCCAGCACTGGCTCCCTGCGGACTCGTTCGACGTCCCCTGCCCGTGCGGCGGGACCTGTGAGCCGGGCGAGACGTGCGACCACTGCCACGCCCGGCACCGGCATGTGAAGCGGTACCCGGGCAGCGTCACGGACGTGGAGACCTGGGCCGACCGTTACGAGTGCACCGGCTGCTCGTCCTCGTACACCATCACCGTCCAGCTGACCGGCCGCCCGTGGGGCGTCGTCGAGACGGTCATCCAGGGCGGCTCGGCGGAGTCCGTCGTCCGGGCCCGGGTCTTCCCACGCGTGGTGCATCCACTGCTGCGCCCCGCCGCCCCCGAAGAGGACTGACTCCGGGGGCGGCCGGAGGCGGCCGGGTGCGGCGCGATCAGCTCTCGTCGGGCGCCAGCGTCAGCGAGATCGAGTTGATGCAGTACCGCTGATCGGTGGGCGTCGGATAGCCCTCGCCCTCGAAGACGTGCCCCAGGTGCGAACCGCAGCGGGCGCAGCGCACCTCGGTGCGGACCATGCCGAGGCTGCTGTCCCGGATCAGCTCGACCGCCTCCGTGTCCTTCGGGTCGTAGAAGGACGGCCAGCCGCAGTGCGATTCGAACTTGGTGTCCGAGCGGAACAGCTCGGCGCCGCACGCCCGGCAGGAGTAGACGCCCTGGGTCCTGGTGTCGGTGTACTCGCCCCGGAAGGCGGGTTCGGTGCCGGCCTGGCGCAGCACCGCGTACTCGGCGGGCGACAGCTCCGCCCGCCATTGCTCGTCCGGCTTCTCGATCTCGTACGCCACGGTGGCTCCCTCAGCTCGACAGGTGGTCCAGGATCTGCGGGCCGAGGTCGGTGACGTCGCCCGCTCCCATGGTGAGAACCAGGTCGCCGGGCTTCGCCATTCCCGCGACGACCTCGGGGATCGTCGCCTGGTCGTGGACCGCGACGACATCCGCTCCCGCGGCCTTCGCGGCATCGACGATCAGGCTGCTGGTGATACCCGGGATCGGGTCCTCGCGGGCCGGGTAGATGTCCAGGACCACGGAGGCGTCGGCGAGCGCGAGAGCCTGGCCCATCTCGGTACCGAGCTCCTGGGTGCGGGAGAACAGGTGGGGCTGGAACACGACGAGCAGGCGGGCGTCGGACGCGGCGCCGCGCATCGCTTCCAGGTCGGCGGTCATCTCGGTGGGGTGGTGCGCGTACGAGTCGATGACCTGGACGCCCGCCGCCTCGCCCTTGAGCTGGAGGCGGCGCTTGACCCCGGTGTACTTGCCGAGGGCCGAGGCGAGGTTGTGGGCCGGGATGCCGAGGGCCACACCGGCGGCGAGGGCCGCCACCGCGTTGTGGGCGTAGTGGCTGCCCGGCACGGAGACGGTGAAGGTGAGGTACCTGCCCTTCAGGACGACCGTGACCTCGCTGGTCAGACCACGCGGGGTGACCTTGTGGACGCGCACGTCGGCGGTCGGCTCGGAGCCGTAGGTGACGACGTTCAGGCTGGAGATGTCGCGGACCCGCTGGACCAGCTCGACGGCGCCCGGCTGGTCGGCCGAGACGACCAGGGTGCCGCCGGGGACGACCTTGCCGACGAACGTCTCGAAGGAGTCGTAGATCTCGTCCATCGAGGCGTAGTTCGCGTGGTGGTCCAGCTCGACGTTGAGGACGATCGCGACCTCGGGGTCGTACTTCTGGAAGCTGCGGTCGCTCTCGTCGGCCTCGGCGACGAAGATCTCGCCCTCACCGTGCGTGGCGTTGGTACCGGGGCCCTCCAGGTCGCCGCCGATGGCGTACGAGGGGTTCAGGCCCAGCTCGGTCAGGGCGACGGCGAGCATCGACGTGGTGGTCGTCTTGCCGTGTGTACCGGCGACGGCGATCGCGCGCAGGCCCGCCATGAGGGAGGCGAGCGCGTCGGAGCGGTGCACGACCGGGACCGACAGCTCGGCGGCACGGACCAGCTCGGGGTTGTCGGAGCGGATGGCGCTGGAGACGACCACGCAGGTGGCGTCGTCGGCCAGATGGCCGACGGCGTGCCCGATGTGGACGGTCACCCCCAGCGCCCGCAGCGCCTCGGCGGTGGCGGACTCCTTGGAGTCGCTGCCCGCCACCTTCGCGCCCCGCTGGGCGAGGATCTTCGCGATGCCCGACATTCCGGCGCCGCCGATGCCGATGAAGTGCGGCCGTTCAAGGGCGGCAGGAATTCCGGGTGCCATGCGCGTGTCTCCAGGGTCGAGTCCAGTAACGGCCCCCAGCCTATTCGCTGTGCGCGAAGAGCTTGAGCACCGGTACGCCGACCCTGTGCCGGGCCCGGGAGGCCCAGTCGCGGTGGAAGAACTCCTCGACGTAGTGCGGTGCGGTCAGGACGATGACCTCGTCCGCGCTCGCCTCGTCGACGACGGTCTTCAGCTTGTCGAGGGGATGCTCCTCGACCACCTGTCCGACCGCGTCCGATCCGGCCTTGCGGAGCGCCTGGAGCGTGAACTCGAGAGCCAGTTCGGCGGGCTCCCGGGCCGCTCTTCCCTCCGGCTCCTCGCCCTCGCGGGTCGCTTCCTTCAGTTCGCCGATCGCCACGTCGTCGATCGCGCGCAAAAGTACGTCGGCCTGGTCGCCCCGCGGCTGCATCAGTACGACGAACGAGGTCTCCTCCTCGCCGTGGAGGGTGGTGACGAACTCCACGTCCTCCGGGGAGAGGGGCTTCTCGATCATCAAAACGCTTGTGAACACGACAGGCGCCCTTCCGCTTTGTCTCATCGACCGTGACGGTCGCTGCTGAAACCATCCTTCCCCGCGCTCGCACGGGGTCTGCAGGAGTAAGTGTGCCCACCGGAGGCTAACCGGAACAGGGAATTCCGTTACTTGTCAGAACTCGTGTCAACACGTACCGCCACTCCGGACGGAGGCGGCAGGCCCGGACACGTCTCAGCGGGACCGGTCACGGCGGTACCGGGTGAAGAGGAATCCGTCCTCCTCCAGCATCGAGGTCAAGGAGAATCGTTCCGGCACACCCACCGAGAGGCCCACCGCGATCCGCTGCGCGTCTCCCGCGGACAGCATCGGGGAGATCGTCAGACAGAGCTCGTCCAGCACGTCGGCCGCCACGAACTGGCCGAGCAGCCTTGGTCCGCCCTCCGTCAGCAGCCGGGTCAGACCGCGGGCGGCCAGCTCGCGTACCGCCCGCTCGGGAGCGACCACACCGCCCTCACCCGCGACGACGACCTCGGCGCCGGCACGCTCGGCCTCGTGGACCCGGTCGGCGGGCGCACCCGCGCCGGTCAGCACCAGCGTCGGGACGAGGGGCGAGGTGAACAGCGGGAGTGAGAAGTCCAGGTCCAGGCTCGCGCTCACCACGGCGATCGAGGGAGCGAGGCCCTGACCGGCCGCCGCGCGGCGCGCGGCGAACGCCTCCCGGGCCCTCGCCGGCCGGTAGCCCTCCAGGCGCGCGGTTTCCGCGCCGACGATCACCACGTCGGCCAGGCCGCGCAGGGTGCCGAAGATCCGCATGTCCGTCGGGCAGGAGATGCCCTGGGAGCGGCCGTCGTGCTGGGCCGCGCCGTCCAGGGTGGACACCATGTTGGCGCGCAGCCACGGACCGTCCCCCTCCGGATAGGCGTAGGCGTCGGCCAGCCGGTCGAGACTCCACTCGCCGTCGTCGGCCGCGGTCATCGAGGTGTCCGGTCCGGCCGTCCGGCCGGTCTCGTCGGTTGTCAGGTCCGTCACAGGGAGCAGGCGTCGCATGCGAAGCAGTCTGGCATGGCGCTTAAGGTGGCGAGTTGTGTCGTCATCCACCGCCGTTCCGGGGCAGAGCCCCATAGCTGAAGCGGCCCCGCTGTCCCTGTGCGCCCGTGAGCCGCGCGTTCCCGCCGACCGTCTGGTCGCCGAGATGGTGCCGCCGCCGCGTTTCGATTCGGTGCGCTTCGAGACGTACGTCCCCGACCCGAACCAGCCCAGCCAGAGGGAAGCGGTCCGTGTGCTGAGCGAGTTCGCGGGCGGGCTCGGCGGTGCGCACGCCACCGGGGCGGCCAGGCGGAAGTGGTTCGGCCGGAAGGCGCCCGTCGCTCCGGCCGGGCCACGCGGGGTCTATCTCGACGGCGGCTACGGCGTCGGCAAGACCCACCTGCTGGCCTCCCTCTGGCACGCCACGCCCGCGGCTCCTTCGCTGAAGGCGTTCGGCACGTTCGTCGAGCTGACCAATCTGGTCGGCGCGCTGGGCTTCCAGCAGACCGTGCAGACGCTCAGCGGGCACCGGCTGCTGTGCATCGACGAATTCGAGCTCGACGACCCGGGCGACACGGTGCTGGTCTCCTCGCTGCTGGGCCGGCTGGTCGAGGCGGGGGTGGCCCTGGCCGCCACCTCCAACACGCTGCCCGGCAAGCTCGGCGAGGGCCGCTTCGCCTCCGCCGACTTCCTCCGTGAGATCCAGGGTCTCTCCTCGCACTTCCGGCCGCTGCGGATCGACGGCGAGGACTACCGCCACCGCGGGCTGCCCGAGGCCCCGTCGCCCTTCTCCGACGAGCAGGTCACCAGGGCCGCGTACGCCACGCCGGACGCCGCCCTCGACGACTTCCCCGGCCTGCTCGACCACCTCGCCCGGGTCCACCCGAGCCGGTACGGGGCGATGACGGACGGCATCAGCGCGGTCTGCCTCACCGGGGTGGAGCCGGTGCCCGACCAGTCCACGGCACTGCGGCTCGTCGTCCTCGCCGACCGGCTCTACGACCGGGAGGTTCCGGTACTCGCCTCGGGGCTCCCCTTCGACAGGCTGTTCAGCGACGAGATGCTGAACGGCGGGTACCGGAAGAAGTACTTCCGGGCCATCTCCCGTCTCACGGCGCTGGCGCGTGACGCAAAGGGGCTGGTGGCGCAGTAGGTTCGGGGACGTACCACCGTACGGGGCACCTCCGGGAGCCCCGTACGTCCCGTATACCGCGCACACCGTTTGAAGGGATTCCAGCATGGCTACCACGCGTCAGGCGCACACGGTCTGGGAAGGCAGTCTGATCGAGGGGGAGGGCGTCGTCACCCTCGACTCCTCCGGCATCGGCGAGTACCCGGTCTCCTGGCCGTCGCGTGCGGAGCAGGCGAACGGCAAGACCAGCCCCGAGGAGCTCATCGCCGCGGCGCACTCCAGCTGCTTCTCGATGGCCCTCTCGGGCGGTCTGGCCAAGGCCGGCACCCCGCCGACCCGGCTGAACACCAAGGCCGAGGTGACCTTCCAGCCCGGTACGGGCATCACCGGCATCCACCTCACCGTTCAGGGCGAGGTCCCCGGCATGGACGAGGCGGACTTCGTGAAGGCCGCCGAGGGCGCCAAGGAGAACTGCCCGGTCAGTCAGGCGCTGACGGGTACGACGATCACGCTTTCCGCTTCCCTGGCCTGATCACACGGGGCCCTGGGACCACAGCTGTCCCGGGCGCCATCACGAGGCACAGTGGCCCGCATGGTTCCCGCGCGGCAACTCGCGTGGTACACACATGCGGGTCACACCTGTCCGCCAACAGGGAGTTGCCTCATGTCTTCAGACGCACGACGCCCCGCGACACGACGTCAGGTCCTGGCCGGCAGCGGCGCAGCCGCCGTCTCGGTCGCCTTCACCGGAGCGTTCTCCGAACTCTTCGCGGGCACCTCCGCCGCCGTGGGCCACAGCGGTTACGGCCCCCTCGTCCCCGATCCGGACGGACTGCTCGACCTGCCGAAAGGTTTCCGCTACCGGGTGCTGTCACGCCAGGGCGACGAGCTCCGTTCGGGCGAGGGTCTCGTCCCCGGCAACCACGACGGCATGGCCGCCTTCCGGGGCGACCGCGGCCGGGTGCACCTCGTGCGCAATCACGAGAACCGCGCCTCCGCCGCACTCGCGGTCCCCACGGTCGACGGCCTCACCTACGACCCCATGGGCAAGGGCGGCTGTACGGCCCTGGAGCTCGACAGCCGCAACAGGGTCCTCGGCGAACACGTCGCCATCGCCGGTACGGCGGTGAACTGCGCCGGCGGCCCGACCCCCTGGAACACCTGGCTGACCTGCGAGGAGACCGAGGACAAGGCCGGAACGAACGGCTACACCAAGGACCACGGCTTCGTCTTCGAGGTGGACGGCGCCGATCCGCGCCGTACCGGAGCCGTACCGCTCACCGCGATGGGCCGCTTCCAGCACGAGGCCGTCGCCGTCGATCCGCGCTGCGGGATCGTGTACGAGACGGAGGACGCGTTCCAGCGGCCTTTCGGGCTCTTCTACCGTTTCCTGCCCGAGAAGCCACTCGGCGGGCGCGGTTCGCTGCGGGCCGGTGGCGCGCTGGAGGCGATGCGGGTGCCGGGCGTGCCCGACCTCTCCGCCATCCAGGAGACCGGGGCGAGTTTCGGCGGGGTCGAGTGGGTCCCCGTACCCGATCCGCTCGCGGCGGAGACACCGATCCGGCTCCAGGACTTCGGACCGAAGGGCATCACGCACGCCCAGAAGCTGGAGGGCTGCTACTGGGGCGGCACGTCGGTCTACTTCGTCTCCAGCTTCGCGCGCCGCTCGGAGGGCTCGTCGGGCGACCACTACGGGCAGGTGTGGCGTTACGAGCCGCGGCGGCGCCGCCTCACCCTGGTGGTCGTCTTCGGCCCGGACACGGACATCCAGCTGCCCGGCGAGTCCCCCGACAACATCTGTCTGGCGCCCGACGGCGGGCTGATGGTGTGCGAGGACGGCAACGGGGCCCAGTACGTGCTGGGGGTGACCCGGCGGGGCGAGGTCTACACGCTGGCGCGCGGGCGGCAGAACACGGGGACTCCGCAGGAGCCGGAGTGGGGCGAATTCGCCGGGTCGGCCTTCTCGCCGGACGGCCTGACGATGTATCTGAACTGCTACACGCCCGGAACGACCTTCGCGGTGACGGGGCCGTGGCGATGACCGAGTGAATCCCGGGGCCCGTCTGCGGCGCGGGAGCGCCGTAGGCGGCTCACCACGGGTTGATCGGTTAGTTTCCGACAGTGATCAACTCTGTACGGAAAATGACGGCGATGACCGTTTTGGGGGTCGTGCTCGGGACCGGCCTCTTCGGATGCGGTAACCCGCGGGCGGCCCGTACCGAGACCCCCCGGGCCGCGTCCCCTGCACCCTCCGGCTCCCCTTCCTCGGCACCCTCCGCCCCGGCCGGCGCGCTCGCCTCCTCACCGGCCGGGCGGCAGGCGCCCACGAGGGCACCGGGACCGGCCGGCCTGACCCCCGTCTTCGAGCGCGGCCCGAGCGGGGGCGGTGAGGGCACCCGCTCCCGCGACAAGGTCGTGGCCCTGACCTTCGACGCGGACATGACCGCGGATCAGGGACCGCGCGCGGCTTCCGGCGAGCGCTTCGACAACCCGGAACTGATCGCCTCGCTGCGCCGGCTGAAGGTCCCGTCGACCATCTTCATGACCGGCCGGTGGGCGCAGGAGTACCCGTCGCAGGCCCGGTCGATCGGCACGGATCCCCTGTTCGAGATCGCCAACCACTCGTACCGGCACCACGCCTTCGCGTCTCCCTGCTACGGCCTGCCGGTCGTCGGGCAGGCGGACATGCGCGACGACGTGCGGCGCGCCTTCGCCGCGTTCCGGGAGGCGGGGGCGCGCAACGTCGTACCGTACTTCCGCTTCCCCGGCGGCTGCTACGACGAGGCGGCCCTGCGCACGCTGGCGTCGGAGAAGGTGACAGCGGTGCAGTGGGACGTCGTCAGCGGCGACGCGTTCGCGACGGACGCCGACGCGGTGGCCGAGCAGGTACTGGCAGGGGTGACGCCCGGATCGCTGGTGGTCATGCACTGCACGCGCAGCGCGGCGCCGGTGACCGACGAGGCGGTACGGCGGGTGGTGCCGGAGCTGCGCGCACGGGGCTACCGGTTCGTGAAAGTCTCCGAGCTGATGCGTGGCTGAGGACCCGGCCGGGCCCCAGCTCAGCCGGGCCGGGCCCCAGCTCAGCCGGAGCAGGCCGCGCGCTCCGCTTCCCGCCACTCGCACACCGGGCACAGCGTGATGCCCCTCACCGACTCCGGATACTCGGTCGGCTCGCGGCACAGTACGCATTCGGCGAACGGAGGGCCCTTGTCCGTGTTCTCGGCCTCCGGCTTCGGTGCGGGATTCCCGCCGCAGGCATCGTCCATACGTACGAGGGTAGTCACTCGCGCACCGCAGCGAGCCGGCGGACGAGGACCGCCGCCCCCGCGGCGATCACGAGGGCGCCGGCCAGGGGCAGGCCGCACCGGCGGCCCACGCCTCGCAGCCTCAGTTGGCCGACGCCTTCTCCGCCTTGACCTCGCTCGGCCGTACGATCACGAACCCCTCTCCCTGGAGCATCAGCTGGACGGCCTCGCCCGAGCCGCCGCGCACCATCGAGCCGAAGCTCTGCGAGCGGTGCAGGGACGTGGTGAGCCGCTCGCTCCAGCCGACGACCGCGTCCGTGTCCACGTACACCGGCTGCGCCGCCGTCACCGGGATCACCAGCGGGTCGCCCTCACATATCAGCCCGAGCTTCCCGTAGCCGCTGAAGACACTGTTGAAGAGGCCGCCGCCGGTCATCCCGGCCCCCTTCACGGTCTTGATCTCGTACCCCAGGGTGGCGTCGAAGCAGAGGACGTTGCGGCCGTTGACGGTCAGGACGTCACCCTGCTCCATCTCCACGATGAAGCAGTTCGCCGCCTCGTGGGCGAACCACGCCTCACCCTGGCCACGGACCGCCATGAGCGCCAGCCCCTCGCCGGTGACCGCTCGCTTGAGCATGCCACCGATGCCCTGGCCCTTGCGCTCGAACTGGAGATTGCCGCGAAAGGCGATCATCGAGCCCTGACGTGCGTGCATCTCGCCGTTGACGGCGTATTTGATGGACTTGCTGTTCTGCAGGGTCATTCCGGGGACGGTGGCCGCCTGGACCATGTGCTCGCTGGAAAAAAGATCGCTCTTCATGCCGAGCATCCTCACCCGGAGTGTTTCGTTCCGCCAAGAAGTTCCGCCGAGAAGCCGGTGCCGGGCGCCTGGCAGACTGGGCGGGTGAGCAGCAACGACCTCCCCGCGTCCGAGTCCCCCGTCGCCCCCGCCCTTACGGACAGCCCGTTCCGGACCGAGCCGACCGTCCGCGACGAGGCGCCGCAGTTCGTCCTGCCGCTGGTGGTGCACATCGAGAAGACGGCGCCGCCGGCCCGTACCGACGCCCTGCGGACCGCCGCCCGTGCCGTGCTCACGATCCTCTCCGACGAGCGCTCCCACGACGAGGGCGAGTGGGCGCAGCTCATGCGGGACTGGCAGGACGCCCGGATCCGCAAGGTGGTGCGCCGGGCGCGCGGCGCGGAGTGGCGCAAGGCGTCCGCGCTGCCAGGGATCACGGTCACCGGGGACAGCGCCGAGGTACGGGTCTTTCCGCCGGTGCCACTGGACGGCTGGCCGAAGGAACTGGCCAGACTCCAGGTGTCGGGCACGGACCTCGACGACCCCGAGCCCCCGGCCGCACCCGATCCGGCCGGTCCGGTGCTCTGGCTCAACCCCGACGTAGACATGTCGGCGGGCAAGACGATGGCCCAGGCAGGACACGGCGCCCAGCTCGCCTGGTGGGAACTGTCGGAGACCGAGCGCAAGGCATGGCGCGAGGCCGGCTTCCCGCTGTCGGTGGCCACCCCGGACCCGGCCCGCTGGCGGGAACTCACCGTGAGCGGCCTGCCGGTGGTGCGGGACGCCGGGTTCACCGAGATCGCGCCGGGCTCCTGCACGGTGGTCGCCGACCATCCCGCGCTGCGCCGCTGACTGAACATCCCTGCGCACACTTACGTACCTCCCGATACCGCCGTATCGGCATTACTGCCAAGTAGCCTGCACGGCGAGTCATTTGGCGATTGATTCGACGCTGTCACGCATCGGCCCGGGAGACACCTTGTTGCGACGCATCAATGGAACGGCCCTCATCATCGCGGCACTCGCCGCCACGCTCGGCGCGCTCGCCTTCCCCGTGTGGTCGTACGCCGACCGCTCGGGCACCGGCGAGGCCAAGCTCGACGCGTCGAGCGTCGCCACCCAGTGGGGCCCGCTCTCCGCGACCGACCGGGACTTCCTGATCAAGGTGCGGCTCGCCGGACTGTGGGAACTGCCCGCCGGGCAGCAGGCCATCCAGCGGGCCCCGAGCGAGGCGACGAAGGCGGCCGGGGACCACCTCGTCGTGGGGCACACCGACCTGGACCGGCGCGCCCGCGACGTGGCCGCCAAGCTCGGGATGGAGCTGCCGAACCAGCCCACCGCCCAGCAGCAGGGCTGGCTCCGGGAGCTCACCGCGGCGAGCGGCGAGGAGTACGAGCGGAAGTTCGCCAATCTGCTGCGGGCCGCGCACGGCAAGGTCTTCTCGCTGATCGCCCAGGTACGGCACACCACCCGTAACGCGCTGATACGGCAGCTGGCCTCGGACGCCAACCAGACGGTGCTCGATCACATCACCATGCTGGAGGGCACGGGATACGTCGACTTCGACGGGCTGGCACGCGAGGCGGCGGGTGCCTCGACGGCCGGCCCCTCGGGTCCTTCCGTCCCGTCCGGCGCGGGGATACCGCAGGTCCCGGTGCCGGTGACGCCGACCGGGGACCAGTCGTTCACCTCGCGCCCGGTGCCCCCCACCATGATGCCGATGCCCTGACGGGCGGCAGCCACGGGAACCTCAAATCAAGCTCTGAACGTCCCCCTGTTCGGATTCATCACCGCCCGCCGGGGCCATCACCCCCGCACGAAGCGGAACTGGGGGACACACATGAAGCTGGGAATCGGGATCGGCTGGCGGCCGGAGATCGCGGACGCCGTGGCGACGCTGCCCGGAATCGACTGGGTCGAAGCGGTCGCGGAGAACATCTGCACCGGCCACCCGCCGGAGGCCCTGATGCGGCTGAGGGAGCGGGGCGTCACCGTCGTTCCGCACGGCGTCTCGCTCGGGCTCGGCGGTGCGGACCGGCCTGATCCCGTGCGGCTGTCGGACCTGGCGGCGCGGGCCGAGCTGCTCGGTGCGCCGCTGGTGACGGAACACATCGCGTTCGTGCGCGGCGGGGGGCCGCTCACCGCGTCGCCGAGGCTCGAAGCGGGTCACCTGCTGCCGGTGCCCCGCACCTGGGACGCGCTGGACGTCCTGTGCGAGAACGTACGGATCGCGCAGGACTCGCTGCCCGTACCGCTGGCCCTGGAGAACATCGCGGCGCTGATCTCCTGGCCGGGCGAGGAGATGACCGAGGGGCAGTTCCTCGCCGAACTCGTCGCGCGCACCGGCGTCCGGCTGCTGATCGATGTCGCCAACCTGCACACCAACCACGTCAACCGCGGTGAGGACCCGGCCACCGCGCTCGACGAGCTGCCCGTCGAGGCCATCGCGTACGTGCATGTGGCGGGCGGTGTCCAGAAGGACGGCGTCTGGCACGACACGCACGCCCACCCCGTGACGCGACCCGTGCTCGACATCCTCACCGCGCTGCGCTCCCGGGTCGACCCGCCCGGCGTCCTGCTCGAGCGCGACGACGACTTCCCGCCCGCCGCCGAACTGGCGGGCGAGCTGAGCACGATCCGCACGACGCTGGAGGCAGCCGCAGCTGCCTCCGGGGACAGCGGGGACAGCGGGGACGGCCGGGCGCGGGCAGAGGCCGTGCGCCCGGTGCGGGCCGCCTCCCCGGGCGAGCGCGCCCGGAACCGCAGCGCCGTGGCCCAGACCGCCCTGCTCTCCGCACTCGTCACCGGAACACCCGCACCGGAGGGCTTCGACCAGCGGCGGCTCGGGGTGCAGAGCCGGGCCCTGGCCGCCAAGCGGGCCGGCGTGGTCGCGAAGGTGGCTCCGGAGCTCCCGGAGATCCTCGGCGACGGATACCGCGGCGCGTTCGTCGACTACGCGCGGACCCACCCGATGTCCGACGGGTACCGTCGCGACGCGGTGGACTTCGCGGAGCGGTTGCTGATCAACGGCCTCCCGGCGGACCACGCGGCCCGGCGGCGGCTGACCCGCTGGTGGCAGGAGTGCGTCGATCCGCGCCCGCCCCGCCGCTCCGTCCGACTCGTCCGCGCGGCCCGTGCCGCGCTCGCTCGTGGGGAAGTGACCCGATGAACGTTCTCGCCATCCTGCTGAATCTCGCCGTGATCACCACGTCGGTCCTTCTCATCGCCCGCGCCGTCGCCGCTCAGCGCCCCGTCGCGGGAGCCGACAGTCAGATCCACGACCTCTACGAGGCGGCGTTCCTCAACGGCGGCCCGGCCAGAGTGGTCGACACCGCACTGACCGCGATGCAGACGGACGGGCGGCTGGCCCTGGGCGGCCCCGGCATCGTCGCCGTCCTGCGGAACGAGGCCCGGGACCCGGTGGAACGGGCCGTGCTCCAGGAACTCGCCACGGCACCGACCGGCGCCCTGCACACGCTCCGTGCCGCGGTGATGCGTCACCCCGCCGTCCAGGAGACCGGCGACGGACTCGCGGCACGCGGGCTGCTCGTCGCCCCCGCCACGAACCGTCCGCTCCGGGTCCTGGGGCTCGTGCAGGGCCTCGCCTGCCTGCTGGCCCTGCCGGTCTGCTTCGTGCTCACCCTCGTCCAGTACGGCCTGCACGAGGGTTACGCGGACACCCCCTTCCCGTTCATCATCAAGGTGCTGCCCGTCCTCCTGGCCGGCTCCCTCGTCGGGATGCTCGTGGCCTCGTCCACCAGGAGGAGGATCACGAAGGCGGGCCGGCGGGCGGCCGAGGGCTACCGGGCCGCGCACGTCTACGTGATGACACCGGCCCTGCTGGTGGCCACGACGGGACTGCGCGCGCTGCCCGACCCGGTCCTCCAGGCCCAGCTGATCGCCGCCGCCCGGGTCCGGACCACCGGACGGCGCGGGTCCTCCATGACCACGGACTCCACGCTCTCCTCCTCGGCTCTCCTCGTACCCGCTGTGTGGTGCGCCGGGGCGGGTCCCGGCAGTGCGAGCTGCGGGAGTTCCAGCGGGGGCGGCTCGGGCGGCGGCGGGGGCGGCTGCGGCGGCGGAGGCGGCTGCGGCTCGGGCGGCGGGTCCTCGTGCAGCTCCGGCTCCAGCTGTGGTGGGAGCAGCGGAAGCAGCGGCGGGTCGAGCTGCGGTAGCAGTTCGGGCGGTTCCAGCTGCGGCGGCAGCAGTTCGTGAGCAACGGCCGGAACCGGCCACGCGTACCGGCCGCTGGACGGTGCCACGTCCGTATGGTGAACAGGGCATGGCGCGGCGGGTCCCCCTCGCATAGAAATCGGGCATGCTCTGGGTCCTGTTCCTGCTGGTCGCGTGGGCCGCGGCGGCCATGTCGTGCATCCGCCTCTGCCTCGCAACCGCGGCGTCGGCGCCTCCGGCCGCCGCCGTACCCGAACGCGCCCATCACGCACTGAATCTGTACGAGACGGCGTTCCTGGCCGGCGGCCCGCACCGGGTCGCCGATCTGGCGCTGGTCTCCATGCATCTGCGGCGCCGGCTGCTGCTCGCGCACACCGGCTGGGCGACCGTCGTCGACCCGGAGGGCCGCGACGAGGTCGAACGGACCGTCATACGGGCCATCGGGCCGCAGGGTCAGTCCCGGATAGCGCCGATACGGACCGCGGCGGCCGCCGCGGACGCCGTACGTGCTCTCGCCGACCGGCTCGTCGCGGCAGGCCTGGCCGTTCCGCACGGGACCCGTACGGGCGTGGCGTCGGCGGCGCGTGCGGTGCGCGCTTCGGCCGTTCTCGTCGTGGTGCTGGCCTGCGCCGCGGTGCTCCTGCCGGGCCGGGGACCGGACGGCGCGGGCCCGGTGGCCGCCTGGTTCGGGCTGCCGCTCGTCCTGACGCTGGGGTGTCTCGCGATCGCCCGCGTCGGGAACCATCCGTACAGCCCGTGGGCCTCCCCGTCCGGGCAGCAGTGGCTCGACTCCCTGCCCGCCCCGGTGTCCGGCGCCGACCGCGACCTGCTGGCCGCGGTGGCCGTCCACGGTGTGCGCGCCGTGCGGGACCCCGCGCTCCGCGCCGCCCTGACAGGGCGTCGCACGGGGTGGTCGGCCCATCCGGGGCATTACATGTGACATTGCGGTGTGGTGCTTTACTTCGCTGATCGCACGCCGGACCATCCCCCCTTCGGCTTCACGGGCCCCTCGGCCCCACCGGCTGCACGGAGGGAACGCGCGTGAAAGCAGCGGCGCTGTACGGAACGATCGTGTGCGTGGCCCTGACGCTGGTGTCCGCCCCCACGGCCCCGGCCGCTTCCCCCGCCGCCCCGGCATCCCCCGCCCCGGCGTCCCCCAGCCCCGCTCCCGGCCTCGGCACGGCACCCACGTCCGCCGAGGCCGCCGGCACCGAACTCGCCGCGGCCCGTGCCGCGGCCACCGGGATCTCCTTCGGGCCCTGCCCCGAGGAGGAGATGCTGCCCGACTCCCTCCGCTGCGGGACCGTCGCCGTCCCGCTCGACTACGCGGACCCGTACGGCCGCCAGGTCGAACTCGTCGTCAGCCGCGCCCGGGCGAGCGGGAAAGCGGACGAGCACCAGGGCTCCCTCGTCTACAACCCGGGCGGGCCCGGCGCGTCCAGCATCACCTTCCCGCTGGTCGGTGAGCTGCCGGAGTGGAAGGAGATCGCGCGCGCGTACGACGTCGTTGGCTACGCCCCGCGCGGCGTCATCCCGTCCGCCCCGCTCTCCTGCCAGGACCCCGCCGACTTCGCCGAAGCACCCTCCGACCTGCCGGTGCACCCCTCGGCGGCGTACAAGCAGCGGCGTATCGAGCGGGCGAAGGCGTACGCGGAGGGCTGCGCGCGCGACGCCGGTCCCTCGCTGCGGCACTACACCTCGCTCGACAACGCCCGTGACCTGGACGTCCTGCGCGCGGCGCTGGGCGAGCGGAAGCTGACGTTCATGGGGGCCTCGTACGGCACGTACCTCGGCGCGCTGTACGCCACGCTCTTCCCCTCGCACGTCCGGCGCATGGTGTTCGACTCGGCCGTGGATCCGGCCCCGGGCCAGATCTGGTACCGCTCGCACCTCGATCAGTCACTGGCCTTCGAATCCCGCTGGGAGGACTTCCGCATCTGGGTCGCCAAGCACGATGCGACGTATCACCTCGGAACCTCACCCGAGGCGGTGCGGCGCAGTTACGACACCGTGCGCAAGGCAGTCGCCGAGCGGCCCGCGGGCGGGAAGGTCGGGCCCGCGCAGTTGCACTCCGCGCTCCTGGGCGCCCTGTACTACGACGACTACTGGGCGATGCGGGCGACGGCTCTCTCGGAGTACGTACGCGGCAATCCGAAGCCGCTGGCCGACCAGGCGTCCCCCCGCGCCGCGGCGGCCAGGGACAACGAGAACGCCCACGCGGTCCACACGGCGGTCCGGTGCAACGACGCGCCGTGGCCGACGGACTGGCGGGTGTGGGACCGCGACCACACGGCAGTCGCCGCGATCGCTCCGTTCGAGACCTGGGCCGGTGCCTGGGCGAATCTGCCGTGCGCGTACTGGCCCGCACCCCGGCAGGAGCCCGTCGACGTCGGTACGGAGTGGGGCGAGCTGCCTCCGGTGCTGATCCTCGCGGCCGAACGCGACGCGGCGACTCCGTACGAGGGGGCGCTCGCCCTTCAGCGGCGGCTGCGCGGCGCGGCGCTCGTGACGGAGCGGGACTCCGGTTCACACGGTGTCGGCGGCTCCACGAACACGTGCGTCAACAAGCATCTGGAGACGTATCTGCTGACCGGAAGAACACCGGTGCGGCGCGCGGAGTGCGCGCCGCACCGGGAGCCGAACCCGGTGTCGCTGGAACGACGGGCGGGGCTGAGAACGCCGGTGCCCACCGTCTGATCTTCCGGGTTGGGGTGGTCGGGAATCGCTGGTTACGCGAGCCCGGCCACCAGGTCTGCGACCGACTTGCGACGCCCCGTGTAGAACGGGACCTCCTCGCGGACGTGGAGCCGCGCCTCGGAGGCGCGCAGGTGACGCATGAGGTCGACGATGCGGTACAGCTCGTCGGCCTCGAACGCGAGGAGCCACTCGTAGTCGCCGAGGGAGAAGGAAGCGACGGTGTTGGCGCGGACGTCGGGGTAGCCGCGGGCCATCTTGCCGTGGTCCGCGAGCATGCGTCGACGGTCCTCGTCCGGCAGCAGGTACCAGTCGTAGGAGCGCACGAAGGGGTAGACGCTGATGTAGTCGCGCGGCGTCTCGTCGGCCAGGAAGGCCGGGATGTGCGACTTGTTGAACTCGGCGGGGCGGTGCAGCGCCATGTTCGACCAGACCGGCTCGACGGCGCGGCCCAGCTTGGTACGCCGGAAGAGGTTGTACGCCTCCTGGAGTTCGTCGGAGGTCTCGGCGTGCCACCAGATCATGAGGTCGGCGTCGGCACGCAGCCCGGACACGTCGTACGTCCCGCGCACGGTGACGTCCTTCGCGGCGAGCTGGTCGAACAGCTCCTGGACCTCCTCGGCGTAGCCGGCGCGGTCCAGCGGCAGCACGTCGCGCAGCTTGAAGACCGACCACAGGGTGTAGCGGATGGCCTCGTTGAGGTCCTTGGCCTTCTTGCCGGCGTTCGCGGCCTTGCTTGATGTCGCACTCTCAGCAGCACTCATACGGCTATTGTCCCGCCTCGCTCCGAGTGCCCTGAACCAGGGGTGGGGTGTCGATGATCTCGTCCACCGCGCGGTGGGCACTCGCGATGCAGGCCGGGATGCCGACGCCGTCGTACACCGCCCCGCAGACCCGCAGACCCGGCAGCTTGGCCACTTCCTCGCGGATGCGGGCGACACGGGTGAGGTGACCGACCGGATACTGCGGGAGTCCGCCGATCCAGCGGGTGACCTGCGTGTCCACGGGCGTGGCCGCCAGTCCGGTCGCATCTGCGAGATCGCGCAGGCTCACGTCGACGAGCTCGGCGTCCTCGCGGTGCAGGTGGTCCTCCTCGCCGTATCTGCCGACGGACGTCCGCAGGACGAAGAGACCGGGCGCGGAG
The DNA here is from genome assembly GCF_014216315.1 of Streptomyces finlayi. Taxonomy (NCBI): domain Bacteria; kingdom Bacillati; phylum Actinomycetota; class Actinomycetes; order Kitasatosporales; family Streptomycetaceae; genus Streptomyces; species Streptomyces finlayi. The sequence continues at coordinate 1,165,009 of NZ_CP045702.1, forward strand.
TCCGCCACCCACTGCCACTTGTTGCTGGAGAAGGTCGACGCCTTGATCGTGCGGCCGTCGACCGGCGGTACGAGGAAGCCGGAGCGCCCACGAAGTGCCTCGGTCGCCTCGATGTCGGTGCGCCGGAACGCCATGGTGACGAGGGCCATCGAGGCGTACTCGACCCCGGCCAGTTCGGCGGAGGCGGCCGGGGACTCGGCGGCGAGAAGGGTGGAGGCGGACCAGGCCGGGGTGGCCAGGACGATCCCGTCGGCGGTGATCACCCGGGTGTCGGTGCGGACGTCCCAGCCGGTGGCGGTCCGGGTCAGGCCGAGGACGGGTGTACGGGTGAGGATCTCGGCTCCCCCCGCGCGCACGGCGTCGGCGACGGCCTCGGGCAGGCTGCCGACGCCGCCGTCGATGCCCTGGAAGACCGGTCCCGTCACCTGCCGGGCGGCGGCCCGCTCCTGGACCCGCCGTACTCCGTCGAGGAGCGAGCCGCCCTCCTTCACCACCTCGAAGAGCTGCGGTACGGCGGCGCGCATGGAGATCCGGTAGGCGTCGCCCGCGTACACCCCGCCGAGCAGCGGCTCCACGAGCCGGTCGACGACCTCGCGGCCGAGCCGGTCGGCGACGTACGCGCCGACGGCGACGTCCTCGCCGACGGGCGTGGGCGTCAGGTCGCGTTCCTCGGCGATCCGGGCCAGGCCCGCCGGGGAGAGCACGCCGCCGAGCGCGGCAGGATCGCCGGGGACGCCCATGAGGTGGCCCGTGGGCATGGGGCGCAGGGCGTCGCGGGTCCACACCGACGCGGTGGCGGTGGCGGGTGGCTGGAGACGGCTGGCGAGTCCGACGGCTCCGGCCAGTTCGACGGCCTCGGGGCGGCGCGCGAGCATCGACTCCGCGCCCAGGTCGACGCGTGCACCCGCGACCTCGCCCGTCATGAGCTTCCCGCCGACGCGGTCCGTCGCCTCCAGGAGCGTGACCCGCAGCCCGGTGGCGAGCAGCCTGTGCGCGGCGGCCAGACCTGCGATGCCACCGCCGATGACGACGACGTGGCCCGTGCGCGTGTGCGCGCCCTGATGAGAACGCTGATGAGAAGCCTGCATGGGTCCACTCTCTCAAACCCGTACCGAGTCCCGACCGTGACCGCTTCGAAACCGCCTGCGGGCAACCCGCGCCGAGGCCCGCACGTCGAACCGGCAACGTCGACCACCAGCCTGGGGGGACCAGTTATGGACACCGAGCGACCCAAGGACCGACCACTCACGTCGGCACCTCCCGTACGTCGCGCACGGCGGACCCGGCAGACCGGCGCGGCGCTGGCGGCGGGGACGCTCGCCACCCTGCTGGCCGTCGGCGGCTGCGCCGGTGCCCGCGACAACGCAGGAGCGAGCGACAAGGGCATGGCGCAGTCCGACTCGAAGGCTGCGGGCGCCGGTGCGGCGGACAGGGCCGGGGGGAAGTCCACCGACGGGAACAAGGGCAAGGCCCGGGCCGACGAGCAGTCGTCGGCCGTCGCCCACGTCATCCGCACGGCCACGCTGTTCGTCGAGGTGAAGAACGTACCGAAGGCGGTCGCGTCGGCCCGGGCCACGGCGGAGGGGGCCGGAGGGTTCGTGTCGAACGAGGCGACGGAGCGGCTCGACGACGAGCACGAGAGCTCTCACCTCGTGCTGCGGGTGCCCGAGGACCGGTACCAGGAGGTCCTGCGGAGTCTTGCGGGCTCCGGGAAGCTGCTGTCGCGTACCTCCGACGCGAAGGACGTCACGGAGGAGGTCGTCGATGTCGAAAGCCGGATCGCCACCCAGAAGGCCAGCGTCACCCGGGTGCGGAAGCTGATGGACCAGGCCGAGAAGATCTCCGACGTGGTCACGCTGGAAGGGGAACTGAGCAGCCGTCAGGCGGCCCTGGAGTCGCTGCTCGCCCGGCAGGCCAAGCTGAGGGACCGCACCTCGATGGCGACGATCACGCTGGAGCTGGTGGAGCCGGATTCCCCGGTCGCGAAGCGGCACGACGACGATCCGGGCTTCCTGGACGCGCTGGGCGGGGGCTGGGACGCGTTCGTGGCGATGCTGCGCTGGATCGCCATGGCGATCGGGGCCTCGGCCCCGTTCCTCGCGGTGGCGGCGATCGTCCTGCTGGTCTGGCGCCGTCTGCGGCGCCGCACCGGGAAGCCCCCGGCCTCCGGCCCGTCCGCAGCGCCCGGGTCGGGCCCGTCCGGGGAGTAGCGCCGCCGCGCCGTACCGTTGGGGCTCAGGACATCGCGGTGAAGGGACCCGGCATGGCAGCGGAGCGACTGGTCGTCATCGGAGGTGACGCGGCGGGCATGTCCGCCGCGTCACAGGCCCGCAGGTTCAGGGGGCCCGACGAGCTGGGCATCGTCGCCTTCGAGCGGAGCCACTTCACCTCGTACTCCGCCTGCGGCATCCCGTACTGGGTGGGCGGCGACGTGGAGCAGCGGGACGACCTCATCGCCCGTACGCCCGAGGAGCACCGGGAACGCGGCATCGATCTGCGGATGCGCACCGAGGTGACGGAGATCGACGTCGCCGGACAGCGGGTGCGCTCCGTGGACCGGGAGAGCGGCGAGGCGTCCTGGACTGGCTTCGACAAGCTGGTGATCGCCACGGGGGCCCGACCGGTCCGCCCGGAACTGCCGGGGATGGACGCGGCGGGTGTCCACGGGGTGCAGACCCTTGACGACGGGCAGGCACTGCTGGACTCCCTGGACCGGGCGCCTGGCCGACGCGCGGTCGTCGTCGGCGCGGGGTACATCGGCGTCGAGATGGCGGAGGCGATGCTGAAGCGCGGCTTCGAGGTCACGGTGCTCAACCGCGGGCCGCAGCCGATGTCGACGCTCGATCCGGACATGGGCCGCCTGGTGCACGAGGCGATGGACGGCCTGGGCATCACGACGGTGAACGACGCCGCCGTCACCAAGATCCTCACCGGTCCCGACGGCCGGGTCACGGCCGTCGCCACGGACGCGGAGACCTACCCGGCCGATGTCGTGGTGCTCGGCATCGGCGTCACACCGGAGACCACGCTGGCCGGCGCGGCGGGCCTCCCGCTCGGTGCGCACGGCGGCCTGGTCACGGACCCGTCGATGCGTGTCACGGGCCACGAGAACATCTGGGCGGGCGGCGACTGCGTCGAGGTCCTGGACCTGGTCGCGGGGCGTCTGCGCCACATCGCGCTGGGCACCCACGCCAACAAGCACGGCCAGGTCATCGGGGCGAACGTGGGCGGCGGCTACGGGACGTTCCCCGGAGTCGTCGGTACGGCGGTGAGCAAGGTCTGCGATCTGGAGATCGCCAGGACCGGCCTGCGGGAGAAGGACGCGAAGGCCGTCGGGCTGCGGTTCGTCACCGCGACGATCGAGTCGACCGGCCGGGCGGGCTACTACCCGGGGGCGCGGCCGATGACGGTGAAGATGCTCGCGGAGTACCGCACGGGCCGGCTCCTCGGCGTGCAGATCGTGGGCCGCGAAGGGGCGGCGAAGCGGGTGGACATCGCGGCGGTGGCGCTCACCGCGCGGATGACGGTGGACCAGATGACGGCGCTCGACCTGGGGTACGCCCCGCCGTTCTCGCCGGTCTGGGACCCGATCCTGGTGGCGGCCCGCAAAGCGAACACGGCGGTACGTCGGGCGGGCAGCGCCTGACGTACCGGACGAGGTGCGACTAGGTCCAATGCCGTTCGGTTAGGGGTTCGGTCAGCGGCGCAAACTCTCGGCGTTTCGGCTGGTGATACGGGTGCAGCCCCTGTAGTGGTTCTCGGGTCCGCCAAGACTCGTGTTCCTCCACAAGGGCTGCAGTGTCTGATTCTGTCATTACGCATGCCCCCGGTGTCTTTGCCGTGGGGCACTTGGGCGAGTTGACCCAGGTTGTCCCGTTCGATCTCGTCGACGAGGCACTCGCATCCGCAGGTGGTCTGCAGCAGCGGGTTCGACGGCTGCCGTCGCGGGTGGTGGTCTACCTCCTGCTCGCAGGCGCACTGTTCACCGGGCTCGGCTGGACCGGGATCTGGTCCCGGCTGACCGCCTCACTGCCCGCGCCGCTGCCCGTGCCAGCGGGTTCATCGATCACGGCCGCGATGCGACGGGTCGGCCCCAAACCATTGAAAGCACTGTTCGACCTGGTCAAAGGCCCCGCAGCGGTGACCGCGACACAGACGACACGGTTCGCGGGCAGGCTGGTCGTCGCGATCGACGGAACCCAGCTCGCCCTGCCGGACACACCCGCGAACCTCGCGGTGTTCCCCAAGGCGAAGGCAGGACAGAACGGGCCGTCCGGATACCCGATGCTGCGCCTGGTCACGCTGGTGGCCTGCGGGACCCGAACCCTCATGGACGCCGTCTTCGGCACCGACGCGACCGGCGAGCTGACCTACGCCCGAGACCTGATCACCACCGCGGGCACGACCGGAGCACTACGGCCCGGGACGCTGCTTCTGGGTGACCGGAACTTCTCAGCCACCGCCTTCGTGCGCACGGTCGCGTCCACGGGCGCGGACTTCCTCATCCGCGCCAAGACCCACAGCACCGCGCTCAAGCTGCCGATCCTGCGTCGTCTGCCCGACGGAACGTTCCTGTCCCGCATAGGCGAAGTCACCGTCCGCGTCATCGACGCCACCATCACCCTCGCCCCCACCGACGGCGCCGACAAGCGTCCCGCCACCCACAGCACCTACCGGCTCGTCACCAGTCTGCTCGACCCCGACGAGGCACCCGCCACCGCTCTGGTCAGGCTCTACCGCGAACGCTGGGAGATCGAGACCAGCTACTGCGAGCTGAAATCGACCATCCTCGGCGGCAGAGTCCTGCGCGGCCGCTACCCGGCAGCCGTCACCCAGGAAACCTGGGCGCTTCTGGTCGCCTACCAGGCACTACGCACCGCGATGAGCGACGCCGTCCTGCACCGGCCCAACATCGACCCCGACCGCACCGCATTCACCATCGCGCTGAACACGGCACGTGACCAGATCATCCGTGCCGCCGGCATCATCCCCCACACCAGGATCGACCTCGTCGGCCGGATCGGCACCGCCATACTCAACGGCCTCCTACCCGCCCGCCGAGACCGGTCCCGGCCCCGCGTGAAGAAACGAGCGATCAGCTCCAAGTACCGCGCCGTCGGCCGCAACATCGACCACCGCACCCACAGGACCACCGTCCACATCGAGATCAACGCATTGCCAAGCCCACCGGACGGCTAACCGAACGGCATTGCGACTAGGTCCTGTCTGGAGTTCCAGCGCGGGAGAAGGAGCGGCGTCCGGTGCCGTCGAATCCAAGGCGGAGGAGGGAGCGATGGCGGAGCCCTCGCGACTGACGACAACGCCGGAGGCGGCGGTGCCGGACGCCGCGACGCCGCGGGGGAACTCCAGACAGGACCTAGCGTGCCGTCTGCGTGTGGACGTACTCGACGAGCCGGGTCAGCGCGTCCGGGTCCATCGACGGCATGACGCCGTGGCCCAGGTTGAAGATGTGGCCCTCCAGGCCCGCGGCCGCGTCCAGCACCTCGCGGGTCTTCTCCTCCACCACCGGGGTCGGCGCGAACAGCACCGCCGGGTCGAGGTTGCCCTGGAGCGCCTTGCCGGGGCCGACGCGGCGGGCGGCCTCGTCCAACGGGACCCGCCAGTCGACACCGACGACGTCCGCGCCGGCCTCTCCCATGAGGCCGAGGAGTTCACCGGTGCCGACACCGAAGTGGATGCGCGGGACGCCGTACGGCGCGATGGTGTCGAAGACCTTCGCGGAGGCCGGCATGACCGAGCGCCGGTAGTCGGCGGGGGCCAGGGCGCCCACCCAGGAGTCGAAGAGCTGGACCGCCGAGGCGCCCGCCTCGATCTGGACCTTCAGGAAGGCACCGGTGATCTCCGCGAGCCGGTCGAGCAGGTCGGCCCAGAGCTCCGGGTCGCCGTACATCATGGCCTTGGTGCGCTCGTGGTTGCGGGACGGGCCGCCCTCCACGAGGTAGCTCGCGAGAGTGAACGGCGCTCCGGCGAAACCGATGAGCGGAGTGGCGCCCAGCTCGGCGGTGAGCATGCCCATGGCCTCGGTGACGTACGGGACGTCCTCGGGCGTGAGGTCGCGCAGCCGGGCCAGATCGGCGCGGGTACGGACCGGTTCCGCGATCACCGGGCCGACACCGGGCTTGATGTCGAGGTCGATGCCGATGGCCTTGAGCGGGACGACGATGTCGCTGAAGAAGATCGCGGCGTCCACCTTGTGGCGGCGCACGGGCTGCAGGGTGATCTCGGCGACGAGCTCCGGCATCATGCAGGAGTCGAGCATCGCGATGCCCTCGCGGACCTTCAGGTACTCGGGAAGTGAGCGCCCCGCCTGTCGCATGAACCAGACCGGGGTGTGCGGCACGGGTTCACGCCGGCACGCCTTGAGGAACGCCGACTCATGGGTGGCGGATGACTTCGTCTGCTGGCCCGTCGGGCGATCGTTGGCACTCACACCAAGAATCTTCGCACGAAGCCGTGAGGAGCTTGTGCCCCCAGGGTGTCCCTCCCTGCGCGAGGCCCCGGTTCCGCCTACTCTTCCCCGCATGGCTCCGGCTCAGGGACAATATTCCGATCATTCCGATGGCGCTGACAGCAAGGACAGAACGGAGGAGGCATCCGTCCCGCCCGCGTTCCGGTCGGCGGTCGACGCGCTGCGCTCCGCGCGGCTGCGCCCAGAACTCGAGGTCGAGCCGACGAGGCCGCCCCAACGCCTCGCTCCGCACGCGTACGCCCTGGAGGCCGCGGTCGTCGACGGCGAGGACGACCTCGCCGACGGCCGTCTCGTACTCCTTCACGATCCGTCCGGGCACGACGCCTGGCAGGGCACCTTCCGCCTGGTGACGCTCGTACGGGCGGAGCTGGAGCCGGAGATGGCGGCGGATCCGCTGCTGCCCGAGGTGTGCTGGTCCTGGCTGACGGGTGCGCTGGACGCGCGGGGCCTGTCGTACGGGGAGGCCGGCGGCACCGTGACGCGCGCCGGATCGCACTACTTCGGTGCGCTCTCCTCACGTCGGCCCGCGACCCAGATCGAGATCAGGGCCTCCTGGACGCCCCGCGAGGGGCGCGGCGGCGTACCGGACGCGGCGGCGCACCTGGTCGCGTGGGGTGATCTGCTCTGCCAGATCGCCGGGCTGCCGCCGTCGGGGACTGCCGAGGCGACGGTGGTGACGTTGCCGCAGCGGCGCGGACCCCAGGTTTCGTAACACTGCGTCACATTGCTCGCACATTCACCGGCTCTCTTTTCGTACAATCGATCGCGCGTCCTATTTGCCCGAATTGTTACTCACCAAATCGTGATCTTCCTCTAAAGGAGGACGGGTCTGCTGCCGAAGAGGTCAATGACCCTTCAAGCACGGTTCGCCCCGGCTTCATCCCCGAGCCGGCCCGTCCCGCCACTCCCCAGGAGGCCTGGTGTCCGTTCTCCTCGAGCAGCCCGCAAGCCTGGTCGCCTACCGCCCGAACAAGCCGACGGCCATGGTCGTCGTCGCCGACCCCCGTGTCCGTTCCACCGTCACCCGGCACCTGTGGGCACTCGGAGTTCGTGACGTCATCGAGGCGTCGTCCATCGCGGAGGCCCGTCCCCGAATCGGCAACCCGCGCGACATCTGCGTTGCCGACGTCCACCTGCCCGATGGTTCCGGGCTGACCCTGCTGTCCGAGACCCGAGCCGCGGGCTGGCCGAACGGCCTCGCCCTCTCCGCCGCCGACGACATCGGTGCCGTACGCAACGCCCTCGCGGGCGGCGTGAAGGGCTACGTCGTCACCGGCACCCGTACCAACATCGGCCACCCCACCCGCCCCGGCGTCGCACCGATCGGCGCCAATGCCGCCCGCATGCACCGTCGGCCTCCCGGTTCCCCGAGCCACCCGGGCGGCTACCGCGAACTGTCAGGCCGTGAGGTGGAGGTGCTCCGCCTGGTCGCCGAAGGCCAGTCCAACAAGGCCATCGGCGTCTCGATGGGCCTCTCCGCCCTGACCGTCAAGTCCCATCTCGCCCGCATCGCCCGCAAGCTCGGCACCGGAGACCGCGCAGGAATGGTCGCCGTGGCCCTGCGAACGGGCATCATCCACTGACCGCCACCGCCCCGGCCGCCACGTGCACGGATGCGGCCCCGGCTGGAATACGTGCATCAGCGCCCGTCGACGGATCATTCCGTCGACGGGCGCTGGACATACACAGATACCCTTGACACGTGACCGACGCCCAAGAGACCGCAGAAGACACTTCACTGCGAACCACCGGGGGCGCCCCCCCGGACGACGTCGCCCCGGCGCCGATCCCCTTGCTCGAACCGCGCGAGGGCATTCCCCCGGTGGTGGCGTCCAACGACGCCCTGGCCCAGGTGATCGCCTCCTTCGCCGTGGGCACCGGCCCCGTGGCCGTGGACGCCGAGCGCGCCTCCGGGTACCGCTACGGCCAGCGCGCCTACCTCGTACAGCTGCGCCGCGAGGGCGCGGGCAGCGCCCTCGTCGACCCGGTCGGCTGTCCCGACCTGTCGGGCCTGGGCGCCGCCCTGTCCGGCAGTGAGTGGATCCTGCACGCGGCGACCCAGGACCTCCCCTGTCTCCGCGAAATAGGCATGATCCCCACCGGGCTCTTCGACACCGAACTCGCCGGACGACTGGCGGGTTTCCCGCGTGTCGGCCTCGGCGCGATGGTCGAGAGCGTGCTGGGGTACGCGCTGGAGAAGGGGCACTCGGCCGTCGACTGGTCCACCCGCCCCCTTCCCGACCCCTGGCTGCGTTACGCCGCTCTCGATGTCGAACTGCTGATCGATCTGCGCGACGCCCTGGAGGAGGAGCTCGAACAGCAGGGCAAGCTGGAGTGGGCGCGGGAGGAGTTCGAGGCGATCGCCTCGGCGCCGCCCGCACCCCCGCGCCAGGACCCGTGGCGCCGTACGTCCGGGATGCACAAGGTGCGCCGCCGCCGTCAGATGGCGGTCGTACGGGAACTGTGGAACACCCGGGACGAGGTCGCGCAGCGCCGTGACATCTCGCCCGGCAAGATCCTCGGCGACGGCGCGATCGTGGAGGCGGCGCTGGCGATCCCCCTCACCGTGCAGGCTCTGATGGCACTGCCGGGCTTCGGCCACCGCATGGGCCGCCGTCAGCTGGAGCAGTGGCAGGCTGCCGTGGACCGGGCCAGGGCACTGCCCGAGTCCGAGCTCCCGCAGCCCGGCCCGCAGCTCGCCGGCCCGCCGCCGCCCCGCTCCTGGGCGGACAAGGACCCGGCGGCCGCGGCCCGTCTCTCGGCGGCCCGTGCCGCGGTGTCGGAGCTCGCCGAGCGGCTGAACATGCCGCAGGAGAACCTGATCACGCCGGACACCGTGCGACGGGTCTGCTGGGAGCCCCCCCAGAGCCTGACGCCCTCCTCGCTGGAGGACACACTCGCCGGTCACGGGGCGCGGCGCTGGCAGATCGAGCAGGTCTCCCCGCTCCTTTTCCGGGCACTGGGCACCGACGCCTGATCCCTCCCCTCCTTCGCACCCGGAACGCCCCTGGTCCTCGGCCGGGGGCGTTCTGCTGACGCGCGGGTCCATAAGGGCCCGATCGCCCCTCCGGGAGCATCGAATTCACGCCAGGTTGACGGCGCTGCCCGATTTCGCCGTCGCCGGGCGCGATGATCACTGCCTGTGACGACCTTGCGGCGTCCGGGCGTGTGACCTTCACCGCTCCGGTCCCGGAGGGTGGGCAGTCTGGTTACCCGCAAGTAGCATGAGGGAGGCGGCGCGCTTTCCGAGTGCGCCCCGCAGCAGTGCCATCCCGCACCCTGGAGGAGAGCCACCGTGCCTCGTACCATCCGGGACGTCGTCTTCGTCGACGGCGTCCGCACCCCGTTCGGCAAAGCGGGCCCCAAGGGCATCTACCACGAGACCCGCGCCGACGATCTCGTCGTGAAGGCCATCCGGGAGCTGCTGCGACGCAACCCGGATCTGGACCCCGCGAAGATCGACGAGGTCGCCATCGCCGCGACCACGCAGATCGGCGACCAGGGCCTGACGCTCGGCCGCACCGCCGGAATCCTGGCCGGTCTGCCGCAGTCCGTCCCCGGTTACTCGATCGACCGCATGTGCGCCGGCGCGCTGACCGCCGTGACCGCGACGGCCGGTTCCATCGCCTTCGGCGCGTACGACGTCGTGGTCGCCGGCGGCGTCGAGCACATGGGCCGCCACCCGATGGGTGAGGGCGTGGACCCGAACCCGCGCTTCGTATCGGAGAAGCTGGTCGACGAGTCCGCCCTGTTCATGGGCATGACCGCCGAGAACCTGCACGACCGGTACCCCTCGATCACCAAGCAGCGCGCCGACGAGTACGCGGTGCGTTCGCAGGAGAAGGCCGCCAAGGCGTACGCCGACGGCAAGATCCAGCAGGACCTGGTGCCGGTCTCCGTGCGCCGCACCAACGCCGAGGCCGGTGAGACGGGCTGGGGCCTGGTCACCGCCGACGAGCCGATGCGCCCGGGCACCACGATGGAGTCCCTGGCCGGCCTGAAGACCCCGTTCCGCGCCCACGGCCGCGTGACGGCCGGTAACGCCGCAGGGCTCAACGACGGCGCCACCGCCTCGCTGCTCGCCGCCGAGGACGTCGCCCGCGAGATGGGCCTCCCGGTCAGGATGCGCCTCGTGTCGTACGCCTACGTGGGCGTCGAGCCGGAGGTCATGGGCTACGGCCCGATCCCGGCGACCGAGAAGGCCCTGGCCAAGGCCGGCCTGTCCATCTCCGACATCGGTCTCTTCGAGATCAACGAGGCGTTCGCCGTGCAGGTGCTCGCCTTCCTGGAGCACTACGGCATCGCCGACGACGACGCCCGCGTGAACCAGTACGGCGGCGCCATCGCCTACGGTCACCCGCTGGCCTCCTCCGGTGTGCGTCTGATGACTCAGCTGGCCCGCCAGTTCGAGGAGCACCCCGAGGTCCGCTACGGCCTGACGACCATGTGCGTCGGCTTCGGCATGGGCGCGACGGTCGTCTGGGAGAACCCGAACTTCGACGGAGGCAACAAGTGAGCACCACCACCACTGAGCTTCTGAAGGGTGCGGCCGAGCTGTTCCCCGGCGAGGTCGTCACACAGGCGCACGTACGCCACCTGGACCTTCCGGCCGGTGCGGGCCGTTTCGCCCTCATCACGCTGGACAACGGCCTGGACCACACCAAGCCGACCACCTTCGGACCGCAGTCGCTGGCGAACCTGAACGCCGCCATCGACCAGGTCGAGAAGGAGGCCGCCGAGGGCGCGATCACCGGCATCGGCCTCACCGGCAAGCCGTTCATCTTCGCGGTCGGCGCCGACCTCAAGGGTGTCGAGCTCCTGAAGGAGCACAAGGACGCGCTGGCCATCGGCAAGGGCGGCCACGACGTCTTCCGCCGCCTGTCCGGCCTCGCGGTCCCGACGTTCGCGTACTACAACGGCGCTGCCATGGGCGGCGGTGTCGAGGTCGGTCTGCACTGCTCGTACCGCACCGTCTCCAAGGCGCTCCCCGCCTTCTCGCTGCCAGAGGTCTTCCTCGGTCTGGTCCCCGGCTGGGGCGGCTGCGCGCTGCTCCCCAACCTGATCGGCGCCGACCGCGCCGTCACGGTGATCATCGAGAACTCGCTCAACCAGAACCGCCAGCTCAAGGGCAAGCAGGTCTTCGAGCTCGGGATCGCCGACGCCCTCTTCGAGGGAGCGGACTTCCTGGAGCAGTCGCTGATCTGGACCGCGTCCGTGCTGAACGGCACGCTCACGGTGGAGCGTCCCGACGTCGACCGCGGTGACGCCTGGGACCAGGCCGTCGCCCGCGGCCGGGCCATCGCCGACTCCAAGGTGCACGGGGCGGCCCCGGCCGCGTACCGCGCGCTGGACATCATCGCCGCCGCCAAGGACGGCGACCTCGGCGCCGGCTTCGACGCCGAGGACCAGGCCCTCGCGGACCTGATCATGGGTGGCGAGCTGCGCTCCGGCATCTACGCCTTCAACCTGGTGCAGAAGCGCGCCAAGCGCCCCGCCGGGGCCCCGGACAAGGCGCTGGCCCGTCCGGTCACCAAGGTCGGCGTGGTGGGTGCCGGCCTGATGGCCAGCCAGCTCGCGCTGCTCTTCCTGCGCCGCCTGGAGGTCCCGGTCGTCCTCACGGACATCGACCAGGCCCGGGTCGACAAGGGTGTGGGCTATGTCCACTCCGAGATCGACAAGCTGCTCGGCAAGGGCCGCATCAACCAGGACAAGGCCAACCGTTACAAGGGCCTGGTCTCCGGTGTGCTGGACAAGGCGGAGGGCTTCTCCGACGCCGACTTCATCATCGAGGCGGTCTTCGAGGAGATCGGCGTCAAGCAGCAGGTGTTCGCGGAGGTCGAGGCGGTCGCTCCGGCGCACGCGATCCTCGCCACCAACACCTCCTCGCTGTCGGTCACCGAGATGGCGTCGAAGCTGAAGAACCCCGAGCGGGTCGTCGGCTTCCACTTCTTCAACCCGGTCGCGATCCTGCCGCTGCTGGAGATCGTCCGCGGCGAGCGGACCGACGACGCCTCGCTGGCCACGGCCTTCGGTGTCGCGCGGAAGCTGAAGAAGACCGCGGTGCTGGTGAAGGACGCCCCGGCGTTCGTCGTCAACCGCATCCTCACCCGCTTCATGGGCGAGATCCAGAACGTCATCGACGAGGGCACCCCGGTCGCCGTCGCCGAGAAGGCCGTCGAGCCCCTCGGTCTGCCGATGTCCCCGCTGGTGCTCCTGGAGCTCGTCGGCCCGGCCATCGGCCTCCACGTCTCCGAGACCCTGAACCGCGCCTTCCCGGAGCGCTTCACGGTCTCCGAGAACCTCGCGTCGGTCGTCAAGGCCGGCAAGCGCGGCTTCTACGTCTACGACTCCGGTAAGCCGGAGCTGGACCCGGAGGTCGCCGCACTCCTCAAGCAGGGCGATGTCGTCCTGACCGAGGAGCAGGCCCGCGACCGCGTCCTGGACGCGGTGGCGCAGGAGATCGGCCTGATGCTGGACGAGGGTGTCGTCGCCGAGGCGCAGGACATCGACCTCTGCCTGATCACCGGCGCGGGCTGGCCCTTCCACCTGGGCGGCATCACGCCGTACCTGGACCGGGCGGGCGTCTCGGAGCGCGTCAACGGCAAGAAGTTCCTGGCACCGGGCGTGGCGAGCGTTCCGGCCTGACGTCCGATTTCCCTGTGGGCGGGCCGTACGGAATCATCTCCGTACGGCCCGTTTCCGTTCGGGGCTCGGGCAGGCGGGAAGAACCAGGTCATGCGGCGTCGTGCCGGAAAGCTGCCGAAGGGCTCCGCAGCGCCGTTCCACCGCGGATGGCAGGCTGACGGTCTGCGCTCTCGTCCTCCTCGGGGTGTCGCATCCGCTGCCGGTCACCCGAGCGACGCCCTTGGAGAGCGCGCCGGAGCGTCTGCGTATCGCGACCTGGAACATGTGCGGGGTCCGGCAGTGGAACTGTGAGGACACCGGGACCCGCACCGAGAAGATCCGGGCATTGAAACGACTGGCGGTCACCGACGGCGCGCGCGTGGTGATGTTGCAGGAGACCTGCGCCGAAGACCTCGCCGACGCGTGGAACGAGTTGGGAAAGGGCTGGCACAGCACCTCTCTGCCCTATGCCGACGCGGAGCTTCAGGCCGCCCTGGACGAACAAGGGCAGAATGCGGGTGTTCTTTTCGACATAGCGGTACGGCGGATTGTCGGCCGTGTCGGCACCGCCACGGCCGATGCTCTTGTAGCGGAAGAGTCCGCGACTGAACACACTGGCGGCGACATCCCATGTTCCCTCGACCCATTCGCCCTTCCTCTTCAGACGGTTGGTGTCGAAGCGGCTCTCGAATCCGGCCCAGTCGTAGCAGTAGCGACTCTGGTTGGAGTGCTCGGTGGCCTGCGGATAGAACGTGGTCTTCGCCGGGTTGACGAGCGTGCTGCCCGACTTCTTGTTCCGAAGCGCCAGTGCCTTCGTGGACATATGGCGCTTGTGCACGTTGATGAAGCGCACATAGGCGGAGCCCGTCAGCGTCAGCCAATCGCCGCTCCAGTGGGCGCCGGTGAGCGAACTGTGGGGAGTCAGCTCCTTGCCGAGCCGGGAGTTCGTTGAGCTGACCCTGGTGGACGCGAAGCCACTTCACCCGCGCGTCTGCGGGGAGCTCATCGATGAGGTCGTCGTCGGCCTCACTCAAGAACTCCTGGGCCGAGTACATGAAGGCGTCACGATAGTCGTCATCCGCATCGGGAAGGACCTTCAGATGCAGCATGAGGTCCGACTTGAGGCATGCGAGGTCGTACTTGCGTTTGTGCTCCCTGAACGAGCGCGAGCGGTGCTGTCCGAGGAAACGGCTCACGGACTGCACGGCGGCCACTCGGTCCATCAGGTTGCTGAGTTCGGTGTGCCGCTGCGTGATCGAGGGAGCGGCCCCACCGTCACGGCGACGCCAGAAATAGACGATGTCGGTGATGACATCGACCTTTCCAGCCTTGAAGTGCGCGAACATGTTGACCCAGGAGTCCTCGTAGAGGACGCCTTCGGGGAACTGGATGAAGTGGTAATCCCAGAAGGTGCGGCGGAAAACCTTGTTCCAGACCGTCCGGTCGTAGATCAACGCGTCGAAACGCGTGATGTGCGTGCCCCGACGGTCCGCTGCATAGGCCCCTTGTGCAAGGGGGATTGCCACGACGCGATGCCTACCGAGCCTCGGACCAGGGTCCGTCGAAGCCGATACCGGCCTGTACCACGGTGGGACAACGCTACAGAGTCTCATGGCTCCCGTACGTTCACTCGATCGACTGTCTATAGTTCTAATCCACCAGACAGCAGCGGACCGGCTCGCCCCCCACCCGAGTCCAACCCGACCACTTGCGCCCTCAGGGGCCACGAGTTGCGAGGACTCACAGAATGAGCCACGACGCCACGCCCCCGGGCCCGCGCGCCTCCCGGCGAGGGGACTCCGCCAAGCGCGGACGCAAGAAGGACCGCAAGCCCCGTCGCGGCCTCAAGATCGCCCTCGGGATCTTCCTCGTGCTCCTGCTCGCCGGCGGCGGCACCGCCTACTGGATGTACAGCAGCCTCGACGGCAACATCAAGGGCGTCGACATCAACAAGGCGCTCGGTGAGGACCGTCCCGAGAAGCTCCCGACGACCGGCCAGAACCTGCTGGTTCTGGGGTCGGACTCGCGGGCCGGTGCCGCGAACAAGAAGCTCGGTGGGGGCGGCAACGTCAGTGGGGCCCGTTCCGACACCGCCATGGTGGTGCACATACCCGAGGGCCGCACGAAGGCCGTCGCCGTGTCCATCCCCCGCGACACCCTGGTGACGCGGCCCGAGTGCACCACGGCCGACGGTTCGCCGCTGTCGTCGAAGGACCGCGTGATGTTCAACTCGGTGTACTCGCTGGCCGGTCCGGCCTGTGTGGTCAAGACCGTCGAGAAGATGTCCGGCGTCCGGATCGACCACTACCTGGAGATCAACTTCGCCGGGTTCAAGGACCTGGTCGACGCCATCGGGGGCGTCACGATCGACGTTCCCCAGGACATCGACGACAAGGCGTCCGGGCTGAACCTCACCGCCGGCCCGCAGAAGCTCAACGGCACCGAGTCCCTCGCCTACGTCCGTACGCGGCACGGCATCGGTGACGGCAGCGACCTCGGCCGCATCGGGCTCCAGCAGCAGTTCATGATGGCGCTGCTGAGCGAGATCAAGTCGCAGGACCTGCTGGGCAGCCCGACGACGACGTACAAGATCGCCAGTTCCGCCACGAAGTCGCTGACGACCGACGAGGGGCTCGCCTCGCTCAAGTCGCTCAGTGACTTCGCGCGTTCGATGAACGGCGTCGACCCGTCGTCGATGGAGACGATCATGCTTCCGGTTGCCTACGACGAGATCGACAGGAATCGGGTCGTGGCCGCCGAGCCGCAGGCCGGCACCCTCTGGAAGGCGATCCGCGAGGACTCGTCGATCCCGGAGTCCGCGAAGAAGTCCCCCGCCACCGGCGGCTGACGGACCGTGGGCCGGGCCGGCCCATGGCATTCTGCCGGGATGCCGACCGAAGGCCCGGCCACCGGGAACACGCTGCCGCTCGTGATCGTCGACGCTGCCAACGTCGTGGGGTCCGTACCGGACGGGTGGTGGCGGGACCGGCCGGGGGCGGCCGAACGGCTGCGGGACTCGCTCGTCCCGTACGCCGCGGACGGCCTGCCCGGGGTTCCGGGCCCCGTCGAGCTGGTGCTGGTAGTCGAAGGTGCGGCCCGGGTCGTCGGTCCCGTGCCCGGGGTACGGGTGGAGTCGGCGCCCGGCAGCGGTGACGACCTGATCGCCGGCATCGTCGCGACGGAGGCGGCCCGGAATCCGGACCGCCTCTGTGTCGTGGTCACCGCGGACCGGGGCCTGCGCCGGTGGGTCGAGGTGCACGGGGCGCGGTGTGCGGGGCCCCGTAGCGTACGCCCCACACCACCGTCGCGGCTCAACTGACCGTCTTGCGCTCCCCGTTGGTCTTCAGCCTGCTGTGCTTCCGTCCGTACAGGAAGTAGAAGGCGATACCGATCGCCATCCAGACCCCGAACCGCACCCAGGTCTCGGCCGGCAGGTTGAGCATCAGCCAGACCGACGCGGCCACCGAGAGGATCGGGACCAGCGGGACCCACGGGGTGCGGAAGGCGCGGTGCAGGTCGGGCCGCGTGCGGCGCAGGACGATCACGCCGAGGGCGACGACGACGAACGCGAAGAGCGTGCCGATGTTCACCAGCGTCGCCAGCTCGTTGATGCTGGTGAAGCCCGCGATGATCGCGATGAGCACCCCGAGCAGGATGGTCGGACGGTACGGCGTGCGGAAGCGCGGGTGCGTCACGGAGAAGAACCGCGGGAGCAGTCCGTCACGGCTCATCGCGAAGAACACCCGGGTCTGGCCGAGCAGCAGGATCATGCAGACCGTGGTGAGGCCGACCGCGGCGCCGAAGCTGATGACGCCCCCGTAGAAGGGGTGCCCCACGGACTTGAAGGCGTCGGCGAGCGGGGCGCTCACCGACAGTTCGCTGTAGTGCTGCATGCCGGTGACGACGATGGACACGGCCACGTAGAGCACGGTGCAGATCAGGAGCGAGCCCAGGATGCCGCGCGGCATGTCCCGCTGCGGAACCTTGGTCTCCTCGGCGGCGGTGGCCACCACGTCGAAGCCGATGAAGGCGAAGAAGACCACGGACGCGGCGGTGAAGATGCCCATGACGCCGAAGTTCGTGGGCTCGTAACCGAACATCAGCTGGACCAGGGGCGCGTCCAGACCGGCCCCGGCGGGCTGCTTCACTGCGTCGGGGATGAACGGCTTGTAGTTGTCGGCGTCGATGAAGAAGGACCCCGCGATGATCACGATCAGGACCACGGTCACCTTGATGATGACGACGATCGCGGTGACGCGTGCGGACAGCTTCATGCCGAACACCAGGATGACCGTGAGCGCCAGCACCAGCACGAAGGCCAGGATGTCGAAGCCGAAGCCCTCGGCGACGTCCGGCCCCGAGAGCGCCTCGGGCATCGTCCAGCCGATGTTGTCCATCAGGGAGCGGACGTAGCCCGACCAGCCGACGGCCACGACGGCCGTACCCAGGGCGAATTCCAGGATCAGGTCCCAGCCGATGGTCCACGCGACCAGTTCGCCGAGTGAGGCGTACGAGAAGGTGTACGCCGATCCGGCCACCGGGACGGTGGAGGCGAACTCCGCGTAACAGAGCGCGGCCAGTGCGCAGACGATGCCCGCGGCGACGAAGGCGAGCGCGGTGGCGGGGCCCGCGGTCTCCTTGGCGACCTTGCCCGTGAGGACGAAGATGCCGGTGCCGATGATGACACCGACGCCGAAGACCGTCAGGTCCACTGCCGAGAGGGACTTTCTGAGCCGGTGCTCCGGCTCCTCCGTATCCTTGATCGACTGTTCTACCGTTTTGGTGCGGAACATTGTGCTCACCGGTCTGCCTCCGTGATCGTTCTTCTCGTGCGTCGCCGGGGCCCTCGCGTTACCCGAACCACGGCCATGATCGAGAGGGCGCGCGGCAACGGGGCGGTCGCGCGGGGCGATTCACCCGATGGGGCCCGGGAGAGCGAAGACCACTGGGCCGTACGGAGTAGGCGCGGCCCGCGGGCGGCTCCGGTAGGGGCGGATCTCGGAACACGAACGGGAGGCGCGGAACACGAACGCGCCCCCCGGTCCGGTGGGACCGAGGGGCGTGGACGGGTGACGCGGTGATGCGCTCAGTCGCGAGCGGGCTCCACCGGAAGCGGCTCGGCGTCCCGGCTCCCGTACCGGCCGTCGAGCTTGGCGACCAGACCGGTGACCTGACGGGCGATGTCCGGGGCGGTCAGGCCGATCTCGGCCATGACCTCCTTGCGCGAGGCGTGGTCGAGGAAGACCGGCGGGATACCGAAGTCCCGCAGCGGTACGTCGACGCCGGCGTCGCGCAGCGCCTGGGCGACTGCGGAGCCGACACCGCCGGCGCGGCTGTTGTCCTCGACGGTGACGACGACGCGGTGCTGCTCGGCGAGCGGGGCCATGGCCTCGTCGACGGGCTTGACCCAGCGGGGGTCGACCACTGTGGTGGAGATGCCCTGGGCCTCCAGCAGCGTGGCGATCTCCAGGCACATCGGGGCGAGCGCTCCGATGGACACCAGCAGTACGTCGGGCCGCTCGGTGCCGGCCTCGCGCAGGACGTCCATCCCGCCGGCCTTGCCGACGGCCTTGACCGCCGGGCCGACCGCGCCCTTGGAGAAGCGGACCACGGTCGGGGCGTCGTCGACGTCGACGGCCTCGCGCAGCTGGGCGCGGACCTGGTCGGCGTCACGCGGGGCGGCGATCCGGAGGGTGGGCACGCACTGGAGGATCGACATGTCCCACATGCCGTTGTGCGAGGCGCCGTCCGTGCCGGTGACTCCCGCGCGGTCCAGGACGAAGGTGACCCCGCACTTGTGCAGGGCGACATCCATCAGGACCTGGTCGAAGGCCCGGTTGAGGAAGGTCGCGTAGACCGCGAAGACCGGGTGCAGTCCGCCGGTGGCGAGGCCGGCCGCGGAGACCGCGCCGTGCTGCTCGGCGATGCCGACGTCGTAGATCCGGTCCGGGAACGCCTCCTCGAACTTGCCGAGGCCGACGGGCTGGAGCATGGCCGCGGTGATCGCGACGATGTCCTTGCGCTCCTTGCCGAGCTTGACCATCTCCTCGCCGAACACGGAGGTCCAGTCGAGGCCGGAGGTGGAGATCGGCAGTCCGGTGTCCGGGTGGATCTTGCCGACGGCGTGGAAACGGTCGGCCTCGTCCTGGAGGGCCGGGGTGTAACCGCGGCCCTTCTCCGTGAGGCAGTGGACGATGACGGGTCCGCCGAAACGCTTCGCCCGCTGGAGCGCGGACTCCAGGGCCTCGATGTCGTGACCGTCGATCGGTCCGACGTACTTCAGGCCGAGGTCCTCGAACATGCCCTGCGGGGCGATGAAGTCCTTGAGGCCCTTCTTCGCGCCGTGCAGGGTCTCGTACAGCGGCCGCCCGACGACGGGGGTGCGTTCCAGGAGGTCCTTGCCACGGGCCAGGAAACGCTCGTACCCGTCCGTCGTACGGAGGGTGGCGAGGTGGTTCGCGAGGCCGCCGATGGTCGGGGCGTACGAGCGCTCGTTGTCGTTGACGACGATGACGAGGGGGCGGTCCTTGGCGGCGGCGATGTTGTTCAGCGCCTCCCAGGCCATGCCGCCGGTGAGCGCGCCGTCCCCGATGACCGCGACGACGTGGTCGTCCTTCTCCAGCACCTCGTTGGCCTTGGCGAGGCCGTCGGCCCAGCCGAGCACGGTCGAGGCGTGCGAGTTCTCGATGACGTCGTGCTCCGACTCGGCGCGGGAGGGGTAGCCGGAGAGGCCGCCCTTGCTCTTGAGCTTCGAGAAGTCCTGGCGGCCGGTGAGCAGCTTGTGCACATAGCTCTGGTGGCCGGTGTCGAAGAGGACCTTGTCCCGCGGCGACTCGAACACCCGGTGCAGGGCGATGGTCAGCTCGACCACGCCCAGGTTGGGGCCGAGGTGTCCGCCGGTCTTGGACACCGCGTCGACGAGGAACGTACGGATCTCCCCGGCGAGCTGCTCCAGCTGCTCAGCGGTGAGCCGGTCCAGGTCGCGCGGTCCACCGATGCGGGTCAGCAGATCCACCCGTGCCTCCTTGCGTTTGAGCTGGTCGAGCGTGCCGATCCGATGAGTCTAATGTTCCGCCGGCGCGCGCCGTCAGCGGGCGGTGCATTCCGTGTCACCCGATCGGATGACGTAGGCATCCCGCACGCGTGCGTGACACGCGGGGTGCGGACACGCACGAGCCCGGCACCTCGGAAGATGCCGGGCAGGTGCTGTCCGAGCGGTCAGGCGCGGCCGGCCGACTTCTGCGTCTTGCGTGTGACGGAGTCGATGACGACCGTGATGAGGAGGACGCCGCCGGTGATCATGTAGTTGATCGGGGTGGCGATGCCTTCCAGCGACAGCCCGTACTGGATCGAGACGATGACCATGACGCCGAGCAGCGCGTTCCAGGTCCTGCCGCGTCCGCCGAAGAGGCTGGTGCCGCCGATGACGGCCGCCGCGATGACGTTCATCAGCAGGTCGCCGGTGCCGGAGCCCTGGTTGACCGCCGCGATCTTGGAGGCCCAGAAGAGACCGCCGATCGCCGCGAACGTGCCCGCGATGGCGAAGACGGAGATCCGGATCGCCGTGACGTTGATGCCCGCGCGGCGGGACGCCTCGACGCTGCCGCCGAGCGCGAAGATCTTCCGGCCGTACGCCGTGCGGCGCAGGACGAAGTCCGTCGCCACCAGGACCACGAGGAAGAGGACCAGGGCCAGGGGCAGGCCCCGGTACTGGTTGAACATGACCGCGGCGGCGAAGGCGAACACCGCGAGCACGACGGTGCGCACGACGATGTCGGTGAGCGGCCTGGCCGGGATGCCGGCCGCCTCACGGCGGCGGCTGTCCAGGAACGCGGAGAGGAAGTAGCCCACGACGGCCACCGCGGCGAGGCCGTACGCGGCCGCGACATCGGCGAAGTAGTACGTGGTGAGGTGACCGACGACGCCGTCGCCGTCCAGGTTGATCGTGCCGGTGTCGCCGAGCAGCTGGAGCATGAAGCCCAGCCAGAACAGCAGACCGGCGAGGGTGACGGCGAAGGCGGGGGCGCCTATCCGGGCGAAGAAGAAGCCGTGGATCGCGCCGATGGCCGCGCCGCTGGCGATCGCGATCAGGACGGCCAGCCACTCGTTCATGCCCTGGGTGACGCTGAGCACCGCGACGAGTGCGCCGGAGACGCCGCTGACCGAGCCGACCGACAGGTCGATCTCACCGAGCAGCAGCACGAAGATGATGCCGACGGCCATCATACCGGTGGCGACCATCGCGACGGCGATGTCGCTGAGGTTCTTCGCGGAGAGGAACTCCGAGTTCAGGCTCTGGAAGACCACGCAGATGATGACCAGACCGATGATCACGGGGATCGAGCCGAGGTCACCCGCGCTCATCTTGCGCTTGAACTCGGTGAGGTATCCGGCGAGGCCCTGCTCACGTACGAGCAGCCGGGGGTCGACCGCGGTGGCGGCGCCCTTGGCGGCGTCCTGGTTCACGACGGGGGCTGCCGTCTTGTCGGTGCTCACTTCTGGACCTCCGCGTTGCGCGCCGCACGTCGGGTCACGGCGTTTTCCGTGGCGCCGGTGATGGCGGAGATGATCTCTTCCTGCGAGGTGGTCTTCACGTCGAAGACCCCGTTGTTGCGGCCCAGCCTGAGCACCGCCACCTTGTCGGCGACGGCCTTCACATCGGCCATGTTGTGGCTGATGAGGATGACCGCGTGGCCGCGCTCGCGCAGCCGCTCGACGAGGTCGAGGACCTGCGCGGTCTGCTCGACACCGAGAGCCGCGGTGGGCTCGTCGAGGATGACGAGCTTGGGCTCGCCGAGCATCGACCGGGCGATGGCCACGGTCTGGCGCTGACCGCCGGAGAGCGAGGCGATCGGGATACGGACGCTGGGGATGCGGATCGACAGCGTGCTGAGGAGCTCGCGGGAGCGGCGCTCCATCTCGACCTCGTTGAGCACGCCGAACTTACGGAGTTCGCGGCCGAGGTAGAGGTTGCCGACGACATCGATGTTGTCGCACAGCGCGAGGTCCTGATAGACGGTCGCGATGCCCAGGTTCTGGGCATCGTGCGGCTTGTTGATCTCGACGGCGTCGCCTTCCCACTCGATGACTCCGTCATCGATGGGGTGGACACCGGCGATCGTCTTGACCAGCGTTGATTTACCGGCGCCGTTGTCGCCGACGAGGGCGACCACCTCGCCGGCGTGGACCTCAAGCTGTACATCGGTGAGCGCCTGGACGGCACCGAATCGCTTGGAGACCCCTCGCAACGCCAACACGGGCGTAGCGGACACGTGAACCATCTCCTTCGCCGCCTGACCGGCGGGGATGCCGCGCCTGGGGGGAGGCGCGGTGGGTCGAGCAGAAGGGAACTGAGGGCGCGGCAGGGGCCGCTGGGAAGGGTTCCATCCGGCGCCCCGCCCGGCAGCGGGACAGTAGGTGGGCGGGGCACCGGACAGGCTTCGTGGGACCGGGCCGCTCGGGAATCGGCGGACTCGGGCCGGTGGGCGGCCTTCGCACCGTGTGTGTCACGGTGGCAGGCCGGCCGCCGTGGGCCCGGCCGGGAGCGGCCGGGCCCTCGTCGGACTACTTCAGGCCGAGCTTGTCGCAGGCGGCCTTGTACTTGGCCGTGCAGATCTCGTCGACCGTGTAGATGCCGTCCTTCAGGACGGTGTCCTGGATGTTGGCCTGGGTCAGCGAGACGACCGGGACCAGCACGGTGGGAACGGCCTTGTGGGTGGGGCTGTCCACCGTCGAGGTGGCGATCGAGTCGAGCTTCTCGCCCTTGGCCAGTGCGACGGCCATCTCGGCGGCGGCCGCGCCCTCGGGGGCGTACGGCTTGTAGACGCTCATGAACTGCTCACCGGCGACGATGCGCTGCACACCGGCGAGTTCGGCGTCCTGGCCGGTGACCGGCGGGAGCTTGGAGAGACCGGCGGCCTTGAGGGCGGTGATGATGCCGCCCGCCATGCCGTCGTTGGCGGAGTAGACGCCGACGATCTTGTCCTTGCCGAGAGCCGTGATCGCCGCCTCCATGTTGGCGTTGGCGTTCTCCGGCTTCCACTCCTTGGTGTCGTACTCCTTGCCGTACGTGACCTTGCCGTCGAGCTCGGCCTTGGCGCCCTTCTTGAACAGGGCGGCGTTCGGGTCGGTGATCGCACCGTTCATCATCACGATCGTGCCGCCGTCGGCCTTGTCGCCGAGGGCCTCCAGGAGGGCCTTGCCCTGGACGTGGCCGACCTCTTCGTTGTCGAAGGAGGTGTAGGCGTCGATCGGGCCCTCGGCGAGGCGGTCGAAGGCGACGACGGGGATGCCCGCGTCCTTGGCCTTCTTCACACCGTTGGCGATCGCCTTGGAGTCCACCGCGTCGATGATCAGCGCGTCGACCTTGTTGGTGATCATGGTCTCGACCTGCTGCGACTGCAGTGTGGCGTCCTGCTTGGCGTTGGCGTAGATGACCTTCGCCTTGCCGTTGGTGAGCTCGCTGACCTTCTCTTCGATGATCGGCTTGTCGAACTTCTCGTACCGGGCGGTCTGGTTCTCGGGAAGGAGCAGACCGATCTTGAGGTCGTCACCCTTCTTCGCCGAGTTCTTTTCGGCCTTGTCGCCGGACTCCTTGGCACTGCCGCAAGCGGCAAGCGAGACAGCCATGGCTGTAGCGGCAACGGCAACGGCGGCACGACGCATACGCGTGTTCATTCTCGAACCTCCCTGACGAGGCCGCGACGTTGCGGCCGAGGTGGCTGGAAGTCAACTCGGCCGCGAGGACGGCGTCAAGGAGTAAATCTTTAACGAGATGACAACGGTGCCATTCGTTATCTAAGTGAAGGCAGGAGCCCTCGGGGAGAGGGTGCTCTCCAAAAGGGTCGAATCACCCATCTCGTTGAGTACGAGGGCCAGCGCGCCCAGCACTTCCGCCCGCCCGCCGAGGGCTCCCGGAAGCACCGAAAGCTGCCGCGCCGCACTGGGAATGGCGTAGCGCGAGACCGAGTCGCGGATGGGCCCGAGGACCAGCTCCCCGGCCTCCGCGAGGGAGCCGCCGAGCACCACCCGGCTCGGGTTCAGCAGGTTGCACAGGTTGGCGACACCGCTGCCGATGTGCCGTCCGACGTCCCCGATGACCCGGCGGCACCCCGGATCGCCCTCACGGGCCAGCTGGACCACGCGTTCCATGGTCAGATCGGGCCCGTGGCTGGGCTGGAGCAGGGGCAGGACGTACCGGGCGGCGGCGAAGGTCTCCAGACAGCCGCGGTTGCCGCAGCGGCACACGGGGCCCGACTCGTCGAGCGTGATGTGCCCGATCTCGCCGGCCGTGCCGCCCGGGCCCCGGTAGATGGAGCCGTCTATCACCAGACCGGCGCCGACACCGCTCGCGACCTTGATGTACGCCAGGTCCCTGACCCCGCGCCCGCTCCCCCAGACCAGCTCGCCCAGCGCCCCGAGGTTGGCGTCGTTGTCGACGTACACCGGCACGCCGAGGCGTCCGGCCAGCTCCTCGCTGGGGTTGATGCCCGTCCAGCCGGGCAGGATCGAGGTGGAGCCCAGCGTGCCGGACTCGACGTCGATCGGCCCCGGCACGCCGAGCCCGACGCCGATCACCTTCCCAGGGGCGATGCCGGTGGCCTCGATCAGCCGGTTGACCAGCTGTTCGGCCCGGTCGAAGCCCTGGGCCGACGAGGCGTCCACGTCCAGCGGCTCGGACTCCTCGGCCAGCACCTGGTGCGCCAGGTTTCCCACGGCCACCCGGAGGTGCGTATGGCCGAAGTCCACGCCGACCACGATGCCCGCGTCGCCGCTGAGCGAGACGCTGCGGGCCCTGCGGCCGCCCGCCGAGGTCGGGGTGACCTCGACCGTGCCGCTGTCCTTCAGCTCGCGAACGATGTTGGAGACGGTGGCCGCCGAAAGGCCGGTGCCCCTGGCGATCTCCGCCTGGGTGAGCGATCCCGCCATTCGTACGGCCCGTACGACGCGCTCAAGGTTGGCCCGATGCAGAGATGTCTGCGACCCCGGAGTCTCCATCGACTCTCTCACTCCTGCCGGTTTCTCTAACATGTGAACCCTAAGCAGAGTCTCAGGGACCACCTCCCGTCAAGACCTGAGCGGGGAGGGCCTCGGTTGAGCGGGGCGCCGGAGAACGCCGAACGCCCGGGTCCGGCTGCTGGGAGGCAGCCGGACCCGGGCGCGTGGAGAGCGGGACCGTCGGACTACTTCATCGTTCCCGCGGTGAGGCCCGCCTGGATCTGACGCTGGAAGGAGAGGTAGACGACCAGCATCGGAAGCATCGCGATGGCGACACCGGCGAAGAGCACCGGCAGGTCCGTCGCGTACCCCTGCTGCTGCTGGAGCTGGATCAGGCCCTGCGTCAGCATGTACTTCTCCGACTCCCCCGAGGTCTGCGGCTGCATCAGGACCGAGGGCAGGATGTACTGGTTCCACTGGCCCAGCACGTTGAAGATGCCGATGCTCAGCAGGCCCGGCTTGGCCATCGGCATCATCACCTGGAAGAACACCCGGGTGTGCGAGGCGCCGTCGATGACCGCCGCTTCGTGGATCGCCGTGGGCAGCGTCCGGAAGAACGAGTGCATGAAGAAGACGGTGAACGGCAGCGAGTAGGCGACGTACACCAGGATCAGGCCTTGGTAGGTGTTCAGCATCGCGAACCGCTGCAGAGTGAAGAACAGCGGGACCAGCGCCAGGAACACCGGGAACATCGCGCCGCTGACGAAGAAGTAGTAGACGAGCCGGTTGCCCGGGAACTCGTACCGGGCCAGGACGTACGCCGCCATCGCGCCGAAGAGCATCGTCAGCGGCACCGAGAACGCCAGGACGATCAGCGTGTTGGTGAAGTAGTCGCCGATGCCCTTGTCCCAGGCCCGCCCGAAGACGTCGAAGGACCAGCTCGTCGGCCAGCCCAGCGCCGAGCCGCCGATCTGCGCGTCCGTCTTGAACGCGCTGAGGAGCAGCCACAGCAGCGGCAGGATGATCAGGACGGCCCACAGGATGAGGAAGCCGTGGGAGAAGACGTTGAGGGTCAGGCCCTCGGTCCTGCGGTCACCGGGACCGGGCGTCCTCTTGGAGCCCCGCTGACGGGGGATGCTGTCGCCGGTGGTGAGCGCCGGCTCCTTGATGGGTGTGCTCATTGCTTGACTCCCGCTCAGAACTCGATGCGCTCACGGCGGGTGGCACGCAGCGTGATGACGGAAATGATCATGGTGAGGATGAGCATCACGACGCCCATGGCACAGGCGTAGCCGCTCTTGCCGAAGTACAGGAAGTTACGCATCAGCACCGTCGCCATCACTTCACCGTGATGGTCGGGGCCGCCACCGAAGCCCGTACCCGGCGTCATCGTCGACGCGAGGACGAACATGTCCATCGCCACGATGCCGAGGTAGACCCATGCCGTCTGTACGGAGTCCCACAGGAGCGGGAGGGTCACCCGGAAGAACGTCTGGGCGCGGCCGGCCCCGTCCAGCAGGGCGGCCTCGTAGATCTCCTTGGGGATGGACTGCATCGCCGCGGAGAAGAGCACGAGGTAGAAGCCGACCCCGTGCCACACGATGATGACCATCAGGCACCAGAGCACGAGATCGGGGTCGTTCATCCACTCGATGGGGCTGTTGGCGTCGACCAGCCCCATCTTCATGAGCAGCCCGTTGAGCAGGCCCCCCTGATCGCTCCGGTACACCGCCTGGAACAGCACCGCGAGGATCGCGAGCGACAGCACCTGGGGGAAGAAGTAGATGATCTTGTAGAAGCCCGAACCCCTGACGCCGTGCACACCGCCGGCGGCACTCCGGCCGCCCACGTTCACCATGAAGGCGAAGAACAGGGCGATCAGGATGGTGACGACCGGGATGAACACCAGGAGCAGGATGTTGTGCCAAAGCGCTGTACGGAAGACATCGTCACGGAACAACTCGGTGTAGTTGTCCAGGCCGACGAAGTCGAATACGGGTGACTGCCCGGTCCAGTTGGTGAACGAGTACCCGACGGTCTGGATGTACGGCCAGATCACGAAGATCAGATACAGCGTCAACGGCGCGAGGAGAAAACCCGCGATAAATCTGTTCTGCCCTTTTCGCATGACATCCTGCCCCTGGTATTACGACGAGCCCCGAGATCAGTCGCGGTGGTTGTTCTTGCTGGCCGGGTCCTTGGCGGCCTTGTCCACCGCCGCCTGGGCCCGCTTCAGCCACTCGGCGGGCATGATGCGCTTGGACATCAGCTCGTTGGACGCGTTCTGGATGGAGACGTCCATCTCGCTGTACCAGTTGGGGTAGAGGTAGTTGAAGGAGTTGGCGTCGCCCGCCGCCTTCACCGCGTCGACCGTGGACTGGGTGCCCGGGCGCAGCTCGACGCTCGGGTCGACACCGTCCTTGAGGATGGTGAGCGAGTTGGCTTCCTTGGCGAACGTCGTCGACCACTCCTTGGAGAGCATCGAGCGCACGAACTCCTGCGCCTCGGCCATGTTCTTGGCCTTGGCGGGAATGATGAACGGCTCACCTGAACCGGCGCGGACCGCCTCGAAGGGAAGCACGCTGTCGGGCAGCAGCGGGATCGGCAGGAACTTCATGTCGAAGTCCGCCGGTGTCTGCTTGAGCTGCTCGTTCTCCAGCCAGGAGCCGGAGGGGATGAAGACGGCCTTGTACTGGTTCCACTTGGTCTGCGACTCGGTGTGGGTGAGACCGTTGGTGCCCGGCATCAGCAGGCCCTTCTCGACGATCTCGTACACCGCCTCGATGGCCGCCTTGGCCGCGTCGCTGCCGACGAACGCCTTGGGGTCGAGGTTGTCGATCGCCTTCATGGCGTCGAGACCGCCGGTCTTGGCGATCAGGTCCATGATCACGATGTTGATGTAGTACGGGTGCTTGCCCTGGTGCGCGAGGCCGCCGATGCCGTCGGCCTTGGCCTCCTTGCAGATCGCGAGGAAGTCGTCCCACGTCTTCGGCTCGGTCCAGCCCTTCTCCTTGAAGAGCTTGCCGGAGTACCAGAGACCCCAGAGGGTGTAGACGTAGTTCAGCGAGACGACCTTGCCGCCCTGCAGGCCCGTGTCGATGGTGCCGGGGATGAGGGTGTCCCGGACCTTCTTGGTGGGGTCGTCGAGGGACGGGGCGTCGAGGACCGGCGCGAGGTCGAGCAGCTGGCCGCCCTTGAAGAGCACGTCCAGCTTGATCTGCTGGGCGCCCGAGTTGTCGACGACGTCCGGCGGGGTGCCGGCGTTGAAGCGCGGCTGGAGCTTGCCGGTGATCTCCTGGGTGCCCAGGTGGGAGACCTTCGTGCCCCAGCGCTTGGCGAACAGCGCTTCCCATGCCTTGGCGTACTCGTCGCCGTAGCCGCCCTTGAAGACGACGACATCCAGGGCGCCGCCCTTGTTGACGCCGAAGGGGTTCTCCTTCGAGACCGGGCCCTTGCTCTTGGTGGACTTCGGGTCCTCTTCGCCGCCGCCGGAAGCGCACGCCGAAAGGAAGCTCATCGTCGGAACGGCAATCAGGCCGAGCGCCGCGGAGCGCTTGATCAGATTGCGGCGGCCGAGACCGCCGTTGTCGCTCTGCGCAGAGGTGGATCCCATGCTCAAGTCCTCGCCTTCTCCAGGACTCAGGCGGTGTATCGGTCACCCGTCGCTATCGCCTCAGGCGAAGGGTCCCGCCACCGCGGTCAGTTGCGCTTGGGTCGTGCAGATTTCCGGATCTTTCATGCGGTGGGGGTGCGGGGAGGCGTATCGCTTCGGACGCCCCCAGGCATCTCCCGCAACCGTCCCCCGTGCCCCCGAGTGCACCGCCGCGTGAAGCGGCCGTGCAGATGCCGACAGGTATAGTCCACTTGTCGCCAACTGAGCAAGATCGAGTGCGGGTTTGAGCAGCAGTCTTTCCCGAGTTGAGACCTCACCGCTACCCACGCCCTCCCCGTTCCGGCCGCGCCGGACCTCCGTCCGCATCCGGCCACCTCCGGCCGCGAGGTATCGATTTCCCCACGACTGCCGATTCGGGCGCGGTTTCCCCGGCAACACCCTTGACACCACTGCGCCCTTACCTCCCTACTGGACCCTGCGAATCGCGTTTGACAACGTTGTCGAACGCCTTTTCCAGGGGAGGAATCGCTCGGGATGATCCGGATGACCGGGACCAAGAGAGTCCATGCAGTCGCGACAAGAGTCCATATGAGAGCCCATGTCACCGCCCTCGTGGCGGCGGCTTCGCTCCTTGTGGTGGCCGCTCCATCCACCGCAGCCGCCCGGCCCTCCGCTGCTCCGGACCAACCGGTCGACAGCAGCCGGGAGTTCAGCACCTCGTTCGAAGCGGACGAAAGGCAGCCGGACTGGCGCAACACCGTCGAAGAGGGGCCGGACGGAAAGAACCGGTCGTCAGGTGTAGATGGCGGATTCTCCGCCGGAATACCGGGCAATGTCACCGACAAGGTGACGGACCTGCGCGCAAGTGGCGAGAACACCGGCAGCGGAGAGGTCAAAGAGAATCTCGTCGATGTCGAGTCCGGTACGAAGTGGCTGACGTTCACACCGTCCGGATGGGTTGAATTCGACCTGGCCGAACCGGTGAAAGTCGTGACATACGCACTCACTTCGGCCAACGACCATGACGCGCGTGACCCGCGTGACTGGACGCTCAAGGGCTCCACCGACGGCACGACGTGGAAGGACCTGGACACCCGGGCCGGCCAGACCTTCTCCGAACGTTTCCAGACAAAGTCATATGATTTCACCTCCGACGCGGCCTACCAGCACTTCCGTCTGGAGATCACGAAGAACAACGGCGCCTCGGACGTACTCCAGCTCGCCGACGTCCAGTTCTCCGACGGCGACACCTCCGCGCCCGTCCCTGACGAGATGCGCAGCCAGGCCGACCGCGGCCCGTCCGGCTCCCCCACCGCCAAGTCGGGCGCCGGGTTCAGCGGAAGGAAGGCGCTGCGCTACGCCGGTACGCACAAGCCGGACGGCCGGGCCTACTCGTACAACAAGGTCTTCGACGTGGACACGGCCGTCACGAAGGACACCGAGCTCTCCTACCTCGTCTACCCGCAGATGGGCGAGACGGACCTCGCCTACCCGGCGACGCACATCGCGGTCGACCTCGCCTTCACCGACGGCACCTACCTCAGTGGTCTCAAGGCGACCGACAGCCACGGCGGTGTGCTGACCCCGCAGGGCCAGGCCGACGCCAAGCGGCTGTACGTGAACCAGTGGAACAAGGTCGCCTCGCGCATCGGCACCGTCGCGGCGGGCAAGACCGTCGACCGTGTCCTGGTGGCGTACGACTCCCCCAAGGGCCCGTCGAAGTTCCAGGGCTGGATCGACGACATCAGGATCGCGCCGAAGGCGCCGGAGAAGCGCAAGGCCCACCTGGCGGACTACGCGCTGACCACCCGCGGCACGAACTCCAGCGGCGGGTTCTCGCGCGGCAACAACATTCCGGCCACCGCCGTCCCCCATGGTTTCAACTTCTGGACGCCGGTCACCAACGCCGGTTCGACGAGCTGGCTGTACGACTACGCCCGGGGCAACAACGAGGACAACCTCCCCGAGATCCAGGCGTTCAGCGCCAGCCACGAGCCGAGCCCCTGGATGGGCGACCGCCAGACCTTCCAGATGATGCCGTCGGCGGCCGAGGGCACGCCGGACGCCTCCCGCTCGGCGCGCGCGCTGCCGTTCCGCCACGAGAACGAGACAGCGAAGCCGCACTACTACGGTGTGACATTTGACAGTGGACTCAAGGCCGAGATGACGCCCACCGACCACGCGGCGCGTATGCGCTTCACCTACCCCGGTGACGACGCGAGCATGGTCTTCGACAACATCTCCAACGCCGGCGGGCTGACCCTCGACGCGAAGACCGGTTCCTTCACCGGCTTCTCCGACGTGAAGAGCGGCCTCTCGACCGGAGCCACCCGGCTCTTCGTCCACGGAGTCTTCGACGCGCCGGTCACCGGCAGCGGCAAGCTGAGCGGCGGTGGCGGCGCCGATGTGACCGGGTACTTCCGCTTCGACGCCGGCGAGGACCGTACGGTCGGGCTGCGCCTGGCGACCTCGCTCATCAGCGTGGACCAGGCCAAGCGGAACCTCGCCATGGAGATCCCGGAGTCCGCCTCCTTCGAGGAGACCAGGGACCGGGCGCGGAGCGCCTGGGACCGCATCCTGGGCAAGGTCGAGGTCGAGGGGGCGAACGCGGACCAGCTGACCACGCTCTACTCCAGCCTCTACCGGCTGTACCTGTACCCGAACTCGGGCTTCGAGAAGGTCGACGGGAAGGACAGGTACGCCAGCCCCTTCTCACCGCAGACCGGTCCCGACACCCCGACGCACACGGGCGCGAAGATCGTCGACGGCAAGGTCTACGTCAACAACGGCTTCTGGGACACCTACCGCACGACGTGGCCCGCCTACTCCTTCCTCACCCCGAAGAAGGCCGGCGAGATGGTGGACGGCTTCGTCCAGCAGTACAAGGACGGGGGCTGGGTCTCCCGTTGGTCGTCCCCGGGCTACGCGGACCTGATGACCGGTACCAGTTCGGACGTGGCGTTCGCCGACGCGTACGTCAAGGGCGTGAAGTTCGACGCGGAGGCCGCGTACGAGGCGGCCCTGAAGAACGCCACCGTCGTCCCGCCGTCCTCCGGCGTCGGCCGCAAGGGCATGGAGACCTCACCCTTCACCGGATACGCGGACACCTCGACCCACGAGGGACTTTCCTGGTCGCTGGAGGGCTACCTCAACGACTACGGCATCGCGCAGATGGGCAAGGCCCTCTACAAGAAGACGAAGAACGCGCGCTACAAGGAGGAGTCCGACTACTTCCTGAACCGTGCCCGCAACTACGTGAAGCTCTTCGACGACAAGGCCGGCTTCTTCCAGGGCAGGAACGCCAAGGGTGACTGGCGGGTCCCGTCCGAGCGGTACGACCCGCGGATCTGGGGCTACGACTACACCGAGACCAACGGCTGGGGCTACGCCTTCACCGCCCCGCAGGACAGCCGCGGTCTGGCCAACCTCTACGGCGGCCGCGCCGGCCTCGCCGAGAAGCTCGACACGTACTTCGACACACCGGAGACCGCGGGACCGCAGTTCGTCGGCTCGTACGGGGGCGTCATCCACGAGATGACGGAGGCCCGAGACGTACGGATGGGCATGTACGGCCACAGCAACCAGGTCGCCCACCACGCCACGTACATGTACGACGCGGCCTCGCAGCCGTGGAAGACGCAGGAGAAGGTCCGCGAGGTCCTCGGCCGCCTCTACACGGGCAGCGAGATCGGGCAGGGCTACCACGGCGACGAGGACAACGGCGAGCAGTCGGCCTGGTTCCTCTTCTCCTCGCTCGGCTTCTACCCGCTGGTGATGGGCAGTGGCGAGTACGCGATCGGCTCGCCGCTCTTCACGAAGACCACGGTGCACCTGGAGAACGGCCGCGACCTGGTCGTCAAGGCTCCGAAGAACAGCGCGAAGAACGTCTACGTTCAAGGCTTGAAGGTCAACGGCAAGAAGTGGAAGTCGACTTCACTGCCGCACGACCTGCTGGCCAAGGGTGGCGTGCTGGAGTTCGACATGGGCGCGAAGCCTTCCGCGTGGGGCACCGGCAAGAACGCGGCGCCGGTCTCGATCACCCAGGACGACGACGTACCGGACCCGAAGGCGGACGTGCTGAAGGGCGAGGGCGCCCTCTTCGACAACACCTCGGCCACGAAGGCCTCGGTCGAGTCGGTGGACCTGCCGGTGGCCTCGGCCACGAAGGCACTCCAGTACACGCTGACCTCGTCCGCCGCGAAGGACGCCCCGGCGGGCTGGGTACTCCAGGGCTCGTCGGACGGTACGACGTGGAAGGACCTCGACAAGCGGTCCGCCCAGTCGTTCGCCTGGGACAGGCAGACCCGGGTGTTCTCGGTCGGCCGGCCTGGCTCGTACACGGCGTACCGGCTGGTCGTCGACGGCACGGCGACGCTGGCGGAGATCGAGCTCCTCGGCCAGAAGTGACGGGTTGAACGCTCAACTGATGCACGGGGTGCCCCTTTCGGCGAGGTCTGCCGGAGGGGGCACCGCTCTGTCCGGCCTCGAAACGGCCTTGAAACGGCGTTGATACGGCTTCGCCATGGCCTTGATCCGACTCTGCTATGGCCTTGATCCGGCTCGGATCCGGCCCGGACGCCCGGTTTCCACTCCTGTGCTGTCGGCCGATCAGGGCACTTCTGACATGTTCTCGTGTCTTATCGGACTTTTACGATGATTCATGGCATCCCTTAGGCGATCAGGTGATCAGTACGACAATCATCTCGGCTTGAAGGAGCCTTCATGCGCATCTCCAGTTCCGTCCACTCCCGCAGCGTCCGCACGGGCGCCAAGGTGGCCGTCGCGGTCGCGGTCGCCGGCGCCACCCTGGCCGGAGCACCCGCCGCCTACGCCCTCCCCGGCGACAGCGGCAACATCGACATCCGCTCGGTCAGCTGGCACTCGCGCGGTGACCGCGACGGCGTCGAGGTCTGCAAGTTCGTGCTCGCGGCAAGCAACTTCGAGTCGTTCCCCTCGGTCCCCTGGACGATCACCGAGCAGCCCCCTACCGTGCCGCCAGGCAACACCCTGCTGGCCACTCTTCCGCTCATCAACGGCAGTGCGCGCAGTGAGCCGTACCTGCTCCCGGAGGGCACGTACAAGCTGGTGTGGGTCGTCCCGGCGGGCCCGAAGCAGAAGAGCTTCAAGGTCGAGTGCCCCGACCGCGGTCACGGCGGCGGCAAGCCCCACCACCCGCAGAAGCCGATCGGCGCGGTCCCCGCGGGCGGCGGCGGTGTCCCGGACATGGAGCCCATCAGCTCCGAGAGCGACTCGAGCGCCGGAACCGCCGCCGCGCTGGTGGCCGGGGCCGCCGGAGCCGCGGGCCTGATCATGGTTCGCCGGTCCGCTCGTCGCCGTGCCCGTGGCGAGGCGTAACGCCCGCTGCCGACGGCGACGACGAGGACCGACGCGCGCCTGCCGTCTCACCATGACGCTGTGCGTGACGTTCTCCCTGGTGGCCGGCATCGTCTGGGTGTCCTCGGACTCC
This sequence comes from Streptomyces finlayi, assembly GCF_014216315.1. Lineage (NCBI taxonomy): Bacteria > Bacillati > Actinomycetota > Actinomycetes > Kitasatosporales > Streptomycetaceae > Streptomyces > Streptomyces finlayi. The sequence continues at coordinate 1,199,140 of NZ_CP045702.1, forward strand.
TCCGATGACACCCGGTCGGCCACCGCCGCCCGCGGCAGCGACGCCGCGGGCGGCGGGCGGGAACCGTTCCGACGGGCACCCCACACACCGGAGGAGCACGTGCCCGCCTCGCACACCCCTCTGGTGCCCTCCCGCCCGATGAAGGTGGCCATTCCCGCCATCTTCATCGAGGCGCCGGTCGCCGGACTCGGCCTCGACAAGAAGGGCCGGCTCGAAGTCCCGCCGTTGAGCAGACCCAAGCTGACGGGCTGGTACGAGAAGGGGCCGTCACCCGGTGAGAACGGCACGGCCCTGCTCGTGGGCCACCGGGACACCCGGACCGGTCCCGCCATCTTCCTCAACCTCAACGCACTGCGCCGGGGCGACAAGGTCAACGTGGTGCGCGCGGACCGCAGGACCGCGGTGTTCACGGTCGATGCGGTGAAGACGTACACGAAGGACAAGTTCCCCGACGACACGGTGTACGGGGAGACCGGGCGGCCCGAACTCCGGCTGCTGACCTGCGGCGGGCGTTTCGACGCGAAGGCGGGCTACTCCGCGAACGTGGTGGTCTTCGCCCACCTCACCTCACTGAAGAAGGCGGCCTGAACGCCGCACGGGTTCGGGCCGGTACCTCGGGGACCAGGTGCCGGCCGCCCGCACGACCGTCGCGGGGCCGTCGGTGGGGCGGGTGCGAAGCCGTCGGCGGGGCCGTCGCGCTCAGGCCCCCGCTGCCCCGAACAGCCGTTCCGGCAGAGCCATGTTGAGCGTCGTGATGACCGGCTTGCCGTGCTCCGCACCGAGCCGGGAGACCGCCCCCGTGGCGAGCTGGAACAGCTCACCGCCGGCGGGGGCCAGCCGCAGATGGCGGGCGGTGAGCACGAGCAGGAAGTGGGAGTGCGCCAGGACGACGTCCGCGTGCCCGAGCCGTGAGGCCTCCGTCCGCACCTGCGCCGGCACCCCCTGTATCGATGGCGCGGCTGTCGCAGGTGCGAACGCGCGGGCCCACGATCGCACTTGCGGACGGCCGTTGCCCGATCCCCCTTGCGACGCGCCCCCGCGACTCCAGGTTGTCGCCCACGCCGCTGCCGAAGGACCTGGACCCGTACACCCATGCCCGCGCCTTCTACGGTGCCGAGTTGCGGCTGATGCGCGAGGCCGCCGGAATGTCCCAGGAGCAACTGGGCGAGTGCGTGTTCTGCTCGGGGGCGTGCATCGGCATGTTCGGGGCGGTGGCGCGCCGTCCGCAGGGCCGCTCCGCACACGATTGGGCGAGGGCTGCCGCACGGTCGCCGGAGGCATCCCTGGCTCGGATCGCCTCGGACCGACAGCCCGTGCTGGTGTTCCGGGCCGCCGGGTGGGCGGAATTCGTGCGGGCCTCAAGCGGTGGTCACATACCGTTGGGGTCCTGCCTGCACGTTTTGCCGAGGGGGGGACCTCATATCCGGCAGTTTTCCACCGCCACCATCGCCACCGCCACCGCCGCACCAGCACCAGCCGTGGGCGACCCCGCCCGGGTGGGGTAAGCCACCTCCGCGCAAGAGCGGCGGTGCGGGGCTGGCCATCGGCCTGTCCGTCGGGGGTGGGCTCTTCGTGCTGGCCCTCCTGGGCACCTTCCTGTACTTCCTGGGCGACGCCCTCACGGAGTCCGGGAAGCCGCGCAGAGCTCCGTCGGCCGAGTCGCTGCCCAGCCAGGAGCCCACGGTCACGGCCAGTCCTACGCCCGCCGGTACGGATGCCGAGGAGGACGTCCGGATCGCCGGGTGCACGGTGGACTCGGTGACGGCGTGGCCGTCCGCCCGGATGGAGATGGTCAACGGCTCCGGGGCCGCGGCGGATTACGTCGTGACCGTGGAGTTCGTGGACGGGGACGGCGCCCGGGTGACGGACGGAATCGTCGGGGTGGTCGGCCTCGCGCCGGGACGGACGGCGAAGAAGAAGGCGCAGGGGCTCGGCGAGGCCCCGCGCGACACGAAGTGCCGGATCACCGGTGTGCACCGGACTCCGGCGGCCGGCTGACCCTCTCGGGAAGCCGTGGAACAGGCCGAAGGGCCGCACCCCGTACGACGGGGTGCGGCCCTCAGTGGTGTGCGGTGCGCGCTAGTTGCGGATCAGGCTGCGGAGCACGTACTGCAGGATGCCGCCGTTGCGGTAGTAGTCCGCCTCGCCGGGGGTGTCGATGCGGACGACGCCGTCGAACTCCACTCCGGTGTCGGTGGTGACCTTCACCGTGCGCGGCGTGGTGCCGTTGTTGAGCTCGGTCACTCCGGTGAAGGAGAAGGTCTCCTCGCCGGTCAGGCCGAGGGACGCGGCCGTCCGGCCCTCCGGGAACTGCAGCGGCAGGACGCCCATGCCGATGAGGTTCGAGCGGTGGATGCGCTCGTACGACTCGGCGATGACGGCCTTGACGCCCAGAAGCGCGGTGCCCTTGGCCGCCCAGTCGCGGGACGAGCCGGAGCCGTACTCCTTGCCCGCCAGGATGACGAGCGGGGTGCCCGCGGCCTGGTAGTTCTGCGAGGCGTCGTAGATGAACGACACCGGCGCACCTTCATCGGACCGGGTGAAGTCGCGGGTGAAGCCGCCCTCGGTGCCCGGCGCGATCTGGTTGCGCAGGCGGATGTTGGCGAACGTGCCGCGGATCATGACCTCGTGGTTACCACGGCGCGAGCCGTAGGAGTTGAAGTCACGGCGCTCGATGCCGTGCTCCGTGAGGTACTTGCCGGCCGGGGTGTCGGCCTTGATCGCACCGGCCGGGGAGATGTGGTCGGTGGTGACCGAGTCGCCCAGCTTGGCGAGGACACGGGCGCCGGTGATGTCCTCGACCGGGGTCGTCTCCATCGTCATGCCGTCGAAGTACGGGGGCTTCCGCACGTAGGTGGACTCGGAGTCCCACTCGAAGGTGTTGCCGGTCGGGATCGACAGCGCCTGCCACTGGGCGTCGCCCGCGAAGACGTCCTGGTAGGACTTGTTGAACATGTCCTCGCCGATGGAGTTGGCGACGACGTCGTTGACCTCGGCCTCGGAGGGCCAGATGTCCTGGAGGTAGACGGGCTTGCCGTACTGGTCGACGCCGAGGGCGTCCTTGGTGATGTCGACCTTCATCGAACCGGCGAGAGCGTACGCGACGACCAGCGGCGGGGACGCCAGGTAGTTCATCTTGACGTCGGGGTTGATCCGGCCCTCGAAGTTACGGTTGCCGGAGAGCACCGAGGTCACGGCCAGGTCGTGCTCGTTGACCGCCTTGGAGACCTCGTCCGGCAGCGGGCCGGAGTTGCCGATGCAGGTGGTGCAGCCGTAGCCGACGAGGTTGAAGCCGACCTTGTCGAGGTACGGGGTCAGGCCCGCCTTGTCGAAGTAGTCGGTGACGACCTTCGAGCCCGGGGCGAGGGTGGTCTTGACCCACGGCTTGCGGGTCAGGCCCTTCTCCACGGCCTTCTTCGCGACGAGCGCGGCGGCGACCATGACGTACGGGTTCGAGGTGTTGGTGCACGAGGTGATCGCGGCGACGGTGACGGCGCCGTGGTCGAGCTCGTACGTCGTGCCGTCGGGGGCGGTCACGGTGACCGGGTTCGACGGGACGCCGTCGGGGGACACGGCCGGGGAGTCGGAGGCCGGGAAGGACTCCTTGCTCGCCTCCATGTCGTCCACGACGTAGTTGCGGACGTCCTGGGCGAACTGCTCCTTGGCGTTCGCGAGGACGATGCGGTCCTGCGGGCGCTTCGGGCCGGCGATGGAGGGGACGACCGTGGAGAGGTCGAGCTCCAGCCTCTCGGAGAAGTCCGGCTCGGCGGCCGGGTCCAGCCAGAGGCCCTGCTCCTTGGCGTACGCCTCGACGAGCGCGACCTGCTGGGCGTCGCGGCCGGTCAGACGGAGGTACTTCAGCGTCTCGTCGTCGATCGGGAAGATCGCGGCGGTGGAGCCGAACTCCGGCGACATGTTGCCGATGGTGGCGCGGTTGGCGAGGGAGGTCGCGGAGACGCCCTCACCGTAGAACTCGACGAACTTGCCGACGACGCCGTGCTTGCGGAGGATCTCGGTGATGGTCAGCACGAGGTCGGTGGCGGTGGTGCCGGCCGGGAGCTCGCCGGTCAGCTTGAAGCCGACGACGCGCGGGATGAGCATGGAGACCGGCTGGCCGAGCATCGCGGCCTCGGCCTCGATGCCGCCGACGCCCCAGCCCAGGACGCCGAGGCCGTTGACCATGGTGGTGTGCGAGTCGGTGCCGACGAGGGTGTCGGGGTACGCCTGGCCGTTGCGGACCATGACCGTACGGGCCAGGTGCTCGATGTTGACCTGGTGGACGATGCCGGTGCCCGGGGGAACGACCTTGAACTCGTCGAAGGCGGTCTGGCCCCAGCGCAGGAACTGGTAGCGCTCCTTGTTACGGCCGTACTCCAACTCGACGTTCTGCGCGAACGCCTCGTTGGTGCCGAACTTGTCGGCGATGACGGAGTGATCGATGACCAGCTCGGCCGGGGCCAGCGGGTTGATCTTCGCCGGGTCGCCGCCCAGCTCCTTCACGGCCTCACGCATGGTCGCGAGGTCCACGACGCAGGGGACGCCGGTGAAGTCCTGCATGATCACGCGGGCCGGCGTGAACTGGATCTCCTCGCTGGGCTGGGCCTGCGAGTCCCAGTTACCCAGCGACCGGATGTGGTCGGCGGTGATGTTCGCGCCGTCCTCGGTGCGGAGCAGGTTCTCCAACAGGATCTTCAGGCTGTAAGGGAGGCGCGCGGAGCCCTCGACCTTGTCCAGCTTGAAGATCTCGTACGACTCGTCGCCCACACGCAGTGTGCTGCGGGCGTCGAAGCTGTTCGCCGACACGACAGTCTCCTTCTTCAATGTGCGCGTACTACCGCGCCGCGCGTCATTGGCGGCCGGCGTCGCGTGGTGCCGCCTACGGCCCCACCATCCGCTAAGGCAAGAATTAGTTAGGTAACCCTTACCGGGCGGCGGCTGCGGTACGCCTCGGCAGATATCTCGATGTCGAGATAACTCTAGTACATCGCCGCCGCGCGGTCATGCCCGGGCGCCGTTGTCCTGTCTCACTTGATCGAGTCGCTGCCTCAACGCTGTCTCGATGAACCTACTCGCGCGGTGGTCAGCACGCCGACCAGGCGACGGCCGCGGCGGCCCCTGGCAGGCTGGGCACCGTGACCGACTCGATGGCACGCCCGGGACAGCCGGTGACCGTCCTGCGGGACGGCGGACTTCGGGCCGTGGTCGCAGTACCACCAGCCCTGCCGCTCAGGGGGAATGAGGACCGGGCTGATTGATCTGAATCCCAGCAGATCAAGCCGTCCGTGGCCTCAGCAGGGCTCAGTTGGCCGTCGGCACGCTCACGCCGACCCCGCAACGCCGTACGAGGAGTCCGAGAGCCCGGCGACTACTCCAGCGGCCTGGAGCCGGTCCGTTCCGGCAGCACGTGCCGGATGCGGCTCCGCAGGGCGTGACATGAGCGGATTCCGGGACTCGTGCCGTCATGCCGTCCGGACGTCACATCCGTCAGGAATCAAGAAGCGCCGCTTACAGGCCACGCCTAGCATCGGCTCCATGGACATCACCATTCATACGACCGCGCTCCCGCACGACGACCCGGACGCGTCCGTGGCCTTCTACCGCGACACCCTCGGTTTCGAGGTCCGCAGCGACGTCGGACAGGGCAGGATGCGCTGGATCACGGTCGGTCCCGCCGGTCAGCCCGGTACGTCCATCCTGCTGACACCACCGGCGGCCGACCCGGGAGTCACCGACGACGAGCGCCGCACCATCTCCGAGATGATGGCGAAGGGCACCTACGGCTGGATCCTGCTGGCCACGCCGGACCTCGACGGCGTGTTCGAGAAGGTGCAGGCGGGCGACACCGAGGTGGTCCAGGAGCCGACCGAGCAGCCGTACGGCATCCGCGACTGCGCGTTCCGCGACCCTGCGGGCAACCTGATCCGCATTCAGGAGCTCCGCTGACCCTTCCGATCGCCGATGCCGCCGTAGGCCCTTTCGCTGCGGCCGGTATCGCGATCTCCTGTGCACACCACGCGACCTCCAGGGCTCCGAGCAGGAGACCAGGCCGCAGCCCTCGACCGGCTCCTCGACCCCGGGGGAGCCGGTCGTCGCCGTTGAGCGCCTCGCCGGCCGTCCCCCGCCCCCCGGACGTCGGCGCCCAGGTGCGCACGGACCATCGATGAGGAGGAGTTCCCATGTGTCACCCCTCGTGGGCCCGCGCACGCACGGCGGCGCACCGGCTGAGCGAACTCGCGCGACTGCGCCGCGTCCGCGACCGGATCGACCGTGAGTACGCACAGCCGCTGAACGCCGAGGCGCTCGCCCTCGCCGCGAACATGCCGGCCGGGCACCTCGGCCGCCAGTTCCGGCTGGCCTACGGCGAGTCGGCGTACGCGTACCTGATGGCGCGTCGCGTCGAGCGCGCCACGGCACTGCTGCGAAGTGGCGACCTGGGCATCACCGAGGTCTCTTCCGCGGTCGGCTGCCCGTCACCGGGGACTTTCAGCGCCCGCTTCACCGAGCGGGTCGGCATATCGCCCGGCGACTGTCGGAGCGGCGCGAGGGGCACAGTCGCCGTGGGGACGCCCTCATGGGTGGCCGCGCAACTGACTGGACCGGTCAGGAATCAAGAAGCACCGCCCCCGCACCCCCACTAGCGTCATGACCATGGCATCCATCGAAACCATCACCCTGGACGTGGCCGACACCGCGGCCGCCGAGCACTTCTACACCACCGCCTTCGGCTTGGACACGCAGATCCGTCTGCGCGCCTCGGAGGCACCCACCACCGGCTTCCGTGGATTCACGCTGTCGCTCACGGTGTCCCAGCCTTCCACCGTCGACAGCTTCATCGAGACGGCCCTCGGCGCCGGCGCCACGACCGTGAAGCCCGCCGCGAAGTCGCTCTGGGGCTACGGCGGGGTCGTCCAGGCTCCCGACGGGACGATCTGGAAGATCGCGACGTCGGCGAAGAAGGACACCGGACCTGCCGGCCGGCAGATCGACGACATCGTGCTCCTGCTGGGCGTCGCGGACGTGGCCGCCAGCAAGCGGTTCCACGTCGGCCACGGGCTCGTCGTGGAGAAGAGCTTCGGCCGTATGTACGTCGAGTTCGCCGTGGGGTCGAGCCCCGTCAAGCTGGCGCTGTACCGGCGCCGGGCCCTGGCGAAGGATGCCGGCGTCTCCCCCGACGGCACGGGCTCCCACCGGCTGGCGATCGGCGGCGACGGCGGGCCGTTCACGGACCCCGACGGCTTCGCGTGGGAGGCCACGTCGCCGGCAGCCGAGTCCTGAGCTCTCGGCCGGCAGCCTGGAAACGATCCGCCCCGATGCACCGGACGAGCCCGGCGTACAAAACCGCATGGACGAAGTGACTGGAGGAAGCATGACGGACGCACCGCCCCGTGGACTTGAGGAGAGGCTGCGCGACACGCGCGCGCGGCTGGAGAGCGACATCGACGTGTGGGTCGCGACGTCGGGCACACCGGGCGGGGCCCACCTCGTCCCGCTCTCGTTCCTGTGGGACGGGACCGCGATCCTGGTCTCGACGCCGCGCACCTCGATCACCGGCCGCAACCTGCTGGCGGACGCCCGGGTACGCCTCAGCTTCGGACCGACCCGCGATGTCGTCATGGTCGACGGAATCGCCGAACCGGTGCGCATCGGGGACCTCGCTGCCGGGACGGGCGACGCGTTCGTGGCCAAGACCGGTTTCGATCCGCGCGAGCCCGACGAACAGGCGTACCAGTACTTCCTGATCCGCCCACAGCGCGTCCAGGCATGGCGTGAGGCGAACGAGATGCGGGGACGCCACCTCATGCGCGACGGCCGGTGGCTGGGCTGACCGCCACCGCCCGTACGGACGCGCTCGGCGTGCCGGTACGCCGAGCCTGACGGACCATTCGAAGGGGCGGGGCTGCGGCGCGGTTCACGACACCGGTTCGCGGCACAGTTCACGGCACCGACTGACGACACCGATTGCGCGACACCCGCCCTGCTGCGATCTTCATCTCATATCTGAGATAACGTGCGGGCATGGAAGACGACTACCTCGTACGCATCGGCAAGCTCATCCGTGACGCCCGTCAGCACCGGGGCTGGACACAGACGCAGCTGGCCGACGCGCTCGGCACCAGCCAGAGCGCGGTCAACCGGATCGAGCGCGGCAACCAGAACATCAGCCTTGAGATGATCGCCCGTATCGGCGAAGCTCTCGACAGCGAAATCGTGTCCCTCGGCTACGCCGGCCCCATGCACCTCCGCGTCGTGGGTGGCCGCCGGCTCTCCGGCTCCATCGACGTCAAGACGAGCAAGAACGCGTGCGTCGCGCTGCTCTGCGCCACGCTCCTCAACAAAGGCCGTACGGTGCTGCGCCGGGTGGCGCGCATCGAAGAGGTCTTCCGGCTGCTGGAGGTGCTGAACTCCATCGGGGTGCGCACCCGCTGGATCAACGACGGCGTGGACCTCGAGATCGTCCCGCCCGCCGATCTCGACCTCGCGTCGATCGACGCGGACGCCGCGCGCCGGACCCGGTCCATCATCATGTTCCTCGGCCCGCTGCTGCACCGGGTCGACCAGTTCACCCTGCCGTACGCCGGCGGCTGCGACCTCGGTACGCGCACCATCGAGCCCCACATGATCGCGCTGCGCCGGTTCGGTCTGGAGATCGCGGCGACCGACGGCCTCTACCACGCCCAGGTCGACCACGCGGTCTCCCCCGACCGCCCCATCGTGCTGACCGAACGCGGGGACACGGTGACCGAGAACGCGCTGCTCGCCGCCGCCCGGCACGACGGCACCACGATCATCCGCAACGCGTCCTCCAACTACATGGTCCAGGACCTGTGCTTCTTCCTCGAGGCACTGGGCGTCAAGGTCGAGGGCGTCGGAACGACGACGCTGACCGTGCACGGGGTCCCCCAGATCGACGTGGACGTCGACTACTTCCCGTCCGAGGACCCGGTCGAGGCGATGAGCCTGCTGGCCGCCGCGGTGGTGACGGAGTCCGAGCTGACGATCCGCCGGGTACCGATCGAGTTCCTGGAGATCGAGCTCGCGGTGCTGGAGGAGATGGGCGTCGACTGCGACCGGACGCCGGAGTACCCCGCCGACAACGGCCGCACCCGGCTGGTGGACCTGACCGTCCGCCCCTCCAAGCTGGAGGCGCCGATCGACAAGATCCACCCGATGCCGTTCCCCGGCCTCAACATCGACAACGTGCCGTTCTTCGCCGCCATCGCGGCCTCCGCGCACGGCCAGACCCTGATCCACGACTGGGTGTACGACAACCGGGCCATCTACCTGACCGACCTCAACCGCCTCGGCGGCAGGCTCCAGCTCCTGGACCCCCACCGCGTCCTGGTCGAGGGCCCCACCCGCTGGCGCGCCGCCGAGATGATGTGCCCGCCCGCCCTGCGACCGGCCGTGGTGGTCCTGCTCGCGATGATGGCGGCCGAGGGCACATCGGTCCTGCGCAACGTGTACGTGATCAACCGCGGTTACGAGGACCTGGCGGAGCGCCTGAACTCGGTGGGCGCCCAGATCGAGATCTTCCGCGACATCTGACCGGCGCGATGTCGTGCCCCTTGGAGGCAAGGGGCACGACACCTCAACATGCCAGCTGATCTGCGGGTACTCACCTTCACGACCCTCCATTGATCACTGTTGTTTTTCAGCACCTTGTGCAACGCACGTGCAAGATGATCTTGAATGGTTGACGACACGTCAGGGATATCTGAGCATCCGTCAGACTTTACGCAGAGTTGTCGTCGGAGTGGCCTCGCAACGTCCGAGTAGCGGCGGTGACGGTGGCGTCCCACGTCCCCGTCGGCGACCCGCAAGTGCGGTTCGTGTCGATGCATTCGCCGCCCACGAAGTATCGGGCCATGTTCGATCCGCATCTGTATGCGTTGGCCGCGGCGATCCGTGCGGCTCGGCCGGACGTCGGTGCAGCCGTCCCGGCGTTATAGGCGAGTAGACATTCATCCAGCGTCACGCTGTCCCGTCTCGAGCGCTTTGCCCCTACGGGCCTTGCTGGCGAACAATCTGACTGCTGGCGTTGCTGCCCCGTGGCGGTGCCCGCAGCGACAGAGTGGCGCCCCCGCATGCACGAGTAGGAACGGGCTGGTTTGCCGGGCCTGGAGATGCGCAATGCCTCCCAGGCCCGGTTACTGGAGCGGCCCAAGGAGAGCGGCCCGTCTGGATCAAACTGTTGGCGGGGCCTGTAGCCCTCCCCTTGTCGGTTCTCCTGAGGTTCCCCATGCCGGAGGTCGGCCTCAAGGTGTCCAGAGGGGGACCGGACGAGGGTCCGGAGGAGCTGACAACAGGGATGACACACCCCCGGGGACACCGAGCTTCGCCAGAGCCCAGTTGAGCGAGGCTGCCTCGGCATCGCACATGCGGGCGATCAGGCTCGTCTGCTCGGGCAAGAGGATCCTCCGGGGGATCACGATGGTCTCGCGGACCCTGTCGAGGGGCAGTCCGCGCTGGAAGCCCTGTCCGGCTCGACGGGGCGCGTCCTCGTCCCCCTCTCTGTCAGCCTTGGGTGAGACGTCTCGCTTCGGCGGGTTAGCCTGAGAGGGCACTGACAGGAGAACTATCCCCTCATGACCAGTACCAATCCCACGGGATCCGACCCGGCCCCCAGGCCGAAGCGCCGTTCGTTCAGTCCGGAGTACAAGCTGCGGATCGTCGCCGAGTACGACGCCGCGCCCAGGAACGAGAAGGGCGCGGTCCTGCGCCGCGAGCGCCTGTACCACTCGCACGTCACCGAGTGGCGGGCCGCGCGGGATGCCGGGGCCCTGGAAAAGCTGGTCGACAAGCGCACCAGCCCGGCGAGGCCGAAGAAGCCGGCCGCCGAGACGGAGAACGAGAAACTGCGCCGCCAGGTGGAACGGCTGGAGAAGGAACTGGCCCGGAACAAGGCCGCACTGGAAGTCATGGGAAAAGCTTCCGCGCTCTTGGAAATGATCTCCGAGAGCGCGGACTGAATCCTGCCGCCGGCCCTGTCGTGGACGAGGCGTTCACCGGCGTCGAGGCTCAGCTGGGCATCACGGCGGCCTGTCGGCTGACCGGGCGCTCTCGGGCCACCCATTACCGCCGGCTGCGGCCGGTACCACCGCGCAGAGCACGTGTCCCGCAGGTGCAGCCGTTGGCCCTGACAGCCGAAGAGCGTGCGGCCGTAGTGGAGTTGATGAACAGCGAGGAGTACGCCGAGCTTGCGCCCGCGCAGATCTGGGCGCGTGAGCTGGATGCCGGGCGCTATCACTGCTCGGTCTCGACGATGTACCGGATCCTGCGCGAGCGGGGGCAGTCCGGCGAGCGCCGGCGGCAGGCCACCCATCCCGCCAAGGCGGTGCCCGAGCTGGTCGCCACCGCGCCGTCGCAGGTGTTCACCTGGGACATCACCAAGGCGGCCGGACCGCTCAAGGGCGTCTGGTATCACGCGTACGTGATCATCGACATCTTCAGCCGGTACATCGTCGGCCACACCGTCGAGCGGGCCGAATCCGCGGTGCGTGCCGAGGAGCTGATCCGCGAGACGATCACCCGCAACGGCATCGTGCCCGAGACGGTGCACGCGGACCGCGGCACCTCGATGACGAGCAAGAAGGTCTCCCAGCTGCTGATCGACCTGGGTGTGTCGCGGTCGCACTCGCGGCCGAAGGTCTCCAACGACAATCCTTACAGCGAGGCCCAGTTCAAGACCACGAAGTACATGTCGGACTATCCCGAACGGTTCGACTCGCTGGCCCACGCCCGCGAGTGGTTCGACGCGTTCATCGCGTACTACAACCATGAGCACCGGCACTCGGGGATCGGCTGGCACACACCCGCCTCCGTGCACTTCGGGACCGCCGAGGAGGTCCGCGATCAGCGCGCGGTCACCCTCGCCGAGGCATACGCCCGCCACCCCGAACGCTTCGGCCGCCGCCCCCGACCACCCGAGATACCCCAAACGGCCTGGATCAACGACCCGGCCAAGCGCCGCGAACCCGCACCACAAACCCCATAGCGATACGACCGTCTCACTGGACTTGAAATCTTCCGCCGAGGTTTCGATTCCGCCGCGTGGGATTCGTGTCCCATGTGGAAATGGGACAGCATCGGCTTCAGTGCGAGACTGTCGTGGGTATTGGCCGCGGAGAGCCCGACGCGTAGGGGCAGTCCGTCCGCGTCGGACAGGATGTGCATCTTGGAACCGGGCTTACCGCGGTCCACGGGGCTCGGACCTGCAAGTTCGCCCCCTTTTTAGCCCGGACGTGCGCTGAGTCCAATACCGCCCGGGACAGATCGACCAGGCCCTGCTCGTCCAGAAGTTGAAGAACTCTCTGGTGCAGCCGGCCCCACACGCCGGCACGGGACCAGATGACGAACCGGCGGTGCACGGTCGACTTCGACGCCCCGAAGCACGGCGGTAAGGCCCGCCAGGCACAGCCGCTGACCAGCACATAGATGATCGCGGCGAACACCGCCTCATCATCGATGTTCGCCACCCTGCGGCCGCACCCGGGCGGCCGGCAGCAGCGGCTCGGCGATCTCCCACAAACCGACCGGAACAATCCAGTCCCATCGCCCACTCCTCATGGGAGTCGGCTACCCCAACTCACCATGTAGGACACAGCCTTAGCTTGTTCTTTTTCTACCGGTCTCGAACGGCGTCTCGAACTGGGTCGCTCACCAGGAGGTTCGCCGGACGTGGGGGCGGCCTTCGTCTGATCATGTGCTCCGACCAAGGTGCACGTGACCAAGACGAAGGCCGTGAGGATGAGTCTGCTGCCTGATGCTGTCCGAGGGGAAGCGTTCGCGGAAGCGTCACGCTTCCGGGGCGAGTTCTACGCGTGCCTGGCCGCACGGCGTGACGAGTTGTTCGAGCTGTCCGACGCGGTGTTGTGTGCTGACGGGGCGGTGAAGTCTCCGGTCGACTTGACGCTGTTGCCCGAGCATCGTCGTGGGCACGGAGCCATGTACGGGGCTTTGAACCATGGCCGGATCGACGTGGATCGGCTTCGGACGGTGCTGGCCGGGCTGTCGCTGCCTCGTTTCGATGGCGGGCGGTTGGTGATGGCGGTCGATGTGTCGCCGTGGCTTCGCTCGGACGCGCCGTGCTCGGCGGATCGGCTGTTCTGCCACGTCTACGGCCGCGCGAAAGCAGCCTCGCAGTTCATTCCGGGGTGGCCCTACTCCTTCGTCGCCGTGCTGGAGCCGGGTGCCACCTCCTGGACCGCGATCCTGGACGCCGTGCGGCTCGGCCCGGTCGACGACGCAACCGCTGTCACTGCCGTCCAGCTGCGAGGAGTCGTCGAGCGGCTCATCGCCGCGGGGCAGTGGCAGGCGGACCCACCGCTCGGCATGGCTCGATCACGAGGGCGAACTTCCCTTGGTGGAAGGCACGTTGATCCGGCTGAAGGTCGAGTATCTATCGAAGGAGCGGGATGCAGCACCTTGCTGCACGTTCCCGATGAGGAGGCGCTCACCTGGCGCTATCCCAAGCGAGATCCAACGCTTGTGGAATTTCTTGAAGGTCTTCAGCCGTCGGAACTTCTTTCGGACCCAGCGCATCAGGTAGTAGTTGATGCGCCTGAGGAGGGGATACAGCTCGGTTTGATAGAACGCACCGTAGTACTGCATCCAGCCACGGACGATCGGATTGATCCACCGTGCGAACTCGGTCAAGGTGTAGTCGATGTGCATATGGAGCCGCCACGAGCGGACTTCACCGCTCATCCGGGCAGGAGGCCGGCGAGATCCAGACTGCTCACCGCGGAATGCCGTTCGCTCTCCAGCCAGGTGCGGCGCAACCGTTCGGCCAGCGCCGTGACCGGCTCGTCGAGGGCTGTCTCGCACAGCAGTGGAAGGGTGTCGGCGAGGGGACCGACGAGCCGGTCCATGCCCTCGAAGCGTTCTTCACGCCGGGCACGGGCCACGTTGACCGCGATGTCCCGGCGCCCCGTCCACCGCCCCAGGCAGCGTACGTAGGCGGCGAGCAGCAGATGGAACAGGGACACCTCGTGTGCGGCGGCCAGCCGTTCCAGGCGGGCGGTGAGCGTCGCGTCGAGCGAGCCGTAGTGCTGCCGGAGAGGGCCCGAGGGGGGCGCGTCGGGATCACCGTCGTACGGCAGCCGCAGCGGTTCGCGCCTCCCTGCCAGGCGGTCCGCCCAGTAACGGCGGTCGGCGTCCGACGCGCCGGTGCCTGCGGACCGGGCGCTCGGCGCGGCGTATGCCGCGAAGCTCGGCGCGTCCGGCTCCGGGGCCGGACGCGCCCCCCGCCACAGCACGGCGTACAGCGACCACAGGTCCTCGGCCAGGATGTTCAGGCTGTAGCCGTCCACCGCCGCGTGATGCACCACCAGCAACAGGTGTGCGAAAGAGGGCTCCTGACGGAGCAGTACGGCCCGCACCGGCGGTTGCGCGGCGAGGTCGAAGGGCTGGTTGCACAGCACCGTCTCCAGTTCGGCCACCTGCTCCGCACCGCACTCGCGGACCTCGTACCAGGTCGACAGCGGCGCGGCGGGTGCCAGGCGCTGTACCGGCCCGATGCCGGAGTCGTCAACCCGCACGCGCAGCATGCCGTGCCGGTCCGCCAGTTCGGCCAGCGCCAGGCCCAGTACATGGGTGTCCAGGGGGCCGCGGACCGTCATCCGCAGGTGACCGCGGGCCGGTACGTCGGGGTGCAGCCGGCTGCTGGTGTGCAGAGCCAGTTGGACGGGGGTCAGGGGAAACGGGGCGGAGTGCGCCAAGGGCGCGGGAGAAGGCTCTCGCACCCCCTCCGTGTCCGCGACGGTCCTGGTGTACATGTCCAGATGGGCTGTCAGCTCGCGTACCGTCCGGTGTTCGAAGAACAGCGTGGCGGGCAGTTGCCGCCCCACTCTGCGTTCGAGCCGCTTGACGAGATCGACCGCGCCGAGCGAGTCCAGCCCCATCGAGAGGAACGGCGTGTCGTCGTCCACGGCGGTCTCCGGGACTCCCAGTGACCGCGACAGCAGCTCTCGCAGCACCGCGGTGGTGCCGGATCCGGAGGTCACCGCATCACGCGCGGCGGGCGGGTGTCCGGCCGTGGACCGTGGCGTGGGCAATGGCCCGTACGACTGCACAGGCCGGGTGGACGCGCGATCCGGCGGCACCGTCCGGTCGGCGAGCACCAGTTGAGCCAGGTCCGTGCCACAGGCGGACAGCAGGGCGGCCAGGGCCGGCGCGGTCGCCAGCGGGCGGCCTCCCCCATGAGTGAGGACATCACCGGCGAACGCCGTGGCGAGACCCGTCTGCGCGAACGGCCCGAAGTTCACCGACAGCCAGGGCCGCCCCGCCTGCCGCTCGGCGCCGGCGAACGCGTCCAGGAAGGAGTTCGCGGCCGCGTAGGAACCGAGCGCCCCGGCCAGTCCGGGCAGTACCGAGGAGACGGAGGAGAACGCCACGCACACCTCGGGGTGCCGGCCCCGCCGGCGCAGCGCCTCGGACAGCAGCACGGTACCGAGCGTCTTCGCTGCCATCGCCTCCACCGTCTCCGTCGCCCCGGTTGCGCGCAGACTGCCGGGCCGCACCACTCCGGCGGCGTGGAAGAGACCGTCCACCGGTGGCAGCGCCGCCACCAGCGCCTCGACGTCGTCGGGCACGGTGAGGTCGGCCCGGTGGTAGCGGGCGTCGGCGCCGAGACCGGTGAGTTCTTCCAGCAGACCGGCGGGCGGCTGCGGGGAACGCCCCGTGAGCCGGAGCACCGGCCGACCGCGGCCGGCGAGTTCCCGGGCGAGCGCGGAACCGAGGCCCCCGGCGCCGCCCGTGATCAGGAAGGTGCCGTCGGCGGGCAGCCGGTGCCGGCGGTCGGGCAGGTCCGCCGTCCGCACCGCGACGGTCCGCACCAGCCGCTGTCCGTCCCGCCAGGCGACGGCGCCGACCGCCTGCGGCGCCGTCACCTCGGCGAGGACGGCCGCAAGCCGCTGCCCGGTGTCGTCCAGTGAACAGAGGTCGACCCAGTTGGCCACCGCTCCAACATGCTCCGACGGCACGGCCAGCGCCAGACCGCCCAGTACCGCCTGTGCCGGGTCCGGTCGCTCGCGTCCGTGTCCGGTGACGTGTGCGTCCTCGGTCACGACCAGCAGCCGGTGGGCCTTCCTCGCGACGAACAGGGTGAGAGCCTCCCGGAACGCCCTGACCAGCTCACGCTGGATCCGGTCGAACTCCGCTGCCGTGCCGTGACCGGCCGGTCCGGCCAGGAGCAGCACCGTCTCGGGACGGGTGCCGGGAGGCACGTCCGTCTGTACGCCCTGTGCCGCGAGGCGTCGCGTGAGCTCGTGCACGGCCGTCGGGTCGGCGCCGGTCACCAGTACGGGTCCGCTGTGACGGTCCGTGGTCAGGGGATCGGTCCGCCAGGTGAGACGGCGCAGCAGTTCGTGCTGCCCGGCCCCGGGCCGGTAGCGGCGTCGCTGGCAGGGGTAAGGGGGCAGGGGAACCCGCCGGTGGCCCGCGTCGAGTTCCGTGCGGTTCAGCTCCGCACCGCGTGCCCACAAGCGCGCCACCGTCGTCAGCAGTTCCCGTGCCCCGCCCGCGACGCCGTCCGGGGACGCTCGCAGACGCTCCGGCTGACAGGGGGCGGACAGCACGAGCGCCTCTCGGTCGACACCGGCCGTGCCGGCACCGCGGTGCCTGGCCGCAGCCGCACGCACGAGACCGGTGAGGCTCTCCTGCGAGCCGATTTCCACGAACGTGTCGTAGCCCTCCTCCAGCAGCCGCGTCACGGCCTGCCCGAACAGCACGGGCCGCAGAGCGTGTGCACGCAGGTGGTCCGGGTCCATGGGCGGATGCCACTGGGCGGTGACCGTGCTCATCACCGGCCGGCCGGGAGCTGTGACCTCCACGGTGCGCGCCGCGTCGGCCAGGGCCTGGGCGATCGGTTCCATCAGGGGCGAGTGGAAGGCGCGCGACACCTCCAGCGTGCGGAGGGCAGCCCCCCGCGCGGAGAGTTCCTCCGCCGCCCGCGCGATCGCGCCGGGGCTACCGGAGAGCACCAGCCTGCCGGGACCGTTGTACGCGGCGACGGCGAGTTCCCCCGACGCCTCCGCGACCAGGGCGGCCACGCTCTCCTCGTCGGCTCCCCGCACGGCTGTCATCGCGCCCGGCGGAGTCGACGTCCCCATGAGCCGTCCGCGTTCCGCCGCGAATTCCAGCGCGTCGGCGAGCGACAGCATTCCGCCGGCGCAGGCCGCGGCGAGTTCGCCGACGCTGTGCCCGACCAGCGCGTCCGGCTGTACTCCCCAGGCCGACAACTGCCGGGCGAGCGCCACCCCGTGGGCCACGAGCAGCGGTTGCGCCACCTCGGTGGCGGCCTGGGCCGCCGCCTCCACGTCGGCGTCGACGCACCAGCCGGTCAGCTCCCGACCGTTCACCGCGCCGACCAGGGCGGACGCCTCTTCGAGTGTGTCGCGGTAGACCGGTGCCGTCGCGTGGAGCGCACGGCCCTGGCCGGGCCGGAGCGCGCCCTGGCCGGGAAACACGAAGACGGTCCGCGGACGGTTCGTGACCGTCCCCGTGACCGTTCCCGGGCGGGGATCACCGCTCGGAGCCATCGCCACGGCCAGGCGTTCCCGGAGATCGCCGTCGGCCACCACGGCGAGGCGGTGAGCACCCTCGTCGCGAGCGGTCGACGCGGCCAGGCACACATCGCCCTCGTCCAGCTCCGGGTGGACGGAGACGTGCTCCAGGAGACAGGACGCCCAGGCGTCCAGACCGGCCTTGCTGCCCGCCGACAGTGTCATCAGGTGAGGACCGCCGTCCCGGCGCGGACCGGGCTCCGCAGCCGGCGGCGCCTGCTCAAGCACCGCGTGCGCGTTCGTGCCGCCGAACCCGAAGGCGTTGACGCCGGCTCTGCGGGGGCCGGACGGGTCGGACGGGCTGGATGCGCCTGACGCGCCGGACGACGGCCAGGCGACCGGCTCGGTGACCAGCGCGAATCCGGACCGCTCGACCGCGGGCGACGGCGGCGTGTGATGGAGGGAGGCGGGCAGCCTGCCGTGTCCGAGCGCCACCTTCACCAGTGCGGGCAGGGCAGCCGCGTTCAGCAGATGTCCGATGTTCGTCTTCACCGAGCCGAGCAGCCGCGGCCGTCCGTCCGGAGCGGCCGGGAAGGCGTGCGCCAGGGACCGCAGCTCGATGGGATCGCCCACGGCCGTGCCCGTGCCGTGGGCCTCGACATAGGTGACGGACGCCGGGTCGACACCGCAGACCTCGTAAGCGCGGGTGATCACCTCCCGCTGCCGCAGGGGGTTGGGCGCCATCAGGCTCAGCGACGCGCCGTCGTTGTTGACCGCGGTGCTCCGCACGACGGCGAGGACCTCGTCGCCGTCCCGGTGGGCGTCCGGCAGGCGTCGCAGGACGAAGGCCGCGCCTCCCTCACCGGGTACGAACCCGTCGGCCGCCGCGCTGAAGGCGCGGCTGCGTCCGCCGGGCGACAGAGCCTGTGCGGCCTCCAGGGCCCGGTACCCGTCCGAGGTGAGGAGGAGGTTGACTCCGCCGACGACGGCGAGGTCGCACTCGCCGTCCGCGAGGCTGCGCCGCGCCAGGTGCAGGGCGACCAGACCCGACGAGCACGCGGTGTCCACGGCCAGCGCCGGGCCGTCCAGGTCCAGGCAGTGCGACACCCGGGCCGCCACCAGGTTGGGCAGATTGCCCGTCAGGGCCGTCGCGGACGGTGCCGGGGCGGAGCCGGCACCGTCCGCGAGGACCTGCCGGTAGCCACTGTCCGAGGCGGCGGCGAAGACACCGACCCGCAGGCCGACCCGTCGGGGTCCGGCGTAACCGGCTCGTTCCAGGGCCTCATGAGCCAGTTCGAGGAAGATCCGGGCCTGGGGGTCCAGCGTGCGTGCTTCCTCGTCGCCGATGCCGAAATGCCCGGCGTCGAAAGCGTAGGGGTCGTCGAGGAACGCCCCTCGGCGTCCGTCGGACACGGCGGGCGGCGGCCCGGCCGGCGCCTGCTCGGCGCGCGGGGCGCTCCAGCGGTCCGGTGGGACCTCGGTGACGGCGTCACGGCCGGCTGTCAGCAGTTCCCAGAACTCCTCCGGCGTGCTCGCACCGGGGAACCGGCAGGCCATCGCGACGACCGCTGTCGCGCTCGTGTCGCCCGCCGCGTGCGGTACCCCCCGTTCGGCCGCGGCCGGCCTCCCCGCCGCGTTCTTCCCCGTCGCTGCCAGCAGATGATCGGTGAGCGTGGCGACGGTGTCGTTGCGCATCACGGCGGGACCCAGGGTGATGCCCAGGTCCCGCTCCAGCTCGGCGAGCGTCTCCATCGCCTTCAGCGAGGTACCGCCCAGATCGGCGAACCGGTCCTGGTCTCCGAAGGACGCCTCGGACACTCCCAGCACGCGTGCCCAGGCGTCGCGCACCGTCTGCCGTACGTCACCGCGGTGGCGCGGTGCCGGGCGCGGGCCCTGCGGCCCGACCCGCGACCCGGCCGCGGCGTCGTCCGGGTGTCCGGACTGCGCGAGGGGCCGGTACGAACCCGCCTCGAAACGCGCCCGCATGCGATGCCTCCGCACCTTGCCGCTCGTGGTCCGCGGAAAGGCCGACGGTGGCAGCGCGAGAACGCGTACGTCGTCGTGGCGCAGCGCGGCACGGATCCGCCGTGCGACCTCGTCCAGGACCTCGGCGGCGCCGCGTGGCGGCCTGGCCCAGGGGACGAGGACGACGACCCGCTCGCCGCCGGTCGCCGGGTCGGTCGAGCCGATCACCACCGGGATTCCTGCCGGTAGTCCGGGGCTCGCGCTCGCGACCTCCTCCATGTCGGGGGCGTGGAAGGTCCGGCCGTTGAGAAAGAGGACGTCCTTGTGCCGCCCGCTGACACACAGCCTGCCGTCCCGCAGGAATCCCATGTCCCCGGTGCGCAGCCAGGTGCCGGTGAAGGATTCGGCCGTCGTCTCCGGCAACCGGTGGTAACCGCGGGCGACCTGCGGGCCGCTCACCTCGATGTGTCCCACCCGCCGGTCCCCCAGGAGCCGGCTGGCATTGTCGGTGATCCGGACCGAGCAGCCGGGCAGCGGTACGCCGACGTCCATCACCTCCAGGACGTCGCCGCCCGGTTCGCACTCCACGGCCCGGCCCCGGCTGAACGCCGCCCGCTCCAGGGCGACCGGAACGGCCACTTCGCCCAGCGGTGGGAAGGTGACCGCCAAGGTGGCCTCGGCCAGGCCGTACACGGGAGTCGCCGCCCGCGGGTCCAGCCCTGTCTGCCGCATCTTGGCGGCGAAGGCCCGCCACACCGTCGCGGAGATCGGTTCGGCGCCCACCAGGATCAGCCGTACGGAGCTCAGGTCGAGCCCGGAGAGCACCTCGTCGGGTATGCGCCGAACGGCCAGCGCGAGCGCGAAGTTGGCGGCCGACAGGACCGTGGCCCGGTGCCTGGCTGCCACGTCGACCCACAGGCGCGGACTCTTCGCGAACGAGAGCGGACCGATCTTCACCTGCTTCGCGTGCGCCGCCAACGGCGCCAGATGGGTACCGATGAGGCCCATGTCGTGGAAGTAGGGCATCCAGCTGACCAGGACGTCGCGTTCGGACAGGTCGGAGGCGACGATGATCTGACGCAGGTTGGCCACCACAGTGGCGTGGGTGAGCTCCACCCCCTTGGGGGCCCCGGTGCTGCCGGACGAGAACTGAAGAAATGCCAGGTCGCCGGGGACCGGCGTGGCGGGCCGACCAGGTGTGGGGCACTCCCGCAACGTCTCCAGCCGCAACACCTGGACCGGCTGTGGCAGTTCGCCGGCCACGTCCGCGCACGCCGCGTCCGCCACGATGGGCGGGCGGCCGAGGTGCTCCCACACCGGACCGACCCGCCGGGCGTCCGGTGCGAGCGGCACCGGGACCAGACCGGCCGCGAGGGCACCCCAGAACATAACCTGGAAGTCCTCGCTGCGTTCGGCGAGCAGGGGCACGCAGGTACCGGGCGCGACCCCCGCGTCGAGCAGGCCGCCCGCGACGCGCAGGGACTCGTCCAGGAGGTGCCGGAAGGTGACGGCCCTCTCACTGCCGTCGCCGCGGACGTGGACGACGACTTGTCCGGGAGCCTGACGGGCCGCGTCCAGCAGTACGTCCAGAAGCGTTTCGGGGTTCATGAGTCCGTTCGTTCGTGCGTGGGACGTTCGTGCCAGGGCGAGGGGGGAGGCGTCGCGGAGTTTCAAGTGTGCGGCAGACGACGGGCCCCCGAGGCCGCACCCCCTGTTCGTGGTGCCGGGGTGTGGGGGTTCGATCGATGAGCGGTCCGGTTGCAGACAGGGCCGTGATGAAGCCCCCACCACATGGACGGTGTGGCGCGCGGTCATACCGGTCGCCAGGCGCTGAGGAAGGGCCAGGTGCCGACGACGCGCGCCCTTGTCGAACGGCGGATGTCATGACCGTCCGTGGGCCTGCAGTGCCGGCGTCGGCGCACCCGGCCGCCCGGGCCGAGTCCGCGAGCATCTTGTCGGCTCCTTGGTGGTGTGCGGCGTCCTGGCCGGCGATGGCACTGCTCCATCACACGCCCTGCTCGACCCTCGCCTTTCGCCGTCGCTCACGTACACCTCTGATACGGCGTCCCTGGTGTACAGAGCGCCCGTGGAATCCGGGGGACCCGATCCGGCGGTGGCCGTGCGCGATGAGATGCGCGACGCCGTCGCGCGCTCGTGCGGGGCCGCGAGTGTTTCGTGGTCCGTACGGGAGGGCGGCTCACCCCGCCTGACCTGACGTACTGCTCGCCCTCTGTCCGCCGTCGGGCGTTGCACGACGGGCATCGCGCGTTCGCGGGTCTGGTGGTGACTGCTCAGGTCACCTGCGGTGGAACCCCGGTCATGGTCGGGCCCCCTTCCGGGCGCGCGGGTCGTCCTCGCGGTAGAGCACGAGATGCTCGTGGAACAGAACGCCGTCACGGACGTCGCCGGTGGCGGTGAAGCCGGTGTCGTCGACGTAGTCGAGGTGGCTGCCGGTGACGGTGTAACGGCCGGTGTAGGCGCTCCGGCGGCTGCCCCGGGCCTCGTCGTAACGGCCGTTCGGCAGCAGTTTTTGGCGGATGAAGCCGTCCGCGGTCACCCACATACCGACGTACGGGTGTGGATCGCGGGGCGTGTCGTTGCTGGTCATGACTCCACCCTCGGCCCTGCGGCGGGACACATCCAGGCCGCCGTTCACCTGGGTGAGGGGGGTCCTGGGTGCAGTGCACCTGGGGGAATGGCGGCCTGGTTCCGCCGGCGGACCGCGTCCAGGCTGTTGGTGCAGGAGCCGCCCGGCGCCCTCCGGCGCCCCGCCCGGCCCTGTGCGGCGCACTTCGCGCATCACCCGATCATCGCCCCGCACCCCTATCGAGGAGTAAGCAATGAGCACCACCGACACCGACACCGCGGGCTGGAACGCCAAGGCCCTCGACGAGATCCTCGCCGACGACACGGGACGTCCCGTGCTGTTCACCAACGCCCGCATCCTGACGATGGACCCGCTGATCGGGACCATGACCGGTGCCGACATCCTGTTCGTCGGCTCACTGATCGTGGCGGTCGGCCCGTCCCTGTTCACCGCGGCGGAGGACGACAACGCCATCGTCGTCGACGCCACCGGCATGACCGTCGTCCCCGCCGTCATCGACACCGTCGCCCTGGCCGGCGGCCGCGCCGAACGCGCGCAGCACATCGCGACACTGACCCCCGGCAACACCAGCGACCTGCTGGTCATACCCGAGGAACTCGCCACCGACGTACCCGGCGCGCTGGCCACCCTCATCTCCCACCCGCACCAGGTCCACGCACTGATCGCGGCCGGCCGGCCCGTACTGTGGGCCGGCAACGACGCCCCCGGCCGCGCCACCGCACCCGCCCTGGGCGTCCCCGCCTCCCCCGACCTCACCGGCAGCCCCCGCGTCGGCGTCTGGATCGACCAGGACGACTTCCTCCACCAGGAACTCACCGCCGACGGCCGCTACGACGAGACCCGCGGCGGCCGCCCCCACGCCTACCAGGGCCGGTACTGGATCGACGGCGACCGCATCGACTACCTCGACGACCTCGGCTTCTGGGCCGTGGGCTACTTCCACGGACACGAACTCCACCACGTCGGCTACATCATGCACCTCGCCTGAACCCCCACCCACCCCGAACGGCGCCGAACCCGGCCCGCGTGACCGCCTCGTGCACGGGCACAGGTGGTGCCGGCCCTGACGTCACTCAGGACAAGGGGTACCGCGCGCGCTCCCGCGGCGCGCGGTACCCCGAGAGACGTCGGGTCCGGTTCAGACGAGCTTGGCCGAGAGCGTGATCGTCGTGCCCGTCAGGGCTTTGCTGACCGGGCAGTTGGCCTTGGCGTCCTGCGCCGCGGCGACGAACGCGTCGTTGTCGATGCCGGAGACGGTGCCCTCGACGGTGAGGTGGATGCCGGTGACACCCTCGCCGGGCTGGAACGTCACATCGGCGGAGACGACGAGCCCGGTGGGCGGGGTGCCCGCTCCTTCGAGGCCGTGCGACAGGGCCATGGCGAAGCAACTGGAGTGGGCCGCGGCGATCAGTTCCTCCGGGCTGGTCTTGCCGTGCGCCTGCTCGGCGCGCGACGGCCAGGACACCGGCCGGTCACCGGTGCCGGAGGAGTCGAAGGTGACGATGCCGCCTCCGTTGAGGAGGTCACCTTCCCAGACGGTGTGTGCTGAGCGCGTGGTTGCCACGATGGGTCCTTTTCTCTCGCGGTGCGTAGAGGGGAGCAATGAGAGGCCCGGCGTTCCGGCCGCGGCCGGTGCGACGGGTCGTCGCAGCCGGTTCGCGTGCTGCCCGGCGGTCGGGCCCATGCTCCGCCTCCACAGATTCTGTGGGAGAACCGACCGGCGAACATCGGCTGATCGACCTATGTCGCTGGTCTACCCGCCTCGACGGGAAACGTCGTGAACGACGGGTGCGCACCGGGCTGGAGGTGATGGGAGACCACGCGCCCGCGTGTTCGCGGGTAGCACGTGACCACCCGAACCCGGGCGGATCGACGGCGGCGGTCCCACGATCCCGCGTCGGCCCCGCGGGTGTCGCCCCGTTTCCTGGCCGGCAGGTCGGTCGTGCCGGGCTCACGTCCCGCCCGGCGCCACCGCGCGGACGTGCGGGACGGACAGCGCCTACGGTCCCGCCGCCGCGCGGAGTGCGGCACGCCCTTCTCAGTCGGTCGGCATCCCCGACGGACGGATCAGTCCGCTCTCGTAGGCGAAGATGGTCGCCTGTACGCGGTCCCGCAGAGCCAGTTTGCTGAGCACCGCGCTCACATGCACTTTCACCGTGCCCACGGCCAGCTCCAGACGCGCTCCGATCTCCGCGTTGCTCAAGCCTGTGGCCACCAGCACCAGGATCTCGCGTTCGCGGAGGGTGAGGCGGTCCAGGACTTCGGCCACGTTCGCATGGACAGGGGCGCCGTGGGCGAAGGCCGCTATCAGACGTCGCGTGACCGCGGGCGCGAGGACACCGTCGCCGGAGGCGACGACCCGTATCGCGGACAGCAGGTCGTCCGGCTCGGAGTCCTTGAGCAGGAAGCCGGAGGCCCCGGCACGCAGCGCTTCATAGACATAGACGTCGAGATCGAACGTGGTGAGCACCAGGACTTTGGTGCGCCTGCTGTGACGTGTGATCAGCCGTGTGGCCGTCAGCCCGTCCATGCCGGGCATCCGGATGTCCATCAGCACCAGATCGGGAGCGAGGTCGGCCGCCATGGACACCGCCGCTTCCCCCTCCGCGGCCTCGCCGACCACGTCCATGTCGTCCTCGGCGCCCAGGATCGCCACGAAACCCGCGCGAACGACGGCCTGATCGTCCACGACCAGCAGCCGAATGCTGATGGCGCCTCTCCTTGCCTTGTCCGTGCGGGGCCCGCCGCCCGCGCACATCCTCCCACGGGGGTAGTGCGCAGGGCGTACCGAGTCGACGTGCCCTCGGCGGGCAGCCGGAACGTGGTCACCCGCGCAGTGGCGCATCGCGCCGGTTCCTCCTACGCGCGGGAAACACTCTGCCCGGCGGTGCCCCGAGGAGCGGTGGGCGCCTTGCCCGCGTCGAGGCTCCCAAGCAGTCGGCGCATGGTGGCCAGCGCCGCCCTCGACGCGGCGGCGACGTCGTCCAGGCTGCCCGCCTCTGCCGAGGAGATCACCCGGGTGGTCTGCTGGAACACCGTCTCCTGCAGGCCACCGGCGACCCGCTGCCGCTCGCTGTGGATCCGCTCCCTCGCTTGCCACAACAGTGCCGTGAGCAACGCGTCCTGACGGCTCAGCTCCCGCCTGCGGCGCCTGTGCATCAGCCACCCCGCTCCCCACACGGCCGTGAAGCCCAGACCGAGGGAGACGAACAGCAGGGCGAGGGTGAGGAACCCGTAGAAAAAGAGCGTGGGAAAAGATGCGATCGGCTCGCCGAGCAGCGTTCCGTCGGCGGCCAGGGTGGCTGTCATCGAGATCCCGAACACGAGGGTCGCCGTGGGGACCGACAGGTACGACAGTCGCGAGCCGGACGGGTATGTCGTAGGTGGCGTCGGGGGCCCGACATACCGGCCGGCGGGCGTGGTCGCGGGTGCCAGGACGCGGCCGTAGGCCGCCACGGCATAGACGGCGGCCAGTTCGACGGCCACGCCACCCACGAAGAAGGCCGCGCCGGACGGCGGCAGCAGATTGCCGCGGAGCAGCACCGGCCAAACCAGGGCGGTGGCGCCGACGGCCGCGAGGACCAGCCAGGGAGCACGCCGTCGCCACAACAGTGGCAGTGCGTGAACGGTCAGGACCAGCGCGAGCAGCAGGCACACCTGGACTCCGTGACCGGCGTTCCTCGCGTTCGTCAGGGCGACGCTCCACGACAACACGAGGGCCGAGCCGAAGACCGCCCCGTCCGCGATCCGCTGCTCGCGGAGGAAGTCGCGCCGCCGTCCCCCGACCGGCCGCCGTGCGGGCGGGGCGTCGGGGAGCAGGGCCTCCACGCGCCAGCCCCCGCCGGGGCGGGGCCCCGCGGACAACTGCCCCCCGAGGGCAGCGGCGCGCTGACGCATCCCCGCCACTCCGCGACCGGAGCCGAGGCCCAGTTCGTCGCCGCTGCTACCGCCGGGCGGCCTGCCGCTGTCGACGGTCAGCCGCAGGGCGTCCCCGGCCCGCTGCGCCCGGACGCCGACCGGCGCGCCCGGTGCGTAGCGCAGGGCGTTGGTCAGCGCCTCCCGGATGATGCCGTGGGCCGCCTCCGCCGCGGGGCCGGTGAGGTCGGCGGGCAGTGAGACGGAGATGGGACGGCCCAGCCTGCCGAAGCCGGCGATCAGGGCCTCGATGGGAACGGTCATCGACGCGGGAGCCGGTGTTTCACTCACGTGCATGACCGCCACGAGACGGCGCAGCGCCGACTGGGTCTCGCGGGCCGTGCGACTCGCGAACGCGAGTGCCTCGACGCCCAGTTCGGGTCTTTTTCCACCGAGCCTGCGGGCGGCCTCGACGGTCACCACGACCGAGGTGAGGTGATGCGCGCTGATGTCGTGCAACTCCTGCGCCAGCCGCTCCCGTTCCATATCGGCCGCCTGTGCACGTTCCTGCGCGGCGCCGGCCAGTCGTTCTTCCACCGTCTGCCGTTCCCGCAGCCGGTGCCGGCGGCCCGCGCCGAGAGCCGACACCATCAGGTAGAGGCCGACGGCGATGAGCCAGTCGGAGAAGGAGACGCCGTCGAAGCCGTGCCGCACGGCCGCCGGCAGGGGCTGGACGACTGCGGCGGTGGCGGTCGCGCCCAGAGCGACGGTCCAGTCGCTCACAGCGGTGGCGGAGAAGAGCGCCATCATGACCGCCAGCCCGGGTATCAGGCCAAGCATGTCGGGAGGTGTCAGGATCTGGCCCAGTACCGACACTGCGAGAATCGTGCCCAGGGCGGCGAGCGGCGTCCGGTCGCGTCGTGCGAGCGCCAGGACGGTCAGTACCGTGGCGGAGCAAGCGGTGATCCACGCGGTGGTGCTCGGCGGTTCCTCCAGCGTCGAGATCGTGAGGAACATCAGCGCCGTGTGCACGATCACGAACAGGGTCGGCAGAAGCCGGTGTCGGGTCATCCCCATCGACGCGAGTGTGGAGACGGCCGCGGGCATGCGGGCCGGCGGGCTCCCGCCCGCCGCTGGCTGTGAGCTGCCTGTCACGTTCCCGAACGGTCCGGACGGCGCCGCGGCCGCGTCCCCACGGGGTTCCGCCGAAGCGGCTACGGCAGCGGTGGGCCGCACCGGCTCGTCCGAACTCTCCGCTGTCGGGTATGGGCTCAGTCCCCGCCCCGAGGTGTTGTCCTTCAGCGTCGTCCCTCCCCGTTCCGCGCGTCACCGCCCTCGCGGTGGAAAATGTAGCCCCCATGGTGCAGTGCATCTCCGTCGAACGTCCCGTCCGCTGTGAACCCGGTGTCGTCCACGTACTCGATCCGGGTCCCGGAGACCTGGTAGGAACCCGTGTAAGCGCTCTCCCGGTCTCCACGGGCCTCGTCGTAGCGGCCGTTCGCGAGCAGTTCCTGGCGGATGTGCCCGTCGGCCGTCACCCACATTCCGACGTAGGGGTGCGGTGAGACGTCCGTCGCCGACGCCGGGCGCGTCCGCAATGCCGGGACGGGCGGTGGTGTCGCGGTGGACGGAGGCTGCGGGCGGCCGCGCTGTGCGGCCTCGTCGGAGACCAGGGGTCTCCCGCCGTCCGGTACGGCGGCGCAGGCGGTCAGACCTCCCGCGATGAGGACGGGGACACAGATGACACAGGCCAGGGCTCGGGAGCGGGTCCGCGCTCTCACTTGATCCGCTTCGGTGAGTCTTCCTGGTGCCCGGAGCGGGCGGTCGCCGCCAGCGAGCCGAGCAGGCGGAGCGCATCCGCGGTCCGGGTGCCCTCCTGCGCGTGGTAGACGACCAACTGCTGGCCAGGAGCGGATCGTACGTCGAAGGTCTGCATGCGCAGGGTGAGCTCACCGACGGCGGGGTGCAGCAGGACCTTCGCGGCATCACTCTTGCCCCGTGCGTCCCGCCTCTGCCAGAGGTCGGCGAACTCGCGGCTGCTCTCCGATGCCGTCCGCAGGACCTCATGGATCCTCGGGTCGTTCGGCCGGGCGCCCTCCAGGAAGCGGAATCCCGCGACCGCGTTGGCGGCGGCCTTGTCCCAGTCCGCGTGGAACGAGCGGACCGACGGGTCGAGGAACATGGACAGCAGCAGGTTCTCGCCGGGTTCGAGGTGGGGGAAGACGGCCCGTCCCAGCGTGTTCATGGCCAGGACGTCGTACGCCCGTCCCAGGAGCAGGGCCGGCGTGCGGTCCCACAGTTCGGCCATCGTCAGCAACTGGGGATCAGCTCGCTCGATGGTGCCCTCGTGGCGCGGGAGCGGGGTCATGCCCGCGATCCGGTACAGGTGCAGCCGGCCGTCGTTGTCCAGCAGCAGCGCGTCGCTCAGGGCGTCCAGGACCTGGGTGGACGGGCGTCGCTCACGGCCCTGCTCCAGCCGCAGGTAGTAGTCGACACTGATGCGGGCCAGCATCGCAACTTCTTCACGGCGCAGACCGGGGACGCGTCGACGCCCGTCCTCGGGCAGACCGACGTCTGACGGCGTCACCTGCGCGCGCCGACCTTGCAGGTAGTCACCCAGTTTCGAGGTCGTCATGTCAGCCAGGTTAGGCTCCTGAGCGGCCGCGAGCCTGGTCCCAGTGCCCCCAGGGTGGATCCGTCCCTCTGCCATGTCCCACCCTGTCCAGGTGTCCGAGCCCCTGTGGGACCGGCGCGAGCCGGCAGTCCACGGGACGCACGTCCTGGCGGACGCGGACCGACTCCGGCGGCCGGCGCTCCAGCCGCCGACGCGCGCGACCACGAGGGCCGGTCGGCGGTCAGGGCAGGAGCTGCTGCTCCATGGCGAAGACAGCCACCCCGGCCCGGGTCCGCCGTCCGGTCTTGTCGTAGATGTGCCCGAGGTGATGGCCCACGGTGCGGCTCGATATGGACAGCTCGGCGCCTATCTGCTGGTTGGTCAGTCCACGGGCGGCCAGCCGCAGCACCTCGACCTCCCGCGCCGTGAGCCCGGCCGGGCAGCGGAGCCGGGACTGCCGTGAACCCGCCGCCCGGAGCACGAGGTCGCAGGCGACAGGGTCCAGGGCGCCGGAGTCCGCCTCGCGCGTCAGATGTCCGACGGCTTCGTCGAGACTGAGGGCGTCCCGGTGCGCACGCGGTTCGGTCAGTGCGGCGAACACGTCGGCGGCGGCGAGGATGCGCGCCGAGGGAGAGGTACGGGTTCCGAACTCACCGCGGTGATAGCCGCTGCCGTCGAGGCGCTCGTGGTGCGCGGCGGCGATCGGTGCCAGCGCGGCGAGCCCGGGCACGCGCTCCAGCACACGCTGGGTCCAGTACGTGTGCATCCTCACCCGCTCCATGTCGGCGGTGCTCAAGGGCCCCGGCCGGTCCCACACGTCGGCGGAGATGCCGGCCCGCCCCAGGTCGTGGAGCAGGGCCGCGCAGCGCAGCCGGGTCACCTCGTCGGAGGCGAGACCGCCCAGACGGCCGGCGCCCTCCGCCAGCCGTGCGACGTGCTCGCTGTGTCCGACCAGCCATGTCCCCTTGAGGTCGACGAACCTGCCGAGAACCGCGCACAGGCCGGTGATCTCCCCGGCGGACACCATGACGTACGGGGGCGGTTCGACGGCCACCGCGGATGCGACGGCGTCGGGCTCACGGAGCGGGGCGAGCAGCTTCGCGGCGTCGGCTGCGAACGCCCGGGCCAGGTCGGGGTCCAGGTGGCCGCCGGCGCGCCTGACCACCGCCGAGACAGCGGCCGGTTCACCGCCCTTGGCATGGGCCAGGACGGCCTGCTCGGCCACGTGGACGACACGAGCGGCGAAGGACAGGTGTCCGCCTGCGATTCCGAGGGGGATGCCCTGTCCGTCCCAGCGCTCGTACACGTCGTTCAGCGCCGCGAGGGTCTGCGGCAGGACGCCGAGGCCCGAGCCGAGCGCCTGACTGGCCTCGCAGCCGTTGCGCATGGCCTCCACCCCGACCGTGGGCAGCACCTCGGTCAGTGTGTCCGTCAACCGCTGTGCGCTCTCGCGCGTCCAGCCACCGAGCCGGAGCAACTGATCGGCCAGGGGCACGTCCTCGCCCGGGTCGAGGTGCTTCAGCGCGCTCTGGAACGCCACCTCGTCGCCGAAGACCGTCGCGAGCTCGGGAGCGAAGGACGTGCAGCCGACCGAGCGCAGCAGTGCCGTCTCGTAGACCGCCCTGCAGGTCTCCCGGTCGCCCGCCAGGACGTCGCGGGCGAACACCGTGGCGACGACGCAGGTGCGCAGCCCCTTCTCGAAGGTCATGCCCGCGGCCAAGTCGCTTGTCAGGGAAAGCGCAGCCAGCACCTCGGCCAACCGAATGTCTTCCACCGCCCCAGCGTAACCGTCCCCCTCCCGTGTCCCGGACATGTTCACGCCCCGCTCCTCGCGCGCGGGGTGCGCGTCGGCGGCCGCGGCATGAGGAGCGGACTCTCTCGCGGCGCTCAGGCCGCAGGGGTGTTCAGGACGTACTCGCGAGAGGCGTGGACCTCGGCGCGCAGGGCGGGCAGGTCGACGTCGAGGACCTGGCCACTCCACTTGCGGGGTGCGCCGTTGATGAGGACGGCGCTGATATTGCGGGCGTCGGAGCCGAGCACGATGGTGCCCACCGCGTCGTTGAGCGGCATGTTGTTGAGGTCCTCAGCCTGGATGACCAGCAGGTCGGCCTTCTTGCCCGGGGCGAGCGAGCCGGTGACGCCTCCCAGGCCGTTGGTGCGGGCACCCTGGAGGGTGGCGAAGTCCAGGACGTCGTGAGTGGTGATCCGCTCCGGCTGCTGCTCGGTGCCGTGGACGGCGTTGACCGCGCGCATCCGCTGGATGGCGTGCAGGGCCCGCATCTGCGTGAACATGTCGCTGACCAGCGCCACCTCCACATCGATGCTCAACCCGGGCCGCACCCCGGCCGACAGGGCCTCGTCGATCGCGGGGATCGCAGTCTCCAGCCCGATCTGGGCATCCGAGGTCGGAGCCAGGGCGATCATCGTGCCGCTCTCCCCGATCGCCTTCCAGGCAGCATGGGTCAGGCCGGTGGCGTGGATGAGGGTGAGGTCCGGGCCGAGGAGGCCGTCCCTCGCCCACTTCAGGACGGCGGTGGAGGAGGAGGCGCCGAAGACGGCGTCGACGCTCACCCCGATGCCCAGATCCTTGGCGGTACGGGCGAGTTCGGGGCCGTAGGCGAGGGCGGGCCCGGCGATCTCGTCGGTGGCCAGAGCGGCCAGGCGCAGGGTCAGCAGCTGGTCGTCGCCGGCGAAGTACGTGTCCTTGAGGCGGGCCAGGTCACCCGGCCAATGCTTGTCCCAGTCCCCGAAGTGCGGGCCCATCGAGGCGTGCACCCCGCGGATGCCGGTGTCGATCAGCGCCTGGACGGCGGCGTCGGAGTGCTCGGGGGTGCGGGAGTTGTGGGAGAAGTCGAGCATGGTCGTGATGCCGCTGTCGATCGCCGTCAGCGCGGCCAACTTGGTCCCGACATACATGTCGTGCGGCCGGTAGACGGTGGCGTAGCCGGCGAGGGTCGACATCACGTAGGCGCCGAGGTCGTCGACGTCCGGCATGATCCGGCGCAGCTGCGTCTCCCAGGCGTGCCGGTGGGTATCGACGAAGCCCGGCGTGAGGATCGTGCCCGCAGCGTCGACGACCACCGCACCGTCCCGGTCCAGACCGGTACCGATCGCGGTGATCGTGTCACCCTCGACGAGCAGGTCGGCACCGTGCAGGACACCGAGGCCGGCATCCATGGTGACGATGGTCGCCCCGGCGAACAGGATGCGCCGCTGCGAGTCGGCGGACTGGCGCTGAAGCTGTTCGAGCACTGCAGGGCTGGTGGTGTCGGAGGAAGACAAAGGGTGTCCTGTTCATCAGGCCGGGGCGGGGGCCCATGCCGGGTGGGTGATGCCATCAGCCTCGGGCCATCCTGCAACGACAACCAGGCCGCCGTTTGCCCAGGTACGGCGCACCCAGGCTCACCACCGCCCTGCGCCGTCACGACCCGCAGGAGCCGGTCGCTGCCGTCGCGCGGCGTCCGCGTTCAGGCGGCTCTGCGGCACATCGAGTTGCCGGCGATGACCCTTGATACGTCGGGAATCCGGGGCCATGGCACCCGTGCCGCCGTCAGCTGGCGGCGGCACGGGCGCGCGCCCGGCCTTCGGGGGGAGTCCGGCCGACCGCACTGAGGCTTTCCGCGTACGAAGCGGAGCCTCCACCGCTGAGAACGACACCGGGCAGCAACCGGTCACACCTCACGAAAGTTCGCCGGGTGCAGCACCACGGTGAAGCCCGCACACCCCCGATGCCCTACGGCCCGCAAGTCGGCTGCCTGCTCCTCATGCGGGGCGCGTCGGCAGCCGCGACGTGAGGAACGGACGCCTTCCGAGGGCTGGACCAGCGACATAGGTCGATCAGCCGATGTCCGCGGGCCCGTTCACGAGGAAGGTCTACCGAGGCGGGCGCGTGCTCGGCCGCAGCGCCCGGAACCCGCGTTCTCGGGCCGCCGCGGGCTGCCGCGACGCGTCGGCCGCCCATCGACACAGCACGGAGGCACCACATGACCACGCACCAGCACGACGAACAGACCGCCACGGGGTGTGCGGTGGTGGAGGCGTTGTACAGCTCCCTCGCCGAGGGCGACGTCCCCGCGCTGCTCGCGGGACTCGACGAGCGAATCGAATGGGTCGTCCCGCCGGGTCTGCACTACGGGGGCACGTACAGGGGACGTGAGCAGGTACTTGAGAACGTCTTCTCCCGTTTCGTCACCGAGTGGCAGGACTTCACCGTCGCACCCGCGGAGATCATGCAAGCCGGGGACCGTGTCGTCGCGCTCGGCCACTACAGCGCCACGAACCTGGCCACCGGGAAGCCGATGCGGACGCGCTTCGTGCACATATGGCGACTGCGGGACGGCGTCCCCGTGCACTTCGAGACCGTCCTCGACACCCACACCATGGTCGCCGCGACGTGAACCGGCGCTGACCGGGCGCGACTGCGGCACCGAAGGCCCGGTGCCGCACATACAGCGCCGCATTCGCCGGTGGTCGACGCCGGGCACGAACCCGACCCCTCGCAGCGATCCGGCCGAGTGCCCTTGGCTCCGCACAGTTCCGAACCGAATCGAAAGACGCAGCTCATGACTTTGTTCGAACACGATTTCGTCGCGGCTGGTTCCGCCGAACCGCCCGGGGACGACACGGGGCGCATGCTCCAGATGATGACAGGGTATTGGGTCACCCAGGTGGTCCGGTCCGCGGCCGAGCTGCGCATAGCCGACCACCTGCACCCCGGTGGTGCCACGGCCGCCGACATCGCCGCGGCGGAGTCGCTGGACACGGATTCGACCTTCCGGTTCCTGCGGGCCTGCGCCTCGCTCGGACTCGCCACGTCGACGGACGGGGAGCGGTTCGTCAGTACGTCTCTGCTCGACACCCTGCGCACCGACGCCCCGGAATCCTTGCGGGACCTGGCACTGTGGGGTGGGGCCGAGTCGCACTGGCTGCCCTGGGGACGGCTGTCGGGTGCGATCCGCAGCGGCACCACCCAGGCGAAGGCCGCTCTCGGCGCCTCCTTCTTCGACTGGCTCGCCACCGTGCCCACGGAGGCCGAGGTGTTCACCAACGCCATGACCGCCATGACGCGCGGCCTGGCCCACCAGCTGGCGGACGTGATCCGGCTCAAGG
Source organism: Streptomyces finlayi (assembly GCF_014216315.1). Lineage (NCBI taxonomy): Bacteria > Bacillati > Actinomycetota > Actinomycetes > Kitasatosporales > Streptomycetaceae > Streptomyces > Streptomyces finlayi. The sequence continues at coordinate 1,232,795 of NZ_CP045702.1, forward strand.
GCACCGAGGTCGTCGTGGACGTCGGTGGTGCCGGCGGGAACCTCGTCCAGACGCTCATGCAGCGGCATCCCGGACTGACCGGGGCGGTCCTCGACCTCCCGCACGTGGGTGCCGAGGCGGACGCCTCCGCGTCGAGCCTGGGGGTCACGGACCGGTTCACCTTCGTCGGCGGTGACTTCTTCGAGAAGGTGCCGTCCGGGGACGTGCACCTGCTGAAGTTCGTCCTGCACGACTGGGACGACGACGCCTGCGTACGCATCCTGCGCAACTGCCGGGAGTCACTCGAACCGGGTGGACGCGTGCTGGTGATGGAACTCCTCGTGGACGAGGTGGGCACACCCGGCCTGCAGCCGCTGATGGACCTCAACATGATGGCGCTGTCGACCGGACGCGAGCGCAGCCTCCACGAGTTCGGGAACCTCTTCGAACGGGCCGGCCTGACGCTGACCAGAACGACGTCGTCGGCGTCCCTGGTCTCCGTCCTGGAACTCACGCCGTCCGACCCACGCCCGGGGCAGTGAGTTCCGCCCCCTGAGAAACCGGTGTCCGTGCACCGGCGGACGCGTCCGTGTGGGAGAACCGTGCACACGATGGCGGATCCGGTTCTCTCACGGCAGCGTCCGGGCCCGTGCCTCATCGGCTCGCCGCACCTTGCCCGGTGTCGGTTCACGGTCGCGGCCGCACACGCCACCGAAGCGGTCGGGGCGGGCGGGCACGACGGTGGCCGGACGGGAGAGTCCGCCCGCACATCGCCGGTTTCGTGACGAACGAGGCGCCCGTGGAACTCCGTTCAGCTCTGCTCGATCCGGCCTCGCCGGCCGGCCCAGCACGTCCCGGACCGGCCGGCGGGACGGAAGCGGCGGCGCCTCGAAAAAGTTCCCGGCGCCGGAAGCACCCATGGGGCACGTTCGAGTGACTGACACCGGTGCGGCCCCGGCGGCACGAGGCCGCGCGGTGAACCCGTCGGACAGCCGGTGTCCCCGACGAGGCCGGTCACTCGGCCCGCACAGGCCGAGAAGGTTACCGCGCGGAATCCCGCCGACCCTGTCTGTCGGACACCGCGCTCGCCGGTACTCGCCGTGCCCGTGGCCGGCCCCGGACACGCTCGGAACCGCGCTGCTCGCCCCCACGGCAACAAGGGGCAGGACCTCGTGTCCGGACGGGACGGACCAGTTCAGGTGGCCTCTGCGGGGACCAGGCCCCCACGGCACCGCAGGAGCGCCCTGGCCGGTTCCAGGCTCCCTGCCGATGCTCTATGCCCTACGGCCTAGGCCACCTTCCTTCCGGCGGCCGACGCCGTGTCGCCCGCTGCGCGAAAGGATCGTCACATGGATCGAATCGATGTCCTCACTGTCCTGGTGACCGCACTGGCCCTTGCCGCCATCGTGTGGTCCAAGCCGCTGAAGAAGCAGCCGTTCTGGCTCTTCCTCCTCCTGTGCCTCGTCTTCCACCCAGTGGCCACGGCGCTGCTCTCGGCGCTGGAACCGACCGCGGGTGCCGCCGGCCCCGTGACCGAGTGGACCTTCCTGTTCAGCGCGAACGTCCTGTTCGCCGCCCTCGTCGCGTCGGCCCACCGCGGAATCACGTCCTTTCGGAACGTACGCGCCGAGCGGCACTCCCCGTACCGCCAGGACATCGAGGTCTGAGCGTTCGACCTTTCCACCCGTTACGACTTCGGATCGGCAGAAGCATGTCTCCTCACCACCGCTCGTCCCGGACAGCCGTCGCCCTGGCGTCGCTGGCCGTACTGGCAGCCGCCGGGACCACGGCCTGCGACCCCGACGCCGGCGAGGCTTCCGGGCCGCCCCCGGTGCCTCGTACCCTCACCGAACAGAGACCGCACTGGACCGCGTGCTCTGCTCCGTCCACGGCCCAGGGCGGCGGTGACAAGCCCGAGAAGCTGCCGGACGGAACGACGTGGCAGTGCGGAACAGTGAAGGTGCCGTTGGACTACGCGAACCCCGGCGGCAAGACCATGGACCTCGCCCTCATCAGGGCGAAAGCCGCCCCGGCTCCCGGCAAGAAGCGCATCGGATCCCTGCTCTTCAACTTCGGTGGACCCGGCGGGTCCGGGGTCTCGACGCTTCCCCTCATGGCCGGCGACGACTACATGAAACTGCACAAGCGCTACGACCTGGTCTCCTTCGACCCGCGCGGGGTCGGGGACAGCGCCGGCGTGCGGTGCCTGGACACGAAGCCCATGGACGCGCGGCTGGCCGCGGACTCGACCCCGGACCACGCCGCGGAAGAGAAGACCTATACCCGCGGGGCACGTGCGTACGCCAGGTTCTGCGAAAGCAACTCGGGCGCGGTTCTGGAGCACGTCGGCACCCAGCAGGCCGCACGTGACCTGGAGCTGATGCGCCAGGTCCTGGGTGACGCGAAACTGAACTACTTCGGCATCTCCTACGGAACGCAGCTCGGTGGCGTCTACGCCCACCTCTTCCCTGAGAACGTCGGACGACTGGTCTTCGACGCCGTGGTCGATCCCACCGAGAACGTCCTCACCAGTGGACTCGGTCAGGCCAAGGGGTTCCAGGGCGCGCTGCGGAATTTCCTCAAGGACTGCGCGAAGCAGGACTCGTGCTTCTTCGAGGGCGATGATCCCGCTCAGGGTGAGAAGGAGATCGTCGAGCTGATCGAGCGCCTGGACAAGCGACCGCTGCCCACCGATTTCGAACGCCCCCTCACCCAGAGCCTCGCCCTCAACGGCATCGCCGCCGCCCTCTACGACAAGGAGGGCTGGTTGCTGCTCAGGGCCGCGCTGGGTGAGGCTGAGACGGGGAACGGCTCCACGCTGCTGGTGCTCTCCGACGCGCTCAACCAGCGTGCCGAGAACGGCAAGTACTCCAACATCAACGCCGCCAACACCGCGGTGAACTGCGCCGACTACAAGGACCGTTACACCGCCGCCGACGTACACCGGCATCTTCCCGACTTCCGCAAGGCGTCCGGTGTGTTCGGCGACTGGATGGCCTGGGGGCTGCTCCAGTGCACCGGTTGGCCCGTCGAAGGCCACGCGCCAACCGTCGACGTCGCGGCCGACGGCGCGGACCCCGTCCTCGTCATCGGCAACACCGGTGATCCCGCCACCCCCTACGAGGGAGCCGAGAGGATGGCGGACGAGCTGGGCGAAGGAGTCGGTGTCCGCCTCACCGTCGACGGTGAAGGCCACGGCACCTACGGCGTCAACGACTGCCTGACCGGGTTGGTCGACACGTACCTGCTCGACGGGGCGGTCCCGAAGAACGGCACCACCTGCTTGTGACGAACGTCGAGTGGCTTCGGCTCGGAAGCGGCGCTCCGGTATCACTTCACCCGACTCACGGCGATGCCGCCCGGCCGCTGTCGCCGTACGTTCGGCATGGCCCGAGGGCAGCGCCCGAGGACGGCCACCATGGCGTGATGTTCAGGTTCTGTGTCCGGCATCGGGTGGCTCGCCCCGGACCAACGATTGGATCATGAGAAACATGACTGATGTACAACAGCAGATCGACGAGTCCGGAACGGTCCGGATCGGGGACCGGACGATCAACCGCCTGTCGTTCGGCGCCATGCGCCTCGCCGACAAGGAGATCTGGGGACCGCCCGCGGACCGCGGGAACGCGGTACGCGTCGCGCGCCGTGCCGTCGAGCTCGGCGTCAACCACATCGACACCGCGGACTCCTACGCCTTCGGCGTGACCGAGGAGATCCTGCGCGAAGCACTTCACCCCTACCCCGACGACCTGTTGATCGCGACCAAGGCGGGTCAGGCTCAGGTACGGCCGGGGGTGTGGGAGCCCGTCGGACGCCCCGCCTATCTGCGACAGCAGTGCGAGGCCAGTCTCCGCCGCCTGGGCACGGAACGTATCGATCTCTTCTACCTGCACCGTGTCGACCCACTGGTGCCGTTCGACGACCAGATCGGCGCGATGAGGGAACTGCAGGACGAGGGCAAGATCGCCCACTTCGGACTGTCGAGCGTCACGGTCGACCAGATCGAGTCCGCACAGAAGATCATCGATGTGACAGCCGTGCAGAACATCTTCAACGTGGCGGCTCGCGTGGGAGAGGACGTCCTCGAACACTGCGAACGGGAGCAGATCCCCTTCATCGCGTGGTTTCCGATCATGAGTGGCGAGCTGGCCCTCGCCAACAGCGTCGTCGCCGAAGTGGCGGCGGAGCTGAACGCGACGCCCGCGCAGGTGGCTCTCGCCTGGCTGCTGAACCGGTCGAGCGTGCTCTGCCCCATCCCCGGCACGTCCTCGATCACTCATCTTGAGGAGAACGTCGCCGCGTCCGCGCTGCGGCTCACCGATGAGCACCTCGCCCGCCTGGCCCCGCTGCGGCTGGCCGAAGACGAACTCGCGCAGCTTCTCGCAGCCGGCTCGGCCCAGGAGTAGCCGCAGGCACAGCACTTGCCGCGCACCGGCCCATGCCCAGGTGCCGTGCCCTCACCGAAGACGTCGGTGAGGGCACGGCACCAGGCGATTCGCCGTCTGCTGCGGTACGGCCACGGTGCGTGGCCGGAGGCGGGACGGTCGGAGAAGTCACCAGGGCACGGAGCCGGTGGCGCCGACGAAGGCAGGGCTCGGCGTGCTGGTCCCCGCGGTGGCGGCGGCGACGATCACCGCGGCGCCCTCCTCGACGCTCTGGGTGCCCTGGTGGCCGTTCAGGTCGGTCGCCGTGAACCCGGGGTCCACCGAGACCACGCTGATCTGCGGGAGGGACTGCGCGTAGACGGCGGTCAGCATGTTGAGTGCGGCCTTGGAGGAGTTGTAGGCCAGCAGCGGCGCCCAGGCCGGGAGCAGATCGCTGTGGGCGGCCGGGTCGGCGTTGATCGTCAGCGAGCCCAGCCCGCTGGACACGTTCACGATCGCGGGCCGGGCCGCGGCCTGGAGCAGGGGCAGGAAGGCGCGGGTGGTGCGTACGACGCCGAAGACGTTGGTGTCGAAGACGTACTGCAGGTCGGCGGCGGTCAGCTCGCCGGCCGGGGCGGCGGGGCCGGCGATGCCCGCGTTGTTGACCAGGACGTCGACCCTTCCCGCCTCGGCACGCACCTGTGCGGCGGCTGCGGCGACGGACGCGTCGTCGGTGACGTCGACGAGCAGCGGACGTGCTCCAAGGGCCTTGGCGGCCTGCTGGCCGCGGTGGGCGTCGCGGGCTCCGGCGTAGACGGTGTGGCCCGCCTCGACGAGGCGGCGGGCAGTTTCGAATCCGAGGCCCTTGTTGGCCCCGGTGATCACGGTGACTGTTGTCATGCCGTTCAGCCTGCGCGGCACGGGCCGGGACAGGGAGAGCCCTCCTCAACGGGGGGTCGGCCAGTACCAGGCTGTTCACGCGAGAGGGACGGAGAATGGACGCATGAACGACGATCCTGTGGCCCTCGGTCAGGCCCTGCGCCACTGGCGTGACCGCACCGGTCCCGAAGACCTGGGCCTTCCCCGTGGCGGAGTGCGCCGGGCGCCCGGGCTGCGCCGCGAGGAGCTGGCCCAGCTCGCCGGACTGTCCGTCGACTACGTCGTCCGGCTGGAACGGGGCCGGGCCACCTCACCCTCCCCGCAGGTCCTCGCCTCCCTCGCCCGCGCCCTGCGCCTGAACGAGACCGAACGCGACCACCTTTACCTGCTGGCCGACCAGGCACCGCCCACCAGCGGCCAGGTCTCCCCGCACGTGCCGCCCAGCGTCCAGCGGCTTCTCGACCAGCTCAACGGCAGCCCGGTCAGCGTCCACGACGCCGCCTGGAACCTCATCTCCTGCAATCCCCTGTGGGCCGCCCTCATGGGCGACCCCTCCCCCTGGCGCGGCAAGGAACGCAACATCGCCTGGCGGCACTTCACCCGCCAGCCCACGCGCGTCGCCCACACCCCCGACCAACAGGACCGCTTCGAAACCGCCCTCGTCTCAGACCTGCGTTCCTCCGCCGCCCGCTACCCCGCGGACACCCGGCTCACAGCCCTCATCAACGACCTGCGCGGCGTCAGCAACCGCTTCGACGACCTCTGGGACTCCCACACGGTCGGCTTCCACACCACCGACAGCAAGACCGTCCACCACCCCGATCTCGGACCGGTCGCCATCGACTGCGACACCCTCACCGTCCCCGGCGACGACCTGCGCATCGCCGTCTGCTCCCCGCCCCTGGGTACTGCCACAGCCGACCAGTTCGCTCTGCTGAACTCCATCGGAACTCAGGTCCTCAGCTGACACGCTCGGCAGTCAGCAGTCGGCAGTCAGCGACATCTCTGACCGTGGACGCGTGGCACGCACACTCTGCCCTCGCGTTCGACCCGGTGCGCACCTGCCGCCCACGGAGCCGTCGCCGACCACGCTGTGCCGGGTACGGGATGCTCACGACCGGGCCGCGCGCCGAGGCCGTACGGCCGCCGGGTGCGCATGTCATCGATCTGACGCGGCTCGGCCTCGGGCTGCCCGACGTGGAGGGGGACGAAATGCCGGAGGGGGGCCGCGAGCGCGATACGAACCGCCCCACGGCCGGCACACTCCAGTGCGCCGAACGCTCGGTCATCGGCCGGATCGACCTGCGCCGGCCGGGACGTCCGGTTCCCCCCGGAAGGCGCCGCGTGAGCCGACGTTCACGATCGCGCCGCCGCTACCGCGTTCGAGCAGGTGGTGGGCCACGGCCCAGCTCAGGTCGGCCGCCGCGAGGAGGTTGACAGCCAGCGGCTGGCGGGCCTGGCCGACGCCCCGCGGCCGGGTCGGCGCAAGCCGGAGCTGGTGCTGTCCGAGGCTGAGCGCGCGGAGTTGACGCGCTGGGCGCGACGGGCGAAGACCGCTCAGTATCCGGCTGCGCGCGAAGACCGTGCTGCGGTGCGCGGAAGGCGGGACGAACAAGGAGATCGCCGCCGAACTCGGTGTCGCCCATGGAACGGTCAACCGATGGCGGTCGAGGTTCATCCGCTTGCGGCTGGACGGGCTGACCGATGAGCCGCGCCCCGGCCGGCCGCCCACCGACGCAAACCACCGCGGGGATGTCCGGACGCCGGAGCCCGGGATCCCGGGACGGCCGGCCCGCGGAGCATGTGAAGACACCTCTCCGTAATCGCAGTTGAACCTCTTCCCTCCTTTCCGCGTAGAGCTGATACGGGGCGCCGTGTCCGCGCCTTCGAAACTCCGCGCGAAAGGACCGCCCTTGCCCCCCCAGTTATCGGTGAACCGACGATCCGTCCTGCGAGTCGCAGGCATCATCGCCGCGACCACTCTCGGCAGGGTCGCCGTTCCGGCCCCGGCCGCCGCTCCAGCCGTGCGGACGGTCGGAGTACCGTGCGCTGCCGTCCGTTCGTTCCACGGCGGAGCTGCGCGCGCGGTCCGGACGAACTTCGCCGTCCACCACGTCGGCGCCACCGGGAACGGACCGGAGCGAAGGCCGAGGGCCCGGCTGTCCGGGCAGGACTGCGGCCGGGGAACGCGGGCGGCACTGCAGCCGCTGTGCGGCGCGGGCACCGACGGGGACGCCGGCGCTTCCGCGAGGGGCGCGACCGCGCCGGTGCCGGCCTGCGGGGTCCCGGGCACGAGTCCCAGCCGTCCGAAGACGCAGGCGGCGTAAGCCCCGTCACGATCAACACGGTGACCGGCCCGCCGGGTCACGCCGCGGTGAGTCCGACAGTGCGACGCGCAGGGAACGTCGAGTGCGCCAACCGGGCCCAGTGGGGTGCCGACTCATCCCCTCGTACCGATCGAGCACTCGTCCCCACCGTGCCAGGGCCTGTCCGCCCCCATAGCCCGCGCCTCCGACCACAGCCGAGAACCTCGGCGGAGACGGCACGAAGAGCAGCCCTGATTCCGCGTACGGCCGGCTCCCGCGACCGGGCCGTGCGTCCTCACCGAAACCCTTCGGACCACTGTGTCCGCTCGAGAATCCCGCCGTCGTCCCTCCTTTCCCATCACACCGTCTTTGAACTGAAAGGCAGTCATGCCCAGACTTCCCATGGGGCGCGGACCAGCGCGCCGCAAAACAGGCAGTACATCGATGTCAGGACGTGTCGGCAGACTCGGGAGCCTGGCTCTCAGCGGTGCTGTTCTGGCTTCGCTCTCCGTGGTCGTGACAGCCGGTCAGGCCCTGGCCGATCCGCCGCAAGCCCTTCCCCTGAACGCTCCGGCGGCCGACAGGAAATGGCAACCCGCCATGGACTACGACGTGAACGGCTGCTACGCCACACCGGCCATCGGCCCGGACGGAACACTGAACCCCGGCCTGAAAATGGGGGGAGCCGAGAACGGTCAATGCCGCGACGAGGTCGACCTGGACAACGACAACGCGTACTCGCGCTCGCGGTGCAACCAGAACGGCTGGTGCGCCTACATGTACGGGCTCTACTTCGAGAAGGACCAGGTATCTCTGGGTATCGGGAGCGCCGGTCACACCCATGACTGGGAACACGTCATCGTCTGGGTCAACGAAGGCCTCGATCCTGACCGGCCGGCGTACGTATCGACATCGGCGCACGGGGACTACTCGACCCGCCCGGCTGAGGACGTCGCCTTCGAGGGAACCCACCCCAAGATCGTCTATCACAAGGACGGGGGGTCCACACACGCCTTCCGCCTGGGCGACGCGGGCGAGGCACCCGAGAATCACAAGGGTGCCTGGCAGTATCCCGACCTGGTGGGCTGGGACGGCTACCCTCCCGACATCCGCGACAAGATGGTCGACCACGACTGGGGCGACGCGCGTCTGGCCCTCAGCGACACGGGCGACTCGTTCATGAACGACCTGGAGAAGGCCCAGCCCGAAGGTATCCAGTTCAACCCCGGTGAGGACTACGTCCCGCCGAGGAGCGACGACCCCGACACGCCGACGCTCCCTGACCTGAGAATCATGCCTCTGGGTGACTCGATCACCTATGGCGTCGGCAGTTCGACAAATGCCGGTTACCGCAGGCCTCTCCAGTACCTGCTGAAGATGCTGTCCCCCACCGTCTCCTTGAACATGGTCGGCACAAGACAGTCCGGACCGTCGGGCATGGACCGTGATCACGAAGGAGTGTCCGGCGACCGGATCGCGTCCATCGCTCAGCGGGCGTCGTGCTCGGTCACGAAGTACAAGCCCAATGTCGTCGCCCTTCATGCCGGCACCAACGACATGCGTGACGAGTTCGTGGGGGATCTGTCCTCCGCGCCGGAACGCCTGGCTGTTCTGATCGACCAGGTCGTCAGCGCATCGCCGCAGGCCACCGTTTTGGTGGCGACCCTCGTGCCCGCGACGAAGGCCAACCTGCAGCCGAGGATCGACGCCTACAACGCCGAGATCCGTCAGGTTGTCGAGCAGCGCCGCAACCGGGGATGGCACGTGCGTCTGGTGGACATGAGCGCCCTGGTAAAACCTGAGGACCTGTCCCAGCCGGCTCATCCCGGAGACAACGGATACCTCAAGATGGCGGTGGGCTGGGCAGGAGCGATCCTGGACGCCCATGAGGACGGGTGGTTGCAGGATCCTGCCGAACCGATCGCGGACAGGGCCTGCTCGAGCGACGAAACCGACGACGATGTGGACGTCCCGCTGGGTGACGGGTGGCGGGCTCTGGGAGTGATCGCTCCCGGTATGGACTCCCCCACGGGACGCACCGACATCGTCGAGCTCGACGGCGACGACCGGGGCGACTACGTGCGGATCGCGAACGACGGATCGGTACGAGCGGCCCTCAACACACCCGGATCCGTACCGGGCAAGCCCGACTGGGTGGAGCAGGGAACCATCTCCCCAGGACGCGGCCACTCCGCCGAAGCCGTCCGCTTCGCCGACGTGACCGGCGACGGACGCGACGACTACCTCCTGGTCGGCACGGAAGGATCGGTACGAGCCTGGCAGAACAACGGCCCCGGAGCAGCCGACGGCCCCTACCACTGGACCGACCTGGGAATCATCGCCCCCGGAGTCAGCGGCACCACCCGCGAAGCGCTCCGCTTCGCCGACGTCGACGGCGACGGACGCGACGACTACCTGCGCACCAGCGACTCCGGAGCAGTCCACGCCTACCTCAACACACCCACCAGCGCAGGAGCCATCCACTGGACGGAACACCTGCACTGGGCACCCGGAGTCTCCTACGGCACCCGCGACAAACTCCGGCTCGCCGACGTCAACGGCGACCGACGAGCCGACTACCTGATGGTCGACAGCACCGGACGAACCCACGCCTACATCAACGACGGAGGAGGCGGAGCCGGCGGCTTCACCCCCTACCTGAACTTCGCAAGCCCTACTTCTGCCCTGCCTGGGGCAAAGACGACCTTCCGTGACATCAGCGGCGACGGAAAAGCCGACTACGTCACCATTTACGACGGAGGATCTGTCAGCGCCTGGCTCAACAGGGGCGGAAACATCGGCGGCATCTAGTCGAAGCGTGAGAACCGAGGTGCGAGTCGAACAACGCACAAACGGGGCACGGTGACTGTCCGCCAGGCCAACCGGGCCGGCGCTCCACCGGGAGTGACCGGCAGGCTGGGAGCTTTTCGCGCCGAGGGGGGAGGGCCGCTCAGCTGCGCCCTTCCCCTCGGCGCACCCAGCCGAAGCAACCCGGATTCCGCGACATGGTTTTTCATTTCACATGCCGCCGGCAGGTTTCACTCCGGAAACCAAACGGGTTGCGGAACGCTGGAAAACACACAGCCATCCACAGGAAGAATGAGAATGTTCGACATCGCGAGCAGAACAGCCGCGGTCAGAGTCCTGACCGTCCTGCTCATCCTGTCCGCAATGGCGGTCGGTGGGACGAATTTCGCGCCACCAGCCTCCGCCGCAGACGCCGACTACCACAGCCTGGCCGAGAATGCACGACCCGACTGGATGCGGGATCTGCCCGATGAATCCAGTCTGGCAGAGCTTTCAGTTCCAGGAACGCATGACACCCTCGCCGTGTACGGCGGCTCGATCACCGAAACCCAGGAAAGTCATCACAACGACGACGGCATAGGGGGGGATGAGATCGGATTTCAGCTGGGAGCCGGAATCCGGGCCCTGGACATCAGGGTGCGCATCGTCAGCGGGGAGGACAACAAAGCAAGGTTCGCGATCCATCACGGCGCCGTCTACCAGAACGCAAACTTCGACGACGTGTTGCGCGAGGCCCGCACGTTTCTGAACGCACATCCAGAAGAAACCATCCTGCTGAACCTGAAAGCGGAGTGCGACGGCGGCAACTGCAAGGACGACGACCCCTGCACGACCTGCGACACCGACCTCGATCAGCGACGGCAGCAGATCTTCAACGACTACCGAAACGAAAACCCAGGACTTTTCTGGTCCCCGTCTGCAGCAGGCACAGGAGACGTGGAGATCCCCACCCTGGGAGAAGTCCGGGGAAAAATAACCCTTGTGAATTTCGTAAGCCCCCAGGGGGGAAACTACGGAAACTACGGGATGGAGCAACTGAATTATGCAACATGGGCCGTAGAGTCGGGAAAATCTCCGAACTGCTACGTCCAGAACACTTACAAGGTGACTACGATCGCCGACATCAATGACAAATGGGAACTCGCGCACGACCTCTTGGGGGTGACCAACCGACCGAACGACTGCCGAGACCCGCTCAAGCCGAATGACGACAAAATGTACCTAAACTTCACCAGTGCCTCCACTGGCGCATATCCGTCGACAGTGGCCGGCGGCACGCCTACGGCAACCGGGGTCAACGGATTCCTCTACCAGTGCCTCACCGGACAGAACAATCGTTGTGACACTCAGTCCGTCCGCCGGACAGGCGTGGTGATGATGGACTACCCGGGCGACGGACTGGTAGGCGAGATCATCCGGCGCAATTACTGGCTCGCGGACCGGGACATCCGCCTGATGCCACTGGGTGACTCGATCACTCAGGGATCGGGCAGCTCGACCAACTCCGGATACCGGGCTCCTCTGTGGGAAATGCTGAACGGCACGGCGAAGACCGTGGATTTCGTCGGGTCGCGCCAGCTCGGATCGCTTCAAGACCGTGACCACCAAGGCCAGTCCGGCCGTCGGATCGATGAGATCGCACAGAACGCGGCGTGTGACGTCCCCTCGCGCCGCCCCAATGTCGTCACGCTCCACGCCGGCACCAACGACATGAACCAGGAACACGATCTCACCGATGCCCCAGCCCGCATGGGGGCGCTCATCGACCAGATCCTGCGTGCGGCTCCCGAGACGACCGTCCTGGTGGCTTCGGTCATCCCGGCCTCGAAAGCGGGCCTTCAGCCCCGGATCGACGCCTTCAACCAAGCACTCACCCCGCTCGTACAGGAACGAAGTGCGGCGGGTGAACACGTCGCACTGGTGGACATGAGCGCCGTCACGACAGCGGATCTTCCCGACGGGGTCCATCCGAACGACGCCGGTTACGCCAAGATGGCTCGCGCATACTTCCGCGGCATCCGCCAGGCCGAGCAGGCGGGCTGGATCCAGCCCGCCGTACAGGGCACCAACGTGTTCTGCCCCCCTGTCGCGACCGACGGCGACCAGGACGAGGACGGCACGGCCCTGGGTGACGGGTGGCGGGCTCTGGGAGTGATCGCTCCCGGTATGGACTCCCCCACGGGACGCACCGACATCGTCGAGCTCGACGGCGACGACCGGGGCGACTACGTGCGGATCGCGAACGACGGATCGGTACGAGCGGCCCTCAACACACCCGGATCCGTACCGGGCAAGCCCGACTGGGTGGAGCAGGGAACCATCTCCCCAGGACGCGGCCACTCCGCCGAAGCCGTCCGCTTCGCCGACGTGACCGGCGACGGACGCGACGACTACCTCCTGGTCGGCACGGAAGGATCGGTACGAGCCTGGCAGAACAACGGCCCCGGAGCAGCCGACGGCCCCTACCACTGGACCGACCTGGGAATCATCGCCCCCGGAGTCAGCGGCACCACCCGCGAAGCGCTCCGCTTCGCCGACGTCGACGGCGACGGACGCGACGACTACCTGCGCACCAGCGACTCCGGAGCAGTCCACGCCTACCTCAACACACCCACCAGCGCAGGAGCCATCCACTGGACGGAACACCTGCACTGGGCACCCGGAGTCTCCTACGGCACCCGCGACAAACTCCGGCTCGCCGACGTCAACGGCGACCGACGAGCCGACTACCTGATGGTCGACAGCACCGGACGAACCCACGCCTACATCAACGACGGAGGAGGCGGAGCCGGCGGCTTCACCCCTCACATGAACTACTCCGCCGGCTACGGTGACAGCTATCCGGGCGAGCACGTCACCTTCCGCGACATCAGTGGCGACGGCAAGGCCGACTGTGTTGTGATCTATGACGCCGGCTCCGTCCGCGCCTGGCTCAACAGGGGCGGAAACCTCCCCGGCACGGCGTAGGTCGCGGCGCGGTGATGCCAGGGGCCGGTCGTGTCGGTGGTGCGGGATGAACTCGACGCGTTGCGCATCGCACTCGCGCACCCCAATACGACAGGGCGGGCCATGGGAGTCACGGTAAAGGACTGACCGGTTTCCCGGCCGGGAACGGATGAAGCAGTACCACCAGGATCCGTCTTCGGACGGATCCCGTCCGGAGCGAAAACGACGCGAGACAGACCGCTACTTGGTGACACGTAGCAGTCTGTCGACGTCGGCACTCCCTGCCTGGCCGACCTGCTCTCGGCCACCACCCGACCGCGGGCCGATCGTCGGCGGGCGGCATGGCGAAGTGGCGCATGCACTCGTCCCGCTGCCCGTCGTCCCGCTTGACCGCGAACGTCCACGCCAGCCTGGCCGTCTGCCGGTGAACTCGCACCTCGGAGAACGGTTTCGATCCGCCACCGCATTCGTATGCAGGCCCGCTCCGCGGTGATGGACTTCTCCGGGGCCGACCGGCACGCGGCGGCGGTGGACGGCCTCGGACGGCGCTACGAGCTCCCCCTGGCGGGACTGTTCACCCATTGGTACCGGGCCCTGCGCGTCGCGGAGACCGGGACCTTCGAGAAAGCAGAGGCCGCCTGCCGTGCCGCCGCGGCCGGCCTCGATGGCGCCGGCATGCCCGGTCTGGAGCGTGGGCTGCTGCCGCTGACGCTGCTCTGCCTGCGCATGCGGCACGGAGAGCCGTACGGAAGTGACCCGGACGCCGACTGGGGTCCGCACGAGCCGTGGGTCACGCCCCTGCGTCTCCTGGAGGACGGGCGTCACACCGAGGCGGGAAAGCTCCTGCGTAAGCTGCCGGACCCGCCTCGGGTCTGCTGTCGGAGGCTCTTTGGTACCTGACGGCGCGAGCCGCGATCAGTGTGTCCGACCACGCCACGATGGAACGTGCCCCCACCGCGCTCGCTCCCGCGTCGGAGGAACTCGCCGGTGCGGGAGGAAGCGCCATGCTGAGCGTGGGCCCGGAAAAGGTCTGGCTGGACGGGCTCGCCACCGCGTTGAGGGTGTGAGGGTCCGACCGGGTGTCTTCCCTCATCCGTGCGCCCGGCACCGCGGTACCGGGCGCCTACCGGACGCGGAAGGAAGTGAACGCTCGTTGATCCGGTGACCGAAATGGTTGTCCCCGACGCCCTCGGGCGGCACGGGAGCGGCAGGCCGCATCGCAATCTGGTTCCCCTGCGCCGAAGGTGCCCTGCAAGGCCGTCAGGGGTCGAGCCGGAGCGGCGGAACGGCGCGTTGCGGTCCCGCGGCCTCGGACACGGCGGTTCGCCTTTCGCATCCCGGTGTTAGGGACGGGCGTCTGACGCGGGGACCGCGGCAGGGCCGCACGCGGCGGCAGAACTTGACCGTCCACAGAAGGGGGTGGCGCGGCGTGGTTCCGTGGTGCCGGTGCACGTTTCGGGAATCGGGTGGTGCGCCGTGGGACGTGCGCGGACGCGCTCAGGTGTGGGTGACATCGCGGGCTCGGAGGACGGTGCGCAGGGTGCGCAGAGCGTAGTGACTGCGCGATTTGACGGTGCCGGCGGGGACATTGAGGTGTTCGGCGGCCTGGGCGACGGTGTAGCCGTGGTGGTGGAGAAGGGTGATGACTTCCCGGTGCGTGGGAGAGAGCTCGTCGAGAGCACCGAGGACGATCTGCGTGGTGAGGACGCGGTCGACGGCGTCTTCCACGGGAATATCAAGATTGTCGGTGGTATGCGTCTCGGGCGGACGGATGGCCCGGTTGCGGTGGTGATCGATGGACAGATTGCGCACCACGGTGAAGAGCCAAGGGCGGATGGTGAGAGGGTCGGTGGGAGTGGCGGAGAAGTGTTTCCAAGCACGGACAGCGGCTTCCTGGAAGAAGTCCTCGGCCCTGTGCCAGTCGCCACTGGTGAGACGTACCCCGTACCGCAAGAGGGCGGTGGCGTGGTGCTGGTAGACGGCGGCTACGAAGCCCTCGCGTTGCCCCGGGTACGTGCAGGAGGCACCGTCATCGGTCGCCGGCGTTCCAAGTGGCGAAATCGGCCTCATGGTGGGACACCCTTTGTTTCGTCGGTGAGAAGGTGTGCACTCGCGGTCGTCGGTGTGCGGCACCGCAGCGCACGGGACGGTGCCGACGCGTACCGGCCCCCCGGATGCCGTTGCCTACGCCGTGCTGTGCCGTGCTGTGCTGTGCTGCGCCGGGAACATGACCGGCGACGTGGAGCGTGGTGGACCGCTCCGGGCGGAAGCCACCGCAGGGGCCGCAGGCGCGCTGGAACTGTTCGGCACGGCCCGGTCCGGCCCCTGCGGCCCGATGAGGTGACGTGCGGGTGCCGTCGCGGGAACCACAGGTACCGAAGGAGCCGCCGGGCATCACCGAGCCTTTTCGGCGTTGCCTTCCCAGGTGCGGATGGCTCCCGCGATGGACGTCATCCGGTTCGGGCCGATGCGTGGTCTGCGGAAGAATGCCGGGACTTCGGCCGAACCATGCCTCGCTCGACGGGTGCGCGGGCTTGGACGAGCGTGTGGTTGACGGTCCGCTGGTGGGCGGGGTGGCCGCCTCTCCGAGGCCGTGCGGCAGCGCCACGGCGAAGCAACCGGCGTAGGCCGCGGCGATCCGCTCCTCCGGGCTGGTCCTTCCGTTCGCCTGCTCGGCGCGCGACAGCCACGACACCGGCCGGTCGACGGTGCCGGAGGAGCCGAAGTGACGACGCCGCCTCCGTCGAACAGGTCGCCCTCGCAGACCGTGTGTGCTGAGCGCGTGGTTGCCACGATGGGTCCTTTTCTCTTGCCGTGCGGAGAGGGAAGTCCGGGGAACCCGACGTCGCGGCTGCGGCCCGTGCGACCGGTCGCTCCGCGCAGCCCCACGGTCGGCTCGTGCTCCGCCTCCGCAGATCCTGCTGGAGAACCGGCCGGCGGACATCGGCTGATCGACCTATGTCGCTGGTCTACCCGCCTCGACGGGGAACGTCATGAACAGCGGGTGCGCACCGGGTCGGAGGCGGAGGGAAACCGTGCGTGCCACGCGTTCGCGGGCAGGACGACACCGTCCGGACCCGGGAGACCGATGGCGGTGGCCCCGCCCTCCCGCGTCGGTTCCGCGGGCAGTCGCCCGTTTCGAGGGCGTCATGTCGGTGCTCGAGCCCGCGGCGACAAGGATCAGGGGCTCGCGTTCGTGCCGGACGAGGCGACCCGGCTCCGGTTGGCCTCCGGCGGGCACCGGGGCTCCGACAGCGGCTGATGGGTGGTCATGCGCAAAAACTTGCCGACGAGCACCGCCCGGCCTTCCCGGTCGAGTTCGGTCACCGAAGGTGCCCTGTGCGACGACCGTTTCCCCCCTCGAAAGCGGTCAGGGCACCACTCGGAGAGCCACCCCAATACCGCTCCGCCCATGTCAGTAATGCCCTGGGCGGATCTTCGGGGCCGACCGTCCGGTCGACCGAACGCCATACCTGCTGGCCCCGACGGACCCGATGAAACGGGAAGCCTTGCGCACTCCGCCCAGACCGTCTTCCCTGGCCCGGGGGTGGTCGCGCAGGCGCCAGTCAGCGGCGAGCGCGTCAACGAGGAGCACTCTGCGGCCTCCGCCCTCGTCCGGATCGGGAGCCGGTCGCGCCAACCGGGCGGGGTGAAGGTCGGTCGGTCACCGCGATTCGGACGACGCCCAGGCTCTCGTGGTGGGAAAGGGGCGGGCGAAGCCCCCTGCGGGGACGCCGTGGAGGACGGCGTGCACGGCGAGTGCGGCGACGAACGGGAGCCGGGCGAGGCCGGCTCGGTCCTCGACGACGGTGACACCGCGGGACTCGAAGGCGGTGCGGGGGTTGGCTACGACCGGGAAGCCGCCAGGAAAGGCGTCCTGGTGCACGATGGTCACGCCACCCACCTACCGACCCACGGCGGCCGGCCCGGGCTATCTCTTGGGTCCCGCCCCGGCGCGACCTGCACCGCCATCGCGACGCCGCAGGAGATCGGTGACCTACCTCTGAAGCACAGGGGCCGTCCCCTCGACATGGCCGGCCATCCGTCGAGCTGGTGCAGCAGAAGCCGACGGGCGAGGTGCACGCCACGGTCCGTTCCCACGCCCCAAGCGCAACCCCTCGCGGCTGTGCTTCTCCAGCGGTTCAGCTCCACCCAGGCGCCTTCCGGGAGACCACTCCTGATGAAGCCGCTGCCCCTGCCCGCTCTGGACGCCCGCTCCACGTAGGCCAGTTGCATATCCACTCCACCGCCCGCGCTGGAAACGAGGCCGTTCGACGAGCCGTACTGCCTTGTAGAGCCGAAAGGCGCCCGTCAGCCGTGGGAGTCCCCTGGGACTTTTCTGGGACTTCCGGCCCCATCAACCGGCACGAGCGTGAAAACAGTCGAAAGGCCATTCGCGCAGGTCAGATCCCGTCGACCACCCATTACGGCAGGTCACAGCGCTCGCTGGTCTCTTCCGCGACATCTGAAAGCCTGCAAAAATGGCACCGACACACCCCTTCTGACCTGCACAAATGCGAGTCGAGGCCGGGTGCGACGGAGTCCCTGGGACTTTTCTGGGACTTTGAACCAGGAGCGATGGCTTCCGTGCACCGCGCTCTCCACATGATGAGTCATCGGAAGGATGTCGGTTTGAACGGATCCCAGAAAAGTCCTGGTCAGAGCCGGTTTCTCGGCTCATCGTCCTTCATGTAGACGTCCAGAACGTCAAGGCCGAGAGTCCGTCCTGCTCAGGGCTGAGCAGACTGCGGCAACCAGCTCACCCGGAAATCCGGTCCCGCTCACTCCGGACGCCGGCTCGCACATCATGACCCTCGCAACGTCTCCAGCCGCCATAATGGAGTCATGCCCTCCAGCCAACAGCACCCCGCACCCGCCCCCAGGGGCGTCTCGGGCGCGGACGCCGAGGACCTCGCGCTCTACCGGGAGAAGTTCCGCCGCCGTCTGCCGGAGTCGCTGGACGAGCTGCGCGGGCCGACCCACGGCCTCGTGGATCTGCCGCTGCACATGGCCTGGTCCGGGATGACTTCTTACGACCTGAGCAAGCCGCGCCAGCGTATGGGCCTGTATCGCACCGTCCTGCACGAGGGCCTGCACGACGACCTGCCCCGCTACCTCAACCAGGACCTGCTCCTCCAGCTGTGGCCGGTACTGCGCACCCTCGTCGGCCGCACCGTGCGCGCCGTATGGGAAGACGCCTTCCCCCAGCTCACCTCCCGCACCCGGGCAGCCGCGTGACCGACATGCCGGAGTTGCACACGCGGCTCCTGGCGGATGTGATCGCGCTCGGTTCCCCGTATCCACTGGTTCTCACCGGTGGATACGCCGTGCGGGCACACCGCCTCGTGAACCGCCCCAGCCAGGACCTCGACGTCGCCACCGAGAACCCTGCGCCCATGGCCGACATCGCCGCCACGCTCCGCGCCGGCCTGGAAGCCCGCGGCTGGAAGGTGCACGCGCTGGAGACCGCCCCGCTATCCGCCCGCTTCACCGTGACCGACCCGGCCACCGGGCAGGAATGCGAAGTCGACATCCTCAAGGAGATCTTCTGGCGGCCGGTCACTCAAAGCCGGTACGGGCCTGTCCTCGCGGAGGAGGACGTGATTGGGACCAAAGTCCGCGCCCTCGCCGACCGCGGGGCGCCCCGCGACCTGATCGACGTGTTCGTGGCCTCCCGCCGCTGGAGCAATGTCGAGCTCGAGGAGTTCGGCCGCCGCCATGCCCGAGGCCGCTTCGAGCGCGAGGATCTCCGGTCGAACCTCACGGGCGCCGAGTGGACCGACGACGAAGCCTTCACCGCCTACGGCCTGGACGAGGCCACCATCAGTGCTCTCCGCATATGGGCCTTGTAGTGGGCCGACGACCTCGCGGCCCGGCTCCTTGAAGAGGCCGGTGATCCGGACATCGACTGATCGCGTCCGGACGAGATCACAACTGCAAACGAGTTCGCGAACTTGTCACACCGAGCACGCCGGGCAAGTAGCGGCCCGTCGGGGCGGGTGACCAAACTGGGTCATCCCTCGTGCGCCCCTATACACCTGGCCTCCAGGGTCTCGGCCGTAGGGAAGGCGGCGTGAACAGGGCAGCGCGCCGCGGGGATACGTAGGCCGTGTCCGGCCTCAGCCGGACGCCCGGCCCGTCATGGGACGGCCTGAGCAAGGGCCAGAGACCTCGCCGATTCTGGTCGGCTATCGGCAAGGTGACCGTGAAAGGCGACCGGCCGCCCGGACACGCGGGCGGCCGGACCGGTGTCACGCACCGTCACATGCGGAGCGCCACGCACTGGCGCAGCAGCGGTTCCAGGCGCAATTGGGTGTCCTCGCGGTCGAACACCTGTAGAGCGTCGAGGCAGGTGACAATCCACCGTCCCTCGTCCTCGTCCTCGATCTTGAGCGCCACAGCAGTCACCGCGCCCTCAAGATCGAAAGGGCCGTCCTTGAACTCGTCGTCGAGGGCCCGGTACCCAGCGGCAAGCAGTGGGTCCGCGTACACGCCGGTCGCCTCGGCCAAGGCGCGAGCCTCGGCCCGGTCCG
This sequence comes from Streptomyces finlayi, assembly GCF_014216315.1. Taxonomy (NCBI): domain Bacteria; kingdom Bacillati; phylum Actinomycetota; class Actinomycetes; order Kitasatosporales; family Streptomycetaceae; genus Streptomyces; species Streptomyces finlayi. The sequence continues at coordinate 1,252,610 of NZ_CP045702.1, forward strand.
TGCGCAGGCTCGCCAGGCGGCGCAACACCTCGTCGGGGTCACCCAGTTCGCCATGTAGGAGATGTGCTCGGCTGACCAAGAGCGGCCAACCGCCGGTCAGCTCGTGGAGACGGTCCAGGCGGTCCTCCGTGTGGAACATGTTGACACGCTGAGCCCAGCTCCGCAGGCTACGGCGGTCGTGACGACGCAGGACCACCGGGGCGGCTGAGGTGGGTTCGGTTCCCGTCAGTAGGGTCCGCCACAAGGCCAGTTGGTCGGTGTCGGTGACGAGGACGACCGCGCGGGTGACTCCCGGGGTGACGGGGAGCAGCATCTCGGCCAGGTCGACAGCCTCCCGGCAGGTTTCAGGCCGCACCGGGTCCTGGTAGTTGACGAAGTCACTGATGACGACGCGTCGTTCGCGAGGGCGCCCTCCGGTGAGCTCCTGCTTGTAGACGCTGGGCTTACCAACGGGCGGCAGCGTCCAGCCATCGATCGGTCCGGCGATCGTACGCAAGGTCCGGGCAACGTCGGTGACTCCGGTAGCAGATGTGCCAAGGACGACCCTGGTCCGGCTGGACCGCTCGCCCAGGAGGTCGTCGAGCTGAGTGTTGGTCAGCGGAGCCGGCTGGCCGTCGGGGAGTTCTGGGCGGCCTTCCTGCACGATGCTTTCCTGGAGTTCACAGTCCTGTTCGGCCCTGAGCAGGCGGGCCTCCACCTCGTGGGAGGTCCCGATCATGCGCAGGGCGTTGGGTCCGCGCAGATGCCAGCCAAGGCCGTCGTGGTTGGGCGCGAGGATACCGAGGCCGACCATCTCGGAGAGGTACGCGCGGAAACCCTCGGTGTCGAGCTGTTCGAACCCCTTGCGCCAGTACGTCTCGCACTCCTCGCGCAGCTCGGTGTCGCTCAACCGCACCTCAAGGCCGTGATGGCGGGCGTGGTACGCCAGCACGTTGGCGATCACGTCGTAGCGGTGGTCAAGGCTTAGCGTGTCCTTGAAAGCCGCCGAGATGCCGTCTCTGAGCGCGGCGTCCGACTCCACGACCTCGATGTCGGTCACCTCCACCTCATAAGGGGGCCCCTCGGCTCCGCGCCGCGCCCGCTTGCGGTGCATCAGCTCGACCAGCCGGTGCCCGAACATCTGAAGCAGGAAGGGCTGATAGGAGCAGTAGCCGAGCACCCGGTTGACGAGATCCAGGTTCTTGAACTCGAACCCGAGCGCCCGCATCGGCTCGACCAGCAGCTCGGCCGCGGACTGGGGAGCCAGCGGACCGATCACCTTCGGGGTCTGCGCGAGGTGGCCGAACGGCCCGTTGCTCGCGAGTTTGGAGAAGCGCTGCACGGAGTGCAGTCCGGCGAAGACGACCTTGGCGCGGTCCTTTGTGTCGGACCCGAGACCCTTGAGCTTCTTGGTCTGGTCGAAGCGCGGGGCGTCCGCCTCGAAGAACTGGTCGCACTCGTCGAGCAGGACCAGCAGACGGCGGCGCGAATCCCCGTCCAGCCAGGTGCGGATTCCGAGGCGCACCCGCTCGGAGATTTCCTGCCGTTTCCTTCGCCCCTGCGGCCGGTCGTCGAGTACCTGAGCTTCGGTCAGCTCCCGCTCCAGGACGCTCCACAGCGTCACCGGACCGAACGAGCTGCCTTTGCCGATGTTCTCCTGGTCGAGGTTGACGTACACCGCCTGGTGGTAGCCGGGGCGTTGCTCCGTGAACCGTTCCCCGGCGTCGGCGAGCAGTGCCGACTTACCGAGCCCCCGGCCGCCGTAGATGACCTGGGTGCCGCGTGGGTCGAGGATGCTCTTGCGTTCGGCGTCACGGCCGTAGAACATCTCGCCGCCGATCCGGCCGCGCTTTTCCCTGATGTATGGGTTGACGCCCGAGAAGGGCAGCAGTGTCTGCGTGGCGGTGCTGACCTGGCGATCGCCGCGGGCAGCGAGATAGGCGAGGGCGGCGTCGTCCACGACCAGCAGCGGCTGCAACCGGCATGAGCCGACGGCGAGTTCGACGCGGGCCTCGCGGCTCAGCGTGCCGAAGTAGACGATGAGGAGGCTCGCATCGCTGGTGTCGCGCTCTGCCCAGCTCATGACGACCTTGGCAGGCGGTCTGCCCCAGACCATCATCACCCGCAGGTTGCCGCCCTGCTCCCTGATCTGCGAGCCGAACGCGGGCGCCTTCGCCCTGCCGTTGATCTCCACTCCGGTCGCTTCGAAAAGACGGTATTCCCGCCGGTGCTGGGACCGGTCGTCAAGCGGCCTGGCGCTCTTGGCGTCGTACCCGAGGAGCTTGAGGAGCGGGGGCACCTGTCTCGTCGGAGCCACCTGGAGCCGGTCCTTCCGCTCGACGGCGGCCAGCGCGCGCCACTCGTCGAGCGCCTCGGCCGCGAGTGCCGCCTCGTCGGTGGAGAGGCCGCCGTAGTCCAGGACGGGAAGCGTCGGATGCTTACCGCCGGACCGGACCAGTTCGACGAGCTCGTGGTCGATGCCTCCCGGCAGGCCGTCGGGCACAGCCGGGAAGAAGTCAGGCAGGTGGGACTCGCCTCCCTCGATCTCCGGGACGGGTTCGCCGATTTCCAGGAAGTAGACGAGGTCGGCGGCGGTAGCCAGGTCGTTCGTCTCCAAGCGCCGCAGCACCTGGGCCCGCTCCTCCGCAGTGGGGTCCAGGGCATCTAGCCGGGCGCGGATCCGGTCGGACGCTTGCTGCCGGAAGGCGGGCAGGTCACTTCGCACCGTGTCGAGCGCCCGCCGCACGTCCAGCAGGTCGTGCCGGTCGCCGCCTTCGAGGCGGTCATGGGCGTCGGCCAGCAGCTCCTGTAGGCCCAAGTCCTGATCCTCGGTCACGGCACCATCGGCCTGCGCGCGGTGCACCTCGGCAACGAGATCGGCGTGTGTCTTCCGCAACTCCGTGCGCCGGACGGCTTCCCGGTCGTCGATCTCAGCGTCCGCGGGCGGGACGAACTCACCAGCCCGGGCGGCGGGCAGCAACTCGTGTCCGGCCAACTCTACGATGCTACGGGCCGCGGTGAAGGCGTCGTGGGAGAGCCGCTCGGCGAGGGCGTCCTGCCAGCTCCGGTCGACCGCGGTCAGCAGCTCGTCGAGCGACGGCCGCTCGTCACAGGTGTCGCACACCTTCAGCAGCTCCGCGTCCAGGACGATTTCTGGGTCGACCGGAGCGCCGGAACGCCTGGCCACGATGCCACCAGCCAGCATCGCGAACAGTTCCTCCATCGATGCGCGGGCCGCCCAGGCCGTCGCGGCAGCGATGGCGTCCGAGCGCCGCGCCATCTGCTCCAGCTCGCTCAGCGCAGCCTCCCCGCCGCCCAGCAGGGACTGGCGCAGTGAAGCAATCTCTTTGGCCGCCCGGTTACCGTCGGAACGGTCGCCGCGACGGATGCCTTCCACCGCCAGGCACCACTCCTTGACCAGGCTGACGGCTCGCTCCACCAGGTGCACCAGATCCTGCCGCCCTGAGCCCTGCAGCGGCTTGCCGCTGGACGAGCGGTGTCTGCGGTCCATGCGGTCGATCTCGCTGTTGACCTCGGCCAGCTTCGCCAGCCGCTCGGCCTGCTCCCGCACCTGCTGTATCGCGTCGCGGTTGTCGCCGACGACGGTCATGAGCAGCGATCCGAGCATCCCGTCGTCAGGGGCGAGCCAGCGCTTTGCGATCTCCGTCGCCCGCGCGAACCGCAGCCTCTGTGGCACGAGCAGGGCACGGCTCTGCTCGCGCAGCTCCCGCAGCCGGACCTCCGTCTCGGAGACATCGGCGACCAGCGGGGAAGCGATCAGCAGGGCACCGCTGAGGGCACGGTCCGCGACGGTGGTCGCCGCCTCCGCGAGCCGGTCCGGGAGTCGGGGTGCCAGTGCCTTGAGCTGAGCGCCTGCCGAGTGGTCGCCGGTGATCAGGGCGGCACGCAGCAGGGCAGGCAGCACGAGGAGTTCGCTGCCCTCGGTGTGGTGGCCCGCGTATCCGCCGTACTGCTGGAGCAGGTCCGCCATCAGCCGGGCGCCCCGGCTGTCACCGGATGTGAGCAGCGCGGCGGCACCTGCCAGGCGGAGCGCCGCCACCTGAGGCTCGGGGTGGCCGGTGGCCCTCGCCAGATGGTGGGCGAGTCCGAAGCGTCGATCCGCGACCAGCTGCGCCAAGGCCCGCTCGGCTACGCCGTCGTCGGAAGCGTCATCCACGGCTGGCCCCGCTTCCCGGACGGGCGTGTCCTCCTTGAGTGCGGCGGACGCCGAGACGGGCCCGCCCGGGTCCGTGAGGGGCGCCGGGTCGCTCGCGGCGGGAGGCGTGGCATGCGCATCGGCAGCGTGGACCGGCTCCCGGGCCGTTGTCAGGGCGGGCGCATCCGGGTCCGTGAGCGGTACCGGCTCGGTGTCCGCAGGTGGCGCAGCCTCTGCGTCGTGGGCATAGGCCGGCTCGGGGGCCGTCGCAGGTTCCGGCTTGGAGGCGTGCTCGGGTGCGGTCTCCCTGATGAATTGACCAACGCTCTCCTCCGTTTGCCCGGCCGGCAGTACGGCCGGGTACTCCACGGTCGTCTCGGCGTCGGCGCGCTGAGGGGTTCCGTCCGCCCCAGCCCCGGTGGGTTCGCGGCTGGCATCCTCCGGCTGAGCCAACGTCAGCTCTGGGGCCATGACCACCGCCATGGCACACGTGGGCAGCACCCGCACGACCTGCTCCTGCAGAACCAGGATCTCCGCCGCGGCCTCCGCCTGCCGGCCCAGCCTGATGAGCCGGGCCAAGGCGGCCAACGCTGCGCTTTCCTCCCGTTGCGGCTCCTCCCACACCGGTGTGCCCAGCAGGCGGCTGGCCGCGCCGCGCACCGCCTCAGCCGCAGGAGCGGCAGCGACGGAGCCGTCCGGGCGGGAGACAACATCCAGCAGTTCCCGCAGCGGCTCCCGTGCCCGGAGGTCACGCTCGTGCGCAGCTCGGTGCGCGCGTACGGCGCACGTCATATCCTCCAGGCGGCGAGGCACCCCCTCGATCCCCGCCGTGTGGAGCACCGCGTCGACGCTGTCGAAGACGGCACTCAGCGCGGCCAGCCGGGCCAGGTCCTCCTCCTGCGGGGGGCAGCCGTCCCGGACCGCACCGGTCACCTTTTCCGCGGCTTGCCGGGCTTGCGCGAGGGCCGACTGCAACTGTCGGCAGGCCGACTCCGGTTCCGTCCCCTCATCGGTTCGGGCGCTGTCGGACGCCGTAGCGGTCGTCTCGTGAGAGGTGCCGGGGTCGGGTACCACGATCTCAGGAGTGGGGGTATTCGTGCCCCGCCGGTCGACGACGGCAGCGCGCACAGGATTCCCGTCGCCCGCGACTGGCGGTTCGTCGTCTTCCGCTGCTCCGGGGGCGACGTCCGGGTTCGCCTCCACGATGGACCGCGCCGCGGCACCGACAGCGGCGAGCTGAGCCGTCTCCTTGTCGTCGGCTGTCACCGCGAACCAGTCCTGCTCCGACGCCCACGCAAGGATGTGGGCGTCGGTGACGGAGGCGTTGCACCACGCGAACACCGTGGCCCGGACAAGCGTCGTGCCCCACCGGGCAACGGGGTCGGAAACCGTCTCGCCGTCCTGCGCGACGACGAAGTTGCCCACCTGATTCATCACGGTGACCGTGAGTTCTTTGATTCCGCATATGCAGGTGTGCTGCCGTGCCTCACGCCGCAACCTGGCGAGAACGTCCTGGCACAGGGCTTTGCTCACCCGTCGGGGGGCCGCTATGCGGATGCCCAGCCTGCCGAGCAACTCCTGTCGGTCCTTTGGTCGCAGGGAGTTGAAGGCCAGTTCGACCATGTCGGCCGTGAGGTCGTTGAGGGCGGTGACGGCTGGGTGGTCCAGGGCGTTGAGCGCGGCGGCCAGGTCTTCGAGATCCTGGGCCGAGACGCTCGACGGGGACCACGGCGGCCCCGTGACGACGCGGTAGCGGTCCTGCATGTACGCGTACTCCATTTCTGTGGACACCAAGGAGAAGGGAGGGGCTGGCCGGACCCGCGTGATGAATCAGCGGCCGCGCGTGTGCTCGGTGACGAACGTGTATCCGTAGGGCAGTTCCCAGCCGTCCGCCTTGCCGAGCCTGCGGCAGTGCTCCCGAAAGGCCGCACGCTGAACGACACTGGGCGAGCACCCCGGTCGCAGGCGGCGCAGATGACCGGGGACGAACTGCATCCCCCGCAGCCTCTCGCCACCCGGTTCGGTGCCGCCCCACGGACGTATCACCCGCGGCCGCGCGGGGCGGTAGCCGATGAGGGCAATAGTCCGCTGTCCGTCGTGCGGCGGGAAATGAGGTTGACCCCAGGCGTCTCGACTGCCGAGCACCGGTTCCAGAAGCCGTTCCGCAAGCAGTTCCGCAACGGCCGATTCCAGGGCGGCGGCCTGTGACCGAGCCGGCCGACGCCCGTAGACCGCGCTCGGCAGGACCGAACGGTCCATAAGGGCATGGCCCTCCAGGGTGAGCAGACCGCAACGGCGCACCGTGCGCATCACCAGCTGCCGGGGGCCCAGCCCGACCGCGCTGTCACCGTGGCGGTCACTTCCCGGGACGTCCTCCCTGGTGAGCACACAAGGGTCATAACAGTGCCCGGTGTCACGGTCGCCGACCAGCACGCGTTCCTCGAGCGACGTCGTGGCCAGGCGGATCACCGAGCCGCCGCGGAGGCTGCGCAGCTCAAGCATCAGGCCGGGGAAGAAGTCGCCGGGCCAGACGATCCCGGTCAAACGGCCCGAAGTGTCACCGAGTTCGGCGACGACCTCCTGCACTGCCTCCTTCTCGTCCAACGCCTCGCCGGCATGTTCGAGTTCAAGGCGAACCGTGGGGCGCACACCGTGAGATCGGCGAAGTTCCTCGACGACGTACGGTTGTAAGGGAAACCAGCCGTCGATGAGCTGGGACAGCCGCAGGGGTGCCCGCCAGACGATCTCCTGTGCGTCACTCCGCAGGAGTTCACCGGTGCCGAGAGAGGCGTCGTCGGCCAGGGGCAGATTGACCGGGTCCAACTCTGCTTCCAGCTCCGGCTCCGATGTCGCGGGCAGCGTGGATATCCAGCCGCGCCCGGCCGGGGCCAGGGGCTCTCCGTGCGCTTCTGCATCACCGGGATGATGGGACCGCCACACACCTCCGCCCTCGAAGGCGTCGTCGAGCGTGATCCGCGAGCCGCTCTCGAACAGGCCCTGGTCGCTGTCCCCCTGGACGACGTCGGCGAGCGCCACGTTCGCCCGGCATACCGCTGCGGCGTACCCCACTCCCCTGAGCACCTCCGTCGCCCCCGGGAACGCGCGAAGCCGCGGTCCAACCGCTGTGTACACGGTGACAGGCATGGTGAGGCCGTAACGCCGCCTCCCCGGGGTGGCCGCGCGTTCGACCGCTGCGGCAAGCGACCTGAGGTCATCGCCGCCCAGCGGCCCGGTGTCCCGCCAGCAGTCCGCGAGGGAGGTCCGGGTCATGGTGTAGTCACCCCATGTGCGCAAGTCGGCACTGGAGTTGAGCGCACCCCTCACCGTGCCAAGTAGTCCGCTCAGCCCCGCTCGCAGGTCGTCGTCGTGCGTGCCGCCCACCAGTGCAGCGAGGGACACGGGGACGAAGGGACTGAGCATCTGCTCCCGTGCCGTCGTCAGGAGATGCTCCGCATAGGCCGTCAGGTCGTCGCGCCGTGCCGCCTCCTGGGACGGGTAGCGGACCTCGACGACGACATGCCCGTCCTCGTTGATCCAGCGCCGGCGCGTGCGTAAGCGGAGGAGCTGGGCCGATGAGAGGCTCAGAGCCGGGCCGAAGGCATGGAGATCCGGGACCAGGAGCTCCCTTCGCCGTGGCGCAGCGCCGTCTCCCGGCCTCCCCGGGCCCCCGGCCCCTGCAGGTGCCCCTGACACCCAGGCGGGTACGTCACCGAGGGCGCCCACCTTTGGGTGGGCACCCTCCCGATAGACGATCTCGGCGTACAACGGGTCCGACCCGGTGGCGACACACACCATTGCACCGACCGGGAGCACGGGGGCGCACTCGCCGAAGGTGACCACAGGAAAGTCGTCGAGACAGAGCGGGCTGCCGCCGTAGCCGTCGCCGCCGAGGTCGTACCCGAAGTACACGGCGTTGAAGGCGACAGCAGTGTGCACGGGCGCCGGGCGGGCCACGACTACCGCTTCAAGATAGCGCCGCAACCGATCCCGTTCTTCGTCAGGTACGGCGTCATAGCCTTTCGTCATTGCAGAGGTCAACAGGGGCCGGTCACCGTACGGATCAGGCACCTGCGCCCTATCGCGAGGCATCGACGGCACCTCCGGCCCCCCACGTTCGTCAACCGTTGCTGATACATACGGGTCCCCACCCATGACACCTCCGCCGCGCTTCAGACCACTGCGGTCTGACGTGCGGCAATTCCCGCAGGGTATGCCGACCCGGAACATTCCGGAAGCACTTTCGTCACTTTGCGATGATGGGCAGTGACTCTCATCGGACACACCCGCGTGCCGACATCAGACCGAGCTCAGATGGCGGGACCGGGGCAGGTCAACGTCCTCTGCAACAGCACTTGGCAGCTCGTGGAAGCCACAGCCATCGCCCACTTCCAAGGGCAAGATGGCCTGGCACTCCAACTGCGCGTGGATGACCCAGGCCGGGCTGACCGTCGAAGGGGAGGAGCTCGTACCCGAAGGCGATGGCGGGCACGCCTTGTTCTGGGCACGATACCCCTGATACCGCAACCTCCGGTTGGGTGATGTCACGTGGGCCTGCAAGAAGGCAGCGTCGTTGCGGTGCGGACGCCCCTGCACGCTGTCGCCCATTCCTGAGAAAGAGGTCCGAATGGGTACCGATCCGGGTTCCGCAGTCGTCCTGATCACCGGCGTGATGGCGTCGGGGAATTCCACCGTGGCCGAACTCCTGGCCGGGCAGCGGTCCTGAGCCGTCCACGTGCGCGGTGACGTCTTCCGGCGGATGGTGGTCTCCGGCCGGGAGGAACTGCTACCCGAGGAGACCACGGAGGCCAGAGCCCAACTGGGCCTTCACTACCGGCTCTCCGCGCTCGTAGCCGACGAGTACGCGCACCACGGATGGACCGCGGTCGTCCAGGACATCACCCTGGGCGACGACCTGACCCGGTATGTCGCCAGGGTGCACACCCGACCGCTATTCGTCGTCGTGCTGGCCCCCCTATCCCGGTCGTGCGGGGCAGAGAGGCCGGGCGCCCGAAGGCCGGGGACGGCGTCTGGACGGTCGAGGCACTCGACCACGCTGTGCGGGCGGAGACTCCGCGCATCGGGCTCTGGCTCGACACCTCGGCGCACACGCCGACACTGACGGTCTCAGCGATTCTCGACGACCTCCCGGCCGCGCGTCTGGAGAGCGGCTGACCCAGGTCACCGCGCAGCCCGGCTGCCGAAACCGGCCGGCAGCCATCCATGAGCCAGCAGCACTCGCATCGCACCTGACATCACTTCGCGGTAGCTGAGGGGGAAGCGGAAGTACAGCCAGACGCAGTGCGAGATGACCTCCACCGGATACCGGTGGTTCCTGTACGACGGCACAGCGGACGACACGACCAGCCCTCTCCCCAGACACGGGCAATCCGAAGAACATCCCACCCCCACCGGCAACGTGACAGCGCCGACGTAGGGCTGCCGACGAGCGCGTCTCAGCGAACTTCGCCGCCACTACCCGGGCGTCGAGGACCTCTGAACGGTCGCTTCACTCCGGACGCACCCACAGGCGGATCGCCGCCACGGTGACCGTCCCGTGCAAGATGTACGCCCGTTTGTCGAAGCGCGTGGGTGCGCCACGAGGCGCCATGGAATCGAGTGAGGTGAGAGACCTTCACCGCCGGGTTGTCGCAGCAATCCGGTTGAAGCTGGGGGCAGTTCGGTTCGGGGGATGTCGAGCCGAGCGGTAAGCAGCCCCGACAACGCCGGGACGGGTTGGTACTGCCAGACGACCCGGGCCCGGCTAGCGAGACAGGAAGGTGCACGCGAGAAATAATCCGACGGGTACCGGCGCACCCGATCCGGGTGATCAGCCGCGTTCCCGTACACGTGCGCGAGGCAATCGCACGATCGGGCAGTCGAGTTGAACGATGCGGACGCGAGCGCGTAGAACTGCGACAACAGGGCCTCCTGGAACTGCTCGGTTCGGTTCGCACCTCCGAGCTACCAAGGGGCCCTGCCTTCATGCACCTACCGCCGGAAGATCACCCCGGCGGGAAACCCGTTCGACTCACACGTTCCATGACCGGTTGAGATACGGCTTCTCACCGTCACCACCGACTACGGAACAGACCCGCTCTTTTGACAGGCCCCTGACTGGAGTAGTAAGTCGCCGAGGATCGGGTTGGCAGGCGGCCGAGTTCGTCGCTCAGGTTGATGCAGCCGAGCACGAAGCCCTCGGCTACGCCCTGTCAGCGGTCTGTCGCCCCAAAAGCCCGGGTCGACAGACCGCTGATCTCGTTGCTGAGGTTGGTGCAGCCGAGCATAAAGTCCTCGGCTGAACCTCGGTTAACGGGAGCTGGCTGAGGCGAGTGATGCGAGCAGTCCCGCGTCTCTTCCGTCTCCGTCGCTTGACGGGAAGTAGACGTAGTAGGAAGAGTCGTGCTGCTCGAAGGTAAGGCCGCCTTCTTGCCCTCCCACTACGGTGCCGTCTTCCCTGATCATCCTTAGCTCGTCCTGAATGCCGTACATGGCGGCGCTGTGATGCGGCGGGGCGACCAGTTCCACCGTGTCAGTGTGGCTCTTCATCTCTTCCACCCGGGTCGCGCTGGAGTACCCGGCCTCGATAGAGAGATTTGCACTGAACTTTGCGGTAGCTTCGGCGAACAGTACTCCAGCTTTGACTCCGGTTTCGAAGCCTACAGAGACCCCGACCTTCGCGGACCACTCCTTGGTGACTCCTTCGCTCACTCCAGTCATCCACGACGAGGAGCGGCTTTGTGGGATGCTCCCGTCTTTGTTGTTGATGAAGCCTTCGCGGTGGTAGCAGGACCTCCTTTCGAGGGTGTATGTGGGGGAGTTCTGAAGTTGCCAGATCAACGACCTGCCGGTGTCCTTCACTGCAAGGCAGGGCACCTTTACGCGCCGCTCCACCGACCAGGGTGTGTCCTCCTGCGGAACTCCGTAGTCAGTCATGGCGGGCGTTTGCGGGTCCGGGCCGATCTCCGGCTTGACGGGGAGGTTGAGCACCCAGTTCACCGGTGAATCCAGGGGATCACCCGGAGAGTACAGACACTCACCTCCGTACTCGGTCGGAGTGATCTTGAAGCCAGCCGTGTCGAACCAGCCGTATGGAGCGCGAATGTACCATGCCCGGTTTTCGCCGTATGCGTGTTCCACGGGATTGCCCCGGTGCAGGTAGGGGTGGCCGTCGGAACCCTTCTCCTTCACGCAGCCGAAGACTTGCGCGATCTTCCATTCGGGCAAAGGGTTTCCCGGGATGCCGCCATTGTCGTCCAGGTCGGAAAGGGCTCGGTAGCCGGGCGGCGGCACCGGCCGCCATATTCCATTCTTTGTCACCATCTTCCACTGCTGCGGAGAGGCGATGACCGGGTCACTCGGGTTGGTGTTCTTCGCTAGGACAGCCCAGCCTTCCTTCTGGCCACTCGGAGGCACAAGTCCTCCGCCGAGATAGAAATATCCTGGCGGGAAGCTATCCCACGACCACCCCTGGGCCGAGAAGTTGACGATCTTCAGGGTGAGTTGACCGAAAACTCGTTCTTCCGAAGCGATGTAGGTGCCATTCGACATTTGGTTTAACCTCCGAGGTCACTGGTCTCGTGATGCTCTGTCAAATGGATCAGGAGAGAACGAAATCCCCTTGATCACTTGTCACTTATGAGAATCACCCCTTCTTCACGCTAGGAGCAGACTTATTTCCTCGCAAGTCGAGTCTCCACAGACCAGCAGGTCATCAACCGCTCCCACGCGAAGATCCGTGAGCTCGCCGAGCAGTGAACCTCTTTCATCCTGAATAGTTGCAGATCAGCAGCGTATGGATGGCCTGGACGATCGTGCTGATGCGGCGGGTGGAACATCTGGCTCGCCGGAGTAGTCGCCAGGACTTCAACTGGGCGAAGGCACGTTCGCCCGGGGCTCTCAGTCGGGCGTGGTCGCGGTTGAACTGCTGGTAGTGATCGGGCTGTTCGCGGTGGTGGTAGTACGGGGTGCGGACGGTGGCGCCGGCACCCTGATAGGCGCGGTCGGCGAGGCCGCAGGCTCTGCCGGTGGGGCCGGCGGAAGCCCAGCGCGAACACGCGCAGCGTCGTTTCGCGCGTGGATCAGAAGCGCGACGGCTCCGATGACGGCAGCCGCACTCATGCCGACGGCAGAGGCCAACGCGCTGATGGCTGTGACGACCTGGGCGGTCTCCGAGGGGTTGAAGGCACCATGCACGGGGCGTGAGAGGACCGGCTGTCCCGTGAGGTAGGCAAGGACATAGCCAAGTACGGCGGCCAGGGTCAAGACCACTACACGATGCCACGGTGCTGCGGTGAGAAGGCTCCGTGTGCTCCACAGCATGTACACAAGGCCCCCGAGCGCCGCTAGGCACACCCCTCCCGCGATGGCCGTGACCGGTGTCGCCTGAACGGAGTCGTCAAGCCGGTTGCCGATCAGCAGGCCGCCCGAGACGGCCGCGGCCCAGTGCCACCAGCGTCGCCGCAATCGGTATCGAGCACGTCCGGCCTCCAGATAGACGTGCTCCTCCGAACTCAGCTTGGCGTTTAACACCGCAGGTCACTCGACCTGTTGATCTGCGGTTCTTTCCCGGACAGTTAGGGCGGCCGTTCTCCACGCTTCGAGATGTCGAGTCACGAAGCACCGAGAGAACGGCCGCTGTGTATGAGTCTGTATGTCGATGCACCCGCAGGTGAGGCGTTGGACGTGTTGTCCCGCTTTCGGGTTGAGTTCTACGAATGCCTCTACGCCCGCTCGGACGCGCTCTTCGAGCTCACCGACGCGGTGCTGTGCACGGACGGGCCGGTGAGGACGCTGGTCGAGCTGTCGCTGGCAGTCGAGCATCGACGTGGGCACGGCGCCCTGTATGCCGCGTTGGACCGGGGCTGGTGCGAGCCCGCACGCCTGCGGCGCGCTCTGGCCGGCCTTCCGCTGCCCCGCGCGGCCGACGGTCGGATCGTGCTGGCCGTGGACGTCAGCAACTGGCTCCGCCCCGACGCCCCCACCAGCAACGACCGGTTGTTCTGCCACGTCTACGGACGCGGGGACCGCAGCAAGGACCAGTTCGTGCCCGGCTGGCCGTACTCCTTCGTCGCGGCTCTGGAGACCGGCCGGACATCCTGGACCGCCTTGCTGGACGCCGTGCGCCTGGGGCAGGCGGACGACGCGACAGCGGTCACCGCCACCCAACTACGTGACACAATCGATAGGTTGAGGCAGGCCGGGCAGTGGCGCGAAGGCGACCCGGAGATCTGGGTCGTCATGGACTCCGGCTACGACATCGCCTTCCTCTCCCACGCCCTGGCAGACCTGCCCGTCGTCCTGGTCGGACGCCTGCGCTCGGACCGCGTGATGCTCCGCGACGCCGGGACCGCCCGCTCGGGACCCAGGGGCGGACGCCCCCGCAAGCACGGCGGCGTCCTCTCCCTCGCCCGGCCCGACAGCTGGCACGAACCCGAGGTCACCACGACCACCGACACCACCCACTACGGCAAGGCCGAGGCGATGGCCTGGGACCGGATGCACCCCAGACTCACCCACCGCGGCCCCTGGCTGGACCTGGCCGACGAAGAACTCCCCGTACTGCACGGCACGTTGATGCGCCTGAAGGTCGAGCGCCTGCCGGGCGACCGCGACCCGAAACCAGTCTGGCTCTGGATCTCGGCGACCGCCGCCCCACCGACGGACGTGAACCGCTGGTGGCAGGCATTCCTCCGCAGATTCGACCTCGAACACACCTTCCGGCTGATGAAACAGACCCTCGGCTGGACCGCCCCGAAGATCCGCCACGCCGACAGTGCCGACCTGTGGACCTGGCTGGTCATCGCCGCACATACCCAGCTCCGCCTCGCCCGCCCGCTCGCCGAAGATCTGCGCCGCCCCTGGGAACGGCGGGTGCCCGAGCCCCGGCGCCTCACCCCCGCCCGGGTCCGGCGAGGGTTTCGCAACATCCGCGCGGCTGCGACGAGGCTGTCGCACGGCTCCTGCCCGCTGAAGGTCAAGGGCGTTTCTTGGGCGTGTGCTTGATGAGCTTGTTGATGTTGTGCACCGTGCCGAGGAGCTTGATCTCGGCGTCCACCGCCGTGCGGCCGCAGTAGTTGAGGTGTCGTCCGAAGCGTTGGAAGAGCTGAGCGAATCCAGGCTCGACCAGGACACTTCGTTGACGGTACTGGGCCCGTCCTGTTGGGGTGGCGAGGCGGGCCGCCATGTCCTGCTGGCCGGCAGGGGCCTGCTGACGTTTCGCGGGAAAGCCTGCCTGGTCGGCATCGCTGGTGACCGAGACCAATAGCGGGAGGTCGGCGAGGGCTTCGAAGGAGGCGGCGGAAGCGTACCCGCTGTCGGCGAGCCAGAGCTGGATGTCGCCGGGGAGCCGTGCGGCCTGGTGATTGTGCTGAGTCTTCTTCACCATCGGAACGAGGGCCGTCCTGTCCGAGGGATTGTCGTGCGCTTCGATGGCCAGCAGGAATTGACGGCGGGCGCACACGATCTGGATGTTGTATCCCTGGAGGTAGCCGCCACGTTTGCCGGGAATCAGTCGGGAGTCGGGATCGCTCAGGCAGGCACGGGCGTCCGGGGAGGGGGCCGGTCGGGGGGTGCGGGCCCGCTCCAGCCAGGCCCGCATCTTCACCAGTCGCGTTCGCTGGCGAACGAGGACGGTCTTGTGCTCCATCGGGACCGGCGGCCGTCCGTTCGCTCCACGACGTCCTGCCGCCCGGTCCTCTTGGACGCGGAGCTCGTACTGCCTCAGTTTCTCCTGGTGAGCCTCGGTCTCGGCGGCCAGGCGCTTCTCCGCACGGGCCACCATCCGCTCGGCGGCTTCGACCTTGATCCGGATCTCGGTGGGTGAAGGCATAGCCCGTTCATGCAGTCTGTCCCTGGCCATGTGCGCGCGGGTGAGCCGGTCGCACAGCCGGGACAGGCGAGGCCAGTTATCGCGCGGGTCCTCGCCATCGCCCTGTGCTGCCGAGCCGTCGGCCTCGACGCTCAGCGCGTGGTCTGCTGCATCCTCCATCAGCGTGTGCATCTTTTTCTCGCACTGGGAGATGGTTTCTTCCAGGCGCTGGAGCCGCTGGTTGGCGGCGCGTGAGGCGTTCGCCTCCATTGGTGAGCCGTCCACGGCCACCGCCGAAAGATCGACCAGGCCGCGTCTGCCACACAGCGACAACACCTGGACGAACAGCGAGTTCAAGGCGGCACGGTGGCGTCGTACGAACCGCGCGACGGTGGAGTGGTCCACTCGGCGGTTCGCAGTGATGATTCGGCAGCCCACGTCGTCCCAGCAAGCCTGCTCGATGCGACGGGAGGAGCGCACCCCCCTTGCTGTAGCAGTACAGGAGCAACGCAATCAGGCTCGCGGGAGGGTAGGCCACCCCGCCCTGCCCGTCGTCACGGTAGCTGTTCTCGAACGCCGACAGGTCAAGAAACTCGACGACGCCGAGCACCTTCCAGCACAGGTGCTCGGGCGGCAGCCAATCCCGTACATCCCGCGGCATCTCGAGATCACGTTCACGGTCGCACGACAAGAAGTTCCGCTCCACCGGCCAAGAGTCCGACACCTCCCTGATCCTCGGAACCGAACAACGAATCGCTCTTGACCTTCACCGGGCAGGAGCCGTGCGACGGCCTCCGACTGCCCCGCAGCCGCACCGAAACCCTCCCGACCAGGACCAGGACGACCGGCAGGCTCGAAGAACAAGCACCGCGCCAAGCGCCACGACGTCGGCAAGACCGTCAAACGAGCCGAATCGATCAAGGAACACCAGACGCAGCGACCATAAACGCCAAGCTAAGGGCCGACCTCCTTGGCTGCCGCGGCGCCGGCGGTTGGCCCGCTGGTCTCTCGGCTCGGGGATCGTGTGCTTGATCTGACGTCTGCGCACGTGACGCCGAAAGCCCTCCCCGGCCCCTCGCCCGGTGGCACGCTCATCGCCAGGAGCGCGGTGTCGTCGTCGAGTCCCTCGCCGAACGAGTCCAGCAGTGCGGCGAGCGCCCTGACGGCTCCCGATGCCGAGGCGGGTGCGAGGGACCGCACGAAGTCCAGGAGTGCTTCGTCGCCGTAGCGTTCACCCGGGTTGCCGGTACGGGCTTCGGTCAGGCCGTCGGTGTAGAGCAGCAGGGTGTCACCGGGACGCAGGTCCAGGGTGACGGTGGTGAACTGCGCGTCCGGTACGACCCCGACCAGTTGGCCGCCCGGGGTGTGCAGGTAGTCGGCGCTGCCTTCAGCCCGGAGAAGGACGGCGGGAGGGTGGCCACCGCCGGCCAGGACGACATGGAATCCGACGTCGGTCTCCTCGGGTGTGAGCAGGCCGAAGATCACGGTGCAGAAGAGGGGTTCGTCTTCCTGGACCTGGTGATTGAGCGCGGTGTTGAGGTTGGCCAGAACCCTGACCGGTACGGGATCGGAGACTGCCGCGGCTCGCAGGGTGTACCGCGCCAGCGACGTCACCACGGCCGCGTCCGCGCCCTTGCCGCGCACGTCCCCCATGAAGAACCCCCAGCCTCCGGCGGCGAGCGGGAACAGATCGTAGAAGTCCCCGCCCACCTCGTCGGAGGATGCGAAATGGTAGTGCGCGGCGGCCTCCATGCCCGGAACCGGTTCGATGGCCGGCGGGATCAGGGTGCGCTGCAGAGTGGTAGCGAGGCGCTGCAGGCGTTCGCGGTCATGCTCAGCATCCCGCCGGGCCCGGAGGAGTTCTCGCTCGTAGGTACGCCTGTCCCGGGCGTCGAGGAGGGTGGTGCGGATCAGCATCGGTTTGCCATCCGCGTCGCGCTTGACGGTGGAGGTGACCAGGACGGGCAGCCGGGTGCCGTCCGTGGCCTTGAGTTCCAGGGCGACTCCGTTGACCTCACCCTGCATCCGCAGCAGCGGTGCGAAGTGCGTCTCGTGGTAAAGCCTGCCGCCGATGGTCAGCAGGTCGGAGAAGTACTTGTGGCCCACCAGCTCCTCGCGGCGGTGGCCGAGCCATTTCAGGAGCGTTCCGTTGACCTTGGCGATCCGTCCGTCCATCAGTGTGGAGAGGTAGCCGCATGGCGCGTTCTCGTACAGGTCCTCCGCACTGTCCTCCAGCAGGGCGGAGAACACCGGGGAATCGTGGTCACGGTCCTCTGCAGGCCATGATGCGTCGGTCCCTTCGCCGGCCGGGTGCACAGTCACGGCTCCTGCACGAAGGCGATGATCGCTTCGGCAGTCTCCTCGGGGGCACTCAGCTGGGGGCAGTGGCCCGTCGAGTCCAGTGTGACCAGTTCGCTGCCGGGGATCTGCGCGTGGACGAAGGCGCCCACCTCACGCGGGGCGATCGTGTCGCGCGCGCTCTCAGCGATGAGCGTCGGAACGGTCACCTTGGGGAGATCTGCCCGGTTGTCAGACAGGAAGGTGGCTCTCGCGAAGACCCGGGCGATCTCCGGGTCCGTTCGGCAGAAGCTGTTGGTCAGCTCCTCCCCTAGTTCGGGGCGCTCCGGGTTTCCCATGATCACCGGTGCCATGGTCGCCGACCAGCCCAGATAGTTGCTGTCCAGTGACTCGAGCAGTTCGTCGATGTCCTGCTCGCTGAATCCGCCCCGGTAGTTACCGTCGTCGATGTACGACGGCGAGGGGGTGAGGAGGACCAGCTTCTCGAAGAGTGCGGGCTCCTGCACGGCGGCCAGCACACCGATCATGGAACTGACCGAATGCCCGACGAAAGTCACGGGCCCGAGGCCGAGCTCCCGGCAGAGGCCGATGACGTCCTGCGCATAGCCGTCCAGGGTGGAGTACCGCTCGGGGCTCCAGGCCGACGCATCGGAACGCCCCGCCCCCACATGATCGAACAGAACCACCTGGAAGCGCTCCTCCAGCGCGGGCGCGACAAGACGCCAGAGATTCTGATCGCAACCGAACCCGTGGGCGAGCATCACCACCGGGCCGCCCTCCCGGCCTGTCACCCGTACCCGATTTCTCTTGCGCACGTCCACATGAACATCCTGACACCCTTTACACCTCACGGCCTGGCCTGCCGGACGGCCACCTCCCACCAGCGCGGATCACGATTGCGGTGGCAGGCAGGCGGTGTCCGTCGCGCGAATGCGTACCGGCATACGCGAGGCATGACCCTCCGAGGCGTGGATTCCCGGGCCGAAGTCCGCACCCGCCGCCGGGCCGGGCCGGGCCGGGCAGGGACCCGATGCACTCCGCAGCGCGGCGGCCGGCCACTGCGGCTTCGGCCAAGACCTCGCCCTCCCCCGCCCACGGCGCGTACAGCGGGACATCGTCAGAAGGCCCGGCGATCGGTGAACCGCCGCCATCTCGTAGTCACATAAGTGAGCTAAGTTCCCCCCAGAGCACGGGAGTTCGAGTCTTTTCGCGAAGCAGCTCGCCGGCCGCCTCCGGTTCGGGAGCGGCGGGCCCCTGGTGCCGGGGCAGGGCCGCCGGCGGCACCAGAGGTCCGGGCCGTACTCCGGGAGACCCGGACTTGACCGCGCACCCATACGGCACAAGCTGCCTACCGGCGGCGCGGGATGGTGACCCGGGCCTCCGCCAGGACGACACCGGTCACCGAGTCGCGGTGCACGGGGACGTACAGGCCCCAGTCCGCGGCCTCACCACCGTGAGCCAGCCCCCGACCCACGGGGTGTCGGTGGTCTTCAGCACACGACCGGCGAGCGGACCGCCGACGAAACGAACAATCACAGATGCCTCCGCAGTACGAGCGGGCGGGCCTTTCCCGCCTCACCCCTTAGCGGCTCTCGGCACCAGAAGGACAGGGCTCAGACGGCGCCCCGCGTCCGGTCGGCGCCGGTCCGGCGCCGGAGCTCCACCCGGGCCACAGGCGTACGGCCCGCCGGGGTGGACCAGAACGGATGCCAGTGGATCCGGACGGACAGCGTGAGCAGGTGGCGGCGCAGCTCGGTGGTACGGCGGGGGTGCAAGGCGGCGAGAGCGCGGTAGGTGTAGTGCCACTGCTGTTGGGCGTGGATCAGGTCGTCGGGGAAGAGGTGGCGTCCATTCACTCATTAGATCGCTTGTTCGAATTATGGTGCTACTCGTCCAGGGTGCCCGTCATGTAGTAGCCGGTGATCCGGCGTCTGCCGGCGGTGGTGGCTGGCTGTCGCGCGAGGCGTACAACCGCCCCGCCCACCACCAGAAGACCACCAAACCCCGGCGCGCCCAGGAGCGGCAAACTTGACGGCCTGGGCCACGTGCAGCGGGCACGAGGCCGAAGAATTCGTACGGGGTACGTCGGTGGATCTCAGTCAGTGATCATCGGCGTCGCAGGCGTCGCAGGAACCCTGGGAGGGGCGCTCCTCACCCGGCAGGTTCCGGTACTTGCTGAGTGCACATAGGCCGCGACGGTCTGAACCGTAGCGGTCGGTCGCCAATGCCCATCAGCTCGTCGTGGAAGCCGAATCCGGGAGTCAGGCCAGTGGAGCCAGGAACGGGCGCCGGGGCACAGTCTCTGAACAGGTGATCCAATCAGGGTTACCCGGAGGTGCCGCGGCCGTTTCCGGTGCACACTGGGCACCATGAGGCGTCGAGTCCTGCTTTGGAGGCGGAAGAGTGAACGCCGGCAGTGGTGGACGGCGCCTGCCCAGTCGGGGCTCCGCCGGGCGACGCTCGGCCGGCGCGAACGTGCGGTTCCGCCGGAGCAGAGGCGTCCTGCCGCCGGACCGGTTCACCACCCGCAGCCGTCTTGCCTGGCTGAATTCCGCCAGCTCCCGCATCGGCACGACCCTGGACCTGGAGCGCACCGCACAAGAACTCGCCGAGTTCACCGTGCCCCGTTTCGCCGACGGGGCGGCCGTGGACATCCTCGAGAGCGTCCTGCGGGGTGACGAGGGCTCCCGGAAGACCGAACGCGGCATCCCGCAGATGCGGGCCACGGCGCTGTGCGCCATCGAGGAGCTCTCCAGCCTGGAGCCGACCCCGGTGGGCGAGATCTTCGTGCACGCCAAGCAGCCGCACGAGACGCTGCTCCACCGGTACGTCCTCCAGCAGGGCAAACCGGTGCTGCTGAGCAGGATGCGCGACGACGACTTCATCCGCGTCGCGCCCACCGCGAGCGCCGCCGCGCAGTTGCGTGCCGCCGGCGTGCACAGTTACCTGGCCGTGCCCTTGATCGCCCGTGGGCTGCTGCTCGGCAGCGTCGACTTCGTGCGCGGCCGCGGAGCCCCGCCGTTCTCCGCCACCGACCTGGCGCTGGCGGAGCAGCTCGCCTCCAAGGCGGCGGTCTTCATCGACAACGCGCGTCTGTACGGGCGGGAGCGCGAGCACGTCGTCTCGTTGCAGCGCTCCCTGCTGCCGCGCGTCACCCCGGCGACGCCGGGCCTACTGGTGCACTCCGAGTACACGCCCGCGGCGGCGCATCATGGCGTGGGCGGGGACTGGTACGACGTGATGGCCCTGCCCGGCGGACGGACGGCGCTGATGGTGGGCGACGTGATGGGGCACGGGCTGCCCGCCGCCGCCACCATGGGGCGCCTGCGGACGGTGGCCCGCACGCTGATGACCCTGGACATGGCCCCCGAGCGGATCCTCGCGCGGCTCGACCTGGCCACCCGCGACCTGGAGGACGAGCAGGTCTCCACCTGCCTGTGCGCGGTATACGACCCCGCCGACTCTTCCTACACGCTGGCGAGCGCCGGGCACCTGCCGCCGCTGCTCCTCGACGGGCAGGGCGCCGCCGACCTCGTCCCGGTGCCGACCGGCGCGCCGCTGGGGGCGGGCGTGATTCCGTACGACCCCCTGCGGCTGCGCGTCCCGGACGGCGCCCACCTGGTCATGTACACGGACGGCCTGATCAAGTCCCGGGACGAGGACGTGGACGCCCAGTTGGACCGGCTGCGTACGGCGGCTCTGAGCCTGCCGCCCGGGTCGCTGGAGAAGGGCGGTCTGGTGGAGCGCGCCCAGGCCACCGCCGTCCAGTTCGACGAGGCGGTGCTCCTCGTCACCACGAGCGCCGCACTCCCGGCTGGGGACCTGCGGGTGTGGGAGCTGCTGCAGGACGGCCGGGCCGCCTCGGCCGCCCGTGGTCTCGTCACCGGCCAGCTCGCCGCATGGGGCCTCGAGGAACTCGCCGACGTCTCCGAGCTCGTCGTCTCCGAACTGGTCGGCAACGCACTGCGCTACGGGAACGGCCCCGGCGAGCTGCGGCTGCTGTGCGGGGAACGCCTCGTCGTGGAGGTGTCGGACACCGGCCCCGACCTGCCCCAGATCCAGCACGCGAGCCTCAGCGACGAGGGCGGACGGGGGCTTCAGCTCATCAACATGCTGTGCCGCCGCTGGGGTTCGTCCCGCACGGGCACCGGCAAGGTGGTCTGGGCGGAACAGAACATGCCAGCCTCGTTCCTAGCTGAGCGCCAGGCCATGGTGAGGTGAGGGCGCAAAGTGCTGTGACCTGGGGTGGGCGGTGGCCTCAACCCGAGTGCCTCGGTCAG
The DNA here is from genome assembly GCF_014216315.1 of Streptomyces finlayi. NCBI lineage: Bacteria > Bacillati > Actinomycetota > Actinomycetes > Kitasatosporales > Streptomycetaceae > Streptomyces > Streptomyces finlayi. The sequence goes on from NZ_CP045702.1 coordinate 1,274,130, forward strand.
GGTGACTCGCCGAACGGCTCCGGAAGGGGTGATGGTCAGGCGGCAGTACCGAGGGGCACCCTGGAGGCGTGGTGAACAGGAAGACCCCGCGCTGCAGCCAGTGCGGAACGCCTCTCCCCGACGGGTCGAGAAGGAGCCGTCGGTACTGCTCCGCGACGTGCAGGACCAGGGCCTGGCGCACGATGAAGGCCCGGCGCGAAGCGATCGAAGCGGGCGAGGCCGCCCTGAAGGCAGTTCTGCAAGGGCGCCGCCTCCCTGGCCCCGCTTCAGGGGCCCGGAGTACGGCAGCACCTGGTACTCCAGCGACACCCCGTTCGGGAAGACCAAGCGATCCGACAGCACGTGCTGCTCACCCCGCTGCCGGACCAGGGCATGGCGCAGACGGTCCCCCCAGGAAGCGTCACCGCGTGACGCCTTTCAGGTGACGCAAACCGCACACCCAAGGTCCAGGAACAGGTACCCAGCCATCGGAACCCACCGCAGCGGATCCACCGGTTGGCAGGACATGGTGTGAGTCGCCGCCCCGGCGTGGTGAGTTCCCGTGGCGAGTAGCCGGGCCGCCATGGTGAGCGGTGTGGATCCGCCCCGCCTACCGCCTCTACCGCGCCGAGTACATGCTCCGCCAACAAGGCTGCGACGCACTCGCCGACCTGTACGCGGAAGCCGCCGACGAACTCACCCAGCAAGTGGCCCTCGTCGGGGTCGGCGGCCTCAGCGGCTGGAGGTGACAAGCGGTCGAGCCCGAGACGTCGGCCTTGGGCGCCGAAGGGCTGAGTAGTCGCCCCGCCATTACGGGGGCCAGGACGGCCACAGAGCTAAGGAACTCTCCGGGCGCTGTAACAGGTGGCGGGCGTCTGTCCAATATATCTGGTGGGTGGCTGAAGGGAACCCATGGAAGTACGGGAAAATCCCGGGACAGATCGGCCGACAGCTGCAGGGGAAATCCTTCAAAACATTCGGGGATTTTCGCGAGGCATTCTGGAAAGCTGTTTCCAGTGACTCAGGGTTGGCAGCAGGCTTCAGCAAATCAAACAGGACACGTATGGCTGCCGGCAGGGCGCCATTTGTGGCGAACCAGCAAGCCGTGGGAAGGAATAACAAGTACGTCCTCCACCACGTAAAACCGATTCAACATGGCGGCGGCGTCTAGGATCTGGACAACCTGGTGGTTGTAACGCCTCGGTATCATGCCGAGGTACTGGACCCCAACTATCATCAGTGAGGTGTGATGGGCGCGCCTGACCTTACCCGCGATCAGCTCGTCGAGCTCGTTCGAAAAATTATGGCGGACCACGGGACGGAGGAGGAAGTCGATAGGCTCGTGGAGATTCTCGAAGCGAACGTTCCTCATCCTCGTGTACTCAATCTCATCTATCATCACGACATGGAAGGTTTTACGGACGGCTTGACGGCAGAAGAGGTTGTGGACACCGCCTTGTCCTATACCCCTTTGGCTCCGTAAGGACGAAGTGCGGGGTCGGATCCCCGGCCGCAGGTCGACGTATGCCGCCAGCGTCAAGGCCGCTGGCGACAGAGCCTCCGGGGCCGATCGGCCCCGGAGGCCGTTCCTTGTTCTGGCTCAGTTCAGCGCGGATCCACAGGCTTGAGTGTGGTGCGATCGGTTCGGGCTGGTGCAGGGCATGCAGAGACTGGGCAGACAGAACTCCGAGGTGAGCACGCTGCGCTTCCTCGGTCGACTCTGAGGAGACGACGCCGGAACGCCGTATCGCGTGGCCGTCGGCGCTGACAGGTTGTCGACATCGGCGGCGAGCCAAGCCGCCCCACCCGGCAGTTGTGACAGTTTCCCTGGACACCTGACTGCCCAGCAGTTCACCTGACACCCCACCAGAAGGAGCGTCCGGTGAGCGTCAAGATGCCCTGTCAGCACCATGTCGTCGCCCGGATCGGGAGTGGCACACGCCACGCACACCCTCTGAACCTGCAGGTCAGCGGCCTTTTCGAGAGGCTCAAAAAGCGTCACACACTCCACATGATGCGCCCATGAAAACATGTCGACGCGACCTGCCCAGTTTCCCGAAAGTTGGGAAACCAGCAGGTCAAAGGCCCTCCGTTGCAGGCTCGAGGATCGCTACACACTCAACATGCGACGTCATCGGAAAGACGTTGGCCTGGGCGAGTCACGGAAAAGCCCAGGTCATACACGACTTCTCAGCTCGCAATCCTGCGGGTGGATACCTGGAGCGTCAAACGAGCGTCACAGCCGACAGTCGGTGAACAGGCCGCCGAAGTGCCCGCCGGGGCCGGCTACAGGTGCAGTCCCACATGGTTCACGATGAACCGCTTCTCTTCGGAGTCGAGGGCGAAGTAGATGCGTCCGACTCAACGCTCGGGACGCAGGTCCACTGATGGCTCAGCACCCCACCCACCCGGCGGCGCATCTCGCGTGCGCAGCCGGGCGCTTGGCGTTGGGGCTCCGGCTCGCGCGCGGCCTCACAGTCGGTCTGGTACTCGCCTTCGGCGACGCATTCTTCGAGTCGACGGACGACGTTGCCTTACCCGAGGCCGAATCAATGGGGCCCTCGTAGCCATTGACCTGGGAAAACATCCCCTGGTGGCCTCGTATGAAGGGTCCCTGAGAAGCCCCTGTTGACCGTTCCTTACCGGTCCGACTGGCATGTGGTGGCACGCCAGGAAGCCGGGGCTTCGGTGGCTGGAACCTAGGGCTGATCGTTCTGCAGGAAGGCCAGGGCGTCGGCGGCGAACCGTTTGTCCGTGAAGGTTCCGCTATGGCTACGGTCCTGGTAGACGACGAGCCGGGCGTCTGGAATGCCCTTGACGGTCTGCCGGGCCAGGTCGAGTGGGTAGACGATGTCCTCCTCGCCCTGGAGGAGCAGCGTGGGCGCCTTGATCTCGCGCAATCGGCTGCGAAGGTCGAAGCCGTCCTCGGCGGCCAGCATGGTGGCGGCGTCGTGGTATTCGCGGCGGCCGTCCATGAGCCAGAGCAGGCCCCCAAGCGCCGTCCGGCCGATCGGCGAACGGGTGAGCATCTCGGCCAGTGCAGGGCTCGGCCGCTCGCCTTGCCGTGCGCGCTCGATGTAGCGGCGCTGGGCGCGCCTGCCGACCGGGCCGAGGGTGCAGGCCGTACCGCCCAGGACGAGGCGGTCGACCAGCTCGGGATGGTCGGCGGCGAGCTGGAGGGCGAGCGACCCACCGGTGGACAGGCCCAGCACGTTCACCGGGCCGCCGAAGGTCTCCCGGATCGCTTCGGCGTGGACAGCGGCGAGCTGGGCCATCGCCGTCGTCGGCGGCAGGCCGGGCGGGCGGATGAGGAGGTGAGTGGTGAACCGCTCGGAGAAGGGTCGCAGCATCCGCAGGGTGAGCCGGCGGCTCACGCCCGTGGGGACGGCCGCCTCCGGCGTGAAGAGCAGGACGATCAACGGCGGTCCTTCGCCAGCCGACAGACAGGGCAGTCCGTGCATCATGACGCGGCTCCGCGGACTCCGCCGCCGGCGTCGAGGCGGGTGATGCGCCGCTGCGCGGCGAAGGCGGCGGCCGGATAGCGCGGGTCAGGCCGCAGGGCGTATTCGCGCAGGCACGCTTCGGTGAACTTGATGACGTGCTCGTCGCCGTGCTCGGCGGCGCGGGCGCCCAGCTCGTCCAGTGGGGGCAGATCCGGTATCTCCGACTGCCAGGCCGCCGTGCCCTCGTCGCGCCGGTCCGAGGTGAAGGCGAACAGGAACGCCGACTGCACCTGCCAGAGCCGGGCCAGCGTCGGCTCGTACAGCTCCTGCGGTAGATGCGGGAGTACGAGGCGGATGGCGGCGGGGGCCGTGACGCCGTGGATCAACGGGACGGGGTACACCTCGGGGTGGCCGAGATAGACATCGGCGAACTGGGCCGTCATCTCGCTCAGCAGCCGGGGTGCCTGCTGCGGGGCCAGCATTACCAAGGACTCGCCGTAGCCGGGGAGTTCGGCGAGCGTGTCCAGGCGCCGGCGGGCGGTACCCGGCCCCATCGCGTCGTCGAGCGGTACGCGGGGCAGCGTGGCGACCGCGTCGGGCAGCTCGTGGGGGCCGTGCAGTCGCGGGCGGCCGGGGAGTTCGCTGTAGCGGGCCGCCCAGTAGGCCAGGCCGCGGGCCAGTTCCTTCAGCTGGAGCGCTGTGCTTCTGTCGCCGGTCGCGTACAGGCCGCGTACGGCGTGCGCGGTGCGGATGACCCCGTGGGTCAGGCCTGCGAACAGCCCTGGAAGCAGGCGGGGCCACCAGCGCACGAGCACCGCGCGCCAGTGCGCCCCGGCCAGTTCGCGGACGAAGAGCCGCTCCCAGTCCCCGGCCCGCCGGAAGGTGCCGAGGGCGGGGCGCCACGAGGACTCGTCCGCGGGGTCCAGGGCGAAGCCGGCGGCGGGAGGCTCGTGGTGTTCCATCGCCCTCCGGTAGCGACCTACCCACCGGGCGACTTCGTCCACTTGCCCGAGCAGGGCGAGCGCCTCGGCGCCCATCGGGCCGTGGTTGGCGAGATCCACGCCCTGTCCTCGCTCGTATCCCAGGTCGTCCATGCGTTCCAGGGCGTCATTGAGCGCATCGCTGTAGCTGATCGACGGCATATGAGATCCTCCGCAGAGCCAAACAGTTTGGATATCCAAACCATATACACTTGTAGCATGCTACAGAGCGAGAACGCCGGGAAGACGTCACGGAAGCCGACCCCGGATGAGCTTGAGGTCGCCGGTCTCGTACCGCTGCTGGAGCCCTTCTTTCGCGGTTCGGTCGTACGCGATCTGATGCCGGAGCCCTTGCGAGACGCCATGGAAGCGCATGGCCTGACGCCTCGCCACGGCGCCGTACTGCCCCAGTTGCTGGCCGGACAGCCGCTGACCGTCAGCGAGATCGCCCGACGGCTTCAGGTGTCACTGTCCACCGCCAGCGAACTGGTCGGAGCTCTGAGCCGGGCCGGCATCGTGGATCGGGCCGAGGATCCGACGAACCGCCGCCGCGTCCTGGTGTCCCTGGCCGAGGAACACCGCCTGCCGCTCGAAGCCTTCATCCTTCGGCGGACCGAGCCGCTGCTACGCGCGCTGGAGGGGCTGTCGCCCGACGAGAAGGCGGGATTCCTGACCGGGCTCACGGCCTGGGTCCGCGAAGTGCAGAAGTGAGCGTGTTGCGCGCGCTCCCGCAGGCGAGCGCTGGATGCCGAAGCTGGCACTGAGAGGTCTGGACAACGAAGAAGGCCCAGGTCGTCGACCTGGGCCTTCGCTGAAGAGCGGATGACGGGAATCGAACCCGAGCTATAAGCCGGGGGAGCTCATGGCGCCTGCTCCGGCCGACGCCGGCCAGGGGTGAGGCACGGTGAGCGCCACCCCGGGGTCGAGCCGCTCCCTGGTGTCCGAGCCAGGACTTCGGGCCGCATAGAGCCGAAGGTGTCATCATCGCCCCTGGGAATGCTCTGGGACTTTTCTGGGACTTCCGGCTGCATCAACAGACATGACCGTGAAACAGCCGAAAGAACATCTATGCAGGTCAGCGACTCACAACCACCCAGACCGGCAGGTCACGGGCCTGGCTGATCTCTTCCGCGACATCTGAGAATCGCAAGAAAGAGCACCGTCTCACCCCTCCTCGCCTGCATGCGCGTGAGGAGGGGAGGGGTGTGACGGGGGCTCCGAAACTTCGAACCGGGGCGACGGTTTCCGAGCACCGAACTCTTCACATGATCAGTCATCGGGGACACGTCACAGAACGCCCAATCCGCCGAACTCACGGGTCACCCGAGTTTCCGGCTGCTCCCCGCAGTCCGGCCGATCGCCGGGGGATGGTCCGGCGCAGGCCGTTACTCGCTGGTAGCCCGCCGATGGGCCGATCCGTCTCAGGTGCACGACTGCTGCTTCCGCCGCGCGGGCAGCGCGGACGAGCGAGGCCGACGCAGGGGCCGCCTGAGCCGCGATCCGGGTCGGCGGGATTCCGTCGTTGAGCCAACCCGGCAGACCGGTGTGACCGCATTGATCACGTGCCGACAGTTTGCCGGGGACCCTCCGGTAGCGTCAGGGTATGAGTCATCCCCATCCAGAGCTGAAAACTGCCCCGCCGTTGCCCAAGGGAGGCCTCAGGGTCGTCGCCCTCGGTGGCCTGGGTGAGATCGGCCGTAACATGACGGTCTTCGAGTACGCGGGCAAATTGCTGATTGTCGACTGCGGAGTGCTGTTCCCCGAGGAGAACCAGCCCGGGGTCGATGTCATCCTTCCCGACTTCACCTCCATCCGGGACCGCCTGGACGACATCGTCGCCGTCGTGCTGACGCACGGCCACGAGGACCACATCGGCGGCGTGCCCTACCTGCTGCGTGAGCGGGCGGACATTCCGGTCGTCGGCTCGAAGCTGACGCTGGCGTTCCTGGAGGCCAAGCTCAAGGAGCACGGCATCAGGCCGCGCACGGTCCGGGTGCGTGAAGACGACCGGCGGAGCTTCGGACCCTTCGAGTGCGAGTTCATCGCGGTCAACCACTCCATCCCTGACGGGCTCGCGGTCGCGATCCGTACCGGCGCGGGCCTGGTCCTGCACACCGGTGACTTCAAGATGGACCAGTTCCCGCTGGACGACCGCATCACCGACCTGCGCGCCTTCGCCCGGCTCGGCGAGGAGGGGGTCGACCTGTTCCTCACCGACTCGACCAACGCCGAGGTGCCGGGCTTCACCACATCCGAGCGCGAGCTGAACCCCGCCATCGAACAGGTCCTGCGCACCGCGCCACGCCGGGTCATCGTGTCCAGTTTCGCCAGCCACGTGCACCGTATCCAGCAGGTGCTGGACGCCGCTCACCAGCACGGACGCAAGGTCGCGTTCGTGGGCCGGTCGATGGTCCGCAACATGGGCATCGCCCGGGAGCTGGGCTATCTCAAGATTCCGTCCGGTCTGGTGGTCAGCACCAAGGAGCTCGAGAAGCTGCCGGACCACAAGATCACCCTGATCTGCACCGGCTCGCAGGGCGAGCCCATGGCCGCCCTCTCCCGCATGGCCAACCGCGACCACGTGATCCGCATCGGCAAGGGCGACACCGTCCTGCTCGCCAGCTCCCTGATCCCCGGCAACGAGAACGCGATCTACCGGGTGATCAACGGGCTGACGCGATGGGGTGCCAACGTCGTCCACAAGGGCAACGCGAAGGTGCATGTCTCCGGGCACGCCAGCGCGGGTGAGCTCGTCTACTGCTACAACATCGTCAAGCCCCGCAACGTCATGCCGGTGCACGGCGAGTGGCGCCACCTGCGCGCCAACGGTGACCTGGCCATCCGTACCGGCGTCGACCCCGACCGGGTCATCCTCGCCGAGGACGGAGTCGTCGTCGACCTCGTCAAGGGACGTGCGTCGATCACCGGCAAGGTGCCCGCGGGCAACGTCTACGTGGACGGCATGACCGTCGGCGGTGCCACCGAAGCCTCCCTCAAGGACCGCGTCACCCTCGCCGAGGAAGGCGTCGTCACCGTCGTGGCGATCGTCGACTCCGGTACAGGCGCCCTCGCGGAGCCCCCGGACTTCCTGGCCCGGGGCTTCGTCCACGACGACACCACCTTCGAGCCGGTCATCCCGGTGATCGAGAAGACCCTGGCCAAGGCAGCTTCGGAGGGCGTCGGGGACGCGCACCAGTTGGAGCAGCTCATCGCCCGCGCCGTCGCGTCCTGGGCGTTCCGGACCCACCGCCGCAAGCCGCTCATCATCCCCGTCGTCATCGACGCGTGAGCGGCCGGGAGAAGAACCTGAAGGTGAACGGATGAGCGCGCGTTTCCAGGAGATCGACTGGCGCCCGACACCCATGGGTGACATCAGCCTGCGACGCCGGCGGGATCCGGCGTCGGGCGTCGATGTGCACGAGGTGAAGCTGGGCGACGAATTCCTGATGTCCAGCCTCTTCACGGCGGGCGAGATCGCGCTCACCCGACTCGGTCTCGCCGGGGCGACGGGTGACGAACTGGACGTCGTGGTGGGCGGGCTCGGCCTCGGCTACACCGCCCGCGCGGCCCTGGACGACCCACGCGTACGCTCGCTCGTCGTGATCGACGCTCTCGCCGAAGTGATCGAGTGGCACGAGCGGGGACTGGTGCCGCTGGGCAGTGGTCTGGCGTCCGATCCCCGCTGCCGCCTGGCCCATGGCGACTTCTTCGCGATGGCCGCGGACTCAGCCCTGGATCCGCAGGATCCGGACCGCCGGTTCGACGCGATCCTGCTGGACGTGGACCACTCGCCCCGCCATGTGCTGCATCCGAGCCACGCGGCGCTGTACCGGCCCGACGGGCTGCGGGCCCTCGCCGGCTGTCTCCGCCCCGGCGGCGTCTTCGCCCTGTGGTCGAACGACCCGCCGGACGAGGAGTTCATGTCCGTACTCCGGGACGTCTTCACCGGAGCGGAAGCCCACGTCGTGGAATTCGAGAACCCTCTGCAGGACGGGACCGCGACCAACACCGTGTACGTGGCGCTGTAGGGACCGGGACCCGGAGACACCAGGCCCCCTTCTGACCGAACACTGTCGGAAGGGGGCTTCTCGTTAGGTGACGATGTACCGGGGAGGGCGACGGGCGCCGTCCTGGGCCTCCTGGCCCTCCTGGCTCAGTGGGCGACGGGTATGTCGGCGCGCTCGGCGGCGGCGTTCCCCGCGTCGGAGGTCGGCCCACCGTCCTTTCGGGACCTGAGGCCGAACGCCCCTACGGCGGCGGCGAGTACGGCCGTGGCGAACGGGACGAGCAGGCCGGTCCGGTAGCCGTCCAGCAGGGCGGCCGGTGTGTCCCCGCGAGTAGCTGCGACGCTGACGGCCGTGACGGCGGAGAGACCGACAGCGGCGCCGAACTGGAAGGCCGTGTAGAGGAGACCGCCCGCAAGGCCTTGCTCCTCGTCCGCGACTCCCTCGGTAGCCACGATGGTGAGGGGGCCGTAGGCCATGGAGAAGGCGAGCCCGAGGATGATCAGGCTCGGGAACATCGCCCCGTAACTCCAGTCGGCGCCCAGCGGGAGGAACAGCCCGTAGGAGAGGGCGGCGAGCGCGAGGCCGCCGAATATCACCTTGGCGTTGCCGAAGCGGAGGACGAGGCGCGGAGTCAGCGTCGGCGAAAGGACCGCGTCGATGCCGATGACCAGCATCGCCAGGCTCGTCTGCAGCGTCGTCCAGCCGCGCAGTTCCTGGAGGTACAGCACCACCAGGAACTGGAAGCCGAAGAAGCCGGCAGCGAACAGCATGGCGGAGACGTTCGCCCGCACCAAGGGGCCGTTGCGGAAGATCCCCAGGCGCACCAGCGGTTCGGGGGACCGCCGTTCGATGAGGACGAAAGCCACCAGGAACGCCAGTCCGGCAGCGAGCGTGCCGACGCTGGAAGCCGCTCCCGCGTGTGCCGCGCGCTCGACCCCCAGCACGATCAGCACCAGTGCGGCGGTGACGGTGAGCGCGCCCGCCCCGTCGAGGCGTCTCCCCAGCCTTTCGGGACGCGCCGAACGGGGGACGAACACGAGGGCCGCGACGAGTACGACGAAGGACAGTACGACCGGTGCGAAGAAGACCCAGCGCCAGCCGATGGCGGTGAGCAGTCCGCCCGCGACCAGTCCGATCGTGAAGCCTCCCGCGGCGGTCCCCGAGTAGATGAGCAACGCCTTGTTGCGATCCGGGCCTTCGGCGAAGCCGGTCGTGATGATAGAGAGACCCGCCGGGGTCATGAACGCGGCGGCCACTCCCGTGACGAACCGGGCGACGATCAGCATCCAGCCTTCGGTGGCGAAACCACCCAGGCCGGAGAACAGCAGGAACACCGTGAGCCAGAACACGAACATCCTGCGTCGCCCGAACAGATCGGCCGCCCGTCCGCCGAGCAGCATGAAGCCGCCGTAACCGAGTACGTAGGCGCTCATGACCCACTGCAACTCCCCCGTGGAGAGCCCCAGATCGGCACGGATCGACGGAAGGGCCACATTGAGCATGGCCACGTCGATGCCTTCGAGGAAGATCGCACCGCACAGCACGAGCAGGATGCCCCACTTCCGCGCGTCCAGCCCGCTTGATGCTCTCATGGCGATGAACTCCTTCTGAAAAGGGTGAGGTCGTGCGATGCCTCCAGCCTTCGCGACGCCGTGGCCGGGAACAACGGCGAAGATCGCAACGTTCGGTAAGCCAGCCTTACCGATCCTCTTCCCGGCCACCCCGGAGGCGTGCGTGGACCAGAGCGAGCTCCACTCCTTTCTCGTGCTCACCGAGGAACTGCACTTCGGCCGCACCGCCGACCGTCTGCGTCTCTCCCGTGCCCGGGTGAGCCAGCTCATCCAGAGGCTGGAGCGCCGCGTGGGAGCTCCCCTGTTCACGCGAACGAGCCGACGCGTGGCCCTCACCCCTCTCGGCATCCGGCTCCGTGACGATCTCCAGCCGCACTACCGCGGGATCGAGGACGCCCTGGCGCGCGCGGTGACCGCCGCGCGCGCGGTCGAGGGGGTGCTGCACGTCGGCTTCTCGACACCGCTGGCGGGAGAGATGGTGATGAAAGCGACCGAACGGCTGCGCGTCACCCACCCCGAACTCGTCGTCGAGGTGTGCGAGGTGCCCCTCTGCGACCCGTACGGAATGCTGCGCCGGGGCGAGTACGACATGCAGCTGACGGACTTTCCCAGCCACGAGGACGACCTGACGCGCGGCCCCACGCTCCTCACCGAAGGCAGGGTGCTGGCCGTCGCGACGGGACACCGCCTGGCCGGACGGAGCAGGGTGACCCTCGACGATCTGGCCGGTGTGCCGTTGCTGACCGTCGCGGGTGATCTTCCGGACTACTGGCTGGAGCATCAGGTGCCGACGCGCACGCCCAGCGGCCTGCCGATCGGACGGGGCCCGTCCGTCACCAATTTCCAGGAGGCGCTGACGCTCGTCGCCGGAGGGCAGGGAGCCTTGCTGGCGGGAGCACATGTGGCGCTCTACCACGGGCGTCCCAGCATTTCCTACGTTCCGGTGGAGGAGGGCACTCCGCTCGGGTACGGCCTGATGTGGCGGTCCGGCGGCAGCAACCGGGCCATCGAGCTCTTCGGTCGCACGGCTCACGAGGTCGCACGCGGCATGGTGCCGGCCGATGGTGTGGCGACGGGGGCCCGGCGGTAGGCCGGTGCCTGGCTGAGGAGGTTCTGTAAGGCCGGTGAGGAGGAGGCCCGCGTCGACCAGCTCGCCGCATGGGAGGAGTCGAGCCACTGCACCGTGCGGGAGCGGGCAGCCCTGGCGCTGACCGAGGCCGTGACCCGCCTCCCCGGCGGCGTACCGGACGCTGCTACCTCGGCGACTGGCGCACCGCGTTCGCCACCGTGGGCATCCTCGGACTCGTCTCGCCGGCCTGCCTGCTCTGCCTCATGCCGAAAGTACCGGCGGAGCGGACCTCCGCATCCGCCGATCCGCACGGGTGTTCAAGAGCAAACGCGGGGGTGCGGGCAGGACTGGTCATCACCTTCCCTGTGATCACGGGCCACTTCCTCGCCCATACGTTCGTCCGGCCCGTCCTTCAGGACGACGGTGTCGCCGACAGCATGACCAGCGTGCTGTGGATCGGCCCCGCGCTCACCGTTCTTCCGCTGGTGGCGTTACGGAAGGCCGGTCAGGGGCCGAATGAGCGGCCCGTGGCCACGGACGGCGGGGCCGCATACGCTGCACAGCGTGATCAACTCGTATGCGGGCCTTGACGATACCGAGGTGGTGGTAGCCGCCGCGCGCGCCGGCGCCGACGTGGTGCACGGGATGTACGGGCGACGGCTCACCCGTATCGACAAGGGTGCCGGGGACTTCGCCACAGACGCCGATGTCGGGTCCGAGAAGGCGATCCTCGACGTCATCCGCGGCGCCCGGCCCGAGGACGCGGTGCTCGGCGAGGAAGGCGGGCATCAGGGCACCGCCGGGGCCGTACGCCGGTGGCTGGTCGACCCCCTGTGCGGCACGCTGAACTACGCCGCCGGGACCATGGCCGTGGCCGTCAACGTGGCGCTGTGCGACGGGGCCGCGGCGGTCGCGGACCCGTTCGGCGGCGACATCTTCTTCACCGACGGCGAGCGTGCCCACGTACGGCACGACGGAGCCGATACGCCGCTCGCACCCACGTCCGCCACCGGCCTCGTCGACGTCAACCTCGACCCGCCCTTCCCGAACGCCCCCGGCTTCCGTGCCGTCGAACTGCTTGGACACCCGGGGTTCGTCGAGCGGTTCCGGCCGCGCGTCCTCTCGACGACCCTGTCGCCGGCCTGGGTCGCGGCGGGCAGGCGCGCCGCGTACGTCACCGATGGCGGCGACCTCTCCGGGAGCGTGCACTTCGCCGCCGGTATCGCGCTGTGCCGGGCCGCGGGCTGTGTGGTCCCCGGTATCGACGGCGGTCCGGTCGGGCCGGGCGGCCGGGGGCTCGTCGTGTCCGCCGACGCCGGGACCCACGGACAGCTGATGTCCCTGGTCAGCGACCGGGATCGTCTCGTTCATCGTGCAATCCTCCCGCGCGACCGACGAGCGGAGAGGACTTTTGGGCCTGAAAGGTGACATGCCGCCACCGGTCGGGGCGTCGTTCGTGGCGCGGGCCGGGAAGGCTGTGTAGCGTCGCTCCCAGCTGTCGTGGTTCGCAAGGAGCGGCCCGCGGACGCGAGTTCGCGGGCGTTCTGCTGTTCAGTGTCTCCGGGCACCATGGCGATCACCTCCGGTGCCCGTACGGTGCGGGCGCCGATTTCTGTGTCTGCTTGGAGGACAAAAAATGGCCAGTGGAACCGTGAAGTGGTTCAACGCGGAAAAGGGCTTCGGTTTCATCGAGCAGGACGGCGGTGGTCCGGACGTGTTCGCCCACTACTCCAACATCGCCGCCCAGGGCTTCCGCGAGCTCCAGGAAGGCCAGAAGGTGAACTTCGACGTCACCCAGGGCCAGAAGGGCCCGCAGGCGGAGAACATCACCCCCGCCTGATCGCCCTGGAACCGAGCGGGCCCCGCACCTGTCGGCGGGGCCCGCTCGTTCGCGTCCGGCGTCGTGGGGTCCGGCCGTCGTCCCGGACCTGGAGGTCGTGGTCGCGGCCTGCCGCGGCAGTGGCGCAGCGTCGCCGAGCGGCGTGGCGGGACCACTGCGGGCGTCGGCGCTGTGGAACTCCCCGGGCCCGTCACCACCGACCACCCGTCATGTGCGGATGCGGGGCATCGAACGACAGCTCACGTACAGCTGTGCGCCGTACCGCTTCGAGGTGCGCGGCTGAGACCGCGCCGTTCCCGCTGAATCGACGCTCAGCTCGTACCAGCGCGCGCCGGCCCGCAGGTCGCCCCGGTGTCGCCCGGGTTCCTCATCGTCGGCACCACCGTTCCGGCGAGGTCGTCGTGCCGGGCGGTCACCTCCTGGCCCGAAGTCGCGCCGGGTCCGCGGAAGGTGCGCAGGGACCCGTCGGGGCCGTACACCCCGAGGTCGTACACACCCCTTCGAGCAGGCCGTGCTCCAGGTGCCGCCGGGTGTCCTGCCGCACCGGCCTGCGCACCGGACCGCCGAAGGACAGCGCGAACCGCCCCGTCGAGGACTGCGGCCCCTGTTCTTGAGGTCCAGGCCGACGACCACCGGCCACGTGCACACCGACCACTCCCGCGCCGGGCCCTTGTGCTGGACTTCCAAACGGCGATCACCGCACGGCTCCTGGGCCGCTTCGGCGCCGAACCCCTCATCGCGGGCGGGCTCCCCGTACTCGCCGGGGGTCTGCTGGCCCCGGCGGAGGCGGGCCGCGATGACTCGCACGACGCACAGGACGCGTCCCTCACGAGGTGATCCGTCCCTTTCCTATAGCAGGCCCATTCGGGTACCCGATCACGGTCCCGCTCACGCTCACGGTCACGCAGGTCCGGCCCGCACCGCATCAGGTGCGGGCCGGATCTGCGTCCGCCGGTTTTCCGGACCCATCCGACGGAAGGCGGTGGGGAAATCCTGTTCGACGCGCACACGATCGAGTGCAGAAAATCCCGGTGCGCAGGGTTTACATGGCCCGAAATTGACCCCGACGAGGGGTCGAAACCGGCTGCCAAACGGGTGTGCCCCACATGGCCCCATGAGCGAGTCACGCGTGTTTTCTGGTCAACTGTCTGCCAAAGTGCACTTCTGTTTAACCCACTTGATCATTCCTTGGATTCCAGCTGCCCACCTTCATCTTTTCGATGGCCAGGGCTTCCCATATCGGTATTCCCTGCCGTCGGCGCCTTATCGGGTCCCGTCCTTCGGGGGGCACGTGAGAAGAGGGCCACGCGTGCGGCAAAAGAGCATTTCTGAAGAACGACAGGTGACCGTGCTCCACGTGGTCCAGCCGGTGGAGGGCGGGGTCGCACGGGTCGTCACCGATCTCGTCAGGGCGCAGGCTCTGGCAGGCCTGCGGCCCGTGGTGGCCTGCCCCCCCGAGAGCCCACTGGCCGCCGGTGCCGAGGCGGCCGGCGCGGACGTGCTCGCCTGGCCCGCCGTGCGCGACCCCGGACCCGGGCTGGCCGCTGAAGTCGCCACCGCACACCGGCTCGTCCGGCAGAGCGGACCTCAGATCGTGCACGCCCACAGCGCCAAGGCGGGCCTCGCGGCGCGGCTCGCCGTACGGGGCCGTATCCCCACGGTGTTCCAGCCGCACGCCTGGTCCTTCGAGGCCGTGGAGGGCAGGACCGCGCACCTCGCCCTGAAGTGGGAGCGGTTCGGCGCCCGCTGGAGCGACCACATCCTCTGCGTCAGCGAGTCCGAGCGCCGTACGGGCGAACGGGCGGGCATCTCGGCCCGGTGGTCCGTGATCCACAACGGCATCGATCTCGGGCACTTCCGGCCGGCCGGCCCCGCGGAGCGCGCCGCCGCCCGTGCCGCACTCCCCCTGCCGGGCGCCGTCGACGCGCGTACACCGCTCGTCGTATGCGTCGGCAGGCTCAGCCGGCAGAAGGGCCAGGACGTGCTGTTACGAGCCTGGGAGCAACTGCGCGTCAGTGGCGCCCGGCTGGTCCTGGTGGGAGACGGACCGGACGAGCGGCGGCTGCGCGAGACGGCTCCCGCCGGAGTGGTGTTCGCGGGGGCGACTCAGGACGTCCGTCCGTGGATCCACGCCGCGGACGTCTTCGTACTCCCCTCCCGGTGGGAGGGGATGGCGCTGGCCCCGCTCGAAGCCATGGCCTGCGGCAGACCGGTCGTGATGTCCGACGTGAACGGCGCCAGGGAGAGCCTGCCACCGGGCCACGACGTCCACTGCCTCGTACCTCCCGAGAACCCCGCGGCCCTCGCGGCCGCGCTCACCAGCCTCCTGACCGATCCGGTGCTGAGGGACGAACTCGGCCGTACCGCCCGGACCCACACACGGTCCGTCTTCGACGTCCGGAAGACCGCAGGAGCCGTTCACCGCATCTATCAGGAGCTTGTCGGCTTGTCCCGGCCCACGACGAGAGAGCGCACCGACCGATGACTACGGAGAGAGCCCCCGCCCCCCGCACTGCCCAGGCGACGGCCGAACCCCCCGCGGCCTCCACGATCCACCCGCCCCGCCGGGGTAACCGGCACAAGCCGGCCGGGCGCACCACGCGCCGCTTCCGGGGGTACGGGTCCACCGGGCGGCTGCTTGCCGCCGACGCGCTGGCCCTGGGCCTCACCCTCGCCGTGCTGCCGGCGGCCCCGTGGCCACCGGCCGTGATCGCGGTCCAGATGGCCGTACAACTGCTGCTGCACGCCTACCGGGGGCTGTACCGCCCGGGGCTTTCCGTGTCGGGCCTCGCCGAACTGCCCGCACTTCTCGGCCTCGCCCTGATCCAGTGGTTCGCGACCGCGGAAGTGCTGACCGCGTACGACCCCCGCTCCTCGATCAGCTGGACCGCGCTGGGTCTGGCGATCGTCACCCAGACAGTGCTGTGCTGCGCCGCCCGCGCACTGGCCCACCGTTCACGGCTCCGCTCTGCGGCCCGCAACCCCCGGTCGGCCCTGGTCATCGGGCACGGACCGGCCGCCCAGGAGGTCGCGGCCGCCCTGCACGGACACCCCGAGTACGGGCTCCGGCCCGTCGGCCGGGTCGATCCCGCGTCCTCCGCGTCCTCCGCGTCCGACACCCCCGCGGCTCCTGCGGCCGACGCCGCCCCGCTGCCCGTCCTGGTCACCCTGGAGGACGTCGGCCGTGCGGTCATCCAGAACAGCGTGCGTGACGCCTTCTTCACCACCGCGCCCGGAGCCACCCGCGACGGAGAGGCGCTCTTCGCGCTCCTGGCCGGACACGGCTGCCGGATGTGGCTCATCAACGGCCCGGCCGCCGGGGCCTTCACTCCGCACCGGGCCTCCGCGCGCCCCGACCATCTGTGGGGCTTCGCCGCGTACTCCCTGCACAACGGCGGTGGGCGGCCGGTCGCGTACGCGGCCAAGCGCACGATGGACGCCGTGCTGGCCGGCCTGGCCCTCCTCGCCGCGGCCCCGCTGCTCGCCGCCTGCGGTCTGGCCGTACGGATCTCCGACGGTCCCGGCGTGATCTTCCGGCAGGAGCGCATCGGACGGAACGGACGGCCCTTCGTCCTGCTGAAGTTCCGCACGATCAGACCGGCCGACGCCCACGAGTCCGCCACCCGGTGGAACGTCTCGGCAGACCGGAACATGAGCCGCGTCGGCCGTCTGCTGCGCCGCACCTCCCTCGACGAACTGCCGCAGCTGTGGAACGTGGTGCGCGGCGACATGAGCCTGGTCGGGCCACGTCCCGAACGCCCCTACTTCGTCGAGCAGTTCGGCCGGGTGCACACGGGCTACGGAGCCCGTCACCGGATGCCCGTCGGGATCACGGGACTCGCCCAGGTGCACGGGCTGCGCGGTGACACCTCCATCGAGGACCGGGCCCGATTCGACAACCGCTACATCGAGACGTGGTCGCTGTGGCAGGACGTGTGCCTCCTCGTCCGCACCGCCGGTTCGCTGTTCCGGCCGGGAGGCAGCTGACCGTGACCGCCACCCGGACCGCCGAACCCGCCGTCGCCGCCATTCCGCATCCCCGGGCCCGCCCAGGATCGAAGACCCCGCGGGCGGCGCGGTGGACACGGCAGTGGCCGCTGCTTCCGCTGCTCGCGACCGTGCTGCTGCTCGCCCTTCCGGTCACGGACGCGGGGACCGGCGAAGCGCAGGTCACGCGCCCGGCCGACCTCGCCTCGGGCCTCGCGGTGCTGCTCTGCCTGGCCCGTCTGCTGTATTTCCGGCAGCGTCCGCTGGCACCCGCGGCGGCTGTGGTGCTCGGACTGCCCGCGGTGGGCTTCGCCGTGGCGACGGTCACCGCTGCGGATCCGTCCGCCGCGCTCCCGGGGTTCGTCCGCTACCTCCAGGTCTTCGTGCTGGTGCCGGCCGCCGTGTGCCTCCTCATCAGGGACGCCCAGGGATTCCGGATCGTGACCGGCGCCCTCGTCCTGCTCGCCCTCGTCCAGGGAGTGACGGGCATTCACCAGTACGCCACCGGCACCGGCGCCTCGTACATGGGCGAGGACATCCGGGCGGTGGGCACGTTCGGGCCCGGCGACATCATGGGGATGTCGACCGTCGTCGCCTTCGGTCTCCTGGCGACCGCCGTCCACGTACTCCGTACACCCGAGGGCGCCCCCCGGTGGCTGCGCCCCTGTGCCCTCGGCGCGACAGCCGTGCTGCTCGTCGCCCTCGTGCTGTCGTTCAGCCGGGGCTCGTGGATCGCCACGGCGATCGCCGCCCTCGCTCTCCTCGCACTGACAGGACCGCGCCAGGCCGTGCGCGCGCTGGCGGTACTGTCCGCCACCGCCGTCGTGCTCGTCGGCGGCTTCGGCATCGGCTCCGAGATGGTCTCCCAGCGGCTCACCAGCATCACCGAGGTGACCGCCGCTCCTGACCAGTCGGTCACCGACCGGTACACCATGTGGGCCGCCGCCGCGAGCATGTGGCGCGAGGAACCGCTGGCGGGCGTCGGGCTGAAGGGATTCCCCGCGCACCGTGACGGGCACGCCTCGATCGCACTCTCCGCGGGCAGCGACACCGCGGGCGCCGGTCAGGACTTCCGCAAGCAGCCGCTGCTCTCCCCGCACAACATGTACCTGCTCGTCCTCAGCGAACAGGGGCTGATCGGGCTCACCGCGCTCGCCGGCAGCTGGCTGGCGGTCCTCGTCGGCGGAGTCCGCAGGGTGATCATCAGCAGCGCACGCGGAAACACGGCCGTGGACTGCGGGCTCGTCGCGGCGGGGCTGATGGTCTGGCAGACCGTCGACTTCCTGTACGCGGACATCGGCGGCCCCTCGACCGTACTCACGGGCATCGTGCTCGGTCTGGCCTCCTGGTGGGCGCTGGCCGGACCGGAGAGGGCGCGGACCGCGTGAACAACACCGGAATCGAATCGGGGCCGCCGGTGGAGGCGCTCCCGGACCACGTCCCCGCCCCTCCCGCACCGCGTGATCAGCCCGTCGTACCCGATCCCGCCGGACCCGTAACCGATTCCGCCGGACCCGTACCCGATTCCTGCCCCGGCGGCACGGAGACGTCCGGGGACGCGGAATCACCCGGGCTCGGCCGGTTCCTCGCCCGGGCCGCCGCCGTCACCGCCGGGCTGACCGTCGCGGGGGCCCTGCTGGGACTCGTACGCGACCAGGCCATCGCCCATCTCTTCGGTGCGAGCGGTGCGAGTGACGCGTTCCTGATCGCCTGGACCGTGCCCGAGATGGCCGCCACCGTGCTGATCGAGGACGGGATGGCCCTCCTGCTCGTCCCTGCGTTCAGCCACGCCCTGGCCCGCAGGGCAGCCGGCACCGGGGAGAAGAAGGACGCCGCCGCACGGACGACGGAGGGGACGGACGATCCCGTACGGGAGCTGATCTCGGCGACCCTGCCCCGGCTGTTCGCGCTGCTGTCCTGCATCGCCGCGCTGCTGGCGCTGGGCGCCCCGTGGGTGGTGGGAATCCTGGCCCCGGGTCTGAGCGATCCACGGCTCGCCGTGGACTGCACCCGGCTGACGTCCGTCACCGTGCTCACCTTCGGCCTCACCGGCTACCTCAGCGCGGCCCTGCGCGCGCACCGCAGCTTCCTGCCACCCGCCGGTGTCTACCTCGCGTACAACGTCGGCATCATCGGCATGACCTTCGCGCTGCACTCCCTCTGGGGCGTACGCGCCGCGGCGGCGGGCGTCGCCGTCGGCAGTGTCCTGATGATCCTCACCCAGCTCCCGGCCTTCGTCCGGCTGGTCCCCGCCCGGGTCGCCCGCGCCGGGCGGGAACGGCGCCCGTCCGCCAGGCGGCGCTTCGCCGGCGCGGCTCCCCCGCTGCTGGGAGCCACGGTCCTCGCGCCCGTCGTCATCTTCGTGGTGAGCCGTCAGGCGCAGGTCCTGGTCGAACGGTTCCTCGCCTCGTCGCTGCCGGCCGGTGCCATCTCGCATCTGAACTACGCGCAGAAGGTCGCGCAGATGCCGATGGTCCTCTCACTGATGATCTGCACGGTGACCTTCCCGGTCGTCGCCCGGGCCATGGCCAACGGCGACCGGGAGAAGGCCAGGGACCGGGTCGAACGCGACCTCGCGCTGGCCGGCATGGTCGTCCTCGCGGGGACCGCGATGGTGCTCGGGTACGCACCCCAGATCGTCGAAGTCCTCTTCCAGCGGGGGGCGTTCGACGCGGACGACACCCGGGCGACAGCCGACGTCATGCGGGTGTACGCGCTCGGGCTCCTCGGCCACTCGCTCGTGGGAGCGCTGAGCCGCCCGTACTTCTCGGCCGGGCGGCCCACGTGGTTCCCCGTCTTCGCGATGGCCACCGGGCTGATCGTCACCACCGGAGCCGGATTCGCCATGACCCACCGGTTCGGCGTCAACGGCATCGCGACGGCCAACGCCATCGGGATCAGCACGGCGGCGATGCTGCTGCTGATGGGCCTGGGGACGCGCGTGGTCGCCATCCGGGTCCGGTCCGTGACCCTCTCCCTGGTCCGGCTGGCCGGCGCCGCCACGGTGGCCGGGACGGCGGGCTGGCTGGCGGCACCGCGGGTGGCCGATCCCCTTCTCAGCCTTGCCGCCGGCTGCTTCCTCGTACCGCTCCTGTTCCTCCTGGCCGGGCTCGCACTCCGAGCTCCGGAAGTCGTCCAACTGCTGACCCTCATCCGACGGAGGTTGCTTCATGGCCGCTGACCCATCGGCTCTCACCGACTCGCGCTCCTCCCGGCTCCGACCACCCGCGTGCGCCCAGCCGTGGATCCTGACGTACCACTCCGTGAGCGAGCGGACGAGCGATCCGTACGGCATCACCGTCTCCCCTGAGCGTCTCGACCGGCAGCTGGCCTGGCTCGGGCGCAGGAACTACACCGCCGTGGGTGTGGCCACGCTGCTGCGCGCCCACGCCGAGGGCCGGCGCGGTCTCGTCGGGCTCACCTTCGACGACGGTTACTCCGACTTCGTGCACGAGGCCCTGCCGGTCCTGCGGCGGCACGGCTGCTCGGCGACCGTGTTCGTCCTGCCGGGCCGGCTCGGCGGCTCGAACGAGTGGGACCGGCCGGGCCCGCACAAGCCGCTCCTCACCGCGGAGGGCATCCGGGCCGCCGCCGACGCGGGGATGGAGATCGGCTCGCACGGTCTGCGCCACCGCGATCTGACGTCGCTGTCGGGCTCGGAGCTGCGCCGGGAGACGCACCACAGCCGGGAGTTGCTGCACGACATCACGGGCGTCGTCCCCGAGGGCTTCTGCTACCCGTACGGCTCGGTCGACGAGCGGGTGGCGGATTCCGCACGCGAGGCGGGATACGGCTACGGCTGCGCCCTCACCCCCGGACCGCTGCTCGGCCCGTTCACCCTGCCCCGTACCCACGTCAGTCACGCGGACCGCGCGGTACGCCTCAGGGCGAAGGACCTGCGCCACCGGCTGCGGTACCGGGCGGGAGTCGCTCCCGCCCGGCTGCCCGAGACCGTGACCGCCGTGTCCGGTGACCTCCGATGAGGGCCCTGCACATCATCACCGGCCTCGGCATCGGCGGCGCCGAGCAGCAACTACGCCTGCTGTTGCGCAACTTGCCCACGCCCTGCGACGTCGTCACGCTCACCAACCCCGGCGCGGTGGCCGACGGACTGCGCACCGACGGCGTACGCGTCACGGATCTCGGGATGAAGGGCAACCGTGACCTCGCGGCGCTGCCGAGGCTGGCCCGGATCATCCGGCAGGGGAAGTACGACCTCGTCCACACCCATCTGTACCGGGCCTGCGTATACGGGCGGATCGCCGCCCGGCTGGCCGGGGTCCGCGCCACGATCGCCACCGAGCACTCGCTGGGCCGGGCGGAGATCGAGGGGCGTCCCCTCACCCGCTCCACGCGTGCGCTCTATCTGCGGACGGAGCGGCTCGGTTCCGCCACGGTCGCCGTCTCCTCCACCGTCGCGGGTCGGCTGCGCGACTGGGGGGTGCCCGCGGCCAGGATCCACCTCGTGCCCAACGGGATCGACGCGGAACTCTTCCGGTACGACGACGGCGCGCGGCGGGACACCCGGGCGCTCATGGGCATCCCCGACGACGCGTTCGTGGTGGGGGGCGTCGGCCGGCTCGTCCCCGGCAAACGGTTCGACGTCCTGGTCCGGGCCGTCGCGGCACTGCCGGGCGCCCGCCTCCTGCTGGCCGGGGACGGTCCGGAGCGGGGCCCGCTGACCGCGCTCGCGGAGCGGCTCGGAGCGGCCGGGCGGATCCGGCTGCTCGGGGAGTGCGACGGGGAACGGCCCGGCGCGGGGCCCGGCGTCCCCGCGCTCCTCAGCACCATGGACGCCTTCGTCTCCACGTCCCGCGAGGAGTCCTTCGGCCTGGCGGCCGTCGAGGCGCTGGCCGCCGGGCTGCCCGTCCTGTACGCCGCCTGCCCGGCGATCGAGGACCTGCCCGCGGACCGGTCGGCGGGCGCCACCCGCGTCACGGGAGACGCCGAGGAGCTGACAGCGGCCCTGCGGCAGCGCATGCGGGCGGGACCCCACCGGCTGCCGCCGCCTCCCGCCGTCGCCCATTACGACATCAGGCGCAGCAGCGAGCACCTCATGGACGTCTACGAGCGCGCCCTCAGCGGCCACCGATAGCCATGGCCGTCCGCCATCGGCAGACCCCCGGCACCATCCTTCCGACAGAGAGCACCCTCATGACCGAGTCTCCCGAGCAGCGGCCGGCCGTCCCCGGACGGTTCAGCCGGCTGCGTACCCTTCCTCCGCTGCCCCGTTGGTGGCCGCTGCCCGCCTGTGTCCTGCTCGGTGCGGCGTGCGGCCTCTCCTACGGGCTGCTCGCCACCCCGCAGTACACGGCCACCGGCTACGCCCTGGCCGTCACCGACAAGGGCACCGACTCCGCCGCGGCCCTGGGCTTCGCCCAGTCCTTCGGCCGGCTCGCCACCAGTGACTCCACCCTCACCTACGCACACGGGGCAGCCGGGGAGAGCGTGCAGGAACTCCGTACCCGGGTGCGGTCGGAGACCTCGCCCGACTCGCCCATGATCGCGGTCAGCGGTACGTCCGACTCGCCGCGCCGGGCGGCGGAGATCGCCAACGCGGTCGTCGAGGCCGTCATCGTCGGCGGCGAGCACGTGGCCAAGGAGACGGGGGTCAAGCTCATCAAGTTCACCCACGCCGTCCCGCCGGACGAGCCCGTCTCCCCGTCCGCCCCGCTGGGAACGGCCGTGGGCGCGAGCGCGGGCGGGCTGCTCGGCGGGCTGGTCCTCCTCGTACGGCCCCGCCCTGCGCGCAGGAGCTCCGAGGCTCATGTGCCCGCCCCCGGACCGGACCGGACGGCCGGTCAGCCGGCGGCCGCGGACGAACGGGAGCTGGTGTGATGAGCGCCGGCCGCAACGAGGGCCTGACGGTGACGCTCTGCCGCGACCTCGGCGAGTTCGCCGGGCTCGCGGACGAGTGGGACGCGCTGTATCGCCGCTGCCGGACCGCCACGCCGTTCCAGAGCCATGCCTGGCTCCACTCGTGGTGGCTTTCGTACGGGCCCGCCGGCCGTCTGCGGGTGATGCTGGCCCGTCGCGGCGGGCGTCTGATCGGCGCCGCTGCGCTGATGCTCGTACACCGGCCGATGCCGCTGCTCGTACCGATGGGCGGCGCGATCTCCGACTTCTTCGACGTCCTGGTCGACGAGGAGGAGTCGGACGGTGCTCTCGTGGCCCTGGAGCGCGGACTCGACCGGGCCGCCCGGCACGCGGTGATCGACCTGCGGGAGGTACGGCCCGACGCCTCGGCGCAGCTCCTGTACGAGAGATGGGCCGGGGCGTGCGCCCGGCTCGACGACTCGACCTGCATGGAACTGCCCGCGGAGCCCATCGGCACACTGCTCCAGCGGCTGCCGGGGTCCCGGGCCCAGCGGGTGCGTGCCAAGCTGCGCAAGATCGACGCCCTGCCGGTCGAGTGCCGTCCCGTGCCCGCGCTCGACGTGCCCGGCGCGGTGGG
Source organism: Streptomyces finlayi (assembly GCF_014216315.1). NCBI lineage: Bacteria > Bacillati > Actinomycetota > Actinomycetes > Kitasatosporales > Streptomycetaceae > Streptomyces > Streptomyces finlayi. The sequence continues at coordinate 1,297,460 of NZ_CP045702.1, forward strand.
CAGGATGCTGCGCCTGCACGAGCTCCAGTGGACCGGCCGCGGGGTCAACTCCGAGCATCTGCGGCCGCGTTTCTCGGCCCATCTGGTGCGGGCCACCCGGCGGATGGTCCGTGACGGCGGGGCCGCCCTCACGGAGTTCCTGCTGGAGGGCGAAGTGGTCGCGGTGAACATGTCGCTGCAGTCGGGCCACCTCACCGGCGGCTATCTGTACGGGGCCCATCCCTCGCTCCGGGAGCGGAAGGTGGACGTGGCGACGATGCTGCTGCGTGAGGTCTCCCAGCAGGCGGCCGACACCGGGCGGACCGTACTGAGCCTGCTGCGCGGCTCGGAGCAGTACAAGAACCACTGGGAACCGGTCCCCGTCGTCAACCAGCGGCTGCTGATGGCCCGTCCCGCCCTCGATCCGCTGCTGCGGCTGCGCCTGTCGCAGCTGAGTGCGCGTGACGTGGCGGCGGAGACCGTGAAGACCCGGTTCCCGGCCGCCCGCGACTGGCACGACCGGCTGACCGCGCTGCCCGTCATCGGACGGTGAATGCCGCACCCGGGTCACGACTTTTGCGCCAGTCCGTTACCGTCTGTCGATTTTTGCGTTGTCAGGTCATACGGGGTCCCACGCTCCGTGGCACACCTCACATCTCACAAGGAGAACTGATGTCGCGTATCTCGAAGGCAGCCGCCGTCATGGCAGGCACGGGTGCCCTGATCGCCGGCGGCGCCGGCGTGGCTGCCGCCGACGCCGGAGCCCAGGGCGTCGCCGCCAACTCCCCCGGCGTCCTTTCGGGCAACCTTGTCCAGGCACCGGTCCACACCCCGGTCAACCTCTGCGGCAACTCGGTGAACGTCGTCGGCCTGCTGAACCCGGCCTTCGGCAACACCTGCGTGAACGCCTCCGGCGGCGGTCACGAGGGCCCGGGCGACTACGGCTACGGCCACTGATTCACGCCCTGAGAAGCGGCCGGCCTCCTCCTGCTCCGGAGGGGAGGCCCGGCCGCTTCCGTGTGCCCGGGCGGGCAGGGTCAGACGTACCGGTACAGGCGGGAGTGGTTCAGGAGCTTCGAGGGTGCGACGTCCCAGGGCGGCATGGGCTCGTCGAGGCCGAAGACCCGGGCCCGGTCGGGGCCCGTGTCCCGGGTCTTGCGGCCCGGCAGGTACCGCGACCGGGGGTGTGCCTTCTGCCAGCGCGACCAGAGCAGGTCCAGGTAGGCGTGGTGGAACCAGAAGACGGGGTCGTTGGGCGAAGCCGCGCCCGCCATGAGGCCGCCGACCCAGCGGTGCACCTGGTTGTGGTTGCTCACCCCGCGCGAGCCCCTGATGCCCCAGCCCTCGATCCGGTTGCGGAACCCTGTCCTGCTGACGCTGTTCCACGGCTCGGCGTCGTACACCGGGTCCTTGAGTGCGCGGGCCACGTCCCCCTTGGCGGGCAGCGTGACAGGGGCCGAGGGGCGGCCGAAGTTCCTGGTGAGGAAGGGCTGTGCGGAGACGCCGTCGTTGATGGTCCAGTTCCCCTCGGCGTAGGCGAACGGTCCCGTCATGACCTGCCGGTCGCCTGCCCTGCCGTTCCCGCCGAGCAGGTCGTCCGCCCAGAGCGAGGCGCTCGGGGTGTTGTCCGAGGTCCAGTCCCAGTACGGGACGGAGACCCCGGGGTCGACCGCCCGCAGGGCCGCCTCGAACTCCAGGAGGTACTGGCGGTGCCACGGGAAGAAGGAAGGGGTCATATGGGCGGGCCTCGGCCGGTCCTCGCCGTCGCTGACGTAGAACTCCCGGTGCAGGACGACGAACTCGTCGTACCGCCCCGATCGCTTGAGTTCCAGGATCGCGCCGACCAGACGCCGCTTCTCGGTACGCGTGAGGTTCCGCTGGTTCTTACGGTTGTACACCCGTGCTGGTCCTCCCGTTTCAGACGCTGTGCCGCGGCCGGGCCGCGGACAGCTGTGCGGACCCGAGCTCGTCGACCGCGGCTCGAGCCGTGGCCAGCAGCGTCGGGAACGACTCGTAGTGGTTGGTATCGCTCACATAGCTGCCGTCGGCCCGCCGCATGATGTGCAAGGGCCGTCCGTCCACCTGTACGTCGATGTGCGGGACGGCGCCCGCCGCTCCGGCGCCGGCGGCCCGGACCGCACCGCCGGGCCCGCCTGTCGGCACCATGACCGTGGCCGTGCCCCGGATGTCCCGGCCGCGGTACATCTCGGCGAAGCGCTCCGGTTCCCTGCCGCCCGCCTTCGCGGAAGGTGGCGCGGGCTCCGGGTCCTTCGCCAGGAGCGGGGCGAGCACCGCCGCCGTACCCGCGGTCACTCCCACGGTGAAGGCGGTACGCAGCACGACGCGGCGGGACGTCGTGCGCGGCCCGGCCCCTCTGCCTCTCGCGTCCGTGGTCTGGCCCATGGTGTGCGCACCTGCCTCTCGTCCACTCTTCCGAGGTGTTGACGTATCCGACGTTGACAACGAGACACCGAAGGAACAGTTCTCGCACGAGCGGCGCGCCGATCACACGGATTGTCCTGAATCGCGTCAGCATGGCCGTCCTGGAATGTGGAGGTTGTGCAATGGCTGTTCCCAGGCAGGGAAGCAGGGACCGTGCGCTGCGGCCGGAGGACGTGGATCTGGCCGATCCGCTGTTCTGGACGCTGCCACGTCCCGTCCGGCTGGAAGCGTTCGCGCTGCTGAGGCAGTTGGACGAACCGGTGAGGTTCACGACCGGGACGGGGGCACGCAGCGGCCGGCTCGCGGGGCCGCGCGCCTCACGCTCCGGGACGGGCGAGTCGTTCTACGCGCTGGTGAAACACGCGGATGTGAAGGCGGCGAGCCGGCAGCCGCAGAACTTCGCCAGCGCCCCGGGCGTCACGACGCCGGAGCCGGCTGCCTGGGCGAAGGCGGTCTTCGGGAACTCCATGGTCAACATGGACGGAGAAGAGCACGCGGCCCTGCGGCGGATCGTCTCGCGCGCCTTCACCCCGCGGCTGCTGGCCAGGGCCGAGGAGAACATCCGTGAGCTCGCGCGCCGCCTGGTGGACGAGGTGATCGCCGAGCAGCCCGCAGACTTCATGCCGTCCGCGCCCTCGCGGCTGCCGCTGGAGGTCATCTGCGACCTGATGGGCATTCCGGACCGCCACCGGCCGCGGATCTCCCAGCAGATCGATCACGCCTCGGCCTACGTCGGAGTGCGGCGGCGGGGGCGGGACCGGCTGCGGGTGCCCGGGCGCGGTCTGCGTTCCCTGGCCCGGATGCACCTGGTGATGGCGCAGCTGGCCCGTGAGCGGCGTCGTGATCCCGCGGACGACCTCATCTCGGCCCTGGTCCGGGCGGACGTCGACGGCCAGGCCCTGACCTCGCGCCAGCTGGGCTCCTTCTTCTCGCTGCTGCTGGTGGCCGGTGTGGAGACCACGCGCAACGCGATCGCCCACGGCGTGTATCTGCTGGCCCGCCACCCGGAGCAGCGCACCCTTCTGGAGTCGGACTTCGACCGGTACGCCGACGGCGCGATCGAGGAGATCGTCCGGCACTCGACGCCGATCATCCAGTTCCGCCGGACGGTCACGGCCGAGTGCGAGCTGGGCGGCCGGAGCTACCGGCCCGGCGAGAAGGTGGTCCTGTTCTACGCGTCGGCCAACCGCGACGAGTCCGTCTTCACCGATCCCGACACCTTCGACATCACGCGTAGCCCCAATCCCCATCTGGGCTACGGCGGGGGCGGTCCTCATCACTGCATCGGGGCCCATCTGGCACGACTGGAGATGAAGGCGCTCTTCCGGGAACTGCTGACCCGGCTGAACACGCTGGGGACCGTCGGCGATCCCCTGCTGGTCGACTCGAATTTCGACAACCGGGTGCGTTCGCTGCCCTTCTCCCTCGACCGTCGCTGAGCAGCGGGGCTCGTCCCGGAATTTCACCCGAACGGTCCGGCTTGAATCTCGATGTTCCGCGAATGGCCCACGGATCGGCGTCCGGATCACCCGATAAAGAAAATGTCTCCTTATTGTCGAACCGGTCGGAGGTAACACCGGAGAGAAGGAGGAGCCGTGCCCGCACAGCGCCGTCTCATCAACATCTGCGTCGGGACGGCTGCGCTCAGTCTCCTCGTCGCCGGCGGAATCGCAGGAATCACCTCGTCCGGTACGGACACCACGGACGCCGCCCCGCCTTCACGTGCCGCCGCGGACGGCGCCACCGCGCACGGCGCCTACGTGGGGTACGGCCCCGAGGGCGTACGCAGGACGGGTGAGCTGTCGCGCTGGCTCGGCGGCAGGGAACTGCGGGCGGGGCACAGTTACCTGCCGGGCGACCTCTGGTCGAACATCGAGGGCCGACCCGACTTCCTGCGCTCCTGGGCTTCCTGGCGGAACGCGGACGAGGACCGGATGTTCGTGCTCAACGTGCCGATGCTGGAGCGCAACGAGGCGGGGGTCGGCGACGCCGAGGTCCGCAGGCTGCTGCGGGCGGGCGCCGCGGGCAGCTACGACCACCACTTCCGGCGGCTGGCCGAGCGGCTGGTCCGGCTGTCGATCCCTGACACGGTGATCGTGCTCGGCTGGGAGATGAACGGCGTCACGTACACGCACCGCTGCGGTCCGGACCCCGAATCGTGGAAGGCGTACTGGAATCGCATCGTGACGACGATGCGCGCCGTCCCCGGGCAGAAGTTCCGCTTCGACTTCGCCCCCAACCGGGGGACGGACGCGGTTCCGTGGACCCGGTGCTATCCCGGTGACGACGTCGTGGACATCATCGGCATGGACACCTACGACCAGCCGCCGGGCCGGAGCTTCGACGAGCAGGTGAACGGTCCGTACGGCCTGCAGAAGCACGTCGACTTCGCGGCCGAGCACGGCAAGCCGATCTCCTTCCCGGAATGGGGCCTGTTCCGCAACGGCGACAACCCCGAGTACATGCGGCGCATGCTCGAATGGATCGAGAAGCACGATCCGGTGTACCAGACGCTCACGGACTACTGTCCGCACGGTGTCTGGCAGTGCTCGGACAACCCCGAGTCCTCCCGGACGTACCGCTCGATGATGAGCGAGAACCCGGCACCGACGGCGATGCCGGATCCGAGCCCCACCCCGACGACCCCGGCCCTGCCGGCCCCCCCGAAGCCGGCCAAGCCCGCGCCCCCGGCGCCTGACCCGGCGCCGAACTCCCGGCAGTGGTGCGTCACGGTCCCGCTGAGCGACTGGCTCGGCCGCTGGCTGACGGACCGCACGTTCTGTGTGCGGTACTAGGTCGGACATACCGGCCCGGCTTCCCGGCCCCGGCTCCGCGTGGAGCCGGGGCCGGTGGGCGTTGCGCGTCTCGCCCGGGGCGGGGTCTCAGGGTGTGACTTCGTCCACTCCTCGATCCTCTGGGTGCCGCTCAACGTCCCTGCCGCGTAAGGTAGTTACGCCCCGGTTCGTCCCGGTGACAAGCACTTGCCGAACCCCGGGAAAATCGAACAGGCATGCACAGAAGCTGAGTTCCCGCCCGGAACCGGCCGAGATGCGAATCATCCGACCTGTCTGAACTTCACGGGAACTCCAGCGAAATGGCACGTGTGTGGATATCGTGCACCGAGCGAGGGCGCATCCGTCAGTCCATGGGATCGACGGATGCGCCCCGTTTGCGGGGATGCGACTTGGGCTGGGGGGTTCATGGGGCATGTCGAAATACCTGACACCGACATATCCGGGCAGATCGGGCTGACGGGGGCGCCACGAACACGCACCGCGGCGTCCAGGAGCCGGAACGCCGCGCTGGAGCAGCTGTGGAGGACACCGACTGCGGAGCGCGCGCACCCCGAGCGACCACGGTCCAGGAAGCGTCCGGGCCGTCACTTTCCGCTGCTCCTTCTGGCCGACGTGCTCGGACTGGGGGGTCCGGCCTGGCTCGTCCAGGAGGCCGGTGACCAGCCGGCACCACTGATCACGGCGTCGCTGTCCGCGCTGGCGTGGGCCGTCGTACGCTCCGCTCGCGGGCGGTACGCGCAGCGCCTGCCCGGGTCCACCGGGGGCGCGTCGGTCGCCACCGGCGACTGGCTGCTGCTCCTGGGTGTGCTCGCCGTCCTGCTCACCGTGTCCGGACAGTCCCTCGACCCGGCGGTCGCGGTGATGGCGCTCGTTCCCGGCCTCGCGCTGACGCTCCTCATATCAGGGCTGCGGCAGTGGACGGCGTACGCACGGCGGCGGCTCGTGGTGCGCCGCGTGCTCGTGGTCGGCCACGCGGCCGGCGTCGACCGGGCGGTGAATCTGCTCAACTCCCTTAAGGACCACACCTATACGGTCGCGGCGGCGATACCCGTCGGCACCACTGCGCTGAGCTGCGAAGCGCCGGTTCCCGGTCGGCTCGCCGCCACTCCCGCGGAGGACGACCTCTCCACCGTGCTGGGCGGGGCCTTCGCCCACGATGCCGATCTGGTGCTCGTGGCTCCCGGGCCGGAGCTCGCGGAAGAGCGGCTGCGGCGGCTGTCGTGGGGGCTGCACGACAGCGGGGTGCCCCTGTGTGTGCTCTCGGCGGTGTCGGAGACCGCGGCGAGCCGGGTGCGGCTCTCCTCCGTGGCCGGGCTGACCCTGCTGCACATCGCCCCGCCGCTGCGCAGCGGTCCCCAGCCGCTGCTCAAGACCCTGGTCGACCGAACCGGCGCCGTGTTCGGGCTGCTGTCGCTGGCCCCGCTGCTGCTCGTGATCGCGATGGCCGTACGCCTCACCTCACCCGGCCCGGTGTTCCATCGCCAGACCCGCCACGGCCTGCACAGCCGCCCCTTCACCATGTGGAAGTTCCGCACGATGGTGGTGGACGCCGAGACCCGCAAGGCGCAGCTCGGCGCGGCGAACGAGGCCGAAGGCCCGATGTTCAAGATGCGCAGCGACCCCCGGGTGACACGGGTGGGCCGGACGCTGCGGCGGGCCTCGCTCGACGAACTCCCGCAGCTCATCAATGTGCTGCGGGGTGAGATGTCCCTGGTGGGACCTCGCCCGCCGTTGCCGGAAGAGGTGTCCCGGTACGACGAGCGCGAGCACCGGCGGCTCGCGGTCAAGCCGGGACTGACCGGTCTGTGGCAGGTCAGCGGGCGCTCGGACCTGTCCTGGCAGGAGACCGTCTCGCTCGATCTCTGGTACGTCGACAACTGGACGGTGGCCGCCGACATGGGGCTCCTCGCGCGAACCCTGCGCGCCGTCACCAACGGCCGCGGGGCCTACTGACGTGGGCGGGGAACAGATGCGAGGAGCCCGTACACGGCATGGCGGCCGGCCCGCCCCCTCAGCTCCGCGGGGACCGCTGGCCGAGCCACCAGGCATAGGTTCGCGCGATGCCGTCGCGCAGCGGGATCTGTGGCTCGAAGCCGAGGGAGGTCAGCCGGGAGACGTCCAGGAGCTTGCGCGGAGTGCCGTCGGGCTTGGACGTGTCCCAGGCGATCTCTCCCCGGTACTCCGTCACGTCGCGGACTGTTTCGGCGAGTTCGCGGATCGTCAGGTCGTCCCCGCAGCCGATGTTCACGGGGTCCTCCCCGTCGTAGGACTCCAGCAGCCGGACACAGGCTGCGGCGAGATCGTCGACGTGCAGGAACTCGCGGCGGGGGCTGCCCGAGCCCCACAGGGTCACCTCGGGAGCACCGTCCTGCTTGGCCTCGTGGAACCGGCGGATCAGGGCGGGCAGAACGTGCGAGGTCTCCAGGTCGAAGTTGTCGCCGGGGCCGTAGAGGTTGGTGGGCATGGCGCTGATGTACGACGCGCCGTACTGCCTGCGGTACGAGCGGACCTGGGTGATCCCGGCGATCTTCGCCAGTGCGTACGCCTCGTTCGTCGGTTCCAGTGGGCCGGTCAGGAGGGAGTCCTCGCGGATGGGCTGTGGGGCGTGCTTGGGATAGATGCAGGAGGAGCCGAGGAAGAGCAGCCGCTCGGTGCCGGCCGCGTGCGCCCCGGCGATCACGCTGAGCTGGATGCGCAGGTTGTCCTCCAGGAACTGCACCGGCCAGGTGCTGTTGGCCATGATCCCGCCCACCTTGGCGGCGGCCAGTACGACGACGTCCGGGCGGACGTCGCGCAGATACGCCTCGGTCGGCGCGCTGTCGCGCAGATCGAGGAGGTCCCGGCCGCGGGTGAGCACCTCGTGGCCGTCGGCCGCGAGGCGGCGCACCAGCGCCGAGCCGACCAGACCCCGGTGGCCCGCGACGAATATGCGGGAGCCGGGTCGTAGCAGGGGGCGGACGGATTCCTGGGGAGGGCCGGGGAGATCAGACGTCATGGCTCGGATTCTGCCAGGAGCCGTGTGAGTCAGTGACCTTTACCACAGAACACTCAAACTCCGAAATTTCGGTGAACGACCGCCTGCCGGCGGACAGAAGGGGTGGACCATGGCGAAGACCGCACTCATCACCGGTGTGACCGGCCAGGACGGTTCGTATCTGGCGGAGCTGCTGCTCGAGAAGGGGTACACGGTCCATGGCCTGATACGCCGCTCGTCGAGCTTCAACACCGAGCGGATCGACCACATCTACCAGGGCCCGGAGGAGGCGGGGCGCTCCTTCGTCCTCCACCACGCCGATCTCGCGGACGGCGTCGCGCTGGTGAACCTGCTGCGTGACATCCAGCCCGACGAGGTCTACAACCTGGGGGCGCAGTCCCACGTCAGGGTCTCCTTCGACGCACCGCTCTACACCGGTGACGTCACGGGGCTCGGCGCCATGCGGCTCCTGGAGGCCGTCCGCGCGAGTGGCATCGACGCCCGGGTCTACCAGGCGTCCTCGTCCGAGATGTTCGGCGCCAGCCCGCCGCCGCAGAACGAGCGCACGCCGTTCCACCCCCGCAGCCCGTACAGCGTCGCCAAGGTCTACGCGTACTGGGCGACGGTCAACTACCGCGAGGCGTACGGGATGTTCGCGGTCAACGGCATTCTGTTCAACCATGAGTCGCCGCGCCGCGGTGAGACCTTCGTGACCCGGAAGATCACCCGTGGGGTGGCCCGGATCAAGGCCGGGCTCCAGGACCGGCTGCACCTCGGCAATCTCGACGCCGTCCGCGACTGGGGGTACGCCCCCGAGTACGTGGACGCGATGTGGAGGATGCTCCAGCGCGACACCCCCGACGACTACGTGGTCGCCACCGGGGAGGGCGTCAGCGTGCGGGAGTTCCTGGAGTGCGCCTTCGAGCACGCCGGGCTCGACTGGCGTGAGCATGTGCGCTACGACCCGAAGTACGAGCGGCCGAGCGAGGTGGACGCGCTGATCGGGGACGCCTCCAAGGCGCAGGAGCTGCTCGGCTGGAAGTCCTCGGTGAAGTCGGGGGAGCTGGCCCGCATCATGGTCGACGCCGACATCCGCCGGCTCGACGACCAGCTCAGCGGAGCGGCCGTCCGGGTGCACCGATGAACGGGCCGGGACGCCTCGGACGCAACCGTTGCGGTGCCCTCGCCTCCTGTGTGCTGTCCGCCGCCGGGGGCCGTCGCGCCGCCGGCCGCCGCACTGACACCGCTCGTACAACGGCTACTGGCGGGTCGGCGGCGACGCCATGAGCAACGCCTGGCCGAACCGGCCGGCCAGCACCTACCTCGCCGGTCAGATCGACGAGACCGCGGTCTACCCGGGCGCGCTGACCGCCGCCCAGGTGGCCGCCCACCACGACCTGGCGGACGCCGCTCCCCCGGCGGGCGGCACCACGCTCACAATCGCACCGGCCGAGGACGCGTACGTCAACGGGGTCGCGGCGAACACGACGTACAACGACAGCCAGCTCGCCTCGCGCGGCAGTACGCCGTATGTGGGCCATCTGCGCTACACCCTGCCCGCGGCCCCACCCGGACAGGTACTCACCGGCGCCCGCATCGACTTCCGCACCTCGTCGGACGCGACGTCGGGCTCCACCGACAGCCACACCCTGGTACCGGTCACCGGTGCCTGGACCGAGTCGGCGGTCACCTACAACACCCGGCCGGCGCTGTCCGCGTCCGTGCTGGGGACCATCACGGACGCGGCCTCGGTCTCCACCGGCTACTCGGTGGACCTGAACGCGTCCGCACTGGGCGGGGCGCTCGGCTCCGCCTACTCACTCGCCCTGACCAGCAGCGGGACGGACAGTCTGCGCATCTGGTCGAGCGAGTCATCATCCGCGGCCTACCGGCCGCAGCTCGTTCTCACCTTCGGAGCTGAATGATGAACGGAAGTACGGGGCAGAGATCCGGGAAGCCTCGTGGACGGGTGCGAGCCGCATCCGCCGCGCTGTGCCTGCTCGCCGGGGCCCTGACCGCCACAGCGGCAGGAGCCGCACCGGCTGCCGCGCTGACACCGCCGGTGTCGATCACCGCGGACGACCTCACCACCTGGCAGACCAACGGCATCGTCTGGTCGATGGCAGCGACCGACGGGGTCGTGTACGCGGGAGGAACCTTCTCCACCATCCGGCCGCCGGACGCTGCGGCCGGCACGGGCGAGCAGCCCGCGGTGAACTTCGCCGCGTTCGACGCCGGGACGGGAGCACCGATCGGGTGCGACCTGTCGTTCACCCTCGCCTCCGGGACGGCGACCGTACGGGCACTGACCCTCTCCCCGGACGGCGACACCCTCTACGCGGGCGGCCAGTTCGGCTCGGTCAACGGGGTGGGCGTCAGCAACATCGCGGCCATCGACACGGCGACCTGCACCCCGCGCCAGGACTTCAAGATCAGCGTCACGGCGACCGTACGGGCCCTGGCCGTCACTGCCGACACCGTCTATCTGGGCGGTGACTTCAACAACGTCGGCGGGCAGACCCGGAACAAGTTCGCCGCCGTCACCACGGGCGCGGACCTGCTGCCGTGGACGGCGAACACGGACGAGGTGGCCCGGGCCGTCGAAGTGACGCCGGACGGGCAGAACGTCCTGCTCGGCGGCGACTTCTTCACCGTCAACGGCACCGCCTCGCACGCACTGGCCGTGGTCGACGCCACCACGGGAGCGCTCACCAAGAGCTACCCCGGCTTCATCCCAAATGCGTCCACGGTGAAGGACCTGACCACGGACGCCACCGGCTTCTACACGGCCAACGAGGGCACCGGAGGCGGTGTCTTCGATGGCAGGATCGCGGTCGACCTCGACGACTTCCAGCAGCGCTGGCGCGACACCTGTCTGGGGGCCACCCAGTCCGTACTGGTCCACTCCGGAGTGCTGTACAGCGGCAGCCACGCCCATGACTGCTCCAGCATGGGCGCGTTCCCCGACCAGCCGCGCAAGCACCTGCTGGCCCAGTCCGTCGACGATCCGAAGCTGCTGCCCTGGTTCCCGGACACCAACGACGGCCTTGGTGAGCCGGTCGGGCCCCGGGTGATGGCCCAGACGGACAGCGCAGGCCGCCACTACCTGTGGGTCGGCGGTGAGTTCACCAAAGTCAACGGCGCGGGCCAGCAGGGACTGACGCGGTTCGCCGACGGTCCGGACACCGGCGCCCCGTGGGTGCCCAACGTCAGCCTGTCGACGGTCGCTCCTGGGCGGATCGACGTCAACTGGCAGACCAGCTTCGACACCGACGACGGTGAGCTGACCTACCGGATCTACAAGGACGGAGCCACCACCCCGATCCACACCACGACGGGCTACTCCGTCTTCTGGGACCGGCCGCAGCTGCGGTGGACGGACACCGCCGTCGCGCCTGGCGAGAGCCACTCGTACCGGATCACCGCGAGCGACGGCATCAACACCAGCGCCAAGTCCCCGTCCCAGTCCGCGACCGTCTCGGCCACGGCCGGGGCGTATCCGGCGCGGGTCCTCGGCGACGGGGCCTCGCTGTACTGGCGGTACGACGAAGGGGTGTCGTCCTTCGCGTCGGACACGGGCCCCGGCCTGGACAACGGGTTCCTGCGCAACGGGCCCGCCTACCGGCAGACCCCGGCCGCCGTCGCGGGCGATTCGACCGCGATCGGCTTCGACGGGAGTGCCGACTACGCGTACAGCAACGAGCGGCGCCCGGCACCGGCCCGGTTCTCGGTGGAGACCTGGATCAAGACCACCACCACCCGGGGCGGCAAGATCATCGGTTTCGGTAACCGGGTGATGCAGAACAGCTCCTCGTACGACAGGCACGTGTACATGCGCAACGACGGACGGCTGGTGTTCGGCGTCTACAGTGGCGGGGCCAGAACGGTGACCTCGCTGGGCGCCTACAACGACGGCAACTGGCACCACGTCGTCGCCACCCAGGGCACCGGCGGTATGGCGCTGTACGTGGACGGGCAGCTGCGCGCGTCGAACTGGCTGTACACCGGCAACGAGTCCAGCCCAGGCTACTGGCGGGTCGGCGGGGACAACCTCGGCAGCTGGCCGAGCCGTCCGACCAGCAACTTCTTCGCCGGTCAGCTCGACGAGACCGCTGTCTACCCGACCGCGCTGAGCGCTTCCCAGGTCAGCGCGCACTACGCCCTGAGGACGGGCTGATGAAGTATCCGTTCCTGGCCGGCGCCGCCGTCGTCGTACTGACGGCGGCGCTGGCCGCCTGCGGCTCGTCCGCCGAGGGGAACGGGCCGCAGGCCGCGGGTGCCACAGCATCCGCGGCCTCCGGGCCCCCCGTCGCCGGACCCTCGGCCACGGCCCGGGAGCAGGAGCCGGCCCCCGACGCCTCCGCGAGCGCGACCCGTGAGGCCCCCAAGGTGCCCACCGACCGGATCACCCCGGCCACCGGGTCGTTCACGAGGAAGCAGAAGGAGTTCCTGACCGACCGGGTCCCCGTGGGCATGGACCCGGCCGCGGTGCTCCAGACCGGGCAGGAGACCTGCGACAAGCTCCGCTACCTCGTCAAGGTCGACCGGGACACCGCCGTCGGCTCGATCGTGACCGGCGAGATCCCGGACGCACCGGACGCCGTCGCCCATCTGTGCACCGAACAGCAGGAGTTGGTGGACGAGGCCGCCCTCGGTTACGCCGACGGCACCCACACGGGCAAGAAGCTCCGGCCGGGCAGCTACCGCTCGGCCGCGCCCACCAAGGACTGCACCTGGCGGATCGAGGACGGGTCGGGCAAGGCCCTGGACTCGGGGTCGTCCGACACCGGGAAGCCGACGCGGATCACCATCCCGCGCACGGCGCGCACCTTCACCTCCACAGGCTGCTACGCCTGGCTGCCCGAAGGAGACAACAGTTGAGCAAGCTGCCGATCGCGGTCGCGATCCCCACGAAGAACGAGGGTCTCAACATCGCCGAGGCGGTGAAATCGGTACTCGGCCACTTCGAGGCGGTCGTCGTGGTGGACTCCCACAGCACGGACGACACGGCGAAGATCGCTGAGGAGTGCGGGGCCGAGGTGGTCACCTACACCTGGGACGGCGGCCATCCCCGTAAGAAGCAGTGGTGCCTGGACCACGTCCGCACCGACCTGGACTGGATCCTGGTGCTCGACGGCGACGAGCGGCTCAGTCCCGGGCTGCTCGCGGAACTACGGACCATCTTCTCCGATCCGGCCGCCGAGAAGCCGGCCGCGTACGACATACCGCTGGGCTACTGGTTCTCCGGGAAGCGGCTGCGGCACGGGTACACCATCCGCAAGCGGTCCCTGACGGACCGGACCCGCTGCCACTATCCGGAGGTCGGCGACCTCGACGCCCCCGGGATCGGTGAGGTGGAGGGGCACTACCAGCCCGTCGCCCCGACGAGCGCCGCGCTGGTCAACCCGATCGAGCACCAGGACCTCGATCCCGTCACCGCCTGGTTCGAGCGGCACAACCGCTACTCGGACTGGGAGGCGTGGCTGGAGCACCACCCGGACGTCAAGGAGCAGGTACGGAAGGTGAAGTCCCGCCAGGGCCAGCTGTTCCACAAGGCGCCGTTCAAGCCCCTGGTGTCGTTCGCGTACATGTACGTCTACCGGCGGGGCTTCCTCGACGGCCGTGCGGGGCTCGACTTCGCGCTGGCGATGAGCTTCTACCGGTGGCAGATCGCGCTGAAGTCACGTGAGGGAACGTCGCGTTGAGCTACCGGCGGCTCCGGCGGACCACATCCTCGTAGGTCCGCCGGAGGGTTCCGGTCACGGCCTCGATGGTGAAGTGGCCGTTGACCAGGCCCCACGCCGCCTCGCCGGCGCGTTCGTTGGCCTCGGGCTCCAGCAGGTCCAGGACGGCCTGCGCGACCTTCCCCGCGTTGGCGGCGTCCTCGCCGGGGCGGCTCTCGACGACGAGACCCGCGCCCGCCTCGGCCACATCGGGCGCGAGTCCACAGGTACGGGTGATGACGACGGGGGTACCGACGGACATGGCTTCGAGGACGGAGACGCCCAACGGTTCCTCGATCGAGGGGAGTACGTACACGTCGGCCTCCCGTCCGGCCGAGAGCACCTCCTCGTGTCCGAGGGGCCCCACGTGGTCGAGCGAGTCCGCCACACCCAGCCTGCGGGCGAGTGCGAGGGTGCCGGGCAGCGCACCCGTGTCAGGGCCTGCCAGGACGAAGCGCGCGTCGGGGTACTTCTCCAGGACGGCCGGCATCGCGGCGACGAAGTCCTCAGGGCGCTTGCGCTCCTGGATACGGGCGAGGAAGAGCACGGTCGGGGGCCGGGCCGGGTCCCGGGCGGGCTTGCGCTCCTGCGGGCGGACGCCGTTGACCAGCCGTACGGTCCGGGTCAGCGGGACCGGGGCGGCCACGGCGTTCACATCGAGCCGCTCCGTCTCCGTCAGGTGCAGGACGGCGTCGGCACCGCGCAGCACCTTGCGGACTCCGAGCAGGTCGGTGAGCTGGGCGACGCGCTTCTCCGTCGGGTCCACCATGCCGTGGGTCTGGACGACCAGCGGCGTACGGGTGGCCAGGGCCAGCAGGGCTACGGGCAGGGTCACGAGGTCGCGCATCAGATGGACGTGTACGAGGTCGGCGCCCCGCATCATGCGGCGCGCGGCGCGCAGCAGCGCACCTGAGGTGATGCCGCTGACCTCGAACACGGGGAGCACGTGCCGGGCCTGGAAGAGATGGACCGGAACTCCCTCGACGGCATCCGGGAGTTCGCCGTCGAAACCGTCACCCAGCGCCATGATCCGGGCGTCGTCGCCCTGGGCGCGCTGCACCTTGGACAGGTTGAGCGCGACTCTCGTCGGGCCACCGAACGCGTGGTCCGGAGTGTGGAGCGTGACGACGTGCAGAATCTTCACCAGGGTCCCCCTCAACCTCGGCCGACTGTTCACAGAATAGTCAGGGCATCCCCCCAAGTGCGTTGATTCGTTAAGGTGTTCCCAGGTCGGTCCACGGAGCGGGGAGCGCATGACATCCGTGCAGGTCGAGTCCGTCGCGAAGCCCATGTCGTGGGCGATGCTCTCGCGGGCGCTCGCGGTCCCGATGATTCTCGGCCTGGTCTGCTTCCTTCCGGCGGTGATCGTCGCGCAGCCGGGCACCGGTGTCCGCGACAACGCGTTCTGGCTGCAGCTCGTCCTCACCTGCTACTCGGGGGCACGGCTCGCCACGATGATCCTGTCCACCGGGCGACGGCTGCTCCAGGGCGTCTTCTGGATGTTCGTCTACATCGCCATGGGGGTGGCACCGCTCGCCCAGGCGGTCATAGGGCAGACGCCGACCCCGATGGTGGGCCCGCGGTCCGACCTGGTGACGGCGATCGGGCTCATCCTGCTGGGCTGCGCCGCCTTCGACCTCGGGGCGCTGCTGGCCGCGCGGCGACCGCTGCGGCGGCGCGCGGGGGCTCAGGGCAGGGCGGGCCCGACGGCACACCAGGGGCGGCTGACGCTGCTGGTCGTGATCGCGTTCGTGGCCGGCGGGTACTACATCCTGAAGCTCGGCGGGCCCGCGATCTTCTTCAGCAGCCGGCAGGAGATCAGCGCGTCGGTGGCGGAGAGCGGCGTCGTGTCCACCGAGTCCAATGTGGGTTCGGCGTTCCTGAAGGGCTTCGGCACCGTACCCGCCCTGATCGCGCTGCTCTTCTGCACCCGTCGTCTGGCGACGTCGCGCAGGGCCCGGCGCTCACCGTCGACGGTCCTGGTGTGGGTGGCGCTGGTGGCGCTGAACCTGATCGTGAACAACCCCATCTCCAACGCCCGTTACTGGTTCCTGACCGTGCTGGTCTCGCTGCTGTTCACCGCGTTCCCCAGCAGCGCGGCGATCTACCGCTCGGTCCTGGCCATGGGCGTCGTGGGAGCGCTGGTGCTGTTCCCGTACGCGGACCGGTTCCGGTACGACGCCGAAGGGTACAAGCCGCCCGCGGAGTCGGCGTCCGTCTTCGAGCCGCTCGCCACCAAGGACTACGACCAGACGGTGATGTTCGCCAACACCATCTCCTGGGTCGACACCCGCGGCCACACCTACGGCCGTCAACTGGCCGGTTCGGCCCTGTTCTTCGTGCCACGCGCGGTGTGGAGCGGGAAGCCGGAGGACACCGGTGTCCGGGTCGGTCAGTGGATGGGCATGAAGATGACCAATCTCTCCGCGCCGCTGTGGACCGAGCTCTGGGTCGACTTCGGTGCCACCGGCATGGCCGGCGGTCTGGCCCTCATCGGCTACGGGGCGGCCCGTACGGACCGCAGGTTCGCGATCGCGGTGACCAGGGCGGGTCCGGGACCCGGCAGTGTGCTGGCGATCGCGGCGCCGCTCATCGCCGGATACACCTTCATCCTGCTGCGCGGTCCGCTGCTCCAGTCCGCCGGGAAGTTCGCGATCGCCGTCCTGTGCCTGCTGCTCGTGACCAGCTTCAGGACCCGGAGCGGACAGCGCTCGCGCTGACGGTCTCGCGCCCCGGGGTTTCCCGGGCCCGCAGCCGCACGACGCGGGTCCAGGTGGCGACCGCCTTGCACACGGACCCCAGGCACAGGCCCCAGGCGGCCCCGGTGACACCGCCGAGCGCGTAACCGCCTGCCAGGAAGGCCACGGCGGCCAGCGAGAACACCACCTGGATGGACAGGGTGGTACGGGGGTCGAGCATCCGCAGCGCGAGCAGACCGCAGGTGCCGACGGCCATCGCCGCGTACTGGCTGCCGGTCGCGGGCAGCAGCGCGGCTGCCGTGGGCCAGGTGTCGCCGAGCAGTTCGCGTCCCGCCGCGTCGGGCAGCAGCGCGAGCGCGGCAGCCCAGAGGGCCGCGGTCGCAGCCAGGACGGCGCCCAGTGCCGCCGTGGCCCTCACCTGCCGCCGCCGGGAGCCGAGACGGCCGAGCAGCGGGGGGCCGAAGCCGGTGGCCGAGGTGTAGAGCACGTTCAGGGGGCCGAAGAGGGTGGTGGCGCCCCTGAGCGCGCCCACGACCAGGGGGCTGCCGACGGCCCCGAGGCCGAGCACCGAGAGCTGGCTCGTGGCGTTGCCGACGCCGAACTCCACGACGAACCGCTGCCCGAGGTGCCCCCGCCGGAGCAGGGGGCGCACCCTCAGCGGTGTCCCCGCGGTCCGCCGGTGCAGCAGGGTGGCGGAAAGCAGCAGGGCCGGGAGCGCGGAGAGCCCCCAGACGGTGACCAGGCGCGCCGCCCCCGCCCCGTGCGGCTGCACGGCCAGCGACCCCAGCACGCAGGCCAGTCGCAGGACGTCGCAGAGCAGGGCGAGGTGCGGCAGGCTCAGGGTGGAGAAGGCGTAACGCATGGCGTCCTGGCCGAGGACTACCGGAAGCACGAGCCCGAGCATCATCAGGGCGCGTGCCGTGTCGCCCGGGACGAGCAGACAGACGGTGGCGAGCAGTGTCCCGAGCGCCGTGGCGGCGAGCAGGGTGAAGGCGACGGCCGACCGGCAGGCCCCCCGGGTCTCGTCGTCCGCGCCGCGTCTCAGCACCAGCGGCTGTCCGGTGTAGGCGCCGGAGGCACCCAGCAGGATGCTGAAGACGAGGTAGACGGCGGAGAAGCGCGCGAAGTCGGCGACGGTGGAGAGCCGGGCCGCCGCGACCAGCACCAGGATGTTGGTGAGGGCGGTGACCCCCTGGTCCGCGACCGAGCAGGCGATCGCGGTACGTGCCCTCACCGGCGCCCCGCGGAGGCGTCGAAGGCACGCAGCCCGAGTGTCTCGGTGGGGTCGCCGGTGATCGCGGGGTCGTCGGGGTCGGGGCCGTCCGTCCGTGCGGCCGGACCGCTGCGCCGCCGCGGGGACTTCTTGCGGTCCTTGGAGCCGAGGCGTCCGCGGCCCGGGTGCAGGAGGACGCCCAGCACCGAGCCGCCGGAGGCGCTGATGATCTCGCGGATGCGCTCCACGTCGCTGCGGTGCACCTCGCGCGGGTCGCAGACGATCATGACGCCGGCCACCCGGTCGACCAGGGCCACGGCGTCGGCGTAGGCCAGGACGGGCGGGGCCAGCACGATGACGACGGTGCCGGGACGGTCGGCCTCGGCGACGATGCGGCCGACGGGGGCGGAGGTCAGCGCGCGGGGCACGTTGTCGACTCGCCGTCCCGCGACGAGGGTGAAGGCGCCGGAGCCGGGCACGTCCACGTTGGAGCGGCTGCCCGATGGCCAGGTGCCGTTGTCGTCCGCCGCCCAGCGGGGCGGCCTGGCCTCGTACGCCGCCGAGCCGAGTTCGCGGGCCAGCGACGGCGTCCGCAGATCGGCCTCGACGAGGAGGACGTCGCGGCCCATCTCGGCGAAGGCGGCGGCCAGGTTCGCGGCGGCGCCGGCCGCGGCGGCGTTGTCGCCGCGCGGTGCGGTGACCAGCAGTCGGCGGCTCTCCGTGAACGAGGGGTCGTAGGCGAGGCGGAAGGCCACGGCCCGGTACTCCTCGGCGAGTCTGCTGCCGCCCCGCCCGATGGCGAGCAGGCTGTCCGGGGCGCCGCGCTCCCGGGGCAGGGTGCCGAGCACCGGAGCGCCGAGGGCGCGTACGAGCTCGCGGGTGGAGCGCACCGACGGGTCGAAGACGAGGCGTACCCACGACAGGAGGAGGCCCAGGGCGAGGCCCACCACGCCACCGAGGCCGAGCAGCATGGGCAGGCCCGCGCCCGTGGGCTCCCGCGGGGCGACGGGCTTCTGGTTGAGGTAGCCGGGCGTGCTGTCCAGGGCCCGCAACTCGCTTATCTTGCGGCTGAGTTCGGAGATGGACACGATGAGGTTGGCGCGGGCGCTGCTCACGTCGTCGGCCTCGCTCGCGCCGACCTGGTCCTCGAGCAGGTCGCGCTTCTCCTCCAGCGGCTTGAGCTGGGCCCGGTAGCCCTCCGCCATGTTCTCGATGCTGTCCTCGGTGCGCTGTCTGCGGTGTTCGAGGTAGGCGTCGGCGAGCGCTTCGGCGCGGGATCTGGCCTGCTCGGGGGTGGCGCCCGTGTAGGAGAAGCGCAGGGTGAGCGTGTTGGGCGGGTTGGTGACCTGGAGGCCGGCCAGCAGGTCACCGGCGTCGACCGGGTCGGCGTCCTTGGCCAGGGCGTCGGCGGCCAGTTCGCCCACGGTGTCACTGGCGGCGGTCTGCCGTTCGGAACCGATGTTGATGCCCTTGTCCGCCGAGGCGCCGGTGGCGAACGGGTCGGCGGTGGCGGAGCGGACGAGGACGACGCCGGTGGCGGTGTACGTGTCCGCGCCGCTGAGCGCGAGATAGCCGCCGCCGAGAAGCCCGACGATCACGCCGACGGCGAGGAGCGCGCGGTAGCGCAGGAGCTGGCGGAACTGGTCCCGCAGCAGCGCCGGTTCGTCCTGTTCCTCCAGGGCACGGATCGGATGCGTCATCGCGGTGGTCTCCCTTGAGCGTTCCCGAGGACCTCGGTGAGCAGGGCGTCGAAGCGTGCGAGTCCCGCCTCGCGGCCCAGATGGTGTGCGACGTACCGCGGGCCCTGGGCGCCCAGGACCTCGGCCGCGGTGGCGTCCTCGGTGAGTTTGCGTACGGCCGCCAGGAGCGCGGCGGGGTCCTCGGGTGCGACCAGGACTCCGGCTCCGGAGCGGCGTACCTCGTCGGCGGTGCCGCCCTCCTCGGCCACGGATGCGACGACGGGCCGGCCGGAGACGAAGTAGGAGGTGAGCTTGGAGGGCACGCTCATGTCGAGTACGGAGGCCCGCTGGGTCACCGCGAGGACGTCGGCCGCAGCGAGGACGTCCGTGAACTCCTGGGCCCCCGCGGGCGGCAGGAAGTCGATGTTGGGCAGGGTGCCGGCGAGGGCACGGAGTGTCTCGCGCTGGTTCCCGTCGCCCATCAGTACGACGCGGACGTCCGGGGCGAGCCTGGCCGTGTCGAGGAGGACCTCCAGGCCCTGCTTGAGGCCCATGTTCCCGGAGTGCAGCAGGACCGGGGTGTGCTCGGGCCAGCCGAGCCGGGCGCGGGTGGCGGAGCGGTCGGCGGACGGGGGCTCCACATGTGTCCAGTTCGGGACGACGCGTATGCGGTCCGGGTGGACGCCGAGCGCGGTGACCCCCGGCACGAAGGTCTCGTGGATGACGCCGACGAGGGCGGCGTCCCGGAGGGCGTACCGCTCGGCCGAGGCGGCGATGGCCGCGGCCCTGCCGCCACCCCGTATGCCGCTCTGGGCGGCGGCCGCGCCCATCAGGTCCTGGACGACCGGTATGTACGGGACGCGGTGGCGGCGGGCGATACGGGCTCCGATGACGCCGCCCGCGAGGCTGGGCATCTGGGCGATCACCGCGTCGGGGCGGCCCGGCGGCGGCGCGAGGAGCCCGTGCGCCAGCACCGTCGCCTCGAAAGCGCCTCTGCGCAGGGCGGTCTGTCGGGGCGGCACGTAGTGCCTGCGGCGGTGGACGACGACTCCGGACCGGACCTCACGGGTCCGCCAGACCCCTCGGTATCGCGCGTCGAGGCTCCAGGACGGGTAGTGCGGCATGCCGGTGAGCACCTGGACGCCGGCTCCGGACGCGGCCCAGTGCTCGGCGAGCTGGGTGGCGTACGGGCCGATGCCGGTCAGCTCGGGCGCGTAGTTGGTCGAGACCACCAGCAGTCTGCGGTCCTCGAACGTTCGGTGATCTTCGGCAGCGGACATCGGTTCGGTCGCCTTCCCCCCGGAACAGCCACTGCTCCCCCCATGGAACAGTCCCCGGAGCGAGCTTATCCGTTCACGGCTTGCCCAAGTGTTCTTCACAGTAAGGTCGTTGGAGATCTACACCGATACCGATATTTCCGGGGGGAGACAGCGGATGGTGCACAGAGTCGGATATGCACCGGGTGTGTACGACTTGTTCCATGTAGGACACCTGAACATCCTGCGGCATGCGCGCAGTCAGTGCGACTACCTGGTGGCCGGGGTCGTCTCCGATGAGATGGCCGCGCTCGCCAAGGGCCACAAGCCGGTGATACCTCTGCCCGAGCGGCTGGAGATCGTCCGGAGCGTACGTTTCGTGGACGCCGCGTTCGTCGAGACCGTGCCGGACAAGGTCGAGACCTGGCAGCAGGTCCGCTTCGACGTGATCTTCAAGGGCGACGACTGGAGGGGCACGGAGAAGGGGCTCCGACTGGAGCGCGACTTCGCCGAAGTCGGCGTGGAGGTCGTCTACTTCCCGTACACCGTGCACACCTCCAGCACCCAGTTGCGCCGGGCGCTCGACGTGCTGGTCAGTCCGCCCGGAGCGCTCTCAGCTCCCTGAACCACTTCGTGAGGAACGCCACGAGGAACAGGGCGTGCACGGCGGCGAGCGCGGCGTACCCGGCGAGGAAGACCCCGGGTGCGCCGGACAGCAGGAACACCAGGCAGAACACCCCGTAGTCGGCGGGGAGCAGCGCCACGGCCCGCACCCGGGAGACCGGGCCCGCGGCCCCGTCCACCGGGGCCGGGCGGGCCGCTGCCGCCGCCTTGCCGAGCTGCTCGCGGAGCAGTCCGGCGCAGAAGGTGAGCACCGCGACGAACAGGAAGCCGAGCGGCAGCAACAGCCAGCCGTCCGAGGACAGTGCGCCGAAGCGGTGGAACGAGACCAGTACGGCCGTGTGGACCAGGATCATCTTGGCGCAGTCGACGACATGGTCGAGCCATTCGCCGTCGGGGCCGCCCTTCCCGGTGAGCCGGGCCAGCTGGCCGTCCGCCGAGTCGAATGCGAAGCCGACGGCCAGGCCCGCGTAGACGGCCACGCCGAGCGCCCACGAAGGCTCGGCGAGCGCGACCGTCAGGATGGCGGCGAAGGTGAACGCGGCACTGACCAGCGTTACTTGGTTCGGTGACAGTCCCAGCCGGTAGGCCCCGGCCGCGAGCACCCGCCCCGCGGGCCGGTTCACATGACGCGAGTAGAGCGATACGCCCTTGGCGGTCTTCTGCGCGCCGCGCAATTCGCGCAGCACCGTACCTGTGCTTCTCATACGCCCCCCAGCGTCCAGCGGTGTCCGCATCATGGCACGCGGAGATCCTCCCTGTGGACCCTGTTCACCTTTGGCCCGCCCGGGGCCCCTCACCCGCGCGGACCGGCTCCGCTCGCGCCGCCCGGCCGCGCGTTCCACGATCGGGGCTCGGTTACCGAGGGAGACACCGGCCGTGGACCGACAGGACTGGCACGGACGGCAGCGGACGGACCATCACCGCCAGGAGCAACCGCCGCACCGGACACGTGTGGACGTCGGTCAGCGCTCCTCGGTCAGCTGCTCGTCCAGCTCGTCGAAGAGCAGCCGCTCGTGGTCGATCTGGCCGGTGCGGTAGGCCGAGCGGGCCACCAGATGGGCGGCGACCGGGCCGGTCATCATCTGGAAGAAGACGACCAGGCCCAGGGTGGCCAGGTCCATGCCGACGCCCAGCCGCAGCCCGACCCCGATCAGGACGAGGAGCAGGCCGAGGGTCTGCGGCTTCGTGGCGGCGTGGCTGCGCGACAGGACGTCGCGCAGCCGCAGCATGCCGATGACGCCGAGGAGGGAGGTGGCCGCGCCGATGAGGACGAGGAGGGCGCCGGCCGTGTCGGCGATCTGGTACCAGGGGCTCACTCGGCTCCCTCCTTCGTTCCGGTGGCGGCCGGGGGCGGCGGGTTCGCGCGGGACTGCGGCCGGTCGCGTACGGCGATGAAGCGGGCGATGCCCACCGAGCCGGTGAAACCGAGGAACGCCAGCACCATCATGATCGGGAAGTAGTAGGGGTCCCTGGAGAAGGCGGACTTG
Source organism: Streptomyces finlayi (assembly GCF_014216315.1). NCBI lineage: Bacteria > Bacillati > Actinomycetota > Actinomycetes > Kitasatosporales > Streptomycetaceae > Streptomyces > Streptomyces finlayi. The sequence goes on from NZ_CP045702.1 coordinate 1,320,331, forward strand.
GCTCCGAGTCCCGCGATGATCAGGGCCGCGCACACGTCCAGCGCGATGGCCCGGTCGAGCATGGAGGGGCCGCGCCGGATGCGGATCAGGAGCAGCGCCCCGGCGACGACGATCATCACCACGGCGGCGGTCAGCACGATCCGGTCGAAGGTCTCGGGAGCACTCATGCGGCACCTCTCCCCGGGCCGGTCCACGGGAGGTCGGGGGGCGGCTCGCCGACACGGGCGATCTCCTCGCGGGTGCCGAAGGCCCGTACCGTCAGCTTCTCCATGCGCCACACGGACGTGCGCGCCGCGTCCAGAGCGGCGGGGCTGTCCGCGTCGAGCACATGCAGGAAGAGCGTGGCCGTCGAACGGCGTACCTCGACGATGGATCCGCCCGGCACGTTGGACACGGCGACGGCGGTCGCGGCGAGCATGAGATCGCTGCGGCAGCGCAGCGGGACGCCGATGACGGCGCTCAGGTGGGACCGTCGGTCGAAGATCTGACGGGTGACCCGCACACCCGAGGTGTACATGTCGTAGAGCAGGTACGTGGCGAGGCACAGGATGCCCCAGGGGCGCAGACGCAGTCCGAGGTCGACCCTCGGCAGGGGGAACGCCAGGCACACGGCCACCGACACGGCGAGGCCGGTGATGACGTTGGCCCAGGACAGCGTGGACCACAGCAGCACCCAGATGAGGGTGAGCCAGGCGATCAGCGGCAGATCGAGCACCCGGCGGCGTTCGCCTAACTCGCAGCTGAAGGGCGGGAGTTCCTTGTTGCGGAAGGAGAGGCTGAGTACCCGCTTCACCGGCCGAGCACCTCCTCGACGTAGGGGGTCCGGGCGAGCATCTCGGCAGCCGCGCGGTCGGTGTACGAGGTCAGGGGACCGGCGAACACGGTGAACGCCAGCCCGAGGGCCACCGCCGCCGTGGTGGCCCCCAGCATCGTGCGCGGCAGCCGGGTGGTGGTGGTGACCGCGTGTCCGTGCAGGGTGGCCGCCACCGCGCGGCCGGCCGGGTGGTAGTCGCGCACCACTTCGTCGCCGGTGCCCGGCATCCGGTCGGGGCCCGCGTCGGCGTCGTCGTCGGACGCGTCGTCGGACTCCAGGACCGTGCCGTCCGCGGCCTGCCCCGGCGGGGCGGCCCGCCAGAACGCCAGGTTCCAGACCTTCGCCATCACGTACAGCGTCAGCAGACTGGTGGCCACCGACCCGGCCACCAGGATCCAGGCCATGGCGCCTCCGTCGGCGACCCCGGCCCGCACGAGGCCCAGTTTTCCGATGAACCCGGAGAGCGGCGGGATCCCGGCCAGATTCATCGCGGGTACGAAGAAGAGGACGGCGAGCACGGGGGCGGCCTTGGCGAGGCCGCCGATCCGGGTGAGTTCGGTGGTGCCCGTATGCCGCTCGATGAGCCCCGCGACGAGGAAGAGCGTCGTCTGCACGGTGATGTGGTGGGCGACGTAGACGACGGCGCCGCCGAGCGCCTCGCGGGTGGCGAGACCGACACCGAAGACCATGTAGCCGATGTGGCTGATGAGGGTGAAGGAGAGCACTCGCTTCAGGTCGGTCTGGGCGACGGCGCCCAGGATGCCGATGACCATGGACGCGAGCGCGGCGGTCATCAGCACGCCGCCCAGCCGGCCGCCCGGGAAGAGCAGCGTCTCCGTCCGCAGCATGCAGTAGACGCCGACCTTCGTGAGGAGTCCGGCGAAGACGGCGGTGACGGGGGCCGGTGCGGTGGGGTAGGAGTCGGGCAGCCAGGCCGCGAGGGGGAACACCGCGGCCTTGACGCAGAAGACGACGAGCAGCGTGACGTGGATCAGGGTCTCCACGCCGAGGGGGAGTTCACCCAGCCGTACGGCGAGCTGGGCGAAGTTGGCGGTGCCCGCGGCCGCGTACGTCGCCGCGATGGCGATCAGGAACACCATCGAGGAGAACAGCGAGATGATCACGTAAGTGGATCCCGCGCGGATCCGCGGGCCCGTGCCGCCCAGGGTGAGCAGGACGAAGCTGGCCAGGAGCATGATCTCGAAGCCGACGTAGAGGTTGACGAGGTCGCCGGCGAGGAAGGTGCAGGAGACCCCTGCGACGAGAATGAGGTAGGCGGGGTGGAAGACGGCGACCGGGGTCTCCTCGTCCCGGTCGGCCATGCCCTGGCCGAGGGAGTGGACCAGCACGCAGAGCGTGACGGCCGAGGAGACGGTGAGCATCAGTCCGGACAGCCGGTCGGCGACCAGGGTGATGCCGAGCGGTGGGGCGAAGTCGCCGAGGTCGACGGAGAGCGGGCCGCCGCGGTCCGCGGCGATCATCAGGGCGACGGAGAGGGCGAGCACCGCGCTGAGCACGGTGACGCTGATGAAACGCTGGAAGCGTTTCAGACGGGTGCCGAAGGCGAGGCTGAGGCCGGTGGCGCAGAGCGGCAGCAGCACCGGCAGCGGGACGAGTGCGTTCATCCGGGGGCTCCTCGGTCGGGTTCTTCGGACGCGTCGCCCCGCTGCTCGGCCGCGTAGTCCTCCGGGTCCGCGCCCAGCACGTCGTGCCAGAGGTCGCCCGACGCGTCGCGGCCGCGGGCCTGGAGGGCACGGTCGGCGCGGAGCCGCTCGCTGAGACGGCGGTGTTCGTCCCGGTAGCGGGCGCGGTCGCCGCTGGTGGGCTCGGACCCGCTCCGGTACTCCGCGCGGAGTACGGCCCGTTGCTCCATCACTTCGATGCGCAGGGCGATGCGCCGGTCCTCCAGGTCGTCGTGCACCTCGTCGGTGCCGGTCAGCTGGTGGCTGCGGTAGGCCATGGCCAGGAGGAACGCGGTCGTGGCGAGGGTGATGACGATGGCGGTGAGCGCGATCGCCTGCGGCAGCGGGTCGGTGACCCGGTGCAGGGGGACGCCGTAGAGGAGCGGCTCACGGCCGGCCGGTCCGCCGGCGGCCAGGATGAGCAGATTGATGCCGTTGCCGGCGATCACGGCGCCCAGCAGGATGCGGGTGAGGGGCCGGGTGAGCATCAGGATGCCGCCGACCGCGCAGAGCACCACGCCCGGGACGAGGAGCGAGAGGCTGACCGTCACCGGCCGGCACCTCCCGCCGGGTTCCCGGCCTCGGTGGGGACACCCGCGGCCCGTTCGATCTGCCGGTCGATCTTGGCGCCGAGTGCGCGCACGATGTCCAGGACCACTCCGAGGACCAGCAGATAGACCCCGGCGTCGAAGAGGACCGTCGAGCCGAGGTGGTAGTCCCCGAACACGGGCAGGTGCCCCTTGTGCGACCAGGCGAGCAGGACGGTGCCCTTGACGAGTCCGAGCAGCGCGACGCCGGTGGTCAGGATCAGTCCCAGGCCGGTGAAGAGTCCCGGCTGCAGCGGCGCCGCCTCGGCCAGTTCGAACCGGCCGCCCGCCAGATAGCGGATGATCAGGGCGACTCCGGCGACGAGCCCGGCGACGAATCCGCCGCCCGGCATGTTCTCCGCGCAGAACAGCAGGTACACGGAGAGGACCAGGATGGGGTGGAAGAGCAGCCGCGCCGTCACTTCCAGGACGACGGAGCGGTGTTCCGGCGCGAGGGTCTCGCCCGCCGCCAGCCAGCTCCGCTCGGGTGCCGATTCGTCCCCGTGCGGCAGTCCGGTCAGCCGGGAAGTGGTCAGGGACCAGGCGGTGCGCCCCCGTAGATCCTCCTGAGCCATCGGTCCCTCGCTGCGGCGGTGCCGGTAGATCAGGCTGGTCACGCCGATCGCCGCGGCGGCGAGCACCGCGGACTCCCCCATCGTGTCCCAGGACCGCAGGTCCACGAGGATGGTGGCCACCACGTCCTTGAGTCCGTGCCGTGCGGTCTCCTCGACCATCGCGGCGCCCGCCGGTTCCGCGGTGCGTGCCGCCGCCGCGACCCACACGACCACGCCCACCGTGCCCGCCGCGGCCAGCGCGAGCGGGATGCGGGCGGCGCGCCGCCAGGCACTGACCGACTCCTCGAAGCGCACCGGCATCCTGCGCAGGACGAGCACGAACACGACCATCGACACGGTCTCGACGCAGAACTGGGTGAGGGCCAGGTCGGGTGCTCCCTGGACGACGAACAGCAGGGCGGCCCCGTATCCGGTCAGCCCCGCCAGGACCACGCCCTTCATCCGGCGGCTGACCGTCAGACAGGACAGCCCGGCCGCGCACGTCAGCACCGCCACGGCGCCCTGGAGCGGGACGTCCCACAGCCGGGGGCCCGCCACCCCGCGCCAGGGCCGGTCGGTCACGAGCACGGCCAGCTGTCCGGCCAGCAGCACCGCCAGGATGGTGGCCAGATAGCCGGTGAGCGAGCCGCGCTGGACGAAACCGGTGATCTGGAGGGCGAGGCGTTCCAGGCCGAGGAGGAGATGGCCGAAGACGCTGTCCGCTGTCGGCCACGCGATCCGCCGGGAGATCCGGGTGACGGTGGAGCGCCCGGCGAAGAGCACCGCACCGCCCGCCCAGGCGAGCACCGACAGGAGCAGGGCGATGCCGAAGCCGTGCCAGAGGGAGAGGTGGTACGGATGTGCGGGCGCGGGGAACGTGTCCGCGTAGGCGGCGAACAGCCGGTCGGTCCAGCCGACGCCGGGCCCCAGTACCAGGCCACAGACCGCCAGGAGGGCGGGAGGCGCGAGGAAGGCCTGGCCCACCCGGTGTACGGGGGTGTCAGGGACGCCGGGTTTACGGGCGAAGGCGCCCCACACGAACCGTACGGTGTACGCGGTGGTCAGCGCCGAACCCACGACCGTGGCGGCCAGGACCCACCGGTCCACGGGGTTCCCCTCCAGCAGCGCTTCGAAGGCCGCCTCCTTGGCCGCGAAGCCGAGGAACGGAGGAAGCGCGGCCATGGAGGCGGCCGCGAGCACGGCGACCGCGCACACGTGGGGCAGGGCCCGGCCGACGCCGGAGAGTCTTCGCAGGTCGCGGGTGCCGGCGGCATGGTCGACGATGCCGGTGACGAGGAACAGGGGCGCCTTGAACAGGGCGTGTCCCAGGATCATGACAGCGGCGGCGAGGGCCGCGTCGCGGTTGCCCGCGCCGGCGAGGACGGTGAGGAAGCCGAGCTGGCTGACGGTTCCGTAGGCGAGGACCAGCTTGAGATCGTGCAGGCGCAGTGCGCGCCAGCCGCCGAGCAGCATGGTGGCGGCGCCGAGCACCAGGACGACGGGCCGCCAGACCGGCACGTCGGCGAAGGCAGGGGCGAGCCGTGCCACCAAATACACCCCGGCCTTGACCATCGCGGCGGCGTGCAGATAGGCGCTGACCGGTGTGGGCGCGGCCATCGCGTTCGGCAGCCACAGGGAGAACGGCCAGATCGCGGACTTGGACAGGGCGCCGCACAGCACCAGGACCACGGCGACGGAGACGGCGGGCGTGGCCTCGGGCGGATCGGCCACGATCGTGGAGATCCGGTAGGTGCCGGCCGTCTGACCGATGATCAGGAAGCCGACGAGCATCGCGAGGCCGCCGGACGCCGTCACGGTCAGTGCCTGGAGCGCCGAGCGGCGGTTGGACTTCCGCTCGCTGCCGTATCCGATCAGCAGGAACGAGAAGACCGTGGTCAGTTCCCAGAACACGTAGAGCGAGATCAGGTCGTCGGCGAGGACCAGGGCGAGCATGGCACCGGCGAAGGCCAGCAGGTTCCCGGCGAATCCGGCCAGGCCCGGGGCGTCGTCGTCGAAGTACGAGGCGCAGTAGAGCAGCACCAGCGTGCCGATGCCGGCCGCGAGCAGCACCATCAGTTCGGCGAGCGCGTCCAGACGCAGGGACACGGAGACGTCGTACGCCGGCATCCACTGCCACGACCAGCTGACCGGCTCCCCTGACGCCGCGCCCTCCCACCGGACCGCCGCCCAGACCGTGGCGGCGGCCGGGGGCACCGCGAGTACGAGGAAGGCACGTCTGCCGAGACGGCGCACCAACGGGCCCGCACAGGCCGCCAGCACGAAGTGGCAGACGATGAGCGCGGTCATGAAGCGGGGGGCTGAGGAGCTTCCTGGACAAAGGGCACTGAGTACAGATATATCGCACCGTGCCGTTCACTCGGACGCCGCGCCGCGCCGCGCCCGGAGCGGTTCGGTTCCGCTTCCGGTTCCGCTTCCGGTGCCGCTCCGGTGCCTCCGCCGGTTCAGATGTGGCGGGCGCAGTCGCCGCTGTGGTCGCAGTACGGCGCGTGCCCGGTCCTCCGGCAGCCGCAGAGCATCACCCGGGTCTCATGGCGGGGGCCCTGGGCGGTGACCACTTCGAGGTTCCCGCGCAGGTGGAGTACGCCGTCGGAGTGGAGGGAGACCCGGGTCGGCGCGTCGGGGACCTCGTCGGGGAGGCCGTCGGTGCGGTGGTACCGGAGGGCACCGCTGGGGCAGCGGTGGATGACCTCGGCGACCTCGTCGGCGGAGGCGTTACCGGGCACGATCCAGGGCTTGCGCCCCACCTCGAACACGGCGGGCAGGCCCCGGACGCACTCGGCCGCGTGCAGGCAGCGGTGGGCGTCGTAGCTGACGGTGATGCCCTCACCGTCGTACGACCTGGCCGCAGGGGGCGGGGGCGGTTCACTGGTCACCGCTGGCCTCCTGGATCTGCTCGGCCGGATCCGCTCGGGGCTCCGTGCTCCGCACTTCCGTGCGGGCCCCTCCAGCGTCTCCCGAGTACACCGGCTTCGCCAACTGGCGTGTCACCGTGCCCCGGTTGCCCGAGGTGCGGGGCGTCGTGATGAGCGCGGGCAACCAGGCCGTCAAGGCGCTGCTCACCCCGATCACGGACGAGCTGCTGAAGGTCGGGATTCCGGGCGCGGCCCACGTGCTGGTGCAGCCGTACCGAGTGGTCGAGGACCAGGGGTGGCGGGGCGGGTTCAGTCGAGTGCCGCCACCCCGTCGAGTTCCACCATCGCCTGTTCGTCCCAGAGTCTGACGACGCCGATCACGGCCATGGCCGGGTAGTCGCGTCCTGCCGACCGCCGCCAGATCCGGCCCAGTTCGGACGCGTGCTCCCGGTAGTCGGCGACATCCGTGGCGTACACGGTGACCCTCGCCAGCCCTGCCGGGGTGCCGCCCGCCGCGCGCAGGGCGGTGAGCAGGTTGCCGAGGGCCTGCTCGAACTGCTCGGGCAGGGTGTCCCCGACCACCTTCCCGGCCTCGTCGAGGGCGGTCTGGCCGGCGAGGAAGACCAGACGGCCGCCCGTGACGGTGACGGCGTGCGAGAAGCCCGTGGGCGGGGAGAGTTCGGCGGGGTTGATCCGGTTGACCGGGTTCATACGGACGGCTCCTGGGTCGCGTACAGCTGCTTGGCGATGATCGTGCGCTGCACCTCGCTGGCACCCTCGTAGATCCGGGGCGCGCGGACCTCCCGGTAGAGGTGTTCGAGCAGGTGGCCGCGGCGCAGGGCGCGGGCGCCGTGCAGCTGGACGGCGGCGTCGACGACGTACTGCGCGGTCTCGGTTGCGTACAGCTTCGCCATGGCGGCGCGTCCGGGCACGCCGTCCTCGCCCGCGTCGTACGCCGCGGCCGCCGCGTACACCAGGAGCCGGGCGGCCTCGGTGCGGGTGGCCATCTCGGCGACCTGGTGGGAGACGGCCTGGAGGTCCTTCAGCGGGCCGCCGAAAGCGGTGCGTTCCGCGGTGTGCGCGACGGTGGCGTCGAGGGCCGCGCGGGCCATGCCGACCGCGAAGGCTCCGACGCTCGGCCGGAAGAGGTTGAGGGTGTTCATGGCGACCCGGAACCCCCGGTCGGGCTCGCCGAGGACGTCGGCGGCGGTGACGGGGACGTCCTCGAAGGCCAGCGCCCCGATGGGGTGCGGGGAGAGCATGTCCAGCGCTTCTCCGGTGAGCCCGGGGCGGTCGGCGGGGACCAGGAACGCGGTGACGCCCCGGGCTCCCGCGCCCTGGGTCGTACGGGCGAAGACGGTGTAGAAATCGGCCTCGGGCGCGTTGGAGATCCAGCACTTCTCGCCGGTCAGCCGCCAGCCGTCCGGGGTGACGCGCGCGCCGAGGGCGAGGGCGGCGGCGTCGGAGCCCGCGCCCGGCTCGCTCAGCGCGAAGGCGGCCACGGCGCGGCCCGCCCGCACCTCGGGCAGCCAGCGCCCGCGCTGCGCGGGCGTGCCCGCCTGGACGACCGGATACGCGCCGAGCCCCTGGAGCGCGAGGGCGGTCTCGGCCTCCGTACAGCCACGGGCCAGGGATTCGCGCAGCAGGCAGAGGTCGAGCGCGCCGGAGTCGAAGAGCCTGTCGAGGAGCCCCAGTTCGCCGAGGGCGGCGAGCAGCGGGCGGTTCACCCTGCCCGCCTCGCCCTTTTCGGCGAGCGGCCGCAGCTGGTGCACGGCTGTCCCGTACAGCTCCGCGCACCAGGCGGTCCTGGCCGGGTCGAGCGAGAATGCCGTCATGGCGGCGCCTCTCTTGTCACGTCTTATCGCGAACCGTTGACTACCGTCACTCAAACGATACGCTCCAGGGGCGACAAGGGGGCGATCCTTCATGGAGCCGATTTCCTCGCCGGACGCGTCTGCGGACGGTGCCACCGCACACACCGACACGTTCTCCCGTGACCGTCTGCCACCGGCAGCGCAGCGGCCGGAGCTGGTCTTCGACCGGCCGGAGCTGCACTACCCCGCCCGGCTGAACTGCGGATACGAACTCCTCGACCGCACCATCGGCCGCTTCGGCCCTGACCGCCCCGCCTTCCGCGGCGGTGACGGCGGGGTGTGGAGCTACGGGGAGCTGCGGGACCGGGTGGACGGCATCGCCCATGTCCTCACCGGTGACCTGGGCGTACGCCCCGGCAACCGGGTACTGCTGCGCGGCCCCACCACCCCCTGGCTGGCCGCCTGCTGGCTCGCGGTCATGAAGGCGGGCGCGGTCGCCGTCACCGTACTGGCGCAGGCACGGTCCCAGGAGCTGTCCACCATCTGCTCACTCGCCCGGGTGAGCCATGCGCTGTGCGATGTCCGCTCCGTCGAGGATCTGCTGAAGGCCCGGGTCCCTGAACTGCTGATCACGACGTACGGGGGCGTCGCGGAGGACGATCTGACGCGTCTGGCGGAGTCCCGTCCGGGGCCGTACGAGCCGGTGGACACCGCAGCGGACGACGTCGCCCTGATCGCGTTCACCTCGGGCACCACCGGGCGGCCCAAGGGCTGTATGCACTTCCACCGCGATGTGCTGGCCGTCGCCGACACGTTCTCGCACCACGTCCTGCGTCCGGAACCCGACGACGTGTTCGCCGGGAGCCCCCCGCTCGGTTTCACCTTCGGGCTCGGCGGCCTGGTGATCTTCCCCCTGCGCGCGGGCGCTTCGGCACTTCTGCTGGAGCAGGCGGGGCCCAGGCAGCTGCTGCCGGCGCTCGCCGCCCACCGGGTCTCGGTGGTGTTCACCGCGCCGACGGCGTACCGGGTGATGCTGGACCACCTCGACGGGCACGACCTGTCGGCGCTGCGCAGGTGCGTCTCCGCCGGGGAGAACCTGCCCGCCGCCACCTGGGAGTCCTGGTACGAGCGGACCGGTCTGCGCATCATCAACGGCATCGGGGCCACCGAGCTGCTCCACATCTTCATCTCGGCCGCCGACGACGCCATCCGCCCCGGCACCACAGGGAAGCCCGTACCCGGCTGGCAGGCGCGGGTCGTGGACCCGGCGGGTGAGGAAGTGCCGGACGGCGAACCGGGACTGCTGGCCGTGCGCGGCCCGGTCGGCTGCCGCTATCTCGCCGACGAGCGCCAGACGCGGTACGTGCGGCACGGCTGGAACATCACCGGTGACACGTACGTCCGCGAGCCGGACGGCTACTTCCGTTACGTCGCCCGCGCCGACGACATGATCATCTCCTCCGGCTACAACATCGCGGGTCCCGAGGTCGAGGACGCGCTGCTGCGCCATCCGGAGGTGACCGAGGCCGCCGTGGTGGGCCGTACGGACGAGCTGCGCGGCCAGATCGTCGTGGCGTACGTGGTGCTGCGCGAGGGCTCCGCGCAGACCGCGGACTCCCTGCGCCGCTACATGAAGGGGGAGCTGGCTCCGCACAAGTGCCCCCGCGTCATCGAGTTCCTGGCCGCGCTCCCCCGGACCGCGACCGGCAAACTCCAGCGCTTCCGGCTGCGCGGGGACGCGGACCGGCACGCCGCGGCTGACGGGCTCTAGAGTGATCACGTGGCCGAGCTGCACACTCCCCGTTCCCTGATCGTCAGCCTCTACGGCGCGTACGGTCGCTCCCCCGGCAACGAACCGCTGCCGGTGGCCGAGCTGATCCGTCTGCTGCGCGCCGTAGGGGTCGACGCGCCCTCCGTACGCTCCTCCGTCTCCCGGCTCAAGCGCCGCGAACTGCTCGTCCCGGCCCGCACGACTGACGGGTCGGCCGGTTACGCGCTGTCGGCGGACGCCCGGCAGCTGCTGGACGACGGCGACCGGCGCATCTACGAACAGCCGGAGCCCCGGGCCGCCGACGGCTGGGTACTGGCCGTCTTCTCCGTACCGGAGGCGGAGCGCCACAAGCGGCATCTGCTGCGCTCCCGGCTGGCCCGCCTCGGCTTCGGCACGGCCGCGCCCGGGGTGTGGATCGCGCCGGCGGGGCTGTACGAGGAGACCCGGCACACCCTCGAGCGGCTGGAGCTCGCCCCGTACGTGGATCTGTTCCGGGGGGAACACCTCGGTTTCGCGGCGACGAAGGAGTCGGTGGCCCGCTGGTGGGACCTGGACGCCATCGCACGGCTCCATCTGGACTTCCTGGAGCAGCAGGAGCCGGTGCTCAAGGCGTGGGAGGCGTGGCCCCTCGGGAGCGTCCCGGACCCCGAGGTCGCCTACCGGGACTATCTTCCGGCGCTGGACTCCTGGCGGAAGCTGCCGTACGCCGACCCCGGGCTGCCGGAGGAACTGCTGCCGAAGGACTGGCCAGGGGGCCGCTCGGCCGAGGTGTTCGGGCTGCTGCACGCGATGCTGCGCGATGCCGGGGAGCGTTTCGTACGCCCGTGAGCGCGCCCGCAATTCGGGTGACTGCCGGAGCGCGGAACCGGCAGGATGAGGCATGACCTGGACTTTCACGGACGATGTCGGCGTTTTTTCTGGATACGGCGGGTGCGTGGCTGGCCTCCCGGCCCGCGGACAACACCCTGGTGCTGACCGTCACCGCCACGCTGCGGGACAGCGGTCCCCGCGCGTACGGCGAGAGCGTCCCCGTCCTCGGCTGGTGGCGGGGGGCCGACGGAGCGGTCGCGGGGACGCTGGTGCACACTCCGCCGTATCCCCCGATGCTGGGCGCGACCGCACCGGAGGCGATCACTCCGCTCACCCGCGCGCTCCCGCTGACCCGCGTCAACGCGGACCGCGCCACGGCCGAGGCGCTGGCCGCGCACTGGCCGGGCCACCGGGTCGACGAACAGCGGCGGCTCTACCGGCTCGGGACACTCGTCCCGCCCTCCCCCGCCCCGGCGGGCCGGCCCCGGACGGCGACGGCCGCCGACCGGGACCTCCTCCTGGACTGGCACGGCACGTTCGCCGAGCAGGTCGGTGAGCCCCGCACCCATATCGAGCGGCTCGTCGACGAGCGCACGACGTACGGCGGGCTGACGCTGTGGGAGGACGCGGGTGTGCCCGTGTCGATGGCGGGCGTCTCGCGGAACATCGCGGGCTCGGTGCGGGTGGCGACGGTCTACACGCCGTCGGAACACCGGGGCCGGGGTTACGCGGCGGCGGTGACGGCGGCGGTCGGCCGGGCGGCACGGGCGGCGGGAGCCGAGGAGGTGCTGCTGTTCACGGACCTCGCGAACCCGACGAGCAACGGTGTGTACCGGCGCATCGGGTTCGAGGCCGTCTCGGACCGGCTGCTGCTCAGCGCGGTGGCCCGGCATCCCGCACCCAGTCCCTGCCGCTGCCACGAGTGCCTGGCGCTCAGTTCAGCGTGAGCCGTGGTTTCGGCGCGTCGGTACGGCCGGCCGGCGGGGTGCGGCTGCCCGCACGGTACGGCAGGGGCCAGGGCGCGCCCGGTCCGCGGTAGTCCTGTTCGGCCGCCGCGTGGAGGGTCCAGTGCGGGTCGTAGAGGTGCGGGCGGGCCAGGGCGCAGAGGTCGGCGCGGCCCGCGAGGAGCAGCGAGTTGACGTCGTCCCAGGAGGAGATGGCGCCGACCGCGATGACGGGGACGCCGACGGTGTTGCGGATGCGGTCGGCGTAGGGGGTCTGGTAGGAGCGGCCGTACTCGGGGCGTTCGTCCGGCACGACCTGTCCGGTGGAGACGTCGATGGCGTCGGCACCGCGCTCGGCGAAGGCCCGGGCGATGGCGAGGGCGTCCTCGGCGCTCGTACCGCCGTCGGCCCAGTCGGTGGCGGAGATGCGGACGGTCATGGGCCGGTCGGCGGGCCACTGCTCCCGGACCGCGTCGAAGACGTCGAGGGGGAAGCGGAGCCGGTTCTCCAGCGGGCCGCCGTACGCGTCGGTGCGGTGGTTGGCGAGCGGGGAGAGGAACCCGGAGAGCAGGTAGCCGTGCGCGCAGTGGAGTTCGAGCAGGTCGAAGCCGCAGTGCGCGGCGCGGCGGGCCGCTGCGGCGAACTCCTCGCGGACGGCGTCGAGTCCGGCCCGGTCCAGCGCCTCGGGCACCTGGCTGACGCCGGGGGCGTAGGGAAGCGGGGAGGCGGCTGACAACGGCCAGTTGCCCGCGTCGAGCGGCTGGTCGATGCCCTCCCACATGAGTTTGGTGGAGCCCTTGCGGCCGGAGTGGCCCAGCTGGACGCCGATCGCGGCCCCGGGGGCACTACGGTGCACGAAGTCCGCTATGCGGGCCCAGGCGGCGGCCTGTTCGTCGGTGTAGAGGCCGGCGCAGCCCGGCGTGATGCGGCCTTCGGGGCTCACACAGACCATCTCGGTCATGGTGAGCCCGGCGCCGCCCAGAGCGCGGGCGCCGAGGTGGACGAGGTGGAAGTCGCCGGGGACGCCGTCGGTGGCGGAGTACATGTCCATGGGCGAGACGACGACCCGGTTGCGCAGTTCCAGTCCGCGCAGCCGCAGCGGGGTGAACATCGGCGGGGTTCCGGGCGGGCAGCCGAACTCCTCCTCGACGGCGCCGGTGAAGGCGCGGTCGCGCAGCCGGAGGTTGTCATGGGTGACGCGGCGGCTGCGGGTGAGGAGGTTGAAGGCGAATCGGCGGGGCGGCTGGTCCAGGTAGGTGTCCAGTTCCTCGAACCAGCGCAGGCTGGCGGCCGCCGCGCGCTGGGTCGAGGCGACGACCGGGCGGCGCTCCGTCTCGTACGCGTCGAGCGCCGTACGCAGATCCGGCTGTTCCCCGACACAGGCGGCCAGTGCGAGGGCGTCCTCGACGGCGAGTTTGGTGCCGGAGCCGATCGAGAAGTGCGCCGTGTGGGCGGCGTCGCCGATGAGGACGGTACTGCCGTGCGACCACCGCTCGTTGACCACGGTGGTGAAGGTGAGCCAGGAGGACTTGTTGGAGCGCAGGGGCCGGCCGTCGAGGGCGTCGGCGAACGTCTTGGCGCAGCGTGCGGTGGACTCGGCCGCATCGCAGCGGTCGAGCCCGGCGGCCCGCCAGACCTCCTCGCGCATCTCGACGATGACGGTGGAGGCGTCGGCCGAGAAGGGGTAGGCGTGCAGTTGCATCACGCCGTACTCGGACTCGGCGATCTCGAAGCGGAAGGCGTCGAGTGCGAAGTCGGCGGCGAGCCAGATGTAGCGGTTGCGGTGCGGGGTGAGGTGCGGGCGGAAGACGTCGGCGTGGGCCTCGCGGGTGGCGCTGTGCACACCGTCGGCGGCGATCACCAGGTCGTACGTCTGCGCGAGCTCCGCGGCGGGCGGGGCCTGAGTGCGGAAGCGGAGCCGGACGCCGAGGGAGTGGCAGCGCGCGTGCAGGATCTCCAGGAGCCTCCGGCGGCCGAGCGCCGCGAACCCGTGTCCGCCGGACGTCTCGCAACGGCCCCGGTGGACGATGTCGATGGTGTCCCAGCGGACGAACTCGTCCCGCAGCGCCGCGTACACGACGGGGTCGGCGTGCTCGATGCCGCCGAGCGTCTCGTCGGAGAGGACGACGCCGAATCCGAAGGTGTCGTCCGGGGCGTTGCGCTCCCAGACCGTGATGTCACGCCCGGGGCCCAGCCGTTTCAGCAGCGCCGCCGCGTACAGGCCGCCGGGGCCTCCGCCGATGACCGCGATCCGCATCGAGTCGCCGGACATCACGCTACCTTCCTTGCCATTTCGGCGTGCGCTTCTCGGCGAAGGCCGCGTGGAATTCGGCGTAGTCCTCGCCGTTCATCAGGAGCGCCTGGGTGGCGGCGTCCATTTCGACGGAGGCCGCGAGGGGCATGTCGAGTTCGGCGGTGAGCAGCGCCTTGGTCTGCGCGAGCGCGAGGGCGGGTCCGTCGGCGAGTCTGCGGGCGAGCGCGGCGGCGCGCTCCCCGGCCTGGCCTTCCTCGGCGAGTTCGCTGATCAGCCCGATCCGTTCCGCTTCGGGGGCGTTCACCGGGTCGCCGAGCATGAGGAGCCGGGTGGCATGGCCGAGACCGACGACGCGGGGCAGCAGATAGGCGGCGCCCATGTCACCGCCGGAGAGGCCGACCCGGGTGAAGAGGAAGGCGAAGCGGGCCGTCGGGTCCGCGATGCGGAAATCGGCCGCCAGGGCGAGAACGGCCCCGGCTCCCGCAGCCACGCCGTGTACGGCGGCGATAACCGGGAAGGGGCATTCACGAAGGGCCCGTACGACCTGGCCGGTCATCCGGTTGAAATCGAGGAGCTGGGCGGTGTCCATCGCGAGCGTGGCGCCGATGATGTCGTCGACGTCGCCTCCGGAACAGAACCCGCGCCCCTCACCGGAGAGCACCAGGGCGCGCACGGAACGTTCGCGTGACAGTTCGGCGAGCAGGTCGCGCAGGTCGGCATAGGCGCCGAAGGTGAGCGCGTTGAGCTTCTCGGGCCGGGCGAAGGTGACGGTCGCGACCCCGTCGTCCCTCGTCACCCGCAGATGGTGCCAGTCCTCCGTACGGAGGGCGGAACTGGGAAAAGGGCTCATGGGAGGTGGTCCCCTTCAGCCGGTGGCCAGCGGAGCCTGCCCGCTCCGGGCGACTCGGTCCACCCCGAAGTTATCACTCATATGTGACTGTCGTCAGGAGTGCGCGATAACCCAAACGTGCGAGTGTTGTGGCGAACGTCCCTTTCGTGCCGGTCGACCGGCTCTATCACTGCGCCACCCCACTTCGTATGGTTGAACGCAGGATTTGTCGATACCAGGAAGACTCGCTCCGGAACGGAAGCAGCTGTGCCCCCCGATGTCCCCATTCCCGCGTCATGGCGTATCGCCCTGCCGCATTCCACGGCAGCCGTGCCGATCGCCCGCGCACTCATCCGTACCGCGCTCATGGACATCGACGCCTCCGCGGACAGCTACACCGCCGAACTCCTCACCGCCGAACTGGTCGCCAACGCCGTCGAGCACACGGACGGGGACCTGCCCATCGAACTCGTCGTGGAACTCATGGCGGCCGGGTGCCAGGTCGAGGTCCACGACCGTGACCCCTCGCCGCCCGGCGACCTCTCCCGGCCCACGCCCGGCAGCGCGCCGGACCCCTGGCAGGAACACGGCCGGGGGCTGCTCCTGATCCGCACGCTCAGCTCCGCCTGCGGTCACCGCACGACGGAGCACGGCAAGGCGGTGTGGTTCACGCTGCCCGCGATGCCCGCCCAGCCGCCCCCCGCACGGCACGCCCGCGCGGCGGAGTGATCAGGCGCCGGGTTTGGCCATCGTGGCCACGAGTACGGCCTTGATGGTGTGCATCCGGTTCTCCGCCTCGTCGAAGACGACCGAGAACGGGGACTCGAAGACCTCGTCGGTCACTTCAAGCTCCGTCAGGCCGTACGCGTCGTGGATCTCCCGGCCGACCTTCGTGCCGAGGTCGTGGAAGGCCGGGAGGCAGTGCAGGAACCTGACGTCGTCGTTGCCCGTGGCCCGCAGGACGTCCATGGTCACGGAGTACGGCGCGAGCGCGGTGATGCGCTCGGCCCACACCTCCTTGGGCTCCCCCATGGAGACCCAGACGTCCGTGGCGACGAAGTCGGCGCCGCGGACACCTTCGGCGATGTCCTCGGTGAGCGTGACCGTCGCGCCGCTGACCTGAGCGAGCTTCCGGGCCTGCGCGACGACGTCCGCCGCCGGCCAGTAGGCCCGGGGCGCGACGATCCGGATGTCCATTCCGAGCAGGGCGCCGGTGACGAGGTAGGAGTTGCCCATGTTGAAGCGGGCGTCGCCGAGGTAGGCGAACACCATCCGGTCCAGCGGCTTCGCGCTGTGCTCGGTCATCGTGAGCACGTCGGCGAGCATCTGGGTGGGGTGCCACTCGTCGGTCAGCCCGTTGAAGACCGGGACGCCACCGTACGCGGCCAGCTCCTCGACGGCCTGCTGGCTGTCGCCCCGGTACTCGATGCCGTCGAACATCCGGCCCAGCACGCGGGCCGTGTCCTTCACCGACTCCTTGTGGCCCATCTGCGAGCCGGAGGGGTCCAGGTACGTCGTGGACGCGCCCTGGTCCGCCGCGGCGACCTCGAACGCGCACCGCGTACGCGTCGACGTCTTCTCGAAGATCAGCGCGATGTTCTTGCCGCTCAGCCGCCGCACCTCGGTCCCCGCCTTCTTGGCGGCCTTGAGCTCCGCGGCCAGGGCGACCAGGCCGCGGAACTCCTCGGCCGTGAAGTCCAGCTCCTTGAGGAAGTGGCGGCCTGCGAGGTCTGTGGCCATGTGACTGCTCCTGGTCGGACAAGGGTCGCTCGAAGCGCTGATCCTGGAAGTCTATACGAGTACCTGCATTGCTATACAGGAGCATGCGTCATCGGGCTGCTCGCTACACGGGATCACGCACTACCGGACAGCTCATGCACCGGGGCCCGCCGCGCCCCCGCCCCAGCTCGCTGCCGCGGATCTCTATGACTTCGATGCCCTGCTTGCGCAGATGCGTGTTGGTGCTGACGTTCCGCTCGTACGCGACGACGACCCCCGGTTCCACGGCCAGCACGTTGCAGCCGTCGTCCCACTGCTCGCGCTGCGCCGCGTGTACGTCCTGGACGGCGGCGAGCACCCGGATCGACTCCAGGCCGAGCGCGGCGGCGATGGCCCGGTGCATGTGCTCGGGCGGATGGTCGGTGACCTTCAGCTCCCGTGGGCCGTCACCGGGCTCGATCGTGTACGAGCGGAGCATCCCGAGCCCGGCGTACTGGGTGAACGTATCGCCGTCGATCATCGTCATCACGGTGTCGAGGTGCATGAACGCCCTGTTCTTCGGCATGTCCAGCGCCACGATCGTCCGGGCCGAACCGGCGTCGAAGAGGCCCTGGGCCAGCATCTCCACGGCCTGCGGAGTGGTGCGCTCGCTCATCCCGATCAGCACGGCTCCCTGGCCGATGACCAGCACGTCGCCGCCCTCGATGGTCGACGGGTAGTCGTCCTGGCCCTCCGACCAGTGGTGGAACACCCCCGCCTCCGGCCCGGTGAAGAGGGGGTGGTGACGGTAGATCGCCTCGAAGTGGACGGTCTCGCGCTGTCTGGCGGGCCAGCGCATGGCGTTGATGGACACCCCGTCGTAGATCCAGGCGGAGGTGTCACGGGTGAAGAGGTGGTTCGGCAGCGGCGCCAGGAGGAAGTCGTCCAGATCCATCACATGGAACCGGACCGAGGTCGGCTCGCTGTGCCGCTCCAGGAACTCCCGCTTCGTCATCCCGCCGACGAGCGCCTCGGTCAGCTCGGCGGTGGACAACTCCTCGAAGGCCGCCCGCAGATGCTCGGTGGCGAGCGGACCGTACTCCTTCTCCTCGAAGACCCGGTCGAGGACGAGTCGTTTGGCCGCCGGGATGTCCAGCGACTCCCGCAGCAGATCACCGAAGAGATGCACCTCCACACCCCGGTCGCGCAGTACGTCGGCGAAGCCGTCGTGCTCCTGGCGGGCGCGGCGCACCCACAGCACGTCGTCGAAGAGCAACGCGTCCTTGTTGCCGGGGGTGAGCCGCTTGAGCTCCAGATCGGGGCGGTGCAGGATGACGCGGCGCAACCGCCCGGCCTCGGAGTCGACATGGAATCCCATGCCTCCATCCTCACCGCACGGAGCGCCGTTCACCCGGCGAACGGCCGTCTTGTCCTCGATCTCCCCCAAAACCCCAAGGGCCCGGGAGGAACTCCCTCGACGGGCTTGGTCCCGCCCGCTAGGTCCTGTCTGGAGTTCCAGCGCGGGAGAAGGAGCGGCGTCCGGTGCCGTCGAATCCAAGGCGGAGGAGGGAGCGATGGCGGAGCCCTCGCGACTGACGACAACGCCGGAGGCGGCGGTGCCGGACGCCGCGACGCCGCGGGGGAACTCCAGACAGGACCTAGAGCCTCGGGTCGACCGGCTCCGACTCCATAGCCAGCACCGCGAAGACCGCTTCGTGGACCCGCCACAGCGGCTCCCCGTCGGCCAGCCGGTCCAGGGCCTCCAGACCCAGCGCGTACTCCCGCAGCGCCAGCGACCGCTTGTGGCCGAGGAACCGGGAGCGCAGCCGCTCCAGATTCTCCGGGCGGGTGTACTCGGGGCCGTAGATGATCCGCAGGTACTCCCGGCCGCGTACCTTGATGCCCGGCTGGACCAGCCGGCCCTTCTCGTCCCGCACGAGCGCACCGAGCGGCTTCACGACCATGCCCTCGCCGCCCCGGCCCGTCATCTCCAGCCACCAGTCGATGCCGGAGCGCACCGACTCCGTGTCGCCGGTGTCCACGACGAGCCGCCGCGTCACCTGGAGCAGCCCGGTCGGGTCGTGCTCGACGAGCCGGTCCAGCCATGCCAGCTGCTCGTCGTGCGGTACGGAGGCCAGCGAGCGGCCCTGCACGGCGAGGATCTGGAAGGGTGCGAGCCGCACGCCTTCGAGCCCTTCGGTGCTCCAGCAGTAACGGCGGTACGCCCGGGTGAACGCGGTCGCGTCCTGGGCACGTCCGCGCTGCCGGTCCGCCAGCGCGCCGACGTCGACGGAACGGGCGGCAGCCGCTTCGAGGGCGGCGACGGCCGCGGGGAAGACGGCGCCGGAGGCGGCGCCGACCGCCGCGTACTGCGAGCGCAGCAGCCCGGCCGCCTTCAGCGACCACGGCATCAGTTCGGCGTCCAGGAGGACCCAGTCGGTGTCCCACTCCTCCCACAGCCCGGCGGCGGTGACGGCCTCGCGCAGCCGGCCGAGAACCGCTTCGGTGAGCGCGGGGTCGTCGAGGAACGGCCGCCCGGTACGGGTGTGCAGGGCGCCCGTCGGGCCTTCGGTACCGAAGCGCTCACGCGCCGCCTCCGCGTCGCGGCAGACCAGCGCCACGGCCCGCGAGCCCATGTGCTTCTCCTCGCAGACGACCTTGGCCACACCGTCCGTCCGGAACTGGGCGAACGCCTCCGCCGGGTGCTCCAGATAGCCGTCCTCGTGCGAGGCGGCGGCCGGCGCCATGGTCGGCGGGAGATAGGCCAGCAGCCGCGGGTCGACGGCGAACCTGCTCATGACTTCGAGCGCCGCCGCGGCGTTCTCCTCGCGCACCGAGAGGCGGCCCATGTGCCGGGTCTCCACGATGCGGCGGCCCTGGACGTCGGCGAGGTCCAGGGGACGGCCCTCGCGGCCGCCGGGCGCCTCGGAGACGAGCGGTCTGACCGGCTCGTACCAGACCTTCTCCGCCGGCACGTCGACGAGTTCGCGCTCCGGCCAGCGCAGCGCGGTCATCCTGCCGCCGAAGACGGCGCCGGTGTCCAGGCAGATGGTGTTGTTGACCCAGGAGGTGGTGGGGACCGGCGTGTGGCCGTAGACCACGGTGGCGCGGCCCCGGTACTCCTCGGCCCACGGATAGCGCACGGGCAGGCCGAACTCGTCGGTCTCGCCGGTCGTGTCCCCGTACAGCGCGTGCGAACGCACCCGGCCGGAGGTGCGGCCGTGGTACTTCTCCGGCAGCCCGGCGTGGCAGACGACGAGCTTCCCCCCGTCCAGCACGTAGTGGCTGACGAGGCCCTCGATGAACTCCGCGACCTGCCCGCGGAACGCGGGGTCGACGGCGTCCTCGCGCTCCAGCTGCTCGATGGTCTCCGCCAGCCCGTGGGTGTGCTGGACGCTGCGGCCCTTGAGATGACGGCCGAGCTTGTTCTCGTGGTTGCCCGGCACGCACAGGGCGTTGCCGGCCGACACCATGCCCATGACACGGCGCAGCACTCCGGGGCTGTCGGGGCCGCGGTCGACGAGGTCGCCGACGAAGACGGCGGTACGCCCTTCGGGGTGCGCGCCGTCGACGTATCCGAGGGTGGTGAGCAGGGTCTCCAGCTCGGAACCGCAGCCGTGGATGTCTCCGATGATGTCGAAGGGGCCGGTGAGATGGCGCAGGTCGTTGTACCGGCGCTCCAGCACGATGCCCGCCTGCTCGGCCTCCTCCTCGGTGCGCAGGATGTGCACCTTGCGAAAGCCCTCGCGCTCCAGACCGCGCAGCGAGCGGCGCAGTTCGCGGCGGTGGCGCTGGATGACGTGGCGCGGCATGTCGGCCCGGTCGGGACGGTTCGCGTTGCGCGCGAGGCAGACCTCTTCGGGCAGGTCGAGGACGATGGCGATCGGCAGCACGTCGTACTCGCGGGCCAGCCGCACGAGCTGCTTGCGGCTCTCGGGCTGGACGTTGGTGGCGTCGACGACGGTGAGACGGCCGGCGGCGAGACGCTTGCCCGCGATGTAGTGCAGGACGTCGAAGGCGTCACCGCTGGCACTCTGGTCGTTCTCGTCGTCGGCGACGAGGCCCCGGCAGAAGTCCGAGGAGATGATCTCGGTGGGCTTGAAGTGCTTGCGGGCGAAGGTGGACTTGCCCGATCCGCTGGCACCGATGAGTACGACGAGGGAGAGGTCGGTCACCGGCAGCGTGCGCGACGTGCGGAGGGTGTCGGTGGTGCCGGTGCTGCTCATGCGGCCTTCGCCTCCTTCTTGTTCGTCCCGTTCATCTGGTCCGTCTGGTCCGTCTTGTTCGTCTTGTTCGTCTCGTCCGGCGTGTTCATCGTGAACACGGCCATCTGCGTCGGCGGCCCCACCTCGGGGTCGTCCGGGCCCACGGGGACGAAGGCCACCTCGTAGCCGTGACGCTTCGCCACCTCCGCGGCCCACCGGCCGAACTCGGCCCTGGTCCACTCGAAGCGGTGGTCGCCATGGCGCACGTGCCCGGCGGGGAGTGTCTCCCAGCGGACGTTGTACTCGACGTTGGGCGTGGTCACGAGCACGGTGCGCGGCCGCGCCGAGCCGAACACCGCGTACTCCAGGGCGGGCAGCCGCGGCAGGTCGAGGTGCTCGATGACCTCGCTGAGCACCGCCGCGTCGTACCCCTTGAGCCGCTTGTCGGTATAGGTGAGCGAGCCCTGCTGGAGCGTGACCCGGCTCGCCTGCCGCTCGCCCATCCGGTCCAGCTTCAGCCGGCGCGAGGCGATGGTCAGGGCGCGCATCGAGACGTCGACGCCGACGATCTCCGTGAAGGCCACGTCCTTGAGCAGCGCCTGGACCAACTGACCCTGACCGCAGCCCAGGTCCAGCACCCGGCCCGCACCGGCGGCGCGCAGTGCCGCCAGGATCGCCGTGCGCCGCTGCTCGGCGAGCGGCACCGGCTTCTCCTCGGTGTCCTTCGTCTCGTCCACGGCGTTGTCCACGGAGACCACGTCGAGGTCGTCCGACTCGGCGAGCCGCACCAGTTCGAGCCGCTCCATCGCCTGCCGGGTCAGTCCCCAGCGGCGCGACAGATACCGGCTGGTGATCAGCTTCTGCTCGGGGTGCTCGGCCAGCCACCCCTCGCCGGCCCGCAGGAGCTTGTCCACCTCGTCAGGGGCCACCCAGTAGTGCTTGGCGTCGTCCAGGACCGGCAGCAGGACGTACAGCTGCCGCAGTGCGTCCGCGAGCCGCATCTCCCCCTCCAGCACCAGCTGTACGTAGCGCGAGTCGCCCCACTCCGGGAACTCCTCGTCCAGCGGCACGGGCACGGCCTCCACGCTCGTCCAGCCGAGCGGGCCGAAGAGCTTACGCACCAGCTCGGTGCCCCCGCGCGCGGGCACCGCGGGGATCTCGATCCGCAGCGGGAGTGGCTGCCCGGCCCGCTCGGGCATGGCCTGGCACGCCCCGTTCAGAGCGGACGCGAAGACCGTGCTCAGAGCGACGGAGAGGAGCGAGGAGGCGGCGTAGGGACGGTCGTTGACGTACTGCGCGAGCGCCGCGTCGGGGGCGCCGCCCCTGCCCTTGCCCTTGCCGCGGCGCACCAGCGCCACACTGTCCACCTCCAGCAGCAGGGCCGCCGTACAGCGCTCCGCGGATGCTTCGGGATAGAAGACATGCGCGGTGCCGTGGGAGGTGGGATACGTCTGCGCCTTCTCAGGATGCTTGTGCAACAGGAAGCCGAGATCGGTGGCGGGACGCTCCGGGGTGCCGGTTGTGCTGATAGTCAGGAACACCTGTCCGAGTATGGCCCCCGTCCCCTGCTCCCACCAGGCAATTTCACGCTGTCAACAGCTCTCCCAGCTCCCCGATCCGCGCCGGTCCGATACGGCAGCACCCTCCGACCAGGCGCGCCCCGGCCTCCTGCCACGCCCGCACCCGTCCGGCGTCGAAGGTGCTGTCCCCCGCCCACTCCCTGCGCCCTGCGTCCCACCGCTCGCCGCTGTTCGGATAGACGACCACCGGCTTGCCGGTGACCTCGGCCGCCGTCCCCACCGCCCGGTCCGCGTCCGCCGGATCGCAGCAGTTGACCCCGACGGCCACCACCTGCCCGTTCCCGGCGGCCACCTCGAACGCCTCCGCCAGGGGCTGCCCGGCCCTCGTCCGGTCCCCCGCCACGCTGTACGAGAGCCACACCGGCAGCCCGAACTCCCCGGCCACCCGCAGCAGGGCCTCCGCCTCGTCCATGTCCGGCACCGTCTCCAGTGCGAGGACATCGGGCCGCGCCGCGGCCAGCGCCGCCACCCGGGGCCGGTGGAAGGTCTCCAACTCCCCCGGCGAGAGCCCGTAACGGCCCCGGTACTCGCTGCCGTCCGCGAGCATCGCCCCGTACGGCCCGACCGAGGCGGCGACCCAGATCTGCCGCCCCGCCCCTTCTCCGGCCCGGCGCGCCAGCTCCACGCTGCCGGCCAGCAGCTCCGCGGCGTGGGCCCGCCCGATCCCGCGCCGCCGGAAGCCCTCGAACGTCGCCTGGTATCCGGCGGTGATGAGCACCTGTGCCCCCGCGCGGACGTACGCCGTGTGCGCGGCCTCGATCTGGTGGGGTGCGTCGGCCAGCAGGCGGGCCGACCAGAGCTCGTCCGACAGATCGCAGCCCTGGGCCTCCAACTGGTTGGAGAGACCGCCGTCGAGCAGGACGGTCCCCTCGGCGAGGGCGGCGCCGAGCGTGCGGACCGGTGGGTCCTGTGCGGGACCTGCCGGGACGTGCTGGGCCACCGGGCCGGGTTCCATGTGTGCTCCTCCTGTACTGCCGGGGCGGTCGGGGAGAGAGATGGGGGATGGGGATGGGAATGCCGGGGCGAGGCCGGTCAGGCCAGCTGTGACTGGACCCGGGACGAGATCAGTTCCAGGTGGTCGAGGTCGTCCAGATCCAGGACCTGGAGGTAGACCCGGGACGATCCGATCGCGCCGTACCGGCCGAGCTTGTCGACCACCTCGGCGGGCGAGCCCGCGAGACCGTTCGCCTTGAGCTCCTCGACCTCCCGGCCGATGGCGGCGGCCCGTCGCGCCACCTCCGCGTCATCCTTGCCCACGCAGACCACCAGGGCGTTGGAGTACACCAGCTCGTCCGGCGCGCGGCCGATCGCCTTCGCCGCCTCCCGGACCCGGCCGAACTGCTTCTCGCTGTCCTCCAGGGAGGCGAACGGGATGTTGAACTCGTCGGCGTACCTCGCGGCGAGCCTCGGCGTGCGGCTGGCACCGTGTCCGCCGATCAGGACCGGCACCTTGGCCTGGGCCGGCTTGGGCAGCGCGGGCGAGTCGGCCAGCTGGTAGAAGGTGCCGTCGTAGCTGAACGTCTTCCCCGCCTCGGTCGCCCAGAGACCGGTGATGATCGCCAGCTGCTCCTCCAGACGGCCGAACTTCTCCTTGGGGAACGGAATTCCGTACGCCTTGTGCTCCGCCTCGAACCAGCCCGCTCCCAGGCCAAGTTCGACACGCCCGCCGGACATCTGGTCGACCTGCGCGACCTGGATGGCCAGCACGCCCGGCAGCCGGAAGGTGCCCGCCGTCATCAGCGTCCCGAGCCGGATGCGCCTGGTCTCGCGCGCCAGCCCGGCCAGGGTGATCCAGGCGTCGGTCGGGCCGGGAAGCCCATCGCCCGGTCCCATGTGAAGGTAGTGGTCGGAACGGTAGAAGGCGTCGAAGCCGAGGTCCTCAGCGGCCTTGGCCACGGTGAGCAACGTGTCGTAGCTCGCCCCTTGCTGGGGCTCGGTGAAGATTCGAAGATCCATGCATCCATCCTGCACCTTCGAACACCGGCCGTCGCAGCTCCTGTGCCCCGGACCCGTCGCGCCCCTCACCGCCTCATGGCGGGCCCGTCGCCGAACCCGCGGGACCGTGGAGCACCCCGAACGGACCGTCCCGCTCGCGTTCCCTCTCCGCCTCCCTCTCCTCCTCGCGCTCCGCGAGGCGTCTCAGCATCCCGTGCACCCGGTCGACCGACTCGTCCGCCGCGTCTATCGCCTCGATGCACTGCCAGTAGAGACCCTCCTCGTCGGTGTCACAGGCGACCCCGACCAGCGCGATCCCCACCTCGCCGAGCAGCGCCACCAGAGCCGTCAACGAGCTCTGCACATCCGTCACTTCGGTGAGCTGAGAGGCCCGTGTCCCACCGGAGAGCACCATCGGGTGGTCGAGGGCCGAGCCCACCCGGCCGCCGGCCTCACTCAGGCCGCGCGCCTCGCCACGTAACTCCACGGGCCCGCTCAGGACCAGCCGGCTGCCCACCGTCCTGGCGAGGGCCTGTGCCTGCCACGCCTCCGCCATCACGTTCAGCGAGCCCCGGCTCTCCGCCAGAGCACGGCGGCCGGCCTCGATCAGTCGCTCCGCTTCCACGTCATTCCCCCGTCCGCACGAAAACCCGCTCACCTCTTCCATTACCCACAGTGAGGTAGCGAGCACCGGAAGAACAGAGGAATTCGGAAATCTGTGGACACCAAATCGACTGTGGACAACTCGATCACTCCGAAGAGTGACCACGGTCGGGTTCCGGGCGCTCCACGACCGGGAAGCGCACCTCGTTCCTGTCGATCTTGGCCGTCAGGGCGGCCAGCGGATCGATCCCCAGCACCTCGCAGAACTGCAGGAGATACGCGAGCACGTCCGCGACCTCGTCGGCGACGCGATGCGCCGTCTCCGCGTTCTCCATCACCCGCGCCGACTGTTCCGGCGTCAGCCACTGGAAGATCTCGACCAGTTCGGACGCCTCGACACTCAGCGCCGCCACCAGATTCTTAGGGGTGTGGTACTGCTCCCAGTCCCGTGCCGCGGCGAACGCCGCCAGCCGCCGCTGAAGTCCCGCCACATCGAGTTCCGTCACGGTCCCAGGTCTACCACTGCGGCTCCGGGCGCCTCACGGGCACACCACAGCCCCGGGGCGCCCGGACGCGCCGCCTACGCGTGCGGAACGCCCGCCGCCGCGACTCCCTCGACCTCCATGCCGACCGGGGCCAGCAGGAACACATTGCGGTCGACGCGGTGCATGGCACTGCCGAGCCCGAAGACCACACCGCTGCTGAAGTCGAGGATGCGCTTGGCCACATCGGTCTCCGCCGCGGTCAGATCCAGCAGCACCGGAATCTGCGCGACGAGGTACTCCGCGACTTCGCGGGCGTCCGCGAACACCTGGACCCGCAGCACGACCAGCCGCCGCTGCTCGGCCACCGGCTCCTCCGGGACCGCGCGGTGGTCGACCCTCGAAGGCCACTCGTTGCGGCCGCGCAGGGGTACGACCTGGGCGAGCCCTTCCCACTGTTCGTCGGTGGCGTCGTACCTGTCGTACCTGTCGTACCTGCTCACAGGGCCACCCCGTCCGTACGCCGGTTGACTGCGCGCCGGCTGCGCTCACTGTTCATCAGGCAAGTCTCCCGCCTCTCACCCGTTCGGCGTACCACCGACACGGGCACGGTACGGACTCGGCCGCTCAGACCGCGATGACGGCGACTCCCGCCTCGGCGAAGCGTGCCGTCGCCTCCGGGGTGATACCGGAGTCGGTCACCAGCACATCGACCTGCCCGAGATCACAGACGCGGGCGAAGGCCCGCTTGCCGATCTTCGAGGAGTCCGCGGCGACGACCACACGCTGCGCCCGCTCGGCCAGGAGCCTGTTGATGCTGGCCTCGCCCTCGTGATGGACGTACGCCCCGCGCTCGATGTCGATCGCGTTGACACCCAGGACCGCGATGTCCAGCGTGATCTCGCCCATCACACCACTGGCCAGCGGACCCGTCAGCTCGTACGACTGCGGCCGGGCGACCCCGCCGGTCACGACCAGCTTGATCTGCGGCCGGATCACGAGTTCGTTGGCGATGTTCAGCGCGTTGGTCACGACGGTCAGCGTGGGCTGGCCGCCCGCCGACGCCCCCGTCTCGCCCACGATGTCAGGGCGCAGGGCCAGCGCCCTGGCCACCTCGGTGATCGTGGTGCCGCCGGTCAGGCCCACCACCTCACCCACGGCCACCAGTTCGGAGGCGGCGCGGCCGATGGCCTGCTTCTCCGGCGCGTGCCGGCCCGTCTTGTAGCGGAGAGCCAGTTCGTACGAGACACCATGGGCGACTGCTCCGCCGCGGGTCCGGGTGAGCAGGTGCTGCTCGGCGAGCTGGTCGAGATCGCGGCGGATCGTCGCCGCCGAAACGTCCAGGGCCGCCGCGGCGTCCTCGACCTCGACCCGGCCGTTCTTTCCGACCAGTTCCAGCAATGCGTCCCACCGGGCGTCCCTGGCCACGAGTGTGCTCCTCACCTGTCCTGCCTGCGGCACCACGTTTCCCGGGAACGCGGTCGCCGGGCGCCGGACAGCGCAAGCGTCGCACAGGCTGTCCGCACCCGGTTCCCCCCACTACTACATGCTTGTTTCTGCTCGATGTGAGGCTGTAACGTGCAAATTCAAGCATCACGCTCATCGTTCACCCCAACCAGATGGAGCAGACGTGTCCTTTGCAGCGAGCGAGACAGCCAGCCAGCCCGCGTGCTGGCGCCGCGCCGCGGAGCTGGCGGGTGACCGGGCGGACGCCCTGCCCGCCACCGGCGAACGCATCGCGGTCGTCGGCTGCGGCACCTCCTTCTACATGGCGCAGGCCTACGCCTCGCTCCGCGAGGACGCCGGGCTGGGCGAGAGCCACGCCTTCGCCGCTTCCGAGTTCCCCTCCGGGCGCAGGTACGACCGTGTCGTGGCGCTGACCCGCTCGGGTACGACGACCGAGGTACTGGAACTGCTCACCGGGCTCAGCGGCACCACGCGCACCGTCGCCCTCACGGCGGACCCGGCCACGCCGGTCATGACGGCCGCCGACGACGTCGTCGTACTGGACTTCGCCGACGAACAGTCCGTCGTGCAGACCCGGTTCGCGACCACCGTGCTCACCCTGCTCCGCGCCCACCTCGGGCTGCACACGGAGCAGGCGGTACGGGACGCCGAGACGGCGCTCGCCGATCCGCTGCCCGAAGGGCTCCTGGACTGCGCGCAGTTCACGTTCCTGGGCCGGGGCTGGACGGTGGGCCTCGCCAACGAGGCGGCGCTCAAGATGAAGGAGGCGTCCCTGTCCTGGACGGAGTCGTACCCGGCGATGGAGTACCGCCACGGACCCATCAGCATCTCCACCACGGGGACCGCCACCTGGATGTTCGGGCCGGCTCCGGAAGGTCTGGCACAGCAGGTGCTCGACACCGGCGCCCGCTGGATCGACAGTGGCCTCGACCCGCTGGCCGACCTCGTGCGTGTCCAGCGACTGGCGATCGCCCGGGCACTCGCGGGCGGCCTGGACCCGGATCTCCCGCGGCACCTGACGCGCTCGGTGGTCCTCAGCAGGAGCTGACTCCGTCCGACGGCGGGCCGGTGGGGTCCGGACGCCGAAAGGACGCGGGGTGGGAGGGCGCACCGGCAGCCCTCCCACCCCGCACACGGTTGACCCCGCGACTCAGGACTCCTCGAAGTAGGCGTCCAGCGCCTCGTCGAGCCGCGCCGGCCATTCCTTGAGGGTGCTCCGCGAGGCGGCTTCGACCTCGGCGTTGAACCAACGGCGGCTCGACACGTGGACCGTGACGGTGAACCGGCGCCCGAAGCGAGCGGTCCTGACCTCGACGGCGCCGATCTCGTCCCAGGTGAAATCGGCCTCCTGGTCGTCCAGCCGGAACCGGATACCGGAGTGGTCGGCCCGGATGGAGCCACGACGGTCACTGACCTCGAAAACAGGCCCGTCACCCTCGACGTCCGTGTCCGGTCCTGCCTCCGCTACCGGTTCCGTTTCCGATTCCGGTTCCGTTACGGCTTCCGCCACCTCGCCCGCCTCGTCCGCCTCGTCCGCCTCGTCCGCCTCGTCCGCCTCGTCCGCCTCCTCCGACGGCTCGGCGACGACCGCGTCCTCGGCGAGGGAGTCGGCGGGCTCCACGTCTTCCTCCGTCCGCGCCGTGCCAGGGGCCGTGAGGCCGGGGATGAACGCCGGGTCGGTGCCTGCGGCGAACTCGGGTCGGGTCTTCGAATCTATGCGCTGCTCCACGGCGGGCAGTATGGACGACGAACCTGTACGAGGCCAGTGGCGACCGCCACCGGAGGGTGCGGAGGCTACAGGACTCCCCTCCTCCACTCGCGGGTCAGCAGGTAGCCGAGGTACGCGCCGCCGATGGCCATCGTGTAGATGCCCACGGGGAGGTTGTCGAAGAGCGGCAGCTGCTGGGCCGCGAGATCGGCCAGTACGAGCAGCAGCGCGCCGGTCACCGCGGACAGCAGGAGGTGCGGCCCGGACACCCTCGTGAGGCGTTTGGCGATCTGAGGGGCGGTCAGCGCGATGAAGGCGATGGGGCCCGCCACGCTCACGGCGCCCGCGCACAGCACGATCGCGAGGAGCACGGCGGCCGTCTTGGTCTTCTGCGGTTCGGAGCCGAGGCCCGCCGCGATGTCGTCGCCCATCTCGCCGATGTCGAGCCGCCGGGCGATCAGCGCGCACAGCGGGGCCGCGGCGAGCAGCACCAGCCAGATCGCGCTCGCGTCGTCCCAGGCCCTCGCCGAGAGGCTGCCGTTGACGTACGCCGCGAGGACCGACGCCTGGTCCCGTTCCATCGCGTAGACGACGTACTGCGTGATGGCCGTGCAGACGGCCGCGACACCGATTCCCGCCACGACGAGCCGGGCGGGATTGCGGAAGCCCGTACCGGTGGACACGTAGACCAGCAGCATGGCGAGCAGCGCTCCGGCGAGAGCTCCCAGGGAGACGGGCACCGTGTCCGGCAGCATGAGCGCGACGATGGCGGCGCCCGCGCCCGCCCCGGAACCGAGCCCGATCACGTCGGGGCTGCCGAGGGGGTTACGGGTCACGGACTGGAACAGTGCTCCGGACAGGCCCAGCGCCGCTCCCGTACCGAGGGCGACGACGAGGCGGGGGCCGCGCAGGCGTTCCAGTACGAACGCGTCCTTGCCCTCCGCTCCGCCCGTGAGCGCCCCGGCCAGGTCGGCGAGCGGGATGCCGAGCCGGCCGAGCGTCAGCGTGGCGGTCGCGGCTCCCGCCGTCAGGAGCACAAGGACGAGGGCGGTGACGACGGAGACCCGCCGGACGGGCACCGCGACGGTGCGGCCGAGGGTCAGGAAGCCCCGGGGTGAGGCGGTACGGAAGCCCGCCTGGTCGGCCGTCATGCGCTTCCCCTCATTCTGCGTACGGCGATGAGCAGCGCGGGCGCTCCGATGAACGCGGTCACGACGCCGACCATCAGTTCCTGCGGGCGCAGGACGATGCGGCCGACCACGTCGGCCGCGAGCAGCAGCGTGGGTCCCGCGATGGCCGAGAAGGCGATCTGGAGACGGAAGTCCACGCCGACGAGGACCCGCACGACGTGCGGAACGGCCAGGCCGACGAAGGCGATGGGGCCGACGGCCGCCGTCGCCGCGGCACTGAGCAGTGTGGCCGCGAAGAGTCCGCCCGCGCGCACCCGGGCCGGATGCGCGCCGAGGGAGGCCGCGGTGGCGTCCCCGAGGGCGAGGGTGTTGAGGCCGGGTCCGAGCACCAGGGCGATGACGAAGCCGGTCGCGGCGAACGGCAGGACGGACATGAAGACGTCGAAGTCCCGTCCGCCGAGCGCGCCGACGACCCAGTAGCGGTAGCTGTCGAACACCTTGGGCCTGCCCAGGGTGACGGCCTGGATGTACGCCATCAGCACGGCGGACAGCACGGCGCCCGCCAGTACCAGCCGCACGAGACCCGTACTCCCTCCCGAGGAGCCGATGACATGGACGAGCACTCCGGCGATCAGTGCCCCTGGCAGGGCCCACCACATGGTGGCGGTGCTGCCGGTGGCCCCGAAGAAGGCCGTCGCGGTGACGATGCTCGCCGAGGCACCCGCGTTGATGCCGAGCAGTCCGGGATCGGCGAGGGGGTTACGGCTGACGCCCTGCATCAGGGTGCCCGCGACGGCGAGACAGAGCCCGGCCAGGACGCCGAGAGCGGTCCGCGGATAGCGGCTCTCGATGATGGTGGTGATGTTGGGGTCGGCGGCGCCGGAGAGGACGTCGACGACATCGCCGAACGAGGTCGACCTGCTGCCGTACATGACGCTCGCGCACAGGGCGAGCGCCAGGACGGCCAGTCCGAGGATCAGGATCGACGCACGCCGAGCGGCGCCGGTACGCGAGGTACCCGCGCCGCTCGGCGGTGCGTGTGTGGTGGTAGCCATACGGATGCCTGCGCTGCGTGGTTACTTGCCCGCGGCGGCGACGGCCTTGTCGATGACCGGGAGGTAGCGGTCGATCACCCACGGCACGGTCAGCGGGTTGATGATCGAGGACGCGGTGACGAACGGGGTGTCGTCACTGGCGACGACCGCGCCCTTCCTGACCGCCGGGATGGCGCCGTACAGCGGCTGCGCCTCGATCTCCTTGCGGCTCTTGGCGTCCATGTAGAACGTGAAGACGAGGTCGCTGTCCTTCAGCTTCTCGGCGTTCTCCAGGCCGATGAGCGCCGAGTCGGTGCCCTCGGTCTCCTTGAACGTGTTCACCACCGGGTCGACGGTCAGTCCGAGGGAGGAGACCATCGTGACGCGCTGCTCCTCGGGCTTGAAGACGCCGAGGGTGCCGGGGCCGGTGTTGTAGATGTACGAGAAGGTGACGTCCTTGTAGTTCGGCCGGGTGGCCGCGGCGTCGGCGAGCTGCTTCTCGATCTTCGTCTTCAGACCCTTGGCGTCCTCGGTCCGGCCGAGGGCCTGGCCGATGATGTCGATCTGCTGGTCCCAGTCCGTGCTCCACGCCTGGTCCGGGTAGGCGACGGTCGGAGCGATGTCCTTGAGGATGTCGTACTGCTCCTGCGTGATACCCGACCACGGGGCGAGGATGACGTCCGGCTCCAGCTCGGTGATGGCCTCGATGTCGATGTCCTCACCGCCCGTGAACTGCTTGGGCAGCTTGTCGCCCGACTTCGTCACGGCCTCGTGGATCCACGGCAGGTAGCCGGTCTTGTCGCTGCCCCACTCGTAGCTCTCCATGCCCACCGGGGTGTGGCCGAGAGCGATCGCCGTCTCGGCGGAACCCTGGCCGAGGGTGACGATGCGTTCGGGCTTCGCGTCGATCTCCGCGGTGCCGAGTGCGTTCTTGATCGAGACGGGGAAGGAACCCTCACCCTTCGCCGAGGACTCCGTGGTCTTCTTCTCGTCGTCGCTGCCGGACGAGCAGCCGCCCAGGACGAGCGTGAGCGCGGCGGCGGTGGCTGCGATGGTGTGACGACGCAGGCGGGTGGACCCGAGCATTGGTGTTCCTCATGATTGGCGAACGGTGAGAGTTAGGCAAGCCTAAGCTAATCATGTTTCCCGTCCGCGGCGGGGTCCCGTTATCGAACAGCCACCTACTTCGCGCCACCCGTGGAGCCGCCCGCGTCTCCCGGCCCGATGTGCTCGCCCGGAGTGGCCAGTTCCTCGACAGCCTCGGCGCCCACCACCGCCCCGGTCGACTTCTTGCCGCGCCGCAGCCGGCCCTCCAGCCAACTCGCGAAGGTGGTGAGGGCGAAGTTGATCAGTACGAAGATCACCGCGACGACCGTGAAGCTCGCGATGGTGTTGGCGCCGTAGTTGGCGCTCATCGGGCGCACCGAGGCCAGCAGTTCCGAGAAGCCGAGCAAGGCGCCGCCGAGCGCGGTGTCCTTGACGATGACGACCAGCTGGCTGACGAGCGCGGGCAGCATCGCGGTGACGGACTGCGGCAGCAGCACATGCAGCATCGTCTGCCCCTTGCGCATCCCGATCGCCTTGGCGGCGTCGGTCTGGCCCCTTGGCAGGGACAGGATTCCGGCACGCACCACCTCGGCGAGCACCGACGCGTTGTAGAGGACGAGCCCGGTGACCACCGCGTACAGCGGGCGGGTGTCGGGGCTGATGTCGGTGAACTCGGAGAACGCCGCGTTGGCGAAGAGCATGAGGATCAGTACGGGGATCGCGCGGAAGAACTCCACGACCGTGCCGGCCGTGCCGCGTACCCACCGGTGGTCGGAGAGCCTGGAGATGCCGAGGAGCGCACCGAGGGGCAGGGCGATGACCATGGCGAGGGAGGCGGCGAGGGCGGTGTTGCGCAGGCCCGGCAGGATGTAGGTGCTCCAGGCGCGGGAGTCGGTGAAGAAGGGCCTCCACTTGACCCACTCCAGCTGGTTCTTCTCCTCCAGGCTCCGGTACACCCACCAGGCGAGCACGGCGAGCGCCACCAGGAACACCAGCGTGAACAGGGCGTTGCGCCGCTTGGCGCGCGGCCCCGGAACGTCGTAGAGGGGAGGAGTCATCGCCGCACCGAGACCTTCTTGCTCACCCAGCCGAGGAAGAGCCCGGTCGGCAGAGTGAGGCAGACGAAGCCGGCCGCGAAGACGGCGGAGATGAGGATGAGCTGCGCCTCGTTCTCGATCATCTCCCGCATCAGCGCCGCGGCTTCGGCGACCCCGATCGCGGCGGACACCGTGGTGTTCTTGGTGAGCGCGATCAGTACGTTCGCCAGCGGGCCGACCACCGAACGGAACGCCTGCGGGAGGACGACCAGGCGCAGGGTCTGGGCGAAGCTCAACCCGATGGCGCGCGACGCCTCGATCTGGCCCACCGGCACGGTGTTGATGCCGGACCGCAGCGCCTCGCAGACGAACGCGGAGGTGTACGCGGTCAGACCGAGCACGGCGAGCCGGAAGTTGATGGCCGTGAAGTCGTCCGCGCCCAGGCTCACACCGAGCGTCTGGAAGAGCCCGAGCGAGGTGAAGATGATGATGACTGTGAGCGGGATGTTCCGCACGACGTTGACGTAGGCGGTGCCGAAGCCGCGCATCAGGGGGACGGGGCTGACCCGCATCGCCGCCAGGACCGTGCCCCAGACGAGGGAGCCGACCCCGGAGTACAGGGTGAGACGTACCGTCACCCAGAAGGCGCCCAGGAGGTCGTAGCCTTCAAGGAAGTCGAACACGTTGTCCCGCGCTTTCGCGTGTGGGGAGGGTCCGGTGCGCCGCCCGCGCGGCGGCGCACCTCATCACCCGGCTGCCGGACCGCGAACGGTGCTACTCGACGACGTTGCCGATCTTCGGCGCGGGCTCGTTCTCGTAGTTGGCCGGGCCGAAGTTCTTCTCGACGTACTGATCCCAGGAGCCGTCGGAGACCATCTTCTCCAGGGCCGTGTTGATCTTGCCCTTCAGATCGCTGCCTTCCTTGACGCCGATGCCGTAGTTCTCGTTGCTGAGCTTGAAGCCGCCGAGCTTGAACTTGCCCTTGAACTCGTCCTGCGCGGCGTACCCGGCGAGGATCGAGTCATCGGTGGTCAGCGCGTCGACGATCTCGTTCTCCAGGCCCGTCAGGCACTCCGAGTAGCCGCCGTACTCCTGGAGTTGCGCCTGGGGTGCGATGTCGTCCTTGACGTTCTGCGCGGAGGTCGAGCCGGTGACCGAGCAGAGCTTCTTGTTGTTCAGGTCCTCGGGCTTCGTGATGGAGTCGTCGTCGGCCCGGAGCAGGACGTCCTGGTGCGCGAGCAGATAGGGACCCGCGAAGTCGACCTTCTTCTCGCGCTCGTCGTTGATCGAGTACGAGGCCGCGATGAAGTCGACGTCGCCGCGCTCCAGCAGCGTCTCGCGGTCGGCGCTCTTGGCTTCCTTCCACTTGATGTCGCCCGGTTCGAAGCCGAGTTCCTTGGCGACGTACGTCGCCACATCGACGTCGAACCCCGTGTACTTCCCGTCCGGGGTCTTCAGCCCGATGCCGGGCTGGTCGAACTTGATGCCGATGGTGATCGTCTCGGCACCGCTCCCGGCGGAGCCACTGCCCGCGCCGACGGCCTGGGCTCCTCCGGAGGCGACGGTCACTGTCGCCAGGGAGAGCGCGAGCGCTGCGGCCGCCGCTGTGGTTGTCCTGCGAACCTTCATGGTGATCATCCCTACGGTCTCGACGGGTAATCTCGATGGGGCCTCGTGGTGGGCCTCGTGGTGGGCCTCGTGACGGGCCTCGTGATGGGGCCTTGTGGTGGGCCTCGCGTGGGGCCCCGACGAGCGGCGGCTCCCGGGCCGGCCCGCTCAGTGCTTGAGGATCTTCGACAGGAAGTCCCTGGCCCGGTCGCTGCGTGGGTCGCCGAAGAACTGCGCGGGCGTCGCCTCCTCCACGATCCGCCCGTCGGCCATGAAGACCACACGGTTGGCGGCCGACCGTGCGAAGCCCATCTCGTGGGTGACGACGGCCATGGTCATGCCGTCCCGGGCGAGCTGTTGCATGACCTCCAGCACCTCGTTGATCATCTCGGGGTCGAGCGCGGAGGTCGGCTCGTCGAAGAGCATGACCTTCGGGTCCATCGCGAGGGCCCTGGCGATCGCAACGCGCTGCTGCTGACCGCCGGAGAGCTGCGCGGGGTACTTGTCGGCCTGCGAGGCCACACCGACGCGCTCCAGGAGCGAGCGCGCCCGCTCCTCGGCCGCCCGCTTGTCCTTCTTGCGGACCTTGAGCTGGCCCAGGGTGATGTTCTGGAGCACGGTTTTATGGGCGAAGAGGTTGAACGACTGAAAGACCATGCCCACATCGGCCCGGAGCGCGGCCAGCTCACGGCCCTCGGCGGGCAGCGCCTTGCCGTCGATGAAGATCTCTCCGGAGTCGATGGTCTCCAGACGGTTGATCGCCCGGCAGAGCGTGGACTTCCCGCCTCCCGACGGGCCGATGACCACGACCACTTCGCCCCGGCCGATGGTGAGGTCGATGTCCTGGAGCACGTGCAGCTCGCCGAAGTGCTTGTTGACGTTGCTCAGCACGACCAGAGCATCGGTCCTGCCCGGCCCTTCGCGTCTCGTATCCGCTGAACGGCTCATCTGCTTCATCGTCCGCCGTCCGCGGGCGCGGCGCACGCCGGGAGACGGCGGCGCCTCAGGAGGACAGTCGGCGAAGCGAGTGCTACGGAACTAGGTCCTGTCTGGAGTTCCAGCGCGGGAGAAGGAGCGGCGTCCGGTGCCGTCGAATCCAAGGCGGAGGAGGGAGCGATGGCGGAGCCCTCGCGACTGACGACAACGCCGGAGGCGGCGGTGCCGGACGCCGCGACGCCGCGGGGGAACTCCAGACAGGACCTAGCGAGCGTCCATCTGGGCGGGGTGTCCGACGCGGAAGGTCTGGCGGTAGACCGAGGGCGGCACACCGATGCCGGCGACCAGGTGCTGCCGCAGCGAGGCCGCGGTCCCGAAACCCGCCTCCTCGGCGATCCGGTCGACCGGCAGGCCGGTCGTCTCCAGCAGGCGTCGCGCCCGCTCGACCCGCTGCTGGGTCAGCCACTGCCCCGGCGTCACGCCCACCTCGTCGCGGAAGCGGCGCGAGAACGTCCGTACGCTCATGCGCGCATGACCCGCCAGCTCGGCCAGCTGGAGCGGGCGGTGGAGCTCACCCAGCGCCCACGCGCGGGTCGCCGAGGTGGTGGACGCCGAAAGCTCGGGGACCGGCCGCTCGATGAACTGGGCCTGCCCGCCGTCCCGCCACGGGGGCACGACACAGAGCCGCGCCACCCGGTTGGCGACCTCGCTTCCGTGGTCCCTCCGCACCAGATGCATGCACAGATCGACCCCGGCGGCGACTCCGGCGGCGGTGAGCACGTCGCCGTCGTCGACGAACAGCACACCCGGGTCGACCCGGACCAGGGGGAACATCCGCTGGAACCGCTCCGCCTCGTTCCAGTGGGTCGTCGCGGGACGGCCGTCGAGCAGCCCCGCGGCGGCCAGGACGTACGACGCGGTACAGATCGACACGATCCGCGCACCCGGGCGGAGTTGACGCAGCGCCTCGGCCAGCGGGGCGGGCAGCCAGTCGCGCTCGGCGTCCGGCCCGCAGGCGAACGGCGGGATCACCAGGGTGTCCGCCGTCGCGATGGCCTCCGCCCCGTGCTCGACACCGACGGTGAAGTCGGCGCTCGACCGGACCGGCCCGCCGTCCAGACCGCAGGTGACCACCTCGTACAGCGGTTGGCCGTCCGCGTCCTCGGCCGTCCCGAAGATCCGGACCGGGATGCTCAGCTCGAACGGATAGACGCCCTCAAGGGCCAGTACGACGACGCGATGCATGGCCAGATCCTTCCACATGATGGCCATCCGGACACTCGAAGCGTCCGGCGCGCTGCCGCAGGGTTGATCCCGGAGCAACCCCCACCTGCACATTCACCCGCACAAGGGAGCAGCACATGCGCGCCATCGGTCAGGACTCACTCGGCGGACCCGAGGTACTGAAGCTCATCGAGGTGGACCGCCCCGAACCCGGCCCCTCGGAAGTCCTCGTCCGCGTCCACGCGGCCGGCGTCAACCCGACCGACTGGTGGCACCGCTCCACGGGCGGCCTCGCCGGTCGGCCCATCAGGCTGGGCTGGGACGTCTCGGGCACCGTCGAGGCGGTCGGCCTCGGCGTGACCATGTACCGGCCGGGCGACGAGGTCTTC
This sequence comes from Streptomyces finlayi, assembly GCF_014216315.1. Lineage (NCBI taxonomy): Bacteria > Bacillati > Actinomycetota > Actinomycetes > Kitasatosporales > Streptomycetaceae > Streptomyces > Streptomyces finlayi. Next base: position 1,357,346 of record NZ_CP045702.1, read on the forward strand.
GGGATGCCGCGCCTCCCGCAGCCCGCGGGAGCGTACGCGGACTACCTCACCTCCCCCGCCCGCCACCTGGCCCGTAAGCCGCGCAGCCTCTCCCACGTGGAGGCGGCCGCGCTCCCGGTGGCCGCGCTCACCGGTCTGCAGTCGCTCGTGGACACCGCCGCGCTGCGCCCGGGCCAGCGGGTCCTCGTCCACGCGGCGGCGGGCGGGGTGGGCCACCTCGCCGTCCAGATCGCCAAGTCCCTGGGTGCCTACGTCATCGGCACGGCGAGCGCGGCGAAGCACGACTTCGTACGGTCCATGGGCGCCGACGAGGTCATCGACTACACGACGGCCGACTTCGCATCGGCGGCCCGGGACATCGACGTGGTGATCGACACCATCGGCGGGGAGTACGGCCCCCGCTCCCTTCGCACCCTGCGCCCGAGCGGCATGGTCGTCTCGCTGGCCTCCCCGGCGGAAGCCCCGCTCGCCGAGGTGGCGGCCGCCTCGGGCCTGCGTGCGGGCTTCACCATCGTGGAGCCGGACCACGCCGGCCTGAAGGCACTCGCGGAACTCGCGGACGCGGGGGCGCTCCGCCCGCACATCGCGGCGGTGCTGCCCCTGGCGGACGCGGCGAAGGCCCATGAGCTCGGGGAGTCGGGCCGCACGACCGGCAAGCTCGTCCTCAGCATCGTGGAGTGAACCGCCCGCACGGCGGGTGCCGGGTCAGTGGTCGTCCCAGTGCCCGTCGTGCACGGCGTGCCGGTGCCCTTCGTGCACGTAGTCGGTGTGACCCTCGTGCGGGACGGCGACATGACCGCAGCCCTCGCCGTGCTGGTGCGCGTGGTTCTCGTGGGCGGCGTGCGCACCGGTCCTGCACTCGTCCGCGTGACCTTCGTGGAGGCGGTGTACGTGCCCGTCGTGCGCGTAGTCCACGTGGTCGTCGTGCGGGAAGGCGACGTGGCCGCAGCCCTCACCGTGCTGATGCGTGTGGTCGGTGTGAGGGGCGTGTGCCGTAGTGGTCATGACTCTCTCCGCTTCCGGTCCGTGCGTCCGGTCAGGGGGCACTCCGGGCCGCTTCCGAGGCCGGCCGCACCTGGCGTGTTTGCGCCACTGAACCCTTCCACCCGGGCCGGTTGTGGGAGTTCGTCACGGACGGGCTCGACAGCGGGGCGTACGGCCGGATCCTCCGGTCCAAGGGCTTCTTCGTGCTGGCCGGCCGGACGGCGGTGACGGGGCTGTGGTCGCAGGCCGGTTCCGTCGCCCGCTTCGAGCCTTCGGGCGCCCGCGACGCCGGCACCGTCCAGGGTCAGGAGCTGGTCTTCATCGGCATCGGACTGCGTACAAAAGCCCTGCGGGCGGCCCTGACCAGTTGCCTGACGGCCGAGGGCGAGCCGATGCCGCCCGTCGACCCCTTCCCTGCGTGGGACACGGCCGGCATCGACGACAGTCCCACGCACGTACACGGTCACGGACACCCGGAAGTCACGTCCCGCAGCTGAAGTCGGCGACACACCCTGTGGGCCCGGCGCGCTCCCCCGCGCCGGGCCCACAGGGCTGTTCAGACTGTTCCGGCCCGCTCCGGGACCACGGCCTCGGCGAAAGCGCCTCCCTGGGAGGCGAGTTGCTCCCAGGTGCCCTCCTGCACAATGCGTCCGGCGTCCAGGACGGCGATGCGGTCGGCCCTGCGGATCGTCGCCGGGCGGTGGGCGATCCAGATCGTCGTACGGGTGGAGGACGCCGCCGCGAGCGCCGCGGCCAGTTCGGCGTCTCCGGCCGTGTCGAGGTGCGCGGTCGTCTCGTCGAGGACCAGGACGCGGGGGTTCGCGAGCAGGGCGCGGGCCAGGGAGATGCGGGCGCGCTGACCGCCGGAGAGTGTCGTGCCGCGCTCCGCGACATGCAGGTCCACGCTCTCCACGAAGCGGTCGATACCACAGCGCCGGACCACCTCGGCCACCTCGTCGTCACTCGCGTCGGGCGCGCCCAGGCGGAGGTTGTCCGCGAGGCTGCCGTGGAAGAGGGGTGTCTCCTGGCCGACCACGGCGACCGCTCCGCGCAGTTCCGCTTCCGCCACGTCCCGTAGGTCGACCGGTCCGCAACCGTCGGCGGGCAACAGTTCGACCGTGCCTTCGGAGGGGTCCCAGAAGCGGGCGAGCAGATGCGCACAGGTCGATTTCCCCGCCCCGGAGACGCCCACGAGGGCCACGGTCTCCCCGGCCCGTACGGTCAGGTCGATGCCGTCGAGAACGCTCCGCCCGCCGTAGTCGAAGCGGACGCCACGCATCCGCACACCCAGGGGCCCCCGGGGGGCTGGCCTCGGCGCGAGGGGTTCCACGGCGCCCGCCGGGGCCGTGATGGCCGCTCCGACCCGTGCGGCGGCCGGCCGCAGCCCGCCGGCCTGGCCCAGCGACGCCGCCGCGTCGGCCGCGGGTGCGAGCGTGCCGAGTGCCAGGGCCATGGCGGCCGGGGCCCAGGCCCCGTCGAGCCGTCCGGCGGCGACCGCCTGCGCCGCGAGCGCCACGACCCCGGTCACCGCGGCGACCACCAACGCGTCCCGGACAGCGGCCGCAGCCGCCTCCCAGGACTGCTCGGCCTGCTGTGCGTCGGCCAGCCCTCGGCCCGCCTCGGCCAGTCGCGTACGCCTGGCGCGCAGGCCGCCGAAGCCGAGGAGTTCCCGCAGTCCGTCGACGGTCTGCACCGCCTCCGCAGACAAGTCGGCGGCCGCTGTACGGGTCCGGGCCCCCCGGCGCGTCCGTCCCCGCCCCTCCAGCAACGGGGCGAGTACGAGCAGGACCGCGACCGGGAGCACCACGGCCAGCATCCGTGGCTCGACGACGGCCAGGGTGGCGGCGCCCGCGCCGAACACCGTCGCGGACGCCATGAGCTGGGCGATCGCGTGGGCGTAGAAGAACTCCAGCGCCTCGACGTCCCCCATCGCCGTCGCCGCCAGGTCACCGCTGCGGCGGCCGCCGATCCGGGCCGGTGCGCTGCGGGCGAGCCCGTCGAAGATGCGTACCCGCAGCACGGCCAGGACCCGGTAGGCGAGATCGTGGCTCAGGTCCATCTCCCGCCAGGTGGCCAGCGCCTTGACGAGGACGAGTGCGATCAGCGCCGCCATGGTGGCCCCTGAGGGAGCGTGCCCCTCGATCACGGCTGCGCCGACCGTGTGGGCGGCGAGCGTCACCAGGGCGACGAGTGCGGCCTGATCGGTGAGTGCGGCTGCGCAGGTGCGCGCCACCATGAGGCGGTGGGCGCCGAGTGCGGGCAGCAGGCCCCTGAGGGCGCCGCGCGTGCCGCGCTGCTCGGTGTGGAGATCCGCCGTGATCGTGTGGAGGGTCGTCATGCCGCTCGCCGCGCTTCCTGCGTCCGGCCGGCCTCGACCAGGGACGCGTACAGACCGTTCTCGGCCATGAGGGTGGTGTGGTCACCGATGGCCCGCACCCGTCCGCCGTCGAGGACGACGATGCGGTCCGCGTGGCGTACGGCGTCCAGACGGTGGGCGATGACGAGGCAGGTGCGTCCGCGCGCTGCCTCGGCCAGGGCCTTGCCTATCCGGGCCTCGCCGCGTTCGTCGACCGCGCTGGTCGCCTCGTCGAGGACCAGGACGCGCGCGTCGGCGAGCAGGGCGCGGGCGAGCGCGAGGCGCTGGCGCTGGCCGCCGGAGAGGGTGGCGCCGCGTTCGCCCAGCACGGTCAGATAGCCGTCGGGCATGGCGGCGATCTCGTCGTGGAGGTCAGCGGCGCGGGTCGCCCGTCGCAGTGCGTCGTCGGTGGCGTCGGGCCGGGCCAGACGAAGGTTGTCCGCGACGGTGGCGTGGAAGAAGTACGTCTCCTGCGAGACGACGGCGATACCCCGGCGCAGGGAATCGAGGGCGTACCGCGCCGCCGCGACTCCGTCCACGCTCACCTGGCCGTGCACGGGGTCGTGGTGGCGGGCCAGAAGGGACAGGAGGGTCGACTTGCCCGCGCCGGAGGGCCCGACCACTGCGGTCGTACGTCCTGCCGCCGCCGTGAACGTCACACCGTCCAGTGCGGGCCGTACGGCACCGGGGTAATGAAATGTCACATGGTCGAATGCAATGTCAGGTGCGATGGACCAGTCCGCCTGTTCCCGCCCCTCGTCCGGCACTCCGCCCTCCGCCGTGCGCAGGGCGGCGATGCCATCCGCCGCGGAGACCCCGAGATAGCCGGCGTGCCACTCCCTGGAGAGGTCGCGCACCGGGCGGAAGCACTCCGAGGCCAGCATCAGCAGCAGATAGGTGCCGGTCGCCGTCGTGTTCCCGGAAGCGGCGGAGGCGCAGGCCACCAGGGCGGCCGCGACCGTGCCGCCCTGGATCGCCAGATCGGTGAGACCGGTGTCGACGAGCGAGACGCGCAGTTTGGCGACGGTGGCGCGGTGGAGCGCGTCCGAGCGGTGTTCGAGGCGCGCTCGGGTCCGTCCGACCGCTCCGGCCGCGCGCAGGGCGGGCATGCCCTGAAGGGCTTCGAGGTAGTCGGCGGCGAGGGTCTCGTACGACTCCCAGTGCTCGCGCCCCCGGCGCTCCAGCAGCCGGTCCCACCAGCGGGGGGCGAGCAGCGCCAGGAGCAGGGCGGGTACGAGGGCCAGGAGAGCGTACGGGGCGAGGGCCGCGACGGCGATCAGCAGCAGCGGCGGGACGGCGCAGGTGATGAGGAGTTGGGGCAGATAGCGGGAGACGTACGCGTCCACGCCTTCGACACCGTCGACGAGTGTGGCGCGTACGGCGCCGACACGTACGCCCTGGACGTGGGAGGGCCCCAGCCGGCCCAGGTGTTCCAGCAGTGCGTCGCGCAGACCCACCCGCACACGGGATCCGGCGCGCACGGCGGTGCGCCGCTGCCACCAGCTCAGTCCGGCGCGGACGACGACGGCCACGAGCACCCCGGCCAGCAGCGCGGGGAGGTGGCCGGTGTCACCACGGGCGATGGCGGAGAGCGCGACGGCCAGAAGCACCGCCTGTGCGAGGTGTGTCAGGGCCACCGCGCCGAGCAGGGCGGTGGCGCCGAGCAGCGCGCCGCGCGCCGTGCGGGCGGCGCGTGTCAGCTCCGGGTGAAGCATCACGGCTGATCTCCTCTTCCCAGGGCGAGTCCATGGACGATCCAGTCATGCCCGGGTGGGCCCGCGAGCGCCGCGCCGAGGTCGGCGCCCTGCCAGGAGCCCACCGGACGGGATGTCAGATCAAGCTGCGCGGACCTCAGTTGGGCCAGCCCGATGGCGTATCCGGCGGCGAGGTGATCACGGCGGATGCGCTGCGCGTCCGCGTCCTGGGGACAGCCGTACGCGAGCAGCACGGCGCCCGCTTCCGCGATCCAGCCCTGACCGGCGGCCCAGGCCGCGAGCGTCGGGCGGGCCTCGCCCGATGCCAGGAGATGAAGCGCCGGACGGTCCGGGCGGTTGCCGGCCGGTGCGAGGTGGAGCAGCCCGGGGTGCGCACCGCCGGTGGCCACGCACCACCGGAGTCCTGTGGTCAGTGCCCCGGCCGCGCGGGCCAGGACCTGGGTGAGGGCCTCGGGGGAGGGCGTTCCGCGCGGCGGCGGTGGAGCGCTGCGCCGGGACATCAGGATGCCGTCGGGCACGCGCGCTGCCGACGTGGTCCACTCCCCCGGCCCGGCGGCCGGAGCGGCCGCGTCCAGGGCGCACCAGATCCGTTCCAGTTGCGCGGATGCCTCCCCGGCTCCGGGTTCCGGCCGCGGGGCCGCTCCGGGCGGGCAGGACGCCCAGCGCGCGAGGGCCTCCCCGGGGTCCGGCGCCGCCGGGCCGATGGCGACCGCGGCGAGGGGGTGCCGGGGTGTGGTCCCGGGCCAGGTCCGCTGCCACCGGGCAGGTCCGGGCAGGCCCGCCGCTGCCGACAGGAGGGCGCCGTCCGTGTCCAGGCTCATGCTGACCGCCCCGGCCGACATCAGTGCGGCGACGGCGTGACCGGCGTCCAGGAGCAGCAGCGGCAGTGCGCGGTGTCCGTAGTGCGAGACCGTGCGCCGCGCGTCCACCGTGAGGACGACGAGGGTGCCGTCCGGCGGGTCGGCCGGGGCGGGTCCCCGCCGGTGCACCCGGTGGCGTACGGCGTCGTAGGCGTAGCGTCCGGGTGGCAGCGCGCCCGAGGTTCCCACCAGGAGATGGGCGTCGACGGGGTTCAGCCCGCCGGCCGAGGGCGCGGGCCGCAGCCGTCCGCTGCCCGGCCCGGTGGGGGTGACGGCGAGTGAATGGCGCAGGACGTGATCGAGGTCCGGTGCGGTACGGGTGGTGAGGGGCACCGCCCGCGCGGTCCAGCGGGCGAAGGGCCCCGCCGGGGTGTCCGGGCCGGGCGGCGCACCGGACCGGGCGAGCGCGAGAGCCGTGCGAGCGGGGTCCTCGGTGGTGGTGGGTGCGGGCACGTCGTTCCCCTACATGTGTGGCGGCGGTACGAGGGTGAAGTCCTGTGGTCCGGCGGGTTCCTTGGCCCGCCATCCCCTGGACAGGGCCGCGTCGGCGAATCGGGGGCTGCCGAAGTACGCGAAGGCGGCGGGGGCGTTGGGGACGAGGCCGGAGACGAGCACACGCGCCACCCTGAGCGGTGTCGCCCTGACGTCCTCGGTGGTCAGGTCGAAGGTGACCACCCGGTGCCCGCCGGACGCGAGCCGGCCGTCGAGTGCGGTGCGGCTGCCCGGCGCGATGTCGGCGATGTCCACGACTCCGTGCGCCGGTTCGGTGAACCGGGTGGCCATCGGGGTGACCCGTTCGTCGAGCCACACCTGGACGTGTGCGCCCAGGTCGCGCACGGCGGCGAAGTCGGTGCCGCAGTCGTCGAGGTAGCGCCGGTCGGCCCGGTGTTCCAGGTAGAGACCGGGGGCGAACATACCGGCGTCGACCGCCTTGAAGACCCAGCCGTCGCGTTCGACCGCTCCCTGCGTGAACACCCAGGTGTGTACGGCTTCGAGCACGGCCTTGCGGGCCGCGTCGGCCGGGTCGTAACGGCAGGCGAAGCCCGCGGCGTGGATGCCCCGGCGCCGGTCGTGGACGAGCGCCGCCATGCAGGGGGCGAACTCCGAGGGCATCTCGACGATCCACACGTCGAGGTCGCAGCCGTCCAGGTCTGCGGCGAGTCCGGGAACACTGGCCGGGTCGATGCCCCGGGTCGGGCCGTCGAGGTGCCACCACAGCTCCAGGGCGTCCCGCTCGACGACCTCCAGCAGTCCGCGCTCGACGGCGTCGTCGAAGCCCTGACCGGTGGCTATCCCCGCGTAGTTGAGGTGGTGCGTGCGGGGAAGTGAACGGAGCTCGCCCTGACGCCAGTTCAGGTGGGTCAGGGAGACCGGCGCCCAGCATTCCCCGTCGCCCTCGTCGCCGACGGCCCACAGGGCGGGGGTCTCCATGAGGAACGGCCGGTAGGGGAAGTCCGGGCGGGCGTACTGCCAGGGGGCGTACCGGGGCAGGTCGTCGGGGCCGTACAGCCGCTTCCCCTCGTCGATGAGCTGCTGGGCCGTCGCGCGCCGTGGCGCACCGAAGTGTCCGGGTGGCGGCAGCCGGTTGCCGCAATAGCGCTCGACCGCTTCGGCGATGGCTGCGACGCGGGCTCCGGCGGGGTCACCGAACGTCGTTCCGAGTGACACCCGGTCAGCGGGCCAGGCCCCGAACCTCCGGGCGTCGGACACCTCGGCGGTCATGGCGAGGTAGCGGGGCGGTGCCCCCGCCGGATGTTCGACGGGCTCCACCGCGCGGATCAGTCCGCAGACGGGGTCCACGAGATCGTCGAGGGAGAAGCGGGCGGCCGGAACGCTGGTGCTGGTCAACGGCATATCTCCTGAGCGGGGTTGACGCGCGCGACGCGGTGCCGCGCGGCGACGACGGGCAGGGCGAGCACGCTGTCGCCGATCCGCACCGACCGGCGCGAGGACCGCAGCAGGGTCGCGGTGACCGGGTCCTGTCCGGTGTGCGGATTGCGGGCGTGCGCGGGAAAGTGGTGCCCGCCGACTTCGATGCGCAGACGGGTTCCGGCGGGGAGGCGCCGGGACAGGTGGCCGAGCGGGACCGAGAACCGTGCCGCCCCGTGCGCGGGGTCGGTGCGCCGTACGGCACCGGTCGCCAGGTGGTCGGCGACGCCCCGTGGGTCGAGGGCGACCAGGCGGACGATCCAGTCGGCGGCGGGTGTGTCCGCGACCGCACTCAGGCGGACTTCGGCGCCGCCCAGGAGGTCCAGCGGCCTGGGGAGCGGCGGCGTCACCAGCAGGCAACGGTCGGGGTGTCCTGCCGTCGGGACGTTCAACCGGTCGGAGCGGAAAGGCCGCTCGGGGTCGGCTTCGAAGTCGGACCCGGCGAGCAGTCGCAGAGCGGTGGCGAAGGGGTAGGGAGTGGGTTTTGGGGCTTCCGCGGCCATGGAGGCCCACCAGCCGCTGCCGCCCAGCGCCGAGACGCCGTGCCGTCCCGGTGAGAGGCTGCCCGCGAGCGCGGCCCGCGCCCAGCGGACGTAGAGGCGACCGAGGTTGAGCTGGTGCTGCGGACGGGCCTCGGGGTCGGGGGCGGCGGTCAGGGCGTGCCCCCAGGGGCCCATCAGCAGCCGGGAGGGGCCTCCCCAGTGCCGCCAAAGTTCAACGGTGTCGTCGCGGAAGGGGTCACGCGTGCCGCCCACGGCGAGCAGCGGGATTCCGGCGGCCGCCGCGCGGGCGCCCAGACCACCGTCGCGCTCCGCCGCCCACAGCCGAGGCCAGGAGGGCAGGTCCCGGCCGAGCCTCGACGGAAACCCGGCGACGGGGAGGTGTTCGAGCAGGCGTGGGTCCCGCGCGAGGGCGTCTTCCAGCGCGGTGTCGTCGGACGTGCGACGGTCGCCGTGCGCGGCCCACCAGCCCGCACGGGCCAACAGCCGCTCGGGGCCGCCCCGTTCGCGCGCCGTCTCGGCGGTCCCGAGCGCGGGCACGGCCGCCACGACGGCATCCGGACGGCTGTCCGCGGACGCTCCGAGCGCGGTCGCCAGCGCGCAGTGCGCACCGTACGAACTCCCGTGGGCCACGACCTGCCCGTTGCTCCAGGGCTGCTCACGGAGCCGGCGCACGGTCGCCCCGCCGTCCGCCTCCTCGCCGCGGTACGGGTGCCAGTGCCCCTCGGACGCGTGCCGGCCCCGTACGTCCTGCGCCAGGGCGGCGAAGCCCGAGGACGCCCAGGCGCGCAGCTCGGCGCGGTGGCGGCGGCGGTCGTACGGGGTGCGGATCAGGACCGCCGGGAAGGGCCCTTCGCCCTCGGGGAGGCAGAGGTCGGCGGTGAGCCGTGCGCCGTCCGCCGTGTCGACCAGGAACGTGGGGTCCGCGCGCGGAGCGGTCATCGGGGGGCGCCCCGGCCCGGCAGCGGGGCAACGGCGGGCACGGGCAGGACGGGGTGCTCACTGACCGTCAGGTCGCGCAGGTCCACGCGGCGCAGACGGCGGCGCACGGGCAGACCGCCCGTGGTGTGCCGCCCTGCGGCCCAGGAGATCAGGTCGGCCGTGAGCAGTTCCACGATCAGCGCCGCCGACGCCTCGGTACCCGGTGCCCGGACCTCGGGCGTCCGGTGTCCGGCCCAGTAGGCGGCGAGTTCGCGGTGCGCCGGGGAGGCGGCGAGCCGTCTCAGGCGAACGTCGGCGGCGGACACGTCACCGGCTTCGGCCGCGAGGGGTTCGACCCATGCCTGACAACCCTCCCGATGGCAGCGCAGCCAGCCGACCCCCTGGGCGGGAAGGCGGTCGGCCGCGTCCCACAGACTTTCGGGTACGGGCGAGTCGAGGCACCAGACGACCACGGCCGGCTTCCCGTCCGGGAGTCCGGTGCGCGCCTCGGCCATCGCCGCGATCCCCTCGGGGCCGGGGCGGGTGACGTCGGCGCCTTCCTCTGCGGCCCGGCGCGCCAGGCCGTCGGCCAGCGGCTTGTCGCCCAGGACGAGAACGGCCCGGCCGGCCAGCGGCAGTGCGGCCGGCGCCATGGCGCGTTCCGCGTATCCGGCGTCCTCGAACGCCGCCACGAGTCGCTCCAGCTCAGGGCTTCCTTCCCGGCCGCCTTCGAGCCTCGACACCAGTTCCTCGGGCGCCACCTGCCCGGTGTCCACGCGCAGGAACTCTCCGTCCTGCGTGCGCACCGCGAGGCCCTGTCCGGGCACGGTGACGAGCTCGACGCCTGGTGCGATTCTGCTGAGGGTCACGAGGAGGCTCCTAGGTGGGGAACGGCTGCGCAGACGGAGCGGGCCCGCCCAACGACTGGGCGGGCCCGCTCACTTGGTTCTACTTGTCGTCGTCGGCGGCGAACTCGGCGCCGTCGAAGGGGTTCTCGACGAGGGCGTTGGAGTGGGTCGCCGACAGGTGGGCCAGCTGACCCTGCTCGGCGATCGGGCTGAACACCTTGTGCTGCTCCATGAGAAGTCTCCATTCGCTTGTGGGACCGCGGCGCCCTGTCGGCGCCGCACCACAGACACTAATGAATACGATTATCATTCCGCAATAGCTCTTCAGGGGGCAGAGGGTGATCTGGGTAACACACCGGCCAGCCACCGACCGGGTCCACACCCACCCGCCCCGCGACGCCCAGCACTTCGGCCAGCAGGCCGGGGGTGACGATGCGTCCGGGCGGGCCGTCGGCGGCCACCCGGCCGTCCCGCAGAGCGACGATGCGGTCCGCGAAGCGCGCGGCGTGGCCCAGGTCGTGCAGCACCATCACCACGGTCAGGGAACGTTCCTCCCGGAGCCTCACCACCGTTTGCAGCACCTCGAGCTGGTGGCGCAGGTCCAGGTACGTGGTCGGCTCGTCCAGGAGCAGTACGTTCGTGTCCTGAGCCAGGGACATGGCCAGCCGGACCCGCTGGCGCTCACCGCCGGAGAGCGAATCGACCATCCTGTCCGACCAGTCGCTCACTCCCACATCGGCCAGTGCCCGCGCGCAGACGTCGTCGTCGCCCTCCCGGAGCATCCCGAGGGGGCCCCTGGACGCGTACCGCCCCTGTTTCACCAGCTGCCGAACCGTCATGCCCGGCACCGCGGGTGAGGACTGGTGGAGCAGTGCGACCCTGCGCGCGGTGGCCCGGCGGGAGAGCCGCGACACGTCCTCGCCGGCCAGCAGCACGCGCCCGGCCGAGGGCCGCAGCAGCCCGGCGACGAGTCTGAGCAGCGTGCTCTTCCCGCAGCCGTTGAGGCCCACCAGGGCCACCGACTCACCAGGGGCGACGGACAGGTGCACGTCCGAGAGGACCGTACGTCCCGGATAGCCGAAGCTCACTCCGTCCACGGAGATGGCGTCCTGCGGCGCGGTGCCGGTGACGCCCGCGGCTTGTGCCGCACCCGGCTCCCGCACAGCCGCGTCCGAGTTCTGCGGGATGGTCATCCGTCCTCCTGAATACACTGAGGTGTCACCTGTCGCGCTGTTCACACCTGTCCCGCCCCGTGGCGTCGGGCCACGACCAGCAGCAGCACGGCGCCCACGCATGTCGTCAACGCGCCCGCGGGCACGGTCATCCGCTCGGCGCCCAGCCCTTCCACCAGCAGCCGGGAGAGCACCTGCGCCGCCGCGTCCGCACCGCACACCACGACCGCGCCGATGAGCGCGGCGCCCGGCAGCGTGGTGCGCAGGTCGGCGCCGAAGACCGCGAGCGCCAGATGCGGCACCAGCAGCCCTACGAACCCGAGCGCCCCCACGGCGGAGACCGCACCGGCGGTCAGCGCGACGGCACCGACGAGTGCCGCTCCGCGCGCCCTCCCCACGGCCAGCCCCGCCGCCGTCGCCTGTTCGTCGCCGCACCGCAGCAGCGTCAGCGGTGCGGCCAGGGCGCAGGAGGCGACGCCCCACGCCAGCGCCCAGGGCCACAGGAGCGCCCAGTGCTCCCAGACCCGGCCCTCGGTCGAACCGATCAGCCACTGCACGACGCTCCCGAGTTCACCCGGCGCGACGAGCAGCACCATCGAGGTGAGCCCGGCGAGTACGGCGGAGACCAGGACCCCGTAGACCGCCGTCTCCTCGGGGTCGCTCTTGCGGCGCCCGGCGAGCAGCCACAGCAGTCCCGCCCCGGTGAAGCCGCCCAGACACGCGGCGACGACCACCGCCGCCGGAGACTCCCAGCCGGCCAGGCCCAGTCCGGTCGCGGTCACGGCTCCGAGTACGGCGCCGGGGGTGACGCCGGTGACCTCCGGTCCGGCCAGCGGGTTGCGCAGCGCGGACTGGAGCAGGAGACCGGCCAGGCCGAGGCTCGCGCCGGCACCGAGGGCGACGAGCGCGCGGGGCACCCGCAGCTGAAGCACGATGTGCCGGGCGGTGGAGTCCGCCTGGCCGGTCAGCACGTCCCACACCTGGCCGGCGGACGGGCTCCGCCCGGCGAACAGGCAGGCGCAGAACGTGACGGCCACGAGCAGCACGAGCAGGCCGAGCCTCGGCCCCGCTCCGAACGTGGCCGGTCCGCGCGGGTTCCCGGGCGCCCGTGTCCCTACAGCAGTCGGTACGCTCACCGTCCTCCTCCCACCATGACGTCACTCCCTTCGGACGCCTGCCGCGAGGGCCTGTCGCGCCGGATGCGCATCAGTGCCACGCCTGCCGGAACCCCGAGCAGCGCGGTCCACGCGCCGACCGGCGTCTCGACCGGCGCCAGCGCGAGCCGGGCAGGCTGGTCCGCGCACAGCACGACCAGCGCACCGCACAGGGCCGACCACGGCAGCAGGCTCAGGGCTTCCGACCCCGGTCGGATCCTTCGCGCCAGCTGCGGGGCGAGGAAGCCGACCCAGGCGACCGGACCGCAGACCGCCACGACCGGGGCGATCAGCACGATCGCGAGGGCCAGGGCACCGAAGCGGGCCCACCGGACACGTACGCCCAGGGCCCGGGCGTCGTCGTCGCCGAGGCGCAGCACACCGAGGACCGGAGCGCACAGCACCAGCGCGGGCACCGCGACGAGCAGCCAGGGCCCGAGGCCCACCACGTCGTCCCAGGTGCGGGCGGACAGACTGCCCAGCAGGTAGCGGTAGATCAGCTGGAGGTCCAGTTGGTCAGCCAGCACCATCAGCACCAGAAGCCCGGCCTGCAGTGCCGCCGACACGGCCGCCCCGGTCAGGAGCACGGCGGAGGGGCTGCGCCCGAATCCCGCCGCGACGAGCGTGAGCACCCCGCCGAACACCGCACCGCCGAGCGCGAGCAGAGGCTGCGCCGCGGCGGGGACCGAGAGCGCCAGCACCAGGGGCGCGGCGACGCCAAGGGCGGCGCCCGAGGAGACGCCGATCATCTCCGGCACCGCGAGGGGGTTGCGCAGCGCTTCCTGGAGCACCAGGCCCGCGGCTCCCAGACAGGCTCCGGCGGTGACTGCGAGGACCAGCCGGGGCAGCCGGAGTTCGGTCAGGATGACCGCCTCCAGGCCGTCCCCGGTCAGCGCCGCGGGCAGCTGGTGCGGTGCCACGTACGGCGTACCGAGGCAGAGCGCGACACCGGCGGCGGCCACCAGGAGGGCGAGAGCGCCCGCCAGTTGACGTATCACCGCAGGGCGGCCGTTGCCTCGTCGAGGACGATGCCGAGCGAACGGGTCCCCCGCCCCTTGGCCCAGACCTCGGAGTTCACCTCGACGACCTTGTCGTTCCTCACGGCCGGGATGCGCGACCAGAGCGGGTTGTCGGCGAGCTTGGCGGAGAGCTTCCCGTCCGAGGCGCCGAAGGAGAGCGTCTCGACGAAGAGCACGTCGACATCGCGGGCGAGGATCTCCTCCAGGCTGTAGCTGCCCTCGACGCCGCGCCCCTTCCAGGGATACGAGGAGATCTTCGGGAAGAGCCCGGCGGCGACGTCGTTCTTCGGCGTCGCCACACCGAAGTTCTCGTCACTGCCGAAGATGATCAGCGCGGTCTTGTCGCTCTTGTTCCTCTCCGCCGCGGCGAGCTTCGTCCGCAGCCGCTTCTCAGCCGCCTCGGCCTGCTCCGTACGGCCGGTCAGCGCGGCCAGGTTCCGCAGATAGCCGACGCTGTCCTCCCAGGTGGAGGGCTGGACCGGCCAGAAGGTGGTCGCACCCTTCAGGGCGGGGGCGAGCTTGCCGTGCGTGTCCTCCAGGCCGATGACGAGATCCGGCTCGTGCGACAGGATCGCCTCGGCCTCCGGGCTGATGAAGCCACCGGGGATCACCGGAATCCGGCCCGCCCGCTCGGGGCCCAGGAACGCCGGGTGGGCGAGCAGCGTGGAGTTGCTGGCCGTCGGGGTCATCCCCAGCTCGGCGAGCATGTCGTCGCACAGGGCGACGAGGCACACCACGCGCTTCGGCTGCCGCTCGGCGGTGATGGTGACGCCCTGGGCGTCGGTGATCGTGTGCGACGCCTCGACGGGCCGGACGTCCACGGACGTGCTCGGACCGGAGTCGTCCGCACCGGCCCTGCCTGGCGCGGGCTCCTCGGTGGCGCCGCATCCCACCAGGAACGACCCCATCACGATGGCCGCCGCCCACCGGCGGATTCCTCTTGCTGCGCGCGACATGACGTGCCCTCTGTTCCTGTTGATGGCCGGGACCACTGACCGGTGCCGAGGGGGCCGTCCCGGACCGGCCTCTCCCCACCGAGATTTAGACATGATAATCATTATCAAAGCAAGTCCCGTCCGCCGCCCAGCCCCCGGAGACCGCCCCATGCCCCTCGGACCGCGCCTGATCGTCGCCGACCAAGTAGCCGGACACATCAGGGTCGTCGACCTGCGCGACGGCCGTACGACAGCCCGGCTCGACGGGCGGCATCCCGCAGAGCACGCGGGCTTCCTCGCCCTTCCGCACGACCGCACCGCCTGCGTGGACGACCGGGCGGGCGAGCTGCTGATCCTCGATCCGTACGGGCCGGACTCGGGCCGCCCGCTCGTCGAACGCCGGATACCGGTCGCGGTGCCCGCCGAGCACCTGGCCGCCGACCCCACCGGCCGCCTGATCGCCGTCACCACCGGGCTCGGCCGCAACTGGTCCGCCTGGTCCGACCAGTTGACCGCCGTCGACCTGGCGGACGTGCGGGGTGCGGGGGCCGTGCGCGTACGGACCCGGGCCGGCGAACCGGGGGTCACGGTCACCGGACCCGCGGAGGATCCGATGGTCGTGCTGCGTCACCGGGAGCCCGGCGAGCTGACCGCCTACCGGCACTCCGCCCTCATGGCGGCCGCCCCCTCGTGCCCGCCCGCCGAACCCGTATCGACCCTTCCTCTCGGCGACGACGACGGGCACGGCGACGCCTACGACCCCCTGACGGGCCGGGTGTTCGCCGCCGCCGGCTCGGGGGTCCACCGGTCCTGTCCGGACGGGGACGTACTCCTGCGCGGTACGACCCTCCCCTGGGCGGCCGGCGGACGCGACGGGGGCCGCGGCTACTACCTGAGACTCGATGCCGCACACCGGATGCTCTGGTCCTGCGTACGCGGCGGCCCCGGGGCGCCCGAGAGCTGGCCGGACTGGACCAACGACGCCTGGTGGCACCACCTGGACACGGGCGGGACCGGCCGGCTGGACCTCGGACCCGGCCTGGTCTTCCGCCTGGCGGTGGCGGCGGACCATGTCGCCTTCAGCCGCGTCCACCCCGACGGCGACGAGCTCGTCCTCGTCTCCACCGGGGGTCGCACTCCTGCCGTCAGCGCGCGGTTGCCGCTGCCCCCCATGGCGGGCGCGCCGCGCCGGGGCGGCACCCCGTGGGACGGCGTCCAGCGCCGCGCCGTCGCGGCCTCGCCCGGCGGGTCCTTGATCGCCGTATCGCGCGGGGGTCACGGCGAGGTCCATGTCTTCGACGCCGCGACAGCCCGGCAGACCGCGCTCGTCACCGTGCCGACCCGACTGGACGAGGGCGGGCTGCTGGCACTGATGGAACCCGGCGACGGGGCATACCACGATCCGGTCGGCCGCTGACACAGGCGGCCCGCACCCCGGCGGGGGTGCGGGCCGCCGCGCTCAGCCGGGCACCGGCCCCGTCACCAGGACGACTTGGTGACTCCCGGCAGGAATCCCGCGTGCGCCTGCTCGCGCATCCGCACCCGGGACAGCCCGAACTTCCGCAGGTGCCCCCGGGGCCTGCCGTCCACGGAGTCACGGTTACGGACCCTGGTGGCACTCGCGTCACGGGGCTGAGCACGCAACTCCGCGACCGCTGAGGCCCGTTCGGCGTCGGTCGAGGCCGGCCGCCGGACGATCTCCTTCAGCTCGGCCCGCCGGGCCGCGTACCGCGCGACGACGCCCTTGCGCTTCTCGTTCTGCGCGATCTTGCTCTTCTTGGCCATCAGAGCTTCACTCCCCGCGCCCGAATACGGGCCACGGCGGCCTCGATGCCGATGATGTCGATGGCCTTGATGGCCCTGGCGCTGAGGGTCAGGCGCACATAGCGGCCCTCGCTCGGAAGCCAGTAGCGCTTGCGCTGGATGTTCGGGTCGAAGCGGCGCGAGGTACGCCGGTGCGAGTGGGAAATGCTGTTGCCGAAGCCCGGCTGGGCGCCGGTCAGCTGACAGTGGGCGGACATGGGTCTACCTGCTCTCTACGGACGGAATCTTAACGATAATGGAAACCATTCCCACATAGTAGCCCGCAGCGTTACGGACGGCCGGCTCGGCTCAGCGCGGACGCCATGGTCAAGGACTTCAAGCAGCGTGGTGTGCCCATCGACTGCGTGGGCTTCCAGAGCCACTTCAACAGCCAGTCCCCCGTCCCCGCCGACTACCAGCCGACGAGAAGACGCAAGGGCCCTTCGCGGGCGGGTTGTCCCACCGCCCGCGAAGGGCCCTTGCCACCCGTATGTGTGCCGGGCTACGGCGCGTCCGCCAGGATCTCCGTCGCCACCTCCATGTGCAGCCGCCGGGTGTGGTCGACCGTGCGCACCGGCCCGGTCAGGGTGACCCGGGCCGTCAGGCGCGCGTCGGTGCTCGACGCGCTCAGCCGCAGTTCGAGATCACCCGGTTCGACGATCCGGTGGCCGTCACGGCCAGTGAAGGACGCGAGGTCCGCCGGAACCCTCGCCCGCACCCTCGCCGCCTGCCCCGGAAGGAGGTCGAGGCGCACGTAACCGATGAGGCGCTGCACCGGCTGGACGACGGAGGCGACCGGGTCGTTGAGATACACCTGGAGCACCTCGGTCCCCGCCCGCCCACCGGTGTTGCGGATGGTGCAGGAGAGTGCGAACTCCCCGTCCGTGGGCGCCCGGCCGTGCTCCACGACGAGGTCGCTCCACTCGAAGCGGGTGTACGTCAGACCGTGGCCGAACCCGAACGCCGGCGTCGGGTCGATGCTGGACACATCGCTGGAGTGGCCGAGCCGCGACGCCAGATACGTGGACGGCTGGGAGCCCGGATGGCGCGGCACGCTGACGGGCAGCCGGCCCGACGGCGCGGTCCGGCCGCTGAGCACCGAGGCGATGGCCGTCGTCCCCTCCTCACCGGGGAAGAACGACTGCACGACGGCGGCGGCCCGCTCCACCGCGCTCCCGAGGGCGTAGGGGCGCCCGGCGAGCAGGGTGACGACGACCGGGGTGCCCGTGCCGAGGAGGGCGTCGAGCAACTGCTGCTGCACACCGGGCAGTGCCAGGTCCTCGGCGTCACACCCCTCTCCGCTCGTGCCGCGCCCGAAGAGCCCGGCCCGGTCGCCGAGCGCGACGATCACGAGGTCGGCGCCCGCGGCCAGTCCGGCGGCTTCGGCGAAGCCGTCGGTGTCGGAGCCGTCGATGTCCGCGCCTCGGGCGGTGACGATCTCGCAGTGCGGGAACTCCGCCGCCAACGCCGCCCGAAGTGTGGGGAGTTCGATGCCGAACGGTGTCTCCGGGTGCTGGCCGCCGACGTGGACCGGGAAGGCGTAGCAGCCGAGGACCGCGGTGGGGGTGTCGGCGTTGGGCCCGATCAGCGCGATGCGGGCGGGAGGCGTCGCCAGGGGCAGCGTGCCGTCGTTGCTCAGCAGCACGACGGCCTGCTCGGCTACGCGGCGGGCGAGTGCGCGGTTCCCGTCGGTGTCGAGCCGGACGGTTCCGCGCAGCGCTCCCGACCGCTCTGTGCCCGGTGCCATCCCGGACAGCGCCGGGGACACCGGACTCCAGTCCGGGTCCAGCAGCCCCAACCGGGCTTTCTGGACGAGCACGCGGCGTACCGCTCGGTCCACCAGGGCCTCGGGTACGAGACCCTCCTCGATCGCCTCGCTCAGCGGGCTGCCGAACGCCTTGACGGTCGGCAGCTCCACGTCCACGCCCGCGCCGAGCGCGGCACCGGCCGCCTCACCGAAGGTTCCCGCCACACCGTGCAGCGTCTTCAGGAACGCGATGCCGAAGTAGTCGGCGACGACGGTCCCCTCGAAGCCCCAGGTGTCGCGCAGCAGGCCGGTAAGCAGTGGTCCGTCGGCCGCGGAGGGTATCCCGTCGGTGTCGGTGTAGGCGTGCATGACGGACCGTACGCCGCTTTCGCGTACGGCCATCTCGAACGGCGTCAGGATGATGTCGGCCCGCTCGCGCGCCCCCATGCCGACGGGCGCGAGGTTGCGGCCCGCCCGTGAGGCGGAGTACCCGGCGAAGTGCTTGAGCGTGGCGACGACACCGGCCGACTCCAGGCCCCGCACGTACGCGGTGGCGACCGTGCCCACCAGGTAGGGGTCCTCGCCGATCGTCTCCTCGACGCGGCCCCAGCGTGCGTCGCGTACGACGTCGAGGACCGGGGCGAGGCCCTGGTGCACGCCGACGGAACGCATGTCGCGGCCGATCGCGGCGGCCATCTCACGGACCAGTTCCGGATGGAAGGTGGCACCCCAGGACAGGGGTACCGGGTAGGCGGTGGCACCCCAGGTGGCGAAGCCCGCGAGGCATTCCTCGTGGGCGAGCGCCGGGATGCCGAATCGATTCGCTCCGGCGATCCGCTCCTGGGTGCGCGACAGCGAGAGCGCTCCCACGGCCGCGTCGACCGGCGCCGTTCCGAATGGGCGGGTCAGCTGCCCGAGGCCGTACGGAAGGAGGTCGTCGAGGGCGACGGCCTCCTCCATGTCGTGCTGGAACGGGGCGACTTCGGCGCCCTCGTCGGACGCGCCCACCCAGACGCCGAAGAGCTGGGAGATCTTCTCCTGGAGGGTCATCGCGGCGATCAGGGCATCGGCCCTGGCCTCCGGAGCGAGCGTGGGATCGCGCCACGGCGTGGTGCGGTGGTCCGTGGCGCCGGATGCCGGCGCCCGGGAGTCGGTGGTCTCGGCGGGTGTCGGCACGCCGGCGCGGTCGATGTTGGCGGTCACTTTCCTCCGACTCCCATCAGCCCCTGGACCAGGGCACGACGGGCGAACAGGTAGACGATCAGGATGGGGAGCATGGAAAGGACGACCGCGGCGAGCAGCCCGGGGGTGTCGACTCCGTGTTCCGTCTGGAAGTCGTAGAGCCCCATGGTGATCACCTTGGTCTCCGCGGACTGCGTCAGGACGAGGGGGAAGAGGAAGCCGTTCCACGCCTGGAGCGCGGAGAAGACGATGATCGTCGAGACGCCGCTCCTGGACAGCGGCAGCACCAGCTGGAAGAAGACCCGCCGGGAGGAGGCACCGTCGATCGTCATCGCCTCGTACAGATCGGGGGTGATGTCACGCATCACGCCCGTGAGGATCAGCGCGCACACCGGCATCGCGAAGGCCGCGGTCGGCAGGATGACGCCGATGAGGTTGTCGTAGAGGCCGGCCTCGCTGATGACGAAGAACATCGGGACGACGACCGCCTGCGAGGGGATCGCCAGGCCGAGGAGGAACAGCCGGAACACCGTGGTGGTGGCCCGGCCCCGGCTCCTGACGATGGTGTACGCCAGGGGCGGGACGAGGAGCACGACGATGCCCACCACGCACATGGTGACGATCACCGTGTTGAGGAAGTACTGCGCGAAACCGCTGTTGAGGTCGTTGATGTAGTTGTCGAGCGTGAAGTGCTCGGGGAAGGCCAGCGGGCCGTTCGCCGCGTAGTCGGGGCGCGACTGGAACGTGGCGACGAGCATCACGTACAGCGGCAGCCCGACGACGAGGAGCCAGACCAGCGAGCCGAAACCGGCGAAGTAGTTGGGACGGTTCCTGCTCACAGTCCCTCCATGGTGCTGCGCATCTTGTCGTAGCCCGAGAGCCGCACCACGATCAGCGAGATGAGCGTGGAGACGAGGACGAGGAGGAGGGCGATGGCGGACGCCGCTCCGTAGTCGAAGCTCTTGAACGCCTTCTGGTACATGTAGTAGGCGCTGATGGTCGTGTCGCTGCCCGGTCCGCCCTGGGTCAGGATGAGCACGGTGTCGAAGGTCGTGAGTCCGCCGACCACCATCAGGATCATGGAGGTGATGATCGAGTTGCGCAGCTGAGGCAGCGTGATGTGGAAGAACTGCCGCACCGTGCCGGCGCCGTCGATCTGCGCCGCCTGGTAGAGGACCTGCGGCACCGCGCGGGCCGCGCCCTGGTAGATCAGTGTGTGCAGCGGGGTGAACTGCCAGGTGCTGACGAAGACCAGGACGCCGATCGCACTGGACTGCATCCCGAACAGGTTGCCGTCGCCGAAGAGCCACTTCGCCTGGGCGGGAACCCCGAAGTTGGGGTCCAGGACGGCGCGCCACAGGACGGACACGGCCGCGATGGACAGCAGCATCGGGACGAAGTAGATGGCCGAGAGGACGGCCCGGTTGCGCTGGTGCCCCGCCGCCCAGACGCCGAGCAGGATGCTCAGCGGGGTCTGGACGACGACCCCGAGCAGGGTGAGCAGGACGCTCAGCCAGAGGCTCTTGATCATGACCGGGTCGTCGAGGAGCTTCCTCCAGTTGTCGAGCCCGGCGAACTCGGGGTCGCTCAGACCGTCCCAGCTGGCGAAGGAGAGTACGGCGACCATGACGAGCGGGACGATGGCGAAGAGGCCGAAGAAGACGGCGGCGGGGGCCGCCCAGAGGAATCCCGGGCGGCCCGCTCCGATGCCGGACGGGCCGGCCCTCCTGACCTTCTCGCTGCGCGTGGCGGCTGTGGCAGGTGGGGTCATGTCATGTGTTCCGGGTCCGGATGTCAGGGAGCTCACGAGGTCGGCAGTGCCTGCATGGCCTCGATGAAGGCGTCCTCGTCCATCGAGCCGTTGAAGAACTGCTGGAGGGACTGGTGCATCGTGGTGGCCGCCGACTGGGGGTACGCCTGGTCCCAGGAGAGCTGGAACGCCGGGGCCGCCTTGACCAGGTCGTACTGGAACTTCGCGAACTCGGGGCTGGCCGCGGTGTCCAGGAAGCCTTCGGTGTTCGTCGTGGTCGGCAGGTTCCCGACGCCCAGCTGGGCCTTGACGAACTGGTCCGAGTACATGAGCTTCAGGAACTCGGCGACGGCCCGCGGGTGCTTCGTCTTCTTGTGGACCGAGTAGAAGTTGTTCGTGTTGCCGACGATGTTCGCCTGGTCGCCCTTGCCGCCCTCGACCGACGGGAAGGCGCTGTAGCCGAGGTCGTTCTCGGCGAACTCGGGGTGCGCGTCCTGCTGGGTCGAGTACTCCCACGAACCCATCAGCTCGAACGCGGCCTTACCGGTGGCCAGTAGCGTGGGAGATCCCTGGTCGGTGAACTTCACGGAGTCGTAGTTGGTGCCGAACGCCCCGGAGTCCACCAGCTCCTTGATCATGCCGAGCGCCTTCCTGCTGTCCGGGCTCGCCCAGGCGTCCTGGTCGCCGTCCAGGGCCTTCTGGAAGAGCTCCGGGCCGGCGATGCGGTCGTAGAGGTACTCGAACCACATCAGTGTCGGCCACCGGTCACCGCCGCCCAGCGCGATCGGGGTGACGCCGTCGGCCTTCAGCGCCTTGACCGCCGCCAGCAGGTCGTCCCAGGTCTTCGGCGGCTCTACGCCGGCCTCTTTGAGGACCTTGCCGTTGTTGAACAGCAGCACCGGCTGGGTCCCGCGCATCGGGACGCCGTACGACGTACCGTCGAGCACCGCGCTGTTGAACACGGACGGCAGGAACTTCGCCTTGAGGTCGGGCTCCTTGGCGATGAAGGGGTCCAGCGGGAGCAGCAGGCCGGCATCGACGAACGGCTTGATGCTGCCGCCGCCCCAGTTGAAGAAGACGTCCGGCGCCTGCTTGCTGCTGATAATCGTCTGCAGTTTGGCCTGGTAGTCGGCGCCCGGGATCGTATCCAGGACGGCCTTCACCTTCGAGGTCTTGTTGAAGGTGGCGACGAGCTCCTTCTCCACCTTGTTCGTCGCGTCCCCGTAGACCAGGACGTGGATGGTGTCGTCGCCGCCGGCCGCGTCGGAGCCCCCTCCGCACGCGGACAGGGACAGCACCAGGGCCAGCGCGGCACCACCGACGACAACGGTCCGCGAGAACCGTGCGCGTTGCTTCATCGACTCGCCTCTCGAAACATTTTCGGTACGATTACCGAAACTTCCTGAGTCGGGACGCTAGGACCCCTCACCTGGGGGGTCAACCCTCGGTCTCCGCGTTACCAAAGCGTTACGCCTCGGCGGCGGTTGTTCCGTGCTTTATGCTCCTCGCCATGCGCGATGACGAGGAAATGGGCCGTATCACCCTTGCCCAGGTGGCCCAGCAGGCCGGCGTCTCCATTTCGACAGTTTCGAAGGTCCTCAACGGGCGGCAGGACGTGGCTCCCCCGACGAGGGTCAAGGTGGAGCGCCTGCTGGAGACGCATGCGTACCGGCGCACCACGCGGTCGGCCCGCGAGGCACCGCTCATCGAGATCGTGTTCCACGAGCTGGAGAGCATCTGGGCGATGGAGCTGATCCGGGGGGTGGAGAACGTCGCCAAGGCGCACAACGCCGGCGTCGTCCTCACCGAGAGCGGAACCCGCCACTCACCCAGCCCCGACTGGATGGAGGCGATGCTCCAGCGCCGGCCGCTCGGTGTCGTCCTGGTCTTCTCCGCCCTGCCCAGCGAGGTGAAGCAGCAGCTCAGGGCGCGTTCGATCCCGTTCGTGATCATCGACCCGGCAGGCGACCCCGACCCCGACGTACCGTCGGTCGGCTCGGCCAACTGGAACGGCGGACTGGCCGCCACCCGCCATCTGATCGAGTGCGGGCACCGGCGCATCGGGATCATCACGGGACCCGAGGACATGCTGTGCTCCCGCGCCCGGCTCGACGGGTACCGGTCGGCGATGACCATGGCCGGACTGGAGGTCGACCCCGGGCTCATCCTGTTCGGCGACTTCCACGTGGAGGGCGGCTACGACCGCGCCACCGAGATGCTGTCCCGTCCCCAGCGCCCCACCGCGATCTTCGCCGGCAGCGACCTCCAGGCACTCGGCGTCCTGGAGGCCGCCCGGGTGCACGGCCTGCGCGTTCCGCACGACCTCTCGGTCGTCGGCTACGACGACGTGTCCATCGCCCGCTGGGCCAGCCCGGCCCTGACCACGGTCCATCAGCCGCTGCGTCAGATGGCGGAGGAGGCGGCACAGATGCTGATGCGGCTGCGGGCCCAGGAACCGGTGTCGACGCGGCTCGAACTGGCCACCAGCCTGGTCGTACGCAAGAGCACGGCACCGCCGCCGCCCGAGGGCTGAGCGGGACGGCGGGGTCGCGCGCCGAGCCGTCCGGCCCCGCCCACCATCGCCTTCCGCGCCCTGCAGGGCTTCTTCGGCGCGCTGCTGATGTCCGACACCCCCGGTCTGCCGCATGCGGTGTTCCCGGTCTCGATGGACGCCCGGACCGAAGCCGCGTTGCCGCGCCGGACACTCCTTCGGCGGCCAGACGGCGGGCAGTCTGCTGGTCCTGCGCGTCCTCGATCCGGTGAGCCGGATCGCAGAAGACCTCCTCGGTGCCGCCGCCGCTGAAGCGGACGGCGCTGCGCAGACCGCCGTGCCGCCTTGGGGCCGCGACCGTCCGTGAGCCCGGTGGTGACGGCTCAGGTCACCCGCGACAGGACCCTGGTCATGGTCGGGCTTCCTGCCGGGCGCGCGGGTCGTCCTCGCGGTGGAGCACGAGGTGCTCGTGGAAGAGAACGCCGTCGCGGACATCGCCGGTGGCGGTGAAGCCGGTGTCGTCGACGTAGTCGAGGTGGCTGCCGGTGACGGTGTAACGGCCGGTGTAGGCGCTCCGGCGGCTGCCCCGGGCCTCGTCGTAACGGCCGTTCGGCAGCAGTTCCTGGCGGATGAAGCCGTCCGCGGTCACCCACATCCCGACGTACGGGTGTGGATCGCGTGGCGTGTCGTTGCTGGTCATGACTCCACCCTCGGCCCTGCGGCGGGACGCGACCAGGCCGCCGTCCCCCCGGGTGAGAACTTCCTGGGTGCCGCGCACCCACCGTCAGGGGGGGCGTGATCACCGTCGCGCCTCCTGAGCGGACCGTCCGGGCCGCCCCTGGTTCACGTCGCCCCTCGCTCTCGACCGTGCCGGCGGCGACCACCGTGGGTGCGGTGGACCTGGGGAGACGGCGGCCTGGTTCCGATGACGGAACGCACCGAAGCTGATGGCGCAGAAGCCGCCCGGCGCCATCCGGCGCCCGCTCGGCCCGGAGCAGCGCACTTCGCGTATCGCCCACCGGAAATCCTGAACCCGTCTGAGGAGCGAGCCATGAGCACCACCGACACGGACATCGCG
This sequence comes from Streptomyces finlayi, assembly GCF_014216315.1. Lineage (NCBI taxonomy): Bacteria > Bacillati > Actinomycetota > Actinomycetes > Kitasatosporales > Streptomycetaceae > Streptomyces > Streptomyces finlayi. Next base: position 1,381,790 of record NZ_CP045702.1, read on the forward strand.
GGCTGGAACTCCCAGGCCCTCGACGACATCCTTTCGAACGACGCGGGACGTCCCGTGCTGTTCACCAACGCCCGCATCCTGACGATGGACCCGCTGATCGGGACCATGGCCGGCGCCGACATCCTGTTCGTCGGTTCCCTGATCGTGGCGGTCGGCCCGTCCCTGTTCACCGCCGCGGAGGACGACAACGCCATCGTCGTCGACTCCACGGGCATGACCATCGTCCCCGCCGTCGTGGACGCCGCCGCGCTGGCCGGCGGCCGCGGCGAACGCGCTGAGCACGTCGCGACGCTGACCCCGGGCAACGCCAGCGACCTGCTGGTGGTACCCGACGAGCTCGCCGCCGACGTACCGAGCGCCCTGGCCACGCTCATGTCCCGGCCGGAGCAGGTCCGCGCACTGGTCGCGGCCGGCCGTCCCGTGCTCTGGGCCGGCGGCGACGCCCCCGGCCGGGCCACCGCCCCCGCCGTGGGCATCCCGGCCTCCCCGGACCTGACCGGCAGCCCGCGGGTCGGCGTCTGGATCGACCAGGACGACTTCCTGCACCAGGAACTCACCGCCGACGGCCGCTACGACGAGACCCGGGGCGGCCGGCCGCACGCCTACCAGGGCCGGTTCTGGATCGACGGTGACCGGATCGACTACCTCGACGACCTCGGCTTCTGGGCCGTGGGCTACTTCCGCGGTCACGAACTGCACCACGTCGGCTACGTCATGCACCTGGGCTGACTCCCCCGGGCGGCCCCAGGTTCGGACAGGTGTGGCCGCTGATCGGCCTATGCCGCTGGTCCACCCGCCACGACGGGGAACGGCGTGAACAGCAGGTGCACACCGGGCAGGAGGTGGAGGAGGGCCGCGCGCCCCCGTGTTCGCGGTCGGGCGTCACCACCCGGACGCGGCACGGGCCTCTCAGGCAGTGGCCGTCCCGGCCAGCGTCGCCCTCGACGCGGCGGCGACGTCGTCCGGGTTGCCCGCCCCGGCCGAGCGGATCACCCGGGTGGTCTGCTGGAGCACCGTCTCCCGCAGACCACCGGCGACCCGCTGCCGCTCGCTGTGGACCAGTTCCCTCGCTTCCGGCAACAGGGCCGTGAGCGCCGCGTCCTGGCGGCTCAACTCCCGCCTGCGGCACGTGTTCATCAGCCACCCCGCCCCCCACGCGACCGTGATTCCCGAGCCGAGAGAGAAGAACAGCGGGGTGAGGGGGAAGAACCCGTGGAGCAGCAGTCGGAAAGAGAATCGACCGGCTCCCCGAGCCGCGTTCCGTCGACCGTCAGACGGCCGTCATCGAGGCTGTCGTACCTGGCGGTCCCTCAGGCGACCACGTCTCCGTCGGGAGTCGTGTCCGCTGCGAACGGGCCCTACGTGATCCGCTTCGGTGAGTCTTCCTGGTGCCCGGAGCGGGCGGTCGCCGCCAGCGAGCCGAGCAGGCGGAGCGCGTCCGCGGTCCGAGTGCCTTCCTGCGCGTGGTAGATGATCAACTGCTGGCCAGGAGCGGACCGTACGTCGAAGGTCTGCATGCGCAGGGTGAGCTCACCGACGGCGGGGTGCAGCAGGACCTTCGCGGCATCACTCTTGCCCCGTGCGTCCCGCCTCTGCCAGAGGTCGGCGAACTCGCGGCTGCTCTCCGATGCCGTCCGCAGGACCTCATGGATCCTCGGGTCGTTCGGCCGGGCGCCCTCCAGGAAGCGGAATCCCGCGACCGCGTTGGCGGCGGCCTTGCCCCAGTCCGCGTGGAACGAGCGGACCGACGGGTCGAGGAACATGGACAGCAGCAGGTTCTCGCCGGGTTCGAGGTGGGGGAAGACGGCCCGTCCCAGCGTGTTCATGGCCAGGACGTCGTACGCCCGTCCCAGGAGCAGGGCCGGCGTGCGGTCCCACAGTTCGGCCATCGCCAGCAGCTGGGGGTCGGCTCGCTCGATGGTGCCCTCGTGGCGCGGGAGCGGGGTCATGCCCGCGATCCGGTACAGGTGCAGCCGCCCGTCGTCGTCCAGCAGCAGCGCGTCGCTCAGGGCGTCCAGGACCTGCGTCGACGGGCGCCGCTCACGGCCCTGCTCCAGTCGCAGGTAGTAGTCGACGCTGATGCGGGCCAGCATCGCGACCTCTTCGCGGCGCAGACCGGGGACACGTCGCCGCCCGTCCTGCGGCAGACCGACGTCGGACGGCGTCACCCGCGCGCGCCGGCCTTGCAGGTAGTCACCCAGTCTCGAGGTTGTCATGTCAGCCAGGTTAGGCTCCCGCGCGGCTCGGAGCCTGGTCCCAGTGCCCCCAGGGTGGAGCATGAGGGCCACGCCCCCATCGTCGAGGCGGCGGCCGAGGGCGCGGATCCCGTCCTCGTCATCGGCGACAAGGGTGATGGCCGAACCGCGGCGCGATACCGCGGTCACCAGGGCACGGGGCCGGTGGCGCCGACGAAGGCAGGGGTCGGTGTGCCGGGCCCGGCGGTGGCGGCGGCGACGATCACCGCGGCGCCCTCCTCGACACTCTGGGTGCCCTGGTGGCCGTTCAGGTCGGTCGCGGTGAACCCGGGGTCGACCGAGACCACGCTGATTCGCGGGAGGGACCGAGCGTAGACGACGGTCAGCATGTTCAGAGCGGCCTTGGACGAGTTGTAGGCCAGCAGTGGCGCCCAAGCCGGGAGCAGATCGCCGTGGGCGGCCGGGTCGGCGTTGATCGTCAGCGAGCCGAGCGCGCTGGACACGTTCACGATTGCGGGCCGAGCCGCCTGCTGGAGCAGGGGCAGGAAGGCGCGGGTGGTGCGCACGGCACCGAAGACGTTGGTGTCGAAGACGTACCGCAGGTCGGCGGCGGTCAGCTCGTCGGCCGGGGCGGCTGGGCCGGCGACGCCCGCGTTGTTGACCAGGACATCGACCCGGCCCGCCTCGGCACGCACCTGTGCGGCGGCCGCGGCGACGGACGCGTCGTCGGTGATGTCGATCAGCAGCGGGCGGGCTCCGAGGAGCTTGGCGGCCCGCTCGCCGCGGTGGGCGTCGCGGGCCCCGGCGTAGACGGTGTGACCCGCCTCGACGAGGCGGCGGGCGGTTTCGAAACCGAGGCCCTTGTTGGCCCCGGTGATCACGGTGACGGTTGTTGTCATGCCGCTCAGCCTGCGCGGAACCGGACGGGGCAGGGAGAGCCCTCCCCGACGGGGGGTCGGCCAGTACCAGGCTTACCCAAGGACCGGCGGACAAGGGACACATGAACCGGCGCGGCAAGGAACGCGACATCGCCTGGAAGACCGTCCGGCCCGCCGTGCGGGGCCGCTCGGCCCTGTCGGCCCGTGCGCGACGGCCGGAAGAGTGACCCGTGGGCCTCCGGGGCCGGGCCCGGCGCTTGAGCTGCCGCCCTCGGATGCCGATGACCAAGGGCACGGCGGTCGAGTGCCGAGCCGCACGACAACGACTGCGAGACGGACGGGATGGGTTCGGGTGGACGTCAACGAGGTGCTGCTGCCCGGTGTGGGGCTGCTCTACGAGTTCGTCAATCGGGAGGGCGACAAGATCGGTGTGGTCGCACGGCGCTCGGGTGACTTCGAACTGGCGGTCTACGAAGAAGGGGACCCGGACCAGGCGCGGGCCGTGTTCCGACTCACCGGCGAGGAGGCGGACGTGGTCGCCGATATTCTCGGCGCACCGCGCATCGCCGAGCGGTTCGCGGATCTGACCAAAGAGGTGCCCGGTCTCAGCGCCGGGCAGGTCGAGGTACTCGCCGGCACCCCGTTCGCCGGCCGCCCGCTGGGAGAATCGAGGGCACGGACACGGACGGGCGCGTCGATCGTGGCGATCGTCCGTGGTGAGGATGTCATTCCCTCCCCTGGGCCGGAGCAGATCCTGAGAGCCGGGGACGTGCTGGTGGTGATCGGGACCCGCGAGGGAATCGCCGCGGTGGAACAGCTCGTCCGGAGCTGAGCGGATGCACATCTCGGTCGCCCTGCTGCTGGAGCTGGGCATCATCCTCGCCTTCCTGGGTCTGCTCGGCACGCTGGCGCGGCGTTTCGCGCTGTCCCCGGTCCCGTTGTACCTCCTGGTGGGCCTGGCGCTGGGCGAGGGAGGAATCGCCCCGGTGCCGGCAGCCGGGTCCTTCGTGGAGACCGGCGCGGGCATCGGCGTCGTCCTCCTGCTGCTGGTACTCGGTCTCGAGTTCACCGTGCCGGAGTTCACGGTCAGTCTGCGCCGCCACCTGCCGTCGGCATGGGTCGACCTCGTGCTGAACGCGACCCCCGGTGCGGTGGCGGGATGGCTGCTCGGACTCGACGCCGGAGGGATCCTCGCGCTCGCCGGGGTGACCTACATCTCCTCCTCGGGCATCATCGCCCGGCTCCTGGGCGACCTGCGGAGGATGAGCAACCGGGAGACCCCGGCCGTGCTGTCCGTGCTGGTGCTGGAGGACTTCGCGATGGCCGCGTATCTTCCGCTGCTCGCCGTCGTGGCCGCCGGCGGCACGTGGCAGCAGGCCCTGCTGGGAGTGCTGCTGGCCCTGGGCGCGGTGGTGGCCGCCCTCACCATGTCCTACTGGTGGGGGCATCATCTGGGGCGGCTGCTGTCGCACCCGGACGAGGAGCAGCTGTTGCTGCGCGTCCTGGGCGTGACACTGATCGTCTCCGCCCTCGCGGAGGCCGTCCACGTCTCGGCGGCAGTTGGCGCCTTCCTGGTCGGGCTGTCGCTCACGGGCGAGGCGGCCGACCGGGCACGGAAGGTGCTGAGCCCGCTGCGGGACCTGTTCGCCGCGGTGTTCTTCCTCGCCATCGGCCTGTCCATCCCACCGGACTCGCTGCTGCCGGTACTTCCGGTCGCCCTGCTCCTGGCCGTGGTCACCGCCGCGACCAAGGTGGCGTCCGGTTGGTACGCGGCACGCCGCGAAGGCGCGGGACGCCGAGGACGGCTGCGTGCGGGGACCGCGCTCATCGCCCGGGGCGAGTTCTCCATCGTCATCATCGGCCTGATGGGTACGGGCCATGACCGACTCGGTGCTCTGGTGGCCGCCTACGTCCTCCTGCTCGCCGTGGCCGGCCCGGTGATCACCCGCTTCACAGGCCCCCGCGCCTCCGGTACGAAGCACTCACCGCGCCAGGGCACGCCCGTGCCCTGAGCCGGGACGGCACCGCGGCGGTCGCACCGTGGTGGGATGACCCAGCCCCTCGAAGGAACAGCGGTACGGGCCCGCGGCCGTATCCGGAGAGGCCCACGGCCCCGCCCGAGGGCACCGGTCAGGCAGGTGGGGCCGAACGGCCCACCAGCGGGCCCGACCGGCACATGGCCCGCACCCCGGCCGGGGTGGGGTGCGTCTTCCGTCCCGCGTGTCCCCTCGTCCCCCACCGAGGCCGTTGCCGTCACACCCCTTGACCGTGCCGTCACACCACGTCGGGCACGACCACGACAGGGCAGCCGGAGTGGTGCAGGACCGTGTGGACGACCCGTCCGAGACGGGGGCCGAGGTGGCCGGGACGCCGTCGGCCGACGATGAGGAGGCCGGCGTCCCGCGAGGCGGCCAGGAGGACGCTGCGGGCGGGGCCCTCCACCGTGCGTCGCCGCAGTCGAACCTCCACGGGAGCCTCGGCGAGGGCGGCCTCCAGCTCCCTGGCCGCTCGTTCCTCGTACAGGCGCTCGGGATCACCCGTGAGCAGGGGGTGGTCGACCGTCTCGTGCATGGGGCACCGCCACGCCCGTACCGCCTCCAACGGCACATCGCGCCGCTTCGCCTCCGCGTAGGCGAAGCGCACGGCCGCTGTCGGCACGTCGGCCACTCCGACCGCGATGTGGCCGTGACGTCCGCCGACAGCGCGGTTGCTGTGGTTGCCACGGATCACGATGACCGGGCAGTTTGCTTGTGTGGCCACGGTCAGGCTGACGGAGCCCAGGAGGAGATCGGCGAGACCGCTGCGTCCGCGGGTTCCCATGACGAGGGCGGACGCGTTGCGGCCCTCGCGCACGAGGGCGTACTCGGGTTCCTCCGGCACGTCGGCCGTAGTCGTGGGCAGCTCGGCATGATGGCGCAGCGCACGCAGGGCCGCGGCTGCGAGGATGTCCTGCGCGGTGACCCGCCCGGACGAGCTGCCGACTTCCGGCGCGAGTGCGGGCCCCTCGTAGCGCTCCCACAGGGATGCGTACACGATCCGCAGGGGCACCCCGCGCAGGGCGGCCTCGTCGGCCGCCCAGTCGACGGCCCGCAGGCTGGGCTCGGAGCCGTCGACACCGACGACAAGGGGCAGGTTCATCGCTCTCAGCCTCCCGTGCCGAGGTCGAAGACGATGCGGGCTTTGACCTGACCGCGCAGGACCTCGTCGATCGATTCGTTGACGGCGGTGAGCGGGCGGGTCTCCTGGATGACCTTCGTCCGGCCGGCCGCGTGGAGCTGGAAGACCTCCGCGAGGTCCTGGCGGGTACCGACGATGGAGCCGATCACCGAGGTGCCGTTGAGCACGGTGTCGAAGATCGGCAACTGGATGGTGCCGTGCGCGGGCAAGGCCACCATGACGAGCTTCCCGCCGCGTCGCAGGCCCGAGTTGACGGCTTCGAACGCGGCCGGGCTCACGGCGAGGGCGAGGGCGACGTGGGCGCCGCCGTGCCGCTTCAGCTCCGCGCCGACATCCTGGGTACGGGCGTCGATGATGATGTCGGCGCCCAGTTCACGGGCGAGTGCGAGCTTCTCGTCGGTCACGTCGATGGCGGCGACGGTGGCGCCGGCGATCTTCGCGTACTGCACCGCCAGATGGCCGAGGCCGCCCACGCCGGAGATGGCGACGAGCTGGGCGGGCCGGACGTCGGCGACCTTCAGGGCCTTGTACGTGGTGACGCCCGCGCAGGTCAGCGGGGCGGCGTCAACGGCGCTGACACCCTCGGGCACCGCCTGGGCGAAGTCGGCCCAGGCCAGCATCTTCTCGGCGTATCCGCCGTCGCAGCCGTAACCGGTGTTGATCTGGCTCTCGCACAGCGTCTCCCAGCCCGACAGGCAGTGCTCGCAGCGCCCGCACGCCCGGCCGAGCCACGGCACGGCGACCCGTTGGCCGACAGCGAGATGGGTGACTCCCTCGCCGAGCTTCTCGACGAGGCCGACGCCTTCGTGACCGGGCACGAACGGCGGGGTGGGCTTGACGGGCCAGTCCCCGTGCGCGGCGTGGATGTCGGTGTGGCACAGCCCGCACGCCTCGACGCGGACGCGGACCTGCCCGGGGCCGGGCTCGGGGTCGGGGCGCTCCTCGATGACCAGGGGCTGACCGAATTCCCGGACGACCGCTGCCTTCATGATGTCCTCGCTTCTCCTGTGTCGGATGCTCTGGTTCCAGCATCGCGTTCGGCGGGTTCTCAGGGCAGGGGCCCGCTGGTCCCCCGCGGAGGCCGACCGGCCCCATCCGCGCGGGTGGGCGGCGCGGCGGGTCGGAGGCACCGGTGGTGTTCAGCCGTGGTCATCCGTTGCCTCGGGCGACCGGACGCCCGGACGCCAGGCGGCCACACCGCCATCATCACGGCCGGTGCGGCACCGGACCGGTACCGTGCCGACCGTACGCGCTCACAGGTGTCGGACCACTGCCACCGGGGCCGCGGCGTGGTGCAGCACCGCGTGCGTGACCGGCCCGACGTGCGTGCCGACCGGTGCGCGGCGTACACGCCGTCCCACCACCAGCAGTGAGGCCTCCGCGGAGGCGTCCACGAGGTGGCCGGCGGCCCTGCCGACGACACACTGTTCCGTGACCTCGACATCCGGGAAGGTGCCGCGCCACGGCCGCAGTACGTCTGTGAGCGCGCTCGCCTCGCCCAGTTCCCGGGCTACACGATGGCCGGGATCGGTGGCTGCGGGGTCGAAGTCGAAGGCGGCCGGAGCGGTCCGGCCGTGGATGACCCGCAGCCCGACCGCCCGAGCGGAGGCGGCCGCGAAGGCGTAGGCGATCAACTCGTCACACGGCCGGGAGAGGTCGAGGCCGAGCACCACGTCGAGGTGCTGCCTCGTGTCGGCCACGCTGTCACCGGCCTCGGGCCACAGTTCGCCCTCGGCCCGTGCGCCGGGCCGTACGACGACGACCGGGCACTCGGCACGTGCGATGACGGGCATGGACACCGATCCGGCCAGGAAACCGCTGAGGACACCGAGCCCTCGCGATCCCATCACCAGGACCTCCGCCTCCGCCGTCGCGGAGAGCAGCGCCTCGGCGGGGCGCCCGAAGACCTGCTCGACGCCGACGTCCAGGTCGGGATACTCCTCCCGCAGCCGGTCGGCCGTCTCGCCAAGGGCGCACTCCGCCCGGTGCCGGGTCATGGTCGTCCCGTCGGGCGTGGTGTCCGTGCCCCTCGACGGGGCGGGGCTGAAGACCGACGAACGGTCCTGCCGGGCGTGGAGGAGGTGCAGGGGCAGACCGCGCAGGCGAGCCTCCCGGGCGGCCCACGCCGCTGCGGCGAGCGACTCGGCCGAGCCGTCCACAGCGGCGATGACGGTACGTCGTGACATGGTTTCCTCCGAAATACGGGGTGCGTCAGGTTGAGGAGCGGTGGCGGAGCGGGGGCGAGGGCAGGGCAACGGCCCGGACGCGGTACCTGGCGGCGGCGAGCGGGCCGTTGACGGCGAGCCGTCCGTTTCCGGAAGAGCCGGAAGGGCCGGTGCGGTGGTGAGATGTCACTACAGGGCTGGGGTAATCAGTCCGTAGTGACCGTCGTAGCGGTGGTAGAGCACACTTCCCCGGCCGGTGCCGGTGTCGTGGAAGAAGACGAAGGGCAAGCCGGTCAGGCGCAGCCGCTGGACGGCCTCGCCCACATCGATCGAGGGGACGGGGACCGTGCTGACGCTCAGAGGTCCCTCGAAGTCCCTTTGCGGGCCGCTGCGGCCGAGCGACGCCATGCGGTGCCGGCCGGCCGGGACGTCCCGGTAGACCACGCTGTCGTACCCCGAGGCCAGGTCGGTGAAGACCCAGAAGTCGTGGTCCATGGCCTCCAGGTCGATCAGGGCGTCCTCGGGTGTCTGCCGGGCCAGGCTGAACGACTTGTGCCGGATGATGCGGCGCTCTTCGGCCGGAAGGTACTGGCGGTGCGGGCGGTGCTCATGGCCCGAGCCGTCCCACCATGTCCGGCCGTCCGGGCCGCCGCCATCGCGCGGTCCGCGCGTCCCGTGCCGCCGTACCCGGGCGATGCGCGCGGTCAGGCGCTCCTGCAAAAGATCGACGGCCTCGAACATGGTGGTCGCGGCGACATGGGCCCGTACCGGCCGGCCGTTGACGTCCACCACGGCCTGAGCCGTAGCCGGACGGGCCGCCGAAGCGTTGGCGGCTTGCGTGAGCTTCACCTGGGCCGACAGGACCGGTTCGCCCACATGGCTGATCACCGCGAGCACCTTCCTCCGGGCATAGGCTTCCGCACCGTCCGGTACCTGTCCTCGGTTCCGCACCTGGACGCCGACTTCTTCGCTGGTCCTGAGACCACTCATGGCAACTCCTCCTCGGTCTCTCCCAGCCTGGCTTTCGCCACCCCTCCCCGGCAGAGCCGACAGGTCCGCGCCGCAGTGCCACCCGTACCCGTGCCAGGCGCGTGCGCGAGGACCACCGGCCTGCCGGTGAGGGCCGGTCGGCCCACAACCACCAGGGGCTCCGCGAGGGTTGGACAGGCAAGCACGAAAAGCGTTACCAGGAACTCTTCTTCGCGTCGCGCCCCTGGAACTCCCCCGCCGCCGAGGGACCTTGACGGCTCGCACGGCCACGCTCGTGAACCGCCGGTGCCGTCACCGCGGCCAGTCGTTCGCGGCCCCGTGCGGCACACTCGTGCCCAGGTCGGACCGGGAGTCGTCGAAGCGGTGGGTGAGTCGGTTCACGACGTCGACGACTCCGTCGGTCTTGCGGGTCATGGCCACGGCGATCTCGGTCTCACTCCTGCGTTCCACCTGGCCCTGCAACGTGACGACGCCTTCGGTCACTGTGACGTCGATGCTGCCGGGGACAAGCCACAGTCCGCGCTCCAGCACCTCGTGGATCACCGACTCGCGGATCTCCGCGTCCGGGCGCAGGAAGACGCGCAGCAGATCATGCCGGGTGACGATGCCGACCAGGCGGTCTTCCTCGTCGATCACCGGGAGCCGGTTCACCCGGTGCTGAACCATGGTGCGGGCGGCCTCCACGACGGTGTCCTCGGCGCGCACACTGACGGCGGGGGCGGTCATCAGCCCGTCCGCCGTACGAGCCCGTGCCTTCGCCGTCCGTCGGCGGGCCCGGGGCAGCACCTGCGCGACGCGGAACCGCGGGGGCAACTCGTAGGCGAGTGGCGTCGCGGCCTGGTGGAACATCAGGTCCGTCTCGGAGACGACGCCGATGACGTGTTCCTCATCGTCCACCACGGGCAGTCCGCTGACGCGGTGTTCGGAGAGCAGCCTGGCAACGGTCTTGAAGGGGGTGCCGCACTCGGCGCGGACCACCTCGGTGGTCATCACGGCACCGATCTTCTGGTCCCTCATGTCTGTTCCTCCTCAGCTCGGTCGGCGCGGACAGGAGCCCTGCGGCCGGCGTGGCAGCAGGGGTGTCCGCGCGTCTCATACAGTGCCTCCGCAGGAGGCGGAAGGCCGGGTCGTAGCCGGGCCCGACGGGGTGTGCGGGTCCATGGCCGTTCCTGACAGCCGGTGGCGCACCTGCCCCGGCGGCGAACGGCCCGGTGTCGTGGACTGCGAGCGGCTGAACGGCTGAACGGCACACCCGGTGATGAGCCCTTCGGAGCGTGGCCGCGGGGTCCTGGCGCGTCAGTCGTGTGCGACGACGCGACTGGCGCGATGGCGTGGTGCATGGCCGCGTGGGCCACGGCACCGATGTGCGCGCCGAAGGGGCTGCGGCGCACGCGTCGGCCCACCACGACGAGGGAGGCGTCGCGGGAGGCGTCGATCAGGATGGCGGCGGGGCTGCCGAGCCGGGACACCTCGGTCACCTCCACCTCCGGGTACTTCTCCCGCCACGGCAGCAGCACTTCGCTGAGTGCCGTGGCCTGCTCCCGGATGACGTCCTCGCGGAGGTCTACACCGGCGGCCAGGCCGTACGCGTAGGAGGACGGCAGGTTCCAGCCCGTGGCGACGGTCAGCACGGCCCCGCGGCGCCGTGCCTCCTCGAAAGCAAAGGTGATCACCGAGTCGTCGGGACTGCCGGTGTCCAGGCCCAGGACCACGGGTCGGAAGCCGGTGGCGGCGGAAGGGATGCCGGCGGAGTCCTTGACGTGTTCGTCAGCGGCCTGTTCACCCGCTCGGACGAGGACCACGGGCACCTCGGCGCGGGCGACCACCGGCTGGCCGACCGACCCGACCAGGAAACCCGTGAGGCCACCCAGTGCGCGGGAACCCAGCACCAGCAGTTCCGCGTCGCGCGCGGCGTCGAGCAGGACCTCGACCGGAGCTCCCGTCCGCTGCTCGGTTCTCACCTCGACGCCGGGGTGACGCAGCATCAGGCTCTCCGCGGCTTCCCGGGGGATCCTCTCGGTCCAGTGCTGATGCGTCTCGGCGCCGAGAAGCGGAGCCTGGGCCATGTGATCCGGCACCGGCTGCCACACGTGGAGCAGCCGTACCGGCAGCTCACGCAGCGCCGCTTCGCGGGCCGCCCACTCAGCTGCTGCCCGGCTCTCGAGGGAGCCGTCGAGTCCTACGGTGATCGTGCGGGCCATGCTGCCCACCTCCTGTGTCATTCGGTCTGCTCCCAGCGTGTCTTGCGACGGCCGCCCGGGGCAGGGACCGCTGGTCCCGGAGGAGAGCCGACGGTCCCTTCGCCGCGCGGCTCGGCCGCGCGGACGGTGGAGGGCGACGTGCGGTCGTGGACCGCCCGGTCCGCCGACAGCACGCGCCGTGCACCCTGCCCTCCCTGGCTCTCCGGTTCCATGTCGCCGCCGAGCCTTCCGTGCCCGTTCCGCCGTGCCGGCCAGGCCGCCGCGGCGGCCTGGCCGGGATGCCGACGCCGTCGCTCCGTCGCGACGGCGGCCTGCTGGGCGAGGACCTGGAGCGGCTCGGTCTCCTGCGCGGTGAACTCCCGGCCGCCCAGATGAAGGGGATGCCGGGGAAGGTGTTCTCTTTCGCCTGCGTCAATGGGCCACGAGCCCACGCTCGCGGAACTGACCCCGTACCCGGTCCACCAGCGCCGGGTCGGGAACCGGAGTGTCGCGCAAGGGGAAGGGGATGCCCAGCGCGTCGTACTTGGCGGCGCCGAGCTTGTGGAACGGAAGGACGTCGACCCGCTCCACGCAGCCCAGGCCCGAGAGGAACGCGGCGAGTCCGTCGATGGCGGACTCGTCGTCGGTCCAGCCGGGCACCAGGACGTACCTGATCCACACCCGCTTGCCCAGCCGCTCGAGACGGGTCACGAAGCTGAGAGTGGGAGCGAGTGCGCCGCCGGTCAGCTTCTCGTAGGTGGTGATGTCGAAGGACTTGATGTCGAGGAGCACCAGATCGGTGTCGGCGAGGAGCTCGTCCGAGGCCCGGGCACCCAGGAGGCCGGAGGTGTCGAGGGCCGTGTGCAGACCGGCCTCCTTGCAGCGGCGCAGGAGCGTCCCGGTGAAGGCCGACTGGAGCAGGGGTTCACCACCGGTGAGGGTGACCCCGCCCCCGGCCGTGGTGATGAAGCCCCGGTACTTGCCGATCTCCGCCATCATCTCGTCGACGGTGGCCTCCCGCCCGTCGCGCATGTGCCAGGTGTCGGGATTGGCGCAGTACAGGCAGCGCAGCGGGCAGCCGCTCACGAACAGCACGAACCGGGTCCCGGGACCGTCCACGCCGGTGGACAGGTCCCAGGAGTGGATCCGGCCTGTGGTCACGTTGCTCACAGTGCTCCGTGGAAGGTGCGGCTGATCACGTCGAGCTGCTGCTCGCGGGTCAGGCGGACGAAGTTCACCGCGTATCCGGAGACCCTGATGGTGAGCTCGGGGTAGTTCTCCGGGTGCTCCATGGCGTCCTCCAGCACGGCCCGGTTCAGCACGTTGACGTTCATGTGGAAGCCGCCCGCGGCCACGTAGGCGTCGAGGATGCCGACCAGATGACCGGCGCGCTCCCCGGGGACGTGCCCCAGACCCTCCGGGGTGATCGTGGTGGTCAGGGAGATGCCGTCCCGTGCCGCCTCGTAGGGCAGTTTGGCCACCGAGAGGGCCGAGGCGGCGACTCCGTGCTTGTCGCGGCCGTTCATCGGGTTGGCGCCGGGAGCGAAGGGCTGTCCGGCTCGCCGGCCGTCAGGGGTGTTGCCGGTGTGCTTGCCGTACACGACGTTGGAGGTGATGGTCAGCACGGACTGGGTGTGCTCCGCGTCCCGGTAGGCGGGGTGCCGGCGCACCTTCGCCATGAACGACTCCACCAGCTCGACGGCGATGCTGTCGGCACGGTCGTCGTTGTTGCCGTACGCGGGGAACTCCCCCTCGGTACGGAAGTCGACGGCCAGTCCCGTCCGGTCGCGGAAGACTTTGACGCGTGCGTGCCTGACCGCGGACAGGCTGTCCGCGGCGACCGACAGACCGGCGATGCCGCAGGCCATGAAGCGGTGGACCGGATAGTCGTGCAGCGCCATCTCGATGCGCTCGTAGGCGTACTTGTCGTGCATGTAGTGGATGACGTTGAGCGCGTCGACGTACGTCTGCGCGAGCCAGTCCAGGACGCGGTCGTAGGCGGCCGACAGCTCGTCGTAGTCCAGGTACTCACCGGTCAGGGGCGGCATCTCGGGGGTGATCTGGTCGCCGGTCATCTCGTCCCGGCCACCGTTGACGGCATACAGCAGTGCCTTCGCGAGGTTGACGCGGGCTCCGAAGAACTGCATCTGCCTGCCCACCTCCATGGCGGAGACGCAGCAGGCGATCGCGGTGTCGTCGCCGGTGCGTTCGCGCATCAGGTCGTCCGACTCGTACTGGACGGCGCTGGTGTCGATGGACAACTGGGCGCAGAACTGCTTGAAGCCGTCCGGAAGCCGCGGCGACCACAGCACGGTGAGGTTCGGTTCCGGGGCGGGGCCGAGGTTGTAGAGCGTCTGCAGGAAGCGGAAGGAGGTTCGGGTGACCAGCGGGCGGCCGTCTGCGCCGACGCCGCCGATGGACTCCGTCACCCAGGTCGGGTCGCCGGAGAACAGCGAGTCGTACTCGGGGGTGCGCAGGAAGCGGACGATGCGGAGCTTGATGACGAAGTCGTCGATCAGTTCCTGGGCACGCGTCTCGTCGAGGAGTCCCTCGTCCAGGTCTCGCTGGAGGTAGACGTCCAGGAAGGTGGAGGTCCGGCCGAGCGACATCGCCGCGCCGTTCTGCTCCTTCACGGCGGCCAGGTAGCCGAGGTAGAGCCACTGCACGGCCTCGTGCGCGGTAGCCGCAGGACGGCTGACGTCACAGCCGTACGTCGCCGCCATGGCCGTCAGCTCGCCCAGTGCCCGGACCTGTTCGGCGAGTTCCTCCCGGTCACGGATGACGTCCGCGGTGGACGGCCTGGCGTCGAGGCCGGCACGTTCGGCACGCTTGGCCCCGATGAGCCGGTCGGTGCCGTAGAGGGCGACGCGCCGGTAGTCGCCGATGATCCGGCCGCGGCCGTAGGCGTCCGGCAGGCCGGTGATGATGCCGACCCTGCGGGCGGCGCGCATCGCCGGGGTGTAGGCGTCGAAGACGCCGGCGTTGTGGGTCTTGCGGTAGGTGTCGAACACCCTCGTCACGAACGGGTCGGGCTCGTAGCCGTACGCCTTCAGCCCGTTCTCCACCATGCGCAGGCCGCCGTTGGGCATGATCGCCCGCTTCAGCGGGGCGTCGGTCTGCAGGCCGACGATCAGCTCACGGTCGCGGTCGATCCAGCCAGGGGCGTGCGAGGTGATCGTGGAGGGGGTGGCGGTGTCCACGTCGAGGACTCCCCTGCGCCGCTCCTCGGGGAACAGCGCGCTGACCTTTTCCCATACCGCCCGTGTGCGGTCCGTGGCACCGGTCAGGAAGGAGGCGTCGCCTTCGTAGGGCGTGTAGTTGGCCTGGATGAAGTCACGCACGTCGATGCGCGCGCGCCAACCGCTCCCGGTGAACTGTCGCCAGGCGTCGGCGGTCCGGGGGACGGCTGTCACCGTCGTGGTCATCACAGGTCCTCTCGTCGGACGGTCTTGTCACTGCCGATGCTCGTCGTGCGGGCCGGTGGCGAGGAGTGCCGGACAGGGCACCGGGTGAGCCCCGTGCGGCCCCGATCGGCGGGACCTTCGGCCCCCCATGGGCAGATACGGGGCGCGGTGCGTCGAGCCGGTCAGCGGCAGTGTTCGATCCGGCGCCGAATGGACCTCCGGCACAGGGCGTAAGGGGCCGGGCGTAAGGGGCCGGGCGTAAGGAGCCGGGCGTAAGGGGCCGGGCGTAAGGAGCCGGGCGTAAGGAGCCGGGCGTAAGGAGCCGGGCCTCGTCGTGGCCGCTGGTCAGGTGGTGGGCAGGGCGGTGGCGAGCAGGACCACGCCGAGTGAGCCGACGAGGGAGACGACCGCCAGGGCGCGAGCCAGGTCGGCGCGGCCCCTGGCATGGGCGATGCCGTGGCAGGCCGCGGCGAGCATCACCACCACGAAGAGGGCGAGTTTGGTCGCCAGGGTCCGGCCGTAGCCGGGTTCTGCGAGGGAAGCCCAGGTCACTCCCCCGTGCCAGGCCATGGCCCAGCCGGTGGCCAGCTGTACGGGCAGGAACACCGTCCCGGTCAGCATGCCGAACCGGCGGCCGGCCGCGGCGGTGAAGCGGTCCTTGGCTTCCGGGGCGAGCAGATGGCGGGCGAGCGGCAGGACGACAAGGGAGAGGGCCAGCTGGCCGCCGACCCACAGGGCGGCGCCTGCCACATGCGCGAACCGTACGAGGGACCACCAGCCGACGGTGTCCACTACTTGCGCACCTCCACCATGCCGTGCGCGCCTGCTTCGGCGTGGCGCATGTCGTGGTCGACGAAGGCGTAGTGGCCGGCACCGGGGAATGTCGTCTCGACGAATCCGCCCTGCGCCGGAGCGAGGTCCAGGACCTGTGCGCCGCCCGGCTGACCCGGTTCCAGGAGATGGGCTCCTTCCTTGTACACGGTGTCGAACACGGTGCCGACGATGTGGAAGGCGATTGGGTCGCTGGGCCCCGCGGCGACCACCCAGAAGCGGGCCCGCTCACCGGCCTTCACCTTCAAGGGCTGCTGGGCGTACTGGTTGGCCACGCCGTTGAACGCCCATGCGTCCGGGGTGTTCTCCCGCATCTTCGCCACCTGGGCGGTGCTGCCGGGGGTACCGAGGTAGAGCGCGGAGGAGACCAGCAGGTACTCGTGGTCCACCTCCGCCAGGCCGGGTGGGTCGATGACGACGGCGCCGTACATCCCGTTGCCGATGTGCTGGAGCATCGGTGTGGTGCTGCAGTGGTACAACCACGCTCCGGCCTTCTCGGCGCGGAAGCGGTAGACGAGTCGTTCGCCCGGGTCGAGGGTGCGCATGGGCCTGTCGGGGGCGAGGGCGCCGGCATGGAAGTCGATGCCGTGGCCCATGCCGGTGTCGTCGTTGACGAGCGTGATCTCGAAGACGTCGCCGACCTTGCCGCGCAGGGTGGGGCCGGGTGCGGTGCCGCCGAAGGTCCACATCTGCTGCCTCACGCCCGGAGCCACTTCGACCATGGTGTGCGCGGCGCGCAGTTCGGATGTGTGGACCGTCCCGCCGGGCGCGGGCGCCAGATCGGCGTCGCGTGCCCGCCAGCCGGTGGAGAAGTCCGCGGAGAGGTCCAGGCCGGTGCTGTCGGCGGCCGATGCGTGTCCCTCGTGTTCGCCGCTGTCCTTCGCCGTGCCGTCGTGGCCCTTGACGACGATGTCCATCGTCATCCCGGCCGCCTTGTGACCTGGCAGGGTGCACCAGGCCTCACGGTTCCTGGTGACCGGTCCGACATCCAGCACGCGGGTGTCGCCCTGGGCGAGCATCGGGGTGGCGGGGCCGTCCGCCACCTTGAGGTCGTGACGCCGGGCGTCGTCGTTGGTGACCTTCAGACGCAGGACGGTGCCTGCCGCGACCTCGATCCGGGCGGGGCGGACGCGCATGTCGGCGAGGGTGACGTCGACCGTGCGGGTCGCGGCGACGGCGCCGCCTCCCGTCGCGGAGGCGACCGCCGGTTCGTCGGTGTCCCCGCCGCTGTTGGCCACGAGCACAGCGAGAACGGTCAGGACGACGCCCGCGGCAGTGCCCCACACGGCGGGACGCCGTGACGCGCTGCCCGTGCCCGCGTCCCGCGAAGGTGCCCGGCCGCTGCGGACGAGGACGACCGTCGTCAGGACCAGGAACGTGGCGCCGGACAGAGCGGCCAGCAGCACGCCGGCCGTCGCGGCCGGGCCGGACAGCGGGAGCGCCGTGAGCGCGACACCGGTGTTGAGCGCCACCAGCCGTGGCAGCCGGCCCCGCTCCAGCACTGTCCGTACGGCCGCCCGGTCCTTGGGACCACTGCTGAGGACGACCGGCAGCAGATAGGTGAGCGCGCCGATCAGGATCTGCGCGACGAAGCCGATCAGCAGCACCGGGAGCAGAGCGTCGAACCCGGCCTGTGCTTCCGCGAGCGGCCGTGCGGCCAGCCATGCCAGATCCGTCGCCACCGCGATCAGCAGCCAGCAGGTGGCCGCGGCGATCATCCAGGCCGCCGCCGCGGAGACGGGCCGGCTGCCGCGTACGGTACGGACGAGGAGGTTGACGGCGAGGGCCGCTCCCCCGGCGTAGAGGGCGAGGCCCGCCGCGGCCGGCCGGCGGAGGCCGAGCGCCAGAGCGGCGACCGCCACCAGCAGTCCGCTGCCGGTGAGCCACAGCACCCACCGCGACACCTTCGTGGTGCGGTCCTTCATCCGTACGCCCAGCACGGTCGGCCACAGCATGAACAGCGTGCCCAGGACGGGCAGACCGATCCAGCCGAGCAGAGTGACGTGGATGTGGGCCAGGCGCAGCCCGGCGTACCGGTCGGGCCCCCCGGCACCGCCGGTGGCCAGCAACCCGCCGAGGACGGCACCCGCGATCAAGGCCGCCGTGGCCACCCGGTAGTAGGCGACGATCGGCTTGAGCCGCCCTCCGAGCGCACCCCGCCCGAGGCGGATCAGCATCACCAGATGTGCGACGGCCGCGGCCACCAGCAGCGTGGCGGAGACAGCGGTCAGCGCCGGCGACGCGGTCCACATCCCGACGATCAGCCCGGCCACGGCGAGGTTGGCGGTCCCGAGCCGGGCGGCACTCCATCGTGCGTCGGGGACCTTGGCGTGCAGCAGGGCGACGGCGAAGTGCTCGCTCCAGATCAGGATGGCCGTGGTGACTGCGCCGAGCAGGAACATGTGCACGGCCAGCCACCGGGCCACCGGCAACGTCCCCTGCGCCGCGACCGCGAGCAGGGCCGCCGCCAGCCATGCCACGACCAGGACGTGGGCGCGCAGATGCCGGGCCTTCACACGCGAGGCCCTGAACCTGTTCGGGTACGTACCGGGCTCACTCCCGTTCCCGTTCCCGGTGCCGGTGGGCGGCCGGGCCTCGATGCTGGTCATGCCACTCCTTGACGTCGGGGCGAACCCTCGCCGGCGTTCTGGTGCGATGCGCTGCCGGCCGTGTGTCCACGGACCGGCCGGCCCTCGGCGCCGCTGCCGCCGGACACCAGCGCGGCCAGTTCGCGCTGGTACGGGAAGGAGCCGGGGACGTATCCGCACCACGGCTCCTCGGCATACGGGTCACCGGTGAGGCCGTACGCCCGAGCGGGTTCCTGCCGCTGGGCGCCGGAAGCGTGCGCGAGACGCCGTTGACGGAGATCTACCGGGCTGTGTCCGGCCGCCCTGGAGTCAGGGCGGACGAGGCGGGCGGCCGGACGGTGACCGGGCCTGACCGTGCGCGGCAGCCATCGTCGGCGGCGGTGGAATCGGCCTCCAGGGTGGTCTGCGTCGTCGTGCACGGTTCCTTCTTTCCTCGTGTGCTGCGGGGAGGACGGTGCGGGCACGCTGGTCGATCAACGACGGCGCGCCGTCTGAAAGACGGGAACGGCTTCCGGTCAGCGGTGGCTGAGCCTCAGCCGCCAGACCTCGGGGCCGCGTTCCAGGTACTCCACCGAGAACGTGCCGGGGCCGCGCTGCTCGATCTGGGCGAGCAGCGGCAGGGGGTCGTGCGGGGCGACCAGCACCATGGCGGTGCCCGCCGGGACGGCGTCGAGCGCGCCGAAGACCGTCGCGTGGCGCAGGGCGTGCGGCACCTCCCGCACGTCCAGTTCGGGTTCGGCCTCCTCCTCCTCGTCACCGCAGCCGCAGACTCCCCCGCAACCGCCGGTCTCCTCGGCCCGTTCCCGCGGGTCCTGTCCTTCCTCGGTGTTCTGAGCCCCTTCGGTGCCCGTGGCAGGCACGTCCCTCGCGAGCCGGCGGTGCGTGTCCGCGAGCAGCTCGGCCAGGGAGACCTCGGGCGTGATGGCGAGCAGGGGCAGCACGAGGCCGTTCTCCTTGGCCACGTGCTCCTCGAAGAGCACCTGCAGGGCCCTGGCGTCGGCCGCCGCGCCCGCCGGGCCGGATGCGGTGCGCAGGGCGTCGACGAGGGCGGTGAGGCAACGGTGTTCGCCGATCAGGCCCTCGATGAGCAGACGGGCCTCGGGCATGCCGTGGGCCACGGGGTAGAGCACGGCTTCCTCGGCCGCGGCGTGCGGCAGCAGCGAGCGGTCGCAGAAGGTGACGAGACCGGCGTGGATCTTCTCGGCGGCGCCCGGGTCGCGGTCCACGGCCGTGAGCAGCATCGTGACGCGTCCGGCCAGTTCCCCGGCCAGCCGGGCGTGGTGTGCCTCGGCGGCTTCGAGAGCCGTGGCGTCCTTGGGGTCCGAGGCGAGGGTGAGCACGCTCATGGTCGTGTCTCCAGCAGGTCGGGCCGGCGCGGCCGGCCGATGCGGGTGGGCTGGCATTCCGGTACCGACTCGCGGGGCGGATGCCGCGTCCGGCCGCAGAGAGCGGCCGGACGCTCGACCGAACCGGGTGCCCACGCGCCGTACGCGCCGCACCCGCGGCAGCCGGGGACGGGGAATTCGGCCGCCGGACGGGCACGGAACGCGGTGGCGCGGACGGGCACCTGCGGTTCGGTCATTGGCCAGCATGCACGCCAGGCACCGTGGGCTCGCTCGCCGACCGGACCCGGCACAGTGCCATTGGTCCCTGTTACGCCCGGCCAGATGGGGCCGGACGGTCATCCGGCAGGGACCGCCAGCCCAGGCACTCCCATGCCCGCGGCCCATAGCGTTCCCTGTCATGGAGAACGAGCAGAACGCACGGCGCAAGGCGTCGCCCACCGGAGAAGGCTGGCCGCTGGCGGCCCGCAGACTGCTGACACGCCGCGAGGTGTCGGCCGACGGCCGGGCCGTGTTCGGCGAGGGCGACCCGAAGTGGGAGAGTTTCTACCGGGACCGGTGGGCCCACGACAAGGTGGTGCGTTCCACGCACGGGGTCAACTGCACCGGGTCCTGTTCGTGGATGGTGTACGTCAAGGACGGCATCATCACGTGGGAGCACCAGGCCACCGACTACCCGTCCATCGGCACGGACTGCCCCGAGTACGAGCCCCGCGGCTGCCCGCGCGGGGCGTCGTTCTCCTGGTACACCTACTCGCCCAGCAGGGTCCGCTACCCGTACGTGCGCGGCGCGTTGCTGAAACTGTGGCGTGAGGCCCGCAAGCGCCTCGGTGACCCGGTGGCGGCCTGGGCCGAGATCACCGGCGACCCGGCCAAGGCCCGCGCGTACAAGCGGGCCCGCGGGAAGGGCGGCCTGGTGCGCGCCGGCTGGGAGGAGGTCAGCGAGCTGATCGCCGCCGCCCAGGTGCACACCGTGAAGGAGTACGGCCCCGACCGCGTCGCCGGCTTCTCTCCGATCCCCGCGATGTCCATGGCGTCGTTCGCGGCCGGGGCGAGGTTCCACTCGCTGATCGGCGGCACCCTGCTGTCCTTCTACGACTGGTACGCCGACCTGCCGATCGCCTCGCCGCAGGTGTTCGGCGACCAGACCGACGTGCCGGAGTCCGCTGACTGGTGGAACGCCGGCTATCTGATCATGTGGGGCTCCAACATCCCCGTGACCCGTACGCCGGACGCGCACTTCATGACCGAGACCCGTTACAACGGCACCAAGGTCGTCGCGGTCAGCCCCGACTACGCCGACAACGTCAAGCACGCCGACGAGTGGATGGCCCCGCACCCCGGCACGGACGGGGCGCTGGCGATGGCCATGGGCCACGTGATCCTGCGCGAGTTCCTCGTCGACCGCGAGGTCCCCTACTTCCAGGACTACATGCGGAAGTTCACCGACGCGCCGTTCCTGGTGACCCTGCGCGAACACGAGCACGGTCTCGTCCCCGACGGGTTCCTGACGGCGGCCGACCTGGGCCACGAGGAGGAGAACGCCCACTCCAAGACCGTTCTCCTCGACTCGGCCACCGGCGAACCGGTCGTGCCGAACGGCTCGCTCGGCTTCCGGTGGGGGGAGACGGGCGAGGGCCGCTGGAACCTCGACCTCGGCGAGGTGATACCCGAACTGACGCTGCTGGAGCGGGCGGAGGAGACGGCCGAGGTGGCACTGCCCCGTTTCGACGAGGGCGCCACCGAGGGTGGTTCCACCATGCTGCGCGGGGTGCCGGTGCGCCGGGTCGCGGGGCGGCTGGTCACCACGGTCTTCGACCTGATGCTGGCCCAGTACGGTGTCGTACGCCCCGGGCTGCCGGGCAGCTGGCCCACCGGGTACGACGACGCGAGCCAGCCGTACACCCCGGCCTGGCAGGAGACGATCACCTCGGTCCCGGCGGTGCAGGCGGCGCGGATCGGCCGCGAGTTCGCCCGCAACGCGGAGCGCACCCAGGGCCGTTCGATGATCGCGATGGGTGCGGGCACCAACCACTGGTTCCACTCCGACACCATCTACCGGGCGTTCCTGGCGCTGACGACGATGACGGGCTGCCAGGGCGTCAACGGTGGGGGCTGGGCGCACTACGTCGGGCAGGAGAAGGTGCGCCCGGTCACCGGGCAGCAGCACCTGTCGTTCGCCTTCGACTGGCAGCGGCCCACGCGGCACATGGCGGGCACGTCGTACTGGTACCTCAACTCCGACCAGTGGCGCTACGAGGCGTTCGGACCGGATGAGCTGGCCTCGCCGCTCGGCAGCGGCCGGTTCAAGGGCAAGGCGTTCGCGGACACTCTCGCGCAGGCCGTGCGGCTGGGCTGGACGCCCGGCCACCCCGGTTTCAACCGCAACCCCCTCGATGTGACGGACGAGGCAGCCGCCGCGGGCCGGCCGGTCGCGGAGCACATCGTCGACGAACTCAAGTCCGGCAGGCTGCGGTTCGCTGTCGAGGACCCGGACGACCCGGCGAACTTCCCCCGCGTGCTGACCGTGTGGCGGGCCAACCTGCTGGGCTCCTCCGGCAAGGGCAACGAGTACTTCCTGCGGCACCTGCTGGGCACCGACGCGGCCGTACGCTCCGAGGAGACCCCGCCCGAGGGGCGCCCGAAGGACGTGGTGTGGCGGGACGAGGCCCCCGAGGGCAAGCTCGACCTGCTGGTCACGATGGACTTCCGGATGACCTCCACCGGCCTGCTCTCCGACGTCGTCCTGCCGGCCGCGACCTGGTACGAGAAGGACGACCTGTCCAGCACGGACATGCACCCCTTCGTGCACGCCTTCACCCCGGCCATCGCCCCGCCCTGGCAGGCCCGCACCGACTACGACACCTTCCTGACCATGGCCGACAAGTTCAGCGAGCTGGCCGCCGAGCACCTGGGCACCCGTACCGACGTCATCGCCGTGCCGCTGCTGCACGACACCCCCGACGAACTCGCCCAGCCCGGCGGGACCGTACGGGACTGGAAGAACGGCGAGTGCGAGCCGATCCCCGGGCGCACCATGCCGAAGCTCGTCGTCATCGAACGGGACTACGCGGCCGTGGCGCAGAAGATGCGCGCCATCGGCCCGCTGCTGGACACCCTGGGCACCACCACCAAGGGCGTCACCGTCCACCCGAACCAGGAGATCGACGAGCTGCGGCGTCACAACGGCGCCGTCAGGGAAGGGATCGCCGCCGGACGGCCCTCCCTCGCCACCGCCTCCGACATGTGCGAGGCGATCCTCGCCCTGTCCGGCACCACCAACGGGCGCCTGGCCACCGAGGGCTTCCGGGAGCTGGAGCGGCAGACCGGCAGCAAGGGCCTGGTGGAACTGGCCTCCGAACGCGAGGCCGAGCGCATCACCTTCGCCGACACCCGCACCCAGCCGCGCGCGGTCATCACCTCGTACGAATGGTCGGGCTCGGAGACGGGCGGGCGCCGCTACTCACCGTTCGTCATCAACACCGAGCACAAGAAGCCCTGGCACACGCTCACCGGCCGCCAGCACTTCTTCGTCCAGCACGACTGGATCGCCGAACTGGGCGAGCAACTCCCCGTCTACCGACCTCCGTTGAACTCGCCACGGCACTACGGCGACGAGCACCTGCACGACAGCGGGCGCGCCGAGGTCACCGTCCGCTACCTGACCCCGCACTCCAAGTGGTCCATCCACTCGAACTACCAGGACAACAAGTACATGCTCGACCTGTCCCGCGGCGGCCCGACGATCTGGATGTCCACCGAGGACGCCGAGAAGATCGGCGTCAAGGACAACGAGTGGATCGAGGCGTACAACCGCAACGGCGTCGTCGCCGCCCGCGCCGTGGTCACCCATCGCATGCCCGAGGGCACCGTCTACATGCACCACGCCCAGGACCGCAACGTGAACGTCCCGAAGACCGAGGTCAGCGGCAAGCGGGGCGGCATCCACAACTCCCTCACCCGCCTCCTGCTCAAGCCCACGCATCTCGCGGGCGGCTACGCCCAGTTCACTTACGCCTTCAACTACTACGGCCCGACCGGCAACCAGCGCGACGAGGTCACCGTCATCCGCCGCCGCAGCCAGCAAGTGGAGTACTGACATGCGCGTCATGGCACAGATCGCAATGGTGATGAACCTCGACAAGTGCATCGGCTGCCACACCTGCTCGGTCACCTGCAAGCAGACGTGGACCAACCGCACCGGCGTCGAGTACGCCTGGTTCAACAACGTCGAGACCAAGCCCGGCGTCGGCTACCCGCGCCGCTACGAGGACCAGGAGCACTGGAAGGGCGGCTGGATGCTCGACAAGCGCGGGCGTCTCGTCCTGCGCTCCGGGGGGAGGGTCAAGCGGCTCCTCTCGCTCTTCTCCAACCCCGACCTGCCGTCCATCGAGGACTACTACGAGCCGGTCACCTACGACTACGACAACCTCGTCAACGCCCCGGCGGGCAAGGACATGCCCGTGGCCCGCCCCCGTTCCGTCCTCACCGGCAAGCCCACCGCCATCACCTGGGGCGCGAACTGGGAGGACGGCCTCGGCGGGGCTCCCGAGAACGCCGGCGGCGACCCGAACCTGACCGGCGAGTGGGCCGAGAAGGTGAAGTTCGAGTTCGAGCAGACCTTCCTCTTCCACCTGCCGCGGCTGTGCGAGCACTGCCTCAACCCGGCCTGCGTGTCGGCCTGTCCGTCCGGGGCCATGTACAAGCGGGTCGAGGACGGCATCGTCCTGGTCGACCAGGACAAGTGCCGCGGCTGGCGGATGTGCGTGACGGCGTGCCCGTACAAGAAGGTGTACGTCAACCACGTCACCGGCAAGGCCGAGAAGTGCACCTTCTGCTTCCCGCGCATCGAGGCCGGCCAGCCCACCGTCTGCTCCGAGACCTGCGTCGGACGGCTGCGCTACCTCGGCCTGCTGCTCTACGACGCCGACCGGGTCGGCGAGGCCGCCGCCACTCCCGACGAGAAGGACCTCCTGGACGCACAGCGCGGGGTCTTCCTCGACCCGCGCGACCCCGACGTGATCGCGGCGGCACGGGAAGCCGGGATCCCCGAGGACTGGCTGGACGCGGCCCGCCGCTCCCCGGTGTACGACCTCGTCATGCGGTACAAGGTCGCGCTGCCGCTCCACCCGGAATACCGCACCCTGCCCATGGTCTGGTACGTACCGCCGCTCTCCCCCGTCCTGGACGCCGTCGACGCCGCGGGCGGAAACCAGGACGACCCCGACCACGTCTTCGCCGCCGTCACCCGGCTGCGCATCCCACTGGAGTACCTGGCGGAGCTGTTCAGCGCCGGGGACGCCGACGTGGTCGCCGGAGTGCTGATGAAACTCACAGCCCTGCGCTCCTACATGCGCGAGCGCACCCTCGGCGAGGACGGCGACGAAGCCGTGCTCAAGGCCGTCGGCCTCACCGCCCAGGAGGCCACCGACCTGCACCGCCTGCTCGCCATCGCCAAGTACGAGGACCGCTACGTCGTCCCCGCCGCCCACAAGGAGGACGCCGCCGCGCTGACCGCCATGGAGGAGCGCTGCCCCGTCGAATCCTCCGGCGAGCCCGCGGAGGCCGGTGGCCGACGGGTGATGCTCGGCATCCCCACCCTGCGCCGCAAGACCACCGGAGGTCACGCGTGAGCCCGCTGCCCGCAAGCGTTCCCGCCCTCGTCCGCACCCGCATCCGGGCGGCCGTTCGCCGCCCGGCCCGGCTCTCGCCCGAGGAGACACAGGAGCGCGCCCTGCTGCTGCGGCTCTGCTCGCTGCTGCTGCAGTATCCGGACGACGAACTCGCCGCTTCCGCACCGGGGTTGGCGGCCACCATCGAGGCGCTGGCGCCCTCGCCCGCCGCCGGGCACCTGGCCGACTTCACCACCTGGCTCACGGGCCAGGAGACGGACGCCGTCGAGCGGCACTACGTCGAGACGTTCGACCTGCGCCGCAGGAGCAGCCTCTACCTCACCTACTACCTGCACGGCGACACCCGCCGCCGCGGCATGGCCCTGCTCACGTTGAACCAGCGCTACCGCGCCACCGGCTGGGACATCGAAGGGGGTGAACTGCCCGACCACCTCCCGGTCGTGCTGGAGTTCGCCGCTCTGATGGGCCCAGGCGGCGGCGAAGCACCGCTGCGCCAGCACCGGCGGGGGCTGGAGCTGATCCACCGGGCGCTGACCGACGCCGAATCGCCGTACCGGCACGTCATGACCGCGCTGCTCACCCTGCTGCCGCCGCCCACCGACGCGGACCGCGCGGCGGTGGCCCAGCTCGTCGCCGAGGGACCGCCGGACGAGGAAGTCGGCCTCGATCCCTACGGGACGTACGGGGAGGGGGAGTTCGCCCCTCCGGGCACCTTCGTGCCGCCGATGGCCGCTCCGCCGACCCGTGTGCCGCCCGCCGATCCGACCACCACCCGTATGGAAGGCACCCGATGAACGCCGTATCCCCGTCCCCGTCGGCCGCGGCGGCGGTGAGCGGCACCGACCTCCTGCTGTGGGTCGCCGTCCCCTACGTCTGCCTCGCGGTGTTCGTCGTCGGGCACGTCTGGCGCTACCGCCAGGATCAGTTCGGCTGGACCACCCACACCAGCCAACTCCTCGAACACCGCTGGCTGCGCTGGGGCAGCCCGCTGTTCCACCTCGGCGCCTTCATGGTGATCGCCGGCCATGTCGTGGGACTCGCCGTCCCCGACTCGTGGACCGAGGCGGTCGGCATCTCCGAGCACGCCTACCACACCACCGCCGTCTGGGCGGGCTCCGTGGCGGGCGTCGCCATGGTCGCCGGGCTGGGCATGCTGTGCGCCCGCCGGCTGCTGAACCGCACGATCCGCCTCGGCACCGACCGCAGCGACAAGCTCCTCTTCCCCCTGCTGTCGGCGACCGTCCTGCTCGGCATCACCGCGACCGCCGCCCACAACGTCTTCGGCGCCGGCTACGACTACCGCTCCACCGTCTCCGTATGGTTCCGCGGCCTGTTCGTCCTCCAGCCACAGCCCGAGGCGATCGTCGGGGCACCCCTGCTGTTCCAGCTGCACGCCCTGACCGCCTTCCTCCTCTTCGCCGCCTGGCCGTTCACCCGGCTGGTGCACGTGTGGAGCGCCCCGATCGGGTACCTCGCCAGGCCCTATCTCGTCTACCGCAGGCGGGCCGCACCGGCAGCGGCTCCGGGCCGATCGCGCTCGGCGTCCGGCTCCCGGTGAGCCGCGTGAAGCACGGGCCCGCACTCGCCCCGGACGCCGCGACCGGCCGGCGCGCGGGCCCGGTCGGAGCGAGCCGCCGAACGGGCCTGGTCATGCTCCTCACCGGGATCGTCGGCTGGCTCGCTTCCTTCCAGCTCACCGTGGACGACTGGCACCTCCTGAAGGACCCGTCCTACCGGCCGCCCTGCAACATCAGCCCGGTCGTGAGCTGCGGCAGCGTCATGTCCAGCCCGCAGGGCAGCCTGTTCGGCTTCCCCAACATGCTGCTCGGACTGGGTGCCTTCGCCGCCGTGGCCGCCCTCGGCGTGGCCGTGCTCTGCGGGGCGCGCCTGCACCGGCGGCTCTGGCTCGCACTGAACGCCGGGGCGCTGGTGGCAGTGGTGTTCGTCCACTGGCTGATCTGGCAGTCGCTCTACGAGCTCAACAAGCTGTGCCCCTACTGCGCCGTCGTCTGGGTGGTCACCATCGCCCTGTTCTGGTACCTCATGGTCCACTGCGTGGAACGGGGCATCGTCCGCGTGCCCCGTGGTGCGCTGGCGGTCGTACGGGACACGCACTGGATGCTGCTCGGCGCCTGGTACGGGGTCATCGCGATGCTGGTCCTCACCCGATTCTGGACGTACTGGAGCAGCCTGCTGTAACCGGCCGGGGCAGCACAGCGCCGGGGACCGGCCGGCGTGGTGAGCGGCTGCGCGTACGATCCGCGGTTCGCCGGTGACGGTGGGCAGGCCGGACCCGCCCACCACGGCGTGGTCATGTGCCGGCGAGCGGTTGGGCGTCAGCCGTGTTTGGCGACGGTGAGCAGCACCGCCGCGTCCTCGATCGCGTACAGACCGTGGCGGGCGTCGGGGATGGTGAGCAGGTCGCCGTTCCGGCCTTCCCAGGAGGTGTCCCCGCTGGTGAGCCGGACGCGCCCGCGCAGCACCAGCAGGGTCGCTTCGCCGGGGTTCTCGTGTTCGGCGAGCGAGGTGCCGGCGGTGAACGCGAGGACGGTCTGGCGCAGGACGTGTTCGTGGCCGCCGTAGACGGTGGTGGCGCTGCGGCCGGTGGAGACGGCGGCGGCGCGTTCCATGTGCTCGCGGGCGAGGGCGTCGAGTGAGAGCTTCTGCATGGTTCCCAGTCTCCATGGTTCCGCGGATGTGAGGGGGATCTTCGGCGAACCGTGCGAGTGGTGGCAGGCGAAATGCCGCTGCGGCGCCGACTGCGCGGCGGGGAGTCCGCAGGTCACATCTCGACGACCATGCCGCGCGTAGCGGATGCGCCGGCCGCCCTCACTCGTCCGAATTCACCCAGCCGTGATCACTGTCACCGGCCCCCGCGAGCCCGGCATGATCCAAAGGAAAGACCCTAGGTTCTGTCTGGAGTTCCAGCGCGGGAGAAGGAGCGGCGTCCGGTGCCGTCGAATCCAAGGCGGAGGAGGGAGCGATGGCGGAGCCCTCGCGACTGACGACAACGCCGGAGGCGGCGGTGCCGGACGCCGCGACGCCGCGGGGGAACTCCAGACAGGACCTAGCCCGCCGGCGCGGTGGAGAGGTGGGCGTCCACGTCGACGACACCATCGACGCCTTGGCACAGACCCACGACCACCGGCACGAGACGCGGTGCCGGGACGTGACCCCGAAGGGTGACGACACCTTCCCGGACCTCGACGGCGACGGTGCCCTCAGCCAGGTCGAGGATGCGCACCAGGACGTCCTGCTCCACCTCGCCGCGGATCTCGGCGTCGGAGCGGATGAAGGCGTCGAGCAGGTCGCTGCGGGTGACGATGCCGGTGAGGAGGTCGTCGTCGCCGACCACCGGTAGCTGCTTGACGTGCCGACTGCGCAGTTCCCGCGCGGCCCGGGGGATCGTCCAGTCGGCGCGGGCGGTGAAGACGGGGCTGCTCATGAGCGCGCCCGCGGTCCGTGCCCGCGCCTTGCTCCAGGCGTGTTCGTCGGTCCCGTTCTGCCCCTGCGGCTCGGGCGTGCCGGTCTCGTGCCGCAGTACGTCGGACGCCGACACGACGCCGACCGGGGCGCCGTCGTCGTCCAGGACCGGCGCCGCGACGATGTCGTTCGCGTCCAGCAGGGCGGCGGCCTCCCGGAGTGGTGTGCTGGGGCGGAGGGTGAGGACCTCCTTGGTCATCATGTCTCCGACCGTACGGCGGTGCAGCATGGCATCGGCCTCCTTCGCTGTGCGGCGGGGCGTCCGCGGTCGGACCGCCCGGCCGGAGCACGCGCGGTACGTCGGCTCGTACACGCCGTCTTCCCTACCCATGACAACACCGCACCGCTCCGGCAACCAGTGGCGTTCGGCCTGGCGGGGAGGGCCGAGGGTCCCCACGGCCGGGGTCGCGGCCGCACGGGCGGGAACCGCGGACGCCGTGCGCGCGGCCCTGCGCCTGCCGACGGGGTGATCAGCCACCCCATCCGGTCCGTGTGTGCAGCGTCATCGGGCTGCGGACCTCGGCCGCTGACACGCGGCATCCCACCCGGCTCCGGGCCGATCGCCCTCGGCGGCGGCGCCGGTTCGAGGCCGTATGGCGGGCTGGAAGGGGCCGGTCAACCCTCTCCCGAGCGGGGGTCCCTACGCAGAGTGGGCGAGACGGGATGAGCTTCGCAGAGGAGATCCACCATGCAGACCCGGAAAGTCGACGCCACAGCCGTCCAGTCCCTGTTGACCGCCGCGGTGGCCGCGCCGTCGATCCACAACACGCAGCCCTGGCGTTTCGGCCTGGACCCGGACAGCCGGTCGGTCGAGGTCCGCGCCGACTTCGGACGGCCGCTGCCGATGACCGATCCCGACCTGCGCGCCCAGCACCTTTCGGTGGGCGCGGCCCTCTTCAACCTCCGGGTCGCCGCAGCGCACCTGGGCTGGGAACCCGTCGTCCGGCTGCTGCCCGCCCCGGACGATCCCGATCTGCTGGCCACCGTGCGACTGTCCGGGTCCGCCGAGGACGGACCGGCGTCGCCGCGGCACCTGTACGAGGCCGTCGAGCGGCGTCACACCAGCCGCATGCCGTTCACCGGCCGTCCGGTGCCGGAACCGATCGTGGCGGAGATGATCAGCGCGGCACGGGCGGAGGGCGCGCATCTGGATGTGCCCGACATCGTGGGGACCCGGCGACTGCTGCGGTTGACCCGGACGGGCGAGGTCCGCAACGCGTCGCACCCGGGCCGCACGGACGAGGCACGCGGTTGGCTCACCGCCCCTGGACGCGGCACCGGCTACGGCATCCCCGTGACCGCGGTCGGGGCCTTGGACGCGTCCGGGCGGATGCCGATGCGGGACTTCACCGGCCGGCTGCCCGTGCCGCATCTTCCCGCCCTGCACTTCGAACGCCACGCGCAGGTGGCGCTGCTGTGGACGGCGTGGGACCGGCGGGAGGACTGGCTGCGTGCGGGTCAGGCTCTGCAGCATGTGCTGCTCACGGCGACCGCGTACGGGGTGCGGACCTCGATGCTGCATCAGGCGATGGAATGGATGGATCTGCGGACGGCGACGGGCGGATCACGCCAGCGGTGCTGCCCGCAGATACTGATCCGCTTCGGCTACGGCCCCGAGGGCGGGCGCACGCCC
Organism: Streptomyces finlayi; assembly: GCF_014216315.1. Taxonomy (NCBI): domain Bacteria; kingdom Bacillati; phylum Actinomycetota; class Actinomycetes; order Kitasatosporales; family Streptomycetaceae; genus Streptomyces; species Streptomyces finlayi. The sequence continues at coordinate 1,412,290 of NZ_CP045702.1, forward strand.
CGCGCGGCGGGCGCCCTGCCGCATCCCGCGCCCGGGACCTGACCCGGCAGCCTCCCGTGGGACGACCGCTCCTCGCGCACGACCGTGTCCGGTCAGCGGACGGCCGAGCCGCCGTTCCGAAGGAATCGCGCGAGCGATCCGGGGCACCGGTCCGAGGTGGAGGGCCGGCCGGACCGGAGTCGGGGACCGTCAGCCGCGCGGCAGGGACCCATGGCCCATGCCGCCCCAGTGACCCAGGGCCGACAGTGGCTGTGGGGTCGCCGAACCTCGGGCAAGAGGCCCGCGGTTCGCCTGCGGCCCCTGTCGCGGAACCACCGTGGGCAAGAGGGAAGGGACGGACAGCATGGTCCAGTCTTCGATGACGGAGAGCAACAGGACGGCCTCGGGTACGCCGGTGCCCGGCCGGGCCTGGCTGATGCTGGCCTTGGCCACTGTCGGTTTCGCCGTCAACTTCTGGGCGTGGGCGCTGCTCAGCCCGCTCGGCCCTCGGTTCAAGGACGGTCTCGACCTGTCGTCGTTCGAGCAGTCGTTGCTGGTGGCGGTGCCGGTCGTCGTCGGCTCCCTGGGCCGCATCCCGGTCGGCGCGCTGACCGACCGGTTCGGGGGACGCGTCATGTTCCCGATCGTGTCGGCGGCCACCATCGTGCCGGTGCTCTACCTCGGCCTGGCCGGACACTCCTCCCTCGCCGCCCTGCTCGTCGGCGGGTTCTTCCTCGGCATCGGCGGCACCGCCTTCGCTGTCGGCGTGCCCCTCGTCAACGCCTGGTTCCCGCCCGAGCGGCGCGGTCTTGCCATCGGCGTCTTCGGCGCGGGTATGGGCGGCACCGCCATCAGCGCCCTGACCACGGTGAAGCTGGTCGACGCCAACAGCATGTCCACGCCGTTCCTGATCACCGCAGGGGTCCTCGCGGTGTACGCCGTGGCTGCCGCGCTCCTGCTGCGTGACGCGCCCGGCCGCACGGTGCCGTCCGAGCCGCTGGCACGCCGCCTGGCCGCCACCGTCCGGCTGCCCATCACCCGGCAGGCGTCCGCACTGTACGCCGTCGCGTTCGGCGGCTACGTGGCCTTCTCCGTCTACCTGCCGACCTACCTCAAGACCGGCTACGGCCTCAGCCAGGCCGACGCGGCGAACCGCATGGCCGGGTTCGTTCTCCTCGCGGTGGCGATGCGCCCGTTCGGTGGCTGGCTGTCCGACCGGATCGGCCCGGTCCGGGTGCTGGCCGCCTCGCTGACCACGGTCGTGGCCGGTGCCGTCGCGCAGGCCTTCACCCCCGCTCTGGCGCCGGTGGGCACCATCGCCTTCCTGGCCATGGCCGCCGCACTCGGCGCCGGCAGCGGGGCGACCTTCGCCCTGGTGGCCCTGCGCACCCCGGCCGACCAGGTCGGCTCGGTGACCGGGGTGGTCGGCGCCGCAGGCGGACTGGGCGGATTCCTGCCACCGCTGGTGATGGGCTCGCTGTACGGGGCGTACGAGTCGTACGCGATCGGCCTCGTCCTGCTCGCGATCGTGTCCGCGGGAGCTCTGGCCTTCACCCTGACGGCCGTCCGCGCCCCTCATGCGGGCGGTGAGGGGAAGGCGCGCACCGGCCGACGGCGCGAGCCCCGCACCTCCGGCACCACCGCGTGAGTGCCGACGGCCCGGACCGACAGGAACGAAGGACAGGGAGAGAACCGGTGTGCGAGTACTGCGGCTGCCAGTCGCTGGCGTCGATAGACGAACTGACCCGTGAGCACGACGAGGTCGTCCGCCTGATAAGTCACCTTCACCCCGCCCGTCAGGACGGTGACGTCGCCCGGATGGCGCAGGTCGCCCGCGAGATCACCACGGTGCTCGCCCCGCACACCCGCGTCGAGGAGCACGGCCTGTTCCCCGCGATGGCGGTGGACTTCCCCGAACAGATCGCCGCCCTGGAGGCCGAGCACCGCCGCATCGAGGCGGTGCTCGCCGAGGCCTCCGACGGCGCGACGCCCTCGGACCCGGCCTGGCCGGACCGGCTCGTCGAGGCGATGGCCCTGCTGCGCGACCACATCCTCAAGGAGCAGGACGGCGTGTTCCCCGCCTCGCTTGCGACCCTGTCGACCGATCAGTGGGAAGCCGTCGAGGCGACACGCGCCGAAGCGGGCAGTGCCCTGACCCGGCCGGCCTACTGACCGACCGCCCCGGCCGGGCGGCCCCGATCGCTCCGGCCCGCCCGTTCACCGTTCCCCGTGCCCGACCGGACCTTCCGGCCGGGCACGGGGACGTTCGGCATGGTTCCGCGGAACCCCGAGGTAGCCGCTTCGGCTCGCGGAAGATCTCCATCAGCCGCATTTCGTCTGATCGCGGTGTGATGGTTGACCTTCCGGGGGGCCGCGGTCATAGAGTCGTTCGCGGCCGGACTTGATCACAACTCGACGGGCTCACTCGGCCCGGGGCGGAGTGGCACGGTGAGCTCGGAGACCAGGCGGGAACAGGCGGGCATGGACGGCGAGCTGGCGGAAGCGCTGGTGCGCAGTCGCCGCTTCTTCACCCGGGCGGAGGTGTCCAAGGACCTGCGCACCCTGCACAGGACCGGCGGGCGGCAGGCTGACGACTTCTACCGGGACCGCTGGTCGCACGACAAAGTGGTGCGCTCCACGCACGGCGTGAACTGCACGGGGTCCTGTTCGTGGAAGGTGTACGTCAAGGACGGCATCATCACCTGGGAGGCCCAGCAGACCGACTACCCCTCGGTCGGCCCGGACCGTCCCGAGTACGAGCCGCGCGGCTGCCCGCGGGGCGCCGCCTTCTCCTGGTACACCTACTCCCCCACCCGGGTGCGCTACCCCTACGTGCGCGGTGTGCTGCTGCGGATGTACCGGGAGGCGAAGGCCCGTCTCGGTGACCCGGTGGCGGCCTGGGCCGACATCGTCTCCGATCCCGAGCGTTCCCGCCGCTACAAGCGGGCGCGCGGCAGGGGCGGCCTGGTGCGGGCGAGCTGGGACGAGGCGGTGGAGATGATCGCCGCCGCCCACGTGCACACGATCAAGGAGTACGGGCCCGACCGGCTGGCCGGCTTCTCACCGATCCCGGCGATGTCGATGGTCTCCCACGCGGCCGGCGCCCGCTTCTACTCGCTGGTCGGCGGCGCGATGCTGTCGTTCTACGACTGGTACGCCGACCTCCCGGTGGCCTCCCCCCAGGTCTTCGGCGACCAGACCGACGTACCGGAGTCCGGGGACTGGTGGGACGCCGGGTACCTGATCATGTGGGGCTCCAACCTCCCGGTGACCCGTACACCGGACGCGCACTGGATGACGGAGGCCCGCTACCGGGGCCAGAAGGTCGTCGCCGTGTCGCCCGACTACGCGGACAACGTGAAGTTCGCCGACGAGTGGCTCGCGGCCCAGCCGGGCACCGACGGGGCGTTGGCGATGGCCATGGGGCATGTGATCCTCAAGGAGTTCTTCGTCGACCGGGCCACGCCGCACTTCACCGATTACGTCAAGAAGTACACGGATCTGCCCTTCCTGGTCGCTCTCGACGAAGACGAGGGCGAGCCGGGGACGTACCGGCCCGGCAAGTTCCTGACCGCCGCCGACCTCGGCGGCGAGGAGGCAACGGCCGAGCACGCGGATTTCCGCACGGTGCTGTTGGACGCGGACACGGGTCGGCCGGTGGTGCCCAACGGCACGCTGGGCGACCGCTTCGGCGAGTCCGGCGCCGGGAAGTGGAACCTGGACCTCGGCGACACCCGGCCCTCGCTGTCCGCCGCGGGTGGCGACGAGGCACCGGTCTCCGTCGAACTGCCGCGCTTCGACGCCTCCGACGGCGGCGCGGCTCGACTGCGGCGCGGCGTACCGGTGCGGCGGGTCGCCGGACGTCTGGTGACCACGGTGTACGACCTGCTGCTCGCCCAGTACGGGGTCGCTCGCGACGGCCTCCCCGGCCGGTGGCCCACCGGCTACGACGACGCGGAGGAGCCGTACACACCGGCCTGGCAGGCGGCGATCACCGGAGTGGACGCTCAGAAGGCCGCGCGGATCGCGCGGGAGTTCGCCGCCAACGCCGAGGAGTCCGGCGGCCGGTCGATGATCATCATGGGGGCGGGCACCAACCACTGGTTCCACTCCGACACCATCTACCGGGCTTTTCTGACGCTGACGACACTGACCGGCTGCCAGGGAGTCAACGGCGGCGGCTGGGCCCACTACGTCGGCCAGGAGAAGGTCCGTCCGATCACCGGCTACTCGGCGATCGCGACCGCCGCCGACTGGAACCGGCCGGCCCGCCAGATGATCCAGACCGCCTACTGGTACCTGCACGCCGACCAGTTCCGCTACGACCCGTTCTCCGCCGACACCCTCGCGGCGGCCGGTCCGGGCACGGGCGGCCCGTTCGCCGGGAAGACCACGGCGGACGTCATCGCGCAGTCGGCGCGGATGGGCTGGATGCCGTCGTATCCGACCTTCGACCGCAACCCACTCGACCTCGCCGACGAAGCCGACGCCGCGGGCCGCCCGGCCGCCGAGCACATCGTCGACGAGCTGAAGTCCGGGCGCCTGCGGTTCGCGGGCGAGGACCCTGACGCCCCCGAGAACTTCCCACGGGTGCTGACCATCTGGCGGGCCAACCTGCTCGGCTCCTCCGCCAAGGGAAACGAGTACTTCCTCAAGCACCTGCTCGGCACCGACCACGCGGTCCGGGCGGCCGAGGCGCCGCCGGACGCCCGGCCCAGGGACGTCGTGTGGCGGGAAGAGGCCCCCGAGGGCAAGCTCGACCTGCTGCTGACCCTGGACTTCCGCATGACCAGCACGACCGTCTTCTCCGACATCGTCCTGCCCGCCGCGACCTGGTACGAGAAGCACGACCTGTCCAGCACGGACATGCATCCCTTCGTGCACGCCTTCAACCCGGCGATCGCCCCGCCCTGGCAGACCCGCACCGACTGGGACGCCTTCCACACCATCGCCAAGGAGTTCAGCCGCCAGGCCGCCGATCACCTGGGCGTCCGCAAGGACGTGGTCGCCGCCGCACTTCAGCACGACACCCCGGACGAGATGGCCAACCCGCACGGCCGGGTACTCGACTGGAAGGCGGGGGAATGCGAGCCGGTTCCCGGCCGCACCATGCCGAAACTCGTGACGGTGGAACGCGACTACGCGGCCGTCGCCGACAAGATGAGTGCTCTCGGCCCCCTGCTGGACAGCCTGGGCGCAACCACCAAGGGCGTCACCTTCAAGGTCGGCCGCGAGCTGGAGTACCTGCGGCAGAAGAACGGCGTCGTGCGCGGCGGTGCGGCCGACGGACGGCCCTCGATCGCCCGGGACACGCAAGCCTGCGAGGCGATCCTCGCCCTGTCCGGCACCACCAACGGCCACCTCGCCACCCAGGGCTTCACCACGCTCGAAGCCCGCACCGGCACACAGCTCGCGGACCTGGCCGCCGAACACCAGGGCAAGCAGATCACCTTCGCCGACACCCAGGCCGCCCCCGTCCCGGTCATCACGTCCCCGGAGTGGTCCGGTTCGGAGACCGGCGGCCGCCGCTACTCCCCGTTCACCATCAACGTCGAGCGCCTCAAGCCCTGGCACACCCTGACCGGCCGCCAGCACTTCTACCTCGACCACGACTGGATGACCGCACTCGGAGAGCAACTTCCCGTCTACCGTCCACCGTTGGACATGCACGCCCTCTTCGACGAGCCCCGCATCGGCGAGACGGGCGAACTCGGCGTCACCGTGCGCTACCTCACCCCGCACAACAAGTGGTCCATCCACTCCGAGTACCAGGACAACCTGTTCATGCTCTCGCTGTCCCGGGGCGGCCCGACCATCTGGATGAGCACGCAGGACGCGGCGAAGGTCGGCGTGAAGGACAACGACTGGATCGAGGCGGTCAACCGCAACGGCGTGGTCGCCGCCCGCGCCGTCGTCTCGCACCGCATGCCCGAGGGCACGGTCTACATGCACCACGCCCAGGACCGCCTGATCGACGTGCCCCGCACCGAGACCAACGGCCGGCGCGGCGGCATCCACAACTCCCTGACCCGCCTGCTGATCAAACCCAGTCACCTCATCGGCGGCTACGCCCAGCTCTCCTACGCCTTCAACTACCTCGGCCCCACCGGCAACCAGCGCGACGAGGTCACCGTCATCCGCCGCCGCACGAACCAGGAGGTGACGTACTGATGCGCGTCATGGCACAGATGGCGATGGTGATGAACCTCGACAAGTGCATCGGCTGCCACACCTGCTCGGTCACCTGCAAACAGGCGTGGACCAACCGCACCGGCGTCGAGTACGTCTGGTTCAACAACGTCGAGACCCGCCCCGGCCAGGGCTACCCGCGCCGCTACGAGGACCAGGACACCTGGAAGGGCGGCTGGGAACTCAACAAGAAGGGCCGCCTCGCGCTGAAGGCGGGCGGCCGGTTCAAGAAGCTGATCCAGATCTTCTCCAACCCCAAGCTGCCGTCCCTCGACGACTACTACGAGCCCTGGACCTACGACTACGAGACCCTGACCAACGCCCCTCTCCAGGAGCACATTCCCGTCGCCCGGCCCAAGTCCCTGATCAGCGGCAAGGACATGAAGATCTCCTGGTCGGCGAACTGGGACGACGACCTCGGCGGCTCGGCGGCCACCAGCGAGCAGGACGTGCTGCTGAACGAGGTCTCCGAGAAGATCAAGTTCGAGTTCGAGCAGACCTTCATGTTCTACCTGCCGAGGATCTGCGAGCACTGCCTCAACCCGTCCTGCGCCGCCTCCTGCCCCTCCGGCGCGATCTACAAGCGGGAGGAGGACGGCATCGTCCTGGTCGACCAGGACAAGTGCCGCGGCTGGCGGATGTGCGTCACGGGGTGCCCGTACAAGAAGGTGTACTTCAACCACCGCACCGGCAAGGCCGAGAAGTGCACCTTCTGCTTCCCGCGCATCGAGGTGGGCCTGCCCACCGTCTGCTCCGAGACCTGCGTCGGCCGCCTTCGCTACATCGGGCTGGTCCTCTACGACGCCGACAAGGTCCTGGAAGCCGCCTCCACACCCGAGGAGACCGGTCTCTACGAGGCCCAGCGCAACGTCTTCCTCGACCCCGCCGACCCCCGGGTCATCGCCGGAGCCGAGGAGGCGGGCATCCCCCGCGACTGGATCGACGCCGCCCAGCGCTCCCCGATCCATGCCCTGATCAACACCTACAAGGTCGCCCTGCCGCTGCACCCTGAGTACCGGACGATGCCGATGGTCTGGTACATCCCGCCGCTGTCGCCGGTGGTCGACGCCGTGCGTGACACGGGCCGGGACGCCGAGGACCACCAGAACCTCTTCGCGGCCGTCGAGTCCCTGCGCATCCCCGTCGACTACCTCGCCCAGTTGTTCACCGCGGGCGATCCGAAGCCGGTGGACGCGGTCCTGCGTCGCCTGGCGGCCATGCGCTCGTACATGCGCGACATCAACCTCGGCCGCGAGCCGGACGACGCCATCCCCGAGGAGGTCGGGATGACAGGGGAGCAGGTGTACGACATGTACCGGCTTCTGGCGCTGGCCAAGTACGACGAGCGCTACGTCATCCCGTCCGCCCACGCCGAACAGGCCCACAAGCTCGAAGAGCTGGCGACCGAGTGCAGTCTCGACTACGAGGGCGGCCCCGGCATGGGCGGCTCGGGCCCCTTCGGGGAGATGTCCGGCGGTGGCGCCCCGATCGCGGTGGAGAACTTCCACGCCCTGCGTGACCGGCAGACCGCCGACACGTCGGCCACGCCCAGCGACAAGGCCTCCCGGGTCAACCTCCTGAACTGGGACGGCAAGAGCTCTCCGCCCGGCCTGTTCCCGGACAAACCGTCCGGCGACGACGGAGAGACGGAGCCGAAGCCATGAAGAGGAAGAACACCCGCACGGCGCGGACGGAGTCCTGGCTCGCCAACGCGTGGCAGGCCCAGTCCCTGTTGCTCGCCTACCCCGACGAGGAGTACGAGCAGCACCTGACCCTGGCCGCCCGGGTCGCCGCCACCCTGCCGGACCCGGTCGCCCGCCCCCTGCTCGGCTTCGTCGCCCACGCCGGGCAGACCGCCGCTGAGGACCTGGCCACCACCTATGTGGCCACCTTCGACCACCGCAAGCGCTGTTGCCTGTACCTGACGTACTACGCGCACGGCGACACCAGGAAGCGCGGCATCGGCCTGCTGCGGTTGAAGCAGACCTACGCCGCGGCCGGATGGCGCCTGGGCGACGACGAACTGCCCGACCACCTGGCCGTCGTCCTCGAATTCGCCGCCACCGACCCCGCCGCCGGAACGCGCCTGCTCACCGGACATCGCGCCGGCCTGGAACTCCTGCGGCTGGCCCTGAACGACGACGGCTCCCCCTGGGCCCAGGTGCTGGACTCCGTCTCCGCCACCCTGCCCGCCCTCGCCGGCAACGACCGCGAAGCCGTCATGCGCCTCGCCGCCCAGGGCCCGCCCGAGGAGCAGGTCGGCCTCGACCCGTACGCATCCACCGTGTTCCTGCCCGACCCCGTCGTAGGAGGTCCCCGATGACCGCGCCCGCGCAGCCCCTCACCCTGGCGGCGGACGCAGGAACCGGCGGCGTCCTGCTGTGGGTCGCCCTGCCCTACGTCGTCCTCGCGGTGTTCGTGCTCGGCCACCTCTGGCGCTACCGGTACGACAAGTTCGGCTGGACCACCCGCTCCTCCCAGCTCTACGAAAGCCGGCTGCTGCGCATCGGCAGCCCGCTGTTCCACTTCGGAGTCCTCGTCGTCCTGCTCGGCCACATCGGCGGACTGATCATCCCCAAGAGCTGGACCGAAGCGGTCGGCATCAGCGAGCACATGTACCACGTCGGCGCGGTCGTCCTCGGCACCGTCGCGGGCATCGCCACCCTGGGCGGGCTCGCCATCCTGATCTACCGGCGCCGCACCGTGGGCCCCGTCTTCTCCGCCACCACCCGCAACGACAAGGCGATGTACGTCTCCCTGACGGTGACCATCGCGCTCGGCCTGGCCGCCACGGTGGCCGCGAACGTCGTCGGCGGGGGATACGACTACCGCGAGACCATCTCCCCCTGGTTCCGCTCCATCTTCTACCTCCAGCCCGACCCCGCGCTGATGGCCGGAGCCCCGGTGCTCTTCCAGCTCCACGCGATCAGCGCCCTGCTCCTGTTCGCGGCCTGGCCGTTCACCCGGCTCGTGCACATGCTCACCGCACCACTGGGCTACCTGACCCGGCCGTACATCGTCTACCGCAGCCGTGACGCCCAGCTGGGCGCCCGAGCCCCTCATCGTGGCTGGGAACGCACGGGGTCATGAGCGGTCGGCCCCAGGGGGCGAGCCGTATCGGCTCCGGTTCGCGGATCAGCGGGCCGCCGACGCCCAGGGCCTGGCGAGGGCATCGGCGGCCTCTTCCGTATCGCGGTCACGCGTCGGCTTCCCTGAGGGAGGTGAGGGCTGCGTCGAGACGGCGGGTGGCCTCCTCCGCGACGTCGGCCATGGCGTCGAGGCCGGTGAGGGTGACCATGGTGCCGGGGTCGATGGCCTGCACCAGCATGTGGTCTCCGTCGGCGCGGACCACGACGTTGCAGGGAAGCAGGAGCCCGACCGAGCGGTCCACCTCAAGCGCCCGGTGGGCGAGGGGCGGATTACAGGCGCCCAGGATCAGGTACGGCTCCATGTCGTGGTCGAGCTTGGTCTTGAGCGTGGCCTGGACGTCGATCTCCGTCAGGACACCGAAGCCCTGATCCGCCAGGGCCTGGCGGACGGCCTGCACGACCTCCTCGAACGTCCCCTTCAGCTTCACGGTGCGGTCATAGGGCACGGCGTCCCACCTCGTTCCTCTCGTCGCCGACGTCGGCGAGCACGATTCGTACGCAACGGCTAATACACCTCGAAATATACCCCCGGGGGTAAGAATGATACGGTGGACGGCATACCCCGGGGGGTACTTTATATACGAAAGGAGTAGCCCTGTGTTCTTCGTTGACACCATCGAGCTGGAGGGCCTCGGCAACCGCAGCTACCTGGCAGGTGGCGCGCGGGCTGCGGTGGCGGTCGATCCGCCGCGGGACATCGACACCGTCCTGGAGGCCGCCGCCCGGCGGGGAGTGCGTATTTCGCATGTGGTGGAGACGCACATACACAACGACTACGTGACCGGCGGCCTGGAGCTGGCGCGGATCACCGGAGCCACCTATCTGGTTCCGGCCGGTGCGCGTGTCTCGTTCGCCCGGACCGCGGTCGCCGACGGCGACACCGTCGACATCGACGAGACGCTGACCCTGGCAGCCGTGGCGACCCCGGGGCACACACCGCACCACACGGCGTACGTACTGAGCGAAGCCGGCCGGCCCGTCGCGGCCTTCACCGGCGGTTCTCTGCTCATCGGTACGGTCGGCCGACCCGATCTCGTCGAGCCTCGCCTGACCGAGCGGTTGGCGCGCGCCCAGCACGCCTCCGCCCACCGTCTCGCGGACGCCCTGCCCGACGAGACCGCGGTGCTGCCCACCCACGGGTTCGGCAGCTTCTGCTCCTCGGCGCAGGCCGACGGGGACTCCACCACGATCGGCAAGGAGAAGACCGCCAACACGGCCCTCACCGTCGACGTGGACACCTTCGTCGCCGAGCTCCTCGCCGGCCTGGAGGACGTGCCCGCCTACTACGCGCACATGGGCCCCGCCAACGCAGCCGGCCCCGCGCCCGTCGATCTGACCCCGCCCGCGGTCGCCGATCCGGACGAGATCGCCGCCCGGCTCGCGGCAGGAGAGTGGGTGGTGGACCTGCGCAGCCGGATCGCGTTCGCCGAGGGACATGTCGCGGGTTCGTTCAACTTCGAGGCGGACGGCAAGATCGCCACGTACCTGGCCTGGATGATCCCGTGGGGCAAGCCCGTCACCCTGCTCGCCGAGTCGGCCGAGCAGTTGGCCGCCGCCCAGCGCGAGCTGGTCCGCGTCGGCATCGACCGCCCGGCCGCGGCCTCGACCGGCAGGCCCGCCGACTGGCTCCGGGACAACGAGAGCCCCGCGTCGTTCCCTCGCTCCACGTTCGCGGAGCTGGCGGAGCAGGACATGGGCGGGATCGTCGTGCTCGACGTGCGCCGTGACTCCGAACGCGCGGACGGCTGGATCAGGGGATCGGTCCACATCCCGATACACGAGCTGCACGGCCGCACGGACGAGGTGCCCGACGGCACGGTCTGGGTGCACTGCGCCGGCGGCATGCGTGCCGGTATCGCCGCCTCACTGCTGGATGCCGCCGGGCGACAGGTGGTCGCCGTGGACGACGGCTTCGACGCCGCCGACGAGGCCGGACTCGCCATCATCCGCGGCTGACACGAGCAGCGCCCGGCCGGACCGGGCCTGAGCCCCACCCGACAAGAAAGGTGACGTCGACGATGTTCCAGTTCCGTAAGAGCGCGGAGCGCCTGTCCACCGACGAGGCGCGCAGCCGTACGGGCGGCGACAAGCCCGAAGCGGTCCTGCTGGATGTGCGGGAGAAGCCCGAGTGGACAGCCGGACATGCTCCGGGCGCGGTGCACGCACCGCTGACCGGCCTGATCGCGGGCGCCGCCCTTCCGTCCGCGGCACAGGGTCACCCACTGGTGGTGATCTGCCGCAGCGGGCACCGCTCGCAGCAGGCGGCCAAGCTGCTGACCGAGCGGGGCGCGGACGCGGTGGACGTCAAGGGCGGTATGAACGCGTGGGCCGCCGCCGGATTCCCAGTCGTCGATGAGCGCGGGAACAGCGGCTCGATCGCGTGAGCACCCTCGTTCTCGCCCTCCTCGCCGGGGCCGTCATCGGTCTCGCCCTCGGCGCTCTGGGCGGCGGCGGCAGCGTCCTGGCCGTTCCGGCCCTGATCTACCTGCTCGGCTTCTCACCGGCATCAGCCACCACCGCCAGCCTGATCATCGTGACCGCCACGTCGGCCACCGCTCTCTACGCCCACGCGAGGGACGGGAACGTGGCCTGGAAGACGGGCGCGCTGTTCGCCGCGGCGGGCGTCGTCCCGGCCTTCCTCGCCGGAGCCGCCGCAGGCCACCTGCCCGAAGTGGCCCTCACCACGGCGTTCGCGGTCATCGCCGCGGTGGCGGCGCTTGGCATGCTACGGCCATCCAGCATCGAGCCGCCGGACCGTGTACGGCCTGTCAAGGCGGCCGGAGCCGGCGCGGGACTCGGAGTTGTGACCGGGTTCCTCGGCGTGGGGGGTGGGTTCCTCGCCGTACCCGCCCTGGTGAGCGTCCTCGGCCTGCGCATGAAACAGGCCGTGGGCACCAGCCTGCTCGTCATCACCGTCAACTCCCTCGCCGCTCTCACCGCGCGGACGGGAACCGGCGGCGATCTGCGCTGGGAGGTGATCGCGCCCTTCACCGGAGCCGCGATCCTCGGCGCCTGGGACGGTAAGCGCCTCGCGACGAAGATCACCGGTGCGACGCTGCAGAGGATCTTCGCCGGTGTTCTGCTGGCGGTCGCGGCCTTCATGCTCATTGATGTGATTCTCTGACGAGGAAGGCCGCCGGGATATCAGGCCAGGGAGAGGAACAGCTTCTCCAGCCGGCCGCGCATCTCGGCCCCGTCCGCACCGGAACGACGGCCGTCCTCCATCTCGGTCAGACACTGCTGCAGCCCGGTCGCGATGATCGCGAACCCCGCCCGGTCAAGCGCCCGCGAGGCAGCCGCAAGCTGCGTGACGACCTCCTCGCAGTCCCGGCCTTCCTCGATCATCCGGATCACTCCGGAGATCTGACCCTGCGCCCTGCGCAGCCGGTTCAGGACCGCCTTCAGCTCGGCTCCCGCCAGATCAAGCTCCATCTTCACTCCTCATAAATACCCCCAGGGGTAATATACTCCCCCGCTGGGGGCCACCACCGACAGAAAAGGATGACACCCGACGATGAACACCCCCACCACCCTCGCCACCCATGAGGCCCACAACCGCCTGCACGAGCTGACCGTCATCGACGTCCGCACCCCCGGCGAATACGCCGGCGGTCACCTCCCCGGCGCTCTCAACATCCCCCTCGACCAGATCCGGCGGGCCCTTCCCGACATCAGCCACGCCGCCGCCCGCGGTCACGTCCTGGTCGTCTGCGCGTCCGGCGCCCGCTCGGAGAACGCCTGCCGCATCCTCGCAGAGAACGGCATCACCACCGCCACCCTCAGTGGTGGCACCGGGGCCTGGGCCGCCGACGGCCACGACCTGCACCGCCCCCAGGGAAGTGCTCGCGCCACGTGGGGCATGGAGCGCCAGGTCCGCTTCACCGCGGGCACCGTCGTACTCCTCGGTCTGCTCCTCGGCTTCGTCCTCCACCCCGCCTTCCAGATCCTGTCCGCCGGGATCGCTGCCGGGCTGGTCTTCTCCGCCCTCACCAACACCTGCGGCATGGCCGCCGTGCTCGCCAAGCTCCCCCACAACCGGCCCCGCGCCGCCGACCTCGACGACACCCTCGCAGCACTGCGCAACCGCTGACGACGATGGGGCGGTCCCACTGCCCCGGCTCTCCGAGTACGGCTTCTCCCTGCGCCATCAGGGCCGGCGCGCAGCGGTGACCGGGGCCGTTCGGAGGCGGCCAGGGACCAACGGCCCCTGCTGCGGCGTCCCGTGACCGAGGGAAAGTGAGCACATCCGCAGACGACCCGTTACCGGAGGCTCGAATGCCCCGTACCGTAACCGCAGGTACCGACCCTTCGCGCGAGAGTCTCGCGGCGGTGCAATGGGCCGCCGCCGAGGCATCGCGGCGAGGGCTGCCGCTTCGGCTGCTCCACGTCCGGGAGGCCTCGCCGGCGGTGAACGCCTCGCTCACGGGGACCGAGCGGGCGGGTTGGCCCTACGGCGGACCGGAGCTGGCGGCCGAGGCCCTCCGGACCCGGCATCCGGGGCTCGAAGTGGCGGCCGACGACGTTCTCGGCAGGCCGGCCGAAGTCCTCTGCGCGGCGGCGAAGGACCAGGAACTCCTCGTGCTCGGCTCACGAGGCCTGGGCCGACTGGCGGGTTTCCTCCTCGGCTCCGTCTCGCTGTCGGTCATCGCCCGCAGCACCGCACCGGTCGTCCTGGTGCGGGCGGAGGACACCTCGTCCGCCCGGGAGTGGCGGACGTCAGGCGACGTCGTCGTCGGTGTGGACACCTCCCAGCCGTGCGACGCCGTGCTGGAGTTCGCCTTCGCCCACGCCGAACGGCACGGGCTCGCACTGCGGGCGCTGCACAGCTGGCAGCTGCCACCCGTGTACGCCGCAGACCCGACAGGCGCGATGCTGACGGTCCGGACCGAACTGGACAGGCTGACGAACGAGTGGCTGACGGAGGCTCTCGCGCCCTGGCGCGAGAAGTTCCCCGCGGTCGCCGTCACCGAGCGGTGCCGGCTGGGCCACCCCGCGCACGACCTCGTGGAGGCATCGCACGATGCCGGTCTCCTCGTCGTGGGCCGCAGAGAGCGTCGAGCGGGCGCAGGCATGCACATCGGCCCTGTCACACACGCGGTACTGCACCACTCCAAGAACGCGGTCGCCGTGGTACCTCACGCCTGACCAGACGACCAGGCTCCCGCGCGCAACCGGTAAGGCCGACGCCAGGACGAATGCCGTACGGGGCGGACACCCCGCCCCCTCCCTCCGCCGGGGCAGCCGCCTCCGGCCCACGAAAGGCAGGCTGCCCATGCCGCATTCGTGATGTCGGCCAGTCCGCGGTCCGTGCCCCTCCTGCGTCGGCCGGCACAGACGCCGGCCCGCAGTCGGCAACTGTCCGAGACGACCGAGGAGGCACTCACCGTGATCGTCACGGAACTGGCGACCAACGCGGTGCTGCACAGCGGAAGCCCTGACCTCTCGGTGATGTTCGAGGCCGACGACGCGTCGCTGACCGTCACGGTACGTGATGGCGGGCACTGGCGGGCCCGGCCGGCTCCGCGCTGCGAGGGGGCGGACATGGACGCGGCGTTCGGCCGCGGCCTCTCACTGGTCGACGCGTACTCCGTGGACACGTCGGTGCGCCGCTCCGCCGAGGGCACCGTGGTCCGCGCCGTCGTCGCCCTGTGAACCGGGCTGGGCGGCGTGTCGGTTTCCGGCCCGGCGCCCGGTCGGTGCGAAGGCGGGTGCCACCATCGGGGGATGGACATGTCCGCTGTCGGCCTCTCCGCTCGCCTGCGCGGCGGTCCGGTGCGAGTGGCGTGACCGAGCACCACACAGTTCACCGGCCCCCGCCCGGGACAGCACGAGGAGTGGATCGCCCGCCATGACCGCCAAGCGCACGCCGTTCGACGAGCTCGACCGGAAGATCGTCGCGATGCTGATCGAGAACGCCCGGGCGAGTTTCGCCGAGATCGGTACGGTCGTCGGCCTGTCGGCCACCGCCGTCAAACGCCGGGTGGACCGGCTGCGCAAGGACGGTGTGATCACGGGGTTCAGGGCGTCCGTCCGCCCCGCCGCGCTCGGCTGGCGTACGGAGGCGTACATCGAGGTGTACTGCGACAGCGCGGCACCGCCCAGGCGTCTCGCCGAGGTGGCCCGCAAGTACCCGGAGATCGCGGCGGCCATGACGGTGACCGGGGCGGCCGACGCGCTGCTGCACGTCAGAGCCACCGACGTCGGTCATTTCGAGGAGGTGCTGGAGCGCATCCGCAACGAACCCTTCGTCCGCAAGACGATCAGTTACATGGTGCTGTCCCACCTGTTGCCGGAGAGTCCTGAGGCGGGGGCCAGCGAGTCCGCGCCGGGCGCCTACGCCGACGGCCTTCCGGGTGACGCAGCGATCATGCTTTGACGGGACGATGCACGCAGTATTCCTGCGTATGCACGCAGTTCTTCGCTCTTGTCGCGCGTGCCAGAGGCTTTCTACGGTGGAAGCACCCCCGATCGTCACCGCAGGAAGCGGAGGGACCCTCTGTGCGCGCAGGACCTGCTCCGCACATCCGTAGCCGTCCCCGGCGCTACGTCATGTGCGAACCTCGCTACTTCGATGTGCGCTACACCATCAACCCGTGGATGAGCACCGACGATCCGGTCGATCTCACGCTCGCCCGTGACCAGTGGTCGACTCTCGTTCACACGTACCGCGAGCACGGCCACACGGTGGAGACGGTGGCTCCGGTGGAGGGCCTGCCCGACATGGTGTTCGCGGCGAACGCCGCGGTGGTCGTGGACGGCCGGGTCTTCGGCTCCTCCTTCCACGCGCCCGAGCGGCGGCCGGAGTCGTCGGTGTACCAGACCTGGTTCAAGGCGGCCGGATTCGACGTCCACCAGCCCGGTTCGGTCTGCGAGGGCGAGGGAGACCTGGTGCCGGCCGGCCGCTTCGTGCTGGCGGGGACCGGATTCCGTACGCACAGGGCCGCCCACCGCGAGGTGCAGGACTTCTTCGGCAGGCCGGTGATCAGCCTGGATCTGGTTGATTCCCGCTTCTACCACCTGGACACCGCACTGTTCTTCCTCGGCGGGGAGGGGGACGCGTCGCAGGACGGGGACATCGCCTACTACCCGGGGGCGTTCTCCCCCGGCAGCATCGAGGTCCTGCGGCGGCTCTACCCGCGCGCGGTGATCGCCACCGAGGAGGACGCCCTCGCGTTCGGCCTCAACTCGGTATCCGACGGCCGCCACGTCTTCGTCGCTCCGCAGGCGGGCGGCCTCGTCGCTCAGCTCGCCCACCGTGGATACGTCCCCGTCCCCGTCGACCTTTCGGAGTTCCGCAAGGCCGGCGGAGGAATCAAGTGCTGCACCCAGGAGATCCGATCATGACCGGTCCCACCACCCCTGCCCCCTCGTCCTGGCCCGCGTCCGGGTCCGCTTCCGAGACCCGTTCGTCGGCGCGGCTGATCCTCGCCGAGGCCCCGGTGCTCGCGCACAACTACCACCCGTTGCCCGTGGTCGTCGCCCGCGCGGAGGGCACCTGGGTCCAGGACGTCGAGGGCCGCCGGTACCTCGACATGCTGGCCGGCTACTCGGCACTCAACTTCGGGCACCGCCACCCCGCACTCATCGAGGCGGCGCACCGCCAGCTCGACCGGCTCACGCTCACCTCGCGCGCCTTCCACAACGACCAGCTGGTCGGCTTCGCCGAGCGCCTGGCCGCGCTGACCGGCCTCGACATGGTGCTGCCGATGAACACCGGCGCCGAGGCCGTGGAGAGCGCGGTCAAGGTGGCCCGCAAGTGGGCGTACGAGGTCAAGGGCGTCGCACCGGACCGGGCCACGATCATCGTCGCCGACGGCAACTTCCACGGCCGCACGACGACCATCGTGAGCTTCTCGACGGACGAAACGGCACGCGCCGGTTTCGGGCCCTTCACACCGGGCTTCCGTGTCGTCCCGTACAACGACCTCGCCGCGCTGGAGGCAGCCGTGGACGAGACGACGGCGGCCGTGCTGATCGAGCCCATCCAGGGCGAGGCGGGCGTTCTCATCCCCGACGAGGGCTACCTGGCCGGTGTCCGCGAACTGACCCGGCGCACGGGGTGCCTCTTCATCGCCGACGAGATCCAGTCCGGTCTGGGGCGTACGGGGCGGACGCTGGCCGTCGACCACGAGTCGGTGGTGCCGGACATCCTGCTCCTGGGCAAGGCCCTGGGCGGCGGCATCGTTCCGGTCTCCGCGGTGGTCGCCCGCCGTGAGGTGCTCTCCGTGCTGCGGCCCGGCGAGCACGGCTCCACGTTCGGCGGCAACCCGCTGTCGGCGGCGGTCGGTTCGGCGGTGGTCGACCTACTGGCCACCGGCGAGTTCCAGCGGCGGGCCGCCGAGCTCGGCGACGTAATGGACCGAGTCCTGGCCGCGCTCACCGGCGCGGGGGTCACCTCCTACCGGGTCCGTGGGCTCTGGGCGGGTGTGGACATCGATCCCGCGCTCGGTACGGGGCGCCAGATCAGCGAACGGCTCCTCGCCGAAGGCGTACTGGTCAAGGACACGCATGGCTCCACGATCCGGCTGGCGCCGCCGCTGACCATCACGGAGGAGGAACTGCGGTCCGCACTCGGGGCCCTGAAGAAGGTCCTGGGGTAGCCGCGGCCACCGCGGAGCCGGGGTGGCCGGCCGTGGTGTGGAGCCAGGCTGCTCAAGACCGCACGACACGTACTGGGTGGTTGTCAGCCTGCGGTGGGGCCGGCCCAGGCCACGGGGACGTGACCGAGGCGGACCCGCTGCGGGTGGTCGCCGACAGGGATCGAGGTGACCTTCCGGCCGGTGGCGAAGTCGATCGCCGTCACCTGGTCGGTGCCGCTCTCGGACACCACGCAGTGCTTGCCGTCTCCGCTGACGGTGGCCCAGTACGGCTTGGAGGCGGTGACGAGCGGGCCTTCCTGGAGCGTCTCGCGGTTCACGACGGTGACGTAGTCGTCCATGGTCCCGGCGATGCAGAGCTTGTCGCCCTGGGGGCTCATGGACATGCCGTGGTGGCGGGAGTCGTTGACGTAGGTGGTGCGTTCGTCGCTGGTGTCCGGGTTCTTCGGCAGCGTCTTCACACGGGTGATCTTGTCGTTGTGCACGTCGTACTCGACGAAGCCGTTGAAGAAGGAGACCTGGAAGTACATCTTCGACTCGTCGGGCGTGAAGGCGACGGGGCGCAGCGCGTCGGACAGGTCCTTGCGGCCGAAGGCGTCGAGCCGCTCGCGCATGTCGATGATCTTCTTGACCTCGAAGGTCCTCGCGTCGGCGACGGTGATGCGGCGGTCGCCCTTGGTGAAGTCCTGCCAGGGCGCGTCCATGTCGGTGTTCACCTCGCCGATGGCCATGTTCCAGAGGTACCTGCCGCCGTCGGTGTACACGTTCTCGTGCGGCTTGTCGCCCGTCTTGAAGCTGCCCGCCTCCTTGCCCGTCGCCATGTCGAGGACGTGCACGGTGCTGGAGATGGAGGAGGAGACGGCGACCTGGGTGCCGTCGGGCGAGACCGCCATGTGGTCGGAGCGGTAACCGGACACCGGGAAGCGCCAGTTGATCCTGCCGCTCTCCACGTCGATGGAGACCACGTCGGCGAAACTCGGCCGGGAGGCGACGACGGACCTGCCGTCCTTCGTGGTGTACATGTCGTCGACGTACTGGTCGTGACCCTCGCCCGGCCCCGTCCGGATACCGAGGAAGAAGGCGAGCTTGACGGGGTTGAGGTAGATCTCCCGCAGGCGCTCCTTCTTGTCGGGGATCATGTCGATCCGGCCGATCTTGCCGTAGTCGCCACGGGAGTTGATGACGTCGGCGGTGCCCTCCCAGTTGTTGCCGACGAAGAGCACCTCCTTGAGCTCCTCCGAAGCGGCTTCCCGTGCCTGCTTCGGGGTCTCGCTCGCGCCGGCCGGGCCGGGGGTGGAGGGCAGCACGCCTGCGGTCAGTCCCGCGGTGACGAGGGCGACCGCGCCGAAGGTGCGCAGGCGGTGTGCACGACGGGTGGGGGAACACGTCACGGTGAACTCCAGAGGCAAGGGGGTGGGCGGCGCGCCGTCAGGCAGGCCCGCAACTGTTACTGGAGGTAACGTAGCCAGGAGAGGGGAACTTGAACAGAGCCCGATCGAGATTCCTCGGCGTGCGGCCGTCGAGCCTCGGCTGCTTCTCGCTGCCCCCTCGCGGCTTCCCGGTCATGCGGCACCTTCCCAAGGACCGGTGGCGCCGGCATCTTCGGGCCGCTGCGGAACGCACCGGCCCGCGTGGCATTTGACCTGCGCGATCCAGCAAGCCGGCGGCCGATTGGAACGAGTGTCATGTGAGCATCACGAACGCCGTCTCAGCGTCAGGACACAGCCCGCAGCACCCGCACCGCACATCACCCGTACGCTCCGAACAGCAGGTCAGGCACCCTTTGTCAGCGGCTTGGGGATGGCCACGCACTCCACGTGCGACGTCATGGGAAGGACGGGCACCCGGAGCCGGACCCACGAACACGCAGGTAGTCAGCGTTTCCGCGGGCCTTTCCCTTTCGGTTGAGAGACCCTGAGCGTCGAACGAGCGTCATGACGGCTGGTTTCCGGGCCTGGCCGTCCGAGGCACGACAGACCGGCAATGGCACCTACCCGGCGGGGTCTGGCCCTCGCGTACCCGAATGGGGGCTCGCGCGCCAGCGAGAAATGAGGAGTGACGATGACCGTGCACGGGTCCGACGAGAAAGGTGAGGCGACCACTCGTGCTCCCGGGAATACGGGAGGCCGGGACGGGTCGATGACCTTGGCGAAGACGCTGGCGGCGGCGGAGGCCGCAGCGCCCGTGGAGTCGCTCGACGTGGTCGCGCGCATGCTCCAGGAGTACCTGGGGCAGCGTCGGTGTCGTTCCTGATCACCGACTTCACCGGCGGGTCGGTCGTACGGCTGGGGGTGGCCGACAGCGTCGACACCGAAGAACCCGCCCGGCGCATCACGCTGCGGGGCACCATGTACGACGACGTGATCCGCACCCAGCGGCCGAGCGTGGAGGGCGAGGGCGAGGGCGAGGGCGAGGGCTCACTGGTGCGAGTCGTCGCCCCGGTGACCAACCGCGGGGACGCCATCGGGCTCCTCGAACTGTTCCTGCGCGCGGCGCCGGACGCGGAGGTGATGCGTGAGATCGGCGAGACCGCGCACGCCCTGGCGTACATCGTCATCGCCAATCGGGCCTTCACCGACATGTACCAGTGGGGCCGCCGGACCATCCCTCTGAGCCTGGCCGCGGAGATCCAGCACCGGTTGCTCCCTTCCTCGCTGACGTGCGAGGCCGCACAGTTCGCGGTGGCCGGAGCGCTGGAGCCCGCCGAGCACGTCGGTGGTGACACCTTCGACTACGTGATCGACCGGGACACCGTCCAGCTCTCCGTCACCGATGCCATGGGGCACGATGTCGGCGCCGCGTTGCTGGCCACCCTCCTCGTGGGCGCCTTGCGCCGGGCACGCCGGGCAGGTGCCGACCTCGCCGAACAGGCTCACCAGGCCGACAAGGCCGTGCGTGCGCACGGCCTCCATGGCTACGTCACCGGCCAGCTCCTGCGCATCAGCCTGGTCGACGGCACGACCGAGTTCGTCAACGCCGGCCACCCCTGGCCGCTGCTGATGCGGGACGGACAGGTTCAGGAGATCGTGCCAGAGGTCGATCTGCCATTCGGCGTCGATGTCCCTCACACCTACCAGGTCCAGTCGCTTGACCTGCGGCCGGGTGACCGGCTGGTGATGCTGACCGACGGAATGCTCGGGCGCAACACCGACAGCCTCGATCTGTCCGGCCTGGTCGTGCGCACCCGCGAGCTGCACCCCCGCGAGGCCGTCCGCACCCTCGTCGCGACGGTCGCCGGCGCCAACGACGGCCCCCTCCGGGACGACGCGACCGTCATGTGCCTGGACTGGCACGGCATCGGCCATTCCCGGCGGCACGCCGACACCGGCGCCGACCTCGCCGACGCCTCCGCGCCGTCACCGATCGACCGGCAGGACCGCTCCTGAGCGATGACCGACCGCACTCGGCGGGACCGAACTCGGCGGGCCGTCCATCAAGCCCCTCCGAGAACTGCCCGGCACGATCCGACGGACCCCCGCAACATCCGCGCGGCCAGGGGAGAGACTGCGCGCGGCCGTGAACTCGCTTACTCCTTCACCAGCCGCACCAGACCGTTCGCGCGGACGAGCGTCCGGCGCCGGAACGGGCGTCGGACGAGTGTCCCGCCGGCCACCTCCACGCGATGTACCGACAGTCTTGTCGGTAACATCCGCTAGGATGCCGACACGTAAGTCGTCAAGTTTACGCAAAGCACCGGTTGCGTGCCGTCGCCTGCCCCCGCCACCCTCATCGCTCGGAGATTCCGTGTTCCTTGCCCTACGCGATCTGCGCTTCGCCCGCGGTCGCTTCGCCCTCATGGGTGCGGTGGTCGCACTCATCGCCGTACTCGGCGTACTCCTGTCCGGGCTCGCCTCAGGCCTGGCGGATGCCGGTATATCCGGTCTGCGCGCGCTGCCCATGACCCATATGGCCTTCGACGGGAAAGCGACCAGCGAGCAGTTCTCCCGTTCGACCGTGGAGCAGGAGGACTGGCAGGCATGGTCCGAGGCCCCGGGCGTGGAGCGGGCGGAGCCGTTCGGGAACACCCTGGCCAACGCCCAGGTGACCCAGGGTGCCGAGAAGGGCGAGCAGGTCAACCTCGCCGTCTTCGGTATGGCGCCGGACTCGCCCATGGCTCCCAGGTCCACCAAGGGCGAGGGTCTGAAGGAGAACGGTGCGGGGATCGTCATCACACAGGAGATCGCCGATCTGGGGGTCGAGGTCGGGGATGTGCTGACCGCGGACAAGAGCATGGTGCCGCTGAAGGTCGTCGGCATGGTCGCCGAGACCGTCTCCTACGGCCACATCGGGGTCGCCTACACGGACCTCGGCACCTGGCAGCGTCTGCACTACGGCCTGCCGGGTGACCTGCCCGAGGCCGCACGCCGGCAGGCCACGGCCGTCGCCCTGACTCTGGAGGAGGGTGCCGACGTCGCCGCTGTGGCGAAGGCGACCGACACCCGCGCCGACACCAAGGAGGCCACCTTCGACGCGTCCCCGGGCTACACGGCCGAGTCGAGCACCATGGCCCTGATCAAGGGCTTCCTGTATGCCATCTCGGCTCTGGTCGTCGGTGCCTTCTTCACCGTCTGGACCGTGCAGCGCAAGGCCGAGATCGCCCTGCTGAAGGCGCTCGGCGCGCCGACTGGATACATCCTGCGCGACGCACTGGCACAGGTCGTCGCCGTGCTCGTCGGTGCGACGGCCGTCGGCACCGCTGTCGGCCTGGCCCTGGGGAGCGCGATGATCGGAAAGGCCCCGTTCTCCCTCTCCGCCCCGGCCATCGCCACTTCCTCCGGCCTCCTCATCGGGCTCGGAACCGTGGGCGCCATCGTTGCCGTCCGCCGCATCACCGCCGTCGACCCCCTGACCGCTCTGGGAGCCACCCGATGACCACACCCTCCACCGACCACCGGGCCGCCTCGGACGCGACAGGATCCGGTGGGCTGCGACTGCTCGGCATCACCCTCACCCTGGGAGACGGCGACACCGCCGTCACCGCCCTCGACGACGTCGACCTGACCGTCGCTCCCGGAGAGTTCGTCGCCGTCGTCGGCCCCTCGGGCTCCGGCAAGTCCAGCCTCCTCGCCGTCGCCGGGGGCCTTCAGCAGCCCACCTCGGGCAGAGTCCACATCGCCGGCACCGAGCTGACCGCGCTGTCGGACAAGGAACGCACCGCGGCCCGCCGTCGCCATATCGGCTTCGTCTTCCAGCAGTCGAATCTGCTGGCCTCCCTGACCGTGCGGGAACAGCTTCTACTGCCCCTGCACATCGACGGCCGCCTCGACGCCGCGGCCCGGACCCGGGCCGACGAGCTCATCGACGCGGTCGGGCTCTCACACCGCGCCGGCTCCCGTCCGCACCAGCTGTCCGGAGGCGAACGCCAGCGCGCCGGTCTGGCCCGCGCGCTGATGACCTCCCCCGCCGTCCTGCTGGTGGACGAACCCACCTCCGCGCTGGACCGGGTACGTTCGGCCGAGGCGGTACAGCTGATCGCCGAGCAGACCCATGAGCGCGGCACGGCCACGGTCATGGTCACCCACGACACGGCGATAATGGACGCTGCCGACCGGGTGCACGAGATGGTCGACGGCCGCCTGTCCTGACCGGCGCCGCAGGCCGACGCCTCAGCGCCCGGCCCCGCTCGCCACCCAGGAGTCTGTCCCGCATGCCGAAGATCAACGCCTCCACCGTCGCCGAACATCGCGCCCAGCAGCGCGAAGCGCTGATCGGGGCAGCGATCGACATCCTGGTGACCGAGGGCGCCACCGCCGTCACACCCGCGGCGGTCGGCGCCCGGGCGGGCCTGGCCCGCTCCAGCGTGTATCAGTACTTCAACTCATCCGCAGCCCTGCTGGCCACCATCACCGAGGAAGCGTTCCGGCGCTCCAACGAAGCACTCACCAACGCCATGGCCGCCGCGAACGGCCCGGTGGAACGCGTCGAGGCGTTCTTCAGGGAAAGCCTCCGCCTCGGCGCCGAAGGCGCGCACCGGCCGACGGCCGCCCTCATGAGCGCCGGTCTGCCTCCCGCCGGCCTGGAGAGGCTGATGGAACTCCACCTGGAGCAGGTCGCACCGTTCCGTGACGCCGTCAGGGAGATCGACATCCCCGACCCCGAGCTCACGGCCGACCTGATCGCCGGAATGCTGCACACGGCCCTGTCCGCCGTGGAGCACGGCACCCCACTCGACACGGTCACCGAGCGCACTCTCACACTGGTACGCCGCTGCCTCACTCCGGCCGACAGCGTGATCCGCGAACCGAAGCAAGGCATCTGAAGGCCCGCCAGTAAGGCCGGCCCCGCTGCCTCGGCAGGGCAGAACCCGTGGCTGTGTGGAGAGAGCCGCACGGGGGCGACCGAGGCCGGGCCTGTTCCCCGGTGGAACAGTCGGACACGCCGCTGTACCGCACGGCCAGGTCGAGAGCCTCCCTGCCACCATCCGACGCCGCGAGCACCATGAGTTCCCTGACGCCCTCGCCCGCCTCGGCGGGACTCGCGGTCTTCAGAAGCGCTCTCAACCGGTCCATCCGGTCCGAGGTGTGGTCGCTTTCCAGTGCATCGCCGGTCGGTGTACCGGCGGAAGTCGGTGGTGTCATGGGAGGGACTGCAGGGGCTGGGTGAGACAACGGGAGCAGCACATGTTCCCCCGGTCGGCCGTCAGGCGACGGACGCCGTCGCCGGTCCGGAGGCCGGACCCTGCGGGCGCAGCAGATCCGTCGCCCGGAAGGCGGTGGCGTCCGCGTCGGGCGGCAGGAAGCGGCTGGCCTTGCCGCTCCAGCTGACGACGAGCTCGTCACGGGCGCGGGTGGCGGCGACGAAGACCAGGGATCGTGCTCGCTGTTCCTCCAGCCGGTAGCGGTCGGGGTTGGCGAGCCGGTACTGCTCGATACTCTGGCGCGGCACCTGCCCCTCGCCGACGGAGGTGAGGAAGACGCGCTGGAATTCGAGGCCCTTGAAGCGGTGCATGGTGCCGATGCGTACGGCGTCCTCGCCGGAGCGGACACCCTCCTTGCCGAGAGGAACGACCGGGATGCGGAACTCGTCGGCGAGCCGGTACGCGAACTCCTGGGCGGCGCTCTGGTCGGGCACGGCGACAGCCATGGCCGAGTAGGGCGTGCCGTGTGCGTCGTGGCGCTCCTTGATGAGAACGGCCACCGCCCGCATCTCGCTCGTCCGGTCGGGGGCACGCCAGAACTGCGGGGCGAGTCCGGTGAGTACGGACCGGTAGCCGTCGAGCGTGTCGGTTCCGGTGTCCAGGTCGTCGAAGGACGCGCCGGCGATCAGCCCGTTGGCGCTGCCCAGAATCTGTCGTGTGGTGCGGTAGTTGAGCGTGAGGCGTCGCGAGGCGCGGCCCCGGATCACGATGCCGTGATCGCTCAGGACGACCCGGCCCCCGTAGATCCGCTGGTGGGCGTCTCCGACGAGGAAGATGTCGTCGGGGCCCTTGCGGACCATGGCCCGGAGCATGCGCCAGTGCGAACCGGACAGGTCCTGGGCCTCGTCGACCACCACGTGCTGGTATCTGGGCCTGAGCCACATACCGCTGCCCGCCTCCCGGTGGATGAGGTCGCGGCCGCCCTGCTCGTCCTTGTAGCGGGCCTGCTCCTCGACGCGCGCCATCCGGTGCTGTTCGAGGCCGGCCGCCCGGTCGGCGATGACCGCGTAGGTCGTCCGCCGTGGCGCGACGGCCAGGCGGGCCTGGTACGCCTGAACGAGCTGCCACACCTCGTGGCGCTGAGGTGGGGTGATGCGGGGACGGCCGGTGCGGCCGATCCGCCGGTAGAGGTCCCAGGATCCGCAGCGCTTCGCGAGGATGACGTGCTTGAACTCGCTGTCGAGGAACTCGGCGTCGTAGTGGAGCAGCCCGGTCTCCACGCGGATGTCGTGCCAGAGGTTGATCGCCGCCTCGTCGTCCAGCGGCCTGCCGAGTTCCGTGCGGGACTCCTGGAGGATCTCGCGGGCGAGCACGTCGACGGACTTGACGTCGACCCGGCGCAACAGCTCGTCGCCGCCCAGGTCCCGCAGCCGTTCGCGCAGTTCGAGGGCGAGGTTGGTGTTGTACGTGGTGAGCAGCACGGCACGGTTGTGGCCGGGCGTCAGCCGGTCGACGAGTTGCTGTACGCGGTGCAGGGCGACGACCGTCTTGCCCGTTCCGGGGCCGCCGGTCACCTTGGCCGAACCCTTGAAGGCCGCCTTCGCGAGCCGGCGCTGTTCGGGGTGGAGGAAGAGCCGCCAGGCGTCGAATCCGTTGCCCAGAGCTTCGAGTACGGCGTCGTCGTCGGTCTCGGCCTGGGAGACGGCTCGCCGGGCCGCACCCGCCCAGTCCCGGACGTCGACGTCCTCTCCCTCGGGACGCCAGGTGCTCGTGATCAGGCGTTCCACATCCGCGGGGTCCCTGTGGTC
This sequence comes from Streptomyces finlayi, assembly GCF_014216315.1. NCBI lineage: Bacteria > Bacillati > Actinomycetota > Actinomycetes > Kitasatosporales > Streptomycetaceae > Streptomyces > Streptomyces finlayi. The sequence goes on from NZ_CP045702.1 coordinate 1,438,589, forward strand.
GCGCAGGGCGGTCAGGACGTCGCGGGTGAGTTCCGGAAGGTTGTGGGTGAGCAGCTTGTCCAGTTGCTCATCCGTGGTGATCTTCCGGATGGCCGGCAGCAGGGACCGCACCACACCGAGCTTGACCAGGAGCTCGTCGTCGTGGGCGGCGAAGAGTGGTGGACGCAGACTGCTCGTGGAAGCGGTCGGCGCGGTGTCGGTGGCCGGCGGGGCGGGACCGGTGGCCGGCGTCCCGGTCCCGGAGCGCTCGGAGAGGGCGACGACGTTGGCGGTGGCCTCACCCTGATCGGCCACCTCGACGGCGCCGGACTCGGAGTTGATGGCGACGGTGAGACGGGTGAGTTCGTCGCGGGCGAAGGCGCCGTCCCGGACGGCGAGAAGCTGTACTTCGTCTCCGCCCTCGGTCGAAAGGAGCAGGACCATGCACCGGGCGTCTGCACGCCCCAGGTGGAGATCCGCCCCGTCACCGGCGGCGCGCAGGAAGCTCAGGCTCAGCGCCTTGTTGTGACGGTCGGCCCGCAGACGGCGGACGAAGACCCCGACGGCGTCCTTGACGGCCCCGCCCCGCCGGGTGATGTCCGCACCGGCCTGACGGCTCGCCCGGACCCGGGTCCTGGCCGGGCCTCCCGGCCGCCCTGCCGCCTGAGTCATCGGGTGTCCTCCTCTTCGCCCAGCATGCGGGCGAGCTCGTCGGCGTCCCACTCCCCCGGCGCGCGTACCTGCCATCCCGCCGCGGCACACCGCGCCATGTACTCGGCGTCCCCGGCGTCCTCGGCGAGGACGATCCCGACGCGGCGGTCGGGCCAGGCCAGTTCCACGGTGCGGGGCACCCCGTCGATGTCCCAGCCGGCCCGCCCCGCGGGGACGTCACCGCGGCCCGCGAGGCGCGCGGCGAACTCCGCGACATCGGGGTCGCCGTACTTGGAGAGCTCTCCCAGAACCAGCTGCCACACAGTCTGTTCGAGGGAGGTCCTGCCGGCCTCGGGTACCTCGGCCCGCGCGGCTCGCTCCTCGGCAGCCGGAGCCCGGACCGCCGCAGGGTCCCTCTCCCCTGGTTCCGCGTCGGGTTCGGGGAGGGGGAGCCCGGTGCCGGGCGCTTCGGCGCGCAGTGCGGGCAACAGCCCGGTGACCGGGCCCGCCGTGGCGGCGAGCAGCGCGGCGTCGAACCCGTCGAGCGTCGTACGGGCCAGCGCGAGTCCGTCGGCCTGCCCCGCACCGGTGGGGTCGAGGAACTGGATGATGTTGCCCCAGCCCAGCCACGCCTTCCAGCGGCGCCGGTGCTCGGGGCGGTCGCCGGCGACGGCCTCGTCCCGGTCGTCGAGGACGGCGAGGGCGCTCCACCGAAGCGCCTTGCCGTCGGTGCGTGAGGCGGCCGCGAGGACCAGAGGCAGTCCGGAACCGTCCTTGAGGCGCAGCAGTCTGAGCCCGTTCCCGCTGACTGCCGGCAGAGGTTCGTCGCGTACGGCGGCCTCGATCCAGCGGGTCGCGGAGGCCGGGTCCGCACCGACGAGTTCCCTCTGTCGCAGGGCCGCGGGCGCGCTGACGGCCAGCGTGGCCAGCAGTTGCCACTTGGCAGGCCGGGGATCGCGCAGAAACGCGAGCAGCGCGGGGACGGCTCCGGCGTACAGGGCGTCCACGTCTGCCGGGTCGTGGCGTCGCCGCTGCCACAGCTCCCGCACCTTGGCGCCGGGCCCCGCCGGGTCCGCCACGTCGTACGGCGGCCAGGCGGCGTCCGCCGCGGGGCCGGCGACGACGGCGGCGAGCGGGTCGGGCGCGGCGTCGGCCGCCGGTTCCGGACTCCCCCTGAGGGCGTGGTCCCATGCGACGACGTCGTCCCAGGTGATCTGCCAGACGAGTATCCCGTCGGCGCGCAGCCGGGCCCGTTTGGCCGCGTCGGAGGCGACGCGGTTGGTACGGGACGAGGCGTGCCAGCGGTATCCGTCGAGGTAGACGGCGATCGGCAGCGGTGGCGCCCCGTCGCCGGTGGTGTCCCCGGCCACGGGGCGGAAGAGCAGGTCGGGGCGGGTGCGGTAACCGTGGAGGTCCTTCTGGGCGACGACCTCCCAGCGCACGGCGTGACCGTCCGGCCGGGGCAGGGTGAACTGCTTGCCGTGCCTGCCGGTGGGCGTCTGCGTGTGATCGGCCGCGACCGCGTTGCCGGGGGCGGCGAGCCAGCGGTCGAGACATTCGATGAAGCGGAGTTCCAGGTCGCTCTCCGCCTGGTCGGCGAAGCGGAGCCGGGCGTCGGGGGCCTCCTTGCGGACGTCCCAGTCGCTGCCGCCGTCGGCGCCGAGCAGATGGTCCAGCATCCACAGGGCCTCCTGCCGGTCGACGTCCTTGTACTCCCTCTCGGGGGCGTAGGGCAGCAGGCAGCGGTGGCAGGCGCGGCGCGTGGTGTCGTCCTTGCAGGGGCAGGCGCGCAGGCGCTTCTGGGCCTCGGCGAGGACGTCGCGGAACTCCTCGCCCTCGCGGTCCGCGAGGCGCTGGAGGTAGCCGGTGCCGCCCGGAAGGGCGTCGTAGAGGACCAGGTAGTTGCGGGTGAGTCCGGTCTCCCGGTCGGGTTCGGTGACGGCGGCGGAGCGGATGTGCGCGGGGTCGCCGCCGTAGCGCAGGGCGAGGCCGAGGTGGAGGGTCGCGGAGAACGAGGCGAGGCGTTCGGGGACGTTGAGGGTGGCCGCGGGCAACAGGATGCGCAGGGCTTCCGTGCGGTGTTCGGTGGCGGTGATCACCTGGACGTCCTCGGGCCTGGCCTGCTTGTCGCGGCGCCGGACCACGCACCAGGGCCGGTGGTGGGCCAGTTCGGTCCTGCCGAGGAGGGACTGGCTGATGGCTTCCTGGGCGGGGCCGTGGCCGGGCTCGCGGTCGGTGGCACCGCCGCAGCGCGGGCAGACGGTGAACCCCGTCACCGTCGTCTCCCGGCCCGCGAAGAAGGTCTCGTCGCGCCGCCCGTGCCGGCTCTTGCCGAGGTTGAAGCGGCGGATGACGGCCTCGCGGACGTGGTCGACGCCGAAGGTCGTCTTCTGGTGCCGCCAGGTCTCCTTGATGTCGGCCGGGTCGATGTCGACGGCGGTGACCGTGGTGTAGGGCGTGCGCGTGCGGTTGTCGTGGTCGTCGACGATCCTGGCGTCGTCCCGCTTGTCGTGGGCGGTGACCTTGTGGGGCACGACGACCCGGTGCAGGGCGGTGCGTCCGCCGATGCCGGTGCCGCCGCAGCGCGGACAGGCCGAGGTGTCCTGTTCGGCCCGGTCGCCGGTGCGCACGTGCCCGCAGTCCTTGCACACCCGCCACAGCCGGAGGCCGACGGGCGTGTGGTCGGAGGAGTCCTCGCGTACGGGGCCGAGGTCGAAGCCGTCGACGACGTGCCGGTAACCGCGGACGTAGTAGGCGTTGCCCGGGGCGAGTTCGGTCAGGGCGGACGCCGCGGGGCGATCGTAGACCCGGGGCTCGCTGCGCCAGCGTTCGGCGGGGCCGTCCCCGCCGGCCACCGCGACCTCGCCGCGCTTCCTGCGCACCGGCTCCTTGCGGCTGAGCATGGCCTCCAGGCGTACCCCGTCCTCGACGAGGCTGTAGTTGGGGAGCAGCCCGTATTCGACGAGGAAGCCCTGGGCGCCGGCGAGCGCCATCGTCTGGAGGCGCGCCGCGACTCCGGCCGCTTCCCGGACGAGGTTCCGTTTCTCCCGGGCCTCGTCCTCCACGGCTTCCTGGAGGGAGTCGACCGCCTCGTTGATCAGGTGGCGGCGGCGGGCGAGTTCGGCGCGGTCGGCCTCCCAGGCGGCCTCCGCCGCGCGCAGCCGGTCGGCGAGCTTCTCCCGGGCGTACCGTCGTACGACCGCGCGCGCGTCCCGGGAGACTCCGGAGCCGGGCACGCCGTCGATGTCGGGGAACAGCCGCAGGAAGTCCTCGACGAGGTGCGCGTGGGAGGTCGCCGCTTCACGGAATTGCTTCAGCCAGGCGTTGCGGCCCATGAGCTGGGTGACCCGGTCGGGCAGCGGCGGGACGCCTTCCAGCTTCCCCCGGGCGGACCGGTCGATGAGGTAGGCGGTGTACTGCCGGCACAGCAGCTCGCCCGCGGACAGGAAGCAGCCGGGCGGCAGGATGGGACCGGCGATCAGGTGCCGGGGTTCCGCGAGGTGGTACAGCGCGCGCGGACTGGTGTCGGCGAGCGAGACCATGAACGCGTTGCCGGTGGAGCGGCCCGCCCGGCCGACCCGCTGGACGTAGCCGGCCGTGGTGGGGGGCAGCGAGGCGAGGACGACCGCTTCCAGCTGGCCGATGTCGATGCCGAGTTCCAGGGTGGGCGTGCAGGAGAGGACGTTGGGGTCGGTGTGCTTCTCACCGCGCCGGAAGCCCTTCTCCACCTCTTCGCGTTCCTTGCGGCTGAGGACACCGGTGTGCTCGGCGGCGACCACGCTGTACGGTTCGGCCTCCCGGTAGAGCCGCCGGTAGTAGTCGGAGCGGTAGTCGCGGGCGGCCCGGCCTCCGGCGTCGGCCGAGGGGCGGGCGAGGGTTCCCTCACAGCGCTTGAGCGGGCACCGGGTGCCCTGCCAGACGGCGGCACGCTCGGGCGGCACGGTCTGGGTCCAGCCGCACTCGGGGCAGGTGAGGGCGGCGGCACCGGTCTGTTCGTCCTCCAGGGGCCGGACGCGGATGTGCCCGGGGGTGAGCCCGTACACACCATGTCCCTGCCGGTTGTCGCCGCCGCTGATCCGTCGCCGGGCCAGCGCGCCGATCCGCTCGTCGGAGAGCTGCTCGAAGAGGGCGGCGAGGTACGTCCCGGCGGCCTCCTGGTCCAGGCCGAGACAGCGGCGGGTGAAGTCGACGTACCAGCTGTCGCGGGTGTCGATCCGCTCGAACTTCGTCCGCCCGCCGCCCGGTCCGACGAGGACGAACGCCGGGAACTCGGAATGGCGTCCGAACGCGGGCATGCCCGGCGGCCGGGCGGAGGAGAGGAGGTAGCGGTTGCGGCCGCCGTCGTCGATGAAGGCGTCCAGCCATCGGTGGTGGATGCCGCCGGACTGCCGGAGGTGTTCGAGCAGGCCGCGGACGTATCCCTCGAAGAAGCGCAGCCGCTCGGGTGTTCCTTCGGCGGGCGGCCCGGCCTGCCGCCCCCACGCGGCGGCCGGTGTCCCGTCACCGTCGCCGGGTGCGTCGGGAGTCAGGGGCAGTCGCGCGCTCAGCTGGACGTCGAACAGCGCCTCGGCCGCCTCGGCGGCTCTCGCGGGGTCGGGCAGATGCACCTCGGCCGCGACCGTGCGGGTCAGTTCCAGGGTCCGGCCGAGCCGGGAGTGGAGTCCGAACTCCAGGAGCGTGTTGAAGGCGAGGCGCTCGCCGACCAGCTTCCATGTCGCCCTGGTGACGTTCTTCTTGCCGTCGAGGAGGCGCCTGACCGGTTCGATGGTGTCCAGGTCGGGCGGTACGACGGCGGCGAGGAGTTGTTCGCCGGGCTCGGCCGAACGGGCCACGAGGGAGGCGATCAGTTCGTTGAGCGGTGCGCCGTGGGCCGCGTACTCCGGGCTCTCGGCGATTCCCGCCACCAACTGGTCGTGGAGGAGTGAGCGCAGCGAGAACTTCCAGGAGCGGCTGGCGACGAACCCGGCACGGTGAGCGGCGTCCTGCACCGAGTCGTTGAAGATCAGCGTCTTGCGGCGGTCCCGCTGCTGCTCGTCCGCCTTCGGCAGCTCGCCGCCGGTGAAGAGCTGGGTGACGACGACGGAGGCGAGCGGGGCGACGCCCGCACCGAGGAAGCGGATGCCCTGGTTCTGCCCGCAGGCGGGGCAACGGTCCTGCTCGGAGTAGTCGGCCTTCTCCGCGTGGTTGTCGAACCACGCCCACACGTAGACGCCGTTCTCCGGCGCCGGCGCGATCGCGCCGCCCTCCCCATGGGGCAGGACCTCGTCCGGGTCGAGGCTGCGCAGGGCTCGCCCGTTTTCCTCCAGGACCAGCAGGCTCGCGTCGTGGGCGGCGCCCTTGCGTGCCCGGTGGGCGGACTTGCGGGCGATCTTGGCCCGGGCCTGTTCGGCCGCTTCGGCCGGGGTGGCCGCGATCATGGCCCTCACGCGCCCCTTCGCGGCGCCACCGGACGCGGCGGCGCGATAGATCTCGTCGGAGGCGTGGTTCAGGTTCTGCGGGTCGCGGTCGGGGCAGATCGCCGCCCAGCCGGAGCGCCCGCAGTGCCGGCAGTAGGCGGCGGGCAGGCGCCCCGCTCCCCGCGCGTGCAGTCGCCGCTCGGCCTGCGCGGCGACGGTCACGGAGTGCCGCTCGGCCGCCGGGCCGTCCTGCGCGGCAGGAGCGACCTGGTCTCCGTCCGACCAGGAGAACACCGGCCGAGGTGCGACGAACCGCAGCACCCGCGACATGGCCCGGAGCCACAGGTGGTTCTCCACGAGCAGCAGCGGCCGCTCCCGCCCGTCGGGTCCGGGCTTCGGGTCGCGTGCCACCGAGATCAGCGCCACGAAGCGCGCGAGGGCGCGGGCGGCGGTGTCCGGGTCCCGCTCGGCCGCGGCACGCCAGGCCGAGGTGGCGGGGAAGACCTCAAGCGCTTCCACGGCGGTCAGCGGCGCGTCCTTGGACCGCAGCAGCTCGTGGGTGAGCGGGTGGGCCAGCAGGCGCCGCCCGAGCTCTCCCGCGTCGGCCGTGTCGCATCCGAGGGTCGCGCGCGCGATGGCGTCCATGCCGTCGGTCGTACGCGCCGGGTCCGGCAGGCCTGCCAGCTCGCCGGGCGACGGGAGCGGCAGCGAGTGGTCGACGGGCAGCAGGAACTCCTCGGTGTCCCGCCGGTCCTCACCGATCACGGCGTCGTCGGGGAACCGCACCCCGAACACCTGCGAGGCCACGTCCAGCATGGCCCGGGGACCGGACGCCGCCGGGTCCCCGCCCCCTGCGGAGCCGAGCGTCGCGGAGGTCGCGACCGGGCAGATCCCGCCCAGCGGACGTCCCTCGTCGTCGGCACCGACGACGGCGGCGAGCCGTCGGAGCAGCATCGCCACATCGGTGCCCTGGGCCCCGTCGTAGGTGTGGAACTCGTCGACGACGACGTAGGCCAGGTCGGCGTCCGCCCACAACTGGGCGTCCTGCTGCCGCTGGAGCAGCAGGTCGAGCATCTTGTAGTTGGTGATCAGGATGTCCGGGGGATTGCGGCGGATCTCCGCCCGGTCCACCATCACCCGCCCGTACGGCGACGTGCCCCCGGAGGACGCCTCGCCGATGTACAGCCCGGCCGTGACCTCGCCCAGCCGCGTGTCCCGGTCGAGGAGATCCCCGAGGCGGTCGGCCTGGTCGCCGGCGAGTGCGTTCATCGGATACAGCAGGACCGCCTTGATCCCGGCCCGCCCCGCCTCACGCTCCCGTCGGCAGTGGTCGAGCACGGGGATCAGGAAGGACTCCGTCTTGCCCGAGCCCGTCCCGGTGGTGACCAGGGTCGGCTCCGGCCTGTGCCCGTCCTTGCTGCTCAGCCGCACGAAGGACTCCGCCTGGTGCGCGTACGGCTGGAAGGCGTCGGGATACCAGTCGAGCCGCTCCTGCCAACCGTCCGCCGCGGGCCGGAAAGGCCGCCGGATCCGCAGATAGGGGCCGCGGAAGAGGCCGTCGGCCGGATCGGTGAGGAAGTCCTCCAGGGCCTCCTGGGTGTCGGGTTCGGCCAGCGCGAACGTCGTCGTCAGATACTCGACCGTGGTGTCGCGCAGTGTCTGCGCGGCGAGTGTGGGTCGCATGACGTGCGTGGCCCCCGTCTTCCCTTGCCGTCCCGTGGTGGTGCGCGATCCGGCCACCGGCGGCTCACCGTGGATGACCGGGACCGATCACGCCCACTCTACGAGGGGGGACCGACAGTCCCACCCCCTTCGACGGGATCGGCGGCACGCTGCTCGGCTCGGGCCGAGGCGGGCAGCGCGGAGCAGGAGGTCCCGCACTCGGCCAGACCGTCTTCCCCGGCCCCTGGGGCCTCGAGTGCGAGCCCCAGCGGGCGGCGGGCCCTTCGCGAGCAACAGCCCACGGCCTCCTCCGTCCCGCGAGCCCGGGAGCGCGGAGCCGTCCGGGCCTGGGGGGCACTCGCTCGGCCCGGGTGGCCGTGACTTGGGTCCGGGCGGCCGGGCGGGGCCGGACCGCGTTCGCGGACAGCTCCACGGTGCTCAGCACGACCGCTCCGTGCGGCCTCGGCCCGTACGGCACACCTCACTCGTCGAGCCGGACCGCGACCGGGCGACGGGCGAGGCGGGCGCCCCGGGGTGCGGAGGTGAACCGCAGGGCGAAGGACGGGGTACGCAAGTAAGGAAAGTCGCTGCTGGGTTGGGTGGTACGGCCGGGGCTGTCGAGGTTGCTCGTCATGACCAACAGCGCCCTCACGGTGGCGTAGCGTGACCAGCGGTGACGCATCGACGCGACCTCCTTGTACGCGCGGTGTCGGCCACCGGTACGTGGGGCACGGCATGACGGGCGCTCCGGCGTGGGCGTCGTCCGGGGAGGTTGGGTGCGATGACGGCGGAACAGACGGAGCGCGGGGCCGAGGCCGAGGCCGAGGCGTCGGATGGCGCGCGGGCTGCGGACAAATCAGGAAACGGAGTGGTCGCCGCTTTCGGGCAGACCCTGAAGACGCTGCGGTTGCGGGCGGGAATGGAGCGGGAGGAGCTCGGGAAACGGCTGGGGTACTCCGCTTCGAGCATCGCCTCGTTCGAGCAGGGGCGGAGGATTCCACCGCCGAGGGCGATCGACCGGGCGGACGAGGCGCTGGACGCGGGCGGGCTGCTGGCGCTGTGGAAGGAGGAGGTGGAGAAGGCGCAGTACCCGGTGTTCTTCCAGGGGATGGCGCAGTTGGAGAAGCAGGCGATGGAGCTGCTGGTCTACGACACGCACGTGGTCAACGGCCTGCTCCAGACCGAAGAGTACATGCGGGCACTCCTCGCCATGCGGCGACCGTACCTGGATCAGGAAACAGCCGAGCAGCGAGTATCTGCACGGCTGGCGCGCCAGGACATCTTCGACCGCCGCCCCACGCCTCTACTGAGTTTCGTGATGGACGAGTCGGTGCTGCGACACCGGTACGGCGGCAGAGACGTGGTGCGCGGGCAGCTGGAGCTGCTTCTCCTGATCGGCCAGAAACGCAACGTCGAGCTCCAGGTCATGCCGACCGAATGCGATGACAACGCAGGCGTGAACGGCCCGTTCACCGTCGTCACGCGGAAGGACGGCAAAAAGTTCCTGTACGTCGAGGCGTTGAACACCAGCTCGTTGGAAACTGAACCGGCGCAGACAGTTCTCGCTTCCGCCCGCTATGGGATCATCCGTTCACAGGCTCTCACCCCGCGAGAGTCGCTGGAGTTCATCGAGAAGTTGCTGGGAGAGCTATGAACAACGCTAAGCCCCTCTTGTGGTTCAAGAGCAGCTACAGCGGAACTGAGGGCGGCCAGTGCGTCGAGGTCGCGGCGAGCGCGGGAACCGTGCACGTCCGTGACTCGAAGGCCGTGACTGGCCCGGTCCTTCAGGTGTCGCGTGAGGCCTGGTCAGGGTTCGTCGGGCTCGCCACGGCGGAGTAGTACAACCAAAGTCTGTACGCGCGAGAGCCCTGCCGGTCCGAGTCGGACGGCAGGGCTCTCGCCCTGTACGGTCCGGGTCAGGCCCTGGCATCCTCCGGAGCCTTCGTGTCACCGGGCTCCCAGCCGACCGCCCGCATCCGCCGCGTGAACTCAGCGTGAGCGGCGTTCATTTCTTCCTTGCGGTTGGCCCGGTGGAGAGGAGCGGTGTACCCGTCCGGTACCTCGTGCTCGATCGGAAACGCCTCGGGCTTGCTCAACTGCTTCCACGCCTCCTTGGACTGCCCGTACCCGTACTGCTGATGGGCCTTGGCGATCCGTCGCCCCGCCGCGTCGAACCACATGTTCTCCTCGTACTGCTGGAGCACGGGGAATCTGGCGTCATACATGGCGACCAGCTCATTGGCGCTGATCCCAAGCCAGACGGCGACGAGGGCATCGATCTCGACGAGCGCGGCCCGCCGCGCGAACTCCGCGCGGAGGGGCGTGTCCCGGGTCCAGGTGGGTCCGACGCCGCCGGTGAGCGGCGGAGTGTCATCGGGCCATTCCTTCTCGGCAGCCCAGGTGTCGTGCTGCCAGGCGGAGTCGTAGAGCTCTTCCCAGAGAGGGGCGTAGGCGTTGGTCTGAGCGTTGAGACGGAGGGTACGGAGTAGGAGAGCCTGTTCAAGGGGGTGGCCTGGCGTGGGGGCGGGAAGCGACTTAGTCTCACCGATCCGGAGATCACTTCGACCGGTGGATCGTAGGAAGTAGTCCAAGGGGAGTGCAGCCATAAAGCCACCGGCCAAGGTCGTCTCGGTGGTGTCAGCCAGCGCCATGGAGTTCACCAAGTCGACATGGGCAGGGCCAGGCGGGACAACTGCCGCGAAGAGACTACGCTCAGTGTTGGAGGCAATCTGCCTACGCCACGCCACCCTGTAGAACTCTGAGTACGGTCGGAGGCTTGCCTCTCGAAGCAGCGCATTGGTGGCTCTGATCAGATCATCGCCACCCACCTTCGGATCGGCAGCCTTGACATCATCTTCCGCTGCGGCGACTGCCGCCAAGTTGCCCTGCAATTGCGTAAGACGACTGTGGTCTACCCAGCGGTCCTGTGCGGCCACGAACTTCGAACGGGAGCCGCTAGGCCGGTAGTTCGTTCGCGGGACTGCCTCCACGGCCAGGTTGAGGTGATCCCACGCCTCGTAGTCACGCATGCTCTTCGAGCCGCCCTCGGGTGGCTGCTTATGAAGGGGCGTCGCAATGTGAATGAGCGGCCCCTGCAGGATGACCTCCTTCCAACTGTCAACGGGGCCGGGGGTCCAGGAGAAGTAGCCAGCCGTGCGGTCGTTCTTCTCGTGGAATCCAGGGCTGATTCGCGGGATGAACGCTCCAAGCCGTCGTGGCCATTGCGCAAGGGCCGCGATTGCTGACTCTTCCGCCCGCGTCACGGGGTACAAGATCTTGGTCTGCTCCACCGGAGGCGGGTTCTCTTCTCCTGCCAGTGCACGCCACTTGACCAGGCGCGCCCTGTCCACCGTAACGATCCGCTCCCGGTGCGGGCGCAGGTCCCATTTACCCTGATCCTTGACGCCCGGCACAGGCCCTCCACCTCCATGTCGCACGGACCTGACAAGTACGCTCGGGTGCAAAAGCCAGCTCATGTGCTGAAAGCGAATGTCCTTGTCCTTGCCGTACACGTTCACGCTGAAGTGACTGCTGTTACCCACAGGGTTCGCAAAGATGAGCAGCTCATTGGTGAAGTCGGCATGGAACCGGAGATGCCGATAGGCGGCCGCGCGCAGCGCCCCCTCCTTCGCCCCCGTGAGGTGCGTCGACGGATGGATCAGCCCCGCCGTCCCCCGCTCTCCCACCGCTCGCCACACCAGCAGCATGAACGCCCGGTACAGATCCGGCTGCGTCCCCACCAGCTCCGGATACGTGTCCACCGACCCCAGGAACTGGCCCATCGCCGCATGGTCCGCCAGCTCACCCATGAAGGCCGACCGGACCCCCGGCCACGCCATCACCTCGGCCTTTCGCTCGTCCCATGCCTCGTTGCTCGGCTTCTCTGCCAGTTCGAACCACGGCTCGAACTCCGCGAGGACCCCGCTCTCCTTCCACTCCTGCTTGACCCACGGCGGATTCCCCACCATCAAGTCGAACCCACCCCCCGCAAACACATGCGCGAAGTCCAACTCCCAGTGGAAGAACCCCCGTTCCCGAGCGATCCGGGCCGCAGTCTCGTACCAGGGAAACGTGTAACCGAGGTCCATCGGCTCGGACCACGCCCCCATCTCGGCCATCAGCTCGCCGAGTTCGCGCTCCTTGGCGTCCAGCTCCTCCAGGCTCCGGACCCCGTCGAAGGACAGCAGCGCCCCCTGCTTCCCCTCCTCCGTCGTCGCGTCCACGCGTCCCACGACCGACTCGGCGAACTCCAGCCAGTCCTTGAGTTCCGTGAGAGCGACGCGGCGCCGGTGACTGTCCTTCGGCAGGGCGCGCAGGTCCTCGCCGCCCGGCCGGTACTCGAAGTCGTCCGAGCCGTCGAGCTGGCCGGTCTTCTCCAGCGGCCAGAACCAGAGCGCGCACCACGTGTCCATCAGCTGCTTGAGCCGCCAGTACGGGGTGCCCTCGCGGTGCAGGGCCGCCAGGACCGCGTCCCGGTCCACCGGCGTTCTGCCGCTGTCGCCGCCCACCACCGCCGCCGCTCCCCACACGTCGACGTGACGGGAGATCTCCTGCTCCGACAGCTTCAGGCGCATGACGACCAGGTCCCACAGGAACTCGACGCGGCGGGCGAGGCGGATGAGGCGGCCCGTCTCCGTCTTCTCGCCGGGCTCCCGGTCCTCGTCGGTGTCGGGGGCGGCCGTCGCGGCCGTCGCGGTCGGGGCGGCCGGGGCGGCGGCGGTCAGCGTGGGCTGGTCCCAGAACCCCATGCCGAGGTCCAGGAACAGTTCGTCCGTCTCCGCGCTCTGCGCCGCCACCGTCTTCTTCTTCGGCTTCGCGGTCGCCGTCTTCTTCTTCGGGTCGCCCTTCGGGTTGCGCCGCATCGCCGAGCGCCACTTGCGCAGCGCCTCGACGAGCTTCGGGTCCAGCCAGTCCACGACGTCGCCGTCGACGACGGCCTTCACGGTCTCGTCCGGCTTGCCCTTGTTCAGGGTCCGTACGGACACCTTCTCGCCGATCGAGCCCCAGCCCATCGCCGGCAGCAGGAACTGGTGCACCTCCCGTGACTTCAGCTTCTCCGCGAGCGGGACGGGCCTCGGCTTCTGCGGGGCCTTGGAGGTCAGCCAGCCGCCGTCGCGCAGGGAGTTGCCCGGGTAGACCCTGCGGGCCGCGCCGACGAGCGAGTTGCCACGGTGCAGGTGGAGCCCATACCAAGGGGCCCTCATCCCCCGGTACATGGTGTTCAGCCACAGCGAGATCTCGGCCAGCTCGACGGCGGTCTCGTTGAGGTCGACGCCGTAGGCGTTGTGCAGGGCGATGTAGGCCTTGGTCCTCTGCAGTTCGGCCTGGTAGTCCTCGGGGTCGATCTCCACGCCCCGCTCCCGCTGGGCGAGCCGCAGGTAGAGCTCGGCGAGCTGGTTGACGGCCTCGTTGAGGAACGCGCCGGAGCCGAGGGCCGGTTCGCAGACGCGCCAGCGCAGGACGTCGGCGGCGTTGACCCACGCCTTCTCCGGCTCCTTGGGGTCGACGGCGCCCTTCTCGTCGAGGCGGAAGCGCAGGGTCTGCTCCACCGTCGCCTGGGTGAGGGACTCGGGGGTGTAGTAGGAGGCGCTGGTCTGACGGTCGCGGCCGGCGAGGCGGTAGACGTAACTGCCGACCTTGTGCGGGATCGCGACCCGCTGCCCGGTCTGCGGGTTGAAGTCGGTCTTGACGAAGACGCTGTCGTCCGGGCCGTCCGGGTACCGCCCGGAACCGACCTGGGCGGGGCGGATCAGCCAGGAACCACCGCTGGGATCGCCGCCCTTGGCCACCTCGTACAGCGGCTCGTCGGCGATGAAGCCGGTGTACGACATCAGGCCCTCGTACACGGAACCGAGGTGGTTGATGCTGAGGTTGGCGTACGAGATGAAACCGCCCCGGCCGGTGCGGCCGGTGCCTTCGGCGATGGTCAGGTGGCGCAGCACCCGGTGCAGAACCCTGTTGCGGAGCCGCAGGTCGAGGGTGCGGGCTCCCTCCTGGGGCCTTCCCTCCGCATCGACGTCGCCGGGGTGGACGATCTTCTGGTCGACGAGCCCTATCGACGTGGGGTCGAAGAGGCGGGATCGCAGGGCCTCGATGCGTACGCCGGCGTGGCCGTCGTCCTCGGCCAGCTCGCCGGCCCCGGCCCCGGTGTCGGTGTCGGTGTCTGCCGGAAGGCCGCGCGTGGTGACCGTACCGGCGACCGGGTGGCCGGTGAAGACCTTCTCGAAGAGGAGGGCCAGGGAGTCGTGGAAGTGGTAGCGGTCGCGGGAGGCGCTGGACAGCTTCTCCTGGACGACGAGTTCGCGGAGCCGGGCCACGCTGTAGCCGGAGGCGTACTCCTCGCTCTTCATCGGAAGGATGTCGAGTTCGGGGCGGGCCTCCGCGTACAGCAGGAACAGGACGCGGTACAGGTACCGGAGGGATTCCTGCGTGAGGACGCGCTGGAGCGAGCCGGGCTCGGCGAGGGTGTCGGGAAGCCAGGCGGGCAGGTCGTCGGGGGTGACGCCCTGCTGGTCCGCTCGTTCCAGGACCTCGTTGGCGATCAGCTGGACGGACTCCTTCAGGCCCTCGCGCAGCGCCTCGGTCACGCCGACGGAGTGGTCGCGGGACTCCGCGACGAGACGGGAGATGTCGTCGTCGCCGCCGTCCTCGGCGGGGCGGAACGCCTGGGCGCCGAAGAGGGCGGCGATCACGTCGAGCTCTCCGGCCGTCGCGCCCTTCGTGCCCTTGCGGGGCAGTGCCACCTCCAGGCTGACGGCGAGGTGCCGGCCTCGGGAGTAGTTCTCGCGGTCGGCGAGAACCATGACACCGCCGAAGAGGAGAAGCGCGTAGCGGGGGGCGTCCTCGGCGGCGAGCAGCCAGGCGGCGAGGTCCGTGACGGTCGTGAGGGTGCGGCCGGAGGCGATGCGGATGGGGGCCGCGAGCCGGTTGGCGTGGCCGTCGCCGCGGGTGGCCGCGATGTCGTCGGCGAAGCCGCCGGTCAGGACGGCGATGCCGGGCTCGTGATGGGCGACGGGGAGGGCCACCGGGCCGGCGGCGCCGTGGACGGTGAGGTGTCCGGGTTCCGGGGTGAAGCCGAGGGCCTTCAGGACGTCCGTGTGCCAGGAGTCCAGGGCCGCCCGCCAGATCCCCTCGGGATCGTCCGGGTGCGTACGGGGGCCCGGTGCGGGCCGGAAGACCGGCGGCCCGTCCGGGCCGCTGTGGTCCTTGAGCTCCTCGACGGCCTGCCGCTGGGCGGCCTGCGCGCCGGGATCGGGCAGGGCGTTGAACTTCTCCGCCTCGCCGCCGAGCGTGATGCGTACGTCGAAGTAGCGGCCGCTGAGATCACGCAGACCCTGCCGCGGAGTGGGACGGCCGTGGCGCTCCTCGGCCGCCCACTCCTTCAGGCGGCCCGTCCTGAGCTGCTTGGGCAGGATCGTGTCCAGGTAGAAGGGCGGGAAGTACTCGCCCTGGTTGATCAGCGCGTCGAACTTCACGCGTGGCGCTCCTGCCGGATGACGTGACGGGTGGGACGGGGATCACGGGTCGCGTGCTGCGCGGTGGGCAGGGTCATGTGCTCGGCTCCAGGACGGCGAGGACCCGCACCATCGGGTCGTCACCGGCGGTACGAAGGCGGGTCGCGGCTCTCTTCAGGTTCTCCGCGGCCCGTTCGCGGGCGCCGCGGCCGCCGCTGAACCCCGGGAGGGGCTGCTCGTGCCAGAGGCCGACGCGCTCCTCGTACTCCCGCAGCGGCTGGTCGACGCGCTCCTCCGCCTTGCCCCGCAGCTCGGTCATCCTGTGGCGGGTGGCGGCCACGGCCTCCGCCACGTGGCACTGGAGCGCGGCCGGGTCGCCCTGGGCGAAGTGGTCGGGCATGTCCGGGCTCAGTCCGAGCTCGGCGAGGAGTTCACGGGTCAGCTTGCGGACGCGCGGTCCCGCTCCGTCACCGCCGAGCCGGTCGACGGCGAGGAACGCCACGACGGTCGGGCGGCCCTCCTGGTTGGACCAGACGCCCTGGGTCAGGAACACCGGTTCCGGGACACGGGCGCGGTCGACCTGGAGTACGAGCGCCTGCTGACGGCCGAGCTGGACGAGGACCTTGTCGGTGATCCACTCCAGGACGGGGTGCAGCTCCCCGACGTAGTGGGCGTCCGGCCAGAGGGAGGGCGAGTCGGCGTCCTCCCGGGCCCGCTTCAGTGAGTCCGCCGCGTCCTTCCCGCTGAAGGTGAGCTTCATGCGCTTGGTGATGCCGTGGTCGCGCAGATAGCCGGGCGGCAGGACGTCGAGCCGGTCGGCGAGGTCCTCCGGGGTGTCGAAGCTGAGGTCGGTGCCGTCGACGGTGGTGTCCAGGCGGAAGGACTCGAGATCGGCGAGTTCTTCGAGTCCGGTCAGGACGTAGTCGCGGCGGTCGGCGAAGAGACGCAGTTCCTCGATGAACCGGAGGGGCGCGGGGGCGCCGGAGGCGGGTCCGGGGGGCGTCGTCGCCCCGCCGGACGGTTCGGAGGGGGCGTCGTCGTCGGAGACGTCGTCGGGGGTGTCCTCGAAGTCGAAACCGGTCTCGTCCTCGAAGTCCGTTTCGAAGGAGAAGCCGAACTCCGCGTCGTCGTACGAGTCGCCACCCGTGCCGAACTCGGCGTTGAGCCGCTGGGCGAGCGGCAGATCCTGCGGCGCCGTCCCGGATTCCCCGGTCAGGGGAAAGGCCTCCAGACCGGCCACCGCTTCCTGCGCGGACGTACCCCTGAACAACGCCTCCATGACACGCCGCTCCTCCAGCGTGCCGTCGTTCTCCTTGGTCGCGGCCTCCACGGCGCCGAGGATGGCGTGCACCTTCTGTTCCCTGGCGAGGACCCGCTCGGCGACATGGGTGTCATCCAGTGCGCCCTCGACCGCCGATTCGAGGATCATCGCGCGGAACTCGGGGCGCTGGGTCTGGCCGTAGCGGTCGATGCGGCCGTTGCGCTGCTCGACGCGGATCAGGCTCCAGGGCAGATCCCAGTGGATCAGGTGGTGGCACTGACGGTGCAGGTTGACGCCTTCGGAGGCTCCGTCGCCGGAGAGCAGGAGGCGGACGTCGCCGCCTGCTCGGGCGAACTCGTCGACGTACTCCATCTGCACGCGGTCCGATACGCCGGTGCTGTGCAGCACCTTGACCGCCGCCTTGGCGTCGTCCCCGTCCTTCCAGCCGAGCAGAGGCGGAAGCACCTGGCCCAGCCAGTCGAGCGTCTCGCGGCGTTCGGAGAAGACGACCGCGCGGGTGGGGCTGCCCGCCCCGACGCCGATCTCTCTCAGTTCGTCGACGAGCCCCGCCAGTTTGGAGGCCTCATCCGGCGCACCGCCTCCGGCCGTCGCCTGCTCGATGGCACGGGCCAGCTCCATGAGACGCAGGAGCGAGGCCGCCTCCGGGGTGACGGGTTCGATCCCGCTCGGGCGCTCGTCGGTGATCCTGTGCGTGCCGGTGAGGGCGTGCCCGGTCTTGGCCAGCCGGTCGCGGGCCGTGGCGAACAGGGCCCGGTGGGAGGAGAGGAACGACTTCAGCAGGACGAAGGGGAAGAGGTGATCCTCGGCGCCGGCCCTCGTCGCCGTGCGGTCGGCGGGTCGCTTCAGCCAGTGGTCGGCAAGCTCCTGGAAGACCGCCTCTTCCCTGCCGTTGGCCTGACGCCGGACCGGGCGGGAGTCACCACGCGGCGCCCAGCCCTTCAGCTGGTCGGCCACCTCGGCGCTGACCTTGGTGCGGCGCACCATCAGGTGCTCCAGCTCGGCGGCCTTCGGGTCACGGGGGTCCTTGACGGCCATGGGGTCGAGCAGCCGGATCAGCCCGGTGAAGGCCGGCATGTCGCCGTTGTGCGGGGTGGCACTGGCCAGGATGAGGGCGTCGGTGCGCTCGGCGAGAAGGTCGGCGAGGGCCCGTCGGTCGCTGCCCTGGTTGATGAGGTTGTGGGACTCGTCGATGACGACGGCGTCCCAGTGGATGTGCTCCAGCCACGGTCGGTAGCGGCGGGGGTTCTTCAGCGTGTCCATGGAGATGATCACGCGCTTGTAGTAGGTGAACGGGTTGCGTCCTGCCGGGATCTTCCGCTCGATGCGGGCGATGCCCGCACTGTCCAGACGGACCAGCGGCAGGGAGAACCGCGTCCACATCTCGTGCTGGAACTGTTCCAGGACGGGTGCGGGCGTGACGACGAGGATGCGCTCGCCCCGTCCCCGGCGGATCAGCTCTCCGAGCAGCGCCCCGATCTCCAGGGTCTTTCCCAGCCCCACCACGTCACCGATCAGGAGCCGCGGCCGCAGCGGGTTGGCGAGTGCCTTCGCGGCGGGCCGGAGCTGGTAGTCCATGCGGTCCAGGAGAAAGCCGTCGGCCAGGGCGAGACGGCGCTCCGTCTGGGGCAGCGGGGTCTTGCGGAGCACGGCTTCCAGGAAGAGACGGCTGCGCCGGAAGTGCGGCGAACCGTCGGCGATCAGCTTCGTGTCCTGCGGACGCAGCACGCGGGGCCGGTCCATCGTCGGCGCGAGGAACCGGGCCTCCTGCCCGCGCACGAGGTCGGAGGCGCCGACGGCCTCGATCAGGTGCTCCCCGGGCCGCACCTGCCTGCTGCTGCGGACCATCCACTCCTCGTCGCGGACCTCGATGACCGTGCCGGCCGGCGGAGGGCCCCCGGGTGCCGGCGTGGCCTGGGTGTCGGTGCGGGCCTCGGTGGTGCCGGGCACTGCGTCGGACATCGGGGGTGGTCCTGCCTCTCGGTTCATGGGGGTCTTTGAAGGGTAGGCGGTCCGCGCGGGCCGGAGGGCGGGCCGGCTGAGCCGGTGCACCCGCACGGAACCGGTCGGCGGTCCCCTGCGTACCGGCGCCTCCTACAGGTCGCCCCGGTGCGCGTACGCCTTCCGCAGCTCCGCGGCGACCTGCAGGGCAGCCCGCGGCAGGACCGGCGGCCGGTTCTGCCGGGCGGGCCGCGGAGGCGCGAGGACGTAGCTCGTGGGCAGCGGTGACACCGGGACGGGCGCCTCGTGGGCCGGACCGGCCTCGACGGCCGGTTCATGGGGGGCCGGCTCCTGGGGCAGCCGCGCGGGGTCCAGGACCGTGGGTGTGTAGCCCTGGGGCTCGGCTTCCTCTTCCGGGGCACCGGCCCCGGCCGCCCACTCGCTCTCGTCCGTGTCGGCGACACCGTAGAAACCGGGGTCGAGGTCCGGAGCGACGGGGGAGGCACCCCCCGCCCAGGGCTCGTCCGGTGCGGCACCGTCGTCGACCGCCTTCTGGGCGATCGCCCGGATCAGTGGGTCCACGTGACCGGTGAGCGCCTCGGGAGGAAGCTCCGGGGTGAGCCCTGAGGCGTGGACGAGGGCCCTGAGCTGTTCCGCAGCGACCTCGGGCGTCAGGTCGGCCTGGGTGAGGACCGCCCGCAGTCCCATGTCCACGCCGTCGAGGTCAGGGCGCTGCCCGGCCGCGGAAACGAGGATCTGCCCGAGCAGGGGAAGGAAGTCGGTGTGGACACCGCTCCAGTTGGGCGGCGTCAGGAGCGGCTGCACCGGGTAGGGCGGACGGCCCGTCAGCGCGAAGAACAGCACCGCGCCGAGCGCGTACACGTCCGCCGGCTCCTTGACCTTCGGGAAGTCGTGGAGCTGCTCGTACGAGGCGTACGGCCAGGACCCCCACGCCTCGCCCGGCTTGGTGACGGCCTGGCTGGTACGGCGCTCCGCCAGGACCGCGAGCCCGAAGTCGAGGACGACCGGACCGTCCGGGCCCAGGACCACGTTCTGCGGCTTGAGGTCCCGGTGGAGAAGCCCGGCTCCGTGGATCGCGCGCAGCGCGTCCACCAGAGCGAGCCCGAAGGCCGCGCAGGGCCCCGGGGCGAGCGGGCCGGCCTTCTCGACCACCCTGCACAGGTCGGATCCGGCGATGTAGTCCATGGCGAACCACGGACGCGGAGAGCTCGGCGGAGCCGCGGCGATCAGTGCGGGAACCCGGTCGCTGACGACGGTGCGCACCGCGTCGATCTCCCGGTCGAACCGTTCCAGCGCCGTGGGCTGACCATCCAGCAGACCGGGCAGGATCATCTTGACGACCACGAGCCGGCTCTCCGCCGGATCCCCGTCACCGTCCGGCTCCGTCAGCCGGTACGCGGCGGCCAGTTCATCACTGAGGCCTTCGAGGGGAAGCGCCCGGGCCAGATAGGCGACGCCCATTCCTCCCGCACCCAGCCGGGCGACCAGCTCGAAGGGCCCCACCACACGCGGGTCGACATCTTGGTCCAAGGATTCCACCGACGCACTCCCCCACACGGTCGTCGCGGCCCTCGCCCCGGCCACGCGGCTGTCGATCAGTCTACGACCGCCTCGAAGGCCCCTTCCGCGCTTACGTGAGACCCGTGCCCCTGCCGGGCGGCCGCGTGACGCGAATACGCCCTTGCCAAGAGCTGACCAGCCACGGGACGACATCAAAGCTGCCGTCGCCGCCGCCTACCCGGACGAGGGTCCGTACACCGTAGGGACGACGGCTGCCCGGACACGAACCGCTGCGAGTGGCGCTCCCGCGAGCCCGCACCGGGAGGTGAGAGGAACCCCGGCCGCCGCACGGCTGGGGTTCCTCGAGGCGGTGGTGTCGGTCAGCGGGTGGAACCGACCCCGACGTGAACCGCTTGCACACACGCCTGCGGACCGCACCACATCACGGTCACCGTGGATCGGGAAGGTCAGCGTCGCAGGGTGAGGACGCCCGGCCGCCACGGCAGTCGGTTGTATTCGCCGCCCGCGTTGGGGTCCTTGCCCTGGTAGAGGAACTGCAGGTTGCAGGGGTCGATGGTCATGGTCTGGTCGGGGTTGTCGCGGACCAGGTCACCGTGACTGATGTCGTTGGTCCAGGTGGCGCCGCTGTTGGCCTTGCCCGCGAAGGGGTTGCTCTCACCGGCGGCCTGCGGGGTCCACGACCCGTTCAGGCTGGAGGCCGTGAAGGATCGGAAGTAGCGCCCGTTCGCGCCCATCGCCTCGACGATCATGAGGTACTGGTTCTGGCCCTGAACCTTGTAGACCTGTACGCCCTCGAAGAGGTTGGCCTTCGTGTCGCTCATGATCGTCGTGTACGACGAGCCGAAGCTGCCCGGGAAGTTCCCGATCGGCATGCTCGCCCGGTAGATCCTGCCGTTGTCACCGGCGAAAAACAGGTACATGTTCTGGCTGTCGGCGATCAGGGTCTGGTCGATCGGGCCGGTGTCGGAGCCGGAGATGCTCCCGGTGAACAGCGGCTGCGGGGAGGACCAGCCGTTGGGGTCGGTGGGGTCGCTCGACGTGCGGTAGATGAAGGGCCACGCACCCCACTGGTACGCCAGCACCCAGATGTTCTTGGGCGCGAAGTAGAACAGCGTGGGCGCCACCGCGGCCTGGCTCATCCCGGTCTGGCCGGCCGACGCCATGTCCGACCAGTTCGTGAAGGGACCGAACATCATCGAGCCGTACGACGATCCCGACACGTTCGACGCGTAGACCAGGTGCCTGCCGTTGTGCGTCACGGTGGTGAAGTCCTTCACCGCGGCCCACCCGTTCGCCGGCTGCGCCAGCACACCCGTCGACGACCAGCGGTACGCCGACGGAAGAGAACACGTGCCGTCCGTCGGCGGCGTCCCGGTCAGACCGCTCCACTTCTGGTTGCTGCCGCCGTTGCACGTCCACAGCTGCACCGCCGTGCCGTTGGCCGTACCGGCGCCCGCGACCTCCAGGCACAGCCCGGACTCCACGCCGACGACCGTGCCGTCGGAGTTCACCCGCCACTGCTGGTTCGCGCCGCCGGAACAACTCCAGATCTGCACCCGGGTGCCGGCCGTGGTGGCGTGGCCCGGAACATCCAGGCACTTGTCGCCGTACACCGTCAACTGGTTGGCGTCCGTCAACGTCCACTGCTGGTTGGTCCCGCTCCAGCAGTCGTAGATCTGCAGGTAGGTGCCGTCGGTCTGGACGGCGCCCGGCACATCGAGACACCGGCCCGAACCGACACCGCGCAAGGCGCCACTGGCAGCCGCCTGAGCCGGGGTGGCGACGAGCATCGCCGCCACCGCGGCCAGGGCCGCGACCACGGCGGCGAGCACCGCGGACGGATGCCTGCGGCTGAAACTTCCTCCGTGCATGGGGACTTCCTCAACCTTGAGTGGACGGTTCCGGGTGGCCTCGTCAGAGGTTGCCCGGACTGTCGGTGTGGTGCGGTGTGCAGCGATCTGTGAGCACCACGGCGTACCGCGGCATTGGCGAGGTCATGACATACGCGCACGGCACGACTCCTGGCGGCACCGCGTTCGGGCGGTGCGACCCGGAGTCGCCCTGCTGCGCGATGGAGCGACTCGACACGTTCGTAATATCGAACAAGGGTCGAGGTATCGATCGCCCCTAATGATAGGGAGCCGGCGAACGGCGTCAATACCTCTCACATGTGTCGCTGTCGACGCCGAAACATTTACGAGAACCCAAGCGCGAAACGTCGCACGTCACACCAGCCGGCGGCCGGGTCGCACCACACTTGGCGCCGAATGGAGGTGGTCCAGCGCGGCCCGGACACCAAAGGGTTCACGTCGGCGCCGACGCGGTGTCTCGGCGAGCAGACCTTCGGGACCGTCGCTGTCGCGCCGACCGGAGACACTCCGGAGGTGCGCGATACGGCTCGCCAGCCCAACGGCCCGCACGGAGAAGGGAAGTTGGGCAAGAGGCGCCCGCACGCTCGTCCCCGACCCCGACCCCGACCCCGGCCCTGCGGCATCCGACGGCGGCGGCGCCGGGGGTTCGCCGTCCGACTCACCGGAATCCCGAAAGTTTCGAACGGGGGACAGAAACTTTTCCTGCGGGGAGTATTGACGATGCATCGTCAATGCCTCAAGTATTCCTTTCTGGGAAACCGGCCACAGCTCGACACTTCGAAGCGCACCGGCCTTGGGCAGTCCGTGCCGCACGGCAGATCCACGCACCACCGCACTGCAGATCCGCACACCGAAGCACCTGCGCCACCCCGTTTCGTTCCGGTGAGGTTCGCACCAGCGCATCCTGGCTCTTCACGCAGCTGGAGAGGTACGCGACGCCGCGTGGCGGTCCCCCGGCTGAGCCGCGATGGAGTACCCCCGTGCCTGTGTCGAAGACCGTCCCGTCCCATGACCGCGGTGTCCGGTGATTCCGTGCTGCCCGGTCTCCGGCCCGCCCCGTCCGTCCGTCCGTCCGTCCGTCTGTCCGTCCGTCCGTCCGCCGAATGGGAGCGGACGACGCAATCCCCTGCGCTTCAGTCCTTCCGTGATTTCTACCTTGGAGGCACAGTCATGGGCTCGTATGCCCTTCCCAGACCCGTTGTCCGCCGGAAGATCCGCAGCCTGCTGTTGGCGCTGGTCGCCGGCGTCCTCGTTGCGGTCGCCGCACTGGTCGCGCCGCCGAGCGCACACGCCGCCGAGAGCACGCTCGGCGCCGCAGCGGCGCAGAGCGGCCGCTACTTCGGCACCGCCATCGCCTCGGGCAGGCTGGGCGACTCGACGTACACGACGATCGCAGGCCGTGAGTTCAACTCGGTGACGGCCGAGAACGAGATGAAGATCGACGCCACCGAACCGCAGCGGGGCCAGTTCAACTTCACCGCCGCTGACCGCGTCTACAACTGGGCGGTGCAGAACGGCAAGCAGGTGCGCGGCCACACCCTGGCCTGGCACTCCCAGCAGCCCGGCTGGATGCAGAGCCTCAGCGGCAGCACACTGCGCCAGGCGATGAATGACCACATCAACGGCGTGATGGCCCACTACAAGGGCAAGATCGCCCAGTGGGACGTCGTGAACGAGGCCTTCGCCGACGGCAGTTCGGGAGCCCGGCGGGACTCCAACCTGCAACGCACCGGCAACGACTGGATCGAGGTCGCCTTCCGCACCGCGCGCGCCGCCGACCCGGCGGCCAAGCTCTGCTACAACGACTACAACGTCGAGGACTGGACCTGGGCCAAGACCCAGGCCATGTACGCCATGGTCCGGGACTTCAAGCAGCGCGGCGTGCCGATCGACTGCGTCGGCTTCCAGTCGCACTTCAACAGCGGCAGCCCCTACAACGGCAACTTCCGCACCACTCTGCAGAACTTCGCCGCCCTCGGCGTCGACGTGGCCATCACCGAACTCGACATCCAGGGCGCCCCGGCCTCGACCTACGCCAACGTGACCAACGACTGCCTGGCCGTCCCGCGCTGCCTCGGCATCACCGTCTGGGGCGTGCGCGACACCGACTCCTGGCGATCGGAGCAGACGCCGCTGCTGTTCAACGGTGACGGCAGCAAGAAGCCCGCCTACACCGCCGTCCTCGACGCACTCAACGGCGGCTCCACCACGCCCCCTGCGGATTCCGGACAGATCAGGGGCGCCGGTTCGGGCCGCTGCCTGGACGTGCCCGGCACCAGCACCACCGACGGCACCCAGCTCCACCTGTGGGACTGCCACGGCGGCACCAACCAGCAGTGGACGTACACCGACGTCGGCGAGCTCAGGGTCTACGGCAACAAGTGCCTGGACGCCGCCGGCACCGGCAACGGCTCCAAAGTCCAGATCTACAGCTGCTGGGGCGGCGACAACCAGAAATGGCGCCTCAACTCTGACGGATCCATCGTCGGCGTCCAGTCCGGCCTCTGCCTCGACGCCGTCGCGGGCGGCACCGCCAACGGAACCCTGATCCAGCTCTACTCCTGCTCGAACGGCAGCAACCAACGCTGGACCCGGACCTGACGGGACCTGCCACCAACGAAAGGGCGCATCGATGACGGCCTGCGGTGCGGCTTCTCCCGCCCCTCCACGAAGTCGTCGTTGATGGTCCCGGGTCGCCGCCGTAGTGGCGGCGACCCTCGCGATCGGCATACTCGCCGCGGTGAATCCGGCGCCCGCCGAGGCGGCGACGGTGGACACCGGCAGTGGGCCGACCACAACGGGGCCAACCAACAGCGGCAGACGATCAAGCTGTCGTCCGGCGGCGGACGCGGGAGCACGTCCTTGCGCAGGGGAGGGCGCGGGGCAAGGAGCACGCCTTCATGCACCGCAGGTCAGCCCGGCCAAGGGCTCGTTGCCGCAGGCGGTGTATTCGAAGACCGAGATGCCCACCGCGACGCCCACCATGATGAGCACCGCTGCCGGCGGCGCGATCCGGATGGTCGCGAGCAGGAGTCCTCCCGCGCAGGGATCAGTCCGTCGAGGGGACGCCCAGGATGGCGTGCATACCGCGCAGCGCCCAGTCTTCCGTCTGGTTGTCGCCGTGAAGAAGTCTCGCCGGGGTGATGCCGGAAGCCAGGGACTCCAGCCCGAAGACGACCTGGGGCGCGTCCGTCCGGTGCGGGAGGTCCCCGGCGGCGACGGCGGCGCCGATGTCACGGCGAAGGGTGTCCCGCCAGCGGGCGCGGCCCTCGGCGATCCGGTCGTGCACAGCGCCGGTGCGACCGTCGTAGTCGTATGTGACCTGGGTGAGCAGGCAGCCCCCGGAGTAGCCCGGATCGACGGCGTAGCGCACCCAGGACGCGCAGACGGCCAACAGCCGCGGCAGCCCCGCATCGAGGTGGCGCACCGGTTGCCAGACCCGGGTGCGGAAGTCCTCCAGGACCAGTTCCACTGTCTCCAGCTGCAGCTTCTCCTTGCTGCGGAACTGGCCGATCACCCCCGCCTTGCTCATCCCCAGCCGCTCCGCGAGCCGACCGATGGTGACGCTGTCCAGGCCCTCCACTGAAGCGAGTTCGCCGGCGGCGCGCAGTACCGATCGCCGGGTCTCGAGCGCTGCCTGAGCCGATGCACGTCCTGCCATGCCCGACAGTTTAGCAAACGACCGTACGGCATTGACGTACGAACGATCGTACTCTTAAATCCTCGCCATGACGCCTTCCACCTCCACTCGTCGCGCCTCCGTCGCCCTGGTACTCGCCTGCGCGGGCACCTTCCTGAGCTTTCTCGACGCCACCGTGACCAACTTGGCGGTCCCGCCGATCGCGGACGACTTCGACGTCTCGCTGACCACCGTCTCGTGGGTCGCCACCGCCTATATGATCCCCTTCGCCGCCATGCTCGCCCCGGCCGGGCCGCTGGCCGACGCGGTCGGCCGTGCCCGTCTGTTCCTGATCGGCGTCGCCGTCTTCACGGCGTCGTCGCTGCTGATCGCCGTGGCCCCGACCCTGCCCGTGCTGCTCGGCGCCCGCGCCGTCCAGGGCCTGGCGGCGGCTCTGCTGGTACCCGCCTCGCTGGGGCTGGTACTCGCGGAGATCCCCGCCGAACGCAGGCGCGCCGCGATCGGCATGTGGAGCGCTGCGGGCGCGCTGGCCGCCGCCGCGGGACCAGCCCTCGGCGGCGTCATGGTCGAGGTGCTCGACTGGCGAGCGCTGTTCTGCCTCAACCTGCCGGTGGGCGTCTGGGTGCTGATCGCCGGAAGGAAGCTGCTGACCGGCGAGTCCCGCACCGGCCGGGGGCCCGACCTCGCAGGCGGCCTGCTGCTCGCCCTGTGCGTCGGCTCGGCGGTGTACGGCCTGACGCAGGGCCCCGGCCACGGCTGGTCCTCGGTGTACGTGCTGGCCGCCTCCGGCGTCACCGTGCTCTCGGGCGTGGCGACCGTGATGCGGGCGCTTCGGCATCGGCGACCGGCGCTGCGACTCGACCTCTTCCACAGCAGGTCCTTCGCCGTCGCGAGCGGCGTCTCCCTCGCGTACGGCACCGCACTGTTCACCTCGATGCTGCTCGGCGTGCTCTTCCTGACCGACGCCTGGAACTACTCCGCCCTGGAGGCCGGCCTCGCGATGAGCCCGGCGGCGCTCGTGACCGCCGTGGTCGCCATCGGCATCGGACGGCTGCGCATCGCCCTCACCCCACGCACGACGGTGGCGGCGGGCTCGGTCCTCGTCGCCGCCTCAACGGCCGCCCTGGCCCTGCTGATCGACACCGAGCCACACTTCTGGACGCTCTGGTTGCCGGCCGGAACGGTGATGGGAGTCGGCGTCGGCATGGCCACCGTCGGCATCTCCAGCGCCGCCACCTTCTCCGTCGCGCCCCAGCACTTCGCCGCCGGGACGGGCATGGTCATGGCGGCACGCCAGGTCGGCGGCGGCCTCGGCATCACCGCCACGGCCGTGATCATCGCGGAGGTCTCGGGCACGGGCGCGGAACCTTACGCCGCCGTGTACTGGTTCGCCACCGCCGTCACCCTGGCCGCCGCCGCCGGCGGTCTCGCCCTGCGCGTCGCGGCCCCACCCCTGCCGCACCCCGCAACCGCGGCCGACCGGTCCCCGGCCGCCGCCCGGATACTCGAAGGAGACCAGCGATGACCTCCCAGCCGCACCGGACCCCCGTCCAGGATCTGGCCGCCAACCCCGCCGCCGAGTTGTCCGACCCGTACTGCATGACCCCGGACGCCGCAGCCGAACTGCTCCGCGATCTCCCGTGGAACCGGCTGGCCGTGGCGGGCGACAGTGTCACCGCCGGCGTGATGGACCCCCTCCCCGGCTACCGCGACCGATCCTTCGCCGACCGCTTCACCGACGCCCTCGCCGCCACACGCCCCGGCTTCGCCGCGGTCAACCTGGCCACGCCTTACCTGCTTCTCGACGAGATCCGGGACCAGCAGCTCGGCCCTGCCCTGGAGTTCGAGCCGGACGTAGTGATGGTGAGCGCAGGCGGCAACGACGCCTTCCGCGGTTTCGACCCGGAGAAGCTGCGGGCCGAACTGGCCTCGTTCCTGACACCCCTCGCCGAGAGCGGCGCCCTTGTCATCACCATCGGTCTGTTCGACCTCGCCCGGTCGGGCCTCGTCCCGCCGGAACACGCCGACGGCATGGCCCGCCGCTTCGACGAGCTCGACCGCATCACCGCCGGCCTGGCACGCGCACTCGGCGGCGTCCACGTCGACACCCACCACCACCCGCTCGCCGCCGACCCGGGCATCTACTCCACCGACCGCATCCATGCCAACGCCCGCGGTCACGCGGTCGCCTTCGCCGCCATCGCAACCACCCTGGCCCAGTAGGGTCAGGGACTGGCGCGGTGGCTGGCGCTCCGTTTCCGGTCCCCGCCGCTTCATCCTCCAATGAGTCGCCCGCTTGGGGCAGTTGGGCGGGCACTACCACGAACCGAGTTGGGTGCAGATCTTTGAGGGTCTGGCCCACCTGCGGTTTTGTACGGATCGAGTCCATCGTCGCCACGGAGCCATCGCGGCCGACCTGCCCGTCCGTCTCTCACGGCACCCGTTCGTCCGCGTCGGCACCGAATGGCCGGGCGCAACTGACGCGGCGTAGCGGTGCTGGACCACGAACCCGCGTCCCCGCCGGCCACGGACGGAACGCCCCCGTATGGAGTGCGTGATCGAGTCCGTGGTGACCAAGCGTTTGGGCGCTCTGCCCGTCGCTGCCGGGTTTCTGCGCCGGCTGGATGTTGCGGGGATCGTCGATGCTCTTTGCCCGCCCGATCCCCGGGCGGAGCTGACGCACAGCCAGGTGATCGAGGTGCTGGTGGCCAACCGGGAGCCGGCCCGCCGGGCCGCGGCCGCCCGCGGCGAAAGCAAGGGCCAAAAGACCCGCCGCCCCCGCTGGACGCTCGCCCGGTGAGCCGTACGCGGCCGCGCTGGGGGACGACCACCGGGGAGTCGTCGCCCGCCGCGCGGCCGCAGGAGTTCGATGAGAACTGCACGATGCGGCGATGAGCATTCCCGGCCCGGCCGGTCTACCGTTCGTCAAGTGATCAGAAACCGCGAAGCAGGAGGAGCGACATGAGCCAGTTGCTGCGGGTCCAGAACTTCACCGTCTCGAGCGACGGGTTCGGCGCCGGCGAGGGCCAGAGCCTCGAGAAGCCTTTCGGCCATGCCGATCCGGGGAACTTGCTCGCGTGGGCCTTTGCCACCGACCACCCACCCATCAACCGCTCCGAACCTGGTGGCAGCCGAGGTCTGGACGACTACTTCACGCGGGACTACGCCCGCAACATCGGCGCCGAGATCATGGGCCGCAACAAGTTCGGACCGCAGCGCGGGCCCTGGCAGGACGACGAGTGGCAGGGGTGGTGGGGTGACGAGCCCCCGTTCCACACGCCGGTGTTCGTCATGACGCACCACAACCGCCCGTCGTTCACGCTCTCCGACACAACGTTCCACTTCGTCGACGGCGACCCGGCCGCGGTGCTCGCCCAGGCGAAGGAGGCGGCTCAGGGCCAGGACGTCCGGCTTGGCGGTGGGGCCACGATCATCCGGCAGTTCCTCGAGGCCGACCTCGTCGACACCTTGCATGTGGCGGTCGCGCCGACGAAGCTCGGCTCCGGGGCCCGGCTGTGGAAGTCCCCCGATGAGCTGCTCGACCGGTTCCACCAGGACGTCGTGCCCAGCCCGAGCGGCGTGACGCACCACCTGTTCTGGCGGAAGTGAGGCCGGACCAGCCAGCCGGCGCGGGCTCCGTCGCCGACGTCCAGCGGCGTCGGAGAAGCATTGAGCGAACACACTTGCGGATGCCGGGGGTTGAGCATGTAGGGCTGGCATGGGACCCAGCCTGATGCGGGCCGAGGTCCGGCGGCAGGCACAGATCCGGCGGGCTTGGTGCTGGTCATGAGGCGTGGTTCTCCTGTCGTGCCCTCTCAGGCCAACCCGCCGAAGCGGAACGTCTCACCCAAGGCTGACAGAGAGGGTGGGGGCCGGGAACGGCCCCGGACGAAGGAGGTTCAGCCGGCCAGCGAGCCGGTGAAGATCTGCCAGGCCAGGAGTGACTTCGCCACGAGGCTGAGAACCAGGTAGGCCTTCTCGCCGTATGCGTAGTCGGACCACCGGCCGACTCCGCGGTACTGGAGCCACTGGTTGAGACCGAAGCTGAAGAAGAGGGCGGCCTGGACGAGAACGATCCCGTACACGAAGCCGGGGATGGCCCCGGTCGCGACGATGTTGTACGTGATCGAGAGCCACGGCGTCACGCCGACCAGCGTCCCGAACCAGAACGGGAGCATCGTGGTCACCGCCCGTCCCGGCGGGTTCATCTCCTCCTCGATCCAGCCGAAGAGAATCATCCCGACGTTGGCGCCGATGACGGCGATGACGGCGTTGAGGCTGGTGATGCCCGAGTAGAAGCCGATGAGGAGCACCATCAGGGTCGCGCTCAGCGCGTACTCCAGCCACCTGAATCGGTTGATGCCGCGTCTGAGGTCGCGTTCGTAGGTGCCGCGGCACACCGTCGCCGTCAGCAGGTGGTCCAGTGCCGCGAGGGTGAGGAAGACGGCGACGGCCCAGCCGATCGGCACGTCGAACAGTGCTTCGGGGGCAGGCGCCTTCGTCCCTGGGGGCCCCTCGGGCAGAGAGGAGGTGACGGTGATCGAGAAGCTGCCGGCGAGGAAGAGGATCGCCAGGGCCTGGACCAGGTGCAGCAGCGTGAGCCCCACGTTCCACGCACGGAGCCCGGCGAGGCGTTCGGCGGTGACACCGGTGGCCACCGGTGTGCCGTCCTCTCTTCTCAAAATTCCTCCCGAGGGTCGGCGCCGCAGTACGTCTGCATGGTCGTCCCGTCCGGGTGGGGATGACGGCAATCACGTCGCTGCCCCGCCAAAAGCCACACGAGTGGCACAACGAACCGCCGCACCCGCCGCCGCACCCGCCGGTCTCCGGGACGGTCCGCGCGCCGAGAGCGAGTTCGCCCCCCATCCCCTTCGGTGCTGATGTGGCCCGCGTCCACGGCCGCATCTGTGCCGCGGTGATCAGCGAGGGCCCAAGCCGCGTCGCCGGGGGCCCGGCCCGATGATCGCCGCCATCGCTGTGGCCGAGGGCCTTCCCCTCCACTCCTCAGTAGGGCCGGGGACTGGCGCGGTGGCTCACGGCTCCGTTTCCAGTCCCCGCCGCTTCAAACCGTGCATGCAGTTCTCCCGCACACGGCTTTCCGACATCGTTCACCGGCTGGCATGCGCTGTCGCCCTGCGTACGTTCCCGGTAAGTCGATAGACCCCGAGCCGGGTGATCCACTCATAGGTATAGCGAGTGGCCCAGTTCCGGCTTTGTCGGGGCCGCTCTCACCCTCACCGGCATCCCCCGGATCAGGCTGCCCCCAGCTTCATCACCCTGCTGCGACAGGGACGATAGCGACGGTCTCTCACCTCCGCACGAGTTCACAGCGCCTCACGGCGCACTGACACCACCCCCCAGGTCATCCGTTCGACAGGGGGACACAGTCATGCCGGGCCCGGAGGCCAGCGGTCCCGTTGCAGGACCGCGAAGAACATGACGGGGGCAGCCAGACCCTGCTGATCCGTACCCCAGCAGGGTGAGGCGCGGCTCAGAGGTGCCGCACATACTCGTTTCCACTGCACGCCCGCCTGCGCGGCCATCCCCCACCTCCATGACCTCGCGTTCGGGTCGTGCCGGGCTCATCCAGCCCGACCCGAACGGGAGGCCCAGGCCGGTGAACCTCACCCTCCCGGGCAACACGGGATCCACGCCAGGTCCCACCGGGCCTGAGCAGGAGACGAATCACAGACACAGGAGCAGCGTCATGAGCGACATCACTCTCGGCCAGGTCGAGGTAACACGGGTCGAGGAACTGTACGGACCGGTCGGCATGACCCCGGAGGTCTTCTTCCCCGAATCGCCCAAGCACAAGTGGGACGAGCACCGTTCCGTCCTCGTCCCGGACTTCCTCGACGATGAGACCGGCATATGCAGGATCGCCGTGCAGACGTGGGTGCTGCGCAGCGAAGGCAGGACCATCCTGATCGACACCGGGGTCGGCAATCACAAGGAACGTCCCTACGCACCGTTCTGGGGTCACCTGGAACTGGACTTCCTGGGCAACCTGGCGCGGGCGGGCGTGCAGCCCGACGACGTCGACATCGTCATCAACACGCACCTGCACGTCGACCACGTGGGCTGGAACACCCGCCTGGAAGGCCAGTCCTGGGTGCCGACCTTCCGCAACGCCTCCTATCTGATGCACAAGGCAGACTTCGAGTTCTGGAACCCGGCCAACAACCCCAAGATCGCCGGCGGGGTCAACCAGAACGTCTTCGAGGACAGCGTCGCACCGGTGTACGCCGCCGGGCAGGTCACGCTCTGGGAAACGAGCCACCGCATCGACACCGCTCTCCATCTGCAGGCCGCGCCCGGCCACACCCCGGGATCGAGCGTCGTGATGCTGGCCTCCGGCACCGAACGCGCGGTCTTCGCGGGCGACCTGCTGCACTCCCCCTTCCAGATCATGCATCCCGAACACAACAGCTGCTTCTGCGAGGACGCCCACGCCGCCCGCAAGACCCGGGGCGAAATTCTCGGCCGGGCCGCCGACACCAACGCGCTCGTCCTGCCCGCCCACTTCACCGGCCACGGCGCGCTGGAAGTGGAACGCAGCGGCACCTCGTTCGGCATCAAGCGGTGGGCCTCGCTCGACCGGCTCTGACCCCCGGCCGGACCCCTGGCCGACACCGAAGGCCCGGGTTCCGGACCTGCTTCATCCCGGACACGTTCAGTCCGACCGCCCGCCGGGCCCAAGGAGAGGAACCCTCGTGAGACATGACACCGGCCCCCTCGTCACTACCGCTCAGGGAGCGGTCCGCGGCCTGCATCAGGACGCAGCCACCGTCTTCCTCAACATCCCCTACGCGGCTCCCCCCCTGGGAGCCGGCCGATTCACCCCGCCGCAGCCGCACGAACCATGGAACGACGTACGGGACGCCACCGTGCCGGGCCCCAACGCCCCTCAGTCCGAGCGCAAGCTCGGCGAGGTGGACATGACCCCCTACTTCGGTGCCGGCTGGAGCCGGGGAGCGGACTACCTCACCGTCAACATCTGGAGGCCCACCACCACGGACGAGGACCTGCCCGTCATGGTCTTCATCCACGGCGGCGGATTCGTCGCCGGATCAACACGGTCCGAGCTGTACGACGGCTCCGGCTTCGCCCGGCACGGCGTCGTACTCGTCACCGTCAACTACCGGCTCGGCATCCCAGGCTTTCTCGACCTCCCCGGAGCGCCCGCCAACCGTGGTCTGCTCGACGTGGTGGCCGCGCTGCGCTGGGTGCGACAGAACATCGCCGCCTTCGGCGGTGACCCCCGCAACGTCACACTCTGCGGCCAGTCGGCCGGGGCCACCATTGTCGGCGGCGTCCTCGCCACGCCCCGGGCCACCGGCCTCTTCAACCGGGCGATCATCCAAAGTGGCAGTGGGCTGGGGGCGTTCACCCCCCAGCAGGCCCGTCGCGTCACCCGGGCAGCAGCCGACGCTCTCGGGGTCGAGCCCCTCGCCGACGCCTTCGCGAGCATCTCCGACGAGCGGCTGGTCGAGACCGCCGGCCGGCTCGCGGGCATCGACCTGCGAACTCCGACCCACTACGACCCCTTGGTCGGACTCAGCCCCTTCAGCCTGGTCCTGGACACACAGCCCGCCATGTCCGTCGCCGCCGGCCACGGTGGCGATGTCGACCTGCTCATCGGAACCAACGCCGAGGAAGGAAACCTCTACCTCGTCCCCACCGGCAACTACGCCGCCTCGACCGCGGCCGACGTCAACGCGTTGGCTGCCCGGACGCACCCGGACCCGGTACGGCTCGTCGAGACCTACCGCACGGCACGGCCCCAGGCATCCTTCGGTGAACTGCGGTCCGCCATCATGGGCGATGCCGCGTTCGGTGCGGGCACCCGGGTTCTGGCCGACGCGCATGCTACACATGCCCGATCCCGCACTTTCGGCTACGAGTTCGCGTGGCGCTCCCAGGCCGTGGGAGGCGAACTCGGCGCCACCCACACGATGGAACTCCCCTTCGTTTTCGACCGCGCGCATCTCCCCGAACTGCACGGCCCCAACGGCCTGCTCGGCCCCCAGCAGCCCCCAGCGGACCTCGCTTCCAGGACGCACGGTGCATGGGTCCGGTTCGCCCGGACCGGCGACCCCGGCTGGGCCCCGTACACCCGTGAGCGCCGAACCACCATGCGCATCGACGCGGAGTGGACCGAGGCCGACGACCCCCGAAGCCAGGAACGACAAGCCTGGAGCTGACGCGCGTCCCACCCGCCCACACCCTCCTCCCACGGGCCACTGTGGAGTCGGCCGAGACCGTCCACTCCACGGTGCCGGGACGGGTCGTGCCCGGCTCCGATCGCTTGTCGCTGTGACCGTGACCTCAAACCCGTCGCCGCACGGTTACCGTCTGCGACAGTTCTTCCGTGACTGATCCCCAACTCCAGGACATCTCTTTCGGCGGAGTGCTGGTGCACCGGCAGCTCTCGGCGAACGCCCGCGACCTCGCCATGCGTGTGGTGGACGAACTCGCGGGCCAGTTGTCCGCCTACGGGGCGCTGCCGTTGGAGGAACTGCGCAGCGAGATCATGAGAGTGGCGTACCAGGGCATTCACGGTTTCGTCGAGGTGCTGCGCACAGGGGAGCTGCCGGGGCGTGAGCAGCTCGCCGTCATCCGGGAGGCGGCCGCTGACCGCGCCGAGGAAGGGCTGATGCTCGACTCGGTGATCAGTGCCTACCACCTGAGCGCGCAGGGTGGTGCTCGATACGTTGACGCCGATGGCGGGGCCGCACGACGTCCGGGCTGTCCTCACGCTGAACCGGGTGCTGATGCAGTACCTCGATGGTCGTCGGCCAAGTCATCGTGTACCGGCTGGAGAACCCGTCCCCGCCACAGGTCGACTGGCCGCGCGACCGGGTGCCGTACCCAGGACTGGACGCATTCGCCGAGGATGAGGCCACCGTGTTCTTCGGCCGGGAAGCGGTGGCTGCCGACCTGACAAGGAAGCTGCACACTTCGTCGGATCAACCGACGAACCGGTTCCACGTACTCGTCGGCGCGTCAGGTAGCGGTAAGTCCTCACTGGTCAAAGCCGGTGTGGTCCCACGGCTGCGGGAGCATCGGTGGACGCTCGTGCCCGTCTTCTCCCCCGGCCCGAACCCGCTCGGCGCTCTGGCTACCGCCCTGGCGGCCGCGAGTGACGGACAGGAACAGGTGACCGCCGTCCTGCGGCGGCTGCGCCAAGGGCCGGATGCCTTGAAAATCGAGCTGTCCCGGCTGCGCGGCGGCCGTTTCCGGCGCGTGCTTCTGGTAATCGATCAGTTCGAGGAAGTGGTCACCCTCACCAGCGAACGGGAACGTGCCCAGTTCTTCGACATGCTCCGTTCCTGCGTGGATCAGGACCCCAGTGTTCGTGTGCCGGCCACACTCCGGGTGGACTTCCTGGGCCGGATCCTGACCACAGAACATGCCGACCTGTTCCAGCACCCCATTACTCTGGGAACGTTGGGAAGAGAACAATTCGCACAAGTGGTAGAGCGTCCCGGCGCCCTGGTGGGACTTACATTCGCTCCCGGGGTGATCGACACGATCCTGGACGAAGCCGGAACGGACGATGCTCTGCCGCTGCTCGCCTACCTTCTCCAGGAGCTCTATTTCGCCTCCGGCCCCGGCGAGACGGTCACACCGGAGCTGTACCGCAGCCTCGGGGGTGTAGCGGGTGCTCTCGCACGGCAAGCGGACCAGACCGTGGCGGAACTCGGCCCGGACAACGGGATCGACTTCGTCCTCCGGGTCCTCCTCCGGTTCGTCACGGTGCAGGGCCAGGATGTTGCTCGCGAACGCGTGACGTTGTCGGACCTCACCGCTCGCGAACGGCGCGTCGTGGACGCCTTCGTCGATGCTCGGCTGCTCGTTTCGGACGCACACGGCGATGCGGTGTCCGGTCAGCAGCCCTGTGCGCAGGTGACGCACGAGGCCCTGTTCCGCCAGTGGGCGCCCCTGCGGCAGAAAGTCGAATCACGCATCGAGCAGTTGCGCGAGCGCGCCGAGCTGGGGCGGTGGGCCGAGGACTGGGAGCAGTCCGGCCGCAGCGACGACTATCTCCTCACGGGGGAGCGACTCTCCCTGGCCCAGCGCCGGCTCGCCGCGCTCGAAGAAATCGGCCAGGCGACACAGCCGGCCCGCACACTCGTCGAGCACTCCCAGCATCGTGATCTCACCTTCCTCCGCCGCCTGTCGGAGAACATCGGCCAGTACGCTCTCGGCAGCGCGGAGAGCCACCCGGAGCGGGCCATCCTTCTGTCCCTGGCCGCCCTCGGTGAGTGCACCCCGACGCCTTCGGCCCGTCGTGGTCTCATGACGGCATTGGCGTCCAGCCATCTCCGTGCCCGGCTGGACGGGCACACGGACACGGTCCGACACGTGGCCTGGTCACCCGGCGGCCAGTACCTGGCCACCGCCTCGCGGG
The DNA here is from genome assembly GCF_014216315.1 of Streptomyces finlayi. Lineage (NCBI taxonomy): Bacteria > Bacillati > Actinomycetota > Actinomycetes > Kitasatosporales > Streptomycetaceae > Streptomyces > Streptomyces finlayi. The sequence continues at coordinate 1,474,418 of NZ_CP045702.1, forward strand.
ACGGCAGCGCACGTATCTTCGACGCTGCGTCCGGCCGCTCGCTGCTCGTCCTGCCGTCAGACGGTGCCATGGTCGAGTCGGTCGCCTGGTCGCCAGACTCCAGCCTGATCGCAACGGCGGGCAGGGAGCGAGTCGTACGCGTATGGGACGCCCTGTCCGGGGAGCCCGTCCGGCTGCTGACCGGGGCCACGGACACCGTCAGGCAGGTGGCCTGGTCGCCGGACGGCAGGTACGTCGCCGCCACATCGAAGGACTGTGTCGTACGGGTGTGGGACGCCGAAACGGGCCGCATCACGCAGGAGTTACGCGGACACCGCGATGACACCTGGGGCGTCACCTGGTCACCGGACAGCACCCGCCTCGCCTCGGCCTCTCACGATCAGACAGCGATCGTCTGGGATGTGGCAGCCGGAGCATCCGTCGCCACCCTGACCGGTCACTCGGACTTGCGTGTGACCTGCTTGCCGAGACACTCCTGCATGTCATCAAGATCGTCTGCCAGTTTTTTCAACTGCGACGAGGTGTAAGCGAGTTCGGGTTCTTCACCCATGCCGGCCCCCCACGTTCGAACCTGCATTCCAAGCCGGAGACAACCCTAACAAGGGGACACACCTTCACAGGCATGCGGTGTCACGCACCGCGCATACCTCCATCGCCCCTGTCACAAGGGGCGGGCTTCGGAGGGCCAGACATATGGCCGACATGCGACCCGAGGCCCGCACGAACTCCGCTCAGGTGATGAGTAGCATCATTTGTGATTGCTTCTAGGGGGATCACCACCGTGCCGGACGAAGACCGCATCACTGTCAATTTCGCTACCTTGCAGCAGCTTTCGGGTGATCTGGAGGGCATCCTCCGCGTGCTCAACGAGAAGCTGGACACGTTGTACGAGCGGACCGCCAAAGCCATGCTGAGCTGGGACGGCGAGGCGCGTGAGGCGTTCATCGACGAGCTGGACAAGTGGAGCCACTCCGCTGGTGATCTCAAGGCAACCCAGGCTTCGGTGAGTCGGCCTGAGGCGCGGTGTCGGGATTGCTCCCGGTCCGTCTCCTCAGGCCGACTCACCGTTCTCGGCTTCCTGCGCTGATCACCCGTCCGGCAGGCCGCCCGTGCACTTCGGCGCGTGCGCGTGCCCCCATGACCGTCGCAAGGGGTGGCAGCGGCCCGCCCGACCCGGAACCGTCCGAGGGTCTCGATCGCCGGTTGACGCTCCTCGCGGGAGCCGGGGAAGCCGATCGCTCGCCGGTCGCGGACCCGGCGGTGGCCAGGGTGCGATTGGTTGATCGTGCGAGCGTGGGGACTCCTGCCCACATGCGGAAGGACGCAAGGACAGCGATCCCGACTGTCAGTACCGCCCCGCGGTGGCGTTCGCCGCGGGGCGGTGAAGCCGCTGTCCCTTCAAGGCTTGACGCAGGCCGGGGGTTCGGGACCTTTCACGGAAGCCCCACCGAAAGTGCTCTCACGCCCTTCCGTCCGCGGTCCTATCGACCGCTCCCGGCCGTGCGACACCGCATTGCCCCGGACCCGAGCAGCTGTCCCTCCCCTGCCCCTCGCAGCGACGACAGGGCGGACCTCGACGGTAACGTCGGTACCGGCGAGGATTCCGCTCACACGGAGGAACGAGGGGCACGGATGGACGCGGCGAGCTGGGACCAGCGGTATCAGGGCAGCGAACTGGTCTGGAAGGCGGAGCCCAACCGCTTCGTCGAGGAGGAGCTGGCCGGCCTGGAGCCGACCGGGCGGGCGGTGGACCTCGCCGCCGGCGAGGGGCGCAACGCGGTCTGGCTCGCGGAGCGTGGCTGGGAGGTCGACGCCGTGGATTTCTCCGCCGTGGCGCTGGAGAAGGCTGAGCGACTGGCCGCCGGGCGAGGCGTGCGGCTGCGAACCGTCCGCGCCGATCTGGCGCTCTGGACGCCCCCGGGAGCGACGTACGACCTGGCGCTGATCGCCTACCTGCACCTGCCCTGGGCACAGATGAGACAGGTACTGACGCAGGCCGCCGATGGACTGCGCGAGGGCGGAACCCTTCTCCTCGTCGGCCATGACGCGGCCAATCCCGAACGCGGTCACGGAGGCCCGCAGGATCCGCGTGTGTTGTACACCGCGGAGCAGGTCGCCGATCTCTGGCGACCGTACGCCGATATCCTGCGGGCCGAGGCGGTCACCCGGCCTGTGCCCGGCACCGAGGGCGGAAGCCGCAGAGCTGTCGACGCCCTCGTACGCGCTGTGCGGCGGTGACACCGTCCCGACGTGGTCACCGCACCCGCACCGGCACCGCAGCCCCGCACCCGGTGCGGGCCGCCGCCGGGATCGGGCCGGGCGACGAGGTGATCGTGCCCCCGCGTACGCCTTCCACGCCACCACCACCCCGCTGTGCTCGGAGCCCGCCCGCCCTCGCCGACGGCAGCGGACACGACGTCGGCCCCGGCCGTGCGCTCCCCGTTATGTCTTTCGCGGTCCTGAGCGGTCGGCATCCGCGGCCGGATGACCACGGCCTGCCGCGGCGGTAGTCGTGCGCGCGGGTCGCCCACACATCAGCGCCCGGGTCAGGACATCCCGGAGCTTGAGCACGGTCGGCGGCGAGGTATGAGGGCCGAACGGCACCCGCCACACCCTTTCGGCCTCTCGATCCGCCGCACGTTCCGGGGTCGACTGGAACCCGGCAGCTGTCGGCGCCGATAAGAAAGGGCAAGCCCCGTCATGACCAATACCGCACCGCAGGATCTCAGCTCGAGCCAACCGCACGACCCGGACGTGCACCGCTTCGAAGTGACCCATGTCGAAGGGGACGTCTACGCCGCGGACATCCGCGGTCACCGCTTCCAGGTCGACCAGCCCGTCGAGGCCGGAGGCACGGACAGCGCGCCCACCCCCACCGAGCTGTTCGCCGCCTCCCTGGCCACCTGCGTCGCCTTCTACGCGGGCCGTTTCCTGCGACGCCACGACCTGGACCAGGCCGGACTGCGCGTCCGTACAGAGTTCACCATGGCCACCGACCGACCCGCCCGTGTGGCCTCCATGCGCGTCACCATCGTGCCGCCGCCCGGGCTGCCCGAAAAGCGCCGCGCGGCCCTGTTCGCCGTCGCCTCCGCCTGCACGATCCACAACACGCTGCACCAGCCACCCGAGATCAGCGTCGAACTGGCGCCATGACACCCACCCTTGGCGCACGCGTCGAGGTGCGCGGCGCGGGCGTCACGGGCGTGGCTGCGGCATCCGCTCGCCTTCCGCTGCCTCTCGCTGTGCGGGCGGCTCACCCAGGGCCCCCGCCCGCTGATCTTCGCCGGCCGTGGTGCTCATGCGGGCGACGGGGGTGTGAAGGCCGGCTGTCGCTGTCGCTGTCGCTTCGCCCGGCAGATGCGGCAGCAGGCGCTGCAGCCGACGCGGCATCCACCAGGCGCTCCTGCCCAGGAGCGCCATGACGGCGGGCACCAGGACGAGCCGGACCAGGGAGGCGTCGATCGCGATGGCGACGGCGAGGCCGAAACCGAAGAGATTGACGGTCCGCTGGTCGTTCAGCTGGAAGCTGCCGAACACCACGACCATGACCGAGGCGGCGGCGGTGATGACGCGGGCGGTCGCGGCGACGCCGTCGCGGACGGATTTGCTGGAGTCCCCGGACCTCAGGTACTCCTCCCGCACGCGGCTGAGCAGGAACACCTCGTAGTCCATCGACAGGCCGAACAGGACAGCGAACAGCATGACCGGCGCGAACGACTCCACCGGCCCGGCCTCGGCCCCCAGGAGCCCGGCGCCCCAGCCCCATTGGAAGACCGCGACCACGACGCCGTACGCGGCTCCCACGGAGAGCAGGTTCATCACCGCGGCCTTGAGAGGCACGACGAGTGAGCGGAACTCGACCATGAGGAGCAGGAAGCTCAGTCCCACCACGAAGGACATGAACCAGACCATCTTGCTGCCGAGCCGGTCCGCGAGGTCGATGGCGGTGGCGGTGGTGCCGCCGAGGTGTGTCTCGGCGCCGTCGGCGGCGTCCGGGAGGACGTCCTCCCGCAGGCGGTGGACCAACTGCTCGGTGGACTTGTCGTCCGGCGAACTCTTGGGCACCACGGTGTACACCGCGGTGGTCCCGGCCTCGTCCAGTCGCGGCGGCCGTACCTCCTGCACCCCTTCGGTGCTCCGGAGTTCGGTGCGCAGCGCGCCGGCCTGCCGGTTCACGGCAGCCTTCGACTCCTGGCCGTCGAACTGCGCGGTCACCACCAAGGGGCCGGTCCAGCCGGGGCCGAAGTCCCGTGCGATCAGCTCGTACGCGCGGCGTTCCGTACTGCCCTCGGGTGCAGAACCGCCGTCGGCCGTACCCAGGCGCAGCGAGAACAGGGGGATGGCCATGGCGATCAGGACTGCGGCGGACGCGAGGAGGTAGGGCCAGGGGCGCCGCTGGACGTGGCCGGTCCAGCGGTGCCAGCCGCTCACCTGGCCCGTGCCGTGGTCGAACCGCAGCCGCCGCACGCGGAAGCGGTCCAGACCGGCGCCGAAGACGGCCAGCAGGGCCGGCAGCAGGGTGACGGCCGCCAGCAAGGTGGCGGCCACCGTGATGGCGCTCGCCAGGCCCAGGGCGGAGACGAACTGGATGCCGATGAGGTAGAGGCTCAGGATCGCCACGATCACCGTGGCGCCCGCCACGAGCACCGACCGGCCGGCGGTCGTCAGCGCAAGCCGGATCGACTCCTCAGGGGGGTGCCCGGCGTGCATGCCCTCCCGGTGCCGGGTGACCACCAGGAGCGCGTAGTCGATCCCCACCCCCAGGCCGATCATGGCCGCCACCACCGGACCGGACGTACCGATGGTGGCCACCTCGGCGACCATGGTGAGGACCGACATCCCCAGGGCCAGTGCGAACACGGCCGTCAGCAGCGGCACCACCATGGCGAAGACCGATCCGAATGCCACCAGCAGGACCAGAACCGCGGCGGCCAGGCCGATCGCCTCGCTCCCCGACGGGCCATTCTCCTCCTGGAGGACGGCACCGCTGTACTCGACCTGCGCCCCCGCCTCCCGCACCGGGCCGAACGCCTCCTGTGCGGCCTCGACGGACTCCGCGGGCACATCCTTGGCCCGCTCGGTGAACTGTACGGTCGCGAGCGCGGTGCGCCCGTCGTCGGAGACCATGGCGGGCCCCGGTCCGTACGGCGACTGGACCGCCGCCACATCCTGGGAGCCACGCACCTCAGCGGCAGCGTCCGTGACAGCCGCCTTCACCTTCGCCGAGGTGACCCCGGAGTCGCTGTGGATCACCACCTGCATTCCGTCGCCGGAAAGCTCCGGGTACCGCGTGCGCAGGGTGTCATAGGCGGCCTGCGAATCGGTGTTGCTCAAGGTGAGGTCGTTACTGAAGGAACCCCCGACCGATCCGGCGCCCAATGCCGCCCCGACGACGGCCAGCAGCCAGAGGGCGATCACCCACCATCGGTGCCGCACCGAAAAACGAGCAAGCGCAGAAAGCACGGGAGCCTCCATCGTCAGGGCGGGCGGGGTTCGCCCCACTCCGCGGCACATGCGTGTCGGCACAGAGTCGCGCGGCCGCTTCCACAATCTCAACCACGATGAATTCCAGGATGGGCAGCGGGCGGAGAAACCTGACACACGCGCCTGGCTTCCGGACGTCACCCGACGTGCTTCCTCGGGGCGAATACCCGGCGGTCGCCCCCCGTTCCGTCCGGGCCCTGCGGCGCGGACGCCCGCAAGCGGGCCGGAGCGGTCCGCGCGGATCGCGGGCCTTGACCCCGCTACATCCTGAGCCGGGGAGCGGTCGCTTCCCGGGCGCCTGATGAAATACTCCGGATCAACCAGGCATGGTTACGGCTCGTGGAGGTTGACTCGCCCCGGACCGACTTTCGTGGACGACCGGCGGAGCCTGGACCGTCTACGCGGTGTGGGGGCTCACCGCAGCCGTGCTCGCCGTCACCGGCGCGCAACGGTGAGACCGGTGAGAGGGTCGTCCGAAGTGGCAGAGTGGCAGCCCGCACCCGTAAGCGGGTGGTGGTCGGCCCCGGTGTGTCGTCGCCGTTACGCCGAGGCCGTCGGAATCCGCCTGACCGAGGCGCGTTGTCCAACTGCCCCGCCTGCCGGGCCTGCGGCAGGAAACCGGCACTCGAGGCGGTCGCACGCCGTCGGCACCGTCGGCCTCCGTTGCTGACTCCGGGTCGTTGACAAGCGTGGTCACCCCAGCCGTGGCGCAGCGACCGGGATGGTGGGTTGACGGCACTGTTCCTCATCGACGGCATCCGGCCGGTCACTGAAGACGCCGCGGGACCGGGGCTGTTGGACGCGGCGGGCCGGGTGCGTCACCGCAGCGGTACTGCGTGCTGCTGCCTGCGGCGTCAGGGGGTACGAGGCTGGTGTGAGGATTCGCGCAGCGCGACGCGCAAGGGCGGGGCGTAGATCCGGATTATTTCATCAGGCGCCATGGAAGCGACCGGTTCCAGGCGCAGGATGTAGCGGGTCACGACGAGGCCCGCGATCTGCGCGCAGAACGCTCCGGCCCGCTTGCGGGCGTCCGCGCCGCGGAGCCTGGCGGCGATCTTGTCGATTATTTCCCGTTCCATCATCTCTTTGACCAAGCCGGTGATGGCCTGGTCGTGGACGGCGCCGGTTATCAGGGCACGCAGCGGCGCGCCCGATTCGGGGTCCTCCCACAGGGCGAGCAGGTCGAGCAGCGCGCGTTGGGGGAAGGTGGCGGGGTCGCCCTCCGCGGTGCGCGCGAGGGTTTCGGCGGGGTTGGCGGACAGCGCGAGGGCCGCTCCGAACAGGCCCTTCTTGGAGCCGAAGTGGTAGCTGACCAGGGCGACGTCCACACCCGCCTCGGCAGCCACGGAACGCAGGGTGACTGCCGCGTATCCCCCTTCGAGGAAGCGCCGGCGGGCGACGTCGAGGATCTGGGCGCGCGTATCGGGTTTCCCGGCCCTCCTGCCCCGGCCCGATGAATTCATCATGGTTGAGATTGTAGAGGTGGCCGGCGCCAGCTTTGGGTCAAGGGCCCTCCCCCGCCGGGGGAGGGCGAAGTCAGAGACTTCCACTCGACCGCGCCGAACAGCGAGACCAGCGGCAGCAGTGTGAGCAAACAGCCGGTGGACCTCAACGACCCGCTGTCCGGCTACAAACAGGGCGGCATGAATGCCAGGTCGTACGACGTCACCGTATCGACACGCGGCTCGGGTACGACAGCAGCCGCACCCCGCCGTTCACCGTCATGACGTCGATGCCCTCCAAGTCCTAGCGCACGCCGAGAAAGGCCAGCACCACATGCCCCTCGAACAGAATTCTTGGGAAGCCGCCGTACGCCACAGAGCTGATGGCTCGGGCCGTCCCGGACCCCCGGGGCTGGACGGGTCTCGACGATTCGGCGCAGGACCCGGAGCGCGAGGGGTTTGCCACGTATCCGTTCGCTGTGCACCCCCCCGAGTACATCGCGCAGCGTCTCCGCGAGATCGATCGGGCCAGCGCCGAGAACCTGCTGCTGGCCCTCACGGACGACTGCTGCACCCTGTCCAGCCTGAAGCGCTTCACGGAGAGCGAAGGAGAATTGCGGGCGATGGCGAGGACGATCCTCGCACGTTACGGCGACGAGGCCACTTATCACACCAACGTCAGCCGGCCCGGCCCTGTGCCCGGAGCACTCGACTTCACGACGTCGCACTGGGGGGTACAACCCCCTGAGCGTGTACTCGGAGGACTGCGGTCTGATCGTCGTCTCGGACACCGAGGTCGGCATGTTCTGGAACTTCTCCGACCACTGAACCATTTGCCGCTCGTACGAGCGCAGGATCCGACCAGGTGATTTGAAAGGATGCACCGTGCCGACCCGCTCCGCCTCCTATCCCGACCGGAAGACCGCCCAATGGGCCACCCAGCAGGTGGTGACCGCGAACGAACAGGCCGTCCACCGCTGGCTCGCCCAGAACACCCGGGCCCGCCTCACCGTCGAGGCCGCCTGGCCGTCCCGTGAGGAGCCCGTGGGCCGGGTCCAGCTGGAGGGCGACCTGCTGGCCGGGCGAGGGCCCGTCGACGTGCGCGCGGCGCGCGTGGTGCTGCGCCGGGAGCCGACGAGTCCGCTCGGCTTCGTCGTCCACGCGACCGTTCCGTTCTACCTGTAGGGGTCACACGCACATGTCCATGAAGCCCCTCGAACACGACCGGCGGTACGGCGAGCTGGACCAGGTGATGCGCGCATACCTGGGGCAGCCGGCCGACGACACCCCGGAGCGGCGCAGTCGCGCCTTGGACGCGTATCTCCGTCACACCTGGCACACCCGCCCCTCGGCCGTCGCGGAAGCGGAACGCCAGCTACGCGAGTACAGCCGTAATCCTCCGGGCCGCATCCGGCAGGAGCTGGGTGAGTTCTACTCGATCCCGGACACCGGAAAGCCCCAGTCGGACATCGGTGACTGGCTGATGGTGCTGGCCGACCACCTGAAGAGGAGCATCGAGGAGGGGGACGTTCCGGAGCCATCGGTCCCGCAGACGCACTGGGAATGGCACGCGCGTTTCCCGGAGACCGTGCAACTGCTGGGCGGCTGGTTCTCACAGGACATCGTCGACGAGTTCCCCGGCCACGACGCCGCCGTCGCGGACTACGCCGACACCACAAACCCGCAGCTGCTCGCCCGCCTCGTGGGTGAACTCCACGAGTTGCTCGCTCTTCCCCTGAACGAGGGGGACTACGCCCTGGCCGCCGCCGAACTCGGCATGGAGGTGGGCCCGCCGGAGCCGTTCTCCCACGGCGCCTGGTTCCAGTCGCTGGCGGCGACACTGTCCGGCGTCTGATCCGGCTGGACCGTCGAGGCACGGGCGCTCCACCGCCGCAAGACCGCACGAACGTGGACAGCATCGCAGGGCCGAGCCCTCGCGAGACCCCACCTGAAGGTCCGACCGGCCGGTGACCGCAGTCCTTTGAGGACATCGCCAGGGCCTCAACAGCGCAACCCGGAGCAGACGCAGGCGATCCGCAGTCCGGGGCGGATGTATCTCAGCGCCCTGACCGCACCGACCGGGGCCAGGACGGCTACACCGACCTGGCCACCCGGGCAGCCAGATGGCTCGCGGCAGCCAAGAAACCTCTCCTCCGTAATGACGCGACGACCCGTACTGTGCCGTGGGTTCGAGGCTCACCTGACGCATCATCAGGACGAGCGTCAGATGAGCGTCGAGCCCGTCGCGCACCATTCCCGACGAAGGCCGCCGCAGACCGCTTGCCCCTGCGCTCTTGGGTGAAACCGCAGGTCAGAGCAGTGTGCCTGGACGGCCGCGCGCTCCACGTCATGTCCGGTGTGAAACATGTCGAGCGCATCCCGCCATGCCTGAGAACCCCGGGAAAACTGCAGGTCAGAGCCCCTTTGCAGCAGGCTCCAGGATCGCCACGCACTCCACGTGCGAGGTCATCGGAAAGAGGTCGAACGCCCGCAGCGTCCGTACCCTGTAGCCGCCCTCGCGGAAGTACGCCAGGTCGCGGGCCAGAGCGGCCGGGTCGCAGGCCACGTACGCGATGCGGCGGGCGCCCAGGGCGGCGAGGTGCTTGACCGTGGCCTTGCCGGCTCCCGCGCGCGGGGGGTCGAGAACGATCAGGTCGGCTTCCGTGATGCCGGTGCGCGGCAGGACCTGGTCGACCTTGCCGTGCTCGATCCGGACCCGCTCCAGGTCCTTCAGGTTGTGGCGGGCGTCCTCGACGGCGCGCTTGCCGGACTCGATACCGAGCACCGCGCCCTTCTCGCCGATGCGCTGGCCGATGGCGCCGGCGAACAGGCCGACGCCGCAGTAGAGGTCGAGCGCCGTGTCGTTCTTGCGGGGCAGCAGGCCCTGCATCACCGCGCGGACCAGCGTGTCGGCCGCCTGCGGGTGGACCTGCCAGAAGCCGCCGGAGCCGACGCGGTACGTGCGGTCGTCGGCGCGCTCGCGGACGAAGGCGCGTCCGTGGACGCGGTGGACGCCGCCGTCGTGCTCCTCGACGCGCAGCACGGAGACCGGCTTGTCCAGCTCGACGAGGGGGAGCCGGCCGCCGGGCTTCGGGGTGAGGATGACCTGGCGGTCGTGGGAGCCGGTGGCGGAGATGGCCTCCACCGCGGCCAGCTGCGGCCACTCGCGCTTCTCGATGCCCAGCTCGGTGACCCCGGGGGCGGCGATCATGCAGTGGTCGATCGGCTGGACCTCGTGCGAGCGGTGCTTGCGCAGTCCGGCCCGGCCCTCGTCGTCGATCGCGTACTGGACGCGGGTGCGCCAGGCAGGTACCTCGCCGGGCGGGAGCTTGTCGCCCTCGGCCGGCATGACCGTGCCGTCCCAGCCGGCCTCCTCGGGCGTCAGGCCCGCGAGGCGCTTCAGCTGTTCGGTGATGACCTCGCCCTTGAGCCGGCGCTGGGCGCCGGGCTTGGCGTGCTGCCAGTCGCAGCCGCCGCACATTCCGGGACCGGCGTACTTGCAGGGGGCCTCGACGCGGTCCTTGGAGGCTTCGATGATCCGGACGGCGTCGGCCCGCAGGAAGCGCGACCCCGTCTCGCCGTCCGTGACCCGGGCGACGATCTTCTCTCCGGGGAGGGTGTGCCGCACGAAGAGGACCTGGCCCTCCGCGGTGCGGGCGATGCAGTGGCCGCCGTGTGCGACGGGGCCGACCTCGACCTCGTACTCCTCCCCGATCAGCGAGTCCCCGGCCCGCGAGTCCCCGGCCTGCGAGCCCACGGCCTTCGAGTCCGTGGCCTGCGACGGAGTGGATTCGTTCTGCATGAGGGGGTGGCTCCAGAGATCAAAGGGAAAGCGGCCGGACAACGACCCTCCAGTCTACGCGGGTGTCGTCCGACCGCTTACCACAACCGGCTTCGCCGGTCAGCCCTTACCGGTGGGCTCCTTCTGTTTCCGTTCCACGGGGCCTCGGCGCACCGATCCCGGGGCGTTCCATTCCGCCCGCTTCCTCGCCCGCTTCCTCGCGGCCACGGACGACTCCAGCTGGTAAGGCACGGACGTCACCATGACCCCCGGCGTGAACAGCAGCCTGCCCTTAAGCCGCAGTGCGCTCTGGTTGTGGAGCAGGTGCTCGTACCAGTGCCCGACGACGTACTCCGGGATGTAGACGCTGACCACGTCGCGCGGGCTCTCCCGGCGCAGGCCCTTCACGTATTCGATGACCGGGCGGGTCACCTCCCGGTAGGGCGAGTCGAGGATCTTCAGCGGCACGTTGATGCCGCGCCGCTCCCACTCCTCCTTGAGCGTCCTGGTCTCGTCCGCGTCGACACTGACGGACAGCGCCTCCAGCCGGTGGGAACGGATCAGCTGCGCGTACGCCAGGGCGCGCAGTGTGGGCCGGTGGAGCTTGGAGACCAGCACGATCGAGTGGACCCGCGACGGCCGGACCATCTCGTCGGACGGCGTCTCGTCGGCGGCGATCTCCTCGGTCACACGGTCGTAGTGTTTACGGATCGCGGTCATCGTCCCGTAGAAGATCACCATGCCGAGCAGGGCGACCCAGGCTCCGTGGGTGAACTTCGTCGCGAGGACGACCACGAGGACGAGGCCGGTGAAGAAGGCGCCGAAGGTGTTGATCGCACGGGAGCGCATCATGTGGCGGCGGGCGGCGGGGTCCTTCTCGGTCCGCAGATGACGGTTCCAGTGCCGGACCATGCCGGTCTGGCTGAGAGTGAAGGACACGAAGACGCCGACGATGTAGAGCTGGATCAGCTTCGTCGAGTCGGCGCCGTAGACCCAGACCAGCAGGACCGCCGCACCGGCCAGCAGCACGATGCCGTTGGAGAAGGCGAGCCGGTCACCGCGGGTGTGCAACTGGCGCGGCAGGTAACGGTCCTGGGCGAGGATCGAGCCGAGCAGCGGGAAGCCGTTGTACGCGGTGTTGGCGGCCAGGAAGAGGACGAGCGCGGTGGCCGCGGCGAGGACCACGAAGAGGAAGGTCCCGTCACCGAAGACCGCGGCCGCGACCTGGGAGATCACCGGGTCCTGGACGAAGCTCTCGCCGACCGCGACGCCGTCGCGGATCAGGTCCTTCGCCGGGTGCTCGGCCATCTTCACGTCGGTGGCCATGGCCAGCCCGATGATGCCGCAGAACATGGTGACGGCCAGCAGGCCCATCATCGCGAGGGTCGTCGCGGCGTTCTTGCTCTTCGGCTTGCGGAAGGCGGGCACACCGTTGCTGATCGCCTCGACGCCGGTCAGCGCCGCACAGCCGGAGGAGAACGCCCGCAGGAGCAGGAAGACCAGGGCGAAACCGGCCAGCCCCTGGTGTTCCGCCTTGATCTCCAGTTCCGAGGTCGGGGCGTGCATGGTGTCACCGAGCACGAGCCCCCGGTACGCGCCCCACAGGATCATCAGGAAGACGCCGACCACGAAGAGGTACGTCGGAATGGCGAAGAACCTGCCGGATTCCTTGACGCCCCGAAGGTTCATCACCGTCAGCAGCACGATCGCCCCGACGGCGACGGGAACCTTGTGCTCGACGACGAACGGGATCGCCGAGCCGAGGTTCTCCACACCGGAGGAGATCGACACGGCGACGGTCAGGACGTAGTCGACGAGCAGTGCGCTGGCGACCGTGAGCCCGGCCTTGGGTCCCAGGTTGGTGTTGGCGACCTCGTAGTCGCCGCCGCCGCTCGGGTACGCACGCACGTTCTGCCGGTAGGAGGCGACGACCGTGAACATGAGCACCACGACGGCGAGCGCGATCCACGGGCTGAAGTGATAGGCCGACACACCCGCGATGGACAGCACGAGGAGGACTTCTCCGGGTGCGTACGCCACCGAGGACAGCGGGTCGGATGCGAAGACAGGGAGCGCGATGCGTTTGGGGAGGAGCGTTTCTCCCAGATTGTCGCTGCGCAGCGCCCGGCCGATCAGGATCCGTTTGGGCACGTCGGTCAGTTTGGACACGCAGAGGATCGTATGCGTTGCGTAGGAATGCCGATGAGGCACCACCCCACCAAAGCGGAACAATCCCCCCTATTTTCTGGTTTCAGGCAGAGAACTGCACTCAATCTTTAACGTCTTCCTTGCACTCATCCTTCCGCGAAGAGCGCGCTGTATCCGTTGAGCGCGGGCTGCCCGCCGAGATGGGCGTAGAGGACGGTGGCGTCGCGGGCGATCTCCCCGCGCGCGACCAGGTCGGCCATGCCCGCCATCGACTTCCCCTCGTACACCGGGTCGGTGACCATGCCCTCGGTCCGCGCGGCCAGCCGCATCGCGTCGAGAGTGGCCTCGTCGGGGATGCCGTACGTACCCCCGTGGTAACGCTCGTCGAGTTCGATGTCCGCCACGGTGAGCTCGCGCCGGACCCCGAAGAAGGAGGGGGTAGCGCTCGTACGAGGCCATGCCGGCCGGAGAGGTCGTCGTCACGGAAGCTCCTTGCGGTCTCGGGGTGGGCAGGAGGGGAACGGGCAGGGCAGGCGCTCAGGCGCTCAGGCGCCCAGGCAGGGAACGGTCAGGTCAAAGATCAGGGAGCCGGCGACTCGTCCGCGAGCTCCACCAGCACGCGCCAGATCTCCGCCGTGATCAGGGAAGCCGCCTCCGCGTCGCCCCCGGCGCAGGCGTCGATGAGCTGGTCGTGCAGTGCGGCCGAACCGTGCGCCGCACTCGCCGTGCCGAACCGACGCCACTCCAGACGGCGGATCAGAGGGGTGTAGCGCTCGACCGTGGCGGCGACCGCGCGGTTGCCGCAGGCGGCGACGAGCACGTCGTGCAGCTCGTCGTCGGCGCGCAGCGCGGCGGCGGTGTCGCCCTCGGCGGCGGCCGCCCTGAACCGGTCGTTCGCGGCCCGCATCGCCACGATGTCCGTCTCCGTGAGGTGCGGGACCGCGCTGCGGGCGGCCAGTTCCTGCATCGCGCGAACGACGGCCGCGGCGTCCCGGACGTCACGCGGGACGAGCCGGGTGACTCGGGTGTAACTCTGCGGCTTGCTCTCCACGAGCCCCTCGCCCGCGAGCCGGGACAGCGCGTCGCGGACGGGCGCCCGGGAGAGCCCGAGGCGTTCGGCGAGTTCGCCGTCACGGACGGACGTTCCGGGTGGGATGTCACCGCGGACGATGGCGTCGCGAATGGCTTCGTACGCGGTGTCCCGCAGCAGGGTCCGTCTGCCGGGCCGGAGGGTCTCCATGAACTGACATGTTAGATGTCTGTGTTCCTGTACTCAAGAGTCCGGACACAGCGCGGGCGGAGTGCGGGCAGCGGCCGGGAACCCGGGGCACACTCGGATGAGGCGGCCGGTGCGTTGCGGCATAAGCTCAATCCCGGGCAACGCCGAAGGCCGTTGCCCGGTTGTTTGCCCGGCAAGCTGAGAAAGAAGTGTGACCAGGGTGTTTTCGCAGGTCAGCGGGATGACCAGGACGGCGAGGTAGGCGCAAGGTGCACATCGTCATCATGGGTTGCGGGCGAGTCGGAGCCGCTCTCGCGCAGACCCTGGAGAAGCAGGGACACACGGTCGCCGTGATCGACCGCGACCCCACCGCGTTCCGTCGCCTGGGTTCCGGGTTCGGCGGCCGTCGGGTCACCGGGGTCGGGTTCGACCAGGACACCCTCCGCGAGGCCGGGATCGAAGAGGCCGGTGCGTTCGCCGCGGTGAGCAGTGGCGACAACTCCAACATCATCGCGGCCCGCGTGGCCCGCGAGATGTTCGCCATCGAGAACGTCGCCGCCCGGATCTACGACCCGCGGCGTGCCGAGGTCTACCAGCGCCTCGGCATCCCCACCGTGGCCACCGTCCGCTGGACCGCGGACCAGATGCTGCGGCGGCTGCTGCCGTCCGGCGCCGAGCCGCTGTGGCGCGACCCGAGTGGTGGTGTGCAGCTCGCCGAGGTGCACACCACCTCCTCGTGGATCGGCCACAAAATCAGCACGCTCCAGGAGCAGACAGGCGTCCGCGTGGCGTTCCTCACCCGTCTGGGTGAAGCGATCCTGCCGACGTCGCAGACGGTCCTGCAGGAGAGCGACCTGGTCCACGTGATGATGCGTACGGACGAGATCGCGAAGGTCGAGGCGGCCTTCGCCGAGGGCCCGGAAGAAGGCGGTCACTGATGCGCGTGTCGATTGCCGGGGCGGGGGCGGTGGGCCGCTCCATCGCGGCCGAACTGCTGGAGAACGGGCACGAGGTGCTGCTGATCGACAAGGCGCCGACCGCCATCTCGGTGGAGCGGGTTCCGATGGCCGAGTGGCTGCTCGCGGACGCCTGCGAGATCACCTCCCTGGACGAGGCCGCCCTCCAGCGGTGCAACGTCGTGATCGCCGCGACCGGCGACGACAAGGTCAACCTGGTCGTCTCGCTGCTCGCGAAGACCGAGTACGGCGTGCCGAGGGTCGTCGCCCGGGTGAACAACCCGAAGAACGAGTGGCTGTTCAACGAGTCCTGGGGCGTCGACGTCGCGGTCTCCACACCGCGGCTGATGTCGGCCCTGGTCGAGGAGGCGGTGAGCGTCGGCGACCTGGTCCGACTGCTGCGCTTCAGCCACGGCGACGCAAACCTGGTCGAGCTGACGCTGCCCCCGGAGTCGGCGCTCGCCGGCACCCGGGTCGGCGACGTGGCGTGGCCGGAGGACACCTCGCTGGTCACGATCATCCGCGGCACGCGCGTCCTCACGCCGAACGTCGAGGAGTCGCTGGAGGCCGGTGACGAGCTGCTCTTCGTGGCCGCCCAGGCGCGCGAGGAACAGCTGGAGGATCTGCTGTCGGTGCGCCGCGAGCTCACCGAGGACTGATCCGGGCCGCGGTACGCCCCGGGCCGGTACACCCGTACACCCGTACACCCGTACACCCGTACACCCGTACACCCAGGACAACGAGAGGGCCCCGCACCGTTCGCCCGTTCGCCCGGTGCGGGGCCCTCTCGCGTGCTGACTGTCAGCCTTCGTGACCGCCGGGCCGCGCGGCCCGCGCCTTGCGGTCCTTCTCGGCCTGCTCCTGCGCCTCCATCTCGGCGAAGACGTCGATCGGCGGCGGCGCCTTCGCGAGGAAGAGCCACGTCAGATAGACGGCGAGCAGGAACGGCGGGATCTTCAGCGCGACCAGCACCCAGCCGAGCTGAGTGGTGTCGGCCCACCAGTAGAGCGGGAAGAGGATCGCGCACTTGGCGAGCAGGATCAGCCCCCACGCCCAGCTGGCCTTGGCGTACGCGGCCTTGCGGCCGGGGTTCCTGGTGCGCCAGGAGAGGTTCTCCTTGAAGACCGGGCCCAGGATCAGGCCGATCAGCGGCACACCGGCGATCGTCGTGACGATGTAGGCGAGCGCCAGTCCGAGCGTGTAGATCATGCCCGGCAGATAGAAGTCCTTGGCGTTGCCCGTCATCATCGCGAAGGCCACGCCGAAGGCCACGCCGAAGACGCCGCTGAAGGCGTGCTTGACGGTGTCCTTGCGAACCAGCCGCACACCGACCATGAGCAGCGAGACGACCAGGGCCGCGATGGCCGCGGTGTGCAGATCCTTGTTGATGGTGAACATCGTGACGAAGAGCAGTCCGGGAAGGACTGTCTCCACCATGCCGCGGACACCGCCGAACGCCTCGGAGAGCGCGGCCTCGGTGACCGCCTTCGCGGCGGCCGCCTCGCGGGCGGTGGGGTGGGACCTGTCCGTGTGGGACGTGTCCGTGTCGGACGTCGGCTTGTCGAGAGACGTCACCGGCTACTCCTTGCCGAGCGGTCGGAGTTCGTATTTGGGGTTGAACAGCACCCGGCGTCCGTGGCTCATGGAGATACGGCCCGAGGCGATGAGCTTACGGCCCGGTTCGATGCCGACGATGGAACGCCGGCCCAGCCAGACCACGTCGAGCGGCGCCGTACCGTCGAAGAGCTCCGCCTCCAGGGCGGGCACTCCGGCGCGCGGGCGCAGGGTGACGGTCCGCAACGTACCAGTCACCTTCACGAGCTGACGGTCGGAGCACTCGGCGATGCGGGTGCACCCCGACGCCTGCGCGTCCTCCCTCAGCTCCTCGGACTCCAGGTCCTGCTGGGAGCTGGACAGGCGGTCGAGCATCCGGCGGAAGCGGCCGGACTGCCTGTCCGCCCTGCCGGGCTTCTCGAATCGGGGAACAGCGCTCATACCCGAAGGGTACCGGTGTCCTGGGGTGTCGGCGGGCGCCCGGGAGTGTCACTCGGACGGGCGACCTCGGTCGTCCTGGAATGACCCTCACGTCCCCCGTTTTCCGGCGGTCAGCCCCGCTCGAAGCGGTAGCCCATCCCCGGTTCGGTGACGAAGTGCCGGGGGTGCGAGGGATCGGCCTCCAGCTTGCGCCGCAACTGGGCCATGTAGACCCGGAGGTAGTTGGTCTCGGTGCCGTACGAGGGGCCCCAGACCTCCTGGAGCAGCTGCTTCTGGCTGACGAGCCGTCCACCGTTGCGGACGAGGACCTCCAGCAGATGCCACTCGGTGGGGGTGAGGCGCACGTCGCGTCCCCCGCGGTTGACCTTCTTGGCCGCCAGGTCGACGGTGAACCCCTCGGTCTCGACGATCACGACACCTTCGGCGCCGTCCGCTCCGACGGGTTCGGCCCGGCGTACGGCCGCCCGCAGCCGGGCCAGCAGCTCGTCCATGCCGAAGGGCTTGGTGACGTAGTCGTCGGCACCCGCGTCCAGGGCCTCGACCTTCTCGTCCGATGTGTGGCGGGCGGAGAGCACCAGGATCGGCACCCGGGTCCAGCCGCGCAGCCCCCGGATCACCTCGACGCCGTCCATGTCGGGCAGCCCGAGGTCGAGGACCACCACGTCCGGGTGACGGGCGGCGGCCAGCTGGAGGGCCGTCGCCCCGTCGGGCGCCGCGTCCACCTCGTACTTGCGCGCCTTCAGGTTGATCACGAGGGCGCGTACGATCTGCGGCTCGTCGTCGACCACAAGCACCCTGGTCATCGCGGACCTGCCTTTCTGCTGTCGGGAACGCACGGAACGTGTACGGGGTACGGGAGCGTCACGAGGTGACCTGGGCGGGGAGGCCGGTGCTGACGGGAACGTCTCCCGACGCCGCCCTGAGGGTGAGGACCATCGTCATCCCGCCGCCTGGGGTGTCCTCCGCGTCGAGCGTCCCGCCCATCGCCTCCGCGAAACCGCGGGCGACCGCGAGGCCGAGGCCGACCCCGGCGCCGCGCGGGGCGTCGCCGTAGCGCTGGAACGGCTCGAAGATCCGTTCCTTGCCCTCGTCCGGAACGCCCGGACCCCTGTCGGCGACACGCAGTTCGACGCGTTCGCCCAGCGAGCTGGCGGCGACGACGACCCGCTTCCCCTCGGGGCTGTACTTCACCGCGTTCTCGACGATGTTGGCGACGGCACGCTCCAGGAGCCCTGGATCGACGGCGACCATCGGCAGCGTCTCCGGGATGTCGAGGTCGACACTGCCCTCGGGTACGCCTCCGAGGGCCATGGGAACGACCTCGTCGAGGTCGATCTCGCGGATCAGCGGGGTGACGGTGCCGGTCTGGAGGCGGGACATGTCCAGGAGGTTGCCGACGAGGTGATCGAGCCGGTCGGCCCCGTTCTCGATGCCTTCGAGGAGCTCCGCCTCGTCCTCCTGGGACCAGGAGACGTCGTCGGAGCGCAGGGAGCTGACGGCGGCCTTGATGGCGGCCAGGGGGGTACGCAGGTCGTGACTGACGGCGGCGAGGAGCGCGGTCCTGATCCGGTTGCCCTCGGCGAGCCGTCTGGCCTCCTCGGCCTGTCCCACCAGGCGCTGCCGGTCCAGCACGACGGCGGCCTGGGCGGCGAAGGCGCCGAGCACCCGCCGGTCCTCAGCGGGCAGCACCCGCCCGGAGAGGGCCAGCGCCATGTGGTCACCGACGGGCATGTCCACATCGGCGTCCTCGGGGCGGACGACCGGGGAAGGTCCCACGAACCCGGCGCAGGTCCACGGCTCGACGTCGCTCTGCCGCTCCAGCAGGGCGACGGACTCCATCGCGAAGGTCTCGCGGACCCGCTCCAGCAGGGCGTCCAGGGCGGTTTCGCCCCGCAGGACGCTGCCGGCCAGGAAGGAGAGGATCTCGGACTCGGCGCGCAGCCGGGCGGCCTGATGGGTACGGCGGGCCGCCAGGTCCACCACGGAGGCGACCGCGACCGCCACCGCGAAGAAGATCACGATGGCGACGAAGTTCTCGGGGTCCTGGACGGTCAGGGTGTGGGTGGGCGGGGTGAAGAAGTAGTTGAGCAGCAGCGATCCCGCGGCGGCCGACGCCAGAGCCGGGCGCAGTCCGCCGAGCAGAGCGGCGCCGACGGTCAGGAACAGGAAGAGCAGGACGTCGTTGGCGAGCCCGGGCCCGTCCTCCAGCCCTCTGAGGAACAGCGAGAGGGCCACCGGTCCCCCGACGCCGACGGCCCAGCCCCACAGGATGCGGGCCCGTCCGAGCCGGTTGCCGCGCGCGAGGGGCAGCCCGCGGCCCTTGGCGACCTCCTCGTGCGTGACGATGTGGACGTCGAGGTCCGGGCCGGAGTCCCGGGCGACGGTGGCGCCGACGCCCGGGCCGTATATGTACTGCCATGCCTTGCGGCGGCTGGAGCCGAGGACGATCTGCGTGGCGTTGACCCCGCGGGCGAATTCGAGGAGCGCCGAGGGTATGTCGTCACCGATGACGTGGTGGAAGGTGCCGCCCAGGTCCTCGACGAGGGTGCGCTGTACGGCGAGTTCCTTCGGCGAGGCGGCGGTGAGCCCGTCGCTCCGGGCGATGTACACGGCGAGGATCTCGCTGCCCGAGCCCTTGGCCGCCATCCGGGAGGCGCGGCGGATGAGGGTGCGTCCCTCGGGGCCACCGGTCAGCCCGACGACGATGCGTTCGCGGGCCTGCCAGGTGGTGCGGATGTTGTGTTCGCCGCGGTACTGCTGGAGGTATTCGTCGACCCGGTCGGCGACCCAGAGCAGGGCCAGCTCGCGCAGTGCGGTGAGGTTCCCGGGGCGGAAGTAGTTGGAGAGCGCCGCGTCGAGTTTGTCGGGCTTGTAGATGTTGCCGTGCGCCATACGGCGGCGCAGCGCCTGGGGCGACATGTCGACAAGTTCGATCTGGTCGGCCCGGCGTACGACTTCGTCGGGGACGGTCTCGCGCTGCCGCACACCGGTGATCGACTCCACCACGTCGCCGAGCGACTCCAGGTGCTGGATGTTGACGGTCGAGATGACGTCGATGCCGGCCGCGAGGAGTTCCTCGACGTCCTGCCAGCGCTTGGCGTTGCGGGAGCCGGGCACATTGGTGTGGGCCAGCTCGTCCACCAGGGCGACCGCCGGTGCACGGTCCCGGACGGCGTCGACGTCCATCTCGGTGAAGTGGGCGTCCCGGTACTCGATGTCACGGCGCCGGACCTGCTCCAGCCCGTGCAGCATCACCTCGGTGCGCGGGCGGTCGTGGTGCTCCACGAAGGCGACGACGCAGTCGGTGCCCCGCTCCACCCGGCGATGAGCCTCGGAGAGCATCGCGTATGTCTTGCCGACGCCCGGTGCCGCACCCAGGTAGATCCGAAGCTTGCCGCGTCCCATGGCCCCATTGTCTTTCAGAATCGGCCGCGGCCGATGCGGCAGCCGATTCCGAAACTACTCCGAGGATTCCGGGCATATCGGACCGGGGGTGGCTCCGGGGTGCGTATTGACGGGATTCTGATGCCTGAGGGAATGCCCCGCCGGCTTCAGAGGGCCTTGGCGTGCTCCACGATGTGCCCGTCGCTGAGTTCCAGGACCCGGTCCGCGAGACCGAGCAGCTGGGCGTCGTGGGTGGCGACGAGAGCGGTGACGCCCTCACTGCGCACCACCGCGCGCAGCAGCCGCATGACGGCGAGGCCGGTCTCCGCGTCGAGCTGCCCGGTGGGCTCGTCGGCGATCAGCAGGGCCGGCCGGTTGGCGAGCGCGCGGGCGATGGCCACCCGCTGCTGCTGTCCACCGGAGAGCTCGCCGGGGCGTTGCCGGGCGTGGTCACCGAGCCCGACCAGCGAGAGCATCAGCGCCACGCGCTCCTCGCGCTCCTGCGGATCGGCCCTGCGCAGCCGCATCGGCACACCGACGTTCTCGGCGGCGGTCAGGATGGGGAGCAGCCCGAACGACTGGAAGATGAAACCGATCCTGTCGCGGCGCAGTTCGAGCAGCCCGCTCTCGCCCAGTCCGGAGAGATCCGTGCCGTCGACGACGATCCGGCCGCTGTCCGGCGAGTCCAGGCCGCCGACCAGGTTGAGCAGCGTCGTCTTGCCCGATCCGGAGCGCCCCTTGAGCGCGACGAGTTCGCCGCGCGGGATCTCGAAGGAGACGCCGCGCAGGGCGTGGACGGCCGCTGCGCCGGTCCCGTACGAGCGGCGCAGATCCTCGATCCGCACCATGGGCCCCCGCCCCGGTTCCCCGGCCACCGCCGTGCCGCCCTGCGCCACGATGCTCTCGGTCATGTCACTCCCCGTACGTACGCTTCCCCGCCGCCGCCAGTATGTGCATGGGGCACAGGGCCGGGCAATGGCCAGGTGCCGGGGATCGGTCCGGCGTACCGCACGGGACCGCGCGGGACCGCACAGGACCGCGAAAAGCCGGTGGGCCGTACCCCGGACATGCGGGTACGGCCCACCGGCCGATGCTGCGGGGGTGCGCCTCAGCGCACCTCGGTGATCTCGGGTCCGCGCTGGAGCTGACCCATTCCACCGGAGAACTTCGAGCCCTCCTGCTCCTCCTGCTGCACACCCTCCGGCACCATCTGGGCATCGTTGGGGAGCTTCAGGACGATGGGGTCACGCGGCGCCATCGGGCCTTCGCCACGGACGACCACGGTGTCCCGGAAGATCGTCTCCAGCAGTCCGGCGGCCTCGGGCTGCACGGCTCCCTGGCCGGAGATGACTCCGCGCAGGAACCAGCGCGGCCCGTCGACTCCGACGAAGCGCACGAGCTGTACGCCGTTCGTCCCGTCCGGAAGCTGTACGGGGACCTGGGCGCGCAGCTCCCAGCCCAGCGGACCCTCGACCTCGTCGATGATGCCGCCCTGCTGGGTGATGCCCGAGGCGATCTCCTCGCGGACCTCGCCCCAGATGCCCTGCTTCTTGGGGGCCGCGAACGCCTGGAGCTGGATCGCACTGTCCCGCAGGACCACCGTGGCGGCGACGATCGCGTCACCCGCCACCTCGACGCGCAGCTCCATGCCCTCGACTCCGGGCACGAAAACGCCACCCAGGTCGACCCGGCCCTCGCCGGGCTGGGTCACCTCGTCGACGTCCCACGGGCCGTCAGGCCTGGGGGCCGGCGGAAGGTTCATCCGGCGCGAACCGCTCGCGGCACCGTCGGTGAGCTCGTCGGCGACCTGCTCGGCCTCGCGCGCTTCGTCCGCCGCGTCCTCGGCGGAACCACTCTTCTTGCGACGTCCGAACACGTCACTGTCCTTCCCGGTCGGATACGACCGAAGCGTAGCTGTTCCCACCCTGGGTGATCCCGCCCCTGACGCCGTCCACCGCGGCATGACCGCCGGTGGACCCGAAGCCACCTTCGGCCCGCGCCGAACCGGGAAGTTCCGCCACCTCGTGGAAGCGCACCTTCTCGACCTGCTGGACGACCAGCTGGGCGATCCGGTCGAAACGTTCGAACCGCACGGTCTCGCGCGGGTCGAGGTTGACCACGATCACCTTGATCTCCCCACGGTACCCGGCATCAACCGTCCCTGGGGCATTCACGAGGGCCACTCCGCAGCGGGCCGCGAGGCCGGAACGGGGGTGCACGAACGCGGCGTACCCGTCGGGCAGGGCGATCGACACCCCGGTCGGCAGCACCACGCGTTCCCCGGGTGCGAGTTCGGCGGCCTCGGTGGTCACCAGGTCGGCCCCGGCGTCGCCGGGATGACCGTACGAGGGGATCGGCACCTCCGGGTCGAGCAGGCGGATCAGTACGTCGAGAGGAGGATGCATCAGGGGTTCACCTCGAAGGCGCGGGCGCGCTTGACCTGGTCGGGATCGGCCATGGCCGCCTGGATCTCGGCCGGACGGCCGTTCTCGATGAAGTGGTCGACCTTGACCTCGATGAAGAGGGCGTCGGCACGGACCGCGACCGGCCCGTCGGGGCCGCCGATGCGGCCGGTCGCCGTCGAGTAGATCTTGCGGCCGTGGACGGCGGTGATCTCGGCGTCCAGGAAGAGGACGGTGTCCACCGGTACCGGCCGGACGAAGTCGGTCTCCAGCCGTCCGGTCACCGCGATCACCCGCAGCAGCCAGTTGAGCGAACCGAGCGTCTCGTCCAGCGCCGTGGCCAGTACGCCGCCGTGCGCGAGACCCGGGGCCCCCTGGTGGGCGGCCTTCACGGTGAACTCGGCGGTGACGCGTACGCCCTCTCCTGCGCGGGCCTGGAGGTGCAGCCCGTGCGGCTGTCCCCCGCCGCAGCCGAAACAGTGTTCGTAGTGCGCGCCGAGGAGTTCTCCCGGCGCCGGGGCTTCGGGGTGCCGGACCGGCGCCACCGCGTCGGCCGGGGGCGTCAGGGCCCTAGATGTTCCACTCACAGGCGCAGACCTTACCCGCGCGGCCGACCGCGGGTCGCGCCGTGCCAAGCTTGGTTCCATGCAGCCTTCCGCAACGCCCTTCGACGAACGTCTCACCGCTCCCCGTTCGTGGTGGGTCATCGCCTTCGGGGTCGGCATCGCCTGTGCTCTGATGCTGCTGCCGCTCGGGACCTTGCCGCTGCTGGCAGGGCTGGCCGGCGGCACCGCGGCCGCCGCGGTGATCGTGAGTTCGTACGGTTCCGCGCGCATCCGCGTGGTGGCGGGCTCCCTCGTCGCGGGCGACGCGCGGATTCCGCTGTCGGCGCTCGGCGAGGCCGAGGTGCTGGACGCCGAGGACGCGCGTGCCTGGCGCTCGCACAAGGCCGACATGCGCGCGTTCATGCTGCTGCGCAGCTACATCCCGACGGCGGTACGGGTCGAGGTCACGGACCCGGACGACCCGACTCCGTACGTGTTCCTGTCGACCCGCGAACCGCAGGCGCTGGTGGCGGCACTGACGGCGGTACGGGCGGCCTGAGTCCCGGGCGCCTACGCCTCCGGCGCCCCGGGCAGCTGCTTGGGGTTCTCGGGCTGTTCCAGCGCGGGCAGGCCGGGAAGCCGGTCCCAGGGCACCTGATGCTCGCGCAGGTCCTTCCTGACCCGTTCGGCGAGCTTCTGGGTGTCCCGCCGGTTCATCACGGCGCCGACGGCGGCGCCGACCATGAACGGCAGCAGGTTCGGCAGGTCGCGCACCATGCGCTTCATGATCTGCTGGCGCAGTTCGCGCTTCATCTGACCGCCGAGTGCGGCGTTCAGCGTGGTGGGCCGCGAGACGTCGATACCGCGCTCCTCCGTCCAGGACGTCAGATACGCGGTGCCGCGCTGGCCGACGTTGCCGGGCGGGCGCTGTCCGTAGACCTCGTGGAGCTCGGCGACCAGCTTCAGCTCGATGGCGGCGACGCCGGTGATCTCCGCGGCCAGTTCGGCGATCATGGCGGGCGGTACGGGCATCATGGCGGCCGCCCCGATTCCCGCGCCGACGGCGGCGGTGGCCTTGCTCGCACCCGCGATGAGTCTGTCGGCCAGTTCGTCGGGGCCGAGCCCCGGGAACTGCCTGCGCAGGGTGGCGAGATCGCGCACAGGGACACGGGGAGCCGTGTCGATGATCCGGTCGGCCAGCTGGCCGGCCACGGCTCTCGCGCTCTCCCCGCTCTTGTGTACGCGCCGTTTCAGTGTGTTCAGACGGCCTGCCCCGGTCACGGGCTCCGTCCTGCCGGCATCTCCGGCATCGTCTGTGGTGCCTGCGCCTTCCGTCCGGACTGCTTCGAGCGAGGCCGATCGGCCTCGCTCGTCGTCAGTTGCGCCCACGGAGGGCGGCAGGGCGGCAGAACGCTCGGCAGACGGGCTTGCGCCTGCTGCCGGGCCGCCTGTACCGCCCTGATGCGCCTCCGCGGCTTTCCTGCGCCACAAGCGCCGCTTCCGGAACGGTGTGTCGCCTGCCACGGCCGGCCGACCTAGTCGCAGTCGCGGCAGATCGGCTGGCCGTTCTTCTCGCGGGCCAGCTGGCTCCTGTGATGCACGAGGAAGCAGCTCATGCAGGTGAACTCGTCGGCCTGCTTGGGCAGGACCCGTACGGCCAGTTCCTCGTTGGACAGGTCTGCTCCGGGCAGTTCCAGTCCTTCGGCCGCGTCGAATTCGTCGACGTCGACGGCGGACGCGGCCTTGTCGCTCCGACGAGCCTTGAGCTCTTCGAGGCTGTCCTGGTCCACGTCGTCGTCTGTCTTGCGTGGGGTGTCGTAATCCGTTGCCATGTCGCTCTCCCCCTCTTGGGTTTCTGCGGTGTCTCCAGCGCACGTAACGCGTGAGAGGCCGGGCTTGTGCCCGACCTGAGGCGGAGATTTTGCCTCACATCAAGGTCTGTTACTCAATCGACACCCAAACGCGCCCCTCGGGAGAGGTCGGCTTGGGTGGCGATGGGGACCGTACACGGTCCTGATACTGCGGTTCACAGGCGCTACCCCGTGTACTTCCCGTGATAACAACCCCCGAAAACCCGGACGATTCCCGGCTTTCCGACGGTGCTGCGATCACGGAGAGTGGAAGACGGAGTTTTAGCATCTGTGATCGATCGCACAGGGAATCACCGGGAACGGGTCCCGAAAATTCCGCCTAAAGCGAACAGTGCGATCCATTGCGGCCTCACACCACGAACCCTCTCAGACCGGCAGGGTGACGCGCATCACAAGACCACCGCCCTCGCGAGGCTCCGCGATGATACGGCCTCCGTGGGCCCGCGCGACGGATCGCGCGATCGACAGGCCGAGTCCGACCCCCTTGTCGCTGCCCGTCCGCTCCGTACGCAGCCGCCTGAAGGGCTCGAAGAGGTTGTCGATCTCGTACGCGGGCACCACGGGGCCCGTATTCGAGACGACGAGGAGCGCCTGTCCGGGCTGCACCTCCGTGGCCACCTCGACCCAGCCATTTTCGGCCACGTTGTAGCGGACGGCGTTCTGTACGAGGTTCAGCGCGATCCGCTCCAGCAGGACACCGTTGCCCTGGACGACGGCAGCGGCCCTCTCGCCGCGGATCTCCACGCCCTTGGCCACGGCCTCCGCGTGCGCCTGGTCGATGGCGCGCTCCGCGACCTCGGCCAGATCCACGGGTTTCCGTTCGACGTTCTGGTTGTCGCTGCGGGCGAGCAGCAGGAGCCCTTCGACCAGCTGCTCACTGCGCTCGTTGGTGGCCAGCAGGGTCCTGCCGAGCTGCTGGAGCTCCGGTGGGGCCTCCGGGTCGGAGAGGTGGACCTCCAGGAGCGTGCGGTTGATGGCGAGCGGGGTGCGCAGCTCGTGCGAGGCGTTCCCGACGAACCGCTGCTGGGCGGTGAAGGCCCGCTCCAGACGGTCCAGCATGTCGTCGAAGGTGTCGGCCAGCTCCTTCAGCTCGTCGTCCGGTCCGTCCAGCTCGATCCGGCGGGAGAGATCGGTTCCGGCCACCCTGCGGGCGGTGCGGGTGATCCTGCCCAGTGGGGACAGCACCCGGCCCGCCATGGCGTAACCGAAGGCGAAGGCGATGATGCTGAGGCCCACGAGGGCCAGGAGCGAGCGGTTGAGCAGCGTGTCGAGGGCCTGCTTGCGCTGGTGGTTGACGCAGATGTTCATGGCCGCGTTGAAGGCGTCGGGCGTGGCATTCTTGGGAAGGTCGCACACCTCACTGGTGACCTCGCCGGTCACGATCTTGAACGGGAGCTCACTGCCCACGTGCAGGGCCTGCGCCGCCAGCATGTAGATGATCGAGAGCAGCAGAATGCCCGCGATCAGGAACATGCCGCCGTAGAGCAGCGTGAGCCGTATGCGGATGGTCGGGCGCAGCCAGGGGTACTGGGGCTCCTGCTGTTTGGGCTCCCAGGTCGGCTTCGGTGGCGCTGTCACGGGCGCCGGGGCGGCGGGCACGGCGTCCTCAGATCCGGTATCCGGAACCGGGCACCGTGACGATGACGGGCGGTTCTCCGAGCTTGCGGCGCAGGGTCATCACCGTCACGCGCACCACGTTGGTGAACGGGTCGGTGTTCTCGTCCCACGCCTTCTCCAGCAACTGCTCGGCCGAGACGACCGCGCCCTCGCTGCGCATCAGGACCTCCAGTACGGCGAACTCCTTCGGCGCGAGCTGGATCTCCTGCTCGTCCCGGAAGACCTCGCGGCGGTTGGGGTCGAGCTTGATCCCCGCACGCTCCAGGACCGGCGGCAGCGCGACCGTCGTGCGGCGCCCGAGGGCACGTACCCGCGCGGTCAGCTCGCTGAAGGCGAAGGGCTTGGGGAGGTAGTCGTCCGCGCCGAGCTCCAGCCCCTCCACGCGGTCGCTGACGTCTCCGGAGGCGGTGAGCATGAGCACCCTGGTGGGCATCCCCAGCTCGACGATCCTGCGGCAGACGTCGTCGCCGTGGACCAGCGGGAGGTCCCGGTCCAGCACCACCACGTCGTAGTCGTTGACCCCGACACGCTCCAGGGCCGCGGCTCCGTCGTAGACCACGTCGACGGCCATGGCCTCCCGGCGCAGTCCGGTGGCCACCGCATCGGCGAGCAGTTGCTCGTCCTCGACGACGAGTACGCGCACGGCGCTGTCCTTCCTTAGGTACTTCGGCAGATCACGATGACGAACGGCCCTGGTCCGGGCCGCACCGCCGCACGGCCGGCAGAGTGACTGTGCGCGTCCATCCTGCCCGCAACGCGCATAAACCGGCGGTAAGACGACGCGGTACCGGCAGCGGTCCCGGGGAATGCGGAGGATTCACGGGCCAGTTGAGGTTTCTGGCGGATCCGGGCTGGGGATGACGACTTCACACCCGAGATCACACCCTGCACGTGGCATGACACTGCCCGTTCTGTCCCCCTGGGGAAGGCGTGATCACCCGCCCTCCGGCCCTCGGCCGGAGGAACCCCCGGGCACACCCCCGTGCCACCGACCCACGATGAAGGGGCGCTCCATGGACGCTTTCACCGCAGGTCTGCTGCAACGCATCAAGAACACCGAGTCCGACCTCACGAGGGCGCGCGAGACAGGTGACGACTTCCTCGCGGATGTCGAGCAGGGAGAGCTGGACGACCTGCGCCGCCTCGCGGCAGAACACGGCGTCGAAGTCAGCACCACAAGCGTCTGAGCCGTCGCAGGAGGGCCTCGGCTGCCATGACAGGCAACCGGGGCCCTCCTCCGTGTCCGTGCTCCCCCAGGGTCCCGCCAGGGGCCCCCTCGCGCCCGCCGGTCAGTCGTGCCAGGCGCCCAGCTCTTCCAGCAGCGCCTGAAGAGGTTCGAAGACACCGGGGCCGGCGGCCACCGTCAGTCCGCCGTCGGCGGGCCGTCCCGGACGTCCGCCGGTGAGCGCGCCCGCCTCCCGGGCGATGAGGTCGCCGGCGGCGAGGTCCCACGGGTGCAGTCCGCGCTCGTAGTAGCCGTCGAGACGGCCCGCCGCGACATCGCACAGGTCCACGGCGGCCGAGCCGCCCCGGCGGATGTCCCGCAGCCGCGGGATGAGCCGCGCGGCCACGGCCGCCTGGTGGGTGCGGACGTCGGTGACGTAGTTGAAGCCCGTCGAGACGAGCGCCTGGTCGAGCGGGGGCGCGGGGCGGCAGCGCAGCGCGGCGCCGTTCGCGTACGCACCGCCGCCGAGCACCGCGTGGTACGTCTCACGGCGCATCGGGGCCTCGACGACGCCGACGATCCGCTCGCCGTCGCGTTCCGCCGCGATGGAGACCGCCCAGGTGGGCAGGCCGTAGAGGTAGTTCACCGTGCCGTCGAGCGGGTCGATGACCCAGCGGATACCCGTACGGCTCTCGGAGCTCGCGCCCTCCTCGCCGAGGAAGCCGTCGCCGGGGCGGCGCTCGGAGAGGTAGCCGGTGATCAGTTTCTCGGCGGCGATGTCCATCTCGGTGACGACGTCGATGGGGCTGGACTTGGTCGCGGCCACCCCCAGGTCCGCCGGGCGGCCGTCGCGCAGCAGGGCGCCGGCCCGGCGGGCCGCCTCCAGGGCGAGGTCGAGGAGTTCGGTCAGGAAGGGGTCGGTCACGGTGCTCCCAGAAGTGTTGCGGTCACGGCGCGCCCCCGGGGCGCGGGACAAGGGCCTAGGCGTACGGGCTGTCGGCGCCCGCAGCCGCCGGCTTCGGGGTCCGGGCGGGGCAGCAGCCGGCCGGGCAGAGATCGTGACTCGGCCCGAGCGCGCCCAGGGCGCACCGCTCCACGGCCCGGCCCCGTTCGGTCGCGGTGCGTTCCGTGACCAGCTCACGGACGGCCGCGGCGAACCGGGGGTCCGCGCCGACGGTCGGGGACCTGCGTACGGGCAGACCGAGCTCGGCGGCCTTGGCGGTGGCCTCGGTGTCGAGGTCGTACAGGACCTCCATGTGGTCCGAGACGAAGCCGATGGGGACCATGACCACCCCGGTGGCGCCCTCGCCGTGGACGGCCTCCAGGTGGTCGCAGATGTCGGGCTCCAGCCACGGGATGTGCGGGGCGCCGCTGCGGGACTGGTAGACGAGCTGCCACGGGTACGCGGTGCCGGTCCGCTCGCGCACCGCGCCGACGATCACCCGGGCGACGTCGAGGTGCTGGGCGACGTAGGCACCCCCTTCGCCGTGCGCCTCCTCGGGGCCCGAGGTGTCGGCGGCGGAGGTGGGGATGGAGTGCGTCGTGAAGGCGAGGCGCGCGCCCGCCCTGACGTCCTCGGGCAGGTCGGCCAGCGCGGCCAGCACGCCCTCCGTCATGGGCTCCACGAAGCCCGGGTGGTTGAAGTAGTGCCGCAGCTTGTCGACACGCGGCACGGGCAGCCCCTCGGCCTCCAGGACCGCGAGCGACTCGGCGAGGTTCTCGCGGTACTGGCGGCAGCCGGAGTACGAGGCGTAGGCGCTGGTGGCCAGCACCGCGATCCGGCGGTGCCCGGCCGTGGTCATCTCACGCAGGGTGTCAGTGAGGTACGGCGCCCAGTTCCGGTTGCCCCAGTACACCGGGAGGTCCAGGCCGTGTTCCGCGAAATCTCTTCGCAGGGCGTCCAGCAGGGCCCTGTTCTGCCCGTTGATGGGGCTGACACCGCCGAACAGGAAGTAGTGCTTGCCGACTTCCTTCAGGCGCTCCTCGGGGATACCTCGGCCACGGGTCACGTTCGCCAGGAACGGAACCACGTCGTCCGGGCCTTCGGGGCCACCGAAGGAGAGCAGCAGCAGGGCGTCGTAGAGAGCGGGATCGCGCAGATCGGACATGGAACCGATCCTGCCACCCGGGTCCGACAGTGCGGCAGCCGACATCCACCGAGGTGTCGGACGCCCGGTTCCGCCCGTAAGCTGTATCGGCCATCTTCACGTGTGACAGGCTCGACCGGAGTGCCCCTTGCCCAGCCCCTACCGCGCCATCTTCGCCGCCCCGGGTTCCAAGGGATTCTCGACGGCCGGCTTCCTCGGACGGATGCCCCTGTCGATGATGGGGATCGGCGTCGTCACCATGGTCTCCCAGATCACCGGCCGGTACGGGCTGGCCGGCGCGCTCGCGGCCACCCTGGCGATGGCCGCGGCGGTCTTCGGTCCGCAGATCTCCCGGCTGGTCGACCGGTACGGGCAGCGCAGAGTGCTGCGTCCGGCCACGCTCGTCTCGGTGGCCGCGGTCACCGGACTGCTCGTCTGCGCCCAGCAGCGGTGGCCCGACTGGACCCTGTTCGTCTTCGCAGCGGGCGTCGGCTGCGTACCCAGCGTGGGCGCGATGACCCGGGCCCGCTGGGCGGACATCTACCGGGGCTCACCCCGCGAGCTGCACACCGCGTACGCGTGGGAGTCGATCATCGACGAGGTGTGCTTCATCTTCGGACCGATCATCTCGATCGGGCTCTCCACCGCGTGGTTCCCCGAAGCCGGTCCGCTGCTGGCCGGTGTGTTCCTGGCGATCGGCGTCTTCTGGCTGACCGCGCAGCGCGCCACCGAACCGCTCCCGCATCCCAAGTCGGCGCAGTCCCGCGGCTCGGCGCTCCGCTCCCCCGGCCTCCAGGTCCTGGTGATCACCTTCGTGGCTACCGGAACGATCTTCGGAGCGGTGGACGTGGTCACCGTGGCCTTCGCCGAGGAGCAGGGCCACAAGGCGGCTGCCAGCCTCGTACTGGCCGTCTACGCCCTGGGCTCGTGCCTCGCCGGAGCGGTGTTCGGACTGATGCACCTCAAGGGCAGACCGTCCACCACCTGGCTGGTGGGCGTCTGCGTGATGGCCGTGAGTATGATCCCCCTCCAACTGGCCGGGAGCCTGCCGTTCCTGGCCGTGGCGCTCTTTGTCGCGGGCCTCTCCGTCGCACCGACGATGGTGACCACCATGGCCCTCGTCGAGCAGCACGTACCGCGCGCCGAACTGACCGAGGGCATGAGCTGGACCGGCACCGGGCTCGCGGTCGGAGTGGCGCTCGGCTCCTCGGCCGCCGGCTGGGTGGTCGACACGTCCGGAGCGGAGGCGGCGTACGTGGTCCCCGTCGTGGCGGGAGCGCTCGCGGCCGCGGTGGCGTTCCTGGGGTATCGCCGGCTGTCGAAGCCGGTACCTACGGGAGGGCGCGGGGAAGATGAGCGACACCTACGCACGGACGACGACGAGCGCGTGGCGTAACTGGGCGGGGAACGTCACCGCCCGGCCACTACGGGCGGTGACCCCCGCCTCTGTGGACGAGCTCGCCGAGGTGCTCCGCAGGGCGTCCGAGGACGGCCTGAAGGTGAAGCCGGTCGGCACGGGCCATTCGTTCACGGCGGCCGCGGCCACCGACGGCGTGCTGATACGTCCCGATCTGCTCACCGGCATCCGGGACATCGACCGTACGTCGATGACGGTGACGGCGGAGGCCGGCACCCCGCTGAAGCGGCTCAACCTCGCGCTCGCCCGTGAGGGACTCTCCCTCACCAACATGGGCGACATCATGGAGCAGACGGTCGCCGGGGCCACGTCGACCGGCACGCATGGCACCGGCCGCGACTCGGCGTCCATATCCGCCCAGATCCGCGCCCTGGAACTGGTCACGGCGGACGGCACGGTGCTGCGCTGTTCCGAGGCGGAGAATCCCGACGTCTTCGCCGTCGCCCGCCTGGGGCTCGGTGCCCTCGGTGTGATCACCGCGATCACCTTCGCCGTGGAGCCCGTCTTCCTGCTGACGGCCCGTGAGGAGCCGATGACCTTCGACCGGGTCACCGCCGACTTCGACCGGCTCTTCACCGAGAACGAGCACTTCGAGTTCTACTGGTTCCCGCACACCGGCAACTGCAACACCAAGCGCAACAACCGCAGCGCGGGTCCGGCCGCACCGCCCGGCAGGGTCGGCGCCTGGGTCGATGACGAATTGCTCTCGAACGGCGTCTTCCAGGTCGCCTGCTCGCTCGGCCGCGCGGCCCCCGCGACGATTCCGTCGATCGCCAGGCTCTCCAGCCGGGCCCTTTCGGCCCGCACGTACACCGACATCCCGTACAAGGTCTTCACCAGCCCGCGCCGGGTCCGCTTCATGGAGATGGAGTACGCGCTGCCGCGGGAGAGCGCCGTCGAGGCGCTGCGCGAGGTCAAGGCGATGATCGACCGCTCACCCCTGCGAATCAGTTTCCCCGTGGAGGTCAGGACCGCGCCCGCCGACGACATCGCGCTCTCGACGGCCTCGGGCCGGGAGAGCGCGTACATCGCCGTGCATCTGTACCGGGGGACGCCCTACCAGGCGTACTTCACCGCGGTGGAACGGATCATGACCGCGCACGGCGGGCGCCCGCACTGGGGCAAGATCCACACCAGGGACGCCGCGTACCTGGCCGGGGTCTACCCCCGGTTCGGTGAGTTCACCGCCGTACGGGACCGACTCGACCCGGACCGGATGTTCGCGAACGACTACCTGCGCCGGGTGCTTGGCGACTGAACGGAGCCGTACGGGTGACCGGGGTCAGCCGGCGGTTCCCGCGTCCCCGGCCGCCTCGTCCTGCCGCGCCGGAGCCCCGGGCGTCCCGGCCGGGTCCGGGGTGGTGGTGGCACCGTCCGACGGCGTCGTCGGGGTGGGCGTGGGAGTCGGATTCGTCTCGTCGGAACCGGAGCCGGAGGGCGTGGGCGTCGGGCCGGTTGCCGTGCCGTCACCTGCCTGACCGGGGTTCGGGTCGGTGCTCGCACCGTCGCCCTGGTCCGTTCCCGGTGCGGTGCCCGTGCCGGTGCCGGACGGCGCTTCCTGCTCGGTGCCCCGCTCCTGGCCGGTGCTGCCGGACGGCGCGGGTCCGGCCGGCCCGGAACCCTGGTCCTCACCCCGTACGACGGAGCCGAAGGTCGTACCCCGGCCGCCGCTCAGGTCGTTGCCCGAGACGAGCTCGAAGGCGGTGATCCCGAGCATCGCCAGCACGAAGACCGCGACGGCCGCGAGCGCCGGCTTCCGCCGGCCCCGGTTGCGCGTGCCGTGCGTGGTGGCGCCGCGGAACGCGTCGTCCGGCTTCGGCGGCTGCGTGCCGTCCGGGTCGGCCCTCAAAACCTGCGTACGGTCCGGATCCGGCTTCAGGAGCTCCGTACGGTCGAGGCCCAGCATCCGGGTGCGGTCGAGGTCGGTCCCCACCGTCCCCACCGTCCCCACCGAACGCACGGTCCGCACGGTCCGCAATACGGTCGTCGCGTCGTCCACCGGCTGCCGCGGGGCCTGCCGTCCGCGCCCCGCCGAGGTCGTCTCCCTCGTCCGTACGGTCACCTGGCGGCCCGCCGGGTGCTTCACCTGGACCGTGACCTCGCGGATCTGCTCACCCGTGCGGCGGAAGAAGTGCTGGAACACGGAGCCCCCGCAGGTGGCCACGATGCTCATCACGCCCGCGCCGGCGATCGTCCCGTACACGCCCAGCCGCGAGGCCATGACGGCCGCGGCGACCGCTGCCACCGCACTGCCCGCGACCTGCGGCAGACTCAGATCGATACGCCTTTCCTTCGGCTCCGCGTCGCTTTCCGGCTTATCAACCATTACCTGCCCCTGCTTGGCTTCTCTCCCACCGTGCAACAAGAAGGGACCTTTGAGCGAAGTGAATAGTTCCGCTTCCGGTGATTCTGTGAAGCAGGACACGCATTGCACACATATGACCGGTCGGTGCAGGAGTCAACTCCCGTACCCCGCGAGAACCTCAGCGGCGCGCCGGTCCACCCGCGTGGCCCGAATGGAGTACTGTGGCGAGCCCTGGGGCCGGACTCCCGCATGGGTTTCCGCGCCTTACGGGAGGGGGCCGAAGACGGCACTCGAACCGGCGGCGCCGCGGCATCGCACGGCGCCTGCGACATGCGGTGACCACCCGGTCACCGTGCGTCGCGCACAGGTAACCGTGCCATCGCGGTGTTCAAGGGCCAAGGCCCGACACGCCGCGTAACTTGGAAAGGTTGTGGCAGGCTGCACCCGGGCAGGCCACACTCGACTAGCGGAAGCAGCGACGCACGTGACGTCGGCAGGCACCACCCGGGAGGTTCCCATGCCCGAACTGCGTGTCGTGGCCGTCTCAAACGACGGCACACGACTGGTGCTCAAGGCTGCGGACAGCACGGAGTACACGCTTCCGATCGATGAGCGGCTGCGCGCCGCCGTGCGCAACGACCGCGCCCGGCTCGGCCAGATCGAGATCGAGGTGGAGAGCCACCTCAGGCCCCGCGACATCCAGGCCCGCATACGGGCCGGTGCCTCCGCGGAGGAGGTCGCTCAGTTCGCCGGCATCCCCGTCGACCGTGTGCGCCGCTTCGAGGGCCCCGTGCTCGCGGAGCGCGCCTTCATGGCCGAGCGGGCCCGGAAGACTCCCGTGCGCCGTCCCGGCGAGAACGCCGGCCCCCAGCTGGGCGAGGCGGTGCACGAGCGCCTCCTGATGCGGGGCGCCGACAAGGAAACGGTCCAGTGGGACTCCTGGCGCCGCGACGACGGCACCTGGGAAGTCCTCCTGGTCTACCGGGTGGCGGGCGAGCCCCACTCGGCGAGCTGGACCTACGACCCGCCCAGGCGGCTCGTACAGGCGGTGGACGACGAAGCGCGCTCACTGATCGGCGAGACCGACGACGTCGCCGCGCCGGAGCCCAGCTTCCCGTTCGTACCCCGGATCGCACGGCTGCCTCGCGACCGGCCGCTGGACCGCGCCCTGGACCGCCAGATGGAGCGGCCCACTCCGCCACCGCCTCCCGAGCCCGAGGAGCGCATCGGCGGGGTGTCGGCCACCGAGCGCGATTCACTGACGAGCCTCCTGGAGGCCGTACCGAGCTTCCGCGGCGACATGGTCGTACCGGAACGGCCCCAGCAGCCCGAGCCGCCGGCCATCGAACCGGCGGTCCACGAGCCCGAGGCGGACGAGCCGCCCGCGGCGGCGGCCTCCGCCGGAGCGGGGTCGGCGTACGCGGACGTACTGATGCCCCGCGCGGTGGCCGGGCATCGCGACCGGCTCACCGGGACGACGGACCGGCAGGCCGAGGCCGACGGTGTCCGTCCCGGCCGCCGGGCAGCGGTGCCGAGCTGGGACGAGATCGTGTTCGGTACGCGCCGGAAGAAGCAGGACTGATCCGGTGACCGCTCTATGACGAGGGCCCGTACGCGACCACGTACGGGCCCTCGCTCTGCCGCGGCGCCGGAGCCGGCACCGCCCGGAGCGTTACTGCGGGTCCGGGCCCGTCGCGACCGGCCGGGACGCGTCGGAGGACCACTCGGACCAGGAGCCCGCGTACAGAGCCGCCCGGTGTCCGGCGAGCTCCAGCGCCAGCACCTCGTGGGCACCGGAGACTCCCGAACCGCAGTAGACGCCGATCGCACCGGCGTCCCCGTCGGCTCCCAGCCCGCCGAACCGTGCGGCAAGCCGCTCGGCCGGCAGGAACCGGCCGTCCTCGCCGACGTTCTCCGCCGTCGGCGCCGAGACGGCGCCCGGAATATGACCGCCGACCCGGTCGATCGGCTCCACGTCACCTCGGTAGCGCTCGGCGGCCCGCGCGTCGAGCAGCAGCCCGGAACGGGCGAGTGCGGCGGCCGCATCCGCGTCGAGCAGCGGCAGCGCCCCCGGCTCCGGCCGGAAGTCGCCCTCGGCGGGCGTCGGCGTCCCGGTCGAGAGCTCGCCGGACCAGGCCGCGAGACCGCCGTCCAGCACCCTGACGTCAAGATGCCCGGTCCAGCGCAGCAGCCACCAGGCTCGGGCCGCGGCCCAGCCCTGACCACCGTCGTAGACCACCACGGGGGTGTCGCGGGAGACCCCGGCGCGGCGCATCACCGCCCCGAACTCCTCCGGGTCGGGCAGGGGGTGCCGGCCGCCCTTGCCCGCCGGTCCCGCGAGCTCCGCGTCGAGATCGACGAAGACCGCACCGGGCAGGTGCCCGGCTTCGTAGTCGGGGCGGCCGTGCGGACCACCCAGTTGCCAGCGGATGTCCAGGAGCACCGGCGGACGTGGCCCCGCCGACTCGCTCGCACATTCGGATGCGGTGATGATGGGCTTCATGCCTGCCATCCTCGCGCAGGATCCACCCGGCTCGTAGCGGCCGCCGACAGGGACATGTCCACACGAATCGGAACACCCATGTCGAGAAGCCGTCGTAATGCGGCGCGGCCGGGGCCCGTCTCGCGTCAGGTGGTGCAAGCATCTGCACGGACGTACATCATTCCCCCACCCCCGGGCCGGTGTACCGGTCCTGTCCTTTCGTACGGCCACACAATGGTCCGAGGAGAGAGAAGACGATGACCGAGGCTGCCGAGCGGCGCACACCCGGAACGCCGTGCTGGGTAAGTCTGATGGTGCACGGGCTGACGGGCACCCAGGAGTTCTACGCGGCCCTGTTCGGCTGGGAGTTCCGGCCGGGGCCCGCTCAGCTGGGACCGTACGTCCGGGCACTGCTCGACGGCAAGGAGGTCGCGGGGCTCGGACAGCTGGCCCCCGACCGGCACCTGCCGATCGCCTGGACGACCTATCTCGCCACCGACGACGCCGACCTCACCGCGGAGACGATCCGTTCCTGCGGGGGAACGGTCGCGGTCGGGCCCCTCGACGCGGGCGAGGCCGGCCGGCTGGCCATCGCCTCCGACCCGAGCGGGGCGGTCTTCGGTCTCTGGCAGGCAGCCGCCCACCTCGGTACGGCCCTGGAGGGCGCCCCGGGGACCCCGGTCTGGAACGAGCTGGTGACCCGGGAGACCGCGACGGTCGGCAAGTTCTACCAGGCGGTCTTCGGCTTCGAGACGGAGGCGGAGGTCTCCGCCGACTTCGACTACCAGACACTGCGCCTGGACGGCCGCCCCGTGGCCTCGATGCATGGTGTGGGGCACGCGCTGCCGCGCGACCGGGGACCGCACTGGATGACCCACTTCGAGGTCGCCGACACCGACGAGGCCGCGGCCCGGGTGGTCGAGCTCGGCGGGCACGTCCTGCAGCCCCCGGCCGACGGCGCGACGGGGCGGCTGGCGACCGTCTCGGACCCGGAGGGCGCGCTCTTCACGATCGTACGGTCGGCCGCTCGCTGATCCGGGCCGCCCGGCTCAGCCCCGCCGTCCCCCGGGTGCCTTCACGGTGATCACCAGACCGGCCATCAGGCCGGCGAGGAGCACGCTGCCGATCGCCCAGGGGAGTGTGGCGGTGTAGGCACCGAGCAGTTCGCCGGTGAGCTCCTCGGCCGGCACCGCGTGCAAGCTGGCCGTGACGACCGTGCTGAGCACCGCCGAGCCCAGCATGAGACCCAGGTGCTGGGCCGCCGTGATGGCCGCGGACACGGCTCCCGCGCGGTGCGGGCCGACGGCCGCGGTGGCGACGGCGAGGAGCGGCATGAAGGCCAGACCCGTGCCGAAGCCGGTCAGGACCATGCCGGGCAGGATCTGGGCCGCGTAGGCGGCATCCGCCTCCAGGCCGGTCAGGAACAGCATTCCGACGGCCGTGATCACCAGCCCCGGCACGATCAGGACCCGGGGCGCGACCCGGCCCATCAGGCGCGCGGACACCTGCGTGGAGCCGATGACGAGCGCGACGATCATGGGCAGAAAAGCCGCACCGACCATGACGGGGGCGTATCCGCCGACGCTTGGGAGAGAGAAGGCCAGGACCGCGAACGAGAGCAGGGCACCGACGCCGGCCAGGAGCATGGCGAGGAAGCAGCCGAGGCGGTCATGGCCTCTGACCTCGGACGAGGCGACGGTCGCCGCGGGGATGGACTCCGTCCGCGTGGTCTGCCACGCCAGGAAGACCACGAGCAGGATGATGCCCAGCACGAGCGGCACCACGACCAGCGGGACCGTCCAGCCGCGCGGCTCCCCTTCGGACAGGCCGTAGGTGAGGGCGAGGAGTCCGCCGGTACCGAGCAGCGTCCCGACCGTGTCGGGGCGGGCGTCGGTGCGGCGGGGGGCGTCGCGCGGCAGCGTCAGCGCGCCGACGAGGATGATCACGGCGAGGGCGACGCCGGTGTACAGGGACCACCGCCACATCAGGATCTCGAGGAGCCATCCACCGGCGGCCAGTCCCAGCGCCGAGCCGCCGCCCGCGATCACGGCGTAGACGCCGAATGCCGTGCGCCGTTCCTTCGCATCGGTGAAACCGCTGACCACCAGGGCGAGAGCGGACGGCGTCACCAGCGCGCCGGCGACACCCTGCAGCAGACGCGCCACCACCAGGATGAGCGAATCGCCGGCCGAGCCGGCGAGCGCGGAGGCGAGCGCGTATCCGACGAGGCCGATGATCAGAGTGGGTCTGCGCCCCACGCGGTCCGCGAGGTATCCGCCGTAGCAGCAGCAGTCCACCGAAGCCGAGCGCGTAGGCCGTGAACATCAGGGTGACGTCGTCACGGGACATCGCCAGATCGGCCTGGACGGAAGGAACGGCCATGATGAACGCCTCCGCGTCGAGCAGCACCAGCAGCTGCGCGAGGGCGATCACCACCAGTCCCCACCAGCGCCTGGAGTGTGGGGGCGCGGCGTCCTGGAAGCCGGGTGGGGCCGGTTGTGCGGGCCAGGCGCCCGGGAGCGGGCCCGGCGGCGGACCGAAACCGGGCGCGAAGCCCGCGTGCGCCGGAGCCGTGGGAACGTACGCGGGCGGCGCGGGAAGCGGCTGGGGCCGCACGGCCGGAATGCGGGGGTCCGGGTCTGGTTGTACGACCGGTGTCTGGACGGGCAGTTCGGGGGCGTAGTCCAGCAACGCGGCAGCGTGACGGCCCAGTTGCGCCAGGACCGCGCCCGGCAGCCACTCCCCGGCCGGGGCCTTCGCCGTGCGCTCGGCGACCTGCTGGGGCGTGGGCCGCTTGGCCGGGTCCTTCTCCAGGCAGTCGCGTACGAGTTCGACGAGCGTCTCCGGTACGCCGGTCAGGTCCGCCTCGTCCTCGGCGATCCGGAAGAGGTGGGCGGGCAGGCCGGTGTCCGCGGCGCCGAACAGGAGGCGCCCGGTGGAGGCGTGGACGAGGACTGCGCCCAGGCAGAAGACATCGCTGGCCGGGGTGAGTTCGAGGCCGCGCACCTGTTCCGGTGACATGAAGCCGGGGGAACCGATCAGCATGCCGGTACGGGTGTGCAGGCTGTCCCCGGCGAGGCTGTCCATGGCCCGTGCGATACCGAAATCGATGACGCGGGGGCCGTCGACGGTGACGAGGACGTTGGACGGCTTCAGGTCACGGTGGATCAGACCCGCCTCGTGCACGCCCCGCAGAGCGAGGGCGAGGCGGTTGGCGAGGGTGTGTACCGAATGCTCGGGCAGGGGACCGTAGTCCTCGGCCACGACCGTACTCAGGTCGGGCCCCGGGATGTACTGGGTCGCCACCCAGGGGATGGCGGCCTCGGGGTCGGCGTCGAGCACCGCCGCCGTCCAGCTCCCGCCGACCCGCCGCGCGGCGGCCACCTCACGGGCGAAGCGCCTGCGGAACTCTGAGTTCCCGGCGTACTCGGCCTGCACGACCTTCACGGCCACGGTGCGTCCGGCTTCGGAGCGCCCCAGATAGACCAGCCCCATGCCGCCCTCACCCAGCCGGGCGATCAGGCGGTACGGGCCTATGTGTGCCGGGTCATCGGCGGTCAGCTGCTTCACTCGAGAAAGATAGTCCGGCTGTCCCGAGGGAGGTGAGGTGATCGGCCGAATCGTGTCGGGCGGAGTTGACGGGCAGGAAGTCCGGGGCGAGGTGAACTTGATCCGCTTTGAGGGGCATCCACGCGTGTCTCCTCGCCCGGCTCGGGTCACCGGCGCCCGCGCACCCGGCAGTGAACGACGGCCGTTTCGGCCGACACCCCTCAGTCGGAGGCCACCGGCAGGACGTCGGGCGAGAGCGCGCCGGCGTGGACCGAACCGCTCGTCATACGGCGACGATGGTGACGCCGGCACAACACCTCGTAGCCGACCTCCGCAGCGGGGCTGCTCACGTCACCGACGACGACCTGCGCGCCTTCCACCACCATCTCGCCGCCCACCGTGCGGGCGTTGTGCGTGGCACGCGCCCCGCACCAGCACAGTGCCTCCACCTGCAAGGTCTCCACGCGGTCCGCCAGCTCGAACAGCCGCCGCGAACCGGGGAAGAGCTTCGTGCGGAAGTCCGTGGTGATACCGAAGGAGAAGACGTCCAGGCCCAAGTCATCCACGATCCGCGCGAGTTGATCGATCTGCACCGGCTCCAGGAACTGCGCCTCGTCCACGATCAGGTAGTCGACCCTGCCGCCCTGCGAGACCCTGTCGACGACATAGGCGTACAGATTCATGCCCTGCACCGCCTCGACCGCCTCGGTCACCAGCCCGAGCCGTGAAGAGAGCTTCCCCTCCCCCGCACGGTCGTCCCGGGTGAAGTTCAGACCCTGAAGCCCTCTCGCCGACCGGTTGTGGGCGATCTGGAGAGCCAGTGTGCTCTTTCCGCAGTCCATCGTTCCGGAGAAGAACACAAGCTCGGGCATGAGGGGTTGAGCACCTTTCGGGCGGGCGTGACGCGGAGGGAGAAGAGGGCTTACGAGCGTACTTCGAGCAGGGGGACCAGCTGTTCGACGGAGGTCATCGAGCCGTGCATGCCGACCATCGCCGACTCGTGCGGTTCCTGGACGGACGCGGTGATCACCACGTCGTCGTGGGCGGCCGCCACCACGTCGCCGATCCTGCCGTGGACCCGCTCGTCGATCCGGGGGCCGAACCAGCCCGCCGCGATGGCCTCGTCCCGGCTCGCCACCCAGAACCGCTCGCCGAGCACTTCCTGCCAGACGGTCAGGACGTCGGCCTCGGCGCCGGGGACCGCGTACACATGACGGGCCCTGCCCTCGCCGCCGAGCAGCGCGACTCCCGCGCGCAGCTCCCAGTCCTCGTCGAAGTCGATCCGGGACTGCTCGTCGAAGGGGATGTCGATCATGCCGTGGTCTGCCGTGATGTACAGCGCCGAGCGGGGCGGAAGCTGCTCCGCCAGGCGCCGGGCGAGACCGTCGACGTACATCAGCTGGCCGCGCCAGGCGTCGGAGTCGATGCCGAACCGGTGACCCTTGCCGTCGACCTCGCTGTAGTACGTGTAGACCAGGGAACGGTCGCCCGCGGCCAGCCGTTCGGCGGCGATGTCCATGCGGTCCTCGCCGGTGAGCCGGCCGAGGAAGGAGCCGCCACTGAGCGCGACCTTGGTGAGCGGGGTGTGCTCGAAGGTGGGCGCGGACACCTGTGCGGTACGCACGCCGGCGGCGTCGGCGAGCTTGAAGACGGTGGGATTGGGCTGCCAGATCTTGGGTTCGGTCCAGGGGCGCCAGCGGAGCTGGTTCATCAGCGCGCCGGTCTCCGGATTACGGACCGTGTAGCCGGTGAGGCCGTGCTCCCCGGGCGGCAGCCCCGTACCGACCGAGGCGAGCGAGGTCGCGGTGGTCGACGGGAAGCCCGCCGTGATCGGGCGGCCCGTGCCACCGCGCGAGGACGACAGCAGGGAGTGCAGGAACGGAGCCTCGTCGGGGTGGGACCTGATCTGCTCCCAGCCGAGCCCGTCGATCAGGAACACGCAGTTCCGGTCGGCGGGGGCGAGTTCGGGGATCGTGGCCTCGAATCCCGGTACGCCCTGGCCGGCGACGAGCGTCGGCAGCAGGTCGGCGAGCGAGCCGCTCCCGTACTCGGGGACCGGGGCGGTGTCGAGGGGGAGCAGAACGGGGTCCTGCCACGCGGGCTGGACCATCAGCGGCCGGTCGCCGCGGTCGCCGCCGTCGCCTCGGAGAGCGCCTGGGCGAACGCGAGCGTCTCGCGCACGGTGTCCGGGCCGTCACCGGCCTCGCTGACCCGCAGGCTCAGGTCGTCCGCGGTCGAGCTGCCGGTGTACCCGTGGTCGGCCTCGCAGTTGGGGTCACCACAGGCGGCGGGCTCCAGGTCGATACGGGAGACGGCGCCCCAACCGATCGTGAGGACGACCTCGCGGGGCAGGGTCCCCGGCACGTACTTCTCCGGGTTGGCCACGACGCGGCTGAGCACGACGGACGAGATCCGGTCGAGCTTCACCGACTCGGTGGAAGTGGTGGCGAACGGCGTCGGCGAGTCCGTGTCCGCGGTCTGCTCGTCCGTGTGGCTGACGATGAAACGGTTGTCCGTCAGGACGAGCACCGTGACGTGGCGGCGCACCTCGTTGGAGTCGAAGGTGGTCTCCTGGTGCACCAGGTACGAAGCGACCGGCTCTCCGCCGACGGCGGCCTCCACCGCCTCGGCCACTAGGGCCGGGTAGTAGCCACTGCGCTCGATCGCCGCGCGCAGCCCCTGGGTCGTCGTACCGGTCTTTGCCATAGGGACCATCCTACGGGGGCCCGGTGGCTGCCGGGCACGCTGTGCGGCAGGTGCGGCGGGCGGAGGGCGGGACGCACGGAGCACGCTCAGTAACTGGGGAGGCGGCGGGGGCCGAGGTCACTGCGGGCGGGGGGCGGGGCGAGCCGGACGCTCGCTCCGAGGACGGTGAGCCCGGCCGTGGCCACGACCACGGGTTCGAGCGCGACGGAGACCACCTCCGGATGGTCGTCCACCAGCCGCGACACCCGGAGCAGCAGTTCTTCGAGCGCAGGGGTGTCGACGGGCGCGGAACCGCGCCAGCCGAAGAGCATCGGCGCCGCCTTGATGGACCTGACCAGCTCGGCGGCGTCCCGGTCGGTGGCCGGGACCAGCCGGTGGGCGGTGTCTCCGAGCAGTTCGGACGGGGCGCCCGCGAGGCCGAAGGAGAGCACCGCGCCCGCCGCCGCGTCGATCGAGGCGCGGACGACGGTGTCGACTCCGCGCGGCGCCATGGCCTGGACGACCGGCTGGAGTTCGGTCGCCTTCCCGAGGAGTCCGGTCAGCTCGCCGTACGCCCGCCGCAGCTCGCTCTGGTTGGCGAGGTCGAGCCGGACGCCTCCGAGGTCGGCGCGGTGACGCAGGTGGGGGGCGGTGGTCTTGAGCGCCACGGGGTAGCCGAGCCGCTCTGCGGCGGCCGCGGCCGCCTCCGGGGACGGCGCGGGCAGCGTGGGCCGGACGGTGATGCCGTAGGACCCGAGCAGCTCGCGCGCCTCGTCATGGGTGAGCGGACGGCCGCGGGGATCGGGGCCGGGGCCCAGCAGTGCGCCGATCAGGCGGGCCGCCC
Source organism: Streptomyces finlayi (assembly GCF_014216315.1). Taxonomy (NCBI): domain Bacteria; kingdom Bacillati; phylum Actinomycetota; class Actinomycetes; order Kitasatosporales; family Streptomycetaceae; genus Streptomyces; species Streptomyces finlayi. Next base: position 1,517,796 of record NZ_CP045702.1, read on the forward strand.
GGGCCTCGTCGACGGTGTCCTCGAAGTCGGGCACCTTGCCGGGGACGGCCGCCTGCCGGCGCCACTGCGCGTACCTCACCGCTTCGGCCAGCGCCCGGACGGCGCGCTCTGCGGCGGGGTAGGCGGGGATTCGGCCGACATGTGCGGGGGTGCCCGTGGCGGGCTCCGTGGCGGTCCCGGGGGCGGTCTCCGTGGCGGTCTCGGCGATCGACGGGGTGGCCGCCGGTTGCCGTGCGGGGGCGGTCCCGGCGGCCGGGGTGGCCGCCGGTTGCCTGGCGGGGGCCGCCCCGCGTGCCCCGCGGGCGGGAGTGACCGTGCCGGCGGCCGCGGCCAGGGCCTCGGCCAGGCCGCCGATCTCCACGTGGACCACCGCGACGGGCTTGGCGGGGCCGGTGGCCGCCGCGTCGCGCAGAGCCGCGGCCAGGACCTCGCCGTCGCCCGTCTCCGCCTCGCCGTTCTCCCCCACCCAGGGGATCGCGGTCACGATCACGGCGTCGCAGGTCTGGTCACCCAGCGCCCCGGCCAGCGCGTCCCGGAAGTCCTGTGGACTCGCCGCCGTGGTCAGGTCGAGGGGCGGGCGCGGACGCAGTCCCTCCGCGAGGCAGGCGTCGTACGTGAGCAGACCCAGCGACTCCGAGTTCCCGAGGATCGCTACGCGGGGGCCGGCCGGGAGCGGCTGGCCGGCGAGGAGCAGGCCCGCGTCGACCATCTCCGTCACCGTGTCGACGCGGATCACCCCCGCCTGGCGCATCAGCGCGGAGACCGTCGCGTCGGGGATCCGGCTGACGGGCACCGCGTGGCCGGGCGGGTTGGAACCGCTGTGCCGGGCGCCCTTCACCACGACGACCGGTTTCACGGCCGCGGTGCGCCGTGCGAGGCGGGTGAACTTGCGCGGGTTGCCCAGCGATTCGAGGTAGAGGAGGGCGACGTCGGTGTCCTGGTCCTCGTACCAGTACTGGAGGAAGTCGTTTCCTGAGACATCGGCCCGGTTGCCCGCCGAGATGAACGTGGACAGGCCGGCCCCGCGCCGGTGCAGTCCGGACAGCAGCGCGATGCCGATCGCGCCCGACTGGGTGAAGAGCCCTATGTGGCCGCGGGCGGGCGACTCGGGGGCGAGGGAGGCGTTCAGCCGGACGGCTTCGGAGGTGTTGATGATGCCGAAGGCGTTCGGGCCGATGATCCTCATGCCGTACGAGCGGGCCTGGCGGACGAGTTCGCGCTGCCGCTCGCGCCCCTCGGTGCCCTGTTCGGCGTATCCGGCGGAGAGGACGACGAGGCCGCGGACGCCGTGCTCACCGCAGTCGGCGACGGCCTCGGGCACCCGCTCGGCAGGCACGGCGAGTACCGCGAGGTCGACCCGCTCGTCGATCTCGCCGACGGACCGGTGCGCGGGGACGCCGTCGATCTCGGCCAGGTCCGTACCGAAGGCCCGGTTCACGGCGTACGTACGTCCCGTGTAGCCGGAGCCGAGCAGGTTGCGCAGCACGGTGCGGCCGACCCCGCCGTGGGTGCGGCCGGTGCCGACGACGGCGACGGAACCGGGGGCGAGGAGCCGCTGCACCGAGCGCGACTCGGCGCGCTGCTCGCGGCCGCGCTGGACGGCGAGGGATTCCGCCGTGGGTTCGAGGTCGAGCGTGAGGTGGACGGAGCCGTCCTCGAAGCTGCGCTGCTGGGTGTAGCCGGCGTCGCGGAACACCTTGATCATCTTGTTGTTGGCGGGCAGCACCTCGGCGGCGAAGCGGCGGATACCCCGCTCGCGGGCGACCGCCGCGATGTGTTCGAGGAGCGCGGACGCCACCCCGCGGCCCTGGTGGGCGTCCTGGACGAGGAAGGCGACCTCGGCCTCGTCGGCGGGCGCGGTGGCGGGCCGGCCCTGTGCGTCGATGCGGTCGAAGCGCACGGTGGCGATGAACTCGCCGCCGGTCGTGACGGCGAGCCCGACCCGGTCGACGTAGTCGTGATGGGTGAAGCGCCGCACGTCCTTGGCGGAGAGACGCGGATACGGGGCGAAGAAGCGGTAGTACTTCGACTCGTCGGAGACCTGCTCGTAGAAGCTGACCAGCCGCTCGGCGTCGTCGGTCGTGATCGGTCTGATGCGCGCGGTGCCACCGTCGCGGAGCACCACGTCCGCTTCCCAGTGGTCGGGGTACGCGTGATGCGGACTCTGTTCCGGCGTGGGCTGCATGGGCAAAGCCTACGGCTGACGCACCGGTCGCGGAGCGATCGGGGCCGAGGCAGTCTGAGGGTGCTCGGCCGGCCGCCGCGGCCGGGCCCGGGACCGGGCACGGCAGTGCGGACTGCATGAGAGACTGGTCTAGACAACCATTGATTCGTGAAGGGCAGAACCATGGCTGAGCGCCGCGTCAACGTCGGTTGGGCCGAGGGCCTGCACGCCCGCCCCGCTTCCATCTTCGTCCGTGCCGCCACGGCCTCCGGCGTCCCCGTGACGATCGCCAAGGCCGACGGCAACCCGGTGAACGCCGCGTCGATGCTCGCGGTACTCGGCCTGGGCGCCACCGGAGGCGAGGAGATCGTGCTCGCGTCCGAGGCGGACAACGCCGAGGTCGCCCTGGACCGTCTGGCCAAGCTCGTCGCCGAAGGGCTCGAGGAGCTTCCGGAGACGGTCTGATTCCAGCCGGATCCAACCGGATTCAATTCTGCGACGGAGTCGCGGCGTCCCTGAACGGATGCCGCGACTTCTTCGTTTCCGAAAAGCGTCGAGGGACGAATTCGCGCAGCACGAAGAAAGCCCTTCGCGGAATTACCTTATTTGCATACGGCGCAATTGTTAATGCCGGACGCCCGCGATGTGTACGGGATGTTGCGAAGTGCTCACCCGCGACGGCGCGGGACCGGACCCCGGACGGCCGGGCCGGGCCGGGCGCCGCAGCCGATGGGCCGCCGCAGCCCGCTCCGCGTGCTGGACTGCCAGCGCTCTGGCCCGGTCCGCGTCCCCCCGGGCGACCGCGTCCACGATCGCCCCGCGCTCGGCCCAGGACTCCGCGGGACGCGCGGGCTGATCGACGGCGTACATCCAGGCGATCTTGTGCCGGAGCTGGGTGAGCAGCGCGATGAGGCCGGGGCTGCCCGATGCCTGCGCGAGCGTCTCGTGGAACCAGCCGCCCAGGGAGCGCAGGTCCTCGCCATCACCCCGCCGTACTCGCTCCTGACCCAGTCTGACGAGGCCGCGCAGCACCTTGAGGTGCGCCTCGGTGCGCCGCTGTGCCGCCCGCGCCGCACCGAGCGGTTCCAGCAGCATCCGGACCTCCAGGAGATCGGCGGCCTCCTGCTCGGTGGGCTCGGCCACGCATGCGCCGGCATGGCGGCGCGTGACCACGAACCCCTCGGACTCCAGCGTGCGCAGGGCCTCGCGCACCGGGACGCGCGAGACCCCGTAACGACGCGCGAGCACCTCCTCGGTGAGGCGGCTGCCGCGATCGAAGACACCGGAGACGATGTCGTCACGGATTGCCGTGCATACCGAATGCGCGGGAATGCGCATGTCCGAACCTCCGCCTTAATCCCCGCGAAACGCGGCCGATCGACGCCTGTTCTGCGACTCTATTGCAATGAGCCCGAATTTCCGACGGCAGAACGGAATCCAGGGATATCTTCTGACCCCGCGGAGCTTCGGCGGACAGAGTCCGGGTGGTACGCCGAAGGCCCCGGCGGGAAGCCGGGGCCTTCGTGAAGCGCGGGGACGCGGCGCGTGGATCAGACGTTCACACCGTGCGAGCGCAGGTACGCGACGGGGTCCATGTCGGAGCCGTACTCGGGGCTGGTGCGGGCCTCGAAGTGCAGGTGCGGTCCGGTGGAGTTGCCGGTCGAGCCGGAGATGCCTATCTGCTGCCCGGAGGTGACGCTCTGGCCGACGGAGACGCCGATCGAGGCGAGGTGGCCGTACTGGGTGTACGTGCCGTCCGTCATCCGGAGCACGATGTTGTTGCCGTAGGCACCGCCCCAGCCCGCCTCGACGACCGTGCCGGCGCCGACCGCGACGACGGACGAGCCGGACGCGGCGCGGAAGTCGACACCGGAGTGGCTGCCCGAGGACCAGAGCGAGCCACCGGACTTGTAGCCGGTGGTGACGTAGGAACCGGCGACCGGAAGGTGGAACGAGGTCAGCCGCTTGCGCTCGGCCGCGCGGGCGGCACGGGCCTCGGCCTCGCGGACCTCCGCGGCACGGGCCTTCGCCTTGCGCTCGGCCTCCGCCTTGGCCTTGACCCTGGCTTCCGCCTCGGCCTTGGCCTCGGCGACAGCCTTGGCCTTCGCCTTCGCGGCGGCCTCGGCCTGCTGTTCCTGGGCCATCGCCTGGGCGGCGATCTGGTCGGCGAGGGCGCCGTCGATGGCGATGACCTGGGTCAGGCCGGTGTCGCCGACGGTACGGGCCTCGTCCGCGGCGAGGGCCGGAGTGGCCATCCCGCCGATGACGCCTGTGGTGGCCAGTGCCGCGATGCCGGCGACGCGAGCGCTCTTGCGCGTCAGGCGGCTCGGGGCACGGTGCTTCCCGGTGGCACGGGTGAACGCCATGGAGGGGCTGATCCTTTCCTTCCTTCTCGCCTACCGGGTTAGCTGACGGGTTCGGAGCAGGAAGGTCTCCTACGGACCGTCTCCGCCCCGAAGGAGCGCAGACGTCCGATTCACCCCAGGGACTTCGTGGGTCCCCGGCTCCCCAGGCTCGCGCCTGACGGGGACTCGGCGATGGCTGCCCGGCGCCACGGACGCGGCATACACATGACGGACAGCGGAGCCGACGCTAAACGGGGCCACTTTCAATCACCAAACGGACAGGCTGATTTGTCGTACATCCCACAGAGCAGACAGGTAGCCTTCGCGCCAAAATCGGACAAAAGGAAGGGACCCTGATGGGCAATTTGCCCATCGGGGTCCCTTTGGCACGCTTTTGCAAATGTGTTGAAGAGTGGCCGGACGTCAGCCGCTGACGACCGACACCTCGCCGATTCCCAGCGCGCGGACGGGCTCCGCGATCTGGGACGCGTCACCGACGAGCACCGTGACCAGGCGGTCCACCGGGAAGGCGTTGACCACCGCGGCCGTCGCCTCGACCGTGCCGGTCTCGGCCAGGCGCGCGTAGAGCTGGGCCTGGTAGTCGTCCGGGAGGTGCTGCTCGACCTGGTCGGCGAGGGTGCCCGCCACGGAGGCCGCCGTCTCGAACTTCAGCGGGGCGACGCCCACGAGGTTCTGCACGGCCGTCTCGCGCTCGGCGTCGGTGAGCCCCTCGGCCGCGAGGGTCCGCAGGACCTTCCAGAGGTCGTCCAGCGCCGGCCCCGTGGACTCCGTGTCCACCGAGCCGCTGATGGCGAGCATCGCCGCTCCCGTACGCCCCGAGGGGGAGCCCGGGCCCGTGGAGCGCAGGACCTGCGCGAAGGCGCGTACGCCGTAGGTGTAGCCCTTCTCCTCGCGCAGCACCCGGTCGAGACGCGAGGTGAGGGTGCCGCCCAGGCAGTACGTGCCGAGGACCTGGGCCGGCCAGACGCTGTCGTGCCGGTCGGCGCCGATACGGCCGATCAGCAGCTGCGTCTGCACCGCGCCGGGACGGTCCACGACCACGACACGGCCGCGGTCGTCAGCGGTGATGGGCGGGACCGGACGGGGCTCGGCGGTGTTGCCCGACCAGTCGCCCACGGTCTCCGCGAGGAGCGCGTCCACATCGACCCCGGTGAGATCACCGACGATGACGAGCGTCGCGGTGGACGGACGGACGTGCGCGTCGTAGAAAGCGCGCACGGCCGCGGCGTCGATCCGCGCCACCGTCTCCTCGGTGCCCTGCCGCGGACGCGACATACGCGCCGTGGCGGGGAAGAGCTCCTTGGAGAGCTGCTTGGCCGCCTTGCGGGCGGGGTTGGCCTGCTCGTGCGGGATCTCGTCGAGGCGGTTGCCCACCAGGCGCTCGATCTCGCTCTCGGAGAAGGCAGGAGCCCGCAGCGCTTCGGCGATCAGACCCAGCGCCTTGGTCAGCCGGGAGACCGGGACCTCCAGGGAGACCCGGACACCGGGGTGGTCGGCGTGCGCGTCGAGCGTCGCGCCACAGCGCTCCAGCTCGGCGGCGAACTCCTCCGCGGAGCGCTTGTCCGTGCCCTCGGACAGGGCGCGCGACATGATCGTCGCCACCCCGTCGAGGCCCTCGGGCTCCGCGTCCAGCGGCGCGTCGAGGAAGATCTCCACCGCGACCACCTGCTGACCGGGACGGTGACAGCGCAGCACCGTGAGGCCGTTGGGCAGGGCGCCGCGCTCGGGCGCGGGGAAGGCCCAGGGCCTGGCCACGCCCGCCGTCGGCTGCGGGTGGTACTTCATCGCTACTCCAGTCACAGCGGCGTCGCTCACTGCTCGGCCCCTTCGTGCGTGGCGGTGCCGGCTTCGGCATCCGCGTCGGCCGGCGCTTCGACCGGTTCGTAGACCAGGACCGCGCGGTTGTCGGGTCGCAGGCACGCCTTGGCGGCGGCCTGGACCTCCTCCGCGGTGACGTCGAGCACCCGCTGCACGGCCGTCAGGGCCAGCTGCGGGTCCCCGAACAGGACGGCGTACCGGCACAGTTCGTCGGCGCGGCCCTCGACCGTGCCGAGCCGGTCCAGCCACTCGCGCTCCAACTGCGCCTGGGCCCGCTCCATTTCCTCGGGCGTGGGGCCCTCGGCGGCGAACTTGGCCAGTTCCTCGTCGACCGCGGCCTCGATTTCCGGCACCTCGATACCGCCGGACGTCTTGACGTCCAGCCAGCCGAGCGAGGGCGCGCCGGACAGCCTCAGCAGCCCGAATCCGGCCGCCACCGCCGTACGATCGCGGCGGACCAGCCGGTTGTGCAGCCGGGAGGACTCGCCGCCGCCGAGCACGGTCAGTGCCAGATCCGCGGCGTCGCACTCCCGGGTGCCGTCGTGCGGCAGGCGGTAGGCGGCCATCAGCGCGCGCGCCGGGACCTCCGCGTGGACCACTTCGCGCAGCTGCTCACCGATGATGTCCGGCAGCGTGCCGTCGCGCGGCGGCTGCTTGCCGTCGTGGGACGGGATCGAACCGAAGTACTTCTCGACCCAGGCGAGCGTCTCCTGCGGGTCGATGTCACCGACCACCGAGAGCACCGCGTTGTTGGGCGCGTAGTACGTGCGGAAGAACGTACGCGCGTCCTCCAGCGTCGCCGCGTCCAGGTCGGCCATCGAGCCGATCGGGGTGTGGTGGTACGGGTGGCCCTCCGGGTAGGCGAGGGCCGTCAGCTTCTCGAAGGCCGTGCCGTACGGAACGTTGTCGTACCGCTGGCGACGCTCGTTCTTCACGACGTCGCGCTGGTTCTCCATGGACTCCTCGTCGAGCGCGGCGAGGAGGGAGCCCATGCGGTCGGCCTCCAGCCAGAGCGCGAGCTCCAGCTGGTGCGTGGGCATGACCTCGAAGTAGTTGGTCCTCTCGAAACTGGTCGTGCCGTTCAGCGAACCACCGGCTCCCTGTACGAGCTCGAAGTGCCCGTTCCCCTTGACCTGGCCCGAGCCCTGGAACATCAGGTGCTCGAAGAGGTGAGCCAGACCGGTACGCCCCTTGACCTCGTGGCGCGAACCGACGTCGTACCAGAGGCAGACCGCGGCGACCGGGGTCAGATGGTCCTCCGAGAGCACCACACGCAGGCCGTTGGCCAGGCGGTGCTCGGTCGCTGTTCTGCCGCCGGAGCCGGCCTGAGCTGTGGCCGTGTGACCCATGGGCATGTACGTCCCTTCGATCGCGATACAGGTTTTCCTGCCAGACCTGCCACTCTAGGCAAGCGCACGGGCACCTGGCGAAGTTCCCGATCCGTGGATGTTGTCGTAGATGCTGCCGTAAACGGTGGCCCCGGCGGGGCCCGCAGGACCGCTTCGGACGGGTCGAGGTCGGCGTTGTCAGTGCGGCGGTCCACAATGGTCCGCGTCAGAACCTGAGGTTGCCCGAACAGAATCCGTGAAGGAGTCGCAGCAGCGATGGCCCGCCGCAGCACGAAGACCCCGCCGCCGGACGACTTCGAGGAGAGAATCCTCGATATCGACGTCGTCGACGAAATGCAGGGCTCCTTCCTCGAGTACGCCTACTCGGTGATCTACTCAAGGGCCCTGCCCGACGCCCGCGACGGCATGAAGCCGGTGCACCGCCGCATCGTGTCCCAGATGAACGAGATGGGGCTCCGCCCCGACCGCGGCTATGTGAAGTGCGCCCGCGTCGTCGGCGAAGTGATGGGCAAGCTGCACCCCCACGGCGACGCGTCGATCTACGACGCACTGGTACGCATGGCACAGCCGTTCTCGATGCGCCTCCCGCTCGTCGACGGCCACGGCAACTTCGGCTCGCTCGGAAACGACGACCCGCCGGCCGCCATGCGGTACACCGAATGCCGGATGGCCGACGCCACCTCGCTGATGACGGAGTCGATCGACGAGGACACCGTCGACTACCAGTCGAACTACGACGGCCAGGAGCGGGAGCCGGTCGTCCTCCCCGCTGCGTACCCGAACCTCCTGGTCAACGGCACGACGGGGATCGCTGTCGGCATGGCGACCAACATGCCGCCGCACAACCTGGGCGAGGTCATCGCCGCCGCCCGCCACCTCATCAGGCACCCGGGCGCGGACCTGGAGACCCTGATGCGGTTCGTCCCGGGTCCGGACCTGCCGACCGGGGGCCGGATCGTCGGCCTCGGCGGGATCAAGGACGCGTACGCGGCAGGCCGTGGCACGTTCAAGATCCGCGCCACGGTCGCAGTGGAGGACGTCACGCCCCGCCGCAAGGGCCTCGTCGTCACCGAACTGCCCTTCACCGTCGGCCCGGAGAAGGTGATCGCCAAGATCAAGGATCTCGTCTCGGCGAAGAAGCTCCAGGGCATCGCGGACGTCAAGGACCTCACCGACCGGTCGCACGGCCTGCGACTGGTCATCGAGGTGAAGAACGGCTTCGTACCGGAAGCGGTACTGGAGCAGCTCTACAAGCTCACGCCGATGGAGGAGTCCTTCGGCATCAACAACGTGGCGCTGGTCGACGGCCAGCCGCTCACCCTGGGGCTCAAGGAGCTCCTGGAGGTCTACCTCGACCACCGCTTCGAGGTGGTGCGCAGGCGCAGCGAGTTCCGCCGCACCAAGCGCCGCGACCGGCTGCACCTGGTCGAGGGCCTGCTCGTCGCCCTGGTCGACATCGACGAGGTCATCCGCCTCATCCGGGACAGCGACAACTCGGCGCAGGCGAAGCAGCGGCTCATCGAGCACTTCTCGCTGAGTGAGATCCAGACGCAGTACATCCTGGACACTCCGCTGCGCAGGCTCACCCGGTTCGACCGGATCGAGCTGGAGAGCGAGCGGGACCGACTCGACACCGAGATCGGCCAGCTGACCGCCATCCTCGATTCGGACGCGGAGCTGCGCAAGCTGGTCTCCACTGAACTGGCCGCGGTCGCCAAGAAGTTCGGCACCGACCGCCGTACGGTGCTGCTGGAGTCGGCGGGATCACAGGTCGCTTCCGTGCCGCTGGAGGTGGCGGACGACCCGTGCCGGGTGCTGCTCTCCTCCACCGGGCTGCTCGCCCGTACGGCCAACGCGGACCCGATCGTCGTCGGGGAGGACGCCAAGCGCGCCAAGCACGACGTCATCGTGTCGTCCGTGCCCGCGACGGCCCGGGGCGACATCGGCGCGGTCACCTCGGCCGGCCGGCTGCTGCGGCTCGCGGTGATCGATCTGCCGCGGCTTCCTGACACGCACGCCGCCCCCAATCTGTCGGGAGGGGCTCAGGTCGCGGAATTCCTCTCGCTGGAGACGGGTGAGGAGCTGATCTGCCTCACGACGCTGGACGAGGCCTCGCCGGGTCTGGCGATCGGCACCCTCCAGGGCGTGGTGAAGCGCGTGGTGCCCGACTACCCGGCCAACAAGGACGAGCTGGAGGTCATCTCGCTCAGGGACGGTGACCGGATCGTCGGCGCGACCGAGTTGCGTACGGGTGAGGAGGACCTGGTCTTCATCACGTCCGACGCCCAGCTGCTGCGCTACCCGGCCGCTCAGGTACGGCCCCAGGGCCGCCCGGCGGGCGGAATGGCGGGCGTCAAGCTCGCGGCCGGTACCGAGGTGCTCTCGTTCACCGCGGTGGATCCGGCGGTGGACGCGGTGGTGTTCACCGTGGCGGGGTCGCACGGCACGCTGGACGATTCCGAGCTCACGTCGAAGCTCACCCCGTTCGACCAGTATCCGCGCAAGGGCAGGGCCACCGGTGGTGTGCGCTGCCAGCGCTTCCTCAAGGGCGAGGACGTCCTCGTCTTCGCCTGGGCGGGCGCGGTCCCGGCCCGGGCGGCGCAGAAGAACGGGGCGCCGGCGCAGCTGCCGGATCCCGACCCGCGCCGTGACGGTTCGGGCACACCGCTGACGAGCCCGGTCGCGGTGATCGCCGGACCGATGTAGCAGGAAGCCGGACGACGGCGCCGCGACTAGGTCCTGTCTGGAGTTCCAGCGCGGGAGAAGGAGCGGCGTCCGGTGCCGTCGAATCCAAGGCGGAGGAGGGAGCGATGGCGGAGCCCTCGCGACTGACGACAACGCCGGAGGCGGCGGTGCCGGACGCCGCGACGCCGCGGGGGAACTCCAGACAGGACCTAGGAGCGAGCGTCGTCGCCCGGCTGCTGCACGTCCGGGGCCAGCGCGTCCGGCTGCTGCACGTCCGGGTTCTGCACGTCCGGGTTCTGCACGTAGCGCAGAACACCCCACATACTCATGGCATCCGGTTCGGCGCTCTCACGGCAGTCCGCGAGTTCCCTGTACAACGCCTCCGCGTCGATGCCCGAACCGATCAGCACGAGCCGGGTGAGCCGCGGTTCGTCCCGCCCCCACGGCCGCGGTACGAACCGCAGGAACCGGCCCACCGCGTGCAGGGCGTACCGGTTGTCCCTGTCCCCCGCACCGAAGTCGGCGAATCCCTTGATCCGGTAGAGCCCTTCGGGCCGGGTGTCGAGAAAGCTCATGAAGCGACGGGGATTCAGCGGCACGTCGGCGGTGAAGGACACGCTCTCGTACGCCGTGTGGAGATGCTCCGCGTGCTCCTCACCGGCCTGGGCCTCCCGCTCCTCCAGGAACAGGTCCTCGAAGCTGAGCTGACGAGCCCCCTCGTCCTCGTCGGGCCGCAGAACGGGGTCGAAGAGCAGTCCGGGATCGATCCGCCCGTACGCGGCGGAGACGACGGCCGCCCTGCTGCCCACGGCCGCGACGGTCTCGCGCAGCCGCTCGTGTTCCGCTTCGCCGACCCGGTCGGTCTTGTTCAGCACCACGAGGTCGGCGACCGCGAGATGGCGGTCGACCTCCGGATGGCGGACCCGGGTGCTCTCGAATTCGGCCGCGTCGACGACCTCGACCAGTCCCCCGTACCGGATGCGCCGATTGTCGCTGGCCAGCAGCATCCGGACCAGTTCCTGGGGTTCCGCCAGACCGCTCGCCTCGATGACGATCACATCGAGACGGGCGGCGGGCCTGGTCAGAGTGTCCAGGTAGGTATCGAGTTCGCTCGCGTCGACGGCGCAGCAGAGACAGCCGTTGCCCAGCGAGACCGTCGAGCCGACCTGCCCGGCGACGGTCATGGCGTCGATCTCGATGGACCCGAAGTCGTTGACGATCACACCGATCCGGTTGCCCGCGCGGTGCTGGAGCAGGTGGTTGAGCAGGGTCGTCTTTCCCGAGCCCAGGAAGCCCGCCAGGACGATGACCGGGATCTGCGGAGTGCGGGGCGGGTTCAACGGAGGCCTTCCTCATGGAACGGTCAGGGTGCCGGGACCGGCGGGGGCACGGGCGTACCGATGGAGCGGGCCGCCCGGCGGATGATCTTGGAGCTCTCCGCCTGCTCCAGGATATTGGCGCTCCAGCCGATCACACGCGCCGCACAGGCGGTGGGCGTGAACATCTCGCGCGGCAGTCCGCAGAGCTCCAAGGAGCGCAGCATCCGCGAGCTCGGGTCCTCGGTGCGGTGCCCCGCACGGCGGGCTGGGTCGCCTCCGCCCTGGACGAGTACGGGGAACGCCCCTGGCATACGGCCCAGCGGGCAGTACGAGGGGCCCCGCCCCCCACTGCCACTGCCACTGCCTCCCCGCGCCCCCAGCCTGCTGACAGCTGAGCAACAGCCGGAGGATTTCGGAAAGGACCCGTGCGCCATTTACCTTCGTACGGTGACCGCCCCGCCGACCTCCGCCCGGGGACCCCGTCGGCTCGGCTGGCCGAAACGGGTCTTCTCCCAGGTCCTGCTGATCCAGCTGACCATCATCACCGGAGTCACGGTGCTGGTCACGGCCTCTTCCCGGCCCCTCTGAGCGCCCAGCTCGACGACCAGGCGATGCGGCGCGCCCTCGCCATCGCCCAGAGCACAGCGGCCCAGTCCCAGGTCACGGCGTCTCTGCTGACCACGGATCCGGCCGCGGCCGGACCGGTGCAGACCGCGGCCGAGCGGATCAGGAAGGCCACCGGTGCGAAGTACGTCGTGGTGATGGACCGGCGCGGAGTGCGCTGGTCGCACACCGACAGCCGGCAGATCGGCCACGTCGTCGCCACCGACCCCAGCGAGGCGCTCGCCGGCCGGGACGTCATGGAGATCGACAGCGGCACGCTGGGACGCTCGGCGCGCGGCAAGGTACCGCTCCACGACGCGTCCGACCGGATCGTGGGGGCGGTCTCCGTCGGCATCGCGTACGACAGCGTCCGCGCCCGGCTGCCGGCGGCGATCCCCGGACTGCTCGCCTACGCGGGCGGGGCGCTGGCCGTCGGTGTCCTCGCCGCGTATCTGATCTCCCGCCGGCTCCAGCGGCAGACCCACGACCTGGCGTTCTCCGATATCTCGGCGCTGCTCACCGAGCGCGAGGAGATGCTCCACAGCATTCGCGAAGGGGTCGTCGCCCTCGACGGGGCCGGCCGCATCCGGTTGCTGAACGACGAGGCGCAGCGCCTGCTCGGCCTCGGCCCCGAGGCCGCGGGCCGCCCGCTCGACGAAGCGCTGGGCAAGGACCGGACCGCGGACGTGCTGGCCGGCCGGGTGGTCGGTGACGACCTGCTGACCGTCCGGGGCACACGGCAAACGCGGTCTCGGTCTCGCGCTGGTACGACGGCTCGCGGAACGCCAGGGCGGAAGCGCGGCCGTCACCACGGCAGCGGCAGGCGGGGCGGTGTTCACGGTCGTCCTCCCGGAAGCGCTGCGCCACCCCGGAGCCCCGGACGCCAAGCGCCCGGACAGCCCGCTCGCGACGACGGGAGAAGCTCCGTGATCGAGGTGCTGATCGTCGACGACGACGTCCGCGTCGCCCGGATCAACGCGGCGTACGTCGCCAAGGTGCCCGGCTTCCGGGTGGCAGCCCAGGCGCACAGCGCCACCGAGGCGCTCGCCCGCATCGCGGAGGTCCCTGTCGACCTCGTCCTGCTCGACCACTACCTGCCCGACCGCAACGGCCTCTCCGTGGTCCAGGAGCTCCGTGCGCTCGGCCACCACACCGACGTGATCATGGTGACCGCGGCCCGCGACGTCGCCACCGTCCGGGCCGCGATGCGCCACGGCGCGCTGCAGTACCTGGTGAAGCCCTTCACGTATGCGGGCCTGCGCACCAAACCGGAGGCGTACGCCGCCCTGCACCGCACCCTCGAAGGCGGCGGTGAGGCCGAGCAGACCGAGGTGGACCGGCTCTTCGGCGCCCTGTGGACCGTCGGCGAATCCGACCTCCCCAAGGGGCACTCACCGACCACCGCGGAGTTCGTACGGCAAACTCTGCGGACCGCCGGGCAGCGCTCTCCGCCCAGGAGATCGCGGAGAGCGCTGGGATGAGCCGGCAGACCGCTCAGCGTTATCTGAAACTGCTGGAGCGGACCGGGCGGGTCCGGCTCACCCTGCGGTACGGCGAGACGGGCCGCCCGGAACACCGCTACACCTGGGCCGCAGGCAGCTGACAGCTCATCCCGGTCACACCGCGCCCGCCCCGGTCAGGGAGCGGACCTCGGTCTCCGCGTGCTTGGCCTCGTCGGGCGGTTCCGGCGAGGTCACCGTGCCCAGCCAGCCGGCCAGGAAGCCCAGCGGGATGGAGACGAGCCCGGGATTCTCCAGCGGGAAGAACTGGAAGTCCACACCCGGGAAGAGCGAGGCGGGACTGCCGGAGACGACCGGTGAGAGCAGCACGAGCAGGACGGCGGGGACCAGACCGCCGTAGACCGCCCAGACGGCTCCCCGGGTGGTGAAGTTCCGCCAGAACAGCGAGTAGAGCAGCGCCGGGAGGTTGGCCGACGCCGCCACGGCGAAGGCCAGTCCGACCAGGAACGCCACGTTCAGGTTCTGCGCGAGCAGGCCCAGGGCGATGGCGACCACTCCGACACCCGCTGCCGCGACCCTGGCCACCGCCACCTCGCTGTGCTGCCTGACGCCGGGGCGCCTGAGCGAGGCGTAGAGGTCGTGGGCGACGGACGCCGACGAGGCCAGGGTGATGCCGGCGACGACCGCGAGGATGGTCGCGAAGGCGACGGCCGCGACCACGGCGAAGAGAACCGTTCCGCCGGTGGAGCCCTCACCGCCGCCCAGCACCAGGGCCAGCAGCGGAACGGCCGTGTTGCCGGCAGCGTTCGACGCGCGTACGTCCACCGGCCCGACCAGCGCGGCCGCACCGAAGCCGAGCACGATCGTCATCAGGTAGAAGCTGCCGATGAGGCCGATGGACCAGACGACGGAGCGGCGGGCGGCGCGGGCCGTGGGCACGGTGTAGAAGCGCGAGAGGATGTGCGGCAGGCCGGCCGTACCGAGCACCAGGGCCAGGCCCAGGCTGATGAAGTCGAAGCGGGCCGTCCAGCTGCCGCCGTAACGGAGCCCGGGCGCGAGGAAGTCCTTGCCGTGGCCGCTGCGTTCGGCGGCGGAGTTGAGCAGCGCGTTGACGTTGCCGTGGAAGTGCACGAGGACGAGCACGGTGAGCGTGACCGCTCCCGCCATCAGCAGGACGGCCTTGACGATCTGGATCCTGGTGGTCGCGCGCATGCCGCCCATCGACACGTAGATCACCATCAGGGCCCCGACGCCCACGACGGTCCAGGAGCGGGCGGCATCGCTCGTGCCGCCGAGGAGCAGCGCCACGAGGCTGCCCGCGCCGACCATCTGAGCCACCAGGTACAGCACGGAGACGGTGACGGACGAGGCGCCCACCGCCGTGCGCACGGGCCGCTCCGCCATGCGGGCGGCGACCACGTCGGCGAGGGTGAACCGGCCGCAGTTGCGGACGAGTTCGGCCACGAGGAGCAGGACGACCAGCCAGGCGACGAGAAATCCGACGGAGTAGAGCATTCCGTCGTAGCCGAAGAGGGCGATCAGCCCGGAGATGCCGAGGAAGGACGCCGCCGACATGTAGTCACCCGCGATGGCGAATCCGTTCTCCATGGGCGAGAACAGCCGGCCGCCCGCGTAGAACTCCTCGGCGGAACCCTGCCGGTTGCGGCCCACCCACGTGGTGATGCCGAGCGTCACCGCGATGAACGCGCTGAACAGCAGGAGTGCCAGCGTCTGGTGGTCGCCGCCCCACTCGTCCCCGCTCAACGCCCGATCCCTCTCGTCATCTCCTGGGTGTCCCACCGCAGATCGAGCGCCGCCCGGTCCCTGCGCAGCCGCGCGTGCCGCGCGTACGCCCAGGTGAGGAGGAACGTGGTGAGGAACTGGCCGAGTCCGGCGACCATCGCCACGTTGACGGCTCCGATCACCGGGCGGGCCATCAGCTCGTGCGCCGTCGTCGCCGCGACGACATAGGCGACGTACCAGAGGAGGAAGGCGACGGACGCCGGGACCACGAAGCCGCGGTAGCGGCGGCGCACTTCGCGGAACGCCTCGCTGCGCTGCACCTCCAGGTAGATGTCGGCCGCGCTGGGGCCCTGCTCCGGCAGCCCGGGGCCGGGCGGCCCCGCCTGCACGCCGTTGCCCGTACCGTCCAGCTCGTCCCAGCCCAAAGGCGGCTCGTCGCACCACGGGTCGTCCAGCCGGACCGCTGCCGCCTCGGACCCTGCTTCCTTCTCCACCGAACAACTCCCTTGTCCACGGACCTTTTCGGCCGCATAGCCAAGAATGGGCAGATCGGGAAGATCCAGGGCACTTCATTCATCGGGCTTCACCTGTTCAGGTGACGTGTGCCCCGGTCGGTTGCGCGGTGACCCGAATGTGCGTGTACCGCATGCGTCAGGGGTCCTCCCGGGTACGGGAGGACCCCTGAGCGGAGACCCCTGAGCGGGGACCCCCGAGCGGCCTGGCGGAGATCACCGAACGGACATCCCCGGTCGCGCGTCAGACGTCGATGCGCGACCGGTCGAGCGTGGCGGCCGAGCTGGTGATGAATTCCTTGCGCGGCGCGACCTCGTTGCCCATCAGCAGGTCGAACACCTGCTCCGAGGATTCGAGGTCGCCGATGTTGATCCGCCGCAGGGTGCGGTGCCGCGGATCCATCGTGGTCTCCGCCAGCTGGTCCGCGTCCATCTCGCCGAGACCCTTGTAGCGCTGGATCGAGTCCTTGATCCGGACGTTCTTCCGCTGGAGTTCCAGCAGCGTCTGCCGCAGCTCGCCGTCGGAGTACGTGTAGATGTACTTGTCCTGGCCCTTCTTGGGCTGGACGAGTTCGATCCGGTGCAACGGGGGCACGGCGGCGAAGACGCGTCCCGCCTCGACCATGGGCCGCATGTACCGCTGGAAGAGCGTCAGCAGGAGGCAGCGGATGTGGGCCCCGTCGACGTCGGCGTCCACCAGCAGGACGATCTTGCCGTAGCGGGCGGAGTCGATGTCGAAGGTCCGCCCGGAGCCTGCTCCTATGACCTGGATGATCGCGCCGCACTCGGCGTTCTTGAGCATGTCCGAGACGGAGGACTTCTGGACGTTGAGGATCTTGCCCCGGATCGGCAGCAGAGCCTGGAACTCGCTGTTCCGGGCCAGCTTCGCCGTACCGAGTGCCGAGTCGCCCTCCACGATGAAGAGCTCGCTGCGGCCGACGTCGTCACTGCGGCAGTCGGCGAGCTTCGCGGGCAGCGAGGAGGATTCGAGCGCGGTCTTGCGACGCTGCGCGTCCTTGTGCTGACGGGCCGCGATCCTCGTACGGGCCGCGGCGACGACCTTGTCCAGCACCGACCTGGCCTGGGCCTTCGAGTCGCGCTTCGTGGAGGTCAGGAACGCCTTGAGTTCCTTGGCCACCACGTTGGAGACGATCCGGTTGGCCGCCGAGGTGCCGAGCACCTCCTTGGTCTGCCCCTCGAACTGCGGCTCGGCGAGCCGCACGGTGACGACCGCCGTGAGGCCCTCCAGGGCGTCGTCCTTCACGACGTCGTCCTCGGCGACGCGCAGCACCTTGGCGGACCTGAGCACCTCGTTGACCGTCTTGGTCACGGAGCGTTCGAATCCGGACACGTGCGTGCCGCCCTTGGGGGTGGCGATGATGTTCACGAAGGACTTGACGTTGGTGTCGTACCCGGTGCCCCAGCGCAGCGCGATGTCCACGCCGAGTTCCCGGGTCACCTCGGTGGGTGTCATGTGGCCGAGCTCGTCGAGAACCGGCACGGTCTCCTTGAAGGTGCCCGTGCCGGTCAGGCGCTGGATGTCGCAGACGGCCTTGTCCTGGGCGAGGTACTCGCAGAACTCGCTGATGCCGCCGTCGAAACGGAACGTCTCTTCCGTCTTCCCCTCGCCGTCGATGCCGCGCTCGTCACGGACGACGATGGTGAGGCCGGGTACGAGGAAGGCGGTCTGGCGGGCGCGCTGGTAGAGCGTCTCCAGGTTGAGTTTGGCGTCCTTGAGGAAGATCTGCCGGTCCGCCCAGTACCGCACACGGGTACCCGTGCGGTTCTTCGGGACGCGCTTGCCCTTGCGGAGCCCGTTGGCCGGGTCGAACGGGCTGTCCGGACCCTGCTCCGTGAACATCCCGGGGACGCCGCGCCGGAAGCTGATCGAGTGGGTCGAGCCGTTCCGGTCGACCTCGACGTCGAGGCGGGCCGAGAGAGCGTTGACGACGGAGGCACCCACGCCGTGCAGACCGCCCGAGGCCGCGTAGGAGCCGCCGCCGAACTTGCCGCCGGCGTGCAGTTTGGTCATGACGACCTCGATGCCGGAGAGGCCTGTCTTGGGCTCGAGGTCGACGGGGATGCCTCGGCCGTTGTCCCGGACCTCGACGGAGTTGTCGTCGTGGAGGATGACCTCGATGGAGTCGCAGTGGCCACCGAGGGCCTCGTCGACCGAGTTGTCGATGATCTCCCAGACGCAGTGCATGAGCCCGCGGCTGTCGGTGGACCCGATGTACATCCCGGGGCGCTTGCGAACCGCCTCCAGACCCTCAAGGACCAGAAGGTGCCGCGCGGTGTAGTTGGAGCTGTCCCTGTCTACGACGCCGCCTGCTCCGGTCAGCAGCGCAGTGGACGGCACGGACGTATCGGCGGTCACGCGGTTCGCTCCTCGCTGAATTTCATTTGGGGCCCACTGGGTGACGGGCTCGGCTTCGGTAGCCGCTGAGAGCCTACAGAGGCCTGGTAGAGCGGTTGTATCGCCACCCACGGGGAATCCTTATGCTAGTGCAGCGTCGCATACACGTTCGATCATTCGTTGGAGTGACGTGGACATCACGTTCCCTTCGAGGCATGAACCATTTAGGCTCCGGGCACGTCCTCATCAACAACCCGGCAAGCCGGCCGGGCGGGACGCACCCACCGAGACAAGCAACGCGAAACCGTAGCGCTACGCAATACGGCACATTCGCCGCCAACCGGCAGCAGACAGCCATCCTGAGAAGAAGTTTCGAAGAAAAGCCACGAGCGGGAACGTTTTCGGCCTGGTTGGATGTTGACCCTGGTACGACAGCTCGTCGAGCTAGAGAAGAGGCGACGTGACTACTGTTCTGACCCCCGCGAGCCCGCTGACCGCAGCAGACCGCTGTGACCGTTGCGGCGCCCAGGCATACCTGCGCGTCGTCCTCATCAGCGGCGGTGAACTGCTCTTCTGCGCCCACCACGGTCGCAAGTTCGAGCCGGAACTCAAGAAGATCGCCGCGGAAATACAGGATGAGACGGATCGGCTCACTGCCGTGCAGGCAAGTGCCGCCGACGAGGAACAACACTGACACCTCGCATCCACGACGAGCCAAGGGTCCGGTTCCCGCATCGGCCGACGGGCGGTCTTCCCCTCCAGGGGGAAGACCGCCCGTTCTCATGTCCTGCGGTGATGCCGGTCAGTGGCCTGCCATCCAGTCGATGGCCGCGGAAATCCGCGTGTACACCCCCGGGCTGTCCGCCTGGCCGCACCCGTTGCCCCAGGACACCAGGCCCACGAGCCGCCCACGGGCCACCAGAGGCCCTCCACTGTCCCCCTGGCACGCGTCGTGCCCGCCCTCGGGATCGCCCGCGCAGAGCATCGTTCCGGCCTCGTACGCGCCATCCGAGCCCCCCGGGTACGCCTGCTCGCACATCTGGTCGGGCAGCACCTGGACCGGGGCCACCCGCAGAGCGGAGGCGTAGGTCCCGCCTCCCGTGGTGTCGCCCCATCCGTAGACCTGGGCACGGGTGCCCGGCTCGTAGGCCGTGTCACCCTCCTTGGCCATCCGGACGACGCTGCTGTCCGGAAGCTCCCTGGACAGCGTCAGCACCGCCAGATCGCCAGCGTTGCTGTCCGGGTCGTACCCGGGATTGATCCAGGTGCCACGTACCGCGATCTCCTGCCCGCCCGCTCCGCGCAGCTCGTCCCGTCCCGCGATGACGAGCAGGTCGCGCACCTCGCTCGCCTCGGACCCGAGGACCTCACGTCCGAGGCAGTGCGCCGCGGTGAGGACCTTGGCCGGCGCGATCACCACACCACCGCAGAACTGACCTGCCCGGGTACCTCCGAACCGGTCACGGCTGGACACCGCCACGACCCAGGGACTGTCCGCGACGTGGGCCGGCTGCCCGCCGATGATGATGCTGTCCGCTGCCGCCGGAACGGCCGGTCCCCGCGGCAGCACGACGGCGGCAACGGTCAGGGCCAATGCCCCGGTCACGGTGCGGAGGACGGTACGGACCATGGCGACTCCTGACGCTGCGGTGAGCAAGGTCCACCCAGAGTCATCCAGTGCGCCCCGCGCCGCACGCGCGCGAAAGGCCGAGGGCCCGGTTTCCCCCATGGGGTCCGGGCCCTCGGCCTGCGTACGCTGCGGCCTAGTCGAGGTAGTCGCGCAGCACCTGCGACCGTGACGGGTGGCGCAGCTTCGACATGGTCTTCGACTCGATCTGACGGATGCGCTCACGCGTCACGCCGTAGACCTTGCCGATCTCGTCGAGTGTCTTCGGCTGACCGTCGGTGAGACCGAAGCGCATCGAGACGACGCCCGCCTCACGCTCGGAGAGCGTGTCGAGCACCGAGTGCAGCTGCTCCTGGAGCAGCGTGAAGCTGACCGCGTCGGCCGGAACGACCGCCTCGGAGTCCTCGATCAGGTCTCCGAACTCGCTGTCGCCGTCCTCACCCAGCGGGGTGTGGAGGGAGATCGGCTCACGGCCGTACTTCTGGACCTCGATGACCTTCTCGGGGGTCATGTCGAGTTCCTTGGCCAGCTCCTCCGGGGTGGGCTCACGGCCCAGGTCCTGGAGCATCTGGCGCTGCACGCGCGCGAGCTTGTTGATGACCTCGACCATGTGCACCGGGATACGGATGGTGCGGGCCTGGTCGGCCATGGCCCGGGTGATCGCCTGACGAATCCACCAGGTGGCGTACGTGGAGAACTTGTAGCCCTTGGTGTAGTCGAACTTCTCGACCGCGCGGATCAGACCCAGGTTGCCCTCCTGGATCAGGTCCAGGAACAGCATCCCCCGGCCGGTGTAGCGCTTGGCCAGGGAGACCACGAGTCGGAGGTTGGCCTCCAGCAGGTGGTTCTTGGCGCGGCGGCCGTCCTCGGCGATGATCTCCAGCTCGCGCTTGAGCTTCGGAGCGAGCTTGTCGGCGTTCGCCAGCTTGTCCTCGGCGAACAGGCCCGCCTCGATGCGCTTGGCGAGCTCGACCTCCTGCTCCGCGTTGAGGAGCGGGACCTTGCCGATCTGCTTCAGGTAGTCCTTGACGGGGTCGGCCGTGGCGCCGGCGACGGCGACCTGCTGCGCAGGTGCGTCGTCCTCGTCGTCATCGGAGAGGACGAAGCCCTTGCTCTCGCCCTCGCCCTCCTCTTCCTCGCTCTTGCCGGCCTTGACGTCCTCGGTCGACTCGTCGCCGTCGAGGATCTCGTCGTCCTGCTTGCCGGACTTCTTCGCCGCTGTCTTCTTGGCTGCCGTCTTCTTCGCGGCAGTCTTCTTGGCAACCGTCTTCTTGGCTGCCGCCTTCTTGGCCGGAGCCGTCGCGGTGGCGTCGTCGGCCACCGCATCGCCCTCGGCCGCCGGGGCGGCAGTGGCCGCGACGGTCCTCGTCACGGTCGTCTTGGCCGCGACAGTCTTGGTGGCGGTGCGCTTGACCGGGCTCTTCGCTGCGACGCTCTTGCGGGCGCGCTTCGGCGACTCCGCGGCACTGACCATCAGCGTCACACCCTCTTCCTCGAGGATCTGGTTGAGGCTGCGCAGAACGTTCTTCCACTGGGTTGGCGGAATCTGGTCAGCCTCGAAGGCCCGACGCACGTCGTCGCCGGCGATCTGCCCATCAGCCTTTCCCCGCTCGATGAGCGCCATCACAGACTCGGACTCGGCGATCTCCGGCGGGAGCGTACGGGATGTGCTGGCCGACACGAACAACCTCTCGGAACGATGGAAACGGCTTCCGGCCCGGCCCTCGAAGGGCTGGAACCGACGACCGTCGGCTGGGAATGTTGCCGACGGCGCGGGTTTGGCCTCAGAACTGCACAGCGCACTGGGTAGCTGCTGTATTCCTTCCGCGACGGTCACCTCTTAAGTCATCGCACTGTTTCGAGGAGTGTTACGCCCAATCCGCGTGGCCCGAGTCACACCCCATGTGCGACGAACAGTGCCAGAGGTGACATCTCTCCACAATTGTGCCGCCGGATCGGGGTGATCCGGCGACGCCCGGCCCGCGCACCCGGCCCTGCCGCGCTCAGTGCTCGCGGGGCGCGGGCACAACGCGCGGCTCCGCTTCCGGACGCGGCTCCACTTCCGGGTGAACCGTGAGCAACTGGCGCATCGCGAGCTCCGCGCCGGCGGAGTCGCCGGTGGCGAGGGCCTCCACGATCCGCGCATGATGGCCGAGCGATGCCTCGGTCGGCCGGTCACAGCCGGTAATGGGTGCGCCGGAGACCTGGAGCGCGGCCGAGACGATCCCGGAGAGGTGCTCCAGCATGCGGTTGCCCGCGGCCTGGATCAGGAGGGCGTGGAACTCGGCGTCGGCGCGGGAGAAGGTGATCCCGTCACTCTGTGCCATCGCGTGCCCCATGATCTCGACCATGTCGCCGAGGCGCTGCTGGAGGTCCTCGCGGCCGTGGCCGGCGGCGAGCCGGGCGGCCAGCGGCTCGATCGTCCACCGCAGGTCGCCGAGCTCCCTGCGCTGGTCGTCGCGCGACGGGCCGAACGCCCGCCATTCGATGATGTCGGGGTCCAGGAGATTCCAGTCGCTGACCGGACGGACCCTGGTGCCCACGTTCGGACGGGCACTGACCAGCCCCTTGGCCTCGAGAACGCGCAGCGACTCGCGCACGACGGTGCGGGAGACCTCGAAGCGCTGGCCGATCTCCTCCGGCACAAGCGGGCGGTCGGCCCCCAGATCCCCGGAAACGATCATCTGGCCCAGCTGCTGGACGAGTTGGCCATGGAGGCCACGGCCGCGGCTGGCCGCCCCTCGTCGGCTCGCCCGTCCCAACTCGGAATCGGCACCGCCCCAGGAACGCAGCGCGGCGCGTTCGCCGGCCGGCGCCTCCGCGTAGGGATAGCGGTCGAGTTCGCCCGAGCCGGCGAGGCCGGATTCGACGGTGCGGGCGGCGGTCATCATGGTGTGCGCAAGGGTACTCACGCATCCTTTGTCGGCGCGGCTCGCTCACCCCTTGAGGTCTTTGGTGAAAAGCACACGAAAGGGTGATCGGCGCCTACCCCGCAATTGACGACATATATGCATAAAGCGGGCATTTCGCCAGGATTTGCAGGCCGTCTACCGCTATCCGTCCCGCCCGCGATCACCAACGGGCCCTTCCCCGAAGGCTGGTGATCACATACGCGCAGATCAGGGCCGACAACGACAGGGAAAGCGCCGCCCCCACGGGCTGCGCCACGACCTTCACGACGCCGAGCAGCCACCGGTCCGCTTCGTACGGCCACTCCAGCCAGGTCAGTTCGCGCAGCCTGCCCGGAAGCCCGGTGACCGAGCGGGCGGACGGACCCGCCAGCACTTTCTGGACGAGTGGGACGACGAGAACGGGAACGGCCAGAACCGCGGCAATACCGGCTCCCGTCACCCGGAAGACGCCCGCGGCCAGCAGTCCCGCCCAGGCGCAGCCGACGGTGAGGCCTGCCCAACTCGCCGCCAGCGGAACGGCGTTCGACGGAACCTTGACCAAGTCTCCGCCGTACAGCAGCCGCAGGACCTGGGCGTCGGCCAGCACGACCAGCGCCGCCAGCAGAAGCCCGACCCCCGCGGAGACGACCAGCTTGGCCAGGAGCAGACCGATCCGGCGGGGGACGGTACCCCGGCCGGCCGCGAGCGCGGGATAGCGGAACTCGTCCCCGAAGGAGAGCGCCCCGAGCAGACCGGCTCCGAGTGCGGCCGGAGGCAGCGGCAGCAGGGCCGGCCAGGCGCCCAGGAGCTTCGGCAGCGGCGTTCCGCCGGAGCGGGCGAGCAGGACGGACAGTCCGGCGGAGACCACCAGAACGGCCGCCATGATCATGGTGGTTGTCCGCACACCGAACAGCCGGCGGAGCTCGTAGCGGAGCGGACGGAGCGGGCCACGCGCCGGACGTACCGGAATGGGCGGGGGAAGTTCGGAGAGGGCGACGGACGAGTCCGGCCGCTGTCCGGCGTCCGTTCCGGACGCTGCGGGGGGACCTGCGTCACCGACCTCGTCCGCGAGTTGGTGGACGGGGACACCGTGCCGGAACGCCGTGTCCCCGATCTCCGCGCAACTGCTCCCGTACACCGACAGCCGGCAGCTCTCCTCGGCGACGACCTCCACGGAACGCCGCGCGGCGCGCGCCTCGCGGCCGACCACGGCGGCGAGGCGGGCGGCCTGCGGAGTGCGGACCGCGACCCGTGGGCGCAG
Organism: Streptomyces finlayi; assembly: GCF_014216315.1. Lineage (NCBI taxonomy): Bacteria > Bacillati > Actinomycetota > Actinomycetes > Kitasatosporales > Streptomycetaceae > Streptomyces > Streptomyces finlayi. Next base: position 1,541,950 of record NZ_CP045702.1, read on the forward strand.
CCGCGTACGGGAGAAGTCGGCGACGTCCTGGTCCGCGACGAGACGCCCTTCGTCGATGGTGACGACGCGGTCGGCCGTGCGAGCGGCCTCCTTGGGATCGCTGGTGGTGTGCAGGACCGTTCCGCCCTTGGCGGCGTGCGCGCGCAGCAACCCGTACAGCCAGCTGGCCTCGCGCGGCGAAAGCCCGTCCGCGGGCTCGTCGAGAACAAGGGTGTGCGGGTCGCCCAGGAGCGCCGAGGCGAGGCCGAGCCGGCGGTCCATACCGACCGAGAGGGTTCCGATGCGCTGGTCCCCGAGTCCGGCAAGGCCGACCACTTCGAGCACGTCGTCCGCCCGGGACGCGGGCACACCCGCGGCGGCGCAGAGCATCCGGAGCTGGCCGCGGGCCGTACGGGAAGGATGGCCGGGTACGTCCCCGAGGAGCACCCCCACCTCACGCGGGGGGTGGCCGATGCGATGCAGCGGCCGTCCCCGGAAGTAGGTGACGCCCCGCCCCGGTTCGAGTTCGAGCATCAGACGCAGGGCGGTCGTCTTGCCGGAACCCGGGGCACCGAGCAGGGCGGTGACACGGCCGGGACCGGCTTCGAAGGTCAGATCGGCCACGGTGGGCGGAAGGTCGCGGTGGGGGCTGCTGGTGAGTCCGATGGCCTGGAGCATCGCTTCTCTCGCGGGAGGTGAGACCGCTCGGCGGCTGGGTGGGTACCGCAGCAACATAACGCGATAATTCAGACTTTTCGTGCAGCGAGCGCCTACGGGCGTTCCGCAGGACGTCCTGAGGTCAGACTTCGGGCCTCAGCATCGGCGGGTTGAGTACGGTGGCCGCACCCGCACGGAACAGCTGGGCGGGGCGGCCGCCCTGCCGGGTGGTCGTCCCTCCGGACGGCACCAGGAAGCCGGGAGTCCCGGTGACCTTGCGATGGAAGTTGCGGGGGTCGAGAACCACGCCCCACACGGCCTCGTAGACCCTGCGCAGCTCGCCGACGGTGAACTCCGGCGGGCAGAACGCCGTGGCCAGCGAGGAGTACTCGATCTTCGAGCGGGCGCGCTCGACGCCGTCGGCGAGGATCTGGGCATGGTCGAAGGCCAGCGGCGCGGATTGTTCGCCCTCGCGGCCGAAACCTCCCTCGGGACCGAGCATGTCCTCGACGGGCGCCCAGCGGGCGCTGTGGGCGTCACCGCCCGCGCGAGGGGCCGGCAGGTCGGGAGCCAGCGCGAGATGGGCCACACTGACGACCCGCATCCGGGGATCGCGCTTGGGGTCCCCGTACGTCGCGAGCTGCTCCAGGTGTGCGCCGTTTCCGACAGCGGGGGCCGACGGATCATGGGCACACAGCCCGGTCTCCTCGACCAGCTCACGAGCGGCCGCCGCGGCGAGGTCCTCGTCGGCCCTGACGAATCCGCCAGGCAGCGCCCATCTGCCCTGGAACGGTGACTCACCCCGGCGCACGACCAGTGCGCAGAGCGCGTGACGGCGCACGGTGAGCACAACCAGATCGACGGTGACAGCGAAGGGCGGGAAGGTCGACGGGTCGTAGGGCGGCATGCCGTGATCATAGTCGTCTGCCTGACGATAAACAGTCTCTTCGCGATGCTCGTCGTCAGCGGATTCGCGATGTCGGCGCGAGGGGAGGTTTGAGGGGAGGCGGCGGCGCCTGCGGGCGGCCCGGCGTCTTCGCTCGACGGTGATCTCGGGATCGGGCCCGGTGCCGCCCGCCGTACGCACCACGCCCGGGAACCGCGCACCGTCGGAGGTGAGCAGGCCTCCCTGCACGGCGATTGGTTCGCGTCCGCCGATACGCAGGTGGCAGCGGGAGAGCAGCCTGCGGCCGGACCGGTAGAAGCCTTCCCGACCCTGTCCGCTGAGCTGACCGTGTTCGTCGGAGACGGCCATCGACGAAAGGGCGACACAGATGACCGCCTGGTGCGCGGAGAGCAGCTCACCAGGGCGCTGGTCCGCGCCCGGAACAGGATCGGCAGCCCCCGCGGCCCGCACGGACGGAACGGATGGAGCGGGTGGAGCGGGTGGAGCGGCCTGGACGCACGGCACCGGCCGGACGGGCGGGATGGGCACGACGGCGGTGCCGGGAGCCGTCGGCGTGGGACGGCCAAGGTGGGTAACGGGTGAGGGGACCGCGGACTCGGGGTCTCCGGGAGGGACGGTGAGGGCCATGGTGGTCTTTCCGTGCCGTCCGTGCGCTCCGGACAGCCGCTGTGTCTGCGACGCCACGGGTCGTGCGACTCCGCCACCCCCGTGAACGGCTCCATGGGCCGCCCGGTCACGGCTGTCATCGCTCGCTCCTGCTGCCACGCCGGCCCTGGCGCCTGGATTCCCGTGCACGGCGGCGCACCACCACGGCTCCGGGGCCGCTGTCCCCCGGCGCGGTCCTCCGCCGCCGCGTCGCCTGCGAGGGAACGGTGCGTGCTTTGGGCCGCCTCCCCGTACGCCGTCCATCGCGGGCGCCCTGCCCGCCACGGACTTCACCATGGTCATGACGGTCCGCAGCGGCGCCGCGCTCCCCCCGCAGGCAGCGCCGCAAGGTCTCCGGGGCGAGACCCTCGTTGCACGCCTGGTGGAGCAGTTGAGCGAAGGTGTAGTCGGGGTCGGCGCGCAGTGCGAGCCCCAGAGCCACCCTGGCCGCCGGTTCGTCGCCGGTGGACCACGAGACCCAGCCGGCGAGAGTCAGCGGAGCTGCCGCGTGCTCCACATAGGGGCCGACACAGCGGCGGGCGAGCGCCCTCCACAGCCGCAGCGCCGACGCCGCCTCCGGGCCTTCCATCCATTCCGCCGCCTTGTCCCTCGTCTCCCGGTCCTGGAGCCCGAGAATCACGGCGGCGGCCTCGTCATGGCTGATCAGACGGTCGTCGTTCGTGTCCGCGGCGGACGGTGGTCCGGAGGGAGCCCGGCCGAGACGGTCCATGAGCGCGTGGGCGAGCTCCAGGGTCTCCCCCGCCACTTCGACCCGGCCTTCGGTGTCCAGGATCCTGGACACCAGCGCGACACCCGCCGAGTCGAGTGCCTGTTGCTGACTGTGCGCTCCGGCGGTGTCCAAAGGGGCGAGCCGCGCCTCCATGTCGCGCAGCGATCCACGTACATGAATGCCCGCGTAGGCCGCTGCCGCCGCCATGACCGTCGTACCCGGCAGGGCCAGTGGGTTGCCCTCCTCCGGGCAACACCGGGCGTCCGGGCAGCAGTACGACCAGTAGCGGCCCCCGGAGATGCAGAGCGCTTCCAGCACGGGCACGTCGAGCGTCCCGCAGGCCGTACGCAGCAGTTGCGCGAACGGCCTTAGTCGTTCCTTCGCCTGATGTCCCGTCACGCCTTCCTCCGGGTCCCGGCAGAGGAAGAGGACGATCGCGTCGGGCCGGGATCCGCGCCGCTCGCTGCCCGAGACCAGGCACTCGGCAAGCTGGTCGGCGACGGGCCCCCACTCCTGGGGCGACTGCGGAATTCCGAGCCTGAGCCGCCCGCCGAAACGCCCGCGTCCGCCGTGCAGCGCCACCATGACCACGCTGTCGCTGGGGTGGAAACCCATGAGGTACGGAAGGGCGTCGGCGAGCTCGGCAGGCCCGCGCAGGGTGATCTGCTGCTCGTCGGCCGGTACTACAGCCGGTCGTTCACGTGACGTGATGATGATCGGACTCGTTGGCGGTGTATGGGGCTGATGCTGCCGCCGGGTCTGGTCCGGCGTGATGAGTTGACTGCGGACGAGGTCCGGTCCTGGGATGCGGATCTGGAGGCGCTGTGTGCGTCGGTGGATGACGTGTTCCGTCGGCCGGCCTCGCGGGAGAACCTGCGGGCGCTGGTGCGCGGGCTGTTGTCGGATGTGCCGCGCAAGAACATGTGGCAGGTCGCGGAGGCGGCCGGGCATGCCTCGCCGGACCGGTTGCAGGACTTCCTGGCCCGTGCGTCCTGGGACGCCGACGAACTGCGGGATCATGTACGGGAGTTCGTGGTGGACTCGCTGCGGGCCGAGGACGCGGTGCTGATCGCGGACGAGACCGGTGACATCAAGAAGGGCACCAAGAGTGCCGGGGTGGCCCGTCAGTACACCGGTGTCACCGGACAGGTCGAGAACGCCCAGGTCAGCGTGCACCTCTCCTACGGATCCTCGCGCGGGCGGGCGATCATCGACCGGGAGCTGTATGCCGGGCGGCACTGGGCGGGCCGCGGCGAGGAACACCGCCGACGCTGCGAGGAGGCCGGGGTGCCCGAGGAGCGGGCCCGCACCGTGGTCACCAAGCCGGAGCTGGCCCGGCGCATGGTCGAGCGTGCTCTTGCGGCAGGAGTGGCCTTCACCTACTTCCTGGCCGACGAGCTCTACGGCGGCTCGCGGTCGCTGCGCGCCTGGCTGGAAGAACACCAGGTCCACTACGTGATGGCGATCCCGAAGAACGAGGTCCTCACCCTGGCCGACGGCCGCACCCAAGAGGCCCGGCAGCTGTGGGCGAGAGTTCCCGAGACGCTGATGGAGCGACGCAGTTGTGCGGACGGGGCCAAGGGCCCGCGCGCCTACGACTTCGCCGTCGTCGACCTGGCCGACACCGCCGCCGGACTGAAGCGCACCCTGCTGATCCGGCGATCCCCGGTGCCGAACAAGAAGAACAAGGCCGGTGAACTCGTCCGCGAGGTCGCCTACTTCCTGTGCCACCACGCCCCCGGCGCCACCCTGGCCGATCTGGTGATCGCCGCTGGTCAGCGGTGGATGGTCGAGGAGACCTTCCAGGCCGCGAAGAACGAAGTCGGCTTCGACCAGCACGAGGTCCGCAAGTGGTGCTCCTGGTACCGGCAGACCACGGTGTGCATGCTCGCTCTGGCCTTCCTCTCCGACGTACGGAGCCGACGCATACCAACCCACCGGGCCACCACCTGACTCCATCGGCCCGACCAGCGAACGAGAGGAAGTCGCCGTCCCGCTGTCCCTGAACGAGATCCGCCGCATGTACGACCGCATCGTCCTGGCTCCCGCCCGCGCCGCCAGGACCTGGCTCGCCCTCCACTGGAACCGCTGGCGCCGCCGACACCAGACCAGAGCCCGCATCAGCCACTACCGCCAACGAGACCACTCACCGTGACAACACCGGCTGTAGTACCGGTCCGGTGGATTCGTGGTGCTTGTTCATGGGATGACCGTCCCGCGAGTGGCAGAATTCCGAAACCCCCTGTGGATAACTTGCCCACAGGGCCCGGTCCGCCCGGTCGGATCAGCAATCCCGCCGGCGTCAGGGTATGGAAGACCGTGAGCGAGCCGAAGCTCGCCACGGTCACCGTGAATCCGGCGATGACGGGCCGCAGGAGAGCCGGTGGCAGTGCGGTGCACAGGCATAGCAAGCTGGTGAGCACGACCGGTTGGGCTCCGGCGGCGCCGTTCTCCGCGGCGCTCCGGGAGGTTTCGGGAGGTTTCGGTGAACATCCGGGGATCCATCCCCGGAGGGCCACGAGCTCGGCGAGCGAGTAAGGCGTAGCTCGCACGAGGGGGAGGGACGGGGCCCTCGCCCGCCTACCGGAATCCCCGCTACGCTCTGACCCGGATTCTCGGGCAAGGCCCGAACGGGTAAGGGGCCCATGGTGGTGGGAGTGGTGGTGGGAGATCGAATGGTTGCTGGTCGTGTGGTGCGTTTCGACAGCGTGCGGGGATACGGATTCATCGCACCGGACACCGGCGGGGACGACGTGTTTCTGCACGTGAACGACATGCAGATGTCCGAGGAGTACGTGCGCCCCGGCGTGAAGGTGGAGTTCGAGATCGAGAACGGTGAGCGCGGGCCGAAGGCCTCCGCGGTCCGCCTCGCGGAAGGAACGGAGGGCAGGCCGCCGCAGCCTCCGTACGACGATTCCCTGTGCGACGTACTCACGGCGGACGAGTTCGAGCGGGAGGTCACCGAGGTCCTTCTGGCGTCGGCCCCGTCGCTCACGGGTGAGCAGATCCTGCAGGCCCGCACCGGTCTGGCGCAGTTCGCGAAGAGCCACAGCTGGACCGAGGGCTGAACGAACGAAGACGGATCGCCGAGGCGCGGCCACGGCCCGGTGGCGAGACCTCCTGCCGGGCCGTGCCGTACGAGCTGCCCTCACCCCGCCGCGGCAAGAACCAGGGGAAGGACCTGTTCACCGCCTGCCTGGCGGAGCAGCCGGGCGGCGACGGCCAGCGTCCAGCCCGAATCGGTGGAGTCGTCCACGAGCAGGACCGGGCCGGGAGTGTTCGCCAGGGCGTCTGCCAGGTCCTCGGGGACGGCGAAGGCACCGGACAGCGCCCTGAGGCGTTGGGCGGAATTGCTGCGGCGTGCCGCGTGGGCGCCGCCAGGCGCCGTGTACGTGAGGGTTCCCAGGAAGGGAAGGCGGCCGATGGTCGCGATGCCCTGGGCGAGGGACCCGACCAGTTGCGGCCGGGACATGGACGGTACGGCGACGATTCCCACCGGCCGGGCAGCGGCGTCCGGGCTCTGGGACGCCCAGCCCCCCGGAGAGCGGGCCCAGTCGGCGAGGACCGCCACAGCGGCCCGCAGCACGTCGTCCGGGACCGGACCGTCGGGAGCGTTCTCGGCAAGGAGCGGGCGCAGCCGGTTGCCCCAGCCGATGTCCGAGAGCCGCCCCAGGGCGCGCCCGGTGGAGCACTGTTCCTTGGCCGGGATGCGTCCCTTGAGATCGATACCCAGTGCGGGCATTCCCGTCGGCCACATCCGGCGCGGCTCGATCTCCACCCCGGGCCGGTCCAGTTCCTTCGCCGCCCCGGTCAAGGTCTCCGCCGAAACGGAGGAGTCGGCCCAGGCCCCGACGCAGTTGTCGCAGCGTCCGCAGGGGGTCGCCCCCTCGTCGTCCAGCTGCTGGCGCAGGAACTCCATCCGGCACTGGGACGTGCTCACGTAGTCGCGCATGGCCTGCTGCTCGGCGGCCCGCTGCTTGGCCACCCACGCGTAGCGTTCGGCCTCGTACACCCACTCGGCGCCGGTGGCCGCCCAGCCGCCCTTGACCCGCTTGACCGCACCGTCGACGTCAAGAACCTTGAGCATCGACTCCAGGCGGCTGCGCCGAAGATCGACCGCAGCCTCCAGAGCCGGTACGGACAGGGGCCGTCCCGCGTCGGAGAGGGCGGCGAGTGTCTGTCGTACCTGGGTCTCGGGCGGGAAGGCGGTATCGGCGAAGTAGCGCCAGATGGCCTCGTCCTCCTTGCCCGGCAGCAGCAGTACGTCGGCGTGGGCGACGCCGCGCCCCGCACGCCCCACCTGCTGGTAATAGGCGATCGGTGAGGAGGGCGAGCCGAGATGGACCACGAAGCCCAGGTCCGGCTTGTCATAGCCCATACCAAGTGCGGAGGTCGCGACCAGCGCCTTGACCTTGTTCTCCCGCAGGTCGATCTCGGCCTGCAGCCGGTCGGCGTTCTCCGTCTTCCCGGTGTACGAGGCCACGTGGAACCCGCGCTGACGCAGGAAGGCGGTGGCCTCCTCGGCCGCGGCGACGGTGAGGGTGTAGATGATCCCCGAGCCCTGCAGCTCGTCCAGATGCTCGGCGAGCCAGGCCAGGCGGTGGGCGGCGTCCGGCAGCTGGACGACACCGAGCCGCAGGCTCTCTCTGTCGAGGGGCCCCCGCAGCACCAGTGCCTCGCCCGCTCCGGTGCCCAACTGCTCCGCCACGTCAGCGGTCACGCGCGCGTTCGCGGTCGCGGTGGTGGCCAGCACCGGCACACCGGCGGGCAGCTCTGCCAGCATCGCCCGCAGCCGCCGGTAGTCGGGGCGGAAGTCATGTCCCCAGTCGGAGATGCAGTGTGCCTCGTCGACCACCAGCAGGCCGGTCGTGGACGCGAGCTTGGGCAGCACCTGATCACGGAAGTCGACCGAATTGAGACGCTCCGGGCTCACGAGGAGCACATCGGTCTCGCCGCGCTCGACCTCCCCGTAGATCGTCTCCCACTCCTCCGGGTTCGCCGAGTTGATGGTGCGCGCCTGGATACCGGCCCGCGCCGCCGACTCGACCTGGTTGCGCATCAGCGCCAGCAGCGGCGAGATGATCACTGTCGGGCCGGAGCCGCGCCGTCGCAGCAGAGCGGTGGCCACGAAGTACACCGCCGACTTGCCCCAGCCCGTGCGCTGCACCACGAGCGCACGGCGGCGCTCCTGCACCAGGGCCGCCACCGCCTGCCACTGGTCCTCACGCAACCGCGCGGAACCTCCGGGGTCACCGACGAGCTCAGCGAGGATGGCATCGGCTTCGGAGCGGAGTTCCACGTTGTCCATGCCCCCATGCAACCTGATGGCACTGACAATCGGCGACTTCACCCCGCGTGACTGCGTCCTCACATGCGCCGGTATCACCGGCTCCGGGGAAGAATGGCCGCCATGACGACATGCAGGAAGTGCGGAGGGCAGAAGCGGCGTTGGCCTCGTTCGTGCTCACGATGCCGTAGCGAGTCGGACCGGGCGGAGGCGACCGCTGAGGCGGGTGAGCTGGCCGCGGAGCTGGGCGTATTCGGCTGGATGGGCCGTGGGATCGCGACAGGGCTGCGGGTTCTGCTGCGTGCTCTCGACTGACCGGGCCGTCCGGGCGCACGCGCTTCCGGTGCGGGGTCTGTCCCGCGATCAGCCCCGTTCGAAGCAGTGAAAGCGGCCGATGACGGAGAATCCGCGGCGCTCGTACCAGTGCCGTGGCCAGTCCGTCGCGTCAGCGGTCAGGAAGCGGGTCCCGCAGCCCAAGTCGGCGGCCAGGCGCAGAGCAGTGGTCAGGACGGCATCGCCATAGCCCCGACCGAGGTGGGCCTCCGAGGTGACGAGGTCCTCGATCTGAGCCGTACCGGTCGCCCGGTCCACGTAGAGGTCGGCCCACGAGGCCACCTCTCCCTCGTGCGTACGGGCTCCGACGAAGTGCACGAGGTCGGCCCCGCGGTGGCGGGCCTCCCTGCGGTCGACGAGGTGGCGCACGACCTCGTCCCCCACGTCCGGTAGAAAGCCCTGCCATCGCCGGGTGAGCGGGGCACGTATCGCGTCGAGATCCACCACCTCCGCGGCTCCGCCCGGCGGCACCGGACCCGTGTGCAGCATGACCAGACAGACGGAGTGCGTGTATCCGGCACGGGCCAAGGGCTCCACGCACGCCGCTCCGGCCTCGTCGTCGAGGACGGAGATCAGCCGGTGGGGCAGATGCCCGAGCGCCTCGTCCGCGAGGCCGGGCAGTGCCGCGGCGTCGACGACCGTGTCGATGACGACCTGGTTGTTCCCCCGGGAGTGCGCGAAGGCGTCGTCATATACGGCGAATCCGCCCGGAAGGCCGACGCCGCGTGCGGCCTGGCGGCGGGCGAAGGCGGACAGGAAGGCGGTGATCCGGTGCAGTTCGGCATGCGACATGGCGGGAGCGTAGGCACCCGCGCACCAGGGCCGCCTTCGAATTACCCTGGGCCGGAAGGGCCTTGCCGAGGGGGACCTTGCCCGGAGGCGGACCGTCCGGCTCGGACCCTCCGGCGTCGAACCAACACCCACCGCTACTGCGTCAGGGCTGCACAGAGCGGGCCACATGGCGTGTTTCCGCTGGTCCTCGCTGTTCGAACGTGACAGGTGGAGTCGCACTGGCACACTCTGGGCAGGGATATCAGTGTCATTCCGGCTGATTCCCGTCAGCCGAGCCAATTGCTCGTTGCCGCCTGCCGGTAGGCCAGCAAGAATTGGAGTCGCTCCCCGCACGGTCTTTTCGCGGCCCGACTGGGCCGTGCAGTGGCGCGCCCCCACCCGACCCTGCCCGCACCGTGGGCGCGTAGCGAAGGGAGGACCGTGACCTTCGGATTCTCTCCGTCCCAAGCCTCTTCGATGCCAACGTCCTCGGTGTCCGCAGGCTCCGTCAACAGCCTTGCCCGAACGCTGGAACCAGCCGAATGGGCCTCGGCCGGCATACCCCTGCTGCGGAGCCCACGAGAGGTCGTCAGCGGCCTGCACGCCCGCCATCGGCCGACTCCCGCGACCGCGGTCGTCGCCGTCCTCGACCACGAGGAGCGGCTCACCGCCAGCGCCTCGTTCGCCCGGCGGACGGGCGTGGCTGCCGACGGGTGGGAGTTCCGCAACGCCCTGCTGGCTCATCTGCGCCGGGTCCTCCCGCACGATCTGCGCCGCCGCGCTCCCATCCGTACCGCGGTCCTTCTCTACTGCCGCGAGGGCGACGAGCGCTGGACGGAGGAGGACGGTGCGTGGATGTGGGGACTGCGGGACGCCTGCACGCTGCACGGGCTGCGGTGCGGCGCGTACATCACTCTCACCCGGGGAGGGTGGCAGGTGCTCGGCGAGGGCCGGGGCGGGCGTCGGCCCAGTTCCGTATCACCGGCCTCGAAGCTCTCCGAGGCATCCGTGGATTCTGATCCGGCCCCGCAACGCACCGGCGGCGGGGCGGTGGACGCCCTGCGACGGACCGCCGCCCGCTGAGAACCCCACGGTCCCGGCCCCCCTCTACGGGCGGCCGGGACCTACGGAGTACGGCTCAGACTCCCGCACCCAGCACAGCGTTGATCTTCTGCGAGTCCCCGCACACGATCAGCAGCGCGTCGGCGCGGCCGCGGGCCACGGAGAGGGCGTTGGCGGTGGCGTCGTCGACGTCACCGTTGACCGCGACCACGACCACCGGGCGGGACGCGGCCCGGCCGGCCGCCGCGAGGTGAGCGAAGAAGACGTCGTCGCCGGCGTCGTGCTGCGCCCAGTAGGCGGCCTCTCCGAAGGAGATCTCGTGCGCCGTCCAGGGGTGCACCTCACCCGTGGTGAGGACCAGGATGTCGCCCGGCGCGCGCCCCGAGTCGAGCAGCAGGTCGACTGCCTCGTCGGCCGCGTCGAGGGCGCCGCCGGCCGGAGCCGGGATCAGCTGGAGCTGCGGCGCGGAACGATTCTCCGGCTGGGCCGGGCCCGCGTCGGGAGCGGCAGGGGTGGGTGTGGGCTGCGGGCGCGGCGCCGGGGGCGCGGGCCGCGCGGGACCGGGGCCCGGACGTCCGGGGCGCGGCGTGGCCGCGGAACGCGGGCCTGGTACGGGGCGGGGGGTCGGCGCGGTGCGGCCGGCGGCCGGCGTGGCGCGGGGACCCTGGGCACTCTCGGGAATCTGAGGCTCCTCGGGGGTGAGGCGTGAATGTGACGTTCGAGCGCCGACGCTTCGGGCGTCGGCGGGTGGGTACGCGTGCGCGATCAGAAGTCGAAGCCGAGCTGGCCCCCGCTTTCCAGTGCAGCCGCCTCGGCGGAGAATCGGACCTTCTTCAGGTGCTGCCACCTCGGCAACGCATCAAGGTAGGACCAGGAGAGGCGATGGTGGGGCGTGGGCCCCCGCTCCTCCAGTGCGGCCCTGTGTACCGGCGACGGGTATCCCGCGTTGGCGCCGAAGGCGAAGTCCGTGTACTCCCCGGATTCCGCGCCGAGTTCGGCCATCATCGTGTCCCGGTGGACCTTGGCGATCACCGAAGCCGCTGCCACGGCGATACAGGACTGGTCCCCTTTGATCACCGTACGGACCTGCCAGGGATCTCCCAGGTAGTCGTGCTTGCCGTCGAGAATCACGGCATCCGGCCGAACGGGCAGACCGTCGAGGGCCCTGACCGCCGCCAGCCGGAGCGCCGCCGTCATGCCGAGGTCGTCGATCTCCTGCGGCGAGGCGTGTCCCAGCCCGTAGGCGGTGACCCAGTTCTCCAGCAGCGGAGCCATTTCGGCGCGGCGTCTGGAACTGATCAGCTTCGAGTCCGTGAGCCCTTCCGGGGGTCGGCGGAGCCCGGTGACGGCAGCGCAGACGGTGACGGGACCGGCCCACGCTCCGCGTCCGACCTCGTCGACACCGGCGATGGTCCTGGCACCGGTGGTAGCGCGCAGTGAGCGCTCGACGGTGTGCGTGGGTGGTTCGTACGGCATGGCGCCAGCAAGCGTACGCCGACCGCAACGGCAAGAACACCCCGGGGCACCCGGTCTCCCGCGACTTCTCCCGACGCCGCCGCCCGGCAGGCGTCCGCCGTACGCCGTGAGGGGTCTGCGGGGCGCCTGCCGAGCGCCTGACGTGTCGCGTGGCACCACTTCGGACACCGCTCGGCGACAGCGCCGTCAGCGGTCGCCAGAGCGCGGAATCGGCGTCATGATCCCGCCGCAGTCGCGGGCCTCGTCCAGCGGCGGCAGCCCGCACGCGGCACTTCGCCCCGTCCGGGAGCGGCCGGCGGGTCGGGGGGTCGGCGGGTCGGTACGAGTGCTGTACCGACCCGCCGACCGGGAGCCGTCAGTAAGGGTCGTAGGGGTCGTAGAACTCGCCGTCGACGCCTTCCCCTTCGCCGCCCCTCTCGCCGCCCCGTTCGCCGCCCGTCCCGTAACGGCCCACCCCTTCGCACTCGTCCGCACGCTCCAGCGCGCTGCGTTCCGCGAAGATGTCGCGCGCCCGCGTCACACCCCAGCTGGAGGCGTACCAGGGCTCGTCCGAGCGGTCGAGGTTGCGCTCGATCCGGGCGAGCGCGCAGGAGCGCAGCGGTTCCGGCAGCCTGTCCAGTGCCGGTACGGCATCGGCCGAGAGCGTCCTCAGATAGTCGATGTCGATGGACTTCTCGTCCTCGTGCCGCTGGACGTTCTGCTCCGCGATCAGCCCGTCCGGCGAGACCAGGCCGAAAGCGAGCACACCGACGGCGGCACTCACGGCGACAGCGCGCGGGAGCAGCCGCGCACCGAACACGCCCGCGGCGATGATCAGGACCAGCACCACGCCGAGCCAGAGCTCCATGGCCGCGACGGAGATGCGCAGCCTGGTGAGGCCGTACGCGTCCACGTAGAGGTCCATGCGGCGCAGCGCCGAGGCGACGACCACGAGGGTGAGCACGCACAGGACGCCCAGCACTCCGCGTACCAGCGTCCGGTCCCTGGGGCCGCCGCGCGGCGCCCAGCGCAGGGCGAGCGCGATCACGAGAAGCGTGAGCAGGGTGGCCCACAGCAACTGCCAGAAGCCCTGGCGCGCGTACTCCGCGTAGGAGAGGTCGGTCTCGGCCAGCACCTTGTCGTATCCGCCGAACAGGACGGCGAGCTGGAGCGCGATGAACGCCGCGAAGAGCAGATTGAGGACAATCAGCGGAAGCGCCCACTCCACCCTCCCCCGGGCGGGGCCGGGCGTGATGGTGACCTGATCCCAACGGGCCGGGGCTGCCGCGGTGTACGCCGCGGCCAGTGCGCCGACGACACCCAGCAGGAACAGGAAGACCCGCCACGGGCCGTCCCCGATCGACACCTCGGGGACGAGGTTGCCCAGCAGGTCGGCAAAGGCCGCGTCGGCTCCGGCGAACAGCGTTCCGAACACGATGAGCAGCAATACGGCCACCGCCGTCGTACGGAGGACCATGCTCCAGCGCTCGCGTGAGACCTCCGCCTGGGACCGCAGTCCTCGCCACCCCCATCGCAGGCCGGGAACGGCCGAGCCGGCCAGGCCGACCGAACCGAGGAAGATGCCCAGCCAGTTGCGACTTCCGTGCAGCGCCAGCGAACCCAGCGCCAGAGCGGACACCAGGGCGAGGAAGGTCGGCCAGCCGGCGTCCCGGAGGGCAGGCACCGCAAGCAGCGCCAGGCCCCCGACCGCCCAGGTGAGCGTCCAGGGGCGCGGCCGCCGCCCCGCGTGGAGCGCGGCGAAGAAGGCCGCGAGCGCGGCCGGTACCGCGACGATCAGGAGGTTCGGGCCAAGGCCGTCTCCCAGCAGGACGGCGCTGAGGAGCCCGGTGGCGAGGACGGACCAGAGCGTTCCCGCCGGCACTCGAATCGAGGGACCCGGGTGCAGACGGGACCGCGCGCCCGGGGGCCGTACGCCGTGCCACGGATTGGGCTGCTGCCGCTGCCCCGGAACCGGGCGGGCGGGACCGGGGCTCCCGGGATGCGTGGGTGCGGGACCGGGGCTCCCGGGATGCGTGGGTGCGGGACCGGTTCGGTCGGACTCCGCGCCTCCGGTCACCGGCGACGCGCCGGTCCCTTCCCCCGCTGCCCGTGCGCGCGTGGGGCCGGCCCCGGAGACAGCGCCGGCCCCGGGGGTAACACTCACCTCAGGAGCAACGCTCACCTCGGGCGACTTTGACAGTCCGGATGACGTGGACAGTCGGGGTGACGTAGGCGTATCGGGTCGGCTCGGCTCGGCCTCGGACGGTTGATCGGACATTGGGACCCCTCCCCCACCGGGCCCGCTCGCACGGCAAGGAGGCGGCACGATCGCCCCGGCGTCTCGTTCGGCGCATGCCACTGACAAGATCAATGAGTGGCGGCGTGGCCGAAAGGGTATTCCTCCCGCGGCACGCCCCGCGGCCATGGACCGTGCTGTGGCAGGACCGTGACAGTGGACCCGGCCGGGGCGGGTTGTCAGCCGCGCGTCACGTCGAGCCAGGGCGGCGGCTCTTCCGTCTGCGCCAGCCAGTCGGCGGGCGGCGCCCCTGCGGCACCGGCCGAGACCACACCCCCGACGATGGCGCAGGTCGTGTCGACGTCACCACCGGCCTGGGCTGTCACCCAGAAAGCCTGCTCGTAATCCCCGAGACTCCGCGCCGCCGACCACAGGGCGAACGGCACGGTGTCATGCGCACTCGTCCGTCGCCCGTTGCCGAGAACGGCCGCCACCGTCCCCGCATCCCGGTAGTCGAGCATGTCGCGCGCCCGGCGCAGCCCCGCGCCGACCGCGCTGCGCGGCACGAGGGCGATGACACCGTCGAGAAGGTCGCCCGGTGGCGGCCGGCCTCCGGGCGCGGCGGCCAGCGAGGCGGCGGCGGCGACCGCCATGGCGCCGACGACCGCCTCACGGTGCTGGTGCGTCGTGTAGGAGGAGATCTCGGCCTGGTGAACGGCCTGCTCCGGGTCGTCCGCATACCAGGCGCCGAGCGGCGCGATACGCATGGCCGAACCGTTGCCCCAGGAGCCCTGACCGTTGAAGAGCGCGGACGCCAGCTCGCGCCAGTCGCCACCTTCCCGGACCAGTCTGAGCAGCCTGTTCACCGCGGGGCCGTATCCACGGTCGAAGTCATGGTGCCGGGCAAATGAGTGAGCGAGCGCGTCCTGGTCGATACGTCCGTGCTCGGCGAGCACGGCGAGCACGGAGGAAGCCATCTCGGTGTCGTCGGTCCACTGCCAGGGACCGGGCGGCAGAGCACGCCGTTTGAGCAGTGGATAGTTGACGGGGACGAAGAACTGGGAGCCCAGGGCGTCTCCCACGGACAGCCCACGCAGGCTGGCCAGTGCGCGTTCGAAGCGCGGGTCGGAAGAAGAATCAGCGGTCATCGCTCTGCCACTCTATCCGGTGATGCCGTACGGCTCCGGGGTGCGCCAGCGCTCGAACGGCCGGTCAAGCGCGTAGCGGCCGTCCTCACCCAGTACCAGGGTCCGCGTCTCCGCGTTGCCCGGGTTGGACAGCGACTCGAATTCCGCCACCGACCAGTGGAACCAGCGCATACAGAAAAGCCGCATGGTCAGCCCGTGCGTGACCAGCAGGACGTTCTCCGGATGGCTCGGGTCCTCGAAACTCCGGTACAGGCTCTCGAGGAACGCCCCGACCCGGTCGTACACGTCGGCCCCGGACTCGCCCTGGGCGAAGCGGTAGAAGAAGTGGCCGTACGCGTCCCGGTACGCCTTCTGCAGACGTACGTCGTCCCGGTCCTGCCAGTTCCCCCAATCCTGCTCGCGCAGTCTGGGCTCTTCGCGCACCCGCACCTTGTCCGGGTCCAGGCCGAAGAACCTGAACGTCTCGTGGGTCCGGCGGTAGGGCGAGACGTAGACACTGACCCGCTCGCCCTCGAACAGTTCGCGCAGCCGGACCCCGGTCTCCCTGGCCTGCCGCGACCCCTTGGCCGTGAGCCTCAGTGCGTGGTCGGGCTCCCGCTCATACACCGTGTCGTCGGCGTTGCCTTCGGACTCACCGTGCCGGACGAGAACAATGCGCTGCGGTCGTGCCATGCCACGACCCTAGGCCCCGCACGCCTCAATCGAGCAGTTGTCCGGACTCCATCCGGCGTATGTGACCAACGAAACGGCGGCGGAGAAGCCTGTCGTGGGATACCACGACGAGCGCACCCGACCAAGCAGACGTCACGCGTTCCAGAAATGCCGACGCGTTCACCTGGGCGCACGGTGAAGGAGACACCGGCGAGCAGGAGCCGGTCCCCGCGGGACACCGTCATGTCGCGCACAGCGATCTGAGTGGGCAAGAGCACCTCCAGCGTGGACGTCGTCCCGCAAACGCATCCAGCATCGCATTAAGAGGAGTGTGGCACACTTGGCAGCATTAACGCGACAAAAGTAGCAATTGACGAATGAACGGGCTTCCCCACCGGCCGGACCGGATTCCGCCCCCGGCTCCCGCCGTCCGGGCGGCCGCACAGCACGCACGCGAGCCGCCGTCCGCGACGCCGTCCTCACCGGTCTGACCGAGCACGGCTATCCGGGTCTGTCCGTGGAGTACGTGGCGGAACGGTCCGGCGTACACAAGACGACCCTCTACCGGCGCTGGGGCGGCCTCGAAGGGCTCGTCGTCGATGCGCTGGACCTGGCGGGTGAGGACAGCTGGAAGCCCCCCGAGACCGGCTCTCTGCGCGATGACCTGCGCGCGCTCACCCGGGAGACGGCAGCCTCGTTCGCCGATCCGGCCGCGGCGGCCGCGCCCCGCGCGTTCATCGCCGCGGCGTTCCAGTCGGCGAAGGCGGCCGACGCGCTGCACGCCTTCTACGCCGAGCGGTTCCGACGCTGTGAGTCCGTCGTCCTGCGGGCCGTCGAGCGCGGCGAGATCCCGCGGAGCACCGACGCCGGCGCGCTCGTCAGGGCGGCCACCGCCCCGCTGTTCCTCCGTCTGTTCGTCACCCGCGAACCGGTCGACGAAGCCCTCGCCGATCAGTCGGCGGACGGTGCGCTGGCGGCAGCTCTCGCGGGCGTGTTCACCACGCAACCAAAGCCCCAGCTACAGCCAGAACCCCAGCCCCAGCTGTGACCGTCGCCGCTACGTCGCCCCGCCCGCGTGTGCCCCCGTCACCCGACCGGCGACCGGCGACCGGACTCACACGGTCCACAGCGGCTGGAGCTCCACCACGTCCCCGGTCAGCTCCGCCACGTCCGTCTCGGTCTGCGCCCGCTCCGAGAGCCGCTCCACGCCTTGCGGCCGGTACTTGCCCCGCTCAGCGCTCGACTGCCACATCGACAACACAAGAAACTCGTGCCCCGGCGCTTCCCCGAACATCCCGCGCAGCATCCCCGGCGATCCGGCCATCGCGGGATTCCACACCTGTCGCTGCATGAGCGAGAAGTGCTCTCCGCGATCTTCGTGCACCCGGCTGTGCGCGACTCTGACCACATCCGCGTCGGTGAAGTGCGGTTCAAAACCCGTCTTCACGTCGAAGCGGTACTCGAAGAGCTTCACCTGCATGTCCCGGTACATCCCGGACTGCGCCGCGGCCAACCGGTCGTGACCGCGCGCCATGAAGGAATCGTAGAAGACTCGGTTCTCCCAGAACGCGAAGACATGAGCCACGTCCGGCTCCCTCCGGCTCCATCCCCCGCTCTGTCCCCTGAACCCCGGCTCACCCAGCAGCCCCGTCCACTTCCGCTGCCCCCGCTCGAACCCATGACGGTCCACGACGGTGCAGCGAATCCACTTGACCAGCACCGCGCCATCGTACGGCGCCCGGCATGGCGCGGGTCACGCTACGACGGAGTCCACCCGGGGCAATCCCCTCCGGTCGCAGAATGATCACCATCACCGCGCTGCACGCCAATCCCCTGTTCGCCCGGCTCGAGACCTCCAAGCGTGTTCTCGTCGCCGGCGCCGGCGGTGGGTTCGACATCTACGCGGGACTTCCCGTGGTGCTTTCCCTGATGCATCAGGGAAAACACGTCCAGCTCGCCAATCTCACGTTCAGCGCGATCGAGGGGCTCCCGCTCGACGAATGGCTCGCGCCCGACGTCGCCGCAGTCGGACCGCGAAGCTCGCTCCACCAGGCGTACTTC
This sequence comes from Streptomyces finlayi, assembly GCF_014216315.1. Lineage (NCBI taxonomy): Bacteria > Bacillati > Actinomycetota > Actinomycetes > Kitasatosporales > Streptomycetaceae > Streptomyces > Streptomyces finlayi. Next base: position 1,559,872 of record NZ_CP045702.1, read on the forward strand.
CCGGAACGCACCCTCGCCCAATGGCTCGAACTGCACGGCTATCCCAGCACGGTGCACGCGTTCTCCCGCGTCGGCGTGCAGCCGCTCCGCGCCGCCTACCGCGCGTTGATCGACGCCTACGACATCGATGCCGTGGTGCTCGTCGACGGCGGTACCGACATCCTGATGCGCGGCGACGAGACGGAGCTCGGCACCCCCGAGGAGGACCTCACCAGCGTCGCCGCGCTGGCGGGCATCGATGTGCCCGAGCGCCTGGTCGTCTCCATCGGCTTCGGCGTCGACGCCTACCACGGGGTGAGCCACGGCCTCGTACTGGAGAACATCGCCGCTCTGGAACGCGCGGGCGCCTACCTGGGCGCGTTCTCCGTGCCTCGTGCGACCCGTGAAGGAGCGCTCTTCGTCGATGCCGTGGCGCATGCCCAGCAGCACACCCCCCAACACCCCAGCATCGTCAACGGTTCGATAGGCGCAGCCGTCCAAGGAGCTTTCGGGGACGTCCAGTTCACTTCACGCACCCGTGGGAGCGAGCTGTTCGTCAACCCGTTGATGACGCTCTGCTTCGCCTTCGAACTGGAGGGACTGGCCCGGCAGTGCCTCTACCTCGACCGCATCGAGAACACTCACCTCATCCGCCAGGTCAGCTCCGCGATCGAGCTGTTCCGCGAGGAGGTCGTCCAGCGGCCCCCGCGCCGCATTCCCCACTGAGCGGCCCGGACACGACCATGGTCCGATTGCGTCGCCGCCCACCAAGGCGGTTGGATTCACCGACAGTTACGGTCATGATCGGGCGGTGAGATCGGTCCGCCGCCCGGCGCGAGGAGGGAAGTCCGATGAGCACGCCCAACAAGGACATCGACAAGGTTGAAGTCAGGCTGAAGTGGGACCCCAGTACGACCGGCGAGCCGGCACACGACCTGGACATCATCGCGGGGCCGTACACCACGGACGATCCGTACGGCAGCCCCGCCTATCTGGTGCACTTCGACAGCCGCTCACCGGACGGCACGATCACGCTCAACCGGGACAGCAGGACCGGCCAGGGGCTCGGATTCGACGAGATCATGACGATCGAACTGGACCGGATGGCCGAGACGTACGCCCGGGTGATCGTCGGGATCGCCATCCAGCAGCGGGACGGCCGGAAGACCTTCGGCGACATACAGCGCACCGGCGTACAGATCCTCGAGGGGTACACGAGCCTCTCGGAGAGCGACTTCTCGGAGGTGTCGGGGGCCACTGCGGCGGTGGTCGCGGTGTTCGCCCGGGACAGTTCCGGCGCCTGGACGTTCCACTCCGAGGTGCGTGGCTTCGACGGCGACCCTGACGAGTTCGCCGCTGCCATGGGAAGCCGGACCCCGGGCGACTGAGCGGCGGTCGCCCCCACGGACGCCGCGGCCGCGCGGGGTCGGGGGCAGCCGGTTCCGGTCGGCCGTACAGCGCTCAGGGCGGTGGCGCCGAATATCGGCTCCACCGCCCTGGGCAGGTGTTCTACGCCCTGACCGGGCGTCCTGGATCAGCTGCAGCCACTGGTGGAGCCGCAGCCCTCACAGATGTAGCAGGAACCGGCGCGCTGCATCTTCGTGCCGCAGGAGAAGCAGAGCGGCGCGTCCGCGCTGATACCGAGCTGCATCTCGACCAGCTCGGCCGAGGTGTGGGCCGTCTTCGGAGCCGGCTTCTCGGCCGCCTCCTCCGGGGCCGCGACCGCCTTCAGGGGCTCCACGTGAAGCGGAGCGGACTGGGCGAGGCTCTCGGTGTCCATGCCCTCGTCCTCGAACTCGAACGACGGCTCGTACGAACCGGTGTCGAGGTGACGCTGACGCTCATCGGCCGAGTGGATACCGAGCGCGGAGCGCGTCTCGAAGGGCAGGAAGTCCAGCGCCAGGCGGCGGAAGATGTAGTCGACGATCGACTGCGCCATCCGCACGTCCGGGTCGTCCGTCATACCGGCCGGCTCGAAGCGCATGTTGGTGAACTTCGAGACGTACGTCTCCAGCGGCACGCCGTACTGGAGACCGACCGAGACCGCGATCGAGAAGGCGTCCATCATGCCCGCGAGGGTCGAACCCTGCTTGGACATCTTCAGGAAGACCTCACCGAGGCCGTCGTCCGGGTAGGAGTTGGCGGTCATGTACCCCTCGGCGCCACCGACCGTGAAGGAGGTGGTGATGCCGGGACGGCCCTTGGGCAGACGCTTGCGGACCGGACGGTACTCGATGACCTTCTCCACCGCGGTACGGATGGTGTCCTCGGTCTTCGCGGTGATCGCGTCCTTCTTCTCCTCCCACTTCTTCGTGGAGAGGGGCTGGCCGACCTTGCAGTTGTCGCGGTAGATCGCGAGCGCCTTGACGCCCATCTTCCACGCCTCGAAGTAGACCTCTTCGACGTCCTCGACGGTGGCCGTCTCCGGCAGGTTCACCGTCTTGGAGAGCGCGCCGGAGATCCACGGCTGGATGGCCGCCATCATCCGGACATGGCCCATCGCGGAGATGGACCGCTCGCCCATCGCGCAGTCGAAGACCTCGTAGTGCCCGGGCTTCAGGCCCGGGGCGTCGATCACATTGCCGTTCTCGGCGATGTGGGCGACGACCGCCTCGATCTGCTCCGGCTGGTAGCCGAGGCGGCGCAGCGCCTGCGGGACGGTGCCGTTGACGATCTGCATCGATCCGCCGCCGACGAGCTTCTTGAACTTGACCAGGGCGAGGTCGGGCTCGAGACCGGTGGTGTCGCAGGACATCGCGAGACCGATGGTGCCGGTGGGAGCGATGACCGACGCCTGGGCGTTACGGAAACCGTTCTTCGCACCGAGCCGGATCACGTCCTGCCAGGCCTCCGTGGCGGCGGCCCAGATCGGCGAGTCCAGGTCGTCCACGTGCACCGCGACGGCGTTGGCGTCGGAATGCTGCTTCATGACGCGCTGGTGCGGTTCGGCGTTGCGGGCGTAGCCGTCGTACGCGCCGACGACCGCGGCGAGCTCGGCGGAGCGCTTGTACGAGGTGCCGGTCATCAGCGACGTGATGGCACCGGCGAGCGCGCGGCCGCCTTCGCTGTCGTAGGCGTGGCCGGTCGCCATGAGCAGGGCGCCGAGGTTGGCGTAACCGATGCCCAGCTGCCGGTAGGCGCGGGTGTTCTCGCCGATCTTCTGCGTCGGGAAGTCCGCGAAGCAGATGGAGATGTCCATCGCGGTGATGACCAGCTCGACGACCTTGGAGAAGCGCTCGGACTCGAAGGACTGGTGGCCTTCGCCGTCGTCCTTGAGGAACTTCATCAGGTTCAGCGAGGCCAGGTTGCACGAGGTGTTGTCCAGGTGCATGTACTCGCTGCAGGGGTTCGAGCCGTTGATCCGGCCGGACTCCGGGCAGGTGTGCCAGTGGTTGATGGTGTCGTCGTACTGGATGCCGGGGTCGGCACAGGCCCAGGCCGCCTCGGCCATCTTGCGGAAGAGGGACTTGGCCTCCACCTCCTCGATGACCTCACCGGTCATCCGGGCACGCAGACCGAACTTCCCGCCGGACTCCACGGCCTTCATGAACTCGTCGTTCACACGGACCGAGTTGTTGGCGTTCTGGTACTGGACGGACGTGATGTCGTCGCCGCCCAGGTCCATGTCGAACCCCGCGTCGCGCAGGGCGCGGATCTTCTCCTCCTCCTTGACCTTGGTCTCGATGAAGTTCTCGATGTCGGGGTGGTCGACGTCGAGAATGACCATCTTGGCCGCACGGCGGGTGGCCCCACCGGACTTGATCGTTCCAGCGGACGCGTCGGCGCCGCGCATGAAAGAGACCGGGCCGGAGGCGTTGCCACCGGAGGAGAGCAGCTCCTTGGAGGAGCGGATACGGGAGAGGTTCAGGCCGGCACCGGAGCCGCCCTTGAAGATCATGCCCTCTTCCTTGTACCAGTCGAGGATCGACTCCATGGAGTCGTCGACGGCCAGGATGAAGCAGGCGGAGACCTGCTGCGGCTGAGGCGTTCCGACGTTGAACCAGACCGGCGAGTTGAAGCTGAAGATCTGGTGCAGGAGGGCATACGCCAGCTCGTGCTCGAAGATCTCGGCGTCAGCGGGAGAGGTGAAGTAGTTGTAGTCCTCACCGGCCTTCCGGTACGTCTTGACGATCCGGTCGATGAGCTGCCGCAGACCGGTCTCGCGCTGCGGGGAGCCGACGGCACCCCGGAAGTACTTGCTGGTGACGATGTTGACCGCGTTCACCGACCAGAAGTCGGGGAACTCGACGCCACGCTGCTCGAAGTTGATCGAGCCGTCGCGCCAGTTGGTCATGACGACATCCCGGCGTGCCCACGCCACCTCGTCGTACGGATGCACTCCGGGGGTGGTGTGAATGCGCTCGATACGCAGACCCTGCCGATTCGCAGTCGACTTGGTGCCCTTGGTGCGGGAACCTCGTGCCGGGCCGCTCACCGTCTCTGTCATGCCGCCTCCCATATGTGGGCAAAAACGCCCTGAAGTACCCAGTTCTTCCCAGGGCACAGTGTGTGTCTGATGCTCCGGGCGCCGCTCGCAGCGCCGGGAACAGGTCTTGGTACCGCCCTGCCTCCGGCCGGCAGACCTCCGCCGCCCGACCGGTGCCGATCAGTCGGCGGCGATGGCGGGCGCGGGGACCTCGAGGGTCTCGCCGCTCCCGCGTTCGTTCGCGGGAGGCCGTTGCTCGCGGAGTTGCGCGATGGCGGCCTCGAAGTCGTCGAGTGAGTTGAACGCCCGGTACACGGACGCGAACCGCAGGTACGCGACGAGGTCGAGTTCCTGCAGGGGGCCGAGTATGGCCAGACCCACGTCGTGGGTGGTCAGCTCGGCGCTGCCGGTGGCACGCACCGCCTCTTCGACCCGCTGGCCGAGCTTGGCGAGCGCGTCCTCGGTGACGGGCCGCCCCTGGCACGCCTTCCGGACACCGGAAATGACCTTGGTGCGGCTGAAGGGTTCCGTCACACCGCTGCGCTTGACCACCATCAGCGAACAGGTCTCCACCGTCGTGAAACGGCGGGAGCAGTCGGGGCACTGGCGGCGCCGTCGGATCGACGTGCCGTCGTCGGTGGTGCGACTGTCGACGACCCTGCTGTCGGGGTGCCTGCAGAAGGGGCAGTGCATGGCTCCCAACCCTCCTTCACAGCGCGACTGAATAGCCTCGCCAGGCCCGTCACGGGCCCTTCGAAGCAGGCTCAAGCATAGGCGATCGCCGCTCCCCGATGAACCAGGGACCACAACCTCTGGGTGAGCGAGGCAATCCAACCACTAGATCTAGGGTTTCGCGGCACTTTCGGCCCTAGCGCGTGTCGCGCTTGCGGACCACTGCGGCGGCATGCGGCCAGGCATGAGAGTACGGGAGACACACGACTCCCCCGAGGGCGGGGCGCCGGCTGACGGACTGGCGCCGCGCCCGCCGAAAGGGCCCCCGCAAGCTCGCCGGGAAACTGCGGGCGCTACCGTAATGGCCGGAATTGCCGGTCGCCCTGGAGGCGGCCCATACACCCCGCCATAAGCTCTCGGCGGGCCTTTATTCGTTTTTCACTCGAACGTGTGTTTGGCGCAACCTTTCGAAAGCTACTACCGTTGTCCAACTAGGGAGAACATTCGAGAGGGGCCGACGTGACCACCACCGCAGACAGTGCCACCATCACTGCCCAGGACCACCGCTCCCAGAGCCGACTTGAGCCGGTGCATGCAATGAATGACTCAGTCGTGAACACGGAGGGGCCGGAGCCCGCGCGTCCCGCGCGCTCCATGCCCGGCCGCCCACCAGGAATCCGGGCGGACAGCTCCGGGCTCACGGACCGGCAGCGGCGGGTGATCGAGGTCATTCGCGATTCGGTTCAGCGCCGAGGGTACCCGCCCTCGATGCGGGAGATCGGCCAGGCGGTAGGGCTGTCCAGCACGTCGTCCGTCGCTCACCAGCTGATGGCCCTGGAGCGCAAGGGCTTCCTGCGCCGGGACCCGCACCGCCCTCGTGCGTACGAGGTCCGGGGCTCGGACCAGCCCAGCACCCAGCAGACCGACACGACGGGCAAGCCCGCCGCTTCGTACGTTCCGCTGGTGGGCCGGATCGCGGCCGGTGGTCCGATCCTCGCCGAGGAATCGGTCGAGGACGTCTTCCCGCTACCCCGCCAGCTCGTGGGCGACGGAGAGCTGTTCGTCCTCAAGGTCGTCGGCGATTCGATGATCGAGGCCGCGATCTGTGACGGCGACTGGGTCACGGTCCGGCGCCAGCCGGTCGCGGAGAACGGGGACATCGTGGCGGCCATGCTGGACGGTGAGGCCACCGTCAAGCGGTTCAAGCGCGAGGACGGCCATGTATGGCTCCTCCCGCACAACTCCGCCTACCAGCCGATCCCCGGCGACGAGGCCACCATCCTCGGCAAGGTGGTGGCGGTGCTACGGCGGGTCTGAAACCCGCCGGTTCCGACCGGGCCCCGGGATGCACTGCGCCGATCCCGGGGCCCTGCCATGTCTGCCGCCCGGTCGCCTACCGCCCGTCGGCCTTGGCCGCCGCGTCAATGGCCGCGAGCGAACGCCGCACCTGACTGCGGTCCGTGGTGTACCAGAAGTCGGGCAGCGAAGCGCGCAGATAGCTTCCGTACCGGGCGTTGGCCAGCCGCGGGTCAAGCACGGCGACCACCCCCTTGTCGCCCGTGGCCCGCACGAGCCGTCCGGCGCCCTGTGCCATCAGCAGGGCGGCATGGGTCGCCGCGACGGCCATGAATCCGTTGCCACCCGCCTCTTCGACCGCCTTCTGCCGGGCGCTCATCAGCGGGTCGTCAGGGCGTGGGAACGGAATCCGGTCCATGATCACGAGTTGGCAGCTCGCTCCGGGCACATCGACGCCCTGCCAGAGCGAAAGCGTGCCGAACAGACAGGTCTCCGGGTCGGCGGCGAAGTTCTTGATGAGTTCGCCGAGCGTCTCCTCACCCTGCAGAAGGATCGCCCTCCCGAGCCGGCCCCGCAGTTCCTCGGCCGCCGCCTGGGCCGCCCGCATCGAGGAGAACAGCCCCAGGGTCCGGCCACCTGCCGCCTCGATCAGCTCGGCGAGCTCGTCGAGCATGTCGGTGCGGGAGCCCTCCCGCCCCGGTGTGGCCAGATGACGGGCGACGTAGAGGATTCCCTGCTTCGGATAGTCGAAGGGTGAGCCGACGTCGAGGCCCTTCCACTGCGGGATGTCATCGCCCGCTGTGCCTTCCGGGGCAAGCCCCAGAGACGCTCCGACCCCGTTGAAATCGCCGCCGAGCTTCAGCGTCGCCGAGGTCAGGACCACGGAACGGTCCGCGAAGAGCTTCTCGCGGAGGAGACCCGAGACGGAGAGCGGGGCGACCCGCACCGAGGCACCGAAACGGTCGTGCCGCTCGTACCAGACGACGTCGTACTCGGAGCCCTGGGTGATGCGCTCGGCCACACCGTGAATCGTCTCGACCGACGCCATCGCCTGCTTACGGACCGCGTCCTCGTCCTGGACGGACTTGTCCCGGGTGGAGCCCAGCGCGGAGATCACCGTACGCGCGGCGTCCCGCAGCGCCATGAGCGCGTAGCCCAGGTCCTCGGGGACCTCTTCCAGACGCCCCGGAAGCGCCAGCTCCATCACCCGCTCGAAGCCCTCGGACGCGGTCAGGAGGGCATCGGCCGCCTTCTCGTTGACCAGCTTCGCCGCGCGGCGCACCGCCCGGTTCACCTGGCCGGGGTGAGCTCCCCCGTGGCCACACCCGTCACCCGGGACACCAGCTCATGGGCCTCGTCGACGATCAGCACCTCGTGCTGCGGGAGCACCGGGGCGCCTTCGATGGCGTCGATCGCGAGCAAGGCGTGATTGGTGACGACCACGTCGGCGAGCTTGGCCCGCTCCCGGGCCGTCTCTGCGAAGCATTCGGCGCCGTACGCGCACTTCGAAGCCCCTAGGCACTCCCGGGAGGAGACCGAGATCTGCGCCCACGCCCGGTCCGAGACACCGGGAGTGAGGTCGTCCCTGTCCCCGGTCTCCGTCTCGTCCGCCCAGTCCCGCATACGCAGCAGGTCCTGCCCCAGCTTGCTGGAGGGCGCTGCCGCCTCGAACTGATCGAAGAGGCCGTCCTCCTCTTCCTGCGGTACTCCCTCGTGGAGCCGGTGCAGGCAGAGGTAGTTCGACCGGCCCTTGAGCATGGCGTACTCGGGTCGGCGGCGCAGTATCGGATGCAGGGCGTCGACCGTCCGCGGAAGGTCTCGCTCCACGAGCTGCCGCTGGAGCGCGAGGGTCGCCGTGGCCACCACGACGCGCTCCCCGTGTGCCAGCGCGGGCACCAGATATCCGAGGGACTTGCCCGTGCCGGTTCCAGCCTGGACCAGCAGATGGGAATGGTCGTCGACAGCGTCGGCGACGGCCTCGGCCATGCTGACCTGGCCAGGCCGCTCCGTCCCGCCGACGGCGGTGACGGCGGCGTGGAGGAGTTCGGTGAGGGATGGCTTCGTCATAGCGCGACCAGCCTACGGCGCGGCACTGACAACGACGGTCACCCCCCAACCCGCCCCAGCGGGTGGAGCGGGTTGGGAACCGTGCCGTGGACGGCGGCGTGCGGGCGCTGCGAGCGGTCCCGGTAGCCGTCCACATGCAGACGGTTGCGGTTGAGGCAGAGACGCTCGATGCGAGGGGTCAGCATGTCGAACATCTCGAACCGGTCTTTGAGCTCCGGGAACCGTGCGTGATGCCGGACGATTTCCGCCCGCACGAGTGACCAGAATTCGTCTTCAGGCACTCCCAGCTGTTCCTCGCACAGGGGGGAGAGATAGCGGAAGACACCGACGAACAGTCCGGAGTGGATGAACTGGGTGAGAAAGGTGGGGCTCTCCGTCAGCAGGATGCGGCGCACTGCGTCCGGCATGCTGTCGTGCTCCGGCAGGGGCCGGGCGCTGATGTTCACATCGTCGACGAAGTCCTTGATCGCCAGACGTACCGGGACGTCCTGGTCGTCGAACACGACGATGGCGTTCTCTCCGTGCGGGGAAAAGACCGTGCCGTAGCGGTAGAGGAAATGCAGGAGCGGAGGGAGCAGGGCTCCGAAGAGCCGCGTCAGCCACACGGTGGGTGCCAGCCCGGACCGAGTGACAAGTTCCGCCACGAAGGCACGGCCCTCCGGGTCGGTGTGCAGCAACGACGCCAGCGTGCGGGCCCGCTCTCCGGCCGCGAGCCGGGTATGGAGAGGCTCCCGCCAGATCGCGCCGAGTATCTCCTTGAACTGGTACGGCGTTTCCGGCAGAAGGTCGTAGAGCGGGTGCTCGACGGCTACGGACGCGACCTCGCCGAGGAGGATGACGCCGCAGGTGTCCCGGAGGAACGGGTCGGATTCGCACCGTCCCTGGACCCAGGCCGTCACGGCCGGGGCCGCGAGCGTGCGCTCGGTGGGGAGGCCGCGCCAGACGAGGGTGTTGAGGATGGACAACGGCAGCTTGACCGTGTGCCGGTCCTTCCGTGCCACGTTGGTGAACGTACGGATGGACTGCTGGGGCAGCCGGAGATCGCCGTCGGGGTGCAGCCGCACGATGTCGCCGTCCGCGATCGCCGGAGCGAAGTGCGGCACGATCCACTCGTCCCACTGCCAGGGGTGTACGGGAAGGAACAGGTACTCCCGGGGGTCGAGGCCGCGGGCCCGCAGCGCTGCGTCGAAGGACCTGCGGACGGAGGGGTCCAGTTCCTGGGCGTAGAGCTGCTCGGGGGTGGCGAGACGGGGCACGCCCCGGTATCCCGCGATGCGTGTACTGACGGCGATCCAGGGCAGCCGGACCGCCCGGCGGGCTTCGGGCGCGAAGCAGGCCATGTCCTCGGCGGAGAATCCGAGCCGCCCCTTGTTGGCGACGAGCCAGGGATGGCCGGTCTGATGGCCTTCGAGCTCGGCGTAGTCGAGTTCCGCGAGACGGGCAGCGCTGACGGCGTTGTGATCGAGCCGGGCGTCGGCGGCGAGCGTGGTGGTGACTTCGCGGATGAGATGGCCCAGCGTGGCACCGTCGATTCCCAGAAGCCGGTGGGCACGAGCGAGGAACTGCAGGGGATCACGGAAGGGGCGCGGTACGGAGCGGGGGTTTCCGGCCGCCTCGGCCGGAGATCCCGCGTCGTCTTGGGCCCGGTGCGCGGCGTTGATCGCGGTGGCCGAGCCGGCGTTCGCGGTGGCCGAGCCGGCGTTGTTGCCGGTGGTGTCGGCGTCGATCGCGGTGGTCGAGCCGGCGGTGATCTCGGTGATCGATCCCGCCTCGACGCGCCAACTCCCGTAGACGCCTCGCCGGGCCCGGAAGCGCAGGGTGGCGCCGTCGTCGAGCGGAAGGGAATAGGTGTCGCCGCTCTTGTCCCCCTTGCCCACCGCGGCCGGCTCGATGACCTCCTCGTAAGCGAACTCGCCGAGCATTTTCGCGAGAAGCCGGACCGCGGCACGGTCCCAGCCCGTCCGGTTCAGTTCCGGAGTGCTGTGCGACGCACAGGGCTCCGCCGCGTCATTGCTCGCAGGATATTTCGGCACGGGGACTCCTCCGGGTGGAACCGATGGGGCTCGAGCGGTGTAAGTAGGTCAGCGAGCTGTTCACAGCTGGGCACGATGAGCTCGGTCGCGAACCATCAAAGCGGCGCGCTTGTCGGGCAGTTCGACCTCCGCCGAGAAGCGGAAGCCGGCACTCAGGAAGGCTGCGACGGAAGGGGTGTTACGCATGTCGGGTTCGGCGACCACGCGTCTGCACAAGGGAAGGCTGTCGAGTACGAGGTCGGCGACGGCACGCAGCAGTGTGGTGCCCACGCCCCGGCCACGGTTGGTCACACCGCCGATCAGCAGGTGGATACCCGTGTCGTGCGGCCTCGCCGGGTAGTGGCGCGCCAGCGGGTCCAGATCCGCCCGGTAGATCTCCCAGTAGCTCATGGGGATGCCTCCGAGGACGCCGAGGCAGGGCATGCTCCGTCCGTCCCCTCCCAGCTGCGGCCGGAGGTGATCGGCGGTGACGGTCTCGGCTCCGGCGAGCTCCCAGAACGCGGCGACGGCGGGGTCGTTCATCCAGCGGCTGATCAGCGCGAGGTCACGCTCCAGCCGTACCGGGACAAGCTGGAATACACCGGCGGAGGTGGTGACCGGGCGCCAGGCCGCAGGATCGCCGAGCAGATCGGAGGCGGCCGGCCGGGTGGCGGGCGCCGGGTCCTCACCGAACAGGGCGAGGAGTTCCTCGGAGAGCCTCAGGTCCAAAGTGTCCTCGGTGCCCGTGGCGAGTTGGGGGGCAACGTCGGTTCCGGTGTCCGTGTGCGCGTCGGCAGGAGGCACGTGACGCTCTCCTCTCGTGGGATCAGATGGGCATGTTGTTCAGGATCTTTCAGGGGTGAAGGGGGTTGGTGATGGTGACGTAGACGGACTGGGTGTCGACCGGTCCCACCAGTTCGTCGAGGCCGTGCAGCCGGGTCAGCAGGTTGGCCTTGCAGCGCAGTTGCGTCGTCTCCAGCAGGTACGCGGGCAGCGGGGAGCCCAGTCCTGAGACGCCGTCGAGGAAGCGACGGAATGCGGCGAGCAGCACCTGTTCGTCCGCGAGGCGCTGGGCGCCGAAGGCTCCGATGAGACCGAGGACGTTGTTGATGCCCAGGTAGTAGGCGAAACGCTCGTCCGTGACCGGGTCCGGGACGAAGGTGTCGCTGAGCGCGCCGATGCCGGGAAGCCGGTGTTCCAGTGCGGCCCGGTGGGATTCACGGAAGTAGTAGCCCTGGTTGTCCCGGTAACGGCCGCCGATGGGCCAGCCCTCGGGGTCGAGCAGCACCAGGGTGTTCTGCTGGTGGGCCTCAAGGGCGACTCCGGCCTTGGCGTCGAGCCACAGCACGGGACGTACGACACGGTCCAGGTAGCGAAGGAACCACTCGGCGGAAACGGCTGCCTTGGTCCGGCCGGTGCGTGCGGCCAGCCGGGAGACGCATTCGGCGAGCCGCGAGCGCATGACCGTGCGGTCCGGCCAGGGCCGTGGGGCTGTCAGTCCGGCGAGGCACACCGCGTCGTCCCCGGGGCCGAACGGGTTGTGCCGGAGCATGACGTCGAGTCCGGCGACAGGTTCGCCGTCCGGGGCGTCGACGGCCAGCCAGGCGGGGTCCCTGACGATGTCGAAGCCGGGGTGGACCGCGTGCCACTGGTCGGCGAGACCGCTGCGGAGCAGCCGGTGGACCTCTGCCCCTCGGTGGAGTTCCTTGCGGAGATTCTCACGACGGGAGTTGGTGATGCGTACGCCCAGGGACAGCTTCAGCATGAGCCCGGCGCCGGGCTGGTGCACCGTGCGGACGGAGGATGTGGGGTGCCACGGCGCTCCGTGTGTGCCGAGGTCGTGGAGGAGCCCCGCCTCGAGCAGTGCGCCGACTTCCGGGCGGCGCATCAGGTCGCCGGCCTGCCAGGGGTGGAGCGGGAGTGCCGTGGTGTGGTCGGGAAGGCACAGGCCGTCGGCGTGCGGTGCGACGAGGTGCTGGGCGGAAACCGGGCGGCCTCTCTGCGTCCAGGCCGACTCGGTGGCCAGTACCGACCGGTCGACGGCCATCCAGTGGAGAGGGAAGGAGCCACGCAACTCGGGCGAGTAGAGGCGGGCTTCGGCGTCGGAGAGACCTTGGCGGCTCTTGGGCGTGGGGTGCAGGGGGTGGCCGAGGAGGAGGGACTGCTCGGCGGTGAGGAACAGGTCGGCGTCGGCCGGCTCGGCGGGGGTGCGTCGCCGCTCGTCGATGAACGCGGCCGTGTGCCGTACCGAATCGGCCACCCGGGCCACGAGATCGGAGCCCCTATCACGGTCGGCCTCGCGGCCCAGAAGGGCGGCGAGGGTGACGGCATCGACGGGTGGGGCGGACTCGGGTGCGGTCTCCAGCGTGGGGGCGCCGAAGCGGTGCCAGCCGGTGGCGGACCAGTGGAGGACGGGGGCGAGCAGCGCGGTCCCGGTGGCGGGGAGCGGGATGCGCAGGACGCCGCGGTCCGGGCGGCGGAGGTCGTTCTCCCGGGTCCAGCAGCGCAGGAGGTTCTCGGTACCGGCCGCGTCGGCTGCCCTGAGCGGGTCCGGGTGGTCGAGGAGGTCCTGTGCCGCGCCGATGGATGCGCTCGCGGAGGAACGCCGGTCGCCGCGCGGCGCGGTCTTCTGACGTGGCACGGTCGTCGACTCGACTGCCACGGGACTGTCCGGTCCGTCCTGCCCGGAGTAAGGGCTGGTGAGAGGGCCGTCGGCCTCGGGCGCGGGGGTGGGGTTCACGGCAGTCTTCCTTACGAGGTGTCCGGGATCAGCGGTGCAGCCCGGCTGTGGTCCGACGGTGCGGTGAGCGCTCTGCGGCTGCCAGCGCGTCGGCGAGGCGGTCGACGACCGCTGTTGCCTGTTCGTCCGTGAGAGTCAGAGGAGGGAGCAGACGTACGACTGCGGAGTGGCGTCCGCCGAGTTCGACGATGAGGCCACGGCTCAGACATTCCTGCTGGACTGCGGCGGCGAGGATCGGATCGGCCGACGGGGCGGTCGAGGATGCGGACCGCCCGGCCGGGACGGTGGCCTCCGGGTCGACGAGCTCCATGCCGATCATCAGGCCACGGCCCCGGACGTCGCCGATGCTCGGATGGTCCGCGCGCAGAGCCTGGAGCCGGGCGAGCATCCGGGCTCCCAGCGTCGCGGCGCGTTCCGCGAGCCGGTTCTCGCGCACGTACTTGAGCGTGGCCGCGCCGGCGGCCATGGCCAGTTGATTGCCACGGAAGGTACCGGCGTGCGCTCCGGGCTGCCAGAGGTCCAGCTCGGACCGGTAGACGATCACCGCCAGCGGAAGGGAGCCGCCGATGGCCTTGGACAGCACCATCACATCCGGCACGATGCCGCTGTGCTCGACCGCCCAGAAGGCACCGGTCCGGCCGACGCCGGTCTGCACCTCGTCGGCGATCAGAGGAATGCCGCGCGCCACGGTGATCTCCCGCATGCGCCGCAGCCAGTCGTCGGGCGCGGGATTCACTCCGCCTTCGCCCTGGACCGGTTCCACGATCATCCCGGCGGGAGCGGGCACCCCTGCTTTCGGGTCGTCGAGGAGATGCTCCGTCCAGTGGGCCGCGATCTCCGCTCCGCGCTCCCCGCCCACGCCGAACGGGCAGCGGTACTCCTGCGGAAAGGGCAGGCGTGTCACTTGTACGTCCGGGGCGCCGCCCGACGCCGCCAGCGCTCCGGCCGTCATCCCGTGGTACGCGCCGGTGAAGGCGAGAAGCCCGGAGCGGCCGGTCGCGGCCCGGACCAGCTTGAACGCGGCCTCCACGGCGTCCGTTCCGGCCGGCCCGCAGAACTGGATCCGGGCGTTGTCCGCGAACTGCCGCGGCAGGGTCGCGAACAGCTCGGTCGTGAAGGCGTCCTTGACAGGGGTGGCGAGATCGAGCACATGCAGCGGTGCGCCCGAGTCGATGACCTTCCTGATCGCCTCCAGCACCACCGGGTGGTTGTGGCCCAGCGCCAGGGTGCCCGCCCCGGACAGACAGTCGAGGTAGCGCCGTCCGTCCGCTCCTTCGATGGTCAGCCCCCGGGCCCGGACGGGCACGATCGGCAGGGACCGCGCATAGGTGCGGGCCGCCGATTCACGCTGTGCCTGGCGTCGCAGAATTCCCTCGTGGGCGGGGGAGGGCATTACCGGAGCTGGTTCGGTCACGGCCACGGCTGTTGATCCTCCTGCTGTCACAGTTGCGTTGCACGTCAGTACGTTGCACCCGGGGAAGGGCCGTGACGGTGAACGCTGCCCGGGTGTCCCCCGTACGTACCAACGACGCCGGTCGCGGAGGATCACGGGTAAATCGGAAGATCCTTGCGGCGGCGGAACCATGGCCCTGGTGAGCGCCGTCCCCATCGGCACCGGCATAGTGGGGCGCGCACTCGGGACCGGGGCAGCCGTGCCGGCGTCCCGCGTGTGCGCGGCGCGCTACCACTCGCCACCGCGCCTTACCGAAGTGACGAATGACGAAGTCCCAGGGGGATCACCACATGCGACCCATTCGCCCGACCGATGCCGCACGCCGTGGGAGGAGCGCACGTCGCAAGCTCTCCCCCGTGCTCGCCGCAGCATCTCTCGCGACCGTTCTGGCGCTCACCGCCACCGCCTGCGGCCCGAGCGAAGAAGAAGCGAGCAACAAGCCGACCGACTCCGCGAGCCAGCCCTCCGACGGCAAGATCGCGATCCCGGACGATCTGAAGGACCGGCTCAAGGAGCACGGGATCGACCTCGACGAGTGGAAGAACGGCGAGTGGAAGAACTGGGACAAGGAGAAGTGGCTGCGTGAGGCCAAGGACTACGTCAACCCCGTCATCGAGGACCTCTGGGACCCGGACCGGATGCGGGATGCCGACAAGTCCCCGGAGAAGCCTGTCGACAACGACATCTCGGGTGACGACGGCGTAACGGACCCGACACCGGCTCCGGTGCCGGCCACTCCCCTGGCGACTCCGTACCACGACAACGCACCGGAGTCGGGCAAGCTCCTCTTCGACGGGCCCCAAGGCTCGATGGTCTGCTCCGCGACCGTCGTGAAGGACCCCGCGCACCCCGGCAAGTCCAACATGGTGTGGACCGCCGGACACTGCGTGCACGCGGGCAAGAAGGGCGGCTGGTACCGCAACATCGCCTTCGTCCCGGCGTACAACAACACGGGCATGTCGATGGCCGAGCTCGAGAACGCGACCAAGGAGCAGATCGCTCCCTACGGTGTGTGGTGGGGCCAGTGGGCCCAGACCTCCGAGCAGTGGATCTCCCAGGGCGCCTCGACCGGCGGCCAGGGTGCCCCGTACGACTTCGCGGTCCTGCACGTGACGCCGGAGAAGGGCGCTACGGGCAAGTCCCTGGAGGAGACGGTCGGTTCCGCGCTTCCGGTCGAGTTCAACGCCCCGGCTGTGCCCGAGATCGCCGAGATGACGGCCACCGGCTACCCGGCCGCCCCGCCGTTCGACGGTCAGAAGGCGCTCCAGTGCAAGGACAAGCCGGGCCGCCTCTCGGTCTTCCAGGCCGATCCGACCATGTACCGCATCGGCTGCACGATGACGGGCGGCTCCTCCGGTGGCGGCTGGGTCGGGGCGGGCCAGGACGGCAAGCCCGCACTGGTCTCCAACACGTCCATCGGTCCGGTGACGGCCGGCTGGCTGGCAGGTCCGCGCCTCGGCGCCGAGGCCAAGGGCGTCTTCGACTCGGTCAGCAAGAAGTTCGCCGGCCAGTAGGGCTCCGCCAAAATCCCCAAGATCCCCAAGCGGCACGCCGAAGGCCCGGTTCCCCCGACTGGGTTCCAACGGACCTCGCAACACCCGCGGTCTGTGGGAGTTGCGAGGACCGTCAGAACCCAAGGGGGGGGACCGGGCCTTCGGGTTGTGCGGTACCGCTGTGCTGGACCGTCAGCCGGTCACGGGAACGAACGTCGAGAGGTCCGCCGCCAGTTCCGCATGGACACGCGCCTTGAGGAGAGTGCCGTCCGGGGTGTGCTCCTCGGAAAGGACCTCGCCTTCGGCATGCACCCGGGAGACCAGACCGCCCTGGATGTACGGCACGAGTGCCTCGATCTCCACGGACGGCCGCGGCAGTTCCGCGTCGATCAGCGCGAGCAGTTCGTCGATGCCGGCGCCGGTCCGCGCCGACACGGCGATCGCGTGCTTCTCGATACGCAGCAGCCGTTGCAGCACGACCGGGTCGGCCGCGTCCGCCTTGTTGATCACGACGATCTCGGGAACGTCGAGCGCACCCACTTCGCGGATCACCTCACGGACCGCGGCAAGCTGCTCCTCCGGCACCGGGTGGGAACCGTCCACCACGTGCAGGATCAGGTCGGACTGGCCGACCTCCTCCATGGTGGAGCGGAACGCCTCGACGAGGTGGTGCGGCAGGTGCCGTACGAACCCGACGGTGTCGGCCAGCGTGTAGAGCCGACCGCTCGGTGTCTCGGCCCGGCGCACGGTCGGGTCGAGCGTGGCGAACAGTGAGTTCTCCACGAGGACGCCCGCACCGGTCAGCCGGTTGAGCAGGGAGGACTTGCCGGCGTTGGTGTATCCGGCGATGGCGACCGAAGGCACGTTGTTGCGCTTGCGCTCCTGGCGCTTGAGGTCACGGCCGGTCTTCATCTCCGCGATCTCCCGGCGCATCTTCGCCATCTTCTCGCGGATACGGCGCCGGTCCGTCTCGATCTTGGTCTCACCCGGACCACGCGTGGCCATTCCGCCACCACCACCGGAACCCGCGCCACCCATCTGCCGGGAGAGCGACTGGCCCCAGCCGCGCAGTCGCGGCAGCATGTACTGCATCTGTGCCAGCGATACCTGCGCCTTGCCCTCTCGGGACTTGGCGTGCTGGGCGAAGATGTCCAGGATCAGGGCGGTGCGGTCGACCACCTTGACCTTGACGACGTCTTCCAGGTGGATCAGCTGGCCGGGGCTCAGCTCACCGTCGCAGACGACGGTGTCGGCCCCGGTCTCGAGAACGATGTCGCGCAGCTCGAGTGCCTTGCCGGAACCGATGTAGGTGGCCGGGTCGGGCTTGTCGCGCCGCTGGAACACGGCGTCGAGCACCTGTGAACCAGCCGTCTCGGCAAGCGCCGCGAGCTCCGCGAGTGAGATCTCCGCATCGTGCACGGTGCCGGACGTCCAGACGCCGACCAGCACGACACGCTCAAGGCGCAGCTGGCGGTACTCGACCTCGGTGACGTCCTCCAGCTCGGTGGAGAGACCTGCCACGCGCCGCAGCGCCGTACGCTCAGAACGGTCCAGCTGATCGCCGTCCCGCTCACCGTCGATCTCGTGGCTCCAGGCGACGTCCTCTTCCATCAGGGCGTCGGCCCGAAGGCCCTCGGTGAGGCTTTCGGTCACGTTCTCCGTAGCGCTCTGCGCCTTCTGCGCGTCCTGGGGAAAGGAAGAAGAGGAGGTCATTGGATCCTTACGTCGATGGAATTCGCTTACGTCAGTCACAACGCGTGACCTTGCCGGATGATTCCCCTGCGGGGGTTCCGGGTCAGGTCGCCGCCCCGACCCGTTGATAGTGGCATGGCGCCGGCTGGCCCGTCACTCGGGTTTACCGGTGTTTCCGCCGTTGCCGCCCCGCCCCGGCCCCGCCCGGTCCGGTATCGGGTCACCGGCTCCGGGGCCTCTCGCTGCGCCAGTCCGGATGCCCGGGCATCGGGGGTGTCTTCTCCCCGTACAGCCACGCCTGGAAGAACGCGGTCAGATCGCGGCCGGCGATCCGGGAGGCCATGCCGGTGAAGTCCGCCGTGGTCGCGGACTCGTCCTTGTGGCGCCGCACCCACGTCCGCTCCAGCCGGTCGAAAGCGGCCACTCCGATCTCCTGCCGCAGTGCGTAGAGGACGAGGGCGCTTCCGTCGTACACCACCGGCCTGAAGAGGCTGATCTTGTGGCCCGGCTCGGGGGCGTCGGGGTGGGCCGGGGGGCCTCCGGCGGCCCGCCAGCCGTCGGACCGGGCATAGGCATGGCGCATCCGGCGTTCGAGCGGCTGCTCGGCGTGCTCCTCGGCGTACCGGGCCTCGTACCAGCTGGCATGTCCTTCGTTGAGCCACAGGTCGGACCACGACTTCGGGGAGACGCTGTTGCCGAACCACTGGTGGGCCAGCTCATGCACCATGATCGAGTCGACGTACCACTCGGGATAGCCGGGTTCGGTGAACAAGGACCGCTCGAAGAGCGAGAGCGTCTGGGTCTCCAGCTCGAAGCCCGTCTCCGTGTCCGCGACCAGCAGCCCGTACGTCTCGAAGGGATACCGGCCGACCTGCCGTTCCATCCACTCCATCTGGTCAGGGGTCTTCTTCAGCCAGGGCTCCAGCTTCTGCCGGTCCGCGGTCGGCACGACATCGCGCAGGGGCAGTCCGCCCGGTCCGGTCCGGTGCAGGACCGCGGAGCGGCCGATCGACACCTGGGCGAGCTCGGTGGCCATCGGATGCTCGGTGCGGTAGGTCCACGTGGTCGTGCCTCCCCGGCGCCGGGAGTCGACTGGCAGACCGTTCGCCACGGCGGTCAGCTTGTCGGGGGCGGTGATCCGGAAGGTGAAGTAGGCCTTGTCCGCCGGGTGGTCGTTGCCCGGGAAGACACGGTGCGCGGCATCGGCCTGGTTGGCCATGGCCAGGCCGTCGGCGGTACGCAGCCAACCCCCGTCGGCACGGCTGCCGTTCGGGTCACTGGTGTGCCGGACGGTGATGTGCAGGGGCACTCCGGCGGGGAGTGCCGCGGGTGCCTGGACCACCAGGTCCTCACCCTTCGTACCGAAGTCGGAGACCAGGCCGTTCACTTCGACGGCGCTGACCTTGCCCCGTGCGAAGTCGAGGTTGATGCGCTCCAGCGGTGCGGTGGTCCGTGCTTCGATCTTGGTGACGGCGTCCAGTGGCTTGCTGTTGCTGCCGTGGTACGTGAACGCGATGTCGTACGAGAGGACGTCGTACCCGGGGTTGCCGAGCTGGGGGAAGAGTCTGTCTCCGATGCCGAGCGGCTCGGGCGCGGGAAGGGTGGCGGCGACGAGGGTGGCCGAGGCGGTGGCCAGCAGGGCGGCACGCAGTCGACGGGAGGTGAGCGGCATGGACTACGGCTACCAGCGACCGTCCGCTCCGTCGGGGTGCCGCGCGCCGCACCACCCGAACGAGATCTTCCGGGGACCAGGCTGTCAGGTGGTGGTCGTCTGGTGCTGTGCGCGGCTCACGTCGTACACACCGGGCACGTCCCGCATGGCCCGCATGAGTCCGGGCAGTCCTGCGGCGTCGGGGATGTGCAGGGTGTAGGTGTGCCGGACCCGCTGCTCGCTGGGCGGTTCCACGGTGGCGGAGACGATGGCCGCGTCGGCCGTGGCGATCGCTTCGGTGAGGTCGGCGAGGAGCCTGGGCCGTCCGAAGGATTCCGCTACGAGAGTGACCCGGCACTCCCCCGCTTCCCGCCAGTCCCCGTCGTCGTTCCAGCGGGCCGCGACCGGTGGCCGCCCGGCCGCCCGCATACGGGCCACCGCCGGACACTCCCGGCGGTGCACGGTGACGGCACCGCCGCGCACGGTGAAGCCGGTGACCTCGTCGGGGGGTACGGGGGTGCAGCAGCCCGCGAGGCGTACCGCTGTTCCCGGCCCGTCCACGGCGACACTCACGACGCGTGCCCCCTGCTTGCTCCCGCCGCCCGACGCCTCGTCCGCGGGCTGGGGCTGGGGCTGGGGTTGCGATCTGGGGTGATCGGGCTGGCCGACAGGAGCTTGCGTGGCCTCGGGATGGGCGTCGATCCAGCCGGTGATGGCGATTCGGGCGGCCGCGGTGCGCGCGTGATCGAGCCAGTCGGGGGAAGGACCCGACGTCGCGTCCCGGCTGAGCAGCGGCTGCACGGTGTCGCCGTCGCTCAGGACGGTGCTGAGCGTGGCGAGCCGGCCGTTGACATGCGCTCCGATGCAGCCGTGCGCCTCCTCGCCGTACTGCGCGTACGCGGCGTCGACGCAGCTGGCGCCCGCGGGCAGACCGAGCGTCCCGCCCTCGGTGGAGAAGACGGTGATCTCCCGGTCCTGGGCCAGGTCGGCGTGGAGTGTGGTCCAGAAGGTGTCCGGGTCGGGGGCCGATTCCTGCCAGTCGAGGAGCCGGGAGAGCCAGCCGGGCCGGGTCGGGTCGGCACGCTCCCCTTCCGCCGGTTCCGACTGCTGGGCCGTCGTGCTGTCCGGGGTGTACGGGTTCCCGAGTGCGACGACGCCCGCTTCCGCGACCTTGTGCATCTGGTGCGTACGGACGAGGACCTCGGCGACGGCGCCGTCCCGGCCGACGACCGCGGTGTGCAGTGACTGGTACAGGTTGAACTTGGGGGCCGCGATGAAGTCCTTGAACTCCGAGATCACGGGCGTGAAACAGGTGTGCAGTTCACCGAGGACCGCGTAGCAGTCGGCGTCCTCGGCGACCAGGACCAGCAGGCGTCCGAAGTCGGTACCGCGCAGTTCGCCGCGTTTGATCCTGACCCGGTGCACGGACAGGAAGTGGCGGGGCCTGATCAGGACCTCGGCGGAGATGTCGGCGTCCTTGAGTGTCGCTCTGACGCGCTCGGCGATTTCGGTCAGCGGGTCGTCGCTGCCACCGGAACCGGCGATCAGCGCCCGGGTCTGTTCGTACTCCTCCGGGTGGAGGATCGCGAAGGCGAGGTCCTCCAGCTCTGTCTTGAGGGCCTGCACACCGAGCCGTTCGGCGAGGGGAATGAGGACGTCACGGGTGACCTTGGCGATCCTGACCTGCTTCTCCGGGCGCATCACCCCGAGGGTGCGCATGTTGTGCAGCCGGTCGGCGAGCTTGATCGACATCACCCGGACGTCGTTCCCGGTGGCCACGAGCATCTTGCGGAAGGTCTCGGGCTCGGCCGCCGCTCCGTAGTCGACCTTCTCGAGTTTGGTGACTCCGTCGACGAGGTAGCAGACCTCTTCGCCGAACTGCTCCCGCACCTGATCGAGCGTCACCTCCGTGTCCTCCACCGTGTCGTGGAGGAGCGAGGCGGTCAACGTCGTTGTCTCGGCGCCCAGTTCGGCGAGGATCAGGGTCACGGCGAGGGGGTGCGTGATGTACGGCTCACCGCTCTTGCGCATCTGGCCGCGGTGCGAGGACTCCGCGAGCACGTACGCCCGGCGGAGGATGGTGAGGTCGGCGTCAGGGTAGTGGGCCCGGTGGGCGTCGGCGACATGTCCGATGGCATCGGGCAGGCGGCCGCGGGAGGCCGGGCCGAGCAGCGCCACACGGCCGATCCTACGGAGATCGATCCGGGCACGGCCCCGCCTGCGAAGGGGAGCACCTGGGTTGGTGGCCTCTGCACTCATGGGGCGCCTCCGGCAGACGTCGACCGGCGGTGAGGAGGCGCGGATGCGTCCCCGGGCCGGTGCTTGATGCTACCGACCCCACCACGTGGCACAGTCCGGCTCTCGCTCAGCGTGAAACGGATCACCCATTCGAGCGAAGCTCTAACCGATCACGGTTTCGAGCCACAACGGGTCGATGAATCCTTCGGCGACGATGACAGCGGGCCCGGTCATCTCGATCGCACCGTCCGGGTGCTCGGTGATCACCAGCGTGCCGCCCGGCAGGTCCACCGTGTACGTCACAGGGCTGCCGGTGAGCGCGGGGTCGGCTCCGTCCCTGCGGGCGGCCGCGACAGCCACGGCGCAGGCGCCCGTGCCGCAGGAGCGGGTCTCGCCGGACCCGCGCTCGTGCACGCGCATCGCCACGTGGCGAGGTCCGCGGTCCACGACGAATTCGATGTTGACGCCGTCCGGGTAGACGGCGGCGGGGGCGAACTCCGGCGCGGCGTACAGGTCACCGGCGTGTGCGAGGTCCTCGACGAACGCCACGGCGTGCGGATTGCCCATGTTCACGTTGCGAGCGGGCCAGCTCCGGCCGTCCACCGTGACGGTGACCTGCTCCTCGGGGAGCAGGCGCCGGCCCATGGAGACGGTGATGCTGCCGTCCTCGGCGATGTGGACCTGCTTGACGCCGCCCCTGGTGGCGACGGCCAGGTCGCCCTCCTCGACGAGCCCGGCCCGCAGGAGGTAGTGGGCGAAGACCCGGACGCCGTTTCCGCACATCTCGGCGATCGTGCCGTCCGCGTTGCGGTAGTCCATGAACCACTCGGCCTCGGCCGCCATGGTCCGAGCCTCGGGATGCGCGGCGGACCGTACGACATGCAGCACGCCGTCGCCGCCGATGCCGGCCCGGCGGTCGCACAGACGGGCGACGGCGGCTGCGGGCAGGTCGATGGCGTTGCCCGGGTCGGGAACGATCACGAAGTCGTTCTCGGTGCCGTGGCCCTTGAGGAAGGCGATCTGCGAAGTGCTCACGGAGCAACTGTACGAGCCCGCACCGGCAGCCCGCGAAGGCGGAACGCGGAGAGAGGTACGGATCAGCGGAGGCGCGCCACGCGCCAGACGGCGAGCGCGACCAGTCCGGCGCCCACGGCGACGTACAGGGTGATCACACGCCAGTCGGGACGCTCACCGGTGCCCCTCGCGGGCAGGCCGGGCCAGGTGTGGCCGACGCGGCGGGCGGCCATCATGCCCCACCCTGCGGCGCAGCAGCTGATCAGCAGGCCCAGCATCGCGACGATGGCACCGCCGTCACCGAACTCGAAGGCGAGCGGGAAGGCGAACATCAGCGAGCCGACCGCGGCCAGCATGACGATCGGTGCGAGCTGCCAGATACGCAGTCGGCGTGCGGGGCGCAGCTCGACCTCGACCTCAGGGGTCACGTCAAGCTCGTCGGGCCCGTCGGGGCTCAAGCGTCCCGCCTCGTGCTGCGTGTCCGGTGCGTCTCGGTCTGTGTCGCGAGGGCCGGCTTCCATCGCCACGCGCCCTCCCAACTCGGACTCCACTGGTCGATCGATGCTCGATGATGGCACGCTCCCGGGCACCGAAATGACGGGCGGAGCGTCCCGATGCCATCACGTGATCAGGCTGTTATAGCCCCGATTTAGGGTTTATGCAGGTCAGATGCCTGCTGCTGGTCAGCGAGTCAGCAAAAGGTCAGCAAGAGTCCCAGGTCAGCGCCGGTTTTACCGGTCGCGACCACCCCTGAGAAGGAACCATCTCGATCATGTCGAACAAGCTTGCGCGGGGCATGGGCAGCTTCTTCAAGCCCTGCGAGTGCCGCCGGCCCTCCGGCTGCCCGCACCCCTACACCATCCGCTTCCGCAACACCCGCGGCAGGCAGTCCGAGGAGTCCGGCTTCCCCACCCAGGACGCGGCCATCGAACGCCTGACCGCGCTCTACACAGCCCGCAAAACCACGCCGAGGAGTGTCGCCGAACAGCAGGAGACGCTCGGCGAGATGACCTTCGAGGAGTACGCGAAGGCATGGTTCGCCCGCAAGCGTGGTCTCACCGGCAGCACGAAGGCCGCGACCGAGTCCCGGATGCGCACCCATGCCTATCCGGAGATCGGCTCGCGGAAGATGCACACCTTCGACAGCTTCGTGGTGGAGCGCTTCATCACCGCCATGGAACGCAGCAACGTCGGCGCCGCGACCCAGGCGCAGGTCTTCCTGCGGGTGAAGGGCATCCTCAAGGACGCGCACCGGCGCGGAATAATAGGTCTCGACCCGCTGCTCGATGTCAGCCCGCCGGAGTACCGCCCGGGCCCGACCGTGATCCCCACCAAGGAACAGGTCGGCCTGCTGCGCGCGGCCCGCGACGACGACGCCTTCCGCCTCATCGTCGACCTCATGGCCGGCATGGGCCTGCGCAACGGCGAGGCCCTCGCCGTCAACGCGAACAACATGGTCGCCAAGGACGTTTACCGGGTGCACCAGCAGGTCCACGACCGCACCGTCACCCTGGAACCCCTCAAGCACAGGAAAACCGGCGAGTTCCGCGAGGTGCCCCTGCCCGCTTTCGCCCGAGAAAGCATCGAACACTACGCCGCCACCCACGGAACCTTTCAAGGCGGCTACCTCCTCAAGACCATGCGCCCCAGCACCGGAAACGCGTTCCTCTCCCCCACCACCCTCCGAAGGTGGTGGACCAACCTCCAGCAGCAGAAGCCGGAACACATCCCCCAAGGGATGACCATGTACAGCTTCCGCCACTACTTCGCCTCCAACGCCCTCGGACAAGGCATCCCCATCACCGACGTCGCGGACTGGATGGGACACTCCGACATCAACATCACCTTCCGCACCTACCGCCACCTCCTCCCCGGATCCGTCTCCAAAGCCGCCACACTCCTCAACAACGGCCTCAACTTCAACACCCCGACCGTGGAAGGGCCCGAGGCCGCCACCGCGGCCTGACATATCGGTCGACATGGGACCGGTTCAGCCGCCCGAGGTAGTTCTTCGCACGCACGGAGCGAGGGAAGCGCAGGTTCCGTACGGGGCTTCAAGTCTCTCCATGATCGGGGCCCACCGGCCCAGGCACGCTTGCGTACACGCCAAGCGATCACATGCCCTACCTGTACGGACCCGGCCTCTACGCCAGCACTCGCGGCGCTGACGCCGCTGTCTTCCACTACGGACACGAACAGGGCTTCTCCGTCGCAGTGCACCTGGAATCAGGGGGACTGCGTGTCATCTGCCTGTCCAACAAGACTGACGTCCCGGCCGATCACATCACCGTCGCCGTACTCCAGAACCTCCGTGTCCATCCGTCACGCGACCACGGCCAGGTCCTCGCAGAGGCAGCGAAGATACGCCGGCCGACCCGCCAGGCTCCGCGCGCCCAGGGCGAGTCCGGCCCGCACACCGACATCGGCACCTTCACCTGCGACCAGGCCCCCGGCAGCCTGAGGCTCACGCGCACCACGGACGCCCTCCACCTGTGGCGTCGCGGCACCTGAGACCCACTCATCCGCTCCGGACCAGACACCTACTCCGGCAATGGGTACACGCTCACCCTGCCCGATTGCACAGGCGGGGTGAGCGGCTTCACTCTCGACCTCAAGCGGGCCCCGGGGCTCCAATACATCCGCCAATAGCCACACCTGACATAGGTCATTAGTTCGAATTCCACGGTCATTGTCAGTGCCTTCTGTCAAGGTGTGCGCAATACGAAGTGAGATGAGGGGCGACATTGGTGTTCCAGCGAGATGACTCGGGAGTATCCGAGTCATTCGATCTTGATTCGCTGACGGTGGGCGACCGCCTGCGATTGTTTAACTTCACCCAGCGTGATGACCATGTGGCGTATCTGTGGGTGCTGCGGGCGATGAACGTACTGCGGGCCGTACATCAGCTGCAGGTCCACCCCGACGATGTGGCGAGCGCGCTCAACGAGCTCGCGGCAGCCCATGACGAGGTGCCGTCTGCCGGAGACTTGCGCCTGCGGGCCATGCTCGACAACCTCTCCGCGGACAATGAGCAGGTCCTCTACCGAGTGGAGGACCCGTTGCGGTGCGGCAATTTGGCCGCATACCGAAACCGGCAGTCGGTCTACCAGTTCACGGAGATCGGTTATCGCGTCTACTGCGCCGTGGAGGAGGTCATCGGCTCCCGTGTGCAAGACGCGAACCTGTCACGGCTGGTCTTCGCCGACATCCTGGCGGACTTCAAGGCGCTGGCGGCCGCGAACCGGGAGGGCGACCGGGATGAGGTGTACCGCAAGCTCGCCCGTCTCGACAGCGTGTTGGAGGACATTACGCAGCGGGCGGCGCGTTTCTATCTGACCCTCAACGATGTGGCGCGTACGACAGATATCTCCCCAGAGACATTCCTGCGCTACAAGCACGCGTTGCTGGCGCACATGAGTGAGTTCACAGCAGAGCTGGAACGCTACGCGCCACGGCTGGCCGAGGCCGTGTACGAGGTGGAAGACAGCGGGGTGGAGACCCTGCTGGAGCGGGCCGCCGCTGTAGATGAGCGGCCCATGATGCGTCCGGCCGCGCGGCGTGAGGACTGGCGGCGGCGCTGGATGGGGCTCCGCCAGTGGTTCTTGGCCGAAGGCTCTGCCGAGACCAAGGCCGCCCAGTTGCAAGGCGCTACCCGCACCGCTATTTCCGGTGTCATCGCTCTGTTGCGTCAGGTGACGGAGTCGCGTCGAGGCGGGGTGAGCCGGACCACCCAGCTGCGCCATCTCGCAGCCTGGGCAGCGGGTGCGCCGGATGAGCAGGCGGCGAACGCCCTGGTGTCCGCCGCTTTCGACCTGCGCTCGGTGCGGCATCTGTCGGGCGCGCATGACGACGGTGACCAGATCTCGCCGCGGTCGACGTGGTGGGATGCGCCCGGGGTGGAGGTCAGCATCAGCTTGTTCAGGCATGGCAAGCGGCCGGCCCCGGGTGGCCCGCAGCCGGTCCGTGCGAGCCGTGGCGCCCATGCCCGGCTGCGTGAGCAGCAGCTGGCGGATCGGGCCGCGGACCGGGAGGCCGCCACGGATCTTCTGGACCATGGGCCCCACGATCGGGTGCTGAACGCGGCGGAGACCCGTGCTGTGCTCAAGCTGCTGACCCGTGCTCTGCAGGCGCGGACGATTGTGGCGGGCCGACTGCGTTCGGGGACCGGCAGCAGCGACGTCCTGACGCTGCGCCTGGTCCCGAGCGAGCGCGGAAGCCAGCTGCGGACCGAGACCGGCACACTGCACCTGCCCGGCTTCACTCTGGAGATCAAGCCCCATGGTGCGATGCGTCGGCGCCGAACGGAGACGTCCTGATGCCCGCCCATCGCGTAGCCGCAACTGTGGAGCCTGCGGACCTCGGCTCGTACCAGCAAGCGGCCCGGCTCATGCTGCTGCACGGCGTCGTCAACGAGACTTACCCGCGGGCCAAGGCCCTTGCGCTGGTGCTGCAGTGGGGCGACGAACTGGCCAAGGATTTCCGGGACCTGTTCGGCTACTCCTTGCAGACCAGCGCCCGTCACGCACGGCTGCTGCGCCGGCTGGATACCTTCGATGCCAGCCAGGCATTCCTCACGGTGAAGAGCAAGAAGCCGTTCGACCGACGACGGCTGGCCTACCTCTGTCTGATCCTCGCGTGCCTGCACCGGTCACGTGTGGAGATCAACCTCGCCGATCTCGTCAAACTCCTCGCGCCCTCCGCCAATACGATCGAGCACCTTGGCTTCGATGCGACCGCACCGGGTCACAAGGACGCGGTCGTTGACGTGGTGGACTGGCTGGTCGACCGCGGTGCGCTGCGGATCTCCGACGGGTCCATGGAGGACTGGGCCCGTGACCCCGACCGTGGGGACGCGCTGTTCGACATCGACCACGACACCTGCGCGGCGCTGTTCCGGCCGAACAAGCCCCTGCAGCACCTGGTCAGCGCTGCTGGCCTGCTGGACACGCCGACCATCAGCACCGGACGGGACCCCCGTCGGCGACTCGCTGCCCAGCGAGCCCGGCGGTTGCTCATCGAGTACCCGGTGGTCTACTTCGGCGACACCGACACAGAGACGGCGATAGCACTGCGCCAGCCCACCCTGGCCGAGGACATCGAACGGCTGACCGGGTTGCCGATCGAGCGCCGAGCCGAGGGGATCATGCTCGTCGACACCACTGGGCACTTCACCGACAAGCGGTTCCCCGGCCGCGGCGGAGCGGTCAACCGTACCGCCGGGCTGATGCTCGCGAAGATCGCAGACCTGCGGGAGGACCCGGACCGAGCCAGCAGTCTCCAGTATCTGCTGCCCGCCGATCCGGGAGGGGAACACGCGGATCTTTTGAGCCGTATCGATATGGCCCTACCGCAGGCCGGCACGCTCGAGGCCCTCGCTTATGACCCCCACGCGGACACCGGTCAACAGGCGGACGAGGCCGATCCGGACGCCACAGAGCACGAAGGGCAGACGGGCTTGCCTTTTGTGGAACACGGCACGCTCGAGCAGATGATCACCGAACTCTACGAAGAGTTCGGCCCCTCCTCCTTCACCAACAAATGGCAGGCCGATCCCGGCGGGCTGCTGGCAGAGGCGATCGCGCTCCTGGCAGACCTGCGCCTTGTCCATATCGTCCCCGGCGGGGTCCTGGTGCGGCCCGCGGCCGGCCGCTACCGCAACATCACCGCCGTCCTGCCACGTCCCGCGCTCGACGGCCAGTTCGCTCTCGACTTCCCCACTGAGGAAACTTCTCGATGACGCTCATCCCTCATTCCCGCACCGCTGACCAGCCGGAGGTTCGCTTCAAGCCCACGCGCGCCGGGGTGATCGGCCTCTGGGACTACACCGATGAGGAGTTCGTCTTCGCCGACGGCCGGCTGGTCCTGCGCGGGCACAACGGTTCCGGGAAGACCAAGGCACTCGAAGTACTGTTCCCCCTCGTACTGGACGGTGTCCTTGACGCGCGGCGTCTTGATCCGTTCAGCGGCGAGGAGCGGACCATGAAGTCGAACCTGCTCTACAAGGAGCAGGAGTCCGCTTACGGCTATGTATGGATGGAGTTCGCCCGCACCGGACCCGATGATGAGGTCCTTGAAGCCGTCACCGTAGGGATCGGCATGCGGGTGACGAAGCCCATGTCCACGCCGGCTCGCTTCTTCTTCGTCGCCGAGGGCAGGGTCGGCATCGACTTCGGTCTGCTGGATGCCGCCTCGCGCCCGCTGCGGGAGAACGCCCTGAAGAAGCTGCTGGGGGAAGGGACCACCTACCCCACGGCGGAGTCATACCGTGAGGCGATCGATGACCGGCTGTTCGGGCTGGGCCGCGAGCGCTACAACCAGCTGGTCAATCTTCTGCTCCAACTGCGGCGCCCTCTGCTGGCCAAGGACCTCGACCCGGTCAAGGTGTCCGACACCCTCACTGCCGGACTGCGCCCCGTCGATGAGGCCCTCGTTCTCCAGGCCGCCCGTGACTTCGAGAACCTCGCCGAGATCCAGGCGCTTCTCAACGCCCTTATGGGGGCGGATACCGCGGTCCGCAACTTCCTGCGTGAATACACCAGTTACCTGCGCGCCCATGCCCGTGACCGCGTCGACCATGTCTCCGGGCGTATCCAGGACACGGCCACCCACTGCGAGACAATCATGGAAGCGGCAGGCGACCGCCGCTCCGCCGATCAGCAGCTGACCGCGGCACAGCAGGAGCGGGATACCGGCGAACGCCGGTGCAACGAGATCGATGCCCGCCTGACCGAGTACAAGAACCACGACGCCATCAAGAAGCAGGACGGGCTCAAGGAGCTGCGCGAGCGCGTACGCACCGACCGCCTGGGTATCGCCGGCAGTGAACGCCACCTCAACCGGGCCCAGGAGAGTTTGGCCACTCTCAAGCGGGAGGCGGACCGCGCCCTCCATCGGCACGATGAACTGCGCAAGGCAGCCTCCCGGCACACCCACGGCCTCATGGACGCAGCGCGCCGTTGCGGCATCCTCCACGACGACGACACGCTGGATCTCGGTGCTGAGCTGGACACGCATATCGCGGGTCGGGTTGCCGCGCGTCGCAGCGAACTGCAGGACGTCCACGACCTGCTCGGGGCCTTCGAGAGCGCCACGAAGGACCAAGAGCGCGAGCAGGAGCACTGTGACGCGGCGAGTGGCGAGCTGACGGAGACCGAGCGGCAGTCCGCTGCGGCAGCGGAGAAGCTCACCACCGCCCGCGTCGAGACCGGGCAGGAACTGGACGACTTCATCGGCCGCTGGAGCGGCAGCGACGACACCGCGGTCCTGGTCGCCGCCGACGGTGACATGCTGCGAGCTGCCATCGGCGCCGTGGAGGAACCCGAAGCGGCCCCGCTGCCGGAGGTCTTCCATAACCTCGTCGACCGGCGCCGTACCCACGCACTTTCCCGCGTTGAGACGTTGAAGCGGCAGCACAGCGACATTGCGGACGCTCTGCGAGCCAGGCAGGCCGAGCACGACACCGTGGCAGCCGAGGGCGACGATGCACCCCCCTCCAGTGACCTGCGCCCTGCCAGCCGCGATGAGCGGCCGGGCGCCCCGCTGTGGCAGCTCGTACGGTTCGCCGATCACATCTCCGACGGCCACGCGGCTGCGGTGGAAGGCGCCCTATACGCGGCCGGCCTGCTTACCGCCTGGCTGCACCCCGACGCTGCACTGACCGACCAGGCTCTGCACGCCAAGGTCGCCGACGCCTATCTGCGCCCGCTGCCTCCCGCTCAGCGCCCCACCGGACGCACTCTGGCCGATGTCCTGCTCGTCGAAGATCAGCAGCACGTCACCTCTGCCACCGTCCAGGCTGTTCTGGCCTCCATCGCCGTCATGGACGACGCCCCGGCAGCGGACGATGCGCTCTCTGCTCCCTTGGTGACCACGGGGTCGCACTTCTGCCTCGGCGTCCAGGTCGGTGCGCATCCCAAGGCACAGCCCGAGTACATCGGGACCACCGCACGGGCCGCCCGCCGGCGCGAACGGCTGGAACGCCTCGAAGAATCCATCACCGCCCTGGAAGCTGAGCTCGCCGGCATCGAGGAACAGCAGCGGTACGCGCACGAAGCATTCGACGACTTCGACCGCGCCAGGCGCGAGCTCCCCCGTACCCAGGCGATCACCGAAGCCGTGCGTGAGGTCGCGGTGGTGGCGGAAAAGGTCGCCGGAGCCCGCCGCCGCCTCACCGAAGCACGCAAGCGACTCGACGGGGCGATCGCCCGGGCCCATGAGAAGAACCGGCAGCTTCGGCATGCCGCCACGGCCGCGCGACTGCCCACGCATCGAGAGGAACTGGACAACGTCGCCCAGGCCATCGACGATTTCGCCGACGCCGGCAAAGCGCTCTCCTCCTGCCGTGAGCAGACCGAGGCCGCCGAGCGCGACATCGCCGGCCGCAAGGAGATCATCGACGAGCAGACCGAGTCCTGTACGGAGCAGGCCGAGGCGCTGCAGGCGCGCAGGGACGAGTTCGCCGTTCAGGAGGAGCGTCTGCGGACCCAGGAGGCAACGCTCGAAGCCCCTCTGCAGGAGATTCTCCAGCAGATCGCGGACTCCGAAGAACAGCTCGCGGAGGCACAGACGACATACGGCCGTGCGAAGAAGGATGCGGAAGAGCAGCGAGACCGGCTTCTGAAGGCTGACCACGCCCTGGAGTTCGGCCGTGCAGCACTGGCCACGGCCGTGGCCGAGCAGGTGCGCACCACACTCACGCTGGAGCCGTACGCCCGGCCCGACCTTCTCGGCCTGCTCGAAGCAACCGCAGACGCCCTCTGGCTACCGCACGACATGTGGCCGAGTCCCGAGCAGGCAGTCCAAGCTCTCATGGACAGCCTCACCTCGCCCGATACCTCCCTCACGGGCACGGAGGCCGCCCGAAGCGTCGTCCCCGAATCCGTCGCCTCACTGATCACCGCGCTCGACGAGGCGACCCGTGGGCGCCCGATCACCGCGAGCCTCCTGAAGACCGTCACGACAAAGATTTCCACCGCCATCACCACGCTGGAGTCAGCCCTGCTGGAATCCGACCAGGGCTACCTCTTCGAGTGGGAGCCGTCCGGCGACATCATCCTGGCCCGGGTCACCGACAGCGAAGGACCCGCACCCGTAGCGGACTTCGGACGCCGTCTGGCCGAACAGCTCGCCGACCAGAGTGTGCTGCTGGAAGACAAGGAACGCACCGTCCTGGAGGACGGGCTCCTGACCGGACTGGCCCAGCAGATCCACGACCGCACCATCGCCGCCCGCGACCTGGTCAAAAGCATGGACGCCGATACCCGGGCCAAGCCGATGTCCTCCGGCGCGACGGTTGGCATCAACTGGGTCGTATCCGACGCCCTCACCGACTCCCAGCAGGCCGTCAACAGGCTGCTCGACAAGGACGCCTCCGGCCTTGGCCCCGCCGGGCTGGCCGAACTCCGCTCCCACCTGCGCAGCCAGATCCGCGCCAAGGCCGCTGCCGACAAGAAGCGCAGCTACCAGCAGGTGATCGCCGAAGTCCTGGACTACCGCGCCTGGCGCAGGTTCGAACTCCGCCTGTTCCGGCAGGGCATGAGCCCGGAGGAGAAGAAGAAGGGGGAGGTCCTCACCAAGGCCAAGCACAGCGTGATGTCCGGCGGTGAGAAGTCCGCCTCGATCCACCTGCCGCTCTTCGCAGCCGCCCACGCCCAGTACAGCTCCGCATACCCCACCTGCCCGCGCCTGATCGCGCTGGACGAGGCATTCGCCGGCATCGACGAGAAGTACCGCCCCGACCTTCTCGCCCTCACCGCCAAGTTCGACCTCGACCTCTTCATGACCGGCTACGACCTGTGGATCACCTACCCCGAGGTGCCGCAGATCTCGCACTACGACATGAAGCACGACGAGGCATCCCACACAGTCTCCGCCATGCTGCTCGTCTGGGACGGCGAACAGATCCTCGACGACCTCGAATACCCAGGATCCGACGACCTGGCCGCCGAACTCCTCGGCTTCACACCCCGTCGCCACGTCCCCGCGCAGACAGGACTGCTCGGTGACATCCCCGACGACGAGCCGACGAGCGACGACGCCGAGGAAGCAGAATGACCAAGGCAGCAGAGACATACGAGCGATACCGGGGCCCTGAGTTCCGCCGGCTCCTGGCCGCTGCCCGGCGCTCGCTCGAGCGCAACGGCGGTGAGATCGAGGGCTCCATCGGCCTGACCAACCCGACCACAGCCGAACGCAACGCAGTCATCGGCATCACCGGCACCT
This sequence comes from Streptomyces finlayi, assembly GCF_014216315.1. Taxonomy (NCBI): domain Bacteria; kingdom Bacillati; phylum Actinomycetota; class Actinomycetes; order Kitasatosporales; family Streptomycetaceae; genus Streptomyces; species Streptomyces finlayi. The sequence continues at coordinate 1,592,826 of NZ_CP045702.1, forward strand.
ACCGCTCGCCCGACATCCGCCGCATCACCATCCCCCTCGCGGCGCTGGAGGAGAGCATCCGCAACGTCGCGGGCATGTCACTCCGCGATGTCCTGGAACGGATCGGCCCAGAGCTGCGCTTCCGCGCCGATGAACGGACCACACTCGAACAAGCCCGGCAGAGAATCCTGGCCGAGGGCGAGACCAGCCCCCTGCACACCGAGCACTCCTGGTACCAGCAATGGCTAGCCGGCCTCGCATCCGACGGCACGATCACCGGGCTGATCAACAAGAAGGACACCCACCTCCTCAGCCAGGCTGTCCGCGTCCTGGAGTTCCTCAACAGCCGACCCAGCGGATCACCCCCGGTCATGCTGCCTTCACTGGCCGACGCCACCACAGGGGACACCAAAGCTCTCAACCCCGGCCGCGGCTCTCTGCCGACCCTGGTCCTGCGAGCCCTGGCCATGGCACGCGGAATGCCACTCGAATCAGGAGCCGAGGCCCGGCGCGAGTTGTGGGACGCCTTCGACGTCATCGTCGACGACCTGGCCAGCCGCGTCCTCGTCCTCAACCTCCCCGCGACCGGACAAGGGCTGGGCCAGTGGCTCAGCGACGCCGCCCGCTACGGCACCCCTTTCCACATCACCCTTCACCAGCTCATCACCCTGCCGATCACCGTGAACCTGCCAACGGTGTACGTCTGCGAGAACCCCGCCGTACTGCGCCGCGCCGCTGGCGAACTTGGCGCGAGCAGCCCACCACTGATCTGCGCAGAAGGCCGCCCCTCAACCGCCTTCCACCGCCTTGCCCGCCTGATCGTCGACAATGGCGGCCTGCTCCGGTACCACGGCGACTTCGACTGGCCCGGCATCGCGATGACCAACGCACTGCGTACCCGCTACGGCGCCGAGCCATGGCGTATGAGCAGCGCGGACTATCTCAACGGTGTCCGTGCCGACATCGACCATGTCCCGCTCGACGGCAAGCCCCAGGACACGCTGTGGGACCCGAGACTCGCCGAGACCATGGCAAGGGAGAAGCTCGCCGTCTACGAGGAAGCCGTCGCCGACAACCTTCTGAAGGATTGGGCCCCTGCCGCCCACCGCCCTACGGAAGTATCTGGATAGCCGGGGCCTGTCCTACCACCTGCATGGCTCTAGAGCTGCAGCAGGCGGATCATGAAGCCGATCAAGCTCCTGGGCATGAGCATGTAAAACGCCGATTTCAAGCCAACGTCCAGTGCTCGGGGCCACACAGTCCGCGAGAGGCCGGATCATGGTCACCTCTCCCTTTTCTCATGGCCACTGGGATGAGTGCCCGGAGACCAGGCAAACTAGCGGCGTAAGTGACCCAAGCAGATGCTGACGTGGAAAGGCGTGGACTGAGCTCATGACCGGGAGCCCCACTCAGATTGGCCGCTATACGGTGGCTCGGGAGCTCGGCTCCGGCGGCATGGGCGAGGTATATCTCGCGTACTCCCCCGCGGGCTCTCCCGTAGCTGTGAAGGTCATTCGCACCGACAAGCTGGACCCGGTCACGCGAGCGCGCTTCGAGAAGGAAGCTCTGATCGCTCGCACAGTGATCGGCACCAACCGGGTGGCGCGGTTCCTGGATGCCGATCCGTTCGCGGATCGTCCGTGGCTGGCGATGGAGTATGTGGCTGGCCGAACCCTGATGGACTGCGTGGATAGTGACGGCGCGCTGCCGCTGCCGCTGGTGGCCAGCCTCGGAGCGCTCCTTGCCGAAGGGCTGAGTGCCGTACACGATGCGGGGCTGCTGCACCGAGACCTGAAGCCTCAGAACGTCATGCTGGGCAGCGAAGGCCCCATAATCATCGACTTCGGACTCAGTGCGTTCATGGACGCTGCCAAGGACACGCTGTCGCACAGCGGGATGATCATCGGGACCGTGCGTTGCATGCCCCCCGAGCAGGCGAGCGGGCATCCGCAGGTGACGCCGGCGGCGGATGTGTACGCGCTGGGCACGGTCCTCCTATACGCCGCGGCCCGGCACTATCCGTACGACGGACACCAGTGGGAAGCCGTCGCCATGCAGGTCTCGAACCCGGAGATCGGCCCGGACCTGAGCGGTGTGCCGGAAGGCTTCAAGGAGCTGCTCGCAGCGATGCTCGCTCACACGCCGGAAGGCCGGCCCACTCTGGCCAAGGTGGCGGATGCCTGCGCGGATCTCATGAAGGCAGCGGGCAGGACGCCAGCCGACGCGCGGCTCGCCCTCATCGACCGCACGACAGCAGCGGGCGGGAACACTCCGACGCCGGAACCGTCCTCTGCATCGATCGAGAAGCTGATCGATGAGCAGGCCGCGATCGTGGACTCGCACAACCTCGTCAGCCCGCTCGACATTCGGCCTGCGCCTGAGGAGCCGGAAGCCGACGAAGAACTGGTGCCTGAGCTGCCCACGCCACCTGTGAGGCCAAAAGCTCGCACTCCGCAGGAGCGGCGTGTGGCATCCAAGCGGGTGGCGGGCGAACTACGGGAGCAGTACGCGGTGAATTCCACCCTTTGACGGCCCGAGGCCGCTATTGCCTGGTGGGAGACTTGCTGGAACGGGTTCGAGTGGCCGGCTGATCTGCTGGCGGCAGGCCCGTTAGAAGTTGAGCGGCGTGAGTGCCGCTGGTGAAGGATCGGAGCGGACGTTGAGCGTCGAGGCGGGAGCCGCGGGCGGCCAGAGCGATGCGGTGTGGGATGCCTGGGAGCCCGACGAGCCCTCGCCCGAGCAACAGTCTCCCGCCACGTCCGGGTACGCAGCGGGAGCGCAGGTGGAGATCCGCGACGAGCTGTGGCTGGTCCGCAAGTGCCGGTCCACGGCCCGCGACGGGTGGATGGTCGAGGTCACCGGCATCTCCTCGTTCGTCCGTGGGGTCGAGGCCGTCTTCTACGACAAGCTCGATCTTGTGAGCGTGCTCGACCCCCACGAGACGCAACTGGTCGCGGACGACTCTGCCAACCATCGGAGAGCCCGCCTGTTCCTTGAGGCGATCATGCGGAAGACGTTCCTGCCCCAGACCGAGCACGGGCTGGCGCTGGCGGACAACTTCCTCATGGACCAGCAGGTCCACCAGCTGCGGCCGGCCGAGCTCGCGCTGTCGATGAAGAACCCACGACCGCGGATCCTCATCGCGGACGTGGTGGGTCTGGGCAAGACCCTGGAGATCGGGGTGCTCCTTGCCGAGCTCATCCGGCGCGGTCGCGGCGAGAAGATCTTGGTCGTGACGCCGCAGCATGTGCTGGAGCAGTTCCAGCGTGAGCTGTGGACCCGGTTCGCGATCCCGCTGGTACGGCTGGACTCGACGGGGATCCAACGGGTGCAGCAGGACATCCCCGCAGGCCGCAACCCGTTCGCGTATTTCAAGCGGGCCATCATCTCCGTGGACACGCTGAAGAGCGACGTCTACGCCCACCACCTGGAGCACACCGAGTGGGACGCCGTCGTCATCGACGAATCCCACAACCTCGTCAACCAGGGCACGAAGAACAACGCGCTCGCCAGGCTGCTAGCGAGGAAGACCGACGCGCTGGTGCTCGCCTCGGCCACGCCGCACAACGGCGATGCCTCTTCATTCGCCGAGCTGGTCAAGATGCTGGACGAGGCGGCGATCGCCAACCCGAACCGGTACGAGGTCAAGGACCTCGACCACCTCTACATCCGGCGTACGAAGACCACGGCAGAGGTACGCGAGTCCCTCAAGGGTGCCTGGGCGGACCGAGGCCCCTCCCAGCCGCTGCGAGCGCCGGCCGGTGAAAAGGAGCTCGCCGTCTTCCACGAGCTGGCCACGCGCTGGATTCCCGGTGACCCCGACCAGCCCTCGGTCAGCCGGCACCAGCTCGTGCCGTACCAGCTGCTCAAGTCTTTTCTGTCCTCGCACCGGGCCCTACGGGCGTCGATCAAGACGCGGATCGCGACGCTGGACAAGCCACCCGTCGAAAAGCCGGCCGACAAGAAGAAGCAGACCCGGCCGGTTGATCCGAAGGTCCGCGAGGCGGAGGCCAAGCGGGAGCGTGCGGCTCTGGTGGAGTTGCAGCAGCTGAACGAGCAGATCCAGGACTCCGACTCGGCGAAGCTCACCGCGCTCCTGGCGGAGCTGCGCGAGATGGGTGTCGGTCCGGGCTCGGACACCCGGGTTGTCGTGTTCTCCGAGCGCATCCCCACCCTGAGGTGGCTGGCCGAGACCGTACCGGCCGCGCTCGGCTTTCCGAGCGGGACCAGCCCGGATGAGAGCAAGCCGTGGCTGGGCTTCGGCGGTGCGGTGCAGGTCATGCACGGCGAGGCCAGCAGCGACGAAGAGCAGCGGGACATCGTGGAGAAGTTCGGGCTGCGCGACGATCCGGTGCGCATCCTGTTTACCGGCGACGTTGCCTCCGAGGGTGTCAACCTGCACCAGCAGTGCCACCTGCTCGTGCACTACGACCTGCCGTGGTCACTGATCCGTATCGAGCAGCGCAACGGCCGTATCGACCGTTACGGCCAGGCGTACCCGCCACAGTTCCGGGCACTGGTTCTGACCAGCGACATCCCGTGGCGCACGGATGAGGCCAGCGGGCAGCCGCGCACCCTCGATGACCGGCTGGTGGGCGAGAAACTCCTGGGGCGCGAGGAAGAAGCCCACAAGATTGAGGGCTCGGCCGAGGCCGTCACCGGCCTGTATCGGGCCAAGGAGGAGGAGAACCGCCTCACCCAGGACCTGATCGCCGGCCGTACCGTCGAGGAGTCGATCAAGCAGTCCCAGCAGGGAGGTGCCGCCTTCCTGGCCGGGCTGCTCGGTCAGGTCGGTGCGGTCCCCGAACACCCCGAAGTACCGCGCGCGGTGGTACCGACGCTCTTCCGCTCCACCGCCGACTATTTCGACGAGGCACTGCGGCAGGTCTGCCACCCCAACCCCGAGGACCAGCTGTCCCTGCGGCGCGACGATGACGGCACCATCGCCTTCGAGCCCCCGCGCGATCTGCTCTACCGGCTCAAGGCGCTACCCAAGTCGTACCTGGACGAGCAGCGGATCATGCCCCGTAAGACCGAACCGGGCCGGCTGCGCGTCACCTTCTCCAAGGACCTCGCTGACGCGCGTCTGAAAGCGGCCCGGGAGACCTCCAAGTCCCAGTGGCCCAACGTCTCTTACGTCACGGACGTCCACCCGGTCCTTGACTGGCTGACCGACAAGGTCCTCGTCGAGATCGGCCGCCACCAGGCCCCGGTACTCGCCGCCGCCGTTGACCGTCCCACCTTCCTGGTACAGGGCATCTACTCCAATGGTCAGGGCCGACCGACCATCGTGGAGTGGATGGCCGTCTCCGGCCTGCCCGAGGAACCGAACACAGTGGAGCTGACCGAAGAGGCCCTGGAGCGTTACGGAGTCGGCCCGAGCATGCCCGGCCGCGCCACTCCCCGGGATCTGCCTGGTCTGACCGCTCTGGTCCCCGCCGCGATCGATGAGGCCAAGAGGCACCTCGGCACGCTTGAGGAGCACTACCGCCAGCGCATCGAGAAGACCCTCGCCCCCTACCGCAAGCGCGTCACCCACTGGAAGCAGGACGCCCTCTCCGCCGGTCTGCGCCCGGACAAGCAGGGAGTCGGCCAAGCCGCGAGTGACCGGATGCGCCTGGCCAAGTCCCTGGAAACGAAGGGCGAGCCGATGCTGCGGCTCCTGGCTGTCCTGGAACCGCACACTGCTGAAGGGGGCACTGCACGATGAGCACCGACTTCGACTCCTTCGTCAATCGCGGCGAGTACCTGTCCGCGTACTACTTCGCCGAACAGCTCGGTGCCGACCTCAAAAAGGGACTGTTCGCCACCTGGACCCTACGCGAGGGCGACGAGAACGACCCGCGCAAGACCCCTCGCGAACAGGTACGCGCTCTGCGCTCCATGTACCTCGCCGAAGACGTACGCGCCTACTTCGCCGATGCGGCCGAACGCGATGCTGGTGACGATGCGCGATTCCATACGCACAACAACCCTGAGTGGGCCAAGCGGCTCACTGAGTGGCACCAGACCGTGCTGCGCGCCCTCGGATACGACGCCACCCCAGATGAACTCACCGTGCACCGCGCCGGACGCGAGCACACCCTGCCCGTCGCCTACCACGGCCACGGCATCATCGCGCTCGACTGCGGCTGGGCCGCCGACAACGACACCGCCCTGGGTGCCGACGGCTCCGGACGCCTCCTGTCGCCCCTGCGCGTCAGCGCGAGCGAGAGTTACGAGACGGGCGCGGATCTGGCCTCCTGGCTCTTCGAAAGCGAGCTGGACGAGCCCGGCGGCGCTCACCCCCGGTTCGTTCTACTGCTTATCGGCGGTGTGATCCTGCTCGCCGACCGCCAGTCCTGGCGCGAAGGCCGCTACCTCGCAGTGAACCTCGATGCCGCCCTGGAACGCAACGACCGCGCCCAACAGGGGGAACTGGCCACCATTGCAGCCCTGTTCAGTCTGGACATGCTCCGCCCCGGTGACAACGACCAGAGCCGGGCGATCGATGGCCTGCTCAAGTCGTCCAGTACCAACGCGGTCGGCGTGTCCAACGAACTGCGCTATGGCCTACAGCGCTCGGTTGAAGTCATCGCCAACGAAGTCCTCAGCCGAATGACCGAGCCGAAGAACAATGTCGCACCGGCCGACATCGAGAACCCGAAGATCCGCTTCGCCCGGGAACTCACCCGCGAATCCCTGCGCTACCTCTATCGGATCCTCTTCCTTCTGTACGCCGAGGCCCGACCCGAACTCGGCATCCTCCCCGCCGACGACGGCAGCTACGAAGCCGGCTACTCCATGGCCCGCCTGCGCGAACTCGTCGAGCGCGACGAGGAACTCGTCGATGAGGAAGCCAAGAACGGCTTCCACCTCTTCCAGTCCCTGGACGTCCTGTTCAACAAAGTCAACTTCGGCCACCGCCCGTACGGCAGCGAGCCCGACGACGACCAACCCGGGGACGACGAAGAGACTCGCGAGGCCAAGGCCGCACGCCGCAGCGAAGACCGCGGTCTTCGCTTCGAGCCCCTGCGAAGCGAACTCTTCGAACCCACCGCCATCCGCCTCATCGGCACCCGCATCCTGGACCCGACCAGCGACGAGGACAACGACCCGCACTGGCTCGACCTGCGCCTGCGCAACTCCGCCCTCCACGAAGTGCTGCGCCTGCTCACCATGAAGAAGGGCAAGCGCGGGGAACGTGGCGGATTCATTTCCTACCGCAACCTGGGCATCAATCAACTCGGCGCCGTATACGAGGGTCTGATGTCGTACACCGGCATCATCGCCGAGGAAGAGCTGTGCGAGGTCGCCAAGGGCGGCGACCCGGAGAAGGGATCCTGGCTCATCCCCTCGCACAAGCAAGACCAGTACCCCGACACGACCCTCATCCACTACAGCGAGGACGACGCCCGCAAGGGGCTACGCGGCGTCAAGAAGTACGACAAGGGCTCCTTTGTCTACCGGCTCGCTGGCCGCGACCGCGAGACCTCCGCCTCGTACTACACCCCCGAGTCGCTCACCCAGGTCACTGTCGAGCTCACTCTGAAAAACCGGCTCGACCAGGAACGTGACGCCGACGGCAACATCATCAAGACCCGCGCGTCCGAGCTCCTCAAGTACAAGATCTGCGAGCCGGCACTCGGCTCCGGGTCCTTCCTCAACGAGGCCATCAACCAAGTCGCCGACGAATACCTACGCCGCCGCCAGGACGAACTCGGCATTCCCATCCCCACCGCCGACGCGCTCACCGAGAAGCAGAAGGCCAGGGCCTACATCGCCCTACACAACGCCTACGGCGTCGACCTCAATGCCACCGGCGTCGAACTCGCGGAGGTGTCCCTGTGGTTGAACACCATGCACCCCGGCATGCGAGCCCCCTGGTTCGGGCTCCACCTGCGCCGCGGCAACTCCCTCATCGGCGCACGTCGAGCCGTCTATACGGGTGAGGAGGTCGCTTCACCAGCTAAAGCATGGCTGAAGAACAAGGGCGCTCTGGCACCGACTCCGCTGGCATTCCTTAAGGACGGCCAACCCCAACCACTGCCCCATGACGCGGTACACCAGTTCTTGCTTCCCAGTCCAGGATGGGCTGCGGTCGCGGGCTCGAAAGAGGCCAAGCAGCTGGCCGAGGAACACGTCAAGCATCTGGCCGAGTGGAAGAAGGGCCTTCTCCAACGCCCCAAGCGCAGCACCGCCCACCTCAACAAGGACGGCAGCCCAAAACTTCACCCCACGACCAAGCTACCGAAGGCGGAAGCGCCGTCACAGTTCACACGGTTGCGGGACGCCGCCCGCCGAGCCGAGTTCCTGTGGTCGCTCGTCGTCAAGCGCATGGAACTCTCCGAACAAGAGATCGCGCGCAGGATCGATGTCTGGCAGGCCGACCCGACGGATCCCGAGTACGCCTTCCTCCACCACCCTGATCAGGCAGTCCCCAAGGAGAAGGTTCTGGAGGACCTCTTCAACTCTGCCGACACCCCTTATTGGCGGTTGAAGAAGGTCATGGACGCCTGGTGCGCCCTGTGGTTTTGGCCCGTCGGTAAAGCCGGCCTACTGGATGGCACGGATGGCGACTACGCGGTCCGCACCGTGGTGAGCAGCGACAGCCTGAGCGAGCTACTGGGTGAAGTGCCTCTTACCGGCGAAGAGCTCAAGGAACAGGTGGCTCCCGAACCGTTGGCTGCCCCGACACCGAAGGCCGAGCCACGCTTCGTCGAAGCGACGGCACTTTTCGCGCTTGGCGCTGAGCAGACCTCCTTCGAAGATCTCGTACTGACCGCCGACGACGAAGCGATCATCGAGACCAAAGAGATCGGACCGAAGGCAGCAAAGCAGGTCGGCGCAAAGCCAAAGGGACCGATGCGCCGCCCGGTCATCCCGCTCAAGGAGCTGGACGACTGGCTGGACTTCTTGGAATCCATGCTTGGAAGAGCCGACGTACCTGACGGAACTTTCCTCGACAACTTCAAAACCCTGGCAGATCTCAAAACGTACGAAGAGACGCTCCCCGGCTTCATGGGAATGGACACCGGAAACCCGGAGGACGTCTTTCCATGGCTGCGCATTACTCGGGACATTGCCGAGGAGCAGGGATTTCTTCACTGGGAGTTGGAGTTCGCTCTCGTATTCGCTCGCAGCGGCGGCTTCGATCTCCAGGTGGGCAATCCCCCCTGGGTGCGTCCTGACTGGGATGAGGCAAGCGTCCTCGCCGAGCACGAACCTTGGTTTGAGTTGGCGGACAGGCCGTCAGCAACCGAGCAGAGCAAGCGGCGATCCATTGCACTGAATCAGCGAAGGACGTTCGATTATTACATTCATGAGCGCGAGAAAGTAAGCGGCTGCTCCTCGTTTTACGGGCATGAGACCACCTATCCCTTGCTCGTAGGAACTCGCCCAGATCTTTATCGGGCATTCATGCTTCAGGTATGGTCTCATCAGTCTCCGTCAGGTATGGCTGGGCTCGTGCATCCCGATACCCACTTCACCGGCGACAAGGAAGGGGCACTTCGCGAGGCCGCATACCATCGTTTGTGCGTCCACGGAGACTTCGTGAATGCCGGACAGCGTTTCTTCCCTCCGCCCGTCGGGCATGCAGCACACTTTGGCGTGCATATTTACGGCAGCCCTTCGGAAATCAATTTTGACCACATGTCATGGTTGGTGTCAGCGGACGCTCTCCGCGATTCAGCCGCGCATGATGGCTCCGGGGAAGTTCCGGGCGTGAGATGGCAAAATGGCGAATTCGATGAACGCCCTCACCGGTCACGCGTCATTCACGTGAACCGAGATCTTCTCGCCGAATGGCAGCGCCTACTGGATGAATCACACCTTCCAGTTGAACAATCCCGCCTTCTATTCCCTGTCAGCACAGCCGAGGCGTCTGCTATCACAGCTCTTTCTGAATACCCATTGCGGCTTGGTAGGTTCAACCCGCCGATCACGCGCGGGCTAATGGAAAGTGACGCAAAGGCTGCTGGGTTGATCGAATACAACCGTCCGAGCAGCCCCACCGGTCATCCATACCAGCCCGACAGGTGGCGTAATGTCATCTTGAAGGGAACTCAACTGGGTATCGCCACGCCAGTATTCAAGTGCCATGACGCTAATAGTAACGACCCTTACGGTCGGGATTTGACCACCCTTGCGTCAGACTTCGTCCCGGACACTGCCTATGTGCGTGCCCCCGGGATGGCGCAGTCGTATCTCGCCAAGCAAGATCGTTGGGTAGACGGCCGAGCCCTGGAGCGACTACGTTCTGACGGTAGGGCGGTATCCAAGGCGCGTTCGCAAATTGCATTGACCGACAACGTTCCAGAAAGCGATGTCGATCCTGCCAAGATTGATGCCCTACTCGAAGAACGAGCGCGTCGCCGATACGTGGTCTTTCCTCGGCTTGCCTGGCGTCGCCAGATCGCCCCGGACACTGAGCGTGCACTCTATGCCGCATTGGTGCCGCCAGGTGTAGCGCACGTTCACTTGGTACACAGCCTGGCCATGCCGAATCTTCGGCTAACCGCATTGGTAGCCGGTTTCTGGGCCTCGCTCCCGCTCGACTACTTCCTCCGCGCTACTGGTCGTGGCGACTTGCAAGTGAAGGGTGCTAAAGCGATGCCCTCACCCGCTGGCGATCACCCCCTCGCTTCCTCGCTACTCCTGCGAACATTGCGGTTGAATTTCCTTACCAGTGCTTACTCGGGGCTGTGGTCAGAACTGTACGACCCAACTTGGACCACACATGAGTCATGGGCGTGCGACTGGACTGGCCTACCGGCGCTGCACGAGGTGTCGCCAGTCTGGCGTCCGGAAACACCACTACGCACCGAGCGGGCACGACGTTCCGCTCTGGTGGAAATTGATGCTCTAGTCGCAGTGTGGCTCGGAATGGAAGCCGACGCTCTTGTCGCGGCATACAAGGGCCGCTTCCCTGTACTGCAGAAGTACGAGGCAGTGACTTGGTTTGATGCCGAGGGATCGAAGATCGCAGGCAACGCACGCACCTTCGGTCAGCGCCAGACCAAGGAAAGCTGGGGCCAATTTGAGGCGTATCAAGCCGACCCGAACAACTTGCCCGTGCCTGAGGGCTATGTCGCTCCCTTCTCCAAGGCGGATCGCGAAACGGAGATGCGAGAGGCGCACGCCGTCTTTCAGAAACGACTAGATGCCGCAGTCGCTCGCGGCGAGTGGGACCTGGAGAAGCAGGAGGTGCCGAAGCCGTGAGGCCGACGCTGGAGGCACGGGGGCTCAAGGAGAGCCTGTTGCAGTATCTGTCGACGACGTACGCGTTGACGGATGAGGGTGCGCGTGAGGCGCTGCACCGGTTCCTGGGTGATGAGACGTCGGGGATGTTCCGGGGCCCGTATCTGCGGATCCGGACGCCGTTCACGGTGGCCGGCGAGGAGTGGCGGCAGCATCTGGAGTGGCAGCGTGAGGGGTTCACCCCGTACGCCCACCAGGCCGTTGCCTTCGAGCGGCTGACGTCGGCGAACGGGCATGTGCCGCAGCCGACTCTCGTGACGACGGGGACGGGCTCGGGTAAGACGGAGGCGTTCCTGTACCCGGTGCTGGATCACTGTCTCCGCGAGCGGGAAGCGGGGAAGGCCGGCATCAAGGCGGTGTTCCTGTACCCGATGAACGCCCTCGCGACCGATCAGGCGCAGCGCATCAACGAGCTGATCACGGAGAACGATGCGCTGAAGAAGTTGTCGGCCGGGCTGTACATCGGCGACAAGGCGGCCATCAAGTACGACAACGTTCGTACGCGCCGCTCGGATATGCAGCTCTCGCCGCCGGACATCTTGATCACGAACTACAAGATGATGGATCTGCTGCTGCAGCGTGCGGATGACGCTCCGCTGTGGCGTGGGGCGGACATCCGGTACGTGGTGGTGGATGAGTTCCACACCTACGACGGTGCGCAGGGCACCGACGTGGCGATGCTGCTGCGGCGGCTCGCGGCTGCGGTGGGGTCGTCCGAGGAGGGGCGTCCGCTGGGTTCGATCTGTCCGGTGGCGACGTCGGCGACGCTCGCGTCTGGGACGGATACCGACGGAGTGGCCCAGCTGCTCGAGGTAGCGACGCAGGTCTTCGGTACGGAGTTCACGGCGGAGTCCATCGTCGGGGAGAACCGGCTGTCGGTGGAGGAGTTCATCCCGCTGGCGGACGTGAAGATGCAGGGGCTGCCGACGCCGGACGAGCTGCTGGCACTGCCCGATCCCGCGACGAGCGATGAGGCGATGCTGGACCTCATCGAGTCGGTTACTGGGGTCCGCAACGACGACCCCCTCGTATTGGGCGCCAACCTGAAGCGGCACCTGTTCACCCGGGCGGTGATGCAGGCGCTGGACGGTGAGGTGAAGACCGGCGCCGAAGTGCTGGACGTCATGTGGCGTGCAGGTGCGGCCGGTTGGGCGGAGGCGGTGGCCCGGCAGCCGGAGAAGGCCGCCGAGGCGCTCGCCCGGTTCGTGGCGCTGTTGTCGTACGCCCGTGACCCGAAGTCGCCGGTGGGAGAGCCGCCGCGGCCGTTCGTGCATGTCGAGGTGCACCAGTGGGCCCGGTCGGTCTCGCGGCTGCTGCGCGGCGTACTGCCGTGGCCCAAGGCGGAGTTCCGCTGGGATGTGGCCGGTGCGGCCGATGCCAGTGCGGGAAGCGGGAACCGTTCGGCGCCGGTGACGACAGCCACGTCGGGGCAGAGCGCGAATCTGTTTCTGCCGGCGGTCTACTGCCGGGACTGCGGGCGGTCGGGCTGGGCGGTGTTCTCGCCGGAGAGCGACGACCACGAGGTCCAGTTCGACACGTACAAGATCCGTCGTGCCTCGTTGGGGCAGGACAAGGCTCGGGTGCGGAACTTGGTCTCGGCGACCGAGCGCGAGGCGCGCGAGGGTTCTGGGGCGGCGGTGCTGCCGGCCAGCGGCCGGGGCGGCAAGGGGACCACGGCCCTGCAGAGTGCGGGCGGTCTGCTGATGGTGCTGGACGGTGCGCGCAAGCGGCTCCGGCTGCCCGATCCACTCAATGACTACGACAAGGAGTCCAAGGAGCCGCGGCTGACGGCCCGCGATTCGGCGTTCGTCCTGGTCAACTTCGGTGATACGGCGAATACCGCGGCCAAGGAGGACTGGTGCCCGGCGTGCGGTGAGCGCAACGCGATCCGCTATCTGGGTACTGGAGCGGCTGCGATGACGGCGGCGTCGATCACCCAGTTGTTCACGGGCGGGGAGCTCGACAAAGAGCGGCACGAAGACAAGACGCTGATGTTCAACGATTCGGTGCAGGATGCCGCGCACCGGGCCGGGTTCGTCGCGAACCGTTCGTACACCTTCTCGTTGCGCGCCCTGTTGGCGAAGCACCTGCGCAGCGACGTGCCCACCGCGCTGAACGATCTGATCGCGAACGTGGTCGAGGCCACGACCGACAAGGAAACCCTGGCCGCGGTGGTGCCGCCGGATCTGCATGGTTTCAAGGGCGTGGACCGGCTGCTGTCCGGGAAGGGGCGCGGCGGGGATCTGCCGACCTGGCGGCTGATCGGTCAGCGCCTGGCGTTCGAAGCGCTGATGGAGTTCGGGTTCCGTTCCCGCAACGGGCGCACCCTGGAGCTGACCCGGACCGCCGCCGCGCAGGTGCGCATCGCGGACCCTGCGGCCGTGGTGGCCCTGGTCAAGCGGATTCACGAGGAGTTCGAGCGCGCCGATCTGCCCCTGCAGCCGCAGGACGACGCACGCTATCTGGCGTTCGTGCGGGTGTTCTTGGAGCGCCTGCGTACGCGGGGCGCGATCGCGCACCAGTGGCTGGACAAGTACGTCGACGAGGCGGGCACCAGCCGCTACTTCATCTGGGGCAAGCGTGCACCCGGCATGCGCGCGTTCCCCAAGCGGGTCGCGGCGCCCGTGTTCCTGCTCGGCTCGCCGAAGAACGGCAGCGAGTTCGACTTCGCGACGGGCCGGCTGTCCTGGTACGAGCGGTGGGCCGGCCGCTGCCTGGGGCTGTCGCGTGAGGCGGCACCGGAGTTCTGGAGCCGCCTCCTGCCGGAACTGGCCGCGATCGGGCTGCTGTCGTGCCGTACGCCGAACGACACCTCGGTACGGGTCTACGGTCTCAAGCCGGGCAACGTAGAAGCGCTGCTCCTGGACGACGAACAGGTCCGGCACGCGTATGTGCGCTGCCCGGTGTGCTTCTGGGAACAGACGGTCCACCCCTCCCTTCTCGATCAGTGGCACGACCAGCCCTGCCCCTCCTACCGCTGCCGCAGAGGCCGTCTGGTGGCCGGAGACCGGCCCGAGCGGCTGGGAGTGCACCACCGCGACCGTGACTACACCCTGGACTACTACCGGCATCTGTACCGGAAGGCCGGTACCTACCAGGTGGTCACCGCCGAGCACACCGGCATGCTCACGCGCCCGCAGCGCGAGAAGGTGGAGGAGGCGTTCAAGCGGCGTACGGGCTTCAAGGACCCCAATGTGCTCTCCTGCACGCCGACGCTGGAGATGGGCATCGACATCGGTGACCTGTCCGCGGTAGTGCTGGCAGCGCTACCGCGCCGGCCGGCCAGTTACGCCCAGCAGGTCGGGCGGGCCGGACGCCGGACCGGCAATGCGTTCTTGCTGACGATTCCCGATCGTCGACGGCGTGACCTGTATTTCCTGGAGCGCCCCAAGGACCTGATCGCCGGCACGATCGTGCCCCCGGGCTGTCATCTCTCGGCGGTGGAGATCCTGCGCCGCCAGTACCTGGCGCACCTGCTGGACCTCGCGGCGGCCGGCCGCCTCGTCCGCGGTGACGGCATCGTGCTGCGCGCCCTGCCGACCAAGGCACCCGCCCTGTTCGGTCCGTCCGGCTACCTGATCGACCTGGTGGAAGTGGCCATCGCCCAGGGGGAAGAGCTCGCCAAGGGCTTCCTGGAGATGTTCCCCACCGGCGTCAACGACCGGGCCAAGGACGACCTGCGCGAGTACGCGACGCACGAGCTGCGCGGCGCGGTGGAAGAGGCCGAGCGGGAGTGGCGCCGCCGAGACCAGGCGCTGCGCGCCCGGCTGGCCCAGATCGACGAGGCCCACGACGAGCTCCACGACTCCGACCCGGATCAGGCGCGGCAGAAAGCCGAACTGGACGCAGAGCGGCGCGGAGTGGGCAGGCGCCTGCTCAACCTGGGCGATACCGCCGCCCAGAGCGCACTGTGCGACCTGGGGCTGCTGCCGAACTACGCGCTGATCGACTCGGTCACCACGCTGTCCGCGACGCTGTACGGCGAGGATGGGGTCGACCCGAAGACGGGGAAGGCGAAGTTCACCTCCACCACCGACTCCTACGACCGGCCGCGCCGCTACGCGCTCTCGGAGCTGGCCCCGGGCAACTCCTTCTATGTCAACGGCTACCGGCACGAGATCACCGGCCTGGAGATCTCCACCGGCGGTCGGCAGGAGTGGCGCACCTGGCGGGTGTGTCCAGGCTGCGGATTTGTGCGCACCGAAGACGCTGCCGAGGACCGCTCGCCGTGCCCGCGCTGCAAGAGCGCCCATATCGCCGACGACGGTTCCTGCCTGTTCCAGATCGTGGAGCCGTCCACCGTGACCTCGCGTGACAAGCGCGAGGACGCCCGGATCCGCGACGACAAGGACGACCGCGACCGCCGCAACTACTCCGTCGTAGACGCGGTGGACATCCCGGTGGGCGACATCGAGCCCGGCTCGTGGCGTCACAAGAAGCAGACGTTCGGCGTCGACTATTGCCGCAGTGCCATGATCCGCCGGATCAACGTGGGGCCGGTCCGTTACGACGCCCCGGCCCGCGATGACTTCGCCGGGCATCTGGTGCGCCTCAACCCGTTCCATGTGTGCACCGCCTGTGGGGCGGCCAGCGCGGACGGCAAGCCGGTCTTCGACCACGACACCGACGCTCTCGACTCCGCAGCAGCCCGTAGCCCGCAGCTCAAGCACCACCGCCCTTGGTGTCCGCTGCGCCGCGGCAAGCGAGACGGGGCCACCCAGGAGCCGGTGCTGCTGGCCCATACGTTGAAGACCGAGGCCCTGCGGGTGTTGATCCCGGCCGCAACGGCGGACGTGGACGCCAAGGTGCACTCCTTCCGTGCCGCGCTGCGGCTCGGTGTGGACCTGCACTTCGGCGGCGACCCGCAACACCTGGACACCACCGTGGCTTCCATGCCGGATGCCGAGAGCGGAGAGCGCCGTTGGTTCCTGGTGCTCTTCGATTCCCTGCCCGGCGGCACCGGCTATCTGGACCGGCTCACCGATCGCGTCGCCTTCCGCGACACCCTCGCGGCGGCGTACGAGATGTTGAAGGAGTGTCCGTGCGCCGAGGAACAGCGCCGGGCCTGCCACCGGTGTCTGCACCGCTATACGCCCGAGCGTTTCCAGGACATCGTCTCGCGTCAGTCAGCGCTGAACATGCTGGAGTCGCTGCTGTTCACGGCAGAGGGTGCGGACGGCTGGGATATCGCTGACGTTGATCACACCGGGCTGGTCGGTCTGGATGCCCAGGTCGAATCCGACTTGGAGGCGCGCTTCCTGGCCGCCCTGCGCGACTGGGTAAAGGTCACCGATGACGCAGCCCTGGATGAGGACGGCCACGCCAGCGGGCATCTGCGTTTCACCGCCGGTTCCGAGGTCACCCATTGGCGACTGACTGCCCAGCAGCAACTTCAGGGCACCCGGACTGATTTCACCTTCACCCGGGTCGACGGTCCGGCCCAGAGCGTCAAGGTCTATCTCGAAGGATTCCGTTTCCACGCCAGCCGTGAACACAACCGCATCGCCCATGACGCGGCTCAGCGCACGAAGCTGCGCGCCGAGGGAGAGATCGTCTTCCAGGTGACCTGGGCGGACATCGACCTGTTCGAGAAGCGCCCCACGCGGACCAAACCCGTCTGGCCGCCCTATCGAGGCACGGCCCAGGAACAGGCCAAGGCCGCCTACGAGCAGTACGGCGGACAGCGCGCCCACTTCGCGAACGCCGTCTTCGCCAACCCGATCGACACGTTGATCGCCTACCTGCGCGATCCTGAGGCCGACCGCTGGGCCCGCCGCTCCCGCGCGCTGGTCACCGGCCTGTTGAGCACTGCGGGAACCACTCCCGTCGCCGCGACCGGGCGCCGCAGCGAGCTAGTGGCGGCGCTGCGCAGTGAGCTGGCCACTTTCAGCAGTAGTGCGCGCCACGACAAGCCGGTTGTACCGGATGCCTCCGGGATCGGGCCCGTGCACGTGTTCCGGACCCAGGACGAGAACGGGCTGCCGATCCTCGTCACCCTGGATGCTGCCGACCCCGAAGCCCCGCGGTGGAGCGCACTCACCGTCCTCGACGACACCGATTCCGTCCTGGAGAGCGACGAGCACAAGCTGCGCTGGCGGTCGTGGCTGTACTGGAGCAACCTCACCCAGTTCCTGTCCCTGGCCGGAGGCGACGGCGTCCAGCTCGCCGCCAGCCGCGCCGCCGCTTTTGAAGTCGAAGTGCTCGCCGTCTGCGGAGGGCTCGGCGAACTCGATTCTCTCGTTGGCGCCCCTGTACCGACGCGCGCCAAACCCGAGGCACCCGCGCCGGCAGAAAGCGTCAAACCGGTCGATCCGAACCCGGACCATGACTCGGCCGCCGAGGCCACCCTCGTCCAGATGCTTCGGGACGCCGTCTGGGACGAGGACATCCTGGAGATACTGCGCGAGGAACCCATCGAGGCCCCTGACCTCCTGCGCCTTGCCGAAACCCTCGCCGACCGAGGCAAGCAGGCTCCCGTCTTCGGCTTCGAACTCGGCACAAGCCGCTGGCAAGCCGAATTCGCCTGGCAGTCCCCCGGACTCAAGATCGCCGTCATGACCGCTCACCAGGGCGAGGACGACCCCGAGGCCCAGCGGCGCGACGCCGCTTACACCGACGACGGCTGGCAGGTCCGCACGGCCGGC
Organism: Streptomyces finlayi; assembly: GCF_014216315.1. NCBI lineage: Bacteria > Bacillati > Actinomycetota > Actinomycetes > Kitasatosporales > Streptomycetaceae > Streptomyces > Streptomyces finlayi. Next base: position 1,610,690 of record NZ_CP045702.1, read on the forward strand.
GAATGGCTCACCCATCTGGACGAGTTGCTCGACCAGATCCCCGACACGGAAGGCACCACCCGATGACCGCCCGGCTCAGCCTGTACCGCAAGGCCGAACAGGAGCTGTACAAGCTCGACCGCTCGGTCAAAGCCCAGTTCTACGATTTCTGCCACATCTTTAGGACCAACCCCGACCAGCCGGGGCTGAAGAAGCAGAAGCTCAAGGGCGACTCCCGTATCTGGTCAGCCCGGGTCAACCAGTCCTACCGCGCGCTGCTCACGCCCACCGGGGTCGACGCGGACGGTACGGAAAACTGGCTGGTCATCGCCGTACGCCACCGCAGATACGTCTACGAAGAACTCCAAGTCGCCGTCAACCGGGTCACCGGCGAGATCGAGTTCGTCGACCTCGCCGTCGTCGGCGACAGTGCGCTGCGCCGCGCAGGCATTACCCTCACTCCCTCGGAGCCCGAATCTCCGGCCCAGGCACCCGAGCCCGCCCCGGAACCGGTTCAGCACGTCGCCGAACCCGAGGCCGCACCTGCCCTGCTCGCCGCCTACGACGCCGGACAGCTGCGCGACCTCGGTGTCGCCGACCAGCTCATCGAGCTCGCCCTCGCTGTCACCGAGAGCACCGAGCTTGACCAACTCCTCCAGGGCGCCCCGCTGCTGTCCAAGGACGTCCTGTACGGCCTTGCGGCGGGCATGGACATCGACGAGGTCCGCAAGGAGATCACCAAGCCGGTCGAACTCGGCCAGCGGCCCGACCTCGACGACTTCGCCGCCGCCGCGACCCGTACCAAGGTCACCGCTGTCGACGACGACGTCCAGGCCGCCATCGACGAAGGCGACTTCCGCGCCTGGAAGGTCTTCCTGCACCCCACCCAGGAACGCATCGTCCACCGCCACTACAACGGCCCCGCCCGCGTATCCGGCGGTCCCGGCACCGGCAAGACCATCGTCGCGCTCCACCGGGTCAGGCACCTCGCCGAGCAGCTGCCCCCGGGCCACAACAAACCGATCCTGCTGACCACCTTCACCAAGAACCTCACCACCGACCTCCGCCTGCGACTGGCCTCCCTCGTCGAACCCGAACTCCTCGCCCGCGTCGAGATCGCCCACATCGACCAGCTCGCCGCCCGCGTCCTGGGCGAGAACACCGCCCCCGGCCGCGGCAAGCAGCGCGTCTACGACCACGTGGCGCTGAACGAGATGCGACAGCTCCTGGCTGAACTCGACGACCGCCGCTGGGAGCCGGAGTTCCTGCTGGAGGAGTGGGAACAGGTCATCCTCGGCCAGTCCGTCCCCACCCGATCCGCCTATTTCCAAGCCCGTCGCGCCGGCCGGGGGCGGGCACTGACCCGACCCGAGCGCAACCACATCTGGAAGCTCATCGAGCAGTTCACCGCCCGCCTGGACAAGCTCGGCGTGGAAACCTGGGGTCAAGCCTCCGAGCGCGCCGCCCGCTTCGAGATCGAACGCGCCGCGAAGATCAAGTCCCGTCGTGCGTACAAGGAAGAGATCGGCGGCAAGGACCTTATCCATCGCGACAACAGCTCCGGCATGCGCTACCTGGGCCACCGCTTCCAACACATCGTGGTCGACGAGGCCCAGGACCTTCGCCCCGCGCACTGGAAGATGCTGCGCGCCATGGCCGACCCCGATCTCGCCAACGACATGTTCATCGCAGGCGACACCCACCAGCGCATCTACGACCACCAGGTCACCCTCGGCGCCCTCGGCATCAACATCCGCGGTCGATCCTCCCGCCTGACCCTGAGCTATCGCACCACCAAGGAAATCCTCGTCCAGGCCATGCGCGTCGTCGACGACAAGAAAGCCACGTACGACGACCTCGACGACGGCACCGACAACCTCGCCGGCTACCGCTCCGTCCTCCACGGCCCCGCCCCCACGTTCGTCCCGTATGGCACCTGGGACGACGAACTCGCCGGCCTCGCCACCACCCTGACCACCTGGCGCGACGAACTGTCCACCAACGAGAACGGTGCCCCCAGCGACCCCAGTGGCCGCATCGCCGTCTGCGTCGCCGACCGCGACATGGTCAGCCAGGCCATGTACTACCTGGTCACCAAGGCCGGCATCACCTGCGCCGAGCTCACCAAGGACGGCCCCAAGGGCGACGGAGAAGTACACGTCGGCACCATGCACCGCTTCAAGGGACTCGAGTACCAGCGCCTCGCCATCGTCGGTGCCAGTGACGGCATCATTCCCCAGACCAGCCGAATCGAGCGCTACCGCACCGAAGACCCGCCGCGCTACGAGCGCGAGCAGCGCAAGGCCCGCTCGCTGCTCTTCGTCGCCACCACCCGCGCCCGTGACGCCCTAAGCATCAGCTGGCACGGCAAGCCCAGCCCATACCTGCCGGTCTAGCGTTGCCTCCGGGCCCCGGCCAACGCGCCACCGCCAGGGCCCGGAACTTCACACCGGAGTCAGAAGCGGGACAAGGAGCTCGCCTCGTAGCGCAGTTGGTAGGTACGCAGGCCCTCGCCGTTCATCCGGTAGATGGTGATCGCGGACAAGAACTGCTCCTTGATCTCCATGGTGCGACGGCGCTCCTTCCCGTCGATGTCGCTGATCCACTGCTCGATGTGCTTCGGGAGCTTGAACGCCAACTCGTAGGCGCCGGGCTCCTCTACCGGAGCCAGCGTCCACTCCGCTACCGTCCCGCTGCCGCGCCTCTTGATGCGCACCGCATGATCCGGTCTGGCCTCCGCATACCGAAGGAACCGACGGTGATCATCCGCAGCCAGCGGAAGGATGAACGGCGCGGAGGGGAAGCCGAGCAATAGCTCCGTCTCACTGCGCTGGCGAAGAGCAGCGACCAGTTGCTCGAGCGCGGCACGGGCGGCATTCTTGAACTTCCCCTCAGCAATGTCAGCCGAGGACAAGAAGTGCACCGGGGACGTCTCCAGGGCTTCCCTCAGCTGTCGCCGCATCCAGGTGACCGGGAACCCGGGGGGCTTGGGCAGGTACTTCTCCTGCGCCTGGAACAGGCTCCAGGCGGTGCTGCCGATGGCGCCGAGCAGCCAGGTGAATGAGGCTCCGGAGAGGTCCACCAACGAGATCTGGTGGGCCAAGGCGTATCTCTGCGCGTCCGCCGTGAAGCCACCCGCCGAGAACAACGCGTACGAGTACTGGTAGCGCTGCCGGGGGCGTGTGCCCGCATGCGTCATGAAGTTCTCGTTGACGTCGTGGACCACACCATGGGCGTTGCGGACAATCTCCAACCCACAGGGCTTCTGGTAGAACTTGGCCTCCAGAAACATCCGCACCGGCATGGAGAACGCGGGTGTGAAGGCGAACTCGCCGAGCACGTCTACCTGGTGCAGGGCACCACGGCCGCGTACACGAAGCGCCCCCTCTTGATCAACCAGTTCCTCGGGGTCCTGGTCCTCGTGAACCAACAGTCGATACCCACTGAACCGCAGCAGCCAAGCTAGCGATTCCTCCAGCAAGTACCCCCGCAAGACGGCGTCCGTGGCCACCGCTCCCCCTCCCACCGATGCGACACCATGACCCTGCCTGTGATCATCTCATCCGGAGACCGAAGCGGGCAGGGAAGCAGCCCTCCACACCCTGTGGGCAGTTCTGGCGGCGACCCGTGCGCACATCGGGCATGGCGCACACCGCTCACCCGAGCGATTGAACAAACCACATGCGTGACGCGCCCTGGATACCGATAGTGGCTGCATGGATCCGGTTGTCGTCGCCCGCGCCGTTGTAGAGAAACGTTATCCTGTCGCTCGCGCGGCTTTTCTGGGGGGCAGCGTGCTGACGGAGCGCCGCACGGCCTTGTCCGACTTGGACATCGTGGTGCTGTTGCATGGTCCGCCGGCTCCGTACAGAGAGAGCCTTCAGTACGGCGACTGGCCCGTGGAGCTCTTCGTGCACACCGAAGAATCCTGGCACGCATTCGTGGACCGGGAAATTCGCAAGCGCCGGTCCCCGCTCCTGTGGATGTGTGCGGATGGCGAACTGCTCTTCGACGTGGATGGGCTCGGCGTGAGTCTGGCTGCCGAAGCCAGGAAGCTGGCCCTCGCGGGTCCGCCAGCGGCAACAGTGGAGGAGATCGAGGACTTCCGATATTCGATCACGGATCTCCTGGACGATCTTGCTGGGTGCACCGATGAAGGTGAGCGGCTGTTCATCGCCTCAGAGCTGGCGAGACGGGCAGGCGAACTGGCGCTGGCGCTCGGTGGGGCGTGGGGTGGCGGCGGGAAGTGGCTGGCACGTCGCCTAGCCGACGCAGCGCCCGGCCTCAATGTGCGCCTGCACCATGCTGTTCGTGGGGCGTTGAACGGGCAGACCGAAGCCCTTGTTGGCGTCGTTGACGACGTCCTGGCGCGGGCTGGCGGGCGACTGTGGGTCGGGTATCGGCGCAGTGGGACACCGTGACCGATGGGACGGGCTGCGATGACGCCGATCGACACCGTTGGCGGCTCATCGGCTCTACCGTGGAGCGATGGCTGAAGGTCTGGAGGGTCGTGCTCCGTTCCAGGTGTTGGTGCTGCCGTACCGGCGGACTGAGGGAGGACTGTTCCACGCCGTGGTCCGTCGCTTGGACTGCGCCTACTGGCTGGTGGTGGTGAGGCGGGAGAAGCGCCGCCCCAGGCCGCCAGGCGACAGGCAACCGAAGAGGCTGGCCTGGCTGGCGACTTCGAGTTGCTCGAACTGGATGCTCAGTCGGCGATTCCGCTGGTGAGTGTCACTGGCGAGTTCACGTGGGGCCGGAGGTCTTGGTGATTCCTGAGCATGCATTCGGTGTCCGAGCCGACGCATCGGCGTTGGTGCTGTCCAGCGAGCACACCGAGTACAGCTAGTTCAATCTCAACTAGGCAATTTCAGCCGCGCCTTGGGATTCCAACCGCACAGCGTAGTGGGAACTTGACCACCGTCTCCACCACAGCTCGGTGCCCGGAAAAGTCTTGATGGCCATGGGGACGGCGGAGCGGTTCCGCCGTCCCCATGGCCCTGGCGGATGTGGTTCCACCACCCCGACGGCCGATGCCGTGATCTTCAGGTGTGCCCGCTATTTATGGCCTGCAGATTCACTCTGGGCCGGGGCGGTCTTGGTCAGCGTGTCCAGCCGCGTCGGTCGGCGAGCCAGCGCAGCGTGACTTCTCCGCACCAAGTCTGGTGCTGGCGGATGTACGGGGACCAGTCTGCTGGGGGCTGGGCTCCGGAAACGAGAAAGAACCCGGCGAGGGCAGCCAGGGCCGCGTCGAGCTGTTCTCCGTCGACTTCACGGCCGGTGGGGTGGTCCTCGAAGAGGGTGGTGGCGTCGTGTCCGTCGGCGTGTGCTGTGGCCAAGAGCAGCACAAGATCGAACCAGCTCGCAGCGAGACAAGGCCAGCTCCAGTCGCAGATCCAGGCAGCGCCTCCCGTGTCGATCAGGACGTTGTCCTGACGTAGGTCATGGTGGAGGACCGCATCGCCCGCTACGGCTTGTCGCCAGTGGGATTCCAGTTCGGCCAGGGCGCCGAGCCTGTCGGTGGGTACCCATTCCGGCAGGATGCTCGGGCTGGTGGCACCGCCGGTGAGGTCACGCCAGTCCGCAAAGTCGCTGCCGTCACCGATCGGCTTGAGCCCGACCTTCTGAAGTGCCGCCGAGGGCGTGGAGAGCGCCTCGGCCTTGACTGTGCAGGCGTCGAGGGTCGAGGCAAGCTCGTCAGGCTTCCAGGGCGCGGCAGGCATGCGTCCTCCCTCGACCGCATCGAAGCTAAGGACGATCCATCCGTCTTCCGTCTCCTCGGTCCACCGCAAGCGGGGCGCCGGAACCTCGATCGGCAGGGCTTGGTTAATCAATGCCTCGCGCTGGTAGCAGTCGGCGATCACCGCGTTCTCGTTGGCGTTGACTGCTTTGACGAACTCGGGCCCGCCAGCTCCACGGAGCACGGCGGCGAAGCCGCTAGTGAACCCGCTTCCGGCGCTCGGCCCTGCATCCACTACGCCACCCACGCGCAGGGAGATGAGTCGATGAATGCCCTGGGGGAGGTCGTCCCAGCGTGGGCGTACGGCCGTGGAGCTGTACTGGAGGCGCGGAGTGCTGATGTTCGGCATCCCATCACAGTGGAGGAAGGCATTGCCCCTGCGCGACGGATTTCTCGTACGGGACTGGGCTGATCCATCCGGTGATGGCCACTACCTGGCGCGCGATGAGGCCAACCGCTTTAGACGACGGCACACACTCGTACGCATGTCCGAATCTCGCTCTACTGTCATGTCGGAGACGCGGATTTAATCAGACCTTTCGCCCGGAGCTGGCCGGGGGAAACCGAGAGGAGAGCACAGATGGCAGACAGGACATCCTCGCCAGCGGGGACCAGCCCCGCGCTTCTGATCGCCGTGGAGGAGCTGGCAACTGCTCACGACCGCAGCGAGTCCGAGCGGTCCGACGTCACCAGCTCGCAGAACAGTGCGGGCGATGACGGCGACAACCGTGACCTGAACCTCCCGAAGGAGTAGGGGGATCCCATGGAGCACCGGCTCGTCACCCACATCGAGAAGGCTCTCGGCTGGGACGGGCCGGGTTCCGTGGGGACCGCGTTCGCACGCGGCCGTCTCACGGACCCGGAGCTACCCGCACGGCTGTTGACCCCGCACAAGCTGCTGGACCTGATCAAGCGCCGCCACTTGGGTAATCCGCAGCTGCGCTGCTACGCCCAGGGCGACGAAATGCACCCGTCCACATTCCTGTCCACCAATGTCAACCGGCGCAGGCAAGCCGTGAGTCAGGCCGACATGGCGGCGCTCGGACGGATCCTCAGCGAAGGGGGCACCGTCGTCCTGGACCATGTGGACTTCTTCGACCCGACACTGGAGGTCGCCTGCCGAGCCCTGGGCTGGTGGTCGGGCGAACTGACCTCCGCGAACGCATACCTCGCGGTCGGCGAAGCCGACGGATTCCATCTCCACTGGGATGATCACGAGGTCATCGCTGTACAGATTTCGGGCGAGAAGTCATGGGAGGTACGCGGCCCATCTCGGGCGGCACCGATGTACCGCGACGCGGAACGCAATCGCACCCCCTCCGAGGAAGTGCTGTGGAAGGGCACCATGCAGGCCGGGGACGTCATGCACATCCCCCGCGGCTTCTGGCACACCGCCTCCCGCCTCGGTTCCGGAAGCAGTGGCCACTCACTGCATGTGACGTTCGGGTTCACCAGACGAACCGGCGTCACGTGGGCCAACTTCCTCTCTGACGCAGCCCGCGCGGATCAGATATTCCGCCAAAATCTGGAGAGTGTGGAAGGAGTCGCGCACAAAGTGCTGGCGGACAAGCTCAGCGCCTTGGCCGCCGACTACAGTCCCGAGCGGTACCTGGCCGAACTGAGGTCCAGTACCCCGCCCGCACGCCACATGCCGCACGTAGCCGCCTTCGGCCGGCCGGAGGGAGTTGTGGCCGTCACTGAGTTCGCGCCATCCATCGTCCGCTCCGGGGAAACGGTACAAGTCTCCGGCGGTAGCAAGCGGCTGACCCTCCACGCGCGCGCAGAACCCGGCCTCCGGACGCTCCTGTCAGGCCATCCGGTCTACCTCGACGGCGCATCCGAGGACATCATCACTCTGGCCGACCTGCTGATCACGGAGGGGCTATGCGAACCGCTGACCGAGATATCGTCCTCGGGCTACACCGGTCTGGTCACTCCCGTGACCTACTCGAAGCAGCCGCCGACCTCGGCGTGAAACACCTCGACACCGCGTCTAACTACCTTCGTCATCGCTCCCACGAGGTCCTGAAGGCAACGGCCGGCGACCTGCTGCCGAAGTTCTCGGTCTCCACCAAGATCGGATTTTTCCCCGAGGGGCACAGCCTCGATCCCACCCGGCTACGCAGCGCCGTCGAGCAGGCAATCAAGGGTCTCGGGCGGGAGCCGGACGTGGTGTTCCTCCACAACCCGGAGCACTCGGTGCCGGACGCCGAGACGCTGGCGCAGGCATGCTCGGCCCTGGCCGACACCGTGCGAGCAGGGCTCTGCCGTTCCTGGGGCATCTCAACCTGGGACCCGCGCCCGCTCGTGGACCTCGATGTGCCGTGCCCTGATGTCCTCATGGTCCGGGCAGGGCTACTGGTTGGGATCGACATCCTCGAAGCGGCCGAATCTCTGGTGACGAGGTGGCGTCCGTCGCAGGTATGGGGCATGAGCCCCTTCAGCGGAAATGCGACCCAGGAGGTGTGGGAGCGCTTCGATCCGGGCGTCTTCCTGCGGGATTCCGCCTCGGTCACGAAAGTCCAGGCCGCGTTCCGCTCTGCCTACAACCTGCCCCGGGTCGACGCGGTCGCCGTCGGCACGGACAACGTCGATCATCTGCGGGAGCTGACCGAAGCTCTGACGTTCGAGGTGGATGACCAGATCGTCCAGGAGTACCGGCAGCTCCTCAAGGACCGTCAGGCGACCTGAAGTTCCTGCAGCAGTTGCTCTGCCATCTTCCGCGCGGGGACCAGGCGAGGGTCCTCGGGATCTGCGTACGGGCCGAGGATCTTCGCGGCGACGAAGAGCATCATCAGCTTGCCGTCCCGGCTCGCCAGATCGTGGCGCCGCTCCCTGCGGACACGATCGGCCAGAGCCGAGACGGCGAGGGAGGCTCCCCACAGATGTGCCGCGTCCAGGCCGCGCGGAGCCATGCCCCAGTCCTCCCAGTCAAACAAGCACAACACCGGGGCCGTCATATTTGCCCAGTTGAGATCCCCGTGAGCCGGCCGCCAATCGGCCACTGCCGTATCGACGTCGGCGAAGACGTTGCGGATCGTACCCGTGACCAGTTCCTGCGTAACGGTCTCGGTATCCGGTGTCGCGATCCGATTCGTGTGCTGCGCAGCGAGGGCATCCAACGAAACATTCAGCGAAGCCCACCACTCTACGGACAGTTGAGGGCCCTTCGCGACGACGGCGCTACCCACCGGTGCATCCGGCAGGAGCCCGGTCTCATCCGCCCGCCACACCACCGGATCCACCTCGTCCCGCCACGCGACACCGGCGAACCATGCTGGCTTGGCGATCCCGCGCAGGCCGTCCGCGGACGCGGTGCCATCCCCGCCCTGAACCCTGATCCGGTCGAGCCCACGCCGCTCGATGCGCACCCACGTACCACGGTCCGTACGAGCCCCCACAGACCGCCGCTTACGCACCATAGTCTCGCCATCGAGTCGCACCCCCAGCATTCGCTCGGCGCGATCCAGTACGACCTCTACAGGCTCCTTGCGCAAATCCACTGAACGCAGCGTCATACGCCAGAACGTACCAAGCCCCAGCTGCAGCAGTGCGCTCTTCGGATGCCGTAGGACCGCGTCAACAAGGTATGCGTTGGCCGCCTCGGCCCTGCCGGTGGATTATCGCAGTCGCACCGCGCGGGCTGCGTTCGGGCGATGTCCACTAAGTACTCAACTGGCTAGAGGTGTCCCCCTATCCGAGCAGGGTCACGACCCTAGCGGTTACGCGCTCTGGTGCATTGTCCGTGGCCGTTCTTACCCTTATGAGTTATGGCGAACGGCGTGTGGCACACCGGCTATCACCTCAAGATCGAGTTAACGCATGCGGACCTCGGCCACCCAGACCGTCCCGGTCTGTTCGACGAGATCACTCTGCCGATCGAACAGCGCGACCGTGAGCTGCTGCAGTGTTTGCAGCATCACGGCACCGGCATCTGCCAGGCCGAAGAAGAAGATCGGTCCCCCTGGATGACGATCCGTCGGCGTATAGTCGACGGGGTCACAACCCTGGTGGCCGCGCATTTGCCGGTACGCAACAAACCGACAGCCGATGAGAGCGACAAGCACAAGGCTCTCAAGGAGCGGATCGCGCGAGCCGCGCACCGCCACGGCCTCTCGGCACAGATTGAGGCCCGCAGCACAGACGGCAAGGTACGCAACGATGTCCTGGTGTCGGGTAGTGCAGGGCGCGTCGGGTGGGAGGCGCAGTACTCGCCGATCACGGCATCGACAGTTCGACGGCGTTCAACTGCCGCCGCGGACCGCGAGATCATGCCCCTGTGGGTAACCAACGACGACCGGGCAGCGCTGATCGACCGGGCACCCTGGGTGCGGGTCGATGACTGGCCCTGGCGCGACATCGCTTCCGCACGCACGATGCTCGTGCGCGGCGGAATACGGCATCTACAGGACTGGGCCTGCACGCCAGCCGCCCAGAGGCCCTGCCCCCTCAACGGCAGTTCGTGCGGGGGCCTGCACGTTGCCTGGACCCTGCCGGCGCTATGCCTGCCGCCCAAGCCACACACCCAAGTCGACGCCCTGGTCGCGGCCAGCGCCGAGGGCGACTACGTGCCCATGAAGATCCCTGCCAGCACAACCCCCGGGCCTCGACACGGCTATGGGCACCGACAGCCGACCGGGACCGCTGGCGCACCATCATCGGCGAGGACGAACCACTGCCCGACGCCGAACCCCCGGCGGAAGCAGGTCTGACGTTCACTGAACAGGAGCTCGACTCCACCTGCCGCTACGGCGAGGACACCCGCGTCTTCGACGATCGACGACCGCGCCGTGATCACGCTGAGGCATCCGGCCTGCACACCTTCCCCGACGTGCCCCAGCGGATCTTCCGCATCCCCCGACAACCTCAGCGCCTCCATGTCAGCCCCGAGCAGCGCGCCGAGGCGGCACGGTGCTACGGGTGTCCCATCTGGCATGTCGGCCCATGCGCCGGTTGCGGCGCACCCATTTATCGCTATGGCCCGGGCTCCGCACACGCCTGCACCACCTGTCGAAAGCGCGTGCGCTAGGCGGTGGTGTCTCATCAGAGTGTGGTCACCTCGAACCGGGTGTAGCTCTCGCCGAGGGGAAGGTCGTCGATCAGGTTATGAGGCCGTGGAGCAGTCTCAGCACCAGACGGATCGGTGTTCAAAGGCGGGCGGGTCAAGCCGACAGGCCATCTCTTATGAGCCCACGTACAGTTGATCGGCCATGCCAGACCGCAAGCGGCTCACAACCGTGCCATATCGGCAGACGAGACGATGGGAGAGTGACCGTATGGGCGGGTCCCCGACAAAGGCGTGGCTGCAGTTCAGGACCCGAGTGGAAGAACTGGGCGGCGAAGTGCTGGAGGCGCAGTGGCTCGGTAGCCCGGCCAAGCACCGGATTCGCTGCCCCAAGGGACACGAGACGACAGCGATTCCAAACGCAGTGCAACGGGGCCAGGGTATGTGCCGGCCTTGTTCCGGCAGCGATCCGGCCACAGCTTGGGCAGCGTTCAAGGCGCGGGTGCAAGAGCTCGGGGGCACTGTCGTCGAGCCGAAATGGCTAGGGAAGGACAAGCGCCACCGGGTGACCTGCGGGAACGGACACCCGTGCGCACCCCGGCCCGGCTACGTGCGAGCCGGCGGGGGTATCTGTTCAGTGTGCTCCGGCAATGATCCGACAACGGCGTGGGCGGCGTTCAAGGCCCGGGTGCAAGAACTCGGCGGGACCGTCGTAGAGCCGACATGGCTTGGGAAAGCAACACCGCACCGCGTCATCTGCGCGCAGGAGCATCCGTTCACACCCACGCCAAACAATATGCGCAGTGGCACTGGCCGATGCCTCAAGTGCGTCGGCCTTGATCCCGACGCATGTTGGGAGTGGTTTAGGAGCCGGGTGCAAGAACTCGGTGGAACCGTCGACGAACCGCAATGGCTCGGCGATGGAGCGCCGCACCGGCTGTCCTGCCGAGAGGGCCACCAGTGCAAGACCATCCCGAGTGGCGTCAAGCAGGGGCAGGGCATCTGCCGACGATGCACCGGCAAGGTATGGGACGTGTTCTACGTCGTGCAGGACCTGGGCACGGGATGTGTGAAGTTCGGCATTACCTCTGGTGACCCGCGCCCCCGGCTGCGGAATCACTCCGCAGCCGGATTCCGGACACAAGTGCGTGTTGTTCCCGACCTTCCCGGTGACTTCGCACCGAATCTGGAGAACTTCATCCGCCTCACTCTCGCTGACGAGTGTGTGAAGCCGGTGCGAGGACGGGAGTACTTCCCAATTTCTGCCACCCCTTTGATCCTCTCCATCGCTGAGCAGCAGCTCGGCGAGATCGGCCGCTGAGCAAAGCGATGTTCAGGGCTCGGTCTCCGCGCCTCAGCCAGGACGTGGGCGTCCGGACGGCCCGCGAGGACTCGTTCGACCAGGATCCTTCTGCCGTGAACGGTCAGCCGGGCATTACGGTGAGACACGAAGACCTCCAGTGCGGTGCAGTCCTAGACAGCTCCACCACAATGGAGGTCTTCGCCTTTGATCAAGACTCCCATGTCAACAACGTTCGTAATCAATACACCTAGCGGCCAGGGCGGTATAAAGGGGCCTGGTTAAGTGCGTGTTCTAACGTTACGAGGGGCCTCCACGCCGACCCTCCCTCTATTCGACACGCTGCGACTTCACCCAACGGTCAACCTCGCTGCGCCGATAACGCACCTTGGCGGTACGACCACGACCGAATTTGTACCGGGGGAGACCGAGCTGCGTCCCGTATTGGTAGAGCCAGGAAGTCGACACATCCAGATAGACCGCCAGCTCCTTCACTCCCATGAACTGCGAAGCCGCCGACTCATCCGAACGACTTACTACCTGCGTCACGGCTCCTCCAAAACCACCTCGCCCGTCAAGGGGCGAAAAACGAACCACCGAGGTCTGACATCCGCGCGATCCCCTGGTTCCTGAGATCAAGGATCGACGGCCACACTCATCCGCAGGACTCCACCAGCGGAGCCGTCCGCGAACTCCTCAATGGTCGCGACGATCGCCGGTTTGGCTAACCGGCGATCGTCGTCTATGTTGCGCGCCGCATCACGTACCCGACGTCTGCTCGGTCTCTCCATCGGTGAGGGAAAGTAGGTACGAGCGCAAGGCTCTGGGGGTGCTGTCCGACACCACCGCTAGCAGACCGTCGCTCGTAAGCCGGTCGAGATTCACCGTGGCGCAGCGCTCGGGAATCCCGAGGGCCTGCGCCACGTGTCGGGATGTGGTGCCGGGATGCCGTGCAACGTACGCAAGGACGACACGATCACCGCGGTACCCTCGTTGCAAGAGGTCTTCACCGAAAAGGCCGGCCGCACAGACACAGACGCAGAGCCCGGTGGACACCGCAAGGTAGTCGCCCGCCGTTTGGCCAACCCAAGCGTTCAGTCCGCCGAGGGCAAAAAGCGCCGGTGAAGTGAAGCGGGCAGATCGTATTGCGGATTCAGACAGACGGGCCTCCCAAGTAGGGGCCACGCCAGCCGGGCAACCCGCGCGACGCTTCGTTCCGATCGGTATCGGAAACCTGATCGCAGCCGAGCAGTAGCACCGTCTGACCTGGTGTTTGCGGGACGTTGTACGTTGACATAGCCCTGGCACAGCTATCCAGTCTTTCGGCGCTATTTCCTGTCTGCCGTGGCGAATCCGTCCCCGGGGGCCTGCTGAGGTAAGGCTCCCGCATGCGCCGCTGCGAGACGGGCGCGGCGCTTCAGCGCCCCATGGGCCAGATCCAGACCGGCGGCGAAGGCACCGTCATATCTCCGCGAACCCGTCCGACACGAGACGGCGTTGTCCATCGCCGTCCCGGTGTCGGACGCCGGCGCTCCCAGCAGATACCGCGACCCGGCCGCCCAGGTGTACAGCCTGGCTGCGCCGACCCAGTCTCGGGCGCGAAGAGCGAAGTGGCCCTGCGTTCGACGGCCAGGACGGTGTGCGGATGCCGCTCTCCGAGATCGTTGCGGACCTGAGCAGCCAACCGCTCCGCGGCCCCCCGGCGCCCCGCCACTGGGCCGCCCGGTCAGCGGCACGCACCAGCACCGGCAGCTCGTGACGATCAGGCATCCCGTCCATCCACCGCGGATCGACCGGGTCGGTCGGCCGCCTCAGCGGGTGGCGGTCGACGATCACCGCAGTGCCATCCGGGGCAACCGCACGGGCCTCCACCAGCCCATCGGGCCACGCCATAAGTCCAGCTCGGGCTCCCGGATCCTGCGGCGATGTATGGGGACTGACCACCCCCCATAGCCCAGCCGAGCTGGACGTGTGCCGAGATCGTTAGCAGGGGAAGAAAGAGCACGGGAGCTGGCCCCAGTTGCCATGGGGCCAGCTCCCGTCTGGTTCAAGGTCAGGCGAGCAGGTAGTCGAGCTCGCCGGCGCGTGCACCGTCAATAAGGGCCGCGACCTCGGCCTTGGTGTACACCAAGGGCTCCTGCGTCGGCCGCTTGGAGTCGCGCCAGACGATGAACTCGCCTGCCCGGCCGAACTCAGCGCAGTTGTTGTTCCCGCCGGTGAAGGACGTACGCCTCCATTCGACGGAGGAGAGGTCAAGCTCGGCCGCGATCGGCTTCTCGGAGTGCGCGGACTCGGCCGGGGTGGTGCTGCTCACTGATGTAGCTCCTTGATCACTTTCTCGACTCGGTCGAGAGCGGTTGCCAGCGGAATGGCCCGCTGCCAGAGGCTGTTGAATGCCTCGCAATAGGTTTCCACATGCTCTCGTTTCGAGAAGTACGAAGACTCTGCCAGCCCCTCCACCCAGACCACGCTCGGGTTGGGCACGGGAAAGTCCATGATCATGAACGGGCCGTACAGACCTGCGTGACACCCGGTCTCCAGCGGTAGAAGCCTCAGCGATACGGTGCTGAATTCGGCTACTTCCAGCAGCCGCTCCAGTTGCCGCTTCATCAGAGCGGGAGGCCCAACCGGGCGCCTCAGGGCCGCCTCGTCGACGACGGCCTGAAAGACTTTGCCGGCACCGAGCAGCCGCGCCTGGCGCTCCATTCGGATGGTCACCAGTGTCTTGACCTCACGCGCCGTGAGATCAGGTCGCATGGCCCGGATGACCGCCTCGGCGTACTCCTCGGTCTGCACCAAGCCGGGAAGGAGGGCGAGTTCGTAGGCCCGAAGGCCCGTGGCTCCGGCCTCGAACTTGAGATAGCCACCGTACTGCGTGGGGTTGAGTAGGCCGCTATGCCTTCTGTACGGGTCCTCTTCGGCGGAGTCCGCGCGCAGAAGATCGAACATCTTCTCGCGTTCGGAACCCGACACGAGAGTCGCGTAGCAGTCATCGAGAAGCCTGGTGAGCACTTCCTCGGAGACACCGCGGGTAGCCCGCTCGACACGGCTGAGGTGGCCACGGTCCACGCCAGCGACCGAGGCGACCTCGACCAGAGTGCGGCCCGATGCGGCTCGCAACTCCTTCAGAAGTTGCGCAAGTTCTCGGCGTGCCACGGATGCGGGCACTGTGCTCTTCGACTGCGCCATGGCCGCCAGTGTGGCGGCTGTCGGCGCGCTGAACAAGCTTTGTTCAGTCAATTTGACCAGTCACATTGCCACCGACCTCGCAGAGCGGCATGCTTAGCGAGCGTCACAATGCGTGGTACCCCCGTGGCGCCGCGTGGCATATGCGCATGCCCGAGCACTGCGGGAGAGGGGTCCTGGAAGGGTTCCCGTCGTGGAATCAGCTCACAGTACCCGTTGCAGTAAACCCAGTTGACCCTCACGGACAGGGACGGAGGCCATCATGACCTCACGCACGGCCGCCCCGACCTTGTTTCGCGTTCTGGCCCAGCAGCGACGGTGGACCACGTGGGAGATCTTCGCGATCCACTTCGACAAGGCTGCAGCTGCCGTCGTCAGGGCCCAGCCGTCAAGGAAGCCCAAACCGGTCACTGTTGCACGGCGTACGTTCGACCGCTGGTTCACCGGAACATGGCGCGGGCTCCCCCGCGCCGACACGTGCTACGTGCTCGAGCATCTCTTCGGCTTTCCGGCAGAGGACCTCTTCCGGCCCGCCCCAGTCGTTCTGCGCCCTGCGGCAACGCCAGCAGGCCCGGAACAAATCAGGGCGGCCCAGAGCATCGAGACCCGGTGGGCCACGTCCCGTCTGTCGCTCACCACGGCCGGCGGCAGTGGCTGGGACACTTGGGAGCTCGACGGGCGACGCGTGTTCGACGGGACCTCGCTGGCAGTCCACCTCCAGGCCGCGAACTCCCTCGACAACGGGGGCCGGCTGCCAGTCACGGAGCCCGACCAGCTCAAGGAGTTCCTCCGCCCTGTGCGGCGCGGACTCGTCTTAGGCACCCGGACCGCCGACGCAGGACACCAGGTGTTCGTGCTCGACGCTCTAACTGCCCGAAACCAGATCCGAGTCGGTCTCGGGGCCGAGTTCACTTTAGTCATCCCCGACGCTCATCAGCTCGACGACCTGACCTACGGGATCATCTGGGCCATCGCGAACATCGACGACGCCCTCCTGGCCGACGACCAGCTGCTCCACGCCGAGCACGGCGCCCTCAACGCCTACCTCGAACTGCCGCGGACAGCACCAAGCCGCTCTTCGATCCCGGGTCTGACCTCGGTCGGCGCTGCCTGGATCGGCTCCTACTTCTGCTACCGGCACATCACCCGCCACCTTGCCGATGCCTCGGACCTCCCCGTCTTCTGGACACGCGAGCAGTACGGCGAGTCCTCCGTGGGGTGGCTTCTCTGGGCCCACAAGCAGCGGTACCTGCGTGAGATCGAAGACCGCTTCGCAACCCGGCCGGGCCGGGAGGTCACCCGTGCGTTCTGCCTGCCTGAAGCGGCGGTCAAGGACAGCGAGCCGTACGAACTCATTCTCCTGTTCCTGTCCATCGCTCTGATGGAGATGCATCGCGTCAACGTCCACGTCAGCGACGAGCCAGAAATGACGGCCGTCGACGGGTTCGTGCTCGTTCCCGGCCAGCGCGCCGTCATCGCCAACTGGGTTCGCGCAGAGGGGATCTGGCAGGCCACCACAACCAATGGCCATGCCGCGATGCGCGACTACGCCGACGCTGCAGGACACGCAGCACACCACAGCGTGGCGCCCGGGACGACCTCCCCCGAGCGTCTTCAGGCCCTGGCTTCGTACCTCGGGCTCGACTGGGTCTGGACGACGCGCCGCTGCCGCGAGCTGGGCGAGCGGGGCATTGCCGGGATGATCCGCCCCCGGAGCCGGCTGATCGCACTCGACGAACTCGAATCGACGCTTCGCTTCGTCGGAGACCTGGCGACCTAGATCCCCCCTCCCCTCTCGAAAGGCCCCGCCTCGTGTCGCACCGTCCGGAAGTCCACCTCTTCGCCCTCGGTGGCACCATCGCCATGGCTCCCACCGACGGCGAGACGCAGGGCGTGAAGCCCCAGCTCGGCGCGGCGGACCTCCTGGCCGGGGTTCCAGGGCTTTCCGACCTGGATGTGACCCTCCGCTTCACCGACGTCTCGAAGAAGCCGGGGGCGTCGCTGTCAGTGGACGACATCGCGGCACTCGCCCAGATGATCGCCCAGCGCGAGCAAAATGGCGCATCGGGATTCGTCGTGACGCAGGGCACCGACACCATCGAGGAGACGGCGTACCTCCTCGACCTCCTCCATGCAGGCCAGGCGCCCGTGATCGTCACCGGAGCGATGCGACACCCCTCCATCCCCGGCGCGGACGGTCCGGCGAATCTGCTGGCCGCCGTCCAGACAGCGGCCAGCCGGGCCAGCCGGGGAATGGGGTGCCTCGTCGTGTTCTCGGACCAGATCCACGCGGCCAGGTTCGTACGCAAGGAGCACACAACCGCCCCGGGAGCATTCGCGTCACCCCATGCCGGGCCTATCGGGTTCATCGCCGAAGGCGCCCCTCGCCTCCTTCTAACGCCTTCCCCCCAGCAGCACGTGCCGCTGCCCCTTCTCGGGCCCGCGCGCGTCGTCCTAATCACTGCGGCCCTCGGGGACGACGGCGAACTGCTCCAAGGTCTCGGCGACCGTTTCGACGGCGTGGTCATCGCTGCGTTCGGCGCAGGACACGTTCCGGAGACCTGGGTCGAACCGTTGGAGAAGATCGCCGAGCAAATACCCGTCGTCTTCGCGTCGCGTACCGGCGCAGGGAGCACCGCCCGCAACACCTACGGGTTCGCCGGCTCGGAACGCGATCTGCTGCGCCGCGGGCTGATCGCCGCCGGTGACCTCGACCCTTACAAGGCACGGCTCCTCCTGCTCGCCCACCTTCGCGCCGGCACCGACCGCAACGGAATCACCGCCGCCTTCGCCTGATACCGGCTTCCGGGAGAAAACGACCTCATGCGTGCCACCCCATTGACCATCGGCCGGACCTTCGGCGTCGCGTTCGACGACGGGGACGACTTCATTCCGCAGCTCGGCGCGTTCTGTGCCGAGTACGGGATCCGCTCCGCCTACATCCCCATGTTCCTCGGCGGCTTCTACGCCGTGCAGCTCGTCGGCACCTGCGATCCGATCGACGACCCCAGCGCGCCTGTCTGGGCTGCCACGGAGTACACGACGCTGGAGGCGCTCGGCAGCGGAACGATCGCCTGGGACGAAGAGGGTGACGCCCTGGCCCCTCATATCCACGTCGCGGTCGGGCTCAAGGGCCAGGCTGCGGAGGGGAGGACGAGCCATCTCCTCGGAGGTCGTGTGCAGTTCATCTCGGAACTGTTCGTTGTCGAAGTCGCCGACCCACTCATGACCAGGCCCAAGCTCGGACACCACGAGGTGCCCACCTTGCAGTTCAGCCAGCCCACCGGGCCAGCCGCGAACCAGTAACGAAGGGCCTGCGATGCCGGCGCGCACCACCACCTTCCGCACCACCGTGCAAGAGCGACGCTGGACGTACGAGGCGTTCTGCATCCAGTGGAAGCGTGCCTGCCAGGAGCTGGCAGAACGAGACAGAGATCCCCGGCTCGCCACCATCCCGATGTCGCGCCGAACCTTCGACCGGTGGATGAAGGGCGACCTCAGCGAGCGGGGCCCGCGCCCGGACACCGCGCGAGTCCTTGAATACCTCTTCGGCATGGCCGTGTGGCAGGTCTTCGCCGAGTCCGATGAGGGTCTCGACGAGCTTCCGGCCGGCCAACTCTCCGGCCAGGAGCCGGACCAGGCCGAGGCAATCCGCCGAAGGCTCGAAGGAGTCCTTACCAGCGGCCATATAAGCGAAGCCGGGCTCGCTTCATGGGAAGAGACCCTGGCGTGGCACGGCCGGGCCACCCGGTTTCGTCCCGAGGGCGACCTCCTGCGGGACTTACGCCGCGATGCCGACGCGCTCAGCAGGGCGCTCGACCAACGGCAGTCGCTCGGCGCCATGCGCCGCTTGACGAGGTTCTCCGCCCAGATGGCCGGCCTGATGAGCCTGGTACTGGTCCGCCAGGGTGATGATCACAACGCGAACTCCTGGCTGCGCGTCGCCAGGATCGCGGCGGAGGAAGCCGACGACAGCGACGTCCGGGCCTGGATCCTCGCTGAAGACGCGTACGCCCTGTTCTACTGCGGCGATCTCACCGGAGCGGCCCGCGCCGCGCGCCGCGCTGAAGTCTCCAGTGGCCAGCCCACCGTCGGCGCCGCCCTGGCCGCTCCGCTAGAAGCTCGGGCCCACGCCGTCATGGGCGACCGCAGGGAAGCCGAGGCCGCCCTCGACCGGGCGGAGGACACACTGGCGCAGCTGCACGGAGACGACACTGCGGAGTCGGCATTCGGCTACAACGAGGCCCAGCTGCGATTTCACCAAGGCAACGCACTCACCCACCTCGGCCAGACAGACCGTGCCCGGGAAGCACAGCAGCGGGCTCTCCAGCTCTATCCGGCGGATGAGCATCTCGACCGGTCCCTGATCGAGCTGGACGCCGCCATGTGTCTACTCCTGGACGGCGAACCGGCCGCGGCGGCTATGAGTACGGCGGAGATCCTCCGAAACCTCCCGGAGCAGCACCGTTCCGGGATTATCTTGACCAGGGCCTGCCAACTGGAGGGGCTCCTCCCCACCGTCCGCAGCGGCCCCCCGCCCGTCCGGGAACTCCGCGATGTGCTCGCCCCCCCTCCAGCGGGGCACAGCCTCCGAACACGAAGGAAAGGCGTCATGAGCGAACTCACTGTGACACGAGCCGAATCAGCCGACGTGCCGTGCATCGCGGAACTCGTAACGGCCATCGAGCAGTACTACGGCGGCGCAGTGGAAGGCGATCTGCCTGACCGCGTCGGGCAGCTGCGGGACATGCTCTTCGGAGATCACCCGGCCGCCTCCATCCTTCTGGCACGGATCGGCGACGACGTGGTCGGGATGGCCTCCTTCTCGCTGCTCTGGCCAGCCGCCGGTGACAGCCACTCGCTGTACCTCAAGGAACTGTTCGTACGGGAGGCCAACCGTCGCGACGGGGTGGCGAGAGCCCTGATGGCACAGCTTCACGAAGTCGCCGCCCAGCTCGGATGCAGCCGGATCGAGTGGACCACCGACCGCGACAATCCCGATGCCCAGAAGTTCTACGAGGCACTCGGCGCGACCCCGCAGGACACCAAGATCTTCTATCGCCAGGCCGTCACCCCCAATGCCGCATAGGCGGTCCCGCCGGGCGCCGCCTGTGACGTGGCTGTCGACCACGCCGTGAGGCCGGACAAGAGGTAGAGCACCGGCTGCGCTCCGCTCCACCGACCAGGACCAGGAGGGAATCGACAGGTGACCGTACGCAACAACTACTTCCGTGTGCTCGTCCAGGAGCGGCGCTGGACCTACGAAGCCCTGTGTATCCAGTGGAAGAGGGCGCGCGAGGAGCTGGCGGAGAAAGACGGTGACCCTCGCCTGGCCAGCGTCGACCTTCCCCGCCGAACCTTCGACCGGTGGATGAAAGGCGAGCTCAGCGAGCGGGGCCCCCGCCCCGACTCCGCCCGCGTCTTGGAACATCTCTTCGGCATGACCACCGCGGCCCTCTTCGGCCCGCCACCGGACCGCACCACCGCCCAACAGCCGACTGCGGTCTCCGCGCCCGTTCCTACCAAGGGCGGTTGGGGAAGCCCCGGCGAAATCATTCTCCAAGCGCAGGAGCTGACCACCAGCAACACCGATCCCGCCCTGCTCACTCTGGCGTCGGAGTCGATCGAGAGCATCGTCCAGCGGTACGAGGACCAAGGACCCCAGCAGCTCGCGGGCGAAGCCCGGCTGCTCCGGAATCTGGTGCGCACCCTCCTACTGGGACGGCAGACCTCTATGCAGCGACAGCAGCTCTTCGGCCTGGCTGCCCGGTCGACCGGCCTGCTGGCTTACATGGCGGTCAACGCCGGCCACGCCGACGTGGCCGAGGCGTACTGCGTAGAAGCCGAGGCGTTCGCCGACCAAGTCGGCGACGTGGGAGCAAAGATGTGGATTTTGGGCACCCGGGCCCTGAACCTCTATTACGTCGGTGACTACGCCGCCTCCGACGCTGCGGCTGCCCAAGGGATCGCGCTTTCACCGCAGAGTCCCCAGGCGATCAGACTCTGGGTGAACGGCCGCGCCCGTGCCCTGGCCCGGCAAGGTGACCCCCGCGGAACTGTGCGAGCAATCGGGCGAGCACTTGACCTGAGCGACCAGCAGCAGCTCCCCGGCGGTGTCACCTCCTGCATCTCCTTCGAGGCGTACAGCCCCGCACGGACGCTCGCCAACGCCGTCACGGCCCATCTGTCGACCGGCGACGTCGCTAAGGTCCTTGAGTGCGCCGGTCAAATCGAAGAGCTGGTTGAGCAGTCACCCTCGCAGTGGACCCGGACGCTGGTGTCCCTGGACGTCGCTACCGCGTTGCTGCGGCAGGGTCGGCCCGATCTGGAGCAGGCGTTGTCTCTGGGCACCCAGGCCCTGCACACCAGCGGCAGCGCTCCCATCCATTCGGTGTGGCAGCGCGCTACCGAACTCCTCCAACACACTGGCAAGTGGCAGGCCGAGCCCATCGTGCGCGACTATGCCAGTGAACTGGCTGCCCTGAAATACCAGCCAGCCGTCCAGGCGGAACCCGACGCCGTCCAGGCGGAACCCGACGCGCGGCCGTGACGAACGGCCCGAGCCTCCAAGGAGATCTCTGGTGATGACCCCGCTGATCGACGACAGCAGGGCCTTCCCCGCAGCGCCGCCTCCTGATCTGGACGATCCCCAGAAGATCACTTCGAACGACTGGGATGCCTTCCGGACCGTGGAGAGGATGACCGATCACTGGGACCGGCCCGGATGGGCCCCGGGACACCGGGCCTACTACTGGATGCTGGCCTTCCCCGAGGAGCCGGAGCTGATCGCCCAGGCACTCTCGTGCCAGCAGGCCCTGAAGGGCCTGGACATGGACGAGGTGCCCTCCGATGGACTGCACATCACTCTGAACAAGATCGGTAGTTGCGCGGACATCGGACCTGGCGCGGTAGACGCCCTCGCCCAACTGGCAGACGGCACGCTCGGCGGCGGCTTCGAGATCCGCGCCGAGCCTATGGCCGGGTCCACGGGAGCCATCCGGTTCAGCATCACGCCGTGGACACCATTGGTGGAGTTGCACGCTGCCCTGCACCGCGCGGGACAGCGCGCCGACGTACCAGGCGGAAAGCCGAGCAGCCTCTTCCGCCCCCACCTCGGAATTCTCTACAACAACCGGGCCCGGCATGCCGCACCCGTGATCGACGCCGTGGCCCTTCTGAGGAACCGCCCCTCCGTTGCGCTCCCGGTTGAGCGGGTCGACCTGGTCGAACTGCGCCGGGAGGGACGTACGTACCGATGGCGCGTCCTGCACAGCCTGGCCCTGCCGGGCCGGCCGCCCACCCGCTGACTTCCGTGGCGCAGCTCGTACGGGAATTGGGGACGCCGGCGGGTGCCGGCGCCCCCAATTCCATACTCAGCTGCACCTTGCCACGCGAACACTCCGGGCCTTGAGCGCGATCTCGGCCGCTTCCACGTCCGGGCTGGACCTGGCCGTGACCGCCGCCCCGACCGGCAGCCAGGCCCGGCCGTCCCGCTGGAAGACGGTGCGCAGGAGCTGCGACCACTGGAGTCTGCCTCCGGGTGCCGCACACCCGACCAGGCCGTAGTACGGACCGCGCGGGAACTCCTCCAGCCGCGCGATCTCGGACAGCCCTTCGGTGGGCGAGGCCCCGGTGGGCAACACGCCCAGCAGAACGCTGGCCGGATCGCTTCCGGGCTTGGGCTCCACCTCCAGCCGGGTCATCCCGTGGACCAGTTCTTCGAGTCTCAGGAACTCCGGCGGCCCCGCGCTGACGGCGGCGAACTGGCTGTACGCACTCATCAGCGAGTCGATGGACGACCGGTGCTCTTCGACCAGGCGAAGATCCCAGTCCGGCGGTCGTCGACTGGCAGGACTGTGTCCGGACGTCCCGGACAACTTGTGGCAGGTGAAGTGTTCCAGCGAGCCGTCGACGAGGAGTTCCGGACTGCTTCCCGCGAACTCCAGCCCGCCGTGGTGGCAGTAGAACGAGCGGGACACCCCATGAGCGTCGGCCTGTCCGGCAGCCATGGTGGAGATCAGGTCCACCGGTCCACTCCAGCCGTGCCGCGTCGCGACCGTCAGCCGACGGCCCGGCACCTGCCCCACCCAGCCCAGGGCGTCGGCGACCATGTCGCGGAAGCGATTAACGGTGTCGTCGGCGAGCGCGGGCGGCGAGCCTGAACTGGTGGCTCGCTGCCCTCCCCTCGGCAGGTGCAGCGAACCGGACGCGGACGTGGCGCTGCCGTCGTCCCTGATCATCAGGACGGACTCCGGGGTGAACAGCATCACCTCCGGATCGGAGCCGACGGCCAGCGTGCTGCAACGGCTGTGGTGCGCTCCGAACCCGATGTACCCCATGACCCACCTGCCGTCAGCGGCCTCGAAGAAGGACCGGAGTCCGGCGAGCAGAGACTCCGGCGTTGTCGCTTCCTGGCCGGGAAGCGACAACGAGCACACTCCGCGGGTGACCTCCAACTGCCCCGAGCTGCCCACGCCGACGACGACGCGCCGGCGCGAGCCGTAGCTGAAGACCGTGTTCGACGGGTCCTCGATGCGATGCCCGGCGAGCACTGGCCGGGCGTGCCTGCGGGCATCAGAGATCAACTGGGCTCATTCCCAGGTAGTCCAGGAGGAAGCTGAGGTGGCCCGTGAGGAAGGCAGCCGTCCGGGGACGGTTCTCGCTCGCGCAGACGGCCGCCACCTCCCCGGCCGTCAGCATGCCGCCGAACTGCTCGTCGCGCTCCAGGAGCTTCTGGCGCGAGATCTCTTCCAGGATCTCGGAGACGCGGCCCCACTGCTCCTCGTCCAGTCCCGCGTCGCGGGCGGCCTGGAAGCGGCCGAGCAGGTGCCGGGTCTCGTCCTCGATCGTTCGATCAGCGACGGCAAGCACCTCGCGGTCCACCTCACTGGTGAGGTCCAGCAGGTCCTTCGCGGAGCGGATTCCGAAGTAGAGCCCCAGGCCGCCGCCCTCGGACAGGTCGACCGCGATGGCGCCGAGCTTGTCGTCTCGGTAGCCCAGCCGCAGCTCGGTGAGCGCGCCTCCCTCCCGCAGGTTCCCGAGTTCGGCGATCGCCGGCGGGGGCGTGGCGGACTCGATGAGCAGGAACAGGTCGTGCAGCTGGGCGTAGTGCCGCAGCTCGTCGGAGGCGAAGCTCAACTTGGTGTAGGTGCTCTTCAGCGGGGACGGCGCGACCGCCCCTTGGCCCAGCGGCGCGACCTCTTTGGCCACTTCGGCGATCATGCTTGCCACGGTCGTGTGCCGGGGGCCATAGACCCCACTCCCGGTCCACTCCTTGAACATCTGGTGCCCGATCCAGACCTTGTCGGAGACGGTGCTCCTGGCGCTCGAACCGAAGTAACGCAGGGCGATCTCGTGTTCCGCAGCCCAGTACGGGGCGCTCATACGCAGCGCCTGCTGGATCGTTCCCATGGGACCTCCTTGGTTGTGTGCGAGGGAAGGCGCTGCCCAGCTAGGAGGCGGCGCCGTCGGGGATGCGCTCGTGCAGAAGGCCGAAGGCGTTGTCGGCGGCATCGAGCAGCTCCGCGAGAGGCAGGTGCGACTCGGCGACGTGCCGGGACACGCCGTGGCGCTCCAGGACGAAGCGCAGCATTGGGGCCCGCTGGCGGTAGCGGGCGGGCAGACCGGGGGCGGGTCCGGCAGGGTTCCGCCAGTCGGGCGTGAGGTGCCCGGGTGTCGGCGCAAGCAGTGCGCGGCGCAAGGCGCCCTTGTCCGGGACGAGTTCGAGTACGGCGAGGGTGTGACCGGGCAGACCCCGAAGCACGTTCAGCAGATGTTCGGCCTGCACCGCGGTGGCCGGGTAGCCGTCCAGGACGAGGGTGTCGGCCGACCGGCTCAGGACGGCCGAACGCATCAGCCGGCACGCCAGCGGGCCGGGGATATGCCCGAGCGGGTCGCTGGTGTCACGCACAGCCGCAGCTATCGCCGGGCTCGCGGACGCTCGCCGCTCCGTGATGTCCGCAAGTGCGAGGACTTCTCCCTCATGGCGGCGGGCGAGGGCCCCGGCGACGCTGCCGAGCCCTGCTCCAGGCGGACCGATGACCGACAGGACTGTGACCGGCGGGCTGTCCGCAGGCTGCGCGGTCACACCGTCACCTCCATCCGGCGGTAGGCATCACCGGTGGCGTGGAGTTCGTTGCGTATCCGGCCGTAAGTGTCATCGACGAACGCGAGCTCCTCATGCGTCAGCGGCTCTCCGAGGCAGGAGTAGTTCTCACGGACCTGCTCGGGCGTGGTGAAGCCGACGATCACCGCCGTGTGGTCGGCCTGCTGGAGGCTGTAGCGCAGGGCGACGCGGACCAGAGCCTGCGGATGGCGGCCGAAGCGCTGGCGCAGCGTCTCCAGGCCGCGGTCGATGATTTCGAGACCGGGATTGGAGAACCACCGCTTGTGCCGTCGATGGTCGCCGGGACCGAAGACGGCGGGGGTGCCCGAGTGGTACTTGCCGGTCAGCAGCCCCTGTGCGAGGGGCTCAGTGAGCATCAGCGAGACCCCGTGGCGGGCGGTGAAGCTGAAGAGGTCCTCGCCGTCGACCAGGGTCGGCGGGCTCAGCGGGTTGCACCGAGTCCAGAGCACATCGGGGCGCAGCAGACGGAAGATTTTGGCGAACCGAGCGCTGCGCACGTCCGCCGCATCCTTGCGGTCCGAGGCGAGAGGGTGGGGTCCACGCATGCCGATGGCCTTGATGTAGTCGGCATCCCGCAGAGCGTGCATCTGGTTGATGGCGACATGCAGGTAGTAGTCGTCGTCCCCGAAGTCGAGGGTGTGGAGGAAGTAGGCGTCCAGATACTCGACGCCCAGGTTCTCCATGCTCTGCTCGAACTGATGGCGCAGCTTGGGGCCTGCGTAGGGGTGAGGCGCCGTGCCCCGCACCCATCCGACCTTGCTGGCGATGTGCACGGATTCCCGGTCGACTTCCTTGAGGAGCTGTCCCAGCAGCCTCTCGGAGTGGCCGTGTCCGAACACGTCTGCCGTATCAAAGAAGTTGGCGCCGTGCTCCAACGCGGTCCGCAGACCGTCGAGCGACTGCGTGTCCTCGACGGAGCCCCAGCCGACCGCATGGCCCGCGTTGACCGTCGGGCCTCCGATCGCCCAGCAGCCCACTCCGAGCGGATTGGCGGTCAGCCCGGGCGCGATGTGTCGTCGCTTGAGATCGAAGGCGGTCATCGTGAGCTGTTCTCCTGGAGCGCAATGGCGAACACCGCGACCACCGCCTTGCCGCCGGCCGTGGTCGGTTCGGCGAACCACTCCTCGGCCAGTCGCGCAACGATGCCGAGCCCGCGGCCGTTCTCGTCAGACTTCTTCGCAGACTTGACGGCCACCGCAGCGCAGTTCGCACCGGCGTCGAACACCCGCACCGTGGCCCGGTCCTGGTCCACCTCCAGCAGGAGGACCCCGATGCCCGGGGTGTGCCGGAGGGCGTTGGCGACCAGCTCGTCCACGACCAAGACCATGTCGTCGACCGTGGCCGCATCGGCCCTTCCTCGCAGCACCGTGCGGATGTGGGAGCGCGCGGCCTTGGTGGGCCACTCGCTGGCGCTGAGGTCGAGTCGATGCTGTTCGGGTGTGTGGTCGACACGACCAGACGGTTTCAGTGCAGCCGGCAGGGGTGGCACCATCGTCTCCCTCGTGCACGTGCGGTGACCGTCGATGGGCCGAGCCCGTCAGCGGAGGGCCCGGTGAAGGCCCGCTTCCACGGTGAGGGAATCCCGATGGCGTCGGTACGCCATTGGGTTGCCACTCCACTGCCATTTCGTTCTGTGACAAGAGCAGTGGATGCGGCTCATTTGAGATGAGTTATGCGCTTTGCCGGGATGGATGGGAGCGGTGTGCTCGCCGCCAAGTGGCAGAGAAGTGGCAGACGAATGGCGTACCGACGCCATACAGATCCGGCGAATGTAGACGCCAGCGGCCCTCGGCGAGCTGACGTACGGGCAGTTCGCCGAGGGCGGCATTCAGCGCGGCGCCCGGAGTGGCGCACCGCGCACCGATCCCGTTCCTCAGCCGGAGGCTGCCGTGCCCTTACCTTCCACGCCCGAGTCCGGGAACCGCCTCGCCCAGTGCGACACCATCGTCATCGGCGCCGGCCCGGCGGGCCTGCTCGCCGCGATGCGCGCGAGAACCGCGACCGGCCACGTCGTCGTCCTCGATCAGGGCGACGACATCGACGGGCGTATCCGGGCCCGCGAGCTGGGCTTGGACGAAAAGCGCACCATCACATCCGGGTTCGGCGGTGCCGGAATGTTCAGCGACGGCAAACTGTGCCTGTCGCACCGCATCGGTTCGACCGTCTCCCACCGCTTCCCCCCGCATGAGGTCGAGGCACGGCAGTCCGCCATCGACGAACTCTTGCGCGCCGGCGAGGATGCCCCCCTGCATGGCGCCGACAACGCCAAGGCCGCCGAGCTGGCCGAACTGGCCGGAGCCGAAGACCTCGAGTACTTGCATTACCCCGTCCGCCATGTCGGCAGCGACCAGCTCATGCGCATGACCTCCGCCCTGCGCCAGCAGGTCGAAGCCGTCGCTCCCGTGCTCTGCGGCATCCGCTGCACCGAGGTGCGGCCATCGCTCGCCGCTGGCCACCGCTGGGAGGTCCTGATCACCAAGGACGGCTGGCCGGAGCCGGAGGCACTACGCGCGAACAACGTCGTGCTCGCACCGGGAAAAATCGGCGCGGCCTGGCTGCGCGCCCTCGGTGACACCCTGGGGCTGCCCCGCAAGAGCGCGCAGCCCAAGCTCGGCTTCCGCCTGGAAGGGCCGCGAGAATTCCTGGACCTGCTGCTGAAGGTCGCCACCGACCCCAAGGTCATCTGGAAGCCCGGCGCGGGGGCCGAGGTCCGCACGCACTGCGTCTGCTTCGGCGGCGACGTCGTCCCGGCGCAGTACCAGGACCTCACCCTGGTCGGCGGACACTCCACCAGCGACCACGGGCACGACCGCAGCAACACCGCGGTGCTGGCCACCGCCGGAGACGCGTTCCCCCTGAGCACGGAGTACGTGCGCGACCTCGTCACCCGGATGAACCACGCCACCGGAGGCCGGGTCATGGCCCAGACGCTCGGCGACTTCCTGGCCGGCGTCCCCAGCACCGGCACCGTCCCCGACGCTGCGCACGGGTTCGCCCCCAGCATCCCCGACGCCGTCACCGGGAACCTCGCCGCGCTCTTCCCCCAGCCGATCGTCGTCCTGCTGCGCGACTACCTTCAGCGCCTCGCCCGGCTGTGCCCGCAGGTCCTGAATCCCGGCAACATGCTGTACGGGCCAGCCGTCGAGCGCTGGGCCGACCGCTTCGAAGTCGGCGACGACATGCAGGCCCCCGGCCACCCCGGTCTCTACCTGGCCGGCGACGGCCCCGGACTCACCGGCGGGATCATCGGCGCCGCCGACTCCGGCTGGCTCGCCGGTGACGCGATCGCCGCCCGCCACAGCGTCAACGCCTGACTCCCCCGGCCCCGCCTCCCAAGGACTCCCGCATGCTGACCTCCGCCCGCACACCCCGCCCCAAGTGGCTGACCTCCGACGAGGCCCCGCTGTGGGACCGAAGCACCTTCTCGCCCGAAGCCTGGACGTACACGCTCGCCCGCGAGGAGACCATCGAGATCATCGACGCGCTCACCATCGCGCAGAACCGGCTCACCGGCCAGGACATGTTCACCGGCCGCTACATCAACCGCGGGGACTTCCCCCTGGGCCACGTCGGCTCGATCCTGGAAGCGATCTCCAGCGAGGTCTCCGACGGCCGCGGCTTCGCAGTGCTGCGCGGACTGCCCGTCGACCGGCTCGACGAGCGCCAGAACGCGCTGCTCCTACGCGGCCTGACCACCTACCTGGGCCCCATCGCCACCCAGAGCCGGGACGGACAGCTCATCCGGCACGTCCGCGCGACCGGCCGCGCACTGGGCGACGCCACCGTGCGCGGCCACCAGACCGCCGACCGCCTGTGGTTCCACACCGACGGCGCCGACGCCGCCGCCCTGCTGTGCCTGACCGCGTCCGAGACCGGAGGGCTCTCCCGTCTCGCCTCGGCCGCCACCGTCCACAACCAGATGTTGAACGCCTCCCCGACGTGGACCGCCGAGCTGTACCAGCCGTTCCACTTCCACATGGCCGGCGGCAACGTACCCGGCCTGCCCCCCACCTTCATCTCGCCGGTCTTCTCCCTCCACCGAGGCCGCTTCTCCACCCGCTACGTCCGGCACACACTGCTGGAGACCCCCAACGTCACGGAAGTCCCGCTCCACCGGGATGCGATGGCCGCCTTCGATCTGCTGGAAGAGCTCGCCGACGAGAACAGCATCGACATGGAACTGCGCGCGGGCGACCTCCAGTTGGTCAACAACCACACGGTGCTCCACTCCCGCACCGCCTACCGCGACCCGCAGCCCCCCGCCGAGCCCCGCCACCTGCTCCGGTCATGGGTCACCTTCCCCCACTACCACGGCCGCCGGGCCGCAGAGGCCGACGAGTACCTCCGCTTCGGATGGCTCACCGACGACCAGCAACAGCAGCTCGCCACCTCCTGGAAGCCGCCGACCGCTCCCGATCCGGCCCCCACCGCATGAGCGTGCACCCGCCTGGGACGGCGTGGCACGCGGACGTCGTCGGCAAACTCCACCGCACCGCCCGCCAGCGGCCCGACCACCCCGCCGTCATCGACCGCCACGGCACAACGAGCTTCCGCTCCCTCTACCTGGCCGCCGCCCGCCAGGCCCAGGACCTGGAGTCCCGTCCCGATCACGGCGCGGGCGTCGCGGTACTGCGCGCCGCACCCAGCGCCGCGTTCTTCATCCAGGTGTGCGCCGCTCTCATGGTGGGCCGCACGCCCCTAGTCCTGCCCGCCCGCGCGCCCGAAACGGAGGCGCTGCGCGCCGTGCAGACGGCAAGGAGTGCCGGCTGCCGCCCGTGGAAGGCGGTCCTGGCCGTATCGGGCCACCAGCAGGTTCCGGTCGTGACGCACGGCGAATCACCCGCCGCCCCGCGCAAGGCCCGCGCTCTGGGCATGCTGCCCGGCGGCCGTGCCCTCTTCGCAGCCCCCATGCACCTGAACGGGCCGTTCGAGTTCGCGCTACGCCAGCTCCTCCTCGGCGGCTGCATCATCCTCGCTCCCCGCTTCGAGGCCGAGCAGTGGCTGGAGAGCGTCCGCGGCCATAAGCCGGACTGGGCGTTCTTGGTTCCGACGCAGATCCAACAGGTCTGGGACGCACGTCCGCCCCGCGAACTCCGCGGCGACTGTTCCTCGCTGCGTCTGCTCCTGCAATCCTCGGCCCCGTGCCCGCCCCCGCTGCGCCAGCGCCTGACCGACGTCCTGGGGCCCGAGCGTGTCGCGGAGTACTACGGGACCACCCTGTACGACGGGACCGTCAGCCCCTACACCTCTCGCGGCCCCGGCGGATCTCCGCTGCCCGAGACCGAGCTGCGGATCGTCGACCCCAACCGCTGGCCCGTAGCGGCCGGCACCCCGGGAACCATCGAGGGCCGCAGCCGGACCGGCCTCATCTCCCACCGCGCCGACCAGCCGTGCGCCAGCCGGCCGCAATGGCAGAGCGTCGGCGACCGGGGCAGGCGCATCAAGGACACCGACCGCATCGAGGTCACCGACGTGGCCGTCCCCGGCCGCGCCATCGTGGCGGGCGTCAAGATCGCTGTGGC
The DNA here is from genome assembly GCF_014216315.1 of Streptomyces finlayi. Classification (NCBI taxonomy): domain Bacteria; kingdom Bacillati; phylum Actinomycetota; class Actinomycetes; order Kitasatosporales; family Streptomycetaceae; genus Streptomyces; species Streptomyces finlayi. The sequence goes on from NZ_CP045702.1 coordinate 1,641,545, forward strand.
CGAGACCCACGACACCCTGTCCGCCCACCCCGCCGTACGGGACTGCGAAATCCGTGTCAGCCCCCACGACCGGTTCGGATCCGTTCTGTCCGCCGTCGTGCACACCGAGGACCCGGCGCTCACCCCCTCGATCCTGCGTACCTGGTGCGCTCAGCGGCTGACACCACCTCAGCGTCCCCACGCCATCGAGCTGCGCCGGACCGCAGCTCTCGATCACGCGACCCTGTGAGAGGGACATGCTCGACTGTGACCTGTGCCAGGCCATCAACCCGGACATCGGCAACTGCACTCTGCAACGTCATCTCCATGCCGGTCAGCAACGCATCGTCGCCACGTCCGAGTACGCAGCGGCGGTTCCGACCATCGGCGCCTTCGTCCCCGGCTACCTGCTCGTGGTGCCCACCACCCACGTGCTCTCGCTCGGACAGCTGAACGACGACGAGCTGGCGGGGGTGGAGGACCTGGCCCACGACCTCGCCGACCAGCTGCACCAGGTCTACCGGCGCCCGATCCTCACCTTCGAGTACGGCCTCAACCTCCCCTCCGGGCGGCGCATCTGCCATGGCCATCTGCACATGCTGCCCAGCACCGCCGACCTCGGCGAATGGCTCACCGCACGGGCCCCGGGATACGAGATCGCGAACTACGCCCAGGTGCCCCGCAGCCCGGACACCTCCTACATCACCGTGCGGGACCAGACCGGCACCCTCACCTGCCACCCCGTCCCCAACGACGCCTTTCCCCGGATACGGCTGCGGGAGGTCGTGGCCCGGCTCGATCCGCAGATCGAGGACGCGGCATGGGACTGGCAGGCCCATCCGTTCCCCGAACTGATGCGCGCCACCGTCGACGACCTCACCGCCGTCACGCCGACGGCACGCAGGGCACCAGCGTCCAGGGCCGGAGCACCCAGGTGAGCGGTGAGCTCGACTTCGCGAGCCTGTGGCGGCGTATCGCCGCCGACCATCCGGGGCGCCCTGCTCTCATCCACGGCAGCAGCACGGTGACCTGGCGACAGTTCGACAACCAGGCCGCGACGTTGGCCGCGCATCTGCGCAGCCGCGGCCTCGGCCGCGGGGACGTCGCCGCACTCGCTCTGCCCAACCGGCCGGAGCATCTGGTTTGCCTCGCCGCGTGCCTGCGCATAGGGGTCGTGCCCGCCAACATCAACTACCGTTACCGGGCCCGCGAACTGGGTGGCATGCTCACCCTGCTCACGCCGAGCGCCGTCTTTCTGGCACCTGAACAGCTCACGGAGATGTCTGCGGCCCACACCGCACTGCCCGGCTGCCGGACGTGGATCGCTACCGGCCCGCAGGACCTGCCCGCCTGGACGCAATCGCTGGAACGGATCCTGAGCGCCCAGGGGTCGGCCGACCTGGACGATCCCTGGGTGTCCTCCCCGGACGACACCTTCATCAAGTGCACCGGCGGCACCACCGGGGAGCCCGCCGCGATCCGCTGGCGGGTGGGTGACCTTGCCCGCAATCTCAACGCCCACAATCCGTGGCTGCGCCGCAGCAGCATGGAGGCCGCGGGCCTGATCTCCGTCGCGGATGCCCGACTGGTCGTCGCGAGCCCGCTCATGCACGGCTCCGGGCAGACTCGCGCCCTGGGTGCCCTGTGCGCCGGCGGCACGGTGATCACCGTCCCCGAGCCTGGCCCCTCCGCCATCTGGGACACCGTCGCCCAGCACCGCGCCGACACCCTCGCCATCGTGGGCGACCCCCTCGCCCGCCCCCTCGCCACCGCCCTGCACCGCCGGCCCGACCGCTGGGACCTCTCCCGCCTGGCCACCATCACCTCATCCGGTGCCGCGTGGAGCCAGCAGGCCAAGCGCAGTCTCCTCAACGCCCTGCCCCACACACGGCTCATCGAGACGCTCGGCGCCACCGAAGCCACCGGCATCGGCTCCTCCACCGCCACAGCCGACTTCGTGCCGGCCACCGGGACCTTCGATCTCGGCGCCCACGCCGTCGTACTACGGCCCGACGGGACTCCCGCTTCCGTCGGACAAGACGGCCTCCTGGCCGTCGCCCAGCCCCACCCCCTCGGTCTCCACCCCACCGGCGGGCTTCCGGCCGAACGCTTCCGCATCAGCGACGGCACCACGTACCTGCTCTCCGGAGACCACGCCCGCCTGGCCGCGGGACGGCGCATCCTCCTGCTCGGCAGGGACAGCGAGTGCGTCGCCCTCGGCGGGGAGAAGGTCTACCTCCCCGAAATCACCCGCGTGCTGCTGGACCACCCCGACGTCCAGGACGCTGCCGTCATACCCCTGGCTCACCCCGTACGCGGACACACCCTGGGCGCTCTCCTGCACCTGGCGGTCGGTGGCGAGGTGGAGGACGTACGCCGCCACGCCTGCGACCAGCTCGCGGACTTCAAGGTTCCACGCACGATCGTGCGGGTCGCCGCCATCCAGCGCACCGAGGCGGGCAAGCTGGACACCACCGCCGCCCGTACCCAACTTGAGCAGGCACGACGCGCTGCCGCTCCCGTCAGCGAGGAACTCGTCATCGCCCCCCGAGCCCCTGCCACCAGTCCCGGCATCTGGCAGCACCTCACCCAGGTCGCCGAGCGCGAGCAACTCCTCCTGGAGAGTGCTCTGGCCTCCTTGTTCGTCGACCCGACCCTGGACGACAAGATCGGCAAAGCCCTCGGCTACCCCGACTGGCCCCAGCCGCTCACCCTCCTGCCGGTCCTGGCCCCCGAGCTGGCCAGCGCCACCGAGGACCTCGCGTTCTACCTTCAGGCGTCCGCCGACGCCACCGCGGAAGTGATCGACGCGGTCGCCCGGCATCACTGGCCGCGGCTCGACCGGCACGATCCCGCCGCCGTAGACGCAGTCTGGCTGCTGATGCAGCACGCTGATCTAGCGGGCGAGCGCAGAGACGAACTCCTCTTCGAAGCAACCCGCAACGTCACCACGCAGCTCATCGACGGCCGGCACCTGGCGCTGCTGGACGACCGTGTCCAGTCCCTGCACGGACAACCCCAGCGCTACGGCACCTTCGTACTCGTCCGCGACGAGGAACCCCGCTTTCTCTACCCGCTCGACGGCGCCTACGGGAAGGTCGACGAACGGCGCAGGCTCATCGGAATGCCCCTGCTGCACGAGGACCTCAGCCACGCCTACAGTCCGATCACGCCCTACGGCGCCGGACGGACAACCGCAGGCAACCGCTTCTCGCCCCGGCCGGGACCAGCCCGCTTGCACACGGCGGACCCGAACCGGACCCTGCCCAGCGAGAGCGTCCCTCCGGACGCCGTCCCGGTGTACCTCGCGGCCACGCTCCGCCACCGCAACGAAATCCGCCGGCTCCGCGACAGCCTGCCCGCTCCGCTGCACTCCACCTCGCGGTGGCTCGACCTGGACCCGCTCACCCGGCCCAGCTGCCAGTTCGACGCGGGGATAGCGCTCAACCGGCTCGCCGCACGGCTGTGTCTGGACGACGTCCGCCGCTCCAAGGTGCTGATCGCCATGGGGTGCAGCAGGCGCAGCGCGGGGCTGAGCGTGGAGATCGGATGCGCACTGGCCGCCGGCATCCCGGTCATCTACGTGGGCGAGCCGAGCTGTTCCTTCGACATGCTCCCCGAGGTCACCCTCGTGCCCGACGTGGACGCCGCGATCGAGACCGCCCTCACCTGGGCGGGCGACTGAACCGGCATACACGACTTGGCACCGGCGAAGGGGCCGACCCGTGAAACGCATCGCGGGTCGGCCCCTCCTTGTCGCGTCCTCAGCCTCGGCGGGGACTCGTGACGGTCGGCGCGGACATCGCCAGGCCAATCATGTCGGTCCACGCCGCGTCGCCCACGCTGTCCTGGAGCTCCTTGGCCGCGCGTTCATCGGCCGTCAGCACGCCGAACTCCACCCGCGTCTCATAGGGCAGGTAGTCGAGCGCCAGGCGCCGGCCGACGTAGTCCAGGACGGACGTGGCCTGCTTGATCTCGGGGTCGTTGGTCATGCCCGCGGGCTCGAATCGCATGCTGACGTACTCGCGGACGAACACCTCCAGCGGGACCTGGTGCCGCAGGCCCTGGGTGATGGTCGTGCTGAAGCCGTCCATCAGACCCGCCATGGTCGAGCCTTGCTTAGCCATGAAGATCGTGACCGCAGCAGGACGGCCCTCCTCGGTGCAGGCGACCGTGAGGTAGCCCTTCCCCTCACCGACGTTGAACGACCGCGTCGTCGACTTCAGACGCCTCGGGGCCCGCGGGGGCACCTGTCCAAGGGAGTGCTCCCCGCTCCTCTGCGTACGTGCCATGCCGTCAACGGTTCGGTCCGCCATCGAATGTGTCCTCTAAGTGGTCGAGAAGGGCATAACAGGGCTGACGCCCACAACCTATGGGCATCCAGCGTTCGATGACCACAAGATGTGGGATTCCCACCGTAGAGGTGAGGAGCGGTCGGCACCAATCGCGGCACGCCGAACGCGCGCCCCCAGCACGGTTGTTCCGCCGCCCGGGCCGCTCAGACCTCCATGAGGCGGGGCAGCGACCGGACGAGGACGCCGGGGTGTTGTTCGCGGAGCTCCAGGAGCCGCCCCAACACCCGGCGGCGGAAGTCGGGCCGGCCCGACCAGATCGCGCTCCCGGAGTAGGTGTCGCTGCGCGCCCAGTCACGCTGACTCCGCCCGTCGTCCTCGCTGGCCCCGAAGAGCGCCTCGTACATGTCGGTGGCCGGGAACGGCGTGAAGAAGTGATGCTTCTGCTCGTTGTACGGGAGCTGGGCAAGGTCCCGGACGAGACCGAACGTGAGGTCGCTGTCCTCGTCCGTCTCCTGCGGAAGGTCGTGGATCCAGCTGGTGAGCTGGACGATGCGGGCCGCCGACAGCATCCGGCAGCCGTCGATCGTGTGCTGGACCGTCGCGTTCTTCGTCATCAGCTTCAGCATCCGGTCGGACCCCGATTCGCAGCCGACGAAGATCGCGCTGAAGCCGACCTTCCGGAGCCGTTCGAGGTCGATGTGCCCGGCGAGGTTCACGATGTCCTTGGCCCGCATGTTGGCCCGCAGCTGGATGCACAGGCCGCGGCGCTCCATCTCCTCGACGATGCCGATCACCCGCTGGGTGTTCGTGGAGAAGTTCGGGTCCATCAGGCTGATCTGGTCCGGCGCGTAGGTCTTCCACAGCGCCTCGACCTCGTCGACGACCCGCTTCGGAGGCAGCCCCTTCCAGCGGCGCAGGCTGGTCTTGGGCTCGCTGCAGAACCCGCAGGGATGCGGGCAGCCCCAGGAGGTGAGGTAGCTCAGATCCCGGACCCTGTCGGTGTAGTACGCGGTGACCGGAATCAGGGTGTAGTCCAGGGGCGGAACGGTGCTCATGTCCGCCAGTGCGCCGTACGGGGTCTCCAGAATCCGGTCCGCCACCGCGCCGCGCAGCGAGATCTCGCGCCTCCCGTCCCGGTAGGCCAGATTCGGGATGGCCGCGAGGGAAGCGGGGTCGGTCAGGCCGCCTTCGCGCTCGGCCAGCTCGGCCAGTGCCACGGCTGCGGCTTCGCCCGGTCCCAGAACGACCACGTCCACCCACCGTTCCCGCAGGATCCCCCGGTAGGCGAGCGAGGCGTGGTAGCCGCCCCACACCACAGGTACGCCCGGCGCGTGCTCGCGTACCGTGCCGATCGCGTCCAGCACGTTGCCGATGCTCGGGCCCGTCATGCACGAAACCCCGACGTACAGGGCGTCCTTGGCCTCCTCCGCCAGCTTCGTGCGCCAGTCCGGCTCGATCTGGCAGTCGATGATCACCGGCATGTGCCCGGCGGCCCGCAAGGCGGTGCCGACCGTCAGCACGGACAGCGGATGCCAGGGGTAGTCGGACTCGCCGGTGGCAAGCGGGTCCACGCCGGCGAACAAGACGATCTTCCCCACTGAAGGTCACACTCCCAAGCCGTAGAGGTCAGTCGCCGCTCGACAGCGGCCACGGCCCAGCCTCGCGTCGCCACGATGGCGTCGGTACGCCACGGGCCTGCCACTCCACTGCCACTTCCCCGCCGGACCGGAATGGCGAGCCCGGGGGCGGGCTCTCGGGCACCAGCACCTTCCGGCTGCGCAATCCATTCGAGATCACCCCAAAGCGACCACGGCCCGTCGCAAGTGGCAGTGAAGTGGCAGACGAATGGCGTACCGACGCCACGCGCCAGGCGAAACGCTGATGACGGCGGCAACGCGTACGCCGCTGCCGCACCACTACACCGCCCCGACCAATGAGAGATCCGGACCTGTTGGCCATGACGACACAGACGCTCCCGCGCATCACCGGCACCGTCGCTGAGCAGGGCCGACTCCCCGTGCTTCATGGCCCCGACGCGCTCTGGCTGCTTCTGCCCACCCTGCACCCGAACGCTCCGGTGAAAGGGCTGGGCGGCCACCACGGCTGGAACACGGTTACCTTGAACCAGGGCCTGGGCATGTCGGTCCTGCATTCGCTCAGGGGGGCTGGGGTCCCCGTCGGACCCGTCCTGCACTGCGGTGTTCACCGAGCGGTGAACATGCTGGTCTCGACCTGGCCCGAAGGGCTGCCCACGCACGGGGTCCTGACTGTCCGTCGGGCCACCACGCGATGCCCCGACACCTCACACGAGTGCCCCGGTCAGTTGTGGCTGCTGCCCCCGGACGGGCAAGGCTTCTACCTGACCGAAGCCCGGCACCTCTTCCACGCTGTTCACAGCCTGCGATCCGCGCACCGCCGGGCCCATGCGACCTGCTGACCGCGCCCATCGGCCCCCGGCCCCACGGCCAACAGCGTGCTCGCCCCGCGCCGAGCTGCCGCCGGCCCCCCGTTCGCATGCGTCCGTTCCCTACCTGCCCGCGAGGAATCGATGATCAACGACATAGCGGATGCGGCTCCATGGGGCCTGGATGCGGCCCTCGCGGTCGCGGCCGCACTGATCGGACGCCGCTTGGCCAGGACCAAGCGACAGTTGCGCGAGCAGAGCGCAACTGCCACTTCGCAGATCCAGTCGCGCGACGCGGCCTTGGCCGAGCTGAACGACACGCGACTGCCGGCGATCGTCCACGCCATCTCCCAGGGCGAGCCCCTTCCCCCCGGGCGGCCTCCGCTCGACGACTTCACCAAGCACCTGCGCACGGCGGAGGAGCAGGTGGTGCGCGCCCTGGCGGAGGCGAGGGATCGCGCCGGCCAGGTGAGTCAGGGAACGCTGCTCGCGGTCACCCGCACCCTCCAGAGCCTGGTGAACGGCCAACAGGTGGCGGTCACGGACATGATCAACCGGCATGATTCCCCGGAGGTCGTCGCCGACTTGATGGTGTTCGACCACACCACGGGGCAGGTCCTGCGGCGCACCCAGTCGCTCGCCGTGGCCTGTGGCGCCTGGCCGGGAAAGCAGCACGACCCCACGCCGGCCTTTGACGTGGTCCGCGGGGCGCTCGGGCGCATCCTCGACTACCGCCGCGTTCAGATCACCCAGCCGGAGAGCAACCGGGCGGTGATCGGCCGCTCGGTCGAAGGTCTCGTGATCGCCCTCGCCGAACTCCTGGAGAACGCCACCCGCTACTCCCACCCCGACACCGTGGTGCAGGTGCAGTTCCAGCAGGCCCACAACGGCCTGTCGATCGTCATCGACGACGCCGGTGTCAGCCTGCCGCCCGGCGCGCGGGAGCGGGCCCGCCACTTCTTGTCCGGCGAGCACCCCATCGACGTCACCCGTCTCGGCGACCCGCCGAAGATCGGGTTCCCCGTCATCGGGGCCCTGGCCAGACGCTACGGCTTCACCGCGTCGGTCGACACCCCGTCCCCGTACGGAGGGGTGCGCGCCGTGGTCTACCTGCCCAGCGCCACGCTCACCGACGCGGTGCCTCAACCACCCCGCACCGCAGCAGCAGCCCCGCCGGCCCCGCCCAACGACCAGGTGGCAGCCGCCCCAGTGGGATCCACGGCTCACGGCCTGCCCAAGCGACGACGTCACGCGCCGACCGAAGCCCCTGCAGCAGCCGAGCCCTCGGCCAGGATCCGAACCCCCGAGCAGGCCGCCGCACCCTTCGACGCCTTCCTGCGCGGCACGCAGGCCGGCCGCGGGCAAAGCCATTCGACCGATGAAGGGAACACCCTCGCATGACCGACGCCGTGAAGAACGAGAGCAGGCGGCTGGCCTGGATGCTCAACCAGATCCTGGACCAGCCGGAGGTCTACGACGCGATGCTGGTGAGCGAGGACGGCCTGCTCCGAGCCTGTTCGGAGGGGATGAACGAGGCCGCGGCCGACCGGGTGGCCGCAGCCCTTTCCGGGGTCAGGTCCACGAGCGGCGCAACGGCGGAATTCTGCAGGTCGCGCCCCAACTCCTGGCAGCAGAGCCTCATGGAGTTCGGCGACGGCTACGTCATCATGATCAGCGCGGCCGACGGCACCTACCTGGCGGTGGCAACCTCCCGCAACGCGGACATCGCAGTGGTGGCCACCACGATGTACACCGTCGTCGGCCAGCTCGGCCAGGAGATGGTGAGCGCGCCGCGCCAGGAAGACGGCAGCTCGGCATGACGCCCAGGCGCACGCGCACCGACATGGTGCGGCAGTACGTCATCACGGGAGGCCGCTCCGCGCCGTCCCGAAACGCGCCGGCCCTGGACGTGGTCACCCTCGTGGTCTCCACCGGCGACCGCCCGCTGAACAGCCTCGGGCCGGAGCTGGCGGGCATCGTCGAGCTGTGCCTGGGAGGCCACCTCTCCATCGCCGAGGTGGCCTCCCGAACCCGGCTCCCGATGACGGTCACCAAGGTGCTCGTCGGCGATCTGATCGACTCCGGCCACGTGATCGCGCGGCGCCCGCCGCCCAAAGCAGCCCTGCCCGACCACGACCTCATGAAGAAGGTGCTGCGTGGCCTCGAGCGTCTATGACGGCATCTACGTTCGGGAATCCGTCGAGAACACCGCGAAGATCCTGGTGGTAGGGCCCTTCGGGGTCGGCAAGACCACTCTCATCGGCGCCGTCAGCGAGATCACGCCGCTGCGGACCGAAGAGGTCATGACGCAGGCAGGCGCAGCGGTGGACAGCCTGGCCGGGATCCACGGCAAGACGACGACCACGGTGGCCCTGGACTTCGGACGGCTCACGCTCGGCGACGACGTGGCCCTGTACCTGTTCGGCACGCCGGGCCAGGCACGGTTCACGCACATCTGGAACGAGCTCGCCAAGGGCGCCTACGGGGTCCTGATCCTGGCCGATTGCCGACGACTCGACGCCTCCTTCGAGGCGATGAGCCTGGTCGAGCAGCGCGGACTTCCGTACGTCGTGGTCCTCAACGTCTTCTCCGACTCGCCCGAGATTCCCGAGGAAGAACTGCGCGAGGCCCTCGATCTGGAACCCGAGACGCCGCTGGTTATGTGCGACGCCCGTAACCGGGCTTCCGTCGTCAGCGCACTCATCACCCTCGTCAAGCACTTGAGTACCCGCCTCCAGGAGTCCGTGTGACCTCGCACCCGCCCGCCCACGCCGCCGTGCCGCCGCCCGGCTGCCCGGCTCACCAGCCCACTGCGCCCACCGGACTGCCAGCCCTGTACGGGCCGTACTTCGCGGCCGAACCCGAGGCCACCTACCAGTTCCTCAACCAGCAGGGGCCCGCCTCCTGGGTCGAGCTCGCTCCCGGCGTCCAGAGCGTCGTGGTCACGGACTACGGTTGCGCGCTCGATGTTCTGCGCAGCCCCTACTTCAGCAAGGACGCCCGCCGTTGGGAGGCGCTTCGCCAGGGGCTGGTTCCCTCGGACAACGAGGTGCTCCCGATGATGGCGTGGCGCCCGTCCCTGCTCTTCGCCGACGCCGACCGGCACCTGCGGCTGCGCCAGGCCGTCGACGACAGCTTGGCCCGGGTCGACGCACACCAGCTGCGCGGCTTCGTCCAGCGCAGCGCGATCGGCCTGATCCGGCAGGTCTCGGCGGCCGGCAGAGCCGACCTGGTCGCTGAGTACGCCGACCGTCTGCCGGTGCTGGTGTTCACCCAGCTCTTCGGCTGCCCCGATGCGTGGGTGCAGGACATGGCCGCGGCCTGCGCCCAGATGATTGATGCCGAGCCCGCGGCGGCGCAGGCCGGCGGAGCACGCCTGGCCGGTCTCCTGGGCCAGCTGATCTCCGCCAAGCGCGAGCGCCCGGGCGCGGACCTTACATCCTGGATGCTGGAGCACCCGGTCGGACTCAGCGACGAGGAGATGGTCCACCAGCTCGTCGTCCTCATCGGAGCCGGAACGGTCCCAATGACCGCTTGGATCTCCAGCACCCTCATGGTGATGCTCACCGACGACCGATTCGCCGGCGACCTGTCCGGCGGAAGCCTGACCATCGGGGACGCACTCAACGACGTGCTCTGGTCCAAGTCCCCCATGTCGAACTTCTGCTTCCACTACGCGACTTCCTCGTACCGCCTCCGCGACAGCTACGGACGGGAGTTCGACATACCCCCGGGCGTCCCGGTCCTCATCAGCCTCGCCGCGGCCAACGCCCAACTCGGCGCCGGCGGATCAGGAACAACAGGTCGGCGCGCCGCCAACCACGCCCACTTGGCGTTCAGCGCGGGCCCGCACGTCTGCCCGGCACAGGACCTCTCCGGCGTCATTGCCGACGTAGCCGTCGAGACGCTGCTCGACCAGCTGCCCGACGTGCAGCTGGACGCCACGGCACTGTCCTGGCGCCCCGGCCCGTTCCACCGAACCCTCACCGCCCTGCCCGTGCGCTTCCCGGCCGTGCCCGTACCCACACCTACACCCCTTGGAGCCCCGATATGGAACCCGCAGCCCTCCGGCAGTGCCCCGTCCTGGACCCCACCGGCAGCTCCCTCCACGCCGAGGCCGCCAGCCTCCGCGCACAGGGCCCGGCGACCCAGGTGGCGCTCCCTGGTGGCGTCGTTGCGTGGTCGGTGACCCGCTTCGCCCAGATCAAGGCCCTCACGAGCGACCGCCGAGTGTCCCGTGACCCCCGCCGGCACTGGCCCGCGCTCGCCGAGATATCCGACGACTGGCCGCTGAGCGCCCTGGTTCTGCCGGAGAGCGCCTTCAACTCCTACGGTCCCGAGCACCGGCGCCTTCGCGGCCTCATCTCCACGGCCTTCACCCCGCGGCGGACCGAGGCCCTGCGCCCGCAGGTCCAGCGGATCGTCGACCGGCTGATCACCGACCTCATCGCTGTCGAGCCGGGACATCCCGTCGACCTCCGTGCCACCTTCGCGTACAAGGTGCCCACCGAGGTGATCTGCGATCTGTTCGGCGTTCCGTCCGAGCTACGGCCGTGGATGCGGCGTGTCATCGACGCCGCACTGCACACCGCGGCCAGCCCTGAGCAGGCCCAGGCCGACTTCCTCGACCTCCGATCCTGCATGGCCGCCCTCATCGCCGACAAGCGCGCTCACCTGGACCAGGACATGACCAGCGACCTGATCACCGCCCGAGACGCCGAAGGGCAACTCGACGAGGAACAGCTGATCGGCACCTGCATCCTCATGGTCGGCGCGGGGTCGGAAACGGCTGTCAACCTGATCCTCAAAGCCGTCCACGCTCTCCTCTCCCATCCCGACCAACTCGCTCTGCTCCGCATCGGGACGGTGACCTGGGGCCACGTGATCGAGGAGACTCTGCGCACCGAGGGGCCGATCGAGCACATGCCCCTGCGCTACGCGGTCGAGGACATTGACCTGGGCGAAGGCGTCCTCATCAAGGCGGGGGACGCCATCATCCTCGGCTTCGGTGCTGCCGGCCGGGACCCAGCCGTCCACGGCCCGGACGCCGACACCTTCGACGCCACCCGGGGCAACAAGGAGCACGTGGCCTTCGGCCACGGACCGCACTTCTGCCTCGGTGCCCCGCTAGCGCGTATGGAGGCCGACATCGCGCTGCGGGCCCTGTTCGAGACATTCCCCAACCTGACGCTCAGCGACCCCGGACAGGTCCCGCCCCACCAGGAGTCCTTCGTTGCCAACGGGTTCCGGGAGTTGTCCGTCCGCCTCTCGCCGGGACCGGCCGCCGTCTGACTCGGGGTCACCGGGCACGGCCCGCGTCCCGCCCGGGATCCCGCCACACCTCCATCCCTACCGAAGGGTGAATGACCATGGACGATCGCGTCTCGACGGCAGCATCCTCGCGGCTGGTCGACACAGTCCGTCTCGCCTGCCCCGAACTCCCGCCTCTGAGCGACGAAGACGCGAGCGACTACGACCTTCTCCTTCTCAACCCTGGACGACTGCGGTCCCGCCTGGAGCGGCAGCTCCACGACCACGCCGGCAGCATTCGCGTGACGGGTACGCTCGACCGGCGGCTGGTCCTCATCGAGCGGTCCGACGGGCAATGGGTCGCCTCTGATCTTTCCGGCAGTCCCCACGGCACTCGGCGATGGCCGGACTGGACGCACAACCGCCTGGAAGTCGAGGACCCTGACTCCTGGCTCTCGCTCGCACGCCTCGACGTCACCGCAGTGGAGAGGCTGTCGCGGCCAGACGTCCTTCTCGCCGCGTTGTACCACCCCGAGAACTTCCCCCTGCCGCGATTCCCCCTGGGCATCAGCGACGTGGCCCGCGCCGCCAGGGCAACACTGCTGGGCACCGTGTCCTTGACCGACATGCAGTTAGGCACCGAGCTGGAAAACCTGGTCAAACGGGTCACTACCGAGACCCCCGACATCCTCGGCGTCACCCGGCGCCACACCGCCAAGCCGGTCGCCCGCCTCACCACCGAGGACATCTTCCCGGAACTCGATCTGCTGCCGGCCACCTTCGAGCGCCACGGCGTCGCCCAGGTCGAGACCAGCCGGGGATGCACCAACACCTGTTCCTTCTGCCCGCGCGGCCACAAGGGCAAATGGGCGGGTGCCGGAGCTGCGGAACTGCCGTGGCTGCTCGCCGAGATGCGCCAGATCTTCGACCGCTACCCGGAGGTCTCGCGGACCCTCTACCTCGTCGACGAGGAGTTCATCGGCCGCGGCGGCGACGCAGTCGCCCGCGCGCTGAAAGTGGCCAACGTCCTGCACGCACAGGGCTTCAAATGGGAGTCGAGCTGCCGCATCGACCAGGTCGTAAGGGCCGACCCGGACGCGGCCTGGCACGTCGAGCGCGCCCAGATGTGGCGAGACCTGGTCAATCGGGGACCGCGGCGCATGCTGTTCGGCGTCGAGTCCGGGGTGGACTCGATCCTTGCCCGGTTCAACAAGGAGACGACCGGAGACCAGAACGCTCTCGCCATCCGTACGCTCTCCGCGCTCGGCGTGCCCACGAGGTACACCTACATCACCTTCGACCAGCTCATGACACTGGAGGAGCTGAATGCCACCTACGCCTTTCAGGGGCATCCGCCTCCTTACCCGGGTCTTGTCTGGTGCCCAGGTAAGAGCAAAACCTCACAGTCGTCGCCCGGGGGTGCAAAGGGGAGCCGCTGACCGCCGGTCATCCTCGGCGCAACAGAACTGAGGCGACTGCCGCGGGCCGACAAAGCGGTACCAGGCAATCCCCCGGAAGGGTTACCGCAACCCACATGAGTGATCGAACACAGCATCACAGCCCCCCTTGCCCGACCCCACAAGGAGGCGGCCCGGTATTCGAAATCAGGTTCTAGATTTCGCCCTCCTCCACCCGTTACGGCGACAGCAGAACCGCCGTTACCCGATCACCTGTCCGCATCTCGCCCCGAGGAGCCCCCATGCATCCCGCACACCGCCCTGCGCTCGTTCATCCTGCGTTCGAAAACACCGCTCCCTCCTCGGGTGCCCGCCTTCACCTCGCCTCCGACCGCACCGTCCTGCTGGCCGACGGATCACGACCGGATACGAGCTACCTGGCATGACGGCCTCCACTCGCCTTCCCTCCCCCTTCCACGCCTGGGTGGAGAGCGTGCTGGGCCCCCAGGACGCTGTGCGGGACTCCTCGCACGCTCGCGACAACTCCCACGTGTGGAGGGTGACCGGACCCGCCGGCGACCACTACGTGAAGGTGGCGCCCAAGCCGATCCTGTACACGCGGGAGACCCGTGCCTACCGGGTAGCCGTCCCTCACCTCGGTCACGGCAACGCCCCGGTGCTGCATGACAGTTCTGGGGAGCTGCTCGCCCTGATCCTGACCGCCGTGGACGGCGAGCCGTTGAAGGAAGAGGAGTCACCCGCGCGCCGCCGCACGGCCCACCGGCAAGCCGGCCAGCTCCTGCGCCGCTTCCACGACGCGATGACCGGCACCCTGCTCCAGCCGGAAGCCAGCGCAGTCGTCGAGAGCACGGTGGCCGGCCTGGACAAGCACCTCGCCGAGGCCGGCGACCACCTGTCCGCCACGGAAGCCGACCTGCTGCGGCACCTGGTGAGCGCGCTGCCCGGCTGCGGGCCGTTACCGGCCGGGTGGCGGCACGGGGACTTCTGGGAGCGCAATCTGCTCTGGAACGGCCAGCGCTGCGCATTGATCGACTTCGAGCGCAGCGAACCGGGCCCCTGTGTCGCCGACTTCGTCAAACTCGCCACCTCGCTGTGGCCTGATCGTCCCGAGCTGCGGACCGCCCTGTTCGAGGGGTACGGCCGACCTCTGTCCGAGGCAGAGGAATTCGCGCTAGCAGGGTTCGCAGCAGCTGACGCCGCCAGCGCTCTCGCCTACGGTCCCCGGCACGGCGACCCGCTCGTGACTGCGCGCGGCCGGCGAACCGTCGAGCGCCTGATGCAGGAGGGCCGTCTGTGAGCAACGGGCCTCACCTGCTGATCGCCGACGTGGCACAGGTCCTGCTCCGTGCAAACGGCGCCGCCCTGTGCGTACGTCGCAGACCGGACGCGGCCCTCGCACCAGGGCAACTCACCGTCGTGGGTGGCCATCTGGAGGCCGGCGAACCGCTCGACCACGCCGCGCGGCGCGAGGCGGAGGAAGAAACGGGGGTCCGCATCAGCGCCGAGCAGCAGGAGTTCTGCGGCCTCGTTCACCACCACGTACCCGGCGACGGCCCAGACCGGATCACCGCCGTCTTCGTCGCCCAGTCGTGGGCGGGCGAGCCGCACAACGCCGAGCCGCACAAGCACGAGGGGTTGTTCTGGGTGTCGATGGAGAAGCCCCCGCCGGGCTGCCATCCGTACACCACCGCCATCTTCCACATGCTCACCCACGGCCCGTCCTACCGGGCTCTGAACTGGCCGACGCAGGGAGGTACCGAGTGAAGCGATTCTTCGGCAAGGTCCGCATGGCGGAGCCCCAGGTCTCCGAGGCAGAACGCGAGCTCTTCGGCGGGCCGTTGCGCTACGACATGGGCTGGTCCCAACACGAGCATGCGGGCCTGGACTTGACCATGCGCTCCGCGTTGCGCCAGATGCCCAGACTCGTCGGCGCTGCCCTGCGGATGGCCTGGAGCGCGGATCGCCGTGCGCTCGTGGCGGTGGCGATCAGCGAACTCGGTCAGGGCATTGCCGCCGCGGTCGGTCTGCTTGCCATCAACGCGGTCATGCACGCGCTGTTAGGGGGCGGAGACGCTGTCGAGCGGCTGCACGCCCTGTTGCCGGGCCTACTCGCCGCCGCAGGCGTCGCCGTCGTGAACTCCGCTCTGGCCGGGTGGTCGACCTCTCGGGCCGGCCGCCTGGAGCCGAAGGTCGAGCGGATCGCCACCACGCAGTACCTGGCCGCGGCCACCGCCGTCGAACTCGAAGCCATCGACGACCCGGACTTCCGGCGTCTGATCGACATCGCCCAGTACGGGCCCGCCTCCGCGCGCCGCATGATCGGCGCCTGTGTCTCCGCGATGAACAGCAGCATCTCGCTGATCGCCACGGCCGGTGTGCTCACCGTTCTGCATCCGGCGCTGCTGCCCATGCTCCTGGTCATCGCCGCGCCCCGCGGGTGGGGCGCCATGCGGGTGGCACAGGAGCGCTACGTATCAATGATGAGCTGGATCGAGCACGTGCGGGCCAGCCGCCTTATCGGCAACCTCCTCACCGAACGCACCGCCTCACAAGAAGTACGCATCCACGCCGTCGGTCCCTTCCTCCTCGACCGGTACCGGCGCATGGCCGCCAGCGCAGAGTCGGAGCAGGAGCGTCTGGCCTCCAGTAAGGCCGTCACCGAATGGGTCGCCTCCGCGCTGTCCGGGCTGGCGATGGCCGCCACCTACGGAACGATGATCTGGCTGGTCATGGCCGGTCACATGAGCCTCGCCGTCGCCGGCACCGCCGTGATCGCGGTACGGACCGGGTCGGCGAGCCTGGGCGCACTGGTGATGAACATCAACCAGCTGCACGAGGAGTCCCTCTACGTGCGGGACCACGGTCAGTTCCTGGCCGAAGCTGCCCAACGCGCTATCCCCGAGACCGGCAGTCCCGTCCCTGAC
This sequence comes from Streptomyces finlayi, assembly GCF_014216315.1. NCBI lineage: Bacteria > Bacillati > Actinomycetota > Actinomycetes > Kitasatosporales > Streptomycetaceae > Streptomyces > Streptomyces finlayi. The sequence continues at coordinate 1,657,815 of NZ_CP045702.1, forward strand.
CAGGTCAAGCAGGTCTCCCTGGAACACGTCACCTACCGGTATCCCGACCGCGACGCACCGGCTTTGGACGACGTCACGCTCACCTTCCCCATGGGTTCGGTCACCGCCGTCGTGGGCGAGAACGGCTCCGGCAAAAGCACCTTGATGAAGATCCTTTCCGGTCTGCTGCTGCCTCACGACGGCACGGTGAAGTGGGGCGAGGCCGACATCTCGGGGCTGGAACGGGCTCAGGTCTTCCACCGCGTCTCCCTGCTCACCCAGGACTTCCAGCGCTGGCCCGTCACGGCCGCGATGAACATCCGCATCGGTCGCCCTGACCACGACGCCTCGGCGCACGACCTGCAGCAGTCCGTCGACTACGCCGGAGCCGGGCCCGTCACCGCCAAACTCCCCAATGGGCTGGACAGCATGCTCGGCCGCATGTTCCGCGGAGCCATCGAACTCTCGGGCGGGGAGTGGCAGAAAGTGGGTCTGGCCCGCACCCACTGGCGTAGCTCAACATCGCAATCGGACAGCGTCCTGATTGTCGACGAGCCGACTTCCGCCCTCGACCCCGAAGCCGAGATCGCTGCCTTCGACCGCATCCGGCGCCTCGCCGCCCCGCACAGGGCCGTCGTCCTGGTCACCCACCGCATGTCCGGCGTCCGCCACGCCGACCGCATCTACGTCCTCAACCAAGGCCGCCTCGTCGAGCACGGCACCCACGACGACCTCATGGCCGCAGGCGGGCGGTACGCCGCCATGTTCGACACGCAGGCCGCCCAGTATGCCCCGACCCCGAATGTCCCGAAGCCTGCTTCGCCCAGCGTCCTGGACAAGGCATGACCCGCTCGACCGAAAGGCAGAGCATGTCCTCCTCCCTCCCTCCGTCAGCACGAGTGGCCTCGCAGTCCGTTCTGTCAGCAGCGCAGTACGCCGCATCCCGGCACGCGGTGTGGCTCGGCGCCGCCGCGATCATCACCGACGAGATCGGCCGCGTCCTACTGGTCCACCCGACCTACCGCGACCACGGCCGGTGGCTGCTGCCCGGCGGAGTCGTCGAATCCGGCGAACACCCGCACGTCGCCTGCCGGCGCGAGATCACCGAGGAACTGGGCCTGGCGGACCTGGCCCTGTCGGGCGTCCTCGCCATGCACTCCCTCTCGCCGCGCCACCCAGACATCAGGCCCGGCACGCCCTTCCCAGGAGAGATCCGATACGTCTTCGACGGCGGAACGCTCACCCCCGACCAGGCGAATGCGATTCGCCTGCCTCGCGAGGAGCTGTCCGAGTACGCCTTCCTCGAAACCCGGGACGCGGTGCAGCGGCTGCGCCCCGTGGACGGGCAGATCATGCTCGCCGCCTACCGGGCTCGGCTCGGGAACACCGCCACCGCCCACCTCGCCGACGGCCGGCACATCCTCGACGTCCCCGCGCTGGACCGTCATGACGTCCACGTCCGCTATCGACCCATGTGGGACAGCCCCCTCAACCCTGGCCCCGTGCCCGAGCGGCTACCCGTGCAGCAAGCCTGGGCCTGGTGCTTCGTTCCCGACGGCAGAGTCGTCCTCGTTGCCGACCCCAGCCCCCGGGGCGCCCTGCCCATGCTGCCCGGCGGCACCGTGGAGCAGACCGACACGACGCCCGAGGACACCCTTCACCGGGAAGCCGACGAGGAGGCCCAGCTCACTCTGACCGACCCGGTGCGTCTGGGCTGGGTGCTCGATGAGACGGGCGAGGTGTACGGCGGGGTGGGGCCCAATGCCAGGGTTCGCCTAGCCGCCCGTGTCACCGACATCGGACCGGCAGCTGTCGACCCCGCCACCGGCCGCCCCTTCGCACGCCTGCTCGCCACCCCCGCCCAGGCAGCCGCCCTGCTCGGGTGGGGCCCCCCAGGAGCTCGGCAAGCCCAACTCGCCATTGAAACGGCCAGGGAGCGGTGGGGCCTGCCCACCGCTGGCCCCACCGCCATCGAGGAAGTCCCGGTCGAGGGGATGCAGCTGGGCTGAAGCGAACGCCCCCGCCTTGACTCGTTCCGCATCGCGCCCCTCTGAGGTACACCCATGCCGCTGTCGCACCACCACATCCGCACCACCGTCGAGACCTATCTCGCTCGTCACCCTCACGAGCGACCGCAGCTCGGCGGCCTCCTGGAAGCTCTCGACCGGCCCGCCGATGTCGCCAGCCGCTCCACCTTCTCCGGACACGTCACCTGCGGCGCCATCGTCGTCGACCCCCTCGGCCGCGTCCTGCACGTGCTGCACCTGGCGAGCGGGAAGGTACTCGCTCCAGGCGGACACGCCGAACCCGTCGATGAGTCCCTCGCAGAGGCGGCCCTGCGGGAGTTGCACGAGGAGACCGGGATCCCACCCCAAGCGGTGGCGCCGTGGCCCGGCTACGAGGACGTGCCGTTCGACGTCGACATCCACGATGTCGACGCCCGCCCGGGCAAAAGCGAGCCAGGACACCAGCATTTCGACGTCCGCTTCCTTTTCCGCCTGCGCTCAGCCGACCAGGTGTCGGTCGTCCTGCAGGAAGAAGAAGTCGGCGGCATCGAGTGGCGGTCCCTGGACAAGGTGGCCTCCCCCTCCCTGCGCGAAAAGCTGCTCAAGCTCACGCCCGCCGTCGAACCGGGGACCGCCAACGCCTCCGCCCTGATCTACAACGACCGCGGTGAGTACCTGCTCCACCTGCGCGACTACTTCCCCGGCCAGATCTGGGAGCCAGGCATGTGGTCGCTCCTCGGCGGCGGCCGAGAACCCCAGGACACCACCCTGGAACACACCGTGCGACGCGAACTCGACGAAGAAGCCGGACTACACATCCCCGACCTGACCCCGTTCGGCACCGAGGAAGCGGTCGACGACACCGGCGCGACCCTGCCCATCGCCATCTACGCCGGCAACTGGAACGGCGACGCTCGCGAACTCCGCCTAACGGAAGGGGTAATGCTCGCCTGGTTCGCTCCCGATGACCTCCACCGTCTGCGCATCACACCCTCCACCAGCGACCTCGTACGACGCCACGCCGCCACCTTCCCAGCCATCGTGTCCACTCTCACCTCACACGTCGCCCGCGCTTCGGAAGCCGAACGTCGACCGGCCTCTCCCCGCGGCACCGTCCCCAACGTGATCGGCGTCCACCTCTATCTGGAGCGCGCCGACGGAACCGTGCTGCTCGGGCTTCGCCACCCCGATTCCGCGTTCGCACCCTCCACCTGGCACACCCTGGCAGGCCACTGTGAGCAGGAGAGCGCTATCACGTGCCTGGTCAGGGAGGCCCGCGAAGAGGCCGGCCTACTGATCGAGCCGCAGGACGTCGAACTCGTCCACGTCGTCCACCTCGTCGACAGGGTCGGGGACCAGCCCCGCCTGGGATTCTTCTTCCGCGCGCGGACCTGGAGGGGCGAGCCGCAACTATGCGAGCCGGATAAGTGCACTGAGTGGAAATTCTGGGACCCGACCGCACTCCCGGAAGCACTCGTCCCCTACACCCGGGGCGTCATCGAAGCCATCCGCGCCGGTCACCTCTACTCGGAGACGGGATGGGCATGAGCCACCGCCGCAAGCTCGTCGAGGCTCTCCGTCGCCGCATCCTCGCCCTGCGCCCGTGGGAACTGGCCGCCCGTCCCGAGAACCTCGCCTGATCTCTATCCGTGTTTTCCACCCTGCCCTCGCCGTAAGGATGCGCCGTTGTTCACCACACAAGATGAATGGAATCGCGGCTACGCCGAAGGGCGCCGGTACCGGCCCCTCGACGACGACGAACGATCATTGCTCGCCCAGCACGTGCCCGTGCCCGACGGCGGCCAAGCACTCGACGTGGGATGCGGGGTGCGACACGAGGTCGCACGTGTTGAGTGGATTCGATTATGGAGGTCGGCCTATGCCGGAATCGTGATCCCGGGTTAGTGCTCAAACAACCCGTCCCCTCCTCGGCGTGCGTCGCGAGTAATTGCGGGGTGCGAAGCCCGGGGTAGAAGCCCAAGGGTGGCTGTCTCATCCAGCCGCTACAGGCAAGGGGAAGACCGGACGGGCGAACGCCAGTGAACCCTAACGATGCCTCGTTACGACTCGAAGGTCCGTAGATGAGTTCTCCAAGGGCCTTTAGGGCTAGCCGTTGGGAAACGGCAGGTGCCAGCCGACGATCCGCAGTCGGCTGGGAAGAGCACCACCGCCTCGGGGTAGTAAGGGCGCCCAACCCGGTCGTATCTCACACGTGTGGAACGTGGAAACCCCGATGGAGTCCCGCCACGGCGGGTAAGCCAACCGCAAGGGAGGCCCAATTCTCCAGCGGGAACAGGAAGGCCCGAGAAGCGAATGCCAGCACTCGAAAGGGAACGGGAAATCAGAAGAGGCATGCGGCACCTCCGCCGCACTCCTGAATAACCGGCTGGATACAGGTATTTACCTGACCCGAAAGGGAGCCCACGCGGGCCTGGTGAGTCTGTGGAGCGACGATGACGAAAACGCTGGAACCAAAGGACAAGTTGGACGACGTTCCCAAGGGGGCGCCGAACGGACCGGAGGACGACCCGGTTGACTGGCATGCCATTGACTGGCCTGCCGCCGAGCGGGAAGTAAAGCGCCTACGTCAGCGGATCTTCACGGCTTCGCGGAAAGGGGACCTCAAACAGGTCCGCAACTTGCAGAAGCTGATGCTCCGTTCACGATCCAACGCGCGCATTGCGGTTCGGAGAGTGGCGGAGAACAACGCAGGACGCACGACCGCGGGGATCGACGGGAAGACCGCGCTCCTGGCACCTACGAAGGCCGCCCTGGTCAAGTGGGTGCAAGAGAACGTGAACTCCTGGACGCCTATGCCGGTCAAGCGTGTGTACATTCCGAAGGCGAACGGGCGGCAACGTCCATTGGGGATTCCAGTTATCCGAGACCGCGCCCTCCAGGCGATGGTTCTCAACGCGCTGGAACCCGAGTGGGAGGCGCGCTTCGAACCGAGATCCTATGGATTTCGGCCGGGGCGCGGCTGCCATGATGCGATCGAGGCAATCTACCAAGTAGCGAAGGGCCGAAGGGCCCATCGTCGCTGGGTGCTCGATGCGGATCTGGCAGCGGCGTTCGACCGCATCAACCATGAACGCCTACTCGAAGCCCTGGGAACCTTCCCGGCTCGGAGCATGATCAGTGCTTGGCTGAAGGCCGGCGTGATGGAGAAGGGTCGATTCGCGCCCACTGCGGAGGGAACTCCACAGGGCGGCGTGGTCAGCCCATTGCTGCTCAATATCGCTCTCCATGGAATAGAAGAGGCCGCTGGTGTCAGATACCGCGATCACGGCGTGGACGCCGGGAAGACGGTTCGCTCTGATCCGGTGCTGATCAGGTATGCCGACGACTTCGTCGCGCTCTGCCACTCGGTGGAACAGGCACAAGAGGTCAAGGGCAGGCTTGCTACCTGGCTGATGCCGAGAGGGCTCGCCTTCAACGAGGACAAGACGAAAATCGTCTGCCTCGAAGAGGGATTTGACTTTCTCGGGTTCAACATCCGCCGCTACAAAGGGGGCAAGCTACTGACCAGACCGAGCCAGGCGGCAGTGAAGAGGTTCCGGGATCGGCTGCGGACCGAGGTCCGTACGCTGCGCGGCACGGACGCATACACGGTGGTGCAGACTCTCAATCCAATCCTCCGTGGCTGGGCCGCGTATTACCGGACCGGGGTGTCGAAGCAGATCTTCAACGATGTTGACGACCACCTTTGGTGGCTTCTCTATCGCTGGGCGCTGCGCTCGCACCCGAAGAAGTCAAAGAAGTGGGTCATGAAGCGCTACTTCGGCGCGTTCCACCCCACCAGACGGGCCCGATGGCTATTCGGCGACCGATACACAGGCCGCTACGTAGTCAAGACTGTCTGGACTCCGATCGTCCGGCACACTCTGGTACAACGGGACGCCTCCCCGGACGACCCGAGACTTGCCGATTATTGGGCACAGCGGCGGCGCAAGTACCAATGGTCCTGAGTTAGCTGCCCGGGGTGCGATGATCTTGGGGTGGAGCGGATTGAGGGTGTGGCCGCGGGGCGGCTGACGGATGACGTGTCGATCGGGTTGCTGGCGGCGGTGTTCCCGGAGGAGGCCGTGCGGGCGGCGATCGATGAGGCGGGGGCGCGTGAGGAGCGAACGCGGTCGTTGCCGGCGAAGTTGATGATGTATTTGTCGCTGGCGTTGTGGTTGGAGCCGGGCAAGGGGTACGTGCGCACCCTGCGGGGCCTGCTGGAGGGGCTGCGGTGGTCGCGGGGCGGCTGGGGCGAATACCGGGTGCCCAGTGACGGGGCGATCTCGCTGGCCCGTTACCGGTTGGGTGAGGCGCCGTTGCGGAACCTGTTCGACGAGGTCGCAGCCCCGGTGGCCGATGAGCGCACCCCGGAGGCGTTCTGGCGGGGGCTGCGGTTGATGGCGGTGGACGGCACGGTCTTCGATGTGCCCTCGGGGAAGCGGAACGAGGCGGCGTTCGCGGTTCCGGCCGGTGGAAGCCGGCCGCAGGTCCGCCTGGTGGCGCTGGCCGAGTGCGGCACGCTGGCCCTGACCGGGGCGGCCTTCGACTCCATCGCGGTCGGTGAACGCACCCTGTTCACCCGCCTGTTGGACCGGTTGGCGCCCGGCATGCTGCTGCTGGCCGACCGCGGCTTCCCCTCGTTCGGCCTGTACCGGGCTGCCGCCGCGACGGGCGCACAACTGCTGTGGCGCGTCTCGGCTTCCTTCACCCTGCCCGTCAAGAAACGGCTGGCCGACGGCACGTACCTGTCCGAACTGCGCGGCGAGCGGAAGTCGCAGCGGGTCACGGTACGAGTCATCGAGTACTCCGTCGCCGACGACGGCGGAATCAGCGAGGTCTTCTGCCTCATCACCACCCTGCTGGACCCTGAGCACGCGCCCGCTTTGGAGCTGGCCCGCAACTACGCCGAACGCTGGTCGGTGGAAGTGCTCTTCAAACTGCTCAAGGTCGACCTGCGGCAAAGTGGCGGCATCCTGCGCTCGGGCAAACCCGAGGGAGTACGACAAGAACTGTGGGCGCTACTCTGCGTCTACCAGGCCCTGCGCACCCTGATCGCCAGGGCCGCCGTGATCGCGGGCATCGACCCCGCCCGCATCAGCTTCCCGCCCGTCCTGGACGCCGTCAAAAGCTCCCTCAGGACGGCTTTTTCCCCCTGACCAGCTCGCGAAGGCCCTGCACTTCCTCATAGCCGACCTCCCCGGCATGCACATCCGAGACCGCCCCACCCGCACCACGCCCCGCACCACGAAACGCCCCCATCTCAGCTACCAAACCCGCAGCTCAACCGACCCCGGAACCCGGCGCGTCACCCGCACCATCGTGCTCCACACACTGACACCCGACCCGATCTAACTCATGGCCATTGGCGCAAGTACCGGCCTCCGCTCAGCGATGGATTCTCCATCCAGGTGAAACTCCAGCGCGGATGTTGCCCCTTCTGCGGCGAACTGCTCCTGTACGCCGACACACAACCACAGCATCCCGATCACTGGGAAACATGGTTCACCGCAATCCGTAGAGCGGTTGTCCGCAAGGTCATCGTCATCCACAAGGAAAGCGGCAGAGGAAACGATCGCGTCTTCCGACCTCAACTCTTCCATGCACATTGCGCGAAACGATGGGAGCAATCGAATGCAGCGCAGCCTGCGGTTTCGCCTACCGCAAGCCTTTAGGACTTGCTTGAGCCGTGTGCCGCGACGAGTGGCACGCACGGTTCTGAGGGGGGCCTCGGCCGGTAACGGCCGGGGCCTACCCGACACCGGCGAACTCGCCCTGCACCTGGCCTCCATGGGCTACGCCGTCGATGCCGTGGACTGGGCCAACTGTGCCTTCCCCAGTACCGACGCGCACCTCGACGATCCCGCCCACAGATCCGTCCGCTGGCAGCACCTGGACATCGAGCGTGCCAACCTCTCGAAATTGCAGGCGGACGGCTATGACCTGATCGTCCTGCGGATGGTGTTCGCGTTCCTGCGCGACCGCACGCGCCTGACCCGTACTCTGGGCCGCCGACTGCGCACGAACGGTGCCCTCGTCGTCATCACACCGCTCGCCGCGACCACCCCCGCCGAGCGACGAGGCATCGCCCTCGACGAGGACGAGGTCGCCCATCTGGTGAGCATGTGGGGCCAGGCACAACGCTTCGACGCGAACGGCATGGCCGTCCTGGTCCTGCGCGGGCTGAAGAAGCCCGCCGCACAGATCACGAACACACCCTCCCCGCCGCTGAGTTCGGTGACCGAAGTGCACGCCGTAGCCACCGACGCCCAGGGCCGCGTCCTTCTGGACCGCTCGCAACAGGGGTGGGAGCTGCCCGGCGCGTCGGCCGAGCCAGGAGAAGGATTCGAGCACACGGCCGTGCGCGCCCTGGCCGAGCAGACCGGCGTGACGGCCGTGCCGACCGACGCGCACGTCCTCGGACTGCACCTTGATGCCCCGGACGGCTTCCCGCGGACGAGCGTCGTGGTCCGCATCTCGGCTCACACCGGGCAGGTCCAGCCGCTGAAGCCGGACGAGGTCGAGCACGTGGACTGGCACCCGCTGCATGCCCTGCACCGTCTGGACCGACTATCCGCAACTTCCGCTCGGGCTCTGGACCTCGTCTGGCCGGGGGTCCTTCCGTACGTGCCCTCCGCGCACATGTATCCAGTCGACAGCACCTACCCGCCGGTGCCCGGGGAGCTGCCAGAGGCGGTCGAGCGGCGCGAGGCCATGGCTGACCGAGTCATTGCCGGCGGCTGGGCCCCCTCCCTGCCGGTACAGCAGGCACTGCGCGCGGTGCCGCGCCACCGCTACACCCCCGAGAGCCCTCTGCGGACGGCGTACCACAGCGACCTGGCCGTGGTCACCGAGCGCAACGACTTTGCGCTGGCGACCAGTTCCGTGTCTGCGGCCTGGCTCCAGGCCGACATGACCGAGCACCTGCGCCTGACCGCGGGGATGACGGTTTTTGAGGGCGGATCGGGCGGCTACAACGCCGAACTGATCGCACACGTCGTCGGCCCGGCCGGTCGCGTGATCACTGTCGACCTTGCCCCGTATGTCGTGCGCCGCACGCGACGGCTGACCGCCGAGGCCGGCAGCGGTCGCGTCACCGCAGTGCTCGGCTCTGCCAGCGACGGGGCCGCCGAGCACATGCCCCGCGGCGGGTTCGACGCCTCAGTGATCACTTACAACTGCTGGGACATCGCTCCCGCTTGGCGCGAACAGCTCGCCGACGGCCGCTATCTCGTGCTCCCGTTGGAAGTCCACGGCTACACCCGAGCCATCGCCTTCCACAAGCACGGCCTGGTGCTGCGTGCCACGGACTTCCAATTCTGCGGCTTCGTCCGCGACCGCGGGCCCGCTGCCTGCACCGTCCCCACCATCGACCTCGCCGACGGCGAACTGCAATTGCGGTTCCCGGACGGCGCCCCCGCCCAGACCGCCGATCTAGACAATGCCCTCGCGGGTCCGCGTCACGAGGTGGCCACGGGCGTGAGCGTGGCCAGCAACGAGTCGTTCGAGACTCTGCAGCTCTTCCTCGCCACCACGCTGCCCGGCTTCTGCCGCCTCGCCCGCAACCGTGAAAGGGACAGCGGCATCACCGCACTGCCCAAGGGCTCAGACGCCGCCGCGATCACAGCCGACGGCTCCCTCGCCTACCTGACCCACATCCTCGTCCAGGACGGCCCCACACCCGAGCAGCGCCGCTCGGAGTTCATGGCCCACGGCTTCGGACCATCCGGGCCCGCTCTTGCCGAACAGCTCGCCGCCGCCGTACGCCGCTGGGACGCCCATGAACGAGCTCACGGGTACCCGGAGTTGCAAGTGCATCCCGCCGGAACCCCGGACGCAGAGCTGCCCACAGGTCACGTGCTGGACAAGACCCACAGCCGGCTCGTGTGGACGTGGCGCTCCGACGCCCCCGACACCCCGGCCCTACAACCGGAAAAGGTGAGCGCCCATGAGTGATCCAGTATCCGGCCCGGTCGAGCCGCAGCACCGGATGGGCCTGTACGAGCGTTACTACGCCCAGGTGGAATCGGGCCGCAAGACCATCGAAGTCCGGGTGCGCACGCCCCGGATGACAGGCGTCGCGGTCGGCGACGTGCTCGTGTTCCACGGCGAAGAGTCGGGGCGCGAACTCGACGTGAGGGCCTCCCGGATCACGCCGTACGCCTCGTTCGCCGAGCTGCTCTCCGCCGAGGACGTCACCCGCATCGACCCTGATGCCGCGCGCGCGGAGCAGCTCGTCAACCTGCGCCGCATCTACCCGCCGGAGAGGGAGTCGCTGGGACCGCTCGCGATCGAGTTCGACCATCGGCCGGCACTCGCAGGGCAACCCATGCCCATGTCCGCCGAGGCGTACGTCCGAACCGTTCCGCACCACACGGTGTACGGCTGCTTCTACGTACGCGACGACCAGGATCGGCCCGTCCAGCTGCGTTCGGTATACGGCGGTCGATCCTGGCAGTTCCCCGGGGGGAACACGGACGCCGGCGAGGATCCTCTGGAGACCGCGCGCCGCGAGACGGCCGAGGAAATCGGGCTCTACCTCGGCCAGGACCCGCCGCGCCTGCTGCTGACGCACTACCTCCACCCCGGGCCTCGCTGGCCGATGGGCAAGATCGGCTTTGTCTTCGACGGCGGCTCGCTCACCGCTGAACAGCTGCGGCAGATTCGCCTCGACCCGGCGGAGCACGACCTGTGGGCGATCCACCGCCTCGACGAGTGGCGACGGCTGATGGGTAAGGAGGCGTTCGCCCGCCTGGAGGCCGTCGAACGGGCCCGCGCCGGTAGCGGCCCGCAGTACCTCGTCACCGGTTCCGCCTGACCCCGCCCTTCCCCCTTGGAGTTCTGATGTCCGTCGAGGTGTCCCCCAACCCCGAGACCTGGGCTGCCTACGGGCAGTTTCAGCTCGACCGGTCCTACATGCCGCCCCTGCCTGAACAGTTGCGCTGGGGCTTCTGGGACGGTGTCGGCCCCGGCGACGACGTGCTCGGCCCACTGGCCGGAAAGCGAGTCCTGGATATCGGATCCGGAGCTGGCCACTACGCCGTCCACCTCGCTCAGACCCACGGCGCACTCGTCGATGCGGTCGAACTCTCACCGACCCAACATCAACGCGCCACCGATCACTTCGGCGACGTACCCGGCGTCCGGTTCCTGCACGCGGACGTGGTCGAGCACCTTCAGCAGGCTCAACCGTACGAAGCGGCGTACGGCATCTGCACGCTCGCCGGAATCGACCCGCACATCGCGCTGCCCGCGCTGCGCGACGGACTACTCCCCAGCGCCCCCCTCGTCTTCTCCGCGCTGCACACCAACTGGCACGGCCACGGTCCCTCCGCCGCCGTTGCCCCGCGTGAGGAGACGGTCGGTCTCAAGGGAATGGAGCCGCTACCGCTGCAGACCTGGGTGCTGACCGCGCAGGTATGGGAGGACCTCCTGACGGACTACGGATTCACGGTGGAGGCCATCAGCCAGCTCCGTGCGCCCGAGCCGGACAACCCCGTGATCTGCCAGCTCATCCAGGCCCGGCGCAGAGCCGTCCTCCCGACGCAGATCACCAGCCGCCCCCGCTCTCAGCGCCCGCCTGTCCCGCACGCGGCGATCGGCGTGGGCGCCATCGTCCTCAGCGACCGTGGTCTGCTCCTGGGCCTCCACCAACGCGGCACTCTTGAGCTGCCGGGCGGATCCGTTGAGGTCGGCGAACCCCTGGAGCAGACAGTCGTGCGCGAGCTGGCCGAAGAGACCGGCATCTCCGCGCGTCCCGAGGACGTCACCCTCCTGGGCACCATCGTCGATCACGTCGGCGACGTCGTGCGCGTCACCGTGGGCGCCCTCGTCACCGCCTGGCAGGGCGAACCCGCCACCCAGCCGAGCGAGAGCATCGGCGACTGGGCCTGGTGGCCGCTCGACGAGCTGCCCGACGGACTGTTCGAGTGCAGCGCCCAGATCCTCGCCGCCTGGCGCCCCGACCTGCCCATCGACAATCCCCCGGCGCACTTCACCCCCTACGCCCGCCGCACGACACCGTCGTCCGACTCGGGAAGCGCAGGTGCATGAAACCATCCCCGCGTACGAGCCTGTGGCGGCACCGCGACTTCCGCCTCTACTGGACGGGCCAAGCCAGCGATGTGCTCGGCTCCTCGCTCAGCTCGGTGGCCATCCCGCTGGTTGCGGTCATCACGCTCCACGCCACGACCTGGCAAGCCGCCATCCTCGCCGCCGTACAGAAGACGCCGTCCCTGCTGTTTTCCCTGCCAGCCGGAGCCTGGTGCGACCGCCTCCGCAAGCGCCCCCTGATGGTCGCCACCAGCCTGGTCTGCGCAGTGGTGATGGGATCCATCCCCCTGGCAGCCGCCTGCGACAGGCTAACCCTCGCCCAGCTGTGCGTGGCGGCCTTCGTGGTCGGCTCCTGCCATGTGGTTGGCATGTCGGCGAGCCTGTCCTACATCCCCCAGCTTCTGCCGGCGGACCGGCTCCTAGAAGCCCACGCCAAACTGGCCGGCGCCAACACGCTGGCCGACATCGGAGGCCCGGCCCTCGCCGGAGCACTGATCGGCGTGATCGGCGCCGCCCGCGCGGTCGCCGCGGACTCCGTCTCCTACCTCGTCACCGCCTGGTGCACCCTGCGCATCCGCACCCCCGAGGCCGCCCCGCCCCCACCCGCAGAAACACCGTCACTGCGGCGGGAGATCCGGGCCGGTCTCGCCTACACCTGGCGCCACCCCATCATCGGGCCACTCGTGACCACCAACGCGATTACCTCCACCGTCCTGGCCGGCACCAGCGCAATCTGGATTGTGTTCCTGATCCGCGAACTCCACTGGTCACCCCAGGTGTTCGCCCTCGTCATGAGCATCGGGGCGAGCGGCGGGTTCCTCGCCTCGCTCACCACACCCCGCCTCACCGCTCGCTACGGAGCGGGCCCCGTCATGATCAGCGCACTGACCCTGGCACCGGCCAGCCAACTGCCGCTCCTGCTGGCCCACCCGGGCTCCGCCGGACAACTCGCCATCGGCTGCGGTCTCTTCGCTCAGCTCTTCGGCGCGGTCACCCACGGCCTGACCCAGCGCACCGTGCGCCAACGCGCCTGCGCGCCCGACATGCAAGGCCGCATGCAAGCAACCGGTCAATGGACCGCGTTCGGGCTCCGCCCCTTCGCAGCCCTCCTCGCGGGCTACGCCGGCACCACCCTGGGCCTGCGCACCACCCTGGCCATCGGCGCGTGCCTACTCCTCCTGCCGCCGCTACGCCTCGCCCTCACGCCGATTCGCGCCCTGCGCCTCGCCCCTACTCCCTGACCAAGACCGCCCCGACACGGTCCGCACACCACGCCAAAAATCAACCGAGAACTACAGGGGAGATCATGAAGGACCTGCACCAGCAAGCCGCCCGCTGGGACCAGTGGGCGCCGCACTACGACGAGGAGACCCGCAACCAGGACCCGAGTGCCGCCGCCGCCGTTCTCTCCGACCTCGCCGGAGACGGCGCGGCCCTGGAGCTGGGCGTCGGGGCCGGCCGCGTCGCTTTCCCGCTTGCCGAATGGGGGACGCCCGTCTTCGGCCTTGACGCCTCCCAGAAGATGATCAGCCGTCTCGAAGAGCACCAAAAGCAGACGCCCGAGGGGCGCTCGCCTGTCCAGGCGCGGGTCGGCGACATGGCGCGGTTCGACCTCGGCACGCACTACCCACTCGTCTACGTCATAGCGAGCACGTTCTTCCTGCTGACCAAACAAGAGGACCAGGTCAGCTGCTTCCGCAGCGCGGCCAGGCACCTCTCCCCCCAGGGCCGATTCGTCGTCGAAGCAGCAGTCCCGCACACCTCGGGCATGGCCTCCGAACGCCAGCAGATGATCGTCCGCGAAATGAGCGAGGAACACCTGAAATGGTCCGCCTACGTCCACGACCCCGTGCACCAGATCGTCCGGGCCCAGGAGGTACGCGTCGGCCCAGATGGCTGTCGCCTTCTGCCGAACGTCATGCGCTATGCCTATCCGGCCGAACTGGACCTGATGGCGCAGCTTGCTGGGCTGCGCCTGGACGGGCGGACCAGCGACTGGAAGGGCTCTCCGTTTACCGCGACCAGTACGCACCATGTGTCCGTCTATAGCCGCCAGTCAGCCGAAAACGACACCTCAACGACCATCGGGCCGTCAGCATGACCGTCCCTCGGCAGCGGCTCGCCGATGCCTTCGGTGACCGTGATGCGCAGACCTCTTGGTGGTCGACCTGCGCGGCACCGGGTTGTGGCGCGCGTCGAGGCGCACCTGCTCAGCACATGTTCGAAGAGCTGCCCCTCACCGGCGGGCTCGCCGGCAGCTAGCTCAGCACGCTGTCGAGATGGGCTTGTACCGGCTCGAAGAGGCCGTACGGAACGAGTTCCGGGATGTCGGCAAGCGCAGCCCATTTCAGCTCGGCCAGCTCGTCCTTGTCGGCCACGTAAGCGGTGCCGGAGGTGACCGCGCAGGCGGTATAGGACATGTTCCTTCCACTCTTGGGGTGAACCCGTTCGCCAAGAGCCTTGACCGCGGTCACGGCCAGGCCGACCTCTTCCTGCGTCTCGCGTACGGCCGCCTCCTCGGAAGTTTCCCCGTCTTCGATCTCGCCGGCGGGGAACTGCCAGGACAACTGGCCCTCGGAGACCCTGCGCCGCACCATCAGGACACGGTTCTCGTGGACCACGATCGCGGCAGAGATGCCCGACCGCTCCGCAGCCGTCTGCTCGGTCATATGTCTTCCTCCAGTACTTCCAGGATTGGCGGGTAAATGTTGTCGGCGGGTATGAAGCGGGTCATCGTGCTTTTGGCTACCCACGTCACGTCCACGTTCTCCACGGCATCGCTGTTCGTCGCGTCCCCAGCGAGGTATTCGCACAGGAAGTACAGGCAGTGCACGCCGGTCACCGGGTGGAGCCGCTCGCCGAGGCTCTGGCGGATGGCGCAGTGCACACCGGTCTCGTCCAGCGTCTCGCGGATGGTCGTGGTCTCAGGCCGGACGCCAGGCTTGATGACGCCCGCGGGGAACTGCCAAGAGATCCCGGACGCGTCATCGCCACGGCGGCAGACCAGCAGAACGTCGTCGCCACGGACGACGACAGCGATGGCGACGCGCAGGGCCTGGGCCTTGGGGACGGTGGCTGCGGTGTCCGCTTGGCCCATTGCCGCCGTCATCGATGCGAATCGTTTACGGACAGCGGCTGGTGCGTCCTCGTGCACGGAGTCGAGCAGTTGTTGCATCTCTGGGCGGGGGATGACGTCGGAGTCGGAGTGCCAGGTGGCGACGGTCCGTGGCGAGATACCCAAGCGGTTGGCGAAGGACTCGTTGGTCATACGGAGGGCGGATTGGAGTGTGCAGGCGAGCTGGCCGGTCCAGACGTCCACTACTTCCATCGCGGCCCTCACGTATCCGATCGGCGACGTGCATGGTCAATGCGCTACGACTGCACGGGAGTTGCACTGCCGCTTCATGGCGGCGGGAAGCGAACACCGGTTGACTCTAAGCCGTGCCGCCCCAGACAGACACCACCTTCTCGCACAGATGTACGAACGATGCGGTCATCCAAGCATGCTAGTTCAGACCCCTGGGGGTTACGCGAGTTGGAGGATCGAAGTCTCGTCCGAAAGAGGCCAAAAGTCGCCGCCCAGGTGCGGTCACGCTACGGCCACCCCAGGCGGCAGGGCGGTTCGTGCCCGCCCCACGTCGGGCACGAACCGCCCTGAGTAGCCCAAGAACGGGAGGACGTCCGATTTCACTCCGAAGACGCCCGTCCGGCGCCCGATGGGCATCACTTTTCGGCTATCGAATGTCCGTATCAGGAGGGTGAGCCAACACCGCCGTCTGTAGCCCAACTGCCGGGCTCTATGGGCTGATCCGGCGCAGGTAACCTCAGTCACTGACGTGCTGAGCGACCGTCATATCACCCGCGTGGCAGATGAAAGGGAACCATGCCCCAGGATCAGGACCAGACAGTGGAGCGCACGCTTGTGCTGCTCAAGCCCGACGCCCTCGTTCGTGGCTTCGGCGGGAAGGTCATCACCCGCTTCGAGGAAGCAGCGCTGAAGATCGTGGGGGTGAAGATGAAGCAGATGGACGCCGAGTTCACCCGGCGCCACTACTTCGACCTCGAAGAGCGCCTGGGCAAGGAGGTCTACGACTTCACCTCCGCGTTCATGCAGCAGGGGCCGGTCATCGCCCTGGTGCTCGAAGGCTTCGACGCGATCGCCACGGTGCGCAAGCTCGTCGGCAGCACCTACCCGAACGAGGCTCCGGCCGGGACGATCCGGGGCGACTTCTCGCACTACGGCAAGGCGGCCAGCGTGGCCTCCGGCAAGGCCGTGGCGAACCTCGTGCACGCCAGCGGCAACAAGGAGGAGGCCAAGCAGGAGGTGGAGCTGTGGTTCGACAAGGACGAGCTACACGACTACCGCACGCTCGCCGAGATCTTCGCTTGCTGAGGCGGACAACGTCACTACGAGGGCGCCGAAGCGTTGAGCACCACTGGGGCACACCGTTAATCGAAAGGGCACCATGACCAACCAGACACGTGTCGCGTCCGTTCAGGAACTGGAGTCGGTTTTCCAGCAGGAGCTGGCGACCGACCGATGGGCCGCGGCGGAGACGGCCTACGCGCTGGCCGTCCGACACCGCGATGCCGACGACTGGGAGAAGTCCCGCGAGTGGGTGAAGCAGACCCTCCAGCTCCTCGAAGGCTTCCCCGCCGAGACCGAGGAGCAGGTGGCCACGCAGCGCACCTCCGTCGGAGGCGTTGACCTGCCGAACTACCTGCACGAAGGCGTCGTGCGCAGCCGCTTCGGTGACCTCGGCTGACACACACGCGCCCTGATACGGCGGTGCGGCTCGCGTCCGCACGCTGACCGCACCGCCGTCGGCCACAACTGCATACAGCCCACCAACCGGACCAGCCAGGCCCCCGCCTGAGCGGGTTCGGACAGACCACCCATGCCCGAAGAAGGGACCAAGCCGTTGCCCATTGAGATCGAGATGCGTGCCCGGTACGACAAAGAGACCCACGACCGGCTCACCGCCCGCCTGGACGGCCAAGCCACTGACCTGGGCCGCGACGACAAGCACATCTACTTCTATGTCCTGCCCGACAAGCTACTCAAGGTCACGGACAACACCGCCGCCGGCACGGCCAAGATCACCCTCAAGCACAGCAAGATCGGCCAGGGCGCGGCCTTCCCGGAGACAGAGTTCCCCATCGCCCGCGAGGACGTCCCCGCGGCTGTGGCCCTCTTCAACGCCCTCGGCTTCGAGCCACACATGCACCAGGCGGACAACCAGCGGCACAACTACCGCTTCCGAGGCGTAGAGATCGCCGTGAAGTGGAGCGAGGCGTGGGGCCACCACGCCGAGTTCGAAGTGCTGCTGGACGACGACGCCAGCGACACGGCCCGCGAGGAGGCCGCAGCCCGCATCACCACCGCAGCCCAGGACCTGGGCGTGACACTGATGACCGAGCAGGAGCTGGCCGACTTCACCGCAGCATTCGAGTCTGCCGAGCAGGCCCGCAAGGATCAACTGTCGTTCGAGGAGATCGAACCGCAGACCTGATCGGTATCCGCCGTTCCGACCCACCGAGGGGGTAGGCCCGATGAGTACCACCCCGCCGGCCGACAGCTTGGTCGAGCTGGCTGCCCGCAAGCAGCTTCCGCACCACCAGTTCACCGACCACGCCACCGTGCGATGGATCGAGGCCAACCGGCCTGACTTCCCCGACACGGTGACTCCGGCGCTCCGGGCCACCTCCCAGCGGCTGGTCTACCGCTCGGCCATCCCCACCGCCTGGATGGCGAACTCCCAGCTTGCAGACTCGCTGCACGGCGTTCGCCACGCCATGCGCACCGCCACCCTGGCCGCACTTCTCGCAGACGCCGACGATCTCACCGAGCACGACACGGCGACGCTCGTGATGGCCGCAGCCGTCCACGACTGCCGCCGAGTCCACGACAAGGACGACCGCGGGCACGGGGCACGCGCCGCGATCTGGCTGACCGGCAACGCCGACATGGTCTGGGCGCACTTCCACATGGCGCCCACCCCGCAGCGCATCGTCTCGGTCGCGACGGCCGTCCGGCTGCACGACGTGCCCTACGACGTCTTCGCCCCGGACGACCTCACCGACTATGCACGAGCCCGGCACATCACCGACCTGCTCAAGGCCGCCGACGCCCTGGACCGTTACCGCCTCCCGAAACTCTCCTGGTGGCCGGATCCCTCCCGCGTACGGGCAGCCGGGTTCGCTGCCTTGCGTCCCACGGCGTTCGAACTCGTAGTGTCCTCCGAAGCCGCTCACCTCGCGGGCATCGACAGCGCGGACGCCGTACTCAAAGCTCTGGAGCAGCGGGGGTCAATCACCTGATGGACACCCACGACTCGTACCACCTGTGGGCCGATGCCCACGCCTTCTACGACACGCCGCTGTTACCCGACACCCGCGACCAGGCGGGGCCCCTCGCCGAGCAGTCTGCTCGGTGGGAGCGCCGGCTGGCTGACGAGACCCCCCACGGCGCGCTCCTGCGGACAAACGCCCTCTTCGACACCCTCAACGGGGATGGGCCGATGCACCTGCTGCACGTCACCCACGCCCTGGAAGAGATCAGCCAGAACGGCTTCCTGTACCCGTCGGGCGGGTGCCTGGTCGGGAGCATTTACTGCGCACCGCTGACTGTGCACGGCAGCGGGTTCCGGATGCACAACCTCGCCGAGTACGTCCTGAACAAGGAAGCCCCGGCGTTCGTGGCCAAGGGCGGCGAAGGCCGTACGCCGACCCCGCTGATCTTCGAGATCACCCGGCCCCGTCGTGCGTACCGCGGCCTGGCGGGCGTGGACTACTTGCGCCTGGGCGCGATCCACCTCAGCATCTACAGCGACCTCGAATATCTGCTGTCCAACGCCGAGCGGTCCGCACTGCGCGAGACGATCGTCAGCCGCATCAAGAACAGCACCGCCTTCCTCGCCCTCGCGGCAGCCATCGTCTACGAAGGCGTGGACGTCGCCGCCCCGTCCTTCCTTGAACTGCTGGACGAGACGATCCCGCGCCTGCCGATCCTCGGATACCTGTACTTCGAGGCCCTGGCCGAGTACCTGATGCTCCACTCCACCAGTGACCACACCCAGCAGCTTGCCGAGCGCGGCGAGTTCAACAATTGGCTCTACAAAGAGATGCTGTTCGCCACGTTCCCCGACATGGCAGGCAGGTTCGACCTCGCCAAGTTCCGCCCTGCCCCCGGCAAGTTCGACAAGCTCCTGGCCAGCGTCGACACCACCGTGGACCCCTTGCACGCCCGCGCCTACCTACGCGACCGGATCAGCTACCTCGTCGCCGCGCGCCTCTTCACCCCCGGCCAGATACCGGAAGCCTGGCGCCACACCCGCTGGGAGTTCGACAGCCTCGCCACCCAGATGGGACCGCTGCTCGGCCACCTCATCCACCGCGAGCTGCGGACCTTCGGCCGCTACCCCGATTTCTACTTCTACTTCGACCAGCACAAGGCGCTCCAGGCGTGGAACTACTGGAACCACATGGACATCATCGCGCCCTTCAACGGCACGATGCCCAAGGGGGAAGTCGGCATCAACCCGGCATACCCCGACCTGGAGTACAGCATCTACCGGGCCGTCCGGGACGAGGCCGGCCGAGTGCACCCCGTCGAGAAGTTGGACCTGACCATCGCGCCCCGGCTCGTGGACATCAAGTACACGCTGATGCGCAACAACAAATGGTCAGTCCCCGAACCCTCACCGAACTGATCCGGCCCCGCCAGGAGACGACATGACCGTGCACCCCGCCGCACCCTCGCTCGACCTCCTCCGCGAGCAGATCGCTGCCCTCCTGCAGGAACCTGCGACGGGCCACGGGCTCGCCCGCACCCTGCGGGCCACAGCCAAGGAGATCGAGATCAGCCGCTACCACCAGGCCAGCAGCAGGGCCTGGCCGAACGGCCGCATCGACACGACGCCAGATAAGGTGCAGATCGGCGGCGGCGCCCACCGGATCGACGGCTTCTTCAACATCGACGCCGTCCCGCCCGCCGACCTCCTGTGGGACATCCGTGAAGGCATCCCCCTGCACGATGCCAGCGTGCAGCTCATGTTCTCCGAGCACTTCCTGGAGCACATCGACTACCCCCGCTCCGTCAAGCACTACGCCTGCGAAGCGCACCGCGTGCTAGCCGACGGCGGACAGCTGGTCACGGGCGCACCCGACGCCGCGTTCCTCCTGAGGCATTACCCCGCCAACCCCGAGCTGGCCACCGAGATGGTGGAACGGTGGTACTCGAAGCGGGACTGCCTCGGCGACATCAACACCTTCCTCGATCTGATCAACTACACCTTCCGCGACCAGGACGACACCCTCAACTACACGCCTCACCTGTGGGCTTACGACGAAGAGAAGCTGATACAGCTATTCACCGAGGCCGGATTCCGGAGTGTAGAACCGTGGGACTTCGACGCCGCGATGGCTAATCCGAAGCGGCAGTGGGGCAGCGTGTACGTGGTCGCCAAGAAATAGCCCCAGCACGAGCAGCACCAGGGAGCACAACATCGTGAGCGCGCCGACCGCCGTCCTGCTCATCGGGATCACCGGCTCCGGCAAGACGAGCCTCGCCCAGGCCCTGGCCGTCCGCGGCCTGGTTCGACTCAGCGTGGACGAGGAGGTCCACCGCCTCCACGGCCGCTACGGCGTCGACTACCCCGAAAACACCTACTTCGAGCGCGAGGCCCCCGCCGTGGAAACCGTACGCACGCAGCTCGCGGAGCACCTGCGCGCCGGCCACCCCGTCGTCCTCGACCACGGCTTGTGGCTGCGTTCCGATCGTGACGAGTGGAAGAAGACGGTCCGGGCCGCCGGCGGACGTCCGCTCCTGGTCTACCTTCCTGCGTCCAAAGAGGAACTTCTGCGCCGGCTCGCCGCACGCAATGAACGCCAGGACGCCAATGCTTTGATCGTGTCGCCCCAGGCTCTCAATGACTTCTTCGCTCGGTTCGAACCGCCCGATGACGACGAAGATGCGGTGACATACAACGGTGATACAGAGATCATCCGCGCCATGGCCCGGTGACGTACACACCTGAGATCCAGGACCGCGCCCTACCCGCTGCACTCGGCTCGTTGGGTGCGCTCCCGCGCAACCTGGGGTTCAACGCTCTTGCGGACGTGCGACGTTCGGGTCCTCCGCAGCTGGCAGCCGCGCGTCCCTGGGGAGAACAACGACCTCGGCTCCGCTAAACAGTCGCCAGCTAAGAGGGGCTCCAGCGGCCTTCCGCGCGCGCCGGTACGTGAGGGCCCAGCCCATGCCCCGCTCGACCTTGCCGTCCGGTCCCATCCGGGTACGCCACCATAGCCAGCCTATCCAGGACTCCCGCTCCTTAAGGAGCGGCGCCGCGAAGGCATAGGCAGTGGTCGTCATCTGCGCCAACGCTCCAGCGAGTTGCTGCATTTCGCCCAGCGATACCAGGTCCTGCCTGATCGAGACCCGGGCCGCCCGTACGGCTCCGCGTACGACGGCCGCGATGAACATGGCGACGAAAACCCCGAGCAGGGCCCAGACCACGATCATCGTGAGGCCCCTATGGCTGCGCGGCTCGCTTCGATCGTGTCCGCCAGCGTGGTGTGGACTTGAAGCGCCGGGCGAGCGAGTGCGAGCTGCGTCACCACATTCGTGCGGCGTACATAGCCAGGATCCGTCCCGACGACGAGAGCGCCGCCCTCACCGACGAGCACCCCCAGTTCGTACAGAGCGATCGGCTGGTGGCTGGTGGGCGACTCCGGAAACCAGAACACGACAAGATGGGCTCGGCGCAAATGCCGGTACTCCCAACCGACTTGGGCCGCTTCCGCGTCCGGGTCGTGCAGCGGGAAGTTACTGCGCCGCGGGTTGAGCAGCGTGACATCGAGGTCATCGAGCGCGGCTGTCACGGTCTTCTGCCAGTCGGGGCAGTCAGAGATGCCCCCGGCGAGAAACAGGCAGGAGCCGGCACCGGTGAACTCCTCGGGGGCTTCGACGTAACGCATCAAGCCACTCCCCGCCCGGCGGTGACGTCGTAGCCGTAGAACTCCACGAGGGCGGGGTACAGCCGGCGCAGCGCTTGCTCGGCACGCTCGGTAGCGGCCTTGGCCTCTTCGGCTCGGGACCATGTCCGCATGGCCGTGCCATTGATGTAACGCATGTCGGTGTTGCGGGATAGTTCCGTGGGCACAGGAGAGTGCTTGTCGCAGTGCCGGATCCAGGCTGGGCGCATCTCCGCGAGCACCCTCACCTCTCGCGCTGCCTCTATCAGCGGGGCGACGAACGGCGCGTTCGGATCGACAAGGCCATGTCCCAGCGCATCAAGGGAGTTGATGATCGGGCCGCTGTCGACCAAGACCTCCGCGACGTGGAACAAGGAGTCCGGATCGCTCGCATCGACCTGCCGGAGGAACGGCGTGCGAGTGGCGACGTCCCACAGCGCAGACCACGCCAGCGCCCGCTCGCTGAACCGCTCCTCCTTCGTGGCCTGTCGCGCCTTCATACCGAACCAATCAGGCATGCGTCCCCCTCCTTCATCCTGCTCCGAAGAACACGGCGCCCCGAGGCGGATGTCAGGCTTACGGCAGCCGTGCCTGGCCTCGGTGGCTCCTTGCGTGTTGGCCACTTGACGGCACGCTACCCGGCTCGCGCCGCCGCTTCACCCCGACGCCGGGCCGACAGGGTTGGTACGCACGTACAGCACGGCAACAGGTCGGCCGGCCCGGGGTAGCGGTGCCGAACCAGCCGGGTTCGGCAGAACGAAGGCGCAGGCAAGACCATCTCTGGTGAAATGGGCCTGCCCCATCCTGACAACCCGGATCCGGTGGGTGCGCGACACAGTGAGCGAGGTGCGGGTTCAAGTGGTGCGACACGGACTCACCAACGAACAGGGCCTTACCGGCGCAGGTCGGGTCACTCTTGAAGTCCCAGGAGAAATCCGTGTACATGACCGGGATGTGACCGGCAGGGAGGAATTCACGACCACCCTCGCCTGTCCCGAGTGTCATGCGACCACTGGGCTGACGCTGGTCGCACGCGATGACTTGGCCTTCCTCGTCTGCCCCAACGGGCGCGCATTCCGCGCTGCGCTGCTCGACGCAGGCATGGTGCGCAAGCTCTTCCTGCTGCACCACGGCCCGAACGGCCCTCTGGATCTCGATCCCCTGGGCGTTGGACGGTTGGGCGTATTCGCCCCGCTTCCGCTCGACGAGGACCGCAGTATCGCCGAGAACTTCGAGGACACCGCCGACGAGGCCACGGAGCAGGTCGCCTGGTCGATCGGGCACACAGTGCGCGCGCTGGCGCCGTTCGATGAGGCGATGGCCTGGTCTCGCCATCTGCTGATTCGGGCGCTGATGCATGAAGGCTGGCTCTTCGAGACCGTGTTCAGTCCACGCAACGAGCCTGCCCTCGACGCCCACATGATCAGCGTGGCCCTGGGGCTGGCCTTGCACGAGATCGCCTGGCGCAACAGGGTCCAAGCCTTCGACAGGGTGTGCTTGCCGGACGTCCTGGACTTGCTCGGGCGGGGAGAGAACCCGACGCAGAGCGTCAACGAGAGGGGGCTGTTGCAGTCCCTTCGCCCGGCCGGCGCCAGAACCCGGGGCGGCCGACTGCGGCTGACCGATGTCGCACGGCTGGAGAACTGCACCGCCGAGGAGTGGAATCGCTGGTGTACCGGCGCGTTCCACGTGGTCTCCTTCCACATCCGGCAACAGCACAAATCGCTCTCGCACGACGTCTTCCAGACCCGCGGGACCCCATTTCACTTGATCGATTTCGGTCGCGATCACAAGGACTCCGGACGC
The DNA here is from genome assembly GCF_014216315.1 of Streptomyces finlayi. NCBI lineage: Bacteria > Bacillati > Actinomycetota > Actinomycetes > Kitasatosporales > Streptomycetaceae > Streptomyces > Streptomyces finlayi. The sequence continues at coordinate 1,681,634 of NZ_CP045702.1, forward strand.
CTCGATCCGTTCTGGTACGCCACGGAGAAGCCGAATCACAGCTCCTGAGCCCAGCACGGCCGCCACTTCGCCGAACCGTGCCGCGCGAGCGGCTACCGCAGCGGTGCGGAGCCAGAGAGCTCAGCGACCCAAGAGGATCTCCGCTACCGGCTCCCACGTCATCCGCCACCCGTCGAGGCCCTCGTCGAAAGTCCACGCCACGTCGAGGAGGTGTACGCGGTCGACGAGGAGCGAGGCGCGGCGTGGGACCACCTTGTTGCGCAACTCGCTGTTGAGCGGATCAGACGAGGCCGTGCCGTGTAACGGCAGCGTCAGATATTGGAACTCTCGGAATGCTTGGAGCTTTGCCATGGTTCGTCCATTCCGCTATTCGCGCTGGGTGCGGATCCTCTGAAGTGATGGTCGGGATCAAGCAGTGAGGTTGTAGGGGCCTCCCCCCTGAGTGGTGGACACGCTGATACTGGATCTGCTTGATCCGGAGGAAGCGAGAAGACGGCCGATGGCGATGAAGGACTATTCGGACGAGTTCAAGGCCGATGCGGTGGCCCTGTACGAGTCCACACCTGGGGCGATCTACAAGAGCATCGCCGCTGACCTGGGCATCAACCGGGCGACGCTGCGCGAGTGGGTGCTGCGGGACCGCGAACGCCGTGGCGTCACCGCCGCGGGGGCGAAGCCGGCCGCCGGCCGCCTTGCGGCGGTGTCGCCCGCTGATCCGGACGAGCGGGTCCGGCGGCTGGAGGCCCGGGTGGCGGAACTCGAGGCCAGCGAGCGCAAGCTCGCCACCGAGCGGGACATCCTCCGCAAGGCGGCCAAGTATTTCGCCGGAGAGACGAACTGGTGATCAGCCGCTTCCAGTTCGTTGACGACCACCGGGCCACCTACGAGGTGAAGCGGCTGTGCCAGGTCCTGGACGTGAACCGCTCCAGCTACTACAAGTGGCTCGCCGGCGCCGAGGCCCGGGCCAGCCGGAAGCATCAGGACCGAGTCCTGGCCGAACAGATCCGCCGGGTCCACGGTGAGTCGGGCGGCGCCTATGGCTCCCCGCGGGTGACGGCTGAGCTCCGCGAGAAGGGGCACCGGGTCAACGAGAAGCGGGTCGCCCGGATCATGCGGACGTTCTCCATCACGGGTATCCGCCTGCGCAGACGCGTCCGCACGACCGTCCCCGACCCGGCATCCGGGCAGGTCGCGGACCTGTTCGGCCGGGACTTCACCGCCACCGAGCCCGGGCGCAAGCTCATGGGAGACATCACGTATCTCCCGCTCCAGGGAGGGAAGTTCCTCTATCTCGCGACGGTGCTGGACTGCTTCAGCCGCAAGATCGTCGGCTGGTCCATCGCCGATCACATGCGCACGGACCTGGTCGCCGACGCCTTGCGGATGGCCGCCCGCACCCGCGGCTCCCTGGACGGGGCGGTGTTCCACTCCGACCACGGGGCCCAATACGGATCCAGGGCCTACGCCAGCCTCTGCGACCAGCTCAAGGTCACCCGGTCGATGGGCGCGGTCGGCACCAGCGCCGACAACGCCGCCTGCGAAAGCTTCCACGCCTCCCTGAAACGCGAGACCCTCCAAGGCGCCCACGACTACGGCGACGCCACCGCCTGCCGCCGCACCGTCTTCGCCTGGCTGACCCGCTACAACACCCGCCGCCGACACTCCACCAACGGCCACCTCAGCCCCGACGCCTACGAACGACGACACCACAGCGCTAAACTCACGCTCGCCGCGTGACCAATAACCGCGTGCCCACCTTCATGGGGGAAGGCCCTAGTTCTGCTGGTCAGGGCTGGGGTAGAGGCGTTGATGCTCGCGGGCTGCGTGGAAGATCCAGCAAAGTGGCGTGCGCCACACGGGTGGGCGGTTCGAGGCCCGGCTCCGCTGGGCAGGGTGCAGGGGCCGCAGCCGCGTGAGGCTGGTTGCGGCCGGTGCGGCGTGGTCGCGCCGTGGCGCGGTGGCAAGGGATACGAACTGATGGCGACTGGCACTGTGAAGTGGTTCAACTCCGAGAAGGGCTTCGGCTTCATCGAGCAGGATGGTGGGGGCTCGGACGTGTTCGTCCACTACTCGGCCATCGCCGCCAGTGGCTACCGCGAGCTGGCCGAAGGTCAGAAGGTCCAATTCGAGGTCACGCAGGGCCCGAAGGGCCCGCAGGCGGAAAACGTCAGCCCCCTCTGAGCTGACGACCGGCGCGCCGGCGTAGCACCTGGCACCTGGAACACCGGCAGAGCCCGGCCGCGATGCGGCCGGGCTCTTGTCGTACGGGCGGCGGCGCCGGCCTGGAACTGGCTGGTGGCGTGGTGGACGCTGGGGAAGCGTGCCGGCAGCGTGGTTGTCCATGAGACAAGCCCCAGACTCCGCGTGCGGTCCGCGCAGGGCAACGAGAGGGGACCTCCGATGGCTGGTCGCTGTCGCGGTGGCCTCCACGGTGGCGCAACTGGTTCTCGTCGCCCGCTGGGGACTCGACGGTGCCGATGCCGTCCTCCAACTCCGCGCTGATCCCGACCATCACTTCAGAGGATCCGCACCCATTCGCGCTTGCCGAGTGCCGGCAGACCACCCGAGGCCGTTCGGACACAGCGTCCACCACGGGCCGACCATTTGGCCACCAGCAGTTGACGGGCCATCGCGCACCACTGTGCTGCCTCGTCCTGATTCCCTGCGGCCCTCTGCCGGCCGGCCGCGAGCAGAGGGCCGCGCGGGTCTTCCCCTACAGCGGGTCGGCTGTCGAGGATCCGGTTCCGCCGACCAGGACCGCACCTTCACCTCGCAAATCCAGAGCCGGATGCACATTCGCTACAGCCTGTAGCTGGCACCCTCTCATCACTTGTGGTCTTTCGAAGCGGATTCATGATTCCCCGACGCCACACACGGTGACCGGAGGATCATGTCGGGTGACCGTCCCGCTCACTGGAGGTTCTTGATGCCGATCTATCACCGTGACGTCGCGCTCGTGGGTGCCCAGGGGCACGGGAGGACGTCGCTGGCCGCGGCGATCAGCCGTGTCGTGCGCGACCGCCGCCCCGACCTCAATGCCGGCATGACGACGTTCGACCAGCTCCACGACGCGCCCACGCACGCGCCGCGGGAGCAGGGGGGCATGGGGTTCGCGATGTCCCGGCTGGACTACAGCCTGCCTATGCAGACGTACTCCCTGTTCGACTGCCCGACGTACGACGACTACCTCACAGCCCTCGACCAGGACGCCCTGCCGAGGACCTGGGCGATCCTGGTCGTCAACGGCGCCACCGGCCCGACCGATGCGACATCCGATGCGTTCCGCCTGCTGGCGAGGACGAAAACTGCGGATGGCAGCACCCCCGCCACACCCCATGTGGCCATCGCCTTCACCCACGCCGACCAGCTCGCCGACGAGGGGAAGAGGGAAACCCTCAGTAGGCAAGCCGCCGCGAGGCTCATGCAGCTCGGCGTGACGTTCAACGCCGACCGGCCCACGGCCTGGCTGTCGCCGGCCAAGGCCCTGGACGGCGACATGGAAGAGGCCGACCGGTTCCTCGGCTTCCTGAAGGCAGCCGACGAGTTCTTCCCCCGGCCCGGCCGGTAGCCGCAGGAAGGCCGGGCGAGCGGCCCCACGACGGGCCGAACGGGAGCAGCAGCCGGGTGGGCGGCCGGCCGGTTGAGGTATTCCGGCCGGCCTGCGCGTGTGCGGTGTTACGGGTGCGGCTGTTCTGTCAGATGATGGAGTACCTGGTGTAGTCCTGGCCCAGGAACAGGTAGATGTCGGTGTAGTGGTAGGGCCGCTCACTGCTGCCGTCGGGTACGGAGCAGGCCGCATGGATCCCGCCGGCGTAGTCGGAGCCGGCCAGCCCGGGCCAGCCTTCGGCGATGGGCTTGGGACCGGCGACGATCTTTTCCTGGGTGGTGTCGTAGCGGACGTACTGGTCGCCGGTGAAGAGGTACAGATGGGGAGCGCCACCCGGTACGGGGGCGGCGGCGTCGATCTTGTCGGCGAAGGCGGTGTCCGCAAGACCCGGCCAGCCCGTCGCGATGGGTTTCGGACCGACGGTGATCTTCTCTGTGGCGGTGACGTAGCGCACATATTGGTTTCCCCGGAAGAGGTACAGGTCCGGGGAGGGCTGAGGTTGCTGGACGCTGTAGCCGGGGATTTGGGTGGCGGCGTCGATGCCCTGGGCGAAGGCGGTGCCCGCAAGACCGGGCCAGCCCGTCGCGAGGGATTTCGGACCGATGACGATCTTCTCCCCGTGGGCGTCGTAGCGGAGGTACTCGGCTCCCCTGAACAGGTACACGTCGCTGGGGTGGCCGGGCTTCTTCACGGCGGCGTCGATGCCCCCGGTGAAGGAGGTGCCTACGAGTCCTGGCCAGCCCTCCTCGATCGATTTCATCACCAGGGCCGTCTCGGGCAGGTGGCAGCGGATGTAGAGGCGGTAGTGGCCGTTGCTGCCGCTGAAGTTCCAGTAGTCCCGGGCGTCCGGGCGAAGGGCGAGTTCTGTCAGGGCGGGGCGGGTGAAGGCAAGGCTGCGGTCCTGGATCAGGTCGTCGTCGTTCGTGAACAACTCCAGCAGAAGGCCCAGCAGCGCGCTGACGATCGCGACGACCGCCGCCAGGCTGGCCTCCTGGCTCTCCCCGTGTTCCTGAATGTCCGCGCACGCCTCCGCGCACGTCTCGGCCACGTCCGCCAGGCCCTCGCGCAGGTCCTTCCAGATGTCGCCGCCGTCGCGTTCCCAGCACTCGATGTCCGTGATCAGAGTCTGGTGCACCGTGCCGCTGAAGATCGTGGCGTTGGCGTCGAAGGACTTCCATGTGTTGTCTTCGAGCGACCCGAACTCGGGTGAACTGTAGGTTTTGGTGGAGTGGTCGTCGGCGCCGGAGGCGGCCACCCAGTAGATCTCGTCATCTGGGCCAAAGAAGGTGTCGCCCGTACTGCGGATGCAGTGGAAGAGGTCCAGTGCCAGATTCGCGCGAAGTGGCGCGACGTCCTTGCCCGAGGGCAGCTCCGGCCCGGTCACTACCGTCGCTCCCGACCCGTACTCGGCGAGCGCCGCCAAAAACTCCTCGGAGTCCAGGCTGCCGCCCTCGGCGGTGAGGTCCGCGACGTTCACCACGTGCACGTTCGGCTGCGCCAGGATCTCGGGCCCCGCCGCCGCCAGGTCCGCCACCAGGTCCGCCATGGCGTAGCCCGTATCGGCTGAGCGTGCGGTGAACGTGGCAGGCAGCCAGTCCACCGTGTTCTTCCCCGTCGCCTCCCGCCAGGCCCGGCCGAACGCGGCGACCTCCTCCTGGGGCACCGCGGCGCGCAGGACACCGAGCAATCGCCCTTCCAGCTCGGTCAGCTCCCGGCCCGCTTCCTGACGCTCCGCGGCCCGCAGCATCACCCCGCCCAACAGGTTCTGCGCGCGGCTCCCCTTCTGCCGGTGCGCGGCGCGGCGGGACGTCGACGTCCCCGACAGGGTCGCCCGCACCCGGGCCAGACGCTCTTCAGCCGTGGTCTCAAGCTCAGACATTCCGTACTCCTTCAGTCCACTCACACCGGCGCGCACGGCGAGTAGTCGCCCGCATTCAAAGTGTGATGTGTGGCGGCCAACGACGGCCCTCATAGGGATGGCGTGACCGAAAAGCGGACGCAATGGGCCTGAAAGGGATGCTCGGATTCGAAGTTTCAGAGTGCCAGACATTGAGACTGGCTCGCGTTTCGGTCGCACCCCGGGCAGGGGTCCGGCGAATACCTCCAGGATCAGGCCGTGGGTGGTCGGGGTGCTGCCGGTCCACTTCCATGCCGGTGCGGTGCCGCAGCACGCCCTCGATCATCGAGGCGACCTCGGAGGCCGAACAGGACCTGAGCTGGGAGTCGAGAATTCGGGCCGGTGCGGCGGGAACCCGGGGAAGCCCGCCGCACCGTTCCTCAGGCAGGGTCAGCCGGTGCAGCCGGTAACGGGCTGGGGCCCTGCGCACTGGGTGGGCGTGTTCTGCCGGATGCTGCCAGGGGCGACGGTGGCGTTCCCCATGTTGTAGATGCCGCCACCCTGGCCGTTTGCCTCCCCGGCGGGGTCCGCGCGATTGTCACTGACGGTGGCATGGCCCTGCACGGTCAGGTGTCCCTCCCGATCGTTGAAGATGCCACCTCCGAGGCCGCCTCGAACGTCGCTGTCTTTCTTGGCGCTATTGCCTGAGACGGCGGCGGATTCCTTCATGGTCATCGTGCCGCGGTTGAAGACACCGCCGCCGCCGTACGGCCCGCTCACGTTGGAGTTCCCGCTGACGCGGCTGTTGCCGGACATGGTGAACGTGCCTGTGTTGGAGACGCCTCCGTTGGGGAACCCGGTCACTCGTGACTGGTCCCGCATTTCCATCGTTCCGTCTACCGACGCGCCGGTCTGCCCGGGTCCGGACAGTACGGACGTGCCCGCGAGGATGAGCGTTCCGAACGTTCCCTGCCCGTTCTCCGTGTCGCGCATGTCCCGCACGTGGACGGACGCGTCACCATTCGACTCGACTGTGACATCGCGCAGGGTCAGCGAACCTTCCGTGACCTGGATCGTTGCACCGTACTTCGATCTGGTCCTCGGCTTGATCGTGGCCCCGTTGCCCTGCACGACGACCCCCTCCGCACGCGAGGTGAGGTTCGTACTGGCGCCCGTCGTTGCCGAGGGCAGCTCGTAGACGCAGCTCGCCTTCTTGTTCGGGTTGAGGATGATCACGGTCTTCGTGTTCCTGGCCGCCTTGGTGAAGGAAATCCGCAGCAACTTGGCTTTCCCGCACCCCACCTTGTAGGTCGCCGACCCGGGCGCCGCCGTTGCCGGCGGCACCATCACTCCCACCAGGGCCGCAAGAGCCACACCCACCAGAGCTCGTCGCACAAGCCACTCCCACTTCACTCACCGGACCGGGCAGAACAGCAGGACGATCACTGTTCTGCCCGGTACAAAGAGCACCGGGCGGCGAAGTTACGACTGGCGCACGAAGATCCGGTCGCCCGAGCAAGTCGATCGAGCCCATGCGGCACTTCAACCTGAGGCGGACCAGAGCGCGCTCGCCCGTCAACTGCTGATGGCCAAGCGGTCGGCACGTCGCCGGCGCAGCGTACGAACCGTGTCAGGTGACCTGCCTCCCGGCGCCCCAACACTCGGGATGCGTAGGAAAACTCGGTCACAGCAGTGGCCACAGCTTTCAAGGGACAAGATCGTGAGACCAATCGGCCGTGGCCCTCAAATGAGACAACCGGAAAGCCCCAGCTCGCCGCAACGGAACGGGACATTCCAATTGCGGACCTACACGCGCGCGCACGACGTGCTGAAGGACTTCCCGATCACACCGGTCGCGCTTCCCTGGCTGCACATCACCGTCGAGCAGATCACTGACCGCGTGGGAGCGGACATTTCAACGGCTGAACGCGATGCTCTGGTCGCGGAGTTGGGTAAGCAGCTCGCGGAAATCGAGCCGTTCGACATCATGATCGGATCGCTGGAGTCGTATGCGACCGGAGTGATCGCCGACGTCCACCCCGACGAGCCCCTCAACGAACTCCACACCACCGTCCGCGCCGCGATCCAGGCCGTCCGCGGGCCCAACGCGACGGACTACCCCACCAAGGTCCCGCACCTCACGCTCGGATACGCGGCCGAGGAATGCGACTCCGACCAGGTCCAGAGGAAGCTCCGCAACGGAGTACGCCCGGGACACGCCCCGATGAGGGTGGACGCCGTTCACCTCGTGGACGTCACCGCGGACGCAGGGGCCAAGACGATCACATGGGACCACGTCGCGACGATCCCGCTCGGTGCGGGCAGCTGAGGATCGCCGTTCAGTTCGCCGGGCGGGTGCGTACCGGTCGCGTGGCGACGTCGGCCGCGTACGCCGCCCAGTCCCCGCCGCTGGAGTTCTGCCACTGCACGGCTACCGAGCGGTGGATGCCCAGCATGCGCACCAGGATCGCTGCCGGGACCTGAGAGGCCAGCGTGAACAGGGCGGTGCCTCGGTCCTGGCGCGGATTGACGCCCAGCGCCCTTAGCCGGATCACGAGTTGGTCATTGCTGAGTGGCTGGCCGGGGAGCCGCCCGGGGAAGAGCCACTGCCCTGGCGCATCCACGAGTGTGTGACCGCGCCGACTAGCGATCAGTTCCTCCATTAGGGCATCGAGCGGCGCGGGCAGCACGATCGGGCGGTCCCCGAGAAGGATCTCCGGCTTGTCGCCGTCGCGCTGCACATGGTCGACGGTGAGATGGCGGATGGTGTTGACGTGCTGGGCGTAGAGCAGCAGGAGCAGGCCGGCGACCCGGTCGGCGATCGGCGCGTCGTCCTCGTGCAGGAGCCGGCGCGCAACCTCCCACCGCCGGTCCTCATCATGCGGCCCGCTCGGGCCCGCCCACCGGGTGGCGGGAGCGGTGAGGTTGTGGGCGTGGCGGTGAGCCACGGCCCAGCGCACGAAGTGCGCTGTACGCGTCGGGTAGGTGGCGCGGTGGGCCATGAAGTCGTCCACTTCGCTCTGTGTGCACGCGCCCAGCGGCATGCCGTGACCCGCCAGGTCGTCGAGGAGCTGGACGGCGGCATTGATGTGGGTGCGGACGTTCTGGTCCTGGTCGACCGTCACCTGCTGTCCGCGCACGCGCTCACGCAGTCGGCGAAGGTGGTGCCAGATCGCGTATCCGTGCAGGACCCGCCGCTCTGCGAGGTCTTTACGCCCGGCCACTTTCTGGTTGATCCAGTGCTCCAGGTTGGCGAGGCGCTGATCGCGGGCCGGGAGCGAGCCGGTGGCCATCAGGAGGCCGCGCAGGTAGTTCAGGGTCTTGCCTGCCGGCAGCTCGTCGAGCAGCGCGTGGGTCACCGGGCGTGGGTCCTTGCCCAGGGCCGTCAACAGTGCGCGGACCTTTGGCTTGGTCAGCCAGCTCATGGCGTGGTCGGGGCGCTCCACAGCCACCAGCGCGCGCCGGAACGGCTCGAGTTCCTCCGCGACACCGGTGCCATCGCCGAGCAGCTCTCCGAGCTTCAGGTCGACAAGGCACCGCTGGCAGGGCTCGGTGCCGAACTGCCATGTCGTCTCGCAGAGAGGACAGCGGTCCCAGAAGTCCGGATCCGGGTTCAGGCACTGGGCGCACAGCGGGGCAACGAGGGTTCCTCCCTTGAGCGGCGACACCGTCCCGCAGGACGTGCACCGGATGTGCCGGACTCGGCAGTTGCGGCACCACGGCTCGCCCGTCGCGCGCGATGTGGCGCACCAGGTGAGCTGCCCGCAGACACTGCAGTCCTGGTCCTTCCGCGGGCTACACCTCTCACACCACGGTCCCTCTGCCGTGCGGGCTTTGACTTTCCGCCGCCGTCGGCAGCCCGTGCACGGTTCGCGGTTGGCTGGGTCACTCCTCCAGCAATCGGTGCATATCGGGCGGCCATTGTCGTCCCGAGAGCTCACCTTGCGGCGATTGCCGCAGCCCGAGCAGTCCTCGGCACGTGCTTCTTCTTCACAGCGCCAGCAGATCCGCTGGCCGTCCTGCTTCGCGCGCAGATGTTCGGTCGCGCCGCAGCGGGCACAGCCCGGCCGCACCACCGCCGTGGCGCCGGCCTCCACCAGGGCGTTGATGAACGTAAGCACGGACGGCGTGGGCGCCGTGTGCCCGGCGCCGGTGAGCAGCCCGGGCCGGTCGAGGACAGCCCAGGCCACCCGCCAGCGAACGGCGCGTTGAAGTGAGCATCCCGCCAGGGCCTCGGCCACCGTGGCCCGGCTCAAGCCAGGATCGACGCCCACCACCAAGTCGACCAGTTCCTCTGCCGGGTCGTCGTCGACAGGACACCGCTGGCACAGAGGGCGTCCCTTCCGGTCCCGGGTTCGGACATACGCGAGCATGCCGCAGCCGACGCACTCCTCCTTCGGGCGAGTGCACCCGCTACAGCACCACAGCCCGCCCTTGCGGCTGCACAGGCTCAGGATCTCGCGGTTGCAGTCGCAGCAACGCGGCCTCGCCAGCTGCTGTGCCCCCGTCTTCGCCAGCGCAGCCAGGAGTTTTCCCACTGACCAGATCGAGGGAGAGCCACCTGTGACCAGGACCTGCGGGTTGTCCCGCAGCTCTCGGGCGACGCGGCGCCGCGTCGTGGGACCGCGGAGTACAGCTTGCGCCACTTCCTGGATCCGATCGTGGGACAGACCGCGCTCCACGCGAGCTATCTGGTGTACGACGGCGCCGAGCGGGTCGTCTTGGATCAACTGGTCAATATCTATGGTCATCATTCAATCCCGGTGATGCGGGCCCGTTTGGGCCGCAGGGTCCCGAGCCCCGGCTCCGGTGCGCTGCCACCGGCCGCGGCGGCCTTCTTCGGCCGGCTTGCCGCCCCCGCAGCGGCGATCGGCTCGATCAGGTCGTCCATCCGGCAGTCGAGGATGTCGAGCAGCGCCATGAGCACCTTCATGCTCAGCCGCTCCGGGCGATCGGTCACCAGCCGGTAGACCTGGCTGGACGAGAGTGTGATGCCGCGCTCGGCGAGCAGTGGGCTCAGGTCGCTGGTGTTGAACATGTCGCGCTCGGCCATGACTTTGCGCAGGTGCCACTGGTAGTCGAGTTTCGCTGCGGGCATCGGGATGTCCTTCCTCAGCAGCGGTCTCAGGCGAAGGCCGGGGCCAGGGCCCGCTGCAGGGCCGAGTTCATGAAGTCGTCGCTGACGTGGGTGTAGGTGGCCATCGAACTGCTATTTTCGTGGCCAACCTGCTGCTGGATGAACCCGCGGTCCACCCCGTCCTCGGTGAGATGCGTGACGTACGAGTGGCGCAGCGAGTGGGGGACCAACTCCTTGTGGAGCCCAAGCGCGTCCCGGTACGTCTCGAACCGGTCGTTGATCGAACCGGGCTGGAGCCGACCACCCCGCTCCGTGATCCACAACGCCGGCTGATCCGGGAACCCGAAGCGCGGTCGGACATTCTCGACGTAGTCCACGACCGACCCGACAGCCCAGTCCATCACAGACAGCACGTTCCTCCGGCGCGGCGGCTGCCCCTTCTTCGCCTTGCCGTAGCGGACATTGAGCGTGCCGAACCTGCCGAACTGCGGCGCCTTTGCATTGCGCCCGAAGTCCACCAGGTCCAGCCGTGAGGTCTCCGTACGCCGCAGCCCCCACCCATAGATCACCTTGAATAAGGTGGCGTCCCGGTACGCGGCCAGCGCGCCCTTGCGGCCGGTCCGGACCGCGCGCTCGACCTGCTCGTCGGCGTAGTCGAAGAAGAGCTGCAGCTCCTCACGCGTGAACGGGCGGGCCTCCGGATCGCCCTCGTAGTCCTGCAGATGCGGAAGCGTGTTCCATTCATGGCAGATCGCCACGGGGTAGGTGCCGAACGCGTCCTCGCACGCCGTCGCCCACCCGTAACGCCGATCGATGAGGAACTCGGTGAACAGCCGCAACGTGCCGTGGTAGTTGCGCACCGACGAAGGCGACAGGTGATCTTCGCTCGTGAGTTGGGCGGACCATTCATCCATGTGGGCCGGGGTCCACGCCCAGGGATAGTCGTTCACGAACTTGAGGAACCTGCGGATCAGCTTCTCGCGGTTGCTGATCGTTTTCGCCTTGAGATTGCGGGCGAGCATTTGGTTCCGCCAGCCGCGCAGCATGGCGTCGAACATCGCGTCCTCGGGACGCAGGTGAACGACCCCGGAGACCAGCTCAAGGTGAGCCGACCCCGCCAAGTCCACGGTTCGGTACACGACGAAGATCCCCTTCCCGCCTGATGGGCATATCTTGCATCAGACGGGAAGAAGCATCAAGAGTGGCAGGTCAGGCGGCTAGCGAGTACGCTCCTCGGAGTTCCAGATCGTGGCTCCCGGGCCTGGCGACCAGGGCGTTCGCGCCCATCTGATGCAACTCCCGAGGGTTGCTGTAGCCGAGTGAGATGTGCGGGCGCCCGCCGGAGTGCTGAAGCGCCTCGCCACCACGGGCATTCCGGATCGCTGACCGGATCCGCTCGATGAGGGCAACGGTGTCCGCCTCGGGCCAGACGTCCAGGACGGCCCCCGCAATATTTCCGATGGGGGGACCGACCTGCGTTGTGAACGCGGGCACGTCCGACAGCTCCGCGCGCAAGGCATCTGCGACTTCGGTCAGGGCCGCCTCGTCGTACTCGGCGGACGGCGCATCGGCGAGCATCTCGCACGTGAGGTGCAGGAGGCCGGCGTCGCTCGGGTCACTGCCGCACTGCGGGTCGATCGGGTAGCCACCCAGGATCGGCCGGCACGTCTCAGCAAGGCCGAGCAGCTCGTCATCCACTCCAGGCCGAGGCAGCACGTATACGTGGAGGGCTCGCGACCCGCTCTCCCACGGGCGTCCCTGAAACTTCGGCACGAACGGTTCCACGCGTTCCTCCCCGCTGCAACGGACGCCGCTTCAACGCCCCTGGACCATGGTGACCGTCTGCACTGGGCCGGGGTGCCGCTTTCCAGATCTTCCTCAACTTCCCATGGGAGACAGGCCACTGCAGCCGGGAGGATGTGCCAGCCGGCCGCCTGTGCCGCTGCCGGTCAGAAGCGGATGCGCTCGCGGTAGAACGGAGCCAGGACGTGGCGCAGACCATTCTCTCCCGCGTGACCGGCACGCAGCGAGCTGTCGTCAAGGTCCCCGTATGCAGGCTCCTCATGTACGTAGTCCAGCGCGCGCCAGCGCACCGTGACCGGATCATCGGCATCGTCCAACGCATGTCCCAGCGCCACGAGCCGAGTTCGGATCCGCTCGTACGTGCGGAGCCTCCCGGCGCCGGGTGCCGAGTCAGCCAGCTCGTCCAGATCCTGCTCGCTGATGTCGGCCGGGGCGACGGAGCGTTCACGAGCAAGCAGGTAGAGGCTGACTGCCAAAGCCCCCGCAGCCTCGACGTAGTCGGAGCCGACGTCCATGGTGGACCAGGGCGGAGTGAACTTCTCGTCCCCGAACACGGGGGCCAGGACGGTGCGGGTCTGCCGCCACGCTGCGGCCCACAGGGGGTTGCCCTCCCGCTCCGCTTGCGTGACCAGCTCATCCAGGCGGGCGCGGACTGTCAGGACTGAGGAGCTGCCCAAGGGGAGTACCGCAAGGTGGTCCCACCTGTAGTACCCGAGGTCGAGGTCTTGGTGCATGTAGACGGCGTGCACGCTGCTGACGTTGATGTCCGCACGGTCCGGCCGAATCGAGCGAAGGCGGCGGTTGAAGTCGGCGTCATGGACGTCACCGGTGCGAAAGTACGAGAGCGTGGAGTGCGGCCACGGACGATCCATAGCCGGCCGCAAGGTAATGCCGTCCACACTGCAGACCGCCTCGCGGACTTGGTTGCTCACGCGGGCGAGCGCCGTCTCCGGGTACATGGCGACAGTCACGGCACTGGGGCCGGGCCAAACCGGGCCCATCTGGACGTCCGCACGTGTGCTGTCCATGGCCAGCTTGTAGCGGACCCGCTCAACCGCACGCTCCACCTGGTCCCGAGTCAGGCTGTGATGGATACCCAGTACCGTCCAGTGCAGCCACTCGGCCGGCACAGTCCCTACCTGGTGTCCGTACTCGGCCAGCAGTCCATGGTGCGCCCGTGTGTACTCCACGTACGCCGGGTCATCCAGCTTGGCCACGAAGTGCAGATACGGGCCCTGCGCCCATGTCCTCTTCGGAGAGAAGAAGCTCTCCACGCCCCCCACCCTTCCCTTGTCGGGATACGCATTGCGACACTGGCACGCTACCCAACGGTGCGGTACGCCGCCCGAGATGCTTGAGACACGGCCAAGTTGAGTCCCAGCACCCGATCGCCGTGGCGCAGCCGCCGGGAGACCTCTGCGCCCCTCTTACTGCCACCTCTCATTTGCTGATCGGTGTGCCGCTGGCTGACGGCGTCAAAGACTGATTCCCATGGCCATCCCTCCGAGAAGCGACGCCAGATATTCGGCCAGGGCGAGCAAGGTCAGGTCCGAGTAGTTCGGCCCCACGAGCTGTACGCCGATCGGGAGGCCGTCCGCGCTTCGCGCAACAGGTACGACGAGGCTGGGCAGACCGATGTGGCTGGTGAGGTTGGCCCAGCCGGTCTGGTCGAAGAAGCTCCGCTCGACGCCGTCAACCTTGAGAGCGCGGGTGCCGGCCGGGATGGCTGCGGTGGGAGCAGCGGGTGTGATGAGGACGTCGTGTTGGGCGTCAGCGAAGTACCGGTGCCACGTCTCCCGAAGCTGCATGCGTTCCTCGTTGGCGCGGAGCCAGGCACGGTGTGTCTGCGTTCGGTGACGAAGGAAGGCGGCCCGCGGGCTCGCGTCATCTGTGTGCAGGTCACGGGCTGCCGCGAGTTCGGCCGCGCCGGCATCGTCGTCGGTTGCGGCTGTCGCGGTGGCGTGGAGGAGCTGCTCGAAGAGGCGGAGGGAATCAGCGAAGCCGACCGGTCCCGAGGTGCGGCAGACGTTCGTGCCCGCAGAGGCCAGTGCCTGCTCGACGGCGGCGAGGGCGCCTGCGGTTTCACGGTCGACGGGGCAGCTCGTGTCCTCGGCCCACACCGCCACGCGAAGCTGGTCAGCTTCGCGGCGGGGGTTGTGCAGCTTCGCGAGCCAGGGGCTGTTCTCGGCGGGTGACGGCGTCGTCAGCGCGTCGAGGAGCAGGCCGAGGTCACGAGGGTGGCGGGCCAGAGGGCCGGGGGTGACCATGTCGCTGCTGGTGATCCATCCCGGCGGGCGGGGGATGTGGCCGCGAGCCGGGACGAGTCCGTGCGTGGGGCGCAGGCCGTAGACGCCGCAGTAGTGAGCGGGGAGTCGGAGGGAGCCGGCGAGGTCGCTGCCGAGGTCGGCGGGGGTCAGGTGGGCGGCGACCGCGGCGGCTGGGCCCCCGGAGGAGCCGCCGACGGTGCGCTCAGGATCGTGAGGGTTGAGCGTGCGGCCGAACAGGCTGTTGTCGGTGTGCAGGTCCTGGCAGTACGCCGGCGTATTCGTCTTACCCATGATCACGGCCCCTTGGTGGCGGAGCCGGGCGACCGCGTCGGCGTCGCGTACGGGTACGTGATCCGCGAGGGCTTCGGCACCGCTGGTGGTGCGCAGGCCAGCCGTCTCGAAGCTGTCCTTGATCGTGAGGGGAAGGCCGTCGAGGGTGCCGCTGCTCTCGTTGCGGGCGCGGCGTTCGTCTGCTGCTCCCGCGGCGGTCCGGGCTGCGTCGTCGTCGCGGGTGACGACGGCGTTCACGTGGCTCGCGTCGATCCGATCGAGATGGAGGTCAAGTAGCTCGCGGCTCGAGATCTCGCCGCGGTCCAGGGCCTGGAGCTGAACGTGAGCGGGCTGGTGGGTGAGGTCGTTGGTCATGCGGAGACTCGCTCAAGGTGGGGGGCTCGTGCGGGCTGGCGTGGCAGGTGGCGAGCGACATCGAGGAGAGCATTGATGTCGTCCATGGGCCGACTCGTCTGGCGTTCGGAGTCAGCGAACTCCGTGAGCTGGTCGGGCTCCGGGCGGGTGCCTTCGGCCCGGGCAGCGATTCCGGCGAGGATCTGGTCCGCCGTGACGGCGGCCGAAAGATCTTGACCGTGAAGCCCTCGGGCCCGGTGATGGGCTTCGCTGGCCTCGCGGACCGCAGCATCGAGATACCGACGGATCACGAACCGGCCGTCCCGGATCTCGACTGCTCGGCGGTAGAGCCGGATCGAGATGCGGCGAAAGCGACGCCGCTGGGCCCGGTCGACTCGGTCAATCGGCAGCTCGATCTCGGGCGCTTCGCTGTAGAACGCCAGCCAGAGAGGACGCAGGCCGTAGTAGCAGCGGTACTGCTTGATCCGGTACTGGACGCTCTGGGCCTGGTCGCTGATGGTGGGCACGAGCCAGCCGATGAGCGTGAGCATGGCGCCGACATCGCCGCAGGCCCAGGCGAAGCCTTCCCAGTCGGCGAGGGAGGTGTCGAGGGCGCCGGCGATCACGTTGCCGATGCGGACTGCGCTGTATCCGAGGGTGACGGTGGCGCCGAGGGCGACGATGCGCAGGCCGACGCGGACGGACCCGCGGGTGCTGCGGCGGGCCAGGCGCCAGCAGGCGCGGGCGAGGAACAGTTCTCCGATGGTGTAGGCCGTGATGTACAGGGTGAGGTACGCGGCGTACCAGCCGTCGTGCGCGTAGTACAGCGTGAAGTCGATCGGACGCGGCGCGCTGGGCGTCAGCAGAGCGAACAGCACCAGCAGCCCGGTGATCACAGCGAAGCCGGCCCTGAGCCACCGGCGACTGAATCGGCGGGCGACTTCGGGCGGAGACCCCCAGTAGGTGAGAACCACCTGCTGACAGGCGAGGAGCGCGACGACGCACCCCTGCGCGAGGGGTACGGAAAGATTGACGGTGCCGAGCACACGGTCGAGGTAGTTCCACATCGGGGTGATGGAGAACAGGAACGACAGCCCTGACAGCAGGAAGACGGCGGCCAGCGCGGTGGAGGCGGGATCACGGCGGCGGGTCGGCACGTCCCGCAGGAGGCAGAGGAAGCCGAGCGTGGCGACAACGAGGCTGATCGGATGGAGCAAGTCCTTCACGGCCGGGCCTCCCGTCGGCGCAGGAGCGTGTGCGTAACCCGGTCCTGGACTTCGTCCCCGGAGGACTCGTCGCTGCGCAGCCACCGGTCGATGATCCGGCGCTGGAGCAGCGAGGCGAGAAGCTCGGTGTCCCGCTCCTCGTCCTCGTCGTACTTCGTGCGCCCCAACATCATCTCCACGGTGGCCGAACCGACGCTGGTGAAGATCGTCGAGGAGAGCGCGGACGCCGGGCGGTTTTTGTGATGGCCGAGCAGCAGGTGGCTGAACTCGTGGGCGATGATGTGGTCCTGGTGCAGACAGCTGGTCCGCGGGTCGTAGTACACGTAGAAGGCACTCTCCGTGACGGCGCATGCTCCGCACACGGAGGGTGCCTGCTCACGGGGCTCTAGGACCACATTCCGTCCCGTGCGGCGTGAGACCTCGTCGCTGAGATCGCGGATATTGGTGACGTGCGGGAGCCGCAGCTCGGCCAAGAGGTCAGGCCGGCGCAGCCTGCGTACAGACCACATTGATTTTCCTTGATCACTTACTGAACTAAGGCCGATTCACGCGCCACTTGAGGGTGGCAACCCCTCGGATTTTCGTACGCTCTCGACGATCCCCAGGACGGCGTCCTTTCCGTCCGCGGAGACGTCGGATAGGCGAAGAAGAACGTTCTTGATCTTCGCGTCACGAAGCAGTGCGAGCAACTCCAGCTCCTGCACTGTCTTTTCGGCGACGGCATCATCGAACCAATAAGCGGGATCCACCCCGAAAAACCCTGCGAGCGCTTCGAGATGACGCTTCGTCGGGTTATCGCGCTGCCCGGTCCGCAGGAGCCACAGGTACTGCGCGGACAGCTTGCCCAGCCCTCGCTTTTCCATCAGCTCGGCCACTTCGGCGTTGCTGAAGGGGCCGCGATCGGGCGGGTGCACCGTATCGAACAGGCGGTTTAGGCGGTCCATGAGCCCCTGGGGGGGCACCTGGTCTTCGGTCGACTCTTCCATGATCCTTTTCTGGGTGGACTTCGTCGTCACTTCAACCACCACACTACCTCGCCATAAACACCAGTTGACGGCGCGATCCCGCGTATGGAAAGTTCTTCCTCACCAGCACGTTTCCGCGTGGCACGCACCGCCCATTTCGGGTCGGCCTGTCCGTTTCTACCGGCAGGAATGCTCCGGGCGACGTGGCGCGAGCCACATTTCCCTAGCGACATACGTCACGTCTGGCGCACGGGGCTTTTGATCTTCGAACGGAAAGCGTGGAGGCGGCAGTGGAAACACCTCATCCACATCGCATTTCCGCCGTGGGGAATACCAGGCACCCACTCAAATCCGGACACAATGATGCCATATCGGCATTCGGGGCAACCGCGGCAACGGTACCCCTCAACACTGGAAGACGGACCGCACCGAGCCCGAAGACGGCTCCAGCAGCAGATCGCGCGGTGACTCTCTGCAATCAGTACAGAGTTTAAGAACCAAGTCTGGATCTTGACACGGGTCCGTGCGTATGTTCGTCGTCCCCGGGCAGCCCGCCCGCGACGACGCATGTAAGGAGCCGGTGAGCACAGACCGGACCGAGTAGGTCCCGAAAACAGCGACGACGCCCGAGAGCGGTAACTCCCGGACGCCGAACGCTAAGTGGCACAACCGCCCCGGCAAGGGCGGAGATAGCCCACCATCACCACGCTGAGTCCTTCCAGGGGCGCACCAGCGTGGCAACACTGCAAAGGGGATTCTCGCATGCCTCCTGCCCTGCGCAAAAGGCCCATCCACACGGCCTGCGCGGCAGCCACCTCCGTCGCACCGAGCCGTCGGCCCCGCCTCGTGAGCGGGAGCGGCCGATGAGCGTCGAAACCCGCGAGTGGGTATGGAAGTACAGCTCCAGCCGGGGCACCGCGCGACTGGTCCTGCTGTCGATCGCCGACCGGGTGCCCGACAAGCAATGCGTCGCCTGGGCCTCAATGACGAGCCTGGTCGAGCGAACGAACGCATCGCTGACCGCCGTACGCGCGGCTCTCCGGGCGCTCGCCGAGGGCGACGAGCTGGAGCTGCTCGACGTCTACCAGGGCCCCCTTCGTACGACGGTCTACCGTCTGCCCCGCGCCGCTGCCTACCAGGCGAAGGTCGACGCGGCCAGGGAGGAAGACCCGAACGCGGAGGTCGAGCCGTCCGACGCGGATCCGGTGCCCGAGCTGCAGCCGGAGAGGCTCCAGCGGCACGGGATCTGGCCCACGAAGAGGACTGATTCCGCACCCTCACGACGGAATCCGACCGGTGCGAATTCCGCACCCTCGCGACGGAATCAGCACCCTCGACGGTCAGGAATCCGCACCCTCGACGGTACGGATTCCACACCCCAGAACCGTAGTGAACCGAAGGTGAACCGTAGGTACAGCAGTGGTGGCACCTCGCTCACCTCGGCAGCCGAGTGGCAGGTCGACCCAGACACCCACACTTGGACCCGCCAGCAAGGGCACCTCGACCGACTCGGCGAGGAGGGCCTGCAGGCAGCCGACGCGAAGTGGCGCGCCCACCGCGCCGACTTCAAGCCGCGAGGCGCGGGGGCCTGGGCTGCCGACTGGCGCTCCTGGATCGCCCGAGAGCACGCTCCGGGCCGCCCGAATCTCTACGCCCTGCCCGGCAAGGGTCCCGCTCAGCCGGGCGGCATGACTCGGGCAGAGGCCCACACCGCAGCCCTCCTCGCCGCTCTCGACGAGCCGACCGGAACGGAGGGCTGACCGTGGACCGCCGCGAAATCGCCGCCCTTCTGGCCTACATCGGCCGACTCGACCCCCGCACTATCCGCACCGACCGCGAGGCTGGTGACCAGCTCAACCAGTGGCACGAGCTGCTCGGAGATGTGCCGACGGCCACCCCGCACGGCTGGGACGCCAGCGTCGCCGCCCGCAAGCACATCAGCCTCTCGCCGTACCCGATCCTGCCCGCGGACATCGCTCGCCCGTGGGAGAGCTACCGCCGCGACCGCCTGGGCCGGCACACCGACCCCACGCCGTCCGTCGACCCGGACGACCAGGCCGCCTGGACCGCCGAGCTGGTCGGCGCCCGCCGAGCGGTAGCCACCGGCACCGCCCAGCCCGCACAGGCCCGGGCGATCACCATGGGCCAGCTCGATCCGGACCTGCAGGCGAGGCTGCGAGAGATCGGCTCCTGCATACCGCCCGCAGCCCGAGCAGCGCTCGCGCCCTACCGGCCCGCCCGCGCGGCCCGGGAGGCAGCCATCGCACAGGGCCAGCCCGACGCCCTCGGAGTGCGCTGCGACTGGTGCCAGACCCAGGTCGGCGAACCGTGCCGCCGCCGAAGGATCGGCCCCGACGGCGGAGCACGCGGAACCGCCCCGCGTGCCACCCCGCACCCTGGCCGCCTCGACCTCGCCGCCGCCCGGCAGGCCCAGGAGTCCACACCGGGCCGGCAGCCCGCGATGGCCTGACCGGCCTCTCCGCCGGTGCATCCCGCCCGGTGCCCCGCCGCAACACCACCGTCCCGTACCGGCTGCGGCACCGCCCTGCGCCGCAGCCGGCACCCGACGCCGCGTCCGTCCGCCACCGGCCCCCGACCGGCGACGCGGCAGCACATCGGAGACCACCTTGCGCCACATCACCACCCACGACGCCCCGGCCACCGGCCTGCGCGGCATCGGCGACACCAGCTGGCACAGCCGCGGTACGTGCCACGGCATGGACCCCGAGGACGCCGACGCCGTGTTCTTCCCGCTGCCCCGGGATCACGAAGACATCGCCGAGGCGAAGGAGCTGTGCGGCTGGTGCCCGGTCCGCCGCGACTGCCTCAACTACGCCCTGGAGAACGTCCTCAAGGAAGGCATCTGGGGCGGGCTCACCGAAGCCGAGCGGCGCCCCTGGCACGACGGCCTGCCCCAACGCCTCGACTACAGCCGCGTGAGCGCGTTCTTCACCGGACGCGACGTGCACCTGACCGAGGCCGAGCGCCAGATCGTCATCGACCACGCCTACGTCCGGGGCTGGCGCACCGACCGGCTCGCCGGCGCCCTGCAGATCAGCCACAAGCACGCCCGTGACCTGCTGCGACAGGCCGCCCTCAAGGTCTTCGACCGGGACCGCACCTACGGCGTGCCCAGGCCCAAGAAAAAGCGCGCAAAGGGCGCCCCGGCCAAGGGCACCCCCACCCCCAACAAGCCCGGTACGAGCCAGCCGGTGTCCCGTCCGGCGACGTCGGTCTCGGCGCACGCCCCTCTCGGAAAGGCCGCATGACCCACCTCGCCCTGCCCCTCGGCGCCGCACCGAACCTGCCTCTCCTCCTTGCGATCGGCGGGTCCGTCGCCGCCCTCGCCCTGGTGCTGACCGGCTGGGCGGCCCGGCGCCGGGGCGCGCGTTCGCAGAAACGTCTCGGCAGCCCGGCGGTCAAGGTCGCCGCGCTCGCCGCCCTGGGCTGCACCGCCTACAGCGCCGACACGTCGTGGCGCTTCGCCACCGACTACCTCGACATGGCCGGCACCGCAGAACGCGCCGGCATGTTCGCCGCAGCCGAGCTCGCACTCTTCGCGACCGCCCTGATGGCCCGGCAGAACCTGGCCACCCAGGGAGCACCCGGCCTGCCAGGCACTCTGGTCTGGGTCATCACCGGCGTACAGGTGATCCCCGCCTTCGCCGAGAGCGGCCCCGTCGGCGGCACGGTCCGCGCCTTCGTCGGCCCAATCATGGCGGCGATGCTGTGGCACCTCGCCATGGGCATCGAGCTCCGCCTCCACACCCCGGGTGCCGCGTCCCACGGATTGCTCGCCACCCTGGGGCGGGAGGCACGCGAGCGGCTGCTGTCCCGCCTCGGCATCGCCGCCCGAGACCGCGACGCCGCGCAGATCACCCGTGACCGGGCCACCGCCCGCGCGGTCGCCCTGGCCGCCCGACTCGCGGAGCGCACGCCTGAGCAACGGCAGAGCTGGCGCGGCCGACGGCTCACCCGGCGGCTGTCGAAAGCAGTCGGCCGGGCCTCGGTCGGCACCGACCCGCTCCAGCGCGTGCAGCTGCTCGACCAGCTGGCCGCCCGGCGGCACGCACTCGCGCTCGCCACGGTCTCGCTGCCCTCCCCCTGGTCCCCGCACGACGGCAGCATGACGACCTTCTCGGTCCCCTCGCCGAAGGCCCAGAGCGGGCCGGTCCCCAAGGACGGTCCCCACCGTGCCGTCGACATGACCGGGGACTGGGGACCGTGCAAGGAGAGGGGACCGGTCCCCGGAATCGGGGACCACGACGCGGGGACCGAGGACCGTGTCCCGGGGACCGAGCCCGTCAATCCGGAGCCCAACCAGGGTCCCAACGGTAGCGCGGGGACCGGCCGCCTTGCGGTCGAAGTGCCTGCTCAGGCCCAGGGTCCGCGCCGGGGACCGACGGACGCCGGATCGGGGACCGAGCCCACCGGGGACCGGGGACCGACCGACTCCGAAACGGGGACCGAGCCCACCGGGGACCGGGGACCGACCGACTCCGAAACGGGGACCGAGCCCACCGGGGACCGGGGACCGACCGACTCCGAAACGGGGACCGAGCCCACCGGGGACCGGGGACACAAGGTCCCCCTCCGGCGGAAGCCGACCACGAAGGCCAAGGGGAAGGGCAAGCGCAACGGCCGGTCCCGCAGCCCGCAGCCACAACGCCCGCCGCGCGAGTCGGAGCAGTCCGTGGACCAGCTCACCCAGCAGGTCCGCCCGCACGTCCCGGCTCTGCTCGCACGCGACGGCAACGAAGCGATCACCCGGGTCCAGCTGCGGGAGATCCTCCGGCGCGAGGGCCTCAAGGGCGGTCGGAACGACCGATTGAGCCTCGTCCTCCAGCAACTGCGAGACGGCGGCGACACAACGACAAGGAGCACCACCCGATGAAGACATGCCACCAGTTCAAGACCGTCCGTGCCGAGTACGAGCGGGAGATCGGCTTCATGACCGCCCACTCCGAACGGCACGCGGGCAGGCCGGCGGCGAAGTCCAGCGCGAAGCAGGCCGCATCGACGAAGGCACGGATGGCCAGGGCTCTCAGCAGCCACGTCGGGCGCTGCCCCGAGTGCGGCTGACCGGCAAAGCAGCAGCTCAATGCCCCTATCCGCCTCAGGTGGCCCCGCTCCGTGCCGGGCCACCGCCCCGTTCCAGGAGGTCCCCGTGATTCCGCGCCCCGCTCGCTCATCCGAGCCCACGTCCGCCGAGGCGGGTGCCTGGGCGGACGTTCTGGTTCGGTGCAGGCTCCTGCACTCCGCCGTCCTCACCCCAACCGGCCAATGGCTCGTCCAGGACCAGCCCGATGGACCCGTCCAAGTCCTCACCGGACCGGCAGACGTCGTCGAACTGGCCGCCACCATCCAGCACCGCTTCCGCTCCACGAGGACCGACTCCCGATGACGAACCCGCCCCAGAACGGCACCACCCCCGAGCCGTCCCGCGACATCAACTCGACCTCAGGGGGAGCAAGTTGGTGCAAGAGCATTGCTCCCGTTGGGAGCAATGCTCTTGCGTCTCCCGCCCCGGGGGTGGCGGGAGCGGATCGGCACCGGGGGGCGCCGACCGTTCAGGATGCGACCGAGGGCGGCTCGCATCCTGAAGAGGGGGGAAACCATTCCTGCCACAGCACCGACTGCACCCACGCCACGCCGCCGAAGCCCCACGTTCAGCAGCGTGAGCGCCTGCGCCACGAGAAGAAGCGCATGCACCAGCCGAGCTGCCGCATGAACGACGACGAGTACCAGCTCCTCGCCCGCGCCGCTGCCGCATGCAACATGAGCATCGCCAACTACCTTGCCCGCGCAGCCCTCAAAGCTGCCCGCAACCTCGACCTCACCGCCGCAGAAATCGCCGGCGAACGCGAGATGCTGAAGGAACTGTTCGACCTGCGCACCGCATTGAACCGGATCGGCAACAACCTCAACCAGGTTGCGGCAGCGCTGAACTCGGACGAGCCGGCACCGCAGACCAGAGCAGTCCTCGCAGGCGTCGACCGAGTCTCCCTGCGTGTGGACGCCTTGGTCCAGCGCTACCTGGACGGCGAGCGATCGGCAGCATGATCCCCTCAGTCCACGACATGGGCAATGACACCTACGGCCTGCTGCACTACCTGTACGGGCCTGGCAAGGCCGAGGAGCACATCGACCCCCACCTCGTCGCGGCATGGGACCGCTTGGCCCCCGACCCCGGCCGCGACGCCAAGGCGACAGAACGCGACCTGCAGCGGCTACTCGACCAGCCCGTCATGGCCCTGCCCGAAAGCGCCAGGCCCACCGAGCACGTATGGCACCTGTCCGTACGCGCCGCACCCGAAGACCCGATCCTCACCGACGAACAGTGGGCCGACGTCGCCCGCCGCATGGTCGCCGCCACCGGCATCGCCCCCGAAGGCGACGACGGCGCCTGCCGCTGGGCGGCCGTCCGCCACGCCGACGACCACATCCACATCATCGCCACCGTCGTCCGCCACGACGGCCGCCAAGCCCGCATCCGCCAGGACGGCGCCCGCTCCCAGGCGGAAGCCCGGAAAATCGAAGTCGACTACGGACTTCGCCGGTTGAACACCGGCGACGGAACCGCCGCGAAGCGTCCCACCAGCGACGAACGTCACAAGGCCCGACGCCAGGGCCGAGAGCGCACCGCACGTGAGGAGTTGCGCGAGACCGTACGCCGCGCGGTGGCCGGCGTGACGAGCGAGGAGGAGTTCTTCGACCGGCTGGCCGACGCCGGCCTTCTGATCCGCAAGCGCGTCGCTCCTTCCGGTGACCTGCTCGGCTACAAGGTGGCCCTGCCCGACGACCGCAACAAGGACGGCGAGCCCGTGTTCTACCCCGGCGCGCGCCTCGCTCCGGACTTGTCCCTGCCCCGGATACGGGAGCGCTGGTCCGCCGATGGCCCCGTCCAAGCTCCGTCGGCAGATGGTCTCGACCACGCGGCACCGGGCAGTCCGTCTGCCGCACGCCGGCGGACCGCTTCGGCCGCCTGGGCCGCGGTGCTGATCGTCGAGCACGGCGAGGACGCGGTCACCGCCGCGTACATCGCGGCGACCGGGGAGGTCCTGGACGCGCTCGCGAAAACCTCCGCCGCCCACACCCGCCAGGAACTGCGTGCCGCTGCCTCCGCGTTCGAACGCGCTTCCCGCTCCCACGTCCGGGCCGAACGCGGGACCGATCGAGCCCTGCGGCAGGTTGCCCGCGACCTCGTGAACGGCGGGCCCGCCCTTGGCCGGGGCGAGGACGGCGCGACCACCGCCATGGCTATCGACATGCTGTTCTTCCTCATCACCGCCACCATGCTCTGGCACGCGAAGAAGGGACACGCACAGCAGGCCGATGCCGCCTGCCAGGCTGCCGATCACCTGCGCTCCGCCTACCAGGCCGCCTCTGCCCAGCCCATCGGAGCCCTCAACCGGCGCGGCAAGAACCTGAACCGGCCGCTGCTCCAGCGGCAGACAGTGCTGCTGCGCGAGGCGCTTCCGGAGCTGGCTGAGCAGATCCTCGCCGAGCCCGGCTGGCACGCACTCGCCGCCACCCTCGCCGACGTCAAGGCGGCCGGGCACGATCCGGCCGCCCTGCTCACCGATGCAGCGGAGCGACGAGAGCTCGGCACGGCAGAGTCCGTCAGCGACGTCCTGGTGTGGCGACTTCGCCGAACCGCGGGCCTGCCCGCTGACTCCGGTGACAAGGTCAACCGTCGTCCGGGCACAGCCCAATCGATGCGGCCTGCAGGGCAGCGGACACCGGGGCGGCCCGGGTCTCAGCGCACCGGCCCGTGACTGTGGACTTTGTGAATTGAAGTGGTCGGGGAGTTAGGGCACGATCATGATGCGTGCAGGACGAGGAGAGAGGACGCCGGAGTGTTTCACCGAATGCGACGACGGGCCGCGGAGCCCAGCGAGGCGCAGCGCCGGTTCTTCGAGCTGTCGGCGCGGCTGGAGGGCCAGGTGCCGCCGGAGATCGAACGAGCATTGACTGCGGCGGAGCCGGCAGAGTCGGCCCCCGTGGTGGACGACTTCCTTCCGTCGGAGCTGCGCGTGCCGAGCCATGACCAGCTCGACGGCCGGATGACGTCCTGGAAGCAGCCGCTCGTCCTTGACGGCGAGATGGTCGCCTGTGCCGAGTGCGGCGCGTACCGAGACTGGCTCATCCTCTCCACCCAAGACCGGATCTGGCTGCGCTGCCGGGCGGGCCACCAGCAGCAAGAGACGCGCCTCGACACCGCCTGGTACAACCGGCACACCGGCCCCGCGGACGCGACGCACGCCACGTTCGAGGACGGCCTGCGCCACCTCGGCCACTGACCACCACCCCTGCGACCCTCCGGGCCCACGCGCCCGCACTGACCACCCGTCACCTAGCACCAAGGGGTCAGTCCACCATGCGCGTTCGCGTCGCCACCGCCCTCTCCCTCACCGCCATCACCGTCCTCGCCCTCCCGGCCTGCTCCGCCGAAACCACCAAGGCCGAGCCCAGCACCGCCTCCTCCGCTCGTACCGGGAAGCCGGCCGACACCGGCCAGAGCACCGCTCCGCTGGCGTCGGCCGCGCTGGAGAAGCGGCTGCTGGACGAGAGCGACCTCGGCTCCGGCTACCTGCGCAAGCCGGAGCGTCCCTCCCAGCACGACGACGTCACCGTCGTCGGGTGCCCCGCCCTCAACGAGCTGGGCGGCGACGCAGCGACCGGCGGCTCGCTCGACTTTCCCCGCCAGGCGAAGGCCACCTTCACCTACACCGGCGGCAGCAACTCGGAGATCTCCGAGGAGCTCTACAGCAACACCGCCGACAAGCTGTCCGACGGCATCGCCCAGATTTTCGACGCCATGACCGGGTGCCCCACCTACCAGGTCATCTCGGGCAGCACCACGATCGACATGGCCTCGCAGAAGATGACAGCACCCCAGTTCGGCGACGAGCAGTGGAGCCAGCTCCTGACCTTCTCCGCCGGTGGGCAGGACACCGTGGTGAAGCAAACCGCGATCCGTGACGGCAGCGTGCTGCTTGTCGTCTCCGGCCCCCCGGCCCTCGTCGACCGCCACCTCGCCAAGGCCCTCACCAAGGCGGCAGCAACCAGCTGACCCACATCTCCGACATGCTGCTGCCCCCGACCACCGGTCGGGGGCAGCAGTCGTGTGCGACGTGCGCCGCTGACCCATCCGGGCAGCGCCTAGACCTCGCGGCCGGGCTGGTGGAGTTCCATCGGCCCGTCCATTGAGGCGCCCTCGCCCTTGGCGAGAGCCCAGTAGCGGTCCCGAACGAGTAGTGCCACCATTCGAATCCGTAGTCGGGCCCCGTTGGATCCCAGCTCATCGGGACCGCCAAGACAGCTTCCACCAGCCTCTGCGAGACGGAACGTCCGAAGGCTGCGATTCCACCTGCTCGGGTTGCGGAGGTGGGGCGATTCTGTCCGGGCCCAGGCCGATCTTGTCCGGGTGTACGCACGCTGGCACCGCTACGTCGTCGCGGGTGTAGCGGCGCCCGTCCACCGGGTTGACTGGGCACTCCCAGGAGGGCCTGCTGTAGATCACGAACTGCTCTCGCGGGTACACCGTGGACGGGCAGAACCCGCAGACCGGCCTCGTCACGTCGTTGTGGTCCGGGTTGATGTACGGCAGCCCGGTGGGCTCCGGGATTTCCATGCAGCCAGAGGTTAGCGAGCTTCTCGCTCTGCGCCGGATTCTGCACCCCGGGCTCGGGCACCGGCTCCGAATCTCACGGCCCGCACGTGCTCTGGAGGGAAAAGCCAGAAGCCCGGCCTCCCCCTTCGGGAAGACCGGGTTTCGTACGTCGGATGAGAGGGAGCGCGGACCGCTAGCTCGCGGGTGCCCGCAGGAGTCGTTCCCTGGTGCTCTCGGGAAGCATTCGGCGCAGGACCGGTGCGGTCGAGCTGAGGGAGGTGGCGAACGCCGCGACGAGGTCGTGGGGCACGCTGGCGCCGAAGGACACCGCCCACAGGCAGGGCGTGCCGAGCACGGGCTCGGCCCATGCCTGCCATCCGGCCAGGGCCGCCTCGTCCACCTGGCTGGTCAGGGCATGCGGGTTGGCGTCCTGGATGAGGGGCGGTACCTCGCCAAGGCTGAGGTACGAGCTGAACGTGGGGTCCGTCGCTCCGCCGGTGGGCTGGTCGATGTCCCGGAGCCAGCCGTGCGCGGTGACGGCGTCGAGGACCAGCTCGGGGCCGGCGAGCGAGACGGCGGGCTGGTCGCGGGCGTCGAGCGCGACGAGGAAGTCGGCCAGAACTTCCCCGGGGACGTCGGAGGTGAAGTACGCCGACCACGCGGCGAGCGGGCTGCTCGTGTCCGCGCGAGCGGAGACCTGCCAGGCGATCGGCAGTTCCCCCAAGTGGAACGGCTCGTCCGCCAGGACCCACTGGGCCCAGCTCAGGGTGTCGGGGCTGATGTGCAGGACGGTGCTGCGCAGGACCTGCCGGGCCTCCGGGGCCTCGTCCGGCTCGTGTCGCCCGCGGACGATCGTCAGGCTCGTCCAGCCGAGGCCAGCAAGCGTGTCGGCGACGGCGTCGTAGAGGCGTCCGTCGTCACCGGCCAGGTGCCGGGGGCCTACCCAGTACGCGGACTGGGCGCTGGTCGGGGTGGACGGGTCGAGGGGGAAGTCGGGGTACAGGGGCGCCTCCAAAGGCTAGGTATGGGTCTACTTGCCGCCGGCGGTACGGCGGGCGCGGCGCGGGGGTGCCTGGACTGGGCCGTGCCAGGTCAGGGCGACGGCGACCTCGGGCGGCAGATGACCGAGCTGCGCGTCCGTCTCCCGCCCTTCGGCGAGGTAGACGACGGGCTGACCGGTCTCGTCCACGGACTGCACGACCCGCTCCACCTGGTGGGCCATCGGAAAGAACGGGTTCATCGCAAGGCGCACCGGCAGATCACGGTCGCAGGCGGTCAATAGGTCGATGAGATCGCCGACGGTCATTTCCGTGTGCGGCATGGACAGCCTCCTTGTGTGGGGGAAAGCGGTGAGCGGTGGAACTGTCATTCCCACGGCATTCCTGAGCACCGCCGAGACTTCCAACTCGAGTCTCTGACGTCAGACACGCCGGGAGGTTTCCAGCACGCGCGCCACTGCGGCGGCGACGACTTCGGCCGGCGTTTCGGTGTCGAAGGACAGGTGGTAGCCGCGTACCTTGGCCGTGCCGGTGACGGCGACTTTCCATCCCTCGCCGTTGGTGCCGGGGCGGCCGATCGGAAACCAGCCGAGATAGAAACGGCCATCACGGCTACTAACGTGCACGTCCGCACGGTCGTCCACGATCAGGTGGAAATCCTCGGCGGAGAACTGGTCCAGGACGAGCGTGGGCTGCCCCGGACCAAGTCGCCAATCACGCAGACGCAGGGCTTTGGTGGTGGTGGAAAATCCCGGGCTGACAGGCACTACGGTCACGAGCAATCACCTCTCTGACCTGGTGTTTCTTGCAAGGTCGTCTACGTTGACATGCCCCTGCCCGCGTTGGCCAGTCTTTCCGCGATTTTTCCTGTCTGCCCCCGGCGAACTGCTATTCCAAGTCACTTCGCGTCGAACTCACGAAGTCACCCCACGGGAAACGGGTGGCCGACCGGGGGCCTATGGGTGCATGCTGGCCCGTTTCCCATCGTGAGGAGAAGCAGATGGACATCCGGCCCCTTGAAGATTTGCGCGCCGCGGACGATCTGTCGCTGGCGTTCAACCCCTATGGGCTCGGCGGCCGTATGAAGCCCGAGGACGCTGCGGAGTTCCAGCAGCGTCAGATCGCCGACTGCGACCTGGCGGCGGGTGTCGCGGCTGGAACACGCGACTCCTTCGAGCGGCTGCGCACCGTCTTCGCATATGGCGTGCTGTGCTACGACGTGTACACCATGGTCGGCGACCAGGCGCTCCTCATCTACGAGCAGGCGTTGCGCGACCGCTTCATGGAGTGGTGCGCCGGCACTATCACCTTCCGCCTCACCCAGGGCCCGGACGTCTCCTACACCGTCACGTCGTACGACGACGTCAAGAAGCACGCGGGCAAAATGATGCGAGAACGGGCGAAGCTGGTCGTAGCCACCCACGCCATCGACTTCAACGGAATGCTGCACGGGCTCCGTCTGTGGGCGCGTGCGGCGGGTCTGCTCCGCGGGCGGCGCAGCCGCGGGGTCGAGGACGCGCTCGCCAAGCTGCGTAACTACGTTGCCCATCCCTCCGGCCACCATGTCGACACCCCCGTCGAGGCGGCCCGGACCGTGCGGGATCTGGCGGAGCTGATCAACCAGCTGTGGGGGCAGGCCACTCCCAATGGGCGCCTGTACCCGGCCCCTCTGCGTCGGGAGATCGTCGTGCTGAGCTGGAACGGTTCCGGGCGGGCGCGGATGGAGCCCGCCAGCTCTCTCACCGCCCCCGACCTCATGGAAGATCAGGAGGCCGATGCGTACCAGCACGTCGTGGTGCGGGCCATCCCCTTCGTATCGGGCAGTCGCTGGGATGACGCTCACTGGGCGGAGTTCGACACTCGCTACGAGACCACACGGTTCCCGACGGATTACCTGTGGGGGCCGGGCACCCGAGAGGAGGCCCGGGTGTGGCTGGAGCAGGAGCGCCCCGAGGGGGACAGCGTCGACTTCACCGACCGGGTGTTCCTCGTCCAGGACCACGAACGCCTGATGCCGCCGATGCGGCCGGCGGTAGCGGCTGGGCTGCCCGACGACAAACGCGTCGGGGTCTGGCATGCCGTTCGGGCCGACTTTCCCGACGACGCCTTCGCGCACGTCCGAGGCTCCGGGGACCGCAGCGCCGGCCATGCCCGCCGCCCCGGTGATTGTTCTGCCTGTTCTGCTGAGGTCCTTGGACTCGGCTCCTACGACGAAGCCCTCCACGCTGCAGCAGCCGCTCTCGGACCGATCCAGGCGGTACGGCTGCCCTCCGTCCGGCTGCCTCCGTCGATTTTCTGGCCCGACCGACCCTGAGCGGCGCAACGCGGCGAGGCGGACGGCAGGCCGACAACATCCATCGCCATCGGACATGGCCGCGACTGCGCCATGGCGACGGGAGTCAGCAGATCGGCGGCCCGTTGCACGGCGCCCGGAAGGGTCCAGACCCGTGCCAGAGTGATCCTCATGATCCCTGCACACATCGTCGACGAGCCGCCGCTCACCTACGCCGACAGCTTCGACGTACCGGTCCTGTTCCGTAACGGACCCGCGAACAAGCCCAAGAGGCAGTGGCGCACGGCGAAGCATGAGGCGTGGAGCGCGTCGGACGGGTTCCCGGCAACTGACGGCTGGTACGCCCCGACCACCACGTGGCGGGAAATCATCAAGGCCGCCACCGAGGTCGGCCGCGACGTCACCCCGCACCTGCAGAACCAGCCCCGGTACGCGCATGGGGAACTCGTCGCCCGGGTCTCCCCGCTGTACGCCTACCTTGGCGCGCACCCCGTCACACCCCGGCACCCCATACCGGGCGCAAAGGGCCAGCGCCTGACCCTGAACCCGGTGTACGAGCACGGCACCGAACGCACTGCGAAGAACGCCGCCGCCTACCGGCTGGGCATGACGATGACCGAGTGGGCGTGCCGCTCCCTGCTGGGACTCGGACAGACCCACCACCTCGAACTCGGCGGCCCCATCCCCGCCCTGAGCGGCACGTTCAAGGACCCGAAGAGGACGCTGCCCGACCTGTGGGGACGGCACGAGGCGGAAGAGATGTACTGGCTGATCGAGGCCAAGGGCGGCAGCGTCGGCGTCGGCGAGCTCCGCAAGGGGTGGGCACAACTGGAGGCCGGCAGCAAGATTCTCGGCTCCTACAAGCACCGCATCGTCCTGGTCGGGGCGTCCGTTCGGCCCGGAGACGACCTCTTCCTCACGATCGACCATGACCTGTACTCCGGCGAGCCGCCCCTCCCCCCGGCCGGATCCGGCGCTGACGACGCAGCGGTCGGCCCCGGCAACCTCGAAGACCACCTCGGGGACAGCGACGATGCGCTCATCGGTGCGGCCCGTGCCCAGATGCTCGCTTACCTGGCGCTGCGCTCCGCTCCCTCCTCTCAGTTGCGCACGGTACCGGTACCGGCCGACCGCGCTTCCCGCCACCGGCGTTCCGGGCTGACCACCCCCTTGGAAAACGACGACCTCACCCTTTCCATGCGTGCGGACGCCCGCGGAGCGGCGCTCCATATCGAGTCGCACACCCTGCGCGCCCAGATCCGCTCCTGGGGGCTCGACGACTTCCTCACCTGCCGCATCCCTGGAACCGAGGTCCACCTCGGCATGTCCAGAAAGCTGTTCGCCGCCTGCGCACGCCTCCACGAAGAAGATCTGGCCATCTCCCAGCGCACCCCGGGACTGCGCGCCGAGGATCAGCTGGCCCTCGACCAGGGGCTCAGCGACGAAGACCAGGAAGTACAACGACTCACCCAGCGAAGGATCTTCCGCGAGCAGCAGGAGGAAGCCCGCCCACGGCTGCGCCCCCTACTCCGCGACGCCTACGAGCGGGGAACGACGAGCGACTGGAGCGACCTGCTGCGCCGTCCCCAGGAGCCGAAGCTCGACCTGGAAGGCGACGAGGGTCTCCTCGAAGCAGCCACGCCGGAAACGTACCTGGCCGTCAGCCGCTACGACCTGCCTCCCGCACGCACCTAGTCCGGCCCGGGCGGCGTCCGGGGTGCCGCGTCTGTGGGTGGTCTGCCGTGTGGACGGGCACCGGCCGTGGCGCATCAGCGTGGACGTGCTCCCCGACCAGGATGTCCTCGCCGGCATCGGGTAGGCGGGGCCGGCTCGGACGATGGCGACTGCTTGGCAGCGCAGCATTACCCGGCCGGCCCATGGTCTAGCAGGCTTCGGCAGTTCCGCCCTCGGGCCTGAAGAAGGCAACGACGGCCCTGCGCAGCTGCGTAGCCAACTTGCGGGCGTCGCGTAGGTGGCTGCGTGCTGCTTCGGCTTCCTTGTACGTCTTGGTCACCCCGCGCAGCGTTCTCGTCACCTTCTCGCTGAACTGGGCGAGACGCTCGAGAAGCTCGATGCATGAGGACACGATGGAGGGGCGGGGTTCTGTAGCCATGCGATCAGTCTTATCGCCTGTTGGGCGTCTTGTCCGGGACTTGCGTAATGAGACGCCCTCAGCCCGA
The DNA here is from genome assembly GCF_014216315.1 of Streptomyces finlayi. Lineage (NCBI taxonomy): Bacteria > Bacillati > Actinomycetota > Actinomycetes > Kitasatosporales > Streptomycetaceae > Streptomyces > Streptomyces finlayi. The sequence goes on from NZ_CP045702.1 coordinate 1,714,127, forward strand.
ACGGGGTGGGAGCATCGCCCTGAATAGGCGTTAGGACGGCAGCAGGTAGCGTCGGAAACGGTTCGTCCGAACCGTTTCCGGGATTTCCGGTCGAGCCGCGGTAAGGCGTTCAGGAACTGGTTCGGTCGAAGTGTCAGAGCTCCCAGTCCGCCGAGGCAAAAGGTGGCCTCGCTGATCGCAGATGAGGGCTGCAATGCCCGCGGGGACGCGCCGATCTCGTACCGGGGCTCAGCGCAAACCGTCATGTCCGGCGCTGCGGGTCGGGCGCGAGCGTGATAGCCATCCAAGGCGCCGCCTCCTCGCGGTAGCTGTATCCGACCGGGGCCAGTTCAGCGCTGCGGGAAAGACTGAAGATCGCAACCATGATCATGTCCGAGCCGTCCGCGACGGAGGTGAGCTGGGTGCGGCAGCGCTGGCAGGACCCTCGATGAAGCGTCGGGCCTGTTAACCGAACTAACTCAGCTGTCTTCGCAGGTCAGAACAGGTATCTGCTAGCTTCCCGATGTGCTTGATGAGCAGCGGTCCGGAAGGGACCTGAAGAACTTTGTCCTGCCAGAGTTAGGCCAGTTGCTGAAGACGGGAGATCCCTGGGAGCCGTACAGGGTGCTGGATGGACGCGGGAGGCCGGTCGAGCCCGCTGCGCTCTACCTCAAGGAGCTGATGGCGAGGGACAGCTCGCCGTTGACGCCACGTTCGTACGGCATGGATCTGCTGCGCTGGTTCCGGTTCTTATGGGCGCTCGGGATCGAGTGGGACCGTGCGACCCGGGAAGACGCCCGGGACTTCATGTTGTGGATGAAGGTGGCGGACAAGCCAAAGCGTGTCCATTGGCGCCATCGCGGCAAGGCTCTCTCCAAGGTCCCGCCGCCTCGCATTGACAGGCCGACACCGGGGACGCCGAATCCGGTGACTGGTAAACCCACGGTCGGGACCAAGTACTCGCCGGCAACCCGTGCTCATTGCGAGACGGTGCTGCGGGAGTTCTACAACTTCCATCTGGATGGAAACACCGGTTCGTTGCTGGTGAACCCCTTCCCGTTGGCCCGTGGGCGCCGCTCGTCCCAGCTCGGGACACAGCGTGATGGTGGGCAGAAGCACCGGAACCGACGCACGGGCCTCTACCGGCCGACCGTTCCGCAGCGGGTCCCGCGGCGGATTCCTGACGAGATGTTCACCAAGGTCTTTGCCGGGCTCCGCTCTCATCGTGACCGCGCCTTGCTGGCCTTCTGGGTCGCTACTGGCGCCCGCGCCGAGGAGCTGCTCACGGTCAAGCAGGGCGGCGCGGTTGTCGGCGAGCAGACCGTCAGTGTGATCCGCAAGGGCACCCGCGACTACCAGGACCTGGCCACCACCCCGGACGCGTTCGTCTGGCTGCGGCTCTACCAAGAGTCCGCCTGGAAGAAGGGCGTCCCTCGAGGCCGTCACCATCCGCTGTGGTGGACGCTGCGGCGCCCATGGCGGCCGCTGGAGTACGACGCGGCACGCATGATGTTCAACCGCGCCAACGATCTCCTGGGCGCCAACTGGACCCTTCACGATCTGCGGCACACGGCGACGTTCCTCATGCTCGATGACCCGAACATGCCGCCGGTCTACGTGCAAAAGATCCTCGGCCACAAGTACCTGTCGACCCTGGACATCTACAACCGTCCGACCAGGGACGACGTCATCAGAGCCGGCCTTGCCCACCACGCCCGTCAGGAGAAGCGACGCGAGGAGACTCCTGTGCCTGTTGACGAGCCGTCCTACAACCCCGATTCCTTGTCCATCCTCTTCGGCCGGGACGCGTCATGACGAGCACTGCGACCCACGTCGGCTCGAGCTTCGTTCCGCGGGTCACAAGCATGGTGGGCGCCGAAGCGCTCACGCTGATGAACCGATTCCCGTATCGGGAACGACCAAGCACGTGGGAAGCGACCTCGGTCACGCGTGAAGAGGTCCTTAAGCGGCTGATTCGCCCACCGCTACGAGCTGTGGAACCCAGCGCCCAGGCGAATCGGATGTTCGGGGCCCGTCTCCTCCTCGACTGGCTAATGACTTTTCCGGGAGAAACCTGGCAACAGCGCTGGCAGAAGAGCCCTGCCCACGGCCAGCACATTGCGTCGCAGGGGTGGCGGGATGCCTTCGCAGCCTGGGCCCGCCCGGAAGGGCGAGTATCTCGCCGTGAAACGCTCCTCGTCGGGCTGCTGGCGCTGCTCTGCGCGGATGCCGTCAGACCCGACCCGGAATTCCTCATCGGGTCAAGATCGCGGCATCTTCGGCCGGCTCTGGAGACCACACGCGACCCCGAGGGGTTCGCCCGCTTGAGGGCTTCACTGCCGACGAACATCTCGGCTGCGAATATCTCGTCCGGACTGAAGACCATCGCGGAGATCTTGGCCTGCCGAGGCGGTGCCATCGAGGACATCGTCGTCGGCGATCTGCTGCTCTGGCAGAGCAAGAATCCGAGCAACAGCAATGGACGAATCCAGCTCGCCTACACCTGGCTACGCGACTTGGGTCTCTTTCCAGCAGACGCACCGCACACACTGTTCCGGATCTCGAACCGCACCGGGCAACTCACCCCAGCGGACCTTGTCGACCGCTACGAACTGCAGTGCCGTCCGATCCGCGACCTCTTGGTCGCCTACCTCTCCCATCGGTCCGTAGGGCTCGACTTCACGACACTGCAGGCGCTCACGATCTCGCTGGCGCTTCGGTTCTGGGGCGACCTGGAGCGGCATCATCCGGGCATCGACTCTCTTCGGCTTCCTGCCGAGGTGATCACTGCCTGGAAGGTCCGCCTCGCCACGAAGACCGTCCGCAAGCGTCTGCCCGACGGATCATTTCGTGAGTTCACAGAGCCACGCCGAGGTGCAATCGGGATCAAAACCCAGGTCAGAGCCTTCTACCTGGACCTGGCGGAGTGGGCAGTGGAAGACCCCGGCCAGTGGGCTGCCTGGGTGGCGCCCTGCCCGATCAGCGAAGCCGAGTGCTCGGGAAGAAAGGCTGAGAAGCAGCTCAAGGCCCGCATGGACCAACGTACTCGCGAGCGCCTGCCGGCGCTGCCCACGCTGGTGAAGACGGCTCACCGCCTGCTGAAAGAGGCCACGATGCGTCTCGATGCACTCAACGCTGCCCCGCTCGGTTCGGATTTCAGCGTGCTTGGTGAGACGTTCAGGGTTCCGCGCTTCAGTAAATGCGCTGACGGGCGTCCGATCCATGCCTGGGATGCGAAGGGCACCCGGCGCTCGTTCGCGGGTGAGGAGCGCAGCGCATTCTGGGGGTGGGCTGCCATCGAGATCTTGCGGCAGACCGGCATCCGCATCGAGGAACTCCTCGAGCTGGGGCATCACAGCATCGTCACCTACAAGCTCCCTACCACCGGACAGACCGTTCCACTCTTGCAGATCGCCCCGTCGAAGACGGATCAAGAGCGACTTGTCTTGGTCACGCCGGAGCTGGCGGACGTGTTAAGCACGGTCGTCTCTCGAGTCCGAGGCTCGGACGGAAGAGTCCCTGTTCTTCGTAGCTATGACCACTATGAACGGGTCTGGAACCCGCCGATGCCTCTCCTGTTCCAGGATCGCTCTGGTGGCTACCTGCGTCCGCTGTCACGAGCGACGATCCGTCGGGGACTCGACGTCACCTTGTTGGCCTCAGGTCTGACGGACAGCGCGGGTGACCCCCTCATCTTCCAGCCCCACGACTTCCGCCGGATCTTCATCACGGACTCCATCCTCAACGGCCTGCCACCTCACATCGCCCAGGTCATCGCTGGTCACGACCACATCGGAACGACGATGGGATACGCCGCGATCTACCCCACTGATGCCATCGAGGCACATCGAGCGTTCATCGCCCGGCGCCGGGCTCTGCGGCCTGCCGATGAATACCGCACCGTCACACCTGAGGAATGGGGAGAGTTTCTCGGACACTTTGAGCGCCGCAAGCTCGCCCTGGGCGACTGCGGCCGTGCATACGGAACTGACTGTGCTCACGAACACGCTTGTGTCCGATGCCCCGTCCTGATCGTCCACGCGACAGAGCGTCCCCGGCTTGTCGAAATCCGCGACAACCTCCTCGCGCGCATCTTGGAAGCCGAAAGGGAAGGCTGGTTCGGCGAGATCGAGGGGCTGCAGAGCAGCCTGACCCACGCCGAGGAGAAGCTTGCCCAACTCGACGCCCAGATCTCCCAGAAGCAGGAGTCTGTCGACCTGGGGATTCCTACCTTCCGGGAGATCGCTGCTCGTACCAGTGGGGTGGCAACCCCGCCGGGGCCTGCGTGACTGAATGGCATTACTCCGGCGTGCTCAGCGGACACCGCCGCAGAGCGCGGCGCTTGGACGGCTTCAGCCACGGATAATCTACGCCTCCTCGGCCCCACCACGGGCCAGTTCTACGGGCTGCGGGCCAGTAGGTGGGTGTCGAGGAAGCCCCGCTCTGACGCCGGGTCGTGGAGCAACCGAGCCACCATGACGAGTCCGGCCCCGGTCAGCAACTCGGCAAACTGGTCCGCCGGCCAGCTATAGGCAGGCGCCACCTTGTGGTCGAAGCGGACAGGCTCCGGCCCCTCGGTTCCGAAGAAGGACGCCAGGAGCAGGCCCCCTGGTGCCAGGACACGCACCAGCTCATCGAGTAGCGCGGGCAATTCTTCAGGCGGGGTATGGATCATCGCGTAGTGGGCCAACACTCCACCAAGCGCGCCGTCCTCGACCGGCAGGGCCTCCATTCGTGCTTCGTCGAACCGCAGCCCCGGATGGGCCCGCCGGGCGTGGGCGACCATAGCCGGGGAGAGGTCAAGCCCGAAGGAGTCCAACCCCAAGTCGTGCAGCATGGCCGTCAAGTGGCCGGGTCCGCACCCGACGTCGGCTGCCCGTAGGTTCCCCGTGCCACGCACGAGCTCGGCGAAGGTGCCGATCATGTTCCGCGCGAACGGCTGCGTCTCCAACCGATTAGCGAACAGCGATGCATACAGTTCGACGACCCCGTCGTAGGCCGTCCTGGTCTCGTCCTGGTATTTCCACACGGGGAGGAAGCTAACACCCGCGCCGTTCACAGCAGTTCTCCGGCCCCATACCGGCCCCCTTCCCCGCAGGACTGATCGTCCTGTCACTGACCACGGGACGCCTCGGTAGTTCGGAGAAGCCAAGTGGAGAAGTACGTCGGCGCACCTACCGGGCCCGTCCACTTCAGAGCGTCCCTGTGGAATCCGACCCACGCCATCGCCGGCGCTCCGGACAGGCGCGTGCAGTGCTCGCAGGAGCAGAGGTGGGGGTCGTTCGGAATACCGGTCGCCTGGTACGCGTGGTCGCCACACTGACAGTGCCCGGTCCATAGGTCGGGGACGACGATCGACTCGGCCATGGGTGGCTCCTCTGGTGCGAGAACTCTGATTTCCTGCGGCAGCTTGCCGCACCTCTGCACGCTCGCGCTGGCGTTCGGTATTGCCCGACACCAAAGAGGCGGCAAGTCCACCCCTGACGGTGAACGCGCGTACGAGTCTTCACGGTTCGGCGATACCCAAGGGCCATGCATGGGCGGGCGGGTGAATCGGCCGCATTGCACACCGCCTCCGCTCGCATCGGATACGCATCCACGACAGAACCCCCGGGATCGAATGATTCCGGGGGCTCTGCGTCATACCGTGAGTAAGGTCAGCTCTCGCTAGGTCCGTCGTCGGTGGAACTGTCCGTGCGTCGGCGGCGAGCCGCGATGAGGGCGGCGCTGCCCGCGACGACGAAGAGTCCGCCACTGCCGAGGATCCACGGGGTCGCGTCGGCTCCGGTATGGGCGAGGGAGCCGGTCGGGGTCTTCGGCGTCGTTTCCTCGGTCGCGGTTGCCTCCGGGAGAAGTGAGGATTCGGCGTCCGGTGTGGCGGAGTCGGCGGGGGTGGGCTGCGCCCCGTCTGAGGGGATGTCGGTCGTCTTGTCCGTCGGCTTCTCGGAGGGGTCGTCGGGCTTCGGCGTGGGCTTGTCCGTCGGCTTCTCGGACGGGTCGGGCTTCGGTGTGGTTGAGGTCTTGGCGTTGGTGACGGTCACGGTGACCGGGGCACCGGGGCCTGCGGCGAAGGTCTTCGCGGGCTTGTAGAGGTCGTAGCCCTGGGGAGCCTTGACCTGCTTGACCCAGAACTCAGTCTTTCGGCTGGTCATGGGCAGCTCACCCGTGGCCGTCCCCTGCGACCCGGTAGTGAGGGTGAGCAGCGTGTCGCTGCCCGTTCCGATGTTCACGGTGGAGCCGGGCAAGAGCTTTCCCGTCTTGTCGTCCTTGGCCTGGAGGAGGACCTTGGCGGCTTTGAACGGGTCGGTGATCGTCAGCCGCGCGGTCGCGCCTGGGGTGACGATGACGTCTTGGTCGGCAACGACCTCGTGGAGCGGGCTTCCGGAAAACGTTTCCTTCAGCCGATAGATGCCGGGAGGGAGGTCGGGGAAGGTCAGCTTCCCCTGTGCGTCGGTCTTCCCGCGCCCGGTCTCTTGACCGGTGGCATCGAGGAGGAGGAACGCCGCGCCCGACAGAACGTCCCCGGCGGTGTCCTTCTTGGTGATCGCGATGCTGCCTGCGTCCGGAGCGGGGGTCTCGATGGGAGAGGTGGAGGCGGAGGGTGTCGGCTCGGACGGCTGGGCGGATGCGGTTGGCGCCCAGGTGAGGGTGCCGGTCACCGCGGCGGCGAGGGCAGCCGATCGGACGGCGCCGCGGACGATACGAGCATGCACAGGGAAGGGGCTCCTTGATCAGGTGGGGTGGAGAAGTCATCGAGGACGGCCGGCAGCCGAGGCTGCTGGCGGCGGGGCGACGGGTGAGTAGCTGGGCGGTTGCTTGGTTGTCGGGTTGGCGACGCGGAGGTGCTGGCGTGTGGGGAAGGCGATGTCCTGGACGGTGCGCTGCAACGGTTCGGTGGAGATCAGCGAGGCGGTGAAGGCCGCGACGAGTGTCGGGGGCGTGCTGAACGAGAAGCGCGCTTGCCAGTGCGGTCTTGGCTTGGGTCCGCTCCAGGCCAGCCATTGAGGTCCGGCGGAGCCGAGGATTCCGTCGGCCGCATACCAGTGCCGCACGGTGCCGTGCCCATCCGGGGAGCGGAAGGTCTGGGTGCCGTCGGTCTTGATGTCGTGGCTCCAGCCGCGGGCGAGCAACGGTGTGTACGCCTCATGCGGTGCCGTTGTGTCCGCGAACAGCCGGTCGTGGTCGCTGTCGCGGTCTTCCAGGTAGAGGTCGAGAAGGCGGGCGTGGAGGTCGTGCAGCAGCTCGATGGGGGTGGTGGCGTCGAGCGAGATCCGCCAGACCGCCGATTCGAATGGGCGATGGTTTGCAGCGATGGTCCACGTCCCCTTGTCCAGACTTGTGGGGTGCGCGGCGAAGCGGGTCCACAGGCGCAGACACGGGCTGTGGGTATAGGCCGTGTCCTCATCGAGCTGGTGCAGTGCCCAGTTCTCGTCGAAGGGGAAGGGCCAGGCCGTCTTGAGGTCCATAGGACCGGGGCCGGCGAGATGGCGCGGGAGGATCTTCACGGCCTCGGCTGAGTCGAGGCCGCCGAGGGGATCGGGAGACATGCAGGGGCTCCTGCCGGGAAGCCTGCGCGGAACGCTGGGCGGTGGGTTCGGGCTGAGGATCAGCGCGCGCGGCCACCACTGAGAGTGGCGGGCGGGGAGGGAACCGTACGGGCTGCGCGGCCCGCAGATCGGCCCGACGCTGACGCGGGCCAGGCACCGGGGAACCAGACTGCGCTGTACTGCTCGATGGCGTCGCGCAGCCCGGTGGTGACGGCGCCCTCCCACGGTGGCTGGCCGGGGCGGTGGTACGTGTCGAACGTGCCGTACTGCTTGGTGCGCACCATGGTGCGCTGGGCTTCGTCTCGGCGGTGGAAGGTTCCGTGGTCCACGAAGCTGAGGGCCACGGCGTCGATCTCTCCGCGGTCCGCGTGGATGATCGCCAGGCGCAGGCCGCCGTAGGTGTCCGCGTGGATCGTTCCGGTAAAGCCGATCCGCAGACGCAGGGGTGCGCCCGGGGCTGGGGTGGCGTAGTAGGTGTTGCCCACGACGGCGTGGTCGGTGAAGGGGAGGCACAGTTCGGCGAAGAACTCGGGGGCCTGCAGGGACAAGAGGTCTCTCCGGTCGGGGTCGTGCTGGGGTTATCGGCGCGGGCCGGGCAGGGCCGGGCGGCTGGTGGTGCTCCAGCGCGGGACGCTGGGAGGCGGGAGGGCGGCCGGACGGCGTGATGAGGCGGCCCGTTGGAGGTCGAGTGGGGTGGGGGCCGACGGCTCTGAAGGCAGGATGGGAGTGAGGTGGGCCATGCCCTTGATGTAGCTGTAGGTGTCCTGTCGCCACCGGGGAAACGGTGCCGGGTCGGATACGCACTGGGTGACGGCGGCCAGCAGGGCGACTGGGGTATCGGTACTGGCGGTGGCGTACCAGGCGGGCCGGTCGATGGACTTGCCGACCCACAGGTGCCAGCGGGCGTCGCGTGTGGTCAGCTCGGCTTCTGGATCGAGGTCGCCGGTGGTGACCTCCATTCCGGCCAACCGGTCCGGCGACTGAACCGCGAAGATGCCCTGACGGCGACGCTCTATCTCCCAGCCCTGCTGGAAGAGTGGGCCCACGGCTCGGGCGGGGTCGTGCTCGTCGGTCCGGGCGTCCGGCCGGGCGAGGTAGGCGTCCGGCCCCTGTTCATAGGCTCCCGCGAGTGCGGTGGTGAAGGCTTGCACGAATTCGGTGGGGGTTCGGTCGTTGAAGCAGACGCCCCAGGCCGGCGGGCCGAACGCGTCCTTGTAGGCGTTGATGCGCCATAGCCCGTCGTCCTCACCTTCGGGGAGGTAACCCAGGCGCACGCGCCGGTCGGGGGCGGTCACGTAGGCGTTGCCGAGGTCGTCGTGCTGGAGGTCCCAGCCGAGGCCCAGGAGCGGAGCGAGGGCGGGGTCGCCAATCCCGGTCGTAGAGGCGAGATAGCGCGGGGAGACGAAGACATCCCCGTCGATGGCGAAGCGCGGATCGCTCTCCGGGGTCATCGGTCGACCTGCGTGGTGACGGTGATCTCGTCGGCGGCCGTGTCGAGCCGGTCGTTGACCTCGGTAGTGTCGCGGCCGGTGACGATGTAGAACCCGGCCCTGGCAGTGAACAGGTCGCCCTCGGGCGGCAGTAGGAGCGGGTCGCCGACCTTGCGGATCCACTGGACCTGCCGCAGCCAAGGGGTGTGGGCGGCGAACGGCTGGTTGATCTGCCGTTCCGTGAGGGTGCCGGAGGCCGCCGGGTAGAGCATGCGGATTCCCGCAGCCTGCTGACGGCTGGGGGTGATGTCCGGGTTGTGCCCGCAGGCGAGGGCGGCGGCGGCCCGGGGAAGGTCGATGCCGGTGGCAAGGCGGACGAGGTGGCCGATCATGTCGCCGCCCAGACGTGCGTTCACCTCGATCAGCCGGGGCTGGCCGTCGACCATGCGCACCTCGACGTGCTGCACGCCGTCGGTGATTCCCAGGGCCTTGACCGCGGCAGCGGCGACCGGAGCGACCTGGGCGAGGAGCGGATCGCGAGCATCGACGGTGTGCCCGGTCTCGTCGAAGTACGGTGCGGGCCCGAGACTTTTACGGGTCACCGCGACGGCAGTGGTTACGCCACGGTGGGTAACGCATTCGACGGAGACCTCCGGCCCGTCGAGGTACTCCTCGACCAGGACGGCGGTGTCCTCGCGGCTCTGGCTCGCCCCTGAGGCGAACGCGAAGGCGGCGGGCAGTTCCTCAGGCTGGTCGATGCGGATCACGCCGATGCTTCCAGCGAACGCGGTGGGCTTGATGACGGCCGGATAGCCGATGGTCATCGTCGCCAGTCCGGCCTCCAACAGCGTCTGGGCCTTCATTGACGCGGCCGACGGCACCCCGTGGCGGGCGAACAGGCTGCGGGCGGTGGCCTTGTTGCGGCAGGCCCGCATCACCTCCACAGGGTTCGCCGGCAGGCCGAGTCCGCGGGCAAGGCGGGCGGCGGGGACGAGGTGCCACTCGTCCCAAGTGACGGCACCGGCGAGTTCGTGACGTGCCGCCAAGGCCCGGCCGGCCGCCAGCAGGGCGGTGTCGTCATAGAGATCGACGACGGCATGGTCGACGATGTACGGCCTTTCCCACGAGGGCTCGGTGCCGGTGAGCAGGACGACGTCGTAGGCGGCGGCGACCTGCTCAAGACAGTACGAGCGATACGTCTCATCGCCAGGAGAAACGACGAGGACGAGGGGGCGTGCGGACAAGAAGAGGTTCTCCGAATCGGTGGACAGCAGGACGGGGGGAAGAGCTGTCAGTCGGCGCGGCGGCGCCGTAGCTCGAACGCGCTGGCCCACTTGGGGTGTGCGGCGACCAGCTGCCGGGCGTAGAGGGCGGTGAAGTTGTTGTTCAGCCCGGCCACGCCGTACGGGAGCTCTCGGCGCAGGTCCTCGAAGAGGTTCTTGAGGCCGACGCGGGTGGCGCCGGTGGCGAGCTGGCGGGCGGTCATACGCTCCAGCGCGCGGTATACGTGCGGGTGTTGGGCGTGGAAGGCGTGGAACTGATCGGTGATGGTGCGGCTGCGCGCACGGGTCGCTCCGGAACAGGCAAAGGACATGGGGAAGTTCTCCACAAGCTGGGGAAGAGCAGCGGGTCAGGAGCGCAGGGCGGGATCGGTGCGCAGGCGGGCGAAGGCGAGGAACAGGCCGAGGGCCTGCAGGGCGGCGCAAGCGGTGATGACGTGGCCCAGCGCGTCGGGCGGGGTGAGCGCTGTGAGTACGCCGGCGACGGGGAAGGGCAGCAGGAGGATGAGGATGGTGGCGGAGAGGGTGCTACCGAACCGGTCCGGGGGAATCAGGCGGGAGCGCAGCGTGCGCAGGACCACTGTCATGCCGCCCTCTGCGGCCATCAGGATCGCGACCAGGATCAGGTAGGAGAGGTAGTCGGGCGCCTGGGCTGCGGCGAGGCAGGCGAGTGAGGCGACGGCGGCGCAGGTGGCGCCGACCGGCCACAGGCCCAGGCGGTCGATCGCGAACCGGCAGATGGTGACGCTCAGGAGCGTGGCTGCTGCGGCGGCGGACCAGATGAGGCCGACGGCGGTGGTGGACTGCCCGTAGTGGTTGACGACGATCACGGGGCCGGCGGCCTGGAGGAAGCCGGTGGCCAAGTTGGAGAGAGTCAGGCCGGTTACCAGCCAGCCGAGGGCCGGCAGGGAGCGGATGGTGCGCCAACCGGTAAGCAGCCCCGCGCTCGTGTGATCCTTCGGGGCGCGGGCCGGGGCGACCGGTGAGGGTGGTGTGCGCAGCGCGAGCAGCGCGGCGAGCAGGGAGAACACGGTGATCACGGCGAGCATCTGGGGAGGCCCGGCGAGCAGCAGGAAGCCCGCTACCGCCGGGCCCGTCAGGGTGGCGGTCTGATCGATGCCGAGCAGGACGGCCTGGACACGGTGGGCTCGCCCCCCGGCTCGGCGGCCGGCGGCGGCGCCTGCCGTCTCGGCCGCGATGTACGAGAACTCGGTGAGAACGCCGGTGCTGGCGGCGAGCACCATCACCGTCGCACTGGCCACCGTGCCGGACGGGTGGAGATAGAGGGTGACCGCACCGGCGGCGAGGACCACTGCGCGGCCGAGGGACGCGAGGAAGAAGACGACCGACGCGCCTCGCCGGTCAACGATGGCTCCGGCCCAGCCGAAAGCGGCCAGTCTGGGTATCCACTCCAGGGCGAACGCCAGGCCCGTCAGCGCGGCGGAGCCCGTCGTGGCCAGGACCAGGAGCGGGATGCCGTAGGTGGACATGGCGAACGCGAGGGCATCGACCGTGCGGGGCAGATAGATCCCGCGCAGCAGTCCTGCGGTGTGAAGGGCGTGCCGGGGGGTGGTGCCACCGCTCACGCGACGTGCTCGGGCTCAGGGAGCAGGGGGACCTGCGGGTTGGCGTTCAGCCACTGGGCGAGCAGAGCGCGCGCGAGGCCAAGGTCCGCGTCGGGCTCGGGCGGGCTCTCGCCCGCCCGGCGCTGGGAGCCTTCGGCCGGGTCGGCCCCGAGCATGGGCGCCAGGAGAGCGAGGGTGTGCTGGAGGCGGGTGGTGAAGTCGCAGATAGGGGTCGGGTAGGCGTGGCGCCGTGCCCACCGGGCCATGGCGTCGTAGATGTCGGCCAGTTCCGCGCCGGACGTGGTGAGTTCCAGGCCGACCCCGGGTCCGACCCGGACGAGAGCGTGGGCGCGGGCCGCGTCGGTGGCCCGGCGGAGGCGGTGCGCGGAGAGGTCATGGAGTGTGCCGGCCAGCCTGCGCGGCGGTATCGGCCCGTTGTCGTCGATTTCGCTGATCAGACGGATCAGGGCCGTCGAGGACAACAGCGTGAAGGCGTTGCGGAGTTCGGCGGGGGTGAAGGAGGCGTTCATCGGCGCGGGCCTCCCGCCGGGAGTGCTGCCTTCGGGCGGGCCGCCGCGGTGTGCGAGAACAGATCCGGGTTCTGCCATGTCAGGCGGGGGTTCTGCCCAGTCCGGACAGGCGGCGGCGACGGGGCGGGAGCCGGGAGCCTCGATTGGTTGCTGACCCACGTCCGCGGACCGGCCGTTGCCTTCGGGCTTCCCCAGACGGGGTGTTGGGCGGCCCCTGCCAGGGGTCGCCCGGCCGACCACGCGGACAGAGCCCCGAAGAGGGGACCCAGACCGTGGCCTGCGACCGACAGGCGGTAGGGCTGCCCCATGCCGTCGGTGTCGACCAGGCCGTCAGCGACGAGCTGGCGCAGCGGCGGGTACACGTTGGTCCAGTCGCTGCTGGGCATGACGATGTTGGCCAGTGCCCGGCCGCTGACCTGCTCGCGGGATTTCAGCACCCACAGGAGGGCGGCGGCGTGCCGCCGGGTGAGCAGGGTGAGGCTGTCCTCGATCTGCTCGATCGCGGGCAGCGGGTGATCCGCCTTCTCCAGGTGCGCCTCGGCCCAGGTGACGATCATCGGCAGTACCGGCAGGAGGGCTGCGCCGCGCTCTGTGTGGCCGTAGGTGACGTGCCGAGAGCTGTGTTCGGTGCGCTGCACGAGGCCGGCGTCGCAGAGCGACTTGATCTTGGGGTGGAGCTGGCCGCTCTGCAGCCAGGAGACTTTGACCGCGATCTCGCTGTAGCGCTGTGGGGGGCCGGAGAGGGCCAGCAGGATCCGCACGTTCCAGCGCGGGGTGATCATGGCGAGTGCCTCGGTGACCCGGGCGATGTCAGCGTCGGTGTCGGGGGGCAGACCGGTGATGGCCAAGGGAGGAACTCCTGGATGCGTGTAAGGGGGTTACCCGCGGGGCTCAGCGGCTCCGTGCAGTGCTCACGGCCGGAGCGGGTGGGGCGGGAACGGCTGGCGCGGGTACCGGGGGCGGAGCTGGCGCGGTGACGCGGGCCAGGCTCTGGAGAACGGCGGAGGCCGATTGGGCCTGGATGTCCCGGACAGCGACGGCTTCGGCGATCCGGCGGGTGCCGTCGAGAAGGTGGGAGACCTCGTGGCGTCCGATCTGCCGCTCGGGGTGGACGAGTTGGGCGAGGCGGTCGCGGTGGAAGTCGATGCTGCGCTCGGCGAGGGCGAGGCCGTCGTGCATGCCGAGCAGGGCGGAGAGCATGCCGGGCGGCTGGTCCTGGGCGTGGGCTGCGAGGTCGTCGAGCGGTGAGCCGTACAGGTCCGCGATCCGTCCGGCTATCTCTGTGGACGTGAGGTGGGGCAAGCGGGGGCTTTCACGGTCGGCGGGACCGGGCCGCCCCGGCACGCTGCGGTGCCGGGGCGGCGACGGACGGCGGCGGGGTGGTGGCGACCGTCGCCTGCGTCAGGCGGACGGGGCGGGGCTGCTGGTCGGGCGGTGGCATCGTCCGCAACAGCTCGCCGAGCGCGGCGCGGTAGCCGTCGCGGGCATCGAGCGAAGCCTCCAGCCACTGCGAGTCCATCCGCAGGTCGTCCGCTGACAGCTCGTTCATGTCGCGCCCTGGCGCCATGGCTTCGTGCACGCGGTCACGGACACGGGCGACCTGTTCCTCGGCCAGGACGAGGAACGACCGCAGCTCCAGCACACGGGTCAGCGCGGGCGTCGCACTGGGGCCGACCGCCGTCGCGTACAGCTCGGCGACCGGGGCTGCGAAGGACCCTTCGATCTGGTCGTCAAGGGTGCTGGATTTGAAGCGGACGCTCACAGCGCGCCCCTCCCCGCCCGCAGGACGGGCGCGGGTGCAGGTGCGACCGCCGGACGCTGCGGAGGGCTGGTCTGCACCGCCGGGCCCTTGCGAGTCCCGCGGCTGAGACGGGCGAGGCGTTCAGCGGCGAGGCCCTGCTTCCCCGGAGCGGCCGGGTCGAGAAGCCACCGCACGACCATGGCCCGGCCGTCGCGCGCGGTGACGGCTGCGTTGACGCGGTGGGCGAGGCCCATCGTGGGGTCGTCGACCTCGCTGGGCTGCGACTGCAGCGCCCCGAGCAGGTCGTTCTCCGCGCGGTCGAGAGCGGTCTGCGAACCGACGAGAAGCCCGTGCCATTTGACGACATCGGTGGCGTCGGGATGAGCGGTCGGCGCGACGGCGACGGCGGCCTTCAGCTGATCCATGCCCATCTCGAAGTGCGCTTCGATCTGCTCGGTGAGCACGCCCACGACATCCTCAAAGCCGTCGTATATGTCATCGGGCAAGGGGGAACTCCTTTCCGGGTGGCGCAGACACCTGAGAGTTCAGGGGAATCGCCGGGCGATCAGTCAACTCAGCTGGGCAATCAGCGGGTTGCGTTGCTCCAGCTGTCAGTCGAGGCACATTCGGACGTCGCGGAAGACGTAAGTGCCGGAGACCCAGCCCTTTACGCCGGTGGTCTTGTCCGTGATGTAGAGCCAGTTCCCGCTCTTCTTGGCGACGCTGAAACGGTGGCTCTTGTAGAGCACCCCGACCGCCGTGGACTTCGTGGTGGCCTTGGACCGGATGGTCACGGCCTTGGCGTGGACCTCGTACGGGAGCGGCGGGAGGGACGAACAGCTGCTCGCACGGACGGCGGAGGCGACGGGGGCCGCGCTGGCGGTGGTGGCGGAGAGCATCGGCAGAGCGAGTGCTCCGAGTATCGCGGCGGATATGGCAATTCGGGTTGAGCGCATGCGGAAGGAACCTCCGTGCAGGCATAGGGATGGTGTGGAAAGGCGCCGCGTGTTGTTCCGGCGGCTGGATTAAGAGTCCGGAGATTCGCCGGTTTGGCTAACCGGCGATCGTCGGCTATGTTGCGGCGCGCCTGTCGGCTTTGCGGCTCAGTGCGAGCGGCCGGGAGGGCGCGGAGCGGGAGACTTCGGCAGGGCAGCGGGACGGGTGGATGACACTCCTGGGCGGACCGGTGGCAGGGGCCCGGCCGTGCCGCTGATCCGCTCCTGACACCACTGGACGGCCTCTTCGGCGGAGGCGAAACCGCCCTCGCGCAGGGTGTGCGTCCACGCCTCGGAGTCGACTTCTTCGATCACGACGCGGAACGGGGAAGAAGCCCGCCCATCCAGGGCGCGCAGGGCCGCGACGGTGACCATGTCGTCCGGGCTGTCGTTGGTGTAGGAGTACCCGCACGCGAAGTGGTCTCCGTCCCCCATGAGCCGGCGCTCCAGGGCCCGTGTGGCCTCGTCGGCTGGCGGGGGGCCCAGGTCGGGGTTGAGGTCGATGGCGTCGGGCGGGCAGCCGCGGTTGATGAGCAGGGACTGCGCCATCGACGGCAGGGGCAGCGGAACGTATTCGAAGTGGAAAGTCCGGGCAACCAAGTCTCGTTGGAGGTGGAGGGCGGCGATCTGTGGCTCTCCGGGAATCCCCCAGGTGACCGAGCTGTCGTGCAGGACGTAGAAGCTGTTCCCCCCGGAAGGACTGTGGTGCTCAGCCAGCGGGAGGAGCATGTCCTGGTTGAGGGAGACCGCGTGCAGGAATGCTTCCTCCACCTGTGGGTCTGTGGGCTCGAAGTCATCGAGTCGGAGGTCGAGTTCGGGTAGGGGCATAGATCTCCTCGTGGTCACCCGGGTTCAGCGGTGGGGTCGAGTGGGGGCAGCGGGCCAGGTGCGGGGCCTTGGCGGTGCCGGTGCCGCGAAGGGCTGGCGCCTGCGGCTGCCGGCCAGGGCGGTGCGGCCCGCGTCGGTCAAGGCGACGGGCTGCCCGGCTGTCACGGAGTGGTCGGGATCCCGGGAGACCAGGCCGGCGGCTTCGAGCCGCTCCAGGTGGGTGTACGCGACCCTGGTGCCGGAGGCGGTGGGGACGGACATGCGCCCAGTGATCAGGTGCGTGTGCACCTTGGCGCCGCCCGCGATCGACAGCAGCGCCGCCTGGTCGGCGGCCGACAGTCGCTCCGGGCCCTTCGGCTGCGATTGCTGGGCCGTGACCTGGATCGGCTCCAACGCGGCCAGCACCTGCCGTGCGGCCAAGTCGCGCACGTCGGCAGCCTCCTCCAGCTGGTCCACGGTGCGGTCGATGCGCTCGAACAGTGCGCCGTCGACGGGAAAGTCGCCGCTGGCCAGGCGGTGAAGGAGGGTGCGGTGGAAGATCACCCCTGTCTCGGCCTTGGCCAGCTCCCGGTGCCGGTCGACCAGGTCGGCGTGCGGCTCGTCGAGGATGCCGCGGTCGCGGTAGGCCCAGAGGGTGTCGACGTCCTGGCCGGTGACGACTTCGATGCGGTGGTCGAGTTGCGTTACGGAGCGCCGGGCTGCTGCCGGCAGGGGGTCTGGGGGCATAGGCGGGGGCTCCGTACGATCAGCGGGTGTGACCGGGCGAGGGGTGGTGCGCGGGGCGGGGAAGGCCCGGCATCGCGGAGGGCGGCGGGCTGGGCCTCGGCGCGGCGCTGCGGGGGGTGAGCTGCGGGGGGCGGGAGCGTGCCGCGTGGGTGCGGGCGCTCAGCGGCCGGCGGGCCATGCCCAGGCGGCGGCCGACCTCGTCGTAGATGTCGTTGCCGGCACGGGGCCGGACCGCGACGACGTGGATCTCTCGCCGTTGCGGGGAGCCCTCGGGGGCCGAGCGGAGTCCGTAGACAACGCGCCAGTCCTTCCGGGAGTCCACGACGATCTTGCGGTAGCCCTCCAGGTCGCCCGTGAGCCGAGGCCCGAAGCGCTCCGCGTTCACGACTTCCTGCAGATAGGAGAGTGTGAGATCGCGGATGTCGCCGGGTGCCTGGAGGAGGTCGGTCAGGGCTCGGGGGTCGAAGCTCAGGCCGAAGGCCGGCTGCTGATGCCCGCCGGTCATGACGTCGGCTCGTCCGGCTCCGCGGGCTCGGCAGGCGCCGACGCGTCGGCTGTCGCCTTCTCGGTGCGCGCCGACGGCGGCGGGCCGGGAAGGAGCCGGTGGGCGGCACGGTCCGGGGAGGTCATGCAGGCCGACAGCGGCCCGCCCGGTGAACGGATCGCGGCGACGGCGTGGGTGAGGAAGTCGCGGTGCCACACGAACAGCCCTGACAGGCCGGCCTCCGGGTCTTTGTGCTGCTGGTAAGCCAGCCACAGGGCATGCAGCCAGGCCACGACGTCGTCGTGCTCCTGCCACTGCAGGCACCAGGGTGCCGCGGTGGTGACCTCCGCCCCGTAGACCGGCAGGAGGAAGTCGTCGACCCAGTCGGACAAAGCGTCAAGCTCGTCCTCGCGTTCCTCGCCGTCCAGCTCCATGATCGGGCGGGGCTCCGGTGGCGCGGCCGAGGGCGGTCCGCCGAAGCCCGGCATCCCGAACGCCGCGAACGGCGACGGGCTGCCGGGGTCCGGCGCCGACGCCAGACGGTCGAGCTGCTGCTCGTGCTGGGCCTGCCGGTCCATCAGCCGCCGGACCGTGGCCTCTACCCCTTCCGAGTCGGGATCCAGAACTCGGACTGGCTCCAGCTCCCCCTCGGGCGAGGGCTCTACGGGTTCAGGCATGAGGAGAATGGCCTCCTAGAAGGCATGGAAATGGGGATGCAGAAGTCACGACGAGTGGATCGCTCGTCGAGCCGCAATAAATGAGTGGCGGGCCGTCGCTCTGAGCCAGAGAGCGATGACCAAATCCGCAGTCGAGAGGTGCGGTTGTAGCGTCAGGTGGTGAGCACCATGTCGTCCCGGGTGAGGGTTTCGCGGATCGTCTCGGTGAGCCGGTCGGCCGCGATCGACGCGTAGTGCTCGGTCTTCTCCACCCCGATAAAGTCGCGGCCTTCCAGCAGGGCGGCGACGCCTGTGGATCCGGAGCCGGCGCAGAAGTCCAGCACCGTGCCACCCGGCGGGGCGATCTGCACCAGCTGCTGCATCACGGAGACAGGCTTCTGGGTGATGTGCTGGCGCTTGGACCCCGACGGCTGCGAGGCGCTGTAGAGACCGGGCAGATAGACCGGATTCTTAGCGGCGTCGATCTTGCCCTTGGCACCCCAGACGATGTACTCGCAGTCCTGGCGGAACTTGCCCTTCTGCGGCCTGGCCTGCGGCTTGTGCCAGGTCAGGACGCCCAGCCACAGCCACCCGGCAGCCTGGAAGGCATCTGTCGTAGCGGGGAGTTGGCGCCAGTCGGTGAACAGCAGCGCTGTGCCGCCGGTCTTCGTCATGCGGTGCGCTTCGGTCATGATCTGGGTCAGCCAGAGCGTGTACGAGCGCTGGTCCATGTTCTCGCCGGTGAAGTCGGGCAGGGAGTGCTGTGCATCGGCGGAGGTGTACTTCTGCTTCGCGGAGCGGCTCGTGCGCTCCTTCGCAGTCCGACCGCCGGAGTTGTACGGCGGGTCGGTGATGACGGAGTCGACGCAGTTGTCCGGCAGGCCGGCAAGGACGCTGAGAGCGTCGCCCTGGTGCAGGGAAAAAGGCAAAGAGGAACCCCAGTTCAGGTGTGGAAACACGGAAGGGAAAGCCCGTCTCGCAGGCGAGTCCCCGCAGGCCGGAATGGGGCATAGAGATGCCCGGGCCACAGATCGGGGAGAGCGAGGGGGAGTCCAAAAACTGTAGAGGTGAAATCGCCGACGACCAAGAAGTGTGGGCGGAGGGTGCGGTTTCCGATCCCTCGCGCCTACTTTTTGGTCAACCGCCAATTCGGGCCTACTGTTTTTGAACCGCCCGGCGCACACCGCCGCTGGCTACTCCCCCACCACGCCTCTCGGAGGTTCACCCTGCCCCAATGGCCATGAGTTAGATCGGGTCGGGTGTCAGTGTGTGGAGCACGATGGTGCGGGTGACGCGCCGGGTTCCGGGGTCGGTTGAGCTGCGGGTTTGGTAGCTGAGATGGGGGCGTTTCGTGGTGCGGGGCGTGGTGCGGGTGGGGCGGTCTCGGATGTGCATGCCGGGGAGGTCGGCTATGAGGAAGTGCAGGGCCTTCGCGAGCTGGTCAGGGGGAAAAAGCCGTCCTGAGGGAGCTTTTGACGGCGTCCAGGACGGGCGGGAAGCTGATGCGGGCGGGGTCGATGCCCGCGATCACGGCGGCCCTGGCGATCAGGGTGCGCAGGGCCTGGTAGACGCAGAGTAGCGCCCACAGTTCTTGTCGTACTCCCTCGGGTTTGCCCGAGCGCAGGATGCCGCCACTTTGCCGCAGGTCGACCTTGAGCAGTTTGAAGAGCACTTCCACCGACCAGCGTTCGGCGTAGTTGCGGGCCAGCTCCAAAGCGGGCGCGTGCTCAGGGTCCAGCAGGGTGGTGATGAGGCAGAAGACCTCGCTGATTCCGCCGTCGTCGGCGACGGAGTACTCGATGACTCGTACCGTGACCCGCTGCGACTTCCGCTCGCCGCGCAGTTCGGACAGGTACGTGCCGTCGGCCAGCCGTTTCTTGACGGGCAGGGTGAAGGAAGCCGAGACGCGCCACAGCAGTTGTGCGCCCGTCGCGGCGGCAGCCCGGTACAGGCCGAACGAGGGGAAGCCGCGGTCGGCCAGCAGCAGCATGCCGGGCGCCAACCGGTCCAACAGGCGGGTGAACAGGGTGCGTTCACCGACCGCGATGGAGTCGAAGGCCGCCCCGGTCAGGGCCAGCGTGCCGCACTCGGCCAGCGCCACCAGGCGGACCTGCGGCCGGCTTCCACCGGCCGGAACCGCGAACGCCGCCTCGTTCCGCTTCCCCGAGGGCACATCGAAGACCGTGCCGTCCACCGCCATCAACCGCAGCCCCCGCCAGAACGCCTCCGGGGTGCGCTCATCGGCCACCGGGGCTGCGACCTCGTCGAACAGGTTCCGCAACGGCGCCTCACCCAACCGGTAACGGGCCAGCGAGATCGCCCCGTCACTGGGCACCCGGTATTCGCCCCAGCCGCCCCGCGACCACCGCAGCCCCTCCAGCAGGCCCCGCAGGGTGCGCACGTACCCCTTGCCCGGCTCCAACCACAACGCCAGCGACAAATACATCATCAACTTCGCCGGCAACGACCGCGTTCGCTCCTCACGCGCCCCCGCCTCATCGATCGCCGCCCGCACGGCCTCCTCCGGGAACACCGCCGCCAGCAACCCGATCGACACGTCATCCGTCAGCCGCCCCGCGGCCACACCCTCAATCCGCTCCACCCCAAGATCATCGCACCCCGGGCAGCTAACTCAGGACCATTGCACCCTGCCCCGGCACACCTAGCTCCCGGCCCGGCCATGCGCGGCGAGCGGCAACTCACCCGCACCGGCCTCCTCGATCGCCCACCACCGGCTGCCGCGCCCCTTCCACCACACCCTGCGTACGCGGCACGCCGGACACCGCACCCCGAAGGACACGTCCATGACGTCTCGCTACCCACCCATGCCCGAAATCGCTGACACGCGAGCAGTCCGCGCCGGTTGAAAGCGCTCGCCGCCGGCATCGGCGTCGTCTTCCTCTCCCCACTCCTGCTCGCCGGAACGGCCATGATGGTGGCCTCCTCCGCCGATGCCGTCCAGACCGCAGCGTTCTCCAGCGACTGCCTGACCGACATCGACTCCGGCGAGGTCGCCAAGCAGGTTTCCAAGATCCTCGACGGGTCGTCCGGCAAGAACGTCAAGATCAAGGGCCTGGACCTGCCGGCCGAGCAAGTCCCCAACGCGCAGACGATCGTGGCCAGCGGCATCAGCCTTGACGTGCCCAAGAAGGGCCAGATCATCGCGCTCGCCACCGCGATGCAGGAATCGCGCCTGCGCAACCTCAACTACGGAGACCGGGACTCGCTGGGCCTGTTCCAGCAGCGCCCCTCCCAGGGCTGGGGCACGGCCCAGCAGATCCGCGACCCGGTCCACGCCTCCGAGCAGTTCTACAAGCACCTGCTCAAGGTGAGCGGCTGGCAGCAGATGACCGTCACCCAGGCGGCACAGGCCGTCCAGAAATCTGCCCTCCCCGACGCGTACGCGCAGTGGGAGGGCCTGTCGACCGCGCTGCAGAAGGCCATCGCCGCCACCTTCCCAGGCGCCGGCAAGGACAAGGTCGACAAGGCGCCGGACAAGGTCAAGGAGCCGACGGCCGACACCACCGGCTGCGCTCCGTCCAAGGACGGCTCCGGCTTCGGCCGCATACCCGAGGGGAGCGTCCCGAAGGGATACAAGATCCCCAAGGACGCCGACCCGAAGGCCCGCAAGGCGCTGGACTGGGCGATGCACCAGCTCGGAACCCAGTACCAGTGGGGCGGCAACTGCACCGACTCGCACGGCCCCGACCCGATGGGCCGCTGCGACTGCAGCTCGCTGATGCAGCAGGCATACGCCCACACCGGCGTCACCCTCACCCGTACTACGTACACGCAGGTCAACGAGGGCAAGCCGGTCTCACCGAGCAAGCTCCAGCCCGGTGACCTGATCTTCAGCCGCGGCACCGCGAGCCGTCCCGAACATGTCGGCATGTACATGGGCGAGGGCCTCGTCATCGAGGCGCCGCGCACATCGAAGCCGGTCCGGATCACCCCGATCAAGGACTGGGACATTTTGGCCGCCCGCCGCGTCCTCTGACGCCGCCTCTCCCGGACACCGCCCCGCCCGGACAGCACCTCCGGGCGGGCCTGTGCCGCGGCCGTCTCCCGCACCCCGAGCGCTACCTCCCCCCTTCCCCGCCGGCCCCTCGCCTGGCCCGCGTACGCAAGGAGCCCCACCACGCCCATGCCCTTTCCCCTCGCAGACCGCGTCATCCAGCTCGCCTACGACCCAGGCATCAAGCCCCAGGGCGGCGGCCTGCCCGGCCTCGCCGTCCTGAAGAACGTCGTCAACAGCATCAACATGTTCGGAATCATCGCCGTTGTCGGTGCCCTCGCCGTCTCCCTCGGCGTGTGGGCCTGGGGCCACCACACCGGCGGCCACCAGGCCGAAGCCAACGGCAAGAAGGGCGCCGTCGTCGCCGCCGGCGCCGCCCTCGGCCTGGGCGCCGCGAACGGCATCGTCGCGTTCTTCTCGGCCCTCGGCTCGCAGGTCCAGTAATGCAGAAACGATTCCCCTCCGTCTCCTTGTCCTCCTACCGCATCGGCTGGTCGGCCAACAAGCGCATCGCCATCGTCGCGATCGTGGTCACCGCCCTGCTCGCCATCGCCGCTACCGTCGCCTGGCTGAGCGGGAGCAACGAGCAGGGCCAGGAACACGCTTCCCCGTCCCCGGCGAGCAGCCCTTCCTCCTCCGAGGCCGCCCCGAAGCCCGCCGCCGGATCGGGGTCAGTGCTCAAGCCTCCGCAGATCGCCGAGCCCGTCGAGTACGCCAAGGCCGCGGCCCAAATGCTGTGGTCCTACGACAGCCGCAACACCAGTCGTGACCAGCAACT
This sequence comes from Streptomyces finlayi, assembly GCF_014216315.1. Classification (NCBI taxonomy): domain Bacteria; kingdom Bacillati; phylum Actinomycetota; class Actinomycetes; order Kitasatosporales; family Streptomycetaceae; genus Streptomyces; species Streptomyces finlayi. The sequence goes on from NZ_CP045702.1 coordinate 1,736,681, forward strand.
CGCCGGTATGCGCGCGTGGATGACCGAGGAGACCACTTACGCCGACTGGGCGTCGGTCTCCGGCCAGGTCCCCGACCCGGTCCTCTGGTCGCGCATGGCCGACCAGGACCAGCACGCCAGCGCGTCCGTCACCGAGGGCCACTTCCCCTCCGCGTTCAAGGCGGCCCTGGCCGACGACCCGTCCGCGATCACGCAGGCGTACATCTACGTCGTCACCGTCAACGGCAAGCAGCAGATCGCCTGGAAGAAGGGCGGCGGCGGAGCCGAAGAGCGCGCCGTGACCCTCGCCGTGCAGTGCCGCCCCGACCACGACTGTTCCCTGGCCGCCATCGCTCCGAACGTCACCCAGTGACCCGCGCCTGACACAAGAAAGGAGGAACGACTCCCCGTGGGTTTCTGTGACTTCCCCCTGGCAGACAAGCTGTGCTCCGTCGGTGACGCCGTCGACTTCGCCTCCGACCCCGGCAAGGCCATCGGCGACTGGCTCGCGAAGTCAGCCGGCGAACTTGCCGCCGCGGCTGCCGACTTGGCAGCCAAAGCGGTCAACACCACGACCAACGTCGACTTGAACGCCGACTGGTTCCGCGACAACTACGAGATGCTGCTGCCGCTGGGCCTGGTCCTTCTCGTCGCGACATTCTGCGCGCAGCTCGTCAGAGCCGCCATCAAACGCGACGGGCAGGCCCTCACCCAAGCACTGACCGGCACCATATCGGGCGTGATGTTCGCCTTCTGCGCCATCGCCCTGACCACCGTCGCCATCGAGGTGGTCGACGCCATCTCCAACGGGCTGTTCAAAACCGCGCACCTGAACATCGAGACGGCCGTGCGCCGCATCGTGAAGGTCAACCAGATCGCCGGCCTGTCCGGGCTGGGCTGGCTCCTCCCGGTGGTCACCGGGCTCGGCGCCGCCGCCGGAGCCATCCTCTACTGGTGCGTGATGATGGTCCGCAAGGTCGGCATCCTCGTCATGGTCACCCTGGCGATCTTCGCCGCAGCAGGCGGCGGCTGGGAGGTCGCACGCCGCTGGCGCAAGGGCTGGATCGAAGCCACCGCTACCCTCGTGGTCTCCAAGCTCCTGATGACCGTGATCTTCGTTCTCGGCATCGCCGCCATGGGCAAGACCGAGGCCAAGGACGGCGTCGGCGCACTCGCCGACGTCATGGCCGGCATCGTGATCATGGTCTTGGTGTTGCTCTGCCCCTACGCCGTCTTCAAATTCGTGCACTGGGCTGCCGACGGCACCGACGGAGAGTCCATCCACCGCGCCGGTGGTGCCGGAGCCCAGGTCGCCAAGCAGCACGCCGAGAAGGCCGCCCGCAAGGCAGCCTCCGCAGCCGCCACCGCCGGAACCGGCGGCGCGGCGGCCGGAGCGGGAGCAGGCGCAGCCCCGCAGGGCCCCGACGGCGGAGGCGGCTTCCCCGGCGACATCGCCTCCAACCCCACGGAGGGAGGCGGCGGCAAGGAAGGTTCACTCGGCGGCACGGGCGTCTCGCCCGGCGCAGACGCCATCGAGTCCGGTGTAGAGAAGGCAGTCCAGCCCCCGCCGACGAGCGCCTCCGACGACACCAGCGGCCAGGTGGGCGGCAGCTCCGGACCCGGCGGCTCCGGAGCGAGCACCGCCTCCGGTCAGGAGGGCGGATGGCAGTCTGCCCCGCCGACCACGACCCCGCCACCACAGGGCGCACCGCCGTCCTCCGGCTCACAGAACGCCACCACCGGAGGAGCGGCTCCACCGCCGCCGCCGAGCGGCCTCTGATCCTCTGTCCGCTTACCGGGGGCGGGACGCACTCCACGCCTCCCGCCCCCGGGCCCCACCAGAGCTCCCAGGACCTGCCACTTGACTGACCTCTCCGCCGCCCCGGTCACGGTGAAATTCCCGCACCGGTCCCGCCGCGGCATCCTCCTCGGCCTCTCCTTTCCCCAACTCATACTCGTTTCAGGTGCGTTGGCACTGCTGTTGGTGACGGTGGTCTCCACCGGCCTGATCGGCGCCGTCGCCCTGACCCCGCTGTGGGCTGCAACCGGTGCGCTCGTCACGATCCGCCGGCACGGCCGCTCACTGATCGACTGGGCGCCGATCGTCGCCCGCTACGCCCAGCGCCGGCGCGCCGGCCAGACACTCTGGCTCGCCCGGCCCGTCACCCGGCCCCGTCAAGACGGTGTCCTCCATCTGCCCGGCACCGCGGCCTCCCTCAAGGTCGTCACGCCCGGCGACTCAGCCAACGGGGCCGCAGCCGTGCACGACCCGCACCGCCAGACCCTGACCGCCATCGCCCGCGTCACCAGCCGCGCCTTCGTCCTGCTCGACCCCGCCACTCAGAACCACAACGTCAACAGCTGGGGACGCGCACTGGCAGGCATCGCCCGCACCGGGCACATCGCCACCGTCCAGGTACTGGAGCGCACCGTCCCCGACAGCGGAGACACCCTCACTCGCCACTGGGCCCAGAGCGGTCAGCCCCAGGCCCCGGTCGCCGGACAGATCTACTCCGAGCTGGTCGCCTCGGCCGGCCCCGCCGCCGCGCCGCACGAGACCTACCTCGCCATCTCCCTCGACCTGAAGGCCGCCAGGCGCCTGATCTCGCAGGCAGGCGGCGGGTTGCCTGGCGCGTTCACCGTCATGGAGCAGACCACCGCGTCCATCGCCCAGGCCGCCCGGAACTCCGGACTGATGGTGGCGGGGTGGCTGAGCTCGCGGGAGATCGCCGCCGTCGTGCGCACCGCCTACGACCCCAAGGCCCTCGCCGCACTCCAGCAGTGGTCGGAGACCGGCCGCGCCGAGGCGGACCCCGCAGCCGCCGGCCCCGTCGTCCAGTTCGAGGAGTACGACCGCCTCGCCACCGACTCCGCCCGCCACGCCACGTACTGGGTGGAGAACTGGCCGAGGACCGAGATGGGAGCGGGCTTCCTCCACGGGATCATGTTCACGGCCGGAGTACGGCGCAGCCTGTCCCTTATATACGCGCCCCAGGGGCTCGAGTCCGCACTGCGGGACGTCCAGCGGAAGAAGGCTGCGATCATCGCCGACGCGAACGAGCGCGCCCGCAAGGGACAGGTCGACAGCGAAGAGGACTCCGTCGAGTACGCCGACGTCAAGACACGAGAGCGTCAGCTCATCGCAGGACACGCCGACGTCGCCCTGACCGGCCTGGTCACCGTCACCGCCGAGACCGATGCCCTCCTCGACGCCGCCTGCGCACAGATCGAGACCCACGCCGTCACCTCGGGAGTCGACCTGCGACGGCTCAACTACCAGCAGCCCGACGCCTTCGCGCTCACCGCACTGCCCCTCGCCCGGACCGCGCTGTGACCGGGGCACAGCTCACCACCGGTGCCGCTCCGCACCTGGTGGATGAGGTCTTGGCCAAGCCCGCCGCCAGTCGATCGCACTGCGGCGACCGCCACAGCCCCTGTCTCCCGGCAGGAAGGACCGCCACCTTTGACCTCTCCCACGCGTCCGAACGACGCGCATCCCTATCTCCGGGCAGCGAGCGCCGGAGTCCGCCACCACACCCGCGCCCTGGTGCAACCGGGCGTCGCCCCGGCCAAGCCAGTCGACCGTGTGCACCTCGACGTACTCCACGCTCACCTCACCGCCCTGCACCAGCTCCTCGACCGGCTCGCCGAGACCGCCCGGCCGCCGCACCCCGCCGCAGGCCGGCACCTCACCACCGCGCACACGCGCCTCTGGCAGGCCACCACCGAGATCCACTCCGCCTTCCACCTACTGCCCAGCCACACGGCGCCAGAGAGTACCCAGACGAACGAATGCCATCCGGAACGGCTCCCCGACGGACCACCCGTGCTGACTATCTGCCAGCGCCACCTCACTGCCGGACACGTCATCCGGCGCAAGACCACTCCCACCGATCTCCGCTCGCACACCACGGCCTGCGTGCGATGAGCACCACCCGCAGAATCGAGGGCCCCTGATGAACCACCGGCCCGCCCGTCGAGCCCGCCGCGCCAGCGCCAGCCCCCTGTTCACCCCCCACGGAACGGACCGGGCCAGCCGCAAAGAGGCCCGCCGCCAACTCTCCGAAGCCACCGCCAAGGCCCGTGCCGAAGCAAGCACTCATCCGGCAAGCGGCACTCCCGCCGAGAACGAGACTCCCGCCGCGCTCTACCCCCCGAGCGGACGCCCAGGACCCGCCTCGGCCCGCAAGAACCGGCTGAAGCTGCCCGCCCACCGCATGACGACCGCCGTGGCCGCCGGCGCCTACCCCTTCCTCGCCGAAGGGGGCCTCGGCGCCGAAGGCATCTACATCGGCCGAGACGTCCACGCCGAGGCATCGTTCGTCTTCGACCCGTTCGCCCTGTACGGCAAAATCGAAGGTTTCACCAACCCCAACATTTTGCTGGCCGGCGTGATCGGCCAGGGCAAGAGCGCCCTGGCAAAGAGCTTCGCATTGCGTTCGGTCGCCTTCGGCTACCGCGTCTACGTGCCGTGCGACCCCAAGGGCGAGTGGACGCCCGTGGCCAACGCGTTGGGGGGCACGTCCGTTGCCCTCGGCCCCGGGCTCCCCGGCAGGCTCAACCCCCTGGACGCGGCCCCACGCCCGGAGAGCATCGCCGAGGCCGACTGGGTCGGTGAGATTCGCAAGCGGCGCCTCCTCCTCCTCGGCTCCCTCGCCCGGACCGTCCTCGGCCGGGACCTGCTGCCCATGGAACACACCGCCCTGGACATCGCCCTCGACACCGTCGTCACCCATGCCACCGACACCGGCCGCACCCCGCTCCTCGGGGACGTCGCCGCCACCCTCAACAACCCCGTCGCGCTCGACGAGGCCGCCGGGATGATGTCAGGACGACTCGGTGACGCAGCCCGAGACCTGGCCCACGCCATGCGGCGGCTGATTCACGGTGACTTGGCCGGCATGTTCGACGCCCCCTCCACCGTGGCCTTCGATCCCAACGCGCCGATGCTCACCATCGACCTGTCCCGACTCGGCGGCTCCGGCGACGACACCGCGCTCGTCCTGGCGATGACCTGCGCCTCCGCCTGGATGGAATCCGCCCTCACCGACCCCAACGGCGGGCGGCGCTGGATCGTGTACGACGAGGCATGGCGCCTGATGCGCCACGCCGGCCTCCTGCAACGCATGCAGGCCCAGTGGAAGCTGAGCCGCGGCCTCGGCATCGCCAACCTCATGGTCATCCACCGGCTGTCCGACCTGCTCACCGCAGGCGACGCCGGTTCGCAAGGCCGCGCGCTCGCCGAGGGCCTCCTCGCCGACTGCAGCACCCGCATCATCTACCGCCAGGAAACCGACCAACTTCACGCTGCGGCCTCGCTGCTCGGCCTGACGTCCGTGGAGATGGACGCCATCGCGCACCTCAACCGGGGCCGCGGGCTCTGGAAAGTCGCCGGACGATCTTTCATCGTGCAGCACCTCCTGCACAGCCACGAGCTGGCGCTCTTCGACACCGACGCCCGCATGCATTGAAAAGCAAAGGGGCTCATGAATCCCGATATCCAACGCGAACTGATACCCCGCGACGACACCCTCCAACTTATCGGAGCACTCGACGAGATGAGGGCCAAACTCGCTGGCTCCGCCGAACAGTGGCACCTGCTGGACGACACCGGTCACGTGCCCGCCTCGGCCTCATACGCCGACCTGATCCAGCACTCCGAAATCGCACAGTCCCTCGCCCACGGCGTTGTCCAAATGGTCGCCGAGTTCGCCCGGACCCCGCACAGCACGAATCGAGCCGGCAGCACCGTCCTCACCCACCTCGCGACGGCCGCCACCATGTCGAGCTACGCAGCCCCGCACTTCGCCGACACCGCAGAAGCCGCTCTGGCCCTACCCCAGTCCCGCGACAATCAGTTCCTGGAAAACCGCATGGCCGTGCACCACGCCACCGCCCGTGCCTATCTGCGGCGGTCGTCGGAATCGCTCCGTGACGCGGTCAAGGAACTCCACGCCCACCTCGACCTCCACCGCTTCTTCCCGACGTACACCCTCCAGGAAGCAGTAACGCCTCCGCCGCCAAGGCCGAGCACGCGCCACCGATAGCCCGCGCTAGTGCCGATGCCGGCGCCATACAGCCAAGGAGCACCCTGAACCGCCCCGCCCATTACAGCGACGCAGACTGGGCCGAGTACCAGCAGTGCCAAGCCGAACACGATGACCTGATGGATCAGGTCGCCGACCGCGAAGCGCAGATGGAACACGGCCTGATCGACACGTACGACGAGTACGAATTCGACTTCTCCCCGCTACCACCGCCGCAGCAACCGCCGCAGCCCGCACGCCGGATGCCGTCCCTGCGCCGTACGCGTGCCCCGCACGGGAGCAACCGTGCCCGCTGACGGCAAGGGCACCCCGTACGCCGTCCGCGCTGGTACGCGCGACATGCCGGGTGATGCTTCTCCGCTCGCTCCGCTCCCCGACCACCGCGATGTGCACACCTCTCGGTGGGAGGTGCTGTGGCAGCGCCACGCACACCTCACTACACCCCTGCGGCAGCGCGGGCTGGAGTGCGACATCGAGTTCGGCCTCAGTGCCTACATCGTCCGCGTGTCGCTCCCCGACGACAGCTACCTGATCATCAGCCCGCCGCAGGAGCCTCCTCCGGACCGTCTGCCGGGGGACCCGGAGGGGTGGATCGTGACCCGCCAGCACACCGAGCGCCATGAGCTGTTCGAGTTGATCTACGACTCGGCTCCCTCCACCGATCCCAGCGCCCCGGAGCGGCCCGAAGCACGCCACGGTGGCAGTGCCTCACACCTGATCGAGGCCGTCGACCAGCGGCTCATCCAGCTCGGGCTGCTCGCCGTTCCTCCCTCGTCGGCCGGAGACCCGCTCGTGTCGGCAGTCAAACAGCGCGGCGCTCACCAAGCCCAGCACGGTGCGGCCGGGAAGGAGCAACACGGCGCCTACCTCTACGGCGACGCTCTCCTCGCTCTCACCGACCGGCTCAACGGAACCGACTCGCATGTGGAGGCCGCCGAGCTGCTGCACCAGATCCTGGACCCGACGGACGGCCTGCTGGAGCGGCTCGGCGAATTCTTCGAAGCAGCCGGGGAGAAGGCAAAGGAAGCTGAGGAGGACGACGGCTTCGATCTGTCATACGACTTCGCGGACGCCGCTGCCGAGATCAGGAACCTCGGGGAGGTGCTGCACGTGGCCGAGGAACGGATGCGCTCCCTTACCGCACCCCCGCAGCCCCACCGGCCAGCAGCACTCTCGACCCACGCGCCAGCCCTGCCGCCTACCGCCCTTCCTCCCGCCCGTCCACGGCACACACGCTGATGCCGCAACCCATCCGCGTCGCACCCAGGAGCCCATGCCCACGCAACGCACCGACCTCTCCGCCTTCGCCGCCGGCCTCGCCGAGCGCCTGCCCGGCGCCTGGACCAGCACGTACCAGCGCCACGCGGAGTACAAGGACCAGTTCCCCACCACCAACCAGCTCTGGGATTCCGGCCACGTCGGCTACATCGTCAGCACGTACGTTCTCGCTCACGACGCCGTCCTGCATGGCCCCGAGAACCAGCGGCTCTACGTCAGCGACAGGCCCCGGAATCCGCGCCAGTTCGTCGTCGCCCCGCTCGAACCCGACGACGATGACCTCAAGCCCCATCACTTCGACGAGGTCGAGGAACCCCACGGCATCGCCGTCGCCAACGACCCCGCGCGTGCCGCCGCCGACGTCACCCGCCGGGTACTGCCCCGATACGAGCAGGCTCTGCACGAGCTGTTCCGCTACGCGGTGGACCAACCCGAACCCCCGCACCGCCCCGCCCCACCACAGGTCTCCCAGGTCCTCACCCTGACGATGTACGACGACGGAGCCCTGGGCGCTCCGTACAAAAGCGTGCCACCTGATGCCCGTACGACGCTGTACGACGCCGGCTTCAATTACCACCCGCACCAGGCAGCCTTCCTCCTGTCCGCCGAACTCGGCGAGAGCGTGCACGCACTCCGCGTCCAGGCCGTGGCCCAACAGCTCACCGCCAAGGGCATCGGCGTGAACCTCCGCCACTGCGCACCCCGCACCAGCCCCGGGCTTCCGCCTGCGCCACCGCAGACCGCCCGCGCGCACCACCGTTGATCCAGACCGCACGTGCCCCACGGAGTTCCCCTGCTTTCCGAATACGACGCCATGAGCCAACTGCGCGCAGTGGCCGAGCGCATCTACCGGGCGGCCGACGAGATGCCGCTCACCGGCATATCGCAGTTCCCCCGCGACAGCCTCGACGAACTGGACGAAAGCGCCCGCGAGATCGCCGGACTGTTCATCCACATCGCGACCGCCGCCGCGTACGCCGACCGTGAGACGACCGGCCGTCCAGGTCAGACGGACGAGGCAACTCAGCGCCGCGTCACCGCACTGACGCGCGTCGCGGGCACTGTGGGACGCGCCCTCGCCGACCTCGGTGAAGCCGTCGCCCACGCCGGCGGCCTGCACCAGGTTGCCCGCCTACCCCGCTCTTCGGAACGCGCCAAAACCGAGCGTTCCCTGCGCACCGCACTCGACGACCGGCTCGACAGCGCCCGCCGCCACCTCCACGAGGCGGGCCGCCAGCTCTACGCCGACACCGAACGGCTCACCCCGCCGCGCACCCCCCGCAGCGCCCAAGCTCCGTCCCCGGTACCCGTCGCCCCACGACCCGCCACGCCGACCGCCACCCCCCGCACTCACTGATCACCGACCTGAAGAACTCTGGAGCCCCCATCCGTATTGCCCGTCGCACCCTGCCGCTGCTCGGCTCCGCCGTCGCTCTCGCCCTGGCTCTGACCAGCTGCGCCAACGACAGCAACAGCCACGGCAACGAGAAGGGCCCCAGCGCCCGCACCACGCCGAAGCCGACGCCCGCCCTCAGTACCACCCAGGCCCGGGACGTCATCACCCACTACGCAAAGATCAACAACGAGGCCAACGCCACACGCGACCGCGCCCTGCTCGACACTGCCGAGGACGGCCCGCTGTACGCGATGTCCGTCTCGGACTACACCGAGACCGAGGGCCTGCCCAAGGCTGACCGCAAGCCGTACAAGCCGTGGTCCTACGACACCGCGAGCGCCAAGCTGTACATCCCGCGGCTGACCCCGGGACAGGACCGCTGGTTCGCTGCCGCACTCTCGGACCAGAAGGGCAAGGCACCCTCGCGCCTGGCCGTGTTCGCCGAACGACCCCAGAACAAGCGCTGGGAGCTGGTCTCCGTCGTCGACCCTGAAGGCAAGAAGCTGCCCGACGTCGCCCTCGACCAGGACGGCTACGCAACGGCCGTCGCCGCCAACGGCAACAAGCAACTGGCAGCCGGCGCTGACCTTCTGCGGTCCGCGGTCCTCGACAACTTCGCCACCGGCGGCATGAATACCGGCACGAAGGTCTTCGAGCCGACCGTGGCGAGCAAGCAGCAGATCGAGGTCCACGACAAGACCGGCACCCGGTACGGAGACCAGGGCACCACCGTCTTCGCCGGTGCCGCCAACCGCTACAAGGACGCCTACGCGCTCAAAACGAGCGACGGCGGCGCCCTGATCCTCTTCTCCCACACGCACACCCAGACCGACGCCGTCGCGCACTCCGGCCTCCAGATCAACCCCGGCAAGGACGACCGGGCCTGGCTCCACGGCGTGCCGCGCAGCTCCATCCAGTACACGTTCGTGTGCAACGACGCCGCCACCGTCCCCGCGAAGGCCGCCCCGTCCCGGCTCATCGGCTACACCTGCGCGCGCACCGACGCCTCCGGCCCGCCAGTCGCTTCCGGATGGTCGGACCGCGCGTAGGCCATCCCCTCACCCCAGGGCCGAATCGGGCCCGGCTTCCCCCAACCCTCCGGGGCCCCGCCCGCTGGTCCGGGCCCCGGACAGCAGCCCACGGAGATGCCCTTGCCCCACCACAACCTCACCGCATTCGTCCACGCCGTCGGCACCCGACTGCCCGGCCGCTGGCAGGCCGAAGCCCACCCCACGTCACTGGCAGAAGACCCGGCCAGCGACCGCATCTGGAACTCCGGCCCCCTCGCCTACACCGCGCACCGCAGCTCCCCGACCCACCGGTCGGTCCTCACCTCGGCCAGCGGAATCCAGCTGTACGTCACCGAACACCCCTCCCGAAAAAGCCAGTTCGTCGTGGCGCCGATGCTCCCCGCAGGGACCAAGCACGACCACACTGCCGGGGTCGCCGCCCCTAAGGCCGTCACGGTTCCCGCCGATCCGGTGCGCGCCGCCGCTCTGGTCCGCCGCCGTCAGCTGTTCGACTACCGCGTCGCATCGATGATGGCGCAGAGCAGAGCTGGCGCCGGACCACACCTGCCCGTCGACATCACCCTCGGCACCGACGGCAGGCCCCGCGTGACCACGGTCTACGCGCGCGCCCTGTACGAACTCCTGGGAAGAGAAGGCTTCCTCCTCGACCCCGCGTCCGGCAAGTGCTACCTGCCCGAGACCGTCGAGGACCCCATTCCCCGCACCCGCCAGGCCGCGCAGCGGCTGGCCGACATCGGTTTCAGTCCCACGTTTCCGGAAGGCGACAACAACGCTGCCTCCGCCAGCGGAACGCAGGGCTTCTCTCCGTCCGCTCCGGCCGGCCCGCCTCCGCTCACTCCGGCCCGCACGCACCGTGCACCGCGCTGACCGACTCCGAACGCCAACATCCCGACTGTGGAGACCTCTCTGTCCACTCGATCCTTCATCGCCCGCCCCACCGACCCCCTGCACTACAGCGGTATCCAAGTCCGCCTCGACGGAGTACCCAGCCACCACCTCCCCCTGCTCCTGACCGCCTACCACCACAAGTTCGGGCGCGACCTAGTACTGCAACCGCATGTGGCGTGACAGGGCGCCGTCTTGGTCGTTGGACTGACTGTGTGATGAATCGCTGACGGTCGCGCAGATCGAGAACTGGTCCGAGGGGATAGCCGATCTTCATGCTCGCTTTGCGGGCCGTTTCGGCAGGTCGGAGCCGCGTGAGCGGGCGCTGGACTACCTGAGTACGTTGCTCGCACCGCTGGAGAAGAAAAACGGGTGGACGCTGGCCGAGCAGGCTGGCCAGCGTCGCCCCGACGGTTTCCAGCGGCTGCTGAACTTCGCCGACTGGGACGAGAATGCCGTCCGTGACGACGTGCGTGACTTCGTCGTCGAGACGATCGGCGCCAAGGACGCGGTGCTGATCGGGGACGACACCGGCTTCCTGAAGAAGGGCGTCAAGTCGGCCGGTGTCCAGCGGCAGTACTCCGGAACGGCCGGCCGCACGGAAAATTGTCAGATCGGCACGTTCCTGGCCTACGCCTCCGTGAAAGGCCGGGCGCTGATCGACCGGGAACTGTATGTCCCCGCCTCCTGGACCGATGACCGCGAGCGGTGCAGGCAGGCCGGGATCGGTGACGAGGTGCCCTTCGCCACGAAGATCGAGCATTTCAAGTGGATGCTGCAACGCGTGATCGACGCCCGTGTCCCCTTCGCCTGGGTCACTGCGGATGAGGCATACGGCCAGGTCAAACACATGCGGGCCTGGCTGGAGGAACGGCACGTCGCCTATGTACTGGCCACCAAGGTCAACGACATCGTGACCACCACCGATGGTGCGGTCGCCGAGGTGCGCGACCTGATCACCGCAGTGCCCCGGCAGAGATGGAAGCGGATCTCCGCCGGAGCGGGCGCGCACGGTCAGCGGTTCTACGACTGGGCCCGGATCGCTGTCCGCCCGCAGTGGCAGGACGGCTTCGGGCACTGGGTCCTGGCCCGCCGCAGCATCAGCGACCCCGCCGAGATCGCCTACTACGTCTGCTACGGCCCCGCCACCTCCCGGCTGAAAGACCTGGTCAGAACCGCTGGCGCACGGTGGCAGGTGGAGGAATGCTTCCAGATCGCCAAGGGCGAATGCGGCCTGGACCACTACCAAGTTCGTCTCTACCGGGCCTGGTACCGGCACATCACCCTCGCGATGGCCGCCCTCGCCTACCTGACCGCCACCCGTGCCGCAGAAGCCACAAAAGGGGCAGCCGAGACGACGAGCAAGACCTCATACCCCTCAGCGTCCCGGAGATCCGCCGGATGATCGGGCACGTCGTCATCACGCCCCGCTGCCACGACAACGAGCACCGTCTCCGCTGGTCACACTTCCGACGCCGCAGCCAGGCCCGAGCCCGCCGCTGTCACTACCAACGCCGAGGCCAAAACCCACACATGCGGTTGCAGTACTAGAGGCCATGTCCTGCCACCTTGTCGACAATGTCGCCATCGGCTGGGACCAGCTGGGAACCGATCTCCTCGACGACGCCCCGCCCGCGCTCATAGCCGCGCTGACCGGCGGTGAGCAGTGGCCCAGCCGCCCGCTGAACCTGATCACCCCGAACGGGGCCCCACCGGTGCGCATGACGGTCACCGACTACACCGCTGACGCCCAGGACATGCAGTGGGGCTACATCCTGCACAGGGAAGGCATCGAAGTGGTCAGCCTGCTCCACGAAGACCTCGGCCCGCTCGTGGACTGGTCCACCGACCCTCGCACCGTCTTCAGCGACGACCCGGAGCACTGGTCCTCCCTCGATCCCGCACCGGTCATCCAGGCCGTCCGCAACACGGCGCCCCAGAACGCACCTGTCGCAGTCCCCGCGACGGCCAGCCCTCAGCGCACCGTCGCGCACCGCTAGTCGCCCCTTCGTCTCCGGAGACTCCTCTGCCCCCGCACGCCACGCCCCTGATCACCGTCATCATCGCCAGCCGCCTGCGGGAGGACCGGCTCGGCTACCTGAGCGCCATGCACGCCAGCCTCACCCGGCAGTCCGTTCCCTGGGAGGCGATCATCTCGCTCGACGGGGTCTCTCCCGACCGCCTGCCCGCCCCGCTCGCACAGGACTCTCGCGTCCGCACCCTTGCCCTGCCTCGCCCGGTCGGCGCCGCATGCGCCCGAAACCTCGCCCTCCCGCTGGTCCGCACCCCGTACTGCAACTGGGCTGACGACGACGATGAGTTCACCGACGACGCCATGTCCGTGCGGCTGAACACTCTGGAATCGGCCGGGGTTGGCTGGTGTGCCGGATGGAGTGAGGACCGATACCTGGACGGGACCACTCGACTGTGGCGGTGCCCCGCCCCGCCCGGCAGGCACGAGGCCGGCGATGTGTGGACGTACTGGAAGTCCCCGGCAGACACCATTCCGATCGGGCCGACGACGATCCTCGCTCGCACCGAACTCGTACGCGCCGCCCCGATGGGTGGCCTCGTCCAGGGCGAGGACTACTGCACGGCCGTCGGCATATCGAATCTCGCCCCCGGGATTCTGCTGCCCACCCCCGTGTACAGATACCGAAAGCACGCAGGCCAGCTCACGGCCCAGCCCGGATACGACCTGCTGGAGACGGCGGCCCGCGAACACGCCTGGCAGTACGGCCGCAGCCTGCGCTCCCTCCTCCGCGACCACCAGCCGACGCCCGCGCTCAGTGTCCGGCCGCCGGAACTTGCCGCAGGGCCGCCCGCTCGCGCGCGCCTCTGACCTCGGGACTACCCACATGACCAACCCGCCCACCGCGGAAATCATCCTCTCGACCAGCCACACCCACGGCCTCGTCGCCATCGCTGCCGGCGAGGAGTTCCTCCAGGCCCGTGACGCCCTGCAGGAAGCCGGGTTCAGCCGCCTGCCCGGCGGCGCCTTCGCCGCCCCGCTGAGCGAGGCACAGGAAGCCCGCGACACCGCCAGCGCCCTGGTGCACCGCGCGCACGAACACGGCGCGAGCATCACCACCAGCAGCCGCCCCTACCTCGGCGACACCGGCCAGGAGATCGCCGCCCGACTGCCCGGCACCTGGAGCGCAAAGGTGGAGATCTATCCCCGCAAGCACTGGCAGGAGGACATCGTCGGCTCGCTGTGGGACAGCGGAGACCTCCTGAAGGCAATGCTCGACGTCCATATCCCGTGTGCGGTGGTGCTGAACAACCATGCCGGCACCGAGCTGATGCTGATCGAACGTCCCGGGCACGCCAGCGGCTACCTGGTGGGCGCCTTCGCCACCGAGGAGTACGACGACAACTGGGACGAGCCGAACGCGCCGCGCAGCATCCCGCTGCCCGCTGCGACGGACCTCGCCGCACGCGCTGTCGCCCACACCTTCCTGCCCGCCTACCGCAGGGCCCTGCACCACCGGCGGCTCGACACCGTCATGACCGCACTGGACCGGATCCGTCCGGAGCACGAGACGCTGCAGGCGGTCAAGGAGTCCGGCCGGTTCAGCGAAGGCGTGCCGCTCGCCAACTCGCGCCTGCTGCCGGAGATGGAGCGTGCATTCGCCGACCACGCCTGGCTCTCCTTCCGTGACGTCCTGCAGCACGCCCCGCTCCTGCTCAGCCGGTGCCGGCCCACCGCGAGCCCTTGGCCCCAGGACGCTGCCGCGATGGCCCGGCTGCGCGACGCACTCGCCGGCAGCCAGGACGCGTGGGCGGATTTCAATGACCTGCGCACGGAGCTGTACTCCATCCCCGCGGTCCTGCCGGCCCACGAGTGGAGCCAGGTGCGCAGCACGCTCGGCACCGCCGTCCTACCCGCGATCGAGACCTGGCTCGCGGACAGCGAGGCGTTCGAGCGCCAGGCCCGCGCCGCCGTCCCCGGCGGGCAGGTGGCCCTGTCCGCGCCCAGCCCCCGTCTGCTCACCACCCGCCCGGCCCAGCCCCCTGCGTCCCGGCCAGCGGCGAACGCACACCTGTAAATGCCGTAGAGAAGAGGACTTCCCCTGTCTGACCAATTCCGCTTCGGTACCCACCCCGACCTGGGCTTCGTCGCCGCCGCCTCCCCAGAGTTGCCCCAGCACCTGGCCGAATGGTTCCTGACCCGCGAGCAGTTCGAGCCCGTCCCCACCACACCCGGGCTGTACCGGCTCAGTGAACCCGAGCGCGATGGCCACCGTCGAACACGCCAGGCCGTAACTGACCTTCGTCGTCAAGGATATGCAGTGCACGCCGACATCGTCCTTGATCCCGCAGCCTCGCCCGGCCCGCCGCGTCCGGCTCTGCCGAATGGGCTTCTGGAGCGCCGCAGCCGCCTCGCCCAAGCTGCTGCCGGCCGGACGACGCAGCGCGGTACGCCGCCCACCACCTCGCCGCCTTCGGCCCGTCCGATCCCGCCGAAGCCCTCCTACGCGCCGACCGTCCACCTGACGGCCTCGGGTGCCGGGCGGTCCCGGTGAAGCCCGGCAGCGAGCCGGCCCCCGCAAGCCCCGTCCCGTCGGCATCCAGCCTTGCTGGCCGAGCTCGTGACTTCCGACTGCGGATGGCCGTCATCGACCTCAAGGCCGAGACCGCGCTCGACACGACACGGGACCGCTACGGGCGCACCGTTCACCCGGGCGCCGCGGCAACCACCCGCGCCCAGCGCTACCAGGCAGCCGTCGAGGCATACACCACACATCTCGCCCCGTACGCCGACGCACTGCTGGATGCCGCCCACCGTGCTCTCGACGAGCTGCCGCCTGCCCGCCACACCACCGGGTGGCGCACCGTACTCGACGGCCTCGCCGCCTCCACCGCCGAGATCCGCCACGCCCTGGATCGGCCCGCCGCCCCCGGCTCGGCAGCCGAACATGCGCAGCACACGGCCCTGTGGCCTCACCTCACCGCCTGGGCGGACCACAGCGCCATCGCCGCCAACCTCGCCGACCAGCACCAGCAGCCCCAGACCCCGCTGACCGGCGACGAACAGCAGATGTGGACCGAGAGGGCCCGGGTCGCGCAGAGGCGAGGGGAACTGGATCTGATCGAGTCGTGGTTCGCGGCTGACGGCCAGCCGATCACCCTCGCCTACCTGGTCGAAGACGACGACTCGACGGTGATCGCTCTGCGAGGCGACCCGGACGCACCGGGCTGTCAGGTGATCGGGCACTACACCCACGAATACGAGGCCGGGCAGGCGCTGCCCGCCGCTGTCCCGCCCGGCGTACTGCGGGCGGACGTCTCGCGGTTCAACCGCCCGGAGCCCGTCCCTGAGATATCCCTGCAGGAACTCATCCGGGACGTCACCGAAGCACAGGCCGCCGGTGACGCATCCAACGCGCTACTCACCGCCACCCAGCACGGATACGACGCGGGCCCGATGGTCCGCCTCAAGGAACTCTTGGAAACCGCAGGCCAGTTCAGCTCCGCACTGGAGACCGTGCAAGGCCGGCAGATCGCCGCCCGCCTTGCCGCACTCGGCCGGCAGATCGACTTCCTCACCACCGAAGTGCACGAGGCCGCAGAGGACCTCGGCGCGACCGTCGCCGTCCTGCCGCCGCACCGCGTCCCTGTGCCACGGGCCCGCCCGCGTCCCGCCGTGGACACCACACCGCCCGTGCCACCGCCCCGAGCCGCCGCGACCGTCCGCCACCGCTAGGCGCCATTCCCCGAGAGAAAGCCCCCGTTGTCCCTGACCGCACCACCGGCCCCCACGCCGCGCATCACCTATGGCGCGGTGCTGGGCAGCCCGTACGTCGCCCGCCTGCTCGGCGGCACCCTCACCGGCCGCCTCCCCAACGGAATGGCCCCCGTAGCCATCGTTTTGTGGGTCACCGCGACCGGGGGCAGCATCGCCTTCGGCGGACTGCTCAGTGCCCTGTACGGGCTGGCCTCCTCGGTGGCACAGCCGGTCAAGGGACGCCTGATGGACCGCCATGGCCAAAGCGCCGTGCACCTCCCCGCCGCCCTGCTCAACTCCGCACTTTTGGCAGCCCTGCCCCTGGCCGGCCCGCACGGTGGGCCGGCCCTCGCCACGGCGATCGTCGTCGCCGCCGGTCTGACCACGCCACCGTTGGAGGCCGGTCTCCGGGCCCTGTGGCCGAGCGTGCTGCCCAACCCCCGGCTGCGGCACGCCGCGCTCGCCCTCGACACCGGCACGCAGGGCGTGCTGTACATCGTCGGCCCGCTGCTCGTCGCCGCGCTCGCCTCCGCGTACGGGCCGTCCCTCGCGCTGGATGTCACCGCTGTCCTCGGCCTGGTGGGCACTGCCGTTGTCGCCTTCGCGCCGCCTTCCCGGCGTTGGTGCCCCGCACGGCCCGCGAGCGAGGACGCCGGCCGGGTACGCAGGCTGACCAGTCCCGGCCTGGTGTTGCTGTTCATCTCCCTCACCGGGGTCGGGTTCGCCATCGGAGGCATGAACGTGTGGGCCATCGCCATGGCCGAGCAGCACGGGCAGGACATGCTGTCCGGCATCATCCCCGCCGCGTTCTCGACCGGCAGCCTCCTGGGCGGTCTCGTCTACGGCCACCGATCCTGGGCCAGCTCCACCACCGGCCGTCTGGTCACCGCAGGAGCCGTGTTCCTGGCCGGGTGGCTCCCGCTCCTCGCGCTGCTGGGCCCGTCCGCGGCCACCCTCGCGGTCGCCGTCCCCGGCGCGTTGCTCACCGTGTTGGTGGCCTGCGCCTACCAGTCCACCGACGCGCTCGCTCCTGCGGGCCGCACCAGCGAGGCGTACGCGTGGCTGATCCTTTCGATCGGTGTCGGGCAGTCCACGGGCACCGCCCTCGCCGGACGCCTCGCCGACCACGCCCTCGCCGGCGCCGCACTCCCCGCCGCCGGCGCGGCCTTCGCACTCATCGTCCTGCTCGCGGCACGCCCGCACCTCGCCCCCGCCGGGCACATCGCCCGGCGCGGCCGACACCGGCGCCCGCTCTCAGGCCGACACAAAGCCCCCTGAGCAGCAGGCCAACACCCTTCTAATGCAACCTACTTGAGGAGAATCCTTTATGGCTGTCCGTACGCAGTGGACTGTCGAGCACTCGTGCTCCCACCAGGTCGTCCATGATCTTTCGAAGCGTCCCGCCGACAAGCGGGCCGGTTTCGCCCGCTGGCTCGCGGCCAAGG
Organism: Streptomyces finlayi; assembly: GCF_014216315.1. NCBI lineage: Bacteria > Bacillati > Actinomycetota > Actinomycetes > Kitasatosporales > Streptomycetaceae > Streptomyces > Streptomyces finlayi. The sequence continues at coordinate 1,754,470 of NZ_CP045702.1, forward strand.
ACTGCAGCGAATGCTGGAAGGCGGCTCGCGACGCCGACACCGAGTCCAAGGAAGAGTGGCTCGCCGCGAAGCGGGCCGAGGAGCAGCAGGCTGCCGTCGAGTGGGCGACGAAGTTCGACATGCCGCAGCTGGAGGGCCCGGAGCGGGCCTTGGACTGGGGTCAGCGGTCCCGTCACCAGCTGATGGTCTCCGCGCACGCCTCGCTGGTCGTCGAGGGGTCCTGGGACGAGGCGGACTGGGCGGAGCTGGAGGAGAAGGCCCGCTCGATCACCCGTGCTGGGTGGTGGATTGACCAGCGGGATGCGGAGGGCGCTGACCTGCTCGAACTCCTCGACGCAGCGGGCGAAGAAGACCGTGGGACGGAGAACCCGTTCCGGTGATGGAGGCGCAACATAGCCGGGAAACGCCGGTTAGCCAAACCGGCGATCTTCCGGACCATTGTTCCTCCCACCGCCACCCGCCTCGCGTGGAAGGAACCGTATGTCCCTGACCCCACCCACTCCGGTGTTCGCTCCGACACCGGACCCGCTCACCCCTGACCGGGACATCACCCACGCCCACTTCCGGGCCGGCGACACGGTCGTCGTCCTGAAGGGGGTCGCCGGGGGAGAACTGTGGGGAGACGCGATGCGCGTCATCACCCCGTCCTGGCACACCCCGACCGACGAGAACGGCTGGCGGCTGCGCGACGCGACCGGCGGCGCCCAGTCGTACATCACCGCCCACCCCCGTTACCTCGTCCACCTCTCCCGTCGCTGCCCGGACTGCCTGATCCACCTGCGCGCCATGGAGGACCGCCTCCTGCCGAAGCACACCGGGGACAACACGCTGATCGACTGCGGCTGGTACACCACCACCGCCCTCAACCAGCTGGTACACATCGCCGACGTTCGGGGCGGCCGGTGATTCCCCGTCTCCACGAGCGGGCCCACTCACCGCACGAGCCGCTCGCCGAGGCGCTGGGGCGCCCGGTGTCGCCGGACGAGGGACTCACCGAGCACACTGTCGTCGCCCACTGGCCGGGGCTCGACTACTACACCCTGGACGACGAGCAGAAGATCTGGACGTCCGTCGAGTGGACCGAACACCTCGAAGACCCCTATCTGGAATACCCGTTCGCCGCCAGCCCGCAGGATGACCGGCACGCCGTCTTCCACCTCAGTGTCCGGCTCCATCCCGACGACCGTGTGCTGGCCGGCCCCGAGTGGGCCGAGATCGCCCACCGGCTCGCCCGCGCCGCCGGCATCGAGGTCCCCGGTGACGAGAAGGGCTGCCGGTGGATCGCCCTCCAGGCCCAGCCCGGCCGCCTCGATCTGCTCGCCAACCTAATCCGCCTGGATGGCGCGTGGGCCCCCCAGCGTGGCGATGCCCTGCGGCGCCTCTCGGAGGAATCCCGCCGCATCGAGCAGGACCTGCGTCTTATCCCCGCACCAACTTCTCGGCCACAGAACGCCGACCGGCTCGTCCCCGTGGCGTCCACCCAGCTCGCGACCATCCTGTCGCAGCTCGCCGACGAGCAGTCCGGGCCGCTGGCCACGGTGCGCGGACTCGTCGAGCACACCGCTCACCGGATCGCACGACAGCCCGGCGCGGCCGGTGCCGCCACAGCGCATCGCCTGGAGCTCATCGCCCACCGGCTGCACTCCGTCCAGCAAGACCTGGACACCGCGGCAGCGCACCTGAGTGCCGCGGCCCGTCCCCGTGTAGCTGCCGCACCGCCTGCCGCAGCCCGGCACCCAGCACATCGATCGCCGTAGGAGAAACGTCTCTTTGCCCCTTGCCGACCGCTTCCTGGACATCCGCCGAGATCCGCACTCCGACGAGGTCCTCGCCCGCGGTGGAGACCCCGAGGCGCACAGCATCCTGCAGCGCACCGGTTTCGTCTCCGTCGTCCGCGTCCACGAGACCTACCACCGCGCCCCCACCGGTCTCGCCGAGGACGAGGAGTCCCGCCTCGCTACCGGCGCCGTCGCACGGCTTCGATCCGCCGGGTACCACGTCGACTGCGACACCGCCTTCGACACCCAAGCCCGCCCGCCCAGTTACCTGCCACTGGGCGCCACTGTCTCCCACCTCGCCGAGCGCATCCGCGCAGCCACCACGACCGAGGAGGTGGCCGACGCTCTCACCGAGCTGACCGCCGCCCACAACGGCATCCTCGCCGCCCTGGGCGAAGTCCTAGCTGCAACCGCCGAGTTCCATGACGAACTCGGCGAAGCAGCCGACCCGCATATCGCCAGGCGGCTGCGCTACCTCGCCGACGAGCGCCTGCGCTCCATCCGCACCGATCTCTGCGACACACGCAACGCGCTGGCCGACCGGCACGCCCCGCATCCCGGCCGCAGCACCTGCACCGAAGAGGTCTCCGCTGCCGAACGCGAGCGCTCCGCCGTGTGCGCCTGCCCGCCTCCGCCGCGCACGGTTCCCGCCCCGCCACCGCCGGTGGCCGCCGGACTGCGCCGCTGACCCCCACCTCGCCCAAGGACACCATGCACGATTACGAAGATTCCGAGCGCCTCGCCTCGTACGCCGACGTCCTCGCCGGTGAACTCCCCGGCGCCTGGACCAGCTCTTACCACTCGCCCCAGGACAAGGACGACCTCGTCGAACTGACCGAACGGGTCTGGGACCTGGACCTCGTCGCCGAGTCGCTCGCCGAATTCCCGCTCCAGCAGGCAGCCCTCCTGAGCCGCCCGGACGGAGCCCAGCTCGCCGTCCTCGACAGGCACGACGAAGGCGACGGCTTCCTCATCGCCGCCGTCGCCCCCCGCGCTCTCCCCGACGAGGCATACCGCGGAGTGCGCGAGCCCAATGGCATCGCGCTGACGGACGACCCGTTCCTGAGCGCCGAGACCGTAGCGGGCGACCTCCTCGCCCGCTACGACACGGCGCTCGCCCAGGTCCGCCACAACACCATCGGAGGCACCCAGCCGTCCCAGCCGGAAAGGGTCGTACTGACCTGGCAGCAGGACGGCAGCGTCGCCGCCGCGCCCGTCGGAGAAACAGCCGCCGCCGTCCTGGTGGCCAACGGCTTCGTCCAGGACACGCAGACCGGAATCCACCGCCTGAGCGGTGACGACACCACAGCGCAGGCTCGCGCTCTGCGCCAGATCGGCCCGCAGCTCGAAGCTCACGGTATCGGCACCGGCCTCCAGCACCTCTCCGGTCGGACCGCACCCGCCGCCACTCCGGCCGCCGTACCGCCGGCACCGGCTGCCACGCGTGTCCCGGCCCACAGGGCTCGCTGAAGCCGAGGAAGCAGCAGCTGCCCCCGCCCCCCGCCGAGGCTGAACTGGAGAACCTTCCATGGCCAATCTGGCCGACGAGTACGGCACCGACGTCGAGATCTACGTCAAGGCCCTGACCACGACCATCCACGCCGACACTCCCACCGGCGCCCCGGCCAAGCTCCACGACCTGCTCGAACAACTCGGCCTCGAACGCCAAGAGGTCCGTACCGCCGGGCCCGTCTACATCTGGCACGTTGCGCCCGAGCACCTCGGCGTCAACGAGCAGAGACGCCTTGCTACTCGCGCGATCCCCGCCCTCCTCCTGGCTGGCTACGAGGTCAGCTGCGCCGGCGAAGTCTTCGACGAGCCCGCCTACCAGCAGGCCGTGCGCGAGATCCGCACCGGGAAACCCAATCCTGCGGCGCAGCGCCCGGCACCGGCCGCATCTCCCTCGCACCCCGCACCGTCCCGCCGCACCCCGTGAAGCTGGCCGGGTGGTACCGGCTCCCCGCCGGTGTCACCCGGCCAGCACCGCCCGACCCATCGGAGAAACCTGTAGCACCCCCGCCCATCACGCCCCGCCTCAAGCCCCGCCTCGTGACCGCCCTGTTCCGCCGCTACCTGCGCGCCGTCACCGTCAGCAGCCACGACCGGACCAACCCACTGGCCGGCGGTCGCCCTGAGGCCGCGCTCGACGAAGCCCGGCGCCGCGACCTGTTCCTTCTCGTCGAAAGCCAGCGCATCCGCCACCACGACTAGCAGCCCGCCCGAGCCCATCCACCCAGGAGGCACATGACCGACCTGTCGTCCTACCCCGTACGCCTCGCCGAGGACATCACCGGCCTGCTCAGGACGCTGGATGACCACCTCGCCCAAGCCTCGCCCCAGATAGCCGCACAGATCCTCGGCAAGATCCTCGACCCCGACAACGGCGTCCTCACCGGGGTGACGGAGCTGATGGAAACCGGGTCGCGGTTCGCCCGGGACAACGTCCACCGCGGCGCTCTCCCGCCCGAGGTGTGGCTGGCCATGGGCCGCGCCGCCAACGAGTTGCACGACGTCGGCACAGACCTCAGCGATCACACCGACGCGCTGCGGCAGTTCGCGAAACCCCCGGCACCGGCCAGCACCGCGCCGCCGAAACCGGTGGCATCCGCCATGGTTGTGCGGCGGAGCCGGTGAAGAACAAGCAGTGGCAGGGCTGGGGAGCAGGCGAACAGGCCCAGCAGCACTACCTCATCGAGCCCCGCTCCCTCGCGGGCGGCGGCGACGTGCGCCACGTCTCCGAATTCCTGCGCGCCTCCGGCTGGCGGGACAAGTCGAAAACGGGCGGCCCCCTGGCCATGGAAAGCCCGGACCGCACCGTCCGCATCGCCTACGACCCCTACGTCCTGCCCGGCGGGTGGTCGATCCACGGCGCCGCGAGCGGCCACCAGGACGAGTGGTGGGCCGTCCTCGGCCGGCAGACGCCGGTGGAGATCGTCGCCGGTCTCACCGACGCCCTCACCCAGCCCCGCTCCGCGCACGCCCCCAACGTCTGGGCGCCGCTACAGGACCAGAACTGGAGCGACCAGCCCCACCCCGACCATGTAACCGCGACCAGTCCCGACGGCAACGCCTGGGTGCAGTACCACCAGAGCCCCGGCAGCGAGTCGATGTGGTGGGCCGGGGCGAAGGACGGCCAAGGCAACGGCTGGACCGCCCAGTTCGCACCCAGTACGCCGATGCACCTCGTGCAAGCCTTCTCGACCGCGCTCGCCAGCCCCGAGCCCGTGATGCGCCCGCTCGGCCGCGTCCCGCACAGCACACAGATCCGCACCACATCCGTCTCTGTGCTGCCCTCCCAGCTCAGCGCCTGGCAGCAGGCCCGGATCACCGCCGCCCGTGCCGCCACCTGGGCACGCAACACCACCCGAGGCAGCCGGCCCCGCACCACGGCCCGCCCCCACGCCAATGCCGGTGGCACCCGAACCCGCCGCTGACCTTTCGCCCCGCACCATCGAGGAGACCCATGCCCGCACTCACCCCGGACACCATCCGCACCGCGACCGAGACCCTCTCCCGCCTCACCGACTACCTGCTCGGCAATCCCCACCCCGAAGAGGCACTCGCCCTGGCCGAGCCCCTGCTGGATGAGCACACGGGCATACCCATGCAGCTCGCCGACATCCTGCGTGCCCTCGCCCGCACCGTGCAGGAGCACCCCGACACCCCCCGTAACCTGGAAGCCGACTTCCTGGTAGCGGAGTTGCGCGACGCGGCGTGGGAGCAGTCCGACCAGCACACCCTGCACTACGCCCTGGACGACCTGCGCGCCCTGGTCGAGAAGGCTCCCGCGAGCGAGCCGGAGTGCTGCTGGTGCCGGTGAGTGAACGGCAGCTCGCCGCCTTCGCCGCCAAGCACGCCGGGCAGATCCCGTTCGACACCAGCCCGCGCCACCTCGCCGGAGGAGGGGACGCGCGCCACGTCACCCACGGCCTGGCCGCCGCCGGATGGAAAGCCGTCTCCGACCCGCTGAGTGCCGAGATCGTCCTGCGCAGTCCTGACCTCCGCCACCACCTCAAGTTCGACCCGCAGTCCACCACCTCCGCATGGTGGTGGCTGCAGGCCGAGCACACCGACACCGAGCGAGGCTGGCACGCCGAGTTCGGCGAACTCCTCCCCGCCGAATTCCTCGCCGGCCTTACCGACGCGCTCATCTCCCCGGCACCCGCCTCGCATCCGGAACCCCTCACGGTGCTCAGGGCTGCGGGCTGGCAGGTCGGGCCGGACGACGCGGCGGTATCGCCGGACGGCATGTGCCACGCAGAGCAGCTTTCCCACCGGGACGCCCCGGCGTACTGGCGCGTTGAGACGTGCGAGCCGGGATACGGAACCCCCATGGGCCCGCGGATCTGGCACGCGTATTTCGACGCCAACACGCCCGAACACCTCGTGACCGCGTTCGTCACCGCACTCGCCGACCCCGCACCGCTCCAGCGCGCCATGTACGACCGCACCGCTCACTACAGCGCCGTGCAAGTGCCCAGCCCACTCACTCCGCAGCAGACGGTCGACGCGCACACCACCCGCATCGATTCGCTCCGCTCACACGCACGCGCAGCCCGCCGGCAGGCAACGAAACCCGCGACGACCCCGGCGACGACCAGTGCCGCCCGTCCGACCGTCCGCCGCTGAACCGACAGGACCCTGACCATCTCCGCCGATCACACCGCCCACCGCGAGTACCTCCGCCACCTCGACAGCTACCTGAGCGACAGCAAGCAGACCCTGGACGCCTGGGACGTCTACTCCGACGAACACACCGACCTCGACGGCTGGCCGCACGACGACCACGCCTACGGGCTGCGCGCCAGCCAGCGCGACGCCGACACCCACACGGCGTTCGAGCCACTGCGCACCAACGCCCGCCTCCTGCTGGGCACCGCAGAAACGCAGCTCGCCCACCTGCCCGCGAACACCGTACAGAGCCGCTGGGTCTACCAGTTGGGCGTCCTGCACGCCGCGCTCGAACGGCTCGAAGGGCTGCAGGAACAGTGGACGACGACCCTCGACACGCTCCCCGCCAACGCCCGGCCCGGGAGCCCGGTCTTCGACAACGCCCTCGCCGAGCACCACGCCGAATCATGGAGCTACCTCGACGACTGGGCCACCCACGGCCAGGCATTGCGGGAGATCAACTCCGCAGCCCTGAAAGCCCCCTCGCGTCTGGCGCCGCCACCGACCACGGCCCCCGTAACCGGCCGGGCCGCCCCGGTGAGGAAGTGAGTGTGCCCCCGCCCACCGAGAGTGTCGAGGTCGAGTTCATCACCCCGCGTCACCTGGCCGGGGGCGGAGACCCCGCCTGGGTCACCGTCCCGCTCCACCGCGCCTGCGGCTGGAGCTACGGCCATGACCCCCTGATGCCGCGCGTGCTGCTTTCCAGCCCCGACCAGAAGGCGCTCCTGCGCCTGGAGCCCGACCCCGACGGCCAGTGGTGGACCCTCCAACACGCCCCGGAGCCGGACCGGTCCGCCTGGTACGCGAGCTTCGGCGCCCGCACTCCCGTCGAGATCATTGCCGCGTTCACCGACGCCCTCACCGACCCGGCTCCGGCGGCGGCTGCCGACCCGTACAAGACGCTCCAGCAGGTCGGCTGGTCGCCTTACGGAGAGTGCGGCCTCGTGTCGCCCGACAACAAGGCGTACGTCGAGAGCCTGGGCACGCCGAAGGCTCCAGGGGCGTGGTTCGTCACCGTCACGCTCGGGCTGCAGAAGCAGGTGTGGCAGGCCCGATTCGGCGAGCACACGCCTGCGCACCTCGTCGCCGCGTTCACCGCTGCGCTCGCCGACCCGAGCCCCGTGCCGCGCACCGACAGCCTGCACGGCCTGGTGGCCCACGACCCCAACCTCATCGCCCGCACCCGCCGCGAGGTGCCCGCCGTGCAGGTCGCCACGGCTCTGGAAGAGCGTGTCCGCTCCCTGGCCGGCCGCCGCGCCGGACCTCCGGCGTGTCCTAGCCCGCTGCGACCGCCGCCTGCCACGAACGGCCGCAGCCGCTGACCCCTCCGTCCCCACCCCGGAAGCGCGTAGCCCTTTGCCCCCCTCCTCCAACAGCTCCACCGACGGGTACGACCTCGTCCTGCGCCTCCTGGTCGGAGTGCTCGCCGTCGTCGTTCCCCTGTCCCACCTCGCCTGGCTGTCCGGCAACATTGCCGCCTACCTGACCGGCATCACCTGGGCGCCGTACCAGCCGACCAACGCCCTGCTCCATCCCGAACGCCTATGGCCCCAGGCAGGGGAAACGTCCCTGCTCATCAGCACCCGTATCGTCCCCGTGCTCCTCCTCCTGGCCCTCGGTGCAGCGGCCGGCATCCTGTGGTCCCGGCACAAGAACCGCAGCGGCGGCCGGAAGAAGATCACCGACATGGCCAAGGCCCGGGACATCCAGCCGCTGATGGCCAAGGCGATCACCAACAAGGCCCGTTCGCTGCGCCCGAGCCTGAAGGACGCCAAGCACATCGACGCGAAGGACACCGGCATCCTGCTCGGCAACCTCCAAGGCAGCCGCCACGAGGTGCGGATGGGCTTCGAGGACGTCGCCGTCGCGATCATGGCCCCCCGGTCCGGCAAGACCACTTCGCTCGCCATCCCCTCCATGCTCGCCGCCCCCGGCCCGGTCCTTCTGACGTCGAACAAGGCCGCCGGGGATGCCTTCACCACCGCCTACGACGCCCGCACTCAGGTGGGACGGGTGTGGACCATGGACCCGCAGCAGATCGCCCACGCAGCCCGCGAAATGTGGTGGAACCCCCTCGCCAGCGCGAAAACCCTCGACGGCGCAGGCCGGTTGGCCGGTCACTTCCTCGCCGCGAGCGTGGATGCGAGCGCGCAGGGCGACTTCTGGTCCAAGGCCGGCAGCAACATCCTGTCCCAGCTCCTACTGGCCGCAGCCCTCGACGAGCGGCCGATCACCGACATCATGCAGTGGCTCGCCTTCCCCGCCGACCGCACCCCGCTCGACATCCTCCGCGACCATGATTTCGCCGCAGTCGCCGCCCAGCTCAAGGGCACCGTCGAAGGACCGCCGGAGACACGGGACGGCATCTACGAGACCGCCCGCCAGTACGCCGCCGCCCTGCTCAACACCGAGATCGCGGCATGGGTGACGCCGCAGAAGGACGTCCCCGAGTTCCGGCCCGCGCAGTTCGTCACCTCCACCGACACGCTGTTCCTGCTGAGCAAGGACGGCGGCGGCGGAGCCTCGGCATTGATCGCCGCCTGCGCGGACTCGGTCATGCGCGCGGCGACCGCCCAGGCCGAGCGCGCCGGCGGACGTCTCGACCCGCCGATGCTGGCGATCCTCGACGAGGCCGCCAACGTCTGCAAAATCTCGGACCTTCCGGACCTGTACTCCCACCTCGGCAGCCGCGGGATCATCCCGATCACCATCCTCCAGAGCTACCGCCAGGGCCAGAAAGTCTGGGGTGACGCGGGCATGGACGCCATGTGGTCCGCCTCGACCGTGAAGGTCATCGGGGCCGGCATCGACGACCCCGACTTCGCCGACAAGCTCTCCCGGCTCATCGGCGACCACGACGTGGAAACCACCTCCACCTCCCACTCCGACTCCGGCAAGTCGACCTCGGTGAGCATGCGACAGGAGCGGATCCTGCCCGCCGACGCGATCCGCGCCCTTCCCAAGGGCACCGCCCTGTGCTTCGCCACCGGCATGCGGGCCGCGATGCTCGACCTCCGTCCGTGGTACCAGGAGCCCGGCGCCGACGAGCTGTCCGCCGCCTCGGCCCACGCGTCCAAGGGCATCACCGCCCGCGCCATCGCCAAGCACGCTCTCCAGCAGGACGACTACGGCAGCGCCGCGTAGCTGTACCCAGCAACTGGAAGTCCTGTCCACCAGCCAGTACGCGGCCATGAAGGACGGGCACTGGAACCTCGCCAAACTCGCTGAAGCCTCCGCCCAGGTGTCGCACGCCGGAGCCCTGTGCGCCCGCGCCATCCACGCACGCACCGAAACGCTGCTCTACGACGACGCCGACGAGACACCCGAGGCGAGCCGCACTGTCCTGGCCGAGGCCGCCGAGAAGATGGGCTTCGCGTCCCAGGTGTACGTCGGGCTGGCACAACAGCTCTCCCGGCGAACCCTCTCCGCCGCCGCCCAGCAAGAGGACCAGCGGCTCATCCAGCACGCCCTCGCGGAGCTCGGAACTCCCGGCACCCCGTCCGCGGCGGCGCCCGCGGCGGAGAACAGTCTGCCCCCGCTCCCAGCGATACGCGGAGCCGCGCCGAGGAAACGGTGACCGCGGCCCGCTCAAACCTCCGGGCGTTGCACCCTCGGGCACGTCCCCTGACTGGAATCGCTCATGGACAGCTACGAACCCCACGACCTCGACGAGATGACGCCCACCCATTCCGAGCGGACCACCCGGAACTGCGGCACCTCGTCGCATCCGCTGATCCCCACATGTGCACCCGCCACTCAGGTCGCACGGGCGGCTGTCGCCCGCCTCTGATCTCTCGCCCTGCCCCCTCCTCCAACCCCGACCGCTAGGGAGAACTGCCCGGCCCCATGACGACACCAGGCTCTGACCAGCAACTCTTTGAAGTGCCGACACCACCTACGCCACCCGAGCAGCTCCTGCTTCTCGCGGCGGCCTTCACCCGGCACAACGACGCCCTCGTGGCTCTCAATTTCGAAGTCCCGCTCCCGGGGGCAGCGATCGGCGGGCACCACGTCAGCTCCGCGCAGCGGCTGGCCCGTGGCACTCTCGCCGCGATCAATGCAGTCAAGAACCAGCCGCTCTACCACCACGTCGAAACCGGCGACACCCTCGTGCGGCTCAACCAACTGGCATACCTGGCAACCGAGTCCGCCGACCATCTCATCGACGCCTCGGACATCCTCAGCACTGCGGCCAGAAAGGCAGCCGGCCTGGGTGACGAGCACGCCCACCCCTCCGTCATCTCGGCGGCGAGCCGTCGCGTCAGGCTTGCCGGCGAGTTGACCGCGCTCGCCCCGAGGCATCGGTCGAGGCCGCCGCCCACGTCGCCACAGAGATGCGCCGCCGCAGCCGCCCTCTTCCAACAGCTAGTGAGGACGTCGCTTTGTCGGCCACCCAGTACACCGCGCTGCAGGCCGCCGCCCGCGGGCACGTCCGCGTGACGGAGATGCTCGGCAAGCAGTACGTCCACAACCGCGACGGCGGAATGACGATCAGCACCATCCGCTCCCTCGAGGCCAAGGGCCTGCTGCAGCGCGAACCCCTGCCGGCCTCCTTCGCAGGGTCCGATCACCGGGCACGCCTCCACCTCACCTCCCATGGCGTCACGGCACTCGCACGCGCCTACGGCCGCCCCCATCCCGCCGCCCCAGACACCCGCGTCGCCCCGAAGCCCGCACTCGGCTCGACGGCGGTACGTACCCGCTGACCAGCACGGCCCGGGGCCTTGACGCCCGCCACCCACGAAAGCCCTCATGCCCGACGCATCCCAGTTCCTTGCCACCGTTCTCGCCCAGCCCCATCCCGCCCTCGGCGTCTTCGTTCCGGCAGGGCTGCATCCACCCGCTGCCGAGCGTCGGCTCATCGACGCGCTCACCCGCGCAGGCAGCGGCCTGATTGAGATCGGACTGCCTTCACATTCCGCGCCCCTCGATGGGCCAGTCATACGGGCCGCCTACCACCAGGCCCTGCGGCAAGGAACCGATCTGGCCCGCACGTTGCGTGCAGTCGAGCACGCGGCGGGCCGGGCCCCGACGGTGGTGATGGCCTACTGGGAGCCCGTCCAGCACGAGGGTCCGGAGCGGCTGGCTCTCGCCTGTGCGGCAGCCGGGGCTGCCGGTGTGATGGTCGTCGATCTTCCCGCGTGCATGGCCGGACGCTGGCGCGACGCCACGCAGGACGCGGGCCTGTGCGCCCCACGCCTCGTTCCGCGCCACACCCCCGGCACCGGCCTCGCGAGCGCGACCGCCGGTGCGTCGGGATGGCTCTACGCGCCCGCCAGCACGGCCACCACCGGCTACCAGGGCGCCCTGGACATTCCAGCCCTCGGCGCCTTCATCCAGCGCCTTCGCGCAGCGAGCCCGCTGCCCGTGGTCTCGGGGGTGGGGATCTCCACCCCGGGCCTCGCAGCATGTGTCGCCCCGCTGGTGGACGCGGTCGTGATCGGCACCCCCATCGTCCGCGCCCTGGCCGCCGACCCCGCCCAAGCCCCCTCGCTGATCGCATCGTTCGCCCGGGCCCTTCACCCGACCAGCACCACGGAGACCCGTGCCTGACTACCTCGCCCCGACCGAGGCCCTTTCCAACCTGACCACCGAAGCGCTCGACCTGCACCGAGCCCTGCGCGGCAGCGGCAGTGTCCACGTGCGCACCTTGGCCGCTCGGATCACCGAAGCCCAGACCCTTTCCGGCAACGCCCTGCGACTGCTCCTCACCCTCGCCCAGGACCAGCCGCGCAGCCGGGTCAAAGACCTGCTCCTCCTGGAACGGGTCGCGCAGATCGCCAAGGCTGGCCAGGACGCGGGCGCCGAACTGGCCGCGGCCCTCGCCCGTGCCGTGGAGAACCAACGCCGTTGTGCCGGCGCAGCGTCGGGGCCAGTGGTTCTGATCGGCCCCTCGCCGCAGCAGTTCATCGAGTCGGCTGCCGACCTCCTCGACTGCATTCCCGCCCATTACCACGCGATATACCGCGACGGCCTGCTGCCGCCCAATCTCCCCACGCACCAGCCCTCTTGAGGGCACCCCGTTTCCCTCACCCCAGGACAGGCCATTTCAGATCAGCCTCAATTCCGTGCCCTCTCGCTGGGTGCGGGAGTTCAGTCCAGCACCCTCCTCGCCCTCTCAGCGGAAGGAATTCTTCCCAAGGTCGATTACGCAATCTTCGCCGACACAGGTTGGGAGCCCGAAGCCGTTTACTCTCACTTGGACCGTCTGGAACATGAGATAGCAAGACCTGCTGGCATACACGTTTTTCGCGTCTCGTCCGGCAACATTCGCAGTGACGCCTTGAATCCCGATCGTCGATTCGCCTCCATGCCTCTTCACGTCCTCAATAAGGACGGCCGACCTGGGATGACTCGGCGGCAATGCACTGGCGAATATAAAATAAGGCCCATCAAGCAGAAGGTTCGCGAACTGCTCGGCCACCCCTATCCGTCACGGATCCCCACGGGGGTTTTCGTCGAGCAGTGGGTCGGCATCTCCACCGATGAATTCCATAGGGCCAAGGATGCCGACGTCAAATACATGCATAATCGGCATCCCCTGCTGGACCTGGGCTGGAGCCGAGCGGACTGCATCCGTTACCTGACCTCGCTCGGGCTGGCAGAAACACCAAAATCAAGTTGCCTTGGGTGCCCTTTCCACGGCAACGCCCAGTGGAGACACATCAGGGATACGTCTCCTTCTGAATGGGCGGACGTGGTCGCATTCGACGCCGCCATTCGTCAGGGAAATGCGCGCGCCAACGCAACGGGTAACAGGCTACTCGGCGAGGCATTTCTGCACCGCTCCCGCGTCCCCCTGAGCCAGGCGCCGATCGACCATGTCACCGCTGCGGAGCGGGCCGCCCTCCAGGACGAGGCGGACAAGCTGGAGAACGGTGTCGTGGACGGCTGCTCGCCCTGGGCGTGCCGCGGGGATACGGACGCGCCGGCGCAGGACGACTTCGGGCTGGCCACTTGATAGTTGATCTCTTCGCGGGTCCGGGTGGCTGGAGCAGAGCACTGGGAGTGCTCGGTGTTCGGGACGTCGGCCTGGAGTGGGACGAGTGGGCCTGCAAGACCCGGGTGGCCGCAAGCCAGTTGACGGTGCGGACCGACGTGGCGATGTATCCGACGTGGCCCTTCATCGGCCGTACCCGCGGGCTGATCGCGTCCCCTCCGTGCCAGGCATGGAGCATGGCCGGCAAGCGACTCGGCCTGGTGGACCAGCCGCTCGTACACGAGGCCGTCGAGAACCTCGCCGCCGGCCGCGACATTCGCGAACGCCTCCTCGCCGCCTGCCGCGACGAGCGCTCCCTGCTCGCGGCGGAACCGATGCGCTACCTCCACGCCCTGAACGCCGTCGGCGAACCCGAGTGGGTCGCCATGGAGGAGGTCCCGGACGTCCTGCCCTTGTGGAAGCAGTACGCCGCCGTCCTGAGGTCCTGGGGCTTCTCGACCTGGTGCGGCATCCTGAACGCGGCCGACTACGGCGTACCGCAGACCCGCAGGCGGGCGATCCTGCTCGCTTCCCGGGTGCGCACTGCCCAGCCCCCCACTCCGACACACGCCCAAGTCGGCGAGCCTGACTCGCTGTTCGGGCCGGGCCGCACGCGCTGGGTCAGCATGGCCGAGGCTCTGGGATGGGGCGCCACCGACCGGCCCGTTCCCACCGTCTGCGCCGGCGGCGGACCCGGCGGCGGCCCCGAACCCTTCCCCTCCGGGTCCCGCAAGACCCTGTCCGACGCCCGGGAGCGGGGTACCTGGACACCGCGGCCGGACGGGATCGTCCTGCAGTCCCGCCGCGAAGGCGCCGGGTGGGCGGCCCGGCACGGGGCCCGCGAGAACCGGGCCGCGAGCGCTCCGGCGCCGACGTTCACCGCTGAGGCGCACCGCTGGTCCTGGTCCCTGCGGAGCAACAACCAGGCCAACGCCACCATCCGCTCCATCGAGGAGCCGGCGGGGACGCTGTTCTTCGGGCACCGCGCTAATGAATGCACCTGGATCGCCGAACCACCCGCCGCTCAGCAGGAAGACGCGGCGTCGGCGCCCGTCCCGGAGCCGATTCGTATCACCGCCCGCGAGGCCGGCACCCTGCAGACCTTCCCGGCGAACTACCCCTGGGCGGGCAACAAGGGCCAGCAGTTCTCGCAGATCGGCAACGCCGTGCCCCCGTTGCTCGCGGCCCACCTGCTCGCCCCGCACTTGAACATTGCCCTCAACCCCGACGACTTCACCCTGGCCGCCTGATGCCCCGCACTCCCGCACCCGACGAGGACGACCTCGACTCCATCCCGCCGCCGCACCCGGTCTTCTACGTCGAGCAGGCCCTCCTCGGTGCTCTCCTGCTCGACCCGCAGCACCTTCGCGACGTGACCGGGATCGGACCCGACGCGTTCTCCACCGCGGCCCATGCAGCCCTGTTCACCGCGATCCGCTCCCTGCCGGCCCCCGACCCGGCCGAACACGCCAAGAACACGAAGTGGCTCGCCGCCGTGCTCACTGCCGCCCGCGAGCAGGCGCGCGGGCTGTCCGCCCCGTACCTGCACCATCTGATCCAGGTCTGCCCCTGGCCCCGGCACGCACCCGCGTATGCGCGGATGGTCGAGGCCGAGCACTCCCGGCGCCGTCTGGCGGGGGCCGCTCAGCGCCTCATGCACACCGCAGAGGACACCACGCTCCCGCAGCGCGTGGCCATGACGCTCGCCGAGGCCGATGCCCTCGCCACCGTGGTGGATGAGATCGCGGCGCGGTTCCCTCCACACGCCGGTTCCCTGCCCCGCACTCCGACTCCTGAGCCGACCGCAGCCCACGACGAGGACGCGGTCGACGAGGAGCGGCTGCTGCTCGCGACAGCGACCGTGCACCCCAGCGACGTCGAGCAGATGCGATGGCTCGTGCCCGGCGACTTCACGCAGCCTTTGCACGCCGGGCTGTGGCAGAGCCTGATCACCCTGACCCGGCGCCATGCGCCCGTCGATCCGGTGACGGTCCTGTGGGAAGCACGGCAACGCGGTCTGCTCGGCCCCGGGGCCGAGCCGCGAGAGCTGCTGGAACTCCTTGCCGGACCGGTCGGCTCCCCGGAGCACTGGGGCGAGCGCGTCCTGCAGCGCTCACTCCTCGCGACAACTCGGCACGTCGGCCGGCGGATCGAGGCGTTCACCAACGACCCGGCCACCACTCCGTACCAACTCGTCGTCGGCAGCCGCCGCGCGCTCGCCGACCTGTCCTCCCTACGCACCCGTTGGCAGCACGCCACCTCCTCACCGACTCCGGCGCAACGGACCGGACGCCCCAAGGCCACGAAGGCCACGGCCGTGCCCCGCGCCGGCCCCCCACGGACCACAGCACCGCCCGCCGCGCGCAGTTCCCGCTGACCCCCACCCGCCGGTCGCCGAACCCCCAGTGGTCCGGCGACCGGCAGAAGAGAGCCCCCTTCGTGACGACACCCGCCCTCGACGCGCACGTCCGCCTCGACAGCCACCCCACCCACTCCAGTGCCGTGACCGCCTCCCTGACCGGCGCCCAGGCCCACATCGCCCACCTGGCGCTGGAGGCCGACGGCTGGACCCCAGTCGGCGAGAACATCCTCGTCCTGGCCCGCATCGACAGCGAGGAGCCCTACTGGGCACAGCAGGCCGCCAGCGCCCTGAACGTCGCGGGGATCACCACCGAGATCACCCCCGGGCTGCGGGAGGCGATCGACGAGGAGTGGACCTGGGCCAACTATCCGATGCCCTGGTGCACCCGCAGCGAGATCCGTGAAGTCTCAGCCGAGGCCCAGAAGATTCACGACGACATCCGCCACGGCCATCTCCTCATCCACGCCCACGCCCAGGACGGCCACACCACCGTCGCGGTCGGCACGTACCTCAGCGGCGGGAAGAGCGTCTACCTTCACGGCGAGAATCACCTGCGGCAGATCGCCGACACCTTCGACTCGCCCGCCCAAGCCCTTGTCGCCTTCGAGAAGATGCACGGTGACACCATGCGTCCCGGCCCGGCACGCATGACCGACACCGAACGCGCTGCCGCTAAAGCCCAAACCCAGCTCGGCGCACCGGCTGTCGAGCCCGAGCCGCCGAGCCCAGGACCAGAGACCGTCCCGGTGTATGCCGGCGACGTCAGCGATCACGATGCCCTTCTGGACACCTTCCTCGACGCTCACAGCGACTGGTCGAAGTGGAGGACCTGGTCCGACGAGACCACCCACGCCATCCACGAAGACCAGACCCTGCGCATCGAGCTCATCCACGAATCGCCCGCCGACGACACCGCCTGGACCGTAGCGGCCTACGAGACACCGGTCTCCGACCGCATGTGGGCCCTCACCGCCACCGGCGCCACCCCCGCCCCCGTGCTGCAGGAACTGCTGGATGACCTCGCCGACGGCGAGTGGGACACCGCCGTCGGCACGCCGGTGGACGAGAAGACCGTCACCACCGCCACGCAGCCCCTTACCGACGCCGGGTGGAACCACACCGTAGACGGGCGATGGATCCGCTGGACAACCCCCGCCGGGGACGCCGGAGTCCAGTTCGACGCCTTCGCCGCCCAACATCATCCGGAACAGGCCCTCGCCACCTGGACTGTCTGGGCCGGCCCGAACCCCGACCGCCCCACCTGGACCCTCCACGCATCTCCGCACACCCCCAGCTCACTGCTGGCCAACCTCTCCGAGAACCTCGCCCACGGAACCGGCACCCACCAGGCGCAGGCCATCGGCCACGAACGCAGAGCCAACCTCGCCGCCTCACCGCCGACAATCCCAGCACCCAAGGCCGGCCCTGCAGTCAGCCGTACACGCTGAGCGCTGGGCCGTCGAAGCGGGGCAACATAGCGCCAGATCGCCGGTTAGCCAAACCGGCGATCCCGCGCATCATTGGTAGTCCACCGCCACGATCTGCCCGTGCGTCGAAAGGCACCACCCGCACCGAGTACCAAACCGCTTTAGCCAGATGCCCGGCAACCCTTCAGGCTGCTGCGTAGCTCGCCCGGAACAGATCCTCGGCACGCTCCACGTCCCGCGGGGTGCGCAGCTGCACCTCCAGGTCGCCCGTGCCGTGGTGGCCGAGTCCCGTCACGTTCCGGGTGAACCCGGGAATGAGATCGACCGCTTTTGGGTCGGCCTTGAGGTAGACGAGGAGTTTGCTCCGCTGTGGCGGGCAGACGCAGGCGAAGTTCCGCAGACGCTGATACGCCCGGTATTGCTTGCGCTGGATGCGGTTCACGCCGTTCCCCAGGCCCAGCAGTGCCTCGTCAACCGCCCGTACCAGCTCGTCCATCGGCTCACTCCGACCACCGACGAGCGTCTGCCGTTGCGCCCGGCGGGCTGTCGGTGTCCGGACGCTGACTGACGCCACGGTCTCAAGGCCCAGCAGCTCGCTGCCGAAAAGGCGGTAGCGCACCAGGTCGATGCTGCGCCGGTGCTCACGGACCGCGTGCACGTCGTAGCGCGTGAAGTCGCCGGCGATACAGATCAACCGCGGTCCGCTCCAGAGCACCTGGGCCGCAGCCGTCACCCCGAGCCGGTCGCGGACCAGGTGCTCGAACTCGCGGCGGTGGTCCACCAGCCACGAGAGGTAGAACAAGCCCTGGTTGATGACGCCGGCATCGACGCCACGCTTGTACTCCACGATGACCGGTGAGCCGTTCTCGTCGAGACCGAGCGAGTCGATCCGACCGCCGTGGACCGGCCCGGTGCTGTACTCGCTCGCCAGGAATCGGACACCCAGCAACGTCTCCATGTGCGCCTCGACGAGGCTCTGCACATCCGCCTCGACATCAGCAAGACGCGGCGTGACCTCGGTCACGCCGCTCTTTGTGTTGAACAGCTTCAGGCCCGACACCTTCCCCTCCTCGGTATGAATGCCGCAGGAGAACGCCCCCAAGGGCACAAATATTTCCGAAGGAGTCAACGGGCTGACTCGTTGCGATACCCCCGGGCATCGCAGCAGCTTGCCCGTGCGGCAGCCACAACACGCTCCGGCACCGCGACCACAGCCAAGCCATGAAACTGACTACCCGTCAGCCAAGTCAGCAATGGGTCAGCATTAATACCCGAAAAGGCTGTCCCTGAGTGTCGAAGCCTGATGAAGCCTCGCAACCCAAAAAACCCACTCTGACCTGCTGCGATCCAGCTCAGAGGGTACTCCCTGCTACGCTAGCCAACGCTGGTCACGTGATCAGGCCGTAACCGCTCGTTCGATCAACGCCAGCGCCAGGTGCGGGAGTTCCGCGCGCCGATCGGCGGCACCACTCAGCCACCGGACGCGCGGGTCGCGGCGGAACCAGGAGTCCTGACGGCGTGCGAAGCGCTTGGTGGCACGCACGGTATCGGTGCGTGCCTCGTCCTCGGTGCACTCCCCCGCGAGTGCCGCGAGGACCTGCTGGTAGCCGAGCGCCCGGGAGGCGGTACGCCCCTCGCGCAGCCCCAGGGCCTCCAGTGCGCGCACCTCGTCCACGAGGCCGGCTTCCCACATCCGGTCGACCCGGACGGCGATCCGCTCGTCGAGCTCGGGGCGCTCCACGTCCACACCGATCTGCACGGCGTCGTAGACCGCCTCGTCACCGGGGAGGTTCGCGGTGAACGGCTTGCCGGTGATCTCGATGACTTCCAGGGCGCGCACGATACGGCGGCCGTTGCTCGGCAGGATGACGCGGGCGGCCTCCGGGTCCGCGGCGGCGAGACGGGTGTGCAGGGTTCCGGAGCCGTCCCGTTCGAGGTCCTGTTCCAGCCGCGCGCGCACCTCGGGGTCCGTACCGGGGAACTCCAGCGCGTCGATGGCGCCCTTCACATAGAGCCCGGAACCGCCCACCAGGACGGGGGTACGGCCTTCGGCCAGCAGCCGGTCGATCTCCTTGCGGGCCAGCCGCTGGTACTCGGCGACACTGGCCGCCTCGGTGACGTCCCAGATGTCGAGGAGGCGGTGCGGAACGTCACCGCGCTCGGGGAGCGTCAGTTTTGCCGTACCGATGTCCATCCCGAGGTAGAGCTGCATGGAGTCCGCGTTGACCACTTCGCCACCGAGCCGCTGGGCGAGAAACACTCCCAGATCGGACTTTCCGGCTGCGGTGGGGCCTACAACGGTGATGACGCGGGGGGTGGGAGCTGATCTTCTCACCGCTCCAGTCTCCCAAACACCGGACCCCTTCCCGAACGAGCCGGTTCCGCGGTGCCCCGCGCCGGGAGCGGCCGGTGATTCCCGGCGTCCTGCCCCGGGGCGCGGCCGGGGAATTCACGGAACGACCGCACAGGGGAGAGTAAAATATTGTACAAATATGTAGTACACGTATTGCCTCCACGCCACCTGAGCATCGGTACGTCGGTGAAACAGCGGATAATGAAGCTGCAGAGCACGTCCGAGCACAGTCCCCACTGCACGGAAGGTGACCCATGGGTTTCCTCGACAACCTCAAGGCCAAGCTCGCTCCGGCCAAGGACAAGGTAGGCGACCTCGCGCACCAGCACGGGGGCAAGATCGAGCAAGGCCTCGACAAGGCCGCGCGCACGGTCGATCAGAAGACCAAGGGCAAGTACAGCGACAAGATCGTGACCGGCACCCAGAAGGCCAAGGACGCCGTGGACCGGATGGGCCATAAGGACGGGGGCGGCACCAAGCCGCCCGCTGCCTGATCCCGACGGAGCCGAGCACGACGGTGGGGCCCGGAGCATGCGCTCCGGGCCCCACCGTCGTGCTCGGGCCGGTCAGCCCGTCACGACCAGGCGGCGACGGTGTAGCCGACGCCGTACGGGGCGTCCGCGTACAACAGCTGTCCCCCCAGGCCCGCGCCCTCCGCGGCCCCTGCGAGGACCTGCCAGGGCGCCCTGCCGGACGCCTTGAGCGCGTACGACAGCGAGGGGTCGAGCGCGCTCAGCGCGGGAAGGTCCGCGTCGCCCAGTGCGCGGGTGGCGGCCGAGTCGAAGTCCACGGCGCGCTCGTCCAGATAGCCGGGGGACTTCACCGTGCGGCAGGCGCTTCCGTCGCCCATCACCAGCAGGGCGACCCGGTCGGCCCTCGCCGCCAGCTCCTTTCCCGCGAGGGCGCAGCTGTCGACCGCGAGCCGCTCGCCCACGGCCAGACCCTCGACCGGGATGCCTGACCACCGCGCCCGGTCCAGCAGCCACGCTCCGACGGCCAGGGACGCGGGCAGTTCGCGCCCCGCCGGAGCGGTATCGCCGGACGGACCTCCGAGCCGCACGGAGAGGCCGACACCGAACCCTGCGAAGGAACCGGCCGCCCCGGCGGGGTACGGCCCTTCCCTGTCGGCTTCGGCGGGCCCGACGACGACCAGCAGATCGGGCCGGGCCGCGGCGAGGACGCCCAGGGCGTCCCGGCACGCGGTCCGCGCGTCGTCGAGTTCAAAGGCCGCTCCGGCGGCGACCTCAGGAACCAGGAGCGGCGGGCAGGGGCAGACGGCGGCAGCGACAAGCATGCCGGTCAGCGTACTGCGGAGGTCTCCGGGTGCCGTGAACTGCGCCCCGGTGGCCCGAAGCCGCTCCCGGCGCTCCGGAGAACTCCGTCGTCAGCCGATGCCGCAGCCGGGAGCGGAGACAGCCGGCAGTGGTTCGGGGGCGCCGATACCGGGCAGGCCAAGCATCACTCCGGCGGGCCTGGCCGCCCCGGCGGCGGTCCGCGCCTCCCAGGCATCCCCGGAACGCGTCCGGCGTACGCCGAGGGGGGCGCCCTCGGCCAGCAGGTGGTGCGGGGCCGCGTACGTGATGTCGACCGTCACCACGTCACCGGGGCGCACCGCCTGCGCGGGCCTGGTGAAGTGCACCAGACGGTTGTCCGGTGCGCGGCCGGAGAGACGGTCCGTGGAGCCGTCCTTGCGGCCCTCGCCCTCCGCCACCATGACTTCCAGGGTGCGGCCGACCTGCTTCTTGTTCTCCTCCCAGGAGATCTCCTCCTGGAGGGCCGACAGGCGCATGTACCGCTCCTGGACGACCTCCTTGGGAATCTGGCCCTCCATGTCGGCGGCGGGTGTCCCGGGGCGCTTGGAGTACTGGAAGGTGAAGGCGTTCGCGAAGCGTGCCTCCCGGACCGCGTGCATGGTCTGTTCGAAGTCCTCCTCGGTCTCACCCGGGAAGCCCACGATGATGTCGGTCGAGATGGCGGCGTCCGGCATCGCGGCACGCACCTTCTCGATGATCCCCAGGAAGCGCTCCTGACGGTACGAGCGTCGCATCGCCTTGAGGATGGTGTCCGAGCCCGACTGCATCGGCATGTGCAGCTGAGGCATCACGTTCGGGGTCTCCGCCATCGCGGCGATCACGTCGTCGGTGAAGTCACGCGGGTGCGGCGAGGTGAAGCGGACGCGCTCCAGGCCCTCGATGGCACCACAGGCACGCAGCAGCTTGGAGAACGCTTCCCGGTCGCCGATGTCGGAGCCGTACGCGTTCACGTTCTGTCCGAGCAGGGTCACCTCGGAGACGCCCTCGGACACGAGTGCCTCGATCTCGGCGAGGATGTCGCCGGTACGGCGGTCCTTCTCCTTGCCGCGCAGAGCCGGGACGATGCAGAAGGTGCACGTGTTGTTGCAGCCGACGGAGATCGACACCCATGCGGCGTAGGCGGACTCACGGCGGGTGGGGAGCGTGGAGGGGAAGGCTTCCAGGGACTCGGCGATCTCGATCTGCGCCTCCTCCTGGACGCGGGCGCGCTCCAGCAGCACCGGGAGCTTACCGATGTTGTGCGTACCGAAGACGACATCCACCCAGGGGGCCCGCTTGACGATGGTGTCGCGGTCCTTCTGCGCGAGACAGCCCCCGACCGCGATCTGCATCCCGGGGCGCTTGGTCTTCATCGGGGCGAGCCGGCCGAGGTTGCCGTAGAGCTTGTTGTCGGCGTTCTCCCGCACCGCGCAGGTGTTGAAGACGACGACATCGGCGTCACCGTCGGCGTCCGCGGGCGCACGGACGTATCCGGCGTCCTCCATGAGCCCCGACAGGCGTTCCGAGTCGTGGACGTTCATCTGGCACCCGTAAGTGCGTACCTCGTAGCTCTTCTTGACGTCCACTGCTTCGCTCCGGTTGCCGCTGCTCATGCGACAAGGGTAGGCGGTACCGGGAACGCCCCTCGCCGCCCGGCTCCCGGCGCGGGGTCCCGGGGCCGCTCCCGAAGCCGCCCCCGAAGCCAGGGCCTGGCCATTACGGGGAGTGGCTGGCAGGATCGCGCCATGCTCTCCGTACTGTCCCGGTTCGACCGCCGACGCACCCTTAAGGGCGGTGCGGCCGTGACGGTCGTCCTGGGCCTGCTCCTGTGGTGGGTGCTCCCCCTGGGTGAGTCCTCGCCCACGGGGACACTGACCTTCTCCACAGGGGTGCGCAACGGGGTCTACCAGCGCTATGGCGAGCGCCTCGAAGCGGCGCTCGCCAAGGACATGCCCGAGGTGTCCATCACGCTTCAGACCAGTGAGGGCTCCCAGCAGAACATCGAGCGGGTGGCGACGGGGAAGGCGGACTTCACCATCGCCACCGCCGACGCCGTCGCGAACTTCATGCAGAACGGCAGACCAGGAGCTCAGCGCCTGCGCGCCTGCGCCCGGCTGTACGACGACTACATACAGCTGGTCGTCCCCCGCGACTCGGACGTGCAGACGGTCGCCGACCTGAAGGGGAAACGAGTGGGTGTGGGGCAGCCCGGATCAGGGGTGCGGCTCGTCGCGGACCGGCTGATGAGCGCCGCCGACCTCGATCCGGCCAAGAGCATCACTCCGGTGCCGGTCGGCATCGACACCATGCCGGCCCGCCTGGCGAACGGCACGCTCGACGCCTTCTTCTGGTCCGGCGGCCTGCCGACGAACGCCGTGCAGGAACTGTCGGAGCGCCTGCCCATCCGGCTGGTGCCGCTGGAGGACCCGCTGATCGCCCGGCTCCAGGCCGTCGGCGGTTCGACCCGGTACTACCGCTCGGCCGTGATGCCGGCCGACGCCTACCTCAACGCCCAGCAGGGGCAGGCCGTGCCGACGGTCGCGGTCGCCAATCTGCTGGTCACCACGGACCGTACGGACCCCGCGATGACCGAGGCGTTCACCCGGACCGTGATCGACAGCCGCGACCGCATCGGACGTGAGGTGCACTCGGCGCAGGTCGTGGATCTGCGGACGGCCATCTACACCGATCCGCTGCCGCTGCACGAAGGCGCCGGGCGCTACTACCGGTCGGTCAAGCCGTAGGCGGTCGGACCGCAGCTCGGCAAAGCCGTGGAAGTGCTGCCCGCTGCACCGCTCAGGCGTCGGGAGCGTGGCGCGGCACGGTCACCGTCACCCGCAGACCGTGGGGCTCGTTCCCGGCGTACGCGATCGAGCCGCGGCCCGCGGTGAGCAGCGCGCGCGAGATCGACAGCCCGAGCCCGGACCCCTTGACGTTCTGATGCCGGTTGCTGCGCCAGAAGCGGTCACCGATGCGCTCCAGCTCCTGTCCGGTCAGCCCCGGCCCCCGGTCCGCGACCCGCACGGTGACGTTCTCGCCGGTGGACGCGACGGTGACGCGTACCTCCTCGCCGGACGGCGTGAACTTGAGGGCGTTGTCCACCACGGCGTCGAGCGCGCTGGAGAGCGCGATCGGGTCCGCCCAGCCGGTGGCGGCCGACAGCCCGTCCTGCAACAGTCGCACCCCCTTCTCGTCGGCCAGCGGACGCCATGAGGCGACACGCTCGGCCGTGAGGGCGCCGATGTCCGTGAGCCGGAGGTCGGCTGCGGCGTGCTCGGCGAGCGCGAGGCCGAGCAGGTCGTCGAGGACCTGGGCGAGGCGCTTGCCCTCCGTACGCACCGCGGCGATCTCCTCGTTCCCCTCGGGAAGTTCGAGGGCGAGAAGCTCGATGCGCAGCAGCAGGGCGGCCAGCGGGTTGCGCAGCTGGTGGGAGGCGTCGGCGACGAAGGCGCGCTGCTGCTCCAGAACGTCTTCGACGTTGTCTGCCATCTCGTTGAACGAACGGGCCAGGCGGCGGAGTTCCGGAGGTCCGCCGGACGCGGCGACCCGGGACCTCATCCGGCCGCTGGCGATGTCGTGCGTGGCGGCGTCCAGGATGCGCACGGGCAGCAGCACCCAGCCGGTGAGCCGGAACGCGGCACCGACCGCGACGAGCAGGGCCAGGGCCTCACCGAGGCCGATGAGCAGCCACCCCCGCAAGGTCCTGGACCGCATCTCGCCGGTGGGCGAGTCGATGACCACGACGGCGACGACGTCGCCGTCCCGTACGACGGGCGAGGCCACGACGACCCGGCCGGTCTGCCAGGGCCAGACCTGGCCCTGATCGTGGGAGCGTCGCCCCAGGAGAGCCTCCCGGAACGCCTCCCGGCCCTCGCCCTCGGTCGGCACCATCCAGGAGGCCGGGGCCTTCGCCAGGGACTGGTCGTCGCGGTAGAAGACGCCGGCCCTGATCCCGTACACCGAGTCGTAGGCGTCGAGTTCGGCCTGGAGGATGCGCTGCCGTTCCTCGTTGCCCGGGAGCGACACGCTGACGAACTGGGCGAGCGCTCCGAAGCGCGCCGTGTCGTCGATCCGGTCCACCACGAGGCGCTGCTGCTCGGCGGCGGCCACCCGGCCCGCGAGCGGGACGCCCAGGGCGAGCAGCACGGCCGCCATGAGGATGATGAGCAGGGGGAGCAGACGGGTGTGCACGGGGTGCGTACGCCCTTACACGGACGGCGAGACGAGCCGGTAACCGACGCCTCGCACGGTTTCGATCAGCGCGGGCAGCCTCAGTTTGGAGCGCAGCGACGCCACATGCACCTCAAGTGTGCGGCCCGTCCCCTCCCAGCTCGTGCGCCACACCTCGCTGATGATCTGCTCGCGCCGGAAGACCACGCCGGGCCGCTGGGCCAGCAGCGCCAGGAGATCGAACTCCTTGCGGGTGAGCTGGACCTCTTCGCCGTCGACGCTGACCCTCCGGGTGGGCAGCTCGATCCGGACAGGGCCCAGGCGCAGACCGTCGGCCGGCGTGGAAGCGGGCTCGTCACCGGCCGTCTTGCGCCGCGCGACGGCGTGGATGCGTGCGAGCAGTTCGCCGGTGTCGTACGGCTTGACGACGTAGTCGTCCGCCCCCAGGTTGAGCCCGTGGATCCGCGACCGGACGTCGGCACGCGCGGTCACCATGATCACCGGGATCGCGGACCGCTTGCGGATCTTGCCGCACACCTCGTAACCGTCCTGGTCGGGCAGGCCGAGATCCAGCAGCACGACGCCGAAGGGTTCCTTGTCCGCGGGCAGCAGGGCCCGCAGGGCCTCTTCGCCGTTGCGGGCGTGCACGACCTGGAAACCGTGCCGGGCGAGCACGGCCGACAGTGCCGCCGCGACATGGTCGTCGTCCTCGACGAGCAGCAGTCTCATCGGCCCTCCTTCCGGTGCCCGGCATTCCGGGACGGCTTGCGCGGCTGTTCGTGATGCCTACCAGGGCATCCACTCCGATGAGCGGTACGTCAGTCAAGACCTTGCCGGTCACAGCAGGGTTTCCGTTACCCACCCGGTACGCCCCAGCAGCGTCGAGGACGTCCTGTTCACGCGGTGTGTCCGGTTGCAGCCGGATCGTTATGCTCAATTTCCGCTCAGATGTAATGACGTTGGTCGCACTGCGTCACTAGTGTCCTTGCCAACCGAGGAGGACGGAGCATTAAGCCGATGAGCGGAGTTTCAGTGACCAAGGCCGCCGAGGATGCCGCGCCGGCGGCGAACGACCTTGTCGTACTGAGCAACGTCAACAAGCACTTCGGCGCGCTGCATGTGCTCCAGGACATCGACCTGACCATCGCCCGTGGCGAGGTCGTGGTCGTCATCGGGCCTTCGGGGTCCGGAAAGTCCACGCTGTGCCGCACCATCAACCGCTTGGAGACGATCGACTCGGGCGCGATATCGATCGACGGCAAGCCGCTTCCGCAGGAGGGCAAGGAACTGGCCCGCCTGCGCGCCGACGTGGGCATGGTCTTCCAGTCGTTCAATCTCTTCGCGCACAAGACGGTGCTCGAGAACGTGATGCTGGGCCAGCTCAAGGTCCGCAAGATGGACAAGCAGGCCGCCACGACGAAGGCCCGCTCGCTACTGGACCGGGTGGGCGTCGGCTCGCAGGCGGACAAGTACCCGTCCCAGCTCTCGGGCGGTCAGCAGCAACGCGTCGCCATCGCGAGGGCCTTGGCGATGGACCCGAAGGTCATGCTCTTCGACGAGCCCACGTCGGCGCTCGACCCCGAGATGATCAACGAGGTGCTGGAGGTCATGCAGCAGCTCGCCCGGGACGGCATGACCATGGTCGTCGTCACCCACGAGATGGGCTTCGCGCGGTCGGCCGCCAATCGCGTCGTCTTCATGGCGGACGGAAAGATCGTCGAAGAGGCAGCGCCCGACCAGTTCTTCAGCAACCCGCGCAGTGACCGGGCCAAGGATTTCCTGTCGAAGATCCTTCACCACTGAGTCCCGGATCAGCTGACCACTCACCTCGCGCACATCGCGTCAACCTAGGGAATTCCACCATGCAGCTTCGTAAGGTCACCGCCGCCTCGGCCGCCGTGCTCGCGCTCGCCCTCACCGCCACCGCCTGCGGTTCCGAGGACAAGGACAGCAAGTCGGGCTCCGGCGGCGAGAAGATCACCATCGGCATCAAGATCGACCAGCCGGGTCTCGGCCTGAAGACGCCCGACGGCACGTTCGTCGGCTTCGACGTCGATGTCGCGACGTACGTCGCCAAGGAGCTCGGCTACGACGCGAAGAACATCAACTTCGTCGAGACGAAGAGCGCGGACCGCGAGACCGCCATCGAGCGCGGCGACGTGAAGTTCATCGCCGCGACGTACTCCATCAACGACGAGCGTCTGCAGAAGGTCGACTTCGCGGGACCGTACCTCCTGGCGCACCAGGACGTACTCATCCGGGCCGACGACGACTCCATCAAGGCGCCCGAGGACCTCAACTCCAAGAAGCTCTGCTCCGTGACCGGTTCGACCTCCGCGAAGAACGTCAAGGAGAAGCTGGCCCCCAAGGCTCAGCTGCAGAACTACGGCGGTTACTCCGAGTGCCTCACCGGCCTGGAGAACGAGGCCATCGACGCGCTGACCACGGATGACTCCATCCTCGCCGGATACGCGGCGCAGGAGGCCCACAAGGGCAAGTTCAAGCTGGCCGGCTTCAAGATGACCAACGAGAACTACGGCATCGGCCTGAAGAAGGGCGACGCCGACCTCAAGAAGAAGATCGACGCCGCGCTGACCAAGATGGTCTCCGACGGTGCGTGGGACAAGGCGGTCACTGACAACTTCGGCCCGGCCAACTACAAGAACGAGCCCGCGCCGAAGATCGGCAACGTCGTCAAGTAGGGCTCCCGTCACCGGGCGGTCCGAAGCCGGGCTGAGCGGTCCGAAGCCGGGCCGATGAGGTGCGCCGCCGTACAGGCGGCGCACCGAGCCCTCCCCACACCTGGAAGCACGGGAGATCGTGTTCGACTTTCTTGAAGGTTACGACCTACTGGGGGCCTTCTGGGTGACGGTGAAACTCACCGTCTACTCCGCCCTCGGTTCCCTCATATGGGGAACGTTGCTGGCCGGTATGCGGGTCGGCCCGGTCCCCCTGATGCGCGGGTTCGGTACCGCCTATGTGAACATTGTCCGCAACATCCCCTTGACCGTCATCATCGTCTTCGCATCGCTGGGTCTCTTCCAGACCTTGCAGGTCACCCTCGGTGGCGGCGACAACTTCGAGGTCATCAACTTCCGGCTCGCGGTCCTCGCGCTCGCTCTCTACACGGCCGCCTTCGTCTGCGAGGCGTTGCGCTCGGGCATCAACACGGTGCCGGCGGGCCAGGCCGAAGCGGCACGCGCGCTCGGGCTGAGCTTCACCCAGGTCCTGCGGCTGATCATCCTCCCGCAGGCATTCCGCTCGGTCGTGAACCCGCTGGCCAACGTGCTGATCGCGCTGACCAAGAACACCACCGTCGCTGCGGCGATCGGTGTGGTCGAAGCGGCGTACCTGATGAAGGACATGATCGAAGCAGAGGCTCAACTGATTCTGATCTCGGCCATCTTCGCCTTCGGATTCATCTGCCTCACCCTCCCGACCGGGCTCCTCCTCGGCTGGCTGAGCAAGAAGGTGGCGGTGAAGCGATGACGACGTCCGTCCTCTTCGACGCACAGGGTCCCCGTGCCAAGCGGCGCAATGTCCTGTACACGGTCATCTTCCTGGCGGCTCTCGCGGCCGTGCTCTGGTGGGTCTACACCGCACTCGACGAGAAGCACCAGCTCGACTGGGTCAAGTGGGAGCCGTTCTTCACGAGCTCCCAGCCCTGGGAGACCTACCTCTGGCCCGGGCTCCAGAACACACTCAAGGCCGCGTTCTTCGCCCTGCTGATCGCACTGCCGCTCGGGGCACTGTTCGGTATCGGACGGCTCTCCGAACACCGGTCGGTACGGACGCCGTCCGGCATCGTCGTGGAGTTCTTCCGCGCCATCCCCGTGCTGATCCTGATGATCACGGCGAACGCCGCGTACTCGGAGTTCACCGACATCGCCAGCGACGTGCGTCCGCTGTACGCCGTCGTCACCGGGCTGGTGCTGTACAACGCCTCCGTCCTCGCCGAGATCGTGCGGGCCGGGATCCTGTCCCTGCCGCAGGGGCAGACCGACGCCGCGAAGGCGATCGGTATGCGCAAGGGCCAGACCATGCGGTACGTGCTGCTGCCGCAGTCGGTCACCGCCATGCTGCCCGCGATCGTCAGCCAGATCGTGGTCATCGTGAAGGACACCGCTCTCGGCGGTGCGGTCCTCACCTTCCCGGAGCTGCTCGCGTCGGTCCGTCCGATGAGCGCGAACTACGGTGCGAACACCATCGCGTGCTTCACCGTCATCGCGTTGATCTTCATCGCGGTGAACTTCGCGCTGACCTCCTTCGCGAGCTGGCTCGAGAAGCGCCTGCGGCGCGCCAAGAAGAGCACGGGCACGGTGGTCGGTGCCGGCCCCGATGGCGGCCTCAAGACCATCGGGACACCGCCCCTCGTGATCGAGGACGGACACGGGTCCTGACGGCTCGTCGATAATCCGACCGCGGGGAGCACGGGTACGTCTGCCGTGCTCCCCGCCACGGGTCTCTGTCACTTGACGCAAGCACCGGCAGTAGGTTGCATACGTTCTGTGATCGCGCCCCGAGCCTCCGTCCCCGTTTCTCCTACGACCGTACGGGCCGGAGGGTGTGCGCCGTGGACCCGGTGATCGTCGTCGGTGCCGGGCCCGTCGGTCTGGTGCTGTCGCTCGCCCTCGCCGCACAGGGCGTCCCCTCCGTCGTCCTCGACGAAGGCCCCGGGAAGGACGAGCAGCGGTCCGCACGCACCGTCGTCCTGCGCGAGGACACCGCCGCTCTGGTGGAGCGGCTCGGCTGTGCGACCCTGCGCGACGAGGGCCTCCGGTGGTCCGGATGGCGTTCGATGCGGCGCAAGCAGCTGGTACGCGAGCTGCCGCTCGGCGAGGTGCCGGATACCGGCCCGCTGCTTGCCCCCGTCCATCTGCCGCAGCACGCGCTGACCCGCGGGCTTCGTGCCGCGGTGGCCGCGCAGAGCCTGGTGCGGATGGCACCGCTGAGCCGCATCGACACCCTTGAACAGGACCCGTCCGGCGTCACCGTGCACACGAGGGGGCCAGATTCCACCTGGTGGCGGGGGAGTTATCTGGTCGGCTGCGACGGCGCCCGGTCCACCGTACGCAAGCTTCTGGACATCAGGTTTCCCGGCCGCACGGCGGTGGAACGTCACGCCGTCGCCGCGCTGCGAACCGAACTGCCGTGGCCGGGCGAAGCCGTACTGCACCGGGCAGCGCCGTGGCGCACCGCCGGCCCCGAGGTGACCGCCCGGCCCCTGCCCGACGGCGTCTGGCGGCTGGACTGGCTGCTTCCGCCACGCGGTGAGCTGGTCACTCCGGACGCGCTCATCATCCGGGTCAGGGACACACTGGCGGGCTGGTGCGGAGAGACTCCGGCGTACGAACTGCTGGACACGGGGGTGTACACGCTGCACCACCGGCTGGCCAGGCGCTGGCGGTCGGAGCGGGCGTTCCTGGCCGGTGACGCCGCCCATCTCCTGGGGGCACTCGGCACGCAGGGCCTGGACGAAGGTGTGCGGGACGCCGAGAACCTGGCCTGGAAGCTGGCGCAGAGCTGGCACCACGGTGCCTCCGAGCTGCTGCTCGACAGTTATCAGGCGGAGCGCAGGGCCGCCGTCGCCGCACGACTGCGTGCCGCCGACCAGTCACTGCCGATACTGCGCGGGGGCGGCGGACTGCGAACCCTCGTACCGGGCAGCGCACGTGGTCACGACACGTTGCTCACCGATGGCCATCTGGGGTGCGGACCGCTGGGTGCACCCCCTTCGTACACGCATTCGCCCCTTGCGCCTCCGCGCACCGAGGCGCACGCCCCGGTGGGTACGCCCCCCGGTGCGCCGGTCGTCGATGTACGGGTGACCGCGCCCGACGGTACGAGCGTCCGCCTGCGCGAGCGGCTGGGGCGGGGACATCTGCTGGTCGTCCTGGTCGCTCCGGGCACCGGAGTGTGGGACCGGAGGCACTGGCTCACCGCGGGCGTCATGCCGCGGCTCATCGACGCCGTCGCCGCGCTGCCGGTGAAGGGTGAGCTTCTGGTGGCGGAGAACTACCCCGGTGCGTCGGCGCACACCGTACTGCTGGTCCGCCCCGACGGACACCTCGTGGCGGCCTTCGGAGGAGTCCTTCCGGCGGAGCTCTTCGCTGCGGCCGACGCGGCTCGCGGAGGCGGCATCGAAACGGCCGACGGCGGTGGTACGGGTGCGGCGCGGGACGAAGCGCGGCACCGGTCTCCGCGCTCGGAGCGTGCCGCGCACGTCAATTGACTGAGCCAGGACGTCGACCGAACGGGACAGTTGACCGCAGGGCGGGGCAGGGCACGCAACGAACTGGAGTGGCGGCTCGATCCGTGGGGAAGCCATCGCGCCATCGCGCCATCGCGCCATCGCGCCGGTGAGCCGGTGAGCCGGTGAGCCGGTGAGCCACGATCTCCGGGTGGTGGTGATCTGCAACGAGGGGTACGCGTCGAGCCTGGCGGCCGCGTCCCTGCACCGCCTGGGACTGCACCGGGCGACCGACCTGACCGGTGGATTCCAGGCATGGCGTGCGGCGGGGCTCCCGGTCGAGGTGTGACCGGGAGCCCGTGAAGCCGGTGCGGGCGGTCACTGCCTGGAGGTGGCCACCTCCACCGGGAGGGGCCTGAGCGCCAGCCGTCCGGGAGGGGCAGTGGCCACCAGGACCAGCAGCGCGGCGGCGCCCAGCACCGCGGCGTACACCGTCGGCAGGACTGCGGGCGCCGCGCTGCCGGTCATTCCGATACTGAGGGCGGTCAGGACGCGAGGGAAATGCCGCTGCCCAGGACCGCGGCGATCAGCAGAAGCGCCAATGTCGATGAATTGACTGTGAAGCCAGGCGGCGAGCGGCAGCCCGGCGAGCGAGTCTTGCCGTTGCCCTTGTGCTTGACGGCGGTGCGGTGGATGTTCTGGTCGGCCGAGACGACGAGCGGTGTGGAGGTGTGGCGGCGTAGCGCTCGGTGGCGATCTTTCCCCGCAGACCGGTCTCCAGGAATGTGCCGCGGCCGTGATGAGAGCGGCTGCGCACATGAGGCCAGTAACGCGCCCAACCCGCCCTTCCGGTCCCGGATGGTGTGCAGGGCGTAGCGCAGCATCATGATGCGTCCGTCTCCGGTCGATGGTCTGCGGGGCTGGGTGCCGGGAAGGCGAGCAGTCGCGTGAGGACCGTGCGTGCTCCGGGCGGCGTCGCGGCGTCCGGGCGCTTGTACCGGTTCATCAACGCGATGTACTCCTCGAGGAACGCGCGCGGTTCGGGGAGCGTGAGCCGGATGGAGCCGCGCGAGTACGGGAAGGCGTCACCCACTCGTCGCCCGGATCGGGCTGATCGGTCCGGGCGGACTGGTGGGTCAGGTCAGTCCGGTCAGTTCGGTCGGGCTGTCCGCTGTCGCGTTGGAGCTGCTCGAAGAGGGCCAGGTCCGCGGCGTAGGCATGCCTGTTGAGCTCGTCCGTGACGCGTCGTGTCGCGGGTGTCTGGCGGGACCGCGGCAGGAAGCGCCGGTCACCCGGAACGGCTCTCCACCAACATCGCCTTCTGCCTCCCGACCCTTCGGCCCCGGAGCCCGTGAGCTCTGCGGCAGGGGTCTCGACGTCCTGTGGCACGGTCTCCTCCACGAAGCCGTACCTGGCCAGTTCGCGCAGGTGACAGCTGGTGGCTCCGGTGTTCAGCCCGAGCGCCCGGGCGAGGATCGCGGACGTGGCCGGTCCGTACAGGTGAAGTGCTGAAGGGTCTTTGGCGCCGTGGCTGGGCGAGCGCCTTGAGCGCCGCCAGCTCCGTGATCTCGGTACCACCGGGTTTCTCTGGCATGCCCCACACACTGCTCTGCGCACAGCTGGCGGTGCACAGCAGTATTCCGGCGTCTTCGCACGGGGTTAGCCCCCTCGTCGCCCTCCTCCGGCCGACTGCACGCGCGCCCCGGAATCCGCGCCGTCCCACCCGAACGCCACGCCCCAGTGGAGCGATCGCCGTGAGCCCCGCACATTCACCTCACCACCGAGGAACGAAATGTACGGAGATGCCGGCCGATGAAGACCCTGTACCTCACCCCCGATCAGCTCGACGCCCAGGTCTCCCACCTCCACGACACAGCAGCGTGGCAGGACATCATCACGGGCTGGGAACACACAGCACCCGAAGCGCCATTGCCCGCGAAGCCTGGACCGGCGCCCCGACCGGAACCAGGACCCGAGTCTGAGCCGGGCCGGAAGCCAGGGCCGGAATCCAAGCCGGAGCCCGAGTCGGCATCTGCATCTGCATCGGCGTCGGCGTCGGCGTCGGCGTCGGCCAAGGGCAGCGCGACACGCGCCCTGGACCGAGCCCCGGCCCCCACCAGGGACTCGGCCGACTGGCGGGATCTGCTGTCCGTACCCGTCGATCAGCTCATCGACGAGTCCGTGCGGGCGCTTGCCACGCCACCGCCCCGCGAACGCCGGCTTCCCGGGCGACTGGGCGCGGTCCTGCCCGAGCGCCTGCACAGCTGGCGGCGTATCGGTCAGCCCGATGTGCGCCCCTCCGTCCATCTCGGCTACGCCCGGCAGATCCTGGTCGAGTGGGGCTGGCAGAACACCCCGTACCGGTTGCGCGATGCCCGGGGCGCCCGGTGCCTCTGTGGCGCCCTGCTCACCGCTCACCGCCTCGGGTACGGATCCCTCGACACCATGGACCGGGCCGGGGCCTGGCTGATCACCGAGCTCCGTTCACAGGGCTGGACCGGTCTGATCGGCCCATGGAACCGGCACCCCGGCCGTACCGCCGCCGACGCCCTGTCTCTGCTCGATGCCACCATCCGACGGGCCTCACACGCAGGCCACTGACCCCTCCGGCCGCCCTGGCTGACCGCTCTTGACCGCTCTGACCGCCCTGGCCCGTCACCCGAGCGTTCCAGCCCGGCCCGGCGCACCCGCATCCCGGACGCACTCCCGCCCTCGACCACAGCCTCCCCCGACCGGGCCTCCTCCCCCCGTGGGCCGCGTCCTCAGAAGGACTCGTCCAGGCCCTCCGTCTCCTCGCCCTCTTCCGCCAGGGCTTGCCTCACTACGCGCAGGGCCATCCCCTCCCCATACCCCTTGCGCGCGAGCATCCCAGCAAGGCGGCGCAGGCGCTTGTCCCGGTCCAGGCCGCGGGTGGAGCGGAGTTTGCGCGCCACCAGCTCCCGCGCCGTCGCCTCCTCCTGCTCCGGGTCCAGTTGCCCGACGGCCTCGTCGATCAGCCCTGAGTCCACGCCCTTGGTGCGCAGCTCACGCACGAGAGCCCGGCGTGCCAGCCCCCGGCTGCGATGCCGGGACTCCACCCACGCCTCCGCGAACGACCCGTCGTCGATCAGCCCGACGTCCTCGAACCGTGACAGCACCTCTTCGGCGGCCTCGTCGGGAATCTCCCGCATACGCAGGGCGTCCGCGAGCTGCTTCCGTGTGCGTGGCGTCCCGGTGAGCAGGCGCAGACAGATGTTGCGCGCCTGCTCCACCGGGTCCTGCGGTTCCCCCTTCTCGGCCCTCGACGAGGAGGAGGAACCGCCGCTTCTGCTGTCGGTGCGGGAACGACGGCCGGCGCCGCCCGGCCCCGAACCTTCGCCGAACCCTCGGCCACCTTCACCGAACCCCCCGCCCGAGCTCCTCCCCCGACGGCGCCCGTTCCCCGCAGCGGGCTCGGTCCGGGAACCGGCCCTGCCCCCGGGACCGGACTCCGGCTCGGATTCATGGGCGGACCGGGCGGACCCGGCGAATTCACGACCGGCGCCCGTGCCGGGGCCGATGTCGTCCGACCACTCCGTACGACGCGTCACGGTCTAGCTCTTGGCCGCCGCAGCCTTGGTGGCCTTGGCCTTGGTGACCGGCGCGGCCACGGACTTCGCCGAAGCGTCATCCGCGCCATCGGCAGTGACGGCCGGGACGGCAGCGGGCTCGGCCGCCGGGACCTCGGCCCGCACACCGATACCCAGCTTCTCCAGGATCTTCTTCTCGATCTCATTGGCGAGGTCGGGATTGTCCTTGAGGAAGTTACGGGCGTTCTCCTTGCCCTGGCCGAGCTGGTCGCCCTCGTACGTGTACCAGGCGCCGGCCTTGCGGACGAAGCCGTGATCGACGCCCATGTCGATCAGACCTCCCTCGCGGCTGATGCCGTGGCCGTAGAGGATGTCGAACTCGGCCTGCTTGAACGGCGGCGCGACCTTGTTCTTGACGACCTTGACCCGGGTCCGGTTACCGACAGCCTCGGTACCGTCCTTGAGCGTCTCGATCCGTCGGATGTCGAGACGCACCGAGGCGTAGAACTTCAGCGCCCGGCCACCTGTCGTGGTCTCGGGGGAGCCGAACATCACACCGATCTTCTCGCGAAGCTGGTTGATGAAGATCGCGGTGGTCTTGGACTGGTTGAGCGCGCTGGTGATCTTGCGGAGCGCCTGGCTCATCAGACGCGCCTGCAGACCCACGTGCGAGTCACCCATCTCGCCCTCGATTTCCGCACGCGGCACCAGGGCCGCGACGGAGTCGATGACGATCAGGTCGAGCGCGCCGGAGCGGATCAGCATGTCCACGATTTCCAGCGCCTGCTCACCGTTGTCCGGCTGGGACAGGATGAGATTGTCGATGTCGACGCCGAGCTTCTTCGCGTACTCGGGGTCGAGAGCGTGCTCGGCGTCGATGAAGGCCACCGTGCCGCCGAGCTTCTGCGCGTTCGCCACGGCGTGGAGCGTCAGCGTCGTCTTACCGGAGGACTCCGGCCCGTACACCTCCACCACACGGCCGCGTGGCAGACCGCCGACGCCCAGGGCGACGTCCAGTGCGGTCGATCCGGTGGGGATCACCTCGATGGGCTCGTTCGGCCGCTCACCGAGGCGCATCACCGCGCCCTTGCCGAACTGTCGTTCAATTTGTGCGAGTGCGGCGTCCAACGCCTTCTCGCGGTCGTTACCTGCCATGGGTTCCACCCGATTTGCTTGAGTCGATCGCTTCACGTCAAAGACGCTAACCCCTGCCACTGACAATGGGCCTCGACGTCCTCCCGGCCTGTGGACAACTCCACGGTCGGGCCCGGGAAAACCCGGCCGGAACCTCATGAGAATGGATGTTCGATTTCAGTGTCAAGCGCACCGCGCCGGACCATCCAGTCGAGAGTAGCCGCTTATAACAGCACAGGGCTAGCAAGTCAATGAAAGTGTTTGACCTCACGCTAGATTCCGGGCACGCGGGGACATCTCCGACATGAAAAGCCGCCCTTGTCGCGGGCGGCACCGGCGGTACGGGAAGAGGCATCGCGGCCGAGGTCGGCGCCGCCGGAGCGACCGTCTATGTGACGGGACGCACCAGCGGCTCCGAACGGTCCGAGATGAACCGCCCGGAGACGATCGAGGAGCGCATCCGAAGCGAGCGGGGCGCGCTCTCCACATGCCGTGGCGCCCACTCCGGCCGGCTCAGGTCCCAGGCCATGCTCCAGGCGCACGGCCACCGAGGCCAACTGGCGCGAGGCGATCGCGCACTCGCCCCACTTCGCCATCTCCGAGAGCCCTGCCCACGTCGGCCGCGCCGTCGCCGCCCTGGCGCCCAGGACCCCGAGGTGGCGCGCTGGAACGGAAATTCTCTGTCCAGCGGCGGGCCGGCGCAGGTCTACGGCTTCACCGACATCGACGGCAGCCGGCCCGATGCCTGGCGCTACCTCACCGAGGTCCGGGACCCCGACCTTCCCGCGGACGGCACCGGGTATCGCTGACCCCGCGGAAACTCCTCACCCGGGTGCGTCCGTGCCGCTCTCCGGCTCGTCCCCCCGGCCATCGGGCTTCCGCAGGACCTGCCCCATCCGCGCCCGTGCCGACACGCCTCGGCGCCCGCGACGGCCGCCGTGCATCCTCGGGTCGTCCGTCACCTTGTACCGCTTCACGTACGCGCCGAGGAACGCCTGCAGCGTCGCGATCGCCGGGATGGCGATCAGTGCCCCCACGGCACCCATCAGCGCCGCCCCGGCAACGACCGAGCCGAACGCGACCGCCGGATGGATGTCCACGGTCTTGGAGGTGAGCTTGGGCTGCAGCACGTAGTTCTCGAACTGCTGGTAGACCACTACGAAACCGAGGACCCACAGCGCGTACCAGGGGTTGACGGTGAAAGCGATCAGCATCGGCAGGGCGCCTGCCAGATACGTACCGATGGTGGGGATGAACTGGGAGACCAGGCCGACCCAGACCGCGAGCGCCGGAGCGTAGGGCACGCCCAGGATCACCAGCAGCACGTAGTGCGCGACTCCGGAGACCAGAGCCATCAGTCCGCGCGAGTAGAGGTAGCCGCCGGTCTTGTCGACGGCGATCTCCCAGGCGCGCAGCACCTCGGCCTGGTGCGCGGGCGGCAGTACGGAACACAACGTGCGGCGCAGCCGGGGCCCGTCGGCCGCGAAGTAGAAGGCGAACAGGAAGATCGTCAACAGCCTGAACAGTCCGCCGAGCACCGTCGTCGAGACGTCGAGGACACCGGTCGCACTGTTCTGGACGTACTTCTGCAGCCAGTCGGAGTGCAGCAGACTGTCCTGGACGTCGACCCGGGACAGCTTGGTGCGGAAGGTCTGGTTCCCCCAGTTGATCACCGAGTCGAGGTACGCCGGAAGATCCTCGACCATGTCGAGGATCTGGCCCGCGAGCATCGAGCCGAGCAGCAGGATGAAGCCGACCGCGGCGGACAGGACCGCGATGAAGACCAGGAACGTGGCAAGGCCGCGGCGCATACCGCGCGACGCCATCCGGCTCACGGCCGGTTCGATCGCCAGCGCCAGGAAGAACGCGAGCAGTATGTTGATCAGCAGGCCGATGAGCTGGTCGAACGCCCAGCTGCCGAGCTGGAAACAGGCGTAGAGCGCGAGCGCGAGCACCATCGCGCGCGGCAGCCAGCCGGGCATACGGGCCGGGCCGGCACCGGTGAGCGGCGCAGGTGGCGCGGTCGGCGGGACGGGCGGCTGGGTC
This sequence comes from Streptomyces finlayi, assembly GCF_014216315.1. Classification (NCBI taxonomy): domain Bacteria; kingdom Bacillati; phylum Actinomycetota; class Actinomycetes; order Kitasatosporales; family Streptomycetaceae; genus Streptomyces; species Streptomyces finlayi. Next base: position 1,792,420 of record NZ_CP045702.1, read on the forward strand.
TGGGCGGTCTCGTCTGTCGGTGCCACGGGACAAGTCTCGCCCATGCGTGTGGCAACCGGCCGCCCGCCCCGGACCCCACCAGTGGCAGCTGCCCGGTTGCCGTCAACACTGCCCGGCTCCCCCGCTCGTCCGGAGGACCTCACCGAGCCCTGTCCGAGGGCTGTCCGGCGTCCTGGGAAAGCCGTCAGCGCTTTTCGGCAGGAACGCCGGCCGCCGCGCAGACCGCGCGCCAGACGTCCTTCACGTCCCATCCGGCAGTCAGCGCCTGGTGCACCGTACGGCCTCCGAGTTCGGACATCACATGATCGCGCGCGAAGGAGTCCGCGTAGGCCTCACCGAAGTGGTCCGCCATCCGCTCCCAGAAAATCGTCAACCGCATGCATCCATTATCCCGCTCCTGAGGGTGCAGCCGGGCCGCCCGACCGTGCCGACAGCGCTTTCCGCTCTACGGTCGCTCCATGGCTGGAACCGGAGCACATCCACTCGCCCGCGCCGAGCAGTTCATCTGGCTCACGGCCCGCGTCCTCGAACAGCGGCGGTTCGCCCAGGAGTTCCTGGGCGGCAGCACGGACGCGGTCGAGACCGCACTCGCCGCGTACCTCAACGAGGACAGCGGTTACGGGCACGCGCTGGAACCCGATCTCCGCGGTCCCGTGAGCCAACCGCTGCACACCGCTCACGCACTCAGCGTGCTCGACTCCATCGGCCGGTGCACCGGCATGCGGGTGGAGCGCATCTGCCGCTATCTGAGCGACGTGTCGACCAAGGAGGGTGCACTGCCCGCGATCCACCCCTCACAGCGCGGCTACCCGGCCGCCCCCTTCATCCCCGTCGTGGACGACCCTCCCGCCGAGCTGCTCGCCACCGGTCCCGTCGTCGGGCTGCTCCACCGCAATCAGGTGTGGCACGCGTGGCTGTTCCGGGCCACCGATTTCTGCTGGGCCGCCATCGACGCACTCGAGCAGTCCCATCCGTACGAGATCCAGGCGGCCGTCGCCTTTCTGGACGACGTCCCGGACCGGGCACGCGCCGAATCCGCGGCGGACCGTCTGGGACGGCTGGTACGCGACCAGCGGCTGGCGGTGCTGGACCCGGACCGGCGTACGGACTACCCGGTGGCCCCCGGCTACGCACCGGGCGAACACCACTTCCCGTACGACTTCGCCCGCACACCTGGATCGCTCGCCCGCGGGTGGTTCACCGACGAGGAGCTGGAGCGCTCACTCGACCACCTGGCGGACGGACAGCAGGAGGACGGCGGCTGGCCGGTCACCTGGCGCCAGTGGGCGCCGGGAACAGCCCTGGAAGGCCGCCCGCTCGTCACGCTCAGGGCGCTCCAGACGCTGAGGGCGTACGGCCGCAGCCTCGGCTGATCCGTCTCCGGCCGCGGCACTCTCCAGCAGAACGTCTACCCCAGGGCACGTACCCCGGCCGTCACCGCCACGGCGGCCCCGATGACCACAAGGAAGGGTGCGCGAAGGACCAGGGCGAGGGCCGCCGCCGCCAGACCCGCTCCCCGGGCGTCCAGAGTGAGCTGCTGCCCGTCCGCGAACGTCTGCTGCGCGGTGAGCGCCGCCAGCAGCGCTACGGGCAGGAGCGCGGCCAGACGTTGCACCAGGGGACGTTCCAGCGCTCCGGCGGGAACGAGCAGTCCCAGGAGCTTGGCGAGATAGCAGCCGACGAAGGTGAGCCCGATGGCGATCCAGACGTTCATCGGGTGCTCTCCTCGTCCTGTGTCACGACGGTCGTTCCGTTCGTGCCGTCCTGTGTCCCCACGGTCGTTCCATTCGTGCGGCGCGCCATCAGAAAGAGGACGGCAGGTGCGGCGAGCGCGGAGAGCAGCACCGGAAGTCCCGCAGGCAGCACCGGCAGGAGCCCCAGGGCGAGCAGCACGGCGAGGGCGCCCGTGACGCGCTCCGTGGTGCTCTTCAGCATCGGTGCGAGCAGCGCCAGGAACACGGCCGGGCTCGCCGCGTCCAGCCCCCACGCGTTGGTGTCACCGAGCGCCTCGGCGCCGAGTGCCCCCACCAGGGTGGTCAGGTTCCACAGGACGTACAGGGTGAGCCCGGTGACCGTGAAACCGATCCGGGCCGCACGCCTGGTGGGCTGCGGCAGTGTGACGGCCGTCGTCTCGTCGATGACCCACTGTGCGGCGAACGGACGTACCGCACGGGGCAGCGCCAGCAGCTGCGAGAGCCGCAGCCCGTAGAACGCGTTCCGCACACCGAGGAAGAAGGCCCCGGCCGCCGCCGTGTACGGGTTCCCCCCGGCTGCGAGCGCGCCCACCAGGGCGAACTGCGAGGCGCCGGTGAAGACCAGAAGACTGAGCGCGCAGGTCTGGAGCAGAGTCAGTCCGGCGCCGGCCGAGGTGACCCCGAAGGCGAATCCGGAGAGCCCGACGGCGATACCGACACCGAGCGCGTCCCGTACGACCTCCGCGTCCCGCCTGGGGGCGACGGCTGTCGGCGTACCGGATGTGCCCCGGCCGGGCGCTGCGGCCGGTCCTGCCCCCGGTCCGTCGGGTGTGCCGGCGTCCACGCGGCCGCTTCCTGGGGGTGCTGTCTGTTCTGCCACGTCCGGAACGCTACGTCGGGGTGTCCGTACCGGTCTTGTACGTTCTTGCGCGCCCGCGCTGGTACGCCCCGGGTGGCACTCCCACGATCCGGGTGAAGTGACGGTTGAGGTGGGGCTGATCCGTGAAGCCGACGGCTGCGGCGGCGTCGGCGGGTGCGGTGCCCCCGTCCAGCATGAGACGGGCCCGCCTCACCCGGGCGTCGGTGAGCCAGGTGTGCGGCGGCATTCCGTACTGCTTCTTGAAAGCGCGGAGCAGTGCGAACGGACTGGTCCCGAGTTCGACGGCGAGCGTCTCCAGCGTCGGCGGCGCGGCCATCCGCTCCTGGAGTACCGTCCGGGCCCGCGCGGCGTCCCGGGCACCCGCCGAGTGGGGTACGGAAGTGGGCAGCACCCCGCCGTGCCGGCCCAGGAGTCTGGCGACCATGACGCGGAGCAGGCTGTCCGCCGCGAGGGCGTTGCCCTCCTCGGCGGCGCGGTGGATCTCGGTGATCAGCCGGGCCGCGTGCGGGTCCGGCACGCTGCTCTCGGCGAAGCCGACGGTTCCGCGCAAATTGGTCATGTCGGCCGCGATGTCGTTGATCACCTGCGCGGAAGGGTAGAGCGTGGCGTACACCCAGCCCTCCGGGACACCGGCACGGGCGGTGTGCGGAACCTCCGGATTGATCATGACCACGGCGCCGGGGCCGGCGTGCACGGTGCCGCCGGGCAGGCCGACGTCCTCGACACCGCGCGTGATCGTGCCGAAGACGTAGCCCTCGTGGGTGTGGCGCCGGAAGGTGTGGCGGACGTAGCGGGCCCGCAGGAGATCGAGTTCGGGCAGCTCCGCGTACTGCCAGTACCGCGCCCACTCCTTCTCCGCCCCCGCTGCCATAGGCGCATTCTCTCAGGTCCGGGGGCCGCCCCGCAGATCATGTCACCGCCATGGCCCGCCGTCACCGGCCGTTGTCAGTGGCGAGGTGCACGATGGGGGACATGGCCGGTACCGCACTCGACTCCTTCTCCCCCGCGACCCGCAGCTGGTTCACGGGAGCCTTCAGCGCGCCCACTGCGGCGCAGGAGGGGGCGTGGCGGGCCATCGCCGAGGGTTCGGACGTGCTGGTGGTCGCGCCGACGGGATCGGGCAAGACCCTCGCCGCGTTCCTGGCCTCGCTGGACAGGCTGGCCGCCGTCCCCCCGCCCGCCGAGGCCAAGAAGCGCTGCCGCGTGCTGTACGTGTCCCCGCTCAAGGCCCTCGCCGTGGACGTGGAGCGCAACCTCCGTTCACCTCTGACGGGCATCCGCCAGGAGTCCGTACGTCTGGGACTTCCCGAGCCCGAGGTGCGCGTCGGGATCCGCTCGGGCGACACCCCGCCCGCCGAGCGCCGCTCCATGGCGACCAGGCCTCCCGACATCCTGATCACCACACCCGAATCACTGTTCCTGATGCTCACGTCCTCGGCCCGGGAGGCCCTCGCGGGCGTCGAGACGGTGATCCTCGACGAGGTGCACGCCGTCGCCGGCACCAAGCGCGGCGCCCACCTCGCCGTCTCCCTGGAGCGTCTCGACGAGCTGCTGCCCCGGCCCGCACGACGGATCGGGCTGTCGGCGACGGTCCGCCCGGTCGACGAGGTGGCACGCTTCCTGTCGCCGCAGCGGAAGGTGGAGATCGTCCAGCCGCCGTCCACCAAGCAGTTCGACCTGTCGGTGGTCGTGCCCGTCGAGGATCTGGGCGAGCTCGGTGGCTCCCCCGCCACGGACGGTGGGGCCGACCAGGCCGAGAAGCCCTCGATCTGGCCGCACGTCGAGGAACGGATCGCCGATCTCGTCCAGTCCCACCGCTCCACCATCGTCTTCGCCAACTCCCGCCGCCTCGCGGAACGGCTCTGCAACCGGCTCAACGAGATCGCGTACGAGCGGGCGACCGGCACCGCGTTCGACGAGCACACCGCCCCGTTGCCCGAGGCCCACTCCCCCGCCGAGATCATGGCCCAGTCGGGTGCCGCCAAGGGCGCCCCGGCACTGCTCGCCCGCGCCCACCACGGATCGGTGTCCAAAGAGCAGCGCGCCCAGGTCGAGGAGGACCTCAAGGCTGGACGACTACCCGCCGTCGTCGCCACGTCCAGCCTGGAGCTCGGCATCGACATGGGGGCGGTCGACCTCGTGATCCAGGTCGAGTCCCCGCCGTCCGTCGCCTCCGGACTGCAGCGCGTGGGCCGCGCCGGACACCAGGTGGGGGCCGTCTCCACCGGAGTGGTCTTCCCCAAGTACCGGGGCGACCTGGTCCAGGCGGCCGTCGTCACCGAGCGCATGCGCGTGGGCGCCATCGAAGCCCTCCGGGTCCCGTCCAACCCCCTGGACGTCCTCGCCCAGCAACTGGTCGCCATCGTCGCCCTGGACACCTGGCAGGCCGACGACCTGCTCGCCCTGGCCCGCCGTGCCGCCCCCTTCGCCTCCCTCCCGGAATCCGCGTTCACGGCCGTGCTCGACATGCTCGCCGGCCGCTATCCGTCCGACGCCTTCGCGGAACTGCGCCCCCGCGTGGTGTGGGACCGCGTCGCCGGTACGGTCACGGGCCGCCCGGGCGCCCAGAGGCTCGCCGTCACATCCGGCGGGACCATCCCCGACCGAGGACTCTTCGGCGTCTTCCTCGCCGGAGCCGACCCCAAGAAGGGCGGGGGGCGCGTCGGCGAGCTGGACGAGGAAATGGTCTACGAGTCCCGGGTCGGCGATGTCTTCACCCTGGGCACCACGTCCTGGCGCATCCAGGACATCACCCGGGACCGCGTCCTGGTCACCCCGGCACCGGGAGTCCCCGGCCGGCTGCCGTTCTGGAAGGGCGACCAGCTCGGCCGCCCCCTGGAGCTCGGCCGCGCGCTGGGCGCGTTCCTCCGGGAGATCGGCGGACTCTCCGCAGAGGACGCCAGGGCCAGACTGCGCGCCGCCGGTCTGGACGACTGGGCGGCCGACAACATCCTGTCCTACCTGGAGGAACAGGTCCGGGCCTGCGGTCACGTCCCGGACGACCGCACCATCCTGGTCGAGCGGTTCCGCGACGAACTGGGCGACTGGCGGGTGGTCGTGCACTCCCCCTTCGGGGCTCAGGTCCACGCTCCCTGGGCACTGGCCCTCTCCGCCCGGCTCGGCGAGCGGTACGGGATGGACGCCCAGGTCATGCATGCCGACGACGGCATCGTGCTGCGCCTCCCCGACGCCGACCTGATGGGTCTCGATCTCCTGGACTTCGGTCCGGCCGACCCGTCCCAGGAACCCGTCAGCGGCGCCGGCGAGCGGGGCCTCGGGCTGCCGGACGCGGCCTTCGACAGCGAGCAGGCACCGGTCGGCGCGGCCGACGTCGTCTTCGACAAGGGGGAGATCGGTCAGCTCGTCACCGACCAGGTGGGCGGCTCCGCGCTCTTCGCCTCACGGTTCCGCGAGTGCGCGGCACGCGCGCTGCTGCTCCCCCGGCGCAGCCCCGGTAAACGCACACCCCTCTGGCAGCAGCGCCAGCGTGCGTCCCAGCTGCTCCAGGTCGCTTCCGAGTTCGGTTCGTTCCCGATCGTCCTCGAGGCGGTCCGCGAATGCCTCCAGGACGTCTTCGACGTCCCGGGCCTCACCGAACTGATGGGTGATCTCGAAGCCCGGCGTATCCGCCTCGTCGAGGTGACCACCCAGGAACCCTCCCCGTTCGCCCGCTCCCTCCTCTTCGGCTACGTCGCACAGTTCCTTTACGAGGGTGACTCGCCCCTCGCCGAGCGGCGGGCGGCCGCCCTCTCGCTCGATTCACATCTCCTGGCCGAGCTGCTCGGCCAGGCGGAACTGCGTGAACTCCTGGACCCCGAAGTGCTCACCGAGCTGGAGCAGGAGCTCCAGTGGCTGACCGAGGACCGGAAGATCAAGGACGTGGAGGGAGTCGCCGACCTCCTGCGCGTCCTGGGCCCCCTGACCGATACGGAGCTGGCCGAGCGCGGTGCGCAGCCGCGGTGGGCGCCGGACCTGGTGTCGGCCCGCCGGGCGATCCAGGTCCGCATCGCCGGAGCCCCCCACTGGGCGGCTGTCGAGGACGCGGGCCGTTTGCGCGACGCGCTGGGCACCGCGCTCCCCGTCGGAGTCCCCGAGGCGTTCACCGAACCGGTCAAGGACCCCCTTGGCGACCTTCTCGCCCGCCACGCCCGTACGCACGGCCCGTTCACCTCCACCCAGGCCGCCGACCGCTTCGGCCTGGGCACCGCGGTCACCGACGGGGCCCTTCAGCGGCTCTCGGCCTCTGGCCGGATCGTCCAGGGCGAGTTCCACCCGGCCGGCATCGGCCAGGAGTGGTGCGACGCCACCGTCCTGCGCCGGTTGCGCCGCCGCTCGCTCGCCGCGCTCCGTCACGAACTGGAACCGGTGCCCCCCGCCGCCCTGGCCATCTTCCTCCCCCAGTGGCAGCACCTCGGTGACAACAGCCTGCGCGGAATCGACGGACTGGCCCGCGCCATCGAGCAGTTGCAGGGCGCCCCCGTTCCCGCGTCCGCGCTGGAGAAGCTCATCCTGCCGAGCCGTGTCCAGGGCTACACCCCCGCGCTCCTGGACGAACTGACGACGACCGGCGAGGTCGTCTGGGCCGGTGCGGGCGCACTCCCCGGCAAGGACGGCTGGCTCTCCCTCTACCTCGCCGACAGCGCACCGCTGCTGCTGCCCCCGCCGCACCCACTCGAACAATCCGCACTGCACGAGTCGGTCCTGACCACGCTCTCCGGCGGATACGGCCTGTTCTTCCGCCAGATCGCCGACCAGGTCCGCGCGACCACCCACCCCGACTGCACCGATCCGCAACTGGCCGACGCGCTCTGGGACCTGACCTGGTCGGGCCGTCTCACCAACGACACCCTCGCCCCGCTGCGCGCACTCCTCGGCTCCGGACGCACGGCAGGGTCCACGGCCCACCGCGCCAGACGCAGCGTGCCCCGCGGCCGGTACGGCTCGCTGACCGCCGCCGCCCGGCCGGCCTCCCGCACCGGCCCACCCACGGTCTCCGGCCGCTGGTCCCTGCTCCCGGCGGCCGAGCCCGAACCGACACACCGGGCGCACGCACTGGCCCGCACCCTCCTGGACCGCCACGGCGTCGTGACGCGCGGCGCGGTGCAGGCCGAAGGCGTCGAGGGCGGCTTCTCCGCGACCTACCGCATCCTCGCCGCCTTCGAGGACAACGGGCAGGCGCGGCGCGGCTATGTCGTCGAGGGCCTCGGAGCGGCCCAGTTCGCGATGGAGGGAGCGGTGGACCGGCTGAGGGCCGCATCCACGGCCCGCGACCGTTCGGACCCCGGCACCGCTCCACGCGCGGTGGTCCTGGCCGCGGCCGATCCTGCCAACGCGTACGGGGCCGCACTGCCCTGGCCCGAACCACCCGACGGCGCGGGACACAAGCCCGGCCGGAAGGCCGGCGCGCTCGTGGTCCTCGTCGACGGCGAACTGACGCTCTACATGGAGCGCGGCGGGAAGACCCTGCTGGCCTGGCCGACCGACCCCGACGACCCGGCGCTCAGGGCCGCGGCCGAGGCTTTGGCCTCCGCCGCGCGGGCGGGAGCGCTCGGCACGGTCACGGTGGAACGCACCAACGGAGCCTCGTCCCTCACCTCGCCCCTGGGCCGCACCCTGGAAGCAGCCGGTTTCCTCGCCACCCCTAGGGGCCTGCGCCTCCGCGCCTGACCCGACCGCCCGCCGGACCCACAACCCGGCCACGTGCGCCCGATGCCCCGCAATGCCCCGCCCCGAACCCGCCCCGAACCCGCAAAATGGAGGCATGCCCGAAGGAGACACCGTCCTGCAGACCGCCACCCGTCTGCACACCGCGCTCGCGGGTCAGGTCCTCACCCACTCCGACCTCCGCGTCCCCCGCCTCGCCACCGTCGACCTGACCGGCCGGGAAGTCCTCGACGTCACCGCTCGCGGCAAACACCTCCTCACCCGGATCGAGGGCGGTCTGACCCTCCACAGCCACCTGCGGATGGACGGGGCCTGGCGCGTCTACGCGGCGGGCGAACGCTGGCGCGGCGGCCCCGCCCACCAGATCCGCGCCGTGCTCGGCAACGGCACCCACACCGCCGTCGGGTACCGCCTCCCCGTCCTGGACCTCCTCCGCACCCGGGACGAGGAGAAGATCGTCGGCCATCTCGGCCCCGATCTGCTGGGCCCCGGCTGGGACGCCGACACCGCGCTGCGCAATCTGCTCGCCGACCCGGACCGCCCGCTCGGGCAAGCGCTTCTGGACCAGCGCAATCTCGCCGGCATCGGCAACGTCTTCATGTGCGAGCTGTGCTTCATGGCCCGCGTCACCCCCTGGCTCCCCGTCGGACGGCTCCCCGCCACCACTGCCACCCGGCTGGTCAGCACCGCCAAGCAGCTCCTCGAAGCCAACCGCGACCGACCCACCCGTACCACCACGGGTCCGACCCCCGCAGTCGCCGCCCACGCGCCCACCCGGGCCCGCCCGCAGGAACACCTCTACGTGTACGGCCGGGAGCGCCGTTCCTGTCTGCGCTGCGGCACTCCCATCAGGAAGGTCACCGAAGCAGACCGCCCCACCTACTGGTGTCCGCGCTGCCAGGTGGGCCCCACACGCTAGTTGACGACCCGTCAGTTCCAGTCGTACGGTCCCGTCATGCCCCTCACCGCGTACGACCTCACCGGCCGGTCCGCGTTCATCACGGGCGCGGCAAGCGGCATCGGCCGGGCCTGCGCCGTCCTGCTCGCCGAAGCGGGAGCCACGGTCCACTGCGCCGACCGGGACGAGAAGGGCCTGCACGCGACCCATGAACTGGTCACCGGCTCAGGTGGCACGGCACACACTCATCTCCTGGACGTGACAGACCGTAGCCAGGTCCGGTCCGCGGTCACGGAGGCGGGCGAGGTGGACATCCTGGCCGCCGTCGCGGGGATCATGCACACCAGCAGCGTCCTCGACACCGAGGACGCGGATCTCGACCGGGTCATGGCGGTGAACTTCAAGGGCGTGCTCCACGCCTGCCAGGAGGTCGCCCGCAGCCTCCTCGCCCGCTCGGCGCCCGGGTCGCTGATCACCATGGCCTCGGGCGCCATCGACTCCGCGAGCCCCGGGCTGCTCTGCTACAGCGCGGCGAAAGCCGCGGTCGTCCAGCTCACCAGGACTCTCGCCACCGAGCTCGGCCCGTACTCCATCCGGGTGAACGCCGTCGCTCCCGGCTGGATCCGTACACCGATGACCGACCGACACGACGCGGACCAGCAGCACCGGGCTGAAGCCTCGATGGTCCGGATATCCCCGCTGGGTCGCGTCGGAGAGCCGATGGACGTGGCCCACACGGTCCTGCACCTCGCATCGGACGCCTCGGCGTTCACGACCGGTCAGATCCTGCGTCCCAACGGCGGGGTCGCCATGCCCCGGTGACAGCAGCTGTCGCACACCCCCGGTGACACCCACCGCCGCACGCCCCCCGTGACGGTCGCAGCCGCGCACGCCCCGCAGCCGCCCTGCCTGGGCGGCACTCACCGCCGCACGCCCCCGGAGTCACCCTCCCCCGCGGACCGGCGCCCCCCGCCGGCCGGCCGCGCGGTCGCCGTCACATGGACCGGCAGCAGGCTCAGTCCCCACCCGCCCGCCGCCACCGCGCCCTCGATCACCCCTGCGTGCACCGGCTCAAGCACCAGCCGCAGCACGGCCCACCACCACAGCCCGCCGAGGACGAGCGCCGGCACCCATCGCCGCGTCATGGCTGCCTCCTCCGGCTCACGCGCCTCCTGGGCAGTCTCCCCCCGGACCGGCAGCACTGCATCCGAACAGCCCCGCACACTGCCCTCCTGCCCGCACACCGAGAAGCCCCGGCCCACCCCCAAGGGGCGGACCGGGGCTCCGGTTCACACATGCATGACCGCGCGGATCAGGCGGCGACGACATCCACCGCTTCCGCGGGTGCCTTGATGGTCACCCGGCCGGTCGGCACACCTGTCACCGACGAGACGGAGACGGAATTGAGCCTCGGGCGTACCGGTACAGGTACCGGATCACTGGCTGCCGCCGATTCGGCCAGTTCGGCCAGGGACAGCTCATCGCTCACTTCACGCATGAGCTCGGACATCCGTACGTCAAGCGCGTCGCAAATCGCGGAGAGCAGCTCAGAGGATGCCTCCTTCTGCCCCCGCTCCACCTCGGACAGATAACCGAGCGAGACCCGGGCGGACGAGGAGACTTCGCGCAGAGTACGGCCTTGGCGCTGGCGCTGCCGACGCAGCACGTCACCCAGCAGGCGACGGAGCAGAATCATCGGTGGCTCCCTCCTCGGACCGCGTAGCCGCATCCTTCACGCCCCACCGTACCGCCTTGCGCTGCGGCTGTGCGGGGAGCGATGTCGTGTTCACTCAGGGCTGCAAACATCAGATCCCCCCGATCTGTTCCGTATCCTGTGCCCTCGCATTTTCACCGAGTTCTCCGGACAGCAGTTCGAGGACGCTCCGTACGCTCTGTTTACGGATGTCCGCCCGCCCGCCGTTCAATCGCAACGCGGCGACCTTCTCCACGCCTCCCGGCCCGGAAACCGCTACGAAGACCGTACCGACGGGCTTGCCGTCCTGCGGCTCCGGCCCCGCGACCCCGGTCGTCGAGATGCCCCAGTCCGCGCCCAGTGCCCGCCGCACCCCGGCGGCCATGCCCAGCGCCACCTCGGGATCCACAGCACCGCGCTCGGCCAGAAGGGGCCCGTCGACACCCAGCACATCCCTCTTCAGGACGGTGGCGTACGCCGTGACGGCCCCGCGGAAGGACCGCGAGGCACCGGGCACGGAGGTGATCTCGGCCGCGACCAGACCGCCGGTCAGCGACTCCGCGACGGCAAGGGTCTCGCCGCGCTCCACGAGCCGCCCCAGTACCCGGGCCGCGGCGGTCACCGTTCGGCCTCCGCCGGGCCCCGGGCCTGGGCACGCGTACGGGAGACGTCCGCTCCGGCGTCGACGCCCCCGGGGCTCCCGGTTCCCTGCGCCTCGGCACCCGGCGTTCCGGCCTCCTCCGCATCGGCGGCGGACGTGACAGCTTCCAGGGCCGCGACGCGCTCGGCCGCGAGCCCCTTGCGCCGCAGCACCACGGCCTGGCGCACATAGTCGAGACCGGTGAGCACCGTCAGCGCGACGGCGATCATCATCATCCAGAAGCGGAGCGTGGCCAGCGGCCCCGTCATCACGAGGACGTACATGCCCACGGCCGTGCCCTGGGCCAGCGTCTTCAGCTTGCCGCCGCGGCTTGCCGGGATCACCGCGTGGCGGATCACCCAGAAGCGCATCAGCGTGATGCCCAGCTCGCGGAAGAGGATCACGCCCGTGATCCACCAGGGCAGATCGCCCAGGACCGACAGCGAAACCAGTGCCGCTCCCATGATCGCCTTGTCGGCGATCGGGTCGGCGATCTTCCCGAAGTCCGTGACCAGGTTGTACCGGCGTGCCAGATGGCCGTCGAAGAGGTCGGTGATCATGGCGACCGCGAACGCGGCCCAGGCGAAGGCACGCCAGACCGGGTCGTAGCCGCCGTCGTGGAACAGCAGCATGACGAAGCCGGGCACGAGCAGCAGTCGCACCATGGTGAGGATGTTCGCGATGTTCCACAGGCTGGCCTGGTTGACGGCCGCAGTGCCCAGCTTGCCGCCGCGGACCGGCTTCGCGCCGGACCCGCCTGCCGCGGATGCCGGGGCTCCGGTCATCTGGCCACCTCCGCGAGCTCGTGGTGTTCGGCCACGAGGTCCACTCCCTCGGTACCTACGACCTTTGCCTCGACCATACGGCCCGGCACGAGTCCCTCGCGTGTGGTGAAGACGACCTGTCCGTCCGTTTCGGGCGCCTGGTGTGCCGCACGGCCCACCGCGACCGGGCCGTCAGCGACCTGACCGTCCTCCTCGACGGATTCGACGAGCACCTGAAGACTCTCGCCGATCCGCTCCTCGGCGCGCTGCGAGGTCAGTTCCTCGGCCAGCTGCGAGATGTGGGCGAGTCGCTCGGCGATCACGTCGGCGTCCAACTTGTTCTCGTAACCGACCGCTTCGGTGCCGTCCTCGTCGGAGTACCCGAAGACGCCGATGGCATCCAGCCGGGCTCCGGTGAGGAAGCGTTCCAGCTCTGCGAGGTCGGCCTCGGTCTCACCGGGGAAGCCCACGATGAAGTTCGACCGGGCACCGGCGTACGGCGCCTTGCCGCGGATCGTGGCCAGGAGCTCCAGGAAACGGTCCGTATCGCCGAAGCGGCGCATGGCCCTGAGCACCTCGGGGGCGGAGTGCTGGAAGGAGAGGTCGAAGTACGGGGCGACCTTGGGCGTGGACGTCAGGACGTCGATCAGGCCGGGGCGCATCTCGGCGGGCTGGAGGTAGCTGACCCTGATCCGCTCGATCCCCTCGACCTCCGCCAGTTCCGGCAGGAGCGTCTCCAGAAGGCGGATGTCGCCGAGGTCCTTGCCGTACGAGGTGTTGTTCTCGGAGACGAGCATGACCTCCTTGACGCCCTGCTCGGCCAGCCAGCGGGTCTCGCCCAGGACGTCGGAGGGACGCCGGGAGATGAAGGAGCCACGGAAGGAGGGGATGGCGCAGAAGGAGCAGCGGCGGTCGCACCCGGAGGCGAGCTTCACCGAGGCGACGGGGCTCGTACCGAGCCGGCGGCGCAGCGGGGCGCGCGGGCCGGAGACCGGAGCGACACCCTCCGGCAGGTCATCGGGGGCCGCGGCGATCTCCTGTGCGTGCCCGGGGAGCGCCACGGAGGCGTCCTGGCGCTCCGCCGGACTGATCGGCAGCAGCTTGCGCCGGTCGCGAGGCGTGTGCGAGGCGTGGATGCCGCCGTTGAGGATGGTCTGGAGCCGGTCGGAGATATCGGCGTAGTCGTCGAATCCGAGCACCCCGTCCGCCTCCGGCAGGGCCTCGGCGAGGTCCTTGCCGTAACGCTCGGCCATACAGCCGACGGCGACCACGGCCTGGGTTGTGCCGTGGTCCTTCAGATCATTGGCTTCGAGGAGGGCGTCGACGGAGTCCTTCTTGGCGGCTTCGACGAACCCACAGGTGTTGACGACGGCGACATCGGCGTCGGAGGCGTTCTCGACGAGCTCCCAGCCGTCCGCTGCCAAGCGGCCTGCAAGCTCCTCCGAGTCCACCTCGTTACGGGCGCATCCGAGAGTGACAAGGGCGACGGTACGGCGTTCGGGCATGGACTCAAGACTACTTTGTCCCGGCACTGGCCCCGCCGTGCAGGGTTCCCCCTTACAGGCAGTGACAAAGACGGTGAGCGCCCGGCAGAACTGCCGGACGCTCACCGCGGTGGAACAGGAGGGAGAGGGTCAGCCCGCTTCGGGGTCGCCCTTGGTGTAGGAGAGCCGCTCGACCTGTCCGGGCTCGAACCGGTCCTGGACCTTCTTGCCGTTCACGAAGAGCTCGATCGCCCCGGCGTCGCCGAGGACGAGGTCGATGCGCTCCTTGTCCTGGAAGGTCTTGGACTGGCCCTGGAGCAGCAGCCCGTCGAAGAGCAGTCGCCCGTTGTGGTCCTTGGCGGAGATCCAGCTCTTGCCCTGTACGGCGCTGAGCTTGACCGTCACCTTGTCCAGCGGAGCCGCCGCGATGGCGCTCTCCGAGGGCACGGGCTTGGGATCGGACGGCTTGGTCGTGGTGGGCTTGGGAGTGGTCTTGTCGGCCGTCGAGCCTTCGGCCACCTGAGCCGTGCTCGGGCGTTCGTCCTCGCCGCTGAACAGCGTGAAGCCGACGAAGCCGACCACGGCGACGATGGCCGCGACCATGGCCGCGGTCCAGTTGGGCCGTCGGGGTTCCGAACGGATGCGTTCGGCCTCGAACAGCGGCGCCGCGGGAGTGGGAACCGGACGGCCGCCGTGCTCGTCATCGAACTGAGCGACAAGCGGGACCGGATCGAGACCGATGGCACGGGCGAGCGTACGGATGTGACCGCGCGTGTAGACGTCGCCGCCACAGCGCGAGAAGTCGTCCTCCTCGATCGCGTGCACGATGGGGATGCGCACCCGGGTGGAGATGCTGACTTCCTCGACCGTCAGACCTGCGGCGATACGAGTCTGCTGGAGCACGCGACCGATCGAAGGCCGGTCGTCTTCGGGGGAGTTGCCGATGGACACGTGGGCGCCTTTCGAGCGTGAGCCACCTGCTGGATGTTCAGTCTAGGGGGGGTACGAAAGGGTGGGGCAACCGGGAGGGACGACTTTGTACGCCATCGGGTTCGCCGGGCAGCCCTGCGGGCAGGGTGGGAAGCGGAACATCTTCCCGTCCCTCCCCCCAACTTGACGTACGACCGGGCGAAACGGTTGCCCACGAAACCTCTACGACGCCGTTTCCCCCCGAATGATGGACAACACCCCGTCGAGCTCGTCCGGTTTCACGAGCACGTCCCGGGCCTTGGACCCCTCGCTCGGCCCGACGATGCTGCGCGACTCCATCAGGTCCATCAGCCGGCCGGCCTTGGCGAAGCCGACCCGGAGCTTGCGCTGGAGCATCGAGGTCGAACCGAACTGTGTGGACACGACGAGCTCGGCGGCCTGACAGAGCAGGTCGAGGTCGTCGCCGATGTCCTCGTCGATCTCCTTCTTCTGCTTGGTGCCGACGACGACGTCCTCGCGGAAGACCGGCGCCATCTGGTCCTTGCAGTGCTGGACGACGGCGGCGACCTCGTCCTCGGTGACGAACGCGCCCTGCATACGGGTGGGCTTGTTGGCCCCCATCGGCAGGAACAGTCCGTCACCCTTTCCGATGAGCTTTTCGGCGCCGGGCTGATCGAGGATCACGCGGCTGTCGGCGAGCGAGGAGGTCGCGAACGCCAGACGGGACGGCACGTTGGCCTTGATCAGTCCGGTCACGACGTCGACCGAAGGACGCTGTGTGGCAAGCACCAGATGGATTCCGGCGGCGCGGGCCAACTGGGTGATGCGGACGATGGAATCCTCCACGTCACGGGGCGCGACCATCATCAGGTCGGCAAGCTCGTCGACGATGACCAGCAGATACGGGTACGGCGACAGCTCGCGCTCACTGCCCTCGGGCGCCTTCGCCTTGCCGTTGCGCACGGCGTGGTTGAAGTCGTCGATGTGCCGGTACCCGTACGCCGCGAGGTCGTCGTAGCGCAGATCCATCTCCCGAACGACCCACTGCAGCGCCTCGGCGGCCTTCTTCGGGTTCGTGATGATGGGGGTGATCAGATGGGGGATGCCCTCGTACGCGGTCAGCTCGACCCGCTTCGGGTCGACCAGGACCATACGGACGTCGTCCGGGGTCGCCCGCACCATGACCGAGGTGATCAGACAGTTGATGCAGGAGGACTTGCCGGATCCGGTCGCGCCCGCGACCAGGACGTGCGGCATCTTCGCGAGGTTGGCCATCTCGTAGCCGCCCTCGACGTTCTTGCCGAGCGCGACCAGCATCGGGTGGTTGTCCTCGGCCGCGTCCGCGAGGCGCAGGACGTCGCCGAGGTTGACCATCTCGCGGTCGGAGTTGGGGATCTCGATGCCCACGGCGGACTTGCCCGGGATCGGCGAGATGATCCGGACGTCGGGGCTGGCCACCGCGTACGCGATGTTCTTGGTCAGGGCCGTGATCCGCTCGACCTTGACGGCCGGACCGAGCTCCACCTCGTACCGCGTGACCGTCGGCCCGCGCGTGAAGCCCGTGACGGCCGCGTCGACCTTGAACTCCGTGAACACGTTCGTCAGCGAGGCCACGACGACGTCATTGGCGGCGCTGCGCGTCTTGCCGGGCCCACCACGCTCCAGCAGGTCGAGTGAGGGCAGCGAGTACGTGATGTCACCGGACAGCTGGAGCTGCTCGGCACGGGAGGGCAGCGACTGGGAACGCTCCGGGGCCGGCTTCGTCAGATCGGGTACGCCGCCGGACGGCGGTGCCACCCTCTCGCCGGGCCTGGGCCGCTCGGCCTCTCGGGCGCCGGGCACCGGCGTGCCGGACGACCCGCGGCCACGCTCACGGTCCACGGAGACGCCCTGCGTCAGATCGGCGACGACCGGCGAGGGCGGCATCCCGTTGAGGACCGCGCCGTCGAGGGCCGCCGCCGCGGCGGCGGCGACGTCCACGGCGTCCATGGTGCGGTTCATGGCGGGCTGCACGGACGGCCTGCGGGGCCGGCGTCGCTTCGAGAGTGCCGCGGACTCCGCGTGATCCGGGTCGTAGTCCGCGTCCGCCTCGGAGCGGCGTGCGGTGCGGCGCGACCGCTCGGGCAGGGCTTCGCGCCACTGCTCGTCGTACCGCTCGTCGTCGCTGTCCCTCTCCCCACCCGGCTCGTACGCCGGTTCCACGATGCCGAGCTTCACGCCCAGCAGGCGCAGCCGCTGAGGAATGGCGTTGACCGGGGTCGCGGTGACGACCAGCAGCCCGAAGACGGTCAGGAGCAGGAGCAGCGGTACGGCGAGCACGTCGCCCATGGTGAAGACCAGCGGCTTGGACGCGGCCCAGCCGATCAGTCCGCCCGCGTCCTGCATCGCTTCCGTACCGTCCTCGCGGCCTGGCGAACCGCAGGCGATGTGGACCTGTCCGAGCACGCCGAGCACAAGGGCGGACAGGCCGATGACGATACGGCCGTTGGCCTCGGGCTTCTCGGGATACAGGATCAGCCGTACGGCGACGGCGCCCAGCAGTATCGGTACGAGCAGATCGAGCCGGCCGAACGCGCCGGTCACCAGCATCTCGACGAGATCACCGACCGGCCCACGCAGATTCGACCAGGTGCCCGCGGCCACGATCAGCGCGAGGCCCAGCAGCAGCAGGGCGAGACCGTCCTTGCGGTGGGCGGGGTCGAGTCCCTTCGCACCTCGCCCTATGGAGCGGAACATCGCTCCGACGCCGTGCGCGATCCCGAGCCAGATCGCGCGAACGAGCCGGTAGATGCCCCCGGTCGGGGACGGTGCCGGCTTGGGCGCCGCCTTCTTGGCAGGCGCCTTCCTGGGCGGCGCGGTCTTCTTCGCGGCGGACTTCTTCGCGGGCGCGGCTCTTTTCGCCGGCCCCTGGGTACGGCCGACGCGCTTCGCGGTGCCCGCCGTGCCCTGGGAACCCTTGCCGGACGTACGTGAGGCCATGGGCCCGAGGTTACCGGTGCCGACGCCGGTGGACACGTGTGCCTACCGCTTCACTCGACCGTGTCGCCCTGCGCGGGCCGGAAACTGACGCCCGCTCACGCCCTGCCCCGCGGCCCGAGCCGCGCGGGAGCACCAGAAGACCGAGGTGTCAGCCCTGCGAAGGCAGGACGGCCGAGGAGCCGCCCGTACCCGGCTCCAGTGCGTCGAGCGCACGGCGGAGTCCGGTGAGCTTGCGTTCGAGATGGGCCGCGGTCGCTACGGCCGCCGCGTCCGCCGATTCGTCGTCCAGCTGCTTGGAGAGCGCTTCCGCCTGCTCCTCGACCGCCGCGAGCCGCGCCGAGAGTTCGGCCAGCAGACCGGCCGGCTCCTTCTCGTGGTTCGCGCCCGCGTGTCCGCTGCCCTCGAGCTGGAGCCTCAGGAGCGCGGCCTGCTCGCGCAGCTGACAGTTCTTCATGTAGAGCTCCACGAAGACCGAGACCTTGGCGCGCAGCACCCATGGGTCGAACGGCTTCGAGATGTAGTCCACCGCGCCGGCCGCATAACCCCTGAAGGTGTGATGCGGACCGTGGTTGATCGCGGTCAGGAAGATGATCGGGATGTCCCGGGTCCGCTCCCGCCGCTTGATGTGCGCGGCGGTTTCGAACCCGTCCATGCCCGGCATCTGGACGTCCAGCAGAATGACCGCGAAGTCGTCCGTGAGCAGCGCTTTGAGCGCTTCCTCCCCTGACGATGCCCGTACCAGTGTCTGATCGAGCGCAGAGAGGATGGCCTCCAGCGCCAGCAGATTCTCCGGCCGGTCATCGACCAGGAGGATCTTGGCCTTCTGCACCATGGCCCGTCCTCCTCGCCCCGGAATCGCACCGGGTGCCGCCCCAGGGGACGACTCCCTTGCGCCGTCCGTCCTTGTGCCGGTCATGGTAGCCGCACCCCGCCCGTCGCCACACCCTGTCACCGCGATGTCACTGTGCACGTACCGAAAACGCGGTGGGAGACGAGAAGGTTCCCCGGATACACCGCACTCACACCCGTTCAGACAGAGTCGATCAGCAACTCATCGCGATTCTTCCTGTTTGCCATCACTCTCCGCGCATCCACTGCTCCATGACGGACAGCAAGTGATCAGAATCGACCGGCTTGGTGACATAGTCAGAAGCGCCGCAGTCGATCGCCTTCTCCCGGTCACCCTTCATCGCCTTCGCGGTGAGCGCGATGATCGGCAGCCCCGCGAACTGCGGCATCCTGCGGATCGCCGTCGTCGTCGCGTAACCGTCCATCTCGGGCATCATGATGTCCATCAGTACGACCGTCACATCGTCGTGCTGCTCCAGGACTTCGATGCCCTCACGGCCGTTCTCCGCGTACAGCACCGACAGGCCGTGCTGCTCCAGCACACTGGTGAGCGCGAAGACGTTACGGATGTCGTCGTCGACGATCAGCACCTTCTCGCCATGGAACCGGAACGTCCGCCGCGGCTCCTGCCCCTCCTGCCCCGTCGGCGTTTCCTGCACCCACTCCTCGTGCGCCGCGCCCCCCGCGCTCTGCGAGCCGCTCGGCAGAGCGGTCTGCCGAGCGGAACCGCCCAGGGCCTTGCGCCGGCGCCGGAACATCCCGGCCGTAGCCGCCGGGTCACCCAGCGGGGGCTGCGCCCCGGCTCCGTGGGCCGTCGGCATCTCCGGACGGAAACCGCTCTCGACCGCGTTGCCGTGCGCCTCGATGGAGCCGGGCCCCATCTGCGGGTAACCCTGCGAGGGCAGTTCGCTCGCGTGCAGCGGCAGGTAGAGCGTGAAGGTCGAACCACGGCCCGGCTCGCTCGCCGCGTGGATCTCACCGCCCAGCAGCCGGGCGATCTCCCGGCTGATGGAGAGGCCGAGGCCCGTGCCGCCGTACTTGCGGCTGGTCGTCCCGTCCGCCTGCTTGAACGCCTCGAAGATCACCAGCATCTTGCTGGAAGCGATCCCGATGCCGGTGTCAGTGACCGAGAACGCGATCAGATCGGCGTCGGCGTCCCGCAGCGAACCCGCTTCCAGCAGATGCTCCCGGATCGAGTCGGGCACATCGGCACCGGCCGGCCTGATCACCAGCTCGACGGCCCCGCTGTCGGTGAACTTCACCGCGTTGGACAGGAGGTTGCGCAGCACCTGCAGGAGCCGCTGCTCGTCCGTGTGCAGCGTGGCCGGAAGCTCCGGCGACACCCGCACGGAGAAGTCGAGCCCCTTCTCCGCGGTGAGCGGCCGGAACGTCGCCTCGACGTAGTCGACCAGCTGGACCAGCGCGATCCGGGTCGGACTGACATCCATCTTGCCCGCCTCGACCTTCGAGAGATCGAGGATGTCGTTGATCAGCTGGAGCAGATCGGAACCGGCCCCGTGGATCGTCTCGGCGAACTCGACCTGCTTCGGCGAGAGATTGCCCTCGGCGTTGTCCGCGAGCAGCTTGGCCAGGATGAGCAGCGAGTTGAGGGGGGTACGCAGCTCGTGCGACATGTTCGCCAGGAACTCGGACTTGTAGCGCATGGAGACCGCGAGCTGCTCGGCACGCTCCTCCAGCACCTGACGGGCCTCCTCGATCTCGGTGTTCTTCACCTCGATGTCGCGGTTCTGCTGGGCCAGCAGCTCGGCCTTCTCCTCCAGTTCGGCGTTGGACGCCTGAAGCGCCTTCTGCCGGTTCTCCAACTCCTGCGAGCGGTCGCGGAGCTGTTCGGTCAGCTCCTGGGACTGCTCAAGGAGCTTCTCCGTCTTCGTGTTGACGCTGATGGTGTTGACGCTCGTCGCGATCATCTCGGCGAGCTGGTTGAGGAAGTCCCGCTGGATGTGCGTGAACGGCTGGAACGAGGCCAGCTCGATCACGCCGAGGATCTTCCCCTCGAAGAGCACCGGCAGCACGATCACATGAGCGGGCGGTGCCTCCCCGAGACCGGAGGAGATCTTCAGGTAACCCGGCGGCACGTTGTCCACCTGGATCGTCCGCTTCTCCTCGGCGGCCGTCCCGATGAGCGTCTCACCGGGCCGGAAGGTCGTCGGCATCGAACCGGCCGAGTAGCCGTAGCTGCCGCGCATGTGCAGCACGTACGCGCTCTCCCGGCCGTCGTCCGCACCGACCTCGTCGGTGTCACCGGCCGTCATGGCCAGGAAGAACGCGCCGTGCTGGGCGGAGACCACCGGAGTCAGCTCGCTCATGATCAGCGACGCCACGTCGTCCAGATCGCGGCGGCCCTGCATCAGACCGGAGATCCGGGCGAGGTTGCCCTTGAGCCAGTCCTGCTCCTTGTTGGCCAGGGTCGTGTCGCGCAGGTTCGCGATCATGGTGTTGATGTTGTCCTGCAGCACCTGGATCTCGCCGGCCGCATCGACGTCGATCTTGAGATTGAGATCGCCACGGGTCACCGCGGTGGCGACGGCCGCGATGGCGCGCACCTGCCGGGTGAGGTTCCCGGCCATCTCGTTCACCGATTCGGTGAGGTCGCGCCAGGTGCCGTCCACGTCCCGGACCCGGGCCTGACCGCCCAGCTGCCCCTCGGTGCCAACCTCGCGGGCCACCCGGGTCACCTGCTCGGCGAACGACGACAACTGGTCGACCATCGTGTTGATCGTGTTCTTCAGTTCCTGGATCTCACCACGCGCGTCGATGTCGATCTTCTTGGTCAGATCACCCTTGGCGATCGCCGTGGTCACCGTCGCGATCTGCCGAACCTGACCGGTCAGGTTGGACGCCATCGAGTTCACCGACTCGGTGAGGTCCTTCCAGGTACCCGCGACACCCGGGACGCGAGCCTGGCCCCCCAGCTCGCCCTCCGTACCCACCTCACGGGCCACACGCGTCACTTCGTCGGCGAACGAGGACAGCGTCGTCACCATCGTGTTGACCGTGTCCGCGAGCTCGGCGACCTCGCCGCGCGCCTCGACCGTGACCTTCTTCGTCAGATCGCCGTTGGCGACCGCGGAGGAGACCCGGGAGATGTTGCGCACCTGACTGGTCAGGTTGTTGGCCATCAGGTTGACGTTGTCGCTGAGGTCCTTCCAGATGCCCGTCGCGCCACGCACCCGGGCCTGACCGCCGAGGATGCCCTCGGTACCCACCTCACGGGCGACCCTCGTGACCTCGTCCGCGAAGTTCAGCAGCTGGTCGACCATCGTGTTGACGGTCGTCACCAGTTCGAGGATCTCGCCCTTGGCGTCAACGGTGATCTTCTTGGAGAGGTCACCCTTGGCGACCGCCGTGGTGACCTCCGCGATGTTGCGCACCTGCATGGTCAGGTTGTTCGCCATGCCGTTGACGGACTGGGTCAGGTCCTTCCACGTACCGGACACACCCTGCACCTCGGCCTGGCCGCCCAGGATGCCTTCCGTACCCACCTCGCGGGCGACCCTGGTCACCTGCTCGGCGAAGTTGGACAGCTGGTCCACCATCGTGTTGAGGGTGTTCTTCAGCTCCAGGATCTCGCCCCGGGCATCCACATCGATCTTCTGCGACAGATCGCCCCGGGCCACCGCCGTGGCGACCTGGGCGATGTTACGGACCTGAGCGGTCAGGTTCCCTGCCATTCCGTTCACGGAATCGGTCAGATCACGCCACACACCGGCCACGCCCGGCACCTGCGCCTGGCCACCGAGCCGCCCGTCCGTACCCACCTCGCGGGCCACCCGGGTCACCTGCTCGGCGAAGGCGGAGAGCTGGTCGACCATCGTGTTGATGGTGTTCTTCAGCTCCAGGATCTCGCCCCGGGCATCCACATCGATCTTCTGCGACAGATCGCCCCGGGCCACCGCCGTGGTCACCTGCGCGATCTGACGCACCTGGGAGGTCAGGTTCCCCGCCATGAAGTTGACGGAGTCGGTGAGCTCCTTCCACGTACCGGAGACACCGTCGACCCGTGCCTGGCCGCCCAGGCGGCCCTCCGTACCCACGTCCCGCGCCATCCGGGTCACCTGGTCGGCGAACGAGGACAGCTGCGCCACCATCGTGTTGACGGTGTTCTTCAGCTCCAGCATCTCGCCGGCCACGTCGACCGTGACCTTCTGCGACAGATCACCGTTCGCGACCGCGGTGGTCACCTGCGCGATGTCCCGCACCTGACCCGTCAGGTTCCGGAACGCCGTGTTCACCGAGTCGGTCAGGTCCTTCCACGTCCCCGCCGCACCCGGCACCTCCGCCTGCCCGCCGAGCCGGCCCTCGACGCCGACCTCCCGCGCGACCCGGGTCACCTCCGAACCGAAGGACTGCAGCTGGTCCACCATCGTGTTGACGGTGTTCTTCAGCTCCAGCATCTCGCCGGCCACGTCGACCGTGACCTTCTGCGTCATGTCGCCGCTGGCCACCGCCGTCGTCACCTGCGCGATGTCCCGCACCTGGGTCGTCAGGTTCCGGAAGACCGTGTTCACCGAGTCGGTGAGGTCCTTCCACGTCCCGGCCGCACCCGGCACCTGGGCCTGACCACCCAGCAGCCCCTCGCCACCGACCTCGCTCGCCACCCGGGTGACCTCGTCCGCGAAGGTCCGCAGCGTCTCGGTCATCTGGTTGATCGTCTCGGCCAGCTGCGCGACCTCGCCGCGCGCGCTCACCGTGACCTTCTGGGACAGGTCACCGTTGGCCACCGCCGTCGTCACCTCGGCGATACCGCGCACCTGGGACGTCAGGTTCCCGGCCATCGTGTTGACGGAGTCGGTCAGGTCCTTCCACACCCCGGCCACGCCAGGCACCGTGGCCTGACCGCCCAGCTCACCCTCCGTACCCACCTCACGTGCGACCCGGGTCACCTCGGAGGAGAACGACGACAGCTGGTCCACCATCGTGTTGACGGTGTTCTTCAGCTGCAGCATCTCGCCGGCCACGTGAACGGTGACCTTCCGCGACAGATCGCCCTTGGCGACCGCCGTCGTCACGAGTGCGATGTCACGCACCTGCGCCGTCAGCCGGTACGCCATGGTGTTCACGGAGTCCGTGAGGTCTTTCCACGAACCGGACATGCCACGTACCTGGGCCTGCCCGCCCAGCTTGCCTTCGGTGCCCACCTCGACCGCGACCCGCGTCACCTGCTCGGTGAACGCCGACAACTGGTCAACCAAATTGTTGACCGTGCGCGCGACCTTCAGGAACTCACCACGCAACGGCCGTACCGTCTCGTCGGCCGTGTGCGACCGCAGCTCCATACGCTGCTCCAGGTCACCGTCGGCGACCGCCGACAGCACCCGCCCGACCTCCGACACCGGCCGTGCCAGATCGTCCACGAGCTCGTTGGACGCATCGATGGCAGCCGCCCAGGACCCCTCACAGGCCCCGGTCTCCAGTCGCTCGGTGAGCTTTCCCTCACGTCCGACCACGCGACGTACACGTGCCAGCTCGCCCGTGAGGTGGAGATTCCGGTCCGCGACCTCGTTGAAGACCGCCGCGACCTCGGTCAGCACCCCGTCGCCGGAGACGGTCAGCCGCCTGCGGAAATTCCCGTCACGCATCGCCACGAGGGCCGACAGCAGTCTGTTCAGAGCTGCCGCGTCCACATCAATGGTTGCATTGCGCTGTTTTTTCACGGACTGTCCGCCTTTTGTGCGCGTGCCTGAACCCCGCGCCGCCACGCCAGACTCCACCGTGTCCCTCCCGCAGGGGTTGACCGTATCGCTCGGGCCTATCCGGAAACTTTCCCAGTTCTTGTTTGGCTCACCGCCACAGGACACCGTCGAGGGGTGACCATGCGGACGTCAAATCGTTGAAACGTACCAGGCCACGCCCGACCGGGGTGGAACCTCCAGCGAGTACCCCCCATCCTCCCTCCTGAACTCGACAGTTGTGGGCCCGCGCACCACTCCCGGGTCTCCTCCGTACCTAAGTCGGCCCTCGTGTACCCGGGACGGTGAACGAGCGTCTAGCCTGGCTAGGCGAATCGAAGCGGCAAGAATCGGGCACAGGACTCGGGGAAGCGACGAGACACCATATGGGGAGTGCTGTGATCACCGGCCGCGCGGCCGCCACCTTCGACCCGGTCGGGCGTTCGGTCGCGACCGCCCGCGCCTTCGTCCGTGACACGCTCCAGGGGTGGGGCTACACCGACGTCGTCGACGACGCCGTCGTACTCACCAGCGAACTTGTCACCAATGCAGTCGTGCACGCGGGGACGGCGGCGGACGTCCTGTGCCTGCGCACCGAGGACGGCGTACGCATCGAGGTCTCCGACCACTACCCGGATCGGGAAGTCCCGCTCCAGGGGTCGGTCCTGGACACCAGCCCGGAGCGCGAGAGCGGCCGCGGCCTGCTGCTCTGCGCCGCGCTCGCGTCCCGCTGGGGCGTCGAATACACCCCGACGCAGAAGCACGTCTGGTTCCAGCTCGATCTGCCCGAGCGCCCCGTCGGCATCCGCTCGGCCGGCCCCGTCCTGCCGATCGCCATGCTGCCCGTCACCGATGAACGCGTACGGGTGGCGGTCGTCCAGATCGACAGCACAGGCGCCGTCACCGCGTGGAACGACGACGCCGGTTTCCTCTTCGGATACGCGGCCGACCAGGTCACCGGCAAGCAGCTCACCGACTTCACGGCCTGGCCGCAGACCCCCGGCACCAGCACCGGCATCGCCGACGCGCTCCAGCTCTCCCGCTGGGAGGGCAGTTACGGATTCCGCGGCGCCGACGGCCGCGTCATCCCCGTCTACGCCTCGCATCTGCGGGTCCGCGACACCCAGGGCGAACCGTCCACGGTCTGCCTCCTGGTCCGCGACTACGAACGTGCCGTTCTCATGTCCCCCGTGCGCACTCCGGTCACCGACACGGGCGCCGAGAGCCGGGCCACTGACCCGTTCGAGGTCTTCATCGGCTCCCCCGCCCCCGACGACCTCGACGGCCTGCTCCAGCGCACGGTGGAACGGGCACGCGACATGCTCGACGCCGACTCCGCGTTCCTGCTGCTCGCCACCGACGACGAGACCGAGCTCGAAGTACGGGCCACGACCGGCCTCCCCTCGGCCCGCCAGCGCTTCGCCCGGGTCCCGGTCGAAGCCGGCACCGGACGCTACGGCTCCGCCAGAATGCCCGCGGTCCACGAGGACCTCACGGCCGTGCCCGGCGCAGTCCCGCTCCTCAGCGACACCGGAATGCGATCCGTCGTCACCGTGCCGCTGAAAGTCGAAGGCCGTCTCACCGGCTCCCTCGGCGTCGCCGCCGAAGCACCCGGCCGCTACACCAACGAAGAGGCCCTGCGCCTCCAGTTCGCCGCCGACCGCATCGCCCTGGCCGTCGAATCCGCCCGCCTCGGCGAGCTGGAACGGCTGCGCCGCGGTTCCCTGTCCTTCCTCGTCGAGGCGTCGGACCTGCTCGCGGGCACCCTCGACCGGGACCAGACGCTGGCGCTGATGGCCCAGATGACGGTCCCCACCCTGGCCACCTGGTGCGCCGTCTACACGATCGCCGACCAGCCCTCGGAGCCATACCTCTCGTTCGTCCTCCACGAGGACGAGGAGCGCATCGACGGCCTCAAGGCCCTGCTCTCCAAAATCCCTCCCCCGGACCCGGTCCCCGCCCCCGGAGCGCGTGTCTGGTCCGCACCCTCGAAGGCGGCTCACCGGGCGGCCCTCCACACATCCACGCGCAGCCTGGACCGCGACGCCCCCCTGAGCATGGGGATGGCGACGCGCACCATCCTGGCCACGGCCTCCGCGGTGGGCGGCGAGACGGTGGTGCTCCCCCTGGTCGCCCGTAACCGCGTCATCGGCATGCTCACGCTGGGCAAGCCCTCGGACGACCACTTCCGCCAGGAGATCCTGGAGCTGGCCGAGGACCTTTCCCGCCGGGCCGCGCTGGCCCTGGACAACGCCCGCCTCTACTCGGAGCGCATGGCGATCAGCCAGTCGCTCCAGCGCAGCCTGCTGCCGCCGGGGCTGCCCGACGTGCCCAACGTCGAGATCGAGGTGATCTACCGCGCGGCCGGCGAGGGCAACGAGGTCGGGGGCGACTTCTACGACGTCTTCCCGATCCATGACGGCGCCTACGGCTTCGCCATCGGTGACGTCTGCGGTACGGGCCCCGAGGCAGCGGCGGTGACGGGCCTCGCCCGGCACGCCCTGCGCCTGTTGGCACGCGAGGGCTTCACCGGCCCCGCGGTCTTGGAGCGCCTGAACGCTGCCATCCTCGACGAAGGCACCCGCAGCCGCTTCCTCACCCTCCTGTACGGCGAGCTGTGGCCCCAGGAGGACGGCAGCGCTCTCCTGAAGATGGTCTGCGCGGGGCACCCCCTGCCGCTGCGCCTGCGGCAGGACGGCACGGTCGTCGCCGCGGCGGAACCTCAGCCCCTGCTCGGCGTCATCGAGGATCTGGAGCTGTACGAGCAGGAGATCACGCTCGACCCGGGCGATGTCCTGCTGTGCGTCACCGACGGCGTGACCGAACGCCGTGAGGGCGCCCGGATGCTCGGTGACGACGGCCTGGCGGACGTCCTGGCCACGTGTACGGGCCTCACTGCCGGCGCGGTGGCCGCACGCATCCTGCGGGCGGTCGAGCGCTTCGCCGCCGAACCGGCCTCCGACGACATGGCCATCCTGGCCATGAGGGTGCCCGAGCCGCCCACCGTCTGAGGGCTGCCCCGCACCAGACCTTGCGGGTGACGGCGGTCTCTGCCCCTTCATCGAACCGTACGGCGGGGACTACTGGCTGAAGCCCGGGGCGGCGGCATCACGGTGTGGCCCTACGAGGACGGCACCCCGGCAAGGATCGTCCTGGAGTGCGCGGTGGTCGACGCCACCGGCAGCCGGCTGGACTGCGGTCACCAGAGAGCTCCCGACCAGCCCTTGGACGTCAAAAAAGGCCCCCGCCATTGGCGGGGGCCTTTTTCATTGCTGAGCCCCAATGCGGAATCGAACCGCAGACCTTCTCCTTACCATGGAGACGCTCTACCGACTGAGCTATTGGGGCCTTGCTGCCCTGCGGCAACGAGCTAAAGCATACCCTGAGTTCAGGGGTACGCAAAACCCCGGCGATCACCCGATCACCTCTGCCGGAACGCCGGCCCGCACAGGACATACATACACATGGTGCCGTAAACGCAGGAAAGCCCCGTACCTTGCGGTACGGGGCTTTCCCGGAATAATTGTTCGGCGGCGTCCTACTCTCCCACAGGGTCCCCCCTGCAGTACCATCGGCGCTGAAAGGCTTAGCTTCCGGGTTCGGAATGTAACCGGGCGTTTCCCTGACGCAATGACCACCGAAACACTATGAAATTTGAACGCTGGCATGAACACAGCTGTTCGTTATTTCAGAACTAACACAGTGGACGCGAGCAACTGAGGACAAGCCCTCGGCCTATTAGTACCAGTCAGCTCCACCCGTTACCGGGCTTCCACATCTGGCCTATCAACCCAGTCGTCTACTGGGAGCCTTAACCCCTCAAAGGGGGTGGGAATACTCATCTCGAAGCAGGCTTCCCGCTTAGATGCTTTCAGCGGTTATCCTTTCCGAACGTAGCCAACCAGCCATGCCCTTGGCAGGACAACTGGCACACCAGAGGTTCGTCCGTCCCGGTCCTCTCGTACTAGGGACAGCCCTTCTCAATATTCCTACGCGCACAGCGGATAGGGACCGAACTGTCTCACGACGTTCTAAACCCAGCTCGCGTACCGCTTTAATGGGCGAACAGCCCAACCCTTGGGACCGACTCCAGCCCCAGGATGCGACGAGCCGACATCGAGGTGCCAAACCATCCCGTCGATATGGACTCTTGGGGAAGATCAGCCTGTTATCCCCGGGGTACCTTTTATCCGTTGAGCGACAGCGCTTCCACAAGCCACTGCCGGATCACTAGTCCCGACTTTCGTCCCTGCTCGACCCGTCGGTCTCACAGTCAAGCTCCCTTGTGCACTTACACTCAACACCTGATTGCCAACCAGGCTGAGGGAACCTTTGGGCGCCTCCGTTACTCTTTAGGAGGCAACCGCCCCAGTTAAACTACCCATCAGACACTGTCCCTGATCCGGATCACGGACCCAGGTTAGACATCCAGCACGACCAGAGTGGTATTTCAACGACGACTCCACAACCACTGGCGTGGCCGCTTCAAAGTCTCCCACCTATCCTACACAAGCCGAACCGAACACCAATATCAAACTATAGTAAAGGTCCCGGGGTCTTTCCGTCCTGCTGCGCGAAACGAGCATCTTTACTCGTAGTGCAATTTCACCGGGCCTATGGTTGAGACAGTCGAGAAGTCGTTACGCCATTCGTGCAGGTCGGAACTTACCCGACAAGGAATTTCGCTACCTTAGGATGGTTATAGTTACCACCGCCGTTTACTGGCGCTTAAGTTCTCAGCTTCGCACACCCGAAAGTGCACTAACCGGTCCCCTTAACGTTCCAGCACCGGGCAGGCGTCAGTCCGTATACATCGCCTTACGGCTTCGCACGGACCTGTGTTTTTAGTAAACAGTCGCTTCTCGCTGGTCTCTGCGGCCACCCCCAGCTCACCGAGTAAATCGGATCACCAGTGATGGCCCCCCTTCTCCCGAAGTTACGGGGGCATTTTGCCGAGTTCCTTAACCATAGTTCACCCGAACGCCTCGGTATTCTCTACCTGACCACCTGAGTCGGTTTAGGGTACGGGCCGCCATGAAACTCGCTAGAGGCTTTTCTCGGCAGCATAGGATCATCCACTTCACCACAATCGGCTCGGCATCAGGTCTCAGCCTTGATGTGTGACGGATTTACCTATCACACGGCCTACACCCTTACCCCGGGAACAACCATCGCCCGGGTTGGACTACCTTCCTGCGTCACCCCATCGCTTACCTACTACAAGTCTGGTTCATCGGCTCCACCACTTCCCTCAACTCCGAAGAGATCGGGCCGGCTTCACGGACTTAGCATCGCCTGATTCAGTACTGGGCGTTTCAAAGCGGGTACCGGAATATCAACCGGTTGTCCATCGACTACGCCTGTCGGCCTCGCCTTAGGTCCCGACTTACCCTGGGCAGATCAGCTTGACCCAGGAACCCTTAGTCAATCGGCGCACACGTTTCTCACGTGTGTATCGCTACTCATGCCTGCATTCTCACTCGTGAACCGTCCACAACTCGCTTCCGCGGCTGCTTCACCCGGCACACGACGCTCCCCTACCCATCCACACGGGCGTTGGCCCTATATGTGTGAATGACACGACTTCGGCGGTACGCTTGAGCCCCGCTACATTGTCGGCGCGGAATCACTTGACCAGTGAGCTATTACGCACTCTTTCAAGGGTGGCTGCTTCTAAGCCAACCTCCTGGTTGTCTCTGCGACTCCACATCCTTTCCCACTTAGCGTACGCTTAGGGGCCTTAGTCGATGCTCTGGGCTGTTTCCCTCTCGACCATGGAGCTTATCCCCCACAGTCTCACTGCCGTGCTCTCACTTACCGGCATTCGGAGTTTGGCTAAGGTCAGTAACCCGGTAGGGCCCATCGCCTATCCAGTGCTCTACCTCCGGCAAGAAACACACGACGCTGCACCTAAATGCATTTCGGGGAGAACCAGCTATCACGGAGTTTGATTGGCCTTTCACCCCTAACCACAGGTCATCCCCCAGGTTTTCAACCCTGGTGGGTTCGGTCCTCCACGAAGTCTTACCTCCGCTTCAACCTGCCCATGGCTAGATCACTCCGCTTCGGGTCTAGAGCGTGCAACTCAATCGCCCTATTCGGACTCGCTTTCGCTACGGCTTCCCCACACGGGTTAACCTCGCTACACACCGCTAACTCGCAGGCTCATTCTTCAAAAGGCACGCAGTCACGACTGCATGTGCAAGCACATACAGCGACGCTCCCACGGCTTGTAGGCACACGGTTTCAGGTACTATTTCACTCCGCTCCCGCGGTACTTTTCACCATTCCCTCACGGTACTATCCGCTATCGGTCACCAGGGAATATTTAGGCTTAGCGGGTGGTCCCGCCAGATTCACACGGGATTTCTCGGGCCCCGTGCTACTTGGGTGTCTCTTAAACGAGCCGTTGATGTTTCAGCTACGGGGGTCTTACCCTCTACGCCGGACCTTTCGCATGTCCTTCGCCTACATCAACGGTTTCTGACTCGTCTCACAGTCGGCAGACCATGAAAAAGAGATCCCACAACCCCGTATGCGCAACCCCTGCCGGGTATCACACGCATACGGTTTGGCCTCATCCAGTTTCGCTCGCCACTACTCCCGGAATCACGGTTGTTTTCTCTTCCTGCGGGTACTGAGATGTTTCACTTCCCCGCGTTCCCTCCACACTGCCTATGTGTTCAGCAGTGGGTGACAGCCCATGACGGCTGCCGGGTTTCCCCATTCGGAAACCCCCGGATCAAAGCTTGGTTGACAGCTCCCCGGGGACTATCGTGGCCTCCCACGTCCTTCATCGGTTCCTGGTGCCAAGGCATCCACCGTGCGCCCTTAAAAACTTGGCCACAGATGCTCGCGTCCACTGTGCAGTTCTCAAACAACGACCAGCCACCCATCACCCCACCCTTACAGGCGAGTTCACTGGGGCCGGCACCGAAGATCCAGACAAAAATGCCCGTACCTTCAGATACCCAACAGCGTGCCCGACCCGACCGACCCATTCCCTCTTTCCACGCCGAAGCAGTACTTGAGAAAACCAACCTGTCGTGCCGAATAGTCAACGTTCCACCCTTGAGCAACCACCGTCGAACATTTGCCGACGAAATGGTCTCTGGATTCCCCGAAGGAAACCTAGATGCTCCTTAGAAAGGAGGTGATCCAGCCGCACCTTCCGGTACGGCTACCTTGTTACGACTTCGTCCCAATCGCCAGTCCCACCTTCGACAGCTCCCTCCCACAAGGGGTTGGGCCACCGGCTTCGGGTGTTACCGACTTTCGTGACGTGACGGGCGGTGTGTACAAGGCCCGGGAACGTATTCACCGCAGCAATGCTGATCTGCGATTACTAGCAACTCCGACTTCATGGGGTCGAGTTGCAGACCCCAATCCGAACTGAGACCGGCTTTTTGAGATTCGCTCCGCCTCGCGGCATCGCAGCTCATTGTACCGGCCATTGTAGCACGTGTGCAGCCCAAGACATAAGGGGCATGATGACTTGACGTCGTCCCCACCTTCCTCCGAGTTGACCCCGGCAGTCTCCTGTGAGTCCCCATCACCCCGAAGGGCATGCTGGCAACACAGAACAAGGGTTGCGCTCGTTGCGGGACTTAACCCAACATCTCACGACACGAGCTGACGACAGCCATGCACCACCTGTATACCGACCACAAGGGGGGCACCATCTCTGATGCTTTCCGGTATATGTCAAGCCTTGGTAAGGTTCTTCGCGTTGCGTCGAATTAAGCCACATGCTCCGCTGCTTGTGCGGGCCCCCGTCAATTCCTTTGAGTTTTAGCCTTGCGGCCGTACTCCCCAGGCGGGGAACTTAATGCGTTAGCTGCGGCACCGACGACGTGGAATGTCGCCAACACCTAGTTCCCAACGTTTACGGCGTGGACTACCAGGGTATCTAATCCTGTTCGCTCCCCACGCTTTCGCTCCTCAGCGTCAGTAATGGCCCAGAGATCCGCCTTCGCCACCGGTGTTCCTCCTGATATCTGCGCATTTCACCGCTACACCAGGAATTCCGATCTCCCCTACCACACTCTAGCTAGCCCGTATCGAATGCAGACTCGGGGTTAAGCCCCGAGCTTTCACATCCGACGTGACAAGCCGCCTACGAGCTCTTTACGCCCAATAATTCCGGACAACGCTCGCACCCTACGTATTACCGCGGCTGCTGGCACGTAGTTAGCCGGTGCTTCTTCTGCAGGTACCGTCACTTGCGCTTCTTCCCTGCTGAAAGAGGTTTACAACCCGAAGGCCGTCATCCCTCACGCGGCGTCGCTGCATCAGGCTTTCGCCCATTGTGCAATATTCCCCACTGCTGCCTCCCGTAGGAGTCTGGGCCGTGTCTCAGTCCCAGTGTGGCCGGTCGCCCTCTCAGGCCGGCTACCCGTCGTCGCCTTGGTAGGCCATTACCCCACCAACAAGCTGATAGGCCGCGGGCTCATCCTTCACCGCCGGAGCTTTTAACCCCGTCCCATGCAGGACAGAGTGTTATCCGGTATTAGACCCCGTTTCCAGGGCTTGTCCCAGAGTGAAGGGCAGATTGCCCACGTGTTACTCACCCGTTCGCCACTAATCCACCCCGAAGGGCTTCATCGTTCGACTTGCATGTGTTAAGCACGCCGCCAGCGTTCGTCCTGAGCCAGGATCAAACTCTCCGTGAATGTTTTCCCGTAATCGGGACGACACCACGAGAGCGGAACGACCGAGTCGGAATATGACCGGTCGTTCACAGCGTCCTCGCTAGTGTTGCCTACCCGGACCACGAGGGCCCGGAATAGGACTTTTCAAAGGAACCACCAACCTGCCGAAGCAGGCCGGGGTATCAACATATCTGGCGTTGACTTTTGGCACGCTGTTGAGTTCTCAAGGAACGGACGCTTCCTTCGGTCCCGTTTCACCGGGGCCCTCCGGGCGCTTCCCTTCGTTCTTGCGTTTCCGACTCTATCAGACTCTTTCGCGTCCGATTCCCGGTCGAAGCGGGATTCGCTTTCCAGTTCCTCGCTTGCGCGTTTCCCTTTCCGGCGATTCCAACCTTACCAGAATCATTTCGTACCGTTTCCGGTTCGAATTTGCTTCCGGTGGCCTGTTGGAGGGCCTTTGCCTTTCGGCTGATCCGACTTTATCAGAGATTCTGAGTCGGAATTCCCCGCCCTGTTCGAGTACTCCCGGCGCACGAGTGCGCGCGGTGCTTCCCGGTCAGGCGGAGACGTAAACGTACTGGAGCGGGGCGCCACGATGCAAATCGTGGCGCCCCGCTCCGCGTTGGTGCTGGTCGGGGTCAGACCTCGACCACGACGGGAAGGATCATCGGGCGCCGGCGGTAGGTGTCGGAGACCCACTTGCCCACCGTGCGGCGGACCAGCTGCTGAAGCTGATGCGGCTCCATCACGCCGTCCTGAGCCGACTTGTTGAGGGCGTCCTGCACCTTCGGGACTACGGCGCTGAACGCCGCGTCGTCGATGCCGGAGCCCCGGGCCTGGATGTGGGGACCGCCCACGATCTTGCCGGAGGAGCTGTCGACGACGATGAAGACGGAGATGATGCCCTCGTCTCCCAGAATGCGGCGGTCCTTGAGAGAGGTCTCGGTGACGTCACCGACCGAGAGGCCGTCGACGTACACGTATCCCGCCTGGACCTTGCCGACGATCTTGGCCTTGCCGTCGATGAGGTCGACGACGACGCCGTCCTCGGCGATGACGATGTGGTCCTTGGGCACGCCTGTGAGAGCACCCAGTTCCGCGTTGGCCCTGAGGTGGCGCCATTCGCCGTGGACCGGCATCAGGTTCTTCGGCTTGCAGATGTTGTAGAAGTACAGAAGCTCGCCGGCCGAGGCGTGGCCGGAGACGTGCACCTTGGCGTTGCCCTTGTGGACGACGTGCGCGCCCCAGCGGGTCAGGCCGTTGATCACGCGGTAGACCGCGTTCTCGTTGCCCGGGATCAGCGACGAGGCCAGGATGACCGTGTCGCCCGGGACGATGCGGATCTGGTGATCGCGGTTGGCCATGCGGGACAAGGCGGCCATGGGCTCACCCTGCGAACCCGTACAGACGAGCACGACCTCGTCGTCCGGCAGGTCGTCGAGGGTCTTCACGTCGACGACGAGGCCCGCGGGGACCTTGAGGTAGCCGAGGTCACGGGCGATGCCCATGTTGCGGACCATCGAGCGGCCGACGAAGGCGACCCTGCGGCCGTACTCGTGGGCGGCGTCCAGAATCTGCTGAATACGGTGCACATGGCTGGCGAAGCTCGCCACGATGATGCGCTTCTGGGCGTTCGCGAACACCGTGCGCAGCACATCGGAGATGTCCCGCTCGGGCGGTACGAAGCCGGGAACCTCGGCGTTCGTCGAGTCCGAGAGGAGAAGGTCGATGCCTTCCTCGCTCAGCCTCGCGAAGGCATGCAGGTCGGTGAGCCGGCCGTCCAGCGGGAGCTGGTCCATCTTGAAGTCGCCGGTGGCGACGACCAGACCCGCGGGGGTGCGGATGGCGACCGCGAGGGCGTCCGGGATGGAGTGGTTGACCGCGATGAACTCGCAGTCGAACGCGCCGATGCGCTCGCGCTGGCCCTCGGTGACCTCAAGGGTGTACGGGCGGATCCGGTGCTCCTGGAGCTTCGCCTCGATCAGCGCGAGGGTCAGCTTGGAGCCGATGAGCGGGATGTCCGCCTTGAGGCGCAGCAGATACGGGACGCCACCGATGTGGTCCTCGTGTCCGTGCGTGAGGACGATGCCCTCGATGTCGTCCAGCCGGTCCCGGAGGATGGTGAAGTCCGGCAGGATCAGGTCGATGCCCGGCTGCTCCTCTTCGGGGAAGAGGACACCGCAGTCGACGATGAGCAGACGGCCGTCGTACTCGAAGACCGTCATGTTGCGGCCGATCTCCCCCAGGCCGCCGAGCGGGGTTACGCGCAGACCGCCCTTCGGGAGCTTCGGCGGGGTACCGAGTTCGGGATGCGGATGACTCAAAAGACTCTCCTTACCACGCGCGCCACGTACCGCTGAGGGCACGTGGCGCGCATGTCATTTCGTGCACTTGCCGTTGTCTGGGATGGCGCTGTCGCGAGTGTTTCCTCGCGTATTCAGTTGTGAAGTCCGTGGTCAGAGCTCTACCCCGCCGGCAGCCAGGTCGATCTTGAGCTGCGCCGTCTCCTGGGTGGTGAGTTCCACCAGGGGAAGGCGGAGCGGACCGGCCGGCAGCCCCCGCAGGGTGAGTGCGGCCTTGGTGGTGATCACGCCCTGGGTGCGGAACATCCCGGTGAAGACCGGGAGCAGCTTCTGGTGGATCTCCGTGGCCTTGTGGACGTCGCCGCCGAGGTGGGCCTCGATGAGGGCCCGCAGGTCGGGGGTGACGACGTGGCCGACCACCGAGACGAAACCGACGGCGCCGACCGAGAGCAGCGGGAGGTTCAGCATGTCGTCGCCGGAGTACCAGGCGAGGCCGGACTGGGCGATGGCCCAGCTGGCGCGGCCCAGGTCTCCCTTGGCGTCCTTGTTGGCGACGATGCGGGGATGCTCGGAGAGCCGTACGAGTGTCTCTGTGTCGATCGGCACACCGCTGCGGCCCGGAATGTCGTACAGCATCACGGGGAGGCCGGTGGCGTCCGCGATGGCGGTGAAGTGGCGCAGGAGGCCTTCCTGCGGCGGCTTGTTGTAGTACGGCGTGACGGCGAGGAGGCCGTGGGCGCCGGCGCGCTCTGCGGTGCGGGCCAGCTCGGTGCTGTGCCGGGTGTCGTTGGTGCCGATGCCGGCGACGACGTGTGCCCGGTCGCCCACCGCTTCGAGGACAGCCCGTACGAGCTGGTCTTTCTCCGCGTCGCTGGTGGTCGGGGACTCACCGGTGGTGCCGTTGATGACCAGGCCGTCGTTGCCTGCGTCCACCAGATGGGCGGCGAGCCGCTGCGCACCTTCGAGGTCGAGGGCGCCGTCCGCCGTGAAGGGCGTGACCATAGCGGTGAGGACCCGCCCGAAGGGGGTCTGCGGAGTGGAGATCGGAGCCATGGGTAACACGCTACTCGTTGCTCGGAGCGCCGTGTCCCCTCGGGGGGACGGGGAAGTGGAGCCCGGCACTGCCTGCTCGGGGGTTCAAGCAGTGCCGGGTCCGTTTGATCAGCCTAGATGAACTTCTCGAAACGCCGCAATACGGACACCGCTTACGGGGCGACCCGTCCATTCTTGTTGAAGGCCGCATGAGTGAGCGGCATGAGCTGCGCCCAGTGGGCTTCCATCTGCTCGCCGACCATCTCGATCTCGCGCTGCGGGAAGGACGGAACCTTCGCGAGCTCGTGCTGCGTACGCAGGCCGAGGAAGTGCATCAGCGAGCGGGCGTTGCACGTGGCGTACATCGTCGAGAACAGGCCTACGGGGAGCACCGCCCGGGCCACCTCGCGGGCCACTCCCGCGGCGAGCATCTCCTGGTACGCCTCATATGCCTGGCGATAGGAGTCCTCCATGGCGCGGCTCGTCAGCTCGTGCTGCTCACGGGTGCCCTCGACGAACTCGTACTTGCCCGGACGGCCCTGCTGGATGAGCTTGCGGGACTCGCCGGGGACGTAGAAGACCGGCTCCAGCTCCCTGTAGCGGCCCGATTCCTCGTTGTAGGACCAGCCCACGCGGTGCCGCATGAACTCGCGGAACACGAAGATCGGGGCGCTGATGAAGAAGGTCATCGAGTTGTGCTCGAAGGGGCTGCCGTGGCGGTCCCGCATGAGGTAGTTGATGAGACCCTTGGAACGCTCGGGGTCCTTGGTGACCTCTTCGAGGGACTGCTCACCGGCCGTGGAGACACGGGCGGCGAAGAGTACGTCGGAGTCACTCGCGGCGTGTTTCACCAGGTCGACGGTGACATCGCTGCGGAAGTGGGCCTTCGTGGGCTCGGGGGTCTCGCTCACCGGCGGGGGTCCTTCCAATTGCTTCGCACGGGCGGCGTCCACTCTACGGGCCGCGGCGAGGGCCTCCGTACGGCGGCCGTGCGCGGGAATTCTTCGATTGATTCGGCGATTCGGGGCACCGATCGGGGCCGTCGTACGTCTGACTCATCAGCAGCAGCCGTCACATAGTTCAAGGAGAGCTTCCTCATGTTCCGCCGGCGTGAATCCGTCCCGTTCTCGTTCGTTGCCGAGGCCGACCGATTCCGCAGCAACGTCAATCCTCCGCCCCGTGAGCGGGCCAGCGTCTCGCAGCTGGCCGGCCGATACCTCGTCGGACTCGTCGTGATCACCGGACTGGCCGGATCACTCCTGTTCGGCCTTCCGGCGCTCGACAGCGACCGGAGCCCGTCGCACAGCCAGAAATCCGAGGCTTCTCGGAACCGCTGACTCGTACGGACCCCCTGGGGTGGTCGGGCCCGGCA
Organism: Streptomyces finlayi; assembly: GCF_014216315.1. NCBI lineage: Bacteria > Bacillati > Actinomycetota > Actinomycetes > Kitasatosporales > Streptomycetaceae > Streptomyces > Streptomyces finlayi. The sequence goes on from NZ_CP045702.1 coordinate 1,829,943, forward strand.
CGTCCTCGGTAGCCTCACCTGGCACAGCAATCGAGCGTGCTTGTGAGTGAGGATCAGTCGTGCCCCTGCCCTTTCTGACGGCCGACCGCGCATTCGACGCGGGCGCAGAGGACATCGCGCTGCCGTTCGACGACCACGACAGCTGGCGACGGCCCTACCGCCCGGGCCCGTGGCGGGTCGCGGCGGCGGCAACCTTGTTGCTGCTCGCCTCGTTCGTCCTGCTCGCAGGGGTCATCACCGCTGCGGCCGGCGAGCTTTCCGGGGCCGCGATGTGCCTGGCGCTCGCCGCCGCGGTGATCGTCTGCGCCCTGCGGCTGCTGCGCGTCGGTGCGTGGGTCAGCCGGCACGGGGTGCGTCGGGTGGGGTTCTTCCGCACGACGACGGTGCGCTGGGAGCGGGCGGCTGCCGTGCGTACGGTTCAGCAGCCGGTGAAGTGGCTCGGCCTGCCGCGGACCGTGCAGGGTCAGGCGCTGATCGTGGTGCGTCAGGGGGGCGAGACCTTGCCGCCGCTGGTGACGGACCACAACGCGGACTTCCTGGCGCGGAGCGAGGCGTTCGAACGCGCCACGGATGCGATCGAGGCCTGGGGCGACGAGTATCTCCGCGGCTAGCCGAGGCGTCCGGGTGCCGGTTCCGGTCCGGTGGACGGCTGGTCCGGTCCGGTAGACGATTCGTCCCCGATCGCCGGACAGGCTCGACAGCGGCCTGTCCGGCTCCGGCGCGCCCGGGCCCGAGGACGTCCTCGACCGCCGGACGGGCTCAGGTCGTGGGGGCTGACGCGGCCCGTGCTGGGTTCGCCCTGTGCAGGGCGATGGCTCTCTGCATGGCCTTGCGGGCTCTCGGGGTGTCCCTGGCGTCCTGGTAGGCGACCGCCAGGCGGAACCAGCAGCGCCAGTCGTCGGGGGTGTCCTCGGTCTCCTCGCGGCGGCGGGCGAACACGGCGTCCGCCGAAGCGCGGTCGATCCGGCCGGACGGGGTGCGGAGCAGTTCGTCGACCGGAAGGCCGCCCTCGGCTTCGAGTTCCGCGGCCAGGGCGTTGGCCCTGCGGACGAACTGCGTGTTCTTCCAGAGGAACCAGATGCCGATCACCGGCAGGATCAGGACAGCGATGCCGAACGTGATCGTCAGCAGGGTGCCGTGCCGTATGAGCAGGACGCCACGGCTGCCGACCAGGGCGAAGTAGAAGACCAGGACGGCAGCGGTGACGGTGTACGTGATCTTTGCGCGCATGGTGGTGGCTCAGTCAGTTCAGGTCGAGGAAGTGTTCCAGGCCGAACGTGAGGCCGGGAGTGTTCACCACACGGCGCGTACCGAGCAGGATGCCCGGCATGAAGCTGCTGTGGTGCAGGGAGTCGTGGCGGATGGTGAGGGTCTCGCCCTCGCCTCCGAGCAGGACCTCCTGGTGGGCGAGGAGGCCCCGGAGCCGGATGGAGTGGACGGGGACGCCGTCCACCTGCGCGCCGCGGGCGCCGTCCAGGGCCGTCGTGGTGCCGTCCGGCTGGGCGGCCATGCCGGCCCTCTCACGGGCCGCCCCGATGAGCTGGGCCGTGCGGGTGGCCGTCCCCGAAGGCGCGTCGACCTTGTGCGGGTGGTGCAGCTCGATGACCTCGACGGATTCGAAGTAGCGGGCCGCCTGTTCCGCGAACTTCATCGTGAGGACCGCACCGATCGAGAAGTTCGGCGCGATGAGCACGCCGGTCTCCGGGGAGCCGTCGAGCCAGGTGGTGAGCTGCGCGAGCCGCTCGTCGGTCCAGCCGGTCGTACCGACGACCGCGTGGATGCCGTGCCGGATGCAGAAGTCGAGGTTGCCCATCACCGATGCCGGGGTGGTGAGCTCGACGACGGCCTGGGCGCCGGTGTCCGCGAGGGTCTCCAGCTTGTCGCCACGGCCCAGTGCGGCCACCAGTTCCATGTCGTCGGCGGCCTCGACGGCTCGTACCGCCTCGGCACCGATCCGTCCCTTGGCGCCGAGAACGGCCACGCGCAGCTTGCTCATGTGTCTGCTTCCTTACGGGGAGGGTTAGGAGACCGCTTCGTGCAGGCGGTCGGCCTGCTTGTCCTTGAGCGGACCGATGACGGAGAGCGAAGGACGGTGGCCCAGGACCTCGGCCGCCACGGAGCGGACGTCGTCGGGCGTGACCTTGGCGATCCGCTTCAGCATGTCGTCGACCGACATCTGCTCGCCCCAGCACACCTCACTCTTGCCGATGCGGTTCATCAGCGCGCCGGTGTCCTCCAGGCCGAGGACGGTGGAGCCGGAGAGCTGGCCGATGGCACGGCTGATCTCCTCGTCGTCGAGCCCGTCGGTCGCGACGCGGTCGAGTTCGTCGCGGCAGATCTTGAGGACGTCCTGGACCTGGCTGGGCCGGCAGCCCGCGTACACGCCGAAGAGTCCGCAGTCGGCGAAGCCCGAGGTGTACGAGTACACGCTGTAGGCGAGGCCGCGCTTCTCCCGCACCTCCTGGAAGAGGCGGGAGGACATGCCTCCGCCGAGCGCCGTGTTGAGGACGCCGAGCGCCCAGCGGCGTTCGTCCGTACGGGCCAGGCCCGGCATGCCGAGGACGACATGGGCCTGCTCCGTCTTGCGGCTCAGGTGCTCCACACGGCCCGCGGTGCGCAGGGTGCGGGAGCCCTCGCGCGGCGCCATCGGGACGGCGTCGGTACGGGACAGGGCACCGGCCCGGTCGAATGCCTTGCGGACCTGGCGTACGACCGTGGCGTGGTCGACGTTGCCCGCGGCGGCGACGACGAGGCGCGTGGGGTCGTAGTGCTTCTTGTAGAAGCGTGCGATCTGGCCGCGGCTCAGTCCGTTGACCGTGTCGACGGTGCCGAGGACCGGGCGGCCGAGCGGGGTGTCGCCCAGCATGGTGTGCGCGAAGAGGTCGTGCACGCAGTCGCCCGGGTCGTCCTCGGTCATCGCGATCTCTTCGAGGATGACGCCGCGCTCGGCGTCGACGTCCTCGGAGGTGACCAGCGAGCCGGTCAGCATGTCGCAGACGACGTCGATCGCCAGCGGCAGGTCCGTGTCGAGGACCCGCGCGTAGTAGCAGGTGTACTCCTTCGCCGTGAAGGCGTTCATCTCGCCGCCGACCGCGTCGAGCGCGGACGAGATGTCGAGGGCACTGCGCTTGGCGGTGCCCTTGAAAAGGAGGTGTTCGAGGTAGTGCGTCGCGCCGTTCAGCGCGGGCGTCTCGTCGCGTGATCCGACGTTCGCCCAGATACCGAAGGTGGCGGAGCGTACGGAGGGCAGGGTCTCGGTGACGATCCGGAGACCGCCGGGGAGGACCGTACGGCGTACTGTGCCGATGCCGTTGGCGCCCTTGATAAGCGTTTGGGTACGGGCGACGGCCCGCGCCTCCGAGGAGGTGCGGGCCGTCGTCACGGAACTACGGGACGTCACTTGTCGGTGTCGTCCTTCTCGTCGGCCTCTTCGCCCTCGACCACGGGGATGAGGGAGAGCTTTCCGCGGGAGTCGATCTCAGCGATCTCGACCTGGACCTTGGAGCCGATCGCGAGCACGTCCTCGACGTTCTCCACGCGCTTGCCACCGGCGAGCTTGCGGATCTGCGAGATGTGCAGCAGGCCGTCCTTGCCGGGCATGAGGGAGACGAAGGCACCGAAGGTGGTGGTCTTGACGACCGTACCCAGGTAACGCTCGCCGACCTCCGGCATGGTCGGGTTGGCGATCGCGTTGATCGTGGCGCGGGCGGCCTCGGCCTGCGAGCCCTGCTGGGCACCGATGTAGATGGTGCCGTCGTCCTCGATCGTGATGTCGGCGCCGGTGTCCTCCTGGATCTGGTTGATCATCTTGCCCTTCGGGCCGATGACCTCACCGATCTTGTCCACCGGGATCTTGACCGTGATGATCCGCGGGGCGTTCGGGGACATCTCGTCCGGAACGTCGATGGCCTCGTTCATGACGTCCAGGATGTGCAGACGCGCGTCACGGGCCTGCTTCAGCGCGGCGGCCAGGACCGAGGCGGGGATGCCGTCGAGCTTGGTGTCGAGCTGGAGCGCGGTCACGAAGGTCTTCGTACCAGCGACCTTGAAGTCCATGTCACCGAACGCGTCCTCCGCACCGAGGATGTCGGTGAGGGCGACGTAGTGCGTCTTGCCGTCGATCTCCTCGGAGATCAGACCCATGGCGATACCGGCGACGGCGGCCTTGAGGGGCACACCGGCGTTCAGCAGGGACATGGTGGAGGCGCAGACCGAGCCCATGGACGTCGAGCCGTTGGAGCCCAGCGCCTCGGAGACCTGACGGATCGCGTAGGGGAAGTCCTCGCGCGAGGGCAGCACCGGCACGATGGCGCGCTCGGCGAGCGCTCCGTGGCCGATCTCGCGGCGCTTGGGCGAGCCCACGCGGCCGGTCTCACCGACGGAGTACGGCGGGAAGTTGTAGTTGTGCATGTAGCGCTTGCGGGTCACCGGGGAGAGGGTGTCCAGCTGCTGCTCCATCCGGAGCATGTTGAGGGTGGTGACGCCCAGGATCTGGGTCTCGCCACGCTCGAACAGCGCCGAACCGTGCACGCGCGGGATGGCCTCGACCTCGGCGGCCAGCGTACGGATGTCCGTGACGCCGCGGCCGTCGATGCGGACCTTGTCCTTGATGACGCGCTCGCGGACCAGCTTCTTGGTCAGCGCGCGGTAGGCACCCGAGATCTCCTTCTCGCGGCCCTCGAAGGCCGGGAGGAGCTTCTCGCCGGCGATCTCCTTGATGCGGTCCAGCTCGGCCTCGCGCTCCTGCTTGCCGGCGATGGTGAGCGCCTTGGCGAGCTCGGTGCGCACGGCGGAGGTGAGCGCCTCCAGGACGTCGTCCTGGTAGTCGAGGAAGACCGGGAACTCGCCGGTGGGCTTGGCAGCCTTGGCGGCGAGGTCGGACTGGGCCTTGCAGAGGCCCTTGATGAAGGGCTTGGAGGCTTCCAGACCTGCGGCGACGATCTCCTCGGTGGGAGCCTCGGCGCCGTCCTGGACGAGCTGGATGGTCTTCTCGGTGGCCTCGGCCTCGACCATCATGATCGCGACGTCGCCGTCCTCCAGGACGCGACCCGCGACGACCATGTCGAAGACGGCGTCCTCGAGCTCGGTGTGCGTCGGGAAGGCGACCCACTGGCCCTTGATCAGGGCGACGCGGGTGGCGCCGATGGGGCCGGAGAAGGGCAGACCGGCCAGCATCGTGGAGCAGGACGCGGCGTTGATCGCGACCACGTCGTACAGGTGGTCGGGGTTGAGCGCCATGATCGTCTCGACGATCTGGATCTCGTTGCGCAGGCCCTTCTTGAAGGAGGGGCGCAGCGGGCGGTCGATCAGGCGGCAGGTGAGGATCGCGTCCTCGGAGGGCCGGCCCTCACGGCGGAAGAACGAGCCGGGGATCTTGCCGGCCGCGTACTGCCGCTCCTCGACGTCCACCGTGAGGGGGAAGAAGTCGAGCTGGTCCTTGGGCCTCTTGGAGGCGGTGGTGGCCGACAGCACCATGGTGTCGTCGTCCAGGTACGCGACGGCGGAGCCGGCGGCCTGCTTGGCGAGGCGGCCCGTCTCGAAGCGGATCGTGCGGGTGCCGAAGGTTCCGTTGTCAATAACGGCCTCGGCGTAGTGGGTCTCGTTCTCCACTAGTGTTTTCTCCATACTCGTCGTCTTTCGTCCTTCCGCCCGTGTGGCGGGAGGACGGTACGGAGAAGCGCTCCCTGCATGCGGGCCGGTCTTCGATCGAAGCACCCGGGCGTTGTCCCGGGGGCCACTACCGAGGACCGGCGGAGGCGGGAGGGCGCTCCTCCTCGTTCTGGTGTTGTACGTCCAGGTTACTGAGCTTGACCCAGATCCCGCACGTACAGCAAAGGGAGCGGCCCCCTAGAAGGGGGAACCGCTCCCTCTCACAGCGTCCTTACTTGGCGCCGCCGGCCGCACCGCGGCGGATGCCGAGGCGGTCGACGAGCGCACGGAAGCGCTGGATGTCCTTCTTGGCGAGGTACTGCAGAAGGCGGCGGCGCTGGCCGACCAGGATCAGCAGACCACGACGGGAGTGGTGGTCGTGCTTGTGCAGCTTGAGGTGCTCGGTCAGGTCCGAGATCCGGCGGGAGAGCATCGCAACCTGAACCTCGGGGGAACCGGTGTCGCCCTCCTTCTGCGCGAACTCGGTCATGATCTGCTTCTTCGTTACGGCGTCGAGCGGCACGCGGTACTCCTCTGGGTATTCGATGCGCCCACGAGTGCCCCTGGTCTGGTTCTCAGGGGAGCTTGTGCGACTCGGGAGCGAAGGTCCGATGAGCGCAGCCCCCAGAATCAACCGGGAACGCGTACACAAACGGCCACTGGTCAGACTACCAGCCGTTGCGGAGCGCTCGGGAACGGGCTAGCTCGTCATCGCGCGGGCCTTGCTGAAGATGTCCAGGACCGCCAGGCACAGCGGCACGAGGGAGAGGAGCAGGGCGCTCTCGGTGAGGTCGAGGAGGCGGCCCCAGAAGGGGGAGAGGCCCTTGCGCGGGATGATCAGGCCGATCGCTGTGAGCAGGGCCGCGCCCGCGGCCACCGCGGCGGAGAGCCAGATCGTACGGACGTCCAGGGCGCCCCGGTCGCCGTAGCGGGCGAGCTCGTACAGCAGGTCGGTCGGCGGGTTCAGTGAGAGGCCGAGGACCAGCAGGGCGATCGCGCCGATGCCCGCGACCAGGACGCACGCCACCTGCGAGGTGTAGCGGAAGAGGCGGGCGCGCAGCAGCATGGCGAGACCGGCGGCGAGGGCGAGGATCTGGCCCCAGATGTTGTCGGAGAAGCCGAGTACGGCGGCCGAGCCGACGGCGACGGCCGCGCAGCCGCCGACCAGGCCGAGAAGCATCTCGTGGCCCCGGCGGGCCTGGGCCGCGATGCGCTCGGCGTCGACGGGCTCGGCCTCTGGGCCGTCGTTCGCGTCGGCGAAGCTGTCGTCGTAGCCGGCCGGCGCGGTGCGCGGGGAGGCGTATCCGATGGGGAGCCGGGCGAAGCGTGCGGAGAGACCGGGCAGGAAGGCGACCAGTCCGAGGGCCACGGGGGCGCAGACGGCCGCCGTCTCGGTGGCCGACACCTCGGTCAGGACCGCGACGAAGGTGGCGAGGGTGCCGACGGTGGCGAGGAAGGTGGCCGCGACGAACGGCGCGTCCCCGCTGGGCGTCAGCGCGACCAGGACGACCGAGGCGATCAGCACGGCGACGCAGCCGAGCAGGAACTGCAGCCGGCCGGGGCCCTGGCCGGCGTCCGGGCCGATGATGCCGGAGCCGGCGATGAGGACGAGCGGGAGTGCGCCGAGGCCGAGGGCGACGGCGGTGGCACGGTCCGCGTAGACCCGGGCCCGCACGCCCGCGAAGGCGGTCAGCAGCAGGCCCGCGGACCCGGCGATGATGCCGGGCAGGCTGTGCATGTCGTGGCGCAGGGGGTCCGCGAACCAGAGCACGAAGCCCATGAGTACGAGGAGCAGTACGCCGCCGAGCAGCCCGGCTCCGCGCAGCAGTTCGTCGCTCCACAGGTGCCGGTCGCGGGTGACGGCCGAGGCGACGGCGTCCGAGACGTCGTCGAACACGGCGGGCGGCAACGACTGGGCGAAGGGGCGCAGGCTGAGGAGTTCGCCGTCCAGGACCTGCTGGGACGCGAGCGTACGGGCGCCGTCGAGGACGGTGCCGTCGCGGCGTACGAGGTGATAGCCGGTGGGTGTTCCGGCCGCCTGGGTCTGGCCCGTGAGGCGCAGGATCTCCGGGTAGACGTCGGCGACGGCGATGTCCTCCGGGAGGGCGACGTCGATCCGGCTGTCGGGCGCCACGACGGTGACGCGGCAGAAACCCGTCGCTGCGGTCGTACTCACGTGTCTGGTCCCCCTGATTCGCGGTTGCGCACAGTGCGCGCGCCACCCTACCGGGAGGGGGACGGGTGATCTGCAAGTAGGATCACCGTCGCGCGGAGGGAAGTCCGCGGACACGCAGCCACGGGGGCGTCGGTGCGGACCAGACCGGCCTTCCGCCCGTCCGTATTGAGGGATTGATGTTCCGGTGAGCCAGATCGTCGTGAAACGACCTCCGCGGTCTCTGCCGCCGGAAGTACCCGCGGAAGAGTTGACGTTGGAGGCCCCTCCCGAACTGCCGCGCGGGCAGCAGGAGGGCATGCTGATGCAGATTTTGCCGGTGCTCGGCATGGGGTCGTCGGTGGTGTTCTTCTTCTCGCCCCAGGCGCCGCCGTTCATGCGGATCATGGGTGTCCTGATGCTCGTCTCGACCGTCGGCATGGTGGTCGCCCAACTGGTCCGCCACCGTCGCGGTACGCAGGGGCAAATGGCCGATGTGCGGCGCGACTACCTCAAATACCTTGCGCAGACCAGGCGTACGGTCCGCAGGACCGCCCGGGCGCAGCGTGACGTACAGCTCTATCTGCACCCCGCGCCCGAGCAGTTGTGGTCGGTGGTCGCGGAGGGCAGCCGGGTCTGGGAACGGCGCGTGGGCGACAAGGACTTCGCGCATGTACGGGTCGGTCTGGGCACCCAGCAGCTGGCGACGCCGCTGATCGCTCCCGAGACCGCTCCGGTGGACGAGCTGGAGCCGATGTGCGCCGGCGCGATGCAGCAGTTCCTCGCGGTGCACGGGTCGTTGGACGGGCTGCCGATGGCCGTCTCGATGCGGGCCTTCTACCACGTCACGGTCTCCGGGCAGCCGGAGGCGGCGCAGTCCACGGCCCGGTCGCTGGTGGCACAGCTGGTGACGCTGCACTCCCCCGAGGACCTGCTGGTCGCCGTGGTGGCGGCCCCCGGAGCCGTGGCGCGCTGGGACTGGACGAAGTGGCTGCCGCACACGCAGGTGCCCGGTCAGGTCGACGGGGCCGGGACCAAGCGGCTGTTCGGCGACGACCTGGGTGAGCTGGAGCAGTTGCTGGCGAGCCGTCTGGAGGGACGGCCTCGGTTCGGCCGGGAGAGCCAGCCGGTGCTGGACCAGCCGCACGTCGTGGTGGTCCTGGACGGGGGGATGGTGCCGCCCGACTCGCTGTTCGCGGCGGCCGAGGGCCTTCAGGGCGTGACGATCGTCGAGGTGGTGCCGGGCGAGCTGGACGAGCCGCGTGGTGGTCTCTCCGTCGTGGTGCGGCCGGGTCTGCTGCGGCTGGAGTCCGGCTCCGGACTCGCGTACGAGGGTGTGCCGGACGGGATCTCGCTGCCTGCGGCCGAGGCGCTGGCCCGGCAGCTCGCACCGCTCATGATGGGCGGGGGCGACGACGACGAACCGCTGCTCGCCAATCTGGACTTCACGGACCTGCTGAACCTGGGTGACGCCGCCTCGGTCGACGTGGCGCGCACCTGGCGGCCCCGGTCGGTCTCGGAGCGGCTCCGGGTGCCGATCGGTGTGGGCGAGGGCGGCGAGCCGGTGATGCTCGACCTCAAGGAGGCCGCGCAGGAGGGCATGGGTCCGCACGGACTGTGTGTCGGTGCCACGGGTTCCGGTAAGTCGGAGCTGCTGCGGACCCTGGTGCTGGGGCTCGCGGTCACGCACTCCTCGGAGACGCTCAACTTCGTACTCGCGGACTTCAAGGGCGGTGCCACGTTCGCCGGGATGTCGCACATGCCGCACGTGGCCGCGGTCATCACCAACCTCTCGGACGACCTCACGCTGGTCGACCGCATGGGCGACGCGATCCGGGGCGAACTCCAGCGCCGTCAGGAGCTGCTGCGTTCGGCGGGGAACTACGCCAACATCCACGACTACGAGAAGGCACGGGCCGCGGGCGCCGCGCTCGAACCGCTGGCCTCGCTGGTCCTGGTCATCGACGAGTTCTCCGAACTCCTCACGGCCAAGCCGGACTTCATCGACATGTTCATCCAGATCGGCCGGATCGGCCGCTCCCTGGGTGTGCATCTGCTGCTCGCCTCGCAGCGTCTGGAGGAGGGCAAGCTGCGCGGTCTCGACACCTATCTCTCGTACCGGATCGGGCTGCGGACCTTCTCGGCGGCCGAGTCGCGCACGGCACTGGGTGTGCCGGACGCGTACCACCTGCCTTCGGTGCCCGGCTCGGGTTATCTGAAGTTCGGTACGGACGAGATGACCCGGTTCAAGGCCGCGTACGTGTCGGGGGCGTACCGCACGGGCGGCCCCGACCTCTCGGTGGGGCAGCTGCCGGTCGAGCGGCGGCCCGCGGTGTTCAGTGCCGCTCCCGTGCCGGTGGTGTACGCGGCTCCGGACCCGGCGCAGCTGGCCGCGGCGGCCCGTGCGGGGGCGGACGACGACGCGCTCGCCGACACGGTGCTCGACGTGATCGTGCGGCGGCTGGAGGGCCAGGGGGTGCCGGCCCACCAGGTGTGGCTGCCGCCGCTGGACCGGGCGCCGACGCTGGACCAGTTGCTTCCCGGGCTGGCGCCGACCGCGGACCGCGGTTTCACGGCGACCGAGTACACCCGGCCCGGCGGGCTCGCGGTTCCGCTCGGCCTGATCGACAAGCCCTTCGAGCAGCGGCGCGAGGTGCTGTACCGGGACTTCTCTGGTGCGGCGGGCCACATGATGGTCGTCGGCGGTCCGCAGTCGGGCAAGTCCACGATGATGCGGGCGCTGATCTCGTCGTTCGCACTCACGCACACCCCGCACGAAGTGCAGTTCTACGGACTGGACTTCGGTGGTGGCGGTCTCGTCTCGCTGGCGGAGCTGCCGCATGTCGGCGGGATGGCGTCGCGGCTCGACCCCGAGCGGGTGCGCCGCACGGTCGCCGAGGTCTCCGGGGTCCTCAACCGGCGTGAGGAGTTCTTCCGGGCGAACTCGATCGACTCCATCGCCACCTATCGGCGCAAGCGCGCCCTGGGTGAGCTGCCGGGTGAGGCGTGGGGCGATGTGTTCCTGGTCATCGACGGCTGGGGCGGCTTCCGCGCCGAGTACGAGATGCTGGAGCAGACCGTCACGGACATCGCCTCGCGCGGTCTCGGTTACGGCATCCACGTGGTCATCACCGCGGCCCGCTACATGGAGGTCCGGGCGGCGCTGAAGGACCAGATCCTCAGCCGGCTCGAACTGCGGCTCGGCGATGTCATGGACTCGGAGTTCGACCGCAAGGTCGCGGTGAACGTACCGCCGGGTGTTCCCGGCCGTGGGCAGGTACCGGAGAAGCTCCACTTCATGGGCGCCCTGCCGCGTATCGACTCGGTCAGCAGCGCCGCGGACCTCTCCGACGGCACGGCCGCGTTCGTCGCCGCCGTGCGGTCGAACTGGTCGGGTCCCTCGGCCCCGGCCGTACGTCTGCTGCCGCGCAAGCTGCCTGCGGACCAGCTGCCGAAGGGCTTCGAGTTCCCGGAGCGGGGCATCGCGATCGGTATCGACGAGACGGCGCTGGAGCCGGTGTTCGTCGACTTCGAGACGGACCCGTTCTTCCTGATCTTCGGTGAGAGCGAGTCCGGCAAGACGAACCTGCTGCGGCTGATCGCCAAGCAGATCGCGGAGCGTTACTCCCCCGACGAGGCGAAGCTCGTCGTCGGTGACTACCGGCGGGCCCTGCTCGGCGCCCTGCCGGAGTCCCATCTGCTGGAGTACGCACCGATGGCGAGCTCCATGCAGATGCACATGGAGGCGCTGGCAGGGGTGTTCGCCCGTCGTCAGCCGCCGACGGACGTCACTCCGCAGCAGCTGCGGGACCGCAGCTGGTGGAGCGGTCCGCAGATCTTCATCATCGTCGACGACTACGACCTGGTGGCGACGAACGCGGGCAATCCGCTGGCCCCGCTGGCGGAGTACCTGCCGTTCGCGCGGGACACCGGTGTCCGCTTCATCATCGCGCGCAACTCCGCAGGCGCTTCGAGGTCGATGTACGAGGGCTTCATGCAGCGCATCAAGGAGCTGGGCGCGCAGGGTGTCGTGCTGTCGGGTGATCCGTCCGAGGGCGACCTGATCGGCTCGGTACGCGGTCACGCGATGCCGCCGGGGCGCGGTTACTTCGCCTCACGCAAGCGCGGGACCCCGCTGGTGCAGATCGGTCGGCTGCCCGAGCAGCGCTGAGGCAGGTGCCACCGAGCCACCCGGGATCCCGCACAGCGTGTGTGCGGGGTCCTGGTGCGTTCCGGTCTGTGCGCCGGCGCGTCGAGGGCACGTCCGAAGAGGCGTGAACGTGGGCCCGGACCAGGAACCGGTATCGATGTGTACGTGCGGTGGCGGCAAGTGCGCCGACTGGGCCACCGGTCCGGCGAGCACCAAGCTGGGCGAGACCTGGGACAAGCGCGGCTGCTGCACCCCAACCCCGTGAACCAGGCGCGATCTCGCACCCCCGGGCTCATGTGCGGGGATAATCACGGACGGGCGAGGAACACGTTCCGCCGTACGAGACGAAAGGCAGCTGATGGGCACGCAAGCGGAGAAGGACGAGCTGTACGCGCTGGACATCTCGGGGGTGGAGTGGCTGGGCGCCCCCGGTACCGAGGAGGCGGAGGAGCGGGTCGAGATCGCTCATCTGCCGGGCGGGGCCGTGGCGATGCGGTCGTCGCTGGATCCGGAGACCGTGCTGCGGTACACGGAGGCCGAGTGGACCGCGTTCGTGCTGGGTGCGCGTGACGGCGAGTTCGACCTGAAGTAGTGCGTTCCTGCGGAGGGAACGACGAAGAGGGGCACGCTCCGCCGAGCGTGCCCCTCTCGCGTACGAAAATGTGGGTCAGTACGACTCGGTGAACAGGCGCGAGGCCTTGACGTCCGTCGAGCGGTAGCTGTCCTTGCCGGTCTCGATGATCTTCGCGACCTGCTCCAGCCGGTCCTTCATGTGGTCGGCCTTGCCCTTGTACTTGCCCTGCAGCGTGATGTACTCCGCGTGGGCGTCACCGTCCCAGGTGTCGGTGACGACCTTGAGGGCGGCGTCCATCTCCTGGAGGTCCTTGATGATGTTGCGCGAGACCACACGGATGCGGTTCGCCATCTCCTGGACGTTCTCGTACCTGACCTTGGTGTTCGGATCCCCAGCCATCAGTCTTCTCCTGTGTGCTCAGCGTGTACGTGGAAGGGTGCCGCGGCGCGGCTCAGACGCCGTTCAGCCCGGACGTGTTGCCCGAGGACGCCGGCGCCTTCACGGCGTTGAAGGCCGCGCGGACCTCGTCGTCGTTGGCGTTGCTGAGGTTCTTGGTCTGGCTCACGGCGTTGAGGAGCACGTTGAGCAGCCGGCGGATCTCGTCGTGGTCCTCGTTGATCACGAGCTGTGCGGACGAGAATCCCGAGGCGCCCACTCCGGTCCAGCCCGCGCTCACCGTGGCGAGGATGTCTGCCAGCTCCCTGGCCTGCTTGGACACCGCCTCGGCGGTGTCGATGATCTTGTTCTTCGCCTGGACGATCGGATCGTCGGCAAGTCCGAAACCACCTGCGGGGTTGCTCATCCGGAGGTCCTATCTCTCAGTTCCCGGGCCTGTCCGCCGGTCGCGGCCAGGCTTCTTGCTGCCCCCGTGTGCTCCGGATACGGAGTGGGGTGAGCACGGGGTCCTCGGAGCGCGCGGCGGCGTTCCCATCCGCCCGCATCGGACTCGGCCACTTCTCGTTCCCCCGTCACACACGTGAAGTCTGCTACCACCCTAGTCACTTCGTCATCTTGCCCCAACTGGGGTTTCCGGGGAGAGAGGTACTTCACTGGACCGCGCTCTCCCGCAAACCGCGCCGCCGCCGGACATCACGGACGACGGTCGCGGTACCGGCGACGACGGAGACCAGCACGCCCGCCAGGACCAGGGCGTAGGTGGCGTAGCGCTCACTGCGCTCCTGCGGTGTCTCGGACATCGCCAGATGCGCGGGCTCCGGTGCCTGCGCCCTGGGCGGCGGGGCATCGGGGCGCGCGGCGTCCAGGGGTACGTCGTCCTTGTCACCGGCCAGGGCGCGGACGGGGTCGACGACGCCCCAGCCGACGAAGTCGTCGTGGCCGGTGACGGACCGCTCGGCGGTCTGCTCGATGCGTGCGACGATCTGCGCGGCTGTCCAGGTGGGGTACTTGGCCTTGAGGAGGGCGGCGACCCCGGCGACGTACGGCGCGGAGAAGCTGGTGCCGTTGTCGGCGCACTGGCCGTTGCCCGGGACGGTGGAGATGATGTCCACGCCGGGGGCCGCCACGCCGACGAAGGCTCCGGCCTGCGAGAACTCGGCGCGTTCATTGTTGCGGTCGGACGCTGCGACGGCGAGCACGCCGTCGAACGCCGCCGGGTAGGTCGTCTTCCGTTTGCCGTCGGTGCCGTCGTTGCCCGCGGAGGCGACGACCACGATGTTCCTGGCGAGCGCCTTGGCCACGGCCCGGCCGAGGGCGGAGGTCGCGGCGAGCGGCTTGGTGGTGTCCTGGGAGATGTTGATGACGTCGGCGCCCTTGGCGATCGCGTGCTCGATCGCGGTGGCCATCGTGGTGTCCTTGCCGCTGTTCTTCTCGTCGTTCTGCCGGATCGGGATGATCGTGGCCTCGGGGGCCAGCCCGACGAATCCGGTGCCCTTGCGGGGGCGGGCCGCGATGATGCCGGCGACCTTGGTGCCGTGACCGATCTCGTCGGCCGTGCCGTCCCCCTTGGCACTGAGGAGGTCACGGCCGGCGGAGACGTCGACGGCCGTCTTGAGCTGCGGGTTGGCGTTGTCCACCCCGGTGTCGATGACGGCGACGCGGACGCCCTTGCCCTTGGAGTCCTGCCACAGCTCGTCGAGCAGGACGCGCTGGAGCGACCAGGGTCTGCCCGCGAACTGCTTCTTCATCGGGAACGTGCACTCACCGCTGCCGCTGATCCCGAGTCCGCCCGCTCGACCGGCCCCCGTGTCCGCGTGCGCGGCCTGCGGCGCCGCGAGCGCGGCCAGTGCGGCCAGTGCGGCCGTGGCCGCCGTCAGCAGCGCGGTCTTCCGGTACACCATCTGTTCCTCTCCCCCGAGTCCGTGATCCCAGTGCGCACGAAGCGGTTACGAGCCCTGCGGCTGGCGGGCGCTGTTGGTGTCGAGCCGGGGGCCCTTGGACAGGAACTCCGACCACGCGATCGGTACGAGGGAGGGCACGACCTTCTCGTAACCGAGCCTGATCTGCGCCTGGCTCGGCTCCGGGCGGCCGTCACCCTGGCCCTGCTGGTCACCCGTGCCGATGTCGGACCGTTCGGCGTCGCTGTCGCCGTTCGCCTGGACCGCGTAGCGCAGTCCGGTGTCCGTCACCAGGAAGAGCGAACCGTCGGGCCTGGTCTGCCGGCCCCGGATCTGGGTGTAGAGCAGGCCGCTGCCGGGGGTGACGTAGGTGCTGGTCCCACCGGCGTTGATCGCAGCCGGGTACTCCGTACCGGCCCAGACGCTCAGCGTCGAGCGGCCCGCGTCGTCCACCTTGCGCAGCACGCTGCAGACGGTGTCCCGGCCGCCGCCGGACGCCGAGTTGACCTGCTTCGCCTTGTGGGCGGGCCAGCGCGCGCCCTGGCCCGCGAACGTCCGGCTGTCCGGGACGAAGTCCTGGAGTCCGACGGCACGTGACTTGCTGTCGAGGTTCAGGGGCGCCGTCTGGGGGGAGTTGATCAGCAGCCAGGCGGTGAACTCGGAGACGGGCTGGACCTTGCCCTCCAGCACGACGTAGTGCTGGGTGCCGTTGCCGGTCTCGGTCCTGAGCACCATGCCGACCTTGTTCTCCTCGGCGGAGAGCTGGCCCTGGATGTGGGCGGGTGCGCCGATGGTGCCGGGGATCTGCGGGAAGGCGACGGGGGTGCCGTCGTGCAGGGTGGCGAGCCAGTCGTCGGTGACGGGCTGCGGGAGGCTGCTGCCGACGAGGGCGTTGGTGAGGTGTCCGTTGTCGGTGGCCACCTCGTCGACGCGGTACTTGGTGCCGCTCGCGTCGACGAGGTAGCGGGTGCGGTCCTGGCCCTGGACGTAGAGCACCTGGCCGGCGCGGAGCTGCTTCCTGCCCTCGGTCAGCTTCAGGTCGCGCTCGGCGAAGACGAAGGCCGCCTTCTGTACGGAGTTGCCCTTGCCGCCGGGCTGTTCGCAGACCGCCCACCGCTTGGGTGTGCCCGCGTCCTTCCACTCGGGGAGCCGGTCGGGGGCGTACGGGATACCGAGGATCGGTCCACGCGGCGGCTTGCCCGCGTCCAGGATCTTGTCGCCGACCTGCACCACGGCGAACTGCTGCGGCGTGAGCAGCAGTCGGGCCGAGGCGAGGTTCAGCACGGGGTGGAGCAGCGTCTTCCTGCCCTTGCCCTTGCCTGTGCTGAGCACCACGTAACGGGTGGTGGAGTCCTTGCCGACGATGACCTTGGTGCCGGGCTTGTCCCAGTCCTTGGGCGCCGTCGGCTTGAACATGCCCCAGGCGCCGAATCCCGCGAGGATCAGCGCGCCGACGATCAGGCTGGGGACTACGGCCCGCAGCGGGCGGGGGGCGCCTTCCTCGGTCCCGGTGGGAGACGGTTGAAGAAAAGCCGCCACCGTGCGCTTCTTCGCAAAGGTGTACGCGTTGAGCTCATCCCGCCGTGATGCCATGAGTCTGTCTGTCTCCCGTGTCTCCCCGCGCGGCCCAGGAGCGGACGCATCCCCGCCCCCTGTGCCGGACCCCGGATGCCGGACCCTGGTGCCGGACCGGCCCCCTACTATGCCTGCTGACGGCGGGCACCCGTGGGCCGGGTAGGCTGATCCAGCCGCCGAAGCCCCGGCGGGGCAGGGGCGATCGGGTGGAGTTGGGCCTTATGAACGGGGGAAAGCCGGAATGATGGCTTCCGCGACGCGGACACGTCCGGCCGGGAACACACAGGGATCCGGGGCTCCCGGATCCGGCGGCCCACGGGCCTCACGCCGCGCTTCACGCACGCCCTCAGCGGGCGCCTCGGGCGCCGGCGGAGCGGCCTCACCGCGACTGAACGGACGGGCCGGACAGTTCGGTTCGTTCCGATTGCAACAACTCGTACTGATCGAGATCGCGGCCGCGCTGCTGGTCGTCGCCTGGGTCGTCGGACCTCTGCTGCTGGCTCCGGCCGGTGTGGCCGCCGCGATCCTGGTGCTGCTCGCCGTCGTCCGCAGACACCGCCGTTCGCTGCCGGAGTGGCTCAGCACCGTCTTCGCCCTGCGCGCCCGGAGCCGCCGCGCCGCCTCCCTCGTCCTGCCCGCGGGTACGGAACCGGGACTCGCCCCGGCCGTCGAGTGCGAGCCCGCACTGCGCACGTACTCATTCAGCGACCGTGACCGCCGCCCGGTCGGCATGATCGGTGACGGTACGTTCCTGACGGCCGTCATCCAGGTCGAGTCGGACTCCACGGCGCTGCGGCCTGACCGCTCGGCACAGCCGCTTCCCCTGACTCTGGTACGCGATGTGCTCGACGTCGACGGAATCCGTCTGGAATCCGCACAGATCGTTCAGCACACCCAGCCGGCGCCCGCGCCGCACCTGCCGTCGCAGTCGGTCGCCGCACGCAACTACGCGCCGCTGCAGGCCCAGACGGGTTCGCCCGCCCTGCGGATCACCTGGATCGCTCTCAAGCTGGACCCGGAACTGTGCCCGGAAGCCGTACAGGCGCGCGGCGGTGGCATCGTCGGGGCGCAGAAGTGCGCGGTACGGGCCGCCGACCAGCTGGCGAGCCGGCTGACCGGGGCCGGGTTCCGCGCGACGGTGCTGACCGAGCAGGAACTGACCTCGGCGATCGCGACGTCGGCTTGCGTCAGCCCGCTGGCGATGGCGCAGGCCAGCCGGTCGGAGACGCCGGGCCGCCGCACCGAGGAGACGTCGCGTACCTGGCGCTGCGACGACCGGCGCCACACGACGTACTGGGTCGGCCGCTGGCCGCAGTTCGGCGGTGGCGGCGCTTCGATGCCGCAACTGGTCGCGCTCCTCACGTCGGTTCCCGCCCTCGCGACGACCTTCAGCCTGACGCTGGGCCACGGCGACCGCTCGGAGGTCTCGGTCACCGGACACATCCGGATCACCGGGCGCAGCGACGAGGAACTGGTCGCCTCGCGCCATGAGTTGGAGCGCACCGCGCGCGGTGTGAAGACCTCGCTCGTGCGACTGGACCGCGAGCAGCTGCCCGGCGTGCTCGCCACACTGCCGCTCGGAGGTACCCGCTGATGTCCACACCGCCGAGCACCCGGGCCCGGCTGGGCTTCGGCCTGATCGGGCCCCGCCGCAGCCGGCACGCGGTCCCCTTCGACGAGCTGGCATCGCTGAACCTGCCGGTCGGCGACGACGGCACGGTGATCGGTGTGGACGCCGAGGGGCGCCCCGCCGTGCTGGGTGTCAACCGGCCCACCCCGTACGAGGTCACGCTGATCGGCGGGCTGTGGACGGCGCAGGTACTGGCGCTGCGCGCCGCGGCCACGGGCGCCCGCATCGCCGTGGAGACCGGCCGGGCGGCCGCTTGGACGGCGCTGGCCCAGGCGGCGGGCGGCGGGCAGCCGTGCATCTCGCTGCACGACGTGGGACGGGTGCCGCCACAGGGCGCATCGGCCGGTTCGCCGGTCGTCGTGGTGCGGGACTGCGGGATGCGCCCGCCGCGCGGACGGGTGGTGGCGGGCCCCTGGCAGTCCGTGGTGACACTGCTGCCGTATCTGAGCCCGGTGGCGCCGCGCCTGATGGCGAAGTCGGCACTCGTCGGTATCCAGCGGGTCTCCCCCGACGAGGCGGCGCAGATCGGGCGCATCCTGCATCTGTCGCCCTCCGAGTCGCAGGCGTTGTCCACCCTGGCCGACGGTGTCACGCTGTGGTGCGCGAACCGCGACCGGCAGTTCGTGATGACGCAGGCGACCGACGCCGAGACCGGATTGTTGGGCAGCGCGCGCCGGATGGACTGAGCCGTCCCGCACCGCTCGATGCGTACGGAAGTCTCCTCATTCCGTACGCAGATACACGATTTTGACCGCTTCCGTCCTCACGCTCAGCCGCTCGGGGCGTGGTTGGGCTCCGGGGACGGCCGACCGGACGCTTCTTGCGACCCGGTACGGCCTGCCGTAGTGAGCCCGGTGGCGATTAGGGTGGGTGGGGCGCGGCTGATGAAACCTGTGGACAGGTCATGCGCGTCGCAAGGGGGAGAGCCGGGCGGATCGGACAACGGGAACGGTCGCCCCCACCCACCACGGCACAAGGGTGCTCGACCACACCAGGAGGCAAAGTGAACGGCGATCGGGACGAGATCCGCGGGGGATGGAACACGCCCGTCGACGAGTCGTCCGACGCGGATCCCGCCGAGATGACGGGTGAGTTCACCATCGACTACACCCCTCCCGCCTGGTACACGCAGAACGCTGC
Organism: Streptomyces finlayi; assembly: GCF_014216315.1. Classification (NCBI taxonomy): domain Bacteria; kingdom Bacillati; phylum Actinomycetota; class Actinomycetes; order Kitasatosporales; family Streptomycetaceae; genus Streptomyces; species Streptomyces finlayi. The sequence goes on from NZ_CP045702.1 coordinate 1,849,107, forward strand.
GGGGGATTCGTCAGGCGGTGCCGGTTCGCATCTGGCACCGCCTCCGCCGCCGAACGGGGCGCCGGTCTCCGTACCGGGGCTGCCTGCGGGGAGCGGCTTCGAGCCCAACTGGGCCGCTTCGCGCTCCGAGGAGGCTTCGGCCGCAGCGCCTGCTTCCGGGCCTGCTTCCGGAGCTGCGCCCGGCACAGGCCCTGCGGACGGTGAACCCTCGGCTGCGCCCGAGTCCGCCGCTCCGTCGGCATCTTCCACGTCGTCGGCGCCCTCGGCGTCTTCCGTGTCCTCGGCCTCATCCGCCGCGCCCGGCGGCTCCGGTGCCGCGGCGGAGCCGTTCGGTGGTGGCGACGTGGAGAGCGGCGCGACCATGCGGTTCTCACCCGCAGCCCTGAAGCGGGAGATCGAGGAACGGGAAGCGGCAGCCGGGGCGGAGGCGGCGATCTCCGGGCCGGGCTCTGGAACGGGCGCGAGCTCCGAAGCGGGCGCGGGCTCCGGAACGGGCTCCGGCTCCGGCTCCGGCCGTGAACCGGACTCTTCGGACGCTCCGGACCAGTCGGCCCCGGACGTCACCCCGGTGACGGACGAGACCGGGAGTGCGCCTGAGGCGTCGGAGGACGGGCCGGCGGACGGGGCCGGTGCTCCGTCGGCCTCCGTGGCGGCCGGTCCCTCGCCTGCCGTGGACATGACCCCCGAGGCGCCGGGGAACCCCGGGCCCGCCAGCGCGGCAGCCACACCCGCCGCACCGGCCGACGAGCACTCGGACGCCTCCGCGGACGCGGCGCCCCCGGAGGCACCGCCGGCCGAAGCTCCCCCTCACTCCTCCCCTGCACCCTGGGCCCCGGCGCCGCCCGTACCGGGCGCCCTGCCGCCGCTGCCGCCCGCCTTCCAGCCGGCCGCCCCGCAGCCCGCCGCGCCCCAGGCGGCGGCGGAGTGGCCCGCGCCGGCACCGACGCACGGAGCTCCCGGCGGTTACGGCTTCCCGCACACGGCACAGGCACCTCAGCCGCCGCAGGCACCGGTTCCGGCGGACCGGCCCAACCTCCCGGTTCCGCAGGGCGGTTACGGATTCCCCCAGGCCTCGCAGCCGCAGGCACCTGCCCCGCAGGCACCGCAGGCACCGCAGGCACCGCAGGCACCGCAGGCACCGCAGGCACCGCAGGCACCGCAGGCACCGCAGGCACCGCAGCAGCACGGTCAGGGCGGCTACGGATTCCCGCAGGCACCGGGCGGTTACGGATTCCCGCAGCCGCCCCATATGCCTCCGGACCCCGCCCCTCAGCAGCCGCACTTCCCCGCGCAGAGCGCACCGCTGCCTCCGCAGGCCCAGCAGCACCAGCAGCAACCGCAGCAACCGCAGCAACCGGTCCAGGGGACACCCAACCTGCCCGCACCCCTCGCTCCCGTCCCGCCGCAACAACAGCAGCCTCCACAGCACCAGCTCTACCAGGCTCCTCCGCAGCACCCCCAGTACCAGCAGCATCCCCAGCAGCAGGCACCACAGGGCGCACCGCAGGGGCCCCCCGTGGACCCCCGCACCGGCAGCGCCTGGCCGACCTCGGTCACCCACGACCAGCGCGAGCGTTCCGTGCCGGGCGCCCCGCTCGGCTACACGGCCGCCGTGGAGCTCTCCTCGGACCGCCTGGTCCGCGGCAAGCAGAAGGCCAAGAGCAGCCGCAACCCCTCCGCCTCCGCCCGGTTCAAGCTGGGCGGCAAGAAGGAGGAGATCGAGCGGCAGCGCAAGCTGGAGCTGATCCGTACACCGGTGCTGTCCTGCTACCGGATCGCGGTCATCAGCCTCAAGGGCGGTGTCGGAAAGACCACGACGACGACGGCCCTCGGTTCCACCCTGGCCACCGAGCGGCAGGACAAGATCCTCGCCATCGACGCCAACCCGGACGCCGGCACGCTCGGCCGCCGGGTGCGCCGCGAGACCGGGGCCACGATCCGTGACCTGGTCCAGGCGATCCCGTACCTCAACTCGTACATGGACATCCGTCGCTTCACCTCGCAGGCGCCCTCCGGTCTGGAGATCATCGCCAACGACGTGGACCCTGCCGTCTCGACGACGTTCAACGACGAGGACTACCGGCGCGCGATCGACGTGCTCGGCAAGCAGTACCCGATCATCCTGACGGACTCGGGCACCGGTCTGCTGTACAGCGCGATGCGCGGGGTGCTGGACCTCGCGGACCAGCTGATCATCATCTCGACGCCGTCGGTCGACGGTGCCTCCAGTGCGTCGACGACGCTGGACTGGCTGTCGGCCCACGGGTACGCGGACCTGGTGCAGCGTTCCCTCACGGTCATCTCCGGAGTCCGTGAGACCGGAAAGATGATCAAGGTCGACGACATCGTGCAGCACTTCGAGACCCGCTGTCGCGGCGTCATCGTGGTGCCCTTCGACGAGCACCTCTCGGCGGGCGCCGAGGTCGACCTCGACATGATGCGGCCGAAGACCCGCGAGGCGTACTTCAACCTCTCGGCGCTGGTCGCCGAGGACTTCGCGCGGGCCCAGCAGCAGCAGGGACTGTGGACCGCGGACGGCCGCAGCCAGCCGCCGCAGTTCGCCCCGCCGATGCCCGGACACCAGACGCCGGGTCAGCAGACGCCGGGTCAGCAGCCGTACGTGCCTCAGCAGCAGCCAGGACAGCCGCTGCCGGGGCAGCCGCAGGCCGGGCAGCCCTACCAGCCGTACCCGCCGCAGCAGCAGCCACACCCGCAACAGCCCTATCAGCAGCAGCCGTACGGTGGACAGCAGCCCCCGCAGCAGCAGCCTCACCAGCAGCCGTACCCGCCGCACCCCGGCCCCGGCGCGCAGCAGAACGGCTGGCAGCAGTCGCTTCCCCCGCAGGCCCAGTCGGGTACGAATCCGGCCGGAGCCCCGCCGGCGCACCCGCAGCACGACGGCCGGTCCGGGGAGTCGGAATTGCAGGGTCCGGTTCCGCCCGCAGGATGGCAGCAGCAGCCTCCGCAGCCCCCACCAGCCCCTCAACAGTAGGGCAGTAGAGGTCTAAACCAATGAGGGCTCGCATCGTTCACACGATGCGAGCCCTTCTTGCATTCCCGCAGCCCACACGCCGTTTGGCACACCGTTGACGCGGCTCGACCACCGCTGATAGACCTTCGCTTCACCAGCTGGCGAACCAGAGATCTGCCCGCCTTCTCCATGCGAGTCATGACGCGAGGTCAACGTCCCATGGTCACAAGAGTTCCACCTCTCTCTTCCCGTCCCCGCCGCAGCATGCGTCTCCTGCTGGCCTCCTGCGCGGCCGCGCTCGCGCTCGCCGCCGGTTCGGTCGTACCCGGAAATCCGCTCGCACCCGCGCCGCAGGAGGCCCAGGCCGACGACAGCGGCAAGACGACCCTGACGGTCGCGGTCGCACAGAGCGTCGACTCCCTGAGCCCGTTCCTCGCGCAGCGCCTGCTCAGCACGAGCATCCACCGGCTCATGTACGACTACCTGACCAACTACGACGCCAAGGACAACCACGCGATCCCCGCGCTCGCCACCCAGTGGGAACCGTCGCCGGACAAACTGACCTGGACGTACACGATCCGTTCCGACTCGAAGTGGTCGGACGGGCAGAAGGTCACCGCCGAGGACGCCGCGTGGACCTTCAACAAGATGATGACCGACGAGGCCGCGGCCACCTCCAACGGCAGCTTCGTCGGCAACTTCAGGAAGGTCACCGCTCCGACGCCGGAGCAGCTCGTCATCGAGCTGAAGAAGCCGCAGGCCACGATGACGGCGCTCGACGTGCCGATCGTCCCGAAGCACGTCTGGGAGAAGGTCGGTGACTTCTCCAAGTTCAACAACGACCAGAAGTTCCCGATCGTGGGGAACGGCCCGTTCATCCTGACGGACTACAAGGTCGACAGCTACGTGAGGCTCAAGGCGAACAAGGACTTCTGGCGCGGCTCGCCCAAGTTCGACGAGATCGTCTTCCGCTACTACAAGGACCAGGACGCCGCCGTCGCCGCCCTGCGCAAGGGCGAGGTCTCCTTCGTCGCGGGCAGCCCCAGCCTGACGCCCGCTCAGTCCGCCTCGTTGAAGACCGCGGAGAACATCAAGGTCAACGACGCGCCCGGCCGGCGCTTCTACGCGCTGGCGACCAACCCGGGCGCACGCACGAAGGACGGCACGAAGTTCGGTGACGGACATCCGGCGCTGCTCGACCAGAAGGTCCGTCAGGCGCTCTTCATGGCCGTCGACCGCGAGACCGTCATCGACAAGGTCTTCCAGGGCCACGCCGTGGAGGGTGCGGGCTACATCCCGCCGCGCTTCTCCGACTACTTCTGGCAGCCGTCCGCCGACCAGAAGCTCAGCTACGACCCGGCGAAGGCCGCCGCGATGCTCGACGAGGCGGGCTACAGGAAGAACGGTGCGGGCAAGCGCGTCGGCAAGGACGGCAAGCCGCTCGACTTCCGCATCCTGTGCCACGCCACGGACCCGAACGACAAGGCGATCGGCAAGTACCTCCAGGAGTGGTGGGGCGACCTCGGCATCGGCCTGAAGGTGGACTGCATCGACAACGTCTCCGACCCCTGGTACGCCGGTGAGTACGACCTCGCCTTCGACGGCTGGTCCGTCAACCCGGACCCGGACTTCGTGATGTCGATCCACACCTGCGCCGCACTGCCCGCCAAGCCGAAGGAGTCCGCGGCGACGGACAACTTCATCTGCGACAAGCAGTACGACGAGCTCTACGCGAAGCAGCTGGCCGAGTACGACCCCGCCAAGCGCGCCGATCTGGTGAAGCAGATGGAGTCACGGCTGTACGACACCGGGTACATGAATGTCATGGCCTATCCGAACGCCGTCGAGGCGTACCGTACCGACCACATCAAGTCGATCACGACGATGCCGTCCGCCGCGGGCAACATCTACGGCCAGGACGGGTACTGGAGCTGGTGGTCGGCGGTTCCGGCCGCCGGGGCGTCGAGCGGTTCCTCCGACGACGGTGGCAGCTCCACCGGAGTCCTCGTCGGGATCGGCGTCGCCGTCGTCGTCCTCGTCGGTGGCGGACTGCTGTTCGCCATGCGTCGTCGTTCCACCGCGGAAGACCGTGAATAGTCCATGAGCACAGACAGCACACCCGCGCTGCTGAAGAGCGCGCCGGGCGTGGACAGTGCGCAGACCGACGGTCCGGCTCCGGCCGGGCCGTCGGCCCGCGGTCCGCGATCCCGCAGCACGACCGCGTACCTCCGCTATGTGGCGGGCAAGCTGGCCGGTGCGGCCGTCTCCCTGTTCGCCGTGCTCGTCACCAGCTTCTTCCTGTTCCGGCTGATCCCCGGCGACCCGGTGAAGCAGATGACCGGCGGCCGCCAGGTGTCCACGGAACAGATCGCCGCGATGCGCCGCGAGTTCGGGCTGGACCTGCCGCTGTGGCAGCAGTTCACCCAGTACTGCGGAAAGGCGCTCACCGGGGACTTCGGTACCTCGTACCAGTTCCGCGCCCCCGTCATGGACAAGATCTCCGAGGCCCTGCCCGCGACGCTGCTGCTCACCGGCACCGCCTTCGTGATCTACACGGTGATCGGCATCTGGCTGGGTGCGAGGTCGGCCTGGCGCAACGGCTCCTTCGGAGACCGCTTCAGTACCGCGTTCGCGCTGACGCTGTACTCGGTGCCGTCCTTCTGGCTCGGGCTGCTGCTGATCATCACGCTGTCGGTGGGCATCGGCCCGATCCCCGGGATCTTCCCGACCGGCGGCATGGAGTCCGGCGACGAGAGCGGCTTCGGATACGTCCTGGACGTGGCCCACCACCTGGTGCTGCCGGTCGTCACCCTCGTCGCCGTCGAGTACGCCCGCACCCTCCTGGTGATGCGCTCCTCGCTGCTCGACGAGATGGGCAGCGACTATCTCACCACCGCGCGTGCGAAGGGGCTGCGCGACGATGTCGTACGCCGCCGCCACGCCGTGCCGAACGCGATGCTGCCGACCGTGACCCTGCTCTTCGTGAACCTGGGCAACACGGTGGCGGGAGCCATCCTCGTGGAGACCGTGTTCTCCTGGCCGGGCCTCGGCGGGCTCTTCTACCAGGCGCTGAGCGTGCCCGACCTGCCCCTGGTGCAGGCACTGTTCTTCGTCTTCGCCGCCGCGGTGATCCTGATGAACACGCTCGCCGACGTGATCTATCCGCTGCTCGATCCCCGGGTGGGCCGATGACGACCTCGACCGATGCCGTGAAGACCAGCAGTCCGCGGGCGCTCGCCCGGGCACGTCGGCGCCGGGCCGTGGTCCGCTTCTGGCGCGCGTACCGCACCCACCGCGCGGGGATCGCCGGGCTCGTCGTGCTCGGGGTGATCGGTCTGCTGGCGATCGTCGCCCCCCTGCTGGTGGGCGCCGACTCGCGGAGCGTCACCGGGGCGACCGGCGGCCCGATGGAGTCGCCCAGCTCAAAGTTCCCTCTCGGCACCGACCAGTTCGGGCGCAGCCTGCTGGCGCTGCTGCTCTGGGGTACGAGGGTCTCGCTGACCGTCGGCCTGCTCGCAGCGTTCCTCTCAGTGGCGATCGGCACGCTGGTCGGCATCACCGCGGGACACTTCAAGGGCTGGTACGGGACCGTGATCATGCGGATCACCGACTGGTTCCTCGTCATGCCGACCCTCGTGCTCGCCATCGCGCTGGCCACGGTGCTCTCCCGGTCGGTCTGGACGACGATCCTGGCGATCGGCGTGACGACCTGGCCGACGACCGCCCGTCTGGTGCGCGCCCAGACCCTGTCCGTCGAGTCACGCCCGTACATCGAGCGGTCCAAGGCCCTCGGCGGCGGGCACGGCCACATCATGTCCCGCCACGTCCTGCCCAATGTGATGCCGCTGGTGCTCTCGCAGACCACGCTGGTGATCTCCACCGCCATTCTCACCGAGGCGACCCTGGCCTTCCTCGGGCTCGGTGATCCCACGATCGTCTCCTGGGGCGGACTGCTCCAGGACGCCCGCGAAGCGGGTGCGGTCAGCTCCGGGAACTGGTGGTACCTCGCTCCGCCCGGACTCGCCATCGCCGTCGTCGCCCTCGCGTTCACGCTGTGCGGCCGCACGATCGAGTCCGTGCTCAACCCCAAGCTGGGGGTGACCCGTTGACCACATCCGAGCCGACGACCGGGCAGCCGTTGCTCGACGTCAGAAATCTCCACGTCACCTATGGATCGGGGGCATCGGCCGTCCCCGCCGTGCGCGGCATCGATCTGCGGGTCGATGCCGGACAGAAGCTCGGCATCGCCGGGGAGTCCGGCTGCGGGAAGTCGACACTCGCGCTCGCGCTGCTGCGGCTGCTCCCCGCGTCCGCGACGCTGACGGGCGAGATCCTGCTCGACGGGGAGGACATCCTCGCCATGAAGTGGGGCCGGCTGCGGGCGGTCCGCTGGGCCGGGGCCTCGATCGTCTTCCAGGGCGCCATGCACTCGCTGAACGCCGTGCACCGCATCGGGGACCAGATCGCCGAACCGATCCTGCTCCACAGGAAGGCGACACCCGCCGCCGCGCGCAGGCGAGCCGGTGAACTGCTGGAACAGGTCGGTCTGCCGACGGCCCGCGCCGACGCGTATCCGCACGAGCTCTCCGGTGGTCAGCGCCAGCGCGTGATGATCGCGATGGCCCTGGCCTGCGATCCGCGGCTCGTCATCGCCGACGAGCCGACCACGGCGCTCGACGTGATGATCCAGGCGCAGATCCTGCGGCTGATCGAACAGCTCGTCGCCGACCAGGACCTCGGCCTCATCATGATCAGCCATGACCTGGCGGTCCTCTCCGACACCTGCGACCGGCTCGCCGTGATGTACGCGGGGCGGGTCGTCGAGGAGGGTCCGGCCAAGCAGGTCTACGACAACGCCGCCCACCCCTACGGAAACGCGCTGTCCGCCGCCTTCCCGAGGATCGGTGACCTGTCGTCGCGGCACGCCCCGCGCGGCCTGCCGGGCGACCCGCCGGACCCCTCGGCGCTGCCGTCCGGCTGTACGTTCCATCCGCGCTGCCCGGTCGCGCTCGGCACCTGCGCGACCGAGGACCAGCACCTGCGCAGCGCCGGAGCCGGGCGCAGCGCGGCCTGTGTGCTCGTCGGGCCCGGCGGCGGGCCGACCGCCGAACCGGCCGCCGAGGAAGCAAGGAGCACGACATGACGGCCACTCCCCTGCTCAGCGCGGAGGCCCTGAAGATCACCTTTCCGGGCCGGCGCGGCGCCGATCCGGCCCGCGCCGTCGACGGGGTGGACCTCGACATCCGGCCCGGTGAGATCGTGGCCCTGGTCGGCGAGTCCGGCTGCGGCAAGACGACCCTGGCCCGCTCTCTGCTGGGCCTGGTCCCGCCGTCGGCCGGCCGGGTCACCTTCGGTGGCGAGCCGCTGGACTACTCCGGCCGCGCCCTGAAGGCGTACCGCAAACGGGTCCAGTTGGTGCTCCAGGACCCCAGCGGCTCGCTCAACCCCCGCCACACCGTCTACGACGCGGTGGCGGAGGCCTGCGCATCCACGGGTATCCGGGTGACGAGCAGGCGGCCGTGGCCGAGGCGCTGTCGCGGGCGGGGCTGCGGCCCGCGGAGCGGTTCTTCCTGCGCTATCCGCACGAGCTGTCCGGCGGTCAGCGCCAGCGGGTCGTGATCGCGGGCGCGCTCGTTCTGGAGCCCGAACTGATCGTGGCCGACGAGCCGGTGGCCTCGCTGGACGCGTCGGTACGCGGCGAGATCCTCGCACTGCTGCTGCGGCTGCGCGAGGAGCTGGGCCTGTCGGCGCTGGTGGTCACGCACGATCTGGGTCTGGCGTGGAACATCGCGGACCGGGTGGCCGTGATGTATCTCGGCCGGATCGTGGAGACGGGCGAGGTGGAGCAGATCCTGACGGCGCCCCGGCACCCGTACACCCAGGCCCTGCTGTCCGTACTGCCGGAGGCGGAGGGCGAGCCGGTGATCCTGACCGGGGAGCCGCCGGACCCGTCGAAGGTGCCCTCCGGATGCCGCTTCCACGCGCGCTGCCAGATCCTGGCCTCGGGCGAGGCGGAGCGGGCGGGGGTGGCCGACGCGTGCCGTACGAAGGACCTGCCGGTGCTCGCGGGCGGCGGGGCGACCCAGGTCGCGTGCCACTGGGCGGCCGCGGCCGCCGTGTAGACCCGGCCGCCTCACTACGGCGTACGGCCCCGGACCGGTCGGTCCGGGGCCGTACGCCATCCGTGTGTGCCGCTCAGGCCTGGTTGTCGTGGGCGGCGATCAGCTCGCTGGAGCGCTTCACATCGGCGGCCATCGCCACGAGCAGCTCGTCGATCGAGTCGAACTTCATCATGCCGCGTACGTAGGCGAGGAAGCCCACGGCCACGTGCAGCCCGTAGAGCTCGAGGCCCACGCGGTCGATCGCGTACGCCTCAACGGTGCGCTCGGTGCCGTCGAACTGCGGGTTCGTGCCGACGGAGATGGCGGCGGGCATCGCCTCGCCGTTCACGTGCAGCCAGCCCGCGTACACGCCGTCGGCGGGGATCGCGGTGTGCGGCAGCGTCTCGACGTTCGCCGTAGGGAATCCCAGCTCACGGCCGCGCTGCGCGCCACGGACGACAATGCCCTCGACGCGGTGCGGGCGGCCGAGGATCTCCGCGGCGCCCCGCACATCGCCCTCGGCGATCAGCCTGCGGGTCAGGGTGGAGGAGAACGGCTCGCCGCCGCCCGCCTCACCGCTCACATAGAGGTCGATGACCTCGACCGTGTAGTCGTACGTTCCGCCGAGCTCGGTGAGCAGCCGCACGTTCCCGGCGGCCCGGTGTCCGAACCGGAAGTTCGGTCCTTCGATGACCGCCTGCGCGTGCAGCTTGTCGACCAGGACCTTCACGATGAAGTCGGCGGGCGACAGCTTCGAGAACTCGGTCGTGAACGGCAGGATCAGCACCGCGTCCACGCCCAGTTCCGCCATCAGCTCGGCACGCCGGTGATGCGGGGCCAGCAGGGGCGGGTGGCTGCCGGGGCGGACGACCTCGCTGGGGTGCGGATCGAAGGTGACGACCACGGCGGGAACGCCGAGGTCACGCGCCCGCTCCACGGCGCGGCCGATGATCAGCTGGTGTCCGCGGTGCACACCGTCGTAGGAGCCGATGGTGACGACGCTGCGCCCCCAGTCCTGGGGGATGTCCTCCAAGCCACGCCAGCGCTGCACTGTGACCGCTCCTCGCCCGAACCCGTGTACGTGCCTGTCCATTACGCAGGTCTAAGACTGCCATGCTCACGTCCCGCGGCCTGCATCGGCACCGTCATCGCGGGCTGTGACGTCTCCAGGGCCTCCAGCGTCCGCCGGGCACCGGGCCCGACGACGGCCGCCCACTCCTGCGGGGCGTCGGCCAGCCAGCCGGTGACCAGGCCCGCGAAGCCGGGCACGTCACGAGCGAGTTCGACCAGACGTCGGTCGAAGCGCGCGGCGCCTTCCGGGGTCCTTACGAGGAGCATCCCGGTGCGGTGCACCAGCGCCCTCGTCCGGACCGGTGAGCGCGTCCCCGAGCCGGTTGCCGCGGCGTGCAGGAGGGCGTCGAGCACCTCGGGGTCCCTGCCGGTGTCCTGCTCGAACTCCAGCAGCACCTCGAGGAGTTCGGTCCGCAGCGGGCGCGAGGCGCTGCTCCCTGACTCGCCCAGTACCCGGGCGAGGGCCCCGCGCACGGCTGCCGGCGCGGGCTGGTCCCGCAGCAGGCCGGTGACCAGGGGCAGCAGCAGGGCACGGGCCGCGGGGCCCTGTTCGAGCCGGACGCCGACGTACGCGGCGGCCCGCGTCCCGTCCCCGGGACGGGCGCGGACGTAATCGCGTACGAGACCGGCGGCGTGCAGCGCCAGCGCGGGGGCGTCCAGCCCGGCCAGCGTGAGGAGTACGTCCCCCGCCCCGTCGTCCGGGCGCGTCAGCCTGGCCCGCAGCGCGGCGAGAACAGGCTCGGGGTGGGCCGGGTACACCTCGGCGAGCAGGGCCACCGGCGGTCGCGGGTCACCGGCGGCGAACGCCCGCAGCGCCTGCGGCAGGTAGCGGCCCCTGGTCACCGGATCGTGGACGAGGACGGTGAGCGCCGCTCCGTGCAGGGCCGAGTCGGCGGGGCGTGCGAGCAGGTGGAGGGCGGCGCCGCGCAGCAGGGCGCGGTCGGTGTCCGACGCGGCGTGGGCGAGGAGGGCCATGGCGTACGCCGCGGCGGCGGCCCGCCGCTGGGCCCCCTCCTCGTCGCGGGCCCAGCGTTCGACGGCCCGGCAGAGCGCGGACGTCTCGTCCTCGACGAGGGTGCCCAGCAGTTCCTCCGCGCGCGGATGCGCGGTCGCGACGAGGGCGTCGGTGAGCGCGTCGACGTCCAGGTCGCGGCGGGCGTAGAGCAGGGCCTGCGCGGCGGCGGCCACGGTGGGCCGCATCGGCAGGCCCTCCGTCGCGTGCAGGGGCCGCTCGTCGGTGAACCAGGTGCAGAGCAGCGCCTGCACGGTGCGCGGGGCGGCGGAGAGCCGCCGGTCCACGGCGTCGAGGTAGTGCGTGTCCCCGTCGGCGCGGGGGGCGCCGTCGGCGGGCAGGAGCCGGCGCAGCAGATCGATCCGCTCCTCCTCCGGGAGCCGCAGCCGCCGCCAGAACCAGGGCCCGAACTCCCCGTACGCCCCCAGCCGCGAGGGCCCGCCCCTCACGGCTGACCGCAGGGTGATCCGCGCGGCGAGGACCCGGAGCACGCCGAGATACGGACGCGCGTCGGGGACCCGGAGCAGGCTCTCGCCGAGCAGGTGAGCGGCCCACCAGAGGGCGTCACCTGTCCCGCCGGGCGCGGGAGCGGGTACGCCGGCGCCCTCCCCGGGCACGGCCCGTACCCCGTCGGCGCCGTGCTCAGGCGGGTGCGCCGACAGCCGGTCGGTCGCCTCGATCAGGTCAGCCATGCGGTGCGCCAGCGCGGACGCCCCCTGGCGCCGTCCGAGGAGCAGCATCGCCTGGATCACCGGGCCGATCCGGTGGCGCGGCACGGGCAGCGTGCGGGGTTCCCCCTGCGGCTCGGGGGCGGGCCCGGGTTCCGGACCGGCGGCCGGCCGGGGCGCGGGCGCCCCGCGTCCGGTCCGCGCCGCCCGGCGTCGCGACACAGCCGCGTCCCCGGCCCGGTACGGTGCCCGGTCCCCGGCCTCGCCGCCGCCCTCGCCGCCGCCCTCGCCCTCGCGCGCGGCCGGGGCGGGCGGCGCGTGCCAGCGGTGGACCAGGGAGCGCAGGGCGGCGTCCAGGTCCAGGTGGGCGCCCTGGATCCAGTCGCCCAGTTCCTCGTGGGCGAAGCGGTAGCCCGCGCCCGCCGGGGTCAGGAGCCCCTCCGTGAGGACGGCCGACGCCCAGCCCGTGCGCCAGGGGAACAGCTCCTCGAACGCGGCCCGGTCCAGCTCTCCCTGGCCCGGGCCGAGACAGCGTCGCGCCGCCTCGTGGACCTGGCCCGCCACCTTCACCGCCAGCCGTCGCACCGCCGCGCCCCGGAGCCGCTGCTCGTCCCCCGCCGCGATCCGGACGGCGATGCGGACGCACATGAGGTCCAGGTGGGCGCCGAACACCTCCTCCGTGCCGGGCCGGCCCGGGACGTCCGGTGGCAGTGCTTCGCGCACCTCGGCCAGCAGCCGCAGGGTGAGCGGATGCCGCTCGTGGCCGGGGGTGATCGCGCCGTCCGGGATGCCGTAGCGCTCCCTGGCCCGCTCGGCCTGGCTCGCGGTGAGGTCGCCCAGGCGGACGGCGGGAGGCAGCAGCCCCGCGGGCCGTTCCGGGCGGTGCAGGGCGTCGGCCGGGTAGAGCGCTCCCGCGGTCTCCCAGTGCTCGGGACGGCAGGCGACGACCATCCGTACGCCGTTGGCACGCAGCCAGCGGGCCGTGCCCGCGGTCCATTCAGCCAGCCGGTGGGCCAGCAGCGGCGGCATCTCCTCCGGGCCGTCGAGCACGACGAGCAGTGGGCTGCCGGCGTCGGTCGCCGACGCGGCCACGCTCTCGGGAGTGGCCGCCGTCATGTCTCCCCCGGCGCCTGCGGCGGCGAGGATCCGCCCCGAGCGCTGAAGGGTCCGTGCCATGGCAGCGGCGACCGAGGTGTCGTCGGCCAGCAGATCGGCGCCCCGCAGCCAGAGCGTGAGGGCGGGAACAGAGCCCTGCGCACGGCGGGCGGCCAGGGCGGCGAGCTCGGTGGTACGGCCGGTGCCGGGTGCCCCGACGAGGCCGAGCACCTGCCCCCTGCCCGCGTCGAAGGCGGCGAACGCCCCGGCGATGTCAGGGCGGTCGACCGGCTCCGTACGCTCGCGCGGACCGCCGAGCGAGCCCACCGACGTGGCGGTCAGCTGGTGGGCGCCCGCCAGGTTGAGGTCGTGTCCGTAACCGGGCACGGTCGCCGCGTTCCGCCGCATCAGGGCCCGCAGGAGAGCGGATCCGGCCACCGCCGGGCCCGTGAGCGGCACCGCCAGCCCCGCCGCTTCGTGTCCCGTGCTCAGGGCCGTGGAGAGCAGGCCGAGTACGGCTCCGGTCTCCGGGTCCGTCACCGGCCCGCCCACGGCCGTTCCGCCCGAGCGCAGCGCGTCGCGCCCGTCGGTGCCGAGGGCCAGGACGAGCGCCCCGTCGATCCGGTGGCCGCGCCCCGCCGTCGTGTACGTCGCCGCGGTCTCGCCCAGCACCCGTGCCTCACGCCACCCGTGAGCGGCGATGCGCACGTACGTGCCGGTTCCGATCCGGTCCCGGACGGTCACGGGCAGCGGGCGCGCCCCCAGCGCGTCGGGGCCCGGGGTGCCCACCAGGGCGAGGCCGAGCTCCGGCAGTGGTGTGACGGCGTCCGCCTCGACGGCGCAGTGACGGCCGTCCGGCCCGTGCAGGGTCAGGGGTACGGCGGTGGCGACGACCTCGTGACTGGTGACGACCGTGCCGCGGTCGTCCGCGACGAATCCCGTCCCCCGCGGCCGGCCGGCACGATCGCAGATTCTTACCAGCTCCGGCCGGTCCCCGCTGCCCATGGTTCGACGGTAGGTCGGCAGGGAGCGGAGCGTGGAGCAGACAGTGGAAAAGCGCCCCCGCGCACCCCGTATTCACTCCGAGCGCCCGTCCATTGGGGTGAATTCACCGGGTCAAATGGACAGAACTCTCCGGGGGAGGGGGAACGTGGAGCGGGCACAGGGGGCGCTGCCCGCTCCACGGCGCGACGGGAGGGGCGGTGGTGCGGGTCAGGCGAAGACGGCGAGACTCTTGGCCTTGCCGTGGTGCTCCTCGACGAGCACCAGGAACCGCCCGTCGGGACCGAATGCCGCGACGGGCCCCGGCGGATACGAGGGCATGTCCAGGCGGACGCCGTTGAGCAGCAGCTTGGCGCGCCTCTCGTCGACGTCCCAGCGGGGGAACGCCGAGGAGGCGGCCTCCGCGACGGGCATCACGGTCAGCTCCTGCTGGTGCTGGTCGAGCGTCTTGGCCATGTCCAGTCCGTACGGGCCCACCCGGGTGCGGCGCAGGGCGGTCAGATGTCCGCCGACGCCGAGTCCGCCACCGAGGTCCCGGGCGATGGCACGGATGTACGTACCGGAGGAGCAGACCACGGAGACGATCACGTCCACGACCGGGGTCCCGTCCTCCGCCACGGCCTGGCACACGTCGTAGACGTGGAAGGACGAGATGGTCACCGGGCGGGCCGGGATCTCGAAGTCCTCGCCGCCGCGCACCCGTGCGTAGGACCGCTTGCCGTCGATCTTGATGGCGCTGACCTTGGACGGCACCTGCATGATCGCGCCGGTCAGGGCCGCGACGCCCGCGTCGATGCCCTCACGCGTCACGGCCGACGCGTCGGTGGACGAGATGATCTCGCCCTCCGCGTCGTCCGTCACGGTGTCCTGGCCGAGCCGGATCGTGCCGAGGTACTCCTTCTCGGTCAGGGCGAGGTGGCCCAGCAGCTTGGTGGCCTTCTCCACCCCGAGCACGAGCACGCCCGTGGCCATCGGGTCCAGCGTGCCGGCGTGGCCGACACGGCGGGTACGGGCGATGCCGCGCATCTTGGCGACGACGTCGTGCGAAGTGAAGCCGGACGGCTTGTCGACGATGACCAGGCCGTCCGGCGTCTTGTTCTGCTGAGTCATGCGGAGGCAGGACCCTCGTTCTCGACGGAGCCCTCGGCCGCGCCGGCCTCTTCGGCCGCCTCGGCCTCGTCGTCCTCGTCCTCCGGCTTGCGGTACGGGTCGGCCCCGCCCGCGTACGTCGCGCCGGTCGACACCTCGCGCACCGCCGCGTCCTTGGCACGCGCCTTGTCGAGGAGGTCCTCGATGGTGCGGGCGTTGTCCGGGAGGGCGTCCGGCACGAAGGCGAGGGTCGGCGTGAACCGGACCCCGACCTGCTTGCCGACCTCGGAGCGGAGAACGCCCTTGGCGCTCTCCAGCGCGGCGGCCGATGCCGCGCGCTCCTCGTCGTCGCCGTAGACCGTGTAGAAGACCGTGGCCTCCCGCAGGTCGCCGGTGACACGGGCGTCCGTGATCGTCACGAATCCGAGCCGCGGATCCTTGATACGCCGGTCCAGGGTCTCCGCGACCACGACCTGGATCCGATCGGCCAGCTTGCGGGCCCGCGCGTTGTCGGTCACCGGTCCGTCACTCTTCCTTCTGGGTTTGGCTTCGCTTGTTCAGTCTTCGTCGCTGTGCAGCCGCCGTCGAACCGACAGCAGCTCCACCTCGGGGCGCTCGGCAACCAGCCGCTCGCACCTGTCCAGGACGTCCGTGAGGTGTCCGGTGTCCCCGGAGACCACGGCGAGGCCGATCTCGGCCCTGCGATGGAGATCCTGTTCACCCGTCTCCGCCACGCTCACCGCGTACTTCCGCTGAAGTTCGGCGACGATCGGCCGGACGATGGAGCGTTTCTCCTTCAACGAACGTACGTCGCCGAGGAGCAGATCAAAGGACAGTGTCCCCACATACATGTGTGTCCGGATGTCCCGCCGGTTCGGGTTCGCGCCCTGCCAGCGCTTGGCAGGGACACAAGAACCGTACACGGAACGGCCGGGGCCGATCGACGGAATAAGACCCGTCGATCGGCCCCGGCTGTTGAGGTACGGATCAGCCGCGGGGCTTCTCGCGCATCTCGTACGTCGCGATGACGTCGTCGATCTTGATGTCGTTGAAGTTTCCGAGGTTGATACCACCCTCGAACCCTTCGCGGATCTCGGTGACGTCGTCCTTGAAGCGGCGCAGACCGGAGATGTTGAGGCTCTCCGCGATGACCTTGCCGTCGCGGAGCAGGCGCGCCTTGGTGTTGCGCTTGACCTCGCCGGACCGGACCAGCACACCGGCGATGTTGCCCAGCTTGGACGAGCGGAAGACCTCGCGGATCTCCGCCGTACCCAGCTCGACCTCTTCGAACTCCGGCTTGAGCATGCCCTTGAGGGCCGCTTCGATCTCTTCGATCGCCTGGTAGATGACCGAGTAGTACCGGACGTCCACCCCTTCGCGCTCGGCCATCTGCGCGGCACGCCCTGCGGCGCGCACGTTGAAGCCGATCACGATGGCGTCGGAGCCGGTCGCCAGGTCGATGTCCGACTCGGTGACCGCACCCACACCGCGGTGCAGGACCCGGATGTCGACCTCTTCACCGACGTCGAGCTGGAGCAGCGAGGACTCGAGAGCCTCCACCGAACCGGACGCGTCGCCCTTGATGATGAGGTTGAGTTCCTGGACCAGACCGGCCTTGAGCGCCTCGTCCAGGTTCTCCAGGGAGAACCGGACACCCTTGCGGGCGAAGTTGGCGTTGCGCTCACGAGCGGCACGCTTCTCGGCGATCTGACGGGCCGTGCGGTCCTCGTCGACGACCAGGAAGTTGTCGCCGGCACCCGGGACGTTGGTGAGACCCAGCACCAGGACGGGGGTCGCGGGACCCGCTTCCTGGACGTTGTTGCCGTTGTCGTCGAGCATCGCCCGGACACGGCCGTACGCGTCGCCGACCACCATCGTGTCGCCGATGCGCAGCGTGCCGCGCTGGACGAGGACGGTGGAGACGGCACCGCGGCCGCGGTCGAGGTGGGACTCGATCGCAATACCCTGCGCGTCCTGGTTCGGGTTGGCCCGCAGGTCGAGCGAGGCGTCGGCGGTGAGGACGACGGCCTCCAGAAGAGCCTCGATGTTGAGGCCCTGCTTGGCGGAGATGTCGACGAACATCGTGTCGCCGCCGTACTCCTCGGCCACCAGACCGAACTCGGTGAGCTGACCGCGCACCTTGACCGGGTCGGCACCCTCGACGTCGATCTTGTTGACCGCGACCACGATCGGCACGTCGGCCGCCTTGGCGTGGTTCAGCGCCTCGATCGTCTGCGGCATCACACCGTCGTTCGCCGCCACCACGAGGATCGCGATGTCGGTGGACTTCGCACCACGAGCACGCATGGCGGTGAACGCCTCGTGACCCGGGGTGTCGATGAAGGTGATGCGACGGTCCTCGCCGTTGACCTCGGCGCCGACCTGGTACGCACCGATGTGCTGCGTGATACCGCCGGCCTCGCCCGCAACGACGTTCGTCTTGCGGATCGCGTCCAGCAGTCGGGTCTTACCGTGGTCGACGTGACCCATGACGGTCACGACCGGCGGACGGGAGACCAGGGCCTCTTCGCCGCCCTCGTCCTCGCCGAACTCGATGTCGAAGGACTCGAGCAGCTCGCGGTCCTCCTCCTCGGGGCTGACGATCTCCAGGACGAAGTTCATCTCGTCCGCGAGCATCTTCAGCGTCTCGTCCGGGACGGACTGCGTCGCAGTGACCATCTCGCCGAGGTTCATCATCACGCCGACAAGCGACGCCGGGTTCGCGTTGATCTTCTCCGCGAAGTCCGTGAGGGACGCACCGCGTGACAGCCGGACAGCCTGCCCGTTGCCGCGAGGCAGCATGACGCCGCCCACCGACGGGGCCTGCATCGACTCGTATTCCTGGCGCCTCTGGCGCTTCGACTTGCGGCCACGACGCGCGGGACCACCGGGACGGCCGAACGCACCCTGTGTGCCACCACGGGCACCCGGGCCGCCGGGACGTCCACCGAAGCCGGGACGACCGCCGAAGCCGCCGCCACCACCGGGGCGACCGGGAGCGCCACCGCCACCGGGACCACCGGGACGGCCTGCGAAACCGCCGCCACCGCCACCGGGACCAGCCGGACGGCCTGCGAAACCGCCACCGGCCGGACGGCCTGCGCCGCCACCGCCACCGGGACGACCGCCGCCGCCACCACCGGGACCACGGCCACCGCCGGCGCCACCGGGGCCACCGCCGGGACGCGGACCCGCAGCGGGACGCTGCGGCATCATGCCCGGGTTCGGCCTGTTACCTGCCGGGGCACCGCCCGGACGGGGAGTCTGCGGACGGGGCATGCCGCCGGGACTCGGACGGCCACCACCCTGACCCTGCGGGCGCGGGGCGCCGCCGGGGCCGCCCTGCGGACGCGGGGCGCCGGCGCGCTCCGGACGGTCCTGACCGCCACCGGGGCGCGGAGCGCCGCCGGGCCGGGGGGCCTGGGGGCGCGCCATGCCGGTGGAGCCACCGGATGTGAAGGGGTTGTTGCCCGGACGGGGACCCGCCGGACGAGCACCGGCAGGTCGCGGCGCTCCCTGGCCTGCGGGACGCGCGGGGCGGTCGCCGCCACGCTCGCCACCACGGCCACCGTCACGCGGAGCCGCGTCACGCTGGCCACCGTCACGCGGGCCGGCGGCCGGAGCCGGACGGGTCGCGGGGCGGGGGCCGGGGGTGGCACCCGCGGGACGCGGGGCCTGCTGCTGCGGCTGGGCCGGCTGCTGAGCCGGGGCCGGAGCGGAGAATTCAGCCGCGGGCACCGGGGTGACCGGTGCGGGCTTCGGCGCGGGCTTGGGGCCCGGACGGGGCCCTGCGGACGGCGCGGAAGACGCGGCGGGGGCGCTGCTCTCCGGGGCCTCGGCTGCGACAGGCTTGGCAGCCTGGACGCCGGGCTTCGGGGCAGCGGGACGTGCCGCAGCGGCCGGGGAGGGCGCTGCGGGCTTCGAGGGCGCGGCCTTGCGGGGCGCGCCGGGCTTCGCAGCGGACTTGCCGGCGTTGCCGCCGGGCCCCTGCAGTGCGTCAGTCAACTTGCGTACAACCGGCGCCTCGATCGTCGAGGACGCCGAACGTACGAATTCACCGAGTTCTTGGAGCTTGGCCATGACGACCTTGCTCTCCACCCCGAACTCCTTGGCGAGTTCGTATACCCGGACCTTAGCCACTTCGCTCCTTTTAGGTCCGGGTTACCGCCGGACCGTCGCTACTTCATGGGCGTACTCATCGCGTACTCATCGAGTGCTCATCGCAATCTCGACCTACTTCCAACTCGCGAGGTACCTGACCGCACGGGGTCCCGTGCCGTTCACTTTTCTTGCGTTGTCACCCGCTCGACGAACCGCTGCAGTGCCGCGGAACCGAACGGCCCCTTGGCCTTGAAGGCCCGGGGGAATGCCCGGCGGCGGACCGCCAGGTCGAGACAGACAGAGGCGGGGTGCAGATACGCACCCCGGCCGGGCAGCGTACCGCGCGGATCGGGTACGCATTCACCCTCATCCGCCACGATGCGCAGCAACTCGGTCTTGGCCGCCCGCTCCCGGCATCCGACACAGGTTCGTTCGGGGCAAGCGCGGGCTAGCGTCCGGCCAGACACGGTTAAGTCTACCTCCCCGCACCGACCTCACCCCTTCGGGGCAAGAATCGAACGGATGTTGTCGTGATCTCAGCGTCGTGACGCCCGGATCTATTCCCTGGGGCGGGCCTCGGAACAGCCCGGGCCCCTGCCCCGTACCTCCCCCGGCTGCCCGCCGGAGGAGTCGTGGATCAGCCCCGCTCGGACCGCTCCCTGGCGCGCTCGGCACGCTCACGGTCCGCGATGTCCCGCTCCTCGTCCGTCTCGGTGTCCGGGCGGATGTCGATGCGCCAGCCGGTGAGGCGGGCGGCCAGGCGGGCGTTCTGCCCCTCCTTGCCGATCGCCAGCGACAGCTGGTAGTCGGGGACGGTGACCCGGGCGGACCGGGCACCGAGGTCCACGACCTCGACCTTGCTCACCCGTGCGGGCGACAGCGCGTTGGCGACCATCTCGGCCGGGTCGTCCGACCAGTCCACGATGTCGATCTTCTCGCCGTGCAACTCGGCCATGACATTGCGCACACGGCTGCCCATCGGGCCGATGCAGGCGCCCTTGGGGTTGAGACCGGCACGGGTGGAGCGCACCGCGATCTTGCTGCGGTGGCCGGCCTCGCGGGCGATCGCCTCGATGACGACCGAGCCGTCCGCGATCTCCGGGACCTCCAGCGCGAAGAGCTTCTTCACGAGGTTGGGGTGGGTGCGCGACAGCGTCACGGACGGACCGCGGACGCCCTTGGCGACCCGTACGACGTACGTACGCAGCCGGAGGCCGTGGGTGTACTCCTCGCCCGGCACCTGCTCCTGCACCGGCAGGATGGCTTCCATCTTGCCGATGTCGACCAGGACGTTCTTCGGGTCCTTGCCCTGCTGGACGAGACCGGTGACGACATCGCCCTCGTGGCCGGCGTACTCGCCGAACGTCCTGTCGTCCTCGGCGTCCCGCAGCCGCTGCAGGATGACCTGCTTGGCGGTGGTCGCCGCGATCCGGCCGAAGCCGGACGGGGTGTCGTCGAACTCCTCCGGCTCCTGGCCCTCTTCGAGGTCCGCCGGGTCCTCCTTGGCCCACACCGTCACATGGCCGCGGT
Organism: Streptomyces finlayi; assembly: GCF_014216315.1. NCBI lineage: Bacteria > Bacillati > Actinomycetota > Actinomycetes > Kitasatosporales > Streptomycetaceae > Streptomyces > Streptomyces finlayi. The sequence continues at coordinate 1,869,747 of NZ_CP045702.1, forward strand.
CGGTCAGCTCGACGCGCGCACGGCGGTGGCTGCCTTCGGTGCGGTGGTACGCGATGAGGAGGGCCGACTCGATCGCCCCGACGAGCACGTCGAAGGGGATCTCCTTGTCCTGCGCCAAGCCCTTCAGCAGCTTCACATCGATATCCACGGCTACGCCTCCTCTTCCTTCTTGTCCTTGCGGTTGAATTCGATCTCCACGCGCGCCTTGGCGATCTCGTCGAAGGAGACCCGGCGGGACGTGGGCTTGCGGCCCTTGACGCCCGGCACTTCGAGGTCCAGTCCTTCGTCGTCGACCGCGATGATGCGGGCCACCAGTTCGTCGCCCTCGGTCAGCTGGAGCCGCGCGAGGCGGCCGGTGGCGCGTACGTAGTGGCGGTGCTCGGTCAACGGGCGGTCGGCGCCCGGAGAGCTCACTTCGAGGACGTACTCGCCCTCGCCCATCACGTCGGTCTCGTCGAGCTTGCCGGAGATCGCGCGGCTCAGCTCGGCGCAGGTGTCCAGTTCGACACCCTGTTCGGAATCCACGATGACCCGAAGCACCTGCCGCCGTCCGGCCCGGGCCACCTCGATCTCTTCGAGATCCAGTTCCTCGGCGCTGACGAGCGGTTCCAGCAGTTCGCGCAGCCTCTCGCTCTGGGTGGTACTCATCCCGGGTGACTCCTCGGCCGCGTGTGCTGTTGTGGGGATCTTCGTGTGTCAGGTCAAAGGGTATCCGGTCCGGAGGGGTGTTGCCGTCCGCCTGGCTCTGAGCGCGGGTACGCTCACCAACGGTGATCACTTCAGGACAGAAGCGGTCAGTACCGAACGACACCCGAAGGAGACACGTGCGGCGGACGGGGACGACGCGCAGGGCCGCGCTCGCGGCCACTGGAGCAGTTTCGATGGGTGCGGTACTGGCGGGCTGCGGTGACGGCCCCCAGGCCTTGGAGCGGTCCTCCAACTCCGGCTCGCGGGCCGACGCCCGGGCGCGCGCCCGGGCCGCTGACGCCGGCGTCCAGCGGACGCTGCGCAAGAGCGCGAGTCTCGTCAGCGCCTCCCTGCTCGCCCAGTACGACCAGGTCGCCGCGGCGCACCCCGCGACGGCTGCCGGACTGGCCCCGCTGCGGTCGGCGGTACGGGCACACACGGCGGCCCTCTCGAAAGGCGCGGGGCGGATGGCGCCGGCCCGGCCCGCGACGGCTCCGGCCGTCGACCCGAAGGCCGCCCTGAAGGACCTGGCCGCCGCGGCACGCCGCTCGGCCGACGCCCACACCGCGTCCCTGACGGAGGCGGAGCCGGAACTGGCCCGGCTGCTGGCCTCCGTGGCGGCGGCCGGCGCCGTACACGCGTACCTGCTCACCGAACTCGCCAAGGACACCGCGTCATGAGCGTCATGGACACCGGGGCCGAGAACCGCTCGGGGGAACTGAAGGCCGCACAGGCCGCCTTGGCGGCCGAGCACGCCGCGGTGTACGGATACGCGGTGCTCGGCGGCCGGCTCACCGGGAAGCCCGGCACGCAGGCCACGGCCTCGTACGACGGGCACCGGGCACGGCGCGACGCCCTGGTGCGTACCGTGCGTGACCTGGGCGGTGCGCCGGTCGTGGCCGATGGCGCGTACGCTCTGCCGTTCGCGGTGCGGGACCCGGCGGCGGCGGTGCGGCTCGCCGCCGTGCTGGAGGACCGGATCGGGGGCGTCTACTCCGATCTCGTACGGGCCACCAGAGGCACCCGGCGGCGTGAGGCCGCGGGCGCTCTGCGGGAGGCCGCCGTGCGCGCGGCCCGCTGGCGGGGCACCGGCGTAGCCTTTCCCGGGCTCCCGGAGAAGGCCACGGCTTCCGAGGCCGCGGGTCCTGCGGGGCCGGGCGGGACGCACTGAAAAGGGCTCTGAAAGGGAACAAGGCACGTATGGGTTTCGAACCGCCGCAGCGTCTGGTGCGAGCGCTCGGCGAGATGTACGGGGACACCGCCGCGGCCGACTGGCTGGGACGGCTTCCCGCACTGACCGAAGAGGCGCTTTCCGCGGGTACGCGGGAGCTGTCCGTCGAGCGGGTGGTCGCCCCCGGCGGACGCAGCAGCCTGGCGCTTCTGGTACGGCGGCCCGACGGGACGCCCGGCGTGCTGAAGATCGCCCCGCCCGAGGCGGCGCCCGGGTGCGAGCGGGCGGCGCTGGCCCACTGGAACGGCTGGGGCGCCGTGCAGCTTCTCGATCCGTCCGGGGAGCTCCCCGGCGACGCGCTGCTCCTGGAGCGGCTGCACCACGAGGTGTCCCTGCGTTCGCTCCCGGAGGCGAAGGCCCTGCTGGAGGCGGCGGGCACGGTGCGCAAGCTGTGGGTCGACCCGCCGGCCGGGCACTCCTTCGAGACGGTGACGGAGCGGACGGAGCGTCAGGCGGGGCCGATGCGGGCGGCGGCCGAGGCCGATCCCGGGCTGGCGCCTCTCGTGTCGGCCGCTCTGGCGGCCCGTGCGGAGCTGGTCGCCCACTCCCCCGAACACCTGCTGCTGCACGGCAACTTCCGCCAGAGCAAGGTGCTGTCGGGTGAGCGTTCCCCCTGGCTGACGGTCGGCCCCGAGCCACTGGTCGGCGAGCGCGCCTACGATCTCGCACGGCTGGTGCGGGACCGGGCCGAGGATCTGATCGCGTCTCCCGGCGGGGCCGCGACGGCCCGGCGGCGGGTCAAAAAGCTCGCCGACTCCCTGGACGTGGACCGGGAACGGCTGCACGGCTGGACCCTGTTCAGGGCCGTGGAATCGGGCACCCGGGCGCTGACCGCGGGACGCCGCCAGGACGGCGAAGTGACCCTGGAGTTCGCGGGCTGGCTGTAGGCCCGGTCCGTACGCCGTGCACGAAGGCCCCCGCCATCGGGGGCCTTCGTGGCATACGGGCCGGACTCAGCCCCGGTCGGTGAGGCGCGCGATCGCCTCGTCCACGGTGAGCTCCTCGCGCTCGCCCGTGCGGCGGTCCTTGAGTTCCAGGACGCCCTCGGCCGAGCGGCGGCCGGCCACCAGGATCTTCGGCACACCGATCAGCTCGGCGTCGGTGAACTTCACACCGGGCGAGACACCCGGGCGGTCGTCGACCATGACCCGGACGCCCGCCGCGTTGAGCTTCTCGGAGACGTCGAGCGCAAGCTCGGTCTGGAGCGCCTTGCCCGCGGCGACGACGTGGACGTCGGCCGGGGCGATCTCGCGGGGCCAGCACAGGCCCTGCTCGTCGGCGGTCTGCTCGGCTAGCGCGGCCACGGCGCGGGAGACGCCGATGCCGTACGAGCCCATCGTGACGCGGACGGGCTTGCCCTGCTGGCCGAGGACGTCGAGGGAGAAGATGTCGGCGTACTTGCGGCCGAGCTGGAAGATGTGACCGATCTCGATGGCGCGGTCCACCTGAAGGCCGGCGCCGCAGTTCGGGCAGGGGTCGCCCGCCTCGACGACGACGACGTCGAGGTGGTCGTCGACCTGGAAGTCGCGGCCCGCGACGACGTTCTTCGCGTGCTTGCCCTCCTTGTTGGCACCCGTGATCCAGGCGGTGCCCGCGGCGACGCGGGGGTCGGCGATGTAACGGACCTTCTCCAGGCCCTGCGGGCCGACGTAGCCACGCACCAGGTCGGGGCGGCCCACGAAGTCCTCGGCGGTGACGAGCTCGACGACAGCGGGGGCGAGGTGCTCGCCGAGCTTGCCGAGGTCGACCTCGCGGTCACCGGGCACGCCCACGGCCACGATCTCGCCGTCGACCTTGACCAGGAGGTTCTTCAGAGTGGCGGATGCCTCGACGCCCAGGTGGGCGGCGAGGGTCTCGATGGTCGGGGTGTCCGGGGTGTCCAGCTCCTCGACGGGGCCGTGCGCCGAGCCGTCGACGGGGGTGGCCTTGAAGGTCACTGCCTCCGTGTTGGCGGCGTAGTCGCAGTCGGGGCAGTCGACGAAGGTGTCCTCACCGGCCGGGGCGGGGGCCAGGAACTCCTCGGAGGCGGAGCCCCCCATGGCGCCGGACACGGCGGAGACGATGCGGTGGTCGAGGCCGAGGCGCTCGAAGATCCGGATGTACGCGGCCCGGTGCAGCTGGTAGGCCTCGACGAGGCCCTCGTCGGTCGTGTCGAAGGAGTACGAGTCCTTCATCTGGAACTCACGGCCGCGCAGCACACCGGCGCGGGGGCGGGCCTCGTCGCGGTACTTGGTCTGGATCTGGTACAGGATCACCGGCAGGTCCTTGTAGGACGAGCACATGTCCTTGACCACCTGGGTGAAGATCTCCTCGTGCGTGGGGCCGAGGAGGTAGTCGGAACCCTTGCGGTCCTGGAGCCGGAAGAGCAGGTCGCCGTACTCGTCGTACCGGCCGCTCGCCTCGTACGCCTCCTTCGGCAGGAGCGCGGGAAGCAGCACCTCCTGGCCGCCGATGGCGTCCATCTCCTCGCGGACGACGCGGGTGACGTTCTCCAGGACCTTCTTGCCCAGCGGCAGCCAGCTCCAGATACCGGCGGCCGTGCGACGTACGTATCCGGCCCGGACGAGCAGCTTGTGGTTGAGCGTCTCGGCGTCGGCCGGGTCGTCGCGCAGTGTCTTGATCATCAATCGGGACATGCGCTGGACCTGGGCCATGGTGAACTCCTGCTCGGAAGGGTGATGGGCCGAGGTTAGCCGGGGGGCGGGGGCGGGCGGAAATCGATTGCCTGCCCGCGGCGGAGCGGGAGGGGTGCGCCCATCACCGCGTAGGGCTTGGGAGCGCTGGGGAAGTGCACCTGCCGGGCCAGGTCCCGGTAACCGAGGGCGCGGTACAGACCGCGGGCCGGGCTCTCCGTGTCGATCGCGGAGAGGATGGAACGGGGCTGGCCGACGGCGTCCGTGATGGTGGTGATCAGGGTCCGTCCGATGCCGTGCTGCTGGTGGTCCGGGTGGACGTGCAGTTCCGTGATCACGAACGAGTCGTCGAGCCAGCCGTCTGAGCCGGTGGCCCGGAGGTAGGGCTCGACGACGGTGGACCACCACTGGGAGCGGTCGTTGGGCAGCCCGTACACGAATCCGACGAGCCGGCCGGTGGGTGTGGTGGCTCCGAGGGCCCGGGCCTGGGGGTGGTCGAAGTGCCGCAGCACGATGTGGCGGCGCACCTCGACCTCTTCCGGGCCCAGGCCGAAGGCGACGGCCTGCACCGCCAGTGCCTCGTCGACGCGGGCGGCCAGGTCGAGGGGGCCGATCAGGATGCCGGGGGCCCCGGGACCGCTCCCGGAAACTGCTGCTGCCATGCCGGAACCCTACTGTCCGCACGGCGGCCGTGTGGCCGGAGCCGGGTGGTCAGAACAGGACGCTCATGAAGGCTCCGGTCTCGCGGAAGCCGACACGGGCGTACGCCTTGCGCGCGGGGGTGTTGTAGTCGTTCACGTACAGGCTGACGATGGGGGCCACATCGGCCAGTGCGTAGCGCAGGACCGCTGCCATGCCGGTCTCGGAGAGGCCGCGGCCGCGGTGTTCGGGGGCTACCCAGACGCCCTGGATCTGGCAGGCCAGCGTGGTGGCCGCGCCGATCTCCGCCTTGAAGACGACCTTGCCGTCCTCGATGCGGGCGAAGGAGCGTCCGCTTGCGATCAGCTCGGCGACCCGTGCCTGGTAGAGGAGTCCGCCGTCGCCCGCCATCGGTGAGATGCCCACCTCCTCGGTGAACATCGCCACGCAGGCCGGCAGGAGGACGTCCATCTCCTCCTTGCCGATGCGGCGCACGTGGGGGTCGGGCTCGACGTCGGCGGAGGGGTGCTCGGTGACCATGAGCGGCTGGTTGGCCCGGACCTCGCGGGCGGGGCCCCAGCCCGGTTCGAGCAGGCGCCACAGCTGGGTGGTGGGTCCGGCGGGGCCGACGATCGACGAGCAGCGGCGGCCGGCCCTGCGGGCGCGGTCGGCGAAGGCCCTGATCGCTTCCGGTGTCGCGCAGATGGGGACGAGATTGGCCCCGGAGTAGCACAGGGAGCGCAGTCGCCCGTCGGCGTACCAGCCCCACATCTCGCCGCCGAGGCGCCAGGGGTCGAGCCCCGCGACCTGTACGCGGGACGTGACGAAGGCGTTGGCCACGGGCTCGCTCTCCAGGATGGCGAGCGCGGCGCCGAGGTCGCTGGGTTCGAGGACCCGGGTGGTGGTCTGCGTCAACACGAGGGGGCCTCACCATACGGTCTGCTGATTTCCGCACTGTACCGAAAGGGGGCGGCGAGCGCCCCTCGCGTCCGGAAGCGGGACGGGGAGACCGCGTCCTTCCCCGCGTCCCCCGCGTCCCCCCGCGTCCTCGGCCGCCTTCTCCCCCGCGTCTTCCCCCGCGTCTTCCCCTGCATGGCAACGGCCGCGCCCCGCCGGACAGAGTCCGGCGGGGCGCGGTGAAGCTCTTCGGCGTGCGGGTCAGCTGATGGAGACCTGGGGCTCGCCGGAGGAGATGCCGTCCTTCTCCATCTGCTCGGCGATCTTCAGGGCTTCCTCGATGAGGGTCTCGACGATCTTCGACTCCGGGACGGTCTTGATGACCTCGCCCTTCACGAAGATCTGGCCCTTGCCGTTGCCGGAGGCGACGCCCAGGTCGGCCTCGCGGGCCTCACCGGGACCGTTGACGACGCAGCCCATGACCGCGACCCGCAGCGGGACCTCCATGCCTTCGAGGCCCGCACTGACCTGGTCCGCCAGCTTGTACACATCGACCTGCGCGCGCCCGCACGACGGACACGACACGATCTCCAGGCGACGCTGCTTCAGATTCAGCGCCTCGAGGATCTGCAGTCCGACCTTGACCTCCTCGGCCGGCGGAGCCGACAGCGAGACACGGATCGTGTCCCCGATGCCCTCCGACAGCAGCGCGCCGAACGCCACCGCGGACTTGATCGTCCCCTGGAACGCCGGACCGGCCTCCGTGACACCGAGGTGCAGCGGGTAGTCGCTCTGCGCCGCCAGTTGCCGGTAGGCGTTCACCATGATGACCGGGTCGTTGTGCTTCACCGAGATCTTGATGTCACCGAAGCCGTGCTCCTCGAAGAGCGACGCCTCCCACAACGCCGACTCGACCAGCGCCTCAGGCGTGGCCTTGCCGTACTTCTTCAGCAGCCGCGCGTCCAGCGAGCCCGCGTTCACGCCGATGCGGATCGGCGTCCCGGCGTCCTTCGCCGCGAGCGCGATCTCCTTGACCTTGTCGTCGAACTGCTTGATGTTGCCCGGGTTCACCCGCACCGCCGCGCAGCCCGCGTCGATCGCCGCGAACACGTACTTCGGCTGGAAGTGGATGTCCGCGATCACCGGGATCTGGGACTTCCGCGCGATCGTCGAGAGCGCGTCCGCGTCGTCCTGGGTCGGGCACGCCACTCGCACGATCTGGCAGCCGGAAGCCGTCAGCTCCGCGATCTGCTGCAGCGTCGCCCCGATGTCCGACGTACGCGTCGTCGTCATGGACTGCACCGAGACAGGTGCGTCGCCGCCGACCGCGACCGATCCGACCTGGATCTGGCGGCTGACCCGTCGGTCGGCGAGCTTGGTCGGAACGGCCGGCATTCCGAGAGAAATCGCAGTCATGCGCTGAGCATCCCCAAGGTGTGGATCAAGGTCCCGAGATCGGCGGGCTCCGGTCTTCGAGGTTACGGCACCGAAGGGGCGGCGCACGCACCCCGTCCGGCGATACCTCCCGGTTTCGGGTGGCCGGCCACCTCAGGTGTGACCGGCCACCACACGTGGTGCGCGTGGGTCGGTCAGGTGATCTTGACCGGGTTGACGATGTCGGCCACCAGGACCAGCAGCGTGAAGCAGATGAAGATTCCGGCGACCACGTAGGCCACCGGCATCAGCTTCGCCACGTCGAACGGACCGGGGTCGGGCCGGCGGAAGGCGCGCGCCAGGTTGCGTCGCAGGGACTCCCAGAGGGCCCCGGCGATATGCCCGCCGTCGAGCGGCAGCAGGGGCAGCATGTTGAAGAGGAAGAGCGAGAGGTTGAAGCCGGCCAGCAGGAACAGCATCATCGCGACCTGGTTCTGCGCCGGGACGTCGAGCGTCATGACCTCCCCGCCGATGCGGGCCGCGCCGATCACGCCGACCGGCGAGTCGTCCGCGCGTTCTCCGTCGCTGAAGGCCGCGTTCCAGAGGTCCGGGATCTTGGACGGCAGGGCGATGATCGAGTCGACGCCGTTCTCGATCATGTCTCCGATGCGGACGACCGAGTCACCGAAGGAGAGCGGAATGATCTCCGTGCGGGCGGCGAAGCCCAGGTAGCCGGCGTCCACGAACTCCTCCGGCACGACCTGGCCGTCGGAGTCCTTCTGCGCCACCGAGTTCTTCTGGAGCACGGCGTGCAGGGTCAGCTCCTGCCCGCCGCGCTCGACCACGATGGTGGCGGGGCCGATGGTGTCGCGGATGCTCTCGGAGAGAGTCTCCCAGTCGTCGATCCGCTGCCCGTCGAAGGAGACGATCCTGTCGCCCTCCCGCAGTCCGGCCGCCTTGGCGGGCGAGACCGGGTCGCCCTTCGCGCACTTGTCGCGGTCCTCGCTCTGCGAGATCACGCACTTCTGGACGCCCGCGACCTCGGTGGTCTGGGTCTGGAAACCGAACGTCATGGAGACGCCGAGGAAGATGGCGACGGCCAGCACCAGGTTCATGAACGGCCCGGCGAACATCACGATCACGCGCTTCCACGGCTTGCGCGTGTAGAAGAGGCGGGTCTCGTCGCCCGGTTCCAGCTCCTCGAACGCGGCGGACCTGGCGTCCTCGATCATGCTGCGCCACGGCGAGGTGGAGCGTGCCTCCATGCGTCCGTCGGCGCCGGGCGGGAACATGCCGATCATGCGGATGTAGCCGCCCGCGGGGATCGCCTTGATGCCGTACTCGGTGTCGCCCTTCTTGCGCGACCAGATGGTCGGGCCGAAGCCGACCATGTACTGCGGCACGCGGATGCCGAAGAGCTTGGCGGTCGAGAGGTGCCCCAGCTCGTGCCAGCCGATCGAGAACAGCAGACCCACGGCGAAGATGGCGATCCCCAGGATCGTCAACAGGATCGTCGTCAAACTCATGCGCGCGCCTCCGCTGTCGCTTTCGCCGAAAGCTCCTGGGCCCGGGCTCGCGCCCAGGTCTCGGCTTCGAGGACGTCCGCGACCGTCAGTGAAGTTCCCGTGGCAGGGGTGCCGTGTTCGGCCACCACTGCGGTGACCGTATCCATGATTCCGTTGAAGGGGAGCCGTCCCGCCAGGAACGCGTCCACGCACTCCTCGTTCGCGGCGTTGAACACCGCGGGGGCCGTACCGCCGAGAGTACCGACGTGCCGGGCGAGCCCGACGGACGGGAAGGCCTCGGTGTCCAGCGGGAAGAACTCCCAGCTGGACGCCTTCGACCAGTCGAAAGCGGGCGCGGCGTCCGGAACGCGGTGCGGCCAGCCGAGGCCGATGGCGATAGGTCCGCTCATGTCCGGCGGGGTGGCCTGGGCCAGCGTGGAGCCGTCCGTGAACTCGACCATGGAGTGGACGTACGACTGCGGGTGGACCACCACTTCGATCCGGTCGAACGGAATGTCGTAGAGGAGGTGCGCCTCGATGACTTCCAGGCCCTTGTTGACGAGCGTCGCCGAGTTGATCGTGATGACCGGGCCCATCGCCCAGGTCGGGTGCGTGAGTGCCTGCTCCCTGGTGACGTCGGCCAGCTCGCTCCTCGTACGCCCCCGGAAGGGACCGCCGGACGCGGTGACGACGAGTTTGCGCACATCGGCGCGGGTACCCGCTGCCAGGGCCTGGAAGAGCGCGGCGTGTTCCGAGTCGACCGGGATGATCTGGCCGGGGGCCGCGAGCGCCTTCACCAGAGGGCCGCCGACGATCAGCGACTCCTTGTTGGCGAGCGCGAGCGTGCGGCCCGCCTTCAGGGCGGCGAGCGTCGGGGCGAGACCGATCGAGCCGGTGATGCCGTTCAGCACCGTGTGGCAGTCGCTCTCGGCGAGCCGGGTGGCCGCGTCGGGCCCGGCCAGGATCTCGGGGAGCGGCTCGCCCGCCCCGTACTCCTCGCGCAGCGCCTCGCGCAGGGCGGGCACCTTGTCCTCGGCGGCGACGGCGACGGTACGCACCCTCAGGCGCCGCGCCTGCTCGGCGAGGAGGACGACCCGGCCGCCCGCGGCGGAGAGTGCGGTGACCCGGAAGCGGTCGGGGTTGCGCAGCACCAGGTCGATGGCCTGGGTGCCGATGGACCCGGTGGAGCCGAGGATCACGAGATCCCGGCGGCCGTCCGCGGCGTCGAAGATCAGATGCGGATCGGCGAGGGGGGCAGGGCTGTCGCTCATGCCCCCATTGTTGCCGCAACGGCTGTGCGCCGGGACAGGGCGTCCCCGACGGAGTCGTTTCACGGTGTCACTTCTCCATGGGATGCGCGCACAGCATTTCCTGCTCGGCGCTGTAGTGCAGGTACACGATCCAGTCCCTGCCCCAGCACTTCTCGCCCTCCGAGAGCCAGAACTCGGCCTCCTGCGAGCTGCACCCGACCTCTTCGAGATCCTGTTTCGGCCACTCGGCGTTGTTCCGTCCGCAGTCGCCGGCCATGAACTTGGCCGGGGTGGACGGGATCAGCGGCGGTACGGCGAAGACTCCGACGGCCGCGACGAGGGCGGTGACGACGGTCAGGGCGGGCAGCCGGGCCAGGACGCGGCGGCCGGGGGCGAGCTGCGGCCGCAGACTGCCCACGGGGTGCGGCAGGGCGCGGATCCGGCGGCGGGCACCGATGTTCATGAACAGGGTGACCGGGGCCGCGAACACGGACAGCAGTCCCCACCAGCCCTGCCAGAGGGTGTCCGAGGTCATCTTCCGGTACAGCGAGGTCCCGCAGGTGCGGCAGAAGGTGCCTTCCTCCGTCAGGAAGCGCAGGGTGACGACGAGCCCCTGATGACCGCGGACGACGGTGTGGACGGCGGGTATCGCTCCGCAGATGTCGCACGGAAGCGGCCGGGTACCGCCGAATCCGTACGGGGGCAGGGGCTGGTGCGACGGCGTGGCCATGAGATCTCCTGGGACGCGAGGACCGGGAAACCCTAACTGGCCGTCGTGGCAGCGGAATCCGCGAAGGTCGCAAACCGGGGAGGTGGATGACGGTCACGGGAATCCATCCTGCCGCGCGGCGGGCACGGCGGCGGGGCACGTCCAGCGCGTGGACGTGCCCCTCGGGACGGGTTCAGCGGATGGGCCGGTGGACGTTCTCCTTCGTCGATGGGCCCGGGGTGGCGTCGGCGATCCACGGGCCGTCGCCGCTCGGGTCCACGACCCCGTCCTCCAGCCAGGTGTACGTCCCCGACAGGACGCCGTCGACCACGCGCCGGTCGAGGTCGTCGGTGTTGGACCACAGGCGGGTGAAGAGTTCCTCGACCCGGATGCGGGACTGGTGGCAGAAGACGTCGGCCAGCTGGTAGGCCTCGCGGCCGTGCTCGCCCGTGGTGCGCAGGAGTTCGGCACGGACGCAGGCCGCGCTCATCGCGAAGAGTTCGGCGCCGATGTCGACGATCCGGCCGAGGAAGCCCTGTTTGGTCTCCATGCGGCCCTGCCAGCGGGACATGGCGTAGAAGGTGGAGCGGGCGAGCTTGCGGGACGCGCGTTCGGCGTACCGCAGATGGGTGGACAGGTCCGGGTGCCCCGTCGGGTGGAACTCGCTGTACGTACGGGGCAGTTGTCCGGGGCCCGTGACCAGCTTCGGGAGCCAGCGGGCGTAGAAGCCGGCCGCGTTCGCACCGGCCTTCGCCTTGGCTGACAGCGGCTTCTCGGGGTCGATGATGTCTCCGGCCACCTTGAGGTGGGCGTCGACGGCCTCGCGGGCGATCAGCAGGTGCATGATCTCCGTGGAGCCCTCGAAGATCCGGTTGATCCGCAGGTCGCGGAGCAACTGTTCGGCCGGAACGGCCCGTTCACCGCGGGCGGCGAGCGAGTCGGCGGTCTCGAAGCCGCGTCCGCCCCGGATCTGGACCAGTTCGTCGGCGATGAGACAGCCCATCTCGGAGCCGTACAGCTTGGCCAGCGCGGCTTCGATGCGGATGTCGTTGCGGTCCTCGTCGGCCATCTGCGAGGCGAGGTCGACGATGGCCTCCAGCGCGAAGGTGGTCGCGGCGATGAAGGAGATCTTCGCGCCGACGGCCTCGTGCCGGGCGACGGGCCTGCCCCACTGCTCCCGCACGGCCGTCCATTCGCGGGCGATCCTCAGGCTCCACTTGCCCGCTCCCACGCACATGGCGGGCAGCGAGAGGCGGCCGGTGTTGAGGGTGGTCAGGGCGATCTTGAGGCCGGCGCCCTCGGGGCCGATGCGGTTGGCGGCGGGGACCCGGACCCGGTGGAACCGCGTGACGCCGTTCTCCAGGCCGCGCAGGCCCATGAAGGCGTTACGGTGCTCGACGGTGATGCCCGGGGCGTCGGCCTCGACGACGAAGGCGGTGATCCCACCCTTGTGGCCCTCGGACACCGGGACCCGGGCCATGACGACGAGCAGATCGGCTACGACCCCGTTGGTGGTCCACAGCTTCACACCGTCGAGCACGTAGTCCTCGCCGTCGGGCACGGCGGAGGTGGCGAGCCTGGCCGGGTCGGACCCGACGTCGGGTTCGGTGAGGAGGAACGCCGAGATGTCGGTACGGGCCAGCCGGGGCAGGAAGGCGTCCTTCTGCTCCTGTGTGCCGAAGATCTTCAGCGGCTGCGGTACCCCGATCGACTGATGCGCGGAGAGCAGGGCGCCGATCGCGGGGCTGGCGGAGCCGATCAGGGCGAGGGCCTTGTTGTAGTACACCTGGGTGAGCCCGAGGCCGCCGTAGCCGGTGGAGATCTTCATGCCGAGGGCGCCGAGTTCCTTGAGGCCGTTGATCACCTCGTCGGGAATTCTGGCCTCGCGCTCGATCAGCGCGCCGTCGATCCTCGTCTCGCAGAAGTCCCGCAGCCGGGCGAGGAACTCCTCACCGCGCCGTACGTCCTCGTCGGCCGGGAGCGGATGGGGGTGGATCAGATCGAGCCGGAAGCGGCCGAGGAAGAGTTCCTTGGCGAAACTGGGCTTGCGCCAGTCCTGCTCACGGGCGGCCTCGGCCACCCTGCGCGCTTCACGCTCGGTGACTTTGGGTGCCTGGGGCGGTTCGGGTGGTGCGGATGGGGCGGACATGAGGAGCTCACCTCGCCGCTGTCGGGTCGGGTGGGGCCGGTTGGATCGCGGTACCGGCCGGTGGTCTTTCCCCGGTCGGTACCACTCGTCCGTGTGTACCCGATGCGACCCGCTCCCACCACCCCTGCGGCAGGGCGCGCGAACGGCCGCAGCCCCCGCACAGTGGTCGCCCCTCAAGTGCCCTGACCTGGCACTCTGCTCTGACCTGCAAGGACGTTGAGCGCCTCGACCCGCATCAACCCGCCTCGGCCCGTCCTGGGCCGGTTCAGCAGACCTCCGTGTTCGTTCCCACGGGAACACGGCCGGGCGGTGAGAGCTGGTATCCGCCGGAACAGGGCGCTCGCCGCCACCCTCCTGCGGACACGCTCAGAGTTGGCAGAAACTGATCCGCCGCTCGAGTTAGCCGGCGAGGCCCACCGGCCGTACTGGACCGGCGGTTCACGGGTGTCCTGTCCCCTCAGCGCTCCGGGACCCACTTCCCTTCGGAGGACCCGAGTGGGTGCCGCCCGCAAGGGAGCTCCCACGGACCGATCGCACGGACCTCTGCCGGGCCGAGGCGGCACTAGTACGACTGGACGTCGCTGGCCGCGCCACCAATGCTCATGACCGCGTAAGGGACTGACCACACTGCCGGGTGGGCAATCCCCCGACCGTGGTACCCGTCATCCCCGAAGGCGTCGCCGTGGTCGGCGCACAGGATGACCAACCACGGCCCGCGCTGGGCCAGCCCCTCCATGAGTCGGCCGAGGTGCTCGTCTGCGTACCGCAGGGCAGCAGCCTGCGACTCCCACGAATCCGTGCTCTGGCCGAGGTAATGCCCGTGTGGGACATGCGTCGCGCTCACGTTGACGAACAGGAACAGTGGTCGCCCGCTGTGCCGATCCGCTACATCGAGCGCCTTGTCGACCTGGTGTCGTGTGGAATCCGGGTCCGGGGAGCAGAACTCCGGTCGCCAGTAGTCCTCTTGGAACATGTTCGGCAGGACGGACCCGAGCGGAGTCTCACGTGAGAAATAGGTGACGCCTCCCACGCAGGCCGTCCGGTATCCGTGCTGCGTCAGCCCGGTCAGCAGGTCCGGGGCATCGAAGACGAACGTCGAGGGGTGCGGTGTCTTGAAGGCTGGCGGTCGGCACTCCCACAGCCGCGGCGGCTGTACGGGCTGTGGGAGCTTCGGCAGGAACCCTGAGAAGAACGCCATGTGCGCAGGCAAGGTGAAGGTGCCCGGTGTCCTTCGGTCCTCCCAATGCTCTCCCGGCAACCAGTTGGCTAGGCGAGGCGTGCCGCCCGCCGCGGTGGTGGCACGGGCCACGTCGTACCGCAAGGAGTCCAGCGTCACGAATGCGATGCCGTGGCCCTGGCCGACGACTTCCCGGACATAGATCATGCCGCGGCGTCCTGCACCGCCACCAGGTCCCGCCGGTCCACGACGCGGCCCTTGGCGCCTTCGTTGACAGGGATCGGCACGTTGTCGGTCTCGATCATTTCGCGGATCTCGGCCAGGTGATCCTCTTCAACCGACTGACCGTCCGATCCGAACAGACTGATGGTGACCGTCTCGCCGCCGACGTCGCCTTGGGCCGTCGCGATCAGCGCAGCCGGCACACCGCCGAGGCCGGCCGCGACCCGCAGCAGTGTCCGTTCGTCCGCCGCCCCCAGGTTCGACACCTCACACGCCCAGTGCTGGGCATTCATCGCGCCCCGCTGAAAGCCGTCGGCGAACTCCAAGCTCGTCGCCTCACCGTCGTGCGCGAGGACGAGCCGGCTGGTCTTGCTGACGACGACGAAGCAAGAGGCGACCCACCAAGACACCCCCTCGTGGATCTCGCCGGGGAACGCACCAGATGCACGGCCATCACGGATAACGGCGGCAGTCCTGATCGGATTAAGCACGACTGATCTCCAGGGTGGTCACGATGGTGGCGGCCAGCTCTTCGGGCGTCTGGTCATCGGTGTCCAGGACGACGCCGGTCGGGTCCTCGGCGGCCACGGCGGCGAAGTTCCTCAGGAGCGTGGACAGGCGGCCGGGGACGTCGAACAGTGCGGTGTCGTCCTCTTTCAGGTCCGACTTGTTCTTCATCCGGGCCCTCAAGGTCTTCTCGGAGCACAGGAGGTAGAACGTGTGATCCGGGACGGTGAAGTACGAGGCGAACGGGGCGACCAGGCGGCGCACCGCCTCGACGGGGACACCGTTGACGGCGGCGTGGCAGGCGATGACCGAGGACAGGTACCGGTCAGCGACGACCGGGCCCTTGGCCAGGCCCTCCGAGATCACGTCGGAGGCGTGCAGGGCTCCGGAGAGGTAGAACGCGAACTGCGGGAGCGCCCTGGCCTCCCGGTTGACCGCCGACGACAGCCGGGTCATCGGCTCCGGCAGGGTGTGCAGGGTCACGGCGCCGAGCTGCTCGGCGACAGCCCGCGTCAGCGTGGACTTACCCACGCCAGACACCCCCTCGATCACAACGAACGGGCCCTGCCGTTCCACATCTGCGGGCGTGTACGGGCCGGACAGCAGACTCATAGGGTCCCCTCAGTGAAGGCAGTCATGTGCGCCGCTACGGCAGCCGGGATGGTCTCCGGATCGGACAGTAGCGGCAGGACGTCCAGGCGTAGATCGTCGCGCAGCAGGCACGGCTGAATCCCGCCAGCGTGGTCCAGGCGCAGAGCCCAGAACCCTTCAACGCAGTTCGCTCGCTGGGGGCACGGCCCGCACTGCCCGACGTGGTGTCGCCCCAAGCCCTTCTGGATGACGTCGATTTCGATTCCGTCGACACGGAACACGCGGCGCCCCTGACCGACGCCGACGATCTCCACGCTCTCGCTGTCGGTCAGCGTCCGCAGCTGATCGATGATGCCCTGCGCGGACACAGCGGAGCTCTGGCGGTCGCCGTTGAAGTCCGTGTCCACCAGCTCGATGAACTGCACCGGCATCCGGTGATCGAGTGCGTAGTCCAGGATGGCCCGGACCTCGTGCTCGTTCTCACGCTGGAGGAGCGTGTTCAGCTCGACTCGGTCGAAGATCTCCCGGGCGGCCTCAATGCCGTCCAGGATGGTCGCGATCCCGATGCGGGTATGCGCGATCGCGCGCAGCGTCTCGTCGGAGAAGTAGTGAAGGCTCACCTTCACTTTGTCCAGCGGCGTCTGGGCCAGCCACTCCTGGTGAGTGCGCACCAGCGTGCCGTTGGTGATGAGGGTGTACGAGGTGTCGGGGCCGGGCGCCGACAGCTGAGTGAGGACTGGCCGCGCCAGCGGTGACGCCAGCGGTTCACCGCCGGTGAAGTACACGCGCTTGAGCCCGGAATCGACCAGGCCGGCGATCAGTCCCAGGTAGTGGTCGGCTGCCAGCTCACGGGCTCGTGGCTGCGCTTCCCTGTTCAGGTGGGTGAAGGGCGGAGGGACGTCACCCTCGTTGTGACAGAACCAGCACTTGATGTTGCAGCGCGGTGTCAGTGAAACACGCAGCTGACCGCGCAGCGTCGCGAAGTTCCGCAGTGCTGTCCAGTCAACAGCCTCTGTGATCGGTGGTGGTGCGACGTGGGACACGTTGCCTCCGATGGTGTTGGCGGCCAGGGCCACTCGGCCCCGCCTTCGGCTGTGTTCGGGCGGGTGTTTGCGGGCGCTCAGCGCTGCGCGTTGTACTCGCGGACCAGGACCTCCAGCCGCTGGACGCACGGCTCGCAGGCATGCATCGGGGCGTGCCCGTGGTCCTGCCTCTGTACGGGGCCGAGCCACATCACCGCCACGTCGGCGTCGTCGCAGCGCCAGCACAAACCCACGACCCAAGTCGCTTCCACGGGTCGGCTACCCACGGAGGATGCCGAGGGCCAGGGCGCCGATCAGCCCGAAAAGGGTCAAGACGTAGACGATCTGGTGGGTGCGCTCACGCACGGGGCTTCTCCTCGGCGGCCGAGAGGCAAGCCCCGGAGACAGTGGTGGACCCACCCCGGCCGTTCTCGTGCCCGGGGGAGCGCACAAATGCCGCACGGGCCGCGGCCAGCCGGGGTGGAAGCCTCGTGGCAGGACCACGCTCGATCACGGCGACTCCTCAACAGTCGTCGCCCCGGGTATGCGGACAGCATTACTCCCGGGGCCTTCAACGTCGAGAGTGGTATTCCTGCGATACCCCCGCGTCCCGGCGAGCGGTATCCCCATGATGGGTAGACGCCCTGAACCGCCGCCGCGCAGACTCGCGTCAGCAGGATGAAGCACCGCATGACCTACAAGCCGTCTACGGCCCTGCCGCGTGACCTCCTGGACGACGACGAGGTACAACGTGCGCTCATGGCGCACGACTTCGGAGTGGTGTTCCGGATTGCGCGCGAACGAGCAGGGATCAGCTACTCGAAGATCGCGGCCGAATGCGACATCAAGCCCGAGCGAGTCGGGACGCTCGCGCGCGGCCAAGGTCGGATCACCACGTTCGAGAAGATCGCGCAGATCGCCGATGCCTTACGAGTCCCGGGGTGCGTGGTCGGCCTCACCGCCCGCCCATGGGAGGTGGCCGACGCTCCTGCTGGAAGTCCCAGCGCAGAGAACGGACCACACGTGCGTCGCCGAGCAATCCTCCAGGCAGCAACCGGCCTTGCCGCCGCCCTCCCCACCCTCCACCAAACAGCCCCGCCACTCCGCATCACCGACACCTACGTGGACCGGCTCCGTGAACGCACCGCCCGCCTCCGGCGCCTGGACGAAGTCCTCGGCGGTGGCGACACGTACCGCGTGTACCTCGGCGAAGTGCAGCGCACGAAGAGTGACCTGCGAAGCGCCTCGTTCACTGTTGGGGCGCGACGCCGGCTGACCGCGCTCCTCGCCGAGCAAGCACAGCAAGCGGGCTGGGCGGCGTTCGACGGTGGCCGCCCGCGCGACGCCGTGGCCCTGTACGAAGAGAGCCGCACGTACGCCCGCGAGGCCGGGGACGTCGACCTGTACGGCAACTCCTTGGCGTTCCTCGCGTACGAGGCTCTCGCAGATGACCGGCGTACCGCGGTGGGTTTCGCGGTCGACTCCTGCGCGACCATCACCGCCCGTACGCCGTCCACCGTCCAAGCACTCCTGTACGAACGTCTCGCCTGGGCGTGCGCCGTCGACGGCCAGGCGAAGGCCACCGAGAAGGCCCTGACCCTCGCCTGCGAAGCTCTCGCCGATCCACGCGCCGGCGAGCCGCAGCCGGACTGGTCCGTCTGGGTCGACAACACGGAACTCGACATCATGACCGGCCGCTGCTGGACGGCGCTGCGCCGCCCCTTGCGTGCCGTGCCGGTCCTCTCCCGCGCCCTGGACCGGTATTCCGACGACCACGCACGGGACAAGGCCCTGTACCTGTCCTGGCTCGCCGACGCCTACCTCACCGCTGGTGAGGTCGAGCAGGCAGCCGCAACGGTCGGGCGCGCCCTCGAACTCTCCATGGACGTCGCATCCATCCGGCCGCGGCAGCGCCTCGTCCCGCTCCTCGAATACCTACGCCCCCACGCGGAACTGCAAATCGTCCGTGACGTCCTGGAGCTGGCCGCCAGCTAGTCCCCTGCCACAGAGTCGCCGATCCACTGCAACGACCGTTCGGCCCCCAACACGATCGGTACGGCGCACAGCTCCGGGTTGTCCCACGGGTGATGCTCCAGGAGGTGCGCCTCAAGCTCCGGGTAGCGGACCTTCGACGTCTTGAGGAGGAGCTGCCACTCCTCGCCGGTGCCGTACTCGCCCAAGTGCCAGAACACGCTGGTGACCGGCCCAATAATCTGGGCGCCTGCCGCGAGCCGATACTGAACTGCCCCCGCAGCAAGGGCAACGGCCTGCTCTCGGGTTCTTGTAGCCGTGGATACCTGCACGTAGTCAGTCATGGGCGGGAGCCTAACCACACAGCCTCACGCCCGGCAGCACGCCCGAGAGCGCGACCGGCCCTGGGGGCCTTGACCACGCAAACACGAAAACGCCCGCCCGTAATGAGCGGGGCACCTTCGTCGGGTCCTGGCAGCACAGCTCCTGAACTCAGCACGAGGGACAAGGCCGTTCTGCTGGATATGAGCTTTGGCGGACGTCCTCGCCTCCAGAGCAACTACGGAAGTGGTCCGCCGAGTTGGAGCGGGCACGCAGAGAGTTCGCGCGCAAAGCCCGCAACGAGCTCGGCGGCGCCCCCGCCGCCTGACGTCAGCACCCCATCCGTAGCGCCCTGGCGAGGAGATCGTTCGCCCGCGTGCCCGGGTGCCGGACGTACGCCGCGTAGACAACCCGACCACGGACCTCGAACCGCAGCGCCTTCGCCCTGCGGGGTCGGATGATGTGCGGCCGAGTGCCGTCCAGGACGAAGCGAGTCGCCAGGTGATCGCAGACGATGACCCCCTGCAGCCCCCGCACAGCGGGCTGCGGCCGTTCGCCGTGCCGCCTGCTGCGATCGCTGTCCGGGCGGAAGGCAGGCGGCCGTTCGGGGGGTCCTACAGGGCGAGGCCGGTGAGGACGAGGACGCGCTCGTAGGTGTAGTCGTCCATCGCGTAGCGCACGCCCTCGCGGCCGACGCCGGACTGCTTGGCACCGCCGTACGGCATCTGGTCCGCGCGGTAGGAGGGGACGTCGCCGATGATCACGCCGCCCACCTCCAGGGCGCGGTGGGCGCGGAAGGCGGTCTGCAGATCGTGGGTGAAGACACCAGCCTGGAGGCCGTACTTGGAGGAGTTGACGGCGGCGAACGCCTCCGCCTCGCCGTTCACCTTCTGCACGGACAGGACCGGGCCGAAGACCTCTTCGCCGCAGAGCGTGACGTTGTCCGGGAGCTCGGTGAGCACGGTCGGGGCGTACGTCGCACCGTCGCGCTTGCCGCCGGTCAGGAGTGCGGCGCCGGCCTCGACGGCCTCGTCGACCCAGGACTCGACGCGCTTGGCGGCGTCCTCACTGACCAGCGGGCCGACGTCGGTGGTGGCGTCGGACGGGTCACCGGTGACCAGGGCCTCGACGGCCGAGACGATCTTCGGGACGAGACGGTCGTAGACCGAGGCGTCCGCGATGACGCGCTGCACCGAGATGCAGGACTGGCCGCCCTGGTAGTTGGAGAAGGTCGCGATGCGGGTCGCGGCCCAGTCCAGGTCCTCCTCGGATGCCCAGTCGCCGAGGACGACCGCCGCTCCGTTGCCGCCGAGCTCCAGGGTGCAGTGCTTGCGCGGCACCGAGTCCATGATCGAGTAGCCGACCGGGCCGGAACCGGTGAAGGAGATCACGGGCAGCCGCTCGTCCTGGACGAGGGCCGGCATGCGGTCGTTGGGGACCGTCAGCACGGACCAGGAACCGGCCGGGAGGTCGGTCTCGGCCAGCAGCTCGCCCAGGATCAGCGAGGAGATCGGGGTCGCCGGGGCGGGCTTGAGGATGATCGGGGCGCCGACGGCGATGGCCGGGGCGACCTTGTGCGCGCTCAGGTTGAGCGGGAAGTTGAAGGGCGAGATACCGAGGACGGTGCCCTTCGGGAAGCGCCGGGTGAGCCCGAGGCGGCCGGTGCCGCCGGCGTCGGTGTCCAGGCGCTGGGCGTCGCCGCCGTTGAAGCGGCGGGCCTCCTCGGAGGCGAAGCGGAAGACGGAGACGGCGCGGCCGACCTCACCGCGGGCCCACTTGATGGGCTTGCCGTTCTCGGCGGAGATCAGCTGGGCGATCTCCTCGGTGCGCTCCACGAGGCGGCGCACGACGTGGTCGAGCGCGGCGGCCCGGACGTGTGCCGGGGTCGCGGCGAACTCCTCGCGGACGGCGTGCGCGGCGGCGACGGCTTCTTCGGTCTGCGCGGCGGTCGGCACGCTGACCGTGCCGACGAGACGGCCGTCCCAGGGGTTGGTGACGTCGAAGCTGTCCTCGCCGGTGGCCTGGCGGCCGGCCAGCCAGAAGGCGTGGGTGGAAGTCATGGCGGGTCCGGCCCTTCGGAGGTCGTGGAGCTCGTGGGTGTGCTGCTCCCCCACCGTAGGGCGGCCGGGCCTGGATGACGTTTGTCCGGCGTGGAGCACAGGGGCCGGCCGATGCTCCGCTTTGTCGGGGATCAAGCCCCGGGGGTGCCGGGGGTGCCGGGGGTGCCGGGGGTGCCGGACGCTGCGGCCGTCGTGACCTTCAGCGCCAGCCAGAGCTCCATCCGGACGTCCGGATCGTCCAGCGACCGGCCGAGGATCTCCTCCACGCGGCGCATCCGGTAGCGCAGGGTGTGGCGGTGCACGCCCAGGTCGGCGGCGGCCGCGTCCCACTGGCCGTGCCGGGAGAGCCAGGCACGCAGAGAGGCGACGAGATCACCGCGCCCCTTGGCGTCGTGCTCGTACAGGGCACGGAGCATCCCGTCGGCGAAGGCCCGTACGGCGTCGTCGGCGAGCAGCGGGAGCACGGAGCCCGCGGCCAGTTCCTGGTGCTCGACGAGGGCCCTGCCGCGCCGGCGGGCCACCGAGAGCGCCTGCTCGGCCTGTTTGTACGCGGCGGAGACGGCGATCGGTCCGGAGGGCGCGGAGAGGCCGACGACGACCTCGCCGTCCTCGGTGCCAGGTTCGCGGGCCGGGCGGTCGTCCTGGGTCTCGGCGTATCCGCCACAGGCGGTGACCGCCGCTCCCCCGTCGGCGGCGAGCACGACGATCCGTTCGCCTTCGGGCACCATCAGCAGCGCCTCTCCGGCGCGGGCCGCGGCGGCCTCCATGGTCTCGGCGAGGAGTTCGGGGGTGGACCCCGGTGCCGCTTCCGCGATCAGCAGCCGGAAGGGGGCGTCGAGCAGTTCGCCGTACAGGTCTCCGGCGACGGCCCGGGCGTGGTCCGACTGTCCGGCGAGCAGCATGCGCAGGACGGCGGCGCCGAGTCGCTGCTCGGCGCCCTGGAGCGAGCGGGAGCGAGCGGTGGTGAGCGTGAGGAGGGCGACCGCGGAGTGCACGGCGTACCGCTCGGCGGTTCCGAGGGCCGCGCCCGTACCGACGGCCAGGGCCCCGCGGACCCGGCGGCCGGTGCCCAGGGACTGGAGCTCGACCCGGTCGTCGGTGTCGCCGACGACGACGCTGGCGGGGGCGGGGCGGTCCCGGAGGCGCTCCACATCGGGGGTGAGGCGGGCGGCCCGTCTGGCGGCCCAGTCGGGCGCGGCGGCCACGACGGCGCCGGAGGTGTCGTACAGGGCGGCCCAGCCGTCGACGTGGGCGGCGAGGCGGGCGAGGAGCTCACCGGGCCCGTCGCCGGCGACGGCGGCCTTGGTCAGCTCGCGCTGGGCCTCGAAGCCGGCCGTGACGGCGCGGTACTGGTCGGCGGCGATGGCCGCGGACACGGCCTTGCTGATGGCGAGGAACGGGGTGCGGCGCGGAACTTCCAGGAGCGGGAGCCCGGCCTCGTCCGCGGCGTCGACGAGGGCCTGCGGGACCTCGTCGTAGTTCACGCCGACGGCGAACCCGAGCCCCGCGACTCCGGCGGCGGCCAGCCGCCGGACGTACCGGAGCATCGCCGCACCGTCCTCGGCGTCGAGGTTGGTGGCGGTGACGAGTAGGAGCTCCCCGCCCTCCATGTAGGGCACCGGGTCGGTGAGCTCACTGGCGTGCGCCCAGCGCACGGGGGTGTCCAGGCGGTCGGCCCCCGCGCGGACCGTGAGCTTGAGCGCCGAGTGCTGGACGAGCGAGGCGAGTGTGGGGGGCATGGGACGGCAAAACCTCTGGATAGATTTCGCCGTCCCGTACGAACGGCTCCTTCGATTCTGCCAGGGCGGCAGAGTCCATGGAGCCGCTCACCGCCCTACCAGCCGGTAGGGCGGCTCAGCCGCTGAGGTCGACCAGGAGCGGTGGCACGTGCTCACCGTCCACGGTCGTCAGCGAGAGGACGGCGTGCCCGGCGGGAACGGAGTACGCCAGTTCGGAGGCCGACCAGCGTTCCCGCTCGACCTGGCGGACGGTCACGGCGTCCGTCGTCACCGCCTTGCCGGTCACCAGCTTGCGCAGGGCGTGCAGGGCCCGGGTGAAGGGCTGGTCGGCGAAGACCGTGTGCTGGGCGACCTCCCGCGTCGACACCCATTCCTTGCCCCAGACCTCCGCGAACCGCTTGCCGTCCCAGGTGGTCACGCCGGAGAACGCCATGCGGCAGCCGACGGCGCCCAGCAGCGCGGTGTGCAGCCCCTCGGGAACGTCGTCGACGGTACGCAGTACGAGGACGGCGCCGGCGTTGACGGAGCGCAGCCGCCGGACGCCGCGAACGGTCTCGGGTGTCACGGTGTGCGTCGCGTCGTCCAGGACCAGGCAGACGAAGAGGGAACGGTCGCCGCGCGCCGCGGCCACGGCCGTGAACTGGGCGAGAATCAGCCGGGCGAGGAGCCGCGAGGCCTCCGCGTGGGTGCGCTCCGGCAGATCGATACGGACCCGCAGCGGGAGCTGTCCCAGGGACCGCAGCGAGAAGGGCCGGGCGTCTTCCCCGGTGGTGAAGAATCCGGCGAACGCGGGCCGGTCGAGCAGCGCGATCCGGTCGGCGAGCACAGCCCCTGGGTCCCCGGCGCCGCCCGCCTGCCGGGTCCTGACCTCCAGCTCACGCAGCATGGCCCCGTGGCCGCCCGCCTCCAGCGCCCCTCGCAGCCCGGCGAGTGCGTCCGGGGCACCGTCGAGCAGTTCCCGGAGTTCGGGGACGCGGGGGAAACGGCCGTGGACGGTGTGGAAGGGGCCGAGCAGCTGGGCCAGCACCGTGGCAGCGCGCCGGCTGTCCGCCGTTGGCACGTCGCCGATGAGCCCTTCGGCAAGTACCCCGGCGGCCTCGTCGGGATCGGTCGTCCCCCCGAACAGGTCGAAGTCGTGGAGGGACCGGGGGTCGCCGATCCGTACGACGACGTCGTACGCCTCGTCGGGGCCGAACGCGGCTCCGCCTGCGCCCACCGCGAGTACGGCTGCCTGCCCGGCGAGCGCCCGGAGTGCGAGGGACTCGACGACGGGCCGTACGAGTGAGGCCGACTTGCCCGAGCCCGGCGGTCCCACCGCCAGCAGGGAGGTGCCCAGCGTCATGGGTTCCAGGGCGACGCCCGAGCCCCGGCGCCCGTACGGATTGTGGGCGTCGTCGGCGCACCCGCCGATGCGCACCTGCCCGGTCAGGACATCGTGCCGGGCGGTACGGAGCGGCAGGTCACGGTAGCCGGAGGGGTGCAGGGCTGCGGCGCCCCCGGCACGCAGGACGGCGTCGGTGAATCCGGCGAGGAGCTCGGGGTGCGCGCGGGCGACGGTCCAGGCGTGGCGCAGCCGTGCGCAGTCCACGTCGTTCATACGGCCGGCGCGCACCTCTGCCGTGAGCGTCTCCGCGGCGTCCGTCTGCGCGGCCGCGCGCAGCTCGGGCCACCGGTCGGCGGCCGTGTCCGCCGCCGTGTCCGCCGCCGGTTCGGCCGCGGGAGCGCCGTCCTGGCCGGACCGGCCCTCGCGAAGGGTGGCGAGGAGTTCCCGCCAGCGGCCCAGGCGGGCGAACGGGTACAGCACCGCGGCGGTGATCAGCGCGTAGACCACGTTCACGACGCTCTGGCTCTGGAAGACCTCACCGCCCGCGACGGAGGCGACCAGAACCAGGACGGGCCTGACGAGCGGCACGGCGTCCTGCCAGACGAGGAGCTGCGCCAGGCCGGCCATCGCAAGGGTGGCCCCTCCCAGGAAGGGCTGTCCGCGCCCGGTGACGTGCCGCCGGAAGAGTTCCGCCCAGTTGCCCAGGCGCCCGCAGCCGTACACGAGCAGCCCGAACAGGACGGCCTCGTAGACCGTCAGGGCGTCGACGCCCTCCACGGTCCGCGGGCCGCCGGCAGAGCCGACGTACCACCACTCGCGCGGGGTGAAGATCTTCAGCGGGACCAGCCGGTACGGGATGTACCCGTTGCGCCACAGGGACCAGACGAGCACTCCGCACAGCACGGCGATCACCGTGCCGACCACCAGGGAACGGTCGGAGACCCCCTCGGGCTTCTCGGGCGGCCGGGGCGTGTGGCCGTACCTCCAGACACCGGGCTCCTGCGGGAGGCGCGGGGTGCGCAGCCACTCGTCCAGCCGCGGGCCCACGACCGGTGCACGGTCCGGGCGGGGCGGCCCGGGCGGGGGGCCTGCCGGTGGCCGGGGCGGCGCGGCCGACGGGGGTCCCGCGTGCGGGGGCGCCGTGGGTGGGGGCGCCGTGGGTGGGGGCGTGGCGGGACGGGGCACCTGATTCGCCCGTGTGTCCCGTGCGCCGTACGTGCCTTCGGTGTCCATGAACCGCTGCCCCCTGACCGGCCTGGTCCGTCCGCTGCCCCGGTCAATCTAGTGCGCCCGCACAAGGAGTTCAGCCAGGCGCCCGAGCCGGTCCCCTGCCGAAAACCCCGCCGTCCTGTCGCCCATCTGTCCGGAAGGGACAAGGACACGCCCCCATCACTCCCGATCGGCGCATGACCCTCGGCGCTCGCCGCCCCTAGCCTGCAAAAAGAGAAGCGTACGAAACACCCCCCAGGAGCCCCTCATGAGCGCAGTCCCGCAGGAGCGCAGCCTCGTCACCGCCATTCCCGGCCCGAAGTCGGTCGAGCTCCAGGCCCGCCGTGTCGCGGCTGTCGCCGCGGGGGTGGGCTCCACTCTGCCGGTGTTCACGGCCCGCGCCGGTGGCGGGATCATCGAGGACGTGGACGGCAACCGTCTGATCGACTTCGGCTCCGGTATCGCCGTGACGTCGGTGGGCGCCTCCGCCGAGGCCGTCGTACGCCGCGCGACCGCCCAGCTCGCCGACTTCACCCACACCTGTTTCATGGTCACGCCGTACGAGGGGTACGTCGAGGTCTGTGAGCAGCTGGCCGAGCTGACCCCGGGCGACCACGCGAAGAAGTCGGCGCTGTTCAACTCGGGCGCCGAGGCCGTCGAGAACGCCGTGAAGATCGCCCGCGCCTACACCAAGCGCACCGCGGTCGTCGTCTTCGACCACGGCTACCACGGCCGGACCAACCTCACGATGGCGCTGACGGCGAAGAACATGCCGTACAAGCAGGGCTTCGGCCCGTTCGCGCCCGAGGTCTACCGCGTGCCGGTGGCGTACGGCTACCGCTGGCCGACCGGTGCCGAGAACGCCGGTGCCGAGGCGTCCGCGCAGGCCATCGACGAGATCACCAAGCAGATCGGCGCGGAGAACGTCGCCGCCATCATCATCGAGCCGGTCCTCGGCGAGGGCGGCTTCATCGAGCCGGCCAAGGGCTTCCTCCCGGCGATCGCCCAGTTCGCCAAGGACAACGGCATCGTCTTCGTCGCGGACGAGATCCAGTCCGGCTTCTGCCGCACCGGCCAGTGGTTCGCCTGTGAGGACGAGGGCATCGTCCCCGACCTGATCACCACCGCCAAGGGCATCGCGGGCGGTCTGCCGCTCTCCGCCGTGACGGGCCGCGCCGAGATCATGGACGCCGCGCACGCGGGCGGCCTCGGCGGCACGTACGGCGGAAACCCGGTGGCCTGCGCGGGTGCGCTGGGCTCCATCGAGACGATGCGCGAGCTGGACCTGAACGCCAAGGCCAAGCGCATCGAGGAGGTCATGAAGGGCCGCCTCGCCGAGATGCGGTCCAAGCTCCCCAACGGCGACATCATCGGTGACATCCGCGGCCGCGGCGCGATGATCGCGATCGAGCTGGTCCGGTCCGGCACGAAGGACCCGAACCCGGAAGCCGCCGCGGGCCTCGCCAAGGCCTGCCACGCCGAGGGTCTGCTGGTCCTCACCTGTGGCACGTACGGCAACGTCCTGCGCTTCCTGCCCCCGCTCGTCATCGGCGAGAACCTGCTGAACGAGGGCCTCGACATCATCGAGCAGGCTTTCGCCACGGTTTGATCCGTGCGAATCCCCGCCGAACGCCGGAAGGGGAACACGCGGCGAAAGCAGGGCCCGCGTGTGGGCCTGTGAAGAACGTGTGGGGGGCCGATGGCGGGATCCGATTCCGACTGTCGGTCCCCCTTCGGCTGACGTACGGTTTCTGCAGATGAGAGAAACACGCCGCTCGCAGGAGACTGCGGGCGACTCCGGTTCGGCGCTTCCCCAGTGCCGTCCGGGTTGTGCCCACGCGCACACCACTGGGGCCTCCGGCTCCGGAACTCCTCACCGATCGGATGGCCGCCCGCCCCACACCCCCCGGGGCGCGCGGCGAACCGATCCCGCCGGTGGCCCAGGAACAATCCCCCCTGTTCCTGGGCCACCGGCTCCTCTCTTTTCTCCGGCGGGTATCACGACGGTCGTGGCCCCGCTGCTGGTGGTCTTCGCCCTCATCACCTGGCAGGTCGTGGCCGGCGGTCCCCTGCTCGGTCCGGACGAACGCGTCAGTGAGGCGCTGGCCGGCCGCGGCCCCGTAGCGCTCACGGAGGTCTTCACCGACCTCGGCAACATGCAGGTCGCCCTCCCCGTGCTGGTCTGCGCGATCATCTTCGCGCTGGTCCGTGGCGACCGCCGCGAAGCCCTGTACGCCGCCCTCGCCATGGCCGCCGTGCCCGCGCTGGTGATTCCGCTGAAGCTGTGGACCGACCGCCAGGGCCCGCTGACCGAGGCGACCGGCTACTACCCGTCGGGTCATACGGCCACCTCCGCGGTGGCGTACGGGGCCGCGGCGATGCTCCTGGTCCCGTATCTGAAGCGCTCATGGACGACGCCCGCCGCCGCCGTCCTGCTGACGGCGGCGACGAGCGCCGGTCTCGTGCTGCGCGGTTACCACTGGCCGCTCGACGTGGTCGCCAGCTGGTGTCTGAGCGGGGTGCTGCTGGTGGCGCTGTGGGTGCTCAGTTGCCGAAGTAGGCGTCGAAGTTCTTCGAGAACTCCCACTGGCCGAAGCGGTCCCAGTTGATCGACCAGGTCATCAGTCCGCGCAGTGCGGGCCAGGTGCCGTGTGTGCCAGTTCGGCGTCGGCGGCGCCCGCGGCCGGCGCGGTCGCGACCAGTCCCGCCGCGGCGAGCAGCGTCGCCGCGAGGGCGGCCAGAAGTCCCGACCATCGGGTGGGGGGTCCCGTGCGTTCCACAACAGCCTCCGGACAGGGGGGAATTGGGGGGTGGCGTGCCACAACATGGTCCAGACCAATCAATTTGTCAAGACCTCTGGCAGTCGCCGCCGCCGCCCGCGTCCCCGCCCGTCAATCCAGGCCACCACCCCGCGCCGCGGCCCCCGCGGCCTCGTGCATCGCGAGTTCCAGCAGGACGGGGTCGGTGAGCGTCCCGGAGCCGTCCGGCGGGATCGGCCAGCGCACCCCGCCGGACGCCCGGCCGGGGTACGGGACGACGATCCAGGCGCCCTGACCCGCTCCCGGTACACCGGTGCCGAGCCGGCGGTTGACGGTGCCCGGCGGCACGAAGAAGCCCATCCGCGCGTCACTGAAGTCGGCGAGCACGGGCCCCGGCCTGCCGATGAGGCGGGTGAGGACGCCGAGGGTCGGAAAGCCGAGCTCTCCGGGGAGAACCAGCACGTCCCGCCGCCTGCCGGCGGGCAGGAGTGCGATCCCCTGCGGGTCGCGCTCCCATTCCCACCGGCAGGCGGCGGATCCGGTGCCACTGATGCGAGCCACTCCACTGCGGGCTCTGCCCCCGGGCCGGTCATGGCGGGCCTTCCGTTCCAGTGAGCACCGGCAGGTCCCTGCCGGTGCTCACGGAGGAGAGAGCGCCGCGCCCGGTTCATTACACGGGTTCGGGGACTTGCCGCATGTGAGCCGGATCACATGGGCCGGGCCCGGCTCAGCTGTCGAATCCGAAGCCCGCCCGGTCCATCGCCTTCAGCCACAGGTTGCGGTGGCCGCCGTTGCTGTCGGCCCTGGCCAGCGACCGCTTGGTCAGCTCGATGCCCGCCCAGGCGAACGGCTCCGGCGGGAAGGGAACGGGCTTGGAGCGGACCATCTCCAGGGAGGTCCGCTCCGTCGGCTCGCCGGAGAGCAGATCGAGCATCACATCGGCGCCGAAACGGGTCGCGCCGACGCCGAGCCCGGTGAATCCGGCCGCATAGGCGACCCGCCCCTGATGAGCCGTACCGAAGAAGGCGGAGAAGCGCGAGCAGGTGTCGATCGCTCCTCCCCACGCGTGGGTGAAGCGCACCCCGGCAAGCTGCGGGAAGCACTCGAAGA
The DNA here is from genome assembly GCF_014216315.1 of Streptomyces finlayi. Taxonomy (NCBI): domain Bacteria; kingdom Bacillati; phylum Actinomycetota; class Actinomycetes; order Kitasatosporales; family Streptomycetaceae; genus Streptomyces; species Streptomyces finlayi. The sequence goes on from NZ_CP045702.1 coordinate 1,898,833, forward strand.
ACTGGCCGGCGAGCTTGAGGAAGGTCTCCGGCCGCTGGTCCAGATCGGCGCTCAGCCGGCCCCCGTACGGATAGATGGCGTCGTATCCACCCCACAGAATCCGGTTGTCCGCGGAGAGCCGGAAGTAGTGGAACTGGTTGGCGCTGTCGCCGAGCCCCTGTCGGTTCTTCCAGCCGATCGAGGCCAGCTGCTCCTCGCTGAGCGGCTCGGTCATCAGCGCGTAGTCGTAGACCGGGACGGTGTACGGGCGTACGCGCTTGACCAGCGACGGGAAGATGTTCGTCCCGAGCGCGACCCTGCGGGCCAGGACCCGCCCGTACGGGGTGCGGACCGCCATCCCGGGGCCGGACTTGACCAGATCGAGGCCCCGGGTGTGCTCGTACACCCGCACGCCGAGTTCGACGCACGCCCGCTTGAGGCCCCAGGCCAGTTTGGCGGGGTGCAGCATGGCGACACCGCTCCGGTCCAGCAGCCCGCCCAGGAAGGTCGGTGAGTCGACTTCCGCCCGCACCGCGTCCTGGTCGAGGAACTCCAGCCCGGTGAAGCCCAGTTCCGTGGCCTCCCGGTGCCAGGCGCGCAGCTCTTCGAGCTGGTGCGGTTCGGTGGCGACGTCGATCTCGCCGGTGCGCTCGAACTCGCAGTCGATGGAGTAGCGGGCGACGGCGGCCTCGATGGCGTCGAGGTTCCGTATCCCCAGCTCCTCCAGCTTCCTGATCTCGTCCGGCCAGCGCTCCACACCATTGGGCAGGCCGTGGGTGAGGGAAGCGGCGCAGAAGCCGCCGTTGCGGCCCGAGGCGGCCCAGCCCGCCTCATGCCCCTCGATCAGGACGACGTCGCGCCCGGGGTCCCGTTCCTTGGCGATCAGCGCGGTCCACAGACCGCTGTACCCTCCGCCGACGACGAGGAGGTCGCAGCGCTCCTCCCCGATGAGGGCGGGGAGCGCCTCCGGCTTCGCGGGGTCGTCGAGCCAGTACGCGAGCGGCTTGGCGCCGGCGAGCGATTGTGCGGCAGTACGCATGGCGGCTGGGGCCATGGTTTCCAACTCCTTCAGAGCTTTCTAGGGTTGCGCGTTGTTCTTCCGCCGGTTCGCGACGAGCTGGCCGACGAGGACCACCGTCACCGCGATGACGAACATCGCCGTGCCGATGACGTTGATCTGTACGGGCGTGCCGCGCTGTGCCGAGCCCCAGACGAACATGGGGAAGGTCACGGTCGAGCCCGCGTTGAAGTTGGTGATGATGAAGTCGTCGAAGGAGAGCGCGAAGGCGAGCAGCGCTCCCGCCGCGATCCCCGGGGCCGCGATCGGCAGGGTCACCCGGAGGAAGGTCTGTACGGGCCCCGCGTAGAGATCACGGGCGGCCTCCTCCAGCCTCGGGTCCATCGACATCACCCGTGCCTTGACCGCGGTCACCACGAAGCTGAGGCAGAACATGATGTGGGCGATCAGGACGGTCCAGTAGCCCAGCTCGGCGCCCATGTTGAGGAAGAGCGTGAGCAGCGAGGCGGCCATGACGACCTCGGGCATCGCCATCGGCAGGAAGATCAGCGAGTTGATCGCACCGCGCGCCCGGAAGCGGTAGCGGACGAGCGCGAAGGCGATCATCGTGCCGAGTACGGTCGCGCCGATCGTCGCCCAGATCGCGATCCGGAAGGACAGCGAGAGCGACGAGCACAGGTCGGCGACGCCACAGGGGTCCTGCCAGGCGTCCAGCGAGAACCGCTGCCAGGCGTAGTTGAAGCGCCCGTTGGGCTTGTTGAACGAGAACACCATCACGACGATGTTCGGCACGATCATGTACGCGAGGGTCAGCAGACCCGCGATGACGATCATGTTGCGGCGAATCCAGCGCAGTGCGGGCATCAGACCAGGTCCTCCGTCCCGGAGCGGCGGATGTAGAAGGTGACCATGAACAGAACGACCGCCATGAGGATGAAGGAGAGCGCGGCCGCGGTCGGATAGTCCAGGACCCGCAGGAACTGAGACTGGATGACGCTGCCGACCATCTTGGTGTCGGTGGAGCCGAGCAGTTCCGCGTTGACGTAGTCACCGCTGGCGGGGATGAAGGTGAGCAGCGTGCCGGAGACGACTCCCGGCATCGAGAGCGGGAGCGTCACCTTGCGGAAGGTCGTGGCGGGGGTGGCGTACAGATCGCCCGCCGCCTCGTGCAGCCTGCCGTCGATCCGCTCCAGCGAGGTGTAGAGCGGCAGGATCATGAACGGCAGGAAGTTGTACGTCAGACCGCAGACGACCGCCATCGGCGTGGCGAGCACCCGGTTGGACTCGGTCCAGCCGAGCCAGCTGGTGACGTCCAGGACGTGCAGCGTGTTCAGCAGGTCCACGACCGCGCCGCCGTCCGCGAGGATCGTCTTCCAGGCGAGCGTACGGATGAGGAAGCTGGTGAAGAACGGGGCGATGACCAGGACCAGCACCAGGTTGCGCCAGCGGCCGGCCTTGAACGCGATGAGATACGCGAGCGGGTAGCCGAGCACCAGACACAGGATCGTGGCGGAACCCGCGTACAGCAGGGACCGGATGAACTGCGGGTAGTAGTCCTTCAGCGCGTCCCAGTACGTCTGGAAGTGCCAGGTGACCTCGAACCCCTTCTCCAGGGATCCCGTCTGTACGGAGGTCGACGCCTGGTAGACCAGCGGCACCGCGAAGAAGACGATCAGCCACAGGATGCCGGGGAGCAGCAGCCAGTAGGGCACGAGCCGTTTGCGGGCGGAGGGCTTGCGCACCTTGAGTGCGGTGGGTGGCGCGGGGGGCGCCTCGGTGACGGTCACGCCGCGTCCTCCACCGTCTCCACACCGGCGTCGATGTCCTGGGAGGCGTCCAGGCCGAAGGTGTGCGCCGGATTCCAGTGCAGGACCACTTCGGCGCCGGGCACGAGGCCCGCGCGGTGCTCAACGTTCTGCTCGTACACATGGAGTGCCTTGCCGGCCGGGCTCTCCACTACGTACTGCGTGGAGACCCCGATGAAACTGGAGTCGACGATCCGGCCGGTGACCCGGTTGCGTCCGTCGGCTATCCGCTCGGCGGCGTCGGCGTGCGCCAGGGAGATCTTCTCGGGTCGTATGCCGAGGAGGAGCTTGCCGCCGGCCGCGGCGGGTGCGGAGCACCGGTCGGCGGGCAGCCTGAGCCTTCCGCCGCCGGCCGAGACGACGAGGTCCGTGCCGGTCCCGACGACCTCGCCCTCGATGAGGTTGGAGGTTCCCAGGAAGTTGGCGACGAACGTCGTCTTCGGGTTCTCGTACAGATCCGCCGGGGCGCCGAGCTGTTCGACCCGTCCGCCGTTCATCACGGCGACCGTGTCGGCCATGGTCATGGCCTCCTCCTGGTCGTGCGTGACGTGGACGAAGGTGATGCCGACCTCGGTCTGGATCCGCTTGAGCTCAAGCTGCATCTGGCGGCGCAGCTTGAGGTCGAGGGCGCCGAGCGGCTCGTCGAGGAGCAGCACCTGCGGGTGGTTGATGAGCGCGCGGGCGACGGCGACGCGCTGCTGCTGGCCACCGGAGAGCTGGTGGGGCTTGCGCCGGGCGAAGTCACCGAGCTGGACGAGCTCCAGCATGGCGTCGACCTGCTTCTTGACCGACTTGATGCCGCGCCGGCGCAGACCGAACGCGATGTTCTCGGTGATGTCCAGGTGAGGGAAGAGCGCGTAGCTCTGGAAGACGGTGTTGACGGGCCGTTTGTACGGGGGCAGGGCGGTGATGTCCTTGCCGCCGAGCGAGACCGTGCCGGTGGTGGCTTCCTCCAGTCCGGCGATCATCCGGAGCGTGGTGGTCTTTCCGCAGCCGGACGCGCCGAGCAGCGCGAAGAACGAACCCTGCGGGACGGTCAGATCGAGCGGCTGTACGGCGGTGAAGGAGCCGTACGTCTTGCTGATCCCGGTGAGACGGACGTCGCCGCCTGCTGTCTGCTGCTGTGTCATGGGTCGCAGTCCCAGTGGTGGAAGGGAGGGTGGGGGAAGGGAAGGCCGGCGTCGGGGCAGGCCCTAGGCGCCGATGAGCTTGGCGAACTTCTCTTCGTACGCCGTCTCTTCTTTGGAACTGAGCGAGCGGAAGGCGCGTGACTTCGACGCCATCTCCTTGTCCGGGAGGATCAGCGTGTTGGCGGCCATCGACTCGTCGATCTTGGCGAGTTCGTCGCGGACGCCGTCGACCGGGCAGACGTAGTTGATGTACGCGGCGAGCTGGGCGGCCACGGAAGGCTCGTAGTAGTAGTCGATGAGCTTCTCGGCGTTGGTCTTGTGCCGCGCCTTCGCGGGGACCAGCAGGTTGTCGCTGGAGGTGATGTAACCGGCGGCCGGGATCGAGAACTTGATGTCCGGGTTGTCGGCCTGGAGCTGGATGATGTCTCCGGCCCAGCCGATACAGGCGGCGAGGTCGCCCTTGCTCAGGTCCGCGGTGTAGTCGTTGCCGGTGAAGCGCCGGATCTGCTTCTTGTCGACGCCCTTCTGGAGGCGGCCGATCGCGGCGTCGAAGTCGGCGTCCGTGAACGTGCCGGGGTCCTTGCCCATGTCGAGCAGCGTCATGCCGACGGAGTCGCGCATCTCGGAGAGGAAGGACACCCGCCCCTTGAGCTTGGGGTCGTCGAGCAGCTGCGTGACGGAGTCGACCTTGCGGCCCCCGGTCGCCTTGGAGTTGTAGGCGATGACGGCGGGGATGCCGGTCCAGGGGTACGAGTAGGCGCGGCCCGGGTCCCAGTCGGGGGTGCGGAACTGGGACGCGAGGTTGGCGAAGGCGTGCGGCAGGTTCGCCGGGTCGAGCTTCTGGGCCCAGCCGAGCCGGATCATGCGGGCGGCGAGCCAGTCGGTGACGCATACGAGGTCGCGTCCGGTGTTCTGGCCGGCCGCGAGCTGTGGCTTGATCTTCCCGAAGAACTCGACGTTGTCGTTGATGTCCTCGGTGTACTTGACCTTGATCCCGGTGCGTTTCGTGAACGCCTCCAGGGTCGGGCGGCCCTTCTCGTCCTCGCTGACGTCCATGTACTCGGTCCAGTTGGAGAAGCTGATCTGCTTCTCCTTCGCCGAGTGGTCGTCGGAGGCGGCTGCCGCGTCGCCCTCGCGCTTGGCGGGCGGGATGCCGCAGGCGCTCAGTGTGCCCAGGCCGCCGAGCGCGAGGGCACCCATGCCCGAGGCGCGCAGCATCGAACGGCGGGTGAGGGCGCCCCTGCCCGTGGTCAGACTTCGCCTCATGGCCGCCAGCTGGGCGGGAGAGAGGTGCTCGGGCTCGTACTGCTCCATGCGCGTTGCCCTTTCGGGTGTGTGTGGCCGCTGGTCGGGCGACGGCTGCTATCGGTCCCCGAAGATCGTGCGGTGCCAGTCCTTGCGGGCGACCGCGGTGTTGTCGTACATGACGTGCTTGACCTGCGTGTACTCCTCGAAGGAGTACGCAGACATGTCCTTGCCGAAGCCGCTGGCCTTGTACCCGCCGTGCGGCATCTCGCTGAGGATCGGGATGTGGTCGTTGATCCAGACACAGCCCGCCTTGATCTCGCGGGTGGCCCGGTTCGCCCGGTAGAGGTCACGGGTCCAGGCGGAGGCCGCGAGTCCGTACGGGGTGTCGTTGGCGAGGGCGATGCCCTCGTCGTCGGTGTCGAACGGGAGGACCACGAGGACCGGCCCGAAGATCTCGGACTGGACGATCTCGCTGTCCTGGGCGGCGCCCGCGACCAGGGTCGGCCGGTAGTAGGCGCCGTCCCGGAGGTCCCCGCCGGGGGCCTCGCCGCCGGTGACGACGGTGGCGTAGGCGCGGGCGCGCTCCACGAAGGCGGCGACCCGGTCACGCTGTGCGTGGCTGATCAGCGGGCCGAGGTCCGTCGAGGGGTCGAAGGGGTCACCCAGCCGGACGGTCTCCATGAGCGCGGCGACGTCCCGGACGAAGGCGTCGTAGAGCGGACGCTGCACATAGGCGCGGGTGGCGGCGGTGCAGTCCTGCCCGGTGTTGATGAGGGAGCCGGCCACCGCCCCGTTGACGGCCGCCTCGAGGTCGGCGTCGTCGAAGACCACGAAGGGGGCCTTGCCGCCGAGCTCGAGGTGGAGGCGCTTGACGGTGGACGTGGCGATCTCCGCGACCCGCTTGCCGACGGCGGTGGAGCCGGTGAAGGAGGTCATCACGACGTCGGGGTGGCCGACGAGATGCTCACCCGCGTCCTTGCCCGCCCCGGTGACGATGTTGATCACACCGTCCGGAATACCGGCCTCGGTGGCCGCCTGGGCGAACATCAGCGAGGTCAGCGGGGTGATCTCGGCGGGCTTCAGCACGATGGTGTTGCCCGCGGCGACGGCCGGGAGCACCTTCCACGCGGCCATCTGGAGCGGGTAGTTCCAGGGAGCGATCGAGCCGACGACCCCGATGGCCTCACGGCGTACGTACGAGGTGTGGTCACCGTCGTACTCGGCCGCCGCCTTGCCCTCCAGATGGCGGGCGGCGCCCGCGAAGAAGGCGGTGTTGTCGACGGTGCCCGGCACGTCGAACTCGGTGGAGAGCTTGATCGGCTTGCCGCACTGGAGCGACTCGGCGTACGCGAAGTCGTCGGCCCGCGCGGCCAGCACGGCGGCGAAGCGGTGCATCGCCTCCGACCGCTCGCCGGGGGTGGCGCCGGACCAGCCGGGGAAGGCGGCCGCCGCCGCGGCGACGGCCGCGTCCACGTCCTCGGTGCCGGCCAGTTCGTAGCGGTACACCGTCTCGCCCGTCGCCGGGTTCACCACCTCGTGGTGGCGACCCGAGGTACCGGACCGCAGTTTTCCGCCAATGTACTGTGCGCCGCCCGCGAAGCGGTCCTGCACGTGGAAGCCGTTGCCCATGACGCTCTCCTCCGCCGCTCCCCCGCTGAGCAGGGGCGGCGTAGCTTCTGGTCGAGTTGAGTGCCGATCCTGACAGAGGGAGTACACGCCAACAAGGGATTCCGTTGTTGCCTTTTGGTTACGCAACGGAATCTGTCGACCATGTGTCGCGTCGGCACGAAGATCCGCGTACGGAGTGTCAGTGGCGGATGCCAGACTCACCTGCCATGGGGCGCACCGAAGATCTTGTGGCGAAGCTCGCGCGTGGCGAGAAAGTGAAGTACCTGCCGTTCTGGGGGCACCGTCCGAGCCCCGACGGCAGGCTCGGATCCAGCTGTCTCAGTCAGTGGTGGCCGTCGCCGTTCACCGTCGGCGAGGTGACGTACGCGTCCGCGGAGCACTGGATGATGGCGGGCAAGGCACGGCTCTTCGGCGACGAGGAGGCGGAGATACAGGCCGTCGGGGCGAGCAGTCCGGCCGCGGCGAAGAAGGTCGGCAGGCTGGTCCGCGGCTTCGACGAGAGCGTCTGGGTGCGCGAGCGGTTCGCCCTGGTGGTGGAGGGCAGCGTCCATAAGTTCGGCCAGGACCCGGCGCTGCGCGGATATCTGCTGAGCACAGGGGAACGGGTGCTGGTCGAGGCGAGCCCCGTCGACCGGATCTGGGGCGTCGGCCACGCCCGGGACGACCCGAGGGTGACCGATCCGGCCCGCTGGGCAGGGCTGAATCTGCTCGGCTTCGCGCTCATGGAGGCGCGGGCGCGACTGCGCGCGCACTGACGTACAGCGGCCGGACAGCGGCCGGCGCCGACTGCGTGGCCGTTCGCCGGACGGCCGGAGTTCCGGTCCGTCCGGCGAACAGGGCCGGAGCCGCTAGCGGCCGCTCTCGACCACGAGCGACGTGGCGTACGGATCGTCCTCGTACTCGTTGACCTCGTCGAAGTCGCCACCGTGCGTGGCGAACAGCCAGATGAAGAAGCCGATGATCGCCGCGCCGAGGGCGAGACCGATCGACCCCAGGATGACACCGGCCAGCGCCTGACCGCCGTTGTCTGCTTCACCGCGGGCCACGCGCTTGCGCCCCAGAATGCCGAAGATCAGGGCGAGTACGCCCAGGATCAGGCTCGGGATCCCGTAGACGCAGAACAGGCAGACGGCCAGGATGCCGAGCACCATGGCGGCCGTGCCGAGCCCGTTCGCGGGCGGCGCGCCACCGCCCCAGCCGGGCTGGCCGCCGTAGCCGGGATACCCCGGGTAGCCGTACTGCGCGGTGGGCGCGGCCGGATAGCCGTACTGCCCCGCGGGCGGAACGGGCTGTCCGGGGCCATGGGGTCCAACCGGCGGCGGCGGTACGGACGCGTCGCCCGGACCGAATCCGGCGCCCCCCTGGGCGGGCCCGTATCCGGCGCCTGCAGGCCCGAATCCGGGCGCCGCGTCACCCGGTCCGTACCCCGGACCGCCGGCTCCGGGCGCCGGGCCGCCGCCCACGCTCGGCATCGCGCCGATGGTCGGCTGGTCGTGCACGGGCGGTGGTCCCGCGGCGGCCGGCTTCCCCAGCTCCACCCTGCTGTCCGGCGGCGCCCAGGGATCGTGCGGCGCGGGCCCGCCCCCGGGCTGCTCTGTGCTGTCTGACATGGGCCTCCCCCATCGTGGTCCCGTCATGCTACGGCCCGGCTCCTGGCCGGCCACCCCCGCATACGATGATCGGTGCGGCCGGTGCCCCCGGCCGAAAGACGCCGACCGCGAAGACCTCCGGAGAGTCCGATGAACGATCTGCACCCCTTCATCGCGGGCCTGCCCAAGGCCGAGCTGCACGTCCACCACGTCGGCTCCGCCTCTCCGCGCATCGTCTCGGAACTGGCCGCCCGCCACCCCGACTCCAAGGTCCCCACGGACCCGGATGCTCTGGCGGACTTCTTCACCTTCACCGACTTCGCGCACTTCATCGACGTCTACCTCTCCGTGGTTGACCTCGTCCGCACCCCCGAGGACGTGCGGCTGCTCACCTTCGAGGTGGCCCGGGACATGGCCCGCCAGAACATCCGGTACGCGGAGCTGACCGTCACCCCGTTCAGCTCGACCCGGCGCGGCATCCCGGAGGTGGGCTTCATGGAGGCCATCGAGGACGCCCGCAAGGCCGCCGAGGCCGAGCTCGGAGTGGTCCTGCGCTGGTGCTTCGACATTCCCGGCGAGGCCGGCCTGGAGTCCGCCGCCGAGACCACCCGGCTCGCCCTCGACCTGCGGCCCGAAGGACTCGTCTCGTTCGGGCTCGGCGGCCCGGAGGTCGGCGTCGGCCGTCCCCAGTTCAAGCCGTACTTCGACCGGGCGATCGCGGCGGGCCTGCACTCGGTCCCGCACGCCGGGGAGACCACGGGCCCCCAGACCGTCTGGGACGCGCTCACCGCCCTGCGCGCCGAGCGCATCGGCCACGGCACCAGCTCCGTGCAGGACCCGGCGCTGCTCGCCCACCTGGCCGAGCACCGCATCGCCCTGGAGGTCTGCCCGACCTCGAACATCGCCACCCGCGCGGTCGCCGATATCGACCGGCACCCGGTCCGGGAGATGGTCGAGGCGGGTGTGCTCGTCACGATCAACAGCGACGACCCGCCGATGTTCGGCACCGACCTCAACGGCGAGTACGCCGTGGCGGCCCGCATCCTCGGCCTCGACGAGCTGGGGGTGGCCGGCCTCGCGAAGAACGCGGTGGAGGCGTCCTTCCTGGACCCGGCCGGCAAGCGGAAGCTGGCCGCCGAGATCGACACGTACACGGCGAACTGGCTGCGGACGCCGGCCCAGTAACCCCGCTCGCCGCCACAATGGCCCCATGGCTCACGCTCTCGACACCGCCCCCGCCGTCACCGCCGTGGCACATCGCGGCGATCCGTACCGTGCCCGCGAGAACACGCTGCTCTCGGTCCGCTCCGCCCTGGAACGCGGGGCGGACGCGGTCGAGATCGATGTCCGCGTCACCCGCGACGGCGTGCCCGTCCTGCTGCACGACTCCACGCTGGAACGGCTGTGGGGGCACGAGCTGCGGCTCGACCGGCTCCGCCATCAGGAGCTGACCGAGCTGACCGCGGGCGGTGTGCCCACGCTGCATGAGGCACTGCTCGCCACCCCGGACCACCGCCTCATGATCGACCTGCCCGGCTGCACCGACGCCTCCGTGCGGACCATCGTGGGGGTGGTCCACGCGTGCGGGGCCGCCGACCGGGTGTACTACTGCGCGGGCGGCGGGGCGATGCTCCGCGTCCGGGCCGCCGATCCGTCCGCCGAGATCGCCCTGACCTGGAACACGCTCGCGCCGCCGCGCGCCGCGCTCCTGGACGCGGTGCGGCCCCGCTGGATGAACTACCGGTTCGGTCTGGTGAGCCGGGAGCTGACGGACCGGGTGCACCGGGACGGCATGCTGGTCTCCGCCTGGACGGCCGACACCAAGCGCACGATGCGCCGCCTCATCGGGCGCGGCGTCGACTCGATCACCACGAACCGCGTCGACGCGCTGCATGGCCTGCTCGCCAACTTTCCCGCCCGTAAGGCGGCTTGATCGATCCGGCATGATGGACGCGCGGCATCGCCCGTGATGCCCGGCCCTGTACCAGAGGAGCAGACGTGACCGACCCCAGCGCCGCATCCGTCCCCGCCCGCGTCCGTTCCGACGTGGCGCACAACGCCCGGGTATGGAACTACTGGCTGGGCGGCAAGGACAACTATCCCGTGGACCGCACGGTCGGCGACCAGGTCACCGGCATGTACCCGAGCATCGGCGAAGTGGCGCGCGCCGACCGGGCGTTCCTCGGCCGGGCGGTACGGCATCTGGCCGGGGACGTGGGCATCAGCCAGTTCCTGGACATCGGGACGGGCCTGCCGACCTTCAACAACACCCACGAGATCGCCCAGCACACCGCCCCGCACTCCCGCATCGTGTACGTCGACAACGACCCGATCGTGCTGGCGCACGCGCGGGCACTGCTCACCAGCTCGCCCGAGGGCGCCACCGAGTACATCGACGCGGACGCCCACCACCCGGAGCAGATCCTGCGCTCCGTCGAGCCCACCCTGGACCTGGAGCGGCCGGTCGCGGTGATGATGCTCGGCATCCTGAACTTCGTCCTGGACACCGGCGAGGCGCAGGGCATCGTACGCAAGCTGATGGACGCCATGCCGTCCGGAAGTTATCTGGTGCTCACCCACCCCACGCTGGAGCTGGGCGGTGAGGGCAACGAGGCGGCGATGCGCTTCTGGAACGAGAACGCCACTCCGCCGATCACCGCCCGCACACGCGCCGAGTTCGCCTCGTTCATGGACGGTCTGGACGTCCTGGAGCCCGGCATCGTGTCCTGCGCCCGGTGGCGTACGGAACCGGGCAGCCCGGCGGCCGAGGTCGCCCAGTTCGGCGCGGTGGGCCGGAAGCCGTAGTGGACCCGACGGGGATACGGTCCCGGGCGCTGCGCGCCAGGAGCCCGTGGCGGGGGTGCCCAGTCGATGCGGCGCGGGAGCCGGGAGCGGAAAACGGCCCCGGGCGGGTGCCCGGGGCCGTCCTCACCGCTGTGCGGTACGCGTCTCAGCCGTCTCGGCCGTCTCAGCCGTCTCGGCCGTCTCAGCCGTCTCGGTCGCCTCAGCCGTCTCGGTCGCCTCAGCCGTCGAGCGACGTCATGACGTGCTTGATGCGGGTGTAGTCCTCGAAGCCGTACGCGGAGAGGTCCTTGCCGTAGCCGGACTTCTTGAATCCGCCGTGCGGCATCTCGGCGACGAGCGGGATGTGGGTGTTGATCCACACACAGCCGAAGTCGAGGTTCTTGGACATCCGCATGGCGCGGGAGTGGTCCTTGGTCCACACCGAGGACGCCAGCGCGTACTCGACGCCGTTCGCGTACTCCAGCGCCTGGGCCTCGTCCGTGAACGACTGCACGGTGATGACCGGGCCGAAGACCTCGTTCTGGATGATCTCGTCGTCCTGCTTGAGGCCGGAGACAACGGTGGGGGCGTAGAAGTAGCCCTTGTCACCGACCCGCTGACCGCCCGCCTCGACCTTGGCGTGGGCGGGGAGGCGCTCGATGAAGCCGCTGACCTGCTTCAGCTGGTTGGCGTTGTTGAGCGGGCCGTAGAGCACGTCCTCGTCGTCCGGCAGCCCGGTCTTCGTGTCCGCGGCGGCCTTGGCGAGCTGGGCGACGAACTCGTCGTGGATCGACTCGTGGACCAGCACGCGGGTCGCGGCCGTGCAGTCCTGACCGGCGTTGAAGAAGCCCGCGACGGAGATCCCCTCGACGGCCTTGGCGATGTCGCTGTCCTCGAAGACCACGGCGGGCGCCTTGCCCCCGAGCTCCAGGTGAACGCGCTTGACGTCCTTGGCCGCGGACTCGGCGACCTGCATACCGGCCCGTACCGAGCCGGTGATGGAGGCCATCGCCGGGGTCGGGTGCTCGACCATCGCGCGGCCGGTGTCCCGGTCGCCGCAGATGACGTTGAAGACGCCCTTGGGGAGGATCTGTCCGATGATCTCGGCGATCAGCACGGTCGACGCCGGGGTGGTGTCGGAGGGCTTGATGACGACGGTGTTGCCCGCGGCGAGCGCCGGGGCGAACTTCCAGACGGCCATCATCATCGGGTAGTTCCACGGCGCGACCTGGGCACACACGCCCACCGGCTCACGGCGGATGATGGAGGTCAGCCCCTCCATGTACTCGCCGGCCGAGCGGCCTTCGAGCATCCGGGCGGCACCCGCGAAGAAGCGGATCTGGTCCACCATCGGCGGGACCTCTTCGGTACGGGTGAGCTCCAGCGGCTTGCCGGTGTTCTCCGACTCGGCCGCGACGAGGTCCTCCGCGCGCTCCTCGAAGGCGTCCGCGATCTTGAGCAGAGCCTTCTGGCGCTCGGCGGGCGTGACGTCACGCCAGGCCGGGAACGCGGCGGCTGCCGCCTCCATGGCGGCATCGACGTCGGCCTGTCCGGAAAGCGGGGAGGTCGCGTAGACCTCTTCCGTCACCGGGTTGACCACGTCGATGGTCCGCCCGTCCGCGGCGTCCCGGAACTCTCCGTTGATGTAGTTGCGCAGACGGCGCACCTCGGTGGTCACAACCACCCCTCCTGTCGACTGTCCGATGGATGAGATTCCCAGCCTAATCGCTTCGGTGACGCTTTCGACATACCCATCGGGTGCCAACTTCGGATTCCGTGTGATCCAGGTCCGCAAACAACGAATTTCATCGATCTAGGGTTGCCAGACAGACGAGTCCCGGTGCAGAGTGGCTCTGTGGCCAGTCGCAGCGCAGACTCCAGGACCGGGAACGGATCGTCCCCGACGGTCGATGCCGTCTCCCTCGCAATCATCGAGCAGCTCCAGGAGGACGGACGCCGTCCGTACGCCGCGATCGGCAAGGCCGTGGGCCTGTCGGAAGCGGCTGTACGCCAGCGCGTCCAGAAACTGCTCGACCAGGGCGTGATGCAGATCGTCGCCGTCACGGACCCGCTCACCGTGGGACTCCGCCGGCAGGCGATGGTCGGCATCAATGTCGAGGGAGACCTCGACCCCGTCTCGGAAGCCCTGGCGGCCATGGCCGAGTGCGAGTACGTGGTGATGACCGCGGGCTCGTTCGACCTGATGGTGGAGATCGTCTGCGAGGACGACGACCACCTGCTGGAGACGATCAACAAACGCATCCGGGCCATTCCCGGCGTGCGCTCCACCGAGAGCTTCGTCTACCTCAAGCTCAAGAAGCAGACCTATATGTGGGGAACCCGATAGCCGTGAGCAAGGACCTCAGCCGAACCGCGTACGACCACCTGTGGATGCACTTCACCCGCATGTCGGACTACGAGAACGCGCCCGTTCCCACCATCGTGCGTGGCGAGGGCACCTACATCTTCGACGACAAGGGCAAGCGCTATCTCGACGGCCTCTCCGGCCTGTTCGTGGTCAACGCCGGTCACGGCCGTCACGAGCTCGCCGAGACGGCGTACAAGCAGGCGCAGGAGCTGGCCTTCTTCCCGGTGTGGTCGTACGCCCACCCGAAGGCCGTCGAGCTCGCCGAGCGTCTCGCGAACTACGCCCCGGGTGACCTGAACAAGGTCTTCTTCACGACCGGTGGCGGCGAGGCCGTCGAGACCGCGTGGAAGCTGGCGAAGCAGTACTTCAAGCTCACCGGCGAGCCGACCAAGTACAAGGTCATCTCCCGCGCGGTGGCATACCACGGCACCCCGCAGGGCGCCCTGTCGATCACCGGCCTGCCGGCCCTGAAGGCTCCCTTCGAGCCGCTGGTCCCGGGCGCCCACAAGGTGGTCAACACCAACATCTACCGCGCCCCGATCCACGGTGACGACCCGGAGGCCTACGGCCGCTGGTGCGCCGACCAGATCGAGCAGGAGATCCTCTTCGAGGGCGCCGAGACCGTCGCCGCGGTCTTCCTGGAGCCGGTGCAGAACGCCGGTGGCTGTTTCCCGCCGCCGCCCGGATACTTCCAGCGGGTCCGCGAGATCTGTGACCAGTACAACGTGCTGCTCGTCTCCGACGAGACGATCTGCGCCTTCGGCCGCCTCGGCACGATGTTCGCGTGCGACAAGTTCGACTACGTGCCGGACATGATCACCTGCGCCAAGGGCATGACCTCGGGCTACTCCCCGATCGGCGCCTGCATCATCTCCGACCGCCTGGCGGAGCCGTTCTACAAGGGTGGCAACACCTTCCTGCACGGCTACACCTTCGGCGGCCACCCGGTCTCCGCGGCCGTCGGTATCGCCAACCTCGACCTGTTCGAGCGCGAGGGCCTCAACCAGCACGTCCTCGACACCGAGGGTTCGTTCCTCAAGACGCTGCAGAAGCTGCACGACCTGCCCATCGTCGGCGACGTCCGCGGCAACGGCTTCTTCTACGGCATCGAGCTGGTGAAGGACAAGGTCACCAAGGAGACCTTCACCGACGAGGAGACCGAGCGCGTCCTGTACGGCTTCCTCTCCAAGGCGCTGTACGAGAACGGTCTGTACTGCCGGGCCGACGACCGCGGCGACCCGGTCGTCCAGCTCGCGCCGCCGCTGATCTCCGACCAGGCGACCTTCGACGAGATCGAGGGCATCCTGCGCGCCGTGCTCACGGAGGCGTGGACGAAGCTCTGACCCCGACGGTGACCGCTGGGTGAGGACGTTCCAGCGGTCATTTCATACGGTCCACGCGGCCCGGATACGCCTTTCGAGTGAGAAGGAGCGCATCCGGGCCGCGTGCTGTGCGCACACCCGGGCCGGGCTGCCTACCGTGCCGAGTGACCGATCGGCCGCGTCTTCGTTCCCCCGTTCGGGGGACGGGAAAACTGATCTGAACCGAGGTGTACGCCATGGTGGCCCCGCCGGACAACGACGTGATCTGGGCGCGTTCCCTGCACCATTCACACAACGGCTCACCCGGTCTCGGCGGTGTCTCCGTCGGCATCCGCGACGGCGAGATCCTGGCCGTGACCGGGCCGCGCGGCAGCGGGAAGACGACGCTGCTGCGCTGTCTGTCCGGACAGCTGGTACCCCAGCAGGGCGAGGTCTGGTTCAACAGCGTCCCGATCCACACGATGGGCCCGCGCCTGCGCGAACAGCTGCGCCGCGAGCGCTTCGCCTGGATCGCCCCCGACCCGCAGCTCGTACCCGAGCTGACCACCTGGGAGAACGCGGCCCTTCCGCTGCTCCTGCGGGGCGCCTCGCACCGGGCCGCCAAGAAGGCCGCGCTGGAGTGGCTGGAGCGCCTCGACATCGCCGCGTTCGCCAAGAAGCGTCCGCACGCCCTGCTCCAGGCACAGCGCCAGCGGGTCTCCGTCGCCCGCGCGCTGACCGCATCGCCGTCGGTGATCTTCGCCGACGAGCCGACCGCGACACTCCACCGTGCCGAGCGCACCCAGCTCCTGCGCACCCTGACGACCGCGGCCCGCTCGCACGAGATCACGGTCGTCCTCGCCACTCATGACGTGGAGATCGCCGCCCTCGCCGACCGCGCGGTCGCCCTGCTGGACGGCCGCCGCGTCAGCACCGTCGCCCTGCCCGCCGTACCGGATACGGAAGGCCGCCCGGCGTGCTCGCTCTCCGTCTGACCCGTGGTACGCATCCCCTGGTCCTGATGCGGCGCCTGCTCGTCGCCGCCGCATCGGCCGGGACCGGCTTCCTGCTGCTGTGCACCCTGGGGTACGCCTCCGGGCACCCGGCGCAGGCCACAGGATCGGTTCTGCGGCTGCTGTGGTGCCTCGTCCCGCTGGCGGCCACCGTGCAGTTCGCCGTCGCGGTGGCCCGGACGGACCCGGGCCACCGACCCCGCACGGGGCTCTCCGCCATCGGGCTCGGACCGGTCAGGCTGTCGGTGCTCGCGGCCGTCTCCACAGCGGTGTCCACCACCCTCGGCTCGATGGTGGCCCTCCTCTTCTTCCTCCATCTGCGCGGCGATCTCACGGGGCTGCCGTTCGACGGAAACGCGGCCGAACTGCTGGGCGCGGACGCCCCGTTGCCGCTGGCGGCGGCCCTCACCCTGCTCGCCCTCGTACCCGTGGCCTCGGCGCTCGCGAGCGCGCTCGCACTGCGCGCCCGGCCCCTGACCCCCGCCACCGGCACCTCCGAGGCCGCCGAGGAGGCCCGTCCTTCCCTGGCTCCGACGGGTCTGCCGTGGGGGGTCGCCCTGACGGCGGCCGGTCTGGCCGTCGAGGCGTACGCGAGCCAAGGGGCGGCGGGCAGCCCGTTCCCGCTGCCGGGCAGGCTGGACGCCACCCCGGCCGGTGTCCTCGCGGGCTGGACCCTGACGGCGATCGGCCTGGCCATGGCCGGCCCCGGCCTCACCCACCTCTGCGGCCGACTGCTCCAGGCGGTGCGCCCGGGAGCCGTCCGCCTGCTCGCGGGCCGCGTCCTGATGGACGAGTCGCGCCGGATCGGCCGCCCGATCGGGGTCGTCTGCGCGGTGCTGTCCGGGGTGTTCGCGGCCGCCGAGCTGTACGGGACCGGTCCCCGCCCCTTCGGCCCGCTCACCGCGCTCGGCGCGGCGCTCGTCCTGGGCTGTACGACCGCGACGCTGCTGACCTCGGTACTGGAGGCCAGACAGTCCCGCGCCGAGACGGCCGACGCGCTGCTGCGGATGGGCGCCCCGGCCTCGGCGCTGCGCAGCGCCACCGCACTGCGCGCGGGCGCCCTGCTGGCGGTGTTCGCCCCGCTGACCTGGGCGGTGGCGGCGCTGGCCGCACTGCCCCTGACCGCCTGACGGGTCCGCGAGCCGGATCGAGGAGCGCGGGGCATCAGGCGTTCGCGAAGATCACGCGTCGCGAGGATCAGGCCTTCGCCAGGACCGTGGCGAGGCTGTCGAAGAACGCCTCCCAGCCGTCCTCCGCCGCCGCGTACTGCTCGGCCGTGAGGTTGCCGCCGCGCTGCCGGAACGTCATCTCGGTGGTGCGCCCGCGACCGGTGAACGTGGCGGTGACGATCTCCCCCTCCGCCTCTTCGGCGGCGCTGTCGTCCTTCAGCGTGAAAACCAGCCGATCGGGCTCGACCACCTCGCGGTAGACCCCGTGGAAGGGCATCTCGGCGCCCGGCACGACCAGGACCAGGCTCCACTCGCCGCCCGGCCTGACATCCATCGACACCCGGTCCAGCGGTACGTCGGCGTGGCCCCCGTACCAGGCGGCGAAGCGTTCCGGGGTCGTCCACGCCTCGAACACCCGCTCCCGTGGAGCGTCGAAGACGCGGGTGAGGTCGATTCCCTCGCGTACTGACCCGTTCATGGTCCTGGTCCTTTCCTGGGCCTTCGGCCGGGCGGAGCTGACGGTTCCAGGGGAACAGGCCGCGAGGCGGGCCGCCAGCCGGTCAGGCCCCGGTCACGTCCCCGAGCCGCCCCCGGCCGGCGCCAGGACCACCGTCTCGGCCACATCGAAGGTCACGCCGACCGCGGCGCCCTCGTCCGGGGTGTCCCGCAGCGCACACTCGGCCTCCAGCACGGGCCCGCTCTCCGGGTGCAGCAGGACGGAGACGTGGTGCCCCCGGAACGTACGCGCCCCCACCGTGCACCGCAGGCCGTCCTCGGGGGCGCCGATCCGTACCCCGGCCGGCCGCACCAGCAGCTCGCACGCCCCCTGCCATTCCCTCCCGGCCACCGCCAGCTTGCCCCAGACGGTGTCCGCGGCCGTGCCCGTGACCTCGGCGTCCACGACGTTGTCGAAACCGAGGAACCGGGCGACGAAGGCGGAAGCCGGCCGCTGCCACACCTCCAGCGGGGTCCCCGTCTGGGCGATCCGCCCGTCGCGCATCACCACCACCCGGTCCGCGAGCGCGAACGCCTCTCCCTGGTCGTGCGTGACCGCCAGCACCGTGGTGCCCAGGCGGCCGAAGAGCGTACGGAGTTCGACGACAAGGCGTTCGCGCAGGCTCCGGTCCAACTGCCCGAGGGGCTCGTCCAGCATCAGCAGCTTCGGGCTGGGGGCGAGCGCACGGGCCAGGGCCACGCGCTGCTGCTCGCCGCCCGACAGTGCGGCGACGGCCCGCCGCTCGGCGCCCGGCAGCCCGACCAGCTCCAGCAGATCCGCGACTCCGCGTTCCCGCTCCGCCCGCCCGGCAGCGTGCATCCGCAGTCCGAAGGCGACGTTGGCGCCGACATCGCGGTGCGGGAACAGCTGGTGGTCCTGGAACATCAGGCCCAGGCCCCGCCGGTGCACCGGCACCCCCGCCTGGTCGGCGCCGCCCAGCAGCACCCGGCCGCCGTCCATCGGCTGCAGCCCGGCGACCACCCGCAGCAGCGTCGACTTCCCGCTGCCGCTCGGCCCCAGCACACAGACGATCTCGTGGTCGGCGACCTCCAGGTCCACCGCGTCCAGCGCCATCCGCCGCCCGAAGCGGACCGTGGCCGATTCCAGTGTCAGCATCGTCAGAACTCCCCGGATCGGTCGGTGCGGATGCGTTCCAGCAGAAGCAGAGACACCGCGCAGACGAGCATCAGAATCGTGCTGAGCGCCATCGCCTGCCCGTAGTTGAGCTCCCCGGACCGCCCCAGCAGCCGGGCCACCGCCACCGGCAGTGTCGGATTGTCGGGACGCGCGATGAACACCGTCGCCCCGAACTCGCCGAGCGACACGGCGAACGCGAAGCCCGCGGCCACCAGCAGCGCCCGGCGCACGAGCGGCAGATCGACCTCGCGCCAGGCACGCAGGGGCGAGGCCCCGAGGGCCGCCGCCGCCTCCCGGAGCCGCCCGTCCACCGCACGCAGGACCGGCAGCATGGTCCGTACGACGAAAGGGACACCCACCAGCGCCTGCGCGAGCGGCACCAGGATCCAGGAGGTCCGCAGATCGAGCGGCGGCTCGTCCAGCGTGATCAGGAAGCCGAAGCCGACGGTCACCGCGGACACCCCGAGCGGCAGCATCAGCAGTGCGTCGAAGCCGCGGACCAGCCGCCCGGCCCGCCTGGTGAGCGCCGCCGCGGCGAGCCCGCCGACGAAGAGCGCGATGAGCGTCGCGACGAGCGCGTACCGCAGCGAGTTCCACACCGCTTCGAGCGGCGGGACGAGGAAGGTGGAACCGCTCGCGTCGGCGGACTGCAGGGCGCGGTAGAACTCGAACCCGTAGCCGCCCGAACCGTCGAAGGAGCGCTCCACCAGCACACCGAGCGGCAGCAGTATCAGCAGCAGGACCGTCAGCAGCACCCCGCCGAGCAGTGCCCACTGCCCGGCGCCGCGCGGCCTGCGGGCGGTCTGTTCCGGATCGACGAGCTTCAGCGCTGTCTCACGCCGCCGCACGGTCCAGGCGTGCACGGCGAGGATCGCGCCGACCGCGGCGAACTGGACGAGGGTCAGCACGGCGGCCGTCGGCAGATCGAGGAGCTGGGCGGTCTGCCGGTAGATCTCCACTTCGAGCGTGGAGTACGCCGGGCCGCCGAGGATCTGTACGACGCCGAAGGAGGTGAACGTGAAGAGGAAGACCATCAGCGCCGCCGCGGCCACGGCGGGCGCCAGCGCGGGCAGGGTGACCCGCCGCCAGGCCGCGAACCGCCCTGCCCCGAGAACCCTGGCGGCCTCCTCCTGCCGGGGGTCGAGCTGCGACCACAGGCCGCCGACGGTGCGGACGACCACGGCGTAGTTGAAGAAGACATGGGCGAGCAGAATCGCCCACACGGTGGTGTCCAGCCGCACCCCCCACAGCTCGTCGAGGAAGCCGCCGCGGCCGAGGAGAGCCAGGAACGCCGTCCCGACGACCACCGTCGGCAGCACGAACGGCACCGTGACGACGGCCCGCAGCAGTTGCTTGCCGGGGAAGTCGAAGCGGGCGAAGACATAGGCGCCGGGCAGCGCGAGGACCAGGGTGAGCCCGGTGGAGGCGAGGGCCTGCCAGGTGGTGAACCACAGGACGTCGAGGATCTCCGGCCGGCCCAGCACCTCACCGATCCGGCCGAACTGCCAGCGGCCGGCGTCCTTCAGCCCGCGGCCGACGATCGCGGCGACGGGGTAGGCGAAGAACAGCGCGAAGAACGCGACGGGCACGGCCATCAGGCCGAGCCGCACCGCGTTCCCGCGTGCCTGCCCCTTGAGTCCCCGTCCGTCGCGCACGGAGCGGCCGGCTACTTCACCACGATCGCGGACCATGACCGGACCCACTGCTCACGGTTCTCGGCGATCTTCTCCGGGGCCACGGTCGCCGGCTCGTCGATCCGCGCACCGAACTCCGTGAAGAGTTCGGGCAGCTTCGCGTCGCTGACGACCGGGTTCACGAACATGTTCAGCGGCATGTCCTCCTGGAACTTCTGGCCGATCAGGAAGTCCAGCAGGGCCTTGCCGCCCGCCTCGTTCTTCGCCCCGTCCAGCAGCCCCGCGAACTCGATCTGGCGGAAGCAGGTTCCGGTGGCGACACCGGTCGGGGCCTCGGCCGGCTGCGGCTCGGCGTAGAGCACCTCGACGGGCGGGCTGGAGGCGTAGGAGACCACGAGCGGCCGGTCGGCGTTGGCCTTCCTGCCGCCCGCGGAGCCGGAGAACTCGTCGTTGTACGCCTGCTCCCAGCCGTCCACGACCTTGACGCCGTTGTCCTTCAGCTTCTTCCAGTAGTCCTCGTAGCCGTCCTCGCCCTTCGCGGCGACGGTGCCGAGGAGGAATCCCAGACCGGGCGAGGAGGTGGCGGCGTTCTCGGTGACCAGAAGGTTCTTGTACGCGGGCTTCAGCAGGTCGTCGAAGGACTTCGGCGGCGCGAGCTTCTTGTCGGCGAAGTACTTCTTGTCGTAGTTGACGCAGATGTCACCGGTGTCGACGGGCGTGACCCGGTGCTCGTCCGCGTCGAGCTGTACGTCGTCCGCGACCCGGCCGAGCCCCTTCGCCTCGTACGGCGTGAACAGGCCGTTGTCGAGGGCGCGGGAGAGCAGCGTGTTGTCGACACCGAAGAACACGTCACCGCGCGGGGAGCCCTTGGTCAGGATCTCCTGGTTGAGCGCGGCACCGGCGTCGCCGCTCTTCAGCACCTTGACGGTGTAGCCGGTCTCCTTGGTGAACGCCTTCAGGACGTCCTTCGAGGCGTTGAAGGAGTCATGACTGACCAGCGTGACGGTCTTGGAGCCGGAGCCCTTCGTTCCCTCGGACGCCTTGTCGTCGGAACTGCCACAGCCGGCGAGAGCCGTGACACCGAGCGCGGCGGCGACCGCGGTCACGGTGATCTTCCTGGTGGTGCTCATGTGATTCCTCCTGGACGTGACCAGGAAGAGACGCGGCCCTGCCCGCCTCCCGGTTGAATCATCGGAAAGCGGGCAGGGCGCAACAGCTTGAGTATGGTCCGAACTTCCTACCCGGAATGACCCGGGCGAGGTTCAGAGGGTCTGCGGCCGACCTGTCCTTGGTGCCGCACTCTCAGCGCTGTGGCGCTCCCCTGTCGGAATATGAAGTTGGATCTGGCGCCCAGGCTACACCGGGCCCCTTCCACCTCAGCGCTCGGAGGCCGCCAGCTGTCCGCAGGCCCCGTCGATCTCCTGGCCGCGGGTGTCCCGGACCGTCACCGGCACGCCGTGGGCCGCGATGGCGTCGACGAACGCCTTCTCGTCCTCGGGCCGCGAGGCGGTCCACTTGGAGCCCGGCGTCGGGTTCAGCGGGATCAGGTTGACGTGCACCCGCTTGCCCTTGAGCAGCCGGCCGAGCCGGTCGCCCCGCCAGGCCTGGTCGTTGATGTCGCGGATCAGCGCGTACTCGATGGAGATACGGCGGCCCGACTTCGCCTCGTACTCCCAGGCGGCGTCCAGCACCTCCCGTACGTTCCAGCGCGTGTTCACGGGGACGAGTGTGTCCCGCAGCTCGTCGTCGGGGGCGTGCAGCGAGACCGCGAGACGGCACTTGAAGCCCTCGTCGGCGAAGCGCAGCATCGCGGGCACCAGGCCCACGGTGGAGACGGTGATCCCGCGCTGCGAGAGACCCAGCCCGTCGGGCTCGGGATCGGTCAGCCGGCGGATGGCACCGACGACGCGGTTGTAGTTGGCGAGGGGCTCACCCATGCCCATGAAGACGATGTTGGAGAGCCGGGCGGGCCCGCCCGGAACGTCGCCGTCACGCAGCGCCCGCATCCCGTCCACGATCTGGTGCACGATCTCGGCGGTCGACAGATTGCGGTCGAGCCCGGCCTGCCCCGTGGCACAGAACGGGCAGTTCATCCCGCACCCGGCCTGCGAGGAGATGCACATGGTCACCCGCTCCGGGTAGCGCATGAGGACGGACTCGACGAGCGTCCCGTCATGCAGCTTCCACAGGGTCTTGCGGGTGGTGTCGTCGTCGCAGCTGATGTGCCGGACCACGGACATCAGATCAGGGAACAGCGCCTCGGCGAGACCCGCCCGCGACGCGGCCGGAATGTTGCTCCACTCCGACGGGTCGTGCGCGTACCGCGCGAAGTAGTGCTGCGACAGCTGCTTGGCGCGGAACGGCTTCTCGCCGATCGCGGCGACTGCTTCCTTGCGCTCGTCGGGCGTGAGGTCGGCGAGATGCCGCGGCGGCTTCTTGGCTCCGCGGGGCGCGACAAAAGTGAGTTCTCCGGGCTTAGGCATGGTTCACCCAGTGTCGCAGACACACCGTCGTAGTCGAGGTCGTCGTCGGCTCGGAGGGCCGGGCCCGACCGCGACCGGTCGACGCCGGTCGGTGTCCGTCGACGTCAGCGGCCCTGTGACGGCCCACAGGCGGCCCCGGCGGCGGGCACGAGGGTGACCGATCGCACCGGAGAGGAGCAGTACGCAGATCGCCCCACCGAGACCTAGAATCGAATACGTGTCCGAAAACCTCAGCCGCCTGGATCGTCTGCGCATCGTGCGCGAGTGGCAGGCGTACCAGCTCGGCCGAACCGAGCGGACGATCGCCGAACTGGAAGAACACGAGGCCGCGGCCGCCCGCGCCGCGCGCGTCCTGCCGCCCCCGGCGCCCGGCTGGAAGCTGTCCATGCTGCGCGCGGCCGACGGGGCTCATGCCGACGCCGTCCACACGGACGACTGCGGCATGAGCGGAAAGCAGACGCGGCCGATGACCCGCGCGCAGGCCCTGCGCGCCCTCACGGAGGACGGCATCACGGCGTGCCCGTACTGCCGGCCGGACAGAGACCTCGGCGTGCTCTGAGCCGGGGTCCGCCGAAGCCCGGACAGCGGCGCCGCACGATGCCGCGCGTCGCGTGAGACGAGTGAGGGCCCGCCGTCCCGATGGACGGCGGGCCCTCACCACCTGCGAGGAGGAACGGTGTGCCGACGCCGCGCGTCAGCCCGGTCCGACGAAGATCACCAGCAGGAGCCAGACCACCGGAGCGGTCGGCAGCAGAGAGTCCAGCCGGTCCATGATGCCGCCGTGGCCGGGCAGCAGCGTGCCCATGTCCTTGATGCCGAGATCGCGCTTGATCATGGATTCGCCCAGGTCACCGAGGGTGGCACTGGCGGCGACCGCGAGGCCCAGCAGCAGACCCTGCCACCAGGCTCCGCCGTCGATCAGGAACTCCATGCACAGCGCACCGGCGACCATGGCGAACGCCACCGCACCGAGCAGGCCCTCGCGGGTCTTGCCGGGGCTGATGCGGGGCGCGAGCTTGTGCTTGCCGAAGCGCCAGCCGACCGCGTACGCCCCCGTGTCGCTGACCACGGTCAGCAGCAGAAACGTCAGGACACGCTGCGGTCCGTCGTCGGCGGTGAGCAGCATCGCGACGAAGGTGGCCAGGAACGGCACGTAGAAGGCGGCGAACACGCCGGCCGTGACGTCCTTGAGGTAGCCCTCGGGCGGTTCGGTCATCCGCCAGACCAGCACGGCGAGCGCGGTGAGCGCCATGGCGACCCAGGCGCCCTCCGCTCCCCGCACATATCCGGCGATCACCATGGCCGCCCCGCCCACCGCCAGCGGTACGAGGGGCGCCTTGATGCCCTTGCGCTCCTCGAGGCGGGAGGTCAGTTCCCACAGACCGACCACGACGGCGGCGACGATCACGCCGATGAAGGCGGCCTTCACGACGAAGAGCGAGGCGAAGATGACGGCACCGAGCCCGACACCCACCCCTATGGCGGCACGGAGATCACGCCCGGCGCGCTTCTTCGGCGGGGGCTGCGTCGGGGTGGACATGGGCTCCTGCGGCATCTCGTCACGGAACAGGGGACCGCTCGCGCGCGCGGCCTCCCTGTCCCGGTCGTCGCGGTTGTCAGCGTCTCTACCTGCGTCGGGAAGGTCCGGCACTATGGGCATGGGCCGAGTCTGCTGGGCGTCATGCACATCGTATGCAGGACCCGCCGGGGCGGCTCCCATATGGGGCGCGCCCCGGTAACCGGCTCCCTGCCGGGCACCCCAGGAAGAGTCGTTCATCAGACTTCGAGCAGCTCGGCTTCCTTGTGCTTGAGCAGCTCGTCCACCTGAGCGACGTACTTCGCGGTGGTGTCGTCGAGCTCCTTCTCCGCTCGACGCACCTCGTCCTCGCCGGACTCCTTGTCCTTGACGAGCTTGTCGAGCGTCTCCTTCGCCTTGCGGCGGATGGAGCGGATCGAGATCTTGGAGTCCTCGGCCTTGGTCTTGGCGACCTTGATGTACTCCTTGCGACGGTCCTGCGTGAGCTCCGGGAACGTCACACGGATGATGTTGCCGTCGTTGCTCGGGTTGACGCCGAGGTCGGAGTCGCGGATCGCCTGCTCGATGTTGCGCAGTGCGGTCTTGTCGAACGGAGTCACCACGGCCATCCGCGGTTCGGGAACCGAGAACGAGGCCAGCTGGTTGATCGGGGTCAGCGCGCCGTAGTAGTCCGCGACGATCTTGTTGAACATCGCCGGGTGCGCACGGCCGGTGCGGATCGCGGCGAAGTCCTCTTTCGCGACGACAACGGCCTTCTCCATCTTCTCCTCGGCCTCGAGGAGGATTTCTTCGATCACCACGTGCTCCTGCGTGTCTTGAGTGGGCCCGGCATCGTCGGACCCTGCGGATCATCCTGCGTCGCGTCCTCACCTGCACGGTGTCCGACCGGCAGGCTTTGTCCATCCTTGGGGCCGTCAGGCCCTGGTGCTCTCGTCACTCACGAGCGTGCCGATCTTCTCACCCTTGACCGCGCGGGCGATATTGCCCTCGGCGGTCAGCTCGAAGACGAGGATCGGCAGCTGGTTGTCACGGCAGAGCGTGATGGCGGTGGCGTCGGCGACCTTGAGGTCGCGGGCGAGCACCTCGCTGTACTCCAGGGCGTCGAACTTCACCGCGCCGGGGTTGGTCTTCGGGTCGGCGTCGTAGACCCCGTCCACCCCGTTCTTCCCCATCAGCAGGGCCTTGGCGTCGATCTCCAGGGCTCGCTGGGCGGCGGTGGTGTCGGTGGAGAAGTACGGCATGCCCATGCCTGCGCCGAAGATCACGACGCGCCCCTTCTCCAGGTGCCGCACGGCACGCAGCGGGATGTACGGCTCCGCGACCTGGCCCATGGTGATGGCGGTCTGGACGCGCGAGTCGATGCCCTCCTTCTCCAGGAAGTCCTGGAGAGCAAGGCAGTTCATGACCGTGCCGAGCATGCCCATGTAGTCGGACCGGGCCCGGTCCATGCCGCGCTGCTGGAGTTCGGCACCGCGGAAGAAGTTCCCGCCGCCGATCACGACCGCGATCTCCGCGCCGTCCCGTACGACCGCGGCGATTTCGCGGGCGATGGTGTGCACGACATCGGGGTCGACACCGAGGCCCCCGCCGCCGGCGAACGCCTCCCCCGAAAGCTTCAGCATGAAGCGTCCGGAAATCGTGCCCTCGTCGCGCTTGTGGTCGGCCTGTGTGGCGTCCGCGCCCTTGTCCATGGAAATTCTCCTCGTGCACATACGAAGAAGGCCATTGCCGGTGGGTCTGGTGTCCCTCAGCGGCAATGGCCTCCTCGTCAGATCTGCGGTCGTACGGCATGAGTGCGGCCGTCGACTGCACTAGACCCTATCGGGGTCCACCGTTGTTCGCGGACGGACTCAGATGCCGACCTTGATGCGCGAGAAGCGCTTCAGGCTGACACCGGCCTCGTCCAGGACCTTCTGGACGGACTTCTTCGGGTCCTTGGCGAACGCCTGGTCCAGGACGACGACGTCCTTGAAGAAGCCGTTGACGCGACCCTCGACGATCTTCGGAAGGGCGGCCTCGGGCTTGCCCTCCTCGCGAGAGGTGGCCTCGGCGACCCGACGCTCGTTCTCGACCGTCTCGGCCGGGACCTCGTCGCGGGTGAGGTACTTCGGAGCGAAGGCAGTGATGTGCTGCGCGACGTCCTTGGCGACCTCGGCGTCTTCCTTGTCCAGCTCGACGAGCACGCCGACCTGCGGCGGGAGGTCGGGCATGGTGCGGTGCATGTACGCAGCCACGTAACCGCCGGTGAACTGCGCGAAGCGGTCCAGGACGATCTTCTCACCCAGGTTGGCGTTGGCCTCGTCCACGTACGCCTGGACGGTCTTGCCGGGCTCGATCTCGGACGCGAGCAGCGTCGCGATGTCGGCCGGGGAGGTGGCGGCGACGTGCGCGGCCAGCGCGTTGGCGACGGCCTGGAACTTCTCGCCCTTGGCGACGAAGTCCGTCTCGCACTTCAGCTCGAGCAGAACGCCGGAGGTCTTGTCCTCGGAGATGAGGGAGACGACGGCGCCGTTCTCGGCAGAACGGCCTTCGCGCTTGGCGACGCCCTTCTGACCCTTGATACGGAGGGCCTCGACGGCCTTGTCGACGCTGCCGTCGGCCTCGTCGAGGGCCTTCTTGCAGTCCATCATGCCGGCGCCGGTGAGCTCACGGAGCTTCTTGACGTCAGCGGCGGTGTAGTTCGCCATGAGTCTTTATGTCTCTCTCGAAGTCTGAAAGATCTACGGGTGAACGGCGGGGGCGGTGCTTGTGGCACCGGCCCCCGCCGTCTTCAGCCGTAACGGGTGTCAGGCCTGCTCAGCGTCCGCGGCCGGAGCCTCGGCGTCCGCGGCCGGAGCCTCGGCAGCGGGGGTCTCGACCTCGGGGGTCTCGGCAGCAGCCTCGGCGGCGGGGATCTCAGCAGCCTCGGCGTCCGCGACCTTCTCGGTCTCGGCGGAGGTCTGAACCTCGGCGTCGGGCTTCTTGTCGCCCTCGAGCAGGTCGCGCTCCCACTCGGCGAGCGGCTCGCCGGCGGCCTTCGCGCCCGGCTTCGAGTCACCGGTGGCGGCACCGGAACGGGCGATGAGGCCCTCGGCGACGGCGTCGGCGATCACGCGGGTGAGCAGGGTGACGGAGCGGATCGCGTCGTCGTTGCCCGGAATCTTGTAGTCGACCTCGTCGGGGTCGCAGTTGGTGTCGAGGATCGCGACGACCGGGATGTGGAGCTTGCGCGCCTCACCGACGGCGATGTGCTCCTTCTTGGTGTCGACGATCCAGACGGCGCTGGGGACCTTCGACATCTCGCGGATACCGCCGAGAGTCTTCTCCAGCTTGATCTTCTCGCGCGAGAGAACCAGGAGCTCCTTCTTGGTGAGGCCCGACGCGGCCACGTCCTCGAAGTCGATGAGCTCCAGTTCCTTCAGGCGCTGGAGGCGCTTGTAGACGGTGGAGAAGTTGGTCAGCATGCCGCCGAGCCAGCGCTGGTTGACGTAGGGCATGCCCACGCGCGTCGCCTGCTCGGCGATCGCTTCCTGCGCCTGCTTCTTGGTGCCGACGAACATGATGGAGCCGCCGTGAGCGACGGTCTCCTTGACGAACTCGTAGGCGCGGTCGATGTACGACAGCGACTGGAGCAGGTCGATGATGTAGATGCCGTTGCGCTCCGTGAAGATGAAGCGCTTCATCTTCGGGTTCCAACGACGGGTCTGGTGACCGAAGTGGACGCCGCTTTCCAGCAGCTCCCGCATCGTGACGACGGCCATGGCCGTACTCCTTGAGGTACTCGGTTATCGCGACCGCAGGATTGCGATCACGCCTGACGCCCCGACGCGCCGTGCCACAAGGGACCGAGGAGCGCGGCCACCGTCCGCAGAGAGGGTGGTGGCGGGGCGTGCGAAGTCGACCCGGTCACCCGGATCGCCAAAGGAAGTGTACGGGACCCGTCGGGTGCCGGGTGACGGCGATGTCCACAACCGGTCCGTCGTCCACAGATCGGCTCCAAGATCCCCGCGCATCGGCCCGGCCGGGCAGCGTGGCGGTCATGCGCCGCACCCCTGCACCACCCTTGCCCCGCTCCCCGGCCGCCGTCCTGTTCGCCGCGTCCGCGGCCCTGCTCGCGGTACTGGCCGCATGCGCCGGAGCCCACGCCTCCGGGCGGCCCGCACCGGGCGAAGACCGCTCGTGGCCGCTGGCGGACCGGCCCGCGGTGGTCCGCGGCTGGGAGCCGCCCGCCGGGCCGTACGGGCCGGGGCACCGCGGCGTCGACCTCGCAGCGGAACAGGGCATCCAGGTGCTGGCGGCGGCCCCGGGGCGGGTGTCGTTCGCCGGGCCGGTGGCCGGCCGGGGAGTGCTCGCCATCGAGGTGGCCGGGAGCGGTCAGCCACCGCTGCGCACCACGTACGAGCCGGTACGCCCGCTCGTCACCAAGGGCGCGGAGGTCGTCGCGGGTCAGCCCGTGGCGGTTCTGGAGCGGGGACCGTTCCACTGCCCCGGAGCCTGTCTGCACTGGGGGCTGCGGCGCGGCGGAACATATCTGGATCCGCTGACACTGCTGCCGCCCGCGCTGCTGAGGCGCGGCCCGTCCCGGCTGCTGCCGGTGTTCGGCGTACCGGAACCGCCGTCACATCTGCCGGCCGGGGCCGGATCCGCGCCTGCGGCCGGGGTCCGTGAGGCGGGATACGGCGAGCGCGGGCTCCTGGGACATGCCGTCCACGCGGGAATGCTCGCGGTGGCCGCGGCCGTGGCGGCCGTCAGCCCCTCACACCGCGCAGGATCATCGCGACGGCCGTGTCGGCGACCACCCCCGGTTCCTCGGCCGCACCCAGCTCGATACGGCGCACCGCGGCGTCCACCGATCCCTGCAACAGCATCGCGGCGAGCCTCGGCTGGGCATGTCCGAGATCGCTCAGCGCTTCGACGATCATGGCGATCAGCCCGCCGTGCGCGGCCCGGATCTTCTCGCGTGCGCCGGCGTCCAGCTCGCTCGCGGAGATCGCCACGACCGCCCGGTGGCGCCTGTCCCCTACGAGGTCGAGCTGTCGGCGGACGTACGCCTCGATCTTCTCCTCCGGAGTCCCGGCACGCGCCATCGCGTTCTCGACCTCGGCGGCCCAGACGGGGAAGTCGACGGCGCAGAGTTCCTCGACGACGGCGGCGCGGGAGCGGAAGTACTCATAGACGGAGGACCGTGCGAGCCCTGTGCGCTCGGCGAGAGCGGGGAAGGTCAATGCCTCCGTACCACCCTCGGACAGCAAAGAGCGTGCGGCGTCCAGGAGGGCGCCGCGCTGCATGGTCCGGTGCTCGGCCACAGAGGCCGCTCGAATCCTGGGCACGCGTCCACTCTACGGCGGCAGGGGTTCGGGAGACGGTGCGTGCCTCGGTTCGGCTGGCCGAAGCCGGCCCGGCCAGGCGCCGGAGGGACACGGTCCAGGGACCGCTCAACGTCCCGCGTCGGCCAGTTTCGCCCGGAGCTGCAGCACGGACTTGGTGTGGATCTGACTGACCCGGCTCTCGGTGACCCCGAGGACATTGCCGATCTCGGCGAGGGTCAGACCTTCGTAGTAATAGAGGGTGACGACCGTCTTCTCCCGCTCCGGGAGCGTATTGATGGCCCGGGCGAGCAACCGTCTGAGCTCACGGCCCTCGGCGACCTCCACCGGATTGTCGGCAGCGGTGTCCTCCAGCGTGTCCATCAGGCTCAGCCGGTCGCCGCCCTCGCCGCCGACATGCAGGAGCTCTTCCAGCGCCACCACGTTCGCCAGTGACAACTGGCTGAAAACAGCGTGCAGTTCCTCCAGGGCGATGCCCATTTCCGCGGCGACCTCCGCCTCCGAGGGGGTGCGCCGCAGCTGCGCCTCCAGCGTGGCGTAGGCGCGTTCCACGTTGCGCGCCTTCTGCCGCACGGAGCGGGGGATCCAGTCCAGTGCCCTGAGCTCGTCGATCATCGCGCCACGGATCCGGGTGATCGCATACGTCTCGAACTTGATGGCCCGCTCGATGTCGAACTTCTCGATGGCGTCGATGAGTCCGAAGACCCCGGAGGAGACGAAGTCGGCCTGCTCCACGTTGGACGGCAGCCCCACGCTCACACGGCCCGCGACGTACTTCACCAGGGGCGAGTAGTGCAGGATCAGCTGCTCCCGCAGCCTCCCGTCGCCCGTGGACTTGTAGGAACGCCACAACTCGTCGAGGGGGGAGGTGGCAGTTGGACGCACAGTGCCACACGCGGCCGGTGGTACTGCCGCGCGGTCAGACCCGGAGGTGTGCTGGGGCATGTGGTGCCTTGAGCCGTTCTGCTGTGAAGCGCTGGGGAACTTCTGTCTGGTGTGGAATCCTTGTGAGCGTAGCGTGACGAAGGGGTAGCGGTGTGCGCAGGACCGGGGACCCGCACCGGGCGATTCTGCCCCATCACGCGCGCCGCCGGTCATGACCGCGATCCGGGGCAGACGCCGCGTGCGCCGGCCCCGGAGGCATCACCGAGCGAGCCGCCGAGGTCATCGGCTTCACCTTTTCACCCGAATGCTCCAGGTCAAGTACCGCCTCGCCGCACGTCCCCGTCGCATGTCGCCCTCCGCGTCAATCGCCATCCGTCGCCTTCCCGTTCGACGAACCCCAGTGAGTGCAGTTCGTACAGTCGGCCGAGCGCCTCGTCGGCGGTGACACCCGCGGTGCGCGCCACCTCCCGGCCGTCGACGGCGCCCCGGTACGGCAACGCCTCCAGGACCCGTGCGGTCACGGCGTCGAGCAGGTCCCTGGGGAGTACGGGCCCTCTTCTGGCGGGCGCGAGATCGCCGATGTCGCCTACCAGTTCGGCCACTTCGGAGGCGTCGGTCACCAACACCGCCTCCCCGCGCAGCAGTTCATGGACTCCGGCCGACAGGCCACTGGTGGCGGGACCGGGCACCCCTATCGTGAACCGGCCGAGCCGCTGCGCGCTGCGGGCGGTGACCAGCGAACCGCTGCGGTATTCGGCCTCGACCACCACCGTCCCCCTGGTCAGAGCAGCGATCACCCGGTTGCGCATCACGAACCTGCTGCGCGTCGGATGGTCACCCGGCGCCAACTCACTCAGGATCAGGCCCTGTTCGGCCATGCGTCCGATCAACTCGGCGTGACCCCGGGGGTAGGTGACGTCCACCCCGCAGGCGAGCACGGCCATCGTCGCGCCGCCCACGGCGAGGGCACCGCGATGGGCCGCCCCGTCCACACCGAACGCCGCTCCGGAGACCACCACCCAGCCGCGCTCCGCGAGCCCCGAGCCGAGATCGGCGGCCATATGCGCCCCGTACGGTGTGCAGGCCCTGGCGCCCACAACCGCGACGGAGCGCAACGCCCACAGGCGCAGGTCCGAACGCCCCCGCACCCACAGACCGACCGGTCTGGCGTCGCCCAGGTCGTCGAGCTGGGTCGGCCACTCCCGGTCGCCTGGACAGACGAACCGCCCGCCGGCCGCGGCCACTGCCGCCAGATCCCGCTCCGGTTCGGTGGCCGCGGCCCGTAAGCGGTAGCCGCCCAGTCGCACCGCCGTCATCCCCGGCAACTGCTCCGCCGAGCCGTCGGCGGTGCTGAGACGCCGGACCAGTTCGACCGGACCCGTCTCCCGGAGCCAGCGGCCCGTACGCTCGTCGCCCGGTTCGGTGATCCGCGTCAGCGCGACCCGCGCGAGCCGTGCCCGTTCATCGCACGCGGTGTCCTCCCCCTCGTTCCTCAGCCGGCTCACGATGCCCCGGCTTCCATCGGCACCCCTCGGTGGATGCCCGTCCGCAACTCCAGTGCCACCGCGATGTCCGAGGCGTCGGGACGGTCGGCGGCGCGGAGGTCCGCGACGGTCCACGCCACTCTCAGCACGCGGTCCAGCCCCCGGGCCGTCAGGATTCCCCGTTCCATGTCGCGTTCGGCGGCATGCAGCGCGCCGGGGGCCGCGAGGAGACGGGTCCGCAGCTCGTGGCCCGGCACTTCGCTGTTGGTGTTCCAGGGGGTTCCGGCCAGCCGGTCGGCCGCCCGCTCCCTCGCCTCCCGCACCCGGGCGGCCACCTCGGCCGTCGTCTCGCCTCGCCCGCCGCGCCCCATGAGGTCCGCCCGGCTGACGGGTTCCACCTCGACCCGTAGATCGACCCGGTCCAGCAGCGGCCCGGAAAGCCTCGACTGGTAGCGGCGGATCATGGCGGGCGGGCATTCGCAGCCGGCTCCGCTGAGGGTGTGCCGGCCGCAGGGACAGGGATTGGCGGCCAGCACCATCAGGAATCGCGCGGGCAGCCGCACCACCCCCGCCGCGCGGGCGACCACCACGTGTCCGGACTCCAGCGGTTGCCGCAGCGCGTCGAGCGCGCGTCCGGAGAACTCAGGTGCCTCGTCCAGAAAGAGCACACCTCTGTGGGCCAGCGAGACCGCTCCGGGCCTTGGAAGGCCGTTCCCTCCGCCCACCAGGGACTGCATCGTCGCCGAGTGATGTGGAGCGCAGTACGGCGCCCTGGTCACCAGGGGTTCGCCCGGCGGGAGGATTCCCGCCACCGAATGGACCGCCGTCACCTCCAGGGATTCCTGACGGGTCAGGGGCGGCAGGATCGCCGAGAGCCGCTCCGCCAGCATCGTCTTGCCGGCGCCCGGCGGACCCGAGAGGAACAGATGGTGGCCCCCTGCCGCCGCCACCTCCAGAGCCTTGCGCGGCCGGTGCTGACCGGCGACGTCCGCGAGGTCGGGCCGGTGGCCGTCGCTGCCCTGCACCGCGAACGGGGCGAGCCCCGTCCCCACACCCGCCCCCGGCATCATCAGTCCGGCCAGCATGCTGTCGGGGCGGCCCTGGGCAGCCGGCGGTTCCTCGGGGACCGGCTCGTCCGCGAGCACGGCGATCAACTGCCGCAGGCTCCGTACGCCCAGGACCGAGACGCCCGGTACGAGAGCCGCCTCCCCGGCGGTCTGTTCGGGGACGACCACATGCCGGTACCCCGCCTCCGCAGCGGCGAGCACCGCGGGCAGCACCCCGCGCACGGGACGCACCCGGCCGTCCAGGCCCAGTTCGCCGATCATCACCACATCGGCGATGGCCGCCGGGTCGATGCGTTCCGCCGCACCGAGCACGGCACACGCCACGGCGAGATCGAAACCACTGCCACTCTTCGGTACCGATGCCGGGGAGAGGCCCACCGTGAGTTTCTTCTGCGGCCATTCGGCACCGGAGTTGACCACGGCCGCCCTGACCCGGTCCCGGCTCTCCACCAGGCTCTTGTCCGGCAGTCCCACCAGGGTGAACGCCGCCACCCCCGGCTCCAGGTCCGCCTGGACCTCCACCACCACACCCTCGACGCCGACCAGCGCCACCGAACACGCACGGGCGAACCCCATCAGGCCACCCCCCGCACGTGCTCGGCGACGGGCGCTCCGCGCCTGGGCAGGATCACACCGACCAGATCGATCCGGACCCCGCCGGACGGTGGTCCGCCGTGCTGGTCGAGCCAGATCCCGGCGAGCCTTCGCAGTCGCTCGGCCTTGACCGGTGTGACGGCCGCCATCGGATGTTCGAAGGCTCCGGCCCTGCGGGTCTTGACCTCGCAGATCACCAACGCATCGCCCTCACCTGCGACGATGTCGATCTCTCCGGCCCGGCACCGCCAGTTGCGTGCCAGTACCGCCATGCCCGCTTCGGTCAGCAGCCGCGCCGCCAGATCCTCGCCGTACCGCCCGAGTGCCCCCCGTGCGTTCATTCGGCACCACCTCCGGCACCGACTCTGCCGTCTCGGGCCGGAACGGGTGGATCTTGGTGGATAACTCAGTGATTGTGGATAACTCAGCCACCCGGAAGTTCGAGATCGCTCTTGTTGAGCTCCTCGATGTTGACGTCCTTGAAGGTCAGAACACGGACCTGCTTGACGAACCGGGCGGGCCGGTACATGTCCCAGACCCAGGCGTCCGCCATGGACACCTCGAAAAAGACCTCACCCTGGACCGAGTGCACTTGCATCTCGTAATCGTTGGTGAGGTAGAAGCGCCGTTCGGTCTCGATCACATATTTGAACAGACCGACGACATCGCGGTACTCCCGGTAGAGCTTCAGCTCCATCTCGGTCTCGTACTTCTCGAGGTCCTCGGCGCTCATGGCATGTTCCCCTTCAGCCGTGCGTCCCCCTATTGTGCGTCAGCCTCTCCCGCTCCCGGCCGATTAGACGATTTCGGGAGCCAGGACCAGCGGATGACGTGGAGGACCCTCGTCGAGCAGCGTGCGCAGCAGCTCGGCGAGTCTGGTCGGGTACACCGTCTCACGCGCCGCCAGCAGTTCGGTGGAAGTCCACCACCTGGAGCCCGCGATACTGCGCAGCTCCAGGTCGGTGAAGGCCGTCGGGACCGTGACGGTCCGCGCCGTCCGGGCGAGGAAGTACCACTCGTCCTGGTCCCAGCGCCGCCCGTCGAACGGAAACGAGCAGGTCCGCTTCCAGAGAACCGGGCCGAGCTCCACGTCCACGATCCCCGTCTCCTCCGCGAGCTCACGCAGCGCGGCCTCTTCATGGGTCTCCTGGCCCTCCAGGCCGCCACCCGGGGTGAACCACCAGGTCTCCGCCGGGTCCGCCGGCTCGAACCCGTGCAGGAGGAGAACGCGGTCGTCCGGATCGAGGAGTACCACCCGGGCGACCCTGCGCGACTCAGCGGCCACGCGCGGGCTCCGCCGTGCGGGTGCGGCGCGAGGCCCGTGCGACGACGGCGCTGTGGACGGACCCGGCCAGGATCAGCAGGGCACCCACCGCCGCGGCGCCCAGCTGGAGCAGCAGCGGTCCGGCGGCCGAGATCCCGCCGGGCAGTCCCGCGAAGCTCCGCGGCCGCTCGATCAGGCTCTGGGACGGCCAGGCGACGGCGTCCAGTCGGGCGTGCACGGCGCTGAGCGGCACCGATCCCTGTCCGGGGTCGTCCAGGTAGACCCTGGAATCCAGCGAGGTGCTGCGCTCGTCACCTAGGAGGAACACCCGCCCCTTGGGCACCGCTGCCCTGAAGTCCTGCTGCGCGACCGGGGCCCCTGCCCGGCCCTCACCGAAGGACTGCCCCTGCAGATACGGTTCGTCAATGGGTTCGCCGTTAACGGTCAGCCGTCCGTCGGCATCGCAGCAGGCGACCTTGTCGCCGCCGGTCCCGACCACTCGCTTCACCATCGGCTGGTCACCCCACACCGAGTCGGTGAAGACCACCACGTCCCCACGCCTCACGTCGGCGCCGTCGATCCGCTCCGCGAGCACCCGGTCCCCGGCCGCGACCGTCGGGCTCATGGACGCAGTCGGCACCGTGTAGGGCTTGTACACCACGGCTCCCCAGGCGAAGCCGCCGAGGAAGAGCACACAGCCGACGGCCACGGCCAGGCTCGACAACACATTGCCGAGCCGGCCGCGGCCGTCACCCGTTCGTCCTGTTCCGCTCATCCCAGCGCTCCCCCATCGGAGATCGACAATCGCTGATCCGAGTCGGCACCCTACCCGGCGGTACGCCCGCGGGTCAGCCTCCGGCGACGCCACAACACGAGGGGCAACGCTGCGACTGCACCGAGTGCTCCCGGCATCAGCCCCGTTGCCACGTTGATCCCCGGCTGGTCGAATGTGCTCGGGATCGGCAGGGTCGCCCAGCGGTTGATCGGCCACGCGACCACGATGGCCCGGCCGACGACCTCGTCCGTGGAAACCGTGCCCTGGCCAGGAAGTTCTTGGTGATATCGGGAATCGCGCGAATTCTGCCGGTGATCACCCATCACCCAGATGCGCCCCTCGGACACCTTGATCGGCCCGAACGGCTCATCGTTGCAGGGCGTGTCCCCGGCGAAGATGAACGACTTTTCCTCCAGAGCCTTGCCGTTGACGGTCATCGGTCCGTTCTTCTTGCACTCCACCGTGTCGCCGCCCACCGCGATGACCCGTTTGATCAGGTCCTTCTCCTCGGCGGAGGGCATGAGCCCGATGAAGCTGAGGAACTTCTGCGCCACGTTGGGCTCGGGCGTCACTGTGTCCTCGAGCCAGCCGCCCGGGTCGTGGAAGACCACGACCTCGCCGCGCTCCGGCTCCGCGCCGAACCACGGTGTCAGCTTGTCGACCAGCACCCGGTCGCCCCGCTGCAGAGTGTTCTGCATCGAGTCGGACGGGATCGAGAACGCCTGCACCAGGAACGTCTTGATCAGCAGCGCCAGAATCAGCGCGATGCCGATGAGCAGAGGCAGTTCCTTCCAGAAGGAGCGCTGCTTCTTCGGAGCCCTGCCACCGCTGACCGGGGAGTCGCCGTCACTCTCCGTCCGGTCCACCGACGGCTCCCCCCGAGCCCCGGCGCTCGAAGGCCGGTCCTCGGGTCCGTCGTGTCCGGATCGTGCGCCGACCGCCAAATCCCCCACATCCACTCCTCAATCCGTGCCACCGCCCGCACCCCGGTTGGCGCAGGCCCACCACTCCCATAACGAGCGGGAGTTCCGCAGGGATCGGGAGCAGGACCATTCCTTAACGATCCTGGGAGGACACACTATTCGACAGGCCGACGCCCTCCTCGCCCTGAGCTCGCGCTGCCGATCGCCGTACGTGCCGCCGGCTTCACCTCCAGGCCATCGGGCCCGGTGATGTGCCGACGCGAAACGGGGCGATGTCTTCCGGCTGACGACAGCCGAAATTCACCGCCCCGTCTCAGGTCAGCACGCCCCTCATGCTTCAGAGCGACGCGAGGGTCAGGAAACGCCGCACGTCCAGTACCCCCACATTCCCCACTCGCCACTCGAGTACTCGCCCAGGCCGGCCTGGATGCAGACCCCGGTCCCCTCCGCGTACGCCTTGTTCACCGACACCGTGTTGCCCGCCGACTGCGTGTTCCAGATGGTGAAGTCGTACCCACCATCCGACTTGTAAGGAGCGACGTCCACCTTGAGAACCGCC
Organism: Streptomyces finlayi; assembly: GCF_014216315.1. Lineage (NCBI taxonomy): Bacteria > Bacillati > Actinomycetota > Actinomycetes > Kitasatosporales > Streptomycetaceae > Streptomyces > Streptomyces finlayi. The sequence continues at coordinate 1,936,010 of NZ_CP045702.1, forward strand.
GACCAGCCGTCCGCACAGGAGTCGGTGAGATTGAATATCTCGCCGGCATCCTCGAACCGACCGTGCGAGCCGTTGGCGCAGCTGGACTTGACGCTTTGGCCCCAAGAGGAGACCGACGTCCCTGCCGAAGCCGGCGAACTGGCCAGTCCTACCAGCGCGGCCGAAGCCGCCACCGCCCCAAGTACCCGAATCCGTGTCGTGCGCATACCAATCCCACCCCACTATCGAACATCTTGTGAACGCAAGTAAAAATAAAGGGTACTGATCTTGAGCAGAGCCGCTTCGCGCGCCTGTGTCCCAACCGTTAGCTTCACTCCTGCGGAGGGCGGGGCTCCGGTCGGGCCCCGCTCCACGGCAACGGGTCCACGGGGCCGCACCCCAACGCCGCCGCCACACCAGTGGCGCAGCACTCAGAATCCCGATCACCCGGGTACAACTGGTGATAGCGAGAGCCCATCGAGTCGTGGCGGTGAGCGCCCATCACCCAGAGCCTGCCTTGAGGCACTTCACCTTGAACCGGTCACCCGGATCGCCGACGTCCGGGAAGTCGCCTTCACTCTCCGTCCGGCCCACCAACGCCTCCCCCTGAGCCCCGGCGTTCACCGGCCGGTCCTCGGGTTCGTCGTGTCCGGATCGTGCGCCGACCGTCAGATCCCCCACATCCACTCCTCAATCCGTGCCGCCGCCCGCACCCTGGTCGGTGTAGGCCCACCACTGCCATAACCAGCGCGAGTTCCGCGAAGATCGGGAGCAGGACCGTTCCGTAACGATCCTGGGAGGACAGACTTCTCGACGGGGTGGACGCCTCCGTCGTCCCGGCGCGCGCGTTCGGGACCGAGGCGTAGGTATCCGGTTCTTCCAGCTTGCGCCAATGACCGATCGGCCAGGCGATCACGACGGCGCGTCCTACCACCGCGTCTTCGGAGACCGTGCCGTTGGCCGTCTTGTCCAGGTGGAAGCGCGAATCGGCGGAATTGGAGCGGTGGTCGCCCATCACGAAAATCCGGCCGGCCGGAACCTTTACCTCGAATTCAAGCGTGGAGGGCGGATTGCCCGGATACAGATACGGTTCGTCGAGCGGGACGCCGTTGACGGTGATCCTGCCGTCTTCGTCGCAGCACTTCACTGTGTCGCCGCCGATCGCGATCACGCGCTTGATCAGGTCGTGTTCGTCGTCGGAGGGCAGCAGCCCGACAGCGGTCAGGGCTTGCTTCACCTGCTTGACGACGACGGGCGATTCCTCCTCCTGCACCGTAACCGGCGGGGTCCAGTCGGAGGGGTTGTTGAACACGACGACGTCGCCGCGCTCCGCTTTCGACCCGAACCACGGCGTCAGCTTGTCGACCAGTACCCGGTCGCCGATCTGGATGGTCTGTTCCATCGAACCGGACGGAATCACGAACGCCTGCACGAGAAAGGTCTTGAGCACCAGCGCGATCAGCAGCGCCACGAGGATGAGGAGGGGTATCTCCTTCGCCGCCGACCTGCGCCTGCGCCGCTTGACCTTGCGGGCCAGCTTGCGGCGCTCCGCCCTGGTCGGCAGGGAGCGGCGTGAGGTCGGCCTGGTCCCGGTCGGCAGCGGGATCTCCTCCTCGGACGCACCGCGCGGGCGCCCGCGGTTACCCATGGGCTCCGCCCGGTACCCCTACGCCGTCGAATGCGCCGGTTCCGGGCACGGAGCCCAGCCGGCCCAATGGCCAGCCGAGCCAGTCGACCCGCCCGATCACCATGTCCACGGGGACCATCCCGCCACCGGGCCGGCCCAGAAGCTCCCGGGAGTCGCGGGAGTTGCTCCGGTGGTCGCCCATCATCCACAGGGAGCCCTGGGGGACGACGACGTCGAACGCCACCGAGGACGGTTCGTCGCCCCGGTAGAGATACGGCTCGTCCACTGACCGGCCGTTCACCTGGAGTCTCCCCCGCTGGTCGCAGCAGACCACGCGGTCGCCGCCCACGCCCACCACCCGCTTCACGAAGTCGGTCTCGGCGGGTTCGGCCAGACCCAGGGACGACGCCGCACCGCGCAGCAGCGCGGCGAGGGGGTCGCCCCCGGACGTCTCCTGCACGAAGGAGCCCGTGCCGTCGAAGACCACGACGTCGCCGCGCTGCGGAGCGGGGCCGAAACGGTACGCCAGTTTGTTGACGAGCACCCGGTCCCCGACCCGCAGCGTCGGCTCCATCGAGCCGCTGGGTATGAGGAAGGGCTGCACCACGAAGTTGCTGAACAGGAGCAGCACCACCGTGAGGGCGGCCCCCAGCGAGACGGCCCGTCTCCAGGACATCGCGGTGGACATCCGGCCCTGGATACGCGAGAAGCGCGACCCCTCCTCCGGCCCTTCTGCGGGTCCGAAGGAGCGATCGCGCTCTGTGTGCTGTGTGTCCGTGTCCATCGGAGCCGAAGCTTATCCGGCCGTACCGAGGACCTTGGAGTCAGCTCAGCGGTCGCGCTTCTCCTTGATCTTCGCGGCCTTGCCGCGCAGCTCACGGAGGAAGTAGAGCTTGGCGCGACGGACGTCACCGCGGGTGATGAGCTCGATCTTCTCGAAGATCGGGCTGTGCACCGGGAAGGTGCGCTCGACGCCGACACTGAAGGAGACCTTGCGGACCGTGAAGGTCTCGCTGACGCCCGCGCCCTGGCGGCGGATGACGACGCCCTTGAACTGCTGGATACGGGAGCGGTTGCCCTCGATCACGCGCACGTGGACGTTGATGGTGTCACCGGCGCGGAACGCCGGGACGTCGGTACGCAGCGAGGCGGCGTTGACGCCATCGAGCAGATGAGTCATGTGTTTCTGCTTTCTTCGCCGATGCCACAGGTCATCGACGGGAGAGAGGGAAGATTCGGGTGCTGATCGCGTCGGGCGGGCGTCTGTCCCCCTGTGGCAGGGGCGCACGCCGGACGTACAGCAGCGTCATTCTTCCATGCCCTCGGGCCTGCGCCAAAATCGGCCGCCCGGCCCCGGGGACCAGCCCAGGATGGAAAGCATCTCCCGGTCCTTCTTGTCGAAGCCCGAGGCATCGCAACGCTCGATCAGATCAGGCCTGTTGAGCGCGGTACGGCGGAAGGCCTCGTCCCGGCGCCATCGCGCGATCTTTCCGTGGTGCCCGCTGAGCAGCACCTCCGGAATGCCCCGGCCGCGCCATTCCGGCGGCTTGGTGTAGACGGGGCCCTCCAGCAGACTGGCCATGGCTCCGGGCGCGAAGGAGTCGTCGCGATGCGATTCGGCGTTGCCGAGGACGCCCGGCAACAGCCGTGCCACGGCTTCCGTGATGACCAGTACGGCGGCTTCCCCGCCGGCCAGGACGTAATCGCCGATGGACACCTCGATGACCCGCACACGGGTGGTGTACTCGTCCATCACCCTGCGGTCGATGCCCTCGTACCGGGCGGGCGTGAAGATCAGCCACGGCCGCTCGGAGAGCTCGACGGCGAGTTCCTGGGTGAAGGGCCGGCCGCTGGGCGTGGGCACCACGATCACCGGGGAGTGCGCCCCGGCCTCGTAACCGTCGGCCAGCGTCTCGTCCAGGCAGTCGCCCCAGGGGCCGGTCTTCATGACCATGCCCGGACCGCCGCCGTACGGGGTGTCGTCGACCGTGTTGTGCCGGTCGTGGGTCCACTCGCGGAGGTCGTGGACGTGCACGTCGAGCCGGCCGCGGGCGCGCGCCTTGCCGACGAGAGAGACGTTCAGCGGCTCCAGGTACTCCGGGAAGATCGTGACGACGTCGAGCCTCATCGGGTGCCGTCCCCGGACGGGGCGGACTCGTCGCCCTCCTCGCCCTCCTCCTCGCGTGAGGTGGCGACCACGGCCTCGCTCTCGTCGATCAGCCCGGGCGGCGGTGTGATGACCACACGCTGCTCCTCCAGGTCGATCTCACCGACGATCTCCTCGACGAAGGGGATCATCACCTCGCTGCCGTCCGGGCGCTCCACGATGAACAGGTCCTGGGACGGCAGGTGCGTGATCTCGGTGATCCGGCCGACCTCGGTGCCGTCGGCGAGGACCACGTCGAGGTCCATGAGCTGGTGGTCGTAGAACTCCTCGGGGTCCTCGGGAAGCTCGTCCGGGTCCACCTCGGCGATCAGGAGGGTGTTACGGAGGGCCTCCGCGCCCGAACGGTCCCGTACGCCTTCGAAGCGGAGCAGCAGCCTTCCGCTGTGGACCCTGCCGGTCTCGATCGTCAGCGGTCCGGTCTCTGCGGGCTCGGTGGCCAGAACGGCACCGGGGCCGAGCCGCAGCTCGGGCTCGTCCGTGCGCACCTCGACGGTGACCTCGCCCTTGATGCCATGGGCACGGCCGATCCGTGCGACTACCAACTGCACGCTGCTTCTCCTGGTGATCGTTTACGGACGACAAAGGCCGGGGACGGCTCGAAAGCCCTCCCCGGCCCTGGCCGGTGTTCAACTCCTCAGCGAGCCTGATCCACGTCGACGAGGTCGACGCGGATACCACGGCCGCCGATGGCACCCACGACGGTACGCAGAGCGCGAGCGGTGCGGCCGTTACGGCCGATCACCTTGCCGAGGTCGTCCGGGTGAACCCGGACTTCCAGCACGCGTCCACGGCGCAGGTCGCGCGAGGCGACCTGCACATCGTCGGGATTGTCGACGATGCCCTTCACGAGGTGCTCGAGAGCCTCCTCGAGCATGCTCAGGCCTCGGTCGACTCGGTGGACGCAGCGTCAGCCGCCTCGTCCGCCTTCTTGTCGGCCTTCTTGGCCTTCTGGGTGATGGCCTCACCCTTGGCCTCGTCGCCGTCCGAAGTCAGAGCCTCGAACAGGGCGCGCTTGTCAGCCTTGGGCTCCGGCTGCAGGAGCGGCGGCGGGGCCGGAAGGCCCTTGTGGGCCTGCCAGTCGCCGGTGAGCTTGAGGATCGCGAGAACCGGCTCGGTCGGCTGAGCGCCGACGGAGAGCCAGTACTGCGCGCGCTCTGCGTTGACCTCGATGCGCGAGGGGTTCTGCACCGGGTGGTACAGGCCGATCTCCTCGATGGCCCGACCATCACGGCGGGTACGGGAGTCGGCGACGACGATGCGGTAGTGAGGCGAACGGATCTTGCCCAGACGCTTCAGCTTGATCTTGACTGCCACGGAAGTGGTGTCTCCTGGTCTTGACGTGGTTGGGCACAACGTAGATGCCACGTGGGGTTGCGGTACTCGCGTGCCCGACGGACGCGTCAGCCGGAGGAGAGAGGGGTCCTATGCGACTGTCGAGTAACAGCTGTCCATTGTGCCACACCGCAACGGGTCACCCCACCGCGACCGCCGCTTCCGGGATCCTGAACGGCTTTCCGCAGCCCCCGCAGACGATCGGGGCCTGCGCGAGGACCGAGGGGACCACGCGCACATTGCGTCCGCAGTCGCAGACGGCCTTGACCCGCACGCCGCCTCCGGAGGAGCCGTGCCTGGCGGCCGGCCCGCGGAAGGACCGCTTGGTGTCGGCGGCCGTGGCGACGGTGTGCGCCTTGAGGGCGCGCTGGAGCCGTTCGATGGTGGGCCGGTACCTCCGCTTGGCCTCCGGGTTGAGGGTGACCAGCGAGAATCCGCTGCTGGGATGAGGCTCCTCGGCATGATCGAGGCCCATCTCCTCTGCGATCGCGAGGAATCGCCGGTTGTGGTATCGGCCTGCGCGTGAGGTGTCGCGGACACCTCTCGCGGCGGCGATGCCGTGGACTGCCTCATGCAGCAGTCGCTCGAAGGAGAGTTCGGCGCCACAGGCGGACGACGACTCTCCGATCAGGGACTCGGGCGCGGCAAGATCGGGCAGCTCGGGGTGGTACCGCTGAATATCGGCCCACGCCTGTGCCAGCTCTGCGGCAAGTACAGGTGGTGTCGTGCTCACGTCGTGACAACGAGCCTGAGTGCCCCGGTGTTCCTATTCCGGGGCATCCCAAATAATTTGCACGTACCAGTCAGTTGCCGTCGATGCGTCCGGACGAGGGCGGGTGCGCTGATCTGAGGAGAAGTCACACAGCTCGCACCAAGGTGGTACGTAGCGCCGCGTACGTCCGGCGCGTAGTCGCGGGGCGGCGTGGGAGCCCCTGCGGGCTCCGGCGCGGCGGCAGCCGGGACAGGGCCGACCCTACCCGGCGTTCCGTACGCCCGGGGACCGGCCCGGGCGTACGGAGCCCGCTGAACCCGGCGCGGAGCGCTCGACGTGCTCCCGGTCACGTGTCGGGTAAGACTGGGGAGGGAAGAGCACGAGCCCGCAGAGCCCGATGTCGTGTGAATCCGTCCGCCGAAGCTGCTGGTCGGCGGGGGTGCACGACCTGGGCGGACAAGCATGGCCATCCAACCCCTGGACGAGACCGCGGATGCGGAGTTCTCTGACATGCGGGGGGCTGCGGGCGTACGCACACGGGGGGCCGTCCACTCGGGCACGACCGACCTCTTGGCGGATTGGGGCGCTTTCATGACACCAACGCTCGTCCGGCACCACAGGTATGCGGATTCGTCCGCCACGGTGGACGCCGGTACCCGTGCCCGCGACTGGGCCGAGATCCAGGAGCGGATGCTGGCACCGCTGTACGAGGCGGTGTACCAACGGCTCGAAGTCGGGGCCGCCACGCGGATGCTCTCCATCGGCTGCGGATCCGGGCTGGCACTGCTGATCGCGGCCGCTCGTGGCGCACGCGTCACCGGCGTCGACACCGACCGTGAACGGCTCGCGCTGGCCCGCGAGCGTCTCCTGCCCGACGCCGGATGGGCCGGCACGCCGGAACAGGCACCGGCGGAGCAGCCGAGGCTGTTCGTCGGTGGACCGCCCGCCGCCGCCCCCGCCGCGGGCGAGGCACCGTACAACCTCCTGACCGCGTTCAACCCGATCGGCTGTGTGACGGGTGATTCCGAAGGGCTCTCGCCCGCTCTGGAATCGGCGGTGCGGCTGGCCGCCCGGGGCACGACCGTGGTCCTGACCGGCTGGGGCCCGCCCGAGCGGTGTGCCACGGCACCGGTACTGCGGGTGGCGGCCCGGCTGGCGGAGTCCGCCCGGGCACCGCGGTCGGCCGGCCTGCGGGCGGCCCGCCGCGACGATCTGGAGGACGTGGCGGCGCGGGCAGGGCTGAAGCCGGACGGTTCGGGCCGGGTGTCCTGTCCGTTCGGGTACGCCGATATGGACAGTGCGGTGCGCGGGCTGCTGTCGACCGGGCTCTTCGACTCGGCCGTCCGGGCGACCGACCGGTCCCAGGTCGAGAAGGAGGTCGCGGAGGCACTGCATCCGCACCGCCGGCCTGACGGCACGGTGTGGATGCCCAACGTGTTCCGCTATCTGGTGTGCGTCTCCTGAGACCGTGCACCCGGGACATGCGTAAGGGGCGCCCTCTCCGGGAGGGCGCCCCTTACGCGTGTCCCTCGGCGACCGGATCAGCCCATGAACTTCTTGAACTCGTCGGGCAGCTCGAAGTTCTTGTCCTCCTGGGCCGGCAGACCCAGCGCACCGCCCTGCGCCGCCTGCTCACGGCGGGCCGCCTCGGCCTGCTCCTCGGCCTTGCGCTTCATCGGGTTACCGCTCTTGCGCTTGCCCTTGGCCTGCTTGACCTGCTTCTTCTGACGGCCGGGGCCGCCACCCATGCCCGGCATGCCCGGCATCCCGGGCATGCCGCCGCCCTGGGCCATCTTCGACATCATCTTGCGGGCTTCGAAGAACCGCTCCACCAGGTTCTTCACGGCGGAGACCTCGACACCCGAACCCTTGGCGATACGGGCCCTGCGCGAACCGTTGATGAGTGTCGGCTCGGCGCGCTCCTTCGGGGTCATCGACTTGATGATCGCGGCCGTACGGTCCACATCGCGCTCGTCGATGTTGTTGATCTGGTCCTTGATCTGCCCCATGCCGGGCAGCATGCCGAGCAGTTTGGAGATGGAGCCCATCTTCCTGACCTGCTCCATCTGCGACAGGAAGTCGTCGAGGGTGAAGTCCTTGCCCTTGCTCGACGCCAGCTTGGAGGCCATGTTGGCGGCCTCTTCCTGGCTGAACGTCTTCTCCGCCTGCTCGATCAGGGTGAGCAGGTCACCCATGTCGAGGATGCGCGAGGCCATGCGGTCCGGGTGGAAGGCGTCGAAGTCCTCGAGCTTCTCGCCGTTCGACGCGAACATGACCTGCTTGCCCGTGACGTGGGCGATCGACAGGGCGGCGCCACCGCGGGCGTCACCGTCGAGCTTGGAGAGGACCACACCGTCGAAGCCGACGCCGTCGCGGAAGGCCTCGGCGGTGTTGACCGCGTCCTGGCCCATCATCGCGTCGACGACGAAGAGGATCTCGTCGGGGCTGACGGCGTCGCGGATGTCCGCGGCCTGCCGCATCAGCTCCTGGTCGATGCCGAGGCGGCCGGCGGTGTCGACGATGACGATGTCGTGGACCTTGGTCTTCGCGAACTCGATCGAGTCCTTGGCGACCTTGACCGGGTCACCGACGCCGCTGCCCGGCTCCGGTGCGTACACCGCGACCCCGGCACGGTCCGCGACGACGCTGAGCTGGTTGACGGCGTTGGGGCGCTGGAGGTCGCAGGCGACGAGCAGCGGGGAGTGGCCCTGGCCCTTGAGCCAGAGACCGAGCTTTCCGGCGAGGGTCGTCTTACCCGCACCCTGCAGACCCGCGAGCATGATCACGGTGGGCGGGTTCTTCGCGAACCGCAGGCGCCGCGTCTCGCCGCCGAGGATGCCGACAAGCTCCTCGTTGACGATCTTGACGACCTGCTGGGCCGGGTTCAGGGCCTGGGAGACCTCGGCGCCGAGCGCCCGCTCCTTGACCTTGGCGATGAAGGCGCGGACCACGGGGAGCGCGACATCGGCTTCCAGCAGCGCGATACGGATCTCGCGAGCCGTGGCGTCGATGTCCGCCTCGGACAAGCGGCCCTTGCCCCTGAGGTTCTTGAAAGTCGCGGCAAGGCGGTCGGAGAGAGTATCGAACACGGCGCTCGTCGGTCCTCAGGGTCGGGGGCGGGGCAGGTCAGTCGCACTCCAGGGTATCCGGCCACCGGAGAACACGAAGCCCTCGCCCGTCTCTCGTGACGGACGGGGGCCGTTCCGCCGCTCCGGAAGGCGGAGCGGCGGGCATCCGGCAGGGTCAGCCGAGGGCCTTCTCGACCTCTCCGGCGACCCGGGCCGCCCGGTCGTCGGGCAGCGGGTTCCCGTCGGCGTCCGTGACGTAGAACGCGTCCACCGCGTTGGCCCCGAGCGTCGACGCATGGGCGCTGCGCACCCGTACGGAGCTCTGCTCCAGGGCCTGGCCGATCCGGTGCAGCAGTCCCGGGGCGTCCTGGGCGCGGACCTCGATCACCGTGGCGACCTGGGAGCCCGCCGCGGCGACGGTCACCCGGGGCGGCGGGGCCTTGACCCCGCGTCGGCGGGGGTAGGCGGCTTCGCGTTCGGCGAGGCGTGCCCTGATGTCCAGTGAGCCGTCCAGGGCCCGGACGAGGTCGGTGCGGAGCCGGGCGGCCTGCGGGAGCGATCCGTACTCGGCGGCTACCCGCCAGCTCAGCAGCAGCAGACCGGCGCTGTCGCCGAGTTCGGTGGGGAGCTCCACGGCACGCAGATCGGCGGCGCGGACCGTGAGGCGGTGCAGCGCGAGGACTCCGGCCGCCGCGGGCAGGACGCCCGGACGGTCGGGCAGGGCGATGAGCAGTTCGACGCCGACCGGTTCCGGTGCCCCGTCCTCGGACGGGGCCTCGGTCTGCGCGTGCAGGGCGAGTACGGGCTCACCGGTCCGCAGTGCCTCGATGGCGAGGCGTTCCTGCTCCGCGCTGGGCGCGGCGGGTTCCGGTTCCGGCGTGGCCTCGCCGGCGAGTACGGCGGCGGCGCGCCTGACGAGGTCGCTGACGAGCGAGGCGCGCCAGGTGCTCCAGGCGGCGGGCCCGGTCGCGAGGGCGTCCGCCTCGGTCAGGGCGTGCAGGAGTTCCAGGGTCGAGGTGGTGCCCACCGCGGTGGCGACGGAACGGACCGTCGCCGGGTCGTCGAGGTCGCGCCGGGTGGCGGTCTCGATGAGCAGCAGATGGTGGCGTACGAGGGTGGCGATGACGCCCACGTCGTGTCTGTCGAAACCGATGCGGGCCGCCATGTCCCGGGCGATGACCTCACCCGCCACGGAGTGGTCACCGGGCCAGCCCTTGCCGATGTCGTGGAGCAGCGCGGCGACGAGGAGCAGGTCGGGGCGGCCGACGCGGCGGGTGAGGGTGGCGGCGCGGACGGCCGTCTCGACGAGGTGGCGGTCGACGGTCCAGGTGTGGACGGGGTTGCGCTGCGGGCGGCAGTGGACCCGTTCCCAGTCGGGCAGCAGCCGGGTGATGATCCCTTCCGATTCGAGCGCTTCCCAGACTCCCACGGTGGCCTCGCCGGCCCCGAGCAGGGTGACGAGTTCCTCGCGGGCCTCGGCGGGCCACGGCACGGGCAGCGGGCGGGCGGAGCTCGCCAGGTGGCGTACGAGGTGGCGGGAGAGCGGCAGTCCGGATTCGGCGGCGGCCGCTGCGGCTCTGAGGGTGAGTACGGGGTCCTTCTCCGGGCGTGCGGTCCGGGCGAGGACGACCTCGCCGTCCGCCTCGACGACCCCGTCGGCGAGCGGGGTGCGGTCGGGGACGGGCTTGCCGCCGCCCAGCATCGCGCGCAGCCGGGGCCGTACGGAACGGGCGCGCAGCACGCGGTTGACCTCGCGCCAGGTGACGTCGGTGGCGTACGAGACGGTGCGGGCGGCCTCGTAGACCTGGCGCAGCAGCGCGTCGGCGTCCAGGAGGCCCAGTTCGGCGGCGACCTGGTCCTGTTCCTGGAGGGCCAGGCGATCGGTGGCGCGGCCGGTGGTGAGGTGGAGGGCGTCGCGGGCGTCGAGGAGGACGCGGCGGGCCTCGGAGAGCCCTTCGCGCGGGGCGTCGGCGACCCAGGACGCGGCGATCGCGCGCAGGGCGGTGGCGTCGCGCAGGCCGCCCCGTGCTTCCTTGAGGTCGGGTTCCAGGAGGAACTGGAGCTCGCCCATCCGCTCGGCCCGTTCGCGGCAGAGTTCGTCCAGGGCCGGGAGCCGCTTGGGTGCCTGGTTGCGCCAGTCGGCGAGGATCGCGGTGCGCAGGCCGGCGGCGAGGCCGAGGTCGCCGGCCACCGGCCGGGCGTCGAGCAGTCCGAGCTGGACCTTGAGGTCCTCCCCTGCTGTCCTGCGGGCCTCGGCGGGGGTACGCACGGAGTGGTCGAGGGCGAGGCCGAGGTCCCAGACCGGGTACCAGACGCGGTCTGCGAGGGCGGCGAGGGCGGCCGCGTCGGCGCTGCCGTCGTGCAGGAGCAGGAGGTCGAGGTCGCTGCGCGGGGAAAGCTCGCCGCGGCCGTACCCGCCGACGGCGACGAGGGCGGCGCCCCCGACGCCCGTTTCTTCGGCCGCGGTGGTGAAGAGCGCGTTCAGCCAGCCGTCGGTCAGTGCGGCGAGGGCAGCACGGCGCGGCGGCCCGGACCGCGCCTTCTCCTGGAGCAGGCGCAGCCGGGCCGCCGCGTAGCCGCTGGGTCCCGATTCTTCGGATTCGGTGGTCACTTCAGTGCTCGTCACCCAGCTGCCTCTCGGTTGTACGGGACGCTCAGAGTGCGTCGGGTCCGCGTTCCCCGGTGCGTACGCGGATCGCTGTCTCGACCGGCACGCTCCAGACCTTGCCGTCACCGATCTTGCCGGTGCGGGCGGCCTTGACGACGACGTCGATGAGCTGTTCGGCGTCCTCGTCCTCGACGAGTACCTCGATACGGATCTTCGGCACGAGGTCGACGGTGTACTCGGCACCGCGGTAGACCTCGGTGTGTCCGCGCTGGCGGCCGTAGCCGCTGGCCTCCGTGACCGTGAGGCCCTGGACGCCGAAGGCCTGGAGGGCCTCCTTGATCTCGTCGAGCCGGTGCGGCTTCACGACTGCGGTGATGAGCTTCATGCGTCCACCTTCTTCGTCTTCGCTGCTGCCGTGTCCTGGGAGGCCGTGGTGCGCGGGGCGGTACCGCCGCCGGCACCACTGAAGTCGTACGCCGTCTCGGCGTGCTCGACCTGGTCGATGCCGGAGATCTCGTCGTCCTCGGGGACCCGCATCCCGATCGTCCTGTCCAGCAGGAAGGCCAGGACCGCGGAGACGACCAGAGAGTACGCCAGGACCGCGAGGACTCCGACGGCCTGCTTGCCGAGCTGGTCGAGGCCGCCGCCGTAGAAGAGGCCCTTGGCGTCGGACTGGACGCCACCGGTGGCGAAGAAGCCGACGAGCAGGGAGCCGGCGATCCCGCCGACGAGGTGGACACCGACGACGTCCAGGGAGTCGTCGTAACCGAACTTGTACTTCAGGCCGACCGCCATGGCGCAGAGCACACCGGCGATGGCGCCGACGGCGATCGCGCCGAGCGGGCTGACGGCGCCGCCGGCGGGGGTGATGGCGACGAGACCGGCGACGGCACCGGACGCGGCGCCCAGGGTGGTGAAGGAGCCGTGGCGGACCTTCTCGTACCCGAGCCAGGCGAGCATCGCGGCGGCGGTGGCGACCTGCGTGTTGACGAACATGACCGCGCCGACACCGTCGTCGTTGCCCAGCCACGAGCCGGCGTTGAAGCCGAACCAGCCGAACCAGAGCAGACCGGCTCCGAGCATGACGAGCGGCAGGCTGTGCGGCCGCATCGGGTCCTTCTTGAAGCCGACGCGCTTACCGATGACGAGGATCACGCCGAGCGCCGCCGCACCGGCGTTGATGTGGACGGCCGTACCACCGGCGAAGTCGATGACGCCCATCTCGAAGAGCCAGCCGCCGGAGCCCCAGACCCAGTGCGCGACGGGGAAGTAGACGACGGTCACCCAGAGCGTGATGAACAGGGCCCACGAGGTGAACTTGACCCGGTCGGCGAGTGCGCCGCTGATCAGGGCCGGGGTGAGAACGGCGAACATCAGCTGGAAGACCGCGAAGACGTAGACCGGGATGGTGTAGCCGTCCCAGAGTTCGTTGACGCCGATCCCGCTGAGGCCGACGTAGTCGGAGGTCCAGCCGACGACCGAGCCGATGTCGGAGCCGAAGGCCATGCTGAATCCGTAGAGCACCCACAGGATCGTCACGATCCCGAGGCTGATGAAGCTCATCATCAGCATGTTGAGGGTGCTCTTGACCCGGACCATGCCTCCGTAGAAGAAGGCCAGGGCCGGAGTCATGAGCATCACCAGCGCGGAGCAGATGAGCATGAACCCGGTGTTGGCGGCAGACAGCTCTGGGGCGTCTGCGGCGAACGTCATGATGCCTGGGGGCATCGGCGTCTCCTCGTCGTCGGTGCGGCCGCGTGCGGGCGAGATCGCGTGGCCACTGGGGAAAAAGGTGCGGGCCGGTTATGCGCCATGAGATTGGCCCAGCGCCGTTTCCGCAGATGCTGCACGGTGTTTCGCCGCAGTGACGAAGAGGCGCGGTGTGTTACGTCCGAATGAACCGGGAGTGGCCTGAGCGCTGCGCTGCCTACCATGCGTTCCGCGCCGCATACGGTGCGGTTGAACCGCCCGGGGACGTGAACCGGCCACGACGACCACCCGGTGGCCTGGCGATGGGGAGCCGAGACGGGCTGTGCGGGGTGGTGGTCGTGGCTGGTGGCGAGGGGGCCGGGTCAGACGGCTTCGGCGGTCTCCGGCAGTTGCTCGTGGAGCAGCTCGGTGAGCCTGGCGACATCGGCGACATCGCCGAAGTCCCTGGCAGCGGTGTCGACGGTCTTGCGGAGCCGGGTGTTGACCCGCTCGGAGCGGACCTTCCTGGCGACCTTCAGGGCATGGGTGGCGAGCACGGTGGACCGCTCGGGCTCACGCTTGAGCAGATGGACGGTGGCCATGCCGATCAGGTTCAGTGCGTACGACCGCTGGTGCTCGTCGTCCTCGCCGAAGAGCTCGACCGCCCGCTCCATGACGGGCTCGGCCAGCGAGGCGTACGTGGGGCTGCGGCCCGCCACATAGGCCAGGTCACGGTAGGAGTGGGCGTTTTCCCCGTTGAGCTCGGCCTCGGAGAAGAACCGGATCCAGTCGGGCTCGGGCTCGCCGTCGAGTCCCGCGTCGAGGAAGGTGTCCTCGGCCATCCGGACCGCTCGCTTGCACTTGCTGGGCTGGCCCATGTTCGCGTAGGCACGGGCCTCCATCGCATACAGCATGGCCTGGGTGCGCGGGGTGGCGCAGTCCCGGCTGCCGTACTGCGCGAGATGGATGAGCTCAAGGGCGTCGTCCGGGCGTCCGAGGTGGATCATCTGCCGGCTCATGCTGGAGAGCACGTACGAACCGAGGGGCTTGTCGCCGGCCTCCTTGGAGGCGTGCAGGGCGAGGACGAAGTACTTCTGGGCCGTGGGCTGGAGACCGACGTCGTAACTCATCCAGCCCGCCAGCTCGGCCAGTTCGGCCGCGCAGCGGAAGAGCCGGGTGGCGGTGGCCCCGGGCTGCGGCTCCTGCAGCAGGTCGGTGACCTCGTGGAGCTGCCCGACGACGGCCTTGCGCCGCAGTCCGCCGCCGCACTGGGCGTCCCACTGGCGGAACATGGCGGTGGTGGACTCCAGAAGGTCCAGCTCGGGGCCCGAGAGCCGGGAGGGACGGCGGGCAGCGGCGGGTGATTCGGGTTCGGCGGGCCCCGCTGCGGGGACGGGCACCAGCCAGCGCTGCATGGGCTCGATCAGGGCGGGACCGGCGGCGAGCGCGAGCGAGGAGCCGAGGAAGCCGCGCCGGGCGAGCATCAGGTCGCTGCGGGAGAACTCGGAGAGCAGGGCGACGGTCTGGGGGCCCGCCCACGGCAGGTCGACGCCGGACACGGAGGGCGACTGGTGTGCCGTACGCAGTCCGAGGTCCTCGACGGCGACCACGGCGCCGAAACGCTCCGAGAACAGCTCGGACAGGATGCGCGGGATCGGCTCGCGGGGCTGTTCGCCGTCGAGCCAGCGGCGCACCCGGGAGGTGTCGGTGCTGATGTGGTGGGCGCCGACCTGACGCGCTCTCCGGTTCACCTGTCGTGCGAGTTCGCCCTTCGACCAGCCGCTGCGCACGAACCAAGATCCCAATTGCCCGTTGGGGCGCTTTCCGGCATTCGTCTCGCCTGCGCCGCTGCCACTCACTGGAACGCCCCCATCCCGCCGAAACCCGTCGCGCGAACCACTATCAGAATGTCGTGCATCGATTCTGCACGTACGGAGATGAACACCCTCGCACAAGGAGTCGGGTTGCCTCCGGCATACCCGTGTGCGCTCATACTTCCAGGGTTCGTGTACCGACGGTAATCCTACGATCACCCCTCTCGCGAGGGCCTTTACGGAAACGCCACCATTCGCCACCCCTTCGGATGAACGCACCTGGGGCCTCTCGCGATTCACTTGACAGGCGGCGATCAGCAGAGGGCGGAATGGGGCACTCGGGGGCGTGCGGAATGTGGCACACACCCCCGACAGCATCCGTACCCCGACGGATCGACGGCGACACGGCGGGCGGTTCGGTGCCCCCGGGTCGTAACCACCGGTGAGTCGGACCCGTTGGAGGGGGCATGGGCTTCACGATCGGCGACATCCGTGAGATGCGATCCGGCTCGCGGCGCCGCGGCCGTTCGGCCGAGGGCACAGCGGTGGCCGAGTACACAGGACTCTGGGGCTGGGCGGTGGCCCCCGGAGCGCGGGCCTCCGCGGGCAGCTGCTCATGCGGAGACACGGCCTGCGCCGCCCCCGGCGCACATCCGCTGGCCTTCGCCGGAGAGATCCCCGCGGGCGCCCCGCTCGACATCGCCACGGGCGCCTGGGCGGAGGTGCCCGGCGCCGCGATGCTGCTCCCCGTCGGGCGCACCTTCGACATCCTCGACGTCGCGGAGGCCGCCGGGCGCCGCGCTCTCGTGCGACTGGAGCGGATGGGACTGCCCCTCGGCCCGGTGGCCGCCACCCCGACCGGACGCGCACAGTTCTTCGTGGCCCCCGGGGCCGCGGCCGAACTGCCCGAGCTGCTCTACCGGCTGGGCTGGGACGACGCGGATCTCGATCTGCGGGCGCTGGGCCGCGGCTGCCACATCACGGCCCCGCCCTCCGACCTCGGCGGCCTGGGCCCGGTCCGCTGGCTGCGCCCGCCCTCGCCGGACACCGCGGGCGCTCCCCCGCAGGCGCGGCTGCTGCTGGGCACGCTGGCGTACATCTGCCACCGTCTGTAGCGCGCGGACACACGTGAGGGCCGGGCAGGCCGGCAGTCGGCTCGCCCGGCCCTCGTACGTACGGGGACGGCCCGGTGGGTGTCAGTCGCCGATCAGCGCGTCCACGAACGCCTCGGGTTCGAACGGGGCGAGATCATCGGGACCCTCACCGAGACCGATCAGCTTCACCGGCACGCCCAGCTCTCGCTGGACTGCGATGACGATGCCGCCCTTGGCGGTGCCGTCCAGCTTGGTCAGGACGATGCCGGTGATGTCGACGACCTCGGCGAAGACACGGGCCTGCACGAGGCCGTTCTGTCCGGTGGTCGCGTCCAGCACGAGCAGGATCTCGTCGAGCGGACCGTGCTTCTCGACGACCCGCTTGACCTTGCCGAGCTCGTCCATCAGACCGGTCTTGGTGTGCAGACGGCCCGCGGTGTCGATGAGTACGACATCGGCGCCCTCGGCGATACCTTCCTTCACCGCGTCGTACGCGACCGACGCGGGGTCGCCGCCCTCCGGTCCGCGGACGGTGCGGGCACCGACACGCTCGCCCCAGGTCTGGAGCTGGTCCGCGGCGGCGGCCCGGAAGGTGTCGGCCGCGCCGAGCACGACGCTGCGGCCGTCGGCGACGAGCACCCGGGCCAGCTTGCCGGTGGTCGTGGTCTTGCCGGTGCCGTTGACCCCGACGACCATCACGACACCGGGGGTCTCGGCCCCACCCTCCGTCTTGACCTCGCGGTCGAAATCGGTGCCGAGGAGGGCGATGAGCTCCTCGCGCAGCAGCGTGCGGAGCTGGTCGGGGGTACGCGTACCGAGGACGCGGACCCGTTCACGGAGCCGCTCCACGAGTTCCTGGGTGGGTGCGACGCCGACGTCGGCGGTGAGGAGCGTCTCCTCGATCTCCTCCCAGGTGTCCTCGTCGAGGTTGTCGCGGGACAGGAGCGTGAGCAGGCCCTTGCCCAGCGAGTTCTGGGAGCGGGCGAGCCGGGCGCGCAGCCGTACGAGACGGCCGGCGGTGGGCTCGGGGACTTCGATCGCGGGGGCGGCGGGCGCCTCCGGTTCGGCGGTGGCCGGGGCTTCCGCGGTATCGGGAAGTCCGGCCTCCTCGATGGTGCGCCGCGCTTCGTCGCGCGGCGCCTCGGCCTCCTCGCCGACCTGGGGTTCGGCGGGAGGAGTGATGGTCGGCGCGCTCGGCGGCGGAGGGGGCAGCTTCTTCTTGCGGCTGCCGACCACGAGCCCGGCGATCAGGCCGACCGCGACCACGGCGATGACTACGGCAAGGATGACGATTTCGGCGAGTTCCATAACCCGTCCAGTATCGGCCACGGCCGCGACAGGGGCACTGCTGCGACTGCCACCCGGAGGCACTCGGGGGCGTAATACACCTTTTGGCGGTAAGGAGCGTTCCAGCGGGGGCCGGCGGGGTAGCCGGCCCCCTACCTTTCTGACGGTACGTCAGCTACTGTGCCGCCTCGCCAGGCCGATCCGGCGAAGGGGACATGCCATGCCGTTCACCGTGCTCCGATTCAATCTCGTCGATCCAGCGGCCACCCCGGACACGCTCTCGGCCCGCTACCGGGCGGCGCTGGAGATGGCCCGGTACGCAGATGAACACGGCATCGACACGGTACAGACCGAGGAGCACCACGGGGCTGACAACTCCTGGCTGCCGTCCCCCTTCGTCTTCGCCGGTGCGGCGTTCGGAGCGACCCGGCGCATAGCGGTCACGGTCTCGGCGGTCATCGGGCCGCTGCACGACCCGCTGAGGCTGGCCGAGGACATCGCGGTGCTCGACCTGCTGAGCGCCGGCCGGCTCGTGACGGTGGCGGGCATCGGCTACCGGCCCGAGGAGTACGAGCGGGCGGGCGTCGAGTGGGGGCGGCGCGGCAGGCTCCAGGACGAGCTGCTGGAGACGCTGCTGCTGGCGTGGACCGGAGATCCGTTCGCCTACCGGGGACGTACGGTGCGGGTCACCCCACGCCCGTACACCCGGCCCCGTCCGATGCTCCTGGTGGGCGGCAGTTCACAGGCCGCGGCGCGGCGGGCGGCTCGGCTGGGGCTGCCGTTCTTCCCCAGCGCGCATCTGCCTGAGCTGGAGGCGTACTACCTGGAGCGGTGCGCGGAGTACGGGACCGAGGGCTTGTGCATGATGCCGGGCGCGAAGACCGCGCTGCTGCATCTCTCCGAGGACCCGGACCGGACCTGGGCGCATTACGGCGAGCACTTCCTGCACGAGGCGCGTACGTACGCCTCCTGGCAGTCCAAGGAGATCCGCTCGGCCGTGCGGTCGGTGGCGACGACGGTGGAGGAACTGCGAACCGAGGGCGTGTACCAGGTCCTCACTCCGCAGCAGTGCGCGGAGCTGGACGCGGACAGTCTGGTACTGCATCCGCTCTGCGGCGGGATGCCCGTCGAGGAGGGGTGGCGCAGCCTGCGGCTGTTCTGCGAGGTGACGGGACGCGGGACCGCCCCGGCGCAGCAGGGCTGAACCGGGGCGGTCCCTGTTCGAGGAGAGGGGCAGCGGGGATTAGCCCATCTCCTCCAACGCCTTGCCCTTGGTCTCCTTCACGAACTTGAGCACGAAGGGGATCGAGAGCACGGCAAAGAAGGTGTAGATGACGTAGGTGCCGGAGAGGTTCCAGTCCGCGAGGCTCGGGAAGCTCGCGGTGATCGCCCAGTTGGCGATCCACTGCGCGGAGGCGGCGACGCCGAGTGCGGCGGCCCTGATCCGGTTCGGGAACATCTCGCCGAGGAAGACCCAGACGACGACACCCCACGACAGGGCGAAGAAGAGCACGAAGACGTGGGCCGCGATCAGGGCGACGACGCCCTGGGTGTTGGGCAGTTTGCCGTCGACCAGGTCCGCGGAGAACGCCCACGCCTCGACGGCCAGCGCGATCGCCATACCGCAGGATCCGACCAGGGCGAGCGGTCGGCGGCCCACCCGGTCGACCAGGATCATCGCGATCACCGTGCCGATGATGTTGATGATCGACGTGGTGAACGAGTAGAAGAACGATTCGGTCGGGTCGATGCCGACGGACTGCCACAGCGTCGCCGAGTAGTAGAAGGCCACGTTGATGCCGACGAGCTGCTGGAAGACCGACAGTCCGATACCGACCCAGACGATCGGCAGGAAGCGGAAGCGGCTGCCGAGCAGGTCACTGAAGCTGGACTTGTGCTCACGGTGCATGGCCGTCTCGATCTCGGTCACCCGTGCGTCGAGGTCCACGTTCTTGCCCTCGACCTCGGCCAGGATCTCCCTGGCCCGGCCCTTCTTGCCGACCGAGATCAGGAACCGCGGCGACTCGGGGATCGCGAACGAGAGCAATCCGTACAGGACGGCGGGGACGACCATCACGCCGAGCATCCACTGCCAGGCTTCGAGGCCGGCGATCTCTCCGCGCTGGTCGCCGTCGGCGATCTGGAGGATGCCGTAGTTGACCAGCTGCGAGACGGCGATGCCGACGACGATGGCCGCCTGCTGGAAGGACCCGAGCCGGCCGCGGTAGGCGGGGGGCGAGACCTCGGCGATGTACGCGGGTCCGATCACCGAGGCCATACCGATGGCGAAACCGCCCACGACCCGCCACAGCGCCAGGTCGAGGAGCGAGAACGGCAGGGCCGAGCCGATGGCGCTCGCGGTGAAGAGCACCGAGGAGATCTGCATGCACCGGATGCGCCCGATCCGGTCGGCGATGCGTCCCGCCGTCGCGGCGCCGATCGCACAGCCGATCAGGGCGATGGCGATGACCTGGGCGAGCGTCCCGGAACCGATGTCGTACCGATCGCGGATCGCTTCGACCGCGCCGTTGATCACTGAGCTGTCGTATCCGAAGAGGAAGCCGCCCATCGCTGCGGCTGCCGTAATGAAGATGACATGGCCGAGGTGGTCCGGATGAGCCTTTCGGGCCCCGGACGCCGGTCCGTTCGCTGTGCTGGTCACGTGAACTCCTGATGCCTGGCCGCTACGTCAGACGTGGGGGGCGAGCTCTCCCTAGTGGCCCACAACTTTCCCGGCGCCACCACTTGAAGGCAAAAACAACGTTGCAGAGACTATGCGTTCAAGTTTCGAAGTCAAACGCCAAGGAAGGTCAGGCGAAGTCTCACATCCACCCAGGAGCACCCAAAGTGCGCGTTGAAGTTGTGACGATTGAGTAAAGAGAGTCTGCGCAGTCAGCGGAGGCGCTGGCTGATCACCTTGGAGACACCGTCGCCCTGCATGGAGACTCCGTACAGCGCGTCGGCGACCTCCATCGTCCGCTTCTGGTGCGTGATCACGATGAGCTGCGAGCTCTCCTGAAGCTCCTCCATGATCCGGATCAGCCGCTGCAGATTGGTGTCGTCCAGGGCCGCCTCGACCTCGTCCATCACATAGAACGGGCTGGGCCTGGCCTTGAAGATCGCGACCAGCAACGCCACGGCCGTCAGGGACCGCTCGCCGCCCGACAGCAGGGAAAGCCGCTTGACCTTCTTGCCCGGCGGACGCGCCTCGACGTCCAGGCCGGTCGTCAGCATGTTGTCCGGATCGGTGAGGATCAGCCGTCCCTCGCCGCCCGGGAAGAGCCGCGAGAAGACGCCCTCGAACTCGCGGGCGGTGTCCCGGAACGCCTCGGTGAACACCTGCTCGACCCGCTCGTCGACCTCCTTGATCACCTGCATCAGATCGGCCCGGGTCTTCTTCAGGTCTTCAAGCTGCTCGGAGAGGAAGTTGTGCCGCTCCTCCAGGGCCGAGAACTCCTCGAGGGCGAGCGGATTCACCTTCCCGAGTTGCTGATACGCCCGTTCGGCCGCCCTGAGCCGCTTCTCCTGCTCGGCCCTCACGAAGGGCTGCGGCCGGTTGCGCGGATGCTCCGGATCGTCCGGCAGTTCCTCGCCCTCGGCCGCCGGGGACGGCGGCACCAGCTGATCGGGGCCGTACTCGGCGGTCAGCCCGGCCGGCTCCACCCCCAGCTCCTCCAGGACCTTCGCCTCCAACTGCTCGATCCGCAGCCGCTTCTCGGCACCCAGCACCTCCCCGCGGTGAACGGAGTCGGTCAGCTTGTCCAGCTCGTCCTTGAGCGCGCGGCCCCTGCCCCGCTCGGCCGCCAGACCCCGTTCGCGCTCCGCCTTCGCCGCCTCGGCCGAGGTCCGCTCCTCCTCGGCCCGTACGACGGACACCTCCACGTGCGCGAGCAATTGACGGGCGCCGGAGGCCACAGCCGAGGCGACCTCGGCCTCGTGGCGCAGCCGCGCGCGGCGCTGTTCGGCGCGAGCACGGGCCTCCCGTTCGGCGCGGGCGCCGCGGTCCAGGGAGTCAGCACGTCCGGCGAGCGCCTTGACCCGTTCCTCGTGTGTACGCGCCTGGAGGCGGGCCTCCATCTCGGTCTGGCGGGCGTTGGCCCCGTCGGCGGCGAGCCGGTCACGCACGGAGGTGTCGGGCTCCTCCTCGACCGGCGTCTCCTCGGCGACCAGCAGCCGTTCGGCCAGCTCCTCGGCCTCCCCGGCCGCGCGCTCCGACGCCTCCTGGGCGCGTGCCGCCGCAGCGGCCGTACGCTCCGCCTCCCCCGCCGCCCCCCGGGCCTGCCCGGCGAGCCGGCCGAGCCGCTGGGCCACCCCGGACTTCTCGCGCTCGGCAGCCCTTCGGTGCTCCCCCAGCTCCTCGACAAGATGGGCGCGGTCGCGGCGCCGCTCCTCCGCGAGCTGCTGGGCGGCGGCGAGTTCCTCGCACCGTACGGCCAGTTCCGACAGTTCGGCCGCGGCCTCGTCGACCGATGCCTGCACTTCGAGGAGGCTGGGCGCCCCGGCCGAACCGCCCTGCGCGAAGGAGGCGCCCAGAACGTCGCCCTCCAGCGTCACGGCAGTCAGTCCGGGGTGGGCGGCGACGAGATCCTCGGCGTCCTCCAGCGTGCCGACGACCACCATGTCGCGCACCAGCGTGCGGACGGCGCCCATCAGCCCGGCCGGTCCGCTCACCAGGTCCACGACAGCGGGCAACCGGCCGGCGAACGGCCCGGGGCCCTCCTCCGCGGCGGTGTCCCGCGACCGGGGCTCCGCACCGAGGAGCAGCGCCGCGCGCCCCGCGTCCTGTTTGCGCAGCAGCCTGATCGCGTCCGCGGCGGCCGCCGGGTCCGTGGCCGCGACCGCGTCGGCCGCCGCGCCCAGGGCGGCCGCCACCGCCATCTCGTACCCCGGCACCACCGTGAGCAGCTCCGCGGCCGGGCCGATCAGCCCGGCCGGCCGGTTCTGCGGGTCGAGGAGCGCGCCCGTCCCGTCCTTGCGTCGCAGACCCAGTGACAGCGCCTCGTGGCGGGCGGCCACCGCGGCCCGCTTCCGTTCCGCCGCCGTCACCGCCTCGCGGGCGGCGCCGTGCGCGGCCTCCGCCCCGGCGAGATCCCGCCTGGCCGCGTCGTGCCGCTCACCCAGGTCCGCGTCGTCCGCGTCCAGCCCGTCCACCTCGGCCTTGAGCTGCTCGTACTCCTCCTGCGCGGCGACGGCACGCCCCCTGGCCTCGTCGCGGGAGGCGGCCAGCCGGTCGATCTCCGCCTGCGCCGAACCGGCCCGGCCGCGGGCGGCGTTGACCTGGCCGCGCAGCCGGGCCAGGCCCTCGCGCCGGTCGGCGATGGCACGGGCCGCGTCCTTGAGCCTGCGTTCCTCGGCGGCCAGCTCCCGCTCCAGCTCGGCGCGGTGTGCGGTGGTGTCCTCCAGCGCGTGCTCCGCCGCCTCCAGCGCGGCGGTCAGCTCGGCCTCCTGCTCGCGAATCCGGGCGGCCTCGCGCTCCATGCTCTCCGGGTCCCTGAAACCCTGCCCGCGCCGCTCGTCCTCGGGGGCTTCGGTGGCGCTCTTGACCCGGGCGTCGGCGAGGGAGACCGTGCCGCGGACCCGCTCGGCGAGCTGCGAGAGCTCGTACCAGGTCTGCTGGGCCCGCTGGAGCCGCGGCGCCAGCCGCCGTACCTCGTCCTCCAGCTCCGCCTCGCGTCCCAGGGCGGCCTTCAGATCCGCCTCGGCCGCCTCCCTGCGCTGCCTGAGCGCGGCCTCGTCGGCGATCTCGGTGCGCAGTGCGTCGTTGAGGCGCACCAGGTCGTCGGCGAGAAGCCGCAGCCGGGAGTCGCGGAGGTCGGCCTGGATGACCGCGGCGCGGCGGGCCACGGCGGCCTGCCGGCCCAATGGCTTCAGCTGCCTCCGCAGTTCTCCCGTGAGGTCCTGGACGCGGGCCAGATTGGCTCCCATCGCCTCCAGCTTCCGCAGCGCCTTCTCTTTGCGCTTGCGGTGTTTGAGGACTCCGGCGGCCTCTTCGATGAATGCGCGCCGCCCCATGGGATCGGCGTGCAGTACGGAGTCCAGCCGGCCCTGGCCGACGATGACGTGCATCTCGCGGCCGATACCGGAATCCGAGAGGAGTTCCTGAATGTCGAGGAGCCGGCAGGTGTCGCCGTTGATCTGGTATTCGCTGCCGCCGTTGCGGAACATGATCCGCGTGATGGTGACTTCCGCGTACTCGATCGGCAGCGCACCATCGGAATTGTCGATGGTCAGCGAGACCTCGGCCCTCCCGAGCGGCGGCCGGCCCGTGGTTCCGGCGAAGATCACGTCTTCCATCTTGCCGCCGCGCAGGGATTTGGCTCCCTGCTCACCCATCACCCACGAGAGCGCATCCACCACATTGGATTTGCCTGATCCATTGGGGCCGACGACGCAGGTGATCCCGGGCTCGAACCGCAGGGTCGTGGCGGAGGCGAATGATTTGAAACCACGCAGGGTCAGGGCCTTGAGGTGCACGCCGCCGGACTCTACCTTTCACTCTCGGTTTCGCTGATGAAGGTGCAGGGCACATCAGACGGTAAGGGAAGGGCGGTACGTCCGGGGCGGACCGGGGGGATCTCTGCGGGGGAAAGAAAAAGGGACGCCGAAGCGTCCCCTGTACTTGAATCGGCCTGCGCTACGGACCGAGGCCGCGGTTCACGAGCAAACCTCGAAGACCAGGGACGACGATCCGTGACGAAGGCATTCCGGTGGTGAGATCAAGCGGGTGCCGTATGCGACGCCCGGCCGGCCCCGTCAGGGTTCCGGTCAGGTCAGCGCGGGCTCCGCTTGGGGTACGTCGATGTCCATGCTGTCGAGCAACGAATCCTGGTGCTGAGCGGCGGCGTTCAGCGCGTCGTTTTCGTCCTGGATCCGGACAAGCTCGGATTCCAGGTCCTGGACGCGCTGCTGGAGCCGTCGCATCTCGGCGAGGAGTCGCGGATCGGAACCGCCGACGTAACCGAGAAGCGCCTTTGCCATGATGGATGGTCCTCCACACTGAGTGACCGACCGATGCGGTGTGGGTCGTGAGGGAATCGCACCCGCGGTGCTCGGCAGTGCTCTGTCTCCACTGCGGTTCTGCTGCCAATCAGCTCTGCCAAACAGCTAAGGTGCGCGGGGTTTTCAGCGTCTCACCAAAAAGTTTGACGGTCAACACGATCACACCCCGCAGAGGCGTGCATCCCCGGGGCGCGCGGCCTATGGATCATGCGGCGCGACTCTCCTGCGGGGCCCCGAGGGGCGGGAGGCTCTTCGTTACCGCCGCAGCCTGGCATGTCGGCCCGCTCTTGGCAACCATCACCGGCCGTGCGTCAATTCGCAGGTCATTTCGGGTGCGCGGCCCCTGGAGGGACCTCGGTCACCCCTCGCCGCACCCCGAATACGGAGTGGAACGGAGCCGGATCGCCGACTTCCGTTCAACGGATCGCGAATCCCTCATAACCGCCGCGCGGGGTGTCCCAGATCTCAGTCACTCCGTCCACGTGGCCGGGTGTGTCGTCGGAGCGCAGCCAGTCCAGCAGTCGGTGGCAATTCTCACGTGGGCCCTCGGCCACCACCTGCACCCTGCCGTCGTCGAGATTGAGCGCGAAGCCGCGGAGGCCGCCGATCTCCAAAGCGTTTGCCCTGGTGAACCAGCGGAACCCTACTTGCTGTACTCGGCCGCGTACCCAAACAACGAGTCTTGCATCTTCGTTCATAGCCGAACGCTAACGGGCCAATTGTTCGCGGGGCACGTCACCCCTTTACTCCATGGCGTACAGTCCGGTCGCAATAGCCTCACCCGAACGGGTGAGGCTCATGGGAGTAACGGTGACGCCGCGAGGGCGTCCGGAGCACATGGAAGGCACAGCGCATGGGACGCCACGGCAAGAAGCGGGCCTCGATCCCTGTACGCACGGGTCTCCTCGGCGTCTCCGCGGCCATGGCCGTCGGCGCCGTCGCCGTCACCTCCGGTCTGCTGCCCGGCGGTGACACCTTCGAGGTACGCGGCAGCTCATCGGCCGACCAGGTCCGCTCGGGAGGTGCACCTGACCTGCTGACCCAGGGCGGGCAGACGGCCTCACCGACCGGCCGCGCCTCGGCCTCCGCCGGGACGAGCCGCTCCAGTGAACGGCCCGCAGCCCCTTCCACCTCGCCTTCTTCGAAGTCCGCAGAGCCCAGCAAGCCGGCCGCGACCCCTTCGAAGAGCGCGGCGAAGCCGAAGCAGCCGACCAAGGCGCCCACGAGGAAGACCCCCCGGAGACGAGCGCGGCACCGGCCACCAAGACACCGGCCGCCCCGAAGACCTCGCCCGCCGCCCCGGCCCCCAAGCCCTCGGCCCCGGACACCGGCACGACCCAGTCCGCCCGTGCCTCCGTGCTCGCTCTCGTCAACGAGGAACGCGCGAAAGCCGGCTGCAGCCCGCTCGCCACGTCCCGCGGGCTGACCTCCCTCGCCCAGGACCTCAGCGAGGACATGGCCGCGCGCGGCTTCTTCGCCCACACCGACCCCGACGGCGCGACCCCGTGGGACCGGGCGGCGAAGGCGGGCGTGCTGGGCCTCGGCGGCGAGAACATCGCCCGCGGCCAGGCCGACGCGCAGTCCGTGATGGACGGCTGGATGAACAGCGACGGCCACCGTGCGAACATTCTCAACTGCGACTACAAGACGCTCGGCGTCGGCATCCACCACGGCTCCGGCGGCCCCTGGTGGACGCAGGACTTCGGCTTCTGAGAAACCCACAGGTCAGAGGCTTTCGACCGCCCTTGGGCCGTCTCAGGGCCGTGGCATGTGCCCAGTCCTCTTGAAGACGTCGTCCACCGCAGCTCGGGTACGGGTCTCGCTCGCGGGCATCAGGTGGGTGTACGTCCGTAGCGTGAAACCGGGGTCGTGGTGCCCCAGGTACTCACTGAGTGCCTTGATGCTCTCCCCCGCGTCCAGAAGCACCGACGCATAGAAGTGCCTCAGAGCGTGCGTGCCGTTGTCGCGAACCGTAGGGACGCCCGCGGCTTCGAGAGCGGGCTTCCACACTCGGTGGTTGAAGCGATTGCGATTCAGTGAGAGGCCCTCAGGGCTGTAGAGGATGAGAGCCGCGGTGACGGGCTTCCCGTCCACGGACTTCCACGGCAAGGTGACCGGCCTTGCCGGGTATCGCGCCATGTGGGCCCGCAGCGCATCCGCGACGGACTCAGGCAGCGGAACGTCCCTTTCCTTGCCTCCTTTGGGCGGGGCGAACACCGGCCGGTTCCGCAGTAGCTTCACCTGCCGCACCACGTGCACGACTCCACTGAGGAAATCCACGTCCTCTACAGCCAGTCCGAAGACTTCCCCCTGTCGCATCCCGCACCCTGCGGCAGGCTCCACCAAAACGCGGTAGCGCGCGGGAAGTGCTGCCTGCACAGCCATGACTTGGTCGGCCGGCCACGGCTTCACCTTGCGTGGATCGAGGCGGGGAGCCTTGACCGAACGGGCGCTACACGGATTCGAGCGGATCAGCCGATCCTCGACCGCTGCCGTGAACACCGTTGAGACGTGAGCGAAGATTCCGCGCCGGTATGCCGGGGAGAGTCCGGCATCCTCCAGGGTCCGGATCCACTGTCGAAGGTGGGTCGGATTGAACGAGGCCAAGGAACGCTGTCCCAGGTGGGGAATCGCGTGCAAGCGAAGCCGCATCTCCACAGACTCCCGCGTCGAGGGATCTGTCATCTGAGTCGTCATCCACTTGACGGTGTACTGCTCGAACGTCACTTTCCCTGCATCCAGGTCGACGTAGTCGCCGCGCGCCATGTCGGTCTCGATCTGCGACAACCACTGCTCTGCGAGGCGCTTCTGTCGGTCGGGGAAGGACTTGGACTTCTCGGTGCCGTCAGGACTGACGTAGCGGGCGCGGTATCGCATTCCGGTTCCGTGGCGATCGCTCTTGATCCTGACGGGCTTTCCGCTGGGGGCGGTCTCGGTCTTGAACCAGCGGTCCTGAATATGGCCAGCCATGTGGACTGTGTCCTCTCGACGAGTTGATGTGAGGGAGGCGGCCTGTGCCGCTCGGTGCGCTGTTCTGAGAGGAGTTTTCGGAGTATCCGGGTGGCGCCTCCCTGCCTCCCTGGACGCTGTTTGCGCTGGTCAGGTACAGGGAGGTGGGTCAGGGATGCGGTGAGGGAGTTCTCCCTGACTCCCTGGACGGATTGGGGTCCTCTCCCTGCAAGGGCGTGGGGGTGGGGCGAGCGCACATCGGCGGCTGTGCCGCCTTGCGCGGGGTGCGGCGCCACCCCCTTTACCGGCTTTACCTTGCAGGCCAGAGGCCCTTACCTAGCCCTCTACCGGGGTAGAGGGCTCCCCTTACCCGGGCAGTCCGGATAAGGGGGCCCGCTGCCCTCGCGACCGCCGCGCCGTCGCGGGGCGCAGGTCAGGGGGTGGGGCTTTACCTCTGCCAGTCAGGTGGCGGCGCGGGCTGCCTGCTGGTCGATCCAGGCGCGGACGGCGGCGGGGTCGTAGCGGACGTGGCGGCCAACTCGGAAGCCGGGCGGTCCGATGCGCTGCTTGCGCCAGTGGTAGACGGTCTCGATCGGGACGGTGAGCAGTGCGGCGAGGTCTTCGGGGGTGAGGTAGCGGTCGGGGAGTCCGGCGCGGAGCGTGGAGCGGGGGTCGGTCGGGTCGATCGGGAGCCTGGCCATGCAACCGTTCCTTCCGTCTTGTTCAACTCGGGCGGGTCGACCGGTCGGGGTGTGACGCGGGTCGTCACGCAGGTCAGGGGCCGACCGATTGGTCTCGTCGGGGTGTGGTCGGTCCGGGGTCGATCGGTCGAGTGCGGGTCGACTGGTCACCACTGCGCGCGCAGTGGACGGGCCCACCGGTTGCCGGGTCCCGGGGGCGGGGCGGCGCCGATCTGGTACGTGCCGTCGTCGGTCCGTACGACCAGCGGCAGGGGCACGGGGACGTTGCTGCGGATGAGATCGAAGCAGTGCCGGGTGTGCTGCCGGTCGGGCAGCAGACGGCGGTGCAGCCACGCCCCACTGCCTTGCGGGTCGGGGATGCGCGCCAGGTCCTCGCTCACCGCGCGGCCGAGCCGAACGAGGACGGCTGCGGGGACGCGGGCCGCGCCTTCGCGAACCTGACGCGCCAGGCTGCGGGCGTCGAGGCGACCGGCGCCTGGATTGCGGGCGTACCCGGACAGAGCCAGGCCGGCGGCGGCTTCGCCTGCCGTCATGCAGCGCGACCGTGCGCCCTCGTAGGAGAACGACACGGCCAGCCGGTAGGCGTACCAGCGGCATGCCCCGACTTCGGGGAACTCCACGGAGTCCAGTCCTGAGAACGCGTCGGTGGTCTCCACGAGTCCGGCCGGTCCCAGCTCGGTCATGGCCGTGCCGAGCAAGGCGTACAGGGCGTCCGTGGAGATGCCGGGCACGGCGTATTCGTCGCTGTAGACCTCGAACAGTGCGGCGGCAGTTTCCTCGCGGCAGAGCTCCATGCCCGCCACGGGAACTGACAGCGGCCCTGCCCCGCCCGCACGGCGCACCAGAAGGGCGCCGCGCGGGCGGGCTGGCACCTGGGCGAACAGTGCAGCCACGTGCGCAGTCGCGGCCCTCATGCGCGCGCCATCTGGCGAATCGTTGCTGCCGCGTGGACCGGGCACATCATGGCCAGCGAGTCGCAGCCCTCTTCGAGGTGCATCCGGATGCGGCGGGTGCCCCGGCACGGGCAGTCGCCGTCGACCTCGCCGACGTGGTTGCGGAGGCGGGTCTCCTCGCTCATGCGGTCGCGGTAGACGCTGCTTGCCGCCTGCTGGTCGGCCGCGACCAAGCGCCCTGCCTTCGGGAACCGCTGCTCGTGCCGCTGCTGAATCTGAACGCTCACCAGGCCATTGAGGTCGAGCAGACGGTGTCCGCGCAGGAAGGCACCCCAACGGGCCGTCTCCTCACGGCCGAGCCGCTCAAAACCCTGCGCGATCCAGTCGCGGAGCTGCTCAGCCGAGTGGCGACGGCGCCCGGTCGGCATGTCCGACACGTACAGAGCCACGGCCCGCTCAGAGCCGGTCAGGCCCCTGACGATGTCCAGGCGCGTAACGCCCATCTCCTGCGGAGCGATACGCGTGATGGTGGCGGTTTCAGGCATCATGGAATTGCCCCTTCGTGGGTCGGGGAGCGGCTATCTGCTTGGCGGTAGGGGCCGCCCCCCGGGGAGAGAGCCCTGGCCTTTTGGTCAGGGCTTTCTTTCAACCAGCGCTAGGCGCGGCGCTGCTGCCCTTCCGGCGATCGGACCGACTGGTAGGCACATCCCTAAGGTTCCCTAGGGCACCCTAGGGTGTCAAGGGGTACGCTAGGGAACGCATCGATTGAGACGAAGGAGCTGACGTGGTGTCGGAGCAGGTCGGTCATCGGGCCCCGTACGCACGGATCGCCGCCCACTACACAGATTTGATCGCCTCGGGGCGGCTGCAACCCGGGGAGCTGCTGCCCAGCATCAAGACGCTGGCGCAGGAGTGGGGGGTCAGTACGGCGACTGCCGAGAAAGCCTTGAGGCAGCTCCGCAGCGAAGGACTCGTGCGAGGCATCCACGGCATCGGCACCGAGGTGGTTGACCGTCCCACCCCCATGTCCTCGGGGTCTCAGCGGCAGGATCGGGGACGTCGCAACGGTTCGAGTTGGGGGGCAGGCGAGCGGTCCGACTCACACGAAGCGTCTGTGGTCTCGGCGCCGGCCGACGTGGCGGAGGCGCTGGACATCGTTCCGGGGACGGACGTGATCCGCCGCAGGCGCGTCTACCGCGATCGGCGTGGCATCGTCGCGCACTCCACATCATGGATTCCGGTCGAGCACGGAAGGCTCGTGCCTCAGTTGGCCGAGAGCGAGCGCCTAACCGGCGGCACGTCATTGCAGCTCATCGCCCGGGCCACAGGGCAACCGATCACTCGTCGCATTGACACAGCGTCAGCGCGTTTGTTGACTGCTGCGGATGCGGAGCTTCTGGAACTGAACTCCGCGAACCTGCCCACGGAACCCGTGGTTGTCATGACCGCAAAGTTCATCGACAGCACAGACCGCGTTGTGGAATACGGCGTGGACCTCGGCGGCCCGGGCCGGACGTGGCTTACGGAGTCAGAGGTCAATCACTGATGGCGGCTCCGGCCCGTGGGCCCTTCTGTGTCCTGATGGCGGGCCTCCCTGGCTCAGGCAAAACCACGCTCTCCCGCGCTCTCACGGCGCGAGGGTTCGTCCGGTTGTGCCCAGACGAGGAGATGTTTCGTCGGCATGGTGTCTACGGGGTCGACTTCGCCCGGGGCACCTTCCCGACGCTGGAACGGCCAGTGCTCGAAGACATCGGAATGGAGCTCCGTGTGCAACTCCGGGCGGGACGCAATGTGGTGGTGGATCACGGATTCTGGACCCCTAAAGACCGCGCGCATTGGCAGTCGATGGCCGTGGATGTAGGCGCGCTGCCGGTGCTCGTCTACCTAGAGGCGAATCACGAAGAGCTCTGGAAGCGGGTATCCAGGCGGAATGCTCGACACGAAGCAGATCCGAACTCGATCTACTTCTCGGAGAGCGACCTGGCCCGTTACCGAACCAGGTTTGTCCCGCCTCAGGCTGATGAGCCTCACATTCTCTACACCGGTGGCCCTGACTCGGTGCTCAAGGTACTTGAAGAGGCAGGGTTGCAGGGGCACTAGTCACTCCCAGCCCTGACCCCCTTCCTGTCAGGTCCGCTACCTCCGCTACCTCCGCTACCGTGCAGGTCAGGGGCATGATCGAGGTAGCGGATGGGGTAGCGGGTAGCGGACGATGCTGCTACCCGCCTCCCCTTCCCCTGAGAGTCCGCTACATCCGCTACGCCGCTACATCGCAGGTCAGAGGCATGATTTCTGTAGCGGATCGGTAGCGTGTAGCGGCTACGGCCGGTGCGCGCTACCGATCTGGGCCCGTCCCGCCGCAGGAGAAGCGCGCGCCAAAACGAACAGCAACGGGGACGGCCTCACGGCCGACGACCTTCGGCGCACACTGCCGGATGCAGACGGGGCAGGTTCGGCGAAGCTGGGGCCGGTGGTGGCGGCAGGAAGGCTTTTCAGGTCCCGGCGTTGCTGGGGGCTCATGAGGCGTTCTCCCTCGGCCAGCAGGTCCGGATGGACCAGTTGAGGGCGCTGCGCACGATGGAGCGGCACTCGGCAGCGGACAGTCCGGCCGATTCACCCGCGACCTGAAAAGCCTGCTCTAAGTGGTCCCGGCCGTCGCCCCGCGCTGGCAGACAGGGGCCCACTGAGCCTTCCAAGGGGGGCGCCTCCCTTGGAAGGCTTCATGAGGTACCCACCTTCCGCAGGCGTGTACGGGCCGCCGCGAACTCCCGCCGTGGGCGCCCGAAAGTCGTCCGCCCGGCAGGGCGGTCCTTTCAGCCCTTGGGGCTTGTCCCGCTTGTGGCGTGTAGCGGGACCTGTCCGCTACACGCCACCGATCCGCTACAGAAATCATGCCTCTGACCTGCGATGTAGCGGCGTAGCGGATGTAGCGGACTCTCAGGGGAAGGGGAGGCGGGTAGCAGCATCGTCCGCTACCCGCTACCCCATCCGCTACCTCGATCATGCCCCTGACCTGCACGGTAGCGGAGGTAGCGGAGGTAGCGGAGGTAGCGGACCTGACAGGGGGAGGGGAGGGGACTCTCGGTACGCCAGGACGATTCTGGCAGTGGAGCAGCGGGCAGCGCTGCCCGCTTGGGAGCGACCCCGGGCCGTCTGTGGGCCGTGCCGGGGTCGCCAACGTTCACCAACGTTCACCAATGCTGACCGTTGGTGCGCAGGTCAGGGCGACAGAGGGACACCATTACGCAGACCGTAAGGCAGGGGTCCCAGTTCTTCGGCTTCTGAGGATCGGCGCGCAGGACTTCGGCTGCTGAGGGGCCGGTGTCGGACTACAGCGGCTGGGCGCGCGGCGGGCGCTGGCAGCGCGGGCAGTAGTAGCTGGAGCGGTTCATCCAGGCGCGGCGGCGGATCGGCGTACCGCAGCGGTGGCAGGGCTCGCCCTCCCGTCCGTACGCGTCGAGTGACCGGTCGAAGTAGCCGGACTCGCCGTTCACGTTGACGTAGAGGCTGTCGAAGCTGGTGCCGCCCTGGGCGAGCGCCTCGTTCATGACGTCCCGGACGTGTCCGAGCAGCGCCGTCGTCGCGGGGCGGGTGAGCGTCGCGGTGGGCCGCTCGTAGTGCAGCCGGGACCGCCACAGGGACTCGTCCGCGTAGATGTTGCCGACGCCGCTGATCAGCGTCTGGTCGAGGAGGGCGCGCTTCACCGTGGTGCGGCGCAGGCGCAGAGCCGTGTGGAACGCGGCGTCGTCGAAGGCCGGGTCGAGCGGATCGCGGGCGATGTGCGCGATCGTGTCGGGCAGACCGAGCGGGGTGTTCTCGTGGAGCGAGAGCCCGCCGAAGGTCCGCTGGTCGACGAAGCGCAGCTCGGTGCCGAGGGCGTCGTCGAAGACGATCCTGATCCGCAGATGCTTCTCGTCGGGAGCGTCCTGCGGCTGTACGAGCAGCTGACCGCTCATCCCCAGGTGGCCGAGGAGCGAGAACGTCATGTCGTCGAGCGGCACCCAGAGGTACTTGCCGCGGCGCATGGCCGTGCCGAAGCGGATTCCGTGCAGCCGGGCCGCGAAATCGGGTCCGCCCGCGAGGTGCCGGCGGACCGCACGCGGATGCAGCACCTCCACCCCGCCGACGGTGCGCCCCGTGACCCAGCGCTCCAGACCCCGCCGTACGACTTCGACCTCGGGCAGTTCGGGCACGGTGACTCCTGGGGGACTGGGCGGGGCGGGAAAGGGAAAACCCCCCGGTGCACCAGGCACCGAGGGGCTTTCTCATGGTTCAGGCCGGAGCGACGTCCGTGTCCGGCGACGACAGTTCGGCAGGAGTGACGGCGGCCCCTGCCTCGGCGGCGGCCTTGGCCGCTGCCTGTCGCGATTCCGCGTCGGCGCTGATTTCGCGCCAGGCGGATTCTGCCGCCTGTTGCTCCGCTTCCTTCTTGCTACGGCCGGTGCCGGTGCCGTACGAGACACCACCGACGCGAGCGGCAGCAGTGAAGGTCTTCTCGTGATCCGGGCCGGTCTCCGTGACGAGGTACTCGGGAACCCCGAGGCCCTCGCTCGCGGTGAGTTCCTGGAGGCTGGTTTTCCAGTCCAGGCCGGCGCCGAGGTTGGAGGACCTGTCGATCAGCGGGTCGAAGAGCCGGTGAACCAGCTCCGAGGCCACGCCGAGGCCCTGGTCGAGATAGACGGCGCCGATCACTGCTTCCAGTGTGTCGGCGAGGATGGAAGCCTTGTCCCGGCCACCCGTACCCTCTTCACCGCGGCCGAGCCGGATGAAGGAGCCGAGTTCGAGGCCGCGGCCCACTTCCGCAAGTGCACGCGAGTTGACCACCGCGGCCCGCAACTTGGCCAGCTGGCCTTCGGGCAGGTCGGGGTGGGTGCGGTACAGCGTGTCCGTGACCACCAGGCCGAGCACCGAATCCCCGAGGAATTCGAGACGCTCGTTGGTGGGCAGACCGCCGTTCTCGTACGCGTACGAACGGTGGGTCAGCGCACGCACCAGAAGGGCGGACTCGAGGTGATACCCGAGCCGCCCTTCCAGAAGCGTGTGGGACGAGGCTGTGTTGACGTTGTCTGCCTGCTTCTTGGCGCTGGACAACTCAGACATCGGGCCTCTCACCAGCCGCTCAGACCTCGAGGACCTGGCGCTTGTTGTAGGTGCCGCAGCTCGGGCACGCAATGTGCTGGAGCTTCGGCTCCTGGCAACGCTCGCACGAAACCAGGGTGGGGACCGCAGCCTTCCACTGCGACCGGCGGTGGCGCGTGTTGCTGCGCGACATCTTCCGCTTCGGAACAGCCACGGCTACTTCTCCTGCTTCTCGTCGACGCCTGCTTCGGCGCCGCCCATGTTGTCCTTCTCGCCGTCCTGAACGGTCTCGGCGAGTCCTTGCAATGCCGCCCAACGAACATCGACGGCATCGTGGTGGTGTCCGGGATTCTCGTTCAGCCTGATTCCGCATTCGGAACACAGACCGGCACAGGTCTCCTTGCACACCGGCTGCAGCGGCAGTGCGAGCACCACCGCGTCACGCAGCACTGACTCGAGGTCGAACAAGCCGTCCTCGAGGAAGAACATGTCCTCGTCGTCCTCGGCGTCGTCGACCGGCTCCGCAGTCCTGCTGCGGCCCCGGTCATCGGCGTCAGGGTACGAGAACATCTCCTGGAAGTCCGCTGAAACCTCTCGGCTCAGCGGCTCCAGACACCTTACGCACTCCGCTTCGGCCGTTGCACGGGCGGTGCCTGT
Source organism: Streptomyces finlayi (assembly GCF_014216315.1). Classification (NCBI taxonomy): domain Bacteria; kingdom Bacillati; phylum Actinomycetota; class Actinomycetes; order Kitasatosporales; family Streptomycetaceae; genus Streptomyces; species Streptomyces finlayi. The sequence goes on from NZ_CP045702.1 coordinate 1,970,665, forward strand.
GACAAGCACCCCTTCCATGACCGACTCGAGACGGAGGCTGAGCGCCAGGGGTGCGCCTTCCGGCACACCGATGACTCCGTCGATACCCAGATCCTTGGGTGCCTCCACCGAGCGGGTCAGCCGCTTGAGGGCACCAGGACGCCGACCCAGCTCACGCGTATCGAACACGAGAGGGTTGCGGTGGTCGAGGTGGCCGTTCAGGGCTTTTCCTGCTTTCGAATCATGTGCATCGCGCTGTTCCGGGGAAGACTGTCCCGGCTTCGGATGAGAAGCGGGCAGCCGGGATCGCGGACATAGGCGCGACCGAACAGCCAGGATACTGGACGCACCGCCCAGCACCCAATCGGGTCCTAGCGGCTCCGGACCGGTGCCGGCCGGAACTCCGTCCGGCCCGGTCAGCGCCCCTGTTCGTAGCGGCGCAGCTGCTCCAGGTCGATCATGCTGGTGTCGAAGAGGCTGGTCTCGTCGAGCGCGCTCTCACCCTGCTGCGCCGGGGGCTGGGCCGGCTGCTGCGACCAGCCGTACTCCTGCTGCTGGGGCTGCCCCTGGTTCGGGTCATAGCCCTGCTGCGCGTACGCGGCGTACGGATCGGGCTGCTGCTGGTACCCGTAGACGTCCTGCTGGACGGGCTGGTCCTGGTACCCGTACGTCTGCGCGTACTGCGGCTCCGGCTGTGCCTGGACCGGGAAGTCGGGCTGCGCCTGGGGCGCGTAGTCCGGCTGTCCCTGGGGCGCGTAGTCCGGCTGGACCGGGCTCGTGTAGTCCGGCTGAGCCGGGCTCGTGTAGTCCGGCTGCGTCCGGCCCGGGAAGCGTGGCTGCTGGGACGCGGGCTCCGGCGTGGAGAGCTCGGCCAGGCCGGCCCAGTGGTCCTCGTCGCTGGTGTGCCCCTGGCTGCCCGCGGCGTCCTGGGCGGCCATGTGCGCCCCGAGGTCGTCGGTGGCCACCCGGCCGAGCAGCTTCTGCCGGCCCCGGCCGACCGCCTCCAGGGTCTTGGCGAGTACGGCCTCGAAGGCGCCGAGCTTGGTGTCGACGTACTCGTCCGCGCGCCGCTGGAGCGTCTCCGGGTCGGCGCTGCGCTCGGGCGCCTCGGCGAAGTCCGGATCGTCGTAGCCCTGGCCTTCGTAGCCCTGGCCCCGGCCGAGGAGCTTCTCCCGGCCCCGGTCCACGGAGCCGATGGTCTTGGTGAGGACGACCTCGAAGTTGGCGAGCTTGCTGTCGACGTACTCGTCGGCCTCGGCCCTGACCTCTTCGGCGTCCTTGCGGGCCTCCGAGAGAATCCGGTCGGCCTCGTCCTTCGACCGGCGGGCGATCTCCGTGTCCGAGACCAGCGAGCCGCGCTGGGCGTGGGCGGACTCGATGATCCGCTCGGCCTCCTGGCGGGCCTGCTCGACCAGCTGCTCCCGTCCGCCGATGAGCTCCTGGGCGTGGGCGAGGGACCCGGGCAGGGCCTCCCGTACCTCTTCGAGCATGGCGAGCAGCTCGGCGCGGTTGACCACGCACGACGCCGACATCGGCATGGACCGGGCGTTCCCCACCGCTTCGACGATCTCGTCCAGCTTCTTCTGCACGTCCACCGTGTGCTCGCCACTCTCTGCCGCTGTTGGAGACGGACGGGACGACTGTAAGGCCAGTCGGCTCCCGTCCGACACCTGGTGACGGTCGGTCAGTGCCTCACTGCTCTCCCAGGCGCTCCGCGAGGGCCTCGTGGACCCTGGGCGGCAGCAGATGGGAGACGTCGCCGCCCCACGTCGCCACTTCCTTGACCAGGGAGGACGACAGGAAGCTGTACGTGGGGTTGGTCGGCACGAAGAGCGTCTCGACGCCGGAGAGGCCGTTGTTCATCTGGGCCATCTGGAGCTCGTAGTCGAAGTCGCTGACGGCCCGCAGGCCCTTCACGATCGCGGGGATGTCGCGCTCTTTGCAGAAGTCGACCAGGAGGCCGTGGAAGGACTCGACCTCGACGTTGCCGAAGTCGGCGGTGACCTCGCGGATCAGCTCGATCCGCTCCTCCACCGTGAACAGTCCCTTCTTGGACTGGTTGATCATCACGGCGACGTGCACGACGTCGTACAGCTTCGAGGCACGGCCAATGATGTCGAGATGTCCGTTGGTGATGGGGTCGAACGACCCCGGGCAGACGGCGCGGCGCAACGTGATTCCCTCCCTCTCCGGTCCGGTCATCGTGCGTCTTCGCACGTAGAGGCGGCGCGACCGTACCAAAGCGTTCCCTCGCCGTAACGACGGGCCCGCAGTGGCTCGAATCCCCTGGGCCAGTTGAACTCTCCGCCTCGGGTGCTGCGCTCCACGGTGACGAGCGCGTCGTCGGTGAGCCACCCCTGAGTACGGAGTGTGAGCAGGATCTCGCCAAGAACGCCGTTCGTGACTGCGTACGGGGGATCGAGGAACACCACGTCGTAGGGCTCGGCGGGCGCCGGTCCCGTCACGATCTGTTCGGCTTTGCCGGCCCGGACCTCGGCACCGGGCAGACCGAGCGTGCGGACGTTGTCGCGCACGACGCGGACGGCCCGGGCATCGGCCTCGACGAGGAGGGCGTGGACGCCGCCCCGGGAGAGCGCTTCGAGGCCGACGGCTCCGGAACCCGCGTAGAGATCCGCGATGCGGATGCCCTCCAGGGTGCCGAGGAGCGCTTCCCAGGTCGAGAACAGGCCCTCGCGCGCCCGGTCGGACGTGGGGCGGGTGCCGGTGCCGGGCGGGACGGCCAGGCGGCGTCCGCCGGCCGAGCCGGCGATCACGCGGGTCATGGGTGTCTGGTCCTAGCGTCGCGGGTGGCACACAGGTCGGTACGCGTGCCGTGCACCCACGATATGGCGTCCGGGCCGATCAGGCCCCGGTCACCCCTTGTCGAGGTACTCCTCCCGCTCCTTGTCCAGGAGCGCGTCCAGAGCCGTACGCAGCTCCGGCAGGTGCTCCAGTGCGGGGTCGGCCGCGACGACGGCCACGGCCTCCTCGCGGGCCGCGGCGATGACCTCCTCGTCGTCGATGACGCTGAGGACCCGGAGGGAGGAACGGACACCGGACTGGGCCTGGCCGAGGACATCGCCCTCGCGGCGCTGCTCCAGGTCGATGCGGGACAGCTCGAAGCCGTCGAGCGTGGCGGCGACCGCCGAGAGCCGGGCCCGCGCGGGGCTCGCCTCGTGGGCCTCGCTGACCAGCAGGCAGAGGCCGGGCGCCGAGCCGCGTCCGACACGGCCTCGCAGCTGGTGCAGCTGGGATACGCCGAAGCGGTCCGCGTCCATGATCACCATCGCGGTGGCGTTGGGGACGTTCACACCGACCTCGATGACGGTCGTGGCGACCAGGACGTCGGCCTGCCCCGCGGCGAAGCGGCGCATCACGGCGTCCTTGTCGTCGGGGTGCATCCTGCCGTGCAGCACCTCGATACGGAGCCCGGCGAGCGCGCCCTTGCGCAGTTCCTCGGCGATCTCCAGCACGGCGAGCGGCGGGCGCTTCTCGCCGTCGTCCTCAGGCGCGGCGCCCTTGGCTCCCTTCCCCTTCTTCTTCTCCGCCGCCTCGTCGGCGTCGTCACCGATGCGCGGACAGACGACGTACGCCTGGTGGCCGTTCTCCACTTCCTCGCGGACCCGTTCCCAGGCGCGGCTGAGGAAGTGCGGTTTGTCCTTGGCGGGGACGACATGGCTGGCGATCGGGGAACGGCCCGCCGGGAGCTGGTCGAGTACGGAGGTCTCCAGGTCCCCGAAGACCGTCATCGCGACCGTACGGGGAATGGGGGTGGCGGTCATGACCAGCAGATGGGGCGGCTGCTTCCCCTTGGAGCGCAGCGCGTCGCGCTGCTCCACACCGAAGCGGTGCTGCTCGTCGACGACGACGAGCCCCAGGTCGTGGAACTGCACCTTGTCCTCGATCAGCGCGTGGGTGCCGATCACGATCCCTGCCTCGCCGGTGACCAGGTCGAGCAGTGCCTGTCTGCGGGCCGGGACGCCCATGGAGCCGGTGAGCAGGACGACCTTGGTACCCAGGGCGGAGCCGCCGAGCATGCCTCCCTCGGCGAGCTCTCCCATCATCTCCGTGATGGAACGGTGGTGCTGCTGGGCGAGCACTTCGGTGGGCGCGAGCATCGCTGCCTGCCCGCCCGCGTCGACGACCCCGAGCATGGCGCGCAGGGCGACCATGGTCTTCCCCGAGCCGACCTCTCCCTGGAGCAGGCGGTGCATCGGGTGTTCGGTCGCCAGGTCGTCGAAGATCTCCCTGGACACCTTCTCCTGGCCCTCGGTGAGGGTGAACGGCAGCTTCGCGTCGAAGGCGTCGAGCAGCCCGTCCGGTACGGACCGGCGGGCGACGGCCGGAAGCTGGGTGTCGGCGTAGCGGCGGCGGGCCAGTGCGACCTGGAGGATGAAGGCCTCGTCCCACTTCAGCCGGTCCTTGGCGTCCGCGACGTCGGCCCTGGTCTGCGGGCGGTGGATCTTCAGCAGTGCCTCGGGCAGCGCCGCGAAACCGCGTCCCTCGCGCAGGGTGGGCGGCAGCGGGTCGACGGCGTCCTGGGCGCTGGGCAGCACCGCGTCGACAGCCTTGGCGATCCGCCAGGAGTCGAGCTGCTTACAGGCCGGGTAGATCGGCAGCAGCTTCCCGGCGAAGGCGTCGACCGCCTCCGTCGCCTCGTCGGCGTCGGTGGCGTCCAGCAGTTGGTACGTGGGGTGGGCGAGCTGCGTCTTCCGGTTGAACACGGAGACCTTGCCCGCGAACATCGCCCGCCGGCCGGGCAGCAGTTCCTTGTGCGGCTTGTGGACTCCGTGGCCGAAGAAGACGAGTTGGAGACGCCCGCTGCCGTCGGTGAGGGTCACTTCGAGACGCTTGCCCCTGCCGTTGTTGAACACCATGATCCGCGCGTCGGCCACCTGCGCGACGACGGTCACGTGCTCGTCCCGCGGGAGGTCGGACAGCGCCGTGAGCTGGCCGCGCTCCTCGTACCGCCGCGGGTAGTGGTGGAGCAGGTCACCGACCGTGTGCAGGTCGAGGTGTTCGGCCATCACCTTCGCGGTGGCTCCGCCGAGCAGCTTCTTCAGGGGTTCATCGAACGAAGACACGCGGTCCATTGCACACCACGCCACTGACAAATGTCCGGCGGGCGCCCTGGGGCGGCTCTCGTGCCGTTACTCGACGCCGATCAGCAGGGGTGCCACCTGGCGGCCGCCCCGGTAGACGACTGTGTCCACGGCCAGGTATCCCTCGCGTACGTGCTCCGCCAGCGCGTCGGCCAGCGCGTCGGGTACGTCCTCGCCGAGGATCAGCGTGACGAGTTCGCCGCCCGCCGACAGCATCCGGTCCAGGACGGTGCGGGCGGTCGCGGGCACCTCGGATCCGATGACGGCGACGTCCCCGTCGATCAGGCCGAGGATGTCACCGGCCTGGCAGACGCCCGCCATGGTCCACGACTGCCGCTCGGCCACGGCCAGTTCGGCGTACCGGGTGGCTCCCGCAGCGGCGGTCATGGCCACCACGTCCTCGTCGAAGCCCCGGTCCGGTTCGTGGACGGCGAGCGCGGCGAGGCCCTGGACGGCGGCGCGGGTGGGGATCACCGCGACCCGGACGCCTTCGGTGCGGGCCTGCTCGGCGGCGGCGCCGGCGGTGTGGCGCAGCGTCGCGTCGTTGGGCAGGAGGACCACTTCGCGGGCGTGCGCCCGGCGGATCGCGTCGACGAGTTCGCCGCTGGCGGGCGGCTCCCCGGGGCGCGCGAGCACGGTGGTCGCCCCCGCCTCCGTACACAGTCCCGCGAGCCCGTCGCCCGGGACCACGACGACGACCCCGCGCTGGGCGGGCTCGGCCTGGGCGTGGACCCGGTCGGCGCCGAAGTGGGTGATGCGGATGCGGTACGGCCGTCCGGCCTCGACCCCGGCCTCCACGGCGGCGCCCGCGTCGTCGACATGGACGTGGACGTTCCACAGCCCGTCGCCGCCCACCACCACGAGCGAGTCACCGATTCCGTCCAGCCGGGTCCGCAGCCGGTCGACGGCCTCGTCCCGGGCCTCCAGCAGGTAGATCACCTCGAAGGCGGGCCCTTCCGCGGCCGCACAGTCGTCCGCCGGCCCGGCCGGCATCCCGGGTTCCACGGCCCACGACGTCCGCTTCGGCGCCTGCCCCGAGACGGCTTCGAGCAGTGCCCCGAGTACGGTCACCAGGCCCCGCCCGCCCGCGTCCACGACGCCTGCCCGTCCGAGGACGGCGAGCTGGCCGGGGGTGGCGGCGAGCGCGGTGCGCGCACGGTCGTACGCCGCTCCCACCACGGCGGTGATGCCCCCTTCCGCGCGTTCGGCCGCCTCGGCGGCCGCGGTGGCCACGGTCAGCACCGTGCCTTCGACGGGGTGGGCGACGGCCTGCCGTGCCGCCGCGGCGGCTCTGGTCAGGGCAGTTCTCAGATGGGCCGCGTCCCCGCCGTCGGCCAGCACCCCGGCCATGCCCCGGAGCAGCTGCGCGAGGATCGTGCCGGAGTTCCCGCGGGCGCCGATCAGCGCGCCGTGCGCCATGGCCCGTACGGCATCGGCCCGGCCCGCCACCAGGGAGCCGGTCTCGTGGGCGGCGAAGACCGCTTCCACGGCCGCGGTCGCGGACTCGACGGTCAGATAGAGGTTGGTGCCGGTGTCCCCGTCGGCGACGGGATACACGTTGATCGCGTCGATCTCCTCGCGCTCCCGGCCCAGGGCCTCCAGCGCGAGTGAGCACCAGGTGCGCACCGCGACGGCATCCAGATCGTCGGGGAGCTGCGGCACCTGATGGTCCTCCTTGAAGCGGCCGTCGGCGGCGGGTTGCACCGCAGACTAGCCCGCCGAGCCGCGGCTCCGGCGGGGACAGGGGCGGGGCGGGCGACCGGGCCGGACATGGTAGTTTCGTATCTCCGACGCAGCCGTTGTATGCTGCTCCGGTTGCCCGATGAGAGTCGGGCCATTCCCTCCGGTACCGCCACTTCAGTCAAATGAATCCGGCGCGCCGGAATTCACTGTAAGTGCATCTGAAGTCTTTGGAGTGACCCGTGGCTGCCAACTGCGACGTTTGCGGCAAGGGGCCGAGCTTCGGCAACAGCATTTCGCACTCGCACCGCCGTACGTCCCGTCGCTGGAATCCCAACATCCAGCGCGTGCGTGCAGTGGTCGGGCGTACGCCGAAGCGGCTCAACGTCTGCACCTCGTGCATCAAGGCCGGCAAGGTCGCGCGCTGACGTCTCGTCGTAGCGCAGCCTTACCGGTTGCCCAAAAGGCCGGTCCACCTCGGTGGACCGGCCTTTTGCTGTGCCCAGAACTCCGCTGTGCCCAGAACTCCGCTGTGCCCCAGGAATCCCGCTGTGCCGGGAATCCGCGGCGCCCCGTCAGTGCGGCGTGCGCGTCAGCCAGCCGTGGTCGACGGGGCCGATCCCGCCACCGAGCGGGAATCCTGCCGCGATCGCCCCGGTGACGTACGCCTTCGCGGCCCGGACGGCCGCCGGTACGTCCTCGCCACGGGCCAGACCGGACGCGATGGCGGACGCGAGGGTGCAGCCCGTGCCGTGCGTGTGCCGGTTGTCGTGGCGGGGTGCGCGCAGCCAGTGCTCCTCGTCGCCGTCCGTGAGCAGGTCCACGGCCTCACCCGGCAGATGACCGCCCTTGATCACCACCCAGCGCGGCCCATAGGCCAGCATCCCGGCGGCGGCCAGGCGCATTCCGGGCTCGTCGGTGACGGTGACACCGGTGAGCTGCGCCACTTCGTCGAGGTTCGGGGTGGCCACGGTGGCGACGGGCAGCAGCTTCGTCCGTACGGAATCCAGCGCCTCGGCGGCCAGCAGCGGATCTCCGTGCTTGGAGACGCCGACGGGATCGACGACGACGGGGGCGTCCGTGTCCGCCAGCAGCGCGGCGACCGTCTCGACGAGAGCGGCCGAGGAGAGCATTCCGGTCTTGACGGCCTGGACCCCGATGTCGTCGACGACGCTGCGGTACTGGGCGCGTACGGCTTCCACCGGAAGTTCCCAGGCGCCCTGGACGCCCACGGAGTTCTGCGCGGTCACGGCCGTCAGCACGCTCATGCCGTGCACGCCGAGTGCCAGCATCGTCTTCAGATCGGCCTGGATGCCCGCACCGCCGCCGGAGTCGGACCCGGCGACGGTGAGGACACGAGGCGGTACAGCGGAGCGTATGGGCATACGCGGCAATCTACTGGGCGTCCTCGATGTCCCCGAAATGGTCCCAGCCGCCCTTGCTCGTCCAGGGCGCACCGTCGACCGTCACCTGGGGCAGCGCCGAGGGGTTGAGGACCTCGCCGATCACCTTCCAGCGCGCCGGGAGCTTCACGTCCGGCGGGAAGGTCGCCACGATCGCGTGGTCCTCTCCCCCGGTCAGCACCCACTGCAACGGGTCGACGCCGACGGCCTGGCCGATGTCGGACATCTGCGAGGGGATGTCGATGAGTCCCGAACGCAGGTCGATGCGGACCTTGCTGGACTCGGCGATGTGCCCGAGGTCCGCCACGAGCCCGTCGCTGACGTCCGTCATGGCGGTGGCGCCGAGTCCGGCGGCCGCGGGGCCCGCGTGGTACGGCGGTTCGGGCCGCCGGTGCGCCTCGACGAAGGCGCGTGGTGAGCGGAAGCCCCGGGAGAGCACGGCGAATCCGGCGGCCGACCAGCCGAGCCATCCGGTGACGGCGACGACGTCGCCGGGTCTGGCGCCGGCCCGGGTGACGGGCTCGTGGTTGCGCAGATCGCCGAGAGCGGTGATCGCGATGGTGATGGTGTCGCCGCGGACGACGTCACCGCCGACCACGGCGGCGCCGGCCACCTGGCACTCGTCGCGGATGCCGTCCATCAGCTCGCCCGCCCAGGTGACCGGGAGTTCGGCGGGCACGACCAGGCCGAGCAGCAGCGCGGTGGGCACGGCGCCCATGGCTGCGATGTCGGCGAGGTTCTGCGCGGCGGCCTTGCGGCCGACGTCGTACGCCGTCGACCAGTCACGGCGGAAGTGCCGGCCCTCCAACATGATGTCGCTACTGGCCACGACCCTGCGGTCGGGAGCGGCTACGACCGCGGCGTCGTCGCCGGGTCCCAGCCTCACCGCCGGAGTGGTGGTGAGCCGGGAAGTGAGCTCTCTGATGAGCCCGAACTCCCCCAACTCGCCCACGGTTCCCTTCACCGAGTCTCACCTCTCATTTATCGCACCGGACACCTGTCCGGGCTGCTTCAGCGGACCGAGGTCCCGGCCGTGGTCCGTCGGCCGCCGGGGGCTTTCCGCCCCGGGACGTACTGGCATGTCCGTCCCCCTTCTGCGCCGGTGGGCTTGCGGTCGCGTGCCGTCACCGCTGTCGGTACCGTCAAGAGATACGTCAACTTCTGTCTTCCGTACGCCACGCTGTGGGAGTCATACGGCCCGCAGGTCTCCCCGTGGCCCGCGGCGACGCGATACCGTGGCGTCCCTTTCCCCCACATGATCCTCGTGGCCGCCCTGGAGGTTCCGTGGTACAGGCGTACATCCTTATTCAGACAGAGGTGGGCAAGGCGTCGACAGTCGCCGAGTCCGTCGCGAAGATCCCGGGAGTCATTCAGGCAGAGGACGTCACAGGCCCCTACGACGTGATCGTGCGCGCACAGGCCGACACCGTCGACGCACTCGGCCGCATGGTGGTGGCCAAGGTTCAGCAGGTGGACGGCATCACACGAACACTGACCTGCCCGGTCGTCCACCTCTGACCCCCGTCTAGGCTGGGCCGGTGATGCACTCCGGCCGCAAGCTCCCCCGTTCGCTGTTCCTCGCCCCCTCCGCCGCCGCGCTCGTCCTGGTCGCGGCGGGCTGCTCCTCCAGCGACGCGCAGACCTCGATCACGGTTCCCACACCGTCCTCGGAGGCCGCAGCGTACTGCGAGGCGCTGCACGAGGAGCTGCCGGAGACCGTCGCCGGTATGGACCGGAGCGATCCCGAGCCGGACTCCGACCTCACGGCCGGATGGGGAGACGGGGCGATCGTACTGCGCTGCGGCGTTCCCCGGCCCTCGAAGATGGGGGACGTCCAGTCGGAGGGGATCGAAGCGGACGGCGTCAACTGGCTGCTGGAGCAGCGGGAGGGCGCCGGTCCGCGGTTCACCACCGCTTATCGCAAGGCGTATGTGGAGGTGACGCTCCCCCGGGAGTTCGCCCACGACATCACGCCGCTCGCCGAGTTCGCCGCGTCCGTCAGGAAGACGGTCCCCGAGCGCCTGTGAAGGGCCCCGGGGTCCTCCCGGCGGACGCGGCGGCGCGTCAGCGCAGGCCCGTGGGCCTGTTCAGCGCGGCCTGGATCAGCCGGTCCACCAGTTCCTGGTAGTCGACACCGCTCTCCTGCCACATCCGCGGGTACATGGAGATCGGCGTGAAGCCCGGCATCGTGTTGATCTCGTTGATGACGAAGTCGCCCTCGTCGGTGAGGAAGAAGTCGGCGCGCACGAGGCCCTCGCAGGAGGTGGCGTCGAAGGCGGCGACGGCCAGCCGCTGGACCTCCGCGGTCTGCTCCGCCGTGAGCGGAGCGGGCACCAGTCCGGCCGCCGAGTCGATGTACTTGGCCTCGAAGTCGTAGAAGTCGTGCGAGGTGACCGGCGGGATCTCGGCGGGCACGCTGGCGCGCGGGCCGTCCTCGAACTCCAGGACACCGCACTCGATCTCGCGGCCCCGCAGCAGCGACTCCACGAGGAACTTGGGGTCGTGGCGGCGGGCCTCCTCGATCGCCTCGTCGAGGCCCGAGAGGTCGTCGACCTTGGTGATACCCATCGAGGAACCGCCGCGGGCGGGCTTGATGAAGAGCGGGAAGCCGTGCTCGGCGGCGAACTCCACGAGGCGCTTGCGGGCGGTGGGACGGTCGTTGTCCCACTCGCGGGGGCGCACCACCTCGTACGGGCCGACCGGCAGCCCGAAGGAGGTGAACACCCGCTTCATGTACTCCTTGTCCTGTCCGACGGCGGAGGCCAGGACACCGGCGCCCACGTAGGGGACACCGGAGAGCTCCAGGAGCCCCTGGAGTGTGCCGTCCTCGCCGTACGGGCCGTGCAGCACCGGGAAGACGACGTCGACCTCACCGAGCGCCTTGGGGACCGCGCCCGGTTCGGTGTAGACGACTTCGCGGCTGCCGGGGTCGACGGACAGCACGACACCGCCTTCGTCGGACTCCGCGAGCTGGGCCACGTTCGGCACCTCGCGGTCCGTGATGGCCATGCGTGCGGGATCGTCGGCGGTGAGCGCCCAGCGGCCGTCCGAGGTGATGCCGATCGGCAGGACGTCGTACTTCGTCCGGTCGATGGCGTTCAGTACGGCGCCGGCCGTGACGACCGAGATGCCGTGCTCGGAGCTGCGGCCGCCGAACACGACGGCAACCCGCGGCTTACGGCCCTGCACAGGGCTCTCGGGGCTCTCAGGGCTCTGGGGGAGGTTCTCGCTGCTCATATCGCGATGAGCGTACCTGCTGGTAAGAGAGACGTCAGCGCCGCTCGGGCTTGGCGCTGCGCGCCATCAGCTCCTTGAGCGCGACGACCGGCGGCTTGCCCTCGTGGACGATGCCGACGACGGTCTCCGTGATGGGCATGTCGACTCCGTGCCGGCGTGCCAGATCGAGCACCGATTCGCAGGACTTGACGCCCTCGGCGGTCTGCCGGGTGGCGGCGATCGCTTCCTGGAGCGTCATCCCGCGGCCGAGGTTGGTGCCGAAGGTGTGGTTGCGCGACAGCGGGGAGGAGCACGTCGCCACCAGGTCGCCGAGGCCGGCGAGTCCGGAGAAGGTGAGCGGGTCGGCGCCCATGGCCAGGCCCAGGCGGGTGGTCTCGGCGAGGCCGCGGGTGATGAGGGAGCCCTTGGCGTTGTCGCCGAGACCCATGCCGTCGGCGATGCCGACGGCCAGGCCGATGACGTTCTTGACGGCGCCCCCGAGCTCGCAGCCGACCACGTCCGTGTTGGTGTACGGCCGGAAGTACGGGGTGTGGCAGGCGGCCTGGAGGCGCTGGGCCACCGCTTCGTCCTGGCAGGCGACCACGGCGGCGGCGGGTCGGCGCTCGGCGATCTCCTTGGCGAGGTTGGGGCCGGTGACGACCGCGACGCGGTCCGGGGTGACACCGGTGACGTCGGCGATGACCTCGCTCATCCGCTTGGCGGTGCCGAGTTCGACGCCCTTCATCAGCGAGACGAGCACCGTGCCGGGTCCGATGTGCGGGGCCCAGTCGGCGAGGTTGGCGCGCAGGGTCTGCGAGGGCACCGCCAGGACGGCGAAGTCGGCGCCGCGCAGGGCCCGGGCGGCGTCGGTGGTGGCGCTGACCGAGGAGGGGAGTTCGATGCCCGGCAGGTAGTCCGGGTTGGTGCGGGTCGTGTTGATGGCCTCGGCGACCTCCGCGCGGCGGCCCCAGAGGGTCACGTCGCAGCCTGCGTCGGCGAGGACCATGCCGAAGGCCGTACCCCATGAGCCGGTTCCGAAGACGGCTGCCTTCGCGGGGTGCGTCACGTAAGTCCCTTTCCCTCTGCCTTGCGCCGTTGCTCGGCGCGGGCCTTGCGGTGATCGTAGAGCTCGGTGGGTGCCTTCTCGCCCCGTACGACCTCCAGCTGTGCGGTGACGGCGGCCATGATGGCCTCGGTCGCCTCGCGCAGCACCTCGGGCGTGGGCTCCAGGCCGTAGAAGCGGTCGAGGTCCACCGGCGGACCGGCCTGCACCTGAAGGGTCTTGCGGGGGAAGAAGCTGAACTTGTTCTGCTTGGCGTACGGCGGCATCGCGAGGTTGGCACCCCACTGGGCGACGGGAATGACCGGCACCTTGGTCAGCAGCGCGACCCGGGCGGCGCCGGTCTTGCCGGCCATCGGCCACATATCGGGATCACGGGTGAGCGTGCCCTCGGGATAGAACGCGACGCATTCGCCCCGCTCGATCGCGTCGACCGCGGCGCGGAAAGCGTCCAGCGCATTGGTCGTCTCGCGGTACACGGGGATCTGGCCGGTGCCTCGCAGCATCATTCCGACGAAGGGCGTGCTGAACAGTCCCGCCTTCGCCAGCAGCCGCGGCACCCGGCCGGTGTTGTACTGGAAATGTCCGTACGAAAGCGGGTCCAGGTACGAATTGTGGTTGACCGCGGTGATGAATCCACCCTCGGCCGGAATGTGTTCCATTCCCCGCCAGTCGCGCCTGAACAGAACCACCAACGGCGGCTTGGCGATGACCGCCGCCAGGCGGTACCAGAAGCCGATTCTGCGGCGGGACACTCGGACGCCTTCCTCTAGGACCTGACCTGCTGCCTGCCTACCGACGGTCAAGTTTCGCCCCAGGCCCCTGTTCTGTCGAGAACACCGTACGCCCCGCCTTCCTGGGCGGATCTCCGGGTTGTCACACCGGCAGGCGAGAATGAGTCGCATTGCGTACGGAGGGGGAGATGGCCACGAACACCGACCTGACCGGGTCCTGGTCCCTGATCGTCCCGCTGAAGCCGCTCGCGCGGGCCAAGAGCAGGCTGGGGCGGACGGTGGGCGGGCTGCTGAGACCCCGTCTCGCCCTGGCGTTCGCCCAGGACACGGTGGCCGCGGCGCTTTCCTGCCAGGCGGTGCGGGATGTGTTGGTCGTCACGGACGATCCGGCGGCCGGGGAGGCGCTTTCGGCACTGGGGGCGCGCGTCGTCGCGGATTCACCCGCGGCCGGGCTCAACGCGGCGCTGACCCACGGGGCGCGTACGGCGCGGTCCCTGCGGACCGGTGCGGCGGTGGCCGCGCTCAATGCGGATCTTCCCTCGCTGCGGCCCGCGGAATTGGCTCGGGTGCTCGATTTTTCTGCCGAATTTCCCCGCGCTTTTGTGACGGATGCGGCGGGAATCGGTACGACATTTCTGTCCGCGTCGCCCGGTTCGGAATTGCGTCCGGCTTTCGGCGGTTCCTCGAGGGCCCGGCATCTGGCTTCGGGAGCCGCGGAAATTACGCTCTCCGGGATCGATTCGGTCCGCCAGGACGTGGACACCGGCGAGGATCTCCTGGTGGCACTGGCCCTCGGGGTGGGGCCGCGCACCGAGGGGCTGCGCGCTTCGGCCGGTCCCGCACGGGACCGATAGGCTTTCGCCCATGCAGGCGACCGCGTACACGTACGACTCCGAGACCCGTTCCGGCAGTGTGCTTCTCGACGACGGCACCCCGATGGCCTTCGACGCATCGGCCTTCGACGCGGGCGGCCTGCGGCTGCTGCGTCCGGGGCAGCGGGTGCGGATCGAGGTGAGCGGTGAGGGCGCCTCGCCGCGGATCAGCCTGGTGACGCTCCAGACGTTCTGAAAAGCCCGCGGGCCGGGCTCCCCAGGGGGAGCCCGGCCCGGCGCGTGTGAGAGGTACGAGCGCTGCCCGTCCTCACTTCTTGCGTGCAGTGGCCTTCTTGGCCGTGGTCTTGCGCGCCGTGGTCTTCTTCGCGGGCGCCTTCTTCGCCGTGGTCTTCTTGGCGGGCGCGGTCTTGCTGGCGACGGCGGCCTTCTTCGCCGGAGCGGCCGTCTGCTTGGCGGTGGCGGCCTTCTTGGTGGTGGCCGTCGCCTTCTTCGCCGCCGGCGTCGCCTTCTTGGCGGTGGCGGTGGTCTTCTTGGCCGGCGTGACCTTCTTGGCGGTGGCTGCCTTCTTCGTCGCCACGGCCTTCTTGGCGGTGGCCTTCTTGGCCGCGGCCTTCGCCGTCGTACGGGTGGAAGAACCGCCCGAGAGGCTGCCCTTGGGCGCCTTCTTCACGGCCACATCGTTCTTGGGGAGCTTCTTCGAGCCGCTCACCAGGTCCTTGAAGCCCTGTCCCGCACGGAAACGGGGCACGGACGTCTTCTTGACCCGCACGCGCTCACCCGTCTGCGGGTTGCGGGCGTAACGGGCGGGGCGGTCGACCTTCTCGAACGAGCCGAAGCCGGTGACCGAGACACGGTCCCCTGCGACAACTGCGCGGACGATCGCATCGAGTACCGCATCGACAGCGTCTGCGGCCGGCTGACGGCCGCCGACCTTGTCGGCAATCGCTTCTACGAGCTGCGCCTTGTTCACGTCTTCCCCTTCGGAGACATTGCCAGAACGAAAGTGTTCAAGCGTTTTCGCACGTTAGGCAGATATATACCGCAAATCAAACACGAAACGGGCTAATCACCCTAGTGCCGCAACGAAGTCGACCACTGCGCTGTTCCGCAGAGTCAGTCACCTTCGGGGAATCGGCCCTCATCGAGGTCCTTCATCAACCGGTCCAGACGCCTTGCCGCATCTGGGAGATCGTGCTTCGCCGCGGCCGTGACGACCAGCAGCTTCCGGGTCAGCGCCATCCGTACGCCCTCCGGGACTTGCAGTGCGCGCACTGTTGCGTGCGCTTCCTTCAATCGGTCGGCGACTTGGCCATAGAGCTTGAGTTGGCTGTCGCGTTCCATGCACCGATTGTGCCATCTGGGGCGAGTTGTCGCCCGACGGGGTCTCAACAAGCGACTGCGCCCCCTGCCGGAAGGCAGGGGGCGCAGTCCCGGAAAAGCGCTGCTCAGACCTCAATCGTACGCGGCTTGTGGGTCGGCCTCGCCGCCTCATAAGTCGCAATGTCCGCTTCGTTCTGAAGGGTGAGGCTGATGTCGTCGAGGCCGTTCAGCAGCCGCCAGCGGGCGTTCTCGTCGAGCTCGAAGTCGGCCGTGATGCCCTCCGCGAGGACCTGGCGCTTCTCCAAGTCCACGGTGATCTCGGCAGTCGGGTCGGCCTCCGTCAGCTCCCACAGCGCGTCCACGACCCTCTGGTCGAGCACGACGGTCAACAGACCGTTCTTCAGCGAGTTGCCGCGGAAGATGTCGGCGAACCGGGAGGAGATGACGGCCTTGAAACCGAAGTTCTGCAGGGCCCAGACGGCGTGTTCACGCGAGGAACCCGTGCCGAAGTCGGGACCCGCCACCAGGACCGAGGCGCCTGCCCGCTCGGGGCGGTTGAGGACGAAGCTCCCGTCCTTGCGCCAGGCCTCGAAGAGGCCGTCCTCGAAGCCGTCCCTGGTGACCTTCTTCAGCCAGTGGGCGGGGATGATCTGGTCGGTGTCGACGTTGCTGCGGCGCAGCGGGACGACCCGGCCGGTGTGTGCGGTGAATGCTTCCATGGCTATCGGGCTCCGGCGGACGAGAGGGCATCGGACAGGTCGGCGGGCGAGGCCAGATGGCCCAGCACGGCGGTGGCCGCGGCGACCTGCGGGGACACCAGGTGCGTACGGCCGCCCTTGCCCTGCCGGCCCTCGAAGTTCCGGTTCGAGGTGGACGCCGACCGCTCACCGGGGGCCAGCTGGTCGGGGTTCATACCGAGACACATCGAACAGCCCGCGTGCCGCCATTCGGCCCCCGCGGTGGTGAAGACCTTGTCCAGGCCCTCCTCGATCGCCTGGAGGGCGACACGCACGGAGCCCGGGACGACCAGCATCCGTACGCCTCTCGCGACTTTGCGGCCGTCCATGATCGAGGCCACGTTGCGCAGGTCCTCGATACGGCCGTTGGTGCAGGAACCTACGAAGACGGTGTCGACCTTGATGTCGCGCAGCGGCTGCCCGGCGGTCAACCCCATGTACTCCAGGGCCCTTTCGGCGGCGTGCCGCTCCGAGGCGTCCTCGTACGAAGCGGGGTCGGGGACGTTGGCCGACAGGGGCGCACCCTGGCCGGGGTTGGTGCCCCAGGTGACGAACGGCGCCAGTTCGGCGGCGTCGATGACGACCTCGGCGTCGAAGACGGCGTCGTCGTCGGTGCGCAGGGTCTCCCAGTACGCGACGGCCGCGTCCCACTCCTCACCCTCGGGGGCGTGGTCACGGCCCTGGAGGTAGTCGAAGGTCGTACGGTCCGGGGCGATCATGCCCGCGCGGGCGCCGGCCTCGATCGACATGTTGCAGATGGTCATCCGGGCCTCCATCGAGAGCTTCTCGATGGCGGAGCCGCGGTATTCGAGGATGTAGCCCTGGCCGCCGCCGGTGCCGATCCGGGTGATGATCGCCAGGATCAGGTCCTTGGCCGTGACGGTGTCGGGCAGTTCGCCCTCGACGGTGATCGCCATGGTCTTCGGGCGGGCCAGCGGGAGCGTCTGGGTGGCCAGAACGTGCTCGACCTGGCTGGTGCCGATACCGAAGGCCAGCGCGCCGAACGCGCCGTGCGTGGAGGTGTGGGAGTCGCCGCAGACCACGGTGGTGCCGGGCTGCGTCAGTCCGAGTTGGGGGCCGACCACGTGCACGACGCCCTGCTCGACGTCGCCCAGGGGGTGCAGCCGGACGCCGAAGTCCGCGCAGTTCTTGCGCAGGGTCTCCAGCTGCACACGGGAGACCGGGTCGGCGATCGGCTTGTCGATGTCGAGGGTCGGGGTGTTGTGGTCCTCGGTGGCGATGGTGAGGTCGAGACGCCGCACCGGGCGTCCGGCCTGCCGGAGGCCGTCGAACGCCTGCGGGCTGGTCACCTCGTGCAGCAGGTGCAGATCGATGAAGAGAAGGTCGGGCTCGCCCTCCGCGCGCCGGACGACATGGTCGTCCCAGACCTTCTCCGCGAGTGTCCTACCCATCGCGTTCCCTCCGGCCGGCGTCTTCGCCGGCTCAACTAGAGCTTTCGGTGCACCGTCCGGCACCCCCGTGCGGGGCGGTGGCTACGGGCCCTTGTGTGGCCGCCCGTACAGGTTCGCAACTTCCGCCGGAAATTGAACTTGCGTTTCACAGAGTGAGACGCGAGTATCGTCGTATGGACAACTCTAGCGGCGTCGGCGTTCTCGACAAGGCAGCTCTGGTATTGAGCGCCCTGGAGTCCGGTCCGGCCACCCTCGCCGGGCTGGTCGCGGCGACCGGGCTCGCACGACCCACGGCTCATCGACTGGCCGTGGCACTGGAACACCACCGCATGGTGGCAAGGGATATGCAGGGCCGTTTCATTCTCGGACCCCGTCTGTCGGAACTCGCGGCCGCGGCCGGTGAGGACCGTCTTCTGGCGACGGCGGGTCCGGTGCTCACGCATCTGCGGGACATCACCGGCGAGAGCGCGCAGCTCTACCGCCGGCAGGGCGACATGCGGATCTGTGTGGCGGCGGCGGAACGGCTGTCCGGACT
This sequence comes from Streptomyces finlayi, assembly GCF_014216315.1. NCBI lineage: Bacteria > Bacillati > Actinomycetota > Actinomycetes > Kitasatosporales > Streptomycetaceae > Streptomyces > Streptomyces finlayi. The sequence goes on from NZ_CP045702.1 coordinate 1,988,676, forward strand.
CCGGGACACCGTGCCGGTGGGCTCCACGCTCACCATGAAGGCCGGATCGTCCGCGCAGATCCTGATGGCCTGGGAGGAGCCGGAGCGCCTGCACCGCGGCCTCCAGGGCGCCCGCTTCACGGCGACGGCACTCTCCGGCGTACGCCGCCGGGGCTGGGCGCAGTCGATCGGCGAGCGGGAACCGGGCGTCGCCTCGGTCTCGGCGCCGGTGCGGGGGCCCTCGAACCGCGTGGTCGCCGCCGTCTCGGTCTCCGGACCCATCGAGCGGCTGACCCGCCACCCGGGCCGGATGCACGCCCAGGCGATCATCGACTCGGCGGCACGGCTGAGCGAAGCCCTGCGCCGCACGGGCTGACGCGCCCTGCGACGCCCCCTGCCCTCAAGGTCGCCCCAGCGCCGTGGCGGCCCCCTTCGGCTCTCCTCCCGCTCGGCCCTTCCGCTCGGCCGCTCCGCTCGGCCTTCCGGTTCCGTGGACGAGCGGTGCGCGAGACGGCCCGCCGCCCGGCGGCCTCGCGCCTCGACCGGCAGCACACCGGCCGCCGCCGCCGGTCCGGCTCGAACTGGGCGAACTCTCCCCCGTACACCGCTCCCTGGTCGCCTCCATGGCGACGCCCGTCCGGCTGGGATACCCGTGCGACATCGAGTATCTGACCCAGCAGGCCCGCTTCATGGAGAACGCGGTGGCGTCGGCCGTGCTCCACGAGCCGTTGCTGATGTCGCTGCGACGGTCCGGCGCAGAGCGAGAAGCGGCCCCGCGGTACGGCCTCCGAGTCGCGAAAAAGGCCCTCCACCGAAGTGAAGGGCCTTATCCTGTCGAGCTGTTGTACCCCCGACCGGATTCGAACCGGCGCTACTGCCGTGAGAGGGCAGCGTGCTAGGCCGCTACACAACGGGGGCTTGTTACTTCGGACTTGCGCTGGGCTACCAGGACTCGAACCTAGAATGACGGTACCAGAAACCGTAGTGTTGCCAATTACACCATAGCCCATGGTGTTACAAGTACCCCCGACCGGATTCGAACCGGCGCTACTGCCGTGAGAGGGCAGCGTGCTAGGCCGCTACACAACGGGGGCCCTAGCGATCCTCCACCCGGCGTCAGCCGGATATTTTCACCACGAGAACATGGGTGCGACCCAGGTGTTCCTGCGGGATGGATCTGTACCCCCGACCGGATTCGAACCGGCGCTACTGCCGTGAGAGGGCAGCGTGCTAGGCCGCTACACAACGGGGGCCTGATACTTCGGATTACTTCAGTCTTACGCTGGGCTACCAGGACTCGAACCTAGAATGACGGTACCAGAAACCGTAGTGTTGCCAATTACACCATAGCCCACTGAAACGCAACCCCTTGTGGGGTTTCATTTCTGTCTGCGCTTCCCTGTCGGATCTTTCGTTCCGCTCGGGCGGCGCAGGAAGAACACTACCCGAAGGTGTCCGGCGCTCCAAAACGGGTATTGCCCACCAGCAGCCCGGGCAGCTGATCGAGTCCGGTGATCCGCACGAGATCCGGCCGCCCTCCCCGGTCCTCCCGGTCCAGCCAGATGCCCTTCAGACCGGCCGCCACGGCCCCACCTGCGTCGATGTCCGGTTCATTACCCACGTAGGCCACCTCGTGCGGAGCCAGCGCGAGCGCCTCGCAGGCGGCGTGGAAGGCCGCGGCCTCGGGCTTGGAGATCCCCAGTTCCGCCGCGCAGAGCACCGACTCGAAACGGTCCCGTACGCCGAGGACGGTCAGCTTGCGATGCTGGTGCTCCAGCGAGGAGTTCGACAGGACGGCATGGCGGTACGCCGTCCTCAGCGCGTCCAGCGCCGGCACGGTGTCCGGGAAGAGCGACCAGGCCGACTCGTAATGACGGATGTGCCGACCGAACCACTCGTCGGCCTCGGCGTCGCTGAGCGGCCGCCCCAGGAAATCCCTGGCCCGGTCCCGGCGCTGCCCCTCCCAGTCGGTCACTCCCGCCGCGAAACGCTCCCAGTGCCGTCGCGTGAGCTCGTCCCAGGCGTCCAGGGCGTCCTGCGTGGAGCGGTAACTCCCGGGCAGCCCCTCGGCCGCCATATGCCTGCTGAGACCGGCGGCAGCCGCTGATCCGTAGTCGAAGAGGGTGTCGTCAACGTCCCAGAGGACGGCTCTGATCGCCATGGGCCGACTCTAACGGCCCGTGTACGCGGATAGGCCCGGACGATCCGCTCGGCGCGGTCCGTCCGGGCCTGGCCCATGCCCGTCATACCGGTACTACACGGCCAGCTTGGCCAGTGCCGCGTCCACGCGGGCGATCGTCTTCTCGCGGCCCAGGATCTCCAGGGACTCGAAGAGCGGCAGGCCGACCGTGCGGCCCGTGACGGCCACCCGGACCGGGGCCTGGGCCTTGCCGAGCTTCAGGCCGTGCTCCTCGCCCGCCGCGAGGACGGCGGCCTTGAGGGCCTCCGCGTTCCAGTCGGCGGCGATCAGCTTGGCGCGGGCCGTGACGAGGAGGTCGCTGGAGCCCTCCTTCATCGCCTTGGTCCAGGACGCCTCGTCCTCGACCGGCTCGTCAAGGAAGAGGAAGTCGACGTTGGCCGTGATCTCGGAGAGGACGGTCAGCCGGGTCTGGGCGTACGGGGCGATCGTCGCGAACTGCTCCGCGTCGAACGCCTCGGGGGCCCAGGGCGCGAACGGGGCCTTCAGCCAGGGGCCGCACGCCTCGGTGAACGCCTGCACGTCGAGCCTGCGTACGTGCTCGGCGTTCACGTGCTCGGCCTTCTTCAGGTCGAAGCGGGCCGGGTTGGCGTTGACGTCCTCGATGTCGAACGCCGCGACCATCTCGTCGATGTCGAAGATGTCGCGGTCCTCGGCGATCGACCAGCCGAGGAGCGAGAGGTAGTTCAGTAGGCCCTCGGGGAGGAAGCCGCGCTCGCGGTAGAGGTTGAGCGAAGCCTGCGGGTCGCGCTTGGAGAGCTTCTTGTTGCCCTCGCCCATGACATAGGGGAGGTGGCCGAAGAGCGGGATCTCCTTGGCGATGCCCAGCCCGATGAGCGCCCGGTAGAGGGCGATCTGCCGGGGGGTCGAGGAGAGCAGGTCCTCGCCGCGCAGGACGTGGGTGATCTCCATCAGGGCGTCGTCGACCGGGTTGACCAGCGTGTAGAGCGGGGCCCCGTTGGCGCGGACGATGCCGTAGTCCGGCACGTTCTCGGGCTGGACGGTGATCTCGCCACGGACCAGGTCCGTGAACGTGATCGCCTCGTCGGGCATCCGGAAGCGCACGATCGAGACGCGGCCCTGCGCCTCGTACGCGGCGGTCTGCTCCGCGCTCAGGTCGCGGCAGTGGCCGTCGTAGCCCGAGGGCTTGCCGGCGGCGCGGGCGGCGTCGCGGCGGGCGTCGAGCTCCTCGGTGGTGCAGTAGCAGTGGTACGCGTGGCCGGCCACGAGCAGCTTCTCGGCGACGTCCGCGTAGACGTCCATGCGCTGCGACTGGCGGTACGGGGCGTGCGGGCCGCCGACCTCGGGGCCCTCGTCCCAGTCGAAGCCGAGCCAGCGCATCGACTCGAGCAGCTGGTCGTAGGACTCCTCGGAGTCACGGGCCGCGTCGGTGTCCTCGATACGGAAGACCAGGGTGCCCTTGTGGTGCCGGGCGAAGGCCCAGTTGAACAGGGCGGTACGGACCAGGCCCACATGGGGGTTACCGGTCGGGGAGGGACAGAAACGTACGCGAGGGGGTACCCCCTGCTCGAGCGGAGCCGAGAGCTTGGGGGATGGTCCGTTAACCACGCTTGATCACCTTGTTGGTGAGAGTGCCGATGCCTTCGATGGTGACGGCGACCTCGTCGCCGACGTGCAGGGGGCCGACCCCTGCGGGGGTTCCGGTGAGGATCACGTCGCCCGGGAGCAGCGTCATCGCTTCCGTGATGTGGACGACCAGGTCTTCGATGGAGCGGACCATGTCGCTCGTACGGCCGAGCTGGCGCTGCTCTCCGTTGACCGTCGCCTGAATGGTGAGGTCGCCGGGGTCCAGGTCGGTCTCCACCCAGGGGCCGAGCGGGCAGGAGGTGTCGAAGCCCTTGGCCCGCGCCCACTGCTTCTCGCGCTGCTGAGCGTCACGGGCGGTCACGTCGTTGGCGCAGGTGTAGCCGAAGATGACGTCCTTGACACGCTCACGCGGGACTTCGCGGCACATGCGGCCGATGACCACGGCCAGTTCGGCCTCGTGGTGCAGTTCGTTCGAGAAGGAGGGGTACTCGATGGCGTCACCCGAGCCGATCACCGACGTGGTGGGCTTGAAGAAGGCGACCGGGACGTCCGGGACCTCGTTGCCCAGTTCGGCGGCGTGCTCCGCGTAGTTGCGGCCGATGGCCACGACCTTGTTGGGGAGCACGGGGGGCAGGAGCCGGACCTTGCTCAGCGGGACCTTGGTGCCGGAGAGCTCGAAGTCGGTGTACGGAATGCCCCTGATGATGTCGAGGACGAGGTCACCGGATTCAACGGTGCCCTCACCCTCCACGGCGCCGAAGGCGACATTGCCGTCGATGGAGAACCTGGCGATGCGCACGGGAAGCTGTCGCCCCTCACTTGCTGGCTGGCTGACTGAAGACTGACGCTCCAGGCTAGCGCGCCGGGCGAGGCGCCGAAGCGGGCGAGGGGGACAGCGCTGCCGATCAGGCGACGGTCGTGACCGGGGCTTCCATCAGGATGGTGCGGCGGGGGTTGGCCGTCTGGGTGGGCAGGTCGACCGAGTGCTCCGGCCGCTCCGGCGTCTGCAGTGCCGCGGCGTCCTCGAGGTGCGCCAGCGTGGTGCGCCGGGGGTTGGCAATGTTGCGGAACATCATCGTGGTCTTCATCTGCCGTCTGGGCCCTGTCGGTCTGGGCGCCACCCGAAGGGGCGCCGGCTTGTCGGATTCGCCATGCCTGTAAAGGGTCAGGCTAAACATCCGATTCCCACCCGGCGCTCCGGAGAGACGGCGATCATCGTGTGAGTTTGCTCACGAAGTTGCCGACAAATGCCGCATCACGGTCAGTCGAGCACGCGTCATGAAACGGACATTGCATAGCTGAACGCGCCATTCCGCTCCCGATCGTCGCTACTGGGGCACCCCCTACCCGTAAGGGACTCATCCCCGTTCGTCCGATTTGACCGCGAACACTCTCCACACCTTGTTACATATTCATCACAACGTGTCACTCAGGTCACAGGCCGGTACAGGGGCCTTGTTGGAGATCCTGCACTGTGCTGGAATTCCACGCACCGTCGCGGGTTTCAGGCCGGCGCGCAGGGCGCAACGCAGCGCCGAGTGGCGGCGGGAGGGGGAGAACGCCGGTCACTCACGACCACCATGGGGCGCGTCCAGCGCCCCACGACGCCGACACCGTCCCGACCCGCGCAGGCGGAAGGGACGCCTGGTCCAGAGGTTGCGACGCTAGTGCAGGGACGTTTCAAGAGGGATGGCACGGGGTCTCCCCAAGCCCGCCAGGGCCGAGGGGAAGCTCCGGCAGATCAGGAGCCGCGCGGCGGGAACGACCGCGGTTCCTCGCCCCAGCACGCCCAGAACCCCGGGCAGGCCGCGGCCGGTGACAGTGGTGACCGCGCGCAGCGACCGGGCACCACGACGAGCAGCGGCACGGAGCCCGTCACCGGGTTCCAGTCGCGCGGACCGGTCAACACCGGCTCACGAATAGCTCTCCGTAACTGGCGCATCAGCACGCGTCTGGTCTCGCTCCTCGCCCTTCCCGTGGTGGCGGCGACCACGCTGGGCGGACTCCGTATCAACGAGTCCATGAACGACATGCAGCAGCTGGAGCACATGCAACTGCTGTCCCAGATGACCAAGCAGGCGACCGCGCTCGCCCAGGCGCTCCAGGAGGAGCGCGACAAGTCGGCGGGCCCGCTGTCCAACGGAACGGCGCCCACGGACTTCAAGGTCACCGAGCCCCGGAAGAAGACCGACCGTTCCAAGGACGCCTTCCTCGAGGCGACCGAGGCGATCGACAACGCCGACAGCGACGAGGCCCTCGACAGCATCCACTCGAGCGTCAGCCAGATCTCGGTCCAGCTGGGGCAGATCCGCGACATCCGCGAGGACGCGTACGCCAAGGGCACTCCGAGTCTCAACACGGTCGACCAGTACAGCCAGTTGATCACCTCGCTGCTGAGCCTCTCGCAGGACATGGCGCAGGCGACCAACAACCCCGAGATGATCAAGCGGACCCGGGCCCTGGCGGCCTTCTCCTCCTCCAAGGAGTACGCCTCGGTCCAGCGGGCGATCATCGCCGCGGCGCTGCCCGGCGGTGACAGCGCGAAGACGAACCTCGACAAGAACGACCAGCAGTTCGGCCGCAACGCCCTCCGCAAGGAGGCGCAGACGCTCGCCTCGTTCAGGTCGACGTACGAGAGCACCGGCAACAGCGCCGACGAGCTGACGGCGTCGCTGTCCAACGGCCACCCCGAGATCAACGCCGCGGACATGTACGCGAAGCAGGTCCTCGTGAGCCCGACGGGCATGGTGGGCAAGAAGTCCCGCTCGTACATGGACTGGTACGACCAGAGCTCCACCAAGATCTCGGCCATGAAGACCATCGAGGAGACCCTCCTCAGCGAGATGGAGGGCAAGGCCCGCGAACTCCGCGAGGAGTCCCAGCGCGAGGCCATCCTCAACGGTGTCGTCATCCTCCTCGTCCTCGGTGTCTCGCTGGTGGGCGCGTTCGTCGTGGCGCGGTCCATGATCCGCTCGCTGCGGAGGCTCCAGGACACCGCGACCCGGGTCGCTCAGGACCGGCTGCCCGAGCTCGTCAAGCAGCTCTCGGAGACGGACCCGCAGGACGTCGACACCTCCGTCGAGTCCGTCGGTGTGCACTCCCGGGACGAGATCGGCCAGGTGGCCGCGGCCTTCGACGACGTGCACCGCGAGGCCGTCCGGCTCGCCGCCGAGCAGGCGCTGCTGCGAGGCAACGTCAACGCGATGTTCACCAACCTGTCCCGGCGTTCGCAGGGCCTCATCCAGCGCCAGCTCTCGCTCATCTCCGAGCTCGAGTCGCGCGAGGCCGACCCGGACCAGCTGTCCTCCCTCTTCAAGCTCGACCACCTCGCGACCCGTATGCGCCGTAACGGCGAGAACCTCCTCGTCCTCGCGGGCGAGGAGCCGGGCCGTCGGTGGACCCGCCCCGTGCCGCTGGTCGACGTGCTCCGTGCCGCCGCCTCCGAGGTGGAGCAGTACGAGCGCATCGAACTGACCGCGGTGCCCGCCACCGAGGTCGCGGGCCGCGTGGTCAACGACCTCGTGCACCTGCTCGCCGAGCTGCTGGAGAACGCCACGTCGTTCTCCTCGCCGCAGACGAAGGTCAAGGTCACCGGTCACGCGCTGCCCGACGGCCGGGTGCTCGTCGAGATCCACGACACGGGTATCGGCCTCTCCCCCGAAGACCTCGCGGCGATCAACGAGCGGCTCGCGGCGCCGCCCACCGTGGACGTCTCGGTCTCCCGGCGCATGGGTCTGTTCGTGGTCGGCCGGCTGTCCCTGCGACACGGCATCCGCATCCAGCTGCGCCCCTCGGACTCCGGCGGCACGACCGCGCTGGTCATGCTTCCCGTCGACGTAGCCCACGGAGGAAAGCAGCCCCCGTCCAAGCAGGGCCTCGGGCAGCAGCAGGGCGCTCCGGGCGGGCTTCTCGCCGGTGGTGCCCCGGGCAGCGCCCCGCGCCCCGGCCTCGGCGGCTCCGCGGCGGGCCCCTCGGCCGCGCTCGGCGCCGGTGCGCAGCGCGGGCAGGTCGGTGCGGCCTCCGGTCCGCGTGCCGCGCTGCCCTCGCGCGACGGCGGCCCGCGTCAGCCGCAGAACGGCTCCCAGAGCAACGGCATGCAGGGCGCCACCGGCATGCAGGGCAACGGTCCGCAGAACGCGGGCCGGCCCCACCAGGCGCCGCCCGCGGGCGGCCTCACCGGCGCCTTCGGCGGCGGTGCCCGTATGGGCTCCCGCGGTGACCAGGGCGAGGCTCCCGGCCGTACGGACTCGGGTCAGCCCAATCTGTTCGGTCACGCGGGGCAGAGCCGGCCCGGTCAGCAGCAGGGCGGCCCGTTCGGTCAGCAGGGCCAGCAGAGCGGCCCGCCCGTCCGGCAGCAGCAGCAGCAGCAGCCCAGGCACGCCCAGAACGACCAGGGCGGTTTCCAGCAGCCCGGCGGCCCCGGCCGCCAGCTGCCGCCGCCCGGCGGTCCCCGGGCCGAGCTGCCCGGTGGCAGCCCCCAGCCGCAGCGCCCGCAGAGCACGAGCTGGGGTGTCGAGGAGCAGGGCGCTCAGCGCCAGTCCCCGCCGGACGCCCCGCGTGGTCACGAAGAGCCCGGGAACACCGGCCAGTTCGCCCGGCCGACCGGCCCGAACCAGCCGTACGGCGCCTCGGACCCCCTCCAGGGCCCCGGCGCCACGGCGGAGTTCGCCCGTCCTGACTTCTCGGCGCCGCAGGCATCCCAGGACCCGGCAGGCACCGCCCAGTTCGCACGCCCCGACTTCGGCACCCCGCAGCAGAACCAGGGGATGCCGGCGCCGCGGCAGCGCGGGCGGGACGACGCCGGCTTCGGCGCTCCGCGTCCGCCGGCCTCACCCGCGGGTGAGATGCCGCACCGGCCGGCACTGCCTCAGCAGTCACAGCCCGAGTCGCTTCCGCCGGCCGGTCCGGGGGACGGTCGTACCCCGCTGTACGACACCCTTGAGACGAACTGGTTCCACGGACCGCAGCAGGGTGGCCAGCCGCCCGCTCCCGAGGACCGGAACGCGGCCGCTCCGGCGGCCCCGGCCGCCACGCCCGTTCCTCCCATGCCACGGCGTGGTGACACCGACACCGGTGCCACCAGCACCTGGCGCCCCTCGCCCAACGACGAACTCGTACGGCAGGCGGAGCGGGTCAAGAAGCCCGCTGCGGGCGGGATCACGACATCCGGACTTCCCCGCCGGGTTCCCCGTGCCAATTTGGTACCGGGCACCGCCCAGCAGCAGAATCACCAGTCCGGACCCCAGGTTTCGCGTGCGCCCGATGACGTACGCGGACGTCTGACCAATCTCCGCCGGGGCATCCAGCAGGGTCGGCAGGCCAACAACGGCCAGTCGACCGGCGGTTTCCATCTCGGCCCCACTCACCAGCAGGAGCGTTAGTTGAGCCCCATGAGTCAGGCCGCACAGAATCTGAACTGGCTGATCACCAACTTCGTGGACAACACCCCCGGGGTGTCCCACACCGTCGTGGTCTCCGCGGACGGCCTGCTGCTGGCGATGTCCGAAGGCTTCCCGCGCGACCGCGCCGACCAGCTGGCGGCCGTCGCCTCCGGTCTGACGTCGCTGACCGCGGGCGCCTCCCGGATCTTCGAGGGCGGCGCCGTGAGCCAGACGGTCGTGGAGATGGAGCGGGGATTCCTGTTCCTCATGTCCGTCTCGGACGGGTCGTCGCTGGCCGTCCTCGCCCACCCGGACGCCGACATCGGTCTGGTCGGGTACGAGATGGCTCTCCTCGTCGACCGTGCGGGCACCGTCCTCACGCCCGACCTGCGCGCCGAGCTCCAGGGCAGTCTGCTCCACTAGGCGGCCATGCAGCGGATCCCAGGCACAATCCCCCCAGGTACTGCCCACAACCCTCACCCGTCCGGCCGCCCCAGACCCCCCACCGGCCCCTTCAGACGGCAAGCCGACACACCGCTGTCACGCCCGGAGGATTCATGACCCCGCCACCCGCCTCACCTGATCCGTACGGCGCACTGCACCACGCGTCGTACGACGGTGAAGGCGACCAGCCGCTGGTCCGTCCCTATGCCATGACCGGCGGCCGGACCCGGCCGCGTTACCAGCTCGCGATAGAGGCCCTGGTCAGTACCACGGCCGACCCCGCACACCTGGGGACCCTGCTCCCCGAGCACCAGCGGATCTGCCACCTGTGCCGTGAGGTCAAGTCGGTGGCAGAGGTCTCGGCACTGCTGTCCATGCCCCTCGGCGTGGCCCGCATCCTTGTGGCGGACCTGGCGGAAGCCGGCATGGTGGCCATCCACCAGCCGGGCAACGGAGAGGCCGGCGGCGCGCCGGATGTGACACTGCTCGAAAGGGTGCTCAGTGGACTTCGCAAGCTCTAACGGCGGGACGGGCCGTGCCACCACTTCGGCGAAGATCGTGGTGGCGGGCGGCTTCGGCGTGGGTAAGACCACGTTCGTCGGTGCCGTTTCGGAGATCAATCCGCTGCGCACCGAAGCCGTGATGACGTCCGCTTCCGCGGGCATCGACGACCTCACACACACCGGGGACAAGACCACCACCACGGTGGCCATGGACTTCGGACGCATCACCCTGGACCAGGACCTGATCCTGTACCTCTTCGGCACCCCCGGACAGGACCGCTTCTGGTTCATGTGGGACGACCTCGTACGCGGCGCCATCGGCGCCGTCGTCCTCGTCGACACCCGCCGCCTCGCCGACTGCTTCCCCGCGGTCGACTACTTCGAGAACAGCGGCCTCCCCTTCGTCATCGCCCTCAACGGCTTCGACGGACACCAGCCCTACACCCCCGACGAAGTACGCGAAGCACTCCAGATCGGCCCCGACGCCCCGATCATCACCACCGACGCCCGCCACCGCGCGGACGCCAAGAGCGGTCTGATCACTTTGGTGGAACACGCCCTCATGGCACGTCTCAAGTAGACGTAAGTCCGTATTTCCCTACGGAAGTTGCTGTAGTCACACGGGGACGGCCTGTGTCGTTTGACACGATCCGCCCCCGTGTTCATAACGTTTCGACAGAGAAATTGCCCCCGCATCAACACACGATGCGTTCGACTGGTACCACTCTGCTCATGCGAGCCCCGCCTTTTGGCGGGGCTCGCTCTTTATGCCCGTTTTGCCTGCGGTGTAGACCACTCGGAATCACTCATTCCGACTGTTTGGAACGCGGCCGGTCCCGTGCTGGAATTCGTCGAACTACCGAGCAGTACGGCCCTGAACGAATACTTCGGCACAACGTTGGTGCCGACGCCGAGAGGTTGTTGGTCGAGTGAGGCGAAGCAACGAGGGCTCCCCGGCGCAGCCGGAACGGGGCAACTTCACCCCGCCGCCCCGCGCCGGGGCGTCGTCCGCGGACATGTCCGCGCCCGAACCGGCCGGTGGCTCCACCAGCCGGCTGTCCCCGCGCAACTGGCGTGTGCCCACGCGGCTGAACGCGATCCTCCTGATCCCCGCGCTGGTCGGCCTGGTCATGGGCGGCTTCCAGGTGAAGGGATCGATCGACACCTGGAACGAGGCCCAGGACGCCGAGAAGACCGCGCGGATCGTGCGCGCGGCTTCGGAGTACGGGCAGGCGCTGCTCAACGAGCGTGACCTCACCGCTCAGCCACTCCTGTCGAACAAGCGCACCGCCGACGTCGTCGAGGAGGCCCGTTCCACCACGGACGAGGCCAAGACGAAGTTCGACACCGCCGTACAGGACATGCCGTCGGAAGGCCGCCTGGAGCGCCGCCTCAAGCTGTTCAGGGTGGAGGAGCCCCAGCTTCCCGAGCTGCGTAAGGCCGCCTACGCCGAGGCGCTGGACCCGGTGAAGACCGAAGAGGGCTACACCAAGGTCCAGCACTCCCTGATGGAGTTCTCCAACGACCTCGGCCTCGGTACCGGCAACATCACCAGTTACGGCCGTACGGTCTACGCGATCGAACTCTCCAAGGCCGCGCTATCGCTTCAGCGCTCCATCGGCATGCACCTGCTGGTCCGTCCCAGCCAGGAGCGCGGCACGTTCCAGGCGCAGGTCAAGGCCTTCAGCTCGTACAACTACCTGGAGCAGATCGCCCTCGCCGAGTTCGTCTCCGGTGGTACGGAGGCCGACGCGACCCGCCTCAAGACCGTCATGACCGGCAAGGCCGCCGAGGGTGCCAAGCAGCTGAAGGCGGCCGCCGAGCAGGCCCAGGCCGCCGGCAAGCCGTTCGTGCCGCCGCCCAGCATCAACGGTTCGGTCTTCGACGGCATGGCCCAGCAGATCGGCCAGGGCCGGACGCCGGCCGAACTCCGGGCCAAGGGGATCACCCCCGAGACCTGGATGGCCGGCGCAACCGCCAAGTTCGACGGTTACTCCACGGTCGGCGACGAGCTCGTCGACAAGGCCGTGACCGAGGCCGCGGAGATCTCGTCCGACGCCAAGACGGACGCCATCGTCAACGGCCTGATCGTGGTCATCGCGCTGCTCGCGGCGTTCGTCGTCGCCGGCCTCATGGCCCGGCAGATGAGCCGCGCGATGCGCCAGCTGCGTACCGCCGCCTTCAGTATCGCCGAACAGCGGCTGCCGATGCTGGTCGACCAGCTGTCGCGGACCGACCCGGGCCGGGTCGACACGCGCGTCCAGCCCATCCCGATCAACACGCAGGACGAGATCGGCGAGGTCGCCCGCGCCTTCGACCAGGTGCACCGCGAGGCCGTCCGGCTCGCCGCCGAGCAGGCCATGCTCCGGGGCAACGTCAACGCGATCTTCACCAACCTCTCGCGCCGCAACCAGTCGCTCATCGAGGGCCAGCTGACCCTCATCACCGACCTGGAGAACAACGAGGCGGACCCGGACCAGCTGGAGAGCCTGTTCAAGCTGGACCACCTGGCCACCCGTATGCGCCGTAACGGCGAGAACCTCCTCGTCCTCGCGGGCGAGGAGCCGGGCCGCCGCTGGAACCAGCCGGTGCCGCTGGTCGACGTCCTGCGGGCCGCCTCCTCCGAGGTGGAGTCGTACGAGCGCATCGAGCTCACCGGCGTACCGGAGAGCGAGATCCACGGGCAGGCCGTGACCGACCTCGTCCACCTGCTGGCCGAGCTGCTGGAGAACGCCACCACGTTCTCCTCCCCGCAGACCAAGGTCCGGGTCACCGCGACCCGGCTGCCCGACGGCCGTGTGATGGTCGAGATCCACGACAAGGGCATCGGCCTCACGGCCGAGGACTTCGCGGACATCAACCACAAGCTGGCCAACCCGCCGACCGTGGACGCCGCGGTGTCCCAGCGCATGGGCCTCTTCGTGGTCGGCCGCCTCGCCGACCGGCACGGCGTCCGTGTCCAGCTGCGCCCCTCGGGGGAGCAGGCCGGTACCACCTCGCTGGTCATGCTGCCGGACGCGATCACCCACGGTGGCGGTGGAGAAGCCGTCGCGCAGGACGACTTCACCGTCTCCTCGATCATTCCGGAGCAGCAGCAGCCTGCGTTCGACCCGATGCCGCAGCAGACCACGATGCGTACGGCGGCGGAGCTCGGCTTCGACGACTCCCGGTACGAGACACCCGACGGGGACGCCCAGCTCGACCCGGTCGGCCGTTCGCTCCTGCGTGAGGAGCGACGGGCCGCGCTGGAGGCCCAGGCCGGCGGCGAGCAGGCGGCGCTCCAGAGCCGGCCGCAGCAGTACGGGCAGGAGCAGTACGCCCAGGAGCCGCAGCCCGCACAGCAGGAGTACCAGCAGCCTTCGTACGAGGCCGCCCCGTACCAGCCGTATGGCACCGGCTACCCGCAGCAGGATCAGCAGGGCGGTTATCCGGAATCGGCCTATGGCGCTCCGGAAGCCCAGCAGGCCCAGTACGGCGAGCAGTTCAACACCGCCGCGGCCCAGTCCCCCCAGGATGACTGGCCGGCTCAGGACGGCTACCAGGGAGCGTACGAGCCTGCACCACAGGCTGAAGCGGAATCTTTTCCGAGCGCTCCCGCAGCGGCTCAGGAGAGCGTAGGATTCGACCGTTCGGGCCCCGTCCCGAACACCGCGCAGGAGCTGACCGAAGCCGGTCTGCCGCGACGGGGTGGCGCGCAGCACTGGCAGCCCACCGGCCGCGGAAACGAATCTGCGGAATCGGTTCCGGTTCCGGTTCCGGTTCCGGCGCCGGTTCCGGCGCGGGACACGCAGCAGCCGCCTTCCGCCCCGGCGACCGGCGAAGGCCCCGACGACTGGCGCTCCACGAACGACGAACGCTGGGAGCGGGCCGAGAAGCTCCGCGACCCGAAGGCGGGCGGGATCACCCCGTCCGGTCTCCCCCGTCGCGTCCCCAAGGCCAATCTGGTCGAGGGCACGGCGGAGCAGACGCAGCAGGGCGGCCCCCAGGTCTCCCGCGCACCCGAGGACGTCCGTGGCAGGCTGAGCAATCTGCGGCGCGGGGTCCAGCGGGGCCGCGACGCGGGGTCGGACACAAGTAACACCTACAACCAGGAGCGTTAGTGTGAGCCCGATGAGCCAGGCGGCGCAGAATCTGAACTGGTTGATCACCAACTTCGTGGACAACACCCCCGGGGTGTCGCACACGGTGGTGGTCTCCGCTGACGGCCTGCTGCTGGCGATGTCCGAAGGCTTCCCGCGCGACCGCGCCGACCAGCTGGCGGCCGTCGCCTCCGGTCTGACGTCGCTGACCGCGGGCGCCTCCCGGATCTTCGAGGGCGGCGCCGTGAATCAGACCGTTGTGGAGATGGAGCGAGGATTCCTCTTCATCATGTCCATCTCCGACGGATCATCTCTTGCCGTCCTTTCGCATCCGGACGCCGATATCGGCCTGGTTGGGTATGAAATGGCGCTTCTGGTCGATCGCACCGGCAGCGTTCTGACCCCGGACCTCCGCGCGGAGCTCCAGGGAAGTCTTCTTAACTAATAGGCAGACAGTGCGTTTCTCGCCACCGCCCCTTAAGGTGCGGTGGCGCGGCCCCACTGGTATCGGCGACTGGCATTCGGAGGAGGAAACGTGGCAGCACCCACAGGCGGACACCCATATGAGGGTGGTCAGCGGGTTCCCGGTGAGCACGACGACAACCGTTTCAACTTCCCCTCCGCCCCCGGCAGACAGGGTGCGCAACAGCCTTATCAGCCGCAGCAGCCCTACCAGCAGCCGCAGAGCACGCAGGGGTCCGACTGGCCCCAGCAAGGCTCGGACTGGCCGCAACAGGGTTCGTGGCCGCAGCAGCCCCAGCAGCCGTACGGATCGCCCCAGGCGCCCCGTATCCAGCCGGTGCAGCCACGGCGGGCCGCGGCGCCCGCACCCGCGGCGCACAACCCGCTGGTCCGTCCGTACGCCATGACAGGCGGCCGGACCCGGCCGCGGTACCAGCTCGCCATCGAAGCGCTGGTGAGCACCACGGCCGATCCGTCGCGGCTCCAGGGGCAGTTGCCCGAGCATCAGCGGATCTGCCAGCTCTGCGTGGAGATCAAGTCGGTGGCCGAGGTCTCGGCCCTCCTCTCGATCCCGCTCGGCGTTGCCCGGATCCTCGTCGCCGACCTGGCAGAGGCCGGGCTCGTCGCTATCCATCAGCCCGGCGGCGACGAGGCCGCCGGCGGCCAACCAGACGTGACACTGCTCGAAAGGGTGCTCAGTGGACTTCGCAAGCTCTAGCGGCGGAGCGGCCCGCTCAACTACCTCGGCGAAGATCGTGGTAGCAGGGGGCTTCGGCGTGGGTAAGACCACGTTTGTCGGTGCCGTTTCGGAGATCAATCCGCTGCGCACCGAAGCCGTGATGACGTCCGCTTCCGCGGGCATCGACGACCTCACACACACCGGGGACAAGACCACCACCACGGTGGCCATGGACTTCGGACGCATCACCCTGGACCAGGACCTGATCCTGTACCTCTTCGGCACCCCCGGACAGGACCGCTTCTGGTTCATGTGGGACGACCTCGTACGCGGCGCCATCGGCGCCGTCGTCCTCGTCGACACCCGCCGCCTCGCCGACTGCTTCCCCGCGGTCGACTACTTCGAAAACAGCGGCCTCCCCTTCGTCATCGCCCTCAACGGCTTCGACGGACACCAGCCCTACACCCCCGACGAAGTACGCGAAGCACTCCAGATCGGCCCGGACACCCCGATCCTGATCACGGACGCCCGCCACCGCGGGGACGCCAAGAGCGCGCTCATCACGCTGGTTGAGCACGCCCTCATGGCTCGCCTGCGCTGACGGCCCCGGTACGACGGCAGGCCCCGCACTCCGGAAGGAGTACGGGGCCTTTCGCATGCGCCCCGTGCGGGGCGCGGGGCGTTCTCAGCCCTGCCAGCTGTGCGGGGCGCGGAAGCCGGGCGTGCGCTCCAGACGGCGCCATCCGGCGGTGTTGCGGCCTCGGTGGGCGGGTGCGGCGGGCTGGGCGGCCGCACGGGCGAGCAGGACGGCGGTGATGGCCGCCAGCTCCTCGGGGTCGGCGAGACCCTTCTCGACGCGCAGCACGGACTCGGCGGGGGTGATGCTCATGGGGTGTGTCTCCGTCTTCTCGGCAGATGGCGCGGGCGGCGGCGGGGGTCACCCGCGTCGGCCGGGCTACTGCGGCGGGTTGCCGTGCTTACGGGACGGCAGGTCGGCGTGCTTGTTGCGGAGCATCGCGAGCGAGGCGATGAGGATTTCTCGCGTCTCGGCGGGGTCGATGACGTCATCGACCAGGCCGCGCTCGGCGGCGTAGTACGGGTGCATGAGTTCGGCCTTGTACTCCTTGACCATGCGGGCCCGCATGGCTTCGGAGTCCTCGGCCTCGGCGATCTGGCGGCGGAAGATGACGTTGGCCGCGCCCTCGGCGCCCATCACCGCGATCTCGTTGGTGGGCCAGGCGTACGTGAGGTCGGCTCCGATGGACTGCGAGTCCATGACGATGTACGCGCCTCCGTATGCCTTGCGCAGGATCAGGCTGATCCTCGGCACGGTGGCGTTGCAGTACGCGTAGAGCAGCTTCGCGCCGTGCCGGATGATCCCACCGTGCTCCTGGTCGACGCCCGGAAGGAAGCCGGGGACGTCCAACAGGGTGACGATCGGGATGTTGAACGCATCGCACATCTGGACGAAACGAGCGGCCTTCTCGGACGCCTCGATGTCCAGGACGCCCGCCATGGCGAGCGGCTGGTTGGCGACGATGCCGACGACCCGGCCGTCGAGGCGGGCCAGCGCGCAGATGATGTTGCGGGCCCAGCGCTCGTGGATCTCCAGGTAGTCGCCGTCGTCGACGAGCTCCTCGATGACCTTGTGCATGTCGTAGGGACGGTTGCCGTCGGCCGGGACCAGGTCGAGCAGGGTGTCGCCGCGCCGGTCGGCGGGGTCGTCGCTCGTCACCGTGGGCGGGTTCTCGCGGTTGTTGGAGGGCAGCATCCCGATCAGGTAGCGGACCTCGGCGATGCAGGTCTCCTCGTCGTCGTACGCGAAGTGCGCGACGCCCGAGGTCTCGGCGTGCACGTCCGCGCCACCGAGGCCGTTCTGGGTGATCTCCTCACCGGTGACCGCCTTGACGACGTCCGGTCCGGTGATGAACATCTGCGAGGTCTCGCGGACCATGAAGACGAAGTCGGTGAGGGCGGGGCTGTAGGCCGCGCCGCCCGCGCAGGGGCCGAGCATCACGCTGATCTGCGGGATGACACCGGACGCCCGGGTGTTGCGCTGGAAGATCCCGCCGTATCCGGCGAGCGCGGAGACGCCCTCCTGGATACGGGCGCCGGCGCCGTCGTTCAGGGACACCAGCGGGGCGCCGGCCGAGATGGCCATGTCCATGATCTTGTGGATCTTCGTGGCGTGGGCCTCGCCCAGCGCCCCGCCGAAGATCCGGAAGTCGTGGGCGTAGACGAAGACCGTGCGGCCCTCGACGGTGCCCCAGCCGGTGATGACGCCGTCGGTGTACGGCTTCTTCTCCTCCAGGCCGAACCCGGTCGCCCGGTGCCGGCGCAGCTGCTCGACCTCCTTGAACGATCCCTCGTCGAGCAGCAGTGCGATGCGCTCGCGGGCGGTCAGCTTGCCCTTGGCGTGCTGTGCCTCGGTCGCGCGCTCACTCGGTCCCCGCCGGGCCTGCTCTCGCAGCGCCAGCAGTTCGGCCACCCGGCCACGCGTGTCGCCCGGCTCGCTCAGGGTCTCGTCCACAACGGTCATGTACTGACCCTACGAACCCCACGGCACAAATCGTGCCGTTGACTCCACACAGTCTCCTGCCCGGTTTCCTGGTGGACCCCGACAGAACCCGAACGCCGCACAGCCGTCCCGCCAGCTCACAGCCCTCCGCCTTTGTGGGGGGCCGACAAAGCCGAGGATGTGTCGCCGGGCACATCGTCCGTACCGGCCAGGCGTACGGAGACGCTACGGCACGGGCGCGGGACCGTGTCCCACGCCCGTGCCCCGGCAGGTCCAGGGGTCAGCTGCCGCAGTGGAAGCGTGCGCTGCCCCAGTCGGCGTGGTCGTTGCCGTTGCCGTCCCCGGCCTCGGTGACGATCAGATCGACGTACTTGGCGCCGGTGACGTCCGCGGTGAGCGGGCGGGCCGGGTCGGCCGCCCTCAGTACGGGGGTCGCCGCCACCTGCCTGCCGTCGGCGGCGACCTCGAAGGTCACCGTGCCCCGCGATACCTGTGCGTCGTCCACCCCGACATCGGCGGTGAAGCCGGTGCACCGCCCGCCGAGGTAGTAGCGGATCTTCGCGGCTGCGTGGCTGCCGATGCCCTTGGCGTGGACCACTCCGCCGATCGTCAACGGGGTGCCGTCCTTGGCTGCCTGACCTCCGTTGGACATGTCCCGCTCGACCGGTCCCCAGCCGTTCTCGGCGGATGTCCAGTCGATGTCGCTCGCCCAGACATCGCCGGTGGGCGGCGGCTGCAGGGTCCGTACGGAACTGGAGGCGTCCAGCGAGCGGGGTGTGCCGCCGGCCGTGTATCCGGCCTTGGCCTTGAGGGTGTACGGCACGTACGCGGCGTCCACCGGAGGGGTGACCTGCCAGACCGCGGTCGCCTTGGCGCCCGTGGCGACACTGTCGTGCGTGACCGGTGCCGCGGGGGCGGCCGTCCAGCCCTCGGGCAGGTCGAGTGACAGCCGGACGTCGCTCGCGGCGGTCTGCTCGAAGTTGGTGAAGGTGGCGGTGACCTCGTTCTTCTGCCCGGGTTCGAAGGTGGTGGCCTTCGGGGTGAGGGCGAGAGTGGCGCAGGCCGACTGTTCGTCGGACGGGCCGAGGTCGGTGACCGTGAACCCGTCAAGGATGAAGTCGGCCTTGGCGTGCGCGTCGTCGCGCATCCGCAGTCCGGTCCAGGTGTCGCCGCAGCCCGCGTTCACGGTCTGGCTGAAGTGGGCGGTGGTGCGGGCCTGGGGGACGGCGGTGCGGCGGGTCTCGACGGACTCGGGCTTCCCGGCGGCGATCCGGTCGTATCCGGTGACCCATTCGAAGGAGCCGGCGTGGCCGGTCTGGTAGTCGAACTCGATCTCGTAGCTGTGCCCTTCCACCATCGGCACGGTGGCCGGGGCGGTCCGGTAGACGAGTCCCTCGTTGCCCTCGTGGGTCTTGAGCGACTCCTCGCCCGCCAGGACGTCGTCGACGAGCTTGCCGTTCCAGCCGGCCTGGGTGTACGGGGCGTTCTTCTGCGCGATGTGCGTGCGCGGGTCGTTGGAGCCTCCCGCGGAGCCCTTCAGGAAGGGCCCCCACGCCTGGTCGACGTCCTCGAAGTCCTCGTACACGATGGTTCCCGCCTTGGTGGCGGGCGCGTTGGCGACGACGCGTACGTCGTCGGCCCGTACGGTCGCCGTTCCCTTGCCCGCGTCGATCCGCAGGGTCGCGGTGCCGGTGGCGGGGGCGGTGAAGTTGACCTTGACGCGCTGCATGTAGGTGTCGTGCCAGTCGCTCGCCGCGATCCTGTTCATGACCGTGGACCGTTCGACGGCGACCTGCTTGCCGGCGACCGACAGGGTCGTGCGCCGTTCCTTGCCGGGTTCGATCTCCAGCCAGGCGGAGGCGGTGTAGCGCTCTCCCGGCGTCAGCCCGGTGATCGTCTGGCCGGCCGCGCCGTCGATCCGGGCGCTGTTGCGGCCCATCCCGTCGGTGTCGCGGGTGACGGTGCCGGTCTTGACCCAGTCGCTCAGATCACGGTCGTTGAACCCGGGGTCGGCGACGGGGCCGCCCTGCCCCCAGCCGGCGTCGCGCAGGCCGGGGGCGTGGTCGGGGTAGAGGACATACGGCCGGCCGGCGGTCGCGGTGAGCGTGACGCGGCCGTCGGCGGGCTTCACCGTGCCGGTCTTCACCCGCCCGTTGTCGGTGAGCTCGTAGACGGTGTACGCGCCGTCGCCGGGTACCGCCCAGCTGCTCGTACCACCGTCCTCGCTGTAGTGGTAGAGCTTCTTCCCGCCGTCCCACGGCAGGAGGTAGTCGCCGCCGCTGAGGACCTTGCGCCCGTCGTCGTAGAACGTCCGCTTCCCGTCCTCGACGGTGCCGCGGACACCCCCGGTGAAGGTGATGTCGTTCGTCCCGGAGTCCCAGCGGGTGATCTTCTCCTGCTGGAGGAACTTCGCGGGCAGGTTCTGCTGCCAGACCGCGCCGTAGAAGGCGTTGAAGTCCTGCTCGCCTGTCCATCCCCCGAAGCCTTCGAGGACGGACTGGCCGAGGACCGGGTGCTTGTTCCAGACGTCCTTCTCACCGTTGCGGATGAAGCGGATGATCTGCGAGTTGAGGCCCTTGTTGGTGGCGCCGCCGTAGTCCAGGTCGTTGGCCCAGTGCGACCACAGCGAGGAGCGCTCGAACTTGTCGGCCCACTCGGTGCCGACGGTCCAGCCCTGCTTCCGCACGGCCCGCATGGTCTTGTCGGCGATCCAGCCGTGCGAGTAGTACACGTCGATGTACAGGAACGACAGGTTCGGGTCGGTCTCGTCCCGCAGCTGCTGGAACCGCTTGGCGAGGTCACCGCTGTTGATGTCGCGGCGCTGGTCCATGTAGTAGCTCTGGTTGAGCCAGTTCCAGCCCGGGCTGTTCTTGTCGGCGAGCGACTCGCTGAACGCCTTCGCCTCGGGGTACGACTCGGTGGCGTTGACGTGTACGCCGAAGGTCGCCCCCCAGTCCTTGCCCTGCTTGAGCAGCTTGTTGAGGTCCTTGAGCCCGCCTGCGCGCTTGTTGTAGTTGCCGCCGTAGTCGGGGTGGGCGGAGTCGTGGCCCTCGGAGCCGTAACCCTTGAGGACGGCCAGCTGACCGAGGCCGTCCGTGGCCAGGGAGACCCGCTTGACGTCGTCGAGGGTCCGCAGGAAGGGGTGGGTGGCCTGGCTGGCGAAGTTGAACGGGATGTGGGTGATGACCCGGTCCGCCGTCTCGTCGCCGCCCGGCGCGATGACGCCGATGGAGCGGAAGGCTATGGCGCCGTCCTGCCAGTCCACGGTCCTGTCACCGTTGGCGTCGGGTGTGACGACGACCTTCGCCCACGGCAGGTCCGCGCCGCTCTCGGGCTCCGGGGCGCCGGCGCCCCGGTAGGTCCACTGTCCGGACCGGACGCCGACGCGGACGCTGCCGTCGGCGGCCTTGCGGGCCTGGTGCAGGAAACGCGAGTTGTCGCCCTTGGCGAGACCGCCCGGACTGTCCGTGGAGGCGTTGGACTCGACGGCCGCGGCAAGGGAGCCGGTGTGGAGAATCGCGTAGGTGGCGCCCACGGGTGCCGCATCGGCGGCGGTCTGCGGAGTGACCTTCGCGAAGACGTCGGCGGTCTTCGTGGAGTCGGGGTCGAGGCGGGTGAACGCGGTCGCCGCGCCGGTGTCCGTGGAACCCACGGAGACGAGATCGTGGCCGGGTATGTCGATGGTCCCGACGCGGAAGGTCTCGGTGTCGCGTACGGCGGTCACCTTGAAGGTGGTGGCGCGCCCGGAGACCTCGATGGAGGCGTCGATCTCGATGCCGGGCAGGTCGGGGAAGGTGAGCGTGTAGCGGGCGGCCGAGGCGGTGACCTCGGGAGCCCCCTTGAGCCGCACCGTGCGCGCGGTGCCGTTGAGGGTGACCTCCGTGACCGGCCGGGTACTGCCGGACAGCTGCTCGCCGCCGGCCTTGTCGGTGTACGACAGGACGCGCGGGAAGTCGTCGGCCACGGCGACCGACAGCTGCGCCGATCCGATGACGGCGGTGCCGGAGGCCGCGGCCGCGGCGGCGGCGGCGGGAAGTGGAGCGGCTGCTACGGCGGGGAGGCTGGTCCCCACGAGCGCCAGGACGGCTGCTGAGGCGGCGGCTACAGCGCCCGCCGAAGTGAGTCTTCGCGACATGTGCACTGAGTAGCCCCCCTCTCCTGACAGCGTCAACGGCGTACGGCCCGGACGGGCTTACCAGTCCAACAACCGCTCTCTTTTAGTCCAAGTGGGGCCGGAGCGGGCCGGAACGGGGCCGCGTTCGCCTCCTGTTCACCGGCCGCAGGCGATTGGGGACGCGCGGTCAATTAAGTGCCGTATGCCGGGGATGAGTTGTGAAGACATCCCACTTCTGAGAGCGCTCTCAGTCATAACTCTTGACGCTCCACCGGAGCATCGTGAAAGTGGTGCGCACCGCAGACGCCCCCACCGTGTCAGCCCCCCGAAAACCATGTCCGTCTGCGGCCCCCCACACCTCGGGAGTACCTCGTGATCTCACGCAGACTGTTCCTGTCAGGCGCCGCCGCGTCCGCGACCGCGCTCACCTATCCCCTCTGGGGCAGCGCCCTGAGCCCGCGCGCCTCCGCCGCCCCGGCCACCTGCGAACTGGCCCTGGAGAACCGTTCGCTGCCGGGCACGGTGAACGCGTACGTGACCGGCCACGAGCAGGGCACCGGCCGCTGGGTGCTGCTGCGGGCCGACGGCGGCGTCTACCGGCCCGACTCCCCCGGCGCTCCGCAGACCCCGCTGCCGGTCGACTGCGCCATCCCGCTGAAGGGGGCGGGTGCCGGACCGGTGGTCCTGACGCTGCCCCAGATGTACGGGGCCAGGATCTACTTCGTGCGCGACGACAAGCTGGACTTCTACCTCAACCCGGGGCCGTCGCTGGTCGAGCCCGCCTTCGCGACACCCACGGACCCGAACTACGGGCGGACCTGGTCGTTCTGCGAGTTCACCTTCAACCCGCAGCAGCTGTACGCCAACATCAGCTACGTCGACCTGGTGACCGCGCTGCCGATCGGCCTGAACCTCCAGGGCGACACCACGCACACCGTCGCACCCCTCCCGGACGGCGCCGTGCAGCGGATCGCCGACGATCTCACCGCGCAGGCGGCCTCCGACGGACAGCCCTGGGACAAGCTGATCACCCGGGGCCCGGACGGAAAGGTCCTGCGGGTGGTCTCGCCGCAGAACCTGATGGCCCCGTTCTTCGACCGGCCCGACCAGATGCCGTTCCGGGATCTGTTCACGGCGCAGGTCGACGAGGTCTGGACGGAGTACCGCTCGACCGATCTGCGGATCGACCTCCAGGGCGGCCGGGGCACCCTGGCGGGGCGGGTCAGCGGTGACACGCTGACGTTCGAGGGCGGCCACACCTTCGCGCGGCCCACGTCCAAGGACATCTTCACCTGCAACCACGGGCCGTTCACGAACAACCCGGGTGACTCCGACGACAAGAAGGCGCTGCTCGCCAGGATCTCGGCGGGCTTCAACCGCTCGATCATGCTCAGCCACCCGCAGCAGCCGAACGGCACCACGGTGGCGGACTACTACAAGGGCACGGTGACCAACCACTGGTCCCGGGTCGTCCACGCGAACGCGCCGATCGGTTACGCCTTCCCGTACGACGACGTACGCCCGGACGGCGAGCCCGACGTGTCCGGCGCCGCGCACGACGGCAACCCCAGGCGCTTCACGGTGAGCGTCGGGTCCTGACCCATCACCCCTGCGCGTGCGGGTGCCCCCGTCCCGCCGGACGGGGGCACCCGTGCGTACGGCTCAGCAGCCGCCGCAGTTGTAGTACGTCACGTCCCAGTGGTGGCCCTCGTCCGCGTAGATGTTGCCGGAGCCGGACCGGTACTGGGGAGCGCCGTCGCCCCGCACGCCGATGTAGGTGAAGACGCCGCGGACGTAGTTGTCGAGGCAGGTGGACTTGGAGAAGTCGAGCTTGTAGCCGTTCCAGTGCGAGTACGTGCCGCCGGCGTGGCCGGTCTCCGTGCCACCGGTGATGTTCAGCGCGCAGCCCGTGGCGCTCTTGAGGGTCTGGGCACCCTGGGCACTGGCCAGATTGAGCTGCTCGAACGAGGTGCAGGTGGAGACGTTCCGGTTGGAACAGCCGCCCGACGACGACCAGGTGATGTTCGACGAGCGGAACATCGAGGTGGCGGTGGAGTGGCTGATCTTGGTGACGGCGAAGGCGTCGGTCGCGCTGGTGACGACGCCGACGCCCGGGGCGAAGAAGGCGCCGATGACGAGGGCGAGTGCGGTCAGGGCGGAGCGGAGCGTGGGGCGGTAGGACACGGAAAAATTCCTCCTGCTCATGACAATCAGACGAGACGGTCGCACCGTCGGGCACGGGAGATGGTGCCCGAGTTCTACGCGCGTCCGCCAGAGGGCGACACCGCCACCGGGAAGCGGAGGGGTGACTTCCGGACCGGCCTGGACCCTTGCTGTTGAAACTTGAACTAGATTGCTCTACAGTCAATCTCGTTGAAGGTTAAACAACCACTCGACATCCGCTCGATCACGTCCCCCGAGGAGGAGCCATGGCTCTGTTCAACCGCAGGAACACCACCGCCCCGTCCACCACCGCCACGCTCGCTGCGGACCCCGCGCTGGCCGCCCTGAGCGGCGACTACGTGATCGACCCGGCCCACAGCAGCATCGGATTCACGGTGCGTCACGCCATGGTCACCAACGTCCGCGGTTCCTTCGGTGAGCACGAGGGCACCCTGAAGCTGGACGGCGCGAACCCCGCGAACTCCTCGGCCTCGATCGACGTCAAGATCGCCAGCATCGACACCGGCATCGCCGACCGCGACGGTCACCTGGTCAGCGGCGACTTCTTCGACGCCGAGACCTTCCCGCTCATGTCCTTCCGGTCCACGAGCGCCGAGCAGCTCGGCGGCGACACGTACCGCGTCACCGGCGACCTCACGATCAAGGACGTCACGCGTCCGCTCGCCATCGACCTGGAGTTCAACGGCTCGGCGACCGACGTCTACGGCAACGAGCGCGTCGGCTTCGAGGGCGGCACGGACATCCTGCGCTCGGACTGGGGTCTGACCTGGAACGCGGCGCTGGAGACCGGCGGCGTGATGGTCAGCGACAAGGTCAAGCTGAACTTCGACATCTCCGCGATCAAGGCCGCCCCGCAGGCCTGATCCTCCGGGTGGCACCGCACGAGCGAGCGCGCCCGCCTCCGCTTCCCTCCGGGGAGCGGGGCGGGCGCTCGTGCGCGGGTCTCACCGCCGGTACGCGGCCACGGCGCTGCGGGTGTCATCGGCGGTCAGGTCCGCGTTGATCGCCGCCGCGGCCTTCAGCCCCGCGTTCGCGGCGCCGATGACCTGCTCGGTCAGGCTGGCGACGTTTCCGGCCACCCAGACGCCGGGCACCTCTGTCGCTCCCGTCGGATCGGCGGCTATGTACGTGCCGACCACGTGCCCGGCCATCTCCTGCTCGGCAGCCACGAGGCCCAGGCTCCGCAGGACCTCGGACCGTGCGGTGAAGCGAGGCTGGACGACCACCGCCTCGCGGGCGATCACCCGCCCGCCGGCCAGCCGCACGCCGGTGAGCCGGTCGCCGTCCACCTGGAGACCGGCCACCTCCCCGTCCACGACGGCGATGCCCCGGGCGGCGAGCTGCTCGTACTCCGCGTCGTCCGGTTCGGGACCGGTGTGGCGGAAGAGCGTGATGTCCTCGCTCCACTGCCGCCACATCAGCGCCTGGTGCACGGCCATCGGGCTCACGGCGATGATGCCGATCGGGCGGCCCGCGACCTCCCAGCCGTGGCAGTACGGGCAGTGCAGCACCTCGCGGCCCCACCGCTCCGCCAGGCCCGGCACCGGGGGCAGCTCGTCGACGAGTCCGGTGGTCACCAGGAGCCGGCGGGCCGCGACGGCGGCGCCGTCCTCCCGTACGACCAGGAAGCCCTCCTCGTCAGGGAGCTTCCCGGCGGACACCACGGTGCCCTCGGCGATCTCGGCGCCGTACCCGGCCGCCTCCGCACGCCCGGCGGCCAAAAGCTCCGAGGGGGCGGTGCCCTCGCGGCCCAGATAGTTGTGCACATGGGCCGCGGGTTCGTTGCGCGGCTCCCCCGCATCGATCACGAGCACCGAACGCCTCGCCCGGGACAGGGCCACCGCGCCGCTCAGGCCGGCCGCTCCGCCGCCCACCACCACTACGTCGTACCGCTTCGTGCTGTCGTCCATACGAGACATTTCCATGGACGGAAGACTGCGGGACGGGCAGAAGAAGTGACAACTTTGCTTGCCGTATCGGCAAATCCGAGAAATGGCCGGATCTAGTCGTCCTCCGTCGGGCTGATGGCCTGCTCCCACCAGATGACCTTGCCCGCGGGGGTGTCAACGGGTGCCCCAGCGTTCGGCGAACTGGGCGACGAGGAACAGACCTCGGCCGGCTCCGCGTTCCCGGCGCGCCAGAAGTTGGCCATGCCGAGGACGACGCCGCGCGCGTGCAGCGGCACGGAGATGAGGGAGTGGATGCCGTATTCCATGACCTTCGCCCCGTGCTCGGGGTCCCGCTGCCGCCATTGCCGCGCCGCCGAGAGATCGGATTCCATCCAGGTGTGCCCCGCGCTCGTACCCACGGCTCCGGCGCTGGTGGGCGGGAGTTTCCCCGCGGCGTCGCGGCGTCCGGCACCGCCGCCTCCGGCGTTGTCGTCAGTCGCGAGGGCTCCGCCATCGCTCCCTCCTCCGCCTTGGATTCGACGGCACCGGACGCCGCTCCTTCTCCCGCGCTGGAACTCCAGACAGGACCTAGTGTTACTCCGCGTTAGTTCGTGGAGGGGTGTTGATCAGGCTGGCTGGTCGCCGAGGTAGAGGTAGCAGGCGCAGTCCAGGCAGTCCTCGGGGCTGCCGAAGGGCAGGCCGGTGGGCAGGATGTTGTCCTGGTAGGTGTTGCGGCTGGCCAGGTAGAGGGCGAAGCCCCAGGTGTGCAGGACTCCGGTGAAGCGCAGGCGACACAGGGGGATCTGCTCGCCGTCCTCCAACTCGCCGCTCACGTAAGCGAATCCGGTGCGGAAGCGGACCTCGACGCGGGCCAGTTGCGGCCAGCGGTCCTTGGCTCGGGCGTTCAGACGAACGCGCAGGTGGTGCTGCATCGAGTCGGGTGGGTTCTTCGGCACGGACCCCATCCTGCCCGGTCCGCAGGCTAGCCGCCATGATCATCGATCATGAACGTACGCAGGCATCCGGGCGGAGCGGTCGCGGCGGTGGCCGTCACCTTGGACGAGACCACGCACAAGGCCCTGGAGCAGTTGACGGCATCAGCGAAAGCCCAGGTCCGCGACGTTCTGCGGGCCAGGATCGTGCTCGCGGCCGCCGGCGGCCAGACCAACGCGGAGATAGCACGCGAGCTAAACGTCGCCATCAACACGGTGCGCAAGTGGCGCGGCCGCTTCGCCGAGCGCGGGCCGGACGGCCTGAAGGACACCGGGCGCCCGGGCCGGCCCAAGGTGTACGACGACCGGGTACGTGTGGCGATCGTGGCCGCCGCGACCAGCGAACCACCGCACCCGGCGGCCACCTGGACCCATCGGGCAATCGCCGAGCGGGTCGCCAGCACCGTCTTCGCAGCCGTCTCGCCCTCCCACATCGGGCGGATACTGGCGGACCTGGACCTCAAGCCGCACAAGGTCCGCAGCTGGCTCACCCGCCGCGACACCCCCGACTTCTGGCAACGCGCCGAGCACATCTGCGACCTCTACCGCAACCCGCCCCAGGACGCGGTGCTGCTGTCGATCGACGAGAAGACCGCGATCGCCGCCCGCTCCCGCAAACATCCCGGCCGCCCCACCACCCCAGGCCAGGCAGCCCGCCAGGAGTTCGAGTACGTCCGCCACGGCACCGCCTCCCTGGTTGCCGCACTCGACGTGCGCACCGGCGAGGTCCTCACCGAGGTGATCGCCCGCAACAACGCGGCGACCTTCACCGAATTCCTCGACCGGATCAACGCGCTCATCCCCGACAGCACGGACATCCACGTGGTGCTGGACAACGGTTCTTCGCACACCGCCAAGCACACCAAGGCATGGTTCAAGGCCCATCCACGCTGGACAGCGCACTTCACCCCGCCCCACGCCTCGTGGCTCAACCAGGTCGAGCTGGTCTTCTCCGCCCTGACCCGCAGCGTCCTGCGGCACGGCGACTTCGCCGGCCGCGATGACCTCATCGACAAACTGGACAGCTACATCATCAACCGAAACAAAACCGCGAAGCCCTTCCGCTGGACCTACGACGGCACCCCACTCAAGGAAGCAGCCTGACAACACCCCTCCACGAACTAACGCGGAGCAGCACTAGAACCCGCCCCCGTCGAACCCTCCGCCGCCTCCGAACCCTCCGCCGTCGCCGAAGCCGCCGAAGTCCGAGGAGCTGAAGTCGGAGCCCGAGACGTCACCGCCGCTCCACTCGCCCCCGGAGCCGAAGTCTCCGCCGCCGTACTCGGCGGCGTACGCGGGGGTCGCGAGCATCGAGCCGAGCATCGTGCCCACCAGCAGGCCCGGCAGCAGTCCGCCGCCGAAGTAGCCGCCGGCCCAGGGTCCGTACGCCGGTCCCGCCTCCCAGTACGGGCGGCGGCGGCCGTCCCCGACGTCGACGGTGCGGCTCATCGGGTCCTCGCCCTCGCGCAGCCGGACCTCGTCCGCGCCGCAGACCGGGACCTCACGGGCGGAGCCGCCGGACGGCGTCCACCGGACGTCGGCGACCGCGGGGCCGTGGCGGGGGTCGAAGAAGCAGGGCGGGCGGCGGGCGGGGAGTTCCGCCCCCGTCCTGCGGGCCTCCAGGACGGCGAGGGAGTAGCGGCCGTCCTCCAGGGCCTGGGTGACGCCGCGCACCTCGGAGGGGTGCCGGGCCCGTTCCATCCTCGTCTTCGCGCTCTCGTACGAGTCGAGCGCGCGCGTGTAGTCGGCGCGCATCGTGTCGTCGGCACCCGGTTCGGCGGGGTGGAAGTCGAGTCGCTCCAGCGTTTCGCCGTACGCGGTGATGTCCTCGTCGACGACCACTCGGAGCTTGTCGAGGGCGGCCCGCTCCTCTTCCTCCTTGCGGCGACGGTTGCGGCGGACGACCGCGTACGCGCCGGCGCCGCCTGCCACGGCCACCGCGCCGAGCACGACCAGGCCGGTCGCGGAGGGGGCTGCGCCGTCGTCAGCGGTGCCGCCGGACCAGGAGGCGGGTGCGTTGCCCCGGGCCTGTTCGACGGCTTGGTCGACGAAGGCGTTGAGCTGCGTCGCCGCGTCCGCGCCCGCGTCCTGGGTCTTCACCGAGGCGACCAGGTTGTCGACGGCCCGGACCGGCATCACGCTGCTGTCGGCGCCGGCGTCGAAGCCGTCGCCGAGGCGGACCGCGTAGAGACCGGTGATCCCGGTGTCGTTGCGCAGGTTGGCGAGGAGTCCCTCTTCGGGGAAGTCGGAGGACTGTGGCAGGACCGCCACGAACACCGGTTTGTCGGCGTCCTTTATCTTCTTCTCCAGGGCGTCCGCCTCGGACGCGGAGAGCTGGCCGGCCGCTGCCGGGTCGACGTACACCGGGCCCTGGCGCAGTGCCTGGGCGGCCTCGTCGATCGTGGCGGGGGCGGACGGCGCGGCGTGCGCCACCGCCAGCACGGCCGCCGAAAGCATCAGCAGCAGGCAGGACCACAGGAGCGCGAACAGCCTCTTCCGCATACTCCGAAAGTAACCCAAGTGGGCGACAAACGCGTCGCCCACTTGGGGATTATTTGTCCGATTACGTGACTAGGCGGCGCGATAGGCCGCGCGGAGCTTTGCCACGGCCCCGGTGAGATCACCGGAGAGCAGCAGGTGGTCGGCGTCGGCGAACGGCTTGGACACCGCCGCGGTCAGCCCGCCCTTGGCCTTCTCCTGCACCAGCAGCCTGGCCGCGTCCACGATCGCCTTGCCCTGCGGGGTCTTCCCCAGGCCCGCCTTCTCCGCGGCGTGCGCGGCGACGGCGAGGGCGGAAAGGGTGAGTTCGCCGCCCGCGGGAGCCTTCTTCAGCGTGGTCAGGCCCCAGCCGTAGGGGAACTGCGGGTCATAGGCCGCGTCGCCGACGTTGACCGGCAGCTGCGACTCGGACTTCGGCCAGGTCACCGGGAGCTGCCCGGTGAAGGCCCGCTTGCCGTACAGGACGTCGGCCACTCCGTCGCCCTCGGTGCCCGGCAGCCAGGAGGCCACGAGCGCGTCCATGGCGCCGAGCCGGTCGCCGATGAGCTGGGGGCGCCCGGAGACGACCAGGACGGCGCACTTCATGGCGGCGCAGACCGTGTCCACGGCTGCCCGGTCGGCGGCCGTGAGCTCCAGGTCGTGGCCGTTGCCGACGTCACCGATGCCTTCGGCGTACGGGGCCTCCCCGACGACCACCACTCCGACGTCGTAGCCGTCCATGGGCGCCGAGGCGTCCTTGGAGTAGGCGACGGAGGCCGGGTCGGCGGCTGCCTTCCTCATGCCTTCCAGGATCGTCGTCCCCGTGGTGGTCCTCCCCGAGGCACCCTGCCAGCTGACGGTCCAGCCGCCGGCCTGGTTGCCGAGGTCGTCGGCGTTGGATCCGGCGACGTACACCTTCTGGGAGGGCCTGACCGGGAGGACCGCCCCCTCGTTCTTCAGGAGCACCTGGGACTTGGCCGCCGCCTCGCGGGCGACTGCCCGGTGTGCGGCGGAGCCGACCTTGTCCAGGTTGGCGGGGTCGGCGTACGGCTTCTCGAAGAGCCCGAGCCGGAACTTCTGGGTCAGGATGCGGGAGACCGCGTCATCGATCCGGGCCTCGCTGATCCGGCCCGCGGCGACCTCGTCCCGGAGCGTCTTCGTGAAGTCCTGGTACGCGGTCGGGACCATGATCATGTCGAGCCCGGCGTTGACGGACGTGCGGACGTCACTGGCGTAGTCGCCGGGGATCTGGTCGATGGCCTGCCAGTCGCTGATGACGAAGCCCTTGAAGCCCATCCGGTCCTTGAGCACGCCGTTGATCATCTCGGCGTGCGCGTGCATCTTCACCGGGCCCTCGTCGTCGCCGATGATGTCGAGCGAGGAGTAGGACGGCATGACCGTGCCGACGCCCCTGTCGACCGCCTCGGCGAACGGCGCGAGGTGCACCGCCTCCAGTTCCTCGCGGGTGACCTTCGTGACGCCCTGGTCGATCGTGTACGCGCCCGTGGTGGAGGAGCCGAACTCCGTACCGCCGTCACCGACGAAGTGCTTGGCACTGGCCAGCACCTTGTCGTCGCGGTCCAGGTCCTTGCCGGACGGGCTGCCCTGCATGCCCCTGATCACCGTCTCCATGGACTCCACCAGGGCGGGGTCCTCGCCGTACGCCTCGTAGGAACGGCCCCAGCGCTCGTCGCGGGTCACGCAGACGCACGGGGCGAAGTCCCACGGGATGCCCGTCGCGCGGACCTCGCCGGCGGTGACGGCGCCGGTCTTCTCGGCCAGCTTCGGGTCGCGGCCCGCACCGATGCCGATGTTGTGCGGCATGATCGTCGAGCCGATCACGTTGTTGTGGCCGTGCACCGCGTCCACGCCGTAGATCAGCGGGATCTGGAAGCGGGTGGCCTGCGCGCGCAGCTGGTAGGCGTCGACCATCTTCGCCCAGGCCGCGGCCGTGTTCGGGGTGGGTACGGAGCCACCGCCGGAGAGCAGCGAGCCGAGGTCGTACGCGGCGATGTCGCCCTGCGACTTCAGTGCGTTGCGCTCGGCCTGCGTCATCTGGCCGGCCTTCTCGGCGGGCGACATCCGCGACACCAGGTCGGCGACGCGCTTCTTCACCGGGAGTCCGGCGTTCTGGTACGGGAGTCCGTGGGCGTCGATGACGACCTGCGGGTTCTCCTTGGGCGGCTTGGCGCCGGTGACGGTGAGTTCGACCGGGACGGTCTCCGCCGACTCGGCGTCCCCGTCCTTCGCGGTGGCCACGGCGATCGTGTGCGAGGTGCCGGAGGCGGTGCCCGCCGGGAAGGTGTGGGTGCCGGCGACCGGGGTGTAGTCGGCTCCCGATGCGCTGCCGCCCTTGGTCGTGTACGCGACGGTGACGGGCTCCCCGATGGGAAGTGAGCCGGTGGTGGCGACGGAGATCTCGATGTCGGCGGTGGCCCCCTCCGTCACCGGGTGCACGGCCGAGTCGATGACGACGCTCGACTTCAGTGCCGGGTCGGGCTTCCCGTACAGCTCGACGCCGTCCATGGCGAACGCGCCGGGGGCGCCGGTCGGCAGCGTGAGGGCGTAGCCCCACATCTCGTTCAGCCCGAGGACCTGGTCGATGCCGCCGACGGGCTGGTAGTCGGCCCGGTAGACGAAGTCAGCGAACGGGATCTCGACCTGGTGCCAGCCCTCCCAGTCGTCGGTGAAGGACGTGGTCCACAGCTCGGACGCACCGCCGTTGGCGCCGCCGTCCTTGATCTCGAAGTTGACGCGCTTGCCCGAACCGGGCGGCAGGGGCGCGGTGTTCTGTCCGTACCACCAGAAGCGGATGCCCTTGTGGGTGGTCCAGTTCTTCGGCGGCTGGTCCACGGCGAACTCATGGCTGAGTCCGCCCCAGGCGCTGATGTCGTAGGTGCCCCGCAGGACCTTGGCGCCCTCGGGGGCGTCGGCCCGCTCCTCGAACTCCAGCGTCGGCCGGTCGTCGGCGTCGCCGCCCCAGGTGAAGAGTGAGTCGGCGGGCGGGTTGCCGAACGGGACCTCGCCCTCGAACCGGTCGACGAGGACCGGCGCGGGTTCGTCTCCCTGGGCCGCCGCGCTGGGGACGGCTCCGGCGAGGAGTCCGGCCAGGACGGTGACGGCGGCGAGCGCCGCGGTGGCCGGTCTCGCCCTGTGGCGGGTGCGGGTGTGCGGGGTGCGTGACATTGCGGCTCCTGTGACGACTGCGGGTCCGGGAAGTGGGGAGTGCGGAGGAGGAGGCCGGGAACGGCCGGTCCGTCAGGGCGCCGAACGGCGCACGATCAGTTCGGTGGGCAGGACCACCGGTTCGTCCGGTACGGCGGTGCCACCGAGGTGTGAGAGAAGCATTCGTGCCGCCGTCTCACCCATCTGCCGGGTGGGCTGGCGCACGGTGGTCAGCGGCGGTTCGATGTGCCGGGCCACCGGGATGTCGTCGAAACCGACGACCGCGATGTCGTCCGGAACGCGGCGCCCCGCAGCGTGCAGGGCCCTCAGCGCGCCCACCGCGCTGATGTCGTTGTGCGCGAACACCGAGTCGAATTCCGCTCCCGAGGCGAGCAGTTGTTCCACAGCGAGACGGCCGCCCCGCTCGGTGAAGTCGCCGTGCGCGACGAGGCCGGTGGGCAGGACCGAACCGAATCCCCGCATCCGGTCGCGTACACAGCCGAAGTCCTGGGGCCCGGTGACGACCAGCGGCCGAGTGCGCCCGGAGTCCCGCAGATGGCGGGCCGCCGAGGCACCTCCCTCGTAGTTGGTCGTCACGACGGAGGGGAACGCGGGGTGGTGGCCGCGATCGTCGATCAGCACGATCGGCAGGCCCGCGCGGTGCAGCGCGGTGAGGTGGCCGAGGGTGTTCTCCGGTTCGACGACGACGAGTCCGTCGAAGGCGCGCGCCGACACCTGGCCGGTGAACCGCCGTACGGACTCCGCGCCTCGGTTGCAGGTGAAGAGCAGCAGTCCGTAGTCGGCGGCCTCGACCGTGTCGACGACTCCCTGGAGCAGTTCACCCATCCACGGCCAGGTCAGCGAGGGCACCAGCATCCCGACGGTGCGGCTGCTGCCGCGGGCCAGCCCGACGGCGCCGGAGCTCGGTACATAGCCGAGTCCCGCAATCACTTCCCGAACGCGGTAGGCCGTCGAACGGTCCACGTCCGCCTTGCCGTTGACGACCCTGGACACCGTTGTCTTGCTGACGCCGGCCGCGCGGGCCACATCGGCGATGGTGACACGCATCGTGGCCTCCGGAGTCAAGGCGGGGCATGACGGAGCGGGACGTACCGGGCGGGTACGGCGGTGTCCGGTACCGGTTCCACAACTGCGGCCGGAACCGGTTCCGGCGTCGCGGCTGGAGTTAACCGCGCCGAAAAGGTGCCGTCAATACTTCACGCCGAGATTGGTCCGTACCCAATCCCTCACCTGGCCGGACGCGCCGTCCGTTCGTTTTATGAACGTAGGACGAGCCTATTGACGCGGACACGTGAAGGCGGTTGAGGCAGCAGCCATGATCCGTACCGGCAGAGCAGCGAGGGACCTTCTCGCCACGGCGCTCGCGACCGCAGGTCTGGCCGGGCCCTCCTCCGGTACCGCACGGGCCGCCGGGGAGAGCGTGAACATCGCGCCGACCACCACGGACGGCTCCGGTGGCCGCCATGTCACCCGTGGCCTCCAGGCCCAGACGCCGATCGCCTTCGGCCCGGGGAACGGCGGCCGGGCACGAACATCACGGTCGACGAGAACACCCGCCAGTTCCGGGCCGGACCTCGGCGACGTTCACCTGGTCGGGCACCCCGTCCGGCTCGACGGACAGGTCGGGTGCCCTCACCGGCATCGGCGGGAAGTGCCTCGATGCCACGGGTGACAGCGCGCGGACGGCACGGCCGTCCAGATCTGGGACTGCACCGGTGCGTCCAACCAGCGCTGGACGGTGGCGGGCGACGGCTCGGGCCGGGCGCTCGGTGCCTGCCTGGACGTGACCTCGGGTCCGACGGCGAACGGGGCAGATCTGGACCTGCACCGGAGCCGCCGACCAGAAGTGGCGGCTCCGGTGAGAAGGGCTCCGATGAGAAGGGCTCCGGTGAGAAGGCCCTAGTCGAGAGGCTCGACGCCGGCCCGCAGCAGGCCGTACGTGTACGCGTCCTCCAGCGACTGCCAGGAGGCCGCGATGATGTTCTCGGCCACGCCCACCGTCGACCAGTCACCGGCTCCGTCACCCGTGGTGATCAGTACCCGGGTGGTGGAGTCGGTGCCGGTCGTACCCTCCAGGATACGGACCTTGTAGTCGACCAGCTCCAGTTTGGCGAGCTGCGGATAGATCCGCTCCAGGCCGACGCGGAGTGCCCGGTCCAGTGCGTTGACCGGGCCGTTGCCCTCCGCGGTGGCGACGATGCGTTCGCCCTTGGCCCAGAGCTTCACGGTCGCCTCGTTGGCGTGCGTGCCGTCGGGGCGGTCCTCGGTGATGACCCGCCAGGACTCCGTACGGAAGTAGCGGCGGGCCCGGCCCTCGACCTCGCTGCGCAGGAGGAGTTCGAAGGAGGCGTCGGCGGCCTCGTAGGTGTAGCCATGGAGTTCGCGCTCCTTGACCCGGGCGACGACCCGGCCGACGAGCTCGCGGTCACCCCCGAGGTCGATGCCGAGCTCCTTGCCCTTGAGCTCGATCGAGGCACGGCCCGCCATGTCGGAGACGAGCATCCGCATGGTGTTGCCGACGAGCTCCGGATCGATGTGCTGGTAGAGGTCCGGATCGACCTTGATCGCGGAGGCGTGGAGGCCGGCCTTGTGGGCGAAGGCGGAGACACCCACGTAGGGCTGGTGGGTGGAGGGCGTGAGGTTGACGACCTCGGCGATGGCGTGCGAGATCCGGGTCATGTCGGCGAGCGCGCCCTCGGGGAGGACGGTCTTGCCGTACTTGAGTTCCAGGGCTGCGACGACGGGGAAGAGGTTGGCGTTGCCGACCCGCTCGCCGTATCCGTTGGCCGTGCACTGGACGTGGGTGGCACCGGCGTCGACGGCGGCGAGGGTGTTGGCCACGGCGCAGCCGGTGTCGTCCTGTGCGTGGATGCCGAGGCGGGCCCCGGTGTCCGCGAGGACGGTGGCGACCACGGCCTGGATCTGGGCGGGGAGCATGCCGCCGTTGGTGTCGCACAGGATGACGACGTCGGCGCCCGCCTCGGAGGCGGCCCGGACGACGGCCTTGGCGTACTCGGCGTTGGCCCGGTAGCCGTCGAAGAAGTGCTCGCAGTCGACGAAGACGCGCCGCCCCTGCGCGCGGAGGTGGGAGACGGTGTCGCGGACCATCTCCAGGTTCTCTTCCAGCGTGGTGCGCAGGGCTAGTTCGACATGGCGGTCGTGGGACTTGGCGACCAGCGTGATCACCGGCGCACCGGAGTCGAGGAGCGCCTTGACCTGTGGGTCGTCGGCCGCGCTGCCGCCCGCTCTGCGGGTCGCGCCGAACGCGACCAGCTGGGCGTGGGCGAAGTCGATCTCCTTCGCGGCGCGGGCGAAGAACTCCGTGTCGCGCGGGTTGGCCCCCGGCCAGCCGCCCTCGATGAAGCCGACGCCGAAGTCGTCCAGGTGCCGGGCAATGGTCAGCTTGTCCGCGACCGTCAGGTTGATGCCTTCACGCTGTGCACCGTCGCGCAGTGTGGTGTCGAAGACATGGAAACTGTCGTCGGTGGCCGTGGCCTTGGTGGTCATGCTGTCTGACTCCTGTCGGATGAGTGGATCCGGACGATCGGGCTCCACTTGCCCCCATCATCCCGCGCGCGCCGCCCCGGCCGGGGTGAGGGCCGAAAAACGAAAAAACCTCTCGCGGGTGCGAGAGGTCTGCGCGCGGGTCTGGGGCACGGTGGCCGCGCCGTACATGGTGGTACGGGGCGATCACTGCGGACCGGCGCGCCTGTTGCCAATAATCATGACGAACGAGGACACGCTCGCAGTCTTGCACAGCGCCGGCCACCGCCCCCGGCCCGTCTCAGAATGCGGTCGTGACGTCCGTCGCGGCCGGCTCGTCCGGATTCACGGCGCGGGCGGCGGGAACAGCGCGTCGCGCAGGAACTCCCGCACATGGGAGAGGACCTGCTCCCGCCCCGTACCCGGTATGCCGACGGCGACGTGGACGCTGAACCCGTCGAGCAGGGCCCGCAGCCGGGCGGCGAACCGGTCGGGGTCCACGGCACGGAACTCGCCGCGCGAGATCCCCTCGGCGAGCAGCGCCACCAGGTCGCGGTGCCAGGCCCCCTCGATCGCGGCCTGCCGTCCGCGCGCGTCCGCGTCGGCGTCCTGTGAGCGGTTCCAGACCTCAAGCCAGAGCGTCCAGTGCGGGTCCCGCGGCCCTTCGGGCAGGTAGAGCTCCACGTACGCGCCGAGCCGCTCGGCGGCGGGCGCCTGCCCGGACAGCAGGGCACCGCGCTCGGCCCCGAGCCGGCCCTCGCTCCACTCCAGGGTCTGCAGGAGCAGTTCGTCCTTGGTACGGAAGTAGTAGAGAAGGTGCCCACTGCTCATTCCGACCTCGCGGCCGAGCCCGGCCATGGTCAGCCCGTCGAGCCCGCGCTCGGCGATGGTGGCCATGGCCGCGACGAGCACGGACTCCCGGGGCGGGGCGATGTTGCGCCGGCGGGCGGGTGGCGGGGTCATGCGGCGGCCGGTGCGCGGAGCATCTCGTTCACCCGTACGTTCTACCGGATCCGGGACTCAGCCGTGCACGGCCGGCTGCTGCTGGGTGATGCAGTGGATGCCGCCGCCGCCCGCGAAGATCGTCCGGGCGTCGACCAGCTCGACCGTGCGGCCGGGGTGGAGACGGCGGAAGATGTCCGCGGCCTGCTCGTCGCGGGGGTCGTCGAAGGCGCACAGCACCACTCCGCCGTTGCAGAGGTAGTGGTTGATGTAGGAGTAGTCGGTCCACTCGCCGTCCTCGTCCCGGACCACTGTCGGGGCCGGGACCTCGACGACCTCCAGGGGGCGGCCCTTCGCGTCCGTCTGCGACCTGAGCATCGCCACGTTCTCCCGGCAGAGCGCGTGGTCGGGGTGGGACGGGTCGGGCTGGGTGTGGGCGACGACCACCCCGGGGGCCGCGAAGGCGGCGACGATGTCGACATGGCCGAGGGTGCCGTAGCCGTGGGGCGGGTAGTCGCCGGTGAGGCCGCGCCTGAGCCAGATCGCCTTCGTGGTACCGAGCTTGGCGTGGATCTCGGCCTCGGCCTCGGCCTTCGTCCATCCCGGGTTGCGCTCGGCGCCCAGCTGCACCGTCTCGGTGAGCAGGACCGTTCCCTCACCGTCGACGTGGATGCCGCCGCCCTCGTTGACCAGGGGCGAGCTGTGCACGGGGACGCCCACGAGGTCCGCGACATGGCGGGCGATCTTCGCGTCGTGCTCCCAGGTCGCCCAGTCCTGGGCTCCCC
Source organism: Streptomyces finlayi (assembly GCF_014216315.1). Taxonomy (NCBI): domain Bacteria; kingdom Bacillati; phylum Actinomycetota; class Actinomycetes; order Kitasatosporales; family Streptomycetaceae; genus Streptomyces; species Streptomyces finlayi. Next base: position 2,026,519 of record NZ_CP045702.1, read on the forward strand.
AGCCGTTGAACACCCAGTCGACGGCCGCCAGCCGGGTGCCGTCGGTGACGAAGGTGGGGCCGATGTCGCGCATCCAGGCGTCGTCCAGCTCACGTTCGACCACCTCGATGTCCGGGCCGAGCAGGCCGCGGGCCTCCTCCGACTGGCCGGGGCCGGTGACCATGGTCACCGGCTCGAAGCGGCGTACGGCTCGCGCGACCGAGGCCCAGGCCTCGCGGGACTCGGCGAGGTCGTCACCGGAGAAGGTGACGTTCGGGCCCGGCCACGCCATCCAGGTCCGTTCGTGCGGGGCCCACTCGGGCGGCATACGGAAACTCATGTCGTCGTACTCCAGAGTGCGGTGTTCTAAAGGAAGTAGAGGCGGTTCAGGGAGACCGATCCGGCCGGTTCGGAACGCATCGGGGCACCGTCCAGCGTGACCAGACCGCTCTTCGCGTCCACCCCCACCGCACCGATGCGGGAGTTGAGGCGGAGGTCCGCTGGACCGATCCCCCGGGTGCCGCGCACGGCGACCCTTCGGCGCCGGGTGGGCATCAGGTCGGAACCCAGGTCGGTCGCGGCCTTGGCCACGAAGGCCACCGAGATGTCTGCGGGTGTCGCGCCGTACCCCCCGAACAACGGTCCCAGGACCAGCGGTTCACAGGTGTCGGTCGCGGCGTTGGGGTCGCCCGTCACCCCCCAGGCGGGGAAGCCCGCCTTCAGGACCATCTGCGGCTTGGCCCCGAAGAACTGCGGCTTCCACAGCACGATGTCGGCGAGCTTGCCCACCTCGATCGAGCCGATCTCGTGCGCGAGGCCGTGCGCCAGGGCCGGGTTGATCGTCAGCTTCGCCATGTAGCGCAGTACCCGGGCGTTGTCGTCGTGCGGACCGTCGCCCTCCAGGGGCCCCAGCTCGGCCTTCATCTTCCCGGCCATCGCGAAGGTACGGCGTACGGTCTCGCCCGCACGCCCCATCCCCTGCGCGTCCGAGGAGGTGATGCCGATCGCGCCGAGGTCGTGCAGCACGTCCTCCGCGCCCATCGTGCCCGCCCTGATCCGGTCCCTCGCCATGGCCGCGTCGCCGGGCAGGTCGGTCTTGAGGTCGTGTACGGAGACGATCATTCCGTAGTGCTCGGCCACCGCGTCCCGGCCGAAGGGCAGCGTCGGGTTGGTCGAGGAACCGATGACATTGGGCACGCCCGCCATCTTCAGGACGTTCGGCACGTGTCCGCCGCCGCACCCCTCGATGTGGAACGCGTGGATCGTCCGGCCGTCCAGGACGCTCAGGGTGTCCTCGACGGACAGGCACTCGTTCAGCCCGTCGCTGTGCAGGGCGACCTGTACGTCGTGCTCCTCGGCCACGCGCAGGGCGGTGTCGAGCGCACGGGTGTGGGCGCCCATGTCCTCGTGGACCTTGAAGCCGGACGCACCGCCCTCGGCCAGCGCCTCCACCAGCGGTGCGCCGTCGGACGACGAACCGCGCGCCAGGAAGCCGATGTTGACCGGCCAGGCGTCGAAGGCGCCGAAGGCGTGGCGCAGCGCCCACGGCGAGTTGACTCCGACACCCCACACCGGGCCGAACTCCTGGCCGATGACGGTGGTCACGCCGGAGGCGAGCGAGGCCTCCATGATGCGGGGCGAGAGCAGATGGACATGGGTGTCCACGGCGCCGGCCGTCGCGATCATGCCCTCGCCCGAGACGATGGTGGTCCCCGTGCCGACGACGACGTCGACACCGTCGAGGGTGTCCGGGTTCCCGGCCCGGCCGATCGCGTGGACACGGCCCTCACGGATACCGATGGAGACCTTCCGGATGCCCAGGACGGCGTCGATGACCAGCACGTTGCTGATGACGACGTCACAGGTGTCGCGTACGGCGGCGGCCTTCAGATGCAGCCCGTCGCGCGCGGTCTTGCCGAATCCGGCGAGGAACTCGTCGCCGTGCCGCTGAGAGTCCGATTCGACGCGCACCACCAGGCCGGAGTCACCGAGGACGACCCGGTCGCCGGCGCGCGGTCCGTGGACCGAGGCGTATTCGCAGGGGTCCATCAGACGTCTTCCGCTCCGAGATAGCCGCAGGCCGCCGCACGCCGCAGGGCCTCTTCCTTCGCGCCGGGCGCGTCCAGCGGGCCGTCGACGAGACCCGCGAAACCGATCGCGATCCGCGCGCCGCCGATCGGCACGAGGCCGACCTCGGCCCCGCCACCCGGGTCGAAGCGGACCGACGATCCGGCGGGCACCGACAGCCGCATTCCGTAGGCCGCGGCCCGGTCGAAGTCGAGGCGCGGGTTGGCCTCGAAGAAGTGGAAGTGCGAGGTGACGCTGACCGGGACGGTCGCGGTGTTGCGCACGCGCAGCCGCAGCGCCGGTCCGGGCTCGGCGTGCGGTGCGGCGGGCAGTACGGCGCCGGGCGCCCCGTCACCGAGACCCCCGCCCCCGATGGGCGCGGACACGACCGCCAGCCGGGAACCGTCGTCGAAGACGGCCTCCACGTGGACCTCGGTGACCACGTCCGCCACGCCGGGCAGTACGTCGTCGGGCCCCAGGACGGCCCGTGCGGCCTCGATGGCCTCCGCGAGCCGCCGCCCGTCGCGGGCCGCCTCGCAGACGGTGTCCGCGATGAGCGCGGTCGCCTCGGGGACGTTGAGCCTCAGCCCACGCGCGCGGCGCGCCCGCGCCAGTTCCGCGGCTCCGAAGAGCAGCAGACGATCGCGCTCGGTCGGGGTCAGTCTCATGACACCACACCTCCTGATTAGAGCGACACTCTAACCATGATTGTCACGCACTGAAAGCCTTGATGCTGCTGTTGTGCGTTCACTTTGAGCAACACTCAAATCCAAGTGCGGGCCCGTGGGCAGGAAGGGACCCGCCCCCGGATACGGCTCAGGCGCCGTACGGGCTCGTACGGCGCCTGAGCGGCTGGACCACCCGGACTAGCCGAGGGGGTGCATCCAGCCGTGGGTGTCCTCGGCGATGCCGCGCTGGATGTCCAGCAGGCGGTCGCGCAGCTTCATGGTGACCTCGCCGGGCGTGCCGTCGCCCTGGACCCACTCGCCGTCGGCGGACTTGACGGTGCCGACGGGCGTGATCACGGCGGCGGTGCCGCAGGCGAAGACCTCGGTCAGGGTGCCGTTCGCGGTGTCGGCCTTCCACCGGTCGATGGAGACGCGGCCCTCCTCGGCCCCGTAACCGAGGTCACCCGCGACCCTCAGCAGCGAGTCGCGGGTGATGCCGGCGAGCAGCGAGCCGGTGAGCTCGGGAGTGACGATCCGCGTCGTGCCGTCCTCCTGCCCGTACACGAAGTACAGGTTCATGCCGCCGAGCTCCTCGACCCACTTGTGCTCCACGGCGTCGAGGTAGGCGACCTGGTCGCAGCCCTGGGCGGCCGCCTCGGCCTGCGCCAGCAGCGACGCGGCGTAGTTGCCGCCGGTCTTGGCGTCCCCCATGCCGCCGGGAACGGCGCGGACGCGGTTCTCGGAGAGCCAGATGGAGACGGGCTTCACGCCGCCGGGGAAGTACGCGCCGGCGGGCGAGGCGATGACGATGAAGAGGTACTCGTTGGCCGGCCGGACACCGAGGCCGACCTCGGCCGCGATCATGAACGGGCGCAGGTAGAGGGACTCCTCGCCACCGTGCTCCGGAACCCATGCCTTGTCCTGCTGGACGAGGGCGTCACAGGCCGCGATGAACGTCTCGACCGGAAGCTCTGGCATCGCGAGCCGGTCCGCGGACCGCTGGAAGCGCTCGGCGTTGGCCTGGGGGCGGAAACTGGCCACCGTGCCGTCGGGCTGACGGTACGCCTTGAGGCCCTCGAAGATCTCCTGCGCGTAGTGCAGGGTCATGTTGGCCGGGTCCATCGACAGCGGGCCGTACGGGACGAGCTGGGCGTCGTGCCAGCCCCTGCCCTCGGTCCACCTGATCGTCACCATGTGATCGGTGAAGTGGCGGCCGAAACCGGGGCTGGCCAGGACCGCCTCGCGCTCCGCGTCGGACAGCGGGTGCGAGGAGGGCTTGAGCTCGATCGTGGGCGTCGTCATGAGTGCGTGTCCTTCACCGGTCTTGTGTGTGATGGACCGCGCTACGCCCGCTCCCGCCCGACGGATGTCGGACAGGCCTCGGGACGTCCGGACATTGCCGCGAGCCACGGCCCCGCGTTCGATTATCTCCCGGGGGTGGCCGTGCGCGAAATGACGTGATTGCGGTCCAGGGTCGATGGTGGCACCCGGAGACCGCATTGGAGAAGCCGCCGGGTGCGTTGTGACCCGGCGGCTTCGAAGTGGAGTCGTCGGGTCAGCTCGCTACTCGTACCGCGAGGGCGTCGCCGATCTCGTCGGTCGTACGGGTGGTGACCCCGTCGCGCCCCGCGAGATCCGCGGAGACGGCGTCCTCGATGCGCACGGCCTCGGTCTCGTAGCCGAGGTGACGCAGCAGGAGGGCGACGGAGAGGATCGTGGCGGTCGGGTCGGCCTTGCCACTGCCCGCGATGTCGGGGGCGGAACCGTGGACCGGCTCGAACATCGACGGGAACGTGCCCGTCGGGTTGATGTTGCCGGAGGCGGCCAGGCCGATTCCGCCGGTCACGGCGGCGGCGAGGTCCGTGAGGATGTCACCGAAGAGGTTGTCGGTGACGATGACGTCGAAGCGCTCCGGCTGGGTGACGAAGAAGATCGTCGCGGCGTCGACGTGCAGATAGTCGGTGGTGACCTCGGGGTACTCGGCCGCGACCCTGTCGAAGATGTTCTTCCACATGTGGCCCGCGTACACGAGGACGTTGTTCTTGTGCACCAGCGTCAGCTTCTTGCGCGGGCGGGCCTTGGCCCGCTCGAAGGCGTCACGGACGACGCGCTCCACCCCGTACGCGGTGTTGACGCTGACCTCGGTGGCGACCTCGTGCTCCGTACCCGTACGCAGCGAACCGCCGTTGCCCGTGTACGGGCCCTCGGTGCCCTCGCGCACGACGACGAAGTCGATGTCGGGGCGTCCGGCGAGCGGGGTCGCGGTGTTCGGGAAGAGCTTCGACGGGCGCAGGTTGATGTAGTGGTCGAAGGCGAAACGCAGCTTCAGCAGGAGCCCTCGTTCCAGGACGCCGGACGGCACGGACGGGTCACCGATCGCGCCGAGCAGGAGGGCGTCGTGGCCCTTGAGCGCTTCCAGCTCCGCGTCCGGGAGGGTTTCACCGGTGCGGTGCCAGCGCTGGGCGCCAAGGTCGTACTCCTTGGTCTCCAGCTTCACATCCTGCGGGAGAACAGCGTTGAGGACCTTGAGTCCCTGGGCCACGACCTCCTGGCCGATACCGTCACCGGGGATCACTGCGAGATTGATGCTGCGAGACATATCGGCACCCTACTGTTCGTCCCAGCCCATGACATCCGCTGTCCATCATGCGGACGGCGATGCCATGGGGCACGGGCGCGTCGCGGCCCTCAGTGGCCGGTGGATCCGCCGTTGTCCCTGCGGTCGAGGGCCCTCTGGAGCGCGGCGGCGGCATTGCGACGCTCGGACTCCGTGGGGCGGTGGGTGCGACGGACGCGGCGGACAGTGGTCTCGGCCATGATGGATCGACTCCTTGAGATCGCGAGGATTTCGAGATCGAGATTCGAGATCGGGATTTCGAGGTGCCGGAAGGGGCGGGGAGCGTGCCGCAGGGGTTGCCTGCTTCGGGGCACGCGCTCACAACCGCCAGTCGCTCGATCGAGCGAGTCGTTCGGCTTCTACAAAGCTAGGACAGGTGGGCCGTTCTGTCTCCACAGTTACTCGGACTTCCTACTATCTGAGACGGGCGCGTCGAAACCGGAGGCTCCGAACTCCTGGATGCCGACCACCCGGAGCAGGCGCAGCCGCTCGTACGTCTCGCTGCCGGGGCTCGCCGTACGGATCACCAGCCGCTGCCCGCGGTCGGCGGTGAGCAGGACCTCGCAGCCCAGTTCGAGAAGGCCGACCAAGGGGTGCGGAAACCGCTTGGTCCCGGCGCGCCGTACCGCCACCCGGTGCTCGGTCCACAGGGCGTCGAACTCCTCGCTCGATGCCCGCAGCTCCTTGACCAGCGCGGCGAGCGGCGCGTCCTCGGGGCGGGCGGCAAACACCGCGCGGAGCTGCGCCACCTGCGTACGGGAGTGGGCGGCGTGGTCCTCGGGCGGGAAGACCCGCCGTACGGCCGGAACGGTGAACCACTTACGGGTCATGTTCTCGCCGGCTCGATCTCGCCGCCCAGGGCGACCGCCATCGCGTTCTGCGCAAGCAGCTCGCCACGGTCGCTGCAGACCTGCGCCGGTGCGTCGTGCAGCCGGTCCAGGACCAGCAGGAGGCCGGGGCGCACATGCTGCGTGGGGCCGTGGCGGGCCCGCGGCGGCTCATCCCCCGCCAGGTGGAAGAGATGGTCCCGCTCGTCCTCGCTCAGCCGCAGCGCAGGCGCCAGCGCGGAGAGCGTCTGCCGCGAGGGGCGCGAGCCGCGGCCCTGCTCCAGGCGCGTGTAGTGGTCCGCGGACGCCCCGGTGAGCTGGGCGACCTCCTCCCGTCGCAGTCCGGGAGTACGCCGCCGGGTGCCGGCCGTCTTGTCCTCAGTCGCCGGACGGGCTCGGTTGAGGCTGACGGCGTTTTCGCCCGACGCGCGTGCCGGCTCAGGGACAGGTCGACACCGGCCAGATCAAGCCCGTCCGGCGATCGAGGACAGAACTGTTCGCCGGACGGGCTTGTCGTCAGGGGGAAGGTCAGTACACCGTGACCCCGTACGCGGCCAGGGCCTCCTTGACCGGCTGGTGGATCGCGGAGCCGCTCGTGCCGGTGCAGCCGGAGCTGCCCGAGTGGATACCGAGGGCGACGGAACCGGCGAAGTGGGCGCCGCCGCTGTCGCCGCCGGCCGAGCAGGCGGTGGTGCGGACCATGTTGTAGACCGGGCCGTCGCCGTAGTTGACGGTCACGTTGACCGCGGTGACCGTACCGCTGGTGACCTTGGTGGTGGAGCCGCTCTTCCTGAGGGCCTGGCCCACGACCGCGTCGGCGGCGGAGGCGATGTCCTGGAAGCTGCCGTTGTAGAGGTTGACGTTCCCCGCGGGCGCGGAGCCGTCGGTGTAGCGGACGATGCCGTAGTCGTTGGTCGGGAAGCTCGTGCCCTCACGGACACCGATCACCGCTCCGCCGGAACTCGCGGACCAGTTGGCCGAGATGTTGGTGCAGTGGCCGGCGGTCACGAAGTACCGGGCGCTGTTCTTGGTCACGTTGAACGCGGCCGAGCAGCGGCTCCCGCCGCCGTAGATGGCGCTGCCGCCCGCGACCTCGCGGTGGAAGACGCCGGGCACCCTGGTGATGCGGACGGCCCCGTCGAGCCGGTCGGCGACGGCCTTGATGCGGGCCATCTCCCGTACGGAGACCGACTCGTCGGCCTCCAGCGCGACCTGGTTGGTCCGGGGGTCGATGCCCCAGGAGGTGCCGGTGATCTTCGCACCGGCCTCCAGCGCGTCCATCGCGGCGCCGAGATCCGCCGCGCTGCGCGTCACCCGGCGGGCGGTCGCCCCTGCGGAACGGGCCTGTTCGGCGGCGCGGTCGCTGGTGACGGTGACGACGAGGCCACCGGTCCTCGCGTCGAGGTAACTGCCCGCGCTGTCCGCTCCGAGCTGCCGTTCGAGTGCGGCGTCCAGGGCGTACGGGGCCGGGGCGGGGGTGGCGCTCGCGGCGGGAACGGCCTCGGCCCCGGCGGGGGTCGCGCCGAGGCCGAGGGTCGCGCCGACGAGCAGGGAAACGCCGATGCGCGCACGAAGGGTGCGTCTCATGGGGGAGCTCCTTCTCGGATGACGTGTGGGGACGTACGTACCGAGCAGGAATTTGACATGCCCATTACCTCTACCGCAAGGGCGCGTGGCTGGATCCGGCGGTCGCGGGGACCCGGGCGCACATGGAAACCGCCCCCCGGCCGGCTGGGGGGCCGGGCGGGGGGCGGGACTCGTGGCGGGGCTTGCCTGCGCGGCGCCCCGGGCGGATCAGCCCTGGTGGGGGTAGGTGTAGTCGGTCGGCGGGACCAGCGTCTCCTTGATGGCGCGGGTCAGCGTCCAGCGCTGCAGGTTCTGCGGCGCACCGGCCTTGTCGTTCGTACCCGAGGCACGGCCGCCGCCGAAGGGCTGCTGGCCGACGACGGCGCCGGTCGACTTGTCGTTGATGTAGAAGTTGCCCGCGGCGTAGCGCAGCTTCTCCATCGTGCGGGCGGCCGCGGCGCGGTCGTTGGAGATGACCGCACCCGTCAGCGCGTAGTCGGACGCCGACTCCATCTGCTCAAGCATGGCGTCGTAGTTCTCGTCCTCGTAGACGTGGATCGCGAGGATCGGCCCGAAGTACTCGGTCGTGAAGACCTCGTTCGACGGGTCCGAGCAGGCGATGACCGTCGGGCGGACGAAGTAGCCGACCGAGTCGTCGTACGTGCCGCCCGCGATGATCGTGCAGCTCGGGTCGGCCTTGGCACGGTCGATCGCGGCCTTGTTCTTCGCGAAGGAACGCTCGTCGATCACGGCGCCGATGAAGTTCGACAGGTCGGTGACGTCACCCATGGCGATGCCGTCGACCTCGGCCGCGAACGCCTCCTTGAAACCGGAGTTCCAGATGGAGGCCGGGACGTAGGCGCGCGAGGACGCCGAGCACTTCTGGCCCTGGTACTCGAAGGAGCCACGGGTCAGCGCGGTCTTCAGGACGGCGTGGTCGGCGCTGGGGTGCGCGACGACGAAGTCCTTGCCGCCGGTCTCGCCGACCAGTCGCGGGTATGTGCGGTACTTGGCGATGTTGTTGCCGACCGTCTTCCACAGGTGCTGGAAGGTCGGGGTCGAACCGGTGAAGTGGATACCGGCCAGATCGCGGTGGTTCAGCGCCACCTCGGAGACGGCGATGCCGTCACCTGTCACCAGGTTGATGACGCCCTTCGGCAGTCCGGCCTCCTCCAGGAGCTGCATCAGCAGCACGGCGGCGTGGGTCTGCGTGGGGGACGGCTTCCAGACCACCACGTTGCCCATGAGGGCGGGGGCGGTGGGCAGGTTGCCCGCGATGGCCGTGAAGTTGAACGGCGTGATCGCGTAGACGAAGCCCTCCAGCGGGCGGTGGTCCATACGGTTCCACACGCCCGGCGAGTTGGCCGGGGGCTGCTCGGCGAGAATCTGGCGCGCGTAGTGCACGTTGAAGCGCCAGAAGTCGACGAGCTCGCAGGGAGTGTCGATCTCGGCCTGCTGCGCGGTCTTCGACTGGCCGAGCATCGTGGAGGCGGCCAGCGTCTCGCGCCAGGGGCCGGCGAGCAGCTCGGCGGCGCGCAGGATGATCGCGGCGCGGTCGTCGAAGGCCATCGCGCGCCACGCCGGGGCGGCGGCGAGAGCGGCGTCGATGGCGTCCTGCGCGTCCTGCCGCGTGGCGCCGGCGAAGGTACCGAGGACCGCCTTGTGGTTGTGCGGCTGCACGACGTCGAAACGCTCACCGCCACCCATCCGCTTCTCGCCACCGATGGTCATCGGCAGGTCGATGGGGTTCTCGGCGAGCTCCTTGAGCTTCACTTCGAGGCGGGCGCGCTCGGGTGATCCGGGGGCGTAGGAACGGACCGGCTCGTTGACCGGCGCGGGGACCTGGGTAACAGCGTCCATGAGTGCCTTGTCTCCTTGTATCAGCGGGTGGGGGTCAGCCGGGCAGGTCAGCCCTTGGTGAGGATGGAACGGCCGAAGAACAGCAGGTTGGCCGGCTTCTCCGCGAGACGGCGCATGAAGTAGCCGTACCAGTCGGTGCCGTACGCCGTGTAGACGCGCATCCGGTGGCCCTCGGCCGCGAGCCGGATCTGCTCGTCGCTGCGGATGCCGTACAGCATCTGGAACTCGTACTCGTCCAGTTTGCGCCCGGCCTTGCGGCCGAGCTCCTGGGTGATGGCGATGAGGCGGGGGTCGTGGGACCCGATCATCGGGTAGCCCTGGCCGTCCATCAGGATCTTGATGACGCGGACGAACGCCTTGTCGATCTCGGCCCTGTCCTGGTACGCGACGGAGGCGGGCTCCTTGTAGGCGCCCTTCACGATGCGGACACGGCTGCCGGCGGCGGCCAGCCGGCGGGCGTCGTCCTCGGTGCGGAACAGGTACGCCTGGATCACACAGCCGGTCTGCGGGAAGTCCTTCCGCAGCTCCTCGTGGATGGTGAACATCGAGTCGAGGGTGGTGTGGTCCTCGGCGTCCAGGGTGACCGTGGTGCCGATCACGGCGGCGGCCTCGACGACGGGGCGCACATTGGCGAGTGCCAGCTCGTGGCCGCCGTCCAGGGACTGGCCGAACATCGACAGCTTGACGGACATCTCGGCCTTGGTGCCGAGGCCCAGCTCCTTGAGCCGGCCGATCAGCTCCAGGTAGGCGTCCCGCGCGGCGGCGGCCTGCTCGGGGGTGGTGATGTCCTCACCCACGACGTCGAGGGTGACCTCCAGGCCCTTGCCCGCGGCGTCCTTGACGATCGGGACGACCTGCTCGACGGTCTCACCGGCGATGAACCGGTCGACGACCTGCTTCGTGCCCGGCGCTGCCGAGATGAAACGACGCATCGTGTCGCTGCGTGACGCGGCGAGAATCACGGGACCCAGCACGGGGCACCTCCACGGAATGAACGAACGAAGGCTGTAGAGGCACGAAGCGACACGGACCGGTACAGCACGGAGAACCACCGTGAAATCTAAGGATCCCTCCGATCCTGTGCCATCGACACCTGTCACGCATCTGTGGCCGGTACCTCAGACATATGTCTGAAGGGGTGCGAGAATGAGGGGGTGAAAGGCGATTACCAGGAGCTGGTCGACGAGATCTCCGCGCTGCTCGGCGCTCCGGCGGTCCTGGAGAACCGGGACTTCGGCCTGGTCGCCTTCGGTGCCCACGACAGCGACGACGACACCGCGATGGACCCCGTCCGCACCCGGTCGATCCTGACCCGGCGCTCCACACCGGCGGTCCGGGCCTGGTTCGAGGGCTTCGGCATCGCCCGCGCCACCGGCCCCGTCCGTATTCCGGCCGCCCCGGAGGCCGGTGTCTTCCGGGGCCGCATCTGCCTTCCGGTACGCCATCGGGGCGTCGTGCTCGGTTACGTGTGGTCCCTCGAAGCGGACCCCGGCCCGACGGACGACCAGCTGACGGCGGCGATGGACGTGGCCTCCCGGATCGGGGCGCTGCTCTCCGACGAGGCGCGGGCGGGCACGGACCTGTCCCGGGAATTCGGTGCGGTCCTCACGGCGGAGCGCGGCTGGCAGCACGACATGGCGGTGGCCGCGCTGCGCGAGGCGCTCGGCCCGGACGCGGACGGCCTGCACACGGTGGTGTGCGTGAACCCGTGGGCGGACGAGACCCCTTCCGTACGTACGGTGCCGTCGGCGGCGGCCCTGTCCACGGTCGCGAACGCGGCGGGAGGCGCCGCGCCGACGGGCGCACCCTCGCCCGAGCAGGCTCCCGCCTCGGGCACGGTGTCCCTGGCGGCGCTGGTCAGGCTGCGCTCGCCCGACGTCCTGGACCCGGCGACGACGGCGGCGGACCGGTTGCGCTCCGCCGCCGGACCGGGAGCCACGGCCGGAATCGCGGTCCCCCGGCGGGGCCTGGCGGAGCTGTCCGCCTCCTGGCACGAGGCCGTGTCCGCGTCCCGCGCCGCCACGGCCGAGACCCGCTTCGGGAAGGTCGCCGACTGGCGGGCCATCGGCCCGTACCGGCTGCTGACCTCGCTCCCCCGGCCCGTGGACGCCGCCCCCGACCCCGCTGTGCGCACCCTGCTGGCCCCGGCCCACAGCGAACTGGCCCGCACCGCCGAGGTGTTCCTCGACTGCGCGGGCCAGGCCGGCCGGACGGCCGCCGAGCTCGGCATCCACCGGCAGACGCTCTACTACCGGCTCTCCCGCGTCCACCAGCTGACGGGGCTCGACCTGAACGACGGCGAGGACCGGCTGCTGCTGCACATGGCCCTGAAGGCGGCACGCCTGTGACGGACCCGCTCCGGGGCCCGCGTCCGGCCTGATCCGAACGAAGGCCCTAGGGTCCTGTCTGGAGTTCCAGCGCGGGAGAAGGAGCGGCGTCCGGTGCCGTCGAATCCAAGGCGGAGGAGGGAGCGATGGCGGAGCCCTCGCGACTGACGACAACGCCGGAGGCGGCGGTGCCGGACGCCGCGACGCCGCGGGGGAACTCCAGACAGGACCTAGCAGGCGTCGTCCTCCGGCAGCTCGACTATCGGCCGGTCGCTGACGGCGGCCGCCATGACCACGGGCGCGTCCCCGGCACTGTGCCCGGCGCTCACCGCCACCCACCGCTGTACGGCACCGGAGCCGTCGGCGCCCACCGGCCCCCAGACCGTCAGGTCGCCGTAGCAGTCCTGCGCCAGCAGGGCGTCGAACAGCGGCGGCAGGGCCGCTCCCCGCTGCTTCCGGAACAGCGGTACACGCAGGGCCACCCTGCGGTGGGCACCCCAGCGTCCGTCCAGCTCCCGGACGAGCGTGGCGAGGTGGGCGTCGGCGGCGTCCACGGCCTCGTTCCATCCTGGCCCGTACAGCCCGGTGAGCGGCTCGCCCTCCCACAGCGGCACGATCCGGAAGCCCTCGCCCCGCGTGGTGGTCCACTCCCCCGTGGCCGGATCGCCCACGGCCACGGTCGGCCCGGCCGCCGGGACCCGCGCGGCCAGCAGCGCGTCGACGTCGGCGCTCGCGCGTACGGTGTCGAACTCCTCCCCAGCCCTGGCGCTCACGGCGCGGCCCCCACCGGGCGCGGCAGCGCCTGGAGTGCCCCCGTCTCGCGCAGGCGCAGGTTGGCCCGCAGCACCGCCTGGACGTCACCGGGTGCGGCGATCTCCAGGAGTACGCCCTGGGAGCCCACCTCTTCGCGGGCGCCCGTGATGTCGTCGGGCAGCAGGGCGGCACGCGCCGAGGAGAGATAGCCGGTCCAGCCGACGGACGGCTCGTCGGGGGCGAAACCCCCTTCGTCCTCCAGGGCGTAGAGGACGTCGTCGTTGCTCACGCTCCCGAAGTCCGCCTCCCACACCTCGGCCACCGCCGTAAGAAGTGCGGCGTCGGGCACCTCCGCACCCTCGGGCGGCCGGATGCCGATGACGACTGCCTGGAGCAGGTACTCCGACGTACCGCCGGCCCGCCCGCTGACGTCGACCTTCCAGCCGGTCGCTCCCGCCGCGACGAACCGCATGCTGGTGCCCGTACGGTCCGACCAGCCGTCCGAGGCCTGGGCCGCGCGGACGGCGGCGAGCAGGGTCTCCTCGTCCGGCCGCAGGGCGGCGGCGGGCCCGGAGCCCGGCACGTTCCGCCAGGTCCCGTCGCGCCCGGCGCCTGCGCACACGTCCGGCAGCAGTACGTCCAGCCGGTCGAGCGTCTGCTTCCATCGCCGTGCCAGCGCCTCCGCGCACTCCTGCCTGGGACCCCAGAATCCCCGCACCGCACGCCGCATGCCTGCCTCCGTACCTCGCGCCGCTCTCTTCGTCGGTTCCGGACGCCTCGTCGGTTCCGGACGCTGTCACCCCAGGACGTTTCGCGCGCCCCCTGTCAGGAGACCCTGCCCTCCAGCACCGCCTTCAGTCCGTCGGTCAGGTCCTGCGCGGAGGGCGCGGACTCCCCGTCGGTCATCCACTGGACCATCACCCCCGTGAGCAGGGCCTGACAGAACAGCCCCGCGACCCGCGCCCTTTCGGGATCGGCTTCGGGGTCGATGCCCAGCATGGTCCGGGCGAGACCGTTGCGCGCGTCGCCCTGCGGGCCCGCCAGCGCCTTCCGGAGGGCGGGATCGGTGTCGATCCGCGAGATGACCTCCAACTGGAGCTGCCAGACGGCACGGGTCTCCCCGTAGGAGCCGATGACCCGCTCCCAGACCTCACGGAACTGCCCGAACGGGTCCTCGGGCGCATCGGCCGCGGTCTTTGCGCCGAGCCGATCGGGCGCGTCCGTGGTGGTGTCGCCCCACTCCTCCGTCACCTGGAGGAAGGCCAGGTCGAGCAGCGCCTCCTTGGAGCCGTAGTGGTAGCCGATGGAGGCGAGGTTGGTGCCGGAGGCGGCCACGATGTCGCGTGCCGTCGTCCGGGCGTACCCCTTCTCCAGCAGGCAGCGCTTGGCGCCCTCGAGCAGATCCTCACGGTGTCCCATAAACGCAGCGTACCCGGCATACAGACAACCGTGTAAGACGGACGTCTATATGCCAGGTACGGGGTGCGAGCGGCGGACGGTCAGTCGGTGAGGTTCACCGAACGGGCCGAGGCGGCGCCGATCTCCTCGGAGATGTCGGTCAGGACCTGCGGCGGAACGGTGTCGTCGACGGTGAGGACGACCAGCGCCTCGCCGCCCACGTCCGCCCGCGAGACCTGCATGCCGGCGATGTTGAGCCCGGCCTCACCGAGGATGCGGCCGACCGCGCCGACGACACCCGGACGGTCCTGGTAGCGCAGCACGACCATGTGGTCGGCGAGCGCCAGGTCGACGTCGTAGTCGCCGATGGCCACGATCTTCTGGAGGTGCTTGGGGCCGGCCAGCGTGCCGGAGACCGCGACCTCCTCGCCGCTCGACAGCGTGCCGCGGACGGTCACCACGTTGCGGTGGTCCGGCGACTCGGAGCTGGTGGTGAGGCGTACCTCGACACCGCGCTCCTGCGCGAAGAGCGGGGCGTTGACGTAGCTCACGGTCTCGTCGACGACGTCCTCGAAGACGCCCTTGAGAGCGGAGAGTTCGAGCACCTTCACGTCGTGCTGCGTGATCTCGCCGTACACCTCGACATCGAGGCGGGCCGCGACCTCGCCCGCGAGCGCGGTGAAGATCCGGCCGAGCTTCTCGGCGAGCGGCAGTCCGGGACGGACGTCCTCGGCGATGACGCCGCCCTGGACGTTGACCGCGTCCGGCACGAGTTCACCGGCGAGGGCCAGACGCACGGACCTGGCGACCGCGATGCCCGCCTTCTCCTGGGCCTCGTCGGTCGAAGCTCCGAGGTGCGGGGTACAGACGACCTGGTCGAACTGGAACAGCGGGGAGTCCGTGCAGGGCTCCTTCGTGTACACGTCCAGACCGGCGCCGGCGACGCGGCCCTCCTTGAGGGCGGAGGCCAGCGCCTCCTCGTCGACGATGCCGCCGCGGGCGGCGTTGACGATGCGTACGGAGGGCTTCACCTTGTGCAGCGCGTCGTCGCCGATGAGGCCGAGCGTCTCCGGCGTCTTGGGGAGGTGCACCGTGATGAAGTCGGCGACCTCGAGCAGCTCGTCGAGGGTGAGGAGCTTGACACCCATCTGCGCGGCACGCGCGGGCTGTACGTAGGGGTCGTACGCGACGATCTTCATACCGAAGGCCGACATGCGCTGCGCGACCAGGACACCGATGCGGCCGAGGCCGACGACGCCGAGGACCTTCTCGCTGAGCTCGACGCCCGTGTACTTGGAGCGCTTCCACTCGCCGTTCTTCAGGGCGGTGTTGGCCTGCGGGATGTTGCGCGCCGTGGCGACGAGCAGACCACAGGCCAGCTCGGCGGCGGTGACGATGTTGGAGGTCGGGGCGTTGACGACCATCACGCCGGCCTTGGTGGCCGAGGAGACGTCGACGTTGTCCAGACCGACACCGGCGCGGGCGACGACCCGCAGCTTCTTGGCCGCGGCGATGGCTTCGGCGTCGACCTTGGTGGCGGAGCGCACCAGGATGGCGTCGACGTCGACGATCGCGGGGAGGAGTTCGGCGCGGTCCGCGCCGTTGCAGTGCCGGATCTCGAAATCCGGACCCAGAGCGTCGACCGTGGCGGGCGACAGCTCTTCAGCGATGAGTACGACAGGTTTCGAGCTCACGAGAGTCCTCACATGTCCAGTGCGGACGGCCGTCCCGACGGCCGCAGGCGGTGGAGGGGCTAGCCGCGTGGGAGACGCACGACACTGTGGGCCCTGACGCGTGTATGTGTTGAGAAGTGTAGTCATGCAACAGAGCGCGCCTTGCGCCCCGGTGGAAGGATCACCCACACGAGGGTGGACGACTTGTACACACATTCGATGCAGCCGCTTCCACCTCCGCTGTCCGCAGTGACACGGAAGCCGGGACGGGCGGTGTGCCGCGGGGGCGGACCATCGGTCCGCCCCCGCGGCGGAGGACTTACGCGTCCTCGTCGTTCACCCAGCTCATGAGCTTGCGCAGCTCACGGCCCGTGGTCTCCAGCAGGTGGTCGCTGTCGGCCTTCTTGTACTCGTTGTACTTGGGCAGACCGTTGTGGTATTCGGCCATCCAGGCGTTGGCGAAGGTGCCGTCCTGGATCTCGGTGAGGACCTTCTTCATCTCGGCCTTGGTGGCGTCCGTGATGATCCGCGGACCGGTGACGTAGTCGCCCCACTCGGCGGTCTCCGAGATGGACCAGCGCATCTTCTCCAGGCCGCCCTCGTACATGAGGTCCACGATGAGCTTCAGCTCGTGGAGGCACTCGAAGTACGCGATCTCCGGCTGGTAACCGGCCTCGGTCAGGGTCTCGAAACCGGCCTTGACCAGGGCGGCGGTGCCACCGCAGAGGACGGCCTGCTCACCGAACAGGTCGGTCTCGGTCTCCTCGGTGAAGGTCGTCTTGATGACGCCGGCGCGCGTGCCGCCGATGCCCTTCGCGTACGAGAGGGCGAGGGCCAGGCCCGTGCCGGTGGCGTCCTGCTCGACGGCCACGATGCACGGGACGCCGCGGCCCTCCTCGTACTGGCGGCGGACGAGGTGGCCCGGGCCCTTCGGGGCGACCATGCAGACGTCGACGTTGGCCGGCGGCTTGATGAAGCCGAAGCGGATGTTCAGTCCGTGGCCGAAGAAGAGCGCGTCTCCGTCCTTGAGGTTGTCCTTGATGGACTCCTCGTAGACCTGGGCCTGGATCGGGTCCGGGACGAGGATCATGATGACGTCCGCCTCGGCGCTGGCCTCGGCGGGCGTCACCACGCGCAGGCCCTGCTCCTCGGCCTTGGCCTTGGACTTCGAGCCCTCGTGCAGACCGACGCGGACGTCGACGCCGGAGTCACGGAGCGACAGCGCGTGGGCGTGGCCCTGGCTGCCGTAGCCGATGACCGCGACCTTGCGGCCCTGGATGATGGACAGGTCGGCATCGTCGTCGTAGAACAGCTCGGCCACTGGGTCTTCTCCTTGGTGTGCAGGTGTTGCGTCCCACCGTACGGCGGGGTGCGTCGAATACGTTGTCGGGTCTCGCCATGCGAGCGGCGGAGCGGCGGCGGAGCGCCCGTTCCTACGCCGAGCGGTCGAGGGCGCGCAGGGAGCGGTCGGTGATCGACCGTGAGCCCCGCCCTATGGCGATGGTGCCGGACTGGACGAGCTCCTTGATGCCGAACTGCTCCAGCATCTTGAGCATGGCCTCCAGCTTGTCGGCTCCTCCGGTCGCCTCGATCGTGACCGCCTCCGGGGAGACGTCCACGGTCTTGGCGCGGAACAGCGAGACGATCTCGACGATCTGGGAGCGGGTCTCGTTGTCGGCGCGGACCTTCACCAGGACGAGCTCGCGCTGGATCGCAGCGCCGGGCTCGAGTTCGACGATCTTCAGGACGTTGACCAGCTTGTTCAGCTGCTTGGTCACCTGCTCCAGGGGCAGGTCCTCGACACCCACCACGATGGTGATGCGGGAGATGTCGGGGTGCTCGGTGGTACCGACCGCGAGTGAGTCGATATTGAAGCCGCGCCGGGAGAACAGAGCCGTGATCCGGGCGAGGACACCCGGCTTGTTCTCGACCAGGACGGAGAGTGTGTGCTTCGTGGACATGAGGTCGGTCTCTCTCTGTCTCTCAGTCGTCTTCGTTGTCGCCGAAGTCGGGGCGGACACCGCGGGCGGCCATGACCTCGTCGTTGGAGGTGCCGGCGGCGACCATCGGGTACACCATGGCGTCCTCGTGGACGATGAAGTCGATCACGACGGGGCGGTCGTTGATGGAGTTGGCCTCTTCGATGACCTTGTCCAGGTCGGCGGGGTCCTCGCAGCGGATCGCGTAACAGCCCATGGCCTCGGACAGCTTGACGAAGTCAGGCACCCGGGTGCCCTTCGCCGGAACGCCGTCGGTGTCGGTGCCGGAGTGCAGCACGGTGTTGGAGTACCGCTGGTTGTAGAAGAGGGTCTGCCACTGGCGGACCATCCCGAGGGCGCCGTTGTTGATGATCGCGACCTTGATCGGGATGTTGTTGAGCGCGCAGGTGGTGAGTTCCTGGTTGGTCATCTGGAAGCAGCCGTCACCGTCGATCGCCCAGACCGTGCGGTCGGGCATGCCCGCCTTGGCACCCATCGCGGCCGGGACCGCGTAGCCCATCGTTCCGGCGCCGCCGCTGTTCAGCCAGGTGGCGGGCTTCTCGTAGTTGATGAAGTGGGCGGCCCACATCTGGTGCTGGCCGACGCCCGCCGCGAAGATCGTGCCCTCGGGGGCGAGCTGTCCGACCCGCTGGATGACCTGCTGCGGCGAGAGGCTGCCGTCCTCCGGCAGGTCGAAGCCGAGCGGGTAGGTGTCCCGCCAGCGGTTGAGGTCCTTCCACCACGCCTCGTAGTCACCGGTGTTTCCCTCGGTGTGCTCGGCCTGGACGGCCTGGACGAGGTCGGCCAGGACCTCGCGGGCGTCCCCGACGATCGGGACGTCGGCGGCGCGGTTCTTGCCGATCTCGGCCGGGTCGATGTCGGCGTGGACGATCTTCGCGAAGGGCGCGAAGCTGTCCAGCTTTCCGGTGACGCGGTCGTCGAAGCGGGCTCCGAGGGCGACGATCAGGTCGGCCTTCTGCAGCGCGGTGACGGCGGTGACCGCACCGTGCATGCCCGGCATTCCCACGTGCAGCGGGTGGCTGTCGGGGAATGCGCCGAGCGCCATCAGTGTGGTGGTGACGGGCGCTCCGGTGAGCTCCGCGAGGACCTTGAGTTCGCCGGTGGCCCCCGCCTTCATGACGCCCCCGCCGACGTACAGGACGGGGCGCTTGGCCTGCGTGATGAGCTTGGCGGCCTCGCGGATCTGCTTGGCGTGCGGCTTGGTGACCGGCCGGTAGCCGGGCAGGTCCTGGGCGGGCGGCCAGCTGAACGTCGTCTGCGCCTGGAGGGCGTCCTTGGCGATGTCGACGAGGACGGGTCCCGGGCGGCCGGTGGACGCGATGTGGAACGCCTCGGCGATGGTGTGCGGGATGTCCTCGGCCTTGGTGACCAGGAAGTTGTGCTTCGTGATCGGCATCGTGATGCCGCAGATGTCGGCTTCCTGGAACGCGTCCGTACCGATCGCCTTGGAGGCGACCTGGCCGGTGATCGCGACCAGGGGCACCGAGTCCATGTGCGCGTCGGCGATCGGCGTGACGAGGTTGGTCGCACCGGGTCCCGAGGTGGCCATGCAGACCCCGACCTTGCCGGTGGCCTGTGCGTAGCCGGTGGCCGCGTGGCCCGCGCCCTGCTCGTGCCGGACCAGAACGTGGCGCACCCGGGTGGAGTCCATCATCGGGTCGTACGCCGGAAGGATCGCGCCGCCGGGAATGCCGAATACGGTGTCGGCCCCGACTTCCTCGAGAGAACGGATGAGGGACTGGGCGCCCGTGACGTGCTCGACGGTGACGGACGACGGTCCGTTGTGACGGGCCCGCGGCTGCGGGTGGTGGGCCCCGGTGGCCTGCTCGGTCATCGGCATTCTCTTCTCGAAGCTGAGGGTTTTTGCGGGGTTTTTGCGGGGTTCTGGGAAGCGCCGGTGCAACAAAAAACCCCTCGTGCCGTGAGGCAAGCGAGGGGAGCGCGCCGGTGCGGTCTGCAGGGTGTCATCGAGGGACCCTGCTTCAGCCGACGCGCTTTCCAAGTACGAGAATTCGGGTGCGCATGGCATTGACCATCTCTCCGGCACGCGTACGGTGTCAAGTAGGTGGGACAGGCGTCTCAGCATGTGAGCCGGTGAGGAGTGGGATGGAGCCGCCCGTCAGGACGGGCTGAGCAACGGGACTGCCCGGTACGGGGAACTCCCCCCGCACCAGGGCACGGCGCAGCCGGTACTCGTCGAGCGGCCCCGAGAAGGCCATCCCCTGGCCGTGCGTGCAGCCCATGGCGCGCAGCGCGAGGACCTGTTCCGGTACGTCGACACCGTCGGCCACGGACTGCATCCCGAGATCGCAGGCGATCCGGAGCAGCCCACTGGTGATCTTGTGCAGCCGGGGGGACTGCACCACCCCTTCGACGAGACCGCGGTCCAGCTTCAGTACGTCGATGGGGAGCCGGCGCAGGGCGTTGATCGCCGCGTAACCACTGCCGAAGCCGTCGAGCGCGATCCGCACGCCCAGGCGGCGCAGGGCCACCAGCCGCTGCTCCAGTTCGTCGAAGGAGATCCGGGGATCACTGTCGGCGACCTCGATCATCAGAGCCCCGGATGGGAGCCCGTGCCGGGTCAGGAGCGCTTCGATGGAACCGAAGGGCAGCGCCCGGTCGAGCAGCCGGCCGGCGGAGAGCCTCACGGACACCGGGATCGGGTGTCCGGCCCTGGCCCGGTCGGCGGCCTGCTCGACGGCCGCCTGCAGGAGCCAGCGGCCCAGCTCGGCGGTGCGGTTGTTGTCGTCGGACACCCTGAGGAACTCGGCGGGGGTGAAGAGGATGCCCTGCGCCGAGCGCCAGCGCGCCTGCGCCGTCACGGCGGCGACGGTGCCGCTGGCGAGATGGACGACCGGCTGGTGCAGCAGGGCGAACTCACCGTCGCGCAGGGCGGTACGCAGCCGGGCCGCCAGTTCGGAGCGGCGTACGACATCGGCCTGCATCTGTGGGGCGTACAGCTCGACCCGGTCCTTGCCGCCCGCCTTGGCCCGGTACATGGCGAGGTCCGCGTTGCGCATGAGGTCGGTGGGGGTGATGGCGGGCTCCGCGAACGCGACGCCGATGGAGGCGGCCACGCGGACCTCGCTGGCCCCGATGCGGTACGGCTGGGAGAGCGTGAGGCGCAGCCGGTCGGCGATCTCGTGCACCTGGTACTCCCGGGCGCCCTGGTCCCGGGTGCCGTCGCCGACGATCAGCGCCGCGAACTCGTCACCGCCGAGACGGGCCGCGGTGTCCCCGGCCCGTACGGACTCGGCGAGGCGGCGGGCGGCCTGGATGAGGAGCTCGTCACCGGCCTGGTGGCCGATGGTGTCGTTGACCGCCTTGAAGCCGTCGAGGTCGATGAAGAGGACGGCGGTGCCCGAGTCGCCCGCCCGCCGGCCCGCCAGCGCACGGCGGACCCGGTCGGTGAACAGCGCGCGGTTGGGCAGGTCGGTGAGCGGGTCGTGTTCGGCGTTGTGCTGCAACTGGGCCTGGAGTCTGACCCGTTCGGTCACGTCCCGGCTGTTGAGGAGCAGTCCGCCCTGGTGCCGGTTGACGGTCGACTCCACGTTGAGCCAGTCACCGGTACCCGATCTGAAGCGGCACTCGATGCGGGTGGTGGGCTCTTCGTGGGGCGAAGCGGCCAGGAAGCGCCGCACCTCGTGGACCACCCCGCCGAGGTCTTCGGGGTGGATGATGGAGGCCAGTTCGCAACCGACGAGATCGTCCGCCTCGCGCCCGTACACCCCGGCCGCCGCCGGGCTGACGTAGCGCAGCATCCCGGTGGGGGCGGCGATCATGATGACGTCGCTCGATCCCTGCACCAGCGAGCGGAAGTGGTTCTCCTTCTGGGCCAGCTCCTGGGTGAGCGAGATGTTGTCGAGGAGCATGATGCCCTGCCGGACGACCAGGGCGAGGACGACCGTGCATCCGGTGAAGATCACCACGCGGTCGACCCTGCGCCCCTCGACCACGGTGTGCAGGATGCCCAGGGTGCAGACCGCCGCCGCCAGATAGGGCGTCAGGGCGGCGAGTGAGCCGGCGATGGGACGGCTGGTCGGGCGCATGGCCGTGGAGCCTGGCGGCAGGTCTTCGGTGTCGCGGTGCCGGGCGCCCCAGGGGGCGTACGCGAGCAGGAGCGAACCGGTGAACCATCCCGCGTCGAGCAACTGGCCGGAGTGGTACGTCGAGCGGAGCAGCGGCGAGGTGAACACGGTGTCGCACAGGACGGTCAGGGCGAGCGCGGCGACGGCCGTGTTCACCGCGGAGCGGTTGACGCTGGACCGCCGGAAGTGCAGCGCGAGCACCATGGAGACCAGCACGATGTCCAGCAGCGGATAGGCGAGGAAGAGCGCGGCCCTGGCCACGCTCCCGCCCTCCAGGTCGGCGACATGTGCCGTGTGGGCGAGAGCGAGGCTCCAGGAGAGCGTCAGCAGCGATCCGCCGATCAGCCAGGAGTCCAGGGCCAGACAGATCCAGCCGGCCCGGGTGACCGGGCGCTTGGCGAGGACGAGCAGCCCGACGATGGCGGGCGGCGCGAAGCACAGGAAGAAGAAGTCGGCGAGGGACGGCGTGGGCACGGGGAGGCCCAGCACCACCTCGTACCACCCCCAGACCGCGTTGCCGCAGGCGGCCATGAGGGAGGAGAGCGAGAACAGCAGCCAGGCCGGCCGGAGCCGGCAGACCGTGGACCTCGCGTAGAGGAAGCATGAGAGCGCAGCGGCCAGTGACGCGACGCTGAGCCCGAAATCACCCATGAACAGAGCCGCTTGCGTGGAGCCCCAGCCGAAGGAGGCACCGACGGCGTATCCGGCGCAGACCGCGGCCAGGGTGATCTGGCCGCGTAGGCCCGCACCGTCTCCCGAGCCCTCGCCCAAGCCCTCGCCCGTGACCGACTGCCGGGAGAGCGGGGCCCCGACGGCGCTCACCGGAGAGCTCCCCGGGTCGCGTCCCGCGCCCCCGGAGTCCGGCCCGCTGCTCGCCGTGGACACGGGCGGGGCGGAGTCCTGTTTGGCATCAGTGCCGATGATCGCCATCGCTCGCCCTGCCGCGTCGGATCGTCTCTCCATTGGCCGCACATCGCCCGTAGCCCCCTCGCGTTCTACTTCCTCCCCCGCGTCGCCCCTTCCACGACGCAGCCCCCCGGTCTGGACGATACACCAGAACGGTCACTCAGGGACATAGTTCGTCTACTCTCCGTGACAACCTGCGGCGTTGCGGGAACTGGCTGCGATGAACGTACTCCGGAGCGTGTTCAGCCGGTGGTGAGTACGACGTTTCGCACCGGCTCACCCTCGGCGAAACGGGTCAGCTGTGCCGCCAGCAGACGCTTGGCCCTCGGCAGGAACGCCGAGGTGCTGCCGCCGACATGAGGGGTGATCAGGACATGGGGAGCATGCCAGAGGGGATGGCCGACGGGCAGCGGTTCGGGGTCGGTGACATCGAGAGCGGCGCGCAGCCGGCCGCACTCGAGTTCGGACAACAGGGCCGCGGTGTCGACCACTTGTCCCCGGGCGACGTTGACGAGGAGTGCGCCGTCGCGCATCGCCCTGAGGAACTCGGCTCCCACCAGGCCCTGGGTGGAGGGGTTCAGCGGGGTGGACAGGATGACGATGTCGGCCTGGGGCAGCAGCGCGGGCAGGTCGTCGAGCGTGTGCACGGGGCCGCGCGCTGTCGTCCGCGCAGAGCGCGCGACGCGCGCCACCCGCGCGCACTCGAACGGTTCGAGCCGGTCCTCGATCGCCGAACCGATCGACCCGTAACCGACGATGAGCACCGACTTGTCGGCGAGCGCCGGGTAGAAGCCTGCCCGCCACTCCTCCTTGTCCTGACCGTGCACGAAGCCGGGGAACCCCCGCAGCGAGGCGAGGATCAGGGCGAGGGCCAGCTCGGCGGTGGACGCCTCGTGCACTCCCCTGGCATTGCAGAGGCGTACGCCGGCGGGAAGCAGACCGAGGCCGGGCTCCACGTGGTCGATACCCGCGGAGAGCGTCTGCACGACCCGTACCGCGCCCATGGCGTCGAGCGGCCGGACCGCGATCGGCGGACCCTTCATATAGGGAACGACATAGAAGGCGCAGTCTGCGGGATCGGCGGGGAAGTCCTGTCCGCCGTCCCAGAAGTGGTAGTCGAGGCCCTCGGGGAGCCCCTCGATCTCATCGGCCGGAATCGGCAGCCATACGTCGCCGGCAGTCGTCGAAGTCATGCTCAGGAGGCTAGGCGACGGCTGCTCGGCGACGCCGTGGGGGCAGAGGTTACGTTTGGGTGCGGTGTGGTCCCGTGACCGTGGGACCGAGGGAGGGTTCGGGGAGTTGGAGCGCAGGACTATCGGTGCGGCGGCGCTCGCCGTGGGCGCGGTCGGGCTGGGCTGTATGCCGATGAGCTGGGCGTACAACACATCGCAACAGCGCGGCGACCGTTCGGTGCGGACGGTGCACGCGGCGCTCGACGCGGGTGTTCGGCTGCTCGACACGGCGGACATGTACGGCCCCTTCACCAACGAGCTGCTCGTGGGACGGGCGCTCAAGGGACGGCGGAGCGAGGCGTTCCTCTCCACCAAGGGCGGGCTCCTGGTGGGTGATCAGCACATCGTCGCCAATGGGCGTCCCGGCTATGTGCGGCGGGCCTGTGATGCCTCGCTGCGGCGGCTGCAGACGGATGTGATCGATCTGTACCAACTGCACCGGGCCGACCCCGAGGTACCGGTCGAGGAGACCTGGGGAGCGATGGCCGATCTGGTCGCGGCGGGGAAGGTGCGCTCGCTCGGACTCTGCGCCGTGGGGGCGCGCGCCCCGCGCCGGGCGGGCGCGCGGCTGCATGACGGAACGATCCGTCAACTGGAGCGCGTCCAGCAGGTCTTCCCGGTCAGCGCCGTCGAGGCGGAGCTTTCCGTGTGGTCGCCGGAGGCGCTGGAGTCCTTGCTGCCGTGGTGCACGGCGCGTGGTGTGGGGCTGCTGGCCGCCATGCCGCTCGGCAACGGGTATCTGACGGGCACGCTGACGCCGGGGCAGGGCTTCGAACCGGACGATCCGCGGGCCAGGCACCCGAGGTTCACGGCCGAGATGATGGCGGCGAACCAGCCGGTGGTGTCCGGGCTCCGGCGCATCGCGGAGCGCCATGGTGCCACTCCGGCGCAGGTGGCGCTGGCGTGGGTGCTGCGGCAGGGGCCGCACGTGGTGCCGGTGCCGGGCGCGAAGCACGAGGAGTGGGCGGTGGAGAACGCGGGCGCCGCACGGCTGGAGCTCGACGACGCGGATCTGGCGGAGATCGCGGGGCTGCCGCGAGCGCGCGAGTCGTGGGACTGAGGCTGCCACGAGACAATTGGCCGGGATCGGGAACCCTGGGCGGGCCCGCGGTGTAGGAACAGTAGTCGTGCGGCCGTCGAAAGGATCGTTTCTGTGTTCGGATCTGCTTTCTCCCCCGCTGTGCGCAAAGGGGTGGTGGCCGTGCTGGCCACGGCTTCGCTGCTGGTCTCCGCGGCCTGCTCGTCCGGGCAAGGCCCGCAGAGTACGGGGGGCCGGGAGGGCGACGCGTCGGTGCCGTCCGCCTCCTCTTCCGCTGCCGCCTCCGCTTCCGCGTCGCCCTCGGACCTGGCACCCGCCAAGGGGTCGGTGAAGGTCGTCTCCACGCTCACGGAGGGGCTGGCGAGCCCGTGGGGTCTGGCCGCGCTGCCCGGCGGCGACCTGCTGGTCGCCTCCCGCGACGACGGCACGGTCACCCGGGTCGACGGCGAGAACGGGAAGAAGACGCTGCTGGGCTCCGTACCAGGCGTGTCGCCCGGCGGCGAGGGCGGGCTGCTCGGCCTCGCCGTCCCGGCGACCTTCGGCGCGGACCGTCAGGTGTACGCGTACTTCACCACCACGTCCGACAACCGCATCGCCCGCATGCTGTACGACGAGCGCAGGCCGGCCGGTCAGCAGCTGGGCGCCCCGGACACGATCCTGCGGGGCATCCCGAAGGGCGCCGTCCACAACGGCGGCCGGATCGCCTTCGGACCGGACCGCATGCTGTACGCGGGCACCGGCGAGACCGGGGAGACGGGACTGGCCCAGGACAAGAAGTCGCTGGGCGGCAAGATCCTGCGCATGACGCCCGACGGCGAGCCGGTGCACGGCAACCCGGAGGCCGACTCGGTGGTGTATTCGTACGGGCACCGCAACGTACAGGGCCTGGCCTGGGACGGACAGAAGCGGCTCTGGGCCGCCGAGTTCGGCCAGGACACCTGGGACGAGCTGAACCTGATCGAGCCGGGCGGGAACTACGGCTGGCCCGATGTGGAGGGCAAGAAGGGCGAGGAGGGATTCGTCGACCCGGTGGCCCAGTGGAAGACCGCGGAGGCCTCGCCGAGCGGGATCGCGGTCGTCGGCGGATCGGTCTGGATGGCGGGGTTGCGCGGCGAGCGGCTGTGGCGCATTCCGCTCTCGGGCAAGGCCGGTCAGGAACCACTGGCGCAGCCGCAGTCGTTCCTCGACGGGAAGTACGGCCGGCTGCGGACCGTGCTCGCGGCGGGCGGCGACAGACTGTGGCTGGTCACCAGCAACACGGATGGCCGTGCCACGCCGAAGCCGGGAGACGACCGGATTCTTCTGCTGGAGGTGCGCTGAGGGCCGGACAGGCCCTCAGGGGCACCGCCAGGGCGTGCCCCGCATGCCGTATGCCGCGCCGGGGACCCGGGGCGGATGCCCTGGACCGGGTCCGGCGAGGAGGAGGGACACCGGACGCGGGGCCGGACCTCGGCTCCGGCCGGTGCCTCGGGGGCAGGCGTCAGCCGCCGGTGGTGGCGGCCGCGCTGGGCAGCGAGACGAACAGGTCGAAGTACATGCCGACGGAGATGAATACGCCGAGCACACCGAGCACGACACCCGCTAGGGCGACGGCGCGGATCCAGCCGGGCTGCGGGCGCTCGGCGGGCGTGCCGAAGGCGGGACGAACGAGGACGAAGACGCCGACCAGCAGGGCGAGCAGGGCGAAGAGGCCGTTGACCAGCGCGGTGGTGTGCCAGGCGTCCGCGTAGATCTCGGAGATCTGCTGGGCCGCGCTGCCGCCGCCGGAGGTCTTGATCTGGCCGATCAGGGTTTCCCGCTCGGCGGCGACCCGGCCGGTCCAGGCACCGGTGAGAGCGACGACGCCGAGCCCGGCCGCGACGACGGCCGCGGCGCCGGAACCGACGCCGGAAGCGGCTGCCGCCTCGGCCTCGGCGTACTCGTCGAGCTCCAGGTCACCGTCGTCCGAGAGGTCCACGACGTCGTCACTCGCCTCGTCACTCGCCTCGTCGTTCGCGGTCGTGCCGGTGCCGGTGCCGGGGGCCACGGTCGTGTCCTTGGTGTCCTTCACTGCGCTCTCGTCCGTCACCGAGTTCTCCTCGCGGTCGTCGTCGACGGCGGGAGCGGTGGGGGTCTTGGAGGTGGAGGTGTTCATGCGCCGCACGCTAGGTGTCCCGGATGAGAACCCTCTTAACGTTTGGTCCTGTCCCGCTCTCAGCCGCGCTGAGCACGCCATTCCGGCGCCAGAACGGACCAGATCTCCGAATCGTGCCGCTCCCCCCGATAGAGGTAGCGCTCGCGCATCACTCCGTCGCGTGTCATCCCGAGCCGCTTCGCGACCGCGACACTGCGGGTGTTCGCCGAGGAGGCGACCCACTCCACCCGGTGCATGCCCCGTACGTCGACCGCCCAGTCGATCAGCTTCCGCATCGCCCGGGTGACCAGGCCGCGCCCCTCCCCCGCCGGTTCGAGCCAGCAGCCGACCTCGCAGTTCCCGGTCCCGGCCTCGAACGTACGGAAGAGGACGCCGCCGACCAGCGTGCCGTCCAGCCAGATGCCGTAGAGCCGGCCGGTGTCGGCCGCCTGGCTGTCCGCGTACCGCTGGAGCAGGGCCCGCGCCGAATCGAGGTCGGCGGCGGCCGCGGCGAACGGGATCCAGGGGTCGACGAGCGCGCGTGCCCGGTCCATGTGGCTCAGGAACTCCTGGGCCTGCCAGGTCTCCAGCGGGCGCAGCTCCGCCCCGTCGTCACCCAGGGATATCGCGAACATCGTGCTCCTCCGGTCTCAGTGAACGGGCTCGACGGGCTCGGCCCGGACGGGCCGGGGCTCGGCTTCGCCACCCTCGCCCGAACGCGCCCCCGGAATTTTCGCATGACCCGCCCCGCGGTCCGGCGCCTCGATACTGATCCGCGGCAGCCACCGGTCCAGCCAGCCCGGCAGCCACCAGTTCGCACCGCCCAGCATGTGCATCAGGGCGGGCACGAGCAGGGTGCGCAGGACGAACGCGTCGAGCGCGACGGCCACGGCGAGCGCGATACCGAACATCGCGATGACGCGGTCACCGCTGAGCACGAAGGCGAGGAAGACCGAGATCATGATCACGGCGGCCGAGTTGATCACTCTGCTGGTCTCGGCGAGCCCGACACGGACCGCCCGCCGGTTGTCGCCGGTCTCCAGCCACTCCTCGTACATCCGGCCGACCAGGAACACCTGGTAGTCCATCGAGAGCCCGAAGAGCACCGAGACCATGATCACTGGCAGGAAGGGCTCGATCGGTCCAGCGCTGCCGAGCCCCAGCAGTTCGCTCCCCCACCCCCACTGGAAGACGGCGACGACGACGCCGAAGGAGGAGGAGACCGCGGCCACGTTCATCACGGCTGCCTTCAGCGGAATGCCGATGGAGCGGAAGGCCAGCAGCAGGAGCAGACAGCCGAGCCCGATGACCACACCGACGAAGAGCGGAAGCTTGCCGATGATGATCTCGGCGAAGTCGTCGTAACTGGCGGTCACGCCGCCCACGTGTGCCCGGAGCGAGGTGTTGTCAGCCGCCTCGGGCAGCACGTCCGCCCGCAGCCGGTCGACGAGCTCGCTGGTCCGCTGCGACTGCGGCGCCGAGTCCGGCACGACGGTGACGAACGCCGTATCGCCGCCGCTGTTGTAGATCACGGGGCTGACCGATGCCACACCCTCCGTGTCGCGCAGGGTGGCGGGCAGGGCGTCCAGGGCGAGCCGGTCGTCGGCGCCGTCCAGCTGCGCGGCGATCGTCAGCGGCCCGTTGACCCCGGGCCCGAACGCCTCGCCCAGCAGGTCGTACGCCTGCCGGGTGGTGGCCGTCGCGGGGTTGTTCCCCTGGTCGGACGTGCCCAGGTGCAGTCCCAGGGTGGGCAGGGCCAGCACCAGCATCACGACGGCGGCGACCGCACCGAGCAGCTTGGGGTGCCGTTCGACGAAAGCGGACCAGCGGGCGGCGAAGCCGGTGGGAAGCTCCGGCTGCGGCCCCCTCTCGGCGAGCTGCCTGCGCTCACGCCGGCTCAGCGCGCGCATCCCGATGAAGGAGAGCAGCGCGGGCAGCAGGGTCACGGAGGCGGCGACGGCCAGTACCACGGTGAGCGAGGCGGCGATCGCGACCCCGTTGAGGAACCCGAGCCGCAGAACGAGCATGCCGAGGAGCGCGATGCAGACGGTGGCCCCGGCGAAGACGACGGCGCGCCCGGTCGTCGCGACGGCGTTCTGCGCCGCGTCGGTGACCGAGAGACCGCTCCGGAGTCCTCTGCGGTGCCGGGTGACGATGAACAGCGCGTAGTCGATGCCGACACCGAGGCCGATCAGCATGCCCAGCATCGGTGCGAAGTCGGCCACCGTCATCACGTGACCGAGCAGCACGATGCCCGCGTAGGCCGTGCCGACGGAGACGAGCGCGGTGGCGATGGGCAGCATGCTCGCGGCGAGGGAGCCGAAGGCGAGGAAGAGGACGACCGCGGCGACGACCACCCCGATGGCCTCGCTGAGGTGGGCCGATGGCGCTTCCGTGAGGGCGACGGCCATGCCGCCGAGCTCGACCTGGAGCCCGTCGGCCGAGGCCGCCTTCGCGGTGTCGA
Organism: Streptomyces finlayi; assembly: GCF_014216315.1. NCBI lineage: Bacteria > Bacillati > Actinomycetota > Actinomycetes > Kitasatosporales > Streptomycetaceae > Streptomyces > Streptomyces finlayi. The sequence goes on from NZ_CP045702.1 coordinate 2,056,096, forward strand.
CGAGGGCCTGGGCCTGCTCCGGCGCAATGGCGTCGGCCTGATGGTCGAAGGTGACCGTGGCGTACGCGGTACGGCCGTCCGCGCTGATCTGTCCGGCGCCCATCGATCCGTAGGGACCGGTGACGCCGCCGACTCCCGGCAGCTCCTCGATCGCGTGGAGCGTCCGGGTCATCGTCTGCTCGACATCGGTGGCCCGGACGGTGGAGCCGCTGGTGTGCCAGACGACGGTGTCGGTGTCACCGCCGAGATCCGTGAAGCCCCGCTGGAGGAGGTCGGTGGCACGGCCGGACTCGGTTCCGGGCACCTCGTAGTCGTTGGAGTAGGCCGAACCCGCGAAACCCGCTGCGGTGGCCGCGCCGCCGAGGGCGAACAGCCAGATGAGGACGGCGACGAGCCGGTGCCTGAGACACCAGCGAGCAATGGCAGCCAACGGACGCGCTCCCTGGGGGTTCGTAGATCTTTGGCGGGAAATGACCTGAATATCCCGTTAAAGAACTCATGACCTGATAACTGCCACCCTGACAGGCAAACCTGATCGTTTGTCCCTTTCGTGGCCATGCTCACAGAGCTTGAAATCTCCCCCACAGGTCCCACCGGCCCCATGCACGCACGCCCCACCGGCCCCATGCGGCACGCCCCACCAGCCCCATGCGCGCACGCCCCACCGGCTCACCAGCCCCTCGGCACACGACTGGGCGGGCGCCGGTTCGGCGCCCGCCCAGTCGAGCAGCTTCGGATCAGCCCGATACGCTCGCCCTGCCGTTCTCGATGTGGCCCATGAGCCGCCGCCGGAACGCCGCGTCCCTGTCGACCGTGACCTCCAGGTCGTACCAGCCGCGTGCGTCGGCCGCCGAGTGCACGACCGTACGGCTGCGTCCGGGCTTCACGGAGATGCGCCGGGTCCACCCGCGCAGGTCCTCCTCGTCGACGTACCCGAGAGGCCGCACGGTGAAGGTGAGCGTCCGCCGTCCCGTGTTGCGCAGAGTGAGATGGAGATCCCTCTCACGGGCGTCGAGCCGCGAGCCGACCTCCGCGTCACCACCGGCCGCGCCGGCGAACTCGCGACGGAAGCCGTTGGGCCCGGTGACCGTGAAGCGGTAGGCGTCCCCGGTGAAGGGGACCGCCCATTGCCCCGTACCCCTTACGTCCCGGTGCTGCGGGGCGGGGAACTCACCGGCGTACGGATAGAGCGTGAAGTGCGCCGAGGAGCGCCCCGTGTTGCTGAGGCCCACCTGCACCGCGCCGTCCGTGACCCACGCCTGCGCGTCGGGCTGGTAGGGCAGCGGCCTGGCGGGGCGTGTCCCCGTCTCCGGTACGGGCATCCGCTGGACGGCCGGCGGCTTGGGCTGCCAGCGCCCCCCGAACGCCGGAATGGCCGCCGGACGGTCCACCTCCGGCTGCCGTCCGCTCCGCGAGAAGTCGAAGGCGGAGGTGAGGTCGCCGGTAACCGTGCGCCGCCAGTCGCCGATGTTCGGCTCCTTCACCCCGGTCCACCGCTCCAGGAAGCGGATCACGGAGGTGTGGTCGAAGACCTCGGAGCAGACGTAGCCGCCGATGGTCCACGGCGAGACGACCAGCATCGGCACCCGCACACCGAGACCGGTGGGCTTGCCGTCCCAGCGCTCATCGGCCACCTCGGGGGGCGCGACCGGCGGCGGCACGTGGTCGAAGAATCCGTCGTTCTCGTCGTAGTTGATGAAGACGGCGGTGTGCCGCCACACGTCGGGGTGGCTGCCCAGCGCGTCGAGCACCTTGTACAGGATCGTCGCGCTGTGCACCGGGGAGGAGACGCTCGGGTGCTCGGAGTCCACGGCCGACGGCACCAGGTAGGAGACCTCGGGCAACGTCCCCGCCGCCACGTCCTCGGCGAAGCGGTCGGCCAGCGTGCCCGTCTCCACCCGTCGCAGCCCGCGCTCGAAGAGGCTCCGCTCGGTCTCGTCGAGCGTCGCGACGCCCTCTTCGAGGAGCCCGAGCAGACGCTTCCGCTCGCTCGCGTCGTCCGTCTCGCGGACCTGGGCGTAGAAGGACTCCATGAAGGTGTGCCCGCCGGTCCGGGCGAGGGCCTTGCGGGCGATCGCCTTGAAGGTGGCGAAGAACTCGATCTGGTTGTCGGTGAAGTTCTCCCACTCCGTGTACGTCTGCCAGCTGTGCCCGGCGGCCTCCAGCCGTTCCGGGTAGGTGCTCCAGTCGTACCCCGGGTGCGTGCCCTCGTTGTACGCGTCGTTCCCGACGGCCCGCTTGCCGTTCGCCTCGAAGCCCGTCTTCCCGCTCCACAGGTGGTTGCGGTTGGGGCTGGTGGAGGTGTGGACCGACGAGTGGTAGGCGTCGCAGACGGTGAAGGTGTCGGCCAGTTCGTAGTGCAGCGGGATGTCACGGCGGTCGTAGTACGCCATCGTGGCGGCCGTCTTCGTGGTGACCCAGCCGCTCATCCACCCACCGGCCCAGGCCCGCCCGCCGCCGCTCCAGGAGTGGTCGAGCGCACCGATGTACTGGAGGTCCTTCTTCTGCGTCTCGGCGGCCTCGCGCACCGCGAACGGCAGCACGGACGTGCCCAGTGGGCCGGGCTGCTCGAAGACGGGCTTCCCCGAGGGGAGTTCGACGGCGTTGCGGTCGCCGAAGCCGCGTACGCCGCGCAGCATCCCGAAGTAATGGTCGAAGGACCGGTTCTCCTGCATCAGGATCACGACGTGCCTGATCTCGTCGAGCCCGCCGCCGGACCCCGCCGGGCGGGCGGGCTGCGCGGCGATGGCGGCCTGGAGCGACGGCGGCAGGAACGATCCGGCCGCCGCCGCGCCGAGCGCGCCGCCGCCGAGGGCGAAGAGCCGGCGCCGTGAAATGTCCGTGGTCAAGTGAGCCTCCCGAATCGGTCGTACGCCGGGAAGCTAGTCAAGGGAGGTGGCGGCCGGAAGACCGCCGTACGGCACAGCGGTGAACGTCCAACAGATCGTCCCGGAAGTCCAGGTCCGCCCCGCGTCCAGCACGCTCGCAGGAGGGGTGTCAGGAACGTGCAAAGGGGCGGTGCGCCCGGAGTTCCGGGTGCACCGCCCCTTCGCGTACGTCGGTACGCCGCAGGGTCAGCCCTCGACGCCGAGCTTCTCCAGGATCAGCTCACGCACGCGTGCCGCGTCCGCCTGGCCGCGCGTGGCCTTCATGACCGCGCCGACGAGCGCGCCCGCTGCCGCGACCTTGCCGCCGCGGATCTTGTCCGCGATGCCCGCGTTGGCGGCGATCGCCTCGTCCACGGCCGTGCCCAGCGCGCCTTCGTCCGAGACGACCTTCAGGCCGCGCTTCTCCACGACGGCGTCCGGGTCGCCCTCGCCCGCGAGGACACCCTCCAGGACCTGGCGTGCCAGCTTGTCGTTGAGGTCACCCCTGGCGACGAGCTCGGCGACCCTGGCGACCTGCGTGGGGGTGACACCCAGCTCGTCGAGGGCACGGCCGGTCTCGTTGGCGTTACGGGCGAGCTCGCCCATCCACCACTTGCGGGCCTGGTCCGCCGGAGCGCCCACCTCGGTCGTGGCGACGATCAGGTCGACCGCGCCCGCGTTGAGGATGGACTGCATGTCGTGCTCGGAGACGCCCCACTCCTCCTTGAGCCGCGCGCGGCGCAGCCGCGGCAGCTCGGGGAGGCCCTTGCGGAGCTCCTCGACCCATTCACGGGCCGGGGCGACGGGCACCAGGTCCGGCTCCGGGAAGTAGCGGTAGTCCTCGGCGTTGTCCTTGATGCGGCCGGCCGTGGTGGAGCCGTCCTCCTCGTGGAAGTGCCGGGTCTCCTGCACGATCGTTCCGCCCGAGTTCAGTACGGCCGCGTGGCGCTGGATCTCGAAGCGGGCGGCGCGCTCGACGGAACGCAGGGAGTTCACGTTCTTCGTCTCGGAGCGGGTACCGAACGCCTCCCGGCCGTGGGGCCGCAGCGACAGGTTCACGTCGCAGCGCATCTGCCCCATTTCCATCCGCGCTTCCGAGACACCGAGCGCCTTGATGAGCTCACGGAGCTCGGCGACGTACGCCTTGGCGACCTCGGGAGCGCGTGCGCCGGCACCCTCGATCGGCTTGGTGACGATCTCGATGAGCGGGATGCCCGCACGGTTGTAGTCGAGCAGCGAGTGGGAGGCGCCGTGGATACGGCCGGTGGCACCGCCGACGTGCGTCGACTTGCCGGTGTCCTCCTCCATGTGGGCGCGCTCGATCTGCACGCGGAAGATCTCGCCGTCCTCCAGCTGGACGTCCAGATAGCCGTTGAAGGCGATCGGCTCGTCGTACTGGGAGGTCTGGAAGTTCTTCGGCATGTCCGGATAGAAGTAGTTCTTCCGGGCGAAGCGGCACCACTCGGCGATCTCGCAGTTCAGTGCGAGGCCGATCTTGATCGCGGACTCGACGCCGATCTCGTTGACGACCGGCAGCGCGCCGGGCATCCCGAGACACACCGGGCAGGTCTGCGAGTTGGCGTCCTGCTTGAGCTCCGTGGAGCAGCCGCAGAACATCTTGGTCTTGGTGCCGAGCTCGACATGGACTTCGAGGCCCATGACGGGGTCGTACGTCGCGAGGGCGTCCTCGTACGACTCCAGGTCAATGACAGTCACGGTGAAACTTTCCCTCTCAGCCCAGCAGGACGTCGTCGTCGCCGAGACGCTTCAGTTCGCGATAGAGGATCGCGAGGCCGGTGACGATGGCCGCGGCGGACACCGCGGCGTCGATCAGGCGCAGCATGTCGCCGTCGCTGCGCGCGAGCTTCGCCTGCTTGGCGACGCTGATCGCACCGACCGCCGTGCTGGCGAGCGACACGTACACCCCGGTCTTCGACTTCTTGAAGTTCTTGGCCTTCTTTGCCATGGCACTCACAACGACGGAGCCTCCTCGAGCAGCGGGTGTCCCCACTGTTCCACGAAGGCGGCCTCGACGGCGGCTCCGACCTTGTACAGCCGGTCGTCCTTCATGGCGGGGGCGATGATCTGCAGTCCGACCGGAAGACCGTCCTCCGGGGCCAGGCCGCAGGGAAGCGACATGGCGGAGTTGCCGGCGAGGTTGGTCGGAATGGTGCACAGGTCCGCGAGGTACATCGCCATCGGGTCGTCGGCACGCTCGCCGATCGGGAAGGCGGTGGTGGGCGTCGTCGGCGAGACGATGACGTCCACCTGCTCGAACGCCTTCGCGAAGTCCTGCGTGATCAGGGTGCGGACCTTCTGCGCCGAGCCGTAGTACGCGTCGTAGTAGCCGGAGCTGAGCGCGTACGTACCGAGGATGATGCGGCGCTTGACCTCGTCGCCGAAACCGGCCTCGCGGGTGAGCGCGGTGACCTCCTCGGCGGACTTCGTCCCGTCGTCGCCGACCCGCAGGCCGTACCGCATGGCGTCGAAGCGGGCGAGGTTCGACGAGCACTCCGACGGCGCGATCAGGTAGTACGCCGACAGCGCCAGGTCGAAGGACGGGCAGTCCAGCTCGACGATCGTGGCACCGAGCGACTTCAGCAGCTCGACCGACTCGTTGAAGCGCTGGACGACACCGGCCTGGTAGCCCTCGCCCGCGAACTGCTTGACGACGCCGACGCGCATGCCCTCGACGGAGCCGTTGCGCGCGGCCTCGACGACCGGCGGGACCGGGGCGTCGATGGACGTGGAGTCCATCGGGTCGTGTCCGGCGATGACCTCGTGGAGCAGGGCCGCGTCCAGGACCGTACGGGCGCAGGGCCCGCCCTGGTCGAGGGAGCTGGAGAACGCCACCATGCCGTACCGGGAGACGCCGCCGTAGGTGGGCTTGACGCCGACCGTGCCGGTGACGGACGCGGGCTGACGGATGGAACCGCCGGTGTCCGTGCCGATGGCGAGCGGAGCCTCGTACGAGGCGAGCGCGGCCGAGGAGCCGCCGCCCGATCCGCCGGGGATACGGGTGAGGTCCCACGGGTTGCCGGTGGGACCGTAGGCGCTGTTCTCGGTGGAGGACCCCATGGCGAACTCGTCCATGTTGGTCTTGCCGAGGATGACGACGTCGGCGGCCCTGAGCTTCTGTGTCAGCGTCGCGTCGTACGGCGGGATCCAGCCCTCGAGGATCTTGGATCCGACGGTGGTCGGCATGTCCTTCGTGGTGAAGATGTCCTTCAGCGCGAGGGGGACGCCGGCCAGCGGGCCGAGCTTCTCGCCCGCGGCCTTCTTCGCGTCGACGGCGCGGGCCTGCGCGAGCGCGCCCTCGCGGTCGACGTGGAGGAAGGCGTGGACCTTCTCGTCGATCGCGTCGATCCGGGCCAGGTGGGCCTCGGTGACCTCGACGGCCGAGAGCTCACCGGAAGCGATCTTCGCGGCGATCTCGGCTGCGGTCAGCTTGATGATGGTGCTGATGTCCGTCATGACTTTTAGTCCTCCCCCAGGATCTGCGGCACCTTGAAACGCTGCTGCTCCTGGGCCGGGGCGCCGGAGAGCGCCTGCGCGGGGGTGAGCGACGGACGGACCTCGTCCGCGCGCATGACGTTGGTCAGCGGCAGCGGGTGGGAGGTCGGCGGTACGTCTTGGTCGGCGACCTCGGAGACGCGGGCGACCGCGCCGATGATGTCGTCGAGCTGACCGGCGAAGTGATCGAGCTCTTCGCCCTTCAGCTCCAGACGCGCCAGCCGGGCGAGGTGGGCGACCTCCTCGCGCGTGATGCCAGGCATGCAGCGATCCTCAGGGTTCGGTGTGTGGTTTTGGCCCAATCCTATGGGGTCGCCCGCCTCCCGATTCCAAGCCCGTCCCTGGATCGAGGACAAAGCGGCCACCGGGCGCCTCCGTTCCGCCCCCGTCGGCTCCGGTTCAGGCCGTCGCCGGCCCCGACACCGCACGCCCCGTGGGCCGGTGCTCCAGCTCGGGAACCCCTGCCGCACCACCCACCGCGCCCGCGCCCGCCGCCGCGGCCCTGGCCGCCGCCTCCAGCTCCGCCGGACGCCGCCAGCCGTGCTCGCCGCGCGCCCGCAGCCAGGCCGTCGTCTCCTGCGGCGGCATCGCGGCCGCCACCAGCCAGCCCTGCACCGCGTCGCAGTGCAGATCCCGCAGCCGCTCCCAGGTCTCGTCGTCCTCGACGCCCTCCGCCACGACCAGCAGGCCGAGCGAGTGGGCCAGGTCGATGGTGCAGCGGACGATCTCCGCGTCCTCGTGGTCGACGGCCAGCCGGGCGACGAACGAACGGTCGATCTTCAGCTCGCTGACCGGCAGCTTCCGCAGATGGACCAGCGAGGAGTAGCCGGTGCCGAAGTCGTCCAGGGACATCTTCACACCGTGTCCGGTCAGCCCGGCGAGGGTGTCGGCGGCGCGCTGCGGGTCCTCCAGGAGCACATGCTCCGTTATCTCCAGCTGGAGGGCTCCGGCCGGGACGCCGTGCCGCGCCAGGCGGGCCGCGACGCTGCCGGCGAAACCGGGAGTGTGGACATCGCGCGGGGAGACGTTGACCGCGACCGGGACGCACAGTCCCTGGGCCCGCCAGCGGGCGACCTGGGCCAGCGCCGTCTCCAGGACGTATTCGGTGAGGTGCGGCATCAGGCCGGACGACTCGGCGATGGCGATGAACTCGTCCGGAGGGACCCGCCCGCGCTCCGGGTGCACCCAGCGGACCAGGGCCTCCAGTCCGGCGACCTGGCCGTCGAAGCGCACCTTCGGCTGGTAGTGCAGCTCGACCTCGCCCGCGTCCAGGGCGCGGCGCAGGTCGCCGAGCAGGCCAAGCCGGTCCGGGGTGTTGCTGTCGCGCTTGGACTCGTACACCTCGACGCCCGTGCGGTCCCGCTTGGCCTGGTACATCGCCACGTCCGCGCGCCTGAGCAGCCCTTCGGCGTCCAGCGCGTGATCCGGGTAGACGGCGACCCCCGCGCTCGCCTCCAGCACCAGCGTGAGGCCGTCGAGGCCGAGCGGCGACGACAGCTCCGCGACCAGGTGACGGGCGACCCGCTGGGCGCTCGTCGTGGAGTCCGCGGCGGGCAGCAGTACGGCGAACTCGTCGCCGCCCAGTCGCGCGACCTCGGCGCCGCGCGGCAGGGCCAGCCTCAGCCGGTCCGCTATCTGCAGGAGCAGCCGGTCCCCGGCCAGGTGGCCGAGGGTGTCGTTGACGGCCCGGAACCGGTCGAGGTCGATGAGGACGAGTGCCGCCCTGGAGCCGATGCTCTCGGCCTCCTCCAGCGCCGTCCAGGTCCTTTCGAGGAGCCACTGGCGGTTGGGCAGCCCGGTCAGCGGGTCCCGCAGCTGCTCCTCGGCCCGTGCGCGGGCGATCCAGAGCGTGGAGTCGAGGGCGATCAGCGGAACCGCGAAGAGCGGCAGCAGGACGGGCATGGCCACGGCGACCACGCAGATCAGCGGGGCGATCCCGAGCAGAGCGACCGCCACGAGCCCCTGGCGCAGCAGCGCCGTACGGGCGATCGTCGGCAGCCCGCCGCCCTGTGGGGCCCTGGCATACCACAGCAGGACCCGGGTGACGAGGAGATAGGTGGAGGCGGCGAGCAGAACTTCCGGCAGGGCGTCGATGCCCCAGTCGAGTGGCCGCCAGGGCTGTTCGACGGTCGGCACCTCGCCTAAGGCGGCGAGCACGAGCGCCGCGGCGCCGATGCCCAGGATGTCGACGGCGCCGTGGAGCATCCCCTGCCACCAGCGGTGGCGGCGGGCCGCCCCGACGAGCACCACGACGACCAGGCTGACCAGTCCGGCGGGCACCCAGCCGTAGACGAGCAGCACGGCCAGCGTGAGCGCGGCCCCTGAACCGGTGCCGCCCCACCAGCGGTCGCGTCCGAGCGCGACCAGATGGCCGACGATGACTCCGGTGAGCAGGGCGAGCGACCAGCCCGCGGCGCCGTCGGGGAAGAGGGCGTGTTCGTCTTGCACCGTTCGGTACAGCCCGGTCGCGAGCTGAATGGTCGCGATCGCCACAATGACGGCTCCCACCCGGGGAGTGAGGCCGACGAAACCTTGCAGCCGCGACACCGGTGAGGCGCTCTCGGTCGGTTTCATTCCGTCCCTCTCACAGCCGGCAGTGCAGATGTCACACCATGGCCGCCGCTGTCATGCCGCTACGACCCATTTCCCACCACGCAGCCGTGCACGGCAGGTGCACGTTCAACAGTAGGCCGCCAAAGCCCCTCACGGGCAGCGCTCTACCGCTCTTGCCCGACTGCGAACCGGCGGTCCGTCAGCTTCCGATATGCGCCGAACGGGTGACATCAGCCGCCGTGCCGGACCACGCGCGCTCTCTTGTCCGCCTTCTTCCCCTCTCCCCCTGGCGCCACTCCCTGACGGCATGTCGATGGCATATCGATCGGCGCCGGAATCCGATCGGATAACCGATCGGATCGGTCGGATGTTCGCCCCGCGGTCATCCCTCGGCCGGAACCGCCGCCTCGCGCGCGGCGTCCGGGCCCTCGTCGAGCAGGACGGCGAAGCCGCCCTCGTCGAGCACGGGAACCTTCAGCTGCATCGCCTTGTCGTACTTCGAGCCCGGGTTGTCGCCCACCACCACGAAGGAGGTCTTCTTCGAAACGGATCCGGTGACCTTCGCCCCACGGCTCTGGAGTGCCTCCTTCGCACCGTCCCTGGTATGGGAGGCCAGCGTGCCGGTGACGACGACGGTGAGCCCTTCCAGCGGGCGGGGCCCCTCGTCCTCCCCTGCGCCCTCGTCCTCCATCCGGACCCCGGACTCCCGCCACTTGCGCAGGATCTCGCGGTGCCAGTCCTGCGCGAACCACTCCTTGACCGAGGCGGCGATGATGGGGCCGACTCCGTCGGCGGCGGCCAGTTCCTCCTCGGAGGCCTCGTCGATCCGGCCGATGGAGCGGAACTGACGGGCCAGTTCCTCGGCGGCGACCGGCCCCACGTGCCGGATCGAGAGCCCGGTGAGAATGCGGGCCAGCGGCGCCGCCTTGGCCGCGGCGATCGCCTCCAGCATCGCGAGGGCGTTCTTCTTCGGCTCGCCCTGCTGGTTGGCGAAGACCGTCGCGATCTTCTCCTCGCCGGTCTTCGGGTCACGCTTGGGCAGTCCGCTGTCCTGGTCCAGGACGTAGGCCCGGATCGGCAGCAGCTGTTCGACCGTCAGGCCGAAGAGGTCACCCTCGTCCAGCAGGGGAGGCTCGGCCGGCTCCAGCGGCTTGGTCAGGGCGGCTGCCGCCACATAGCCGAAGTGGTCGATGTCCAGGCACTTGCGGCCCGCGAGATAGGCGACGCGCTCACGCAACTGGGCCGGGCAGGAGCGCGCGTTGGGGCAGCGGAGGTCGATGTCTGCCTCCTTCATCGGACGCAGCGCGGTACCGCACTCGGGGCACTCCGACGGCATCACGAACGGCCGCTCGCCGCCGTCACGCAGATCGACGACCGGTCCCAGAATCTCCGGGATAACGTCGCCCGCCTTGCGGAGCACCACCGTGTCACCGATGAGGACGCCCTTCGCCTTCACCACGTTCTGGTTGTGCAGGGTGGCGAACTCGACCTCGGAACCGGCCACTTCGACGGGCTCGACCTGGGCGTACGGAGTGACTCTGCCGGTGCGTCCGACGCCGACCCGGATGTTCACCAGCTTGGTGTTGACCTCCTCCGGCGCGTACTTCCAGGCGATCGCCCAGCGCGGAGCGCGCGAGGTCGAGCCCAGCCGGCCCTGGAGCGGGATCTCGTCGAGCTTGACGACGACGCCGTCGATCTCGTGCTCCACGGAGTGCCGGTGCTCGCCGAAGTAGGCGATGAACTCCCGTACGCCGTCGATGGAATCGACGACCTTGTTGTGCCTGGCGGTGGGCAGGCCCCACTCCCGCAGCAGCTCGTACCCCTGGGACAGGCGGTCGATGTCGAAGCCCTCGCGGGCCCCGATGCCGTGCACCACCATGTGCAGCGGGCGGGTGGCGGTGACCTTGGGTTCCTTCTGGCGCAGGGAACCCGCCGCGGCGTTGCGCGGATTGGCGAAGGGCTTGTCGCCGGCCTCGACCAGCCGGGCGTTGAGCCCCTCGAAGGCCTCCATCGGGAAGAACACCTCGCCGCGGATCTCGACCAGCTCGGGAATCCGCTCACCCTTCAGCCGGTGCGGGATCTCGGCGATCGTACGGACGTTGGGTGTGATGTCCTCGCCGGTGCGGCCGTCGCCCCGGGTGGCCGCGCGGGTGAGCCTGCCGTGCTCGTAGGTGAGGTTGACGGCGAGGCCGTCCACCTTGAGCTCGCACAGGAAGTCGTAGCCGCCGGTGCCGACGTCCTTGGCGACGCGCTCGGACCAGGCCGCAAGCTCCAGGTCGTCGAAGGCGTTGTCCAGGGAGAGCATGCGCTCGCGGTGCTCCACGGAGGTGAACTCGGTCCGGTAGGGCCCGGCGACCTTCTGGGTCGGCGAATCCGGCGTGCGCAGCTGCGGATACCGCTCCTCCAGCGCCTCCAGCTCACGCATCAGCCGGTCGAACTCGGCGTCACTGACGACCGGCTGGTCCTTCACGTAGTACCGGAAGCGGTGTTCCTCGACCTGCTCGGCAAGGAGCGCGTGCCGCTCCTGCTCCTGTGCCGGCACCGCGATCCGCTGCGCCTGCTGTTCGCCGGCCATCGTCCTGTCCTCCCGTTGCCCCGTGCCCCGTTACTCCGGGTTGTCTGCGAGCGATCTCGCGGCCCGGGCGCAGTGGGCGAGCGCGGCACGCGCGTACGCGGGCGAAGCCCCCGCGAGCCCGCACGACGGAGTGACCACCACGGACTCGGCGAGAGTCCCCGGATTCAGCCCCAGCCTGCTCCACAACGTCCTGACACCCATGACGCTACCGCCAGGGTCCGACAATCCGTCCGAGGCGGCGTCGATGCCGGGCACCACACCGAGGAACAGCTGGGTGCCGGCCTCGACGGCTTCCCCGATCGTCTCCTCCTCCCGCTCGGTGAGCAGCGAGAAGTCGAACGAAACGGCGTCCGCGCCGGCCCGTCGCAGCAGCGCGAAGGGCACCTCGGGCGCGCACGAGTGGACGACGGTCGGCGCCTCACCGTTCACCGCCAGCACCTCACGCAGGCCCGCCTCGACGACCTGCCGGTCCACGGCCGGGTAGGTGCGGTAGCCGCTCGCCGACCTGACCCGTCCGAGCAGCACGGTGGTCAGGGAGGGCTCGTCGAGCTGGAGCACCACCTCGGCTCCGGGCACTCGGCGGCGTACCTCGGCGAGGTGCCCGCGCAGCCCCTCGGCCAGCGAACCCGCCAGGTCGCGGCAGGCGCCCTGGTCCCCGAGCATGGCCTCGCCACCCCTCAGTTCCAGTTCCGCGGCCAGCGTCCAGGGGCCCACGGCCTGGACCTTGACCAGGCCCTCGTAACCCTGGGTGAACTCCTCAAGCGCGTCGAGGTCCTCACCGAGCCAGGAGCGGGCCCGGCGGGTGTCGCGGCCCGGCCGGTCGCTGATCCGCCAGCCGCTCGGCTCGACATGGCCGAACATCTCCACGAGCATCCCGATGGTCCGCCCGGTCATGTCGGCGCCGGGGCCGCGGGCGGGGAGTTCCGCCAGATACGGCATGCCCTGGCCGTCTGCGAAGGACCCGGTGACGGTCTTCGCCGCCTCCCGGGCGTCGCCGCCCGGCATGGACCCGATTCCGGTGGCCGGACACCCGCTGAACCTGCTCTTCTCGCTCACGCCGGAAGCCTACGGCCCGCGGCGGGCGGACACGGGCGGGCCCCGGCCGGTCGTCCGCGTGATCGTCGGGCCGGTGCCGGGCGGACGGGCCCGGCCGGTGGGCCGCGTGCCGTCCCGTCAGCGGCCCGGGCGGACCGTCAGGTCGTTGACCTCGGCGTCGCGGGGCAGGTCGATGGCCATCAGGATCGTGGTGGCCACCGAGTCGGGGTCGATCCAGCGGGAGGCGTCGTACTCCTTGCCCTCCTGCTGGTGGACCTTGGCCTGCATGGGGCCGGCCGTGCGCCCCGGGTAGACGGAGGTCACCCGTACGCCGTTCTCGTGCTCCTCGTGGCGCAGGGAGTCGGCGAGGGCCTTCAGGCCGTGCTTGCTCGCGGCGTACGGCCCCCACTCGGCGTGCGCGCTGAGCCCGGCGCCCGAGTTCACGAAGAGGACGTGGCCGCGGGCCATGCGGAGCTGAGGCAGCATGAGACGGGTGATCTCGGCGGGGGCGATCAGGTTTGCGTTGAGCTGGAAGTGCCATGCCTTGGGCGTCAGGTCGCCGATCCGGCCGAGCTCGACGACACCCGCGACGTGCAGGAGCGAGTCGATCCGGTCCGGCATGGTCTGCTGCCCGAACGCCCAGGAGAGCCGGTCGGGGTTGCCGAGGTCACCGACGAGGGTGCGGGCCCCGGGGTGGAGTGCGGCCAGCTCCTTGGCACGGCCCGCGTCACGGGCCAGCAGCCAGAGTTCGTCACCGCGCTCGTGGAGGCGGCGGGCGACGGCGGCCCCGATGCCGGAACCGGCACCGGTGATGAGATGAGTAGGCATGCGCCCCATGATCCCACCGACCCGTCCGGTCACCGCACTCCGGCCGACTCCTCCAGGTAGGCGAGTGCGCCCACGCCGTCCTCCGCGAAGAAGACCAGCTCGGCGAGGGGCATCGGCAGGAAGCCCTCGGCCTCCATGCGCCGGAACTGCTCCTTCAGACCGTCGTAGAACCCCGCCACGTTCAGCAGGACGACGGGCTTGGTGTGCTTGCCGTGCTTCTTGAGCTCGAGGATCTCCGTGGCCTCGTCGAGCGTCCCGGTGCCGCCCACCATGATCACGACGGCGTCGGACTTCGCCAGGAGCAGTGCCTTGCGCTCGGCCAGATCGCCCGCGATCACCATCTCGTCGGCGTTCGTGCGCGCCTTGGCCGCCAGGAAGTCCACCGATACGCCGACGAGCCGCCCTCCGGCCTCCTGCACCCCGTCGGCGACGACCTTCATGAGCCCGCTCTCGGAGCCTCCCCAGACCAGGGTGTGTCCCCCCTTGCCGAGCAGTTCGGCGAACTCCCGGGCGGGCCGGGTGTAGCGGGCGTCGAGATCGGCGGCGGAGAGGAAGGCACAGATGTTCATGCGCCCACGGTACGAGCCGCCGCGGACACCTCCCGGGGGCGGGGTGCGAGGGCGGGAAGAATCCGGCCGGTTCCACCGCTGATACCTGCATGACTTCCCTGCGAGGACACCGCATCACCGTCGAGCCCGGCACCGAGCACGTGCGGGTGGTACGCGACGGACAGGTGCTTGCCGAGAGCCGGCGCCCGCTCGTGCTGCGCGAGACGGGCTGCCCGGTCCGCTACTACCTGCCGCCCGAGGACGTCCGTACGGAGCTGCTGACGCCTTCGGGCTCCCGTACGCACTGCCCGTTCAAGGGGGATGCCTCCTACTGGTCGCGGCCGGGCGCCGCGGACCTGGTGTGGGCCTACCTCGACCCCAAGGACGAAGTGGCCGCGATCAAGGACCACTTCTGTTTTTATGACACCGAGATCGTCACCGGGTCCGCCGACGGGTGATCCCCGACCGGCCGTCAGCAACCTTCGCGGCGAGGGGAGCCGAGGGTTCTCAGAGACTTCTCGGCCGCAGCGATGAGTTTCTCCGCGCGCCGAAGTCCACCCCTGCATGGACAGGACTCTCTCGCGCGACGGGACCGCGATCGCGTACCGCCGCCAGGGCGACGGGCCCCCGCTGGTCCTGGTGGGCGGCGCGCTGAGCACCGCGGCGACCGACGCTCCGCTGGCTTCCCTGCTGGCGCCGTACTTCACGGTCGTCACGTACGACCGCCGGGGGCGCGGCTCCAGCGGAGACGGCGGGCGGTACGCGGTGGGGCGCGAGATCGAGGACCTGGCGGCCCTGATCGGCGAAGTGGGCGGGGCCGCCTCCGTCTTCGGCATGCTCTCCGGCGGGGCGCTGGCCCTGGAGGCGCAGGCGGCCGGTCTGCCGGTCGGTCTCCTCGCGGTGTACGAGCCGCCGTACACGCCGGGACCCGACGGCCTGCTGCACAAGGCCCGCTGCACCGCGCGTCTGCACGGCCTGTTGTCGGCGGGCGACCGGGGCGGGGCCGTGGAACTCTTCCTGTCCCTGACAGGCGTCCATGAGGAGACGATCGGGCGGATGCGGTCCGCCCCGCTGTGGCGCGGCCTGGAGTCGGTGGCGCACACCCTCGCGTACGACGACGCCCTGCTCGGCGACGGCGCCCTGCCGGCGCAGCGGCTCGCGTCCGTCACGGCCCGCACGCTGGTGGTCTGCGGCGGTTTCAGCCCGGCTCGGGTCCGCGCGACGGCCCAGGCCCTCGCGGTCGCGGTGCCGCGAGGCCGCCACCGCACCCTGACGGGTCAGACGCGCGAGCCGGCGCCGCAGGCGATCGCCCCGGTCCTCAAGGACTTCTTCGCGCAGGAGGCGACCCTGCGCCAGGCCTCGTGACCCGGTGCCCGGTCAGCCGGCCGAGGCGGTCTCGCGGCGTACCGTCGTCGCGATGGTGGCCGAGCCGACCACCCGGGTGCCGTCGTACAGCACGACCGCCTGGCCGGGGGCCACGCCCCGTACCGGCTCGGTGAAGGAGACGTGCAGCGTGCCGTCGACCAGCTCGGCGGCGGCCTCGGTCTCGCCGCCGTGGGCGCGGAGCTGCGCGGTGTACGCGCCGGGGCCCGACGGGGGCGTGCCGCACCAGCGGGGCCGGATGGCGGTCAGCGCGGTGACGTCGAGGGCCTCGACGGGGCCCACGGTGACGGTGTTGTTCACCGGGGAGATGTCCAGGACGTAGCGCGGCTTGCCGTCGGCGGCCGGGTGTCCGATGCGCAGACCCTTGCGCTGGCCGATGGTGAACCCGAAGGCGCCGTCGTGCGTGCCGAGCTTGGCGCCCGCCTCGTCGAGGATGTCGCCCTCCGCCTTGCCGCCCAGGCGGTCGGCGAGGAAACCCTGGGTGTCCCCGTCGGCGATGAAGCAGATGTCGTGGCTGTCGGGCTTCTTCGCGACGGCCAGACCGCGGCGCTCGGCCTCGGCGCGGATCTCGTCCTTGGTGGTGAGGGTGTCACCGAGCGGGAACATCGCGTGGGCGAGCTGCTTCTCGTCCAGGACGCCGAGCACGTAGCTCTGGTCCTTGGCCATGTCGGACGCCCGGTGCAGTTCGCGGCTGCCGTCCTCGTTGAGCACCACCGTGGCGTAGTGACCGGTGCAGACGGCGTCGAAGCCGAGGGCGAGGGCCTTGTCGAGAAGCGCGGCGAACTTGATCTTCTCGTTGCAGCGGAGGCACGGGTTGGGGGTGCGGCCCGCCTCGTACTCGGCGACGAAGTCCTCGACGACGTCCTCGCGGAAGCGTTCCGCCAGGTCCCAGACGTAGAAGGGGATGCCGATGACGTCCGCCGCGCGGCGGGCGTCACGGGAATCCTCGATGGTGCAACAGCCGCGTGCCCCGGTCCGGAAGGACTGCGGATTCGCGGAAAGGGCGAGGTGCACACCGGTCACGTCGTGCCCGGCCTCGGCGGCGCGGGCCGCGGCGACGGCGGAGTCGACACCGCCCGACATGGCGGCGAGGACACGGAGGGGGCGCTGGGAGGTCTGAGTCATAGCCTCACCAGGGTACGGGGCCCCGGGAACCGAATGCTCACGGATAAGCGTTGTGGATCACATGGGGACCAAGGGGAGCGCCGGAGCGCAGGGCTCGAAGCCCGCGCGCGGCATCGGCCGACGCGCTGTACTGATCGGCGGCGCGGTGACGGCCGTGGGCACTGCCGCCCTGGCGCGGGACGAGCTGAAGCGCGTCTGGTGGCGGGTGCCGGGCGTACGGAAGCCCCGTAAGGCGGGGGAGCTCGATTTCGCCGGTGCCCAGTGGGTGGCGGCCTCGGAGGCGAACTGGCGGATGGCGGACCGCCCGGACGACTACGGGATAGACCGGGTGATCATCCATGTCACCCAGGGGAGCTTCCGCAGTGCGGTGAGGGTCTTCCAGGACCCGGGGCACGGTGCGGCGGCGCATTACGTGGTGGGCCAGGACGGCCGGGTGGCGCAGATGATCCGCGAGCTGGATGTGGCGTTCCACGCGGGGAACCGCTCGTACAACGAGCGCAGCATCGGCATCGAGCACGAGGGCTTCGTCGACCGCCCCCGCGACCTCACCCCGCAGATGTACGCGTCGTCGGCGCGCCTGACGGCCGAGATATGCGAGCGCTACACGATCCCCGTGGACCGGGAGCACATCATCGGGCACGTGGAGGTCCCGGGCACGGACCATACGGACCCGGGACCGCACTGGGACTGGGACCGCTATCTGAAGCTGGTCCGGACCGTGAGGGCGAGCCCGTCCCCGGGGAAGGGCACCGCTAGCTGAGTCCTGCCGTCCTGGCGCGTTCCACCGCCGGGCCTATCGCGCGTGCCACATCCTCGATGTCCTGCCCGGTCGTGGTGCGGCCGAGCGAGAAGCGCAGGGTGCCGCGTGCCAGGTCCGGATCGGTGCCGGTCGCCAGGAGTACGTGGCTGGGCTGGGCGACCCCGGCCGTGCAGGCGGAGCCGGTGGAGCATTCGATGCCCTGGGCGTCCAGGAGCAGCAGCAGCGAGTCGCCCTCGCAGCCCGGGAAGGTGAAGTGGGCGTTGGCCGGGAGCCGGCCGCCCGGGGCGGGGTCGCCGCCGAGGACGGCGTCCGGTACGGACGACAGCACCGCCGCGACCAGTTCGTCGCGGAGCGAGCCGACCCGCCGGGCGAAGTCCTCGCGCCCGTCGGCGGCCAGCCGTCCGGCGACGGCGAAGGAGGCGACGGCCGGTACGTCCAGGGTGCCGGAGCGCACATGACGCTCCTGCCCGCCGCCGTGCAGGACGGGTACGGGGGTGTACTCGCGGCCCAGAAGAAGCGCCCCGATACCGAAGGGACCGCCGATCTTGTGGGCGCTGACGGTCATCGCCGCCAGTCCGGAGCGGGCGAAGTCGACCTCCAGCTGACCGAACGCCTGCACCGCGTCGGCATGCATGGGTACATCGAACTCGCATGCCACAGCAGCCAGTTCATGTACCGGCATGACGGTGCCGATCTCGTTGTTGGCCCACATCACGGTGATCAGCGCGATGTCGTCGGGGTCGCGGAGGACCGCCTCGCGCAGCGCTTCCGGATGGACTCGGCCGTAACCGTCGACAGGGAGGTAGTCGACGGTGGCGCCCTCGTGTTCGGCGAGCCAGTGGACGGCGTCGAGCACGGCGTGGTGTTCGACGGGGCTGGCGAGGATCCGGGTGCGGCGGGGGTCCGCGTCGCGGCGGGCCCAGTAGAGGCCCTTCACCGCGAGGTTGTCCGCCTCGGTGCCGCCGGAGGTGAAGACCACCTCGCTCGGCCGTGCGCCGAGTGCGTCGGCGAGGGCTTCTCTCGACTCCTCGACGGTACGGCGGGCCCGGCGTCCCGCGGCGTGCAGGGAGGACGCGTTGCCGGTGGCGGCGAGCTGGGCGGTCATCGCAGCGATCGCTTCCGGAAGCATCGGCGTGGTCGCGGCGTGGTCGAGGTAGGCCATGGTGGGCTCGATTCTACGAGCCCGGGGCCGGCGCGTGCAGGGCGCGTCACCGCAGGCCGTCCGCGCACACCGCGGCCGCGTACGGACCAGCACGTCGGGCGAGGTGCGCTGGGCGGTGCTCGGCCCCGAGGAGGCGCCGCCTGTCGTCCTCGTGCACGGCACGCCGTTCTCCTCGTACGTGTGGCGTGGCATCGCCCGCGCGCCGGCGCAGGCCCACCGGGTGTACGTCTGGGACCTGCCCGGCTACGGCGCCTCCGCCCTGCACACGGACCAGGACGTCTCGCTCCGCGCCCAGGCCGTCGTCCTCACCGAACTCCTCCACCACTGGGGAGTGAGCGGACCGGCCGTGGCCGCCCACGACTTCGGCGGCTGCGTCGCCCTGCGCGCCCACCTGCCGCACGGGGCCCGCTACCGCCGCCTCGCGTTCGTGGACCCGGTGGCACTGGCGCCGTGGGGCTCGCCCACGTACCGGCTGCTGGGCAGCCGTGTCCGGAGGTCTTCGAGCAGTTGCCCGCCGGGCTCCACCGGGCGCTGGTGATGAAGTAGGTCGCCTCGGCGAGTCACGCCGGACTGCACCCGGACGTACTCGGCCGGCTCGTCGCGCCGTGGCGCACGCAGGACGGACAGCCGGCCTTCTACCGGCAGATCACCCAGAACGACCAGCGGTTCACCGACGAGATCCAGGGGAGGTACGGCGAACTCGGTCTGCCGGTACTGATCTGCTGGGGCGCCGAGGACACCTGGATCCCGGCCGCCCGGGGGCACGAGCCGGCCGGGCTGATCCCGGGCGCGGAGCTGCGGCTGATCGGCGGGGCCGGACACCGGCGTCCAGGAGGACGCCCCGGCGGAGCTGACCGCTGCGCTCACGGGATTCCTGCGGTCACGATGAGCCGGAGGCCTCGCTTCACATCACAGCCAGCCGCTGCGCTGCGCCTGCAAGGCCAGCTGAAAGCGGTTCGCCGCACCCAGCCGGGCCATGAGGACCTGCAGCCGGCGGAACAGTGTGCGCCGGCTGACTCCCAGCTCGCGGGCGATGACCTCGTCGCTCGCGCCGCCCGCGAGGAGCCACAGGAGGCGGCGGTCGGCGGGCGGCAGTCCGCCCGGGGCGGTGGTGCGGCCGTGGAACGGCAGGGCGTTCTGCCAGGACTGCTCGAACAGGGCCAT
The DNA here is from genome assembly GCF_014216315.1 of Streptomyces finlayi. Lineage (NCBI taxonomy): Bacteria > Bacillati > Actinomycetota > Actinomycetes > Kitasatosporales > Streptomycetaceae > Streptomyces > Streptomyces finlayi. Next base: position 2,075,609 of record NZ_CP045702.1, read on the forward strand.
GAGCGCGGACAGCAGCCCGCACGGCTGCACGACCAGCATGGTGCTGTGCACGTCGGCCTCCTGGATCGACAGCGACACGAGCGCGTACGCCTCGTCGATGATCACGAGCTTGACCGGTACCGACGGCAGCACCCTGGCCTGTTCGCCGGCCTTGACGCACGGTTCGATGACGTCCTTCAGGCGGCCCGGATGCTCCAGCGACTCCCGGGAGTACACGACACGCTGCGTCACCCCGCGGGCGAGCGTGGCCAGCGCGTCGTCCGTCGCCCTGGGCAGCGGGAAGTACGGCGGTGACTCCAGCTGCCGGATCTGCTCACGGGCGCTCGCCCAGGCGTGACTGACCCTGGGGCCGATGGCATCGCCGGTGACGACCTCGACGAGGTGGTCGCTGTACGCGGCGAGCCTCTGGCGGCGGAACGACTCGAACGCGCCCCCGACGGTGAGGCGCGACTCCTCGACCTCGGCCGCCCGGTGCCGGGCGAGGACCGCCAGGCCGGCGGTCGGCGGAACAGGGGCCACCACGTCCTCACCCGCCTCGGCGGCACTGGCCAGGCCCGCGTCGACCAGGGCGCCGTACGCCGCGGTGAACTCCGCGCCGCCCACACCCGCCGCGGCCCCGATGGCACGCAGCGGAGCCGGGGCCAGCTCCAGCAGCGCCAGATAGACCCGGCCCGCCGCCTGGCCGACTCCCAGCAGCCGGAGGGCGTCACCGAGTTTCTCGTTCGTCATACGCCGCATTATCGACGCCGCCCACGGAGACGGTGGCCGATCCGTGCCAGTGGCACGCCTGGGCACCACATGTACCCGGGGCGCCTTACCGTCCAGGAACCGCCGACGACCGGCGACCCTCCAGAAGAAGGTGTACGACGTGGCGAAGCACCGAAAGAACGGTCTGTACTCAGGGATCTCCGAGGAACTCTCCGCGCTGATGCGGACGGGCTGGGCGGACACCGAGCAGCACGACCTGCGGCTCGACGAGCAGGCTCCGTACGCGGCCCTCCGCCGCGCCGCGCTCTCCGCGCTCTTCCCCGGCGAACGCCTCGTGATCCCCTCCGGGAACCTCAAGGTCCGCTCGAACGACGACACCTATGCGTTCCGCCCCTACTCGGGCTACGTGCACATGTCCGGAGACCGGGCCCGCGACGGCGCCCTCGTCCTCGTACCGCGTGCGGAAGGCGGCCACGACGCCTACTGCTACCAGCTGCCCCGGGACAGCAGGACCGACGACGAGTTCTGGACCGGCGCCACGGCCGAGCTGTGGATGGGCCGGCGCCGCTCCCTCGCCGAGGCGGAGCGCGTACTCGGCCTGCCCTGCCGCGACGTCCGCACGGCGGCCGAGGACCTCGCGGCGGCTTCCGGCGCGCCGACCCGGATCGTCCGCGGCCTCGACCCGTCCCTGGAGGCGGCCGTCACGACCGAGGAGGAGCGGGACGCCGAACTGGAAGGGGCGCTCAGCGATCTCCGCCTCGTCAAGGACGCCTGGGAGACCGCCGAACTCCGTAAGGCCGTCGACTCCACCGTGCGCGGATTCACCGATGTGATCGGTGAGCTCTCCAGGGCCGTCGCGTCGTCCGAGCGATGGATCGAGGGCACGTTCTTCCGCCGCGCCCGGCTCGAGGGCAACTCCGTCGGCTACGGCTCGATCTGCGCCGCGGGCGAGCACGCCACGATCATGCACTGGACGGACAACGACGGTCCGGTGCGCCCCGGCGACCTGCTCCTGCTCGACGCCGGCGTGGAGACCCACACCCTCTACACCGCCGACGTCACGCGCACACTGCCGATCGACGGGACCTTCACTCCCCTCCAGCGCACGGTCTACGACGCGGTGTACGAGGCCCAGGAGGCCGGGATGGCCGCCGTCAAGCCGGGCGCCGCGTACCGCGACTTCCATGAGGCGGCGCAGCGCCACCTGGCGGTCCGGCTGGTCGAGTGGGGCTTCATCGAGGGTCCGGCCGACCGCGCGTACGACCTCGGCCTCCAGCGGCGCTTCACCATGGCGGGCACCGGCCACATGCTCGGCCTGGACGTCCACGACTGCGCGCAGGCCAGGAACGAGGGGTACGTCGACGGCGTGCTGGAGCCGGGCATGGTCCTCACCGTCGAGCCCGGCCTGTACTTCCAGCCTGACGATCTCACGGTGCCCGAGGAGTGGCGCGGTATCGGCGTCCGCATCGAGGACGATCTGCTCGTCACCGAGGACGGGCACGAGAACCTGTCGGCCGCCCTGCCCCGGTCGGCGGACGACGTCGAGGCGTGGATGGCCCGGCTGGCGGGCTGAGCAGGCGCGACGGAGCCGCGTGGCCGGGACGTGCGGAGGGCCTACCTGAAGCAGTCGAGGATCAGCGGAAGGTCCTCGAGCCACTCCTTGAGGCGGCTGGTCCTGCGGGCGTGGACCAGTTGCTGATGGGCCGTGCCGTCGTGCAGCCGAACGGTCACCATGAGGTGTTTGCGGGGCTCGGCCGTGTGGTCGACGGCGCTGATCCGGTCCCAGCCGAAGTGGAGGCTCCGCGTATCGGATTCGAGGAGCACTCCCCCGGCGTCGATCAGGACGGCACTCCTCACGTCCGCCGCCGTGAAGACGGGGCCACCGCCGGCCTGTTCCGGCCCGGGACGGGCGGGCGCGGTCTCGGTAGGTGCCTGGTGGACGGGGACCGGCTCGGCGGGCTGCCGGGGCACGGCCACCGCGGGTGCGTACACCGTGGGCGAGTAGGCCGTCGGGTCCGGCGCCAGCAGGTCCAACAGGCGCTCGGGCGTGGGCCTTTGGGCGGGGTCCTTGGCCAGGCAGGACGCGAGCACCGGCCACAGGCCCGCGGGCACCGCGGACAGGTCCGCCGGCTCGTGCACCGCACGGTACATCAGGCCCATCGGCGTGCCCCCGCCGAAAGCGCTGCCGCCCGCCGCCGCGACCAGCACGGCCCCGAGGGCGAACACATCGGCCGCACCGCCGACTTCCTCGCCCTGCGCCTGCTCGGGCGCCAGGAATCCGGGGGTCCCGAACGCCACCCCGGTGGAGGTCAGGCGGCTGGACTCCATGGCGCGCGCGATGCCGAAGTCGAGAACCCTCGGGCCGTCGGGGGCCATGATGATGTTGCTGGGCTTGAGGTCGCGGTGCACCAGACCGCAGCCGTGAATCGCCGCCAGCGCCTCGGCGAGGGCCGCTCCCAGCTGCCGCAGCCGCTCCTCGCCCATCGGGCCCTCCGCCCCGAGCAGGGCGGCCAGGGTGGGGCCGGGGATGTACGCCGTGGCCAGCCAGGGCGCCGGCGCCTCCGGGTCCGCGTCCACGACCTGCGCCGTGTGGAAGCCGCCCACCCTGCGGGCGGCCGCGACCTCGGCGCCGAACCGCGCGCGGAAGTGCGGGTCGGCCGCGAGTTCCGGACGCGCCACCTTCACGGCAACCGAGCGCCCGCCGCGCGAGCGCGCCAGATAGACGGTGCCCATCCCCCCGGCGCCCAGCTCCCGTTCCACCGCGTACACACCGATACGCTCCGGCACGTCCACCCCGCTCACCCCGTACTCCATGCGCCGCACGCCCCCTGTGCTGTCGCGCATCAGTATGACGTGGCCCTAGCCGCGCGGAGCCCTGGCCAGTTGACGGGACTGGGCGACCAGCCGGTCGGCGCTGTCCCAGACGTCCGCGTCCTCCTCCAGGAACCCGCCCGCGAGGTTACGGGTGGTGATGGAGACGCGCAGGGGGCCGGGGGCGGGGCGGCAGCGGATGTGGGTCGTCAGCTCGATGGTGGGCGTCCAGCCCTTGAGGCCCAGTTCGAACGAGGTCGGGGGCATGGCGTCCACCGTGAGCAGCAGGGAGAGCGGGTCCGCGTCGCGCCCGTCCGCCAGACCGAACCAGCCGCGCATCTCGCCCTTGCCGGACGGGGCGCCGATGGCCCAGCCGACGGTCGCGGGGTCGAGCTTGACGGAGAGGCGCCCGGTGATGGCGGAGCTGCCGGGGATCGGGGCCGGCCCGTCGCCCGCGCCGAGGCACTGCTCAAGCGGCGGGATCGCGGGCGGCTGGGCCGAGGTGCGGATGTCGTCGGTGAGTGCCTCCAGGTCTCCGTAAGTGGCGAGGACCCGGATGCGCTCGGTCTCGGTGCCGTCCTCCGCGTACTGGAAGAGGGAGGCCTGGCCGGTGGAGAGCGTGCGGCCGGTGCGGACTACCTGCGTACGGATCACCGCGGGGCCGGGTACGGAGGCGGTGAGGTAGTGCGCCGAGACCGAGAACGGGTCGGAGTGCGGGAGCGACTGTCCAAGGGCCCGGCCGAGCATGGCCAGCAGATAGCCGCCGTTGACGGCGTGGATGATCGTCCAGCCCGCGGAGAGTTCCGCGTCGTAGACTCCCTCCTCACGGAGCGTGACAGCGGTGTCCCGGTCGAACTCGCTGTCCCCGATGGTTGCCTGCGCCGTCTGCGCCATCTGCGCTGCCTGTGCCATGGAATGCACGGTACACCGATTGTATTACTGAGCGGTAGCTTTTTCGCATCGCGGGGTCGCGGGACGGAGCCCCGACCCCCCTCGCCCCCGGCCCTGCGCGGCCTAGCCTTCCTCGGCCCTGGCCGAACGGCGGTTGTACGCGCGCGGCGCACGCCAGTGGAAGCGCATCGCGAGCAGCCTCAGCGTGAACGCGGTGATCACCGCCGCACCGCTGGTGAAGGCGCTCAGTGTGTCGAAGCGGATGCACAGCGCGACCATCGCGGCCCCCACGATCGCGGGCACCGCGTAGAGGTCGCGGTCCCAGCGCAGCAGTGAGGGCACCTCGTTGGCCAGTACGTCGCGCAGGACACCGCCGCCGACCGCGGTGGTCAGCCCGAGGGCCGCCGACGCGGTCAGACCGAGGCCGTACTCGTACGCCTTCACCGTCCCCGTGACGCAGAAGAGCCCGAGACCCGCGGCGTCGAAGACGTTGACGCCCACCTGGATGCGCTCGACGTGGGGGTGCAGGAAGAAGACCAGTCCCGCGGCGAGCAGCGGGGTGGTGAAGTAGCCCAGATCCGTGAAGGCGGCGGGCGGGATCGCGCCGATGATCACGTCACGGAACAGCCCTCCGCCCAGCGCTGTCACCTCGGCGAGTACCGCGATGCCGAAGACATCGAAGTTCTTGCGTACGGCGAGCAGTGCGCCCGAGATCGCGAAGACGAAAATCCCGGCGATGTCGAGCGCATGCTGGACGGAGGGCGTGAACAGTTCGAGGAGCACCGGACAGTTCTACAGGGTCCGGCGGCTCCGACGCCGCCCGGAGTGCTCAGACGGTGTCGGCCTTCTCCGCGGCCTCGCGCGGCGCGGGCACCGCCCCGGACTCCCCGGCCGGTTCGTCGGCGGGTTCCGCCGCCTCGACGAGCGGAGGAGTGCCCTCGCCCACGACCGCCTCGATGCCGATCGGCCGGTTCAGCCCGACCGTGCCGGCTTCGATCTCGGCCGCGAAGTGGCAGGCCACCTTGTGCCCGCCGCCGACATCCGTCAGCACCGGGCGCTCCGTGGCGCACAGCGTGTCCTGCGCCCAGGGGCACCGCGTGTGGAAGCGGCAGCCGGCCGGCGGATTGGCGGGCGAGGGCAGGTCGCCCTGGAGCAGGATCCGCTCCCGGCGGTCCTCGACCTCCGGGTCGGGCACCGGCACCGCGGACATGAGCGCCTTGGTGTACGGGTGCTTCGGCTCGGCGTACAGCGCGTCGCTCGGCGCCTCCTCCACCAGTGAGCCCAGGTACATGACCCCGATGACGTCCGAGATGTGGCGGACCACGGCGAGGTCATGGGCGATGACGAGGTACGTCAGCCCCAGTGACTCCTGCAGTTCCTCCAGGAGGTTGATGACCTGCGCCTGGATCGACACGTCGAGCGCCGAGACCGGCTCGTCGCAGATGATCACGTCCGGTTCGAGCACGAGGGCCCGGGCGATACCGATGCGCTGACGCTGTCCGCCGGAGAACTCATGGGGATAGCGGGACAGCGAGTTGGTGGGCAGGCCGACCTTGGCGAGGATCGCCTTGATCTTCTCCCGGCGGTCCGCACGGTCGGTGCCGATCCCGTGGGCCGCCATGCCCTCGGAGAGGATCGACTCGATGTTCTGGCGCGGGTTGAGACTGCCGAGCGGGTCCTGGAAGACCATCTGGAGCCTGCGGCGGTAGCGCCGCATCTCCTCGTCCGGCAGCTTGGCCAGGTCGGTGCCGTCGAAGACGACCCCGCCGGCGGTGATGTCGACCAGCCGCAGCACCGCCCGGCCCAGCGTCGTCTTGCCGCAGCCCGACTCGCCCACCAGGCCGTACGTCTGTCCGGCCTCGACGCTCAGCGAGATGCCGTCGACGGCGTAGACGTGTCCGACCGTACGGTCGAACACGAGGCCCTTCTTGACGGGGAAATGAACCTTGACATCGTCGAGTTCGAGCAGGCTCATGCCGATACCTCCGCCTTGGGCAGGACCGGGTTGACGCAGCGCACCTGGTGTCCGGCCGTGCGTGGTTCGGTCAGTTCAGGAGTGCCGGTCAGGCACTCCATCGTGTAGTGATCGCAGCGGGGTGCGAAGGCGCAGCCGTCGGCCCAGGCGATCTTGTCGTTGATCGATCCCCGGATGGGGCGGAGCGGCTCGCCGCGCGGCGCGTCCAGACGCGGGATGGAACCGAGCAGCCCGTGGGCGTACGGGTGCGTGGGCGCGGCGAACAGTTCCCGCCGGTTCGCGGACTCCACCGCCCGGCCCGCGTACAGGACATTGACCTCGTCGCAGATTCCGGCGACGACACCGAGGTCGTGCGTGATCATCAGCAGGGCGGTGCCCGACTGGTCGACGAGTTCCTTGAGGAGTTCCAGGATCTGCGCCTGGATGGTCACATCGAGCGCGGTGGTCGGCTCGTCGGCGATGAGCAGCCGCGGTGCACAGGCCACCGCCATGGCGATGAGCGCGCGCTGGCGCATACCGCCGGACAGCTGGTGCGGGTATTCCTTCAGCCGCCGGCGCGGGTCGGGGATGCCGACCCGGTCCAGGAGACCGGCGGCCTCCTTGCGGGCGGCCTCCCCCTTCAGCCCGCGATGGCGCTGGAGGATCTCGGTCACCTGGATACCGATGGGGATCACCGGGTTCAGCGAGGACAGCGGGTCCTGGAAGATCATCGCCAGCTGGCTGCCGCGCATCCCGCGCAGCTTGCGCGGGCTCATGGTCAACAGGTTCTCCCCGTCGAACTCCACGCGTCCGCCGACCTTCACACCCTTGTCGGGCAGCAGGCCCATCAGCGCGAGGGAGGTCACGGACTTGCCGCAGCCCGACTCGCCCACCAGGCCGACGACCTGGCCCTGGTCCACGGTGAAGGAGACACCGTCGACCGCGACGGAGTCCTTGCGGCCGCGTCCGCCGAACGTGACGCTGAGGTCTTCGACATTGAGCAGTGCCATGGGAGATCAGCCTCGCAGCTTCGGGTCGAGGGCTTCGCGCATGGCCTCGCCGAGCAGGGTGAAGCCCAGTGCGGTGATGATGATCCCGACGGCCGGATAGGCGGCCATCATGGGTTCGTTGTCGAAGAACCGTTGCGCCTGGGAGAGCATGACTCCCCATTCCGGGATGGCCGGGTCTGGGTTGCCGAGACCGAGGTAGGACAGCGCCGCGGCCTCGATGATCGCGGTGGCGAGGCTGAGCGTCGCCTGGACGATCACCGGGCTCAGCGAGTTCGGCAGGATCTGTGTGAGAACGATCCGCTTCTTCCGGATGCCGAGCGCCTTGGCCGCCAGTACGTAGTCCGCGCCGCCCTGGGCGAGCATCGAACCGCGGAGCAGGCGTGCGAAGACGGGGATCTGGACGACGCCGACGGCGATCATCACCGTGGTCAGGGACTGGCCCATCACCGCGGCGATGGAGACGGCCAGGAGTAGCGAAGGCAGCGACAGCATCAGGTCGGTGAAGCGCATGATCACGGTGTCGATCCGCTGGCCCGTCCTGCCGCCGAGCGTCGCGGCCGCACCGGACAGCACACCGACGGCCGCACCGATGACCAGGCCGATGAGCATCGAGACCACACCGACGAGGAGGGTCTGGCGCGCGCCGACGAGCATGCGGGAGAAGAGGTCACGGCCCAGGTGGTCGAGGCCGAACCAGTTCTCGCCGCGCATGCCGACGAACTTGCCCTGGTTGGCGAAGACTTCGCCCCGCCAGGTCTGCGCTGTGGGACTGTAGGGAGCGACCCACGGTCCGACGATCGCCATGATCACGAACGCGCCGATGACGACCGCGCCGATGATGGCCATCTTGCTGCTTCGCAGGCGTCGCAGCGCCTCGCGCCACAGGCTCGCACCCGCGGTCGCATCGGTCTGCTGGGTCAGCTCGGCCAACCGGTCGATCTTGTCGGCCTTATTGGTCAAGGTCGTCACGTCAGTGCACCCGCACTCTCGGGTCGATGATGCTGTACGCGAGGTCGACCAGCAGGTTGATGAGGACGTACACCGTCGCGATGAAGAGGATGAACCCGACGAGGACCGGGTAGTCACGGCCATCGATAGCCGTGCGGATGAACGAGCCGATGCCGCCGAAGTCGAACACGGACTCGGTGAGCACCGCGCCGGACAGCAGGCTTCCGGTCAGCAGGCCGACCGCGGTGACCACCGGCAGCAGCGCGTTGCGCAGCACGTGACGGCCGCGCACGATCCGCTTGTCGAGGCCCTTGGACTCGGCGGTACGGATGTAGTCCTCGCCGAGCACCTCCAGGACGCTGGCCCGGGTCATCCGCACGATCACGGCGAGCGGGATCGACGAGAGCGCGAGAGCGGGCAGCACCAGGTGCATGATCGCGTCCCAGGTGGCGTCGAGCTCACCGGTCAGCAGACCGTCCAGAGTGGCGAACCCGGTGACGTCGGTGGCGTTGAGTCCGGTGGAGAGCCGGCCGGAGCTGGGGAAGAGACCCAGCTCGACGGAGAAGATCGACCGCAGCAGCAGGGCGAGGAAGAACACCGGGATGCAGATGCCGATCAGCGATCCGGAGACCGAGGCGACGTCGAGCCAGCCACCTCGGTGCTTGGCCGCCAGATAGCCGAGCGGGATCCCGATCACCACGGCGAGGAGGATGGCCGCGACGCTGAGCTCCACGGTGGCCGGGAAGCGCAGGACGAACTCGTCCCACACCGGCTGTCCGGTCTGGGTGGAGGTGCCGAGGTCCAGTTCGAAGATGCGCTTGAGGAAGCGCCAGTACTGGACGTGAATAGGTTCGTCGAGCCCCAGCGCCCGGTTGATGCGCGCCACTTCGGCTTCGGTCGCCCGCTCGCCCAGGATCGCTGAGGCGGGTCCGCCGGGCAGCCGGTTCAGCCACAGGAAGAGCAGAACCGACAGGCCGAGCAGGGTGGGTATGAGCTGTAGCAGTCTTCGTACGACGAGTCGCAGCACCCCGCGTGCCCCTTTCTTACGTGTCGAAAAGTGGGTTCGCCCGGCCACCGGGAAGCTGTGGCCGGGCGAACCCACTGATGTGCGGTTACTTGAAGGAGACCTCGGCGAAGTTCTCCTGCGTCAGCGGGGAGACCTTCGGCGGGTTGACGTTCTTGGCGAACGCGATGGCGGGCGGCGAGGACGAGATCGGGAGACCCGGCAGGTACTCCATGATCGCCTCGTTGGCCGTCTTGTACGCCTCGACGCGGCCGGCCGGGTCGGTCACCTTGGACGCGGCGTTCACCGAGTCGAAGACCTTGGCCTCGTCGAAGCCCCACTGCTTGTCTTTGCCGGCGAACCAGGTACCGATGAAGTTGAAGCCGTCGTTGAAGTCACCGGTCCAGCCGAGCATGTGCAGGGCGCAGGAGCCGGCCTCAGTGGCGTCCAGGTAGTCCGGGGCCCACTTCATGGCCTTCGGGACGACCGTGATGCCGGCCTTCTCCAGGTCCGCCTTCATCAGCTCGAACATGTCCTGCGGGGCAGGCATGTACGGGCGGGTGACCTCGGTCGGGTAGCAGAACTCGAGCGAGAGCTTGCTCTCGCCGGCGTCCTTGAGGAGCTGCTTCGACTTGTTCGTGTCGAAGGGGTACTCCTTCACCTTGTCCGAGAACCCGGCGACCGTGTCGGGCATGAACTGCGTGGCGACCTTGCCGCCCTCGGGCAGCTGGGTCTTGACGATGTTCTCGCGGTCGATGGCGTGCGCGATGGCCTGGCGGACCTCGGGCTTCTGCAGCGCCTTGTTCTTCGACTGGGTCATGCCCACGTAGAAGAGGTTGAAGACGTCACGGGTCGGGACCTCGTAGCCTTCGCCCTCCAGCGTCTTGATGTCCGCCGGCGCGACCAGGTCGTAACCGTCGATGTCACCGGCCTGCAGCGCCTGGCGGCGCGTCTCCTCAGTCGAGATGGTGCGGAAGACCAGGTTCTTCACCTTGGCCTTGGCGCCCCAGTAGTCGTCGAAGCGCGCGAGGCTGACTTCCTTGTTGCCCTTGTTCCACTTGGTGATCTTGTACGGGCCGGTGCCGGCGACCGTGCCGGCCTCCTGGCTGTACTTGGGGTACGTGATGGCGTCGCCCTTGGCGGTCGCGTCCTGCTTCTCGTACTCCTTGATGGCCTTCGGCGAGTGGATCGCCAGGGCCTGCAGGGAGAAGCCGCCGGGCAGGTTGGCCGAGGCCTCGTTGACCTCGATGACGGCGGTGCCGGCGTCCTTCGCTGTGCAGGACTTGTAGTTCGCCTTCGGCGCCTCGGCGTCCTCGTTCTTCGCGAAGCCGCCCATGATGGACTGCCAGTAGTACGAGACCGCGCTGGACTGGTAGGTGCCCTTCCAGTTGAACCAGTGGTCGTAGTTCGCGCAGACCGCGGCGGCGTCGAACGTCTCACCGTCGTGGAACTTCACGTTCTTACGGAGGTTGAACGTCCACACCGTGCCGGCGGGGTTGCTCTCCCACGTCTCGGCCAGTCCGCCGACGAGCTCGCTGCCGCCCGACTCGTGCTCGAGCAGTGCCTCGAAAGCCTGTCGGGTGACCCGGAAGGTCTCACCGTCGCTCGCGAGCGCGGGGTCCAGGGAACCCGGGTCCCCCGCACCGGCGAAGACGAAGGTGTCCTTCTCCCCGCCCTTGGCTTCGTCGGTCCGCTCACTGGAGCAAGCCGTCGCGATCAGACCGACAGCTACGGCTGCGGTGATCGCCCGAACAGCTCGGGACGTTTGTATTCGCATGTGGGCCCACCCGGGTCAGCAGTATGTGAAGAGCTAGCGATCGCCCGAACACTACATTCGCGAGGCTGCGCGGAGAACAGTCCGGATAGCGGTGATACCTACCTGAGACCCGGACACTCAACAAACCCGACAGACAGCCCACATCGTGCTCACCGCATCCAACCCGAGCGAAATCGGGGCGGGTTCAGCGGAGTGCGGAGGGCGGGTAGCCGTAGCCGGGTGCGGCGGGCGAACCGCCCGCCGGGGCGTGCGCCTCGCGGTCGTAGAAGGGCCGGGAGTTGGCGCGCAGCCACATCGCGACGGGGTCGTACTCGTCGGACATGGAGACGGTGGAGACGGGCAGGCCGTCGGGAACCGTGCCGATCGACTGCTGCATCATCACGCGCACGGCGTCGACAGACGGCCGCCCCGTGTCGTAGAGGTCGAGGCCGATCGCGAGGTACGGGACACCGAGCGCGGGCTGCACCCAGGCGCGGCGCAGGGAGCGGACGGCCGGGGTGCGGTGGGCGTTCTGCGTGAGCATGGCGTAGAACTGCGGGATCTCGATGGCGGGCTCGGAGAGCCGCAGCGGCCCGGCGGGCATGCGGTCGAGCCCGGTGGCGATCCGGCGCAGGTCGAGCCAGGGGATGCCGACGCCGCCGCCCGGGGCGTGCGGGTTGAGCCAGATCCCCCAGCGGTCGGGGAAGAGCGCGCGGGCGATGTCACGTCCGGTGACCAGCTCGTGGGCGCGGTTCCAGCCGCTGGCCGAGAGCTCCTGGGCGGAGGTCACACAGGGGGCGTAGCCCAGCCCTTCGACCTGCATGTTCCCGTACTGGGCGTCAGGGGCGCCGGCGGTGCCGTGCCAGAGCAGCATCCAGACCCGGCCGTCGGTGAGGGCCTGGAGAAGAGCTTCGTACGCGTCGTAACGCCCGGGCGTCACCTGGCCCAGCATGTGCTCGATCTGCCCGGCCGCCGCGGTGCCTGACACGCTCACTCTGGGTCCCGCCCCTCATCGATCCGCTGTGTCGCCCCGCCACTTCCGGGCATACGGGTGCGACCCCGCCGTGCCATCAAACCAGCTTATGCCTCGCTTCTGACACCGGCTTGACGGCGGCCGGTGTCCCGCGCGCCGCTAAATCAGTGTCCTTCGCGCCGGTAGAAGGGACGCACCTTCGCCAGCATCCAGTCCCCGACCGGGTCCTGTGCCACGTCGAGCAGGACGAGATTGACCGGCCAGGGCGGCTGGACCCGGCCGAGCGCGCGGCCCAGGGCGTCCATCGGGGCCCGCTGCCCGGCGCCGTCCCAGGTGGCGAACTCGACGCCGACGAAGAGGACGGGATCGCCGCCCTCGATGGTGGCCAGCGCCCGGCGGGCGGTGCTCACCACGCCGCTCGCCTCGAACTCGCCGGACACCGCGGCGAGGAAGTCCACGGGGTCCTGCTGCCAGTCCGGCTCGTAGAGCGTGACCCGGCCGCCTCCGGCGGGACCGTCCAGCGGGGTGCGGCCCGCCCGGCACAGTTCGGCGACGGCGGCCGGCGGCAGGGGCAGTCCGACGGCGCCACCCGGATTCACCGCGACGCCGACCTGCGGGGGGAGCCCGCGGGCGAACTCGCGGGCGGGCGCCACGGCGAAGGAGAGGTGCGTGCCGACACACAGCAGGAACTGCGCCTCGGAGCTGTAGACGGGGACGTACGCGGCGCCGTCGATGTCCATCATCGGAAGGTCGAGGTCCGCGCTCGCGGGGCTGCCGCCGCTGGGCAGCGGCACCCATATCTGACTGCGGCCGAGCACTTCGAGCAGCCGGCCGCCCGCTTCCGGGACGCCGAGGGAAGCGGTCAGCACTTCTTCGAGCTCGTTGGCCGGCCAGCCATGGTGCGGCTGCGCCCCGAACGGCGCCGGATTCTCCACTGGTCCCCTGCTTCCCCTCTGGTCATGCCTTGCGGCAGCGATCGTAGACGAGCGGCCGAACGGGGCAGGCGCCGTGGCCACTCACGTCTGCCGGCTCTCGAACGTGACCCGGTCGAGGGCGTCGGCGGCCCCGCGGTCCAGCAGGACCGCCGAGGCGCATCCCGCCGGGAGCAGGCCGGTCTCCGTGTCGCGCATCAGCCGGCCGACCGAGCGGCGGTGGCGGGCGAAGGCGTAACCGGAGACGCCGCGTCCACGCTCGCGCTGGCCCTCCCGCGCCACCTCGGGCGTGACGTCGAGCAGGACGAGGTGCAGGATGCGGCCCCGGCGCCGGGCGTCCCGGGCCAGCCAGCGCCGTACCCAGGTCTGCGTGCCGCAGTCGTGGACGACCACGGACTCACCGGATCGCAGTGCCTGCCAGAGCCCGGTGTAGTGGGCGGCCCGGACGAGGGGGCGGTAGAGGGCGTAGGGAAGTAAACGGGGCAGGGCGCGGGCCCAGCGGTCCCGGGTGTCCTGCGAGTCGATGGCCCGGTCCGTCACGGTGCGGCGGATCAGGGTCGACTTGCCGCTGCCGGGCAGCCCGGAGACGACCACCACGTCGCCCGCGGCGAAGTCCAGGCTGCGAGGGCTCCGCCCGCCCCGGCTGCGCAGATCGCGCACGACGGGCGCGTGCGTACCGAATGTTTCACGGACGGGCACCGCCTTCTGCGGTGACACCGCGCCGTGCGCGGCCCCCGCGGTCGTCGCGTAACGCTGCAACGTCGTCGCCTCCCCCTGTCCGGTGACCCATATCTGCCCAAGAAGTGTAAAGAAAAGGTAATGCGGCACAACCGGCCGACCGTCCAGCATCCGTCGGGACCGGACGCCCCACTCTCCCGCATACCGTGCGATGATGACCCCGCCAACTGCATACCGGCCGTTTGAATCCGCGCGGGAGAGTTCCGGACACTGTGTGTGCCGGGCGCCGAAGGAGCAAGTTCCTCCCTTGAATCTCTCAGGCCCCGTACCGCGTGGATGAGGCAGATCTGAAAAGCGAGCCGTTCCGCGGCTCCACCCAAGGTGCAAGCCGACCTCTGCAGGGACGACCCCTTCAGGGCATCTCGGCGAACCTCTCAGGTTCCGATGACAGATGGGGAGGGATCATCCTCTGTCGTCATGCCCTGGAGCCGTATCCATGAGCACTGCCCCGAGCAATGCCCCCCGTCACACCGCGCTGGACACCCTGCACCGTTCGCTGGGCGCGACCATGACCGACTTCGCGGGCTGGGACATGCCGCTGCGCTACGCCAGCGAGCGCGACGAGCACAACGCCGTACGCACCAGGGCCGGTCTCTTCGACCTGTCGCACATGGGCGAGATCACGGTCACCGGCCCGCAGGCGGTCGATCTGCTGGACCACGCGCTCGTCGGCAACATCGGCACGGTCGGCCTCGGCCGGGCCCGCTACACCATGATCTGCCGCGAGGACGGCGGCATCCTGGACGACCTGATCGTCTACCGCCTGGGCAAGACCGAATACCTGGTCGTCGCGAACGCGGGCAACGCGCAGACCGTCCTCGACGCGATCACCGGGCGCGCCGCCGGTTTCGACGCCGTCGTGCGGGACGACCGTGACGCGTACGCGCTGATCGCCGTACAGGGCCCGGAGTCCCCCGGCATCCTCAAGTCCGTCACGGACGCCGACCTGGACGGGTTGAAATACTACGCGGGCCTGCCCGGCACCGTCGCCGGTGTCCCCGCGCTGATCGCGCGTACCGGATACACGGGGGAGGACGGCTTCGAACTGTTCGTCGCCCCCGAGCACGCCGAGCGGCTGTGGAAGGCCCTCACCGAGGCCGGCGCCCCGGCCGGGCTCATCCCCTGCGGGCTCTCCTGCCGCGACACGCTGCGCCTGGAGGCGGGCATGCCGCTGTACGGGCACGAGCTGACCACGGCGCTGACCCCGTTCGACGCGGGTCTCGGCCGGGTCGTGAAGTTCGAGAAGGAGGGCGACTTCGTCGGGCGCGAGGCCCTGCGGGCCGCCGCCGAGCGCGCCGAGACCGCTCCCCCGCGCAAGCTCGTCGGCCTGGTCGCCGAGGGCCGCCGGGTTCCGCGCGCGGGCTTCCCCGTGGTCGTCGGCGGCGAGGTCGTCGGCGAGGTCACCTCGGGCGCCCCTTCGCCCACGCTGGGCAAGCCGGTCGCGATGGCGTACGTGGACGCGGCGCACGCCGCGCCCGGGACCGCGGGCGTCGGAGTCGACATCCGGGGCACCCACGAGCCGTACGAGGTCGTGGCCCTGCCGTTCTACAAGCGCCAGAAGTAACCACTGCGCCGTAAGAGGCACCCGGGACGGTTTCCGAGGGCATCCCGGCGCTCCGGCACTCCCGGCGTGACGCAGTCGCGTCTCACACCGTAAGACCACCGTTCATCAGCACTCCCCCGCGTACAGGAGAATTCAGGTCATGAGCAACCCCCAGCAGCTGCGGTACAGCAAGGAGCACGAGTGGCTGTCGGCCGTCGAGGACGGTGTGGCCACGATCGGCATCACCGAATTCGCCGCCAACGCGCTCGGCGACGTCGTCTACGCCCAGCTCCCCGAGGTCGGTGACACGGTGACCGCGGGCGAGACCTGCGGCGAGCTGGAGTCGACCAAGTCGGTCAGCGATCTGTACTCGCCGGTCACCGGTGAGGTCACCGCGGCCAACCAGGACGTCGTGGACGACCCGTCGCTGGTGAATTCCGCTCCCTTCGAGGGCGGCTGGCTGTTCAAGGTACGCGTCACGGACGAGCCGGAGGACCTGCTCTCCGCCGACGAGTACACCGAGTTCTCCGGCAACTGAGACCCAAGGGACCCCCTGATGTCGCTTCTCAACTCCTCCCTCCACGAGCTGGACCCGGACGTCGCCGCCGCTGTCGACGCCGAGCTCCACCGCCAGCAGTCCACCCTCGAGATGATCGCCTCGGAGAACTTCGCTCCGGTCGCGGTCATGGAGGCGCAGGGCTCCGTCCTCACCAACAAGTACGCCGAGGGCTACCCGGGCCGCCGCTACTACGGTGGCTGCGAGCACGTCGACGTCGTCGAGCAGATCGCGATCGACCGCATCAAGGCGCTGTTCGGCGCCGAGGCCGCGAACGTCCAGCCGCACTCCGGTGCGCAGGCCAACGCCGCCGCGATGTTCGCGCTGCTGAAGCCGGGCGACACGATCATGGGCCTGAGCCTGGCCCACGGCGGTCACCTGACCCACGGCATGAAGATCAACTTCTCCGGCAAGCTCTACAACGTGGTCCCGTACCACGTCGACGAGACCGGCGTCGTGGACATGGCCGAGGTCGAGCGCCTCGCCAAGGAGTCCAAGCCGAAGCTGATCGTCGCGGGCTGGTCCGCCTACCCGCGCCAGCTCGACTTCGCCGCCTTCCGCCGCATCGCGGACGAGGTCGGCGCGTACCTGATGGTCGACATGGCGCACTTCGCCGGCCTGGTCGCGGCGGGTCTGCACCCCAACCCGGTGCCGCACGCCCACGTCGTCACGACCACCACGCACAAGACCCTCGGTGGTCCGCGCGGTGGCGTGATCCTGTCGACGCAGGAGCTCGCCAAGAAGATCAACTCGGCGGTCTTCCCCGGCCAGCAGGGTGGCCCGCTGGAGCACGTGATCGCGGCCAAGGCCGTCTCGTTCAAGATCGCGGCGGGCGAGGAGTTCAAGGAGCGCCAGCAGCGCACCCTGGACGGCGCCCGCATCCTCGCCGAGCGTCTGGTGCAGCCGGACGTCACCGAGGTCGGCGTCTCGGTCCTCTCCGGCGGCACGGACGTGCACCTGGTCCTCGTCGACCTGCGTGACTCCGAGCTGGACGGCCAGCAGGCCGAGGACCGGCTCCATGAGCTGGGCATCACGGTCAACCGGAACGCCATCCCCAACGACCCCCGGCCGCCCATGGTCACCTCGGGTCTGCGGATCGGTACGCCGGCCCTGGCCACCCGCGGTTTCCAGGCCGAGGACTTCACCGAGGTCGCGGAGATCATCGCGTCGGCCCTCAAGCCGTCCTACGACGCGGACGACCTGAAGGCCCGCGTCATCGCGCTGGCCGACAAGTTCCCGCTGTACCCCGGCCTCAAGTAAGACATCCGCAGTTTGCACGTCCGGTGGGGGCACCGCGCACACTGAACAGTGAGCACGGTGCCCTCATCGCTGCCCCGCGCTCCGCGGGCCCGCCGGCCCGTCCCGCACCACCCGGCAGACAACGGCGTCTACCAACCCTCTTAGGAGTCCTCCCGTGGCCATCTCGGTCTTCGACCTCTTCTCGGTCGGCATCGGCCCGTCCAGCTCCCACACCGTCGGCCCGATGCGCGCGGCCCGTATGTTCGCCCGCCGTCTGAAGAACGAGGGCCTGCTGGCCCACACCACTTCGATACGGGCCGAGCTGTACGGTTCGCTCGGCGCCACCGGTCACGGCCACGGCACTCCCAAGGCCGTCCTGCTCGGCCTGGAGGGCGAGTCGCCCCGCACGGTCGACGTCGAAGGTGCCGACGCACGCGTCGAGGAGATCCGTTCCTCCGGGCGCCTCAATCTGCTCGGCATGCACGAGATCGCCTTCGACACCGACGAGCAGCTCGTCCTGCACCGCCGCAAGGCCCTGCCGTACCACGCCAACGGCATGACGATCTTCGCGTACGACCACGAGGGCGCACCGCTCCTGGAGAAGACGTACTACTCGGTCGGCGGCGGCTTCGTCGTGGACGAGGACGCGGTGGCCGGGGAGAACCCGATCGTCCCGGACGACACCGCGCTCAAGCACCCCTTCCGCACCGGTGACGAGCTGCTGCGCCTGGCCCGTGAGACGGGTCTGTCCATCTCCTCACTGATGCTGGAGAACGAGAAGGCGTGGCGCACCGAGGCCGAGATCCGCTCCGGTCTGCTGGACATCTGGCGCGTCATGCAGGCGTGCGTCGCGCGCGGCATGGCGACCGAGGGCATCCTGCCCGGCGGCCTGAAGGTCCGCCGCCGCGCGGCGAACTCCGCCCGTCAGCTGCGCGCCGAGGGCGACCCGCAGGCCCACTCCATGGAGTGGATCACCCTCTACGCGATGGCGGTCAACGAGGAGAACGCGGCGGGCGGCCGGGTCGTCACCGCCCCCACCAACGGCGCCGCGGGCATCATCCCCGCCGTTCTGCACTACTACATGAACTTCGCGGCAGGCGGCTGCACCGAGGCCGAGAAGGAGGACAGCGTCGTACGCTTCCTGCTCTCGGCCGGGGCGATCGGCATGCTGTTCAAGGAGAACGCCTCGATCTCCGGCGCCGAGGTCGGCTGCCAGGGCGAGGTCGGCTCCGCGTGCTCCATGGCGGCGGGCGCTCTCGCCGAGGTGCTCGGCGGCTCGCCCGAGCAGGTGGAGAACGCCGCGGAGATCGGCATGGAGCACAACCTGGGCCTGACCTGCGACCCGGTGGGCGGGCTCGTCCAGATCCCCTGCATCGAGCGCAACGGCATGGCGGCGGTCAAGGCCGTCACCGCGGCCAAGATGGCACTGCGCGGCGACGGCACGCACAAGGTCTCCCTCGACAAGGTCATCAAGACCATGAAGGAGACCGGTGCCGACATGAGCGTCAAGTACAAGGAGACGGCGCGCGGCGGGCTCGCGGTGAACATCATCGAGTGCTGAGGACTTAGCCTCTGATCAGGGGTTTCTCGCCTTTCAGCCCTGTCACGGACTGTCCACCTCGTATGGCGGATCATCCCTGGAAAGTCCCTCTGGCAGAGCTGAAAGTCCCTGAAAAGTCCCTGGCATATCCCCCAGGACAGGTATCTGGCCTGGGCTTCGTAGCATGCACTCAACAACAAATGCCCCTCGGGCAAGCTGCCCGGTGGCTCATCGCAGCGCCGTCCACACGCTGAACCCGCCCTCCGGAAAGCCTAGTTCGGCCTCACGCGCCACGACGGTGACGCCTTGTCTGCGCGCTGCCGCCATGACTTCGGCGTAGGGGTGCCCGATCAGCTCCATGCCCCGGTACACCACTTGTGCGGGCCGGGCCATGACGACGCGTGTCACGCGGTCCTCGGAGTCGTATCCGACAGCCGCACCCACTGACAGAAAATGGTCCTGCGAGACGGGACCGAATTCGGGTTCGGACTCCATGCCGCCGCCGAGCAGTTCACGCACTTCTTCCTTCGGGGACCCCAGCCGAACGACTCCGAAGCCACGGTGAGAATCCACTTCGAAGCTCCCCGGCGCGATTCGCCCTTCCCCTTCGAAGAAGGAGAATTCATAACTCACTCGGGTGCGTGAGGAGATGAGGACGCTGCGGAAGTCCCCCGGAGTGTCCGCATGCGGATTGCCGAGTACGATGCCCATCCCCGGGACAACCCAATCAGAGCCCTTCTGCTCCACGGGGACACCGGCGGATCGGAGCTCCGCCAGTACCTCCGCGTGGGAACGGCCGAGCAGTCCCACGCCTCGCAGACTCAGCTCCGCCGGGGCGGCCACCTCGATTGAACACAGCGAGTCCCTGTCGTCGTATCCCAGGATCATCCCCAACTCGTGATAGGCGTCCGAGAGAACCGGAGCGTATGACGAGCGGCGAAAGATGGACGGCTCCCCCCAGAGCCGCTCTGACGGACTGCCTGGACATCCCGAAGCGCACCTCGGGAAAGCCCTCCAACGGCAGAATCTCCATGTCGATCAAGGTGGCCTCCGGGATTAGGTGATCGGCCGGTTGAACCCGGCCTTGTTTGCGGCTTCGATGAAGTTGGGCAGCTTCGTGACCATCTCATCGATCGCGGCATCGTACTTGCCTGGGAACATCGACTTCACGTTGTCGATGTCCATCTGGAGAGCGTCTGTGAGGCGCCCTTGCTTGAGAAGATACGACTGGTGGGAACGGTGCATCTGTCCGTCGTAACTGCTGCCCCAGCTTTCCGTGGCGTGATGATCGGACTTGTCCATTTGGATGGTCAGACCCTGCCCCTCCGGCATTTTGAAGGCATCCTTGATGGACTGGCTCGCCGACATGTGGTTACGCATCACGCCCTTCTTCGCATGCTGGTCCTTGTACTGGCCACCCCGGTAGGGCCCACCGGTGACGGCGCAGGCGCCCTGGACCGGCGGGTTGGCGTTGTGGACCAGCGCCATAGGGCCGGCGACGTACACGAAGTAGGTGTGGACTCCATCGACCGTGAGGTTGTAAACCCTCTGGATCCGTCGTAGACCGTCTCCGACGTGTAGTCGGTCGCGTCGGTCGTCGTCTCGACACCGCGCGGGCTGATCTCCTTCGTCTGATTGCCGACCTCGTCCAGCGAGCGCCTGATCAACTACCCCACGCAGTACGCCAAAGCCCTCGTCATCAACTTCAACCGATGGCCCGCCGTCCCAGGCCGCGGCGCCGGTATCTTCCTCCACGTCAACGGCAACGGCGCCACCGCCGGCTGCGTGTCCGTGCCGCGCCCGACCATGGACCGGATCATGAGCTGGGTCACGCCGTCCAGCCACCCGCGCATCGCCATCGGCTGACCAACCGCCCGGCCTCCAGCGACGCGCCGGGTCCCCTCCCGAGGAGGGTCCCGGCTCCTCTTCTCCGGCCCGCACGTGGCCGCCCCGCACCCGGAAGCAGTCATGAAGACCAACACGTCACGCCGTCTCGCGCCCGCCGTCACCGCGGCCGCCCTGCTCGCCGGCCTCACCACCGGCTGTTCGAGCGAAAGTCCCGCACCCGCCAAGGCCGAGCCTTCCCTGCCCTCCGCAGCGGAAAGTCCCTGGAATCTCCCTGAGACAGGCATGGAAGTCCCTCAAGAGTCCCTGGGACTTCCATGCCGAGCGAGGGGTGATCCTGGACGCGGAAGGCGTCTTCGTGCTGCCCGGCTCCCGCAGCCGGCTGAAAAGGTACGGGCTGGGCGCACCGGAAAGCGAGGCCTGTCGTGAGAGTCCGCCTACGATCCGTCGTCGTGCCGGTACGCCGCCGGACCGCGGGGAGGGAGCGGGGATGTCCGAGCTGGAGCGGATCATGGCTCGCCGGAGCGAGCTGGACGTGCGCGCCGAGGAACTGGGCGAGCGACTCTTGAGGAGGTTCAGGCGGAGCGAGAGGAACTCGCGATCGCCGAACGGGTGCCGCACCGGCTGGCCGAACAGGACCGCATCGAGGCGGAGCCGCCGCTGCGGTGGCTCCGGTGAAAGCGCAGGTGGCGGGGCGTGCGGTGCTACTGATCCGGCGCCGCGGCGAGGCCCCGGACGAGACCGCGCTGCCCGGTGACTACCGCCAGATCGTTCGGGCCGCCGACAGCCTGGTGCAGGTCAGGACGGTGGGCGAAGAACTGGGACTGGAGGTAGCGGTGCGCGGGAAGCTGGAGCCGCTGCGGGCGAAGATGACCAAGCTCGCCGATCGCGGCTGGCTGCACAAACGGCCCGACGGGAAGTTCACCGCCCGCCGGTAGCCACGCCGGGACGAGGGGCAGCTGGCCGGGGCATGACCAGCGGGCCCCGGCGGCAAATGAGTTTGGTGGCCGAATGCCAAGTACAAGGAGACGGCGCGCTGGCGGTCAACATCATCGAGTGCTGAGGTTCTAGTTGCACGGTGGCGAACAGTTCCGATGTCGAGCACAAGGAGCACGCCGAAAGGGAGCCGAAGCCGGAACCCATCGGCCGCACGCGCGAACGCATTCCACTGTTGCCGGCGTCACCGAAGACGCCCGAACATCAACTCGAACAAGGCAGGGCCTCGCTCGAAGCGCACGTCGCCGCCGGTACCCGGTGCTGTCCTCGCCCAGGTCGCCGGCAGACACGACCCGGCGGCAGCGCGTCCTTCCGGCCGGCTCGCGGTGCACAGCCGCCCAGTCGGAGTACGACAGCTACGGCGGGAACAGGCCAGCCCCACGTCGCTCGGCCGAAAAGGGGAGCCCGTGTCCGCAGTGAGGTAGCTTGCCTTTTCGTGATCGCCCGAAAAGACGTCTCGCCAGGCACGTACCGGGGCGGCCACGACAGGAGGGAAGGGCTATTCCATGCGGAACAGAGGAATGGACGAACTGGGTGAGGCGCTGGCCGCTGCGGAGGCCGCCCCGCCGGTGGAATCCGTCGACGTCATCGCCACAACTCTGCGAAGGCAGCTCGGCGCCCGGTCGGTGTCGTTCCTGATCACCGACTTCACCGGCGCCTCCGTCGTCCGCCTGGGCACCGCGGACGACATCGACCTGGAGCGTCCCGCAGATCCGATCGCCGTCTCCGGCACCGTCTACGACAGGGTGATACGGGCCCAGCAACCGCATGTGGAGGCCATAGAGGGCAGTGCTTGGACGCGGGTGATCGCACCGGTCACCAATCGCGGGGACGCGCTCGGGCTGCTGGAGCTTCATCTGCCCCACCACCCCGGCCCGGACACCCTGCTGAAAATCAGCCGGAGCGCCCACGCCCTGTCCTACATCATCATCGCGAACCGGCCCTTCACCGACCTGTACCAGTGGGGCCGCCGCACCACTCCGCTGAGCCTGGCCGCCGAGATCCAGTACCAGCTGTTGCCCAGCTCCCTGGCCTGCGAGGCCGCCCAGTTCGCGGTCGCCGGGGCCTTGGAGCCGGCCGAGCATGTCGGCGGCGACACCTTCGACTACGTCATAGACCGCGACCACGTCCAACTGTCCGTCACCGACGCCATGGGCCACGACGTCGACGCCGCCCTCCTGGCCACCCTGCTGGTCGGCGCGCTGCGCCGCGCACGCAGGCAGGGAGCCGGCCTCGCCGAACAAGCACGGATCGCCGACCAGGCCGTCGCCGAGCACAGCGGCGGCCGCTACGTCACCGGGCAACTGCTGCGGATCAGCCTGCACGACGGTCAAACCGAGTTCGTCAACGCCGGCCATCCCTGGCCCCTGCGCCTGCGCGCCGGGAAGGTCGAGGAGATCAAGCCGGCCATCGACATGCCCTTCGGCTTCCTGGCCCCGCACACCTACACGGTCCAGCGCCTGGACCTGCGGGACGGGGACCGGCTGATCATGCTCACCGACGGAATGCAGGAGCGCAGCGCCGCGCATCTCGATCTGCCGGCCCTCATCGAGAGCACTCAGGACCTGCACCCGCGGGAGGCCGCTCGTGTCCTCATCGAGCACGTCGTCAGTGCCCATGACGGCCTCCTTCACGACGACGCGACCGTGATGTGCCTGGACTGGTACGGCACCGAGTCCACCCGCCGCGACGCCGACCACGGCGCTGACGTCATCGACGCCTCCCCCACGGCCGGACAGCACACCGCACCCCCAGGGCCCGCAGATCCCAGAAAGTGAAGTCTCCCGGCCAGGTTCATCCCAGGACCGGGACCGGACAGGCGCCCTCGGCGCCGTCAGCGACAAGACCTCGTCACCACCCCTGCCCGGACCATGGGCGACTTCGGCCACTGCGACCGCTGACCCGTAGCCGCGCCGAGACACCTCGGCAGCGGTGAGGGTCCGACCGGTGCACCCGGTCGGACCCTCATCGCTGCTTGTCGGCGGCTCGCGCCTGCCCATCGGTCAGGCGGCCACAGAGGCGCCGAGCGCCGCGGACGCGCGCTGCAACGGGCTGAGAACGCGGGTGGGGGCGGAGGCCTTGGGAAGGTCTCGGCAGGTGAAGCCGAGTTGCGCCATGGCCCGCAGGACTTCGCCGGCGCTGAAGTCGCGGCGGTCCTGGCGTGTGACGACCTGTCCGACCTGCTTGACGGGGTAGGTGCGTCGGCCGATGATCACGGACTCGCCGGAAACCCGCTCGGGCTTGATGCCGTTCATCGATTCCAGGACGCCGCTCCTCGTGAGGTCGAACGGGAAGCGGGCGATGACACAGCGCATGATGCCTCACAAGGAGAGGAGAGGAGAAAAGAGGGTTGTGTCGCGGTGAGGCAGTTCAGCCGGCAAGGGCGAGGATGCCCGAAGTGCTGAATCGTGCGTCGGCGGCGGGCAGCGCATAGAGCAAGCCGCCGCGCTTTGCATGCTCGGCTTGACGCATCGTGGTCACGGGCGGGGTGGGCGGCCTGCGGTCGCCGAGGATGTCGCGCAGCTGAACCC
This sequence comes from Streptomyces finlayi, assembly GCF_014216315.1. NCBI lineage: Bacteria > Bacillati > Actinomycetota > Actinomycetes > Kitasatosporales > Streptomycetaceae > Streptomyces > Streptomyces finlayi. The sequence continues at coordinate 2,099,583 of NZ_CP045702.1, forward strand.
GGTCGGTGTAGTCGGGGCTGTCGCGTACTGCGGCGAGCTGTGCCCATGTGACCAGCTGGGTGCACGGGCCGTAGGGGTCGCAGACAAGCAGGTGCCCGGTGCGGGCACTGACCATGACAGACAGCGCGACCTCGACAGTCATGTCGTCACAGACCTGAGGTCCGCCTGTGCCCTTGGCTTTGGCCGCCGCCGTGTGCCCGAGGGTGGCACTGGCCGAGCGGGATTGCATCTGAACCAGCGTCAACGTGTGTCTCCTGCGGAGGTTGGGCAGTTTCCTGATCACGAGGGTTCTAGGCCGCCGCATCGAAGGAGGACTGATGCGCGGTCACGCGCCGTGCAGCCGAGGCGGGGCTGCGCCGTCCGCGTGAGGAGGCGCCGCGCTGACGACGCTCGACCACCGGCGCGGTGATCGTCACGGGAATACCGGAAGGGGTCTGGGCGCCGGTGATCCGACCGAGTGCCTCTTCGCCGGAGCGGACCTGGGTGGTCTGGGGCACGATGCCGGCGGCGGTCATGAGGTGGGTCATGTCGCGGCGCTGGTTGGGAGTGACCAGGGTGACGACGCTGCCGGACTCCCCGGCCCGCGCGGTTCGGCCGCCGCGGTGGAGGTAGTCCTTGTGATCGGTCGGCGGGTCGACGTTGACGACGAGGTCGAGGTTGTCGACGTGGATACCGCGGGCGGCGACGTTCGTGGCCACCAGCACGGTGACGTGCCCGGTCTTGAACTGGGCCAGGGTGCGGGTGCGCTGCGGCTGGGACTTGCCGCCGTGCAGGGCCGCGGCCCGTACACCGCTGGCCAGCAGGTGATCGGTGAGCTTGTCCACGGCCCGCTTGGTGTCCAGGAACATGATCACCCGGCCCTCGCGCGCCGCGATCTCGGTCGTCGTCCGGTGCTTGTCGGCGCCGTGGACGTGCAGGACGTGGTGCTCCATCGTGGTGACCGCGCCTGCGGACGGATCGACGGAGTGGACGACCGGGTCGGTGAGATAGCGGCGGACCAGGCGGTCGACGTTGCGGTCGAGGGTGGCGGAGAACAGCATCCGCTGGCCCTCGGGGCGGACCTGGTCGAGCAGCGCGGTGACCTGGGGCATGAAGCCCATGTCGGCCATCTGGTCGGCCTCGTCCAGGACGGTGATCGCGACCTGGTTGAGCCGGCAGTCACCGCGGTCGATGAGGTCCTTGAGCCGGCCCGGCGTCGCAACGACGACCTCGGCACCGCCACGCAGCGCGTTGGCCTGCCTCCCGATCGACATTCCGCCGACGACGGTGGCCAGGCGCAGCCTCACCGAGCGGGCATAAGGGGCCAGGGCGTCGGTCACCTGTTGTGCCAGCTCACGCGTCGGCACGAGGACGAGGGCCAGGGGCTGGCGGGGCTCGGCCCGCTGACCGGCGGTGCGGGCGAGCAGCGCCAGGCCGAAGGCGAGGGTCTTGCCTGAGCCGGTTCGCCCGCGTCCCAGGGCGTCGCGGCCCGCCAGGGTGTTGGGCAGGGTCGCACCCTGGATCGGGAACGGAACACTCACGCCCTGCGCGGTCAGTGCGACCAGCAGCTCCCCGGGCATGTCGAGGTCGGCGAACGCCTCGACCGCGGGCAGCGCGGGAGTGACCGTGACCGGCAGGGCGAACTCGCCCTGGACGGCGGCGGGCCGCCGACCCTGGCCGCCCGAACGGACCGGACCGCCGGAACCCCTCGGGGCGGACGAGCCGGAGCGGCTGCCCCGGCCTGTACCCGCGCCCGAGTCGACGGTGCGGCTGCGGGAGGATCGGCTGTTCGTACGTGTGGGGTTCATTCAGAACCTTCCTTGATACGGCACGTATCAAGGAATTCCCGCAGCGGGAGAACAGCGCGGGGAATCACAAGAACGGGCCGAACAGAATGCGAAGTTGATCGGACGTGCGGTTGCCCCCGGAAGGGGATGCAGCCCATGAATTGGGCGACGTCATCTGGACGAGGAATCCAGGACGGCGCCGGGGTGCAGCTCCGATGGAGCAGTCGCTTGCGGAGAAGACTCCGCGGGAGGCGGTTTCCCCGCAGGTGACACCACTGCGGAGAATGCCCGTAGCCGGGGCCCACACCCGAGGGATGCGGGCCCAGCTACGTCAGCGTCAGGCGGGGACGATGTTCTCGGCCATCGGGCCCTTCTGGCCCGGCGCGATGTCGAAGGTGACCTTCTGACCCGCGAGCAGCTCAAGAAAGCCCTGGGCGGCGACGTTCGAGAAGTGGGCGAACACGTCAGCGCCGCCACCGTCCTGCTCGATGAAGCCGAAACCCTTGGCTGCGTTGAACCACTTCACAGTGCCTGACGCCATGTCATGTCTCCTTTGGGGGCAGTACGTCGGGATCCGATATGCACGGATGCCGCGTCGCCGCGATGATGCCCCGCCCGGAGGAAACCGGAAATACAATGAAGCTTTCCCTGGCCGAAAATGCCGACTAAGAAGCTTGAAGTTTTGGGAACCACAACTGCAACTGAGATGGACAGTAGCATGCCGTAATGGTCCGCGTACGGTGAATAATTCCACGCTCTCCGCTACGGTAAAAACACTCCCTGCACTGCGCATTGAACCCTCACTTCGTGACCGTAGATATTGGTCCACCCGGAGTGCAGGGTCGTAGGAGAACCACCACCCTTGAGGGCCAGGTAACACCGGGTGTGGAGCCGGCGCGGGGCTCCGGCCCACCGGACACGGAACGCGATGCCGGCCAACGCGCCCGCCCAGACGGTCCACAGCAGCACGGACCGCTGGTTCGGCTGCAGGAGGAACACGGCCAGGGGGGTGCGGGATCCGGCTTCCACCTCCGCCGGCGTCTGTCACCACTACGACTGCCCGACCCATCGCCTGCAGGCACAAGAAGGCACACCGTTCTTCAGGCTGGGCCGTCACGGCGACATTGCGCAAAGAGCAAAGAGCAAGGAGCAAGGAGCAAGGAAGAATCCCAGGTCACGGGCATTGCGTTCTAGGGTTCCTTGAGCCGCCTTATGGATTCCAACCCGAGAACGTGAAGTACAAGGAGACCGCGCGCGGCGGGCTCGCGGTGAACATCATCGAGTGCTGAGGCCGCGGACGGACGGGGCTCCGGCCGCCGCCGGAGCCCCGTCCCGGATCAGCTGGTGGGGAAGCTGTCGGGGGTACTGATCCGGTTCTTGAGCAGGGCCCCTGACTCGGTCAGCACACCACTGCTGCTGTAGTCGCTGCCGTTGCAGGTCCCGGGCCTGAAGGCCGCGCTGCTCTCATCGGCGTCGGAGTAGGTCCAGTTCGCGTAGCCGATCTTCAGCTGGTCGAGCAGGTCCAGCCAGGCCGTGGTGCTCGCCCGGTCCATCGCCCCACCGCCGGTGGCGCTGACCGTGCCGAACTCGGTGACGAACAGCGGCAGCTTCGAGGCCGCCCGGCTCAGCGTGGCGCGGTAGGAGTCCTTGTGGCTCGCGGCGTAGAAGTGGAACGCATACATGATGTTGGTGGCATTGACGGGGGCGTTGACGACCTCGCTCTCGTTGGAGCCGTCCGAGACACCCAGCGAGGACCAGCCGCGGGTGCCGACGATGACGACGGCGTCCGGGTCGGCCGCCCGGATCACCGGGATGACCTGCTCGGCGTAGCTCTTGATGGCCGCCCAGCTCACGCCGTTCGGCTCGTTGGCGATCTCGTAGATCACGTTCTTCTTGTCGGCGTTGCGGGCCGCGACGGACGCGAAGAAGGTCTTGGCGCGGTCGAGGTTGTGGTTCGGGTCACCCGGCGTCAGGGTGTGGAAGTCGATCATCGCGTACATGCCGCGCGCCTCGGCCATGTCGACGAGGCCGTTCACCCGGCTGGTGAAGCCCGCCGGGTCGGTCTCGTAGCCGCTCTCCTGCACGTACATGGCGACACGCAGCAGGTCCGACTTCCAGTCCTTCGCCAGCGCGTCCACGGACGCGGCGTTGTAGCACTTGCTGAACCACTGGATGCCGTGCGTGCTCATCCCCCGCAGCTGTACGGGGCGGTTGTACTGGTTGCACAGGTTCACGCCGCAGACGTGGAGCTTTCCGTTGACGTCCACCGGGGTACCGGTGCCCGGGACGGGCGGGTCGACGGGCGGCGGCTCTTCGACGGAGCCCGTACAGGCGACGCCGTTGAGTGTGAACGCCGTGGGCTTCGGGTTGGCGCCCGTGAAGGAACCGACCATCCCCAGATCGGCCGACGCACCGGTGGCCAGTGAGCGGTTCCAGTCGACACCGACGGCGGTGGCCGTGGAACCGGACTGCGACCAGGTGGCGTTCCAGCCCTGCACGACCTTCTGCCCCGCGTCGGGCATCGTGAACTTCAGCGTCCATCCGTTGACGGGTTCGCCCAGGTTGGTGACCTTCACTCCGGCCTGGAAACCACCCTGCCACTGGCTGGTGACCGTGTAGTCGACCTTGCATCCGGTGGCAGCCATCGCCGGGGGACTGGACAGGGCCGAGAGGCCCAGGACCGTCGCACAGGTCGCCAGTAGAGCCAAAAAGCGTTTCACAGCATTCCTCCTGGTACGAAGTGGGAACGACACGGGGGGAGCGCTCCCGAAGGACGTCGGCACGAGCCCGTGCGCCCGGGTCCGGGCCGGCCGCTCATCGTCGTGATGCCGTCGCGCAGGCCCTGTCATTCAGGCGGAAGACCTGCGGGTCGTTCACCAGACCGGTGGGCAGGCCGTTGAAGCCGAACCGCACGGTGCCGCCGGGCGCGAGAGCGGCGTTCCAGCTCAGGGCCTCCGCGGTGACCAGGGGGCCGGTCTGCCGGAGATCCGCGCCCCAGGTGTCGGTCACCCGCTGCTGGTCGGCGAACGTCCATTCCAGCCGCCAGGGCCGGACGGACTGGGCGCCGGTGTTCTTCACCACGACCTGGGTGGTGAAGCCGTTGCCCCAGCGCTGCGAGGTGTAGGTGACCTCGCACTGCGCCTTCACGGGCGCGCCGCCGCCCAGATCGTCCACGTAGGACGCGACCCAGGCGAGCGGGGCGTTCCAGTTGACGGTGATCTCGTTCGTGGCCCAGGACTCGATGTCGTCGATGTAGCACATCGCCGGTGCGCAGCCCTTCAGCTTGGCCTGCGCGACCGGGTCCTCGATGGAGGCGTTCGGTCCACCGGCCAGCGATCCGGGGGCGGGGTTCGGCAGGGCCGGGTCGAGCTGGTGGGCCCAGAACCGGTGGTGCTGGTTGCGTGAGTCCCGCTCGCCGTATCCGGTGACGTAGGACTGGTTCAGCGCGTTGCGGCCCATCAGGTAGTCCAGTCCGCGCAGTACCGCGTCACGGTAGACCGTCCTGCCGGTGAGGTCGTGCGCCGATCCCAGGACGACCATGTTGTTGGCGACCTGGCTGTTCGAACCCCACACGTAGTGCCCGTTGTCGGGCGCGTACGGAAGACCGTACGCGGCCTCGGCCGAGTCGGCCGCGTAGCCGTCGGCGGCTTCGGTCACCATGCCCCGCACCGTGGCGAGTTGTTCGGTGGACAGCTTGCTCGGCACGGTCGAGAGGTTCAGGGCGCCGAGCCCGGCGACCGACCCCCAGGACATGCCGCCGCTCGGGAAGACCATGTCGGTGTCGCCGTGCAGCGGGGAGTCGAGGACCGCGAGGCGGTACACGTCCTCGCCGGTGGTGAGGAAGAGCTCCGCCGCAGCCCAGTAGAACTCGTCCCGCACGTCGTTGTCGCTGTAGGCGCCGCCGCCCGTGCCGTCCTGCGGATCGGCGAGAACGGCCGGGTGGGCCTTGGCCGCGGTCCACGCCGTCCGCGCGGCCGACCGGCACTGCGCGGCGAAGTCCGCGTCGTAGACCTGGAAGAGGCGGGCGCACTGGGCGGCGGTGGCCGCCAGGTTGAGGGTGGCCGCCGTGGTCGGCGGGTGCAGCTCCCGGGGCTGGGGGTCACGGTCCGGCCGGAGCGGCAGTCCGGTCCACGCCTTGTCGTGCAGCTTGTGGTGGGCCATGCCGGCCAGCGGCTCCCCCGCCGGCACCTGCATCCGCATGAGGAACTCCAGCTCCCAGCGGGCCTCGTCGAGGATGTCGGGGGTGGCGTTCGCGTGCTCGGGCAGCCGGAGCGCGCCGTCACCGAGCGGGCCCGCGTCGGCGTTCTCCTCGTACAGGGTCCGCTCGAAGACGGACATCAGCTGGGCGACGGAGATCCCGCCGTTGACGACGTACTTGCCGTGGTCACCGGCGTCGTACCAGCCCCCCGCCGCGTCGAGGCGGTAGTCGCACACACCGGGCTGGCAGGGCACGTCGTTGTCGCCCTGGTTGGGGCTCACCCCCACATGGCCGGCCGGCCGCGCGTACTCCTCCCCCACGATGTCCGCGTCGATCTCGATGCCGCTGCGGTTGTGGTAGAAGTACGCGAGCGCGTCGGTGCGCAGCGAGTCGTAGAGGTCGTCGCCGATGGCGAAGGGCTCGCTCCTCTCCCCCGCGACCGTGACGGTGTAGCCCTCCCCGGCGGTGGTCACCGCGCCGAAGTCGAAGGTGTGGACGTTCTGCCGCGAGGCCGTGTCCACGCCCGCCGGAGTGGTGGTACCGCCGGCCAGACGTGTCCCGTCCGCCGCGTCCAGCGTCCAGGGCAGCGGGTCGGTCCCCTCGGTGACGACGGTGCCGCTCTTGGGACCGTGGGTGAGGTATCCGACCTGGTTGACCCGGACCGGCGACCCGGTGTCCGGTTCGTACGGCGGTGGCGCGGTCCCGCCGCGCAGCGATACGTCATCGACGCAGAAGGTGAGCGCCTGGGCGCTGCCCCCCATCTGGAAGGCGAGTTGCGCGGCCTCGTGGTCGGCTCCGGCGGTGAAGGTCTCGGTGACGCGTTCCGCGGTCGTACCGACCGGCTGCGCGGTGGAGAGTTCCGTGCTCCACGGTTCGGTCGCCATCTGCACGTTGGTGCGGATGGTGACCGGCACGGTGGACGTCGCCGTGTAGCTCAGGGTGTATCCCTCGCCGGCGGTGAGGGCGAGCCCGTTCTGTCCGACGATGGCGTCCCACGCGTTGGCCGTGCCCGCGGGGACGTCGGCGCACAGGCGTCCGTCCACGACGGCGACGGGACTGTTGGCGGTCGACCACCACGGGGCGCTGCCTGCGGAGAAGTCCCCGTTGACGATGACCTCGGGGGCCTCACCGGCGGGTTCGGCCGCACCAGCGGGTGCGGCCAGGATGCCGGCCAGCAGCCCGGTGGTGGCCGCGACGCCCGCTAGCACGCCGGCGCGTCCGGAGCGGCCCGGTCGGTGGAACATACGGGACGGACGAGAAGTAAGAGGCTGAGGTCGCGGCACACTGAAGTCCTTACGGGAGGGGGAAAGGCACGCAGTGACGGGAGCACCGGCGGTGCGTCCGGTGGGGCACAACCCTAGTGGGAGCGCTCCCAATCTCGGGGGTCGTGAGACGCGCCGTCAAGCCGTTGGACAGGATTCGCCGCCGCCACCGCGTTTCCTGACGGCCCGCCAGGACCTGTGGCCACATACCTGCCGGGCCGTAGGATCGGGTGCTCTTGGGGGTGGGAGCATGCTGAAGCGAAGTTCCGGCACACCGACGCTGGAGGAAGTGGCCGCCCTCGCCGGAGTGGGGCGGGGCACGGTCTCCCGGGTGATCAACAACGCGTCGGGGGTCAAGGCGTCCACACGCCGTGCCGTCCAGCGTGCCATCGACGAACTGGACTACGTGCCCAATCTGGCCGCCCGTTCACTGGCCGGCCGCCGCGCGGGCGCCGTCGCGCTGGTGATGACGAAGACGGACTGGCGGCTGTTCGGGGAACCGTTCTTCTCGGAGGTCGTGCGGGCGGTCGGGGACGCCCTGACGGAGGCGGGCGTGCAGCTGCTGCTCACACTCGTCCGCACGGACGCCGAGCGGCAGCGGCTCGTGGAGTACGTACGCGGCGGCCGGGTGGACGGGGCCCTGCTGATGTCCGTGCGGGCCGAGGACCGGTTGCCGGACATGCTCGCCGACGCCGGGCTGCCCACCGTGCTGCTGGGCAGACGCTCGGGTGACGAGCGGGTGACCTACGTGGACGCGGACAACGTGGGCGGCGCACGGGAGGCGGTCAGCCATCTGGTGGCCGGCGGGCGGAGGGCCATCGCCACGATCACGGGCCCGCCCGAGATGTACGTCGCCCGGTGCAGGCTGCGCGGCTACCGGGAGGCACTCAAGGACGCCGGGCTCGACGAAGTGCCGTCCCTGGTCGTGGAGGGCGACTTCACCGAGACCAGCGGGCGGCGGGAGATGGCCGGGCTCATCGAGCGGCACCCGGAGGTCGATGCCGTCTTCGCCGCGTCGGACAGCATGGCCGCCGGTGCGCTGGCCGCCCTCCACGCGGCGGGGCGGCGGGTACCGCGGGACGTGGCGGTGGTCGGCTTCGACGACTTCGAGCTGGCCGAGCAGACGGAGCCGCCGCTGACGACCGTCCGCCAGCCGATGGAGGAGATCGGCCGGACCATGGTGCGGCTGCTGCTGGAGGAGATGGACCGGCCGGAGGTGGCCTGGCGGCATGTGATCCTGCGGACTCGGCTGGTGGTGCGCGAGTCGGCCTGACGCGCCGTCGTACGCCGCCCAGCTGCCGTGACAGCCGGGCGGGACGGAGTGGGGCACCCGCCGGACGCCGACGCCGGCATCTCACCGACGCCGGCATCTCACCGGCGCCGTCCCCGAACCCGCCCCGAGGGCCACGCCCAACCCGGCCAGGACACCCGGCCGGCCCGTATGCCCAGCCGGCCAGGACACCCACACCCACGCCCCCGCCGACGTGGGCGTCCTCCGCGTTCGGCGGCGCCACCTGATCTCGATGCCGCCGGAATCCGCGCGACGGATTTCGTTCCGATGGGTTGCCAGGACACAGCGACGCTCCTACAGTCCCCTACGAACAGCGGCTGGGAGCGCTCCCATGAGTGGGACGGTTACGTGCTCCTGATTCCGTGATCGCCCCATCCGGTCATCCCTCCCAGAGAGGCCCCGCATGCGAGCGTCACCGCACGACCCCGGTACCGCGCGCAGTCTGCTCATCACTCACCACGCCGTCGACCCGGTCCGCCCCCGGCCGGCTGCCGGAAGCCGGCGTTCACCCTGCGCTCCGGGCACCGGATCACATACGCGTGCACGGTCCATGCCCCGAGGCCGGGCCTCGCCCGGTCGCGCCTCCTCCCGGGCAGCTTCGCCGTGCTGTGAGCGGCGCGGTACGACCCGGCCCTCGCGTCGTCAACTCCTGCCGCCGCACTGCTGATCCGCCCGAGGCGGCCTTCCGCCCAGGTCCGGCCGGTCCCGTGGGGCGAGGCCGACGACCACGGCCGCATACCTGCCACGGTCCGCACCGCACCGCCGCCCGGCGATCCCCGGACGCCTCGCCTCCGGGCTCGCCCGGAGCACACCGCCCTCCTGATCCGCGCACGCCCCCCAGACTCCTCGCCCGTCAGCCGGGCGCCTTCCCCGGACGGGCGAGGGCCCTCACCGGATGGTGACCGCAGGAGAGAAGTGCAACCGGAACAATCCCCTCACAGGCACAGGAGACATGATGGCTCGACGCAGGAAACAACTCGCCTCTCTGGTGGCGGTGCTCGCGACGCTGCTCGGCGGGATCGCCCTGACATTGATGGGCCAGGGCAACGCCCAGGCGCACGGCGTCACGATGACACCGGGATCGCGTACCTACCTCTGCTGGCTGGACGCCAAGACCAGCACCGGCGCGCTGGACCCGACCAACCCCGCGTGCAGGGCCGCGCTCGACGAGAGTGGTGCGAGCTCGCTGTACAACTGGTTCGCCGTGCTCGACTCCAACGCGGGCGGGCGAGGACCGGGGTACGTCCCGGACGGAAAGCTGTGCAGCGCCGGTGACCGGTCGCCGTACGACTTCACCGGGTACAACGCGGCCCGCGCCGACTGGCCCCGGACGCACCTGACGTCCGGCAGGACGATCCAGATCAAGCACAGCAACTGGGCCGCGCACCCGGGCTCGTTCCGGGTGTACCTGTCCAAACCCGGCTACTCACCCAGCACGGCACTGGGCTGGGACGACCTGGAGCTGATCGAGACCGTCACCAACCCGCCGCAGACGGGCTCGCCCGGCACGGACGGCGGCCATTACTACTGGGACCTGGCCCTGCCCTCGGGCCGCTCGGGTGACGCGGTGATGTTCATCCAGTGGGTGCGCTCGGACAGCCAGGAGAACTTCTTCTCCTGCTCCGACGTCGTCTTCGACGGCGGCAACGGCGAAGTCACCGGCATCCGCGGCTCGGGCGGCACCCCGACTCCCACACCCACTCCGACCCCCACACCCACTCCGACCCCGACTCCCACCGACCCGCACACCGGGTGCATGGCCGTCTACAACGTGACCAACTCCTGGAGCGGCGGCTTCCAGGGTTCTGTCGAGGTCATGAACCATGGCACGACGGCGCGTGAGGGCTGGGCGGTGAAATGGACGCCCGGCGCGGGCGCCAAGGTCAGCAGCGTGTGGAACGGTGCGCTGACCACGGGGTCCGATGGCACGCTCACGGTCAGGAACCTCGACTACAACCGGACCGTCCCACCCGAGGGCAGCGTCACCTTCGGGTTCACGGCGACATCGACCGGCAACAACTACCCGGTCGGCTCGATCGGCTGCGTCACCCCGTAGCCGCTGATGCGGGCAGCGCCGGTTCCCGCTTCGCGCGGGGACCGGCGCTGTCGTGTGCGCGGCCCCCACGGACGGCCCGGGAGATCCTGCGACTGGGCCGTTCACCTCAACTCGGCCGCCAGTCCCAGAAGTTCACCCGAGCCCCAGAAACGCTCAGCCGTCCGCGGCGATCAAACGATTCCGGTCACAAACCGCTTCCGTCAGCCGCCGTCAAAGGGTTCACTAGGTCCTGTCTGGAGTTCCAGCGCGGGAGAAGGAGCGGCGTCCGGTGCCGTCGAATCCAAGGCGGAGGAGGGAGCGATGGCGGAGCCCTCGCGACTGACGACAACGCCGGAGGCGGCGGTGCCGGACGCCGCGACGCCGCGGGGGAACTCCAGACAGGACCTAGGGGTCACGCATGGTGACGCGAGCGGCCCCGACAGCTCGCGCACGGCTCCGATGCTCCGGGCACCCGGCGGAGGGAAGTGGACCGCGATGACCGCCTTACCTCGTAGGGTGACCCTCTGTCCAGGGCTGACACACCCAGGGCACCCTCCCGCCGATGAGCCGGCACCGATGCGTGAATTCGATCAATTCCCGGTTCGTATCGTTCATCCGCATCGTTTCGACGAGGGGCACCAATGAGCCAGATTGTGTTACCGGCGTTTCATATGCCGTTCCAGAGCGCAGGGTGCAATCCAGGCATGGAGCAAACGAGGAAGGCCGCCTGGGAGTGGGCGGAATCCAATGATCTCCTGTTGTCCCCGGTGGCCAGGAAGAAGATGCTGCGGACGCGGCCGGAGCTCTGGATATCCCTCATCTTTCCGTCCGCCTCGCAGAAGCACCTCGATCTCTTCTGCCAGTGGCTCTTCTGGGCCTTCCTGGTGGACGACGAGTTCGACGACGGCCCGGCCGGGCGCGATCCGCAGATGTGCGAGGAGGCGATCGCCCGGCTCGTGGACGTACTGGACGGCGCCGTGCCGCACGGCCCGATGGAGCGCGCGCTCGACGGACTGCGGTGGCGAACCTGCCAGGACCGTTCCCAGCGCTGGGTCCGGCAGTTCCGCCGGGACACCGTCGCCTGGCTGTGGACGTACTACGCGGAGGCCGTCGAGCGAGCCGCGGGACAGGTGCCCAGCCGGGCCGACTTCGTGAAGCACCGCCGGGACTCGGTGGCGATGCAGCCCTTCCTCGACCTGCACGAGATCACCGCGGGGATAGATCTACCGGAGTCCGCCCGCAGCCTTCCCGCGTATATCGCACTGCGTGACGCGGTGACCGATCATTCGGGCCTGTGCAATGACATCTGCTCCTTCGAGAAGGAGGCCCTGCTCGGTTACGAGCACAACGCCGTCCGGCTCATTCAGCGCGACCGCAGATGCACGCTCCAGGAAGCGGTCGACGAGGCCGGGGTCCAGCTGGCCCGCATAGCCGAGCGCGTACAGCGGGCCGAAAAGGCACTCGCCGACGAAATAGACGCGGCGGGTATCGACGGAGGAACCAAAGCCGCCCTGGAGCGCTGCGTCCAGGACTATCGCGGGCTCGTCCGGGGCGATTTCGACTACCACGCGCGCGCCGAGCGGTACACACGCCCCGATCTGCTGGAGTTCGACGAGCGGGAGGCGATGTCGGGTTACTTCGCCGCCTGACGCCGGAAGCGGGCACCCATGCGGTCGCGGCACGGTGGAGCGGGGGGGGCGTGCGGGACGCGGTCATGGTCAGGCCGACGACATCCGAACGGGGGTGACCGCGCACGGTCCGTGGATACGGTTCGCCGCGTCCGGCGATCCCGAGCCGTACCGCGACTGACGGGGGACCGTCTCCAGCGGCCCCCGGCCCTGCGGCCGGGGGTCCTCCAGGCGGGTCAGGCCTTGTTCTGCGCGGCCCAGAACTCGTCGAAGGTGAGGAGGCCGTCACCGTTCGCGTCGTTCGAGTTGATGATCGCCTGCGCCACCGTCTCGGTGACGAACGGGTCGCCGAGCTGCGCCATCGCGCTCTTGTACTCGTTCGCCGTTATGAGGCCGTCCCCGTTCTGGTCGAACCGGTCGAATGCCTTGCGTGCCGACTCGATGTCCGCCACTGTTCCGCCCCTTCGTCCTACGTCACTGACGGGGGTCAGATTATCGGGCGCATGCGGTGGCACCGGCGGCGGCCGGTGAACAAGCACGTCGGCGGCGTCCGCCGAGGGGTCCGCCTGGGGGTGCGCCGAGCCACGGCGAGGAGTCGACCGTCATGTCCGGTGCACCGGCGGAGGTGTTGGCGGCGGCCCAGCAGTCGCCGGGGAGGCCCGCGCGCTTACGTTCCAGGCGGTCGGCTACCGGGCGGTGGGCGCCGAGGCGGTGCTGACGCCCGTCACGTCCGCACGGAATCTTCACTTGGATGATCAATGAAATACTCGCCCCATTCCATGATTATGCACTGAAAGCCAGGCGAGTGACCCAACACACCTACGATTCATCCGCGAGATGGGCGTCTACGTAGGCTATTGTCCGGATTGCGACTTTGGCACCGGGGGCGCCGGTCTGCCATAGTCGGTCGCACGACCCCCATCGACCCGGGCCAGGTCGTCCAGAGCGGCCGTGAACACACCCCCCCCCATTCACGGCTTCCCACAGAGGTCCCCGACGTGCCGCACAACGGCTGACCGGGGGCTTCTGTGCGTCCGGACGCGGTGACGGGTGGAGCTGGACAGGGGCCGGACAAGGGCTGGGCGGGCGCCGGTCAGGGCGGACCCGACGGATTCAGCGGTCGGAGATCCTCATCTCGAACCAGGTGGTCTTCCCGCGCGGTAAGAGGTCCACGCCCCAGCGGTCGGAGAGCTTGTCGACGAGGAAGAGTCCCCGCCCGCTGACATCCATCTCCCGCACGGGCATCAGGCAGGGCAGTCCGCGCGAGGGGTCGCGCACCTCGACCCTGATCCAGCCCCGACGGCGCACCATGCGCAGACCGAAGACGCGGGCGCCGGTGTGCCGCACCGCGTTGCCGACGAGTTCCGAGACGAGCAGGACCGCGTGCTCGGCGATCAACGGCGAGAGCGCCCACTGCCGCAGCACCACACCCGAGGTGAGCCGGCGGGCGGTCGCGGCGGACTCCGGGCGCGAGGGCAGCCGGACCTCGTCCTCCGTCGGATTCCCGAACAACTCCAGCGCTTTCAAAGCCTGTTCGTCCTCACTGGCCGATGTCCAGCGTGCCGCGGTCGCGCTGCTGCGCGGTCGCGGCTGTTCCAAACCCTCCAGGCCCGCCATGCCCACCATCATGGCCGGACGGAGCGGGTTCCGGGGCCGTTCCAGGGGAATCCCTCCCCCGGAATCAAGTATTCCGCGGGGCCGGGTAGACATATGCCACTGGCAGAACGTTGCCCCCCCTAGCCCACCTGACCTGTGAATACACCCTCCGGAACGGGATGTGCCAGGCCTGAGGGACCACTGGGCCTCAAGGTTTCCTCAAGGCCCAGCTAATCCGCCCGCACGGATGAACGTCCGTCCCGTTGAGCGCGACTGACGTTCGGTCAGAGGAACTGGGCCTTGCCGGGTCCCTCCTCCACGAAGCTGCGCATTCCTCGCTCGGTGTCCTCGGTGGCGAACAGACCCGCGAACCAGTTCCGCTCGATCGTGAGCCCGGTGTCGATGTCGGTCTCCAGCCCCGCGTCCACGGACTCCTTGGCGGCGCGCAGCGCCAGCGCCGGTCCCTGGGCCAGTCGTGCGGCCCAGGCGTGGGCCTGCTCGTACACCTCGGCCGCCGGCACCACCCGGTCCACCAGGCCCATCGTCAGGGCCTCCGCCGCCTTCACCTGACGACCCGTGAAGATGAGGTCCTTGGCCCGGGACGGGCCGACCAGCCGGGCGAGCCGCTGGGTTCCGCCCGCGCCGGGGATCAGCCCGAGCAGGATCTCCGGCTGGCCGAGCTTCGCGTTGTCCCCGGCGATCCGGAAGTCGGCGCAGAGCGCCAGTTCGCAGCCGCCGCCGAGCGCGTAGCCGGTGACGGCCGCGACGACGGGCTTGGGGATGCGCGCGACGGCGGTGAAGGAGTCCTGGAGCGCCTTGGACCGCTTGATCATGGCGGTGTGGTCCATCGCCCGCATCTCCTTGATGTCCGCGCCGGCGGCGAACACCTTCTCACCGCCGTAGAGGATCACGGCCCGCACGTCGTCGCGGCGGGTGGCCTCCTCGGCCAGCTCGCGCAGACGGTCCTGGACGGCGACGTCCAAGGCGTTCATCGGCGGCCGGTCCAGCCGGATCGTGCCGACGTTGTCGCTTACTTCGAGGGTTACGGTCATGGGAGGCAGGTTAACGCTTGCTAACGACAACGGGCCCGGTGCTGTTGCTCACAGCACCGGGCCCGCTCCGTCGAACCGGAGAACCTACGCGGTCCACTCCGACCAGGCCATGTTCCAGCCGTTGAGGCCGTTGTCCGGCTGAATCGTCTTGTCCTTGGAGTTCTTCACCACGACCACGTCCCCGATCAGGGACTTGTCGAAGAACCAGGCCGCCGGGGTCTGGCCGTCGTAGCCGCCGCGTACATCGCGCAGACCGACACAGCCGTGGCTCGTGTTGGTCGTGCCGAAGATGCTCGAGCTGCCCCAGTAGTTGCCGTGGATGAAGGTGCCCGACGTGGACAGGCGCATCGCGTGCGGCACGTCCTTGATGTCGTACTCGCCGCCGAAGCCGACGGTGTCACCGTTCATCCGGGTCACCTTGAGCTTCTCGCTGATGACCATCTGACCGTTGTACGTGGTCGTGGCCGGGGCGCCGGCGGAGATCGGGATGTCCTTGATCTGCTTGCCGTCCCTGACGACCTTCATCCGCTTGGACGTCGCGTCGACCGTGGAGACCTGGCTGCGGCCGATGGTGAACTTCACCGTCTTGGCCTGCTTGCCGTAGACACCCGGCCGCCCCTCGACACCGTCGAGGTCGAGGCGCACGGTCACCTTCGTGCCCGCTGCCCAGTAATTCTCCGGACGGAAGTCCAGCCGGTCGTTGCCGAACCAGTGGCCCGCCACCTCGACGGGCGGATCGGCGGTCACGCGGACCGCGTTCTCCACGGCGTCCGGATCGGTGATCCCCCGGGTGAAGTGGATCGACACCGGCATGCCGACGCCGACGGTCGAACCGTCCTCCGGCGTGTACTGCCCGATGAAGGTGTTCTGCGGAACGAGTGTGGTGAAGGTGGTGTCCTTCGCCGATTCACGCCCCTTGGCGTCCTTGGCGACCGCGTGCACCCTGTACTTCGTCGCCGCGGCCAGATGCCGCTCCGGGACCCAGCCGGACCCGTCCGCCGAGATCTCGCCCTCGACCTCGTTGCCCTTGGGATCAGCGACCTTGACCGTACTCAGCTTGCCCTTGGCCGCCGAGACCTTCAGGGCTCCGCTCGTCGCCACCGAGTCCGCGCCGTCCTCCGGAGCGATCGTCACGACGGCCTGCGAGGCACTCGTGTCGGCGGACTTCGGCCCGTTGTCCTTCGGCGGCTCGTTCCCGGCCCCCGTGGCGTCCCCGCCGCAGGCCGTGACCAGCAGCAGCAGTGCGCCCAGCACCAGAGCCAGGAGTCCGGACGCCCCGCGCCCACGCCGTCCGCCGACTGCTCCGGCCGATGCCCCCCATATGGGCTGCCCGTTCAATGTGGTCGTCTCCCCTCGCACGGCCCGGCGACCCCGCCGGAACCCGCACCCCCGCGCGCTGAACATGCGCGCCCGGCGCTAGATAATCACACCGGAAGCGGAGATTGCCCCCCTGCGCATGTCACCGTTCAGTCCCAACTTGTCCGGTGACATGCGCAGGTGACACGGGGTGCGGCGGACCGGCGGACCGGGCGTCAGCGCAGCGCGGAGCCCGCCTTCCAGGCCTTCCAGCTGAGGTTCCAGCCGCTGAGACCGTTGTCGGGTGCGACCTTCCTGTCGGGCGAGTTGACCACCTCGACCACGTCACCGATGAGGGTCCGGTCGAAGAACCAGCCGCCCGGGGCCGCCGCGCTGCCGCCCTTCACATCGCGCAGACCGATGCAGCCGTGGCTGGTGTTGAGCGAGCCGAAGGTGTCGTACGGGGCCCAGTAGTTGCCGTGCAGGAAGGTGCCGGACTCGGTGAGCCGGATGGCGTGCGGGACGTCCTTGATGTCGTACTCGCCACCGAAGCCGACCGTGCGGCCGTCCATCCTGGTCACCTCGTGCAGCTCGGTGACCACCATCTTGCCGTTGTACGTGGTCGTCTTCGGGGCGCCCGCCGTGATCGGCACCGTACTGATCAGCTCGCCGTCACGGCGTACCTCCATGGTGTGCTCGGCGGCGTCCACCAGGGACACCTGGGACCGGCCGACCGTGAAGCCGACCGTCTTGCGCTGGCTCCCGAACACCCCGGGTGCGCCCTCCACATCGCGCAGGCCCACGTCGACCGTCACCTCGGTGCCCGGTTTCCAGTACGCCGCGGGCCGGAAGTCCAGCCGGTCCTTGCCGAACCAGTGGCCCACCACTTCCACCGGGGGGTCCGCGGTGACCTCGATGGCTTTCTCCACGGCCGCGCGGTTACGGATGGGGCGGTTGAAGTCGAAGGACACGATCATGCCGGTGCCCACCGTCGAGCGGTTCTCCGGCTTGAAGTACCCGATGAAGCGGTGCTCGGGGACCACCGTGGTGAAGGAGGTGTTACGGGCCGAGCGGCGGCCCGCGGCGTCCACCGCCACCGCCTCGACGCTGTACTTGGAGGCGAGCGCGAGCCGGCCGGCGGCGCCCACGGCCGCCCAGGAGAGCCCGTCCTTCGAGATCCGGCCGGCGACCACCTCACGCTGCGCGTCCTCGATCCGGGACACCTTCACCCGCTCCAGGCGCCCGTCGGGGACCTTCACCTCGATCCGGCTCCGCGGGCCGACGTCTTCGGCACCGTCCTGCGGGGAGATCTGGATCGCGTCGCGGGGTGAGCGGGGCTTGCCCTCCCCGATGTCCCGCATTCCTTCGGTGCAGCCGGTCAGTACGGCCAGCACGGTGAGCAGTCCGGCCCATGTCAGCACGGCGGCCGAACCCGCCCGTGCCCTTTTCGCTACGTGGTTCACGCACCCCCAACGACCAGGGCCGCTCGGGGGAAACGTGAGTGCGGGGGCCGCCGTGGGCAGAACAGAGGGAAGGACCACATCGGGATGGCCACGGCCGGGACGCCGTGCGCTCTCTCGCCGGTGCCGGTCCGAACGAGCCGCGGGAGGCTGAGAGGTGTCGAGCGCAGCCGAGCAGGAGGCAGTGCAGGAGTCGACCGGGAAGGCGGTGGAAGGGAGATCCGGGGTCGTGGCCGCTCACGGCGCACCACCCGTATGGCCGGGGGCGCCCATGCCGCTGGGTGCCCGGTTCCGGGTGGGGCCGGACGGGGTGGCGGGGACGAACTTCGCGCTCTGGGCGGGCGGGGCGGAGTCCGTCGACGTGTGCCTCTTCGACGAGCGGGGCCACGAGACGCGCTGTCCGCTGACCGAGCTGACGCATGAGATCTGGCACGGGTTCGTCCCGGGCGTCCGGCCGGGCACGCGCTACGGCTACCGGGTGCACGGCCGCTGGGACCCCTGGACCGGCGCCCGGTGGAATGCGGCGAAGCTGCTCCTCGACCCGTACGCGCGTGCGGTGGACGGTACCTTCACCCTGCCGGCCGAGGTGTACGGCCATGTGCGTGACTGGCCGCAGCAGCAGGTCGCGGACACGGTGCGCGACGACCGGGACTCCGCGCCCTTCGTGCCCAAGGGCGTCGTCGTCCACGACGACGACGACTGGGCGGAGGACCGGCGCCCCAAGACGCCCTGGGCGGACTCCGTCATCTACGAACTCCACGTACGCGGCTTCACCAAGCTCCACCCGGACATCCCCCCGGAGCTGCGCGGTACGTACGCCGGGCTCGCCCATCCGGCGGCCGTCGGGCATCTGAAGCGGCTCGGGGTGACGGCGGTCGAGCTGCTGCCGGTGCACCAGTTCGCGCACGAGGACCATCTGCTGAGCCGCGGGCTGCACAACTACTGGGGCTACAACTCCATCGGCTACTTCGCCCCGCACGCCGACTACTCGGCAAGTGGCACCGCGGGCCAGCAGGTCGGCGAGTTCAAGCGGATGGTGCACGCCCTGCACGACGCGGGGATCGAGGTGATCCTCGACGTGGTCTACAACCACACGGCGGAGGCGGGCGAGCTGGGCCCGATGCTGTCGCTGCGCGGCATCGACAACCGCGGCTACTACCGGCTCCAGGCCGACGCCCGCAGATACGCGGACTACACGGGCTGCGGCAACACCCTGCACGTGGTGCAGCCGCAGGTCCTTCGACTGATCACCGACTCGCTGCGGTACTGGGTGACGGAGATGGGCGTGGACGGATTCCGCTTCGACCTGGCGGCGGCGCTCGCCCGCTCGATGCACGACGTCGACATGCTGTCCCCGTTCCTCGCGGTGATCGCCCAGGACCCGGTGCTGCGCCGGGTCAAGCTGATCGCCGAGCCGTGGGACGTCGGAAACGGCGGTTACCAGGTCGGTGCGTTCCCGCCGCTCTGGACCGAGTGGAACGACCGCTACCGTGACGCCGTACGCGACTTCTGGCGCGGCGCCCTGCCCGACGTGCGGGACCTCGGCTACCGGCTGACCGGCTCCAGCGATCTGTACGCCTGGGGCGGCCGCCGGCCGTACGCCTCGGTCAACTTCGTCACGGCGCACGACGGCTTCACCCTGCGCGACCTGGTCAGTTACGAGCAGAAGCACAACGAGGCGAACGGTGAGGGCAACCGCGACGGTACCCACGACAACCGTGCGTGGAACGGCGGCGCCGAGGGCGAGACGGATGATCCCGGCGTCAACGCGCTGCGCCGCCGCCAGCTGCGCAACCTCCTCACCACGCTCCTCCTGTCGACCGGTGTCCCGATGCTGGTGGCGGGCGACGAGATGGGCCGTACGCAAGGGGGCAACAACAACGCGTACTGCCAGGACAACGAGGTCAGCTGGCTGGACTGGTCGCTGCTCGACCAGCCGGAGTGGCGCGGGCTGACCGAACTGACGGCCCGGGTGCTGTCCCTGCGCCACACCCATCCGGTGCTGCGGCGCCGGGCCTTCTTCTCGGGCCGCGCCCAGGCACCGGACGGGTTGCGGGACCTGGCGTGGTTCACCCGGGAGGGCAGGGAGATGACGGAGCAGGACTGGTACGCGCCCGCGGCGACACTCGGGCTGTACCTCTCCGGGCGTGACATCCCCGGCCGGGACGCCCGGGGCGAACAGGTGACCGACGACAGCTTCCTGACGGTCCTGCACGCCGGCCACGAACCGACCGGTTTCACCCTCCCGGGACCGCCCTGGGCGGCGGCGTACGAACTGGTTCTGGACACCTCGCTGGAGGACCAGTCGGCCGCCCCGGGAAGCCCGCACCCGGGTGGTTCGACCCTGACCGTTCCCGGGCGGGCGGTGCTGCTGCTGCGGGTGCGGGCGTAAGTGATGCGGGGTTTCTCACGAGGTGGCGACGTAGCAGGCGAGGTCGCCCATGAGCTGATGCGTGGAACCCCCGGGGCCGCTGCTCGACACGATGGCGACACCGGTACCGATGGCGCCTGGTGTGCAGGTGGAAGGGGGTGCCGTCGCCAGTACGGTGGGGTCACGGTCAGGCGGATCCGGCCAGAAAAGGACATGAGAGATGTCAGTGGTGAACCGTAGGCTCACTCCTGATGCCCGAAACACTTGCAGAGCGCACGGACCGGTCCGCCGTGCGCTCGCTGCTGCGCCTGTGGCCCTACGTACGCCCCATCCGCCTCCGGCTGTTCGGCGCGGCGTTCGTCGCGGTCCTGGCCTCGTGCCTCGGGCTCGTGATCCCGCTCGTGCTGAAGTGGATGGTGGACGGTCCGGTCACCGACCGCGACCCCGGGGGCGTATGGCTGGGGGCGCTGTACCTGCTGCTCCTCGGGACGGCGGAGGCGGCGCTCTTCGGACTGCGGCGGTGGCTCGTGGCGCGGCCTCTCGCGGGCGTCGAGGCGTCGATGCGCGCGGACCTCTACCGGCATCTGCAGCGGCTGCCCGTGGCCTTCCACGACCGCTGGCCGTCGGGACAGCTGCTATCGCGCGGGACCACGGACCTGATGCTGCTGCGGATGTTCCTGGCTTTCCCCCTGACCTTCCTGGTCGTCAACGCGACCACGATCCTGGTCGGTTTCGTCATCCTGTTCGACCAGGAGTGGTCACTCGGTCTGGTGCTGCTCGCGCCGGCCGTTCCCCTGGTGATCCTCTGTTCGCTGTTCGAGACGAAGTTCTCCCTGGTGGCGCGCAAGGCCCAGGACCAGGTGGGTGATCTGACGACGGTCGTCGAGGAGAGCGTGCTCGGCATCCGCATCGTCAAGGGCTTCGGCCGGCACCGGAGCCAGGCTCTGGCCTTCCGCGAGCTCTCGCAGCGGCTGCGCGGTACGGAACTGACCAAGGCCAGGCTGCTCGCCGGGATCTGGGCCCTCATCACCACCATCCCGGAACTGGCGATCTGTGCGGCGCTGGTGCTCGGCACGATCCAGGTGGCCGAAGGCGACCTGTCCGCGGGCACGCTCGTGGCCTTCCTGGCGACGGCCCTGGCGCTGCGCTGGCCGGTCGAGTCGATCGGCTTCCTGCTGGCGATGAGCCAGGAGTCGGCGACGGCGACCGAGCGGTTCTTCGAGGTCATGGACGTGGCGGAGGAGCGGGGCATCGAGGGGGACGGCCGTGGCCGGGTGGCGGACGAGCCCGGCATGGTCTTCGAGGGCGTCGAGTTCCGCTATCCCGACGCCGATCCCGGTTCGGTGCCGGTGCTCGCGGGCATCGACCTGCGCATCCGCTCCGGCGAGACGATGGCCCTGGTGGGCGCCACGGGCTCGGGGAAGACGACGCTCACCGCTCTCGTTCCCCGGCTGCACGAGATCACCGCCGGCCGGATCATGCTGGACGGCGAGGACATCGCGGGGATGGCCCGGCCGCGGCTGCGCGAGCTGGTGTCTGTGGCGTTCGAGGAGCCGACCCTCTTCTCGGCGTCCGTCGGCGAGAACGTGCTGATGGGCGCCGAAGGGGCGGGCGACGAGGAGTTGCGCCGGGCCCTCGCCGTCGCGCAGGCCGGCTTCGTGTACGACCTTCCGCACGGTCTGGACACCCAGGTCGGCGAGCAGGGGCTCAGCCTCTCGGGCGGTCAGCGCCAGCGTCTCGCGCTGGCCCGTGCGGTCGTGGGGCGACCCCGCTTCCTGGTGCTGGACGATCCGCTCTCCGCCCTGGACGTGCACACGGAGGCACTCGTCGAGGCGGCGCTGCGGCAGGTGCTCGAGCGGACGACCGCGGTGGTCGTCGCACACCGTCCGTCCACCGTGATGCTCGCGGACCGGGTGGCGCTGCTCTCCGAGGGCCGGATCAGCGCCGTCGGTACGCACCAGGAACTGCTGCGTACCAGCGCCGAGTACGCCTGGCTGATGTCGGGCGCCGCGGAGCCGGAAGACGCCGGGAGCCCAGCGGACACCGCTGCCGCCGCCGAGGACGCCACTGCCGAGGAGGGCAGCACCCGATGACCGGTACCACGACCGAAGGACCCGCTCTCGCCGACGACGGCCCGGCTCCCGGACAGCCGGAGCGGGGCGCGCCCGCCGGTGATCCCTTCGACCGGGACGCCCTGCCCGTACCGCGTGGCGCGACCCGGGCGCTGCTCTTCTCGCTGCTGCGTCCGCTGCGTGGCCGGGTGTGGGTGGCCGCACTGTTCCTGGTGCTCCAGCAGGCAGCCGTCCAGGCGGGGCCGCTCCTGGTGGCGTACGCCATCGACAGCGGCGTACCCGCGTTCAGGGACAGCGACCACGGTCCGCTGATCGCCGTGGCGGTCGGGTACGCGCTCTGTTCGCTCGGTGCGGGAATCCTCCAGTACGCGTTCATCAGGGGCTCCGCGCGGATCAACCAGGACGCTCTGCTCGATCTGCGCGGCCGGATCTTCCGGCACGCGCAGGCGCTGAGCGTGGACTTCCACGAGCGCTACACCTCCGGCCGGCTGATCTCGCGTTCCACCACGGATGTGGAGTCGCTGCGGGAACTGCTGAGTGAGGGGCTCCAGGAACTGATCGGCGTGGTCCTGTCGTTCGTGTCCATCTCGCTGCTGCTGCTCTGGCTCGACCCGGCCATGGGCTCGATCGCCGTGCTCTCCTTCGTACCCCTGTATCTGCTGGTGCGCCTGTACCAGCGCCGGGCGGGGAAGGCGTTCGCCACCCGGTCCACGGCCATCGCGTCGGTCATCGTCAAGTTCGCGGAGACGATGAACGGCATCCGGCCGGTCCAGGCGTTCCGCCGGGAGCGGGGCAACGACGCGGACTTCGCGGTGCTCAACCACCGTCACGAACGGGCGAACGGCGACGCGATGCTGGAGATGGCGCGCTATGTCATCGGCTCCCGGCTGGTCGCCAACACGGCGGTCGCGGCGATGGTGCTGTGGGGTGCCTACCGCGTCGCCTCCGGGACGCTCGCCCTCGGGGTGCTGGCCGCGGCCGTGCTGTATCTGCGGCGGCTCTACGACCCGATCGACCGGCTCGGGATGTTCCTGAACTCCTACCAGTCCGCCGCCGCCTCGCTGGACAAGATCGCGGGCCTGCTGGCGCAGACGCCCACCGTCCCGGAGACGGCCGATCCGAAGGAGCTCCCGCCGCTGACCGGTGACCACCCGGGCCGCGAGGTGACCTTCGAGGGGGTGCGCTTCGCGTACCGCACGGGCGGCGAGGTGCTGCCGCGCTTCGATCTGACGGTGCCTGCCGGGCAGACCGTCGCCGTGGTCGGTTCGACGGGAGCGGGGAAGTCGACGCTGGCGAAGCTGCTGGCCCGTTTCTACGATCCGACCGAGGGCCGGGTCCTGCTGGACGGCACCGATCTGCGGGACCTGGCGACGGCCGAGCTGCGGCGGGGCGTGGTGATGGTGACCCAGGAGGCGTTCCTGTTCTCCGGGACGGTCGCGGAGAACATCGCGATCGGCCGGCCCGACGCGACGCCCACGGAGATCGAGCGCGCGGCGAAGGCCATCGGCGCGCACGACTTCATCAGCAGCCTGCCCGACGGCTACGACACGGACGTACGCAAGCGGGGCGGCCGGATCTCCGCGGGCCAGCGCCAGCTCGTCGCGTTCGCCCGCGCCCTGCTCGCCGACCCGGCGGTGCTGATCCTCGACGAGGCGACGAGCTCTCTGGACATCCCGGGTGAACGGGCGGTCCAGCAGGCGATGGACACGGTGCTGCACGGCCGTACTGCGGTGTTGATCGCGCACCGGCTGTCGACCGTGGAGATCGCGGACCGGGTGCTGGTGATGGAGCGGGGCCTGATCGTGGAGGACGGGACTCCGGCCCAACTCATCGGCGGCACGGGCCGGTTCGCAGGACTGCACAGGGCCTGGCGGGAGAGCCTGGCCTGATCCTGCCGCGGCCCGGCCCGCAGCCGGACCGGTGTCCGGTCCTTGAGCCTGCGGGACGGCGCGGAACGAGCCACACTCCGCGCCGTCTCAGCAGGTGGTCACCGGCCGGAAACCCATGGGTCGTTCGAACACGCCCCAGGTGCCCGGAGCCCCCGGTCACCCTGGGAACACCAGCTCCGCCGAACTCCGGACGACATCGCGGGGATGATCGCGGAAACGTCCGCTTAACGAACATGGCCCATCGGGCAACGAACGAATTCCGGCCAACTTCTTGACGCGGTCCTGACAGGTGGCCTCAACTGCTGACACTCTTCACCCCGTTCTGCGCACCGCTAGCTCTGCCCGGATGGCTCACCCGGCCGCCCGAACACCCCCCTCGCAGAAGGAGTCAGCGTGAGATCCACGCACAGCCGTCGTGCCACCGCGACCGGCGCTCTGATAGCCGCGGCAGCCATGCTCGCCGTCGGCATCCAGACCGGTACCGCCACCGCCGCTCCCGGCAGTGGTCCCGTCGCCGCCCCGGCCGCCGCCAAGGCGGACCCGGGCTCGCTCCCCGCGCAGCTCTCGCCCTCCCAGCGCGCCGAACTCCTCCGCGAGGCCAACTCCACGAAGGCCGCCACCGCCAAGCGGATCGGCCTCGGCCCGCAGGAGAAGCTCGTCCCCCGCGATGTCGTCCAGGACCGCGACGGCACCACCCACACCCGCTACGAGCGCACCTTCGACGGGCTGCCGGTCCTCGGCGGCGACCTCGTCGTGCAGGAGACCAAGGCCGGGAAGACCGAGGGCGTCACCAAGGCGTCCAAGGTCACCACCGCTCAGCTGAAGGCCGTCGGCACCACGGCGGACATCGCGCCGGCCACCGCCGAGAAGCAGGCACTGGGCGCCGCGAAGACCGAGGGCTCGAAGGCGACCGAGGCCAGCAAGGCCCCGCGCAAGGTGGTCTGGATGGCGAGCGGCAGTCCGCAGCTCGCGTACGAGACCGTCGTCGGCGGCCTGCAGCACGACGGCACGCCGAACGAGCTGCACGTCGTCACGGACGCCTCCAGCGGCAAGAAGCTCTTCGAGTGGCAGGCCGTCAAGAACGGCACCGGCAACACCCAGTACAACGGTCAGGTGACGCTCGGCACCGCGCCCTCGTACACGCTGACCGACACCACGCGGGGCAACGGCAAGACGTACAACCTGAACCGCGGTACGTCCGGCACCGGGACGCTCTTCTCCGGCGCGGACGACATCTGGGGCGACGGCACTCCGCAGAACCTGGAGACCGCCGGCGCGGACGCGCACTACGGCGCCGCCGAGACCTGGGACTACTTCAAGAACGTGCACGGCCGTACGGGCATCCGCGGTGACGGCGTCGCCGCGTACTCCCGCGTCCACTACGGCAACGCCTACGTCAACGCGTTCTGGCAGGACAGCTGCTTCTGCATGACGTACGGGGACGGGGCCGCCAACCTCAAGCCGCTGACCTCGCTCGACGTCGCCGCCCACGAGATGGCGCACGGCGTCACCGCCGCGACGGCCAACCTCGTCTACAGCGGTGAGTCCGGCGGCCTCAACGAGGCGACCTCCGACATCTTCGCCGCGGGTGTGGAGTTCTACTCCAACACCGCCGCGGACCCGGGCGACTACCTCGTCGGCGAGAAGATCGACATCAGGGGCAACGGCACCCCGCTGCGCTACATGGACAAGCCGAGCAGGGACGGTTCGTCCAAGGACGCCTGGTACTCGGGCATCGGCTCGATCGACGTCCACTACTCCTCGGGCCCGGCGAACCACTGGTTCTACCTGCTCTCCGAGGGCAGCGGCGCCAAGACCGTCAACGGCGTCTCCTACGACTCGCCGACCTCCGACGGACTGCCCGTGACCGGCATCGGCAGGGACAAGGCCCTGCAGATCTGGTTCAAGGCCCTCACCACGAAGTTCACCTCCACCACGAACTACGCGGGAGCCCGCACCGGCACCCTCGCCGTGGCCGGTGAGCTGTACGGCACGACCAGCGCCGAGTACAAGGCCGTGGCCCACGCCTGGGCCGGCATCAACGTGGGCTCGCGCCCCGGTGACGGCGGCGGCGGCACCGTCTTCGAGAACACCACCGCCGTGGCGATCCCGGACAACGGCGCGGCCGTCACCAGCACGGTCAACGTCACCGGAGTCACGGGCAACGCACCGGCCACCCTCCAGGTCGGCGTGGACATCACGCACACCTGGCGCGGTGACCTGGTCATCGACCTCGTCGCACCCGACGGCAGCACCTACCGGCTGAAGAACTCCTCGGGCAGCGACTCCGCGGACAACGTGGTGGCGACCTACACGGTCAACGCCTCGTCCGAGGTGGCGAACGGCGCCTGGAAGCTCAAGGTCCAGGACGTCGCCGCGCAGGACACCGGCAGGATCAACAGCGTCAAACTGACCTTCTGAGGTCCACCGGCCACTGAGATCACCGCGATCCACTGAGATCACCGCGATCCACTGAGGTCCACCGAAACGGAACGGCCCGGGCGGAGTTCACTCTCCTCCCGGGCCGTTCGCCATTTTCCGGCGGTGACGGCCGTCAGCGCAGCAGTACGCCCGGGCCGTCCACCGCCTCCTCCACCGCCCCCTCCGCCGGCAGCGCCACCAGGCCGAGCTCCGCGCCGGAAGCCAGCAGCCGGTGGGACGGCAGGACCCGCACGGTGTAGCCGTAGGGTCCCGTCCGGTCCAGGGCCAGCGGACCCTCGTACAGCCAGCGGTCCTCCAGGTCGTGACCGCCCGCCGGCTTCAGCGGGAACGCCTGGGCGTCCGCGATGGCGTCGCCGGAGTCGACCCGCCCGGCGACCACCTGCACCTCGACGTCGTCGGGGTCCAGCCCGCCCAGGGCGATCCGCACCCGGAGCGACAGGGTGGACCCCAGCTCCGCCGAGCCGCCCGCGACCGTGGCGGCCGTCGCCTCCACGTGGTCGACGGCGACCCCGGGCCAGGCGGCCCGCACCCGGGCCTTCCACTGCGCGAGTTCCCGCGCGGCCGCCGGGTCGAGGGAGCGCCGGGCCAGCGCGGCGGGCGCGTAGAGCCGCTCCACGTACTCACGGACCATGCGCCCCGCGAGCACCTTGGGGCCGAGCGTGGCCAGGGTGCGGCGGACCATTTCGACCCAGCGCTCCGGCAGCCCCTCGGCGTCCCGGTCGTAGAAGCGCGGAGCGACCCGGTCCTCGATCAGCGCGTAGAGGGCGTTCGCCTCCAGCTCGTCGCGCCGGTCCTCGTCCGTGGCGGAACCGTCGGCGGTGGGGATCTCCCAGCCGAAGTCCGGCTCGTACCACTCGTCCCACCAGCCGTCGCGGACCGAGAGGTTGAGGCAGCCGTTGAGCGCCGCCTTCATCCCGCTGGTGCCGCACGCCTCCAGGGGGCGCAGCGGGTTGTTGAGCCAGACGTCGCAGCCCGGGTAGAGCTTCTTCGCCATGCCCATGCCGTAGTCCGGCAGGAAGACGATGCGGTGGCGGACCCGCGGGTCGTCCGAGAAGCGCACCAGCTCCTGCACCAGCCGCTTGCCGCCGTCGTCCGCCGGGTGTGCCTTGCCCGCGACGACGATCTGGATGGGGCGCTCCGGGTGGAGCAGCAGTCCCGTCAGCCGGTCGCGGTCGCGGAGCATGAGCGTGAGGCGCTTGTACGAGGGCACACGGCGGGCGAACCCGATGGTCAGCACCTCCGGGTCGAGCACCCCGTCGATCCAGCCGAGCTCGGCCGTACCGGCGCCGCGCCTGCGCCAGGAGGCGTAGAGCCGCTTGCGCACCTCCGTCACCAGCTGTTCGCGCAGGACCCGGCGCAGGTCCCAGATCTCCCGGTCCGGGATGCCGGCGACGGCGTCCCAGCGCTTGGGTGTGCCGCCGGGGCGTCCGAGCGACTCGCCGTCGAGGGCACCCTCCACCGGCCCGCCGGAGAGCGCGTCCCCTGCCCGGCCGGCTCCGACCTTCCCGGCACCGAGCCTGAAGACCTCCGGCGCCACCCAGGTCGGGGCGTGCACCCCGTTGGTCACCGAGGTGATCGGCACCTCGGAGGGGTCGAATCCCGGCCACAGCCCGGAGAACATCTCCCGGCTGACGGCCCCGTGCAGGGTGGAGACGCCGTTGGCGCGCTGGGCGAGGCGCAGCCCCATGACCGCCATGTTGAAGAGGCCGGGTTCGCCGCCCTCGTAGGTCTCCGTACCGAGCGGGAGGATCCGCTCGACGGGGACGCCGGGCAGTTCCCCGTCGTCCCCGAAGTGCCGGGCCACCAGCTGGCGGTCGAAACGGTCTATGCCGGCGGGTACCGGGGTGTGGGTGGTGAAGACCGCGCCGGCCCGCACCACTTCCAGGGCGGCGCCGAAGTCCAGGCCGGTCCCGCAGAGTTCCCGGATGCGTTCGAGGCCGAGGAAGCCGGCGTGTCCCTCGTTGGTGTGGAACACCTCGGGGGCGGGGTGCCCGGTCAGCCGGCAGTAGGTCCGCACGGCGCGTACTCCGCCGATGCCGAGCAGCATCTCCTGGAGCAGCCGGTGGTGGCTGCCACCGCCGTACAGCCGGTCGGTGACGTCGCGCTCGCCCGCCGCGTTCTCCTCCACGTCGGAGTCGAGCAGCAGCAGCGGTACGCGGCCGACCTGGGCCTGCCAGACGCAGGCGTGGAGCGAGCGCCCGCCAGGGAGCGCCAGCACCACCCGGCTGGGGGTGCCGTCGGCCTCCCGCACCAGGGTGAGCGGCAGTTCGTTCGGGTCGAGGACGGGATAGTGCTCCTGCTGCCAGCCGTCGCGCGACAGGGACTGGCGGAAGTAGCCGTGCCGGTAGAGCAGGCCCACTCCGATGAGTGGTACACCCAGGTCGCTGGCGGCCTTGAGGTGGTCGCCCGCCAGGATGCCGAGGCCGCCGGAGTACTGCGGAAGGGCCGCGGTCACCCCGAACTCGGGTGAGAAGTAGGCCACGGCGGCGGGGAGTTCCGCACCGGCGGCGAGCTGGTCCTGATACCACCTCGGGCCGTCACGGTAGGCACGGAGGTCGTCGGACACCTCGGTCAGCCGGCGCAGGAACTGCGGGTCCCCGGCCAGTTCGGCGAGGCGTCCGGCGGACACGTTGCCGAGCAGCCGCACGGGGTCGGCGTCCGCGGGCCGCCAGCCCTCGGGGTCGACGGCCTGGAAGAGCTCACGGGTCTCGGTGTGCCAGGACCAGCGCAGGTTGCGCGCGAGATCCTGCAGCGGTTGAAGGGAATCGGGGAGGACAGGACGCACGGTGAATCGACGAATGGCCTTCACGTATTCCACCTTTACAGGGGACGTACGAATCCGAGGGACGCACCACGGGTGCGCACCCTCTCCGTCACCCTCGAAGGTAGCGGCGCGCCGTGGAACCCGGCCACGGCGTACGACCGGCTCACCCGGTCCGGCATTCACCTCCCGCCCGCACCCCCGCGCCCCGGCTCCGCCCCCGCGCCCGCCTGCCCGGCACCTGCCGGCGCATCAGGCCCGCTGCGTACGGCACGCTTCTCGCGCCCCGTCCGCCCCGTCCGACCCGTTCGCCTCAGGCGATATGGCCGATTCCGCCCCTCATGCAGCCTTGTGGCACTTCGGGGTACAAGGAAGGCTTCCGAGTGGCGCCCGGGGAACGGGGAACCGCCGCGGGGCGCCCGGCAGCTACGACCGAGTAGTTGGCACGGCACCGGATTGGCCACCCGCGGACGGTGGGCAGGCTTTCCCGGTACACGACCTCGGCAGTCCGTATCCGCGTACCGAATCGGTCGCGGATACCCCGCGCACCACCCATTCGAGTGCCATTCGAGTGAACGCGGACAGGAGCGGCCATGCCCACACCCAGCCAGCCGACAGCAGAGCGGCTACAAAGGACAAACCCCAACAAGCGCGTCGCACCCGTACGGCTCTCCGCAGCACCGCCGTACCCCGCGCCTCCCGAGCTCCGGCCCCCAGGTGATTCCATGATCGGTCGCATTCCCGTCCTCGACGTCCGTCCGCTCGTCGACTGCGGCAGAAGGCCGGCGAAAGCCGTTGCCGGTGAGACCTTCCAGGTCACCGCCACCGTCTTCCGTGAAGGCCATGACGCGGTGGCCGCCAACGTCGTCCTGCACGACCCGAGCGGCCGTCCCGGTCCCTGGACTCCGATGCGTGAACTGGCACCGGGAACGGACCGCTGGGGCGCCGACGTCACCCCATCGGCCGAAGGCCGGTGGACTTACACGGTGGAGGCATGGAGCGATCCGGTCGCCACCTGGCGGCACGCCGCCCGGATCAAGATCCCCGCGGGCATCGACACCGAGCTGGTGCTGGCGGAGGGCGCCGCGCTCTACGAGCGGGCCGCCGAGGAGGTACCGAAGCAGGACGGCCGGGAGGCGGTGCTCGCCGCCGCCGACGCCCTGCGCGACACCACCCGCCCGGCGGCCACCCGGCTCGCCGCGGCGCTCGCCGGCGCCGCCGGGGAGGCACTGTCCCGCCACCCGCTGCGCGAACTGGTCACCGCCTCCCGCCCGTTGCCCCTGACCGTGGAGCGCCGGCGGGCCCTCTACGGCTCCTGGTACGAGCTGTTCCCGCGCTCGGAGGGCGCCCGGGTGGAGGAGGTCAAGCCACCCAGGGGCACCAGGAAGGGCCGGGCGGGCAAGGCCGCGAAACCGCTGCCGCCCACCACCCGGATCGTCAGCGGTACGTTCCGCACGGCCGCGGAGCGGCTGCCGGCCGTGGCCGCGATGGGCTTCGACGTCGTCTACCTCCCGCCCGTCCATCCCATCGGCACGACCCACCGCAAGGGCGCGGACAACACCCTCACCCCCGGCCCCGACGACCCGGGTGTGCCGTGGGCGATCGGCTCGGCCGAGGGCGGCCACGACGCCGTCCACCCCGAACTCGGCACCCTGGCCGACTTCGACCACTTCGTCGAGACGGCCCGCACCCTGCGGATGGAGGTCGCCCTGGACTTCGCCCTCCAGTGCTCCCCCGACCACCCCTGGGTGACCGAGCACCCGGAGTGGTTCCACCACCGCCCCGACGGCTCCATCGCCTACGCGGAGAACCCGCCCAAGAAGTACCAGGACATCTACCCGATCGCCTTTGACAAGGACATGCAGGGGCTGGTCGCCGAGTCCGTCCGCGTCCTGCGGTTCTGGATGGACCACGGGGTACGCGTCTTCCGCGTCGACAATCCGCACACCAAGCCGGTGGTCTTCTGGGAGAAGGTGATCGGCGAGGTCAACCGCACCGACCCCGACGTGATCTTCCTGGCGGAGGCGTTCACCCGGCCCGCGATGATGCGCACGCTCGCCGCGGTCGGCTTCCAGCAGTCGTACACGTACTTCACCTGGCGTAACACGAAGCAGGAACTCACCGAGTACGTCACGGAGCTTTCGGGGGACTCCGCCTCGTACATGCGGCCCAACTTCTTCGTGAACACCCCCGACATCCTTCCCGGTTACCTCCAGGAGGGCGGCCGCCCCGCCTTCGAGGCGCGGGCCGTCCTGGGCGCGACCCTGGCCCCGTCCTGGGGCGTGTACGCGGGATTCGAGCTGTGCGAGAACACCCCGGTGCGTCCCGGGAGCGAGGAGTACCTGCACTCGGAGAAGTACGAGATCAAGCCCAGGGACTGGGAGGCCGCCGAGCGCGAGGGCCGTTCGCTGGCACCGCTGATCACCTCGCTCAACCGGATCAGACGACGCCATCCGGCGCTCCAGCAACTGCGCGACGTGCACTTCCACTCCGTCGACAACGAGGCCCTGATCGCGTACAGCAAGCGTTCGGGTTCCGACATCGTCCTGGTGGTCGTCAACCTCGACCCCCACCACACCCAGGAGGCCACAGTCTCGTTGGACATGCCACAGCTCTGCCTCGACTGGCATGAGCGCGTGCCGGTGCGCGATGAGCTCACCGGCGACACCTATCACTGGGGCAGGACCTTCTATGTGCGTCTGGAGCCGGGTGTCACACCCGCGCACGTCGTCGTTCTGCGACCGTCCCCGCCGACCGGAGGGTCACCCACACCATGATCGTCAACGAGCCCGTCCACGACACGTTCGAGGACACTCCCGCCAAGGACCGCGATCCCGACTGGTTCAAGCGTGCCGTCTTCTACGAGGTCCTCGTCCGGTCCTTCCAGGACTCCAACGGCGACGGCATCGGCGACCTCAAGGGCATCACGTCCAAGCTCGACTACCTGCAGTGGCTGGGCGTCGACTGCCTCTGGCTGCCGCCCTTCTTCAAGTCGCCGCTGCGTGACGGCGGTTACGACGTCTCCGACTACACCGCCGTGCTGCCGGAGTTCGGTGACCTCGCCGACTTCGTCGAGTTCGTCGATGCCGCGCACCAGCGCGGCATGCGCGTGATCATCGACTTCGTCATGAACCACACGAGCGATCAGCACGACTGGTTCCAGCAGTCCCGCACGGACCCCGGGGGGCCCTACGGCGACTACTACGTCTGGGCCGACGACGACAAGCAGTTCCAGGACGCGCGGATCATCTTCGTCGACACGGAGACGTCCAACTGGACCTTCGACCCGGTGCGCAAGCAGTACTACTGGCACCGGTTCTTCTCGCACCAGCCCGATCTCAACTACGAGAACCCGGCGGTGCAGGAGGAGATCATCTCGGCGCTGCGCTTCTGGCTCGACCTGGGGATCGACGGCTTCCGCCTGGACGCCGTGCCGTATCTCTACCAGCGCGAGAACACCAACTGCGAGAACCTCCCCGAGGCCCACGACTTCCTCAAGCGGGTCCGCAAGGAGATCGACGCCAACTACCCGGACACCGTGCTGCTGGCCGAGGCCAACCAGTGGCCCGAGGACGTCGTCGACTACTTCGGTGACTTCCAGACCGGCGGGGACGAGTGCCACATGGCATTCCACTTCCCGGTGATGCCCCGCATCTTCATGGCCGTACGGCGCGAGAGCCGCTACCCGGTCTCGGAAATCCTGGCGAAGACCCCGGCGATCCCGAAGAACTGCCAGTGGGGCATCTTCCTGCGCAACCACGACGAGCTGACGCTCGAAATGGTCACGGACGAAGAGCGCGACTACATGTACGCGGAGTACGCCAAGGACCCGCGGATGCGGGCCAACATCGGCATCCGCCGTCGGCTCGCGCCCCTCCTGGACAACGACCGCAACCAGATCGAGCTGTTCACGGCCCTGCTGCTCTCCCTGCCCGGCTCCCCGATCCTCTACTACGGGGACGAGATCGGCATGGGCGACAACATCTGGCTCGGCGACCGGGACGCGGTACGCACCCCGATGCAGTGGACCCCCGACCGGAACGCCGGATTCTCCTCCAGCGATCCGGGACGGCTGTACCTCCCCACGATCATGGACCCGGTCTACGGCTACCAGGTCACCAACGTCGAGGCGTCGATGGCCTCGCCGTCCTCACTGCTGCACTGGACGCGGCGGATGATCGAGATCCGCAAGCAGAACCACGCGTTCGGGACGGGCTCGTACGCGGAGCTGCCGTCCTCGAACCCGGCTGTCCTGGCCTTCATCCGGGAGGCCCCGCCCAACGGCGACGGCACCGACGATCTGGTGCTCTGCGTCCACAACTTCTCCCGGTTCGCGCAGCCGACGGAACTGGATCTGCGGACGTACGGCGGCCGTCATCCGGTGGAGCTGATCGGCGGGGTACGTTTCCCGGCCATCGGCCAGTGGCCCTACCTGCTCACCCTCGCGGGGCACGGCTTCTACTGGTTCCGGCTGCGGAAGGACCCGCCCGTCGTCTGACGGCGAGCAGTCGCGTTCGACCTCTCGCGGGGCGGTTTCCGCCGCCCCGCAGGGGGCACTCTCCCCCATATCGAGCTCTTCCGGGATCCTCCGGCTCTTTCGGGGTCAAAGATCGAGTCCGTACGGACTTTTCCTCTCCCGACACGTCCCGCACAGCCGGACAGCCATTGCCGCAATCCGGGACACTCTTCGCATCCTGTGGTGTGCCCGGGGAAAGGACGCGATGCCATGTCGGAGGCTGCATCCACTCGAGTCGCCACATCGAAGAGAAAGACGAAGAGCACGACAACCAGTGCGAGCACGCCGGCGGTCGCGAGCGCCGGCACGAGCACGACCGCCGGCACGAACACGACAGCGAGCACAGCGACGAATACGCCCATGAGCACGGCCGCCGGCGAGGACCTGCTGTCCTCCCTCGCCCCCCTGCTCCACGCCTGGCTGCCGGGCCGGCGCTGGTTCGCGGGCAAGGGACAGCCGGTCACCCACTTCTCGCTCGTCTCGGCGACCGAGATACTGCCTGCGCGCTTCGCCGGTACGGGACCCGGACTGCTCCACCTGCTGGTCAGGGCCCACCAGCCCGGTCTGCCGACGGACGCCCCCGGCGACTGCTACCAACTCCTGCTCGGGGTGCGGGCCATGCTTCCGCCACGGCTGGCCGCCGCCCGCATCGGGCGGGTCCAGGACGGCCCGCTGGCCGGCCGCACGGTCTACGAGGGCCTGCACGACCCGCGTGTCGCCGAACTCCTGCTGGAACGGTTCCGCCGTCCCGGCACCCTCGGCCCGCTCCGCTTCGACGGGACCACCGCGATCCCGGCCGGGCTCACGCCCCGCCTGCTCGACACGGAGCAGTCCAACTCCTCGCTCGTCTACGGGGACTCCCACATCCTCAAGATCTTCCGCCGGGTCTTCCCGGGCACCAACCCCGATCTGGAGCTGCCACTCGCCCTCTCCCGCGAAGGCTGCCGCCGCGTACCCGCCCCGGTCGCCTGGTTCGAGGCCACCACCCCGCAGCCGGTGACGCTCGGGGTGCTGCAACCCTTCCTGCGCGGCGCGAGGGACGGATGGCAGCTCGCCCTCGGCGCACTCGCGGCGGGCCGGGACTTCGTACCGGAGGCCCGCGCACTCGGCCGGGCCACCGCCGAGGTCCACATCGCGCTCGCCGCGGCGCTGCCGACTCCGGCGCTGAGCCTCTCGCAGACCAGGCAGCTCGCCGACGGGATGACGGGGCGGCTGGAGGCCGCCGCCGGGGCCGTACCGGCGCTCGTGCCGTATGTGCCGGGGCTGCTCACCGCCTTCGACGCCGTCGCCGCCCTCGGCCGCGGGGACAGCGGCTGCGCGGTCCAGCGGGTCCACGGCGATCTCCATCTCGGCCAGACGCTGTGCGCCGAGGACGGTTTCTGGTCACTGATCGATTTCGAGGGGGAGCCCGCCCGGCCCCTTCCGGAACGCCGCCGTCCGCAGCCACCGGTGCGCGATGTCGCGGGAATGCTCCGCTCCTTCGACTACGCGGCCCGCTCGCACCGCCCGTGGGACGACGCGTGGGCGGCGCGCTGCCGCGCCGCGTACTGCGAGGGATACGCACAGGCCGCGGGTTCCGACCCGCGCGGCGAACCGGAACTGCTCCGCGCCTACGAGACCGACAAGGCGGTGTACGAGGTGCTGTACGAGGCACGGAACCGGCCCGACTGGCTGCCGGTGCCGATGGCCGCGATCCAGCGCCTGGCCGCGGCGACCGACTGATCCACCCCGCTTCCCCTCCCTCTCCCCTCCGCTTCTCTCCCCCTCCGAGGAGGCAGTCCCTGTGACCGCCCGCAAGCCGTCCCGCAAGCCGTCCCGCAAGCCGTCCCGCATGACGTCGAATCCCATCGAGGCTCCACCCGTCCAGAAGCCGGTGACCACCGAGGTCTCCGCACCGACCGCACCCGCCGCGCCGGCAGCGCCCGCAGCACCCGCGACACCCGCCGCGGCCGCCGCGCCACCGGCCAAGCGCGCCCGCGCCAAGCGGACGGCCGCCACGCCGCCACGCCCCGGGCGGGGCGGTGCCGGCAAGGGCGTACTTCCCGCCGTCGCCCTGGACGGTGGGGACCGGGCCCGGCTGCTCGCCGGTGAGCACCACGCCCCGCACGACGTACTGGGCGCGCATCCGACCGGCGGCGGGGTGGAGTTCCGCGTGCTGCGGCCCTTCGCGCGTTCGGTGACCGTGCTCGCCGATGGAGTGCGGGCGGAGCTGCATGAGGACGGCGACGGCTTCTTCGCCGGGGTCCTGCCCCTGTCCGAGATCCCCGCGTACCGGCTCGCGGTCGCCTACGAGGACAACGAGACGGAGGTCGACGACCCCTACCGCTTCCTGCCCGCACTCGGCGAACTCGACCTCCATCTGATCGGCGAGGGGCGGCACGAGGAGCTGTGGACCGCTCTCGGCGCCCAGCCGATGGAGCACCAGGGCGTGACCGGTACGCGCTTCACCGTGTGGGCGCCGAACGCCCGCGGGGTGCGGGTCGCCGGGGACTTCAACTACTGGGACGGCAAGGGCCTCCCGATGCGCTCGCTCGGATCGACGGGCGTGTGGGAACTGTTCGTCCCGGCGATCGGCGAGGGCGCCCTGTACAAGTTCGACATCTGCCGCCCCGACGGCTCGCACACGATGCGGGCCGACCCGATGGCCCGGCGGACGGAGGTCCCTCCCGCCACCGCGTCGGTGGTGACGGCCTCGCACCACCAGTGGCAGGACGCGGACTGGATGGCGCACCGGGGCGACCGCCCGGTGCACGAGGCCCCGTTCTCGGCGTACGAGGTCCACCTCCCCTCCTGGCGCCCGGGGCTGACGTATCGCCAGCTCGCCGCGCAGCTTCCCGCCTACGTACGCGACCTCGGCTTCACGCACGTCGAGCTGATGCCGGTCTCCGAGCATCCCTTCGGCGGCTCCTGGGGCTACCAGGTCACCGGCTTCTACGCCCCGACCTCGCGCATGGGCGGCCCCGACGACTTCCGGTATCTCGTCGACGCCCTGCACCAGGCGGGCATCGGGGTCATCGTCGACTGGGTGCCCGCGCACTTCCCGCGTGACGACTGGGCGCTCGCGGAGTTCGACGGCCGCCCGCTGTACGAGCACTCGGACCCGTCCAGGGCCGCACACCCCGACTGGGGCACGCTGGAGTTCGACTACGGCCGCAAGGAGGTGCGCAACTTCCTGGTCTCCAACGCCACGTACTGGTGCGAGGAGTTCCACATCGACGGCCTGCGGGTCGACGCGGTCGCCTCGATGCTCTACCTCGACTACTCCCGCGAGGACGGCCAGTGGTCGGCGAACGAGCACGGTGGCCGGGAGAACCTGGACGCCGTCGCCTTCCTCCAGGAGATGAACGCGACCGTCTACCGGCGCAACCCCGGGGTCGTCACGATCGCGGAGGAGTCCACCGCCTGGGACGGCGTCACCCGCCCCACGGACCAGGGCGGTCTCGGCTTCGGCCTGAAGTGGAACATGGGCTGGATGCACGATTCGCTGGTGTACATCGGCAAGGAGCCGGTGCACCGCAAGTACCACCACAACGAGATGACCTTCTCGATGGTGTACGCGTACAGCGAGAACTACGTCCTGCCGATCTCGCACGACGAGGTGGTGCACGGCAAGCAGGCGCTGGTCAGCAAGATGCCGGGCGACTGGTGGCAGCAGCGTGCCAACCACCGCGCCTACCTGGGCTTCATGTGGGCGCACCCGGGCAAGCAACTCCTCTTCATGGGGCAGGAGTTCGCCCAGGGGGCGGAGTGGTCCGAAGGGCACGGCCCCGACTGGTGGCTGGTCGACTCCTCGTACGAGGCCTCGGACGACCACCGCGGCGTACGCACCCTGGTGGGGGATCTGAACGCGGTGTACGGCGCCGTACCCGCCCTCTGGCAGCGTGACACCGTGCCGGAGGGTTTCGCCTGGGTCGACGGGAACGCGTCCGAGGACAACGTGTTCTCGTTCCTGCGGTACGACGCGGACGGCTCGCCGCTCCTGGCGATCTCGCACTTCTCACCGGCGGTGCGCCAGGACTACCGGGTCGGTGTGCCGGAGGGCTTCGAGAGCTGGGTGGAGGTCATCAACACGGACGCGGCCCGTTACGGCGGCAGCGACGTCCGCAACGAGGAGCCGCTGAAGCCGGAGGCGGTGACCATGCACGGCAGGCAGGAAAGCGTCCTCCTGACGCTGCCGCCGCTGGCCACGGTGTACTTCCGGCCGGCGTGACCGGCTGAGCCCACGTCCGGCCCGCTGAGGGGGCCCGCACCGCGTACGCCGGTGCGGGCCCTCCCTCACTCCCCGCCCAGCGCTTCGAAGGTGCTCGCCCGGGAGTCGCGGCCGTGCCCCTTCGCGCGATCGCATGGGGCCTGCACAGAGGAATGGTCACCCGACGCTCGAACCCCGAAGCTCGGGAGACGAGTTGCGGGACCGGCGCCTCACTCTTTCGTGCGTACGGACGAGGGGAACGCGACCGATGCTCGCAGCTCGGGACCCAGGCGCCGGGACGCGAGCTTCGGGATGCGAGCGCCTTCTTCAACTGGTTGGTCAGTAGGGGAGGTTGAAACC
This sequence comes from Streptomyces finlayi, assembly GCF_014216315.1. NCBI lineage: Bacteria > Bacillati > Actinomycetota > Actinomycetes > Kitasatosporales > Streptomycetaceae > Streptomyces > Streptomyces finlayi. The sequence continues at coordinate 2,137,767 of NZ_CP045702.1, forward strand.
ACCCCACCCTCCCCACCCCGTAACGGCGATCAAGTGTGACTATTCGCGACCGACTTGCGACGCGGCGTCACGGCTGCTTACGGTTCCGGAAACGAAACGACCCCGACACGGTGTTCTCAGCACCACGCCGGGGTCTCACCCCAAGATCGAAAGAGGCGATCCCGTGGCTGCCACAAACCTTAGCGCCGCCCTGCCCGCGCACGTGTCTTCACTCCCGTGCCCGATGGCCAAGCCCGGCTACGGCAAGCGCTCCGCCCCGGACCAACTCCGGACCCCGCCCACCGAGGCCTTCGCACTGCTCCCGGGGCGGGAGCAGCACATCGCCGCGTTCATCGACCGCCTGCCCGAGGGCGCGTCGATGAGCGTGAAGACCCTGGCCAGGCAACTCCCGCTCTACGGCCAGCAGGCCGTCAGCACCGCACTGACCGCCCTGTCCGTGGCGGGCCATCTGCGGCGCGTCCGCTGCCTGGTGGGTGCGAGCGACCAGGTCCGCTGGGTGTTCCGCACCTACTGGTCCCGCACCGCCCACGACAACGAGTGGTGGGCCACCCACCTGGCGGCGGAGACAGCGCCCGCCGGCCTGCCCCCGAAGGCCCCCATCTCGCCCGACCCGGTCCAGCCCGCCCCCGCCCCTGCCCCTGCCCCTGCCGTACCGAAGCAACCGAACGCGGCTCGGACCGTCCCAACGGCAAGCAGCCCCGCCTCCCCCGCCTACCGTGCGCTGGCCCAACTCGGATGCGTGGAACCACGCCTGCCCCTCTCCGCAGCCGACTGCGAGGCACTGGAGGAACAGGCCACCGAATGGCTGGACAGGGGAGCGACCCCCGCCTACCTCATCCAGGCCCTGACCGCCGGACTGCCCGAAGTGATCAACTCACCAAGGGGTTTCGTCCACCGCAGGCTCAAGGACAAGCTGCCACCCCGCTTGCCCACCGCCCCCGCCGCGACCAGCGCACCGCCCCGAAGCGTGATGATGGAATGCACCCAGTGCGGCGTTCCCGGCCCCCCGGAAGCTCTCCCCGACGGCCTCTGCCGCACCTGCCGCAAGCCCGCCGCAGGCGCGGACACGGCCACAGAACCTGCAACCAGCCGGGCCGCCACTGAAGCCGTCGCCCAGCGCGACGTACACACCCTCGTCGCACACCTCCGCGACATGCTCAGAACCCCATGACCTCGCCGACTCGTACGCAGGAACCGCGTACGAGCTCACACAGTGGACAGCGCCCGTCACCGAACGTGAGCATGAGCGCGTCGAGAGGGGCATCCCATGACAGCCATCAGCGAACCCGAACCATCCGACAGCCTCAAGGCATTCGGCGCCATCCTGAAGGTCTTCCGCGAGCGGGCCGCACTCACTCAGGAGCAGTTGGCGCTGCTCGTCAGCTACTCACCGCATTTCGTCGCTTCCGTCGAGCAGGGCCGCCGCTTCCCGCCCGAGGACTTCGTCGACCGGGCGGAGTACGCGCTGGAGGCATTCGGGGTGCTGCGGGCGGCAGCCCAGCATCTCTCACGCCAGCCGGGCCTGGCGGCCTGGTTCCGCATGTGGGCGAAGCTGGAGGCGACGGCGGTGAGTCTGTGCACCTACGAGTGCCGGGTGGTGCCGGGACTGCTGCAGACGGAGGCGTACGCGCGAGCGGTCATGATGAACGTTCCGCCGCCGCCCACAGAGGAGGAGGTCGAGCAGCGGCTGTCCGCCCGTCTGGCGCGTCAGGACCTGCTGACCCGCCGGCCGCCGATCGCGTTCAGCTTCATCATCGAAGAGGCCATACTGCTGCGGCACACTGGAGGCGAGGCGGTCACGACCGGAGTCCTGGACCAGATCGTCGTGCGAGCTGAGCAATGGAATGTCGAGATCCAGATCATGCCGCTCAGGCAGCCTCAACACGCGGGCACAGACGGCCCGTTGCAGCTGCTGGAAACAGCGAAGAACCAGTGGCTCGGATATTCGGAGGGTCAGAAGACCGGCCAACTGATCGCGGACCGAAAAGACATCAGTGTGCTCCAGATGCGCTATGCCAAGATGCGCTCACAGGCCCTGTCCCCCGCGGACTCGGCAGACCTGTTGCAGCGGATGCGAGGAACGCTATGAGCACCACAGACGAACTGGACTGGTTCAAGAGCAGTTACAGCGGCTCGGAGGGCGACAGTTGCATCGAGGTCGCCACCCGCCCCAACAGCGTCCATGTCCGTGACTCCAAGGACGCTGCAGGCCCACACCTCACTCTTCCCTCCCACGCATGGGCTGCCTTCGTCACATCGGCGGCAGATACGTCGGCGTCATGGCGGCCGGTCGCCTGACCCAGCGCGACGATGCCGGCCTGGGACGTGTCCGGCCGATCAATTGACTACTTCGTGTCCGGGTCGTTGATGTGGACATGGGGCGGGACGGCAGTGGATGCCACGCGCAGCCCGACGTGGCCCCGAACACGATCACGGTCCGTCGTTGTGCGATTGCGTCCCCCACAAAACCGGGGGTGGGCAAGGCAGATCGTTGTCACCGCCCCGTCGCGCGAGGGCTCGCGAGTTGCCTTACGGTGATACGGGAGGGTTTGGCCGCCAGCGGGGGACGCGGGCTGGGGAGCGGCTGACCCGGGGGCGACACACGATGACTCGTGAATGGGCGGATATCCCATGGACGACAAGATTGTGCCGCCGGGCGAACCGGTGCCGGAAGAGGGCTGGATTTACGTCCGGCTCGAGGGAGACGCGAAGCAGCGCGGCGAACAGCACGGGAAGGCACTGGCGAAGGAACTGCGAGACGCCCTCGACGTCGGTGACTTCATGGCTGAGTGGGACACCGGCGAACACCTGACGAATTTCGCCGCTATAGCCAAGGAGGCGTTCGGCACCTACGACGCACACGGCAAGTTCACCGGTTACACCATCGACGACGAATACCTGGACGAAATCAAGGGCATCGTCAAGGGCGCTACGAGTGGCGGAAATCCCTCGGTCACACCCAAGAGAAAGGTCCCCATCACCGAGGAGGTGCTGATCGCCTGGAACGCGTACAACGAACTGGTCGGCACGTGGTGGCCCCTGGATCCGCCAAAGGAAGAGCCCGTCGGCACGCGCGTCAGAAGCTCCCCGGGGCGATGCAGTGCCTTCGCCACCACCGGGGCGGCCAGCGACGGCGGGAAGATCGTGATGGCCCACAACACCTGGGACCGTTACTCCGTCGCCGAGTGTTACAACATCATCCTCGATATCGTCCCGCCCAAGGGCAAGGGACATCGCATGCTGATGCAAGCGGCCCCCGGCTACATCACCAGCGGCGCGGACTGGGTGGTGACCGACGCGGGGCTGATGATCTGCGAGACCACCATCGGGGGCTTCACCGGACACTTCCTCAAGGGCAAATCCCCCGAGTTCCAGCGTTCCCGGAAGGCGGCCCAGTACGGCGACAGCATCGAGACATGGCAACAGTTGATGCTCGAAGGGAACAACGGGGGCTACGCCAACACGTGGCTCGTCGGAGAGGCCAAGAGCGCAAACAAGAGGATCGCCCGCATCGACGTGGGTACGGCCTATCACGGCTCCGAGGAGCGCACCGATGGATACTTCGCCTGCTGCAACGTCGCCTCGAACCTCAAAGTGCGCAACCAGGAGACCTCCGGTCCCGGCGCATATTCCGACATCCGCGGCAACGGCGCCCGGCGCGTGCGTTTCGGCCAACTGCTGGGAAACTCCGTCCGGATGACCGCCGAGCAGGCCGAGAAAGTGATCGCGGATCACCACGATGTCTACTGCGACAACGCGATCCGCCCCGGTTCACGGTCGATCTGCGGGCATCTCGACCTCGACGACGGCCGTGCCGGCAACCACGGCCGGGAGCCCTTCTACCCCTACGGGGCCAACGACGGGAAGGTCATGGACAGCGACATGGCAGCGAACATGACGTTCCAGGCCCGCTGGGGCAACTCCTGCGGCCTCCCCTTCGATGCCAAGGACTTCCTGGCGACGCACCCGCAGTACGACTGGCTGGCGGACTGGTTGCACGACCGGCCCACCCGGAAATGGACCACCTTCCCCCCGAAGCGGTGAACGACAGGGTCGAGAGCCCGAGCTGGAAAGGGAGACGACATGCCGAACAACCCGAAACCCGGCGACATCAAGTCGGTGGTGAAGAACGCCATAGGTCCCATGGAGGACTACGCCATGGGCTACCTCAACCCCGTGGGCACCGACCCGGTGTCCTCTTCACAGGGCACAGGATACGTCGCGACCATGAAGCTCTCTGTGGGCACGGTGGGCATCAGTGATGCCGACATCCTGGACGAGGGCACCGAGAACATCGTGTCCTACGACCGATGTGAGGCGGCCGACGCCAACATCAGCCAGATCAACATGGGCACCGCCTCCTCATTCTGCGGCCTGAACGGAGCCCTGTGGGGGTACCACCTCGCACAAGCAGAACTCCCCACGACCAAGGTCTTCTCGATCCCCGCCAACGGTGGCAAACCCTTGGACGTCTACGACGCCACCCCCCTGCTCGACGCGACCTACCGGCTCTTCGGCAGCGTCGACGTCCCACGGCACCCGCCCCTTCCAGGAGCACATGTCATCTGCGCCAACAAGAACATCACCGTACGCGGGCCCTCCTACGCCTGGGCCTTCATAGCGATCGCCATCGCCGATGACCCCAGGGAGAGCAACCTGTTCATCGAGGACTGCGGCGAATTCCCCGCGCGTCCGTACGAGACGTACGACAAGGATGGGCATGCGGTGAAGACCGTCTTCCCCACCGGCGACCAAGTCAGCGACCTGCTCCTGAAACACGAATACGCCGTCGCGAAAAGCGTCCAGCTGTGCGGAGCGGACTACCGCAAGAAGGCCTACTCGAAGATGTACGCCGTCAGCCGCGCCGTGTACGCCGCGCCCGGCGAGGTGGGCTCCGCGCTCGCCTGCGCCCCGTACGTCCTGCTCGCCCAGCACGATGTCCCGAATCAGTGGACGACGGACAAGCTCGTCGACAGCAAGCTCACAGCGTGGCAGTCGGCGCTGTGGAGTGACAAGCTCCAGCCCTACCCCTTCAAGGACCGCGAGATCGTCGGCGCACCGTAGGAGATGCGATGACCGTCACCCAGCTCGAGAAGGACATCACCAACCAGTGGGCGGAGCTCTGCCCTGTCGCCGGGTACACATCCGGTTGGCCGCAGAACAAGGACATCGCTCACCTCTTCATCCCCACCACGGACGCGGTGCACGAGGCCAATGCCAAGATCGGCGCCCTGCGCAAGCGCCTGTCGGAGATCTCCGACGCCGACCTGCGCACGACCGCCGACAAGCAGCTGACCCTGCTCGCCACACAGCTCGCCTGGCCACAGCCAGGCGCGGCCGTCCAGGACTGCGGCGACGGCGCTTTCTACATCAAGCTCCTCAACACGGAGTTCGGCCGCCCCGACCCCAAAGGCTGGCTCCCGGGCTTCCTCGACAGCGCCGCCAAGAAGATCGACTTCGAGACGGACCGGCTGACCAAGATCCCGCTGGACGTCACCCACCGCAGGCAGTGCCTCACCGCGGCCGCCTACTGCGACGCCACCATGCGGATCCTCGAAAAGGACCACTCGGCGAAGATCGACACCGTCCTCAAGAAGCTGGATCACTTCAAGCAGACGGTGGACGGATCGTTCAAGGGACTCGACGCGGACGACATACCGACCGTGATCCACGTCCTGCGGGAGCACACCGTCGCTCCCACGTACACCGACGGATACCCACAGCTCCTCGCCGACCTGTACGACTTCGCCCCCAGCGCCGCGGACCTCGACACGACCGCGACCACCTGGCTCGGCCAGGACCTGACCATCGTGAAGGCCCTGGCCGCCGAACTCGCGTCGCTGCTGAAGCTGCCACGCGGCTCCTCCGTGGGCGAGGTGTGGGCCGAAGCCGGCCGCAAGTGGCCGGTGGGCGCCACCTCGGTCAAGGACGCGGCGAAGACCTGCGCGAACTTCGCCGACACGTACCTCCTCGAGGTCCCCGATGGGCTCAGTCTGAGCCCGACACCGCCCTTCCTGGTGCCCATGATCACAGGCGGGCAGGACATCGCGGTCGACTTCCTGACGGCCAAGCCGCAATCGTGTCTCTACTACACCGAGGACAAAACCAGCGCCCTGCTCACGATGCTCAACGTCGTGGTCCACGAGTACTCGCACGGCATCAACTTCGTCCTCTCGGCCCAGCGCGCCGGCTCTCCCCTGCTCAACCTCGCCGGGCCGATGCAGGTGCCGCTCACAGAGGGGCAGGCGTTCTGGCGCGAATGGGACTTCTGGCATGCGGCGGCCGACATCGTCGGGCACTCCGGTCTCACCGACACACAGCACAGGTACCTGAACCTGTACGGGCAGACCACCTGTCAACAGTCCCAGGCGATCCGCGCCGCCCAGTTGGAGACCTACATCTGGCGCGTGGTGCGCCATCTGCGGGCGATGTGCGATGTCGAGGTCAACATGGGGTGGCGCACATTCGTGGACTTCCTCGACCAGGCGAGCGAACAGACCGGCCTGACCGAGGAGTTCCTGTTCGGCGAATGCTTCACCTTCCTCGCCCAGCCCGGCTACGCCCCTGCCTACGCCATCGACGGAATCCGCTACGGACAGCTCCAACAGCATGCCGTCGCGAAGGCAGGCGCGGTGAAGGACTTCAACACGAAGGCATCCGCTCTGGGCTTCTACCCCTGGACCATCTGCGATAGGAAACTTCAGACATGACGCCTGGGGGTCAGATGGGCTCCGGACGAGCATGCCGAACCAGTGCTCGATCTCGGTCCCCCTTGGCCCGACGCGCCCGGCTGTCTCGTGCAACGTCGGGCTGCACGTGGCGGCAACTTCCGCCGGTGTTCGGGCCGAGTCGGCAGACGGACCGGTGGTTCGCCCAGTGGAGCCGGGCCCGCGTCTTGGCGAGGCTCCACCGCGTCATCCCTCTCCACCGCGTCATCCTCGACGAACTCGGTGGGCCTCTGACGGGACCGAATGCGACCGGCCGGAAGCCGGCGCGAGCACGTCCTCCAGTTCCTGGAGCAGCTTGCGCTTGGGGCGGGCGCCGACCATGGACTTCCGCGGTTCGCCGTCCCGGAACACCATCAGCGTCGGCATCGAGAGCACCGCGTACCGGGAGGCGATCTCCGGGTTGGCGTCCACGTCGATCTGGACGATCTTGATCCGGCCGCTCTCCTCCGCCGCGATCGCGCTGAGCACCGGGGCGAGCTGACGGCAGGGGCCGCACCAGTCCGCGGTGAACTCGACCAGGACCGGGAGCTCCGCTCCCAGCACCTCCTCCTCGAAGGTCGCGTCGGTGACCTCGGCCACACCTTCTGCGTGCGTCATTCGTCATCCTCCCAGTTGGCAACGTGGTTCGGGGCCGCCGGGCAGGTACGCCGACGCCTCCAGTTCGGCGCGGGCGAGCTGCGTACCCACTTCCGCCCTGACCGTCTGCAACTGCTCGATGAGCGTGTCGAGTTCGCCGAGCTTGCGCCGGTAGACGGCGAGGGAGGCGGGGCATGCGTCACCGGCCGGGTGGCCGGCGCGCAGGCATTCGACGAACGGGCGGGTCTCCTCCAGATCGAACCCGAAGTCCTGCAGGGTCCGGATCTGCTGGAGCATCCGCAGATCGTTCTCGTCGTACGTGCGGTAGCCGTTCACCGCCCGCCGTGCGTGAAGCAGCCCGCGTGACTCGTAGTAGCGCAGAGTCCGCGTGGTCGTCCCTGCCCGCTCGGCCAGCTCCCCGATTCGCATATGTCGACCGTAATCCTTGACGCGGACGTCAAGGCAAGGCTCCGGCGCCGAGATCCGTGCCGTCACCTGGTGACGGCGCGTCGGGCACGTCGTTCCGGCAATGGGCGGTTCGGCGGCTAGCGTCGGCCGCATGGACGGTGATCGTCGAGCGTGGCGCCGGTGCGGGCTCGGCGGGGCGGTGTTTGCCGTGTGCATGATCGGCACCACCCTGCCGACCCCGCTGTACGGCCTCTACCAGGAGAAGTTCGGCTTCTCCGAGCTGTTGGTCACCGTGGTGTACGCCGTGTACGCCTTCGGGGTCATCGGTGTGCTGCTGCTGGCGGGCAACGTCTCGGACGCCGTGGGCAGGAAGCCGGTACTGCTGTGCGGACTGGTACTCGCGGCGGCGAGCGCCGTTTGCTTCCTGTCCGCCACGGGGCTGGGCTGGCTCTGTGCGGGGCGGCTGCTGTCGGGGCTGTCCGCCGGCCTGTTCACCGGGGCCGCCACGGTGTACGTGATGGAGCTGGCGCCGCCCGGCGGTGCCTCCCGGGCCACGTTCGTCGCGACCGCCGCCAACATGGGCGGGCTCGGCTGCGGTCCGCTGCTCGCCGGAGTGCTCGCGCAGTACGCCGCCTGGCCGCTGTACCTGCCGTTCGCCGTACACCTCGCGCTGGTGGCCGGCTCGGCCGCCGTCCTGTGGTGGCTGCCGGAGACCGTACGCGAGCGGCGGCCGCTGAGCGCCGTGCGGCCGCAGCGCCCCGGCCTGCCCCCACAGGTGCGGGCGGTGTTCGGTCCTGCCGCGGCCGCCTCGTTCGTGGGGTTCGCACTGTTCGGGGTGTTCACGTCCGTCAGCCCGGCGTTCCTCGCACAGTCCCTGGACGTGCGCAACCACGCCGTGAGCGGCAGCGTCGTCGCGCTCGCCTTCTTCTCCTCGACCGCGGGCCAGCTGGCGGTCGGCCGGGTCGGTGCGGCCCGGTCGCTGCCGCTGGGCTGCGCCGGTCTTCTCGCCGGGCTCGCACTTCTCGCGGGCGCGCTGTACTGGGATCTGCTGCTGCTGGTGGTACTGAGCGCCCTCGTCGGCGGGGCCGGGCAGGGACTGTCCTTTCGCGGGGCGCTGTCCGCGGTGACCGAGGCATCTCCTGCGGACCGTCGTGCGTCGGTGGTCTCCACGCTGTTCGTGGTGGCGTACGCGGGCATCTCGGTTCCGGTGATCGGCGTGGGGTTTCTGTCCGGTCCGATCGGTCTGGAGGGGGCGGGGCTGGTCTTCATCGTCTGCATGGCCGCCCTGGTCTCGACGGCAGCTGTCTACCTGCTCCGGCACCCGGTGCGGGCCGGGACATGAACCCAGCCCCCCGGATCGTCACCCGACTGCTCCGACTCCACGCCGAGGGCCGACGCGCTGGGCCTGATCACCTGGGACGTGACCGTCGGCTCCACGGTCGGCCGGGCTCCCCGGGCCGGGTCGTCCTAGCGCGGGGGAACCGGGCGGTCGTACACGTTGCCCGGCGTCACGATCTCGGTGATCGCCCTGGCGAGCAGCGAGGAGGGCTCCTGGCCCTGTGAGGTGATGTCGGTGTTGAGCATGAGCACCAAGGTCGCCTTCTGCGAGGGCAGGTAGACGGTCACGGTCTCGTATCCCGGGATGGAGCCGTTGTGCCCGATCCAGCCGCCGCTCTTCATGATGCCGAGGCCGTAACTCGTGCCGGGAAAGCCCGTCGGCAGCGTCTTGAGCCGCTCGGCCTGGGTCTCCGGGCTGAGTAGCGTGCCGGTGGCGACGGTCTTCGCCCAGCGACGCAGGTCGTGCAGGTCCGAGATCATGGCTCCGGCCGCCCAGGCCCAACTGGGGTTCCAGTTCGTGGAGTCGGTGACCTCACCGCTCAGAGTCTGGTCGGTGTACCCGCGTGGGTGCGGTTCGGGGAACTCCGCGCCCTTCGGGAACAGTGTGTGGCGCAGGTGGGCCGGTCGGAGCACCCTCCTGTCGATGAAGTCGGCGAGCCGGTGACCGCTGACCTTCTCGATCACGAGGCCGAGGAGGACGAGGTTGCTGTTGGAGTACTGGAACTGCTTCCCCGGGCGGAAGGTGTTCTTGTGCTTGAAGCCGTACGCGAGCACCTCCTGCGGGGTGAACGTGCGGCTCGGGTCGCTCAGGAGATCGTGATCGAAGTCCGGGTCGGCGCTGTACGGGAACAGGCCGCTGCGCATCTCTGCGAGATGACGCAGCGTGATCCGGTCACCGTTGGGCACGCCGTCGATGTAGGCGGAGATCGGGTCGTCCAGCCGCACCTTTCCGTCGTCGACGAGCTCGAGCAGCGCGGTGACCGTGAACGTCTTGGTCTCGCTGCCGATCCTCAGGAACACGTCGGGGGTCATCGGCTTGCGGGTGGCGGTGTCCGCGACACCGGTCGCGCGGACATAACTTCCCTTGCCCGGCATCCACAGTCCGACGACGACGCCGGGGATGCCGGCCTGCCGGCGGACGTCCTCGACGGCCCTGTCCAGCCGGGCGGCCAACTCGGGCCGCAGACCGTCCGGGGGGCAGTCGTCCTGGTCGTACCGGTCGACGCCTGCGTGGACAGCCGTGGCGGGAGTCCCCGCCATCGGGGCAAGCACGGACGCCACGAGCAGGGCCGCGGCGAGCAGACGGCGGGAGGGGGTACGTCTCATGTCGGACGCCTTCCGGTTCAGGGGCTTCGGACGACAACAGCACCATCCGGGCCCTTGCCCGAGGCCCCCGTTCCGTTGTGCGTCCGGACGAGTCCACTCGTACGGATCCATGCGGGGTGGCCCGGGAACAGGTGTGGCCGGTACGGAGCCCCGTACCGGCCACACTCGCGACCACCTGCCGGCCACTGCCCGCCTCCGGACGCGCAGAAGATTCCGCCGCCGCGATCCGTGCTGCCGCCCGCCCTTGCGCCCCGTCCGTCAGACCTTCGCGGGCACCTCGCCGGCCTCACGGGGCTCGGGGACCGCACTGTCCGTCTCGGCGTCGTCGGTGAGCGTCTTCTCGTCGAACGGCATCCGGCCGGCGAGGACTTCACCGACACGGTCCTTGTCGATCTCCTTGGTCCAGGTGCCGACCAGGACCGTGGCGACCGCGTTGCCCGCGAAGTTCGTCAGGGCGCGGGCCTCGCTCATGAAGCGGTCGATGCCGACGATCAGGCCGACGCCGTCGACCAGTTCGGGGCGGTGCGACTGGAGGCCGCCCGCGAGGGTGGCGAGACCGGCGCCGGTGACGCCCGCGGCGCCCTTCGACGCGATCACCATGAAGACCAGGAGCGAGATCTGCTCGCTCGCGGTCAGCGGGTCGCCCATCGCGTTGGCGATGAAGAGCGAGGACATCGTGAGGTAGATCGCGGTGCCGTCGAGGTTGAAGGAGTAGCCGGTCGGCACGGTGATGCCGACGACGGGCTTGCTGATGCCCAGGTGCTCCATCTTCGCGATGAGCCGGGGCAGGGCCGACTCCGAGGAGGAGGTGGACAGGATCAGCAGGAACTCGCGGCCCAGGTACTTCAGCAGCGACAGCAGATTGACCCCGGCGACGAGCCGCAGGATCGTGCCGAGCACCACGAAGACGAAGAGCGCGCAGGTGATGTAGAAGCCGATCATGATGATCGCCAGGGACTTCAGCGCGTCGAGGCCGGTCTCGCCGACCACGGCGGCCATCGCACCGAACGCGCCGACCGGGGCGGCCCACATGATCATGGCGAGGATCCGGAAGACGAGGCGCTGGATGTGGCCGATGCCGCGCAGGACCGGTTCGCCGGCCGCGCCCATCGCCTGGAGTGCGAAGCCCGCGAGCAGCGCGATGAGCAGTGTCTGGAGGACTTCGCCGCCGGTGAAGGCGGAGACCATGGTGGTCGGGATGATGCCGAGCAGGAAGTCCACGGTCGACTCGCCGGCGCCCGCCGCCTGCTTCTCACCCGCGGCGCGGGCCGCCTCGGTGATGTGCAGACCGGAGCCGGGCTCCAGGATGTTGCCGACGATCAGGCCGATGGCCAGGGCGACCGTCGACATGACCAGGAAGTAGCCGAGGGCGAGACCGCCGACGGCACCGACCTTGGCGGCCTTGCGCACGGAGCCGACGCCCAGCACGATCGTGCAGAAGATGATCGGCGAGATCATCATCTTGATCAGGTTCACGAAACCCGTACCGACGGGCTTGAGCTCCACGGCCACCCCGGGGGCCACGAAGCCCACGAGAACGCCGAGAACCACGGCTCCGATCACGGCCAGGTAGAGATAATGGGTCCGGTCCCGCCTTGCGGCTGCAGTTGCCACGGGGGCCTCCTCGGCTGATGTCGCGGTCGCTCCCCCGTCCCTGGGGGCCTCGGCGACTATCCATCTCCCTGTGACCCCCGTCACCCTTGCGTTCATATCGTTCACAGGCGAGTTCAAGCCACCTCCCGCCGGGCGGACCCGGCATGCAGACTGGACGGCATGCGCCTCCCCCTTACCCGCCCCCGGAGCCTGGCCGGACAGCTCTTCGCCATGCAGGTCGTGCTGGTGGCCGCTGTCGTCGCCGGGTGCGCGTTCTTCGCGTACGCCTCGGGGAGCGCCCAGGCGGAGGAGACCGCCGCCCGGCAGGTGCGGGCCGCGGCGGTCGCGGTGGCCGGTTCCCCGTCCGTGCGGGAGGCGATCCGCTCTCCGGACCCCTCGGCCGTGCTCCAGCCGTACGCGGAGCAGGTCCGCGAGGAGACCGGGATCGCCTTCGTCACGATCATGAATCCGCGGCTGGTCCGCTGGACGCATCCGGACCCCGAGCGGATCGGCGAGACGTTCCTCGGACACACCGCGCAGGCACTGCGCGGTGAGACGTTCACGGAGACGTACACCGGCACGCTCGGGCCCTCGATACGGGTCGTGACCCCGGTCATGGACGGCGGCAGGATCACCGGGCTCGTCAGCGCGGGCATCACCGTGGAGCGGGTCTCCACCCAGGTACGTGAACAGCTGGGTGCCCTGGGTCTCGCGGCGGGCGGGGCGCTGGCTCTCGGCGGCCTCGGCACGTATGTGATCAACGCCCGGCTGCGGCGCCACACGCACGGTATGAACGCGGGCGAGCTGAGCCGGATGCACGACTATCACGAGGCCACGCTGCACGCGCTCCGCGAGGGTCTGCTGATGCTCGACGGGCGGCGCCGGATCGCTCTGATCAACGACGCGGGCGGGGAGTTGCTCGGCCTGGGACCGGGCGCGGTCGGCCGCACCGTGGCCGAGCTGGAGCTGCCCGCCCCGCTGACCGGCGCGCTGCTCGCCTCCGAGCCGCGGGTCGACGAGGTGCATCTCGCCGCGGACCGGGTGATCGTCGTCAACACCCGCCCGGTGGTGGGCGGGGAGCAGCGGGGCACCGTGGTGACCCTGCGGGACCACACGGAACTGCTGGCCCTCTCCGGGGAGCTGGACTCGGAGCGCGGCTTCACACAGGCCCTGCGCTCCCAGGCGCACGAGGCGGCGAACCGGCTGCACACGGTCGTGTCCCTGATCGAACTGGGCCGCGTCGAGGAGGCGGTGGACTTCGCCACGGCGGAACTGGAACTGGCCCAGGTCCTCACCGACCGGGTCGTCGGCGCGGTCGCCGAACCGGTGCTGGCCGCGCTGCTGCTCGGCAAGGCGGCGCAGGCGAACGAGCGGGGCGTGGAGCTGGTGCTCGCCGACAACAGCCTCATCGACGACGGGGCGCTGCCCCCGACGCTGGCGCAGCGCGATCTGGTGACCATCCTCGGCAATCTGATCGACAACGCGGTCGACGCCGCCTCGGAGGCGGCGACCGGCGGCCCGGGCGCGGTGGGCGCGGAGCCCGGCCTCGCGGTGGCCGTCCCGTCCCCGCGCTCCGGCTCGCGGGCCCGGGTCACGGTGACGGCGCTCGCCGGCGACCGCGAACTGCTGCTGCGGGTCGCGGACACCGGTGCGGGCATCGGCCCCGACGACGCCGACGAGGTCTTCCGGCGCGGCTGGTCGACGCGCGGCGCCGGACGCGGTCTCGGGCTCGCCCTCGTACGGCAGGCGACGCAGCGCAACGGCGGGACGGTCTCGCTCGGCCGGGGCGCGGAGGGCGGTGCCGAGTTCACGGTGCGGCTCCCGCTGCGGGACCGTACGGGCGAGGAGGTCACCGCGTGATCCGGGTGCTGGTCGTCGAGGACGACCCGGTGGCGGCGGACGCCCACCAGCTGTACGTGGACCGGGTGCCGGGCTTCGAGGTGGCGGCGGTGGCGCACTCGCGCGCGGAGGCTGCGCGGGCCCTGGACCGTACGCCGGTGGATCTGCTGCTCCTGGACCTGTACCTGCCGGACGGGCACGGCCTTCAGCTGCTGCGCTCGCTGCGGGCCGCCGGGCACGCGGCCGACGTCATCGCCGTGACGTCGGCGCGTGATCTCGCGGTGGTGCGGGAAGGGGTGTCGCTCGGTGTCGTGCAGTACGTGCTGAAGCCGTTCACGTACCCCACCCTCAGGGACCGGCTGGTGCGGTACGCGGAGTTCCGTGCGGCGGCGGGTGAGGCGAGCGGCCAGGAGGAGGTGGACCGGGCCCTGGGCGCGCTGCGGGTCTCCCACCCGTCGGCGCTCCCCAAGGGGCTGAGCGGTCCCACGCTGGAGGCGGTGACCCTTGCCCTGCGGTCCGCCGGGCAGGGGCTGACGGCAGCGGCGGCGGGCGAGGCGCTGGGCATCTCGCGGATCACGGCCCGCCGCTATCTGGAACATCTGGTGACGACGGGCCGCGCGGCGCGCAGACCGCATTACGGGCAGGTCGGGCGCCCGGAGCTGCACTACCGCTGGGTTCCGGAGGGCCACTGACCGCATCGGAACGGCCCGGTTCGTCCTAGTAGCTTCCTACGAAGGGTGATCTGGGCGGAACCGGCCGTAGCCAGGGGGTCCGCAGGCTCTTACGGTGGGGCCGTGCACCCCACTCCGCCCTTCAACGCCCCCGCCGCGCGCCGACTTCGCGAGGCTCTGGGGATGGCGCCAGGTCATGTCGCGTACGGTCTCGCAGCTCAGTACGGCCTCCGGCTCCCACCGGAGACGGTGATCGCCTGGGAGCGGGGTACCGCGACGCCCACCGACCGCGAGCTGACGGCGCTCGCCGGTGTGCTGTGGTGCGCGCCGGGCGAGCTGCTCTCCGCCGCCTCCACCCTGCGGGAGCACCGGCTGACCCAGGGCCTCTCGGTCGAGGAGCTGGCCGGGCGGACGGGGCTCAGCGGCGCCTCGTACCAGCGGATGGAGGAGTCGAACCGCTGGCGCGGCAACGAACGGCAGTCCGCCGCCCTGTGCGAGGCACTGGAGCTGTCGGCCGCGCAGTTCCTGACCGCGAGCGGCCGGAACGAGGAACTGGCCGAGCTGCTGAACAGCGCGGTGACGACACGCTGGCAGGCCTATGTGCGCCCGGTCACCAAACTCGTACAGCTGGACCGGGTCCTGATCCAGAGCGTGCTGGAGCAGCTGCACGCCGACTACCAGGCGCTGATGGTGTCGACCCTGAGCTGGAGCAGCGCGGACACGCAGCGCCCGGAGACGACGGGCGACTCGGGCCGCGCCTTCCTGGCCCGGATCGTCGAGCACTTCTGGCGCACGGCGGGCGTGTAGCCGCCCGGGGCCGTACCGGTCCGAGCCCGGTCCCAGGTCCGAAGGACCGACTCGGCCTCGTACATCCGGTCCAGGTCGGAAGGACCGACTCGGCCTCGTACATGGTCCGGGTCAGAAGACCGACTCGGCCTCGTACATCCGGTCCGCCGGGACGGTCTTGAGCCGGGTCACCGCGTCGGCGAGCGGGACCATGGCGATGTCGTTGCCCCGCAGCGCCGTCATCCTGCCGAACTCGCCCCGGTGGACCGCCTCGACGGCGTTCCAGCCGAAGCGGGTCGCGAGCACCCGGTCGTACGCGGTCGGTGTGCCACCCCGCTGCACGTGTCCGAGGATGACCGGCCGGGCCTCCTTGCCGAGCCGGCGCTCCAGTTCGATGGCGAGGCGGTTGCCGATACCGGTGAAGCGCTCGTGGCCGAACTTGTCGATCTCGCCCTTGGCGTACGGCATGGAGCCCTCGGCCGGGTGCGCGCCCTCCGCCACACAGATCACGGCGAACTTCTTGCCGCGCGCGAAGCGTTCCTCGACCATCTTGACCAGGTCGTCGACCTGGAACGGACGCTCGGGCAGGCAGATCCCGTGCGCACCGCCCGCCATGCCGGACTCCAGCGCGATCCACCCCGCGTGCCGGCCCATCACCTCGACGACCATCACCCGCTGATGCGATTCGGCGGTCGTCTTGAGCCTGTCTATGGCTTCGGTGGCGACGCCCACGGCGGTGTCGAAGCCGAAGGTCCGGTCGGTGGCGGAGATGTCGTTGTCGATGGTCTTGGGCACACCGACGACGGGCATACCGGCGTCCGACAGCATCCGGGCGGCGGTCAGGGTACCCTCGCCGCCGATCGGGATGAGCGCGTCGATGTCGTAACGGCGGCTCAGCTCGTCGCAGTTCTCGGCGGCTTCCCTCAGCCGGTCGCGCTCCAGGCGGGCCGAGCCGAGGATGGTTCCGCCCCGGGCCAGGATGCCGCTGACCGCGTTGAGATCGAGGGGGCGGAAGTGGCCGTCGAGCAGGCCTTTGAACCCGTCCTCGAAGCCGATGACTTCATCGCCGTGACCCACGACCGCGCGGTGCACGACCGACCGGATCACTGCGTTCAGGCCGGGGCAGTCGCCGCCCGCCGTGAGAATTCCGATGCGCATCGTGCTGGGTCTCCTGCTCGCTAGCCGTACATGCGGAGGGCTCCTCGAAGAGACCCCCGTACCGTGAGCCACCTCGATTGTCCCACGCCGGCCGCACCCCCCGCGCTTTCGGCTGCGCCGGCGGAAGAACCGGTCGGGGTTCCCCGAAGGACACCGGACAGGCTTTCCGGCTGCCGGCGGACCCCCCGGAACGGGCCCGGGAGCGGCCTCCGGCCGGGGCCCTCTCCGGCGGGCGTCCACGCCGCCCCCGCAGGTATCGTCAAGTGCAATGCAAGCCAATGACACCCCTTTCGGGATATCAGCACCCCCACCGGACGAGTCGGCCGATCAGAACGGGAGAGCACGCGTGGCGCGCAGCGTGTACGTGACGGGAATCGACCGGGGGGACGGCCGCCAGGTCGTCGACCTGGGCGTCATGGAGCTACTGACGCGTCAGGTGGACCGGGTCGGAGTCTTCCGGCCGCTGGTGCACGACGGCCCCGACCGGCTGTTCGAACTGCTGCGGGCCCGCTACCGGCTCACCCAGGACCCCGCGAGCGTCTACGGCCTGGACTACCACGAGGCGTCCGCGGTTCAGGCGGAGCAGGGCACCGACGAACTGGTCTCCCTGCTCGTCGAGCGCTTCCACCGCGTGGCCCGGCAGTACGAGGTGGTGCTGGTCCTGGGCTCCGACTTCGCCGCCACACAGCTCCCGGACGAGCTGGCGCTGAACGCCCGGCTGGCCAACGAGTTCGGCGCCTCCGTGATCGCGGTGGTCGGCGGCAAGGGCCAGCCCCCCGAGTCCGTACGGTCCGAGACCGGCAACGCCTACCGCGCGTACGCGGGCCTCGGCTGCGACGTCCTCTCGGTGATCGTGAACCGGGTGGCCCCCGAGGACCGCGAGAAGCTCGCCGAGCGGCTCTCGGCCCGGCTGCCCGTCCCCTGCTCGGTCCTCCCGGACGACCCGGCGCTCTCCGCTCCCACCATCGCCCAGATCACCGCGGCGCTCGACGGCACGGTGCTCCTCGGCGACGACGCGGGTCTGTCCCGGGACGCCCTGGACTTCGTCTTCGGCGGAGCCATGCTGCCGAACGTACTGAACGCGCTGACCCCGGGCTGCATGGTGGTCACCCCAGGGGACCGCGCGGACCTCGTGATCGGCGCGCTGGCCGCGCACAGCGCGGGCACCCCGCCCATCGCGGGACTGCTGCTCACGCTGGACGAACGGCCGGGCGAGGAGATCCTGCGGCTCGCCGCCCGCCTCGCGCCCGGTACCCCGGTCGTCGCGGTGTCCGGCGGGTCCTTCCCCACCGCGGCCGAGCTCTTCACGCTCGAGGGCAAGCTGAACGCGGCGACGCCCCGCAAGGCGGAGACCGCGCTCGGCCTCTTCGAGCGCCATGTGGACACCGCCGCCCTGCTGGACCGGCTCTCCGTGGCGCGAAGCGGCCGGGTCACGCCGATGATGTTCGAACACGACCTGCTGGAGCAGGCACGTGCCAAGCGTCGCCGGGTCGTCCTGCCCGAGGGCACCGAGGAACGGGTGCTGCGCGCCGCCGACGTACTGCTGCGGCGCGACGTCTGCGAGCTGACGCTCCTCGGCGACGTCGACGTGATCCGCAAGAAGACCGCGGCCCTGGGCATCGATCTGGCCGGAGTCCAGCTGATCGACCCGCAGACCTCCGAACTGCGCCAGCCCTTCGCCGAGCGGTACGCGCAGCTGCGGGCGCACCGGGGAGTCACGGTGGAGCTCGCGTACGACGTCGTCTCGGACGTGAACTACTTCGGCACGCTGATGGTCCAGGAAGGCCTGGCCGACGGCATGGTCTCCGGCTCCGTGCACTCCACCGCGGCGACGATCCGTCCCGCCTTCGAGATCATCAAGACCAAGCCGGACGCCTCGATCGTCTCGTCCGTCTTCTTCATGTGCCTCGCCGACAAGGTCCTCGTGTACGGCGACTGCGCCGTCAACCCGGATCCGGACGCGGAACAGCTCGCGGACATCGCCGTGCAGTCGGCCGTCACCGCCGCCCGGTTCGGGGTGGAGCCCAGGATCGCGATGCTGTCGTACTCGACGGGCACCTCGGGAACGGGCGCGGACGTCGACAAGGTACGGGAGGCGACGGAGCGGGTACGCGCGGCCCGGCCGGACCTGCGGATCGAGGGCCCGATCCAGTACGACGCGGCCGTCGAGCCGTCCGTCGCGGCGACGAAACTGCCCGGTTCGGAGGTGGCGGGACAGGCCACGGTGCTGATCTTCCCCGACCTCAACACCGGCAACAACACCTACAAGGCCGTGCAGCGCTCGGCGGGCGCCGTGGCCGTCGGCCCGGTACTCCAGGGGCTGCGCAAGCCGGTCAACGACCTGTCCCGCGGCGCTCTCGTCCAGGACATCGTCAACACCGTGGCCATCACCGCGATCCAGGCGCAGGGCGAGGAGCGAACCGTATGACCGACCCGACGAGTGAAGGTACGACCACCGTGGCAGCCGTACACCCCCATCGCGTCCTCGTGCTCAACTCCGGCTCCTCGTCGGTGAAGTACCAGCTCCTCGACATGCGCGACCACTCCCGGCTCGCCACCGGACTGGTCGAGCGGATCGGCGAGGAGACCTCCCGGCTCACCCACACGCTCCAGCCCGGCAGCGGCGCCGAGCCGCGGACACGCACCGGCCGCATCGCCGACCACGACGAGGCCCTCAAGGCGGCGGCCGGGGAGCTGGCCGCCGACGGGTTCGGCCTGGACTCCCCCGAGCTGACGGCGATCGGCCACCGGGTGGTGCACGGCGGACTCCGGTTCACCGAGCCCACCGTGATCACGGACGAGGTGCTGACGGAGATCGAGCGGCTCGTCCCGGTCGCCCCGCTCCACAACCCGGCGAACATCACCGGCATCCGGACGGCGCGCGCGCTGCGCCCCGACCTGCCGCAGGTCGCGGTCTTCGACACGGCGTTCCACACCACGATGCCGGAGAGCGCGGCGCGGTACGCGATCGACGTCGAGACGGCCGACGCGCACCGCATCCGCCGCTACGGCTTCCACGGCACCTCGCACGCGTACGTCTCCCGCAGGACCGCGGAGCTGCTGGGCCGCCCTCCGCAGGACATCAACGTGATCGTCCTGCATCTGGGCAACGGCGCTTCGGCGTCCGCGGTGGCGGGCGGCCGGTGTGTGGACACCTCGATGGGACTGACCCCCTTGGAGGGGCTGGTCATGGGTACGCGTTCAGGAGACATCGATCCTGCCGTGGTCTTCCACCTGGAGCGGGTGGCGGGGATGTCCACGGACGAGATCGACGTCCTGCTGAACAGGAAGAGCGGTCTCGTCGGGCTCTGCGGCGACAACGACATGCGGGAGATCCGACGCCGGGTCGACGAGGGCGACGAGCGGGCCGCGCTCGCGTTCGACATCTACATCCACCGGCTGAAGAAGTACATCGGCGCCTATTCGGCGGTCCTCGGGCGGGTGGACGCCGTGGTGTTCACGGCGGGTGTCGGGGAGAACTCGGCCCCGGTGCGGGAGGCTGCCATCGCCGGCCTGGCGGAACTCGGGCCGGTGGTGGACGGGGACCTCAACGCCGTGCACTCCCGCGAACCCCGGCTGATCTCGCCGGATCACGCGCGAGTGGCGGTCGCCGTGGTGCCGACGGACGAGGAACTGGAGATCGCCGACCAGACTTTCGCGCTCGTCGGAGAGGGTGACCCGCTCGTCGGAGAGGTCGACAACTGAGCACCCCCGCGCCCCTTTGTATCTTCCACCAGACGGAATATTCCGCAACGAAACAAACCGATAGGATCCGCCTCATGCGCCGTTCCAAAATCGTCTGCACCCTCGGTCCCGCCGTCGACTCCCATGAGCAGCTCGTCGCTCTGATCGAGGCCGGCATGAGCGTGGCCCGTTTCAACTTCAGTCACGGCACCCATGAGGAGCACCAGGGCCGATACGACCGGGTCCGCCAGGCCGCCGCCGAGACGGGCCGCGCGGTCGGCGTGCTCGCCGACCTCCAGGGCCCGAAGATCCGCCTGGCGAAGTTCGCCGAGGGGCCCGTCGAGCTGGTCCGCGGGGACGAGTTCACGATCACCTCCGAGGACGTCGCGGGCGACAAGTCGATCTGCGGCACGACCTACAAGGGTCTGCCCGGCGACGTCGTCAAGGGCGACCCGATCCTGATCAACGACGGCAACGTCGAGCTCAAGGTCGTCGCGGTCGAGGGCCCCCGGGTCCGGACCATCGTCATCGAGGGCGGTGTCATCTCCGACCACAAGGGCATCAACCTGCCCGGCGCGGCCGTGAACGTACCCGCCCTGTCCGAGAAGGACGTCGACGACCTGCGCTTCGCCCTCCGGATGGGCTGCGACCTCGTGGCCCTGTCCTTCGTCCGGGACGCCGAGGACGTCAAGGACGTCCACAAGGTGATGGACGAGGAGGGCCGCCGGGTCCCCGTCATCGCCAAGGTGGAGAAGCCGCAGGCCGTCGAACACATGGAGGGCGTCGTCGCCGCCTTCGACGGTGTGATGGTGGCCCGTGGCGACCTGGCCGTCGAGTACCCGCTCGAAAAGGTCCCGATGGTGCAGAAGCGCCTCATCGAGCTGTGCCGCCGCAACGCCAAGCCGGTGATCGTGGCGACCCAGATGATGGAGTCGATGATCACCAACTCGCGCCCGACGCGCGCCGAGGCGTCCGACGTCGCCAACGCGATCCTGGACGGGGCCGACGCGGTCATGCTGTCCGCCGAGTCCAGTGTGGGCGCGTACCCGATCGAGACGGTCAAGACGATGTCGAAGATCGTCGTCGCCGCCGAGGAGGAGCTCCTCTCCAAGGGCCTCCAGCCGCTGGTGCCGGGCAAGAAGCCCCGTACGCAGGGCGGCTCGGTCGCCCGCGCCGCCTGCGAGATCGCGGACTTCCTGGACGGCAAGGCACTGGTCGCCTTCACCAAGTCCGGTGACACGGCCCGCCGGCTGTCCCGCTACCGCGTCTCGCAGCCGATCCTCGCCTTCACCACGGAGGAGGCGACCCGTAACCAGCTCGCGCTGAGCTGGGGCGTCGAGTCCCACGTCGTCCCGCACGTGGACAACACCGACGCCATGGTCGACCTCGTGGACGCGGAGCTGCTGAAGCTGAACCGCTACAACGACGGCGACACGATGGTCATCACCGCCGGCTCGCCCCCCGGCGTCCCCGGCACCACGAACATGGTCCGGGTGCACCACCTGGCCGGGGTCGTCGACCGCGACTGACGCGTCCGACGACACGTACGGCCGTGGGCCGCACCCCTTCCGACGGAACGGGGCGCCGCCCACGGCCGTTCGTGCTTACCAGTGGTCGGTCGGCAGCTCGACCGGGTCCGCCGGCGCCGGCACGGTGCCCTTGCCGTCGACGTACAGGGCAGGCGTCCCCGAGCGTGGCCCGGCGGGTAACAACATGATCAACAAGTGGTTCTTTTTGTCCTCCGCTGGGACCGCGCGCACCCTTGGCGAAGACTATTCGATCTCCATTTGATCTTCACTTGCCTAGCGGTGCCCCCAGATGAAGGCCACGGCCATTGAAGGCCTGACCGGCACCGACCAGCAGCTCCGAGACGTCGTCGGTGACATCGGCTGGATCGGCTTCGGCCCCCTCGGCCAGGCCAGCAGCGCCGACGAGGAAGCCGGCAGCGCCTACGCCGACGCGACCACGGCCCGTACCAACGGCCTCAACGCCGCCAAAAGGCCCTGTCGCGAATCGGCCTGGCCCAGCGACGACATGCAGTTCCAAGCGCCGGTGTTCGGCGAGGGCGTCAGCACCTTCACCCTCGTCACCCAGAAGGAACTCGCCGGGTGTGGGCCGTACCCCTCGCGCGAGGGGTACGGCCCACACCCGTACCTTGCGGCTCCCGAACGGGTCCGTGCCGGCTAGCTGTTGCCACCGGTGAAGTAGTTCGACAGTCCGGGCACCCGGAGCGAACCGCCGAACTGGCCCGCCTGCGTCACCTTCACCTTGGTGAAGAAGGCGAAGGGTACGTTCAGCGGCGGCGGGGTCTGCGGGCTGAAGGTGACCGGGATGAGGCCGAAGAGGTTGCCCTTCAGCTCCTCGGTGTACATCGTCACCTCGCCGTTGCGGATCGTGGACGTGGAGCCCTTGTCCGACGTGACGTGACCGGTCGTGCCGGCCGGTCCCACCGTCAGCTGGTGGAGGTCCTTGATGTCGATGGAGCTCGCGGTGAACTTCAGCACCTTCTTGATGCTGCCGTCCGACCGCTTCACCTCGACGATGCCCTTGTAGTCGAGCCCGTTGAGCGTGAGCATCGTCGACTCCAGGACCCACGGCTCGTTCGGGAGCAGCGGGATGCCCTGCTCCAGGTCGGCCGCGGCGAGTGCCTCGGGATCGGGGGTCGGACACGGGAAGCGCTCCTTGGCGCCGTCCGGGATGTCCTCGTCCTTCACCGGGTCCAGGCCCTTGACGTCCTCGTCGAGCTCCTCGACCTGCTTGCCCGCCCGGTCCGCCGCGTCGCGGATGGCGTCGGCGGTCCTGTCGACCGGGTCCTTCGCCTCGTCGGCCGTGTCCGCCGGGGTGGTGGGAGCGGTCTTCTCCGGTGCGGTCTCCGCAGGGGCGGGCGACTCGGTGGTGGGAGCCGGGGACGGGCTCGCCGTCTCCTTGTCCGGTCCGTCGAAGAGGTCCTTGAGCGCGTCACCGACACCGAGCGGGTCGAACGGGTTCTTCGTCGCGGTGGGCTCGGGTGTCGCGGTCGGCGTCGCCGCGGGCTTGTCCTGCGCCGTGGTGGCGGGCGCTGTCGAGCTCGCCGAGGGCTCGGGCGCGGCCGGTCCGGTCGCGTCCGGCTTCCCTGCCGGTTCGGTGGCGCCGGCGCTCGGCGTGGTGCTCGCCGTGGCACTCGGGGTCGGCGTCGCCGTGGGCTCCGGCTCCTGCGACTCGGCCGGCTCGTCGGAGCGGGTGACACAGGGCCCCGGCGCGAAGGGGATGTCCGAGGTGTCGTCGGCCATCGCGAGCTTGGGGGTGAGCCCCATACCGACGAAGACCGCCGTGGGCATCGCGGCGAGCGCGAAGGCCTTGCCCGCGGGTATCTGCAGCTTCGTCAGCAGCGACTTCCTCGGGGCCGCGTGGCGCGGCCCCCTCCGCTCACGGAGGTCGTCGCCGGTGACGGTGTTCATCGGCTGTCCGTCGTCACCCCGCACGATGCCCCCCGCCGTCGGCGTCAACTGCCGTGTCGTACGGGGCCGGCTGCTGCTGAGGTACTGCCGCCCCGTGGAACGCCTCTTCCTCCGAAGGTGCGGCCTGCGACCGCTTCTGAGGTACGTCCTCGCGGTACGGGTCCCCGTCCGCCGCCGGCTCGCCCGGCGCCCAGGAGATGGACAGCGCGCCGCCCAGCATCGAGAGCAGGAAGCCGATCAGGAACCCGCCGATGTTGGCGACGGGTATGGAGACCAGCGCGAGCAGGATCGCCGCGACACCGGCGAACACCCGCACGATCTGGTGGAACCACATCGTCAGACCCAGCGTGATCAGCAGGATCCCGATGATCAGGGATCCGGCGCCGGCGGTGGTGGACATCGCCAGCGTCATGTTGCCGAGTTGGAGATCGGCGTAAGGGAAGTAGGCGATGGGTACACCGCCCACGATGGTGAACAGGCCCGCCCAGAACGGCCGGTTACCCCGCCAGGTGCGGAATCCCCGCCGGAAGACGGTGAGGTGGTGCTCGTTCTGCCCTGTGGACTCGGGGCTCATGGAAAACAGCTCCCTGGAACCGGTACTGCTGTGAGAAGAGAAGGGGTGGGGTGGGCGGCCGGAGGCCCTCAGGGAGCGTTCCGGCCACCCGGGCGAGTGCTTAGAAGCACTCCTTGACGCCCTTGTGCAGCTTCAGGCTCAGGTTGCTGAGCCGGAAGGTGCCGGCCGTGGTCGCCCAGGCCGTCTGCTCCACGTTGGTCAGGGTGGCCTTCTTCGCGCGCTGCGCGAAGCCGCCCTTCTTGACCGCCTCTTCCGTGCCGGGCTGGATGCCGGGGGCTCCGAGCGAGCCGGCGCCGACGCCGATGTCGATCTGCTCGAAGTACGCGTCCGCGTCGAGCTGGGCGATGTCCAGGTACAGGTTGGTCGCCCTGACCGGCTTCTCCGGGTCGGTACCGGCGTTCAGCTCCAGGCTGACGCTGCCGAGACCGAAGGGCAGGTTCGGCGTGACCACCGACTGGCACATGTTGGTGATGGTGGCCTTGCTGAAGCCGGACACCGCGACCGGGTGCGCCTGCGTCTTCTTGCCCTCGATGTCCGTGCCGACAGCGACGCTGCCGTACTGGACGAAGTCCTCACCGACGAGCTTGTCCGTGCTGACCTTGAAGCTCTGGCCGGACACGGCGAAGGACGCCGCCAGCGCACCCTGCGCGAGACCGACACCCACCGCTGCGGTCGCGACGACGCTCGGCACCATGACCAGAGCGAAACGCTTCCATCTCGTCCCACCGCGGATTTGGGAACTCATATTTTTCCTCCTTCTCGGACGTACATCTCCGGTCGGGCTCGTGCCCGCCTGGGAGGGGAGAAGTGCTACGTCCTCGGGAAGGAGAGCGCCCGGACCGGAGGCGTGTACCGCTTCCGGATCACCGGCGATCACCCCCGAGCGACAACCACTGGTCACGCTTCTGCGCAACCGGTTCGGACAGGCCCTGCCGTACGGCAGGAACCCCCCTGTCCGCGATCGGCGCCACTGCCGCCGACCACCCGGTGGGGACCCAAGGGCCGCTGGGCCCCGACTGGCGGTGGGGCTGGCGGTATTGGACCGAGCCTGGCCGATCGTGGTGCATTCACGCCCGCGATACAAGGGGGGTCGTTACCCGCTGGTAACGGGCCGATAACCGAGCTGCGACGGGGCGACACCGACCGGCCACACAGGGTGGCGCCGAACGGACACCGGAATCGGAAGAATGGGGACCTTGGAGGACAGATCCCAGGATGCGACTTACTGCGAGTAACAGTCCGCATCTTTGTCAAGATTTGGCAAAGCGGAGGAGGGTCTCTTATCGCCCCGAACGCGAAAACGGCCGTGGCGCCCGAGGGCGACACGGCCGTGTTGTCATGTCAGAACAAGACGCGAGCGAGGGCCGTACGCGCGGCGGCGACCCTGGGGTCGTCGGGGCCGATGACCTCGAACAGTTCCAGGAGGCGGAGCCGTGCGGCGTCCCGGTCGTCACCGAAGGTACGGCGGACGGTCTCCACGAGACGGCCGAACGCGTCCTCGACGTGTCCTCCCACGAGGTCCAGGTCGGCGGCGGCCATCTGCGTCGCGAGGTCGTCCGGCTTCTCGGCGGCGTCCTTGCGCACCTGCTGCGGGTCCATCTTCTGGACGCGCCCCAGCAGTTCCGCCTGAGCGAGGCCGAGCTTGGCCTCGACGTTGACCGGGTCGTCGGCGAGCACGTTCTTGTACGCCTGGACGGCGCCGCCGAAGTCGTTGGCGTCCAGCGCCTGGGCCGCCGCCTCCAGCAGTGCGTCGTACGGGCCCGCGGGCACCTCGGCCGGCATCTGCCCCGCCTCGCCCTGCGCCTCGGCGTCGACGACGATCCCGGTGAGGCCGAAGCGCTCCTCGCCGACCTGGATCAGCTGATCGAGCGTCTCGCGGATCTGGGCCTCGGGGGCCGCGCCCTGGAAGAGCGGGAGTGCCTGCCCGGCCACGACGGCGAAGACCGCCGGGATGCTCTGGATGGCGAACTGCTGCATCAGCATCTGGTTGGCGTCGACGTCGACCTTGGCCAGCACGAAGCGGCCGTTGTACTCGACGGCCAGGCGCTCCAGGAGCGGGCCGAGCTGCTTGCACGGCTGGCACCACTCCGCCCAGAAGTCGATGACGACGGGAACCTCGGTGGAGCGGGTCAGCACATCGCGCTCGAAGCCCGCCTCGTCGACGTCGATCACAAGGGAGCCGGGGGCCGCGGCAGCGCCGCCGCCCTGCCGGGAGGCGTCGGCACGGGCCTGCTCGGCCTTGGCCTTGGCCTCACTGGCCGCTTTTACGGCGCCGAGGTCGACGACGCCGCTCATGGACATGTTCCTAGGCTGCATACGTACATCCTCCCCCCTGGACCGGCTGTTCCGTGAAGCGATACGGGAACCGGCCCCGTCCGCAGCCTCCGCCGGTGTGCGTGGCGTGCGGACAGACACGGTTCCGGGGCTACGGAATGCCCCTGTTCTCGGTGCCGGGTCCCCACCCGGCTCCTGTGGCTGTCGATCGGTCGTCGCGCGAGGCCGGTGATGACCTTCGTCCTTACGCTACGACCCGTAGCGTAACTGCCGGAGCCCGCTCCCGGACAGGTGGCCCCGGTGATCTCTCTCACGGCCACCGGGCACGGCCGGCCGTACTTACTGACGGGTATGGTCGCGGGATGCTGAGCCACAGCCACCCCGAACCCGCCCGAACCGGGCGTCCGCGCAGTGCCGCGGCGGACGAGGCGATCCTGGAGGCGACCCGTGCGTCCCTCGTGGATCTCGGCTGGTCCAAGCTGACGATGGGGGACGTGGCCCTGCGCGCGGGAGTCGCCAAGACGACGCTCTACCGGCGCTGGGCGGGCAAGAACGAGCTGGTGGTCGATGCCGTCGCGGTCCTCTTCGACGAACTGGAACTCCCCGACCTGGGCAGCCTGTCGGCCGACATACAGGGAGTGGTGCTCCAGTTCGCGGCGCTGCTGGAGCGGCCGGAGACCAGGACCGCGCTGATGGCGGTGGTCGCGGAGTCGACGCGCGACGAGGCGCTGCGGACCCGGATCCGGAATTCGATCGTGGAACGCCAGAAGCGTCTGGTGCTGCTGGGGCGGGAGCGGGCCGAGCAGCGCGGGGAACTGCCCGCGGAGCCGGACGCGGACACGGCGGCGCGCACCGCGGACCTGATCTTCGATGTGATCGCCGGGGCCGTGGTGCACCGGGCACTGGTGAGCGCCGAACCCGTCGATGCCGTCTGGGCCCGGCGCTTCACCGTGCTGCTGCTCGCGGGGCTGGGGGCAGCCGCGTCGGAGCGGATGGATCAGATGGAACGGATGGACCGGCCGGCTCAGAAGCCGGGCGGCTCCGTGTAGGTGCCCCACTCCTCGCGCAGGACGCCGCAGATCTCGCCGAGGGTCGCCTCGGCCCGTACGGCCTCCAGCATCGGCACGATCATGTTCGAGCCGTCGCGCGCGGCGGCCAGCATCGCCTCCAGCGCGTCCCGGACCCGGGTGTCGTCCCGGGCGGCCTTACGGCTGACGAGCTCCCGCACCTGCTCCCGCTCGACCTCGTGGCTGACGCGGAGGATCTCCAGGTCACCGGTGACGGAGCCGAGCGCGGTGTTGACGCCGACGACCTTCTTGTCGCCCTTCTCCAGCGAGCGCTGGTACACGAAGGCGGACTCGGCGATCTCGCCGGTGAACCAGCCGTCCTCGATGCCGCGCAGGATGCCGGAGGTCATCGGCCCGATCGGGTGCTTGCCGTCCGGGTGGGCCCGGGTGCCGCGCTCCCTGATCTGGTCGAAGATCTTCTCGGCCTCCGCCTCGATACGGTCGGTGAGCTGCTCGACGTACCAGGAGCCGCCCAGCGGGTCCGCGACGTTGGCGACGCCGGTCTCCTCCATCAGCACCTGCTGGGTGCGCAGGGCGATCTCGGCGGCCTGCTCGGAGGGGAGCGCGAGGGTCTCGTCGAGGGCGTTGGTGTGCAGCGAGTTGGTGCCGCCGAGGACGGCGGACAGGGCCTCGACCGCGGTCCTGACGACGTTGTTGTACGGCTGCTGGGCGGTGAGCGAGACACCGGCGGTCTGGGTGTGGAAGCGCAGCCACTGCGCCTTGTCGGTCTTCGCGCCGTACACCTCCTTCATCCAGCGGGCCCAGATCCGGCGGGCCGCGCGGAACTTGGCGATCTCCTCGAAGAAGTCGAGGTGCGCGTCGAAGAAGAAGGAGAGCCCGGGGGCGAAGGTGTCGACCTCCAGCCCGCGGGACAGGCCGAGCTCCACGTAACCGAAGCCGTCGGCGAGGGTGTACGCGAGCTCCTGCGCGGCCGTGGCTCCGGCCTCGCGGATGTGGTAGCCGGAGACCGAGAGCGGCTTGTACGCGGGGATGTCGCGGGCGCAGTGCTCCATCAGGTCGCCGATGAGGCGCAGATGGGGCTCGGGCTGGAAGAGCCACTCCTTCTGCGCGATGTACTCCTTGAAGATGTCGGTCTGGAGCGTGCCGTTGAGCACGGCCGGATCGACGCCCTGGCGCTCGGCGGCGACCAGGTACATGCAGAAGACGGGTACGGCGGGGCCGCTGATCGTCATCGACGTCGTGACGTCACCGAGCGGGATGTCCTTGAACAGGACCTCCATGTCGGCCGCGGAGTCGATGGCCACGCCGCAGTGCCCGACCTCGCCGAGCGCGCGGGGTTCGTCGGAGTCACGGCCCATGAGGGTCGGCATGTCGAAGGCGACACTGAGTCCGCCGCCGCCCGCGGCGAGGATCATCTTGTAGCGCTCGTTGGTCTGCTCCGCGTTGCCGAAGCCGGCGAACTGGCGGATGGTCCAGGTCCGGCCGCGGTAGCCGGTCGGGTGGAGTCCCCGGGTGAAGGGGTAATCGCCGGGCCAGCCGATCCGCTCGAACCCCTCGTACGTGTCGCCAGGGCGTGGCCCGTACGCGGGCTCCACCGGGTCTCCGGAGAGCGTGGTGAAGTCCGCGTCGCGCTTG
Source organism: Streptomyces finlayi (assembly GCF_014216315.1). Taxonomy (NCBI): domain Bacteria; kingdom Bacillati; phylum Actinomycetota; class Actinomycetes; order Kitasatosporales; family Streptomycetaceae; genus Streptomyces; species Streptomyces finlayi. The sequence continues at coordinate 2,166,822 of NZ_CP045702.1, forward strand.
CGGGCCTTGTCGTAACGGGCCTGCCAGCGTCGGCGGCCTTCCTCGATCGCGTCAGCGTCCATACCTCGAATTTACTAGGACGTCCTAGTAAATGTCGATGGCAAACCGCCCGGCGCTTTTCGCGCGGGGCGGTCGGGGGGTCAGGCCTCGGCGGTGACCGGCGCGGAGTCGGTGACCAGGGCGCGGGCCTCGCGGCTGACCTTCGGCTCGACGAAGAACGAGGCGAAGGGGATGCAGCCCGCGGCCAGCACCCACAGGAGCTTGCCGAAGGGCCACTTCGCCTTGGAGCCGAGATCGAAGGCGAAGACGACGTAGACGATGAACAGCACACCGTGGATCTGGGAGATCAGCATGGTGTCGCCGGTCCCGAATCCGTACTTCGCGATGATCGCCGCGGTGAAGACGAGCAGCCAGACGGCGGTGACGTAGGCCATCACCCGGTAGCGGGTGAGCACGTTCTGTTTCATGACCACGAGCGTAACGGGGCGACGGGGGCGATCTTCGCGCGGCCCCGGCCCTGCCCGGGGGGCCGCCCTGCCACCTCGGCTCACCCCTCGTCGAAGTCCTTGGCCGCCACCCGCAGCGGGCGCAGCATCGCGAAGACCTCGGCGCACTCCTCCGCGTCGTACACCCCGAGCCCGAAGTCCATGGCCATCAGGTCCCGGGTGGCCGCCTCGACGACCTCGCGGCCCTTGTCCGTGATGGAGGCGAGGGTTCCGCGGCCGTCGTTCGGGTTGGGCCGCTTGTCCACGAGACCGGACCTGACCAGCCGGTCCACGGTGTTCGTCACCGAGGTGGGGTGCACCATGAGGCGTTCGCCGATCTTGGACATCGGGAGTTCACCGGCCTGCGAGAACGTGAGCAGCACCAGCGCCTCGTAGCGCGCGAAGGTCAGCCCGTACGGCTTGACGGCGGCGTCGACCTCGGCCAGCAGGATCTGCTGCGCCCGCATGATCGAGGTGATCGCCCCCATCGAGGGCACGGGCCCCCAGCGGCGCCGCCAGAGTTCGTCGGCGCGGGCGATCGGATCGAAGGGAAGGCTGAGCGGCTTCGGCACGGCACGACCTTACCCACTGGTCACATGCCGGTCAGCCCTGTCTCGCACTTCGGTATCGGACTCTTGTTCGGAACCCGTCCCGGGGCGGTTCTGCGTACCTCGGCGATCAGCAGGAGGGTGCACGCGGTACCGATGGCGCCGGATGCCGCGACGACCTGACGTGCTGTGCGCACTCGACGAACCGGCCGGGACGAGCGCGCTGGCGCACCGGCTCTCGCTCGCCCCCTCCTCCGTATCGGAACACCTGTCGGTGCTCCGGGCGGCCGGGCTGCTGACCTCGCGGCGCTACGGACACCAGGTGCTGTACGAGCGCACGCCCCTCGGGATCGCGCTGGCGGTGTCGGACCACCACTCAGGGTGACCGTTGTGTCACGATTGATCCCGCTTGTGTAACCGTTTCGTGCCATGCCCTTGCCTGCCCGTGTGCCACTGTCCGAGGGGGCTGGATGTCCGGCCGCAGAATCTTCCCCGCATTCACCGCAATCACCACCGTGGTTCTCGGCGCCGCCCTGGCGGCGGGCTGTTCCTCGCCCTCGTCCGGCACCCAGGAAGCGCCCACCGGTCCCCCGGTACGGGGCGAGGCCGCGCCGAGCGCCGCCGCCCCGTACTGGGTGGACCCGAACAGCGACGCCGCCCGCCAGGTCCGCGCCTGGGAGAAGCAGGGCCGCGCGGAGGACGCCGAGATCCTCCGGCGGATCTCCACCCGCCCGGTCGCGGACTGGCCGTCCGGGGAGGCGCCGGCCCCCGAGATCCGCTCGGCCGTCCGCAGCGCGGCCAAGACCCGTCAGAGCGTGCTGCTGGTCGCCTACAACATCCCGCACCGGGACTGCGGCGCGTACTCGGCGGGCGGCGCCGCCGACGCGGCTTCCTACCGCTCGTGGATCGGCGAGTTCGCCGCCGCCATCGGCAAGGCCCCGGCCACCGTCGTCCTGGAGCCCGACGCGCTCCCCCACATCGCGGACGGCTGCACCCCGGCGGAGAACCACGACGAGCGCTACATGCTCCTCTCGGAGGCCGTCGACACCCTCAAGAACCTGCCGCACACCAAGGTCTACCTCGACGCGGGCAATCCCGACTGGATCAACGACCCCGCCACGATGGCCGAACCGCTCAAGCGCGCCGGGATCGACCGGGCCGACGGCTTCGCGCTCAATTCCGCCAACTTCCAGACCAACGCCACGGTGCGGTCGTACGGAGCCAGGCTCTCCGCCCTGGTGGGCGGAGCCCACTTCGTGATCGACACCAGCCGCAACGGCAACGGCCCCCTGCCCGGGGACCGTGCCGAAGCCTGGTGCAACCCGCCCGGGCGGGCCCTGGGAACACCGCCGACCACCCGCACCGGCGACGACGGCCTCGACGCCTACCTGTGGATCAAGCGGCCCGGCGACTCGGACGGCACCTGCCGCGGCGGCCCCCCGGCGGGCACCTGGTGGCCGGACTACGCCCTGGGCCTGGCCGCACGCGCCAAGTCCTGAACAACCCTGCGGCCACCGTCGCCTCAGCCGACCTTGACCCACTTCGCCTCGGACGGCGTTCCGTCCGTGTCGGTGACGAAGAGCATGTACCAGCCGGGCGGTACCAGCGTGCTGTCGTCCGGCAGCTCCACCGTCACCGCGCCCTTCCCCCTCTTCAGACCCAGCTCGATCGAACGCTGTTCGACGTCGGTGGTGTGCGTGACGGCACTCGGCCGCATCAGCCGGGCGGTCGCGATCCTCGTGGGGTCGGCGACCTCGTACGTGGCGCTGCCTCCCCGTACGACGTCCTGCGGTCCGGCGCCGATCACCGGCCGCTCGCCCTTCCCGTGCAGCGAGGGGGGCGTGTAGATCTCCATGCGCTGCTCGAACTTGCCGAGCTTGGTGTTGTCCTTGTCGCCGTAGAGCGAGTCGGAACCGAAGGTCGCCACGCGGCCGTCGGGGAGCAGCAGCGCCTCGGAGTGGTAGTTGCGGCCGACGGTCGGTTCGGCCGCCTCCTGGAAGGCGTTGGTCTTCGGGTCGTAGAACTGCGCCTTGAGGATGTTGCTGGCGCCGCGCCCCCGGTAGTCCGTCGATCCCCCGCTGGTGAAGACCGTGTCGTCCGGCATGATCACGCTGTTCAGGTAGCGGGTGCCCTGCGGAAGGTCCGGCCCGTCCTCGAAGACGGGACTGTCGGCCTTCAGATCGATGATCGCGGTACGGGCGGTCGACTTCTTGGACTCGCCCACCCCGCCGCCACCGAGGATCATCACCTTCTGGTCCTGGGCCGGGGCCAGCATCAGGGAGGCCGCGGTCTCGGTCTCCTCGGTGTCCGTCAGCCCCTGGACCTCGGTGAAGGTGTTCGTCTTCAGGTCCCACACTCCCGGGGCCCGGCCCTTGTCCGCGGGCCCGTACCCGGCGTTGGCGCCCGGGTAGAAGAGCTTGCCGCCCTTGGTCAGGAAGAGCGCGGGGTACGTCGGGAAGTAGTGGAAGGGCCCCTTGGACCACTTCTTCGTCCTCGGGTCGTAGATCTCGTTGTCGCCGGGCAGGATCGCCCCCACGTCGTCGAGGCCGGAAACGGCGAGCACCTTGCCGTCCTCCAGGCCGACGAGCGTCGGATACCAGCGGGCCTCCTTCATCGGGTCGACGCGGATGTACTTCTCGGCCGTCGGATCGAATTCGTACGCCGCCCTGATCCCCTGGAAGTCCTGCTTGTCCATGGTGATCTTCTCGGCGAGGCCGTACGAGTTGCCGGCGGCCTTGCCCTTGAGGCCCTCGATCTCGTACTGGGCGGCCTCGGTGGTCACCGCCTGCGGTCCGTCCTTCAGCGACTCCACGAAGACCCGCGCCTCCGAGGCGGTCACCTTGGTCTTCCAGGGCTTCATCTGGCCGCTCTTGAAGTAGTCGACCTCGAACTCCCGCTTGGCCTTGGGCACCGTCACGTCGAACTGCGAGACGTACTCGACACCGGACGGCGAACGGAAGACGGTGCCCTTCCTGAGCGTGAGCGGCTTGTCGGGGTTCTCGTTCTTCACCCGCATCCCGCCGCCGGCCCGCTTCACCTTGTCGTCGAGGACCTCGTAGCGGGCGGTGCCGCCCGCGATCAGCAGCCGGCCGTCCGGGAGCGCCGCGTGGCCGCCGCAGAAGAAGTCCTCCGGCGTGGCGATCTTCTTGAAGACGTTCGTCCTCGGGTCCCACAGGATCGTGTCGAACGTGCCCTCGTCGAAGCTCTTCTCGTCATTGCCCGAGCCCGCGACGATGAGCACCTTGCCGGTGTGCAGCAGAGCCGCGTGAATGGCGTTCGTGCGGTACTCGTCCGGGATGTTCACCTGGTCCCAGGAGCCGTACCGGGCCTTGTAGGCGGGCTGGTCGATCTTGTAGGCGTGGTAGCGGTCCTCGGCGAAGGAAAGCGCGGCCGGGGCGTTGAGCCCGGCGAGCAGCACGATGGCACCGCCGCCCAGCAGCGTCTTCCTCATCCGTTTCGTGGGCGTGTACGCCATCCTCAGTTCCCTCCTGCGGTCGTGGTGGTGGTCGTGGCGGCGGCCGACGCCGAGGGCGCCGGTGACGCGGTGGCCGTCGTGGTCGTGGTGGTCGTGGTGGTGACGTAGGCGGACTCCGGCGGCTTCATCGGTACGGACACGACGCCGCGGGGCCGGCTACGGCGTTCCTGCCAGGTGGTCCACGACCAGACCACGACCGGTGACACGGAGATGGCGAGGGCGAGCACCGCCCAGGTGCGCATCGCCACGTGCGTGTGGCCCAGCTGCACGGAGGCGATGAGCGAGCTCAGCAGCACGACGGCCCAGAAGAGATGGATACGGAACGTGAGGAGCCGGTCGGGGCTGGCCTCGCCGCCCTTGGGGGTGACGACGAACCGGCCGTCGGTGCGCAGCACCGCCGAGCCGAGCGACTTCAGATAGATCGGCGCGGACAGCGCGGACATCGCCATGCCCGCCAGGCCGCCCGATCCCTCGGGTTCGTGCGGGGAGACGTTGTGGCGCCGGTTCCAGAGGTAGAGCCCGATCTGGAGGGCCGCGGCGTCGCTGTACAGCATCAGCCAGATCGAGGCCGCGACCTGGGTGCCGGAGGCCCCGAGCCAGAGGAACAGCACACAGCTCAGGACACCGAGCAGCCAGTTCACCGCGGTCATCGGGTAGTAGACGAGCATCAGCGTGTAGCTGAGGAGCCGGCCGGGCGGGACCCGGAACAGCGCCTTGCCGTACTGCCTGAACAGCGTCTCGTACGTCCCCCTCGACCAGCGGAGCTGCTGGGTGAAGAAGTCCGTCCAGGAGGCCGGTCCCTCGCCGACGGCCAGCACGTCCGGCGTGTAGACCGAGCGCCAGAACTTCCCGGTCAGCGGGTTGCGGCGGCGGTGGATCTCGAAGCCGGTCGCCATGTCCTCGGTGATCGAGTCGTACAGGCCGCCGACCTGGCGCAGTGCGGCGATGCGTACGACGTTGTTGGTTCCGACGAACATCGGGGCGCCGTAGCGGTTGCCCGCGCGCTGGATCAGCGCGTGGAAGAGGAACTGCTGGGACTCGGCGGCCTTGGTGACCGCCGAGTCGTAGTTCCCGTAGACCTGCGGTCCGACGACGAAGGCGATGTCGGGGTCCCGGAAGTAGCCCGTCATCCGCTCCAGGAAGTTGGGCATCGGCACATGGTCGGTGTCGACGGAGGCGAAGAAGTCGTAGCCGTCCCCGTGCATGGCGAGCCAGGCGTTGTAGTTGCCGTGCTTCGTCCGTGCCTTGTGGACGCCCTTCTTGCGGTTCCACTCGGGCACCCCGTTGCGGGTGAAGTGGTGCACGCCCAGTTCGGCGCAGAGCATCCGGGCCGCCGGGTCGTCGCCCTCGTCGAGCAGCCAGATGTCCAGCGGCCCGTCGTGGTGCATCCGCACGGCGCCCTGGAGCGTGGCCCTCACCATCGAGAGGGGTTCCTTGCCCGGCACGTACGTGGTGAGGAACGCGACCCTTGTACCGGGCTCCGGCCTGACGGGGACCGGGTCCCGGGCCACCAGTGTGGCGTGCGCCACCGAGACGACGTTGACCAGCATGAACAGCTCGATCAGGCCGATCGAGGTGAGCATCACCGCGTCGGCCCACACGAGCCAGCTCTCACCGTTCTCGCGCTCGGTCCAGTGCGTCGGCCAGACCAGGTACAGGAGCAGGGCGCCGGTGAGCACCGGGGCCAGCGTCATCAGGAGGACGGCTCTTATTCGGTGCTTCTCCGTCGACAGCAGACTCCGGTACCGCACCCGGTAGCCCGCCGCGTCCGGCTCCGTGAGCGGACCCGCGAGCCGGCTGTGGGTGTCGTAGTCGTAGCCCTCCGACCGCACCGTGCCTCCAAGTGTCGAACGGGTTGGTAGTCCCCACATGAAGGGACGCGCAACGGCGTGTCGACTCGGCAGGTCCGAGTGAGGGGTTTTGGAATCGGAACGCGAGAGACCCCCGGCCGTATGACGGCGGGGGCCTATCGGGTGAACGCGGAGGTGTGCGACGCGGACGGGGCGTCAGCCCGCCAGATGCCGTTCCACCGTCTCGACCTTGGACGTCAGACCGTCGGTGACGCCCGGACGGATGTCGGCCTTCAGTACCAGGGAGACGCGTCCGGCGCGTGCCTCGACCGCGGCGACGGCCCGCTTGAGGACGTCCATGACCTCGTCCCACTCACCTTCGATAGCAAAGCTTGGAGTACATAAAATCGGCTTCACCCCCTACGGAGCACGCTTCACGCCGTCGAGCGGGACCGTCCACTCACGACCCCCACCCTCGGGCCACACAAACGCCGTCGGCCGCTTCCTGCGCTCCCCCGGTGGGTCCGACGGGTCCTCGTAGTCCCGGATCACATCGCGCAGGATGCCGATCCTCCCCGCACCGTCCTCGACCCGGTGGCCTATGTCCTCACTCGTGACCATCGGGGTGCGTCCGCATCAAGATGTTGGCGTCCGTCACAGTCGTCCAGTCCCCGCCAGCGCGCGCACGGGTCCGGACGTTGGCCAGCTCTGCGCAACCGGCGCAACCGGCGACGGGTGTCGGCTCCAGCTCTCCGGACCGATCCGGGAGGTCAACCGGAGCGCTGGGATACGTTCTTGGCTCGGTCATGGGGCGATCCTCCGGCTGGTCGCTGGGACGGGGGAAAACAGGCACATCGTTCCAGACGCCCGAACCAGCACCCATCCGCCTTGACCAAAGACATAGGGGCACCCCCCCCCCGAACGTCGTTCCACCATTCCCCCGACGAAACCCCGCCCGAAGTGCGACATCACCTCGACCCTAGGCGCAGCCACCGACAACGCCGCCAGAGGTCCCCGCGCCCCCTGGGGCACCGAACGGCCCGCCACCGGGGCAATCCCAGTAACGGGCCGCGAACGGCGCTCAGGCGCTTACAGCAAGCTCTCTTGCCGCGCAATGTCGTCCAAGACATCCTGCCGAATCTCGTCGTGCTCTTCCTCCGACATAACGCGCCGGCGGGGCAACTCCTCAGTCTCAGCGGCAGCAATAGCAGCAAGCTCAGCGGCCTCAGGATCGGTTGGACCCCACGCGATTTCAAGGCGCTCCGCCCGTTGCTTGGGGTGCAGCGTCACCGTGAGGTGCATTGCTTCAAGCAACCGGCTCTTACCTGCGTCGTCCAGCGCCGCCCACGCCTCGCCCATAGTGCGACCCGTCGGTGTGGCCACCTCGCGAACTTCGGGGTCATGTGCGGCCAACAGCGCGGCATATGCGGCTTCGAGCTTCGCGCTCATCTCTTCGTACGTGCCCATCATCAGCGGTCCGGCCGTCGCCATCTGGGCACCGATGCGTGCAGCTTGCTCCTGGGCTTCGATCATTTCCGCCGAAAGGTCGTTGCCGCCTTCAAGGTGGACGTTGACTTCGTTGAAACATCCCCACACCTTGAGGAATTCATCCTCAACCCGCCGGTCAAGGGTCTCTGCGTAGACAGTGACGTGACCTGCCTTGCACCTGTAGAGCCGCACCCCCTTGTCGCTGGTGCCTCCGTTCAACCGGCCGTCACAGCGGTGACAAAACGCCATCCCAGCGCATAGGGGCGCTGCCTGACGGGGAGCACGGTCAGCGCCGGTCGCAAGGTCAAGCATCCGTTGGCGGACGGCCATCAGTTCAGCGGCAGACAGGATCGGTTCGGCAAACTCGACCGGGGTCACCCCGTCGGCGGCCATGACCAACTTCCCCTTATGGGCGCGCTGCCCCCGGAACGTCGGCGACTTGAGCATCCGCCGCCATTGGGGTTCGCTCAAGCCAGTCGTACGCGCTGTCCCGGCGACGGTACCCCCGTCGATCAACTCCCTTACCGCTGAGCGAACTTGAGCGGCTTGGGCGTCGTCGATCTCAAGGTATGCGGCACCGTCCCGGCGGACCGTCTTGTACCCGAACGGTGCACGTCCGGCACCCCAGCGCCCCAAGCTCCGCCGGGTCTCGTGCCCTTCGCTGATTCGGGCGGAAATCATCCCCCGTTCCCACTCCGCGAGCGAAGCAAGAACGGTGGCGACCATGCGACCCGTCGGCGTGAGCGTGTTCACTGTGTTGTCGGTCGTGGCAAGCCGTATACCCGCCGCCTCAGCCCACGCCACGAGCCGAAGGAACTCCGAGACCGATCGGGCGAAGCGATCCAGCTTCCACGTGATCACCACGTCAGGGCGGGCCGCCATGAGCGCACGGAGCCCAGGGCGTTCCTCAATGGGCTTCGCGCCGCTGACGTTGTTGTCCACGTACTCGACAGCGTCAGCGGGGTCGTGATCGTTGGCGGTCAGCCATCGACGGCAGGCAGCGCGCTGGGTGTCGAGTGAGGCACTGTCGTCAGCTTCGCGGGACAACCGTAGGTAGATCGCTACTGAGGTCATGTACTCAAAGGTACGCGCACTCACCTTCGACGGAGGTGAACATCGCGTCGGTGCGGTTGGGCAGTCCGGACTCGCGGACCACGCGGACCGCGTCGGCGACGTACTCACCGACGTCCTCGCCGACACCGAGCGGGGAGACCGAGAAGGCGACGATCACGCGACGACGCCTTCGCGGCGGGCCCGGCCGGCGATGACGCCGTCGGACTCGTACCGCTTGATGAGCTTGTCGCCGTACAGCCCGCCGAAGGGCAGGATCGACAGCACGAAGAACAGCGCGACGCGCTTCAGCGGCCACTTGGCCTTGACCCACACGTCCAGCAGGAACACGGCGTAGATCACGAAGAGAGCGCCGTGCAGGACGCCGAGCGGCATCATCAGGAAGTCGATGTCCGAGACGCGGCTGAGGATCGAGCCGAAGAGGATCAGCGCCGGGAAGGAGAGCGCCTCGGGAACCGAGATGAGGCGCAGCCGGTGCAGGGCGGAAGCGGTCTTGATGTCCACGGGGGCACCTTCGGTGGGAGGACGGTGACGGCTTGTGAACGCAGGCACAAGCGCCCCCCATTGTGGCACCGGCACCGGCCTGCCCGGGGAGCGGGGTGGCCGTAGCGCCCGGGGCCCTGTCCGCTGCGCCCCACTCCGGTTACCGTCTACGCGTGGCAATGTTCCGGCTCCAAGGCGGCAAGACGCTCGCCGTCGACCTCACGGGCGACGGCGTCAAGGCGAAGAACGGCTCGATGGTCGCGTACGACGGCCGGATGGCCTTCAAGAAGATGTCCGGCGGGGGTGAGGGCATCCGAGGCATGGTGACCCGCCGGCTGACCGGCGAGCAGATGACGATGATGGAGGTGACGGGGCAGGGGACCTGTTACTTCGCCGACCGGGCGAGCGAGATCAACCTGGTCACACTGCGGGGCGACAAGCTGTACGTAGAGGCGAGCAATCTGCTGGCCACCGACGCCGGGCTGCGCACCGGCACCACCTTCACCGGACTGCGCGGCGGGGCGGGCGGCAACGGTCTGTTCACCACGACCGTCGAGGGCACCGGCCAGGCGGCGATCATGTCGGACGGCACGGCGGTGGTGCTGCGGGTGACGACCCGGTACCCGCTGAGCGTCGACCCAGGCGCCTACATCGCCCACCAGGGCAACCTCCAGCAGCACTTCCAGTCCGGGGTGAACTTCCGCACGCTCATGGGCGAGGGGTCCGGCGAGTCGTTCCAGATCCGCTTCGAGGGCGAGGGCCTGGTCTACGTGCAGCCCAGCGAACGCAACACCCTCGGGGGCGACGTCTGATGCCGTTCCGCGAGATCAATTCGAAGATGGTCGAGGCCACGGTGGTCCCGGGCCAGAAGATGTACAGCCAGCGGGGGGCGATGCTCGCCTACCGCGGCGACGTCTCGTTCACCCCGAACCTCCAGGGCGGACAGGGCGGCCTCGCCTCGATGATCGGGCGCCGGGTGGCCGGCGAGGCGACCCCGCTGATGACGGTCGAGGGCAGCGGCACGGTGTTGTTCGGCCACGGCGGCCACCACATCCAGGTGATCGCCCTGGCCGGCGACACCCTCTACGTGGAGGCGGACCGGCTGCTCGCGTTCGACGGGACCCTCCAGCAGAGCACGATGTTCATGGGCTCGCAGGGCGGGGTCATGGGCATGGTGCGCGGCCAGGTGACCGGGCAGGGTCTGTTCACCACGAGCCTCAAGGGTCACGGCTCCGTCGCGGTGATGGCCCACGGCGGGGTGATCGAGCTGCCGATCACCCCGGGCCGTGAGGTGCATGTGGACCCGCAGGCGTACGTCGCCCACCACGGCGACGTACGCAACAAGCTCTCCACGGCGCTGGGCTGGCGGGACATGGTGGGGCGCGGCTCCGGCGAGGCGTTCCAGCTGGAGCTCAGCGGCAGCGGTGCGGTGTACGTCCAGGCGTCGGAGGAGAAGCTGTGAGCACACCCGTGATCCACGACCCGATGACACTGCCCTCGGACGACAACGTCAACGCGTACACCTTCTGCGTGGAACTCACGGGGAGCCAGTGGTTCCTGCAGAAGGGCAAGATGATCGCCTACTACGGGCAGATCGAGTTCAACGGCATCGGACACGGCCGTTTCGAGCGGCTGATCCGTAAGAGTTTCCACTCGCCGCTGCACGCGAGCGACTGGGTGGTGGCCGAGGGCAGCGGCAAGATGCTGCTCGCGGACCGGGCCTTCGACGTGAACTCCTTCGACCTGGAGAACGGGAACCTGACGGTCCGCTCCGGCAATCTGCTGGCCTACCAGCCGACGCTGGCCCTGAAGCAGTCCATCGTGCCGGGCTTCGTCACACTGATCGGGACGGGGAAGTTCGTCGCCGCTTCCAACGGTCCCGTGGTCTTCATGGAACCGCCTCTGCGGGTCGACCCGCAGGCCCTGGTGGGCTGGGCGGACTGCCCCGCCCCCTGCCACCACTACGACCACGGCTACATGTCGGGCGTGATGGGCGGGCTGCGGTCCCTGACCGGGATCGGCGGGGCCTCGGGCGAGGAGCACCAGTTCGAGTTCGTCGGGGCGGGCACGGTGCTGCTCCAGTCGACCGAGGTGCTCATGGCGGAGCAGCCGACGGGCGCCGTTCCGCAGCAGGCCGGGGTGCCCGGGGGGAGTGCGGGTGGTGCGGGTCAGCATGGCTCCGCGCCCCGTCTGCCCGGCCAGCTGGGGGACCTCCAGCGTCGATTCGGTTTGTGAACGGTAGGCTCCGGAGTGTGACGTCGAACGTCTGCGCGCGCGTGCCGGGTGTCACATCCTCACACTTCGTCCGGCTTTCAACTTCTTAGGTAGAATCCATATATGGAGACCGAGACGGCCACTCGCTGGCTGAGCGATGCTGAGCAGTGCGCCTGGCGCACCCACCTGGACGTCAGCAGGCTGCTGATGCACCAGCTGGAGAAGGACCTCCAACCGTTCGGCCTGACCAACAACGACTACGAGATCCTGGTCAATCTGTCGGAGTCGGACGACCAGCGCATGCGGATGAGTGACCTGGCCGCGTCGACGCTGCAGTCCAAGAGCCGGCTCTCGCACCAGATCACCCGCATGGAGAGCGCGGGCCTGGTCCGCCGCGAGAACTGCGAGTCCGACCGGCGCGGGCTGTACGCGGTGCTCACCGAGCAGGGTGCGCAGACCATGAAGGAGGTCGCGCCGCACCACGTCGCGTCGGTGCGCAAGCACTTCATGGACCTGCTGTCCCCGGAGGCGCTGGCGGAGCTGCACACGGCACTGACCCCGATCGCGGACCACCTGCGCGGACTGCGCGGCAAGCCGTAGCCTCCCGTGTTCCTCCATCGCCGGACGGGCTTGACTTCCACGCCGTATCTCAAGCCGGTCCGGCGATCGATGACCAGGCGTTCAGGCGAACCGGGGCAGTCGGAGCAGGAACAGCGCTCCGCCCTCCGGGGCGTCCCCCACCGTCAGCGTGCCTGCGTGCCGGGCCGCCACATCCCGGCGGCCACCTCCGCCTCCAGGTCCGCGCGGTCGATGAGGTCGGCGCGCAGGACGAGGAGCACGGCACGCCGCCCCAAAACCGCTCGGCGGCTCACCCGCCGCTGGTCAGGCCCGCCACCAGTTCGTCGGCCGCCGCGTAAGGGTCGAGCCGGCCCGCCACGATGCGCTCGGCGAGCGTGTCCAGGCGGCGGTCGCCGTGCAGATCGGCGATCCGCTCGCGCAGGGCGGTGACCGCGATCGTCTCGACCTCGTGGGCCGCACGCGTGGTGCGCCGCGCGGTCAGCACCCCGTGCTCCTCCATCCACGCCCGGTGCTTCTCCAGGGCCTCGACGACCTCGTCGATGCCCTCGCCCCGGGCGGCGACCGTCTTCACGATCGGCGGGCGCCAGTCGCCCGGCCCCCGGGACTCCCCGAGGCCCAGCATGTGGTTGAGCTCGCGGGCGGTGGCGTCGGCGCCGTCCCGGTCGGCCTTGTTGACGACGTACACATCGCCGATCTCCAGGATTCCGGCCTTGGCCGCCTGGATGCCGTCGCCCATGCCGGGCGCCAGCAGGACGACGGAGGTGTCGGCCTGGGCCGCGATCTCCACCTCCGACTGACCGACGCCGACCGTCTCCACGAGGATCACGTCGAAGCCGGAGGCGTCCAGCACCCGGATCGCCTGCGGGGCCGACCAGGCGAGGCCGCCGAGATGACCGCGGGTGGCCATGGAACGGATGTAGACACCCGGGTCGGACGCGTGGTCCGACATCCGGATCCGGTCGCCGAGGAGCGCGCCCCCGGAGAACGGTGACGACGGGTCGACGGCGAGGACGCCGACCCGCTTCCCCGCCCGCCGGTACGCCGAGACGAGCGCCGACGTCGAAGTCGACTTGCCGACACCGGGCGAGCCGGTGAGCCCGACGACGTACGCGTTCCCGGCCAGCGGTGCCAGCGCCGCCATCACCTCGCGCAGCTGCGGCGAAGCCCCCTCCACCAGGGAGATCAGCCTGGCCACGGCCCGCGGCCTGCCCTCCCGCGCCTGCTCGACCAGGGTGGGGACGTCCACCATCACCGCTCCGTTCACTCGTGGGGCTGTCGCTGCTCGGACACCTCTGTGCCTGGGGTGTCTCTACTTGGGGACGCGGATGATCAGCGCGTCACCCTGACCGCCGCCGCCGCACAGCGCCGCCGCACCGGTACCGCCGCCGCGGCGCTTCAGCTCCAGGGCGAGGTGCAGCACGACGCGGGCGCCGGACATCCCGATGGGGTGGCCGAGCGCGATGGCGCCGCCGTTGACGTTGACCTTGTCGGACGTGACGCCCAGGTCCTTCATCGACTGGACGGCCACCGCCGCGAACGCCTCGTTGATCTCGATCAGGTCGAGGTCCCCGACCTCCAGCCCTTCCTTCTTCAGGGCGTGCCGGATCGCGTTGGACGGCTGCGACTGGAGCGAGTTGTCCGGGCCCGCCACGTTGCCGTGGGCGCCGATCTCGGCGATCCAGTCCAGGCCAAGCTCCTCGGCCTTGGCCTTGCTCATGACGACCACGGCGGCGGCGCCGTCGGAGATCTGCGAGGCGGTGCCCGCCGTGATCGTGCCGTCCTTGGAGAAGGCCGGGCGCAGCTTGCCGAGCGACTCGACGGTCGTCTCGGCGCGGATGCCCTCGTCCTTCGAGAAGAGCACCGGGTCGCCCTTGCGCTGCGGGATCTCGACCGGGGTGATCTCGGCCTCGAAGATGCCGTTCTTCTGGGCGGCGGCGGCACGCTGGTGGGACTGGGCGCCGATCTCGTCCTGCTCCGCGCGCTTGAGGCCCAGACGGGTGTTGTGCGTCTCCGTCGACTGGCCCATCGGGATGTTCTCGTACGCGTCGGTCAGGCCGTCGTGCGCCATCGAGTCGAGCATCTCGATCGCGCCGTACTTGTGGCCCTCGCGGGACTTCGGGAGCAGATGCGGAGCGTTCGTCATGGACTCCTGGCCACCGGCCACCACGATGTCGAACTCACCCGCGCGGATCAGCTGGTCGGCGAGGGCGATCGCGTCGAGCCCCGACAGACACACCTTGTTGATCGTGAGCGCGGGCACGTTCATCGGGATACCGGCCTTGACCGCGGCCTGGCGCGCCGGGATCTGCCCCGCCCCGGCCTGCAGGACCTGGCCCATGATCACGTACTCGACCTGGTCGCCGCCGATGCCGGCCCGGTCCAGCGCGGCCTTGATGGCGACGCCGCCGAGGTCGGCTCCCGAGAAGGACTTGAGGGAGCCCAGGAGGCGGCCCATGGGCGTCCGGGCGCCCGCGACGATCACAGAAGTGGTGGTACCGGTCGTTCGTGACATGGGCACGGCCCCTAGGGGTGAGAAGTGAACGAGGGTTTACATGAATGTACTGAGCGGTACCTCGCCCGTCATCCGGCAGCGGGTGTGATCGCGCGCACGTTGCGTAACCAAGGACGGGGCGTTGCACTGGTTCCATGCTGACGCGAATCGACCACATCGGGATCGCCTGTTTCGACCTCGACACCACCGTCGAGTTCTACCGCTCGACCTACGGGTTCGAAGTGTTCCACTCCGAGATCAACGAGGAGCAGGGCGTACGGGAGGCCATGCTCAAGATCAACGATACGTCCGACGGCGGCGCCTCGTACCTCCAGCTGCTGGAGCCCACCCGCGAGGATTCGGCCGTGGGCAAGTGGCTGGCCAAGAACGGTGAGGGCGTCCATCACATCGCCTTCGGTACGGCCGACGTGGACGGGGACGCCGCGGACATCCGCGAGAAGGGGGTACGGGTGCTGTACGACGAGCCCAGGACCGGCTCGATGGGGTCCCGGATCACGTTCCTGCACCCCAAGGACTGCCACGGTGTCCTCACGGAACTGGTCACGTCCCGGACGGAGCACTGACCCCCGGATACCCGGCCCGGTAGAGTGGGCGGTTCCGGGCCGGGGCCGGGTCGGGGCCGCGCCGCGTCCCTGCCGTTGATCTGTCACCATTCCCCGGGGGACCGCTCCTGACGAGCGGTGCTCGTTTGAGAATTTCGACCAGGGTTGGGGTCTCCCCTGCTCGAACGAAGTTGAGAGCTCGGGGAAGGATGGGACCGCGTAGTGCGGGGCTACGAACGCCAGGAGAGCCACCGAGCTGAAGACGACCATCTCTCGCGGTTCGAAGCCGAGATGGACCGGCTGAAAACCGACCGGGAGAAGGCCGTCCAGCACGCCGAGGACCTCGGTTACCAGGTCGAGGTCTTGCGTGCCAAGCTGCACGAGGCCCGGCGCAATCTCGCGAGCCGTCCCGCGTACGACACCGCGGATCTCGGCTACCAGGCCGAGCAACTGCTCCGTAATGCCCAGATCCAGGCCGACCAGCTGCGAACCGACGCGGAGCGCGAGCTGCGTGACGCCCGGGCCCAGACCCAGCGGATCCTTCAGGAGCACGCGGAGCACCAGGCCCGCCTCCAGGCCGAGTTGCACGCCGAGGCCGTACAGCGCAGGCAGCGGCTCGACCAGGAACTGGCGGAGCGCCGCCAGACCGTCGAGTCCCACGTCAACGAGAACGTCGCCTGGGCCGAGCAGTTGCGTGCCCGCACCGAGGCACAGGCCCGCCGGCTCCTGGAGGAGTCCCGCGCCGAGGCGGAGCAGTCGCTCGCGGCGGCCCGCGCCGAGGCCGGCCGGCTCGCGGAGGAGACCCGCCAACGCCTGGGCTCCGAGGCCGAGTCGGCCCGTGCCGCAGCAGAAGCGCTCCTGCTGCGCGCCCGCAGGGACGCCGAACGCCTGATCAACGCCGCGTCGGACCAGGCCCAGGAGGCCACCTCACACGCCGAGCAACTGCGCACCTCCACAACGGCGGAGACCCAGCAGACCCGGCAGCAGACCGCCGAGCTGAACCGGGCGGCCGAACAGCGCATGCAGGAGGCCGAGACGCAGTTGCGCGAGGCCCGCCTGGAGGCCGACAAGGTCGTCACCGAGGCGAAGGAGGCCGCCGCCAAGCGGCTGGCCGGCGCCGAGTCGCAGAACGAGCAGCGCACCCGTACGGCCAGGTCGGAGATCGCCCGGCTGGTCGGCGAGGCCACGAAGGGCGCCGAAGCGCTCAAGGCGGAGGCCGAGCAGGCGCTCGCCGACGCCCGCGCCGAGGCGGACCGCCTCAAGTCCGAGGCGTCCGAGAAGGCACGCACCGCCGCCGCCGAGGACGCCGCGGCCCAGCTCGCCAAGGCGGCCAGGACCGCCGAGGAGGTGCTGACCAAGGCCTCCGAGGACGCGAAGTCCACGACCAGGTCGGCGAGCGAGGAAGCCGACCGCATCCGCCGCGAGGCGGAGGCCGAGGCCGACCGGCTGCGCGGCGAGGCCGCCGAGCAGGCGGACCAGCTCAAGGGCGCGGCCAAGGACGACACCAAGGAGTACCGGGCCAAGACGGTCGAGCTGCAGGAGGAGGCGCGCAGACTGCGCGGCGAGGCCGAGCAGCTGCGTTCCGAGGCGGTCGCCGAGGGCGAGCGCATCCGCGGCGAGGCCCGCCGTGAGGCCGTCCAGCAGATCGAGGAAGGTGCCCGCACCGCCGAGCAACTGCTGACCAAGGCCAAGGCGGACGCCGACGAGCTGCGGACCTCCGCGGGCGCCGAGAGCGAGCGGGTCCGCACCGAGGCCGCCGAGCGGGCCACCGCCCTGCGCAAGCAGGCGGAGGAGACCCTGGAACGCGCCCTCGCCGAGGCCGAGCGGCTGCGGACCGAGGCCGACGAGCAGGCCGAGTCCACCACGGCCGCCGCCGAGCGCGCGGCGACGGAGCTCCGCGAGGACACCGAGCGGGCGGTCGCCGCCCGGCGGACAGAGGCCGCCGACGAGCTCGCCCGGCTGCACACCGAGGCCGAGAAGCGGGTCGCCGCCGCCGAGGAGGCGCTCGGAGAGGCCCGTACCGAGGCCGAGGGCGTACGTCGCGAAGCGAACGAGGAGGCCGACCGGCTGCGCGCGGAGGCCGCCGAGCGGATCCGCGCCCTCCGGGAGCAGGCCGAGACGGAGGCCGAACGGCTGCGCACCGAAGCCGCCGCTGACGCCGCGCAGTCCCGCGCGGAGGGCGAGTCCGTCGCCGTACGGCTGCGCACCGACGCGGCCACGGAGGCGGAGCGCCTCAAGTCCGAGGCACAGGAGAGCGCCGACCGGGTACGGGCCGAGGCGGCGGCTGCCGCCGAGCGGGTCGGTACGGAGGCCGCCGAGGCCCTCGCCGCCGCCCAGGAGGAGGCGAACCGGCGCCGCCGCGAGGCCGAGGAGACGCTCGGCGCCGCACGCGCCGAGGCGGACCAGGAGCGCGAGCGGGCCCGCGAGCAGAGCGAGGAGCTCCTCGCCTCCGCCCGCAAGCGGGTCGAGGACGCCCAGACCGAGGCCCATCGGCTCGTCGAGGAGGCGGACCACCGGGCGACCGAGCTGGTCTCCACCGCCGAGCAGACCGCACAGCAGGTACGGGATTCCGTCGCCGGTCTCCAGGAGCAGGCCGAGGAGGAGATCGCCGGACTGCGCTCGACCGCCGAGCACGTCGCCGAGCGCACCCGGACCGAGGCGCAGGAAGAGGCCGACCGGGTCCGCGCCGACGCCTACGCCGAGCGGGAGCGCGCCACCGAGGACGCCAACCGCATCCGCCAGGTCGCCCACGATGAGACCGAGGCGGCGAAGGCGCTGGCCGAGCGCACGCTCGCCGACGCGATCACCGAGTCCGAGCGGATGCGCGCGGACACCTCCGAGTACAGCCAGCGGGTCCGTACCGAAGCCTCCGACGCGCTCGCGTCGGCCGAGCAGGACGCCTCGCGCTCCCGCGCCGAGGCCCGCGACGACGCCAACCGCATCCGCGGCGAAGCGGCGGCGCAGGCCGACCGGCTCATCGGTGAGGCGACCAGCGAGAGCGAGCGGATCAGTACCGTGACGGCGGAGCAGTCGCAGCGACTCCTCCGCGAGGCCACCGAGGAGTCCGAACGGCTGCGCGCCGAGGCCACCGAGCAGCACAACCGGCTCGTCGGCGAGGCCACCGACGAGGCCGAACGCCTGTGCGCGGAGGCGGCGGAGACGGTCGGTTCGGCGCAGGAGCACTCGGCACGGACCCGTGCCGAGTCCGAACGGGTGCGGGGCGAGGCGGAGTCGGCGGCCGAGCAGATGCGTGCGAGGGCCCGCCAGGAGGCGGACCGGATGCTCGACGAGGCACGCGAGTCCGCCTCGAAGCGCCGTGCCGACGCCGCCGAGCAGGCCGACCAGCTCATCAACAAGGCCCAGGAGGAGGCGCTGCGCGCCGCCACCGAGGCCGAGGCGCAGGCGGACACGATGGTCGGCGCGGCCCGCAAGGAGGCCCTGCGGATCACCTCGGAGGCGACGGTCGAGGGCAACACCCTGGTGGAACGGGCCCGTACGGACGCCGACGAGCTGCTGGTCGGCGCGCGCCGCGACGCCACGGCCACCCGGGAGCGGGCCGAGGAGCTCCGGATCCGGCTGGAGAGCGAGATCGAGGAACTGCACCAGCGGGCCCGCCGCGAGACGTCCGAGCAGATGAAGACCGCGGGCGAGCGCGTGGACAAGCTGATGAAGGCGGCGACCGAGCAGCGCGACGAGGCGGCGGCGAAGGCCAAGGAGCTGCTCGCGGACGCGAGTTCGGAGGCCGGCAAGGTCCGGATCGCCGCGGTGAAGCGCGCCGAGTCGCTCCTCAAGGAGGCCGAACTCAAGAAGGCCAGCCTGATCCGCGAGGCCGAGAAACTGCGTGCCGACGCGGAGGCGGAGGCGAAGCGGACGGTGGACGAGGGCCGGCGCGAGCTCGATCTGCTGGTGCGCAGGCGCGAGGACATCAATGCGGAGATTTCCCGTGTCCAGGACGTGCTGGAAGCTCTGGAGTCCTTCGAGGCGCCGACAGCTGGCGGGAAGACGGCCAACGGAAGTACATCCGGTGGTGTCAAGGCCGGAGCCACGGCCGCCGGCCGATCGGGGGGCAAGTCGTCCGACGGCTAGCCGGTCGACCGCGTCCCATGCTTCGGCATGAACATTCAACCCTTCGAGTGGCAAGCGCTCAGGGGGTCAGCCACTCAAAAGGGGTGTCATTCTCCAGATCAAAGCGGCATCTGCACGTTGACACGCCGCTCAGGCCCCTAGGATTCCCCCTATCACCTCACCGGTCTCATTCGACAGGAAACCCATGAGCGACCCTTCCTCCCCCTTCGGCTTCGAGCTCGTGCGACGTGGTTACGACCGCGGGCAGGTGGACGACCGCATTACCAAGCTCGTCGCCGACCGTGATAGTGCTCTGGCCCGAATCACCTCTCTGGAAAAGCGCATCGAGGAGCTCCACCTCGAAACGCAGAACGCCCAGGCCCAGGTCAACGACGCGGAGCCGTCGTACGCCGGTCTGGGCGCGCGCGTCGAGAAGATCCTCCGCCTCGCCGAGGAGGAGGCGAAGGACCTGCGCGAGGAGGCCCGTCGCGCCGCCGAGCAGCACCGCGAGCTGGCCGAGTCGGCAGCCCAGCAGGTGCGCAACGACGCGGAGTCGTTCTCGTCCGAGCGCAAGGCGAAGGCCGAGGACGAGGGCGTTCGCATCGTCGAGAAGGCCAAGGGCGAGGCGAACACGCTGCGCACCGAGGCGCAGAAGGACGCTCAGCAGAAGCGTGAGGAGGCCGACGCCCTCTTCGAGGAGACCCGCGCCAAGGCCGCCCAGGCCGCCGCGGACTTCGAGACGAACCTGGCGAAGCGCCGCGAGCAGTCGGAGCGCGACCTCGCGTCCCGTCAGGCGAAGGCGGAGAAGCGTCTCGCCGAGATCGAGCACCGCGCCGAGCAGCTCCGCCTGGAGGCCGAGAAGCTCCGCACGGACGCCGAGCGCAGGGCGCGTCAGACGGTGGAGACGGCGCAGCGCCAGGCCGAGGACATCGTGGCCGACGCGAACGCCAAGGCCGACCGTATCCGCAGCGAATCGGAGCGCGAGCTCGCGGCGCTCACCAACCGCCGCGACTCGATCAACGCCCAGCTGACCAACGTCCGCGAGATGCTGGCGACGCTGACGGGTGCCGCGGTGGCCGCCGCCGGCTCCCCGGTGGACGACGAGCCCGCCACCCGCGGCGTTCCGGCTCAGCAGACGCGCTGACCCCGGAGCACCGCAGCTGTACCCCCTGGCATGCTCCCGCGCGCCCGGTTCCGCCGTTGTGGTGGCGCCGGGCGCGCGGCCGTTCTAGCGTGAGCGCATGATCGAGCTGGAGGGCCTCACCAAGCGGTTCGGCGACAAGGTCGCCGTCGACCATCTGTCGTTCCAGGTCAGACCTGGAATGGTGACGGGCTTTCTCGGCCCCAACGGGGCGGGCAAGTCGACCACGATGCGGATGATGCTCGGTCTCGACAATCCCACCAGCGGCACGGTCCGCATCGACGGCAGGCACTACCGCGAGCTGGACGAACCCCTCAAGTACATCGGGGCTCTGCTCGACGCGAGGTCGATGCACGGGGGCCGCAGCGCGTACAACAACCTGCTCTGCCTCGCCCAGAGCAACCGCATCCCCACCAGCCGGGTGCCCGAGGTCCTCGACATGGTCGGGCTGAGCCCGGTGGCGAGGAAGAAGTCGAAGAGTTTCTCCCTCGGTATGGGCCAGCGGCTGGGAATCGCGTCGGCGCTTCTCGGTGATCCCGAGATCCTGATGTTCGACGAACCCGTCAATGGTCTGGACCCCGAGGGAATTCACTGGGTCAGAAATCTCATGAAGGCCCTCGCGGCGGAGGGCCGGACGATCTTCGTCTCGTCCCATCTGATGAGCGAAATGGCGCTCACCGCTGATCACTTGATCGTCATCGGCCAGGGCAGACTGCTCGCCGACACCTCGATGGCCGATTTCATCCATGACAACTCCCGCAGTTACGTACGGCTGCGTTCCCCGCAGCGGGAGCGGCTGCGCGATGTGCTGCGCGGGGAGAACGTCGTCGCCGTCGAGGCGGGCAACGGCACGCTGGAGATCGACGGCGCCACCACGGAGGAGCTCGGTGAGCTCGCCGCCAGGCACCAGATCGTGCTGCACGAGCTGAGTTCCCAGCGGGCCTCGCTGGAAGAGGCGTTCATGCAGATGACGGCGGGTTCCGTGGAGTATCACGCGCATTCGGAACACGACGCCGCGAAGCCGCCCGCGGGTCCGCGGTGGGGCGGCGAGTGGGACCGGTCCGTCGGCGGAGTCTCCGAACACGGCAAGGGAGCATGACCACGATGGCATCGGTACCCGCGGTCCTGACCTCCGAGTGGACCAAGATCCGTACGGTCTCCTCGACCACCTGGACGCTCATCTCCGCCTTCGCGGTGACCGTCGCCATGAGCGCGGCGCTCTGCGCGCTGATGAACTCCCAGTTCGACGATCTCTCCGACGCGGAGCGCGCCACCTTCGACCCGACCTTCGTCAGCTTCTCCGGGATGATTCTCGGCCAGCTCGCGATGGTGGTCTTCGGCGTCCTGGTGGTCGGCACGGAGTACAGCTCCGGCATGATCCGTACGTCACTGGCGGCCGTGCCCCAGCGCGCCACGTTCCTTTTCAGCAAGATCGCGGTGGCGGGCGTCCTCGCCCTCGCGGTCGGCCTCGCGACCAGCTTCGTCTCGTTCTTCCTCGGCCAGGCGCTGCTCGGCGAGCACCGCACGGACCTGGGCGCGGACCATGTGCTGCGGGCGGTCTTCGGCGGCGGCATCTACATGGGTCTGATCGCGATCTTCTCGATGGGCGTGGCCACGATGCTGCGCAGTTCGATGCTGTCGCTGGGCATCCTGATGCCGTTCTTCTTCCTCGTCTCGCAGATCCTGTCGGCCGTCCCGGGCGCGAAGAACGTGGCCCGTTACTTCCCCGACCAGGCCGGGTCGAAGATCATGCAGGTCGTCCCCGACGCCATGAACAGCGATCCCGCGCCGTACGGGCCGTGGGGCGGCCTGGGCATCCTGGTGGCGTGGGTGGTGGCGGCCCTGGCCGGCGGATACGCCGTACTGAAGAAGCGGGACGCGTGACAACTTGGCTGGAACCGTCAAGGCGCGGTTATCCTCCTAACTCTTACGGGGGCGTGCGGCCGGGTGGCCTGTGCCCCGACGACAGATAAGTCGATGGGGCTGGAGAATGATCGAGGCAGTCGGCCTGACCAAGCGCTACGGCGCCAAGACGGCCGTGTACAACCTTTCCTTCCAGGTACGGCCGGGGGCCGTCACCGGGTTCCTCGGTCCCAACGGGTCCGGCAAGTCCACCACCATGCGCATGATGCTCGGCCTGGACAATCCCACCTCGGGCCATGTGACGATCGGCGGCCACGCCTTCCGCGACCTGCCGAACGCACCGCGTCAGGTGGGCGCGCTGCTCGACGCCAAGGCCGTCCACGGCGGCCGCAGCGCACGGAACCATCTCCTCTCCCTGGCCCAGCTGTCCGGAATCCCCGCCGCCCGGGTCGACGAGGTCCTCGGTGTCGTCGGTCTCCAGGACGTGGCACGCAAGCGTTCCAGCGGGTTCTCCCTCGGTATGGGGCAGCGCCTCGGGATCGCGGCGGCCATGCTCGGCGATCCCCAGGTGCTGCTCTTCGACGAGCCGGTCAACGGTCTCGACCCGGAGGGCATCCTCTGGGTCCGCAATCTCATGAAGATGCTGGCCTCGGAGGGACGCACGGTCTTCGTCTCCAGCCATCTGATGAGCGAGATGGCGCTGACCGCCGATCACCTCATCGTGATCGGGCGCGGCCAGCTGCTCGCCGACATGAGCGTCACGGACTTCATCTCGGCCAACTCCGCCGACTTCGCCCGCGTCCGGGTCCCTTCCGACCTGCCGGAGCAGCGCGAGAAGCTCACCGCCTCGCTCACCGAGGCGGGCGGCCAGGTCATGTCGGAGCCGGACGGTGCCCTGCGCATCACCGGTCTCCAGCTGTCCCGGATCAGCGATGTGGCGCACGCCGCCGACGTACGGCTGTGGGAGCTCTCGCCGCACCAGGCGTCGCTGGAGGAGGCGTACATGCGGATGACGCAGGGCGCCGTGGACTACCGCTCGACCGTGGACGCCAAGGCGGCGCTCCAGCAGCCCCCGGCGGGCTACGGACAGCAGGCCGGCTACGGACAGCAGGCCGGCTACACGCAGCCGCAGCCGCTTGCGCAGCCCGAGATGCCGCAGCAGGGCTGGTACGCCCCGCCGCCGCCCGGCCAGAACCCGTACGCGTCCGCACCGGCCGCCCCGGCCCCCGTCGAGGCCCAGGCACCCGCTCCGGCCCCGGCAGCACCCGCTCCGGCCACGCCTCCCGCCGCCGCCCCCGCAGACATGACCAAGCGCGAGACCAGCGAGGACTCCCGATGACGACGCCGGCGCCCCAGGCCCCGTACCAGCCCCCGCAGGACCGGCAGGGTGCTTCCGGGGGCTTCTACCACTCGCCGATCCCGGTGCGCCGCGCCAGTCTCGGCGACGCGATCGCCTCCGAGTGGACGAAGATCCGCTCGGTGCGCTCCACGATGTGGACGCTCGGCGTGATGATCGTGCTGCTGCTCGGCATCGGACTGCTGTCGGCGTTCGTCGTCAGCGCCTCGGAAGCCGATCTGGAGGGCACCCCCGTGCTCAGCCTCGGCTTCTTCGGGGTGCTGCTCGGCTCGATCTGCGTGATCACGCTCGGCGTGCTGACCATCGCGTCGGAGTACGGCACGGGCATGATCCGTACGACGCTGACGGCCTGCCCCAGCCGTTCCCGGGTGCTGACCGCGAAGGCGATCGTCTTCTTCCTGCTGTCCTTCGTGATCACCACGGTGATGACGACGGTCGTCGGTGTCCTGCAGAGCGCGATGGTGGACGGTGCGGAGCCCACCGGCGACGACTGGCTGCGCTCCACCGTGGGCGTCGGTCTCTACATCGCGATGCTCGGACTGCTCTCGCTCGCGCTCGGTGCGCTGATCCGGCACTCGGCGGGTGCGATCACGATCATGATCGCCGTGGTCCTGCTGCCGCTGGTCCTGGCGATGTTCATGTTCTCCGAGTCGCTGGCGGGCCTCCAGCAGGCGCTCTTCGAGTACTCGATCCCCAACCAGCTCGGCGCGTTCTACGACGCCTCGGTCACCACCTCGGGCCCGACCGGCTGGGAGCCCCTGTGGATCATGCTGGGCGTGACGGCCGTCGCCATGGCGGCGGCGTACCTCACGCTGGACCGCCGCGATGTCTGACGCGGGCCCTCCGCTCAGTGGCGCGGATCAGTAGCGCGGATCAGTAGCGCGGAGCGTTCCTGGACCGCTGCACCCGGGTGGTGCGGCGGTCCCTCGCGTTCCAGCACGCCTTGTGCCAGTGCCTGCGGTCGTCGATGCCGCCGAACTCGGGCCAGGTGACGAGATGCGGGACGCCGGACGGGATCTCCTGGTCGCAGCCGGGACAGCGGTACCGTTTCCCCCCGGCGCTCGCACCGCTCACCGGGCGCACCGACCACTCCTCGCCCTGCCAGCTCTCGGTGGCGCCGCCTCCGCCCCAGCGCTGCCCCTCAGCGAATGGACTGCTGGTGGGGCTCTCGCCGCCTCGGGGGCGGTTGCGGCGCGGAGACACGAGACACCTCAGGGGGGCAGAGCGGGCGGTTTCCCTTCCAGCGTAGGCCCAAGGCGCCCGGCAGCCGGCCTGAACGGCATGAGACGGTGGCCGCGCCGGGGCGAGTTAGCGGAAAATCGCAACAACTTCTCCATGGACCGTGCCTTTGGCACGTGTCAGACGTTGTTGCCCATGGGGAAGAACCGCGTCGGCCGCAAGGAGGCGACAGGCGATGCGCGTCGGAACGTTCGTACTGGCAGCTCAGTTTCCGGGCCAGGGACAGGGCGAAGCACTGCACCGGGCCGTCCGGTCCGCAGAGGTCGCGGAGGAATCCGGACTGGACTCGGTCTGGCTGGCAGAACACCATTTCGTGCCGTACGGGGTCTGCCCGTCCGCCATCACACTGGCCGCACTGCTGCTCGGCCGCACGCGCAGAATCCGGGTCGGTACGGCGGTCAGCGTGCTGCCCACCCAGCATCCCGTCGCCCTCGGCGAGCAGGCCGCGCTGCTGCACATCACCAGCGGAGGCCGGTTCTCGCTCGGAGTGGGACGGGGCGGGCCCTGGGTGGACCTGGAGGTGTTCGGCGGGGGCCTCGCGGCGTACGAGAAGGACTTCCCCGAAGCGCTGGACCTGCTGCTCGACTGGCTGAGCAAGCCCCGGGTGGCCGGAACCGGGGAGCGGTTCGGGTTCCGTGAGGTGGCGGTCGTACCGCGCGCCGACGAACTGCTGGCCGACGGCCCGGCGGGGCCCGGGGGCGGCCCGGAGGTGGTCATGGCGTGCACCTCGCCGAAGAGTGTCCGGCTCGCCGCCGCGAAGGCACTGCCGATGCTCCTGGGGATGCACTGCGGGGACGAGGAGAAGGCCGAGATGCTCGCCCTGTGGCGCACGGCCGCCCGGGAGGCCGGTCACTCGCCCGACGTCGTACGGAGCGTCGGACATGTGTCCGCGGGGGTGGCCCAGATCGCGGACAGGCCGGCGGACGCCGTGGAGACGCTCGTGAAGGCGATGCCGGGTTGGCTGAAACAGGGGCTGGACGCCCATGTGACGGTCGACGGCAGGCACCGGGTGATGCGCGACCCCGTCGGATACACGGAACTGCTGTGCGACATGCATCCGGTGGGCCCGCCCCGCCTCGCGGCCGACCGCCTCGCGGCGACCGCGGAGCGGACCGGCATCACCCGCTTCGCCCTCCTGGTGGAAGGCTCCGGCGACCTCGCCGCGACCGAGGAGAACGTGCAACGCCTGGGCACCGAAGTGCTTCCGCTGCTGACGTGACGCGTTCGTGCCATCGGTCAGGGCCGTGCCGGTAGTTCTGGTCGCGCTCATGGTTCCGGTGGTGCTGATCGTGCCGGTGGTACGGGAGCTGCCGCCCCTGGCCTGTCGAATCTCCCGCGGCCCGGAGCGGCAGCAGAAGCGTTCAGCAGTCCCGTAGTCCGGGCGACTGGTTGAGCAACTGGCCCCTCACCGAGGTGAAGCGGGCCAGACGCTCGTCGACCGAAGCGTCCAGCGGGAACACCGCCAGGCGGTGGCAGTTCTGGAATGCCAGACGCACTCCGAAGTGCCGCTGAAGTGCGCCACGTATCGCATCACTCGCGAGTGCTCGCAGCAGCTGACCACGTGCCTGCTCGTCCGGCGGCGGCGTCTGGTTGTCGGCGAACTGTCCGCCGTCGACCTTCAGCTGGGCCACCAGAGAGCTGATCATCTCCCATGCGTAGGGCAGGGAGGTCCGGACGCAGTCGACGAAGTCGGCTTCGTCGACCTCGCCTCGCTCGGCCTGTTCCAACAGCGCCGGTGAGACGTCGAGCGACATGGGTTCTCCTCTCGCGACCCCGACGGTGGGCCGGGGCCTTACGGGCAGGGAAGGAGGACGGCGACGCAGCGTACACGGACGGCGACCTCCTGCTTACACGGTAAGCGCGCAGTCCGGGCCGCACCAGGAGATTGGGAACACAACCGGCCAATAACGAAGGCTCTCAAAGAG
Organism: Streptomyces finlayi; assembly: GCF_014216315.1. Classification (NCBI taxonomy): domain Bacteria; kingdom Bacillati; phylum Actinomycetota; class Actinomycetes; order Kitasatosporales; family Streptomycetaceae; genus Streptomyces; species Streptomyces finlayi. The sequence continues at coordinate 2,193,599 of NZ_CP045702.1, forward strand.
GGGCAAGCCCGATGGGCCGGGGCGCCTGTACGCGGGAGTGGACTACGGGAATCGCGTGGAGCACCCGTCGTCGAGTAGCGTTGCCGACCATGCGTCTCGTCATCGCCCGCTGCTCCGTCGACTACGCGGGCCGGCTCACCGCCCACCTGCCCTCCGCGCCCCGTCTGATCCTGGTGAAGGCGGACGGCAGTGTGTCGATCCATGCCGACGACCGGGCGTACAAACCGCTCAACTGGATGTCCCCGCCGTGCGCCCTGAAGGAGGGCGCCGACGGCGACGAGGGCGTCTGGACGGTGGTGAACAAAGCGGGCGAGAAACTGATCATCACGATGGAGGAAATCCTCCATGACACCTCGCACGAACTGGGCGTCGACCCCGGCCTGATCAAGGACGGCGTGGAAGCACACCTCCAGGAACTCCTGGCCGACCGGATCGAGATCCTCGGCGAGGGCCACACGCTGATCCGCCGCGAGTACCCCACCGCCATCGGCCCCGTGGACATCCTGTGCCGCGACGCGGACGGCGCGACGGTGGCCGTGGAGCTGAAGCGCCGCGGTGACATCGACGGAGTGGAACAGCTGACCCGCTATCTGGAGCTGCTCAACCGCGATCCCCACCTCGCGCCGGTGAAGGGCGTCTTCGCGGCCCAGGAGATCAAGCCGCAGGCACGGGTCCTGGCGACGGACCGCGGTATCGGCTGCGTGGTCCTGGACTACAACGCGATGCGGGGCATCGAGGACGACAAGCTGCGGCTGTTCTGACCGCCGGTTCCTGTGACGTGGGACGCCGGCCGGGCTCGCATGCGAGCCCGGCCGGCGTTCTGTGTGCTGGAGCGGTTCAGGCCGGGGACGACTGCGCGCTGTCCGGGGCCGGCGGCGTGCCCTCCGAGGGACCGGTCGCCGTGAGGGAGGTCTCGGGAGCGGAGGGCGGCGGCTCCTCCGTGGTCGGCGGCGGGTCCGTCGGCTCGGTCGGCGGGTCCGTCGGCTCGGTCGGGGTGTCCGTCGGCGGCTTCGTCGTCGGCGGCTTCGTCGTCGGTGCGGTGGTCGGTGCGGTGGTCGGCGACCCCGTGGAGGGACGCCCCGTCGGGCTCGTACTCGAAGGGTCGTCCGTCGTCGGCGTGATGCTCGGATCCGAGGGGCCCGTGGGCGGGGTCGTCCCGGCGGACGGGGTCGCATGGCCGGACGGGCCAGGCGACTCGGTGCGCTCTGCGGGCGTCCCGCTCTTCCCGGGCGCGCCCGGCGTCGCCTCGTCCTCGGGGAAGCCGTTCTCGCCGTCCTCCTCTTCCGTGGACTGCTCCGTGGTCACGTTCCGGCTGTCCGGCTCCTCGCTGCCCGAGGTCGCCCCGAGCCCCACGACGGTGCCGAGCAGAGCCACCAGCAACGCTCCCGCACCGGCCCCGACCATGTTGCGCCGGGCGCCGCGCAGGAACGCGGGGCCGCGGACCGCCGGGGTGTGCGGACGGGAGATCACCGCGGTCGTCCCCTCGGGCACGGGCAGCCGGGGGAAGGGCGGCAGTGCCGCCGGGGTCCCGGCCGACGGCGAGGCCCCCTCCTCGTAGCGCGCGGCCGCGCGGTCCTCGCCCACCGGTGCGAGGACCCCCGGCACCGGCCCGCCGGAGCGGTCCGACACGAGGGCGAGCGCCCTGCGTCCGGCCACCGCGCCGGGCTTGTCGGCGAGCGCGCCGCGCATGCCGATCGATGCCTCCAGCTCGGCCCGCGCCCGCTCCAGGTGGCCGGTGCAGAGCGCGAGTACGCCCAACTCGTGGTGGAAGTACGCCTCCTCCGCCACCTCACCGGCGATCCTCGCGCCCTCCTGGCCCATTCTGAGGGCCTTCTCCCAGGCTCCCCACTGCATTCCGGCGGCGAAGGCCGGGGAGGCACTACGGGCCAGCAGCACGGCGACGCTGGCCTGTCCTGCCCTGCCTCCCGGCACCAGCTGCGCCAGCGAGGCGAGGACGGCGTCGGCCTCGGCGACCGCCCGCCCGGGTGTGACCGAGGGGTGACCCGCCCACCAGGCGTAGTGCTGGGCGGCGGTCCTGGCGCGGTCGGCGGCGCCCTCGCCGAATCCACCGGCCTCCAGCTGGGCGACGACACCGGCCGCGAGGCGGTAGCGGGGGCCGGCCGGGGAGAGCAGCCCGCACCCGGCGAGTTCACCGAGGGCGGCGTCGGCGTGGGTGTCCCCGACGAGCGCCGGCAGATGCGCCTGGTGCGGCACCTCACCGCCGAGCGCGACGGCGAAGCGCAGGGTCTCGCGGGCGGCCTCGCTCAGCCGGGAGGCGAGCAGCACCGCGGGGGCCGCTCCCTCGCCGAGGCTGGGCAGCGGTGTCTCCCACGCATCCGCGGGAACGGAGGGCGCGCCGGAGGCGTACCCGTCGAAGGCTTCCGGGTCGCGCAGGAGGTCGCGGTGGCGCAGCAGTGCGCCGGCCTGGACGAAGCGCAGGGGCAGGCCCTCCGACTCGAACCAGAGGTCACCCGCCCAGTTCGCCTCGTCCTCGGTGAGTGAGCGTTCGACGACCTTCTCCATCAGGTCGACCGAGGCCGCGCGTCCGAGCCCGGTGAGGGAGAGTTCTTCCAGGTGGGCGTCGGGGCCGGGTGCGGCGGTATCGGGCGTCGCGGCGAGCACGAACGCGCACTCCGGGGTGGCGTCGAGCAGTTCGTCGAGTCCGGCGCCGCCGAACTCCAGGTCGTCGAGGACGACGACGGCGCCGATGCCCCGGAGGAGTCCGAGGAGTTCCTCGCGACCGGGGCGGTGCGACGGCGCGCGGCAGACCGCCGCGAAGAGCGCGTACTGGAGGTCCGTGGTGGTGCGCTTGTGGCCATTGAGCCGTACGACGCCGTCGGGCGCCAGGTCGGCGCAGTCGGCTGCGACCGCGTCCAGCAGGGCCGTGCGGCCCGAGCCGGGGGGCCCTGTGACGCGTGCCGACCGTCCGCGTGCCAGCAGCCGTACCAGTCGTTCGCGGAGCTCCTGGCGTTCCAGGAGCGGCAGTTGCGGGCCGGGCGGTCCCGGGGGGACGGACGGGGTGGCGGCGCGTCCGCGGTCCGCGCGCTCGGTGGCGGTGTGCCGTACCAGTGCCTCTGGCTGCCGGCCCGGCGGGCAGGGTTCGACCTCGCTGCCATCGACCGGATTGACCGTGAGGAGCAGGTCGCCCGATATGAGCTGGACCGTGCGGGCCTGCTGCGGCGTCTGGAGCCCGAAGTCGGGTGTCAGCGGTTCACGGGACTGCCGCTGCGGCACACCGTCGTCCTGGAAGCCGTCGTGGTCCCGGCCGTACTCTTCGGGTCCCCGGTTGTTCGGGTCCATTGCAAAGCCCCCAGATGCGTCGAGTGCGGTTGCCCTCCCGGCCTCGCACGCCCTGCTGTCGCAACTGGTCCGGTGTCCGCCCATGGGTCCGTCGATCGGCAGACGGCCGAACCCTAAACCTTCGCACAGTATCTACGAACCGGCGGGGTGCCGCGCGGCCCGGGACGTCACGGTCTCGTGAGGATTGTGCGGACGAACGGCGCCGGTCCGCCGGCGACGGACCTCAGACGCGCGGCAGTGACTCCGCGGCGATTCCGCCCTCGATGGCCAGGATGCGGTGCAGCCTGGTCGCGACGAGCAGGCGCTGCATCTGGGGCGGTACGCCGCGCAGAACGAGCCGTCGGCCGGCCCGTCCGGCCCGTCGGTGGGCACCCATGATGACGCCGAGTCCGGTGGCGTCCCAGGAATCCAGTTCGGTCAGGTTCAGTACGAGATCGCCGACGCCGTCGTCGACGGCCGAGTGGAGGACCGTACGGGCGTCCGCCGCGCTTCGGACGTCGAGGCGGCCCCCGACGACCAGCTCGGCGTGGTCGCCCCTGATATGCATATGCGCTCCCCTGGAATGCTCCGTAGCAAGGTCCGTCTGTCTGTTCTGTCTCTGCCACAACTGACTGCCGCAACGACAAGGAAGTTGCCGTCTGTAAGCGAACCGATACCGAATTCACTCCGTGGAGTGACATCGACGGCTCGCCGCTGACTGAATTCCGGGAGCCGGATCCCTCCGGTTCCCGGAACCCCGGGCCTGATCGACGGCGGATCGGGCGGCCCGGGGCATGATCGGTGTCAGTAGGTGTAGAAGCCCTGCCCGCTCTTGCGGCCGATGTCACCTGCATCGACCATCCGGCGCATCAGCTCCGGGGCGGCGAACTTCTCGTCCTGCGACTCCGTGTAGATGTTGCCGGTCGCGTGCAGCAGGATGTCGACGCCGGTCAGGTCGGCCGTGGCGAGGGGGCCCATGGCGTGACCGAAGCCCAGCTTGCAGGCGGTGTCGATGTCCTCGGCCGAGGCGACGCCCGACTCGTACAGCTTGGCGGCCTCGACGACCAGCGCCGAGATGAGGCGCGTGGTGACGAAGCCGGCGACGTCACGGTTGACGACGATGCACGTCTTGCCGACCGACTCGGCGAACTCCCGCGCGGTGGCGAGGGCTTCGTCGCTCGTCTTGTAGCCGCGCACCAGCTCGCAGAGCTGCATCATCGGGACCGGCGAGAAGAAGTGCACACCGACGACCCGCTCGGGCCGCTCCGTCACGGCAGCGATCTTGGTGATCGGGATGGCGGAGGTGTTGGAGGCGAGCACGGCGTCCTCGCGCACGATCTTGTCGAGCGCGCGGAAGATCTCGTGCTTGACCTCCAGCTTCTCGAAGACGGCCTCGACGACGACGTCCGCGTCGGCGACGGCGTCGAGGTCGGTGCTCGTGGTGATGCGGGCCAGCGCGGCCTCGGCGTCGGCCGCGTCCAGCTTGCCCTTGGCGACGAACCGGTCGTACGACCCCTTGATGCCGTCCAGGCCCCGGGCCAGTGCCGCGTCGGTGACGTCGCGCAGGACGACGTCCCAGCCCGCCTGGGCAGAGACCTGCGCGATCCCGGACCCCATGAGTCCGGCCCCGATGACGGCGAGCTTCCTGGCCACTTTTGCACCCCTTTGGATAACGGTTGTTCACACGCTCTCCGGCGGAGGTTAGTACCCGTGAGGGGCCCTGGGGAGACGAAGAGATGCGCGTCACGTCTCAAATGACGGACATCACACCGGTGCGCCTCATTCGGTGGCGCACCACGTGCAGTTGGCCACCTGCGTCCCCGTGCGGACGCGGACCTCCTTAGGCTGGCCCCATGGTCAATCTGACGCGCATCTACACCCGTACCGGCGACCAGGGCACCACGGCCCTCGGCGACATGAGCCGGACCGCCAAGACCGATCTGCGGATCTCGGCCTACGCCGACGCCAACGAGGCCAACGCCGTCATCGGCACGGCCATCGCGCTCGGGCAGTTGTCCGAGGACGTGGTGAAGGTCCTCGTCCGCGTGCAGAACGACCTCTTCGACGTCGGTGCCGACCTGTCGACGCCGGTCGTGGAGAACCCGAAGTACCCGCCGCTGAGGGTCGAGCAGTCCTACATCGACAAGCTGGAGGCGGACTGCGACAGCTTCCTGGAGGAGCTGGAGAAGCTGCGCAGCTTCATCCTGCCGGGCGGTACGCCCGGGGCGGCCCTGCTGCACCAGGCGTGCACCGTCGTCCGCCGGGCGGAGCGGTCCACCTGGGCGGCGATGGAGGTACACGGCGAGGTGATGAACGCGCTGACGGCGACGTACCTCAACCGCCTCTCCGACCTCCTGTTCATCCTCGCGAGGGTGGCGAACAAGGAGGTCGGCGACGTGCTGTGGGTACCGGGCGGCGACCGCTGAGGGCCGCCGTCCGGGCCCGGGATCAAGCTCCCTCGGGCGCCCGCTTCGGGAACAGGGTGTAGCCCGCGGCGATGACCAGGTTGATGCCGATCAGCCACAGCATCTTCTGCTGCCACATCTCCAGCGACCCGGTGTTCCCGTCGTCACCGACGTACCAGATCGCGGCCTGGAGCAGCGCCATCGCGGTGACCGCGGCAACGGTCCAGCGGCCCGCGGTGCGCCACTCGTGGGCGGCTCGGGCCATCCCGTACTTCGGCGGCTTCACGGGCGGCGGGCCGCCCGCGAAGCGGTGGGCGAACCGGGCGTCCGCCCACTTGATCGCCGAATGGCCGAGGCCCACGGTGAACCCGATGTAGACGGCGGCGAGTCCGTGCTTCCAGTCGGGCTCGGCGCCGTTCCTCAGGTCGATGGCCGTGACGACCAGCAGTACGACCTCCAGCAGCGGCTCGCACAGCAGCACTCCGGCGCCGAGCCGGGGCTTCTTCGCCAGGTAACGCAGCGCGAGTCCGGCCGCCAGCAGCACCCAGAAGCCGACTTCGCAGAGCACGATCAGTACGACGATCACGGTTCTTCTCCTCCCGGTCCCTTCCAGACTCCCAAGCGGGAGGCGCCGATTCCTCGTCGGCGGTGACGAATCCCGACTGCCCCCTTCGATGTATCCGCGGCTCACCCACCGTGCGGAGGTCCACCGCCGTGCGGCCGTGTTGGATGGGAGAGTGCTCACCGTCTCCCGCCCCCACCGCCACGACGTACTGATCGCGGCCATCGGGCTGCTCGGCGGTCTGCTCCTGTGGCTGATCGGGCTGCACATGCAGGGGCCGCGCCCCCTGGACGAGCCCTGGGTGGCACTGGTGCCGCTCGCCGTGATGGCCGGGCTCGAACTGCTGCGCAGGAGCGCCCCGCTGACGGCTCTGCTCGTCGCGGTGCCGGCCCTGGTCGCCGACCAGTTCACGGTCGGGAACCTGGCCACCGTCCTGATGTTCACGGACGTCGTCTACGCGGCCGTGGTGTACGGGTCCCCGGCCGCCACCCGCCGCATCCCGGTGGCCTCGCTCCTGGTCACCGTGGGCTTGACGATCGGGTTCGTGGCCTGGCTCCGTACGGCGGAGTCGCTGCTCATCGGGGTGGCCGCCGGCCTGGTGTCGTTCGCGCCCGCCATCACCGGAGTCAGCGTGCGCAACCACCGCGACGCGGCGGAGACCGCCCGGCTGCGGGCCGACCAGACCGCGCTGCTCGCCGAGATGGACCGCGCCCAGGCGGTGACGGCCGAGCGCGCGCGGATGGCCCGCGAACTGCACGACATGGTCGCCAACCACCTGTCCGCGATCGCGATCCACTCCACCGCCGCGCTCTCCATCGACGACCCGGTCACCTCCCGCACGGCGCTCGGAGTGATCCGGGAGAACAGCGTCGAAGGACTGGCTGAAATGCGACGGTTGATCGGGCTGCTCCGGCACAGCGGGGTGGACGCGGAGCCCAGTGCCGCGCCCACGCTCGCCTCGCTGGACGTCCTCGTCGAGCAGGCCCGTACCAACGGCACGCCGGGCGGTCTGACCTGCACGCTGGAGGACACGCGCGGGACACCCGAGCGGCTGCCCGCACCGGTCGAGCTGGCCGCGTACCGCATCGTCCAGGAGTCCCTGACGAATGCCCTGAAGCACGCCGCCGCGGGTCCGGTGGCGGTACGGCTCACGCGCGAGGGGGGCCTCCTCTCGGTCGAGATCACCAGCCGGTCCGGCAGCAGGCCGGGGCCGCGTGCGCCCGGTTCGGGGGCGGGTCTGATCGGCATGCGGGAACGCGTGGCGCTGCTCGGGGGCACGATCACCGCGGGCCCGGAAGACGCGGCGGACGGGCGGAAGATCTGGCGCGTGCGGGCCGAACTGCCCGTGGACGAAAGGACGGCGAAGGAATGACGATCCGGGTACTGGTCGCGGAGGACCAGTCGGCCGTACGCGCGGGGCTGGTGCTGATCCTGGGCAGCGCGCCGGACATCGAGGTCGTCGGAGAGGCGGGCGACGGCGAGGCGGCCGTGCGGCTGGCCAGGGAACTGCGCCCTGACGTGGTCCTGATGGACGTGCAGATGCCCCGGCTCGACGGAGTGTCGGCGACCCGGCAGGTGGTGGCGGAGCAGCTCGCGGACGTGCTGGTGCTGACGACGTTCGATCTGGACGATTACGTCTTCGGGGCACTTCGGGCCGGGGCCGCGGGCTTCCTGCTGAAGAACACCGAGGCGCGCGACCTGCTGGAGGCGGTACGCACGGTCGCGCGCGGTGAGGGGCTGATCGCCCCGGCGGTGACGCGGCGGCTGATCGCGGAGTTCGCCGGGGCCACCTCCGTACGCCGGGCAGGCGTTCCCGCTCCCCCGGGCCTGGAGACGCTCACGCGGCGCGAGCGCGAGGTACTCGGCTGCCTGGGCGAGGGGCTCTCGAACGCGGAGATCGCGGTGCGGCTCTCGATGGCGGAGGCGACGGTGAAGACGCACGTCAGCAGGCTCCTGGGGAAGCTGGGGCTGCGGAGCCGGGCGCAAGCGGCGGTGATCGCTCAGGAGTTGGGTCTCTGAGGTTTACTCAGGGTCTTTGGTCTGGACCTCTTGACGATTGGTCCAGACCTTCCTAATCTCACCGAGCACACTGCGGTGAGTGCGCCATGACAAAGGCGCACTCTGGGCGGCGCAGGGTTTGCAGTCCACGGACCATCCCCCGTTTGTCGGACCTCACCCGAGGAGCACCGTTGAGCACTGAGACCCCCCCACGCCGGGCCGGATTCAGACAGCGACTCAGTACCGGCACCACCATCCGATCCAAGGCCGTAGCGGGCGTCACCGCGCTGCTTCTGCCGCTCGCCGCGATGGTCGGCCTGGCCGGCCCGGCCGAGGCCGCCACGTCGGCGACCGCCACCTATGTCAAGAAGTCCGACTGGGGCACCGGCTTCGAAGGCCAGTGGACGGTGAAGAACACCGGTACCACCGCGCTCTCCTCCTGGACGATCGAGTGGGACTTCCCCGCCGGCACCGCGGTCGGCTCCGCCTGGGACGCCACCGTCACCGGTTCCGGCACCCACTGGACCGCCAAGAACCTCAGCTGGAACGGCTCCGTCGCCCCCGGTGCCAGCATCAGCTTCGGCTTCAACGGGACGGGCTCCGGCTCCCCCAGCGGCTGCAAGCTGAACGGCGCCTCCTGTGACGGCGGCAGCGTCCCCGGCGACAACGCCCCGTCCGCGCCGGGCACCCCCACCGCGAGCCTGATCACCGACACCTCCGCGAAGCTCACCTGGGCCGCGGCGACCGACGACAAGGGCATCAAGAACTACGACGTCCTGCGCGGCGGCACCAAGGTCGCCACGGTCACCGGCACCACGTACACGGACAGCGCCCTCACCGCGGGCACCGACTACTCGTACACCGTGCGGGCCCGCGACACCGCGGACCAGACCGGCCCGGTCAGCGGCTCGGTCGCGGTCCGCACCACCGGCGGCGGCACCACGCCCCCGCCCGGTGACAAGATCAACCTCGGCTACTTCACCAACTGGGGCACCTACGGGCGCAACTACCACGTGAAGAACCTGGTGACCTCGGGCTCCGCCTCGAAGATCACGCACATCAACTACGCCTTCGGCAACGTCCAGGGCGGCAAGTGCACCATCGGTGACGCCTACGCCGACTACGACAAGGCGTACACGGCCGACCAGTCGGTCGACGGGGTCGCGGACACCTGGGACCAGCCGCTGCGCGGGAACTTCAACCAGCTGCGCAAGCTCAAGGCGAAGTACCCGAACATCAAGGTGCTGTGGTCGTTCGGCGGCTGGACCTGGTCCGGCGGCTTCGGTGCCGCGGCGCAGAACCCGGCCGCGTTCGCCCAGTCCTGCTACGACCTGGTCGAGGACCCCCGCTGGGCCGATGTCTTCGACGGGATCGACATCGACTGGGAGTACCCCAACGCCTGCGGTCTCACCTGTGACACCAGCGGCCCGGCCGCGCTGAAGAACCTCTCCACCGCGCTGCGCACCAAGTTCGGCGCGAACAACCTCGTCACCGCCGCCATCACCGCGGACGGCTCCGACGGCGGCAAGATCGACGCCGCCGACTACGCGGGCGCCGCGCAGTCCATGGACTGGTACAACGTGATGACGTACGACTTCTTCGGCGCCTGGGCGGCCAAGGGCCCGACGGCCCCGCACTCGCCGCTGACCTCGTACACCGGCATCCCGCAGGCGGGCTTCACGGCCGCCGACGCGATCGCCAAGCTCAAGGCCAAGGGCGTCCCCGCCAAGAAGCTGCTGCTCGGCATCGGCTTCTACGGCCGCGGCTGGACCGGCGTCACCCAGTCCGCTCCGGGCGGCACGGCGACCGGAGCGGCCCAGGGAACGTACGAGGCGGGCATCGAGGACTACAAGGTCCTCAAGAGCAGCTGCCCGGCCACCGGGACCATAGCCGGCACCGCCTACGCCCACTGCGGCACCAACTGGTGGAGCTACGACACCCCGGCCACCGTCGTCTCGAAGATGACGTGGGCGAAGAACCAGGGCCTCGGCGGCGCCTTCTTCTGGGAGTTCAGCGGTGACACCACCAACGGCGAACTGGTGAGCGCGATCAACAGCGGTCTCCGGTAATCCCCACGCCGTAGCACCACCGTGCGGCCCGTACGACCCCGCACGGCCCCGCACGGCCCCGACATACGACCGGGGAGACAGGTCCGCCCCCTGTCTCCCCGGTTTTTCGCTGTCCGTGTACGGCCGGCCCTCCCGGACCAGTCCTGTACGGCCCTCTCAGGCCACGTTCACCCGCTGGCCGGGCGGTGCCGCCTCCAGCCAGGCGAGGAAGCCGGTGAGGGCGTCCTCGCTCATCGCCAGCTCCAGGCGCGTCCCACGGTGGAGACAGCCGAGCACGACAGAATCGGACAGAAGTGCGAGTTCTTCTTCGCCCTCGGGCAGCCGGCGGGCGACCACCTCGATGGAGGCGCGCTCAAGGGCTCGGCGGGGACGGGGATCGTAGGAGAAGACCCGGAACCAGTCGACCCGGTCACCGCTGTAGCGGGCGACGCCGTAGACCCAGCCCTTGCCGGTGGGGTCCGGTTCCTTCGAGACGTCCCAGCGCAGACTGCAGTCGAACGTACCGCCGGAGCGCTGGATCAGCCGACGGCGCAGGCCGAACACGAACAGACCCAACAGGACCAGTACGACGACCAGAGCGCCAACCCACAGAGCGAGGACCATCTCCACCGACCTCCTCGCAACGTCGATTACGGATATCCGGACCGAACTGCATCTGCATTGCCTCAGCCGCAGCCCGGACTGGAGACTTCCAGTCCGGGCCGCGGCTGAGTGAAAACATCTGTCGGCGGGGGTGCTAGCGCAGCACCGCCACCGCGCGCAGACGTACATCGGCGCGCCGCTCGGCGGCGGCGTCCGTGTCCGACTTCGCGCGCTCCAGCGCGCGCTCGGCGCGCTGGACATCGATCTCGTCCGCCAGCTCGGCGATCTCCGCCAGCAGCGACAGCTTGTCGTCCGCGAACGAGATGAATCCACCGTGCACAGCGGCGATGACGGTGTCGCCTCCGCTGGTGCGGATCGTCACCGGGCCCGATTCCAGCACACCGAGAAGCGGCTGGTGACCGGGCATGACGCCGATGTCGCCGGATGTGGTACGCGCGACGACGAGGGTGGCCTCGCCGGACCAGACACTGCGGTCCGCGGCGACCAGCTCGACATGCAGCTCAGCAGCCAAGGGTGGCTCCTCGGGTCACCACCCGGCGGTCGAGCCGGGTGTTGGGTCAATTCTACGGGGCGTGGTGAGGGGGGCGGGACACACCCACCCCCCTCGGTGAGCCGGAGGCTCAGGAGACGCCGAGCTCCTTGGCGTTGGCCTTGAGGTCCTCAATGCCACCGCACATGAAGAACGCCTGCTCCGGGAAGTGGTCGTACTCACCGTCGCAGATCGAGTTGAACGCGGCGATCGACTCGTCGAGCGGCACGTCCGAACCGTCCAGGCCGGTGAACTGCTTGGCGGCGTGGGTGTTCTGCGACAGGAAGCGCTCGACGCGACGGGCACGGTGGACAACAAGCTTGTCCTCCTCGCCCAGCTCGTCGATACCGAGGATCGCGATGATGTCCTGGAGGTCCTTGTACTTCTGCAGGATTCCCTTGACACGGGTGGCCGTGTCGTAGTGGTCCTGCGTGATGTAGCGCGGGTCCAGGATGCGGGACGTGGAGTCCAGCGGGTCCACGGCCGGGTAGATGCCCTTCTCGGAGATCGGACGGGAAAGAACCGTCGTCGCGTCGAGGTGGGCGAACGTGGTGGCCGGGGCCGGGTCGGTCAGGTCGTCCGCGGGGACGTAGATCGCCTGCATCGAGGTGATCGAGTGACCACGCGTCGAGGTGATGCGCTCCTGGAGCACACCCATCTCGTCGGCCAGGGTCGGCTGGTAACCCACTGCGGACGGCATACGGCCGAGCAGCGTGGAGACCTCGGAACCGGCCTGCGTGAAGCGGAAGATGTTGTCGATGAAGAGCAGCACGTCCTGCTTCTGCACATCGCGGAAGTACTCCGCCATGGTCAGGGCGGACAGGGCCACGCGAAGACGCGTGCCCGGCGGCTCGTCCATCTGGCCGAAGACCAGTGCGGTCTTCTCCAGAACGCCCGACTCCGTCATCTCGTCGATGAGGTCGTTGCCCTCACGGGTACGCTCACCGACGCCGGCGAACACCGACACACCGTCGTGCAGCTTCGCCACACGCATGATCATTTCCTGGATGAGGACCGTCTTGCCGACGCCCGCACCACCGAACAGACCGATCTTGCCGCCCTTGACGTACGGGGTCAGCAGGTCGACGACCTTCAGGCCGGTCTCGAACATCTCGGTCTTGGACTCGAGCTGGTCGAAGGCCGGGGCCTTGCGGTGGATCGGCCAGCGCTCGGTGATCTGAGCTTCGGCTTCCGGGTCGTTCAGGATCTGACCGAGGGTGTTGAACACCTTGCCCTTGGTGATGTCACCGACCGGCACCATGATGCCCTTGCCGGTGTCGGTCACCGGGGCCTGGCGGACCAGACCGTCGGTGGGCTGCATCGAGATCGCACGGACCACGCCGTCACCCAGGTGCTGGGCGACTTCGAGGGTCAGCAGCTTGCGCGCGCCGTCCTCGGCCGGGTCGTCGACGGAGACGTGCAGCGCGTTGTAGATCTCCGGCATCGCGTCGACGGGGAACTCCACGTCGACGACCGGGCCGATGACCCGGGCGACGCGGCCCGTGGCAGCGGCCGTCACAACGCTGTCGGTAGTCGTCGTCATTTACTTGTCACTCCCCGCGGTCGCGTCGGCCAGAGCACTGGCACCGCCGACGATCTCGCTGATTTCCTGGGTGATTTCGGCCTGGCGGGCCGCGTTGGCAAGCCGGGAGAGGCTCTTGATGAGGTCCCCGGCGTTGTCGGTCGCCGACTTCATCGCGCGGCGGCGGGCAGCGTGCTCGGAAGCGGCGGCCTGCAGCAGTGCGTTGTAGATACGGCTCTCGACGTAGCGCGGCAGGAGGGCGTCGAGGACGTCCTCCGCCGACGGCTCGAAGTCGAACAGCGGAAGGATCTCGCCCTTCGTGCCGCTCTCTTCCGAGACCTTGTCGAGCGAGAGGGGCAGCATCCGGTTGTCCACCGGGTTCTGCGTCATCATCGACACGAACTCGGTGAAGACGATGTGCAGTTCGTCGACGCCGCCCTCGGCCGAGTCCTTCGTGATGGCCTCGATCAGCGGCGCGGCGACGTTCTTGGCATCCCCGTACGCAGGGCTGTCGGTGAAGCCGGTCCACGACTCCGCGACCTTGCGCTCGCGGAAGCCGTAGTAGGCGACACCCTTGCGGCCGACGATGTACGTGTCGACCTCCTTGCCCTCACCCGCGAGCCGCTCCCGGAGCCGCTCCGCCGCCTTGATGGCGTTGGAGGAGTAGCCGCCGGCCAGACCGCGGTCGCTCGTGATGAGCAGGACCGCGGCACGGGCCGGGGACTCGGCTTCGGTGGTGAGCGGGTGCTTGGTGGAGGAACCCGTCGCCACCGCGGTCACCGCGCGGTTCAGCTCGGTTGCGTACGGCATCGAAGCCTGCACCTTGCGCTGCGCCTTGACGATGCGCGAGGCGGCGATCATTTCCATCGCCTTGGTGATCTTCTTGGTCGCGGTGACGGCTTGGATGCGGCGCTTGTAAACGCGAAGCTGAGCGCCCATCTATCAGCCCTCGCCCAGAAGCTTGCCGTCCGAGGTCTCGAACTGCTGCTTGAAGGCGGCGATCGCGTCAGCGATCGACTGCAGCGTGTCGTCGGACATCTTGCCGCCCTCGGCGATGCTGGTCAGGAGGTCCTTGCGCTCGCGGCGCAGGTACTCCAGCAGCTCGCCCTCGAAGCGACGGATGTCCTCGACCGGGACGTCGTCCATCTTGCCGGTGGTGCCGGCCCAGACGGAGACGACCTGCTCCTCGACGGGGAAGGGGGCGTACTGCGGCTGCTTCAACAGCTCGACCATGCGCTTACCGCGCTCCAGCGAAGCCTTGGAGGCCGCGTCCAGGTCGGAACCGAAGGCGGCGAACGCCTCCAGCTCGCGGTACTGGGCGAGGTCCACGCGAAGACGGCCGGAGACCTGCTTCATGGCCTTGTGCTGGGCGGAGCCACCGACTCGGGAGACCGAGATACCGACGTTGAGCGCCGGACGCTGACCCGCGTTGAACAGGTCGGACTCCAGGAAGCACTGGCCGTCGGTGATGGAGATGACGTTGGTCGGAATGAACGCCGACACGTCGTTCGCCTTGGTCTCGACGATCGGGAGGCCCGTCATCGAGCCCTTGCCCATCTCGTCGGAGAGCTTGGCGCAACGCTCCAGCAGACGCGAGTGCAGGTAGAAGACGTCGCCCGGGTACGCCTCACGGCCCGGCGGGCGGCGCAGCAGCAGCGACACGGCGCGGTAGGCGTCGGCCTGCTTCGACAGGTCGTCGAAGATGATCAGGACGTGCTTGCCGGCGTACATCCAGTGCTGGCCGATGGCCGAACCGGTGTACGGCGCCAGGTACTTGAAGCCGGCCGGGTCGGACGCCGGGGCGGCGACGATGGTCGTGTACTCCAGGGCGCCGGCCTCTTCGAGGGCACCACGCACGGAGGCGATGGTGGACCCCTTCTGACCGATGGCGACGTAGATGCAGCGCACCTGCTTGTTCACGTCGCCCGAGCGCCAGTTGTCGCGCTGGTTGATGATCGTGTCGACAGCCAGAGCGGTCTTACCCGTCTGACGGTCACCGATGATCAGCTGACGCTGGCCACGGCCGATCGGCACCATGGCGTCGACGGCCTTGTAGCCGGTCTGCATCGGCTCGTGCACCGACTTGCGGACCATGACGCCAGGGGCCTGCAGCTCGAGGGCGCGACGGCTGTCCGTCGCGATCTCGCCGAGACCGTCGATCGGGTTGCCGAGCGGGTCGACGACGCGGCCGAGGTAACCCTCGCCGACGCCGACGGAGAGCACCTCACCGGTGCGCTGCACCGGCTGGCCCTCTTCGATTCCGCTGAACTCGCCGAGGACGATCGCACCGATCTCGCGCTCCTCGAGGTTGAGGGCGAGACCGAGGGTTCCGTCCTCGAACTTCAGCAGCTCGTTCGCCATGGCGGAGGGCAGACCCTCCACCTTCGCGATGCCGTCGCCGGCAGCGCTGACCGTACCGACCTCCTCGCGCGAGGCCGCGTCCGGCTTGTACGACTGGACAAAGTTCTCCAGTGCGTCCCGGATCTCCTCCGGCCGGATCGTGAGCTCCGCCATCTGGGTTCCCTGCTCTCCTTGTTGGGCCCGAAGTTTCTTAAGGGGGTCTGGGGGCGACCCCCAGGAATCTTCTGCAATTTCTGCACGGCCCAACCGGGCCGCTGTTCTTGCTCGTTCAGGTGGTACTTGTGCGCTGCGCGCTGTCAGCCGGCCATCCGGCGGGTGACCTCTTCGAGGCGCTCCGCGATCGTGCCGTTGATGACCTCGTCACCGACGCGCACAGAGATCCCGCCGAGGACCGCGGGGTCCACGTCCAGGTTCAGGTGCATCTGCCGGCCGTAGATCTTCGCCAGGGCGGCGCCGAGGCGCTGCTTCTGCCGATCGGACAGCGGTACCGCCGAGGTGACGACGGCGACCATGCGGTCCCGGCGCTCCGCGGCGAGCTTGGACAGGGAGTCGAGTCCCGCCTCCAGGCTACGTCCACGGGGCTGGGTCACGAGGCGCGTGACGATTCGCTCGGTGACGGGCTGCGCCTTGCCGCCGAGCAGGCTGCGGAGCAGCTCGCCCTTGGCGGCGGTGGACGCGGTCCGGCTGGTCAGCGCGGAACGCAGTTCCTTGGCGGAACCGACGATCCGGCCGAACCGGAAGAGCTCGTCCTCGACGTCGTCGAGTGCACCCGCGCGCTGGGCCGCGGTGAGGTCTGCGGTGTTCGCCAGCTCCTCGACCGAGTCGACCAGGTCACGCGACTGCGACCAACGGGAACGGACCATGCCGGAGACCAGGTCCACGGCTTCGCCGCCCACCTGACCGCTCAGCAGTCGCCCGGCCAGCTCGGCCTTGGCCTCGCCGCTCTGCGACGGGTCGGTGAGGACCCGGCGCAGCGATACCTCGCGGTGGAGCAGCGCGGTGACGGCTGCCAGCTCCTCGGCGAGCTTCGCCGACTCAGCGACCGACGATGGGGTCTCCCCAGCGTAGCGAGGGGAATTGTCGGTCAGTGCGTCGAGACGCTCACGTGCGGCAGCCAGCGCCTCGCGGCTCGCTCCGTTCATCGGACGGCCTCGGCCTTCGCCTCGAGTTCATCGAGGAAACGGTCGACGGTACCGCTCTGCCGGGCGTGGTCCTCGAGGGACTCTCCGACGAGCTTGCCTGCCAGGGCGGTGGCGAGCGTGCCCACGTCCTGACGCAGCGCGGAGGACGCGGCCTTGCGGTCGGCCTCGATCTGGGCGTGGCCGGCGGCGACGATTTCCTCGCGCTGCCGCTGACCTTCCGCCCTCATCTCCTGGATGATGACGACGCCCTGCTCCTGCGCCTCCTGGCGCATACGAGCGGCTTCGTGGCGGGCCTCGGCGAGCTGAGCCTTGTACTGCTCAAGAACGCTCTGGGCCTCGGTCTGGGCCGCATCGGCCTTTTCGATACCGCCTTCGATGGCCTCGCGACGCTCGTCCAGAACCTTGTTGATGTTCGGGAGGAGCTTCTTGGCGAGGAAGCCGAAGACGATGAGGAAGGCGATGAGGCCGATGACGAGCTCTGGAATCGGCGGGACGAGGGGATTTTCAAGTTCCTCGGCCGCGACCGTAAGCAGCTGGCTCACATCATTGCCTTTCGTCTGGTGGGCTGGTCGTGGATCCGAGGACCACTACTTGCCGTAGACGAACGGCATGACCAGACCGATGAGGGCGAGCGCCTCACAGAAGGCGAAGCCGAGGATCTGGTTGGCGCGGATGAGACCGGCAGCCTCGGGCTGACGGGCGAGAGCCTGGGTGCCGTTACCGAAGATGATGCCGACGCCGACGCCGGGACCGATGGCAGCGAGGCCGTAACCGATGGAGCCGAGGGAGCCGCTGACGGCAGCAAGGGTCTGGGACATGCCAGTTCTTCCTTCTCTTTCACGGACCAGTGGGGGTTGGCCACCGGACGACTTAAGGGTCGGAGCGCGGGATGCTCAGTGGTGCTTGGCGAGCGCGCCCTGAATGTAGGTGCAGGTCAGGAGCACGAAGACATATGCCTGCAACGCCTGGATGAAAAGCTCAAAGGCGGTCATCACGATGACCATCACGAACGAGACGCCGGCGTAGGCGAACCCGATGCCGTTGAGCAGGTACCAGCTGGCGATCGTGAACAGCAGCAGGAGCGTGTGTCCTGCGAACATGTTCGCGAAGAGTCGCACCGCGTGGGTGAACGGCCGCACCAGCAGGTTCGAGAAGAACTCGATGAGCATGGCGAGCGGAAGCACCGGGCCGAGCGACTTGTCGTAGCCAGTGATGTTCTTGAACGCCCCGACGAAGCCGTGACGCTTGAAGGTCAGGCTGACCCACGTCACGTACACGATGAGCGCGAGCACCGCGGGGTACGCGATGATCGACGTCACCGGGAACTGGGCGACCGGAATGATCGACCAGAGGTTCATCATCCAGACGAAGAAGAACAGCGAGACGACGAGGGGGACGTACTTCTCACCCTCGCGCTTGCCGATCGTCTCGTAGACGATGCCGCGGCGGATGAAGTCGTACCCCATCTCCGCGATCGACTGCAGCTTGCCGGGGACCATCTTGGGCTTGCGGAAAGCCGCCCAGAAGAAGCCGACGATGATGATCGAGCCGAGGAGCGCCAGGAGCATCGGCTTGTTGAAGTACAAGTTGCTGTCCGGGTCACCCCACAGCGGCTCGAACAGGAACGAGTGCAAGCCGGGTGCCGGGAAACCACAACCGTCGAAGATGTGGCAATCGGTCTCGAAGGCGAGCACCTGTGTCGGGTCAGCACTCACCGCGGGCTCCTTCAGCGTGGCGCATAGGTACGGCAACCTCGTTGTGTCGGCGCGGCGCGCAGCCGCGGTTCGGCACTGGACTGGTGTTACGGATGTGTGAGCGGCAGTCAGGCATTGAGCCTCGCGATCGAGCAGGCGTCAGCTCACATGCCCGCGCCCGCAGTGCCGCAGTTGGAACCGGACGATAGCAGGGTCCCGGACCCGCACTTATTCCGCCCCTACCCTTCACGTCGACGACCCCGTGTTCTTGGGCTTGTCGCCCTTGTCGGAGTCGGGTTCGACGTAAAGGATCTTGGCCGTCATGTGCGCACGCGCCTGTGCGCCGATCCACGCGAGAGTCGTCGCGACCAGCGTGATCGCGAAAGCCTTCGGGTTGAACACCTCGGTGTTCTTGAACGCGGCGACGAAGATGAACAGCAGCAGGAGCTGTGCCGTGTACAGCATCAGCCCCATCGCCTGGAACAGATGCGGGAGGGACCTGGCGGTCCGTTGCAGGACGACGAGCCCGATCCCCATGAAGAGGATCACCACCAGCGTCGCAACGACCGCGCCCAGGGCTCCCTTGCCGCCGGCGACCACACCGCTGATCACGGCGGCGACAGCGCCGACGACAGCAGTGGGCACGGCGGTCTGGAGGAGAGTCCGGACGTCGTTGGACGGCATGGCGGCAACTCCGCTTTGCAGGGGGTGGGCAGTGGTGTCGTCATGGACGAGCGTAGGCCCGGCGCGAGTCGAAGCTCGGCCAATGGACCCTCTTACCAAGGTCCTTCGGCTCTATCACCGGGTCTCGTGAACGCTATCACAAACTATTTGATGAGGTCTTTACCTGAAAAGTGTGCCCACTGTCACACATGAGAGCGACCCTGCGCGTTTGCGCGGGACAAACCCACACATTGCATGGTAATGGGCATGCGCTGCCGAAACGTCAACGCGATGAATCGGCCCTGCGCTGGTCGTGCGTACGCGCGCGGGAGCCGATCGCCGTCGCCCCGTTGACGCCCGAGACCCCGACGGCCACCGGGGTCCGCTCAGCGGCCTCCGAGGCCATCTCCGGGCCGTCCGGGCCCTGTTGCCCGAAAGCGACCACACGTTCCGACTTGGCGGCGTGCCTGCGGCGCCGGTAACGGGGCGGTACGAAGGAGTCGGCCCAGTCAGGGGTCCGGGGCGTGAAGCGGGGCATCAGCAGCAGGATCAGACCCACGGCGCTCGCCCCCATGATCGCGAGCACGATCCACATCGACGCCGAGTGGACCGAGTACCCCACCGCACCGAAGGCGATCAGCGCGGACCAGAAGTACATGATCATGACGGCCCGGCTGTGGGAGTGCCCGATCTCCAGCAGCCGGTGGTGCAGATGTCCTCGGTCGGCGGCGAACGGCGACTGACCGTTCCAGGTACGCCGCACGATCGCCAGCACCAGGTCCGCGGCCGGGATCGCGATGATCGTCAGCGGCAGCAGCAGCGGGATGAAGACCGGCAGCATCGCGTGGGTCGCCTGCCGCTCACTGCCCTCGAACAGCTTCATCGTGTCCGGGTCGACCTGCCCCGTGACGGAGATCGCGCCCGCCGCGAGGACGAGACCGATCAGCATCGATCCGGAGTCGCCCATGAAGATCCGCGCGGGGTGCATGTTGTGCGGCAGGAAGCCGAGGCACATGCCCATCAGGATCGCCGCGAAGAGCGTCGCGGGGGCCGCCGCCTCGATCCCGTATCCGTACCAGAGCCGGTAGGTGTAGAGGAAGAACGCGGCCGAGGCGATGCACACCATGCCGGCCGCCAGGCCGTCCAGGCCGTCCACGAAGTTGACGGCGTTGATCGTGATGACGACCAGCGCGACCGTGAGCAGCGTGCCCTGCCACTGGGTGAGGGCGACCGTGCCCACGCCGGGGATCGGCAGCCACAGCACCGTGAGGCCCTGGATGACCATGACGGCCGCGGCGATCATCTGTCCGCCGAGCTTGATCAGCGCGTCGAGTTCGAACTTGTCGTCCAGGACGCCGATCAGCCAGATCAGCGCGGCGCCGGAGAGCAACGCCCTTGGCTCGTTGGAGAGTTCGAAGACATCCGTGAGGTTGTTCAGATGGGCGGCGACGATCAGTCCCGCGCACAGTCCGCCGAACATGGCGATGCCACCGAGCCGCGGTGTCGGTTCTCGGTGTACGTCGCGCGCCCGGATCGCGGGCATGGCCCCGATCGCGATGGCGAACTTACGCACCGGTCCGGTCAGCAGATAGGTAACTGCGGCCGTGACACAGAGCGTCAGCAGGTAATCACGCACGGGCTGCCCCACAGAAATCGCCGGCCATCTCAGCCCCACACCCTAGCCTCAGGAACAAGGACTCCACGGTACGGGAGATGGTTGCACCTTCTTCGCCTACCCCGGATAGGGGGGATTCCGCTCCGTGAGTTCGCGCACCTCCGCCAGCAGATGACCGGGGTCGTCGGCCTCCCGGACCGCCGCGCCGAAGAGCTCCGCGATCCGCACCATGTCGGCCTCGTCCATGCCCTGGGTGGTGACGGCGGCCGTGCCCAGCCGGATGCCCCGGGCGTCGCCGTAGGGCAGCGCGCAGGTGTCCAGGACCATGCCCGCCGCGGCCAGCCGCTCCCGTGCGGTGCGGCCGTCGACGCCCAGGGGGGCAGGGTCCGCGACGATCAGGTGGGTGTCGGTTCCCTCGGTGGTGACGTCGAAGCCCTCGGCCTCCAGACCGGCGGCGAGTACCCGGGCGTGGGCGACGACCCGATGGGCGTAGAGCGTGAACGCCGGGGTCGCCGCCTCGCCGAAGGCGACGGCCTTCGCCGCGACCGAGTGCATCTGGGCGCCGCCCTGGGTGAAGGGGAACACCGCCCGGTCGATCCGTTCCGCCAGTTCCGGACCGCACAGGATCATGCCGCCGCGCGGTCCGCGCAGCACCTTGTGCGTGGTGGCGCACACCACGTCCGCGTACGGCACGGGGCTGGGCGCCGCTCCCCCGGCGATCAGGCCCATCGGGTGGGCGGCGTCCGCGATCAGATAGGCACCGACCTCGTCGGCGATCTCCCGGAACAGCTCGTAGTCGGGGTGCCGGGGGTACGAGATGGAACCGCACACGATCGCCTTGGGGCGCCGGGCCCGGGCCAGGGCGCGGACCTGTGTGTAGTCGATCAGACCGCTGTCGGGGTTCACGCCGTAGCCGACGAACTCGAACCAGCGGCCGGAGAAGTTGCCGGGCGAGCCATGGGTGAGGTGTCCCCCGTACGGGAGCCCCATGGCCAGCACCGTGTCGCCGGGCCGCAGCAGGGCGGCGTAGGCCGCGAGGACGGCGGAGGAGCCGGAGTGCGGCTGGACGTTGGCGTGCTCGGCGCCGAAGAGCGCGGTGGCCCGCCGGATCGCGATGCGTTCGGCGGCGTCCGCCTGTTCGCAGCCGCCGTGGTGACGGGCGCCTGGGTAGCCCTCGGCGTACTTGTTGGCGAGCGGGGAGCCGAGGGCGGCGAGGACCGCGGGCGAGGTGAAGTTCTCGGCGGCGATCAGCTGGAGGGTGCCCGCCTGCCGGTTCACCTCCCCCAGCAGCACATCGGCGATCTCCGGGTCCTCGCGGAGCAGGGCGCCGAAGTCCTGCGGGAGGGCTGTCCGCGAGCGGGACACGGCTGCGGGTGCGGCTGGAGTGGTGACCGGCATGTGACGGCTCCGGGCCTGGGGAGGGGTGGGCTCTGCGACCAATGTAGGCCCGTGTGTGCGGCCGTGCCCGCTGCCGGACGGCCCGGTACGCCGGTCGGCGCACGGCCGGTGCGCCATAGGGCTCAGTGCGGAGTCCGTACGCCCGTCAGTGCGGTGACGACCGGGTCGAGGGCCTGGTTGATCTCGTCGCCGATGGAACGGAAGAACGTGATCGGGGCGCCGTACGGGTCGTACACCTCGTCCGCCTCGGCGGTGGGGGCCAGCAGCCAGCCGCGCAGCGCCGCCGCCGCCCGCACCAGGGCGCGGGCGCGCTCGACGACACCCTCGCCGCGCGGGTCCGGGAGCGTGGCGGGGTCTATGGCCCGGACGAGCCGGGTGAACTCCTTGAGCGTGAACGTCCGCAGCCCGGCCGAGTGGCCCATCGAGATCACCTGGGCCCGGTGGTCACGGGTGGCGGTGAGCACGAGGTCGGCGCGGATCACGTGCTCGTCGAGCAGTTCGCGGCCGACGAACCCCGTGGCGTCCGCGCCGAAATCGGCGAGGACCACTTCGGCGTTGGCCTCCATGGGTGCGCCTTCGTGCCCCCAGGTGCCCGCGCTCTCCACGATCAGGCCGCCGCTGAGCGGATCGCCGAGGCGGTCCACCAGGGCATGACGGGTCAGCCGCTCGGTGATGGGCGAGCGGCAGACGTTGCCGGTGCTGACGTGGAGGATGCGGAAAGTGTCGGTCTGCCCCGCTATGCCACGCCCCTCAGGGGCGGTCAATTGGCCACCTCGAGGTCGGGTACCACCTTGCGCAGCTCCTCTACGGAGAGCGCGCCGGCGCGCAGCAGGACCGGGATCTTGCCCGTGACGTCGACGATGGAGGACGGCACGATACCGGGCGTCGGTCCGCCGTCGAGGTAGACGGAGACGGAGTCGCCCAGCATCTCCTGGGCGGCGTCGCAGTCCTCCGGGGAGGGGTGTCCGGTGAGGTTGGCGCTGGAGACGGCCATCGGGCCGACCTCGGTGAGCAGCTCGATGGCGACGGGGTGCAGGGGCATCCGGATGGCGACGGTGCCCCGGGTGTCGCCGAGGTCCCACTGGAGCGAGGGCTGGTGCTTGGCGACGAGGGTGAGCGCGCCGGGCCAGAACGCGTCGACGAGCTCCCACGCCTGCTCGGAGAAGTCCGTGACCAGGCCGTGCAGGGTGTTCGGGGAGCCGATCAGGACAGGGGTCGGCATGTTGCGGCCGCGGCCCTTGGCGTCGAGCAGATCGCTGACGCCCTCGGAGCTGAAGGCATCCGCACCGATCCCGTACACGGTGTCGGTGGGCAGCACGACCAGTTCGCCGCGGCGGACGGCGGACGCGGCCTCACGCAGGCCGGTCGTACGGTCGGTCGCGTCGTTGCAGTCGTATCGCCGTGCCATCAGCCGGCCTCCTCAAGCATGTACGGGTAGGGCGGGTACAACGGGTGGTGCGGGTCCGGATCACCGGTCACGGCATGGCCCTGCGGGCGGTCGCGAAACGGGGCCGGTTGTTCAGGTCGGGGTGGTCGGCCGCGTCGGCCCAGCCCCGCTCCTCGGTGAAGATCCACGGCACCTGGCCGCCCTGGGTGTCGGCGTGCTCGATGACGACGAGGCCGCCGGGGCGCAGCAGGCGGTGCGCGGTCCGCTCGATGGACCGGATGAGGTCGAGGCCGTCCTCGCCGGAGAAGAGGGCCATCTCCGGGTCGTGGTCACGGGCCTCGGGTGCCACGTACTCCCACTCGGTGAGCGGGATGTACGGCGGGTTGGAGATGACCAGGTCCACCTGGCCGTCGAGCTCGGGAAGGGCCGTAGCCGCGTCTCCGCGGTGCACGGTGACCCTGGACCCCTCGGCGTTCTTCCTGGTCCATGTGAGGGCGTCCTCGGACAGCTCCACGCCGTGCACACGCGAGCGCGGCACCTCCTGTGCCATCGCGAGGGCGATGGCACCCGATCCCGTACAGAGATCGACGATGAGCGGTTCGACGACGTCCATCGCGCGGACGGCGTCTATGGCCCAGCCGACGACGGACTCGGTCTCCGGGCGGGGCACGAAGACACCGGGCCCCACCTGGAGCTCCAGATAGCGGAAGAAGGCGCGGCCGGTGATGTGCTGGAGGGGTTCGCGGGCCTCGCGGCGGGCGATGGTCTCCCAGTACCGGGCGTCGAAGTCCCGGTCCGGCACGTTGTGCAGTTCGCCCCGCTTGACGCCGTGCACGTAGGCGGCGAGTTCCTCGGCGTCGAATCGCGGTGAAGGGACACCGGCGTCGGCCAGCCGCTGGGTGGCCTGGGCCACCTCGGCGAGCAGCAGGTTCATCGCGGTTCTCCGTACGGGGTCACGGGCGGGGCGGGCGGGTTACGCGTTGGCGAGCTTGGCGGCCGAGTCGGCGTCGACGCATGCCTGGATGACGGCATCGAGGTCACCGTCGAGCACCTGGTCCAAGTTGTACGCCTTGAAGCCGACGCGGTGGTCCGAGATCCGGTTTTCCGGGAAGTTGTACGTACGGATCTTCTCGGAGCGGTCGACGGTACGGACCTGGCTGCGGCGGACGTCGGAGGCTTCCTGCTCGGCCGCTTCCTGGGCCGCGGCAAGGAGCCGGGAACGCAGGATGCGCATGGCCTGCTCCTTGTTCTGGAGCTGGCTCTTCTCGTTCTGGCAGGAGGCCACGACACCGGTCGGCAGGTGCGTGATGCGGACCGCGGAGTCGGTCGTGTTGACGGACTGGCCGCCGGGACCGGAGGAGCGGTAGACGTCGATGCGCAGGTCGTTGGCGTGGATCTCGACTTCGACCTCCTCCGCCTCGGGCGTGACGAGCACACCGGCGGCGGAGGTGTGGATGCGGCCCTGGGACTCGGTGGAGGGCACGCGCTGCACACGGTGCACGCCGCCCTCGTACTTCATCCGCGCCCAGACGCCCTGGCCGGGCTCGGTGGCACCGTTGCCGCCCTTGGTCTTCACGGCGACCTGGACGTCCTTGTAGCCGCCGAGCTCGGACTCGGTGGAGTCGATGATCTCGGTCTTCCAGCCGACGCGCTCGGCGTAGCGCAGATACATGCGCAGCAGATCGCCGGCGAACAGGGCGGACTCGTCGCCGCCCGCGCCCGCCTTGATCTCCAGCAGCACGTCCTTGTCGTCGCTGGGGTCGCGCGGGACGAGGAGGAGACGGAGCTTCTCGGTGAGTGCTTCGCGCTGCTTCTCCAGGTCCTTCACCTCGGCGATGAAGTCCGGGTCGTCGGCGGCGAACTCGCGAGCGGTCTCGATGTCGTCGCCGGTGCGCTTCCAGGACAGGTACGTGGAGACGATCGGGGTGAGCTCCGCGTAGCGCTTGTTGAGCTTGCGCGCGTTGGCCTGGTCCGAGTGGACCGACGGGTCGGCGAGCTTCTTCTCGAGACCGGCATGTTCACCGATCAGTTCCTCGACCGCCTCGAACATCGGGGGCTCCTGGTTAGTTACGTCGACGGGCCTGCTGGAGGGCGTGCTGTCCGGGGTTTCCGGGGGGCGTCCCCCGGACGTCCGGCCGGAAAAAACGCCGGCCCCGACGCCCCCTGGAATGAGGGCACCGGGAACCGGCGCAGTGGCTCGCTACTTGCTGGCGGAGCCGGCAGCCTTGCCGAAGCGGGCCTCGAAGCGGGCCACGCGGCCACCGGTGTCGAGGATCTTCTGCTTGCCCGTGTAGAACGGGTGGCACTCGGAGCAGACGTCGGCGCGGATGGCACCGTTGCCGATGGTGCTCCGGGTGGTGAACGACGCACCGCAGGTACAGCTGACCTGGGTCTCGACGTACTCGGGGTGAATGTCGCGCTTCAAGGTGTCTCCTAGTTTCGGGAGGGCTCCGGGTCGTCCGCGCTGATTGCGCGTCCGTGAACCGGGGCCGACGTACCAGTCTGCCAGGACTGGGCGTATCTCCCAAAACCGGGGTCGGGCCGCACGTATTCCCGGACCGCCGGAAACGCCGTCCCCGGACGCGGCGGTGTCGAAAGAGCCCCCGCGTCCGAGGACGCGGGGGCTCTTGACAGCGGTGCTGCCGCCTGTGGTGCCTGTGGTGCCTGTGATCAGCCGAACAGGTTGTAGCTCGCGGCCCCGGAGCCCAGGAGCTTGCGGGAGCCGAAGATCCCGCTGTCGGACCGGCCGGTGCCCGGGTAGAGGTACAGCTCGCCGGTCTTCACGCGGACGATGATGTCCGCGATGCCGTCGCCGCTGAAGTCACCGGTGGTGACGAGCGCGTTGGCGACGTCCCAGGTCCGCACGAGCTTCTTCGACGCGAACGGCGCACTGGCCTTGCCGGTGCCCGGGAAGAGGTACATCTTGCCGCCGGCGCCGCGGGCGATGATGTCGGCCTTGCCGTCGTTCGTGAAGTCACCGCTGCCGCGCACCATGGAGTAGTTGAGGCCGCCGCCACCGATCCGGCTCCGGGCCGCGAACGAGCCGTTGCCCTTGCCGGGGTACAGCCAGAAGTCACCGGCGGAGTCCGTCGACAGGACGTCGGGGTGGCCGTCGCCGGTCAGGTCGCCGGGCGACAGGATCTGCTTGCGGGAGCTCCAGCCGGTGGCGATCCGCTTGCTCTCCCACTCCTGGGTCGCCGGGTTGATCCAGTCCCAGTACAGGCTCCCGTCGCTGGTGCGGTAGATCAGGTCCTGGTAGTCGTCACGGTTGAGGTCCGTCTGGAGCACGAGGTTGA
The DNA here is from genome assembly GCF_014216315.1 of Streptomyces finlayi. NCBI lineage: Bacteria > Bacillati > Actinomycetota > Actinomycetes > Kitasatosporales > Streptomycetaceae > Streptomyces > Streptomyces finlayi. The sequence goes on from NZ_CP045702.1 coordinate 2,220,122, forward strand.
GACCGCCCCAGTTGCTGCCGAAGGTGTACTTCGACATGGAGCTGCCGTTGGAGAGGAACCCGTACATGGTGTTCGTCGACGCCTTGCGGGCCAGCAGGTCCGCGCGGTGGTCGTAGTTCAGATTGGTGTCGTACGCCCGCGCGTTGATGGCGGGTACGTAGCTGCTCACCTTGGCGAAGACGCTGTACATGCCCGCGCCGACACAGTTCTCGATACCCCACGACACGATCCCGACCAGCTTGCCGCCGACCACCAGCGGGCCGCCGGAGTCGCCGTTGCAGGCGCCGGTCGTCGCGGAGTCCGTCGCGCCCGTCTTGCCCGCGCAGACCATGTGGCCGGCCTTGAACCAGCTCCCGTAGGAGCTGGTGCACGCCGAGTCGGAGACGATCGGCAGGGTCGCCGAACGCAGGGTCGTGGAGATCCCGTTGTCGGTCGAGCTCGTACGGCCCCAGCCGTAGACCTTGGCCTGGGTGCCGGCCGCGTAGAGGGCCGTGTCCGTCTTGGCCATCACGGGCAGCGGCTTGGCGGCGACCGGGTCGCTGAGCGTGAGCACCGCGATGTCGTTGTCGGCCGCGCCGTCGTTGTCGTTGTACAGCGGGTGGTTCCACTGGCGGTAGGGCCAGCTCGCTTCCCCGGTGCCGGTCGTCTCGGTGGAGACGGCTCCGGTGACGACCGTGCCGTTCGCGGCCCAGTCGAAGCCCTTGACGCAGTGGGCGGCCGTGGCGATCTTGGTGGGCGCGATCACCACACCACCGCAGAAGAAGCCCCCGGTACCGTCGTCGTACCAGAGCTGCGCCATCCACGGGGCGGTGGTGAGGGACGTCTCCGTGCCGCCGATGACCATCGGGGCGGGGCCGGGGTCGTCCGTGGCGTTGAGCTTGGACGGTGCGAGCGCCTTGCGGTCGGCCTCGGCCGCCTTGACCACGCGCTCGCGCAGTTCGGTGTCCGACGGCGCGACGGGCCGGTCCACGGCTCCTGCCGCGACGGTCAAAACCGGCTCCTCGGCCTGGGAGCTGGACATCGTGAGTCCCGTGCCCACGAGGGCGAGGACCGTGACAGCCACGGCCGGAACGGCGAGCTTGAGCCGGCGCGAGTGCCGGCCGCCCCTGGTGCGTATATGCACGCGGCGATCCTTCGTATCGGAACCGGCGGTACGCGAGAGCGCCGCCGGATCGTGGACGGCGGGGGCTCGGCAACAACTGCCCGCAACAGGGCAGCAGGCAGCACAAAGAAGGGCTTTCGCCTCTACGGTGCTGCCGGGATGGCCCCCCACCTCAACTGACGCAGATATTACGCCAGGATCAACAAAAGGGGGACTGCGGAGGAAGACAAAAAGAATCCGCCCCGTCACCGGAGTAACGGGGCGGATTTCAGGGACGGTTGAACTGTCCCGATTCAGCTTCTCTGGTCAGTCGTTCCCATTGCCGGGAGTCGTCTTCTGAATCTGCAGAAGGAACTCGGCGTTGGACTGGGTCTTCTTCATGCGGTCGAGCAGCAGCTCGATCGCCTGCTGCTGGTCGAGTGCGTGCAGCACCCGGCGCAGCTTCCAGACGACTGCCAATTCGTCGGTACCGAGAAGGATCTCTTCCTTACGGGTGCTGGACGCGTCGACGTCCACCGCGGGGAAGATCCGCTTGTCCGAGAGCTTCCGGTCGAGCTTGAGCTCCATGTTTCCGGTGCCCTTGAACTCCTCGAAGATCACCTCGTCCATGCGCGAGCCGGTCTCGACGAGCGCGGTGGCCAGGATGGTCAGCGAACCGCCGTCCTCGATGTTGCGCGCCGCACCGAAGAAGCGCTTCGGCGGGTACAGCGCGGTCGAGTCGACACCGCCGGACAGGATGCGTCCGGACGCCGGCGCCGCGAGGTTGTACGCACGGCCCAGACGGGTGATCGAGTCGAGCAGGACGACCACGTCGTGACCCAGCTCGACGAGACGCTTGGCGCGCTCGATGGCCAGCTCGGCGACCGTGGTGTGGTCCTCGGCCGGGCGGTCGAAGGTCGAGGAGATGACCTCGCCCTTCACCGACCGCTGCATGTCGGTGACCTCTTCCGGACGCTCGTCGACCAGGACGACCATCAGGTGGCACTCGGGGCTGTTGACCGTGATCGCGTTGGCGATGGCCTGGAGGATCATGGTCTTACCGGTCTTCGGCGGGGCCACGATGAGGCCACGCTGCCCCTTGCCGATGGGGGCGACCATGTCGATGATCCGGGTGGTCAGGATGTTGGAGTCGGTCTCCAGGCGGAGCCGGTCCTGCGGGTAGAGCGGCGTCAGCTTCTGGAACTCCGGGCGGCTGCGGCCGGACTCGGGCGCCATGCCGTTGACCGAGTCGAGCCGGACCAGCGCGTTGAACTTCTCGCGGCGCTCGCCGTCCTTGGGCTGACGGACCGCGCCCGTGACGTGGTCACCCTTGCGCAGGCCGTTCTTGCGGACCTGTGCGAGCGAGACGTACACGTCGTTCGGACCGGGCAGGTAGCCGGAGGTCCGGATGAACGCGTAGTTGTCGAGGATGTCCAGGATGCCCGCGACGGGGATCAGGACGTCGTCGTCGGCAACCTGCACGTCGGGGGCGAAGGTGTCCTCGCGGCCACGACGCCCGCGGCGGTCGCGGTAACGGCCGCGGCGGCCACGGCGGCCGCCCTCGTCGTCGAAACCGTCGTCCTGGGGTCCGCCACCCTGCTGGCCCTGGCCGGACTGGCCCTGGCCCTGGGTCTGGCCCTGGGTCTGGCCCTGGGTCTGGCCCTGGGTCTGGCCCTGGCGCTGCGGCCGCTGGCCGCCGCCCTGCTGGCCCTGGTCGTCGCCCTTGCCGCGGCGGTCACGCTGGCGCTCGCGACGCTCACCGCGGTCGCCACGCTCACCGCGGTCGCCACGCTCACCGCGCTCACCGCGCTGGCCGCGCTCCTGACGGTCGCCGCGGCGGCCCTCGGCGTTGTCGACGGCGGACTCGGCCTTCGCCTCGCCCTTCGCCTCGCCGCGGTCGTCGCCACGGGCCTCGCTCTTCGGCTCGGCCTGCGGTTCCGTCCTGACGTCGGTCTTGGTGTCGGGGCTGCCCGCCTGCGCGGTCGCACGGCGACGACGACGCTCGCCCGCGGGCTGGTCCTCGTTGGCCGGCTGACCGGGGATGTCGATCTGCTGCTGGGCCGTGGCCTTGCTCTCGGGCGAGACGGCGGCGGCCTCGTCCCCGGTGCGCGCCTTGGACGTGGCACGCCGCTTCGGCTTGCTCTCGGCGTCCGTGCCGGCGGGGGCCGCGGCGGCCTTGGAGGCAGTCTTGGGTGCGGAGGAGCCCCCGGCCTGCGCCTCCTTGATGACCTCGATCAGCTGGCTCTTGCGCATCCGCGCAGTGCCCCTGATGCCGAGGCCGGACGCGACCTGCTGCAGCTCGGCCAGGACCATGCCATCGAGGCCGGTGCCGGAGCGGCGGCGCCGTGCGGTGGTGCCAGTGGCAGCACCTTCGGCGGGCGCGGCGCTGTCGACGCTCTTGTCGGCAGTAACGCCCATCAGATCGGTGGTGTCGCTCACGAAGGGTCCTTCCCTGGAGCGGACGTCGGCCTTCTGGCTCGGCGACCGGTTGTGCTGTCCGACTGCGGTCTGTGATCTTGTCGATCGCGGACCGTGCCGGGGCGGTGGTCCGCCGGGTACGGCGGAGAGATGAGATGTGCGGGGTCCGGCGCGAGATCCCCCTGCTCGGCCCACTCCTGGACATAGCGAGGGGGTGTCGTGCCGGTTCCGGAGCGTGCTCGAAACTGCTCAGGCAGGCTGCTCAGGCAGTTGGGGAGGCTCCCGGAAGAATGGTGGTCCCTGACGGGGACACGAAGCAACGCGCCACAAAGACGTCGGTTGCAGACTTGAGGTTAACACTACCGGCTCCAACAAACATTCCCCCTCTCACTCACCGGTAATCACATGTGACTACGGTGCGAGCGGCAGCACGCTCGCGCCCGTGGCGTCGAGTGCGAGCCGGTTCGCCGCCCAGCCCTCGCCCGCCAGTCGGGCGACCTTGTCGGCCGAACCCTCGTCGGCCAGTGCGAGGACCGTGGGGCCCGCACCGGAGATGACGGCCGGTACACCGTCGGCCCTCAGACGGTTGACCAGTTCCATGCTCTCCGGCATCGCGGGCGCCCGGTATTCCTGGTGGATCCGGTCCTCGGTGGCTGCGAGCAGCAGCTCGGGACGCCTGGTCAGGGCCTCGACGAGAAGGCCGGCACGACCGGCGTTGGCCGCCGCGTCCACGTGCGGGACGGTGCGCGGGAGCAGTCCACGGGCAGTCTCGGTGAGGACCGGCCTGCCCGGCACGAAGACCACCGGGACTACGGAATCCGCCGGGTCCATCCTGATCGCCCTGGCGGCTCCGCCGTCCATCCAGGCGAGGGTGAAGCCGCCGAGCAGACAGGCGGCGACGTTGTCGGGGTGCCCCTCGATCTCGGTCGCCAGCTCCAGCAGGGCCGCGTCGTCGAGGCGGGCGTCACCGCCGGTCGTCACGGCGCGGGCGGCGACGATTCCGGCGCAGATGGCGGCGGAGGAGGAGCCGAGGCCGCGGCCGTGCGGGATGCGGTTGGCGCAGACGATCTCGAGGCCGCGGGGCTGTCCGCCGAGCAGGTCGAAGGCGGTGCGCAGGGAGCGTACGAGAAGGTGGCGCTCGTCGCGGGGCAGGGTTTCGGCGCCCTCACCCGCGATGTCGATGTGCAGCCCCGAGTCGGCGACCCGGACCACGACGTCGTCGTACAGCCCCAGGGACAGGCCCAGGGCGTCGAAGCCCGGGCCCAGATTGGCGCTGGTCGCGGGGACGCGCACCCGGACGGCGGCAGCTCGGAACGCGGGACCGGCCATCGGCTGGACGACTCTCCTTGTAAGGCGGCGGGGATGTGGTGCGGTGGATCGGCGTGCGGGGGTCTGGAGCGGGGCGGCTGTGGAGTCGTGGTGCGGGTGAGGCGGATATCCGGTGGCGGACCCGACGGCCACGACGGCAACCGCGCCGCGTCGACTTCGACGGAGCGTATGGGTACAGCTTATCGAAGGAAGGTTCTGCCGCGACATAGGGCGCACAGGAGGCGCACGATGCGTGTCGCCCGCCTCCTATGCGCTCTCCGCCCCGAAAAGGGGCGGTTGAGCTGGTCCTGCCGCCGTTTCGTCGCCTCGCCGGACGGGCCGGACGAGGCGACGGGAGCAGGTCCTAGACGAGGCCCAGCTTCTCGGCCGCGGCGACCGCGTCGACCGGGACCGTGACCGGCTGCGGGGCGCCCGCGACGGCCCAGTCGGGGTCCTTGAGGCCGTTGCCGGTGACCGTGCAGACGATCGTCTGGCCGGGATCGACCTTGCCCTCTTCGGCGGCCTTGAGCAGTCCGGCGACCGATGCGGCCGAGGCCGGCTCGACGAAGACGCCCTCCTGGGAGGCCAACAGGCGGTACGCCGACAGAATCTGACGGTCCGTCACCTCGTCGATGAAGCCGCCCGACTCGTCCCGCGCGGCCAGCGCGTACTGCCAGGACGCCGGGTTGCCGATCCGGATCGCCGTGGCGATCGTCGAGGGGTCCTTGACGATCTCGCCGCGCACGATGGGCGCGGAACCGGACGCCTGGAAGCCCCACATGCGGGGGGTGCGGGCGGCCAGGCCGTCCGCCGCGTATTCGGTGTAGCCCTTCCAGTACGCGGTGATGTTGCCCGCGTTGCCCACCGGCAGGACATGGATGTCCGGGGCGTTGCCGAGCGCGTCGACGATCTCGAACGCGGCGGTCTTCTGGCCCTCGATACGGACCGGGTTGACCGAGTTGACCAGCGCCACCGGGTAGTTGTCCGAGAGCTGGCGGGCCAGGGTGAGGCAGTCGTCGAAGTTGCCGTCGACCTGGAGGATCTTGGCACCGTGGACCAGCGCCTGGCCCATCTTGCCGAGAGCGATCTTGCCCTGCGGCACGAGGACGGCACAGACCATGCCGGCCCGCACCGCGTAGGCGGCGGCGGAGGCCGAGGTGTTGCCGGTGGAGGCGCAGATGACGGCCTTCGCGCCCTCCTCCTTGGCGCGGGTGATCGCCATGGTCATGCCGCGGTCCTTGAACGACCCGGTGGGGTTGGCGCCCTCCACCTTGAGGTGTACCTCGCAGCCCGTGCGCTCGGAGAGGACCTGAGCGGGAACGAGCGGCGTGCCACCTTCACGGAGCGTGACGACCGGAGTCGTGCTCGTGACCGGAAGGCGGTCCCGGTACTCCTCGATGATGCCGCGCCACTGGTGGGTGCGCTTGGTGGTCATGGGTCCTTACTCCCCTTCAACACGCATGATGCTGGCGACACCGCGCACGGTGTCCAGCTTGCGCAGCGCCTCGACGGTCGCCGAAAGGGCGGCGTCGGGCGCGCGGTGGGTGACGACGACGAGGGAGGCCTCGCCGCCGGTTTCCTGACTGTCCGGCCGGCTCTGCTGGCGGACCGTATCGATGGATACGCCCTGTTCGGCGAAGACTGTCGCGACCTGGGCGAGTACGCCAGGCTTGTCGGCCACGTCGAGACTGATGTGGTACCGCGTGACGACCTCGCCCATGGGGCTGACCGGCAGACGCGTGTACGCGGACTCACCGGGGCCGGTGGCCTCGCCGAGCTTGTTGCGGCAGACCGCGACCAGGTCGCCGAGGACCGCGGAGGCGGTCGGCGCGCCACCGGCGCCGGGGCCGTAGAACATCAGCTGCCCGGCCGCCTCGGCCTCGACGAAGACCGCGTTGTACGCCTCGCGCACGGAGGCCAGCGGGTGACTGAGCGGGATCATCGCCGGGTGGACACGGGCGGTGACGGACCTGCCGTCGGCGGCGCGCTCGCAGATGGCGAGGAGCTTGACCGTGCAGCCCATGCGGCGGGCGGACGCGATGTCCGCCGCAGTCACCTCGGTGATGCCCTCGCGGTGCACCTCGCCGATCTTCACCCGGGTGTGGAAGGCGATACCGGCCAGGATCGCGGCCTTCGCGGCGGCGTCGAAGCCCTCGACGTCTGCGGTCGGGTCGGCCTCGGCGTATCCGAGGGCGGTGGCCTCGTCGAGCGCCTCGGAATATCCGGCTCCGCTCGTGTCCATCCTGTCGAGGATGAAGTTGGTGGTGCCGTTCACGATGCCCAGGACGCGGTTGACCTTGTCCCCCGCGAGGGATTCGCGCAGCGGACGTACGAGGGGAATGGCACCGGCCACGGCCGCCTCGTAGTAGAGATCCCGGCCCTGACTCTCCGCGGCGGCGTGGAGTGCGGCGCCGTCCTCGGCGAGCAGCGCCTTGTTGGCGGAGACGACGCTCGCGCCGTGCTCGAACGCTGTCGTGATCAGCGTCCTGGCCGGCTCGATGCCCCCGATGACCTCGATGACCACATCGATGTCACCCCGTTTGACCAGGGCGGTCGCGTCGGTGGTGATCAGTGCGGGATCGATTCCCGCCCGCACCTTGGAGGGTCGGCGGACGGCTACACCGACGAGCTCCACCGGTGCGCCGATGCGCGCGGCGAGGTCGTCGGCGTGCGTCGTCATGATGCGCGCCACCTCTGAGCCGACCACTCCACAGCCCAGCAGCGCCACCTTCAGCGGACGCGTACGCATCATCCGACCTCGTTTCTCATACATCTGGTGTGTGGACCAGTCTCACTCACCGGACGGGAGTTTCTGCCACCAGTCCGGATCCTGAGACGACTATTTCATCAGCCGACATCGAGTGACAGAAGATCTTCCTCTGTCTCCCGTCGGACGATGACGCGCGCCTCGCCGTCCCGCACGGCGACGACCGGCGGGCGGAGGGCGTGGTTGTAGTTGCTCGCCATGGAGCGGCAGTACGCACCGGTGGCGGGCACGGCGATCAGGTCGCCGGGTGCGAGGTCGGCCGGCATGAACGCGTCCTTGACCACGATGTCGCCACTCTCACAGTGCTTGCCGACGACACGCACGAGCATCGGCTCGGCATCGGAGCGGCGGGACACGAGCGAGACGCTGTACTCGGCGTCGTACAGCGCGGTGCGGATGTTGTCCGACATCCCGCCGTCGACGCTGACGTACGTACGGAGGCCTTCGAGGGGCTTGATGGTGCCGACCTCGTACAGCGTGAACGCGGTGGGGCCGACGATGGCGCGGCCCGGCTCGACGGAGATGCGCGGGGTGGCGAGTCCTGCCGACTCGCACTCACGGGTCACGATGTCGCTGAGCGCCTTGGCGATCTCGTGCGGCTCGCGCGGGTCGTCCTCGGAGGTGTAGGCGATGCCGAGCCCGCCACCGAGGTCGATCTCGGGGAGCTCGACGCCGTGCTCGTCGCGCACCTCGGCGAGCAGTTGCACGACACGGCGTGCGGAGACCTCGAAGCCGGCCATGTCGAAGATCTGCGAGCCGATGTGCGAGTGGATGCCGATGAGTTCCAGGCCGTCGAGGGTGAGCACCCTGCGGACGGCCTCGGCGGCCTGTCCCCCGGCCAGCGCGATGCCGAACTTCTGGTCCTCGTGGGCGGTGGCGATGAACTCGTGGGTGTGTGCCTCGACACCGACGGTGACGCGGATCTGCACGCGCTGCCGCTTGCCGAGACGCTGGGCGACATCGGCGACCCGCACGATCTCCTGGAAGGAGTCGAGCACGATCCGTCCCACGCCGAGCCGGACCGCGCGCTCGATCTCGTCCTGGCTCTTGTTGTTGCCGTGGAAGGCGATGCGCTCGGCGGGCATCCCGGCGTCGAGCGCGGTGGTCAGCTCGCCGCCGGAGCAGACGTCGAGGTTCAGCCCCTCTTCCTGGAGCCAGCGCACGACGGCGCGCGACAGGAACGCCTTGCCCGCGTAGAACACGTCGGCGTCCCGCCCGAAGGCGTCGGACCAGGCGCGGCACCTGGCCCGGAAGTCGCTCTCGTCGAGGAAGTAGGCGGGGGTGCCGAACTCCTCGGCGAGCCGTGCCACCCCGATGCCGCCGACGGTGAGCGCGCCCTCCGCGTCGCGGGTGACGGTTCGGGACCAGACCTTCTCGTCCAGGACGTTCAGGTCGGCGGGCGGCGCCGAGTAGTGCCCTTCGTGGAGGACATCGGCGTGACGGGGGCCGGCGGGGTGGGCGGATCGGCTCATCGTGGTGTTCTGCTCTTTCGGGTCTCAGAGGTGTCGGGGCGCGCTGATGCCGAGCACGGACAGGCCGCCTGCCAGCACCGTTCCGGCGGCTTCGGCAAGGGCCAGCCGGGAGCGGTGGGCGGCCGAGGGTTTCTCGTCGCCGACGGGGAGCGGCGCGCGGGCGTCGTGGAAGTCGAAGAAGGCGTGCGCCACCGTTTCGAGGTGCCGGGCGACCCGGTCGGGTGCGTGGTGGCGTGCGGCCGCGGCGAGGACGCCGGGGTAGTCGGCGAGTGCGGCGTGGAGCGCGGGCGCCTCGACGTCCTCCTCGTACACGGCGGAGAAACCCAGCCGCGCGGCAGCGCGAGTGAGCGCGTGGGCGCGGGCGCGGCCGTAACGGACGAGGAAGAGCGGATTGGCCGCGCCTTGCACGAGGAGGTCGTCGCCGAGCTGGGCGCGGTCGTGACCTGCCGGCCTGAGCAGCCCCCAGAGGGCGGCGTCGGGGCCGAGCCGGGCGAGCAGCTCACGGGCCGTGGCACCCGCGGGGACCGGCCGGATCTCGATGCTCCCGGGGGCTCCGTCGTGCGGGACGAGCGGAGCCCGCAGCCACTCCCAGTCGCTGTCGGCGTCCTCGGTGCAGCCGGTGAGCACCTGGCCGCCCTGGGTGCGCAGGACGCGCCCCACGGACCCGGCGACGGCCGCGGCCCGGACCTCGCGCCGGTGGTGCAGCCGGTGGAGCTGCCCTGCGTTCGAGGTGACGCACCCGTACCGGAGGCCCTTCTCCCGCACCTCGTGCACGAGGGCCGCGCGGGCGTCGGCGTCGGCCGAGGCGTCGAGCGTGAAGCTCAGGAAGCCGGGGCCGGTGATCTCGACCCGCCCGATCCCGGGCGTACCGGCGACCCGGTCCCGGAGGAGCCGCGCCACCTCGCGGGGCGCCAGGGCGGCGGGACCGGCCAGCTGGAGAGCCACGGCGCAGGCGTAGTCGCCGCTGCCGCCGGGCCTGGTCCTCTCCACTCGCACGCGCGCGGGTACGGGCACGTGCAAGGCATCCTCGTCGACCGCGCGCCGCACGGCGTGCAGCACGGTTCGGGAGAGATCTGCCGGAGTCACGGGACAAGCGTATGGGAGGAGGGGGGGCACCTCGCGACCCCGTTTCGCCATGCGGTCAGCCCGCCGGGCTCCCCGCGCGCCCTGCACCACGCCTGTCGTCGACCGACGGCTGGTCCTCACGGTGCATCAGACGACGGACCATCCGCACCAGCTCGCTCGGCTCGAACGGCTTGGCCAGAAAGGCATCCACCCCTGCGGCGACCCCCGCTTCGACCTCGTACGGCGTGCAGGCGCTGACGATCGCGACGGGCAGATGACTCGTCCGGGGATCGGCACGCAGCCGGGCGGCGGTCTGGACTCCGTCGAGCCGGGGCATCACCACATCGAGTGTGATCACATCCGGGCAGAGCCGGTGCACCAGATCCAGGCACTCCGCACCATCAGCCGCGGTCACGACCTCGAAGCCCTCCAGCTCGAGATTGACCCTGATCAACTGCCGGATGACCTTGCTGTCATCGACAACAAGCACGCGGCCGGACGCGCCAGACACCCTCCGAGGGTAGGTCCGCCGGAGAGGCCGCGTCCGGGTTTTACCCACTTCCGGCTGCGGTCGGACGTCCCGGGGACGCGTGAATACCTGTTCACGGACAGCCCGCGGAAGCTGGTAGGGTTTCACTCGTCGCCGCACAACACAGCGACACGCCCCCGTAGCTCAGGGGATAGAGCATCGGCCTCCGGAGCCGGGTGCGCAGGTTCGAATCCTGCCGGGGGCACTCCAGCCGGGACAACGCGATCAACTCGCCGACCAGCTGAAGTGCCAAGCATGAAGGCCCGGACTCAGTTCTGCTGAGTCCGGGCCTTCGTCGTTGTCGGCATTGATCACGAGCGCGCGACGGTCGGGACACCTCTGCCGCAGCGGATGCCTGCGGCCACCGGCCGCGTCCGGCGCCGGGTCGGCTCGTCGCTCTGCCCGAGACCCAGGTTCCTCCAGGACGCCGGAGCTCCGGCCGACGACGCTTCCTGATGGCCCTCTGCCCAGCGGAAATGCTGAGCAGAGGGCCTTTTTTCGTGCCCACTTCGCGCTGCGGCGTACGGCAGTGCACCGTCACTCTGGCTCCGGTGCCAGGGCTTTCGTGACCGCCGACGCCGCACGGGCGATCAGGCGGTCGTCGTAGGCGGCGTCCTCGCTTCTGCCGTTCGACATGATCGCCATCACGACGGGCGCGCGGCCGGGCGGCCACACCACCGCGATGTCGTTGCGGACGCCGTAGGCGCTTCCGGCGCCCGCCCTGCCGCCCACGACCCAGTCCTCGGGCACGCCGGCCCTGATGAGAGTGGTCCCGGTGGTGCTGGAGCGGAGCCAGGCCGCGAGCTGGGTGCGTTCGTCCTTGCCGAGGGCGTCTCCGAGTACGAACGCCCGCAGATCTTCGGCCAGGGCCCTGGGGGTGCTGGTGTCCCGGGTGGCGCCCGGGGACCACTGGTTCAGTTCGGTCTCACGGCGGTCCGTGCGGGTCACGTCGTCGCCGATCTCCTTGAGTACGGTGTTCAGGCCCTGGGGGCCGCCGAGTTGGCCCAGGAGCAGGTTGGCCGCGGTGTTGTCGCCGTGCCTCAGGGCCGCGTCGCACAGGGAGGCCAGGGTCATCCCCGTACCGGCGTGCTTCTCCGTCACCTCGGAGCGGGGCACCAGGTCGTCGCGGGAGTAGGTGACGACCCGGTCGAGGCCGCGCAGGGAGTACCTGCGCAGGACGGCTGCGACGGCCAGCGCCTTGAAGGTGGAGGCGTGGGCGAAGCGTTCGTCTTCGTTGTGCGTCACCTCGCGGCCCGTACCTGTGTCCACGGCGTGCACGCCGAGGCGAGCGTCGAACTCCCGCTCCAGGGCGGTGAACTTCCGTTCGAGGGCGGCCGATCCGCTGCGTTCGGCGTTCGGAGTCCCGGACGGGACGCCCGTGGTCCCGGACGGGGATCGCGCCGGGGTGGCGTCCGTTCCGCAGGCCGTCAGCACCACCAGCGCGAATGCGGCGAGGGCGGAACGCCGGGCGCGGGGTCGCTGCATGGAGGCCATCCTGACCCGGGGTGCCGGAGCGGTCAAACTTCCCTCGCTCCAGGCCCTGTCGGGGTCCGAAGCGGGTTCCGGCGGTGCGAGCGGGGAGAGAGCGGCAGAAGAGCAGCCGGTGCCACGATGGCGCGTACGAGCCCCCCACCGGCGGTCGAGTCACGATCTCCCGCAGCCCATCCCGTTCGCCCGCACCGGGCCCCACACCCGGTCCGGTCAGGCGGGACAAAGTCTCCGCCCCAGGGAGCCAGCCTTCGTATGCCTGCGGGCGCCGGCTTCCGGGTGCGGTCACGCGCCCTGCTCTGGGCGCGAACACCAGAAAAAAGGACGGGAAGTTGAGACGCAGCATAGTAAGACATGCGCGTGTTCCGGTCGCCGCTGTCGCCGCTCTCGCAGTGGCCTGCGGTGTCGGAACGACGCAGGCGTTCGCGGACGCCGTACCCCCGGGGGCAGCCAACGGCTGGTCCTCGCCCACCGCTCCCCCGGCCGACGGGGCCGGCCCCGGAGTCAGGCCCCGCTCGGTTCCCGCGAAGGAGCGCGCCGAGGTACTGGGAGCTGACCACCGGGCCTCCGCGGACCGGGCGTTCACCACGTCAGGTGACGGTTCGGGCTTCCACGTGATGGTGGCCGACGAGAAGGACGGCTACCGGTGGAAGACCGCCGCCTCGCTGTCCGAGCCGGGCTTCGACACGGACGCGTGGATCGGAAACGCCTGTCTGACCGAGTCGGGCCGGTACGCCGCCGTGGCCTACGCCCCCCGTACGTTCACGAACAAGCCCGACCTGATGAGCCGCGGCGCGTTCACGGCCATCGTGGACCTGCGTAACGGCGACGTACGCAAGCTGCCGTTCCAGGCCACGCTGGCGTACTTCTCCCCCGGCTGCGGCACGGGCGAGGACGTGGTGTTCTCCCAGTTCACCGACGAGAACACCTCCAAGAGGAACGAGACCCGGCTGGTCAGGGTCGCGGCCCGTACGGGCACCGCGACCAAGGCCACGGTGGCCGGTCAGGTCACCTCGGCGGTTCCGGTCGGCGGCGAGATCGTCGCCGCGCGCGGCCGGCAGCTCGTGAAGATCGACGGCGCGAAGGTGCGGACGGTCGCCCCCACCCACGCCCCGCCGTTCCAGCTGAAGCCGGACGCCGACGGGGGTGTGACCTTCATCGACCGCCTCCCCGGCGGGAAGGCGGGATCGTCGGCCGACGACCGGGCGGCCGTATCCCGGGTCGGCGCGGGCGCCCTGCGTGCGTCGAACGGGAAGGGCAGGGCTGCGAAGCTCGCCGAGGGCGGGCTGAGCCGGTTCGACATCGCTCGTACGCCCTCGGGCGCGGTGTACGTCACCGGAGAGGCGCGCAGCAAGGGCGCCTTGCCTGCCGCCGTCCGCAACCCGGGTGGCATCGCCAAGGACGCGCGGATCTCCAGCCACGGAGCCGCAGCGGTCACCACCGCGTGGGCCGACGGCAAGGACTCACGGATCTCGGCGCAGGACGCCGCCTCACCGCGCGCCGCCCGGATCACCCTGAAGGCGCTCGACACGGGTGAGACGGCCGTTCTGGACGCCGCGCCGGGCAACCGGTTCGGCGACGAGAGCGCCCAGCGCGCCGCGACGGCGATGAGCCCGGCACTGACCGGGGCGGCCAGGTCCGGCGGTGTGTCGACGATGGCCACGCCGGTCGACGCGGACCGTACGTGCTCGGTGCCCAGGAACGACGTGAAGAAGCAGGCGTTCCAGCCGACCCCGCGGCAGATCGAGTGGGCCGTGGACCAGGCCGTCGTCGGCCAGCTCAACAAGCATGTGACCAGGCCGGCGAACTGGAAGAACACCGGCATGGCGGGGTACGCCCCGCAGTCGATGTTCCCCCTGACGCCCCTGGCGGGCGGCAGTGGTGCCGACTGGCACGTACCGGCGCAGGTGATGCTCGGCATCACGGCGCAGGAGTCGAACATGTGGCAGGCCACCCGGTACGCGGTTCCGGGTGTCTCGGCCAACCCGCTGATCGGCAACTTCTACGGCATCGAGTACGCGTCCGACGGTGAGCAGAGCGACCCCTGGCTCATCAACTGGAGCAAGTCCGACTGCGGTTACGGTGTCACGCAGGTCACCGACGGCATGCGGCTCCCGGGCAAGGGCCAGCCCACGAAGACGGTGGCGCAGCAGGAGGCCATCGCGCTCGACTACGCGGCGAACATCGCGGCGGGTGTGAACATCCTGATCGAGAAGTGGAACCAGACGCGCGCCGACGGGCTGATGATCAACGGCGGCAACCCGAAGTACATCGAGAACTGGTTCTTCGCCCTGTGGGCGTACAACAGCGGCTACTACACGCAGGCCTCGTCCGGCACCACCTCGGGCAAGTGGGGCGTGGGCTGGACGAACAACCCGGCGAATCCGCTGTGGAAGGAGAACCGCACCCCGTTCCTGGAGGACTACGCCGGCTACGACGACTACAGCCACGCCGCGCACCCGCAGGACTGGCCGTACTCCGAGAAGGTAATCGGCTGGGCCGCCCGGCCGCTCGCGGCGATGTTCAAGCCCGGCGACTTCCAGCCCGGTTACCGCGCGGCCTGGTGGACGTCCACGGCCAACCGTACGACGGCCAAGCCCCCGATCGGCCTGTTCTGCGACGCGAGCAACGACTGCAACCCGTCGAAGATCAGCACGGGTGCGACGAACAACACCGGTGGCGGCCCCTGCCTGCTGCCCGGCAACGAGTCCGACCCGCTGTACCTGAAGTGCTGGTTCCACAAGTCCGTCACCTGGAAGAACTGTGACTCCAGCGCCCAGTGCGGGCACCCGCTCCACCGCTTCAACGACACCTATCCGGAACAGCCGGACGAGAACTCCTATCCGCCGCGGTGCACGGCAGGACTGCCCACCGGCACGAGGATCGTCGACGACGTGGCCAACGGCGTCACCCCAGTGGGTTCCGCCACGCGCTCCTGCGGTGCGGTCGGCTCGTCGGGGACGTTCAACTTCGACTTCGGTACCGCCTCGTCGAGGATCGACCTCCATCAGATCGGCGCGGGGAACGAGAACCACTTCTGGTTCACCCACACCAACAAGGTGGGGACGACGGACGCCACCCGTCTCAAGACGACGGGCACCTGGACGCTGGGCACGACGGACCGGGGCTGGATGCGGGTCTGGGCGCACGTGCCCGACCACGGTGCGCACACCCGCCAGGCCGCCTATGTCGTGGGCGGTACGAACTCCACCAGCCCGAAGCGGGTGAAGCCCCAGCGTGTGCTGGAGAACAAGTGGGTGTCGCTCGGGGCGTTCTACTTCACCGGCGTGCCGACCGTGGCGCTGTCGAACGTGACGGAGGACGGAAACGGGACCGAGGACGTGGCGTGGGACTCGGTCGGCTTCGAGCCGCTGGGCGCCAAGCCGAGTCACCAGGTCGTCGCCATGGGCGACTCGTACTCCTCGGGTGAAGGCGCCTCCGAGAACGGCGGTGACGACTACTACACCGAGTCCGACTACTACAGCGCGCAGCAGCCGGACACCGAGAACACCTGCCACCGGTCCAAGTACGCCTGGTCCCGGCAGGCCACGCTGCCCGGCTACACCAAGTCCATCGGGGCGATGGCCGACGACCGCGACAAGATCATGGACTACCAGTTCGTGGCGTGTTCGGGAGCCCGGTACTACAACATCCTGAGCAAGGGCCAGAACAGCGAACTGCCGCAGATCCAGCAGGGCTACCTCGACCAGAACACCACGCTGGTCACCCTGTCGGTCGGCGGTAACGACGCCCGGTTCGCCGACATCATCAAGGAGTGCGTCACGGCCGGCACCGTGTGCAACAACAACTCCATCGACGCAGTCGATCCCGACAACGGGAGCAAGACCGGCGGCACGACCGGCCCGCTGGACCAGTGGGCTCCGAAGTGGCTCAACGAGCAGATCCGGCCGCGTCTGACCGGGATGCTCAACGAGCTCCACAAGAAGGCCCCGAACGCGAAGATCGTGCTCATGGGCTACCCGAGGCTCCTGGAGGGCGTCGGAGGGTGTGTCCTCGGCATCGGTACCGCGGAGGCGCCGTGGCTGAACAGCATGGCGGACACGCTGGCCGGCGAGATGCAGGGTGCGGTCAATGACGCGAACCGTCTGTACGCGGCCAAGGCCGTGTTCTCCGACCCGCGTGACGAGTTCGCCGGCAAGGCGATCTGCGGTGACCCGGAGACGGTCCACGGCATCGTGCTGTCCGGACACGCCAAGGCCGACGCCCGTGACCCGAGCTGGCTGCCGGGCAACATCGCCCCCTCGATGAAGTCGTTCCACCCGAAGATCCCGGGTGCGCGGCTCTACGCCGACAGTCTGCAGAACACGCTGTAGGTACGGAGAAGCCCGGAGAATCGGCAGGGGATCTGAGTACGTGTACTCAGGTCCCCTGCCTGCGCCATGAAAGGCTGAAGGTATGACGATTACGGTGGGAATCCGCGCCGCTCGCGGAGCGAAGGGCGCGGTCGCGTCGGCGGTGGCCGCCACCGCCTGCTACCTGATGTGGTCGGGCGGCAGGGACTGGGCGTCGGACGCACGGGCAGCCGAGCCGGACGCCTTCCTGGCCGGCTCCGTCGAGTCGGTACTGGCGTTGGTCGCCGGCGTGGTGCTGATGCCGGTGCTGCTGTGGGCGGGGATGCGCGTGATGCGGGAGCGGGGCAACCATCTGCTCGTCGTCGCGGGCACCGGGGTGTGGTTCCTCCTCGGAGGCCATGTGGTCGAGGACCCGGTCGACGGCGTCGGCACGGTGCTGTTCCTCGCCCTGTTCGCCGTGCTGGGCGGGCTGCTGTCCCTCGTCCGTACGCCGGACAAATAAGGGCCCCTGACTGTCCCTGGCCTCAGCCGTACAGCTCGCGGTACGAGGGGAAGTCGCCGCCCGGTCCGTCGACGCTCTCGGCGGTCAGGGCCGCGTGCACCACGGCCCGGGTCAGCACGTCGGCCCCGGCCGCGAGCACCGCGTTGAGCTCCATGGCCTCCAGGTGCGCGCCCCAGCCCGAGCGGTGCTCCGCACCGCCGGGGGGCTCCTGGCTCTCCGGCACCAGCGGCAGCCTGGCGGTGGAGAGCGCGAACACGGTGTCGCCGTCGGTGAGCAGATGCACCGGGCGCACCGCGCGGGCGAGGCCGTCGTGGGCGGTGCCGGCCAGCTTCTGTGCCTGTGGACGGGTCAGCGTCGCGTCCGTGGCGATCACGGCCAAGGTGGTGTTGAGCGGCTGTGCCTCTCCCGACTGGCGCCGCCGGGTCTCCGCGCGGGCCGCGAGAAGCCGGTCCCGCGCCCGGGTGTGCCGTTTCCCGCCCGGGTCCGCGGCGAACAGCCCGCGCGCCAGGAACTCGTCACCGAGGCCCGTGCGGGCGCCGTAGAGGACTCCGCTGCCGGGGTCGAGCAGCGAACCGGCCGCGTTCACGACCGCGAGGGCCGCCACGGTCGCCCCGGACGGCAGGACGACACTCGCCGTACCGACGCCACCCTTGATCCCGTCGGCCACCGCGCCGGTGCCCGCACCGACGCACCCCAGTGCCACCGGGGCACCCGCCTCCGTGGCGTCCGCCGCTTCGACGGCCGCGCGCCCGAGGTCCGCGTCCGGCCTGGCCCGCCACCGCCCGCCGCGCCCGAGGTCGAACAGGGCCGCGGCGGGGACCACCGGGACCACCTGGTCCGGGCGGGCTCCCACCCGGAAGCCGCGCCCCCGCTCCTCGAGCCAGCGCGCCACACCGCCGGCGGCGTCGAGCCCGAAGGCGCTGCCGCCGGTCAGCACCACCGCGTCGATCCGCCCCACGAGGTTGCGCGGGTCCAGTGCGTCGGTCTCCCGGGTCCCGGGGCCGCCCCCGCGCACGTCGACGGCGGCCACGACGCCGTCCTCCGGTGCGAGGACCACGGTGACACCGGTCAGCCAGCCGTCACCGTTGCGCCCCGCGTGCCCGACGCGCAGCCCGGTGACGTCCGTCAGCGCGTTCAGCGGCCCCGTCACCGGCGGCCCCGCCCCGTCCGTCCCCTGACGCACACTCATCCGCTGTCCTCCCCGAGACACCCGCCCCTGCGGCGCGATCCCCTCAAGGTACCGGGCACCCCACGGCGCACAGGGGTCCCCGCGGGCCCAAGGACAGCACCTTCCGGCAGCCATGCCCCGTACGCATCGCGGGGCACCGCAAAGGGCATGACCGATTCCCCGCCAATGCGGCGGGAGACCCGCGCCCGGGACCGGCTGCTCGCCTACGCTGGTGGCCGTGGCTCCCGACACGGCACCTGCGCCCGGCCCCCACGTACCCCCCTGGCTGGCCGACGTGGCCGTGCGGGCCGGCCGGGACAGCGCTCCCGAACTGGAGCGGTACACCTCGCCAGATCCCGCGTCAGGCAGGTCCTCCGCCGTCCTGGTGCTGTTCGGCGCCGGGGAGGACGGGCCCGACCTGCTGTTCCTGCGGCGGTCCGGCGCGCTGCGCGACCACCCCGGGCAGGTGTGCTTCCCCGGCGGCTCCGTGGGCCCGCAGGACCGCGACCCGGTGCACACCGCCCTGCGTGAGACCGCGGAGGAGACCGGTCTCGACCGGGCGGCCATCCACGTCGTCGCCGCGTTGCGCCCGCTGTACCTGGCCTGGAGCGGCTTCTCCGTCACGCCCGTGCTGGGCTGGTGGGAGGGCGGTACGGTCCCCGTCGGCGACGGCGGCGAGATCGTGTCCGTGCACCGGGTGCCCGTACGGGACCTCGCCGATCCCGCGGGCCGGCTGCGGGTGCGCATGACGGAGGGCTACACCGGCCCCGGCTTCCTGACCGGGGAGCTGTTCCTGTGGGGATTCACCGCGAGCCTCGTCACCTGGCTGCTGCGGCTGGCGGGGTGGGAGCGCCCCTGGGACGCCACCCGGGTCGAGGAACTCGCCGACGCCAAGCGCCGCTACGGGGGCGTCGGTTGAGCCGCCCCCGCGGTGAGCGCCGTCAGCCCGCCTCGCCGCGGCGGGCCGCGCGTTCGCGCTGGCTCTTGCGGAAACCGTCCACCGGTCCGGTGGAGCCCCGCATCAACGCGAGGTACTCCCGCGTCTCCACCGCGACGGCCTCTTCCCCCGAGACCCCGAGACCGCCCATGACGGCGGCCTTCAGATGGCGCAGGCAGTCGCCCGGCACAGCGGCCAGCGTGGCGGCGAGCGCGGTGGTCTCCTCGCGCAGCCGGTCCTTGGGAACCGCCCGCAGGGCCAGCCCCGTCGACACGGCTTCGGCGGCCGTGAGCCAACGGCCGGTCAGCAGCATCTCCATGGCGGGCTGGAGCCCCATCTTGCGTACCGCCCGGTGGGAGGCGCCGGCGCCCGGCATGTGGCCGTACGGCGTGTGGACGTCGCCGATCCGCGCCTCCTCCGAGATCAGCACCAGATCGCACGCCATGGCCAGTTCGAAGCCGCCCGCCCGCGCCTTGGCCTGCACCATCGCGATGGTCGGCATGGGCAGCCGTTCCAGGGCGAACGCGACCCGGTTCATCCGCTCCAGGTAGACCTCGAACATCTCGGTGTCGCCCTTGTCGCCCGCCAGCACCTCGCCCAGGAACCCCAGGTCGCTGCCGATGCAGAAGGCCCGGTCACCGGCGCCCGTGAACACGAGCACCTTGGTGACCCCGTCGTCCGCCACCCGCGCGAAGGCGTCGATCAGCTCGTGGTGCATGCGCTCGGTGGTGGCGTTGAGCCGCTCGGGCCGGTTGAGGGTGACCCAGGCGATGCCGTCGGCACGTTCGAGGATGATCGTCTCGTAGGTGTCCGGGTGGAGGCCGGCGGGCCCGGCGGGCGGGCCCCCGGCAGCGGTGCCCGTCATCGGACCGTTCACCGGATCAGGTCGGCGGCGAGCGGGTACTCGGTCATCGGCCGGCCGCGCACCGTCGTGTCGGCCCGCACGAAGACCAGCGAGTAGGCCCGCCGGGGCCGGTCGGTGAGGTTGGGGCCCGAGCCGTGCAGGGTGTTGATGTGGTGCACCAGGGCGCTGCCCGCCGGGACGGGGTACGGCACCGTCTCCTGGTCGGTCAGGGCCTCGACGAGGACGGCACCCTCCTCGGGGCGCACGTGCTCGACCTTGCCCAGGTGATGGGTGCCCTTCACGTAGTGCACGCAGCCGTTCTCCAGGGTGGCGTCGTCCAGGGCCATCCAGATGGTGACGGCGTCCGGCGGGTCCAGGTGCCAGTAGCGATTGTCCTGGTGCAGCACCAGGCGGCTGCGTTCGCCCTTGCCCGCGGGCTTGTAGAAGGAGTGGTCACGGAAGAGCCGTACCGGTCCGCCGAGAAGGGCCTCCACCCGGGGCACCAGGTCGGGGCGGCGGATCTGCTCCTCGCACACCGGGTCGTTCTGCCAGATGCCGATCTTCTGGAGCAATGCCCGGTCGCTCGGCCTCTCCGTCGTCTCGGACAGGTCGAGGACGCCGTCCGCGGGCTCGTCACCCCCGGCGAAGAACGCCCGCTCCATGGACGCGCGGAGCGCGATCACCTGGGAGGGGGTCAGGACGTTGTCCCAGCGGATCACTCCGTCCCGCTCGAACGTCTCCCGGTCCGCCTCGGGGTCCGACGTGATCGTCAGCACGTCCGCTGCGTCGGCCGGTCGCTGGAAAGCGGTCATCGGTACCTCTCCGGAGCACGTGCAGGGTCACTTCGATCCGCTGAACTCCGCAGCGATGCTGCCACAGAGTCGGCGCCCGGCACAGCAGCCGTTGACGCATCGCCGTGATGCGCCGACGGCATGGCCGAAGAGGGTTCGCGCGCCCATGCCACCGCAGTGCGGGGGTGACCCGGTAAAGGCATTGGACGGCGTACGGGGGCCGTGGTGCTCTGGAGCACACGTGCAGTCCGGCCCAGCTCTTCCAGCACCGCTGTCGATCGACCGGAGTCGCCTCCGGGCACTTCTTCACGCCGGACCCGACACCCGGCGCCCCCCGTCCCCGATCACCAGCTGACGACCGGAGCAGGCCCACCGTGTGACTCGCGGGCCGCACGCACAGCACGTCGCCGGCCCACAGGCCCCGTGTGCACACAGGCTGCGGGCGGTCAGCCCGGCCGCGCCTGAGGACTGTCCACTCGCAGGAGGCAGACAAGCATGCAAGTTCTTCTCGTGAACGCTCGCCGGTCGGCGTACTCAGGGGAGTCGATCTCCGCACCGCAGTTGGGGCTGCTGTCCCTGGCCGCCGTACTGCGGGAGGGCACCTTCCACGACACCGCGGGCACCGATGTCCACTTCATCGACGACCAGCTCTTCGTCCTGCAGAGGCCGCTCGCCACGCCCAACGAGCCGCTGCGGGGCTACAACCCGGACGTCGTCGGCATCCAGGTGCTGACCTCCAGCCTCAAGAACGGCGTCAAGCTCGCCTCCGAGGTCAAACACCACCACCCGCGGGCGCTGACCGTGCTCGGCGGTGTCGGCGCGACGCCGCTGGCCCGCCGGCTGGTCGAGGACGGCTCCGCCGACGTCGTCGTCAAGGGCGAGGGGGAGGTCACCTTCTCGCACCTGGTCCACGAGTTCGGCAACAACGGCCGCAAGAACTTCCACAAGGTGCGTGGCATCGTCTTCCGCGACGACGAGGGCGAGGTCGTCGAGACACCCGCCGCCCCGCAGGTGATGCGCCTGGACAAGCTGCCGATGCCGGCCCGCGACCTGGCCGACATGGAGCGGTACCGGACCATCTCGCGCGGCCGGGCCGGCAATGTCGTCACCGCCCGCGGCTGCTCGTACGCCTGCGCCTACTGCTACTCCAAGCACCAGTGGGGTGTCGGCCAGCGCCGGCACAGCGCCGGGCGGGTACTGGCGGAGATCCGCGAACTGGTCGAGGTGCACGGATTCGACCGTATCCGGATCGAGGACGACGACTTCGTCGAGGATGTCCCGCGCATGCAGGAGCTCTGCCAGGCCATCGAGGACTCCGGTCTCCAGGGCAAGTTCGAATGGGAGGCCAAGGCCAGGCCCGACCTGATCGACGACGACATGGCGAAGATGCTGCGCAAGTCCGGCTGCTTCCGGCTGCTGGTGGGCGTGGAGACGCTCGACTGGTCGCTGCTCAAGCGCCTGGGCCGCCCGGTCAAGGTCGCGGTGACCGAACGGGCCCTGGACTCCCTGGGCAAGGCCGGGATCGGCACCCAGGCCACGATGATCCTCGGCATCCCCGGCGAGACCGACGAGGCGATGCGCTCGACCATCACCTGGCTCCAGGCCCGGCTCGGCGACAACCCGCACGACATCGTCTCCCCGTGCTTCTTCGTGCCGTTCCACGCGGACCTGGAGAAGGACATGGCCAAGCGCGTCGAGTTCACGGTGGAGACCAGCGACACCGACTGCTACACCGGGCACGTCCCGGTGACGTCGAGTCCGGCGTGCTCCATCGACGAGCTGTGGAAGCTCTACGACGACATGACCCCGACCCGCAAGGACGGCCAGTACAAGCGCATCGCCTTCCTCGCGAACCTCAAGACCGTGCAGACGCGCCTCGGTCTGATGGACGGCGGCGCCCCGATGGCCAAGGAGCCCGCGGCCCTGGTCCCGGAGGTCCAGTGACGATGCTCACGACAGCGGCCGGGACGGCCTCCCCGGCTGTCCCGGGCACTGGGGGCACCCTGGACGTCCCGGCGTACTCGGGCTCGCGCCCGGTGATGTCGAACCGTCCCGGGCTGCTGGACGACGGTGCCGGGCGGCCGCTGGCGCGGCTGGGCAACGCCGGTCGGCTGGTGCAGTTCGGCATGGCGCAGGAGGCGGAGAAGACGGCCCGGGTCCTGCGCGGGATCGACGACGACGCCTGGTTCGGGCTGCTGCGCGACGCGGCCGGGCGGCTCACCGCCCGGCTGGACGGCGGTGAGCTCGGCCCGTGGCTGCGGGCGCTGTCCGCCGCGACGGGTCTGCCGCTGCGGCGGGCGGAGCGCGGGGTCCGTACGGTCGCTGACGACCTGGGCCGTATGGAGGAGATCCTCGCCGCGCAGTCCCCGGACGGGACCGTCTCCGCGTACCGGACCGGTGGCGACGACCCGCGGTGGAGCTGGCGGCCCGCCGGGCGCTCCGTGCACGTGCGGGTGCCCGACAACTTCCCGACCATCGGCATCGAGTGGATGCAGGCGCTGGCCGCGCGCCGGCCCGTGCTGCTGAGCACCTCCGCCAGGGACCCGTTCACCGCGGTGCTGGTCACGGAGGCGCTGTACGCCGCCGGGCTGCCGGACAACGCGGTGTCGCTGGTCCACGGCGACGCGCCCGCCCTGCGCCGGCTGGCCGACCAGGTGCTGTGGCCCGGCGAGGATGTGCCGGGGGACTTGCCGCCGGGGAAGGTCAAGACGTACCACTACGGCCGCAGCAGGGCGCTCGTCGGTGACGGCGTTCCCCAGGACGCCTGGGGGCGGCTCGCCCGGGAGGCGTTCGCCGGCTGCGGCCGGCTGTGCACCAACATCAGCTCCCTGGTCGTGCTCGGTGACGCCGAAGAGGCCGCCGGGCAGCTCGCCCGGGAGTTCGCGGACCGCCCGGTGCTGCCGCTCGACGACCCGTCGGCGTCGGTGCCCGCCTTCCCCGACCGTGCCGTGCGGGACGCGCTGGCGACGCGTGTCGAGCGGGAGATCGCGGCGGGCGCGGTCGACGTCACCGGGGCCGCCACCGGGGTGCCACTGCGGGTGGATCTGGACGGCGTGGCGTACCTGCGTCCCACGGTGCTGCTGCTGGACGCGGGTTCACCGCTGTTCGGGACAGAGCTGCCGTTCCCCTTCACGGCCGTCGCGCACGTGCCGCGCTCCAAGGCGGTCACGGCCTGCGCGGGTTCGCTGATCGTGTCCGTGCTCGGTGAGGCGGGCGGGCTGGTCAGGGCGCTCGCCGAGGAGCCGGGCGTCGACAAGGTCTTCGGCGGCGACGACTTCGACCGCGGTTACGACCCCCGCGATCCGCACGAGGGGTATCTGGCCGACTTCCTGTTCAAGAAGAAGGCAGTTCTGCCGGGCGCCTCCGCGTGACCGGCGGCAGGAACAGCATCAGAGAAGAGGGAACCGCCATGCCAACGCCGAGCGCGTCCGTGCTCCGTCAGATCACCGATGCCGACGTTCGCCGGACCGTCCGCCTCCACTTAGACCCCCGGCATGGCACCCCCTACTGGCTGGAGCGGGACCGGCGCATGGGCACCAACGGCCTGGAGAAGGTCCAGAGTTTCCAGAACGCGGTCACCCTGCTCGGGCTGACGGAGGGCGCCGACCAGATGCACTACGAGGAGGCGTCGCGGCGTACCCCTCTGGAGAACTTCGTCCCCAGGTCGGTGCTCGGCGAGGGCGGCGCGCTGTGGGCGGCGCAGACCGGCGGCACCACCGGGCCCGCCAAGCACGGCACCTGGGGCGCCCGCTACTGGGCGGACATCCTGGAGTTCTCCGACGAGTTCCTGGATCTGCACGGGGTGCCGAGGAACACCAACTGGCTGTTCGTCGGGCCGATGGGCCCCCACACGACGGGCCGGCTCGTCGTCGCGTTCGCCGAGCGGCGCGGCGGCATGTGCTTCTCGATCGACCTCGACCCCCGGATCGTGAAGATCTTCGGCGAGGAGGGCATGACGGCCGCGTACGACCGGTACGTGCGGCACATCTGGGACCAGGTGGAGGAAGTCGTCCGTTCCCAGGACATCGGAGTGGTGTTCTGCACCTCGCGGCTGCTGGACATGCTGCCCGAGCGGCTGGGCACCGAGCCGCTGGCCGGTGTGCGGGCCATCGTGCACGCCGGTACGACGATGGAGCCCGACGCCCACCGCGAGCTGCGCGAGGAGGTCTTCCCCGGGGTGCCGGTCGTCGGCATGTACGGCACGTCGACCACCGGCATCAACTGGCAGAAGCCGTTCGAGGCCGAGGACGGCCACCGGGTGGTCTACGTCCCCTGCCGCCCGCACGTCGCCCTGGACGTCATCGACGAGCACGGCGCCGAGGTGCCGTACGGCGAGGAGGGCCGGGTCCGGGTCTGGCGGCTGACCGACGACGCGCTGGTCCCCGGCTTCCTGGAGCGCGACCGGGCCCGCCGGGTGCGCCCGTACGGGGTGGCCGCCGAGCGCTATCCCTGGCCCTGGCTGGGGGACCCGTACTCCCCCGAATTCACCGAAGGACGACGCGTCGAAGGGGTGTACTGACATGGCCGGCTTCCTGCTGCGCTGCCACTCGGGCCCGGTGGAGTTCCAGCCCCTGGGACCGGGTCGCGGACTGAGCACGCTGGTGGTGCGCGAGGGCGCGGACACGCTGGTCGTGCACGGTGACCGGCTGACCGAGGAGGCCCCGCCGGTCCACGCCCCGCTCGACGAGCTGCTGTCCTGGACCGAGCGGTCCCACGCGCGCTACTGCGCGGTGCTGGTACGCGGCGGCCGGGCCACCCTCTGGAGCGACGTGGGCGCCACCTGCCCGCTGCACTACGCGCGCGGCGCCGACGACACCCTGCTGGTCGCCACCTCGGCCGGCGCGGTGCTGCCACTGCTGGCCGGGCCCCCGGTGCTCGGCGGCGCGGCACAGTCGCTGCTGCCGGGCGGGCGCTTCGCGGGCGTGACGGCGGTCCCGGCGAACACCGCGGTGACGCTGGCCGTGGAGGCGTACGGAACCGAGCCGGTCGCCACCCGTCAGGTGCGCGGGCTGCCGGACAGGCCGGTGACGACCGGTCCCCAGGAGGCGGTGGCCGCCGTCCGCGAGGCGCTGCGGTCCTCGGTGGCCCGACTGGCCGCCGGGTCCGACGAACTGGGGGTCATGCTGAGCGGCGGTGTGGACTCCTCGACGGTCGCGGCGCTGGCCGCCCGGGAGAGCTCCGGCGCGGAGCTGCACACGTACACCGTGGGAACGCCGTTCGGCGACGAGTTCGAGCAGGCCGCGTGGTTCGCGGACCGCCTGGGCAGCAAGCACCACGAGCTGATGTTCGGCCCCGAGCAGCTCACGGAGCTGCTGCCGGACATGATCCGCTCACTGGAGACCTGGGACCTGCTGACGCTCCAGATCGCCGCACCGGCCTGCTTCCAGCTCACCGCCATGGCCGCCGAGCGGCGTCAGGTCCTGCTCTCCGGCTACGGGGCCGACCTGCTGTTCGCCGGGCTCGGAGGCACCGGCGGCGAGGAGGACATCGAGCGGGCGGTGGTCGCGCAGACCGCCGCGACCGCCCGGAGCAACGAGTTCGGCCCGGCCTTCGCCGACGCCCGCGACATCGTCGTCCGCTACCCGTACTGGACGCGTGAGGTGATGACGGCGGCCCTGGGCATCCGGGGCCGGCTCAAGGTCCGCGAAGGCACGGCGAAGTGGGTGCTGCGCAGTGCCGCGGCCGAGGTCCTGCCCGCCGAGGTGGCCTGGCGGCCGAAGCGCGGCATCCACGAGGGCACCGCCATGAGCCGGATGTTCGCCACCGCCCTGGGCGGCGACGACCCCCGCGTCCAGTCGGAGCGGCTGCACGCCATCGCGACCTCCGTCTTCTGCCAGGACGGGCCGTCGGCCCGGGGCACCGGCACGGGGAACGGGACCAACGAAAGGGAGGGACTCGATGAGGGTCTTGCTGGTGTGGCCTCGTAACGAACGGGCCCTCCTCAGTGACCGGCTGAGCTGCTGCGAGCCGCTGCCGCTGGAGTATCTCGGCGGCGCGCTGCGCGGCGACCACGACGTGACCATCCACGATCTCCGGCTGGACCCGCCGCTGGAGACGTACGCGCAGACGCACGAGCCCCCCGACCTGATCGGTGTGGCCATCCCGTACACGACCAGCGTGCACGTCTCGCGGGAGGTGAGCCGGGAGGCGCGGCGGCTCTGGCCCGACGTGCCGATCGTGCTCGGCGGCCACCATCCGACGGTGTCGGCGGAGTGGCTGAACGGCTTCTCGGCCGACTGGATCGTCGCCGGTGAGGGCGGCGCCGCTCTCAGCCACCTGGCCTGCGAGCTGGAGGCCGGCCGCTCCCCCTCTCCCGTGCAGGGCCTCGCCCCGTACGACTCCCGCACCGGCCTGGAGCGCGACCGGCGCCCCAAGCCGGCGGCGCTCAACGACCTGCCGATGCCCGACCGTTCGCTGCTCTCCCACCACCGCGGTGACTACTTCCACTCGGTGTACCGCCCGGTGTCGCTGATCCGGTTCACCGCCGGCTGTCCGTACACCTGCAAGTTCTGTTCGCTGTGGCGGATGACGGACCGGCGCTACCTGGTCAAGGACATCGACCGGGTGCTCGCGGAGATGGCGGACATCGAGGGCAGCAATCTTTACGTGGTGGACGACGAGGCGTTCATCCAGCCCGGACGGATGCTGGAGCTCGCCGACGCCATCGACAAGGCCGGATTCCGCAAGCGCTTCCACATGTACATACGGACCGACACGGCACTGCGCAGGCCCGACGTGATCGCCCGCTGGGCCGAGGTCGGGCTGGACTCGGTACTGGTCGGCGCGGAGTCGATGACCGACGACGAGCTGTCGGGTTACCGCAAGGGAACCGATCCGGGCCAGACCCGGCGGGCCCTGGACCTCTTCCACGCCAACGGGGTGAAGGTCCGGGCCAACTTCATCGTGCAGCCCAACTGGCTGGACGAGGACTTCGCCCGGCTCAACCACACCGTGCAGGAGCTCCAGGTCGACATGCCGAGCTTCTCGGTACTGACCCCGCTGCCCGGCACGGACCTGTACGACGAGAGCCGGTCTCAGCTGATCAGCGACGACCCGGAGCTGTTCGACTGCTACCACGCCCTGTTCCCCACCCGGCTGCCGCTGGAGACCTTCTACCACCGGCTCGCCGACCTGCTGGCGGGGGCGAGCGCCCGCTCCTCACCCGGTGTCACCTCCGGCGCCGACCCGTCGGTCTTCTACTACTCCGACGACAGCGCGTTCGACGAGATGCTGCGTGCCATCCGCGGAGGCGCGGACTGGTCGCGTCCCTGGGAACCGGAACCCGTACCCAGCACGAAGTAGCAGAACCGGTGCCCACCGAGAGAACCGTCCGACCACGAGGAGCCGTGACCAGCATGTCCGCCGAACTCCCCCGCCGCGGCCGCAAGGTGTACTTCGTCGGCCTCAACGCGTTCCCCTTCCTGCCCCTGGTGGCCGGACTGCTGCGCACCTACGCGGAGCAGGACGAGAACATCGCCTCCGCCTACGACTTCCAGGAGCCCGTCTTCCTGGTCGCTCCGGTCCGGGAGATGGCGGACGGCATCGTCGAGCCCGACGTCCTGGCCCTGTCCTGCTACGTGTGGAACTTCCGCCGCCAGATGAAGGTGGCGAAGCTGGTCAAGGAGCGCTACCCGAACGTGCTGGTGGTGGCCGGCGGGCCGCACGTCCCCGACCGGCCGGGGGACTTCTTCGAACGGCATCCGTACGTGGACGTCCTGGCGCACGGCGAGGGAGAGGTGGCGTTCCGGGGGCTGCTCGCGGAGCGCCTGACCGCGAGTCCGGACTACACGACGGTGCCCGGCGTGACGGTTCGCCGGGAAGGGGCGGCGGTCGCCGGGCCGAAGGCCGTACGGCTGCCGCGTCTGATCGACACGCCGAGTCCCTACCTGCTGGGCGTGATGGACGGGGCCGTGGCCACCTGCCGGAAGCGGGGGCTGCGCTTCTACGCCCTGTGGGAGACCAACCGCGGCTGCCCGTACTCCTGCTCGTTCTGCGACTGGGGCTCGGCGACGATGAGCACCCTGCGCAAGTTCGAGGACGAACGCCTGCAGGACGAGATCGACTGGTTCGCCCGCCATGACGTGGAGGACCTGTTCATCTGTGACGCCAACTTCGGCATCATGCCGCGCGACCTGGAGATCGCGCACGCGCTGGCGGAGGCACGGGCCGAACTGGGGGCCCCGAGGCAGGTCCGGGTCAACTTCGCCAAGAACTCCAACGACCGGGTCTTCGACATCAGCAAGACCTGGCACGACGCCGACCTGCTGATGGGCACCACCCTGTCGATGCAGAGCACAGACATGGACGTCCTGGAGGCCATCGACCGCAAGAACATCGGTCTGGACAACTACCGCAAGCTCCAGCAGCGGTACGCCGGGGAGAACATCCACACCTACACCGAGCTGATCCTGGGGCTGCCCCTGGAGACCGCGCGCTCGTTCCGCGACGGCATCGGCTCGCTGCTGGAGGCGGGCAACCACGAGGACCTGAGGGTCTACGAGCTGGCCATCCTCCCCAACGCGCCGCTGAACACCCCGGAGAAGATCGCCAAGTACGGGCTGCGCACGGTCCCGAAGCGGATGTACGTGGAGCGCGAGGGCACACCCGACGACGAGGCGGAGACCATGCAGATGGTCATGGAGACCAACGCCATGCCGCGCGCCGACTGGGTCGAGTGCTTCAGTTTCATCCAGTCCGTGCAGTTCCTGCACAACGGCTGCTACACCCGCTACCTGTCGATCTTCCTGCGGCAGGAGCACGAGATCGGTTACACCCGCTTCTACGAGGGGCTGCAGAAGTACTTCAGCAGCCGCCCCGAGAGCGTGCTGGGCGCCCTGTACCTGCGGATGCGCAGCCTCTACCACGACTACATCGACGTCCCCACGCTGCCGCTGGCCAACCTGGTCGCCAGCCAGCCCGACATGGCCGCCGACCTGGCCCCGTACGGCAAGCGCCGGGGCTGGACGATCGACAACTGGGGCTGGCTCCGCGTCGCCAGGGACTTCGACCGCTTCCACGCCGAGCTGCGGGAGTACCTGGGCACGCTGGGCCTGAACCCGGACCAGGACGCCAGGCTGGACGACGTGCTGCGGTTCCAGCGGGACATCATGCTCCGGCCGGACTACTCCCCGGACGAGGGCAAGTCCGCGGAGTACGCCCACGACTGGCCGGGCTACTTCACCGGCGGGGCCCTGGAGCCGCGCCGGGTGCGGGTCGGCTACGGCGACCGGAGCTTCGGCGCGAACGGGCGCTACAAGCCGGTGGCCGGTGACCTCAAGGCGTTCACCATGGCGGCGATCGGCACCAGTTACCCCGTCTCCCGCATGGGCCACTACTGCCACCGCTTCGAGTCCGCCGAGGTGACGTCCGCGGAACCAGTGGCCGGCGAACTGCGGTGAGGAAGGCTCCGGGCCGCACGCCGGCCGGCACCCGGCGTGCGGCCCTGGGCGTGCTCGCGGGGGCCTGCGGGCTCTTCTCCCTGCTCCAGCTCGGTGTCGCCACCCTGCTGCCGCAGATCCAGCACGCCTTCGGGGTCTCCGGCACCGACGCGGCGTGGATCGTCTCCGGCCATCTGCTGGTCGGCTGTGTCGCCACCCCGGTGGTGGGGCGCCTGGGCGACCTCTACGGCCGCCGGGTGGTGCTCGTCGCCGTGCTCGCCGTCGTGGCGGTGGCGGCCGTCGTGGCCGCCGCCGCCCAGTCGTTCACCGTCCTGCTCGTCGCCCGGCTGGTGCAGGGCGTCGCGGCCGGGCTCTTCCCGCTCGCCATCGGCCTCCTGCGGGAGGGGTTCCCGGGGCGGTCGCTGGCGGGGCCCTCCGGGGTGCTGTCCGCGGCCTTCGGGACGGGCGGCGGCATCGGCATCCTGCTGGTCGGTGTCTTCGGTGACGGGGCCGCCGCCTTCCGGGGGCTGTTCGTCACGGCGGGCGTGCTGGCGGTCGTCCTGCTGCTGGCGGGCCTCGCGGTGCTGCCCGAGACCCCGCGCAGGGCCGGGACCCGGGTGGACATTCCCGGTCTCCTGCTGCTCAGCGCGGTGAGTGCCTGTCTGCTGCTGGCCCTCAGCCAGTACGGCAGGGAGGGGATCGGCTCGGCCACCGGGGCGCTGCTGCTGCTGGCCGGGGCGGCGGGCTGTGTGCTGCTCGTCCAGGTGGAGAGGCGCTCCGCGCAGCCCGCGATCGACACCCGGCTGCTCGGGCGGCGGCCGATCTGGACCCTCAACGTGGTGAGTCTGCTGACCGGTCTGGTGATGTTTCAGACCGGCATCCTGGCCCCGGTTCTCGCCGACGCCCCCCGCTCCACGGGCTACGGGCTGTCCGCCGACGGCGCGCTCACCGTGCTGGTGATGCTGCCGATGCAGGTCGCCGCCGTGACCGGCGGGCTGCTTTCGGGCTGGCTCCGGCAGTCCGGCCGGATGACGGCGCGGGCGGTGATGATCACGAGCACCGTGCTGTTCGCCGCCTCCCCCGCCGTGTTCGGCCTCATGACGGGCACGGCCGCCGGCCTGGCGCTGGGCACGGCACTGACCGGGCTGGGCACCGGGCTGCTGGGCGGCGCCATGGCCGAGCTGCTGACGCTGGCCTCACCGAGTGGTTCGACGGGGGTGACTGTCGGCATCAACAGCGTGCTCCGCAACCTCGGGGGCTCGTTCGGGGTGCAGGTCAGTTTCATGGTGCTGGCCGTGACGACGAGCACCGGTGGGTATCCGGCCGTCTCCTCGTACACGGCTGTCTTCGTGGGGGCCACCGTCCTGGCCGCCGCCGGCATCGCCGCGGCCCTGGCCTTCCCTCGTACGGCCGGGCAGCCGGAGGCGGAAGGTCCGATCAGCTCCGGACAGGTCACCCGCCCGATCCGGCCAACTACCTGACGGCGGCCCTGCGAGCACTCGAACGGCCTTACGGTGGCGAGACGTACGTCACACGAGGCCCGTACCGCCCCTCCTGCCGCGACGGCTGGAGTTCGCGGTCCGACGGTGGAGGGGTGCTGGATGTTCGATCTTCGGCGTTCGGATGTGGCCTTGCTGCAAGCGGTCTCCGACCACGGGAGCCTGCACGCGGTGGAGCGGGGCGGCCGGATGACGCAGTCGTCGGCGAGCCGCCGCCTGATCAAGCTGGAGCGGCGGCTGCGCACTCCGCTCGTGTCGCGCAGTTCCACCGGGACCGAGCTCACCGAGGCCGGGCACGCCCTGCTGAACGCGGGACGGCGGCTGGTGGGCGCGATCGACTTCGCGATGGCCACCTCGCACCACCGCACCGATTCGCGGGAGCGGCTGCCGGTCGTGCAGTTCGCGGTGGGCACGGAACGGGCGTACGGCATGGCCCGTGACCTGGCGGACCGTTTCCCCGAAGCCGTGTTCGACGTCGTTCCGGGTGACAGCCGTGATGTCTGGCAGCGGTTCGAGCGGTACGCGGTCGACGCCGCCTGCGGCTGGGAGACCACCCGCAGGCCGGGGCTGCGGCGCAGCGAGGCGCTGGTGCGCAACGTCGTGGACGAGCCCCAGTGGGTGGCGCTGCCCCGGGACCATCCGCTCGCCCGGCAGGAGACGCTCGATCTGCACGACCTGGCCGACGCCGAGTGGGTGGCCACGGTGGGCGGCGACGCGTGCGACGACCAGGGGTGGGCCTTCTCCCTCCTGTCCCCCGCTCCCCGCGTCAGCTTCACCGTCCGCTCCCAGAACGCGGCCCTGGAGCTGGTCGGCCGCGGCTACGGCGTCGCGCTCGTCTCCCCCCTCTCCCCGGAGCCGGAGCACGAACCGAGCCTGGTGCTGCGCCCGTTGCGCCAGCGGCTGGTCCGGCGGCTGACGATGGCGGTGGACCCGCTCGTCGTCCCGCTGCCCCTCGCCCACGAGCTGTGCGCCTGGCTGCGGTACGGCTACGCGCAGCGCGCGGCGAAGCGCAATCCCGTGTACGCCGCCTCCGCCTCCTTCCCCCCGCTCGCCGAGGGGCCGGGGCGTCCGTTACGGGCCAGACCCGAGGCCGGCGCGTCCTCGCCGGGGGCCCGCGGGCCGCTGCCCGTCCTGCTGTCCGAACTCCACTGGACCGGACCGGACTCGGACAACCCCTTCGAGGCGGAGCACCTGCATCTGCTCCGGGTCATCGACCGGATCGGCAGCCTGAACCGGGCAGCCGCCACCCTCCTGGTCACCCAGCCCGCGCTGACCCGGCGCATCCACCGGCTGGAGAAGGGCTGCGGGCTGCCGCTGGTCTACAGCACCGCACGCGGTACGTCGCTGTCCGCCGCCGCCCGCAGGCTGCTGGACTGTACGGGGCCGGCCGAGAGCCGGCTCGACGAACTGGTCGGCCGTATGCGGCAGATCGCGGCGGCGCAGTCGGCCGGCGTCCCGGCCGCTTCCCCCATCGGCGCACCCGTCGCGCCCCCGGAAACCCCTTCCCGGACCGCCGCCTGCGCCGAGGAGCGCAGCAACTCCGTCAGCGCCTCGGTGACCTCGCCCGCCCGCTAGGTCCTGTCTGGAGTTCCAGCGCGGGAGAAGGAGCGGCGTCCGGTGCCGTCGAATCCAAGGCGGAGGAGGGAGCGATGGCGGAGCCCTCGCGACTGACGACAACGCCGGAGGCGGCGGTGCCGGACGCCGCGACGCCGCGGGGGAACTCCAGACAGGACCTAGGGACCGGGTCGTCGCGGAGAGCGCTCAGCAGGGAGGTGAGGGCGGCCGTGGTCTCCGCCGCCGTGCGGTGGTGGACGGTGGCCATGCCCAGGGCCGAGGCGGCGCGCACGTTACGGCCCAGGTCGTCCACGAACACGCACTCCTCGGGGCCGCGGCCCAGCAGGCGGGCTGTGTGCCGGAAGATCTCCGGCTCCGGCTTGCGCATCCCCACCTCGCAGGAGATCACCACCGCGTCGAACAGCCCGTCCCAGCCCTCGCGGTCGTAGCGGTGGCCCCAGGAGTTGGAAAGCAGCGCCACGGGGACCCCGGCAGCGCGCACCCGGCGCAGCAGCCCGGTCATGACCGGGTCCATGGCGAAGGGCGCGAACATGCGCTGCACCAGGCCCCCCGCCGGTACCGGCGTCCCGTCGGTGCGCCGCAGGAGCGCGGCCAGCACGGACTCGAAGTCCGCCACGGACAGCTCGCCCCGCTCGACCCGGTGGAAGGGGTTGGGTCCGCCGTCCGGCACCGCGTCGGGCCCCAGCAACCGACCCAGTACCGCGTCGAACTCCGCGGCGGCGACGTCCTCGGCGGCGGCCCACACCTCGATCGCCTCGTTGAACGACTGCGTCAGTACGCCGCCCCAGTCCACGATCACGGCCGACACGGACCCCGCTCCCGCCATGCGAATCCTCCAGCTCCCGGTCAGCAGTCCACCCACTCTAGGGGCGACGAAGCCCCGTACGCCCTATGCCATTTGGGCCCTGCCCCGAAGCGTCCGCGGCCGTTCCGTTGCCGGTGCGCCGGGGGCTTGCACATAGTCGAGTCACACACAGAGTTCTTGACGCCGCACGCCCTTGCGCGTACAGAAAGGTGGAGCCGATGCCCCTGCGCCAGTCGATCGCAGACCTCTCCGGCGAACTGGAGGAGCGCGGTGTCATCCAGCTCGACGACCTGGTGCCCGAACCAGCCCTCGATCTGATGCGCCGCGGCTGCTCGGATCTCATCCGGCGGACCGAGGACATGCGCTACAGCACCTTCGGATGGCAGCTGGAGTCGGACGGCGAGGGCGGCGGATGGGCCGCGCGCGCCGCCGGCAAGGAGTGCATCCCGGGCAAGGTACGCGTCGTGGGCATGGCCCACGAGCACTCGCCCGAACTGGCCGCCGTCCCGGAGCTGATCAACCTCAACGAGGGTCTGGTCCGCCCGCTGCACGGTGTCGCGGGCGACTTCTACAACACCTTCCTGTGGGCGAAGCCCTCCGAGGTCGGCTCGGAGAAGCCCTGGCACCAGGACGCCCTCTTCCTCAAGGAGGAGTTCTACGAGAAGTACGAGGACGTCTACACCATCTGGATCGCGGTGGACGACGCCCGCGAGGACAACGGCTGCCTCCAGTTCCTGCCCGGCTCGCACCGCGAGCGGATCGCGTACAAGCCGGACGGCATCAACCAGGACGACCTCTTCGCCTCGCCGCGTGAACCCACGCTCGACATCAAAAAGCTCTGGCCGGAACTGACCCCGGTCACACTCCCCCGGCGTGCCGGTTCCGCGGTGCTGTTCGGCGGTTTCACCGCGCACACCTCGGCCCCCAACCGCACCGAGGACGAGCGCCGGGCGGTCAGTTACGTCTACTCGCTCCCCCGGCGGGACAAGGGCCCACGGCAGGACGAGGGCGGCGCGGGCGCGGCCCGATGACGGCTCCCGCCCCCGGGGACCGCGGTGCGCCCGGCCTGGTCCCCCTCGATCCGGACGCCCACACGGAGACGGTCTGGCGGCTCGCCCGCGAGCGTGACCTCGCCGCGCTGGGCCGGGAGGAGACGACACGGGCCTGGATCACCGGCCGGCTGACCGCCCCGGGTCTGGACGCCCGGAGGGACGCCCGGCTGTTGCCTGGCGCCGACGGCAGGCCCGTGGGCGCGGTGTGGCTGAGCAGCGCGTCGGGGATCGCGGGGTGGACGGTGGAGCTGGTGCTCGGCCCTGACGCCACCGCCGACGACGGGGCGAGACTCCTTGAGTTCGCCGAGCGCCGCTGCGGCGAACAGCCGGCCGGGGGCGAGGGGGAGCTGTCCTGCTTCGTCTCGGAGGGCGAGCAGGCCGCCCGCGCCGCACTGCACAGCCGCGGTTACGGCTCCCCGCACCCGTACTACCGCATGGCGGTCACGCTGGACGACGCGCTCCCGCAGCCACCCGACGTGCCGGGTGCGGTGGTCCGCCACCTCGACGGCGAGCGGGACTTCCGCACCTTCCACGCGGTGAAGAACACGGCGTACGCCGCCGAGGAGGCGGGCAAGAGCGAGGACGGGTTCGACACCTGGCTGGAGTGGTGGCGCACTGACCCGGGCGTCGCTCCGGCGCAGTGCGCGCTCCTGGAGGTGGACGGCACGGCCGTCGGCTTCGCCAACATCACCGACCGCATGCTGGAAAGCCGCGACGCGGCGTACGTACGGCAGATCGGTGTCGCGCCGCATGCCCGGCAGCGGGGCCTGGGAAGTCTGCTGCTGCTGTCGGTGATGCACGCGTCACGGAGCCGGGGCCGTACGGCGATGGTCCTGACCGTGGACACCGCCAACGCTCCCGCGCTCGCCCTCTACCAGCGGCTGGGCTGGCGGGTGGAGACCCGCTTCGACGACTTCCGCCGTACGGTGACGCGCTGAGGCACTGGTCCGGGGGCCGGGGCATCCGGCCCCCGGACCACCCGGTCAGCTCTGTCCGATGATGCGGCGCATCCGTACCTGCGCCTCGCCCGCGGCGAACGCCTTGCGGTGCGAGTCCTTGGCCTCGGCGCGGAGCCGCTCCAGCCCCTCCACGAACGGTGCGTTGACCCGCGGCCGGGTGCCCTGCACCGCCTCCGGGGTGTAGCGCGCCAGGGTGCGCGACAGTTCCAGCGCGCGGCCCAGCGTGTTCTCCACCGGCCGCACCTCGTGGAGCAGGCCGTCGGCGAGGGCCCGCTGGGCGGGCCACTCCTCGCAGGTGTAGAGCATGCGCTGCATGACGGTGGTGCCGACGGTGTACCGCAGCATG
Source organism: Streptomyces finlayi (assembly GCF_014216315.1). Taxonomy (NCBI): domain Bacteria; kingdom Bacillati; phylum Actinomycetota; class Actinomycetes; order Kitasatosporales; family Streptomycetaceae; genus Streptomyces; species Streptomyces finlayi. The sequence continues at coordinate 2,256,418 of NZ_CP045702.1, forward strand.
AATCCGCCGAAGTTGCAGGCGATGCCCACCTTCAGCTCCGGCATCACGAGCCGGGCGTTCTCGCTGCCCACCCGGTAGTCGCAGCACAGGGCGATCTGGAGGCCGACCCCGATGGCGTAGCCGTCGATCGCGGCGACGACCGGCTTGGAGATCCCCGCGATCGTCGCGTACAGGTCGGTGATGTCGTCGATCCAGCCGTTCACCTCGTCGCCGCCGGTGAACATGGAGACCTCGTTGAAGTCGCCGCCGACGCCGAAGGAGCGCCCCGGCCCGCCGTACAGCAGGACGCACCGCACCTTGTCATCCGCGTCGACGTCACGCATCAGCGCGGTGAGTTCCCGCATCCGGGCCCGGCTGAAGGGGTTCTGCTCATGCGCTCCCGTGAATTCCGCGAGCAGTACACCGTCATCGTCCTTGGAACACGCTATGGACTCACCGGACTGGTTGGAAACGCTGGATTCGCTGGATTCGCTGGACTGTGACGTCTGATTCACCATCGGACTCCTTCCCTCGGGTCGGCCCCTGTGGCCTGCGGTCACCGTCGAATGGCTGGATCACACCGCCGAAGAGTTCGTTGCGCCTCACCGGCCGATCTCGGCGATTCCGGCCAATTACTCATTGGCCGAATGCACGCCCATGGCGAATCGCCTGGAACACTAAGGACGGCGCGAGGGCCAGTCAACGCCCAATTCGGTCAACCGTCACGGGTTCAGGGGAACTTCCTCGATAGAGCCGGCGAAGAGACCGGGGAGAGGAAGTGGAATCACGATCTCCTTGCGCGCGTAACAGTCTCCGCCGACGGAAGGATCACGAAGGTGGCGCCACTCACCATCGTCCTGGGCACCGGCCGTTGCGGCTCCACCATGCTCTCGGACCTCGTGAACGAACACCGCGGGGTCCTCAGCCTCAGCGAGTTCTTCGCCTGTCTGGACCCCTGGGGTTTCTCGGCCGGGGAGCTCGACGGCCCGGCGTTCTGGAATCTGCTCAGCGCACCTCGTCTGAAGCCGAACACACTGATGCGCAAGGGTGTGACGGTCCCCGAGTACCGTTACCCGCTCGGCTCGGGCCGCTATGCCGCCGGAGACGTGCCCGCTCTGTCGGTGATGACACTGCCCCCGCTCACCGACGACCCGGACGCGCTGCTGGACCGCATCCGGGACGAGGTGACCGGCTGGCCGGTGGCCCCGCTCCCCCGCCAGTACCTCCGCCTCTTCACCTGGTGGGCCTCGCTCGCCGGCCGCGAGGTCGTGATCGAGCGCTCGGGTGCCGCACAGCGCTTCCTGCCCGATCTCCTCACCTACTTCCCCGAGGCCCGCTTCGTCCACATGTACCGGCACGGCCCCGACTGCGCGGTGTCGATGAGCCGCCACCCCATCTTCCGCCTGGCGGTGAAGATCAGGGAGATGCGCAAGATCCTGGGGGTGGACCCGTACGCGGTCCACGACCCGGATCACCCCCGGCAACTCCCCGACGACCTGCGCGCGTTCGCGCCGGACACCCTGGACGCCTCGGCGCTCGCGACCGCCGAGCTCCCGCTGGAGCGGTTCGGGACGATGTGGTCGTACAGCACCGGCGCGGTCAAACACCTCGCCGGCATCCCTGGGGACCGGCTGCTCCACATCTCCTACGACCGGATCGTGGCCGACCCGGTCCCGGAACTCACCCGCTTCGGCCGGTTCGCCGGCATCCCGGAACCGGCGGCCTGGGCGACCCGGGTCGCGGACCGGGTGGACACGGGCCGTACCGGAGCCTCCGCCACGCTCTCCCCCCAGCAGACCGAGGAACTGCACCGCGCCTGTGCTCCCGGCATGCAGCGCCTGGCCGCGTTCGTGGGCGGGGCACCACGCGCCGGCTGAGTCCGGCGTCAGCCCTTCTTCGCCGCGGCGAGGATCTTCCCGACGGTATGGAAGAACCGGACCGTCGCGTCCTTGCCGAGAACCCGTTCCTGGAAGCCCTTGGCGGCTGGCGCCCTGCCGCCGGTCAGATGCCAGACGACGAACGCCTCGTACGGCTGGGTGCTGACGATCTCGATGTCCTTCTTGGGCGACATCAGCGGCAGTTCCAGCCCCGGGTCGATGCGCTCGGTCGTGAACACGACACAACAGCGCATGTCCTCGGTGACCGTGACGTCCTTGAACGGGTCGAGCGCGACCAGCGCCTCCAGCTCGGGAACCGTACGCAGACAGACGGCCACCTCGAACCCGAGGGCCTCGCCCAGGCCCCGGCGAATGGTCGCGCCCAGCACCTCCCGGTCTTCCTCCTCCGATTCGAAGAAGACGTTCCCGGTCTGGATGTAGCTACGGACGGACGCGAAGCCCATCTCGGTGAACAGCTCGCGCAGATCCTCCATCTTCACCGAACGGCCGGGAACGTTCAGGCCACGCAGAAACGCGATGTACAGCACACCCGACCCCTTGCCCGCCTTCGGAAACACACCTGGCCCGAAGGTACCGCCGTACAGCCCGCACGCCTCACACTCCTTCGTGGAGTCTTCGTAGCGGAAGACGCTCCATCCGTTCCGCAAGCGGGAGGTCGGGTAGCGCCTGACCGCGGGTCAGACCGGCATGACCGGTACGTCGTACTGCGGGATCCACTCGTTCCGGGTGACCAGCACCATCCCTTCGGCCTGCGCCTGTGCGATCAGCATCCGGTCGAAGGGGTCGGTGTGCACCATCGGCAGCCTGCCGGCCCGCACCCCGTGCGCAGCGGTGACAGGCACAGTCGCGAACGGGACGTCACGCACCTGCTCGGCCAGATCCCCTCACACCAAAAAAGGGGCCTGAGTACGAGGTACACGTCTATGTGGACGATAAAGGGAGCATAGTCGGGAAGCCCATCAGGCTCAAGACCGGGTGGGCATCAGACAAAAGCGTCCGGCAGGCCGTGGACGCAATCAACGAAGACCCGAAGCTCCGTGCACGGCTGCTGGCGAAGACCAAGTCGGCCAAGCAGCATATGGATGAGCACAACTGGGGCAACATAGAAAATCGCTCACCCGAAATGCAAGCACTCATCGACAAGCTGGAGAATTGGCCGTGAACGCAATCAAATTTCTCACTCTTCTCATCAGGTCAGGGCGTCTCCACGGACTCGGAATCGGCTCCACCCTTGGCGAGGTGGACCAGGCGATCAACTGCGACTTCATCGATGAAGTCAGCAGGTCGGGCCTCTCGATGCGTCGGGACTACGGGTTCGTTGAGTTCTCTTTCAACCCCGGAACGGAGTGGGTCATGTCTGGTGCATCGATCAGACTGCATAGACTGGCCTCGGGATACGAGATGGCGGAAGAATGGCAGAAATCCACGGGGGTTAACTTCCCGCAGTACGCCACTTGGCGTGAGCTGCAGGGTGCGCTTTCACATTTCAAGGACTCCCCACCGCTCACAGTCACGGAGCAAGATGATTTTATTGAGTACCGAGCAGGCGCCACAAACGTTTCGATCACCGTGAACAACAATCATGAAAAGCGTGGACGTTCAGTTGCGCATGGAGACCTGTGGAGTGTCAGCCTATGGAGTTATGGAATCAACTAAATTCGATGCACCTCCTTTTAAGTCGAGGAAGGTTTCATGCAGAATGCCACCACAGGGCTCAAATCCGCGCAGGGGTCAGGGGTCGAGTGCTACGGAACCCGGAAAGGTGACCACAGACATTCTCGGACCACCTTCGGTCCCGTACTTTCTTGGCTGCATTTCGCTGCTTGTTTGGCATTTCGCCGGATGTTCTTCAGCGTCCGCTCGCCTGTAAAGGGTTTAACTTCAGAGGGAACGTCGCCTTGGACTAATAGGGCGTCTCACGTGGCAAGTTTCGCGAGCTTCTTGTAGCAGGTCAGGGCAGCGGCCAGGCCGAGGAAGGCGAGGAGCCTTTTCGTTCGTACCGGATGGTCAGGCGGCGGTAGCCGAAGAGCCAAGCGATCGACCGCTCGATCTTCCAACGGTGCCGACCAAGGCGTTCGTCGGACTCGATGCCTGGCCGCGCGATGCGCGCGACCAGCCCACGCTCGCGCAGCCAGCTGAGGTGTTCGGCGGAGAAGTACGCCTTGTCCGCACGGAGTTTGACGGGCCGGCGCCGCCGTGGTCCCCGGCGGGATCGGACGGCGTGGATGCCGAGGATGAGCGGCTTGAGGATGAGACTGTCGTGCATGTTCGCACCTGACACGGCGACGGTGAGCGGGATGCCCTGGGCATCGGACAGCATGTGCAGCTTGGTGCCCTTCTTGCCGCGATCGACCGGGTTCGGCCCCGTCAGCGATCCCCTCTTTTGGCGCGAACGGAGGCCGCGTCGACGATCGCCGAGGTCCAGTCCACCTTGCCCCGGACCCCGAGTTCGTCCGGCACCGCCCGATACAGCCGACGCCACAGGCCGACCTCGGTCCATGCCGTGACGCGGCGATGCGCGGTGGCCGAGGACGTGCCGAACGTTGGCGGCAGATGCCGGCAGGCACAGCCGCTGGTCAGCACGTACACCACTGCGGTGAACACGGCCCGCTCGTCACGCGGAGCGGTCCCGCCACCTTGCGGTCGAGCCGCGAACGACGGCAGTAACGGGGCGACCCAGAGTTCATCAGGAACCAGACGCTTCGACAGATCAGCACTCACGGCCGACATCATGCCGCTCGAACATCAAGGCGCGTGGGACAGCCTTCTATGCCTTGACTCATGCGGCCGATCTGGCGGCCTGCTCGATCTTCGCGCAGTAGGCGGTGCGGGCGTCCTCATCAATCTGCCTCTCGTGTTCGGGGCGCATCCCGGTTCGGCCGTCGACGCCTTCGCGCAGGATGTCGGCGTGCCCGGCATGCCGGTTGGTCTCGCCGAGGACGTGGACCAGGATGGCGAACAGGTTCGTGTTGGGATAAGGCTCTGGCCACCACGGCACGTGGCCGGGGGCATCGAGGGCAAGCTCGCCGATCGTCGCGTCTGAGTGTTCCCACGTGCGCCGGTAGGACTCGATGATCTGCTCGCGCGCCTCGTCCTCAGCTGCCCACAGATCGCTGCCGTCGTGGTCCTGCCAGCGGGGCAGCGGTTCCGGGGACGGCCTGTCGAAGACCTCGCCAAAGTACCTGGCCTCGACGCTGGCCACGTGTTTGACCAGGCCGAGGAGGTTGGTCCCGGTCACTGTCAAAGGCCGGCGGGCGTCGTATTCGGACAAGCCGTCGAGTTTCCAGAGCAGCGCCTTGCGGTCCCGCCGCAGTCTCCCGTGCAGGTTGTCCCTCGCGAATTCATCGATCATGCGGCATGAGCCTGCCATGGGCTACTCATGGCCTCAAGATCCCGTACGTGGACCGCAACGACCGGCAGAGCCGGAGCCTGGCCACGGCCCTGAGCTACTCAAGAAGCTCGCGGAACTTGCCACGTGAGACAACCTCTAATACTCCAGTGAGATTTCGTGTCCTGAGCTGCTGCTTGTCGATGTTCGGGTATGGATGTGATGCCTGAAGCCGATTGCTGGAAAACTGAGTTGAAGTCAGGGGAACCTTCCTTGGCCGGAACTGAATGCCTACCCCGTGCGGAGGATACGGCCCGGTTCAGTCTCCTCCGCACGGGGTAGAGGTTCGGCCCGAGTGGATGACTTCACAATCTGCCTGCTCCAGGACGATCGGAGCCATGGCGCTGAAGATTCTCCACAAGCCCCCGTCCGTCACTGACACCGAGCGGCCGGTGCCCCGCTGGGCGATGCGCCTGGCCTACGCGCTTCCGCTGCTTCTGCTGCCGTCGTGCCTGTGGCGTCTGCCCTTCGCCCTGCACTTCGATATGGGGCAGGTTCAGGAGGCCAGCATGCCGACCTATTGGGTGAGCATCCCGTACGTCCTCGGACTGAGCGTGCTCTCGGAAGTGATTGCGATCTTGACCATCGGGCTGGTCCGGGGTTGGGGGGAGGTGGCGCCCGCCTGGATCCCCATCATCGGCGGCAGACGCGTCCGGCCGATGGCGGCCATCGTCCCCGCCGTCCTCGGCGGCCTCATCCTCAGCCTTCTGTTCACCACCCTTCCGATCGGCAACGGTCACAGACTCGCTCTGTACGGCATCATTGACACCGTCGAATACACCAACGACGCCTGGCAGAAGCTTGCGACGGTGTGCGTCACCCCCATCGCCGCATGGGGACCCATCACCATCGCTCTTGCGATCGCTTACTACCGCCGCCGAACCCCCGCCAAAGCCGGGTAGAACCGCTACTACCGGGAACGTTCAGGCCACGCAGAAACGCGATGTACAGCACAGCCGACCCCTTGCCCGCCTTCGAGAACACACCTGGCCCGAAGGTACCGCCGTACAGCCCGCACGCCTCGCACCCCTTCGCGGAGTCTTCGTAGCGGAATACGCTCCGCCCGCTCCGCAAGCGGGAGGTCGGGGAGCGCCTGACCGCGGGTCAGACCGGTATGACCTGTACGTCGTACTGCGGGATCCACTCGTTCCGGGTGACCAGCACCATCCCTTCGGCCTGCGCCTGTGCGATCAGCATCCGGTCGAAGGGGTCGGTGTGCACCATCGGCAGCCGTCCGGCCCGCACCCCGTGCGCAGCGGTGACCGGCACCGTCGCGAACGGGACGTCACGCACCTGCTCGGCCAGTTCGCCCGGGCCTTCGCACGTCCCGAGGTACTGCCTGATCGTGATCTCCCACGCCGATACGGCACTGACGTACACACCCGGCTCGGTGTCCAGCAGCTCCTTGACCTGCGGGGACAGTTCCCGCGAGTCGTCCAGCCACCACATGACGACCCGGGTGTCCAGGAGAAGTCTCATCAGCGCACCCCGAAGGCTTCGGCGATGGTGGCGGGCGGGTCGTCGAAGTTCGCGGCGATTCGGATACGGCCCCGGAGCGAGCCGCGTCCGACGCGCAGCACCTTCGGGGGTGACGGAGGTGGCGGCGGCGGAGGTGGTGGCGGCGGTGGCGGTGGCGGTGGCGCCATGGGTACGGGCTCACCGGCCCGGCTGACCACGATCGGTCGGCCATCGATCATCAGCACCAAGGTGCCGGTGAAGCGCGGCCCGGCACTGCGCGCCCTGCGGCGGCGGAACCTCTTCCACAAGCCCCTCACGACGCGGCCACCGGCCCCCCAGTCCGTACGGTCACCGGTTCCGCCGCATCGAGGCGCAGGGCCGGACCGCCGTCGTCGAGGGCGATGATGACGGCGAGCCCTCCCGACGCGTACCGCTCACTCCGGACCGTTCGGACCGTGCGCCAGGCACCCCACACGCGTACGCACTGGCCGGGGCGGACGGTGACCGCCGCGATCTTCAGGTCCGGCGGCGCGGGATCGACGCCGGGGGCCAGCAGCTCCGCCCAGACGGTCTTGCCGATCCCGGCCGGGCGCTCGTCGACACCCCAGCGATGGGCCAGGGCCTCCACAAGCAGGAGCCCCCGCCCGGTTGCGTCCAGCTCACCGGCCCGCTGCACCTCTGGCCGACCCGCCCCCGCGTCGCTCACTTCCAGGCGGAGGCGTTCGCCCTTCCCCGTGCACACGATGCGTACGCCGACCATCCGGTCGCCGGGCGCGGGGACCCGCAGGGCGTTGGTCACCAACTCTGAGAGCACCAACTCGCCATCCGCCAGCGTGCCCTGACCGGCCCGCCACTCACCGAGCTTGGCCCTCAGAACGGTCCGCGCCCTGGGGACGCTGCCGTGGCAGCGGGGGAGCCTGAAGTTCACTTCGTCCGATGTAGCCACAGCAGCTCCAAGAAGATCGATTCTCGACTGGATCCCATGCGGGTAGGGGAGTTCGCGTCGCTCGACGCAGCTTCCTCATCACCAGCAGAGTGAACGAATCACACATCAATCTGCAACGTTGCCGACGGGCATCATGCCGTTTTTCGCTCTTTCGAGTAACCTCACCCCTGGGAGCCGCCACTTTGCTAAAGGTGTTCACATGCCCGCGAAGCCCATCACCACGACTCCATCAACCGTCCTTGGCCGCCAACTCGGGGATGAACTACGCCGAATGCGAGAGGCAGCCGGACTGACGACGGCCCAGTCGGCCGAGGCACTCGACTGCACCAAGGGCAAGATCAGCCGGATCGAGAACGGCCGCGTCGCGGTGCGACTGCCCGATCTGACCGCGATGTTGCACGCGTACAAGGTGTCCGACCAGGAAGTCCGTGACCGCCTGAGCGTGCTTGCCCGTAAGGCCAACCGCAGGCGCAGGGAAGGATGGTGGAACCAGTACGGCTCGGTCCTCGCCGATACGTACCGGGACTACATCGCCCTGGAGGCGATGGCGGGTTCTGTCCGTACCTTCCAGGCGCAACTGATCCCAGGGCTGCTCCAGACCCCCGAATACATCCGGGCCGTCACCGTGGCTTCGCGCCAGTGGCAGACAGCGGACGAGATCGACAAGTTCGTCCACGTGCGTCTTGCCCGGCAGGAACGCCTGGCGGACCATGCGCCGTTGCATCTCTGGGCCGTCCTCTCGGAAGCGGTACTGCTTCAGCAAGTTGGTGGCGCGGCGGTCATGAGCGCGCAACTTGAGCATGTACTGGCCAGCTCGGAGAACCCCAATGTCACGGTGCAGGTGCTGCCGTTTTCCCGTGGGGCGCATGCGAGTATGTTCGGCCCGTACGTGGTGCTGGGATTTCCCGAGGAAGGGGCGCTCGACGTGGTGCTGGCGGACAACCCGTCCGGCTCCATGTGGCTGGAGCGAGAGGCCGATGTCTCCCGCTACCAAGACCTGTTCGACGCCGCGCGCACATCCGCGCTCTCGCCGACGGAGTCCCGCGCCCTCATCCATAGCAGGGCCAAGGAGCACAGACCATGAAAAGCGCACACCGCGACCTGCCGGACCTGTCGGGCGCGAGGTGGCGCAGCAGCACGTACAGCGGCGGCAACAACGAGTGCGTCGAGGTCGCCGCCAACCTCCCCCACCTCATCCCCGTCCGCGACAGCAAGCGCCCCACCGGCCCGGCCATCGGCTTCAGCCCCGACGCCTGGCGCACGTTCATCAGTCAGCTGGGCTGAGCCGCTCGAGCCGGGGGGAAGGCAGCAGCCACACACATCATCCCTTTTGAGTGAGGCGTGAGCGGTTTCAGCGACCGCAATGGTGAAGCGCGACTCAGGTCACCGGGAGACAGGGCACCCCTCGCTGCCGGCCCCGGTCCGCGCCCCGGCCCGGCGCGCGACGCTCCACTCGACGACTGGCCGGCCACTTTCATGCGTTGCTCCTGAGAAGCGTGCCGTGGCAGCATTCGACGGGTGTTCGATAACGGGGATGACGTAACAAAGCCTGTCCGGCGTTCGAAGATCGCTGACTTGGCGGACTGGCCAGCGACCGAGGCGCCACCGGCACCACGTGAAGCGCCCGCGCCGGTCCCTGCCATGGCAGCGACAGACGATCCGGCGGCGGCGGCTCGGCATGAGTTTGCTGTGTTGCTGGGTGAGTTCCGGCGTACGGCGGTGCTGGTGCCGCTGGATGCGAATGGTGATCTGTGGTCGGCGGAGCAGAACGACGTGCGCTGGATTGTTGCGTTCTCGGACGAGGAGGCGCTCGCCAGGTTTGCGTTCGCTCGTGGGGACGCCGGGCGTGAGTGGACGTACCGGACGGTGCTGGGTGCCAGGTTGCTGGATGTGATGGTGCCGTTGCTGCCGGGCCCTGCGGGGGTGGCGTTGGATGCGGGCAGTGAGGACGGCGGGATGTTGTTCCCGCCGGTGGCGGGGATCGTGCCGGACGCGGTCGGGCGGTGGATGTCGGGGGGACGCGGTGAGCGGGGAGAGTCCTGATCTTGATGTGCCGCCGGAGGCGCTGGCCGCGATCGCGAAGGGGATCAACCTCGCGCATGCCGAGTTGAAGGACCTCGGCATGATCGGCGAGGCGTCCACCGGCCGGGGGTTCTCGGATCTCGCCTTGTCGGGGCTGGAGTTGGGGCACAGCGGGCTGGCGGCGGAGTTTCGGACGTTCTGTGACCGCTGGGAGTGGGGTGTGCGGGCCCTGACGCAGAAGGGGAACGGTTTCGCGCTCGGAGTCGGGTTGTCGGCGGGCTCTTTCGCGGAGCAGGAGCAGTACGTCAAGGACTCGTTCAAGGTCGGTGTGAACTCCGTGAACGGTAATCCGCACCTGTCCGAGGACGAGGTCAAGGCGATGAGCTGGGACACGGTCAGCCGTCAGTCCGCGTACGACAGTCCGGACTACAGCGCGGAGTCGATGACCGAGGCCCACGGCGAGGTGAAGCAGAACTGGCAGGACACCGCCTACGACGTGGAGGACTCCGCACTCGATTCCATGGAGCGCAGTGGGCTGATCGACCCGGGGGTGCGGGCGGCGGCGGATGAACGGCTCAAGGAGCAGCTCGATCCGTCGCAGGAGACGATCGATCAGGCTGAGCAGCCGCGGTGGGGGGAGAGTCGCTGATGGTGGACTGGGGGAAGCTCGGCGGGGACCTGTACGACGGGGCCGGTGATCTGGTCGACAAGGGCAAGGAGCTCGTAGGTACGGGGATCGACAAGGGCACCGATTTCGTCGGCTCGGGTCTGGAGAGGGTCGGTGCCGACTCGTGGGCGGACTCGGTCGAGGACTGGGGTGATGAGACCGCGTCCTCGCTGGGTGCGGAGGTCGGGGAGCAGCAGCTCGGGCAGAGTGAGGATGCGAACGAGCTGATTCATGGCAGGCCGGAGAAGATCGCCGCGGCGGTGAAGGACCTGCGGGACTTCCAGAAGGCGTTCGATCTCGTGGGCGGTGGGATGAAACGCCTCGATTCCGGTCACTGGAAGGGTGTGGCCGCCGATACGTTCCGGGAGAAGTTCCAGACGCTGCCCACCGACTGGGTGCGGGCGGCGGCTGCGTTCGAGGACGCGGCCTCGGCGTTGGAGACGTACGCCGGGACGGTCACCAGCGCGCAGGGCAAGGCGCGTGAGGCGATCGCTCTCTACAAGGAGGGCAAGCAGGACTACGAGACGGCCGCTGCCGCGTTCCGGAAGAAGGCGGCAGCCTACGACGCGGTCCGCAACACCGATCATCCGCTGCCGCATCCGGGGGAGTTCTCCGATCCGGGCACGGTCAAGCGGCAGCACGCACAAGAGATCCTGGAAGGTGCCCGGCGGGCGCGTAACGAGGCTGCCGAGGCGGCCAAGGCGGCGGTTACCGCCGCCATGGCCCATGCTCCGAAGGAGCCCACCGGCCTGGACCGGGCCAAGCAGGAGCTCGTCGACTACGGCGTGGGCCAGGGCATCGAGCTGGCCCACTTCGGTGGCGGTGTCATCAAGGGCACCGCGGGGCTGGTGAACTTCGTCCGCTCGGTCAACCCGACAGACGCCTACAACCTGACGCACCCGGCCGAGTACTACAAAGGCGTCAACATGACGCTCTCCGGCCTCGTCTCCACCGCCGCCAACCCCGACCGGGCACTCAAGAACGCCTGGGACGCCGCCAAGGGCGACCCCTCCGAATTCCTCGGGCGACTGATCCCCGAACTGGTCGGCACCAAGGGCGGCGGCGTTCTCAAGGGCCTCGCTCGCCACGGGCTGAAAGATGGGGCGGAGAGTGCTGCCCGCAAGGGTGTCGAGGATCCGGCGAAATCGTCGAAGCCCGACAAGGGAGTGGAGAAGGACCCCACGGACCCGGTCGATCTGGCCACTGGAACGATGTACCTGCCGCAGACGGACATCGTGCTGCCGGGGGCGCTCCCGCTGGTCTTCCGCCGCCGGGTCGCTTCCGACTACCGCGCGGGGCGGTGGTTCGGTCCTTCATGGTCCTCCACGGCCGACCAACGACTGGAGATCGACTCCCAGGGCATCGTCTTCGTATGCGAGGACGGTCTGCTGCTGTCCTATCCGCACCCCTCGCCGGGCGTGCCGGTCATGCCGAGCCATGGCCCGCGCTGGCCACTCGATCTGGATACGGAGGGGCAGTACACGGTCTCCGATCCGGACAGCGGCCGAATACGGCACTTCAGCCCGCGCACCGCGGACCTCGCGCTTCTGGTGCAGATCGACGACCGTAACGGCAACTGGATCCAGTTCGAGTACGACGAGACCGGGGCACCCGCAGGCATCATCCACTGCGCCGGCTATCACCTGAAGCTCACCACGAGCGAGAGCCGGATCACCGCACTCCACCTCGCAGGGGCCGCTCCCGACGGTACCGACCAGGAAATCCTCCGCTACCGCTACACCGACGGCCACCTCACCGAAGTCATCAACTCATCAGGACTTCCACTCCGGTTCGCCTACGACGACCGTGGCCGAGTCACGTCCTGGACCGACACCAACGACAGCCGGTACGACTACACCTACGACGACCGGGACCGGTGCACAGCCGAAGGCGGCGCCGCAGGCCACATGTCACTGCGCCTGGACTACAACGGCACCGATCCCGAGAGCGGGATGCGCGTCACCACCGTCACCAGCAGCACCGGAGCCGTCCACCGCTACATCATCAACGACAGACACCAGGTAGTCACCGAGACCGATCCTCTGGGCGCGACCACCCACTTCGAACGCGACCGCTACAACCGCCTGCTGTCCCGCTCAGACCCACTCGGCCGCACCAACCGCTTCGAATACGACGAGTCAGGCCAGCTGACCACCGTGGTACGCCCGGACGGCCGGGAGACATCCGCACAGTACAACGACCTCCGGCTGCCGGTCCGCGTCACCAACACGGACCGGACCGTGGTCCGCCAGGAGTACGACGAGCGAGGCAACCGTGTAGCGGTCACCGACCCGTCCGGCGCCGTGACACGCACCACCTTCAACGCTTCCGGCCACGTGACCTCCGTGACTGACGCGCTCGGCAACACGACCCACATCCGCAGCGACGCGGCCGGTTTGCCGCTCGAGGTAGCCGGCCCACTCGGCGCCAAGACTCGTCTCATCCGGGACGCGTTCGGCCGCCCGGTCACCCTGACCGACTCGCTCGGCGCCGTCACCCGCCTCGAATGGACCGTGGAAGGCAGGCTGTCCCGTCGCACCGACGCGGACGGCACCACACAGTCCTGGACGTACGACGGAGAGGGCAACTGCCTCACCCACACCGACGCCATGGGTGCCGTCTCCCGCTACGAGTACACCCACTTCGACCTCCCGCTCGCCAGCACACGGCCCGACGGCGCGCGCTACGAGTTTGAGCACGACCACGACCTGAACCTCACCCGGGTTACCGGCCCGCAGGGCCTGACCTGGACGTACGGCTACGACGCGGTCGGTGGCATCGCCACCGAGACCGACTTCGACGGTCGCACCCTCACCTACCGCGTGGACGCCGCGGGCCAGCTTGCCGAGCGGGTCGACGCACTCGGCGGGACCGTCTCTTTCGAGCGCGACCAGCTTGGCCAGGTGGTCCGCAAGGACGTCGACGGCCGGGTGACGACGTACACGTACGATCCGGCGGGCCGCCTCGTGGAGGCGCTCGGTCCGGAGAGCGAACTGCGGTACCGATACGACCGCTGCGGACGGGTCAAGACCGAGTTGGTCGACGGCCGGCCCCTCGTCTATGCCTACGACGACCTGGGCCGCCGAATCCGCCGCACCACGCCGACCGGTCATGTCACCTCGTACTCCTACGGCGCCGATGGACTGCCGGAGCGGCTGACTACCGGCGGCCGGCGGGTCGACTTCGCCCACGACGCGGCCGGCCGCGAGCTCGCCCGCACCTTCGGTGAAGTGCTCACCGTGACTTCTGCGTGGGACGCGGCCGGCCGGCTCGCAGGGCAGCGGATCACCGCCGGAAACCGTGCTGTGAACAGCCGTGCGTACTCCTACCGCGCCGACGGCCATCTGCTCTCCGTCGTGGACGGGTTGTCGGGCACCCGCACCTTTGATCTCGACGGTATGGGCCGGGCCACCGCCGTCCACGCCCCGGGTTGGACCGAGCGGTACGCGTATGACGACGCGGGCAACCAGACCTCTGCGTCCTGGCCGGATCGGCACCCGGGCAGCGAGGCCACCGGACCGCGCGCCTATCACGGCACCAGCATCACCCGTGCCGGTGGTGTCCGTTTCGAGCATGATGCCCTCGGCCGAGTCACCCTGCGACAGAAGACCCGCCTGTCCCGCAAGCCCGACAACTGGCTCTATGAGTGGGACGCGGAAAACCGCCTCACGTCCATCACTACCCCTGACGGAACTCGGTGGCGCTACCGCTACGACCCACTCGGGCGCCGCACCGCGAAGCAGCGCATAGCCGCTGACGGCGAGACCGTGGCCGAAGAGGTCCGTTTTGCCTGGGACGGCCTCACCCTTTGCGAAGAGACCAGTCACCGACCGGACGGCCAGAACACGGTTGCCCTCACCTGGGACCACCGGGACGTCGTCCCGCTGGCCCAGACCGAGCGCATCCTCACGGCCGATGGCCGCCAGGAGGAGATCGACCGCCGGTTCTTCGCCATCGCCACCGATCTCATCGGCACGCCGACCGAGCTGATCGACGAGTCGGGCGCCATCACCTGGCGTAGCCGCAGCACTCTGTGGGGCACCACGGCCTGGGCCCGCGGCAGCAGCGCTTACACACCGCTCCGGTTTCCGGGCCAGTACTACGACCCCGAGAGCGGGCTCCACTACAACTGCTTCCGCCATTACGACCCCGAGACCGGCCGCTACATCTCACCGGACCCGCTGGGCCTGGCTCCCGCACCGAATCCTCTCGGATACGTGGACAACCCTTACGTGGGGTGCGACCCGCTTGGCCTGATGCCCAAGTACACAAAGGAGGAGAAGGCTCAGCAGGCCAGGGAAAAGGCCAGGGAACGGGCCATCAAGGCCGCGGACGGCGTCATCGACAGGGCACAGGACGGTGCGTTCCGCAAGCATCCCAAGTACCACGGGGACGATATGCATGGTTTCTCCGACGAACGGGTCCTGGAGATCCTGAAGAACCCGGACGCGGTGTATCACTCGGCGGGATCCGCTGGAAAGCTCATCTTCCGGCAGGGCGAGGACGTCGTCGTGGCTCATGGGGCCGGCTCCCAGTCCGGCCAGGCCATCACGGTGTACGGACCGTCGGGCATCAAGGGCGAGTCCGGCGCGACGGCGCTGGGCGGCAAGGCTACGGACCCTGGTGCGCCGATCACCCATGAGGACATCGTGGGGGGAAGAATTCCGGGCAAGGACGGATTCATGCCCCCCGCCCCGTGGATCAAATGAGGTAGCACCGACTATGAGACTGACCTTCGACAACGACTGGCACGCGACGGTGCTAGGGGATCTTCTGCCAATCACCCCCCGCTTCTCGGGTAACTCCGTGGACATCGCGAACTACGTGGATGTGAAGGAACGTGAGCGGTTCCTCGCGGCGACATTCGGCAGCCAGGAGTGGCTGTGGGACACGCCCGACGTCCTCCGGTTTGACTCGGACAGCCGGAAGCTGACCGGTGCCGAATTTCAGCTGCCGGGAGTGTCCGCATCCGCCGAGGACTCTGCCCGCGTTTCCGTCCTGCCCGCGGTACGCCCGGGCGGGCTCCGCGCGGACGAGGTCCGGGACTTCCGGCTGGAGGCGTGCGAGGTGCTGTGCCGCGCTCCTGGGGACACCGTGCTGACCGCTCTGCGTGACCTCGACGTCCTCGACGAGCCGCTGGAGGCCCGCGTCGGTATTGCACCCGACGTGTCCCTCCTCGTCCAGCGCGGCATCGTCGTCGGTTGGAGCCTTACGGATCCGGCGCGCTACCTGAGCCAGGTGTTCGCGGACCCCGCCCCCAACCCGCCGTCCCCGGCCACCCGTCGATTGCTCACCGAGTGCCTGGATCTGATCACCGAGCCGGTGATCGACGACGTGATGGACGGCGAACCGGCCGCCCTGGCCCGGCTCCGGGCCGCCGACCAGGACCTGCACGCCCAGCACGAGGACCGTCCTCGGGCCGATGTGCTGCTCGCGCTCATCGCAAACATGGTCACTGACCAGGCAAATTGATGCTGAAGAAGATGGGGTGAGCCTGGTGCTGCAGAGCGCTCCAGCGTGCCGGGTCACCTTCGGCGCGAGAGACGAAGGGCCGCGGCATGGCGAGGACATCGGGGGCGTAGGCATGGATCGCCTGTTCCAGCGCCCGCTGGTCGTTGAGGTGGGCCGGCACGGGGCTCTGGACGCGGCTGGAACCTGAGGCTCACCACGAGCGTGAGCCGGATCACCGCACTCCATCTCGCAGAGGCCGCTCCCGACGGTACGGACCAAGAAGTCCTCCGCTACCGCTACACCGACGGCCACCTCACCGAAGTCATCAACTCGTCAGGACTCCCGCTCCGGTTCTCCTACGACAACCGTGGCCGGGTCATGTCCTGGACCGACACCAACGACAGCCGGTACGACTACGCCAACGACGACCGGGACCGGTGCACAGCCAGGAACGTATACAATCCCAACAGTCCGCACTATTATCCAGATGCGGCTGGATCATCAGACATCTTGTGGCCTGAAGAGTTCAACGGGATTTAACGGTGAGTATCGTGGCAGTAGGCGAAAAGAACTTCCTCGGAATCGCCGGCAGATTGACATCCGCCCCCCTGCGTCAACTGCAGCGCCAGGGGTTGAGAGGGTCAGAAGTGGAGCATTTCGACTATTTGTCGAACGAGTATTTCCATCCCTGAAGCGGGTCGACACGAGATCCCGTTAGCCGCTCCCAATTCTTCGTCATACGTCATCAACCCTCACACCATTGGTGACCCCCTAGTGTCTCGTGATTCCGTCAGCGTTACTTGATCTTGTATGGCAGGGTCTCTTGGTATGGAGCTCTCCGTGGAACAGGCCGCCGAGTTGCGGGAGTTGGTGAACAGCCGGGACGTTCCTGAGGACATAGCAACGCGAGGCCGGATCGTGCTGTGGTCGGGCGAGGGGCGCCGACGCAAGGACATTGCCGAGCTGCGACGCGCATGACGCCGCCGGACGGCACGGGGCTTTCGCACTGGTCCACACGGGAGTTGGCGAAGTACCTGGAGCGGGCCGAGAACGTCACCGTGTCCTGGCACTACATCGCCCGGATCTGGCGGGAGGAGAGCCTGAAGCCGCACCGCAGCGGCACCTTCAAGATTTCCAGAGACCCCGCGTTCGCGGAGAAGGTGGCCGATGTGATCGGACTGTATCTGGCCCCGCCGGGCGGCGCGGTGGTTCTCTCGATCGACGAGTCGGGTCGGACCGGGGCGCGGTGACACCATTCCTGGTGTTCCGTTTCCCCGGCCCGCCCGCCGAACCGGACGTGCCCGTCTCCGAGCATCCGGCTCTCCACATGCTCTTGCCTCTGGTCAGCCGACGGTTGCCGGTATCGGCGTCCATGGTGTCGGTATGTTCCGCCCCCGGTATCGGTAGCGGACCACCGGAACCTTTTGGGGTTGGAACAGCGAGATCCCGTCCTCGGTCGGCCGTTTCCCCGGGAGGAAACGCCGGAACAAGGAAGCCCACGGGACACGAGGATGTCGTTTACGCAGCCAGCGGGTCACCCGATGCCAGGAATACTCATCGAGATAGCCGAAGGTGGCCGCCGACACACCATGTCGGAAGTAGGCACACCAGCCCCGCAGCACAGAATTCAACTGACGCAGCAGGTCGGACAGATGCCGGTGTTTCGATCTGCCGGTAATCGCCCGGACCTTGTCCACGATGGAGGCAAGCGCCTTCTTCGAGGGATAGGTATAAACGACGTTCCGGTCTGTGCCTCGTTTCCGCCGGCGCTGGATGTGCCAGCCCAGAAAATCGAAGCCCTCGTCGATGTGAACCACCTGTGTCTTGGCCTCCGACAGGCGCAAGCCCATCGGCGCCAAGACTGCTGCGGCCTCGGCCCGCAGCGCTTCGGCGTGCTGACGCGTCCCCGAAACCATGACCACCCAGTCATCCGCATAGCGGATGAGACGGCACATGGGCAGGCCGCGTCTGCGACGCGCGGTGCGCTGGTAGTCCGATCCATAGCTCTGCCAAGTCTCGGCGAAGTGCTCGTCGAGCTCGGACAGGGCGATGTTGGCCAGCAGTGGGGACAGGATTCCCCCCTGGGGAGTTCCGGTGATCGAAGCGCCCTCAGTGCCATCGGTATGCATGATTCCGGCCTTGAGGAACGCCTTGACCAGGGCCAGGACCCGCTTGTCTCCGATTCGTGCGCGCACGCGGTCCATCAGGGCCGGGTGCGCGATCTCGTCGAAGCACGCCTGAATGTCCGCTTCCAGAACCCATTCATAAGAGCGGGATCCAAAGAAGTGGATCTCGGCGATCGCATCCTGAGCCCGCCGTTTGGGACGGAACCCGTAGCTGCACGGGAGAAAATCCGCCTCAAATATCGGCTCCAGCACCAGTTTCAGAGCCGCTTGCACAACTCTGTCGCCCACAGGAGGGATGCCCAGCCGACGGAGCTTTCCACTTCCGCCCTTGGGAATCATCACCTCCCGTACCGGGAGAGGGGTGAACGTCTGCGTCTTAAGATCTCGACGGAGACGGTCCAGGAAGAGATCTTCCCGTCCTGATAGCCGCACGGCATGAGCGGAAATTCCGTCCACACCTGCGGTTCGGGCACCCCGATTGGTCCGCACCCGCTCCCATGCAACCAGCAGGAATGCGGGGTCACATACGAGGTTGAACAGATCGTTGAACCGGCGACCGGTGTCATCAGTCGCCCATTGGTGCAGTTTGGTCTGGATCCCCAGTACCCGCCGCTCGGCCCAGAACAGGGCGTCCGACGGATCGTCAATATTCATCAACGGACTCCTGGCCTTCCAGAACCATCATTGCGAACATGCTGCCGCTCTTCGCCATGCGGACGGCTTTCCCGTCCTCGGACTACTACAGCGGCTCCGCCCCGACGGGATGCTGCCGGTGGACGATGCACCTGCCCGCCACCGGCCTGGATGGCCGACGGAAAGGGAAGCATCCGGACGGTTCCCACGTTCACTGCCGGATCGATCGACGGATGAGGTGCCCGACTTTGCCCCTGCGGCCTCGCCACGCCTACGCCGCAGGCATTCAACGTGACCTCCCGACCGACGACTTCAACCGGCCCAGGAGTCACCCCACTCCCCACCTCGGGGAGCGAAATGTGCACCGCAATCCAGCCCACATCCGCCAGGTTCGAGCTGGTGGATCTCTTAAGGGGCTTTACACGCCGGTTCCTCACGTGCACCTTTCCGTCTCGCTTGCCGGACCCGCGCCGTCTGGCAGTGCCAGCGCGTCCCGTCGTTGTCGGGGCTGCTTTCCGCCCTTACCGGCATCTCCCGGTTCGAACTGCCCCCAGCTTCGCCATGCTGCTGCGACAGCATGGCGGCGGAGTCCTTTCACCTCCGCTCGATCCCACAGCGCCTCGTGGCGCACGAAGACGCAGATCCAGGCGCTGGACCGGACCCAGCCGGTGCTGCCGGTCGCCTTCGCGGCGAGCGAGAAGCGCACGGCCGACTACGTCCGGCACGGCACCACGAACCTGTTCGCCGCTCTGAACGTGACCACCGGCGAAGTACTCGGCGAGTGCAGGCCAACCCGGAACGGCAAAGACTTTTCCTGGCCTTCTTGAAGAAGGCGGTGAAGCCGCACGCCGGGAAGGACATCCATGTCGTCCTGGACAACCTCTCCACGCACACCACCCCGGAGGTCAAGGAGTGGCTGGCAAAGAACCCGCACGTCCACTTCCATTTCACCCCCGTCGGCTCGTCGTGTCTGAACCAGACCGAGATCTGGTTCGGAATCCTGACCCGGCAGTCGATCCGCCGCGGCACGTTCTCCAGCGTCAACGTCCTGATCAAGCAGATACGCAACTACACCAACTCCTGGAACACGACGGCGAAACCGTTCACCTGGACCGCGACCGCGGGCGAGGTCCTTGCGAAGGTCCGGCTCGTCGCGACCAATATGAAGAAACTCGTCAATAACAACTCGAACTGACATGAACAGGATCACGAGACACTAGGGCTGATGCCCCCAGAGTGCAAGGAAGTCACTCGGAAAGCCGAAGGGCAAAGGTCAACACCGAGCGTTCGGCCACAGTCGCCAACGATGAGTGGCAGATCAATACCGGCCATGGATTTGATCGCCATCGTCTGAGCTCGGTCACCACCCGGCCAGAAGTGGCGATACACCTACGATGCGCTCGGGCGACGCGTTGCGAGGCTCCGCGTCGCGGACGATGAGTGCACGGTTTTGGAGCAGATTTTGTTCACCTGAACATGCACCAACTCCATGAGTAGCGCAATGAAAGGAATTCGATGTATGAATTTCACGGTTGGTTCGGAGTCGCTGAATCTAGCGAGGAATCAAATGCCGGAAGTCTCGACTCCGGCATCGTCGAACTGCGGACGCGGATCGACGAAATCAAGTGGGAGACTGGTGAAGTCTCTTTGAAACTTCACAATGGTGAGTTTTTCGTTCTTGCTAATGGTCTTATGAACCGGCGTCGCGACGAGGCCGCAGACCTGGACGGTCTTCTGCATTACATTGCAAGCCGTTTCCCCGGTTCGTGGGGAATCCTCTATGAGCGTTCTTCGGACATGGATGTACCGCCAGGACAGGGGGCATTCCGCGTTCGCGTTCTGGCCAGGGGCGAGGTCAGTGTCCGGTTGGACCCCTTCCTCTCTCCAGTCCGGCCGATCATCGAAGACTGAAATCGAGCGCGATGGTAGTGAGCGCCCTTAAACTGATCGCCTCATGCATTACATCGGGGCGACTGCACGGCATTGGCATCGGCTCCACTCTCGGGGAGCTTCAGCAGGCAATCAACTGCGAGTTCGTGGATGTAGTCAACGAGGGTAGCGATTCCATGCGACGCGACTACGGGTTCATCGAGTTTTATCTCAACTCTGGCCAGAACTGGACGGTATCAGGGGGCTCCATCGAATTGCACAGATTGGCTGCTCGACCCCATATGGCCGATCGGTGCCGCATTGCGATGCGTGAAGATTTTCCCCAATATCTCACATGGGATGAACTATACGGGGAGCTTTGCAAGCTGCCATATCCTCCAGTCCTCCAAAAAATCGATCAAGGTGATTTTCTGGAATATCGCGCATCAGCAACGAGAGTCTCCGTCCTGGTCAATAATGATCACGAGGAACGCGACGGATGGCTGGGGCATGGAGACGTATGGAGTGTCAGCCTCGGCTGACGGTGGTGCCATCGCACGTGCATCTCAGTGAGTGTTTTCAGCGTTGCCTCTCCAGGTTGCGGACGGCTTTGGACACTGACGTCATGCGGTTGGGGCTGATCCGGGATCCTCGGAAGAATCGCCAGGGCGCTCACCGGACTCGATGCCGGGCCGGGCGATCCGAGGAACAAGGCGGCGATCGCGGAGCCAGCGCAGGTGTTCCGCGGAGTAATACGCCTTATCCGCGCGGACCTTCACCGGTCGTCCGCGGCGGGGTCCGCGCCGGGAGCGGACGGCCGGTATCCCCAGGATGAGCGGCTTGAACGCCTGGCTGTAGTGCAGGTTCGCACCCGACACCGCCACGACCAGCGGCAGGCCCTGCCCCTCGGACAGCACGTGTAATTTGCTGCCCTTCTTACCGCGATCGACTGGATTCGGACCGGTCCGCGAGCCCCCCTTTTTTGCCCGCACCGACGCGGCATCGACGATCGCGGACGACCAGTCCAACTCACCCCTGGCGCCGAGTTCGTCCAGCACCGCCCGGTGCAGTCTGCGCCACAACCCGGCCTCGGTCCACACGCTGAAACGACTGTGCGCGGTGGCCGGCGATACACCGAATGATTCCGGCAGATACCGCCACGCACACCCACTCGTCAGTATGTACGCCACAGCCGTCAACACCGCCCGCTCGTCACGCGGAGCGGTCCCGCCACCTTGCGGTCGAGCCGCGAACGACGGCAGTAGCGGGGCGACCAGCTCCCAGAGCTCATCAGGAGCCAGACGCTTCGACAGATCAGCCCTCACGGCCGCCATCATGCCGCTCGAACATCAAGCCACTTGGCACAGCCCTCTATGCCTTGGCCGATGCGGCCGATCTGGCGGCCTGCTCGATCTTCGCTCGGCCACCACACCCGACGGAGCGGTGTGGCGCTACCAGTACGACGCTCTCGGCCGGCGCACCGCGAAACAACGCTTGGCCGAGGACGGGCACACGATCCTGGAACAGACCATTTTCACCTGGGACGGCCCCACCCTCTGCGAACAAACCACCGAGACCGACACTCTGTCCAACTCAGTCACGCTGACGTGGTATTACGACGGATTGCGGCCGCTCAGCCAGGAGGAAAGAAGCACGGGCGCGTCGCAGGAGGTAATCGACGAGCGTTTCTTCGCGATCGTCACCGACCTCGTCGGCAGTCCGAGCGAACTGGTGGACGAAACCGGGACCCTGGCGTGGCGTAAGCGCAGCAGCCTCTGGGGGGCGACCACCTGGTCAATTGACAGCACGGCATATATCCCACTCCGTTTTCCCGGGCAATAATTCGATCCAGAGACCGACCTTCACTACAATTTCCACCGATACTACGACCCGGAAACTGCACGTTATCTCACCTCCGACCCACTTGGAATCGCCCCGGCACCCAACCCTTCGACGTACGTTTCGAACCCACACTCATTGATAGATCCTTTTGGCCTGTTCGGGTGCCCTGAAGAGGATCACCTCTTTCGCGGAACGACTCGCGGCTACGACGCCAGCGACGGAACCCAGGCATCGGGATATACGCCGACGTCAACCGACCCAGGCGTCGCCACTATGTTCGCGAGGCACTCCGAGCAATTCGGCGAGGGGATCGTTCAACTCTTCCCTCGCAGCGCTCTGGACGGAATAGCGCTTGAACGAGGTGTCATTCGAGCCGAAGCAGCGTTCCCAAGGTGCACAGCATTGGCGGTATAACTGACGCGCTAGAATGGGATGTACCCAAGCTTTCACCGGGACAAGTATCGCAATTCGTTGCGGAGGCGTATAAGCATGGCCGAACCTAGTCGACTGCAGATTTACGAGGTCGAGAGCTCCGACGACCGCGGAGGAGTTTGCACCGTAAGGTGCATCAGCGGAGTCGCACGCATCGGGCAGGTGTTTGGCCCCGATGACACCACTGACGAGCTGCCTGCCAGCTTCCTCATCACCCTCACAGCAATCGAGCGATACAGGCAGAATGTCGACTTCTTCGATCCGCCACACACGGCCAGGGTTTCGTTCGCAGGGGAATCGGTGGCGGCTTTGCACCGGGGCTCAGTGGTTTCAGAGATGTCCTGAAAAGGCAGGAGCATCAAGGATGCTCACCCGCCCCGTCGCGGACCCGCAGGGAAAGGGTAACTAGGAGTCGACTCCACCTTTGGCGAGATGTGCCAGGCGCTTCTCTGACCAGCCTTCGGTCCCGTTTATCTCGTGGCTGCATTTCGGAGTGCGTGCGGCATTCCCCTGGATGCTCCTGAGCGAGCTCGCAAAGAACTGGACGGCGGTGAGGTCAATCTGCACTCCCGCCGAGTTGCGGGCCGAGCTGGTGCACGATGCGGGCACCACCGGCGTTCGCCGGGGAACGCCGGTGGTGCCGCCGACCGGGTCAGGCCACCACCAGCCCCCGACGCCGGGAAGGCCGCCATCGACCATGGCGTCGATCGGTGTCCACTACGCGGACCGTCGAGAAGTGTGCCGATTCGGAGCATGGACGGTGAGCAAACCGGATAGCTTCTTGGGGACTTGAACGGTTTCGACGGTCGGGGGACCGTATGACTTCGGGGGAACATCACCATTTCGGGCCGGAGCCGGGGCCCTGGCATGCACCGGGAGGATCACCGGTGCCGCCGGCCGCGCCGCCCGCGGTCGGGCCGCCGCCTCCCGGGGCCGCGCTGCGGTCCCTGGCCGTCGGGTTGCTCAATCTCTCGGGGCTCGGGCTCGGCTATGCACTGATGGGGCGCTGGTACAGAGCGGCGCTCTGCTGGGCGGCGACCGGTGGGCTGCTGCTGGCCGCGCTCCCGGCGGAGCCCGACGGGGTGCCCGCGGGGATCGTCGTCAGTTTCCTCGTCGTGCTCGTGCTCACTGCCGCCGACGGGGCGTGGACCGCGAGGCGTTCGGCCGTGGGTGGTTCATGGCGGCCACTGGTGGCGGCGGCGCTGGGTCTGGTGCTGCTGGGGGTGCCGGCGGGTGGCGCCGTGGTGTACGGCTCCGAGCGCGACGAGGCCGTCCAGCAGATGCTGCTCGACCGGCTGGAGAAAGGGGACCGGGCCGTCGCCGCCGCGGCGAAGCAGTCGTCGTTCGCCGGGGGCAGGGTGAAGTACCGCACCGCGCTCGACATCTACCGTGAACTCGGTGAGGACCATTCCGGTTCGCGGGCCGGGAAGCTGGTGCCGTCGCGGCTGAAGGCGTACTACAAGGCCGTCTCGGCCCCGTACGAGGCCAAGGACCACTGCCAGGCCGTCGAACCGCTGACCCATCTGCGAACCGTCCCCGACTCGGTCGACGCGAAGCTGCTGGGCTCCCTGGCCGCATGGCCCGACGAGCCGCTCGCCGAGTCGCTGTACGGGTGCGGGGTGTCCAAGATCGGTGACGGGAGCGACACGAACGACGCCTCGGACGGCGGCGAGCTGGGCGAGCTGCTGCGTACACTGCCCGACTCGGCACAGGCCAAGCAGGTCGGACCGGCGGTCACCGGGAAGATGGACGAGCAGGTGAAGGCCGTGCGCGGGGGTGAACCGTGTGCCGCTACCGAGGTGTTGCGGCGCATCGGCGCGACCGTGGCCGCGATGCCCGACAGGACCGTGGCCGCGCTGAGCGCGAAGGCCGACGACGGTGTCCAGGACGGTGTCTACGCCTGCGGGGTGGACGAGTTCAAGGACAAGAAGTTCACCGAGGCGCGGGAGACGCTGAGCGGTTTCGCCGACACGTACAAGAAGGACGGGCGCCGACAGCACGCCCGGGACATCGTCATCGCCGCGGAGATAGCCGAGGACCGGCCGTCGGCCGGCAAACGACTGCCGCCCCGGCAGGGGCCTGGCGGGCCACGGATGGAGCTCGTCCTCAGCAACGACGCGCCGAACGCGGTCGAGATCCTCTACACCGGCCCCGTGTCCGGCAGCGTCGAGCTGAAGGGGTGCGGGAGTTGCAAGCGGTACAGCGCGTCGGACGGACCGAAGCTCGCCTGCCGGGCGAGCGGCAAGAGGTATCCGAAGGTGACGCTCCGACTCCCGGCGGGCGAATACCACTTCCTGTACAAGCACGGCACCGGGGCGTCGGCCGACGTGGACAGCTATGCGTCGGGGTCGCGCGTCCAGTCCGGTTACACGTATACGAGTTGTACGTACGTGACGACCGAAAGCGATGCGGCGCCGGGACTCGACCTGCCCTCCATCCCGGATGCGATCAAGCCCGCCTCGACGGGGTGATCCAGGTTGGCCGGTCGGGTGGCCGGCGCCCCCGTCAGGCCGACGCGCGCTTCTTCGCGGTGGCCTTCCCGGCGG
This sequence comes from Streptomyces finlayi, assembly GCF_014216315.1. Lineage (NCBI taxonomy): Bacteria > Bacillati > Actinomycetota > Actinomycetes > Kitasatosporales > Streptomycetaceae > Streptomyces > Streptomyces finlayi. The sequence goes on from NZ_CP045702.1 coordinate 2,281,675, forward strand.
TGGCCTTCTTCGCCGTGGTCGACTTCGCCGTGCCGCCGCTCGACGAGGACTTCCTCGCCGTGGACGACTTCGATTCCGAGGTCGCCTTGCGGGTGGTGGTCTTCTTCGCGGCCGTCTTCCTGGGGGCCGCCGTGGACTTCTTCGTGTCGGAGGACTTGGGGGACGACCTGGCGGAGGACTTCTTCACCGCGCCCTCGCCCGAGCGCGTCACCGTCTTGCCCGTCGGCGTCCTGTGCGTGGTCTTCTCGGCGGTCTTCTCGGCGGTCTTCTCGGGGGCCTTCCGGGTGGTCTTCCTGGCTGTCCCGCGACCCTTGATCGGGTGGACTTCCGCGTCCTCGCCCTCGCTCGCCCCCTGGTCCGCCTCCTCGTCCCGGGACTTCTTCGCCGCGCGGACGCTGTTCTCCAGAGCCGCGATCAGGTCGATGACCTTGCCGCCCTGGTCACCGCCCCCGGCCGGAGCCTCCAGCGTCTCGCCTGACGCCTTCGCCGCGACGAGCGCCTCGACCGCCTCGCGGTAGTCGTCGTGGAGGGTGTCCATGTCGACCTCCCCGAGGGTGTCCATCAGGGCGTCCGCCAGGTCGAGTTCGGCGTCGCGCACCGTGACCTCGGTGTCGGGGGCGACGCCCTCGGGGGCGCGGATCTCGTCCGGCCACAGCAAGCCGTGCATCGCGATCACGTCGTCGACCACGCGCAGCATCCCGAGCCGTTCACGGCCGCGCAGGGCGAACTTCGCGACAGCCACCTTCCGGCTTCGCTTGAGTGCCTCGCGCAGCAGCGTGTACGGCTTGGCCGCCGGGACGCCGTTCGCGGAGAGGTAGTACGCGGCTTCCATCTGGAGCGGATCGATCTCGGAGGCGGGCACGAACGCGACGATCTCGATCGTCTTGGCGGTCGGCAGCGGAAGCGCGGCCAGGTCCTCGTCGGTGATCGGGATCATCGAGCCGTCGGCGTCCTCGTAGGCCTTGCCGATGTCCGCCGCCGTCACTTCCCGCTCGTCGAGTTCGCACACCTTGCGGTACCTGATCCGGCCACCGTCCTCGAGATGGATCTGCCGGAAGGAGATCGAATGGTTCTCGGTGGCGTTGACCAGTTTGATCGGAATGCTGACCAGCCCGAAGGAGATGGCGCCGTTCCAAATGGACCTCACGGTTCACCCCGTTCATGCCTGTATCAATTACTTAGGCCGTGTTTCGTGTGATTCTTATCGTATGACGCCGATCACGGAGGTGGAGGGGCGGCGGCTGGCGCTCAGCAATCTCGACAAGGTGCTGTATCCGGCCACCGGGACCACCAAGGGCGAAGTGCTGCACTACTACGCGGCCACGGTCGCGGCGCCGTTGCTCGCGCATCTGGACGACCGGCCCGTGTCCTTCCTCCGCTATCCGGACGGGCCCGACGGACAGCTCTTCTTCACCAAGAACCCACCGCCCGGTACACCCGACTGGGTGCGGACGGCCGAGGTGCGGCGGCACGAGGCGCAGAGTTCACGCCAGGTCGTCGTACAGGACCTCGCCTCCCTGGTGTGGGCCGCCAATCTGGTGGTGGAATTCCACACTCCGCAGTGGCGGGCCGAGGCTCCGCGCATCGCCGACCGGCTGGTTCTCGACCTGGACCCCGGGGCGCCCGCGAGCATCGTGGAGTGCTGCGCCGTCGGGCTCTGGCTGCGGGAACGGCTCGCGGCGGACGGACTGACCGCCTACGCCAAGACGTCCGGCTCCAAGGGGCTGCACCTCCTCGTCCCCCTGGCACCGACCCCGTCCGAGCAGGTGTCGGCGTACGCCAGGGTGCTGGCCGTGGAAGCGCGGAACAGCCTTCCCGAGCTGGTCGTTCACCGCATGACCCGGGCACTGCGCCCGGGAAAGGTGTTCGTCGACTTCAGCCAGAACGCCGCCGCCAAGACGACCGCCACTCCGTACACCTTGCGGGCCCGCGCCGAACCGACCGTGTCCGCGCCCGTCACCTGGGACGAGATCGAGGACTGCGAGGCACCCGGCGACCTGGTCTTCCTCGCGGGCGACATGGCCGGGCGGCTGGAACGGTACGGAGATCTGCTCGGCCCGCTCTTCGACCCGGACCTGGCACGGCCGCTGCCGGACAGAGCATAGGCCTGAGCAGGGGCAGCCCTGACCTGGACCCGGAATCACCGTAGGTCGGACCCGGAATCACCGTAGGCCCACAGGTCCGGAATCACCGTAGGTCCACAGGTCCGGACGCCCCGTGAACCCATGGCCCCGGGTCGGCGTGGGCCTTTGGGCCCAGGTCTCTGAAACGCCCTGATTGCGCCCCTGTGACTGTGCCAGGAAAGGCCACAAGTCGTGGGTGGATTGTCGGGGCCGTGGTGCACACTCTGCCCAGGGCGCCGCTTGAGACCGCGGTGTCCGCCGCCGGGTGCGGGGGCGTTCGCGGGGGAGGGGATGGCGTGTTCGCGGGGATCGACGAGGTCGAGTGGGCTTCGATGGAGCATGCCTACGGGCCGGCCGACGACGTGCCTGAGCTGCTGCGCGGCCTGGCGTCCGCCGACCCGGCCGAGCGCGAGAGCGCCCTGGACGGCATGTACGGGGCCGTCCACCACCAGGGCGACGTGTACGGGTGCACGCTGGCCTGCATCCCGTTCCTCTTCGAGCTGCTGGTGGACCCGGGGATACAGGACCGTGGCTGCATCGTCGAGCTGCTGACCAGCATCGGCGGCATCGATCTGGACGAGGACGACGAGGAGGAGATCGACGAGGAGGAGATCGAGGGCGCCGCCAACTACGCGATGGCGGCAGCCGCCGTGACGGCGGGCGCCGGGGTCTTCTTCGAGCTGATCGCCGACGAGGACCCAGCCGTGCGGCTCGCCGCACCGCTGGCGCTCGCCACCCTGCACAGCCACCCGGTGCGCGTCCTCGCCCTGCTGCGGGAGCGGCTGCCCGTGGAGCCCGACGAGGAGGTACGGATGGCGCTGGTCGAGGCGGCCGGACGGGTCGCCCTGCGCCACCGTCCGCTCGCCGGCCGGGCCGCGGAATGGCTGAGCAGGCTGTCCTCGCGGGAGTACGGGCCGGGACTGCGGCTCGCGGCCCTCGCCCAGCTCTCGCGCTGCTCCCCCGACTCGCTGCCGCGCGATGTGGTGGCGGTCGTCGCGACGCTCATGCGGGAGCTGCGGTCCGTTCCGCCCGCGGCCGAACCGCCCCAGGACAGCTGCCCTCTCCCGAGCGGCGACCCCGCACCGCACACCGGCACCCCGACGCTGGTGGGGCAGTTGCGCGCACTGTCCGCCGAGGAGTCCGCGGGGCGCAGCGCACCCTGGTCGGCCGACCTGCTGCGGACGCTGCACGTCGGACTGGACGACCGGGTCGCGGAGCGTACGGCGCTGCTGACCGATCAACTGCGCAGCACGGACCCGTGGCAGCGCATCGACGCCGTACGGATGAGCGGCGGGCTGATCAGGGCCTGGCGCGGCTCGTACGAGGAGCTGGTCGCCCTGATCGGCGTCCAGCTCGCCGACCCGGAGCCACGGCTGGCCGATGCCGCATCCCACGTACTGGAGGAACTGTTCGGTCTGGCGGCCCCGGCCGCGGACGCGCTGGCCGCGCGGATGGCGGCGGATCCGGGGGCCTGGGTGAAGGAGTGGGCGAGTGGTCCGCCGGGGCTCGGGTCCACCGTGAAGGCGCTGGCCCGGCTGGGGGACGCCCGGGTGGTGCCCGCACTGGCCGCCGCCCTGGACCGGCCCGAGGTCCCGCACGACGTCGGCTTCGTCATCGGGCGCGTCGGTGCGGCGGCGGCCCCGCTCGCCGAGGCGCTGCGGCGCAGACTCGCCGAGGTCCGGCTCGACGAGAGTGCGTTCGACCGGGCGAGCCCGCTGCTCGGGGGGCTGACCGCGCTCCGGGCGGGCGAGGCCGCGCCCGAGGTGCTGCGGATGCTGCGGGGCGCGCCGGAGTACCGCGGCGAGTGGCTGCGTACGGCGGCGCTGCGGGCACTCGGTGCGTTCGGGCCCGCGGCGCACTGCGCCGTCCCGGATCTGCGGGCACTGCTCCGCCGCCCCGGGACCGCGGTGGCGACCGAGGCGGCGGAAGCGCTGTGGGCGGTCGACGCGGACGCCGACACGGTGCTGCCGGTGCTCGTCGAGGGGCTGTGGGCGGATCAGGTGCACGACCGGCGGGCGGCGGCGAGCGCGCTGGGCGGACTCGGCGAGCGCGCCGCGCCGGCCGTACCGAAGCTGCGCGCGCTGCTGCGCCACGAGGAGCTGTGGCTGCGCGTGGACGCTGCGATCGCGCTCTGGGAGGTGACGGGCCGGGCCGGTGACGTGGTGCCCGTCCTCCTGGCGGCGTGGGAGAAGAACCGTCACGTCAGAGTCCGGGTCGCGGAATGCCTGGCGCGGATGGGGGCTGCTGGTGCAGGGTCGGAGGCAGCACGTGTGCTGCGCGCCGAGCTCGCCTCCGTACGCCGTCACAACGCGATGGACGGCGGGTACGGCAGCCACGACACATATGAGGACGAAAAGTTGCTGGCACTGTGCCGGCGAACGTTGCAGGGGAACACGGGGAAGGGAACCACATCATGATCATCTTCGGTACGAAGGGGTATCTGTACCAGCTGGCCATCCTGACGATGGTGTGCGGATGGTGCGGCAATCCCGCCGCGCACACGCTGCGCAAGAGGGTAACGAAGTTCACGCTGTTCTTCGTGCCGCTCTTCCCGTTCTCCACGAAGTACGCCACGCAGTGCACGTTCTGCGGCGGGGAACGGCAGATCCCGAAGGAACAGGCCGATCAGCTGCTGGTCCAGCACGCCGCGGACCAGGACGGCAATCCGTTCGGCCAGGCGCAGCAGCAGCCGGGCTACGCGCCTCCCGGCCAGGGCCAGAACCCGTACCAGCGCTGATCCCCCGGCCGGCCGGTAGCCGCGCCCCGTGACCCGCCTACGAGGCAGGGCGTGCGCCCGTCCCGTGCCCTGGCGGCGGTCTCGGTCGCCGTCGCCGTACAGGTCTACCTGCGGGGCCGGGGCGGGCAACCTCGCGCGGCGGGGCCCGGCTCTTCCGTAACCCCCCCGGAAGGCGGAGCGGAAGCACGGCTCACCCTCCCGGAGTACGTGGCGCCCGACGGCGTATCGGAGGCCGGAGGCGGTCCCGGGGCGGGACCAGGGCATCCCTCCGCCCCGTAGAACAGCAAAACGGGACCTATCACGCATAGCGATGTATTGCGGACACTCAGTGGCGAACCTAGTGTGAAAAACGCGAGCCGTGCCCACGGCCCCTCGCTCCCCGCCCCTTCCTCTTGGAGGCAGCATGTCCGCTCAGCCCCGTCCGGGATTCCGCCGCATGGCTCTCTGCGTCGCCACCGGCGTCCTCGCGGCCGTCACGGTCGCGGCCCCGGCATTCGCCGCGGGTCCCGCCGAGCCGCCGCCCGCCCCGCCCGCGGAGGCCGCGGCGCCGGTGGCCGAGCAGGCCGAAGCGGCGGCCGCCGCCGCCGACCACGCCGACTACCTCGGGCGCGTCACCGCCCGGACCGGGCTGCTGCTGCGCGACCGCCCCACCCGGAGCAGCCGGATCGTCGGCCAGGTCCCGTACAACGCGGTGGTGCACATCTTCTGCAAGACCACCGGCGACAACGTCGACGGCAACAACCGCTGGTACCTCCTCACCGACGGCACCTGGGCCTGGGGCTCGGCCCGTTACATCGCGAACATCGGTACGGCCCCCCGCTGGTGCTGACCACCGGCACGTCATAGCGCGTCTGTCCCGATTCGTCCCCCGGGACAGGCGCGCCATGACGTCGGGGAAAGCGCCAGAACACAAGCGCTAGGACATAAGGGAAATAACTCCCGCCTCTTGCTACGTTGCGTGGCATGACCGCAACGAGGGCGGACGCTCCCCCGCCCGAGCTACGCCTGCCCAAGCGGCGCGGGGTGGAGCTCTGCCTCCTCATCGGGGCCGTCCTCATCTCCGTCTGCGGATACGCCGACGTCGGCCTCGCCAGGAACGGCGCCGTGCCGCCCGACGTCGCAGGCTACGGCGCCGGGCTCGGCCTGCTGGCCCTCGTCGCCCATCTCGCCGTCCGCTTCCGCGCCCCGTACGCCGATCCGCTGCTGCTCCCGATCGCCGTCCTGCTCAACGGCCTCGGTCTGGTGCTGATCTACCGCCTCGACCTGGAGACCCCCAAGGACCAGGCGGCCCCCACCCAGCTGATCTGGTCGACACTCGGAGTCGCGCTCTTCATCACGGTCGTCGTACTCCTGCGCGACCACCGGGTGCTCCAGCGCTACGCGTATCTGTCCGTCGCCGCGGCCCTGGTGCTGATGATCGTGCCGATCTTCTTCCCCGCGGTGAACGGCGCCAAGATCTGGATCAGGGTCGGCGGATTCTCCTTCCAGCCCGGCGAGTTCGCCAAGATCCTCCTCGCGGTCTTCTTCGCCGCGTATCTCGCCGCCAACCGCAACGCCCTCGCCTACACCGGCCGCACGCTGTGGAAGCTCCAGCTCCCCACCGGCCGGGTCCTGGGGCCGATCGTGGCGATCTGGGTGCTCAGCGTCGGCGTCCTGGTCCTCGAACGCGATCTGGGCACCTCGCTCCTCTTCTTCGGGCTCTTCGTGATCATGCTGTACGTGGCGACCGGCCGGACCGGCTGGATCGCCGTCGGCATGGTGCTCGCCGCTGTCGGCGCCTTCGTCGTCGGCTCGTTCGAACCCCATGTGCACAGCCGGGTGGAGGACTGGCTCGACCCGTTCGCCTCCATCGACGCGGGGCAGGGGCCGAGCCAGCTGGCCCAGTCGCTGTTCGCGTTCGCCGCGGGCGGGATGCTCGGGACCGGCCTCGGGCTCGGCCACTCCATCCTCATCGGCTTCGCCGCCAAGTCCGACTTCATCCTGGCGACGGCGGGCGAGGAGCTCGGCCTGTCCGGACTGACCGCGGTCTTCCTGCTGTACGCGCTGCTGGTGGCCCGCGGCTACCGGGCGGGCCTGGCGCTGCGCGACCCGTTCGGACGGCTGCTCTCCATCGGCCTCGCCTCGATCCTCGCCCTCCAGGTCTTCGTGATCGCGGGCGGGGTGATGGGGCTGATCCCGCTGACGGGCATGGCCATGCCCTTCCTGGCGCAGGGCGGCTCCTCCGTCGTCACCAACTGGATCATCGTCGCGCTGCTCATCCGGGTCAGCGACGTGGCTCGCACCCCCCACCCCGACCACGCCGACACGGGAGTCATCGCACCGGTCCTGGAGGACGAGTCGTGATCCGCTACATCCGGCGGGCCGCCGCCTTCTGTCTGCTGCTGCTCGTGGCCCTGCTCGTGAACGCCGCCCGCATCCAGCTCTTCGAAGCCGACGAACTCGACGCCAACCCCGCCAACCGCCGCACCACCATCGACCGTTACGACCAGCCGCGCGGGAACATCCTCGTCGGAGACGAGTCCGTCACCGGCTCCAGGGACACCGGCGAGCAACTGGCGTACGAGCGCACCTACACACACGGTCCGCTCTACGCACCGGTGACGGGATACGCCTCGCAGACCTACGGCACCACGCTCATCGAGAACGCCGAGGACGACATCCTGTCCGGCTCCGACCCCCTCCTCGCCCCGCTCCCCCTGTGGAACGACATCACCCGCGGCAGGCAGCCCGGCGGACACGTCGTCACCACCATCAAGGACTCGATGCAGCGCGCCGCCTACGACGGGCTCGGCGGGAGGCGGGGCGCGGTGGCCGCCCTCGAACCGTCCACCGGCAAGATCCTGGCTCTGGTCTCCACCCCCTCGTACGACCCCGAGCGGCTCTCCGGTACGGGCTCGGCGGTCACCGACGCCTGGACCCGGCTCACCACGTCGAAGAGTCAGCCGATGCTCAACCGGGCCATCCGTCAGACGTATCCGCCCGGCTCCACCTTCAAGATCGTGACGGCCGCCGCGGCACTGGACTCCGGTGTGGTGGACGACCCGGACGAGGCGACGGACACCCCCTCGCCCTATGTGCTGCCCGGTACCACCACCGTCCTGCCCAACGAGGCGAGCGGCTGCGGGAAGGCGTCGCTGTCCGAGGCGATCCGGGTCTCCTGCAACACGGTGATGGCGTATCTCGGGGTCGAGGTCGGCCTCGAAGGAATGGTGGAGGCCGCCGGGAGGTTCGGCTTCAACGACACCGGTCTGAAGATCCCTTCAGGGGTGGCGAAGAGCAACTTCGACACGGAGATGAGCGACGACCAGCTCGCCCAGTCGTCGATCGGGCAGTTCGACACCACGGCGACCCCGCTCCAGATGGCGATGGTGGCCTCGGCGGTGGCCAACGGCGGCGACCTGCGGTATCCGCATCTGGTGGACCGCACGACCACGCACGACGGGGACCCGGTCCAGCAGCGGGGCTCGCGCTCGTACCACCAGGCGATGAACCCCGCGACGGCGATGCGGCTGCAGCGGATGATGGTGGACGTCGTGGAGAACGGTACGGGGACGAACGCGGCGATCGACGGGGTGACCGTCGGCGGCAAGACCGGCACCGCCCAGCACGGCATCGACAACTCCGGAACGCCGTACGCCTGGTTCATCTCCTGGGCCCAGGAGGAGAACTCGGGCCGGCCCGCCGTCGCGGTCGCGGTCGTCGTGGAGGACGCCGCCGCGAACCGGGCCGACATCAGCGGCGGCGGCAGCGCGGCGCCGATCGCGCGGGCCGTGATGCGCGCGGCGCTCGACGACTGAACAAGCGGAAGGAACACTGACGGCATGACGCACGCATCGGCGGTGGCACGTTCGCTGGACCGGATCGACCGGCTCGACCCGAAGCTCGGCGCGTTCATCGAGGTGTGGCACGAAGAGGCCCTCGGCCGCGTGCCCGCCGCCGCACGCCTCCCGCTGGCGGGGCTGCCGTTCGCGGTGAAGGGGCGGTCCGGCATCCGGTCGTACGCGGCCCGCCGGCTGATCGCGGCGGGCGGCGTCCCGGTCGGCGCGACCTCCGTGCCCGGCCCCGGCACCGTCTGGCAGACCTGGGGCCAGGGCGCGCACGGCCGTACGGTCAACCCCTGGCGCGCGGACCGGACCCCGGGCGGCTCGTCGGCGGGCTCGGCCGTGGCGGTCGCGGTGGGCATGGTGGACCTCGCGACGGGCAGCGACGGAGCGGGCTCCGTGCGTATCCCCGCCGCCTGGTGCGGGGTGTTCGGGCTCAAGACGACGAACGGGCTGCTCCCCTCCCCCGACTCCTCCGGCCTCGCGGCACCCGGGGTGCTGGCCCGCTCGGCCGCGGTGGCGCAGACGTACGCGCGCCACGTCCTGGACGGGTACGAGCCGTGGGAGCCGCGGCTGCCGGTGCCCGCCGTCCACAGCGAGGGCCTCGGGTTCGTACAGGTGGACCCGGAAGTGGCCGCGGTGGTCCGGGGCGCGGTGGAGCGGCTGGCCGCCTCCGGTGTCGTACGGCTCCGCCCCGGCGGCTGCGAACTGCTCGACCCGGGGCAGGCGTGGCAGGAGGTACGCGGCGGCGCGCCGTCCCCGTCCGCCGCCGCCGTCCGCGCGGAGAACGACCGCAGACTCGACGCCTTCTTCGCCCGTACGCCGCTGCTCCTCACCCCGGTCACCCCCAACCGGCCCCATGGGCACGAGGGTCCGGGCGAGGTCTACTCGACCGCGTCGACGTGGGCGTTCAACCTGAGCGGACACCCGGCGGCGAGTGTGCACGCGGGCTTCACCCGGGACGGCTGCCCAGTCGGGCTCCAACTCGTCGCGAGGCGCGGGGCGGACGTCTCGCTGCTCGGAATGTCCCGCGCCGCCGAAGAGGCGTTGCCTACTGTGCCGCCATGGACTCCACAAACGGACAGACCGCGCACGAACCCGGCCACCAGCTGGCTCAGGTGAACATATCCCGGCTGAGGTTCCCCCTGGGTTCCCCGGAGCTCAAGGACTTCATGGACGGTCTCGACCCGGTGAACGCGGTGGCGGACGCGGCCGACGGCTTCGTCTGGCGCCTCCAGGCCGACTCCGGCAACGCCACGGACGTGGCGGTCTTCGGGGACTCCTGGCTGATCGTGAACATGTCCGTGTGGCGGAACGCGGACGCGCTGACCACGTTCATGTACGCGGGCCGGCACCGTGAGCTGATGGCCCGGCGCCGCGAGTGGTTCGCGACCGTGGAGGAGTCGATGACCGCCCTGTGGTGGGTCCCGGCGGGCAACCGCCCCTCGGTGGCTGATGCCGAGAAGCGCCTGCTCCACCTGCGTGAACACGGCCCCACCGACCGGGCTTTCACGCTGCGGACGCGCTTCCCGGCACCGGCCGCCGCTGCTGGAGCGGCAGTTCAGGCCGCGACGGACTGAATCAGCCGAGCGGCTGACGGATCTCGGAGCGGACCTTCGCCGTCTCCTCCGCCACCTTCTCCAGGTCGATGGACTTGGCGTCCTTCACCACGTCCTCGGCCCTGACCACGGCGATCATGGCCGCCGTGTTGGGGTCGCCCCAGGCGCACATGGGAACGTTGACGTTCATGCCGCCTTCGTTCGACTGCACGACCTGGCACTCGACCGTGATGTCGTAGCCCCCGGGCTTGAACTCCTTGGGGGGCACGACGAGCTTGGCGCCGTCCGCCGTCGCCGCCCCCTCCATGATCTTGCCTCGCATGAAGTCGGGGGTGACGAGCCGCCCGTGCATGCCGGACAGGACGAGGGCGTTGGTGCCCGCGGTGTACTGCGCGACGACGGCCTTGCCGTCCCGGACGCTGGCGTCGGGGGTGTCCTCGATCTTTTTGCCCTCGGACTTGGACATGTCCTGGGCGAGGGTGAACTCCTCGTCCAGGACCTTCTCGGCCACCACGAGCTTGTACTCGGCGGCCGGGAACGCCAGGTCCGCGCCCTTGTCGACGAGCTGTGCGACGCCGAAGGCGATGCCCCCGGCGACCACCAGCGAACCGGCCACGATGCCGATGATCAGCCCGGTGCGCTTCTTGCGCGGCGGGGGCTGCGGCGGCCAGGCACCCATGCCGGGCTGCATGCCGGGCTGCATACCCGGCTGCGTGCCCGGCGCCGTACCGGGCTGTCCGGGCTGTCCGGGTATCCCCGGCTGCCCGTAGGGCTGCTGAGGCTGCTGCGGGTATCCGTAGGGCTGCTGCGGCTGCCCGGGGGGCTGCTGGCCGTAGGGGTTCTGCGGCGGCTGGTTCTGCGGCTGAGGCGGCCCGTAGGGGCCCTGCGGCGGCTGAGGCGGCATGGTCATGTGCTCACGGTACGTGACAGGGGCGAACACAGTTTCGAGCAGGACCCTTTCGGTAGCAGGTCGAGAAGGAACCGGAACGCCCGAGTGACTCCCTGCGTCGCATCCACGCGTCGGGCACCCGGCACGTCCCGGTGGCCGGATGCCGTCGGTGACGCGGACGTCAGTCCGCACTCCCCTGGGCTATCGCGTCCGCGACCTCCGTCACCCGGGCCCGCTCCTCGGCCTCGAAGCGGTCGCGGTCCAGCTGCTCGGCGATCTCCTCGTCCTGAGCCATCAGCAGGTCCAGGCTGGAGTCACCGAGCTCGAAGACCCCCATGTCGACGTACGCCTTCTGGAGCCGCTCTCCCCACAGACCGATGTCCTTGACGCACGGGACGATCCGGCTGAAGAGGAGTTTGCGGAAGAGCTGGAGGTACTCCGAGTGCTCGGAGAGCTCCTGGGCCTCCTGCTTGCCGATGCCGAAGTTCTCCAGCACCTCGACACCGCTGAGCCGGTCACGCATCAGGTAGCAGCCCTCGATGACGAACTCCTCACGCTCCCGTCGCTCGGCGTCGCTCAGCTCCTTGTAGTAGTCGCGCAGCGCCATCCGGCCGAAGGCCACGTGCCGGGCCTCGTCCTGCATGACGTACGCGAGGATCTGCTTGGGCAGCGGCTTGGTCGTGGTGTCGCGGATCATGCCGAAGGCGGCCAGCGCCAGCCCCTCGATGAGGACCTGCATGCCGAGGTAGGGCATGTCCCACCGGGAGTCGCGCAGGGTGTCGCCCAGCAGCCCCTGGAGGTTGTCGTTGATCGGGTAGAGCATCCCGACCTTCTCGTGCAGGAAGCGCCCGTAGATCTCCGCGTGCCGGGCCTCGTCCATGGTCTGGGTCGCGGAGTAGAACTTCGCGTCCAGGTCGGGGACCGACTCCACGATGCGCGCCGCGCACACCATCGCGCCCTGCTCGCCGTGCAGGAACTGGCTGAACTGCCAGGAGGTGTAGTGCTTGCGCAGCTCGCCGCGGTCGCGCTCGGTCATCTTCGCCCAGTGCGGGGTGCCGTACAGCGTGAGCGCCTCGTCGGGGGTGCCGAGCGGGTCGGTGGGATCGACCTCCAGGCTCCAGTCGATGCGCTTGTTGCCGTCCCACTGCTTGTCCTTGCCTTTCTGGTAGAGGGCGAGCAGCCGCTCCCGGCCGTCGTCGTAGTCCCAGCTGAAGCGGGCGGCCCCGGAGGCCGGGACCTGCCAGACCTGCTCGTCGGGCGCGGTGGTGTAGAGGTCATGTGTCGACACGGACGGCTCCTTCGCCTTGCACGGGTCGCGTCGCCGAGTTCCTTGTTCCTGGCGTCAGTTGGCAGGTTCACACGCTGGTAGACATCGGGTCAACAAGTCGTGCACAAGGGATTGACGAGCTTGCTGACAAGCAGTCTCATAAGAGATGACCGCCGGTAACCCATGTGTGAGGTGTGCTCAGCCATGTCGACAGCGACCGAACGCGATGTGCAGTTGCTCCGGGACGCACTCGGGCCCCTGCGGGACCGCGAGCAGATCGCCGCGCGTCTGCTCGAATCCTCGGCCAAGCACTCCTTCGACCCGGACACCGAACTCGACTGGGACGCGGGGATCGAGGACGGCAAGTGGTTCTGGCCGCCCGAGCTCGTCTCCCTCTACGACACCCCGCTCTGGCGGAAGATGTCGGAGGAACAGCGGATGGAGCTGGCCCGGCACGAGGCCGCCTCACTCTCCTCGCTCGGTATCTGGTTCGAGATCATCCTGATGCAACTGCTCGTCCGGCACATCTACGACAAGGCGCTGACCAGCAACCACGTCCGTTACGCCCTCACCGAGATCGCGGACGAGTGCCGGCATTCCCTGATGTTCGGCCGCATGATCGCCTGGGGCGGTTCCCCCGAGTACCCCGTGCCGCGCCTCTATCACAACCTGGCGCGGGTCATGAAGACCATCTCCACCACACCCGGTTCGTTCGCCTCGACCCTCCTCGGCGAGGAGATCCTGGACTGGATGCAGCGGCTGACCTTCCCGGACGAGCGCGTGCAGACCCTGGTGCGCGGGGTGACCCGCATCCACGTGGTGGAGGAGGCGCGCCACGTCCGGTACGCCCGCGAGGAGCTGCGCCGCCAGATGGTCACCGCACCGCGCTGGGAGCGGGAGCTCACCCGGGTCAGCTGCGGGCAGGCGGCCCGCGTCTTCTCCGTCTGCTTCGTCAATCCGCTGGTGTACGAGCACGTCGGCCTGGACCGCCGGGAAGCCGTCGCCCAGGTGAAGGCGAGCGGCCACCGTGCCGAGGTCATGCAGTCGGGCGCCAAGCGGCTGACCGACTTCCTCGACGACATCGGTGTGCTGAACGGAGTGGGACGCAGGCTGTGGAAGAGCTCGGGGCTGCTGGCCTGAGCGGGCTCCGGGCGGGCGGGACCGGCTCACCGGGACCGGCAGCCCATAGTCTTCCTGGCATGACCTCCGCCGCTGAAGCCCCGACGACCCCCGCCTACCGAAGGCTCGGCGTCGAGGTGCGCCGCGCCCAGATCATCGGCGCGGCCCTCGGCCTCTTCGCGCACCGGGCGCCCGACGAGGTCTCGCTCGACGAGGTGGCGGCGGTCGCCGGGGTCTCACGGCCGCTCGTCTACCGGTACTTCCCCGGGGGCCGCCAGCAGTTGTACGAGGCGGCGCTCGGGTCGGCCGCCGACGAGCTGACGCTGTGCTTCACGGAACCCACTGTCGGGCCGCCCACGGAACGGCTCTCGCGGGTCCTGGACCGGTATCTCGCCTTCGTCGACGAGCACGACGCCGGTTTCAGCGCCCTGCTCCAGGGCGGCAGCGTCGCCGACACCTCCCGTACGACCGCGATCGTGGACGGGGTCCGCCGGGCGGCGGCCGAACAGATCCTGCTGCACCTCGGCAGGGGCGACGGCCCGGGGCAGCGGCCTGCCGGGCCGCGGCTGCGGATGATGGTGCGCACCTGGATCGCGGCCGTCGAGGCGGCGTCCCTCATCTGGCTGGACGAGGAGAAGCAGCCCCCGGCCGCCGGACTGCGCGGCTGGCTCGTGGACCACCTCATCGCCCTTCTCGCGGCGACCGCGGCGACGGACACCGAGACGGCCGCCGCGGTGGCGGACCTGCTGCCGCTGGAATCGGCCGGCGGACCCGCCGGACGGCTGGCGGACCTGGTGCTCCCGGTGATGGCCGGTGCGGCCCACCTGCTGACCGCTGCGTCAGACTGACCCGGTGAGAAGCGAGAAGACCCTCTTCAGAGGCGGCCCCCTGGACGGCCGGGTCCTGCCCGTCCTCGTCGGCGCGACCGGCCATCCCCCCAAGTGGTACGAGGTCCCGGTGCCGGACGCCGACGGCGGTCCCGGCACCGTGTACGCGTATCAGCGGATCGCGGCCGGACACACCAGACGGCTGGGGCTGCCGCGCGGCTGGGTGTACGAGTACGCGCCCGAGGGCCGCGAGCGGCGGACCCTCAAGTGGCCCTGGACGAAGCCCGGCAGCGGGCACTGAGTCCTCACACCCGTCGGCACGGAGCGGGTGTCCGGGCCGGGCAACCGGGGCCGGACCCTCTAAGATCGACGCTCTGGTGCCGAGGCACGGTAACAAGGGGGGTGCGCCATGGAGGCGCTGCGTCAGGACGATCCACGTCACTTCGGCCCGTACACCGTGCTGGCGCGCTTCCGTGAGACGGCGAGCGCCGTGCAGTACGTGGTCAGGGACACCGGCACCGGCGAACTCGCCGTCGTCAGCGCGGCACGGCCCGCGCTCGCCGCCGTCCCCGCGTTCCGGCGCCGCTTCCAGGCGGAGGCCCGCACGGCGGAGCGGCTGGCCGGCGGATGGGTGCAGGCTCCGCTCGCCGCCCCGGACGGGGGCGAACTGTGGACGGCGTGGCCGTACGTGCCGGCACTGACGCTCGCTCAGGCCATCGACCTCACCGGACCGCTCCCCGAGCGTGCCGTGCGGATACTGGGCGCCGGCATCGCCGAGACACTGTCCCGGGTGCACGCCACCGGGGCCGTCCTCCAAGGGCTGGCCCCGGGGACGGTGCTGCTGGCCGAGGACGGCCCCCGGCTCACGGCGTTCGGGCCGCTGGGCGCGGCGGCGGCCGCCGAGGCGCGGCCGGGCGGGCAGCTCTCCGTACGGCTCGGCTATCTGACCCCGGAGCAGGTGGGGGGCGAGGAGGCGGGCCCGGCGTCCGACCTGTTCGTCCTGGGGCTGCTGCTCGCGTACGCGGCGACCGGATCGACCCCGCTCGCGGACGGCCCTGCCGACGAGGCCGCCGAGCGGATCGCGCACGGCAACCCCGAACTGGACTGCGTCCCGGACGCGTTGCGTGAGCTGATCGCCCGCTGCCTGGCGAAGGACCCGTCCGAGCGGCCGTCGGCGGGCTCGGTGGCCGCCGATCTCGCACTGGAGGGCGCGGCGGCACTGGCCGGGGGCGACTGGCTGCCGGAGCCGCTGTCGGCGGCGGTGGCCGAGCAGGAGAGCTGGGCGCGCGGGCTGAAGCCGCCGGCCGACGAGCCGCCTGCGGGCGAGACGCACGACGCGGTGGTGCAGGACGCGGTGGTTGAGGACGCGGTGGTTGAGAACCCCGTGGCGCAGAACGCCGTGGTGGTTCCGGTCGCCTCGCCCGTCCCTCCGGAGCAGTCCGGTGACGGGGGCGGGGATGCTGTCGAGGACAGCAGGACCACCCGGTTCAAGGCCATCGGAAGCCGGCCGCCGCACACCGACCGGCCGACCACGCAACTGGCGATCCCCCGCGAGCAGATGGCGCTCCCGTCCGCCCCCGCTCCGTACCCCTACGCCCAGTCCCCCGCTCCTCAGGCCGCGGCTTCACAGTCCGCGGCTCCCCAGGCCACCGCACCCTTCCACCCTGCCCCGCAGGCGCCTCTCCCGCTGCCCTCGCAGGCCCCCGCACCGGCCCCGGCCGCCCCTCCCGGTCCGTCCCGTCCGTCCGGGCTCTCCGGCGTCGCGCACGACCGCCGGGCCCTGCTCACCGTGTTCGCCGCCGGGGCCGCCGGACTCTTCGTGGGCGCGGGCGCCGTGCTCGCCCTCGGTTCCGACGACTCCGCGCCTCCGGCCGACGACAAGCCGGCGCCGAAGCCCCGCCGCCCCGTCCCGGGACTGCCGCCGGAGCCGCGGTGGATGTACACCCACCCGGCGTCCGAGCCCGCACCCCTGACCTCGGCGGTCTGGCAGGACAAGCTGCTGGTGCTGAACGGCGAGAACGGGGCGACCGGCATCAGCCTGCGTACCGGGCGCAAGGTCTGGCAGCAGACGGACGCCACCGGTACCCAGGAGGTGCTGGCGGCGGGCAAGGACCTCTGCTTCCTGGCCGGCCCGGCCGAGTTCCTCTGGCTCTCCCCCGAGGACGGCAAGATCGTCCACCGTGTGGCGTACGCGACCGCGTTCACCGGCGCACCTGGCCTCAAGGCAGCCCCGCTCGCCGGTCACTCCGGGAACGTCGTCTGGTTCACCGGCTCCCACACGGTCACCGTGAAGGCCAAGAAGCCGAAGAAGGGCAAGAAGCCCGGCAAGGACACCCAGGCCGTCCGCGCCCACCTCTTCGCGTACGACATCGTGCGGCGCAAGGAACTCTGGCGTGCGGCCGTGCCCGCAGGACGCTCCCCCGGCACGCCGGAGTACCAGCTCACCGCGGTCCGGGCCGACGACGTCGTCGTACGCCAGGCAGCCGCGACGCTCACCCCCGCCGACGTCAAGGCGGCGAAGGGCAAGGGCTCGTTCCGGTGCTTCGACCGGAAGACCGGAAAGCCGCTGTGGACCCGGCAGTTCGGCACGGTCACGCCGGACGGGGGCGCTTCGGGAGACGAGGAGGGGCAGCTGTACGCGGCGGTCGGCGACGACCTCCAGGCGTTCGACTCGGCCACGGGCAAGCCGCTGTGGACGGTGAACGGCACCGAGGGGTCCGTCTTCGGCGCCCCCGTCCCGGCCGGGGAGCTGCTCCACGTCACCAACCGGAACCAGCAGGTCGGCGTCGTCGAGCGGGAGACCGGACGGCTGCGCTGGCGGCGCTCGACCGAGGTGCCCCTCGGCGGCAGCGCGCCCTCCCTCGCCCTCAGCGGCAGCGGGAGGACGCTGCTCGCGGCGGACGTCACCCAGGTCACCGCGTTCGCGGCCACCGACGGGCGGAGGCTGTGGAAGTTCCAGGACATCGGAGTCCAGGACCCGGAGAAGGACCCGAAGGGGGCGACGTCCCTCGCCCCGTACCGGGTCCGTACGTCGGGCGGGACCGCCGTCGTGCAGCGGGGCAGGGCGTTCTACGCCTTCCCGGTGACCTGACCGCCGCCACGCCGTGCGGTGCTTGCATCACCTGACACCATGTGACCGGATGGAGAGGATCCGGTCATTTGTGGGGTAAACCCACGGATGGGCCCCCGCTCCGTCGTCGGAGGTGATGTCGTGCCCGGCAGAGTCCTGCGCGCGCTCTGCACAGCGGTGATCGCGGCGGTCGTCTCGGCCGCCCCCGCCACCGCCGAACCCGTAGGCCCGAGCCCTGGCCCGCCGGTGAACGAATCGGCGAACAAATCGGCGAACGAGGAAGACACGGCGGTCGGTGCGCAAGGGACGACGGTCGACGCGGACGACGCGTTCGCCGACGACGATGCCGACGCCGGTCCTGAGAGCGTAGCCGGGCTGCTGAAGCAGCTCCGGACGCTCTACCAGCAGGCCGAGGAGGCCGGCGAGACGTACAACGGCACCGCGGTGGAACTGAAGAAGCGGACCGCCGAGGCCAAGAGGCTGGCAGCCGGCCTCGCCCGGGCCCGGCTCGCGCTCGACCGGGGCCGGGGGGAGGCGGGGCGACTGGCCCGCGAGCAGTACCAGGGCCGGTCCGACTTCTCGGCGTACATGCGCCTGCTCCTGGCCCGTGACCCCGCGAGCGCCCTGGACCAGAGCCACATCATCCAGCGCATGGCGGCGGGCCGGGCCGCGACGATGGAGCGGCTCGCCGGGGCCGAGGAGCGCGCCGATCAGCTGGCGACCGCGTCCCGCAAGGCGCTCGACAAGCAGCAGACGCTCGCCGCACGGCAGAAGAAGCAGCGCGACGCGGTGCGTGCCCGGCTGAAGGACATCGAGGCCATGCTGGCCTCGCTCACCACCGAACAGCTCGCCGCCGTCTCCCTGCTGGAGAAGAAGGGCACGGACGCGGCCCAGCGCGAACTGGTCGCCTCAGGGGCCCTCAGCTCGACCAGGCCGCCGTCCCGGCAGGGCGGTGACGCCGTGCGGTACGCGGTGCGGCAGCTCGGCAAACCGTATGTGTGGGGCGCCGAGGGACCGGCGTCGTTCGACTGCTCCGGGCTGACCTCGCAGGCCTGGTCGACGGCCGGGCGGCCGATTCCGCGGACCTCGCAGGAACAGTGGCGGCAGCTGCCCAAGGTGCCGATCCGTTCACTGCGCCCCGGCGACCTGGTGGTCTACTTCCCGAAGGCGACCCATGTGGCGCTCTACATCGGCAACGGCATGGTGGTGCAGGCACCGCGGCCGGGGACCACGGTGAAGGTCTCACCGGTCGCGTCGAACCCACTGCTGGGCGCGGTACGCCCGGACCCGGGTGCCGAGCCGCTGAGCACGTACACGCCTCCGGAACTCCCGGACAACTCCACGGAGGGCGCCGACACGGGGTACGGGGCGGACACCGCCCCGGTCGAATGACCCGCGCACGAGCCACCGGGCTGTCACGTCGACCTGAACGACGTGACAGCCCGGTCCCCGTTCCGGGTCAGCCGGCCACGGAACCCGTGACCTCGGCCAGGTAGGCGTTCGTACGGTCCGGCTCGAAGAAGAAGTTGTCGAAGTCCGCCGGGTCGTTGAAGCCGTTGGCGATGCGGTCGGCGACCGGCTGGAGCTGGCCGCCGGCACCGATCAGGTTCAGCACGTGCTCCGGCGGGACGCCGAGCATCGCGTTGGTCCACCTCACGACGTGCTGCGCGGTGTCCCAGTAGCGGTCGAACGTGGACTGCATCCAGTCCGCGTCGAACTCCCGGTCGCCGTGCTCGATGATCGACTCAAGGTAGGCGTGCGCGCACTTGGAAGCCGAGTTGGAACCCTGGCCGGTGATCGGGTCGTTGGCCACGACCACGTCCGCGACGCCGAGGACCAGGCCGCCGCCGGGGAGCCGGCCGACCGGCTTGCGCACGGTGGGGGCGTAACGGCCCGCGAGCGTGCCGTTCGCGTCGGTCAGCTCGACCTTGGTGGCGCGGGCGTACTCCCACGGCGTGAACTTCTCCATCAGCTCCAGCGTCTTGGCGAGGTGCTCGGAGGGGTCCTTGATGCCCTGGAAGGCGTCGAGCGGTCCGCCCGGGACGCCTTCCCAGAACAGGATGTCCGCGCGGCCGGAGATGGTCAGGGTCGGCATGACGAACAGCTCGCCGACCCCCGGGACCAGGTTGCAGCGGACCGCGTCGTAGTCGGGGTGCTCGGGGCGCGGGCCCATGCCGTGCACGTAGGCCACGGCCAGTGCGCGCTGCGGGGCGTCGAACGGTGAACGCGAGGCGTCCCGGCCGAACATGGAGACCAGCTCGCCCTTGCCGGCCGAGACCATCACGAGGTCGTAGGTGCGGGAGAAGTAGTCCAGGTCGGAGACGGCAGCGCCGTGGATGACGAGCTGACCGCCGCGCTGGGCGAAGGTCTCCATCCAGCCGGCCATCTTGACGCGCTGGTCGACGGACTGCGCGAAGCCGTCCAGCCTGCCGACCCAGTCGACGGCGCGCGAGGAGTCGGGCGCGGCGACGGACACCCCGAGGCCCTCGATGCGGGGGGCCTGCGTCTCCCAGAAGTTCAGCTGGAGGTCGCGCTCGTGCTGGAGCGCGGTGTGGAACATGCACTGCGTCGACATGACCCGGCCGGTCCGGATCTCGTCGGCCGTGCGGTTGGACATCAGGGTGACTTCGTAGCCGCTCGACTGCAGTCCGAGGGCGAGCTGGAGCCCGGACTGACCGGCTCCGACTATGAGTATCTTCCGCATCGCGGTTCTCCGTTACGTGGTTCGTACGCGTGTCAGCTATGCCGGGGTGGCCTCAAGAGCGTGACCCACCAGGGTCAGCAGCGACTCGATGACAGTGATCCTGTTACGCGCGTCCATGATCACAACAGGCACGTGCGGGGGTACGGTCAGGGCCTCCCTGACGTCCACGGCCTCGTAACCGGGTGTCCCCTGGAAGTGGTTGACCGCGACGATGTAGGGAAGACCGCAGCTCTCGAAGTAGTCGAGCGCGGGGAAGCAGTCGGCGAGGCGCCGGGTGTCGGCGAGCACGACCGCACCGATGGCGCCGCGCACCAGGTCGTCCCACATGAACCAGAAGCGCTGCTGACCAGGTGTGCCGAACACGTACAGGACGAGGTCGTCGTCGAGCGTGACGCGGCCGAAGTCCATCGCCACGGTCGTGGTGACCTTGTCCGGTGTGGCGGTGAGGTCGTCGGTCTCCTCACTGGCCTGCGTCATCAGCGCCTCGGTCTTCAGCGGGGTGATCTCGGAGACCGAGCCCACGAAGGTCGTCTTGCCGACGCCGAAGCCGCCCGCGACCACGATCTTCGTCGCGATGGGCGCACGGGTGTGGTCCAGCTGCCAGGGCTGGAGGGATTCCTCGGTCTGGTCCGCCGGTCCAGGCTGACGGGGGGCGAAGAGCGTCGGCTCAGAGACGGCGGAGTCCATTGAGCACCCTTTCGAGCAGTGCGCGGTCGGGCTGGCCGGTGCCGTGACCGGTTCCGTACACGCGGATCTTTCCCTGGTCGGCCAAATCGCTGAGCAGCACCCGGACCACGCCGAGCGGCATCTTCAGCAGGGCTGAGATCTCCGCGACCGTACGCATGCGACGGCAGAGTTCGACGATGGCCCGGAGCTCCGGCATGACGCGCGAGGCGAGGTTGCCGTTGGTGAGTTCGCGGCGCTCGTCGGGGGCTTCGAGTGCGGCGACGAACGTCTCGACGAGGAGGACGTGACCGAAACGGGTGCGTCCGCCCGTGAGGGAGTACGGGCGGACCCGGGCGGGGCGCTTGTCGGCGCCGCGTACGGGGAGCCTTCGGGCGGGTTCAGCAGCGGAGGTCACTGGGCGCTCTCCATCGATTTGCGCAGTTCACTGCGGAGTTCGGGGGTGAGTACGTGTCCGGCGCGGCCGACGAAGAGCGCCATGTGGTAGGCGACGACACTCATGTCGCAGTCGGGGGTGGCGTGCACGCCGAGCAGCGAGCCGTCGCTGATGGACATGACGAAGACGCTGCCTTCGTCCATCGCGACCATCGTCTGCTTGACGCCGCCGCCGTCCATCAGCTTGGCGGCTCCCGCGGTGAGAGAGCCGATGCCGGAGACGATGGTGGCCAGGTCGGCGCTGGAGCCCCGGGGGCCGCTCCTTCTGTCGGCCGCGGGGACGTTCAGGTGGCCGGGGTCGGAGGAGAGCAGCATGAGTCCGTCGGACGAGACGACGGTGACCGAGTGGACCCCTGGCACCTCCTCCACGAGATTGCTCAGCAACCAGTGAAGATTCCGGGCCTCGGTGCTCAGCCCGAACGTGCTGGGCGCAGTCAACTGCGTGCCTCCTCGACTGTGTCCCCCGTCTCATCGGATCGACCGTCGCTACGGTCGGTCAGCTCAGTGTGGTCGGTGTGCGCGGCGACAGCGATGCCGCCGCCCAGCGTGTCCTCGGCGATCTCCGCCTCGACGTCGCGGCGGCCGTCCTTGGCACCCTGGTGGAAGCCTCCGAGCCTGCGGCGCAGGGCGTCCTTGTCCAGGCTTTCCTTCCGCTCGACGGCGGGAGCCCCCGCGGGCTTGACGACCCTGGGGGTGCGCTTGGGCAGCCCCTTCTCCGTGACGACGCCTTCGTCCTCGCTGTGCTCCTCGCCCTGCGGCTGCCGGGGGCCGGGGACGGTCTGGGCAGCGGGTGCAGGGGCTGGTGCGGGGGCAGGAGCTGGCGACTCCGGCGGTGCGGGTGCCGTCGGCGTGAACGGGTCCGCGGCGGCGGCCGGCAGGGGCTCGGCGTGAGGTTGCGGTGTCGGCGCGGCGTCGTTGTCGGCGGCGCGCTCGTGCCGGTCAGGGCCGATGGCGTACGGGTCGGGGGCATCCGGCGACAGCGGGAGCCTGACCTGCATCGTGGTCTCGGCCTCGGGCTCTGCGCGGGCCGGACGGGGCTGGGGCGTCGCCGGTTCGGAGGGGGTGACACCGGCTTCCCGGATGGTCTGCTCGGCCGCCGCGATCAGCGGGTCGGACGCCACGGATGCCTCGGGGTGCTCGGGCGCCTCGGTGCTCCCGGCTGTTTCCACCGTCTCGGCCTGCGGTTCCGTCGGCGCCTCGGCCGTGTCGGCTACCGGTGCCGCATCAGCCGTCCCCGTCTGCGGGTCGCCGGGCAGCTCGCCCGGCCGGGACGGCAGGGCGTTGGAGTTGGCCTCGGCGACCGAGCCCGGCAGGTTCAGCGTGGGCGCGTCCCCGGCCTTGTGCACCGGCGGCGGTGAGGCCGCGGGCGGCGCCTTCGGCAGCAGGGCCTGCGGCAGGACGACGACCGCCGCCACCCCGTTGCCCTTCTGCTCGCGCAGCTGCACCCGTACGCCGTGGCGCGCGGCCAGCAGCGAGGTCACCTGGAGGCCGAGCCCGGCCCCGTCGGCGCTCTGCTCGCCCGCCTCGAACGAGGCCGGGTCGGCCAGCCGGGCGTTGAGTTCGCCCATCCGGACGGCCGACATGCCGATGCCCTCGTCCTGCACGGAGAGCATCACCTCGCCGGTCTCCAGCAGCCAGCCGGAGAGCTCGACATGGGAGTCGGGGGGCGAGAAGGAGGTCGCGTTCTCCAGGAGTTCGGCGAGCAGGTGGCTGAGGTCGTCGGCGGCGAACCCGGCGATCTGGGCGTGCGGCGGCAGGGACTGGATCGTCACGCGCTCGTACCGCTCGATCTCGCTGACGGCCGCCCGCAGGACGTCTACCAGCGGGATCGGCCCCGCGTGGCCGTGGCCGTGCTCGGCGCCAGCGAGGACCAGCATGTTCTCGCTGTGGCGGCGCATGACGGTGGCCATGTGGTCG
Source organism: Streptomyces finlayi (assembly GCF_014216315.1). Lineage (NCBI taxonomy): Bacteria > Bacillati > Actinomycetota > Actinomycetes > Kitasatosporales > Streptomycetaceae > Streptomyces > Streptomyces finlayi. The sequence goes on from NZ_CP045702.1 coordinate 2,304,827, forward strand.
AGCTTGAAGAGCGTGCCGAGACGCTCCGGGTCCTGCTCGCGCTCCTCCAGGTTCTCGATGACACCGAGCTGGCGCTCGACGAGACCGAGGGTGCGCAGCGAGAGGTTGACGAAGGTGTGGTGGACCGTGTTCTTGAGCCGCTCCAGCTGGGCGGCGAGATCGGCCGCGTGGACCTGGAGTTCGGCTCGCTGGACGGTGAGTGCCTCGCGGCCCGCGATCAGTTCGCCGCGCTCGCTCCGGAGGGTCTCCAGCTCCGTACCGAACGTGTCGTGCAGCTCGTACAGCTTGCCGTGCAGCGCGTTGATGGACCGGACCACCTGGGCGAACTCGTCGTTGCGGCCGGTGTAGCGGATCGCTTCGGCGGTCTCGGGCTCGCCCGCGAGCCGGGCGGCACCGATCCGCAGGACGGCGAGCGGCTGGGTGAGGGTGCGGGCGACGGCGGTGGAGACGCCCACGACGATCAGGAAGCAGCCGCCGAGCAGCGCGAGCCGCAGTTCGAGTGCGGTGACGTCGTCGTCGCGGAGCTTCTCGAGGCGCTGGACCTGGGCGGTGCCGAGGGCCGACTCGACACCGCGCATCCGGTCGATGCGGGCGGAGAGGGCGGCCGCGACCTTCTTGCGGTCGGCCTTCCGGTCGGTGTCGGACAGCTCGGGGCGATCGGTCAGCCTGGAGAGGTACTTCTCCGCGCTGTTGACCTCGGGGCCCGTGACCGTGGAGGAGAGCTTGTCGCGGGCGACCGGGTTCGCCGCCTGGTCGAATTCGGCGAGCGAGGCGAGTTCACGGACCCGCGCCTGCTGGGCGGCGGCGCTCAGTTCGTCCCGGTCGCGGGCGTCCTCGGTGGAGCTCTCGCCCTGGACCTCCACCGGCAGCCCGGTGAACGGGTCGGTCTGGCTGACGGTTTCGCCACGCGGTACGGCGAGCGCGGCGAGGAGCAGCCCCCGGGTGGCCGATGCCTGCTCGACGGCGCCGCCGAGTGCGAGCGGCGCGCGGGTGGAGCCGGCGGCGCGCGGCGGTGTCCTGCCCGCCAGTTCCTCGGCGAGGCCGTGGAGCTTGGAGATGACCTCGGAGTACGCCCGGTGGGCCTCCATGGCCGAGCCCTTGCCGGAGAGGGCGTCGCGGCGCAGCGAGGGGATGGTGGAGAGGTCCCTGCGCAGGCCCGCGGGGGCCTCGGCACGGATCTCGTCCACCTGCTGGTCGACGCGGGCGGCCGAGGTATCCCCCGGGCCTTCGGTCGCCGACTCCTCTCGGCCCGCCGCGATGTACGCGGTGACCTCGTCGCGTTCGTCGGCGAGGGAGTGCGCGAGCGTGATGGCCTGCTGGTTGAGTTCGGAGAGGGTGACCAGCCGCTGGGACTCGTTGAGATCGGCCGAGGCTCCCAGCGCCGCGGGCGCGCCCGCGGCGATGACGGTGATGCCGACGACCGCGACACCCGCGACCAGCCGACTGCGTACCCGTACGGTCCGTTTGGCGGCGCCCGGCACCGGAGGGGTCGCCCCGGAACCGTCGCGCGTGCTGCCCTTGCTCCGAGGCCGCTTCTTCTGCACCGGTGCTCGCAATCTTGACTCGTCCACCCATGAAGCAGAGGTGACGTACGGTCACGTGGAAATGCGCCCCCACCCCTGGTACGGCTTCTGACCATTCCAGTGCTTTTGAGAGGGGCGCACGCATCAACCGCTCCGCCACTCGAACGAGTGAACATCACTCCGGAGTTGGCGAACAAGTCTCCCCACCGGCGCCGCCGGTCATGCACGGGCCACTGGGTGGAAGTTCCGCCCCGGCTTTGGCAGGATGCCCGCCCGCACCCTCCACGGAGCATTTCACTCCGTTCGTAACGGCCCGGCTGACCTGCTGGTACGGGCCAACGGCCAGCCCGTGCAGGGCTCGTGAAGGCGTCGTGCAGACTGGCCGCATGCGCATGGAACTCGCCACCGAATCCGGCAGTCCGGAACGCCCCAATGAGGACTGGGTGTCCGCCGCACTTCCCGCGTGCGGCCAGGGTGGGGCACTCGTCCTGCTCGACGGCGTGACGCCACCGGAGGGTGGCGACGGTTGTGTGCACTCGGTCCCCTGGTTCACCGCCCGGCTCGGTGGCGCACTGGCCGAACTGTCCTCTTCGCGCCGAGATCTGACGCTGACGGAGGCCCTCGCCGAGTCCATCCGGCGCACCGCCGACACACACCGCTCCCCGTGTGACCTTTCTCACGTTCGGACGCCGCAGGCGACCGTGGTGCTCGCACGCTGGGACGAACAGGAGATCGAATACCTGGTCCTCTCCGACTCGGTGCTCCTCCTGGAGTCGCCGGACGGGGCGGTGCGCGCGGTCCTCGACGACCGGCTCGACCGGCTGCCGCCCGGCACCCTCGCCTCGGAGGCCGTCGCCGACGCCCGGGCCCGGAACAAGGAGGGCGGCTTCTTCACCGCCGCCGCCGACCACCGGGTGGCGTCCCGCGCGGTGACCGGCCGGCTGCCGCGCGCGGAGGTCCGCTCCCTGGCCGCGCTGACGGACGGGGCGAGCCGCTGGACGGAGAAGTTCCGGGTAGGCGACTGGACGGCCACCCTGGAACTCCTGCGCAAGGCGGGGCCCCAGGGGCTCATCGACCGGGTGCGGGAGCTGGAGCGGGCGGACACGGACCGTCGATTCCTGCGCCGGAGCAAGACCCATGACGACGCGACGGCGGTCCTCGTCGAGTTCTAGGTCCTGTCTGGAGTTCCAGCGCGGGAGAAGGAGCGGCGTCCGGTGCCGTCGAATCCAAGGCGGAGGAGGGAGCGATGGCGGAGCCCTCGCGACTGACGACAACGCCGGAGGCGGCGGTGCCGGACGCCGCGACGCCGCGGGGGAACTCCAGACAGGACCTAGAAGATTGCTGAAAATATTGGGTTCTGGCCCCGCTCCGGGTGGAGTGGGGCCAGTCTTGTGTTCATGCAGGGGGAATGGGCTGGGGAGAGCGTCGGCGAGGACGTGTGGGAGACGTGCCGGGAGTTGATCCCGGCCGGGAGTGTGTTCGCGTTTCTGGCTGAGCATCGCGAGGTCATCTTCCCCGGTGCCATGTTCACGGACATGTATCCCTCGACGAACGGGCGTCCCTCGTTGCCGCCGCAGGTGCTGGCCGCCACGGTGGTGCTCCAGAGCCTGCACGGGCTCTCGGATTTCGAGACGGTGCAGGAGTTGCGCTGCGATCTGCGCTGGAAGGCCGCGTGCGGACTCGGGCTGCATGACACTGCGTTTGATCCGTCATTGTTGACGTATTTCCGTCGTCGACTGCAGCGCTCCGGTGACCCGAACCGGCTGTTCGCGAAGGTCAGGGAGGTCGTCGCGGCCACCGGTGTGCTCAAGGGGAAGCAGCGCCGGGCGCTGGACTCGACGGTGTTGGACGACGCGGTCGCCACCCAGGACACGGTCACTCAGCTGGTCGCCGCGGTCCGCCGGGTGGTCCGCGAGGTCCCGGGCGCCCAGCAGGTCGCCGACCGGTGGTGCACCGCCCACGACTACACCGATCCGGGCAAACCGAAGATCGTCTGGAACGACGAGCAGGCCCGCGCCGATCTGGTCGATGCCCTGGTCACCGACGCACTGAACCTGCTGGGCCGGCTGCCCGAGCAGGAGCTGGGAGAGGCTGCGGCGCACGCGGTCGGCCTTCTCGCGCTGGTCGCCGGGCAGGACGTGGAACCCGTCGACGGCTCCGACGGGCGGGACGGGCGGTGGCGCATCGCCCGTCGCACGGTCTACGACCGCACCGTTTCCACGGTCGATTCCGAGGCCCGGCACATCCACAAGAACCGCTCCCGCCACCAGGAGGGTTTCCGTGCCCATGTGGCGTTCGAGCCCGAGGAAGGGCTGTTCACCGAGGTCGCGCTGACCGCCGGCAGCGGAGCCCACAACCACGAGGCAGCCGTCGCCCGGGATCTCCTCGCCGACGAGGAATCCCCGGTCACAGTCCTGGGCGATGCCGCTTACGGCACCGGCGAGTTACGCGAGCACCTGCAAGAGCAGGGACACCACCTGGTCCTCAAGCCACCACCGCTGCGGCCGGCCGTCCCCGGCGGTTTCACCGCCGACGACTTCGACGTCGACACCACGAACGGGCAGGTCACCTGCCCGGCCGGACACACCGTTCCCCTTGGCCAGGTCCGCCGGGGCGGCGAACGCCAGGCCCAGTTCAAGAAACTGTGCACCGGCTGTCCGCTGCGGGAACACTGCACGAAGTCCAAGACCGGCCGGGTCTTCACCGTCCACGCCAAGTACGACCTGCTCAAGGCCGCCCGTGACGAGGCTGCCACCAGCCCCGGCTGGCAAGCCGAGTACCGGCGTTGGCGGCCACCGGTCGAACGGGCCATCGCCTGGCTCGTCGCACGGGGCAACCGCAGAGTGCCCTACCGCGGCGTCCTGAAGAACGACACCTGGCTCCACCACCGCGCAGCAGCCCTCAACCTCCGCCGACTGATCCACCTCGGACTCACCCGAACCGGCGACACCTGGGCCCTCACCCCGCCCACCGCATAGCGAAAGGGCCGCCCGGCCCACGGCCGGACAGCCCCCACACAAGATCTTCAGCAGCTTTCTAGGAGCTGCCGTGCGGAAGGCCGGGCTCGCGCCGGTTCAGTCCTCGGCCCGCGCGTTCAGCTGGTGCAGCAGCCGCGCCAGTTCGGCGACCTCGGCTCGGTCCCAGTCGGCGAGCTTGCGTACGTAGCGGTCGCGGCGGGCGTCCCGGACGCTCCGGAAGCGGGCGAGTCCCTCGTCGGTGAGGTGGACGAGCCAGGCGCGGCCGTCGGCCGGGTCGGGTTCACGGGCCACCAGGCCGAGCGCCTCCAGGGCGCGCAGCTGGCGGCTCATGGTCGCCTTGCCGACGCCGATGTAGCCGGCGAGATCGGTGGCCCGCTGCGGGCCGGCCGACTCCAGCCGTACGAGGAGTCCGTAGGCGGCGGACTCCAGATCCGGGTGCACCTCGCGGGCCATCTCGCCGGAACTGGCCCGCGCCCGGCGCAGGAACACGGCCAACTCCCGTTCCAGGGACAGGAATTCCTGGTCCGCACCACTCCCGCCGACCGCGCCGGGTTCACTCCCGCGTTCACTCCCGTGCACGTCAGCACCCCTCATACGCATTCCCGCCGATGAAAGCTTCCCTGGCCGTCGGCCATCGCCGCAGCCCGGTCAGTATTTCCCAGTTCCCCAGGGAACCGCCCGGCCGCTCCGCCCGGCCCGACGGCCCGAGGCACCTCTATACACTCTATGTATACGCGTTATGTATAGTCCTCGGCGTGCCGCACAGCCCGTGCGCGGCCGGCCTTGAGGAGTGACCTGCTGTGCCCAGAAAGACGACGTCGTCCGGTTCCGGGTTGGCTGCCGTACTGGTGACCGCGCTCACACTGGCGCTCAGTGGCTGCTCGATGGAGACCACGGCGCCCGGTTCGGCACGCCAGGACGCGGCGTCCGACGCCAAGGGCTCGTTCGGGCAGGTCGACTGCCGCAAGGCGAAGTGCATAGCGCTGACCTTCGACGCGGGTCCCGCCGAGGACACCCCGCGGCTCCTGGACACACTCAAGGAGAAGAAGGTGCCCGCGACCTTCTTCCTGCTCGGCAAGAAGCACGTGACCAAGTACCCCGACACCGTGCGGCGCATCGAAGCCGAGGGACACGAGGTGGCCAACCACACCTGGTCGCACGAGATCCTGACCGACCGGACGCCCGCCGAGATACGGGCCGAGCTGGAGAAGACACAGGACGCCATCGCGGCGATCACCGGCAGGAAGCCACGGCTGATGCGTCCGCCGCAGGGCCGCACCGACGACAAGGTCTCCGAGGTCTGCGAGGAACTGGGTCTGTCGCAGATCCTGTGGAGCGCGACCGCGAAGGACTACTCCACGAACGACTCCGCGCTGATCAGGAAGCGGATTCTCGACCAGGCGGGCAAGGACGGCGTCATCCTGCTGCACGACATATACAAGGGCACCGTGCCCGCCGTGCCGGGCATCATCGACGCGCTGAAGAAGCGCGGCTACACCTTCGTGACGGTCCCCCAGCTGATGGCTCCCGCGGAGCCCGTGCCGGGCACGGTCTACCGGCCGTAGGCGCGGAGCCCGTGGCAGCGGAACGGCCCGCCCTCCCCTCCGGGAGAACGGGCCGTCCGTACCGGCCGTGCACGTCATGCCACGCCCGTCACTGCATGACACTCACACCGCGGCCGGGACCCTCTGCTCCCGGAGCCCGGCCGAGGCCGGGGCGAGGGCGATCTCCAGCACCTGGCGGACGTCCGTCACCGGGTGGACCTCCAGACCGTCGAGGACCTCGGCCGGCACGTCGTCCAGGTCGGCCTCGTTCCGCTTGGGGATCACCACGGTCGTGATCCCGGCGCGGTGCGCGGCCAGCAGCTTCTGCTTCAGGCCGCCGATCGGCAGCACCCGTCCGGTCAGCGACACCTCGCCGGTCATCGCCACATCCGTACGGACCTGCCGGCCGGACAGCAGGGAGGCCAGCGCCGTCGTCATCGTGATTCCGGCACTCGGACCGTCCTTGGGCACCGCACCCGCCGGGAAGTGGATGTGCACCCCGCGGTCCTTGAGATCCGCGACCGGCAGTTCCAGCTCGGCGCCGTGCGACCGCAGGAAGCTCAGTGCGATCTGCGCGGACTCCTTCATGACGTCACCGAGCTGACCCGTCAGGGTCAGTCCGGACGCCCCGGTCTCAGGGTCGGCCAGCGAAGCCTCGACGAACAGCACGTCACCACCCGCGCCGGTCACCGCCAGCCCGGTCGCCACGCCCGGCACCGCGGTGCGGCGCTCGGCCGGGTCCTGTGCGGACTCGGGTACGTGGTGCGGGCGCCCGATCAGGCTCCGCAGATCCTCGTCGGTGACGGTGAACGGCAGCTCGCGCTCGCCCAGTTCGTGCTGGGCCGCGACCTTGCGGAGCAGCCGGGCGACGGCCCGCTCCAGGTTGCGGACGCCGGCCTCACGGGTGTACTCGCCGGCCAGCCTGCGCAGCGCGGACTCGTCGAGCGTGACCTCTTCCCGCTCCAGACCGGCCCGCTCCAGCTGGCGCGGGAGCAGGTGGTCGCGGGCGATGACGACCTTCTCGTCCTCGGTGTACCCGTCCAGCCTGACCAGCTCCATCCGGTCGAGCAGGGCCTCCGGGATGGCGTCCAGCACGTTCGCCGTCGCCAGGAAGACGACGTCGCTGAGGTCGAGTTCGACCTCCAGGTAGTGGTCGCGGAACGTGTGGTTCTGCGCCGGGTCGAGGACCTCGAGGAGGGCGGCGGCCGGGTCGCCCCGGAAGTCCGAGCCGACCTTGTCGATCTCGTCGAGCAGGACGACCGGGTTCATCGAACCGGCCTCCTTGATGGCGCGGACGATCCGTCCGGGCAGGGCGCCGACGTACGTACGCCGGTGGCCCCTGATCTCCGCCTCGTCCCGGACACCGCCGAGTGCGACGCGGACGAACTTGCGGCCCATGGAGTGCGCGACGCTCTCACCGAGTGAGGTCTTCCCGACCCCGGGCGGACCCACCAGCGCCAGCACGGCGCCGCCGCGCCGGCCGCCGACGACACCCAGGCCGCGGTCGGCGCGCCGCTTGCGCACCGCCAGGTACTCGGTGATCCGCTCCTTCACGTCCTGGAGTCCCGCGTGCTCGGCGTCGAGGACGCGCTGGGCGCCCGGGATGTCGTACGCGTCCTCGGTCCGCTCGTTCCACGGCAGTTCCAGGACGGTGTCGAGCCAGGTCCTGATCCAGGAGCCCTCGGGGCTCTGGTCGGAGGAGCGCTCCAGCTTGCCGACCTCCTTGAGCGCGGCCTCGCGGACGTGCTGGGGAAGGTCGGCGGCCTCGACACGGGCCCGGTAGTCGTCGGACTCGTCCTCCGGGTCCCCGTTGAGCTCGGAGAGCTCCTTGCGTACGGCGTCGAGCTGGCGCCGCAGCAGGAATTCGCGCTGCTGCTTGTCGACGCCCTCCTGGACGTCCTTGGCGATGGACTCGGCCACGTCCTGCTCGGCGAGGTGCTCGCCGAGCCACTGGATGGCGAGCTTCAACCGGGCGACCGCGTCGGCGGTCTCCAGGAGCCGCACCTTCTGGGCGGTGGTCAGGAAGGGTGAGTAGCCGGAATTGTCGGCGAGCGCGGAGATGTCGTCGATCTGCTGCACCCGGTCCACGACCTGCCAGGCCCCGCGCTTCTTCAGCCAGCTGGTGGCGAGTGCCTTGTACTCCGTGACCAGTTCCGCCGCGGAGCCGGGCAGGGGATCGGGGACGAGCACGTCGACCTTGGTCCCCTCCACCCAGAGCGCTCCGCCGGGCCCACTGGTCCCGGCACCGATCCGCACCCGGTCACGGGCCCGGATGAGCGCACCCGGGTCCCCGTCCGAGAGCCGGCCGACCTGCTCGACGGTGCCGAGGACGCCGGTCCCCGCGTAGGTCCCGTCGATACGCGGGACGAGCAGCACCTCGGGCTTGCCGCCACCGGCGCGCGCGGCGGCCTGCGCGGCCTCCACGGCGGCCCGTACCTCCGTGTCCGACAGATCGAGCGGCACCACCATTCCGGGCAGCACCACCTCGTCGTCGAGCGGCAGGACAGGCAGATCGATCGGTGTGAACGCTTTGGACTCCTTAGCCATGATCTCCCCTTCGGCAGTCAAGTTGAGCTATGCCGACTCAATGCTCCTGAGCGCCTGAATGTTCCCCAAGTCTTGTTCGCTCGCAGCGATCACTCACCTGGGGCCCGGTTCGCGATGATGGCGCCATGACCCTCTCCGGCTCTCCCCTCCAGGCCCTCCTCGTCGTGGACGTGCAGTCCGCCTTCGTCAGCGGGGCGGGCGCGGTGCCCGGGGCGGCCCTGCTCCTGGACCGGACCACCGGCCTGATCGCACGGGCCCGTGCGAGCGGGGCGCTCGTCGTCCACATCCAGAACGACGGGCCCACCGGAGCGGGCGACGAGCCCCACACCCCGGGCTGGGAACTCCACCTCCCGGTCGGGACAGGCCCCGGCGAGTCCGTCGTGCGCAAGTCGCAGGACGACGGCTTCGAGGGCACCACGCTGGGCGGCCTGCTGGTCGGCCACGGGGTGCGGGGGCTCGTCGTCTGCGGCTTGATGTCCGAGATGTGCGTCCAGGCCACGGCCCGTGGAGCCCTGGCGCGCGACTATCGAGTTGTCCTCCCGTACGACGCCCACGCGACGTACAACATTCCGGCGGCCCGAGGAATCAGTGAGGAGATCCCCGCGGCCGCGGCATCACGGGTCGCGGCGTGGGCCATCAGTAACGAGGCCGAGGTCACCACGGCCGCCGCGGACGTCACGTTCGCGCCCCTGCTCCCACCGGTCCGCTGAACCCCGGGGCACCGAAGAGCGGGACCGGTGAACCGGACGCCGTCCGGCCGTCGATAGAGCAGGTGTGAGGCTGCTGCGCCCTTCGGGGGCCGATGGGGACGACGAGGACGGCGCGCTGCTGCGTGCCGTCGCTCAAGGCGACGCGAGCGCGCTCGGCGCGCTCTACGACCGGCACGCGGGCTGGCTCCACGCCCGGCTGAGCCGGCGGTGCGGGGACCCGGAGACCGTGCGGGAGGTACTGCAGGACACCTTCGTCACGGCCTGGCAGTCCGCGGGCTCGCACCGGGGTACGAAGGTCGGCGGCTGGCTGTGGGTGATAGCGCCGTCGGAGCGGTCGCCTGCTATCTCCTCGCCCTGGCCGGAACGTTCGCGGCGACCTGGCCGTACATCGGGGCGGGCCGCCCTTCGTTCACGCTCGCGCTCGCGGACGTCTGTTTCCTGGGCCGCGGTCTCCGCAATTCGCTGGTCCCGGGCCGCCGGTCACGCAAGGATGGTCGGTCGACCCGACCGTCACCACAGGAGACCGGAGAGCCCACGTCATGTCCGCCGGCACCGCCCCCGTCACACTCGACCGCCGCGAAGGACCGTTCGGCGAAGTCGTTCTGCGTGAGCGCGGGGACGACTTCGAGATCATCGCCAACGGGTGTTTCCTCATGGACACCTCCGACGGACGGTCCGAGCGGCTGCTGATCGACGCGGCGCTCGCGGCGCTGCCCGCCGGGCGCACCGCCCCGGCCGTACTCATCGGCGGTCTCGGCGTCGGGTTCTCGCTCGTGCGGGCCGCCGGGGAGGAGCGCTGGGGGCGGATCGTCGTCGTCGAGCGGGAACAGGCGATCGTGGACTGGCACCGGCAGGGGCCGCTGGACCGGATCTCGGGACCTGCGCTGGCCGATCCGCGGACCGAGATCGTGCAGGAGGACCTCGTCGCCCACCTCCTTACGACCACGGAGCGTTACGACGCCCTGTGCCTGGACATCGACAACGGCCCCGACTGGACCGTCACGGAAGACAACGGAAGCCTCTATTCCGCGGCCGGTCTCGCGGTCTGCAAGGAGCGCCTCACGCCGGGCGGAGTCCTCGCCGTCTGGTCCGCGCAGCCCTCGTCCGCCTTCGAGCAGTCGATGCGGTATGCCGGATTCAGCGCGGTACGCACTGAAGAAGTAGCCGTTGCCCGAGGTGTGCCGGACGTGGTCCATCTCGCACTGCGGACCCACTGAGCCCCCACCGGGTACGCACATCGCCCGTATGCGACGGCCAAGCCAGACAAGGCCGACGATCCGCCCTCCCGGGGCCGCGAACTCCTCACGAAGTCCTCACACGGGGCAACACCCTGCGTAGCCGTGGGCCGTCCGCTGCCTTTACGCTTCTGACCGGCACATGGAATCTCCCACGACATTCACAAGCGAAGACCGTGCCTCCGGGGGGAATGGCTCCCGCGAGAACGGGCAGGGGCGGGGCGATGGAACAGACACACACCACCCACAACGGCGTCGCGGCCACCCCTGGTGCTCAGCGCCGGGTCCTGGTGGTCGAGGACGACTCCACGATCGTTGACGCCATTGCCGCGAGACTCCGGGCCGAGGGCTTTCTCGTACAGACCGCGCTCGACGGCCCCGCGGCCGTCGACGCGGCCGAGGCGTGGCAGCCCGATCTCATGGTGCTCGACATCATGCTCCCCGGCTTCGACGGTCTGGAGGTCTGCCGCCGCGTGCAGGCCCAGCGCCCGGTGCCGGTGCTCATGCTGACGGCGCGCGACGACGAGACCGACATGCTGGTCGGGCTCGGCGTCGGCGCCGACGACTACATGACCAAGCCCTTCTCCATGCGTGAGCTGGCCGCCCGGGTGCACGTCCTGCTGCGCCGGGTGGAACGTGCGGCGCTCGCCGCGGTGACGCCGCGCAGCGGCATCCTGCGCCTCGGCGAGCTGGAGATCGACCACGCGCAGCGCCGGGTCCGGGTGCGGGCGGACGACGTCCACCTCACACCGACCGAGTTCGACCTGCTGGTCTGCCTCGCCAACACGCCGCGCGCCGTGCTCTCGCGGGAGCAGCTGCTGGCCGAGGTCTGGGACTGGGCGGACGCCTCGGGCACCCGGACCGTCGACAGCCACATCAAGGCCCTGCGCCGGAAGATCGGCGCGGAGCGCATCCGTACCGTCCACGGCGTCGGTTACGCGCTGGAGACCTCCGCGCCATGAGCGGCCCCGGCCCCCGGCTGAGGCCGTTCTCCATCAAGGCCAAGCTGGGCACGCTCGTCGTGATCTCGGTGTTCATCACCACCGGCCTGCTGATCGTGGCCCTGCGGACCAGGACCGAGTTCCGGTTCATCACGGTGTTCTCGGTGATCGCGACCCTGCTGATCACCCAGTTCGTCGCGCACGGTCTCACCGCGCCGCTGGACGAGATGAGAGCTGTGGCCCGGTCCATCTCGCACGGCGACTACACGACACGGGTGAGCGGGGCCGGCCGCCGTGACGAGCTGGGCGACCTGGCGCAGACGATCAACCGCATGGCGGACGATCTGGAGGCCGAGGACCGGCACCGCAAGGAGCTGGTGGCCAATGTCTCCCATGAGTTGCGCACCCCCATCGCGGCGCTGAGAGCCGTGCTGGAGAACGTCGTCGACGGGGTGTCCGCCGCCGACCCGGAGACGATGCGCACGGCGCTCCAGCAGACCGAGCGGCTGGGCAGGCTGGTGGAGACCCTGCTCGATCTCTCCCGGCTGGACAACGGAGTGGTGGCGCTGAAGGCCCGCCGCTTCGAGGTGTGGCCGTATCTCTCGGGGGTGCTGAAGGAGGCCAACCTCGCGGCCTCGCGGCGGGGGCTCCCCTCCGGTTCCGGCAACTCCTCCCGGCTCGACGTCCATCTGCATCTCGACGTGTCGCCGCTCGAGCTGACGGCGCATGCCGACGCGGAGCGGCTGCACCAGGTGGTCGCCAATCTCATCGACAACGCGGTCAAGCACAGTCCTCCGCACGGCCGGGTCACCGTACTGGCCCGGCGCGGGGAGCGCCCCGAGTCGCTGGAGCTGGAAGTCGTCGACGAGGGCCCCGGCATCCCGGAGGCCGAGCGCCACCGGGTCTTCGAGCGCTTCAACCGCGGCCAGGTCCCCTCCCCGCACGGTCCGGGCAGCGACGGAGGCACGGGGCTTGGCCTGGCGATCGCACGCTGGGCGGTGGAACTGCACGGTGGCCGCATCCGCGTGGCCGAATCCGCACGCGGATGCCGGATCCAGGTCACTCTTCCGGGAGCCCCCCAGCCGCGAGGTTGACATAGAGTTCGAACCGGAAGGGCACATTCTGCGTGCACTTCCCCAGTGTGGTTGTGGTCGAGTGGCCGTAACCGCTCTGTCGCGTACCCCAGGTGCAGCGGAACCCCGCTTGTTTCCCGCCATTTCCTGTGCCGAAACCCGGCTTCCGATGTGATGTACGCGACGAACACAGGCCCGGACTGCACGTTACGGCCGGGGGGGCGTAGCCTTGATTTCCGCTGTCCATCACCTTGTGAAGCGGAAGAGGGCGGTTGCCGCCGTGTCGTCTCAGTCCCCCAGTAACTCGAGCATCTCGACCGACCAATCGGAGCAGGGTAAGAACCCTGCCGCCGCATTCGGCCCCAATGAGTGGCTCGTCGACGAGATCTACCAGCAGTACCTCCAGGACCCAAGTTCCGTCGATCGCGCCTGGTGGGACTTCTTCGCCGACTACAAGCCGGGCACGTCCGGCACGGCGGAAAAGCCCGACGCCCCAGCCGCGGAGGCTGCGGTGACGCCGGGCCCGGCCGGGCCCGCACCGACCCCGCCCACCGCCGACGCTCCGGCCGCGCAGGCCCCGGCTCCGGCCGCCGCGCCTGTCGCCCCGGCGCAGCCCCCGGCCGCGGCTCCGGCTGCCGCCGCGCCTGCCGCGCCCGCTGCCCCGGCGAAGGCCGCGGCTGCTCCGGCACCTGCCGCCGCGGCGAAGGCCGCTCCGGTGGCCGAGGCCACCGCGGGACCCGAGTACGTGACGCTGCGCGGCCCCTCGGCCGCCGTCGCGAAGAACATGAACGCCTCGCTGGAGCTGCCGACGGCCACGTCCGTCCGCGCCGTCCCGGTGAAGCTGCTCTTCGACAACCGCATCGTCATCAACAACCATCTGAAGCGCGCCCGTGGCGGGAAGATCTCCTTCACCCACCTCATCGGGTACGCGATGGTGCAGGCCCTCAAGGCCATGCCGTCGATGAACTACTCCTTCGCGGTCAAGGACGGCAAGCCGACCCTGGTCAAGCCGGAGCACGTGAACCTCGGCCTGGCCATCGACCTGGTCAAGCCCAACGGTGACCGCCAGCTCGTCGTCGCGGCCATCAAGAAGGCCGAGACGCTCAACTTCTTCGAGTTCTGGCAGGCGTACGAGGACATCGTGCGCCGTGCCCGTGTCGGCAAGCTCGGCATGGACGACTTCTCCGGAGTCACCGCCTCGCTGACCAACCCCGGCGGCATCGGCACCGTGCACTCGGTGCCCCGCCTGATGCCCGGACAGGGCCTCATCATGGGCGTCGGCGCGATGGACTACCCGGCGGAGTTCCAGGGCACGTCGCAGGACACCCTGAACAAGCTGGGCATCTCGAAGGTCATGACGCTGACCTCGACGTACGACCACCGGGTCATCCAGGGCGCCGCCTCCGGCGAGTTCCTGCGCGTCCTGAGCCAGCTCCTGCTCGGCGAGAACGGTTTCTACGACGAGATCTTCAAGGCGCTGCGCATCCCCTACGAGCCGGTCCGCTGGCTCCGGGACATCGACGCCTCGCACGACGACGACGTCACCAAGGCCGCTCGGGTCTTCGAGCTGATCCACTCCTACCGGGTCCGCGGCCACGTCATGGCCGACACCGACCCGCTGGAGTACCGCCAGCGCAAGCACCCCGACCTCGACATCACCGAGCACGGCCTCACCCTGTGGGACCTGGAGCGGGACTTCGCGGTCGGCGGTTTCTCCGGCAAGACGATGATGAAGCTCCGCGACATCCTCGGTGTCCTGCGTGAGTCGTACTGCCGCACCACCGGCATCGAGTTCATGCACATTCAGGAGCCCAAGGAGCGCAAGTGGCTCCAGGACCGGGTGGAGCGTCCGCGCCCCGCACCGGAGCGCGAGGAGCAGCTGCGGATCCTGCGCCGTCTCAACGCCGCCGAGGCGTTCGAGACGTTCCTGCAGACGAAGTACGTCGGTCAGAAGCGGTTCTCCCTGGAGGGCGGCGAGTCCGTCATCCCGCTGCTCGACGCGGTCATCGACTCCGCCGCCGAGGCCCGCCTCGACGAGGTCGTCATCGGCATGGCCCACCGCGGCCGGCTGAACGTCCTGGCGAACATCGTGGGCAAGTCGTACGCGCAGATCTTCCGGGAGTTCGAGGGCAACCTCGACCCGCGGTCGATGCACGGCTCCGGCGACGTCAAGTACCACCTGGGCGCCGAGGGCACCTTCACGGGCCTGGACGGTGAGCAGATCAAGGTCTCGCTGGCCGCCAACCCCTCGCACCTGGAGGCCGTCGACCCGGTCCTGGAGGGCATCGCCCGCGCCAAGCAGGACATCGTCAACAAGGGCGGCACGGACTTCACGGTCCTTCCCGTCGCGCTCCACGGCGACGCGGCGTTCGCGGGCCAGGGCGTCGTCGCCGAGACGCTCAACATGTCTCAGCTGCGCGGCTACCGCACCGGCGGCACCGTGCACGTGGTGATCAACAACCAGGTCGGCTTCACGGCCGCCCCGGAGTCCTCGCGCTCCTCGATGTACGCCACGGACGTGGCGCGCATGATCGAGGCTCCGATCATCCACGTCAACGGTGACGACCCGGAGGCCGTGGTCCGCGTCGCGCGGCTCGCCTTCGAATACCGGCAGACGTTCAACAAGGACGTCGTGATCGACCTCATCTGCTACCGCCGCCGCGGTCACAACGAGGGCGACAACCCGGAGTTCACCAACCCGCAGATGTACACCCTGATCGACAAGAAGCGCTCGGTGCGCAAGCTCTACACCGAGTCCCTCATCGGTCGCGGCGACATCACGCTGGAAGAGGCCGAGCAGGCGCTCCAGGACTTCCAGGGCCAGCTGGAGAAGGTCTTCGCGGAGGTCCGCGAGGCCACCTCGGAGCCGTCCCAGCCGCACGTCCCGCGCGTCCAGGCCGAGTTCCCGGTGGCCGTGACCACCGCGGTCTCCACCGAGGTCATCAAGGCGATCGCCGAATCGCAGGTGAACATCCCCGACGGGATCACCGTCCACCCGCGCCTGATGCCGCAGATGCAGCGTCGCGCCGCGTCCGTGGACAACGGCACGATCGACTGGGGCATGGGCGAGACCCTCGCCATCGGTTCGCTGCTGATGGAGGGCACCCCGGTCCGGCTCGCCGGCCAGGACACCCGCCGCGGCACGTTCGGCCAGCGCCACGCGGTCCTCGTCGACCAGAAGACCGGCGAGGACTACACCCCGCTGCTGTACCTCACCGAGGACCAGGCCCGTTACAACGTCTACGACTCGCTGCTCAGCGAGTACGCGGCGATGGGCTTCGAGTACGGCTACTCGCTGGCCCGCCCGGAGTCGCTGGTCATCTGGGAAGCCCAGTTCGGTGACTTCGTCAACGGCGCCCAGACCGTCGTGGACGAGTTCATCTCCTCGGCCGAGCAGAAGTGGGGCCAGACCTCGGGCGTCACGCTGCTGCTGCCGCACGGCTACGAGGGCCAGGGCCCGGACCACTCGTCCGCCCGCCCGGAGCGCTTCCTCCAGATGTGCGCGCAGGACAACATGACGGTGGCCATGCCCACGCTGCCGTCGAACTACTTCCACCTCCTGCGGTGGCAGGTGCACAACCCGCACCACAAGCCGCTGATCGTCTTCACCCCGAAGTCGATGCTCCGTCTCAAGGCGGCGGCGTCGAAGGTGGAGGAGTTCACCACCGGCGGTTTCCGTCCGGTCATCGGTGACGAGTCGGTCACCCCGGAGAGCGTCCGCAAGGTCGTCTTCTGCGCCGGCAAGCTCTACTACGACCTGGACGCCGAGCGCGAGAAGCGCGGGGACACCGAGACGGCGATCATCCGTCTGGAGCGTCTGTACCCGCTGCCGGGTGCCGAGATCCAGGCCGAGATCGCCAAGTACCCGAACGCCGAGAAGTACCTCTGGGCCCAGGAGGAGCCGGCCAACCAGGGTGCGTGGCCGTTCATCGCGCTCAACCTGATCGACCACCTGGACCTGGCCGTCGGCGCCGACGTCCCGCACGGTGAGCGTCTGCGCCGCATCTCGCGGCCGCGCGGCTCGTCCCCCGCGGTCGGCTCGGCCAAGCGTCACCAGGCAGAGCAGGCTCAACTCCTCACCGAGGTGTTCGAGGCCTGATCAGCCGCTGTCCGAACCGAAGGCCCGGTTCCGTGAGTCACCTCACGGAACCGGGCCTTCGGCCTGTCGGGGAGGGCGTACCGGTCAGATCATCTGGGGCTCGAAGTCCCAGAAGGGCCGGTTCCGCGAGCGGGCCGACACGGTGTGTACGTGCTGCGGGCCCAGCGTCGATCCCAGATCGCCCAGGGCCTCGCTCTCGACCTTCTCCGCCCGCAGCCGGTCCCGCAGACCGCGCAGGTCCGCCGCGTGCGCGATCCTGGCGGACAGCGTCAGCGGGTGCGTCCTGCCGAGGACCTCGGTGGCCCGGGTGACCGTCAGCTCGGTGAGCGCGGCGGCCGACTCCGGGTCGCCCACCAGGTTGCGCAGCGCCGAGGCGTTGATCGCGCAGCCCAGGGTCCAGGGGTGGTTCTCGCCCACGGACCTCGTCATATCGGTGAGGGCCTGCTCCATGAGCTGGTGGGCCTGGTCACGCTCCCCGACGTTGCGCAGGACCAGGGCGTGGTTGGAGCGCGTGCCCGCGACGTACGGGTGGCTCTCGCCGAGCATCATCAGATACCCGTTGACGACGTAATCGCTTATCGTCCTGGCCTGGTCGATGTCGCCGTGCTCGCGGGCGAAGCAGCTCTGTCCGGCCGCGAACATCAGAGTCAGCGGCCCGTGTTCGCCCAGCACCCGCTCGCCCCGTTCGAGGACCCGGGTGAACGCAGCCGCCGCCTTGCCGCGGTCGCCGGAGCGGTAGCGGCACAGGGCCAGGTTGTACTCGGCGAGCAGGGTCTGGGGCGTGTCCTCGCCCAGCGCGATCCGGTGCACACGGGCACTCTGGGCCTGGAGGGACTCCGCCTCGTTGTAGCGGCCGAGGAGCCGCAGGTCGGTGGCGTAGTTGATCTCGGAGAACAGGGTCCAGCCGTGCCGCGCCTTGAGGAGCTGGCGGCGGGCCTCCAGCGTGCGCCGGTTGAGCTCCAGGGACTCCTCGTACCGTCCGAGCAGCCGCAGGGAGATGGCCAGGTTGTTCTGGGCGTTGATGGTACGGGCGTCCTGGTCACCGAGGACCTCGCGGTAGGCGCCGAGAAGCCACGTGGAGAGCTCAAGCGCCTCGTCGTAGCGGCCCAGACCGCGGAGGTCGGCGGCGAGGCCGTTGGCGGCCCGCAGGTGCTCCAGGTCCTGCGGACCGCGTTCGGTGCGCAGATGGTCGACGACGGCCCGCTCCATGGCCTCCGTCCCGGCGTAGTCCCCCACGGCCCGTAGCAGGTTGGCGTAGTTGTAGCTGAGGTCCCACACCCGGGGATGGGTCTCACCGAGCAGGTCCCGCCAGGCGGTCATGGCCCGTTCGCCGAGCTTGATGCCCGCCCGGTACTCCCCGGAGAAGTACATGTAGCGCAGGCAGTTGAGGACGAGGGCCTGGACGGCGGGGTCCCTGCTCTCGAGGACCTCGGCCCACTTCAGGTGCGGGGTGATCTCGGCGTACGCGGGCCAGTACATGGCGTCGATGGGGCGCCCGGGGTCCGCGGCCGCCAGAGCCTTGCGGACGACGTCGATGAATTCCTGCCGGTCCCGGGCGGGCATGTCGGTGCCGACGATCTTGTGGACCATGCGGTGCAGATAGACCGACTCACCGGCGGACGAGGCCTCCTCCACCGAGGACTCGTGGGACTCCAGTCGTACGACGGAGTACTGGCGCAGCTGGCCGATCGCCTTGTTCCACAGCAGCGGATCGTTCATCAGCCCAGCGAGCTGTTCGGGCAGATCACCCGGCGGCATCTCCCTGAGGAGGCGTACGGGGATGGAGCCCGGGGCGAAGAAGCTGCACAGCCGCAGCAGGTCCACGGACTCGGGGACGGTCTCCTTGAGCTTGTTCAGCAGTATCGACCAGGCGGTCTGGAAGGCCAGCGGGAAGTCCGCGGACACCTTGACCACGTCCTGGTCGATGCCGCCTTCGAGGAGTTCGATGTACTCCGCGACCGACATGTCGGAGTCGTTGAGCCAGCCTGCCGTCTGGTCGAGGAGCAGCGGGAGGTCTTCCAGCGCGTTCGCCAGCTGATCGGCCTCGGTGTGCGTGAGACGCGGGGCACGGCGGCGGATGAAGGAGACCGATTCACCGCGGTCGTAGACCGGAACCTCCACCAGGTGGCTGTTGTGCTCGCGCCATTCGGGGTTGCGGGAGGTGATCAGGACATGACCAGGACCGGTCGGTACGAGGTCCCCGATCTGGTCGGGCTCGTCGGCGCCGTCCAGGATCAGCAGCCAGTGGGAGTGCGGCCGGCCCCGCCGCAGCGAGTCACGGACGGCGCGCAGCCGCTCCCCGTACTCGGCGCCGGTGACCAGGCCCAGTTCCGGGGCGAGTTCGGCGAGGCGCTGGCGGTAGAGGGCGCGGCGGTCGGCGGGCACCCACCAGACCACGTCGTAGTCGGAGCCGAAGCGGTAGACGTACTCCGCCGCCAACTGCGTCTTGCCGACACCCGACATGCCGTGCAGCGTGACGACCCCGGCGCCCTGGCCCGCGCTCTGGAGTGCGTGGTACGCCTCGCTGAGCAGGCCCTCACGGCCCGTGAACCGGGTGTTGCGGCGGGGTACTCCGCCCCACACCTCAGGGGTGTCGGCGGGGAAACGCGCTCCTGGCCGCCCGCCGTCCGTGCGGGGCAGTGGGTCCGTGGGCAGGTCGAGGTGGGCGAGCAGGCGCCGCTCCGCCTCCTCCTCCCCTACGTTGGTCAGTTCGGCGGCGCCGAAGACCGAGGTGGCGCCGGGCAGCGCGGAGGTGGTCACGGAGACGGCGGCGAAGCGCTCCGACTCCGGGGCGACCACGGTGCGCAGCGCCCGGTTCCACTCGTCGTGGCTGCGGGGGCCCAGCTGGAAGTACCAGTCGCTGAGGACGACCAGGATGCGGCCGGGGGCGAGCATCAGATCGCGCAGCTCGTCCTCGAGCGTGGCCCCCGCCTGGGGATCCCACCGCTGGTGGACGACCCGTACACCACGCCGTTCGAGACGGTCGCCGATCCAGACCGCCCAGGCCCGGTTGAACCCGGCGAAACTAATGGTGACGGATTGCGTCCCCGTTGCTCCAACTTGCTTACGCGCTACGGGCATTCAACCGTCTCCCTGCATCGTTTCAAGCCTAATCAACATACACGGACGACCGGACGGGTCCGCATGTTCCCGCAGCACGGACGTGCCTGTTCACCGTCGTTTCGCGTCGTTCCTCTGCTGCCATATCACCCGGGCCGTACGGACATACGCCCGCGCCCGCGCCTGATGCCCCGTTGGAGCCGGAGATTCCGCCAGACGGTGGTAGAGCGTGATCAACTCGTTGACGATCACCCGCCCCTCGGGGGTCAGGGCCCCGGACCCGGCCAGGACGGGCAGCACGGCGCCCACCTGTTCGCGTCTGCGGGCGTGTTCGGACCAGGCCAGGTCCCGCTGGTCGGTGCGTTCCGCGCCGAGTGCGCACTGCTGCCAGAAGTCGGCGAGCGCCGCATGGGACACGGCGCCCTGGAGGAGCCCGTCGAAGGGCCGGGGGTCGGGCCGCCACGGTGCGAAGTACCGGGCGTCGGGGCCCTCGTGGTGCAGGGGGGCCATGGCGCTCAGTGCGGCGATCTTGGTGTGCTGGAGCTCGTGCACGAGGGTGGAGGCGAAGTGGGCGGAGGTGGCGGGCCGGCTGCTGAGTACGGCGCCGAACGCCTCACGCCGGGTGCCGCTGCAGTGTGCCGCGCTGGTTCCGCTCGGCCCGGAACCGGGCGGCGGGGCGAGTGGCACCAGACAGCGCAGCAGAACGGCGGCCTCGGCCAGCCGCTGGTGGCCGCCGGTCCGCAGCTCGGCCGCCGTGCCCGCCCAGGCCTGTGCCCAGCCCGTGCGCTCCGGGCCCTCGACACGGACCGCCGCGCCCAGCCCGTGCGGCCCGGGGCCGGCCGTACGGTACGGGTCGAGGTCGTCCATGGGGACGGGGGCGGCGCCGGACAGCAGCGGCGGCAGGGTGCGGGTGGACCGCCAGCGCGGGTCCCAGGAGCGCGCGGCACCGGCGTCGAGCTGTACGACCACCTCCGCGGGCCCCGTCTGACGTAACGTCACCTCCGTCGCGTCCGCGCTGACACCCACCTCGCCCGGCCGGACGTCCAGCGCTCCGACGGTGGGGAACGACAGCACCGGTCCGGGGGAGACGATCCGCGTGGTGAAGCTCAGCCCGGCGCGGATCGCGGCGGCCACCGCCAGCGCCCCGAAGTGCGCCAGGTCGGCGCGCAGTTCGGGTCCGGGGGCGGCTCCGGTGAGACCGCGCAGACAGCGCAGGGCCCACGGGCCGACGAGCGGGTAGAGCAGTACGGAGCGGGCGGCGGCCCGGTCGGCACCGTCGGCCGCCTCCAGGAGGGCCCAGTCGGTGGCGACGCGGTGACGCAGCTCCGGAGGGCAGACGGGGTCCGGTGCCTGGGCCGCGGCGTCGAGCAGGGCGCGCAGGAGCACGAACCGGCGGGTGTCCTGGTCGCGTACGAGGAGGCCGAGGGTGTGCGCGTCGCCTTCCGTGCGGCCCAGCGCGCGCAGCGCGCCTTCGGGCAGCGCGGGACTCACGGGGGGTCTCCCGCGGCCGCCTCTGCCAGGTGGCGGGCGATATGGCGGATCAGCCGGTCGAGGTCGGCGCAGTAGACGGAAGGGTGGGTGAAGCCGTGCCCCGCGCGGTAGCGGTGGGCGTAGTGGCCGCCGCCGCAGACCGTGAGCAGCGGGCAGCCGCGGCAGACCGGCGCGAGCGCACCGGCGCCCGCCTGACGGGCGGCGACGCCGGGGTGGCGCAGCGCCTCGTCGAAGGTGTGGCGGAAGACGTCGAGCCCGGTGGCCGCCGCCGTGTCGTAGGCGGACTTGAGCGAGTCGACCTGCTCGATGGCTCCGTCGGTCTCCACCACGACTGCGTTGAGCGGATCGAGCCCGAGGGACTCGGTGGCTGCGGGCAGCCCGAGCAGCAGCGCGAGGCACTCCTCGAAGAGACGGATCCGGGTCTCGCGGTGCCCGGCCGGCCACCAGCGGTCGAAGACGGCGCACAGCCAGTCGCCGTACGGGGTGGGCCGGCCGGAACCGACGGGCCGGGCCGGGGGTTCGGCGCCGGCGGGCAGGCCGGGCGGCGGTGCGGTCCAGTTGCCGTGCGGGAGCAGCAGGTCCAGGGCGGGAGGCCGCAGGGTGAGCAGCGACTCGTACATCTCGACCGGGTCGGTGCGCGGGTCGACGACGGTGAGGATGCCCGCGTACGCCTGCGGATACCGCTCGGCGAGGAGCCGGGCGCCGCGCGAGGCTGCGGGCCAGGAAGGGCGTCCCGCATGGTCCAGGCGCTGGGTGTTGTGGGCGGCCAGGCCGCCGTCGAGGCTGATGCCGACGCGTATGCCGTGCCGGGCGAGGGTCGCGACGCGCGCGTCGGTGAGCAGGGTGGCGTTGGTCTGCACGGTGGTGCGGACGGCGCAGGTGCCGGGGACGCGTGCGCGGACCCGTTCGGTGAAGCCGGCGAGCAGGTCCGCGCCCGCGAGCAGGGGTTCGCCACCGTGCAGGACGAGGGCGGCCTCCCGCAGCCGGTGGGTCTCCGCGTGCTCACCGATGCGGGCGGCGGTCCGGTCCAGGACGGCGGGCGACGCGGCGGCGGGGCGGTCGCGCCAGGTGTCGTCCGGGCCCTCGTAGAGGTAGCAGTACCGGCAGGCCAGATTGCAGCGGCCGTGCACCTTGACGATGAACTGTCCGAAAGGAACGGGGCTCACGGGGCCGCTGCGCGGAGCCGCGCCAGAGGTCGCCTTCCGGGACACTCCGGCACCCCCATGCTCTCCGGGCCCGCGTACGGCCCCTCGTACGACCCCCGCCACGGGTCCGGGGCGGGTATCCCTGCCCCGGGACCGGCGCAGACGCCGCCGCCCGAGCACGGCCGGCTCCCAAGGACTCCCCGGCCGGAACCGGCCGGGTGGCCCTGCGGGGCGGCGGCCCGCGCCCCGTTCAGAAGGCGCTGTTGAAGCCCCACAGCGTCTCCCGCGGCTGCTCGGCCCGGTCCCGCAGGTCAGCGACCACCGCCGAGAGCACGGGATGGTCGAGGGTCCGCAGGGTGGCAAGGTCGAGCCCGAGCAGATCCGGCAGCGGGTCCGGAGCACTCTCCTGACCGGCGTGTGGCGCGGTGTTCTCACATGTCGACTGGCTCATCACGACTCCCCGTTGCTGTCGTACCCGGTTCGCGGCCGTGCGCCCGCCCGTGGACGCACACCTCTGACGTACTCACCGTTGAACACAGCTCCGAACGCTCGCCGTCGAACGCTCATTGCCCCAGCGCGAGCAGCCGCCCCTCGGTCGACTCGCCCGCCGCGCCGCCGCCGTCCGGCAGCTTGCGCCACTCCTGGCGGGCAGCCCGGTACGCGTCGCGCGCGGCTCTGGGGCGTCCCGCCTTCTCATAGGTCATACCCCGCCAGTGATTGGCTATAGCACCCAACTCCACCGCCTCTGCGCGTTCTTGTGGACCGTCCAGCTCCGCTTCGGCGGTCCTGGCGGACTCGGCCGCGTCACGGAACGCCTCCGCCGCCTCGTCGAGCCGGGCCGGACGCCGGAGCACGCGGGAGGCGTCGAGATGGGAACGGCCCAGCTCCAGCCAGCACCGCGCCGCCACCAGCGGATCGCGCGCCTCCTGCGCGGCCAGTCCGAACAGATGCTCCGCCTCCCGCAGGTCCACCCGGTCCTCGGTGGCGCGGTGGCGCAGCATCACGGCCCGCCCGAGGGCCAGCAGCCGGTCAGCCTGGCGCGGGCTGCCCGCAGCCGTCTCCGTACGGCAGTCGCGCAGCACCCGCACGGCCGAGCCGATGTGCGCGCGCCCGTCGGGGAGTTCGGCTCGGCGCAGCAGGGCGTTCCCCCATTCCGCGAGGAGGTCGGCGTGGTCCTTGGAGTCGCGGGGAACACCGCGTGCGGCCCGGGTGAACCAGTCGGCCGCCGTGACCAGTTCGGCCGGGTCGCCGCCCTGCTCGTACCGTGCGACGTGGACGCGGCCGGCGCGGGTCTGGAGCAGGGCGCGCATCCGCTGTTCCCGTACGGTCTCCAGGGCCTGTTCGATCAGGGTGGCCGCCTCGTCGGGTGCGTCCCCGCAGCTCAGCAGGGCGTCCACCAGGTCCAGCAGGACCCGCACCTGCGTGCCGGTCGTGTGCTGGGCACCGCTCGGGGCGAACGCCTTGCGCAGCGAGCGGGCGGCCTGGCGGGCGTACACCCGCGACTGTTCGGTGTCCTTGGTCGCACCGGTCAGCCGCAGCAGGACGCGGCCGTGGGTCAGCACGAGACTCGTGGGGCGGTTCTCCTGGTCGGGCCACACGTCGGCGAACGCCTCCAGCATGCCGACGGCCGCCTGGAGCAGGGCGGTGTCACCGCCGAGCCGCCACTGCGCCTCCAGGGCCCGCACCCGCTCCAGTGTGAGCCGCAGGGCCTCCGCCGGGTCCAGACCGGGTGCCGCGCAGGCCACGGTGTACTCCCGGTCCGCGCGCCGCAGCAGATCCAGGGCGCCGCGCCGGTCCCCGCGCCGGCGCCGGTCGTCGGCCGCGGCGTGCAGCACCTTGGCCAGGACGGCCCGCTCGCGTACGGCCCCGGGGTGAGCGGCGGCCCGCTCGGCGGCGTCCTCCGACTCCCGGAGCAGCTCACTGCCGCCCTGCACCTCCCAGAGCCGCAGCAGACAGCGCGCGTACTCGGCCCACAGCGCCGGGTCGGAGACCGACACCTGGTCACGGTAGGTGGCGCCGCGCAGCAGCTGTACGGCGTCGATCAGATACTGCACCATGCTGTCCGACTCGAACTGCCGCAGCAGCGCGCGGGCCCTGACCACGGCCGTGGCGGTGGCCGGGTCGGGGTCGTGGCGTCCGCGCCGCTCGCCGTAGTACGCGAACTGCTCGGGCAGCGGCATGAACCGCTCAAGGACGCGGGCGGCCACCTCCGCGAAGGGGTGCGGGGCGCGGGGGCCGCCGTTCTCGCCTTCGCCGTCCGGTTCCGTGTCGCCGGTCTCGGCCTCCGGCCCGGCACCGGCCGGACGGCCCGTGCGGTACGCGGAGCCGGTGCGGGCGTCGCCCAGCTGGGCCAGGGCCAGCGCGGGGAAGTTCGGGCCTGCCTTGCCGAACCGCTGCTCGATGTACTCCGAGCAGTGCTTGAGCACGAGCAGGGCCTCGTCCCGGCCGAGCGGCCCGAGCAGCGCCTCCTGGACGCCGGGCGTGAACTCGTACCACTGCCCGCCCTCCGCGCCGTCGTCCCTGCTGCGCGTCAGGAGTCCGCTGAGCAGCACCTCGGCCAGCTCGGAGGGGCCGGAGTCCGGCAGCATGGTCCGCTGCACCAACTGCATCACCGGCAGGCAGAGCGGGGCTGCGGCGAGGTAGACGGCCAGCTGTCCGGCGGCCGGGGAGGCCGCCGAGCGGAAGCGGCTGACCAGCTGGAGCGAGGAGGGGCGGCTGCCGGTGCGCGCCGGTGTGGCCGCGGGCTGGTCGGCGCGGACCCAGCCGACGGCGCCGCAGATGCGTCCGCCTCCGGTCCCGGCGAGCAGTCCGGCCCAGGCGGCCAGGGCACCGGCCACCGGTGGCAGCACGGGTACGGCCAGGGCGCCGGCGTGCGGCTTCGGGAGCCCTCCGGCGTCCCCGGCGACCTTGATCAGGGTTCCGGCGCTGCCCTCGCCCCGGGACAGGACCCCGTAGGTGACGGGGAGCCCGGTGCGGTTCCACATGCGCTGCGGCAGCGGTTGCAGGACGGCGGTGGGGGCCTGGCGGGCGAGGTGGTGCAGCAGCCGGTGGGCCTGCCCGCTGTGCCAGACGGGCCCGGCGCAGTCACTGACCAGGACCGTGACCCGGCGGCCCGTGGGGTCGCTGAGCCGGTCGGCGGAGTGCAGCGGCGCGGCGCCCGGGTCGGGGCTGCGGCTCACGGCGGGCGCACCGTCGGGCCCCTGGTGCAGATAGCGGACCTGGACGTCCCGGAAGGCACCCAACTGGCTGAAGATCTGCTGGAACTCGATGAACATCCGGTCCCAGACCCGCATGGAGGACGAGGCGTCCATGACGAACTGGAGGAGGGCGTCCGCGCGGGCCACTCCACGGAACACCGGAATGATCAGCCCTCCGGCGCGTGCGCTGAGTTCCGCGGTCGCCACCTCGTCGAGCCTGGTGCGCAGGGGCGGCGCGGCCGTCCGGTAGCGCTGCAACGGGCGCAGCGAGCGCTGGAGTTCGAGCAGTCCGGGCAGGGCGGGCGCCGCCGGAACGCCGAGTGGGAGGGCGGACGCACCGCCCGCACGGCCCACCCGTGGCGTATCGCCGCCCGGGCGGTCCCGGCCGTCGGTGCGCGAACCGTGCGGGACGGGGTGCAGGGAGATGCGCCGGTCGGCGCCCGTGCGCTCCGGCCGCCGCGGAGCCTCGTCCCGCGGCACCGCGCCCTGCCCGCGCACCCGGTCACCGGAGCGCTCGGCGGGCCCGGTGGCCGCGGTCCCGCCCGGCGGGGTGGCGGGCGAGGCCGGTCCCCCGTCGGCGCCTTCCGGGGACGCACCGGGGACGCGGCTCCACCGGGCCAGCCAGAGGGCGTCGCAGAGCTGCTCGGCGTCCGGGTCGAGCCCGCCTTCGCGGAGGCGGGCGACGAGCGCGGTCAGCAGGTGCCCGTCGGGACGCTCCGGACCCCCGTCCGGTCCGTGCCGTGACGTGACGTCGGGCATCAGTGCATCACCTCGGCCGGTCGAGTCGCTGGATGAGCAGGTCGGCGAGGCGGTCACGGCCGGCCGGGGCGGCGGCGTCGGTGAGGTAGATCGCGTTCAACAGCTGGTCGGTGGCGAGGAGTTCGCCGCGTGAGCGCTCCAGGAAGTGGGTGATGAGGTCGTTCCCCGAGCGGGCGGCCTCCTCGCCGAGGTGCGCGCGGACGAACGTGGCGAGCCGCTGGTGGTCGGGGCGGCCGAGCTCCAGATGGATGCAGCGCCTCATCAGCGGGGCGGGGAAGTCGCGCTCGCCGTTGCTCGTGAGGACGATGAAGGGGAAGGCCGAGCACTGCACCCGGCCGCCCTTGATGGCGACCTTGTTGCCGTCGTTGTCGAGGACCGTCGCCTCGCCGTCGGGCAGCCGGTCGGCGATCCGTTCCAGCTCCGGAATGGCGAACTCGCCCTCCTCCAGCACGTTGAGGAGGTCGTTGGGCAGGTCGATGTCGCTCTTGTCCAGCTCGTCGATGAGCAGTACCCGCGGCCGGTCCGACGGCAGCAGCGCCGTGCCGAGCGGCCCGAGCCGGATGTAGCTGCCGATGCCGTCCGTCGGGTCGGCGCCGGGCGCGGCGACGGTCCCGCCGTGGGCCGCGATCTGGACGTCCTGGAGCCGGGCGATGGCGTCGTAGTGGTACAGCCCGTCGAGCAGGGTGGAGCGGCTGACGACGGGCCAGCGCAGGACGCGGCCGAGGCCGAGTTCATGGGCGACCGAGTGGGCCAGGGTGCTCTTTCCGGCGCCGGGGCTCCCGGTGACCAGCAGCGGCCTGCGGAGGTAGAGCGCGGCGTTGATCATTTCGAGTTCCTCGGCGCCCGGCCTGTGCAGTTCGGCCATGTGCCGGTTGCTGCCCAGCCGCCGGTCGGCGGAGCCGTCCGGCCCGCCGCCCTCGGTGGTGCCGCGACCCGCGAAGTCCCGCCAGGGCGGTGGCGGGGGCAGCCGCTCCACGCCCTCGTGCGGTTCGCCGGCCCCTCGGTAGATGAGCCACTCACTTGGTTCACTCATAGCGTTCCTCGTCGTCGCTCGTCCACCGGAGGGGCCGTTGCCGGGCGTGCTTCACGGTAGCGAGCCGACGCACGCTCCGTAAGGGGCGGGCCGGAGCCTGCGGTCATGGCGCCTCCAGGAGCTGTTCGGTTCCGGGCAGGGGCTGGTGCGGATCGTCGTAATAGAGCGTCAAGCCGTCCGACCAGAACGTCTCGATCCTCCCCGCATGCACACCCTTCCTCAACTCATGCACTTTGTAAGGCAGTTGCTCAGTCGTACGGGTTCCCTCCACCGTGTCGGCCGCGCGCCGGTGGAACTCCGTACAGACCGCGCCGCCTCCTGCGCCGCGCCGTCGCCACAGCGCCACGCCGAAGCCGCTGTCCAGCAGCCGGTCGAGCCCCGCCGCGGCGTCGGGCCGGGCGTCCGCACCGTAGTGGCACAACAGGGGGACCGTGCCGTACGCCAGGGCGCGCAGGGTCTCGGACTCCGGAACGCGCAGGGTGATCCCGTCGTCGCAGTCGAGGGCCTGGGCGCGCATCGCGGCCGCCCCCGTGCGGTTCCAGCGCGCCTTGCGCTCCTTCAGCCACTCCTCGCTCCTCGGAGGCTGGTCGGAGCGGCGGACCACGACCGGGCGTACGGCTCCGAGCGGCGGATCACCGGGCGTCAAACGCCAGTCCGCCACGTCCAGGTCGAGCAGCGACCGGCCGACCCCGACCTGGAGCACGGCGGGTCCCTCCGGGGCGTCGCAGCGCCGGAACGCCTCGGTCAGCGGTGCCCCGAGGCGCCCGGGCAGATCGGCCAGGGTGGTGCCCCGGACGTCCTCCGCCACGGGCAGGAAGTCCCCGAGGGTGTCGCCGACACTGACGCGCCAGTCGTAACGGCCCTGTTCCCAGCCACGCAGTTCCAGCGCCAGCAGCACGAAGAGCCGCTCCCTGTGCCGGGCCGGGCCGGCCGGTGCCGCGGCGGGCCCGCGGTGCCCGTCCGGGCGGTGGCGGGCCGCCCCCCACAGCACGGCCAGCTCCTTGCGGAAGGCCCTGGAGAGATGGTCGTCCGCCATCCTGCGGACCCACTCCCACAGGGACTGCGCCGCGCCCGTGGCGGGCGGGTGGCCGTAGGGCCGGTCGGCGGCGATGACCGCCATGCAGTAGCGCAGGACCAGTTCCAGCGCGCCGTCGCCGTCGCGCACCTCGTACAGCGCGCCGAGGCCGTCGCGCCAGCCGCGCGGTGCGGGGCGGTGGTCGCGCGCCTGGACGCCCGGGAGACCGTCCAGGAGATCGAGCAGGCCGCGGGTACTGACCGGCGGCGGGAATGCGGCGAGCCGGCCGAGCAGGTCGATGCGCTGCTTCGGGCTGAGGGCGCGCCCCGGTCTGGCCGGGAGTTCGCTCTGGGTGTCGGCCCAGGTCCGCTCGGTGCCGGCGGGGCTGTTGTGCCGGTCGGCGTGGTACCGGTCGTGGGCGTGGAAGACGGCCTGGTACGTGTCGGCGTGCGGCTCCTCGCGGGCCGGGCCCGGGACCGGCATGGTGCGCAGCCGTTCGATGCCGATGGCGGTGCCGCCCTGCTCGCCGTCGAGCCGTGACTTGAGGACGCCGACCACCTCGCCCCGGGCGAGGTCGACGACCGGCCCGCCGGACATCCCGGGTTCCAGCCAGTCCCCGCCCAGCCGGATCTGCTGCTCGGCGTCGGCCGGCCCGCCGAACATGCCCTTCACCGTGCAGTCGCCGGTCACCGCGGCCAGTTGCCCGTCGCGCGCACCGGCCCAGCCGACGTAGTGGACCGTGCCGCCCGGGAGCATCGCCGCCGGTCGCTCGGTGACGTACACGCAGGCGTGGTCGACCGGCCGCAGCAGCCGGATGAGGGCCAGATCGGGCGCGGCCCAGCCGACGGGCGGGCGCGGCCCCTGCGCGCCGGGCCGGCCGTGCCCGCTTGTCCCGGTCTCGGGCAGCGTCGCGACGACCGTGCCCGCGACAGACATCTCGGCGGCGCTGTCGCGGTCCGTCCTGAACACCACGTCCACTTCGCGCCCCTCCCCCTGCATCGCGACGTGCGCGCATGTGAGGACCCAGCTCGGGGCGATGAAGAAGCCGCTGCCGAGAAAGCCCCTGCCGGTTCCGTCAGGGGCATACCCGGGCTCCGGCCGATGGATGCGTACGGTCGCCGCCATCACGAGGTTCATCAGGGCGAGCGTGGTCCGGTCCCAGACGCCCTCTGCGCCCCCTCCGGCCGCCCCCGTCATGAGCCGCTGCCGCCGGACGCGGGGGCGCCGCCCGGATGCGCCGTTGCGCCGGTGGGCGCCCCGGCTGACGGTCCACCGGCGGGTGCGCCCGCGGCCTGCGGTGGAACGGCCGGCGGTTCGACGGGCGGTCCGCCGCCGTTCCAGGTGAGCGTGACCTTGATACCGCCCTTGGCCTCGCCGTCGGCGAGCAGTCCGACGACCTTGCCGGCCCTGGCCGTGAGCTCGATGCCGAACTCCACGCTGACCTCGTCGGGCCGCACGGCCCGCAGGGGCTCGGCGAGCGACCGGGCGACGCTGCTCACGACGCCCGTCAGGCTCTCCACCCTGGCCTGCACCTGGTCGGCGAGATCCGCGTAGCCGATGTCCGTATAGGCCAGGCCACCGGCCGGCGGCTCCAGTTCCTCCCCGGAGACGCGTGCCCAGACCGGTGTTCCGTCCGGCATCTCAATGCGCGTAATACGGGCCCCACCGTCGACCATGACACCCCCCGTTCCCCAACTCCCCGCAGGTTAGCGGGAGTACGCGGCCCGTGCGAGAGGTGCGAGGGAGGATGCCGGGGCGCCGGGGGACGGTTCCCGGCCATGTTCCGTCCGGGCACGCCATACCCTGGTGGGGACATCACTGTTCCCGACCGGAGCGAGCGCAGCACATGTATTTCACCGATCGTGGCATCGAGGAGCTGGAGAAGCGGCGCGGCGAGGAGGAGGTCACCTTCGAGTGGCTGGCCGAGCAGCTGCGTACGTTCGTCGACCTCAACCCCGACTTCGAGGTCCCGGTCGAGCGCCTCGCCACCTGGCTGGCCCGGCTGGACGACGAGGACGACGAGGACGCGTAAGCCTCAGAGCGTGTCGAAACCCTCCGCTTCGTCCCTGATCCGGTTGTAGGCGAGCCCCAGCGCCCCCTGCGCCAGCAGCACCGCGCCCGCCACGAGCCAGCCGCCGCTGCGCCGCCTGGCGCCCACCAGCAGGAGCGGGACACCCATGACGAGCTGGGCGGCGGCGATCGTACGGGCTCGGGGGCCACGGACCCACGGGCCGAGACTTCCGCTCTCGA
This sequence comes from Streptomyces finlayi, assembly GCF_014216315.1. Lineage (NCBI taxonomy): Bacteria > Bacillati > Actinomycetota > Actinomycetes > Kitasatosporales > Streptomycetaceae > Streptomyces > Streptomyces finlayi. Next base: position 2,335,427 of record NZ_CP045702.1, read on the forward strand.
CCGCGTCGAGTTCGACACGTACGGCATCGCGCCAGCCGGCCCACTCGATCCGTTCCGCATCGTGCTGGGCACCGGCTGCGGCGAGCAGCCGGTCGGCGGGTTCACCGGGGCCGAGTCCGGCCGGGAGCGCCACTCCGGTACGGGAGAGAACGGCGAGCAGTCCGCGCAGCCGGGCACCGGCGTCCGCGTCGGGGTCCGGGAGGGTCAGCGCCTCCAGCGCCTGGACGTCCAGGACGGGGTCGAGGCCGAGGCGGAGCGCGAAGGTGCGCATGGCCTCGTCCTCGCCGACGGGGGTGCCGTCGGCGAGCCAGACGTAGCCGACGGGGCGGCGGAATCCGGCCGCGAGGGTGTAGCCGGCCCGGTCGCCGTCCCACCACAGCGCGAGAACCGGCCAGGTGGAACCCACCGCGAGCGCGGCGGCCCAGCCGCCCGCCACCCGGTCCACGGGCTCTCGCCCGTCCCCGCCCGGCCCCTCACCCGTCCAGGGCTTCCCTTCCGGTACGAGCACGCTCCACCCGCCCCCGGCGTGCGCGAGGACCATCGGCTCGCGCAGCAGGTGCGCCGGTGGCCGTACGGCCTCGGGGACGGCCCGGCACAGCAGCAGCGCTCCCACGGGTGTCGCGTTCATGTCTCACACGCTAGGGCAGTTTGTCCTCGCATGGCGCGCTTTGGCAGACCATTCCGCCCACCTGGCCAGCCTTGACTTCTCCGATCCGCGATATATCGTGTTCCCCAAGAGACGCGATATGTTGCGTCATCCCGCACCCGACGGAAGGTCAGATCCATGCCGGTGTCGACGTGGGCCATCGCCGAGCCCCGGAAGCTCACCTTCGACGACCCGGTGACGGCGCTGCGTGTGCGCATCGTCAACGGCACGGTCAACGTGGTGGGCACGGAGGAACAGCACGCCCGCCTGGAGATCACGGACGTCGAGGGCCCGCCGCTCGTCGTGACCCAGCAGGACGGCGTCCTCACGGTCGCCTATGAGGACCTGACCTGGAAGGGCCTGCTCTCATGGCTCGATCCGAAGAGCCGCGGGCGCCGCGCGGTCGTCTCGCTCGCCGTGCCGGCCGGCTCCTCCGTCGAGGTCGGAGTCGTCGGCGCCGGAGCGGTCGTCTCCGGCATCCGGGGGCGCACGGAGGTGCGCGGGGTCACCGGCGACACCACCCTCGTCGGCCTCTCCGGCTCCGTCCACGGGGAAACGGTCTCCGGCAGTCTGGAGGCCCAGGCCGTCACCGGCGACCTCCGCTTCCACTCCGTGTCCGGTGATCTGACGGTCGTCGACGGCGCCGGGAGTTCCGTACGCGCCGAATCGGTCAGCGGGGACATGGTCCTGGATCTCGATCCGTCCGGGGAGCCCACCGACATCCGGCTGGCCACGGTCTCCGGTGAGATCGCCGTCCGGCTGCCGCACCCCGCCGACGCGAAGGTCGAGGCGAACACCACGAGCGGCGCCCTGTCCAACGCCTTCGAGGATCTGCGGGTCAGCGGCATGTGGGGCGCCAAGAAGATCACCGGAACGCTGGGCGCGGGCACGGGAACGCTGCGCGCGACGACCGTCTCCGGCGCGATCGCCCTGCTGCGCCGACCACCGGCCGAGGACGGCCCGTACGACTTCGAGCCCACCGGAAAGGTGCTCTGACATGGCTCCCGTATTCGCCCATGGCCGCCTGCGTCTCTACCTGCTCAAGCTGCTGGACGAAGCACCCCGCCACGGCTACGAGGTGATCCGGCTCCTGGAGGAACGCTTCCAGGGCCTGTACGCGCCCTCCGCCGGCACCGTCTACCCGCGTCTCGCCAAGCTGGAGGCGGAGGGCCTGGTCACCCATGCCACGGAGGGCGGCCGCAAGGTCTACTCGATCACCGACGCCGGACGCGCCGAACTGGCGGGCCGCAGCGGCGAACTGGCCGATCTGGAGCTGGAGATCCGCGAGTCGGTCGCCGAACTGGCGGCGGAGATCCGCGACGACGTGCGCGGGGCCGCGGGCAGGCTGCGCAGCGACATGTGGGCGGCGGCCTCCGAGTCGCGTCACACCACGGACCCCAAGGGCGGCGGGGCACCCGGGCCCGCCGGCTTCGGCGACCTCGGCGATCTCGGCAACAGCGAGGCGTGGCGACTGGCGAAGGAAGAACTGCGCAAGGCCAAGCAGGAGTGGAAGGAGCAGGCCCGCCGCGCGAAGGACGAGTCGCGGCGCGCCCGCGAGGACGCCCAGCAGGCCCGCCGCCAGGCCAAGGAGGCCCACGAGAAGGCGAGTGAGCAGATGCAGAACGCCGCACGCCAGGTCCAGGAGCACTTCGCCCGGGGCGACTGGCCCACAGGCGTACGGGAAGGACTTGCGGAGATCACCGCCCAGCTGGGCAACTTCGCCCGCACCGGCAACCGGCCCGCCGCCTCCCCCACCACCTCCGAGCCGGACACCGCGGCCCCCGGGACCGCGGCCCCCGAGGCGCCCGGAGCCGACCCGGACTGGGGCAAGGACGCCACGGGCACGGGCGAACCGGCCCGCGACCTGGACCGCCTGCTGGACCGCTTCCGCGACGAGATCCGCGACGCGGCCCGGGACCGGGGTGTCACGGACGACCAGGTCACCGAAGCCCGAGGCCATCTGTCGACGGCCGCGACCCTCATCGGTGACCTGCTGCGCCACCCGGGAGCGGACGACAGCACCGGCAAGGAGCTCTGACCCTCCGCGGTCCGGCAGCCCCGACGCCGTGGCTGCCGGACCGCGGATCAGGACCCTGACCCGCGCACCCCTCGGCCGGCCCGGGCGCACGCACCGGCCGGCCGGTTACCACCCTTCAGCCCGCTTGCGCGTGCCCCTCGCCCCCGGTCCCGGTCCCGTACATGGCCCGCTCCACGGTCGCGTACGTCGCCCCGTGTTCCGCGAGGACGTCCGCGACGACGCTGGGGCGGGCGGTGAGTGCCAGCAGGAGGTGCTCCTCGCCGATGAAGCGGTCGCCGCGGCCCAGTGCCACCCGGAGAGAGTTCTCCACGACGCTCTTCGCGCCGGCCGTGAAGGGCCGGTGCCCCGACCACCACCGCCGGCTCTTACGGTCACCGGCCATGGCGCCCTCGCCGTGCGCCCCCTCGACACGGGCGACGATCTCGCCGACATCGATCCCGATACCGGCGAGCGCTTCCGTATCGGCCCTGGTCAGACCCCCACGGCGCCGGGCGTCGGCGAGCGCCGCCTCCACCGAGGCGCGGCGGTCCGTGAGACCGAGTGCACCGGCGGCGAAGGAGGCCCGGCTCCCCTCCTGGTCCAGCAGCGCCAACAGCAGGTGCTCTTCGGTGACCCGGTCGGCCCCGAGCCGCTCGGCATGCGTCACGGCACCGGTCACGGCGGCACGCGCACCCTTGGTGAATCGCTCGAACATCAAAGCCTCCCGTGCTTCTTGTGGACGGCCTGCCGGCTCACGCCCAGCTCGGCCGCGATCTCCTGCCACGACCAGCCCTGCGTGCGGGCACTTCTCACCTGTACGGCTTCCAACTGCTCGAGCAGCCGCCGCAGCGCGGCGACGGCCCGCAACCCGACACGCGGGTCACGGTCGCCGGCACTCGCGGCAAGCTCCGTTGCTTCGGTCATGACGTCAACTTACGTTGACATCATGGAGGGTGTCAACCGTCATTGACAGAAGTGGACGGGGTGCCGGTCAGGAGGTCAGCACGATCTTCCCGAACTGGTCACCGGAGGCGAGCCGTTCGAACCCCTCCCGGGCCCGGTCGAGCGGCAGCACCTCGTCGATGACGGGCCGGACCCCGGTGGCCGCGCAGAACGCGAGCAGGCTCTCCAGCTCCTCCTTCGAGCCCATCGTCGAGCCGACGACCTTCAGCTCCAGGAAGAAGATCCGGGTCAGTTCGGCATGCGCGGGCCGGTCACCGCTCGTGGCGCCGGAGATCACCAGGGTCCCGCCGGGCCGCAGGGACTTCACCGAGTGCGACCAGGTCGCGGCGCCCACCGTCTCGATGACGGCGTCGACGCGGTGCGGGAGCCGGGCACCGGACTCGAACGCCTCGACGGCCCCGAGCTCGACGGCCCGCCTGCGCCTGGCCTCGTCCCGGCTGGTGGCGTAGACGCGGAGCCCGGCCGCCTTCCCGAGGATGATCGCCGCGGTGGCGACACCACCGCCCGCACCCTGGACGAGTACGGAGTCGCCGGGACGTACTCCGGCGTTGGTGAAGAGCATCCGGTACGCGGTGAGCCAGGCGGTCGGCAGACAGGCGGCCTCCTCGAAGGAGAGCTCCCTGGGCTTCGCCAGGACGTTCCAGGACGGGACGGTGACGCGCTCGGCGAAGGTGCCCTGGTACCGCTCGGTGAGGATGGAGCGCGACTCGTTCGCCCCGACTCCGTGCCCGGTCTGGCCGATGACGGAGTGCAGGACGACCTCGTTGCCGTCCTGGTCGACACCGGCGGCGTCGCAGCCGAGGATCATCGGCAGCTTGTCCTCGGCGAGGCCGACGCCCCGCAGGGACCAGAGGTCGTGGTGGTTGAGGGAGGCGGCCCTGACATCGACGGTGGTCCAGCCGGGACGCGCCTCGGGCGCGGGGCGTTCACCCAGCTCGAGTCCGTTGAGTGGCTGGTCGCGGTCGATACGTGCGGCGTAGGCGGCGAACATGGCCCTGACGATAGGACGGAGCGGTTCGCGGCGTAACCGCATGGCTGTGTGACACACACCAAACACGGTCGCCCCGGCCACCACACCACCGTCGGCGCCTCCGGCGTTCGGGGGACGCGGGGCCGGGGCGAAGGGCCGGGGCACGGGGGCCCCGGACACGGGAAAAGGGGCGGGGCGGGAACAGGACCGCCGCGGGCAACCGCCCACCGCACCCGCTCACACCCCGCCCCGCCCCGCAGGCGCTACCTCAGCGCCGCGCCACACCCTCGGCCCGGGCGGCGGCCGCGACCGCCGCGGTCACCGCGGGCGCCACCCGCTCGTCGAACGGCGACGGGATCACGTAGTCCGCCGCGAGCTCGTCGCCCACGACATCCGCCAGCGCGTTCGCCGCCGCGATCTTCATGCCCTCGGTGATCCGGGAGGCCCGGACCTGGAGCGCGCCCGCGAAGATGCCGGGGAAGGCCAGCACGTTGTTGATCTGGTTGGGGTAGTCCGAACGCCCGGTCGCCACGACGGCCGCGTACTTGTGCGCGATGTCGGGGTGGACCTCGGGCGTCGGGTTGGCCATCGCGAAGACGTACGCACCGGGAGCCATCGAGGCGATGGCCGGCTCGGGCACCGTGCCGCCGGAGACGCCGATGAAGACGTCGGCGCCGGCCAGCGCCCTGTCCAGGGACCCGGAGATGCCCGCCTTGTTGGTGATCTCCGCCAGCTCGCGCTTCACGTCCGTCAGGTCCTCGCGGTCCCTGCTGACGATGCCCTTGCGGTCGGCAACGGCGACGTCACCGATACCCGCCTCCAGCAGGAACTTGGCGATGGCCACCCCGGCGGCGCCGGCGCCGGAGATGACACCGCGCAGATCACCCAGGGTCCGGCCGGAGAGCTTCGCGGCGTTGCGCAGGGCCGCGAGCGTCACGACGGCGGTGCCGTGCTGGTCGTCGTGGAAGACCGGGATGTCCAGCCGCTCCTGGAGCTTGCGCTCGATCTCGAAGCAGCGGGGCGCGGAGATGTCCTCCAGGTTGATCCCGCCGAAGGACGGCGCGAGCCGCACCACGGTCTCCACGATCTCGTCCGCGTCCGTCGTGGCGAGCGCGATCGGGACCGCGTCGACACCACCGAACTGCTTGAACAGGATCGCCTTGCCCTCCATCACCGGGAGGGACGCCTCGGGACCGATGTCCCCGAGACCGAGAACCGCGGTCCCGTCCGTCACGACCGCCACGACCTGCGACTTCCAGGTGTAGTCGTTGACGAGTTCCGGGTTCGCGGCGATGGCGCTGCACACCTTGGCCACGCCGGGCGTGTAGGCCAGGGACAGGTCGTCCTTGTCGCGCATGGGGACGGTGGCCTGGATGGCCATCTTGCCGCCGCGGTGCAGGGCGAACGCCGGATCGAAGAACTCGTCCGGGGTGCCGGTCAGGCTGCCCGTACCGCTGATGCCGTTGTCCGCACTGGCCGCACCGTGCGTCTTGCTGTCGCTGCGAGGATTGACGATCTCCGCTGCCATGGTATTGACCCCTTAAGTCTTCATCGTTTGAGGGTGGCCACTCCTGGTTGAGGAGGGGTGGGCGGGGACCGCGTACGTTCCTGGTATCGAGCGGGTGGCCCGCTCCGCCAGGGGAGCTACATACGCGCGGGCGCGCCGCACACGCGCCCTGAGCCCCGGATGAGGGGTGTAAACGTCTTTCTTACCGGATGAAGCGCACCTCGGACGAGTCGGCATCGACGCGGTGACATGACTCATAGTCGAATATCGTGACAAGTCCACTCAGCGGCATAAACGTCGTCCAGTAGTCGAGACACGCCGGAGATTCTCCGGTCGTAAGGCCGAATTTCAACAGAAGGTCCGGCCTTGATGTACCGGCCTGTTGAGGTACGGGGGTGACCCGTTATCTGATTTTGACATGCGCGGCACCCTGAATGGGCTAGTCCGAATGGCAAGATGCCTGAATCACACCAGGTGTCTACTCCCGACAGGGCGTTCGCATCCCAGTTGGCAGCTCACCCTCACCACGCCGGAGGACTCCACCATGACCGCTAGCACCACCCGTCGCCCGACCGCCAAGTCCCGGATTGCAGCGGTCAGCGCCATCGCGGTCGCCGGCGCCCTGCTGCTGACCGCGTGCGGCGACCAGACCGACAACGGCACGAAGAACGAGTCGTCCGCGTCGAAGGACGCCCCGCTCGCCGATCTCCTGCCCAAGGAGATCAAGGACAAGGGCGTCATCAAGGTCGGTTCGGACATCGCGTACCCGCCGGTCGAGTTCAAGGACAAGTCCGGCAAGACCGTCGGCATCGACCCCGACCTCGGCGCCGCACTGGGCAAGCAGCTCGGCGTGGACTTCAAGTTCGAGAACGGCACCTTCGACACGCTGATCACAGGTCTGCGCTCGAAGCGTTACGACCTCGCGATGTCGGCCATGACGGACACCAAGGACCGCCAGAACGGCGTCGACTCGGAGACCGGCAAGAAGGTCGGCGAGGGCGTCGACTTCGTCGACTACTTCACCGCCGGTGTCTCGATCTACACCAAGAAGGGCGACACCCAGGGCATCAGCAACTGGGCCGACCTCTGCGGCAAGAAGCTCGCCGTCCAGCGCGGCACGATCTCGCACGACCTCGCCAAGTCCGAGACGAAGAAGTGCACGGGCGGCAAGAAGATCGCCTTCGAGGCGTTCGACACCGACCTGGAGGCCCAGACCCGCCTGCGCGGCGGCGGTGCCGACGCCGCGTCCTCCGACTTCCCGGTCGCCGCGTACGCGGTGAAGACCTCCGGTGGCGGCAAGGACTTCGAGATCGTCGGCGACCAGGTCGAGGCGGCCCCGTACGGCATCGCCGTCGCCAAGGGCAACGACGAGCTCACCAAGGCCGTCCAGGCGGCCCTCGACGCCATCATCGACAACGGCGAGTACGGGAAGATCATCGCCAAGTGGGGCGTCGAGGCCGGCGCCGTCACCGAGGCCAAGATCAACGGCGGCTCCTGATCCGGACCGGCGCTGAAAGGCATCACCTGTGACTGACCTGAAGAAGACGGGGGCGGCCGACGAGCCGCCCACGCCCCCCACCCCCGCAGGCGGACCGGAGGCCATCAAGGCCATTCCGGTCCGGCACTACGGCCGCTACCTCTCCGCGGCGATCGCGCTCGGCGCGTTCGCGGCGATCGTCTACGCCTTCTCCCAGGGCCAGATCAACTGGGACGCGATCCCGGACTACTTCTTCGACGACCGCATCATCAACGGTGTCGGGCAGACCCTGCTGCTGACCGTCCTGTCGATGGCGATCGGCGTGGTCGGCGGCATCCTGCTGGCCGTCATGCGCCTGTCGAAGAACCCGGTGACCTCGTCGATCGCCTGGTTCTACATCTGGTTCTTCCGCGGCACCCCGGTCCTGGTCCAGCTCTTCGTCTGGTTCAACCTGGGCCTGGTCTTCGAGTACGTCAACCTCGGGCCCGTCTACAAGGACGAGTGGTCGTCCTTCATGACGCCGCTGCTGACCGCGCTGCTCGGCCTGGGTCTGAACGAGGCCGCCTACATGGCCGAGATCTGCCGGGCGGGTCTGCTCTCGGTCGACGAGGGCCAGACCGAGGCGTCGCAGGCGCTGGGCATGAGCCACAGCAAGACGCTGCGCCGCATCGTGGTCCCGCAGGCGATGCGCGTGATCGTGCCGCCGACGGGCAACGAAGTCATCAACATGCTCAAGACGACCTCGCTGGTCGCCGCCGTACAGTTCACGGAACTCTTCCGGTACGCCCAGGACATCGGGCAGACGTCCGGCGCACCGGTCGAGATGTACTTCCTGGCCGCGGCCTGGTACTTGATCATGACATCGGTGCTCAGCGTCGGCCAGTACTACCTGGAGCGGTACTACGCACGGGGTTCCAGCCGGACCCTGCCGCCGACACCGCTGCAGAGGATCCGGGCCAACCTCCTGACCGTGGGCCGCCCGAAGGGAGCCAAGGCATGACCGCCATGGTGAAGGCCGAGGGCGTACACAAGTCCTTCGGCGCCGCGCACATCCTCAAGGGCATCGACCTGGAGGTGGCCAAGGGCGAGGTGTTCTGCCTCATCGGCCCCTCCGGATCCGGCAAGTCGACCTTCCTCCGGTGCATCAACCACCTGGAGCAGGTCAGCGCCGGCCGGTTGTACGTCGACGGCGAACTCGTCGGCTACCGCCAGAAGGGCGACAAGCTCTACGAGCTCAAGGACAGCGAAGTCGCTGTGAAGCGCCGTGACATCGGCATGGTCTTCCAGCGCTTCAACCTGTTCCCCCACATGACGGCGATGGAAAACGTCATGGAGGCACCGGTCCAGGTCAAGGGCGAGTCGAGGTCGGTCGCCCGCGAACGCGCCATCAGCCTGCTGGACCGGGTCGGTCTCTCGGACAAGGCGAAGAACTACCCGTCCCAGCTCTCCGGCGGACAGCAGCAGCGGGTGGCCATCGCCCGCGCGCTGGCCATGGAGCCGAAGCTGATGCTCTTCGACGAGCCGACGTCCGCCCTCGACCCGGAGCTGGTCGGCGACGTCCTGGACGTCATGCGCGGTCTGGCCGAGGAGGGCATGACGATGATCGTCGTCACGCACGAGATGGGCTTCGCGCGCGAGGTCGGCGATGCGCTGGTCTTCATGGACGACGGCGTGGTGGTCGAGTCCGGCCACCCGCGCGACGTGCTGACGAACCCGCAGCACGACCGGACGAAGTCGTTCCTGTCGAAGGTGCTGTAGCCGCTGCGGCGCTATGGGAAGGGGCGGTACGGACCTGGGGTCCGTACCGCCCCTTCCCGTACCTCCGCTACTTCTTCGCCACCGGCTCCGGGCGCAGCAGCAGTGCGCGCAGTCGCTCACGGCTGAGCGGCGGGGCCGTGCGGAGCGGCCCCTGCGAACGGTCGCTCTCGAAGCCGGTGCTGTCGCGCACGGCCGGCATCGTGCCGCCCGTCAGCGCGAGCCGGACCAGGTCCTCGGCCTCGTGCCGGTCGCCGCACAGCAGATGGACGCTGCGGAACAGCGCCGTACTTCTGCTCTCGACGTAGGCGTGCAGCGCGGCATCGTCGTCGATCCGCATTCCCCGCCCCTCTCCGGGCCCGCGGGTGTGGACCCTCTTGCCCTTCCGGTGCGCCGGGGTGCCTGGCGGGTTGCGGTGCCGCGGAACGAAAAGGGGGCGGTATGGACCGCAGTCCCCACCGCCCCGCCTCCGCGTACTACTTGACCGCCAGCACCAGACTGTCCGACGGCGAGGCCCAGACCGTACGCGCCTCGGCGAAGCCCGCCTCGCGCAGCGTGCGGGCGTGCCACTCGGCGGACGGCATGTCGCCGTCGGCGTGCTCACCGTAGATCTCGAACCGCTCGGCGGTCGGCGCGGCGAGCACCGGGTCCTTGGCGGCGAGGGCCCACCAGTCCGCCCAGTCCAGGACCCCCTCGGCCTTGGCGCGGTCCATCCCGGCGTGCCGGTGGGCGCGTTCGGCCGCGTTGATACGCGGGGTGTCGGCGTCGATCATCCGGTCGGCGTTCATGAACAAACCGCCGTCCCGCACGAGTTGGCCGATGTGCCCGTACAGTGCGGCCAGCGGCTCGCTGTGCAGCCAGTGCAGCGCGGTGGCGGTCAGGACGGCGTCGTACGAGTCGAAGGGCAGCCGCTCCGCCCAGGAGCGATCCTTCAGATCGGCGGTGACGAAGGTGACCCGGCCGTCGCCCTCGAAGGTGCCGCGGGCGATCGCGAGCAGCGCCGGGTCGAGGTCGACTCCCGTACTGGTCGCCTTCGGGAACCGCTTGAGGAGCCGGTCCGTGATACTTCCCGTACCGCAGGCCAGATCGAGAACGCGCGGCTCGGACCCCACCACGGCCTCGACCATGTCGAGCATCACCCGGAACCGCTCCTCGCGGTCCGGCATGTACCACTCCTGCTGGCGGTCCCAGCTCGCCTGCCATGCCGGCCAGTCGGCGCCCGTCACTGTTTCCGTCACCTGAACCTCCACGTCGTACTCTTCACATCCGTAATACCCAATTACGGAAACCACCCATTACACTGGTCAATGCATCGACCTTAGACCGACGCCGTAAGGACTACAAGTGGAATTGGCCTATTACTCGGACTATGCCGTGCGTCTGGTCAACACCGAGGAGCCGGCCCGCAACAAGGACGCCCTCACCTCGGTCGATGCCGTCCGGGAGCTCTTCGGCGCCAATGCGCAGGCCGCGCGGCGGGCGACCGACGCGGACGTGACACGGTTCCGGTCGGTACGGGCGAGGCTGCGCGCGGTCTTCCAGGCGGCGGACGGCGGCGACGAGACGCTCGCGGTCGACCTGCTCAACTCACTGCTCCTGGAATTCCCGGTGAGCCCGCAGATCTCCGGACACGACACCAGGGACGAGGACGGCAAGCCGGACTGGCACATGCATCTGGCCGACCACCCCTCGAACGCGACGGCCGGATACGCCGCCATCGCGGTGATGGGCCTGGCCTTCCACCTCACCTCGAACGGGGTGGACCGGCTCGGCCTGTGCGAGGCGGCACCGTGCCGCAACGCCTACCTGGACACCTCGACCAACCGCTCACGGCGCTACTGCTCGGACCGCTGCGCGACCCGGGCCAATGTGGCCGCCTACCGGGCCCGCAAGCGCCTGGAGACGGAACGGTCGGCGGAGACGAGCCTCAGCGCGGACGCCGCCCAGCCCAGCCGGCCGAACACCGTCCTCTGATCCCGCTTCGGCGGCCGGTAGCGCGCCCGCACCCGGGCGAGCACCAGTTCCTCGGGCACGGTCCCGTAATCCGTACTGTCCCCACCCGCGAACGTGTTGTCCCCGAGCACCCACCAGCCGCCCCGGCGGCGCTCGGCGGCACGCTTCACGACCAGCAGATCCTGCTGGAAGGGGTGCCGCAGGATCACCACGTCCCCGGGGCGTACGGGCGCCCCGAACTGCACGAGCAGCCAGTCCCCGTGGTAGAGGGTGGGCACCATCGAGGGCCCCGTCACCTCCACCACCTGGAACCGTGCGCGCGTCGGCCACCCACGCCCCTGCCTCAGCCCCGGCATCTCCCTGCCACCTCCTGGTCCGTCCTCCAGTACACGCCACCCATGACGCCCCGTACTTCCGGCCACTGGTCCCATCCTCACCCTGGACTTTTGGCCTAAGCCCATGGGGGCACCCGCAAAAAGCCGGGCCTTACGGAGTAATGTCCCACCTGAGAAGACGATCACGAGGAAGGACAGCTCCATGCTTTCCCGCCTGTTTGCCCCCAAGGTGAAGGTCAGCGCACACTGCGACCTGCCCTGCGGTGTGTACGACCCGGCCCAGGCCCGCATCGAGGCGGAGTCCGTCAAGGCCGTCCAGGAGAAGTACCAGGCCAACGAGGACGCGGACTTCCGCACGCGCGCCGTTCTGATCAAGGAACAGCGCGCCGAGCTCGCGAAGCACCACGTCTCGGTGCTCTGGAGCGACTACTTCAAGCCCCCGCACTTCGAGAAGTACCCGGAGCTGCACCAGCTGGTCAACGACACCCTGAAGGCGCTCTCCGCGGCCAAGGGCTCGAACGACCCGGCGACGGGCCAGAAGGCTCTGGACCTGATTGCCCAGATCGACGCCATCTTCTGGGAGACCAAGAAGGCTTGATCTCTGGTTAGGCCGTCTGACCTGCGGTTTCGCTGGTCACATCGCCTACCGGTCCGCACCCGGTCCGCAGGCCGCCGAGAACGGCGTCCATAACGGTCCGGGTGCGGTCTTCTTCGCCCGGCCAAAGGTGCGCGTAGATCCGCAGCGTGATGACGGCGGACGCGTGGCCGAGGACCATCTGGACCTGCTTGACGCTCGCCCCGCCCGCGATGAGCGCGGAGGCGTAGAAGTGCCGCAGGTCGTGGGTCACCAGGTGCGGCAGCTCGACGGACTTGCGGCCCTCGCGCCCGGCCGCCTCGTTCTCCGCCGCTTGGAGCGCCTTGCGGGCACAGTTCCACTCGGCCTTCCACCGTCGGTAGTTCAGCGGCTCCCCCTCCTCCATCGTGAACAGCCACTCCGTGGAGGGGCGCGCGGCGAGGTGCCCGAGGAGCGCGTCTGTGACGACCTCTCCCACCGGAACCGTCCGCCGGGACTTGGCGGTCTTCGGCGGACCGATCTTCCCCGACTGCAGCCTCTGCCGCTCCACGCGGATGCTGCCGGCCTTGAAGTCGATGTCCGCCACCTTGAGGCCGAGCAACTCCCCTATCCGCAGACCTGATCCGGCGAGCGTGACGACGGCCGCGCGGATATACGGCGGCATCACGCGCGCCATGGCCTCGACCTGGGCGACGGTGGGCGGGGTGACCTCCTCGTCCGGAATGACCGGGAGGGTGATCCGGCGGCACGGACTGGAGGCGATGACCTTGTCGTCCACGGCCGCCGTCATGAGACGTACGAGGACGTCATAGACGTTTCGCACACTGCCGGGGGCGAGCTGATCGGACAGGTGCTTGAAGAGCACCTGTATGTCATTGCGGCGTATCGCCGCCAGTGAGCGCGCACCCAACGCCGGTACAAGGTGGAGCCGCAGCGCATTGTCCGTGATGCGCTCACCCGCCTCGCTGGCGATGAGCGAGCCCTGCCACCTCTCGGCGTATTTAGCGAAGGTGATGCGACCGGCGCGCGGGTCGACGTACTGACCGGTGACCACGCTGGCCGTGACCTCGTCGAGCCAGCGCTGGGCGTCGAGCTTCCGGTCGAAGTGGCGGGCGTGCTCCTTGCCGTCGAGGTCGCGGTAGCGGGCCCGCCATTTACCGTTGGGCCGCTTCTGGACGTTCGCCAAGTGACTTCTCCTTCGTGCTGGTTGTCAGTAGTGACCCCCGTCCTCGATGTCGCCGCTGAGGACACGGGCGTCTCGCTCGTCTCCCATGAGGCGGAGGCATTGCTCGTGGATCGCCCGCGAGCTGTCCGGGTGTGCCTTGATGTGGCCGGCGACGGCGACCACAGCACGGTGCAGACGATCGCGGGCGTCACGGGTTTCGTAGAACGCTTCGACGGCTTCCTGAACGAGCCGTCGGCTGTCGACGTCGAGCCCTTCGAGGGGCGGTGACATCAGCTCTTCGAGGGGGAGCTCGAAGACGCGGGAGAAGGCGAGCGCTTCGTCGAGGTTGATCCGCCTGCGGGGTGATCCGTTCTCGATGCGCCAGACAGCCGTCTGGTTCATCTTCACGCCCGCTCTGGTCACCCGCTCGGCCAGCTCGGTCGTGCTCCAGCCTCTGACCTCGCGCTCCAGGGCCACGCGGCCCGCCACGTTGCCTTCGCTGTAGAGCAGCGGCACTTCGCCGCCCTCGGCCTTCTCGCTTGCCATCGAACCTCCATCACGACCGTCGCTATCCAAATTGAAACATGGGCTTCCCGGTTTGGCTAACCGCCGATCATGAGGTACTGATTATGCAGATCGAATCACCACCTAGCCGAATGGGAACGCATGCGATACCTGACCACCGCCGAGGTCGCCGAGCGCTACCGCACCGCCGAGAGCACCGTCCGCTACTGGCGCCAGCTCAAGAAGGGGCCGCGCGGCATCAAGGTCGGCAAGCGGGTGCTCTACCCCGAGGCCGAACTTCTGCGCTATGAGGGCGCGCTGATCAACGGCGAGCACGAGTGGGGCCTGGCCTCATGAGCCGCCGCCGCCCCGCCCGGACACAGGAACGGCCCCCGGCGCGCCAACGCCGAGGGCCGGGAATTCCCCTGCACATCGCCCATTCCTGAACGATCGAACCGGTGGGGGCGAGACCTTGCCGTCTCGCCCCCACCCGAGAGGAACAGCTATGGGAGACCCTACGTCCCCCGCCGCCTCGAACACATCCGGTGTTGTCTGGCCGCCCATCGCAGTCCCGGGCCAGGGCCTGCCTCGTGACCGGGAAGCACGCCCCGCCGTCGGAGGCCCGGCCACCGATGCTCCGCACCGGAGCACGCGCGATTCGCGACCTGGCAAGGTCAGTGCCCCGACGACCGCGTCGGGCAGCGCAGGCGATCCTGCTCCAGGCGGACCAGAACCCCATGACGGCGGCGGGGCGGCAGGCGAAGGCACCGGGCTGCTGGACGACCTCCGCACGGCGATCGGGCGGTACGTGGTGCTGCCGAGCGACGAGGCCCTGACCGCCGTCACCCTCTGGGTCGCGGCCTCCCACATCCAGCCCGGCCTCCAGCACGCGCCACGGCTGGCGGTGGTCGGGCCGACCAAGGGGTGCGGCAAGTCCCGTCTCCTGGACGTTCTCTACGAGACCGTCCACCAGCCGATGATGACGGTGAACACCTCCCCCGCCGTCGTCTTCCGCGTCATCGGCAAGAACCCGCCGACGCTGCTGGTGGACGAGGCCGACACCATCTTCGGCCCCAAGGCAGGCGACAAGGAGGACCTGCGCGGCCTGCTGAACGCCGGGCACCAGCGCAACCGGCCCGCCTGGCGGATCTCCGGGCCGGAGCACAAGCCGACCGCGTTCCCCACCTTCGCCATGGCGGCGCTGGCCGGCATCGGCGACCTGCCGGACACGATCATGGACCGCGCGATCGTCATCCGCATGCAGAAGCGCAAGCCGGGCGAGCGGATCACCCCATTCCGCTCCCGGTACTCCGTCCCGGAACTGCACGCGCTTCGCGACCGGCTGGCCGACTGGCTGGTCCCGCTGCGCGGCACCGTCGCGGGTGCGGTGCCGAAGATGCCCGTCGAGGACCGCGCCGCCGACACATGGGAGCCGCTCGTCATCGTCGCCGATCTCGCCGGCGGGCACTGGCCAGCGCGGGCACGTGCCGCCTGCCTGGCGATGACGCGCAACGAGGTGGTCCAGGACGAGCAGACGACGCTGAAGACCCGGCTGCTGCGTGACATCCGCCGTGTCTTCGATCAGGAAGGCGGCAGGGAGGCTCTGCGCAGTCAGGACCTGCTCGCCGTGCTGATCCAGGACGCCGAGGCACCGTGGGCGGAGTACGGCACGAAGGGTCTGAACGCGTACCACTTGGCGAATCTGCTGCGCGACTTCGGCATCAGCCCGGCCAACCAACGGTTCGAGAACGGCAGGCAGGCCAAGGCGTACGCCCGTAACCAGTTCGTGGACGCCTGGGCCCGCTACTGCCCTGCCCCCGCCGCATCGGTACCCACCGCCGAGATCACGGCACGTCCGGCCCAGGGCAGGCCACCCGCCCCTCCGTCCGGGACGCTGCCCACCGGCCCGCCGGGAGGGCCCGCAGGGCCCAGGCCCACTCGCTGACACCAGGTCCGCATCAATCCGTCGCATCCGTCCCCGCGCAGGTCAGCGCGGGGACGGATCTCCTCGCCGTTACGGATCACTCCGTACCTGCGGCTCTCTCCGTACCTGTGCTGACCAGCCACGCGACGGATGCGACGGATGCGACGAAGCCCCACCCCCACGACTGACGGAGCACCACCATGCCCGAATCGAATGCCCACGACACCACCTCCCGCCGCCGCAGGAAACTGTTCAGCCTCACCCGACGACCAGCAGCAAGCTGGAGCGAACGAGCCTCTAACGAGGCTTCGTCCGCGCTTGCCCCCGCCCCAGGGGTGGCGGAGGACAAGGCCGAGCGCCAGGGGGCACCCGAGCCGGAGGAGGGGGCGGCCGGGGACTCTCGCCGGCCCGCAGCCGACCCCGTAGTTCCTCGCAATCCGCCGGCAGCCGATGTCCCGCTGCTCGTCGAGCAGCCGTCCTGGCGGGATATCGACGCGCCCGTCCTGCCCGCGCAGATGAACCGCAAGCGCACCGTCGAGAAGCGCGACCAGGAGAAGACCATCCGCTTCACGCGCACCGCGGTCCAGGTGATCAGCGCCGCTGCTCACCAGCGCGGTCAGAGGTTCGCCGGATTCGTCGGAGACGCCGCCCTGGCTGTTGCCCAGGGCAAAGCGGGGATGGTCGGCAGTCCGGAGGACGATCCTCTGCGCCCGCTGATCGAGGCCGTAGAGGCGCACACGGTCGCGCTGAACCGCATCGGCGGCAACCTCAACCAGATCACCGCAGCCATCAACCGAGGAACCGTGCCCGAGCGCGCCGAGGCGGTTCTGGACCGCGTCGAGCAAGCAGCACAGAACAGCTTCCACCTCATCGACCAGCTCTTGGCGGACGGCACGGCTCATGGTTCCTGACGTCTCCACCGGCTCCGACAGCCGCGGACTGATCGCCTACCTCTTCGGCCCCGGCCGCCGCGACGAGCACACCAGCCCCCACATCGTCGCCGCCTGGGACATGGCCGGCGCTCCCGACCCCGGCCACGACCCGGCAGTCACCTACTCCCAGCTCGCCAAGCGCCTCGACCACCACGTCGACCTACGCACCCGCGAGCTGGGCGGGAAGAAGCCAGCGCAGCACGTCTGGCACTGCCCGGTCCGCACCGCCCCCGGTGACCGCTACCTCACCGACGCCGAGTGGGCCGACGTCGCCCGCCGCGTCGTGCACGCCACAGGCATCGCCCCCGACGGCGACGAAAAGGCATGCCGATGGATCGCGGTCCGCCACGCCGACGACCACATCCACATCATGGCGACCACCGTCCGCGCCGACGGACGCCGCCCACGCACCCACCAGGACGGCCGACGGGCACAAGCGGAGTGCCGCAGGATCGAAACCGAGTTCGGCCTGCGCCGCCTGAAGTCCGGTGACCTCACGGCTCCCCGTACCCCCACCGGCGCCGAACGCGCCAAGGCCGAGCGTCAAGGCCAGACGATCACGGCACGACAGTGGCTGCGCGAGCGGGCCTACGCGGTCGCCGCCGCCGTACACACCGAGGCCGACTACTTCACCGTGCTCCAATCCCTCGGCATCAAGGTCAAGACACGCCTCGGCCCCGAGAGCGGCGACGTGATCGGCTACAGCCTCGCCGCGCCCAGCGACATCAACAGCGCCGGCGAACCCGTCTGGTACGGCGGCTCCAAGCTCGCCCCCGACCTCTCCATCAACCGCCTCCGCGAACGCCTGCCCGACCAGGAGGTGACCGACCGGCCCCGGTTCGCGGCAGATCCCGCCGAGCCGTGGCAGCACACCATCATGGCGATACGCACGGCACGCACCGTCCTCGACTCCGACGACGACGCTGCTGCCCAGGCCCACCTCGCTGCCTTCGGCGACGCCCTCTACAACATCGCCAGCGCCACACCCGGCCCGCACCGAGCAGAGCTACGCGCAGCGGCCACGGCGTTCAACCGAGCCCGCCGATCCGCCACCCGCGCGGACCACCAGGCCGCCACCTCCCTTCGCCAAGCCGCCAAGGAACTCGCCTACGCCTCCAACGAACCGGGCGGACTAGCCATCGCCCTACTCTTCGCCACCGTGCACCTGGCCCGCGCCGCCGCCACGTGGCACGAACAGCGCGGCCACGAACAGCAGGCCGCTGCGGCCGAGGAAGCCTTCCGCCACCTCCAGGCGGGCTACCAGCAGGCCGCCGCACCCGCCTTGGCGGAGCTCGCCCATCGCGCACCACGAGCCGCAACCACCCGCCGCTTCGAGCAGGACGTGCGCGCGGCCCTCCCCGACCACGCCGACCGGATTCTCACCGACCCCACGTGGACCGCCCTGACCACAACCCTCGCCCAAGCCGAAACCGCTGGCCACAACCCTCGACGTGTCCTGACCGAGGTGAGCGCCCAACGAGAGCTCGACAGCGCCGAGCGCCCCGCGGAGGTCCTCACCTGGCGCATCGCCGCCCAACCGAACCGGCGGACACAAGCCGCTCGCAGGCAAAGCGCCATCAGTGGCACATCGGCCAGGTCCGCCACGCCACGCCATCCGGCTACGCCAGTGGTTAAGAGGCCCGAGGAGCGCAGTCGGCACCGTTGACCCCGGTTTCTCCCTGCCAGATTCCCGACGAAGGGACCGGCAGGCGAAGGCCGGGCACATCCCCGGGTGCGACACGTTCCCCGTGGGAACACCGGAAGTGTTCCCACGGGGAACGCCCACCCCTGAGGAGACGGAGCTTTCCGTTCAGTTCCGGATGGCGTACCAGATCAGCTGGAGGGCTGAGCGGCCTGAAGGCGCTCATAGAGGAAGGGGGCGTCGAGACGTGTGTCGATGGCACGATCGCGCACGTCGGTGAGAAGCCAGCCCAGCAGTTCGGCAGTGGCGTCGTACTCATCGTAGAAGCCCATGCGCAAGTCGGTAATCTCGAACTCCAGCATCACGTCGTCAACGAGGTCTGCCAAGTGCGCGGCGGCGGCTGGGGTATTGGTCGCGGTCCATGTGTTCAGCCAAGGACGCAGGCTGTTGGTGGCCACGGTGATGGCGCTGAGGCAATCCCTGACGGGCACGGGGCTGGGATGGGTATGCCGCGTGCTCTGCCACCAAGCGGACCAGACGTCCCGCAGGGCCTCGGCCAAGGGCACGTCCCAGGTGGCCCAGCCCGCGTGGATCAGGCGGGAGGCGATGAGCTCCTCGTCGATGTGGAGCCGGCCGGTGACGAGTAGGCGAATGATGCGCGGGACGAGGTGACGATAGAGACGAGGAAAATCTTCCCAATGATCAGGCGTCTTTGCGGCAACCGAGGAAACCAGGTCGTCGCCTATGAGATGCAGCGGGCCGGAGAGTTCGGCGAAGTCGCGCTCGCCGTAGCAGTACGTGCATCCTGTGACGAGGAAGGGACCTTCTGAGGCGAAGGCGTGGTCCAGGGCATCGAGAGCTGTCATGAGCTGCTCAGAGCAAGACATGAAGACCTGCCGGGGGACTCCGTCCGGGTGACCGGCGAAGATCGCAGGCTATCAGGCCGTCCCCCGCCTATCACGGAATACCTTGATGGCCCGAGTCGAGGGAAGCGAAGGTCCGTGAAGGATCCATCTCCGATCCTCACACGGGCGACTCGATAGGGTCGGGCCATGATGGCGAGCCCCGTGGTCGAGCTACTTGAGACCGAGTACCGGCGCGTTTGGGACCGCTTCTACGACGATTTCACGTTCCGGCCGAGTACGAGTTCTCTCAAGTGGCCGGCCATCAAGGAGCCCGTCGCATCGGTTACCTGGAGCCTTGCCGCGCTTGACGACCCTGAATACGAGCGGTTGGACCGCTTGGTCGAGGTGGTCGAGCAGGGGCTGAAGTCCTGCATGGGCCCGAGCGGAACACTGCTCGCGCTCGACTGGCAGCACACGTCGTATCGCTTCGCACCGCTGGGCGTCGGTGGCCCGGGGCAGCCGGCCTGGCCTTTGAGCCCCTATCCCGATGGGGATTACTACATCTACCTCTCGGAAGACTTCCGGACGGGCAGTTTTGGGCACCCCTGGGAACAGTCGCTCTGTCTGTTCGGTCAGGAATTCCTCGACGCCGCATCCGCGGAGGTGGAGAAGCTCCTCGGCCAGCCGATCCGTAGGTCCGGCAGGGCAGTCGGCACCGCCTGAGTCGGGTTCCGACTTCACAGGCACCCAGAGAGTCAGACCCCACAGCGCATCCTGATGCCCTCGCTGCTCGCGGTAGTGAGGGCATCAGTCGTCAAACGGCGCGGGCTGTGGGTAACTGCGCGACCCACTTCGTCACCTCGGTCAGATGCTCGGGCTGCAGCCCGAGCTGCGGGTCGGGCTGAACGATCAGGGTCGGCGTTCCCCTGGCGGTACGCTCCGCCGCCCAGGCGCAGTCGAGGCTGGTGAAGTCGTCGTCGATCCAGACGGCGGGAGCGTCTGCCAGCCAGACCTCGACGTGGTCGCGTTTCCAGAGGTAGCCGTCGGGGTGACTGGTAGTGATCTGGGGGCGAGGCAGGTCGAGGTAGGGGAAGTCGGGCAGCCCCAGGAGAGGACCGATGATCGTGGTGGCGTCCCTGCGCCAGCTCGTGCACCACACGGGGGTGACGAGTCCGCTGGTCAGGAGGTCGGCGAGAAGGACGCCATGGCTCGGGTCGAGCCAGATGGGCACGGGGTCGTCTGGGTGCCGGCCGGTGGGCAGGACGGTGTGGCGGATGTGGGTGGGCGGGGTGCTGCCGTCGGCGGCCGGGAACGGTATGAGGACGCCGTCGATATCGAGGAGCAGGTAGGGCAGGGGCATCGTTTCCTCCATCGGTCAGCGTTTGCGGGCGGTGATCAGGAGGGTGGTGGGCCACGGGTCGCGGCGCGGGTGCCGCAGCTCCACCGTCGAGGTGACGCGCAGGCCCGCCCGGGAGAGGTGGGACCCCCAGCGGTGGGCGTCGAACTCCCATCGGGCGAGGGGCAGTCGGGTGCGGTCGGGCATGGTGACGTAGTCCTCGCGCGGACGGTCGTCCGTGGATGGATGTCTTCCGGCCCGTGCCGGGTGAGGGACTGAGAAGGCCAGGACACCGCCAGGCTTCAGGCGTCGTGAAACGGCGGTGAGGAGGAGCTCGGGGGCGACGAGGCCGACGGCGCCGAAGACGGAGTAGATCGCGTCGAAGGTCCGGCCGGTGGCCTGCAGGTGGTGCAGTGCGTGGCCGGCAGCGAATGTGGCGCCGTCAATGTGGCCGTAGTGGGAGCGGGCGCGGCGTACCTGGAGGCCGACCAGGTCCACGCCGGTGACGCGGGCCTGGTGGTGCTTCGCGAGGTGGGCCACGTTGTGGCCGGGGCCGCAGCCCAGCTCCAGGACGCGCTTGCCGCAGAGGTCCCGTCCCAAAATCTCGGCGCCAGGACCGATGCCGGCGTGGGTGCTCCATTCCATCCGGGCAGGCGCGGTGAGGGCGTGCGCGGGGGCAGCGGCTGTGCGCTGGGCTGCGTGGGCGTACCAAGGGCTGACCTGGGCGAGCACCTAGACCTCCAGGAGTTGGACCACATCGCCCAGGTGGCGGCGGACGACGGGAATGTACGCGGGGTCCTTGGCCGGATCGTCGATCCAGCGAATGGCCTGCTCCATGAACCACTCCACGGCCCACATGCGGTGCCAGCCCAGGGCCCATGCCCCTGCGGCCAGGCCGCCCCGCGCGGCGAGGGCGTCTTGATGGCCGCCTGCGGTGACGTACTGCTCCAGGAACACCCGCATGCGGAAGGGGCTCGGCACGTCGGTGGTGCCGTGGTACGAGGCGAGGTCGATCAGGCCGGGCCCGGTGAAGGCGCGCGCGAAGTCGATGAGGCGCCAGCCGTTCTCCCCGATGTGGACGCTCGTGGGGTGGAACTCGGAGTGCACCCAGCCGAACGGGTCGAGCGTCGCACCCTGGACACGGGCCTCGGCCGCGGCGGAGATCTTCCCCAGCGCGGTCTCGATGTCATCGCAGTCCGTCCATCGGTCGGCCTTCCGCAGCCGCTGCAGGTGATCGAGGGCTCGGCCGGGCAGAGCTGCGAGACCCGCCCCATCGAGGAGCGGCAGGCCACCCGCCGGGCGGGCGGCATGGAGCATGACGGCGGCGGCGATACCGTCGAGGTCGTCGGCTTCCCGTACAGGGGTGCCGAGGTCGTCCATGAGCATCCCGAGCCACTTGTCCTGCATCGCGGTGGCGTGGAGGGCAGGGACCGGGAGCCCGCGTTGGTATGCAGCCCGCAGGGCCTGGGCCTCGCGGTCGAAAGGCTCCTTGGCGTACTTGAAAACAGCTGTGGTGCCGTCGGAGAAGGTTACGCGTTCGACGCCGGACATACCCCAGACACGAATCTCGGCACGTTCGGGGAGGGGCTTGCCGACGAGGGTGCACAGGTCGTCCAGCAGGGTGGCGGACAGGCTCTGGTCCATGAGGGTCTCCAGGGGACTGGTGGGCTCCGGGGCGGGCGCGCGCGAGCTGGCCCGCCCCGGAGCCGTACTGGGGGCGGGGTTACTCGGCTGCGGTCACGCGGTGGGCGTAGACCTGCTCGATCCAGCCCACCTTGAACTCGGCCAGGTCATCACGGAAGTTGGCCATCGAGGCACCGTAGGGCGCGACGACGCCGCCGGACTGGTCCGGCACGGACTGGCAGCCGTGCACGAGCCTGCCGCCGAGCGCGGCGTGAGCCTTGATCGACTCGATCCGGCGGTGCTCGTTGAACCAGCCGCCGTGGTAGACCTCGTCCAGCATTCCGCCCGTCGCGTCGTCCAGGTCGAAGACAACGGACGTGGCGGCGGGGAAGAACCAGCACGGGCCGACGTTGGAGATGTGCCCGTCCAGCTCGACCTTGTTGAGCGCCATCAGCGTGGCCGCCTCGCGCAGCATGCGCAGGTGGTCAGCGGTGACCTGCGGGAGACCGAGGCCGGCCAGGTGCTGCTCACGGAAGAGGTACGCGTACACCCCGTACGCCGTCGCCAGCACGCGGGCTGCCTGGGAGGTGGACTCGCTGTGGTTCTTGATGAAGTCGAGCGCGAGCTGCTCGACCGCGCTCTCGGTGGTCTCGTCCACGTCCAGGAGCTGAGTCTTGACCAGCTCCCAGTCGGCGACGAGCCAGGTGTTGGACTCGAAGCGGAAGAAGTACTCGGCCGGGTCGATGGTGATGCGCCGGCCGTCCACGTGGATGCCGGGCAGGCGGTTCCAGCGCGGGTCGAAGGCGTCGGGCAGCTCGACCGTGATGGTCGCGGTGTCGATGGTGGTCACCGTGTTCTCCGTCTCTGATCGTCCGGGCCGGAGCACAGGAATGCCCGAACCCGTTGGGGCGTACGGAACTTGGGGCCGCCCGGCCTGAGAGTGGGGCGGCTGTCGATAAGTGAACCGCCCGCTACGCAGAGTGGGTACGGTGTGACCGAGGTCAAGCGGTATACACGGTTTACGGACCCGGAGCGGAGGCGATCGTGTCGGGACCGACCAGCGCCAACTCCCGCCTGCGCGAGACGATCAACGCCGCCGGGTGCACGTACGACGCGCTCGCCAAGGACGTACGCCGCATCGCCGCCGAGAACGGCGAACTGCTCCAGACCAACAAGTCGGCCATCTCCCACTGGGTGGGCGGTGCACGTGCGCCGTCCGGCCAGGCAGGCCAGTACCTCGCCGAAGCGCTCTCCCGACGGCTGGGCCGCGTCGTCACCCGAACCGAACTCGGCCTCCACTCACCCGACACGGAGTCGCCACCGGACACCGACCCCGTCACCGCGGTCACCGACCTCGGCCGCGCGGACGTCGAACGCCGCCGCTTCCTCGCCATCGCCGCCTTCACCACGGCCGGCGTGGCCATGCCGCTCCTCCACGACCACGAAGCCACCTCTCGGATGCTCCGCGCCCGCACCGCCAGCTCCCTCGTCGGCAGCGACGACATCGACGTCGTACGACAGATCACGGCAGCCTTCAGCGCCGCCGACGAACGGCTCGGCGGCGGGCACGGCCTGACCACAGTCACCGCGTACCTCGCCGACACAGCCGCACCTATGCTCCGTGGACGCTTCCCCTCGGAACCCTTACGCCAGGCCGCCTTCGGAGCCGTCGCCGAACTTGCCTACCTCGCAGGGTGGAAGCACCACGACTTGGGCCACGAAGGGGCAGCTCAGCGCTACTACCAGGTCGGCTATCAACTCGCCTGCGAAGCCGACCCCCACGGCCATGCCGCCTGGATGATGCGTGCCCTCGCCCACCAGTCCCTCAGCCTCAAGCAACCCCACCACTGCGTGGACCTCGTAAAAGGCGCCCTCGCCCGCGGCCTCGGCCACGTCGACGGACAGACGGAAGCGCTCCTCCACATCACGCACGCCCGCGCCTACGCAGCCGTCGGCGAGAACCCGTTGGCCGCCCGCGCTCTCCTCGCCGCCGAAGACGCCCTCCTGCGCGAGGACGGGCCCCAGCCCAGTTTCTCCCGCGTAAGTGGCCCCGCAGCAGGCACCGTGGCCAGCCACACCGCACGCACGCTGACCGACCTCGCCGACCACATCGGAACGGAACAGCAGCACCGTGACGCGCTCACCCGCTGGGACCCGGAGAAGTACAAGCGCGTACACGCCCTCACCCACGCCGACCTCGGCGACAGCCTCGCCGCCCAAGCCCGAGCCGACGAAGCGGTCGCGGCCTGGACCCAGGCCCTCGTCCTCATGGAGGGCATGACCTCCGACCGCACCCGCAAGGCGATCACCTCGATCCGCTCCACCCTCGCGATCTACCAGCGCCGCCACGTCCCCGGCGCCGCAGATCTCGCCCGCCGAGCCCGCGAGGCCCTCGCCTAACATGCCCAACAACCCGCCCGACGAAGGGAACCCCGTGGCCCAGCAGACCGACAACCGCCCCCCAGCTCTCCAGCCGGCACTCGACTCGATGACCCTGCTGGTCGCGGCCGTCATCGTCCACGACAAGGCCACCAACCGCGTCGTCCTCCTCCAGCGCAGCGAGAACGCCAAGTTCGCCCAGGGCATGTGGGACCTGCCCGTCGGCAAGAGCGAACCGGGCGAGCCCATCACTGAGACGGCAGTCCGCGAGCTCTACGAGGAGACGGGCCTCACCGTGAAGCCCGAGTCCCTCAAGGTCGCCCACATCATCCACGGCGCCTGGGGCGTCGAAGCCCCCAACGGCTTCCTCACCGTCGTCTTCGCCGCCCACGACTGGACCGGCGAACCCGAAAACCGCGAACCCCGCAAGCACGCCCAGGTCCGCTGGGTCAACGCCGACGCCATCCCTGAGGAATTCGTGGAGACCACCGCCAGCGCCCTCGACCACTACCTCGGAGGCGGGCCGCAGGTCTCTCTGAACGGCTGGCGCTAGGCTCATTTCCATGCCCGATCCAGCTCCTGGCCCTCGCCTGCAAACCTTGATCAACCAGCTCCGGCCGGGCCCCGTGAGAAGGGTGGCGGTCATCGGCTTCGACGGAGCGGATGTCGTTGTGAAGCTCGTGGATGGCGAAGGAGAGAAAGCCGAGATCGGTCGGATCCCTCGGCATGAGGCTTCGATGCGTCGGGTGGAGCACCCATCCGAGCTCTTCAAGATCGGCCAAGAGGTTAACGCCGAGGAGATCGGACGTTGGGGTGAAGGTCAGCTTCATCTCTCTGCCAGGGCATGCGAGATCCCATTCTTGCGATCGTTTCTCCTCGCCAGGGAACGCGGACAGGTTGTCACCGGGGACCGTCGCGGAAGTGCACAACTTCGGGGTCTTCGTCCACCTCGACGGCGAGCCTGATGGCTTGTGCACCGGCTTCATCCGAGTGCCAGACCTGACGTGGTCTCGGATCGACCACCCCTCCGAAGCCGTCAAAGCCGGCCAGCGGATCACTGCGGAGGTGATTGTCGCCGAGACGCGATCCGGACAAGTCACCCTCTCGCTGAAAGCCCTGCAGGAAGATCCGCTCATCCGCTTCGCGGACCACGTCGGCCGCGTCGTCACAGGGCGGATCACCAAGATCATTCCCTTCGGCGTGTTTGTGCAGCTTGCTCCGGAGGTCGAAGGACTCCTTCACATCTCAGAGCTGACCGACGAGCCGGTTGAGACCCCTGACCAACTCGTCCGCGAAGGCGAGCTGATCGCAGTGAAGGTCGCCGAGGTCGACCTTCAGCGTCACCGGGTGCGGTTGTGCGCTGCTGACGGAGCGGGCAGTTAGCGCTGGCCCGCTGAGTCACGCATCGGCCGTCACGTACTGGGTTGGGCCTGAGCCGTCCAAACCGGTCGGCACGTGCCCACGGAGGGGCGCTGTCGGTGCCTGAGGGCACACTGCCGGTATGAGATCCTCCTCGTCCATCACAGCCGAGACGCCACACGCCCCCTTTGACTGGGTGGAGTCGATGGGCGGTCCCTTGATCGTGATTCCCGTCTCCGCGCTGGATGCATGGCGCGGGTGCACGGAGAGCGGGATGGTCGTGGGGGACGGGGTCGATCCGGACGACTACGACAGGGCCTGCGCGGTGGACGATCTGGCCGGCGCGATCGCCGTCGGCGAGGACGGGGTGCAGGCGCTGGTCCTGGGGGACGAGCCCGCCACGACCTGCTACATGCCTGAGCATCACGCCTTCCTCCGCTGGCTCGCCGCCGACTCTGAAACCGGGCTCAAGGCCGCGGCCGAAGCTGTCCTCGCAGATCCCGCCACCCAGTGGGAGGAGTGCGGGATGTGGATCACGGACGGTCCCGCTGTACTCATGGACTCCGCCGAAGCAGGTGCTGAACTGAACGTGGAGTATCCGGATGGTGGACTGCCTGCACAGGCAGGAGTCTCGCTGCCCCCTGGCCGCTGGAGGGTCCGCGCCGTCCACACCGAGGCCGACGAGGCGAACTGGGTTGGCCTGGTGCAGCTCTTGGCCATCGCGGACTGAGGCGTCGTCTCGTTCTCGCTGTCAATTCACTGCCGGGTGGTGACCCGCGTCGCCACCCTCCACCTCATGCCGAAAGAGCTCATCCAGCCCACCTACGACGAGCTGATCGCCGAGGCCATCGTGAACGCAGCCATGGGCACGGTGAGGATCCGCTTCGATGACCAGAGCGCGCCGGGGCTCGTCGACTTCGGGCTGGGGCCCCGGCTGGACGCCGAAGTAACGGACGTCTTGGAGGTCTCGTCCAAGCGGGATCGAGACACCAACGCGATGTGGCAGCAGATCAACCGGGTCTACGACGGGCGTGTCCATGAGGGGCCGCAGTGCGGATGGGCTGTCCAGTTCCAGCACGGCGCGACCATAGGCAAGGGCGTGTCGAACCGTGTCATCGCCTTCCTCGTTGATCTCGAAAAGCGAGGCATAACCAAGGTCAGCGCGGACCCCGCCGATCTCTTTCAGGCGGGGCACCATTTTCCCTCGACCGACAACCTGCGCGATACAGCTACCGCTCGCGAGCTCGGCCTCAACGTCGTGCACCAGATCGGGAACTCACCCGACCTAGCAGGACGCATCTCCCCCTCCAGCTTCGTGCCCACTGGTATCGCCCGAGCGACGGCTGATGCAGTCTCCCCTTACGTCAACGACTTCCTGGACACGACTACGGGCGCTAACAAAATCAAGAAGTTGGCCGCGAAGGGCTCGGGTAAGCGGCAGCACCTCTTTATCTGGTCTGACATGTCACACACGAGTGTCGGGTTCGCGTTGAAACGGGGCTGGCTTCCGAGCGACGCACCGACGGTGCCGGACCACATCCACACCCTCTGGCTGGGCAGCTTCTTCTCGTTCGAGAACGTGTACACGTGGCGTTGCGAAGAGGGGTGGCGGGTGCACCGCGTTGCCGAAGTAGTTGATTCGGTGGAACCGCCGAGCTCATGACGGAAGCCGGCAGGGTCTATGGAACGGCTTCGCTCCTACTGGCCCGGGCCAGTCCGCACACAGTCCGCAGGACACCCGATCAGGACCGTCGCACCCCATCGCCAACCATCAACAAAAGGGCAGGTCAGCGCCCCACAGGGAAGATCCCCGCAGGTCACCGACCTGGCCAATTGCTAGGAGACCAAGAAGGCTTGATCCCCGGCTAGGCCGTCTGACCTGCGGTTTCGCTGGTCTGACCGCCTACCTGCCGTACCCGGCCCCCAGTGTCCGCCACCAAGGCGACCATGGCGGACCGGGTGCGGTTTTCTTTTCCGGGCGCGGATGCCCGTACATCCGCGCCGAACGGTTCGGCTTCACCTTCTCGGGGCGACGGACGAGGGCGCGGCAGGGACCCGGACTCACGGTGGAAGCCGCGCCCTGGGCCGTCAGCCGCCAGGCAGCAGATGCCGGTAGCTCTCCGGGTTCTCGTCCAGGTACGTGGCGAAGCTCATGGCGGGGTGGCCGGTGAGAGTCGGTACGGCGTCCGAGACGGTGTCCATCTCACCGGCCGCGATCGCCTCGTACGAGGTCACCCAGCCGGCCACCTCCCAGTCCTCGGCGCCGTGCGAGGCACGGGAGGCGTACGCCTCGTCCCTGGTCTCGGGGACGTAGCGGACGGGGCGCCCGGTGCGGCGGGTGAGCTCCTCCGCCGCTTCGGCGAGCGTGAAGGCCTCGGGTCCCGTGAGGTCGTACGTGGCGTCGTCGTGGGCCGTGCCCTCGTCGAGCAGCACGGTCGCTGCGGCGTCCGCGATGTCCTCGTGGGCGACCGCGGCCACCCGGCCGTCGCCGCCCGGTCCCCGCAGGGTGCCGTCCGTACCCGTCATCGCCGGGAGCGCGGCGAGATACCAGCTGTCGCGCAGGAAGGTGTGGCGTACATCGGCGACCCGGAGGTGCGCCTCGGTGTGCCAGTGGTCGCGCGCGAAGGTGAACGTGGCGTCGGGGGCCGCGCCGAGGAACGACACGTACACGATCCTCTCCACCCCCACGGCCACCGCCGCGTCCACGGCCGTGGTGTGCTCGCGTACCCGGTCCGGGCTCTCGTGCGCGGAGACGAGGAAGAGCGTGTGCGCGCCGTCGAGGGCCCGGCGCATCGCCTCGCCGTCGCCGTACGCGGCGGGCGGGGACGCGGTGGCACCCGGCAGGTCGGGCAGCTTGGCGGGGTCGCGGCCGAGGAGCCGTACGGGGACGCCGGTCCGGGCGAGGCGCCGGGCGACCCGTCCGCCGACCGCGCCGCTCGCACCGGTCACCGCGATGAGGGGGCCGTTCACTGGAGGTCGTTGTCCTTTCGTTGCCACGGGAGTACGTCCACGACCGCGTCCACCGGCAGCGGCCCGTAGAGGTGCGGGAACTCCTCGCCGCCGGGCGCCGTCACCTCGTACCGGACGGGGGCGGTGAGCCGGCCGGTGTCGATGACCAGCACCACCAGGTCCCCGTCGTCGTCGCCGTAGAGCGTCCTGGCCACGCCGGGGAGCTGGTGGGGCAGCGAGCAGTGGATGAAGCCCTCCTCCTGGAGGGTCCGGCCGCGGGTGGACATCGCGTACGTCCCGGTCGCGCGGGCGGCCTCCCAGAGGGGGGCTTCGGTGAGGTGCAGGAGGTGCTGCGACGGTGAGGCCATCGGGCCACGCTAACGGCCCGCCGCCCCCCGGTCCGCGACGTCCCCCGCGCGCCGCGGCGAATCCCGCTCTGCCGGCCCCCTGTCGCGGCCCCTGCCCCGGCACCTCCCGCTCCCCGGCGCCTCCCCCGCGCGCCACCGGCCCCGCGGCGCGTGCCGCCCCGCCCGCCCGCTCAGCCGGCCAGCAGCTTCGCCTCAAGCCGCGGGTCAAGACCGACCTGAGGGCGGTCCGGCCGCTGCGGCGCAGTGCCGCCGCGCCCGACCAGCCACGTCCATGTGTCGGCGACCGTCTCGCCGACCGGTCGGCAACGGAGCCCGGCCGCGTGGGCCTTGGTGACGTCGCCCTGGTGCAGGGAGTCGTACAGCTCCCCCGCCGGCAGCCAGACCGGCAGGTCGCTCCACGGTTCGACGCCCGCCGCGAGCAGCGTGCCGGGGTCGGTCCAGCGCAGGTCGGCGTCGGAGCCCGTGACCCGTACACAGGTGTCGAGCAGTTCGCCCATGGTGGTGTGGCCGGGGTGGCTGACGGTGTTGTACGGGCCGTGGAGGCCCTTCTCCGCGGCGTCCAGGAGCCAGCTCGCGAGGTCGCGGGCGTCGATGTACTGGAGGCCGGCGTCCCGTGGACCCGGTGCGATCACCGGGCCGCCGCGGGCTATCCGGCCCAGCCACCACGGGAGGCGGCCGATGTTCTCCCCCGGGCCGATGATGAGCCCTGCGCGGGCCAGCAGGGCGCGCTCGCCGAAGGCGTCGAGTGCGGCCAGTTCGCCGCCGCGCTTGGCCAGTGCGTACGAGACGTCGCCGCCGGCGTCGGGCGAGGCACCGTCCACCAGGGGGCCGTCCTCGTCCAGACCGGCCGGGGCCGGGGGTTCGTACACCGAACGGCTGGAGACGTACGTGTAGTGCCCCGCCCGGCCGGACAGCAGCCGGGCGGCGTCCCGGACCGCCGAGGGCGCCCCGCTCCAGGTGTCGACGACCAGGTCCCAGCTCCCCCCGGCCAGGGCCGCCAGACCGCCCTCCGTGGTGCGGTCACCGGTCAGGGCGGTGACCCCGGGCGGCGGCGCATGGTGCCCCCGGTGGAACACGGTGACCTGCCAGCCTCTGGCCTGCGCGTCTTCGGTGACGGCCCGTCCGACGAATTCCGTCCCGCCCAGCATCAAGAGCTTCATACGCCGACTCTGCATGTCCGGCGGCCGGTTGGGAACGCGGACTCGCTACGGGCAGAATCCGCCCGCATCGGGACTGTTCGTGCGGTACGGGCCCCGACGGGCGAGAGCCGGGTCCCGCCCGTCGAAAGGTCAGGAAGTGCGGGCCAGTGGGCTGCGGTGGCGCACCAGCCACTGGTGGTACGAGGCCGCCGCCCGGGCCGCCTCACGGTACGCCGTCTCCAGCTCTCCGTACACCACGGCCGTCTCGGTCCCCGGGCGCGAGACCAGCAGCAGACGTACGGCGAGGGGGTCGTCGCGGAGCGGGCGGATCGCCATGTCCTCGCGCGGCCCCGACGTGGGCTGGCAGGGGGCGACCACTTCGCCCAGGACGACGAGGGAGGCCGCGGTGAGGTAGTCGCCGTGCAGGACGGGCGGGTCGAGTCCGGCGGCTGCGAGGACTTTCCGTACGCCGTCCCACTCGCCGTCCACAGTGGGGTCGACCATCCACCGGTCGGTGGCGAGATCCTTGAGGTCCACCACGGGGCAGGAGGCGGCCGGATGGTCCAGGGACAGGGAGATGAACTGCGGCTCCCGGTCCAGGAGCACGTGCTGACGCAGACCGTCGGGGACGGCGAGCGGGAAGCCCTCCACCTCGTGCACGAAGGCGACGTCCAGACGGCCCGCCTCGACGCTCCGGAGCAGGGCGTGGGCCGAGACGTCGACGCGTAACGAGATGTCCGTCCCGGGGAGTCCGGCGCGGAGTCCGCGCAGCCAGCCGCCGATGACCCGGCTCGCGGTGGCGCCGATGCGCAGGAGGGGGCCGCCTTGCCCGCCCGCGCCCGCCTCCGCCAGGGCCTCGCTGACCAGTGCGCTCATGCCGTCGACGAGGGGGCGTGCCCGGCTGAGGACGGAACGGCCCAGCAGGGTCGGCCGGCAGCCGGTGCGTTCGCGGCGGAACAGTTCGGCACCGAGGGTGTTCTCGATCCGCCGGAGCTGAGTCGTCAGGGAAGGCTGGCTGACACCGAGCCGACGGGCCGCGCGGTGCAGGCTTCCCGTGTCGGCGATGGCGCAGAGCGCCCTGAGGTGCCTCACCTCCAGCTCCATGCTCCGAGAGTAGGGCGGCCGAACCGTCTCGCACCAGACGCCGCAACCGCATCAAACGCCTCTAATTCATGGGGTGTTGGGGCAGTTGATCGGTGACGGTCACCTGCGGCCGCGAGTGGCCGCGAGTGGCCGCACAACGGGTGATAGGGCGGCCCTATCACCCGTTGGCATCATCCGTGGAAGCACTGCGTGCCCTCACACTCACTCCGTACCGCACCCGTACCGAGTCCGCACACCGGACAGGTTCGCCCTCCTGGCCGGCCTGAAGGTGCGCCGGGCGCCGATCAGCGGACGGGTTCATCGTCCAGCTAGGAGAACCCCCCATGAGACACCTCCGTACCTCCTTCATGTCGGCCGCCGTCGGCCTCGGCCTCGGGCTCGTCGCCGCCCTGGGCGCTACGCCCGCGACCGCCGCGGACCCGGCATCCGCCGGCTCCCCCACGACCGCCTCCACGGCGTCGCAGGGGTATGCCGCGTACGCCGGATCGAGTGAGAACGCCGCCGCGAACCGGGCGTTCCACCAGGCCGTCATGAAGTCCGTCGCCGAGAAGCGGGCCGCCGACCCGGGCGCCGCCTCCGTCACGGTCGTCTACAACGCCGCCAACGCGCCGAGCTTCCGCAGCCAGATAGCGAGCAGCACCCGCATCTGGAACAGCTCGGTCTCCAACGTCCAGCTCCAGGAGGGCTCGAACCCCGACTTCAGGTACTACGAGGGCAACGACTCACGCGGTTCGTACGCGAGCACCGACGGGCACGGCCGTGGCTACATATTCCTGGACTACCGGCAGAACCAGCAGTACAACTCGACGCGCGTCACGTCCCACGAGACAGGGCACGTGCTCGGCCTCCCGGACCGCTACTCCGGGCCGTGCAGCGAGCTGATGTCCGGGGGCGGCCCCGGCACGTCCTGCACCAACGCCTACCCGAACGCGACGGAGCGTTCGCGGGTGAACTACCTCTGGCAGAACGGCTTCGCGGCCGCTCTCGCCGGTTCCGGTTCCTGACGCGCGGCTCGCCTCAGCCCTGACACGGGGCTCCCACCGGTCCTGACGCAAGGGGCCGCTCCCGAACAGGAGCGGCCCCTTGTACGGCGGTGCGCGGCCCCGTCCGCGCTCCTGGTGCGACGGTCCCGGTCCGGCCCCTTGCGACGATGCGGGCGGGCCGCCTGCGACGGTCCCTGTCCGGCTCCAGCGACGGAGGCCGTCCGGGAGCCGGGGCGGCGGGGTGAGGCCCCCGTGGTGACCACCGCGCCGCGCCCCCTGCGCAGTTCGTCGGGACGCGTCGCGTCGTGCTCGTGTCGCGTCCGGTGGTGTCTGGGCTGGTGGTGGCTGCGCTGGTCGTGTCTGGTCAGGTCGGGCAGGACGGTGCGGCCGGGGAGACCGGCGGGAAGGGCTGAAGGCCGGCTCTCCCCTCCGGATCAGGCGTTCTCCAGCGGGAACGCTCCCCGGTGCCCGGTGCCCGCGCCCTCCGCCGGCCGCGCCTCGAACTCGCGGCAGCTCCAGATCTCCTGGACGAACCCGGTACGCCGGTCCCACAGTTCGGCGACGTCGCCGCCGTCGGCGGCTCCCCGGTAGGCGTCCTTGGCCCCCCGGAAGCAGGCGAGAGCGCCGGAGAGCCCACGGACGGGAACCGGGAAGTAGTCGGAGAACGCGCAGGCGATGCAGGTCTGCAGACGGATCCCCGCCGGGAGGATGCGCTGAATGGTGGCCAGCGCCGCCGCGAAGTCACCGGCGGCACGGGCCGACTCGTACGAGGCACCGTCCAGGTGCAAGGCCAGCGCCAGGTCGGGGTCGGAGCGGCGCAGCGACAGCAGGCAACTGAGCGTGGCCTGGCGGACCGTGTCGGCCACGAGGACCGGGAGCGGGAGGTCCCATTCCAGTACGCAGTCGTCAAGCACGCCGTCCGCCAGGGCGAACTCCGAGCCCTCCGGCGGGACACCGGCCACCGGGCCGAGACCGTCGAAACTCGCGCCCTCGAAGTCGACCCCTCTGATCCGGATACGGAGTTGCTGTCCGTCCGTGGTGAGAATGACGGCCTCGGAACCGTGACGGTCCCGGTACCAGCCTGCCCACGACTCATCTGTCATGAGCAGGGACTGTAGCCCGTGTCCGTCGCCGCCTCGGTGGCACCCTCCGCTTCCTTCCCGGCGGCGCCCACCCGCGGCCGGGCCGATCGATCCGGACTGCCGTCAGACGGATCGGGGTTCACGCCACATGGGCCACATCGAAGGCCCGTCGGGCAGCTCGACCGTTCGGCCCGTGAAGGTGAACCCCAGCCGCTCGTAGAGTCCGCGGCTCCGCTCGCTGCTCGCCTCCAGGTAGGCCGGCGTCCCCTCCTGGTCACACCGCTGGAGGACCTCGTCGATGAGGGCGGCCCCGAGGCCCTCCCCCTGGCGCCCGGGAGACACCCCGATCATGAGCAGGTACGCGTGAGGGCGGTGGTGCGGATGGACCGCGGCAGTCAGCCTCCCGATCAGTTCGGCCCGTTCGTTGTCCGGGTCGGCGGTCTCCCTCATCAGCGCGGGGGTGGGGTCCTCCCCCTCAGGGGCTCCCGCGGGCACCGTGAGCCACAGGGCGGCGGCGGTGCCGTCCTCCAGCAGGTCGATGCGGCCCTCGTCGAGCGTGACGTCGACGAAGACGCCGAGGAACTTGCCGTGCACCGCACGGCGATGCTCCTCGTCCGGGAAGACCCAGCTGCTCACCGGGTCGAGGTGGAAGGCATCCTCCAGAATCCTCACCACCTGCTCCCGGTCCCGCCCGTCCGCTTGCCGTACGCGTACACCCATGTCCGACTCCACCCGTTCCCGTCCGGCCTCAACCGTCCTACGTGATAATAGAGTTGAGCCCTCCTTCCCGTCGCGCGAGGTCAGCGGCTCCGGCGGGTGACGAACTCGGCGAGGGCCATCAGGTCCCCGGCCGACGCCAGATCGGGCACCGCCCGGGAGAGATGGTGGGCCGCACGCGCCATCCGGTCTCCCGCGCAGACCTGCGCCCAGTCCCGTCCCCCTGCCCGCTCCACGGCGTCGGCGGCCCGGGCCACCTCGTCCGCGGTCGTCATAGGCCCTTTGTAGAGCGCGGCCAGTTCTGCGGCGGCGGGCGTACCGGACGTGAGCGCGGCCACCACCGGCAGGGACTTCTTGTGGGCGGCCAGGTCCGCACCGACCGGCTTTCCGGTACGGGCCGTGTCACCCCAGATGCCGATCAGATCGTCGATGAGCTGGAAGGCGAGCCCCGCCTCGCGGCCGAATCCGTCCATGGCGCCGACGTCCCGCTCCTCCGCCCCCGCGTAGAGGGCTCCGAGGGCGCAGGCGCACCCCAGCAGGGCACCGGTCTTGGCCGTCGCCATGGTGAGGCACTCGTCCAGGGAGACCTCGTCCGGTCCACGCTCCTCGAAGGCACAGTCGGCCTGCTGTCCGGCACAGAGCTCGATGACACAGCTGGAGAGCCGTGAGGAGGCCCTCGCGGCAGCCGGATGCGCATCGTCGGCGAGCAGCCGCTGAGCGAGGGCGAGCATGGCGTCCCCCGTGATCACGGCGTCCGGGACTCCGAAGACCGCCCAGGCGGTGGGCCGGTGGCGCCGGGTGGCGTCCTCGTCGATCACGTCGTCGTGGAGCAGGGTGAAGTTGTGTACCAGCTCCACGGCGACAGCGGCTCTCACCGCGCGGTCGGGGTCCCCTCCCATCGCGCGGGCGGCGGCGATGACGAGCGCGGGCCTGATGGCCTTGCCCGCCTGCCCCGAGGCGGGGCTGCCGTCCGCGTTCTCCCAGCCGAAGTGGTACATCGCGACCCGACGCATACCCCCCGGCAGCGACTCCACCGCTGAGCGCAGATGCGGGTCGACGGCGCTCCGGGTGTGCTCCAGGAGAGCTGCGGCCTCATGGCCTTGCGTCGTGGTGTCCGTACTCGTCATGGTCACGGTCTCTCCTCTTGAGTCGCCCATCGGGCTCCACCGGGTGCCCGGCGCCGCCGCGGCGGGGCACACCGGTGGGGTGTGCGGTGTGACGGGGCGAAGGGCCCGGACGCCCCCGTCCGGGCCCAAAGGATCACCGCCAGCGGCTGACCTCAACGTTCTCCAGTACACCGAGGGCGTCCGGTACGAGAATGGCCGCGGAGTAGTAGGCCGTCACCAGGTACGAGATGATCGCCTGCTCGTCGATGCCCATGAAGCGGACCGACAGGCTCGGCTCGATCTCGTCCGGGATGCCGCTCTGCTGGAGTCCGACGACGCCCTGCTCGGCCTCACCGGTCCTCATGCAGATGATCGAGGTGGTGCGGGCGTCGGTGACGGGGATCTTGTTGGACGGGAAGATCGGCACCCCCCGCCAGGCGGGCACGTGGTGTCCGCCCACCTCGACACTCTCCGGCACCAGGCCGCGCTTGTTGCACTCGCGGCCGAAGGCGGCGATGGCCCGCGGATGGGCGAGGAACAGCTTCGAACCACGCCGCCGGGACAGCAGCTCGTCCATGTCGTCGGGGCTGGGAGCCCCGTCGTGCGGCTGGATGCGCTGGCCGTAGTCGCAGTTGTTGAGCAGTCCGAACTCCCGGTTGTTGATGAGTTCGTGCTCCTGGCGCTCGCGCAGCGCCTCGACCGTGAGCCGCAACTGCTGCTCGGTCTGGTTCATCGGCTGGTTGTAGAGGTCGGCGACCCGGCTGTGGACCTTCAGCACGGTCTGGGCGACGCTCAGCTCGTACTCACGCGGCGCCGACTCGTAGTCGACGAACGTGTGCGGGACGACGGACTCCCCGACATGGCCGGCGGAAAGATCGATCGCCGCCTCGCCGTAGTTGTTGGTGCGCTGGTGCGGGATGGAGAGGAGTCCCGCGAGGTGATCACGGAGCGAGTCGGCGCGGGCCGCGAGGTTGAACACGTCGGCACGTCGCAAGGTGAGCAGGGTGCAGGCGGTGACGGCTCGGGCCGTGTACTCCCAGTTGGCGTCGCCGTCGATCAAGGAGTGGTCACCGAAGTAGGAACCGTCCGCGAGGACTCCGAGCACCGTCTCGTCCCCGTAGAGCCCGGAGCCGATCTTCTCCACCTTCCCGTGCGCGAGCAGGAAGACCCGGTCCGCAGCGTCTCCGGACGCTGCGAGCACCTCCCCCGGCTCGACGTCACGCTGCTCGCAACGCCGTGCCAGCTCGGCCAGCACCTCCTCGTCGCCGAACTCGCGCAGCGCGGGCAGCTCGGCGAGCTCGGCCGGGATCACGGCGACCCGGTCACCGGTCTGCACAAAGGTCACACGGCCGTCGCCGACCGCGTAGCTCAGCCTGCGGTTCACCCTGTAAGTGCCGCCCTGTACCTGCACCCACGGCAGCATGCGCAGCAGCCACCGGGAGGTGATCTCCTGCATCTGCGGCGCGGACTTGGTGGTCGTCGCGAGGTTCCGCGCGGCCGCCGTGCCCAGACTCTGCTGCGGCCGAGCCTGCGTGTCGCGAACCTCTTCACCAACGGACATCTGACGGTCCTCTCGCTATGGGCTGACCTGTACGAAAAGCCTTTCAGCAACGGGACTCGACGCGCCATTACACAAAAGAGTGCGACTAATCCATCTTCGGCGGGGCAGATCGCACGGTGTCGCCGCGCGCACCGCTTAATTTGCATCTGGAATGCAAATTACCTACGGTGAGCTCCATGCGGCTGACGAGATTCACCGACGTGGCACTGCGCGTACTCATGCGTCTGGCCGTCGCGGGGAGCGAGGACCCTCCGACCACCCGTGAGGTGGCGGACACCATGCGGGTCCCGTACACCCACACCACCAAGGTGGTCGCCAGGCTCCAGCACCTCGGCCTGGTCGACGCGCGGCGCGGCAGGGGCGGCGGCCTCACCCTCACGGAAGCCGGGCGTACGGCCTCGATCGGCGCACTCGCACGGGAGCTGGAGGGCTCCGACGACGTCGTCGAGTGCGAGGGCAACGCCCCGTGCCCGCTCCGCGCGGCCTGCGTCCTGCGCGACGCCCTCCGCCGGGCCCAGGAGGCGTTCTACGTCTCACTCGACCCGCTCACGGTGACCGAACTCGTCGCCTCACCCACCGGCCCCGTCCTGATCGGCATCAGCAGCGGCCCACCCCCGGACTGACACGCCCCCCTCACCGCTCACCCGCCTCACCACACACCTGGAGTCTTCCGATGCTCTCCGAGACGTCGACCGCCACTGTCCGTGCCACCCTGCCCGCCGTCGGCGCGGCCGTCGGAGACATCGCGGACCTCTTCTACCGGAAGCTGTTCGACGCCCACCCCGAACTGCTGAGCGACCTCTTCAACCGGGGCAACCAGGCGTCCGGGACGCAGCGTCAGGCACTCGCCGGTTCGATCGCCGCCTTCGCCACGCACCTGGTCGAGCACCCGGACACCCGCCCGGACGTGATGCTGAGCCGCATCGCCCACAAGCACGCCTCGCTCGGGGTGACCGCCGCGCAGTACAAGGTCGTGCACACCCACCTCTTCGCGGCCATAGCCGAGGTGCTCGGTGACGCGGTCACCCCGGAGGTCGCCGCCGCCTGGGACGAGGTGTACTGGCTCATGGCCAACGCCCTGGTCGCCATCGAGGAGCGGCTGTACGCCCAGCAGGGCGTCGTCGCCGGTGACGTCTGGCGCGCGTGGGAGGTGACCGGCCGCACCGAGGAGACCGAAGACGTCGTCACCTTCCGGATCCGCCCCGCCGACGGCGAGCCGGCGCCCGCCTTCCGGCCCGGTCAGTACGTCTCCGTACAGGTGGAACTCCCCGACGGCGCCCGCCAGATACGCCAGTACAGCCTGTCGTCCGCCCCTGGGTCCCCGCTGCGCTCGATCACCGTCAAGAAGGTGCGTGGAGGCCTCTCCCCCGACGGCGAGGTCTCCCAGTACCTCCACGCCCACACCCACCCCGGTGACCGGCTGCGCGTCTCCGCCCCCTACGGGGACCTGGTGCTCGACGACATCGACGCCCCCCTGTTCCTCGCCTCGGCCGGCATCGGATGCACCCCGATGCTGTCGATGCTGGACCACCTGGCGTCCACGGGGCACCGGTCACCCGTCACGGTCGTGCACGGCGACCGGTCCCCCGCCGACCACGCCCTGCGTTCCGAGCACGCCCTCCTCACCGGCCGCCTCCCCGACGCCGCCGCACACTTCTGGTACGAGAAGCCCGGGCCCGACCACGCCACCGACCGCACGGGGCTGGTCGACCTGACAGATCTCACGGTCCCCTCCGGCACCCGCGCCTACCTCTGCGGGCCGCTGCCCTTCATGCGGACCGTCCGCGCCCAACTGCTGGCCAAGGGCCTCCCCGCCGCGGACATCCACTACGAGGTGTTCGGCCCCGACCTGTGGCTCGCCGAGGCCTGAGCACGAACGGGGGCCGCGCGCGGTTTGTCCGGATCGGCTCGCACGCCGTCCGAACAGATGGCCCGGGAGGCGCGGTTCGGGCAGAAGCGCTGTACGGCACTCTCCCTCCGCACAAAAGGAGTCGGCCATGTCCTCACCCATGTCCGCGAGCAGCTTCCTCGACGCGCTGAAGGACGAAGGACTCACCGTCGTCCAGGTCTGCGACTGGCGTACCCACAACCGCGACCGCCAGGGTCCCCGGGGGCCGGTGCACGGTGTGATGATCCATCACACCGTGCACCGGCGGCACCGCCCGGACCGTCGAACTCTGCCGTGACGGCCACGCCGACCTCCCGGGCCCGCTGTGCCACGGCGTGATCCCATCGAGCGGGCGACGGCAGCGGTCTGCCGCCATCACCGCTGGGGAGCCCTCTCGGTGATCGGTCACCGGGAGTGGCAGCCCGGCAGGGTGGACCCGCGCGGCTTCTCGATGAACTCCATGCGGGCCCGTATCCACGAACGCCTGAAGTGACACGCTGCGCGACAATGCACGGGTGCACGACGAACCACCCGGTACGCCCCGGCTGCGCCCAGCCCTCCCCTCGCCGCTCCAGCCGGCCGAGGACGAGCGCTTCGCGCGCCGGGGCGTACGGCTGCTGCTCAAGCGCGACGACCTGATCCACCCGGACCTGCCCAGAAACAAGCCGACTGGTGTACGTCGGGCTGACCTGGGCGCATATTCCGTGGACAGCTCGGCCCACCTGGATTGAAGGTGGTCGTATGGGCACGGTCACAGATCCTGCCAAGCTGTGTGATCTGTTTCTTCGTCGCAGCACGTTGCAGGACGACAAGACGACTCTGAACGCACATGAACGTGATCTTCGGGAGCGCGCAGCACGAGAGGGCCTGACGGTCCGCAAGGTCTGGAAAGAGGAGCTTTCTGCCTTCAAGGTGGGGGTCAAGCGCGAGGAGTTCGACAGCGCCATCTCGGCAGTGCTGGCCGGGGAAGTACGCCACCTACTGGTCTGGAAACTCGACCGTCTGAGCCGTCGCGGCATGGGGCAGGTCGGCCAAGTTCTTGATCAGTTCGACTCCAAGGGCGCACGTCTGCTCGCCCACATGGACGGCCTGGACAGCAGCATCCCTCAGCATCGAGGGCTCTTTGCGTGGCTGGCCGAGCAGGCCCGCTCGGAGTCGTACAACACATCGACTCGTACGCGCCGGACCAAGGCGGAGAGGAAGTTCACGGGCGCCTGGCCGGGCGGGCAGCCTCCGTACGGACTGCGCGTGCGCAAGGGCAAGACATCCACGGAGCACCATCCCAAGGAGTACGCCGCCTCTCGCCGGATCGCCGATGGACTGCTCGCGGACAAGGCAGCCGGGACGATCGCCGATGAACTCAACGCGGACGGTCTGACCACCCGGCGCGGGGGCAGGTGGCGGTCATCGACGATCACTCAGCTTGCGCACTCCCCCGCGTGGGCCGGGCTGATGCCGGTGCACGATCGCTACACGGACGAGAGCGGACGCGAACGCTGGCGGGCGACGGATGAGCCGTTGATCGGTCCGGAGGGGGCCCCGTCCGTGTCGGGATGGGCGTGATCACGGTGGGCGAGCGTGCGCGCATTCTGGCCGGGCTGCGCTCCCGTACCTCCGAGGGGCTGGCGACAGGTCGGCGCGGCAAGCCCGCTGCCCAGTCGCTGCTGTCGGGGCTCCTCAAGTGCGGTCGGTGCGGAGGCGGCATGACCAAGGGCGGGCCTCAGTACCGGTGTTACATGCGAGTCAACATGGGCAAGTCGGCGTGCCAAGGAATGACGGTGTCGGTGGAGGACATTGACAGCGTTCTCTCGGCAGCGTTCATGAGCCGAGTGACTTCGTTCACGGACACACATGATCTGTTCCAGGAACTGGCGCGCCGCTGGCTGTCCTACAAAGATCCGGAAGCCGATACACGGCGCACCGAGCTCACACTCGCGCTGGACAATGCCCAGTCCCGGTTGGACGCATTGGACGATGCCTTCTACGTACAGGGTCGCTTTCAGGACCCGAAGGGACAGCACCGGTACGAGCAGATGCGTGACGCCATCGCGGGACAGATCAGCTCGTTGCAGAACGAGTTGACGGAGATCGGAACGGCGACCGATCTGATGATCTTGCGCGACTGCGATCTCCTCAACGCGGCCTGGCAGGAGGCAGACTTGACGCAAGCCCGGTCGCTGCTGCGTGTGGTGCTGCACTCCGTGCGGCTGCTGCCCCCTGACGGGCCGGGCAAGCGGTGCTCCTGGTACCAGCTCTACGCCCGCTGCTGCTTCCACTGGGTGGGGGAAAAGCCTCAGCCGCTCAAGGTCGACATGCGCCGCCTGGACGGTGTGACCCGGTATTTGCCCGAGGTACTGGAGCGGGCAGCTTAGGCACGCGGCCGGCTCCGCGAGGCTTTGGGCGGGAGCTGCCAGAGGGCGAGAGGACTGGGGGCCGTACGCTCCCGCTGCGAGTCGGGCTGGCACATTGCCTGCCCGCAGATGGCCCGACCGGCCCCCAGTCCTTCGAGGCTCGCCCCCTGGTGGCTGCCTAAAGCCTCGCGGTGCCGTCCGCCCCCAGCCACGTGGCCCG
Organism: Streptomyces finlayi; assembly: GCF_014216315.1. Classification (NCBI taxonomy): domain Bacteria; kingdom Bacillati; phylum Actinomycetota; class Actinomycetes; order Kitasatosporales; family Streptomycetaceae; genus Streptomyces; species Streptomyces finlayi. Next base: position 2,376,801 of record NZ_CP045702.1, read on the forward strand.
TGAGAGAGCGGCGCGCCATATAGAACCAAGTGAAGGGAAGTTGGACCGATGGCGCTCCGTCGACATCCCTACGGCTTGGGAAGCCCTGCGGCCGGGTGGCGGTCGCCCGGGTGGGACCGGCCGCCAGGCCGCATGCCCGACCGGGGCGGACCGGCCGCCCGGCGCGCCGCGGGCGCGACCTTGAACAAGTAGAGAAAAGTTGGACCGATGGCCTTCACGGCCCTCCGTCCCCACCACGCTACGGTCCCCGAGCAGCGTCCCAAGCGCTTCACAGGCTGCTCGGGCTGCGACAGATCGTTACGCCTCAGCGCTTCAGCCATGCGCTCCACCTGATCTGCGGGCAGCGACCCGAGGTGGACGTATGGCCTCCCCGAGTAGGCCACTACCGGCCGCAGGTGGCTGATCCGTTCGGCTGGGACGCCGAGCGCCATCAGAGCTTCCCTGAGCGCCTCGGTCGCGTCTCCTGCCGCCTTACGGCCGTCGCGCCATTGCTGCATCTCCACGCCCATCGCCCCTTGTGTGATCATCGGCGCCCCCTGGTCCTGTGCGGGTGGTTCCGGATCTCCACACTCGCGTCCGTCGCTGCCGAATAGTCACCCCGGTCCCTGGCTTCCTGACGCTGCGTGTCCAATGCCTTGCACACGTCACAGCGCTCCACCGGTTTCGGGGGTTCCGGGGCTAACGCGAGATGCACGGGCCCGTCCATCGTCGCCCTTGGGGTCGTCATGAACGTGATGCTCCATGCCCCCGGTGGACGTATCTCTCCGTGGACCAGCGACAGTTGGACCGTTGAGCGCTACGGTTCAAGAACGCCCAAATGTCGCAGGGGGAAGTCTTGAACACCGCTCTACGATCAGCTATGGAAGACGCCAAGCTCACGCCCCGGAAGCTTGCTGCGCGCATCGGCGTGGCACCCAAGACGGTGGAACGGTGGCTGGCCGACGCCGAGCTCGTACCTCATGCAAGGAACCGTGTCGACGCGTGCAGGGCGCTGAAGGTGGATGAAGAAATGATCTGGCCCAAGGCTGTTCAGGAGCGGGTGAAGACCGGCCATGACCGCGAATTGGTCCACGCCTACCCCTACCGGTCCGCCTGCCCGTCGACCGTGTGGGGCGAACTGATCAAGGGTGCCGACGCTGACATCTTCCTGGCCGGATACACGAACTACTTCGTGTGGCTGGAGCAACCGGCGTTCGTCGACACTCTGCGCCGGAAGATCGCGTCAGGATGCCGGGTGCGCTTCCTGCTGGGTGATCCCGAGGGAGAGGTGACCCGGCAGCGTGAGGCCATCGAGGACGTGGCTCTGAGCGTAGGCACGCGCATCCGGATCAGCCTGGAGCACCTGGAGCGCCTCGGCCCTCTGGACGGCCTTGAGACGCGCTTCAGCAGCTCCGAGGATGCCGTGAATCACGTGTCCCTGTCCGTGTTCCGGTTCGACCATGACGCACTCGTGACGCCCCACCTGGCCCGGCTCGTCGGCCACGACTCGCCACTCCTGCATCTGCGCCGCCAGGGTGACAGCGGGATGTTCGACAGGTTCGCGGAGCACGCCGAGGAACTGTGGGACCGGGGCGTACCTCAGACGCCATAGCGGCGCGGCAGGAGGTCACAGCCACAATGGCAAGGTGACCGTAGATCTCGCCCTTGCACTCCAGCCCCGGCCGCCCTCCCCTCTGGAGGAAGCCCATGACGCCCGATTCGCCAGCCGGGGCGTTCGACTGCTGCTGAAGCGGGACGATCTCATCCACACCACGATGGACTGGGATACGGCTGCGCTTGGACCAGTGGAGCTGTACCCTCCGGGCAACAAGTGGCGGAAGCTCTCCTTGAACCTGGCCTCCGCCGAGGGTCGTACCGTACTGACCTTCGGGGGCGCGTACTCCAACCATCTGCGCGCCACGGCCGCCGCCGGACGGCTGCTCGGCTTCCGCACCGTCGGCGTCGTGCGCGGCGACGAGCTCGCGCACCGGCCGCTCAACCCCTCGCTCGCGCGATGCGCGGCCGACGGGATGAGTCTGCATTTCGTGGACCGTGCCACGTACCGCTCGAAGACCGATCCTGAGGTCCTGGGCGGGCTGCTGAGCCTCTTCGGGGAGTGCAGCGTCATCCCGGAGGGCGGCAGCAACGCACCGGCCGCACAGGGCTGCACAGCGCTCGGGCGCGAACTGCTCGGCGTGGCCGACGTGGCGGCGGTCGCCTGCGGGACCGGCGGGACCCTCGCCGGCCTCGCCGCCGGTCTCGGGCCCGGGCAGCGCGCGCTGGGCATCCCGGTCCTCCGCGGCGGCTTCCTGGCCGCCGCCGTACGGGAGTTGCAGGAGGAGGCGTTCGGCGGCCCGGCAGGACAGTGGTCGCTGGACGAGCGTTTCCACTTCGGCGGTTACGCCCGTACGCCCCCGGAGCTGCACGCCTTCGCCGACGACTTCGAGGACCGGCACGGACTGCGCGTCGAGCGGCTCTACGTGGCCAAGCTGCTGTACGCGCTGACCACGCTCGCCGAAGAGGGCGCTTTCGCCCCGGGGACCCGCCTGGCGGCCGTCGTCACGGGTACGCCCTTCCCGGAAGGGGGGGACCCTCGGGCGAGTGCGCCAGATAGCCGGTGAGCGTGCCGCGGGTACGCCGGAGGTTCTCGATGTGCTCGTCCATGGCCGTCACCTCACCCTGAAGGATGCCCCGCAGGTCGGCGCACCAGTCGAACTCCGGCAGCTCCTGTGCCTCGCCCCGGACGCACGGCAGCACCGAACGGATCACGCCGGTGGACAGACCCGCGTCCAGCAGGGCGCGCACACGCCACACGGTGACGACCGCGTCCTCGTCGTAGTCCCGGTAGCCGTTCGGCTCACGCCCGGCGTCCAGGAGGCCCTGCGCCTCGTAGTACCGCAGCAACCGCGCCTTGACCCCGGTACGCCTGGACAGCTCCCCGATCAGCATGACGCCCCGTCCTCGTGTCCGGCCTTCGCCGCTTGACCTTCCCACCGATGTCAAGGCCTAACGTCGCCTCACTGGGCGGGCATTCCGCACCGGAGCCCGACCGATGACGCCCGATACCGACCGATGCCGGAGTGATACGGATGCCCTTCGTCGTTCAACGCAATGGTCAGGAAGCCACCGCCGGGGAACTCGCGCCCCTCGCCTTCGCGGGCTACGCGCACTTCACCGCACTGCAGGTCCGGGACGGCCGGGTCCGGGGCCTCGATCTCCACCTGGAGCGGCTGCGGTCCGCCTCGGTGGAGATGTTCGGGCGGGCCCTGCCCGAGGACCGGGTCCTCACCCACCTCCGGACGGCCTTGCGGGCCGGTCCGGCCGATCTCTCGCTGACGGCCACGGTCTACTCCCCCGCCGGGGAGTTCACCGCGGCCGGAACCGACGTGGAGCCCGAACTGCTGGTCCGTACGGGACCGGCGGCGACCGGCCCGGCGGGCCCGCTGTCCCTGGCCGCGGTCGAGCACGAACGGGACCTCCCGGCCGTGAAGCACGTCGGCGAGGTGGCGAAGACCTACCTCCTGCGCCAGGCAGTCGGGCAGGGATTCGACGATGCCGCCTTCGTGGACCGGCGGGGCAGGCTGAGCGAGGCCACGATCTGGAACCTGGCGTTCTGGGACGGCCACAGCGTGGTGTGGCCCGCCGCCGACATGCTGGCGGGCACGACGATGAGCATCGTCCGACGCCGTCTTGGCGACCTCGGTGTCCCCCAGCGCACGCAGGAGGTCTCCCTGGACGGCCTGGCCGCACTGTCCGGAGCCGTCGTGATGAACTCCTGGACCCCCGGTATCCCTGTACGCCGCATCGGCTCGGTCCGCCTGCCGGACGCCCCGCTCCTCCTGGAACACCTGCACAGGGCCTACGAGGCCGAGCCTTCCGTGCCGCTGTGACGGTCCCGGCCGATGTCCGCCCTACGCGTCGTCCGTTTCCCGGTAGGCCGCCGCCTCCTCCAGGTCGAGCCGGCGCAGCAGCGTGCGCATCATCTCGTCGTCGATGCGCCGCTCGTCCCTCAGCCGGACGAAGACCTCGCGCTCGGCCTCGATCATTTCGCGGGCGAGCCGCCGGTAGGTTTCGTCCGCGGACTCCCCGGTGACCGGGTTCGCCGCGCCGAGCCGCTCCCAGACGGCGTTGCGGCGGCGTTCCAGGACCGACCGCAGCCGGTCGGCGAGCGGTCCGGGCAGGCTGTTGCCCCGGTCGGCGAGCAGTTCGTCCAGGCGGGCCTCGGCGGCTCTGGAGGCCTGGCTCTGGGCCTGCGCCTCGGCCAGCGTCTCCGCGCGCAGGTCACGCCCCGGGAGCTTCAGTACGCGCACCAGGAGCGGCAGGGTGAGCCCCTGGATCACCAGGGTGCCGATGACGGTCGTGAAGGTCAGGAACAGCACCAGGTTGCGGGCCGGGAAGGCCTCGCCGTCGTCCATGGTCAGCGGGACGGAGAAGGCGATGGCGAGCGAGACGACGCCCCGCATCCCCGCCCAGCCGACGATCAGCGGCGCCGTCCAGCTCGTCCCGGGTTCCCACTCCCTGATGCCCTTGGACAGCCATCGCGGCAGATAGGTCGCCGGGTAGACCCAGACGAACCGCACGACGACGACGGCGACGAACACGACGAACGCGTACCGGAGCGCCTCACCCACGCTGTACGTTCCGAGGCCCTTCAGTACGAAGGACAGCTGCAGGCCGATGAGCGCGAAGACGACGGACTCCAGGACGAACGCGACCATCTTCCAGACCGCCGCCTCCTGAAGACGTGTCGCGAAGTCCACCTGCCAGGAACGGTGGCCCAGGTACAGCGCGACGACGACCACCGCGATCACTCCGGAGGCATGCACCCGTTCCGCAGCCGCGTACGCCACGAAGGGGATCAGCAGGGAGAGGGTGTTCTGGAGCAGGGGCTCCTTCAGATGCGTGCGGAGCCAGTGCAGCGGCACCATCAGAAGCAGACCGACGCTCACGCCGCCCACCGCGGCCAGCAGGAACTCGCCGATCCCGGCGGCCCAGCCGACTCCCTCGCCGACGGCCGCGGCCAGGGCGACCTTGAAGGCGGTGATCGCGGTGGCGTCGTTCACCAGGGACTCGCCCTGGAGGATCGTGGTCACCCGGGCGGGCAGCCCCACACGGCGCGCGATCGTCGCGGCGGTGACGGCGTCCGGCGGAGCGATCACCGCGCCGAGCACCAGGGCCGCGGTCAACGGCAGACCGGGAACCAGCCGATAGGCCAGCCACCCGACGGCAAGGGTCGCGAAGAGCACGTAGCCGACCGACAACAGGGCGATCGGCCGGACATTGGCCCGCAGATCGAGGTACGAGCTGTCCACCGCCGCCGTGTAGAGCAGCGGCGGCAGAAGGAGCGGGAGCACGATGTGCGCGTCCAGGGTGTACGTCGGCATGCCCGGCACGTACGACGCCAGCAGCCCCACGACAACCAGCAGCAGCGGTGCGGGCACCGGGGTGCGGCGCGCGGCCCCTGCCACCGCGGCGCTGGCCGCGACCAGTGCCACCAGCGGCAATGCGTCCATCTCACGGTCCTCACATCCGTCGTAACCTGCACATCATGAGTGAGTGCCCGCACCTTCCGGAACTGCCGCGCCCCGAGCCCGCCCCGCTCAGTGAGACCTGTACGGAGTGCCGCGCGGTCGGGAGCCACCCCGTGCAACTGCGTCTCTGCCTCGTCTGCGGGCACGTCGGATGCTGTGATTCCTCCCCCCTGCGGCACGCGACGGCCCACTTCGAGGACTCCGGTCATCCGGTCATGCGGAGCTTCGAGACGGGCGAGAGCTGGCGTTGGTGCTTCGCGGACGGTTCGATCGTCTGACGTCTGGGTACGTCAAACCGGCGCCGGTTCTTCGTAATTGGCCGCCGCAAACCCCTAGCCACTGTGCGTACCCATGGGCTTACCATGAGTGACGACCATCGGGTGGGGTCCTGGCGACACGGCATCATGGATCGCGATAGCGTCGCCGCACCAAGAACCGACGATCGACCGCATGGCTCCGGGGCACCCTCCCGGAGCCTCGAAAGAGTTTGTGCCACCTTGGAGGTGAGGGTGTCCCAGATCGCAGGCGAGCCCGGGAATCAGGACTTCGTGGAAGTCCGGCTGCCCGCTGCGGGTGCCTACCTGTCGGTGCTGCGAACGGCCACGGCCGGTCTCGCAGCGCGTTTGGACTTCACTCTCGACGAGATCGAGGATCTTCGCATCGCCGTCGACGAGGCCTGCGCGATCCTGCTTCAGCAGGCCGTGCCGGGCTCCGTCCTCAGCTGCGTGTTCCGGCTCATCGACGACTCGCTCGAAGTGACGGTGTCGGCCCCGACGACGGACGGTCGCGCACCGGAGCGCGACACCTTCGCCTGGACGGTGCTCTCGGCACTGGCCGGAAAGGTCGACTCGACGGTCGCGGACGACCGTACGGTCACCATCAGCCTCTACAAACAGCGCGGCGCGGGACCCGGGCCGGCGTGAGCGACAGGAACGGGGACGGACCTGTGCGGGACGAGACGATCCGCCCCGGGGTGGTGCCCGCAACAGGCATCCCGGAGCAACAGGCCCGGCCGCATCCGGTGGACGGGGCGAACGGGACGCAAGGCCGTACGGCCGCGGTGGAGCAGTCGCAGGCAGAGCGGACGGTCCAGATGAGCGAGCACGGGCATCACGATCCACGCGACCGCAGTGCGGCGCGGGCACTCTTCATCGAGCTGCGGGAGCTGCCCGACGGCTCGCCCCAGAAGGCGGAACTGCGCAACCGGCTGGTGCGGATGCACCTGCCGCTCGTGGAGCACCTGGCCCGGCGGTTCCGCAACCGCGGCGAGCCGCTGGACGACCTGACCCAGGTCGCCACCATCGGCCTGATCAAGTCGGTGGACCGGTTCGACCCGGACCGCGGTGTGGAGTTCTCGACGTACGCGACCCCGACGGTGGTCGGGGAGATCAAGCGCCACTTCCGTGACAAGGGCTGGGCCGTACGGGTGCCCCGGCGCCTCCAGGAGCTGCGGCTCTCGCTGACCACGGCCACCGCCGAGCTCTCCCAGCAGCACGGCCGTTCCCCGACGGTCCACGAGCTGGCCGAGCGGCTGGGCATCTCCGAGGAAGAGGTGCTGGAGGGCCTTGAATCGGCCAATGCCTACAGCACTCTGTCGCTGGACGTCCCGGACACGGACGACGAGTCCCCCGCGGTCGCGGACACGCTGGGCTCGGAGGACGAGGCGCTGGAGGGCGTCGAGTACCGCGAGTCGCTGAAGCCGCTGCTGGAGGACCTGCCGCCGCGGGAGAAGCGCATTCTGCTGCTGCGCTTCTTCGGGAACATGACCCAGTCGCAGATCGCACAGGAGGTCGGCATCTCCCAGATGCACGTCTCACGACTGCTGGCCCGCACGCTCGCACAACTGCGTGAGCGCCTACTCGTCGAGGAGTAGTGCAGGGCCCGGCCGCCCGGGCCCTGGAAGCCGTTCCCGGGCGGCCGGGCTCAGGCCCCGGGGGTCGTACGCGGTCCCCGGATGCCCAGCGCCCGTGTGGTCGCCGGGTTCAGCAGCAGGACGAGCGCCGTCACGGCGACGGCCGCCAGCGCCATGCCGGCGGGGATGAGCGCGCCCTGGGAGCGCAGCAGCGTCCAGGCGACCGGCAGCGCCATCAGCTGGGTGACGAGCGCGGGCCCCCGGCTCCAGCCGCGCCGCAGCAGCAGTCCGCGCGCGGCGAACAGCGGGATCAGGCCAAGCGCGATGAGGGTGAGTCCACCCATCTCCGCCTGCTCGGGGCTGTCGGGCCGGCCCAGCAGGCCCATGACCACCATGTAGATCCCGCCGACGACCAGTGCCGCACCTTCGAGGGCGTTGAGTCCGGCCACGGCGGCGATCCTGCCCGGCTTCTCCTCTGCGGCCGACGGCGAGGAAGAGGGCGTGTTCTCCTGAATGCTCACGCTGTGCAGGTTGGCATCCTCCCCCGGCGAAAGTGAAGCCGGGGTGCCCGGGCGCCGCCGCCGTTCACCGCCCGTCACCCAGCGTGACCCCAGGAGTGCGGTAATTCTGGCCGGTACCTTGGGGTAGGTAGTCTGGCTGCCATGCGCGCACTCCTTGTGGTCAATCCAGCTGCCACCACCACCAGTGCGCGGACCCGTGACGTGCTGATTCACGCTCTGGCGAGCGAGATGAAGATCGAAGCAGTGAGCACGGAGTACCGCGGGCACGCCCGGGACCTGGGCCGACGGGCCGCGGACTCCGACGACATCGATCTGGTGGTCGCCCTCGGGGGCGACGGCACGGTCAACGAGGTCGTGAACGGGCTGCTGCACAAGGGGCCCGATGTGGGCAGTCTGCCGAAGCTGGCCGTGGTCCCCGGCGGCTCCACGAATGTCTTCGCGCGCGCCCTGGGACTGCCCAACGACGCCGTGGAGGCCACCGGCGCCATCCTGGACGCCCTGGACCGGCGCAGCGAGCGCACGGTCGGCCTGGGCCTCGCGGCCGGCACACCGGGTACGGAGGACGAGTCCGTCCCGGCGCGCTGGTTCACTTTCTGTGCCGGTCTCGGATTCGACGCGGGCGTCATCGGCCGGGTCGAACAGCAGCGCGAACGCGGCAAACGTTCGACTCATGCGCTGTACGTGCGCCAGGTGGTCCGCCAGTTCGTCGAGGAGCCTCACCGGCGGCACGGTCTCATCACGCTGGACGTGCCCGGCCAGGACCCCGTCACGGACCTCGCGCTGTCCATAATCTGCAACACCGCCCCCTGGACCTACCTGGGGAATCGTCCGATGTACGCCTCTCCGAAGGCGTCTTTCGACACGGCCCTGGACGTCCTCGGACTGAAGCGTCTTTCGACCCCCGCGGTCGCCCGCTACGCGACCCAGCTGCTCACTTCGAGCCCGGAAAAGGGCCCCCACGGCAAGCACGCCGTTTCGCGTCACGACCTGACCGACTTCACCTTGCATTCAAAGGCCCCACTGCCCTTCCAGATGGACGGCGACCACCTGGGACTGCGTACGAGCGTGACGTTCACAGGCGTACGCCGTGCACTGCGTGTGATTGTGTGAGTGGAAGGGCCCAAAGTCCTTTGACTCGAACGTTTGGGCTGGCCCCCACCCCATGGAAGTACGGCTGTGACCTAGCCGACACCGAGGAATCAAAAAAAACTTTCCACAAGGGGTTGTATCCGCCGCCGAGGTTTGCGAATCTCTACATGGCGATCGGGACGGCCCGCAACACCGGCCTCCACTGAAAGCCAGAACCCCTCCTCACTGACAAGACCACAACCAGTTCATCTGGGAGTCGGCCCTGTGTCTGCGGGGGGATTCGTGAAAGCGTTCACATTCACAAGCAACAAGTTTGAAATACCAAGGAGAGGTAGCAGCCATGGACTGGCGTCACAACGCCGTTTGTCGTGAGGAAGACCCGGAGCTGTTCTTCCCCATCGGCAACACCGGTCCTGCGCTGCTGCAGATCGAGGAAGCCAAGGCCGTCTGCCGTCGCTGCCCCGTCATGGAGCAGTGCCTGCAGTGGGCGCTCGAGTCCGGTCAGGACTCCGGCGTCTGGGGTGGCCTCAGCGAGGACGAGCGCCGCGCAATGAAGCGCCGCGCCGCTCGCAACCGGGCGCGTAACGCCAGCGCCTGACCGACGCCCCCCGCTACGAGCCTCAGCCCGGCGGCGCGTACAGAGCGTACGCACAGCCCCGCCTTCGAGTCGCAGCGCGCAGTACCCCGTAGCGCATCGCAACGTACGTGCCAGACAGAGGGCCCGGACCGTCACCACGGTCCGGGCCCTCTGCTGTGCCGTCCGCACCCTGTTGTGCCCCGCTGTCGCGGCCGGCGCTCGGCTACTTCCCCGAACCCACGGGAATGTCCAGGATCACCTGGGTGCCCTGCTCCGGACCCGGGACCATGTCGAAGCCGCCGCCCAACTCGCCCTCCACCAGGGTGCGCACGATCTGCAGGCCGAGATTTCCGGCGCGCTTCGGGTCGAAGCCCTCAGGCAGTCCGCGTCCATCGTCCGACACGGTGATCAGGAGCCGCGCGTCGGACGGAGCCCCGCCCCGTACCGCCGAGACCTCCACCGTGCCGCGCTCGGCCACGGTGAACGCGTGCTCCAGGGCGTTCTGCAGCACCTCGGTGAGCACCATCGAGAGTGGAGTGGCCACTTCCGCGTCGAGGATTCCGAAGCGGCCGGTTCGGCGGCAGGTGACCTTGCCCGGCGAGATCTCCGAGACCATCGCGATGACGCGGTCCGCGATCTGGTCGAACTCCACCCGCTCGTCCAGGTTCTGAGACAGCGTCTCGTGCACGATCGCGATCGAACCCACGCGCCGTACCGCCTCGTTGAGCGCCTCGCGGCCCTGCTCGGAATCCATCCGGCGGGCCTGCAGGCGCAACAGGGCGGCCACCGTCTGGAGGTTGTTCTTCACCCGGTGGTGAATTTCCCGGATGGTGGCGTCCTTGGTGATCAACTCACGTTCGCGTCGGCGCAGTTCGGTGACGTCCCGCAGGAGGACCAGCGAACCGATGCGGACCCCCTTGGGCTTGAGCGGGATGGCTCTGAGCTGAATCACACCGCTGGCGCACTCGACCTCGAACTCGCGGGGCGCGTAACCGCTGGCCACCTTGACCAGCGCCTCGTCCACCGGCCCCCGGGAGGGGGCGAGCTCGGCCGTGGTGGTGCCGAGGTGGTGGCCGACGAGGTCGGAGGCGAGGCCGAGGCGGTGGTACGCGGAGAGGCCGTTGGGGCTGGCGTACTGGACGATCCCGTCGGCGTCGAGCCTGATCAGCCCGTCACCGACGCGTGGCGACGCGTCCATGTCGACCTGCTGGCCGGGGAACGGGAAGGACCCGGCGGCGATCATCTGAGCCAGGTCGGACGCGGACTGGAGGTAGGTGAGCTCCAGCCTGGAGGGCGTGCGGACGGTGAGGAGGTTCGTGTTGCGGGCGATCACCCCGAGGACACGGCCCTCACGGCGTACGGGGATGGACTCGACCCGTACCGGCACCTCCTCGCGCCACTCCGGGTCCCCCTCGCGCACGATCCGGCCCTCGTCGAGCGCGGCGTCCAGCAGAGGACGCCGGCCGCGCGGCACCAGATGGCCGACCATGTCGTCCTGGTAGGAGGTGGGGCCGGTGTTGGGACGCATCTGCGCGACGGAGACGTACCGGGTCCCGTCGCGGGTGGGTACCCACAGGACGAGGTCGGCGAAGGAGAGGTCGGAGAGCAGTTGCCACTCCGAGACCAGCAGGTGGAGCCACTCGAGGTCGGTATCGCTCAGGGCTGTGTGCTGGCGGACGAGGTCGTTCATGGAGGGCACGTGTGCGAGGGTACCCGTGGATACTGAATGGTTCCGAACCGATCGGCCCGCGGCCCCGTGAGAGGGGAGGGCGGGAAGATCCGCCGGAATTGCTGTGCGCACGGATGGACAGAGCCGATTGGTCTAGTCCACAATGCACAGGAAAGACCTCCGTTCTCCCCGCACAGGAGAACGGATCGAGGCACCCGGCGCTCTCTGCCCTGACTGCGCCGGTGCCTCTCTCGGCCGGAGGAACCGCACACCACCGGCCGCGCAGCTTCGGGCTGCGGTGCCGTTCGGGCCGAGGGTCCCGTCCTGGCGCCGCGGCCCGCGGGTGTTTCCGGGGCGCCCGGACCCTGAGGTCAGTGGGTCTCGGTGACCTTGGCCAGGGCGCGGGGAGCGTCCGGGTCCTGACCGCGGGCGATCGTCACCTCGTAGGCCGGCATCTGGAGCGGCAGGATCTCCAGGATCGGCTGCAGTTCCTCCGGCACTCCCGCCGTCGGCAGCGCGAAGCCCGCCGAAGCGGCCTCCACCTGGGCCTTCGGGCCGACCACGAAGAGGTCGGCGCCGCGGCCCCGCAGCCGGTCCAGGACCGGCTGGAGGGCGTCGCCGCCGCGGCCGTCGGTGACCACCGCGATCACCGGGGAGATGTTGTCGACCATGGCGAGCGGGCCGTGCGGCAGATCGGCGCCGGAGCAGGAGAGAGCGGGGATGTAGCTCGTCTCCATCAGCTTCAGCGCGGCTTCCTTGGCGGTGGGGTAGCCGTAGCCGCGCGAGGTGATGACCATCCGCTCCGCGAAGCGGTATCGCGAGGCGAGGGACTTGACCTCGCCTCTGCGGGCCAGGATCTCCTCGGCCAGAGCGGGCAGGGACTCGGCTGCGGCCGGGCCGTCCCCGCCGGCGAGACCGTCCACGAAGAGATAGAGCGCCAGCAGGGAGGCGGTGTACGTCTTGGTGGCGGGCAGCGCCTGCCCGGGGCCCGCGAGGCTCGACTCGGGACAAGTCGACCAGGTGGAGCGGTCGGCCGCCAGCGGGGCGAACGGGCGGACCGGTGTGCGAACGGTTCCCCTCCGGGCTGCCCGGTTCTGCTAGATTGACACCTTGATTGGTCTATACCACATGGCTCCACCTTCAGATCGGCAGGCACAGCGTGGAAGTTGTCATCGTCCCGGACGCCGCGGCAGGCGGCGAGCTCATCGCGGAGGCCATCGGAGCCCTGCTGCTCCGCAAGCCCGACGCTCTGCTCGGCGTGGCCACCGGATCGACCCCGCTGCCCATCTATCAGGCGCTGGCCGCCAAGGTCCGTGCCGGGTCCGTTGACGCGTCGCGTGCCCGCATCTGCCAGCTGGACGAGTACGTCGGGCTGCCGCCCGGCCACCCCGAGTCGTACCGCTCGGTCGTGCTGCGCGAGGTCGTGGAGCCGCTGGGGCTGTCCGAGGCGTCCTTCATGGGACCCGACGGCTCCGCCGAGGACGTCCAGGCGGCGTGCGAGGCGTACGACAAGGCGCTGGCCGAGGCCGGCGGGGTGGACCTCCAACTGCTCGGGATCGGCACGGACGGGCACATCGGCTTCAACGAGCCGTGCTCCTCACTCGCGTCCCGTACGCGGATCAAGACGCTGACCAAGCAGACGCGGGTCGACAACGCGCGGTTCTTCGACAACGACATCGCCCAGGTGCCGCACCACGTGATCACGCAGGGCATCGGAACGATCCTGGAGTCCCGGCACCCGATCCTGCTCGCCACGGGCGAGGGCAAGGCGGAGGCGGTGGCACAGACGGTGGAGGGGCCGGTCGCCTCGATCGTGCCGGCGTCGGCACTGCAACTGCATCCGCACGCGACGGTGGTCGTCGACGAGGCGGCCGCGTCCAAGCTGAAGCTGGGGGACTACTTCCGGGCCACGTACGCGGCGAAGCCGGCGTGGCAGGGAATCTAGTCGGCATCCGTACGAGGGCCGGGACACCGTCGGGTGCGCCGGCCCTCGTCCGCGTCCCGCCTCCGGCGCCGTCCGTGTCCCGCCCGCGGCGCACCGTCGTCGTCCTCAAGCGCCGGACGGGCTTCACCCATGGGCTCAGCCCCGGCCGGCCTTGGCGGTCGGGCGGGGCTGAGGGTGAGGTGGGGTGAGGCGGGGGGGGAGGCGCGCGGGTCAGGTGGCGGCGGAGGTGAGGGCTTCTGCCGCGGCCACACCGCACACGCGGGCCGCCCCGTGCGTGGCGACGTACAGGGCGCCCCGCGGTTCCGCCTGTGGGAGGCCCATCTCGACCACGACCGTGTCGGGACGCGCCGCCAGCAGGGCATCGAGTGCTTCTGCCATCCATGCGTGCCGGTGGACGTCGCGGACGACCGCGACGATGCGCCGCTCCCCCGCCGCCCGCAACGTGTCGGCGGCCGGAGCCGCGCTCTCGCCGCTGTACGTGCCGGTGCCGGTGCCGGGCAGGAGCCGGGACAGTTCGGCCGCGACGCCCCACGGCGTCTCGTCGCCGACCGCGATGTTCGCGACCGGGGTGAACGCGGCGACGTACGCCGGCCCCGTCAGCCGCGCACCGGTGCCCGTGACGCGTACCGCGCGGCGGGCCGCGGCGAGGCCGATGTCGTTGCTGACTCCGGTGCCGGGCGCGGTCCCCTCCTGCACTGCCGCGCCCGGCTCCGAGACAGCCCCCCTGGCTTCCCGCGTCCAGGACGCGAGAGCCCGTACCCGGGCGGCGGCGTCGGCCAACCGCTCCTCGGACAGGTCTCCGCCGCGTACCGCGGACACCAGGGCGTCGCGCAGCCGCAGCACGGTGCCCTCGTCGACCAGCCCGCCGCCGACACAGATCGCGTCGGCGCCCGCGGCGATCGCCAGGACGGCGCCGCGCTCGATCCCGTACGTCGCGGAGATGGCCTGCATCTCCATGCCGTCGGTGACGATGAGGCCGTCGTAGCCCAGTTCCTCGCGCAGCAGACCGGTCAGGATCTGCGGGCTCAGCGTCGCAGGGCGGTGCGGGTCGAGTGCGGGAAGCAGGATGTGCGCGCTCATCACCGATTTGGAACCCGCGGCGACGGCCGCGCGGAAAGGCACCAGCTCACGCGCGTACAGGGTGCCCAGGGACACATCGATCCTCGGCAGCGCGTGGTGCGAGTCGACCGCCGTGTCGCCGTGTCCGGGGAAGTGCTTCGTACAGGCGGCGACGCCCGCGGCCTGGAGCCCCTCGACGTACGCGGCGGTGTGCCGGGCCACGAGCCGGGGGTCGGCGCCGAAGGAGCGTACGCCGATGACCGGGTTGGCCGGGTTGGAGTTGACGTCCGCGGACGGCGCCCAGTTGAGGTTGACGCCGCAATCCGCGAGCCGGCGGCCGAGCTCCTGGGCGACGGCCCGGGTGAGGGACACGTCGTCGACCGAGCCGAGGGCGAAGTTGCCCGGGAACGAGGATCCGTGGCGGACCTCCAGCCGGGTGACGTCACCGCCCTCCTCGTCGATCGCGACGAGGACGTCCTCGCGCTCGGCCCTCAGCTGGGCCGTGAGCGCGGCCAGTTGCGCGGGCGACTCGATGTTGCGTCCGAACAGTCCGACGGAGGCGAGGCCCTCGCCGACCCTGCGCAGCAGCCAGTCAGGGGCGGTCGTGCCCGTGAATCCGGGCTGGAGCACGGCGAGCGCGTCGCGCGTGAGGGTGTCGGTGGTGGTTACGAGGGTGGTCATGGGCCTTATCCCTTCACGGCGCCCGAGGTGAGACCCGTGGCCATCTTGCCCTGGATGATCATGAAGAAGATGACGACCGGAATGGAGATGAGTGTGGAGGCGGCCATCAGGGCCCCGTAGTCCGTACCGCGCTCCGTGGTGAAGGTCATCAGCCACACGTTGAGCGTGTACTTGGAGTTGTCGTTGATCAGGATGTACGCGAAGAGGTACTCGTTCCAGGCGTTGACCAGCGCGAAGATCGACGCGGCGGCGAGTCCGGGGGCGAGCAGCGGGAAGATGACGCGGCGGAAGGCTCCCATGCGGGTGCAGCCGTCCACCATCGCGGACTCCTCCAGCTCCACCGGGATGTTGATCACGAAGCCGCGGATCATGATGGTCGCGAAGGGCAGCGTGGACACCAGGTAGACGACGATGAGTCCCCAGTACTCGTCGATGCCGCCCATGGCGTTGAGCTGGAGGTAGATCGGGATCAGCATCGCGGTCGGCGGCAGCATCTGGACGAGGATCATCACCATCATCAGCGCCTTCCGCCCGAAGAAGCGGAAGCGTCCGATGGCGAGTGCCGCCAGTGTCGCGATGATCATACCGCCGACCACCGCGGTGACCGAGACGATCAGGCTCGACCGGATCGCGGTGCCGAAGTTGTCCTGCTCCACCGCGCGCGCGAAGTTGTCGAAGGTGAGCGAGGAGGGCCAGAGCGTCTGGTCGTAGGACCGGATCTCGTGGTTGGGGCGCAGCGAACTGATGATCAGCCAGTAGACCGGGAAGGCCATGAGCGCCGCGGTGACCAGGGCCACGATGTTGTAGCCGAGGCGGTTCCTCTTGCGGTCGGGCCGCAGCACCTGGGCGGGAGTGTCCGTGGCGGTGGAGGTGCTCGTTCGAGTGGACGTGCTCATTCGAGTGGAGGTGCTCATTCGACCTCTCCCGTCTTGATCAGCTGGCGCAGGTAGTACACGGCGACACCGGAGAGCATCAGGACGGTGATCAAGGCGATCGCGCTGCCCTGGCTGAAGGAGGTGGACTCGAACGCCTTGGAGAAGGAGTAGAGGCCGAGGGTCTCGTACTCCGGCTCGGGCTTGTTGCCCCGCAGCAGCCAGATCTGGCCGAAGACGTTGAAGTCCCAGATGACCGACAGGGTGGCGACCATGGTGAAGACGGGCTTGATGACCGGCCAGGTGACGAAGCGGTAGACACCGAACGCGGAGGCTCCGTCGAGGGAGGCCGCCTCCTCCAGTTCCTTGGGGACCTGGGTGAGGGCCGCGTACATCGTGATCACGACGAACGGGACGGCGCCCCAGACCACCAGCAGCGTGATGATGCCGAAGCCCTGCCACGGGTCGAGGAACCAGTTGTGGCCGAGCCAGTCCTCGTTGCCCGTGAGGTCGGCGAGGAGCGTGTTGATCAGGCCGTAGTCGGAGTCGGCCAGCCAGCGGAAGACCGAGGCGGCGACCATGAGCGGCATCGACCAGGCGGCGATGAGCGCGACGGTGAGGACGAGCCGGACCCAGGTGGACAGGCGCAGCATCATCAGCGCGATCAGCAGCCCGATGCCCATGGTCAGCACCACGCAGATCGTCATGAAGACGACCGTGCGGCCGGTGACCTGCCAGAACTCGGGGTCCCCCAGGATGTTGGTGAACTGCTCGAAGCCGACCCACGGCGTCTCGCCGTTGCCCCACAGGGCTGCCCGGCCCATGTCCTGGAAAGACATGATCACGGTCTTGATCAGCGGATAGACGTACACCGCGGCGATCGCGAGGATCGCCGGCAGGATCAGGAGGTACGGAAGGAGTTCACCTTTCTTCCGCTGCCTCCTGGCGCGCGGCTTGGCGTCCTTCGCGGGGGACGACGGCCCGGTTACTTCCGGACCACGTGGTACGGGTACCGGAGGCGGCCCGGCGGCCTTGGTGTCGGCGGCAGTCACGTGGCTGACCTTCCATCGGGATTCCGGGGGCTGCACCCGGAGATCACGGCATACGTCTGCGAAAGGAAGCGGGGGCCCGGTGCGTGCCGGGCCCCCGCCTGGAGAGCCGATGGCCCTGGGGTGCTACTTGTTGATCAGCGCGTTGATCTCGTCGTCGGCCTTCTTGGCCGCGTCGGCCACCGAGGTGCCCTTGAGGATCGCCAGGAGCATGTTCTCCAGGACCTCGTCCTTCTCGATGGACGTCCAGCCCGGCGCGATCGGCGTGAACCAGGCGTCCGGCACGGCGTTGGCGACAGCGGCCGTCTCCGGCTTCGCCTTCAGCGGCTCGAGCTGCTTCTCGTTGTTGGGCAGGATGTTCTTGGAGGCGAGCACCTCCATCGACTTCTCACTGGTGAAGAGCGAGACCCACTCCTGGCCGAGGTCCGTGACCTCGGACTTCGCGGTGATGGCGAGGTCCGAGCCACCGATGAAGGACGGGAGCGCCTTGCCCTCCGGGCCGGGCATACCGGCCGGGGCGATCTTGCCCTCGAGCTTCGGGTTGCCGTTGTTGGCACCGTCGGTGACGGAGCCGGCCTCCCAGCCGTTGCCGTAGATCAGGGCCGTCTTCTCGTTGGCCATGACGTTGGCGTGGTCCTGCTCGTCCTTGGTGATGTCGGCCTTGTTGTACTTCTTCACCAGGTTGACGAAGTGCTCGATGCCCTTCTGGGACTCGGCGGAGGAGAGGTTGCCCTTCCACTCCTTCGCACCCTCGTCGTACTCGGCGATGGAGCCGCCGTACGCCGCGACGTAGGACATGGCCGCGTACCAGTAACGGCCCGGCAGGTAGAGGGACGAGAAGCGCTTGTCCTTCTTGGTGTACTCGGCCGAGACCTTGTCGAGGGCGGTGAGCAGTTCGGCCTCGGTCTGCGGGAGCGCGTCGCTGCCCGTGCCGGCCTTGAACATGTCCTTGTTGTAGATCGCCACACGCGCACCGGCGTAGTAGGGCACGCAGAACTGCTTGCCCTCGAAGGTGCAGGTGTCCTTCAGACCCTTGATCCAGGTATCCGAGTTGTCGTACTTCTTGGGGTCGATCTCGGCGAGTGCGCCGTTCAGGATGTACTGCATCGTCTCGGTGTTGCCGAGTTCGACGACGTCCGGGAACTTGTCGCCGCCGAGGGCGGTGTCGAGCTTCTTGGCCTTGTCCGCCCACTGCTGGTACTGGACGTTGACCTTGACCTTCGGGTACTTCTTCTTGAACTGCGCGTTGACGTCCTTGACCAGTTCCGGCCAGGTGCTCTGCGCGTCGACCATCAGCCAGACGGTCAGTTCTTCGGAGCGGTCCTTCGGGTCCTTCGAAGCGTTGCCGCTGTCCCCGCCACACGCCGCAATACCGGACATCATCGCCGCGACGCCGACCGCCGCTATGAGCTTGCGCTTCATGCCACACCCTCCTCAGGGATACCAGCAACCCCCGCCCACCGCGGAAACGTACGACGAGTACTGCCTGTGGGGCTGGGACTTGGTCTTTAATGGTTTAGACCAGTACCGGGAGCTTGGCCTAGACCTTTAGGGGTGTCAAGGGTGTATAAGAAGTGCACTCGCGTCCGTTATCGGACCGACACCTAGGGGAGGGCGACGACCCGTGACCGGACCGTGCCACCATGTGAGCCGCTATAGACGGAGGAGCCGGTGACGGCAGCAACGCAGCAGTCGGGAAGGCGGGCCATGGATGCCGACGGGGGCAGTACGGGGAACGAGACCGGTGCGGGTACGCGTACGGCACGCGTACCGAAGTACTACCGGCTCAAGCGCCATCTGCTCGACATGACCGAGACACTTCCGCCCGGCACCCCCGTGCCGCCGGAACGGACCCTGGCCGCCGAGTTCGACACCTCGCGCACCACGGTGCGCCAGGCGCTCCAGGAACTGGTCGTCGAGGGGCGGCTGGAGCGCATCCAGGGCAAGGGAACCTTCGTCGCCAAGCCGAAGGTCTCCCAGGCGCTCCAGCTGACCTCGTACACCGAGGACATGCGCGCCCAGGGACTGGAACCCACATCCCAGTTGCTGGACATCGGATACATCACGGCCGACGACGCGCTCGCCGGCCTGCTCGACATCACCACGGGCGGCCGGGTGCTGCGGATCGAGCGGCTGCGCCTCGCCAGCGGTGAGCCGATGGCGATCGAGACCACCCACCTTTCGGCCAAACGCTTTCCCGCGCTGCGCCGTTCACTGGTGAAGTACACCTCGCTCTACACCGCGCTCGCCGAGGTGTACGACGTCCGGCTGGCCGAGGCCGAGGAGACGATCGAGACCTCGCTCGCCACCCCGCGCGAGGCGGGGCTGCTGGGTACGGACGTCGGTCTGCCGATGCTGATGCTGTCCCGTCACTCGATCGACGGGAACGGCGAACCGGTGGAGTGGGTGCGCTCGGTGTACCGCGGCGACCGCTACAAGTTCGTGGCCCGCCTGAAGCGGCCCACGGACTGAGTCCTGCCGCCCCGGCCTGCCAGGACCGCACGACGAACGGCCTCCGTGGAGTCATTTCCCCACGGGGGCCGTTCGCTGCGCCGGCGCGGACAGCTGGCGTGAACCAGTCCGTCCTTTCTCTCGTGAGTCCCACCGGGCGCGGGTATCGCCGAGACGTCACCGTTGCACTACCGCAATGCGGACAGGGGATGACGCTGGACGGACCGCTCGCCTAGATTGCGTGCGCATTACGCCAGGTGACGAGCGAGGGGACGGAGCACCACATGCCCGAAGACAACACCGGAAAACGACCAACGATCACACCCGTGCGGGTGGTTATCGCCCTGTGTCTCATCGCACCGTTCGTGGCGATGCTGTGGGTGGACTCGTACGCGAAGGTCGATCCGACCTTCATCGGAATCCCGTTCTTCTACTGGTACCAAATGCTCTGGGTCTTCGTCTCGACCGCGCTGACGATGGTCGCGTACGTGCTGTGGCAGCGTGACCAGCGCGCCCGCAAGGGAGGTGCGTCAGCATGAAGGACGGCGTGAACGGCGTGGCACTGGCCGTATTCATCTTCTTCTTCGTGGCCGTCACGGTCATCGGCTTCATGGCCGCCCGCTGGCGGAAGGCCGAGAACGAGAACAGCCTGGACGAATGGGGCCTGGGTGGACGGTCGTTCGGCACCTGGGTCACCTGGTTCCTGCTCGGCGGGGACCTCTACACGGCGTACACCTTCGTCGCCGTCCCCGCGGCGATCTACGCGGCGGGCGCGGCCGGCTTCTTCGCCGTCCCCTACACGATCCTCGTCTACCCGCTGATCTTCACCTTCCTGCCGCGCCTGTGGTCGGTGTCGCACAAGCACGGCTACGTCACCACCTCGGACTTCGTCCGGGGCCGCTTCGGCTCGAAGGGGCTCTCGCTCGCGGTCGCCCTCACCGGCATCCTCGCCACGATGCCGTACATCGCGCTCCAGCTCGTCGGTATCCAGGCCGTGCTGGACGTGATGGGCGTCGGCGGCGGGGAGACCACGCACTGGTTCGTCAAGGACCTGCCGCTGCTGATCGCGTTCGCGGTGCTCGCCGCGTACACCTACTCCTCGGGCCTGCGCGCGCCCGCGCTGATCGCGTTCGTCAAGGACGGGCTGATCTACCTGGTGATCGCCGTGGCGATCATCTACATCCCGATCAAGCTGGGCGGCTTCGACGACATCTTCGCCAAGGCGAGCGAGGCGTTCTCGCAGACGAACGAGGCCACCGGAAAACCGCGCGGCGCGCTCGTCCCGACCGATATGGGTCAGTGGGGTTACGCCACCCTGGCGCTGGGTTCAGCGCTCGCGCTCTTCATGTATCCGCACTCGATCACGGCGACGCTCTCCAGTCGCAGCCGTGACGTGATCCGCCGCAACACCACGATCCTGCCGCTGTACTCGCTGATGCTGGGCCTGCTGGCGCTGCTCGGCTTCATGGCGATCGCGGCCGGGGTCACGGTGGACAACCCGCAGTTGGCCATCCCCCAGCTGTTCGAGAACATGTTCCCCGGCTGGTTCGCGGGCGTCGCCTTCGCCGCGATCGGCATCGGCGCGCTGGTCCCGGCGGCCATCATGTCGATCGCCGCGGCGAACCTCTTCACCCGCAACATCTACAAGGACTTCCTGAAACCGGACGCCACCCCGGCGCAGGAGACCAAGGTCTCCAAGATGGTCTCGCTCCTGGTGAAGGTCGGCGCGCTCGCCTTCGTCCTCACCATGGACAAGACGGTCGCGATCAACTTCCAGCTGCTCGGCGGGATCTGGATCCTCCAGACGATGCCCGCGCTGGTCGGCGGCCTCTTCACCCGGTGGTTCCACCGCTGGGCCCTGATCGCGGGCTGGGCGGTCGGCATGCTGTACGGGACGGTCGCCGCGTACGGTGTGGCCAGCCCGACCCAGAAGCACTTCGGCGGCTCCTCGAAGGAGATCCCGGGCATCGGCGAGATCGGTTACATCGGTCTCACCGCCTTCGTCCTCAACCTCGTGGTCGTGGTCGTGCTGACCTTCGTGCTCAACGCGCTGAAGGCCCCGGCCGGAATCGACGAGACCTCACCGTCCGACTACACGGCGGACGCGGGTGACCCGGGCGTCGAGAAGGTGCTCCCGCCCGCGACGGTGGGCGCACCGGGCGGTCACTGACACGCCGGCCGGACTCGTGCACGGGCCGCCGCGCCTTCCCTGAGGGAGGCGCGGCGGCCCGTCGCGCTTTCCGGTACCTTCACCACGCGACACAAGATGTGGGGGCTGCTTCGGCAAGGAGCCCCCACATGTATGCTCATGCTCGCTGTCGCCGCAGGGGAATCCGGTGTGAATCCGGAACTGTCCCGCAACGGTGTGATCGGTGTGCTTTTGCACATCCGAAGTCCGAAGACCTGTCGACAGCGCGCCCGGCTCGACCGAACCGGGCGCACAGACGTCCGGGCCTCGTGGATGGGCCGGTGGACGCCGCACGCAGTGCTGCCGCCTCCGGGCCCCACGCTGCCCGGCTGCCCCCGTTCCCCGCCTGGCCGGAGCCGAGCGAGGGAGAGCACCGCGTGACCATCGCGCCAGCCGATCCGGTTTCAGCAGCAGAGTCCGCCGGAAACACCGGAACCGCCGAGTCCACGGACGCCCCCGGGACCGTACTCCTGCGGACCCTCACCGAACTGACGGCGGATCTGCCCGACACCGACCCCGGACGCGTCGCCGCCGCCGCACTGCGCGGCCGCAACGCCCGGTCGGACGAGGCCGAGCTGTGCTCGCTGGCCACCGAGGCCGCCGCCGGCCTGATCTCCGAGGACCCCGCCTACTCCCGGCTCGCCGCACGCCTCCTCACCCGCACCATCGCGGACGAGGCGGCAGGCCAGGGCGCGCTCTCCTTCTCGGCCTCGGTCGCCGTCGGGCACCGCGAGGGACTGATCGCGGACCGCACCGCACAGTTCGTCCGGGTCCACGCCTCCCGGCTCGACGCCCTGGTCGGCGCCTCGCTCGTGGGCGGCGCCGACGACCGGTTCGGCTACTTCGGGCTGCGGACCCTCTACAGCCGCTATCTGCTGCGCCACCCGCTGACCCGAGAGGTGATCGAGACCCCGCAGCACTTCATGCTGCGCGTCGCGTCCGGCCTCGCCGAGGACGACTCACCGGAGGCGCTGGACGAGGTCGCCGCGCTGTACGGCCTGATGAGCCGGCTCGACTACCTCCCCTCCTCCCCCACGCTCTTCAACTCCGGCACCCGGCACCCGCAGATGTCCTCCTGCTATCTGCTGGACTCGCCGCTGGACGAGCTCGACTCGATCTACGACCGCTACCACCAGGTGGCCAGGCTCTCCAAGCACGCGGGCGGCATCGGCCTCTCGTACTCCCGTATCCGCGCCCGCGGTTCGCTGATCCGCGGCACCAACGGGCACTCCAACGGCATCGTGCCGTTCCTCAAGACGCTGGACGCCTCGGTCGCCGCCGTCAACCAGGGAGGCCGCCGCAAGGGCGCGGCCGCCGTCTACCTGGAGACCTGGCACGCGGACATCGAGGAGTTCCTGGAGCTGCGCGACAACACGGGCGAGGACCAGCGGCGTACGCACAACCTCAACCTGGCGCACTGGATTCCGGACGAGTTCATGCGCCGGGTCGACGCGGACGGCCCGTGGTCGCTGTTCTCGCCCGCCGACGTGCCCGAGCTGGTCGACCTGTGGGGCGACGACTTCGACGCGGCGTACCGCGCCGCCGAGGCGGCGGGGCTGGCCCGCAAGACGATGCCGGCCCGGGACCTCTACGGCCGCATGATGCGTACGCTCGCGCAGACCGGTCAGGGCTGGATGACGTTCAAGGACGCCTCCAACCGCACGGCCAACCAGACCGCCGAGCCGGGCCGCGTGGTCCACTCGTCGAACCTGTGCACCGAGATCCTCGAAGTCACGGACGACGGCGAGACGGCCGTCTGCAACCTCGGTTCGGTCAACCTCGGCGCGTTCGTGGCCGACGGCGACATCGACTGGGAGCGCCTGGACGCCACGGTCCGCACCGCCGTGACCTTCCTCGACCGGGTCGTCGACATCAACTTCTACCCGACCGAGGAGGCCGGCCGGTCCAACGCCCGCTGGCGCCCGGTGGGCCTGGGCGCGATGGGGCTCCAGGACGTCTTCTTCCAGCTGCGGCTGCCGTTCGACTCCCCCGAGGCGCGGGCGCTGTCCACGAAGATCTCCGAGCGGATCATGCTCGCCGCGTACGAGGCGTCCTGCGACCTCGCCGAGCGCTCCGGGCCCCTTCCCGCCTGGTCGCAGACACGCACCGCCCGCGGTGTCCTGCACCCCGACCACTACGCCACCGCGCTGCACTGGCCGGAGCGCTGGAACGCACTGCGCGCCCGGATCGCGACGACCGGGATGCGTAACTCCCTGCTGCTGGCCATCGCGCCGACGGCGACGATCGCCTCGATCGCCGGGGTGTACGAGTGCATCGAGCCGCAGGTCTCCAACCTCTTCAAGCGCGAGACGCTCAGCGGTGAGTTCCTCCAGGTCAACGCCTACCTCGTCGCCGAGCTGAAGAAGCTCGGCGTGTGGGACGCGCGGACCCGTGAGGCGCTGCGCGAGGCCAGCGGTTCCGTGCAGGGCTTCGCGTGGATCCCCGAGGACGTGCGGGCGCTGTACCGCACGGCGTGGGAGATCCCGCAGCGCGGACTGATCGACATGGCGGCGGCCCGTACGCCGTTCCTCGACCAGAGTCAGTCGCTGAACCTGTTCCTGGAGACGCCGACGATCGGCAAGCTCTCCTCGATGTACGCGTACGCCTGGAAGCAGGGGCTGAAGACGACGTACTACCTGCGCTCGCGCCCGGCCACCCGGATCGCCCGCGCGGCGTCCGCCGCCCCCGTCCCCGCCCAGACGGCCGCGCCCGACGCGGACGCGATCGCCTGCTCCCTGGAAAACCCCGAGTCCTGCGAGGCCTGTCAGTGATGAGTTCCGACGCGACCAAGAACCTGCTCGACCCGGGTTTCGAACTGACCCTGCGGCCCATGCGGTACCCGGACTTCTACGAGCGCTACCGCGACGCGATCAAGAACACCTGGACGGTGGAGGAGGTCGACCTCCACTCGGACGTGGCGGACCTCGCGAAGCTGTCGCCCGGCGAGCAGCACATGATCGGCCGGCTCGTCGCCTTCTTCGCGACGGGTGACTCGATCGTCTCCAACAACCTCGTGCTGACGCTGTACAAGCACATCAACTCGCCCGAGGCGCGGCTGTACCTGTCCCGGCAGCTCTTCGAGGAGGCCGTGCACGTCCAGTTCTATCTGACGCTGCTCGACACCTATCTGCCCGACCCGGACGACCGCGCGGCGGCGTTCGACGCGGTCGAGGAGATTCCCTCGATCCGGGAGAAGGCGCGGTTCTGCTTCAAGTGGATCAACGAGGTCGAGAAGCTGGACCGGCTGGAGACACAGGCCGACCGGCGTCGCTTCCTGCTGAACCTGATCTGCTTCGCGGCCTGCATCGAGGGGCTGTTCTTCTACGGGGCCTTCGCGTACGTGTACTGGTTCCGCTCCCGCGGTCTGCTGCACGGCCTCGCCACGGGAACCAACTGGGTCTTCCGTGACGAGACGATGCACATGAACTTCGCGTTCGAGGTCGTGGACACCGTCCGCAAGGAGGAGCCGGAGCTCTTCGACGACGCCCTCCAGCAGCAGGTCACCGACATGCTGAAGGAGGCCGTCGAGGCGGAGCTGCAGTTCGGCCGGGACCTGTGTGGTGAGGGCCTGCCCGGGATGAACACCGAGTCGATGCGCCAGTACCTGGAGTGCGTCGCCGACCAGCGCCTCACCCGCCTGGGCTTCGCCCCGCTGTACGGCTCGGAGAACCCGTTCTCGTTCATGGAGCTCCAGGGCGTCCAGGAGCTGACGAACTTCTTCGAGCGCCGGCCGTCCGCGTACCAGGTGGCCGTGGAGGGCTCGGTCGGGTTCGACGACGACTTCTAATGCCGTGAACCCTGGCCCACGATCCGTTGGAGGGGCGCCGGGCGGCCGTGACCGGCCGTGTGGCGCCGGGCCGTCGTTGGTCGTGCCGCCGCACCGCGACGGCGGGCAGGCGCAGTACATCGAGCGCCCGCTGCCCCGGGCCGCGTGCGACACCGTCGGTGACACGCTCGCCTGGATGGAGCGCCACATCGGCCAGGAGATGACCGTCGAACAGCTCGCCGGTCTGGCCCACATGTCACCGCGCACCTTCGCGCGCCGCTTCCAGCAGGAGACGGGGACCACTCCGTACCGCTGGCTGCTGCGCCAACGGGTGCTGCTGGCGCAGCACTTGCTGGAAGGCTCCGACGAGACCATGGAGGCCATCGCGGACCGGACCGGCTTCGGCACCGCGGCGGCGCTCCGCCACCAGTTCGTACGCTCGCTGGACATCACTCCGCACGCCTACCGCCGGACCTTCCGCGGCCCGTCGGCGACGACCGGGGTGGCCTGAGCCCAGGACGCGCGCCGCCCCGCCCGGACTTCCCGGACGGGGCGGCGGTGCTGGACAGGTGGTGTACGCGGCTCAGATGCCGCAGCTCGACGCCGACCAGAAGCGGTTGGGCCCCTGGTTGACGTGGACGTGGTCACCGTGGCCGGCGTATCCCGGGCCGAGGATCCCGTTGAAGCCGTGGTAGCGGGCCTGCTTGGCGATGGTGCACAGCGAGTGCGGTCCCGAGCCCAGGTCGACGGCGTCACCGTACAGATGGCGGCTGTTCGAGGCGCCGCCGACCGCCGAGTTGCAGGAGTAGGACCGGAAGCCGCTGGTCACGCGGATGGACGCGTCACCGAGCGCGTGGCGGAGCGCCTCCAGCTTCCACATCGAGCTCAGGGCGTTGGCCTTGGCCGTGCCTGCGGCGACCGCACCGCCCGCCCAGGTGCTGTTGCAGTTGTTGAGCTCGGGGTACGTGAAGTGGACCGGGGTGCAGTCGTCGTCCTGGAGCGCGTACAGCTTGGACTGGGTGGCCGGGCCGGCGACTCCGTCCGCGGTGAGCCCGTAGGCGGCCTGGAAGCGCTTGACCGCCGCGGTGGTGGACGGCCCGTACGAGCCGTCGATGGCGAGCACGGCGTTGTATCCGGGGTATCCGGCCACCCGGATCTGGAGCTGGGTGACATCGTTGCCGGTGGCGCCGGGCGAGAGCGTCCTGGTCCAGGTGTAACAGCCGTCGGCCTGTGCGGGACCGGCGGTCAGTACGACTCCGCCGATCGCGAAAGCCATGGCCATGACAAGGCCGAGCAAGGCATGTGCGGTGCGTCTGAGCATGGGGTACTCCCTACCACGGTGAGGTGTTGGGGCTGAGACTGTCGGACGAGTCGACGCGCGTCAACCAGGCAGGGAAGAACAGCGGTTGACCGCAACCGGAACGGGAACGGGAACGGGGTCCCGCCGCCGGCTGTACCGGCGACCGGACCCCGTCCACGGAGCGCGAGCGGTCAGTCGTTGGGAACGACCTCGTAGCGGGGCGTGCCCTCGTCCATCTGCCGCAGCGCGTCCTTGCGGTCCCGCTTCGAGAGCCGGTCGATGTACAGGTAGCCGTACAGGTGGTCCGTCTCGTGCTGGAGGCAGCGCGCGAAGTAGCCGTTGCCCCGCACCCTCACCGGGTTGCCCTTGGCGTCCTGGCCGCGCACCACCGCGTAGTCGGGGCGGGCCAGCCCGGCGTACGCCGTCGGCACGGAGAGGCAGCCCTCGTTGGCGTCGTCGAGGACGCGCTCCGCCGGCGGCAGCTCCTCCAGCACCGGATTGCAGATCGCACCGACGTGCCGCACACCGTCGTCGTCCATACAGTCGTAGACGAAGACCTTGAGGTCCACGCCGATCTGGTTGGCGGCCAGACCCACACCCTCCGCCGTCCGCTGGCTGGCGAACATGTCGTCGATCAGCCGGGCCAGCTCGCCGTCGAACGCGGTGACGTCCGCGCACTCCTTGTGGAGTACCGGGTTGCCCACGACCGTGATCGGCCGCGAGGTACCGCGCTCGCGGTACGCCGCCTCACGCGCCTCGCAGTCCTCGGTGTCGACGAGGAATCCCTCGTCGTCGACGCTGATCTGCTCGTCCGTCTCCTGCTGCGCCATGTCCGCCGTACGCCTTCCTGCAAACCTGATACCCGTGAACTTCGGGACAACCGGCACCGGGTTTCGGTGCCCGTACAGCCTACGGGCACCGCTCAGCAGACTTCTTCGAGATCCCGCCACTCACGGCTGTCCGGACTGTCCGCGACCCAGCCGTCCAGCAGCCCGCGCACCAGCCCCGGGGGCGCCGCGAGGCCGCATTCACGCTCCGGCACCCAGAGGCCACCAGCCGTGCGGTGGCCCAGCGGACCCGGGTGGCCCGGTTCACTGTGGTCGTGCGGGTCGAGATGCTCGCCGTCGCCCTCGTCGCTCTCCATCCTGCTCTCCGAGCAGGTACGGCAGAGCAGCCGTACGGATGACGACCAGTCCTCGGCGGCGAACCCTGCGTCGGACGCCAGCTGCTCCAGCGCGTCCCGGTCCGCCTCGGTCGCGGCTTCGAGGAGCACCACCCAGGTGGGCACCGGAGAGGGCGCCCACAGCTCGATCTCGTCGAAGACGGGATACGAGGGCCCGGCGGCAGTGACCCGCTCACCGTTGGGCACCCCGTCGTGGAGGACGACCTCGCCCCAGCGCCGCCCGGACGAGGGCAGCGGGATCGACAGCACTTCCATCCGTGCCGGGTCCAGCCTGCGCCCCCAGACGACCTCGGACTCGCCCTCGGGCGACAGCCGTACCGCCGCGCTGCCCAGCTCCATGCCGAGCGGCTCGCTGGTGGCCGCCGCGCCGTACTGCCCGTTGCCCGGGACCTTCAGCCCGTACGCCTGCCAGGCCCGGCGTGCCAGCGGCCAGTCCTGGAGCGCGGTGGCCGCGATCCCGACGTTCCACCAGTCCGGCGCCCCGGACTCCCGGTCCAGGAGCGCGACGGCCCGCAGACCGGCGGCTCTCGCCTGCTCCCAGTCGTGCCTGAACTTGTGCAGCAGCGCCAGATTGAACCAGGACTCGGAGAGCCAGGGTTCCAGGTCCACCGCGCGTGTCAGCAGCGCCCCCGCGTCCTCGTACCGGCCGTCGCCGATCAGCGTGAACGCGCGGTCCGTGGCCTGCCGCCAAGAGGCGGAGGGCCGATGCCGTACCTTCCCGAAGATCCTCACGATTCCCGCCTGTCCCGACTGGACACCCTCGTTTTCCGCTCTACTTTCGCATCCAACCATGCCCGGCCGGACGCCCGCTCATTACCCATGGGTTACTCAGGCCGGACCTGGGTCGGACCGCCTCGTGCCAGGACCCCGGCAAGCGCTTCCACGACCTGGGGCTGGTAGTCGTGACCCGTGGCCAGTCTGAGCTGTTCCAGGGCGCCGAGCGGCCCGATGGCACTTTCCCCGCACAGGTCGTCGTATGCGTTGACCGCCCGGACGATCCTGGCGGCCATGGGCTGCTCCCGGTATGGATCGGCCTGCTGCTCCACCACCACGGCGACCGCGGTGTCCACCCCGGTCTGACGGACCACCGCCCCGCCCAGGAGCGCGATCCGGCGCTGATCGGCGGCGGGCAGGGTGGCGGTGGCCCCCTCGGCCACCGGGTCCACGAGCGAGAGCTGACCGATGTCGTGCATCAGCGCCGCGTACTCCAGGACGGTCAGCTCCCGCCCGGACAGGCCCAGCTCGCGGCCCACGGCCGTGGAGAGCTCGGCGACGCGGCGGGCGTGCCCGTGCGGGGTGTAGCCGGCGATCTCCGTGGACCGGGCCAGGGAGGCGATGGTCTGCCGGTAGGTCGTGCGGACCGCCGCGTACCTCCGGTACGACACCTGGGCCAGCAGCAGGGGTAGGCACAGGACGGGCAGCGCCCAGAGCCCCGCGACGGCGACTCCGATGGCCATGACCGAGCCGGTCGCGCAGACCGCCGAGCCGATGCCGACGAGGGTCCGCAGCTCGTCCCTCAGGAGCGGACCGTAGGGATAGCGGGTGCGGGAGTGCAGCAGAAGGGCGGCGAGCACGGCGTCGCACAGCGCGGTCAGGGCCAGCAGCAGGAGCAGGAAGAGGACGAAGTACGGACCCTCGCCGAACCAGCGGCCCGACTGACCGGAGTTGTACAGCGGCTGGAAGCACACGGCTGCGAAGCCGACGGTCAGGACACGGCGGGCAGCCAGATCGGGGGCGGGTCCACTGCCGCGTGCCACGTGGGGCACAGCGGCGAGGAGCTGCGCGGCGACGACGACGGCGACCACCTGGAGCGCCCCGTGCGTGGTGGGTTCCCCGCCGCTGCGTCCCAGGAGGGCGTACGCGAGGGCCCCGGCGGCCCCGAGAGGCGCGGGCTCCCGCTCACCGGGCAGGGCGCCCCAGCGCGCCAGCTCGCCGGTCACGACGAGGGCGGCGAAGGTGAGGGCGTGCCAGGGCTCGGCGATCCCGTACCAGAGCGTGTGGGCGAAGGCCGCGACGGTGAGCACGAGGGCGGCCCCCCGGACGGCCACCACGGCAGAACGCGCACCGTCCCGCCCGTGACCCCGGCTCACCCGGCCCGCTCCCCGGACCGGGGCCCCCGGCCGCCGCCGCCTCCCCCACCGCCACCACCCGCGCCTTCACCACCCCGCACCTCACCACCAGCCCCCTCCACACCCCCGCCCCGCTCCTCACCACCAACCCCGGCAGAACCGAGCCCGTCCGGCGATCGAGGACAACGCGGCCCCTGGACGCCACCAGCCCTCCCGTCCCCGCCCTCCACCCGAGCACCCGGCACCGGCACCACCGCCTCGTCCGCCGTCACCGCCGTGGCCGCCCCCGACCACCCGTGCCGCGCGAGCCCCCGGGCCAGCGCCCCCACCATCCGTGGATCGAACTGGCTGCCCGCGCACCGTTCCAGCTCCGCGACCGCCGCCGGCACGGGCCGCCCCCGCCGGTAGGACCGGGTGGACGTCATCGCGTCGAAGGCGTCGGCGACGGCGACGACCCGCGCGAACTCGGGAATCTGCAGCCCGCTGAGCCCGTACGGATAGCCGCTGCCGTCGAGCCGCTCGTGGTGGTGCAGGATCGCCGCCCGCGCCTCGTCCAGGAAGCCGATGCCCCGGACGATCTCGTGTCCGTACTCCGGATGCAGTTCGATGACCCGCCGCTCCTCCGGCGTGAGGGGCCCGTCCTTGCGCAGGACCCGGGTGGGAACGCCCAGCTTGCCCACGTCGTGCAGGATCCCGGCGAACCGGAGCGCTTCCAGCCGGCTCTCCTCCATGCCCAGCTCGCGGGCGATCAGCACAGACGCCTTGCCCACCCGCTCGCTGTGCCCGCGCGTGTACTTGTCCTTGATGTCGACGGCCTGCACCAGCGCCCTGATCGTCGCCCGGTGCGCGGCGTGCTCACGGTGGTACTGGGCGAAGACCCAGCAGGAGATGTACATCGGCAGCAGCACGAAGAGCGCCGACAAGGGACCGTACGAGCTGCGCCACAGGACGGCCGTCATCAGCCCGGCGAGCGCGTGCACGAGGTGCGGGCCAACCGAGTGCGGCAGCAGTCCACGCCAGGCGTGCCGGGCGGGCTGCCGCTCGGCCGTGACGAGGATGCAGCCGTCCAGCGCGGTCAGTACGAGGCTGAAGACGAGGGCCGCGGCGCAGGCGGGCAGCAGGGCGTACGGGAAGTCCGGGACGCCCAGGGCTCCGCTCCCGCCGAGCGCCCCGGGCCCGCCGAGCACGGCGTGCGCGGACGCGGCGGCCCACACGGTCACCGACAGCTGTGCGGCCCGCCAGATCCGGCGGGCCGCGAACGGCGGCTGCTCCACCCGGCCGGCGAGCGCACCGGGAACCGCCACCAGCGCGGCGGCGGCCGGCGGCAGCAGGAACGCGGCGGCGAGCAGCAGCGGGAAGAACGAGCCCGCGCTGATCGGCACGGAGCTGCCGAAGAAGGGGCAGCGCCCGGGAAGTTCGCAGACCAGGTACAACCCGGTGAGGAGGGCGAGCGTGCCCCACGGCGTACCGGCGCCCGGTTCCCGTACCGGCCAGGCACACAGCGCGGCACACATCACCGCGCCCAGAATGCACACGCGCGCCGCTCCCGGTGTGCCCCTCACCCGTACCGCCCGTCCCCCGCGTGCTCAATGGAGGCGCCAGGCTAGCGAGTTGGGTGGGCGACGGAGCCCCGACGAGTCCGATTAGCACATTCGGGTGACGGCCGCGGAGACCGGGTGATACGCCCGAGGGCCCGCCGCGTAACGGCGTGCCCTCCGGATACGGCGGTGGTGCGCGGCTACTCCGCGGCGCGTGTCGGCATACCGGCGGTGTCCATCGACACGTCCTGCTCCGGGACCACCTGGCCCGAGCGGATCAGGTCGATCCGGCCCATCACCTTCGAGCGCAGGTCCGTCGGGACGTCGTCCTGACCGCAGCAGCGCTTCACCAGCTTCTTCACGGCCTGCTCCAGGCCGTACTTCTCCAGGCACGGGTTGCACTCCTCGAAGTGCACCTCGAACTTCGTGCAGTCGCCCTCGGGCATCTCATGGTCAAGGAACTCGTAGAGATGGTCGAGAACCTCTGAGCAATCCGTCTCGTGCGGCTCTCCGCAGCTCATGAGGCCGAGCCTTTCCGATCGTCCGACTCACCGGCACCGGCGGGGACGAGCCCGCGCTCACGGGCGTAGTCCTCCAGCATGCCGCGCAGCTGCCGGCGTCCGCGGTGCAGCCGGGACATCACCGTACCGATGGGAGTCCCCATGATGTCCGCGATCTCCTTGTAGGCAAAGCCCTCTACGTCCGCGAGATAGACGGCGATGCGGAACTCCTCGGGGATCGCCTGGAGCGCGGCCTTCACGTCCGAGTCCGGCAGATGATCGAGGGCCTGGGACTCGGCGGAGCGCAGACCTGTCGACATGTGCGACTCGGCGCGCGCCAGCTGCCAGTCCTCGATCTCCTCGGCCGCACTGCGCTGGGGCTCGCGCTGCTTCTTGCGGTACGAGTTGATGAACGTGTTGGTAAGGATGCGGTACATCCACGCCTTGAGGTTCGTGCCCTCGCGGAACTGGTGGAAGGAGCCGTACGCCTTGGCGTACGTCTCCTGGACCAGGTCCTCGGCATCGGCCGGATTGCGCGTCATACGCAGCGCGGCCGAGTACATCTGGTCGAGAAACCCGAGAGCGTCCCGCTCGAAACGCGCGTTGCGCTCGGCGGTGGTCTCCTCCGCGCGGCCGTCGTCGGTCCCTGTGTCGGTCCCAGTGACCGGACCCACCTCCTCCAACGATGTGGCGGAGCCGAAACCGGACCCGCTCGAATCGGAGAATAGTCGACCTTGCTTCGAGGCGGGCTGTCGATCCGATCCGCTCAGTGCCCGCTCGGGAGTGGTCTTGGCCGCATGCAGCACCGTCCACTCCAGGTCAGCAGTGTTCGAGCGGCGCGGGCAGATGGTCGAACCCATGCGACGGACTCCCTCTCCACAAACGACGTTGTTGTACCGACGTCCCGGATAACAGCGGCCCCTCACGCATCATTCCCAGGAGGCGGGTCACACCAGAGAGGCCGTCCACCGGGTTACGGCGCCGGTGATGACCGACATCACCTGATCCTCGCTCAGCCCCGACCGCTTCGGTACGGCGAAGCCGTGGTCCCCGTACTCCACCTCGGCGAGCTCGTACTCCCCCGGCGGGAATTCGGCGGGCCGCCCGAACGGGTCGTTGCCGCCCTGCACGACGAGCACGGGTACGCCCGCGCCGAGAAGCTCGTCCGCCCGGGACTTCTCCGGCCTGCCCGGCGGGTGCAGCGGGAAACTGAGCGCGAGGACGGCACGGGCACCGAGCCCGGACGCCGTGCGGCAGGCGACCCGGGCACCGGCGCTGCGCCCGCCGGCGACGACCGGCAGCCCCGGGGCGGTCAGCGCGGGCCACAGCCCCCGCCATCCGGTGTCCAGCGTCTTCGGAGCGGGAGCGAGCTTCCTGCCCGCCACCCGCCACGGCTGCTCCACCAGGGCGACACCCACCCCCTCGCCCGGCAGTACGGCGGCCAGGGCCTTCAGGTCGCGGGCCTCGATGCCGCCGCCCGCGCCGTGGCCGAGGGCGAGCACGAGGCGGGCTCCGGTCGGGAGCGACCAGGTGATCCGGGCGGGCCCGGCGTCCGTGTCGACCGTTTGCACTTTCTCTGCACGAGTCACAGGGCCATCCAATCAATTCCGGGCCTCAGAACAGCGTCGCCACCTCCGGCGCCGCCAGCTCCTCCAGCAGCTCCGGCCCGTTGTTGCGGACGTTGCTCACCTCCGTGGTCACCGGATAGGCCCGCATCAGCCCGCCGGGGGGCGGGGTGAGCAGCCCCTTCAGCTCCTCGACGTCGGTGCGCGCGGGATCGAGCCAGGCGTCCCAGCGGTCCGGCGTCAGCATGAGGGGCATCCGGGGGTGGATGTCGGCGAGCGCTGAGGGCCCTTCGGCGGGGGCGACCGCGAGCGGGGTCGTCTCCGCCTCGGTCGTGATCACCGAACAGGTCACCCACCATGCCTGGGGGTGGTCGTCGGGAAGGGACCGGTCGCGCCAGAACTCGTAGAGCCCGGCCATCGCGAAGACCGATCCGTCGGCGGGCGTCACGAAGTACGGCTGCTTGCGGGGCCGCTTCTTCCTGCCCTTCTCCTCCAGTTGGCGTTCCTCCACGCCGGTGACCCACTCGTAGTAGCCGTCGGCGGGCAGGATGCAGCGCCGCGAGGCGAAGGGGCGGCGGAAGGACGGCTTCTCGTGCACCGTCTCGGCGCGGGCGTTGATCATGCGGGCGGCGCCCTCCCGCGACTTCGCCCAGGAGGGCACGAGCCCCCACCTCAATGTCCGGAGCTGGCGAACCGGACGCTGGTCATCCGCGTCTTTCACAGGACGTTCCAGTACGGCGTAGACCTCTTTGGTCGGCGCCACGTTCCAGTCGGGCTCCAGGGCCTCGGCCGGCTCCCACTTGTCCACCCCGAAGAGCCCGGTCAGATCCTCGGGCCGCCGACTCGCTGCATACCGTCCGCACATAAGTGCCAGACTGCCACGACCCCCCGTCACGAACGCAAGGAGCCGCCCGGCCTATGGACAGCACTGATCTGGGCCATCTGTGGGATCGCGTCTTCGGTACCCAGCCGCTGCCCGAGCAGTGGCTCGTGGTCGTGACCGCCACGGTCGCGCTCGCCGCCGTCGTACCGAACCTCATATGGCGGCTCTCGCGGAACGCGATCACCATCGCGCACGAGGGCGGCCACGGGCTGATCGCCCTCGTCACCGGGCGGCAGCTCTCCGGCATCCGGCTGCACTCGGACACCAGCGGGCTGACCGTGAGCCGGGGCAAGCCCACCGGCATCGGCATGATCCTCACGGCCGCCTCGGGCTACACGGCGCCGCCGCTCCTCGGACTCGGCGGGGCGTGGCTGCTGGTCAACGGCCGGATCACGCTGCTGCTGTGGCTGGCCACGGCGCTGCTCGCGGTCATGCTGGTGATGATCCGCAATGTGTACGGGGCGCTGACGGTGATCTTCACCGGAGCGACGTTCCTGCTGGTGTCCTGGCTGGCATCCGCCGCCTGGCAGTCATTCTTCGCGTACACCGCTGTCTGGTTCCTGCTGCTGGGCGGCGTCCGTCCCGCGTTCGAGCTGCAGTCCAAACGGCGGCACGGCGGTGCGCCGGATTCCGACGCGGACCAGCTGGCCCGGCTGACGGACGCGCCGGCCGCTCTCTGGCTGTTCCTCTTCCACGCGGTGTCCCTCTGTTCACTGATCGGCGGCGGCCGCTGGATGCTCGGCCTCTGACGGCCGACGGCGCCGTACAGCCCCTACCACCCTCACGTTTCACCCCGGTTTCCTCCTGTTTGATCAAGATCTGGGTTTGCGCGGAGCCATTAAAGTGAGGGCCATGACCGAAAGTGCCGTGCACCCCGCCCTCTGGCCCGCCCCTCACGCGAGCGGAGCCGTCGACGCGACCGTCACCGTGCCCGGATCGAAGTCGGTCACCAACCGGGCACTCGTCCTGGCCGCCCTCTCCTGCGAGCCCGGCTGGCTGCGGCGCCCGCTGCGCTCCCGCGACACGCTGCTGATGGCCCAGGCGCTGCGCACGATGGGCGTCGGCATCGAGGAGGGCATCGGCCCCGACGGCTCCGGCGAGGCATGGCGGGTCATCCCGGCCGGCCTGCACGGCCCGGCCACGGTCGACGTCGGCAACGCCGGGACGGTCATGCGCTTCCTCCCGCCCGTCGCCACCCTCGCCGACGGCCCCATCCGCTTCGACGGCGACGCCCGCTCCTACGAGCGCCCCCTGGACGGCGTGATCGACGCACTGCGCACCCTGGGTGCCAGGATCGACGACGACGCCCGGGGCGCACTGCCGCTGACCGTCCACGGCGCCGGTGCGCTGGACGGCGGCCCGGTGGAGATCGACGCCTCCTCGTCCTCCCAGTTCGTCTCGGCGCTCCTGCTGTCGGCCCCCCGCTTCAATCAGGGCGTCGAGGTACGGCACACGGGCTCGGTGCTCCCTTCCATGCCGCACATCCGGATGACCGTGGACATGCTGCGGTCCGTCGGCGCGCAGGTGGACGAGCCGGAGACCGGGGGCGAGCCCAATGTGTGGCGGGTCGCCCACTCCGCGCTGCTCGGGCGCGATCTGACCGTCGAGCCGGACCTCTCCAACGCCCAGCCGTTCCTCGCGGCCGCGCTGGTCACCGGCGGCCGGGTCACCGTCCCGGACTGGCCGCTGCGCACCACCCAGCCGGGTGACGCGCTGCGCGAGATCTTCACCGAGATGGGCGGCAGCTGCGAGCTGACCGAGCGCGGACTCACCTTCACGGGAACGGGCCGCATCCACGGCATCGACGTGGACCTCGGCGAGGTCGGCGAACTGACGCCCGGCATCGCGGCCGTCGCCGCTCTCGCCGACTCCCCGTCCACCCTGCGGGGGGTGGCCCATCTGCGGCTGCACGAGACGGACCGGCTGGCTGCGCTCACCAAGGAGATCAACGAGCTCGGCGGCGATGTCACCGAGACCGCCGACGGCCTGCACATCCGGCCGCGCCCGCTGCACGGCGGCACCTTCCACACGTACGAGGACCACCGGATGGCGACGGCCGGTTCGGTCATCGGCCTCGCCGTACCGGGTGTGGAGATCGAGAACGTGGGCACGACCGCGAAGACGCTGCCGGACTTCCCCCAGATGTGGACCGCGATGCTCGCCTCCACCGGAACGGCCGGGGCCTGAGGACATGCGGCGCTACGGCAAGAACCCCGACGAGGACGACATCCGCGTCCGCCCGAACCCCAAGGGCAACCGGCCGCGTACGCACACCCGGCCGAAGCACGAGGAAGCCCAGGAGGGCATGGTCCTCACCGTCGACCGGGGCAGGCTCACCTGTCTCGTGGACGGTCGCACGGTGGTGGCGATGAAGGCACGCGAGCTGGGCCGCAAGGCCGCCGTGGTGGGCGACAACGTCTCCATCGTCGGTGACCTCTCCGGCGAGAAGGACACCCTGGCCCGCATCGTCCGCATCGGCGCCCGCCGCTCGGTCCTGCGGCGCACGGCCGACGACGACGATCCGTACGAGCGTGTGGTCGTCGCCAACGCGGACCAGCTGGCGATCGTCACCGCCCTCGCCGACCCGGAACCGCGTCCGCGCATGATCGACCGCTGTCTCGTCGCGGCGTACGACGGCGGACTCACTCCGCTCCTCGTCCTCACGAAGTCGGACCTGGCCTCGCCGGACGCGCTGCTGGCCGCGTACACGCCGCTGGGCGTCCCGTACATCGTCACCAGCCGCGAGGAGCTGGAGAACGGTGGTGCGGCCGAGATCGTGCGCGAGCAGCTGAACGACAAGATCACCGCCTTCGTCGGGCACTCCGGAGTCGGTAAGACGACCCTGGTCAACGCCCTCGTACCGAAGGACATGCGGCGTACGACCGGTGTCGTCAACGCGGTCACGGGCCGCGGCCGGCACACCACCACGTCGGCAATGGCGCTCCCCCTTCCGGACGGGCGCGGCTGGGTGGTCGACACCCCGGGTGTGCGTTCCTTCGGACTGCACCACGTCGATCCGTCCCGGGTCATCCTGGCCTTCCCCGACCTGGAGCCCGGAACCGAGAAGTGCCCGCGCGGCTGCAACCACGACGAGTCGCAGGCGGAATGCGCGCTCGACGCCTGGGTGGCGGAGGGCCATGCCGACCCGGCACGGCTCGACTCACTGCGGCGGCTGCTCGCCACCCGGGAGCGGCGCGAGGGCGACTGACGGATTCGTGCGACTCGCGCACGTTTGCCGACTCCCAAGACTGGTAAGTGCATAATCGCACCCAGCGAGACCAAGCGGTCACTACGTGGGAGGGGAACCGGCGATGGCATGGCTGCTGGTCGTGGTCGCGGGGATCCTGGAGACCGGCTTCGCGGTGTGCCTGAAGCTCTCGCACGGATTCACCCGGCTCTGGCCGACGATCGCTTTCTGCGTGTTCGCGCTCGGCAGCTTCGGACTGCTGACGCTCGCGCTGAAGAAGCTGGACGTGGGCCCGGCGTACGCCGTGTGGACCGGAATCGGCGCTGCCGGTACCGCGATCTACGGGATGGTCTTCCTCGACGACGTGGTGTCCACGCTCAAGCTGGTCTCGATCTCCCTGGTGATCATCGGCGTCATCGGTCTCCAGCTCTCCGGCTCCTCGCACTGACCGGCCCACGGGACGACGGCGTTCGAGCGAAGGCCTGCACGCCGGTCCGGGTCACCAGGGCCCTGTAGCCCTGGTCGGTGGCTGTGGATACTGTGACGACATGCCCGATTACCACGATGATCTGCGTCTCGCCCATGTCCTGGCCGACGCCGCCGACGCGGCGACGATGGCCCGGTTCAAGGCCCTCGACCTGAAGGTCGAGACCAAGCCGGACATGACGCCGGTGAGCGAGGCCGACAAACACGCCGAGGAGCTGATCCGGGGCCATCTGCACCGGGCCCGCCCGCGCGACGCGATCCTCGGCGAGGAGTACGGGATCGAGGGCACGGGCCCCCGGCGCTGGGTCATCGACCCGATCGACGGCACCAAGAACTACGTACGCGGCGTGCCCGTGTGGGCGACGCTGATCTCCCTGATGGAGGCCGGGGAGAACGGCTTCCAGCCCGTCGTCGGCGTGGTGTCGGCGCCGGCGCTGAGCCGCCGCTGGTGGGCGGCGAAGGGCGCCGGCGCGTTCTCCGGCCGCAGCCTGACCTCCGCCACCCGTCTCCACGTGTCGAAGGTGGAGCGTGTCGCGGACTCCTCGTTCGCGTACTCCTCGTTGAGCGGCTGGGAGGAACAGGGGCGGCTCGACGGCTTCATGGACCTCACCCGGGCCTGCTGGCGGACACGGGGATACGGGGACTTCTGGCCGTACATGATGGTCGCCGAGGGTTCGGTGGACATCTGCGCGGAGCCCGAGCTCTCGCTGTGGGACATGGCCGCGAACGCGATCATCGTCCAGGAGGCAGGCGGGCAGTTCACCAGCCTGGACGGCGTCTCGGGCCCCGGCGGCGGTAACGCGGCGGCCTCCAACGGGCTGCTCCACCACGAGCTGCTGGGCTATCTCAACCAGCGCTACTGACGGGACTTCCCACCTGACCTGCACTTTCCTCCCTTCCTCAGTCGGTCTGGGCCGTCGTGGGGCCGTGACCGGGCTTCGGGCCGTCCCCGAATGCCTGGTTCACCGCCTCACGCGTGCGCTTCTCGCTGCCAGGCATGAGGTGGGTGTACGTCCGCAGGGTGAACCCCGGGTCGTGGTGCCCGAGGTACTCGGACAGCGCCTTGATACTTTCCCCCGCGTCCAGCAAGACGGACGCGTAGAAGTGCCGTAGGGCGTGCATCCCGTTCTCTCGACCGCGCGGTACGTCGGAAGCGTCCAGGGCGGGCTGCCATGCCTTGGTGTTGAAGGTGGTGCGGATCACGGCGCGACCTTCAGCGTTGCGGAAGTACAGGTTGGCTGTGGTTGGCGGGCCGTCGACTGACCGCCACGGCAACGTCACGGGCTTGGGCGCGAACTCCGCGAGGTGCGCCTCAAGAGCACGAGCGACAACTTCGGGCAACGGGACCGTGCGCGTCTTGCCTCCCTTGGGGAGCGCGAACACCTGCCGTCCGTTGATGAGCTTGACCTGCCGAACGATGTGAACCACGCCTTCGAGTACGTCCACGTCATCCACGGAGAGGCCGAGCACTTCGCCCTGTCTCATGCCGCACCCGCCGGCCAAGTCCACTACGGCCCGATACCTGGCGGGCAGCTCTGAGCGCACCGCCAATACGCGCTGCCGGGACCACGGCGTGATCCGGCGCGGTTCGGGCTTGGGAGTCTTGACCGAGGACGAGCGGCACGGGTTCTCAGGGATCAGGCGGTCGTCCACGGCCGCCCCCAGCATCGCGTTGAGGTTGGCGAAGATGACCCGCTGGTAAGACAGGGCAACCCCCGCGTCTTCGAGCTTCCTCAGCCACTCCCGGATGTGGATGGGCCGAAGCGAATCGAGCGACCGGCTCCCCAGGTAGGGCAGCACATGCAGGCGGATGCGCTGCTTCGTGCCCACGAACGTACCCGGGTCCTGAGTCAGAGACCCCAACCAACGGTCGGCATGCTGCTGAACCGTAAGACGACCAGCACGCGGGTCGATGTACTGACCTCGGGACATGTCGGCTTCGATGTTGGACAGCCAGGTCTCCGCCTTGCGCTTCTGCCTATCCGGGAAACTCTTGGACTTCTCGGTGCCGTCTGGGCCGACGTAGCGGGCGCGGTAGCGCAGGCCGATGCCGTGACGGTCGGTTTTGACGCGTACTGCCTTGCCGTGTGGTCCGGGCTCGGTCTTGTACCAGCGGTCTTGGATGTGTCCGGCCATCAGGCGGCTTCCTTGTCCATGAGGGAGGCGACCCAGGCGCGGACGTCTTCGGGGTCGTAGCGGAGGTGGCGGCCGACGCGGAAGCCGCGGGGACCGGTGTCCTTGCGGCGCCACTGGTAGACCGTCTCGACGGGGACGCCCAGGAGGTCTGCCAGGTCGAGCGGGGTCAGATAGCGGTCGGGCAGCGCTCGCCTCATGCCCACACCTCCACCGCGTCGAGGTGGTCTAGGTCTTCGAGTTCGGCGCGGGCTTCGCGGGCGGTGGTGCGGCTGGTCTGGATGTCGCGGGCGATGGTCGCGGCGAGCCAGGATTCGCCGGGGCTGTGGCCGTGCCCGGCATACGTCCAGTGGGCGAGGGTCAGTGTGGAGCCCTCCGGGGCATCGTCCGGGTCGGGCAGGCCGCGTTCGCGGCGTTCCTGGCGGGCCCGGTAGTCGGCGCGGACCTGGCGCAGTGCGAGGGTGGTGGAGTAGGCGCGGGACTTGGTGGAGAAGTGACCCCGGAAGCCGAGCATGTGGGCCCAGCGCCACAGCATCCGGTCCGGGAAGGCGTCGTCCAGGACGAAGCAGGCTTCAATGAGACGCCGGGCGTGGTCGGGCAGGCCGGGGAGCTTGTCCAGTTCCCCGAGTTCTCCGATGCGGCGGTCTACGGTGCCGGTGGTCTCGGCGGCTTTGGTGGCGTACTTCGCCACGTAAGCCGCCACTGCTTCCTCCGACAGGTCCTCATTCGCATTTCCGGCACCGATGGGCCGTACGTCCACCTGCGGGCCCCACGCCAGCGTTCGGGCCGGGTGGTCGCCGGAGGCCGGGAGGGGGACAGTGGCGCGGGCGGCTGCCGCCTGGATCGCGTCGGTGAGCAGGGCGACGCTGGCCCAGCCCGGGGGCGGGGTGTCGGGTCCTTCGGGGCCGTCGAGGCGGACGATGGCGTGGAAGTGCACCGCGCCGCGCTTCTGGAACTCCGCGACCTTCCCGAAGGAGACCCGGCACTCCTCGGAGGCGGCTTTCTGGGAAAGGCCGGCGCGGGCGGCGACCTCACGGCGGAGGTAGATGGTGAACCGTCGCCAGAGGTCCCCGGCGTGGTTGTTCCACAGCACCGCCCCCGCGTAGTCGTACGTGCCCGGGTTCAGCGCGGTGCCGAGGAGCGGGGAGTCTTCGGGGTGGTCGGTGCCGCAGCGGCAGACACCTTTGGTGGGCCGGTTGTGGACCGGACCGAAGGAGGGGGCGGTGAGGGTGGCGAAGACCTTGGGGTGCGTGCGCACCGTGACCAGGGTCCCCTTGGCCACGTCGCCGGTGAGTCCGGCGCGGATGAGGTGGAAGGTGTCTCCGGCATAGGTCCAGGCGCAGGAGGGGCACCGGGAGGCCCGCCGGTTCCCGCACGCGACACGGAGGCGTCCGCCGGGTTCGCCCTGGGTGCTGTAGGAGTAGAGCACCTGCCCCGTCTTGGCGTGGCGGGTGGTGGTCATGCCTTCCAGGTGGATCGGGTCCGAACAGCCACCGGTACGGCGTACCTGCTCCTGCCACCGGTCGAAGCCGGGGGCGTTGGCGACGCGTAAGAGGTCAGCCAGGGTCAGCGGGTCGGTGCCCACGATGGCGGCAGTACCGGCCACGGCCGAGGGGTCGACGGGGAAGGAGGTCACTGGTCGTCCTCCTTCGGGTAGCCGTGCCCGATGGGCGGGTAGAGGCCGCGCACCTTGGCGTCTTCCTCGGCGTAGTGCGCGTCATCGACCACGGTGAAGAACCGGGTGTAGGGGCGGACGTCGTGGGCGTCGAGGAACATGCCGATGCGCTCGGCCCGCACTTCGTCGGCCAGCTCGGCCGCGTCGGGGCGTTCACCGAACAGGGCGTCGTCGAAGATGCTCACGCGGCCACCGCCACGGAGTTGGAAACCTCGGCGGTCAGGCGCTCCATGTGGGCGAGGAGGCGGGCGCGGGGCCGGGGGGTGATGGTGGCGTGCACGATGGAGCGGGCGGTGTGCTCCTCCAGCCCGGAACCGTTGCAGACCCAGCAGAACACCGACAGGCAGTCGTCCTCACCGGCCCAGCCGGACCCGGCGCACTCCGAGCAGTCCGCCCAGGGGCGAGAAGTCAGGAAGTACAGGCACTCAGCCGGATCGGCGCACCGCGTCTCCTCGCACGCCGGGCAGGCCCGACCCAGCACCGAACGACGCACAACCACAGCAGAAGCAGGCATGATGGAATCTCCCTGATTGGGACAGGGGGCGGCGCGCTTGCTTGGCGGTAGGAGCGCCGCTCCCTGGCTGTTCCTGGCATGACCAGGACTTTTCGCGGTTCTATGCGCGCTGGATTCGACAGTCTGCGATCGACCGACTCACCGGCGAACACATCCCTAGGGCACCCTAGGGAGTCAAGGGGTACGCTAGGGATGTCGCCAACCGAGACGAAGGAGCTGACGAAATATCCGATCAGGCAGGCAATCGAGCGCCGTATGCGCGGATTGCCGCCCACTACACGGAGCTGATCGCGTCCGGCAAGCTGGAGCCGGGGTCGCTTCTTCCCAGCATCAAAAACCTGGCGCAGGAGTGGAAGGTCAGCACCGCGACCGCCGAAAAAGCCTTGCGCAAGCTTCGTACTGAGGGGCTCGTGAGAGGGATTCACGGGATCGGGACAGAAGTTCTGGACCACCCAGCCCCGATGTCCTCGGGAGCACAGCGGCAGGACCGAGGACGCCACAGCGGGTCGAGTTGGGGATCCGGCGAACGTTCCGACTCTCACCAGGCCACCATGGTGTCGGCTCCCGCAGATGTGGCGCGAGTATTGGACATTGAACCCGGCTCGGATGTGATCAGACGACGCCGCGTGTATCGCGACAGGCACGGGATCGTCGCGCACTCCACATCGTGGATCCCTGCCCGGTACGCGGAGCTGATCCCGGAGTTGGTGGAGAGCGAACGCCTGACCGGGGGAACGTCGCTACAG
Source organism: Streptomyces finlayi (assembly GCF_014216315.1). Lineage (NCBI taxonomy): Bacteria > Bacillati > Actinomycetota > Actinomycetes > Kitasatosporales > Streptomycetaceae > Streptomyces > Streptomyces finlayi. The sequence continues at coordinate 2,419,809 of NZ_CP045702.1, forward strand.
CTCATCGCTAAGGCCACCGGCCGACCGATCACCCACCGGATCGACACTGCGTCAGCACGTCAACTGACTCCCGGGGATGCGGAACTCTTGGAGCTGGACTCCACCAATCCGCCGGCGGAACCGGTGGTCGTAATGACTGCGAAATTCGTCGACAGCGAGAGCAACGTTGTGGAATACGGTGTTGACCTCGGAGGGCCTGGCCGTACGTGGCGCACGGAGTCGGAAGTCACCCAGTGATGACCGATGTCAGCGCGCCCCGACCGTTCTGCGTCCTCATGGCAGGACTGCCAGGCTCAGGCAAGACCACGCTCTCACGTGCACTTAAAGCCCGCGGCTTCGTCAGGCTTTGCCCGGATGAAGAGATGTTCCGGCGACATGGCGTCTACGGGGTGGACTTCCCCCGAGGGGTCTTTCCTGTCCTCGAACGCCCGATCCTAGAAGAGATCTCCAAGGAGCTGCGAGAGCAACTCAGTTCTGGGCGGGACGTGGTCGTGGACCACGGCTTCTGGACTCCCGAAGACCGTGATCGTTGGCATTCGATCGCTACCAACGCTGGCGCGATCACAGTACTGGTCTACCTCGAAGCGGACCACGAAGAACTCTGGTCCCGCGTGAACAAGCGGAATGCCCAGCATGAGGCCGACCCCAATTCGATCTACTTCGCCGAGAGCGACTTGCTCCGCTACCGAGCCCGCTTCATACCTCCGCAGCCGAACGAGCCGTACATTGTCTATAACGGCGACCTCGGGCCGATCCTCAAGGCACTGGAAGCAGAGCGCGAGTAGCCCATCGGTAGCACCTGGCGTTTGACCAACCCAGTTACAGGTTTCTCTACCTCATCAAGGCACCCGGCTGCGCTCCGCTCCGCCGGGCGCGCTTCCCGGCTCTGGCTGCGCCCGCGCTCCTGCCTCCGGCCCGCTCGGCGCTGCCGCCGCCGACGCGCGCCCGCAGCGGATAGGCCCGTAGGGCATGAGACGAGAACCAAGCCCGCGGCTTCAAGATGATGCCTCCGGCGGGGGCGCTACGGCACCGGGATGGCGATGGCGCCGTTCGCGAGTGCCGGCCGGAGCGGGGCGAGCGTCGTGGGGCTCCCATCCCGACCACCTTCGACCCAGGCAGAGCCGAGCAGTCGCGACCCAGGGCGTCAAGGTCGTTCGTACAGTGGCGCGCTCCACCTTGACGCCCTGAACCACGCCCGCTCCACGGTGTGTGGGTCGAAGGCGGACGGGATGGGAGCCGGGGTGAGTGGTGGGTTTGGGCTAGTGTCCTGCGCCTGAAGTTCCTAGGCAGTTCCGGCTGAGCTGTGAACGGTCACCGTGCCTGGCTGGCGTCCGGAACCCGGTCATCGAGGGCGCGTCGAAGACACCACCGGTCGCTGTTCTGGGCGGCAACCTGAGCCACCTGTCGGGCGACGGCAGCACGATCCGCATCACCGCACTCGCGCAAGCCATCCTCGCCCTCCACCTCAATGCCTCAAGCTGAGGTTGGCAAAGGCTCATTTTCGCCGTTCACCCTTCTGGCTCACCTACGGGTGCCCCGAATCCGATCTCTTCTTATCGTGAGGACAGAGCTGAGGAGGTCTGACGTGGATCGTCGGGGCAGGACGAAGGCAGCAAAAGAAAGGCGCTCAGCGCCATTCATTCCACCGACGTGGTCCAAGCCAACCCCATTGGGATATGGCTCAGCAATGAATTCTGCAACCTACGTTGCCGCGCCGCTGCTCGCCGGCTTCAGCGTAGCCTCTATCGGCTTGATCCTCACATCTCAAGAGAGCTTCCGTTGGCCAGGTGTAACGCTCCTCCTTCTGACCCTATCCGCGATCCTTCTGGTCACCAGCGTTCAGTTCGGGATCACCTATCAGAAGTACTACTACTCGCTGGCCGACGTGCAATCTTGGTGGACGGATGAGGAGATCGAGTCCAACGAGAAAGTGATTGCCAGAGAGCAGGCAGACGACTTCGCCGAGTGGCGGAAGGCGGCATGGGGTGCAATGGCTTGCTACAACATGGGTATCACCTTGCTCGCGGCATCCTTGGCAACCTCCCTCGCACCCCTCCCAGGCGATGACTCCGCACTCGAAAGCCTCAAATGGACCTGCGTGGCAATCTTGGGGCAGGCATCCCTGATTGCGGTAATTTTTGGGGTGAGTACGGCCTACAAAATCCATAGGGTCATCAGGGAGTGAAATCGCAGCGAGTCGCACGTCAAGAAGCGCTAAACCGAAAGGTTCACCATGGGCCCCTGCGTATGCTGCCGCATGATGAGGTACCACCTTGAAAGGTGTCCACTCGAAGAAATGACTATGGGGCAAGCGCGACGCGTAAATCCGCCTCCAAAGCCATGCCGCGACCGCAAGTCAGCCAAGCGGACGCGCCGCCGAGGCGCGAGCGAAGGGTAGGCACGCAGCCCCCTATCGACCTAGTGTCCTGCGCAGTAATCCGTTGGTAGATCCGCGTACCCTCGATGACCGGGTTCCGGACGCCAGCCAGGCACGGTGACCGTTCACAGCTCAGCCGGAACTACCTAGGAACTTCCGGCGCAGGACACTAGTGGGAGTCCCTGTCGAATCGAAGCGCCTTAAGCACGCTGGGGACGTCATCCTGATGACACTTGGACAGGGCCCTCATTCCCAGGATCAGACGGCTCAGTTCACGTCCGAAGGGAGTACACCGACGCGCGAACACGCCGACTGCAAAGATCAGAGCAATCAAGAGCGCCAGGGACACAGTGAGCCTCCGAGCAACCCAATAGGGCTACTTCAATGAGATCACCGGTCAACAGAGGATGCTCTTGTACAGCCGCAGTGGCGTACTCCCGAAGCTGGGCGCACCGGATGAAGGAGCCTTCACAGTAAGGCCATCTGAAACCTGGCCGCAAGCACATACAGCAGCGGAGCCCAGCAAACCCGGCGCCCGTGAAGGGCTATCCCCATTCGTTCGCACCCTGGGGTGTGACCGAGATACGCGCCAAAGGGGCAACGGGATGATCTTGAAGTCCTGAGCACTCTCTGCCCGTCACCCATTCGGCTCAGTGTCGTTGGTGGTGATGTTGAGCGTCGTCTGGGGCCTGGGGTGGGTTGTGACATCGATTGAACGGACCGCGTATCCGCGGTTCAAGCGGCTCATCACCGCGCATGAGCTGCATCTGTTCTTCTCTCCGAGCCGCGATGAGCTGGAGTGGGCGGCCGATGCCACGGACTGCGATGAGCATCTGCTGGCCCTGCTGCTGATGCTGAAGTCGTACCGGCGTATGGGGTGTTTCCCGGCGCTGGAGGACGTCCCGGTGATGGTGGTGGACTTTGTGCGGCGGGCGGTGGAGCTGCCGGAGGGCACGCTGCCGGTGTACCGGGCGGAGCGGACGGCCAAGCATCACCGGGGCCTGGTCCGCAAGCAGGCCGGCGTGACGTATGACCAGACCAAGGCCCGGGGAATCGTCGAGCAGTCGATCCGCAGGGAGGCCGCGGCGAAGAACCGCCCGGCGGATCTGATCAACATCGCGCTGGAGAAGGTGGTGGAGGCCGGGCTGGAGCTGCCGGGGTTCTCGACCTTCGACAAGCTGGCGTCGAAGATCCGCACCGAGGTGAACGCTTCGATCTGCGTGGGTATCCACGACCGCATGAGCGCTGCTCAGCGGGCGGGGCTCATGCGGTTGCTGGAGGAGCGCGACAGCGACGGGACGACGCTGTTCAACCGGCTGAAGAAGCCCGCCAAGGGCCCGACCTGGTCGCACTTCAAGAACCTGACCAAGCGTCTGGAATGGCTGGACGAGCTCGGCGACACCGACGTGTGGATGAACGGAGTCGCCGCAGGGAAGGTCACCGATTTTGCCGGGGAGGCGGACGCGGCGGATGCCTCGGAGCTGCGGGACTTCGTCCCCGTCAAGCGCATCGCGCTGGTCGCGGCCCTGACGCACAAGGCGCGGATGCGGGTGCGGGACGACCTGGCGACGATGTTCTGCAAGCGCGTGGCGACGAAGATCAAGAAGGCCAAGGCGGAGCTGGAGGAGATCCGGCTCGCCGAGCGGGAGATCGTCGAGTCGCTGATCGGGAACTACCGCACGGTGCTCAAGCACATCGACGCGGGCGGCCCGGCCCAGGAGGCGCTCACGAAGGCCGCGGCCATGACCGCCGAGGCCCGCCAGGCCCTGGAGGGCCTGGATGAGGAGGCGTCGGTGGATGAGGTCGCGACGCGGCTGGAGGGCAGGGTCTCCCCGGCGGTCCTCGCCCTGGTGAAGGCCCAGGTGGTGCAGGCCGGCGGATTCGGCGCGGTCACCCGCGCGGTGGAGGGCTTCGGCGGGTTCGCGAAGCAGTACGAGCAGATCGAGAAGGTCTCCGCCCATCACGGCAACTTCTGGGAAGTGCTGCTGTACGGGCAGATCGGCCGGGACCGGGCGGTGATGTTCGACCTGGCCGACAACGACAAGCTGAAGTTCACCGCGACCAGCGAGGACAGCCGGGTACTGGACGCCCTCGCGCACGCCCAGCGGCACCAGGCGGCCCGCGGCGACTACATCACCGCCTTCAACGAGGAGGGCAAGGAGGTCGACATCTCCTTCGCCACCCAGAACTGGCGCAAGGCCGTGGTCGACAAGACCCGGACCGGTCAGTTCGTCCGCAAGCACTTCGAGGCGATGGTCTTCACCGCGCTCGCCGAGGAACTGCGCACCGGCGACGTCGCGGTGGTCGGCTCGGAGGAGTACGCCGACTGGTCCGAGCAGCTGCTGGCCTGGGAGGCCGTCCAGGAGACGCTGGGGTCCTACCTGGTGGAGGTCGGACTCGCCGAGGCGGGCGAGAGTGCCGGGTTTGACGCGACGTTCTTCCGCAGGCAGCTGGAGGACAAGCTGCGAGGCGCCGCCGCTGCGGCGGATGCCGGGTACCCGGAGAACGACGGCCTGGTCATCGATCCGGAGACGGGCATTCCGTCGTTGAAGGCGTTCCGGGCGGACGGTCAGCGGCCCTCGGCGAAGCGGCTGGAGCAGGAGATCAAGGCGAGGATGCCGGAGCGTTCCCTGATGGGGATCGTGGCCCGGACCGCGTACTGGGTGGAGTGGTGGCGCCGTTTCGGCCCGCCGTCCGGCAACGAGCCCAAGCTCACCGACCCCTTGGGCCGCTACGTGATCGTCACGTTCGTCAAGGGCACCAACATGGGCCCGTACGAGGCCGCCCGGCACATCCCCGGCGTGAGCGGGCACGAGCTGTCCTACGTCGCCAACAAGCACTTCTCGATCGTGCTGCTGAACGAGGCGATCGCCGACCTGGTGAACGCGCACGCCCGCCTCGACATCTCCCAGGCGTGGGGCGACGGGACCGCCGTCGCGGCGGACGGCACCCACATGGACACGTACCTCGACAACCTGCTCTCCGAGACGAGCGTCCGGTACGGCAAGCCCGGCGGGATCGCCTACCACCACGTCTCGGACACCTACATCGCGTTGTTCACGCACTTCATCCCGTGCGGTGTGTGGGAGGCCGTCTACATCATCGAGGGCCTGCTGAAGAACACCTCCGAGGTGCAGCCGACCACCGTGCACGCGGATACCCAAGGCCAGAGCTTCCCTGTCTTTGCGCTCGCCCACCTGCTGGGCTTCGACCTGATGCCCAGGATCAGGAACTGGAAGGAACTGACCTTCTACCGGCCCTCCAAGACCACGGAGTACGTGCACATCGACGCCCTGTTCGGTGAGCCGGGCAAGCACGTCATCGACTGGGGCCTGATCGAGTCCCAGTTCCGCCACCTGATGCGCGTGGCCGTCTCCGTACGTGAGGGCACTATCTCCTCCTCCACACTGCTCAAGCGCCTGCGGTCGGGGTCGCGGAAGAACGCCACCTACGCCGCCTTCCGCGAGGTCGGCCGCGTGATCCGCACCGTCCAGCTCCTGCGCTACCTCTCGGACGCGCCGCTGCGCCGGCGGGTGACCGCGGCGACCAACAAGGTCGAGTCGTTCAACCGGTTCTCCCAGTGGATCGGCTTCGGCAACCGCGGTGTCATCGCCGACAACGACCCCATCGAGCAGGAGAAGGCGATGAAGTTCAACGCGCTGCTCACGAACGCGGTGATCTTCCATAACGCCCTGGATATCGCGGAGATCGTGCGGCAGCTGCTGGAAGAGGGATGGGAGATCGACCCGGAGGACCTGGCGCACATCTCGCCGTACCTGACCGAGCACGTCAACCGGTTCGGCGAGTACTCCACTCACGAGCTCGGCATTCAGCCCGCCGCGTACGACCCGAAACTCGACGTCGACTTCACCCCGCTGCGCGAGCAGGATCTGCCCGCTGCTGGCCTTGGTCAGGCCGCCTGAACGTCTGTCCCAGGAGCTCCTCCTCGTGTGCGCCGGCCCTACGGCCGAAGCGGCGCCCGAAGTCATTCCATGGCTTCGGGAACTGATCCAGCGCGCTGTACAGACCCGGGTTCGGCTCTCGTTCGGGGTGTGGCCGGTCGATTCCTGGCAGACTGAACGCTTGGTTCGGGAGGGGGCTTGGGTGACCGTGGGGCGTGCAGTGTTGGTTGGCATCGGGCGTTTCGATGTGGATCCGTCGGAGGGTGAAACTCGGGTCGGGGAGCCGAGTTTGCCGGATCTGCCGTTCGTGGACGAGGTCGTGCCGCCGGTCGCGGCGGCGCTGAGCCGGTTGGGGTATACGACCGATGTGCACCGGGACGTCGGCGCGGACGCGTTGAGGGCTGCCGTGTTCGACGCGATCGGATCTGTTCGGGTCATCTATGTGGCTTCCCACGGGGAGCCGGACTCCTCGAACCCGCATCGTGTGGACGTGGTGCCCGCGGACGCGCGGTTAGGGTCCGGCACGAACGCCGCCCAGTGGGTGGACGACGCGCAGAAGTCGGGAGTGCCGACGCTGTTCCTGCTGGATCTATGCCGGTCCGGCCGTGCGACGGAGCTTCCGCACCTGGTGCACCGGTCCGACGCGCCGGTGAACGCGTGGGTGCTCGCCGCGTCCAGCGGGGGCGAGGACGCCTACGACGGACGGTTCAGCATCGCGTTGGCCCAGGTGCTGGAGGAGGTCGCCGACAACGGGCTGGACACCGACCCGGTGCGGTCGCACGTGCAGTTTCAAAAGGTGGCACGGCAAGTTGCGCAGCGTGTCGCGCAGATGCCGGGGATGGCGCAGAGCGTGCAGAGCACGGCGATGGTGCTGGCCGCGGACGAGCCGGCCCTCCCGTTCTTCCCGAATGGTGCCTTCGACCCGGCCGAGGCAAGGCTGGCCGAGGTGGATCCGGCGCTGCGGGTCTTCCTCGGCCAGCAGGACAAGCGACACTTCGCCGACAAGGCCAGGAATCAGTTCGTCGGCCGACGTTCCCAATTACGTGCACTCGCGCCGTGGCTGGACGACGTCGAGGCGGGCGGTCTTCGGGTGGTCACGGGCAATCCCGGGGTGGGTAAGTCCGCGTTGCTGGGCGCGCTCGCCTGTGCGGCACATCCGGAACTGGAACGGGTGGCGCCGCATGTGCGGGAGCGGTTGTTGTCACGCGATTCGGGGGGGTGCCCCTCGGTCCACGACCGGCTGGCCGCGGTCCACGCCCGCGGCCGCTCCGCGGATGAGGTGCTCACCACCATCGCCCGCCAACTGCGTCTCGGCCCCGCGGCGGAAGCCGGCAATGCCACCGCACTCGTGAACCTGCTTCCCGACACCGGCGAGGTGCCGGCGGTGATCGTGGACGCCCTGGACGAAGCATCCGAACCAGACAGGACCTGCACGGAACTGGTCCGCCTGGCGCGCGCCGTGCGCAGCGACGGCCGGCCGGTGGTGCGCCTGACGGTGGGTACACGCCCGTGGCCGCAGTTCTCCGCGCTGCTCGACCTCGCACGCGCCGGTGACGGCCTGATCGATCTGGACGACGCCGACCCCGACGAGGTCCGTGGCGACCTGGCAGCCCACCTCACCGGCCGCCTCATGATGATGGAGTCCTACGAACCGGCCCGCATGCGCGCGATCCGCGACCGTCTCGCCCACGCCGTCGCGGACCGCCTCGCCCCGCACCCGGGTGAACCCGCGCCGTGGGGCGCGTTCCTGGTGGCCGGAATCTTCGCCCGCTACCTGGAGCGCGATCCCGCCCCGGACAGTGTCGAAGCGGCCGCAGCACTGGGCCACTCGGCGCCCACGACGCTGCCCCAGGTCCTCGACCTGGACCTGGACACCCACCCCCACGGACAGCAGCTGCGCGCCATCCTTGCGGCGATCGCCCAGGCCCAGGGCCAGGGCATGCCCCTGGAAATCGCCCTGCCGCTCGCGGGCCTGTTCACCGACCTCGACCTCCAACACGCCCGCCGGAACCTGCTGCCCGAGATCCTGTTCTACCTGCGCACCACCCCCGACCACGACGGCACCCTGCTCTACCGCCTCTTCCACCAAGCCCTCGTCGATCACCTCAACCCACCCACACCCGACCCCACCACGACCACACCCGGCGACGTCCTCACCCACCTTCTGGCCACCCACACCACCCACGACGGCACCCACCGCACCTGGGACACCGCACCCCCCTACCTCCTGCGCCACGCCCCGGCACATGCCCAGGCCGCCGGCCGCCTGGACGAACTCCTCACCGACACCGAGTTCCTGGTCCACGGCACCCCGGACGCACTCCTCACCGCATTCCCCCGCGCCCACACCGACCAGGCACTGCTCTCCCGCGCCGTCTACCGCACCTCCATCAGTGAACACCGCAACACCGACCACGCCACCCGCCGCCGACTCCTCGCGCTGGACGCGGCACGCTACGGCGCCAAGACCCTCACCTCCGCCCTGATGGACAGAGCCGAGGCGGGCACATGGACGCCCGCCTCAGCAACAGGAGGAAGCCTCAACCCCGCCTCCCGCGACACCCTCACCGGCCACACCGACAGTGTGGAGGCGGTGGCGTGCGCGGTGGTGGACGGGCGTCCCGTCGCCGTCACTGGATCCGAGGACGAGACGGTGCGGGTGTGGGATCTGGCCACCGGGCAGCAGGTCGGCGCACCCCTCACCGGCCACACCGACGAGGTGGACGCGGTGGCGTGCACGGTGGTGGACGGACGCCCCGTGGCCGTCAGCGGATCCTTCGACGAGACGGTGCGGGTGTGGGATCTGGCCACCGGGCAGCAGGTCGGCGCACCCCTCACCGGCCACACCGACAAGGTGGACGCGGTGGCGTGCACGGTGGTGGACGGACGCCCCGTGGCCGTCAGCGGATCCTACGACGAGACCGTGCGGGTGTGGGATCTGGCCACCGGCCAACAGGTCGGCGCACCCCTCACCGGCCACACCGACAGGGTGACTGCGGTGGCGTGCGCGGTGGTGAACGGACGCCCCGCCGCCGTCACCGGATCCGACGACGAGACAGTGCGGGTGTGGGATCTGGCCACCGGCCAGCAGGTCGGCGAACCCCTCACCGGCCACACCGAACCGGTGCACTCGGTGGCGTGCGCGGTGGTGAACGGGCGCCCCGTCGCCGTCACCGGATCCGCCGACGCGACGGTGCGGATGTGGGACCTGACCACCCGTAGAAAGGTCGGCAAGCTCACCGACCACACCCAACCGGTGGGCAGGGTGGCGTGCACGGTCCTGGAAGGGCGCCCCGTCGCCGTCACCACAGCCACCGACGCCATGCGGGTATGGGACCTGACCACCCGCAGACAGGTCGGCGAACCTCTCACCGGCCACACAGGGTGGCCAGTGGCGTGCACGGTGCTGGACGGGAATCCCATCGTCGTCACCGGACTCGGCAGCCAAGTGAAGGTATGGGACTTGGCTGGCCTGACCACCCGCAGGCAGGTCGGCGAACCCTTCACCGGTCACACCGACAGGGTGACTGCGGTGGCGTGCACGGTGGTGGACGGGCGCCCCGCCGCCGTCAGCGCAGACTTCTACGGAACCGTGCGGGTATGGGACATGGCCACCGGCCGCCCGATCGGTAAACCCCTGACCGGCCACCCCAGCAACGTGTGGGCGGTGGCGTGCACGGTGGTGGACGGCCGCCCCGTCGCCGTCACCGGATCCATGGATGAGACCGTGCGGGTGAGTAACCTGACCACCCGTAGAAAGGTCCGCAAGCTCACCGGCCATACCGGCGCCGTGCGGGCGGTGGCGTGCACGGTGATGAACGGCCGCCCCGTCGCCGTCACCACATCCGACGACGGCACCGTGCGGGTGTGGGACCTGACCACCCGTAGACAGGTCGGCACGCTCGCCGGCCAAACCAACCGGGTGAACGCGGTGGCGTGCACGGTGATGAACGGCCGCACCGTCGCCGTCACCACATCCGACGACGCGACGGTGCGGGTGTGGGACCTGACCACCGGCCGCCCGATCGGCAAACCCCTCACCAGCCACCCCAGCAACGTGCGGGCGGTGGCGTGCACGGTGATGAACGGCCGCCCCGTCGCCGTCACTGGATCTTACGACGAGACCGTGCGGGTGTGGGACCTGAACACCAGCCGCCAGTTCGGCAAGCCCCTCACCGGCCACACCGAACCGGTGAACGCGGTGGCGTGCACGGTGATGAACGGCCGCCCCGTGGCCGTCACCGGGTCCGACGACCGCACCGTGCGGGTGTGGGACCTGGATACGAGGCGATATATCGACCGGATTCCCCTTCCCGCACCGTGCGAAGAACTCGCGGTGGGAGCTGGTGATCGATTGGTCATCGGAATCGGTTCGGATGTCGTCTTCCTGACACGCGTTCCGCCCCGATCCTAGGCGCGCCGCACGCGCGGACCCGACGGCACCACCCCGGAGGACTCGTGACACACGCCATCGTGGGCGTCCACGGCATCGGCAACTTCCGCCGCGGCCAACAACCGTGCGAGGCCGCCCGAACCCTCGGAGCGGAATGGCACACCCGTCTCGCCAGCGCGCTCCGCAGCGCCGGTGCCGGTGCACCGGCACCCGAGATATCTATGGCGTACTACGCCGACCTGCTGCGCCCGACCGGCCGGCAGGGCGGCGGCGACGACCTCGACGACCTGAACCCGCACGAGATCGAGTTCGCCCGCCAATGGCTGGACGCTTTCGATTTGCCTGCGGGCACCGCCGCAGGGCGGTCGACCGTCCCCGTGCGCCAGGCCGTCGAGACCCTCGCCCAGATGCGGCTTCTCGGCCCGCCCGCCACGAGGTGGTTCGTCGCGCTTTTCTGCCGGGAGGTCCACGCCTATCTGAAGGACCCCAACAGTCCGGCCCGTGCCGCTATCCGGGCCCGGGTCACCGACGCCCTTGAAACGACGGGCGCGCGCGTGGTGATCGCACACTCCCTCGGTTCGGTCGTCGCCTATGAAGCGCTGTGGGACCGTCCCGACCTGGAGGTTGACCTCCTGGTTACCCTCGGCTCACCGCTGGCCCTGCCGCACGCGGTCCTGCCGCGCCTGTGGCCGGCACCGGTCAATGGCCGCGGCGCCCGGCCGCCGGGTGTCGCCCGCTGGGTCAACCTTGCCGACCCCGGTGACATCGTCGCCGTGCCCGCAGGTGGCGTAGGCCGCACTTTTGAAGGCGTCGGCACCGACGAGCACACGACCATCGGCGCCTTCGACTTCCACCTCGCCAAAAACTACCTCGCCCACCGACGCCTCGGCGAAATCCTGCGCGCCACATTCTGACACCACCCGCGAACCGTTCAGACCGGCACGGCCGCGCCTTTTTGTTGCCTGATGGCTCGCCAGGGCTCTGTCGCAGTAAATGCCGGATTTACTGCGGCAGAGCCCCTACCGTGATCACCGCGACCTGCGGCGGGGCATTCCGGCCGTCGGGGTGAGGTGTACGCATTTACTGCGGCAGCACCGAGAGGGCGGAGCGGGCATGACGATCGAACCGGTGACCGAACTCGGGAGCGGGGGCGCATTGCGGTTGCCGCGCGCCCGCGTCGTGCCCATGTCCGCCCCTCCCGCGTCGTACACCGCGGCGGTCGAGCGCTACCTCACCGGCGCGGGCATCGCGAAGTCCTCCGCGCGGATCTACCGGATCTCGCTGACGACCTGGGGGTGGATGCTCACCGGTGAACCGGCGCCGACCGGACCCGCCCGCCGGCGCGCGAAGCCGCCCGTCTTCCCCGTCACCGCGATCGACGACCCGGTGCTGCCGGAGGTCCTGGCCGAGCTGGCGGCGGCGCGGGCGGACGAGATGGACGCCGACACCGTCAACCGCGAACTGTCCATCGCGCGCAAGGCGATCGGCTGGTGGCAGCGCCAAGGCTGGATCGACTGCGACCCGACGATCGGCATCGAGCGGCGGCCGGCACCACCGGACCGCACAAAGGCCCTGGCCGAAAACCAGATCGCCGCCCTGTGGCGCCTGGACGTCGGACTCCGGGAGAAGACGCAGTGGAAGATGCTCTACGAGTCGGCGGCCAGGGCCGACGAGGTGCTGTGCCTGAACGTGGAAGACCTGTACCCGCAGGACAAGCGCGGGAAGATCACCGCCAAGGGCGGGGCGACGGAGTGGATTCACTGGCAGTCCGGCACCGCCCAGCTCCTGCCCCGCCTCATCGCACGCCGCACCCGCGGCCCGCTGTTCCTCACCGACCGCAAGGCCCCCGCTGGAACACCGACGCTCGACGTGTGCCCGGAGACCGGCCGAGCCCGGCTCTCCTACCGCCGCGCTGAGGAGATCTTCGAGGAGAACACCCGGCTGCTGGCCAACCCCCTCGCCTCACCCGACGACATCGAGGACCTGGACGGCTGGACGCTCCACCGACTACGGCACAGTGCCCTCACGCACGACGCGGAAGACGGCACCTCCACCCCGATGCTGCTGGCTCGCTCCCGCCACGCATCCGTCCGCTCCCTGGAGCGATACGCACGGCCCGGCGTCGACTCGGTCGCCCGGCACGTCGCCGAACGCGACCCCGCCGCACGCCGCCGCACGTAGATCCGAGCGGATCAAGGCTTCAAGATCATCCCGTTGCCCCTTTGGCGCGTATCTCGGTCACACCCCACCCTCGTCGCGAGAGAGTGGGAGCCCTCGATGACCTCTGTGCCCGTAGTCCCCATCGAGTGGGAGCGACAGAACGGCAGAGCGCCCCTCCAGGGCCGTCTCGGGGCCGTGAAAGGGCGCTCAATGATGACTAAGACTGACAACCGCTAACAGCTCAGCAGCAGGTCAGGGCGCTGATCGGCTACGTGGCCGCAGGTCAAGAACTCTGCGAGTCACTTCCAGCGCTACTAGGGACTGCCCGGCGGCGGATCATGGCCGCGCCTCGCTCGCTCCGGCCCACCCTGCCGCCGCGCCTCGCTCGCTCCGGCCCACCCTGCCGCCGGGGCGCGCGAGATCGGCACGCGCGCTCTCGCACGCCCCTCGGCTCCTCACTCCCACCCCTTGTTCACTCCGCCCAAGGGTGCAACTCTGAGAGTCCCCCCACTTGTGAACTTGTGAATCGGCTCACAGAGTCGGCCCACGAAGGAGGTGGCTCTCTTCATGCTCGTCCGTGACGCCATGACCACAATGGTCCTGACCATCGGTCCGACCCACACCCTCCGCCAGGCAGCCCGTCTGATGTCGGCACGCCGCGTCGGAGCAGCCGTCGTCCACGACCCGGACACCTGCCAGCTCGGCATCATCACCGAGCGCGACATCCTCGACGCGATCGGCTCGGGCCAGAACCCCGACGTCGAGACCGCGTCGGCCCACACCACCACCGACGTGGTCTTCGCCGCCCCCGCCTGGACCCTGGAGGAGGCCGCGGAAGCGATGACGCACGGTGGCTTCCGGCATCTGATCGTCCTGGACAACGACGGTCCGGTAGGGATCGTCTCGGTGCGCGACATCATCCGCTGCTGGGCACCGGCGAGGCGCCACCCGGCGGAGCTGGTGATCTGAGCCCTCCTGTCCGCCCCTCACACCCGTACGAACGACGGGCGGGCCGGACCCCCGCAGGGATCCGGCCCGCCCGTCGGCGGTGCGCCCTGGGTCCTGTCTGGACTTCTCCCGCGCTGGAACTCCAGACAGAACCTAGCTGTTCTGTCCACGCAGGCCCTGGACCGCGACCTCCAGCCGCTTGCCGAAGTCGCCGTCCGCCCGGCGGAAGTTGTTGATCGCGCGTTCGACGATGTCGTCGCGCGAGACCTTGGCGATGAACCCGGCGAGGTTGTCGATCAGGCGGGCCTTCTCGTCCTCGGAGTACAGCCGGTAGAGGTTTCCGGCCTGCACGAAGTCGTTGTCCTCCGCGTGCACCGGAGCCTCGTGGTTCCCGGTGCCGCCGGTGACCGGCACGGACTGCCACAGGGGCCTGTCCGTCTGGAAGGGGCCTCCGAAGCTGTTCGGCTCGTAGTTCTTGGCGCCCTTGTGGCGGCCGTCGTACAGATACCCGTCACGGCTGTTGGTGCGCGCCTCGGTGGCGCGCGGACGGTTCACCGGCAGGTGGTCGGCGTTGATGCCGACGCGGTAGCGGTGGGCGTCGCCGTACGCGAACAGACGGCCCTGGAGCATCTTGTCCGGGGAGGGACCGATGCCCGGCACGAAGTGCGCGGGGCTGAAGACGGACTGCTCGGTCTCCGCGAAGACGTTCTCGGGGTTGCGGTTGAGCTCCAGCTTCCCGATCTCGACCGGCGGGTAGTCCGCGTGCGGCCACACCTTCGTCAGGTCGAAGGGGTTGAAGCGGTACGTGGCAGCGTCGGCCGCGGGCATGATCTGGACCTGCACCGTCCAGGACGGGAAGTCACCGCGCTCGATCGACTCGCGCAGGTCGCGCTGGTGGGAGTCGGGGTCCTCACCGGCGAGCGTGTTGGCCTCGGCCTGCGTCAGGTTCTTGATGCCCTGGTCGGTCTTGAAGTGGTACTTGACCCAGAAGACCTCACCGGCCTCGTTGTTCCACTGGTACGTGTGCGAGCCGTACCCGTTCATGTGGCGCAGCGTGGCCGGAATGCCCCGATCACCGAAGAGCCAGGTCACCTGGTGCGTCGACTCGGGCGAGAGACCCCAGAAGTCCCAGACGTTGTCCGCCTCCTGCGAGCCGGTGTACGGGTCGCGCTTCTGGGTGTGGATGAAGTCGGGGAACTTGATGGCGTCCTTGATGAAGAACACCGGGGTGTTGTTGCCGACGAGGTCGTAGTTGCCCTCTTCGGTGTAGAACTTCAGCGCGAACCCACGGGGGTCGCGCACCGCGTCGGCCGAGCCGAGGTTGCCCGCGACGGTGGAGAACCGCAGGAACGTCTCGGTCCGCTTGCCGACCTCGGACAGGAACTTCGCACGCGTCCACTGCGATACGTCGCGGGTCAGCGTGAAGGTGCCGTACGCACCGGCGCCACGGGCGTGAACGATGCGCTCCGGGATGCGCTCGCGGTTGAAGTGCGCGAGCTTCTCCAGCAGCGCCTGGTCCTGAACGAGGACCGGCCCGCCGACACCGGCGGTCTCGCTGTTCTGGTTGTCGGCCACCGGCGCGCCGGCCTCCGTGGTGAGCGGTCCCTGCGTCACGTGCGCCTCCTGCGTTGTCCTGTACGGCATCAATTCCTGAACAGCCTGCCCCTTGGCGTATGCCGGTCTCGATCCTACAATGGACATTGTCTAAGTCAAGTGAGCTTCCAAAGTCACACCCGTTCGGGATGCGACTCCCTCCACTGTTAGGCTGATCCCATGAGTGACCTGCTGGAACGACTCCGCGGACGTGGCTGGCGCATGACGGCGCAGCGGCGTGTCGTGGCCGAGGTCCTCGACGGCGACCATGTGCACCTGACGGCCGACGAGGTCCACGCGAGGGCTGTCGCCAGGCTGCCGGAGATCTCCCGGGCGACCGTGTACAACACGCTGGGCGAGATGGTGTCCCTCGGTGAGGTCATCGAGGTGTCCACCGACCGCCGGGCCAAGCGGTACGACCCCAACGCCCACCGCCCGCACCACCACCTGGTCTGCGCGCGCTGCGGCGCCATCCGCGACGTACACCCGTCGGGCGATCCGCTCGCGGACCTGCCGGACGCCGAGCGCTTCGGCTTCACGGTCTCGGACGTCGAGGTCACCTACCGCGGAGTCTGCCCGAACTGCGCCACGGCCTGAGGGCTCCGGAAACGCTGGAACACGTGAAGGGCCGCCGTGCTTGTCGCACGGCGGCCCTTCACGTGTGCATGCTCATGCGTTTGCGCACATGCAAACGACCGAGGCCCGGATTCTTTTCGGAATCCGAGCCTCGGTCTTCAGTAGCGGGGACAGGATTTGAACCTGCGACCTCTGGGTTATGAGCCCAGCGAGCTACCGAGCTGCTCCACCCCGCGTCGATGAACGCAACACTACGTGACCCCGCCGACCAGCGCAAATTCATTCGGACGGCCGAGCGGAGCAGGCGCCCGATCCCGGATCCGACCCCGGACGGGCCTGCCTCGCTCGCCTACGCGGTGAGTTCCTGGTGCAGCGCCTCCAGCAGCCGCGCCGCACGCTCGGCCACCTCGGCCGGGCCCAGCTCGACCGCCCGCGCGCACCAGCGCTGCCCCTCGGTGAGTTCGCCACGGCGGGCCGCGAGCAGGGCGAGGCGCAGGGCCGCCCTGCCGTGCCCCTCGTTCGCGGCGCGGCTCCACCAGAGGGCGGCCTCGCGCTCACTGCCCTCGCGGGCGAGCAGCAGCCCCAGGTTGAACGCCCCGTTGCGGCTGCCCGACTCGGCGGCCTCGCGGTACCAGTGTGCGGCGCTCTCCATGTCACCGCGCGCCGCCGCGAGCATTCCGACGCGTACCTGCGCACGGCGGTGCCCCTGCTGGGCGGCACGCTCGTACCACTCCTCGCACTCGGTCTTCTCCGGCATCGGCTCCCCGAGCGCGGGCGGGCCGGGCGGCGGCTGCCGCGCGTCCAGCACTCCGGCCAGCCGGAAGGCGGCCTCGGCGCTGCCACCGCCGGCGGCACACCGCAGATGACGCTCGGCCTCGTGGCCCTTGCCGTCGCGCAGGAGCGCCATGCCCACCTGGAGGGACGCGTCGGTGTGCCCCGCCGCGGCGGCCCGCTCGTACCAGGCAAGCGCCGTACGGTCCTCGTCACGCCCCGCGTGCAGGATGCCGAGGTTGAAGGCCGCGTCCACGCTGCCGGCCTCGGCCGCCTTGGAGAACCAGGGCTCCGCGCCCGTGTGGTCCCCGGACTGGAGCAGGAGCACGGCCAGCGCGTTGGCCGCCTCGCGGTGCCCCGCGTAGGCGGCGCGGCGGTACCACTGCTCGGCCTGCGGCGTACGGTCCTGGGCGGCGCAGAGCAGCCCGAGGTTGTACGCGCCGTTGACGTCACCCGCGTCCATGGCGGCGCGGTACCAGCGCTCGGCGGTCTGCTGCTCGCCGCGGGCCGCGTGGAGGGCTCCCAGGGCGTTGGCGGCGTTACCGTCGCCGTCCTGTGCGGCACGCAGCCACCACACGGCCGCACTCTCCTCGTCACCCGCGTCGCGCAGCAGGAAGCCGAGCGCGCAGGCGGCACGCGCCTCGCCCTCCTTGGCGGCGCTGAGGTACCACCGGCCCGCCTCCTTCAGCTCTCCGCGCTGCTCCAGGATGGCGCCCAGGTGCAGGGCCGCACGCCGGTGACCGCGCGCGGCGGCCTGGCGGTACCACTGCTCGGCCTCGCCCATGCGCCCCGTGGGGGGACCCGCCACGGGACCGTCGCCGCTCCGCCTGCGCTCGCCCCCGGCCTTGCCGTCGCCGGTCCTCCCCTGCTTGACGATGCCCGCACGGGGGCCGCTCACGGTGCCAGGCGGCCCGAGGACCCGGCCGGTGTCGTGGGAGCCCGTGGCGCGCCCGAGACCGAAGGCGTTGTGCGGGTCGTCGAGAGCCTTGCGCTCCAGGGTGCGCGCAAGTCGGTACGCGGCCTCGCGGTGCCCCTGCTCGGCGGCGGCCCGCAGCCAGCGCTCGGCGCCCACGTCGCTGCGGTGCTCCAGCAGGTCGGCCAAGGCGTAGGCGCCGAGCGCGTGCCCCTGCTCGGCGGACTGGCGCAGCCAGTATTCGGCGCCCGGCTCGTCGCCGCGCTCCCGGAAGTACCGGCCGAGGGCGTGGGCGGCTGCCGCGGAACCCGCGACGGCCGCGATCCGCCACCATCCGGCCGCCTCGTCCGCGTACCCACGCTGATGGAGCAGAACTCCCAGGTTGTTGGCCGCGGCCCGGTCGCCTTCGGCGGTGGCCGCACGCAGATACCGCTCGGCGGGGTCCAGGTCCCCTCGGCGCAGCAGCAGCGCGCCGAGGACACTCATCGACGCGGTGTCACCCGCATCGGCGGCACGGCGGTGCCGTGCTTCGGTCTCGACGCCGTCCGAGGTCTCGGCGGCATAGGCGGTATCGACTGTGCAGGCGGCGTCGGCGGTCTCGGTGGCGGCTGCGACAAATGCCGCATCCGACCTGCTTTCCGCCTTCTGGACGCGCCGCTGCACAAACCGCCCTGTCTCCAACAGAGTTGCCCTGTCCCCCATAAATACCATCGTCGCACCACCTGTTACCCGCGTACACCTGGTATATCGCGGCCAGTGAGGTCACTTCAGCGTTTTGTCGACATGCCCACAGAGAGACAAGTCAAACACGCCTGGGTCCAACTCATGCCCCGCGAAACGCACTTCACGCGGATGGCGCCTAAAGACCGACAACACGACAAAGGCCCGAATCCTGTTGGATTCGGGCCTTGTCTTTTCAGTAGCGGGGACAGGATTTGAACCTGCGACCTCTGGGTTATGAGCCCAGCGAGCTACCGAGCTGCTCCACCCCGCGTCGTTGTGTTCAAACAGTACCACGACGCGGGGGTGGATTTTCTCAGCTGCCCTGGTCAGTGCCCTGGTCAGTGCCCTGGTCAGTGCCCTGATCGTCGGCCTTGTCGTCGGCCTTGTCGTCGGCCTTGTCCGACGCCTCGGCGCCGTCCGCGGCACCGCTCGGCTTGGGCTGAGCCGCGGCCGCCCTCCTCAGAGCGTCCTCCAGATCCGCCTGGGCCCTGCCGTAAGCGGTCCAGTCCTGCTTCTGCAGGGCCGCCTCGCCCGCCGTGTAGGCCTTCTGCGCGTCCGCGATGGCCTCCTTCAGAGCGGCCTCACCGGTTGCCGGAGGCTCCGTGGTGTCGTCCGGCGGCTCCGTGGGATCCGTTGGCTCCGGCGGGGCGGTGTCCTCGACCCCGAAGACCGCGTTGAGCGCCTCACCGAGACTGTTCTCAAAGACGATCTTCGACCCGTACGAGGCGGCTACCTTGCGCAGCAGCGGATAGTTCTGCGTGCCACCGCGCGTGTACACCGGTTCGATGTACAGGAACCCGCCGGCGAGCGGCACGGTCAGCAGATTGCCGTACTCGATGTCGGAGTCGGTGCCCTTGAGGTTCCTCACGAACTCGGCGACGTCGTCGTTGCCGTTGAGCTCACTCTGTACCTGACCCGGGCCCTTCACGGTGGTGGTGACTCTCAGCAGCCTCATGGTGCCGTAGTCCTTGCTGGCCGCGTCCGCGTCCACCGCCATGAACGCCCCGAGGTCGGGCCGCCCCCTCGGGGTGAACGTCGTGGTCAGTGAGAACTTCTGGTCGTCCTGACCCGGCATCTTCATGCTCAGGTAGTACGGCGGAACGGCCCCGGGCTCCTTGTTGGTGGGGTCGTCCGGCACCTGCCAGGCGTCACTCCCGCTGTAGAACTGGGCGGGGTCCTCGACGTGATAGCGCGTGAGCAGCTCCCGCTGGACCTTGAACAGGTCCTGCGGGTAGCGCAGATGCTCCATCAGCTCGGTGGGGATGTCCCCGCGGGACTTCACGGTCCCGGGGAACGCCTTGCGCCAGGTCTTGAGGACCGGGTCCTTGGTGTCCCACTCGTACAGCTTGACCTTGCCGTCGTAGGCGTCGACGGTGGCCTTCACCGAGTTGCGGATGTAGTTGACCTGGTTCTGCTGGGCGACGACCGCGCGCTGGTTGGTGGTCAGCGAATCGGCCGTGGTGTCACCCAGCGTCGTACGCGATGCGTACGGGTAGCCGTTGGTCGTGGTGTAGGCGTCGACGACCCACTGGATACGGCCGTTGACGACCGCCGGGTAGGCGTCCCCGTCGATGGTCAGCCACGGGGCCACCGCTTCGACGCGCTCCTTGGGGGTGCGGTTGTACAGAATCCGCGAACCCTCGCCGATGGCTCCCGAGTACAGGATCTGCGGCTCGCTGAGCGACACGGCGTAGGCGGCGCGGTTGAAGGCGTTGGCGAGACTGACACCGCTGTCACCCTTGTAGCTGGTGGTCTTCTCGCCGTCCTCCTCGTAGTCGAGCTCCTTCTGGGGCCCGCCGACGATGGAGTACTGCGTGGTCTTCTCGCCGTAGTAGACCCGCTGCTCGTACGTGCCCAGCTGGCCACTGGCCGGCAGCCCCGACTCGGTGAAGTCCGGGGAGCCGGGCGGGTTCTTGCCCGTCGTGGTCCCCCGGGCCGCGATGGCGCCGTAGCCGTGGGTGTACGTGAAGTGGTCGTTGATCCAGTTCCGCTTGGGCAGGCCTTCGAGGTTGAGCTCCCGAAGACCGATGACGGTGTCCTGCTCCTTGCCGTCCGGACCCTTGTAGCGGTCGACGTCCAGCGTCTTGGGGAACTGGTAGTAGTTCCTCTTCTGCTGGAGCTGCTGGAAGGCCGGGGAGACGACGTTGGGGTCCATCACGCGGTAACTGGCGGCGGCGTCCGCGCCGGTGCGCAGCTTGGCGTCGTCGGTCTCCGTGCTCTTGCCCGTGTAGTTGTCGACCTGCGCGTCATCGATGTCGTACGCGTCGCGTGTGGCATCGATGTTCTTCGCGATGAACGGCGCCTCCTTGGCCTGCTCGTTCGGCTGGACCTGGAACTTCTGCACGATCGCCGGGTAGAGCCCGCCGATCAGGATCGCCGAGAGCACCATCAGCCCGAAGCCGATCACCGGCAGCTGCCACGTGCGGCGCCAGAGCGTCGCGAAGAACAGCACGGCACAGATCGCCGCGATGCAGAAGAGGATCGTCTTCGCCGGCAGGTAGGCGTTCGCGTCGACGTAGCGCAGGCCCGTCCAGTTGTCCGTGGCCTTGAAGTCGCTCGACTTCACCGCCAGGCCGTACCGGTCGAGCCAGTAGGCCACGGCCTTCAGCGAGACGAAGATGCCGAGCAGCACCGACAGGTGACCGGTGGCAGCGGCGGTCGCCCGCGCGCCGGGGCTGGTGACCCGCAGTCCGCCGTACAGGTAGTGCGTCAGCGCGGCGGCGATCAGCGACAGCACGGCCGCCGCGAAACCGAAGCCGAGCATGAAGCGGTACCACGGAAGGTCGAAGGCGTAGAAGGACACGTCCAGTTTGAACTGGGGGTCCTTCTGCCCGAAGGGCACACCGTTGACGTACATCAGCCACGTACGCCACTGGCCCGAGGCGGACGCTCCGGCGATCAGACCGACGAGCGCGGTGATCGCGAGCAGCACCCACTTCTTGTACGGGGCGACGCTCATCCGGTAGCGGTCCAGGCTCTGCTGTTCCAGCGACATCGCGCTCAGCGGCGGCCGGAGCCGGTGCGCGAGCCAGATGTTCACACCGATGGCGATCGCCATCAGCAGTCCGAAGACGAGGAACAGTCCGATCTTGGTCCACAGAGTGGTGGTGAAGACGGACGAATACTCGACCGACCTGTACCAGAGCCAGTCCGTCCAGAACCCCGCGAACATGACGAAGGCCATGGCGAGAACCGCCAGGACACCCAAAGTCATGAGCAGGGTACGGACGCGCCGGGACGGGCGGCCGACTCTGATCCGTGGCCCTGTCGGGCCTCCGCCGCGGTCCGGCATCTGGAAAGCCAACGTGCGCACCTCGAAGTTCGCGGTCGTGTGGAGCAGGCCCAGCGATCGTAGAGCCCACCTATGCAACTTACTGAGGCTTTACCTAGTTCCCGTTACCGGGGCGGAAGGAGGCAGGATATTGCCATGCCCAACGTTTCCCCCTCCGGCCCTCCGATGGCCGCGAGCCCCCTGACTGTCGCCGTACTCGAAATCGACGCCTATGCCGCCAACCTCGGCTGGGACCAGCCGGCCCGGCTCTTCGCCCTGGTCGACACCGCCAAGCTGCGTGTCCAGGAGCCGGGCCTCGCCGCCCAGCTCGGTCTGGACGACACCGGCTCCACGACCGCGGCTTTCACTCCGATCGAGCAGGACGAACTTCCCGCCGGCACGGCGCTGGACGAGTTCCTCGCCACCATCGCCTGGCCCGACGCGGTGGTCGGGTGTGCGATGACCGTCGAGCGGCTGATGCTGCCCCCCTCCGCCGAGGCCTCCGTACCCGAGGGGATGAGCGATGCCCAGCTCACCAAGTGGGTCGCCAAGCACCCGGACCGTCAGGAGGTCCGCATGACGGTGGCCGTCCTGCGCGACGGATCACGGGACTCCGCCGTACGGCTGCGGGAGAAGGACTCCCCGACCGAGGTGCTGACCGGCGCGGGGCTCGTCCCCGGGCTGGCGGAAGCGCTCGCGGCGACCTTCGAGTCGTGACCATCGGGTCCTGAGACCTTCGCGTCCGGCCCTGGCGTCGGGTCTTCGCATCCCGGCCCCGTCGGTCCCGGTGTTTACGGACCGGCGGGGCCGGCCGTCAGTTCGCCGAGCAGCTCGGCAGGCCGGCGGTGTCCCCCGCCCGGATCTTCCCCACCGACTTCTCGGCGTCGTCGAGGGTCTTCACCCGTACCAGCGTCAGGCCGCCGGGGATGTCGGACGCGGCGGCCGCGCAGTTGTCGTCCGGAGTGAGGAAGTACCGGGCTCCCGCGTCGCGCGCGCCGACCAGCTTCATGTTGATGCCGCCGATCGGGCCGACCTTGCCGTCGTCGTCGATCGTGCCGGTGCCCGCGATGAACTCGCCGCCCGTCAGGTTCCCGGGCGTCAGCTTGTCGATGATGCCCAGGGAGAACATCAGACCCGCGCTGGGGCCACCCACGTCGGCGAGCTTGATGTCGATCTCGAACGGGAACGTGTGGTCCGTCCCGGCCTGGATACCGACGATCGCCCGGTTCTCCTTCGGGGCCTTCTTCGTCGTGACGACGATCTTCTCGGTGGAGCGGGGCTGCCTGCCCGCCTTCTCGGCGGCAGCCGCCTCCTTGGCAGGGACGATCGTGAAGGTGACGTCCTCGCCCGGCTTGTGTTTGGTGACGAGTTCGGCGACGTCCTCGGGCTGCTCGACGGTCGCACCGTCGACGGCCTTGATCACATCACCCGCGTGCAGCCGCCCCTGAGCGGGACTGTCCTTGATGACCGTGGACACGACGGTGCGGGTCGAGACGGGGATGTCGAGCTCCTCCAGGGCGGCGACCTTGGCGCTCTCCTGGGACTGGCTGAACTCCTCGGCGTTCTCCTGCGTCGACTCCTCTTCCGTCTTGCCGTCCGGATAGAGGGTGTCGTGCGGAACGACGACACTGTCGTGGGCCAGCCAGCCGTAGACCGCTTGGACGAGGTTCATCTCGTAGTCCGCGCCGGTGACGCGGACCGTCGTCATGTTCAGATGCCCCGAGGTGGGGTACGTCTTGCGCCCCTCGATCTGCAGGACCGGTTCTCCCCGGGCTTCACCCAGCGTGTTCACGGTGGGGCCCGGTGACATCTCGGAATACCGCACGGGAATCAGCACGCCTGCGCAGAGCAGCGCGATGAGGATCAGGGTGGAAGCGAGCATCGTCGCGGTGCGGCGTGGCATGGAACGACAGTACGGGAATGGCCTGTCAGTGCACCGTCGGGCCCGGTCCGTACGAGGACGTCGGCGGGGCCGCGTCACGCGGCAGGATACGTCCCGCGGCGAGCTGCGGGGTCATGCGGCATCGGAACCGGAGTGCGGCTTCTCCATCGCGTCACGGAACCTTGCGTAGCCGGCGAGTTCGGAGACATCGCCGGTCGTGCGGTTACGCGCGGCCCAGCTTCCCCATATCGCAGCGCCGACAGCAGCGAAAAGTGGAATCAGCAACCAAGCAAGTGCCGCCATTACGACCTCCCTACCCCACGAGTGACCGCAAGTGACCGATCAGCAGATTAACGATCCGGAAAACCAACGCTCATGGCAGGGGGGCGGTTACGCAAATCGGGGCTGATCCTCCCCGGGAGGGTTTGCGCTCAGCAGGCACCCACCCATTCCTCGGTGCCGTCCGAGAAACGCTGGTGCTTCCAGATCGGAACCTCGTGTTTCAGGTCGTCGATCAGCTTCCGGCAGGCATCGAACGCCTCTCCCCGGTGGGCACAGGAGACGGCGACGACCACCGCCAGATCGCCTACCGCCAGTTCACCCACACGGTGGACGGCGGCCAGCGCGCGGACGGGGAACTCGGCGACGACCTTCTCGGCCACCTTCCGCATCTCGTCCTGCGCCGAGGGGTGGCAGGAGTAGCCGAGCGCTCCGACGTCCTGCCCGTCGTCGTGATTGCGCACGGTGCCGACGAAGAGCGCGATGCCGCCCGCCGCGTCGTCCCCCACGGCTCGGAAGATCTCGTCGACGGAGAGCGGCGTGTCGCGGATCTCCAGCAGCCGGATGGGGTCGTGAGCGGCCTGCTCACCGGGGTGGTCATGGGTGCGTGCCATGGGGTCCATCGTGCCGCACGGCACCGACATCGCGGAACAGCGTTTCCCACCGGCTGCCCGCCAACCGCCTTGGAGCCTCCTACAGACGCCTGACGGGCGAGGGCCGCTCCCATCCGGTGCGGGGAAGCCCTAGATACGCCGACGCGCCTTACGGGCGCGCCGGACCAGGGCCGCGGTGCCGAGCAGCGCGACGGTCGCGCCGGCGGCACCGGCAGCGGTGGCGTCCTTGCGGCCGAGCCGCCGTCCGGCCAGGGTGTGGCGGCCCTCCACCTCTTCGAGGAGTGCTCCGAGGACCTCCTCGTTCGTCCACTTGGGCCGCCACCCGATGTCGTGCAGCCGGCTCACGCTGACCACCCAGGGGTGCATCGTGTACGCGAGGTCGCCCGCCGGGGAGGGGGTGAGACCGATCCGGTGCAGCCGCGCCGCCGCGCCGAGCGCGACGGCCGAGGGGAGTTCCATGCGCCGTACGCCGCTGATCTCCTCGACCTCCTGCTGCTCCAGCCACCCGTCGCAGCCGACGGCGAACTCTCCGTCGATCTTCTCCAGGGCGGCGTACTCCAGAGCCGTCACCAGGTCCTCCACGTGGCAGAACTGCCAGGTGGGGCGTGATCCCGCGACGACCAGGAGCCTCGGCGACTCGAAGTAGCGGGTCAGCGCCGTGTCCGTGCCGCCGACCAGGACGGTGGGCCGCACGACGGTGACGTTGAGTCCGGGGTGGGCGCGCGGCGCACGGCGGCCCAGCCGTTCGATCTCCAGCAGGTCCCCGACTCCGGTCGCCTCCGCCGTGGCGCGCAGCTCGGCGTCCTCGGAAAGCGGTACGTCGTTGTCGGGAAGGGCGCCGTAGACCATCGCCGATGTGCACAGCACGACCCGGTGGACGCCTACCGCGGCGGCGGCGGTCAGCACCGTCTGGGTACCGCGCACGTTGTACGCCGTACGGGCGGCGGGATCGGTCTCCAGGTCGAGATCGAGCGCCAGGTGCACCACGACGTCCGCACCGCGGAGCTTCTCCGCGATGGCGGGGTCGCGTACGTCCAGGATGTGCCAGGTCGCGTCAGAGACGTCACCCCGGCGTTCGTCGATGGCGATGACCTTCTTGATCTCGTCGGATGCGACGAGATGGGCGGTGAGAAGTTCACCGATGCCGCTCGCGGCACCGGTGACCGCGACGACGGGGCCCCTGCTCTTGGAGCGCTTCTTCTCGGGCTTGCTCTCGGACGAGGGGTCGGCCAGGTTTCGCGCTGCGCGAACCTGCGGATCTGGGGAACTCACCGGGCGTCTCCAGCGGTTGTCTTCAGTACGTACCCGAACGACGCGTACGTACCAGGTGGCGTCCATCCTGCCGCAGGCCGGGAGCCGGCGGAGCACTGAGGCCCTCAGCGGGCTCGGTGTCTACGCTGGATGGTGATGTCGGGCAGTCGCCGTCGGTTCGAGCCGGCGGCCCTACGAGCCGAGGAAACCCGTGAGTGACACCCCATTCGGATTCGGCCTTCCGCCGGAGGAGCCGGAGAACGGCGACGAGGGCAAGAAGAAGGACCCCACCGGAGGTGGCCAGGGTCCGGGCGGTCCGGGCAATCCGTTCGGCTTCGGTCCCGGGGCGGGCGGTGACAATCCGTTCGCAGCCATGTTCGGTTCGATGAACCCGAACGACCTGGGGGCCGCCTTCCAGCAGCTCGGCCAGATGCTCAGCTACGAGGGCGGTCCCGTGAACTGGGACATGGCCAAGCAGATCGCCCGCCAGACGGTCTCCCAGGGCACACCGGACGGCACCAAGGACGCGAGCGTGGGTCCGGCGGAGCGGACGGCTGTCGATGAGGCGCTGCGGCTGGCGGACCTGTGGCTGGACGGCGTGACGTCGCTCCCCTCAGGCTCGGTGTCGACCGTGGCCTGGAGTCGCGCGGAGTGGGTCGAGGCGTCCCTCCCCGCCTGGCAGCAGCTCGTCGACCCGGTGGCCGAGCGTGTCGGCCTGGCGATGGGCGATGTCCTGCCCGAGGAGATGCAGGCCATGGCCGGCCCGCTGATCGGCATGATGCGGTCGATGGGCGGCGCCATGTTCGGCCAGCAGATCGGGCAGGCCGTCGGTGTCCTCGCCGGCGAGGTGGTCGGTTCCACGGACATCGGGCTGCCACTGGGCCCGGCCGGCAAGGCCGCGCTCCTTCCGTTGAACGTCGAGCAGTTCGGCAAGGACCTGGGCGTGTCCCAGGACGAGGTGCGGCTCTACCTGGCGCTGCGTGAGGCCGCCCACCAGCGGCTCTTCGCCCATGTGCCGTGGCTGCGCTCGCACCTCTTCGGTGCGGTCGAGGCGTACGCGCGCGGCATCAAGGTCGACACGAGCAAGCTGGAGGACGTGGTCGGCCAGTTCGACCCGACACAGCCCGAGCAGCTGCAGGACGCCCTCCAGCAGGGAATGTTCCAGCCGGAGGACACCCCGGAGCAGAAGGCGTCGCTGGCCCGCCTGGAGACGGCGCTCGCACTGGTCGAGGGCTGGGTCGACGCCGTGGTCCACGAGGCCGCCAAGTCACGGCTGACCTCGGCGGACGCACTGCGCGAGACCCTGCGCAGGCGCCGGGCGTCCGGGGGTCCAGCGGAGCAGACGTTCGCCACACTGATCGGGCTCCAGCTCCGTCCGCGCCGGCTGCGCGATGCCTCCCGGCTGTGGGCCTCGCTCACGGACGCGCGGGGTGTCGACGGCCGTGACGCTCTGTGGGAGCACCCGGACATGCTGCCTACGGCCCGTGACCTGGACGATCCGGACGGCTTCGTCCACCACGAGCAGCTGGACTTCTCCGAGCTGGACAAGATGCTCGGCGAGGCCGCCAACGGGCCTCGGAAGCCCGCCTCCGAGGCGGACGGCACCGAAGCTCCGGGCACCGAAGCTCCGGGCCCCGACGGCCAAGGCGAGGGTGACAAGGGCAGCAAGGACGACTCCGACCAGTGAGCCTGCACGATGACGCGGTCCTCGTACTGAAGGGCTACACCCCGGCGGACGACCTGGCGCAGGACGACCTGCGCCAGGTCTACCTGGACCATCTGGCACAGCACCCGGACGGCCTGTGGAAGGTATGCGGGGCCGGGCACCTCACCGCCAGCGCCCTGGTGATCGACGCCGAGCGCGGCAGGGTGCTGCTGACCCTGCACAGGAAGCTGCGGATGTGGCTCCAGATGGGCGGGCACTGTGAGCCGCAGGACGCCGCCCTGGCCGCCGCCGCCCTCCGTGAGGCGACGGAGGAATCCGGGATCGAGGGCCTGACGCTACTGCCCGGCGGACCGGTCCGGCTGGACCGGCACCCGATTCCGGCGCCCTGCCACTGGCACCTCGACGTGCAGTACGCGGCGCTCGCGCCGGACGGGTCCACCGAGCGGATCAGCGACGAATCGCTGGACCTGAGGTGGTATGCGTACGACGAGGTCCCTGCCGTGGCCGACGCCTCGGTCGTACGGCTGCTGGAAGGCACTCTCGCCGCGCTGGAACAGCGCGCGTAGCGGACAGATCGCCGGCCGACTTGTGCTGGCCGGTACGGCGTAAGGGGCGGCCTCTTGTGAGGCCGCCCCTTACGCCGTACCGCTGTGCCGCGTTCAGTTCCAGGCGTTGTTCTGGTTCTGCGCGTGCGCACCCTGCTGACCGACGCCGAACTGGGCGCGGGCGCCCTGCCCGACCTCGGCGTGCTGCGGGGGCATGACCTCACTCGGCTGGACGAGGGCGAAACCCTGTCCGAGGAAGCTGAGCTCCCAGCCTTCGCCGGTGTTGCCGCGCCGCCGCCTGACCCCGGAGGAGTGCGTCTGGGCCTGCATCTGCACGCGCAGCGAGCTGGACCAGGCCACGATCGCGTCGGCGTCGACGTTCACGTACTTGTCCGGCGTCACCTGCATCATCAGCGGCAGGCCGGAGGTCATCAGCGCGACCTTGCCGGTGCCGGTGATGTTGAGCTGGTACTTCCCGGTGCCCGAGATGCCGTACTGGCTGTCCACCGCGATGACCTCGGTGTGCAGCGCGGAGTCGAGGGCGAGGACATAGGAACTGTCCACCGTCATGCCCTCCTGACCGACGTCCACGACGTGGATGTACTGGGCGAGGTTGGCCAGATAGACGGTGCCCTGCCCGGTGCAGCGCATCAGGTCGAGACCTTCACCCGTGTTGGCACGGGCGCGGCGCTGGCCCTGGGAGCGATACTCGCCGTCGAACTCCATCAGCCCCTGGTACGCGACCATGGCCCCCTTGCGGGCGAGGATGTCGTCGTGGCCGGTCAGCGAGACCCGCAGGAGCTGCGGGTTCTGGATGGCGTACCGGTCCTGGGACTGCTGCTCGGTATGAGCGAAAAGCGGACTCTGCATGGTGTGTCTCTCCTCCCCCTCAGTTCCGGATCCGCAGGCGGTCGGTACTGTCCTCGCTCGGCTGGACGACGACGATGCCCTCACCGGAGAAGGCCATCTGGTAGGCCTCTCCGCTGCCGCGCCCGATGAGCGAGGAGGCCTTGAAGCTGCGCTTGCCCTTCACCTTGAGGTTCGGGGACCACGCGACCAGGGCGTCCGGGTCGACGTACGTCTCGTCCTCGCCCCGGCCGCAGTCGACGACGATCGGGGTACCGCGGGAGGTGATGGCCACCCACCCGGTGCCCTGGATGCCGACGTTCCACAAGCCCTGGCCGGCGAACTTGGCGAGCCCCTTGACCTTCTCGACGCCCCATGCGAGATGGGCGTCGAAGGCCAGGAGATTGGTGCCGTTGACCGAGAGGGAGTCGTTGTTGAGGTTGATCACGATCACATCGGCACCGTAGTCGGCGAGGTAGAGCAGCCCGTCACCCGAGCACTTCATGACAGGTGCGCCCTCGCCGGTGATCCACTGGGAGGCGGCCTGCCGGGCGGCGGGCGGGTTGGGTTCGTACTGGATGAAGCCCTCGTACGCCACCATCGAACCGGTGCGGGCGTACAGGTCCTGGCCCGTGGCCATGGCGACCTTGAGCATCGTGCTGCCGTGATTCTCCATCCGGGCGGTTACGGGGGTCGGGGCGAAGCCCGCGAGTTGCTGGTTCATGACGGGCTCCCTCACACCTCGTAGGGCTGGACGACGATGAAGTTCCCGGGCGCTCCCCGGAACTGGAGGTTCACGGTCTCTCCGCTGTGTCCCGGATACGCGTTGCGGCGCAGCCTGACCTGGCTGGAAAGGATCACCTGGGAGGCCGCCGACCATGCCACGACGGCGTTGCAGTCGGCGAACGTGGTCGGGGTGACCGGCAGGACGACAGGGACACCGTGGGTCTTCACGACCACGGTGCCGGTTCCCTGGAACAGCATGGTGAACAGGGCGCCGCCGGGGATGCCGTGGCCCTCGATCCTGCGGACTTCGTACTGGAGCGACTCATCGAAGGCGAGAACGCTCTCGGCGGAGACGCAGATGCCGTCGCCCTGGAGCTCGATCGGATGCAGATGCGCGCCCTCTTCGGCGAGGAAGACCTGCCCTCGGCCCGTACAGCGCATCAGCTGCATTTCCTGACCGGTGGCGTTACCGACCACACGGCCCGCGAAACCCGCGCTCTTGTAACCGAAGTCGACCTTGCCCTGGTACATGACCATGCTGCCCTGGCGGGCCAGCACCGGGTTGCCGCCCATGGTGAGATCGACCCTCATGAGCTGCTGGTTCTGCGAAGTCCAGCGCTGGCCTGTCGGCGCCTCCTTGTAGAGCTGGAGAGCCGCGTGCAGACCGGCACCGCCCTGCGGGACACCCTGGGGAATGCCCTGCGGCATACCGGGAGGCTGCTGGCCGAAGGCCGGAGGCGCCTGCTGGCCGAACGGGGCGGGAGGCTGCTGCCCGTAGGGGGCGGCGGGCGGTGCGCCCTGCCCGGGAACCTGGCCGAACTGCGGCTGCTGCGGCGCCTGTGGCTGCCCGTACGGGGACGGGGCATGCGGTGCCACCGGGGCTGCCATGGTCGGCGCCGAATGCATCGGCTGCTGCGGCGGCGCGGGTGCCGCGGCAGGGGCTCCGAAGGCCGGGGCCGGCTGAGGTGCCTGCGGAACCGGAGCTCCGAAGGCCGGGGGTTCGGTCGCCTGCGCGGGCTGGGCGAACGACGGCGCGGCGGCCTGCGGCTGCGGGGCGGCCGGAGCTTCCTCCGCGACCTCGCCGCCGAAGTTCTTCAGGAGCGCGTCCAGGCCACCGTCGAAACCCTGCCCGACGGCGGCGAAACGCCAGACGTCCTTGAGGTAGAAGTCGCCCAGCATCACGGCGCGCTCGGTGGTGAACTCCGACCCGGTGAAGGCGTACTTCACCACCTCTTCGCCGCCCGCCACGATCCGGATGTATCCGGGCCCGACCTGCGACATCTGTCCCGCACCGTCGAGAGTCGCCGTGAACGACAGCTTGTGGATGCTCGCCGGAACGCGGTCGAGCGTGACGCGGAACGACTCGGTGTCGCCGGACTGGGCACCCAGCAGCTGAATGGACTCCTCGGGCGACTTCGGCTGGTTGAAGAAGATGAAATACCGGTCGTCGGAGAGCTGCTCATTGGCGTCGAGGCCGAAGCAGCTGATGTCGAAGGTCAGTCCGGGTCCGGTGATCTGCACGCCTACGTACAGATCCGTCCCTGGAGTGAGGTCACTGATCTTGGCCTTGTGGCCGCGTTGGAATTCCCTGGCCATGCGTAACGACCGTCCCCCATCCCGAATGTAAATGCGTCGCGTCAGGCTAACCGCAAACGGCGCTGCCGGGCCGAGTCGGTACACACCCGGTACAGAATCACCGAACGTCACTCTTCGCGTGCGGCGGGCAGGTGCGGAAGGCGGTCCGCCGCCACGACACCTTCGAGATAGCCCCTGGCCCGTTCGGTGCGGGGGTACGCCTCCAGCAGCCGCCAGAAACGCGGACCGTGACCGGGGACCAGGAGATGGGCCAGCTCGTGGACGAGCACGTAGTCGACGACGTACTCCGGCATGCCCTGCAGCCGGTGCGACAGGCGGATGGAGCCCTCGGCCGGGGTGCAGGAGCCCCATCGGGTGTTCTGGTTGGTCACCCACCGGACGGAGGCGGGCCTCGCCCGGCCCTGGAAGTACTGGGTGGACAACCGCTCGGCGCGCTCGGCCAGCTCACTGTCGCCGATGACACGCTTGCTCTCCTGCGCGGCGAGCTTGTCGAGCATCACACCCACCCAGCGTTGTTCCTCCGCCTCCGACATCCGGGCGGGGATCAGCACGATGGTGCGGTCGCCCTCCCGGTAGGCGGACACCGTTCTGTTACGCCGGGCACTCCTGCGGACCTCGACCGCGCTCGTCGCCGAAGCGCGGGGCTGACGGGCGGCCACGCTGCCCTGATCACTTCCGGCGCTGCGCACGGGGATGCCCCCGGCGAAGCCGGGAGAGGGTTCGGCAGGCACGCTCCGACGTTACCCGCTGTCAGTGGCGGAAGTCCCGACTCCGGAACGGTCCGGCGTAGATCCGGTCCGTCGCGTGCACCATTTGAACGACTAACACCCCCTGCCTGTGGACAACTTTTCGCGGACTTCGCTCCGCCGCCGCATTCTGGCAAAGGATCTTCACGCGACCGGGGAGAAGTCATGCATCCGATGCTCAAGCCCGCACTGCGCCGCGCATGGCGCGGACGCAACACCGTCCAATTCGGAGTCACACCGGCCCATGCGGTGACGCTCGGACCCATGGATATCGCCACAGGGAGCTTTCTGGAACTGCTCGACGGCACGCGTGGCCTGCCGCTCCTTCGCGAGGAAGGCCGGTCACTCGATCTGTCGGACCGTCATGTGGACGTGCTGGTCGAGCGCCTGACGGAGGCCGGACTGCTGGACGATCCCCGGGGAGGCGGTCCGGAAGCCGACGCGTTACGCGACCGGGCCGATGCCCTGGAGCGCCAGCGACCTGACCTCGCGTCACTCTCCGTCGTGCACCGGGAGCCCGGCAGCGGGCTGAGACGGCTCGCCGCCCGCCGGGCCATGCGCGTACAGGTGAGGGGCGCGGGCCGGGTGGGCGCCGTGATCGCCGGGGTGCTGTCCGGGGCCGGAGTGGGCAGGGTCGAGGTGCTGGACGGCGGCCGGACCGAACCAGGGGACGTCGCTCCCGGCGGACTTCCGGCTTCGGCGGTCGGGGAGCGGAGGGACGCGGCGGCCCGCCAACTCGTCCGCCGGTCCTCCGTGGGCGGGATTCCCCGGGCCACGGGGCCCGCCGGCGCGTCGGCCGGGGCCGAACCGGGACTGTCCCTCATCGTGGCCGCCCCCCGGGACGGACTTTCGGTGTACGCCCCCGATCCCGCCACGGCCGCACCCTGGATCAGTTCGGGTACTCCGCATCTCTACGCGGGTGTGATCGAAGCCACTGGCGTGGTCGGGCCGCTGGTACTGCCGGGCGGCACAGGATGCGCGGGCTGCCTGGCCCTTCACCGCGCCGACCGTGATCCGCAGTGGCCCCGCATGCTGGCGCAGTGGCGCTCAGGGCGCCGGAACGCCGTTCCCGCCTGCGATGTCGGCCTGGCGACAGCGGTGGCGGGGCTTGCGGCAGCCCACGCGCTGTCGTTCCTCGACGGGGAATTGCCTGCCAGTACGGGCGCCCGGTGGGAAGCCGCGTTGCCTCTGCTGGACTGGCGGTCGGAGCAGCTCGGGCCGCATCCCGACTGTTCCTGCGGTGCGGCCGGGCACACTGAGGGGGAGCTCACCTCCGCAGCGGGTACCGCACAGGACACAATGGCCGGGTGACCGCCGTCGACGGCAACGCCGAAGACCTACGCGGCACGGTCTGGGAACTGGAGGGGCACATGTCTGATCTTCCCCGGAAGGCGGTCACCCGCACCGCCAAGCTGGCCGCGCTACCGCTCGGCTTCGCGGGCCGTGCCACATGGGGGCTGGGTAAGCGGATCGGCGGGAAGTCCGCGGAGCTGGTGGCCCGCGAGGTGCAGCAGCGAACCGCCGATCAGCTCTTCCGTGTCCTCGGAGAGTTGAAGGGCGGTGCCATGAAGCTCGGGCAGGCGTTGTCCGTCTTCGAGTCGGCGCTGCCCGAGGAAGTCGCGGGGCCCTACCGGGCCGCGCTCACCAAGCTGCAGGAAGCGGCGCCGCCCATGCCCGCGCGCACGGTGCACTCGGTACTGGAGGAGCGGCTCGGCGAGGACTGGCGGGATCTTTTCCTCTCCTTCGAGGACAAGCCGTCGGCCGCCGCGTCCATCGGGCAGGTGCACCGGGCGGTGTGGCACGACGGGCGTGACGTCGCGGTGAAGGTGCAGTACCCGGGCGCGGGTGAGGCACTGCTCTCGGATCTGACCCAGTTGAGCCGGTTCGCCCGGCTGTTCGGCCCGCTGGTCCCGGGCATGGATGTGAAGCCGCTCATCAAGGAGATGCGCGAGCGGGTCGAGGAAGAGCTGGATTACGCGCTTGAGGCGGAGTCCCAGCGACAGCACGCGGCGGAGTTCGAGGATGATCCCGACGTGGTCGTCCCGGGAGTGGTCCACCAGTCCGAGCAGGTCCTGGTGTCGGAGTGGATCGACGGCATCCCGCTCGCCGACGTGATCGCCGAGGGCACGGTGGAACAGCGGGACCGGGCCGGTCAGCTGCTGGCGCGCTTCCTCTTCTCGGGTCCGGCGCGAACGGGTCTGCTGCACGCCGATCCGCATCCGGGCAACTTCCGGCTCCTCCCGGCCGCCGGGAGCGATGACGGGGACGGATCGGTGGAGGGCGGGCTGGAAGGCGACCCCGGGCAGTGGCGGCTCGGGGTGCTGGACTTCGGCACGGTGGACCGGCTGCCGGGGGGACTGCCGCAGACCATCGGCGACTCGCTGCGGATGACGCTGGAGGGCGATGCCGAGGCGGTCTACGAGCTGCTGCGCGAAGCCGGCTTCGTCAAGGACTCGATCGAGCTCACGCCTGACGCGGTCCTCGACTACCTGTTGCCGATCATCGAGCCGGCGGAGGTGGACGAGTTCACCTTCACCCGGGGCTGGTTGCGCATCCAGGCGGCCCGCATAGCGGATCCGCGCTCCCCCGCCCATCAGCTGGGCAAGCAGCTGAACCTGCCGCCGTCCTATCTGCTGATACACCGTGTGACCCTGAGCACGATCGGGGTGCTGTGCCAGCTGGGTGCGACCGTGCGCCTCAGGGACGAACTCGAGGCGTGGCTCCCGGGATTCCTGGCCGAGGACGAGCAGGAGGGTGTCGCCGCCGAGGCGTAGCAGCGGCGGCCGGCGGGGGTGATGAGGCTCCCTGATTCTCCCCCGCCCGCCGCTTCAGGTGGTGGCCACAGTTGCTCACTTTGATTCCCACCCACCGTGACTTTCGACATTTCCCGAGTAGCTCTCGAGAAGCGTCACGAGATCCCGTTCAGCCGGAGGCTGGGCGGGTTCTCGGCGTTTGCGGGGTGTGTTCGGAGTCTTGTCCGAACGTGGCGGATTCCGGCGGCGATTGTCGTGTTCCCGCGTGTCTGCCCACATCCTGGTCGCGGGCCGCCAGGAGTTCTTCGGCCCGCTTCTCAGCTAGCCGGCGGCCTGAAGAGGCGCCGCCGGCTCCGGTTTGAAGTGCAGGCCGGCCTCTTGTTTACCTTTCGGGTCGACCCGTAAGGTAACTGTCATGAGCTCCTTTCCGCCCTCCAGAGGGCGTCCCAGGGATCCCCGATCGCACAAGGCGATCATCGACGCGGCGGCAGAGCTGGTGGTCGAGGTCGGCTATGCCGCAACATCGATCGGGGCGGTGGCCGCGCGGGCCGGTGTCGGCAAGGACACGATCTACCGGCGGTGGCCCGGCAAGCCGGAGTTGGTCTTCGAGGCAGTCTTCACGACCACCGATGATGCTCCGGCCCCGGACACCGGAACTCTGGCCGGGGATCTGACCGTACTGCTGCAGGGCCTGGTCAACGAGTTCCACGCGCCTGCCGCCGCGGCGGCACTCCCGGGGCTGCTCGCTGACTTCGCCGCCGATCCGGAACTGAAGGCGCGCATCCGCGGCGACTTCCTGGCCCCGTCGAAGGAACGGCTGCTGATCGTCTTCGAACGCGCTCTGGTGCGGGGGGAGATGGCGGCCGAAACTCCCGTGGACCTGGTCCTGGACACGCTGGCGGGAGCCGTGTTCTTCCACGTAGGACTGGTCGGGGAGCACCCTGCCCCGCAACTGGCCGCACTGCTGGCCACTGTCGTGGCCAAAGGAATCGAGGTCCGATGAACGGCTGGCTCCTCGCGGCAGGAATCACCGCGCTCGGCGTGGCCGCAGTGCACATCGTCGGCGGGCACCGCGATGTCGTGCGTCCGCTGCTGTCCTGCGGGCTCGCGGACGAACCCAAGCGTGTCCTGCACGCCGTGTGGCACATGGTGAGCATCGACCTGGTGCTCTCCGGACTCGCTCTGCTCTACCATTCCCTGACGGACGGTACGCCGGAGACCGGCCTGGTGGCATGGTTCGTGGCCGCACACTTCATCGCGTACGCGGCAGCCTTCCTGGTCGTCACCCTGTCCGTCGGCTGGCCCCGACCACTGCTCCGCCTGCCGCAGTGGATTCTGCTCCTGCCTGTCGCGGCGCTTGCAGCGGCGGGCGCCGCGTAGCCGCACCCTCGGAGAGCGTCCCGCGACCGCGGTTGTCCACCGCGGCCTCGGACTCGCAGTCATCAGTCGCCCAGGCTGGCGCACCGCCATCACCGCTGCCTCCCGCCTGCCTCCGTAGACCCTGCCGTGTCCGTTGACACAGCAACTGAGTGAGGAGCGGAGAGCGAAACCGAGGAAATGTCGAGATCCGCATCAGGAGTCGGCCGCCGTCACCACCAGGCGGAGTCGAGACGGCTTTCGATCGCTCTGATGTGAATGCGAGCGCAGTCTTCGCAGAGGTAGTGGCGTCCGCCGTTCTCCACGGAGCAGCTCCAGGTCGGCGGTGCGGTCCCGCCATGGGCAGCGGTTCCGCAATGGGCGCACACCACACCTTCGGGGCCCGGCTGTCCGGGCTGGTTCTCCTCGTCCACCTGGTGACGATAACGCCGCGGTGGCTGTGCGGCGCGGCTCAACGCACCGCGGGGCCGGCCTGTTCGGACCGGCCCCGCGAAGGGGTGGCTGGTCACCGGGCAGAGCGGTTGCCCGGGCAGCCTGCTTCGGGGCTCGGCCCCAGGGGGCTCCTGCGGAGTCCCCTGGGGCATGCCTAGTGCATGACCGCCATGGCCAGCGCACGGCGGGCACGCATCGAGGCGCGCTCCGCACGGCGGTGCATCCGCCGGGCGGCGACGAGGCGCACGGACTGTCGGTCCGCCTCGGCCTCCCTCAGGCGGTCGCGCATATGCGCACGAGCCATGGCTTCTGGGATGAGTTGCATCTCGCGGGTCCTGTTCTGACGCGAGTCGTTCGCGCCGGTGATGGTGACGTTCGGGGTTGCGGAGCCGATGGGCTCATTCGTGGGGGAGGTCATTGGTGCCTGATTCCGGGGGTCATGGGTGTGGGGACGGTCGATGGTTCCGATGCGCTTCAGCCGTGCGGGGGCGGGGACCCCCAGGCCGGCGTTCACGCCGCGACCGGGTTCTTGCGCGGGCGGCCACGCGGCCGCTTGCGGGCGACGACGACGCCCTGGACGAAGAGCTCGCCGCCCCAGACGCCCCACGGCTCGCGCCGCTCCTTGGCGCCGGCGAGGCATGCCTCGACGAGCGGGCAGGTGCGGCAGAGGGACTTGGCGTACTCGACATCAGCGGGCGACTCGGCGAAGAAGACCTCGGGGTCGTACGAACGGCAGGGGACGGGCACACCGAGGTTCTCGATGGCGTCGTCGAGCGCGGTGAGCGCGGTGAGGGGGATCAAGGGGGAGTCCTCCGTGAGGCCGGGCGGGGAGATCGTGTCGGAAGGCGGTACGGACGGGGCGTGCGTTTCGGTTTGCACGGTGGGTGGTGTCCTCGTCTTGTCGTGCCGGCCTGTTGGCCGGTTGGCGGCTGGGTACCAGGTGCTGCTTGTCCCGAGGCTCCTTCGTCACGTCTCATCCCGTTCGGACAAAACAAAAGGGCCGCGGATCCCGAGTGGGGTTCCGCGGCCCTGAAGGCGCCGGCCTGATGGTGGATCAGGCTGGATCGCTCCAGGGTTCAGGCCCACGGAAGGCCCACATCGTGTGGTGCTGAGTCGTCTGGTGCTGCGTGGTCTGCTTCTTGGCTCCGGCACCGACGGCCGCAAAGGCATAGGCCGGGGCCTGTCCCTTCGCTACTGCTGCTGCCGGTGCCTCGATCGGTCGCTCATTGCGCTCCCGCATCACGGGCAGCAGAGCGGCCGGAGACAGCGGACGGGCGGCGGAGATGCCGGACAGACCGGTGCCACGAAGCAGGGATTCCGAAGAGCAGGCGAGGCCGAGCGAGTAGGCGGAGACGACCGAGAGATCGGTCACTTTGCTGGTGCTGATGATGCTGATCACAGGAATCGCCTCCTCTCGGCGTCTAGGGGGGACCGGCCGGGGCCGGTCCTGCGTATTCGGATAAGTACAGCACGGAATCAGGGCTTCAGAGAAGTCGCTGTTCCCGTGGTTAAGAACCTATGGTGACGACTGGGGCAGGCGCAAACTATTTTTTCGACGAGTTTTTCTCACGCCTCGCCCTCGCCCTCCCCGGCCTCTTCACCCATGGCCTCACCTGCGCAGATGGCCAGCACATCGGCGCCGAAACTGGTCAGCTTCCGGTTGCCGACGCCGGCGATGGTGACGAGTTCGCCCTCGGTGGCCGGCACGGCCTCGGCGATCGCCATCAGCGTCTTGTCCGTGAACACGCAGAACGCGGGCTGCCCGATCACCTTCGCCTGTCCGGCCCGCCAGTCGCGCAGCCGCTCGTACAGCGCCTCGTCCATGTCGGAGGGGCAGTCCTCGCAACGCATCAGCTTCATCTCACCGGCCTCGGTGAGCGTCCTGCCGCAGACTCGGCACCGCACGGGGCCGCCGCGCTTGCGCCTGACCGCCGCGTCCGGACCGCTGCCACCCGCTCCCGCGCCCGTACCGGAACCGCGGTCGATGCCTCCGCCGCCTCCAGTGCCGCCGCGGGTGCCGAGCGCCACCGAGCCGGGCCGCAGCCCGTTCAGGAAGCGTGTGGCCCGCCGGCCGCCCCGGCCGCCGGGCGAACGGGAGAGCGCCCACGACAGCGTGAGGTGGAGACGTGCCCGGGTGACGCCGACGTAGAGCAGACGCCGCTCCTCCTCGACCTGTTCGTCGGTCTTGGCGTACGTGATCGGCATCATGCCCTCGGTCAGCCCGACCAGGAACACGGCGTCCCATTCCAGGCCCTTCGCCGAGTGCAGAGAAGCCAGCGTGACTCCCTGGACGGTGGGCGCGTGCTGGGCGGCAGCCCGCTCGTCGAGCTCGGCCACGAGGTCGGAGAGGGTCGCCCCGGGCTTGGCCCGTTCGAAGTCCTCGGCGAGCCGCACCAGGGCGGCCAGCGACTCCCAGCGATCCCGCACCGCACCGGAGCCGGCCGGCGGCCTGCTCGTCCAGCCCTTGGTGGAGAGCACCGCCCGCACCTCGGAGGGCAGCCCCTCGGCCTGGTCGAGCAGGGAGTCGTTGCCCCCGGCGCGGGCGGCGCCGCGCAAGGCCATGCCCGCTTCCCGGACCTCCGCGCGCTCGAAGAAGCGCTCCGCTCCCCGCAGCTGGTAGGGAACGCCCGCGTCGGCAAGGGCCTGTTCGTAGACCTCGGACTGGGAGTTGACGCGGTAGAGCACGGCGATCTCGCCGGCCGGGACACCTGCGGCGATCAGCTCGCGGATACGGCGTGCGGTGCCCTCCGCCTCCGCCGGTTCGTCCGTGTACTCCGTATAGGCGGGGGCGGGGCCCTTGTCGCGCTGCGAGACCAGTTCGAGCCGGTGCTCGGCGGCCTTGCCGCGGGCCTGGCTCAGCAGGCCGTTGGCCAGGTGGACGACCTGGGGCGTGGAGCGGTAGTCCCGGACCAGCTTGACCATGGTGGCGTTCGGATGGCGGGTGCGGAAGTTCAGCAGATGGTCGGGGGTCGCTCCCGTGAAGGAGTAGATCGTCTGGCTTGCGTCGCCGACGACGCACAGGGTGTCCCGGTCGCCGAGCCAGAGGTCCAGCAGGCGCTGCTGGAGGGGACTGACGTCCTGGTACTCGTCGACCACGAAGTGCTGGTACTGGCTGCGGACGTGGTCCGCGATGTCGTGCCGGTCCTGGAGGATGCCGACGGTGAGGAGCAGCACGTCCTCGAAGTCGATCACGGAGCGGTCACGCTTCAGCTGCTCGTACATCGCGTAGATCTGGGAGAGCTCGGCCGGATCGCGCGGGGCGTCCCGCTGGGTCTTGGCGACCGCGGCGGGATAGTCGCCGGGCACGGTCTGGGTGACCTTGGCCCACTCGATCTCGCTCGTGGCGTCCCGCAGCTCGTTGCGGTCGAGCTTGATCCCGCAGCGGGCCGCGGCCTCGGCGACCAGCTGGACCTTGCGCTCGACCAGTCGCGGGAGCTCGCCACCGACTGCTTTCGGCCAGAAGTACTGGAGCTGGCGCAGGGCCGCGGAGTGGAAGGTCCGCGCCTGCACACCGGTGGCTCCGAGCTGACGGAGGCGACCGCGCATCTCGCCGGCCGCGCGGTTGGTGAAGGTGACAGCCAGCACGGTCGTCGGCTGGAGTATCCCCGCGCGCACCCCGTACGCGATGCGATGGGTGATCGCGCGCGTCTTGCCCGTACCGGCTCCGGCCAGCACACACACGGGTCCGCTCAGAGCGGTCGCGACCTCGCGCTGCTCGGGGTCGAGCCCTTCGAGCACGGCGTCCGGGGACTCGGGGACCTGTGGGAAGAGGGTGGAATGCGTTGCTGCTGTCACCCCGCCATGCTGCCAGGTCGCAGGGGGCGGGCGCGGAAGTTGTCCACAGGGGTGAACGATCCGTCGTACTAATCCCGGCCCGCGCTCCGCCGATCCGCACGACTCCACCGTCGGCGGGCAGCCCCGATCCCGCTGAGGGCCTCGGATTCCCGCGGTACGGCGGGAATGGGTGACGGGGTCCCGTACGTTCCTTAGCGTGCGGGAACGCACAATCTCCAGCTTCACAGCGAGACGCATAAGACAGAGGAGCGCGAGACATGCCGGGCACTGTGACGATGTACAGCACCACATGGTGCGGCTACTGCCGTCGGCTCAAGGGTCAGATGGACCGCGAGGGCATCGCCTACAACGAGATCAACATCGAGCACGACCCGGATTCCGCGGCGTTCGTCGAGAAGGCGAATGGCGGAAACCAGACGGTCCCCACGGTTCTGGTGGTTCCCGCCAACGGTGGCGGTCACCACGTCATGACGAACCCGAGCCTCGCACAGGTGAAGCAGGCTCTCGCGGTCTGATGCTCGTCCAGCGCTGCGCCCCCTCTGGTCAAGGTCACCGGAGGGGGCGGCGCTATGTACAGGGGACGGAATGCGGCCCGTACGCCCTGTCGGCTTCCCCCCTGGTCGGCAGGGGCCGGCATCGTTACGCCTGTCAGACGGTGTCCCGTGATAGCTGACAGCGGCAGGGAATCACTTCCTGCGAACGGTCATGACTATCGCCAGTGCCATGGACGCGAACAGCACAGCCACCACGAGCGAGGCGAAGAACAGAGCCACAACCCACCCAGCGTTCGTGCCGGTCATCGTCCCGTCTATGGACGCGCACGCCACCTCCGGCGGGAAGCTCTGCCTGCGGAGGTCGTAGCACGCGTTGGGTAGGTCATCGTTGATCACGTATGCCTTGACCGAGCACAGGGCCAACGTGATGAGGAAGACGCTCAGCGAGGCGAGGGAGACGAGGGAGACGCCCCACAGCAGGTTCGGGCGATCCGGCAGCGACTCGGTATGCGTCGTGGGTGGCGTCATGAGCCGCGAGCGTACGTGGGTCGGGGTTCTTCGCCGAGTCGTCGGGTCTCCGAGTCATCCGTAACGGTTGGGACTGCTGCACGAATCGGTGAGATTTGATCCGGCTTGCCCGTGGGGCAGCCTGGTCGGCGTCTGACGCGCTGTCGCGTCCGCAGCGAAGAGCCCCGCCGGTGCGGGGCTTTTCGCTGCGCCGGTCAGCCGTACAGAGGGGCCCGTGAGCCGTACGACTCGTTCCGCGGGACTGCGGCGGGGGCCGGTGACGGCGTGCAGCGGGACTGCGGCGTCAGACCGTGCTGCGCGGCCTCGGGAGCGGCTTCCCGTACCAGAGCTCGATGAGCCGGGCCGCGATCGAGATGCCGAACGGCGGCATGACCTCACCCGACTCGAAGGCCGCCGTCAGATCCTCGCGGGAGAACCAGCGGGCCTCCTCGATCTCCTCGCCGTCCACGTTGATGTCGAACGTCGTCGCGCGCGCCATGAAGCCGAGCATGAGACTGGACGGGAAGGGCCAGGGCTGGCTGGCGAGGTACTCGACCTCGCCGACCGTGATGCCCGCCTCCTCGAAGACCTCGCGCGCCACGGACTGCTCGATCGACTCCCCCGGCTCGACGAATCCCGCGAGCGTCGAGAAGCGGCCTTCCGGCCAGTGGACCTGGCGGCCCAGCAGGGCCCGGTCCTGGTCGTCGGTGACCAGCATGATCACGGCGGGGTCGGTACGCGGGTAGTGCTCGGCACCGCACGCCTGGCACCGGCGGATGTGACCGGCGGCCGCGATGACGGTGCGCTCGCCGCAGCGCGAACAGAAGCGGTGCAGCCGCTGCCAGTTCTCCAGAGCCACGGCGTGGGCCATCAGTCCGGCGTCGCGGGGGCCGAGCAGGAGACCCGCCTCGCGCAGACCCGCCGGGCGGGCCGACTGGTCCATGCGGCCGGGCAGGGAGTCCTTCTGGAGCGCGAAGTAGCTGACGCCCTTCTCGTCCCTACCGAGGAAGTAGCGGTGGGTCTCGGTGACCGGTGCCTCGAAGGCCGGGGTCATCACGATCGCGGTGCCGCCGTCGGCGGTGTCGTCGATCAGCACCTGGCCGCCGGAGACGACGAAGACCCTGGTCGTGGGATGGCTCCAGGCCGCCGCCAGCCATGCCTCGTCGAGACGGTGGTGGGCGGCGCGGTCGATGCCGCTCGGTGCGGTGAGACCGATGGGTCGGTCCGTGGTCTCGTTGTCAAAGGTGCTCACAGGTGCTTCCTACTCCCCCGGGGTGGATCGGGTGCCATGAGATCTCAGCGCAGGGCCGCGGCCAGCTCGCCCCACAGATGGGCCGCGGTCTCCACGCCCTTGAGGAGGAGGTCGAGCTCCACCTTCTCGTCGGGGGCGTGCCAGCCGTCGGACGGTACGGAAATGCCCAGGAAGAGGACGGGGGCGCCGAGCACGTCCTGCAGGTCGGCGGCAGGTCCCGACCCCCCTTCGCGGGTGAAGAGGATCTTCTTTCCGAAGGCCCGGCCCATGGCACGGGTCACCGCTTGCAGAGCGGGGTGGTCCAGCGGCGTCAGACAGGGCCGGGTGGCGGGCGAGAACGTGATGCGGTGACGGATGCCGGGCGGGATCTGTGCCTCGGCCCACGTCCGTACGCACTGCTCGATGTGATCCGGGTGCTGGCCCGCGACCAGCCGGAAGCTGAGCTTCACCAGGGCGGAGGACGGAATGATCGTCTTGCTGCCCGCACCCTGGTAGCCGCCGCCGATGCCGTTGACCTCGGCGGTGGGACGGGCCCAGATCCGCTCCAGGGTCGAGTAGCCCGCCTCGCCCGACGCCGCCCCGGACCTGGCGGTACGCAGCCAGGTGGTTTCGTCGAAGGGCAGCTCGGCGAAGAGCGCCCGCTCGGTGTCGGTGAGTTCGGCCACGCCGTCGTAGAAGCCGGGGACCGTGACGCGTCCGTCCGCGTCGTGCAGCGCCGCCACGAGGCGGGCGACAGCGGTCGCGGGGTTGGGGACCGCGCCCCCGAACGATCCGGAGTGGATGTCCTGCCCGGGGCCGTACAGCTGGAGCTCGCACTCGGCGAGGCCGCGCATTCCGGTGCAGACGGTCGGGGTCGTCTCGTCCCACATACCGGTGTCGGAGACGATCACCGCGTCGGCCGCGAGGCGTGCGGCGTGCTGCTCGGCCAGAGCGCGGAAGTTCGGGGAGCCGGACTCCTCCTCGCCCTCGATGAGGAGTTTGAGGTGGACGGCGGGTGTGGAGCGGCCGGTGGCGGCGAGGTGGGCCCGGACGCCGAGGGTGTGGAAGAACACCTGGCCCTTGTCGTCGGCCGCACCGCGTCCGTACATCCGGCCGTCGCGGATCACCGGGTCGAACGGGTCGGTGTGCCAGCCGTCCTCGAGGGCCGCGGGCTGCACGTCGTGGTGCCCGTAGACGAGGACGGTCGGGGCGTCCGGGTCGTCGCTCGGCCACTCCGCGAAGACGGC
The DNA here is from genome assembly GCF_014216315.1 of Streptomyces finlayi. Lineage (NCBI taxonomy): Bacteria > Bacillati > Actinomycetota > Actinomycetes > Kitasatosporales > Streptomycetaceae > Streptomyces > Streptomyces finlayi. The sequence goes on from NZ_CP045702.1 coordinate 2,463,423, forward strand.
GGGGGCACCGGGCGTCTCCCAGACCTCGGCGACGGGGAAGCCGGTCTCCTTGAGCTTGGCGGACAGCCACTCGGCACTGGCCCGTACGTCCCCGTCGTGCTCCGGCTGTGCGGAGACGGAGGGGATGCGCAGCCAGGCGGCAAGGTCTTCGAGAAAGGCCGCGCGGTGCGTGTCTATGTACATACGGACGGCGCTGTCCGGGGTGTCGCTCATGGCCTTGAGCCTATCGGCCCTGCGGGGGTGGCTCATCCAGGAGGATGCGCTCCAGGTCCGCGCGGCACGGCAGGTTCGTGGGGCGGACGGTCTCTCCGCTGCGTACGTAGAGGAAGGTGGCCGTGACCGAGTCGAGCGGCAGCTCGTGCAGCTCCGCCCAGGCAAGACGGTAGACGGCGAGCTGGAGCGGGTCGGCGGTCCTGTTGCGGCTGGTCTTCCAGTCGACGATCTCGTACATGTCGCCTGTGCGGTAGACGGCGTCGATCCGGCCCCGGATCACACGGCCCGCGAGGCTTATCTGGAACGGCGTCTCGACGCGGTACGGGGTGCGGCGGGCGTACTCCGTGCGCTCGAACGCCTCCTTGAGCTCGGCGAGATCCTGCTCGTCGGCGATCTCCGCGTCGCTGCCTTCGCCGCCGGGGAGTTCGTCGGGGCCGAGCATGGGCAGCGGGAGCTCCTCGTAGCGGGACTCCACCCAGGCGTGGAAGCGCGTGCCCCTGCGGGCGGCGGGCTGGGGCGGACGCGGCATGGGACGGGCCAGTTCCTGGGCGAAGCCGTCCGGGTCCTCGGCGAGGCGCAGCAGTTGGGTGGCCGAGAGCGAGGCGGGGACGACCACGTCGCGCACGGTGGCGCGGGCACGGCGCAGCTCCCCGGCGAGGGCTTCGAGGTCACGGTCCCAGGAGGCGAGGGTGCGGGTCTCCTCCGGAGTGGGGGTGCGCACGGGGTCCACGGGCGCGCGGGCCGTCGGGACGTGCGGGGCTCCCGGTGCGGAGAGGGGCGCCGATGCGAGGGCTGTGGGCGGTTCGGTGGTGAGGGTGTCCCAGTCCGCGGCCTCGTCCGGGAAAGGATCGCCATCCGGGAACGGGTCGTCGTACAGGGCGTCGTAGGGAGCGTCGTACGGAGTGTCCGCAGGGCCTGACGCGTCGAGCACGTCCGGTACGGGTCCCGCGGCGGCCAGTGCTTCCAGGTGGGCCAGCACCGTGTCCCGGGCAGCGCGACGGCGGGCCGTCGACGCCTCGTCCAGCGGCAGCGGCCACGCCTGGTCGGCGTCCCTCTCCCGGAGTGCGGGGTTCTCCTCGTCCTCGGCCGGTTCGTCGGCCCAGACCTCGATCTCGCCGTACCCGGCGGCGCAGTGCTCGTACAGCGCGTCCAGGAAGTCGGACGGACCGCGCGTCTTCTTCTGGGAAGGGCCCCACCAGTGGCCTGAGCCGAGCAGCAGCGAGCGCGGCCGGGTGAAGGTGACGTATCCGAGGCGGAGCTCCTCGGTGCGCTGGTGCTCCGTCATCTCCTCCTTGAACGCCTTGAGCCCCTTGGCGTCCCAGGCGTGCACCACGGGGAGCGTGGCCGTGTCACCGCGCAGCGCGTGCGGCAGGACATGGGACTGGGAGGTCCACGAGTCCCGCGACCGGCCGCTCGGGAACTGGCCGGTGACCAGCCCGGGCACCGCGACGACGTCCCATTCGAGGCCCTTGGACTTGTGTGCCGTGAGGACCTTGACGGTGTTCTCACCGCCCGGCAGGGCGTTGTCGAGCCCTTTCTCGTACTGCGCGGCGGTGCGCAGATATCCGAGGAACGCCAGGAGGGTGGCCTCGCCGTCGACCGAGGCGAAACCCGCCGCTATGTCCAGGAAATTGCTCAGGGTCTCCCGGCGGCGGGCGGCCAGGGCCTGCGGCGACGCGGAGAGTTCGACCTCGAGGCCGGTGGTGGACAGGACGCGGTGCAGGACGTCCATGAGGGGGTCGGCCAGGGAGCGGCGCAGTTCGCGCAGTTCGGCCGCGAGCCGGGCGAAGCGGACGCGGGCCTCGGCGGAGAACGGCAGGCGGTCGTCCTCGGCGCCCCCCGATTCGAGGAAGGTGTCGAGGGCGTCGGCGAGGGAGATCACCTCGGCGGGGTCGGTGCCTTCGACGGCCTCGGCGAGCCGGCGGTCGGGGTCGGCGTCCCCGTCGTCGTGAGACGCACGGTGCACGAGGAGGCGGGCCCGTCGGCCGAGGAGTGCCAGGTCACGGGGGCCGATCCGCCAGCGCGGTCCGGTGAGCAGCCGGACCAGGGAGGCGTTGGCCCCCGGGTCCTGGAGGACTTCGCAGACGGCGACGAGGTCGGCGACCTCGGGAAGGTGCAGCAGTCCGGAAAGGCCGACGACCTCGACGGGGACGTCTCGGTCGACCAGCGCGGCCTGGATCTCGGCGAAGTCGCCGGCGGTGCGGCACAGGACGGCGATCTCACCGGGTTCCCTGTCCGTCGCCACGAGGTGGGCGATCGAGTCGGCGAGCCAGCCGATCTCCTCCGCGTGGGTGCGGAGCAGGGCGCAGCGGACGGTGCCGTCGTGTTCGGCGCCTGGGGCGGGGCGCAGGGCTTCGACGCCCTCGTGCATGGCGCGCAGCGGGTCGGCGAGACCGTTGGCCAGGTGGAGGAGGCGGCCACCGCTGCGCCGGTTCTCGCTGAGCGAGTAACGGGTGGCGGGGGTGCCGTCGGCGTGCGGGAAGTGCTCCGGGAAGTCGTCGAGGTTGGCGACGGACGCTCCGCGCCAGCCGTAGATCGCCTGGCAGGGGTCGCCGACGGCGGTGACGGCGTGCCCCGCAGCACCCTTCTCGTGCCCGCCGAACAGGGCCGAGAGGAGGAGCCGCTGAGCGACGGATGTGTCCTGGTACTCGTCGAGCAGGACGACGCGGAACTCCTCGCGCAGGATGGCACCGACCTCGGGCCGGGTGAGGGCCAGCTCGGCGGAGAGCGCGATCTGGTCACCGAAGTCGAGGAGGTCGCGGCTGCGCTTGGCCGCCCGGTAGCGCGTGGTCAGGCCGAGCAGCTCCCGGCGGGCCTCGGCGGTCTCGGGGAGCTTGCGCAGCTCGGCGTTGCTGAGCTTTGCCGTTTCGAGGGTCCGGAGCAGCTCGGTGTCGTACTCCGCGAGCTGCTCGGGGCGTACGAGGTGTTCGGCGAGCTCGGAGTCGAGGGCCAGCAGATCGCTGACCAAGGTGGGGAACGACCTGGTCAGCGCCGGATATGGGCCCGGGGCCTCGCGCAGCACGCGGGCGGCGAGCTGGTAGCGGGTGGCGTCGGCGAGGAGGCGCGTGGTGGGTTCGAGGCCGATGCGCAGTCCGTGCTCGGTCAGCAGCCGGCCGGCGAAGGCGTGGTACGTCGAGATGCTCGGTTCGCCCGGGGGGTTGTCCGGGTCGATGACGTCCGGGTCGGTGACTCCGGCGGCCACCAGTGCCTTGCGGACCCGCTCGGCGAGCTCGCCCGCTGCCTTGTTCGTGAAGGTGAGACCGAGCACCTGCTCGGGGGCGACCTGCCCGGTGCCCACCAGCCAGACGACGCGCGCCGCCATCACCGTGGTCTTCCCTGATCCGGCTCCGGCCACGATCACCTGCGGAGCCGGCGGCGCTGTGATGCAGGCCGTCTGCTCCGGGGTGAACGGAATCCCGAGCAGCTCCTTGAGCTCCTCGGGATCGCTGATATGTGAGGACACTCCAGAGAGGCTAACCGGACCCACTGACACCGTGCGGCGAGCGCGTCGGCCCGCGCTCAGTCCACGACCTGGCGGCCCTCCGGCTGCGCACTGCACGAGGCGCGGAACGTGCAGTGCGTGCAGTGCTGGCCGGTCGAGGGGGTGAAGCGCTCGTCCAGGACCCGTCCGGCGGCCGTCGCCAGCAGATCGGAGACCCACTCGCCGGCCAGGGGTTCCTGGGCCTGCACGCGGGGAAGGGCTTCGCCGCCCTCCTTCTTGGGGGCGGGCTGGCGCAGCTGTACGAGTTCGGCGCCGCCGGATTCCGGCCGGCGGCCGTCGAAGACCTCGTCGACGGCGCCTTCCCTGACGGCCAGCTGGTACACGGCGAGCTGGGGGTGGGCGGCCACCTCGTCCCTGGTCGGCGATGCCTTGCCGGTCTTGAAGTCGACGACGTACGCCCGGCCCTCGGTGTCCTGTTCGACGCGGTCCATCGAACCCCGGATGCGTACCGCGTACTCCCCCGCTCCGAGCGTCACGTCGAAGTCGTGCTCGCTGGCGACGGGGGTGCGGCCGGTGCGGTCCATGACGTGCCAGCGCAGGAAGCGTTCGAGTGCGGCGCGGGCGTGGTCCTTCTCCTGCCGGGACTTCCAGGGGGCGTCGAAGGCCAGCCCGTTCCAGACGGAGTCCAGGCGCTCCATCAGGACATCCAGGTCTGCGGGGGTACGGCCGGAGGCGACCTCGTCCGCCAGGACGTGGACGACGTTGCCGAAGCCCTGCGCGGCGGTCGCGGGGGCGTCGGCCTTCACCTCGCGGCCCAGGAACCACTGGAGCGCGCAGGTGTTGGCCAGTTGGTCGAGCGCGCTGCCCGACAGGGCCACGGGGTGGTCCCGGTCGCGCAGCGGGACGGCGGAGCGGGTCGGTTCGTCCAGGCCCCACCAGCGGTACGGGTGGGCCGAGGGGACGAGCGGCTGGCCCTCCTCGTCGGTCAGTGCGGCCAGACGGGCGAGCCGGTGGGCGGCGGCCTCGCGCAGGGTGTCGGAGGCGCCCGGGTCGACGGTGGTGGCCCGGAGTTCGGCGACCAGCGCGGCGACGGCCAGGGGTCGGCGGGGACGCCCGGTGACGTCCCGGGGATCGACACCCAGCTCGGTGAGGAAGCGGGACGGCTGGTCGCCGTCGTCGGCCGGGGCCTTGACCGCCGTCACGACGAGACGGTCCCGGGCACGGGTCGCGGCGACGTAGAAGAGGCGGCGCTCCTCGGCGAGGAGCGCACCCGGGGTGAGGGGTTCGGCGAGACCGTCACGGCCGATCCGGTCCGCTTCCAGGAGCGAACCCCGGCGCCGCAGGTCGGGCCAGAGGCCCTCCTGGACACCGGTGACGACGACGAGGCGCCACTCCAGGCCCTTGGACCGGTGCGCCGTCATCAGACGTACGGAGTCGGGGCGCACCACACGTTTGGAGAGGGTGTCGGCCGCGATGTCCTGGGCGTCGATCTCCTCCAGGAAGTTGAGCGCGCCGCGACCCCCGGTGCGCTCCTCGGCGCGGGCGGCGGTGTCGAACAGGGCGCAGACGGCGTCGAGGTCCCGGTCGGCGTTGCGGCCGGCGGCGCCGCCGCGCAGGGCGGACCGTTCGAGCCGGCCAGGCCACGGGGTGCCGTCCCAGAGCACCCAGAGGGCTTCCTCGGCGGTGCCGCCGCCTTCGAGGAGTTCCCGCGCCTTGCGCAGGAGGGCACCCAGGCGCTGGGCGCCACGGGCGTACTTGGGGTCGTGCGCGACCAGGCGTTCGGGCTCGGCCAGCGCCTGGGCCAGCAGTTCACCGGAGGGCGGCGGTACGCGGTTGCCCGCTGCCCTCTCCTCGTCCCGCAGGGCGCGGCCGAGCCGGCGGAGGTCGGCGGTGTCCATGGAGCCGAGGGGGGAGGTGAGGAGAGTGAGGGCGGTCTCGGTATCGAGCCAGGGCGGCGCGTCGGACGTGGCCGCGCTGTCCTCGTCGGCCGTGGTGTCCTCGGTGCCTGGGGGCTCCTGGCTGTCCGTGGGCTCCGCGGCGGCCGTGGGCTCCGCGGTGTCCGGTGCCGCGCGGTTCAGGGCGGCCGTGGCGATCGTGCGGAGCGCGGTCAGGAGCGGCGCGACCGCGGGTTCGTGGCGCAGGGCGAGGTCGTCGCCGTCCACCTCGACAGGCACGCCCGCAGAGGTGAGGGCCCGGCGTACGGAAGGGATGGAGCGGCCTCCGGCCCGTACCAGCACCGCCATCTCGTTCCACGGCACCCCGTCCTCCAGATGCGCCCGGCGCAGCAGGTCCGCGATGTTCGCCAGCTCCGCGGACGCGGTCGGATAGGTGTACGTCTCCACCTGGCCGCCCTCCCGGGGAGCGGTGAGCTCACGGTGGGCGCGCACCTTGTCCGAAGGCAGCCGGGTGAGCGGCATACGGCGGGTGAGCAGCCGGGTCGCTGCGAGCAGCCCTGCCCCGGAGCGGCGCGAGGTGGTGAGGACGGCGACGGGCGCGGGCGCTCCGTCGGCGCGCGGAAAAACGTCCGGGAAGTCGAGGATGCCGTTCACGTCGGCGCCGCGGAAGGTGTAGATCGACTGGTCCGGGTCGCCGAACGCGACCAGCGTCCGGCCGCCGCCGGCCCCCGGCAGACTCCCCCGGTTCCCGGTGAGCGCGCGCAGCAGCCGCACCTGGGACGGGTCCGTGTCCTGGTACTCGTCGACGAACACCGCGTCGTACCGCTCGGCGAGCAGGTCCGACACCTCGGGGCGTTCCGCGAGCAGGACCGCCCGGTGCACCAGCTCCGCGTAGTCCAGGACGCCCTGCGCGTCCAGGACGTCCAGATACTCGGCGAGGAACCCGGCGGCCGCGCTCCAGTCCGGGCGGCCCGTCCGCCGGGCGAAGGCACCGAGGGCGTCCGGACCGAGGCCCAGCTCGCGGCTGCGCGCCAGGACCGCCCGGACCTCGTCGGCGAAACCGCGCGTGGTCAGACAGGCCCTCAGTTCGTCGGGCCAGCGGACATGGGCGTGGCCCTGCCGCTCCAGGTCGACCTGCCCGGCGAGCAGCTCTCGGACGGTCACGTCCTGTTCCGGCCCCGAGAGCAGCCGCAGCGGGTCGGCGAACAGATCGGCGTCCTGGTGGGCACGGACCAGGGCGTAGCAGTAGGAGTGGAAGGTGGTGGCCTGCGGTCCCCGGGCGGCGCCGAGGCGTGCCGCCATCCGGTCGCGGAGTTCCACCGCGGCCTTGCGGCTGAAGGTGAGGACGAGGATGCGCGCCGGATCGGTCCCCCCGGACACCTTCGCGGCGACGGCTTCGACGAGGGTCGTCGTCTTGCCCGTACCGGGTCCGGCGAGCACCAGGAGCGGCCCGCCCCGGTGGTCAACCACGGCGCGCTGCCCTGCGTCCAGGAGAGGAGGACCCACCGAGCCCGGCGGGGTACGCACCAGTCGGTACGCGCCCGGGGTCCGCCGCCCGGTCTGGCGGTGCGGACTGTGCCGGGTGGAAGAGGAGGAGCTCACGTGGGTCGCCGGTCCTGATGGATGTGCTCGGTGTACGGGTGCTTCGTGTACGGGTGCTTCGTGTACGGGTGCTTCGTGTACGGACGATGAGAGCGGAGCGTGTCGCGCTTGAACGACGCTACGCCAGCTACGGCCCGGGACGCAGCGAGTCCGCTGCGTCCCTCGTCACGTGTCCGGCGGGACGGGACAGCACGGAACGCCGTGGAACCGACGCGCACCCGCTGCGGACCCGGGGCCGCCCTGGGGGCGGGCGGATGGCGGAAGCTGTCAGATGTGAGCTTCCTCGCCACCGTGAGCTTCCTCGCCACCGCCGCCGCCGACGGCCGCACCGCCGTCCCATCTCGCACGCTTCATGTCGAGGCGCGGAAGATGCCCCTCCGCTTGGCGCGACGCCTCGCGAAGCGCGGTGCCCTCCTCGCGGTAGTGGTCCAGGGCCCGCAGCTCGTGGCCCGGCAGCAGCGCCCCGTCGGCCCGTACGACCCGCCACCAGGGCACCGCGGAGCCGTACAGCGCCATGACCCGGCCGACCTGCCGCGGCCCACCGTCGCCGAGCCACTCCGCGACGTCCCCGTACGTCATGACGCGGCCCGGGGGAATCAGGTCGGCGACATCGAGCACCCGCTCCGCGTATTCCGGCAGGGCCGGGCCCACCGGCCCGTCGCCGCCGCTCGTCCGGTTCTCGCTCATCCGGCACATCCTGCCGTACGCCACCGACAGTGCGTCCACGGTCGTGTTCTCTCGGTCACAGCGCGTGCGCGTGCACGCAAAGGGGCGTATCTTGCGCTTCGCGCGCCCTTGCGATGCACCCTGATGCCGCCCTCCGTCCGCAGGCCGTGCCACCATCGTGCGGGCGGTGACCGGTGATACGAGAACACGAAGACCAATCAGAGGCGACGAAGGAGCAGGGCGTGCAGCCACCGAAGGCGGCAGGCGCCTCTGATTCCGAGTCCCGCCCGGATTCCTCGGACGCCCCGGGAACGGAATCGGATACCCAGGGAACGGAACCGGCCACCCCGGGCCCCTCACCGGACGCTCCGGAGGCCCGGAAGAGCGACCTCACCGGGTCGACGCTCTCCACCGCGAGCGACGAGCTGACCGACCGCGTCTCGGGCGACGAACCGCTGCTGCCCGCCCGGGTGCACCGTCCCGCCGACCTCATGCGACTGCTCGTCGGAGTGCTCGCGATCGTCGTGCTCTTCTCCATCGCCGCGTTCGCCCAGGGCACCACCACGGGGCTCGAGGACGACATCACCAAGGGCACCGACCAGGCCCCCGACCTTCTGATCAAGCTCGCCGGACTGGTCTCAAGCATCGCCGTGCTGCTCGTACCCGTCGCCTTCGCCATCGAGCGGCTCATCAAACGTGACGGGCTGCGCATCGCGGACGGTGTACTCGCCGCGGTGCTCGCCCACGGCGTCACCCTGGCCACCGACCTCTGGGTCGCCCGCTCCGCCCCGGGCACCATCCAGGACGCCCTGACCCAGCCCCAGCCCGGGCACGCGCTCAGCGATCCGGTACACGGCTATCTCGCCCCCGTCATCGCCTATATGACGGCTGTCGGGATGGCACGCAGACCACGCTGGCGGGTCGTGCTCTGGGTGGTGCTGCTCCTGGACGCGTTCGCGATGCTGGTGGGCGGCTACACCACCCCGTTCTCCATCATCCTCACCGTGCTGATCGGCTGGACCGTGGCGTACGGAACGGTGTACGCGGTCGGTTCGCCCAATGTGCGCCCGACCGGCCAGCACCTGATGGCAGGTCTGCGTCACGTCGGCTTCCGCCCGGTCGCCGCGATGCGCGCCGACGACACCCCCGACAATCCCGACCACAACGACCGGGGCCGCCGGTATCTGGTCACCCTGGAGGACGGGCCACCTCTCGATGTGACGGTCGTCGACCGGGAACAGCAGGCCCAGGGGTTCTTCTACCGGGCCTGGCGCAGACTCACCCTGCGGGGCATCACCCAGCGCCGCTCCATCCAGTCGCTGCGGCAGGCCCTGGAGCAGGAGGCCCTGCTCGCGTACGCGGCGATCGCCGCCGGGGCCAACGCCCCCAAGCTGATCGCCACCTCGGAGCTGGGCCCCGACGCGGTGATGCTCGTGTACCAGCACATCGGCGGGCGCTCGCTGGACGCGATGGCGGACGAGGAGATCACCGACGACCTCGTACGCGGTGCCTGCCGGCAGGTGAAGGCCCTCCAGTCGCGGCGGATCGCGCACCGCAGGCTCACGGGCGACGCGATTCTGGTGGATCGTTCCGGCACGGTGTTCGTCACGGATCTGCGGGGCGGTGAGATCGCGGCCGGCGACCTCGTTCTGCGGATGGACGTCGCCCAGCTGCTCACCACCACCGGGCTGCGGGTCGGTGCGGAGAGGGCCGTGGCCGGCGCGCTCGCCGTGCTCGGCCCGGACGCCGTCGCCGACTCGCTGCCGCTGCTCCAGCCGCTCGCGCTCAGCCGCTCCACCCGGGCGACGCTGCGCCGGATCGCCCGGGAGCGCTCGCAGCACGAGCGCGAGGCCGTGCTGGAGGCCTCGCACGCGAGCAGGCACTCCCACGAGCCCGCGGCCGAAACGGGGGGCACCGGCGACCGCAAGGCCGTGCGGAAGTCCCTGCGTACCGAGAAGCAGGCGGAGAAGCGGGCGCTCGACGACGCGCTCGACGAGGCCCGCGAGGAGGACCTGCTCGCGCAGATCCGCCGCGAGGTGCTGCTGATCCGGCCGCAGGCGCCGGTCGAACCGGTCCGGCTGGAACGCATCAAACCGCGCACCCTGTTCAGCTTCATCGCCGGTTCGATCGCCGCGTACTTCCTGATCTCGCAGGTCACCGAGGCCGACTTCGGCACGGTCGTCGAACAGGCCGAATGGGGCTGGGTCGCCGCCGCGCTGGGCTTCTCGGCGCTCAGCTACATCGCCGCCGCCATGAGCCTGCTGGGCTTCGTGCCGGAGCGGGTGCCCTTCGGCAAGACCGTGCTGGCACAGGTCGCGGGGTCGTTCGTGAAGATCGTCGCCCCGGCCGCTGTCGGCGGTGTCGCACTGAACACCCGCTTCCTGCAACGCGCCGGCGTCCGCCCGGGACTCGCGGTCGCGAGTGTCGGCGCCTCGCAGCTGTTCGGTCTCGGCTGCCACATCCTGCTGCTGGCCCTGTTCGGCTATCTGACGGGAACGGAGAGGACCCCGGACTCACTCACCCCGTCCCGGACGGTGATCGCCGGGCTGCTGACGGTCGCGGTGCTCGTGCTGGTGGTGACCGCGGTCCCGTTCCTCCGGAAGTTCGTAGTGACCCGGGTGCGTTCGCTGTTCGCCGGAGTCGTCCCGCGCATGCTCGACGTCGTGCAGCGCCCGCAGAAGCTGCTCACAGGCATCGGCGGCATGCTCCTGCTGACCAGCCTGTTCGTACTCTGTCTGGACGCCTCGATCCGGGCCTTCAGCGGCCCCGACGTGCCCCAGCTCAGCTACGCGAGCATCGCGGTCGTCTTCCTCGCCGGCAACGCGCTGGGCTCGGCGGCGCCGACGCCCGGCGGGATGGGAGCGGTCGAGGGCGCGCTGACCCTCGGACTGATCGCGGTGGGGCTGCCGTCGGAGGTCGCGGCGCCCGCCGTGCTGCTGTACCGCGTGATGACGCTGTGGCTGCCGGTGCTTCCCGGCTGGATCTGTTTCAACCAGCTCACCCGCAAGGGCGAGCTCTGAGCCCAGGGCGCAGGGCGCAGGGCGCCCTGAGACGAAGAAGTGGTGGGGGTAGTGGGCGGCAGCGGCCTCCCGCCACCCGCTTGGACCGCGCCCCGCGCGGTCCCCGGCGTGCCGCAGCACGATGGGCTCATGAGGACTCCCCCCGCCCTTCGTGCCGCCGCCCTCGCCGCCACCGCCACCGTGCTGCTGCCCCTGGCCGCCTGTTCGGACGGTGGGGACGCCGAGGGCGGCGCCACGAAGCCCTCACCGGCCTCGACGGCCTCCCCCGCGTCGACGGCGGACGAGCTGTCCTCCCAGAAGCTCGACTGGAAGCCCTGTCCGGCCCCCAGCGAGGCCCAGGGCGGCGGCGACTCGCCCTCCCCGCTGCCCGGCGGGTCGGTCTGGGAGTGCACGTTCATGGACGTCCCGCTCGACTACGCGAAGCCGGACGGCGAGACGATCGAACTGGCGCTCGTACGGGGCAGGGCCCGGAACCAGGCGAAACGGATCGGCTCCCTCGTCTTCAACTTCGGTGGCCCCGGAGCCTCCGGGATCGCCACCCTGCCGTCCTTCGGCACGGACTACGACAAGCTCCGGAGCCGCTACGACCTGGTGAGCTTCGACCCGCGCGGCGTCGGCCGCAGCGACGGTGTCGAATGCTCGGACGACGCCCGTCTCGACGAGCTCTACGCGAAGGACGCCACCCCGGACGACGAGGCCGAGGAGAAGACGTACATCGACAGCCAGAAGTCGTACGTCGCCGACTGCCAGGAGAACTCCGGCTCCGCACTGCCCTATGTCGGTACGACGAACGCCGCCCGCGACATGGATCTGATGCGGGAGGTCCTCGGCGACGACAAGCTGTACTACTTCGGCATCTCGTACGGCACCGAACTGGGCGGTGTCTACGCCCACCTGTTCCCCAAGAAGGTCGGCAGGGCGGTCCTGGACGCGGTCGTCGATCCGACCGAGAGCGCTCTGCAGTCCTCGCTCGGCCAGGCCGAGGGCTTCCAGCGCGCCCTGGACAGCTTCACCGCGGACTGCGCGGAGCGCGACGACTGCACGCTCCCCGGTTCCACGGGGAAGGAGGTCGAGAAGTGGATCGCCGGTCTTCTGGCCCAGCTGGACAAGGAGCCGGCCGAAGGGCTCGGCGGGCGGAAACTGACACAGACCCAGGCCACCACCGGGATCGCGTCCTCCCTGTACTCCCAGGAGACCTGGCCCCTGCTCGAACAGGGCCTCGACGAGGCGGAGGGCGGCAACGGCGGACTGCTCCTGGCGCTGGCCGACTCCCTCAACGGCCGTTCCGAGGACGGCCGTTACGACAACTCCAACGCGGCCAACGCCGCCATCAACTGCGCCGACTCCAAGGCGCGCTTCACGCTCGCGCGGACCAAGGCGGCGCTCCCCGACTTCCGTAAGGCGTCGCCCGTCTTCGGTGACTACCTGGGCTGGGGGCTGATGAGCTGCAACGGCTGGCCGGTCGCGGGCGCCTGGGCCACTCCGGACGTCAGCGCCCCGGGAGCCGCACCGATTCTCGTCATCGGCAACACCGGTGACCCGGCCACCCCGTACGAGGGCGCGAAGGCCATGGCCGAGGAACTGGGCAAGGGCGTGGGGATCGAAATCACCTACAAGGGCGAGGGGCACGGCGCGTACAACAGCGGCGACGCCTGCGTGCAGAAGGCCGTGGACGGCTACCTGCTGAACGGCAAGGTCCCCGCGGCGGGCACCGTCTGCGGCTGAGCGGCCGGGCGGGCTGTCAGTGGCGGCGATTAGCATGGCCGCACATCTGTACCGCCCGGCGCGCGTTCCCACGCCCTCGGGCATCGGGGAGGGAACGCGCCATGCGTCTACACGGACGGATCCTACGGGCCGTCGCCCTGGCAGGGGCGGCCCTGCTGGCGACGGGAGTGCTCGTCGGATGCGATATCAGTACGGAGCCGGTGCCTTCGGACCGGGCGACCGGCAGCCGTGCGCCGTCGGCCACCGGTGCGGGTGAGGGTTCGCCCGGTCTGCCCGCCGCCCTCACCTCCCAGCGCCCGGACTGGAAGCGCTGCAAGGCTCCCGAGGGCGGCACCGACCCGGGCTCCGCATGGCGGTGCGCCTCGGTCGACGTGCCGCTGGACTACGCGAAGCCGGCCGGGAAGACGATAGGCATCGCACTGATCCGCAAGGAGGCCCGCGACCAGGGCCGGCGGCTCGGTTCGATGCTTTTCAACTTCGGCGGGCCGGGCGGTTCGGGAGTCGGCATACTGCCGCGCGCCGCCTCCTCGTACGAGAAACTCAACTCCCGTTACGACCTGGTGGGCTTCGATCCCCGGGGGGTCGTCGCGAGCTCAGGCGTCAGGTGCCGCACCGACGAGGAGCAGGACGCCTCGCACCGTACGGTCGACATGACGCCGGACACCCCGGCGGAGGAGGCCGCCTTCGTCAAGGACGGAGCGGCCTTCGGAGCAAGCTGCGAGCGCCGTTCCGGCGCGCTCCTCCCGCATGTCGGCACGTCGAACGCGGCCCGTGACCTGGATCTGATCCGCCAGGTCCTCGGTGACACGAAGCTCTCCTACTTCGGCATCTCCTACGGTACGGAGCTGGGCGCCACGTATGCCCACCTCTTCCCGGCGAACGTGGGGCGGACCGTCCTGGACGCGGTCGTGGACCCGACGGCGGACGGCGTGGGTCATGCCCGGAATCAGGCGACGGGCTTCCAGCGGGCACTGGAGAACTACCTGAAGGGCCGCGGCCAGGACCCGGTGGAGGGCGCGGAGCGGATAGCGCGGCTGCTCCAGCGGATCGACGGCAGCCCGCTGCCGACCGACTCGGGGCGCAGGCTCAACGAGTCCCTGGCGATCACCGGCATCGTGACACCGCTCTACTCGGAGAGCAGCTGGCCCTCGCTGACGGCCGCGCTGGAAGAGGCGGAGAAGAGCGGCACGGGCAATGGGCTCCTCCAGCTCGCCGACGCGTACAACGGCCGGGACGCGGAAGGGCGTTACGACACCCAGAGCCACTCGCAGCGCGCCATCTCCTGCGCCGACACGAAGGCCCGGCCGACGGTCGACGAGGCCAGGGCGCTGCTGCCCGAATTCCGGAAGCTGTCCCCCGTGTTCGGACCGTTCCTGGCCTGGGACACGGCCGGCTGGTGTGCGCAATGGCCGGTCGACGGCGAGCACGACACACCGGAGGCGAGCGCTCCGGGCGCGGGCCCGATCCTCGTGATAGGCACGACCGGTGACCCGGCCACGCCGTACGAGGGCGCACAGAAGATGGCGGACGAGCTGGGCGAGGGCGTCGGCATCATGGTCACCAACAAGGGTGAGGGGCACGGCGCTTACGGGGAGAGCGTCTGCGTGACCTCGACGGTCGACGAGTACTTCCTGGACGGCAAGGTCCCGGCGGACGGCAAGACCTGCTCGTAGCGGCGCTGCGCACACGAAGCCGGCGCCCAGGCGCCAGGCGCACACGAGAAGGGCCGGTCCGCGGACCGGCCCTTCTCGTACCGCTCGCTAGTAGACCGGCTTCTCGGGCTCGATCTGGTGAACCCAGCCGATCACACCGCCGCCCACGTGCACCGCGTCGGCGAAGCCCGCCGACTTGAGGACCGCGAGGACCTCGGCGCTGCGGACACCGGTCTTGCAGTGCAGGACGATGCGCTTGTCCTGCGGGAGGTCCTGGAGGGCGGTGCCCATCAGGAACTCGTTCTTCGGGATCAGCCTGGCGCCGGGGATGGAGACGATCTCGTACTCGTTCGGCTCGCGAACGTCGATGATCTCGATCTTCTCGTCTCCGTCGATCCACTCCTTGAGCTGCTTGGGAGTGATCGTGGAGCCGAGCGCCGCCTCCTGCGCCTCCTCGGACACGACACCGCAGAAGGCCTCGTAGTCGATGAGTTCGGTGACGGTCGGGTTCTCGCCGCAGACCGCGCAGTCGGGGTCCTTGCGGACCTTCACCTGGCGGTACTGCATCTCCAGCGCGTCGTAGATCATCAGTCGGCCGACGAGCGGCTCACCGATACCGGCGAGCAGCTTGATGGCCTCGTTGACCTGGATGGAGCCGATGGACGCGCAGAGCACACCCAGGACACCGCCCTCGGCGCAGGAGGGAACCATCCCGGGGGGCGGCGGCTCCGGGTAGAGGCAGCGGTAGCAGGGGCCGTGCTCGGACCAGAAGACGGACGCCTGTCCGTCGAACCGGTAGATCGAGCCCCATACGTACGGCTTGTTCAGCAGAACGGCCGCGTCGTTGACGAGATAGCGGGTGGCGAAGTTGTCCGTGCCGTCCACGATCAGGTCGTACTGGGCGAAGATGTCCATCACGTTGTCGGCTTCGAGCCGCTCCTCGTGGAGGACGACCTTCACGTACGGGTTGATGCCCACCACCGAGTCCTTGGCGGACTGGGCCTTGGACCGGCCGATGTCGGCCTGGCTGTGAATGATCTGGCGCTGCAGGTTCGACTCGTCGACCTCGTCGAACTCCACGATGCCGAGCGTGCCGACACCGGCTGCGGCCAGGTACATCAGGGCCGGTGAGCCGAGGCCGCCGGCGCCGACACAGAGCACCTTCGCGTTCTTCAGCCGCTTCTGTCCGTCCATCCCGACATCCGGGATGATCAGGTGGCGGGAGTACCTGCGGACCTCGTCGACGGTGAGCTCAGCAGCTGGCTCGACCAGGGGTGGCAGCGACACAGGAACCTCAACAATGCAGGTGGTCGGGGTATACGTACTTCGGCTACGTACGGTTGTTCTTGCGGTAACACTGCCACGCCCCCTCTCATTCCGAGATACCAGGTCCGATCCGCGAGACGATTTCGTCCCAGTAGCTGGGCAGCGCCGTGAATGGATCGGTTTGTCCGCCTTCATGGAGTTGGGTGGTCCGGTCCGTGAAGAAGATCGTTCCCGCCCCCTGCCAGCGAGCGACGCGCATGGCTTCGTCGAGGTGGGTGCGCGGAACGCCATGCACGAAGTGCGCGAAGCGGCCGGGCGGGTAGGCGGCGGTCCACTCCGCCACCTGAGACCAGCGGTAGTCGGTCCACGGCCCCCGGAAGGTGACGAGCTGGTCGGCCGCCTCGGCGTACCCGGGATACGGGTGGGTGTCGTGCCCCAGGACGATCCTGCCCGCCCGGCCGCCGGCCCCGCCGCTGCCCGCTCCGCCACCGTCGGCCCCGTCACCACCGACCCCGCAGCCGTCCGCGCTGTCACTGCCCGCCAGGAGGGCGGACAGTGTGCCGATGAGCGTCCTGACGGCCGGGAGGCCGGCGCGTCCGGCGGGACACCGGCCGAGGTAGAAGCCTCCGACCCGGTACCAGCTGACGAAGGACCGGGCGTCGGCGACGATCTCGTCGAACGGGCGCTCCCCGTGAGCGAGATCGAGGTGGCCGAGCAGCCTGCCCCCGGCGGCCCGGACGGTGTCGTCCGGGGCGTCGCCGCGCAGGGCCCGCTCCCTGGCGTTACGGAGCCGGCCCGCGGCCTCCAGGCAGTGCGGGTCGGGCCGGACGCCCGGCCCGTTGTCGATGTTGAGGACCGCCCAGTGCAGCGGAGTGCCGGGCCGGGTCAGTTCGGCCCATTCGGTGGGTGCGAGCAGGGGGTGCGCATAGCCGGGAACGCCGAACCCGAGCCGGTCGCCCCCGCTGGTCCGCCGGGCCGTACCTGTGGCGGTCAGATACGGCATGCCGCCTCCATCCAGATGTCCGCGAGGGACTCCTCCAGGTTGATCCGGGGTCGCCAGCCGAGCCGGTCACGGGCGGTGCGGACATCGGCCTGCTGCCAGGCACCGCAGCCGTCCGGATACGGGGACGGGGTCGCCGAGAGGTGTTCGACGACGGTCTCCACCGAGGCGCGGGGGGCACCGATCGGGAGCCGCGACGGCGGGGTGTCCAGCTCATGGAGGGCACCCGCGTAGCCGGCGACCCTGGCGAGGACGGCGGCGGCGTCGCGGAGCCGTACGGCCCTGCCCGTGCCGATGTTGACGACACCCTGGGCGGCGGAGAGCGAGGCGGCGTGGACGGCGCGTGCCACGTCCCGCACATCGACGAAGTCGCGCTGGACACCGAGCCCGCTGAGCTTGAGTTCGCCGTCACCGGACTGCATGGCCCTGCGCATCGCCTCGGCGAGGCGGCCGAGGGGCGAACCGGCGGGGGTGCCCGGCCCGACGGGTGAGAAGACCCGGAGCACGACCGCGTCGAGGTCGGAGCCGAGCACGAGTTCGGTGGCGGCGAGCTTGCTGACCCCGTACGGGCCACCGGGCCGGGGCACGGCGTCCTCGGCCGTCGACGAGCCGGGCTGCGAGGGCCCGTACTCGGCGGAGCAGCCGACCTGGACGAGCCGGGCGCCGCAGCCGCTCCGGCGCAGGGCCTCGCAGACGGTGGCGACGGCGACGGTGTTGTGGCGCGTCAGGTCGCGGGCGCCGCCGCGCGTGGCGCCCGCGCAGTTGACGACGACTCCGGGATGGACTGCGTCCAGGAAGCGGGTGAGCGCCCCCGGGCTGCCGCCCGCGAGGTCGAACCGCACGTCGGCGTCGTCACCCCGGCCGAGCGCCGTGAGGTGGACGGCCGGGTCGGCGAGCAGGCGGTCGGCGACGAAACGGCCGAGGAATCCGTTGGCTCCTAGCAGCAGCACCCTCATCGTGCGCCCCCTGAGTGCCGACGGCGGGCTGCCGGTGCGGGGAATTGGGGGGTCATGTCCGGTTTCTCCTTGAGGCTGTGGTTGATATGTACGGTGTGTGAGCGACCCGCGGCGTCGGCTCCGCGGGCGTGAGGCGGTCGATCGGTGTCACTTCGTGTCCACTCGGGCCGCGGCATGAGCGGACGCCCTTGAGAGGGCGACCGCGGCGTGGATCAGCAGCCCGAGGGCCGCCGCACCACAGGCGAGGGTCGGTACGGCTCCGGTGCCGGCCGCCGCGATCAAGGCGTCGACGGGCCGGGCCAGGGAGTCGAGACCGGGCAGCCGCCCGGCCAGGATCAGCGCGGGCGCCGCCGCTTCGACGGCACAGGCGGCGGCGAGTCCGGTGGTGGCCGGTTCGGGGAAGCCGTGCACGGCGAGCAGGCGGGACAGGAAGAGCAGGACCCCGAGCGCGGTCGCGGCGACGGGCACGCCGCCGCCGTACGCCAGACCGGCCAGGGAGAGCAGGACAAGGAGCGCACCCAGGAAGAGGGCGACGGTTCCGAGGAGCACGGGGCGCACGGCCGCGCCGAACTCCTCCAGTGCGCGACTGCCGGCGAGTTTGCGGTGGGCGTGTACGGAGAAGAGGTGGGCGCACCAGGCGGCGGGGGCGACGGCGAGCGCGAGGCCGAGCAGCGGGGCGAGGTCACCGGCCCAGCCGCCGTCCGGGCCGCCGCTCATGACCTGGGCGAGCAGGCCCTCGCCGTACATGGCGTAGCCGAGCAGCCAGCAGCCGTAGACCGTGGCCGCCCCGATGGGACGGCTCTCGGCGCGCAGAGGCCCACGGCGCAGCGAGGCCCTCAGCCCGAGGAGGACCAGGAGCGCTCCCGCGACCGTCACCGCGGACCGGGCCCCCCCGCCGAGCACTCCTTCGGTGACCCGGAGCAGGCCCACGGTCGCGAGGCAGGCGGCGCCCGGCAGCAGCGCGAGCAGCGTCCAGCCCGCCCTGGCCTCCGTGTCGCGACCGGGGCGCGGGGGCGGCGGCGCGTCGGGCGCACGCACGATGCCGGGGACCCTGGCGTACAGCTCCTCGGCAAGTGAGAAGACGTCACGGTGCCGGTAGCGGGAGGCGGTCCGGTCGGTGAGCCCGTGCGCTTCGAGTCCTGCGGCGATCTCGAGCGGGTCGACGGCCCGCTCGCAGAGCTCGCGGTGCCGGTGCATGAGCGACTTCACCGGGTCGGCGGGCCCGCGCCGTGCGGCGGGTCGACGCGCGGCGACGCCGGGGGCGACCTCGGGCGCCCGGTGAAGCGGAAGCGGGATGGGAGCGGGGCCGGAGGCGGGATCCGGGGCCGGGACGGAGGCGGGGCCTGAGGCTGGATCCGGGGCCGGGACGGGGGCGGGCTGCTCGGCTTCCGGACCCCCCACGGGCACGTCGGCTCCGGCAAGTCCGGCCGCTTGTGCGAGCTCGGCGGCTTCAGGGGCTTGAGGCACTTCAAGGGCTTCAGGAGCTTGAGGAGCTTCGGAGACTTCGGCGGCTTCAGGAAGTCCAGGCAGCTCGGCGGCGTCGGAAAGCCCGGCGCTTTCACCGACTTCAGCACCTTCCGGCAGTCCGGCGGTTTCCGGGGTGCTTTCGTCCACCGCGCTCTCCAGCAGTCCCCACGGCGGCACGGACACCTCCGTCAGATCCGAGACCGGGCCCGCGTGGACCAGTGCCCCCGAGCGCGGGTCCCAGCCGTCGTCGGCGCGTGGGGCGGCAGGCGTGTCCAGGGCTTCGGTCGTCGGTCGCCCCATCCGGGGTCCTCCGTGGTCATGGCCGGTCATGTGGTCACCCATCGCCGTCCCCCGCTCCGGCGTTGGCGCACACGCCCTCGGGCTCGGCCCAGCTCGGCGGCCGGGAGCCCGAACCGGCCGGAACCGCCGTCGGCTTCCGCGTGACCGTCCAGTGGCCGAGCACATGGGCTTCGGGCGGGGTGGCGAAGGGGCGCGGTTCACCGTCGGCGTCCACCGCGTCGGCTTCCCGCCACGCCGGGGAGCGCGAGATCAGCTCCAGGTAAATGCCGCGAAATGCCGCAAGGTTCTGTTCGACGGTGAAGAGTTCGAGCGCCCTGGCGCGCGCCGCCGATCCGAGCCGTGCACGGCGCTCGGGGTCGCGTAGCAGCGCGATGCAGGCATCGGCGAGCGCCCGCGGATTGCGCGGGGGCACCACGAGCCCCGTGCCCCCGATGACCTCGACGACCGCGCCCACGTCCGTGGAGACCGTCGCCCGGCCGCAGAACATCGCCTCGACGAGGCTGATGGGGAAACCTTCGACGACGCTGGACAGCACGACGACGCCACCCGCCGCGTACGCCTCCGCGAGATCGGGGACGTCGGGGCCGCCGATCTCCTCGAACGAGACCGGGTTGTCGCCCATCGCGTGGGCGCCCGTCGCCTCGTCGGGGAAGACCTGGGCGGCCAGCGCCCGGCAGGTCGCGAGGTAGGCATCACCCTCGGCACCCGGCACCGGTGCGCCGAAGATCCGGAGCCGGGCATCCGGTTCGGCCCTGCGCACCTCGGCGAAGGCGTGCAGCAACGCGATCAGGTCCTTGGCGGGCTCGATCCTGCCGACCCACACCAGCGTGTCCGGCCCGCCGTCGTCCGCGCTCTCCCCCACGCCCCGGAAGCGGTCCGCCGCCATGCCCGGGTAGACCGTGCGCAGTGTGGCGCGGTCGGCGCCGCACCGCTCCTGCCAGCGGCGCACATGGGTGTTGCCGGGGGTGATGATCGCGGCCTGACGGTAGACCTCGGCGGCGAGCTGTCCGTGGAAGGCGGCGAGGAGCGCGCGCACCGGCGCGGTGAACGGCTCGCCGGGTGTGGCGAGGTAGTGCGCCCGAAGGTGCACACCGTGCTCCGTGACCAGCAGGGGCACTCCGAAGAAGCGTTTGGCCAGCAGTCCGGGCAGGGCGGCGGCGCCTCCCGAAGTCGCATGGCAGAGGTCCACGGCTCCGAGGCCCTCCTCGTCGTACCAGTCGAGGGAGAGGGGACGCAGCACCCGTTCCAGTTCCGCGGCGAAGGTGAGGAGGTCGGGGACGGTGGCGGTCTGGACAATCCGCCCGGTTCCCCGGGCCCGGCACGCCGATTCCAGGACGCGCATGGTGGTCTCGGAGCGGAGGGCGGTGTGCAGCCCGCCGCGCTCCCTGGCCAGTTCGGCCAGCCCGTACAGCGCCTCGGTGAAACGCACCCCTGCCACAGGACTGCCCGCACGGCCGTCCTCCGCGGCACAGACGGTGGCGGCGAGCTCCGTCAGGTGCTCCGTGAAGCGCCGGCGTTCGCGGCGCCCGAACGACTGTCCGGCACCGGTGAGGACCCTGGCCAGCAGGCCCTTCGGACTGCTGCCGCGCAGTGCGTCGTCGTCGGAGGTCCACAGCGGGGCCGTGCGCACCCGGCTGATCTGGGGCGGAAGCCTGACCCAGCCCTGTTCCTCCTGGTGGGCGGAGCGGCTGAGCGCGTAGAGGTCGAACTCGTGCTGGGGGAGACCGCGCACCAGCCGGTCGCACCAGAGCCTGGACTCACCGGTCGCATACGGATAGCCACCGTCGGTGAGCAGTCCGATCCGCACGAGCACACCCCCGATCTCCCTTGTGGGCGGCCGCCGTTGGAATGGCGACTCGCAGCGGGACGACCGTAAGCGGATACGCCGGTGGTACGACGGACGGTTGTCCGTCGCACCACCGAAAGGGGTGAACCGCCGTAACTTTCGCGCCCCGGTAGCGTTCTGTCGCGGTAAGCAGCCGCAGGGTTACGCTGGGTCAGGCTGAGGCCAGCTCCTCGCGCCCCTTCGGCCCGCCCCGGCATGTACCGGATCGAGGGCGGGGCGGCGGCAGAGGCCGGGCCCGAGGCCGCCGCTGTGCCGCGGGGCGCACCGCGGCGGACGCATGACGGCCGGAAGACGGCCACTCGCCGCGCTTGTGGCGGGAAAGGCGGCCGGAACGCCGCAAGCGCCGCGCCTACGGACAGCTCGCGGAGCAGGTCGGTTGTCCCGACAGGCGAACGAGGGGCCCGCCGCAACGCCTTGACGGCGCGTCACCGAGGGTGGGAACGGACACTCAATTGCCCGGATACACCCAGGCGTTGGGGCGGCACTTGACCCCGCCGATGTTCAGGGACTTGGTCTGCTGCTGCATCACCGGGGCGAGCGCACCGGGTGTCTCGCAGTTCACGTGCCCGTATCCCAGCCGGTGGCCGACCTCGTGATTGATGAGCATCTGCCGGTAGTCCATCAGCTTCTCCGGACCGAAAGTCGACGAACCCTGGGCCCAGCGATAGGCGTTGATCATGATGCGATCGGTCGCGGCCGAATCGCAGGAGACGTTGTCCTGAGTCGTATCCAGACCTGATTTCGCGCACCAGACTCCCGTGGTCCCCGGACTCGCCAAGGTGATCACGAAATCGGCTTCGCCCGACGAGATCCGCTCGAATGTCATGGCACCGTTGTGTGCCCAGCTCCGGTCGTCGTTGAGCGTCTTCTGTACGGCGTCGGCGAAGAGTCCGCTGTCGAGGGCGAGCCCCTTTTCGACATCGATGCGGTAGCGGAACTTCCTGGCCTTGCCGGGCGCTTGAGCCAGCCCCGGAACGGCTTCGAACGTCCCGGCGGCCGTGAGATCAGGAGCGAGCGGATAGGGCTTCGCCATCTTCTGCGCGTACGTCAGGGGCTTGACCCGGGCCACCTTCGGCTGCGGGGTCGGCCTGGCGTCGGAGCGGGAGGCGTCCTTGCCGCCCTCGCGGTCCACTCCTGCCCCCTGCGAGGCGACGTCCCGGTCGGCGTCCGGGTCCTGGGCGACCTGCCCTGCCACCACGACGGCGAGCACGGTCGTGACGGCGGCTGCGGCGATGCCGGTGAGCGTACGGCCCTTCCCGCCCTTGCCCGATGCCGCACGCTCGGCCGTGTCGTCCGTGTCGCTCTCGAACGGCTGCTCTTCACTCCACCGAGTGACTGATTCGTACGGATCGGCTGACGACTCCGCGGCGGGCCGGGCACCGTCGAACGCGTCGACGAACTCCTTGCGGGGCCCCGGAAGCGCCGGGCCCTCGGTCACCCCGGGCCGCAGCCCGGTGCGCCGGTCGGCAGCGCGCAGCGCCGCCTGCTGGGCCGACACCTGCCGGGCCGCCGCCTGCTGGGCGGATGCCTGCTGCGCGGGGGTCTGGCCCGTGTCGAACACCTGCGGAACCTGGGGAGCCTGGAGCGGCATCCGTCGCGGCGGCCCGCCACGGGCCGCGCCGGCGAAGCCCGCAGGCGAGGGACCGGTCGGCCGGTCGCCGTACCGCTGCTGCGGCCCGGTCCCCCAGCCGCCGCCGGCCTCCCGCTGTTCAGGGTGGCCTCCGCGCACCTGCGGCACACCATGGAACGGGGTGTGCCCGTCACCATCCCCGGACGGCGTGGCGCCGCTGCGCCTGCGCCGACCGTTGCCGGCCCCGGCCGGGGCCGCCCCCGCCGGAGCGGCCCTTGACGGGCCCGTCCCGGGATCGCCTTCGGCGTTCGCGCTGCCCTGGCTCTTCGCCTCGGGGCCTTTTCGGCTATGTCGTCCCACGCCCCGGATCAGCTCCCGCCGCGTTCGTCGAGCAGGTCCCGGAACGCCTGGGCGACCGTCTCCGGGTACTCCATCATCGCCACGTGCCCGGCCTCGGGCAGTGTGACCAGCCGGGCGTCGCGGAAGGCCGCGGACGCCCTGCGTGCCATCCGGTACGAGACCAGCTGGTCCCGGCCGCCGTACACCAGCAGGGTCGGCGCGAGCACTCGCCCGGCCTGACGCCACAGTCCGTGCTGTCCGCCCAGTGTGTAGGCATCGACGATGCCACGGGCCGAGCGCGTCATGGCGTCCCAGAAGTACGGCAGCCCCAGCCGACGCTCCATTTCCGCCACCGCGTGACGGAATGCTTCTTCGGAGACCTGTGCCGGATCGCCGTAACAGAGTGCCATGACACCGCGCGTCCGTTGTTCGGCGGTCCAGTCCTTCGTGACCCGCGAGAAGAGGGACGCTACGCCCGGGACGGCCAGCAGCCCGGTCGGCAGGGCTGACCGCTGCACCCGGATCTCCGGCAGGGCGGGCGAGACCAGCGTGAGGGTGCGCACCAGGTCGGGGCGGACGGCGGCGACCCGGGTGGCGACCGTGCCACCCAGGGAATTGCCGAAGAGGTGGACGGGCCCCCGCCCCCCGGAGTCGAGCAGCCGGATAACGGCGCGCGCGTGCCCGGTCACCGAGTAATTCCCGTCGTCCGGCGGCGGCGAGTCCCCGAACCCGGGGAGGTCGAGCGCCTCGCTGTCGACCACGTCCCCCAACAGTGGCATCAGCGCCGACCAGTTCTGCGAGGAGCCGCCGAGCCCGTGGACGTAGAGGGCGGGGGCGAGCCCCTTACGCAGTGGCGGCCGG
This sequence comes from Streptomyces finlayi, assembly GCF_014216315.1. Taxonomy (NCBI): domain Bacteria; kingdom Bacillati; phylum Actinomycetota; class Actinomycetes; order Kitasatosporales; family Streptomycetaceae; genus Streptomyces; species Streptomyces finlayi. Next base: position 2,487,243 of record NZ_CP045702.1, read on the forward strand.
GACCGGACGGTCAGGGTGAGGCCCGCCAGCGCGACGGAACTCAGCCTCTCCCCCTCCGCGACCCTGACGGCACTGACCGTGGGCGCGACCGCGGCGGCGGCAGCGCGGGTACCCGGCAGCTCGGTCGAAGACATGCGGCAATGTTACGAGACGATCACGCCCTGGTTCATGTGTTCGCCGTCACAGGCCACATAGCGGCTCCGCACAGTTGCTCCTAGGCTTCAAGGGAGGGAAGGGAGCCACCATGACGGTCGACCCCAGCGACCCGGACACGTTCGAAGACGTCCCGCCCGACGGGCCCGGCCAGGAGACACCCGACGCCGACGCCGCCGAGCAGCAGGCGGATCTCCAGCCGCAGGGCGACGAGCCGCTGGCGGACATCGACCCGGAGAGTGCGAACGAGGCGGATGTAGCGGAGCAGACCCGCGTTGTCCCGCAGGATGAAGACGATTACCGGTAATGCGCCCCGCTTTGCTCTCCTACCGCGTTGATCTGTGGCTATCGCAGTCGTCCGGTCCATGAAATTCTGCGTCCGCGCCGCGCATACCCGGGTTACCCAAAAGTACGATGGCCGCACGGCGCAGCGTGGACGGATGAGCTGTGCTTGAACACAATTTTGGGAGGCGGCGTGACAGCCATCGAGCAGACAGAGGCAGCGCGCCCGCGGGGCACTCGCCTGCCCCGCCGTGCCCGACGCAATCAGTTGCTGGGCGCCGCGCAGGAGGTCTTCGTCGCGCAGGGTTACCACTCCGCCGCGATGGACGACATCGCCGAGCGGGCGGGCGTCAGCAAGCCGGTGCTGTACCAGCACTTCCCGGGCAAGCTGGAGCTCTATCTGGCCCTGCTCGACCAGCACTGCGAGTCGCTGCTCCAGGCGGTGCGTACGGCGCTGGCCTCGACGACGGACAACAAGCTGCGCGTCGAGGCGACGATGGACGCCTACTTCGCGTACGTGGAGGACGAGGGCGGGGCCTTCCGGCTCGTCTTCGAGTCCGACCTGACCAACGAGCCCGCGGTACGCGAACGGGTCGACCGCGTCTCGCTCCAGTGCGCCGAGGCCATCTCCGACGTCATCGCCGGTGACACGGGACTGTCCAAGGACGAGTCCATGCTGCTCGCGGTCGGCCTGGGCGGTGTCTCCCAGGTGGTGGCCCGCTACTGGCTCTCCAGCGGCTCCAGCATCCCCCGCGACACGGCGGTGCAGCTGCTGACCTCGCTCGCCTGGCGGGGCATCGCGGGCTTCCCGCTGCACGGCATCGAACAGCACTGACCCGCGCCGAGCCGGGCCGCGGCCCCCTCCCACCTCCGGTGTTCGCTGCGGGCGTTGCCGGTCGGGCCGTGGCCGCTCCCCTCACCGGGCTAATGTGTGCTGGGTACGGCGCGGTACACCGCGCAGAGACTGACCGTCGGAGGGACATAGCCGTGGAGGTCAAGATCGGGGTGCAGCACGCGCCCCGGGAGATCGTTCTGGAGAGCGGGCTTTCCGCCGAAAAGGTCGAGAGCGCGGTCGCCGAGGCGCTCGCCGGCAAGGCGCAGCTGCTCAGCCTCACGGACGTCAAGGGCCGCAAGGTTCTGGTGCCGGCCGACCGGATCGCGTACGTGGAGATCGGTGAGCCCAGCACCCGGCGGGTGGGGTTCGGCGCGCTCTAGGCGCGACGCACGACGCAACGGACAGGAGGAGCGGCCCGGCGGATCATCCGCCGGGCCGCTTCTTCGTCTCCTGTCACAAGCCCGGCGCGTCTGTCAGGCGTGCCCGGTGCGTCTGACGCGCATGCCCGGGTGCGTCTGCCACGGGTACCCGGCACACCTGCCACGCGCGCCCGCTACGCCGTCGGCCGTCCCCCGGAGGTGTTTCCGCCGACTGCGGGAGGGTTGCGTTCCGCGGGCCCCGGGTAAGAGCGCCTACGACCGATTTGCCCTCTCCGCAACCCCGAGGTGATCCTCTGTGATCTGGGAATCCTTCGGCTCCGTCGTGCTCGGACTCGCCCTTTCCTGGGCGGCGCTCCGCTCGCTGCCGGACCGGCTCCCGTCCGTCCGTGCGGTCTTTCTCACCGGCGCACTGGGTGCCCTGTTCGGCGCGTATCTGACGCACTCGGCGCTGGGGACGGGCCATCCGGTGGCGACCCTGGCCGGCGCGGTGTTCGTCGGGACGGTGACGCTGTCCCTGCTGATCCGCCCGCGAAGCCGCCGTCTGGCCCGTTCGGCGGCGGCCCAGTAGGGCCACCCGGCCGCGTGGGTGGCTACGCGGCGAGGCCGAGGGCCGCCATCCGCTTGGTGTGCGCCTCGGTGATCCTGGAGAACATACGGCCCACCTCGGCCAGATCGAATCCGTCGGCCACTCCGCCGACGAGCATCGTCGACAGCGCGTCACGGTCGGCGACGACCCGCTGGGCCTGCGAGAGCGCCTCGCCCATCAGCCGGCGGGCCCACAGCGCGAGCCGTCCGCCGACCCTGGGCTCGGCCTCGATGGCTGCCCGCACCTTCTCGACCGCGAAGTTCCCGTGTCCTGTGTCGTCGAGCACAGCCAGCACGAGGGACCGGGTGTCCGTGTCGAGCCGGGCCGCGACCTCGCGGTAGAAGTCACTGGCGATCGAGTCGCCCACGTATGCCTTGACCAGGCCCTCCAGCCAGTCCGACGGTGCGGTCTGGCGGTGGAAGTCGTCGAGCGCCTTGGCGAACGGCTCCATGGCCGCCGTGGGCTCTTCGTCGATCGCGGTGAGCCGCTCGGTCAGCCGCTCGAAATGATGGAATTCGGCAGAGGCCATCTTTGCCAGCTCCGCCTTGTCACCCAGGGTCGGAGCGAGTTTGGCGTCCTCGGCCAGTCGCTCGAAGGCCGCCAGTTCCCCATAGGCCAGTGCGCCGAGAAGATCGACGACGGCGGCGCGGTACTGCGGCGCGGCGGACGCGGTGGCCCAGTCCTGGGCGGCGATCCCGGTCGGTGCGGGGGCTTCATTGGCGTTGTCAGGCGTCTCCATGCAGCGCACAATAGCCGCCCCCAGCAGAGGGGTAAGGACCCGGCCGACCATGGACCTCACACCGTTCCGATGAATTCGCCCGACACACATGCGCGAATCCGGGGTACAGTGGTATTGCGCTTACTGAGCATTGACTGTGCTCGGAGCGCTTTTGAATGAGGATGCCCGGTCGGTGGCCCGATCGGCTCCGACCCGACAGCCCTCCACGCGGGGCGTACGACACGTACGACCGCAGATGAGGGGCCCCCTCAGCGGCACGAGCGCTCGAGCGACGGCAGTGGTCCCGCGCCACCCGGCCCATCCACGGCCGGATGACCAACCCCGGCACGGTACGACCCCCAGCGTTCGCCTCGGACCGCGTCTCACAGAAGAGGCAGCACACTGACTACGTTCCGCGACCTCGGAATCCTTCCCGAGACGGCCGAAGCCCTTGAGGCAGTCGGCATCATGTCCCCCTTCCCGATCCAGGAGATGACGCTCCCCGTAGCGCTCTCCGGCTCCGACGTCATCGGCCAGGCCAAGACCGGCACCGGCAAGACGCTCGGCTTCGGCCTCCCGCTCCTGGAGCGCGTCACCGTCCCCGCCGATGTCGAGGCGGGGCGCGCCGCGCCCGACAAGCTGACCGACGCGCCGCAGGCCCTGATCGTCGTCCCGACCCGTGAGCTGTGCCAGCAGGTCACCAACGACCTGCTCACCGCCGGCAAGGTCCGCAACGTCCGCGTCCTGGCGATCTACGGCGGCCGTGCGTACGAGCCGCAGGTCGAGGCGCTCAAGAAGGGCGTCGACGTGATCGTCGGTACCCCGGGCCGTCTCCTGGACCTGGCGGGCCAGCGCAAGCTCGACCTGTCGCACATCCGCGTGCTCGTCCTCGACGAGGCCGACGAGATGCTCGACCTGGGCTTCCTGCCCGACGTCGAGCGCATCATCACGATGCTGCCGCCGAAGCGCCAGACGATGCTGTTCTCGGCCACCATGCCGGGCGCGGTCATCAGCCTGGCGCGGCGTTACATGTCGCAGCCGACACACATCAACGCGACCTCGCCCGATGACGAGGGCACGACCGTCAAGAACACCGCGCAGCACGTCTACCGCGCGCACAACATGGACAAGCCGGAGATGCTGTCGCGCATCCTCCAGGCCGAGGGCCGCGGGCTCGCGATGGTCTTCTGCCGTACGAAGCGCACGGCTGCCGACATCGCCGAGCAGCTGGCGAAGCGTGGTTTCGCTTCCGGCGCGGTCCACGGCGACCTCGGCCAGGGCGCCCGTGAACAGGCGCTGCGCGCCTTCCGCAACGGCAAGGTGGACGTCCTCGTCTGCACCGACGTCGCCGCGCGCGGTATCGACGTCGAGGGTGTCACCCACGTCGTCAACTACCAGTCGCCCGAGGACGAGAAGACCTACCTCCACCGCATCGGCCGTACCGGCCGCGCAGGGGCCAAGGGCATCGCGATCACGCTGGTGGACTGGGACGACATCCCGCGCTGGCAGCTGATCAACAAGGCGCTCGACCTGAAGTTCCCGGACCCGGTCGAGACGTACTCCACGTCGCCGCACTTCTACGAGGAGCTCAACATCCCGGCCGGCACCAAGGGTGTCCTGCCGCGTGCCGAGCGGACTCGTGCGGGTCTGCGGGCGGAGGAGCTCGAGGACCTCGGCGAGACCGGCGGCCGCGGCCGCAAGTCCGCCGCCTCGGCCCCGGCGCCCGTCCGTGAGGAGCGCCCGGCGCGTACGCCGCGCCAGCGTCGTCGTACCCGCGGTGGCGGCACGCTGGAGGAGGGCACCGTCACGGTGCCCGCCCCGGCGACCGAGGCCGTCGTCGAGCCCGCGGCCGACGCCGACGCGTCGGAGCCGCGTACGCCGCGGCGTCGCCGCCGTGCCCGTGTCGGCGCCCCCGAGGGTGTCGCCCAGGAAGCAGTGGCCGAGGCAGCGGTCGCCGTGGCCGAGGCCGCACCGGTCGCCGTCGAGGACGTCGCGGTGCCCGTGGCCGAGGAGAAGCCGCGCCGCCGCCGCGCGCCCCGTACGACCGCCGCCGAGCCGGTGGCCGAGACGGTGACGGAAGCTCCCGCACCCAAGGTGAGGGCCACCCGCAGCAAGGCCGCCGCAGAGGTGGCGGCCGACTTCCAGACCGTCGCGGCCACCGAGCCGGTCACCAAGCCGCGCCGCCGCGCCCGTGTCGTCAAGCCCGCCGTCGACGAGGTCGACTTCCAGATCGCCCCGCCGTCCGAGCCGGTGACCGAGACGCGTCGCAGGACGCGTACCGCCACCAAGCCGAAGACGGAAGCGGTCACGGAGGCCCCGGCCGCCGAGGGTGAGACCAAGCCGCACCGCCGCCGTCCGCGTGCCGCGGTGAAGGCCGAGGCCGTCGAGGCGACCACGTCCGTGGTGACCGAGTGCGAGTCCGAGGCCCCCGCGAAGCCGCGCCGCCGCCGCGCCCCCCGCGCGACGGCCAAGGCCGAAGCGGTCACGACCGAGAGCTGATCCCGCCGCACGACACCGCACGACGACGCACAACAGCGTGCACGGCGTGTACGACATGAGGGGCCGGGTACTCCGCACCACGCGGAGTACCCGGCCCCTCATGCGTGCGCGGTCCCTCCTGCGTACGCCCCGGGCGCGCCCGCCCTTCGCCGCGTCCGGCGATAGCCTCGTTCCATGAGCAGGCCACCCACCTTCACCCCGCCTCCCTGCGCCCGCGCCCGCACGCTGCGGACCGCGCGCGGGGACTTCGCCGTACTGGACGCCGTACCGCGTACCGAGGCGCGCGCCACCGCGCTCCTGCTGCCCGGATACACCGGCAGCAAGGAGGACTTCATCGCTCTGCTCGAACCGCTCGCCGAGGCCGGCTACCGCGTCGTCTCCGTGGACGGCCGCGGGCAGTACGAGACGGAGGGTACGGACCGTCAGGAGGCTTACGCACAGGCGGAGTTGGCGCGCGACGTCCTCGCACAGGCCGAGGCGCTGGGCGCCGGGGAGAACCGTCTTCACCTGCTGGGCCACTCACTGGGCGGCCAGGTGGCCCGCGCAGCCGTGCTGCTGGACGGTTCCCCGTTCCGTTCGCTGACCCTCCTGTCCTCCGGGCCCGCGGAGGTCGTCCCCGACCAGCGGGACAGGATCAAGATGCTCGGCGACGCCCTGCGCACGATGACCATGGGCGACGTCTGGGAAGCCATGCGGACCTTCGACCCGCCGCAGGACGCCGATACCGGCGGCGGCGAGGATCTGCGCCGCCGCTGGCTGCGCCACAGTCCCGCCCAGCTCGTGGCGACCGGTGCCCAGCTGTCCGCTGAGCCGGACCGGGTGGCGGAGCTCGCCGCCCTTCCCCTGCCCTTCCACGTCGTGTCGGGCGAGCGTGACGACGTCTGGCCCGTCGAGCGGTTCGACGACATGGCCCGGCGGCTGGGAGCCCGGCGCACCACCGTGGTGGGCGCCGAGCACTCCCCCAACACGGCCCGTCCCCTGGAGACGGCGGCGGCGCTGGTCTCCTTCTGGGACAGCCACTGACCTCCCGTTCCCACATCGGGAAACGGCCGCTCCGCGCTCCCCATGAGCGGGAGCACGGAGCGGCCGCCGGCTCAGTACTGGGACTGCAGATGCTGCCAGAAGCCGTCGCGCAGCGCCCGCCGCAGATGGGCGTGGCCGCGCAGAGAGTGCTGGAGCAGCCGCTCGGCCTCCACCAGGAGGTCCTGATCGACGGAGCCCGGCAGATAGGGATGCCCGGGCAGCAGGTCGGCCAGGGACTCGCGGCCCCGGGCGGAGAGCCAGGTGGCCGCGATCTGGGCGCCGACGAAGCGGACGTTCTCCCGCGAGGGGGCCGGGGTGTCGTCCTCGTACGTGGTGACGGAACGCCGGGTGACGTAAGGGCGGCAGAAGTCGAGGTCGAAGGTGCGCGTGCTGTCGACCTCCCACAGCAGCGGTTCCGCCTGGTTGCGGCCCTCTCCCGCCTCGATGCCCCAGAGATGGACGCGCGCCCCGTACCCCTGCGCCGCCTCGACCGCCGACACCAGGTCCTCGTCCCCGCCGACGAGCGCCGCGTCACTGATGGCCCGGTGTCGGGCGAGCGATTCGAGGTCGGTGCGGATCAGCGAATCGACGCCCTTCTGCTGGTTGTTGGCGTTGAGGTTTCCCAGCCTGACCTTGACGTCGGGAAGTTCGGCGATCGCCTGCTGCTCGACGGTGTGGATACGGCGCCTGGCCCCGTCGTACCAGTAGACGCGCAGCAGCCTGCTGTCCGCGAAGATCGTCCGCGCCTTGTCGATGAGGGCCTCGATCATTCCTTCGCCGTCGAGGTCGAAGTTGCGGCGGTCCTCCGTACCCGTGACGAGCAGCCCTGCCGCGGCGTACACATAACCCGCGTCCACGAAGATCGCGTGCGTCGAAGGGGTCTTCGACACCTCCGAGAGCACCCGTGTGAGCAGCTCGTTGGTGCGGTCCAGGTACTCGCGGACATCGGCCTGGCCCTCCGACGGCTCGTCCACTTCGTTCATGCGGACCTCACCGGCTGCGCCTGCACAGCTACTGAATGGTAGTTAGGCATCCAAAAAATTTCCTTAGCGTAGGGAATGTTTGCGGTAGGCAAGCCGTTGTACACCTAGTGGAGCGCGGGCAGAGATGCTTTGCGCTCCTCAACTTGCGGACGGGTCGCCCCGTCCTCCAGCAGTTCTCCAGCAGGAGGATCAGACGAAGGGAAGCCATATGCGCTTCGAGATCATGCGACTCGACGATGTCGACGGTACCGCCGTGGACAGCACCGTCGTGGACGCCGCCTCCGTCAACCGGATGGTGCAGCGGGCCGCAGCCATAGGCCAGCGCATCTACATCCGGCCGGCCGACAGCTCGGCTTCGTAACGCCTGACAGAGCATTGCGCCGCTAAAGACGAAGCGCCCCCGTACGGCAGGACCGTACGGGGGCGCTATGGCGTCCGGGGCCGTGGACCGGACAGGTTTCAGGAGTTCTGGATGACCTGGGTGACGCCGTTGATGATCTGCTGGACGGCGATGGCCGACAGCATCATCCCGGCGAGTCTGGTCACGAGCACCACGCCGCCGTCCTTGATGACGCGGATGATGAGCAGCGAGTAGCGCATCGCGAGCCAGAGAACGACGTGCATGGCGACGATGGCGGCCCAGACCGAGATCTGGCCCGCCGCCCCGTCGGCGTCCTGCACCGCGAGGATCACCGAGACGATCGCACCGGGGCCCGCGAGCAGCGGCATTCCCAGCGGTACGAGCGCCACGTTGACGTCCTTGGTCTGCGTGGGCTCGTCGGTCTTGCCGGTGAGCAGGTCGAGCGCGATGAGCAGCAGGAGCAGTCCGCCCGCGATCATCAGCGCGGGGACCGAGACATGGAGATAGTCGAGGATCTGCTGGCCGAGCAGACCGAACACGGCGATCACACCGAAGGCGACCGCGACGGCCTGGAAGGCCATTCCGCGCTGGACCTTGGTGGGGCGCCCTGCGGTGAGGGCCAGGAAGATGGGGGTGATTCCGGGCGGATCCATAATCACAAAAAGCGTGAGAAAAAGGGATCCGAAGACAGCGACGTCGAACACAGTGAGCCTTGCGAGTGGGAAGCGGGTCGAACAGGAGGGGCGCGGCCCGGCGGCAGCGTGACAGCAGCCGTACGCGGCCATGGCGGCCGGCGTGCCGAGGGGTGACGGGAAGACGTGAAGTACGGCGCGGGCACCGTGTGCGGCCTCGGAGCGGCCGGGTCTTACGGGCGGCGGGGTCCACCGGCGCCCGGCACCGGGAAGGCTCCCGCCGCACGCCGGGTGATCTCGCCGTAGATCTCGGGGTCGGTCGTGTACTCACCGAGCCGCACGGTCTTGCGGCTGCCGTGGTAGTCGCTGGAGCCGGTGGTCAGCAGTCCCAGATCACCGGCGAGTCCGCGCAGCCGGGCCCTGGTGGGCGCGTCGTGGTCCATGTGGTCGACCTCGATGCCGTCGAGCCCGGCCGAGGCGAGCAGCCCGATCGACTCCTCGGGCACCACGTCGCCCCGCTTCACGGCGAGCGGATGGGCGAAGACGGTGACTCCGCCCGCGGCCTTGACCAGCCGGATCGCGTCGAAGGGGTCGAGTTCGTGCTTCTCGGCGTACGCGCGTCCGCCGTTGGCGAGCCACTCGGGCGTGAAGGCGTCGGACACGGTCTCGACGACGCCGAGGTCGACGAGTGCGGTGGCGATGTGCGGGCGGCCGACCGAGCCGTCCCCGGCGATGGCCGCGACCTGCTCCCAGGTGACCGGGACGCCCAGCTCCTGGAGCCTGAGCACCATGGTCTGCGCGCGCGGCACCCGGTCGTCCCGTACCAGCTCGCGCTCTCCGGCCAGTTCGGGCTCGTGCGGGTCGAAGAGGTACGCCAGCATGTGCAGGCTCACGCCGTCGATCCGGCAGGAGAGCTCGGCGCCGGTGACGAGGGTGAGGCCCTCCGGCAGGGCCGCGATCGCTTCGGCGTGCCCCGCGACCGTGTCGTGGTCGGTGAGCGCGACGACGTCGAGACCCGCGGCGGCTGCGTTGGCCACCAGCTCGGCGGGGGTGTCCGTGCCGTCCGACGCGGTGGAGTGGGTGTGCAGGTCGATGCGCACGACGCGTACTCCAGAGCTCGCGGACGGACAGGGGGACGCTCAAGGATAACCGGCGCACACACTGCCCCCGCCCGTCCGGCCGCCCACCAGGGGGCCCGTCAGGGGGGAGTGAGCAGCCGCGGAGTGAGCGCGCCGCACGGGATGAGCTCCACTTCGGCCCCGGCGTCCCGCAGATCCGTCAGCACCAGCTCGTCGTACATCAGCAGCCCGGACTGTTCGGGCCAGAGGATCGCCCAGAGCCACAGCCCGCGCGCCTCGCCCGCGAAGACGGCCCGGTCGTCCGGGGCCCCCTTGACGTGCCAGAGAGGTGTCGGGCGTCCGGCGGCGAGCACCTTGGCCTCGGGCGCCCCGTTGACGCACAGCTGCGGGCCGGGGTCGGGTCCGTCCAGGCCGGCGTACCGCGCCCCGAGTCCCACACCGAGCTCCTCCGCGACGAGCAGCAGCTCACCGAAACCGCCGAGCGGTCCGGGACCCGAGCAGGCTACGGCGGTGGCGCGCCCGCCGCTGCGGTCGTCCCCCGCGGACGCCACGCCAGTGAACACCCAGCCCACAGGCAGCGGCCAGGGCATCCACACCGGTACCTGCGCGCGGTGCACCACGACGCCGAGAGAGCCGACGCTGGGCGGGGTCACCGGCTGCATCGGGTACACCTCGCCGTGCACGGGGCACTGCCAGGAGTCGGCAAACAGACCGGGCGCCCTGACCCGGCCACCGCACTTCGGGCAACTGGGTTCGCCCCTCATAGGGTCCAACGGTCCTCCCCGGTGGTCGCCGCGTCAAGGACGATCACCCGTCCGCAGCGTGGCTTCGCCCCGGAAACCAGGTGCAGGTCACACCTGACGACCCCCGGCCCGCACCAACCGGCCGCGCCCGCTGTGCCGTTCGTCTCAGTCGAGTGCCACCGACGTACGCAGCGGATCGCGCAGATCCGTGCCGTGCGACAACCACCGTTCCTGAAGCTCCTGCGCCCCTCTGACCCTCTTCCAGGCGGCCTCGTTGTGCGTCATCGGCAGGAGCGGCAGGAAATGCACGGGGTCCATGGGCGAATCCAGCTCCAGGTCCTCGACGAGCCCGCCCGGTTCGGCGACCAGGACGGAGCTGAAGGGCGCGCCCGGCCACAGCGGCTGCCCCACGTCGAGGGAGGCACCGGGCGCCACGATCAGCCCCTCGACCTGCGGGGACGCGGCCAGTACGGCCAGCGGGCGCAGCACCTGGTCGGTGTCGGCGAGCCCTGCCCGTACGGACAGGATCAGCTCGGCTCGCGGTCCCTTCACCGGGTCGGCGAGGGGTGATGTGGGGTCCGCCATCGGCTGTCCGGACATCCCGAGCGTGGCGTAGCGCACCACGTCCCCGTCGATGAATCGGAGCACCTGGATGCGGTCCGTACCGAGGAAGGTCACGTCGGCGCGTGCGTCCGGTTCACCGAGGGCCGTACGGAGCCGTGCCTCGACCAGCGCAAGAATTTCTTCCATCCCGCGAGCATAGGTCGCGTCGGGAACGGGCAAAGAAAGGGATTGACCCTTGGTCGGCTGGTAGCCTGACCGCCAGCCGGGACAGCACGCAGAAGCGTTGCTCTCAGTCCTGGCAACACGTCGTCCCCCACGGGGGACCGGCCGGAGGAGGTGGGGACTGCCATGGATCCAAGTCGACCGTGCAGTACCGACCGCTCTTCCGCCCGACGCCTTCCCTCTGCCGCCTGAAGCCTTCACGATCAAGGCCCACGGCAGTTCGCGCGACGGAAGAGCCCCTCGTTTTTGCCTGTCTGTAGCGAACGCCGTCATCGCGCTGCCTGCGGTGCCGCCCGCTTTGCGGACGTAGTGACACGTCCCCATTCCGGGCTGTTCCACGTGCCCGCCGACGGCCCTCCGTGAAGGAGATCAGCCATGTCGATGATCCGTGACCTGCGCGCCGCCGTGCGCCCGTCCCTGCGCAAGAGCAACACCCCTTACAACAGCTACGACACGACCCGTGACCCGTCCGCCTCCAGCGCCGTCGTCGACTGCGCGGTCTACCGCGACGGACGGCGCCAGGAGACACCCGGCTGCCCGACCCCGCACGAGGCGATGCTCCGGGTACGGGAGCAGGGCGGCTTCGCCTGGATCGGTCTGCACGAGCCGACGGAGGAGGAATTCGCCGGTATCGCCCGGGAGTTCGGCCTCCATCCGCTGGCCGTCGAGGACGCGGTGCACGCGCACCAGCGACCGAAGCTGGAGCGGTACGACGACACGCTGTTCACCGTCTTCAAGACCATCCACTACGTCGAGCACGCCGAGCTGACCGCGACCAGTGAGGTCGTCGAGACCGGCGAGGTCATGTGCTTCACCGGCCGGGACTTCGTCATCACCGTCCGGCACGGCGGACAGGGTTCGCTGCGGGCTCTGCGCCACCGCCTCCAGGAGGACCCCGAGCTGCTGGCCAAGGGCCCCTCTGCCGTACTACACTCCATCGCCGACCATGTCGTCGACGGATACATCGCGGTGGCCGAGGCGGTGCAGGACGACATCGACGAGGTGGAGATCGGCGTCTTCTCCACCCCGGCGAAGGGCAGCCCGCGCGGTTCGGACGCGGGCCGGATCTACCAGCTGAAGCGTGAGGTCCTGGAGTTCAAGCGGGCCGTGTCGCCCCTCCTGCGTCCGATGCAGCTGCTGAGCGAACGGCCCATGCGGCTGATCGACCCGGACATCCAGAAGTACTTCCGCGACGTGGCCGACCACCTGGCCCGGGTGCATGAAGAGGTCATCGGCTTCGACGAGCTGCTGAACTCGATCCTCCAGGCCAACCTGGCGCAGGCGACCGTCACGCAGAACGAGGACATGCGCAAGATCACGTCCTGGGCGGCCATCATCGCCGTGCCGACGATGATCTGCGGGGTGTACGGCATGAACTTCGACCACATGCCGGAGTTGCAGTGGACGTACGGCTACCCGATGGTCATGGGCGTCATCGGCGTCGTCTGCTTCTCCATCCACCGCACCCTCAAGCGCAACGGCTGGCTCTAATAGAGTGCGCGGCATGACTGCTGCTGACGTGCTGCTGAGCCGGGCCCTTGTCGAGGAGGCCACCAAGAAGTCCGGGCTGATCTGGGTCCGGGGCACCGGCCATGCCCGGGCGCTGTGGCACATCTGGCACGAGGGCGCCGTCTATCTGATCGGGGACGGCCCCGGCGAGCAGCCGCTCCCGGACGGGCTCACCGACGGGGCGGCCGCCGAAGTCACCGTGCGCAGCAAGGACAAGGGCGGCCGGCTGATCGTCTGGACCACCGAGGTGACCGAGCCGGCGCCGCGCTCCGAGGAGTGGGCGGCGGCGGTCGCCGAGCTGAAGGGCAAGCGGCTGAACGCGCCGGACGCCGAGACGATGACGGAGCGCTGGGCACGCGAGTGCCGTCTGCTGCGGCTGGAGCCCGGCGAGAGCCGTACGGAACTGCCCGACTCCTCGGGGGCAGCGGTACCGCTGCCCACCGGGGCGACGACCCGCGAGCCCGTGCCCGCCGCACTCCCGCGGCTGCTGCTGAAGCGCCGCAGGAAGAGCTGACCGGGCGCCCGAGTCCACACCCGAGGCCGGCAGTCCGAGTCCGTCAGTCCGAGGATTTGGGGAGCTGGCCTCCGTAGTCGACCGTCTCGTCCTCGGTGGGCGCCTCCAGTGTGAAGGGCCTCCCCCAGTCGGCGAGCGAGACCGTGCCGCCGCCACCGCCACGTGCGACCCGCAGGGGATACGGGGTGCCCTGGAGCGAGACGTCAAGCGTGCCTCCCTCACCCTTTCCGCCCACGATCTGCACAGTGAGGACTCCGGCGACCTTGTCGCGGCCCCCCTTGTTGACCTTGCCGTGCAGGGCGAGCAGGCCGTCGAGCAGGATCTTCTTGTCGGTGAACCCGCGCAGCTGCTTGTACGTGGGGTCGCCCTCGGGGACCTTCACGTACTTGCCCTGGAGCTTGTCGGCGGCCTCCTGGTCGCCTTCCTCGCCCTTGCCGCTCGTCTCGTCGTGGCTCCAGAAACCGGCGTCGGCCTTGAGGAAGAGCTCGTCGCCGATGCGCAGCAGGGCGAAGGTGCTCTTCTTCGACGTGACGGAACCCGTGCCGCCCTGCGCGTTGAGCTGCATGTTGAGCCGGTACGTGCCGCCCTTGCTGACCAGGGTGCCCGCGAGCCGTACCGCGTCGGCGGAGTCCGCCGCCGCTCTGGTCTTCTTGTCGATCTCCACCGCGCCGAGTTTGCCGACGCCGTTCGTTCCCTTGTCCGGGTCCTCTCCGGCGCACGCCGTGAGGGCCGCGGTCAGCCCCGCACAGAGCACCACGGCGAGGACGGTACGGTGACGGGCCCGGACGGCCGGGGCGAAAGAGGTCACGGGCGCACTGCCTCTCATCTGCGTGTCGGGGGTGGCAGACGGCAGCGTACCTGTGCCGACTACGCCTCTTCGCAGGGAGCCGCACGGACGGCCCGCCGGGGCGCCGCGGAGAGGTACGGGCTAGCCTGATCCCGGCATAACGGTAGATTCACGTCACAGCCGGAGGAGGTGCGCGGGATGGTGGCAGGCGCCCCGAGGATCTTCGTCTCGCACCTGTCCGGTGTGCCCGTCTTCGACCCCAATGGTGACCAGGTCGGCCGGGTCCGCGATCTGGTGGCGATGCTGCGCCTCGGCGGACGCCCGCCGAGGCTGCTCGGCATGGTCGTCGAGTTGACGAACCGGCGGCGGATCTTCCTGCCGATGACCCGGGTGACCGGCGTCGAGTCCGGTCAGGTCATCACCACCGGTGTGGTCAACATGCGGCGCTTCGAACAGCGCCCGACCGAACGTCTGATCCTCGGCGAGTTCCTCGACCGCCGGGTCCGGCTGGTGGAGACCGGAGAGGAGGTGACCATCCTCGACGTATCGATCCAGCAGCTGCCGGCCCGCCGCGACTGGGAGATCGACAAGTATTTCGTACGCAAGGGCCGCGGCGGCGCTCTGCGGCGCAAGGGCGAGACCCTGACCGTCGAGTGGGCGGCGGTCAGCGGCTTCTCGCTGGAGGAGCACGGGCAGGGCGCCGAGAGCCTGGTCGCCACGTTCGAGCGGCTGCGGCCCACCGACGTGGCCAACGCCTTGCACCATCTGTCCCCGAAGCGCCGTGCGGAGGTCGCCGCCGCGCTCGACGACGACCGGCTCGCGGACGTCCTTGAGGAGTTGCCCGAGGACGACCAGGTGGAGATCCTCGGCAAGCTCAAGGACGAGCGGGCCGCGGACGTCCTGGAGGCGATGGACCCGGACGACGCGGCCGACCTGCTCTCCGAGCTGCCCGAGGAGGACAAGGAACGGCTGCTCGCCCTCATGCGTCCGGACGACGCGGCGGACGTGCGACGCCTCATGGCGTACGAGGAGCGGACCGCGGGCGGTCTGATGACGACCGAGCCGATCGTGCTGCGGCCGGACGCCACGGTCGCCGACGCGCTCGCCCGGGTCAGGCAGTCCGACCTGTCCCCCGCACTCGCCGCGCAGGTGTACGTCTGCCGTCCGCCCGACGAGACCCCGACGGGCAAGTACCTCGGCACGGTGCACTTCCAGCGGCTGCTGCGCGACCCGCCGTTCACCCTCGTCGGCTCGATCGTCGACAGCGACCTCGTACCGCTGCCTCCGGACACCCCGCTGTCCTCGGTGACCAGCTATCTGGCCGCGTACAACCTGGTCTCCGTGCCGGTCGTGGACGCGAGCGGGTCACTGCTGGGCGCGGTGACCGTCGACGACGTCCTCGACCACCTGCTGCCCGAGGACTGGCGCGAGACCGACCTCCACGGCGAGGAGGGGATCGTCCGTGGCCGGTGAGGAGCGCCCGAGGGCAGGATCGACGGGTGCATCCGGCCTCGTACGTCCGCCGCGGCCCCGGCTCGACCAGCCGAAGGCGCCGCGGCGCCTTCGGCTGCCCGACTACGACCCGGAGGCGTTCGGCAGGTTCTCCGAGCGGATCGCCCGCTTCCTGGGGACCGGGCGGTTCATCGTCTGGATGACGCTGATCATCATCCTGTGGGTGGTGTGGAACGTCTTCGCGCCGGAGCCGCTGCGGTTCGACGAGTACCCGTTCATCTTCCTGACCTTCATGCTCTCGCTCCAGGCCTCGTACGCGGCCCCGCTGATCCTGCTCGCGCAGAACCGGCAGGACGACCGCGACCGGGTCACGCACGAGCAGGACCGCACGCAGAACGAGCGCTCCATCGCCGACACCGAATACCTCACCCGGGAGATTGCCGCGCTCCGGATGGGCCTGGGAGAGGTCGCCACGCGGGACTGGATCAGGTCGGAGCTCCAGGACATGGTGAGGGACATGGAGGACCGCCAGGTGCTCTCCGCGGCGGAGAGTGACGAAGGCGACCGTTGACGGGTTACCCGGGCGTAGGGGCATGCGCCGTAACATCGTCGGTATGGCTACGGAAGACGCGGTGCGTGAAGCACTGGCGACAGTGAACGACCCGGAGATCCACCGTCCGATCACCGAACTCGGCATGGTGAAGTCCATCGAGATCGACGCCGACGGTGTGGTCGCTGTCACGGTGTATCTCACGGTTTCCGGCTGTCCGATGCGCGAGACCATCACCAACAACGTGACCGAAGCGGTGGCGCGCGTCGAAGGCGTGTCCCGCGTCGACGTCACCCTCGATGTCATGAGCGACGAACAGCGCAAGGAACTCGCGAGTTCGCTGCGCGGCGGCACGGCCGAGCGCGAGGTGCCGTTCGCCCAGCCCGGCTCCCTGACCCGCGTCTACGCGGTGGCGTCCGGCAAGGGCGGCGTCGGGAAGTCCTCGGTGACGGTGAACCTGGCGGCGGCGATGGCCGCAGACGGACTCAAGGTCGGCGTCGTGGACGCGGACATCTACGGGCACAGCGTGCCGCGGATGCTCGGCGTGGACGGCAAGCCCACCCAGGTCGAGAACATGATCATGCCGCCGTCGGCGCACGGGGTGAAGGTCATCTCCATCGGCATGTTCACGCCGGGCAACGCCCCGGTGGTGTGGCGCGGACCGATGCTCCACCGCGCGCTCCAGCAGTTCCTCGCCGATGTGTACTGGGGCGACCTGGACGTCCTCCTGCTCGACCTGCCGCCGGGCACCGGTGACATCGCGATCTCCGTGGCCCAGCTCGTACCGAACGCCGAGATCCTCGTCGTCACGACCCCGCAGCAGGCCGCGGCCGAGGTCGCCGAGCGGGCCGGTTCCATCGCCGTGCAGACCCACCAGAAGATCGTCGGCGTCGTCGAGAACATGTCGGGCATGCCGTGCCCGCACTGCGACGAGATCGTCGACGTGTTCGGCTCGGGCGGCGGCCAGCGGGTCGCCGAGGGGCTGACGAAGACCGTCGGCGCCACGGTGCCGGTGCTGGGCACCATCCCGATCGACGTACGGCTGCGCGAGGGCGGCGACGAGGGCAAGCCCGTCGTGCTGTCCGACCCGGACTCGGCCGCCGGAGCCGCGCTGCGCTCCATCGCGGAGAAGCTGGGGGGCCGTCAGCGCGGCCTGTCCGGCATGTCCCTGGGGATCACCCCGCGCAACAAGTTCTGAGTTCTCACGCGTACATCTGCGCGTGGAAGGGGGCGGCCTCCTCGGAGACCGCCCCCTTCCACGCGTCCCGCGGGGCAGGTCAGCTGTACGCCTCGATGTCGGCGATCACCGAGAAGCCCAGCCCGTAGGCGCTCATCCCGCGCCCGTACGCCCCGATGTGGACGCCGTTGTGCGCCGAACCGGCCAGCACCCAGCCGAACTCCGACTCGCGGTAGTGGAACTCCACCGGCACACCGTCCACCGGGAGCGACAGCGTCGACCAGGGCGCGTTGCCGAGGTCGTCGGCGAGCTCGAAGGCGGTCTCGGTCTGCTGGTCCAGCCAGTCGTCGCGCAGCATGTGGTCGAGCTGCGGCGGCCAGGTGTACGCGAGCAGGCCCGACCCGGCGAGCCAGGCAGCCGAGGACACCGTGGTGGCGTCCAGGACGCCCGTGCCGTCACCGCTGTGCCGCACCGGACTGGCGGCCACGGTCACGACGACCGCGAAACGCTCCTTCTCGGCACTCGCGTCCGAGCGGACCGAGGGCTCGTCGCCGTGCCCCGTGGAACCGTGCTGCACCGTGCCGTCCGCCGCGGTGCCCACCTGCATCAGCCAGCGCGGGCCCGCGAAGGCCTCGTCCAGCCCGTACCAGGGGAACGGCGCCTGCAGATAGCCGTCGACCGTACGCCGGGCCGTCGGCACCCCCTCTGCGGTGACTGTGCTGGGCGCACCATCCGCCCCTACCCGACTCGTCGTCTCCATCTGCCCGGCCGCCTCCTCGATCTGTCAAAGATCCGGAGCGGCCCGCCCCTTCACGGGGTGGACATCCACGCAACCGGACAGATGGAGAATAGCGATACGGTCCGGACGAGTCGGGATTGGCCGGTCTTCGAGCCTGTCGCCGGGTCACTGGACCGGCTCAGCGCCCGGTCCGGACGCACCCCGGCCCGGGCTGCCACCAGGCGGTCGATCCTCAGGTGGCGTCGGCGTCGAAGGGCGGACGCTCGTCCTTCGCGGGCTGCGCCGGCTTCTTCAGCAGGTCGGGGGTGGCCACCGGATCGGCCACGGCCTTCGTCGAGGCAGCCGCGGCACCGGCTGCGGCACCGGCCGACGCCACGCTCTCGCGGCCGTTCACCGCGTCGGTGACCTCGGCCATCTCCTTGCGCAGGTCGAAGCTCTCGCGGATCTCCTTCAGCCCCAGCTCGTCGTCGCCGTCCATGAGCTGCTTACGGACGAACGTCTTGGGGTTGAGGTCCTCGAACTCGAAGTCCTTGAACTGCGGGCCGAGCTCGGAGCGGATGTCTTCCTTCGCGCTGTCCGAGAACTCGCGGATCTTGCGGATGGTGCGCGTGACGTCCTGGATGACCTTCGGCAACTTCTCGGGGCCGAAGACCAGCACGGCGAGAACCACGAGCGTCAGCAGCTCGAGTGCGCCTATGTCATTGAACACCTTGTTGCTCCTCGTGTTCTCCGCGTGTTCTGCGCCAGCAGGCCGTACGCGGCCCGGATTCGCTCCACGGTACCCGTCGAAGCTGTCCGGGCGGTACCTTCCGGTGGCCGTTACGTGCCGCTTGCCGAACCGAGTGTCACGGTCAGGGAGAGGTCCTTGCCCCCACGGGTCAGCCCGATGCCGAGCCGGTCGCCGGGGCGGTGGGCGCGGATCTTGACGATCAGTTCCTCGCCGCTGTGCACCCGCGCGCCGTCCACCTCGGTGATGATGTCGCCCGGCTTGATGCCCGCCTCGGCCCCGGGGCCGCCCGAGGTGACGGCGGATCCGCCGTCGGCGCCCTTCGTGCCGACCTTGGCGCCGTCGCCCGCGTACTTCATGTCCAGCGTGACGCCGATCACCGGATGCGTGGCCTTACCGGTGTTGATCAGTTCCTCGGCGACCCGCTTGCCCTGGTTGATCGGTATGGCGAAGCCGAGGCCGATGGAGCCGGACTGGCCGCCGTCCAGCGCACTTCCGCTGTCCGCGGCCCGGATGGCGCTGTTGATGCCGATGACGTGCGCCTCGGAGTCGACGAGCGGGCCGCCCGAGTTCCCCGGGTTGATCGGGGCGTCGGTCTGGAGCGCGTCGACGTAACTGACGTCGGTGCCGTCGCCCTTCTCGCCGCCCGCGGTGATGGGCCGCTCCTTGGCGCTGATGATGCCGGAGGTCACCGTGTTGGACAGGTCGAACGGGGCTCCGATGGCCACCACCGGATCACCGACCTGCACGTTGTCCGAGTTTCCGAGCGCGAGGGGCTTGAGCCCGGACACCCCTTTGACCTTGACGACGGCCAGGTCGTAGCCGCTGTCCTTGCCCACGATCTCGGCGCTCGCGGTCTCCCCGCCGCTGAACGTGACCGTGATGTCGCCGCTGCCTCCGGCGGGGGCGACGACGTGGTTGTTGGTGAGGATGTGTCCGTCCTTGTCGAGGACGAAGCCGGTTCCGGTGCCCGACTCGCCGGCGCCGCTGACGTGGAGGGTGACCACGCTGGGCAGGGCGCTGGCGGCGATTCCGGCGACGCTGTCGGCCGGCCTGCCACCGCTGTCACGGCCGGCCTGCGGAAGCTCGACGGAGGTCAGGCCTCCGGTGCGCTCGACATAGGCACCGATCCCGCCGCCTACGCCGCCCGCGACCAGCGCGATCAGCATGATCCCGAGGAGGGCGGACCCGCCCCGGCGCTTCCGGCGCCCGATGTCCGTCCCGGTGGGCGGACCGGGCGCGGTCAAAGGCTGGCGGGGCACGCCCCACGGGTCGTACTGGAGCCACTGCGAGGACGTGGGGTGCTGGGCTTGCTGCTGGGCGTGCGGCTGCGGCTGGTGGGTGCCGGGCTGCTGTGGGTAGGGCGGCTGCTGCTGGGCGTGGGGCTGCCGCAGGTGCGGAGGCTCGAAGGTGTGCCCGGGATCGGCGGCGATCCCGTGGCCGTTCGTCCCCGTTCCCGCGTAGGGCGGCGGTACGGGCGTGCCGTGGGCCGGGGTGGGGACGGGGCGCTGGACGGGCGGCGCGGGGGCCCAGGGGCCGGGGCCGCCGTAGGGCGGGGTGCTGTACTCGTCCGGCGCGTGCAGCGGCTGCGCGCGGGGAGCAGGCGCCGGTGTCTCCACGGCGACCGGTTCGGACGGTACGACGGAGGTGGCCGGCTCGGACGGCACGGCGGGTATCCGTCCGGTCGTTTCCCCGTCCGCGGGCGGGGCACCGACGAGGCCGGTGGCTCCCGTCATGTCCTCGGCGGGAATCGGGTCCCCAGGCCCGCTGCGGCCGGCGCGCCCCGTCGTGGGGCGGCTCCACCACTTCGCCTTCGGCCCAGTGGGCTTCCCGTCGTCCATGTTCTCCCCACAACTGGCCTCTGCACGTCCCCACAGGGGTGTCCCTCCCGGAATTCAACCAGGTTTGCGAATCTCTGCGCAGGGTCCCCGTCAGCGCCGGGGGAAAAGGGGCAGTGCGTGATCGTTGGGAAGAACGAAGGCGGAGGCCTTCGCGGTGGGCCCGGACGCCTGCGGAGAGGCCGTGGCACGTGCCGACGGAGTGAGCAGCGGACTGATCTCCGTCGGTCGTATCAGCGGGGGCAGGGACACGTTCAGCACGGGGAGTGCGAACGCCTGCCCTGAGAAGTGCGACGCGTCGATCAGGGAAGGAGCCGTCGTGAACACCGGCGGCGTGGCCTGCGGTACGACCGGGGGCTCGCCGGGAGGCAGCGGGGCGGCCGACGGGTACGAGGAGGCCGCGCGGTCACCGTTGACGGCGAGCGCACCGCCTCCGCCTCCGCTGCGGCCGGCCGTCGCGTTGCCGCCCTCGGCCCGCGCTTCGGCGTCGAGCGGGGTGACAGCGCGGCCGGCGCCCTCCGCGCGGAAGGGGGTCTCGGTCGTGGAGTCGAGCGGAAGCGTGCCGCCCAGTGCGATGGCGGCGAGCGAGACGGCGCTGGCCGCGGCGAACGCGAACCTGCGTCCCCGCCACGCCGAACGTTCGGCCGCCCGGCTCACCTCATGTATCCGGAAGGGGGAACCGGGGACACCACCGGGAAGGACGGCCGCCGAGCCGTGCACGGTGGGGAGGCAACCGAAGCCGTCGAGCGGTCCGGGACCGGACGACAGGTCCTGTCGGCTGCCGGAGGGCTGTACCAGCGGGAAGAGTCCCTCACCGAAGCGTCCGCCGCCGCCGAACGGTCCACCGGGGCCCGCCTCGCCGCCAGGGCCGCCGGGAAGGCCCTGCAGACGGGCAAGGAAGCCTTCGGAGGGTGAAGGAGGGGCCGACTGTGCGAAGACACTCTTGAGACGTCGCTGGGCATCGGCCTCGGCCTTGCACTTGCAGCACGTGGCCAAGTGGGCCAGGACCCGATCACGGGCGTCGTGTTTCAGCTCACCGTCGACAAGCGCGGCGAGCCGGTCCCCCAGATGCTGCTCCGCGGGGGTCGGTCCTGTGCCACTCACGCCGGTCGGACCTCCCCTGTCAGGACCGCGTCCGTCAGGGAGCGCTGTTCGGCGCGTGCCTCGGGCGAACGGTGCTTGAGTGCCTTGCGCAGGTGCGAACGGCCGCGGTGGATACGGCTGCGCACGGTGCCGAGCTTCACGCCGAGTGTCGCGGCGATCTCCTCGTACGAAAGTCCCTCGATGTCGCAGAGCACGACCGCCGCACGGAATTCGGGCGCGAGGGTGTCCAGCGCCTGCTGGACGTCCGCGTCGAAGTGGGTGTCGTTGAAGACCTGCTGAGGGGACGGCTCACGGCTCGGCAGCCGCTCGGCGGCGTCGTCGCCGAGCGAGTCGAAGCGGATCCGCTGCTTGCGGCGCACCATGTCCAGGAAGAGATTGGTCGTGATGCGGTGCAGCCAGCCCTCGAAAGTGCCGGGTGTGTAGGTCGAGAGCGACCGGAAGACACGGACGAAGACCTCCTGGGTGAGGTCCTCCGCGTCGTGCTGGTTGCCCGTCAGCCGGTAGGCAAGGCGGTACACGCGACCGCTGTGCGTGCTGACGATCTCTTCCCATGAGGGCGGGGTCCACGCCTGGGGTTCCGCATCCGAGGCGAACGTCGCGGTGGGTGCGGAAGCGTTGGAAGAACGGTCAGCAAAGTTGGTCACGGATTTCGGCTCACCCGCCGACCCGAGCAAGCGCCTCAGCACTCCTCTGCGGTCCACAGGCGCAGCCGCACCTCCCCTGTCGGCTCTGGTGGTGTCCAGTGGAGCCCCTACCATAGCCACCTCGCCCGTTAGCTCCGGATAAGCCTTTTTCCTGCTGGGGACTGGGCCGGACCCGCCCGGCGGCGCACGATTCCGGGCCCGATACGCGGGCCCGGTCCAGGCACTTCCCCACGTCCTTGCATAACGCCCGGTCCCATCTGCGGGTTCCCGGGTTCAGCGGATACAGTCACCGTTGCGCCAACTACGGGGTCAGGAGAGGGTCATTACCGCCAACCGGCAGACGAGCTGGGCGTTCGCCGACGCCTTTGTCGCCGAGGACGAAGCTCTGCGCTGGGCCCGGGAACGGGCCCACGAGACAGGGCTCCGCTCGGTGTCCCCGGGCACCGGTGCCGCACTGCGCCTGCTCGCTGCCACCGCGGACGCCAAAGCGGTGGCCGAGATCGGCACCGGCACCGGCGTGTCCGGCATCTATCTGCTGCACGGGATGCGGCCGGACGGCGTACTGACCACGGTCGATCCGGAGCCTGAGCGCCAGCAGTTCGCCCGCCAGGCGTTCCGCGCGGCCGGCTTCGCCACGAACCGGGCCCGCTTCATCCCGGGGCGCGCCCTGGATGTCCTGCCGCGCCTCGCGGACGGGGGCTACGACCTCGTTTTCTGCGACGGCGACCGGCTGGAGAGCCTCGACTGCCTCGCTGAATCGTTGCGCCTGCTGCGACCGGGCGGCCTGGTCTGTTTCGAGGGCATGTTCGCGGACGGCCGTACGGTCGACTCCGCTGCCCAGCCCGCCGAGGTGCTGCGGCTGCGTGAGCTGCTGCGTGCCGTGCGGGAGAGCCAGGAACTGATGGCGACGCTGCTGCCGGTCGGCGACGGGCTGCTCTGCGCGGTCCGGCGCGGCTGAGCGGTTCCCTGCGGGGCCGGGCGTTCCTGCACCCCAGGGGCCACGCACCCTGGTTTCCCATGGTCCCCTCAACACGGCTGCCCCCGCACGGAGTCCGTGCCGGGGCAGTCGCGAAGTGAAGTGATCAGGCGTCTCTGCGTCAGCCGACGACCTTCTTGAGGGCATCGCCGAGTGCATCGGCTTCGTCCGGCGTCAGCTCGACGACAAGCCGACCGCCGCCTTCGAGCGGAACGCGCATGACGATGCCCCGCCCCTCCTTTGTCACCTCGAGCGGGCCGTCGCCCGTCCGCGGCTTCATGGCCGCCATGCTCGTTCCCCTTCCTGAAACCAGCTCATCGCAACCGGCGGCCCCATGACAGGCGCTGCCTCACCGGCATCGAACACATTGCTTCTTGGCCATTATCCCGCATCAAAGACCCCGATGACCAACATCGTCGGCATCGCTTGCGCAACGCGCTCTCTCAAAACCACCCAATACGGCAGCTCGGCTGCGATACTGCGGCGCCTTCCGACCCCAGGTGAGAGCCAATTGTTAGACGCAGGTCACATGCCCACGCCGACGGACGTCGGCCATGCTTGCCTGGACAGGCACAATCCTGGAGCCGTAAGGGGACATCAGAATGGCCGACACCATGGCGGACACGGTGCTCATGGACGTGAGCGACGGACTCGCGACGATCACCATCAACCGTCCCGACGCGATGAACGCCATGAACACGGAGGCCAAGGTCGCCCTGCGGGACGCCCTGCGGAAGGTGGCGGACGACAAAGCGGTGCGCGCGGTTCTCCTCACCGCCACCGGGCGCGCCTTCTGCGTCGGCCAGGACCTCAAGGAGCACGTCTCCAAACTCGCCGAGGTCTCCGAGGGCGGCGGGAACGCGCTGAGCACCGTCCAGGAGCACTACAACCCCATCGTCCGGGCGCTCACCGATATGGAGAAGCCCGTGGTCGCCGGGGTCAACGGGATCGCCGCGGGGGCGGGTCTCGGGTTCGCCCTGGCCGCCGACTACCGCGTGGTGGCGGACACCGCCGCGTTCAACACGTCCTTCGCCGGGGTCGCCCTCACGGCCGACTCGGGCGTCTCCTGGACGCTGCCCAGGCTCATCGGGCAGAGCCGCGCCGCCGATCTGCTCTTCTTCCCGCGCACGTTCTCCGCGCAGGAGGCGTACGACCTGGGCATCGCCAACAAGGTCGTGCCCGCAGCCGATCTGGCGAAGGAGGCCATCGCCGTGGCCCGCGCCCTGGCGGACGGTCCGACGGTGGCGTACGCCTCGCTCAAGGCGTCCATGGCCTACGGCGCGGCCCACACGCTCCCGGAGACGCTGGAGAAGGAGGACGAACTCCAGACCCGCGCGGGCGCGTCGCAGGACCACACCATCGCCGTACGGGCGTTCCTGGCCAAGGAGCGTCCCACGTACCTGGGGCGCTAGGGCGTGTTTCGAAAGTAGCGCCGTCCGCCCGGAGGGCGGGCTCGGCGGCGTCTGGTGCGTGCGATCGCAAGGCGGAGGGTCGCCCCGATACTGGATGTATCGGGGTGATCCCGACAACGCGGCGAGCGTGCGTGCCAGACGCCGCCGAGCAGGCGGGACTTTCGAAACACGCCCTAGAAGCTAGAGCGTGTCGCCCCGGGAGACGCAGTCGGCGAGGTGGTCGTCGACCAGGCCGCAGGCCTGCATCAGGGCGTAGGCCGTCGTGGGGCCGACGAAGCGGATCGAGCGCTTCTTGAGCTCCTTGGCCAGCGCGGTGGACTCCGGGGTGACCGCCGGCACGTCGCCGAGTACGCGGGGGACGGGGCGGGTCGTGGGGTCGGGGGCGTACGACCAGATCAGCGCGTCGAGTTCGCCCTCGTCCCAGCACGCGAGCACCTGGGCATTGGCGAGGGTGGCGTCGATCTTCGCCCGGTTGCGGATGATGCCGGCGTCGGCGAGGAGCCTTTCCTTGTCGGCGTCGGTGAACTCCGCCACCGCGGGGATCTTGAAGCCGGCGAAGGCGCTCCGGAAGCCCTCGCGGCGGCGCAGGATGGTCAGCCACGAGAGACCGGACTGGAAGGCTTCCAGGCAGAGCCGCTCGAACAGGGCGTCGTCGCCGTGGACGGGCCGGCCCCACTCGGTGTCGTGGTAGGCGAGGTAGTCCTCCGTGGACAGCCCCCAGGGGCAGCGCAGGCCGCCGTCCGCGGCCGCTACGGCTCCGGTGCTCATCGCTGGTCCTCCTCACCGGGACGCGACCCGGATTCGCCGTCGTACCGCCCTGGCTCCTGATCCGGCTGCTCGAACAGCCCGGGGCCGTTGACCGCGGTCGCCTGGGCTCCCGCGAGCGCGGATTCCAGTTCGGCGATGCGCGCGTCGCGCTCGGCGAGCTCGGCGCCGAGCCGGTCCAGCGCCTCGTCGACGTCCACCATGCGGTAACCCCGGGCGGCCATCGGCAGTCTCAGCGCGTCGACATCCGCCCGGCCGACCGGGCGCGTCGCGGGCAGCGGGTCGGTGAGCCGCTCCGGCGGCACGTCCTGGAGGACGGGGCTGCCTCCTCCGCCGACCACCGCGAGCGTGACCGCGGCCACCACCACGACCATCGTGAGCAGCAAGAACCAGAACACGCGCATCTCCCCGGGAGCGGAAACCTGTCCGGCTCCGATCGTGCCATGCGCCACCGACAGTTAGTGTCTTTCGTTTGGATCAAGCCGGAGCAGGACCAGCGTCCGGCATGATCCGAACGGAAGACCCTAAGGTCGCAGGCGACCTACTGAGGAGGAAACACGGGATGCGAAGCGGTGCGCTCAGGCTCGGTCGGCGCGAATTCGGCCCGCACGATCCGGTGATCATGGCGATCGTGAACCGGACCCCCGACTCCTTCTACGACCAGGGCGCGACCTTCAGCGACGAGCCGGCGCTCACCCGGGTCGAGCAGGCGGTGTCGGAAGGTGCCGCGATCATCGACATCGGCGGGGTGAAGGCCGGACCCGGTGAGGAAGTGACGGCCGCGGAGGAGGCCCGCCGCACGGTCGGCTTCGTCGCCGAGGTGCGGCGCCGTCACCCGGACGTGGTGATCAGCGTGGACACCTGGCGCCACGACGTGGGCGAGGCGGTCTGCGAGGCCGGTGCGGATGTGCTGAACGACGCGTGGGGCGGCGTCGACCCGAAGCTCGCCCAGGTCGCGGCGCGGTACGGAGCGGGGCTCGTGTGCACGCACGCGGGCGGCGCGGAGCCGCGGACCCGGCCGCACCGGATCGAGTACGAGGACGTGATGGCGGACATCCTCGGGGTGACCGTGGGGCTGGCCGAGCGGGCGGTGGAGCTCGGGGTGAGGCCCGACGCGATCATGATCGACCCCGGTCACGACTTCGGGAAGAACACCCGGCACTCGCTGGAGGCGACACGTCGCCTCGGTGAGATGGCGGAGACGGGGTGGCCCGTGCTCGTATCGCTGTCCAACAAGGACTTCGTCGGGGAGACCCTCGACCGGCCCGTCAAGGAGCGGCTCGTCGGCACGCTGGCGACGACGGCGGTGTCGGCGTGGCTGGGGGCGCGGGTGTACCGGGTGCACGAGGTGGCGGAGACGCGGCAGGTGCTGGACATGGTGGCGTCGGTCGCGGGACACCGGGCACCGGCGGTGGCGCGGCGGGGGCTGGCGTAGGGGTCAGGTTCCGGGGCTCCGCCACGGCCCCCGCTCCCCGGTCGCCGCCAGTGGCTCGATCGTGCGTGCCCGGCGACCGGGGAGCGGGGGCCGGCCGGGCTCCTACCGGCCGACCTCCTTGGTCACCAGCATGACCGCCTCCTCCACGTCGTCCGTGACGTGGAAGAGCAGCAGGTCCCGCTCGGATGCCTTGGCCTGGGCCACCACCGTGTCCCGGAGCCAGTCGACCAGGCCGCCCCAGTACTCCGTGCCGAACAGAACGATCGGGAAGCGGGTCACCTTGCCCGTCTGGACCAGGGTCAGCGCCTCGAAGAGTTCGTCCAGGGTGCCGAGGCCGCCCGGCAGGACGACGAAGCCTTGGGCGTACTTGACGAACATCATTTTTCTTACGAAGAAGTACCGGAAATTGAGCCCGATATCGACGTGCTCATTCAGTCCGGATTCGAAGGGCAGCTCGATGCCCAGGCCGACCGAGACGCCGTTCGCCTCCCGGGCGCCCTTGTTGGCGGCCTCCATGGCTCCGGGGCCGCCGCCCGTGATCACCGCGAAGCCCGCTTCGACCAGGGCCTTGCCGAGCTGTACGCCCGCCTCGTACTCCGGGCTGCCGGCCGGTGTACGGGCCGAGCCGAAGACGCTGATGGCACTCGGCAGTTCGGCGAGGGCACCGAACCCCTCCACGAACTCCGACTGGATGCGCATGACCCGCCACGGGTCGGTGTGCACCCATTCGGAGTCGCCCTCGGTGTCGAGCAGCCGCTGATCGGTCGTGCCCGGCATCACCTGGCCCCTGCGCCGCAGCACCGGACCGAGTCGTTGTTCCTCAAGCCTGACCGCTCCTTCGGGGACCTGCGCGCCCTCGGGAATCCGTGCGTCCTCCGGGTTGCCCATGATCTGCTCCCTCCGCCGACCTGCAATGTGCCTGTGTCGGCTCAGCGTAGATCGACGGAGGTTACGTACGAGGGAATGCCGGGGGTCAGCTGGTGAGCCAGGAGCGGAGGCGCTCCTCGCAGTGGGTGATCAGCTCGGTGTCCACCCGCTCGTCGCGCTTGTGGGCAAGGAGCGGGTTGCCTGGGCCGTAGTTGACCGCGGGGACCCCGAGCGCACCGAAGCGGGAGACGTCCGTCCAGCCGAACTTGGGCTGGGCCGAGCCGCCGACCGCCTTCATGAACGCCGCGGCGGCCGGATGCGACAGGCCGGGCATCGCCGCACCGGAGTGGTCGTCGACGACGAACTCGGTGACTCCGCAGTCCGCGAAGACCTCGTGGACGTGTGCCACGGCTTCCTCGGGGCTGCGGTCGGGGGCGTAGCGGAAGTTGACCACGACCGTGCAGGCGTCCGGGATGACGTTGGTGGCGACGCCGCCCTCGATCCCCACGGCGTTGAGGCCCTCGCGGTACTCCAGCCCGTCGATGACCGGCCGGCGCGGCTCGTACGCGGCGAGGCGGGCCAGGATCGGGGCCGCGCCGTGGATCGCGTTGGAGCCCATCCAGCTGCGCGCGGAGTGCGCCCGCTCCCCCGCCATACGCAGGAGGACCCGCAAGGTGCCCTGGCAGCCGCCCTCGACCTGGCCGTCGGAGGGCTCGAGCAGGATGGCGAAGTCGCCCTCCAGCCAGTCGGGGTGGGCCTGGGCCACGTGCCCGAGGCCGTTCAGGTCCGCGGCGACCTCCTCGTTGTCGTAGAAGATGAACGTCAGGTCCCGGTTGGGCTCCGGCACGGTCGCCGCGATCCGCAGCTGGACGGCGACGCCCGACTTCATGTCGGAGGTTCCGCATCCCCACAGGACGCCGTCCTCGTCCAGCCGCGAAGGAACGTTGTCCGCGATCGGCACGGTGTCGATGTGCCCCGCCAGTACGACGCGCTCGCCGCGGCCCAGGCCCGTCCTGGCCACGACGTTGTTCCCGTGCCGCTCCACGGTCAGGTGGGGGAGGTCGCGCAGCGCCTCCTCGATCGCGTCGGCCAGGGCTTCCTCGTTCCCGCTGACCGACGGGAAGTCGACCAGCCGAGCTGTGAGCGCGGGGCCGTCCAGGGTGAGGTCGAGCTTGCTTTCCGCCATGCACACGACCCTAAGGGACGTCAGCGTCACGCCGCCCGGCCCCTCCAGTACGGTGGCCCCGTGCCCCGGACCGCCACTTCCGCAAGCCCCCGCCCGGGCCGTAGCCGCTTCCTGCGCCTCACGGCCGCCTTCGCCGTGCTCACAGCCCTGGCCGGCTACCTGGCCGTGCAGTACGTATCGGGCAGCAAAGGGTCGCCGCGCTGCGTCGTCCGGTCCGCCGAAGGGACGAGGGGCGAGGGGCATACGTACGAGATGAGTCCGGAGCAGGCCTCCAACGCCGCCGTCATCTCCGCCGTCGGCACGACGCGCGGGATGCCGGAGCGCGCGGTGACGATCGCGCTCGCCACGGCGCTCCAGGAGTCCACGCTGCGCAACATCCGACACGGCGACCGGGACTCCCTCGGGCTCTTCCAGCAGCGCCCCTCGCAGGGCTGGGGGACCCCGGAGCAGATCATGGACCCGGTGTACGCGTCCGGGAAGTTCTATGACCACCTCGCCGAGGTGCCCGGCTATTCGCGGCTGCCGCTGACCGTCGCCGCACAGCGCGTACAGCGCAGTGGTTTCCCGCAGGCGTACGCGAAGCACGAGCCGGATGCGGCGCTGCTGGCGGCGGCGCTGACCGGCCGGGCTCCCACCACGCTGGACTGCTCGCCCGGCACGGCGACCACGACCGGTCCCGGCGACGCCGCGCAGGTGCGGGCCGAGCTGGTGCGGTCCTTCGGCAAGAACGTGCTGCCGAAGGCGCTCGCGGCTGGGGCCGAGGCAGCGGGGACGGTGACGGTGCCCGTGCGGCCCGCCGCGACGGCCGCCGCCGGCGCGGTGGCGAAGCGCGGCTGGGAGCTGGCGCACTGGGCGGTCGCCCGGGCCGGAGCCCTGCGGATCGACCGGGTCTCCTACGCGGACCAGGTCTGGATCGCCGGTGAGGGCTGGCGCACGGAACGCGCGGAGCAGGACGAACCGGGCACCACCGAGGTCCGGATCCGGCTCGCGCAGTAGTACGGGCCGTCACCCGTGCGGGCCTACCGGCCGCTCACCCGGCCACCCTTTCCCTGCCCTCCTCCGTGGTCTTGTCGCGCACTCCGCTTCCCTTGCGCCCACAGGGAAGTGACGGTTCGCCCGGCGACTGCGTAATGCAATGTTTGCCCGGGTTCTCCCCCTGCGGATTATCGGACGCATTACCCAGTCTTTACCTTGGTCCACCGAACCTTCCCAGCCCCCTGACCGGTTGTCAGTGCGTCCGATCACTGCTTGAACACCGTCGAAGGAGCATCATGTCCCTCCCCCTGACCCGTCGGATCGCCCGCGCCGCGCTGCTGATCGCCGCAGGTGCGGCCCCCGTGGTCGGTGCGGCCGGCGCAGCAGGTGCCGCGGGGCTCCCGCAGACCCCGGACCTGGGCGGCGTCACCGCCCTGGACGGCGCCGGCCTCGGCAACACCCTCGACAGCGCCTCCCAGCAGGGCACCCAGGCCGCGGGCGACACCGGCGGCAAGATCGTCGGCACGGCCGTCCCGGCCGCCGGTAAGAGCGTCGGCAAGGCCGGCGCCGTCGCCGCTCCCGCCGCCCAGGAGGCCGCCGGCCAGACCGCGGGCCACGCCGGAGAGATCCTCGGCTCGGCCGCCGGTTCCGCGACCGAGGGCGGCCTGCCCACCGAGGGTGTGGGCGGCGGCCTGCCGACCGACAGCCTGGGCGGACTGCCCGTTCAGGGCCTGCCGCTCAACTGATCCACAGCGTCCGCGTGATGCGAAGGCCCCGGGAGTGTGCCCCCGCACTCCCGGGGCTCTTCGCTGTCGCGCTGTCCGCCGAGCCGTCAGGACAGCCGCTTGACGGCCGCCGCCACCCGCTCGTCGGTCGCCGTGAACGCCACCCGGACGAAGTGGTCACCGGCCGGCCCGTAGAAGTCGCCCGGCGCCACCAGGATGCCGAGTCCCGCGAGGTACGCCACGGTCTCCCAGCACGGCTCGTCGCGCGTCGCCCACAGGTACAGGCTCGCCTCGCTGTGCTCGATCCGGAAGCCGTGCGCCTCCAGCGCCGACCGCAGGGCCGCGCGCCGCTCCGCGTACCTGACGCGCTGCTCGGCGACATGGCTGTCGTCCCCGAGCGCGGCGACCGTGGCCGCCTGGACGGGGGCCGGCGTCATCATCCCGCCGTGCTTGCGGATCAGCAGCAGCTCGCCGAGGACGGCCGCGTCTCCGGCGACGAACGCCGCGCGGTATCCGGCGAGGTTGGAGCGCTTCGACAGCGAGTGGACGGCGACGATGCCCTCGTACGTACCGCCGCAGACGTCCGGGTGCAGCACGGAGACCGGTTCGGCCTCCCAGCCGAGTTCGAGATAGCACTCGTCGCTGAAGACCAGCACACCGTGCTCACGGGCCCACGCGACGATCCGGATCAGCTCGTCCTTGGGCAGCACACGACCGGTGGGGTTGGACGGCGAGTTGAGCCAGAGCAGCCTGAGTCCGGCCGGGTCCAGCTCCGTCGGGTCGTCGTACGCGACGGGTTCGGCGCCGCACAGCCGGGCGCCCACCTCGTACGTCGGGTAGGCGAGCCGCGGGTAGGCCACCTTGTCGCCCGCGCCGAGGCCGAGCTGGGTCGGCAGCCAGGCGACCAGTTCCTTGGAGCCCACCACCGGCAGGACGTTCTCGTGCGCCACGGAGACAGCCCCCAGACGCCGTTCCACCCAGCCCGTGAGAGCGTCCCGCAGCGCCTCGGTCCCCCATACCGTCGGATAGCCGGGGCTGTCGGACGCGGCGGCGAGCGCCCGCTGGACCAGCTCGGGCACCGGGTCGACCGGCGTGCCCACGGACAGGTCCACGACGCCGTCCGGGTGGGCGGCAGCGGTCGACTTGAAGGGCGTGAGCTTGTCCCACGGGAAGACCGGGAGACGGGAGGAGACTGCGGCAGACACGGGTCTCTGCTTTCTCGTGTTTCTCGTACGCGGGTCGGATGTCTCGTACGTGGCCGGGCACGGTGGACCCCGAGGCGGACCGGGCCGGAAAACACCGCGGTCCCGCACGGTGACAAGCCGTACGGGACCGGGTGGCGCCTGTGCGGCCGCTGCTCAGCCGTTCTGCGGCGGCAGCGCGGCGATGAACGCGTGGTCGCGCTCGATGAGACCGAGCTTGGAGGCACCGCCGGGCGAGCCGAGGTCGTCGAAGAACTCCACGTTCGCCTTGTAGTAGTCCTTCCACTCCTCCGGGGTGTCGTCCTCGTAGAAGATGGCCTCGACCGGACAGACCGGCTCACACGCTCCGCAGTCGACGCATTCGTCCGGGTGGATGTACAAGGATCGTGAGCCCTCGTAGATACAGTCGACGGGGCACTCTTCGATGCAGGCCTTGTCCTTGACGTCGACACAAGGCTGCGCGATGACGTAGGTCACGCTGTCGTTCCTCCTCGGTAGGGCGTTGGCTCTCGCGCGGGAGCGCGGCGTCGTCGATGCCCGCCCCTAGTATCTCCGTTCCCGGGCACGATCCGAACAGGAGGGGCGGACACAGCAGTGGAATTCACCATGGGCGGACGGCTGGAGGTCCGCATCACCCCCGCTGACGTGGGAAAACGCGTCTCCGTACGGAGGCTGTCGACCGACGCCGACGCGGGCCCGAAGTTCACCGACGCGGTCGGAGTTCTCACATCATGGGACGACCGTGTGCTCTCCATCACACTCAGGAGCGGAGAAACCGTGCACATCCCGGAATCGTCGCTGGTGGCGGGGAAGGTCGTCCCCTCCGCCCCGGCCCGACGCCGGGGCCCGGCGGCCTCGTTCGCCGAGCTGTCCCGGATCACGGCCCGTGCCTGGGAGCCGCCGGTGAGCGAGCCGCTCGGCGACTGGCGGCTGCGTGCCGCGAACGGATTCACCCGGCGCGCCAACTCCGTCCTCCCGCTGGGCGACCCGGGCCTTCCGCTCGACGACGCGCTCGACCGCGTCCGCCAGTGGTACGGAGCCCGTCGACTGCCCGCGTACATCCAGACGGCGACCGGCGCCGAGGGCACGCAGGAGCGGCTGTGCGCGGAACTGGAGCGGCGCGGCTGGCAGCGCGAGGTGTCCGCCGAGGTGCGGGTGGCGGCGCTGGCACCGATCGGTGACCGGGACGCGGACACCGGGCAGGTGCGGCTGAGCCGCACGGCCGACGCGGCGTGGCTGTCCAGGTACCAGCGGTTCGACACGCCGGGTCCCGATGTACTCGCCGTCCTGCACAGCGGGCCGTCCGTGTGGTTCGCGACCGTGCCCGGCGACGCCGGGAGCGACACCCCTGCGGCTATCGGCCGGTGCGTCGTGGACGGGCGCTGGGCGGGCTTCATGGCGGTCGAGGTGGGGCCGGAGCACCGGCGCCGTGGCCTCGCCACGGCCGTGATGACCGCGCTGGCCCGCGAGGCGCTGGACGAGGGGGCGTCGGCGGCCTGGCTCCAGACGGAGACGGACAACGGCGCGGCCGGTGCGCTGTACGACGGCATGGGTTTCGCCACCCACCACCGCTACCACCACTTCCGCTCGGCGTAGCGGGGTTCGGGCCGGATATGAGCGCTCAGGAATGGGACCGGGGCGGACGCCGACGGCAGTTCGCCGACGAGGCGCGCGCCGAGCGGCCGGATCTCGCACTGCTCTGCCTGCTGCTGGGGGCGGAGGCGATCCCCGCGGCGCGGGCGGACACCGGAGGCCCGGATCCGTACGGCATCGACGCGGCGCAGATCGAACTGGACCGGCTGGCAGGGCTGCTGCCCTACGGGGCGCGCGACGCCCGCTCCTGGGCCTCGGTGCTTTACGGACTGCTCGGTGAGCGCTGCGGCTTCGCCGGCTCGGCACGCGACTACGAGCGGCTGGAGTCCTCGGTGCTCCAGGAGGTGCTGCGCCGGCGGCGCGGGCTGCCGATCCTGCTGTCGGTGGTCTGGATCGAGGTCGCCAGGAGGGCGGGCACGCCGGTGTACGGAGTGGCGCTGCCCGGTCATTTCGTGGTCGGCTTCGGTGATCCGGAGGAAGAGGTGCTGGCCGACCCGTTCGCCGGTGGTGTGCCGATGAGCGACCAGGACGCCCAACTGCTGGTGGCCGGGGCGACCGGCGGGCCGCTGGAGCCGGCGATGCTGGTGCCCGCCAGGCCGCTGGAGATCGTGCTGCGGATCCTGAACAACGTACGGGCCTGGGCGGCGGCCCGCCCCGAGCGCACGGACGTGGCACTGTGGGCGCTCGAACTGTCGCTGCTGCTGCCCTCCCATCCCGCGAGACTGCGCTACGAACGGGCCCAGCTCCTCGTGCAGCGCGGCGAGTTCCTGCGCGGGGCGGCGGAGATGGAGGCGTACGCCGAGATCGTCGAGGCGGTCGAACCGGCGACGGCGGAGGCGGTCAGGCGCCGGGCCCACGCGGCCAGAGCGCGGCTGAACTAGGTCCTGTCTGGAGTTCCAGCGCGGGAGAAGGAGCGGCGTCCGGTGCCGTCGAATCCAAGGCGGAGGAGGGAGCGATGGCGGAGCCCTCGCGACTGACGACAACGCCGGAGGCGGCGGTGCCGGACGCCGCGACGCCGCGGGGGAACTCCAGACAGGACCTAGTCCCAATGCCGTTCGGTTAGGGGTTCGGTCAGCGGCGCAAACTCTCGGCGTTTCGGCTGGTGATACGGGTGCAGCCCCTGTAGTGGTTCTCGGGTCCGCCAAGACTCGTGTTCCTCCACAAGGGCTGCAGTGTCTGATTCTGTCATTACGCATGCCCCCGGTGTCTTTGCCGTGGGGCACTTGGGCGAGTTGACCCAGGTTGTCCCGTTCGATCTCGTCGACGAGGCACTCGCATCCGCAGGTGGTCTGCAGCAGCGGGTTCGACGGCTGCCGTCGCGGGTGGTGGTCTACCTCCTGCTCGCAGGCGCACTGTTCACCGGGCTCGGCTGGACCGGGATCTGGTCCCGGCTGACCGCCTCACTGCCCGCGCCGCTGCCCGTGCCAGCGGGTTCATCGATCACGGCCGCGATGCGACGGGTCGGCCCCAAACCATTGAAAGCACTGTTCGACCTGGTCAAAGGCCCCGCAGCGGTGACCGCGACACAGACGACACGGTTCGCGGGCAGGCTGGTCGTCGCGATCGACGGAACCCAGCTCGCCCTGCCGGACACACCCGCGAACCTCGCGGTGTTCCCCAAGGCGAAGGCAGGACAGAACGGGCCGTCCGGATACCCGATGCTGCGCCTGGTCACGCTGGTGGCCTGCGGGACCCGAACCCTCATGGACGCCGTCTTCGGCACCGACGCGACCGGCGAGCTGACCTACGCCCGAGACCTGATCACCACCGCGGGCACGACCGGAGCACTACGGCCCGGGACGCTGCTTCTGGGTGACCGGAACTTCTCAGCCACCGCCTTCGTGCGCACGGTCGCGTCCACGGGCGCGGACTTCCTCATCCGCGCCAAGACCCACAGCACCGCGCTCAAGCTGCCGATCCTGCGTCGTCTGCCCGACGGAACGTTCCTGTCCCGCATAGGCGAAGTCACCGTCCGCGTCATCGACGCCACCATCACCCTCGCCCCCACCGACGGCGCCGACAAGCGTCCCGCCACCCACAGCACCTACCGGCTCGTCACCAGTCTGCTCGACCCCGACGAGGCACCCGCCACCGCTCTGGTCAGGCTCTACCGCGAACGCTGGGAGATCGAGACCAGCTACTGCGAGCTGAAATCGACCATCCTCGGCGGCAGAGTCCTGCGCGGCCGCTACCCGGCAGCCGTCACCCAGGAAACCTGGGCGCTTCTGGTCGCCTACCAGGCACTACGCACCGCGATGAGCGACGCCGTCCTGCACCGGCCCAACATCGACCCCGACCGCACCGCATTCACCATCGCGCTGAACACGGCACGTGACCAGATCATCCGTGCCGCCGGCATCATCCCCCACACCAGGATCGACCTCGTCGGCCGGATCGGCACCGCCATACTCAACGGCCTCCTACCCGCCCGCCGAGACCGGTCCCGGCCCCGCGTGAAGAAACGAGCGATCAGCTCCAAGTACCGCGCCGTCGGCCGCAACATCGACCACCGCACCCACAGGACCACCGTCCACATCGAGATCAACGCATTGCCAAGCCCACCGGACGGCTAACCGAACGGCATTGGACCTAGCGGCTGTCGCCGGCGGGATGGGTGCGGGGAGGCGGATACCCGGGTAGAGCGCGGCGTAGAAGACGGTGAGCAGCACGGCCACCGTGGAACCGGTACGCCCCGCGCCCCGTCCGGCCCCGACGCGACCAAGGCGTGCTCATATGGCTAGAGTCATGTGCTTGTTCGAATCCGGGGACTGCGGAGGGGGAGGGCGTGTATACGCAACTCAGGGCAACTGCCACGGAGTTGGCCAATGTCCTGTGGCGGGAGCACACCGTGTACCGCGAACGGGGCGGGGGTTTCGTCATTCGTGGTGAGCACGTGCAGCGCTGGATCAGTCTCGCGCCCACCGGGGGCCGCAACGAGGCCCTCGTCCGGGTCGGCCGCATCCTCGAAGGGGGAACGACCGCACCGGCACGCTCCGAGCAGATCGTGAGCCTGGACGCCGCTACGGGCGAACTGGCGGCGACCTGCCGCAGGTTGCTGGCCGACGCCGCTGCCGAGCCGAGCCGGCCGGTACGGGACCGGGCCACCGGGTCCGACCCGGGCGGAAGCAAGTGGCGCAGGCCACGGAAACCCCGGCGGACGAGGCACACCAGCTTCACTTCCTGGGTCGTCATCGTCTGCATCGCCGGCGTCGTGGGCGTCTTCGCCTTCGCCTCCACGACCCACTAGACAGGGCTCCCCGCTCCCGCCCGGGGCAGCCGGCTCCGTCAGACCACGCAGAACTCGTGGCCCTCCGGGTCCGCCATCTCGACGTGGTCGAGCCTGCCCCGCATCTCGTGCTCGCGAAGCACTGTCGCCCCTGCGGCCGTCAGCCGCTCGACCGCGGCGACCACGCGCGGCCCGCGCACCTCCCACGGCGTCTCACGGCCGCCTCCGGCCTGCACGTCCAGGTGCAGGCGGTTCTTCACCATCTTCGCCTCCGGCACCTTCAGGAAGGAGATGCCGGGGCCCGCCCCGTCCGGGTCGATCAGATACGCCCCGTCGTCCCATTCGTCTTCCGGGACCTCGTGGTGGGCGAACCAGGCGTTCCAGTCGGCGAACCCCGCGGGTGGGGGCTTCTCGACGTAACCCAGCGCCAGCGCCCAGAACCTGGCCAGCTCGGCCGGGCGGGCGCAATCGATCGTCAGGCTCCACTTGGTCGACACCGTTCTCCTCCTCCGGGGGCTGACCAGGAAGGGTGTCACACCACGGTACGACGGCGCCCCCGGCCGGAAGTCCGGCCGGGGGCGCTCGTACGGTGTCGCGTCGGGCAGGTCAGCCGGTGCCGTTCAGATCGATCGTGACGGTCCGCTCGGCTGCCGTCCTGCCGGCCAGGGCGGTCTTCATGGCCTGTGCCACGTCGTCCGGTCCGACCTGGTGCTTCTGCCCGTCGCCCTTGACGGCCATGACGCCGTCGAAGACTCCGTCGAGCAGGGTGTCGATCGCCTGCTTGTCGTAGTAGTCGACCAGTCGGCCGTCGACCGCCTTCATCGACAGGATCTGCGGCAGGGACCGCGCCGGGCCGAACTGGATCTGCTTGGGTCCGGCCTTGATCGTGATGAGACCGGACATCGCGGGCCGGGCGAACTCCTTCATCGCCCGGTCCAGTTCGGCCTGGGTGATGCTGGGCTCACGGCTGGCGACCGGCAGTTCGACGACGCCCGCGGTACCGGTCTGGACCTGGGCGCGGTAGGCGTCACGCACGGAGATCAGCGACTGGTTGACGTCCAGCGCCTTACCCGTCTTGCCGGGGACCGCGACTGCCTTGTTCGGCTCGAACCTGATCGTGCCGTCCTGGGCCGTACCGGAGATTCCCGCCAGGTCGGTCAGCGCGACTCCGAGCTTCTCCTCGTCGACGGGGATGACCGGGTCGGCCGGGCGCGCGCCACCGAAGAGGGAGCCGATCACCGAGACCGGGTTGTAGTCACTGCCCGCCGCCTCGCGGACCGTCTCCTGGCTGTCCAGGGTGAGCCCGGCCTTCTGCGGGACGAGCTTCTCCGTCTTGCCGTCCACGGACAGCTGGAGGGGCGCTGTGGCCCGCTCACCGAGAGCCGCCTCCAGCTTGGTGACCGCCTCCTCCTTGGTCCCGCCGCCGATGTCGACGCCGAGGACCGTGGTGCCCTTGGGTACCTCGGAGTGGTTCAGCAGCAGGCCCGCGCCGTACGCGACACCGGCCAGGACGAGGACGCCCGCGCCGAGCAGGGCCAGCTTGGAGCGGCCCTTCTTCGCCGGCACGGCCTTCGGGGCGGGGCGGGGCGCGGGAGCCGGCGACACCGCGCCGGGGCCTCCCGGGCCGCTGCCCATGGCCGCGTCGGACCGTGCGCCGGGCCCGCCGGGGCCGGGCGGGAACGGCGAACGGGCGTCCGTCGGAACGACCGGAATGCCGCTGGTCAGCGTGTCACCGGAGACGTGGCCGCCGGGTCCGGGCTCGGGGGCCGGCGGCTGCGGCGTCAGGATCGCCGTGTCGTCGGACATCCGCGGCGGTACACCGCCGGGACCGGACGGGAACGACGGGCGGACGCCCCCAGGACCCCCAGGACCACCGGGACCACCCGGTCCGGGGCCCATGCCGTGGACTCCGTCGAGGTTGGGCGTGAGGGACGAGGTGCCGCTGACGGGGCCGGCGGTGGGGCCGGCGGGACCCGGCGTGCGTACGCCGGGGCCGGACATGAACCCCGGACCGCCAGGAGCACCGTGGCCACCAGGAGCACCGTGGCCACCAGGACCACCCGGGCCACCAGGACCGCCCGTGCCGCCCGGCGCCTCGGCGCCGAGCCCGTCGAGTGCGCTGCCGCCGGGACGCGGCGCGCCCTGGTCGGTCCCGCGCTGGGGGGCGTCCGAGAAGTACGGCAGGTCCGCGCGGGGCGGATTCGGCGCCTGACCGGAGCCCTCGGCGGGTGCGCCGGTGGAGGCCGCCACCGAGGTGGTGGCCGGTGCCTTGCGCGGAGCGAACCAGTCGCTGCCGCTCTTCTCCCTGGCCGGTCTGTCGGCGGGCGGCTCGGCGCCGCCGTCGCGTCCGTCGCCACTCGCGGCGCTCCCGGCGCCGTTGGCGGCGGAGGCGGACGGCGCCGGCGCACCGGGGCGCGGCGTGCCGCCTGTGCGTTCGGCGTCAGGACGGCCGCCGGACGCCTCAACGTCACCCATCGGCGTACGCATCACGACGGGCGGGATCGGACGCGAACCGGGGATGTTGATCCGGATGCGCGTCGTCAGCGTCGTCTCTGTTCTGGGCTCCACGGGCCGCGCCGGATCCGCAGGCTCCGGAGTCGCCTCCGGAGCGTCCTGCGACGGGTGCGGCGACGGATGCCGGCGGGACCCGTACGGCGGCGTGCCCGACGGATACGCGGCTCCGCCGCGACCCTGGGGCCCGGAGGACGAACTGTCAGTTTCACGACTCAAAGCAGGTTCTCCCGATTGGCTCCGCCGCCCGTACTTCCCCCATGCCGCAGGCCAGGGGACGGCTCGGCGCGCGCACCACCATACTGGCCGACGCCACCGGACACTCCGCCACCGGGGGAAACCTCCACCTCGGCATCACACCTGCGGGGGTCGTAGAGGTATCGGACACAGCACATCAGGGGCCGGGGCGACCGGTGTTGGCGGCTGATCGAGGTAGTCGCGACGTGGTGGCGCACATCACAGCGACAACCATCCCGCCGAGCAGGAAAAGTGCCAGGCCGAGTTCGTCGCCGTAGACGTAGTCGCCCTCGGGGCGGCCGCTGAGCAGGAGAACCACCGCGATGAGCCAGCCCGCCGCGGGGGCCAGCGCGCCGAGCTGCGTCCCGACCAGTACGCGGCCGCCGTAGAAGAGTCCGGCGCAGGAGGCCAGGGCGATCAGCAAACCGCCGGGGAACCAGGCCGCTTGGACGAGAGTGCCCGCGAGTGCGACGAGGGCGCCGAGGACCGCGAGGCCGGTGTAACCGGCGATCCGGGCGGGGTTGGGAGGCGCCGTGAGTCCCGTGGGCGCGGGACTCCTGGGCGGTGCGTCGCCACGCGGGGCCTGGGAGGAGGCGCGGGGGCGCCGGCCGCTCATGCCCGCGCCCCCGGGGCGCCGGCCGGTGCCGCGAGACCGGCGAAGAGGTCGTGTTCGCGCCCGTCGTCGTCGGGTGCCGCCGTGCCGCGGACCAACTGGTAGAACTCGTCGGCGAGAACGGGCTGCCCGAGGCCGTTCGAAAGGGCGAAGAAGGGGCCGGCCAACGCGATCTGGGTGGCGTGGGCCCGCATCGCGGCGGCCTTCGCGTCGGCGACGTCCGAGCCGTCGATCTCGGCTGTGACCATGGACTCGTCGCACACACCGGGCACGTCGTCGATGGCCGCGATCCCCGGGAAGACATCGGGGGCCTCGGCCCGCAGCCGGGCGAAGCCCTCCTCCACCACGGGGCGCGGCACGCGGTTCCAGTAGATCTTCGCGATCGTGTGCGGGGCGCCGGCCGCCGGGTGGTACGCGGGGTCGGCGGCCAGGTCCGCGGCCCGCATCGCGACCCGGTGGGCCTGGATGTGGTCGGGGTGCCCGTAGCCGCCGTCGGGGTCGTACGTGACGAGGACCTGGGGGCGCACCGAGCGGATCACCTCGACGAGGTGTGTGGCGGCCTCGTCCACCGGGGTGCCCCAGAAGGCTCCCGGGCGGTGATTCTGCTCGGTGCCCATCATCCCGGAGTCGCGGTACCGGCCGGGGCCGCCCAGGAAGCGGTGGTCGGTGACGCCGAGCGCCCGCATCGCGGCGGCGAGTTCACCGATGCGATGGGTGCCCAGGGTGTCGTCCCGGCCGGCCACGAGGTGGGCGAGGGCCGGTGGGATGACCTCGCCCTCCTCGCCGAGTGTGCACGTCACCAGGGTGACGTGGGCCCCCTCGGCCGCGTACCTGGCCATGGTGGTGCCGTTGGTGATCGACTCGTCGTCCGGGTGCGCGTGCACCAGGAGCAGACGGCGGGCGGGGAAGTCCTTCATGGGACCACCCTACGAGCCGCCGACCCGGCGCACCGACGGCCCCGCGGTTCAGAACTTGATGCCCCCGATCATGCCCGCCACATTGGTGGTCAGGTCCGAGATGGTGGGGGCGATCGACGAGCTGGCGAGATAGAACCCGAGCAACATGCAGACCACCGCGTGTCCACCTTTCAGTCCGGATTTCCGGATCAGCAGGAAGACGACGATCGCCAGCAGCACCACCGCCGAAATCGAGAGTGCCACGGCGGTTCACCTCCATCAGTACGGTCGGGACGGGCAGCACACATGGAGCCAGCAGGTTCTTACCCACCGAGCGCTACGGATCATAACTATCCGTGCCAACGCATTGTTCGGGGCACAGCAGCACGAGGGGCGCACGGACCCGGGCCGGGGAGCGCCCTGGCGCGGCGAAGTACCGTCTATGTTCAAGGCCATGACCTCGCAGAAGCTGTCTTTTCCCCGTCAGCACGCACGGACGCAGCGGTTCACCCTCGGCGCCCCCCGCGCGTTCACCGTCTCACCGGACGGGACGCGGGTGATCTTCCTCCGCTCGGCCTCGGGCACCGACCGGACGAACCGGCTGTGGGTGCTCGACCCCTCGACCGGTGAGGAACGGATCGCGGCCGATCCCGAGGCGCTGCTGGGCGGTTCGGCGGAGAAGCTGTCGCCGCAGGAGCGGGCCCGCCGTGAGCGCAGCCGGGAGGGCTCGGCGGGCATCGTCGGCTACGCGGTGGACGGGGCGGCCGAGCTGGCCGCTTTCGCGCTGTCCGGGAAGGTCTACGTGGCCGAGCTGCGGGCCGGGACGGCGCGGGCCCTGCCGGTGCCGGGGCCGGTGATCGACCCCCGCCCCTCCCCCGACGGGCGTCACATCGCGTACGTCACGCGCGGCGTGCTGCGGGTCGTGGGCGCGGAGGGCGAGGGGGACCGGGCGGTCGCCGAACCCGAGGACGCGCACGTCTCGTACGGTCTCGCGGAGTTCGTCGCGGCCGAGGAGATGCAGCGCTCCCGCGGCTTCTGGTGGTCGCCGGAGTCGGACCGCCTGCTGGTCGCCCGGGTCGACGACAGCGCCGTACAGCGCTGGTGGATCGCCGACCCCGCGCATCCCGGCCGTAAGCCCGCCGAGACGGCGTACCCGGCTGCGGGGACGTCCAACGCGGAGGTGCGGCTCTTCGTCATGGACCTGGAGGGGGCCCGCACCGAGGTGGTCTGGGACCGGGTGCGCTATCCGTACCTGGCCGAGGTGCACTGGTCGTCCGCGGGCGCTCCACTGCTCCTCGTACAGGCCCGTGACCAGCGCAGTCAGCTGCATCTGGCCGTCGACGCGGAGAGCGGCACGACGCGCACGGTGCATGTCGACGAGGACGAGGCGTGGCTGGACCTGTTCGCCGGGGTGCCCGCGTGGGCGCCGGACGGACGGCTCGTACGGATCGCGGACGAGGGCGGGGCACGGGTGCTCGCGGTCGGCGACCGGCTGCTGACCGGGGCCCATCTGCACATTCAGGCGGTGCTGGACATCGGGGAGTCGGACGTCCTGGTCTCGGCGACGGCGGGCGAGGAGGCCGCCGGTCCGGAGACCGGGCAGAGCCATGTGTACCGGGTCAACGAGCTAGGTATCGAACGGCTTTCCGAGGGGGTGGGTGTGCACACCGCCGTACGTTCGGGCGGGGTGACCGTGCTCGTCTCGGCGTCCCCGGACCGGCCCGGCTGGTCGGCGCAGGTGCTGCGGGACGGCAAGCGGACCGCCACGGTGTCGACGTACGCGGAGGAACCGGTTCTCTCCGCGAAGGTGCATTTCACCGAGGGGGGCGCACGGCGAATTCCGTGCGCCGTGCTGCTCCCCACCGGCTATCAGGAGTCGGACGGTCTGCTTCCGGTGCTGATGGACCCCTACGGCGGGCCGCACGGCCGCCGCGTGGTCGCCGCGCACAACGCCCACCTCACCTCCCAGTGGTTCGCCGACCAGGGCTTCGCCGTGGTCGTCGCGGACGGCAGGGGCTCACCCGGCCGGTCCCCCGGCTGGGAGAAGGCGGTCAGGGACAACTTCCCGCTCACCCTGGACGACCAGATCGAGGCCCTGCACGCACTGGCCGGGCGCTTCCCGCTGGACCTTTCCAAGGTGGCGATGCGCGGCTGGTCGTACGGCGGCTACCTCGCGGCGCTCGCGGTGCTGCGGCGCCCCGATGTCTTCCACGCGGCCATCGCCGGTGCCCCGGTGACCGACTGGCGGCTGTACGACACCCACTACACGGAGCGCTATCTGGGCGATCCCGCCGAGCAGCCCGGGGTGTACGCGCACAACGCCCTGACGACCGACGAGGGACTCTCCGAAGCCGCCGAGCAGGCACGGCCGTTGATGA
Organism: Streptomyces finlayi; assembly: GCF_014216315.1. NCBI lineage: Bacteria > Bacillati > Actinomycetota > Actinomycetes > Kitasatosporales > Streptomycetaceae > Streptomyces > Streptomyces finlayi. The sequence goes on from NZ_CP045702.1 coordinate 2,530,341, forward strand.
TCGTCCACGGCCTCGCGGACGACAACGTGGTCGTCGCGCACGCCCTGCGCCTGTCGTCGGCCCTGCTGTCGGCGGGGCGGCCCCACGAGGTGCTGCCGCTGAGCGGAGTGACCCACATGACCCCGCAGGAGCAGGTCGCGGAGAACCTGCTCCTGCTCCAGGTCGACTTCCTCAGGCGGTCGCTGTGGCCGGCGGGCGCGTAGGGCTCACCAGCCCGGTGGCGGGGAAGAGGGTGGCGGCGGTCCGGTACCGCCGCCCTGCGGACAGCCGTAGCCGGGGCCGGCTCCCTCTCCCGGAGGCCCGGCAGGCGGGTAGCCGTACTGCGGATAGCCGTAGCCCTGCGGCGGACCGGCCGGAGCCACCTCGAAGCCCCTGCGGGCCAGGGCGATCAGGGCGGCGGCCCCGGCGACGGCCAGCAGTGGACAAGAGGGCCTGGGACAGCGGGCGGCCGGCTGGGGCGACATGACGTCTCCCCAGCCGGTTCACGGCACCCGCACGGCCGTACGCTGTTCATCATGGAGCGTTCGCATATCGGTGCCGCGACGGCCGGGTTGCCGCTGTGTGAACGATGTTCATGGGCTTTTATGGCTGGATGTCGCCCGGTGCCTCCGGGTCCCGCGAGGGCCGCTTCCTGACGGCCGTTCCCGGCGCCTCCACATGAGGCCCGCGTCCCTGTCCCCGCGGTGTGTCCCCACGGTCCTCCGAAGACACCACGTGCCTCTCCTCCGCGAAGTGACAGGCGGAGTCGTGGCTCGCCGGGGTCTCCGACAGCCGGAACGTCGCCGGGACGGCCAGCAGCGGCACTTCCAGCGCGCACCGCTCCTGCGCCTTCCAGCAGCGGGTGCGGAAGCGGCAGCCCGACGGCGGGTTCGCGGGTGAGGGCACGTCCCCGTGCAGGATGATCCGTTCGCGGGACTCGCGGGCCATCGGGTCGGGCACCGGTACGGCGGACAGCAGCGCCTGCGTGTACGGGTGGGTGGGGTGCTCGTAGATCTCCTCGTCCGTACCGATCTCCACGATCCGGCCGAGATACATCACGCCGACCCGGTCGGAGATGTGCCGGACGATGGACAGGTCGTGGGCGATGAACACGAAGCTCAGGTTGAACTCGCTCTGGAGACTGTCCAGCAGGTTGATGACCTGTGCCTGCACCGATACGTCGAGGGCGGAGACCGGCTCGTCGGCGACGATGATCTCCGGGTTGAGCGCGAGGCCGCGGGCGATGCCGATGCGCTGGCGCTGACCGCCGGAGAACTGGTGCGGATAGCGGTTGATGTACTCGGGGTTGAGACCGACCACGTCCAGGAGGTCCTGCACCTTGCGGCGCCGGCTGCCCTTCGGAGCCACCTCGGCGTGGATCTCGTACGGCTCCCCGATGATGTCGCCGACCGTCATCCGCGGGTTCAGCGAGGTGTACGGGTCCTGGAACACCATCTGGATGTTGCGGCGCACGGCCTTCAGCGCACGGCCGGACAGCTTGGTGATGTCCTCGCCCTTGTAGAGGATCGCGCCCGCCGTCGGCCGTTCCAGATGCACCAGCATCCTCGCGACGGTCGACTTGCCGCATCCGGACTCCCCCACGATGCCGAGCGTCTCACCGGCGGCCAGGTCGAAGGAGACGCCGTCGACCGCCTTGACGGCGCCGATCTGCTTCTTGATCAGGATGCCCTGGGTCAGCGGGTAGTGCTTGACGAGGTCGCGGACCTCCAGGATCGGTTCGCCCTCGGCGTACACCGGTCCGGCCCGCTCGGCGGACACCATGGTCACGGCCTCGCCCTCCTCGGGGGCTTCCTCCCGTCCGCCGGAGTGGTCAGCGTTCATCGAGCGTCTCCTTCCAGAAGTGGCAGGCGCTCTGGCGGTCCTCGGACACCTCGTACAGCGGCGGCACGTCCGTGCGGCACACGTCCTGGGCCTTCGGGCACCGGGGGTTGAAGGCACAGCCGGGCGGGATGTGGAGCAGGTTGGGCGGCAGGCCCTTGATCGCGTACAGCTCCTGGCCCTTCTGGTCCAGGCGCGGGATCGAGCGCAGCAGACCCTTGGTGTACGGGTGCGCCGGGCGCTCGTAGATCTCGTGCACGGGCGAGGTCTCGACGATCCGGCCCGCGTACATCACGGCGATCTTGTCGGCGACGTCCGCGACGACACCCAGGTCGTGCGTGATCAGGATCAGACCCATGTTGAGTTCACGCTGGAGCTCCGCGAGCAGATCCATCACCTGCGCCTGCACCGTCACGTCCAGAGCCGTGGTCGGCTCGTCCGCGATGATCAGGTCAGGCTCCAGCGCGAGTGCCATGGCGATCATGATGCGCTGGCGCATACCGCCGGAGAACTGGTGCGGGTAGTTGCCCACCCGCTCCTTGGCCGCCGGGATCCGGACCCGGTCCATCAACTCGACCGACTTCGCCCTGGCGTCCTTGCGGGACATGCCGCGGTGCACCACGAACATCTCGCCGAGCTGCTCCCCCACGGTCAGTACCGGGTTGAGCGAGGACAGCGCGTCCTGGAAGATCATGGCCATCTCCTGGCCGCGGATCTTGCGCCGCTCCTCCGGCTTGAGCTTGAGCAGGTCGCGGCCCTTGAAGAGGATCTCGCCGCCGCTGATCTTCCCCGGCGGCATGTCGAGGATGCCCATGACGGCCTGCGCGGTGACCGACTTACCCGAACCCGACTCGCCGAGCACGGCGAGCGTCTCACCCTCGGCCACCGAGTAGTTGACCCCGTTGACGGCTTTGGCCACCCCCTCGCGGGTGTGGAACTCCACGTGCAGATCGCGCACTTCGAGCAACATGGCGACAGCCTCCTCAGCGCAGCTTGGGGTCGAGGGCGTCGCGCACCGCGTCGCCGAGCATGATGAACGCGAGCACGGTGATCGCCAGCGCTCCGGCGGGCCAGAGCAGCATGTGCGGGGCGTTGCGGATGTAGGGGGACGCTGCGGAGATGTCGATGCCCCAGGAGACGGCAGGCGGTTTCAGGCCGACGCCCAGGAACGAGAGGGTCGCCTCCAGCGAGATGTACGTGCCCAGGGCGATCGTCGCGACGACGATCACCGGAGCGATGGCGTTGGGGGTGATGTGGCGCAGCATCATCCGGGAGTTGGACGCGCCGAGCGCGCGGGCCGCCTGGACGTAGTCGTTCTGCTTGGCGGTGATCACCGAGCCGCGGGCGATACGGGCGATCTGCGGCCAGCCCAGCAGCACGATGAAGCCGACGACGGGCCAGACGGTGGAGCTGGTGACCACGGAGAGGAAGACCAGACCGCCGAGGACGACCGGGATACCGAAGAAGACGTCGGTGATCCGGGACAGGATCGAGTCCCACCAGCCGCCGAAGAACCCGGCCAGGCCGCCGAGGACGCTGCCCAGCAGCGCCACACCGAGCGTGGCGCAGACGCCGACGGTCACCGACGTCCGTGTGCCGTAGACGACGCGCGTGTAGACATCGCGGCCCTGAGGGTCGAAGCCGAAGGGATGGCCGGGCTCGGACGCCTTCTGGGCGTCGTCGAGGTTGGCCTGGAGCGGGTCGCCGCTCGCGATCAGCGAGGGCCAGACGGAGATGACCACCAGGAAGAGGATCACCAGCCCGGAGATGATGAAGACCGGGTTGCGGCGCAGATCGCGCCAGGCGTCGGACCAGAGGCTGCGCGGCTTGCCTGCCGGGCCCGTCCCCTGGGGGCCGCCGGGGGTCTTCTCCAGGGAGACCCCCTCGTCCATGGCGAGGTCCATGGCACCACCCGCTCCGGCCGGGGAGATCGCTCCGTCCGATGACAGCGGCTCAGGCATAGCGGATCCTCGGGTCGAGTACGGCGTACAGGAGATCGACGATCAGGTTGGCCGCCAGGAAGACGAGGACCAGGATGGTGACGAAACCGACGACCGTCTGGGAGTTCTGTCGCAGGATGCCCTGGTAGAGCTGGAATCCGACGCCGTGGATGTTGAAGATCCGCTCGGTGACGATCGCTCCGCCCATCAGGGCGCCCACGTCCGTGCCGATGAAGGTGACGACGGGGATCAGGGAGTTGCGCAGCAGGTGCCGGACGACGACCCGGCGCCGGGGCAGGCCCTTGGCGGTGGCGGTACGCACGTAGTCGGCGCGGGCGTTCTCGGCGATCGAGGTCCGGGTCAGCCGGGTGACGTAGGCCAGTGAGACGGAGGCCAGGACGAGCCCGGGGATGATCAGTTCGTTCCAGGGAGCGTCCGATGAGACGGAGGGCTTGATGACGCCCCACTCGACGCCCAGCAGGAGCTGGAGCAGCAGCCCGGTGACGAACGTCGGTACGGAGATGACGACCAGGGTCAGGATGAGCACCGTGGTGTCGATGGGCCGGCCGCGGCGCAGGCCGGTGACGACACCGAGGCTGATGCCGATGACGATCTCGAAGACGATCGCGATGAGGGTGAGCCTGATGGTGATGGGGAAGGCGGTCGCCATCAGTTCGGTGACCTTCTGCCCGTTGAACGCGGTGCCGAAGTCGCCCGTGAAGACGTTGCCCATGTACGTGAGGTACTGCTGCCAGACCGGCTTGTCGAGGCCGAACTCGGCCCGCAGCTGGGCGGCCGTCGCGGGGTCGCACTGGCGGTCACCGCAGAGGCCGGCGATGGGGTCGCCCATCACGTTCACCATGAGGAAGATCAACAGCGTGGTGCCGAAGAAGACGGGGATCATCTGCAGCAGCCGCCGGATCACATATCGTCCCATGAGGGGCTCCGGAGGTCGGGGCGAACAGGCGGACGGTGGGGACCGCGAAGCCGGGCGACCGGTGCGTGGTGCGCACCGGCCGGCCCGGCCTCGTCAGCTCACTTGACCTTGATCTGGTCGTACACGGGGACGCTGAACGGGTTGAGCGCGACGTTCTCGATGCGGTCCGAGTAGCCGGCGCTGCCGTTCTGGTACCAGAGCGGGATGACCGGCATCTGCTCGACCATCACCTTCTCCGCCTCCTGGAACGTGGAGACCGCCTTGGCCTTGTCCGTCTCGGCGTTGGCCTTGTCGACGAGGTCGTCGAACTTCTTGTCGCTCCACTTGCCGTCGTTGGACGAGGCGTTGGTGTAGTAGACCGGCTGGAGGAAGTTCTGGATCAGCGGGTAGTCCATCTGCCAGCCGGCGCGCCAGGCGCTGGTCAGCTTCTGCTGGGAGACCTGGCTGCGGAAGTCGGCGAACGTACCGACGGGGCTGCCGACACAGGCCCTGTTGTTGCCCATGACGTTGTTGATGCTGTTGCAGACGGCGTCGACCCACTCCTTGTGCGAGCCGGTGTCCGCGTTGTACGAGATCTTCAGCTGGCCGCCGGGGATCCCGCCGTTGTCATCGATCAGCTTCTTGGCCGCGGCCTTGTCGTACTCGCACGCGGGGCCGCAGAGGCCCTTCTTGAAGCCGCCCTCCTCTCCGAGGACCGGGGAGGTCCAGTCGGATGCGGGGGTCCGGGTCTTCTGGAAGATCTGGTCGGTGATCTGCTGACGGTTGATCGCCATCGACAGACCCTGGCGCACCTTGGCGGCCTTCGGGGTGTCCCACCCGGCCTCGTAGAACGGGAAGGCCAGGGTCTGGATGATGCCGGCCGGGGTGTTGATATAGCGGTCGCCGAGGTCCGACTTGACGTTCTTGAGCTGCGAGGCGGGCACGTCGTCGACGAGGTCGAGGTTGCCGGCCGTCAGGTCGGTGTACGCGGTGTTGTTGTCGGTGTAGACCTTGAGGTCGATGCCACCGTTCTGCGCCTTGTCCCCGCCCGGGTACTCGTCCCACTTCCGCAGGTTCATCGCCGAACCCTTGGCGTACTTGTCGATCCGGTAGGGGCCGTTGCCGACCGGCTTGGCGAGCCAGGCGTCGTGGTCCGTGAAGAACGCCTTGGGCAGCGGCGCGAAGGCCGGGTAGCCGAGGGTGTCCGGCCAGAGCGAGAACTTCTGCGACAGCTTGACGGTGAACGTCTTGTCGTCGACGACCTTGAGGCCGGAGAGCTTGTCCGTGGACGCGGTACCGGACTCGGGGTGGGCTTTGTCGTAGCCGTCGATCTGGGTGAAGAAGAAGGCGTTCTTCTGGTTGTTCTTCAGCGCGGCGCCGTAGTTCCAGGCGTCCACGAAGGATGCGGCGGTGACCTTCTCGCCGTTGCTGAAGGTCCAGCCGTCCTTCACGGTGACCGTGAAGTTCTGGGAGTCGGTCGTCTCGATCTTCTCGGCGAGCATGTTCTTCGCCTCGCCGGTCTTCGGGTCGTACTGCTTGAGGCCCCGGAAGATCATGTCGAGGACCTTGCCGCCCTGCACCTCGTTGGTGTTCGCGGGCTCCAGCGGGTTCTGCGGGTCCCCCCAGGAGGAACTGACGATCCCGTCGGCACCGCCACCACCGCTGTCGTCCCCGCCGCCGCAGGCCGTCGCTGCCAGGGCGACCGCCACCGCACATGCGGCCCACCTGGCCTGTGTGGCTCCGCGCATGAAGTGCCTCCTAGAGATCCATTGAGTAACTCAATGCCTCATATCACCCCATTTGCCTTCCCGTCGCATGTTAGACAGGCCATCGGTGGAAGCCGGACAGCACAGGACCGCCGGGCGGGCTCGGTCGTTCGAGCCCGCCCGGCGGTCCTGTGCTGAGCGAAAGGACTATGCCGCGTGAACGACGTCCTTCTCCTCGGCGAAGTGACACGCCGACTCGTGCGCGGCCGGGGAGTCCACTCCCCTGAAGCGCTCGGGGATGGCCAGCAGCGGCATCTCCGTGGCGCACTTGTCCTCGGCCTTCCAGCACCGGGTGCGGAAGCGGCAGCCCGACGGCGGGTTGGCCGGCGAGGGGACGTCACCCGAGAGGATGATCCGCTCGCGGCCCTCGCGGGCCTCCGGGTCCGGAACCGGGACCGCCGACAGCAGCGCCTGGGTGTAGGGGTGCGTCGGGTGCTCGTAGATCTGCTCGTCCGTACCGATCTCGGCCATCTTGCCGAGGTACATGACGCCGACCCGGTCCGAGATGTGCCGGACGATGGACAGGTCGTGCGCGATGAAGAGGTAGGAGAGGTTGAACTCGTCCTGGAGCTTCCCCATCAGGTTGATGACCTGTGCCTGCACCGACACGTCGAGCGCGGACACCGGCTCGTCGCAGATGATGATCTCCGGGTTGAGCGCGAGGCCGCGGGCGATGCCGATGCGCTGGCGCTGACCGCCGGAGAACTGGTGCGGATAGCGGTTGATGTACTCGGGGTTGAGACCCACGACGTCCAGGAGGTCCTGCACCTTGCGGCGCCGCTCGCCCTTGGGGGCGACCTCGGGGTGGATGTCGTACGGCTCCCCGATGATGTCGCCGACCGTCATCCGCGGGTTCAGCGAGGTGTAAGGGTCCTGGAACACCATCTGGATGTTGCGGCGCACGGCCTTCAGCGCACGGCCGGACAGCTTGGTGATGTCCTGGCCCTTGTAGAAGACCTCGCCCGCCGTGGCCCGCTCCAGCGTCATCAGGAGCTTGGCGACCGTGGACTTGCCACAGCCGGACTCGCCCACGATGCCGAGCGTCTCGCCCGCGAAGAGATCGAAGGAGATCCCGTCGACGGCCTTGACCGCGCCGACCTGCTTCTTGAACAGGATGCCCTGGGTCAGCGGGAAGTGCTTGACCAGGTTGCGCACCTGGAGGATGGGCTCGCCCTGCGAGACCGGCGCGTCGATGGCGGCTACGGCCTCCGCCTCGCTGGCCGTGTCCACAGTCGCCACTTCGGCGACGTTCGGGGTGGCGTCCACGGGCTCTTTCTTCATGTCAGCCATGGATCGTCTCCTTCCAGAAGTGGCAGGCGCTGCCGCGGCCGACCAGATCGGTACCGTCCTGCTCGGTCACCGGGCGCAGAGCCGGGATGTCCGTACGGCAGATGTCCTGCGCCATCGTGCAGCGCGGGTTGAACGCACAACCCGAGGGAACGTGGAGCAGGTTGGGCGGCAGGCCCTTGATCGCGAAGAGCTCCTGGCCCTTCTGGTCGAGGCGCGGGATCGACTCCAGCAGACCCTTGGTGTACGGGTGCGCCGGGCGCTTGTAGATCTCGTGCACGGGCGAGGTCTCGACGATCCGGCCCGCGTACATCACGGCGATCTTGTCGGCGACGTCCGCGACGACACCGAGGTCGTGCGTGATCAGGATCAGACCCATGTTGTACTCGCGCTGGAGCTCCGCGAGCAGGTCCATGACCTGCGCCTGCACCGTCACGTCCAGAGCCGTGGTCGGCTCGTCCGCGATGATCAGGTCCGGCTCCAGCGCCAGCGCCATGGCGATCATGATGCGCTGGCGCATACCGCCGGAGAACTGGTGCGGGTAGTCCGCGACGCGGGCCGCGGCGGCCGGGATCTTGACCTGGTCCATCAGATCGATGGCCTTGGCCTTGGCCTCCTTCTTGGACAGTCCCTGGTGCACCCGGAACATCTCGCCGAGCTGATAGCCGACGGACAGAACCGGATTCAGCGAGGACAGCGCGTCCTGGAAGATCATCGCGATCTTCTGGCCACGGATCTTCCGGCGCTCCTCGTTGGACATCTTGAGCATGTCCTGGCCGCGGAAGAAGATCTCGCCCTTCGGGATCTTGCCCGGCGGCATGTCGAGGATGCCCATGATGGCCTGCGCCGTCACGGACTTGCCGGAGCCCGACTCGCCGAGGACGGCGAGCGTCTCACCGGCGTTCACGCTGTAGTTGACGCCGTTGACGGCCTTGGCCACACCGTCGCGGGTGTGGAACTCCACGTGCAGGTCGCGGACTTCGAGCAGCGGGCCGACGTGGTCGTCTCCCGAGCGCGCGGACGGGACTTCTGCGGTCTTGTCGATGGTGGTCACGTGCGCCCTCCTTATCGCGTCTTCGGGTCGAGGGCGTTACGGACGGCTTCGCCGAGCATGATGAACGCCAGAACGGTGAGGCTGAGCATGATCGACGGGTACAGCAGGATGTGCTGTGCGACGCGGATCTGGCTCGCACCGTCCGAGATGTCCATACCCCACGAGACGGTCGGCGAGGCCAGGCCGAGACCCAGGTAGGACAGCGTCGCCTCCGCCGAGATGTACACACCGAGCGAGATGGTGGCGACCACGATCACCGGGGCCATCACGTTCGGCAGGATGTGCCGGAACAGGATGCGGGGCGTGCTCGCACCGAGGGCTCTGGCCGCCTGGACGAAGTCCGACTGCTTGATGGTGATCACCGCACCGCGCATGACACGCGCGATCTGGGTCCAGCCGAGGAACGCCAGGGCGAAGACGACCACCCAGATCGACTGGTCCGTGAAGGACTGGAGGACGACCATCGCGCCGAGCAGGAACGGCAGGCCCAGGAAGACGTTGGTGAATCCGGAGAGCACCGCGTCGACCCAGCCGCCGAAGTAGCCGGACAGCATGCCGATCAGGCCACCGAACAGGGTCACCGCGAGGGTCACCGCGACACCGACGATCACCGAGGCACGGGTGCCGTAGATGACGCGGGCGTAGACGCTGCGGCCCTGGCCGTCGTAACCGAACCACTCGGGCGAACCGATCTTGCTCAGCTCCGGCTTGCCCAGGAAGTGGTTCACGAGGTCACCCGTGGTGGGCGAGGCGCTGGTGAACAGGCCCGGGAAGGCCGTGATCACGAGCAGGACCAGGATCAGGGCGGCGGAGATGAGGAAGTACCAGTTGCGCCGCAGGTCCTGCCAGGCATCGCCCCAGAGACTGCGTGCCTTGTCGGCCTTGACGGTCTCGGCGGCTTCCGCGGCAGGAGCGACGGTCTCGTCGGGAGCGGCAGCGGTCTTGATCAGGTCAGGCATACCGGATCCTCGGGTCCAGGACCGCGTACAGCAGGTCGACGAGCAGGCTCATGAAGAGGTAGATGAGCACCAGGATGGTGACCAGTCCGACCAGGGTGGTGCCCTCACGCCGGACGATCGACTCGAAGATGGTGCCGCCGATTCCCTTCACGTTGAAGAGGCCCTCGGTGACGACCGCGCCGCCCATCATGGCGCCGATCTCGGTGCCGAGGAAGGTGACGACCGGGATCAGCGAGTTGCGCATCAGGTGAACACCCACGATGCGGCGCTTGGGAAGACCCTTGGCGACGGCCGTACGCAGGTAGTCCGCGCGCAGGTTCTCCACCATCGTCGTACGGGTCAGCCGTGCCACGTACGCCAGGGAGAGCGAACCCAGGACGATCGCCGGGGCGATCAGCTCGCTCCACGGCGCCTCGTTGGAGACGTTCGGTGCGATCCAGCCGAGCTCGAAGGCGAACACCGACTTGACGATGAAGCCGAGCACGAAGACCGGGATCGAGATGATCAGCAGCGTCAGTACCAGGACGATGTTGTCGGTCAGGCGGCCGGCGCGGAGCCCGGCGGCCATGCCCAGGGCGAGGCCGAGAACGACCTCGATGACGAAGGCCATCCCGGCGAGTCGCAGCGTGACCGGGAACGCGTCACCGAGCACGTCGGTGACCGGCCGGCCGCTGGCTATCTGGGTGCCGAAGTCGAAGTGAAGGACGATTCCCTTCATGTAATCCCAGTACTGCACCAGGATCGGCTGGTCGAGGCCGAGTTGATGCCGCATGGCAGCAAGGGTCGCGGGATCCGCGCCCTTGTCCCCGAAGAGCCCCCGCACGGGGTCCCCGGGCAGCATGTAGACCATCAGGAAGATCAGCAGAGTTGTCCCGATGAAGACCGGGATCATCTGGAGCAGTCGTCGTGCGACATAGCGCCCCATGGTGCCTCCATGTAAGTGGCACGCCGCAGCCGACGGGCCCTCCCTCGTCACCGACCCCCTGTGGGGTCGTCGGTGTCGCGGAAGGGCCCCCCGGCCACTGCGTGCAGGCTGGCGTCGCAGAACCGATGTTCAGTTTCGGTCCATCACCGGCCTGCGGACTACGTCGGTGGTTACTTCTTGACCTCGACCTGCGTCAGGATCGGGTCGCCGTCCTGTGCGTAGTCGACGTTCTGGACCTTCTCCGAGTAGCCGGCGTTGACCTTGTAGTACCAGAGCGGAATGGTCGGCATGTAGTTGACCAGCTCCTTCTCCACCTCCTGGTACGCCTTGACCGACTCGTCGAGCGAGGGCGCGGTGTCCGCGGCCTTGATCTTCGCGTCGAGGTCCTTGTTCGAGAAGAAGCCGTTGTTGCCGGCCGCACCCGTACGGAACAGGTCGCTGATGAAGTTGGCGTTCACCGGGTAGTCGAGCACCCAGCCACCGCGGTAGAAGGACTTGACCTGCTTGGCGTCACGGGCGTCCAGGTCGGCCTGGAAGTCGGCCTTGGAGTCGCCGGCGCACTCGACGCCGGTCGCCTGCGTGATGCTGTTGCAGACGGCCTCGACCCATTCCTTGTGGCCGCCGTCGGCGTTGAACTGGATGAAGACCTTGTTGCCCGGAACGCCGCCACCCTCCTTGATGAGGGCCTTAGCCTTCGCCGGGTCGTACTTGGTGACGTCACCGGCGACGTTCGGCTGGTGGCCGAGGACGCCCTTGGCGACCCAGCCCGTGGCCGGCTCGCGGGTGCCCTGGAGCACCGTCTTGGTGATCGTGTCACGGTCGATGGCCATCGACAGGCCCTGGAGGACCTTGGGGTCGGTGTCCTTCCACTGCTTCTGGTACATCGCGACACCGAGCGTCTGGATGGCGGAGTACGCCTTGTCCACGGCACGGTCACCGAGGTCGGCACGGTAGACCGGAAGGTCCTTCGGGCCGATCTGGCGGAGAACGTCGACGTTGCCCGACTTCAGGTCCTCGTAGGCGGTCTCGATGGTGGTGTAGTTCTTGAAGATCACACCACCGTTCTTCGCCTTGTCGAGACCCTTGTAGTCGTCGTTGCGGACGACCTTGATCTGCTTCTTGTGGTCCCAGCTCTCGAACTTGTACGCGCCGTTACCGACCGGCTTCTCGCCGGCCGCCTTCGGGTCCGCGTAGAAGGACTCGGGGAGCGGGGAGTAGACCGTGTAGCCCAGCTTGTACGCGAAGTACGGAAGCGGGGTGTCCAGCTCCACCGTGAAGGTGTAGTCGTCCACGACCTTCAGGCCGGACATGGCGTCGGCCTTCGGCTTGGCGCCTTCCTTCGCGGGGTGCACGTCCGCGTAGCCCTTGATGCCGTCGAACCAGGACGCGTTGGTCTGCGCGTTCGTGATGTTCGCGGCCCAGTTCCACGCCTTGACGTAGGACTCGGCGGTGACCGGGGTCCCGTCGTGGAACTTCCAGTCCTTCTTGAGCTTGATCGTCCACAGCTTCGAGTCCGTGCTGTCGACCGACTCGGCGTTGATCATCTCAAGCTTGCCGGCCGGGTCGTAGTCGACCAGCTGCGAGAAGATCGCGTCGGTGACGATGCTGCCGTTCGACTCCATCGTGTTGGCCGGCTGCAGCGGGTTCTGCGGCTCACCGACCTCGATGGAGAAGATGCCGTTCGGGTCGACAGCGCCCTTGGCACTGTCCTTACCCTTGTCATTGCCTTCGCCGCCGCCACAGGCAGTCGCGGCCAGGGCGATGATTGCCGCTCCCGCGACCCACTTGGCGCTCTTGGCACCGCGCATGGGTTTCCTCCTCATGAGTCCACTTTTGACTAGCAATAGGGACACTGGAGAGATCTACCGACACCCCTGACGGTGATCGACTCAGTGCCCCGAGTGTGCTCGTGAGTCGGCACTCCCCACAGTGCGTGACCCATTGACCCGAGCTCAATGGAGCCAACTATTGGGTACGCCCAGGCTGTAAACCACACTTAAAGGGTCTCGGTTTGACAACATCACCAGGGGCCGTGTGACCGAAATCCGGACAAATTGATCCTAGACAGACACCCCCGAAACGGACCCTTAACACATGTTCCGGAGAGTGAAGCCCGATATCCGGACACCCTGGTTACGAAAAGCAGTTGCAACCCCACCCGTCAACAGCGCCCAGACACTTCGATCGAACAGCGTTGATGTCCCGGGGACAAGCCGCCCCTGCTCGTTCCGGGTCGGCACCCTACTTGGCGGCCAAAGACGTGCCAGTCAAAGCTGCTTGGTCACTGCCAGCAGTACTTCTTCTTCGGTGCGGCCGTAGTGCCTAGCGCGGAAGATTTGCTGTGTTGTGACGTAACGCACGTTCCGGATGTGTGGATGGAGTACTCCTGCCCATCCAGGCTCACGGACCCCACGGGGCCACCTCGGGTCCGGTTCGCTCAACGAGCGGCGACAGAGGTCGCCCCTGGGCCCGAAGTCGGCTCCGAGGGCTGGGCGCAACACGCGGAGACCGCCTCGGCAAAGGCGCACTGGCCTCGGTGTTTCACCGTGAATTCCATGAACTGTGACGTTCTGTCACTGCACGCAAAAGGTGCCCCGTGGCCTGCGATGATCCGGCTTGTTGAGGACTGGATCATGAGCGGGCGGGGGCACCTTTCACGTGCAGGGTAGCGAGTGGGCACCCGGTCTGGCGATGTCGGGGGACGGGAAGGGACAGGCCGGGCATGTGGGCGGGGTGCATCTGCGGCTGCTGGCGGAGCGCACGGGCCTGACCGGGGAACTGTCGGCGGCGCTGGCCCGGCCGGGGTTCGTGCCGCTGCACGACCGGGGGCAGGTCATGGTCGACCTCGCGGCCGCGATCACCCTGGGCGCAAGGCGCATCCGAGACATCCGGCAACTGGAACACCAGCGGCCCGTCTTCGGCCCTGTCGCCTCCCATCCCGCCGCGTGGCGGACACTGAAGGAACTCGACGAACTCGCCCGGGCCCGGACCGGGCGGGCCCGGGCGGCAGTACGCCGCCGCGTCTACGAACTGCTCCGCAAGCGGCCCGAGGGCTTTCCCGAGGTCGAGGTCGAAGGGGTGCCGCTGACGGGCTGGACCGTGATCGACAGTGACGGGACGCTGATCCCCGCGCCGTCGGAGAAGGAAGGAGCCCACGGCACCCACAAAGGCTTCCTCGGACACCACATATTCGTCGCCACATGCGACAACACCGGCGAACAGCTCGCCGCGACGCTCCACACGGGCAACGTCAGAGCCAACGACGCGGCAGCTGGTTCCAGCTCCTCGCCCTGGACGGCGAGCTCGCCAAGGCCACCCCGAAGACCCTGCGCTACCGCATCCTCCACGTCCCCGCCCGCCTCGTGCGCGGCCAGCGAAAACGCCGCCTGAAACTCCCCGACACCTGGCCCTGGGCCACGGCGATCATCCGCGCCTTCGAACGGATCCTCGCCTGCCCCACCCCACCTGACCAGCACGAACGACCTCATCGAGCATCGAGAGGAGGCTCACCCGCAAGCTCCGGGACCGTGGAACCCGGCGTCATCCGGTACGACAGCCGACGCGCTCCCCTGACCGGAACCGTCCCCGGACAGGGATCAACACGGCATCACGGACGCGAGACCAACCGGACGTCGCCGTGAAACAACGAGGCTGGCCGTTACGGAAAGGAAAGAGCTGCTTCGTTTGAGACGTCGGAACAAGGAGCCGTTTCCAACCTGACGGGTGGTTGGACGGGCGACCCCGGCGGTGGGCATGAAGAAAGCTCCTGGTAGACGGGTTCACGACCAAGATCACCAGTCCGCCAGGAGCTTTCGCGTGCTTGTCTACCCGTCCGGCATAGATCTGTCCAGCCGCACCCTGCAACACCTCTCCGGTCTCCTCGCAGGCCACCGCCGTCGCATCGGCTCCCGGTGGCGTCGCCTGACCTGTGGCCGGCAGGCCCTGCTCGTCCTGGCCCACCTGCGCTGCGGCGACACCTACGCCCGCCTCGCAGCAGGTTTCCGTGTCGGGATCGCGACGGTCTACCGGTACATACGCGAGGCCGTCGACCTCCTGGCCGCCCTCGCGCCCACGCTGGAACAGACCATGACGTCGGTGCGGAAGAAGGCGTACGTGATCCTCGACGGCACCGTGCTGCCAATCGACCGCATCGCCGCCGACCAGCCCTACTACTCGGGGAAGAAGAAGCACCACGGGATGAACGTGCAGGTTCTCGCGGATCCAGCCGGCCGTCTGATCTGGGCCTCGGACGCGCTACCCGGAGCCGTGCACGATCTGACCGCGGCCCGGACCCACGGCATTCCCGCCGCTCTCGCCGCCGACGACATCAAGTGCGGGGCCGACAAGGCGTATCAGGGCGCGGGCCCTGCTGTCCGCGTCCCGTTCCGGGGCAAGAACCTGCGCGGCTGGCGTCGCCGTCACAACCGCGATCACGCCAAGATCCGCAGCATCGGCGAACGCGCCATGGCCACCCTCAAATGCTGGCGGCTCCTGAGGAAGCTCCGTTGCAGTACCACCCGGATCACCGCCGTCGTCCGTGCCGTCGTCGCCCTCGAACTCGCAACCTGATCAGGATGGAAAAGGCTCAAGGAACCGCATCCTTCGTCGCCATGAATGAGGTGATGCAATGCACAAGTGCAGGTGCAGGTGCAGGTGCAGGTGCAGGTGCAGGTGCAGGTGCAGGTGCAGGTGCAGTCTGACATTAGCGACGCAAAAGAGTCACCGGAAATGACTCCGCGGCTTCGATATGCCTGCCTGTGTCGGCTACTCGGCCCGCTCGGCGTCTGGATGATGGCCCAACCTTCAGCCTGCGAACGGGGCCCGGCTGAGGGATGCAATACTGCTCCGCACTATCCTGCATATGCGCATGCCCAGGAACAGCGAAGTGTGCGGGCAACCGTGCCACGGGGTTCGAGCGGACTCGTCAGCACTGTTTGTCGACCCCGCCAGAACACATCGACCAAACCCCTGCTCGGTAGGGTCGGCGGCTTTCCATCGCAGATTCCGTCGCCACGAGTTAGGGCAGGAAAGGATGTGAGGGCGACTCCACATGTGAGACGATCTGCACGCTGCCGGATAGGCGGCATACGTTCGACTCCTCGCCGTGCGGGCCGCAGGAGAGATGCTCCCGGCGAGTTACGCGAGAGCTTTGCTGCGCTCTCGAGAGCAAGCATGAGAATGAGACCATCAATCTTAACCTGATAAAGCTGCCTCCCCGAAGGGAAGACACGAATTTTCATTCCGCTGGAAGCGTTCCACCTCTCAGACCTCAACGTCAGTCGACACTTCGATCAGGGAATCGTCGACTCATGTGGCATACCAAACCTGCGGCTCGTGCACTGACAACACCCGCGTCATCGTCGCACGAGCGCGGGCGGGAAAGGCAGCAAATTCTGTGGAGCGCCGGCTCAAGCCACGATGCCCCTGCTCCACTGGCAAGCCTGATGCCGTGTGGCCGGTCACGGCAACGTGACCGGCCACACGGCCAACGGCGAGGCCTCGCACGAGGAGCCATAAGGCCGCCGCCGCTTAGCAAGCCGGACCGCTTCGTAGGCGTCCACACATCCCCGGCGCGCGGGATAGTGTCGGAGAAAATATTTTAGGTGTTGGTTCCGTCAGCCCTGAAGCGGAATCCGGCCGTGTTGCACTTGGAGTACAGGCCCGTGTCGCCGTCATAGAGGCATGCCTGAGCGTAAATCTCGCTCGACTCGATGTAGTCCTTGTTGCAGACGGCCCATGAGGGAGCGCCATTACTGCTGATGCACACTCCCTGACGGATGAGCTGGCCGCCGCTGTAATTCCACCACTTGACCGCGACCGACTTACCATCAATCAAACCGTCGAGGAGCCACCATTTATCGCCGTCCGACTGGAAGGCGACCATTGCGTTGTTGTAGCTTCCGACGGTGCTCTGGTTCCACCAACCCGGCGATTCCCAGGAGGGGCTGACGGACTGCTTGACGGCGTGGTTCGTCTCGTACGTAATCGCCGCCGCCGGTGAGGCCGTTGCGATACCTACAGTACATATGGCAGCAATGGTACCCGCGGCCTTTATTGCGGAACGAAGCTTCATCTAGGATCTGCCTTCCTGTTGGTGAGTTTGCCACTCTTCGCCAATATCACGCATGACAAAGACGCAGAGTCCACGGAGAGGATATGGAGACCGAGAGCAATGCAACCCCCGTCTCCCCAAACTCATCCGAAACCACAGTCGGCGCATCGCGCTCGCGCTCTTACCTACTGGTGCGGACACGACAACCATGGCGCTGCGGCCCCTGTTTGTCCATCGCTTTGAGGGAACCTTGAGGTTTGAGGGGTCTTCGAATTTAGTGGGGGTGTGACGATGACGACCTGATGGCTGGTCACCGTCTGTAATGGTCCTGCAGTGTGGGCGCCCCGGACGCAAGAAGCCCGCAGGCCTTCGTGATCATGGTTGTTCTCTACGCAACCGATCATGAAAACCCACGGGCTTGAGCACTCACGATACCGAGATCAACAGCGACGCGACACGACTGCCGGGGCTGGAGGGGGTGAGTGTGATCAAGGTCAAGGACGACGGAGCGGGTGGACCGACGGTGTACGTCGTGACGAGCGAAGAGTCCGCGAGGGCCTGCCCCTCGTGCGGGGTTTTCGCCACCCGGCTGAAGGACTACCGCACCACCGCCCCGAGACATATGTCCTGTGGCGGGCGTCCGGTGAGTATCCGCTGGCGCAAGGCACGCTGGCACGCACCGAAGTAGCCTGCGCGCGCGGCTCGTTCACCGAATCGATACGTCAGGTGCCAGCGCGGATGCGCACCACCAAGGCCCTGCGCCGGGCGGCGGGGGCCGCGGTCTGCGACGGCTCTCGCACCGTGGTGCAGGCCGGCCGCGACCTGCACCTGTCCTGGCCGATCGTGCAGCGCTGCTTCGAGGACTACGCCGCGAAGGCCCTGCCCGAACAGCCGCCCGCGACCGAAGCGATCGGGATCGACGAGACCCGGCGGGGCAAGCCGGTGTGGAAACAGAACCCGGACACCGACAAGTGGGAGCTTGTCGCGGACGCCTGGCACATCGGCTTCGTCGACGCCATCGGCGGACGCGGTCTGTTCGGGCAGGTCGAGGGCCGCAACGCGACACCCGTCACCGACTGGCTGATGGCCCAGCCCGCCGCCTGGCGCGCGCAGGTCCGCTACGTCGCCATCGACCTGTGCTCCACCTTCCGCGCCGCGATCCACCGCGCCCTGCCGCACGCGGCCGTGGTCGTCGACTGCTTCCACATCGTCCAGCTCGCCCAGCGCCACCTCGCCGACCTGCGTCCACGCCTCACCTGGAAGCAGCACGGCCGCCGGTCCCGCAAGGGCGACGGCATCTACACCGTCCGCAAACTCCTGCGCCGCAACAAAGAGGACCTCGGCCAGGACCAACTCGCCGTCCTCAAGAGCGAGCTGGAGTGCATGGGCACCTACGGCCGACAGATCCACGCGGCCTGGCAGGCCAAGGAACTCCTGCGCGACCTGCTGTCCCTCGCCGTCACCCGGACGCACGTCTGCCCTGACCACTCCGCGATCTCCGGCCGCCCGCTACCGCTTCCACGCCCATATCGCCGACCATGCCCACCTCCCCGAACTCCTCGTACTGGCCGAGACCGTCGAGCAGTGGTGGAACGGCATCGAGACCTACCTGACCACCGGGATCACCAACGCCGCCTCCGAAGGCAACAACCGCCTCATCAAGCTGGAGGCCCGCAACGCCTTCGGCTTCCGCAACCGAGCGAACCAACGCCTCCGCTCACGCTGCGCGACCACCCGCCGGAGCCGGCGAGAGGAACACCCCCCTAAATTCGAAGACCCGGTTTGAGTAGTGGCGTATCCACTCAGCGAGAGCGGAGGTGGGGCGTCCATTCAGCTGCTCCCACATGGGTGTCTACGTCGCACTCGGCCCTGAAAAAAGGATCCCCGCGCTCGACCCAGGTCACTTTCGCGCCTGCGCACAAAAAAGCAAAAAACCCGAGTCACCGCTTGCGCGGTGACTCGGGTTTTTTGCCAGTAAACTTCGCCTTCAGATCGCTCGACCAACTCTGGCCAGCGTCAGCTGTTCTTGGCGCGCGAGGCGGTGCGGCCGCGCTGCTTCTGGTCCAGGACGACCTTGCGGATACGGACCGTCTCCGGGGTCACCTCGATGCACTCGTCATCGCGGCAGAACTCGAGGGACTGCTCCAGGGAGAGCTTGCGCGCGGGCACCACGTTCTCCGTGGTGTCCGCGGAAGCCGCACGCATGTTGGTGAGCTTCTTCTCCTTGGTGATGTTCACGTCCATGTCGTCGGCGCGCGAGTTCTCGCCGATGATCATGCCCTCGTAGACCTCCGTGGTGGCCTCGGTGAAGATGACACCGCGCTCCTGGAGGTTGACCATCGCGAACGGCGTCACGACACCCGCGCGGTCCGCGACGAGCGAACCGTTGTGACGGGTACGCAGCTCGCCGAACCACGGCTCGTGGCCCTCGAACAGGGAGTGCGCGATACCCGTACCGCGGGTCTGGGTCAGGAACTCCGTACGGAAGCCGATGAGGCCGCGGGACGGGACGATCCACTCCATGCGGACCCAGCCCGAACCGTGGTTCGTCATCGTCTCCATGCGGCCCTTACGGGTCGCCATGAGCTGCGTGATGGCGCCGAGGTGCTCCTCGGGCGAGTCGATGGTCATGCGCTCGATCGGCTCGTACGTCTTGCCTTCGACCTGCTTGGTGACCACCTGCGGCTTGCCGACGGTGAGCTCGAAGCCCTCGCGGCGCATGGTCTCGATGAGGATCGCCAGCGCGAGCTCACCGCGGCCCTGGACCTCCCAGGCGTCGGGGCGCTCGGTGTCCAGGACACGGAGCGAGACGTTACCGACGAGCTCCCGGTCCAGACGGTCCTTGATCTGCCGGGCGGTGACCTTGTGGCCCTTGCCGCCCTTGCCGACGAGCGGCGAGGTGTTCGCACCGATGGTCATCGAGATGGCCGGCTCGTCAACCGTGATCAGCGGCAGCGCGATCGGGTTCTCGGGGTCGGCCAGGGTCTCGCCGATCATGATGTCCGGGATACCCGCGATGGCGCAGATGTCGCCCGGTCCTGCCTTCTCGGCGGGCTTGCGGGTGAGCGCCTCGGTCATCATCAGCTCGGTGATGCGGACGTTGGACATGGTGCCGTCACGCTTGATCCACGCGACGGTCTGGCCCTTGCGCAGCTCGCCCTGCTCGACGCGGCACAGCGCGATACGGCCGAGGAAGTTGTCCGCGTCCAGGTTGGTGACGTGGGCCTGGAGGGGAGCGGCTTCGTCGTACTCCGGGGCCGGAACCGCGGAGAGGATCGTGCTGAAGAACGGCTCCAGGCTGTCGCTGTCCGGCGGGACGGTGCCGTCCTCCGGCTTGGTCAGCGAGGCGACGCCGTCACGGGCGCACGCATAGACGATCGGGAACTCGATCTGGTCCTCGTCGGCGTCCAGGTCCAGGAAGAGGTCGTACGTCTCGTCGATGACCTCGGCGATCCGGGAGTCCGGGCGGTCCGTCTTGTTGATGCAGAGGATGACCGGCAGCCTGGCCGTCAGCGCCTTGCGCAGCACGAACCGCGTCTGCGGGAGCGGGCCCTCGGAGGCATCGACGAGCAGCACGACCGCGTCCACCATCGACAGACCGCGCTCGACCTCGCCGCCGAAGTCGGCGTGGCCCGGGGTGTCGATGATGTTGATGGTGATGACGTCGCCGCCATCCTTCGGGTGGTACTTGACGGCCGTGTTCTTGGCCAGGATCGTGATGCCCTTCTCACGCTCCAGGTCGTTCGAGTCCATCATGCGATCGTCGAGGTGCTCCGCGGCGTGCGCGGCGAAGGCGCCGGCCTGCTTGAGCATGGCGTCGACCAGCGTGGTCTTGCCGTGGTCGACGTGGGCGACGATGGCTACGTTACGGATGTCGTGGCGCGTGGGCATGGGTGGCTTGCGCTTCTCTCGGATCGTGGGATCAGGCGTCTCAGTCGGTCTCGAGTCCTCGTACGCCCGCCGGGCGGACACGCCACGGCTAGTCCAATGGTACGGGCCCGGCGCGTCCGGGGCTTCCCGGCCCGATCCGCGAGACCAGGATTCAGCCGATATTCAGCCGGTATTAAGTCATTACTCGGCTGGTGCACGCCCTGTACGAGGCGCGAAAATTAGTGCTGAGAAACGCAGCAGAACACGAGAAACCGTGGGGAAACGCGGGCGAGCTCGGGAGGAAGCCGCGCTCGCCGGTGGGGGGTGTGGGGAGGGGCGAAGGTCGGCGAAGAACCCGGGTCAGGGCATGAACCACCTTGCCCGCCGGGGGGACCGGCGGGCAAGGGAATTGAGCTGTTTCTGAGCTTCGGACAGCCCTCGGCGCTGACGTGATCTGCTACTTCTTACGGTTCGCGGGGGAACCTGCCGCTTGCGGCTTCTTGAAGCCGATGTCCTGGTAACGGGGGACCGCAAAACCGAAGGCGCCGACGTTGACCAGCTCCTTGTCTGCCGCCACCAGCTGCGGGCGCTGGTAGAGCGGAATCGATCCTGCGGCAGCCCAGATCCGTGCGTCGGCCTGCTTCATCAGATCCCGGGCGGCACCCTCGTCCAGTTCGGAGACCGCCTGGTCGAAGAGCTGGTCGATGTGGTCGGTACCGACCCGGGTGTAGTTCTGCTCCACCAGCAGCGATCCGTCGGTGGCGGGTTCCGGCTTGGCGAAGATCGGACGGCCGTCGGTCGCCGGGTAGGCGGTCGCGGGCCAGGAGTACAGGGCCAGGTCGTAGTCGCCCGACGCGATGTGGTCCTTGAAGTAGCTCTCGTCGGCGACCTTCGTGATCTCCGTACGGATGCCGACCGATTCGAGCATCTCGGCGATCTTGTCGCCGACGCTGCGGAGCGCCTGGGATCCCGGTCCGGACGGGAGAACGAAGCGCAGGGACAGCGGAACGCCGTCCTTCCCCAGGGGGCCCCGGACCGAGGCGGGTGCGGGGGCGGCGGTGCCGGCTGGGGCATACGCACCGTCGGCACCACCGGGCTTCTTCTCCTGCGCGGTGACCTTGTCCTGGTCTGCGACCTTGTCCTGGGCCATGGCCTTGTCCCGCGCGGTGGCCTCGGAGCCGTCGGACGCGGAGTCGGTATCGCCGTTGTCGTCGTCCTTGCCGTCGGCCCCGGTCCCGGCCCCGGCCGGTTCGGCGGCTGCCCTGGCCGCTGTGAACAGGCCGGCCTGGCGCAGCAGGGCGGCGCTCTGGAGGCCCGCTGCCGGCGCGGGGGCGAGGATGTGGGTGGCGGGGCCCTCGTCACGGCGCTCGCCCGGCTTGTCGTCCTGTCCGACGATGTACAAACCGTCGTCGCGGGCGGGCTCGGCGGCGCTGGTCCGGGCGGCGGCGTCGCTCTTCTCGGCCTTCTCGGCCTTCTCGGCCTTCTCAGCCTTCTCGGCCTTCTCAGCCTTGTCGGTCTTGTCGGTCTTCTCGGTCTCACCTTCCTCGTCCGCGCTCTCCGTCGCGGCGTCCTTCTCCGGGGCCTTCTTCTTGTCGGCCTCGCTGCCCGCCTTGGTGTCCTTGGGCTTCTCCACCGCTCCGCCGTGCGTCCAGCCCGCATCGGCCAGCAGCGCCTGCGCCTCCTTGGTGTCCTGGTCACCGAGTGCGCCACTGCCGTCCTTGTAAGCGGGCTGCCCGGTCAGTGCGAGATGGCTGCCGAGCGGCTCCGCGGGCAGCCCGAGCGGCTTCAGGATCGTCTCGGCGAGTTCCTGACGGTCCAGGGCGCGGGCCACCGCACGGCGTACCCGGTCGTCCGCGAGCGGCCCGGACTCGCCGTTCAGCGCCAGCTGCGTGTAGGCGGGCTCCAGGGACTTGCGTACGACGTAGTCGCGCAGCGACTTCTGCTCGGCGGCGTACGAGGCCACGGCCTCCCGGTTCCTCTTGCGGGCGGCCTGGGCGGCCTCCGCCTGGTCCTCGTCGGAGCCGTGGGCCAGCGCCCAGGAGCGCAGCGCGGACGCGGGGGTGAGGGTGGCGCCGGGGCCGTGCGTGAGCGGCTGCCCGTTGCCGCCGCCGTCGCGGGCGGCGAGGGCGATCCGGTGTGCGGTGGCGGCGTCGACGTCCGCAACATCCACCGTTCCTTCGGCCAGCGCCTCGGCGCGGTCCCGTGGCTTGACGACGCGGAAGACGAGCGAATCGAGCTTGGGCTCGTCACCCCACCAGCGGGGGTTGCGTTCCAGGGTGAGCCGTTCCTTGCTGCTGCTCTTGCCCTCGCGGCGCAGCTGAAACGGTCCTGCGGTGACCTTGAGCGTGGTGCGCGCACCGTCGTTGAAGCTGTCCGGGGAGGCGGTCACCTCTTTCGGGAGCAGCGGGGAGAAGAGCGAGCGCCAGTCCGCGTACGGCTTGGCGAAGGTCACCCGGACCTGGAGGTCGTCACTGCCGCGCTCGATCTTCTCGACGCGTTCGTAGCCGGCGTTGCGGGCGGTCCAGTACGCCGAGTCCTTGCCGCTCAGCGCGCGCCACTGGGCGACGAAGTCGGGGGCCCCGATCTCCCGCCCGTTGCTCCACACCGCCTGCTGGTTGAGCTTGTAGAGCACGACCTGCTTGGGCTCCCGCTCGACGATCTTCGCGGACTCCAGATAGTCCGGGTTGAGCCGCGGTGTGCCCCTGGTGTCCATCGGGAAGAGCGAGGGAAGCAGTGCTCCGGTGACGCGGGCGGTCGAACTGTCGGCGTCCGCCTGATAGGTGTTGAGCGTGCTGGGCATCGCGTCGATGGCCCAGTTGACCGTGCCGCCGTCCCGCACCAGGTCCCGGGCGGCCGGGGCGATGTCCTGGGGGACGGGTGCGGAGAAGGTCTCCTGGCTGCCCGAACTGCATCCGGCCAGCACCGGGATCGTGAGCACACCCGTCGTGAGGAGCGCGAGGGAGCGGCGCTTTCGGGCTGTCCCGCGCGGGACGCCGACGTGGGACATGGCTGATACCTCCGGGGCCGACCCGGACCACCCGTACCGGAATGGCCCGGATTCTTCATGTTTGGTGGCATTTGCAGTTGATCACACTGGTTCCGTCCATCCACTGAAGGCGCCTCCGCGCGAGAGGGGGCGCAGACACGGCGCGGCACGCCGTGAACCTCACCCGGGCGGCGGAACGGCCGGCCCCCGGCCCCGCCCGAGACGGGGATGCACGCTCCCTTCACAAAGCAGATGTGACGCGCGACACTCGCTTGCGCATGAGCATTGCCACCCGCCTACCGCGGAAGTGAGGGCAAGTCATGTCCCTGCACGAGGAATTGACGGCTTTTCAGCACTGTCTCGACGACCTGGTCCGCACCGTCGGCCGACTGGAGCGCAGCCTGGCGCGCCTGCGCGAGGACGCGGCGGGCCGGACCGGCTCCCCGGAGCACCCTGCCGGCATGGTCACCATCACCGAGGCGCCGTACGACGCCACGCTGTGGACGGACTCGGACGACGAAGGTCTGGGAGTCCGCGGCCGGCACGCCCCCTAGGCCCGGGAGGTCCGAGCCGCAGCCCCGGCCCCTTGACGGCCCAGTCACCCAGCCCCAGGAGCACTCCTTGGCCACCGGTACGGAACCAGGCACGCAGCCACCGCACCCGCCCACGAGACCGACGCGGCCCAGCGGCGGCGGCGTGGGCGGCACCGGTGTACGCCACGGCTCGCGCGCCGCCATCGCCGCCCGGCATCTGCGCACCGACCGCTGGTGGCTGGCGCCCGCCGCGACGGCCGGCGGGCTGCTCGCCTTCATCGTCTACTCGACGTGGCGGGCCTTCGCGAACGCCGACTACTACGCCGCCCCGTACGTGTCACCGTTCTACTCGCCGTGTCTGGCGGAGAACTGCGCGCCGATGCGGTCCGGCCCCAACTGGGAGATCCTCGGCAGCTGGTGGGGCCTCTCGCCCGCCCTGATCGTCCTGGTCTTCCCGCTGGGCTTCCGGCTGACCTGCTACTACTACCGCAAGGCGTACTACCGCGGTTTCTGGGCCTCTCCCCCGGCCTGCGCGGTCGCCGAGCCGCATGCCTCGTACACCGGCGAGACCCGCTTCCCGCTGATCCTGCAGAACATGCACCGGTACTTCTTCTACGCGGCGCTCCCGGTCGCCGGAATCCTCACGTACGACACCGTGCTCGCCTTCCGCGACGAGCACTACGCCTGGGGACACATGGGGCTCGGTTCCCTGATCTTCCTGGTGAACATCACCCTGATCTGGGCGTACACCCTCTCCTGCCACTCCTGCCGACACATCATCGGCGGCCGGCTGCGGCACTTCTCCAAGCACCCCGTGCGCTACCGCCTCTGGGGCTGGGCCGGGAAGCTCAACGGCCGGCACACGCAGCTCGCCTGGGCCTCCCTGATCAGTGTGGCGGTGGCCGACTTCTACGTGTATCTCGTCGCGTCCGGCGCTTTCGACGATCCGAGGTTTTTCTGAATGACTGAGCTCGAACGGCAGCAGTGGGACGTCGTGGTGGTCGGAGCCGGCGGCGCCGGTCTGCGGGCCGCGATCGAGGCCCGGGAGCGCGGAGCCCGTACCGCCGTCATCTGCAAATCGCTCTTCGGTAAGGCCCACACCGTCATGGCGGAGGGCGGAATCGCCGCCTCCATGGGCAATGTGAACTCCGGGGACAACTGGCAGGTGCACTTCCGCGACACCATGCGCGGCGGGAAGTTCCTCAACCAGTGGCGGATGGCCGAGCTCCACGCCAAGGAGGCGCCCGACCGCGTCTGGGAACTGGAGACCTGGGGTGCGCTCTTCGACCGCACACCCGACGGCAGGATCTCCCAGCGCAACTTCGGCGGCCACGAGTACCCGCGGCTCGCGCACGTCGGGGACCGGACCGGCCTCGAACTCATCCGTACGCTCCAGCAGAGGATCGTGGCCCTGCAGCAGGAGGACTTCCGGGAGACCGGCGACTACGAGTCACGCCTGAAGGTCTTCCAGGAGTGCACCGTCACGCGCGTCCTCAAGGACGGCGGGAGGGTCAGCGGCACCTTCTGCTACGAGCGCGAGTCGGGCCGCTTCTTCGTGCTCGAAGCGCCCGCGGTCGTCCTCGCCACCGGCGGGATCGGCAAGTCCTTCAAGGTGACGTCGAACTCCTGGGAGTACACGGGAGACGGTCACGCCCTGGCGCTGCTGGCCGGTGCGCCGCTGCTGCACATGGAGTTCGTGCAGTTCCATCCGACCGGCATGGTCTGGCCTCCGTCGGTGAAGGGGATCCTCGTCACCGAGTCGGTGCGGGGCGACGGCGGGGTGCTGCGCAACTCCGAGGGCAGGCGGTTCATGTTCGACTACGTCCCCGAGGTGTTCAAGGAGAAGTACGCCCAGTCGGAGGAGGAGGGCGACCGCTGGTACGAGGACCCGGACCACAACCGCCGCCCGCCCGAACTGCTGCCGCGCGACGAGGTCGCGCGCGCCATCAACTCCGAGGTGAAGGCCGGCCGCGGTTCACCGCACGGCGGGGTCTTCCTGGATGTGTCGACCCGGATGTCCGCGGAACGGATCCGCCGCCGACTTCCCTCTATGTACCACCAGTTCAAGGAGCTGGCCGACGTCGACATCACTGCGGAGGCGATGGAGGTCGGGCCGACCTGTCACTACGTGATGGGCGGGATCGCCGTCGAATCCGACACCGCGTCCGCGCTCGCCGTACCCGGGCTCTACGCGGCGGGCGAGGTGGCGGGCGGGATGCACGGCTCCAACCGGCTGGGTGGCAACTCCCTCTCCGACCTGCTGGTCTTCGGAAGACGGGCGGGACTGCACGCCGCCGAGTACGCGGCGGGGCTGTCCGCCCTGCCGGCCGTGGACGAGGGGCAGATCGACGCGGCGGCGACGGAGGCCCTGCGTCCGTTCGACGCGGAGGGTCTGACGGGCGGGAACGGGGCAGCGGGCGGGGGTGGGGCTGAGGACGGGGCCGGGGCTGTCGCCGCCGCGGAGAATCCGTACGCCCTGCACCAGGAACTCCAGCAGACGATGAACGACCTGGTCGGCATCATCCGCCGCGCGCCGGAGATGGAACAGGCCCTGGAGAAACTGGCAGGACTGCGCGTACGGGCACACCGCGCCGCGGTCGAGGGTCACCGGCAGTTCAACCCCGGCTGGCACCTCTCCCTGGACCTGCGGAACATGCTGCTGGTCAGCGAGTGCATCGCGCGGGCTGCGCTGGAGCGCACCGAGAGCCGGGGCGGTCACACCCGCGAGGACTGCCCCACGATGGAGCGCTCCTGGCGTCCGGTGACTCTGCTGTGCCGGCTGGCCGGCCCGGAGGGCCTGGAGGGCTGGAAGGCCGCGGAGGGCTCGGAGGATGCGCTGCGTGGGCAGATCGAACTCGTGAAGACGTCGACCGATCCCATCCGTCCGGATCTGCTCGCCCTGTTCGAGAAGGATGAGCTGGTCAAGTACCTCGCCGAAGAGGAGCTGTACGAGTGAGCAGCTACAACGCGCGGTTCAGGGTATGGCGCGGGGACACCGACGGAGGCGGCCTGGAGGACTACACGGCCGAGGTGAACGAGGGCGAGGTCGTCCTCGACATCATCCACCGCATCCAGGCCACGCAGGCGGGCGATCTCGCAGTCCGCTGGAACTGCAAGGCGGGCAAGTGCGGCTCGTGCAGCGCGGAGATCAACGGCCGGCCACGGTTGCTGTGCATGACCCGTATGTCGGTGTTCGACCGCCAGGAGACGATCACCGTCACACCGCTGCGGGCCTTCCCGGTCATCCGCGATCTGGTGACGGACGTGACGTTCAACTACACCAAGGCGCGGGAAGTGCCCGCCTTCGTGCCGCCCGAGGGGGTGAAGGCGGGCGACTACCGGATGCAGCAGATCGACGTGGAGCGCTCGCAGGAGTTCCGCAAGTGCATCGAGTGCTTCCTGTGCCAGGACACCTGCCATGTGGTGCGTGACCACGAGGAGAACAAGGCGTCGTTCGCCGGCCCTCGCTTTCTGATGCGGGTGGCGGAACTGGACATGCACCCGCTGGACGCGGCCGCCGCATCGGGCCTCGACCGGAAGGCGACGGCGCAGGAGGAGCACGGGCTGGGTTACTGCAACATCACCAAGTGCTGCACGGAGGTGTGCCCCGAGAACATCAAGATCACGGACAACGCGCTGATCCCGCTGAAGGAGCGCGCCGCTGACCGGAAATACGACCCGCTGGTCTGGCTGGGCAACCGGATCGGCCGCCGCGGGGACGGAGTGTGAGGCAGACGCGGCCCGTCCGGCGCCGCTGCGAATCGGCCACCCCCGGGCGGGTGGCCTTGCCGGTTCGGGCCCCCGCAATCTAGGGTGAATGCGCTTTCATCGGCTGGGTAGGCAGCACCGTCGGCCCAACGCCACCGGTCGGTGCCGGCAGTCGGAAGCAGCAGTCGAATCAGCAGTCAGCACACGCATCAGGCGCGTCGCTACGGAAGAAGAAGCGGACGGTCGGTCGAGTGAGCGCCCCCACGGTCTACGACGTCGCGGAACGGTCGGGCGTCTCCATCGCCACGGTCTCCCGGGTCTACCGCAATCCGGACTCCGTACGGGCCCAGACCCGTGAGCGGGTCCTGGGGGCGGCCCGCGAACTCGGATACGTGCCGAGCGGCAACGCCCGAGGCCTGGCCAGCCGCACCACCGGGGTGCTCGGCCTCTGCTTTCCCGACTACTCCGATCCCGACGCCGAGACCTCCGCGGCCGCAACCGATGCGGACGACGACAACGCGGTCATGCTCTACTCCGACCAGATCATCCGGGGCATGGAGCGGGCCGCCCGTCGGCACGGCTACGCCCTGCTGATCGCCGCGTCGCTGGACGGCGGCCCGGAGAGCCTCGTGGCCAAGGTGGCGGGCCGGGTCGACGGCTTCGCCGTCCTGTCACAGACGGTGCCGACCTCGGACCTCGAAGTGATATCGCGACGGCTGCCCGTCGTGATGCTCGCGGGCCCGCGCGAGATCGACCATCTCGACCACATCGTGGTGGCCAACGCCGACGGTGAACGCGAGCTCGCCCGCCACCTCATCCAGGACCACGGGTTGCGCCGGCCGGCCTTCGTGGGCGGCGAGGTGAACTCGCCGGACGCCGAGGCGCGGTTCCGCGGCTTCCAGGAGGCATGCCGGGAGGCCGGGCTGCCGGTGCCGGAGGAGCCCGCGCTGCGGGCCGGGATGATGACGCAGGCCGAGGGCGCACGGGCGGCCGAATCGCTGCTGGACCGGGCGTCGGACGGCGAACGGCCGGACGCGCTGCTGTTCGCCAACGACCAGATGGCCGTGGGCGCGCTGTACGCCCTGGAACGACGCGGGGTGCGCGTGCCCGAGGACATCGCCGTGACGGGCTTCGACGGTATCCCGCTGAGCCGGATCGTACGGCCGACGCTGACGACCGTCAGGCAGCCCATGCAGCAGCTGGGCGAACAGGCGGTCGAGCTGCTGGTACGCCGCCTCGGCGACCGGGACCGCGAACCCGTCTCACTGGAACTGCCGGTCTCGATGGCCCGCAGGGCAAGCTGCGGCTGCGGCTGAGCTCACCCGGTGGGGCTTACGGCCGGGGCGACGCAGCGGTGACCGCCGGGAGGGGAAGGAACGGTCACCGCCCCGGCCGGGGCCACGGAACGGTCACCGCCCGACCACGCCGGACGGGCGGCGGGCCGACCGGACGGTCAGCGCCGGGTCACCGTCCCAGCCACTCACCGAAGAAGCGCCGTCGGCTCACGCGCAGCGCCTCCACCTGCGCGTCGAGCTCCTCGTACGGGAAGTGCCCGGCGCTCAGCACCTGCAGTTCCCGTACGCCGGGCAGTGCGTTGTACACGGCGAACTGCCCGGGCGGCGGGACCGCCGGGTCGAACAGCGCGGCGGCAACCAGGGTCGGAATCCGCAGCCGCGCGGCAGCGGACGCGGCGTCGAAATACCGGAGTACGCCGGTGACCTCGGGGTGATCCCGGTGGTGCTCCCGCACCGATTCGCCGCTGCCGACGCTCTGCAGCGTGAGCCGCAACGAATGGTTGCCGAACGTCGGCACTGTCAGCTGCGCCGCGGCGAACCGGTCATCCCAGGGAAGCGCGAGGGCCCCCAGCCCGCCCCCGAAGCTCTCCCCCAGATAACCGAGACGCCCGAGGTCCGGCACGAGTTCTGCCAGGGCGGAGGCGGCACACCACAGGTCGGCGACGCAGCCGCCGATCACATAGGTGTCGCGCGCTCCGATGCCGTGCAGCACGTGCCCCACGGCAGCCTCCGGGATGCCGGACCGCAGCCCCCGGGTCCCCATACCCCGTACGCATGGCAGGATCGCGGCGGACCGTGGCAGCGGCAGCGGCACGTCGGGGCCCGGACGGTCCCGGCCCCCGTAGCCGTGTCCGATGACGAATCCGTGCCTGGCCGGCCCGTCCGAGGGCAGAGCCACCCAGCCTCCGACACGTATCCCGCCCACGGAGCTGTACGTCACCCCGTGAACCCGCACACCGTCGCGCTCCTCCTCGACCGGGCCGAGCTCCGGCGCGGTGTCCACCTTCCGCGCCCTCTCGTACTCCGCCTGCCAGAACGCCGCGAAGTCTCCGGGGGCCTCCGGGGCGGAAGTGCTGAGCAGTTCGTCCAGCTCGCACCCATAGGAAGGATCGAAGGGGAAGTCATGTGCGAACGAAGCCATGACCGGGACCCTAGACCGCCTCTCCCGGACCTCAGGGCCCTGCCCCGGAGCCTGGCGTGGGCCTGCGTGGGCCTGCGTGGGCCTGCGTGGGCCTGCGTGGGCCTGCGTGGGCCTTGTGCGTGAACCTTGTGCGTGGGCCTGTGCGTGGGCTGCTCGTGGGCCTTGTGCGTGGGCCTCGCACAACCCTGCCTAATGGGTCACATCAGTTTCTGATCCCCACAGGTCCCACATAGCGTCTGAAGTTGAACATTCAGATGTCCAGCACGTTGCACGAGTGTGACCTGGCACCCTCTTGCGGATTCCCGAACGCCTGCCGCAGAGTGATGTATGCGCTTACAGGCAGCGCATACATTCGGATTGCTCAAGGAGGAGCCCTCCATGTCCCGCACCGCCAGAACCGTCTCCGCCGGTATCGCAGTCGCCCTCGCCTTCGGCATCACCGCCTGCGGCGGCTCCGGGGGCGAAGACGTCGCCGCGGACAAGAAGCAGACGCTCACCGTCTGGGCCATGGGGGCCGAGGGCGAGAAGCTCGCGGATGTGGCCAAGGTCTACGAGAAGGCCAATCCGAACATCACTGTCAAGGTGACCCCGGTCGGCTGGGATGTCGCCCACCAGAAGCTGGTCTCCGCCGCCGCCGCAGGCACCATGCCGGACGTGGCGCAGATGGGCGGCAGTTACATGGGCGAGTTCTCCGAGCTCGGCGTACTGGAACCGGTCGACGCCAGGGTCTTCGACAAGGGGGACTTCTTCCCGGCCGGCTGGAACCAGGGCGAGGTGGACGGCACCGCGTACGGCGTGCCCTGGTACGTCGACACGCGCGTGCTCTACTACCGCACCGACCTCGCCGAGAAGGCCGGCATCGCCAAGGCTCCGGCCAACTGGCAGGAGATGCAGGACCTCGCCACCGCCTATCAGAAGAAGGCGGGCACCAAGTGGGGCCTGTCCATCCAGCCCAGTGGCCTGGACACGGTGCAGAACTTCTACTCCTTCCTGTACTCGGCCGGCGGCGAGATCGTCAACGACAAGGGCGAAGCCGTCATCGACAGCCCCGAGGCCGTCAAGGCACTCAAGGAGTACGGCTCGTACTTCGACAAGGGCCTCTCCAACAAGTCCGTGCAGCCCGGCTACGACGTGGTGAAGGACTTCGGCAACGGCCGGGTCCCCATGTTCTTCGGCGGGCCCTGGCACGTGACCCTCCTCAACGAGGGCCAGCCTCAGATCAAGGGCAAGTGGGCGGTGGCCAACGTCCCCGCCGACAAGGCCTCCGTCTCCATGGCCGGTGGCTCCTCCCTGGTGATCTCCAAGGACAGCGAGCACAAGGCCGCCGCCACGGAGTTCATCAAGTACCTGACCGACACCAAGGGCCAGGCCGACTGGTACGAGCGCTCCAAGGACCTGCCCGCGAACACCGCGGCCTGGACCTCCGGCACGCTCGCCGACGACGCCGGGCTCCAGGTGTTCAAGAAGCAGATGGACACCGCCAAGTCCACCCCGTCCCTCCCCAAGTGGACGGAGATCACCGACAAGGTCGACCAGGCCATCGCGAAGGTGACACAGGGCAAGGCGTCCGCCGAAGACGCGCTGGACACGGCGCAGTCCGAGATCGAAGGGCTCGTGAAGTAGGGGTCATGAGCACCACGACCGGAAAGGCCGCGCAGCCGGCCAAGGTGACAGCTGGGCCGGGGGCGTCCAGGTCCCCGGCCGCCGGGCCCGGGAACCACGAGGGTCGCCGAGGTCGCAAGAAGACTTCGATGGGCGTGCAGAACGCGGCTGGCTGGCTGTTCTCCACTCCCTTCCTCGTCATCTTCACCGTCTTCATGGCGTTCCCCATCCTGGCAACGCTGCTGATGAGTTTCACGGACTTCGGGCTTCGCAACGTCACCCGCCCGCTGGACGCGAACTTCATCGGCTTCGAGAACTACGTCAATCTGTTCGGCGACGAGAGATTTCTCAAGTCGCTCTTCAACACGGCGTACTTCGTGGTCATCGGTGTCCCCCTGACCATCGCCCTCGGTCTGGTCGTCGCCGTACTGCTGAACAACGGCATCGACAAGGCGCGGACCTTCTTCCGCGTCGGCTTCTACGCCCCGGTGGTGACGACCATCGTCGCGGTCGCCGTGGTCTGGCGGTTCGTACTCGACCCGAGTGACGGGCTGATCGCGGGCGTCCTCTCCGAAGTCGGTCTCACGTCACCCGACTTCCTCGGGTCCGAGACGCTCGCCATGCCGTCGATGATCGCGATGGCGGTCTGGCGCAACGTCGGCACGGTCATGGTGCTCTTCATCGCAGGACTGCAGGCCATCCCCACAGAGGTCCGGGAAGCCGCCAGGCTGGACGGCGCCGGCGCCTGGCAGGAGTTCCGAGGGATCACAGTCCCTCTGCTGCGGCCCACGCTGCTCTACGCCACGGTGATCACCACCATCGGCTACCTCAACGTCTTCGAGGAGCCGTTCGTGATGACGCAGGGCGGCCCTTCCGACTCCACCCTCACCGTCTCGCTGAACATGTACCGCGAGGGGTTCAACTTCTTCCACATGGGCTATGCGAGCGCCATGGCGTATGTCCTCTTCGTGGTGATCATGGGCATCACGGTGCTCCAGCTCCGACTGCTGAAGGACAACACCAAATGAGCGCCAGCAATGCACCCGGTGCCGTGCGGAGGGCGCTGCCGAAGAAGTCCGAGGGTGAGCAGCGAGGACCCCGGAGCCCGAAGCGACTTCTGGTCTATTTCCTCTTGTCGCTCGGTCTGCTGGTCATGTCGGCGCCGTTCCTCTGGATGGCCGTTTCGGCATTCAAGACGACGGGCGAACTGTCGGCCAGCCCGCCGGTATGGATTCCGACCGAGTGGACCCTGGAGAACTTCCGGAAACTGCTCGACAAGCTGAATCTGCCGCTGTACTTCATGAACTCGGTGATCGTGGCGCTGCTCGTCACCGTCTCGAACCTGGTCTTCTGCTCGATGCTCGGCTACGCACTGGCCAAGCTGTACTTCGTCGGCCGCAACAAGATCTTCGGTCTGGTGCTCGGGGCCCTGATGGTCCCCGGCAACCTGATGCTGCTGCCGCTCTTCGTGCTGATGAGCAAGCTCCAGCTGATCGACTCGTACGCCGGCCTCGTGCTGCCGTTCGCCGCAGGCGCCTTTGGTGTCTTCCTGATGCGGCAGTTCATGCAGTCGATCCCGGACGAGCTGCTGGAAGCGGCCCGGATGGACGGTGCCGGCGAGTGGTACATCTTCTGGCGGATCGTGATGCCACTGGTGAAGCCTGCCCTCGCCACCCTGTCGATCTTCACCTTCCTCGGCTCCTGGAACAACTTCGTCTGGCCGCTCATCGCGACCAACGACCCGGACAAGTACACGCTTCCGGTGGCACTCGCGACGTTCGCCACGGACCCCAACAAGGCCGGTGGGTCCAACGGCATGCTGATGGCCGGAGCCTTCCTGGTCGTGCTGCCGGTGCTGGTCCTGTTCATCGCACTGCAGCGGCACTTCACCCAGGGCATCGCCACGGCGGGCATGAAGTAGCCCGTCCCGGCCGCCCCTCGAACACGTACGAGACCGCACCTCGAACCACCGGCGGTCACACCCCTTCACGCACCAGAAAGACATTCCGCGATGACGCACACCCCGGTCCCGTTCCCCGAAGGCTTCCTGTGGGGTGCCTCCACAGCCGCCCACCAGATCGAGGGCAACAACACCAACAGCGACTGGTGGGTCAAGGAGCACTCCGCCGACACTCACATCCAGGAACCCAGCCTGGACGCCTGCGACAGCTACCACCGCTGGCGCGAGGACATGGACACGCTGGCCAGACTGGGCTTCACCGATTACCGCTTCTCCATCGAGTGGGCGCGCATCGAGCCGGCCGAGGGACAGTTCTCCCGTGCCGAGCTCGCGCACTACCGCCGTATGGTCGAGGGCGCCATCGAACGCGGACTGCGCCCGATGGTCACCCTGCACCACTTCACCGTGCCGCAGTGGTTCGAAGCGCGCGGCGGCTGGACCGCCGACGGTGCCACCGATCTCTTCGCCCGCTACGTGGCGGCCTGCGCGCCCGTGATCTCCGAAGGGGTCAGCCACGTCTGCACCATCAACGAGCCCAACATGATCGCGGTGATGGCCGGTCAGGCCAAGCGCGGCGACATCGGATTCCCCCCGGCCGGACTTCCGACGCCGGACGACGAGACCACCCAGGCAGTCATAGCCGCCCACCACGCGGCGGTGAAGGAGGTCAGGACGATCAACGCGGGCATCCAGGTCGGCTGGACCATCGCCAACCAGGCCTACCAGGCGCTCCCCGGCGCGGAAGACGTCACCGGGGCCTACCGTCACCCGCGCGAGGACATCTTCATCGAGGCCGCACGCGGCGACGACTGGATCGGGGTGCAGTCCTACACCCGCACCAAGATCGGGCCCGAGGGACCGATCCCGGCGTCCGACGACGTCGAACGCACGCTGACGCAGTGGGAGTACTACCCTTCCGCCGTCGGTTACGCCCTGCGCCACACCGCCGAGGTCGTCGGCGGCGACATGCCGCTGATCGTCACGGAGAACGGCATCGCCACCTCCGACGACAGCCGCCGCGCCGACTACTACGCCGGTGCGCTCAACGAGGTCGCCTCCGCTCTGGAGGACGGTCTCAACATTCAGGGATACCTGGCATGGAGTGCGCTGGACAACTACGAGTGGGGCTCCTTCAAGCCCACGTTCGGTCTGATCGCGGTCGACCTCGAAACGTTCGAGCGCACCGCCCGGCCTTCTGCCGTATGGCTCGGCTCGCTCGGGCGTATCCGGGAGCTGCCGCGCACCGCCGGCTGAGCCCGGCCACAGGACAGGGAGCCACCTGACGGCTCCCTCGTGTGCGGGGGCCGTCGGAACCTGACGACCGCCGGCTCCCGCTCCGCACCACCGCCCCGGCCTGCGCCCGGGGCCACTGGGAATCAGCAGGCGTGCGAGCCCGCACCACTGCCCTCGGGCAGCGCGCGACCGTACAACGGCGCTCCGCGCCTGCACGGCCAACGAACGAATTCTGTCCACCGCCCTCGCGCGGTGGCTCTTATTCGAGAGGTTCTGATGGACCGTCGCACGTTTCTCACCGCCGCGGGTGCCGGGGCTGCCGCCCTGTCGCTCGGAGTCGTATCCGCGCCTGCGGCAAGAGCCGCTCATCCTCTTCATGCCTTTGATACACCGCAGCTGCTGCATTGGTTCCGCGACACCTACCGTTCGATCGAGGCGATGACGACCGAGTTCGGACTCGCCACCGACAAGATCGATGTCAGCGGCCCGGGCGCCCCCGTCCAGTCGCGCCAGACCTCGCCCACCAATATCGGCTGCGGACTCTGGTCGACCGTCGCCGCCGCCGGACTCGGTGTGATCAGCGAGTCGGCCATGCGCCGCCAGCTGACCCGCACGGTGGCCGCAGTCGAGAAGCTGGAGCGCCACCACGGCTTCTGGCTCAACTGGTACGACGCCCACGACGGCTCGGTCCTGACCGAGTGGCCGGGCACCGGCGACCCCGTCCGGCCGTTCCTCTCCTCCGTCGACAACGCCTGGCTCGTCACGGGCCTGCGGATCGCGGCCGACGCCGAGCCCTCGCTGCGCCCCCGCATCCAGCGCATTCTGGCCGCCGCCGACTGGTCGTACTACTACACGCCCTACGACCCCACCGATCCGGTCGCCGGCCCCGGCCAACTGCGCGGCGGATTCTGGCCCGACACCGAGCAGCCCACCGGCCATCACTACGGCGCGCTGAACACCGAACCCCGCATGGCGAGCTACCTCGGCATAGCGGATGGCTCGCTGCCCAGCGACCACTACTGGCACCTGCTGCGCACACTGCTTCCCGAGCACGGACAGGAGCAGTCGCCGCAGGGCAGTTACGCGACGATGGACGGCGTACGGGTCTGGCAGGGGCACTACACCCACCGCGGCCGGAAGATCGTGCCCACCTGGGGCGGGTCGATGTTCGAGGCGCTGATGGTCCCGTTGTTCGTTCCCGAAGCGGAATGGTCACCCCGCTCATGGGGCCGCACCCACCAGCGTTACGTCCGCGGCCAGATCGAGCACGGGATGGCGGAGGCGGGTTACGGATACTGGGGCTTCTCGCCCGCCGACATCCCCGAGGGCGGGTATCAGGAGTACGGGGTCGACGCGCTGGGCATGCAGGTCGACGGCTACGCCTCCAACACCGACCGGACGCACACCACCGACGGTGCGCCGCTCCCGCCGCCCTCCGCCTTCACCAACGGTGTGGTCACACCGCACGCATCGTTCCTTGCGCTGCCGTACGCCCCGCGGGAGGCTGTGGCCAACCTGCGCGCGCTCGACCGCGACTTCGGCGCGTACCACGAGGGGCTCGGATTCCGGGACTCGGTCAATGTCGGCACGGGCCGGGTCAGTGACTTCATGCTCGCGCTGGACCAGGGCATGATCATGGCGGCACTGGCCCAGGCGATCAGGCCCGGACTGCTCCAGCGGCCGTTCCGGACCGGCGGCTTCCACGCACGGGTGCGTCCGCTGCTCGCCAAGGAGCGCTTCGGCATCTGAGCGGCGCCGGAGGTGAGGACGGGCGATATCCCGCTCTCGCCTCCGAGCGGCCCGGCCGCCCGGCGCCCCTGCCGGGTGCTCCGGGTCGCGGGCACACAAGGCCGGACATAGCCTCCCAAATGTGATGTCGTCTGCGAGTCGTACCCGGATGCCCGGTTTCGGCAGAGCCCTCCTCACCGCCCTCGTCGCGGTGTGCTGGCTGACCCTGCCCGCCGCTCCGACCGCACACGCCGACGACCCGGTGCCCCTGTCCCGCGAGGGGCAGGTCACCGACAAGGTGGGCGCGGTCGGGGACCGCGAGAAGCCGGTGGAGGCCGCGCTCGACGCGCTCTACGAGGACCGTCGCGTCCAGCTCTTCGTCGTGTACGTGCGCGACTTCTCCGGCCGGTCCGCTCAGGCCTGGGCCGATGAGACGGCCACCCGCAACGGTCTCGGGCAGGACGACGTGCTGCTGGCGGTGGCCACGCACGACCGGCAGTACGCCTACTCGGTGGACGCGGACTCGCGGTTCACCGACGAGCAGTTGCGGAACGTGGCGAGCGCCGCCATCGAGCCCGCCCTCACGGAGAACGACTGGGCGGGAGCCGCCATCGGAGCCGCCAACGGCTACTCCGCGGTGCTGGCGGGACAGCCCGTGCCGACACCCGCGCTCACCCCTGGCGCCGCCGATCCCGGAGCGGGAGGTTCCGGCAGCGGCGGCGCCGGGGACCTGATCCTCCCGGTGGCGCTCGTCGGCGGGGCGGGCGCGGTCGCCGTCTACGCGTATACGCGGCGCAAGCGGCGCGCTGCCGGGCGCACCACCCCAGCCGCGACCGGCTGGGGCTCCGGCGTGGCGACGGACGCCGAACGGCCGACTCCCCTGCCGGAGCTCGACGCCCGGGCCAAGGAAGTGCTGGTGGACACGGATGACGCGGTGCGCACCAGCGAGGAGGAGCTCGGCTTCGCCACCGCACAGTTCGGGGAAGAGACGGCAGTTCCCTTCACGGAGGCGGTCGACCGTGCCAAGACGGAGCTGACGGCCGCGTTCCGCTTGCGGCAGCAGCTCGACGACGCCTTCCCCGAGGACGACGCGACGCGGCGGCAGATGCTCGACGAGATCATCAGCCGCTGTGCTGACGCCAATGAGCGTCTGGACACCGTGTCGGAGGACTTCGACCGGCTCCGGGACCTCGAACGCAACGCTCCGCAGGCCCTGGCCGGCGCCGAGTCGGCCTTCCGGGAGCTGGCGGGCCGGATCTCCACGGCGGAGGGGACCCTCGCGGGCATGCGCAGCCGTTACGCGGAATCGGCCGTCGCTCCCGTCGCGAGCGGCATCGAACAGGCCAAGGACCGGCTCCTCTTCACGACCTCCAGTCTCAACGAGGCCCGTCAGGCCGTGGACGGCGGGGACAACTCCAGAGCCGCCGTATATGTACGAGCGGCCGAGGGTGCGGTCGGCCAGGCGGCCACACTCGTCGACGCCGTGGACCGGCGGGCCATGGAGCTCGCCGAGGGCGCGGGCAAGCTGCCTGCCTCGCTCACCGAGACCGAGACGGATCTGGCGGATGCCGGCGGGCTCCTCGAAGGCACGGCCGAGGGGGTGTCGACCGCCGATCTGCGCGGCCGGATCGCCCGCGCCGAGGCGGTACTCGAGGACGTACGGGCCGAGCTGGCAGCCGGGCCGTACGACCCGATCGACGCGTTGCGCAGGGTCGAGGAGGCGGACGCGGCGCTGGACGAGGCGCTGTCGGGGGCCCGTCAACGTGAGCAGGGAAACCTGCGGGCCCGCTCGCTCCTCGATCAGGCGATGCTCACCGCCCGGGCCACGATCGCCGCCGCTGCCGACTTCGTCACGACGCACCGGGGTGCCGTGGGCAGCCAGGCTCGTACCCGGCTGGCGGAGGCCCAGCGGCGCTGGGAACGGGCCGGGGAACTGGCGGGGGCGGACGATCCGCAGGGCGCGCTCGCCGAGGCGCAGAAGGCTGACGCGCTGGCCGCACAGGCGCAGAGCCTGGCCGAGCAGGATGTGCGGGGCTATGGGAACCAGTTCGGGCCGGGCGGTGTACAAGGAGGTGGAGGTGGGATGAACGGGGCAGTGCTCGGCGGAATCATCCTCGGCGGACTTCTCGGCGGCGCGGGTGGCCGGGGCAGGAGCGGCGGTTTCGGAGGAGGGTTCGGGGGTTCGCGGGGCGGCGGGTTCGGCGGCGGGCCCGGCAGCTTCGGCGGTGGGGGTACACGCGGCCGCCGGGGCGGCGGCGGGCGCTTCTGACGTGCGCCGGCAGAGTTCGCTCGCCGCTCCACACTCGCCGTTCGTCAGTTCTCCACGCCCTCAGCCCTCCATACCGTCAGCCCTCCGGACCGTCAATCCTCCATGCCGTCAGTCGTTATTCACCCAAGGAGAGGTGCCATGACCAAGCAGACCATCCTCGGCCGCGTCACTCAGCTGGCGAAGGCCAACATCAACGCTCTGCTGGACCAGGCGGAGGATCCGCAGAAGATGCTGGACCAGCTGATCCGTGACTACACGAGCAATATCGCTGAGGCCGAGCAGGCGGTCGCCTCCACCATCGGCAACCTCCGGCTGATGGAGCAGGACCACCGGGAGGATGTCGACGCGGCCAGGGAGTGGGGGCAGAAAGCTCTCTCCGCCAGCAAGAAGGCCGACGAACTGCGCGGTGCGGGCTCGGCCGCCGAGGCGGACAAGTTCGACAACCTGGCGAAGGTCGCGCTGGGGCGCCAGCTCCAGGCGGAGGAGGAAGCGACGACCGCGGAGCCGACGATCGCGTCCCAGACCGCTGTGGTCGACAAGCTCAAGTCCGGACTCGACCAGATGAAGACCAAGCTGACGGAGCTGAAGTCCAAGCGTGACGAGCTGGTGGCGCGCGCCAAGTCCGCGCAGGCCCAGAACCAGATGATGGACGCGGTGAAGAGCATCGACGTCCTCGACCCGACGAGCGAGCTCAGCCGGTTCGAGGACAAGGTACGGAGGGAAGAGGCAAGAGCCGTGGGCAAGCAGGAGCTCGCCGCCTCGTCACTGGACGCCCAGTTCGAGCAACTGGAGAGCCTGGGCGACAGCGCCGAGATCGAAGCCCGCCTGGCCTCACTGAAGACGGCATGACGCCATAACGCCCTTACGCACACCGAATCGCTGACGTATCTGAGGGGGACTCAGCACATGCTCAGTGCATGGATCAGTGCATGGATCAGTACATGCTCAGCAGCTGCTCGACCGAGAGTTCAGCCGCTGGCGCTCCATCAGGCAGCGCCAGTTCGAACCAGACCGTCTTGCCCCGCGGTGTCCGCCGCGATCCCCACGCCGCGCTCAGCAGCCCGACCAGTTGCAGCCCGCGCCCGCCCTCGTCCGTGTCACGAGCCCTTCGTCGCCGTGGCTGGACGAGGCCCGCGTCCCATACCTCGCACACGAGCGTTCGGTCACGCAGCAGCCTGAGCCGGATCTCGCCCTCGCCGTACCGCAGCCCATTGGTGACGAGTTCACTGACGAGCAGTTCGGTGGTGTCCACCAGGTCGCCCAGGCCCCAGGTGATCAACTGCGTGCGGGCCAGTTCGCGGGCACGGCCGACGGAGCGCAGTTCGCGCGGCAGGGTCCAGTCGCCTATCGCGTCCGCCGGCAGTCCCTGGATGCGGGCCATCAGCAGGGCTATGTCGTCCTCGCCATGGCGGGTGTCCAATGTCGTCAGCACCTGATCGCAGACATCCTCCAGCGGCCGGACCGGTGACGTGAGGGCCTCGCGCAGCGCCTCCAGGCCCTCGTCGAGCGGGTGGTCGCGGGATTCGACGAGGCCGTCCGTGTAGAGGGCGAGGAGGGCGCCCTCCCTGAGCTCCACCTCGACCTCCTCGAAGGGTTCTCCGCCGACGCCGAGCGGCATTCCCGGCGGGACGTCGAGCAGCAGAGCCGGCTGGCCCGGTTCGACCACGACAGGAGGGAGGTGACCGGCGTTGGCGAACGTGCACCGGCGGGTGACCGGGTCGTAGACCGCGTACACACAGGTCGCCAGGTAGACCTCGGAGAGATCCGCCTCGCGGGACTTGTGGGCGGCCCGCGAGGGCCACTGGGATCCGCCGCCACCGCCGCGGAAGCCGTCGCTCCGGTCGCCGCCCGGAGTGCCGAGGCCGCGGGCGACCTCGTCCAGGGCGGACAGCACCTCCGCGGGTTCCAGGTCGAGCAGGGCCAGCGTCCGCACGGCGGTGCGCAGCTCCCCCATGGCGACGGCAGCCCGCAGACCACGGCCCATGACGTCACCGACGACGAGGGCGGTGCGGTGGCCGGGGAGCTCGATCACGTCGAACCAGTCGCCGCCGACCTCGGTGGCTGTATTGCCCGGCAGATAGCGACAGGCGATGTCGAGCCCTGCGGCCACGGGGTCGCCTGGAGGGAGGAGGCTGCGCTGGAGGATCAGGGCGCGTTCGTGCTCGCGGCGGTACAGGCGCGCGTTGTCGATACAGACGGCGGCCCGGGCGGCCAGCTCGGTGGCCAGTGCGCGGTCCCGTTCGCCGAAGGATTCGCTGCCCTTCGTCCGGGAGAACTGCACGAGGCCGACGACCGTGTCATGGGCGACCATCGGCACGGCGAGCGTGGAGTGGACGAAGGTGCTGTCGTCGCCGGGGACGTCCTCGACAAGTCCGGTGCGCAGTGCGACGGCACAGGGCGAGTGGAACGGATAGCGGTGAACCGAGCCCATCGCCGGCGGGCCGGTGGGCCCGTCGGGTGCGGCGCCCTCCGGATCGGTCGCGGGCATCGCGTCGGATACGGCGCTGGCCATGGCGACCCGGCGTAGCTCGGCCGAGCCGCCGGACTCCTGGTCGCGCGAGCCCCAGCTGCCGGGCGGCGCCTCTTCGCCCGTGAGCAGGCCCTGGTACAGATCGACGGAAGCGAGGTCACAGAAACCAGGGACGGCCACATCGAGAAGTTCGCGAGCGGTGGTCTCCAGGTCCAGGGAGTTACCGATGCGTGCGCCGGCCTCGTTGAGGAGGGCGAGGTTGCGGCGGGCGCTGGCAGCCTCACGGGCTGCCATGTGCCGGCGGGTGACGTCGGTGGCCAGTCCCGCGACGCCGACGGGCCGCCCGGCCCCGCTGTGCACCCGGTAGAGGTTCATCGACCAGTGGCGGCTGTCGCCCGTACCGGGCGCGCTCCCCACCAGCTGGAGGTCGGTCACGGATTCTCCGGTCTCCAGTACCCGCTTCAGGGTCCTGGACAACCGGTCGGCCTCGCGGCCGGAAAGGTAGTCGTCGACCGTGCGTCCGCGATGGTCGTCGGCTTCCCCACCGAAGACGGTGGCGAACCGCTGGTTGGCCCGGACAACCGTGAAGTCCATACCGAACAGCACAAAACCGAAAGGAGATTGGCCAAATATGGCTTGTGACGCCGCAAGGTCCGTTTCGATCAGACGCAGGGCGCGGACGTCGACCACGATACAGAGCGCGGCGCGCTCCCCGTTCGCCGTCTCGCTCGGCATGACATAGATCTCGGCGACGCCGTGGGCGCCGCCCTCGCCCGGCATCCGGAAGGGGACGAAGCCCGTCCACTCCTTGCCGTCGAGGATCTCCGAGACCCTCCGGCGGCCTTCGTCCCGGAGCTCAGCAGGCATGAAGGCCTCAACGGGGTCCCTGCCGACCACCTCGTGAGAGGCCATGCCGAACAGACCGGCGGCACGCCGACTCCACTGCTCGATCAGCCCGTCGGGCCCGATCGAGAAGGAGGCGATCCTGACGTAGTCATAGATCGAGCCAGGTGGGCTGCTCTGCCACACGATGTCGCCCGCTGTCCCAGGTATCTCGCTCACGCGACCGTCCCCTCCAGCTCACACACCGGACCGGTCCTGCCCGCAGTATTCAGCACTACGGCCCGTACCGACACGGCGTTCACGATCACAGCAAGGTCTCAGTCCCTTTCAGCCAGGTTGTGCCCGACCTCTGGTGATCGCTGTGCGTCCCACCCCACTCCTAATACTGCAACCGCATCTGCCGTGACTGGTGCTGGATTGGCTCGTTGTTCCGACTGTGCGATGAATCGTTGACGGTTGAGCAGGTCGAGTCGTGGTCCGAGGGGATAGCCGGGTTCCATGCTCGGTTCGCCCACCGTTTTGGCAGGTCGGAGCCCCGCGAGCGGGCGTCGGACTACCTGAACGGGTTGCTCGCGCCGCTTGAGAAGAAGAACGGGTGGACGCTGTCGGAGCAGGTCGGGCAGTTGCGCCCCGACGGCGTCCAGCGCCTGCTCAACCACTCCGACTGGGACGAGAACGCGGTCCGCGACGATGTGCGGGACTTCGTCGTGGAGACCATCGGTGCCAAGGATGCGGTGCTGATCGGCGACGACACCGGCTTCCTGAAGAAGGGCACCAAGTCCGCCGGTGTCCAGCGTCAGTACACCGGCACAGCCGGCCGCACGGAGAACAGCCAGATCGGAACCTTCCTGGCCTACGCCTCCGCCAGGGGGCGGGCGTTGATCGACCGCGAGCTCTACATCCCCGTCTCCTGGACGGATGACCGTGACCGCTGCCGCGCGGCCGGGATCGACGACGAGGTCCCCTTTGCGACCAAGAACGAGCACTTCAAGTGGATGCTGCAACGCGCCATCGACGCGGGTGTCCCATTCGCGTGGGTCACCGCTGACGAGGCATACGGGCAGGTCAAGCACCTGCGAGTGTGGCTGGAGGAACGTCGGGTCGCGCATGTGCTGGCCACGAAGGTCAACGACACCGTGATCACCGCGCAGGGGGCGGACGCGCGGGTGGACCAGCTGGTGGCCGCGCTGCCCCGCCAGCGGTGGAAACGGATCTCCGGCGGGGCCGGCGCGCACGGTGAGCGGATCTACGACTGGGCGCGTGTCGCGATCCGCCCGTCCTGGGAAAACGGCTTCGGGCACTGGGTGCTGGCCCGACGCAGCGTCAGCGACCCGAGCGAGATCGCCTACTACGTCTGTTACGGCCCGGTCGCCTCCCGACTGAAAGACCTGGTCAAAGTGGCTGCCGCGAGGTGGGCGGTGGAGGAGTGCTTCCAGACC
Source organism: Streptomyces finlayi (assembly GCF_014216315.1). Lineage (NCBI taxonomy): Bacteria > Bacillati > Actinomycetota > Actinomycetes > Kitasatosporales > Streptomycetaceae > Streptomyces > Streptomyces finlayi. The sequence continues at coordinate 2,574,135 of NZ_CP045702.1, forward strand.
GCGAAGGGAGAGTGCGGCCTGGACCACTACCAGGTACGGCTCTACCGGGCCTGGTACCGCCACATCACCCTGGCGATGGCCGCCCTTGCCTACCTGACCGCCATCCGCGCCACAGAAGCCACAAAAGGGGCACTCTCGACGACGAGCAAGACCTCATACCCCTCAGCGTCCCGGAGATCCGCCGACTGATGGGCCACGTCGTCGTCACGCGCCACTGCCACAACAACGAGCACCATCTGCACTGGTCACGCTTCCGACGACGCAGCCAGGCCCGTGCCCGCCGCTCCCACTACAAACGCCGAGGCCACATTCTCCAGATGCGGTTGCAGTACTAACCAGGGAGAGCCAGCTCGAACCACACCGCCTTGCCACTCTTTCCTCGCCGGATCCCCCAGCGTCGAGCGGAACAAGCCACCAGCTGAAGTCCGCGCCCCCCTTCGTCGTCCGGTCCCGCGCTGCGTTCGGTGGGCGCATCCGGAAGCGGATCCGAGACTTCCACCAGCAGTCCGGGCGGGGCGGGCGATCCGGGCGGAGAGGAACCGTCGGCCTCGATCCCCCCGTCGGAGCGTGGTCTCACCAGGCGTACGCCGATGGGCCCGGAGGCGTAGCGCAGTGAATTGGTCACCAATTCACTGACGAGCAGTTCGGTCACATCGGCGAGCGGTCCGTCGATCCCCCAGGAGCGCAACGCGTCACGAACCGCGTGCCGGGCACCGCGCACGGAGCCCGGGACCGCCGGAAATGTCCAGGCGGCACAGTCGTCGCCGGTGTCGATCACGCCAATCACTTCCCAAGACCAGCAACAGGACGCCTCCCCCGGAAAGGGGATAAACAGCACATACCCGCCATTGGTTGCGGACTACCGCCCGAGCGGCGCATAGGGCGTACGGGTGTACGCCGGCACACGGCACGCCGCCGGTATGCCGCGTGTGCGCATGCGTGCGCCCGCGCCGTGCATGCGGCATGTGCGCGTGCTCAGCGGTGGATGGCACCTCGCAGCCGGCGCGCCGCTTCGGCGACCGCGGGCCGGTCCTGGTCCAGCCAGTCGACGTCGTCCACCTCGTCGGGAGCGAGCCACCGCAGCGCGTCGTGGTCCTGGAGGGTGCGGGGATCGCCGGACACCAGGGCAACCGTCCATACCTGAAGCACATATCCGGGCTTCAGGGGCCATTCGCCGGGAATGCGCTCCAGCGGCCGCGACTCCACACCGAGTTCTTCGCGGAGTTCCCGGACGAGCGCCTGTTCACCGCTCTCCCCCGGCTCCACCTTGCCGCCGGGCAGCTCCCAGCGACCGGCCAGCTCGGGAGGGGAGCTGCGGCGGGCGGCCAGCAGCCGTCCTTGGTCGAAGACGGCGCCGGCCACCACCACTGAAGCGTTCATACGCGGGAGCGTAACCGCCCGAGACCCGGCCCGGACCAGCCCCGGACCCGGCCGGGAGATGACGGGTTGTCCGCCGACCGGCCGGAGAACCGGCCCGTCCGCTACGGCCTGGCGCTCTCCCCCACGCGCTCGACCCAGTACAGCTGCTTGTGTCCGCGGCTGTCGAGGCCGTCCGCGATCTTCTGGGCCTCGTCCTGCGTGGCATACCTGCCGACGCGGTAGCGATTGCCGTTGTCGTCCTGCCGTATCACCAGCCAAGGGAGCACGGCACCGCTGTCGCTCATCGTGTCCCGCCCGAGCATGTTGCCCCTCTCCCCACCGGAGTGCACATCTCTAAGGATCCCCAGGAAACCGCAGTACGCATATGCCCGAGCCTACGCCTGACCTTTACTCAGCGGATGCGTCTTTACACAAAGAGATACGCATCCAGCCATACGTGCGGGGCGCACCCTTCCGGATGCGCCCCCCGAATTCCCGACGCGCCCGTTTCGGCGGCTTGTGGATGGCAATGGCCTCCCGTTCAGGGCGCCCTGTGCACCGCTGACATCGGCAGGAGCACGGCTCCGGCCGACGGCTCCTTGCGGCACACGTCCCCGCACTCCGCGTCCAGTGAGCAGCACAACGAGCAGATCGGCCCCGACCGGAGCGGGCAGTCCGCGATGTCCGGCAGCTCGTACGCGGTCTCGCACACCGCACACAGATGGGTCGCGGTGATGTCGGAGACGTCGGCGTCCGGCCCGTTCGACGGGTTCGGGCGCGCCAGGGGTACCTGCCCTGGTCGCCCACGCGATCAAGGGGCAGAGCGTGAGCGTCAGGCCGGCCGCGATGAAGGTCGAGAACGCTCCGGCGTACTCCCCGAAAAGCCCGAAGAACGCCAGGACAGAGATGGTCGAGGCGATCACCATCGCCCGGCACCCCGCCGGGTTCACGGCATACAGAGAGGCCCGCTTGAATTCGATGTACGGCGGGCTGAGCCCGATCCGCTTGTTCAGGGCGCGAGCATATGCATCTCCGTCAGCGCGATCGCGATCGCGAGGTTGAGGAAGATGTACCAGACAGGGCCCGGGTGCTTGTGGGTCATCCGGGAAAAGGAGTTCGACCAGGACAGCAGCCGCTGTAGGCGTTGGTCACATCGATCTTCACCTGCGAAACGATGACGAAAACCGCGGCGGCCGGAAGGGCGAAGGAGCCCAGCCATGGCTTCAGGGCCTCGATCTGCGGCGCGTCGGCTCCGGGGCGTGCGTCTTGCCGACCGCCTCCAGCGCGACGAAGGCGAGCAGTGCCCCGCCGAGCTGCTTCGCCGCTCCGATGATCACCCAGGCAGGCCCGCCGCGAGAACGGCCAGATTCCACCGCCTCCTGTTGGCCTCCGTCCTGGCGTACCGGCGTCACGAGCGGCGGACAAGCCGTTCATATATCGGGCAGCCGGCAGGAACGTTCCGCCAATGGGCCGACCGGGCTCACTCGAACCGACCCACGGCAGGGCAACCGTCACGTCACCGACCCACGGCCAGGTTCACCGTCACCGACGGACAAAGGCCACCAGCACCGACCGTCTGCCGGCGTCAACAGAACGCCCATGGCCGGGCTCACTTGACCGGCAGATGGTAGGCGATCCGATAGCGGTCGGCCGGCACCACGACATCCGCCGTCTCGACGGCCCGGCCCGAGGCGTAGTACGTCCGCTCGACCACCATCACCACATGACCGGGTACACCGCCGAGCGCCAGGAGCTCCTCCGCCAGCCCCGGCCTCGCGCCGACGTCCTCGGCCACGTTGTCCACGACGACATCGATGGCCGCCATCCGGTCCACCACCCCGCAGCCGCCCAGCGGTCCCTCCTCGGGCAGCATCACCGGCGTACGCCCCGTGACCGCCAGCGGTTCCCAGGAGGTGGAGAGCATCATCGGCTCGCCCGCTTCCCGGAACACGTATCTCGTACGCATCACCCGGTCGCCCGGTTCGATGCCGAGCCGTTCGGCGATCTCCGCACTCGCCTCCTCCTGCTCGCTGCGGGACTCCCAGGTGCCTCGCGCCCCTTCCGCCGTCTGTTCCTGGCGAAAGGGGTTGGCGCCGCCGCCCGTCCGGTAGCCGGAGCGGGCGATCCGGCGCGGGACGGGGCGCTCGCGCACATAGGTGCCGGAGCCGGAGCGCCCTTCGACCAGCCCCTCGGCCATGAGCACTTTGCGCGCCTCCAGGGCGACGGTGTCCGAGACTCCGTATTCCTCGCGAATACGGGCCTGCGACGGCAGGCGGGTACGGGGCGGAAGAGCGCCGTTGACGATCTTCTCTCTGAGATCGCTCGCAACGCGCAGATAGGCGGGCTGCTCACCGAAAGTCACAGGCCACTCCCAAAAGGTTGACAGACTGCGACAGCGTGGCAACCGTCGGTTGTGAACCGCAAGCGCTGGCCAAAGTTTCACTCGAAGTGATGATTCAGGGCCGGTCAACGCATATCTCGAACATCAGCACCACAGCAGTCCCAGCCATTTCCTGCCCCGCCGACCCCCTCGCAACTCCCCTACCCTTGACCCTATTTGGTCCAGACCAACATCTTCCTGTGCGGCACGGCTCCCACCCCCCGACCGCCCAGCCGTCAAGGACCTGGACACCAGCGGCGCCGCCGCCAAGCTCACGCACATCAACTACGCCTTCGGCAACGTCAACGCCGACGGCAGGTGCTTCACCGGCAACGTTCCCGGAGAGGCCGACTCCTGGGCGGACTACGCCCGTCCGCTGGATGCCGCCGGATCCGTGGACGGGGTCGCCGACACCGCCACCCAGCCGCTCGCGGGTCGACGGTGTGGACCTGGACTGGGAGTGGCCCGTCCGGCCGGAGACACGGACACGGTCCACCGCCCCGAGGAAAAGCGGAACTTCACCGCGCTGGTGCGCGAGTTCCGTACCCAGCTCGACGAGTACGCCAGGGGTACGACTTCCACGTCTCCGGCGAGAAGAACACCGCGCAGCAGTCCGCCCTGTACGCGAAGGGCGACTTCAGCGTCGACCAGACCGTCCGCGACTGGATCAGGCGTGGCGCGCCCGCCCGCAAGCTCGTGGTCGGTATGCCGTTCTACGGACAGGGCTGGACCGGTGTCACGGGCGCGGTGACGGGCGCGGTGACGGGCTCGGACAGCCCGCCGCCGCTCCCGCACCGGCCACCTGGGCAGCCGGGTACGAGGACCACAAGGCCCTCAAGAAGCCGCCCGACTCGGGCGCGTACACGGTCCACCGGGATGCCCGGAACGGCCATGCCTGGCTGTTCGACGGCACCACCCTGTGGACGTACGACGACCCGCAGGTGCTGCGCGCCAAGACCGCCTACATCCGCGACCGCGGTCTCGGCGGTGCGATGTTCTGGTCACTGGACAGGGACACGGACGACGGTGAGCTGATGAGCGCCGTCGACCGCTGCCTCAGCGGACGCTGAGGCGCGACACGGACACTGCGCGAACGGGACGCTGAGGCGACACGGACGCGAGGCGGCACCGGTGCGAGGCGGCACCGGTGCGAGGCGGCACCGGTGCCGAGCGAACGCCGTGCGGGGCGGCTGCCGGTGGCAGCCGCCCCGCACTCGTTCAGCAGGACTCCGGAACAGTCAGCTCGTCAGAACTGCATGGCCCAGGAGTTGAGGCGTCCCGTGTCGGCCGACGCGTTGTCGCTGACCCGGAGCTTCCAGGTGCCGTTGGCGGCCTCCGACGACGCGTTCACCGAGTAGGTGGTGTTCACGTTGTCGGCGCTGCCGCCCGTGCCGTACGCCTTCAGGGTGTAGACCGACCCGTCGGGCGCGACCAGGTCGATCTTCAGGTCGCCGATGTACGTGTGCGTGATGTTGACCGGGACACTCAGCGCGGCCGGCGCGTTACCGGCGACACCGGTGACGGTGACCGGGGCCTCCACCGTGGAGTGGTCCGCGATGGCGTAGCCGGTCGTGTTCTCGAACTTCGGTCCGGGCGGCGTGACCGTGCCGCTGCCGACGTTCAGCAGGCGGTTCGGGGAGCCGGTGCCCGGGTTGGTCACCACGCCGGTCGAGGACGCCGCGACCAGGCCGGCCGAGACCTGCGCCGGGGTCTGGCCCGGGTTGGCCGCCAGGTAGAGGGCGGCGGCACCGGCCACGTGCGGGCTCGCCATCGACGTGCCGGAGATGGTGTTGGTGGCGGTGTCGCCCGTGTTCCACGTCGACTTGATCGAGGAGCCCGGGGCGAACAGGTCCACAACCGTGCCGTAGTTGGAGAAGCTGGAGCGGGCGTCGGTGCTCGTGGTGGAACCGACGGTGATGGCCTCGGCGACGCGCGCCGGGGACTTGGTGGAGGCGTTGGTCGACTCGTTGCCCGCCGCGACGGCATAGGTGATGCCGGAGGCGATGGAGTTGCGGACGGCCGTGTCGAGCACGCTGTCCGCCCCGCCGCCGAGGCTCATGTTGGCGACGGCCGGCTTGACGGCGTTGGCCGTCACCCAGTCGATACCGGCGACGACGCCCGCGGTGGTGCCGGATCCGGCGTTGTCGAGGACGCGGACGCCGACGATCTTCGCCTTCTTGGCGACGCCGTACGCCGTACCGGCGACGGTGCCCGCGACGTGGGTGCCGTGGCCGTGGCCGTCCTGCGCGGTGTTGTCGTTGTCGACGGCGTCGAAGCCGTACGAGGCCCGGCCGCCGAAGTCGCTGTGGGTGATCCGCACACCGGTGTCGATGATGTACGCCGTGACACCCTGGCCCGCGGTGTCCGGGTAGGTGTAGCTCTGGTTCAGCGGCAGAGCCTTCTGGTCGATCCGGTCCAGGCCCCACGAGGGCGGCGAGGGCTGGGTGGCCGAGATCGTGAAGGTGCGGTTCTGGGCGACGGACTCGACGGCCGGGTCGGCCGCGAACTTCTTCGCCTGCGCGGCCGAGAGTTCGACGGCGTAGCCGTTGAGCGCGGCGCTGTAGGTCTTCTTGATCTTGGCGCCGTACTCCTTGGCGAGGGCCTTGCCGGACGCGGAGTCCGCGTCGGCCGCCGATTCGTCGAGGGTGACGATGTAGCTGCCGCTGATGGCGCCCGGGGCTCCGGCGTTCTCGATCCGGCCTTCCGGCGCGGACTCCGAGGCGGTGGCGGGGAAGGCCGCCGCGGTGGTGAGTGCCATGGCGGCACCGGCTATGACGCTCGCCGCGGCCAGTCTTCGACGCGTGTAGGGGGTGTGACGCATGTGAGGGGTCCTCCTCATCGGCGGTGCCCTGCGGGGGATATGCAGCATGAGCATGACAATCCCCCCTCGCAACGCCACACTGCGCGCGCTGTTCCGGGGATCGGCACGACCTGCTGCCGACGAAAGATTGACTCATCCATAGGAATCGCACAAGAGTGCCTTGGCAATCGCCGTGCACCTGACATTCACCCGCCGGCCCCCTGCCATGCTGGTCGCCATGACCACCTACCTCTGTCCGCAGGACGGCACCCGGGCCGATACGACCTCGCTGACCTGGCGTTGTCCGGAATGCGGCGGCCCCTGGGACCTCGACTTCCGGATCAGCGAACCCCTCTCTCCCAACTCCCTGGCGGGCCGCGTCAATTCACTGTGGCGTTACGAAGAAGTGCTGCCGCTCTCCGCCCCGGCGACCACACTCGGTGAGGGCCGCACCCCGCTCGTCCCCCTCACGGACACGGTCTCGGCCAAGCTCGACTTCCTCATGCCGACGCTCTCGTTCAAGGACCGCGGCGCCGTGATGCTCGCCGAGCTGGCCCGGCGGCTGAATCCCGACCGTGTGGTCGCCGACAGCAGCGGGAACGCGGGCACCGCCGTCGCCGCCTACTGCGCCCGGGCCGGGCTGCCCTGCACGGTGTACGTCCCCGAGGGGACCTCCCCGAAGAAGACCGAGCAGATCCGGGCCCACGGCGCTCAGCTGCACATCGTCCCCGGCGACCGCGAGGCCACCGCGCTTGCCGCCCGCAGCGCCGCGGACGCCCCCGGCACCTTCTACGCCTCGCACGTCTTCAACCCGTACTTCCTGCACGGCACGAAGACCTATGTGTACGAGATGTGGGAGGACCTCGGCGGGCAACTGCCGGACGCGATCGCCGTCCCCGTCGGCAACGGAACGCTCCTGCTCGGCGCGGCCCTCGCCACGCGGGAACTGCTCGCCCAGGGGCTGATCGAGCGGCGCCCGGCCCTCATCGCCGTGCAGGCGGAGGCCGTCGCGCCGCTGGCCGCCGCCTTCCGGGCGGGGGCCGACGACCTCCTCGACGGCGCGGGCGACGGCCCCGCCGCCCCCACGCTCGCCGAAGGCATCGCCATCCCCCGCCCGCCGCGCGCCCGCCAGATCCTGGCGGCCGTACGCGCATCGGGCGGCACCTTCCTCACCGTGCCGGAGGACCGCATCCGCAGCGCACAGCTGGACCTGGCCGCCCGCGGCCTCTACGTCGAGACGACCGGAGTCGCCTGCTGGGCGGCCGTGGGCGACTGGACCGACCGCAGCGTGGTCGTTCCGCTGTGCGGCGCCGGACTCAAGACCGGTCCGGCCTCCTGACCGCCGGCCCGGCCCGGGTCCTTCCGAGCACACCGGCCCGCCACGCGCGCCGTGCACACGTCCACGCCGCCGGATTCCCTACCTTCGTACGGTGAGAATCTCGCGCATCTCTCTGCTGACGTCCTTGGTCGCGGGCACTCTGATCGCGCCCCTGCCACCCCTCTCCCACGCGGCCGCCCACCCCACGACACCGCCGGCGGCGGCTGCCTGCGCGCCCCCGCACGGCGGTGACGCCTCCTGGGCGCAGACCTCCACGCGGCTCGGCGAAGCCGACGGGTACGACCCTTACGTCGGCAACGGCTACCTGGGCCACCGCGTGCCCCCGACCGGTGCCGGCTACGCGGCGACCGGCGAGAAGACGGGCTGGCCGCTGTTCACCCCTCGCTACGACGGCGCCTTCGTCTCCGGCCTGTACGCCCGCGACAAGAACACCGCCGAGGGCCGCGACGTGATCGCCGCCCTGCCGAGCTGGACGACGCTCGACGTACGCGTCGGCAAGGAGACCTACGGTTCCGGCACCCCGGCCGGACGCGTCTCGCACTACCGCCAGACGGTCCTCCTGCGCTGCGGAGTGGTCGTCACCTCCCTGCGCTGGACCACGGCCGACGGCCGCGCGACCGACCTGACGTACGAGGTGCTGGCCGACCGTTCCGACGTCCACACCGGTGCCGTACGCCTGCGGATGACCCCGCACTGGGACGGCGAGGCAACCGTGACGGGCCACCTGGACCGGCGTGGGGCGCGCCGGGTCGCGGTGGCCGACGACGGCACCTTCCGCACCCTGGGCAGCCGCACGGCGGGGGCCGTCGCCCAGACGATGCGACGCGGTTCGGGAATCGTCGAGACGCTGCGGCCCCGACCGAAGACCACTACCGCACCACGGGCCACACCCGCACCGCTCGTCACGCCCACACCGAAGGCCACACCCGTGCGCAGCGGGCGCACCTACACCTTCGAGAAGTACGTGGGGATCGACACCGCCCTCACCTCACCCGATCCGCTCGCTTCCGCGCGCTCCGCGGCCGACCGCGCCGCCCGGCGCGGCTGGGCGCGTGTCTACGCGGACAACGCCGCCGCCTGGCGCGAGGCATGGTCCGCCGACATCGCCGTGCCGGGCAGCCCCGAACTCCAGGCATGGCTGCGGGCCGCACGCTACGGGCTGCTGGCCAACACCCGCCCCGGCTCCTCGGACAGCATCGCCCCCGCCGGGCTCACCAGCGACAACTACGCGGGCATGGTGTTCTGGGACGCCGAGACATGGATGTACCCGGGGCTGCTCGCCACCCATCCCGAACTGGCCCGTTCCGTCGTCGAGTACCGCTACCGGACCCGGGACGCGGCCGCCGAGAACGCCCAAAAGCTAGGCTACCGGGGCCTGTTCTACCCCTGGACGAGCGCGAGCGAGGGGCGACTGGACACCGAGTGCCAGAGCTGGGACCCGCCGCACTGCCTGACGCAGAACCACCTCCAGGGCGACATCGCCCTCGCCGTCTGGCAGTACTACCTGGCCACCGGGGACCGCGCCTGGCTGGCCGGGCGCGGCTGGCCGCTGCTGAAGGGCATCGCCGACTTCTGGCAGTCGCGCGCCACCGCGAACGACGACGGCGGTTACTCCGTGAAGAACGTGGCGGGCCCCGACGAGTACAGCAACGGTGTCACCGACGGCGTCTTCACCAACGCCGTCGCCGCCACCGCTCTGCGCCACGCGGCCCGCGCCGCCGAACTGCTCGGCCGCCCGGCGCCCACCGCGTGGAGGCGCCTCGCGGACGGCCTGCGCATCCCGTACGACAAGAAACGGAAGATCTTCCTTCAGTACGCGGGCTACAACGGCTCCACCATCAAACAGGCCGATACCGCCCTGCTGATCTACCCACTGGAGTGGCCGATGGAGCCGGGCGCGGCCGCCGCCACCCTCGACCACTACGCCGCGCGCACCGACCCGGACGGGCCCGCCATGACGGACTCGGTGCACGCCGTCGACGCGGCCACGATCGGGGAACCCGGGTGTGCCACGTACACCTATCTCCAGCGTGCCGTGCGGCCGTTCGTCCGCGGACCGTACGCGCTCTTCTCCGAGGCACGTGGCGAGAAGTCCGGGGCGCAGGACCCGCTCTCCGGCTTCCCCGCCGAGGACTTCCTCACCGGGAAGGGCGGCTTCCTCCAGGTCTTCACGCACGGGCTCACGGGGCTGCGGCTGCGCGAGGACGGGGTGCGGCTCGACCCGATGCTGCCGCCGCAGCTGCGCGAGGGCGTCACACTGACGGGGCTCCGATACCAGGGGCGTACGTACGAAATGGCCATCGGGGCCCGGCGGACCGAGGTCCGGCTCACGTCCGGCGCCCCGTTCACGGTCCACACCCCGGCAGGCCCGCGCCGTCTCTCCGCCACTCTCACCCTGCCCACCCGGCGCCCCGATCTCGCGCCGACGTCCGACGCGGCGCGCTGCCGCCCGGCGACGGCGACCTCCGAGACGCCTGGCCTGTACGCGGCGGCCGCGGTGGACGGCAGTCCGGCGACGGGCTGGGCACCGGACGGGGCGGAGGGCGCGCTGTCCGTGGACCTGGGCCGGGTGTCCGCGATCACCTCCCTCGTACCGCGATGGAGCGACGTACGGCCCGAGTCGCACCGGCTGGACGCCTCGCTCGACGGCAGCCGCTGGCGGCCGTACCGGCCGGGGACGGCCGCCAGATATGTGCGGGTGACGGTGACGTCGGCCGATGCGGAGAAGCCCGCGGGCATCGACGAGCTGACGGTGACGACGGACGGGTGAGACCGTAGACCGCCCCGGAGGGTCAGTGGGCGCAGGAGGTGACGGTTTTTGCCGGTGACGTCTGGAAGCGGCGGAAGTGGTCGGTACGTTCCCCGTCTGCCAGCAGGGGCGCGAACAGAGCGCGCTCCAGGTCGAGTCCGGCCTCCAGCGGGCCGTCCACGCCCTCGTCCATGGCCTGCTTGGCGGCGGCCAGCGCACCGGCCGGACTCGCGGTGTAGCGCAGGGCCCACGCGCGGGCGGTCGGAAGGAGGTCCTCCACCGGGACGACGGCGTCCACGAGCCCGATACGGGCCGCCTCGTCGGCGTGCACCATGCGCCCGGAGAAGATGATGTCCTTGGCCCGGGACAGCCCGATCAGCCGGGGCAGCCGCTGGGTGCCTCCGGCGCCCGGGATCAGGCCCAGCGGTGTCTCGGGAAGGGCGAAGCGGGCGGTGGGCGCACAGACGCGTACGTCGGCGGCCAGGGCGAGTTCGCAGCCCCCGCCGAGGACGAAGCCCTCCATGGCGGCGACGACGGGGACGGGCAGCGCGGCGACCTGCCGGGTCAGACGGCTGATCCGCCCGGCGTACTCGGCCACCTCGTCCGGCCGCAGGGCGCCCATCTCCTTCACATCGCCGCCGGCCGAGAAGTGGCCGTGGGCGCCGGTGAACACCACGGCGCGCAGCCCGTCGTGGGTCTCCAGCTCTCCCAGCGCCAGCTCGGCGGCGAGCTGCTGCGACGTGTCGAAGAGGTTGAGCGGCGGCCGGTCCAGGCAGACCCACGCCACGGTGTCCTCGTAGCTGACGCGCACCGTCACAGGAGTCCTCCGTCGACCTGGACGACCTGCCCGTTGACGTACGAGGCAGCGGGGCTGACCAGGAAGACGGCCGCGTTCACGGCCTCCTGGGGCGTGCCGGCCCGGCCGGCGAGCAGGCGGGGCCAGTACGCCGCCCTCAGCCGTTCGTCCGCGCAGACCGCTGCGCCCATACCCACGGTGAGGATGCCGGGCGACAGACAGTTCACCCGGACCCGGCGGCCGGCGAACTCCACCGCGCAGCAGCGTGTGAACGCCTCGACCGCCGCCTTGGACGCCACGTAGGCGCTCGCGCCGGGGGCGATCCGGCCGGTCATCGCGGAGGACAGGGTCAGGATCGTGCCGCCGCCGCCGCGTTCGAGATGGGGCAGAGCTGCCTGCACGGTGTGGAAGACGCCGTCCACGTTGGTGCTCATCACGTCCCGCCAGTGCTCCGGGCTGAGTCTGCGCACCGTGCCGTTGCGGGTGATGCCGGCATTGGCGACGACGATGTCCACGCCGCCGAACCGGTCGGCGGCCTCTGTCATCAGCCCGTCGACGGAGGCGGGTTCGCGCACATCGGCCGGATGGTAGTGGACGAACTCCCCGTATCTTTTGACGAGTTCACCGGACTGACCCTCTCCTCTGGCGCCGCACACGACCTGCGCACCCGCCTGGAGGAACCCCTCGGCGATGTACCGGCCGAGCCCCGCGGTGCCGCCCGTGACGACCGCGCGCATCCCGGCGAGGACCCCTTCGCCACGCGGGTGTCCAGCCGTCCCGCGTTCCGGAACCGGCGCACCGGCGACATCCGGAATCGAATCAACACTCGGGACGCCCATCGGTCAACCTTCCGTCGTGCCACCTGAACAGCGGTCATCGTGTCACCGGGTTGCCAGCGACTCGCCGTCCTACACGTTCACGTCCGAGTGATTCCAGGACAACCGCCTCGCACGGTCGTACGAGGGGGAGGAAACGGCACCTCTGGGCGGGCCGCCACGGGCGCGCTTCACCCGAATGAGGATGGCTGACTTGGAAGTTGTCGCCCCGGAGGCCGAAAATCAACCAACCCCCAAGCCTGTCGACACTGTCGGCCAACGAACCACGGGATGCCTCTCACATGGATTTCTCCACCTCCGCCGCCGGCACCGATCCTCTCGTCCCTCCGGCGGGAGCCGAGCCGTTCCCGTACGAGATCAGCGGCGCCCACGCGGACCTGGGAACCATCGTCGGCATGGACGACTGGGCCGGTCGGGCCCGCGTCCCCGACCGCCACCGGCCTGGTGGCCACCTGAGCGGCGCGACGCTCACGAAGCTGCTCGGCGTACGGGGCAAGAGCTGGGACCCGGCGCACTTCGCGAGCCTCGACGCGGTCGTCGCGGTCGCCCGGCAGGCTCTGGACCAGGGCGGGCTCGACCCCTCCGACGTCACCGCGGTCGTCCTCGTGACGTGCACGCCCTACCAGGTGATGCTCGACCAGGACGCCTTCGCGCTCATGCGGCGGCTGGGGATCGCCGACCGCGTCCCGCCCGTGCAACTCGGCGCGGGCTGCGGGGGTCTGGCGCGCGCGGCGGCGGTCGTCTCGGCGATGCGCGCCGAGCGCGCCCTCGTCGTCGCGTACAACATCACGAGCCGCGTCAGCACCGGCTCCGACGGCTCGCTGCTCCCCCAGTACGCCGAGAACTCCGCCCACCCGTACGGCAGGAACCTGTGGGCCTCCCCCGCGCTCTTCTCCGACGGAGCCGCGGCCCTGGTCCTGCTCCGTGACGCGGAGGCCGACGGTGTCCTGCTCTACTCCCGCGACAGCCGGTCCTTCGACGGCGGCCCCGCCGTCACCGACCCGCTGATCCACTTCCTGGGCAGCGGCAGCAGCCACCCGGCCGGCACTCCGGGAGCGGACGAGCTCTCCGCGTACGGCATGAACTCACCCGAGATCCGCCGCTACTACAGCACCGGTATGAAGCTCAACCACCAGGTTCTACAGGCCGCCCGCCCCGGCTACCTCAAGGAGATCAGCCGTCTGTACACGCATCAGGCGCACCCCTTCCTCGTCGACGCGTTCCTGGCCGAGACGGACATCCCCGCGGAGAAGGCCCCGGGCAACGCCCGGACGATCGGCAACATCGCCGCCCCTTCCACCATCGCGCTCCTGCACGCCGACCTGCGGGCCGGCGCCCTGACACCCGGCGACCTGGTCTGCCTCTCGGTGGTCGGCTCGGGCCCGGAGCGCGGAGCGTTCCTGGCACGGATGGCCGCGGAATGAGGCGGCGTCAGCTCTTCGGCAGGGAGGCACACCGCGAGCGTCGCGAGCCGGCCGCCGCACTGCTCGCCCCCGACCGGGCCGCGCGCAGTACGGGGTGGAGGACGCCGCTGCACTCGCCGGCCGTGTCCGCCCCGAGTCTGCCGTACCGCCACTGCCGTACCAGGAGCCCTACGGGATACGCAAAATCCACGGGATACGTAGGATGACCACCCCCGACGTCGTGCGGGCACCACGGCGGGCAGGAGCCGGACGTGACAGACCGGAACAAGGACGGCACGGACGAGCAGCCCCGCCGCCGCGGCCAGGGCGAGCTGGAGGCACAGGTGCTGTCCACGCTGTGCCGGGCGCCGGGGCCCGTGACGGCGGCCTGGGTGCAGGAGCGGCTCGGCGGCCACCTCGCGTACACGACGGTGATGACCATCCTGACCCGTCTGCGGGCCAAGGGTGCGGTCGAGCGGCGCCGCGAAGGCCGTTCCTTCCAGTGGACTCCGACCGCGGACGAGGCCGGCCTCGCCGCGCTGCGCATGCGCAAGGTCCTGGACGGGGAGGCGGACCGGGAGGCCGTGCTGACCAGCTTCCTGACGGCCCTGACTCCCGGCGACGAGCAACTGCTGCGCGAGCTGCTGACACAGGCGGCCGACGAGCCGGAGGCGTAGACGGCATGGGTGTCTTCGTCTTCCTGCCTCTGGTACTGCCCCTGACCGCCTGGCCCGTGGCGCGCCTGGCCGCCCATCATCTGCACCCGCGTACCGCGACCCGGCTGCTGTCGGCCGTCGCGGCGGTGCTGGCGGTGTGCAGCACCCTGTGCCTGGCCCTCCTGGTCGTCGTCGGTACCGCCCAGCTGCCGGGCAACCCGCTGCCCGACGGCTGGTCGGACCCGGAAGTGCGTGCCGTGGTGCCGTACGACGAGGTGGCGGGCAAGGTGGCCATACCCGCCCTGGTCGCCGTGCTCGTCGCGTGCGCGAGGGCCGCATGGCGTCATCACCGCGTACGGCGCGGCGTCGAACGCGCCCTGGCGGGGCTGCCCGCCACTCAGGTGGCGGTGCTCCCCGACGACGCGCCGTACGCCTACGCGCTGCCCGGTCGCCCCAGGGGGCGCGTCGTGGTGTCCACGGCCCTGCTGGCGTGCCTGGACGCGGAGGAACGCCGGGCGCTGTTCGCGCACGAGCGCGCCCATCTGGACGGCCTGCACCACCGGTTCCTGCTGACGGTACGGCTGGCGGCACGGGCCAACCCGTTCCTCCGGCCGCTGCGGACCGCCGTCGCCTACACCGCGGAACGGTGGGCGGACGAGGACGCCGCAGGGGCGGTGGGCAGCCGACGGGTGGTGGCGCGCGCGATCGGCAAGGCGGCGCTGGTCTCCCGCGGCGCGCCCGCGGCGACGTTCGCCGGCCTGGCCGCACCGGGACCGGTACCGCGCCGGGTCGCGGCCCTGCTCGCACCGGCCCCGGCCGCCCGGACCTGGCCGCCGGCCTTCACCGCCGCGGGTATGGCGGTCTGGGCCGCCGCGGTCGGCGCGACGGTGTCGGCGCTGTCGTCGGCGAACACGGCGGTCACACTGTTCCTCGTGCTGAGAGCCGCGACGCCGCTGTGAAGTCCCGGTGGGCCGTGGGGCTCTAAAGGTCGAACTCGTGGGGCGGCAGGTCGAGCGTGAAGCAGGCTTCGCGGACGACGGCCTGTTCGGTCTTGTCGAAGTCGCCGTCCGCGCCCCCGATGACGATGCCGATCTGGATGACGGCACGCGCCTCGGCGGGCTTCTTCTTCGCCTTGGCGATCTCCTGGAGCACGCTGACCTTGCCGAACGCGAAGTCGGTGGTGAGCTTGGTCAGGTTCTCGTCGAAGCGACGCCGCAGGTCGTCGGCCGAGAAGTTCTGCAGCACCTCGTTGGTGGCGATGAGCTGGGCGACCCGGGCCCGCTCGGCCGGATCGACGGTGCCGTCGGCAGCCGCGACGAGCGCGCACATCGCCATGCTCGCGTCGCGGAAGGCCCCGCTCTTCAGATCGTTCTTCTTGGAGTTGAGCTGGGTCTGCATCGTCGATGCGGATTCCTTGAGGCGGTCCCACAGTGCCATGCGAACTCCGTACGCGTCAGGGGCGGTCCGGACTGCCGGGAGCGGCCCGGAGCCGCCGTGATCTCTACAGTGATGTCGAAGCTATCAGGGAAGGTCCGGCGGCCCCGGCCCTCGTCGTCCCATCCTGTCCGACGGCACGGAAAGACCGAGCGAAGAGTTCCGGTAACTACCGTCCCGAGTAGGAGCGCCCGAGATCCGGTGCCACTCCCCGCCGAGAAAGGCTCGACGTTGGACGAGAAGGTCCTCGACGCCCAGAAGTGGGTCAACTCCACCTACGGCAGCGTCTCCGGATACGCACGATGCCCCGAGGACGGCCGCACCGGCTGGTCCACCATGAACGCCCTCGTCATGGGCCTCCAGCACGAACTGGGCATCAGCCCGGTGGTCGCCAGCTTCGGCCCGACCACGATGTCCAAGCTCCAGGCGCTCGGTGACATCGGCTTCGGATGGAACAAGAACGCGAACATCGTCCGCATCATCCAGCACGGCCTGTTCTGCAAGGGTTACTGGGGAGCCAACGACTACGGCGGATACGGCGCCGTGACCACCGAGGCGGTCAAGAGCCTCCTCCTCGACATGGGCCTGCCCGACGGCGGCATCGGCACCGCGGGCGGCGTGACCACGCCGAAGATCTTCAAGTGCATCCTGAACATGGACGCCTACACCAGGGTCAGCGGCGGCACCGACGAGATCCGTACGATCCAGCGCTGGCTCAACGGCCGCTACTGGACCAGGGACGCGTACACCATCGGCCCCTGCGACGGGATCTACTCCCGTGACGTGCAGAAGTCCATGATGATCGCCATCCAGTACGAACTCGGCATCGCCTCACCCAACGGCAACTTCGGCCCTTCCACCCAGGCCGGACTGCAGACCAAGAACTTCGGCGAGGGCAGCTCGGGCCTCTGGGTCGAACTGTTCTCCGCGGCTTGCGTGTTCAACTCGCCTGTGCCGACGGGCACCAGCGACGCCGGCACCCCCACCACCTGGCGCAGCAGTTACGACAGCAAGCTGCGCGAGTGGGTCGAGATCTTCCAGAGCTTCTGCAGGCTGGAGGTCACCGGCCGCTCCGACTACCGGACCTGGGCGCAGCTCCTGGTCTCGATGGGCGACCCCGACCGGCCGGCCACGGGCTCCGACACCCGCTTCGAGATCACCGCGTCGCGGGCCCAGTGGCTGCGCAACAACCGGTACGAGGTCGTGGGCCGCTACATCTACGACCCCCCGGGCTCCACCCTGGACAAGGAGATCAAGCCGGGCGAGCTGCAAACGATCTTCAGCAACGGGCTGAGGGTCTTCCCGATCTACCAGGACAACGCCCGCGAACTCGCCGACTTCACCTACAGCCAGGGCTATCAGCACGCGCTGAACGCCCACAAGCTGGCTTCGGACTACGGGTTCAACCGCGGCACCGTCATCTACTTCGCGGTGGACTACGACGCCACCCGTGAGGAGATCGACGCGGCGATCGTGCCGTACTTCCACGGGGTGGCCGCAGGGCTCTCCTACAACGGCAAGCGCTATGTGCACGGTGTGTACGGCTCGCGGAACGTGTGCACCGTGGTCAGCCGGCAGACCGGGGCCCGCTACTCGTTCGTCTCGGGCATGTCCTGGGGCTTCTCCGGCAACCTCGGCTTCCCGATTCCGGCCAACTGGTCCTTCAACCAGATCAAGGAGTTCAAGGTCACCAACGGGTCGGACACCTTCGACCTCGACCGTGACGTGATCTCCGGCATCGACCTCGGCCAGAGCAGCGTGCTGAAGCCGTCCGGTCCGGCGGACGCCTTCATCGACTACGTCCAGCGCCTGTACGACCACGCGGTCGCCTACACCGGGGACCGCGACCCGAACCAGCTGGTGATGGAGTACATCCGGCACAAGGCGTACGGCGGCGGCGACTGGGACCTCCTGATCGGCTCGTACGACTCGGCGTTCGTCGACTACGCCAACAGGCAAGGCATGTCGGTCATGACCGACTTCACCGACCCGTACACCGCGTACGAACTGAACGCCGAGCACCTCATGGCGTCCGCCAACGGGCACCACGTCGCCTGGATGCCGTCCAACCCGCGTTCGGTGAACGAGGGCGATGTCGCGGGCTGGGGCGGGGACCTGCTCACGCTGTACGTCGACTGGCGCCGCGCGAGCGACCAGTACCCCGACGGCCGCAACTTCGTACAGCTGAAGATGGCCAAAGTCGGAGTCGCCTCCAGCTTCGGCTACAACGACCTGATCGAGGACGCCGACGCCTGGCTCCTGGCCAAGGCGGTCCGCGAAGGCAGGACGATCGTCCAGGCCGTCCGCGACCTCTACAACGGGGGCGGTGGCCTGACGCGTTTCAGCCGCTACTGGGACGGGCGCTTCAGCGGCAGTGCCACGGACGCCAAGTTCCTGGCACACAATATTCTCACCGCGGCCGACGACAAGGAGGTCCTGCTGGCCCAAGTCGGCCTGGTGACCGTCCGAGGCGGGATCAAGACGCTCCCGGCCATGCTCGGATACGACGAACTGGAGCCCTTCGAGCAGGGCTTCGTCGACGTACTGCTGGCCCGTACGGGAACCGAACAGCGCCTGCGCGCCACCTACGAAGCGAACCACGAGAAATACATGAAGGCCGCCAGGACCCGCGCGGCCCGCAAGTGAACGAAGGGACCACCCCGTAAGTGAACGCCGTCTCGGCACTGGCCGCCATCGCACTTCCCCCGCTCGTCCTGGCCGTGTTCGTGCTGAGCGCCTGGAAAACCGCACGCGGACTGGCTACGCGCCGCTGGCGGCAGCCCGGGTGGTGGGCGTACCCGCCAGTCGTTCTGCTCGGCATCGGCTGCGGCGTCTGGTTCGTCGGGGCCTTCTCCGGCGGTCTCGACGTCCGGGAGGCCTGCGCCGCTCGCGGTGTCCCGTTCGACGACGCCTACCGGACCGAGCAATGGCGGGAGCCCTCGCAGTGGTTCCCGCTGCACAACAAGTGCAACGCGGATTACGACCTGGTCCCCGCCTGGGTCAACCCCTCTCTCGTCGCCCTCGCGGTGTTGCTCGTCGGCTGTGCCGCGGGTGCCGTCGCGGCGGCGGTCATCGGAAGGAAGCAGAGTGAGAAACACGATTGACCGACGCGGTGTCCTCCTGGCGGGCGCCGCACTCGGGGCCGCCACGGCCCTGACCACCCTTCCCGGCACCGCGTACGCCGCTCCGCCCGAGGGCCGGCGCCGGCCGGGCGGGAAGTCTGCGAACGGCTGGCCCGTACTGGAGGAGGCGGAACTCTTCCGGATCGAGGGGTCGGGCCGCTCCGTACGCCTCGCCGGTGGTGACGCGGCGGTGATCCTGCTGCACGTGGCCCGCCGCTTCCACTACGAGATCGACCAGCTGCGCGACGGCGACGTCACCGGCCATTCCACGACGCACGAGGGCGTCCAGGACTACGAGTCCAACTACCTCTCGGGTACGGCCCTGGCCATCCGCCCGCTGGCGTACCCGGTCGGGGTCAAGGGAGGCCTGTACCCGCACGAACTCGTCGTCGTGCGCGACATCCTCGCGGAGCTGGACGGCGTGGTGAGGTGGGGCGGCGACCTCGCCGTTCCGAAGGAGTCCCACTTCGAGCTCGCGTACGGGCCCGGCCACCCGAAGGTGAAGGGCGTGGCCCGCACGATCCGCGGGTGGCACGCGGGCCCGGGCAACGAGGGCGCCGGCACCGTCGACGCCTTCGACCCGGACCGCCGCAGCAGGTCCCGGGCGTTCGCCCGCCGGGCGGCGTAGCTCCCGAGCCGCGGTCTCATCGGCCGGGTCGTCGACGGCTTCCACGGGGGCCCTCGGCGTGGGAAGGGTGCGGCCGTCACCTCGGTGGCGACCGCACCTCGTCCTGCCGGCCCGGATCAGCCGGCCTCCGGGCTCCCGAGCGGAACGGGCCGCACAGGCTCCGACCCGCGGTGACGCGGTTCACCATCCACGACATCCGCCACCGGTACGGCGATGGCGAAGGGGTCGACCCCACGGGGCAGCGGGTGCCGTCGAGGCCTCAGCGGGTGTCCGAGCGGATGAGGCCCCGGGTGGTGGCGGCGCGGACGGCGGCGGTGCGTGAGTCGACGCCGAGCTTGGTGTAGATGTGCACCAGGTGTGATTTGACGGTGGCCTGGCTGAGGTGGAGTTGTTGGCTGATCTGTTGGTTCGTCAGCCCGTCGGCGACCAGGCCGAGTACCTCGATCTCGCGGGCGCTGAGCGACGCGGCCGGCGAGCGCAGTCGCTCCAGCAGCCGGTCGGCGACAGCCGGGGCGAGCGCGGAGCGGCCTGCTGCGGCAGCCCGAACGGCCTGGGCGAGTTCCTCGGGCGGAGCGTCCTTGAGCAGGTACCCGGTGGCGCCGGCTTCCAGGGCGGGCACGGTGTCAGCATCGGTGTCGTACGTGGTGACGATCAGCACACGCGGTGCTCCCGGGCGGGCGGTGATCGCGGCGGTGGCCTGGGCGCCGTTCATTCCGCGTCCGAACTGAAGGTCCATGAGTACCACGTCGACCTCGATCGCGGCGGCGAGCGCCACCGCCTGTTCGGCGGTGCCCGCCTCGGCGACGACGGTGAAGTCGCGCTCGGTCTCCAGGACCGCGCGCAGCCCGGCCCGGACCACGGGGTGGTCGTCGGCGAGCAGGAGGCGGATGGGGTCGGTCACGGGCTGTCCTTCGGTGGGGCGTCCGGCGGGGGTGTATTCGGCGGCTGGGTGCTTGGCCGCTGGGCACCGGGCAGCAGCACGGCGACGGCGGTGCCCTCGCCGCGGGCGGATTCGATCGAGAGCGTGCCGCCCAGCGCGCGGGCCCTCGAACGCATCGCGGCCAGCCCGAATCCGTCTTCGGCCATCCCGGGGGCGGGGACGGCGGTCGGATCGAAGCCGGTGCCGTCGTCGACGACGTCCAGCGCGACCTCGGTGTCCATGTAGCTCAGGGTCACTTCCGCGTGTGAGGCATCCGCGTGCCGGACGGTGTTGGCCAGTGCGGACTGGGCGATCCGCAGCAGGGCGACCTCGTACGGAACCTGCAGGGTGGTCGGGTCGCCCGAGACGTGGAATCGGACGGGCATGCCGCTGTGCGCCGTGGTGGTTGCGCACAGGCGTTCGAGTGCGGCCGACAGGGAGGAGTCCTCAAGGCCCGGCGGCGTGAGCGCGCGGACGAACCGGCGGGCCTCGGTCAGATTCTCCTGAGCGGCCTGGCGGGCCTGCTCAACGTACTCGCCAGCCGCCTCCGTCCGGTCGGGAAGTGCCCGCTGGGCGGCGCGCAGCAGGAGTTGGATGCTGGAAAGGCTCTGGGCGAGGGTGTCGTGGATCTCCCGGGCCAGTCGCTCGCGCTCGGCAAGTACGCCGGCGGTGTGATGGGCGGCGGACAGATCGGCGCGGGTGGCCGTCAGCTCGTCGATCAGCCGCCTGCGCTCCTCGCTTTCGCGGTACAGCGCCTGGTAGCCCAGCACGGTTGCGGTCGCCACGGCCGCACCCAGTGCCGGGCCTATCACCGCCGCAGAGTTGAAGGCGTGCTGGTGCCAGGTGAAGGCGGTGATGGCTGCGACGGCGGTCAACGTCATGGCGACCAGCCCGGCACGCCGCCCGAGCAGGTGCAGTTCCATGAAGTAGAGCGGGAAGGCCAGCCACACGCCGTCCCGGGTCAGGACCAGCAGCACCACCCAGGCCGCGCCGAGCACCGCGAGCCAGACCACGGCCCCGCTGCGCGAGCGGTGGACCGGGCCAAGTAGCGGCCCGGCCGCGTAGACGGCGGCCATCACCACCGCGGCAGCGGTGACCGCGGCCGGACGGGGAGTGTCACCGGCCACGGCGCGCGCCGCCGCGAGCGCGAGCAGGGCGACAACAAGCAGATGCAGGCAGACCTGCAGCGTTCGGGCGACGGGGGGAAGTGAACGATTGGTCGCCATCAACCCAGGATAGGCACCCAACACCACCCGGGCATCAATCGAAAGGTTGAACGGCAAGTGTGTCCTTCGATGCCAAGGAAACAATCCCCTGCGCGATGCCGGAAGGCAGGCGGTGCGGCGAAAGTGGTGAGCGTTGTGCCACTACTACGGGAGGAGCGCCGACACCGTGTTCGTCGCCTGGAGAGACCTAGGATTCGCCAAGGGGCGGTTCGCCCTGATGGGAACCGTCATCGTCCTGATTACCGTGCTGGTGGGCCTGTTGTCCGGCCTTACTGCCGGACTCGGCAAGCAGAACGTCTCAGCGATCACCGGACTGCCCGCCGACCACCTGGTCCTCTCGGCTCCCGCCGACGGGCAGAAGCTCTCCTTTGCCGACTCCCAGGTCACCCCCGGCCAGTGGAACGGCTGGGCCAAAGCCCCCGGTGTCACCGGCGCCCAGCCGCTGGGCATCACCACCACCAAGGCCGCAGCGGGCGGGCGCACCGCAGCACTGTCCGCCTTCGGAGTACCGGCCGGCTCGAGCCTGGCTCCGCAAGGTGCCCTGATCGCCGAGGGGCACGCGGTGCTGTCCGAGACCGCCGCCAAGGACCTCGGCGTCCGGACCGGGTCGCCCCTGACGCTCGCGGGCCGGACACTGACCGTGGCCGCTGTCGCCGGCGATGCATCCTTCAGTCACACCCCGATCGTCTGGACCAGCCTGGCCGACTGGCAGCAGGTGTCACCCGCGACCAGGAACGGCGAACACGCCACGGTCATCGCTCTCACGACCACCGCCGGCGCCGACCTGTCCGCCACCGACAAGCAGCTCGCCACCAAGACGCTCACCCGGGACGACTCGCTGTCCGCGATCGGCTCCTACACCTCCGAGAACGGCTCGCTTCAGCTGATGCGCGGCTTCCTGTTCGCCATCTCCGCCCTGGTCATCGGCGCCTTCTTCACCGTCTGGACGATCCAGCGCAGCGGCGACGTCGCCGTCCTCAAGGCACTCGGCGCCTCCACCGGGTACCTGCTGCGCGACGCCCTTGCGCAGGCTGTCGTCCTGCTGGTGCTCGGCACCGCCCTCGGTACCGCGATCGCGGCCGGAGTCGGCGCGGCGGTCGGCTCCACCGTGCCCTTCGTCCTCGACGCACCCACCGTCCTGTTCCCTGCCGCCGTGATGATCGCGCTCGGCGCGCTCGGTGCGGCACTGTCCATCCGCCGTATCACCTCCGTCGACCCGCTGACCGCCCTGGGGAGCACCCGATGAGCCTGCACCTCGCCCACATCACCCTCACCTACCCGGACGGCGACAGCCGGCTGACCGCACTGGACGAGGTCACCCTCGACGTGCCCAAGGGCAGCATCACCGCCGTGGTAGGCCCCTCCGGCTCCGGCAAGTCCAGCCTGCTCGCCGTCGCCGCCACCCTGATCACCCCCGACAGCGGACAGGTCGTCATCGACGGCGTCGACACCACCGGCCTGAAACGCACCGAGCTGACCACACTGCGCCGCCACCGGATCGGAATCGTCTTCCAGCAACCCAACCTGCTGCCCTCGCTCACCGCCGCCGAACAGCTCCAGGTGATGGCCCACCTGGACGGCCGCCCCCCGCGCGCAGCCCGCCCCCGGGCGCTCGAACTCCTGGACGCTGTAGGGCTGGCGGATCAGGCCGACCGTCGCCCGAACCAGCTCTCCGGCGGGCAGCGCCAGCGCGTCAACATCGCCCGCGCGCTGATGAACGACCCCACTGTCCTGCTGATCGACGAGCCCACCAGCGCCCTCGACCACGAACGCGGTGCCGCGATCATCGACCTCATCACCGAACTCACCCACCGCAGGGCCACCGCCACCGTCCTGGTCACCCACGACCGCACCCATCTGCGCGCCGTCGACCAGGTCGCCGAGGTCCACGACGGCCGCCTACAAGTGCCGGCTCGTACCTGAGCGAGCACGCGTCCCGTATAGGCGAAAGGCGACGAGCTCCGCGGTGTCGGCGTACTCACGTTTGTGCAGAGGTGCGTACGGATGAAGGTGCAGAGCAAGTATCCGCCCGCTGCGCTCATTGCCATGAGAGAAGATGGGGTGGTGGATCTTCGTTACTCGCCAGGAGCCCGTCGCGGTCCAGCGCGTCCAGCCGCGCTCGCACTGTTGGCTTGCCCCGGCGGGCCAGTGCGGACTTGGCGATGAGGTAACGCCCCTTACGTGGCTGGTGACGGAGCCCGCGTTGGAGTCGGTGGGCCGGGTGGTGGTGTATTGCCGTGTGTCGTCGGGTGATCAGAAGGCGGATCTGCTGGTGACGACGGCCGACTTCGACGGTGACCGCACCTGGTTCGCACCGGATGAAGTACGACTCGCCGTCGAGGTGGTCTCCCCCGAGTCCGCACACCGGGACCGCACGGTAAAGCTCCACGAATACGCAGAGGCCGTGATCCCGCACTACTGGCGCATCGAGGACGAGGACGGAGCACCCATCGTCCACGTCTACGAACTTGACGAGCCAACCGCCACCTATGTACCCGTTGGCATCTTCAGGGGCTCGCTCAACCGTCCGGTGCCCTTCGAGATCAACCTCGACCTGGAGAAGCTCGCTCCACCCCGCCGCGGCTGAGTCAGCACCACGTCAGTACGGAAATGCGGTAGGGGCCGGACTTACCCAAGTCCGGCCCCTCTGACCAGCGTTCTTGACGAAATAGCCAGCTTGCAGTAACCAACCCGCTACACGTTGAAGCGGAACATGCAGCACAGAGCTCCGACCTGCGAAAACAGGGATCCTGGAGATCGTATCCAGCACCAATCCAGCACCGTCGGGAGCATCCAGCACGTCAGGTCGCGCGGTAAAGGACCAGGCGCAATCGACTCCGCGACATTGTGTACACACGGGACACTCGGTACACTTAAGTGCATGACGCAGCCCATGCCCAGAAAGTCCATCCGCGACGTGCGCGCACACTTGGCCGAGGTCGTGGAGCGGGCCGAGCGGGACGACGTACCCACCGTGATCACGCGCCGAGGCAAGGAAGTCGCCGCCGTCGTGTCCATCGAGGTGCTTCGGAAGTACCAGGAGTGGGAAGAGCGCGAGATCAACCGGATCATCGACGAGCGCATGGCGAATCCGGCAGCGGGCATCCCGATCGAGGACATCATGAGGGAGACGCTGGCGCGCAGTGAGTGAGTACCGCACCGTCTTCCGGCCCGAAGCCAAGGCAGAACTCCGCAAGATCCCCCGCGACATGGCGCTCCGGATCCTGGCCAAGCTGACCGAGCTGGAAAGCGACCCCCTCGGCTTCAACACCACCGCCCTCGTGTCCCAGCCGGAACGCCGCCGCCTACGAGTGGGTGACTACCGTGTCGTCTACACGATCGACAACGGCGAACTGGTGGTGTGGGTCGTACACATCGGTCACCGCTCCACCGTGTACGACACCTGATCCTGCGCCGGAAGCGCCCGCGGTCAGCGGAAATCCGCTGGAGGTAGCGGCGCCACTGTCCGTACCGGCCGTGCCGAGCTGTCAGCGACGGCTGCTTTCATGACGCCATGAGCACTGCGTACGAGACCGCTGCCCTCCTCCCCGACCCCGCCGAACTCCGCATCCATTTGCGTGCGTTGGTTGCCCTGGACGCCACGATCAGCGACGATCCGCGGTTCTGCTGCTACACCTACGACGACACCTGGGGCCCCAGCGAGGAAGCGGCCCTGATGGAGAACGGCTCGGGAGACGACTTCTCCGTCCTCTTCACCCCGGCCGGCGTGCTCATACGCGGCTTCGCCCACGAGTCGGAGATGAGTCCGTACGCGACGGACGACGAGCAGGTCTGGCCCAATGTCATCGACGATGTGCCCGCCTCGCGGAGCCCACTCCTGGACGAACCCGCCTTCCACGACGAGGGCGTCGACGCCCCTCGCGTCACCGCCTGCGTGTGGGACGGGTTCGTCGGTGAGGGCGGCCCGGTGTCGATGGAGAGCCGCCAGGTCGTGCCGGTCGAAGGTCTCCACGTCATCAGTGCGGGTCCAGTAGCCACCCACGGCGGGGGCCACGGGCAGCCGGTCGTCGGGCAGTATCCCGGCGAGCCTCGCGGCCGAGCGGTTCGATCGCCCGGCCGCGCCAACTGGTCCAGCTCTCCCGAATCCGCGCCAAGGTCAGATCGCCCCGCCCCCGCTCGATCTCCTCCATGGAGGGACCCTCCACGCATGGCACTAACGACAACGTTACTGACATCGATGTCAGTGGAGCATCGTCGCCAACGTCCCCTCCTGCCGCCCACTCTCGACAGCGCACCGTCCATTCGCCGCACCCGTCCATTCACCCCGAGGTCACTCTGCGCCGAGGGCTCCGTACAGCACCTCGTCGGCGTCGGTGGCCGGCGGGCCCGCCGCCCACCACTGGCCGCGCTCCTTCCGGTACGGGTACCAGCGTCCGTCCGAGCCCCAGCGCAGCTCGACGTCCTCGCCGACCAGCTGCAGGCGGCCACGGGTCCGGCGCGGCCTGGGCGGTCCCGACCGGCCTGGAATCCGTACCTGCAGCAGCCGCTCGCGTGCCGCGGCCTCAGTCTCGGGCGGCGGTACGAGTGTGCCGTCCAGGGCGCTCAGCGCCGCCGGGCCGCCGTAGCGCCAGGCGACGCTCGCCCGGGCGAGCTGGGTGCGGGCCCGGTCCGAGCTGTTCAGCAGGCGGGAGACCACCGGCAGGTCGCCGTCGGCGGCAGCAGCCCGGCGCACGGTGTCGTGCCAGGGGTCGCCGTCCAGCATCAGAAGATCGGCCGCCTGCGTCTGCGCGGCCCCGGCAGCCGCCTTTGTATCGGTGACATCCCGCTGGTCAACCGTCCACACATAGACCGCCGAAGCACGCTGGGCGGCATCGACAGCCAGCAGGTGCAGCGCTTCCGGGGCGACGGACTCGCCCACGAGCAGCACCGGCGTCATCGCCGCGGCCTTGTCCTGGCCCACGACAGGAGCAAGGAGGGGCGCGGGCAGCACCGGCAGTACGGCAGGACCCTCCGCCGCGCGGGCCCGGGCCCGCGTGAACGCCTCGCCTGCCGGGACCCCGGTGGGCCGCGCCGCCCGTACGGCCTCCTCCCGCGCCTCGTCGGCCGCGGACTGCTCCCGCTCGCCATGGCGTACCGAGATCTCGGTGGCTGCCTCGACAAGGTCGCGTCCGCGCAGTATGAGCAGCGCCTCGGCGCGGGTGTCCAGGGCCCGCGCGAACGCGTACGACAGCGCGGCGGCATGCTTGCACGGGTCGCCCCAGTCGGGACAGGAGCAGTGGTAGACGAACGCGTCCGGCGGCGGGACCAGGTCCGTCTCCGCCCGCACCGCGGCATCGACCGCGTGTACGCCGAGCCGACCCTGGGCGAGTTCGAGCAGCAGCTCCCGCCCGGCGGCGGTCCACTCCTCGAAGAGCTTGTCCCACTGCGCCTCGGACAGTTCGGGTACGTGGATCTCGCAGCGGTAGGGGGTACGGCGGCTGCCCTTGACGCGGGCGGCCACCGACCCCGGCCGCACCGTGATCTCGCCGACCGCCCCCTTGCGGGCGTAGGTGCGGGCGCGGGCCAGGCGGCTGTCGTGGCCCGCGGAGAATCCGTACCCGAACGACGTGGAAGGCGTCTGAAGGGAGTCGATCCACTCCTCGCCCCACCAGCTGCTCGCCATCTCCCGCTGCCCGCGCGCCAGTTGCGGCGCCGGGAGGGCGAGGGTACCGGTGCGGCGCCTCATCGGCGGCTCCTGTCGCCGTGGGCGGAGTGCAGGGAGACCAGATCGGCGAGTTCATCGTCGCTCAGGTCGGTGAGGGCGGCCTCGCCCTGCCCGCCCAGCACGGAGTCCGCCAAGTCACGCTTACTACTGAGGAGTTGAGCGATACGGTCCTCCACCGTTCCCTCGGTGATCAGACGGTGGACCTGGACGGGCTGGGTCTGGCCGATGCGGTACGCACGGTCGGTGGCCTGATCCTCCACTGCCGGGTTCCACCACCGGTCGTAGTGGATGACATGCCCGGCGCGGGTGAGATTGAGGCCGGTGCCCGCGGCCTTCAGGGAGAGCAGGAAGACCGGGGCCTCGCCGCGCTGGAAGGCGTCGACCATCTCCCCGCGCCGCTTCACCGGCGTACCGCCGTGCAGATAGAGGGAGTTGATGCCGCGCGCGGTCAGATGGCGTTCGAGGAGGCGGGCCATCTGCGTGTACTGGGTGAACAGCAGCACGGACGCGTCCTCGGCGACGATCACATCGAGGAGCTCGTCGAGGAGTTCCAGTTTACCGCTGCGGCCGGTCAGCCGAGTCGCGTCGGGCTCCTTCAGATACTGGGCGGGATGGTTGCAGATCTGCTTGAGCGCGGTGAGGAGTTTGAGTACGAGACCATGCCGGGCAATGCCCTTCGCCCCCTTGATCGCGGCAAGCGACTCGCGTACCTGCGCCTCGTACAGCACGGTCTGCTCCCTGCTCAGCAGCACCCGCTCATCGGTCTCGGTCTTCGGCGGCAGCTCGGGCGCGATGCCCGGGTCGGCCTTGCGCCGGCGCAGCACAAAGGGGCGGATGAGCCGGCCGAGCCGCTCGGCCGCCGCACTGTCCTCCTCGCCGGTCGCACCACCGCGCGCGGCACGCTCGGCGGCCCGCCCATAACGGTCCCGGAAAGCCTTCAGAGAGCCCAGGAGCCCGGGGGTCCCCCAGTCCAGGAGCGCCCACAGTTCACTGAGGTTGTTCTCCACCGGGGTGCCCGACAGGGCCACGCGCGCCGAACTCGGCAGGGTGCGCAGCGCTTTCGCGGTGGCCCCTGCCGGGTTCTTCACATGCTGCGCCTCGTCCGCGACGAGGAGCCCCCACGGCCCGGCTGCGGCGAGCGCCTGGGCGTCGCGGCGCATGGTGCCGTACGTGGTGAGGACGATCTCGCCCGGTTCGAGGCCGCCCAGATCGCGCCCCGGTCCATGGTGGCGGCGCCAGGGGGTGCCGGGCGCGAACCTGTCGATCTCCCGGCCCCAGTTGCCGAGCAGGGATGCCGGACAGACCACCAGAGCCGGCCTGCCCGCGGTCGCCGGATCCTCCTGGCGTCGCAGATGCAGGGCGATCGTGGTGATCGTCTTCCCCAGGCCCATGTCGTCGGCGAGGCAGGCGCCGAGGCCCAGCCGGGTCACCCGGTCCAGCCAGGCAAGTCCGCGCAGCTGATAGCCGCGCAGAGTGGCGTCCAGAGCGGCGGGCGCGGCCAACTCGGCCTCACCGGCCTGCTCGGGAGCGGCGAGCCGGTCGCGCAGGGCGGCCAGCCATCCTCCTGCCCGTACGGGAACGAGCACGCCGTCGGGGTCCTCCACGCTGCCGGTGAGCGCGGCGCTCAGCGCATCGAGGGCGCCCAGTTCACGGCGGGCGCGGCGCGCCTTGCGCAGCAGATCCGCGTCCACCACGACCCACTGGTCACGCAGTCGCACCAGGGGGCGCCGGGCCTGCGCGAGCCGGTCAAGATCGCCTTGCGTCAGCGTACGGTCGCCGACCGCGAACTCCCAGCGGAAGGAGAGGAGTTGCTCGGGCGAGAAGAACGCTGGGGCCTCGGCGTCCTGGTCGCGTTCGGCCGGCCCCTCGGGCTCGATCACCGCGCGGGCCGTCACCTCTCGCGCCAATTCCCTGGGCAGGTGGACGGCGACCCCGGCGGCCGAAAGCGCGGCCGCCCCGCCTTCGAGAAGTCCGATGAACTCCTCTTCGTCCAGGGCGAGTTCATCCGGATCCGGCAGCGAGAGGATTCGGCGCAGCGGCGGCCACGCAGCGGCGGCCCGGCGCAGGACGTCCGCCACCTGGGCGCGGGTACGCGGACCGAATCCGCCGCTCTCGCCACTGAAGACGTCGGCCGCGTCCGCGAGGAGCAGCGGATCGGCGAGCGAGTGCACCTGCACGACGGCCCGCACCGTCGCGGCGGCGGGGTCCGTGGCGGCGTCGCATCCATCCTCGTCGTACGGATCCTCGTCGTGCGGATCCTCGTCGTGCGGATCCTCGTCGTACGCATCGCCCTCGTGCGCGCGCATCGCGCCGCCCGGCAGTTCGAGCCGCAGCGAGACGCGTACACCGGCATCCCGGCCGTCGGCCACCCGTGCGGCCCACGGCCGCAGCCCCGGCAGATGCTGCACATCCCGCGCAGCGAAGGGCTGCACCCCGGCCGCCGATGACGCGGCAGGGGTACGCGGCAGCAGATCCGCCACCGCGTCCATGAACTCCCTCAACCGGGTGTAAGGATCGGGGAGTTGCAGTGGCGTACGCGCACTCCCATCCCCCGCGGACTCCAGCGCTACGGCATACGCGGCGGGCGGCATGACCTCGGCCAGCGCTCGCACCCAGGTCGCGTCCGCCTCCGCATAAGGGCCAAGCCGCCAGGCATCATGGTCACCGGCGCTGAGCCCCGGCAGCAGCAGCCCGCGCCCCGCCAGGTGCAGGGCGTACAGAGCAGCGTGCCGCCAGCCTGCCGCCGTCTCACCGCACGGCGCATCCGCCTCCACATCCACGGACAAGAGCCAGGGCAGCACCTCGGCCAAGGGTCGCACCACCGCCGACACCATACGCCGACGCGCCCCACGCCCATGCGCGGTAACGATCTCCACGTCCTCG
Organism: Streptomyces finlayi; assembly: GCF_014216315.1. Lineage (NCBI taxonomy): Bacteria > Bacillati > Actinomycetota > Actinomycetes > Kitasatosporales > Streptomycetaceae > Streptomyces > Streptomyces finlayi. Next base: position 2,604,330 of record NZ_CP045702.1, read on the forward strand.
GCCGGCAAACCCACGGGTAGCCGACCGCTCCCCGCGACATGAAACGCCACGCGCCCACCGCGCGGTGGATCCGCCGGCAGAAACACCGCCACACACCCGGACAACACCGACCACTGCTCCCCGGCGAACGCCCGGGACGTAACCCGTTCCCGACCCCCCGCGGACGCAACAGCCGCATGAGCTACGGCAACAGGGGGTACAGCAACACGGGATACCTCGCCACGGGCCGACCCGCGCACGACAGACAGCCGAGGGGCAGGGATCTCGCACCCCGCCTGGTCGTAGTACTGCGTCCGAACCTCATGGCCGTCCTCGTCATCCACGGTCACCACCCGAAATACGGTGGCCATGCGCCGATCCCTTCGCCTGCCGGCAGACGGGTGGCCCACCCGGATCCACCCCGCCCATCTCGGACACGCAAGCGTACCGGGCCCGGTCGCGCCCCCTTGACAATCGCCCAGAGTTGACCCTGGGACACGACGATGTCGACCTCGACATCCAGCATCGTCCCCCAGCCCGCCTCAACGAGGCATCTGATCGAACAGGGCGGCCTGATTGGGTGATCTTGGCTGGGATGAGCAGCCACCCGGCTCTCTGGTACCGAAATCCGTACTGGCAATGTACACTTTTCAGTACCATTCGAGGGCGGCCGGAGCGAAAGAGGCAACAGCAATGACGATCACCGGAACCGAGGCACGGAGGGACTTCTTCCCGTTGCTGAAGAAGGTCAACGACGATCACGCACCGGTGCGGATCGCCTCCAAACAGGGAAACGCCGTCCTCATGGCAGAGTCCGACTACGAAGCGTGGACGGAGACCATGTACCTGCTCGGCAACGCGCGCACCGCCGCTGAGCTGATGGAGTCCGTTGCCGAGCTGGACGCCGGACGCGGCACTGTGCGCGACCTGATCGACCCGGAGGCGGCGGAGTGAAGGTCATGTTCTCCACCCGCGCATGGGAGCAGTACGCGCAGTGGGCCATGACCGACCGGCGCGGCCTCAAGCGCATCAACGTCCTGATCGCGGACATCCAGCGCAACCCCGATGACGGCAACGGCACCGGAAAGCCCGAGATGCTGAAAGGCGCACTCAAGGACTGGCGCTCGCGGCGCATCACCGAGGAACACCGCCTCGTGTACCGGGCGAGTGGTGACGTACTGGAGATCGCCCGCGTCTACGGCCACCACACCGACCGCTAGCGGGTCAGCCCCTCCCCGGATCGCGCACCGTGCGGTACCGCCTTCACGATCGACAGGAATACGGCTTCTCAACACCGAGACGCTGCGCGACTGGATCTGGGCCCGTTTCACCGAAGGTTCCCGTTCCGGTCATCGAGGAGTGGCTCGCGTTCGCAACCACGCACCTCCAACGCCTCGCCGAAACCGCCTCAGCGCCAAAGCTCCCCACGCCGCCCAAACCCGGCGCCGCCGACCTTGAAACCCTTTCTCCGCGGCTGGAGTCCGTACGGGCCCCGCTCGTACTGAGCCCCGCTACGGCTCACAACCCACATATTCTCTCCGAAAACGGGCAAAGCCGGACCCATTACCCGCAACTCACCCAGCACCGGTCCGCGACCCAGCACGGGCGTCCTCGTTCCATCCCAGCACGATCCCAGCACGGGAAAAAACCACGGGCCCGACCTCGAAAGGCCGGGTCCCATCTGACCTGCATGTTTGCCAGATCAGCGACGTGGCGCCATGTCACCCACTACACATTGAAGCGGAACGTCTGCGGCCCGATCCTGACCTGCGGCGGAGCCCCGTCCAGGGCTCTGACCTGGGATTTCCCGGTTGGCATGCGTTGGCTCCCGACGGCCGTTTACGGGTGCCCTGCGGACTGGCTGCGGACTGGCCGGGCAGGAGAGCGACTCCTACCCCTGCCCGTGCTGCGGGAACCGCGTGCTGGACGCGATGCCCGGCTCGTACGAGATCTGCCCCGTCTGCTTCTGGGAGGACGACGGGGTCCAGTTCCGCTGGCCGACCATGGCAGGCGGGGCTAACAAGGTCTCCCTGCCCCCCTTCGAAGCCACCGAAGCGCCGGTCGGCGACAACATCTTCGTCACCCCCACCTGGATCGACCGCACCGGTCTACACCCGGAGAGGTGACCCATGCTGTCCCAGCACCCCGAGGAAATCGCCTACGGCTACGTGATCGAGCGCTACGTGACGAGGAAGAACTCGGACCGCCGACGCTACAGCGAACTGAGCAGCCGTCGTGTCCTGCTGCCCGGGTGGCCACGTGCCGAACGGGCGCCGAGCTGCACGGTCTGCGGGCCACGGCCATTTACACCCGAACCCTTACGACCGCCGGTAGCATCGACACCATGAGCAGTAGTAAGAAGTACTCGATCAGCCTGCCCGAGGATCTCGCCGAGGCCGTACGCACCCACGTCGGCCCCGGCGGCTTCTCCGCCTACGTCGCCGAAGCCCTCGAACAGCGGGTCGCCATGGACAAGCTCCGGGAGATCGTCGCCGACTTCGAGACCGACAATGACGAGCTCACCCGCGAGGAGGTCGAGGCCGCCCGCGCGCTGCTGCGCCATGACCACCGGCAGGTCGGCGGAGCCGCCGCCTGATGCCCGGCACCCTACTGCTCGACAGCGAAGGCCTTTCGAAGCTCTACCGCAAGGACCGCACCGTCATGGCACTGGTCCAAGCGGCATCGGAGGAGGGCGTCCGCGTGGCCACAAGCGCCATGACCACCCTGGAGGCCGACTACGAGCGCATCCATCCCGCTCGCATCAGGTGGGTCCTCTCCCGCGTCGGCGTTCACGACGTCACCAGGGAGATCACCGACCAGGCCGCGGCCCTCCTGCGCACCCACCATATCCACGGCCACAAGTACGCCATCGACGCCGCCTTCGCCGTTATCGCACGCACCTCTCCCCAGCCGGTCACCGTCCTGACCTCCGATCCCGAGGACCTGACACTCCTGTGCGGCTCCACGGTAGAGGTCATCAAAGTCTGAACGCCGATCGCAGTCGTAGCGACCAGACCCGTCACCAACACCTCAGCGCGTTGCGGGACGAGGACTCCGCACGGACAAACACCCGTGTCCGGCCCACCAACAAGCGGGCTGGACACATTCTTTGATGGGGCGTCACACGTTGAAGCGGAATGTCTGCGAGCTGAATCTGACCTGCGGCGGAGTCGTCTTCAGTGCTCTGAGCTGGGGTTTTCGCGTTGGCATGCGTTGGCTTCCGACGACCGTTTACGGGTGTCCTGCGGACTGACTGCGGACTGGCCGGGTACCCCCGAGGCAAAGATATCCATGGCACCCCAGCATCACTACGCCAGCCTGCTGATCAAGCGCGGCGAGTTCGTGAAGACGGTCTCCGAGCGTCTCGGCCACACCAACGCGGCTATGACGTTGAACATCTACACCCACCTGTGGCCCGACTCCGAGGAACGGACCCGGGCCGCCGTCGACAAGGCGTACGCGGACCAGCCCGCCGATGCCCAGCCACAGGCCGACGAGGCGGCGTAACCGCTACCCCGCGTGCCGGACCCGTCCAGCACGCTGCGGACTCCGAGCGGACCGCAAAGGCCGCCCAACCCGCTCCGCCGCAGGTCAGACGGCCTTTCGCCGAACGTATTAGACGTTGAAGCGGAACTCCACGACGTCGCCGTCCTGCATCACGTAGTCCTTGCCCTCCATGCGGGCCTTGCCCTTCGCGCGGGCCTCGGCCACCGAGCCCGTTTCGATCAGGTCCTCGTAGGAGATGATCTCCGCCTTGATGAAGCCCTTCTGGAAGTCGGTGTGGATCACACCGGCCGCCTCGGGGGCCGTCGCGCCCTTCTTGATCGTCCAGGCGCGGGTTTCCTTCGGACCTGCCGTGAGGTAGGTCTGGAGGCCCAGGATGTCGAAGCCGACACGGCCGAGCGTGGCCAGGCCGGGCTCTTCCTGGCCCATCGACTGGAGCAGCTCCAGGGCCTCGTCGTCGTCGAGCTCGATCAGCTCGGACTCGATCTTGGCGTTCAGGAAGATCGCCTCGGCCGGGGCGACCAGGGCCCGCTGCTCGTTCTTGAAGTCCTCGTCGACCAGTTCGTCCTCGTCGACGTTGAAGACGTACAGGAACGGCTTCGTCGTCAGCAGGTGGAGCTCGTGCAGGAGGCGACCCTTCTCCGTGTCCGCGGTGATGCCCGCGGCGAACAGGGTCTGGCCGGCCTCCATGATCTTCTGGGCCTCCTCGACCACGGCGAGGACCGCGACCTTCTCCTTCTGGAGGCGGGACTCCTTCTGGAGGCGCGGGATCTGCTTCTCGACGGACTGGAGGTCGGCGAGGATCAGCTCCGTGTTGATCGTCTCGATGTCGTCCTTCGGCGAGACCTTGCCGTCGACGTGGACGACGTTCTCGTCCTTGAAGGCCCGGATGACCTGGCAGATCGCGTCGGACTCGCGGATGTTCGCGAGGAACTTGTTGCCCAGGCCCTCGCCCTCGCTCGCGCCGCGCACGATGCCCGCGATGTCGACGAAGTCGACTGTGGCGGGCAGCAGCTTCTGCGAGCCGAAGATCTCGGCCAGCTTGTGCAGGCGCGGGTCCGGGACGCCCACGACGCCCACGTTCGGCTCGATCGTGGCGAACGGGTAGTTGGCCGCCAGCACGTCGTTCTTGGTCAGGGCGTTGAACAGGGTCGACTTGCCGACATTCGGCAGACCGACGATTCCGATCGTGAGCGACACTTTGGCGACTTCCTGGAGTAAGGATGAAGGAGAGAGGGTCCAGTTTACGGGCGGGGCCGGGCAGGCAGCCACGGGCCGGGCAGCGGACCGGCACAGGGCCGAACAGGGTGCGTTTCGGCCGTGTGACATCGAACTCAACGCCAAGCTCGGCCAAAGCGCGTGTCCAACGCCTGATTCCTGCCGTCGCGCGACCTACGTTGTGCTGGTGGAGCAGCCCAGGACACGTCCCCCGCAGCGCAGGCAGCCTCAGCGGCAGGCCCCGCTGACCCCGCAGGCCACGGCCGGTGAGACCGCCGCCGTCTACCAGGTGACGGGTGCGCCCGGGGCCCGGCCCCGGGCGGTGTCGCCCGTCGTGGCGGCCCTGCGGAAGTTTCCCAATCCCCGGCTGACCGGCATCGGGGCGGGGCTCTTCGCCGCCCTCACCATGTTCGTGCTGGCCTGCCTCGACCGGCTGCTGTTCGGCAGCTCCGAAACGGTGTACGGGCTGCTGTTCCTGCCGGTCAGCGCGCTGACCGCGCTCTGGGTGCGGCCCGCCGACCTGGTCACGGCGCCGATCAGCGTACCGATCGCGTTCGCCGTCGGAGTGATCCCGATCTCCGGCGGCTCCGGTGGCTTCGGCGGGCAGACGATGGCGCTCGTCACAGCCCTCGCCGTCCATGCCGGCTGGCTGTACGGGGGCACGCTCGTCGCCGGTCTCATCGCGAGCGTCCGCAAGGTCCGGCACATGCGTCAGCGGCACCTGCTGCGCGCCGCGCAGGCCGCACGCGCGGTACAGGGCGTGCGGCGGCCTCAGCAGCCGCAGGCGTAAGCCGGCCGGGTCAGGAACCGGCGCTCTTCGAGGCGGCCATCGCGGCGCCCACGATGCCCGCGTTGTTCTGGAGCTCGGCCGGGACCATCTCCGCCCGCACGTGCTCGATCAGGGGGAGGAACTTCTCCGCCTTGCGGCTCACCCCACCGCCGATGATGAACAGCTCGGGCGAGAACAGCATCTCCACGTGGACCAGGTACTTCTGCACCCGGTGCGCCCAGTGCTGCCAGCTCAGGTCCTCGTCCTCCTTGGCCTTCGTGGAGGCGCGCTTCTCGGCGTCGTAACCGTGCAGCTCCAGATGGCCCAGCTCGGTGTTGGGGACGAGCAGGCCGTCCGTGAAGACCGCGCTGCCGATGCCCGTACCGAAGGTCAGCACGATGACCGTGCCCTTGCGCCCGCGGCCCGCTCCGAACGCCATCTCGGCCATACCGGCCGCGTCGGCGTCGTTGAGGACCGTGACCGGCCGGCCGATCCGTTCGCCGAGGAGGGTGCGGGCGTCCGTGTCGATCCAGCCCTTGTCGACGTTGGCCGCGGTCCGGGTGATGCCGTCCGTGACGACCCCCGGGAAGGTGATCCCGATCGGCCCCTGCCAGTCGAAATGGCCGACCACCTCGGCCACGCGGTCGGCCACGCCGTCGGGCGTGGCCGGTTGCGGTGTCAGCACCTTGTGGCGCTCCTGCGCCAGGTCTCCGCGGTCCAGGTCCACGGGAGCACCCTTGATCCCAGAGCCGCCGATGTCCACGCCGAAGATCTGCATGCGCTCCACCGTACGGGCAGGCGGGGCCTCGCGCCCGGCTACTGGCCGGAGAGTTCCGCGGCCTCGGCCCTGAGGTCGCGGCGGAGCTCCTTGGGAAGGGAGAAGGTGATCGACTCATCGGCCGTCTTCACCGTCTCGACGTCGGCGTAACCCCGCTCGGTCAGCCACTCCAGTACGCCGTCCACGAGCACGTCGGGGACGGAGGCGCCGGAGGTGAGGCCCACCGTCGTGACGCCCTCCAGCCACGCCTCGTCGATCTCGTGTGCGAAGTCGACCAGATGGGCGGCGGGGGCGCCCGCGTCGAGGGCGACCTCGACCATGCGGATCGAGTTCGAGGAGTTCTTGGAGCCGACGACGATGACCAGTTCGGCCTCCTCGGCCAGCTTCTTCACCGCGATCTGACGGTTCTGCGTGGCATAGCAGATGTCGTCGCTGGGCGGCGAGAGGAGGTTCGGGAACTTCTCCTTGAGGGCGTCGACCGTCTCCATCGTCTCGTCGACGGAAAGCGTCGTCTGGGACAGCCAGACGACCTTCGACTCATCGCGGACGGAGACGTTGGCGACGTCCTCGGGGCCGTCGACCAGCGTGATGTGGTCGGGCGCCTCGCCACTGGTGCCGATGACTTCCTCGTGGCCCTCGTGGCCGATCAGGAGGATGTCGTAGTCCTCCTTGGCGAAGCGGACGGCTTCCTTGTGGACCTTGGTCACCAGGGGGCACGTGGCGTCGATCGTGGCGAGCTTGCGCTCGGCGGCCTCGGCATGGACGGTCGGCGCGACCCCGTGCGCGGAGAACATCACGATGGATCCCTCGGGGACCTCCGCGGTGACGTCGACGAAGATCGCGCCCTTCTTCTCCAGCGTCTGGACGACGTACTTGTTGTGCACGATCTCGTGGCGCACGTAGATCGGGGCCCCGTACTGCTCCAGGGCCTTCTCGACGGCGATCACGGCACGGTCCACGCCCGCGCAGTAGCCACGAGGAGCGGCGAGCAGGACACGGCGTGCAGGCGTTGCAGTCATGCGTCCCATCGTAAGGCCGTACCGAACAGGCGCGGGTCCGGCCGGGTCGCAAGACTGGGGCATCACGCGCATACCCGGACGGGACGACGGAGGGTTCATGGCCGGCAGTACCAAGGACCGCGAAGGGGACCAGGGAACCTTGCGACGGACGCTCGGCTTCCGGGATCTGGTCGTCTACGGGCTCCTGTTCATCGCCCCCATGGCTCCGGTCGGGGTGTTCGGCACGCTCGACGCGAAGTCCGGGGGTGCGGTCGCGCTGGTCTATGTCGTGGCCACGGTCGTCATGGCGTTCACCGCTTTCAGTTACGCCCAGATGGTGCGGGTCGCCCCTCTGGCCGGTTCGGTCTTCACATATGCGCGCAAGGGTCTCGGGGAAGGGCCGGGGTTCATCGCCGGGTGGATGGCGATGCTCGACTACCTGCTCATCCCCGCGGTCGCCTACCTCTTCTCCGGGATCGCGATGAACGCGCTGGTCCCGGAGGTTTCGCGGTGGGTCTGGACGGCCATCGCCGTGCTGGTCACCACGCTGCTGAACCTGTGGGGCGTACGGGCGGCCGCCCGGGTCGGGTTCGTGGTGCTCGCCATGGAGATCGTGGTGCTGCTCGTCTTCGTGGTGTCGGCGGTCTGGGTGCTCGTGCGGGACGGAGCGCAGCGCGGGTGGCTGACACCGTTCACCGGGGATTCCGGGTTCTCGATGACGGCGGTGCTGGGGGCGGTGTCGGTGGCCGTGCTCTCGTATCTCGGCTTCGACGCGATCGCCTCGTTCGCGGAGGAGGTGACCGGCGGGTCGGCGAAGGTGGCCCGTGCGGTGCTGTTCTGCCTGGTCCTGGCGGGCGCGTTGTTCATCGCGCAGTCGTATCTGGCCGCGCTGCTGGAGCCGGTGAGCTCAGCGGAACTGGCGGCCGACCCGGCGGCGCAGGGATCGGCGTTCTACGACGCGGTGGATGCCTCGGTCGGTACGTGGCTGCACGACCTGGTGGCCGTGAGCAAGGCGATCGGCGCGGCGTTCGCCGCGCTGGCCGGGCAGGCGGCGGCGGGGCGGCTGGTGTTCGCGATGGCACGGGAGCGGCGGCTGCCGGGGTTCCTGGCGAAGGTCGACGCAGGCTCCGGCGTCCCCAGGACGGCAATCCTGGGTGCCGCGATCGTGACCCTGGTGGCGGCCGTGTGGGCCGCCCGGCGCGACAACGGCCTGGACCTTCTGGTCTCGGTCGTGGACGTCGGCGCGCTGTCGGCGTTCGTGCTGCTCCACGCGTCGGTGGTGGGCTGGTTCGCCGTACGCCGGATGGCGGGGCCGCCGAGCTGGTGGCGGCATGTCCTGGTGCCGGTGGTCGGCGCGGTGGTGCTGATCGCGGTGATCGTGGAGGCCACGACGAGCGCGCAGGTGGTGGGCGTGTGCTGGTTCGGGGTCGGTCTCGTGGTCCTCGCGGTGCAGTGGGGGCGCCGGTCGGGGCCGGGCGGACCGGGGCCGGAGCCGGGGCCGGGGCAGGAGAGGACCTCGGTGACGCGCTGAGCGGGAGGGGCCGACGGGCTGACGGGCTGACGGGCTGACGGGCTGACGGGCTGACGGGCTGACGGGAGTTTGGGGGCGGGGGCACGGGGTGCGGTGGCCGGGGCTTCTGTCGGTGGGGGCCGATACGCTCGCCGCATGGCTCTCCAAACGTCCGCGGAAGCACCCCTGCCCGTCGGTGAGGTGTCACGGCTCATCGGCGGGTGGATCGACCGGCTCGGTGCGGTCTGGGTCGAGGGGCAGATCACGCAGCTGTCGCGCCGGCCGGGTGCCGGCGTGGTCTTCCTGACGCTGCGCGATCCCTCGCACGACATCTCGGTGAGCGTCACCTGCTTCCGGCAGGTCTTCGACCGGATCGCCGATGTGGTGACCGAGGGCGCGCGCGTCGTCGTCCTCGCCAAGCCCGAGTGGTACGCCCCCCGTGGGCAGCTCTCCCTGCGGGCCACGGAGATACGGCCCGTGGGGATCGGCGAGCTGCTCGTACGGCTGGAGCAGCTGAAGAAGTCGCTCGCGGCCGAGGGACTGTTCGCGCTGGACCGGAAGAAGCCCCTGCCCTTTCTGCCGCAGCTGATCGGGCTGGTCTGCGGGCGGGCGTCGGCGGCAGAGCGCGACGTACTGGAGAACGCGCGGCGGCGCTGGCCCGCTGTGCGCTTCGAGGTCCGCAACACCGCGGTCCAGGGTGTGCACGCGGTGAATCAGGTGGTCCAGGCGGTCCAGGAGCTCGACGCGCTGGACGAGGTCGACGTGATCGTCGTCGCGCGGGGCGGCGGGAGCGTGGAGGATCTGCTGCCGTTCTCCGACGAACAGCTGATCCGGGCGGTGGCCGCGTGCCGTACGCCGGTGGTCTCCGCGATCGGCCACGAACCCGACTCCCCGCTCCTCGACCTGGTCGCGGACCTGCGGGCCTCCACGCCCACCGACGCGGCGAAGAAGGTCGTACCGGATGTCGGCGAGGAACTGGACCGGGTGCAGCAGCTGCGGGACCGGGCGCTGCGTACGGTGCGCGGGCTGCTGGAGCGGGAGGAGCGGGGGCTGGCGCATGCGCTGGGGCGTCCCGCGATGGAGCGGCCCCATCGGCTGGTGGACGAGCGGGAGGCGGAGGTCGACGCGCTCGTCGGACGCAGCCGGCGGGTACTCGGGCATCTGCTGGACCGCGCCGAGTCGGAGATCTCGCACACCCTCGCCCGGGTGGTGTCCCTGTCGCCCGCCGCCACACTGGAACGCGGATACGCGGTACTCCAGCGGCCGGACGGGCATGTGGTGCGTTCGCCCGAGGAGGCCGGTGCGCCGGGCGAGGAGCTGCGTGCGCGGGTGTCGGAGGGGGAGTTCGTCGTGCGGGTCGCGGAGTGAGGTCCGGGGCGGACCGGGCGGCCGGGTGCCGTCGGGGCGGTCGGGTGACGTCGGGTCGTCGGCTGCCGTCGGTGCCGTTCGGTGCGTGCGGTTTCTGCGGTTCCCGCGCTTCCCGCGGTTCCGCTGTCGTAGCTCAAACATAGGGTGGATCACATGACGGACGACGGGACGACGGCGGCTGCGGCGACGGGCACGCTCGGCTATGAGCAGGCGCGGGACGAGCTGATCGAGGTCGTGCGCCGCCTGGAGGCGGGCGGCACCACGTTGGAGGAGTCGCTGGCTCTGTGGGAGCGCGGCGAGGAGCTGGCCCGGGTGTGCCGGCGCTGGCTGGAGGGGGCGCGGGCGCGGCTCGACGCGGCGCTGGCCCGGCCGGTGGAGGAGCGGGCCGATGAGGCGGAGGGTGGTGCGGGCGGGGAGAGCGGGTGAGGAGTGCGCTCGTGGGTGCGGATGCGTGTGCGGGGCCTGTGCGTGCGGGGCCTGTGCGTGTGCGGGGCCTGTGCGTGTGCGGGGCCTGTGCGTGTGCGGGGCCTGTGCGTGTGCGGGGCCTGTGCGTGTGCGGGGCCTGTGCGTGTGCGGGGCCTGTGCGTGCGGGTGCGGGTGTGAGGTGGGGGCGCTGCGCGGGGCTTGTTCCCCTACCCGCCGCTTCCCGTAACCGGGGCTCCGCCCCGGACCCCGCGCCTCAAACGCCGGCGGGGCTGGGTTCGGGGGCAGGGCGGAATAGCCGGGTTGAGGCAGGCGGCGGGGCTGGGTTCGGGGGCAGGGCGGAATAGCCGGGTTGAGGCAGGCGGCGCGGCTGGGTTCGGGGCAGGGCGGAATAGCCGGGTTGAGGCAGGCGGCGCGGCTGGGTTCGGGGCAGGGCGGAATGGGCGGGTTGAGGCTGGCGGAGTGGCTGGGGCCGGCAGGCCGGAGTGGGGCGCGCGGACTGACGTGGCAGGTGGCTGTGGGGTGGGTCACCCCCGGGTGGGATTAGTTGAAAGTTAACCTACTTCTGGTTACAGTCGAGCCGACGCTTGATCCCCTGTACGCCCGGAAGGTAACTCGTACGATGCCCCTCGCTCTTGACCCCGCCGCCCAGGACCTCCTCTTCCGTGAGGCCCGTACCGCCAACACGTTCACCGACGAGCCGGTGACCGAGGAGCAGGTCCAGGCGATCTACGACCTGGTCAAGTACGGCCCGACCGCGTTCAACCAGTCGCCGCTGCGCGTCGTCCTGGTGCGCTCCGCCGAGGGTCGCGAGCGTCTCGTGAAGCACATGGCCGAGGGCAACCGGCCGAAGACCGCCTCCGCACCGCTGGTCGCGATCCTCGTCGCGGACAACGAGTTCCACGAGGAGCTCCCGGCGCTCCTGCCGCACTTCCCGCAGGCCAAGGACATGTTCTTCTCCGAGCGTCCGGTCCGCGAGCAGGCCGCCGCGCTGAACGCCTCGCTGCAGGCCGCGTACTTCCTCATCGGCGTCCGCGCCGCCGGTCTCGCCGCCGGTCCGATGACCGGCTACGACGCCGCGGGCATCGAGAAGGAGTTCCTGGACGGCGACCACAAGGTCCTCATGGTCGTCAACATCGGCAAGCCGGGCGAGGACGCCTGGTTCGCGCGCGGGCCGCGCCTCTCCTACGACGAGGTCGTCACGACCGTCTGACCGGCGCCCGCCCGGAGGGACAGCCGGCACGAGGAAGCCCCGGAGCCGTGTGCCGTGCGCTCCGGGGCTTCCTCGTGCGGTCGCGCAGGTCAGGACGTCTTGAGCGCCGCGGCCATCTGCGTCAGCCGCTCCATGGGCGCGGAACCCGTCACCACCGTGGTCGCACCGTCGGCGTGCAGCACGAGGGCGTCGTACTTCGGGCCCTCCCAGTGCTGCCACGCCTCCCCCGCGACCTCGTGCGTGCGTCCGGTGTCCGTCGCGCGCTGGCTGACCTCGGCCACGTACTTCTTCGCCGGGGCCGTGGACTGCTCCACCGCGACGTACCTGCCGTCCGGGTCGAGGAAGCCCAGGTGCCAGCTGTTGGCCGACTGGCGCTCGTACGAGACCGAAGTCGGCTTCCAGCCCTTGGGCAGCCCGTCGGGCGCCGCCACCGGATACGGCGCCGCGCGCCGTGCCGTCAGGAGTTCCACCCGGTAGTCGACGGCCTTCACCGGGTCGGCCTTGTCGTCGTGCGGGATGAAGATGTAGATGACCCCGGCGACGGCGGAGATCACGATCATCGACAGGAGCATGTCCCGCACGGTCTGCTTGCCTCGAGTGCTTGCCACGCGCCCAATGGTGGCATGAGGCCCCACGCGCCCGACGAGGGGGCGGCCCGCTCATACGTGACCCGGTCTGCTCATTTTATCGACCTACCGATAGAGTCGGGGCACCCTCTTTTCCGGTCGTCGTCGTACAGAAAGGTGCGCTCCGATGTCCGAGCATCATCATCTGCCGTCCCAGCTAGAGGTCTCCCCGGAGGCCCCCGACCGCAACCTGGCCCTGGAACTGGTCCGGGTCACCGAGGCCGCGGCCATGGCCGCCGGCCGCTGGGTCGGTCGCGGCGACAAGATCGGTGCCGACGGCGCCGCGGTGAACGCCATGCGGACCCTCGTCTCGACCGTGTCGATGAACGGTGTCGTCGTCATCGGTGAGGGCGAGAAGGACGAAGCCCCCATGCTCTACAACGGCGAGCGGGTCGGCGACGGCACCGGCGCCGAGGTCGACATCGCCGTCGACCCGATCGACGGCACCACGCTGAACGCCAAGGGCATGCCGAACGCCATCGCCGTGCTCGCCGCGGCCGACCGCGGCACGATGTTCGACCCGTCCGCGGTGTTCTACATGGACAAGCTGGTCACGGGCCCGGAGGCCGCCGACTTCGTCGACATCAACGCCCCCGTCTCCGTCAACATCCGCCGGGTCGCCAAGGCGAAGAACTCCACCCCCGAGGACGTCACCGTCGTCATCCTCGACCGCCCCCGCCACGACGGCATCGTCAAGGAGATCCGGGAGACCGGCGCCCGGATCAAGTTCATCTCCGACGGCGACGTGGCCGGCTCGATCATGGCCGCCCGCGAAGGCACCGGCGTCGACCTGCTCATGGGCATCGGCGGCACGCCCGAGGGCATCATCTCGGCATGCGCCATCAAGTGCCTCGGCGGTGTCATCCAGGGCAAGCTCTGGCCGAAGGACGCCGCCGAGCGTCAGCGCGCGCTGGACGCCGGGCACGACCTGGACCGGGTCCTGTCGACGAACGACCTGGTCAGCGGCGACAACGTGTTCTTCGTCGCGACGGGAATCACCGATGGCGAGCTCATGCGCGGTGTGCGGTACCGCGGCGAGACCGCCACCACCGAGTCGATCGTCATGCGGTCCAAGTCCGGCACGATCCGGAAGATCGACTCGACGCACCGTCTCTCGAAGCTGCGCGCGTACAGCGCCATCGACTTCGACCGCGCGAAGTAGCTCCCGTACGCGGAATATCCCGGCGGCCCCGCTCTCGGACCGCCGGGTCCGCTACGTGGCGCCGCGCGGGCGAAGCACGGTCTGGGTCAGGGGCTGCCGGTCGGGGCGGCCCCTGACCCGTAGGTCAGCCGGCCCGTAAGTCGGCCGGCCCGTAGGTCAGCCGGCCGCGGCGACGTGTCCGGTCGTGGACGCGGCCTTCAGTTCGACGTCCCGCCTGCGCCTGCGGGCGAGCAGCACGCGGCGCTCGGCGGCGGTGAGGCCGCCCCACACCCCGTACGGCTCGGGCTGGACCAGGGCGTGTTCCTGGCACTCGACCATCACGGGGCAGCGCGCGCAGACCCGCTTCGCGGCCTCCTCGCGCGACAGCCTGGCGGCAGTCGGCTCCTTCGACGGGGCGAAGAACAGCCCCGCCTCGTCCCGGCGGCACACCGCCTCCGCATGCCAGGGGCCGGCCTCGTCCTCCCGCGCGGGAGTGCGCTGGGAAGGCACGGCGGCGACCTGCAGAGACTGAAGCGGCGGTTGCAGCACGGGTCTACTCCTGACGACGGCTTCGCGAGCGAGAGACGATGCAGCCTCCCTACCCGCTGTGCGCGCGCCTATGCACTGAGTGGCACTGACTTGCGGCGCACGCAAGAGCGACCCACCACCACACTTGGCCGAAACTCGAAGTGCGCAGTCAGTACGCGTCAGTGGCCGAGGTGTTTGCGCACCTGATCGTGGAGGTTGGCAATGAGCTTGCCGCGCTTGGGTTTCGCCTCGATGTTTCCGAACACCGAATAGCCGTTCACAACGACCACGGGCGCTTCCGGGTCCGTGGATTCGAGTGTGACCACTTCGAAATTCCCGAAAACGCCTGCCCCGCTGCCGCGCAGCGAGATGTTCTCGGGCACCTTGATCTCGACGTTGCCGAAGATGGACGTGGCGTTGATGACGCTCAGTCTCTGTCCGAAAAGAGACTCGGTCAGATCGATCTCGATACTGCCGAAGAGCGCGAAGGCGTTGGTCCGGCCGCCGACCCGCCAGCGTCCCCGCCGGGTGGAGTTGCTGAAGACGGCGACCAGATTGTCGGCGGGCCCGGCCGGCGCGTCGGAACCGTGGCCGGCCGGGGACCCCGTGGACTGCTGGGCACCCGCGCCGTTCGGCAGGTCCCGCACGAGCGGTTCGAGAGCGTCGACGGTCCTGGCCCGGTAGACGAGATCGATCCGCTCGGCGTGCTCCTCCGCGGTCAGCCGGCCGTCGGCCACGGCCTCCCGCAGGATGTCCGCGATCCGGTCGCGGTCGGCGTCGGAGGCCCGGATGCCGGCCGGGGCGGGGCCGGGGGGTGCAGTGGCGGGCGGCTGCGGCTGCTGGGGCTGCTTTTCGAGGTCCACCGACCCAGCGTACCCAAACGCGATAGATCGCGACTAGGGGTTGGGGGGCGTGGCGGGTCGGCCTGGGTACGGGGGGGGTGAGGTGTGAGTGCGCGAACGCCGGAGGGACCGGAAGGGAGAGGCAGGGCCCGGAGGGTGCCGCGCGGAGGGCGCCACGCGGAGGGCGCCACGCGGAGGGTGCCGACCGGAGGGCGCCGACCGGAGGGTGCCACGCGGAGGGTGCCACGCGGAGGGTGCCGACCGGAGGGTGCCGACCGCGACGGTGCCGACCGCGACGGTGAGCGTTACCTCACAAGAGCGGGTGCCCCGCGGCGTTCTACCCTGGTGTGCGCTGCCCAAGGGAGGTCAGCCACTGTCTGCCGAGTGAGGAATGGCCGTAATGCCAGAGTTTGCGTACTCCGAACTGCTCCCCCTGGGAGAGGACACCACGCCGTACCGTCTGGTGACCTCCGAGGGCGTTTCCACCTTCGAGGCCGACGGCCGGACGTTCCTCAAGGTCGCGCCGGAGGCTCTGCGCACGCTCGCCGCCGAGGCCATGCACGACATCTCGCACTACCTGCGGCCCGCGCATCTTGCGCAGCTGCGGCGGATCGTGGACGACCCGGAGGCGTCGTCGAACGACAAGTTCGTCGCACTCGACCTGCTGAAGAACGCGAACATCGCCGCCGCGGGCGTGCTGCCGATGTGCCAGGACACCGGCACGGCGATCGTCATGGGCAAGCGCGGTCAGAACGTGCTCACCGAGGGCGGTGACGAGGAGGCCCTGTCGCACGGGATCTTCGACGCATACACCGAGCTCAACCTGCGCTACTCACAGATGGCCCCGCTGACCATGTGGGACGAGAAGAACACGGGCTCCAACCTCCCGGCCCAGATCGAGCTGTACGCGACGGACGGCGGCGCGTACAAGTTCCTCTTCATGGCGAAGGGCGGCGGCTCGGCCAACAAGTCGTTCCTGTTCCAGGAGACCAAGGCCGTCCTGAACGAGTCCTCCATGATGAAGTTCCTGGAGGAGAAGATCCGCTCCCTGGGTACGGCCGCCTGCCCGCCGTACCACCTGGCGATCGTCGTCGGCGGTACGTCGGCGGAGTTCGCGCTGAAGGCCGCGAAGTACGCCTCCGCGCACTACCTCGACGAGCTGCCCGCCGAGGGCTCCCCCACCGGTCACGGTTTCCGTGACAAGGAGCTGGAGGAGAAGGTCTTCGAGCTGACGCAGAAGATCGGCATCGGAGCGCAGTTCGGCGGCAAGTACTTCTGCCACGACGTGCGGGTCGTCCGTCTGCCCCGGCACGGCGCCTCGCTGCCCGTCGCGATCGCCGTGTCCTGCTCGGCGGACCGTCAGGCCATCGCGAAGATCACCGCCGAGGGTGTGTTCCTGGAGCAGCTGGAGAAGGACCCGGCCCGCTTCCTGCCGGACACGACGGACGAGCACCTCGACGAGGCCGGGGACGTCGTGAGGATCGACCTCAACCGGCCGATGGACGAGATCCTCGCCGAGCTGACCAAGTACCCGGTGAAGACCCGGCTCTCGCTGACCGGCCCGCTGGTCGTGGCGCGCGACATCGCGCACGCCAAGATCAAGGAGCGGCTCGACGCGGGCGAGGAGATGCCGCAGTACCTGAAGGACCACCCGGTCTACTACGCGGGTCCGGCGAAGACGCCCGAGGGCTATGCCTCGGGTTCCTTCGGGCCGACGACGGCCGGGCGTATGGACAGTTACGTCGCGCAGTTCCAGGCGGCGGGCGGTTCGAAGGTGATGCTCGCCAAGGGCAACCGCTCCAAGCAGGTCACGGACGCCTGCGACGCGCACGGCGGCTTCTACCTCGGCTCGATCGGCGGTCCGGCGGCGCGGCTCGCGCAGGACTGCATCAAGAAGGTCGAGGTCGTCGAGTACGAGGAGCTCGGCATGGAGGCGGTCTGGAGGATCGAGGTCGAGGACTTCCCCGCGTTCGTCGTGGTCGACGACAAGGGCAACGACTTCTTCACCGAGCCTGCCCCGGCCCCGACGTTCACCAGCATTCCGGTACGGGGTCCCGGCCTCGGCTGACCGGACAGCGGGGAGTCCGCTCCGTACGTGCCCGCGGGGCGTCCCGGTTCCGGCCGGGGCGCCCCGCGGGCGTTCCGCTTTCAGGCCTCCGGGCCGTCCAGGAGGCCGGACGTCGCGACCAGGTAGCCCAGCTGGGCGCGGCTGTTGCTGCCCAGCTGGTCGGAGACCTTGCGCATGTGTTCGGCGACACTGCGCCGGCTCATGCCGAGGCGGCGGGCGATCGACGCGTCGGTCTCGCCGTTGACGACCGCCTGGAGGATCGCGCGCTGGAGGTCGGACGTGATCACGGGAGTGCGCAGCGGGGTGCGCTCCGGGCGGACCGGGACCGCGCGGGACCACGTGTCGTCGAAGCTGCGGACCAGGAAGCGGACCAGTGACGGGTGCTGGACGAGCAGGGCGTTGTGCGGCTCGTCGGAGAACGGGATGAACGCCAGTTCCTGGTCGAACACGATGACCCGGTCCACCACCTCGGCGAGGGTCCTGATCTCGGCTCCGGCGGCGGTCACCTGTTCGATGTAGGAGAGCGTCGTACGGTCCGCGCGGACCGTGTGCTGATAGATCGTCCGCTGCCGGATGCCCCTGCGCAGATTGCCCAGGTCCCGGATCAGGGATTCCTTCAGGATGTGCGCCGGCCGGCCGCCGCCCGGGTGCGCCGTGCGGACCTGCTCCCGGCAGCCGGCCACCCCGGCGTCGAGCGCCTTGCTGATCACGGCCTCGCCGGTGAGCCGGGTGAGGGCGGGCTGCTGGAGCCGGTGCACGTCGGCGTACAGCGCCTCGAAGACGGACAGGGTGGCTCGGGCGGAGCGCAGCGTGCGGCGCTGCTCGACGATCGCCTCCTCCATCGGGGCGAGCGCGGCGAACGACGCCGTCTCCGGCGGTACGGGGATCATGAACCCGGGCGAGTCGCGGTCCGCCACCATCAGGTGCAGGGCCCGCAGACAGCCCGCCACCTCAGCCTGCGGAAGGCTCCCCTCCACGAGCGCGCGCCGGTATATCGCGAGTGCCACGTCGCAGGGACGCTCGCCCGGCGCACGGCCCGAAGTCGATTCGCGGCAATCACATGCAGGTGGGGTGGAATGATCGTCCTTCACAAGTATGCAGATTACCTTTGTGCGAACGGGCCGACGCCGGTGAACGCGGTGCCTGCATGACTATGAGCGGGTGACGCTCGGCAGCAACGGCACGAACAGCCAATCGAACCCACGGGACAGCCGAACGGGCAGCGGAAAGGGCAGGGGAACGAACAGCGGGAAGGGCGAAGCGGCACGTTCCGAACGGCGCTTTCGCATCCTCGTCGCCGGTTACGCGGTCTCTTCGTACGGCACCTTCCTGAATATGGTGGCGCTCAATCTGTTCGTCTATACGACAACGGGCAGAGCGCTCGCCATGGGCCTGTTCATGGCCGTGCGGCTGGCTTCCGGATTCGTCGCCGGGCTGACGGTCGGCGGGCTGCTCGCGCGCTTCCCGGCGAAGAGCATCATGCTCTGGGCCAATGTGGCGCAGGCGGCCGTGATGCTGCTGCTGATCCTGGCACCTGACGGGATGCGGACGGCGGTGCTGACAACCGTCTCGGTCGTGATCGGGGCCTGCGGCACGCTCTTCATGGTGTCGCTGCGCAGCTCCATCCCCGAGATGGTCGGCGCGGACCGCAGGGCCTGGGCGAACTCCCTCTCCATCACGGGGCGTTCGCTGGCGATGGTGGCCGGTTTCGCGTCGGCAGGTGTGGTGGTGTCCCTCGTGGGGTACACAGCGGCCTTCGTGGTCGACATGACGACCTTTGTGGTCTGCGCGGTGACGGTGGCTCTGCTGCCGATCGCGCGGGGTGGCAGAGGCGGGGACGCGTCGCCGGATTCGGAGGGGGATTCCGGCGAGCGTACTGAAGAGGGGCCGGCCGATCGGCCGGCCAGGGGCGCGGCGGCGCGCGCGAGGACGGGACGACGGCGTACGCCGGTCGCGTTCCTCGCACTGGCCGCCGCGCCCGGTCTGGGTCTCATGGTGGCCCTGCGCGGTGTGGACGCCTTCGGCTCGTCCTCGCACAACGCGGCGCTGCCGGTGTATTCGAGCGACGTGGACGCGGCGAACCCCGCCGTGTTCGTCAGCGCCTTCTGGTGTCTGTGGGCGCTCGGCAGCATCGCTGTCCAGCAGGTGATCCAGCGGTACACGAAGCGTACGGGGCGGACGGTCGGGGCACTGGGCTTCGGGTACGGCACGGTCGTCATGTCCTCGGCCTTCATCCTGGCGTTCGCCGGCTTCCCGCTCGCCGCCACGGCCGTGATCGCCCTGGTCGCCGGAGCTGCCGACGGGCTCACCGAGGTCTCGTACACCTCGCATCTCCAGACGCTGCCGACCGGTCCGCGCGGGCACGCCTTCGGACTCTCCGCGACCTTCGAGAATCTCGGTTTCGGTGTCGGCATGATCCTCGTCGCCGCCGCTCTGGACGGATACAGCCCCCTGACGGTCGTCGCGTGGTCCCATGGTGCTGCCGTCGTGGTCGCACTGGCGTTCCTGCTTCGGGTGGCCCGGCAGCGGGTAGCGGGGGTGCGGGCGCCCGGTGACCGGGTGGTGGGGCCGGGGCGAGCGGAGCCGCGGCCGGACACGGCGTGCGAGGGAGAAGACGCAGGTGACGGAGAACCGCATCGCGGTGATCGGGACGGCGCTGAGACTCCCCGGAGCCAGTGACACCGCGGAGTTCTGGCAGGACATACGGGCCGGCGTCTCGCACGTACGCCCCTTCGGGCCGGCCGAGTTCGCCGCCGCCGGGGTCCCGGAGGCGGACTACACCGCGCCGGACTTCGTCGGGGCGAGCGCGCTCCTCGCATCGGTGGACGGGTTCGACGCCGGGTTCTTCTCGATGAGCGGCCGGGAGGCGACGCTCACCGATCCGCAGCAGCGGCTCTTTCTGGAGTGCTGCTTCCACGCACTGGAGGACGGCGGTTACGCCGAACCGGACCCCGCCGTCCGCATCGGGGTGTACGGGAGCACCGGATACCGCCTGTACTCGCTGCACAGCTATCTCACCGCGAACCTCGCCGACGAGGTCCGGTCGGGTGACTGGATGACGCGCAAACAGGTCCAGGTGGGCACCTACCCTGACTTCGCGGCCAACCGGGCCGCGTTCCGGCTCGGTCTCACGGGCCCCGCCGTCAATGTGGCGACGGCCTGTTCGAGCGCGCTGGTCTCCGTCCATCTGGCCTGCCAGGCGCTGCGCGCGGGCGACGCCGATCTCATGCTGGCCGCCTCCGCGGCCCTGCACTTACCGCAGATCACCGGGCATCACCGGGTGAAGGGTTCCACGCTCTCCCCCACAGGCACGGTCAGAGCCTTCGACGCGGACGCGGACGGCACCGTCGGCGGCAACGGGGTGGTGGCCGTCCTGCTGAAACGGCTGGACCGGGCGCTCGCCGACGGTGACACCGTGCACGCGGTGATCCTGGGCTCGGCCGTCACCAACGACGGTGCGGACAAACGGGGTTTCGTCGCACCGGGCGTCGCCGGACAGCGCGACGCGGTCCTGGGGGCGCTGGACGCGGCAGGGGTGGCCGCCGATTCCGTGGGTTACGTCGAGGCGCACGGCACGGGCACCCTCAAGGGCGACCCCATCGAGTTCGCCGCGCTCACCGAGGCGTTCCGCCGGGACACCGACCGGACGGGCTTCTGCGCACTGGGCTCCACGAAGCCCGCCATCGGTCACCTGGACAGTGCCGCGGGGCTCGCCGGACTGGTCAAGGCCATCGAGGTGCTGCGCCACGGAGTGGTGCCGCCGCTGGTGAACTTCACCCGGCCCAACCCCGCCCTGGCCGTCGACGGGAGCCCGTTCCTGCTGCCGGACCGTGAGCGTCCATGGCCGCTGCCGGGGGTGCGCCGGGCGGGGGTCCACTCCATCGGGATGGGCGGCACGAACGCGCACGTGATCCTGGAGCAGGCACCGGCCCCGCCGCCGCCCCGCCCGGTGGCCACCCGAACTCCGCGACTGCTTCCGCTGTCCGGTGCGAGCCATGAAGGGCTCGTGGCGTACGCCCGGGCCTTCCGTGAGCGGCTGGTGCGCGGGCCCGTGCCGGAGCCCGCCGATCTGCTGGTCACGGCGGCGCTCGGCAGGCGTCTGCTGCCCCACCGGCTGGTCGTGACCTCGGCGGACCCGGTGGCGGGCCTCGACGCGTTCCTGGCGGGGCCCACGGCGGAGGGGGCGAACAGGAGTGCGTACGCGAGCGGAGTGGCGGAGCGGGTGGCCGAGCCGGTCTTCCTCTTCAGCGGACAGGGCGGCGGGCGCCCGGGCACAGCGGGCGCCCTCGCGGCCCGCTTCCCCGTCGTCGCCGCGACCCTCGCCGACTGCGCCCGGGTGTACGAGGAGGAGACGGGCCGAGGTGACTTCCTGGCCCGTCTGGTCGACGGCGGCGGGCGCGCGCCCTGGGACACGGACTTCGCCCAGCCCGCCCTGTTCGCCCTCCAGGTCGCCCAGGCGCGGCTGTGGGAACAGCTCGGCGTCGCGCCCTCGCGGGTGGCCGGGCACAGCGTCGGGGAGTACGCGGCGCTGTGCGTGGCCGGGGCGCTGGGTACGGCGGACGGGATGCGGCTGCTGTGCCGGCGCGGGCAGCTGATGCAGCGGGGCTCAGCAGCCGGCGCGATGCTCGCGGTGTTCGTTCCGCGCGGGCGGGTGAGGGAACTGCTGGCCGCCGTAGGCGGCCTGGAGCTCGCCGTGGTCAACGGGCCCGCCCATCACGTGGTGGCCGGCCCGCCGTCGGCGGTCGCACGGGCGCGGGCACTGCTGGCGGCCCGGGGCGAGGCGTACGAGCGGGTGGAGGTGGACCGGGCCTTCCATACGGCGCTGCTCGACCCGGTCCTCGACGCGCTGCGGGCCGCCGCCGAGAAGACGGAACTACTGCCGGTTCGGGTGGAGTTCGTGAGCGGCCTGGACGGAGCCGTCCGCCCTCCGGGGTGGCTGCCGGACGCCGGATATCTGGTACGGCAGGCCCGGAGGACGGCTGATTTCGGCGCCGTACTCGCCACGCTCGGGAGGACCGCTCCCCTCGTGGTCGAGCTCGGGCCGGCCGCCACCCTGACCGGTATGGTGCGCCGCGCGCTCCCGGACGCCGTCTGCGTACCGACCCGGTCGTGGGAGCAGGCCGTGGCCCGGCTCCACTGCGCGGGCGTCGCGGTCGACTGGCGTGCGCTGCTCGACGGCTGTGGCGGGCGCCGGGTGCCGCTGCCGACGTACCCGTTCCGGCATCAGTCGTACTGGACCGGTCCGCCGCCGGTTCCGGTACCCCCGCACGCCCACCGACGCACGACGGAGGATCGCATGACCGAACACGCCGTACTGGACAGGGTGCTGGAGCGCGTACGGGAGCTCACGGCCCACCATCTGGGGCACCCGCCGTCGGAGGTCGGTGCCGACCGGTCGTTCGTCGCGCTGGGAGCGGATTCACTCCAGCTCATCGGGATGGTACGGCAGCTGGAGGCGGAGTTCGGTACGACGATCGCTCTACGGGAGATCCTGGAGGAGGCGGGGACACCACGCCTGGCGGCCGGGCTCATAGCCGGACGCACGGCAAGGGAGGCGGAGCCGGACCCGGCACGGTTGCCCACGCTCGCGCCGTCCTCGCCCGCGACTTCACCCGCGCCCGCCACGGTCCAGGAAGAAACCGTCTACGCCACGCGCGCCGAGATACAGGAACTGTCGCGTCAGATAGAGCGGTTGGCCGAGACCCAGGCCGCCATGCTCACCCAGCTCTCGGATGCCGTCGCCCTGCTCGGCCGCTCGTCCGGGGCGTCGGACCGATGAGTGCGACGGAGGGTTCCGCCGCCGCCGTGGACAGGGCCGCGGCGCTCTCCCGCCGGCTCACGGAGCAGCTCGCGGCGGCCTCCGCCGCACCGTCGGACGCTCCCGCGTCCCACGGCCCGCGCCTCCTCGTCGACCCCTCGGGCGGGATGACCGGAGCATCCGCCGATGAGGCCCAACGCGCCCATACGGCCTCCCTCGTGAGCCGGCTCACCACACGTACCGGCACATCCAAGGCGCTCGCCCAGAAGCACCGGCCGGTGCTCGCGGACAGCCGGGCCGTCGTCGGCTTCCGCAGTGGCACCAAGGAGATGCTGTATCCGATCGCGGCCCGTTCGGCGCACGGCGCGCACCTCACCGATGTCGACGGCAACGACTACACCGACATCACCATGGGGTTCGGCGCCCTGCTCTTCGGCCACGAGCCCGAGTTCGTGACCGATGCCGTGAGCCGCCACCTCGCGCAGGGGCTCCGCTTCGGCCCCCGCTCCCCCGACGCCGGTGAGGCGGCGGAGCTCCTCGCCGGACTGACCGGACTGGAACGGGTGGCCTTCGCCGGTTCCGGTACGGAGGCGAACTCGGCGGCCGTACGGCTGGCCCGCGCCGCGACCGGGCGCGACAAGGTCGTCATGTTCCGGGGCTCGTACCACGGGCACATCGACTCCGTACTCGGGCGGCCCGGCGGCCACGACCACCACGCCGTACCCGTCTCACGCGGCATCCCCGCCTCCGCCGTCGCCGACCTGCTCGTACTGGAGTACGGCAGCCAGGAGGCGCTGGACACCATCGCGACGCTCGGCGACAGCATCGCCGCCGTCCTCGTGGAACCCGTCCAGTGCCGCAATCCGGGACTCCGGCCGGTGGACTTCCTGCGCGCACTGCGCGACCTCACCGCACGCCGGGGCATCGTGCTGCTCTTCGACGAGATGCTCACCGGTCTGCGCCCGCACCCGCGCGGCGCCCAGCACCACTTCGGCGTCGTGCCCGACCTCGCCACCTACGGCAAGGCACTCGGCAGCGGCTTCCCGATCGGCGCGGTGGCGGGCCGCGCCGACCTCCTCGACGGCGTCGACGGCGGGTTCTGGCGGTACGGGGACGACAGCGGACCCCCGCACGAGACCACCTTCATCGGCGGCACGTATATGCAGCACCCGCTCTCCATGGCGGCGGCGAAGGCGGTACTCACCCACCTGAAGGAACAGGGGCCGGGACTTCAGGACCGGCTGAACGCCCGCACGGACGCGCTCGCCACCGAACTCAACGCCTTCTTCCGGGACGAGGAATTCCCCCTGGAAATCGCCCACTTCGGGTCGATGTTCCGCTTCACCCACCGCGCCGACATGGATCTGCTCTACCACCACCTGCTGCTGCGCGGGCTGTACGTCTGGGAGTGGCGCAGCTTCTATCTGTCCACCGCCCACACGGACGAGGACGTCGCGGAGATCTCCCGGGCGGTGAAGGGGTCCCTGCGCGAGCTCCGCGACGGCGGCTTCTTCCCCGCCACGAGGCAGCCGTCACCCCGTTCCCGCACCCGTCCCCGCGAACGCCCGGCCCCCGGCTTCGGTATCTACTTCTTCGGCGACCACCCCGAGAGCGCCGACACCCCGGCGGCGTACGAAACGGTCTTCGAGACGGCCCGTTTCGCCGACGCGCACGGCTTCGGCTCGGTCTGGCTGCCCGAACGGCACTTCCACTCCTTCGGCGGGCTCTTCCCCAACCCGGCCGTCCTCGCCGCCGCGATCGCGCGCGAGACCGACCGCGTCCGGATCAACGCCGGTTCCGTCGTCCTGCCGCTGCACGACCCGGTGCGCGTCGCGGAGGAGTGGTCGGTCGTCGACAACCTCTCCGGCGGGCGGGTCGGCATCGGGTGCGCGACCGGCTGGCACGCCCAGGACTTCGCCCTGCACCCGGACCGGTTCGCGGACCGCAGGGAGATCGCGTTCGCCCACCTGGACGAGGTGCGCGCGCTGTGGCGCGGCGAGGCCGTGCGGCGCCGGACGGGGGACGGCTCCGAGACCGGCGTACGCATCCAACCCCGGCCGGTGCAGGCCGAGCCGCCGATGTTCCTCGCGACGTCCGGGCAGCGTGGTTCGTACGAGGAGGCGGCCCGGCGCGGTCTCGGCATCGTCACCAATCTGATGAGCCAGACCGTGGACGAACTGGCCGCGAACATCGCGCACTACCGGCGTGTACGGGCCGGGTGCGGTCTCGACCCGGAGGCGGGCCGGGTGACCGTTCTGGTGCACACCTATCTGGCGCCGGACCACGACACCGCGCGGGCCGGGGCGCTGGAGCCGATGAGCCGCTATCTGCGCGCCTCCCTGCTGATGCGGTCGGCGGCGGGCGCGCTCGGCCACAGTCCGCAGGACGTGGCGGCGGCGAGCGATGAGGACCTGGACTATCTGTTCCGGCGGGCGTACGACCGGTACTGCGACCAGCGGGCGCTGATCGGCTCACCGGAGACGTGCGCGCCGTTCGTCGACGCGCTGCGCCTTGCGGGCGTCGACGAGATCGCCGCGCTGGTCGACTTCGGGGTGAGCGGGGAGCAACTGCGGGCGGGACTCGCTCAGCTGAACGTGCTGCGGCGCCGCACGGAGGAGCGGAAGCGGGGGCATGAGCAGGAGCGGGAGCGGAAGCCGGAGCAGAAGCGGGAGCCGGAGCCGGAGCGGACAGGGGAGCTGGAGCGCGTACGCGTACCGGTGCGGGAGACCGTCGCGCCCGCCACCTCCGGTCAGCGCCGGCTGTGGCTCGCCTCCTCGTTGCTCGGCAACCCGGCCGCGTACAACGAGACGCAGGCGGTACGGCTGCACGGCCCGCTCGACGAAGCGGCGCTGCGCACCGCTGTGGACGGGCTGGTCGCCCGCCACGCGGGACTGCGCACGGTCTTCCGGGCGGGAGAGCGGGACGAGACGGTGCTCCAGGCCGTACGGGACCGGCAGCGCGTGGAGTTACGGGTGACCGATGCCCGAGGGCGGCGGGCCGACGAGGTGATCGGAGCGGTGCTCTCCGAAGAGAGCACCCGTGCCTACGATCTGGCCGAGGGCCCTCTCTTCACGCCCCGCCTGATCCGGCTGGCCACCGACGACCACGTCGTGGTCCTGGGGATGCACCACATCATCACGGACGCCCATTCGTCGGCGCTGGTCACGGCGGACCTGGAGGAGCTGTACAGGGCGGCGTCCGAGGGCCGGGCTCCCGTCTTCGCCCGCCCGGCCGGCACGACGCTCGGCGCCGCCGAACCGCCCCGGAGCGAGGCTGCTCTCGCGTGGTGGCGGGAGCGGCTGGGCGAGAAGCCGCCCGTGCTGGAACTGCCCACGGACCGGCCACGCGAACGGCGGGTCGCGGGACGCGGCGGTGCGGAGGCCGTACGGCTCGGCGGGGAACGGACCGCACAGCTCCAGGAGTGGAGCGGGGAGCACGGCGTCACACTGTTCGCGACACTGTGCACGGCCTGGCAGCTGGTGCTGCGGCACCGCTCGGGACAGCAGGAGTTCGTGCTCGGCACGACGTTCGGGCGGCGCACGCCCGCCACCCGGGACACGGTCGGCTTCCACGTCTCCCTGCTGCCGCTGCGGGTGTCGCTGCCCGAGGGGACACCCGTCGCGGAGGCGGTGCGGGCCACCGGGCGCGCCCTGTTCGACGCCGACGAGCACAGTGACGTCGATGTGGACGCACTGCTCGCCGACGCACACCCGGACCCGGGCAACCCGCGCCCGCTGGTCACCGTGTCGGTGGACCTCGACACCGCGACCCTGTCCAGGATCGAGCTCCCGGGCCTGCGCAGCGAGGAGGTGGCCGCCGGCACGGAGTCGGCCCCGCTGGAACTGGCGCTGATGGCGACCCGTACGCCTTCGGGGCTGCGCCTGCGGCTGCGCTACGACACGGACCTGTTCGACCCGGAGACGGTACGCGGGTATCTCACCGAGCTGGACGAGACGCTGGCAGCCATGGTGGCCCCCACGGGGAACACCGGCGAGGACGACGAGGACACGGAACAGGACGCCGCAGGGGACACAGGCGCGGCTCTGCGCAAGGTCTGGGAGTCGGTCCTGGACGTCCGCGGGTTCGCCGACACCGCCAACTTCTTCGATCTGGGGGGCAATTCCATCGCCGCCATCCGCCTGGTGAACCGGGTGCGCGACGCGCTGGGTGTCGACTACCCGATGGGCGACTTCTTCTCCGAAGCCACCCTGCGGGCCATGACACGGCAGCTCGGCCGGGCACCGGAGACGCTCGTCGACCGCGCACCCGTCAGCGACCAGCAGGCCCGCATGATCGCCGGCCATCACTCCGTCCCCCACCCCGAGGTCTGGAACGTTCCCACCCGCATCACCTTCACCGGCCGCCTCGACCCCGACGCACTGCGCTCCGCGCTCGCCGAGGTCATCGCCCGCCACGACTCGCTGCGCACCCGCTTCGTACAGGACGCGGATGACGGCGCCTGGTGGCAGGAGGTGCTTCCGCCGTCGCCACTCGACCTGCCGGTCGAGGACCTGACCGGACTGCCTCCCGGCGAACGGCGGGCGCGCGCCGACACGTTGTGCCGGGAGACGGCGGGAAGCGGTTTCGACCTCGCCCGCCCCGCGCTGCCCCGGCTGCGGCTGCTGCGCGTCGAGGAGGACCGCTGGGCCCTCATGTTCGTCCTGCACCACATCACCGCGGACGGCTGGTCCCTGTCCCTGCTGCTCGCCGAGATCGCCGCGCTCTACACGGCACAGGCCGCCGGTGTCCCGCACGGGCTGGCCGCCCCCGGCGCACAGCCCACCGAGTACGCCCGCCGTCAGCGCGCCCAGCACGACCCGGAGACGGAGGCACGCCGGGCCGTCCACTGCGCGGCGTACCTCGACGGGGTGCCGTCGGCGGTCCCCGTACCCACCGACCGTCCGCGTCCCGCGAAGCTCAGCGGCCTCGGGGACACCATCCGCGGGGAGGCCTCCGGCGAGCTGCGCGCGGCGGTGGAGTCCTTCGCGAGCTCCCTGCACACCACCCCGTTCGCGGTGGCGGCGACGGCGCTCGGGGTGTTCCTGACCCGGCTCTCCGGGGAACCGGACATCCTGCTGAGCGTTCCGTACGCCAACCGCGAGGGCACCGCGTACGAGTCGCTGGTGGCCATGACGTCGACCGCGGTCATGGTCCGCGTACGGCTGGATCAAGCCAATCCCGCGGAGAGTTGCGCGGAGCTGGCCGTGCGCACCGGGGCGGGCGCGATGGGCGCCATGGCCCACGTACTGCCCACCGCCAGGATCATGCAGGCGATGCGGGACGCGGGTGCGGAGCACGTACCGGACCGGGTTCCGCACGTGCTCGCCTTCCAGAACTCCGTCGACACCGACATCGAGATCCCCGGTCTCGGCGTCGAGGTGGAGGATCTCGCACCGTTGCTTTCCCGCAGCGAGCTGTGCTTCGGACTTGCGCCGCGGCGGGACCCTGCGATGGGTTATCGGACGTTCCTGGAGTTCTCCGCGGACCTCTGGAACCGGGACACCGCCGAGCGACTCCTCACCGGATACACCGACCTGCTCGGCGAGTTCTGTGCGCGTCCTGACCGGCCGGTCAGCGAGCTGCTGCACGGAGACCGCCCCGAACCATCAGTGCCTTCACCCTCGCAGTCACTGCCGAACACCCGAAAGGCGGAAGCCGTATGACGTCGGCCCCCCACCGCAACCACACCGACGATCTGCTCTCGTTCATCGCTGCCGGCCCCTCGCCCTACCACGTGGTGGCCGAGGCCGCCCAGCGACTGGAGAAGGCCGGTTTCCGCGAGCTGCGCTCGACGGACGACTGGACCGGTGCGACCGGCGGGCGCTTCATCACCCGCGCGGGCGCCCTGATCGCCTGGTACGCGCCCGAGGGCACCCCCGCCCACACGCCCTTCCGGATCGTCGGGACCCACACCGACTCCCCGAATCTGCGGATCAAGCCGGCCCCCGACACCGGTTCGGCCGGCTGGCGGCAGATCGGCGTGGAGATCTACGGCGGCGTCCCCCTCAACACCTGGCTCGACCGCGATCTGGGCATCTCCGGCCGACTGGCCCTGCGCGGCCCCGACGGCACCCCGCGTACGAAGCTCGTCCAGATCGACGAACCCCTGCTCCGTGTGCCGCAGCTCGCCATCCACCTGGACCGCACGGTCAACGAGGGCGCTGTCCTGGACCGGCAGCGTCACCTCGCCCCGGTGTGGGCGCTCGGCTCCCCGGAGGAGGGTGCGCTGCTGCGCCGGGTGGCGGCGACGGCCGGTGAGGAACCGGGCGACGTACTGGCCTGGGACCTGATGCTGCACGACGTCCAGCCGCCCGGCTATCTGGGCGCGGACCGGGAGTTCGTGGTCGCCTCGCGGCTCGACAACCTGGTCTCGGTGCACGCGGGCGTCACCGCCCTGGTGGCCGCGGCGACCGGGGTCGACCAACCCGGACACGTACCGGTGCTGGCCGCCTTCGACCACGAGGAGGTGGGCAGCGGCTCGGAGACGGGTGCGCAGAGTCCCCTGCTGGAAAGGGTGCTCGGCCGCACGGTCACCGCGCGCGGCGGGTCCGCCGAGGACTGGTCCCGCGCCCTGTCCGGCTCGTTCTGCGTGTCCGCCGACATGGCGCACGCGGTGCACCCCAACTACGCGGAGCGCCACGACCCGGACCACCGTCCGCTGCCCAACGGCGGCCCGACGGTCAAGGTCAACGCCAACCAGCGGTACGCCACCGACAGCACGGGCATCGCGATGATCACGGCGGCGTGCGAGCGGGCCGGCGCGCCGTGGCAGCCGTTCGTCTCCAACAACGCGATGCCCTGCGGGACGTCGATCGGCCCGCTGACGGCGGCGCGGCTCGGTGTCACGACCGTGGACGTCGGGGTGCCGGGGCTGTCCATGCACTCGGCGCGCGAGCTGTGCGGGGTTGCCGACCCGGGGTATCTGGCCGATATCCTCCGCGCGTTCATGACATCCGGCTGACCGGGCCGCCACCACCCGTCCGCGTCAGCCGGTCGCATCGGTCGGTCGCGTCAGCCGGCCTTAACACCCGCGCGCATCACCGCCCGGAAGCCCGGGCGGCAGCCCTTCCAGGAAGAGAGACCGTGGAAGAGACCGTCCTGATCTGCCTGCCCTTCGCCGGGGCGGGGCCGTCCTTCTTCAGCCCGTGGCAGGCCGCCGCGCCGGCCGGGCTACGGGTCCTGCCGGTGCATCTGCCGGGCCGGGAGAAGCGGTTCACCGAGGCCCCGTACACCTCGGTGGGTCCGGCGGTGACCGATGCGTACGAGCAGGTCGTCGCCGCGCTCGGGGGCTCCGGGCGCCGGGTGGCGGTGTTCGGGCACAGCATGGGCGCGGTCCTCGCGTACGAGCTGGCGCACCGGATCGAGCAGGCCCCCGACACGTCGGGGCTGCGGCTGGAGGCCCTCGTCGTCAGCGGTTCGCACGGCCCCTGGACGCCGAGGACGGACCGGGCGGGCGAGCTGCCTGACGAGGAGTTCGTGGCACGGGTGAAGACCTTCGCCGGGTACGCCCATCCTGCCCTGGAGGACCCGGAGATGAGGGATCTGATGCTGCCGGCGCTGCGGGCCGACGTGCGCCTGCACGAGACGTACGTACCGTCATCGGACCGCCCGCTGTCGGTGCCCGTCACCTCCGTCAGGGGACGTGCGGACACCCTGGTCGGTCCCGCCGACGCCGCGCAGTGGGGCGCGGCGACGACGGGGCGGCTGACCGTGGCCGAGCTGCCCGGCGGGCACATGTACCTGGCGGAACATCCGCGCGAGCTGCTGGAGTTGGTGGCGGCCGGGCTCCGCGCCCCGCGGGACCGGTGAGCGGCGGCGGCGCCCGGCTGGCCGGGCGGACGGCACTGATCACGGGGGCCGCGCGCGGACTGGGCCGGGCCTGCGCGCTGACCTTCGCCAGGGAGGGCGCGGACCTCGTGCTGCTGGACGTGGCGGCCGATCTGCCGGGCGTCCCGTATCCGCTCGGATCGGCGAGCCAGCTCGCGTACACGGCTGATCTGTGCCGGGCGGCGGGCTCCTCAGTCCTGACCCGGCAGGCCGATGTGCGCGATCTGGCGGCGCTGGAGACGGTGGCGGACGATGCCGAGGAACGCTTCGGCCGGATCGACGTCCTCGTCAACAACGCCGGGATCGCGGCCCCTTCGGGCCGTCCCGCGCACGAGATCGACGAGTCCGAGTGGCAGCTGATGATCGATGTGGACCTGGGCGGCGCCTGGCGGGCGATCCGGGCGGTCGGCGGGCGGATGGCCGCGCGGGGTTCCGGTTCCATCATCAACATCGCCTCGACGGCCGGCCTGGTCGGTTACCGGCACTTCGCCGGTTACGTCGCCGCCAAACACGGACTGGTCGGCCTGACGAAGGCCGTCGCGCTGGACTACGCGCCCCGCAAGGTACGGGTCAACGCCGTGTGCCCCGGGTCCGTCCGCGACGACGACGCGATGGAGGGCCGCATGCTCGCGGAGATCGCCCGCTCGCTCGAGGTGCCGTCCGCGGAACACGAGGAGGCGTTCGTGCGCGACCAGCCGATGAACACCCTGGTCGAGCCCTGGGACGTGGCCGACGCCGCGCTGTGGCTCGCCTCGGACGAGTCCCGCCGGGTGACGGGGAGCGTGGTCACGGTCGACGGCGGTTTCACCGTCCGCTGACCCGGCCCCGGCCCCCTCCTCCGTACGACAAGGAGTACGTACGTGCCCCCTGCCCGTCGCCATGCGCTGACCGTCCGCCTCCCCGAGGGTGCGGCGGACACCCCGATCTCCGCCGCACTCACCGCGGCGGCGGACCTGTGGTGGCCGGAGGATTCGCGCCCCCGCCTGTGGACGGACTCCGTCCGCGCCGCTGCCGACTCGTCGGCGGCCCTGCGCAGACGCGCCACGGAGACCCGCCGACCCCTCGCCCCCGGCCACCGGCTGCGCGCGCTGTTCCTGCGGTACGAGGACGGGGGCGCAGCCGATCTCCTGCTGGTCGCGGACGGGGCGGCGCTGGACGCACGGTCCCTCTGGCTGATCGCCGAGGTGCTGCGGGGGCGCCTCGACCCTCAAGGGGTACTCCTCCGGAGCGGCACCCCGGATCTGCGGCCCGACCCCTCGACGCTCCCCCTCGTGGCAGCGCTCGCCGTCGTCACCGGGCGCCACGAGGGTCTCTCCTACGTCCCCGTGGGCATCCCCGTCCCCGCCCTCGACCGGCCGCCGCACGCGCTGGGAGCCCTCGACGGGCGGGCGGTGTTCGCGGCGGACCTCACCGAGGAGCGCACCGTCGGGGACCTCCTCGGCACTCCGCTCACCCCCTTCCCGGACGGCGCCGCACCGGACGTCGGCCTCGTGGACCCGGGCCCGGCCGCCGGGCAGGAAGCGTTCACCGTCCTGCCGTACACGGACCCCCCCTACCCCCGCACCCTCCTCCACGGACCAAGGGCCCTCACCGACGGACCGGGCCCCCTCACCGACGAGACCGGAGGCTTCGAACGCCAGGTGCTCCGCGTCCGGGACCAGATCCTCTCCCTTCCGCCCGAGACACCCCTCGCCGAGCTGTACCCGCTCACCGCCGAGGAGTCGGCCGCCCGAATCGGCCTGGGCCGCGGCACCCCCGCCACGGCCCACACCCCTCGCCGCATCGACGACGTCTTCACCGAGCGGACCGCCGCGCAACCCGACGCACCCGCCCTCACCTGCGCCGGCGCCACGCTCACGTACCGGGAGCTGAACGCCCGCGCCGACGAACTGGCCAACGGGCTGCGCGCCTCGGGCGTCGCACCCGGGGATCTCGTGGGCATCTGCCTGCCCCGCTCCACGGACCTGGTGGCGACCATGCTGGCGGTCCTGAAGGCCGACGCGGTGTACGTACCGCTGGACCCGGAGCATCCCGCCGGCCGCCGGGCCCGCACCGCCGAGGACGCCGGGCTGCGCCTGACCGTCGACGACACCGCACGCCTCACCGGCCACCCGGCGCAGCCCCGCACCGCGTCCGGTCCGCCCACGGCCCCCGCCTACGTCATCCACACCTCCGGCTCGACGGGCCGGCCCAAAGGCGTCGTCGTCCCGCACGCCAATGTCACCGCCCTCGTCGACGCGACCCGCGAGGACTTCGGGCTCACCTCCGCCGACACCTGGACGCTCTTCCACTCCGCGGCTTTCGACTTCTCCGTCTGGGAGATCTGGGGCGCCCTCCTCACGGGTGGCCGCCTGGTCGTCGTCGATCACTGGACGACACGCTCCCCCGACGGTTTCCACGCCCTGGTGCTCCGCGAGGGGGTCACCGTGCTCAGCCAGACCCCTTCGGCGTTCACCCAGTTCATGGCCGCCGACCGGGACGCCGACGGCGAGCTCCCCCTCCGCCTGGTCGTGCTGGGCGGCGAGCCGCTGGACACCCGGCCCCTGCGCTCCTGGTTCGACCGCCATCCGGAGGACCGCTGCCGGCTGGTCAACATGTTCGGGATCACCGAGACGACGGTCCATGTGACCGCCCGGACGCTCACACGTCGCGCGGCGGTGGAGGGCTCCCGCTCCGTCGGCCGCCCGCTGCCCGGCTGGGACGTCCACGTCCTCGACTCCCGGGGCCGTCCCGTGCCTCCGGGTGCCCCCGGGGAGATATACGTGGGCGGCGCGGGGGTCGCCGACGGGTATCTGCACCGGCCCGCCCTCACCGCCGAGCGCTTCGTCCCCGCCCCCTGGCACGACGGCCGGCTGTACCGCAGCGGCGACCTGGGCCGGTTCCTCCCCGACGGCTCCCTGGAGCACCTGGGCCGGATCGACGACCAGGTGAAGGTACGGGGCTTCCGCATCGAACCCGGCGAGATCCGTCACGCACTGCTGGAGGACCCGGCGGTGACGGCGGCGGCGGTGACGGTCACCGGCCACGAACAGGGGGACGCCGCGGCCGTACGCATCGACGCGTACGTGGTCCTGACCCCGGACGCGCACGGTGACACCGCTCCGGTACGCCACCGGGCCGCGCGCCTGCTGCCCTCCCACATGCTGCCCGCCACGGTGACGGCTCTGCCCCGCCTGCCGCTCACCGCGAACGGGAAACTCGACCCCGCCGGGCTGCCGGCCCCTCGGCGGTCCGCGCCCGAGGCCGCCGCACCCCTGCTCGCACCCGCCCCGCCCACCGGAGCGGCGGCGACGCTCACGGAGGTGTGGCAGGAGGTTCTGGGTGTCCCGGCCATCGGCCCGGACGACAACTTCTGGGACCTGGGCGGCAATTCGCTGTACGCGATCCGCATCGGCGCGGCGGTCCGGGAACGCGGACTGCCCCCGGTCCCCCTGCGCCAGTTGTATCTCACCCCGACGATCCGGACGCTCAGCGAAGCACTGGTCCCCTGACTCCCCGGACCGCACGCCCCGGGCCGCACTCCCCGGTCGGCCCACCACGACCGGCCCACCATGACAGGAGAGGGCGGCCTCGAGAAGACGGCCACCCTCTCCCCCCTGCGACCTACCGCAGGGCTACGCGAATCGCTGCGCGGCACCGCCGTTGCACGCCTGGAGCCTCAGCGGCTCCTTGGCCGACGCGAGCGTCAGACAGAGCCCGTTCGCGGCTGCCGGACGCAAGGTGCCCGACTCCTTCACGAACTTCTGGTTCGCCGCACCCGAGCAGTCCCACAGGACGAGCTTCGCGCCCGCCTCGTACCTCGCGCCCGGCACGTCCAGGCAGCGGTCGTGACTGAGTTCCGTACGCACCGTCCGCTCGGCGGCGTCGTACCACCAGTCCTGGTTCCGGCCGCCGTGACAGTCCCAGCCGGTGACCTCGGTGCCGTTGCGGGTCACCGACGCCGGGACGTCGACGCACGTCCCGGTGGCCTCGTTCCTCAGCGGACCGAACACGTCGTCCCAGGCGAGAGGCCGGAGCACCGGCCTGCCCGCGCTCGCCGGGTCGGCGCAGCTCGCCTCGCGCACCCCGGAGTCGTACATCTGGGTGAGGCAGGAGGCGAAGGCCCCGTGTCCGGCCAGGTTGGGGTGGAAGGACTGGCGTACCGAATTCGCGTCCGGCAGACCCGGCTTGGTCACGTCGATGTAGAGGCCGCGGGCCCAGGCGCTCTGGGTGCAGACCTCGTGGCCGTGGAAGAGACGGGAGTTGTCGAGGTAGACGGCTCCCGTGGCGGCGGCCGCCTTGCGCATGCCCACCTGGAAGGCGGGTACGGCGGTGTTACGTCCCCAGACGGTGTCGGAGTCGTACCCCAGGCCACCGCAGGCGATCTTCCCGGGGAAGTCCGGGTTGTCACGGAAGTCGGGGCCGATCGGACTCGGGTAGCCCATGACGACGAGCTTGTAGTCACCGTTCGCGTACCCGGCGTCCGTCATGACGGTGCGCAGGTCGCGTACGGTCTGCTCGACCTTGGGGACGAGCGCGTCGACGCGGGCCTGCCAGCCGCCGGCGTACTTGGACTCGCAGGGGCCCTGGAGGGTGAGATAGCGCACGACGCAGTCCGTCATGACCGGACCGAACTGGAGGTCGTCGTTGGCGCCGGCCACCAGCACGATCATCTTGATGCGGGTGTTGCGCGCCTTCACGGCGAGGCTGTCGCTCTGGACGAGCTCGTCGGCGTACTGCTTGGAACCACCGATTCTGATGTTCCCGGTGTAGGCACCGGAGCAGGAGACGTTGTACGTGACGTCCGCCGCGATGCCCGTGCGGTGGATGGCCGCGTCGGGTGAACGGTGACACCAGTTGTCCGGGCCGTTGGTGCCGGACTCGTACGTGCCGACTCCTTCGCCGGAGATCTCGCTGTCGCCGAGCGAGATCAGCCCGGTCTTGCGGTCGCCGAGCGGCCGCTCGGCGGGGCTGCCGTACAGCTGGGTGGCCTCCGCTGCCCGGACGGCTTCGAGAGCGGGTGGGAGCGGGGTGGATGCGGTAGTGGCGGTACGGGTCTCCGCCGCGCCCGCCGGTCCGGCCACCGCCATGGTGCCGACGGCCACCGCCAGTGCGGCGGTCGCCGCGACCGTACAGCGAAGTGCGCGAAGTCTGTGCCTGGTGCGCCTCATTGCGCCTCCCGGATTGTGGGTTACCCCAGGTATTTACTGGCCGGTAGGCGACAAGGGAATACGTAGGACAAGACAAGTGCTCAACTTTCACAGGAGGTTTGAAACATGGACGGCTCGTCAGACACGAACGCGGGCACCCCGCAGTACCGCGCCGAGCGCGATTCGATGGGTGAGGTGAAGGTCCCCGCCCACGCCAAGTGGCGGGCCCAGACCCAGCGCGCAGTGGAGAACTTCCCCATCTCCGGACAGCGCCTGGAGCGGGCCCACATCGAGGCCCTGGCCCGGATCAAGGCCGCTGCCGCCAAGGTCAACGCGGAACTGGACGTCCTCGACCCGGACATCGCCACCGCGATCCAGGAGGCCGCCGCCGAGGTCGCCGAAGGCCGGTGGGACGAGCACTTCCCCATCGACGTCTTTCAGACGGGGTCCGGCACCTCGTCCAACATGAACACCAACGAGGTCGTCGCCACCCTCGCCACCGAGCGCCTGGGCCGCGAGGTGCACCCCAACGACCACGTCAACGCCTCGCAGTCCTCCAACGACGTCTTCCCCTCCTCCATCCACATCGCCGCGACGGCCGCCGTCACGGCGGACCTGATCCCCGCGCTGGACCATCTGGCATCCGCGCTGGAGCGAAAATCAGCCGAATTCGTGGAGGTCGTGAAGTCGGGCCGTACCCATCTGATGGATGCCACGCCCGTCACCCTGGGCCAGGAGTTCGGCGGCTACGCGGCCCAGGTCCGGTACGGCGTCGAGCGCCTGCGGTCCTCGCTCCCCCGCCTGGCCGAACTGCCCCTGGGCGGGACGGCAGTCGGCACCGGCATCAACACCCCACCCGGATTCTCGGCCGCCGTCATCGCCGAAGTGGCCCGCACCACCGGCCTGCCGCTCACCGAGGCCCGCGACCACTTCGAGGCGCAGGGTGCCAGGGACGGACTGGTCGAGGCGTCCGGGCAGCTCCGCACGATCGCGGTCTCGCTGACGAAAATTTCCAACGATCTGCGCTGGATGGCCTCGGGACCGCGCACCGGACTGGCCGAAATCAATCTGCCGGACCTCCAGCCGGGCTCGTCGATCATGCCGGGGAAGGTCAACCCGGTCATCCCGGAGGCCGTACTGATGGTCGCGGCGCAGGTGATGGGGAACGACGCCACGGTCGCCACGGCGGGCGCCGCGGGCAACTTCGAACTCAACGTCATGCTGCCCGTGATCGCGAAGAACCTGCTGGAGTCGGTACGGCTGCTCGCCAACGCCTCACGGCTCCTCGCCGACCGCACGGTCGACGGCATCACGGCCAACGTGGAACGGGCGCGCATGTACGCGGAGTCCTCGCCCTCCGTCGTCACGCCGCTCAACAAGTACATCGGCTACGAGGAGGCCGCCAAGGTCGCCAAGAAGTCCCTCGCCCAGGGCACGACCATCCGCGAAACGGTCCTGGCCTCGGGATACGTCCGACGCGGTGACCTCACGGTGGAACAACTCGACGAGG
The DNA here is from genome assembly GCF_014216315.1 of Streptomyces finlayi. Taxonomy (NCBI): domain Bacteria; kingdom Bacillati; phylum Actinomycetota; class Actinomycetes; order Kitasatosporales; family Streptomycetaceae; genus Streptomyces; species Streptomyces finlayi. Next base: position 2,641,519 of record NZ_CP045702.1, read on the forward strand.
CCCTGGACGTGTTGCGCATGACCCGCCCGTGACGCGTTTCGCAGCGAGCGGGCGGCTGGATCTCTAAGATCTCTTCATGGCAGGTACGGGAGAGGTGCGCTGGGCGCCTGGGGACCAGATCCTCTGGCGCTACCGCGACAACGGTGGCGGTGACCGCGGCAACGGTGACGGGAGCGGCCGGCGAAGCCCCGTGCACATCTGCCGCCCGGTCACCGTCGTCCAGGACACCGACGAGCTGCTCGCCGTGTGGATGGCGCCGGGCACCGAGTGCGTGAGACCGGTCCTCGCCGACGGCACCCAGGTGCACGCCGAGCCGCTCGCCACCCGTTACACGGCTCCGCGCACCACGGCCCGCTCGACGTGGTTCGGCACCGGCGTGCTGAAACTGGCCCGCCCCGGCGACCCCTGGTCGGTGTGGCTGTTCTGGGACCGCGGCTGGGCCTTCCGCAACTGGTACGTGAATCTGGAGGAGCCGCTCGTCCGCTGGTCCGGCGGCGTGGACTCCCAGGATCACTTTCTCGACATCTCCGTGCACCCCGACCACAGCTGGCGGTGGCTCGACGAGGACGAGTTCGCCCAGGCGCAGCGGGTCGGCCTGATGGACCGGGCCACCACCGCGCGCGTACGGGAGGCGGGCCGGGCGGCGGTCGAGGTCATCCAGGAGTGGGGGGCGCCGTTCCGGGACGGCTGGGAGCACTGGCGGCCGGAGCCGCACTGGCGGGTACCGCCGCTTCCGGATGACTGGGACCGCACCCCGGCCCGTATGCCGTCGTGAGATCCTTGGAACGACCACAAGTCGACGTTCGAACCGTTGGAACCGCTCGGACCACACCGTCCGGAGCGGGTCACACGCTCGCATGAACCACTACGAAGGGGTGGAGACATGTTCGCTGTCCGCCGGCCCTTCGCGGGAAACGATGTCACCGCGCCAGATCGTGAGCAGCCGGTTTCGGCCCCGCGTACGGGGGCATCCGGTGACAGCCGTTGTTCTTACCGCTCTTGCCGGGGCACAGTAGCGCCCCACGAGGTGTCTGCCTCATACAACCGGCCCGGACGGACGGAATCCCACGCGTGACGGAGCATCCCACCTCCCACGAAGGCCGGCAGCCCCTCGCGGCCCGGTCCCAGGAGCGCACCCGCCCGCGGCAGCAGGACGCCACGACGGCATCCCCTGTCACCGCCGCGATCCCCGGACCGGCCGCAGCGCCGAACCCCGGGCCGAGTCCCGTACCGCACGCCTCGACGAAACCGGCCACGACGGCGGCGGACAGTCAGACCGTGGCCCGTCGTGAAGGCGACCGGCTGCGCTTCGTGGGAGCGGCGACCCGCCGCATCGCCCGGGGCATAGACCTGGACGAGATCGTCCTCGGCCTGTGCCGGGCCAGCGTGCCGACCTTCTCCGACGCGATACTCGTCTACCTCCGGGACCCGCTTCCGGTGGGCGACGAGCGCCCCGCCACCCCGTTCGTGCTGCGGCTGCGCCGTACCGACCGGCTGCGTTTAACCGACGAGGAGAATGAGAGCAGCCCGGAGACCGAGCGTCTCCGGCTGCCGGGTGCCGACCCGCAGTCCGACCTCATGCCCGCAGCCGAGCTGTGCGAGGTCCGCTCCGGCGGCGCGCTGGCCGAGGTGCTGCGCGGAGTGCGTCCCGTCTTCGGGGACTCCGCTGCGGCGCGCGCCGCGCTGCCCGAACTGCTCGGCGCCGGGCGTGCCGTACCCACCGGACACCGCGCGATCCTGGCGCCGCTGCGCGGGCGGCGCCGGGTCATCGGCGCGGCCGTCTTCCTGCGCGGCACCGAGCGCCCTGCGTTCGAGGCCAACGATCTGCTGGTCGCGGCCCAGTTGGCGACGCACACCGCGCTGGGTATCGACAAGGCCGTGCTGTACGGGCGCGAGGCGTACATCGCGGACGAGCTCCAGCGCACCATGCTGCCCGACTCGCTGCCGCAGCCGACCGGTGTGCGTCTCGCCTCCCGGTATCTGCCGGCCGCCGAGACGGCGAGGGTCGGCGGCGACTGGTACGACGCGATCCCGCTGCCCGGCAGCCGGGTCGCGCTCGTCGTCGGCGACGTCATGGGCCACTCCATGACGTCCGCAGCGATCATGGGCCAGCTGCGCACGACCGCGCAGACCCTGGCCGGGCTCGACCTGCCGCCGCAGGAGGTGCTGCACCACCTGGACGAGCAGGCGCAGCGGCTCGGCAGCGACCGGATGGCGACCTGCCTGTACGCCGTGTACGACCCGGTCGCGCACCGGATCACCATCGCCAACGCCGGGCACCCGCCGCCCGTCCTGCTCCACCTGGGTGGCCGGGCGGAGGTGCTGCGGGTGCCCCCGGGCGCCCCGATCGGTGTCGGCGGAGTCGACTTCGAGGCCGTGGAGCTGGATGCCCCCGCGGGCGCCACGCTGCTGCTGTACACGGACGGCCTGGTCGAGTCCCGGCTGCGGGACGTGTGGACCGGGATCGAGCAGCTGCGGGAGCGGCTCGCCGCCACCGCCCGCCTGACCGGCCCCGATCACGCGCCCCCGCTGGAGGCGCTCTGCGACGACGTGCTCGACATGCTCGGCCCGGGCGACCGGGACGACGACATCGCACTGCTCGCCGCCCGCTTCGACGGGATCGCGCCCAGCGATGTCGCGTACTGGTTCCTGGAACCGGAGGACGAGGCACCGGGCCGGGCCCGCAAGCTGGCCCGCAAAGCGCTCAGCCGCTGGGGTCTCGACGAGCTGTCGGACGAGGTGGAACTGCTGGTCAGCGAGGTGGTGACCAACGCCGTGCGGTACGCGGAACGGCCGGTGACCCTGCGCCTTCTGCGTACGGACATCCTGCGCTGCGAGGTCGGCGACGACTCCCCGCAGCTGCCCAGGCAGCGGCGGGCCAGGGAGACGGACGAGGGTGGACGCGGTCTGTTCCTGGTGAACCGTCTGGCCAGGCGGTGGGGAGCCACCCGGCTCTCGACGGGCAAGGTCGTCTGGTTCGAGATGGTCACCCGGAGCCAGTAGCGGGCTCTGGGTGAGGACGGCGAGGGGGGGTGCCCGCGGGCACCCCCCCTCGCCGTCCTCATGTGCTCACTGACCGGGCAGGCCGTTCTCGTCGCGGACCGGCCGTTCGCCCGGTGGATCGACCGGGTCGACCGGGTCGGTCGGTTCGGTCGTCGGGTCGGTAGGCGTGGGCGGCGTCGTCTGCGTGGGCGGGGGCTCCGTCGTCGGGCTCTCGGTGACCGGGGGCTCCGTCGGCGACTGGGTCGGCGGATCGGTCTCCGGCGGCTCCGTCTCCTCGGGCGGCTCGGTCGTGGGCGGCGGCGTCGTGGGGGCCTGCGTGACGCCCGACTCGCCGCGCTCGACGTCTTCGAGGTCGAAGGTGGCGGGCGAGCCGCCGTCCAGTGCGGCCAGCGTGTAGTCCGCCCAGATCTTCGCCGGGAAGCCGCCGCCGTTGGCACGGCCCGAGCTGGCCGTACCGGTCAGGGTGACCTGTGTGCCGCCGTCCTTCGCCTCCCCGTAGAGCGCGACGACCGTGCTGAGCTCCGGGGTGTACCCGGCGAACCAGGCGGCCTTGTTGTTCTCCGACGTGCCGGTCTTGCCGGCCGCGTCGAAGGCCGGGCTGTCGGCCTCGTGGCCGGAGCCGTTGTCCACGACTCCGGTCAGCGCCCGCGTCACGGTGTCCGCGGTCTTACGGCTGATGGCCTGGCCGCCGGTGCCGTCGACCGGCTCCGCCGCGCGGTCCCGGTGCTCGGCCGACTTGATGATGTGCGGGGTGGCCTTCTTGCCGTGGTTGTCGAGCGTCGCGAACACACCGGCCATATCCCAGGTCGAGGCGTTCATGGTGCCCAGGGTGATCGCGGGGACTGCGGGGAATCCCTTGTCGGGCATGCCGAGTTCGAGGGCGGTCCGCTTCACGGCGGAGGGCGTCACGTCGACGACCATCTGCGCGAAGACCGAGTTGACCGACCGGTCCATCGCCCTCTGGACGCTGATGTCGCCGTAACTGCGGTCGTCCTCGTTCTGCGGCTTGAACGGGATGTCGCTGCCGACGACCGGCCGCCTGGTGGTCCCGTCGTAGACGGTGTCGAGGCCGATCAGCTTGCCGTCCTGGGTCCGCGACTCGTTCTCCAGAGCGGAGGCGAGCACCAGCGGCTTGAAGGTGGAGGCCGGCTGGTAGTCGCGGCGGGTCGCGTTGGAGACCCAGTGCTCGGTGGCGCTCACGCCGCCGTACAGCGCGACGACCTCGCCGTTCTTCGGGTCCACGGAGGTGGCGCCGGCCTGGACCGTGGCGTCGATCTTGTTGCCCTCGCGGTCGAGCTTGGACTCCAGTTGCCGGTCGACGGCCTTCTCCAGCTCCTGCTGGCGCTTCTTGTCTATGTTGAGCGTGATCGTCCAGCCGCCGGCCACACGGGCCTCCTCGGAGACGCCCTGGCGCTCCAGCTCCTCGTCGGCCGCCTCGACGAGATAGCCGGTCTGGCCCTCCATACCGGGGGCCGCCTTCGGCTCCTGCGGGACGGTGAACTTCATCGCGGCGCGCATCGAGCTGTCCAGCCAGTCCTTCTCGACCATGTTGTCGAGCGTGTAGGCCCAGCGCTCGGAGACCAGCTTCTTGCCGGTCGGCGAGGCGACCGCCCAGTCGTACTGGCTGGGGGCCTGGAGCAGCGATGCGAGGTAGGCGCCCTGGGAGAGGTCGAGGTCCTTGGCGTCGACGCCGTAGTACGCCTGCGCGGCGGCCTGGATGCCGCTGGCACCCCGGCCGTAGTACGCGGTGTTCATGTACCCGGCGAGGATCTCGTTCTTCTTCATCTTCTGGTCGACCTTGAGCGAGATCACCAGTTCCTTCAGCTTGCGGCTGACGGTCGGGTCCTGCGTCAGGTAGTAGTTCTTCACGTACTGCTGGGTGATCGTCGAACCACCCTGCTTGCCCTTGCCGGACAGCGTGTTGAACACACCGCGCGCGGTGCCCTTCAGGTCGACGCCCTGGTCCTGGTAGAAGCTCTTGTTCTCGGCGGCGACGAAGGCGTGCTGGACGTCCTTGGGCACGGCGGACAGATCCACGATCTCGCGGTTGACCTCGCCGGTGCGGGCCAGCAGCGTGCCGTCGCTGTACTTGTAGACGTTGCTCTGCTTCTTCGCCGTGGCGTTGGCCGCGGGCACGTCGACATAGACGTAGAGCGCCACGAAGGCGCCCATGACCAGCAGGCAGAACCCGAAGAACGTGCCCAGCAGTTTCCGCCAGGTGAAGAGTCCGCGTATGCCGCCACTCCTCCCGGCCCGGCGCGCTCCTCGCCCCTGGCCTCGTCGCGCATCCGCTCGACCCATCGCTGTAGTGCTCCTGTTTCTCTGCTCGACCGGCTTCGCCCTTCCCGCCAGCTAACACCGTCGGGTCGGACGAAATGCAAGCGATCCGGTCTTTTCCGGACGTGACAATCAGCACCTGGTTCCTCAGGAACCGACTCATCAGGGACGGAAAGGGTTGCGGGAACCGGCGAATCCAGCGGTACACCCCAGACGCGTGCTGGGCACGACACCCTTGTATGCACTCTGCGTATACACCACATGTATAGTCGCTCGCATGTCAATCGGTCACACCCTCCTGGGACTCCTGGAGTCCGGCCCCCGCCACGGCTACGACCTCAAGCGCACCTTCGACGAGAAGTTCGGCCACGACCGCCCGCTGCACTACGGGCAGGTCTACTCGACCATGTCCCGGCTGCTGAAGAACGGGCTCGTCGTCGTCGACGGCGTCGAGAGCGAGGGCGGTCCCGAGCGCAAGCGGTACGCCATCACCGACGCCGGGATCACGGACGTCTCCGCCTGGCTCGCCCAGCCGGAGAAGCCGGAGCCATACCTCCAGTCGACCCTCTACACCAAGGTCGTCCTGGCCCTGCTGACCGGCCGCGGCGCCGACCGGCTGCTGGACACCCAGCGCACCGAGCATCTGCGCCTGATGCGTGTCCTCACCGACCGCAAGCGCAACGGCGACCTCGCCGACCAGCTGATCTGCGACCACGCGCTCTTCCACCTGGAAGCCGACCTGCGCTGGCTCGAACTGACCGCCGCACGCCTCGACAAGCTCGCCGAGGTGGTCAAGTGACCCCCGCCGGCTCCCTTCTCGCCGCCCACGACCTCCACAAGGCCTACGGCCCGACGCCCGCTCTCGACGGCGCGTCCTTCTCCATCCACCCCGGCGAGGTCGTCGCCGTCATGGGCCCCTCCGGGTCCGGGAAGTCGACGCTGCTGCACTGCCTCGGCGGGATCGTCACCCCGGACAGCGGGACCATCACGTACGACGGACGCGAGCTCTCCACCCTGTCCGACGCCGAGCGCAGCGCCCTGCGCCGCAGTGACTTCGGGTTCGTCTTCCAGTTCGGCCAGCTCGTGCCGGAGCTGACCTGCACCGAGAACGTCGCCCTCCCCCTCCGCCTCAACGGCGTGAAGAGGAAGGAGGCCGAGCGCAGGGCAGTCAGCTGGATGGAGCGCCTCCAGGTCGACGACCTGAAGGACAAGCGGCCCGGCGAGGTCTCCGGCGGACAGGGGCAGCGCGTCGCCGTCGCCCGCGCACTCGCCGCCGACCCCCGAGTGATCTTCGCCGACGAGCCGACCGGCGCCCTCGACTCACTCAACGGCGAGCGCGTGATGGAGCTGCTCACGGACGCGGCACGCTCCTCCGGTACCGCCGTCGTCCTCGTCACCCACGAGGCGCGGGTCGCCGCCTACTCGGACCGCGAAATCGTCGTACGCGACGGAAAGTCCCGGGACCTGGAGTACACGGGATGACAGTGCTGGAAGAACGGAGCACCAAGAAAGCGGCCGGCTCCCCGAAGGCGCCAGGGAAGGGGTCGGGATGGATACACGACCTCGGCCTCGGCATCCGCTTCGCGGTCGGCGGCGGGCGCGAGGGCTGGATACGCACCCTCCTCACCGCCGTCGGCGTGGGCCTCGGCGTCGCCCTCCTCCTCATCGCCTCCTCCGTACCGAACCTCCTGGACAACCGGTCCGACCGCACCGCGGGCCGCGCACCCAACTTCACCAACCACGACGCTCCGCCGGCGCCCGGCGACAACACCCTGGTCTACGACAACGCCTCGTCCGAGTACCGCGGCGACTCGGTCGGCGGCTGGTTGCTGCGCCCCGACGGCGCGCACCCGCCGATACCGCCGGGCGTCGACAGGATCCCCCGGCCCGGCGAAATGGTCGTCTCGCCCGCGCTGAAGGATCTACTGGAATCCCCCGAGGGCCAACTGCTGCGGGAGCGGCTGAAGTTCCAGATCATCGGGACGATCGCCGACGAGGGGCTGAGCGACCCGCACGACCTGTACATGTACGCCGGCAGCGACACCATCACGCAGAAGGGCGGCGGGCGGACCGCGCAGTTCGGCGGCAATCGGCTGCCCGAGGAACCGATGGACCCCGTCCTCGTCATCCTCATCATCCTGATCTGCGTCGTCCTGCTGATCCCCGTCGCGATCTTCATCGCCACCGCCGTCCGGTTCGGCGGAGAACGACGCGACCGCCGACTCGCCGCGCTGCGTCTCATCGGCGCGGACATCCGGATGACCCGGCGGGCTGCCGCCGGCGAGTCCCTGTTCGGCGCCGGGGTCGGACTGCTCTACGGAGCCCTGTTCTTCCTCGTGGGGCGTCAGTTCGTCGGCATGGTGCAGTTCTGGCGGATCTCGGCGTTCCCCTCCGACCTCGCCCCGGTGCCCGGTCTCGCCGTGCTGATCCTGCTGGCCGTACCGGCGTGTGCGGTCCTGGTCACCCTGTTCGCGCTGCGCTCCGTGGCGATCGAGCCGCTCGGCGTCGTACGGCAGGGGCGTTCCCGCAAGCGCCGGCTGATGTGGCGGCTGCCGATACCGGCCATCGGTGTGGGACTGCTGCTGTTCTCGGACATCGCAGGCGGCAACAGGGGGCCGCTCGACGTGGCAGTCGTCGCGGCAGGGATCATCCTGATCCTGCTCGGCATGGTGACCCTGCTTCCCTGGCTGGTCGAGTCCGTCGTCGCCCACGTGCGCGGCGGCCCGGTGCCCTGGCAACTCGCCTTCCGCAGACTCCAGTTGAACAGCACCGCGGGGACGCGCGCGGTGAGCGGCATCACGGTCGCGGTGGCCGGCGGGATCGCGCTCCAGATGTACTTCGTCGGCATCAACGACGACTTCAACACGACGACGGGCCAGGACCCCAAGCGCGCCCAGATGGGCGTCATGACGGAGTCCGCCAAGGGCGCCCTCGCCGAGCGCATGATCAAGGACTTCCGGGCCACGGAGGGCGTGACGGGAGTCATCGGCACCATCGATTCCTATGTGCTCGGCGCCGGAGCGCTCGACGAGTGGGGCGACCCGGAGGGCGCGCCGGTGACCTACGGCACCTGCGCCACCCTGCGCGAGCTGGCACATCTGCCCGGCTGCGAGGACGGCGACGTCTTCATCTCGCACACCGAGGGGAACAAGGACGCGGGCTGGGTGACGAAGGTCGCCCGCCCCGGCAAGCAGGTCGATCTCAACGAGTGGTACAGGGACGAGGGCTCGGAGAAGCTCGAGCCGCAGCTGTGGACGATCCCGAAGGACGCCCGCACGGTGACACCCAGGAAGGATCCGGCGGGCCAGGAGCGCCACGGCATCTTCGTGACGCCCGGCGCACTGGACCCGGCCAAGCTGCCGAGCGCCTCGACGACGGCGCAGATCCAGACGGACGAGAGCGACCCCGACGCCCAGGAGCACGTCCGCAACACCGCGTATCTGATGGATCCGTCCCTGCGGATCTGGACCTACCAGATGACGCAGCGGGACAAGCAGTACGACAGCATCCGCACGTCCCTGTTCGTGGGTGCGACCGCCACGATGATCCTGATCGCGGCCTCCATGCTGGTCTCGCAGATCGAGCAACTGCGGGAACGCAGGAAGCTGCTGTCCGTGCTGGTCGCCTTCGGCACACGCCGCTCGACGCTCGCCTGGTCCATCTTGTGGCAGACCGCGATCCCGGTCGCCCTCGGCACCGCACTCGCCGTCATGGGCGGGCTCGGCCTCGGCCGGGTGATGCTCCACCTGATCGACAAGGAGATCACCGACTGGCTGATCTTCCTGCCCCTGGCGGGGGTGGGAGCAGCGATGATCGCCATCGTGACGCTGCTCAGCCTGCCGGTGCTGTGGCGCCTGATGCGCCCGGACGGTCTGCGTACCGAGTGACGGGAGCGCGGTGGCCGGACGGGCCGGGCCTTCAGGCCCGTCCGGCGATCCGTACCGGCAGCGACCCCATCTCCTCACGCAGCGCCGCCGCGAACTCCTCGAACTCCTCGCGCCTGGCCGCCCCCGAGCGCATGGCGAGCGCCACCCGCCGCGCGGGCGCCGGGTCCGCGAAGTACCCCGTCGTCAGCGCGTCGTTGCGGCCCGCCTCGACCGTCACCGCGGTCCGCGGCAGCAGCGTCACACCGAGCCCGCCTGCCACCAGCTGCACGAGGGTGGAGAGACCCGCCGCGGTCGTCGTCACGGGTGCGCCCTGTGTGCGTCCGGCCTCCCGGCAGATGTCCAGGGCCTGGTCGCGCAGACAGTGCCCCTCGTCCAGGAGCAGCAGAGGCAGCTCGCGCAGCGCCTCGCGCGGGATGTCGGAGCGCCCGCCCAGCCAGTGCTCCCGTTCCATGACGAGCACGAAGTCCTCGTCGAAGAGGGGCAGTTCGGTCACTCCCGGCACACCGAGCGGTACGGCGAGCAGCAGCAGGTCGAGCCGCCCGGCGCCCAGCCCCTCCAGCAGCGAGGAGGTCTGCTCCTCGTGCACCTGGAGGTCGAGCTCCGGGTAGCGCCGGTGGACGAGCCGGAGCACGGTCGGCAGCAGATAGGGGGCGACGGTCGGAATCACGCCGAGCCTGAGCACCCCGGTGAACGGCGCCCGCACCGCCTCCGCCTCCTCCATCAGGGAGCCGACGGCGTCCAGGACCACCTGGGTACGCACCGCCAGCCGCTCCCCGGCGGACGAGAGCAGCACCTTGCGCGTCGTACGCTCGATGAGCTGGACACCCAGTGCCTCCTCCAGGGCCGACACGGCTCCGGAAAGTGCGGGCTGACTCATCCCGATCGCCGCGGCCGCGTCACGAAAGTGCAGATGCTCCGCCACGGCGGCGAAGGCGCGCAGCTGCGACAGGCTGGGCTGTTTGGGCCTGTTGCCCTGGTTCCCCTGGCTCATTGATAGGAACCTCCGATCATCCAGGTCAAGCATATCCGCCCCCTCGATCAATGAGCCACGCCACAGAGTGGGGCGCACGCGGGCCACTGATCGAGTGGGGCGATCAATGGATGCCCAAGAAGCGATTTCCGTGATCAATGCACTCTGTGCCATGGTGGGTCCAGTCCAACCCCCAGGAACCTCCCCAAAAGGGAATTCCTAAGCTGCAAGGAGAGCGCGTGCTCACTGTCGGTGACAAGTTCCCCCAGTTCGACCTGACCGCTTGTGTTTCGCTGGAGGCGGGCAAGGAGTTCGAGCAGATCACCCACAAGACCTACGAGGGTCAGTGGAAGATCGTGTTCGCATGGCCGAAGGACTTCACCTTCGTGTGCCCCACCGAGATCGCCGCCTTCGGCAAGCTGAACGAGGAGTTCGCCGACCGTGACGCCCAGGTCCTCGGCTTCTCCGGTGACTCCGAGTTCGTGCACCACGCCTGGCGCAAGGACCACCCGGACCTGACCGACCTGCCCTTCCCGATGCTGGCCGACTCGAAGCACGAGCTCATGCGTGAGCTCGGCATCGAGGGCGAGGACGGCTTCGCGCAGCGCGCCGTCTTCATCGTCGACCAGAACAACGAGATCCAGTTCACGATGGTGACCGCCGGTTCCGTGGGCCGTAACCCCAAGGAGGTCCTGCGGGTCCTCGACGCCCTGCAGACCGACGAGCTGTGCCCCTGCAACTGGACCAAGGGCGAGACGACCCTCGACCCGGTCGCGCTCCTCTCGGGCGAGTGAGCTGACACGATCGTGGCTCTCGACGAACTGAAGTCCGCGATACCGGACTTCGCCAAGGACCTGAAGCTGAACCTCGGCTCGGTCATCGGCAACAGCGAACTCCCGCAGCAGCAGCTGTGGGGCACCGTCCTGGCCTGCGCGATCGCCTCACGCTCGCCGATCGTGCTCCGCGAGCTGGAGCCGGAGGCCAAGGCCAACCTCTCCGCCGAGGCGTACACCGCGGCGAAGTCGGCCGCGGCCATCATGGCGATGAACAACGTCTTCTACCGGACCCGGCACCTGCTGTCGGACCCGGAGTACGGGACGCTCCGGGCGGGCCTGCGGATGAACGTCATCGGCAAGCCCGGCGTGGAGAAGATCGACTTCGAACTGTGGTCGCTCGCCGTCTCCGCGATCAACGGCTGCGGCCAGTGCCTCGACTCCCACGAGCAGGTGCTGCGCAAGGCCGGCGTGGACCGTGAGACCATTCAGGAAGCCGTAAAGATCGCTTCGGTGATCCAGGCGGTCGGCGTGACCCTCGAATCCGAAGCGGTTCTCGCCGAGTAGCAGCGCAGTACCCTTGTACGAGAAGGGCCCCGAGGACGACCGACCGTCCACGGGGCCCTTCTTACTGTCCGCTCTCAGCCTTCCCGGCTCTCTCCGGACCCTCCCGGCCCTCCTGGACCCGCCGGCCCTTCCTTCCCGCGGTCGGCGGGCAGGTCCGCGGCCTTCGGCGGCGAGCCCGGGGCCCGGACCGGCGCCACCTCGTGCGCCGTGGCGCCGTGCGGGGCGGGCGAGCGGCGCCGGGACTCCTCCTGCCCGTAGGCCCGCAGATAGCCGACCACGGTGTTGGTCACGGCGACCAGCGGTACGGCGACCACCGCGCCGCCGATGCCCGCGATCATCCCGCCCGCGGCGACCGACAGGACGACGGCCAGCGGATGGACGCGCACAGCGCGGCCGAGGATGAACGGCTGGAGGATGTGGCCCTCGATCTGCTGCACGGCGAGCACCACGAGCAGCACCATCAGCGCGGTGAACACGCCCTGGGTCACCAGCGAGACGACCACCGCCAGCGCCCCGGAGACCACGGCGCCGACGAGCGGGATGAAGGCGAAGAGGAAGATGAACACCGCGAGCGGCACCGCCATCGGAACATCGAGGAAGTAGATCCCGAGCCCGATGAAGATGGCGTCGATCAGCGCGACTATCACGGTACCCCGCACATAGGCGGTGAGCGTGCGCCAGGCACGCGGCCCGGCACCCGCGACGCCGGGCCTCGCCTGGGCCGGCACCAGCCTGAGCACCCACTGCCAGATTCGCTTCCCGTCGTACAGCAGGAAGAGCGTCGAGAACATCGCCAGCAGAAGCCCCGTGAGGACCTCCACCATCACGGTGACGCCCTGGAGTCCGGCGGAGGTGATCTCCTCCGTGTTGGTTCCGATCGTGTCGCTGAGATTCTTCGCGATGTCGTTGATCTGCGACTCGGTGACATGGAAGGGGCTGTCGAGCAGCCAGCGCTTCAGTTCGTCGATGCCGTCGCGCACCCGGTCGGAGAGCGTGTCCAGGTTGTCCATCACCTGCCACACCACGAACCAGCCGACCAGACCCATGACGACGAAGCCAAGAACCGCGGTCACCGCCGTGGCCAGGCCGCGCGGCAGGCCGAGCCGCCTCAGCCGTACCACGGTCGGCTGGAGCATCGCGGTGACGAGCAGGGCGGCGACGAAGGCCAGGACCACGAGCTGCACCGCACTGATGATGCGCATGAGCACCCAGAGGGTGCCCGCCAGGACGAGCAGCCGCCAGCCCGCCTCGGCGGCGACCCGCATGCCCCACGGGATCGCCGCGACCGGATCGGGCCTGGCCGCGACGGACGGGGCGTATGTGGGAGGCGGGGGCACGTGGTCCGTCACCGTGTCCTCGGGCCCGGCGTCCGAGCCGGCTTCCGCGTCGGCCTCGGCACGACGCTGGTCCAGGCGCTCACCGATGTCGGTCAGTTCGGCGCCGAGTCGGCCGAGCCACCCTGGCAGTTTCGACATGATCGTTCCCTCTCCCCCATGCTCTCCCCTCACCCCTGCCCCGGAGTCGTCAGGACATGTGACCGTACACGCGTGAAGCCCCCCACCGTAGGACGGTGGAGGGCTTCACAGGGTTGAGAGGTGGTCCCTCCCACGAGGGACCGGGCGTCCCGGACCTAGTACCAGTTGTTGGCCTGCCAGAAGGACCAGGCACCGCACGGACTGCCGTAGCGCCCGTCCATGTAACTGAGGCCCCACTTGATCTGGGTGGCGGGGTTGGTCTGCCAGTCGGAACCGGCGGACACCATCTTGGAGCCCGGAAGCGCCTGCATGAGGCCGTAGGCGCCGGAGGACGGGTTGGTCGCCCGGTAGTTCCACGTCGACTCGTGGTCCACGATGTTGCTGAAGCACTGGAACTGGTCGGCGGGGACCATCTGACGGGCCATCGCCTTCACTTCGGCCACGCTGTACGAACTCTGCGTGGTGAAGGAGGTGGCGTCACGGGCCGCCGAGCGGCTTGCGCGCTCGGAGGCTTCCTTCTTCGCGGCAGCCTCGGCCTTGCGCTCGGCCTCCAGCTTGTCCTCGGCCGCCTGCTTCTTGGACTTGGCGTCCTTGGCTGCCTGGAGACGAGCGGATTCCTCCGCGGACTTCTTCGCCGCGGTGTCGGCAGCGGAAGCCTGGGCGTCGGCCTGCTGTGTCAGCGAGGCGGTCTGCACCTGGGCCTGCTGGCCCGCGGGAATGTCTGCGAGCAGCGTGGTGTCGGCTGCGGCCGCTTCGAAGTTGTTGTCGTCGGCAGCAGGAGTGCTGCCCGAAGCAACGCCTACGACGGCGCCTACGGTGGTGACCGCTGTGGCAGATGCCACGGCGAACCCCCGGACCGAGATCCGGCTCACACGGTGTCCTTCCAGCATCGCCCGCTTAGGTGACCTCGCGGGCGCAATCGTGCCCCCGACACTGGCCTCCCTACTGCTTGGGTCACGGGAGGCACGGGCCCGATGGGCAACTCCCTTGCGGGAGTGCCGCGTGGTGCTCGCGGGCGGCATACGGACGGCAAGTGTTGAGTTGTGTGGTGCGGTACACCTCTGGAGGTGCATGAGTTCCGTATGCGGGGCCTGACGGAAGCAAGACTCTGCCGGACGCGGACACCGTGAAGCAATTCTGTGTTGCGTGTGAAAGCTCACACCCCGTTCGGCCCCAATGTTTTGCGGAAACAGCGGCACAGCACAATGCCGCCCGGCTAAGCTCTTCGGCTCGCCGGGCGGCACCAACTGTCCTATCTCGTGTCAGATCTGGCCTTCCTCCAGCATTTCGGTCACCAGTGCGGCGATCTGCGAGCGCTCGGAACGGGTCAGCGTGACGTGGGCGAAGAGCGGATGACCCTTCAGCTTCTCGACCACGGCGACGACTCCGTCGTGCCGGCCGACCCGGAGGTTGTCACGCTGGGCCACGTCATGCGTGAGCACGACGCGGGAATTCGACCCGATACGGGACAACACGGTCAGCAGGACGTTGCGTTCGAGCGACTGCGCCTCGTCGACGATCACGAACGCGTCGTGGAGCGAGCGGCCCCGGATGTGGGTGAGCGGCAGAACCTCCAGCATGCCGCGCCCCAGCACCTCTTCGATCACCTCGCGCCCGGCGACCGCCGAGAGGGTGTCGAAGACGGCCTGCGCCCAGGGGCTCATCTTCTCGGCCTCGGAGCCGGGGAGATAGCCGAGCTCCTGCCCGCCGACCGCGTACAGCGGCCGGAAGACCATCACCTTCTGGTGCTGCCTGCGCTCCAGTACCGCTTCCAGTCCGGCGCAGAGGGCCAGCGCGGACTTGCCGGTGCCGGCGCGGCCGCCCATCGACACGATGCCGACGTCGGGGTCGAGGAGCAGATCGAGCGCGATGCGCTGCTCGGCGCTGCGTCCGTGGATCCCGAACGCCTCCCTGTCCCCGCGTACCAGCCGCACACTGCCCTCGGGCGTGACCCGGCCGAGCGCCTTGCCACGCTCGGACTGGAGGACGAGGCCGGTGTGGACGGGCAGCTCGGCGGCCTCGGGGACGTACAGCGTCTCCTCGGTGAACAGGAGATCCACCTGCTCGCCGGAGAGCGCCAGCTCGGACATTCCGGTCCAGCCGGAATCGGTGATGGCGAGTTCGGCGCGGTACTCCTCGGCGAGGAGGCCGACCGAGGACGCCTTGATCCGCAACGGGAGGTCCTTGGAGACGACCGTGACGTCGTACCCCTCGGCCTGGAGGCTGCGTGCGACCGCGAGAATCCGTGTGTCGTTGTCCCCCAACCGGTAGCCGGCGGGCAGTACGCCGGGATCGGAGTGGTTGAGTTCGACGCGGAGCGTCCCGCCCAGATCCCCGAGAGGGATCGGGGCATCCAGCCGGCCGTACCGGACCCGGAAGTCGTCCAGCAGGCGCAGTGCCTGCCGGGCGAAGTATCCGAGCTCCGGATGGTGCCGTTTGGCCTCCAGCTCCGTGACCACGACGATCGGCAGCACGACTTCGTGCTCGTCGAAGCGGGACATGGCGTTGGGATCGGCCAGCAGGACGCTGGTGTCGAGAACGTAGGTGCGCCTGTCGGGCATGCGGCGCTTGGTGCTGGTCACCACGGAAGGACGTACCCCCTCGGACGAGGTCGGGGAGTGCGACGGACGTCGCGGAACTTCCCAGAGGAAAGGGAAGAGGACGGACCGGGTTCGGAACCCCCCGCGAGGGCCGAACGCCGGCCCTCCGCGTCGGCCGCACGATGTGTACGGTCCTTCGTGTGCAAAGGGCCTCCCGGGCAAGCGGACTGGGTGCCACTCACTTGGACACGACATCCGCCCGGTTCCTGACCGGATGTCGACCTGTCAGGGGTATTCCCTCGAACACGCCCAGCCATGCCGATGGCTGCGACACGGTGCGGAAGAGTCCTGGTGGACGCGGGGTGACGACGGGGGTACGCGCGGAGTCACCGGCGGCGGCCTTCGCCCTCAATCGCCGGGCAGGCTCGATTTCGCCGGCCCCGGGCGCCGGGGTCTCTGCCCTCAATCGCCGGGCAGGCTTGATATTCCGTTACCGACCCCCGGGCGCCGGGGTCTGCCCTCAAACGCCGGGCAGGCTTGAATTCCCGGCACCGGCCCCCGAAGCACCGCTTGCCCTCAAACGCCGGGCGGGCTTGATGGCCCCGCGGCGCCGTACGCCCTCAAACGCCGGGTGGCTCGAACTCCGCTCACCTCGCACCGGCCGACGACGACGGCGGCCAGGTGCAACAAGCCCGTCCGGCGCTTGAGGACAAACCCCGGCCCGGACACTGCGTCGGGCGACGACACCGCGGGCACCCACCCAGCCCGTCCGGCGCTTGAGGACGAAGCCGGGAGCCCGGGGCGGCGCCCCCGTGCATGCGGCCAGGCGTCAGGTGCCGTAGCGGCGGTGGCGGGCTGCGTAGTCGCGGAGGGCCCGGAGGAAGTCCACCTTGCGGAACGCGGGCCAGAACACCTCGCAGAAGTAGTACTCCGAGTGCGCGCTCTGCCAGAGCATGAAGCCGGACAACCGCTGCTCACCGCTCGTACGGATCACCAGGTCCGGGTCCGGCTGCCCCCGCGTGTACAGGTGCTCGGAGATCAGGTCCGTGGAGACGACCTCCGCCAGCTCCTCGAAGCTCGTACCCTTCGACGCGTGGTCCAGCAGCAGCGACCGCACCGCGTCCGCGATCTCCTGGCGCCCGCCGTAGCCGACGGCCACGTTCACGATTATTCCGTCGACACCGGCCGTAGCCTCTTCCGCCTCCTTGAGGACGGTCTGCGTACGGGCCGGCAGCAGGTCCAGCGTGCCGACATGGTGGACCCGCCAGCGCCCGTCCGCCGCGAGATTGCTCACGGTGTTCTCGATGATGCCGAGCAGCGGGATCAGCTCCGCCTCGGGCCGGTCGAAGTTGTCCGTGGAGAGCAGCCAGAGGGTGACGACCTCGACATCGGTCTCACTGCACCAGCCGAGCAGCTCGGAGATCTTGTCCGCCCCGGCCTGGTGCCCCTGCACCGCCGAGCCGCCGGACGCCTTCGCCCACCGACGGTTGCCGTCGAGGATGACACCGATGTGCTTGGGCACCTGGTCGTGATCCAGGCGGCCTTCCACCCGGCGTGCGTAGAGCCCGTACACCAGGTCGCGCAAGTTCACTGAGTTCACCCTCTCGGTTTCGTACGGGCCACAGGCCCGTCTTCCCCGTTGCCGGGGGTCCGGGGTCGTCCCCGTGGGGGGACGGCCGCATCGTTCGCACGATCCGCAGACAAGGCTCGCGCCGCGCATCGGCATTCCCCGGAGCGGCCACATTACTGCGCACGGGTCACAGCGGCCCAACCCGGTCTGTCACAACTCCGTGATAAGCAGAGAAACGTGACTGATTCCCCTTCCTACCGCGCCGCCGAGTCGCGCTACGACTCCATGGAGTACCGCCGCACCGGCCGCAGCGGTCTCAAGCTTCCCGCCGTCTCCCTCGGCCTCTGGCACAACTTCGGCGACGACCGCACTCTGGACTCCCAGCGCGCGATCCTCCGCCGTGCCTTCGACCTCGGGGTGACCCACTTCGATCTGGCCAACAACTACGGCCCGCCGCCCGGCTCCGCCGAGCTCAACTTCGGCAAGCTCTTCCAGCAGGACTTCGCCCCGTACCGGGACGAGCTGATCATCTCCACCAAGGCCGGATACGACATGCATCCCGGCCCGTACGGCGAGTGGGGCTCCCGCAAGTATCTGCTCTCCTCGCTCGACGCCTCGCTCAAGCGGATGGGCCTCGACTACGTCGACATCTTCTACTCCCACCGCTTCGACCCGGACACCCCCCTCGAGGAGACGATGGGCGCACTGGCCTCCGCCGTCCAGCAGGGCAAGGCGCTGTACGCGGGTGTGTCCTCGTACAACGCGGCGCAGACCGCCGAGGCCGCCCGGCTGCTCGCGGAGATGGGCGTCCCCGCACTCATCCACCAGCCGTCCTACTCGATGATCAACCGCTGGCTGGAGGACGACGGACTGCTCGACACGCTGGAGACGGCGGGCATGGGATGCATCTCCTTCGTGCCGCTCGCCCAGGGCCTGCTCACGGACAAGTACCTGACGGGCATCCCGGCGGGCTCGCGCGCCACGCAGGGCAAGTCCCTCGACCCGGGCCTGCTCTCCGGTGAGGTGCTCCGCCGTCTCAACGGGCTCAACGACATCGCCCGGAACCGTGGCCAGTCCCTGGCCCAGCTCGCACTCACCTGGGTGCTGCGCGACAGCCGTATGACGTCGGCCCTGATCGGTGCCTCAAGCGTGAAGCAGCTCGAGGAGAACGTGGCCGCACTGGCCGGACCGGCGCTGTCCGCCGAGGAGCTGAAGGAGATCGACGCCTTCGCCGTGGACACCGCGGGCACCAACATCTGGGCCGGGCGCGGCTGACCCCGGCTGGGTGACACAGGGTTCGCACAGGGGGCTCACAGCGGCCTCACGACCCCGGGCACAAAAAAACGGGCCGGTCCGTGGGGGGGGTTACGGACCGGCCCGAGGGGGGGTTTCCACCATAACCCTTCGTAAGTGATGCTGCGTGCCACGCCACTCCACAACTACTCTCCGAATTCGCCGGACTGCGCTGCGGAGACGGTTTCGGCCCCGCTGAAGCCCTGCGCGGCACGGGAGAACGCGGCGGACGGCGCCGGGTGCGGCCTTGACGCGGGAGTGTCCCTCGCACAGGTACTCGCCCCCTCACAGGGGCCGGGTTCGGGATCGCACAGAGGACAGATCCTGACCGCATGGGACCCTAGATTCGCCGCATGACGACACGAGCCCGCACCGTGACCGTGACCTGGCCCGAGGCGAACGCCCGCCGGATCGGCCGCCAAGCGCTGTCCGCCACTCCCCCTGCGTCTGCCGCCGCTCTGCCCGCCGCCGCTTCCGGAGGCCGTACACCGGCCGATGTCGTCGGCGCGATGCTCGGGGCTCACGCCCAGGTGCTGTCGGCGGCCGAACTGTCCGTCGCGCTGCGCCTGCCTGGAGCCGTCCGCACCGACGTACGCGAGGCCCTGTGGACCGAACGGACCCTCGTGAAGACGTTCGGTCCGCGCGGCACCGTTCATCTGCTGCCCGCCGCCGAGCTTCCGCTGTGGACGGGGGCGCTGTCCGCCCTGCCGGCCGGTCCTGGTCGGCTCGCCCCGGGCGCGCGGATGACACCCGGTCAGACCGAGGAGGTGCTCGCGGCCGTGGCGGACGCCCTCACCGGCGCCGAGCTGACCATCGACGAGCTGTCCGACGCGGTCATCGCACGCACCGGTCCGTGGGCGGCCGACCCGGTGGTGCCCGGCTTCCAGGGGATGTGGCCGCGCTGGCGTCAGGTGCTGCATCTGGCCGGCCACCGGGGCGTGCTGTGCTACGGCCCGGACCGGGGCCGCAAAGCCACCTACACCAACCCCGGCACCACCCCGCTGCCCGGACCGGAGGCCGTGGCCTCGCTCGTCGGGCGCTATCTGCGCGCGTACGGCCCGGCGACCCCCGCGCATTTCGCGAAGTGGCTGGCCACGGCCAACGGCTGGGCGAACCGGCTGTTCGCCGAGCTGGCCGCGACGGGGGCGATCGAGGAGGTGACGCTCGAGGGGGCACCGGCCTGGGTGGCGGCGGGCGACACCGACTTCTCGGCCGCGCCCGCCCTGGGCGTACGGCTGCTCCCGTACTTCGACGCCTTCACCATCGCCTCGCAGCCGCGCGAGCGGCTCTTCCCGGGCCTCGCGAGCACCCGCGCTCTCGGGCGCGGGCAGGCGGGCAACTACCCCGTGCTGCTGGTGGACGGCACGGTCGCCGGGGTCTGGCACCAGCGCCGCGCGGGCCGCCGGATCGCGGTGACGGTCGAACCGCTCGCACCGCTCACCGCCGTCCAGCTGAAGGACGTGGCCGAGCAGGCGGACCGGGTGGCCGAGATCCTGGAGGGGACGGCCGAGCTCACCGTGGGGACGGTGACCGTGGGACCGCACGCCTAGGGCCGTTCGTGACCGGCACCATCGGCATCATCGGCACCGTCAGGGGCGTACGAAGCGGATCGACATCGTGTCTCCGGCGACGACCACGAAGTCGCCGTCCTCGCACCGGATGACCACCTCGCGCGCCTCCCCCTTCCCGTCGCGCAGCTCCTCCGTGCCGGTGACCGTCCACGCTCCGCCGTACGGCGGGACGGGGAGGCTGGTCAGCGGGGAGAACTGCCACTGGCCCGCCGGTACGCACCAGGCGGGGAGCTCCGGCCAGCTGCCGGGGGTGATCCGCAAGGTCCAGTCGGAAGCGCAGGTCAGGAGCACCGACTCGCCTCCGGAGAGGACGAATTCGATGGCTTCGGGCTCCCCCGTGATCCCTTCGGGGCGGTAGAACACTCCGTGGACGGCGGTGATCCAGGCGCCTTTCAGCCAGTCGGAGTCGCCGCCGCGCGTCCGGCCTGCGGGTTCGCGGATGTCCTCGCCGGACTCGTCCCTTCCCACCGTCATGACCAGCTCCCTCACCGTGCGCTCGCCCCACCGGTTCGTCCTGCCCACCGGTAGGACGGTGGAATGGGCCAAGGCGTTGCACTGCCCGTCACCGTTCAAGTGCCGCTTGGTACAGGCCTGTTGCTCCATCGCCGCCTGATGTCACGCCGGCTTGCGGGCTTCGATCAGAAACCGAGTGGTGTGCGCGAGGAACGGCCCCTCGTTCTCGATCCTTCGGTGCAACGCCTTCAGTTGCGGACGGTACGCCTCGACCGTGAACGCCGGGACCATCCAGATGACCTTGCGGAGAAAATAGACCACGGCACCGATGTCGAAGAATTCGGTCCGCAGCCGCTCCGGCCGCAGATCGACCACCTCGAGACCGGCGGCGACGGCGTCGGTGCGTGCCGACTCCCCGTCGCGTGCGCCGCGCACCTCGGGCGGCTGCGGGCCGAGGAAGAACTCGACGAGTTCGAAGACGCTCGCCGGGCCGACCTGTTGCGAGAAGTACGTGCCTCCGGGGGCGAGGACCCGGGCGATCTCCTCCCACCACGTCGTCACCGGATGCCGGCTGACCACCAGGTCGAAGGCCGCGTCACCGAACGGCAGCGGTGGCCGGTCGTCGTCGGCGACGACGACGGCGCCGAGCGGGTGCAGGCGTGCGGTGGCACGGGCGATGTTCGGGGGCCAGGATTCGGTGGCCACGGTCAGCGGGGGCAGCTTCGGCACGGAGGCGAGGACCTCACCTCCGCCGGTCTGGATGTCGAGGGCGCAGCGGGCGCGGGCCATCCGGTCCGCCATGGCGCGGGCGTAGCCCCAGGAAGGGCGCTCCTCGGTGGCCCGGCCGTCGAGCCAGGAGAAGTCCCAGCCGTCGACGGACACGGATTCGGCTTCGGCGACGAGTGCGTCGAAGCGTTCGTCGGACGGCCCGGTGTCTGGGATCGGTGAATCGGACATGGGGTGATCGTTTCAGTTGGACCGCTGGGGACGCGACCGCATTGTGTCGCGTGGGCGCCGTGTGTCATGCCGCCAGGGCGCCGAACAGTACGCCGAGGAGCGCCCCGGCGATCATGAACGGCCCGAACGGGATACCCGTCTTGCGTCCGGCCCTGCGCAGGAGCATCAGGCCCAGCCCGTACACCGCGCCGAGCAGGAAGCCGGCGAACCCTCCGGCGAAGAGCAC
Source organism: Streptomyces finlayi (assembly GCF_014216315.1). Classification (NCBI taxonomy): domain Bacteria; kingdom Bacillati; phylum Actinomycetota; class Actinomycetes; order Kitasatosporales; family Streptomycetaceae; genus Streptomyces; species Streptomyces finlayi. The sequence goes on from NZ_CP045702.1 coordinate 2,663,081, forward strand.
CGCCCAGCCGTACCAGCAGAGCGCCACTCCGAGGGAGAGCGCGAGCTTCACGTCGCCGAAGCCCATGCCGTTCGGGTTGATGAGGAAGAGCAGGAAGTAGAAGCCGCCCAGCGTGAGGCCGCCGAGCAGGGCGGAGGTCCAGGAGCCGGTGTGCTCGGGGACGAGGGACACCGCGCCGAGGAGCAGTACGGCGGCCCCGGCCAGCGGCAGTGTCAGCCGGTCGGGCAGACGGTGGACGCGGCGGTCGATGACGGCGAGGAGTACGGCCACGGGCGTGAGCAGCAGCCAGACGACGAGCTCGGGCCGGGCCCCGGTGGCCGCCGCCAGGGCCGTACAGGCGAGTGCGGTGACCACAGGGGCGAGGACTGCCGGGGCGTACCGGGACCGGGCGGGTCCGGGTACGGGTACGGGTCCGGGCACTGGTGCCGGCTCCGGAGCCCCGGCGTCGCCGCCCTCGGGGACCGTGGCCCCGGAAGGGGCGGGGACGGCCACGGCGCAGCTCGCGCACCGCGTCGCTCCGAACCAGCCGCCGGCCGGTCCGGTGAGCGGGTGCCCGGCGGGGCAGGCGTCCCGCCAGTCCTCGTCCGGCTCGACGGAGAACCGGTAGGCGGCACGCGGGACCAGCAGCCCGGTGGCGACGCCCCAGAGAGCGGCGACTGCGATGAGTGTGGCGTCCACACAGGCGACCCTAATCCTGGGGTGCGGTACGGGTCTTGGGCCCGGGGACCCATTGCGCGGGGTTCCGGACCCAGGGGCGGGTGGCGGGGGCTACCGTCGGTGCCCATGGGGAAATGGCGCAACGGCAGCGGAACACTCACGGTCGGCACGGTCGGCCTGGCCGGCCCGGGGAACGCGGATGGCACGGACACGGGAACCCTGGAGGTGCCGCTGCGGATCGCGGCCTCCTACCGGGCGCGGACCCGCGGCCTGCTCGGCCGGGACGGCGTCGACGGGGCCCTGCTGATCACGCCGTGCGCGAGTGTGCACACCTTCCGGATGCGGTTCGCCGTCGACGTCGCGTATCTGGACCGGCACTTCAACGTCCTCGCGGTCCACACCATGAAGCCCGGCCGTCTGGGACTCCCCCGGCTGCGCGCCCGTCATGTCGTGGAGTCCGAGGCCGGGGCGATGGCGGAGTGGGGGATTCGGCCGGGCACGCGCGTACGGATCGTGGTGCGGGGGGCCGCTCGGTAGCGGGACTCAGGGCGGGCCCGGACCGAGCAGCGTCCACGCCCCGTACGCGGCCGAGACGAGGGCGAGCGCACCGACGACTCTGGCGGTGCGGGCCGTCGTCCGCAGCCGGACCAGCGCCACGGCGGCCGGCAGCAGCAGCGGGAACGCGGGCATCATCAGGCGCGGCCTGGACCCGAAGTAGCCGGAGCCGATCAGTGAGACGACGACGATCGCGATGCCGTAGACCAGCACGGGGAGCGGCTGCCGCTGCCGTACACACAGGTGCACCAGCCATCCCAGCAGCCCCAGTGCCGCGCACAGCCCGAGCGCGGCGGGCAGCGGCAGCCCCAGGACGAACGCGGCCAGTGCCCGGCCGCCGTCGATGCTGTTGCCCCACTGCGCCTGGACCTCGAAGTAGGCGAAGGGGCTGTCCCGGCGTACGGCGACGAACACCACGTACGCCAGCCAGCCCAGCGGTGCGATGGCGACCCCGAGCAGCATCCGGGCGTGAGCGCGCAGCAAGCTTTCCCGGCCGCCCGCCCGGTACTCCTTCACGAGGGTGACCGCAGCGGTGACCGTCAGCGCGGCGACGAGCGCGGCGGCCGAGGGGCGCGTCAGTCCCGCCAGGACGCACAGGGTGCCGGCGACGATCCAGCGACCGGTGAGCACCGCGTACAGGGCCCAGGCCGCCAGGGCGGTGAACAGGGTCTCGGTGTACGCCATCGACTGCACGAAGGCCGTCGGGTAGACCCCCCACAGCGCGGCCAGCACCACGCCCGCGCGGCGGCCGTACAGCCGGTCTCCCACGGCGAAGATCCCCCAGGCGGCGAGCAGCCCGGCGACCCAGGCGACGAGCAGTCCCGCGCCGCCGACGGTGAGCGGGGACAGGTCGGCGATACCGCGTTCCAGTGCGGGGAGGAGGGGGAAGAAGGCCAGGTCGGAGTGGACGCTGCCGTCGGGGAGCGTGACGGAGTAGCCGTATCCGTTCTCGGCGATCCGCTGGTACCAGACGGAGTCCCAGCGCCCGCTGAGCAGGTGGAGGGCGTCCTTGCCCGCGAGGGAGGCCCAGGACCAGAAGACGAGGAGCCCGATGACCCGGACTGCCGCGTAGACCCCGAGTGCGGGTGCGGCGGCCGTGAACGCCAGGGCGGCACGGTCCCGGGGCGCGCGGCGGCGGGGCGGTGGCGCCGGGGCGGATGTCCGGGTGGCGGTCTGGTTGTCGGGCACGTGGCCGATTATGACCAATGGGTCCGCCTTGGTCCCCATCGCGGTGCACATGCTCCCGCGTCCTCGGTGCACAGCGATCACCTGTCGCGGTGATCCCCTGTCCTCGGTGAACCCCTGCCTCGGTGAACCCCTGTCGCAGCGCACGGTAGGACGTCCGGCCCGGCGCCATGGGGAAGCGCCGGGGCGGGCTCTGTTCTCCTACGGCCCCGACGTTAACGGTGACGGGCCCCACCGTCTTGGGCCCCTGGACCCAACGAACGGACCCGGCCCTCGGCCACAGCACTCCGTACACGGTGTGTCCGCGAGCCTCCGGCTCAGTTCCACGAACCGGACCGGCTCCCACGGCTGGAAGTCGGCCTGGGCCTCCCCTGGCCCGGCGGCGCTCCGTGCTACGGGGCGCATGCGTCACAACGGGCAACGGGCGTACGACCAGGTCCCGTGCGCCTCGGACGAGGACGAGGACGCGAACAAGAGCGAGAACGAGAGCGCATGACGGGAGGCGGCGGCCACCGGCCGTGGACAGCCCTGCCCTTCCCCGGGGGCGCCCCTGCCCTTCCCGGGGGGCACCCAGGAAAGCCCGCCGCCCTGTCCTTATGATGCAGCGGATGGATGCTTGTCTCCCCTGTCAGGATGCGCGAGGCCTCCCCCGCGTCCGGAGGGAGTCGGCGGCCGTGCGGGAGTCCCTCGCATCGGCCGACCGAAAACACGAGGCAGATCTGTGAACGTACGCAAGCGGTGGACAAGCACGCCCATAGGAGCCGGTCTCGCGGTGGCTCTGCTGAGCAGCTGCGGACTCCAGTCCGGAGGAAACACCGCAGGGTCCGACGCCTCCATCGTCGTGGGCATGGCAGACGACGTCCTGACCCGCGATCCGGTCTCGGACGAGGTTCTGCCCCCGGATCCGGCCTCGGGCTACGACCCGGGATCGTGGCTGCTGTTCAACAACGTCTTCCAGTCCCTGATCAGCTTCCCCCGGGGGAGCTCGACGCCGAAGCCGGAAGCGGCGAAGTCCTGCGCGTTCGAGAACGGCAACAGGACCTACCGGTGCACGCTCCGCGACGGCCTGACGTTCAGTAACGGCAGCAGCCTCACGTCCAAGGACGTCAAGTTCTCCTTCGACCGGGCGATCAGGATCAACGATCCCGCAGGCCCCGCTCCGCTGCTCTCCACGATCGCGGAGGTCACCGCTCCGGACGCGCGGACGGTCGTCTTCCGGCTCAAGGTCCCGGACGCCACATTCCCCAGCAAGATCGCCTCGGGCGCCGGCTCCATCGTGGACCACCGCACCTACCCTGCGGACAGCCTGCGCAGGGACGGCCAGGCCATCGGGTCGGGGCCGTACGAACTGAAGTCCTTCGACAAGTCGAGGGCCGTCTTCTCGATCAACTCCGACTACCGGGGTACGGCGCGGGTGAAGAACTCGGGCGTCACCCTCGCCTTCTTCCAGGGCGACCAGAAGAAGTTGGCGTCGGCGCTGCGCAACGGCGACGTCGATGTCGCCTACCGCGGTCTGGCCGCGCAGGACATCGCCCAGCTGGAGGAGTCCTCCGCCGCGGCGGACAAGGGCATCGAGGTCGTCGAAGGATCGAGTGCCGAGGTCCAGCACCTGGTCTTCAACATGAAGGACCCGGTGGTCGGAAAGCTCCCCGTGCGCAGGGCCATCGCGTACCTGGTGGACCGTGACGCCCTCGTCAGCGAGGTCTACCACTCCACGGCCTCCCCGCTGTACTCGATCATCCCGGCCGGCATCACGGCCCACAACACCGCGTTCTTCGACATGTACGGCGGGACCCCGCAGCCGGAGAAGGCCGAGCAGGCGCTGCGTGCCGCGAACATCACCGGCAAGGTGAAGCTCACCCTGTGGTCCACGCCGAGTCGCTACGGCCCCTCCACCGACAACGCGTTCCGTGCTATCGCCGAGCAGCTCAACGCGAGCGGGCTCTTCGACGCGAAGGTCACGTCGCTGCCTTTCGACGAGTACGAGGACCAGGTCGCGGCCGGTGAGCTCGGCGTCTACGTGAAGGGCTGGGTCCCGGACTACCCCGACCCGGACAACTTCACCCAGCCGTTCTTCGGAAAGGACAACGTCCTGCAGAACGGCTACGTGAACGACGACATCACCGGCCGGATCCTCCCCGCCACCGCCGCCCTGGCCGAACGCGCCGCCACCGAGCGAGTCTTCGACGAGCTCCAGCAGGACGTGGCCGAGGACCTGCCGATCCTGCCTCTGTGGCAGGGGAAGCAGTACGCGGCGGCGTACGAGAACGTCTCCGGCCTCCAGTGGACCCTGGACGCCTCGACGGTCTTCCGCTTCTGGGAGATCAGCAAGTTCTAGTGCTGCTCCGCGTTAGTTCGTGGAGGGGTGTTGTCAGGCTGCTTCCTTGAGTGGGGTGCCGTCGTAGGTCCAGCGGAAGGGCTTCGCGGTTTTGTTTCGGTTGATGATGTAGCTGTCCAGTTTGTCGATGAGGTCATCGCGGCCGGCGAAGTCGCCGTGCCGCAGGACGCTGCGGGTCAGGGCGGAGAAGACCAGCTCGACCTGGTTGAGCCACGAGGCGTGGGGCGGGGTGAAGTGCGCTGTCCAGCGTGGATGGGCCTTGAACCATGCCTTGGTGTGCTTGGCGGTGTGCGAAGAACCGTTGTCCAGCACCACGTGGATGTCCGTGCTGTCGGGGATGAGCGCGTTGATCCGGTCGAGGAATTCGGTGAAGGTCGCCGCGTTGTTGCGGGCGATCACCTCGGTGAGGACCTCGCCGGTGCGCACGTCGAGTGCGGCAACCAGGGAGGCGGTGCCGTGGCGGACGTACTCGAACTCCTGGCGGGCTGCCTGGCCTGGGGTGGTGGGGCGGCCGGGATGTTTGCGGGAGCGGGCGGCGATCGCGGTCTTCTCGTCGATCGACAGCAGCACCGCGTCCTGGGGCGGGTTGCGGTAGAGGTCGCAGATGTGCTCGGCGCGTTGCCAGAAGTCGGGGGTGTCGCGGCGGGTGAGCCAGCTGCGGACCTTGTGCGGCTTGAGGTCCAGGTCCGCCAGTATCCGCCCGATGTGGGAGGGCGAGACGGCTGCGAAGACGGTGCTGGCGACCCGCTCGGCGATTGCCCGATGGGTCCAGGTGGCCGCCGGGTGCGGTGGTTCGCTGGTCGCGGCGGCCACGATCGCCACACGTACCCGGTCGTCGTACACCTTGGGCCGGCCCGGGCGCCCGGTGTCCTTCAGGCCGTCCGGCCCGCGCTCGGCGAAGCGGCCGCGCCACTTGCGCACCGTGTTGATGGCGACGTTTAGCTCGCGTGCTATCTCCGCGTTGGTCTGGCCGCCGGCGGCCGCGAGCACGATCCTGGCCCGCAGAACGTCGCGGACCTGGGCTTTCGCTGATGCCGTCAACTGCTCCAGGGCCTTGTGCGTGGTCTCGTCCAAGGTGACGGCCACCGCCGCGACCGCTCCGCCCGGATGCCTGCGTACGTTCATGATCGATGATCATGGCGGCTAGCCTGCGGACCGGGCAGGATGGGGTCCGTGCCGAAGAACCCACCCGACTCGATGCAGCACCACCTGCGCGTTCGTCTGAACGCCCGAGCCAAGGACCGCTGGCCGCAACTGGCCCGCGTCGAGGTCCGCTTCCGCACCGGATTCGCTTACGTGAGCGGCGAGTTGGAGGACGGCGAGCAGATCCCCCTGTGTCGCCTGCGCTTCACCGGAGTCCTGCACACCTGGGGCTTCGCCCTCTACCTGGCCAGCCGCAACACCTACCAGGACAACATCCTGCCCACCGGCCTGCCCTTCGGCAGCCCCGAGGACTGCCTGGACTGCGCCTGCTACCTCTACCTCGGCGACCAGCCAGCCTGATCAACACCCCTCCACGAACTAACGCGGAGTAGCACTAGCTGCGAGGCGATCGCCTTGTCCGCGACCCCGGCGACGACCAGGGACAGCAGATACCGCTCGTCGTCGGCGACGTTCGCACCGGGCCGCGGACTGCCGCCGAAGTCGGCCAGCTCACCGGAGTCCGTGACGTGCAGCGGCGACGCCGCCGCCCACTGGCTCTCGAACAGCGCGATCAGCGCGTCGAGCAGACTGCTGCCCCGCACCACCGCGGCTGTCGGCTCACCCAGCGCATCCCCCGAACCGCCCTGCATCAGCGGACAGATGGCCATCGAACCGTCCGCGATCACCAACCGCACCGGCAGCGTCCCGGTAGCCCGCGCCTGCTCACCCGCACAGATGCTCCGGGCAACGTTATCGACCATGCCGGGCTCCTCCAGCAGCGCGCGCTCGTAGATCGCCTCGTACCGCACCCCACGGGCGAGCAGCTCCCACTCCTCGTCGTTGTCCTCCGCCGGCATGGCCACATGGCCGGCCTTGCACAACCACCGCATCTCATGCGCCCCGTACGCCATATGACGCAGCCGCTGCCGGATCACACTCGCCCCCGTGATCACCTCGACGAGCTGCCCCGCGTCATGCCGCCGCCCCCCGGCCCGGTACTCCTCGGTGAGCTGCTCCACCCCCCGCCGCGCCGACTCCAGCGCCTCATGCCCACGCAGCAGCAGCGGCCGCAGCGCCGCATCGGGCGCCACCGGCACATAGCGGACCGCGCCCCCCGTCGGCGAAGCGGCCAGCCGCCCCACCAGACCCTTGTCATGGAGGGAGGCCAACACCCGGTGGGCCTGCGTCACTTCGAGCCCCAGCTGCTCCGCGATCACTGCGGCATCAGCCTCACGCACCCCTACGAGGAAGCGGTACACCCGCTCCTCCCCCGCCCCGATTCCCGCGGCTTCCAGCATGTGTCCGCCTCTCACGACGCCCCCCACCCACCCCAACCGATGTACCACCCACCGGACACAGCGTGATCCAACCACACCCGCACACCGGGACGATGGCCGCACTATCACGCACGACGCCCATCCGACTCCGAGACGCACAAAGTGGCGGCGAGCGGACATGTCGCTTCTTCGTCAGGCGCGGCCGTAACGCCGGACACCGAAGGCGGATACGCCCGGCTGACGCGCTCGCCGATGCAGCCGACGGCGTACTTCGCCTTCGACCGTGTGGTCCTGCCGCGCTCCCGGACCGAGTACGTCTCCTCGGACGTGCCCACCTGGGAAGCGGTGAAGGCAGGCCCCGTGTGGACGGCGGACGGCTCCTGGAAGATGACGAACACCTCGACGCTCAAGGCCGGACAGCGCGTGCACCGCGACTGGAACAAGGCCGTGGTCCGCACCGCCCTGCCGGACGCACAGCCCAACTCGGCCGTCCGGCTGGGCGACGTCGGTGTCATCTCGTCGGCCGGTCTGCTCGACACCGCGGCGGACCAGTACTTCTCCGCCGAATCCGGCACCGACAAGGCGCTGTCCACTGTCTACCGGGACGGCACGCTCCTCGGCAGCGCCCGTTCGGCACCCGTCGCCTTCCCGATGGCGGCACAGCGCGCCGAGTACCGCGTGGTCACCGACGTGCAGCGGTACGCCCCCGGCTGGACGACCTCCACCAAGGTGCGCACCGACTGGTCCTTCCACTCCGAGCGGAAGGAGGGAATGCCCCTGCTCCCCGTCCTGTCGGTCGACTACCGGCTCGACGTCGACCGGGCCAACAGCGCCCGGCCGCACTCCACCACCCGCATCGGACTGGGCGTGCGCTACCCCAAGGGCCTGAACGGCCTGAAGCTCGCCGGGGCGAAGCTGTGGACCTCGTACGACGACGGCGCCACCTGGCGGCAGGTCCGCCTCGACGGCGACCTCGACGGCACGATCGGCAACCCCGCGAAGGCGGGCTTCGTGTCGCTGCGCGTCCAGGCCACCGACGCGGACGGCAACACCGTCGAGCAGACCGTGACCCGCGCCTACCAGGTCCGCCGCTGACCACTACCGCCGACCACCACCTCCGACCCGTGCCGGGGCGCCTGCACCGCAGGCTCCCCGGCGCTCGCGTCCACCGGTTCCGCCCACGCCACGTGCGCGTACCCCGTCTCGGTTCAGGTGATCTGCTGCGTGGCCGGTTCACGGATTTCGGGTGGCAGCGCCTCGTCCGCGGCCAGCCGGGCCAGGGCCTCACGGCTCTGCGGGATCTCGGCCGTGTGGCCCAGTGCCCACACGGCCTGCTCGGCGGCCATGCCGCGCTGGGCGTACCGTTCGGCCAGCTCCATGTCGCCGCACAGACTCCGCAGACGGACTCCGCCGCCCGAACAGGGGGCTCCCGCGCGCGCTCTTGACCGCGCACCGTCAGAGCCCTACTCTCCCAGCACACCGTAAGGAAACTTTCCTAACAGTTACTCAGGGGCGCACACCCCCCAAAGGATGTGCGCCCCTCAGGGATGCGCCCCTCCCACCAGCAGCACATCAGCCCGCCTCACACAGCGAGGAGATCTCTGATGTCCCCCACCCACTCCGACAGCCACCCCTGCAGAACCTCCCGCCGCGGTCTTCTCGGCGCGGCGGTCGGCGGTCTGGCCGCAGCCGCGCTGCCCGCCTCGCTCCGGTTGCCGGCCGCGACCGCGGCGGCCCAACCGCTCGCCGGTTCCTGGACGTTGCGCTGGGCACCCTCTCCGGCAGCCGTGGGTCTCGGCGCGTTCGAGACCCTTGAGGACGACCGGGCCGACTCCCACTCGGCGGGCCGGCCGCACATCTACCCCGTGAGCGACACCTTCCGGTTCAACATGCACACGGCCGACCGGGACACCTCCACGGACCGTCAGCGCCAGGAAGTGACCGGCATGCGCACGTCCAGCAGTTCGTATCTGAACTGGCTGCCGGGCGAGACGTGGCGCACGACGTACCAGATGTACATTCCCGGCTCACTGAAGGCGACCACGTCCTTCACGCACATCATGCAGACCAAGCAGCCCGGCACCGGCACCTCACCCATCACCGTGATGTCGCTGCGCCGGGTGAACGGGGTGCAGACCATCGAACTGAAGCTGTTCGAGTCGAACGTCCTCGTCGGCCGCACCGACCTCGCCCCGCTGCACGACTCCTGGGTCGACGTCGACTTCCAGATGAAGATCGGCGACGGCACCGCCGGCAGCGTGCGCTGGATCCTCCGCAAGGACGGCGTCACACTCCTCGACGCGAGCAGGACGGGTGTCGACACGTTCCTCCTGGAGCGGGTGCGGCCCAAGTGGGGTATCTACCGCTCGCTCGGCGACACGTCCGGTTCGCTGCAGGACTGCTACCTGCTGCTGCGGAACATGCGCGGCTACCAACTGGTCGACGGCCCCGCCGCAGCCGACTACCAGGCCGAGGACGCCTTCGTCTCGCGGGGCCTCGTCGAGTCCGACCACTCCGGCTACTCCGGAACCGGCTTACCGAACGTCGACAAGATCACTGTCAGTTGACTCCCCACCTGCCCCTCACCTGACCCCCCACCGCGAGGACACCATGCGCAGACACCTGTCAGCTCTTCTCGCCGGCACGTTGGTCGCCGGTCTCGGATTCGGCCTCATCCCGGCTTCCGGCACGAGCTGAGGACCACGCCCGACCCGAACGACACCACCTCACCGGCCGCGGAGCCGGAGGCCGATCACGCCTCCGGCCCCGTGGCGTCGGTGCGGGTGGTGTGGGTGGTGTGTGTGCGGGCGGTGTGGGCGGCATCGGCGGTGTCGGTGCGGGCGGTGACGTCGAATCCTCCGGCCGCCCCCGTCACCGCGGCGAAGAGCCTGAACGGCTCCTCCCGGTGCGCCTGTGCGAGGCCGACCGCGACACTGCGCGCGTCGGCCTCCCAGACGTACAGGTCGTCGAACCCGAGCTCCCAGAGCGCCTCGAAGAGCGGTGGCAGGGCCCGCCCCTCCTGGTCCCGCCGCACATACGTCGGAGCTGGCGACACGGTGGCGTACGGCCCCCAGCGTTTCCGCAGAGCGAGCACCACACCCCACAGTTCGGTCTCGAACTCCTCGCGCGTCGCGTCCCGTACCGACCCGTCGTCGCCCTCGTCGCCCTCGTCGTCCTCGTGGGGGCCGTGGAAGTCCCGGCTGACCCGCAGGACGACCACGGCGAAGTCCTCGCCCGAGGCCGAGTGACGAGGGTCCGCGCAGCCCGGCCACGGAGGGGTGTACGGGCCCGCCCGCAGCGCCTCGACCGCCGCGACGTTCCCGTCCACGGCGGCCTTGAACTCCAGGGGATCCGTCACCACGTGGGCCGGTCGAACGGGACGGCCAACGGCTCCAGCGCCCCCGCCGAGCGCAGTTCCCTGTTGACCTCGATGACCGTCTCGTCCGACGGGGACTCGGTACCGCCCCGTGTGAGGTCGATGATCAGACCACCGTCCGCGGTGCGGGTGTACGTCCCCGGCAGTCCGTCGGGCGCGATTCCCGCACGGCGGGCGGAGAGGTGGACGGCCCGGCCGCAGCGGGGAGCGGAGTTCGCCAGGTCGAAGTGGGCCGACACGGCTCGGTACTGGGACCTGTTGTAGACCTGCCCGAAATCGATGTCCCACGCCTGCGCGACGACCCGCAGAATCTCCGGGGCACGCCGGATCACCTCCGCGGTCTCGTCCACCACGCCCGAACGGAAGGACAGTACGGCCGAGTTGGTGACGTACGGCGAGGAGCCACCCGCGTGGACGGCCGAGCTCACCTTCGCGCGGTCGCGATTGTGCGCCCACAGAGACGTCCCGTAACCCACCACATCCAGGTCAGGCCCGGTGCTCTGCCGCTCGATGTACTCGGTCAGCGCCGGAACCGCAGGGATCAGCAGAGGATCGGAGGGGGTCCCGTCCCCTGCCTCGTGCCAGTCATGGAAAGATCCGGCGTCGATCCGCTCCAGCTCTGCGAGCGTGGTGCACCACCGCTCGGCGATCGACTGCGGGCTCTCTTCCCGAGTGCCCCAGAAACCATTGACGACGACATCCAGCACGACACTCTCCCCGGGCTTCGGCGGTGCGTTCCCACCGTGTGGTCGATCGGTGTTCTGCGTTCAGCCGATGACATCTCCTGGCGTGGAAATCACCTTAACGTCGATGCCCCTGTCCTCGAACATGACCCGCGCCGCCTCGGCGACCTTCGGATCGGACAGATGCCATTCGACCGGCTTCCCTCGTGCCGCGTCCAGCTGCCGCGTCGCCTGCTGAGCCCACCGGTCCGCGATGGAGGGGGTGAGTTCCCCGGTCTCGGCGTTGTAGAAGTCCTTGCCCGTGTAGCCGTACTTCGCCTCCAGGTAGGTCCCCCGCGACGAGTCCCAGCCGTCGAAGTCGACCGCCTTCCCGGTCAGCTTGTCGAGCTCGACCCGGTACTCCTTGCCTCGGCCCACGTTCGAGATCTGCTCCTGGTACCGGGCGCCCATCTCACTCGCGTAGCTCCAGTTACCGGGCTTCACCGACGTCCACTTGCCGTCACTACCGTCCCTGGTGCCGGCCCGCGGGTTCGTGAGGTCCTTGTACCAGGCGGGCTTCGGCTCGTTCCGGGCCCGCTCCAGACCGGCCTTCCGCTTGGCCGCTGCGGCTGCCTTCTTCGCCTCGTCGGCCTGCTTCTGCGCCTCCTCGGCCGCGGCTTTTTTCTCGGGGTCGACATCGCCGCAGTCCTCGGTGAGCAGCCCGACCGGGACGCGCGTGGAGGCCGCCGCGAGCGTGCCCTTGCCGGGACCGGCCACTCCCAGGCCGGCACTGCCGCCGCCGTCGTCGTACGGAATACGAGGCTTGCCACCGAGGCCGACGGTGCAGCCGGTGAGCCCGGCCTCTTCCGCCGCGTCGTCCGCGTGTTTCTGGGCTTCGTCGGCGGCGGCCTGCGCGCCGTCCACGTCTCCGTCCTTGGCGGCCTTCTTCGCCCTGCCTGCGGCGTCGGTGGCGGCCTGCGTGAACTCACCCAGCTTGCCGAGTTTCCCGAGCTTGCCCAGCTTTCCGAACTTGCCGATGAGCTTGGCTTCACCGTATCCGGGGATGAAGAGCGACCCGATGTTCCAGAGGCCGGTGCCGATCGCCTGGCCCTCGTCGCCGTTCTTCCACATGTCCCGGACTTCGTCGCCGATGAACACGTCGTCCAGGACCGTCACGCCCGTGCTGCCGGATGCCTTGGTCCAGTCCCAGACCGCCCCGAGGTAGTCGCCCTTGGACCACTTGCCGGATGCGTCCTTCGAGTCATCGGTCCATTGGTCGCCGAGGGTCCCGCCGTACTCCTTGATGCCTTCCCATGCCTTGATGGGGTGCAGGATCGTGTCCACGGTGCCGGTGACGTCACCCCAGAAGCCGTCGGCGGCGACGCCCTTGAAGAAGCCACCCGTCTGGTCCGCGGCGCAGGAGAAGAACGCTCCGACACCGGACGTGCAGCTCTCCTCGTCGCCGCCGTCCTCCTCGTCGCCACCGTCCCCGTCATCGCCGGCGCTGCCGCCGTCCGCCTCTTCGGAGGCGTCCACGTCGTCGCCGCCGTCGTCGACCTGGATGGCGTTGTCGCCACCGGAAGAGCCGGTGGAGCCCGTAGACCCGGTGGACCCGGTGGACCCGGTGGCCCCGGTGGCCCCGGTGGCCCCGGTGGAGGACTCACCGGAACCGGATGCCTCCCCGGACCCGCCGGAGACGTCACCGCCGCCGGAGTCCGCGCCGCCGGTGGTCGACCCGGTGGAGGCGGCACCGCCCGCACCCGACCCCCCGGTCGTCGCCGAGCCCTCCGTGCCGGTACCTCCGGTGACGGTCGCCCCGCCCTGATCCGTACCACCGCCGGTGTCCGCCCCACCGGTCTCTCCCCCGTCGCCGGCCACCACGCCGCCGTCGTCAGGTGCCGGGCACGCGCTACCGGTGACCTCGCAGATCGCGCTGCGGAATCCACCGGCCACCTGGCCGCCGATCCCGAGGGCGATCAGCCCGATGACGATCGCCACGACGACCAGCACCAGGCCCACGTACTCCGCCGTCGCCTGGCCGCCGTCCCGGCGCCACTTGATCATCCGTGCGAAGCTGAACGGCCGCCGTTCCGCCCGCTGCTCGAGCCGCAGGTCGAACCAGGCGCGCGAACCGCCCCGGAACAGCAGAACCAGCACGACGACGGGTATCACCAGCTGCGTGAGACCCCGCCCGCTGCCGGATCCACCCAGAGTCGCCAGCGCACCGAGGACGAACCACACGTGTACGGCGAGGAGCCCGCGCCGGACCCAGGGGCCACCGGTCCGCACGTAGAGCGACAGTACGAACCCGGCCACGCCCGGCAGCGCGGCGTACAGCAGCAGCCCGAGCAACTGGCCGTCCACGGCGTCGACCGACGAAGCGGCCATCAGGACGCCGATGCCGCCGACCGCCGTGACCACGAACAGCGCCCGCACGAGGAACAGCACCACGTACAACGGCCGAGGCAGGGACTGTCGGCCACCGGCGGGCCTGATGCCCGCGCCCGCGCCCACGCCTGCGCCCACGCCCGCTCCACCCGGAACTGCGAATCCCCCTGTGCCGGCCACGACGGACCCCCAACCGGTCGGCATTCAGCGGCAGTTCAGCCACTGCCGCCATCCGACCACGAGGCGCCGTCCGATGCATGGGCCCCAGGGCCCAAAGCGGGGCCCGTCCTATGGGCGTGGGTCTGCGACCGCCGCGTCGGCCCATCGCACCGCCAGCTCGCGCACCTCGGGAGGCAGCGCCTCGTCCACGGCCAGCCGGGCCAGCGCCTGGCGGCTCTCCGGGACCTCGGCGGTGTTGCGCAGCGCCCACACGGCGTACTCCGCTGCCATACCCCGCCGCGCGTACTGCTCGGCGAGTTCCGTGACTCCTCCCCCTCGTGGGCGAGGGGGCTTCTCGCTATGCCGGTTGGGCTTCGCGACGGACCAGCCCGGCCCGTAGAACGTTCAGGGCGCCCACCGTGTCGGCGTGCGCGGTGTGGCCGCAGACGACGCAGTGGAACTTCTCCTGGGTGAGCCGGTTCTCCTTGGCGGTGTGCCCGCATTCGGGGCACCGCCGGGAGGTGTTGCGGGGGTCCACGGCGATCACGTCCCGTCCGGCACTTTCAGCCTTGGCGTGCAGGATCGTCAGGAACACCCCCCATCCGGCATCGTTGACCGATCGGTTGAGTCCGGCTTTCGAGGCGGCCCCGTTGGGAAGGAAACTGCCTGGAGTGGCCGGGTCCGGCTTCGGCGCGGGGGCCTTGGCCATGTTGCGGATCTTGAGGTCTTCATGCGCGATGACGTCGTGTTCCCGCACGAGGGCAAGAGCCGTCTTGTGCGCGTGGTCCAGGCGCTGACGGCGCGTCTTGCCGTGCAGCTCGGCGACCTTCTCCACCGCCCGTCGGTGGTTGGCGGAGCGCTTGTTGCGGCGCACGCGGGGGAACCGGCCCAGGGCCTGCTGGGCGGCATCGAGCTTCGCGGCGGCGGTCCGGCCGTGGCGCGGGTTTGGTACGAACCCACCGTTGGAGTCAGCGAGGAAGTTGGCTATGCCCAGGTCGATGCCGACCACGCTGCCCGTTGCGGGCAGCGGTTTCGGTGCGGTCTGTTCGGCGGTCAGGACGACGAACCACTTGCGGCCCTGGCGCTTGACGCTGACGGTCTTGACCTTGCCGGCCACCGGCCGGTGCTGGTTGACCTTGACGTGTCCGACTCCTTGCAGGCGGACGCGGGTGACGGGGTCGTTCGGGGTGGAGTCCCAGCGGCAGCCGTCGCCGTCCCTGGGGAAGTCCACCGTGTCGAACCAGTTCGCCCCGCGAAAGCGCGGGTAGCCGGGCGTCTCCCCGGACTTGATGCGGCGGAAGAAGGCGGCGAACGCCTTGTCCAGCCGGCGCAAGGTGCTCTGCTGCGAGGAGAACGACCACCGGCCGTGACGGTCCGGGTCGAACGTCCGGATGTCCTTGAGCTGGGCGGACTGCTGCCCGTACTTGATGCTCGTCTTCGAAGTGTGCCGGTATGCGTCGCGGCGTTCCTGTAACGCCCCGTTGTACAGGGAGCAGTGATCCCGCAGCATCTCGCCCAGCGCGATCGCCTGGCCGACGGTGGGCCGCATGAGGAACTTGTACGCACGGATCACCCGGCCCACCCTCTTTTCCGCATCGGTTCGCTGAACACAATACACTTGGCGGATGTCACCACGCTGGGAACCAGACCTTGATGTCCGTCGAGGGAATCATGTTATCCACAACCTCCATGCTCACTTGGTGTTCGTCACCAAGTACCGGCGCGAGGTATTCGATGACGACATGCTGACCCGCTGTGAGGAGGTCATGCGGGATGTGTGCGAGAAGTTCGAGGCAGAGATGAAGGAGTTCAACGGCGAGGGCGACCACGTGCACCTGCTGATCCACTACCCGCCGAAGATCGCCCTGTCCAAGCTGGTGAACAGCTTGAAGGGCGTAAGTTCCCGATACCTGCGGGCGGAGTACACCGGTCGCATCAACCGCATCGGCATGGGGTCGGTCTTCTGGGCGCCCTCATACTTCGTCGGGTCCTGTGGCGGGGCGCCACTGAGCATCGTCAAGGACTACATCGAGAACCAGAAGCGACCGGCCTGACCGTTGGAACTGAGACGCAGGGACCTCCGGCGCTCCGCGCCTTCGGCCCGAGGATCGCATTCCCGCCCGGCCTGAAGGCCGGGATTCCCTGCGAAGATCAAGGGATGGACGCCACGGAGACACCGAACACCGAGTGGATCACTGTCGCCGCCTTTGAGAACCTGCCGGGCTGCCCACGGCCGATGGCGGCCGTACGCGCTTGACTGCGTGACCGCGGCATCGACTGGATGCCCTTCGGCTCTGATGAGATCCAGTGGGATCTGGCCTGCGGTAGCGGTCCCGGCGGCCACTGGCACGGCTGGTTCGACATCCGCGTCCAGGACGACGCGCTTCGGCGGCTCGGTCTGCACCCCGACCAGCCCACCGCGGGAGTCACCGGTGCGTCTCCACCAGGCTGGTGGCATGCGGCCGCAGAGCGCAGCCTTCACCGGCGCACCGGAAGGGAACTCCGAAACATCTCCTGCTGAGCGTCGTTCTCCGCCCGCACCCAGGCCGGTTGCGCTTCGCTCAATGGGGGGTCGAACCCTTCGGGGAGCATCAGCATGAGCGGCTGCGGCCACACGCTCTCCGGCCCGTGCCCTTGGCAGTGAAGGACGATGAGATGCGCGCCTTCCCCGCAGTACTCGTGCCAGTGGACACGGTCGTGCGTCTGGCAGAAGTACGTGAACCGTGAGCAGTCGTCGTCATCCCCCGGCTCGTGGAAGCCGGGATCACAGACGATCGGGGTCACCGGTTCCCGCACGTTGTCCCGGGGAATGGGCCGGGGTCGCACCATTGCAGTCGGGGAGAGAGCACGAGTCCAACCTGCACCGCTCGACGTCCCGCCCGGTACGGTCACCCCATGTGCTTCTACGCCATGCATGGCTACAAGCTGCACTACGTGTGCCTGTCGTGTCGCGTCAGCTTCAAGCAGCACGGGGATACACAGCGGAGTCGTCCGTGCCCGAACTGCACCGTGCCCCTCGTCTGCGCTGGACGCGACTTCGCTCGGCCGCCCAGGCGCGATCTCCGCGGATGGTCTGTGGTCGCTGCGGTCCTGGGCGAAGGGCTGCGCTACGAAGGCCGGTCGGCCTGCGGGTGCGGCAGCGAGCCCAAGTACCGTCCCCGCACCCGCGCCGAACTGCGGGTGCGGCAGATCATTGCCACGAGGCACGGCCTGCCGTTGGCCGAGACCTTGGCCCGCCCGGACCCCCTGTCTCCGACGGCACACCTTCAGTAACGTCAGTACGTCAGCACTCATCAGCACTCAACGGGGCATGACGACCCAGGACTTGTACCCGCAGTGCGGGGCCGACGCCCTGCACACCCCCCACTCACCACCCCAGTCGTCGACGACGGCGGCCAGTAGCCACAGCGCCCTGCGGCGCCGCTGCGCGCACAGCTCGGTTGCGCCCGGGCCCGCGTGGTCGGGGTGCTGGTCCCAGACGAGCAGGCGCAGTGCGTCTTCGCGGTGCCGGAGGGAGAGGTAGAGGTCCCTTTGCGGAGTGAGCGTTGCGTTGACCGCTACCAGTTCTGACGCAATCTGAGCGGCGGGCCAGGTGTAGGAGGCGAGCCCGTGCGCGTGGAGGGCGGCGGTGACCACGGCGCGTGCGATGGCCGCACTGCGGGGGTCTCCGGGCAGGGTGAGGCTGAGGGCCAGCCTGTTGCCGGAACGGCGCTTGGGGTACGGGGCGGGGTGCGGGTTCGGGCCGGGTGCGGGCTCCTCGGGTACGGGACAGAGTGCGGCGCGCGGAGATGGAGACATGACGGATTCCCCTTGGAAGGAGGGTCTGTTGGAGGGGTTCTCTTTCGCGTCGGAGCGCACGAGGTGCTCGCGTCCTACCGGATGAGTAGTGGCCTGTCTCCCTGACGCGGGCCGGCCTCTCCCAGGGCAGGAGAGTGCGGGCAGGACCGCGTGATGCACTTCCGACCCATCCGAGCGTGAGCGGTGCGTCACTGAATGTAGCCCACTGCTGGCACTCGTGTCACAGGATGGGAGGCAATTACCTCCCCCTGCTGGACTGGAGGTCCTATCCGGCGGCAGACTGTGCCCATCCGCCGGTGAAAGAAGAGACCCATGCCGAGCAGTTCAACTCCGACAGAGCGCCAGAAGCGGCTCGGCGCCGAACTGCGGAAGATGCGCCTCGCCGCCGAGGCCACGACGTCGTACGCGGCCGGCCTGCTGGGCGTCGACCGAACGAAGATTTCCAACATGGAGGTCGGCGTGCGGCCTGTTGCCGCCGATCGCGTCCGCACCCTCGCCTGCAATTTCGCCTGCGCCGACAGCCATTACGTCGAAGCGCTCGCGGCAATGGCCGAACAGCGTGAGCGCGGGTGGTGGGAGCAGTATCGGGGCTCCCTCCCGCCTGGGCTTCTGGACATCGCCGAACTCGAATGGCACGCGATGCGCATCCGTACCGCACAGACCGTGCACCTCCCCGGCCTGCTTCACACCGACGGCTATGCCCGGGCGGTGTTCGGCGCCGTGCTGCCCGCTCTGTCACGCCTGGAGATCGAGCTGCGGGTGGCCCACCGGATGGAGAGACAACAGGTGCTCGAACGGGAAACCCCGACCGAGTACGTGGGGTACGTCCACGAAGCCGCTCTGCGCATGCAGTTCGGCGGTCGGAAGGTCACTCAGGAGCAGTTGATTCATCTGTGCGAGATGTCCGAGCACGAGCACATCGAGATCCGGGTCATTCCCATCGACCGCGGGGCCTTCCCCGGTGCCGGACACGCACTCCTCTACGCCCACGGCGTGGTGCCCCAGCTGGACACAGTGCAGCTCGACTCCGCCCACGGCCCTGAGTTCATGCACGCCCACGCGCACCTCACCAAGTACCGGGCGCACTTGGATTGGATGGAGGAGGCCTCGCTCCCCTCCACGGAGTCGCGAGACTTCATTCGCACCATCTCACTTCAACTCTGAGGAGTCCGCTATGGCCGAGATCAACTGGGAAGAGCCGTACTGCGGGGAGGGCAATAACTGCTTCAGGCTCGGAACGGACGATGCGGGCAACGGCTTCATCGCCGTTCGGGGCGAAGAGGACTTCTACCTCACCGACACCCGCGAGGCACTTCAGCAGATGATCCGCGACATAAAGGCCGGCAAGGCCGACCACCTCCTGTGACTGCAAGCGCCCGGCACCGCGGCCTGGTCACGGTGCCGGGTCGCAGCAACTCGTGGTCTTGGCCGCCCTGGGATTCGCCCAGCGGCCCCCACGACGACGAGTACCGGTCCGGGCCGGGCCCCGCTGGGCCGTCCATCGGCGGTAGCGGTCCTCAGCAGGCCAGGCCGGGGCTCCCCCGGCGTCCGCCGGACCCGGGAGGTACCTTGCCGCCATGTGCATCTCGACAGGTGAGGCCGCGTTCTCCGGCACGATCGTCTACTGCGGGCGTCAGCACCACCGCGTGCACGGCCTCGTCCACGTCCTGGGATACCAGAACACGGCCGTCAACTTGGCGGACGGCCCGAATGCCATGCTGCTGCACCTGCCCACCAGGCAGCTCACACCCCGGCACTTCCTCTCCGTCGGGCGCGCCGGCGACATCCTGCACCGCATGGTCGCCGCCGTGGAAGACGTCGCCGCCGCAGACGACGGCATTGCGTGGATGAGCGCGGAACCGCAGCCCGTCCAGGTCTTCGACCATGACGTCTACACGGTGCTCCTGGCTGACGACCCCACCGCGATCCCCGCCGCGCTGTGGCAGGTGCCGCCGCACCGGCGCCCCGGTCTCGACCCGGATCTCCTGCACTTCTACGCCGACCATTTCCCCGACCACACCATCGTCGTGTGCTGCTTCGACAACGCCGACGCGCAACGCGCCAAGCCCCTGCTGCTGTGGTACCCGCCCCTCGACCCCGACCGGCTGACCGTGCCGGCCCTGGACAGCCATACGGGTAGGGCGCCGGACCTCGACGCCACCGTGCCCGTGGACCACTGGGTCCTGTTCTCCACCGACCAAGCCCCCTCCGGCTGGGGCGCACCCGTCGTGCACCCCGGGGACATGCGCCACCGACTGCGCGACTTCCTCCCCACCGCCGTCGTCGGCCGGCACTACGGCCGCGGGCAGACTCTGCCCAACGGAGACTTCACCATCAGTCACCGCGACCTGCTCACCGGCGACCTCGACCGCATCGAGCGCCTGCAACCGAACCGCCGCTGAAGGATCAGGACGGGCGGCAGGTGGCACGCCGGCCGAACCCGACAGCTGGGTTGCGCGTGTGCACCCGGGTCGGGGTGGGCGCCGTTCCGGTCCTCGCTCTGGAGGAGTCGTTCGGTTCACCCCCTGTTATGGTGCGCCGATGTCATCGATCAAGCAGTTCCAAGTCACCTTTGACTGCGCAGAACCAGAGCGCCTCGCTCGTTTCTGGTGCGAGGTGATGGGGTACGTCGTATCGCCGGTGCCGAAGGGGTTTGACACGTGGGACGACTACCATCGCTCGTTGCCGCCTGAGCATCAGGTGCAGTGGTTCTCCTGCATTGATCCCTCAGGTGTGGGCCCGCGGCTGCTCTTCCAGCGCGTTCCTGAAGGCAAGGTCGTCAAGAATCGGGTGCATCTCTGTGTGCGGGCCGGCACCGGGCTCGTGGGTGACGAGCGCCTCGCCACGCTCCAGGCCGAGTGCGCACGACTGGGTGCGCTCGGCGCGGTACACGTGCGAACGCTGCTTGCCGATGGCACCAACGAGTCGTGCATCGTGATGCAGGACATCGAAGGCAACGAGTTCTGCCTCGACTGAACATCCTCGATCCGGCGAGGGCTGCCCTCGGAGCCTTCGCCTTGAGCCTTCGCCTGCCCGTACGCCTGCGATCTGCCGTGACCACGCCAACCATCACGGCGGCGACACACGTGCCGCCGCCGTGATGTCGTAGGATCTCGCGATCCGTGACATAGCCGTGAATCGCTGACCTGGGACGATGTTCTCCGTCTCACGGCCGGATCTTCAAGATCAGTCTCGGAGTGCCGACGGATCCACCGTGGGCTGATCGTGGCTCGAGAGTCAGGCCTTGCCAGCCGCGGATACGGAGCTACGGAGCCCGGCAAGGCGGACCACCTTCTACAGGCGGCCGAGAGCCTCTTCGCTCACGCCACGGTGTACTCGGTGTCGCCGAAGTCGGCGACGACCCGGAGCCTGCCGCCGAGCGCCTCCACGTAGGACCGGAGGGTCGCAACCTCGGTACGGTCGACCTCACCGTGCTCGATCGAGGAAACGCGCGGCGCCGAAACCCCCATGACCACGGCAACATCACGCTGCGTAAGAGCCTGGTCGCGCCGCACCTCGGCCAGCTGATACGCCCGCACCTCGGCGGCCAGCCGGTCCATGGCCGCCTGCTTCTCCTCGGCCGTACGCACGGGCAGGCCCGCCGCGATACGACGCTCCCGCGCCTTGCGCTTGGTCTCCTCCCAGCTGACGCTGCTCATTCGTACTCCCTGGAGTCGAGTTCGGCGAGATGGCCTTGATAGCGTTTCTCGGCCAGCGGGATGTTGGCGTCGTACCAGCCCTGCCAGTCGCCGGCCTTGTCCCCAGCCACGAGAAGCGCCGCGCGACGAATCGGGTCGAAGGCAAAGAGGATGCGGATCTCCCCGCTCCCGGACGACCCGGGCCGCAGCTCCTTCATATGGTGCTGTTCGGCACCCTTGATCCGGTCGACCAGCGGCCGCCCGAGTGTCGGCCCGGTCGCAGCCAGCACGTCGATCGCATCTTCCACCTGTTCCGCACTGTCCCAGTCCTCGTCGACCAGTGCGTCGTACCACGCGGCGACCTCGGCCACCAGAATCACTTCCCATTGAGCCACGCCACGACTGCGAAGTTAACGCAAGCGTTAACCTCGGGGAGCGGGATCAGGGCAGCTCACGCCTTCGAGTGAACCCGTGCGGCATCCAGCGAGTCTTGAGACCCGGCATCGGTGCAAGATCTCGCGCTCGCGTCATAGAGAACAGCTCTGACCAGCAGGTTTCTGAGCTGGCCCAGCCCGTTTCCGGGTGCCCGTGTCTCAGGTCCGCGGCTATTCCTCAGAACCGTCATCAGCAGCCGTCCGTACCGCCCACTCACGCACGGTCATCGCATGCTCGATGCGGCTGACGATGTCCTTCTTGGACTCGGCGTCCAAGGTCTCCGGGATCTTGTCGAAGGTGTCGGGAAGGACGTCGAGCAGACCCCAGACAAGATGAGGTAGACACTGCGGCACGGTGTCGTTTAATCGATGCGGAGAAGGCATCGGATGGTAATTCTGCAGGTCACAGCGTTGCACTTCTATGCCGTGTGCTGAGAGTACCCCGTTCCACCTACTACGCGCAACTGGCCGTCTCAGCTCCGCTGCATTTCCTCGCTGTTCGCCGAGATGCCGCCGGACGAGCAGGCCGCTGACCTGCGTTGTCTCACCGCCCGCTTCATAAGTGCAGTCGATATGAAGCGGGCGGTGAGATTATGAAGCTGGATTTGAGACGCTACAAGATGTTGTTCCGGCTGAGATCAGCGCTGCGAGCCCTCCGCGCGGGGGAAGGAGACCTCCACCCGGCGGTTCTTCTTGCGGCCTTCTTCGTTGTCGTTGCCGGCGATCGGGAACTGCTCGCCGTAGCCACGGATCTCGAACGTGATGCTGGTCCCGGTCAGCGCCTTCTGCAGAACACCGTGCACGGCTTCGGCACGCTGCTTGGAGAGGACGTCGCCGTGCGCGGACGAACCGAGATTGTCGGTGAAGCCGAACACCCGGACCTTCTTGGCGTCCTGCTTCTTGATCTCCTCGGCGATTGCGTTGATACGACCGTTGGCCGCAGCACTCAGCTTCGCGCTGTCCTTGCCGAAGAGCACTTCGGCCTGGAGCGCGAACTTGATGTCCGCGTTGGTGTCCTCGCGGCGCTCCTCGCCTCCGAGGTCTTCCACGACGGACTTGATGTCGAGAACCTTGGGGTCGGCGAGCGTGGCCCCGTCGGGCAGCTTCAGATCTGAATCGTTCGGATCGACCTTGACCGGTGCTTCCGCCGAAGCGGACGGATACGGGCTGTCTTCGGCGAAGGCGTTCGGAGCCGCTCCCACTCCGAAGGCCAGCGCCCCGGCGAAGACAGTCATCGCCAGCCGGGCTCGAGCCCGCTGAGAACTACTGGTGGCTGCGCTCATCACGAGATCTCAATCGTGGCGTTGGCGAAACCGGGGAACTGGAGGTCAACCTGACTCGTCGACTGCGCCGGAGCGGGGAACTGCGCGAAGAACGTGAGACTCTTACCCGCCTCGATGCTCGGGGCAAAGCCACTCGTCGTCAGCGGCCGGTTGTCCGTATCGCGGAGGACGTAATAGCGCTTCTTCTCCTGCGAATCCACCAGTGTCATAGCTGCGAGCGATCGGCCGGTGGCCGCGACAGCCTCTTCCGCACCGCCCCAGTTGAGCGGAGTCGTGTACAACGCGCTGCTCGTGTTCTTGAGCTGTCCGTTGACCGTGAGGAAGCCGCCCGAATCACGCTTTGCCGAGTTGATCACCATGTCAACGCCGGCGTCGCCTTTGACCGTCACAAGGACCGTGCTGGTGTCCGGAACAACCTCGCCGCCGCTGCTGCCCTTGTCGGATTCCGACGGCGGAGTGGACGCCTTGGACGCGACCGTCTTCGGCTCCTTACCATCGTCGCTGCCGCAAGCAGTCGCCGACAGGGCGAGCGTCGCCACCATCAAGGCGGCAACGCCCGCTCGGCGCATGGTCCTCACGTGCGGATTACTCATCGGTCCAGTTCCTTTGCGTTCGATCGTGGTCAGTCGGCCAGACGTACAGTGAAGAGCTCGGTCATCTCCGGCAGGAGCGCCAGGTCCTTGGGGTCGATCACCCACACCTTGTTGTCACAGGCGAGCGCACCGGGCGACGGCGACGTCAGATCCGGGTTCGGGATGAATTTGCAGCGAGGATCGACAACAGCCACCGACGTCGCCTTCGCCCGCTTACCCTCCGTGCCCGGAACCAGGTTCGCGCTCATCCCCTTGTTGGACCTGACGCCGACCGTGAACCCCCAGCGGCCGTCGAACAGCATGCGGCAATCGACGCTCACGGCGTCGTTCTTTCCTGCGAACCAGGACGCCTTCGCACACCCGTTGTGGGTTCCGGGATACGGCCCGTTGAACACGAGGGTGAGGTATGCCCTGTCCAGGATATGGGCCCGCAGGTCCACCGCTTCCAGACTGCGGGACTCCTGAGCCGCCGCCAGCGCGGCGGCATCCGACGCGCTCTGGGCCCCGTTGCGCCTGACGTCGGCTTCACCGAAGGCAAAGAAGATCAACGCAAGAAAGAGCAGGCCCACCACCGCTGTGATGTACAGCGGTGCGGCCTGCCCTGACTCGTAATCAGCCGACTGGCTCACCTGCCAAGAACCTCGTTGATCTTGGCGGTGAACTTGTCCCCGATGGAAGCGCCCAGGTTGGTGTTGATCAGCGCGATCACGATCGCCACCACCAGGATGGTGATACCCACGTACTCGATGGCGCCCTGGCCCTTGTCGCTCCGCCGCTTCATGGCCTCGACGGCGGTGTTCTTCCAGCCGTTGACGTAGGTCTGCGTGGTGGTGGCGGCCTTCAGGGTGATGTTCGACATGGTGTTCCCCTCCGAGTTCGGCCGACCGGGGATCGGCCGACGCTGCTGCGTACGTTTTCGTATCGTCCGCGCTTCCGGCTTCCTCCTGGCCGGTCTCACTTTCGACATGAGAAACGTACGTCGGGGAGGCACTCAGCCGCATGGGCCTTCGGGCCCAACTACGGGCCCAAGCCGCCAGTTGGGCCTTCGGGCCCATCGTCGTGTCAGCCATGCCTCGTCGACCCCCCGGACGACATGCGGTGCCAGACGGCGATGGCCTCGCCCCGGCTGCCGGCATTCAACTTGGCGAAGATGCGGTTGATGTGGTTCTTGACAGTCTTCTGGCTGATGAAACAGGTGGCCGCGATCTGCTGATTGGTCATGCCCGACGCGATCAGGTCCATCACTTCCACCTCCCGTTCACTCAGCTCGGCGATCATTCCCTGGGCCGCAGGCGCGGGAACCCCTGTGGACGAATGTGCCATAGATGGTTGCGTAAGCGAAGACCTTTGAGAAAATCGTGGCGCGGTCAACTCGCCCTGTACCGCCCTACCCTGCGGGCTTTGTGCCGCACCGGGCATCGATCGCCCCGGGGCCTCATGTGCGGATGCAGACATCGGGGCCGGTGGTGCGGCGGGGCGGTAGCCCGGGCCGCTGAACGCCGTGCCAAGGCCCTCCGGCAGTGGCTGCCCGCCCTGGCCAGGGCCGCCGCCCCCACCCCGTACCGATTCGCGGAGGGCGCTGGAGGCGGAGTGGGTGAAGTGGGCCCGGCCTTCCTTCGTGTCCCGGACGGCCGCCACCAGCTGGTCGGCGGTGAACTCGCCGTGCACCAGATAGCCGCCGGCGCCCAGGCGCAGGGCCTCGTGGACGATCTCGCTCTCGCGGCTGTACGTCATCATCAGGACCGGAGCCAGGCGCACCAGGTGCGGCAGGGCCGAGATGCCGTCCACTCCGGGCATTCGGACGTCCAGCAGGACGACGTCCGGCCGGTGCTGCACGGCCATCTCGTAGGCCTGACGGCCGTCGTTCGCCTCCGCGACCACGTCGATGTCGTCACGGCCGTGGAGCAGGACGGTCAGCCCCGCGCGTACGACCGGGTTGTCGTCCGCGACGACGACTCTCAGTGGGGCCGACGCCGGCATCGTGTTCGGGCCAGGGAAGGCCGGGAACTCCGTGGATGCCGTCGGTGCGGGGGGACCGGAGGTGGGTGGGGAGCTGAGCGGGCTGGGACGCGAGGACGTGTGCTGCGAGACATGCGGGTGCTGTGTCCACTGTTCTCCGGAACTACGGGAGATCTCGTCCGGCATGGTGCGGCCTCCTCTCTCAGGGTGGGGACTGTTGGTACCGCGGTTGGGTCAGTCGGTGTCAGGGCGCTTGCGTTGGCCGGGTATCTGCGGGAGCGGTGGCAGATACCCGGGTGGTGGGGCGGGAAGAGCCGGTGCGGGTGGTGCCAGGTCCATCGCCGCGAGCGACAGGTCGAGGCGGACCTCGGTGCCTCGTGCGGCATGGCCACGGCCGATGCGGATGCGGGCTCCGATGGAGGCCGCGCGCTCGACCATGCCGACCAGTCCGAAGTGGCCGGCCTTGCGGAGGTCGGCCAGTGAGGTGCCCGGGGGCAGGCCGTCCCCGTCGTCGTACACGCTGATCCGCACGGTGTCGCGGACCAGGCCCGCGGAGACGTCCACATAGGTGGGGTGGGCGTGCCGCTGGGCGTTCTCCATGGCCTCGGTCGCGATGGTGAGTGCGTGTCGGGCCACGGCGTGCGGGATGAGGGGAACCGGGCCGGTACCGAGCGTGCGGAAGACCGCTTTGACGCCGTGGCGCCGCTCGAAATCGGCTGTTCGCGCGCGGAGTTCGTCCATCACGTCGACGCCACCGTCCAGACCGGACTCCCGCCGGAGATCGGAAAGGAGTTCCCGGGACTCGGCGGCGGCCCGGCGGGCGGCGCGGGCCACCAGTTCCGCCTGGTGTTTGACGGTGAGCGGGTCCATGCGGTCGGCCGTCCCGGCGAGTCCGTCGGCGGCCATCGCGAGGCCGTGCAGGGTCTTGGCGACGGAGTCGTGCATCTCGCGGGCAAGGCGGGCCCGCTCCTCCTCCACCGCGCTGTTCACCGCGAGACGCGCCCGGGTGTCCGTCAGTGCCTGGGACGCGGCGCCGAAACGGAGAAGCAGGCCACGCAGCGTACTGCCGACCGCCCCGGCCATGATGCAGAGCCCAGCGATGAGGAGCGCCGAGGAGTCAGCTTCCACCTGGTCGCTGATCCCATAGGCGGCCGCCAGCAGGAGCGTCTGCAGGACAGCGAAGATCGCGCTGCCACGCCAGCCGTATACGAGGCCTGCGAGCAACGGAGTGCAGACCGTGACGTACGTGAGGGTGGAGCCCGGTGTGGCGGCGAACAACAGGAGTGCACCGAACAACATGTCCGCCGCGAGCAGGGAGGGATGGCGCAGGAGGATCGGACCGAAGCGTTCCCAGTCCCGCATGAGGGCGTACGAACCCATGACGGTGACGAGCACCGCCGCTCCCACCAACCAGCTGCCGAGTCTGTCCTCCACGCTCGCAAGCGCGAAGGGAGCCGCGAGAGCCGTCATCGCGAGGCGGAAGCCGAACAGCTGACGGCAAAGGGCCTGCAACGCGTTCACCTGGATGGGCAGCGCCGGTACGTGGCCCGGCGTGCTCCCGGCCGTGGTCGCGTCGGGTCCGCCGGTGAGTGCCGGTCCGGTCTGTCGGGTGCCCAACGGCCTTTCACCTCCTCGTCAGCTGTCGGGTGGGTACGGTCCGCACACGTATCGCTCAGGCCCCGAAGACATCCCCGATGCTGACGTCGGCCGCGTAGTAGAAGCCGACGGCGATCAGGATCATCGTCCCGGGCAGCATGAAACTGGTGACGATCAGCGTCGCTTTGGGTACTGCCTTGGATGCCTTGCGGCGGGCGTTCTGAGCGTCGGTGCGGCGCATGTCGTTGGCGATCTGGATGAGGGTGTCGACGATCGGGGCGCCGAGCTCCTCGCCCTGCTGGAGGGCTGAGACGAACATCGATACCTGCTCGGACTCGTTCCGCTTGCGGAGCTGGTCGAAGGCGTCCCTGCGGCTCACGCCCATGTCCATCTGTCGCAGCGTGATGCGGAGTTCGTCGGCCCAGGGACCCGCGTACTTCTCCGTCACGCGCTCAAGTGCCTGGCGGAAGCCGAGTCCGGCCGAGACGACGACGGCAAGGACGTCGAGAAAGTCCGGAAGGGTGCGGTCGATGTCGTCCTTGCGCCGCCTGATGGCCGACACGATGATCACGTCGGTCCAGAAGAAGCCGTAGACGGCCATCATCGCCGCGAGTATCACCTGCCCGTTCATCAGCATGGCCAGAGCCGCAATGGCTCCCAACCCGCCGTAGACCGCCCGCCGTGCCGCGTAACGGTCGATCGTCATACCGCCAGGGTTACCCGCCATGTCCAGCTTGCGCCGGACCTTGTCGACCCGCTTGGGGCCCATCATCCGCAGCACCCGGGGCGCGTACCGCATGCCCATGCGGTCGATGGCGGAGCCGGTGGCCGTGGTGCGGGTGGCGCCGACCTCCAGGGCGAGGGCCATGTCGCCTGGGAGTTTGGCTTCGGCTCGGTACATGCGGATGCCCTGGAAGGCTCCGTATACGGCGAGTCCGAAGACGGCCGCGATCAGAAGGTCCATGGTGTGTCCTCTCTCCTCGTTCCTGAAGGGGCCGTCGGGTTCAGATGCGTACGCGGGTGAGGCGGTTGATCAGGAAGAAGCCCAGGCCGTAGAGGCCCGCGGCGATGAGGACGGCGATCCGGCCCGGCGTGGCGGTCGTCATGTCGTCGAGTGCTCCGGCGCGCATGCCGTTGATGATCAGCAGGAAGCCCATACCGAGGACTGGCACCGCGACGGCCGTCACCTTCACCTGGGACAGCAGGGTGGTGACCTCGCGCCGGGTCTCCTTACGTTCCTCCAGCGTCCCCGTGAGGTTGCGCAGCGACGAGACGATCGTGCCGCCCGCCCGGTTGGAGAGGATGAGGGTGGAGACCAGCACGGTCAGTTCGCGGGAGGGCAGCCGCTCGACGAGTTCGTTGAGCGCGTCGTCGAGGGAGTGGCCCACGGACAGCCGGTCGGCGACGCGGCGCAGCTCCTCCTTCGCCGGGTCGTCCAGCTCCTCGACGGCCATGGCGATCGCCGTACGCAGAGCCAGACCGGCCTGGGTGGCGTTGGCCAGGACGCGGGTGAGTTCCGGCAGCTGGTTGATGAACGCCTCGGTGCGCTTGGCCCGCTGGTAGTTGAGGAAGGCGTTGCCGCCCCAGAGCCCGATGAGGGCCGCGAGCAGGCCGAAGAACGGAGCGAAGATCGAGCCGACGACGAAGTAGAGGCCCAGCAGTGCGGCCACGACGTAGACGGCGTACTCGCCGGGTGTGAGGTCCAGGCCCGTCGCCGAGATCTTGCGCTCGATCTTCTTGCCGAGGCCGGTCCTGCGCAGCCGGCGGTCGATCCCGCGGAACCGCCGGTTGCGCCCGCCGATCGTGATCTGCCCCGTCTGGGACATGCGGTCGAACAGGATCTGCCGCTGTGCCTTGCCCGAGGAGTAGGTGTGCACGCCGAGGACGGCGAACAGGCCGGCGAGCAGCGTGACGCCGATCGTCAGGAGCGGGAGATTATCCATGGCGGGCGGGGACCTTCTCGGTGGCGGCGGGCAGGGCGGCGGGCAGGGAACAGCGAGCGGTGTTCAGGTCTCAGGCGGCGGATCTGCGCATGATCAGCTGGTCCTCCGACTGGGCGACGCCGAAGGCGGCGGGGATCGCCTCGCTCGTCATGTAGAGGCGTTCGGCGACCCGGCGGGGCAGCGGGTAGTACTCGAAGTTGCCGTGGACGCGTCCGTCGGCGGCGACCGGAAGGGACTTGAAGCGGCAGACGGAGACGATGCGGTAGTCCTCGCGGCCGTGCGAGTCGACGACGGCGATCTCGGTGATGCGCCGGGAGCCGTCGGCGTGACGGGTGAGCTGCACGATCACGTCGACGGCGCTGTTGATCTGGTCGTGGATCGCCACGAACGGGATCTCCACCTCGGACATCGAGCTCAGCGTCTGCAGACGCATGAGGGCGTCCTCGGCGTTGTTCGCGTGGACGGTGGCGAGCGAGCCGTCGTGGCCGGTGGACATGGCCTGGAGCATGTCGAGGGTCTCGCCGCCACGGACCTCACCGACGATGATGCGGTCGGGCCGCATGCGCAGGGAGTTGCGGACCAGGTCACGAATGGTGATCTGGCCCTTGCCCTCGACGTTCGACGGGCGGCTCTCCAGCGTGATCACGTGGGACTGCTGGAGCTGGAGTTCGGCGGAGTCCTCGATGGTGACGATGCGCTCGCCGTTCGGGATCAGCCCGGACAGGGCGTTGAGCAGCGTCGTCTTCCCGGTGCCGGTGGCTCCGGAGACGATCACGTTGAACTTGGCGCGGACGAGTCCCGCCAGCAGCATCAGCATGTGTTCGTCGAGCGAGCCGAGGCCGATCATCTCCTGGAGCGTGAAGGCCCGGGGGAAGCGTCGGATGGTGAGGATGGGGCCCGTGAGGGAGAGCGGCGGGATGATCACGTTGACGCGTTCGCCGGACGGCAGGCGGGCGTCGACCATCGGGTTGGCCTCGTCCACACGTCGGTTGACCGTGGAGACGATGCGCTCGATGGTCTGCATCAGCTGTTCGTTGGACGAGAAGCGCATGGGCAGGAGTTCGAGGCGACCGCCTCGCTCCACGTACACCTGGTCGGGTCCGTTGACCATGATCTCGCTGATGGACGCGTCTTCGAGGAGCGGTTCGAGGATACCGAGTCCGAGGGCCTCGTCGACGACCCGGCGGATGAGCTGCGAGCGCTCCATGGAGGAGAGGACGGGGCCCTCGCGGCTGATGATGTGGCCCAGTACGCGCTCCAGGCGCGCCCTGCGCTCGGCCGCCGCGAGGGCGGACATCTCGGCGAGGTCGATCTCCTCCAGGAGCTTGGCACGGTAGACCCCGACGAGACGGCTCTCTTCGCTGAGCCCGTTCGTCGGCTCAGGGCTCGTGATGCGCGCCCTCAGGCTCATGTCCTCAACTCCTCGTGGTGGTGCGGTGGTACGGAGATCAGCCGCGCGGCATGGTGGCGTGTTTGGTGACGTCCCCGAAGTCGAACATCGGGATCACGGCCGGGATGTCGATCCGCACTGTCACGGTCACCTCGTCGAAGCCGGGCCGTACGGTGACGTCGGCGTCGTCGGCCAGCCAGCCGCTCATGGAGGCGTACGCCGCCGACCGCCCGTCCATGGAGGCGCGGTCGTACGACTCGACGCGGGCGCCCGATCGTGCGGCCGTGCCGGCCTGCTGGGCCGCGTACACCGCGATGCCGAGCTGGACCACGGCCATGGCGACGACCAGGAGCAGCGTGAGCACGCCTACGTACTCGATGGCGGCCTGGCCCTTCTGCGCACCCTCGCGGGCCCTGTGCACTCGCGGGCCGAGGTGCGTTGCTCGGGTCACCATCCCCAGCTCCTCTCCAGGTTGGCCGATGCCTCGCCGGACAGCGTCATCGGCAGGTTGAAGGCCCCGGGGAAGAACAGCGGCACCTCCACTTTCACCTCTGCCGTCATCAGGTCACCCTCGGGACGGCAGACGAAGGTCGCGTCCCAGGCGCCCGGCAGGTCTTCCCGGCCGGCCTGTTCGCAGGCCGCCTGCGCGCCGCCCCTGGCTGTCGTGGCCGCCGTGACCGCCTTGTCCGCCGCGTTGCCCGCGAGCATGAAGGTGTAGCCGACCATGGCGGCCTGCCAGAGCAGGGCGAGCGTGATCAGGATCAGTGGGAGTGTGCCGGTGAACTCGATGGCTGCCTGACCGCGGTCGTCACTGAGCCGGGTGCGCCCGGCGGACGCCTCGTCCTCAATCGCCGGTCGGGCTTGATGTGGCTGAGCCGGATGTGGTCCCACCGATCCCCCTCGGTCGTATCGGTCGTATCGCTTCGGTCGTCACGTCGAGCATCACTTCGAGCGCCCCCGCCTGCCGCCGATCGAGCCGCGGTCGCCCTTGAACTTGCCCTGCTTGTCCGCCCCCGCCGCCTGCTTCACCAGGCCCAGGTCACCCGCCAGGCCCCACAGGGCCTGCTTCACCGTGGACTTGGCCTCCAGGTCCTGCATGCGGCCCGCGTCGACCACCGCCTGGAGTTCCTTGAAGTTGGCGGGGATCACGATCCGGGCGACCTTGGTCGCGGTGATCCGTTCGATCAGCGGTGGCTGGATCTCCGTGTTGCGGGTGTGGCGGTTGACGACCGTGATCGTCTCCTCCGCCTTGCGGATCTGCAGCCGGTCCCAGAGGCGCACCATGCGCTTGGCGGCGCGGACCGTCACCACGTCCGGCGTCGTCACCAGGAGCGTGCGGTCCGCCATCTCGATCGCGGCCGCGTTGGCCGTGTTCATGTGCGTACCGCAGTCGATGATCACGATCTCGAAGCGGTGGCGCAGGGCGCTGACGGTCTGGCGTACGACCCGGTCGCTGACCTCCTCGGCCCGCTCCCCCTCGCCCGGCGCGAGCAGCAGACCGATGCCGCTGTCGTGGTTGTAGAGGGCGTCCTGGAGGACGCGCGGCGAGATGTCCTGGATGGTCGACAGGTCGACGATCGACCTGCGGAACTGCACATCGAGGTACGAGGCGACGTCCCCGGACTGGAGGTCCAGGTCGACGAGAGCGACCGTGTGCCCCGACGCCTTCGCGGCCAGCGCCAGCTGGACGGCGGTGACGGTCGCGCCGACTCCGCCCTTCGCGCCGCTGACCGTGACGACGGTGCCGCTCGGGCCGGTGAAGACGTCCGCGCCCGCGCCCAGGTGGCGCCGTACCCCGACGGACCAGCCCGCCGCGGCCTGAACGCGCTGGGCCAGTTCCTCGTACGAGAGGGGGAGGCCGACCAGGCCGCGGGCGCCGGAGTCCATGGCCGCCGAGTAGAGGCCGGGGCCCACGTCGGCGGTGACCAGCACGACCCCGACCGCCGGAAAGCGCAGGGCCACCTCCCGGATCAGTTCCAGGGCCGGAACCGGACCGATCCGCTCGTGCACGAGCACGACCTCGGGCAGCTCGTCCAGGGACTCGGCGGCGAGCCGGGCCAGGGTGTCGAGCAGCGTGGTCGAGTCGCCCAGTGGCCCGGCCGGCTCCGCGTCGGGAAGCTGGCTGAGCAGTGTGGTGATGGATCGGGCGGCGTCGGCATCGCCGACAGCCGGGAGGATTCTTGTGCTCATCCGGCCCTCACTTGTTCTTGTCTTCGTCGAGGCTGTAGCTGCCCTCACCCGGACGGAGTGTGGTCGGACTGTTCTCCGGCAGCAGAGCCAGCCGTACGTGCTCGGCGAAGGACTCGGCGTAGGCGACGCGCTGGGCGTCGGTGGTGTTGAGGGCGAAGGTGATCGGCACGGCCTCGGTCGGACCGGCGCCGCGGTCGTTGCGCTTCGGGTCGAGGGGGGTCAGTTCGCCCACGTCGAGCACCCTGGCGTTGGCCACGATGACGCGTGAGGTGGACTTCTCGCCCTCGTCCTCCCCGGCGAAGGTCGCGAAGATGTTGACGAGGTTGCCGGGGTTGATCTTGCCCGCGACTCCGGTCGCGGCGTCGATCATGATGGCGATCTCCTGCTCACCGCTCCGCAGGACGGGACGTTTGACGATCATGTCGTCCTGGAGCAGGGAGCCCCCGTGCAGTTCGGTGACGGCGATCTTGCCGTTGACGACCGCGAGGTCGGTGACCGCGTTGTCGGACAGCCACCGTTTGGGCATCTCTATCTTCTCGAACTGGCCGGGGTTCAGGGACGTGTAGGGCGCGATGTTCGACTTGACCTGGTACGCGGTCACTTCCGGTCCGACCTTCGAATTCACATCGCCGATCACCGAGAGCACACCGGCGAAGGCGCCGAAGGCGCAGAGGACCGAGAGGAGCAGAAGGATGACGCCGCGGCGTTGCCGTGAATTCATGAGCGGAGCAACCTCGTTGGGAGACGTGGGCCGATGGTCGACGGGGAGGGGCGGGGGCGTTTCGTTCGGAATTGCCGCACAGGAACCCGTGCCGGGCCACTGAGGAGTACGGCAGCCGGACTCATGACCCGTGGCGCATGGGAGTTCCTTGGTTGAGGACACCGGAACCATTGGTTTGGTTCTGCTGGGCCCTCAGCGGGGCCGAGCACAACCCGCAGCGGTCGCCGATGAGTTCATTGCCGCACCAGCTGCAGATCTCCCTGCGTACGGAGGCGACCAACTGGTAGACGACCGAGATGTCGGGCAGGAAGGCGGCGAATTCGATCATCTTCGATGTGCCCCACCAGCCCGGTGAATCCGAGGGGAGCGGGGTCTCGTGCACGGCCTGTACCTTCCAGGCGGGCGCGATCGTCTCCTTCACCCACTCCGACTGCAGCTGCCCCTTCGCGACCAGCAGATGGGTCCCGAACTCGGGCCCGGCCAGCTCCTCCGCCGAGCCGATCTTGATCAGCTGGGGAGTGGGGTTGGCCAGCACTCCGAACTGTGATCCCGGCACCCACGACTTGGCGTGTGCCTTGAGGCTCACGGGCACCCGGTCGAGCTTGGTGACCGTGCTCAGGAGCGCACCGGCGTGGATGTAGTGGGAGAGCAGCCTGGCCGACGAGGCGACGACCCCGGCGCTGAAGTCGCAGATGGACAACTGCCGGAGCTGGCGCACCAGCACGGCGACGCCCAGCGGTGGGAGGTCCACCTTGAGCAGCGCGATGCGGTCGCTCTCCAGCATCGACCGGATCATGTGCAGCCGTCGCTCGTGGACCTTCGCGATGTTGGCCGGGTAGACGGCGATGACGTAACCGTGCTGCTCCAGAAGCAGGTTCATATCGTTCAGCGCCAGTTCCAGCGGCTGCGCGTCCGGAGCGTGCAGGAGCGCCGCGGTGGGCGTCTGCTGGTCCGTGGGCGGAAGCACCAGGTCAGCACTGGTCACTGCTATTGCGGTCGGCACGCTTTTCCCCGTTCGGCTCCGGCCGCCGCGTACCGCCGGCCGCAATCGCTCTCTGCTCCGTGCTCCTGCCTCAGCACTTTAACGACGTACGCGGAGGCAGAGAACACCTTTCAGTGCCCAGTAACGCAGGACACTGCCCGTACGCACAGGGTGTTCAACCCCAAATCGGCCCAACTGGCTGGTAGTTAAATTCCGTACCAGACGGCCCGTCAATCGTGCTGCTCCAGGAGAATGCCTGATCCCTTTCGGGTTTACGGGCCCAGAGGCCGGGGTTGGGCCCGGATTGGGGTCCCAGGACCCACGCTCGCACACCCTTCACTTCCGTAATCTCCGGATCCGGCCGGCCGTCGCAGCCGGAGGCGAAGGGGGCTCCTGGAATGGATCAGATCGGGCGAATACCGTCGGTCAGCAGACGCGGGAGCGGCAGGAGCTGGTACGGCCTGCCGCTCGACGACCGGGGTGCCACCGCCACGGAGTACGTCGGCATGGTCGTGGTCGTCACCTCGATCGTCGGCGCGCTGACGGCCACGGGCCTCGGCGGGCGCATCGCGGAACGCTTCAGGTGCGCCGTCTCCCTCGGCGAGTGCGGTGGCGGCGGGAACGAGGCGGCCCCCAGGACGGACGCGGACTACGAACCGCCGCTCTGTCAGCTCTCCTCGATCTCCGACAAGGCCGGCGCCAAGGCGAAGGTCCTGTTCATCGAGTGGGGTGAGGAGTACGGGTTCCAGCAGCAGACGTTCCAGTCGAAGACCGACATGAACGGCGACGGCAAGGTCGACGGCGACGACCAGCAGGTCACCATGACGTTCACCGACGCCGCTTCGATCGCCGCCAAGAAGGACTTCAAACCGGGTCTCAAGGTCGGTTCGTTCGGCTCGGACAAGGTGGAGCTGGGCGCGGGCATCAAGGTCACCAACGGTGACACCTGGGTGTTCAGGAGCGAGGAGGAGGCCAAGTCCTTCCGTGACGACATCGAGAAGCTCAAGACGTACGAGCTCGCCAACCGGCACGCCAACGCGGAGGGCGCCGGCCTCGGCAACAGCATCCTGTACATGTTCGGCAAGGGCCCCATGGCCGAGGAGGAGAAGCTCCGCAAGAGCATCGACGAGAAGCTCGGCAACCGGCACATCAGTTACGGCAAGGTCGGCATCGACGCCAGTGCGTCCGCCGGTATCAAGATCGGGGCCGGCGACGACAAGAAGCTGAGCGCGGCCCTCGGCGGCAACTTCAAGTTCTCGCCCGAAGTGACGTGGACGGACAACGACTTCAAGGGCACCAAGGCGTACACGTACTCCGCGGCGATCGAGTACGGCACCAAGGTGGGGTACGAGGCCGGGCCGGTCAGCGGCGACGCCTCGGCGTCGACGACCCGGACCGGGTCCATCACGGTCACGCACGACAAGAAGACCGGCGAGCTGCTGCGGATCGACATGACCCGCACGGTGGAGAAGGGCACCACCAAGGACGGCGCCAAGGTGGGCGGCGACAACGGGAAGTCCGGCGACGACAAGCGGGGCGGCAGCGGTGGGATCAAGGGCGGCGGCGAGGACACGGGGATCGAGGTCGTCACCAATTCCGTCGTGCTCAAGCCCGGGCCCGAAGGGGACGCCGACCGGAAGACCGCGCAGGAGTGGCTGGACGGCAACGGCCAGTACGGCCAGCCCTTCAGCTACATGTTCGACGCCCACGCGCCGACGCAGCGGCCCGGGGACGACGACAGGTTCGGTCAGCTGCTCTTCGACTCCGGACTGTCCAGCAGGACGACGTACACCGGCGAGACCAACGCGGCGGAGTACGGCTTCGAACTGAACCTGGGGCTGAGCCTCGGCTTCTCGGTGTCCACCGAGAAGAAGGAGGAAACGCTGAACGACGCGGAGTTCCTCGGGGCGCCCAACGGTGGCAGCCGAAGCTATGTCCCGTACAGCTACTGTGCGAACTGATCACGGCCGACAGGAGCCAGCCATGAGCACTCTCACGAACCGCCTGATCGCAGGCACCGCCGTCCTCACCCTGGGCCTGCTCACCACGGGGTGCGGGGACGAATCCGCCACCGGCGCGGTCCCCGAGGGCTGGGGGAAGCTCACCACCCCGGCCGTCTCGGTCGCCCGCCCCGCCGCCTTCGAGGAAGAGAGCGGCGCCGAGCGCGGCCAGTACAACGCGGCCGCCGCGCGGCTCACCGAGGACGGCACAACCGTCGGCACGATCACCGTCCAGCTGGACTTCACCCGTGCGGACACGGCGGAGGAGGCCGCGATCGGCGCGGAGGCCGGGGTCGCGCTCGGCGCCAGACTGAAGAAGCAGTCGGACGTCGAGGTCCACGGCCCGCAGGCGGTGCGGCACGCCAAGCGCGTGGACTTCACGTTCACCTCGGGCGGGGACGCCGGGACCCCGGCGAAGGGCACGCGGGTCGCGGGTGTGATCATCACCGGTCTCGACTCGCAGAAGAAGACCTACGCGGTCCGGATCGACGCGGCCGAGGGACGTCTGTCCGCGTCCGACCTGGACCGGATCATCGAAAGCATCACGGTGAAGTAGCCCGTGACACCGACACGGGAGTGGACGAACATGACGCGCTACACCTACCCCGGGACCCCCACCCGCCGGGACGACGGGCCCGGGGCGGTGGTCTTCGCGCTGGCCCGCGCCTGGGCCGCCGGCATCATCGTGCTGATCGTCACCGAGTACGTCCAGGCCTCCGTCGTGTACGAGCACGTGGCGACGCCCGGACGCATGGAGACGTTCGGCGGGCGCATGCTGCTGATCCACATACCCAACGTGGTGTGCCTGGCCCTCGCGGCGTGGGCGGCCGCCCGGGTGCACCGCGAGCCCTTCCGCCACTCGCTGCCGCAGCATCTGGCCGCGACGGTCTGCGTGCCGGTCGTGGCGCAGCTGCTCAACATGGCGGTGCAGTGGGAGGAGATGGCGGCCGAAGGACTGTTCATGTCAAACGTGGTGGCCGCCGTGGCGTGCGTGGCGGGGTACGCGGCGGACCAGTTGCAGGACGACACCTGATCCAGGTCACGCCGTACGGGGCGGAAACGGACGAGTCGCGGTCAGAGGTCTTGACAACTCAATTGGTCTGGACCAGCTTATGGGCCAACGGTGGCCACCGCACACTCCGCCAGCCCCCCAACTCCCCACGGAGGCACCAGTGGAACGCTCCGCAGGCAGCAGACGCCGCAGGCGTCGCACCCGGCCCGTCCTCGGCATCGTCACGGCCGCCCTCGCGGCCGGGGCCCTGACGGCCACCGGCCTCGTCAGCACCGCGGAAGCGGCCGACGTCAACGTCGCCAAGAACGCCGGCTTCGAATCCGGCCTCGCCAACTGGACGTGCTCCACGGGCAGCGGCTCCACGGTGTCCTCCCCCGTGCACGGCGGCGCCTCCGCCCTCAAGGCCACCCCGGCAGGCCAGGACAACGCCCGGTGCACGCAGACCGTCGCCGTGAAGCCAGGCTCGACGTACACGCTCAGCGCCTGGGTCCAGGGCGGGTACGCCTACCTCGGCGCCACCGGGACCGGCACGACCGACGTCTCCACCTGGACGCCGGACACCGGCAGCTGGAAGCAGCTGACGACCAGCTTCCGTACGGGCCCGAGCACCACATCCGTCACCGTCTACACCCACGGCTGGTACGGACAGGCCGCCTACTTCGCCGATGACGTCTCCGTCACCGGCCCCGACGGCGGAGGGGGCACCGACCCCGGCCCGCAGATCCCGGCCGCGCCCGCCGGGCTCACCGCCGGTACGGCGACGGCGTCCTCCGTACCCCTGACCTGGAACGCGGTCTCCGGCGCGACCGGCTACACCGTCTACCGGGACGGGACGAAGGCCACCACCTCCACCGGGACCTCGGCAACAGTCACCGGCCTGGCCGCCGACACGGCGTACCAGTTCGCGGTGAGCGCCACCAACGCGGCGGGTGAGTCGGTCAGGTCCGCCACGATCAGCGCCCGCACGGCGAAGACCGGCGACCCGGGTCCGGTGACCTCGGTACCGAAGCACGCGGTGACCGGGTACTGGCAGAACTTCAACAACGGCGCGGCCGTCCAGAAGCTCAGCGACGTGCCCGCGAACTACGACATCATCGCGGTCTCCTTCGCCGACGCCACGGCGACCCCGGGCGCCGTCACCTTCAACCTCGACACGGCCGGTCTGAACGGCTACACCGTCGCCCAGTTCAAGGCCGACATCAAGGCCAAGCAGGCGGCCGGCAAGAACGTCATCATCTCCGTCGGCGGCGAGAAGGGCACCGTCGCGGTCAACAGCGACGCCTCCGCCACGGCCTTCTCGGACTCCCTCTACACGCTCATCCAGGAGTACGGCTTCAACGGCGTCGACATCGACCTGGAGAACGGCCTCAACTCCACGTACATGACGAAGGCCCTGCGCGCCCTGTCCGCGAAGGCCGGCACCGGTCTCGTCATCACGATGGCACCGCAGACGATCGACATGCAGTCGACGTCCGGTGAGTACTTCAGGACGGCGCTCAACATCAAGGACATCCTGACCGTCGTCAACATGCAGTACTACAACAGCGGTTCGATGCTCGGCTGCGACGGCAAGGTCTACTCGCAGGGCTCGGTGGACTTCCTCACCGCGCTCGCCTGCATCCAGCTGGAGGGCGGCCTCGACCCCTCGCAGGTCGGCCTCGGAGTCCCGGCGTCCACCCGGGGCGCGGGCAGCGGTTACGTCTCCCCGTCCATCGTGAACGCCGCCCTGGACTGCCTGACGAAGGGAACTGGCTGCGGCTCGTTCAAGCCGTCGAAGACCTACCCGACCCTGCGCGGCGCGATGACCTGGTCCACGAACTGGGACGCCACGGCGGGCAACGCCTGGTCGAACGCGGTGGGCCCGCACGTGCACGGTCTGCCGTAACACCCGGCAGGCACCCGTGACCAGCAGCGCCGCCGCTCCCCCGGCGGCGCTGCTGCGTGGGGCTCAGTAGATTCCGTTGAGGTCCGTTCCCTCAGGGGCGCGGAAGCAGCCGGACACGACGCGCACCTGAATCGACGACTTCCTGGTAGCGGACGGGTGATTTTGCGCGGGATCGGTGGCGACCCGCAGCTCCGCATTGACCGAGTAGTGCTCCTTCTCGGAGTCCGCGGTCAGTTCCAGAGTCTTGGCGGGGCTGTTGTTCGGCCCGTACTCGACAATCTTCCAGCCGTACTTGGGCAGATTCTCCTTGAGCCGCGCAAATCCCTCTGTCAGCCTCTCGTCGGAGACTCCGTAGAGCGACCATGGGTGTCGGGAGGAGAAGAGGTGCTCGGGGTCCTCCTCGCAAGGGGAAACTCCGGCCCCAGGCTTGGTCGTCTCAGCCTCCTTGATCCCGATCATGTCGAAGATCTGGCTGGAGACAACCACCGTCTTCTTCCGCGCATCCTCGACGCCGAGTGTGGTGGGCGTGTAGCCGAGGTCGTCCATGTCTTTCGCACATCCCGTCGAAACGACTGCCAGAGAGAGGGCGGTGGCAAGCATGCCGGAGGCACGGCGTTGCCTCCTGCGGGTATTGCGGGTCACTGATCGCCTTTCACACGGGAGTACTGTCCAGCCACGACAAGTGCCTGGTTCTTCAGACTCTGGGAGTCGCGGTTCCAGTATTCGCTGTGACCACTGGTGTCCACATCCATCCGATGGGCGCCGAACGCCTCATCGGAGGGCACGGTCTGGATATAGCCGGCATTGAAGGGGATGCCGTGGAACTCCTCGACGCCCCATTTGTATCCGCCCAGACCGGCGACCTTCCCGCCGGCCGGCACGACGTCGTCCGAAGCGGCCTCGGACCACACGTGGTCCTTACCGACATCGAGGTCGCCCGCGTCGCCGACCATCATGCCGGGGCTGCCGGCGACGACGATGTCGTCGGCGGCGAGATCACCCTTGTTCGAGGCGTCACCGACGACGGTCGAGCCGTAGCTGTGCCCGATGACCGTGGTGTGGCTGGCGTCGGGGCCTCCTTGCACCGTCTCCAGTCCGTCCATGAAGGAGTTCAGTTTGGGCGAACCGTCATAGGCCCACTGCTTCTCCATGGCCTCGGGAACGATGCTCTGCGGGGCGTCGTACCCGAACCAGGTGATGGTGGAGACGGACTCCCCGCTGGCTTCCGAGTTGGCATCGGCCCAAAGGTTGGTCATCCGATTGATGTCGCCGCCGATGGTTTCCAGCTTCGTCTTGGTGCCCGGGACGTACACCGCTGTGTGGTCCGCAATGTCCGGGTTGCCGTTCGCAATGATCGCGCGGCCGGTTCCCTTCTTTCTCTGCCAGCGGGTCCGGCACGCTGGTCCGAGGGCGGCCTCCGCATCACCACGGCAGGTCGCGCACCTGCTGTACGCACAGCACGAGGAACAGCAGTCCCGCCAAGGCCAGCATCCCGTTGCTCAGCCAGCCGTTGCGCCACTCGCGGGGCGTACGGGCGGAGTTGAGCAGCCAGATCAGCGTCAGGGCGAGGAACGGCATGAAGAAGGCGCCGAGCACCCCGTAGACGATGACCAGGCCGAACGGCTCGTCCAGCCACAGCAGCGCCATCGGCGGGAAGGTCAGCCACAGGACATACGCGCGGAAGGGCACCGACCTCTCCTGCCGGGCGATCTGCGGGCCGCCCGGCTCGTCCGCCGCACCGGCACCGCCCGCTGCCCGCTCGGCACGGATGCGCTCGACGAAGTCGGCGAACATCAGGCTCACGCCGTGCCACACGCCGATCAGCGACGAGAACGACGTGGCGAAGAAGCCGACCAGGAACAGCTTCGCGGTGACCGCGCCGAAGCGGTCCTCCAGGATCTGCCCGAGGTCGATCAGGCCGCGGTCACCCTTGGTCAGGGCCAGCTGCGAGGAGTGCAGCAGCTCGGCACCGACGACCAGCATGGCGACGACGAAGATACCGGTGGTGATGTAGGCGACCCGGTTGTCGAGGCGCATCACCTTCATCCAGGAGGAGTTGTTCCACCCCTTGGCGTTCACCCAGTACCCGTACGCGGCCATGGTGATCGTGCCGCCGACCCCGCCGATCAGCCCGAGCGTGTAGATCAGCGAGCCGTCGGGGAGCACCGGAGCGAGCCCGGCGATGGATGCGCCGACGTCCGGTCCCACCCGCAGAGCCACGTAGACGACGACCACGAACATCACGCCGACCAGGACCGTCATGACCTTCTCGAAGACGGCGTACTGGTTGAACCAGACGAAGACCAGGCCGATCAGACCCGTGATGATCGCCCAGGTCTTCAGCCCCGGGCCGTCCGGGAAGAGCGCCACGATGGGCAGGGCGCTGGACGACATGGCCGTCGCGCCGTACACGAACCCCCAGATGACGACGTACACCGCGAAGTAGACGGTGGTCCACGATCCGAGGGTGCGCCAGCCCTCGAAGAGGGTCCGGCCGGTGGCGAGGTGCCACCGGCCGGCCGCTTCGGCGAGGGAGATCTTGACGAGGCAGCCGATCACGGCCGCCCACATGAGGGTGTATCCGAACTTGCTGCCCGCGATCAGCGTCGCGACCAGGTCCCCGGCTCCGACACCGGTTGCGGCGACGACGATGCCCGGTCCGATGTACTTCCAACTCGACTTGCGCGGTCGGGAGTCGATCTCCCCTGTCCCTGTGGTTCCGCTGATCTCCGCCATGTCGATCAAAGAAGCGCAAAGAGATCGATCGCACAAGGG
Organism: Streptomyces finlayi; assembly: GCF_014216315.1. Taxonomy (NCBI): domain Bacteria; kingdom Bacillati; phylum Actinomycetota; class Actinomycetes; order Kitasatosporales; family Streptomycetaceae; genus Streptomyces; species Streptomyces finlayi. Next base: position 2,705,020 of record NZ_CP045702.1, read on the forward strand.
AGTGGGAGCGGACCCCGCCGGATCTCCAGGCAGTCCGCCCTGGGCATGCCCTGGGCCCTGTCCGGCGGATCACGGGAGAAGCCACTTCTTCAGCTGACCGCGAGGGCTCCAAGCGTCTGCTGGAGATGAGGCCCGCCTGAGAGGATGGCGCGGACCATCACACGAATTAGGGGTAAAGCATGCTCGTGCTCATATTGTCGGTCGTCGTTCTGCTCGTCATCGGCGGTTGCGTCTGCGTCTTCTGGGCGGCCCGGGGCGACGCCCCTCGCTGGGCACGTGGTCTGGCCAGGGCGACGCTGCTCGGCAGTGATCTGGCCCGCAGCGCGAGCCGGAACTCCCGCTCACGGCAGAGCGGCGGAGACGAGTAGGCACCGTTCGGCGCATCACGGCCGAAGCCATAACCGGATCGTTGCTGCGGTGACGGTGCCGTGAAAGACCTAGGCCCGCTTGTCATAACGGGTCGCGACCGCGCGGGAGTTCTTGAGTCGGTTGATGGTCCGCTCGACTTCGTTGCGGCGCCGGTAGCGGGCGCCGTCGAACCCGGCGGGTCTGCCGCCCGCGCTGCCTTGCGCCGGCGATTGGCCCGCTGATCCTTCGGTTCCGGGATGGTGTGTCCGATGCGGCGTCTTCGCAGGTAGTGGCGGTTGCGGCAGGAGCTGTACGCCTTGTCGCCGCTGACGTGATCCGGTCGGGTCCGGGGGCGTCCGCCCAGCGGCCGGGGAACCCGGATCCGGTCCAGAACTTCGGTCAACTGCGGAGCGCCGCCCCACCGGCCCGGCGTGATCAGGAGTCCAGAAGCGACCACTCTCGATTCGTCAGATCCCCGCGCCCCATAACCGATACAACTATCAACCGGTCGGAAGGTCACATGATCAGCCGGACAGTGCCTAGATCACCAGACTGAGCAGCGCCGCGACCACGAAGCCGGCGACGGACAGGACCGTTTCCAGGACCGTCCACGACTTCAGGGTGTCGCGCTCCGAGATGCCGAAGTACTTCGCGACCATCCAGAAGCCGCCGTCGTTGACGTGCGAGGCGAAGATCGAGCCCGCCGAGATCGCCATGATGATCAGGGCGAGGTGCGCCTGCGACATGTCCTGGCCCTCGACCAGGGGCACGACGATGCCGGCCGTCGTCACGATCGCGACCGTCGCCGAGCCCTGCGCGACACGCAGCACGACGGAGATCAGCCAGGCCAGCAGGATGACCGGGAGGCCGACGTCGTTGAAGGTGTCGGCGAGGGCGTCCGCGATGCCGCTGCCCTTGAGCACGGCGCCGAAGATGCCGCCCGCGCCGACGACGAGCAGGATGTTGCCGACCGGCTTCAGCGAGGACGTGGAGACCGATTCGAGGGACTTGCGGGACCAGCCGCGCCTGATGCCCAGCACGTAGTACGCCAGCAGCAGCGCGATCGTCAGGGCGACGAAGGGGTTGCCGAAGAACTCGATGACCGAGCGCGGGGTGGAGGGGTCCAGCGCGATGGAGGAGAAGGTGGCGGCGAGGATCAGCACGAGCGGGGTGCCGATGATCGCGAGTACGGTACCGAGCCCGACCGGGTCCTCGCGCGGGGTGACCCCGGCGGCCCGCTGCTCGGCGGCGACGGCGGCCTTGGCCTCGGCGGCTGCCTCGACCATGTCCTGCGGTACGTCGACGAAGATCCGCTTGCCGATCCAGGCGGCGTACACCCAGGCGGCGAGGACGGACGGGATGCCGACGACGGCGCCCATCAGGATGACCCAGCCGAGCGAGACGTTGAACAGTCCGGCGGCGGCGACCGGGCCGGGGTGCGGCGGCAGGAACGCGTGCGTCATCGAGAGGCCGGCCAGCAGTGGCATCGCGTACAGCAGGATCGATTTGCCCGAGCGCTTGGCGGCGGCGTACACGATCGGTGCGAGGACGAAGATGCCGACGTCGAAGAAGACCGGGATGCCGAAGATCAGGCCGGTGAGCCCCATGGCGAGCGGGGCCCGCTTCTCACCGAAGAGGTTCAGCAGGCGGGTGCTCAGCACCTCGGCGCCGCCGGAGACTTCGAGGATCGCGCCGAGCATCGTGCCCAGGCCGATGATGATCGCGACATGGCCGAGGATGCCGCCCATGCCCGATTCGATGACGGAGACGGCGGCGGACTTCTGCACCGTGCCGAAGAGTTCGGTGACGGAGAGGCCCGCGCCCAGGCCGACGGCTATGGAGACCGCAAGCAGGGCGACGAACGGCTGAAGCCTGGCCTTGATGATCAGGAACAGGAGGAGGGCGATACCGAGGGCGGCGACGGTGAGCAGTCCGGCGGTGCCGTCGATCAGCAGGAGGAGTCCACCGGTGCGGGGTGGTGTCTCGGCCGGCGGCGCGGTGGCGGCGAGCAGCATGGGTAACTCCGTGGGGACAGGGGGCTTTCGGGCAGGGGGGAGCGCGGCACGGCGCCCCCGTGGTGCGGGGCGCCGCGCCGTGGCGGCGGGGTGGTGCGGTGATACGGAGACGCAAGGGGTTCTGCGGTGCCGGCAGGATCAGCCGAGGACCGCGAGCGCGTCGATCTCGATGAGCAGACCCTCGGGGAGACCGACGTAGACGGTCGTACGGGCGGCGGGGGCCGCCTTGAGGTCCTGCTCGCCGAAGTAGGAGTTGTAGATCTCGTTCATCTCGGCGAAGTGGTCCACGTCGGTGAGGTAGACGCGCATCATCATCACGTCGTCCCAGCTCGCGCCGCCCTCCTCCAGGATCGCCTTGACGTTCGCGAAGGTCTGGAGGGTCTGCTCGCGGAGGGTCGGGCCGGCGGCGGTGGGCGCCTGACCCTCCACGGCGGGCAGGAAGCCGACCTGGCCCGCGACCTGGAGGATGTTCCCCTTCCTCACGCCGTGCGAGAACTTCGCGGGCGGGGCGGTGTGGGTGCTCGGGGTGAGCGCGGTCTTCTCGGTCATGGTGGTTCAGGCCTTCTTCGTCGGGGCGTTGCCGGAGTACTCCCGGCTGATGGTGTCGGCGGTGCGACGCACCAGCGGAAGCAGGGTGAGGAGTTCCTCGCGGGTGACGACGACGTTCGGCGCGGACACCGACATGGCGGCGACGACACGGCCGTCCGCGCCCCGGATGGGGGCGCCGACACAGTTGATGGACTCCTCGTGGCCACCGAGGTCGGTGGCCCAGCCCTGTTCGCGTACGACGGAGAGCTCCTTGAGGAACGCCCCGGCGTTCGGGGTCGAACGGGACGTGTACATGGGGTAGTCGAGCTTGTCGGCTACCACGCGCCGCTCCGGCTCGGACAGGTCGGCGAGCAGCAGCTTGGCGACCGCGGCGACGGTGATCGCGACGGGTTTGCCGATCCGCGAGTACATCCGGACCGGGTAGCGGCTCTCGACCTTGTCGATGTAGAGGACCTCGTTCTCCTCGTACACCGCGAGGTGGACGGTGTGGCCGCACTGCTCGTTCAGCTCGACGAGGTGCGGGTGCGCGATCTCCCGTACGTCGAGGTTCTCGACGGCTTCCTGCGCGAGCGCGAAGAGCCGGGCGCCGAGGCGGTAGCGCTGGTCGCTCTGCCGGTAGACGAGTCCGTGTTCGTGGAGCGTACGGAGCAGACGCAGCGCCGTGGACTTGTGGACGCCCAGCCGCTCGGCGACCTGTCCGAGGTCGGCGGGTCCCTGGGCGAGCAGCGGAAGAATGCTCAGCGCCCGGTCGACGGTCTGACTCATGTCGTACGTACCTCCTGGTCGTCCCCCGTCCACCCGGGGCCGAGACGAAGTCTCCCCCAAGCGTCGTCGTCGAGGCCCGCGAGGCGGTCGGCGTGCTTCCGGGCGGGGGGCTGGGTGAGGTCGCCGGGGACGGTGAGGACGGCGGCGGCCATCAGGTGGCCGTGCCGGGCGCGGTCGCGCACGGGGAGTCCGCGCAGGGTCGCTGAGAGGAATCCGGCGGCGAAGGCGTCACCGGCACCGACGGGGGCGACGACGTCGACGCGGAGGGCGGGGACGGTCGTGGCGGTGTCGGTGGCGGCGGCGGGCGCGGGCGTGAGGCCGCTGCGCGGGGCCTGTCCCCTACCCGCCCCTTCCCGAACGGGGGGCTCTGCCCCCAGACCCCCGGTCCTCAATCGCCGGACGGGCTCAAACTGAGCCCCTCCGGGCTCAGAATTCGGACCGGGCTGCGCAATTTCAGCTCCTCCGGCGATTGAGGAGCCGGGGCCAGGGCCATTCTCTGCCCCTCCGGCGACTGAGGAGCTGGGTCCGGGGCAGAGCCCCGAAAAGACGGTCACCCCGTCCGCCCCCCGCTTCACGACCAGCAGGCCCGGCTCCGGCAGCGCCTCCCGGATCGCGTCGGCCCCCCGCACACCCCACGCCTCCTCCGCCTCGTCCTCCCCGACGAACACGAGGTCCGACCGGCGCGCGAGGCCGAGCAGGACGTCAGGACCCGCGGCACCCACGGCACCCGCACGCCCGCGCCACAGTCCCGGCCGGTGGTTCACGTCGAACGAGACCAGTGGGCGCCCCGCCCTCGGCGCGGTCAGATCGTGGAGCAGTTCCAGGCAGTCCGCCGACAGTGCGGCCGTGATCCCGGACAGGTGCAGGACGCGGCCCGCGAACACGTCCTCGTACGGCACGTTCCGTACGGACATGGCGGAGGCTGCCGACCCGGCGCGGTAGTACGCCACCTCGTGGCCATCCGTCGCCCGGTCGGTGGCCGTGCGGAAGTAGATGCCGGTGGGCCGCTCCGGGTCGCGCCGGACGGCGCCGGTGGCGACGCCGTACCCCGCGACCGTCTCGACGAGATGGTCACCGAAGCCGTCCGTGCCGACCCGGCTCACCCACGTAGCCCGGTGCCCGGCCGCGGCCAGCGCGCAGGCGACGTTCGACTCGGCGCCACCGATTCCGCGCCTGAACGCGGGTACGTCGGCGAGGCGGCCGGGCCGCGAGGGCAGGAACGTCACCATGGACTCACCGAGGCAGACGACATCGGTGGCCGTGGCGGCACGGTCGGCCGTCCCTGCTGCGGGTCCGGGCACTCTGGGGCTCCTAGCTGATCAGCGTTCGGGACCGGTTCTCAACCATTGACCCGGCATCGGCTCGGATGTTAGACAGCGTTTAGCGATATGCGCAATGGGTGTTGCATATGCTGCAACGACAACTCTTCTAGGAGGCTCCCTTGGCCGCCGACCACCCGGTCACCCTGGCCGGCATCGCCGACGAACGGGTCGACCACCGCTTCAAAGCTCTCCCGCCCGACGCGGAGGGGCTGACCGTCGGAGACCTGGCCGCCGAGCGCCGCAACCTGTTCACGGGCGGGTTCACCACCCCGGTGCTGGCCCTGTCCGCGGAGTCGGTGGAGCACAACCTCGCCCTCCTGGAGACGTACGCGGAACGCCACGGCCTGGCGTTCGCCCCGCACGGCAAGACCTCGATGGCCCCGCAGCTCTTCGCGGACCAGCTGGCGCGGGGTGCCTGGGGCATCACCGCCGCCGTCCCCCACCAGGCCAGGGTCTACCGGGCCTACGGCATCCAGCGGATCTTCCTCGCCAACGAGGTCGTCGACGCGGTCGCACTGCGCTGGGTGGCCCGCGAACTGGCGGCGGACCCGGACTTCCGCTTCGTCTGTTACGTCGACTCCGTACGCGGCGTCGAGCTGATGGACGAGGCCCTGCGCGCGGCGGGCGCCACCCGTCCGGTCGAGGTCGTGGTGGAGCTGGGTGCGGGCGAGGGTGCCCGCACCGGGGCCCGTACCGACGCCGACTGCGCGTCGGTCGCGGCCGCGGTGACCGCCGTGTCCACGCTCCGGCTGACCGGTGTGGCCGGTTACGAGGGCGAGGTACCGGACGCCACCCCCGAGCGGGTCCGGGACTGGCTGCGCCGGCTGGTCGCGGTGGCGGCGGACCTCGACCGGGCGGGCGCGTTCGCGGACGCCGAGGAGATCCTGATCAGCGCGGGCGGCAGCGCGTGGTTCGACGCGGTGGCCGAGGTCTTCGCGGAGATCCCGGAACTCTCGCTCCCCGCCTGCAAGTTGCTGCGCTCGGGCGCGTACGTCTCGCACGACGACGGCCACTACCTGCGCATCACCCCGTTCAACCGGGTCCCGGAGGAGGGTGCGCTGCAGCCCGCCTTCCGGCTCTGGGCCCAGGTGGTCTCGCGCCCCTCCGGCGAGCAGGCGTTCCTCAACGCGGGCAAGCGGGACGCCGCGTACGACCTCGACCTCCCGCAGGCACAGGTCGTGCGCTCGGCGCGCGACGGTTCGGTGCGCGCGGCGACGGGGGTCACGGTCACGGGCCTGTCGGACCAGCACACGTGGCTGCGGACGGAGCCGGGGGCGGAGCTGGAGGTGGGCGACTGGGTCGGGATGGGCCTGTCGCATCCGTGCACGAGCTTCGACAAGTGGCAGCTGATTCCGCTGGCCGAGGCGGACGGCACGGTCACGGACTACATCCGCACGTTCTTCTGATCCCCACGGGGTTCGTTCCCCCTCCCCGCCCCTTCCCGTAACTGGGGCTCCGCCCCAGACCCCGCTCTCCTCAATCGCCGGAGAGGCTGGTTTTCAGCCTCTCCGGCGATTGAGGAGCAGGGGTCGGGGTCGGAGCCTCCGATTACGGGAAGGGGCGGGGAGGGGTAGAAGAAGGGCCCCCCGAAAGGCACCCCATGGACCTGGTCATACGCGACGCGACCGTCATAGACGGCACCGCCACCCCCGCCTACCGCGCGGACGTCGCCCTCGACAACGGCCGGATCGCCGCGATCCACCGCGAAGGCGACGGCCCCCGCCCCACCGCCCACCGCACCCTGGACGCCGACGGCCTCGCGCTCTCGCCCGGGTTCATCGACATGCACGCGCACAGCGACCTCGCGCTGCTCCGCGACCCGGACCACAGCGCGAAGGCCGCGCAGGGCGTCACCCTGGAAGTCCTCGGCCAGGACGGCCTCTCGTACGCCCCGGTCGACGACCGCACCCTCACCGCCGTGCGCAGGACCATCACCGGCTGGAACGGGGACGGTTCGGACATCGACTTCGACTGGCGCACGGTCGGCGAGTACCTGGACCGCCTCGACCGCAACTTCGGCGGCCAGGGCATCGCGGTCAACGCCGCCTACCTCATCCCCCAGGGCACGGTCCGCATGTACGCCGTCGGCTGGGACGACCGCCCCGCCACCCCGGCCGAGCTGGCCCGGATGAAGGAACTCGTCGCCCAGGGCATGGCCGAGGGCGCGGTGGGCATGTCCTCCGGCCTCACCTACACCCCCGGCATGTACGCGGACGACGCCGAACTCACCGAGCTCTGCCGGGTCGTGGCCGCGCACGGCGGCTACTACTGCCCGCACCACCGCTCGTACGGCGCGGGCGCGCTCGCCGCGTACGAGGAGATGGTCGAGCTCACCCGTCCCCGAGCTCCAAAGGGAGCAGGGGAGGCCCCATTCGCGGGCTGCGCCCTGCACCTCGCGCACGCGACCATGAACTTCGGGGTGAACAAGGGCAAGGCACCCGATCTCCTCGCGCTCCTCGACGACGCCCTCGACGCGGGCGCGGACATCTCCCTCGACACCTACCCGTACACCCCCGGCTGCACCACCCTCGTCGCGATGCTGCCCAGCTGGGCGGGCGAGGGCGGCCCCGAGTCGGTCCTCGGCCGTCTCGCCGACGACGCGACGGCGGAACGCATCCGCCACCATCTGGAGGTGCTCGGCTCGGACGGCTGCCACGGGGTGCCCATCGAGTGGGACACCATCGAGATCTCGGGCGTGGGCTCACCGTCCCTCGCCGGTCATGTCGGCCGTACGGTCGCCGAGTCCGCCCGGCTGCGCGGCGAGGCCCCCTGGGTCACCGCCCGCCGCCTCCTCGTCGAGGACCGGCTCGGCTCCACGATCCTCCAGCACGTGGGCCACGAGGAGAACGTCCGGCAGATCATGCGCCACCGCGTCCACACGGGAGGCAGCGACGGCATCCTCCAGGGCGACAAGCCGCACCCCCGCGCCTACGGCACGTTCCCGCAGTATCTCGGCCGGTACGTACGGGAGCTGGGCGTCCTCACCCTGGAGGAGTGCGTGGCCCACCTCACCTCACGTCCGGCAGCCCGCCTGCGGCTGCCGGACCGAGGCCTGGTCCGCGTGGGTTACCGCGCCGACCTGGTCCTCTTCGACCCGAGGACGGTGGCGGCCGGCTCGACGTTCGAAACGCCGCGCGCCCTGCCCACCGGCATCCCGCACGTCCTCATCGACGGCCGCCCCGTCATCGAGGACGGCAAGCGGACCTCGGTGCTGGCGGGAAAGGCGGTCAGGGGCGCGGGACGCGCCTGACGGACCCGGTGCCGCAAGAGAGAGGCCGCCCCCGAGGGACAGGGATCGGATCACGCGGTGGGCGGCTCCTGAAGGAGCTTCTCCCGCCCCCACGCGCCCAGCGGTTCCAGCGCCTCGTTGAGCGAGACGCCCAGCGGAGTCAGCGAATACTCCACCCGGGGCGGCACCTCGGCATGCACCTCGCGGTGCACGATGCCGTCCTCCTCCAGCTCCCGCAGATGGGACGTCAGCACCTTCTCCGTCACACCGGGCAGCTCTCTGCGCAGCTCACCGAAGCGGTACGTGCGCTCGTTGAGCGCCCACAGGATCAGCCCCTTCCACTTGCCGCCGACCACGCCCATCGCGGCGTCGATCCCGCAGACGTACGCCCCCGGCCTTCGCGTGGCTCCCATGACTCACCCCTTCCCACCTGGTCACTCTCTTCGGGGTAACCACCCACTTCCAAGTGGGTACTTGATCGCTCCGGAGTCCACAGGAAGCCTAGTCGTCATGACTGACAACGCCCCGCAGAAGACCTCTCCCACCCCGCTCACGCTGCTCGGCCTGGGCGCCATGGGCACCACGCTCGCCCGCACCTGGCTCGCCGCCGGACACCCCCTGACCGTCTGGAACCGCACCCCCGCACGCGCCGAACCGCTCGTCGCCCACGGCGCGCGGACCGCTCCGACCGCCGCCGAGGCCGTGGCCGCCAACGAACTCGTCGTGCTCTGCCTGCTCGACGACGCCTCGGTCGAGGAGGCGCTGGCCGACGCCGACCTGACCGGGAAGGACCTGGTCGACCTCACCACCGGCACCCCGGCCCGGGCCCGGGCCCGGGCCGCGTGGGCCCGGGAGCGCGGCGCCAGGTTCCTGGACGGCGGAATCATGGCGGTCCCGCCGATGATCGGCGCACCGGAGTCCGGCGGTTACGTCTTCTACAGCGGCTCCCCCGCCGCCTTCGACGCCCATCGCCAGACCCTGACCGTGCCCGCCGGCGCCCGGTACGTCGGCGAGGACCCAGGCTTCGCCGCTCTCCAGGACGTGGCCCTGCTCAGCGCGATGACGGGCATGTTCGCGGGCCTCTCGCACGCCTTCGCGCTGGTCCGCAAGGAGGACATCGACCTGCTGGAGTTCGCCCCGCTGCTCGCCGAGTGGCTCGTCGCGATGGCTCCGGCCGCACAGACGACGGCCGGGGAACTGACCAGCGGCGACTACACCACGGGCGTCGTCTCGAACCTCGCCATGATGGTCGCGGGCAACACCACGCTGCTGCGCACGGCCGAGGAGCAGGGCGTGAGCAGTGAACTGCTGCTCCCCTTCATGGATCTGATGGAACGCCGTCTGAAGGACGGACACGGCGACGAGAGCACCACAGGAGTGATCGAACTCCTTCACCGCTGAGGAGGCGCGCCGGGCCCCCGGCTGCGTACCGTCGAGGTATGACACTCGACCTCGACGCCTATTTCGCCCGCATCGGCTGGACCGGGGAGCGCAGGCCCACCCTGGAGGTGCTGCGGTCCGTGCACCGGGCCCACATGCTCGGGATCCCGTTCGAGAATCTGGACCCGGTCCGCGGTTCCGCTCCCTCGCTCGCCCTGGAGGACCTGGAGGCGAAGCTCGTCCGTGGTGACCGCGGTGGGTACTGCTACGAGCACAACACCCTCTTCGCCGCCGTCCTGACCCAGCTGGGATTCGACGTGACGCTGCTCGCCGCCCGAGTGGTGCTGGGGGCCGCTCCCGGTGACATCCGGCCACGTACGCACATGCTGATGGAGGTGGAGGTGGAGGACGAGCCCGCCCCGTATCTGGCCGATGTCGGCTTCGGGGCCAGTGGCGCGCTGCTGGAGCCGATCCCGCTGGTGGCGGACATCGAGTTGCACGACACCCCGCGCCACCACCGGCTCGTACACGCCCCGCACGTCGGGCCGCTGGAGATGTGGGAGCTCCAGACGGAGAAGAGCGGGGTCTGGGAGCCGCAGTACGTGTTCACCCGGGAGCCGTTCGAGGCGCCGGACTACGAGGTCATCAACTGGCACGTCGCGACCGACCCGCGCTCCCCGTTCAGCCGGGCCGTGTACGCGCAGCGGACCACGCCCCTGGCCCATCTGGCGCTCTCGGGCCTCGACCTCGTCGAGACGGCGGCCGACGGCACGGTCAAGGAGCGGCAGCTGGCGGATTCCGCCGAGGTGCTGCGCGTGCTGGCGGACGACTTCGCGATCCGGCTCCCGGAAGGCACCCGCCTGCCGGAGTAGGACCTCGGCTCCGGAACCCGCGTGGCGCATCTCACCCGGGCCCGCCCGCCGGGCCCGGGACACCCGAATTCCAAGCCGTGACGCCGCCCCGGCCGGGCTTCCGACGGTCCGGGGCGGCGGGCGGTCTGCCGATGGAAGACGGGCCGCGCCCCGGGAGCACCCCGATGGGGGGAACGGGCGGGAATCTCCGCGCACCCGGCGAAACACGGTCGTAAGCTCGCAGACATGCAGGTCATCCAGTCCACGAAGCTCTCCGGCGTCTGTTACGAAATCCGGGGTCCGGTGCTCGAGGAGGCGATGCGGCTGGAAGCAGCAGGTCACCGCATCCTCAAGCTCAACACCGGCAACCCCGCCGCGTTCGGATTCGAGTGCCCGCCCGAGATTCTCGAAGACATACTGCGCAACCTCTCCGGGGCGCACGGCTACGGCGACGCGAAGGGCCTGCTGTCGGCGCGCCGCGCGGTGGTGCAGCACTACCAGACCAAGGCGATCGACCTCGACGTCGAGGACGTCTACCTCGGCAACGGCGTCTCCGAGCTGATCCAGATGTCGATGCAGGCGCTGCTCGACGACGGCGACGAGGTGCTCGTACCCGCTCCGGACTATCCGCTGTGGACCGCCTCGGTCTCCCTGGCCGGCGGCACGGCTGTGCACTACCGGTGCGACGAGCAGGCGGACTGGATGCCCGACCTCGCCGACATCGAGCGGAAGATCACCGACCGCACCAAGGCCCTGGTGATCATCAACCCGAACAACCCGACCGGCGCGGTGTACGACGACGAGATGCTGCGCGGGCTGACGGAGATCGCCCGGCGCCACCAGTTGGTCGTCTGCTCCGACGAGATCTACGACCGCATCCTGTACGACGGCGCGACGCACACCCCGACGGCCGCGATCGCCCCCGATCTGATGGTGCTGACCTTCAACGGGCTGTCGAAGAACTACCGGGTCGCCGGTTTCCGGTCCGGCTGGCTGGCGGTCTGCGGCCCGAAGGCGCACGCCTCCTCGTACATCGAGGGGCTGACGATCCTCGCCAACATGCGGCTGTGCGCCAACATGCCCTCGCAGCACGCGGTGGCCACGGCGCTCGGCGGCCGTCAGTCGATCAACGATCTGGTGCTGCCGGGCGGGCGGATCCTGGAGCAGCGGGACGTGGCGTACGACCTGCTGACGCAGATCCCCGGGGTGACGTGCGTGAAGCCCAAGGGGGCGCTGTACCTCTTCCCCCGGCTGGACCCGAAGGTCTACAAGATCAAGGACGACCGGCAGATGGTGCTGGATCTGCTGCGGGCCGAGAAGATCATGGTGGTGCACGGCACGGGGTTCAACTGGCCCGAACCCGATCACTTCCGGATCGTGACGCTGCCGCCGACGAAGGACCTGGTCGCCGCGGTGACCAGGATCGGGAACTTCCTTGACGGCTACAGCCAGCCGTAGGGCCTGCCGGTCCACCTGCCGGTCGACGCTTTACCGGATCAGGCACAACTTTAGACTGAATCCAAGCTAGGATGGTTCCACGGCGACACCAGGAGGCCATCCCATGTACGAACCGATCCGCACCAAATCGGTCCACACGACGGCCGACGACGCCGACTTCCCGCACCGCACGCGGGAGGAGGAGCTGGACATCCAGCTCGCCGGACACCTGGCCGCGCTACTCGCCGTGACCGACGAACTGGGCCTCGGCCCCGCCGGTGACGCCATCGCCGAACAGGTCGCCCGGCTGCGCGGGGCGCCGCCGGCGCGCCACGCGGGCCTGACCGAAGCGGCTCCGGCCGCACTGCACCGGCGCGCGCACGCGCTCGCGGGCCGTGCGCTCGTGGTGGCCGCGTCCCGTGCGGACACGGCGGCGGCGATCCTCGCGGCCGAGCGCATGGACGCACACGCCGCGGCGGCCGCCACCCCCTCGCGCCTCGTCGGCGTCCACTGACGGCCCCGGTCCACGGGCCTTCGGGGCTCGCGGACCGGGTGTCACCACTTGATCGACCCGGGCGGGTACCGGGGTTCGGCCTGCCGGACTACCGGCGTACGCGGATCACCGCCGACGCCGTGCGCGGGCAGTGCCGAGACATCTGCAACCGAGTCCCCCACAGGCCCTGTTGGTGCCCACGCACACAGCGGGGCGCCTTGTGAGGGCCACACGACAGGCGTGAAGGTCTCGTGCGCGCGTCGGCGGTGACTCTCGGGCATTCCGCCCGAAAAGAGGCGGCCCCCGGAAGCGGTGAGGGCTTCCGGGGGCCGGGCCGCGGCGGGCCGTCGGCCCCACAGGTCAGGGCGGATGTCCGGAGGCCCGGCCGCGGGGGTCGTGCACGGGGCGGCACCCGAGGGCGCCGCCCCGGTGGGGCGTCAGCCGAGGCGCTGAACCAGCGCGCGGTACTCGTCCCACAGCTCCTTGGGAGCGTGGTCGCCGAAGGTGTTGAGGTGCTCGGGAACCAGTGCGGCCTCCTCGCGCCAGACCTCCTTGTCCACCTTGAGCAGGAAGTCCAGGTCGGACTCGGAGAGGTCCAGGCCCTTGGTGTCGAGAGCACCCTTGGCCGGCACGATGCCGATCGGGGTCTCGACGCCCTCCGCCTGGCCGTTGAGGCGCTCGACGATCCACTTCAGGACGCGGCTGTTCTCACCGAAGCCGGGCCACACGAACTTGCCCGCCTCGTTCTTGCGGAACCAGTTCACGTAGTAGATCTTCGGGAGCTTCGACTGGTCGGGCTTGTCCGCGCCGACCTTGACCCAGTGGGCCATGTAGTCGCCCATGTTGTAGCCGCAGAACGGCAGCATGGCGAACGGGTCGCGGCGCAGCTCGCCGACCTTGCCCTCGGCGGCGGCGGTCTTCTCGGAGGCGACGTTGGCCCCGAGGAAGACACCGTGCTGCCAGTTGAAGGACTCGGTGACCAGCGGCACGGCCGAGGCACGGCGGCCACCGAAGAGGATCGCCGAGATCGGCACGCCCTTCGGGTCCTCCCACTCGGGCGCGATGATCGGGCACTGCCCGGCCGGCACGGTGAAGCGGGAGTTGGGGTGGGCGGCGGGGACGCCGGACTCGGGGGTCCAGTCGTTGCCCTTCCAGTCCGTGAGGTGCGCGGGCGGCTCCTCGGTCATGCCCTCCCACCACACGTCGCCGTCGTCCGTGAGTGCGACGTTCGTGAAGACGGAGTTGCCGTACATCGTCTTCATGGCGTTGGCGTTGGTGTGCTCACCCGTGCCCGGCGCGACACCGAAGAAGCCGGCCTCGGGGTTGATCGCGTACAGCTGGCCGTCCTCGCCGAAACGCATCCAGGCGATGTCGTCACCGATGGTCTCGACGGTCCAGCCGTCGATCGTCGGCTCCAGCATGGCGAGGTTCGTCTTGCCGCAGGCGGAGGGGAAGGCCGCCGTGACGTACTTCGGCTCGCCCTGCGGCGGCGTCAGCTTGAGGATCAGCATGTGCTCGGCGAGCCAGCCCTCGTCACGCGCCATGACGGAGGCGATGCGCAGCGCGTAGCACTTCTTGCCGAGCAGGGCGTTGCCGCCGTAGCCGGAGCCGTAGGACCAGATCTCGCGGTCCTCGGGGAAGTGCGAGATGTACTTGGTGGTGTTGCACGGCCACGGCACGTCGGCCTCGCCATCGGCGAGCGGCGCACCGAGGGTGTGGACGGCCTTGACGAAGAAGCCGTCGTCCCCGAGCTCGTTCAGGACGGCCTGTCCCATGCGGGTCATGGTGCGCATGGAGACGGCGACGTACGCGGAGTCGGTGATCTCGACACCGATCGCGGAGAGCGGCGAGCCGACGGGGCCCATGCAGAACGGGACGACGTACATGGTGCGGCCGCGCATGGAGCCGCGGAAGACGCCGTTCTCACCGGTGAAGACGTCCCGCATCTCGGCGGGGGCCTTCCAGTGGTTGGTCGGGCCCGCGTCCTCCTCCTTCTCGGAGCAGATGTACGTGCGGTCCTCGACGCGGGCGACATCGCTCGGGTCGGACGCGGCGTAGTACGAGTTCGGGCGCTTGGCCTCGTTCAGCTTGGTGAAGGTTCCCTTGGCGACGAGCTCGTCGCACAGGCGCTCGTACTCCGCCTCGGAACCGTCGCACCAGACCACCCGGTCCGGCTCGGTGAGAGCTGCGATCTCGTCGACCCAGGAGATGAGCTCCTGGTGGTTGGTGGGAACAGTGAGGGGAGCCGCGATGTCGCGCGCCACGATCGCTCCTTGTCGAGGGTGTCTGCTGGTAGGCCCCGTGGGGGCTGCGACCCGGATGCTGACCCCTTCGAATTCCCATGGCGCTCATCCGGTGCCGACCGCACTCATTTGATCATCCGACTCTTGCGCCCATATGTCCAGGGGGCCGCACACGTGAGCATCGCCACTCCTTACCGTTACCTACGGAAGCGTAGGTAACATGCCGTTATGACTGCCGCCGACGCTGCCGCCGCGCCCGTGATCGCCGAGCCCTACTCCATGCAGGTGAAGCCACGGCTGCGTGGCTGGCTGCACGCCGGGATGTTCCCGGCGGCCCTGATCGCCGGAATCGTCCTCATCGCACTGGCCGACGGCACCCGTGCCCGGGTCGCCTGCACCGTCTTCGTGCTGAGCGCCTGCCTGCTGTTCGGCGTCAGCGCGATCTACCACCGCGGCACCTGGGGGCCGCGCGGTGAAGCGGTGCTCCGCAGGCTCGACCACGCCAATATCTTTTTGATCATCGCGGGCACCTATACCCCGCTGACCCTGCTTCTCCTCCCCGATTCCACCGGGCGGCCCCTTCTCTGGGCGGTATGGGTGGCAGCGGTGGCGGGAATCGCGTTCCGGGTGTTCTGGGTCGGCGCCCCCCGCTGGCTCTACACCCCGTGCTACATCGCGATGGGCTGGGCCGCGGTCTTCTTCCTGCCGGACTTCATGCGCACGGGCGGCATCGCCGTCCTCGTGCTCGTCGTGGTCGGAGGGGTCCTCTACAGCGCGGGCGGCGTCATCTACGGGATCAAGCGGCCGAACCCCTCACCGCGCTGGTTCGGGTTCCACGAGGTCTTCCACTCGCTGACCCTCGCGGCCTTCATCGCGCACTACGTCGGCATCTCGCTGGTGGCCTACCGGCACGGGTGAGTTCCTTGTCCTCGTACGGGCCCCGGGGCCGGTACGAGGACCCTCGGATCTGCGCCTCCGCGGCTCAGCCGCCGAGCTTGCGCGCCAGCTCCGCCGCGTCCGCGGTCGGCGCGTCACAGACGAAGTGCCGGCAGACGTACGCCGTCGGCTCGCCGTCCACCAGCGGCCGGTCCACCAGCAGCGGGAACTCCGCACCCGCCGCCGGGCCCTCGCCCGCCGCCACCACCGCGCCCGGTGCCCGGCCCAGCAGTGCGGTCCGGTGCAGCTCCCCGCCGACCGGCCCGGCGACCGCGATCTCGCGCGGCCCGTCCAGCAGTGCCTCGGCCACCGCCAGCCCCCAGCCGATGAAGCGGGGCGCACGCGGGCCCAGCGCCTTCACGACACCCAGCGCGCCTTCGGCGGCCGTGCGGTGCGCCTCCGACCCGGTGTGGGCCGCGTAGGAGAGCAGGGCGCCCGCCGCCGCCGTCCAGCCGGCCGGGGTGGCGCTGTCCGTGGGGTCCTGCGGCCGGCGGATCAGCTGCTCGGCGTCGTCGGCCGTGTCGTACAGCTGTCCGCCCTCACCGGTGAAGCGCTCCAGCACGATGTCGAGCAGGAAGCCCGCGAACTCCAGCCACACGCCTTCGCCGGTGACGGCGGCCAGCGCGAGGAATCCCTCCGCCACATCGCCGTAGTCCTCCAGCACTCCGGCGTGCCCGCCCACGCGCCCGTCCCTGGAGGTCCGTGACAGCCGGGCCACCTCGCCCATGTGTACCCGGACGAGCAGGTCGGCGGCCTCGGTGGCCCGCTCGATGAGGTCGGGCCGCTCGAAGTACGCCCCCGTCTCGGCGAGCGCGGCGATCACCAGGCCGTTCCAGGCGGCGACGACCTTGTCGTCGCGCCCCGGACGCGCCCTCTTCCCACGAGCCGCCAGCAGCCGCGCCCGCACTCCGGCGACCCGCGCCTGGTCCGCCTCCGCCTCGGTCCGCGGCAGCTGGAGGACGGAGGAGCCCTCCTCGAAGGTGCCCTCCTCGGTGACCCCGAAGTACTCCGCGGCGAACGCGGCGTCCTCCTCCCCCAGGACCTCGCGCAGTTGTCCGGCCGTCCACACGTAGTAGGCGCCCTCGACATGGCTGCCGTCCTCGGCCTCGCTGTCCGCGTCCAGTGCCGAGGCGTAGCCGCCCTCCGCCGTACGCAGCTCGCGCACCATGAAGTCGGCGGTCTCCAACGCGATCCTGCGTGCCACATCGGAGCCGGTGGCCCGCCACACGTGGGCGTACACCCGGCAGAGCAGCGCGTTGTCGTACAGCATCTTCTCGAAGTGCGGTACGAGGGCTCCGCCCGGCCGCGGGCGCAGCACGTACCGGTGGAAGCCGCCACCCAGCTGGTCGAAGAGGCTGGAGCGCGCCATGGCGTCACAGATGCCCTCGGCCATCTCCAGGGCCCCGTCGGACCCCGTCCGCGCGTGGTGCCGCAGCAGGAACTCGATCGCCATGCTCGGCGGGAACTTGGTGTCGCCACCGCCGAGCCAGCCGCTCTCCGTGTCGTACTCCCGGGTGATCCCGAGCAGGGCCTGCGCGAGCTCGGCCTCGCCGGGGACCCCGTCGCCCGCGCCGGACACCAGCTCGCGCGCCGCCAGATCACGGGTGATCTTCTCCGCGACCTCCCCGACCTCCTCGCGCCGGTCCGTCCACGCGCTGTGGACGCCGTCGAGCACCTGCCGGAAGGAGGGCAGACCGTGCCGGGGTGCGGGCGGGAAGTACGTACCGAAGTAGAAGGGCTCGCCGTCCGGTGTCATGAATACGGACATGGGCCAGCCGCCCTGCCCGGTCGCCGCCTGCACGGCCTCCATGTAGACGGCGTCCACGTCGGGGCGTTCCTCGCGGTCCACCTTCACCGAGACGAAGTGCTCGTTCATGTAGGCCGCGGTGGTCTCGTCCTCGAAGCTCTCGTGGGCGAGCACATGGCACCAGTGGCACGAGCTGTATCCGACGCTCAGGAACACCGGCACGTTGCGCCGGCGGGCTTCCTCGAAGGCGGCGGGTTCCCACTGCCACCAGTCGACGGGGTTGTTCGCGTGCTGGAGGAGGTAAGGCGAGGTCGCGCCAGCCAACCGGTTCATACGACCCAGCCTCTCACAACGCCCGGCCCCGCCCGGCGAAGCCGACGCGGACGCTGCCGCGCCCGGCCGGATCTCGCCTGAGCGCCCTCACCCGGTGGGCGACGGGCTCTCCACCTCGGCGGTCACCCCTCGGTCACCTTCGCGGCGAACGCGTCGAGGTTCGCCGCCATGCGGGCGACGCGCTCCTCCACGGTGAGCGACTCCTCGTAACGCCCGGCCCGCAGCTTCGCCTGCCGCTTGCCCCGTACGTACAGCGGGCAGGCCAGGTCGGCGCAGATGTAGATGCCGACCGTGTTGCCCTCACGGCCCTTCGTACCCGCCAACGGGGCGGCGAGCAGGGAGACTCCGGAGGAGGCGTGTCCCGTCAGGCAGATCTGGCAGAGGCTGGACTTCACGGCGCTGGTACGCCGCACGGAGGGGACGCGCAGCGAGAAGCTCAGCGGCCCGTCCGCGCGCGGCAGCACGATATGGGCCCGGAGCGGGGCCCCGGGATCGACCCAGCCGAGGAAGTCCAGGTCCCTCCAGGGCAGTTCACCGAAATCGAGCGGCAGCCTGAGCCGCGCCGCCTCGCCCTTGGTGCAGTTCACGAAGGACGACCTGATGTCTTTCTCACTGAGCGGTTCCACGGGCGTCGACGTTACGTGGCCGGTAAACGCATCGCATCCCCGTATTCGCCGCCCCCTCCTCGCGCCGATCGGCATGACGACGGGGATTCGGGGAAGGCGTCTGCGCAAACTGACCTAGGGGGACGCATGCGGGACAGTCATCGGGCCGAAGCCGAAAGGCTGTTGGTGCGCGCTGTGGAGGAAGAGGCACGCCGGACCGGCGGCCGGAGCGACTCCGGTGCGCTGGTGGCGCGTGCGCGGGGCGCGCTCGACACCATGGCGGCCGGCGCGGGCGAGGAGTACGCCGCGTACGTGCAGGCGCTCGACGCGGCGGCCGCCGGGCAGCAGCCGCTGTCCCAGCGGTTCAGCCGGGCGACGCTGGGAACGCCCCTGCTGGTCACGGGCGTCGCGGCGGCCGCCGCCGTCGGAGCCGACCTCGCGCTCGGCACCGCCACCGGCCTGGCCGTCGGCGCGGGCGCGGTCGTCGCCGTGGCGGGTGCCGCGGCCACCGTCGCCAAGGTGACCGCCTCGCACTGGCCCGCCGCCCACCGCAGGGCAGGCGCCCTGAACCAGCCGGGCGGGCCCGAACAGCTGCGGCTCCAGTGGCTGGCGGCGCTGGAGGTACGCGGCATCCGTCCGTTCCTCGACCAGCAGCGGATGCTCAGCGCCTCCGCCCGCCCCCCGAAGAAGGCCTCCGCCTCCGTCGTGTCGCAGCTGCGCGGTACGGACCGCAGCGCGGCAGCCCGTACCCGGTCGCTCCTGCAACATTCCTTCGCGCAACTCCCAGACGGCGAAGGCCCGTTCGCGGGCCGCCGTACCGAGCTGGCACAGATCGCCCAGTGGGTCCGCACGGCCCGCGCGGCCACGGAGACCAGACCGACGGTCGTCGTGCTCCACGGAGCGCCCGGCACGGGGCGCACCGCACTGGCCGTACGGGCGGCGCACGCCCTCAAGGACCAGTTCCGGGGCGCGTGCGTGGTCGACCTGCGCGGCGACGTGGCCGGCGAGACGCCCCTGCCGACCCGCGACGCCCTGCTGCACCTGCTGAACCGGCTGGGTGCCCCCCGTGAACAGCTGCTCTTCCGCGAACGGGCCTCTGCCGAACAGCAGGTGCGGCGGCTCAGCGAGCTCTACCACCAGCACCTCACCGGCACACCCGTCACGATCGTGCTCGACGACGCCACCGACGCCGCCCAGGTACGGACCCTCCTGCCGGAGCGTTCCGACAGCCTGGTGCTCGTCACCGCCCGCGAACCGCTCGACCTGCCCGGCTCCGTCCCCGCCTGGGTGCACCAGCTACCCGTCGGCGGTCTGGACGCGGCGGGCGCCGAGGAACTGCTGCGCGAGGTGGCCGACGAGGAGGAGGGCCGGCCGTACGACCACCCGTCCACGAACCGCGTCGTCGAGTTGTGCGGCGGGCTGCCGCTGGCCCTGCGCATGGCGGGCTCGTCGCTCGGCACCCGTACGCGCGGCGCCCTCGCCGCCGACCTCGGCGCCTACGGGCCCGTCGCACCGGCCGAGCGGGCCATGTGGCTGCGTTACACCGACCAGTCCGAGCAGGCGAGACGGCTGCTGCGGCGGCTCGCTCTCGCGGGCCGGGCGAGCCTGGGCGCGGCGGCGGCCGCCGCGCTGCTGGCCACCGACGAGCAGCAGGCCGAGCGGCTGCTGTCCGCACTCGCCCGGTCCGGTCTCCTCTCCCACGTACGCGGCTCGCGCTACCGGCTGCACGATCTCGTACGGGGCTTCGCCCTGGCACGCCTGCTCGACGAGGAGGAACCGGCCGAGCGCACGACCGCCCAGGAGCGGCTGATCCAGAGTTACGCGGAGCTCGCGGACGCGGTGATCCGCATGGTCGACGGCAAGATGTCCACTCGTGCCGGGCAGTTCGGCGCCCACGGATTCAGCTCGCTGGACGCCGCCCTGCGCTGGCTGGACGACGAATCGAGCTTCATCACCTCGGCGCTGCGGCACGCGGAGGACGTCGACCAGGGCGCGGTGCTCCACCTCCTCGGCGCGCTGTGCGACTACTGCCTGCTGCGCGGCGATCTCTACCGGCTCGGCGAGATCAGCGAGCTGACCCAGGCCGTGGACAAGGGGCTCCTGGAACGGTCCGTCCAGTGGCGTACGGGCATCGCGGCCAGGCAGCTCGGCGAGCTCGACAAGGCCCGCACCACGCTGTCCTCCGTCGTCGGCCTGTACCGCGAGGCCCAGAACGACGCGGGCGCGGCACTGGCCCTCTGCTCGCTGGGCATCACCCTGCACCACCAGGGCAATCTCACGGAGGCGTCGGCGCGGCTGCGTGAGGCGCTCGCCATGCAGGCGTCCGAGGAGCAGGCCGAGGACCGGGCGTGGTCCCTGCACGCCCTGGCGGCGGTCGAGCGGGACCGGGCCAATCTGGCGGAGGCCCTCACCCTGCTCGACATGGCGCTGCGGCTGCACCGGGCGGGCGAGTCCCTGCACGGCGAGGCATGGTCGCACTTCCAGCTCGGCCAGGTCTGCCTGCGCATGGGCGAGGTGGCGCGGGCGGAGGACGAGCTGCGGACCGCGCTCGACCTCTACGGGCGCACCCGGGACGAACGCGGTACGGCCTGGGCCCTGACCCAGCTGGCCCGCGCCCGGCTCCTGGACGGCGACCCCGCGCCCGCGGTGGAGCAGTTGCGCCTGGCCCTGTCGCGGCACCGGGACAACGAGGACGCGCGGGGCGAGGCGTGGACGCGGTACTACCTGGGCCAGGCACTGGAGGAGACCGGCGACACCGACGAGGCGGTACGTGAGCTGGAACTGGCGCGCACGATGTTCTCCCGGATGCGCGACGTCTACGGGCTGGCGTGCGCCCGTCACCACTCGGGGCGGGTGACCCGCGACCAGCGGGCGGCGCGCACCGGCAACCTCCGCAACTCGGGCTTCGCCCGGCAGCTCCTGGTGGACGCGAGGGCGGACTTCCGGCGTATCGGTGTCGCCCACGGGGAGGGGTGGACCTGTCTGGAGCTGGCACTGATCGACGCGGGCAACAGCAGGGCGGGGCAGGCGCTGGCGCTGTGCGACGAGGCGGTCGGGCTGTTCACCTCGTACGGGGACGACCGCGGCGCCGACTGGGCCCGCTTCCTGCGGTGCACGCTGCTGCCGTACGCGTCGCCGGGCGGCAGTGAGGTGGGGACCGCGGTGGCGCAGCAGGAACTGGCGGAGCTGCTGGCCTCGGGGCACCCCCGGCGGGACCCGAAGGTGGAGGACTGCGCGGAGTCGTTCGCCGTGATCCTGAACCGGGGGGTGGACCTCGAGGACGGCTGGCAGGCGTGGCGCCTGGGCCTGACACCGGCCCGGCACGCGCGGGAGGTCATGGGCGTTCCGCTGGGCGGGGCCGTGTGATCGGGGGTGTCCTCGAACGCCGGACGGGCCGGCCCGGGGTGCGGCGGCCCATGGCTGCCCCGTGGCTGCCCCTGGGGGGTGACCAAGGGGCCCCCGGGTACGAGTGCGGCACCCCTGGCATCTGTCCGTGCCCGTGCCACCGGGGGTGCGGATGGCCGCGATACGTGGGGGCCCGCCCGGCCCACCACGGGCCGGGCGGGTGCGCCTACTTGCCGGTGCCGGTCCGGGTGGAGCCCGAGACCGCCGGTTCCGTGTCCGGCTCCGGCTCCTCCTCGAAGTCGACCTTGCCCATGTGGCGGTTCATCGACTTCATCAGCAGCCAGACAGCCACGGCGAGGGCCGCGAAGACGAGGAAGCCGAGGACTCCGGGAGTCACCTTGTTGTCGTCGACCTCCTTGGCGAGAGGGACGAGGTGGGTCAGTGCCTGGGTCGCGTACATATCAGGCATTGTCGCGGATGCCCGCGAAGAGGTCGCTCTCGGGGAGGGAGGTATCGACCAGAGACTTCGCCAGCTCGTACTCCTCGGTCGGCCAGACCTCGCGCTGGACGTCCATCGGAACGCGGAACCAGCCGCCCTCCGGGTCGATCTGCGTCGCGTGCGCGATCAGTGCCTTGTCACGGATCTCGAAGAACTCGTCACACGGGACGAACGTGGTCAGCGTCCGCTCCTCGCGTACGAACTCCTTCCAGCGCTCCAGCCACTCGCCGTACGGGGACTCCAGCCCCCGGGCCAGCAGCGCCTCGTGGAGGGCGACCGTGCGCGGCCGGTTGAAGCCCTGGTTGTAGTAGAGCTTCTGCGGCGTCCACGCCGGGCCGAACGCCGGCTCGGGGAACCGCTCGGTGTCCGAGGCCCCGTCGAACGCGATCATCGTGATCGTGTGGGTCTTGATGTGGTCGGGGTGCGGGTACCCCCCGTTCTCGTCGTACGTGGTGACGACCTGCGGCCGGAACGCACGGATCTTCGCGACGAGACGCCCCGCCGCCGTCTCGTCGTCCTCCAGTGCGAAGCAGCCCTCGGGCAGCGGCGGCAGTGGGTCGCCCTCCGGCAGACCCGAGTCGACGAAGCCGAGCCACTCCTGCTCGACACCCAGGATCTCCCGGGCCTCGTCCATTTCCTTCTTGCGTACCTCGTGGATGTTCTCCTCGATGTACGCGTCCCCCTGGAGCTTCGGATTCAGGATGGAGCCCCGTTCGCCCCCGGTGCAGGTCACGACCAGCACGTCCACCCCCTCGGACACGTACTTGGCCATGGTGGCGGCGCCCTTGCTCGACTCGTCGTCGGGGTGGGCGTGCACGGCCATCAGGCGCAGCTGCTCAGTCAAGACTCGATCCTCAGTAATTGGTCGCCAACAGGGTGCCGTCCCACAGGGACGTCGATGCCGGGGTGGCGGTCGGGTGGCGGGTGGGCGGCTTCTATAGTGACCGAACCGGGGGGCGGAAAATTCCTCGATCCCCGGCACGGGAGGAACGATCATGACTGCGGTACGCGAGGCGGGACCCGACGGGCGCTACGGCCGGTCCGAGGACCAGCGCGCCGACCGCAAGCTCAAGATCACCGGTGCCGTCCTGGGCGCCGCGCTGGTGGGTGTGATCGTCTGGATCGGAGTCGACTACGTCGGCGGCCAGGGGATCAGCGCCGAGCTCATCAAGTCCAAGGTCGTCTCGGACGACCGGGCCGAGGCCCATCTCGAAGTCCGTAAGGACCGGGACGGCGGCGGTTACTGCACGCTGCGCGCGCTGAGCGAGGACGGCAACGAGGTCGCTCGTAAGGATTTCCGCTTCGACGAGCGCACGGACCGGATCGACGAGGTCGTCTCCCTGCGTACGACGGCGAGGGCCACCGCGGTCGAGCTGATGGCCTGCACCGCGGACGGCGGGGCGTCGCGCTGACCGGCCGGTCCGGCTCGTATGCGATTTACCTTCTCCCCCTTTTCCTGGGGAATTGTTAGGCTCGTGGTTTCGCCCACCCGTGGACGCACATGCTTCTGGGTAGGGCGATGCTTTGTATTCCCAGTACCGACGAGGAGCACCCTGTGACCCAGACCAGCGACAACGTCACCTGGCTCACGCCGGAGGCGTACAACCAGCTCAAGGCCGAGCTGGACCACCTGTCGGGTCCCGCGCGCACGGAGATCACCGTAAAGATCGCGGCGGCCCGTGAGGAAGGTGACCTCCGGGAGAACGGCGGGTACCACGCGGCCAAGGAGGAGCAGGGCAAGATGGAGCTCCGGGTGCGCCAGCTGACGCAGCTCCTGGAGCACGCCAAGGTCGGCGAGGCCCCTGCCGACGACGGCGTCGTCGAGCCCGGCATGATCGTGACGATCGCCTTCGACGGTGACCCGGACGACACCCTGGAGTTCCTGCTCGCCTCCCGCGAGTACGCGAGCTCGGACCTCGAGACGTACTCTCCGCAGTCCCCGCTCGGCACGGGCGTCAACGGCAAGCGGATGGGCGAGGACGCGGAGTACGAGCTGCCGAACGGCAAGATCGCCAGGGTGAAGATTCTCGCGGCGAAGCCCTACAAGGGCTGAGCTGCCCTCATCCGAAAGAAGTGGGCCCCGGCCGTGCGTGCACGGCCGGGGCCCACCGGTATGTCCGGGGTCAGACGGTCGCCGAGCGGTACTTGCGGACGGCGAGGGTCCGGAACACCAGGATGATCACGACGGACCAGAGCAGGGACGCCAGGACCGGGTGCTGCATCGGCCAGGCGTCGGACGGCGACACGCCAGGGTTGCCGAACAGTTCACGGCACGCCTGCACGGTCGCGCTGAACGGGTTCCACTCCGCGATCGGCTGGAGCCAGCCCGCCATGTTCTCGGTGGGCACGAAGGCGTTCGAAATGAAGGTGACCGGGAACAGCCAGATGAGACCGCCCGAGGTGGCCGCTTCCGGGGTCCGGACGGACAGCCCGATCAGGGCGCCGATCCACGAAAAGGCGTAGCCGAGCAGGAGCAGGAGGGCGAAGGCCCCCAGAGCCTTGGGGATGCCCTCATGGATGCGCCAGCCGACGAGCAGGGCCACGATCGTGAGCACGATGACGGTGAGCGTGGTCTGTACGAGGTCGGCCAGAGTACGGCCGGTGAGCACCGCGCCCCGTGCCATCGGCAGGGAGCGGAACCGGTCGATGAGCCCCTTGTGCATGTCGTCCGCGATGCCGGCGCCCGCGCCCGCCGTGGCGAAGGTGACGGTCTGGGCGAAGATGCCCGCCATCAGGAATTCCCGGTACTCGGCGGCGCTGGTCGAGCCGCCGATCACCATCGATCCGCCGAAGACGTAGCTGAACAGCACCACGAACATGACCGGCTGGATGAGCCCGAAGAGAACCATCTCCGGGAAGCTGATCCAGCCATGTCGTCACTCTTGCAGCTCGCGCCATCGCCGTGTTCTCCCAGGTCAGAGGCGGTGAACTCCGGGTCGACCGCCCCGGTCACCAGCATGTGAGGCAGCCGGTAGGAGGGCGGCACAGGCACAGCCGGGAAGCCCTTCAGCGCCTCCAGGGCGGCTTGGTACTCCCCCGTGCTCTGCCAGTGGTGCACGCGCCGGTACAGCGTCGTGTAGCCCCGTCCATCGATCCTTTCGGACCCGCTGTACTCGTTCCACGGCTTCGCGGTGCGCAGCTTCTCCAGCATCACGTCGAAGGCGCCGCGTACGTCCTTCCACTGCCGAGTCCCCGACAGGATGTTCTTGACCTTGTCCCACATCTCGTCCGTCAGGTCGGTGGGGACCGGGGTGCCGGTCTCGCGGTGCCACTCGGTGATCGGGTCGACCAGGCCCTTGTGCCGGGGCACTCCCTTGTCGGTGATGTGCACCTGGATGTCGAGCAGGTCCATCAGGTCGAGCTTCTGCGTCATGGTGAAGTCGCGGGCGGTGTCGATGTTCTCCACGGCCTTGAGGAGATCCCTAGCGCGGTCCTCCTGAGCCTCCGCCTCCTCCAACCACTCGGCGACGCGCTCCTTCTCCTCTGCCAGCTCGTCTTCCTGGGCCGTCAGCTCCGCCTTCAGCTCCTCGACCAGCTTCGCGTCGTCCTGGTCGAAGTCGTCCTCATCCACCGAAGCGAGGAGCAGGGCGATCTTCTTCTTACGCACCTTGCGCTTCTTCTCGATCTGCACGTCCAGCTCGGACAGGCGGCGGCGGTAGGACGCGGCACGGTCGGGGACGGTGCCCAGCCAGCCCTCTACCAGCTCATACAGCTTGGCCTTGTTGTTCAGCAGGCCCTCGATCTCGGACCAGACAGCGGCGTCGACCTCTTCGACCGGCAGTTCCCAGCAGTCCTCGTGTCGGTCGGTGAGCTGGTTGCCCTGCCTTCCGGCCATGCACCGGTAGTAGCGGCCTGCCGTGTTGATGGCACGGCCTTCCGTGACAGACGCGCCGGTCCGGTGGGCGCCACACACGGAGATCAGGCGGTTGGAGAGCAGGTACTTCGAGGCCGCCGCGCTCCGCGTACGGGAGGAGCGCTTCAGGTAGGCGAGCACGGCTTCCGCGCGCTCGTCATCCAGAGCCTTGGGGACGTCGATGCGGAAGGTGGTGGTGATCTCCTCGCCGTCCTCGTTCTGGCCGGCGAAGTTGAACTCGACGTAGCCCTTCAGGCTGGCCTTAATCCGGCCCGAGAGGTTGCCGCCCTCCCAAGGCTTGCCCTGTCGGGTGAGGAAGCCCTTCGAGTTCAGGTGGCGGGCCGCATCCTCGCGGGTCACGGGCTCAGGCGAGTCAAGGACGTAGTCGGCGAAGGCTTCGACCTGCTTGACCTCGGCCGGGTTCAGGACGGGCTCGCCGTCCTCGTCGAGCTTCACGCCGAAGGGGGGCTCGCCCAGCGGCCAGCCACCGGCCGCGAGCTTCGCCATCCGGCCGCCCATGGTCCGCTCAAGGATCAAGGCGTGCTCGACCTCGGCCATGTAGGCAAGAAGGGAGAGCTGGATGCCGAACATGTCGTCGTTGGAGTCGAGGCGGCCATCCGCGGTGACGATCCGGACGCCCTTGTCGCTGACGTCGTAGACCCAGCGGTGGATGTTCTTCATCGTGCGGCCGATGCGGTCCAGCTTGCCGAAGATCACCAGGTCGATCTCACCGGCCATGATGTCGTCAGTCATGCGGTCGACATCTTCGCGGTTAGCCAGCTTGCCGGACACACCACCGTCCACGTATAGGTCGACTATCACGTGCGGGATGTGACGGAGGTAGGCGGAGAGCCAGTTGCGACACTGCTCCTCCTGCGCCTTCAGGCCGTAGCCTTCGAGCTGCTGAGCCGTGGAAACGCGCAGGTAGATAGCTACCCGAACGACGTTCTGAAAGGTCTTCTGTCGAGGCAGGGTCCGCCGCACCATCACATGCTCCTTAAATACACGAAACCCCCGAGCACCAGCTCGGGGGTCTTGCGCTGTGTGTAAGTATGAGTGTAAGTCGTTCAGTCTTGCTTGGGCAACGAGCTAATCAGCAAGCGTGCAAGTCGTGCTCGCTCAGCCTCTGACCACTCGACCTTCCGCCACCTGGATGAAGTACTCACGGAGCCACCCGCCCATGCTTTTCGAAAGCGGCGTGAGTCACGGGCATCTGCTCGGCGAAGTGGGCCTCCATCTGCTCGGCCACCATCTCGATCTCCCGGAGCGGGAAGCTCGGGACCTTCGAGTTCTCCTTGCTCGTCCGCAGGCTGAGGAAGTGCATCAGCGAGCGGGCGTTACAGGTGGCGAAGAACGAGGTGTAGATGCCGACCGGCAGGACGTTGCGCGCTACCTCGCGGGCGATGCCGGCGCGAAGCTGGACCTGGTACGAGGACCAGGCGTGACGGTAAGACTCCTTCGCCACACCCGAGGCGACCATCCACTGAAGGTCAGTGCCGGCCTCGAAGGTGTAGGCGCCGGGCTTGCCCGTCTGGACCAGCTTCCGTTCAGGCGGCGGCAGGTAGAACACGGGGTTCAGCTCTTTGTAGCGCCCGGACTCTTCGTTGTAGCTCCAGCCCGCCCGGTGACGGAAGAACTCCCTCGCTACGAAGATCGGCGACTCGATGTAGAAGCTGAACGAGTTGTGCTCGAACGGGCTCCCGTGCCGGTCCCGCATCAGGAAGTTGATCAGGCCCTTGGTCGAGCCTTGCGCGTCTACGGCCTCCGCTCCGAGCGTGCTCACTCTCGCGGCCTGGGTGACGTCGTAGTCCATGGCGCTGGTGCGTACGGCCTTGACGGTGACATCTGAGCGGGTGGTGATCACGGTGCGACGTCCTTCGTGTGGTGTGCGGCGGGAGTCTTGAGGGCCGGCGCCTGAGCGGGCGAGGCGAGAAGCAGAACGAACAGCAGGGCAAGGGCAAGGACCGTGGAGACCCAACAGGAGCTCCGTCCGACTATCACACTCATGCCGCGAGCACCTCTTCGTAGGCGCGGCGGGACATGCTCGTCATGTGCCACGCGCTGAAGTCGCACTCGTAGACGCGGCCCTCGACCTTCAGGCCGCGGCGCGTGCCCCTGACGTCAGCCCGGCGGGTCCGCTTCGCCTGCGCCCGGCCCATGGCCTTCTCGGCTTCGCCTCGGGAGTCGAACCCGCGCTTCTGGCCGCAGTTGCAGGGCGTCCAGTCGACAGTCTTGAAGCTCATCTCGGTCGTGCTCCTTACTTCTTGCTCTTGGTCTTCGGTGCGTCCTTCACGAACTTGTCGCAGGCGCATCCGTCGAGGTGGCACTGGCCACGACTGGCACCTACCGATGAGTGCATGAACGGGGGGTGGCCGCACTGCGGGTTGTAGCAGTAGCCGGGCCAGCCGGCCTTTCCGTCGTGGTTGGCGAGGGCGATGCCCGAGGACGTCAGGGGGATGACTCGCCCCGTACCGCCGAAGCTCATCTTCTTGGCGAAGGCTTCCGCTTCAGCGGTGGAACCGAAGGGCCCGTAATTCAGGCCCTTCGATCCGTCCGCCCATCGGTGCGTGAGGACCCAGAGGTCTCGCATCTGGAGGATCGCCCCCATCTCCTTCAGCAGGGCCTTGGCCATCTGGTCGGGAGACTCGAAGGTCGGGTCCACCAGGATGTCGACGACCGCCTGGTACTCGTGCTTCCGAGGGGTGATCCTCATGCAGTGCACTCGGGGCAGGAGTGGCGCGGCTTGTTCGGGTGGCTCGGGCAGATCACCGTCACCTCGTAGGTGTGGCCCTCACCTTCGGGGTCCTCGCGCATCTCCTGCGCGATCCCCTCCCCGATCCGCCGGCCGGCCTCGCCGTGCAGCCGGTCATAGAAGCACTCGCCATCCTCGAAGACGCCATACTCGACGCTCACTTGCCGTTCCCCTCTCAGTAAGTACGTCTATCACACTCAGGCCGGCAGGAGCGCGGTCAGCTTGCCGAGCAGCTCCACCAGGTCTTCGCGGCCGGCGTGCCCGTAGTCGTCCACCGTCTCGTCGTACGCGGGGAGGTCCGAGTCAAGGACGTCGCCCTCCTCGTCCTGGAAGGTAGCGATCACGCGCTCACGCTCAGCCTCACGGGCCTGGTAGGTGTCGACGAGGGCCTTGATCTGCTCGGCCAGCCCGTGCTCGTTGTGGCTGATCTGCTGGCGGATGGCCTGGTACAGGTTCTCGATGGCGCTCACTTCAGGGGTTCCTCTCGATGACGCGCGCTCCGTAGCGGCGCGTGTTGACGTAGGTCCAGGTGTTCCAGGTGGTACCGGCCGGCTTGGCGGCGTCGGTCCAGTTGCCTGCCGCATCCTTGCGGCGGACGCTCCCCCGCTTGTCGAGGATCTCGATGGCCGA
This sequence comes from Streptomyces finlayi, assembly GCF_014216315.1. NCBI lineage: Bacteria > Bacillati > Actinomycetota > Actinomycetes > Kitasatosporales > Streptomycetaceae > Streptomyces > Streptomyces finlayi. The sequence goes on from NZ_CP045702.1 coordinate 2,734,352, forward strand.
TCCGGCGGGGAGAGCGTCGAGGTCAGCGATCCGCTCGACGTGAGTCACTCTATCACACTCAGGCCGCAGCGTTGTAGCGATCTGCCAGCGTGGTGACGCCCAGCAGCCGGTCACGCAGGTCTTCCAGCGTGCCGTCGTTCATCAGGGTGGCGTCGAACTTCCAGTTCCGGAGACCGATCTCCGAGACGTACGGAAGGCCGTGCTGATCCTTCGCGGGCCCGACTCCGGGGCGGTCGATCCAGATGACCACGCCACCGCGGCTTTGGATGGCTCGCGCCTCGTTGGGGAAGCGGACGTCACTCACGACCAGGGCCTCACGCTCGGGCTCGTGGTCGTTGAAGAGGGCGTTCACCCAGACATCTTCGCCCAGCGTCACGCGGCCGGCGTCGGACCCGGTGGTGTGCAGCAGGCGCCGCACCTCGGGGAACTTCTCCTTCGCTCCCTCCCACCCGTACGCGGCGATCAGGTTCACGAGGCGGTAGGGCGGGGTGTCGGGGTGGGCCGGGACGAGGGGGTTCTGGCGGATCAGGAAGTCCTTCAGCCGGTCGGCGAAGGCGTCCCGCCTCCAGCCTCCCTCGACGAGGGCCTGGGCCGCCGAGTCCTTGCCGGACCGGGCGAAGCCCGCGAGTCCTACCAGTAGCGCGTCAGTCATCGGTCACACACCTGCCAGTTCTTCAAGCTCGATCGGGGACAGGTCCACGTACGGCTCACCGCCGAGCGTCACCTGAAGGTGGGAGATCCGGACGCAGAGCTTCTCTCCACAGGTTGGGGAAACTCGCGTGCCCTTCGGCAGCTCGCCGAACGCTATGAGCCAGGCGACCCGGCCGGCGGTCTGGTTGTAGCCGTCGTAGCTGAGCTGGCCCAGGCCACTGCTCTTGCAGATGCCGCCGGTCCAGAGCCAGTGATCGTTGGTCCGGCTGACCCCGGACCAGAACTTCTCTTCGTCGGTCGAGCCCTCCAGGAACCTCGGGGCCGCGACCTCGGCCACCCGGATGTACTCCCGGATCGGGATGTCCTTACCGACGTGGCCCCATCGGGCGATGCGGGTCTTGTGCGCCATGCACAGCCCGACCTTGGTCCGGGCCTCGTTCTTGCACTGCACGCCCTGGCTGCTGGTCACGTAGCACTTCACTGTTGCGGTCCTCTCACGTGGGGCGGAGCTGAGCGGGTGCCAGGGACTCGAACGCCTGGTGTCTGCCGGTAACCCTTGTCGCACTATCACACCGAGATCAGGAAGTCTCGCGGAATCCGTCGAAGCACTGGATGTACGAGGTGTCGCCGACCTTGGCCCAGCACAGCCGGTGCCCGAAGACCTCGCCCCAGTTCTCCCAGCCGGCCGCCTTCTTGGCGCGGGCGAACTTCGTACGGGCGGCCTCGTTGTTCAGCTTCGGGTTGAGGTAGACCACCTGACCCTTGGCGGTCACGTAGTACGAGTAGCCCTTGCCGTTGCCGCGCTTCGCCGCGTCCCAGTAGCAGTTGACCGAGCTGCTGTCGTCGTCCTTGCAAGCCTTGGTCGGGAGCTTCGAGAGAGGGGCCGCGGTGGAGGCCAGGACAACTTCGGCCGGCCCCGCCGTGATGGAAGTCGTGGGCTTCGGGGATTCAGCCAGGGTGCTTGCGAGGGAGGCGACGACGAGAGAGGCGGCGGCGGCGATGATGACGGCGATCTTCATGGTTCAGTCCTTCTGGGTGGTCAGGCTGGGGAGGTTGATGGCGCCGGTACGCGGCGGCTGCCAGCGGGGCGGCAACTGGTACCGGTAGGCGGTCAGGATGGGAACCTCGTGCGGCTCGGCCACCTTGTTGTCGACCGCTACGCGGTAGACCTCGGCGAACTGGGCGACTGCCCGCTTGACGATCTCGCTGTAGGTCAGGCCCGTGGGGGCGAGGGTCTCGATGGCTCGGGCCAGTTCGGCATCGACTCGTGCGGCGAGCTGCTTCGGTGCGGTCACAGCCAGTCCACCTCAAGCACCAGCGGGGTGATGTCGCCGTCCTCGTCGATCAGGCCCCGGTCGATCAGGGCTCGGGCCGTCCGCCCGTAGTCACCCTGGAGGGTCCACGCCATGCCGCTCTTGATCAGCGTGGCGAACAGGTCCATCGCGTCGTCGCTGTCCAGCTCGCCCGACTCGTAGCTGATCATGTCGATGACCAGCTCTCCCATGCGACTCATCAGATTCCTTACGTATGGTGGTGGGGCGGGACGGGGCCGACTTCACTTCGGCCCCGCCCCGTACTGCGGGTGTCAGGTCAGACGGCGAGCGGCGCGGGGATGCGTGCTTCCCACTGACGCGCCCGGTGCTCCTCCTTGGCCGCCTCCTCGCGGAGACTGCGGGCCTTGCTGAGGGCGCGGTCCCGCTCGTTCTCGAAGAGGTAGCGGGCGCTTACGAGCTGCCAGTCCGGGTGGTCCGCCTCGAAGCGGTTCAGCGCTTCTCGCTCGATCTCGCCCAGCACGCCGTACGCCTTGGCTTCGTACTTGACCCGGCCGCCCTGGTCGTTGCGGTATCCACCTCGGTACGAGGACTCGGTCGACCAGTGCATCGTCAGGCGCTTCTCGCTGAGGCTGAGCCGCCCCTCTCCGTCCCGGAGGCGCTTCACCACGTGCTCGATGGCGTACTTGCGACCTCGGACCTTGACGAAGCCCAGGTTGGTGTCTCCCTCGAACTGCGGGTCGGTGCTGATCCAGACGCGCCCCTGGATCTCCTCGGCCGGCGAGCTGGAGCGGCCGTTGTACTGGGTGTAGGTCTTGCGCTCGGCCTGGCGGATCTGGATGTAGACCTTGCCGTCCGCGATCTCGTACTCGTACGTCTCACGCTGGTCGTCGGTCACGGTTCTCTCTTCTCTGTTGGTGGTTGCTACCTGCGTCGGATGGGTGGGTGCCCAGGACTCGAACCTGTGGTGTGTGCCGCTCACCCTGCCTGTCGTCACACTATCACGATGCACGACTTACACACTTAGGTCAGCCGAAGCGGACCTCTCCGAAGATGGCCACCTGGACGATGACGTCTGCCGTGCCCGCGTCGATGTGTCCGGCCTCGATGCCCTGCCAGTCCCTCTCAAGCCAGGACTGCACGATGTAGCCGTGGTACTCGCGGTTCACCAGCTCCTGATTCAGGTCCAGGAGCAGGGCGTACGCCCGGCGTATGTCGTCCTTGCTCAGGTAGTGCGTCTCACGGTCGGCCTCGAACCCCTCGGCGGCATCGACGATCGTGTACTCCTTGTCGAAGGGCAGGCCGGCGAATTCCGCGGGGGTCGGTTCGTCGGCCCAGTACGTGATCCCTCCGTACGAGGCGATGTCGATGATGGACTGGACGTTGTCGTCGGTCAGGGCTTCGGTCACGCGGTCGGTCAGGGTGGCGGTCATCGGGTCGCTCCAAGGGTGCGTGCGGCGGCGGGGTGGTGTTCGAACTCGTACTTCACGGTGCGGATGGTCTTGCGGTGCAGCGTCTCGGCCCTGCTCTTGCGCCGGTCGTTGCGGACGACCCGGTCATGCAGGCGGAACTTTGGGGTCATGCGGCGACCACCTGACGGAGTCGGACGGTGTCGGTCGTGGTGCGGTCGACGGTGTCGGTGTAGTACTCGTCCGGGGCCTCGGCGACCAGTTCCTCGGCGGCTTCTTCTGCCGCCTCCTTGTCGTCGGCCTCGACCTCGACCTCGTACTTGATCTCTTCGAGGACGGTCACTCGGTACCTGGGCATGGGGGTCTCCTTCAGGCGTGGGTGTGGGGGGCGACAGGGCGCCGGATCATGGCGTTCGTGGTGGTGTAGTCCTTGATCCGGCCGCCGTTCATGCTGAATCCGAACCGTCGGTAGAAGCCTCGAAGACGGTGCAGACCGGAGCCGAACTCTCGCGTCGGGGTGAGGGCCGCCGTCACGGCCTGCCTGTCGGCTTCCGCGATGAGCAGTTCCATCACTCGGGTGCCGAGGCCCTGCGACCGCAGGTCGCGCGGTACGACGATCTTCGAGAGGACGAGGTGGCCGACCGAGTCCACGTGAATCCACGTGGTGACCTCGGGTACCTCGGTGGCTATGCGCTCCCGCAGGGGGGCCAGCCAGTCGGGGTCAAGGTTGGTGTATCCGGGCTTGAGCATGGTCGTGCTTTCGGGTTGGGCGGGACGGGGCCGACTTCACTTCGGCCCCGCCCCTACGAGTGGTGGTTAGGCGATGGCTGCGAGGTGGCCCCGGATGTCGGCCTCGTTGAAGGGGCGGGGCGAGCGGTTGTCGCCGTCCTTCTCGACGTCGTACTCGTGGGCGTGGGTGTCGTCCCAGTCCTCGCCCTCGACGTGGCCCAGCAGCCACGTGACGGCCGCCTCTTCCTGGCCGGTCAGGTACAGGACTCGGGCGATGACGTCGGCCTCAGTGCAGGTGAACTTGGAGCCGGTGTCGTACGCGGTCATGCCGTCGCCGAACACGGTGGACAGCTCGGCTATGGCTGCGGGGGCGTTCTCGTGCAGGGTGATGCTCATGCTGTGTCTCTCCTGGGTTTCACTGCTCGCGGAGAGTCCGCGATGGTGGGCGCCGGGGACTCGAACCCCTGGGGTATGCCGTCCGCCCGAGCTGCACGACTATCACGCAGCGATAAGCAAGAGCTGTCCTTCGATCGGTGCGTTCAGGTGGAGGTTCCCCAGCTCGGAGAAGTGCGCGTCCCGCGCCTCTTCCCAGATCGCGGCGACGCTCTCCCAGGACACTTCGCCGTTCGCCTTCTGGCCGTACAGCTCGCCGAGTTCGGGATAGGCCCGCTCCAGAATCGCCTCGCGCTCGGCGTCGGTGTCCTCCCAGTTCAACTTGTGCGCCTGGTCGACGGCCTCCTCCAGGTTCGCCTCGAACCGCTTGTTCTCGCGCTCGGAGTAGTCGGACTCGTCCACGAAGGGGTAGTCCAGGAGGGCCGTGACGATCCCGGCCGCCTCCAGGAAGGCTTCGGTGAAGGGGGCGATGAGCGGCTCGTACGAGAGGCCCTCGGCCTCGTAGTCGTCGCGGTGGTCGTCGCAGAACTGGGTGTGCGTCTCGATGCCCTCACGCCACCAGCGGGATTCCCCGTCGCACCCCTGGAAGTCGCACGGCTCGGGCGTCTCGCGGATCTGGACGAAGATGGTGCGCAGGCTGCCGAAGGCCCAGTGGCTCGACGTCCCGTCGATGACATGGTCCTCCGCGGAATCGCCGGCCGCCCCCTGGATCAACGCCAGGGCCGAGTGGTAGTTCGACTCTTCGAGCAGGTCATCCCCCCGCTCGGCCCAGCTCACAAACGCGCCGTGGGTGTCGTACAGGCGGTCGTCCCAGAAGTAGGCGTTGGACGGTGCGGTGAGGCTCTTGACCGCGATCTCGTACAGGGTGTCGTCGTCGAGGGCGTAGCTGATCATGGGTATCCCCTTGTCGGGTGGTGTGGGTGGGTGGTGGGGACTGGCGGCCTTGCCTGCCGTCCCGGCGGGAGCCGGGGACTCGAACCCCCGGTGCCTCCCTAGCGACCTGTCGTCACTCTATCACACTGCACTACTTACACACTCTGGCCGGTCACTGAAGCTCAAGCTCGACGTCGGTGTTGTCCGCGTCGAAGTAGTCCAGCTCGAAGCCGCCACCGGTGGCCCGGATGCTGGCCTCCAGCCAGTACTTCACGTCGTCCTCGCTGAAGTCGGAGCCGTCCGCCTTGCGCAGGCCCTCGAAGTTGAAGTTCACGGTAACCGTGCCGTTGTACTCGTACCGAAGGGCGGCGAGCCCGATCTCCTCGGCCTTCTCGGAGATTGCAGCCTTGTGGTCGTCCAGGTCGTAGTCGTCGATCAGGTCGCGGAGGAGTTCGCGGGCCTCGACCCGCAGCTTCCCGTACTTCTCCCGAGCGTTGAACGCTTCCCGCCTCTGCTCCTCGACGGCGGACCGGAGGTTGGACACCTGCGCCTGGAGGGCGCCTATCTGGCGCTCCAGCGCGTTGACTGCGTCGGAGGCGGTGAAGGTCTTCTCAAGCGATACGGCGGTCATGTTGTTGCCTCTCTGGTCACTCTATCACACTCTGTGTAGAGCCAAGCGGGAGTCTGGGGACTCGAACCCCTGACGTCTGCCGGTCTCCCTCGGTGACGTTGTCACTCTATCACACGCTGGCCAGCTTCATGAAGATGACGTCCGGAGCGCCGGGCGTCCAGTTGGGCACACGCTCGGTCTCGATGAACCCGAACTGTTCGTAGTACGACGGCAGGAAGCCGTCGAAGCAGTCGAGGAGGTGGGCCCCCTCACGGATGGCTGCCGCCACCATCTCGGGGCCGCGTCCCTTGACTCGGGAGAACAGGCCGATGGCCCAGCCGTCCGGGGTCACTCCGAAGCCCGACATCAGGTCCTCGGAGAGGTAGTACATCGCGTCGTCGGGCATCTCCGCAGGCTTGGATGTGGCGGCGGCGATCCGAGGGGATGCGACGCGAGCCGAGCGGAGAGCGGCCTTGTAGCGGGCAGAGCTGGTGTGCTGGATCACTGGGGGTTCCTCCGGCTTGGTAGTCACTCTATCACACTTTGAGCGGGCGACCCGGACTCGCACTCGGGTTGTGGCTGCTCTCGCCCTACCGACTACACGTACAGGTAGTCGTCCATCGTTGCTGCGGCGTAGACCTCGGACTCCCACTCGGCACGGATGTCGTCGAGGTAGTCCTGGTACTCCTCGCGCCGGAACTCGGCGAGGTGGTAGGCGCACACGTCATCGTTCTCGTGCGGGCAGTGCTCCCACGGTTCCATCGGGGGGCAGGTGCAGCAGGCCGGGCACATGGGATTCTCTTTCGCTTCGGTGGTGGCTGCTGACGTTGTCACTCTATCACACTTACTGCGAGTCGAGCGCCCTTGCCAGCTCACGGGTCAAGCGCTTCAGGTCAGACTCGTGACGCTCGATGAGCCGCCGGATCTCCGCGACGTCACGGCGTACGCGAGGCTTGCGCACCTCGGCGCTGTGCGACTCACGCGCCTTACGGATGGACTCCCAGCGGTTCGTTGCGTCAAGCCAGGCGTACAGCTCACCGCGCTTGACGTAGGACATACCGCCGAGCGTCTCGATGTGCGGGAAGTCCGCGTGACGCTGGTGCCAGTTGGTGACCGTGGCACGGGAGACGCCCAGCTCACGGGCGATGTCGGCCAGGCACAGGTAATCCGTCGCCTTGTCGAGGGAAACGGGCATGGTGTTCCTCCCAGGAACGTAGGGAGGGATGCGTAACGGCACCCCATCGGGCAGGCCGGACCCATGACGGTCCAGCCGGCCTGAAGGCAGGCCGGTACGGGGGCGGAGGCAGCGACGCTCATGCGTCCTGGTCTCTCCGCCCCGTCCGGGGTGCACTCGGTAGGCGACATCAGCCGGGGTGTGAACGTATCCCCAAGTCCTAGGCACGGCGGTACCTCCCCGATGGGGAGTGACGACGCTCGTGTCTACGTCGGGCAGTGGTCAGAGTTTCGGTGTGCGCCTACCGGGCGCGGTACTTCGGTCTGTTCGTTTGGTACTGCGGTACTGCGGTCCGTTGGGTGGCAGGTGGACTAGGCCCGCCCCCGTTCCCCTGTATCGCAGCGTGTGTGAAGCGTGCGACGTACGAGCGGCCCCCCTGCTTACCTCCTATCCGGTGTGGTTTCCCTTACCGGGGGACCGTTCCAAGGGAACGGGGGGTGTGCAGTCCATCGCTAGACACGTCGCGCCGTAAGAACTCCGGACAGGGCTCACCCGTCCATCTACGTTCCCGTAGCGTCCCGTTGTCCCGCATCCACGGGCACTAGCGGGGACACACCCGGTGGGTTACGTCTGGCGTTCTGATCACACGCACAAGGGACCGCTAGTCGGTGGCCCGACAACCCTCGCTTGCTTCACTCAGTGGCCCGCACGCTCCACACGGTGTGTGTGGTGCGCACTACGGGCCCGGCCCGTATGTGTTGTGCGAGTGATTCGCGTTCATGTCCTGCCTCCCTTGCTTGCGTCCGTCGTGCTGTTGATGTGAGTACTCAACCATGCAGCACGACTATCACACAACCCATGGGGTCGATCCGGGGTCGGATTCTCATGATCAACAGGGCTCTGACCTGCGGTTATGCAACGTCCTGTGACGTGGGCCACACGACCTTTCGATGTCCGAGTTACCCCGTTCTGCACCCCACCCCGTTACCTAAAAGTGACCCCCCTTGTGTCCCACCTTGTCCGTATCTCCGGGCCGGTCTCGGCACGACTTACACACTGGCCCGTTTCCGGGGTCTGGATATCTGCATAAGCGCTGGTCAGAAGGGGTCTGAGCGGCTCTCTCGCGGCCGTTCCCTCTCTGCCTGTCTCTCTGTCCGGCCGTGCCAGGCCAGGCCAGCAGGCCCCCGCCTGCGGACTTTAGGTCTGAAGACTTCAGCGTGTGGATGCTGCGGCGGCGCGACAGTCGGCGGGCGCAAGGGTCGCGGGGTCGAAGCCTTTAGGTCTGAAGGTAAGGCGCGGGGTGGGGGAGCACCCCTTACGCGTGACTTTCCGGATCGCCTCGTCTTAGCAGCCAAGATCGCGCCACGGTTTCAGGGTCGATCAGGGGTGCCGGCCACCGCCCCCGAAGTGCCGGCCAGCCCAGGCCGGGCAAGGGCTGAGGCCACCGCGGAGCGCTGAGACAGCGCCGCAAGGACTGCCAGGATAGGGGTCAGCTCCAGAGGGCGGCTTCGCCGCCGGCCTCCCGTCAGGCGGACGTCTCCATGGCGCCCGGTAGGGCGCTCCTGCGGCTTCGCCGCTCTGCATCTTCTCGCCGCTGGGTCCAGAACTGGACGCCGCCGCGAGGCGGCGCAGGCCCTAGCCGCCTGTGTAAGTGTGACTGGCGTCACTGAAAGAGCCAGGACACAAACCAAGATCATCTTCCGTATATATATATGTAAGGCGTTAGGCGCCAGGACAGACCGCCAGACGGTAAGGCCCTTCGGGCCTGCCAGTCGCTTCCTACTGACGTAGTTGAGGCTTGGCAGTTAGGGCGCGAAGCGCCCACTGGCGTAGCCACGTACTTCTCAGACTTCCCCTCGGGTCGACAGCTTCGAGCAGCTACCTGTTCAGGTAGGACGTCGTCGAGGGGGCTAGCTTCCACGGCCGGCCAGGGGGTGATCGATGCCCCAGTGGCGAGACTCTGATCGGCGGAGCCGACTCCCGAAGGACTGGGAGCGGATCAGGAACCGAGTCCTTCGGCGAGACAGCCACCAGTGCACCGCGCGAGACCAGTACGGCAAGCGGTGCGACGAGCTGGCCACGGACGTGGACCACATCATCGCTGGTGACGATCATCGAGAAGCCAACCTAAGAGCACTCTGCGGATGGCATCACCAGCGCAAGTCATCACAAGAGGGAGCCGCAGCCAGCGCGAAGAAGCGCCGGCAGATCGGGAAGCGGTTCCAGCGCAACGAGGCCCATCCGGGCCTCATGTAGACCTGACGGCTCCGAGTCCCTCCCCTACTCGTTGAGCGTCAGCCGGCACCCCAGGGCTTTCTCTCCCTTGGGCGGTGCCTCGCCCCCTGGCTCGCTACCCCAGGGGGCTCGACTTCGACGGAAGGAATCCGCGGTGACCATCTGGTCCTGGTTGTGGGTCGGGTGGCTCGCGGCCTTCCTGGTAATCGAGGGCAAGGCCCTCTTCAACAAGACATCTGGCGACACCCTGAGCGAGCACGTCTGGAAGTGGTTCTCCCCGGCCCGGACCGGTGCCCAGGGCCAGCCGACCGGCTGGGTCCGGCTGCGGCGTTTCGCCCTGCTGGCGTTCATGGCCGGGCTGTCCGTGCACTTCCTCACGGGCGGCCTCTTCTGACCTGAAGGAGGTGTGACCGATGGGCAACCGTGGCCCCGTCCCGAATCGCGAAGACGACCTCGCGCGCCCTCGGTCGCGTAAGGGCACCGATCAGCAGTCGGTGACCAAGGGCGAGATGAAGCCGGTCAAGGTCCCGAACGCGGATCGTGAGTGGCACCCGATCGCGCGCCGGCTGTGGGACTCGCTGAAGTCCTCGGGCCAGGCCGACTTCTACCAGAACAGTGACTGGGCCTTCGCCTACTCGCTGTGCGAAGACCTGTCCCACTACAAGAAGTCGGGTAAGCGGTCGGGGCAGATGCTCCAGACCATCTACTCAGCCTTCGAGCGGCTCCTTGTCGCCGAGGGCGATAGGCGCCGTGTGCGCATCGAACTTTCTGAGCCCGAGGACGAGCAGGACTCTGCCGCCGTGGTCGCTATCGCCGACTACAAGAAGGAGCTGGGGCTCGCTCAGTAATTCCGGGGAGGTGAGCCATGGCTACCGCGATGCTCACCCCGGAAGAGATCGACCTTCTGGACCCGACCTTCATCGGCCCGACGTGGCAGAAGGACGCTTTCGGGCGCTGGGTCCTGCCGGGCAAGACGCTCGGATGGCAGATCGCCGGCTGGGCTGCTGAGTACCTGCGCTCCGAAGACGGCGGTCCCTGGAAGTTCACGCGCGAGCAGCTCCGGTTCGTCCTCCACTGGTACGCCGTGGACGAGAACGGCCGGTTCACCAACCGCAAGGGCGTCCTTCAGCGCATGAAGGGGTGGGGCAAGGACCCGCTTCTCGCGGTGCTCTGCCTCGTCGAGCTGTGTGGGCCGTCGCGCTTCTCCCAGTGGGACGAGGCCGGCGATCCTGTCGGCGTTCCTCACCCTCGCGCGTGGGTCCAGGTCACGGCGGTCAACCAGTCGCAGACCACGAACACGATGGCGCTCATCCCGTCCCTGATGTCCGACCACTTCAAGGCGAAGTACGGGATCAAGGACGGTGCGGTACTCATCCGCGCCAACGGCGGGAAGTGCCGGCTCGAAGCGGTGACGTCCTCGTTCCGTGCCCTGGAGGGCAAGCGGACGACGTTCACGCTGCTCAACGAGACGCATCACTGGGTGCTGGGCAACAACGGGCACAAGATGTACGAGACGATCGACGGTAACGCGACCAAGCAGGACAGTCGCTATCTCGCGATCACGAACGCTTACCTCCCCGGCGAAGACTCTGTGGCCGAGCGGATGCGCGAGTCCTTCAACAAGATCGTTGAGGGCCGGGCGGTCGGCATCGGCTTCCTGTACGACTCGATCGAGGCTCACCCGAAGACGCCCCTGACGCCCGAGGCGTTGGAGATCGTTCTTCCGAAGATCCGCGGTGACGCGGTCTGGCTGGTGCCGGCCACGATCATCCAGTCGGTTCTCGACACGACGATCTCAGCCAGCCGGTCACGGCGTATGTGGCTGAACCAGATCGTGGCCGAGGAAGACGCGCTGTACGGGCCTGAGCAGCTCGCCGACATCCTTCATGAGGGTGCCGTCCTGGTGCCCGGCGACGAGATCGTCATGGGCTTCGATGGCGGCAAGACGGACGATGCGACTTGTTTGGTCGCGGTCCGCGTACGCGACATGTGCGCCTTCACCCTCGGGGTGTGGGAGAAGCCTGACGGCCCGCGCGGTGACGGCTGGTCCGTCCCTCGGGCCGAGGTCGACTCCTCCGTTCACGACGCGTTCCGCACCTTCAAGGTGCAGGGCATGTACGCGGACGTCGCCCTGTGGGAGTCCTACATCTCCGAGTGGGATGAGACGTACGGCGAGGGCCTGGCCGTGAAGTCGCCGGCCGGTAAGGACCGGATCGGCTGGGACATGCGTTCCAGCCTGAAGGCTTCGACGATGGCGCACGAGCGCCTCATGCGGTCGATCTTCGACCGGAAGCTGAAGTACGACGGCGACCTGACGTTGAAGCGACACACGCTCAACGCCCGGCGTCGCACGAACAACTACGGCCTGAGCTTCGGCAAGGAATCCCGCGAGTCCCCTCGCAAGGTCGACGCGTACGCGGCGCTGATGCTCGCGCACGAGTGCCTGTACGACCTGCGCGCCCGTGGCAAGAAGGTCCGTCAGCGGACTGGTCGCGGCTACTTCATCTAGCACTGTGATAGTGGTACAGAAAGGTGGTGAGTGCATGGCCGACACCAGTCCGGTATCGCTGGCGCGGGAACTCCTCGCCATCCTCGACCGCGACGAAGGCCGGCTGGCCCGGATCGATCGCTTCGTCCAGGGCAAGCACGACGACCCGTACATGCCGGCCCAGGCCGACGACGAGTACAGGATGCTGGCCAAGCGGGCGGTGTCCAACTGGATGCCGCTCCTGATCGGCACTCCGGCGCAGGCCCTGTACGTGGACGGCTTCCGGCCCGGCTCGGACGGTACGAGCCTGCCCGAGGCGCCGGCCTCCCGCTCTGTGGAGTGGTCGCACTGGCAGCGCTCGCGGCTCGACGCCCGCCAGGCCGCGATCTATCGCGGTGCCCTGTCCTTCGGTCACAGCTTCGTCCTGACGGAGAAGGCCCAGAAGGGCGTCATCTCGAAGGGCCTGTCCGCGCAGCGGACAGCCGCACTGTACGAGGACCCCGCGAACGACGAGACGCCCTATGCGGCCCTGACCGTCACCGCCTGGCCGAAGGGCGAGGCGCTCGGCAAGGCCCGGCTGTGGGACGGCAAGCGCGAGTACGCGGTGACGTTCCGGACGAAGACCGATGCCGAGGGCATCCGGGTCGGGGCCGGCAAGTCGCACGGCGCGAGTGAGTGTCCGGTCACCCGGTTCGCCGCCTCCGTCGACCTGGAAGGTCGCACGGTCGGTGTCGTCGAGCCGATGATCCCGCTCCAGAACCGCATCAACCAGACCGTCTTTGACCTCCTGGTCGCCCAGACGTACGCCTCGGTGAAGGTGCGCACGGTCACCGGCATGGCTCCGCCCATGCAGACCGAGCCGGTCATCGAGAACGGCGAAGTCGTCGGCAGTCAGGTCAAGCTCGACGCGAACGGCAACCCGATGCCGGCGCCGGTCTACCACAACGCCCGTCGCTTCCTCTTCGCCGAGGACCCCGACGTCAAGTTCGGCAGCCTGGATGAGACCCCGCTCGGCGGGTTCATCGAGTCGATCGACATGTCCATCCGGCACTGGGCGGCCGTCTCCCAGACGCCTCCGCACCACATGTTGGGGCAGATCGCCAACCTGTCAGCAGAGGCTCTACTGGCCGCCGAGCAGGCCCTTGCCCGCAAGGTCGCCGAGTTCCAGTCCGTCTTCGGTGAGTCCTGGGAGCGAGTCTTCCGGCTGGCCGCCGAGATGGAGGGCCACGAATCCGCGGCCGACGACTTCCACGGCGAGGTCAACTGGCGCGACATGGAGTCCCGTTCGCTGGCGCAGGCCGCTGACGCCCTGGGCAAGCTCGCCGAGACGCTCGGCATCCCGAAGCGTGCGCTCTGGAAGCGCGTACCCGGCGTGACCCAGCAGGAGTACGAGGACTGGGTCGACACGGCCGAGGACGATGACTCTGTCGGTCAGCTGGCGTCCGCGCTGACGCGGGCCACTCCGTCCGTCACCTCCATCCGGTCATCCCCCGGTAGCGAGGTGCTCGCCGCGTGACGTCCGCAGCCAAACAGGCTGAGGCCGATCAGGCGTCCACCGCCTTCCAGGTGGCCCTCACCCAGATCGGGGCGGGGACCGTCGAGGAGGCGCTGAAGCTGTGGCAGGCAGTCCCCGCGACCGCGAGGGCTGCCCAGTCCTCGGCGTGGCTGAAGCGGGCCATCACGATGGTGATGACCCGGCGCCGCATGAGCCGTGACCTGGCTCGTGCGTACTACCGCCTGGTGCGCGCTCTGCGCACTGGGACGACGGTGGCAGATCCGTACCACCCGGAGCCCACGTACGTGACTCTGGAGACCTTGCGTCGCGAGTTCGCCGCGCTGGTCGGAGATTCAGAGGATGGCTCCCTGGAGGGGTCTTCGTCTGACCCCGACCGGGCTGCAGCCAGTTCTGTTGAAGATTCAACGAAACCTCGTGATTCGGAATCGCCCGAGGAAGCGCCCGCCCAGGAGGCGGACGACGATCCGGACGACGACCAGATCCTGGTCGAGGAGCTGCCGAACCTGCGCGAGGACGAGGAGCGGATCGAGCGCGAGGCCGAAGAGGAAACGAGGCTCGTCCTCGAACTTCTCGGCCCGGCCAACCTGGACCGCAAGACCTCGGCTATCGACGAGAGCAAGCCCGCGACGGACGTAGACAAGGCCCGCGAGGAAGCGCACCAGCAGAGCGGCGGCCGGCAGGCTGCGGCGGCTGAGCGCCTCGTGAACAACGGTGGTCGCTCGGCAGTGTGGAACCACATGTCGAAGGACCGCCGAGTCCTCGGCTACATCAGACTTTCGCGTACCGGCACCCCTTGCGGGTGGTGCGCCATGCTCATCTCACGCGGCTTCGTCCGCAGTGACGCGTACCGCACACAGAAGGCCGCGGGGCCGACCCTGGCCCAACTGGATTCGGGCGAGTACGCCGATGGCGACAAGTACCACGACAACTGCCACTGCTACGCCGAGCCCGTGTTCTCGGCCGAGCAGTACGACAGCCCCGCCTACGCCCTGAACCGCTCCTATGCGGAGCTGTGGCCGAAGGTGACGCGGGGCCTGTCCGGCAAGGCGGCTGTGTCCGCCTGGCGCCGGTTCATCCGGCAGCAACAAAGGGCCGCAGCCCAGGAGGCGCGGCAGTCCACCACAGACGTCCAGGAGGCGTGAGCGTGCCCGAGCAGGAAACCCCCAGCACCGAGACCGAGACCGTTGAGACGCCCCCGGAAGGGGAGCAGTCGACGGGGCAGGAAGCCCAGGAGCCGGCCGAAGAGTCGGTCCCTGCGGACGTGCTGCGCAAGAAGCTGACCGACGCGAACGCGGAGGCGGCGAACTACCGCACCAAGCTCCGAGAGGTCGAGGCCCGGTTCACCGGCGCCAAGACGCCCGAGGAGTTCGAGACTGCGGTCGCCGAGCTGAAGGCGCAGAACGAGGCGCTGGAGCGGAAGATCCTGCTCTCCTCTGTGGCAGCGAAGTTCGAGCTGCCCGAGGCCCTGGCCAAGCGCCTTACCGGCGCGACCCCGGCGGAGCTGGAGGCCGACGCGAAGGAGCTTCAGAAGCTCGTCTCGCCGCAGGCCCCGGAGTCCCTCGGTGGAGGTCTGACCCCGGCTGACGGGGACGACACCTTCGACCCGGTCAAGGCCGCCCGTGCTGCGCGCAGGCGCAGTTACTGAGCCTTCCTTCTGGCCACGGTGTGATAGTCGTTCACGCCCCAGCCTCCCCCTTCCCAACTGACAGGAGAACCACCCCGTGGCTTACACCGAACACGATGTAGTCAAGCCGGACAAGATCGCCGCGACTGCGGCGGTCGCTCTCGAAGAGAGCCTCGTCGTCCCCGCCGTCTTCCAGCGCGAAGGCATCGACCAGTTCAAGGGCGCCAAGGACGACGCCATCAACGTGAAGGTCGAGGGAGTCCTTCCCTACCGCACGTACGGATGGCGCAACGACCGCAGCACCGAGATCCAGTTCGACACCTACGCCGAGCGGACCGTCCAGGTCAACTTCGGTGGGGACGTCTACTCGGGTGTTCAGCTCACCGACGAGCAGAACGAGATGGATCTCCAGGGCTGGGCCAAGCTCATGGCCAAGCAGACCGAAGCGGTCGGCAAGGGCCTTGAGTACCAGGCCGTCGACTACCTCCTGAACGCCCCGTACGAGGTCACCCTGGGCGGCGCGGTCTCCGGCCGCAGCCTGCGCAAGACGCTGATCCGGGCTCGCGAGGTCATGAACAAGCTCCGCGTCCCGAAGGAGGGTCGCACTCTCCTGATCGGTTCCGGTTGGGAGAACGAGCTTCTGTCCGACGCGGACCTGAACCTGGCGGTCAACGTCGGCGAGGCCGAGGCCGTGTCCGCGCTGCGTGAGGCCACTCTTGGCCGCCGGTACGGCTTCAACATCGTCACCTCTGACGAGCTGCCGGCCGACTTCGCCGTGGCGATGGTCTCCAGTGCGTTCATCTTCGCGACGGGCGCCCCGTCCGTCCCGCAGAGCGTTCCCTTCGGCGCCTCGGCCAGCTACAACGGCGTGGCCCTGCGCTGGATTCGTGACTACGACTCGACCCGTCTCATGGACCGGTCGATCGTCAACACGTACAAGGGCTTCCGTACCGTGTCCGACTTCCTGATCGGCCGCGATAACGCGAACCCGAGCCAGGGCTTCGTCTCCGAGCACGAGCACTTCGTGCGCGCGATCAAGCTGGACCTCGACGCGACCGCTGACGTGCTGCCCGACCCGGACGGCCCGGACGCGAAGCAGAAGGAACTGTTCGAGATCACCGGTATCGGTGGCACTGCGGACGGCGCCTCGGCCTAAGACCAGTCGATGAGTCGGGGCAGAGTGTGATAGTCGTGCGCTCTGCCCCTTCTCGCCCCACCGAGTAAGGAGACTCCCGTGGCTTTCGCCACCCTCGAAGACCTGAAGGGGCGACTGGACTGGACGCTGGACGCGGACGAGGAGCGGATCGCAGAGAACGCGCTTGAGGACGCCTCGGACCTCGCCACGCACTACGGCCGCGACTGGCCCGAGGCCACCGCCCCCCGCATGGTGCGCACGCTCGTCCTGAAGGCGTGCAAGCGGTACATGTCCAACCCGGACGGATACACCCAGTCGCGAGCAGGCGACGAGACCCTGGCCTGGAACGACAGCGCGGGGGAGAACGCGGGGACCGTCTACTTCACCGATGAGGAGATCAAGCTCCTCGCCGGTCTGGCCGGCCGAAGGGCCGGCCTCTACACCGCAGGCGTCACCGCCTGGCAGTCGGTACGTCGCCCCGTGACTGCCGGCCTGGTGCCCGTCGAGAACGGCTGGAAGGGCTTCCCGCTCTACGCCGACGAGACGGAGCCCTGGTGAGCAGTCTCCAGCGCAGGCGCGGAGTGCCAGCCAAGATCTTCCGGACCGTCGAGCGCATCGACGGCCGAGGCAACAAAGTCCTGGTCGCCGACATGGAGCACCCCATCGAAGTGCGCTGTGCGCTGATCCCCCAGCGCTCCTCGAAGGCCGAGGTGCCCGGTCAGCAGCAGATCAACATCACCCGCATGATCGTGGACGCCGAGCTTCCCGATGTGACCCTCTGGTCGCGCGTTGACTGCCTCGGCCGCCACTGGGACGTCGTCACGCCCCCGGCCTACCACCACGGCACCCGCAAGACCCGGCACTGGTCCATCGACATCCGGGAGCGGCCGTGAGCATCGAGTGGGAAAGGTCTGTCGACGGCAAGAAGCTCGAAGAGTTCCTCGCCCTCATGGACGGCGTCCAGGGCGAACTCGACGTGCAGCAGTTCGAGATGCAGGTCCGTGCGGAGGAGAACCTCCAGCGGGTCAAGGCGAGCCCGAAGACGCGAGGCTCTGTCAGCCAGTCGAGCATCGAGACCGAGCGCGGCCGGGTCGACCGGTACGTGATCCTCCAGGACATCACCAAGAGCGACTCCGCAAGCGTCAACTCCGCGATGTCGATCGAGGTAGGCCGCGGTGCCTACGACGTGACCCTCCTGAGCCCGGACGGCGAAACCGTCAGCGAGTACACGGTCGCCGGGTTCGAGGGCCTCTACATCCTCGCCAACGCGGCCAAGCTCCCGAGGAAGAACAAGGGCGGATCGAGGACCAAGCGTCACGTCACGATCCGCCGCAAGAAGGGGGTGAAGTATGGCCGGCCTTCCCGCAGGGATTAAGGCGCTCGCCGAACTCAGCCCCGTTGAAGACCTCCTCCTTGCCGTGCTCCGCGAGGGCCTGCCGGGCATCGCTGTCCGCTCGCTCATCGCGAAGGACCAGGACTTCCCCCTCGTCCTGGTCCGCCGAGACCCCAGCTTCGGAGCATGGACCGGAGACGCCCGCTTCACGGACTACGCCCGCGTATCCGTGCAGACCTTCTGTGAGGACCCGGACGGCGATGCCGACGCGGCCATCCTCGCCGAGGCCGTACGCGTGGTCATGCGCGACGCCTGGCTGAACCAGAAGGTCTACCCCGCCGGCCACATCACCCGCGTGGACATGGCCTCGGCCCCGCGCCGGGCTACCGACTGGGCCACGGCCACGGGCCCGGTCCAGTACGCGGACCTCCCGACAGGTGTCTGGCGCTACGAGACCCAGTACGACGTCGAGATCCGCAAGCCGCGCTCTCGCCCCTTCCCCATCCCGAACACCCAGCCCTAGGTGTGATAGTAGGACACGCCTGGGGTGAGTAAGGAGACCCCTCGTGGCACTGAACGACGCCGCAACCCTCGTCATCGGCAGCGGTAACTACCTCACCGCCCCCACCGGCACCGCGATGCCCGATGACCTTCTGACCCCGCTCTCGCCCTGGGAGGCCGTAGGCCACACCAGCCTCGAAGAGATCTTTTCGATCACCTCCGAGGGCGGCGAGGCGACCACCATCGGTTCGCTCCAGAACAAGAGCCTGCGCACGAAGTACAGCGCGAGGACTGAGTCGATGACTTTCACCTTGCAGCAGTTCGACGTGCCGGGCCTGAAGCTCTACTACGGCTCCAACGCCCCCGTTCTGCCTGACGGTTCGGTCGGTGTCCCGTCCGACCCGATCCCGACTTCCGCGGCCTTCCTGGCGGTGTTCGTCGATGGCGAGAACCACTTCGCCTTCTACGCCCCCAAGGCGGAGATCTACCGAGGCGATGACGTGTCCTTCGGTGACACCGAGTCCCTCGCCGGCCTCCCGCTCAGCGTGAAGCCCATGCCGCACGGCGCCAACAAGTGGTCGTACGCGATTACCCCGCTCGGCGGCGTGGCTGCGACCGGCGCCACGGCCGGCACCCCCGGCACCTTCACCCCGGCCGGCTCGAACGCCCCCTACGGGCTGACCGACCTGTCCGACGTCACCGCCTCCCCCGCTACCGCGTGGACCTCCGGTCAGTACGTGGTCCTCGGCGACGCGACGCACGCGTTCTGGGACGGCAACTCGTTCGAGGCCGGCGAAGCCGCCTAAGCCTCTCCAACTCCCTCGGTGTGTAAGTGGTGCGGACCTCCTTGCACACCGAGGGCCCCTCTCCTGGGGCTCCCTCCCGATGGTCCGCTCCCCCGCTCTTACTCCCGACCCTTGGAGGTCCGCACCTCATGGCCACGTTCTCTCTCGACGACATCCGTTCCGCCGCTGACGCGAAGTACGGGTCCACTGACATCCAGATCGACGACAAGACCACCGTCGTCCTGCGCAACCCGCTCCGCCTGAGCAAGACCGAGCGCGACGAGCTGGGCTCCCTCCAGGACAAGCTCGACGGCGACGACGCTCTCGACCAGGCCGACGTCCTGGCCGACGCGATCCGCCTGGTGGCCAAGGACAAGAAGATCGCCGAGAAGCTCATCGAGCAGATCGACGGCGACCTCGCCCTCCTGGCCCAGGTCTTCAGCACCTACAGCAAGGGCACCCAGGCGGGGGAAGCCTAAGCCTCGCGCACCTCATAGATGAGTACGGCGAGGGCCTGTACCCCGATCTCCTTCACTACTACGGGATCAACCTCGTAGACGTGATCGAAGGTCGGGGCCCTTCGCCGGCCCTCGTCCTCCTCATGGTGCAGAGGCTGCCTGACACCTCCCTGACCTACGCCCTCGCGTCGGGCGGTCGGGAGTACTTCGGCTGGGGCGTGGACCGCCACATGCGAGCCGACATCTTCGACGCGATCAACCAGAACACCCGAGCCACCGGCAACTGGGGCAAGAAGGCGCCCAAGTTCCCCGAGTGGCCCCGCCCCAAGGTCAAGAAGAAGGCCACGAAGGGCGAGAAGAAGCGCCGCTCCGTGGCGGAGATCTACAAGCAGTTCAGCGCCCGGAGGTAGGTCTATGTCAGATGCCCAGGTAGTCGGCCGCGTAGCGGTCAAGATCCTCCCGGACACCTCGAAGTTCAAAGAGGAGGCCCGCAAGGAACTGGCCGAGGCCGAGAAGGGCCTGGAGGTCAAGGCCAAGCTCGTCCTCGACGGCGACGGCCTCAAGGAGGAAGCCAAGAAGGTCCGGGCCGAGGCCCAGCAGGCGCTCAGCGACATCTCGATCAAGGTCAACCTCGACAACGAGAACTCCGTCAAGTCGGCCATCGCCCGCATCGAGAACGAGCTGAACAAGCTCGGTCAGATCGACATCCCGGTCGACCTCAACGAGGACGATCTCAACGCGGCGCTGGACATGTTCCATGACCGGCTCGGCGAGATCCAGACGGTCACGATCCGAGTCGACGAGTCGAGCCAGGAGTCCATCCGGCAGGCCATCGCGAAGATCGACGCCGAGCTGGCGAAGATGCGCGAGATCGAGCTGGACGTCCACCTGGACGAGGCTTCTCTCCAGTCCGCCCGCGACATGCTGGCGGACGACCTACGCCTGGACCTGAAGGTCGACTGGGACGACGACGCCTCCCTTCGTTCCGCCATCGCGAAGATCGAAGCCGAGCTGGCCAAGATCCGTGAGGTCGATCTCGAAGTCGGCCTAGACGAAGAGTCGCTCCGCAAGGCGCGGGACGATCTCCAGAAGCGCCTCGACCTCCAGGCCGAGGTCGAGCTGAACTGGAACCTGGCCGAGGCGCAGGCGATCCACGACGAGATCCAGGAAACCCTCGACGCCATCAGGGTCAACCCCAAGCTGGACGAGAAGGAAGTCGCCAAGCTCAAGCGTCAGCTCGAAGCGGCCTTCACTCAGATGCAGGCCCTGAAGGCGACGATCACTCCCGAGATGGACGCCCTGGCCAAGGCCAAGGTCGAGCGGGAGATCGACGACCTCCAGGACAAGATCGATCACCTCAAGTCCGAGGTCGAGCCCGAGACCAGCAAGGGCGCAGTAGCCGCGGTGATGGCTGCGATGGCCAGGCTGACCCGAGACCGCATCGTCAACATCTTCCCGAAGGTCTCCTTGTCCGCCATGGCTACGGCCACGGCGATGCTGAAGGCGCTGTCCGGCGCCCGCGTGCTGGGCAACATCTTCGAGCGCCTCGGCAAGACGATCCGGAACCTCGACAAGTCCACGCCGATCATCGGCACGCTCGCCACGGCGATAGCCGGCCTGGCCGGCTGGGGCATCTCGGCCGCGTCGAACCTCTTCACGCTGTCGGCCTCGCTCGCGCAGATCGGCGCAACGTCCCTCGCCCTCCCCGGAATTCTCGGCGGCATGGCGATCGGCCTTGGCGCCACGATCGCGGCGTTCAAGGACTTCAACAAGGTCCTGCCCGAGGTCAAGGGCCAGCTCTCGCAGCTCCAGGACCTGATCAGCGAACGCTTCTGGGCCGAGGCCAAGACGCCGATCCGCGAGCTGATCGACACGCTCCTTCCCGAGCTGACGTCCGGCTTCAAGCAGACGTCCACCCAGCTCGGCCAGTTCTTCGGCGGCTTCGCCGATTCGCTCAAGTCTTCCCTCGCCCCCGCGCTGGGCGGCATGTTCGACGACCTCTCCAAGTCGATCGACATCGCAACCACCGGCACCGGCGCCTTCGCCAACATCATCAAGGTGCTGGGCGAGGTCGGCGCCGGCTACCTCCCGCAGCTCGCCCAGTGGTTCGTAGACGTCGCCACCAAGGCGTCGAACTGGCTGAACCAGAAGGGCGAGTCCGGCCTCCGCGAGGAGATCGACGCAGGCATCCAGGCCCTGAAGGATCTCGGAGGCGTCCTCTTCGAGACCGGCGGCATCCTGGCCGGCATCTCCCGCGCGGCACAAGAGGCCGGCGGGTCCACGCTCGGGATGCTCCGCGAGACGCTCGCAGGCGTACACGAAGCGATCGACAGCAGTGCCGTACAGGCCAAGCTCGTCGGCCTCTTCACCGCAGCCCACGAGGCGATGTCCAACATGGCATCGCAGGGCGGCGCCGAGGTGAAGGCGTTCCTCGGCCAGTTCGTTGGACTGCTGACTCAGATCCTGCCGCAGGTCGGCACGATCATCGGGACTGCACTCGGCGGCATCGCCGAGGCGCTCAACCAGGACGCCGTCTTCGCAGGCGTCTACGCCCTGTTCGATGGCGTCCAGGCGGGTGTCAACGGGCTCCTGCCCGTACTGGCTCCGCTAGGTGCTGCACTCGGTGCTGTCCTGACGATCGTCGGTGCGCTCGCCGCCCAGCTCGGCCCGCTCGTCGCCGCCGCCCTGACTCCGCTGGCCAACGCCTTCACCGCGCTGGCTCCGTCGATCCTGCCGATCATCGATCTGCTCGGCGGTGCGCTGACCAGCGCCTTTACGATGCTTTCGCCCGTGATCATGCAGCTCGTCCCGATCGTCCAGGACGCGCTCGGCATGGCCTTCCAGGCGCTGAG
Organism: Streptomyces finlayi; assembly: GCF_014216315.1. Classification (NCBI taxonomy): domain Bacteria; kingdom Bacillati; phylum Actinomycetota; class Actinomycetes; order Kitasatosporales; family Streptomycetaceae; genus Streptomyces; species Streptomyces finlayi. The sequence continues at coordinate 2,756,389 of NZ_CP045702.1, forward strand.
CATCATCCTGCCGGTAATCGCTCAACTGTTCGGTCAGATCCTGGCTGCCGTACTTCCGATTATTTCGGCGCTTCTGAGTGGGCTTGCCCCGATTCTGCCGGTTGTTGCCGAATTCCTGTCCGGCATCGTCCAGGCGGCGATGCCCCTGGTCGACGTGCTCCTCCAGATCCTCTCGGCCGTTCTCCTCCCGCTGATCCCGGTGGTCCAGGAGATAGCCGCGACGATGCTGCCTCTGCTGAAGGACGCCTTCGATCGCCTGGTCCAGGCGCTCATGCCGTTCCTGGATGCGCTCAAGGCAGTGATCGACTTCCTGATGCCGATCTTGGCTCCGGTCATCCAGTTCATAGCCGAGCTGCTGATCGGAACGCTGGTCGCCGCGATCAACGGCGTGGCCCTCGTCCTTGAGGGATTCGTCGAGATCTTCAAGGGCGTCTGGAACATCATCAAGGGCTTCTTCGAGATCTGGATCGGCCTGTTCAAGGGCATCTTCACCGGCAACTGGGACCTTCTCCAGAAGGGCTTCAAGGATCTCTGGAACGGCATCTGGCAGTTCCTGAAGGGCCTGTGGGACGTCATCCTCGGCGCCCTGATCACGTGGCTCTCTGTCGGCGTTCTCGGTGCTGCGAAGAAGGGTCTCACCGCTATCGGTGAAGGCTTCAAGGCCGGCTGGAAGGCCGTGCAGAAGTTCGGCTCGGACGCGTGGAAGGCGATCAGCGAGGGCTTCACCGGGTTCTTCTCGGGCCTCGGCTCGAAGGCGCTGAGCGGGCTCCAGAGCATCAAGAACTTCTTCACGCAGGGATGGTCAAACGTCGTCTCGACGACGCGCGAGAAGTTCAGCTCGATGGTCTCGACCGTCGCGGAGTGGCTCGGCAAGGCCGTGGCCAAGGTCCGGGAACTGCCCGGCAAGGCCAAGGAAGCGCTGAGCAACCTCGGCTCGACGCTGAAGAACGCCGGTATCCAGTTGATCAAGGGCTTCATCACCGGCATCACCGGCATGTTCGGCGACGTCAAGGACACCCTCGGGAACCTGACGGACAAGCTCACGAGCTGGAAAGGCCCCGAGTCCCTCGACCGGGTCCTCCTCGTCGGCGCCGGCCAGCTCGTCATAAACGGGTTCATCAACGGCCTGGAGTCCCGGTACGACGCGGTCAAGAAGTCCCTTCGAGGACTGACCAACGACGTGGCCGGCACTGAGTTCGGCGCCCCCACGGTCAGCGCGTTCGGCGCATCCCGTGGTGTCACGGCCGCGGTGACCTCTGCCCTCGCGGGCGCAGGCCAGGGCGGCACGACCAAGACCCTCAACTACTACGCGGCACCCGGCAACTCCCTCGACTCCGAGGAAGACCTGTTCGCCGCAGCCAACCGAGCCAGGATGGGATGGTGATTCGGGATGCCCAAGCTCCTTCTGAGCAGCGGTGCAGACACTCTTGATCTCGACGAGATCGCGACCAAGGGCCTGGGTTACCAGGCCAAGACGGGGACGACCGGCTTCGGTCTCCCCGCCGTCAACATCCAGTGGCTCGAAGGGGCCGGCGACGGTGCCACCTACCGGCGCAGGCGCGTTCTCGCGCGGGACATCGACATACCCATCGAGATCCTCGCGAGGAACCGCAACGACCTCAGTGCGCGCATCTCCCGGCTGGCCCTCGCGCTGGCCGGGAGGTGCACCCTCACCGTCCTCAACGATGACGGAACGAGCTGGTTCACCGACGTCTACCGCTCGGGCGGAGGCGAGTACACGTACGGCGTGGAGACCATCGGCGAGCGCGAGTTCGAAACGGTCGTCTCCTTCCGTGCGCCTGACCCGTACTGGACCTCCTCGGTCGCCGAGGCCCGAACGATCACCGGCGCCACCTCGGCGCCGTTCCTGTCCTCCCTGTCCAAGCTGAACGTCGCGGCCTCGCAGGCGATCGGCGAGATCGAACTCAACAACTCGGGTGACGCCGAGGCGTATCCGATCTGGAAGATCTACGGCCCCGGCAAGACCTTCACGGCCGTCTCGCCCACGGGTGAGCGGCTGCGCTGGACCGGCACCCTCACCGCCGGCCAGATCCTCACCATCGACACCAAGCGAGGCACGGTCACCGACCAGACGGGCGCCAACCGATACAACCTGCTCGACACGGCGCCCCGGTTCTGGACGGTCAAGCCGGGCCTGTCCACGGCGGAAGCCTCCCTCCTGGACATCACGAGCGCCTCGCGCATCGTCTGCTCCTGGCAGCCGCGCAAGTGGATGGTGGTGTGATAGTGCGACTACAAGACATCACCGTCGAGGTACGGGACAAGGCGCTGACTCGGGTGGGCATGGTCCGCCCCGAGGAACTGATCTTCGAGATGCAGGACACGTTCAACAACGTCGGCTCCTGGAAGATCACCCTCGGGGCGGAGCACCCCCTCACTCCGCACCTGCGCACCCCCGGCTCGGGCCTGGTCGTCACCGGCCCGACCTACACCATGCTGTCGGGCCCGACCACGAAGTTCGAGTACGCGGCCACCCCAGAAGATCCGGGCGGCTCGGTCGTCTTCGAGGGCGTGTCCGACGACATCGTCCTCTCCGACATGCTGGCCTTCCCCGAACCGACCAACCCGGACGGGGCGACGCAGGCCCTGGCGCACGACGTCAGACAAGGCCCCGCGGAAAGCGTCATGCACTCGTTCGTCAAGGCGAACATCGGTCCAACAGCCCCGGTTGGACGCCGTAAGACAGGGCTCACGATGGGGACCGACCTCGGTCGGGGCCCGAACGTCGTGAAGAGTGCGCGCTTCCCCGTGCTGGGCAACCTGCTCACCGAGCTGGCCCTTCTGGGGAACCTCGGTTTCCGTGTCATACAGCGCGGGTCCAACCTCGTCTTCGAGACGTACGAGGTGACGGACCGGTCGGACTTCATCCGGCTGGACGTCCTGAACGGAACACTGTCCGGCCAGCGCGCGACGATCTCCGCCCCCGGCGTGACTCGCGCCATCGTGGCCGGACAGGGAGAGCTGACCAAGAGGCAGCTCCTCCAGGTCTCCTCGCCGACGAGCGTCACAGCCGAAGGCGACTGGGGCCGGCGCATCGAGCAGTGGATCGACCAGCGCAACACGGACGACTGGAAGGAACTCCAGCAGTCCGGGGACGAGGCCATCGCGGACGCTGGTTTCACGAAGGTGGACGTCCAGCTCGTGCCGATGGAAGACACCGCGATGACCCTCGGCAAGGACTGGGGCCTCGGTGACCGCGTCGCCGTCGTGGTGGACAACCAAGAGCTTCTGTCCAACGTGACCGGCATCGCGATGAAGGCAGGGTCCAACGGCTTCCAGGTCGGCGCCGTCCTCGGTGACGCGACCGGGTTCAACCTCGACATCGCGTTGAACAAGCGGCTGTCCAACGCCGAGAAGCGTGTCTCACACCTGGAGCGCTCGGACGCCGGGACCGGCGGCACATCAGAAATCATGTCGATCATGGGGGTGTGGTGATGGCTACGCCCATCAGCTTCTTCCGGGGCACGGCCCCGACAACCCTGACGACCGCCTACACCGTCCCCGAGGCGGGCACGGCGATCGTCACGAACATCGTCGCGGCGAACCCCGGCACAGCCGTGGGCGCGGTCGTCGTGAAGCTCGACGGAGTCGAGATCCTCCCGGCTGTCGGCATCGCCGCGAAGGGCGTCCTCACGCTGGAGATCAACCAAGTCATCTCCGAGGACCAGACGATCCAGGTACAAGGCAGCGGCTCGGCGTGCACCCTGCACGTCTGCGGAGTGGAGGTTGTGTAAGTGGGACTGAGCGTATGGCCGGCCCCAGAGGATTCCGGCGTCGTCGGTCCCACTGGAGCAGCCGGCCCGAAGGGCGACACGGGAGCGACCGGCGCCAAGGGTGCGACCGGATCGACCGGAGCGCAGGGCGTTCAGGGAGTGGCCGGCAAGTCCGTCCTCCAGGGCGTAGAGGTCCCCGCGGCCTCGCTCGGAACGGACGGCGACGTCTACCTCCAGAAGACCGAGAACACCTTCCTGGGCGTGACCAGCGCGACCGTCGCCGTCTACGTCAAGGCGGCCGGCACCTGGTCCAAGGTCGGGACCGACCTGCGAGGCGCGGCCTGGTACGTCAACTCCGGTTCGACGCCGAGCACTGACACCAAGCCCGGCGACATGCTCCTCAACACCACGTCCGGCGCCCTGTACCAGCGCACCGCGAGCGGCTGGGGCTCCTCGATCGGAACCCTGAAGGGCGCGACTGGCGACACCGGCCCGGCCGGACCGCAGGGCCCGAAGGGTGACCCCGGCACCGTCGAGAACGCGGTCCCCAAGGTCGGCACGGTCGACGGCGCCAACATCTATCTGAAGGGCGACGGGGTCTCCGCCCCGCTCAACGTCTACGGCAACAACGTGGACGACAAGCGCATAGCCGTCCTGAAGTCCGGCTCGGTCTACAGCAACGGCGCGGCGAACACTTTCTACACGGTGGGCGTCGGCGACACCACGACCGACTTCGCGGGCGGCAGCTACGTCATGGCGATGAAGAACGCCGCGACCTTGCCCACCACGAATCCGGTGAACGGTGTCGTCGCCTACTCGCAGGCCGGCGTTTTCAAGGTCAAGCAGGCGGACGGCTCGACCGTCGTTCCTGCCGACGCGCTCCCGAAGGCTGGCGGAACCCTGACGGGGTCCGTCGACATGAAGCCCACCTCCGGGGACGCCCTCACCGCGTACGGCAGTACCGACCCGGCCACGTACTTCCGCGTCACGTCGGCCGGCCACCCCTACAGCAACAGCCTCCGGTCCACCTTCTACAACGTCGGCGTAGGCGACACGACCACCCCGTTCGGCGGTGGCGTCCGCGTACTCGGGATGCAGAACGCCACGACCGTCCCGACGACCAACCCGTCCAACGGTGTCGTGGCCTACGCCGAGGGTGGCGTGATGAAGGTCCGCCAGACCGATGGACAGGTCATCACCGTTGGCTCGCAGCCCGCGCTTCCCAGCCTGTGGGAACCGGAGGATCTCGGCCTGAAGGCGTGGGCCTACGACCCGGCCGTCTCCCAGTCGGCGCCGATCTACTGCGGGACCACGCCGCGCCTGGCTGCGGTCAAGCTGAACAAGCGCACCTCGATCACGAAGATCGTGTGGCACTTCGGCGGCTACGCGGGCGGCCTGATCGCCGGGTCCTGGGCCGCGATCTACAACGCGTCCACCATGGTCCGCGTCGGCAACGCGACCACGATCGAGGCAGGCAACGAGCCGGCCGAGCAGCACGACCCCGGCGGCAACGCCTCGGCGACGACGCTGGACGCGGCCGTGACCCTGGACCCCGGCGTCTATTACGTGGTGTGGCGGTTCAACTACAACACCACCACGGGCGACGGGCCGATGATCCTCGGCATCGAGAACTCGTACGGAGGGCCGGCAAACCAGTTCGGCCTCAACAACCTCTGGCGCTACGGCCGACTGTCCACGTCGCCGACGACGTCGCCCTCCCCGCTCTCTGGCGTCGCCAACGAGTCCAACCGTTTCTGGGTCGCCCTCGCGTGACCCTCCCCCTCTAAGGAGTCACCCCCTTGGCCATCACTGGCGGTCTCGTCCGCGCCCACTACGGCACCGACGAGATGAAGCTCCAGGACTACATCCACATCACGATCGACCCGGACATCCCGGAATACCTCCAGGGCTCGCTCAGCCACATCGAGCGGGCGGCCGTCGTCGATGCCGCGCTGGCTGCGGCCGTGGCCGCACTGCCGGCCTCCTTCGGTCTCGCTGTGGCGAGTCGGATCGACGAGGTGCCCACCGAGGTTGCCCGCCGCTAACGCCGACTCGCCCCGACCCGCAGGCCCCCGAGTGACTTGGTCGCTGGGGGCCTTTCCTATTCCCAGGAAGGACCCCCAGTGACCATCACGTCCTACCCCTTCGATGAGCAGCCGGTCAGCGAAGGCCAGTTCTCCTACCTCTTCCGCGAGCTTCAGTCCACGGGCGTCGCCGATCAGGTGGGCGGCTCCTCCTTCAACACCTACGGCGACAGCTCGGGTATGCAGGTCAAGGTGGCCCCCGGCTTCGCCCTGGTGCGTGGCCACGCGGTGCAGTCGACGGGCACCGAGACGATCACCATCGCGGCGGCCTCGACGAGCGCCCGCATCGACCGCGTGGTCCTGCGCCTGGACCCGGCCGCGAACTCCATCGTGCTCGCCGTTGTGCAGGGAGCGCCCGGCGGTGGCGTTCCCGCCCTCACCCAGACCGACACCGGTGTCTACGAGTTCCCGCTGGCTCAGGTCTCGGTCGCCGTGGGTGCTGCAACGATCTCGGCCTCGGCCGTGACGAGCGAGCGCCGGTTCATCGGCAACACCGTGGGCGGCTGGACGAGCACGACTCGACCCCAGTCACCGCGGATCGGCCGGCTCGGGCTGAACACCTCGACGAGCACGTGGGAGTACTGGACCGGCTCGGCCTGGTCCGCGCTCGCCCCGACCGTGACGTGGGCCTCGATCTCCGGTCGGCCCAACGAGTTCACGCCTGGCAGTCACACGCATGACTGGGGCGACGTCATCAACAAGCCGACCGCCTTCAACCCCAGCACCCACACGCACGACTGGGCGCAGGTCACGGGCAGGCCGGCCACGTACCCGCCCAACTCGCACGGGCATGACTGGGACGAGATCAGCGGAAAGCCGTCCACGTTCGCGCCGGCCTCCCACTCGCACACCTGGGCCTCGATCACCTCGAAGCCTGACACCTTCGCGCCGTCGTCCCACTCCCACTCGGGCTACCTCACGTCGGGCTCGACGATCGCCTGGGCCAACGGCTCGAAGAAGCCGCACGCGAACTCTGCCAGCGGCTCGGGCACCTGGTACGCGGTCTGGGTTGAGGGAGACGGCACCTTCTGCCGGAACACCTCCTCGATCAAGTTCAAGGAGAACGTCAGGGACTTCGACGTCCACGCCGAGGACGTCCTTGCCCTGCGCCCCGTGGTCTACGACCGCAAGGACCAGGTCAAGGAAGACGGCTCCGTGAAGGAGGGCCGCAAGGACGAGGTCGGCCTGATCGCTGAAGAGGTCGAGGCCGCCGGCCTTTCCTGGCTGGTCAACTACCTCGACGGCGAAGTGGACGGCCTGCGGTACGACCTCCTGGGCGTCGCGCTGCTCCCGGTCGTCCAGCGCCAGGCCGCCCAGCTCGCGGCCATGGAGACTCGCCTCGCCGCGCTGGAGTCCAAGGCCGCCTGATGATGACGCTCGCTCTCGAACCCACTGTTCAGGTCGCCGCCGTCACCGCAGGCGGCACGATCCTGGTCACCCTGATCGGCATCGGAGCCGAGTTCCTGCGCCGTCAGACTCGCGCCATCAACGAGATGCGCGAGCACACCCAGGAAGCACGCGACCAGGTCGCGAACACGCACACCACGAACCTGCGAGATGACCTCGACTCCGTGATGTTCCGGATCGATCGCGTCCTCGCCGGCCAGGAGCGCCACGACGACGCCCTCCGTCAGCAGGGCGCAGAGATCGCCGGCCTCCGCTCGGACATCGCGCACGAGCGCCGTGAGCGCCTGGCGGTGGCCGAGCGCCTCGACGACCACATGGCATCCACCAACGCCTGACCCATCCCCTTCCGAAGGCCCTGTCTCCCAGTGAGGCGGGGCCTTCGGCGTTCCCTTGGAGGCACACCCTTGACTGCTCACATCTACCCGAAGGCCGACGCGACGTCGCAGTGGTTCCACACCGCGTACCAGGGCGACACCATGGCCCACCCGAACGTGATCGTCCTGCACACCACGGAGGGCAGCTCGTTCCCGTCGTACGGGGGCGGTGGCTCCGCGCCCACCTTCACGATCAAGGGCGGCACCGTCCGTCAGCACTTCTACGCCAACGAGTCCGCTCGGGCTCTGGTCAACGCGGCCGGCGGGGTTCAGACCAACACGCTCAACGCGATCCAGATCGAGCTTGTGGGCACGTGCGACAAGGGCGGCCCTGGCCTGTACTGGCCGGACGCTGATGACGCGGACCTTGCGGCCCTGGCCGAGCTGGTGAAGTGGCTGACGGACACCTACCCGATCCCGGTCGTGTCGACGTCCAAGCCGTGGCTGTCCTACCCGTCGAGCTACGGGTCCGCCCGTGGTCAGCGCATGTCGTTCGCCGAGTGGGAGAACTTCAACGGGATCTGTGGACATCAGCATGTCCCGGAGAACGACCACGGCGACCCCGGTAACTTCCCGATCAAGCGCCTGATCGAGCTGGTCAAGGGCGCCAAGCCGTCGACCGGCGGTTCGACCGCTCCCTCGGAGCCGGCAGCCTGGGACGGCAAGAGCTTCCCCGGCGCGAGCGCCTTCGTCCTGGGCAAGTCGCACCCGGCCGTCACGGTCCTCGGTCAGCGCCTGGTCGCTCACGGGTACGGCCGCTTCTACTCGGTCGGTCCTGGCCCGACGTTCGGCCAGGCCGAAAAGGACGCGACGCAGGCGTTCCAGAAGGCCCAGGGCTGGAGCGGCGCGGACGCTGACGGCTACCCCGGCTCGTCCACCTGGTCCCGCCTGATGGCGGCCCCGGCGACTGCGGCCAAGACGTACCTGTCCCTGTCCACGGGCGTGAAGCCGGGCGCGAAGCACGCGCAGGTGAAGAAGCTCCAGACGTTCCTCGTCAAGGCCGGGTACGGCCCGATCAAGGGCTCGGTCACGGACTTCTACGGCGCGGAGACGCAGGCCGCGGTGGCTCGCTTCCACAAGAAGAACCCGGCGCTGTCCTCGAAAGCGTACGACCCGGCGATCGGGTCCAAGGGCTTCGTCGAGCTTCAGAAGGAGGCCGAGTGAGCCAGCACGCTAAGCCCTTGGGGCTGATCCTTCCTCTCCTGCCGAAGCGGGTACAGCCGTACGCCAAGGCGGCGGTCGCCCTGCTCGGCGCCCTGGCCGGCCTCGCGGTGATGTACGGCATCGACGAGCCGAGAATCGCGGCGGCCGTCCAGGTGCTCACCGCGCTCGGTGTGTACGTCCAGCCCAACGGAGAGTCCGAGTAACACAGAAGCCCCCACTGACCTCGCGGTCGGTGGGGGCTCTCTTCTCGTCTCAGCCCTTCTGTGCCTGCTTCTGGGCCTCGATCTCCTCCAGGGTCATGATCTTCGGCGCCCTGCTGGCGGTCTTCGCGGGAGTCTTCTTCGCAGGGGTCTTCTTCGCCGCAGCCTTCTTCGCCGTCGTCTTCCTTGTCACCCGTTTGACGGCAGGCGCCGGGGCCGTCCGAGCCTCTGCCGGGGCCGCGACCTGCGCACCCTTCGCCTGCTGGATCAGTTCCTCGATCGGCGCGGCGTGCGTCCCGCAGAGGTCCAGGTCGACAGGCTCCTCACCCTCGGGCGTGATGGTGTAGGTCTTCGCCGGGGTCAGCTTGTCGAGGTCGCAAGCGGTGATCTTCATCGGGGCTCCGGTGGATTCTGTAGCCAGCGCTACGGTCGCGGGTGTGCAGGGTTGACAAGGTCGGGGCATAATGGGAGTGTAAGTAGTGCAAGATCAAGACCGCCGGTAACACACGCGGTAACACACCGAGGGAAGGACGGCCATGGGGGCACGCAAGATCCAGGACAAGGAAGAGGTCATCAGATGGTTCGAGGAGGGCTGGACGTACCAGGAGATGACCGAGGAGTACAAGCGTAAGTACGGCATCGACACCGTCTCCTCGATGTGGGGGAACTTCCGGTACCGCGAGGGGCTGGACCGGCGTATCGCACGGGACGACGAGCTTATCCCGTGGGCGGTGAAGAAGGAGCACCGTCAGCCGTACCCGATCATCATGCTGCGCGTGGAGGCCCGCAGGCGTGCCGGCCTGCCGCTCGACGAGGACAAGACCCAGCGGCTCGCGCGCTGGAAGCAGATGCTCGAAGACAACAACTGCGTCGTGCACTACGACCCGGACACAGAGGAAGGGTGGTTCTATGTGCCCCGCGAGGAAGGCGACGACGACATCATCCGTCGCCCGGAGCGCAAGACGACCAAGCGCAAGAACGCTGACGAGCACACCGACTACAGCAAGACGGACTACAACAAGTAGACGTCCCGACCCCTCTGACCTGCGAAGCCCCCTTCCCCGAAGGGGGCCTTTTCGTTATCAAAGAGGGCTGATCGTTTACTCCTCACCTACTCCGCTTGGGTTAGATTTTCCTTAACTTCTGGAGCTTCGTTGACACCCCCGCTCGGGTGTGCGACACTCCAGCCCCTGCCTAGTCATACTTACACACTTCGGAGATGATAGTGATACGAGTCCTGGAGAGGGCCGCACTGGTTGCCGATTCCGGCAACATCAGCGTTCACATCGACGCTGACGCGGAGGACTATCACATCCTGGTCAACCCCATGCAGCACAGCTCAACCGCGATGCGCGAGCTGCTGAACTTCCTCGGACAGATCGGCTACGAGCTGATCGACGAAGACGAGTACGAGCCCGAGTTCGACGAAGACGGCAACGTCCGTTTCTACCTCGCCGAGTGCGACCCGAAGGTGGCCGAGTGACACTGAACCTGATCGAGATCCCGCAGAAGTCCGCACACCCCAACCACGCCGTACCGCGAGATGGTTGGGGCCGACCCCTGGTAGTGCCGAAGGCCGGCGGGAAGCCGAAGGGCCACACCAGGACCACGACGTTCATCGACTGCATCGAGGACAAGTCCAGCCTGGTCGACTGGGGTAAGCGCATGGTCCTGTTCGGCGCCTCGCGCCGGCCGGACCTGGTGGACAAGGCCCGCGGCCTCGACCCCGAGAACGCGGACGACAAGAAGCAGCTCAACGCCCTTGCCGAGCAGGCAACCGCCGCGTCGGGCGCCAACGACAAGCGCGAGCGGGGAACCTACCTCCACACGCTCTCGGAGCTGGTCGACGCAGGTCAGCCCCTGCCGGCCTCGGCCTCCAAGCAGGACATCGCCGACATGGGCGCGTACCTCATGGAGACGTCGGTCCTGAAGGTGATCTCCGTCGAACAGTTCGTCGTCGTGAACGAGTTGGGCGTGGCCGGCACCTTCGACCGCATGGTCCAGTACGCCGGTCCCGACCCTGACGGGCAGTGGATCGAGGACGAGTTCATCGCGGACCTGAAGACCGGCAGCGTGAAGTACGGCGGCCTGAAGATGGCGGCCCAGCTCGCGGTGTACTCGCGCGGCGAGGTCTACGACCACACCCGCTTCCCGGTGAACGTCGACAGCAAAGCCGAGCTTGCTTCTTTCAAGAAGCGTGTGATAGAAGTACAGGACGCGGAGGGCGCTTACTCGCCTCTGCGGCCGGTCAACCAGAAGTGGGGCATCATCATCCACCTGCCTGCGGGTGAGGGTGAGTGCACGCTGTACTGGGTTGACCTGGAGATCGGATGGAAGGCGGCCCAACTGGCGCTGACCATCCGCGAGATGCGGTCGTTGAGCCGTAAGGCGATGAAGCCCTTCGTGGCGCAGGTCACACAAGACCAGGTCGCTTCGGCCGCCTGAAAGTGTGATAGAGTGACGAAGTCAGCGGGGCAAGAGAGAGGAACAACCACTCAGTGAGTGAAACGAGCAGGGCCCTTACGGTCACGATCAAGTATGGCAAGTCGTATGACGATAGCTGGGCGGTCTTCAAGGGCCGGCCGGGCGAGGTCCGCGACGACATCCTGGATTTCTTCGGGATGGATCGTGATAGTGTGACTGGACTGACGTTGAGCGACATCGTCACGAACGCCACGAACCTTGCGCACGGCAAGGGCCTGATCGCCACGCAGCTCGGCGGCACGGTCATCGCAGAGGACACGCCCCCGGCCAAGCCGGCAGGCGGAGACCCGTGGGCCAGTCTCGGCGGTACGCCGCAGGCCGCGAGCGCGCCGACCGCCAGCCCCGAGCAGGACAAGAACGCGTGGATTCTCGGGGAGATCGAGAAGCAGACCAACCGCGCTGACCTGAAGAAGATCTGGGCCAACAACCAGTCCTTCTTCGCCGAGGCGGCCGTGATGGATGCCTACAAGGCCAAGGGCAAGGCGTTGCCCGCATGAGCAAGGTGACCATCGTCAGCACGGTGACGTACGCGATCGAAGTAGACGTACCCCTCTTCTTCCTGGTCGACGAGAAGCAGTTCGCCGCCTCGCACGCCAAGGAACACGAGCGGTCTTTCCGTGCGGGCCTGCCCGCCGGAACCGAGCTGCTGGACGTGAAGGCGACGGCTGTCGTCGTCGCCGGCCGCCCGAAGTAGCAGCCACCAACACCGAACACCGACACCTTTCACCGAACATAGGAGAACCCCAACAGTGGCACTCAACCTCATCGACATCCCCGTCCAGGCCGGCGGATGGTTCAAGCCCGCAGACGTCCAGGGCTCCGCGGCTTTCCTCGTCGAGGTCCACTCCTTCGAGCGCCAGCGCCCCACGGCCAACGGCCCGAAGGACTCGGCTCTCTGCGACGTGACCGTCTTCCGGACGCCGGACCAGCTCGAAGCTGGCACCCCCGAGATCACCAAGGGCGTGCGCATCGAGCAGACGATCCTTGCCCGTGACCTTCAGGCCGTGGTCGGCGGCGCGACGATCGTGACCCTCGACCAGATCCCGCCGTCCAAGCCGGGTCAGCGTCCGGCGTGGGTGTGGCGCCAGCTCAGCGACGCGCAGGCCCGGAACAAGGTCATCGCGTACGCCAACGAGCGAGAGGCCAAGGCGGAGGCGGCTGTCGACGACGCCCCCGACTTCGACTGATCATAGTGTGTTAGTCGTGCATAAACAAGATCACGAGCCCGGAAGGAGGGCGATGGCAGGCGGTAGCGCCTGCTGGAAGGAGGTCTCCAGTGAGACCTACATGGGACACATGGGCCCTCGGTATCGCCGGGGCCGTAGCGACCCGAGCGGACTGTACGAGGTCCCAGGTCGGGGCTGTACTGCTCAGCCGTAAGCACCGCGTGCTCGGCGTCGGATACAACGGTCTGCCCGCCGGCATCCCTGGATGCGCGAGCGCAGGCAACTGCCCGCGAGGCCAGCTCTCCACCGCGGAGTGTGCCCGCGACACCGATTACTTCAACTGCTCGGCCACGCACGCCGAGAGGAACACGATCGAGAACGCCATCGAACAGGGCGTCGATCCTTCCGAGTTCCCCACCGCCACGTTGTACGTGACCCGCAAGCCGTGTCCGGCCTGCTCAACGCTCATCACTTCCGCCGGTATCCGGCGAGTCGTCGTCCTTGGAGAGGAGAACACCCCGTGCTCACCCCTGGTAGGTCTCTGGCGCTCCATGCAGAGTCGGGCAAAGAACTCCCTCGTGTAGAGGCGTTCGAGGATCTCTACGCCGCTGGTGTCCGCCCTCGTCACGGCGAGGTTGTGATGGTCGCCGGCCGATCCGGTACGCAGAAGTCGGGGTTCGCCCTCTTCTGGGTGGCGCAGATGAACTTGCCCACCCTCTACTTCTCCGCCGACATGAGCGCGTTCACCGCCTCGTCCCGGCTCGCTTCGATGGCGACTCGCGACACCACGGAGATGGTCGAGGCGGGCATGGCCGAGGGCGGGAAGTACCGCCAGGCGTACCTCGACGCGCTGTCCAGCTCGAACATCACGTTCAGCTTCGGCAGCCCGATCACGTGGAAGCAGATCGACGAGGAGATCGAGGCGTACATCGAGCTGTGGGACGCGTATCCGCAGGTCATCGTGTTCGACAACTTGATGGATTTCGAGGGCGCCGAGTCGGACTACACCGAGCAGATGGCGGTGATGCAGGGGTCTACCGAGCTGGCCCGCGACACGGGCGCCACGGTTATCCTGCTGCACCACGCGAGCGACAAGGCATGGGAGGCGAAGTCGTCCCCCTGGAACCCGCCGAGCCGCGACCAGATCAAGGGCGGCCTTTCCGAGAAGCCCGAGCTGTCCCTGTCGGTGGCGCTTGACCCCACGTCGATGGCGTACCACGTGGCGTGCGTGAAACAACGCATGGGCCCGTGCGATCCCACCGCGCAGCGCTACACCACGATGATCTGCGAGCCCGAGTACACCCGCTTCAAGCGGGCGGAGAAGCACACGATCATCCGGGCCCCGAAGCCCGTAGACGACTGGAGCCCGACGAAGGTCTTGCTCGGTTCATAAAGAAGGAGTGTGATAGAGTGACCGACGTTACCGCGAGGAACCGTCGCAACAAGCGCAAGGGCTCGCAGTGGGAGACGGACCTCCGCGAGGGCCTGCGCGGGCTGGGCTTCGACGTCGAGTCCCTGCGCCTGGCCGGCACCGAGGACGAGGGCGACATGGTCGTCCGGATCGACGGCTCGTTCCTGGTGATCGAGGCGAAGAACGCGAAGTTCGAGCCGGCCACCTTCGTCCGTGAGGCCAAGGTCGAGCGGCTGAACTTCGCCAAGCACCGCGGCCTCGACCCCGAGCTGGTCACCTCACTCGCCGTCGTGAAGGCGCGAGGCAAGAACTGGAGACAGGCGTACGTCCTGACCACGTTTGAGGACTACCTCGGCTTGGACGCCCAGTGATCGGTTTCATGGGGACAGACCCCGAGACCGCAGAGCGGGCCTTCGACGAGGCCGAGGCGTTCTTCGCCTACATCGAGGACCCGGACGCAGACCTGACCACGACCCTCGCCGTAGAGGAGCTGTACGGGGTGTCGGTGTGAGGTACGGGCGGGTCGGAGACCGGGACGAGCAGGGCGAGGAAGCCAAGCCCACGCTCGAAGCCGTGATGAACCACTTCGAGGTCGACTTCAACTCGGAGCGCAACACAGGGATGGCCAAGTGCCCCCTCCATGACGACAACACCCCATCGATGTCCTACAAGCTCGACGAGGGCCTGTGGAAGTGCCACTCCTGCGGACAGGGCGGTGACAGCTACTCGATGATCATGCTGAAGGAGGAGACAGATTTCCCAGGAGCACGAGCCCTTGCGACCTCTCTCGGTCTCCCAGAGGGAGACTCTGGAAGAGGCGACCAGGGCGTACGAAGGAGCGCTTACGGCGGAGGTCGCTCAGTATCTCCACGCAAGGGGGCTGGGCAGGGAGGAAGCAACTTCCGCCCGACTTGGCGTCGTCGCTGACCCCTTCCCCGGACACGCGAAGTACAGGGGGATGCTGGCCATCCCCTACCTGGACCGCAACGGCAAGCCGCTGACGATCCGCTTCCGGTGCCTCCAGGAGCACAACCACCGCGACTTCTTCCACGGCAAATACAACACGCTCAAGGACGACATCCCTCGCATGTACGGGATCGACTCCATCCACCAGGCCGGGGACGAGATCCACATCACCGAAGGTGAGCTGGACCGGGCCATCCTGCGCAAGCTCGGCCTGTACGCCGTGGCTGCACCCGGCGCGAACATGTGGGCCGGCCGTCACCGCCGGATGCTCGCCGGGTTCTCGAAGGTCTGGGTCTGGGGTGATCCGGACGAGGCCGGCGCGGAGTTCTCCGCGAAGATCTGCCGCCAGCTCCGCACCGCGAAGGCCGTACGGATGCGCGACGGCGACGTGACGGAGACCTACCTCCAGGGCGGGGCGGACTCCATCTTCAACCTCTACCGAAAGGACTTCGAGACCGCAGCATGAGTGAGACCACCGCGAAGAAGACCACCCGCAAGCCCGACCCCCTGACCCGCGTCTTCAACGACGTACGGGCAGCCGTGAAGAACCTCGGCGAGTACCCGGCGAAGCCCGGCACGGACGACAGGCGCCGCCAGCACGACGGCCGAGCCTCGGCCTGGGGCAAGGAGTATGGACGCCAGGGCACCTTCGAGGCCCTGCTTCTCTCGTACGCCTTCGAGTCGCTCGCCGCCTACGAGCACGAGCAGCGCGAGGCCCTGGTGCAGCTCGCCGCTATCGCCCTGGCTCAGGTCGAGAAGCTGGACGGTGCGAAGTGAACGACGACTTCGAGTTCGAGGCACCGGAGCCCGAGGAGACCGAGCCGGTCATCGACCAGTACGGCACGGTGAAGCGGGCGGCCTCCATCGTGGGTGACCTGCGCAAGTGCCTGCGCGAGGAGGGTTTCACCAAGGAGGAGACCTTCGAGCTGGTTCAGGCGTACTGGGTCTCCGAGATGAGCGTGTTCTAGTGCCGCTGCCTGGAAGTGCCGGCCCGGCGCTCGACAAGATTTGGACCGACCTCGGGGAGCGCGAGCGTGACCTGTTCTTCGATCACCTCTTCGGGGGCACGAGCGCCGACTGGCTGGCCACGACGCTCCGCAAGTGGGGACACGACGTGTCCGCCACGACGATACGAACCTATCGGCGATCCCTTCGCCAGACCGGAGTGTGATAGTAGTGCCTGGATCGCTGAAGGATGAGCTTCTCGCGAAGCCCGTGGGCCCGTCCATCCCGCCCCGTCAGACCGTCCCCGAGAAGGACTTCACCCGGCAGATCGAGGTGAGCGGGGACGAGGCGGCCGTCACGGTCCGCGGTGAGACCTTCGAGGAGAACGAGAGCGCGGCCAGCGCGGTCCTCCAGGGCCAGGGCCTCGACCCGGCCGAGTGGACGGTGACCGGGCTCCGTAGCTCGGAGTGGACGATGGCCAACGGAGAGACGGGCCTGTCGACCCGCTTCACCTTCGCCCGAGCCGGCACTTCCTCGACCGGCGAGCGTCCCCCGATCGATGACCTTCTGGCCGCGATCAAGACGCACGGGACGGAGCCGGCCTTCACGGAGATCGAGGGTGACCACACCTTCATCGTGGCGCTCGGCGACACCCAGTTCGGCAAGATCGACGGCGACGGGATCGAAGGCACCATCACCCGGACGATCGCCTGCCTCAACGCGGCGGCCGACCGGCTGAGCTGGTACCGCGAGCGGTTCAACATCGAGCACGTCCACATCGCGTGGCTCGGTGACCATGTCGAAGGGTTCGTCTCGCAGGGCGGGGCGAACACGTGGCGCACTCAGCTCACGCTGACCGAGCAGATCCGTCTTACCCGCCGGGTCATGCTCCACGCGGTCCTCACTTTCGCGCCGATGGCCAACCGCCTGACGGTGGCCGCTGTGCCGGGCAACCACGGTGAGGCCGTCCGGATCAACGGCAAGGGCACGACGCGGTACGACGACTCCCATGACACCGAGTCCCTGATCGCGGTACAGGACGCGGCCAAGCTGAACCCGGAACTGTTCGGGCATGTCGAGTTCTTCGTCCCGGACACGGACGAACTGACGGTCGTAGTCGAGTGCTCGGGCACGGTCGTCGCCCACGCCCACGGCCATCAGTGGCGGCCGGGCAAGCACTTCACGTGGTGGCAGGGCCAAGCCTTCAACCGCGAGTCGGCGATGCACCAGGCCGATCTTCTGCTGGCCGGCCACCTCCACCACGAGCACGTGGACAGCGACGGCCCGCGCACGTTCATCCAGCCGCCGGCCATGGAGAGCGAGTCGACGTGGTGGCGCCACGCCAAGGGGACGACCGGGGCCCCCGGACTGATCGTCGCAGTGACCAAGGACGGGGCCGTCCCCGTCAAGGAGGTAGTGAGTTGAGCTTCGCGATCACGGAGATCGAGACGCAGGCGTACGGGTCGGCAGAGGCCGCGTACACCGACTGGGCAGTCCTCGACGAGGAAGGTGTGCGGAGCGTTGCCCGAGCCGTGGCCCGCCAGTTCGGCCGGGACTACGCGCTGACCCTCGAAGAGGACGACGCCCACCAGGAGGCCCTCGTCATCCTGGCGACGCGGGGCCGGCAGGCTCGGCAGGCCCTCGCGCAGGGGACGGGCGTGCTGCACCGCTGGCTGCACCAGAGGCTTCGGGACCAGTTCCTCACCGAGGCCGGGCGCCGTACCGCGCTCACCTCCTTCGATGTCCTGGCCGGCGCCTGATGTACCAGCGTGCCGAGGTCGAGCGGGTGCTTCCCTACCTGTTCGATCCGATCGCGGCGTACGGGATCAAGTCCGAGGTCTACGTCGAGGACGGGATGCCGAAGGGGTACTCGGACCCCTCTCACGGCAACTCGGTCTTCGCCTCCCTCTCGGACGTCCGGCGGGCCTGGAAGGAAGCGGACCTCTCGCTCGTCGAGCGTCAGGCCGTGTTCATGCGGTTCGTCCTCGACGACACGTACGAGGACGCGGGCAAGCAGACCGGGAAGCAGAAGTCCGGCGCGAGGAAGGCCACCGAGAGGGGCGTCGGCAAGGTGACGGCCTGGCTCAACGGTGAGCCCTACGTGGACGGCTACGACTCGATGCCCGAGCTAGCCGCAGCGTGAAGTAACGAGGGACCGGGCGGGCCTGATGTGGCCCGCCCCCTCGTTGACCAGAGTGTGATAGACGTACAAAGGAGCCTTACTCAGTGACTGACCTCTTCGACGTTCCGTTCGGACCCTCCGGCCAGATCGTTTACGACCGCACGTACAGCCGGACCCTGGCCGACGGCTCGAAGGAGCAGTGGCCCGACACTGTCCGGCGTGTGGCCAAGGGCAACCTCGCCCTGGTCCACGGTGCCGACATGAGCGCCTGGAGCGCGCCCGTGAAGGCCGAATACGACGCGCTGGTCTCCCACATGGACCGGTTCGCCATCATCCCCGCAGGGCGCCATCTGTGGGCGACAGGCGTGAAGGGCCGGCAGTACCTGTTCAACTGCCACGTCGCGCCGTGGGGCGAGAAGCTCAGCCGGCACTTCGAGTTCCAGTTCATGCGCCTGATGGAGGGCGGCGGGGTCGGCGCGAACTACAGCTCGCGCTTCCTTGCCCCGTACGGTGCCCCGCGCCGTGAGCTGAAGGTCCACATCGTGTGCGACCCGATGCACCAGGACTATGAGGAGATGAAGGCCGCGGGGGTCCTCTCCGACGAATACAACTCGGACTGGGCCGGGGCCTTCGAGATCGAGGACTCGCGCGAGGGCTGGTCCGACGCCCTGGTGGACCTGCTCGACACCTTCATGGACGACCGGCACGTCCAGCACGCCGACCGCGTGTACGACGTCTCGCGCGTCCGCTGCAAGGGCAGCCGCCTGAAGACGTTCGGCGGCACAGCCAGCGGTCCGGGCCCGTTCGCCCGCATGATGCTGGAGATCGCGGCCGTCATGAACAAGGCGGTCGATCCCTTCTTCTTCGGCCACGGCCCGCACCTGTCCCCCACCGACGCCATGGAGATAGCGCACGCCATCGCGGAGTGCGTCGTGTCCGGCGGGGTCCGGCGCTCGGCCCGGATGGCGATCTGTCACTGGGACGACCCGGCGATCGACGACTTCCTGGAGTGCAAGGCAGACGGCTCGAAGCACTGGACCACGAACATCAGCGTCGAGATCGACGACACGTTCATGGCCGCCCTCACCAACGAGGACCACCCCGAGCACGAGAACGCCCGCTTCGTCCACCAGCAGGTCGTTGCCGGGATGCTCAAGAACGGGGAGCCCGGCTACTGGAACAGCTCCGCCTCGAACGAGGGCGAGACCGGCACGGTCATCGCGACCAACCCGTGCGGCGAGATCGCGCTGGAGCCGGCCGAGAACTGCAACCTCGGCCACGTGAACCTGGACTACTTCGCCCCCACGGCGAGCGGCGCCAGGGTGGACCGCGTCGGCCTGCAACGGGCGCACAAGCTGATGACCCGGTTCCTGATCCGGGCCACCTACGGCGACGTGAACGACGACCAGCAGGCCGGCCTTCTCCTGCGGAACCGACGCATCGGCGTAGGCCACCTCGGAGTCCAGGGCTACCTCGCCAAGCAGGGCATCCGGTACTCGAAGGCCGCGTACAACGAGGGCTTCCGGGCCCACCTTGCGGACCTGTACGACGCGGTCCGTGAAGAGGCCCGCGAGTACGCCTTCGAGCTGCGGATACCCGAGCCGGTCAAGGTCACCACCGTGGCGCCGACCGGGTCCATCGCCAAGCTGCCGGGGGCGACGGAGGGAATCCACCCGATCTACGCCCGCCACTTCATCCGCCGCGTGCGCTTCTCGATGCCGGACCCGGCGCAGGCCAAGACCGTCCGCGACTTCGAGGCGCAGGGGTACGCGGTCGAGCC
Source organism: Streptomyces finlayi (assembly GCF_014216315.1). Taxonomy (NCBI): domain Bacteria; kingdom Bacillati; phylum Actinomycetota; class Actinomycetes; order Kitasatosporales; family Streptomycetaceae; genus Streptomyces; species Streptomyces finlayi. Next base: position 2,776,226 of record NZ_CP045702.1, read on the forward strand.
CTGCGTGTACGACCAGTCGGGCAACACCTTCGTGGTGGCGTTCCCGACGAAGGAGAAGCTCGTCGCCGAGGTCGAGGAGCTGGGCTTCGACCCGACGATCGTCGAGTCCGCCGACGAGCTGTCCCTTCACGAGATGCTCGCCTTCCAGGCGATGTATCAAGAGTGCTGGGCGGACAACGCCGTGTCCTTCACGGTGAACTTCCCGGAGGGCAAGTACAAGGTCCACGAAGCGATGGACATCATCCAGTCGTGGTTGCCGGCCCTCAAGGGCACGACCCTGATGCCGGACGGCACTCGTCCGCAGAGCCCTTACGAGCGGATCAGCGAGGACGAGTTCAACTCCTACTCGATGACCACGATCGAGGACTCCACGGACGAGGACTGTGCATCGGGCGCCTGTCCGATCCGGTAACGACACAAGCCCCCGACCCAGCGCAGGGTCGGGGGCTTGTGCGTGTCGCCTGGCTATGGGCGGTTGGTCAACCGGTGCTGCCAGCGCAGCGCCGCCTCGTCGCCGATCCAGTGTGACGACGTGCGGGTGGCGATCTGCTGCCCGCCGATCCAGTACGTGTGACACCGGTCGGTGATGTGCAGCCGAACGGCGGTGATGTCCGGACTGCCCTCTTCCTGCCAGGCCAGGAGAGCTTCCTCGACGTCGTCCCAGAGGGTGACGGGCCCGCCCTGACGGACTTGCCAGTCGTCGCCATCGGGGGTGAACTCAGCCCACGACTCGCGTTCAGGGTCGAAGAGGTAGAGGAGTTCCGCGCCCCCGTTCGTTTTCGCACGGACGAGCTGAGCGCCAGGGGCCGCGACCTGGGCGAGGAAGGCCGGCATCCACTCGTCCAGCATGAGCGGCGACACCTTCGTCTGCCGCTCGCTGTCGGCATAGGCCGTGCGCGCACCGAGATCACCGGCGACTGGAGTCGCTGCCTGTGATCGGGCCTGCATGAACGAGGCCCGCCCGATGATCCGGCCCTCTGCCGTTCCGTCTTCGTTGACGGTCACCTTCGCGAGGCCGGCACCGTTCGCCCATGAGCCGACCGTGGCCAGGATGATCCCGCCGGGCTTGGTCTGTCGGACCCAGGTGTAGGGGATGCGGCGGACTGCACACGTGGCGATGACGCGGTCGTAGGGCGCACGGCGCGGGTGACCAAGGAGGCCATCGCCGGTCACGGTCCACGTGGAGAAGCCTGCGGCTTCCAGGGCGGCATCCGCGCGCGAGGCGACTTCGGGGTCGACTTCCACGGTGGTCACGTTGTCCTCGCCGAGGCGGTGACACATGAGGGCCGCGGAGTAGCCGGTGCCGGTGCCGATCTCCAGGACCTGGTGCCCGTCCTGCACATCCAGGCTTTCGATCATGCTGACCACGAGGGCCGGGGTCGTCGAGGAGGAGGTGGGCAGGCCCGCCACGGGCTCGCTCACCTGGTCTGCGGTGAGGTGCCCGTCGAGCTGCGTGGTCAGCGTGTCGGGGGTGTAGGCGATCCGGAGCCACTCGGCAGGGTCGGACCCGAGGGCCGTTGCGGGCCGCCATCGTCCACCCTCGTACAGGAACACCCCGGGGTTCAGGAACAGCTCGCGCGGCACCGACTCCACGGCCGCTCGCCAGGCCGGCGTCGTAAGAGCGCCCTCCTGCACCAGTCGGCCGGCAAGGGCTCGCCTCTCGGCGGCACCATCGCTCATGTGGTCTCTCCTGCCAATAGGGCCGCGAAGGCGGCGGACATCTGCAAACCGGTGTGCGGCTCTAGCCAGCCCCACTGACCGTTCGGGTTCAGCTCCAGCCACCACAGATCCCCCGCCTGATCCACGGCGAAGTCGAAGCTGCCACTGACCAGCCGGTAGTAGTCCAGATAGGCGAGGAGCGCCTTCTCTACCACTGCGGGCAGGTCTACCACGCTGTACGACAGGGCCGAGTAGTCCTTGCGCCAGTCCAGGAGGCCCGACGCTATCCGCACTGCGAAGACTTGCCGCCCGACAACCAGCACCCGAAGATCGGCCACCTTGTCCACGACGGCTTGGAACAGGTGGGGAGCCACTCGCAGGCTCTCGTCGATCTCTTCGGCGGTGACTGGGTCTGCCCACCCCGTCACGGCTACACCGTCGCGCTGGTAGGGCGTCCAGCGCAGCGTTTTGTAGATCACGCGATCGTGTTCCGAGATGAACTCCCGCGCGTCGTCCGGATCGTTGGTCACCAGCGTGGGCGGCACCGTGAGGCCGAGGCGCTGGGCCGTGGCGAGCTGTGCGGGCTTGTAGTCGGCCTCTGCGACGCGTAGAGGGTGGTTCACCCAGAGGGGCCCCTCCATGGCGTACAGAGCGCCACCGAGGCCGTACCGAACCTGCGCCGCAGCGAACTGGGCATCGTCGGACTCCAGGCTCGGGAACGTCGGCCAGATGGGGCGACGCCAGTACACCGCGCGGACGTCGGCGAGGTCGGCGGTTCTCGACGGGGTGCGCACGTGCCCGACCACGGGGGCCGGGCACGTGCCGAACCGAGCCGAGACCGTCAGGTCTGCCCCGATGTCAGCCGGGTTGAATCTGACTACCGGCACATCGAGCCGGTTGAGTTCCGTGATCACCATGTCGGCGGTGACGTCGTCCGCCTCGGTGGCCACGAGTACCGGCCTCTTCTCGGTCGCGGTCATCAGTCCGTGTCGCTGCCCTGGTCGGACCCCTGGTCGTTACCCGACTGGCCGTCCGAACTCGTGGACGTGGTCGTCTCGGTGCCCGTACTGGTGCCGTGCTTGCCCATCTCGACGACGCGGCCGGCGTGGTCCAGGAAGGTGCCGAGCTGGGTGTCGGGGTCGATGGAGACCGACGCGTGCGGGAGGGGGATGGTGGTGGGGTACGGCGCGAGTCGGCCGGTGCCCCACGGGCGGACGGTGGTCGGGCTTGCGAGGGCGGTCATCAGTGCTCCTTTGGGTCTGGGGGCCAGCCTCGGAGAGAGGCCGGCCCACGGCCTTCCATGGGGTTGTCGTTGCAGACCCGCCCCGGTCGTCACTCGACCTGTCCAGGGTTTTGATACGACCGGGGCGGGGGCTTGTTGGGCCCGTCCTGCGGGGGTGACGGGGGAGCCATGGGGTGGGCACCGCGCAGGACGGACCGGTCTAGGGGTTGGTCGCCCGCCAGGCGAACGCCAGGACGAAGCCGATCGAGGCGGCGATCGTCAGGGCGAGCAGAGGGCCGGCCGCTCGGGATATCGCTCGCCAGATCACGAGCGGTCTCCGGGCTGGGGCTTCATCCACGTACGCCACGGGCGCGTGATCTCCTCGCGGTACGAGTTATGCGAGGGGTGCCGTCCGGAGTGCGCGAGACCCCACCCCTGCGGCTCGCCCCAGTCCTCGGAGCGCTCGGACTTCTCGGAGCAGGTGACGCACTGGAGCGCGTAGGTCATCGGCTCGGCGTTCGGCTCCTGGTCCGGGGCGATGGTCCACATGACGTGGCGGACGATGGCTCGCGGCTGTGTCGTCACGGTCGGCACCGGGTCTCGTAGTTGGCCACGGCGACGCGGGCGCTGAGCCGCTCCGTCTGGGTCAGCTCCCGAAGGTCGACGGGGTCGACCTCCCAGTAGTCGTCATCCGACAGGCCGTGTAAGCGCGTCGTGCCTTCGGGGCCACGTCGGACAACCCCGACTCGGCCGGTCTGCGTGTCCCTCATGACCGAGCCGATCTCGATACGGGGCTCGGCTTGCTGGTTGCTCGCCATGACCATGAAGCTACGAGGGGTAATGGCGGCGGGCCAGACATATAGCGATGCACTTCCAACGATGCCCCGTCAGAAGTGCATCACCAGCGTGTAGTTAGGCGAATACGCCCAGGTGAGTGCCTACCTCGCGCATGTCCGCCGTGAGGGTGCGGCGCTTCTTCGTGATCTCCTCGAAGGTGACCGCTGCGGACGACTGATGCCGGAACCACTCGGGCGCGATCCCGTCGAGGTGCGACAGCTCCTCCATGGCGGCCGTGGGGTCGCCAGTGCGCACCATGGCGCGGGCCAGGTCGAGGCGGTAGCGGTTGCCGTCGTTGGTGCTCGGTCCCCCGAGCTGCTTCCAGTGCTTTTCCTGGAGGGTGGCGTCTTCCTTCGACTTCCGGATCACAGAGCGCGCGTCGCCCTCGATCATGTAGTCCTCAAGCTCCTTCATGGCAGCCGTGACCGGGCCGAACATCGACCAGTGACGCAGCAGGTTCCTGTGCGTCTTGCCCACGGCCTTCGCGGCGGTGCCGGCCGCCCTGCGCAGAGCCTTGGCCTCGCCGGGGCGGTTGTTCCGCGCAGCCGCAGCCGCCGCTTCCATCGCCAGGCCGCCCCAGGTCGAGTACTCGTCCGGGGTGGCTCCCATGATCTTCGGCTCGACGATGTCCATCGTCGCGACCGCGATATCCTCGGCCTCGTCGAACCGCTCGGTCCGCACGAGCAGCCAGCACATCCCGCCGACCCCGGACGCGGCCACGAGGTTGTTGCCTGCCGCCTTCGCGTCCTCGATAGCGCCCCTGGCTGCCACGTGGGCAAGATCGAACTGCCTGATCTGTGTCAGGTACCGCCCGACCAGGTTCAGGGCTCGTGAGCGCTCCACCAGGGCCTTCGTACGCTCCTCACCGGAGTCGTAGTAGGCGACGGCGTCGTTCGCCGCCCTGATGAGCGTAGGCAGATCCGCGGCGATGCTCTGGTAGGTGTCGCCGAAGTACAGAACGGAGTTGTCGTACGTCATGCGGTTCAGGCGGCGCAGGTCCGGTTCGTCGCCCGCCGGGGCACTGACCGGGCCGAGGCTGAGCGCAGGGGTGAGGGCGATGCGCAGCTCGCGCAGGTTCTGACTGTTCGGATCGTCATGCTTGACCGGCTGCGGAGGCCCGGCCGCCATCAGGTCCGACGTCTTTACACCGAGGATGCGGGCGAGCTTGTGCAGGGTTTCCATGCGGACCCCGTCGTGACCCTGTTCGATCTTCCGGATCGGCCCGACCGACATGTTGCCGCGATGTGCGAGCTGCTCCTGACTCAGCCCCGCAGCGCGGCGGTACTTCCGTAGGTTCTCTGCGAGTTCAGCGGACATGCGACACCACCTCTCTCAGCCAGAGTAAGCCCTTCGGGAAAAGCACAAGCCCCCTTCAGGACTGGCCTGTCGGGGGCTTGGACGCTCAGACGGAGCTGTCCTGAGTCTCCTCGGTCGAGGGGATCAAGATCGGCGGCAGCTCGATGGGGTTGAGCTGCTCGTACCGGTCGGGCTGCGGGGTGTCGCCGACCGACTCAGTCAGCACGGGCAAGACCTCCTCCAACTTCTCTTCCATGTCCTGTCGTTCCGGAGGCGTCGACTCCACGTACTGCTCGATGACCTCTTCCTTCCACTCCTGGAACTCGGGCGGCAGTGCCGCGAGCGAGGCCATGAACGGGTTGAACGCACCCCAGAAGTCGCCGAAGTCGTCCCACGCGTTGTGCTCATCCTTCGGCGGCGTCGAGACCTCGAAGCCCTCGACGTTCTGAACGATGAAGGTGTTCGGGGTGACGGGAGCGACCGGAACCTTGGGTGCGGCCGTCTTCGGCACGCTCGGAGTCTTCTTGCTGGGGGCCTTCGCAGCCGGGGCCTTCTTGGCGTCCGCCTTCTTTGCCGCCGAGGCTCCGGGGACCGGTCTGGCTGCCTCCGTGAGGGCCGGGACGGGCTTGCCCACCGAGACGGGCGCATCGCTCGCCGACATGGGGTCCTGGGCCACGGGAGGGCGCACGGCAGGGGTCTGGGCAGGCTGTGCGGCACTCGTCACCCCCGCGACGGGAGTCGTGCCCTGCGTGGGCGTGGGGAAGGTGTCCGAGACGGCTACGTCGTCTCTCTGCTCGGTCGGGATCTCATCATCGTCATCGACGCTGACGTCATGCGTATGTGCTGCATCGTGCTGCGGTCCACGGATACCCACAACGAGCATCCAAGACATGCTGAGCACCATCGTCACTGCGCCTGCGACTGTCCCTGTCCGGCCGGACTTCCTTCGGCGGTGTTCGGGCATAGCGGCCCCCAAGAAGGCTGTGCAAATTTGAAGTACGCCAGTCATAGGAACACACCGAACATCATGATCGGAATCCAAGATTCCGCTTTTCCATTAGTTCGTTATGGTCACAAAAGCCCTTACTCGTCGGTACACCTGTGCTGACCAGCCAAAACGCAGAAACCCCCACACTTTGTGGGGGTTTAGCTCGTGCACGATTCGATCATGTGCAACGTAAGTCAGACGTGAGAGTCGTTCAGCTTCCGACTACTCGTCCGCTGCGGGTGGCTTCACAGCGTCATCAGACGGCTGCCTTGCGGTACTTGCGAACTGCAAGGGTTCTGAAGGTCGCGATGATCACCACGGACCAGATGATCGAAGCCCACACGGGGTGAACCATCGGCCATGCGTCGGAGGGCGAGACTCCAGGGTTCCCGAACAGCACGCGGCACGCCTGGACTGTCGCACTGAACGGGTTCCACTCGGCGATGGGCTGGAGCCAGCTCGCCATGTTCTCGGTGGGGACGAAGGCGTTCGAGATGAAGGTGACCGGGAACAGCCAGATCAGTCCGCCGGACGTAGCCGCCTCCGGCGTCCGCACGGTCAGGCCGATGAGGGCGCCGATCCAGGAGAAGGAGTATCCGAGAAGGAGCAGGAGGCCAAAGGCCCCGAGCACCTCTCCGATGCTGGTGTGCGTACGCCAGCCGACCAGCAGGGCCACGATCGCGAGCACGATGACGGTGAGCGTGGTCTGTACGAGGTCGGCCAGCGTGCGACCCGTCAGCACCGCACCGCGCGCCATGGGCAGGGACCGGAAGCGGTCGATCAGCCCCTTGTGCATGTCGTCCGCGATACCGGCGCCGGCTCCGGCGGTGGCGAAGGTGACCGTCTGCGCGAAGATCCCGGCCATGAGGAAGTTGCGGTACTCGACGGCACTGGTCGAGCCGTCGACCACGAGCGACCCGCCGAAGACGTAGGCGAACAGCACCACGAACATAACTGGCTGGATCAGCCCAAAAAGGATCATCTCAGGAATCCTGGACATCCGAATTAGGTTCCTGCGGGCGATGACCAGGCTGTCGGCGGTGCTGCTCACTGCGTCCCCTCTTTCCTGGCACTCAGGCGCAGGTCATGACGTCCTGACGAGTTGAACTGAAATCCACCTTGGCGAACAAGATTCGGAATCCGGCTCATCCGGATCAGGTTCCTTCGGGCGATGACCAGGGAGTCGCTCGTGGTGCTCATACGACGGCCTCCTTGCCGGTCTCCCCGTTCGTATCCAGCTCCGCGGCATGGCCGGTGAGGGACATGAAGACGTCGTCGAGGGTGGGCCGGCGCAGGCCGATGTCGTCGATCTCGACGCCTCGGGCGTCGAGATCGCGGATGATCTCGGCGAGCAGTTTGGCGCCGCCGCTGACCGGGACGGTCAGCTTGCGGGTGTGCGCGGCGACGGAGACCTCGCCCTCGCCGAGGGCGGTGAGCACCTCGCGGGCGCGTTCGATCTCGTCCCGCTGGTGGACGACGACTTCGACGCGCTCGCCGCCGGTGCGGGCCTTCAGTTCGTCGGAGGTGCCGCGTGCGATGACCTTGCCGTGGTCGATGACGCAGATGTCGTCGGCGAGGTGGTCGGCCTCCTCCAGATACTGCGTGGTCAGCAGCAGTGTCGTACCACCCGCGACGAGTTCCTGGATGACCTCCCAGAGCTGCTGCCGGTTGCGCGGGTCGAGTCCGGTCGTCGGCTCGTCCATGAACATCACGGGCGGGGAGACGACGAGGGCCGCGGCGAGGTCGAGGCGGCGGCGCATACCGCCGGAGTACGTCTTGGCCGTGCGGTCGGCCGCGTCGGCCAGGTTGAACCGCTCCAGGAGCTGCCCCGCCCGGGTCTTCGCGTCGCGGGAGCTCATCTGGTAGAGCTGCCCGACCATCTGGAGGTTCTCGCGGCCGGTCAGATACTCGTCGACCGCGGCGAACTGGCCGGAGAGACCGATCGAGCGGCGGACCTCGTCGGGGTGCTTCAGCACATCGATACCCGCGACGACCACCCTGCCGCTGTCCGGCTGGAGGAGGGTGGTCAGCACGCGCACCGCCGTGGTCTTACCGGCACCGTTGGGACCGAGGAGACCGAGGACCGTGCCCTCCGGCACATCCAGGTCCACGCCGTCCAGTGCTCGTACATCGCCGAAGGCCTTCACCAGACCTTCGGCATATATCGCGCCTGGCATGTGGGATTCCCCCAGTTGCTTTCTTGGGTGACTTCCTGTGCAGATCCTAGGGACGTCCCGCGTGCCGCGCGCGGCGAATCCACGATTCCGGGGGCCTCAGCCCATCACGAGATAGCCCGCTTCGCGCAGCGTCGCCGCCACCTCTTCACAGTGCGCGGGGCCCTTGGTCTCCAGGTGGAGTTCGACCTCGGCCTCGGTGAGGCCGAGGCGCGGATCGGTCCGCACATGGCTCACGTCGAGGACGTTGGCGTCGACGACGGAGAGAGCCGCGAGGAGCGTGGCCAGCGCGCCGGGGCGGTCGGTCAGGCGCAGCCGCAGGCTCAGATAGCGGCCTGCCGCCGCCATGCCGTGGGTGAGGATGCGCTGCATCAGGAGGGGGTCGACGTTGCCGCCGGACAGCACCGCGACGACGGGCCCCGCGAACGCCTGCGGGTCGCTGAGCAGCGCGGCCACCGGGCTGGCCCCGGCCGGTTCGACGACCATCTTGGCGCGCTCGAGGCAGAGCAGGAGTGCGCTGGACAGCTCGTCCTCGGAGACCGTACGGACCTCGTCGACCAGTTCCTGGACGAGCCGGAAGGGGATGTCGCCCGGGCGGCCGACCTTGATCCCGTCGGCCATCGTCTGGGGCGAGGCGACGGCCACGGGGTGTCCGGCGGCCAGGGAGGGCGGATAGCCGGCCGCGCCGGCGGCCTGCACACCGATGATCCTGACGTCGGGGCGCAGCGCCTTCACGGCGACGGCGATCCCCGCGGCGAGCCCGCCGCCGCCGATGCCGACGACGATCGTGCGGACCTCCGGGCACTGTTCGAGGATCTCCAGGCCCACGGTGCCCTGACCGGCGATGATGTCTGGGTGGTCGAACGGGTGGATGAAGACGGCCCCGGTCCGCTCCGCGTACTCCTGCGCGGCGGCGAGCGTCTCGTCGACGACATGGCCGTGCATCCGGACCTCCGCGCCGTACTGCCGGGTCGCGGAGACCTTCGGCAGGGGTGCGCCGACGGGCATGAAGACCGTGGACCGTACGCCGAGGAGGGAAGAGGCGAGTGCGACACCCTGCGCATGGTTTCCGGCACTCGCGGCGACCACCCCGGCGGCCCGCTCCTGCGGGGTCAGCCCCGAGATCCGTACGTACGCGCCGCGCAGCTTGAACGATCCGGTGCGCTGGAGGTTCTCGCACTTGAGGTGGACCGGTGTGCCGACCAGCTCCGTCAGATACCGGCTGCCCTCCATCGCGGTCACTCTGGCCACCCCGGAAAGCATCTTCCACGCCCCGCGGACATCGTCGAGGATCACGGGAGGAAAGGGGTGGGACGTGCGGTAGGCCATGACAGCAAGTCTTGCAGTTCGGGCCGGTCGCGGCCGACTCGTCTCATGGTGGACTGCGGCGTTGTCCACAGGTTTGCGCAGCGCTGGTACGCGTTGCCCCGAGGCGGCGTACTCTGTCCCCCACTCATCCGACACCGCACGAAGAGAGCCCGGCCATGCCCCCTCAGGACATGACGACTGCTGCGTCTCCCTCCGGGGGCACCGCCCCCGGTAACCCGGGTACCGACCACCTTCTCGACGCGCTCCAGCATCAGGTGGCCGTCTTCGCCCGCCGTGCCGAACAGACCCGCCTCGGCGGTGTCGGCCAGGTCCGCAATTCCATGGACCGGGCCGCCTACCTCCTGCTGAACCGGCTGGACAAGGAAGGTCCGATGGGCGTCAAGGCGCTGGCCGCCGGCATGGGCATCGACTCCTCCACCGTGACCCGTCAGGTCGCCCCACTCGTCGACACCGGCCTGGTCAAGCGCACCTCCCATCCGGAGGACGGCCGTGCGGTCGTGCTCCAGCTGTCACCGCGCGGACAGGCCCGCCTCAACGAGGTCCGCTCCTCGCGGCGTGAACTGATGTCGCAGGTGACCGACGACTGGACCACGGGGGAACGCGACACGTTCTGCACGCTGCTCACCCGGTTCAACGCCGCGCTGGCCGCGCGCCAGGCCGCGCACCAGCCCCCGCCGGAGGACTGACCGCCGGCCGGTCGCGCACGCCTCTTGACCGGGGGCTCCCTCCGGGTCTCCGATGGGGTATGCGAGAGCGGCGGGCCCACCGACAACGCCTCCACGCCGAGGAGTTCGAGGACTTCGCGGCGGGCGCGGCAGGCCGCCTGCTGCACACCGCCACCCTCTTCACTGCCGAACCCGCCGAACCGCCGGGTGCGAATCCACGGGCACTGCGGCTGCTCACGGCGGCGCTCGCGCACACGTACGCGCGGTGGGACCGGCTGCGCGGCGAGGACCCGTACGACCGGACCCGCCACGAGCTCGTCACCCGGTTCGCGCGGGACGCCTGGCGCCATCGCCGGCCCCGCGGCGGTCTGCTGGAACGGCTGACCCCGCGGGAACGCCTCGTTCTCGTCCTGCGTCTGTACGAAGGCGTGGCGGAGGAACAGACCGCCGCGCTGCTCGGACTGCCGGCGGAACGGGTGCGCTCGATCTGCACCAGGGCCGTCGTCACGGCGTACGCACCGCCGGAGCGCCCGGGGCGGCCCGGCGGGCGGCTGCCGCGGGGCACGCGATGAGCCGCCGCGACCGTGCCGACCGGAAGGTGGACGAGGTCCGCCGGATGCTGGAGGGCCCGCGTCCGCAGGTGCCCGCCGATCTGGCGCTGCGCGCGGCGGAACGCGGTACCCGGCTGCTGCGCCGCCACCGCGCCGCCCGGCTGGTGGTGAGGTGCCTGATGTGCGCGGCGGTGGTGGCGTTCGTGGTGTGGGCGGGGATCACCCGTCCGTGGGAGCTCCCGCCGTCCGGGACGACACCACCGCTGGAGGGCTGGTGACGCGGGCGTGCGATGACCCGGCGGATCTATCCTGGAAGAGCCTGCATGTGGTACGAGCCAAGGAGGCCGTCATGACCAGGAAGATCGCCGACTGTCGCAATTCTCCGAGCGTTTCGAACTGCTCGCTCACCATCTCCGGTGAGGAGGAGGAAGTCGTACGGGCCGCCACCGAGCACGCCGTCTCGGTGCACGAGCACACCGACAGCCCGGAGTTGCGCGCGGAGGTCCGCGCGACGCTGGAGGACGAGAAGACCGCCGTCTGACAGGGAACGGGCCCGTCCGGTGGTGACCGCGGCGCGCTCACCACCGCAACGCTCTCACCGCCGGACGGACGCCGCAAGGCCCTGCCCCTCGTGACGAAAAGCCCTAGGTCCTGTCTGGAGTTCCCCCGCGGCGTCGCGGCGTCCGCTCCTTCTCCCGCGCTGGAACTCCAGACAGGACCTAGCCGAGCGCCTGCGTCAGGTCGGCCAGCAGGTCGTCTGCGTTCTCGATGCCGACAGACAGCCGCACCAGGTCGGCCGGTACCTCCAGCGGAGAGCCGGCGGCGGACGCGTGCGTCATCCGGCCCGGGTGCTCGATCAGTGACTCGACACCGCCCAGCGACTCACCGAGCGTGAACAGCCTGGCGCGGTTGCAGACCCTGACCGCCGCTTCCTCGCCGCCCGCGACGCGGAAGGACACCATTCCGCCGAACGCCTTCATCTGCTTGGCCGCGATCTCGTGCCCGGGGTGCTCGGGCAGTCCCGGGTACAGGACGCTGTCCACCTTCGGGTGACGGGTCAGCAGGTCCGCGACCTTGGTGGCGTTCTCGTCGTGCCGGTCCATGCGGACCGCCAGGGTCTTGATGCCGCGCAGCACCAGCCAGGCGTCGAAGGGGCCGGCGACCGCACCCATCGCGTTCTGGTGGTAGGCCAGCTCCTCGGCCAGCGTGGGATCGCCGGTGATCAGCGCACCGCCGACGACGTCCGAGTGGCCGCCCATGTACTTGGTCGTCGAGTGCACCACGACGTCCGCGCCGAGGGCCAGCGGCTGCTGGAGGTAGGGGCTGGCGAACGTGTTGTCGACGACCAGCCGCGCGCCCACCTGACGGGCGATGTCGGCGACGGCCGCGATGTCCGTGATGCCGAGGAGCGGGTTGGACGGGGTCTCCACCCAGATCAACTTGGTGCGCGGGGTGATGGCCGCCCTGACCGCGCCCACGTCCGAGGTGTCGGCGACGGAGAACTGGACGCCCCAGCGCGAGGCGACCTTCGCGAACAGCCGGAACGTACCGCCGTAGGCGTCGTTCGGGATGACCACGTGGTCGCCGGGGGTGAGCAGCGTACGGAGCAGGCAGTCCTCGGCGGCGAGGCCGGAGGCGAAGGCGAGCCCCCGGCGGCCGCCTTCCAGGGCTGCCAGGTTCTCCTCCAGGGCGGTACGGGTCGGGTTGGCGCTGCGGCTGTACTCGTAGCCGCCCCGCAGCCCGCCCACGCCGTCCTGCTTGTACGTGGACACCTGGTAAATGGGCGGAACAACGGCGCCGGTAAGGGGATCGGCGGTGTTGCCCGCGTGGATCGCGAGAGTCTCGAAGCTGTGCTGGTCGCTCATGAGGACCGAGCGTAGTTCGTCACGAGGGCGCTCACGGGTCACGGCGCCGTACGGGGACAATGGCCGTATGGAGATTCTCTGGTTCCTGATCGCACTGTGCATGATCGCCGCCGTCGTCGGCCCCATCGTGCGGCGTAGTCGGGGCGGTATCCGTCAGGTCGCGCCCGGCTCCCCCGACGCCGCCGACCCGGACGCGTACGGCTTTCTGCGCCAGGAGGAGCTGGACGTACGGATGCCCGGACCCGACCAGGACCTCCTGGACGTGCTGGACGTCGTGCAGGCCACCCAGGACTGGCGGGCCGCCTCCCAACTGCTGGCCGGCACGCCCAAGGAGAGCGAGCTGCGGTGGCAGCGGGTGCAGGCGTTCGCCGGCGCGGCCTCGCTCGAACTGCTGCGGCAGCCGGGGGTCGGCGGCGCGTGGCTGCGGACCTGGCGGGCCGAGTCCCCGAAGGACGCGGGCGGCGCGGCGGTGCACGCGGAGTTCCTGGTGCAGCAGGCGTGGCGTTCCTCCGGTGCCGGCCAGGACGACTTCCGGATCATCCTGGAGGAGGCCCGTACGGTCTGCGGGGAGGCCGCACTGCTGGCGCCGGGCGACCCCGTCCCGTACATCGTCGAGCTGGCCGTGGCCCGGGGACTCGGTTACTCCCATGAACAGTTCGACCAGCTCTGGGCGAAGATCATCGACCGGGACCCGGCCCATATGGGCGCGCACATCGCGGCGCTGCACTTCTGGTGCGAGAAGTGGCACGGTTCGCGCGAGGAGGCCGAACGGTTCGCCACCACCGCCGCCGCCCGCGCCCCGCAGGGGTCGCTGCTGGCGGCGCTGCCGTTGTTCGCGCTGTACGAGCACCTGCCCGAGGTCAATCTGGTGCAGGGCTTCTACCGGGGCGTCGTGGTGACGAAGGCGGTCGAGGGCGCGCTGTTCGCGGTGCACGCGGCCCGCGCCGACGATCCGATGCTCGCGCACGTCCGTCATCTGCTGGTGATGTTCCTGGTCCGGATGGAACGCTGGTCGGAGGCGATGAACCAGCTCGTCCACATCGACGGCCACGTGGGCGCCCTGCCGTGGACCCAGGACCCGGACCCGGCCGCCGAGTACACCGTCTACCGGGCCCTCGCGGTCGCCGGGTACGAAGCGAACGGCGGCAGCCCGGCGACGCTGCCTCATTAGGCGCCAGGTCGCAGGGTCCCGGAAGCCCGTTGCCGCACCGCCATCCGGTGAACTACAGGAGCCCGGGACTGGTGGCCGCCGTGGACGTACGCGGGGGACCCGAAGGAGCGCTACGTCCAGCCCGCGACTTCTCCGCCAGGCAGGTCGTCGCGGCAGGCCGGAACTGACCGACGGGCGATGAGCACACGTACGGGGGCGCCGGAATCCACGGCGCCCCCATCGCGTTGCACACACTGAACCCCGACCCCCGGAGGAGCCCCGCATGTTCCTGAATTCCCGCACCCCTCAGCTCCCCACCCCGGAGCAGGCCCTGCGCGGCCGGCCCACCCCCGAATTCACGGTGCCCACGCGCCACACGGTGCTCGGTAACCCGCTGGTGGGGCCGTATCCGGAGGGCATGGAGGTCGCCGACTTCGCGCTGGGCTGCTTCTGGGGGGCCGAGCGCAAGTTCTGGCAGACGGAGGGTGTCTGGACGACCCTCGTCGGTTACCAGGGCGGCTACACGGAGAACCCCTCCTACGAGGAGGCGTGCTCGGGTCTGACCGGCCACACGGAAGCGGTCCGCGTCGTCTTCGACCCCCGGGTCGTGTCGTACGCCGACCTCCTGAAGCTCTTCTGGGAGTCCCACAACCCGACCCAGGGCTTCCGCCAGGGCAACGACGTGGGCACCCAGTACCGCTCGGCGCTCTACCCCCACTCCCCCGAACAGGCCGAGGCCGCGACCGCCTCCCGCGAGGCGTACCAGCAGGTGCTCACCGCCGCCGGTTTCGGCGAGATCACCACGGAGATCCTCCCGGCGCAGGGCCGCCCGTTCTGGCCGGCGGAGGCGTACCACCAGCAGTATCTGGACAAGAACCCGGACGGCTACTGCGGAATCGGCGGTACGGGCGCGAAGCTGAGTTCCCCCTCGGAAACGAACTGGGGCCGCTCCTGCCCGACGGGCATCGCCCCCGCACCCGCTGACTAGAGTGGATCAACAGGACCCTCGTCAAGAGGGCCCGTGGTTCTTGGAGGCCCAGGCCGTCGCACACGCGACGACCGAGGCCTCAGTCAGGCCCAGACAGGGGGATGCACATGTCGTTCGACGAGGAATGGGCGCAGCAGAAGCAGGCGGTCACGGATCAGCAGTCGGCGCACACGCGGCTGAACCAGCTCCCCGCCGACAATTCCGGCACGACAGGTCCGGCGGGTTCCCCGCCGGACCTGCTCACGGCCCCCGCCGCGAAGAAGAAGGCGGCGAACACCATTCAGAACGAGCTGGAGCCCGGGACCAGAGGCAATGGTCCTGAGTTAGCTGCCCGGGGTGCGATGATCTTGGGGTGGAGCGGATTGAGGGTGTGGCCGCGGGGCGGCTGACGGATGACGTGTCGATCGGGTTGCTGGCGGCGGTGTTCCCGGAGGAGGCCGTGCGGGCGGCGATCGATGAGGCGGGGGCGCGTGAGGAGCGAACGCGGTCGTTGCCGGCGAAGTTGATGATGTATTTGTCGCTGGCGTTGTGGTTGGAGCCGGGCAAGGGGTACGTGCGCACCCTGCGGGGCCTGCTGGAGGGGCTGCGGTGGTCGCGGGGCGGCTGGGGCGAATACCGGGTGCCCAGTGACGGGGCGATCTCGCTGGCCCGTTACCGGTTGGGTGAGGCGCCGTTGCGGAACCTGTTCGACGAGGTCGCAGCCCCGGTGGCCGATGAGCGCACCCCGGAGGCGTTCTGGCGGGGGCTGCGGTTGATGGCGGTGGACGGCACGGTCTTCGATGTGCCCTCGGGGAAGCGGAACGAGGCGGCGTTCGCGGTTCCGGCCGGTGGAAGCCGGCCGCAGGTCCGCCTGGTGGCGCTGGCCGAGTGCGGCACGCTGGCCCTGACCGGGGCGGCCTTCGACTCCATCGCGGTCGGTGAACGCACCCTGTTCACCCGCCTGTTGGACCGGTTGGCGCCCGGCATGCTGCTGCTGGCCGACCGCGGCTTCCCCTCGTTCGGCCTGTACCGGGCTGCCGCCGCGACGGGCGCACAACTGCTGTGGCGCGTCTCGGCTTCCTTCACCCTGCCCGTCAAGAAACGGCTGGCCGACGGCACGTACCTGTCCGAACTGCGCGGCGAGCGGAAGTCGCAGCGGGTCACGGTACGAGTCATCGAGTACTCCGTCGCCGACGACGGCGGAATCAGCGAGGTCTTCTGCCTCATCACCACCCTGCTGGACCCTGAGCACGCGCCCGCTTTGGAGCTGGCCCGCAACTACGCCGAACGCTGGTCGGTGGAAGTGCTCTTCAAACTGCTCAAGGTCGACCTGCGGCAAAGTGGCGGCATCCTGCGCTCGGGCAAACCCGAGGGAGTACGACAAGAACTGTGGGCGCTACTCTGCGTCTACCAGGCCCTGCGCACCCTGATCGCCAGGGCCGCCGTGATCGCGGGCATCGACCCCGCCCGCATCAGCTTCCCGCCCGTCCTGGACGCCGTCAAAAGCTCCCTCAGGACGGCTTTTTCCCCCTGACCAGCTCGCGAAGGCCCTGCACTTCCTCATAGCCGACCTCCCCGGCATGCACATCCGAGACCGCCCCACCCGCACCACGCCCCGCACCACGAAACGCCCCCATCTCAGCTACCAAACCCGCAGCTCAACCGACCCCGGAACCCGGCGCGTCACCCGCACCATCGTGCTCCACACACTGACACCCGACCCGATCTAACTCATGGCCATTGGGACCAGAGGGGCCGCCGACGCGGCCGACGAATCCACCCGGAACGCCATCAGCGAGTTCGGCGGCTGGGACACCGGAGCCGGCCTGAAGAAGGCCCACGCGCACTGGGACACCCAGGTGAAGCGGCTGATGGCACGGCTGGACACCGAGAAGGCCAATCTGCGGAGCACGTCGGTGCGGTTCACCGATCAGGACATCACCACGGGGCAGGGTTTCATCCCTCTTCAGTCCAGGGTGAACGGGATCTGAGTGAACGGGATCTGAGTGCGTTCACGACTGTCCGGCGTTTGAGGGGGAACGATGCCCAGCTATTACGAAATACTGCATGTCAAGCTCGCCAAGCTCACTTCGGCCGCGGACGGCTGGAAGGAAATGGCCACCAGGCTCAAGAAGCTTGAGGATCTGTACGAGAAAGACGTGCAGAGCGTCGCCAAGGGTGACATCTGGATCGGGGAGAGCGCGTCGGTCGCCGCACCCAACTTCGCGATAACGCGCGGTCAGTACGACGCGGCGCAGAAGGAAGCCCTCGCCATGGAGTCGCTGCTCCGGGACGCCCATGGGCAGTTCACGGATCTGAAGGCGAAGGTGGAGTCCGCCGTCGCGGATGCGGTCAAGGCCGGGATGAAGGTCTCCGACAGCGGCGTGGCCAGTTACGACTACAGCAAGGTGGACGCGGCCACCGCGAACAGTGTTCGCCACGATCCTGATCTCAGGAACGTCGAGATATCCTACACCAGCAACATCGGCGCCGCGGTGAAGGCGGTCAACGAATTCGACCAGGACGTCAAGACCGCACTGCTGAACGCCTCCGGTGCCGACGGCACGGCGCCCTTCGGATTCAACGCCAAGCCGGTCGGGGACGTCGAGGCCGTCGAGGCGATCGCCCTGTCCGAAAAGGTCAAGTCCGGCGAGGCCTCGGACAGGGAGCTGCAGCACTACCGCGATGTCATGCGTGAGAACGCCAAGGACAAGCACTTCAGCGAGGCATACCTGCACGCCCTCGGTGCCGAGGACGCGGTGCGGATCGCCGACCGGATGCACCTCGCGGCCAGCGATTCGGGCGTGTCGGCGAGCGACAAGAAGCTCTACAACTCGATCTCCGAAAGCCTCGCCAACACCGTTGCCTCCGGCACGAAGGACCCGAACAGCTACGCCTACAAGCCCTTCCTCGACGGGCTGAAGGGCGTGGGCCCGGACCGGATCGACAAGGGCGTGTCGGTCACCTCCGGCTACCAGGCGTTCGTGACGCTGATGAAGCACGGCGACGGGTACGGCAAGGAATTCCTCAATGACGTCGGCCACGACATCATCAAGAACGAGGACCCGGACCGGCGCGCGCACGCCTTCGACGCGACCCGTCCCGGACTTTCCGTCGACCCCCTGGACGACCTGCTCGGCGTCATGAGCAAGGACCCGGCAGCGGCGGAGTACTTCCTAGACCCCAAGGCCGAGGGCAACAAGAACGAGCACCTGGACTACTTGCTGACCGACCGCAAGTGGCCCTACGACGACATCATCGCGCCCGGCGGCGCGATCATGGACGTGCCGGATCCGGACAAGGCCGCGGGCCTCGGAGCCGCGATCGAGGCCGCCTCCACCGGCCACGAGCCGGGAGGAAAGCCCGGCGAACCCGGTCCGCACACGGACGGCCAGGCACGCGTGATGCACAACGCCATCCGGTTCCTGGACGAGGACGCCAAGGGGGACGAATTCCCGCCGGACCTGGAGAACATCCGCCAGCCGATGGCCAGGGCGCTCACGGACTACGTGGCGGACACGCACATCATCCTGAACGGCCAGGAGTCGGCGTACGGCGGTGTCGGCGGCAAGGACTCCATCAACGGGTCGGACGACAAGTCCCACATCGCCGTGGGCCAGGCGAGCCTTGTACGCGTCATGCGCGGTATCGGGGAGGACGCGCCGTCCTTCTCGCTGCTGTACGAGACCGAGCGGGCCTACGCGGCCGACCAACTGGCCACAGCTCCCCCGTACACCGGCGACCGAAAGCACGATTCGAGTGCCGAATGGGACCACCGCAGCCGTGATATCGGTGGAGCGATGGGCGCACTCAACGGCATAGGCGCCGACGTGTACGAGGACAAGGAGAAGGACAAGGCGGAGTGGGCCGAGGACACCGCCGCGTACTCGGCCGCCGGGGCGAACGGTCTGATCGGCGAGATCCCGGTCCTGGGCACGGTGGGCGGGTCGATCATCGATGCGGCCGCGTACGACTGGACCAAGGACGTCGTCGACGCGGCAGAGGCGCAGGGGAAGAAGGATTCCAGCGACAACTTCACCGCCGGCATGGATGGAACCTACACCCTGTTCGACAAGTGGGGCGAAGCGAAAGGGATTTCCGAGGATGGGGCATTCAAGTCGGCAAAGGACGCGGCGAGCGAGGGGCACGATGCCGGACGCAATGCAGCTGCAGCCCATCTGTGACATGCGAGGTCGTACGGTGCTGAAGCGTTCGATCGTCGCTTCAGCACTGATCGTGGCAGCGACCTCGTGCACCACCGCAGAGAGCCCGGATCAACCGATCAGTCAGATGTGCAGCCACTCCCGCACCTCCACCGAAGGCAAGCTCGTACAGCGCATGCTCGGAACAGAGCAATACAAGATCAATATCCGCAATACGAACGATGACCTCACGGAAAAGATGAACGAAAACCTGCGGGAGTGGAAGCCTGAGATCTCGGCGCCCAACATTCAGACGTGCGCACTAATTCCGGCGTATCCCAAGACCAGCGGGGGAAACACCCTGGGAACAGAATTCTCCTGGACCTCGCGAGAATCCCCTGCCCCCTCCGGTCGCCCTGCGGACACGCACAGCTATTACAATCTCAACGGCACATACGGCGAATCGGACGAAACTCTGGCCAAGCTCCACATCGAGTGCGACCTGCCCGGAGAATTGAGCACACTCTCGAAACGCACACTGCTCGTGGCCCGAAGCTGGAACACTGCATACACCGGCCCCCGCGAAAGCCAGGACGCCAGGGACCGTCAGATGCACTACCTGCACCTCATGGCGCGAAAGGCCACCGACGCCCTCGGCTGCGAGAACGAGCCCCTCGAAAAGGACCCCGTCATCAAGGGATTCGAGACCCCCGAGGAAGCCGCGGAGGCCGCTCGGTAGTCCCCGTCAGGCCGCGAGGCGGACCTCTCCCTGGCGTGGGGTCCGCCGCGCCGGGCGGAGGGCCGTGCCGACACGGCGGACCGGGGCCGGGGCGGCGAGGCGGATCAGTTCGCGGTGGGACAGTGCGAGGAGGTCGACCAGCCCCAGGCCGAGAGCATGGGCGGCTGCTGCCAGGACCTCGGACGACGGTTCCTTCAGGCCCCGTTCCAGCTCGGAGAGGTACGGCATCGAGATGCGCGCCGCCTCCGCCACGTCCTTCAGCGTGCGCTCCTGCGCCTGGCGCTCACGGCGCATGACGTCGCCGACGACATGCCGCAGGAGCGGCTCCTTGGCGGGGACCGGGGACGGGGCCCCGGTGACCGGGCGCAGGGGGATGACGCGGGCACGGTCCGGCTGGTGGCTGCTCACCCGACCCAGCTTAGGAGCCCCCGGCACACCGCCGGGAGCGTTCCGCCTCCGGCGAAATCCCAGCTGGCTACGCCGCCGTACGAAACATCGGGATCCGAAGGGACGTGACTCAGATCAGGCCCTGCGCCAGCATCGCGTCCGCCACCAGTTCGAAGCCAGCGATGTTCGCGCCGACCACGTAGTTGCCGGGGCTGCCGTAGCGCTCGGCGGTCGTGTAGCAGGAGTCGTGGATGTGACGCATGATCTCCCCGAGCCGCTCCTCCGTGTGGGAGAAGGTCCATGAGTCGCGCGAGGCGTTCTGCTGCATCTCCAGCGCGCTGGTCGCCACCCCGCCGGCGTTGGCCGCCTTGCCGGGGGCGAAGGCTACGCCCGCCTCCTGGAAGACGTGGACGGCCTCAGGAGTGGTCGGCATGTTGGCGCCTTCGGCGACCGCCTTCACGCCGTTGCGTACGAGGGCCAGCGCGTCGGCCTCGTGCAGCTCGTTCTGTGTCGCGCAGGGCAGGGCCACGTCCACGGGGACGCTCCAGACTCCCGTACCGGCGACGTAACGCACGTGGGGGCCGCGGCGCTCCGCGTACTCGGAGATGCGGCCGCGCCCCTCCTCCTTGATCTCCTTGAGCAGGTCGAGGTCGACGCCCTTCTCGTCCACGACGTAACCGCCCGAGTCGGAACAGGTCACCACGGTCGCGCCGAGCTGTTGCGCCTTCTCGATGGCGTAGATCGCCACGTTCCCCGAGCCCGACACGGCGATGCGCTGGCCGTCGAGGGAGTCGCCGCGGCTCCTGAGCATCTCGGCGGTGAACAGGACGCAGCCGTAGCCGGTCGCCTCGGTGCGTGCCTGGGCGCCGCCCCAGCCGAGGCCCTTGCCGGTGAGCACGCCGGACTCGTAGCGGTTGGTGATCCGCTTGTACTGGCCGAAGAGGTAGCCGATTTCACGGCCGCCCACGCCGATGTCGCCCGCGGGAACATCGGTGTACTCGCCCAGGTGGCGGTGGAGTTCCGTCATGAACGACTGGCAGAACCGCATGATCTCGGCGTCGGAGCGGCCCTTGGGGTCGAAGTCCGAGCCGCCCTTGCCGCCGCCGATCGGCATACCGGTGAGGGCGTTCTTGAAGATCTGCTCGAAGCCGAGGAACTTCACGATGCCGAGGTTGACCGAGGGATGGAAGCGCAGTCCGCCCTTGTAGGGGCCGAGCGAGCTGGAGAACTCGACGCGGAATCCGCGGTTCACGTGGATGGTGCCGGAGTCGTCCGACCACGGCACCCGGAAGATGAGCTGACGCTCGGGCTCGCAGAGCCGCTCGATGATCCGGGCGTCGACGAACTCCGGCCGCTGCGCCAGCACCGGTCCGAGGGTCTCCAGGACCTCCCGTACTGCCTGGTGGAACTCCTTCTCGCCCTGGTTGCGCCGCAGGATCTCCGCGTAGAGCGGCTCGATGACTCGGTTCGCGGCACTGCGCGGGCTTACGGAGTCGGCGATGGCCGGCATCTGATCAAGACCTTCCATAGTGGGCGTGACGTACGTCGGCGCTCCCTGTCCCCTGGGGCGCCCACGGTCCGTCCAGGACCGTTGCACCGGCCAATAGTCCCAGCGCGGTCCGGAGATCCGCAGCCGGCATCCACATGCCGGCCACGTCCCCGGATGTCAGCGTCGGTCACCCCGCGGGTAAAGGGTGGGAAGCAGGCGGACGATGTGCGACATTGTCGCGATGAACGACAAGGACGCGGCTGCGCGCCGAGGCACCGGAAGCGATAGCACCCCGATCACCCTGCGGCGCGCGGAGCCCGGGGACGGGGCCGCGGTCGCCGAGGTCTACCTGCGGTCCTTCGACGCCGCGCTGCCGACGGTGCGCCGCGCTCATGACGACGACGGTGTACGGGCGTTCTTCCGCGATGTGGTCGTGGTGCACCACGAGACATGGGTGGCAGACGAGGCGGGCACCGTGGTCGGAATGATGGTGCTGGAGGACGGCCGAATGGAGCAGCTCTACCTGGATCCCGCCCGCCGCGGGCACGGCCTCGGCGACCGCTTCGTACAGCTCGCCAAGGAGCGCAGCCCGCAGGGGCTCGACTTGTGGACCTTCCAGGTCAACGCGCCCGCGCACCGCTTCTACGAGCGGCACGGTTTCCTGGCGGCGGAGCGCACGGACGGTTCGGACAACGAGGAGCGGGAACCGGACATCCGCTATGTGTGGAAGGGAGACGCGGCAGCGGACGATCGGCCATGATGCCGTAATGAACGCGCCACGGGGGCCGAGAAACGGTCAACAGCCCTATTTCCAAAGGCCGTTGTACGGATTGCGGCGGCCCGGCAGCCCTCCGGCGAGGTGGGCCGCCCCGCCGGGCCCGTACGAGCGGCGGCGACCGTCCGGCGCTTACGGGTCCTTACGTCCCCCGCCGGGCATCCCGGGCGCCGGTGACATGCGGCGGTACCTCGCGGTCGCCGTCGACTGCTACCTCTGTCTGCTGGCGGCCGGACTGCTGACCCGGCCCCACGTGGGCACCTCCGAGGCGGGCCGGGCCCTTCCGCTGCTGCTCGCCTTCGCGCTGGTGCTCTCCTTCGTCAACCAGGTCCTCCTGACCGCGGCGTTACGGGCCAGCGCCGGCAAGCTGGTGATGGGCGTACGGGTCGTGGAGATGCCCGGCGTCGAACGCCCCGGGTTCGGCCGGCTCGTGCGGCGCTGGATCCTCGGACTGTGCTGGGCGCCGCTGCAGGCGTGGCACCGGCTGCGCTCGCTCACCGGGCACGGCCGGGGCGGCGAGGACGGCGGCCCGTACGAGGACGTGGCGGGGCTGCGGCAGGTGCGGCACGTGGACCTGCTGGTCTACCGGGCGAGCGGCCTGAGGCCGGGCCGCCGGGCGAGCGGGCACGGGGTCAGGTGGCGGCGTTCTCCGTCACCGTGACCCGGCCTTCACGGATGGTGGCCACCCTCGGCGCCTTGCGGGCCAGGGAACTGTCGTGGGTGACCATGACGAAGGTCAGCCCGTGCTCCTACCACAGCCCGTCGAGCACCTCCATGATCTCGTCGCGCATGAACTCGTCGAGATTGCCGGTGGGCTCGCCGGCGAGCAGCACCTTGGGCCGCTTCACCAGCGCCCGCGCGATCGCGACCCGCTGCTTCCGGCCACCGGACATCTCGCCCGGCAGATGGGCCGGACGGTCACCGAGACCCACGGATTCGAGCCCTCCGCCGCCCGACACGCGTGCGTGCGCCCGGATACGCCGAAGGCGGCGGCACCGGGAATCCGGGGTGCCGCCGCCTTCGTACGCGGGGGGGGGGGGGGGGGAATGCGGGTCGGACAGGGGATCAGGCGGCGGAGCCGGCCGTCCACTCGGCCCAGCTCATGTTCCAGCCGTTGAGTCCGTTGTCGGGCGCGATGGTCTTGTCCGGGGAGTTCTTGACGATGACCACGTCGCCGACCATGGAGTTGTTGAAGAACCAGGCTCCGGGCGCGTTCGCGTCGCCCGCACCCTTCACGTCGGCGAGGCCCACGCAGCCGTGGCTGGTGTTGGCGCTGCCGAACATCGACTTGGCGCCCCAGTAGTTGCCGTGGATGAAGGTGCCCGACGTGGACAGCCGCATGGCGTGCGGCACGTCCTTGATGTCGTACTCACCCTTGCCGTCGTCGTCGGTGAAGCCGACCGTCGCACCGTCCATCCGGGTCTCCTTGAACTTCTCGGAGATCACCATCTCGCCGTTGTACGTCGGGTTCTCCGAGGAACCGGCGGAGATCGGGATGGTCTTGATCGTCTTGCCGTCCTGGGTGACGGTCATGGTCTTCGCCCGGACGTCGACGGTAGAGACCTGGTTGCGGCCGACCTTGAAGGTGACCGTCTTCTCCTGGACACCGAAGACGCCGTCCGCGCCCTCGACGCCGTCGAGCTCCAGCTTCAGGGTGACGGTGGAGCCGCCCTGCCAGTAGTCCTCGGGGCGCAGGTCGAGCCGCTGCGCGTTGAACCAGTGGCCGGCGACCTCCTGGCCGCTGCTGGACGTGACCTTGATGCCGTCCTGGACGGCCTTCCGGTCGCTGATCGGCTTGTTGAAGTTGATCGAGACCGGCATACCGACGCCGACGGTCGAACCGTCCTCGGGCGTGAAGTTGCCGATGAAGCTGTTGTCGGGCGACACGGTGGTGAAGGAGCTGTTCTCGTGGGCCTCACGGCCCTTGGCGTCCGCCGCCGTGGCGTTGATCTTGTACGTGGTCGAGCGCTCCAGCTGGCCGGCGGGCGCCCAGCTCAGACCGTCCGCGGCGAGGGTGCCCTCGATGCTCTGGCCGGCCGACGTGGTCATGGTGACCTCGGTCAGCTTGCCCTTGGTGACGGTGACCTTGACGTCCTTGTTGATGCCCGCGTTGGTGGCACCGTTCTTCGGCGCGATCGTTATCTGCGCATCCGAGGTTTCCTTGGCCGCCGCCTCGTCCACCTGAGCCTGCGACTTCTTCGAGCTCTCCGCAGTCGGGGCGGCGCTCTTGCCGCCGTCGTCGCTACAGGCCGAGAGCACCAGTACGCCGCCGAGCAGTGCGGACACGGCCGCGAGGCCCCTGCGCCGCTTGCTGTCCGTCATCACACGCTTCTCCATCGTTGCCGATTCCCCAAATCCCCGTAACGGGTTCGCCGGACGGCGTTTCCCCGTCAATGTTCCAAGAACACCCCAAGGGGGTGTCCGGTTCCACATCCTGCGCGGATGTGGGGAACACCACTCACCGACGCGGTGGCGTCGGCGCCGGTTCCCGTCGGCGGACACGTAATGGCGGCCGGCCCGCAGCCGGCCCCGGTCCGCGGTCGGATGCGGGCCGGGGCCGGGTTCTCACGCCTGTGGCCTACCGTTCCGCGTCGGCGCGCTCACCATCGCCCTGCCCATTGTCCTCGACCTCGCCGTCCTCACGTGCGCCCTCGAATCCGTAGCCGCTCTCGTCGTCGTCCTCGTCGCCGTCCCAGTCCTCGGACCAGTCCTCGGCGTCGGGGTCGTAGTCGACGGTCTCACTGCTCCAGGACGCCTGGGCGAGTTCCACCCCGGGCACCTCGCTGACCAGGTCGAAGGGGTCGACGAGTGAAGCAATGGCCTCCGCACCGTCTTCCCGTACGGTGGCCTCCGCATGCGTCCGCTCCTCGGCGGATTCTCCCGGGGCGGGTGCGATGCCCGCTGCCGCGTATTCGGCGGCGATGCCCGCCAGGGCGCTGCCGGTCAGGGCTGCGGCGTCGGTGATCTCCAGCACCATCTCCACGCGAAGCCGAACAAACCTGGATGTCTCTGAAGTGGTCATAGGCGGGAGCGTAAGGCTCCTGGAGTCTGCGGCTTTCCCACGACCCACTGCTTTGCTTAGCATCGGCCCACGGGGCTAACTGATGGTTGTCGCAAGGGGATCGATTCTGTGTCCATCGCTCGTCGCACGCTGCTGACCACGACCGCCGCGGGCACCCTGCTCTGCGCTCTGTGGTTCGTCCCCTCCGCCAACGCGACCGGCGGAAGTCAAACGGAGGACGCCGCCGGCTCCGTGCGGAATCAGTCGGCCGTCACCCCCGCCAGGCGGACGGATGCGGACACCGTGCTCGCCGACACCGGGGCGGGCGTCGACACCACCCCGTATCTGATCGGCGGCACGGCGTTCCTGCTGATCGGCGCGGGTTTCGTCACCTACTCGGCCCGGACGGGCCCGTCGGGGGGCCCGTCCGTCAACTGAGAGCCTCCCCTCAGGCCAGCGGTCCGGTGACCGGCTCCACGGCCGCGACCAGCTTCCCTTCGCGTACGAAGGCGTCGGCGCCGGCCAGGTCGGGGGCGAGGAACCGGTCCGGTCCCGGGCCCTCGACACCGGCCGCGCGCAGCGCCTCGATCGCGGCGAGCGAGGCGGGCGCGGGGGTCAGCCCCTGCGCGACGCGCAGCTCGACGGCGCGGGTCGCCGTGTACATCTCGACGGCGACGATCCTGGCCAGGTGGGTCACGGCGGTACGGAGCTTGCGCGCCGCCGACCAGCCCATGGAGACGTGGTCCTCCTGCATCGCGGAGGACGGGATCGAGTCCGCGGACGCGGGGACGGCGAGCCGCTTCATCTCGCTGACGAGGGCGGCCTGTGTGTACTGGGCGATCATCAGCCCGGAGTCCACCCCGGCGTCGTCGGCCAGGAACGGCGGCAGCCCGTGCGAGCGGTTCTTGTCCAGGAGCCGGTCCGTGCGGCGCTCGGAGATGGACCCGAGGTCGGCGGCGACGATCGCCAGGAAGTCGAGCACGTACGCGACGGGGGCGCCGTGGAAGTTCCCGTTGGACTCGACCCGGCCTCCCCCACCCTCGGCCTCGCTCGAGCCGGAGGTGCTCCCTCGCAGCACGACGGGGTTGTCGACGGCGGCCGCCAGCTCGCGCTCGGCGACCACGCAGGCGTACGCGAGGGTGTCGCGTCCCGCGCCGTTGACCTGCGGCGCGCAGCGCACGGAGTAGGCGTCCTGGACGCGGGGCGCGTCGTCCTGGTGGTGACCGGTGAGGCCGGACCCGGCGAGCACCCGCAGCATGTTGTCGGCGCTGGCGCCCTGGCCGGGGTGCGGGCGGATGGCGTGCAGCTCGGGGGCGAGGACCTTGTCCGTGCCGAGCAGCGCCTCCAGGGAGAGCGCGGCGGTGATGTCGGCCGAGATGTAGAGGTTCTTGAGGTCGGCCAGGGCCATCACGAGCATGCCGAGCATGCCGTCGGTGCCGTTCAGGAGGGCCAGGCCCTCCTTCTCGCGCAGTTCCACGGGGGCGATGCCGTGGGCGGCGAGGAGCTCGCCAGCGGGACGCACCACGCCGTCGGGGCCCTCCGCGTCGCCCTCGCCCATCAGGGCCAGGGCGCAGTGGGAGAGCGGGGCCAGGTCGCCGGAGCAGCCGAGCGAGCCGTACTCGTGGACGACGGGGGTGATGCCCGCGTTCAGTACGTCGGCCATGGTCTGCGCGACCTCGGGGCGTACGCCGGTGTGCCCGGAGGCCAGCGTCTTCAGCCGCAGGAACATCAGGGCGCGGACGACCTCGCGCTCCACGCGGGGGCCCATGCCCGCGGCGTGCGAGCGCACGATGTTGCGCTGGAGCTGGGCGCGGAGTTCGGGGCTGATGTGACGGCTGGCGAGGGCGCCGAAGCCGGTGGAGACGCCGTAGACCGGCTCGGGTTTGGCGGCGAGCGCCTCGACGATCTCGCGGGCTGCGGCAAGCGCGTCCACGGCTGCGGCCGAGAGCTCGACGCGGGCGCCCGCGCGGGCCACGGCGATGACGTCCTCAGCGGTGGTACCGGACGTCCCCACCACGACTGTATGCATATCCATATTCAGAACCCTACGGATTGAATCCCTTCATGTCACTAGGGAACGTCCCTCGCGAATGTCACCAGTGGTCATCCAGTTGACCCCTTACCGTTCCGCGTGCCCTGCGCGCTGCTCGCGTACCGCCGCCCCAGCTCAGGGACGGTTGCCGCGCAGCCTGCGCCGGTCGTGTGCGGACTTCGGCGGGGAGTCGGCGAGCCGGATCACCTCACCGTCACGCCCGGCCACCACGGGCTTCGCGGAGCGCGCCGCCTTCGCCCGGTACTGGGCCGCGTCGGCCAGCCGGAAGAGCCTGCGCGCCGAGTGCAGCGGACCGATGGGGTCCCCGCTCGACGCGACCCCGCAGGCGACCCCGTCACCGAGTTCGAGCACGGCCGCCCGCTCGCAGAGCTCCGTGGCCACCCGGACCACGTCGTCCGCATCGGGCCCGAGGGTCAGCAGACAGAACTCGTCCCCGCCCAGCCGGGCCGCCAGAGCGCCGGGCAGCATCGCGCCGCACAGCGAGAGCACCGAGCCGAAACGTTCCAGCAGGCGGTCTCCGACCGCGTGCCCATGGGTGTCGTTGACCGCTTTGAGGCCGTTCAGATCGCAGACGACCAGGCTCACCACGACCCCGTCGGCGCGATGCCGCTCGACCGCCTCGTCGAGCCGGATGTCGACGGCCCTGCGGTTCGCGAGGCCGGTGAGCGGATCGGTGAAGGCCAGTTTGCGGACCTCCTCCAGCCGCTCCGTCTGAGCGATCCCGGCGGCGACCACGGCGGCCAGGACGGTCGCGAAGTCGACGTCGTCCCGGCCGAACACCGGCTGCGCCGCCGAGCGCGCGACGTACAGCTCGCCCCAGGCGCGCCCGTGCAGCACGATCGGAGCCACCACGCAGCAGCCCCGCCCGCGCCGGCGCAGGGCGGCGACCCGCTGATGACAGAACGGCCGGGCCCCCCGCGCCGGAGCACCGTCGGACGGGGTGCCGTCGGCGGTCTCCACCCAGGCGTCCGGCTCACCACCACCCGCCCAGCGCTCGTGGAGGAACTCGGTGATCTCCGGGAACTGATGCACGGGGTACGCCTCGTCCTCGGGGAACTCCTCCTCCCCCTCGGCCCGTTCGCCCGCGTTCACCAGCACCCGCAACCGCCCGCGATCGCGCTCCCACACGGAGAGCGCGGCGAAGCTGCCGTCCAGCGCCTCGCACGCCCTCAGCGCCGCCGCACGCCACGAGTCCCGCGGGGTGTATGCCGCGGCCATCGACTGCGCAAGGGAAACCACGGCCCGCAGCCGCGCATCATCACCGCCCATTGCCACAGCTTATGTAGTTTTGTGCTTTTTTGATCAGACTGGACCATGCATGATTGCCGGTTCGCGCAGAAAAGGGCGTCTTGTCGTCACTCACGGTCACCTGGTGCCCCGGAGCCGGCCGCCTACTCCCCGGGCCAGTTCGGCTTCCGCTTCTCGTTGAAGGCGGCCACACCCTCCGCGCGGTCCCCCGAGAAGGCCACCGACCGCCAGGCCGCGTCCTCGACCTCCAGGCCGGCCCGCAGGTCGAGCCCGTGCCCCAGTCGCAGCGCCCGCTTGGCCGCGCGCAGCCCCACGGGGGAGTTGGCGGCGATCCGCCCGCCGAGCGCCAGCGCCTCGTCCCGGTCCAGGCCTTCCTCGACCAGCTCGTCGACGAGCCCCAGTTCCCGGGCCTCGGCCGCCTCCACGCGCCGGGCGGTGAAGACCAGCTCGGCCGCGCGGGCCGCCCCGACCCGGCGGGGCAGCAACTGCGTACCGCCGCCACCCGGGATGACCCCGACCGACACCTCGGGCAGCCCGACGACGGCCGTGCGGTCGGCCACGATCAGATCGCAGGCGAGCGCCAGCTCGAAGCCGCCGCCGAGCGCGAAGCCGTGCACCGCGGCGATCGTCGGCATCGGGAGTTCCAGTACGCCGGTGTAGGCGGCGCGGGCGGTGGGCCGCTGCCGCACCAGCTCGGCGTCCGTGAAGGAGTTGCGCTCCTTGAGGTCCGCGCCCACGCAGAAGGCGCGCTCATGGCTGGAGGTGAGCACGGTGACCCGTACGCCACTGTCCGCGCCGAGCGCCGCGCAGGCGGTCCCGATCGAACGGGCCATGTCCGTGGACACGGCGTTCATCGCCTTCGGCCGGTCGAGCACCAGCTCCGCCACGTGCTCCTGGCCCTCGTGGCGCCGTACGACGACGAACTCCCCGTACCGCTGCTCGGACATGACGGTCATATGACTGCACCCCTCCGGTGAACGAGCTCGACAGTTAACGAGCGTTACCGGGCGATCCTAGGTCCTGTCTGGAGTTCCAGCGCGGGAGAAGGAGCGGCGTCCGGTGCCGTCGAATCCAAGGCGGAGGAGGGAGCGATGGCGGAGCCCTCGCGACTGACGACAACGCCGGAGGCGGCGGTGCCGGACGCCGCGACGCCGCGGGGGAACTCCAGACAGGACCTAGAGCGCTCCCCGGCCCAGGCATACGGGCGCCGGGACCCGGAGGCCCTCAGGCCGACGGTCCGGGCGTGCCGCGCCGCGCGAGCAGCCACGGCTCCACGACCCCGAGCCCTCGCACCGGCCGCTGCCACATCGGCTGGAGACCGAAGCGATAGCGCGGCGGGGCGGGCTCCTCCGCCTCGCGGCCCTCCTTCTCGGCCAGCCGCACCCGCTCGGCGGCGGCCGCCGCCTCCTCGGCCGCCTGCGCCTCGGACGCAGGGGCGTCACCGGTCCGTGTGAGCTCCTTGGCGAACGCCCCGTCGACCAGGACGGCGTCCTTCGGAGCTATCGAGGTGAGCCGGCTGGCGAGGTTCACGGTGGTGCCGAAGACATCGCCCATCCGGGTGGTGACCGTGCCGAAGGCGATGCCGACGCGCAGCGCGGGCATGGTCTCGTTCTGGGCCATCGCCTCGACCAGCCGCAGCGCTATCTCGGCGGCCGTGCCCGCGTCGTCGGCGGCGAAGAGCACTTCGTCCCCGAGGGTCTTGATGAGCCGTCCGCCGTGGGCGGCGACCAGGTCGGCGGCGGTCGTCTCGAACGCCTCGACCAGCTCGCCGAGCGCCTCCTCCTCCAGCCGTCGGGTGAGCCGCGTGAAGCCGACCAGGTCCGCGAAGCCGACGGCCAGCCGGCGGTCGACCATCTCCTCGTCGTCGGCCGCCTGCACGACCCGGCCCGTCGCGGCGGCGAGCTGCCGCCGCCACACGTACACCAGGAACTCCTCCAGCTCGGGCAGGAGCAGCTCGACCAGCGGATACGTGACCTCGGTACGGGTCATCCCTGGCTCCGGGGGCTCGGTCAGCCCCTCCAGGAAGGAATCGATCTGCCACTCCGCCAGCCGGGCGGTGGTCTGCCCGGTGGAGCGCGCCACCTGGATCGCCATCGGCTCGCTGAGCAGTCCCGCCTCGACGAGTCCGGCGAGGCGGCGCAGGGCCAGGACGTCGGCCTCGGTGAGCGCCTTGGCCTGGCCGATGTCGGCGAACCCCATGGCGCGCCAGAACCGGGACGCCAGGTCCATGGAGACACCGGCGGTGCGGGCCGCCTGGAACGGCGTGTAGCGGCGGTCGGCCCCCAGGATCAGCTGTTCCAGCCTGATCGCCAGCGGATCGTCGGTCGGCTCCGCCGTGTGATCGACTTCGTGATGCGGTGTCGCGTGGACCGAGGAGTCCGACGGGGGCTCCTCGCCCTCGCCGGACGTCGTGTCGTCGACGGTCACCAGCCGCCTCCTGCCCGTTCCCTGCGCACTGCCCTGCCGATCTGTCGCTGGATCGCCTCAACGATACGGCAGATGTGCGCTACCTCACGTCGCCCCGGCCGTGACCACGAAATGTCACCCGTGTCCGCCCGGCGGCCGTTTTGTCGTCAGCCCTCCGACGGGCCCGCGAACAGGTGCACGATGTCGCCCGCCGACACCGGTTCCTGGAGCCCGTCGCCGGTGGACAGGACGAGGCGGCCGTCCCCGTCGATCGCGACGGCCTCACCGACGAGGGACCGGCCACCCGGCAGCTCCGCCCGTACGGTCCGGTCCAGCGTCGCGCAGCCCGCCGCGTACGCCGCCTGCAGCCCGCTCGCCGCGGCGTCGCCGTCCGCCGCGCGCCACCTCCCGTACCAGTCCTCCAGACCGCGCAGAACGGCCCGCAACAGCGTCTCGCGGTCGGTGGAGACCGCCCCGGCCAGGGCGAGCGAACCCGCCGTGGGCACGGGCAGCTCGTCCGCGCGCAGCGAGACGTTGAGCCCGATACCGATGACGACGCCCTCCCCCGCGCGCTCGGCGAGGATGCCGCCGGTCTTGCGTTCGGCGCCGTCGACCGTGACCAGGAGGTCGTTGGGCCATTTCAGTGTCGTGTCGACGCCCGCCGACTGCGCGAGGGCGGTCGCCGTGGCGACCCCGGCGAGCAGGGGCAGCCATCCCCAGCGCCGGACGGGCACGTCACCGGGCGTGAGGTGGACGGAGAAGAACAGCCCCGAACGCGGCGGCGCCGTCCAGGTCCGGTCCAGCCTGCCCCGCCCCGCGGTCTGCTCCTCGGCGACCAGAACGGTGCCCTCGGCCAGTCCGTCCGCGCGCGCGGCGAGGTCGGAGTTGGTCGAGCCGGTCGTGTCCACCACGTCGACCGAGCTCCACAACGAGTCCGGCCGGAGCAGCCCACGGCGCAGCGCGGCGACGTTCAGGGGCGGCCGGTCCAGGTCCGACCAGCGGTTGTGTGGCGCATCGGAAGGTGTCATGCAAGCCACCCTAGGTGTGGGGAACGACGCACTGCCGAACGGTAGCCGCGCCGATACGCTACGAGTCAGTAGCAACCCGGCCGTCCAGCCCGGCCTGTCGATCCGCGTCCCCCACGCCGTCGCGCACGCCCCGGCCGAGCACCGCTGCTGAACGTTCTAGCCGTCCCCCGTGACCAGGCAGGGAGCCGCCACCCGATGTCCGAGCCGCAGAGCGACATCCACACCACCGCGGGCAAGATCGCGGACCTGCAGAAACGTATTGACGAAGCCACGCACGCAGGCTCCGCACGCGCCGTGGAGAAGCAGCACGCCAAGGGCAAGCTGACCGCCCGCGAACGGATCGGGCTCCTCCTCGACGAGGGCTCCTTCGTCGAGCTCGACGAGTTCGCCCGGCACCGCTCCACCAACTTCGGCATCGAGAAGAACCGCCCGTACGGAGACGGTGTCGTCACCGGCTACGGCACGGTCGACGGCCGGCCCGTGTGCGTGTACTCGCAGGACTTCACGATCTTCGGCGGCTCGCTCGGCGAGGTCTACGGCGAGAAGATCGTGAAGGTGATGGACTTCGCGATGAAGACCGGCTGCCCGGTCATCGGCATCAACGACGGTGGTGGCGCGCGCATCCAGGAAGGTGTGGCAGCGCTCGGGCTGTTCGCGGAGATCTTCCGCCGCAACGTCCACGCCTCCGGTGTGATCCCGCAGATCTCGCTGATCGTCGGACCGTGCGCGGGCGGGGCGGTCTACTCCCCCGCGATCACCGACTTCACGGTGATGGTCGACCAGACCTCGCACATGTTCATCACGGGCCCCGACGTCATCAAGACCGTCACCGGCGAGGACGTCGGCTTCGAGGAGCTGGGCGGCGCCCGCACGCACAACACCACCTCCGGTGTGGCGCACCACATGGCGGGTGACGAGAAGGACGCCATCGAGTACGTCAAGTCCCTGCTGTCCTACCTCCCGTCCAACAACCTCTCCGAGGCACCCGCGTTCCCGGAGGAGGCGGACCTGGAGACGACGGACGAGGACCGCGAGCTCGACACGCTCATCCCGGACTCCGCGAACCAGCCGTACGACATGCACACCGCGATCGAACACGTGCTGGACGAGGGCGAGTTCCTGGAGACGCAGGCCCTGTTCGCGCCGAACATCATCACCGGCTTCGGCCGCGTCGAGGGGCACCCGGTCGGCATCGTCGCCAACCAGCCGATGCAGTTCGCGGGATGCCTGGACATCAACGCCAGCGAGAAGGCCGCGCGTTTCGTGCGGACCTGTGACGCCTTCAACGTCCCGGTCCTGACCTTCGTCGACGTCCCCGGCTTCCTGCCGGGCGTCGACCAGGAGTACGGCGGGATCATCCGCCGCGGCGCCAAGCTGATCTACGCGTACGCCGAGGCGACGGTCCCGCTGATCACGGTCATCACCCGCAAGGCGTTCGGCGGCGCGTACGACGTCATGGGCTCCAAGCACCTGGGCGCCGACCTCAACCTGGCCTGGCCGACCGCGCAGATCGCGGTGATGGGCGCGCAGGGCGCGGTCAACATCCTGCACCGCCGCACGATCGCCGCGGCGGAGGATCAGGAAGCGACCCGCGCCGAGCTGATCGCCGACTACGAGGACGCCCTCCTCAACCCGTACGTCGCCGCCGAACGCGGCTACGTCGACGCGGTGATCATGCC
Organism: Streptomyces finlayi; assembly: GCF_014216315.1. Classification (NCBI taxonomy): domain Bacteria; kingdom Bacillati; phylum Actinomycetota; class Actinomycetes; order Kitasatosporales; family Streptomycetaceae; genus Streptomyces; species Streptomyces finlayi. The sequence continues at coordinate 2,809,876 of NZ_CP045702.1, forward strand.
CTCGGACACCCGTGCCCACATCATCAAGGGCCTGCGCCAGCTGCGTACCAAGCGGGAATCCCTCCCCCCGAAGAAGCACGGCAACATCCCCCTCTAGAGAGGACCCAGGCCATGATCAAGGTCGTACGGGGCAATCCGACCCCGGAGGAGCTGGCCGCCGCACTGGCGGTGGTCCAGGCGCGCGCCGCGGCGACGGCCGCCGTGTCGTCCGGCGCGCCGGTACCGCCCGAGCAGTGGTCCGATCCGGGACGCATAGCGCGCCGGGGCGCGATCCGGCCCGGTCCGCGCTCCTGGGCGCGCACCTACTGGCCCGTCTGAGCACCCGCAGGCCGGGGCGCGGTCCGTAGCGCTGTGACGGTTGAGTACCTGTACTCAGGCGTCACAGCGGTCACGGCAGCAGGATCGTTTCCATGCTGTGGTCAGATCCGGAGAACGAGCCGCCCAAGGAGCTCCGCGACGTGCAGGCGATGATGCGCCGCGCGGGGCTGCTGCTGGCGCTCGCCATGGTGATCGCCATGTTCGTCCTCGGCATCCGCTGACCCGGCGCCCACGGACCCTTCGTCCACCGACCCGGCATCCGCGTGAGCAGGCATCCGCCGACCCGGACGTTTCCCCGGCTCCGCGGTGCCTTCTACGATGGCCCGTATGACTGATCAGCGCCGCCTCGTCCTCGCCTCCGCCTCGCCCGCCCGCCTCGGCCTCCTGCGCCATGCCGGTTTCGCGCCCGAGGTGATCGTCAGTGGTGTCGACGAGGACGCGCTGTCCGCACCCACCCCCGGCGAGCTGGCGCTCGTCCTGGCCGAGGCCAAGGCCAAGACCGTCGCGGCCCGCCCGGAGGCGGCCGGCGCTCTGGTCATCGGCTGCGACTCGGTTCTCGAACTCGACGGCGAGGCGCTGGGCAAGCCCGCCGACAGCGAGGAGGCCACCGCCCGCTGGAAGTCCATGCGCGGCCGGGCCGGAATCCTGCGGACCGGGCACAGCGTGATCGACACGGTGAGCGGCCGCACGGTGTCCGCGACGGCGTCCACCGTCGTACGGTTCGGCGAACCGACCGACGCGGAGATCGCCGCCTACGTCGCGTCGGGCGAACCACTGCATGTGGCGGGCGCGTTCACGCTGGACGGCCGCTCGGCACCGTTCGTCGACTCCATCGAGGGCGACCACGGCAACGTCATCGGGCTCTCACTGCCGCTGCTGCGCCGGCTCCTGGGCGAACTGGGCCTCTCCGTCACGGACCTGTGGGTCTGAGGACCGGAGGCGGGGGCTGCTGACCGGGCCGGGTCAGACGGGCACCGGAGCTTCGGCGCCGCTCGACCGCCCCTTGCCCCCGCGCGGTTCCGCGTCCTCGGGGCCGTAACCCAGCAGGGTCAGGACGAGCAGCGCGAGCACGGCCATCATGAAGCCGAACGCCGACCAGCCGACCAGGCCCACCGTCAGGGCACCCAGCACCCCGTGCACGACGGCGCAGCCGATCAGGGCGATCCGTCCGGCGCGGCCCGGCGCCCGGTCGCGGATGCCGGCGACCAGCGCGACGAGACCGCAGAGCACCAGCAGAAGACCGGAACCCCCGCCCATCGCCCAGGTGCCCGCCGACATGGCCCCGGGGTCCATGCCCGCCAGGGACATCCTCTGGTTGTCCACGACGGTCGCGAGCACCGCGTTGATGAGGACGATCCCCACCGCTTCCCCGAACAGCACGATCCCGGTCACCACGGCCACTGGTCTGCGTATCACCGCACCCACCCCCTGTTACCTGTAGTACCTGCGGTATCGCGGACCCTACTAACGGGTAATCGTTCGGACAAGAGGTCGGCCGCCCCTGAGGCACCGGCAAAGAACCGCCGGGTGGTTCGTAGGGACCCGACAAAGAAACACCGGACGTCGTTGACCCTACGGACAGAGACCTGGACCACACCTCGTGGCTACTGTGCGGTTAAGGAACCCGGCGTAACGTGGTGCGACAAGGGATTTCACGACTCCAGCAACCCTCGAATGACACTCCGTGTGGGCAAGCTCACCTGTGGGGACGGGTCGTACGGCCGTGTCGGTAGTCCCTAAACTCAGCTTGTTTCAAGGAGGGAGTCATCGTGCGCAAGGTGCTCATCGCCAACCGTGGCGAAATCGCTGTCCGCGTTGCTCGGGCTTGCCGGGACGCCGGAATCGCGAGCGTAGCCGTCTACGCCGATCCGGACCGGGACGCTCTACATGTCCGCGCGGCCGACGAGGCGTTCGCTCTGGGCGGTGACACCCCGGCCTCCAGTTACCTGGACATGGCCAAGGTGCTCCAGGCTGCCAAGGACTCAGGGGCGGACGCGATCCACCCGGGTTACGGCTTCCTCTCGGAGAACGCCGAGTTCGCCCAGGCCGTGCTCGACGCCGGTCTGACCTGGATCGGCCCGCCGCCGCAGGCCATCCGCGACCTCGGTGACAAGGTCGCGGCCCGTCACATCGCCCAGCGCGCCGGTGCGCCGCTGGTCGCCGGCACGCCCGACCCGGTCTCCGGCTCGGACGAGGTCGTCACCTTCGCCCGCGAACACGGCCTGCCGATCGCGATCAAGGCCGCCTTCGGCGGTGGCGGACGTGGCCTCAAGGTCGCCCGCACGCTCGAAGAGGTCCCGGAACTGTACGACTCCGCGGTCCGCGAGGCCGTCGCCGCCTTCGGCCGCGGCGAGTGCTTCGTCGAGCGCTACCTCGACAAGCCGCGTCACGTCGAGACCCAGTGCCTCGCCGACACCCATGGCAACGTGGTCGTCGTCTCCACCCGTGACTGCTCCCTCCAGCGCCGCCACCAGAAGCTGGTGGAGGAGGCTCCCGCGCCGTTCCTGAGCGAGGCGCAGAACGCCGAGCTGTACGCCGCGTCGAAGGCCATCCTCAAGGAGGCCGGCTACGTCGGCGCGGGCACCGTCGAGTTCCTCGTCGGCACCGACGGCACGATCTCCTTCCTGGAGGTCAACACCCGCCTCCAGGTCGAGCACCCGGTCACCGAAGAGGTCACCGGCATCGACCTCGTACGCGAGATGTTCCGTATCGCGGACGGCGAGGAGCTCGGTTACGGCGACCCCGCCGTGCGCGGGCACTCCTTCGAGTTCCGGATCAACGGCGAGGACCCGGGCCGCGGCTTCCTGCCCGCCCCGGGCACCGTCACCACCTTCGACGCGCCCTCGGGTCCGGGCGTCCGCCTGGACGCGGGCGTGGAGTCCGGCAGCGTCATCGGCCCGGCCTGGGACTCGCTCCTGGCCAAACTGATCGTCACGGGCGCGACCCGTGAGCAGGCGCTCCAGCGGGCCGCGCGCGCACTGGCGGAGTTCAGGGTCGAGGGCATGGCCACCGCCATCCCGTTCCACCAGGCCGTCGTGGTCGACCCCGCCTTCACCGCCGACCCGTTCCGGATCCACACCCGGTGGATCGAGACGGAGTTCGTCAACGAGATCAAGCCCTTCACCCCCGCGAGTGCGGACGCGGAGGACGAGGACGGCAGTCGCGAGACGATCGTCGTCGAGGTCGGCGGCAAGCGCCTGGAGGTCTCGCTGCCCGTCTCGCTCGGGATGAGCCTGGCCCGTACCGGTCTCGCGGCCGGTGCGAAGCCCAAGCGCCGCGCGGCGAAGAAGGCAGGCTCCGCGGCCTCGGGCGACACTCTCGCCTCGCCGATGCAGGGCACGATCGTCAAGGTCGCGGTCGAGGAGGGCCAGGTGGTCAAGGAGGGCGACCTCGTCGTCGTCCTCGAGGCCATGAAGATGGAGCAGCCGCTCAACGCGCACCGCTCCGGCACCGTCAAGGGCCTGGCCGCCGAAGTCGGTGGCTCGGTCTCCTCCGGCGCCATGATCTGCGAGATCAAGGACTGACCCGACCGGCTCCAGGGCCCCGCAGGAGTCGCGCGACTCCTGCGGGGCCCTGGGCGTTCCACGGGACGCGAGGTGATACGGAGGGCACCTCCTGTTACCCGATGGCATCCTGGACCCTGGGGCGTACGCGCGCAGGGGCGTGCACCCGGACGATGTGGAGGACCGTGCGATGGCCACGAGTACGGCACAGACGCCGGCCCGGACCCCGGGGCGGCCGATGCGCGCCGATGCGCGCCGCAACTACGACCGGCTGCTCGACGAGGCGCGTACGTCCTTCGCCGAGCACGGCACCGACGCCTCGCTGGAGGACGTCGCGCGCCACGCGGGCGTGGGTATCGGCACACTGTACCGGCACTTCCCGAACCGCCAGGCGTTGATGTACGCGGTGTTCCAGGAGGCCCTGGACGCCCTGCTGGCCCGCTCCCGCGAGCTGGCGGAGGCGGAGCACCCGTGCCGGGCCCTGGTGGAGTGGCTGGGCGCGATCGTCACGTACGCCGGTGAGTACCGGGGGGTCGCCCAGGCACTCATGTCGGCTTCGCGGGACGAGACTTCGGCCCTGTCGCAGTGCAATGTGCCGCTGCGCGAGGCGGGGGCACGCCTGCTGGCCCGGGCGCAGGAGAGCGGAGCCGTACGGGCCGACGTGTCGATCGAGGACCTGATGCAGCTGACGAACGCCATCGCCCTGGCCGCCGAGCAGTCACCGGACGATCCGGCTCTCGCGGACCGCCTGCTGACGCTGACCCTCCAGGGCCTGAAGGGTCCCCGGACGGAACGGGCCTGACGGGGGCCCGGCACCCCCGCCCTAGGCCCTGCCTGGAGTTCCCCCGCGGCGTCGCGGCGTCCGGCACCGCCGCCTCCGGCGCTGGAACTCCAGACAGGACCTAGCGGCGTCGCAGGTCCGCCACCCGGGCCCGGTCGCCCGGTCCCTGGTCGGCCGGCGCGGCCGCGCTCCGCAGCTGGGGCCCCAGTCCACCGGAACCACCCGCCTGCGTACGGCGCTGGCCCGGCAGCGGCATCTCACGTCTGGTCCGACGGCCGGGCGGGGCCCCGTCACCGACTGACGACGCGTCCGCGCCGGGACCGGCGATCGTGATCTCCACACCCTGGTCGGCCAGGGCCTGAAGCTCGGTCGCGGCCCGCTCGTCATGGACCGGGGGCTCGTCCGTGACCAGCCGGGTGATGAGATCGGTGGGCACCGTCTGGAACATGGTGTCGGAGCCGAGCTTGGTGTGGTCCGCGAGGACCACCACTTCCGCGGCCGCCTGCACCAGTGCCCGGTCCACGCTGGCCGAGAGCATGTTGGACGTGGACAGCCCGCGTTCGGCGGTGAGGCCGCTCCCGGAGAGGAACGCCCGCGAGACCCGCAACCCCTGGAGGGACTGTTCGGCCCCGCTGCCCACGAGCGCGTAGTTGCTCCCGCGCAGCGTGCCGCCGGTCATCACCACTTCGACCCGGTTGGCATGGGCCAGCGCCTGGGCGACCAGCAGTGAGTTGGTGACGACGGTCAGACCGGGAACCCGCGCGAGCCGGCGGGCCAGCTCCTGCGTGGTCGTTCCGGCGCCGACCACGATGGCCTCGCCCTCACCGACCAGACCGGCGGCCAGGTCGGCGATGGCCGTCTTCTCCGCGGTGGAGAGATGGGATTTCTGCGGAAAGCCGGACTCCCGCGTGAATCCGCCCGGCAAAACCGCACCGCCGTGCCGGCGGTCGAGGAGTCCTTCTGCCTCCAGTGCCCGCACGTCCCGCCGTACGGTCACTTCGGAGGTCTGGACGACGCGGGCGAGCTCACGGAGCGATACCGCCCCGTTGGCACGCACCATTTCGAGGATCAACTGACGACGTTCTGCAGCGAACACGGAACAGACAGTAACCTGGCCATCCGTTAGTTCTCAGCAGTTTGCGCCGAATTACAGAAGTTGCCCATGAATGGGGCCGCCGAGTGATATAGGCGGCCCCGCTGTTGTGTCGGAGTCGGAAGAGACCGGACGGGAGCGGTCACAAACGCACCGCCGAGCCGCCCGAGTTGCCGGGGGTTGCCGGGGAATCACCAGGAAGTCACCGGGGAATCACCGGACTTCCCCACGCCCTACGAGTCGCCCGTGAGCTTCCGGGTGTGCAGCTGCCGGGCCACTTCGGCGATCGATCCGGACAGGGACGGGTACACGGTGAAGGCGTTCGCGATCTGTTCGACCGTCAGGTTGTTGTCGACCGCGATCGAGATCGGGTGGATCAGCTCGCTGGCGCGCGGGGCGACGACACAGCCACCGACCACGATGCCGGTGCCGGGCCGGCAGAGGATCTTGACGAAGCCGTCGCGGATGCCCTGCATCTTGGCCCGCGGGTTGCGCAGCAGCGGCAGCTTGACGATCCGGGCGTCGATCTTGCCGGAGTCGACATCGGACTGGCTGTAGCCGACGGTCGCGATCTCCGGGTCCGTGAACACGTTGGAGGAGACCGTCTTCAGGTTCAGCGGAGTGACCGCGTCACCGAGGAAGTGGTACATCGCGATCCGGCCCTGCATCGCGGCCACCGAAGCCAGGGCGAAGATCCCGGTGACGTCACCGGCCGCGTACACGCCGGGGGCACTGGTACGGGAGACCCGGTCGGTCAGGACGTGGCCCGAGTCCTTGAGCCGGACCCCCGCCTCCTCCAGGCCCATGCCCGCGGTGTTCGGGATCGCGCCGACGGCCATCAGGCAGTGCGAGCCGGAGATGACGCGGCCGTCGGCGAGGGTGACCTCGACCCGGTCGCCCACCCGCTTCGCGGACTGGGCGCGGGAGCGGGCCATGACGTTCATGCCACGGCGGCGGAAGACGTCCTCCAGGACCGCGGCGGCGTCCGGGTCCTCACCGGGCAGCACCCGGTCACGGGAGGAGACGAGCGTGACGCGCGATCCGAGCGCCTGGTACGCACCGGCGAACTCGGCACCGGTGACACCGGAACCGACGACGATGAGCTCCTCGGGGAGCTCATCGAGGTCGTAGACCTGGGTCCAGTTCAGGATGCGCTCGCCGTCGGGGAGCGCGTCCGGGATCTCCCGGGGGTGTCCGCCCGTCGCGACGAGCACGGCGTCGGCGGTCAGCGACTCCTCCGTGCCGCCTGCGGCGGTCACGACGACCTGGCGGGAGCCGTCGGCGGCCTGGAGGCCCTCCAGCCTGCCGCGGCCGCGCATCACACGGGCGCCGGCCCGGGTGACGGACGCGGTGATGTCGTGTGACTGGGCCAGCGCGAGACGCTTGACCCGTCGGTTGACCTTGCCGAGGTCGACGCCGACCACGCGCGCCGCCTGCTCCAGGTGGGGCGTGTCGTCCGCGACGATGATGCCCAACTCCTCGTACGAAGAGTCGAAGGTGGTCATCACCTCTGCCGTCGCGATCAGGGTCTTGGAGGGCACGCAGTCGGTGAGGACCGAGGCGCCGCCGAGGCCGTCGCAGTCGACGACGGTCACCTCCGCGCCGAGCTGGGCTCCTACCAATGCCGCCTCGTAGCCGCCGGGGCCGCCGCCGATGATCACGATCCGGGTCACGAAAAGTCCGCCTCGCGTGGTGTCATCCCGCGGCCGTATGCCGCCGCGGCCGGGGTCCGGGGGATCGCCCCGGGGGAAAGCAGTACGTCCTCCATTGTCCCGCACGCGCCAAAGTGCTTCGCCCCGGGGCCCTCCATACGTGGCGGGGGCTCTCCCGGACCGGGTCCGGCGTGCGCGAACGGGGCGCTCCGGCAGTGCCGTGCGCCGAGGAACCGGCACTCCCGCTGCCGCCTCCCGTACCCTCGACCACATGTCGCTCTACGCCGCGTACGCCGGCAACCTCGACGCGCGGCTGATGACGCGCCGCGCCCCTCATTCCCCGCTGCGCGGCACCGGCTGGCTCAACGGCTGGCGGCTGACCTTCGGCGGGGAACAGATGGGCTGGGAAGGCGCGCTGGCCACGGTGGTCGAGGCGCCCCGCTCCCAGGTCTTCGTGGCGCTGTACGACATCGCGCCGATGGACCAGGACTCCATGGACCGGTGGGAAGGTGTCGGCCTCGACATCTACCGGCGGATGCGGGTACGGGTGCACACCCTGGACGGCGAGGAACCGGCCTGGATGTACGTGCTGAACGGCTACGAGGGCGGGCTGCCCTCCGCGCGCTACCTGGGAGAGGTGGCCGATGCCGCCGAGTCCGCCGGAGCCCCGCACGACTACGTGATGGAGCTCCGCAAGCGCCCCTGCTGAGCACCGGCCGCCCCGTGCCGCTGTAGGAACATACGAATACCTCCAGCCAGCCTCTGCGCACGGTCATCTACGCGCGTAGGGATTCACCGGTTACCCTCGTCCGCGTGAACGCATCTGTTATTCCGGACAACATCCAGGGCGACCCGCACGCCGCCGCCGACGCCGCCGCCGCCCGCCTCCGCGAGCTGACCGGCGCCGAGACCCACGACGTCGCCCTCGTGATGGGCTCCGGGTGGGCCCCCGCGGGCGACGCGCTCGGCGCACCGGAGGCCGAGTTCCCGGTGACCGAGCTGCCCGGGTTCCCCGCGCCGGCCGTCGAGGGCCACGGCGGCACGGTCCGCTCGTACCGCATCGGCGGCAAGCGCGTCCTCGTCTTCCTCGGCCGCACGCACTTCTACGAGGGCCGCGGAGTCGCCGCCGTCTCGCACGGGGTGCGCACCGCGGTCGCCGCGGGCTGCAAGACCATCGTGCTGACCAACGGCTGCGGCGGTCTGCGCGAGGGCATGCGCCCCGGCCAGCCCGTGCTGATCAGTGACCACATCAACCTGACGGCGGCCTCGCCGATCATCGGCGCCAACTTCGTCGACCTCACCGACCTGTACTCGCCACGGCTGCGCGCCCTGTGCAAGAAGATCGACGAGACGCTCGAAGAGGGCGTGTACGTGCAGTTCCCCGGCCCGCACTACGAGACCCCGGCCGAGATCAACATGGTCCGCGTCCTGGGCGGCGACCTGGTCGGCATGTCCACCGTGCTGGAGGCCATCGCCGCGCGCGAGGCGGGTGCGGAGGTCCTCGGCATCTCGCTCGTGACCAACCTGGCCGCCGGGCTGTCCGGCGAGCCGCTCAACCACGAAGAGGTCCTTCAGGCCGGCCGCGATTCCGCTGTGCGGATGGGATCTCTGCTCGCACGCGTGCTGGAACGGATCTGACGTTCCCCGGGGCTCAGCCCCACACCCTCACACCCCACACCCCCACACCCCCGCGCCTCGGACGCCGACGGGGCCGGGAAGGCCCGGCTCAGCCGCGTCTCGTAGCCCGTCCGGTGATTGAGGAGCGGGGGTCCGGGGGCAGCGCCCCCGTGCAACAGCCCGCGCCCCACCCCCCGTACCCCAGAGAGGCGGACCCCGTGCAGCAGGACCTCATCGCCCGCGCCAGGACCTGGCAGGCCGAGGACCCGGACCCCGAGACCCGTGACGAGCTCGGCAGGCTCATCGACTCCGAGGACCTCGACGAACTCGCCGCACGCTTCGCAGGCACCCTGCAGTTCGGCACGGCGGGGCTGCGCGGGGAGCTGGGCGCGGGTCCCCTGCGGATGAACCGGTCCGTGGTCATCCGGGCGGCCGCCGGCCTCGCCGCGTATCTGACCGCGCGGGGCCAGGGGGGCGGGCTCGTCGTCATCGGGTACGACGCCCGGTACAAGTCCGCCGACTTCGCCCGGGACACCGCCGCCGTCATGACCGGCGCCGGTCTGCGGGCCGCGGTGCTCCCCCGCCCGCTGCCCACCCCGGTCCTCGCCTTCGCCATAAGGCATCTGGGCGCCGTCGCGGGCGTCGAGGTGACCGCCAGCCACAACCCCCCGCGCGACAACGGCTACAAGGTCTACCTCGGCGACGGCTCGCAGATCGTCTCCCCGGCCGACGCCGAGATCGCCGCCGAGATCGCGGCGGTCGGCCCGCTCGGCACGGTGGCCCGCCCCGACCGGGGCTGGGAGACCCTCGGCGACGAAGTCCTGGACGCCTACCTCGCCCGTACGGACGCGGTCCTCGACGCCGGGTCCCCGCGCACCGTCCGTGTCGTCTACACGGCGATGCACGGCGTCGGTACGTCCGTGCTCACCGCCGCGTTCGCGCGGGCCGGGTTCCCGGAGCCCGTGCTCGTCGCCGAGCAGGCGGAGCCGGACCCGGCGTTCCCCACCGTTGCCTTCCCCAACCCGGAAGAGCCCGGCGCCATGGATCTCGCCTTCGCGACCGCACGCCGGACCGGTCCTGACCTCGTCATCGCCAACGACCCCGACGCCGACCGCTGCGCGGTCGCGGTGCCCGACGCGGCCACCCCGGGCGGCTGGCGGATGCTGCGCGGCGACGAGGTGGGCGCGCTGCTGGCCGCCCATCTTGTCGAGCGCGGCGTCACCGGCACCTTCGCCGAGTCGATCGTGTCGTCCTCGCTCCTGGGCCGCATCGCCGGGAAGGCGGGCCTCGGGTACGAGGAGACGCTGACCGGCTTCAAGTGGATCGCCCGTGTCGACGGGCTGCGTTACGGCTACGAGGAGGCGCTGGGCTACTGCGTCGACCCCGAGGGCGTGCGCGACAAGGACGGCATCACGGCCGCCCTGCTCGTCGCCGAGCTGGCCTCCGTGCTCAAGGAGCGGGGCCGTACACTCCTGGACCTGCTGGACGACCTCGCCGTCACGCACGGACTGCACGCCACGGACCAGCTGTCGGTCCGCGTGGAGGACCTGACGGTCATCGCGAACGCCATGCTGCGGCTGCGGGAGCGGCCACCGGCCGAACTGGCGGGTCTGCCCGTCACCTCGGCCGAGGACCTGTCGCTGGGTACGGAGCTGCTGCCGCCGACCGACGGTCTGCGCTACCACCTGACGGGCGCACGGGTGATCGTCCGCCCGAGCGGCACCGAGCCGAAGCTCAAGTGCTACCTGGAGGTCGTGGTGCCGGTCGCCTCGGCGGACGAGCTCCCCGCGGCCCGCGCCAGGAGCGCGGAACTGCTCGCCGGCATCAAGCGCGACCTCTCGGCGGCGGCGGGGATCTGACGGCGGCGGAGCGGCGGTATCCGGTGACGGCGGTCAGTCCAGCAGGGCCCGGCGGACCGCCGTCACCACGATCAGCACCACGGGCGGGGCGAACCACCACCGGCCCACCGACCCATCGCCCGGCGCACCGAGGGGGCCGCGGTGATCAGCACGGCGAACCCGCTGATCCCGATGGTGAGCATGCAGGAGAGTTCGATGCCGGCCGGCGCGTCGTCGTCCCCCGGGCCCGAGGGCCGGATGGTCAGCGCCCAGGAGCACGCGAGCCCGGCCGACAATGGCGCGCCGGAGGCCGGGCGGAGCCCCGGCAGGGCCCGGATCAGCCGATGGCGAGCAGCACCACGAGCAGCACCACGCCCGCGGTGGCCGGGGCGATGACCTCGTACGCCCAGCGGACCGAGGCCGTCACCGTGGTGGTCGCGTCCTTGCGGTGCCCGGCTTCCTCGGCCAGCTCGCGCAGCTCGGCCGCGGTCCGGTCGGCGGCGGCGACGCGTGCCGCGGTGTCGCGGACGTCGGCGTTGACGGACGACCTGCCGTGCGGGTCGTCCTGGGACTGCCGTGCCGCCTGCCTGGCGGCTCGCTTGCGTTCGCGCAGCGAGACCGGGACGGCCCACAGCTGGTACTTGACGCCCGCCTGGGTGAACAGCTCGGTCGAGTACCCGGCGCGTACGTCGGCGACGTCGGACCAGGGCAGCACGATCGTCCGGAACGGGTTGCGGATACGGACGCGGTCCTCGTTCACGGACACCACGGGCCGCACCGTGAACGCCGCGACCAGCGGAATCACGGCGAGCATCCCCGCGAGTGCCGTCCACGGGGTCCGGCCCTCGCCACGGAACAGGGCGTCGCCGCCGATCCAGGCGGTCAGCGCGATCAGCAGCACCCCGCAGACCAGACCGGGGACCGAACGGAAGGTCCGGTCGGCGTAGGCCGGCTCGGGGACAGGCGTGGGGCTCGTCATGGGCCCGATTCTGCCTGACCGCCTTCCGGGACGGCCGGGCGGCCGTGCCGCGCGGGTGCGGCGCTGGGGCGGCACGGAAGGAAGAAGGGCCCTGTACAGGTCGCTACGCGCGTAGATATGCTCATGTGGTGACCATGCCCACCACTGCACCTTCCCCCAGGCTCTCAGCTGCGTTCGAGCAGGGAGGGGCCCCCCTCGCCGACGCGACGGCGTCCGACAGTGCGCTGCGCCGCTTCCTGCACGGGCTGCCCGGCGTCGACCCTGTCGGCCTCGAAGCGCGCGCCGCCTCCCTCGGGACCCGATCGATCAAGACGACTGCCAAGGCGTACGCCATCGATCTCGCCATCTCGATGATCGACCTGACGACGCTGGAAGGCGCGGACACCCCGGGCAAGGTCCGGGCTCTCGCCGCCAAGGCCGTCAACCCCGACCCCACCGACCGCACGAGCCCGCACACCGCCGCGGTCTGCGTCTATCCCGACATGGCGGCGACCGCCGTCGCGGCGCTGGCCGGCTCCGGAGTGAAGGTGGCGTCCGTGGCGACGGCCTTCCCCGCCGGCCGTGCCGCACTCGCCGTCAAGCTCGCGGACGTCCGCGACGCCGTGGCGGCCGGGGCCGACGAGATCGACATGGTGATCGACCGCGGCGCCTTCCTCTGCGGCCACTACCTGAAGGTGTACGAGGAGATCGTCGCCGTGAAGGCCGAGTGCGGCTCCGCCCGCCTCAAGGTGATCTTCGAGACCGGCGAGCTGTCCACGTACGACAACATCCGACGGGCCTCCTGGCTCGGGATGCTGGCGGGCGCCGACTTCATCAAGACGTCGACGGGAAAGGTCGCGGTCAACGCCACGCCCTCGAACACCCTGCTGATGCTGGAGGCCGTGCGCGACTTCCGGGAGCAGACCGGGGTACAGGTCGGCGTGAAACCGGCCGGCGGTATCCGCACCAGCAAGGACGCGATCAAGTTCCTCGTGCTGGTCAACGAGACCGCGGGCGAGGACTGGCTGGACAACCACTGGTTCCGCTTCGGCGCGTCCAGCCTGCTCAACGACCTGCTGATGCAGCGCCAGAAGCTCAGCACCGGCCGTTACTCCGGCCCCGATTACGTGACGGTGGACTGATCCCCATGGCATCTGCATTCGAGTACGCACCGGCTCCGGAGTCCCGCTCCGTCGTCGACATCGCCCCCTCCTACGGGCTGTTCATCGACGGAGAGTTCACCGACGCCGCCGACGGCAAGGTCTTCAAAACGGTCAGCCCCTCGTCCGAGGAGGTCCTCTCCGAGGTCGCGCAGGCCGGGGCCGAGGACGTCGAACGGGCCGTGAAGGCGGCCCGCAGGGCGTTCGAGAAGTGGTCGGCACTGCCGGGCTCCGAGCGCGCGAAGTACCTGTTCCGCATCGCCCGGATCATCCAGGAGCGCAGTCGCGAGCTGGCCGTCCTGGAGACCCTGGACAACGGCAAGCCGATCAGGGAGACCCGCGACGCGGACCTCCCTCTCGTCGCCGCGCACTTCTTCTACTACGCGGGCTGGGCCGACAAGCTGGACCACGCCGGCTACGGCGCGAACCCGCGCCCGCTGGGTGTGGCCGGCCAGGTCATCCCGTGGAACTTCCCGCTCCTGATGCTGGCGTGGAAGATCGCCCCGGCGCTCGCCACCGGCAACACGGTGGTCCTGAAGCCCGCCGAGACGACTCCGCTCTCCGCGCTGTTCTTCGCGGACATCTGCCGCCAGGCGGGCCTGCCCAGGGGCGTCGTCAACATCCTCACCGGGTACGGCGACGCGGGCGCCGCCCTCGTCGGCCACCCCGACGTGAACAAGGTCGCCTTCACCGGCTCGACCGCGGTCGGCAAGGCCATCGCCCGCCAGATCGCCGGTACGGACAAGAGGGTCACCCTCGAACTCGGCGGCAAGGGTGCCAACATCGTCTTCGACGACGCCCCCATCGACCAGGCGGTCGAGGGCATCGTCACCGGCATCTTCTTCAACCAGGGCCAGGTCTGCTGCGCGGGCTCCCGGCTGCTCGTCCAGGAGTCCGTCCAGGACGAGGTGCTGCACGCCCTGAAGCGCCGCCTGTCCACGCTGCGCCTCGGCGACCCGCTGGACAAGAACACCGACATCGGCGCGATCAACTCCGCGGAGCAGCTCTCCCGGATCACCGCGCTCGTCGAGACCGGCGAGGCGGAGGGCGCCGAGCGCTGGTCCGCGCCCTGCGAGCTCCCCTCGTCCGGCTACTGGTTCGCCCCGACGCTCTTCACGAACGTCACCCAGGCGCACACCGTCGCCCGCGACGAGATCTTCGGCCCCGTGCTGTCCGTCCTCTCCTTCCGTACCCCGGACGAGGCGGTCGCCAAGGCCAACAACACCCAGTACGGCCTCTCGGCCGGCATCTGGACGGAGAAGGGCTCCCGCATCCTCGCGGTGGCCGGCAAGCTCCGTGCGGGCGTCGTCTGGGCCAACACGTTCAACAAGTTCGACCCCACGTCGCCCTTCGGTGGCTACAAGGAGTCGGGCTTCGGCCGCGAGGGCGGCCGTCACGGCCTGGAGGCATACCTCGATGTCCGATAACCGTCTGAGTGTCTTCAAGACCTACAAGCTGTACGTCGGGGGCAAGTTCCCCCGCTCCGAGAGCGGCCGGGTGTACGAGGTGACGGACTCGAAGGGCAGGTGGCTGGCGAACGCGCCGCAGTCATCCCGCAAGGACGCACGCGACGCGGTCGTGGCCGCGCGCAAGGCGTTCGGCGGCTGGTCGGGCGCGACCGCGTACAACCGCGGCCAGGTCCTCTACCGCGTCGCGGAGATGCTGGAGGGCCGCAAGGACCAGTTCGTACGCGAGGTGGCGGACGCGGAGGGCCTGTCGAAGTCCAAGGCTGCGGCCGTCGTAGACGCGGCGATCGACCGCTGGGTCTGGTACGCGGGCTGGACCGACAAGATCGGCCAGGTCGTGGGCGGGGCGAACCCGGTCGCGGGTCCGTTCTTCAACCTCTCCACGCCCGAGCCGACCGGTGTCGTCACGGTCCTGGCGCCGCAGAAGTCCTCGTTCCTGGGACTGGTCTCGGTGATCGCCCCGGTGATCGCCACCGGCAACACGGCCGTGGTCATCGCCTCGGCCGGTGCGCCGCTGCCCGCGCTCTCGCTGGGTGAGGTGCTGGCCACCTCCGACCTGCCCGGTGGCGTGGTGAACATCCTGTCGGGGAGGACGGCGGAGCTCGCGGCCCCGCTCGCCTCCCACCAGGACGTCAACGCGATCGACCTCACCGGCGCGGACGCCTCGCTGGCGAAGGAGCTGGAGATCGCGGCGGCGGACAACATGAAGCGCGTCCTGCGACCGCAGCCCGCCGGCCGCACGGACGGCGCCGCCGAGGACACCGACTGGTCGGCCGATCCCGGCACGCGCCGCCTGACGGCCTTCCTGGAGACGAAGACGGTCTGGCACCCCACGGGCGCCCTGGGGGCCACAGGCTCCTCGTACTGATGCCTGGAGGCCCTTGCGCGGGCCTCGCGGGTCTGCGGGCCGCTCCCTCCGGACGACGGACGGGGCGGCCCGCAGGCGTTCGGCCGGGTCAGCCGGTGAGCAGTCCGGTCGCCTGCCCGACCACGGGCAGGTCACTGATCGCGCCGCCGCTGGTCAGCGGGTCCGTCACGACGGCCGTGGTCAGCGGCTTGAAGTCGGCGATCTGGGTGCCCACCGCGTTGTCCAGCGGGTCGACTCCCGTACCGGCCAGCGGGTCGAGCTGGAGGTCGGTGACGGGTGCGATGCCTCCCGCGAGGGAGTAACCGAGCGCTCCGGTCAGCGCGGGCCCGGCCGTCTCGGCGACCGCACCGAGCGTGCTGTCGGCGCCCGTGGCCGGAGCCGCGGGCATCGGCGCGGCCTGGGCGGCCGCGCCCCCGGCGCCGAGCGCCGCGCCCACCGCCGTGACGGTCAGGCCGGCGCGCAGCAGGATGCGGCGCCGGGTGCGTGAAGGTGCAGACAGTGCGTGACGAGCCATGATTTTCCCACCTGAATAGAGCCTGTTCGGGTAATCGTCTGTGCGCGCAGAGTAGTTGAGGTGTGATGCTCGATACCACCAGGACCTCCGGGGGGTCCCCTGCGCGGGTCAATGCCTCACACTTGTGTTCTGTGAATCCCCCATCGATCCCGGCCCGCGTCGTCCTGCTCGCGGGGCCCTCCGGCTCAGGCAAGTCCTCCCTCGCCGCGCGTACCGGTCTGCCGGTGCTGCGCCTGGACGATTTCTACAAGGAGGGCGACGACCCGACACTGCCGGTGGTCGCGGGCAGCAGGGACATCGACTGGGACTCCGTGCGGTCCTGGGACGCGGACGCGGCGGTCGCGGCCGTCGCGGAACTGTGCCGCACGGGACGTACGGACGTGCCGGTGTACGACCTCGCCACGAGCGCCCGCGTCGGGCACGAGGCGTTCCGCATCGACCGCACGCCCCTGTTCGTGGCCGAGGGCATCTTCGCCGCGGACATCGTGGAGCGCTGCCAGGAGCTGGGCCTGCTGGCGGACGCGCTGTGTCTGCGCGGACGCCCCTCGACGACGTTCCGGCGGCGGCTGCTCCGGGATGTGCGGGAAGGGCGCAAGTCGGTGCCGTTCCTGCTGCGGCGCGGCTGGCGCCTGATGCGGGCCGAACGGCGGATCGTGGCCCGCCAGACGGCGCTGGGCGCGTACGCGTGCGGCAAGGAGGAGGCGCTGGGGCGGCTGGCCGCGGCGGCGGGACGGTCCCGCCGCGCGACGGCGGGACAGGGCGCGTGAACTGGGGCTGAGCCCCGGGATCCGGCGGCCGCACACGCGGAACGGGGGCCGGCGGATACGGAACGGGGTCCGGCGGCCGCACACGCGGAACGGGGGCCGGCGGATACGGAACGGGGTCCGGCGGCCGCACACGCGGAACGGGGGCCGGCGGATACGGAACGGGGTCCGGCGGCCGCACACGCGGAACGGGGTCCGACAGGACCCCCCGGCCCGTCCGACCCCGCTGCGTACCCCCCCCCCCCCCCCCCCCCCCCCCCCCGTACCGCCGCCTCCCCCGAAGCGGCGCCCCCCGTTCCCCCGTCGCCTCAGGCCACCAGCTCGCCGAAGGACTCCTCCTCGTCACGGCCGAAGCTGAGGACCTCGTCCTCACGCAGCCGGCGGAGCGACCGCCAGATGCTGGACTTCACCGTGCCGACACTGATGTCGAGGATGGACGCGATCTCCGGGTCGGTGCGGCCCTCGTAATACCGCAGGACCAGCATCGTGCGCTGGAGTTCCGGCAGCCGCGCGAGCGCCTGCCAGAGCACCGCGCGCAGTTCCGTGCCGCGCATCGCGTCCGTGTCGCCCACCGTCTCCGGCAGCTCCTCGGTCGGGTATTCGTTGAGCTTGCGCCTGCGCCAGGCGCTGATGTGCAGATTGGTCATGGTGCGGCGGAGGTATCCGCCGACCGCCGCCTTGTCGCTGATCCTGTCCCACGCCCGGTACGTCGAGAAGAGGGCGCTCTGCAGCAGGTCCTCGGCCTCGAACCGGTCGCCGGTCAGGTGATAGGCGGTGGCGTACAGGGAGGCGCGGCGCTCCTGGACGTAGGCCGTGAACACCGCTTCGGCGTCCTCGGTCCGCGCTGCGGGCTTCCGCTCCCCCGTGACCTCCCCGTACGCACTTCCCCCGTTACCCCCGAAGGGTGTGTCAACCACCGTCATGTACGACGGGTGCTGACGCCCGGCGCCACGAACGCACCCCCGCGCGTTCACACCGGACTTCTCAGGACCCCGGCCGACGTCGTGGAGACGCGTGACAACTGCGCTCGTCGAGCCGGTGCTGTGCGTTGCGTTCATCTCGCGCCCCCCGTCGGTGGAGTCGGTTGGTTCGTGTGTCAACGAGCTTGCCCCGGCTGTTTCATGGCGTTGTCCCCCGACTGTCACAGGCGTGTCACAGGCCGACTTCCGGGCGTGCCGGAACCGTGAGAGCCGTCCAACTGTCGAACTGAGGCGCCACCATGGGCCAGAATGACCCCCGTGCCTTTCCTGTTGCTGATCGAGGACGACGACGCCATCCGCACGGCTCTCGAACTCTCGTTGTCACGCCAGGGCCACCGAGTGGCCACTGCGGCGACGGGAGAGGACGGCCTGAACCTGCTGCGAGAGCAGCGGCCGGACCTGGTCGTGCTGGATGTGATGCTGCCCGGGATCGACGGTTTCGAGGTGTGCCGGCGCATCCGCCGCACCGACCAGCTGCCGATCATTCTGCTGACCGCGCGCAGCGACGACATCGACGTCGTGGTGGGACTGGAGTCCGGCGCGGACGACTACGTGGTGAAACCCGTGCAGGGCCGGGTGCTCGACGCCCGTATCCGCGCGGTGCTGCGCCGGGGCGAACGCGAGTCCACGGACTCCGCGACCTTCGGGAACGTGATCATCGACCGTTCGGCGATGACCGTCACCAAGGCCGGTGAGGACCTTCAGCTCACCCCCACCGAGCTGCGGCTGCTGCTGGAGCTGAGCCGCAGACCCGGTCAGGCGCTGTCCAGACAGCAGTTGCTGCGCCTGGTGTGGGAGCACGACTACCTCGGTGACTCCCGGCTCGTGGACGCGTGTGTCCAGCGGCTGCGCGCGAAGGTGGAGGACGTGCCGTCCTCGCCGACGCTGATCCGTACCGTGCGCGGAGTGGGCTACCGGCTGGACTCGCCTCAGTGAGTGGACCCGCGAAGCGGACCGTGCTCACCGGTCTGCGCTGGACCAGTCTGCGCCTTCGGCTCGTCGTCGTGTTCGCACTGGTGGCCCTGACCGCGGCGGTGTCCGCGTCGGGGATCGCGTACTGGCTCAACCGCGAGTCGGTGCTGACGCGTACGCAGGACTCCGCCCTCGGCGACTTCCGCCGCCAGATGCAGAACCGGGCGGCCGGCCTGCCCACGTCCCCCACCGGGGACGATCTCCAGAACGCCGCCGTGCAGATGGCGAGCAGCAGCCCCGGTTACGACGTGCTGCTGATCGGCGAGCACGAGGGGAAGCCGGTCGTCGGCTACTCCGACCTGGACTCCTTCACCCGCCAGGACGTGCCGGCCTCCTTGCAGAAGCAGGTGGGCAAGAAGCAGCCGATGACGTCGGGCAACACCTTTGAGTACCACCTGTTCTGGCAGCGCACGAGTATCGGCGGCAGGCCGTACCTGGTGGCCGGTACGAAGATCATCGGCGGTGGTCCGACCGGCTACATGCTGAAGTCGCTCGACCAGGAACGTCAGGATCTCAACTCACTGGCCTGGTCGCTGGGGATCGCCACCGCGCTGGCGCTGGTCGGATCGGCGCTGCTCGCCCAGGGTGCGGCGACGACCGTCCTGCGCCCGGTGCAGCGGCTGGGCGACGCGGCCCGCAAGCTCGGTGAGGGCAAACTCGACACCCGGCTCATGGTGTCCGGCACCGACGAGCTGGCCGATCTGTCCCGTACGTTCAACAGGACCGCGAGCGCGCTGGAGAAGAAGGTCGCGGACATGAGCGCGCGGGAGGAGTCCAGCCGCCGGTTCGTCGCCGACATGTCGCACGAGCTGCGGACCCCGCTGACCGCGATCACCGCCGTCGCGGAGGTTCTGGAGGACGAGGCCGACAGCCTCGATCCGATGATCGCTCCCGCGGTGCATCTGGTGGTCAGCGAGACCCGCAGGCTGAACGATCTGGTGGAGAACCTGATGGAGGTGACCCGCTTCGACGCGGGTACGGCCCGTCTCGTCCTGGACACGGTCGATGTCGCCGACCAGGTCACCGCCTGCATCGACGTCCGGGCCTGGCTGGACGCGGTGGATCTGGACGCCGAGCGGGGCATGATGGTCCGGCTCGATCCGCGCCGGCTCGACGTGATCCTGGCGAATCTGATCGGCAACGCGCTGAAGCACGGCGGTTCACCGGTGCGCGTGTCGGTACGGACCGTCGGCGAGGAGCTGGTCATCGAGGTACGGGACCACGGCCCCGGCATCCCCGAGGACGTCCTTCCGCATGTCTTCGACCGCTTCTACAAGGCGAGCGCCTCGCGGCCCCGGTCCGAGGGCAGCGGTCTCGGCCTGTCGATCGCGATGGAGAACGCGCACATCCACGGCGGCGACATCACGGCCGCGAACTCGCCGGACGGCGACGGCGCGGTGTTCGTACTGCGGCTGCCCGTCGATGCCGAGCGGCTGACCTCCGAGGCCGGGGAGCACGGCGCGGAGGACGGGAACGAGGGGGGCGGCGCCACGTGAGGCGAGGCGACCGGGCGGACGGCGCACGCCCCACCGGGCGGGCGCGGCGTACCGGCAGGGTGCTGGCCGCCGTCGCGACGGTGACGGCGGTGGCGGCGCTGGCCGCCGGGTGCGGGATCAGGTCGACGTCGGTGCCGGTGGACGCGGGCGCCGCACCGTCCCGGGTGCCGTGCCGCACCCCGGCCCATGACGTCACCTCCCAGGCACTGGAGGACATCGAGGTCCAGGTGTATCTGGTCTGCGCCTCGCAGCTGATGACCGTGAACCGTTCGGTGCGGCTGGACTCGGCGGAGCCCGACCGTATCCGCGTCGCGCGGGTCCTGCTGGACGAGTTGCAGAAGGCCCCGTCGGCCGACGAGCGGCAGGCCGGGTTCTCCACCGGTGTACCGACCGGTCTGCGGGTCTCCGCGGCCCGCGCGGATGATCCGGCCGGCACGCTGCGGCTGAACGAGCAGCCCGAGGACCTGCCGGCCGAGGCGCTGGCGCAGATCGTGTGCTCGTACGCGGACAGCGAGACGCTGGTGACCGGGGGCACGGTCGTGCTCGGTGGTCCCGGGGACTACGCGCCCCGGGGCTATCCGTGTGCGTCGGAGACGAAGACCCGGCCCGGTGAGGTGCCCACGCTCGGGGCGCTCGAACGGCCCTGAGCGGCCGTGCCGCATTTCTTCCCCAGACCGCGCGGAACCGATCCTGCCGGTCATGGCGTCTTGGGGGACGTGCGTCAAGGTCCGGACGGCCAGGCCGTCATCCGCTTCCGCGCGGCGGGGGTACTCCTCCTCCTCGGGCATCTGCTGATCGTCGGGTGGCTGACTCTGCGCCCCCTGGATGTGGCGTGGGTGAGCGCCGCGAATTTCCAGCCCCTCGCGGGCATCAAGGCAGATCTGGCTCTAGGCCCGGTCGAGGCCGCGCATCGCTTCGGCTCCGGGCTTCTGCTGCTCGCGCCGCTCGGGGTGCTGCTGCCGATGGCAGGGGGCCGGCTGTTCGTGTCCCCGTGGGCGTCGCTGGCCCGTACGGTCGCGGCCGGGGCGCTGATCTCGCTGGCCATCGAGCTGGCACAGACGGGCGTGGCCGGCCAGGTCGTGGACGTCGACTCGCTGCTGCTGAACACCGTGGGCGTGGCGCTCGCTCATCTGCTGGTCGTGCCGGTCTGCCGGGCGCGGCTGCGGCGGGGGCAGCGGGCGGGGGCGGGAGGACGCACGGCCCGGTTCAGGGACGAAGCTCCTCAGGGCTCGACCCCGAGGATTTCCAGGGTCGGTATGGCCCCGTAGAGCGACGCTTCGCACCCCTTCGCCGAGCCACTATGGATACATCGGGAGCACAGCGACAGGAGCTGCTCCCCGTCGGTTCTCGAAGGAGCCCACCATGGCCGCACTTGCCCGCCCCCGTGACGGACGCATGATCGGTGGAGTGTGCGCAGCGCTGGCACGGCGCTTCGGCATCTCCGCCAGGACGATGCGCGTGATCTTCGTCGTCTCGTGTCTGCTCCCCGGCCCTCAGTTCCTGCTCTACCTGGCGCTGTGGATACTGCTGCCGTCGGAGAAGGCCTCGGCCACGACGGCCTGGTGACCCTGCGGGACCACGGGGAGAACGCGAGGAGAACGCGCGTGGGGCGCGCACCCTGAACGGGTGCGCGCCCCACGTGCGTGTGCGGGTACCGCTCAGCCGCCGAGCGGGAGACCGTTCGCCGACAGGCCCTTGGTGGGCAGGCCGCCGAGCAGGCCGGTGACAGGGGTGGCGACGTCTCCGCCTGCGCTCTCCTGCCCCTTGAGGATCCGGCCGGCCGCGTCCTGCACGGTCGGCAGCGCGTGGCTGACGGCGTCCAGCGCCGTACCGGCGGGCACCGCGGCGGTCGCGGCGTCGACGGGCAGGGACGGGGCGGCCGAGGCCGAACCGGCGGCGGCAGCGGCGAAAGCGGCACCGAGGGCGGCGACGCCGAGAGTCCTGACAGCAGACTGCTTCATAGGAATGTCATCCTTGGGGAAGGGGATGTGAGCGGCTCTGCAACGTAGCCATCCCCTTACCTGTCCCGCAAACATGCCGAGACACGGGAAACGGCCGGGGCATTGCCTGCCCCGGCCGTTTCCCTTACCGCTCGATCAGCCGGTCTTGGCCGAAGAACCGCTGGTCGTGGCGGTCTGGCGGAAAAGCCACTCGGACTTCAGCTCCGCGTATCCGGGCTTGACGACGTCGTTGATCATCGCCAGACGTTCATCGAAAGGAATGAATGCTGATTTCATCGCATTGACGGTGAACCACTGCATGTCGTCGAGCGTGTATCCGAAAGTCTCGACCAGCCGCTCGAATTCCTGGCTCATGCTCGTACCGCTCATCAGCCGGTTGTCCGTATTCACGGTGGCGCGGAAATGCAGCTTCCGGAGCAGCCCGATGGGGTGCTCGGCGTAGGACGCGGCCGCTCCGGTCTGGAGGTTCGAGGTCGGGCAGAGCTCCAGCGGGATGCGCTTGTCGCGTACGTAGGAGGCCAGCCTGCCGAGGGTCACGGTGCCGTCGTCGGCGACCTCGATGTCGTCGATGATCCGGACCCCGTGACCGAGGCGGTCCGCGCCGCACCACTGGAGGGCCTGCCAGATCGACGGCAGGCCGAACGCCTCACCCGCGTGGATCGTGAAGTGGTTGTTCTCGCGCTTGAGGTACTCGAACGCGTCGAGGTGCCGGGTGGGAGGGAAGCCCGCCTCGGCACCCGCGATGTCGAAGCCGACGACGCCGAGATCCCGGTAGCGGTTGGCCAGCTCGGCGATCTCCAGGGCGCGGGCGGCGTGCCGCATGGCCGTGAGGAGGGCGCCGACGCGGATGCGGTGCCCGTTGGCGCGGGCACGGTTCTCGCCCTCGCGGAAGCCCTCGTTGACCGCCTCGACGACCTCTTCGAGGGCCAGGCCGCCTTCCAGGTGCTGCTCGGGGGCGTACCGCACCTCGGCGTAGACGACGCCGTCCTCGGCGAGGTCCTCGGCGCACTCGGCGGCGACCCGGATCAGGGCCTCACGGGTCTGCATGACGGCGCAAGTGTGGGCGAACGTCTCCAGATAGCGCTCCAGCGAACCGGAGTCGGCCGCTTCGCGGAACCAGACGCCCAGCTTGTCGGGCTCCGTCTCCGGCAGTGCGTCATAGCCCCGGGCGAGGGCCAGATCGACGATCGTGCCGGGGCGCAGGCCGCCGTCGAGGTGGTCGTGGAGCAGCACCTTGGGCGCACGCCTGATCTGCTCGGGACTGGGAACGTTGAGGGTCTGGCTCGTCATCTGGGCACTCTAACGCCTACGCGCGTAGAATGCTGGGCGCCGATACGTAACAGAGACCGCGAAGTCAGGTGGAGTACACCTCCCCTTCTGACACTGTTCTGTCATGGCACTGCGCGCACTTCCCCTGCCTGCCGCCAGGCTGGGACGGGCCGTCCTCACGGCCGGAACACCACCCGAGGTCAGCGGCGTCGCCCTGCTGCTCCCGGACGGAGAAGCGGACTCGCACCGCAGACCGTCCCCCTTCTCGTACGCCGTCCAGCTTCCGTTCGCCCGGCATCTCGCCCGCGAGGGCCGGCCGGACGGACTGGCCGTCCATGTCGTGCGGTACCGCTGGCGCGGCTGGAACGCCACGGACGCCGACCTGGCGGCCGACGCGCAGTGGGCGGCGGACGAGGTCGTACGGCGCTACGGCGACGTCCCCGTCTGCCTGGCCGGGCACGGCATGGGCGGCAGGGCTGCGCTGCGGGCCGCCGGGCACGCGGCGGTCACCTCCGTGCTGGCGATGGCCCCGTGGCTGCCCGAGGGAACCGCCGACGAGGCGGAGCCGGTACGGCAGTTGGCGGGACGACGGGTGCTGATCGTGCACGGCACGAACGACGAACGCATCGATCCGGAGCTGTCCTTCCGGCTGGCCGCGCGGGCGAAGAAGTCCAACCGGGACATCTGCCGGTTCGAGGTCCACTCCGACGGGCACGCGTTGCGGCAGCACCGGGCCGAAGTGATGGCGCTGGCCGCGGACTTCGTACGCGGCTCCCTGTTCGCCCGCTCGTACACCCGCCCGGTCGCCGACGCGCTGGCGGCTCCCCCGCCGCTGGGCCTGCGGATGCCGCTGGCGGGGGGCTTCGGACGGTCGTTGCGGCACTAGGTCCTGTCTGGAGTTCCAGCGCGGGAGAAGGAGCGGCGTCCGGTGCCGTCGAATCCAAGGCGGAGGAGGGAGCGATGGCGGAGCCCTCGCGACTGACGACAACGCCGGAGGCGGCGGTGCCGGACGCCGCGACGCCGCGGGGGAACTCCAGACAGGACCTAGAAGATTGCTGAAAATATTGGGTTCTGGCCCCGCTCCGGGTGGAGTGGGGCCAGTCTTGTGTTCATGCAGGGGGAATGGGCTGGGGAGAGCGTCGGCGAGGACGTGTGGGAGACGTGCCGGGAGTTGATCCCGGCCGGGAGTGTGTTCGCGTTTCTGGCTGAGCATCGCGAGGTCATCTTCCCCGGTGCCATGTTCACGGACATGTATCCCTCGACGAACGGGCGTCCCTCGTTGCCGCCGCAGGTGCTGGCCGCCACGGTGGTGCTCCAGAGCCTGCACGGGCTCTCGGATTTCGAGACGGTGCAGGAGTTGCGCTGCGATCTGCGCTGGAAGGCCGCGTGCGGACTCGGGCTGCATGACACTGCGTTTGATCCGTCATTGTTGACGTATTTCCGTCGTCGACTGCAGCGCTCCGGTGACCCGAACCGGCTGTTCGCGAAGGTCAGGGAGGTCGTCGCGGCCACCGGTGTGCTCAAGGGGAAGCAGCGCCGGGCGCTGGACTCGACGGTGTTGGACGACGCGGTCGCCACCCAGGACACGGTCACTCAGCTGGTCGCCGCGGTCCGCCGGGTGGTCCGCGAGGTCCCGGGCGCCCAGCAGGTCGCCGACCGGTGGTGCACCGCCCACGACTACACCGATCCGGGCAAACCGAAGATCGTCTGGAACGACGAGCAGGCCCGCGCCGATCTGGTCGATGCCCTGGTCACCGACGCACTGAACCTGCTGGGCCGGCTGCCCGAGCAGGAGCTGGGAGAGGCTGCGGCGCACGCGGTCGGCCTTCTCGCGCTGGTCGCCGGGCAGGACGTGGAACCCGTCGACGGCTCCGACGGGCGGGACGGGCGGTGGCGCATCGCCCGTCGCACGGTCTACGACCGCACCGTTTCCACGGTCGATTCCGAGGCCCGGCACATCCACAAGAACCGCTCCCGCCACCAGGAGGGTTTCCGTGCCCATGTGGCGTTCGAGCCCGAGGAAGGGCTGTTCACCGAGGTCGCGCTGACCGCCGGCAGCGGAGCCCACAACCACGAGGCAGCCGTCGCCCGGGATCTCCTCGCCGACGAGGAATCCCCGGTCACAGTCCTGGGCGATGCCGCTTACGGCACCGGCGAGTTACGCGAGCACCTGCAAGAGCAGGGACACCACCTGGTCCTCAAGCCACCACCGCTGCGGCCGGCCGTCCCCGGCGGTTTCACCGCCGACGACTTCGACGTCGACACCACGAACGGGCAGGTCACCTGCCCGGCCGGACACACCGTTCCCCTTGGCCAGGTCCGCCGGGGCGGCGAACGCCAGGCCCAGTTCAAGAAACTGTGCACCGGCTGTCCGCTGCGGGAACACTGCACGAAGTCCAAGACCGGCCGGGTCTTCACCGTCCACGCCAAGTACGACCTGCTCAAGGCCGCCCGTGACGAGGCTGCCACCAGCCCCGGCTGGCAAGCCGAGTACCGGCGTTGGCGGCCACCGGTCGAACGGGCCATCGCCTGGCTCGTCGCCAGGGGCAACCGCAGAGTGCCCTACCGCGGCGTCCTGAAGAACGACACCTGGCTCCACCACCGCGCAGCAGCCCTCAACCTCCGCCGACTGATCCACCTCGGACTCACCCGAACCGGCGACACCTGGGCCCTCACCCCGCCCACCGCATAGCGAAAGGGCCGCCCGGCCCACGGCCGGACAGCCCCCACAACAAGATCTTCAGCAGCTTTCTAGGGCGGCGGCGGGGTGCCGCTCAGTCCGGCAGCAGGTGGCCCCGGCGTGACAGCAGGAAGCGCTTGAAGGCGGCGACCGGCGGCGTGTCCGGGTGGCCGTCCAGCCACGCCACCCCGATCTCCCGGGCCGCCCGCGGCGCCGTGACCGTCAGTTCGACGACCCCCGGGCGCGCCACCGCCGGCGGCGGCAGGAGGGCCACGCCCAGGCCCGCCGCGACCAGCCCGCGCAGGGTCTCGGCCTCCTCGCCCTCGAACGCGACCCGGGGCCTGAAGCCCGCCTCCGCGCACAGGTCGTCGGTGATCCGCCGCAGGCCGTACCCCGGTTCGAGGGTGACGAAGGTTTCGTCGGCGGCCTCCGCGAGCCGCACCCGGCGGCGGGAGGCGAGCCGGTGGTCGTCGGGGACGACCAGGCGCAGCCGCTGTTCGTCGAGGCGGCGTGCGACCAGGTCCGGGGCGTCCGGCACGGGCGAGGTGAGGCAGAGGTCGAGGCTGCCCGCGCGGAGCCGTTCGAGCATCGCCTCGCCGTAGTTCTGGACCAACTGGAAGCGGACCCGCGGATGGTCGACGCGGAAGGCGCGGATGAGGGCGGGCACCGTCTCGGACCCCATGGTGTGCAGGAAGCCGAACGCGACCTTGCCCGCGGTCGGGTCGGCGTCCGCGCGTACGGAGTCGGCCGCTTTCTCCACCTCGGTGAGCGCCCGGTCGGCGGAGGCCAGGAACGTACGGCCGGCCGGGGTGAGGGAGACCGTACGGCCCTTGCGTGCGAACAGGGCGACTCCCAGGTCCTGTTCCAGCCTGACCATGGCGCGCGAGAGCGTGGACTGCGGGACGCCCAGCTCGTGCGCGGCACGGGTGACGTGCTCGTGGCGGGCGACCGCCTCGAAGTACGCGAGGCGTGGAGCGAGCACGGCGCGGATGTCTTCTTCGTAACTACTCGGTGACAGCCGGGGCTGTGGCCTGTGTTCATGCGCCATGGGAACGATTATGACGAGTTCGCGCATTGGACGCATGAAACCGGGCGGCCTACTTTCGACGTATGCCTCCTGCCAGTACCGAGGCGTCCATCCGAACGGTGGACGCCCCCGCACCCCCCTCCTCCCCGGTCGCCGCCCAGCGCCTGGAGCCCGGCCGCCCCGGTTACCGCCGGATGAGTTTCGCGCTCTTCGCCGCCGGAGTCGCGGCGTTCGCGCTCCTCTACTCCACCCAGGCGCTGCTGCCCGCCGTCTCCGCCTCGTTCGGCGCCACGGCCGGTCAGGCGAGCTGGACGGTCTCCGCGGCGACCGGCGCGCTCGCGCTGTGCGTCCTGCCGCTGAGCGCCCTCTCCGAGCGTTTCGGCCGGCGCCGGATGATGACCGCCTCGCTGACGGTGGCCGTGCTGGTGGGACTGCTCATCCCCTTCGCCCCGTCCCTCGGCTGGCTGATCGCCCTGCGCGCCGTCCAGGGCGCGGCGCTCGCCGGACTGCCGGCGTCCGCGATGGCGTACCTGACGGAGGAAGTGCGGCCCAGGGCGCTGATCGCCGCGATCGGCCTGTTCGTGGCGGGTAACAGCATCGGCGGCATGAGCGGCCGTATCGTCACCGGCTGGGTGGCCCAGGTCTGGGGGTGGCGGGCGGCGCTCGGCGCGGTCGGGCTGCTCGCGCTGGCCTGCGCGCTCGTCTTCCACTTCATGATCCCGAGGGCCCGGCACTTCACACCCGGCTCGCTCAACCCGAAGGCCCTGGCCAGGACGGTGGGCACACACCTCGCCGATCCGCTGCTGCGCCGCCTGTACGCGATCGGCGCCCTGTTCATGACGGTGTTCGGCGCGGTCTACACGGTGATCGGCTACCGGCTGGCCGGGGAGCCGTTCAACCTTCCTCAGGGCGTGATCGGTTCCATCTTCCTGGTCTATCTGGTGGGTACGGCCTCCTCCGCCGCGGCCGGCAAGCTGGTCGGCAGGCTCGGCCGCCGGGGCGCGCTGTATCTGGCCGTCTCCACCACGGCCGCCGGCCTGCTGCTCTCACTGGCCGACCAGCTGACGGCCGTCCTTCTCGGACTCGTCCTGATCACGGCGGGCTTCTTCGCCGGGCACGCGGTCGCCTCCTCCTCGGTGAGCCGGGCGGCGACGACCGGCCGCGCCCAGGCTTCCGCGCTCTACCAGTCCACGTACTACCTGGGCTCCAGCGCGGGCGGCACCCTCGGAGCGCTCGCCTTCCACGCCGGGGGCTGGGCCGGGACCGTGGCGCTGGGACTGCTCGCCGTCATCGGCGTCGTATCGATCACGCTGTACGGGACCCGGGTGGCACGCGCGGAACGGCGCCTCACCGTACCGGCGGTCGCGCTACCCAACTGAGACCTTCGCGCGCACAACTGGCGCTCCTCTTCGCGCGTCTAAGCAGGCGGTACCAACACACTGCGCGCGAAGAGGAGTTGGCGCACATGGGAGTCATAAGGAACATTTCAGGCATGCGGATACGGCGGGGCGTGGCCCTGTCCGTCGCCGGACTGATGGCGGCACCGGCCCTCGTCCTGAGTACGGGAACGGCAGCGCAGGCGGCGTCCTGCACGACCTCCACCGGGCCGTACCAGAAGAAGGTCGAGAAGTTCCTGGGCCGTCCGGTCGACGGCAGGCAGTCGCCCACCGACTGCAAGGCGATCCGGGCCTTCCAGGCGAAGCACGGCATCACCCCGACCATCGGATACGCCGGACCGATCACCTGGCGCACGATGAACACCATGCTCGCCCAGAAGGCGGCCGGGAAGAATCCGAACACGGCCAGGAAGTGCCCCACGAACAAGGGGCGCATCGCGTGCGTGGACCTGACAAGGCAGCTCAGCTGGGTCCAGGACGGCTCGAAGCTGAAGTACGGCCCGGTGCCGGTACGGACGGGGCGCAACGGCGCGGAGACGCGTACGGGCTCGAGCAAGGTCTACTGGCGCAGCATCAAGCACTGGTCGACGATCTACCACGTGTGGATGCCGTACTCGCAGTTCTTCGACGGCGGCCAGGCGTTCCACTCGGTCACCAAGAGCATGTACAACCCGCCCGGCTCCGGCGGCTGCGTCAACATGCGGTCCAAGGACGCGAAGGCATACTGGAATCTGCTGCGCAACGGCGACGACGTCTACGTGTACGGACGCAAGCCCGGGACGTGAACGGGTGTGGCGCTTCCCGCCTGATTGTCAGTGGCCTGCGGTAGCTTCCACAGTGCTGAGTGAGTGGTGTCACAGCGCAACAGGGGTGGAGCGATGAGTGATCTGAGCGCGACGGCCGATATCGACAGCCGTCTGGAGGGACACCGGGTCGAGCTGACCGGCTACTGCTACCGGATGCTCGGCTCGGCCTTCGAGGCCGAGGACGCGGTCCAGGACACGCTGGTGCGTGCCTGGCGCAACTTCGACAAGTTCGAGGGACGCTCCTCGCTGCGTTCCTGGCTGTACCGCATCGCGACCAACGTCTGCCTGGACATGCTCAACGCGGGCAACAAGCGGGCCAGGCCGGTGGATCTGACGGGCCCGACGCCGCTGGCGCAGGCCGCGCTCAACCCCCTGCCCGAGAACACCTGGCTGGAGCCGATGCCGGACGGCCGCATCCTGCCGTCGGTGGCCGATCCGGCGGAGGCCGCCGTGGCCCGCGAGTCGGTGCGCCTCGCCTTCGTCGCCGCGCTCCAGCACCTGCCGCCCAAGCAGCGGGCCGTGCTCATCCTGCGCGAGGTACTGGCCTGGAAGGCGAGCGAGGTCGCCGAGCTGCTGGAGACCTCGGTCGCCTCGGTCAACAGCGCCCTCCAGCGGGCGCGGGCGACGCTCACGGAGACGGAGGGACGGCCCCCGGACACGGCGAACCCTCTCGACGAGGAGCAGCGCAAGCTCCTGGAGCGGTACGTGTCGGCCTTCGAGGGGTACGACATGGCGGCGCTGACGGCGCTGCTCCACGAGGACGCCGTGATGACCATGCCGCCGTTCGACCTCTGGCTCCAGGGACAGAACGACGTCACCGGCTTCATGCTCTCCGTCGGTGCGAGCTGCGCGGGTTCGCGGCTGGTGGCGACCCAGGCCAACGGGACCCCGGCGTTCGCGCACTACAAGCCGAATCCGGACGGCCCCGGATTCGTCCCGTGGGCGGTGCAGGTCATCGACATCGAGGACGGGGCGATCACCGGGATGCACTGCTTCCTGGACACGCCCCGGTGGTTCCCGCTGTTCGGACTGCCGGACCATCTGGACGCCGATCCGGCGTGAGGCTCCGCAGGCCGGCCGTGATGGTCCGGGCGCTGCTGGTGGCGGGCGACTGGGGCCAGACGCTCCGGCTCGACGAGCCCGCCGCCACCACCACGGAGCCCGGGCCGGGTCCCGCTTCCTCGGCCGGTCCCGACCCGGGGCCGCGGCCCGAGAGCGGCCGACGCCGACCGTCGTCCCCCGCGTCGGCGGTGGAACGGCTACGAAGGCGGGTACACAACCCCCGGCGGCGCGCCTGTACGTCTGTGCCGTGGCCCGCTGACACCGGCGACACCGGGTGGCACCCGCCGGGCCCGCCCGTCACACGGCCTGGTCCCGCGCCCGGCCGGGGTCGGCCGGGCCCAGCACCTCGCCCAGCCCGGTCAGATCGAGGAGCGTCCTGAGCTCGGGCGGTACGTTGCGCAGCCGCAGCTCCCGGCCACCCGCCCTGCGCACGATCAGCCCCAGCCGGGCCAGCGCCTCGACCAGGGCCAGATCAGGACGTACGACTCCGCCCACGTCGCAGTCCACCGCGGGGACGGGCCCGGAGGCGTCCCCCGCGGGGCCGTACAGCAGTGTCTCCAGCTGGGCGCAGAGTCTCGACACGTCGGCCCTGGTGACGCGGCCGGATACGACGAGCTCTATCGGGGTCATGGCGTCCACATGAGAGAGACCGGCACGGAAGCCGAAACTCATCGGAGGCCGGTGCGGGCAACTCCGCCGACGGCCACCACGCCCTTCGCCGGTGAGGGCTGAGCGGTGCCTTCCCGCCAACTCCGTTTTGATGCGCCACTGTTGTGCAACCCAGCGGCGCCTTTCTCCCTCTTGAACCGTGAACCGGTGGCACTGGACGTCACAGCTGCCCCGGACCCGCGGTTCCCAGGAACCACTTCATTCTCCAGGGGGAGAGTTGCGCAGACACGTCAAGAGCGCATGCGTATCGACCATCGCCGCGGCAGCTGCCGTGGCACTCGCGGCGGGGATGACCACCCCGGCCGCGGCACAGCCGGACCGCGCCCCGGCCGGCGGCGAGCGAGCCGCTGCCACGCATCACCTCACTCTCATCACCGGCGACCGCGTCCAGGTGGACGCCAAGGGCCGGATCGTGGGATTCGAGCCCGCGAAGGGCCGCGAGCGCATACCCGTGCAGAAGCAGACACGCGGCGGGCACACACTCGTCGTGCCCGCCGACGCGCGCCGGCTGATCTCGACCGGCAGGCTCGACCAGCGGCTGTTCGACGTCACGGAACTGAGCCGGCCGGAGAACCGGCGGGCCCAGCACCAGGGCCTCCGCCTGATCGTCGGCTACCGGGGCGCCCAGGCAGCCGCGGCGAAGGCCGAAGTGAGGGACGCCGGCGGCACGACCGTCGGCAGGACCCTGAAATCGCTGAACGCCCAGTCGCTGACGACTCCGAAGGCCGACGCGCCCGACATCTGGCAGGCGCTCACCGACACGTCCGGCGGCGGCCGGCGCACAACGGCGGCGGGCATCGACCGGGTCTGGCTGGACGGTGTCCGCCGGGCGAGCCTCGACAAGAGCGTCGCGCAGATCGGTGCGCCGACGGCCTGGGAGGCCGGTTTCACCGGCAAGGGCGTCAAGATCGCTGTCCTGGACACCGGCGTGGACGCCACCCACGCCGACCTCAAGGACCAGGTCGTCGCGCAGAAGAACTTCTCCGACGCCGCCGACGCCCTGGACCGTTTCGGCCACGGTACGCACGTGGCGTCGATCGCCGCCGGTACGGGCGCCGCATCGAACGGCACGTTCAAGGGCGTGGCTCCCGATGCCGAGCTGCTGAACGGCAAGGTGCTCGACGACAACGGTTACGGCAACGACTCCGGCATCCTGGCCGGCATGGAATGGGCGGCCGCGGAGGGCGCCGACATCGTCAACCTGAGCCTCGGTGGCGGGGACACTCCCGAGATCGACCCCCTTGAGGCGGCGGTCAACAAGCTGTCGGCCGAAAAGGGCATCCTGTTCGCCGTCGCGGCGGGCAACGAGGGCGAGGGCGGGGCCTCCACCGTCGGCTCCCCGGGCAGCGCGGACGCCGCGCTGACCGTCGGCGCCGTCGACGACAAGGACGTGCTGGCGCCGTTCTCCAGCCGTGGCCCGCGCATCGGCGACGGCGCGATCAAGCCCGACGTGACGGCCCCCGGGGTGGACATCACGGCCGCCGCGGCGCCCGGCTCGGTCATCGACCGGGAGGTCGGCCAGAAGCCCCCGGGCTACCTGACCATCTCCGGTACGTCGATGGCGACACCGCACGTCGCGGGCGCCGCGGCCCTGCTGAAGCAGCAGCACCCCGCGTGGAAGTACACGGAGCTGAAGGGTGCGCTGACGTCCTCTTCAAAGCCTGGCGCGTACACCCCGTTCGAGCAGGGCTCCGGCCGGATCGCCGTCGACAAGGCGCTCGGTCAGACGATCGTCGCGGACCCGGTGTCGGTCAGCTTCGGGATGCAGCAGTGGCCGCACACCGATGACACCCCGGTCACCAAGAAGGTGACGTACCGCAACCTCGGTACGACGGACGTCACCCTCGATCTGGCGGTGACGGGGACCGGCCCGAAGGGCAAGCCCGCTCCGGCCGGATTCTTCACCCTGGGCACGTCGCAGGTCACCGTCCCCGCGGGCGGCACCGCCGATGTGGCGCTGACGGCCGACACCCGGCTGGGCTCCACGGTGGACGGCACGTACTCCGCCTACCTCGTGGGCACTGGCGGAGGGCAGACGGTCCGGACGGCGGCGGCGGTCGAGCGCGAGATCGAGTCGTACGACGTGAAGGTCACCTACATCGGCCGCGACGGCAAGCCGGCCCGGTACGCCGACAGCGACCTCGTCGGCATCTCGGCCGCCACCGCGGGCATCTGGGCCTCCCCGGGGAACACCGGAGGCAGCGCCTCGCTCCGGGTCCCCAAGGGGACGTACGCGCTGAACGCCAATCTGTATGTGGACCCGGAGGACTCCGCCAAGGGCATCGACTGGCTCGTGCAGCCGAAGCTCGAGGTGAACGGCAAGAAGGCCGTCACGCTTGACGCGCGCACGGCCAAGTCCGTGAACATCACGCTGCCCGAGAAGTCGGTGACTCCCCTGCTGGTGGCACCGGAGTACACCATCAGTTCCGCGTCCGACTCGTTCACGTTCGGCTGGTTCCTGGACACGTACAAGGGCTTCCGGACCGCGCACCTCGGCCCCAAGATCACCGACGGTTCGCTCGCCCAGCACTGGGTGGGCAGCTGGTCCAAGGGGTCGTCCGCCGAGTACGACATCGCGCTCGGCGGCCCGGCACAGCGGTTCGCCACCGGCTACGCGCGCAAGCTCACGGCCGGCCAGTTCGCCAAGGTGAAGATCGCCATGGGCGCACCGGCCCGCAAGAAGACCGGAGAGGTCACGGCCTGGGGCACACTGCCCAGCATGACCGGCGGCACGGCCACCTCGACGACGCAGAAGCTCCCCAGCACCCGCACGGTCTACGTCTCGACCGTCGACAAGGCGCGGTGGAACTTCGACTTCTCGCAGCTCGGCGGCGCCGACGAGGACGGCCGGCCGATGTACGAGTCGAACTACTCGCTCGGTGACCCGCGGGCGTACGCGGGGGGAAAGACATACACGAAGACCGTCAACAGGGCGGTGTTCGGTCCCCTGCTGGACGACTCCTACGGCCTCTCCCGCACGGAGAACGAGATCACCGGTAAGGTGCCGCTCCTCGCCGACGGCAACGGGAACGCCGGATCGTCCGAACTGACCTCGGTCAAGACGGTCCTGTACCGCAACGGCAAGAAGTTCGCCCAGAACAAGGACGCGCTGTACGGTGAAACGCCGTTCGTGGTGCCGTCCGGTGCGGCCGAGTACACGCTGAAGACCTCGGTGCGGCGCAGCGACAGGATCGGTGCGGCCTCCACCAGGATCGACGCGGGCTGGACGTTCCGGTCCAAGAGGACGAGCGACGCCGAGCTCCCGGCCTCCATGGTGCGCTTCACGCCCACCGTGGGCGCGGACAGCAAGGTGGTGGCCGGCAGGGCCGCTTCCGTGCCGGTCCAGGTGCAGGGTTCGGCTGCGGGCAGGAACCTGAAGTCACTGAAGGTGTACGTAAGTTACAACGCCGGGAAGACCTGGAAGAAGGTCGCGGTGAAGAAGGGCGCGATCTCCGTGAAGAACCCCGCGAAGGGCAAGTCGATCTCCTTCGCGGCCAAGGTCACGGACAAGAAGGGGAACCTGTCCACGGTGGCCGTCTACAACGCCTACTACGGCAAGTAGGACCACCCACCGCAGGACAGCGGCCCGCTCGGACGATCTCCTCGTCCGGGCGGGCCGTTCGCGTACGGTGCCGTGCCGCTACGCGATGCGCTCGCGCACCACCGGGGCAGGAGTGAACTCCGTGCCGGCGGGGGCGACGTCATAGGAGTCCGGGAGCGCCTTCAGTGCGTACTCGAACTTCTCCGGGGTGTCCGTGTGCAGCGTCAGCAGGGGCTGGCCCGCCGTGACGGTGTCGCCGGGCTTGGCGTGCATCTCGACGCCCGCGCCCGCCTGCACCGGGTCCTCCTTGCGGGCGCGGCCCGCACCGAGGCGCCAGGCGGCGACGCCGATGTCATAGGCGTCCAGGCGGGTCAGTACGCCGGAGGAGCGCGCGGTCACCACGTGCTGCTCGCGGGCGACCGGCAGCTTCGCGTCCGGGTCACCGCCCTGCGCGGAGATCATGCGGCGCCAGACGTCCATGGCGGAACCGTCGGCGAGGGCCTTCTCCGGGTCGGCGTCCTTGAGACCCGCCGCGTCGAGCATCTCCCGGGCGAGGGCGAGGGTCAGGTCGACGACGTCCTTGGGGCCGCCGCCGGCCAGGACCTCGACGGATTCACGTACCTCCATGGCGTTGCCCGCGGTCAGTCCGAGCGGGGTCGACATGTCGGTGAGCAGGGCGACGGTGCGTACGCCGCTGTCGGTGCCCAGCGCGACCATGGTGGAGGCCAGTTCGCGGGCGTCCTCGATGGTCTTCATGAAGGCGCCGGAGCCGACCTTGACGTCCAGGACCAGCGCGCCGGTGCCCTCGGCGATCTTCTTCGACATGATCGAGCTGGCGATGAGCGGGATGGCCTCGACGGTCCCGGTGACGTCACGGAGCGCGTACAGCTTCTTGTCCGCGGGGGCCAGACCGTCACCGGCCGCGCAGATCACCGCGCCGGTGCCCTCCAGAACGCTCAGCATCTCCTCGTTGGAGAGGTGCGCGCGCCAGCCGGGGATGGACTCCAGCTTGTCGAGGGTGCCGCCGGTGTGGCCGAGACCGCGGCCGCTGAGCTGCGGCACGGCCGCGCCGCAGGCGGCGACGAGCGGGGCCAGCGGAAGGGTGATCTTGTCGCCGACGCCACCGGTGGAGTGCTTGTCCGTGGTGGGGCGGGAGAGCGCGGCGAAGTTCATCCGCTCGCCTGAGGCGATCATCGCGGCGGTCCAGCGGGCGATCTCGGTGCGATTCATGCCGTTCAACAGGATCGCCATGGCCAGCGCGGACATCTGCTCGTCGGCGACCTCGCCGCGGGTGTACGCGTCGATGACCCAGTCGATCTGTTCGGGTGTCAGCTCGCCGCGGTCCCGCTTGGTGCGGATGACGGAGATGGCGTCCATGGGCGGGGAGTCCTTCCGGCCGGGGTGCTACGCAGGAGTCCGATTGACTCTACGCGCATAGAGGTTTGAGCGGACACCGGGCGGACCCGGAACGGGCCCGCCCGGTGTCCGGAGGGAGACAACGGCTTCTAGGGCGTGTTTCGAAAGTCCCGCCTGCTCGGCGACGCCTGGCACGCACGCTCGCCGCGTTGTCGGGATCACCCCGATACATCCAGTATCGGGGCGACCCTCCGCCTTGCGATCGCACGCACCAGACGCCGCCGAGCCCGCCCTCCGGGCGGACGGCGCTACTTTCGAAACACGCCTTAGGCCAGGTGCCCGGGGCCGAACGCCTGCGGAAGCATCTCGTCCAGCGTACGGAAACCGTCCGGGGTCTCCAGGACGAGTTCGGG
Source organism: Streptomyces finlayi (assembly GCF_014216315.1). Classification (NCBI taxonomy): domain Bacteria; kingdom Bacillati; phylum Actinomycetota; class Actinomycetes; order Kitasatosporales; family Streptomycetaceae; genus Streptomyces; species Streptomyces finlayi. Next base: position 2,846,037 of record NZ_CP045702.1, read on the forward strand.
TCCGCCGAACTCGTACAGCAGCTGCCTGCACCTGCCGCACGGGACCAGGACCGCGCCCGCCCCGTCCACACAGATGAAGTGGGTCAGCCGGCCGCCGCCGCTGGCGTGCAACTGGGAGACCAGCCCGCACTCGGCGCAGAGCCCGATGCCGTACGAGGCGTTCTCGACGTTGCAGCCGACGATCGTACGGCCGTCGTCGACCAGGGCCGCCACGCCGACCGGGTAGCCCGAGTACGGCGCGTACGCCCGGGACATGGCGTCCCGGGCGGCCGCGCGCAGCGCCTCCCAGTCGACGTCCGCGGCGGCCGTCACTTGCCCTGGCCCTTGCGGTAACGCATGCCGTCGGCCTTGGGCATCCGCAGCCGCTGCGCGGAGAGCGAGAGCACGAGGAGCGTGACGACGTACGGCGTGGCGCTCACGAACTCGGTCGGCACCGTGTCCGTGCCGAGGTACCAGACGAGCACGGCGGCGGCGATCGCGGCGCTGATCACACCGGGCACATAGCTCTTGCGGTAGAGCTTCCAGGCCGCGAGGCCCGCCAGCATGACCACCAGGAGCAGCAGCAGCGCGTGGACGGACTCGCCGCCGTTGCGCAGCTGGAGCGCGTCGGCGAAGCCGAACAGTCCGGCTCCCATCGCGAGCCCGCCGGGCCGCCAGTTACCGAAGATCATCGCGGCGAGACCGATGTAACCCCGGCCGCCGGTCTGGCCCTCGTTGTAGATGTGCGAGGTGACCAGCGACAGGAACGCACCGCCGAGACCGGCGAGGCCGCCGGAGACGATCACGGCGACGTACTTGTAGAAGTACACGTTGACGCCGAGCGATTCCGCCGCGATCGGGTTCTCGCCGCAGGAGCGCAGGCGCAGACCGAACGAGGTCTTCCACAGGACGAAGAACGTGGCGATGAACAGCACCACGGCGACCAGCGTCAGCAGCGACACGTTGGTGACCAGGCCGCCGAGGATGCCGGCCACGTCGGAGACGAAGAACCAGTGGTGCGTCTCGACCGAGTGCAGCCAGTCCGAGATGCCCGGGACCGTCACCGTCGTGATCTCCTCGGCCGGAGGCGACTGCTTGGGGCTGCCGCCCTTCGCCGCGGCCTCACCGGAGTTGAACCAGAGCTTGGCGAAGTAGGTGGTGAACCCGAGCGCCAGGATGTTGATGGCGATACCGGAGATGATGTGGTCGACGCCGAAGGTGACGGTGGCGAAGGCGTGCAGCAGCCCGCCGAGCATGCCGCCGACGACACCGGCGAGCACGCCGAGCCACGGGTCGGTCTGCCAGCCGGCCCAGGCACCGAAGAAGGTCCCGAGGATCATCATTCCCTCGAGGCCGATGTTGACCACGCCGGCCCGTTCGGCCCAGAGGCCGCCGAGACCGGCGAGACCGATCGGCACGGCCATCGCGAGGGCGGCGCTGATCTGGCCCGCCGACGTGACGTCCTGGGCGCCGGTGATGGAGCGCACCGCCGACAGCGCGAGCAGCCCGCCCGCGATGATCAGGAGGATGACGGGGAACGAGAAGCGCTTGCGCCCGCCCTTGCCACCGGAAACCTTGGGGGCTGCGGGCGGCGGGGTGGAAGTCGCCGTGGCGGTCACGCCGACACCTCCTGCTGGTCGGAGTTACGGGCGGCCTGTGCGGCGAGTTCCGCGCCGACCTTGCTCTGCTGGCGCTTGAGGCCGTAGCGGCGGACGACTTCGTAGGCGATGACGACGCACAGGACGATGACGCCCTGGATGACGCCGACGATCTCCTTGTCGTACCCCTCGAACTCGAGCTTTCCGGTGCCGCGTTCGAGGAAGGCCCACAGGAGAGCGCCGAGGGCGATGCCGACCGGGTGGTTACGGCCGAGCAGCGCGATGGCGATACCGGTGAAGCCGATGCCGACCGGGAAGTCGCCGCTGTACTCGAAACTGTCGTTGAGCAGCGTCGGCATACCGATCAGGCCGGCCATCGCGCCGGAGATGAGCATCGACGTGACGACCATCTTCTTCACGTCGACACCGCTGGCCTCGGCGGCCGAGCCGGACTGGCCGACGGTCCGCAGGTCGAAGCCGAACCGGGTGCGCGAGAGCACGAACCAGAAAGCGACGCCCGCGACGGCCGCGACGACGATGAAGCCCCAGACCGGGGTCGGCGTGGTCGGGAACTCGAAGAAGTGCGAGGACTCCGGGATCGGCTTGGTCGAGATCTTCGTACCGGCCTCGTCGAGGTGACCGAGTCGGCCCTGCTGGAGCAGATAGCCGATGATCGCCGTCGCGATGGCGTTCAGCATGATCGTCGAGACGACCTCGCTGACGCCGCGGGTGACCTTCAGGACACCGGCGATACCGGCCCACATCGCGCCGACGATCATCGCGGTGAGGATGATCAGCGGGATCTGCAGGGCGCCCGGCAGGGTCAGCGCACCGCCGAGGGCGGCGGCGAAGAAGGCGGCGAGCCGGTACTGGCCGTCGACACCGATGTTGAACAGGTTCATCCGGAAGCCGACGGCGACCGCGAGACCCGCGAGGTAGTAGGTCGTGCCCTTGTTCAGGATGTAGACCTGGCTGTCCGACTTCAGTCCGTACTCGAACATGATGCCGAAGGCGTTGAACGGTTCCTTGCCCGTCGCGGCCAGGACCAGCGCGGTCACCAGGAAGGCGACCACGATCGCGAGCAGCGGGGCCGCGATCCCCAGGAGCAGCCGCTCCTTGTCGAACTTCTTCATCGGTCCTCTCCCCCGTCGGGGTCGTTCACGGCGCGGGTGTCGTCCGCACCGGGTGCGGCGGGTGCGCCGTCCTCGGCCGGGGCTTCCAGGTGTCCGCTCGCCGCGCCCGTCATGGCGGAGCCGAGCTCCTCGGGGGTGATCGTCGCCGGGTCGGCGTCGGCGACCAGCCGGCCGCGGTACATCACGCGCAGGGTGTCGGAGAGCCCGATCAGCTCGTCGAGGTCGGCGGAGATGAGCAGCACCGCCAGGCCCTCACGGCGCGCTTCGCGGATCTGGTCCCAGATCTGCGCCTGCGCGCCGACGTCCACACCACGGGTGGGGTGGGCGGCGATCAGCAGCTTCGGGTGGTGGCTCATCTCGCGGCCGACGATCAGCTTCTGCTGGTTACCGCCGGAGAGCGAGGCCGCGGTGACCTCGATGCCGGGGGTGCGGACGTCGTACTCGCGCACGATCCGCTCGGTGTCGGCGCGGGCCGCCTTCAGGTCGAGGAAGGCGCCCTTGCTGTTGGGGCGTTCGGTGACGTGACCGAGGATGCGGTTCTCCCAGAGGGGTGCCTCCAGGAGCAGACCGTGCCGGTGGCGGTCCTCGGGGATGACGGCCATGCCGTTCTCGCGGCGCTTGCGCGTGGCGGCGTGGGAGATGTCCGTGCCCTCCAGGGTGAGGACGCCGGTGTCCAGTGCGCGCATACCCATGATGGCGTCGACCAGTTCGGACTGGCCGTTGCCCTCGACGCCCGCGATGCCCAGCACCTCACCCTTGTGGATGGTGAAGGCGACGCCGTCGAGCACGGCGCGCACCACCCCGTCCGGGTCGGTGGCGGTCAGCCGCAGGTCGTCGACGGTCAGCATGGGCACGTCGGTGACCGTGGACTCGCGGGTCTCCGGCGACGGCAGCTCGCTGCCGACCATCAGCTCGGCGAGCTGCTTGGTCGTGGTGTGCGCCGGGTCGGCGGTGCCCACGGTCGTACCGCGCCTGATGACGGTGATCTCGTCGGCCACGGAGAGCACCTCGCCCAGCTTGTGCGAGATGAAGATGACGGTGAGGCCCTCGGCCTTGAGCTCGCGGAGGTTGTCGAACAGCGCGTCGACCTCCTGCGGCACGAGGACGGCGGTCGGCTCATCGAGGATCAGCGTGCGCGCGCCGCGGTAGAGGACCTTGAGGATCTCCACACGCTGCCGGTCGGCGACCCCGAGGTCCTCGACCATGGCGTCCGGGCGGATGCCCAGGCCGTACGCCGTGGAGATCTCGTCGATCTTGGCGCGGGCCCGGTCTCCGATGCCGTACAGCTTCTCGGAGCCGAGGACGACGTTCTCCAGGACGGTCAGGTAGTCGGCGAGCATGAAGTGCTGGTGCACCATGCCGATGCCGCGGTCGATGGCGTCGCCGGGGTTGCTGAACGAGACCTGCTCGCCGTCCACCGCGATGGTGCCCTCGTCCGGCTTCTGCATGCCGTACAGGATCTTCATCAGGGTGGACTTCCCGGCACCGTTCTCGCCGACGAGGGCGTGCACGGTGCCGCGGCTCACGGTGATGTCGATGTCGTGGTTGGCCACGACTCCGGGGAATCGCTTGGTGATGCCGCGGAGCTCTACGGCATGAGGACTGCTGGACGCTTTGATGGCGCACTCTCCTTGGCAGGAGCGGAGGGCGGAGGCGGTGACTGGGAACGTCGGCGTGATCAGTGGGTGATCAGTGCGGGGCGTGGCGAAAAATACCGTGCCCCGCGGGCGCTACGCGCGTAGCGCCACCGAATCGTTGGACACCTGGCGGCAGGTGGCGGAAGGAACACGCGGGGCGCGCCCTCCGCACGCGAATCGGGGCCCGGAGACGGCGGCCGAAGCCGCTGCACCGGGCCCCGAGTTCAGCGGGCAGGTCAGAGGGTGGTCTTGACCTTGATGGTGCCGTCGACGATCTGCTGCTTCGCCTCGTCGATCTTGGCCTGGACGTCCTTCAGGTGGTCACCCGTGGTCGTCAGGCTGACGCCGTCCTTGGCGAGGGAGTACGCCTGCGTGCCGGTCAGCGGCTTGCCGTCCTTGACGGACTTGGACAGGTCGTAGACGCCGGCGTCGACGTTCTTGACGACCGAGGTCAGGATCGTGGCCGCGTACTTCGACAGGGCCGGGTCCTTGGCCTGGTCGGAGTCGACACCGATGGACCAGGCGCCCGGCTTGCCCGCGACGGCCTCGATGGAACCGGCACCGGAACCGCCGGCGGCGGCGAAGATGACGTCCACGCCCTTGTCGAGCATGCCCTTGGCGGCGGCCTTGCCCTTGTCGGGGCTGCCGAAGCCGGACAGGTCCGAACCCGTGGACAGGTACTGGATCTGCACCTTGGCCTTCGGGTTCGTGTCCACGACGCCCTGCTGGAAGCCCGCGGCGAACTTCTTGATCAGCGGCAGGTCGACGCCGCCGATGAAGCCGATCTGACCGTCCTTGGACTTCAGCGCCGCCGCGACACCGGCGAGGTAGGAGCCCTGCTCCTCGGTGAAGACGATGTTGGCGACGTTCTTCGCCTCGGCGACCGAGTCGACCAGGCCGAAGCTGACGTCCGGGTACTTCGGCGCGATCTTGTCGACGGCGCCCTTGTACGCGAAGCCCACCGCGATCACGGGGTTGAAGCCGCCCTCGGCGAGGGACTGCAGACGCGTCTCGCGGTCGGCAGGGGTCTCACCGCTCTTGGCGGTGAGCTCCTTGGTCTCGGCGTCGAACTCGGCCTTGGCCTTGTCCAGGCCGCGGGCCGCGGAGTCGTTGAACGAGTTGTCGCCACGGCCGCCGACGTCGTAGGCCATGCCGATCTTCATCTGGTCCTTGTCGGAGCCAGTGTCCTCCGTGGAGGAGTCGCCACACGCGGTGGCGGTGAAGGCGAGGGCCGCAGTGACAGAACACGCGACAGCAATCTTGGATACCCGGCGCAAGGGAAGGCTCCTTCAAACCTGACCGAAGCGCCTCTTCCGGCGCTGGTTTCGCCGCGATCGTAACGCGCGTAGATGTCAGATAAGGACCTGTACGGAAGCCGTTATCGGATCGTCGCGAACAGGAGGTGACCTGTCCGGTTACGTGCGGTTGCCGTCGAGCAACGCGGCGGCCGTGAAGAGCTCCACTCCCACCGTGATCGCTTCCTCGTCCGCGTCGAAGTCTCCCCGGTGCAGGTCGAGGCCGCGCGTGTCGCCCGGCGTGCGCACTCCGAGCCGCGCCATGGCGCCCGGGACGTGCTCCAGGTACCAGGAGAAGTCCTCGCCGCCGAGGCTCTGTTCGGTGTCCTCGATCGCATACGAACCGCGCCGTTCCGTCATCGCGGCGGCCAGCAGATCGACCACCGACGCCTCGTTCACGACGGGCGGCACGCCCCGTACGTACTCGATCACGGTCTTGGCCCCGTACATTCCGGCCACCTCGTCGATCGCCGCGTGCACCAGGTCGGGGGCGTCGCGCCAGGCCGCCAGATCCAGGCAGCGAACCGTTCCGGACATCTCGGCGTGTTGCGGGATCACATTGCAGGCGTGCCCCGTCTCCAGCCGTCCCCAGGTGACGGCGAGCCCGGAGCGCGCGTCGGCGCGGCGGGCGAGCAGGGCGGGCACCTCGGTGGCGACCTTCGCGGCGGCGGTGACCAGGTCGGTGGTGAGGTGTGGCCGGGCGGTGTGCCCGCCGGGTCCGTCGAGGAAGACCTCCAGCCGGTCGCAGGCGGAGGTGATCGCCCCTGCCCTGAGCCCGATCCTGCCCACGTCCACCCGCGGATCGCAGTGCACCCCGACGATCCGGCCGACGCCCGCCAGCACTCCGTCCGCGATCGCGTCGGTCGCGCCGCCGGGCAGCACTTCCTCGGCCGGCTGGAAGATCAGCCGGACAGGGTGCGGCAGCAGCCCCTGGCGGTCGAGCCCGGCCAGGACGAGGCCGGCGCCGAGGACGGCGGCGGTGTGGATGTCGTGCCCGCAGGCATGCGCCCGGTCGGGCACGGTCGACCGGTAGGGCACGCCCGCCTTGGTGTCCGGGATCGGCAGCGCGTCGATGTCCGCGCGCAGCGCCAGCATGGGACGTACGCCGTCCCAGGTACCGACGTCGCACATCAGACCGGTGCCGGTGTCCAGCACCTCGGGCGCGAGCCCGGCCGCCTCCAGCCGGGCCTTGATGGCGGCGGTCGTACGGAACTCCTGGTTGCCGAGCTCGGGGTGCATGTGCAGATCGCGCCGGAAGGCGATCAGCTCAAGCCGGAGCTCGTCGGAGAGAGCACCGGGCAGGGCGCCGGGCCGGTCCGCTTCCCCGGGCAGCTCGGCATCGGAGTGGGTCGCGCGGGACTTCAACTGGTTCACCTGTCGAGGGTAGAGCCCCCACCCCCTCAACTGGCCACTGATCAACAAACTTCAACCGCATAGAGGAACAAAAAGTGGCTCGGCGGCGTGTGGCGTGAGATGGGGGTGGGTAAGCTCGTCCGTCAATCTTGACCCCTCGGGCGTTCTGCCCCTCGGCTACTCCTCGCCGAGAATGCGCAAGTCGTGCTCGTCTTTGTAGTACTCGTAGTCCTTGAGATTCAACGTCGCCAGCGGCAGGTCATACGTGAGACAGCATGCGGCGATCCACATGTCGTTGACCGGCTGCGGCTTGCCCGCCTTCCTACCTGCGGCGGACAGCTTGCCCCAGGTCGCGGCAACAGCTTCGTCACCAGGCAGGACAGGTATCCCGGAGAGCCAGTCGGCAAGCTCGGGCGAAGGTGATCAGCGGCTTGCGGCCGATCAAGCGGGTGGCCAGTGGGCCGGTGAGCTTGCCCTTATGGATGAGGGAAGCGACGTCCGTGTCGAGGATGACCGGTTGCATGGCGGCGGCTCAGGCGACGTCGCGCCGACGCTCGGCGTAGATGAAGGCCAGGAACTCCTCGAGCTCCTCGTCGGACTCGAATGTGTCCGCCTTCAGATCATCGAGCGAGGTGATCGGCTGGGTGTTCTTCGCGGCCAGCAGTTCCTCGACGGTCAGTCGCGGCCGGACCGGCGGATAGATCGGATGCCTGGATTCCGCTGCGCTCATGATGAGGACCTCCCCGCTGACGCCGGTCACTGTCTGCCACGACTCATGATACGACCGCGCCCCTGCGCCCGGAGCGGACTTCTCCGCGCCGCCCTCACGGCCGGACCACCGAGTAGAAGCCTCGCTCATGCGGCACCGTCCCACCTGCGCTCCCCCTCCGCCTTCCATACGCCGCGAGTGATGGTCTGGCCCGTCTCGTTGTACGTGTACGACTCCGCGGTCGTGCCCGTCGGGCCGGTCTGGCTGACCGACAGCAAGGCATCGCATGCTGGAGCCCCCCAGCTGACCCCCCTGCTCTCATGCCTCCCCCACCGCCGTGGAAGTGACCCGCCACGGGGCCAGGCGCTGGACGTCCCTGGCCGTCTCCGTGACGCCGCTCAGGAAGCCCTGGGCGCGCGGGGACGCGGAGTCCCGGAGCCATTCCGGGGCGATGTCGCAGACCGCTACCTTCACTCCGGTGCCCACCAGGGCCAGCGGCAGGGTGTGGACCACCGTGGACGGGAAACTCAGGACCGTGTGGCCGATGGGGCCGCGGCGGGCGATGAGCTCCAGCGGGAGGTCCGGGCGGACGATCTCCAGGCCGGTGGCGGCCTCCAGGGCGTGGAGCTTCTCCGCGGACTCCCGGCGGTGCGCGAAGTAGCGGGTGGCGCCGTGGGTACGGGCCAGGGCGAGGACCGCCTCCTGATACGGGACCGGGTCGATCACACCCGTCTCGACCAGGGAGGTGCCGACCAGGTCGGCGCCCTTGGTGATCAGGGGCGGGCCGAAGCGCGCACGGGTCCAGGCGAACTCGTTCGGGGTCACCACGATGCCGGGCGGAGCCTCGACCGGCATCGCGGTGAACACCTCGACCATGTGGGTCGCCGAAGGGGTGAAGCGGCGGCGGGCGGCGGCCGTGACCGGGGCCAGCACCAGTTCGCGCGGGCCCTTGGCTCCACCCCTGCGGTGCCAGCGCACGAGGCGTTCGCCCCGGGCCAGCTGGGCCACGAACTCCATGGTGGCCGTGCCGTCGTCGACCACCGTGAGGCGCCGGGCACGGACCATCGTGAGGAGGAGCTGCACGTAGCGGGAGAACGGGTCGCCGATGACGACGTGCTCGGCCCGGCGGACGAGGCCCGCCAGGGCACGGAGCGTCTTCAGAGGTGCGCCGGCGTCGCCGCGCGCCTCCTGCCATCGGACGGTGACGCCCTCGTCGCGGGCCAGCTCCGCCATCCGGCGCAGCTGACCGCGCGACATCGGGTCGACCGGGGGGAGGACGACGACCGTGGTGGTGGTCGCGTCAGGTCCTCCCCTTGCATGGGTCCACTCCAGGACGTTCAGGAGCTGGACCGGGCTCTCGACGAAGGCGAGGTTCACCGGTCGGCGCTCAGACCGCGACCGGCTCGGCGGCCGTGTCGCTCTCGGCGACGACGCCCGTGACGCGGCGGAGCTTCTTCATCGGGCCGAGCTCCGACTCGTACACCTTCTTGACGCCGTCGCCGAGGGAGGCCTCGATGGTGCGGATGTCGCGGACGAGGCGGGTCAGGCCCTGCGGCTCGACGGACGCGGCCTGGTCGGAGCCCCACATGGCGCGGTCGAGCGTGATGTGGCGCTCGACGAACGCGGCGCCGAGCGCCACGGCGGCCAGCGTGGTCTGGAGGCCCGTCTCGTGGCCGCTGTAGCCGATCGGGACGTTGGGGTACTCCTGCTGGAGGGTGTTGATGACGCGGAGGTTGAGCTCCTCCGCCTTCGCCGGGTACGTCGAGGTGGCGTGGCAGAGCAGGATGTTGTCCGAGCCCAGGACCTCCACCGCGTGGCGGATCTGACGCGGGGTCGACATGCCGGTGGAGAGGATGACCGTGCGGCCGGTCGCGCGCAGGGCGCGCAGCAGCTCGTCGTCGGTGAGGGAGGCGGAGGCCACCTTGTGGGCCGGGACGTCGAACTTCTCGAGGAAGGCGACGGCCTCGGTGTCCCACGGGGAGGCGAACCAGTCGATGCCGCGCTTGGCGCAGTGCTCGGCGATCGTGCGGTACTCGTCCTCGCCGAACTCGACGCGGTGGCGGTAGTCGATGTACGTCATCCGGCCCCAGGGGGTGTCGCGCTCGATGTCCCACTGGTCGCGCGGGGTGCAGATCTCCGGGGTGCGCTTCTGGAACTTGACGGCGTCGCAGCCGGCTTCGGCGGCCACGTCGATCAGCGCGAGGGCGTTGTCGAGGTCACCGTTGTGGTTGATCCCGATCTCACCGGTGATGTAGACGGGGCGGCCGGGGCCCGCGGTGCGGGTGCCGAGCGTGCGCAGACGAGAGGCGTTGCTCATGGTGGTGCGTTCCTTACTTGGTGGGGGTGGAGACGGGGGAGGTGGAGGTGAGGGTGGGGCCGAGGAGCCAGGCCGCGATCTCGCGGATGGCGCCGAAGCCGCCGGGGCTGGTCGTGACGGCGCGCGCCGCGGCGCGTACCGAGTCGTGGGCGCTGGCGACGGCGACGGGCCAGCCCGCCAGGCCGAAGCAGGGCAGGTCGTTGACGTCGTTGCCGACGTAGAGGACGCGCTCGGGGGCGATGGACTGCTCCTCGCACCACCGCTTGAGTGCCTCGTCCTTGCGGTCGATGCCGTGCAGGACGGGGATCTGGAGCTTGCGGGCGCGCGCGGCGACGACCGGGTTCTGTTCCGTGGAGAGGATCAGCAGCGGCAGGCCCGCCTTGCGCATGGCCGCGATGCCCAGCCCGTCGCCCCGGTGGACGGCGACCGTTTCCCGGCCGTCGGAGTCGATGAGCACCCGGTCGTCGGTCTGCGTACCGTCGAAGTCCAGGACGACCGCGTCGATGTCCTCGCGGGTCGGCAGCGGTGACGGGTCCAGGAGCGGCGCGAGGGCGCGGGCGCGGGCCAGGTCGTGCGGGTCGTCGATCTCCAGGACCCGGGCCGGGTCGGTGCGCACCAGCGCGGTGTGGCCGAAGAAGCGGTGGCGGTGGGTACGGAAGCCCGGTACGGCCATGGCGTACGCGGCGCCGGTCTCCAGCAGGTCCTGGGGGCGGTCCTGGCGGCGGGGGCGTACGGCCTTGTCGTGGTTGACGCCGTACGTGTCGTCCTCCACCGCGTGGCCGTCGCGCCACACGAAGCCGTGGAAGGGGGCGACGGTGACGGCCGTGTCGGCGCCCTCGCGGGCGACCGCGGCGGCGACGCCGTCGATGTCCTCGCGGGTGACGAAGGGGCTGGTGCACTGCACCAGGAGCACCACGTCCGCGGTCCGGCCCGGCAGCTCCTCGTACGTGTCGAGGGCGTGCAGGACGGCGGCCTCGCTGGTCGCGGTGTCCCCGGCGATGGCCGGGGGGCGCTGTACGCAGTGGAGCCGGGCGGCTTCGCCGAGTGCGGCCGCCGCTTCCGTGGCCGCTTCCGCGATGGCCGGGTCGTCCGTGGTGACGACGACGTCGGTGACCTCGGTGGAGCCGAGGCACGCGCGGACGGCGCGGGCCACCAGGGGGACGCCGCCCACCTGGGCGAGGTTCTTGGCGGGGACGCCCTTGGAACCACCGCGTGCGGGGATCACAGCGAGCACGGCCGGGGGCGGTGTGCGCGTCGGCTTCGGCGTCATGGAGGCTCCTGAAGTGGTGTTATCGGCAGGGGAGTTCGCGGGTCGCCCGCTGTCGGGCCGCCCGGTCACAGCTCGCCCATCCGGCGGATCACGGGGGCGACGCGCTGGACGCCCTGCCGGTAGGCCCCGCGTGCCGCGTTGCGTACGGTTTCGCGCACCGCTCCCCTGACCCCGCCGGTCTCCCGGGTTGTCACGGCGCCCGGCAACGGGATGCCGTCGGGGCCCAGGTGGTGGCGGGCGAGGATGCCGGGGAGGTATCCGGGAGCGGTGGCGGGCGTGTAGTAGGGGGCCAGGGGCGGGAGTTGCTCCCGCTTCAGCAGGCCGGTGACCACGGACCGGGCGGTGTCGTACGCCTTGGCGTACGTACCGTCGGCGGCGACGCCCTGGCCGGCGAGCCACTCCTCGTCGGGCCGGGGCCGGAAGCCGCCGTCCAGCCGGTCCCAGGACGTGAGGAGTCCGGAACCGATGAAGTGGTGGTTGCCGAGGGTCTCGCGGACGCCGAGGTCGGAGAGGACCGCGGTCGGGATGCGTCGGTGCAGGGATTCGAGCGCGGCGGTCGAGGAGACGGTGACCAGCAGGTCGGTGCGGTCCAGGACCTCGCCCATGTGCCCGTACACCAGCCGGAAGTTGGGCGGCAGTCCGCCCGGGAGCTTCTCCGCCAGCCGCTGGTAGGGCAGCTCCTCGATGTGCGTGGTGTGCTCGCCCGGCTTGGAGCGCAGCTTCAGCAGTACCTCGCGGCGGGGATGCAGCCGGGCGTGCTCGACGAGCCTGCGCAGCAGGTACGTGCGGTCGGCGCGGGATGCCGGTACGGAGGGCTGGGCGGCGAACACGACCGTGTCGCGCCCCTCCTCCGGCCGGTGCGGCGTTCCGCCGAGGAACGGCAGGGCGGCCTCGGTGACGGCCGAGGCGTCGGCGCCCACGCCCTCGTACACCGCGCGGAAACGCTCCGCGTCGTGCCGGGAGTTGGCGAGGACGACGTCCGCGCCGTGCCTCAGGAGGAGTCCGTCCGCGAGCTTCTCGTAGACGACGCCCACGTACCCGGTGACGATCACGGGCCTGCGGGGCAGCTCCAGTGCGGCGAGTCCGTGCAGCATCGCCTGGACGGCGCCGCCGACGAGGGCGAGGATCACGAGGTCGTAGCCCTCGTCCCGCACGGTGTGCAGGAACTCGACCGCCGTGACCTCACGTACGCGAGCGGCCTCGATGCCCACGTCGCCGACCTCGGCGAGCTGCCGGGGCGTGGGCGTGGCCCGGCCGCGCAGCAGCAGTCCGCTGACCTCGACGGGCCGTTCGTGTTCGAGCGACGCGTCGGTGCCGGTGGTGAGGCGGCGCGCGGTGAGCGCGCCCCATTTCCACCGGGTGTCGGAGTCGGCGAGCACGGCTACGCGGAGCGCCGTGCTGCCGTCGGAGGCGGTAACGGCCTCTTCAGCCGTATTGCTGGTACGTGGGGGCACGTCCTAGAAGTTAGGAAGGCATTCCAAGGAGTGGCCCAACGTGGTGGCAACAGATGGTTAACAGCCCACCGACTGTTGGCGAATCCACTCGGGAATGCGCCGTTCCGGGCCTCAAATACCTTCGGAAGCAACCTGGTTCATCATTCCGACATTCTCCGTTCACTCGGTATCCTTGCCGGGGACAGGGCAAATGCCGGGGTCGGCCCTAGCGTGATGCGGGTGGTTAAGCTCTCCGTCATCGTGCCGTTCTTCAACGTGCAGACATACGCGCCCGACACGCTCAGAAGCCTGCGGGCCAATGCCAGGGAGGACTTCGAGTTCGTTCTCGTCGACGACTGTTCGACCGACGGGACCGCGGACATCCTGCGCCGTGCACGGGACGAGATCCCCGGGGTCGTGCTGAGACGGCACGAGCGGAACGAGGGGCTGGCGACGGCCCGGAACACCGGTCTCGACGCGTCGAGGGGTCAGTACGTCACCTTCCTCGACGGCGACGACTGGCTCGCCCCCGGTCACTGTTCCGGCCTGGTCGCCGCCATGGACCGTCTGAACTGCGACTTCCTGCGCACCGACCATGTCCGGTGCGACGGCAAGTCGCGTTCCCTGCGCCGGGTCCCGCACGGTCTGCGGGACGTCCCGATGAGCCCGCGCGAGGCCATCCTCCCGGCCGGCCGCACGACGTCCGTCGACTATCCGTACGCCTGGGCCGGGGTCTACCACCGCCGCCTGGTCGACCGGGGTCTGATCCACTTCACGGCGGGGCTGCGGACCGCCGAGGACCGGCCGTGGATCTGGCGACTGCACCGGGAGGCGGAATCCTTCGCGGCCGTCGGCCTGCTCGGGATCTTCTACCGGCGCGGTGTCGCCAACTCCCTCACACAGACCGGGGATATGCGCCAGCTGGATTTCATTCGCGCCTTCGACCAGGTCATCGAGGAAACCGCGCAGGACCGGGAGGCGGAAACGCTTCTTCCGAAAGCGGTACGCACCTACTGCGCGATCATCTCCCATCATCTGAGCACCATGTCGAGACTTGAACCCGGTGTGGCACGAACACTGCGCTCGATGAGCGCCGCCGCACTGCGCCGAATGCCGCAGGACATACTGGAGGAGACGATCGACTCCATGGGCATCGACAGGGCCTCCCGTCTGCGGCGGCTGCGCCGCCGTCCCACCACGGGCGCGGGTACGGCGGCATGACGACTCAGATCTTCTGCGCGTCCACCCTGCATGGTGCGGCGACGCTGGCCGCCGCCCTCGACGCGGGCTGCTTCCGCCCCGTCCGCCGGCGGATCCTTCTCGTCAGCAACACGGCCGCCGAGCCCGAGGTCAGCCCCTCGCTGGACGAACTGCCGGGCTTCGACGCACTCCGCGACCGCTTCGACGAGGTGCGTTCCTGGAACGCGGCGATCGCGCCGTTCCATCCGTCGGGCTGGTCGCCCCGGCCGGGCGACGCCCCGATGTGGGAGCGCCATCTGCGCCGGCTGTGGGACCTGAGCGACGACGACGTGGAGTTGACCGTCGAATCGGTCGGGGCCTCACAGACCACCGCCGTCACCGGGATCTTCCTGGGCACACCTGTTCATGTGTACGAGGACGGGCTGGCGGGCTACGGACCCGCCGGCAGCAAGCTCGATCCCCTGCTGGGCACGCGGGTGCGCCGCCTTCTGCACCTCGGTCTGGTCCCGGGTGTGAAGCCGTTGCTGCTGACGGAGTTCGGTGTGGCGGCCGAGGTGATTCCGGACGGCGCGTACCGCGCGGTCCTCCGGAAGGTCGGCGCGGCCTCTCCCGCACCGCGGGTGCCCTACCGCGCTCCCGCCCTCCTTCTCGGCGAGCACCTCGCAGGGCTCCCCGGCACCGGCCCGGAGGCCGAGGCGGAACTGTGTCTGAGGATGCTGCGCGGCGCCGTCGAGCGGGGGCACCGCAGCCTCGTTCTCGTACCGCATCCCATGGCGCCCGCCGAAGCACCTGGTCAGCTCAGGGCGGAGGCCGAACGGCTGGGCGCGGAACTGACCGTGCTGGAACCGTGGGCGCCCGGTGCCGCCCCGCTCGCCGAGACGCTGTTCGAGCAGGTGCGGCCCGCGCTCGTCGTCGGCTGCTTCTCCGCCGCGCTCTTCGCAGCACGGCAGTTGTACGGCCTCGACGTGGCGAGCGCGGGCCCGCGCGAGGTACTGGAACGGCTCACCCCGTTCGAGCACGCCGACCGTGTCCCCCTGGTCCTCGCCCATACGCTGCTGGCGGACCTGGAGACCGGGCTCACCCGGGCGCCCCGCGACCCGGACCGGCTCGTCACCGCGCTCGGGTTCGTGATGCAGCCCCGCGTCCAGGCCGGGCTGCGGCCCGCCGCCACCGGGTATCTCGCGGACGGCATCACCCCCGCCGAACAGGGGCTCTTCCCCCGCCGCAGGCTGACGACGCTCGGGCTGCCAGGTGGCCTGCCCGGCAGGCTCGCCGCCCTCTCCCGTAACCCGGTCCTGCGCCGGGCGGCGGGACGCGCACGCCGGCTGGGACGGACCGTCCGGCGCTGAACGTGCGGAAGCCGGGCCCGCTTCGGAACGCGGGCCCGGCTTCCGTGGGTCCGGGCCGGGCTCGCGTGCGTCCCGGCCCCGGCGCCCGTCCGCGTCTCAGCCCAGCAGGCGGGTCAGACCCAGGCGGCCCCAGAGCAGGGCCGCGCCGAACGACAGCAGTGTGGTCGCCGCGACCAGCCCGATGAGAGAGGCCGCTGCCGCGGCCGTTCCCAGCTCATCGGAGACGAACCACCGCGAGAGCGCGGTGAGCACCAGCAGATGGACCAGATACGCGCCGAACGAGGCGTTGCCCAGCCGGACCAGCCGCGGGCGCAGCCGCTCGGGAATCCGCAGCCGGTGCAGCGAGAGCAGCACACCTCCCGTGAACAGGGCGACGAACAGGCTGCCGTACGGGATCGCGTAGTGGATGTCGTGCTGGTACCAGAGCACGCCCCCGAATCCGGCTGCCGCGAGCAGCACCCACGGGGTGCGCCACCGGCCCGTCGCGCCGGCCGGGAGGGCCACCAGCAGCGCGCCCGCCACCGCGTACACGAGCTGGTACGGGGCGAACGTCCAGCCGAGCCGGGGCATGTCCCAGCCCGTCAGCCGGCCCACGTCACCGAGGAGCACCGGGGCAAGCCCGAGACCGAGGAGGGTGGCGCCGAGGCCCCACGGCCGCTTCCCGGACTTCACCATGACGACGAACGCCAGCAGCAGGATGACCGGCACGTACGCGTACAGGTACCAGAGGTGGAACGCGGGCCTGACCGAGCCGAACAGCGCGTCCCGCGCCAGTGCGCTGACCGGCCCGTCGTTCGTGCCGCGCCATCTGCCCCAGGCGAGGTAGACGGCCGTCCAGGCGCCGAGCGGCACGAGGATGCGCACGATCCGCTGCCGCAGCCGCCTGCCGTCCTTCGGCGGGGCGCCGACCAGGATCACCCAGCCGGCGATCGCGAAGAAGACCGGCACGGCGAACCGGCTGGCGGAGTCGCCGGTGATCCCGGCCCAGTACACGCCCGGGCCGCCCGCGGCCGTACGCCCCACGGAGTCCAGGAACGCCGAGCCGGAATGGCAGAGGATCACTCCCACGGAGGCCAGCAGCCGGATCAGGTCGACGTCGTACCGGTGTTCACGCGCGGGCGGCCCGGCCGGAGCCGGGGCTTCCTGGGGCACGGTGGTCAGGGGAACGGTGGATGACATCGACGTCCTCAGAAGCCCAGGCCCGCACGGGTGCGCCGGGCTGTCCTGCGCAGGAGGACCGCTGCGCCCTGGACACTGCCGCCGGGCAGCGACAGCTTTCCGAGGCGGCGGCGCTTGAAGTAGTGCTGCGTGCTGCTGTCCAGCCGCTCCCGCAGCCAGGCCTCGGCCTCGGCGCGCAGCCGGGGATGGAGGCGGGACTGCATGCAGTAGCCGACGGTACGGACCAGCGGGGCCAGGGTGTCCGGTGCGGTGTCGGGCAGGGCGGGCACCCCGTCCGCCGCGTGCAGTTCCAGATCGGGCACGAGGTGGTCGACGATCGTCAGCGGCACGCGGTTGCTGTTCTCGTAAGGCGTGAGACGGTCCAGCAGCGGGCCGGTGCCGACGCGGGCGACGGGAATGCCGTAGTACGCCGCGGCCGTGAGCATCGCGGTGGAGAAGCAGCCGACGACGAGCGTGGGCGCGCAGCGCTCGAAGAGCGTCTCGGCCAGCAGCGGGGTGTTCATCGTGGTGAGCCGGACCCCGGCCTGGGCCGCCGCGGCGTCCAGCGCCTCGGAGTAGCGGGCGGGGGCGGTGGGGTGCGGTTTGAAGAGGACCGAGGTGTGACCGGCGCGGGCCGCGCCCCGCAGCATCCGGATGTGCAGGTCCTCCTCCTCCTCGGCGGTGAGGATGCCGAGGGCGGCGAGATACTGGCCCAGGAGTACGGCGGTGGGTGCCTGGGCCACCACCTCGGTGAGCTGCCGCTCGCCGTCCGCGGACCCGGCGATCTCACCGAGGACCTTGCGCATGGCGTCGGCGGGGACGAGTTCGGGCTCCACGTCGAATTCGGAGAGCAGCATCGGCCTGAGCCCGGGGACCAGGTCGAGGTGCAGGACGCGGCGGATGCGGCAGCCCAGGGAGACCGGCAGCTTGTTGCGGGTCGGCCCGTAGCTCATGAGGCCGTCCGCGTACACGTGCAGGGGGCTCTCGGAGAAGATCGCCGCGAGCGCGCGGGCCGGGTTGACCTGGATGGATTCCAGGGCCAGTTCGACGGGCCCTTCGCCCAGGCCCCAGGCCAGCCGGAAGGCACGCTGCCAGAGCACCGTCTCCTCGGCACGCGGTCCCCAGCCGTTCGGGTGGTACGGGCGGATCGCCTCGTTCCAGCTGATGACGGTGTCGAAGCGGGCGGCGATGCGGTCGTAACCACGCATCTCGTCCAGGCCGGGACTCGTCTCCGGGACCGAGGCGTTGTTGCACACCAGCAGGATGCGGCGGCTGTCCGACGGTGGTCCGAACTGTCCCGCGTCGAGCGCGGCGGCGAGAGTGGCGGCCCCGTACAGGGTCGACACCTGGAAGATCTGGGTGCGCGTGGGCATGGGTCAGACGGCCTTCTGCTTGTCACGCAGGCGCCGGAGCACTGTGCTGCGCTTGGTGTCCATCGTGTTCAGGGTGTCGTCCAGCACCTGCTGGGGCATGCGGTGCAGGGCGCCGGTCGAGGCGAGTCTCAGCCGGCGCGCGGTCGCGGACTCGTAGTCGGTGGACCGCTCGCCGTGGAAGGCGATCAGCGCGCAGTACGTACGGACCGCCTTGGGCAGCAGCAGGTCCGCGTCCCGGTCCTCCAAGAGCTCCCGGAGCAGGGTGTCGTAGGCGGGGAAGAAGTCCAGCTGACGGGAGTCCTTGATCTGGGTCAGGGAGGTGGTCACTCCGCGCCGGTAGAAGATCCCGTAGAGGCCCAGGGCCGCGTAGCTCCGCGCCTTCAGATGCAGCCGCCAGGTCCACAGGCGGTCCTCGGCGGTGCGCAGTTCCGCGTCGAAGCGCATGGCGCCGTCCTCGAAGAGCCGGCGGTGGTACAGCCCGGCCCAGACGAAGGGGTAGTCGACCATCGTCTCCATGTCGGGGTACGCGATCCCGGCCCGCGGGTCGATCGCCTCGTCCCGGATCCGGGCGGGGGCGCGGCGGATGACACGGGTGGTGTCCGTCGACTGGACGTGGTCGTTGCGGACGAAGTCGACGTCGAGTTCCTCGGCGGCACGCAGCAGTTGGGCCAGATGGCCCGGGGCGTACCAGTCGTCGCCGTCGAGGAAGGTGAGGTACTCACCGCTCGCGGCCTCGATCCCGCTGTTGCGCGCGGCCGCGATGCCGACGTTCGTGTCGTGTCTGATGACCCTGGCCTGCGGGAGCCGCGCGGCCCAGCGGTCGATCACGGCTGGTGTCGCGTCCGTGGAGCAGTCGTCGACCAGCAGGAACTCGACATCCGTATCCGTGTTGCGGGCCAGACTTCCCAGGGTGGTGTCGGCGTACGGGGCGACATTGTGGAGCGGTACGACAACGGACAGTTTCGGCACGCCGGCCCTCGCCTTCGATCATGTAGCCGCCCAAGCTAATGAAGGGCGCCGAGGACCGGGTGGCCGTTGATGCGACAGAGGATGAACTCTGGGCGACGCCGGTATGACACCGGGCGGCGGCACCCCTGCCGACGCATTACTCGGGCACCCTGAACCCCTGGACCTCAAGTGCACTTGAGCCTCTAGCTTCTACGGTTCCGGTCATGGACTACTCACACGGTGACGGCGGGACTCGCACGACAGCCCATCGGTCACTGGAGCTGGGCCGCCCACGAAGCCACCGTGACCCACATCCCCGGGCCGCCCTCGCCGAGCACGCGGCTGTCTGCACGTCGGGGGCGGTAAGGCCTGGCACCACCGAGGTCCGCGGAGGACCGGCCGAGGAGCAGGAACGACAGGGCGGGGTAGGCGTAGCCCGGATCGACGAACTGCACGAAGAACGTTCCAAACTCCAACCGTCTGTAGGCTCACGCCCATGACCGCCACGAAGACCGCTCCCGAGTGGACTCCTGAGGAACTGGCCGAGCTGGCCGAACTCCAAGACAAGAGCCAGGCACTACCGGAGGACGCGCCCCGAGGACTCCTCTCAGTGCGACTGTCGATCCTCACGGAGGACACCACCAGCCCCAATGGTCCTGAGTTAGCTGCCCGGGGTGCGATGATCTTGGGGTGGAGCGGATTGAGGGTGTGGCCGCGGGGCGGCTGACGGATGACGTGTCGATCGGGTTGCTGGCGGCGGTGTTCCCGGAGGAGGCCGTGCGGGCGGCGATCGATGAGGCGGGGGCGCGTGAGGAGCGAACGCGGTCGTTGCCGGCGAAGTTGATGATGTATTTGTCGCTGGCGTTGTGGTTGGAGCCGGGCAAGGGGTACGTGCGCACCCTGCGGGGCCTGCTGGAGGGGCTGCGGTGGTCGCGGGGCGGCTGGGGCGAATACCGGGTGCCCAGTGACGGGGCGATCTCGCTGGCCCGTTACCGGTTGGGTGAGGCGCCGTTGCGGAACCTGTTCGACGAGGTCGCAGCCCCGGTGGCCGATGAGCGCACCCCGGAGGCGTTCTGGCGGGGGCTGCGGTTGATGGCGGTGGACGGCACGGTCTTCGATGTGCCCTCGGGGAAGCGGAACGAGGCGGCGTTCGCGGTTCCGGCCGGTGGAAGCCGGCCGCAGGTCCGCCTGGTGGCGCTGGCCGAGTGCGGCACGCTGGCCCTGACCGGGGCGGCCTTCGACTCCATCGCGGTCGGTGAACGCACCCTGTTCACCCGCCTGTTGGACCGGTTGGCGCCCGGCATGCTGCTGCTGGCCGACCGCGGCTTCCCCTCGTTCGGCCTGTACCGGGCTGCCGCCGCGACGGGCGCACAACTGCTGTGGCGCGTCTCGGCTTCCTTCACCCTGCCCGTCAAGAAACGGCTGGCCGACGGCACGTACCTGTCCGAACTGCGCGGCGAGCGGAAGTCGCAGCGGGTCACGGTACGAGTCATCGAGTACTCCGTCGCCGACGACGGCGGAATCAGCGAGGTCTTCTGCCTCATCACCACCCTGCTGGACCCTGAGCACGCGCCCGCTTTGGAGCTGGCCCGCAACTACGCCGAACGCTGGTCGGTGGAAGTGCTCTTCAAACTGCTCAAGGTCGACCTGCGGCAAAGTGGCGGCATCCTGCGCTCGGGCAAACCCGAGGGAGTACGACAAGAACTGTGGGCGCTACTCTGCGTCTACCAGGCCCTGCGCACCCTGATCGCCAGGGCCGCCGTGATCGCGGGCATCGACCCCGCCCGCATCAGCTTCCCGCCCGTCCTGGACGCCGTCAAAAGCTCCCTCAGGACGGCTTTTTCCCCCTGACCAGCTCGCGAAGGCCCTGCACTTCCTCATAGCCGACCTCCCCGGCATGCACATCCGAGACCGCCCCACCCGCACCACGCCCCGCACCACGAAACGCCCCCATCTCAGCTACCAAACCCGCAGCTCAACCGACCCCGGAACCCGGCGCGTCACCCGCACCATCGTGCTCCACACACTGACACCCGACCCGATCTAACTCATGGCCATTGCCACCAGCCCAGCGCGGCAGGAACTTGACCTTCGTCGCCATGCCATCCGAGAGGGCGTCAGGGTTGTCGGCGTGGCCAGGGACCTCGGAGTGTCTGCAACCAAAAAAGCACCTTGGGAGCGCAAGGAACTCGGGGACTGGCTCAACAACCGCATACCAGAATTTGACATTATCCTGTTCTGGAAGCTGGACCGATTCATCAGGCGTATCTCTGACCTGCACGAAGTCATCAAGTGGTGTGAGAAGTTTGGGAAAAACCTCATTTCTCTCAATGACACGCTGGACCTGTCATCTCCCATGGCTCAAGCAATGGTGACATTCGTCGCGGCAGTTGCAGAGATCGAAGCCGCCAACACAAAAACCCGTGTTTCATCCCACTGGGAATACACCAAGCAGCAAGATCAATGGCGTATCGGTAAGCCGTCATATGGCTACAAGACTGGCAGGGTGGGCGGGAAACTCCGCCTAGTACAAGACCCTAAGCAAGCGCGAGCAGTGCGCTATATGTACCACGCTGCAATGCGCGGGGTTCCGGCAAACCGAATCGCTAAGGTTCTAGACAGGGCTAAGGTTGCAACCTACAGCAACGGGAAGTGGAACAATCAGCAGATTCTCAGGACCCTTAGGAATCCCGCCGTTAAGGGGATTCGCACTGAGGGAGGAACGAAAGCGGCCACCTACAAATCTACGCCGGTGCTAGACAAGAAAGGCCAGGAAATCAGGGTCACGGATCAACCGATCCTTACTGATGAAGAGTTCGAGAACGTACAAGCAGCGCTTTCCCTTCGCTCCAAGAACAAGCGCCACCATGAGAAGAACCGCCGCCCCACCAGGTTCCTCGGCGTCATGAAGCACCAGTGCGGTAGAAACGTCAACGAATCGAACAGCTACAGAACGCTTTCTACCGGCGAAGTGAAAGAGTATCGGTACCTGCGATGCCCCGAGTGCCGGAGGCCAGGATTCGTGACACCGGACCCTGAGCATGTGTATTCGGCTCTGTCGCAAGCCGTCTTTCAGGCCCTGGGGGATTTCGAGGTGATCCGCCGCGAGTACGCCCGAGGCGACGAGAATAGGCGCGAGCGGAAGCGACTGGAAGAGTCCATCGCCTACTACATGTCCGGGCTGGAGCCTGGGGGGAGGTTCGATAAGTCCGGGTTCATTCGAGAGAAGGCAGAGGGCACGCTAGATGCTCTCATGAACGACTTGATGAAGATCGACCCGGATTCTACGAAAGACAGGTGGGTCTACGAAAGCACCGGCATGACCTACAGCCAACACTGGAAGACCGGCGGCGTAGAGGCAATGGAAAAAGATCTATTGAGCGCCGGAATAACTTTCGAACTTGGAAAACAGGACGATGGGGAACTGTTGGGTAAATTGACCATTCCGCATGACGTCAAAAAGCGACTGATCAAAATGGGCAACAACTGGAGTTAGCGATACCAGCACACTCAGCCAAACAGAAATGCCCTCTCCGGAAGGAGGGGGCATTTCTGTTTTCAACTCTCGGAGGGGTAAACGACATCGGCAACGACTCTCCGGTTACCGTCCTGATCCTGGATAACGGTTACAACACGCATATGCCCCCTGCCAGCGCCGAGACCATGCGCCGGGCGCCAGTACCTAAGGAACCTTGCATCGCCACTCCCTGGCGAAGTCAAAGAGAACCGTTTAAACGCCTTTCCTTGCTTCCGCCACCCCGGCCGCGTTAAAACCCAATTGCTAGATCCCACTCAGCGCTCCCCGCCAATACGGGAGCGCTGAGCCAGCACATTTCGGAGGGGGAACCTGTTAGTGAACTTCCTGCACCAGTACGCGGACGCCATAGAGGCGCGTAGGGCGAAGCTCCGTAAGCGCGGGTACGCCCTCGCTGCCGAGACGGCTCCCCCTGACGGTCAGGCGGCCCGCTGGTACGCCGAGGCGGCCCTATGGGTGCCGCGCAGTGGTCAGGCCGTAGCGAGGCAGCTAGCGCGCCTATGCGGCGACCAGGCCGAGGTGACCATCCCGTGGCGCTCGCTTGCCGATGCTGTCGGCGTACGCGACCGGGCGGGGAATCTGCGCCGCTATACCGAGCGCGGCGTTATGGCCCTAACCGACGCCGGATGGCTGGAGGTTGTGACCGTGGGCAGTAAGCGCGGAGCAAGGACGACGTTCCGACTCCTGCCGGGCGTACGCCCGCCAGGGACGCCTAGGCGGTCCGACGATGGCGCCAGGCTGGCCGAGGCGGCCTGAACGGGCCCTCGGCGACTTATGGCCTTAGTAAGGCCCCCTCAGGGGCCCCTAGCTGCTCCGCTCCGCTCCGCAGCCATGCCCTGGCCGATCGAGGCCAGGAGTAGTTACTCCCTTAAGCCGCAGCGCCCCATACGGGCGCTGCTCTGTCGAAGCTCACTTCCGTTCACTTCATGCCCTGGCCGAGTAACGGCGGCCAGGTAGCACAAGCAGCATTGCAACGCCCTGGCGGTCGAGCCAGGGCGGCTTAGCATCAGTAGTAGAACCTTGCTCGCTCCGGCTCTTACGGCCGGAGCCTTCTTAGTCAGCCGTGACCGAGGCCTATAGAGCCGAGGGGCGACTGATTACATAGGAGGCCAGGCCGCTTTCTCGCGGCCTTCTCTCCACTCCCTGCTATTCGAGGCCGGCGGCAGCCACCCACGAAATTTCAACCAACCTAGGCAGCAGAGCGGCCCACGAAGGCCACTGTCAGCCCGTTAGGCCCGCGAGGGGCCCTGCTCTTTCATTTCGGCGGCTACGGCGCCGCTCAGAGCCGTTCAACTGGCTAGAGAGGGGAGGTCCAAGCTTTACGGACGTCCTTTCCCCACATGCGGACCCATCCCGCAAGTGGGAGAATAGTGGCAGGTAAACGGTAAGGGGGTTCAATATGAATGACACCCCGGAAGAATACGAAGAAAACGCAGGCCACTTCGGCTCAGGTCGTAAAGGCCGCTGCCAGCTAGGTCGGCTGCGCTTATGCCCCCGCCCCCAAAAGGGGTGCGGGGGCCTTTTTGTGTCTCCGGAGGCAACATGAAGAAGCCCGCCCCTTTGCCACAGGGGGAGCGACAAGCGGACGGGCCTCGAAAGGGAAAGACGGCCTCGGCCGCGCCCTCGACATGTGCGTGTGCGACGCAAAAGAGCCGATCCTCGTCAAGGTCGGCCCCACCTTTCGAGGGGCGATCATGCACTTAGATCAAGAGATGCACGGGCAGAAGATGGCTCGGAGGGTCTGTGGTGATTCTTAGAATCCGTCACACCCGAGGCTTGCATGCAAGGTCAGGATATAGGCGGCTAGGTCATACCTGTCAAGCGATGCGGCGGTAGCCGAAGCGACAATTAGGAGGTGGCACACATTTGATGGAGTGAGGTCACCCGGTTGCCAGTTGCCCCCTTGCAGGCTCTTGATCTTATCCGTCAAAACCTCAGCTTCCCGGTGACGGTCTTCAACGAGCGCCCCAACGGATGACGGCAATTGTTCGATTGGATTCACTCGCTCCAGTGAGATACGGCTGATCGTTCGCAGGGCAACTTCTGTCCGAGTGGCGACAAAATCTTGAACGGGCTTCACTACTTCACCATCGGAGAGGTGGAGCCACGGGTCCAGGATCTCAGAGTTGGCGAACTGGGCAAGCTCCCCGATTTCTTCCCCGGTCAAGTCCTCACGACTCAGCGAATCTGTCCAAAACTGATCCGCGTTGATCAGCCTTACCGTTCTGAGCGCGTAGTCCAGAGCGGACCACTTCTCAATAATTCCCGGCATTGCATGTCCTCCGCCGTCGTTACATCCTGTCCGTGACAGTCAAGGCCCTCGCCCCGCCTTCCGCACGCGGAGTGCTTCCCTGGGGTGAAGATCAAGATGCAGCTCGCCGACCTGATCGGTCGGGAGCTCGATCGTTCCCGGCGTCAGCCGTCTGCGGCGTTCAAATACTCGATCGCGATGAGCCACCCGCAGAGGGGCCCCACGGCGTCCGTGCTCACTGTCCATCCGTTCCATAGCTTGCGGCTCACCACTCGAAGCCGTCGAGCTTTCCGGCCGCGCACTCGGGACACCGGACCTTCTTCCGGCCTTCGCACGTCGAGCAGCCCTTGAAGCCAGCACAATCGGGGCACCACACGGTGCGGTGGCCAAAGCACGCCCCACAGATGGTGGCGTTATCAATCAACCACTCGACGATGGAGGGGAGTTGACCAGAGTCGCCATAGCCCGTACGGCCGCCCCTGCGGCCCTTCCTGCGCTCCTTGGCCGCTGTCTTGGGCCTCTCTGGGGCAGTAGTCACCCCTGGCCCTTGTGCGGGTGGTTCCGGACTTCACGGGCTGCCTCGAAGCGAGCGCGCGCGTCGCCAGCCTTCTTCGCCTTCTCGATCCACCTGACCGCGTCAGCGCACTTCGCGCACCCCTTGACCGGATGGGCTTCATACAGCCAGTCATCGAGCGGCCCGAGGACGACCGGGGGTTCCCGGAAGATTTCAAGTCCAGTGAGACGGTCGTATCGCTATGGGGTTTGTGGTGCGGGTTCGCGGCGCTTGGCCGGGTCGTTGATCCAGGCCGTCTGGGGTATCTCGGGTGGTCGGGGGCGGCGGCCGAAGCGTTCGGGGTGGCGGGCGTATGCCTCGGCGAGGGTGACCGCGCGCTGGTCGCGGACTTCCTCGGCGGTCCCGAAGTGGACGGAGGCGGGTGTGTGCCAGCCGATGCCGGAATGCCGGTGCTCGTGGTTGTAGTACGCGATGAAGGCGTCGAACCACTCGCGGGCGTGGGTCAGCGAGTCGAACCGTTCGGGATAGTCCGACATGTACTTCGTGGTCTTGAACTGGGCCTCGCTGTAGGGGTTGTCGTTGGAGACCTTCGGCCTCGAGTGCGACCGCGTCACACCCAGGTCGATCAGCAGCTGGGAGACCTTCTTGCTCGTCATCGAGGTGCCGCGGTCCGCGTGCACCGTCTCGGGCACGATGCCGTTGCGGGTGATCGTCTCGCGGATCAGCTCCTCGGCACGCACCGCGGATTCGGCCCGCTCGACGGTGTGGCCGACGATGTACCGGCTGAAGATGTCGATGATCACGTACGCGTGATACCAGACGCCCTTGAGCGGTCCGGCCGCCTTGGTGATGTCCCAGGTGAACACCTGCGACGGCGCGGTGGCGACCAGCTCGGGCACCGCCTTGGCGGGATGGGTGGCCTGCCGCCGGCGCTCGCCGGACTGCCCCCGCTCGCGCAGGATCCGGTACATCGTCGAGACCGAGCAGTGATAGCGCCCCGCGTCCAGCTCACGCGCCCAGATCTGCGCGGGCGCAAGCTCGGCGTACTCCTCGCTGTTCATCAACTCCACTACGGCCGCACGCTCTTCGGCTGTCAGGGCCGACGGCTGCACCTGCGGGACACGTGCTCTGCGCGGTGGTACCGGCCGCAGCCGGCGGTAGTGGGTGGCCCGAGAGCGCCCGGTCAGCCGACAGGCCGCCGTGATGCCCAGCTGAGCCTCGACGCCGGTGAACGCCTCGTCCACGACAGGGCCGGCGGCAGGATTCAGTCCGCGCTCTCGGAGATCATTTCCAAGAGCGCGGAAGCTTTTCCCATCACCTCGAGTGCGGCCTTGTTCCGGGCCAGGTCCTTCTGCAGCCGCTCCACCTGCTGCCGCAGCTTCTCGTTCTCCACCTCCGTGGCGGACTTCTTCACACGGGCCGGGCCGGTCCGGCGGTCGACCAGGTTTTCCAGGGCACCGGCATCCCGCGCGGCCCGCCATTCCTTGACGTGCGAGTGGTAGAGCCGTTCGCGGCGCAGGACCGCACCCTTCTCGTTCCTGGGCGCGCCGTCGTACTCGGCGACGATCCGCAGTTTGTACTCCGGACTGAACGAACGGCGCTTCGGCCTGGGAGCCGGGTCGGATCCGGCGGGCTTGGTGCTGGTCATGAGGCGTGGTTCTCCTGTCGTGCCCTCTCAGGCTAACCCGCCGAAGCGGAACGTCTCACCCAAGGCTGACAGAGAGGGTCCTGGTACGTGCGACGTTCGGTCACACTGCCACCCCCCACACGGCCGTGGGCGGGAGTCTGCGGCCCTTTCCCACGAAGTAGTGGGGGTGATTGCTGATCTCCCGATTCACGCCCGCCTCAGCCTGAGCCACGCCCGCTTCCCGGGCCATCTCACGGGAAATAGCGAGCGCAGCACAGGTCATGCATCCTTCGACGGGGTGAAGGTCGACAGGAGGCAGCGGCGGGGAATCAGTCGGTGACGTGGTTGCCTTTGCACCGATCACTGTTAGGGCCTCCCCGGCTTGGCTTCCCGATGAGAAGCCATGGTCTACCGGGGATCGGGGCAGCCTCTAGTCAGTTTCCTGTTCGCGCAAAAGCTCGTCACGAATCCCTTCGACCAGCGATCGCATGTGGTCTCCGGAAACGGCGATCTTGTTAAATCGTTCGAACTTGGATACGTACAGGGCAACGTCCCTGGGGTCGGTTACCACGGTTTCAGCATGGATCATTTCGACCGTGACTGTCCGGTCATCCTTGATGGAGAACGAATGTCCTGGAAAATCGAGTTGTCGGGCCGACAGTGCAACGATTCGCACATCCACATTGGGTAGCCGAGAGACAGAAATCAACCGATCCAACTGTCCCACCATCACCAGGGGCGGAACAATGCGCCACCGGAGGACCGATTCCGTGATGATGAAGCGGAAGGACTTACCTTCCGAGTACAGGACACTTTGTCGCGCCAGCCTCGCACCGATGGTTCGCTCTAGCTGGTCCTCTGTCAGGTTCCTTCGGGCGAAAACTGCCCGCACGTATTCGGGGGTCTGGAGTAGGCCGGGAATGAGCGAGGGCTGGAACAGTCGCAGCAGTGTTGTTTGCGATTCGAGGGCCTGCACCTGCTGCTGTTTACGGCTGTAGCCCAGGCGGCGAATCAGCCGCCAAGCCGTGACTTCCGTGGCTGCTTCCCTGGCCGCCGCCATGTACTCAGCCTTGACCTCATCCGAAACGCCTATGGCCGTGAGGATGCAGTCAACGTCTGTAACGCTCGGAGCTGTGTTCCCGTTCTCAATCTTGGAGAGCTTGGATCGAGACATAGCAGCGCCACGGGCTACCGCTTTCGCTTCCAGTCCGGAAGTCTCTCGCAGCTCCCGCAGCGCTGACCCGAGGCTAGATCTGTTCACTCGCCGTACTTCGCCCACCATTCAGTGAACGGCACAGCCTGAGCCATAGCCGTGTCCCTGTACGCCAGGAACGTTGACAGGTGGTCTTCTTCAAGGAAATCGACACCCAGATACTTGCCCTCGGAGTCGTAGTTCATGGCTCCGATGACCTTTTCCCCGAACAGCCAAAAATCCGGCGCGCCCGGGATCGGGTTTTCCTCGTTGGTCGTATCCAGGATGAAGAACTCTTCCCCAGCCGCCATGTTGCGACGGTATCCCCAAGAGAGTTCGAACCTCAGGTAGTCGGTCAGCGGGCGGGCGAGGACGTGTACGCGATAGATCCGCTTTCCCGCCTGGACTGCGTTACCGACCGTCGTCACCCATCCAGCCATCTTGAATTCCTCCGACTGGGGTTCGCCGGCCAGGAATGCACGATAGGCGTCCACGCCACCGGATTTGCTGTAATCGTCCAGCGTTTCCAATCGAAAGGCTTCCCGATCGAAGTCTTTGAACCAGTCCCCCAGTGTCTTAGATGAGGTTGTCACGAATGGCCTTTCGGATGAGCTCGATGGGGATTTCCACCATGGTTTCGTGAGCTGGAATCTGCTTCCCGTGGTCAGACACGCGGTCCCCCTGAACTACCAGCGTTCCCCGGTCAGTGGAAAACAAGGTTGGGCACTCCCCCTCATCACAAGTGCTCACCAGTCGTGTCAGCTTCACGGCCTGCCCCCTCGTCGTCGGGTGTTGGGCCCGATGCTTCCGGGCGCACTCCAGAGGGGCAAGGGGTTCGAGTTTCCGGAACTGGAAACCGGCCCGGAGGAGGCTGAGCCGGACCCGCTTCACTGCTTCAACGGGCCGCATCTGAAGGGCTCTCGGGGCTACTCACGGCCTTCACTGTGAGTGGCTGCCGCTTCCGCCTGCCCGGGGTGCTGGCAAGGGCAGAGAACGGGGTGACCTTGGGGGGGTCCTGGGGCTCCTTCGGGAGCTTCTCGGGCAGGCCGAGGGCTCGTAGTGCCTCTTGCTGCTCCTGGAGGCTCATGCGGGCGAACAGGGCCGCAGTGTCGTCAAGGTGAGACATGCCAACCCCCTACGCGCTTGCCAGAGACAGCTTGACGGCGAACCCCAGGAAGAGCACCCCGGCGGCCGAGGTGGCCCCTGCGCTGAGCGTCCTCCGACGACGGAACACAGCAGCCAGACGAGACCCGCCGAAGATGAGCGCAGACAGGTACAACACGCTTGCCATCTGGAGGAGTACGCCTAGAGTCACGAACCCCGCGACCGGGTTGGACTCTGAAACGAACTGCACGAAGAACGAGATCAGGAACAGGATCGCCTTCGGGTTGAGAAGGCTGACGACCAGGGCACGGCGGTAGGGCCGCTCCACCGAGGCCGCCACCGGCGCGTCCGGATCCGCCGTCAGCTCCTCCACCCGTCGGTGCCGCTCCCGCCACATGGAGACGGCGGCCCTCAGCATCCCGATGGCCAGCCAGGTCAGATAGCCCGCACCCGCGTACTTCACGACGGCGAACAGCACCGGGGTCGTCTGGAGCAGGGAGGCGGCACCCAGCGCCGACAGGGTCATCAGCACGGCATCGCCGGTCCAGACCCCGGCCGCGGCCACATAACCGGTCCGTACGCCACGGCGGGCGGCGACGGACAGCACGTACAGCGAATTCGGCCCCGGCAGAAGAATGATCAGCAACAGGCCGGCGAGATAGGTCGGAAGATCGGTGACACCCAGCATGAACGGAGTGTCGCACGGGGGTACGACACCGCGTCCAGGGGTTTCAGCGGGTGTTCGGCGTCTCGGTCGCCGCCGCCGGGAACCCCTCGGGAGGCGCCCCTCGCGCGGCAGCCCGTCTCAAGGCAACCCGGCTCAAGGCAACCCGTTCAGAACGCGTCCGTGGGGACGTACGTCCCCCAGACCTCCCGCAGCGCGTTGCAGACCTCGCCCACCGTCGCCCGCGCCTTCAACGCGTCCTTCATCGGGTAGAGGACGTTGGCTGTGCCCGCGTCGCTCTCCGCCGCCTTCTTCAGTTCCGCCAGCGCCGCGTCCACCGCGCCCTGGTCGCGTTCGGCGCGCAGCTTCGCCAGGCGGGCCGCCTGCTGGGCCTCGATCGCCGGGTCCACGCGCAGTGGCTCGTACGGTTCCTCCTCGTCGAGCTGGAAGCGGTTGACGCCGACGACCACGCGCTCCGCGCTGTCCGTCTCCAGCGCGACCCGGTAGGCGCTGCGCTCGATCTCGTTCTTCTGGAAGCCGCGCTCGATCGCGTTGACGGCACCGCCCATGTCCTCGACCCTGCGCATCAGGTCCAACGCCGCGGATTCGACGTCATCGGTCATCTTCTCGACGACATACGAACCGGCGAACGGGTCCACGGTGGCGGTGACGTCCGTCTCGTACGCCAGGACCTGCTGCGTACGCAGGGCGAGGCGGGCGGACTTGTCGGTCGGGAGGGCGATCGCCTCGTCGAAGGAGTTGGTGTGCAGCGACTGGGTGCCACCGAGGACAGCGGCCAGGCCCTGCACGGCGACGCGCACCAGGTTGACCTCGGGCTGCTGGGCGGTGAGCTGGACGCCCGCGGTCTGGGTGTGGAAGCGCAGCATCAGCGACTTGGGGTTCTTCGCGCCGAACTCCTCCCTCATCACCTGCGCCCAGATCCGGCGGGCGGCCCGGAACTTGGCGACCTCCTCGAGGATCGTCGTCCGGGCGACGAAGAAGAAGGAGAGCCGGGGCGCGAACTCGTCGACGTCCATGCCGGCCGCGACGGCGGTACGCACGTACTCGATGCCGTCGGCCAGGGTGAACGCGATCTCCTGCGCGGGCGAGGCACCGGCCTCCGCCATGTGGTAGCCGGAGATGGAGATCGTGTTCCACTTCGGGATCTCGGCCCGGCAGTACTTGAAGATGTCGGCGATCAGCCGCAGGGAAGGCTTCGGCGGGAAGATGTAGGTGCCCCGGGCGATGTACTCCTTCAGCACGTCGTTCTGGATCGTGCCGGTGAGCCGGTCCGCCGGGACTCCCTGCTCCTCCGCGACCAGCTGGTACATCAGGAGCATCAGCGCGGCGGGGGCGTTGATCGTCATCGACGTCGACACCTCGTCCAGCGGAATCCCGCCGAACAGCACCCGCATGTCATCGATCGAGTCGATCGCGACGCCGACCTTGCCGACCTCTCCGGACGCCAGGGGCGCGTCGGAGTCGTGCCCCATCTGCGTGGGCAGGTCGAAGGCGACGGACAGACCCATCGTGCCGTTGGCGATGAGCTGCTTGTAGCGGGCGTTCGACTCGGTGGCCGTGCCGAAGCCCGCGTACTGCCGCATGGTCCACGGCCGGCCGGTGTACATGCTGGGGTAGACACCACGAGTGAAGGGGTAGGCTCCCGGCGCGCCCAGCTTCTGGGCCGGGTCCCAGCCGTCGAGGGCCTCCGGTCCGTAGACCGGCTCGATGGGCAGTCCCGACTCGGACTCACGTGTCATGTGCGGTGCCTCCCGTGCATACCGGCCAGCGATATCGAGGTTCGCGAGGGACTTTAGCGGCGGCCTGCCGGGCTGCGGAGGGCCACCGGCTGGGGCCTTGCTCACAGGACCGGCCACGGGGGCCGGACCGACGCTTTCCATCATGCGCAGGATTCGGCAACCGGGCAGGGCGGGAATCCGTCCAAGGAGACACCTGAGCAGTACCGGAGCAGTACCGGAGCAGTACCGGAGCAGTACCGGAGCAGTGGACGAGCCCAGGGGGGCAGCGATCATGCGCACCATCGGGAACGCGAAGGGCGGCGGAGTACGCGCCACGCAGGGCGGGGCGAGCACCACGGTGTTCGCACCACGGACCACCGCCGGCCGAGCGCGTACGACCGCGACGGTCGCCGCCGGGATGCTCACCGTCACCCTCCTCGCCGCGGGCTGTGCGCCGGAGGAAGAGGGCGGGGCCCAGCGGGTGGCTCCCCCGGCGACGGACAGCCCCACCGCCGATGGGAAACCAGGGGGCGGCGCGAACCCGGGGGGCGGCGCGAACCCGGGGGGCGGCGCGAACCCGGGGGGCGGCGCGAACCCGGGGGGCGGCGCGAACCCGGGGGGCGGCGCCAGCAGCCCTGCCGCCACCCCGGCCACGATCCCGCCGGAGGCTTCTCCCTCACCGGCACCGGCCGAGAGCACCGAGGCGCCTCCGAAGCCCCGGGTCCTGATGTCGACGGGTTCTCAGGGCGCGCAAATACGGGAGCTCCAGGCCCGGCTTCGACAGATCGGTCACTTCGACCGCAGCCCCACGGGCTACTACGGGTCCGTCACCGTCACCGCCGTGCAGTCCTTCCAGGGCAAGCGGGGCCTTCCCCGCACGGGCGGGACCGACACCGTCACCTGGCAGAAGCTCCTCGGAATGACGCGGAAACCGACGGCCGCCGAACTGACCCCGCCCACAGAGCGGGTCGCGGCCGAGCCGGACAAGCGCTGTATGACGGGCCGTGTCCTGTGCATCAGCAAGAACAGCCGGACCCTGTCGTGGATGATCGACGGCCGGGTCCTGTCGTCCATGGACGTGCGGTTCGGCTCGCAGTACACGCCGACCCGCGAGGGCACGTTCTCCGTGTACTGGAAGTCCCGTCATCACGTCTCGACGCTCTACGACACCCCGATGCCGTACGCGATGTTCTTCAGTGGCGGGCAGGCGGTCCACTACTCGCCGGACTTCGCGGCCAGCGGCTACAACGGCGCTTCCCACGGCTGCGTGAACGTCCGGGAAGAGGGGAAGATCGCCTCGCTCTTCGCCCAGGTGAAGAACGGCGACAAGGTCGTCATCTACTGGTGAGCGGGAAGAGCGCGGGACGTCCGCGTGGTGAATTCCGCGTGGTGAATAAGGGGCGCGGGCGGGACCGGGGGAACGTGTCCCGCCCGCGCCAGGTGCGCTGAGCCGAAGGTACGGGGGGAACCCCGGCTCATTGCGCGGCCGATGACCAGTCGGCTCACTCAGTACTGCGCCCGGGAGCCCAAAAGTGTCACACCTGGGGTCCGGGCAGTCGCCCGGAAGGGTGAACGGGAGGGGAAACGGGAGGGGAAACGGGACGGCAGACAGGACGGGAGACAGGCCTCAGCGGGCAGAGGGCGCAGTGGTGGCGGACGCCGCCGGAGCGGACCAGGTGCCCGCGCCGGTGCCCGCGCTCACCCCGGCGGAGACATCGGGCGACGCGTCGGGGGACGGCTCGGCCGTGCGGAAGGAGACCGACGGGAGCGAGCCCGAGCCGTCCTCCCCCTGTTGGCCGCCGCCGCTGCTGCTGCCGCCGCTTCCGCTTCCGTCATCGGAGCCCGGAGCAGCATCCGGTACACCCGGATCGGGTACACCCGGATCGGGTGCGCCGGCATTGGGTGCGCCGGAATCGGGTGCGCCGGAATCGGGTGCGCCCTGTCCGGAGCCGCCGTTCCTGTCGTCCTCGCCGTCGAGGCGGGCGCAGAACCGGTCCAGGTTCTTCTCGCTCTTGGCCATTTCGACGAGCCGGCGCTTGGCTGCCCGGTCGAGCGTGCCCGCACGGTACTCCCGGCACGCCTGGACGGCCTTCTCGTACACCTCGCCGGAGCCAATTCCCGGGCCCTGGGACGCGTGGTTCCCGTCGGCCCCGCCCGGGCGGTGGGACGTACTCCCGGACCCCTCCGGATCGCTGTCACCGGCACCCGGGCCTTCGGTGGGGCCACCGACGCTGTCGCGGCTGCTGTGACCGCTTCCCGTCGAGGAGTCCTCGGACGGGCCCGGCGTACCGGGAGTCGGGTCCTTGCCGGGTGGGGTGCGGGAGGACCCCCGGTCCGACGGCAGTCCGGAGGCCAGCTCCTCCGGGGAGGCAGCGGACGACACGGAGGCCGCCGGGAGCGGTGACTCCTGGCCCCCGAACGGTCCGGGGAAGATCCCGGCACCCGAGGCCACCGCCACTCCGCCGATCGCGCAGCCCGCGAGCGAGAGCACGAGGCCGTAGCGGACGGGACGGCTCCAGCGCGGCCGACGCGCGACGGGCCGGCGACCGCCCCCGATCAGTACGGACGGAAGCCTGTCCTGCCACGCCACGGGCTGCTGCCCCGCCTTGGTCTCCAGACCCTTCGGCATAGCCCGCCGCGCACCGGCACCGCTGCGCTGCCGGGCGTGGGCCGCCTGGCGGAACGCGGCGAGCGCGGTGTTCTCACCGGGGAGTTCACCGACGGCCGACGGCAGGTTCCTGGCCGCTTCCAGTGCGGCGGTGAGCCTCAGGGCATCGCTGCGGGCGCGATCGTCGGCCGGCTCGACCGGCTCACCACGGAGCAGGTGCTCCGCCGCTTCCTTGTCGAGCCATTCGTACCGCTCGTCGGCCATCACATGTCCTTCTGCGTCCACGGACGCGAATGCGTCACACCGTGGGTGACACCTGTGGGAGCCACACCGTTGCGAGCCGGGCGCTGCGAGGGTACAGCTCCGAGCTCTCCGCCCTGCCCCGTGATGGCGCGTTCCGGATCGGTGGAGCCCGGTCCCGTACCGGCCGGGGCGGGGCCCGCCGGTCCGTCGTCCGGAAGACCGCCCTGCGGGCCCTGGTCCACGCCGACCAGCTCCGCGAGCCTCTTCAGCCCCCGGTGGGCCGCCGTGCGTACGGCGCCGGGGCGCTTGCCGAGCGTCTGCGCCGCGCTCTTCGCATCGAGTCCGACGACGACCCGGAGAACGACGGCTTCGGCCTGGTCCTGCGGCAGCTGGGCGATGAGTGCCATGGTCCGGCCGGTGGCCAGCGCCTCGATCGCCTCGCCCGCTGTGTCCGATTCAGCCGGTTTGCCCGTCAGTTCGGTTTCGTCACCACCGATGGCGGGCCGCCTGCTGCGCATCCGCAGGTGATCGAGGGAGCGGTTGCGCGCGACGCGTGCCGCCCACCCCCGGAACCGGTCGGCGTCACCGCTGAACCGGTCGAGATCCCGGGCTATCTGCAGCCAGGACTCCGACGCCACGTCCTCGGCGTCCGGGTCACCGACCAGTGTCCGTATGTAGCCCAACAGCCTCGGCTGCACAGCGCGGTACACAGCACGGAAGGCGTCCTCGTCCCCGTCCTGTGCCGCGAGCACCGCGGCAGTCAGCTCCGCGTCGTCCCCCAGCACTCCCTCAACCCGCCCTGCTGTCATGAATCGCAGCTGGTCACCACTGCTGCGCCACTCTGCGCGATTCAGCACGCTACGTGCTCGCCCGGTGCCGCGTCCATGACTTGTCCAACACGCAACAGCTTGCTGACGTCAGGCGGTGTGACAGAAAACGCATCCATGACGCTGAGATGAGTACGGGGCTGTTCTACGGCCTCGTGGAAGACGGCCGGGGCCTCTCCTGTGGGGGGTGGCGGCCCCGGTCGTCGTCCCACTCCCCTCCGTTCCGAGCAGGCACTACTCAGAGCAGGGGCCTCTGTACGACCAACCGTGGCCAACGCGTGGCCAACGCATCCGGGGCGTTCCCTCGATCCTCCCCGGACCAATGCGCTGCGCCGCCCCCGATGCGAGCTTCCGGGCCCCGTCCGCTCGGCGCTTACGCACTGGGCCATCGTGTAGCCCGGCAAGTGACGTCGCACGTCAGCGACAACCTCGACGGGGTTCTCTCCCCCGCGTCCCGGTTGCTGGCGACCTTGCTGTGCCTCCAGCCATGGAAGCGGAACGTTACGTACAGAGCTCTCCCGCCCGCAGAAAAGCCGGGTGACACCCAGCACCATCCCAGCACGGGAGCTCTATCCCGGCACCGTGCTGCGCAGAGCCTGTCGGGTGGCCGGTTGATCACGCTGCGATGAGGTCCTCGACGGTCTTGGCTCGGGCGGTCTCTCGTGGCGCGGCGCGGTGGGCAGCCGGCGCTCCACGGAGCGCCGGGCTCATCGCAGCCACCGCCGCTCCCGTGAGGGCATGACCGCACTGCCCGACGGGATGCGCCCGCTCCGCGCGGAGGGCTGGTTCGCGGAGGACCTGGATCACCTCCCCGAGGCCCCGCGCCACACCGAGCTGATCGACGGAGCCCTCGTATTCATGATGTCGCCCCAGCGGTCCTGGCGCGGCCGTCTCATCACCGCCCTGACCACGACGCTCATGGCGCAGGCACCGACCGGCGTCGAGGTCGAGCGAGAAATGACGATTCGCCTCGATGCCCGAAACCGCCCCGAGCCCGACCTCCTGCTGACGCACCTGACCTACGGCGGGTGGCCCCACCGAGGTTGGGGGGGGTAACCGCAGTGAGTGGGGGCGGTGCTCCGCGTAGCGTCTGACGGTGTGAAACATATGCGGAACGGGGTGCAGAGATCCCTCTTCGGCAGGCGTCAACCGGACTGCTCCGCAGCGGTGTCGGCTGTCCCCTCGGGCGTGGTGGCGGTTCCCGCCCACGGCGAACGAGGCACGTACGAGTGGCACTCCCGACCGCAGCACCCAGCACCTCAAGGAGACTTCGTGATCACCCCCGGCCCTTCCGCGCGCCGCGCCTCCGCTCTGGGCCTCGCCCTCGCCGCCTGCCTCGGCGCGGCTCCCGCCGCCACGGCCACGGCGCCCCCCGCCTCGTCGAGGTCCGGGGCCGGACTCGACCGTTACTACGACCAACTCCTGGGCTGGGGCAGCTGCTCCAAGGGCCCGGAAGACACCATGGGGCGCGATCTGGACAAGGCCGGCGTGCAGTGCGTGGACGTCACCGTGCCGCTCGACTATTCCAAGCCCCGGGGCCGTACGATCACCGTCGCGATATCCCGGCTGAAGGCCACCGACACCCGTCACCGCATCGGCTCGATCCTGCTCAACAACGGCGGTCCCGGCAACACCGCCCTCCAGTCCCCGCCGGAATTCCACGCGTGGATGAAGAAGACAGGACCGCGTTACGACATCGTCGGCTTCGACCCGCGCTTCGTCGGCCGCAGCACCCCGCTGGACTGCGGCTGGCCCGTCGGCACCAACCTCTTCTCCGCCGGGCTCGGCAGGGCGAGCTTCGAGCGCCAGGTCGCCCTCCACAAGGACCTGGCCGCCAAGTGCCGTACCACCAACGCCGATGTGCTGCCGCACGTCACCACCCGCAACACGGCCCGCGACATGGACGTGATCCGCGGCGCGCTCGGCGAGAAGAAGATCTCCTACTTCGGCTACTCGTACGGCACCTACCTGGGCACTGTCTACACCCAGATGTTCCCCGGTCGCACCGACCGCATGGTCCTGGACGGCGCCATCGACCCGCGCGAGTTCGGGCCCCGGCTGCTCCGGGAGGCAGTCGGCGAGAACGAGCAGGCGCTCGCCGACTGGGCCACCTGGGCGGCCCGGCGGCACGACACCTACGGCCTCGGCCGCACCCGCGCCCAGGTCCTCGCCACCGTCGACCGCGTCATCCGGCAGGCCGCACGCGGCCCGCTGACCGTCGGCACCGCACCGGACACCTTCCGGCTCGATGACACCCAGGTCCCGTTCGTCCTCCTCGCAGGGCTCGACAGCGACACCGACACCTCCCGGGCGTCCCTCGGTGAGCAGGTGTCCGTGCTGAACAAGGCCGCGGCCGGGCAGTCGACCAAGCTCTCGCCGCAGTTCGCCGGACTGCTGCGCTTCGCGACGACCGGCGACCAGTCGCACATGGGCAGTGCGCAGACCGCGGTCATCTGCGGGGACGTGGCCGCCCCGCGCGACCCCGAGGTCTACTGGCGGGACATCCAGCGCAGCCGCGCCGCGTACCCGCGCTTCGGCGCGATGAACAACAACATCGGCCCGTGCGCCTTCTGGGACCTGCCCCGCGAACAGCCCACCCGGGTGAAGCACGATGCCGAGGCGCTGATCGTGTCCGCCACCGGCGACCCGCGCACCACGCACAAGGGTGCCGTTGCTCTGCACGGGCTGCTGCCGAGCTCCAGGCTGATCACCGTCGAGGGCGCCAACCGGCACGCGGTCTACGGCCTCTACGAGAACGCCTGCGTCGACACCAAGGTCAACCGGTACCTGGCCACCGGCAAACTGCCCGCCGACGACCGGACCTGCTCCAAGCGGGCCGGGCTGCAGCCCAGGTAAGCGGTGCGTCCCGCAGCCCGGCAGGTGGTGCCGCACGTCAGCGGAGACCTCGATGTGACTCTCCCCTCGTCCAGCACGGGGAGGGGCGCCCCAGCACCCACCGCGCACTCAGCGATCGGTAGCGATATCGGGCGGCGAGGATGGCGATCCCCTTGTCCGTGACACGCCGGCCCCGGCCGCCGGGACCAAGCCCTCCGGCCGCGGCGCCCCGGCTCCGTGTAGAGCCCGTTCGCGCCGGTCAGCCGGCGGCCGCGCCGTTCCTGCCGCCGATCTCGGCACCGCTTGCACCGCCACCGGACGCTCCGGCCGCTCCGGACGCTCCGGCCGAGGCACCGTCGTCCGTCCCGTTCGGCGGCACCGGACCGTCCTGCTTCGCCTTGCCGCTCCCGTCCGGATCCCCCGGCTCGTCCGGAGCGCCCTTCGAGCCCGGCGCCGGCCGTCCGAGCAGTACGCCGCAGTAAGCGGTCACTGCCGCCTCCGACGCCTCGCCCGCGGCCTCCTGCAGACGGGTGAAGGCGGTGGAGGCCGCCACCTTCCCCTCGCCCCGGTCCTTGACGTACACCCGGCAGAGCGCGGCCTCGGCCCTTCCGCCGGGGCCCCCGGGTCCGCCAGGCCCCCCGGGTCCCCCGGGCCTCTCGGACGGCAGGAGGAAGCCCGGCTCGGTCGTCGCCGCCCTCCCCCTACCGTCATCGCCCGGTGTCGGCCCGCTCCCGGCGGAGCGATGTCCGTCGGGAGTCGCCGACGTGCCGCCCGTGGGGTGTGTGGACTCCGTCGGCCCGCCCTTCTCGCTGCCCCGGGAGAACGGAGTCGGGAGCGCCCCGCTGCCGGCCGCCACAGCGACCCCGCCCAGCGTCGCCGCCACGACGAACCCGCCGAGCATCATCCGGACCGGGCGCGTCCCCCGCCACGACCTCACCGGACGCCAGTCGTCGCGCCGCCGCCACCAGGGCGACCGCACGGCGTGGGCTCCCCCGTCCCGCGCCGCGCGGAAGGCCGCGGTCGCGCGCAGCTCGTCGTCCGCGCCGGGTGCCTCCGTGCGCCGAGCCGCCGCGAGCAGCGCGGCGAGTTCGGGTGTCTCCGGCGCTTCGGGCTGCCGCTGCGATTCGTTTCTCATACTTCATCCCTCAGCGTGCGGCGCGTCCTGTTTGTCACAGCGCCCGTCCCGCCCGGGGACAACTGCTCGGCCAGTCTCTTGAGTCCGCGGTACGCGGACGTGCGCACGGCACCCGCACGCTTGCCGAGCACGCGCGCCGTCGCGGCGCCGTCCAGACCGACCACCACCCGCAGCAGCACGGCCTCGGCCTGTTCACGGGGCAGCGCGCCGATGATCTCCAGAGCGGCTTCGGTGGAGAGCGACTCCAGGGCCGCGGCCGCGGTGTCGTGTCCACCGGGAAGCTGAAGGACGTCCTGCTCGATCACGGTGGTGCGGGGCCGCCGCTTCTGCTTCCTGAGGTGGTCGAGCGCCCTGTTGCGGGCGATCATCGCTGTCCAGCCGCGAAACCCTGCCCCATCGCCGCGAAACCGCCCCAGGTCACGGGCTATCTCCAGCCATGCCTCCGAGGTCACGTCCTCGGCGTCCTCGCCCACCAGCCCCCGCACATAGCCCAGCAGGCCGGGCTGCACCCGCCGGTACGCGATGGCGAAGGCCCCCTCGTCCCCCTGCTGCGCCCGCTCGACGGCATCGCCGAGCTCGGCGTCGTACTGCTCCTTGCGGCGCTGTTCCCCGCCCGTGCCCAACACTTCCCTAATCAAAGCCCGTTCCGGCACCTGCCCCGCCGTGCCCTTACTCACATGGGGACAGCGGCCCCTCTTCCCGTTCTGCGCCCCCAGACACAGAAACGTCACAGGAATATGTCCGGCGGAATCGAACACGCTACCCGCATACGGCCTTTCGCCGAGCCAAGCGGCCGTGCAGCGAGAGATACAGCCGCTGCACCGACTCCTCGGAACCCGACTCGAAGCGGTTGACGACCTTGCCGAGCGGATTCCACACCCGCCCGTCGGGCATACGCACGCCTACGGTCTGATGGAACAACTCCCTTTGCGCGGGGTCGAAGTCCACCCACACACCTCCGGCCCTGCGGACGATCACCTCGCCGGTGTACGCGCCGAGGCCCAGCAGGATTCCGTCGACCCGGTCCCGCCGGGGCTGGTCGCGCCGCAGGCCGTCGACGACGAGATCGACGAGCCGGAGACTGGCGACGGAGTAGTCCAGGGGCAGCCGGTTGCGTTCGGTGAGCCGGGTGACGAACGCCGATGTGTAGGAGCGCATCGTCAAGGCTCCTGGCAAGACCGCCCGCTCGTCCCCACTCATGATTCCCCCTGCCCTCGCCGTGCCGGCGATCACCGACACTGAACCAGCGACGAGGAGCCCGGAAACATCACGCGGACGGAGCTGTGTTCGTTCTCATGAGCAGGATCAGGACGATTCCATCCGGCCGACACAACCATTGCCCGTCTCCGGGCGTCCGTGCCGCCGCTGACGCCGTGGAGGCGGGTGCCGCATGCCTCGCGGCCACGCGTTCCCGCCGAGGTGGGGGCGGTTCGGGCAGGGCGAACGCCTCCTCCTCCCGGACGGTCCGGGTCACCCGACGGTTCCACTCGGGCAGTTGGTGACCCCTACGCGGGCTCGGGGCTGCGCGCCGGCCCCGCCATCGCCTTCTCGTACTGCATCGAGGTGATCCGGCGGACCATCGCGGCCGCCAGGCAGGCGGCGATGAGGTCGAGGAGCGAGAAGCCGACCGAATACGCGGCGGCGGTATCGAACAGGGAAGTCCCCATGTCCTTTTCCGCCATCTCGGGTGCCGCCGTCTCGGCCTGGCAGACCAGCCAGAGGCCCCACCAGAGATTGATGAGACCCGTTCCGGTGGCGCCCGGCCGGTCGGGGGCACTGGCCCGCCAGACGTCCACGAGGATGCGGCGCGGGTACCAGAAGCTGACGAACGGCACGAACCAACCACACCAGATCCACGGGCGGCTGTGCTTGTGGCCGTCGGGGCGGAAGGCCTCCGCGTTGAACCGGACCCGCCACAACCAGGCGCAGAAGACGATCCCGCAGGCGACGAAGGCGAACCCCTGCATACCCAGCAGTGCTCCGTGGAGCGCGTCGAAGCGGCCCGGGTTGGCGACGAGGCCGGACTGCGCCATCGCGGAGAGGCTGAACAGGATGTCGAAGAGGTCGGTCAGCGCACACAGGCCCAGCAGGACCACGGCGGCATACGAGAGCCCTGCCGGCGAACGCAGTTGCGGAACGGACATGACCTGGAAACCCCCACGGTTCGGCGCCACCCTGCGAGCCTCTTGCGGTTCCGCGGTGACGAGCCAGTGGATCCTACTGAGGTTGAACGCGAAACAACGGCTCGTCCACCGCCGAGGTGTCGCGCCGCCGGCAGCCACCGCCCTGTCGGCGCGCAGTACCACCGGGGCCGCGACACACACCGGCGGCACCAGCCCTCGCAGTCGGCCCGCGCCGAGCCGCGATCGCCGTAGGCAAACCGTCCTCGGCTTTCTCCCCCGACGGGCCTGACCCCTCCGATCACCTCCGGCCACACCTGTGATTCACGTCACCCCGATGGCGATCGGGGTGACGTTTGATCCTCGGAGGCCGCTGGGGATTTCGGGGCGCTCGTGTGACGGGCGAGGCCACATTGAACTTATGGGTATTCGAAATCTATTGAGGGGTGGGGCATTTGAGCCCGCGCAGTTCGCATGCGTACAGACCGATGAGCCTGAAGCGCCGCGCCTGGCTCACCATTGGCGCGGTCGTGCTCGGGGGTGCGGGGGCGGTCACTGTCGCCATAGCCAATCCGGACGCCCCCGAGGACCACGGGGCCAAGCCCCGTAAGGCGTCGGTCCACGAGCTGACGCTCAAGGGCACGGGGGATTCCAGGCGGTCCCTGCCGCGTACCGACACCGACCCCTTCTCGATGGTCGGCGTCGTCTGGGCGGACCCGGAGGCCACGGTCGACGGCAAGGCGGAGGTACGCACCCGCAGCCGTGAGACCGGGCAGTGGAGCGGCTGGCTGGAGGTGCACCTGGAGCAGCACCTCGGCGCGGAGCGCGACGACGACGAGGCGAAGCTGCCCGGAATGTCCGAGCCGCTGTGGGTCGGGCCCTCCGACGCCGTCGAGGCGCGGGTCGTCCGCGCGGACGGCACGGCCGCCGACGGGCTGCCCAAGGGCCTCGAACTGTCACTGGTCGACCCGGGCGTCACCGCCAAGGAGGCCGCGGCGCCGGGCGCCGACGCGCAGAGCGCGTCGTTCGCCGTCGAGGAGACCGTGACGCCCACGCCCACGGACAGCGAGACGGCGACCGCCACGCCGAGCGAAACGCCGAGCGAAACCGCTTCGGAGACCGCGACACCGACCGAGACGGCCACCGAGACGGCGACCGCCACGCCGACGGACACCACCTCGCCGCCCGCGACCCCGACCGACACCCCGTCGCCCACGCCGACCGTACCGACGGCGCCGCCGTCCACGGTGAACCGGCCCGCGATGACGCTGCGCGCCGGCTGGGGCCCGGACAAGTCGCTCGCGACGAACTACAGCGACCCCGAGTACATCGACAAGGTCCAGGCCGTCTTCGTCCACCACACGGTGGGCTCGAACGACTACAGCTGCGCCGAGTCCGCCGCCCTCATCCGCGGCATCTACGCCTACCACGTCACCCCGCGCAGCGGTTACGACGGCTGGAAGGACATCGGTTACAACTTCCTCGTCGACAAGTGCGGTCAGATCTTCGAAGGCCGTGAGGGCGGCGCCGACCTGCCGGTCCTCGGCGCGCACACGTACGGCTTCAACTCCTACTCCACCGGCATAGCCGTGCTGGGCAACTTCGAGACGGGCAAGCCCACCCCGGCCGCCCTCAACTCGGCCGCCCGCGTTGCCGCCTGGAAGCTCGGCCAGTACGGCGTGAGCCCGACCGGCTCGGTCACCCTGACGGCCGCCGCCGACACCGGTGTGTACAAGAAGGGC
This sequence comes from Streptomyces finlayi, assembly GCF_014216315.1. Taxonomy (NCBI): domain Bacteria; kingdom Bacillati; phylum Actinomycetota; class Actinomycetes; order Kitasatosporales; family Streptomycetaceae; genus Streptomyces; species Streptomyces finlayi. Next base: position 2,888,925 of record NZ_CP045702.1, read on the forward strand.
GCGCAGGCCACGCTCAAGACGATCTCCGGTCACCGCGACGGATTCGCCACGGTGTGCCCCGGCCCCACCCTGTACGCCAAACTGCCCGCGATCCGGGCGTACGCCGCCGGAGCGGGCCGCAACTCGGTCGTCCCGACGGCCGACTTCAACCGGGACGGCATCAGCGACCTCGTCGTCGGCCTCCCGAAGGTCTCCGGCAACGCCGGCCGGGTCACCGTGGTGCCGGGCAGCCAGAACGGCCCCGACGCCGCGTCGAAGCGCATCATCGACCAGGGCAGCCCCGGCGTCCCCGGTGGCAACGAGTCGTACGACTACTTCGGTTACTCCAACGCCTGGGGCGACCTGAACGGCGACGGCCACGCGGACCTGGTCATCGGTGCGCCGGGCGAGGACATCTCCCAGTCCGACAACGGCACGGTCGTCGCGATGTACGGCCCCGGTCTCACCACCGGCAAGGGCCACGCGATCACCAGCTCCTACCGCGTGGGCGGCGAGAAGCTCGGTTACGCCGTCTCCGCGGGCGACTTCAACGCCGACGGCATGGACGACGTCTTCGCCGTGGCTCCCGGCAAGCCCGGCCGCTGGTGGAGCTGGGACAGCAGGTCCGGCAAGGCGACGGCAGGTTACCTGAACACCACCGCGTACACCGGAGCCGTCGGCTACCCGACCTCCGCCACCGGCGACTTCAACAAGGACGGCTACACGGACGTCGCGGTCGGCTTCCGCGACCCGGGCGGCAAGGGCCGCCTGCTGTGGCTGAAGGGCTCCGCGACGGGCCTCCAGCGGGTCGGCGTGCTCGCCGCGCCCGGCGGACGCTCGCTCGCCACGGGCGACGTGAACGGCGACGGCGCCACCGACCTCGTGGTCGGACAGCCGTACAACAGCGAGTCCGGCCACACCGCCAAGGGCGGCGCGGTCACGGTCGTGTTCGGCTCCTCGACCGGTCTCACCTCGACCGGCCGCAAGCTGTACCACCAGGACACCTACGGAGTGCCCGGCGGCGGCGAGAGCGGCGACAACCTGGGCTGGTCGGTCTCGGTCGGTGACGTCGACCTCGACGGTTACGCCGACATCCTCGCCGGTCTCCCGGGTGAGGACCTGACTCGCTCCGGCGCGTCCCGTACCAACGCCGGCGCCGCCCTCATGGTGCGCGGAACCGCCAGCGGTCCCACGAGTTCCGGGGCCGTCGTGATCAGCCAGGACACCCCGGACATCCCGGGTGTCACGGAGACCGACGACCGGCTCGGCTCGTCCGTCTCGCTGGCGGACCTCACGGGTGACACCCGGGCGGACATGGCCCTCGGCGCGGACGGCGAGGACAGCGAGAACGGCACCGTGCTCCAGCTCGACAACATCGCGGGCAAGGGCATCCTGCCGTCGAGCGGCTACTACTACGGCACGTACCAGCTGGGCGCCCCCAAGGGCGTCCGGATCGGGCTGAACGTGCTGGCCCCGTAACACCCCGCCGGTCCGCGCCTCGCGCGGCCACCGACACCGGAGCCCCTCGGCCTGACCCGAGGGGCTCCGGCCTTTGGGCGGCGCAGTACGGCGCACATACGGCGCAGGCTCGCGTCCGGCTCTCTTCGGTCAGGACCGGCCGCGTGACCGGCGCGAGATCACCGCGCGCAGCACGCGCCGGCCCTCGGTCGACCGTTCCAGGGCGCCACGCAGCCCGCTCGCACCGCCCGCCCCGCTCTCCGGGTCCGAAGCCTCCGCGAGGGCCTCCAGGATCTCGGCCTGGCGCCGGAGTTCCCCCGCCACGAGGGGTCCGTCCCCGGCCGCCCCTCCGCCGACGGGCATGTCGAACCGGCGGTGGAACTCCAGCGAGAGCAGCGAACAGGTCCGCGCCCACTCCCGCAGCGGTTCGACGGCCCAGTCGGACGGGGCGGTGCGGAGCATCTCCGGTACGGGCGAGGCCTCTTCGTCCACGTCCGCCGTCGCCGCACGGGCGGTGTCCAGGCGGCCGGCCCAGTCACGGCCGTCCTCACAGCTCGCCCAGAGCGGGCGCAGCGGTTCGGATTCGCCGCCGCCTACGGCGACGGGCGGCAGACAGCGTTCGAGGCAGGCAAGCGCACTCGCGGCCAGCCCCCGCTCGTCGGCCTCGGCGATCCGTTCCTGCAGGCTCATCAGCGTCTCCCTCATGGCGCGTGGCATCCCCCCCTGCCCCGTACTGCGCCGAGTGGCTGAAAATCGTCACTGAGCGGCGAATTCAGGTCACTGCGCTCCGGTCAGCGCACACCGGCCGGCATCTCGATCTCCCCCTCGAACACGCCCTGGTTCTCCTGCCGGACGTCCTGATCGAACGCGATGTCCTGTCCGCCGTACGGGACGAGGAAACCGAACGTGAACCGATAGCTCCTGATCCGGTACGTCGTCGCGTCCAGCACGAGCACCTCCTCCAGCCCGGACAGCGTGACCTGGGCTTCGTCCACCGGGATGCCGGCCTCGCGGAGCTGTTCGGCGGTCGGCTCGAACTCCCGTACCGCCTTCTTCACCCAGCTCCGGTCACGGACCGCCGCCAGCCTCTCCTCGCCGCTGCGGACGCGGAGTTCGACCGCGCCGTCCACCAGGACCGGTTTCACGCCGTCGCCAGTGGCGGCGCGCGCGTACGTCCGGAAGTCCTCGATGACCGCGACGGCGTCCTCGACCTTGTTCCGCATCTCGGAATCCGAGGCGGGGGCCGCCTTCCAGGGCGCGTCACCGTCCCGGAGGTGGGCCGTACCGTCCGCGACGTAGATCTCCTCGTCCTTCTTCACGCCCTTGCTGCTGATGCTGACCCCCTGCGAGTACAGCGCCTGCGGCGCCATGGCGCGCCGGACCGTGGCCCGGTAGGACGCGGCACTCCGCTGGCCCTGATGCGTCAGCCCTTCCTCCCCCTTCACGGAGAACGTCCACGCGCCTTCCTCGGCCATCGCCTCCGCGGCAAGCGCGAGGAAGTCCTCCGGGGACTCGGGCGCGGGAGCGGGAGCAGAGGTGCGCTTCGGTGGCTGCCGCTCCTCCGGGTCCTTCCCGTCCTCCGCACCGCAAGCGGCGAGGGGGAGCGACAGCGAGAGAACCAACGCGGCACACCTGGAACGACTTCGCACGTACCTGTTCCTTTACGTTCGTCACGGCCGTGGAGCCCGTAGAGCGGCCGGACTGTACAGCAGCGCTCACCGCGCGATCACGCCGAAGGACATCCGCGGCGAATCGACCGGACCGGGCGTCGCCCCGGCGCCCCCCGGCAGCTCGCACCACACCGTCTTGGCCCCGGGTCCCTGCTCCACACCCCAGCGCAGGGTCAGGCCGTCGAGCAGCGCGAGGCCACGGCCGGCCTCGTCGCCGTCGGCCGCCCGGCACAGCACGGGCAGGGCCCGCGGGTCGGGGTCGGTGACCTCGAGCCGCGTACGGCCGCCGTCGGCGCAGAACAGACGGACGGTCACGGGCGCCCCGTCACCGACGTGCCGGACGACGTTGGTGATCAACTCAAAGGCGCAGTACAGCGGGGACACCATCGACGATCCGGCCCTCGTGAAGCGCTACCGCAAGGCATACGATCGGCTCAGGGCCGCCGCACTGCCACCAGAGGCGTCCCTCGCTCTGATCGAGGATGCTGCTGAGGATGGTCGAAATGGCAAGCAACGGGAATGATTTGAGCACGGCCGTCTGGCGCAAGAGCAGTTACAGCAACGGCGACGGCGGGAACTGCGTCGAGGTCGCCGGCGGCCTCGTGGGCATCGTCCCCGTCCGCGACTCCAAGGTCCCCCACGGCCCGGTCCTCACCGTCACGGCCCCGGCCTGGACGTCCTTCGTCACGCTCCTCAAGAACGCGTCGTAAACGCCGTCAACTCACGCACCACCGAGGGCAACTGACCTCTGCCCCAGGTCGGTTTCACCCTATTCATTCGCTCGCTCGCATCGCGAGATCCGTGCGGTGTATAACCGCCCGGTGCCTGGCCCGCCGCAAGTCCGGCAGGGCCACCGCGATCCACGGCTTGACGAGGGATGAACATGAGTCCGAGTGGCACCCGCGCACGGCGGGCGAGGAAAGCACCACGCACGATCTGGCTGGTGGCAGGAGCAGTCGTCGTCGGAGCCACCGGAGTGACGGCCGTGGCCGCCACCGGAGACTCCGATAACACCGAAACCATCAGCAACTCCCGTCCCGCGAAGGCTCATACGCTCGCGCTGGACGGCAAGGACCAGAAGAAGCGGACCCTTCCGCGCACGGAGACACAGACGTTCTCACTCGTCGGCGTCTCCTGGGACGACAGCACCGACGCCTTCGAGGGGACAGCCCAGATTCGGACCCGCGGCGCCGACGACGGCACGTGGACGGACTGGAGCGACCTCGACTTCGGCATCCGGGCACCGGAGTCGGCAGAGGGCAAGGACTCCGGCGTGCGCGGTGCATCCGAGCCGCTGTGGGTCGGGCCGTCTGACGCCATCGAGGCACGCGTCCTGGCCGACGGCGAGGAGACAGCCGTACCGAAGGCGCTACGGCTCGACATGATCGATCCGGGCGTGACGGTCAAGAGACAGGGCAAGGGGAGCGTGAAGGGCGACGGGAAGCCGTCGGCGCGGCCCAAGGAGTCCGACGCCCCCGCTCCGAGCCCTTCGGCCTCCGACGGCGACACGGCTCCGAGCACGACACCCGAGCCGACCGTCTCCCAGCCGAGTGAGCCGAGCGGGCCGAGCGGGCCGAGTGAGCCGACGGACGCACCGGTCACCGAGCCGCCGTCCACGCCCACGTCTCCGGCCACCTCCGACGCGCCGCAGGAACCGAGCGCCGAGCCGAGCACCTCCGCCCCCGGCGAGGACCCGACGACGAAACCCACGACGGAACCCACGGCCCCGACCGCCCAGCCGGACCCGACGGACCCGACCACTCCCGCCACGGAGGAACCGCAGGAGCCGACGGCCGAGCCGAGCCCCACCACCCCGAGCGAGAACCCGACGACGGAGCCGAGCAGCATCCCGGACGCGCGGCCGACGGCGTCGACGAGCGCGAAGCCCGACCCCACCGGGTCGACGGGTCCGGTCACTCCGCCCGCACCGCAGATCGTCAGCCGCGCCGCATGGGGCGCGGACGAGACGCTCGTCACCGACCCGCCCTCCTACCTGGCCAAGGTCGACGCGGTCTTCGTCCACCACACGGCCGGCACGAACAGCTACGAGTGCGCCGAGTCACCCGCCATCATCCGGGCGATCCTCACGTACCACGTGAAGTCGAACGGCTGGAGCGACATCGGCTACAACTTCTTCGTCGACAAGTGCGGAACGGTGTTCGAGGGCCGCGCGGGCGGTACCGACAAGCCCGTGCGGGGGGCCCACACCTACGGGTTCAACGGCTACTCCTCCGGCGTCTCCCTCCTCGGTGACTACGAGAACGGAGGCACGCCGACGGCCGAGGCCAAGCAGGCGATCGCCGATGTCTCCGCCTGGAAACTGGGCCTGCACGGCGTTGACCCGGAAGCGAAGGTGACGCTCACCGCCGCGGGTGACACCGGCGTCTGGAAGACCGGCGACCGGGCCACGCTCAACACCGTCTCGGGTCACCGCGACGGCTACGCCACGCTCTGCCCGGGAGCCACGCTCTACTCGGCGCTGCCGGAGATCCGCCGCACGGCGGGCACCTCGGTGTACGCGGCCGGCTGATCCCACCTGCCCGGCCGCTTCCCGCACGGATGCGGGAAGCGGCCGGCCCGGGGACGCCCCGGCCGCGACCCGCCCTTCAGCCCGTCGCACCGGCCCGTTCGCCATCGACCTCCTGGGCCAGCTCCTGGAACTGCGCCCAGCTCAGCGCGGGCTTGCGCGGGTCCCAGAGCTTCTGGGCCGTTGCCTGGAGCGGCCGGTGGATTCCGGCCGCGACCTGGTCCTGGGTCTGGGAGTTCGCGAGGTCGCACCAGACCGCGAACCGGCCGCCGAGGATCTGGCCGGAGTACTTCTCCGGCACCGCCTCCGTGCCGCGCAGGACGAGCGGGGTCCACTGTTCGTAGATGCGACGGCCCGTCGGGTACGTGAACTGGTTCGGTTCACCGAGTACGTAGTAGAGGAACTCGTCGTTGAGGTTGACCACCTTCCGGCCCTCGGCCAGGTACTCCAGGGGCGGGCGGGCGCCGATCTCCTTGCCGGTCCAGTACTCGACCTCGATGCCCTTGTCCGCGGTGACCTTCCCGCCGCTGAAGAAGCCGTCGTTCCACGCCTTGGGGGTCTTCTCCGCCTCGCGGACGACCGCGGCGCGGTCGTTGAGCCAGCCCTCCGCCAGGTCCTGGATGGTGGCGCCCTCGCCGTACTTCTGGCGGGCGGCCGCGGCCAGCTGCGGGTAGGAGGCCTGCGGGCTGCTCACCGTGAGCGCCTGGTACTCGTCCGCGCCGACGTGGAACCAGCCGCCGGGGAACAGCTCGGCGTACTCACGCAGCAGGTCGTCGACGATGCGGGCCGCTGCGGGATCGGAGATGTCGATGGCGCCCTGCCGGGCCACGCCCTGGGTGTTGCGCAGCTGGAGGTCCGGGTGCGCCCGCATCACGGCACCCAGGTGTCCCGGTGAGTCGATCTCCGGAACGACCGTGACGTGCAGGCGGGCCGCGAGTGCCAGGATCCCGCGGACCTCGTCCTTGGTGAGGTGCTGCTCGGACACCACTTCGGGGTGCGATTCCGACTCGATGCGGAACGCCTGGTCGTCGGAGAAGTGCAGGCCGAGCTGGTTGAGTTTCAGGTCGGCCATCTCGCGTATCCGGTCCTCTATCCAGCCCGCCGTGAAGTGCTTGCGGGCGATGTCGAGGTTGAGGCCGCGCTGGGGGCGGTCGGGCCGGTCGCGTATCTCCCCCTCGGGCACGACCCCTCCGGTGCGCAGCGCCTGCTTCAGGGTGCGGGTCCCGTAGAAGACCCCCGCCTGGTCGGGGCCGCTGATCGTCACGCGCCCTTCGCCGGTCTTCAGCGTGTACGACTCGGGGGCGCCCTTCCCCGCGGTGCCGAGGGCCAGCTCGACATCACCGGCGCGGGCTGCGACCTCGCCCCGATAGCGGATCTTCAGCTCCTTGGCGAGCAGCTGGGCCTCGTCCGCGAGGGCGTCGCTGCCGTCGGCTATGACGACCGTGCTGTTCCGGCCCGGCTCCCAGCCGGGCCCGCGGGCGGCCTCGTGCTCGCGTACGGCGGGGATGGTGCGGGGCTCCGTGGAGAGCGGGTAGCTGCGCGAAGGGGAGGCGGAAGGCGTGGCGCGGGCCGGTGACGCCGCCGTACCGGTCGTGCGCGCGTCGTCGGAGTCATCGGGCCGGACGACGACGGTGAGGGCGACGGCGGCCGCAGCCGTGACCGCCGCACCGGTCAGAAGAGCACCGCGTGAGGGCGACATCGGTCAGTACCTCCGAAATAGGGGACAAAAGGTCAAAATGAGAGTGAAACGGTGATCCGAAACTCTGCCGTCCGGGTGATTTTCATGCGTATGTCGGACGGCCGTTGCCCTCCCTGGCTAGCGTTACGGCACATTCGCCTCTCCCTTCACCTTCTTCACTCTCTCCACCCGTGCAACCTCGTTGCCCTCCGTCCCCTCTTAGAGGGGCACAGATGTCGTCCGTTCGAGGAGTCCACGCTGTCCAGGTCCAGCGAGTCCCACACCGGCCTGCCGGAGCGACCGCACCAGCGGGCCGGGCGGTCGGCCCTACCGGTCCAGAGCCGCGGCCCCACGGGCGTGGGCGACCACTCCGCGGGCCTCGCCCGCTTCAACGCCGCACCGCGCGCCGAGGCCGAAGCCGCGCTCCTGGAGTGCTGCGGCAGCCACCGCTGGGCCCTGCGGATGGCCGCCCACCGCCCGTTCCCGGATCTCGACGCCCTGCTCGCCGCCTCGGACGAAGCGGGTTACGACCTGTCTCCCACGGATATCGCCGAGGCGCTCGCCGAAGAGACCGCCCCCTGCCTCCACCACGCCGCGCCGCGCGCCGCGCACCTCGCCCTCCAAGCCGCCCACGCCGCGTACGAGAGCCGCTTCGGCCATGTCTTCGTGATCAGTCCGGACGCCCACCGGCCCTCCCAGCACGTGGATCAGGTGCTCGCCGGGATCAGGGCACGACTGGCGCACGACCCGGACGAGGAACGGGCGGTCACGGTGGACGAGATGCGGCGGCTCGCCCGGGAGCGCATCATCGAGCTGGTGACGGACGAGGGCCTGATGAGGGGCTCGGACCGAAGTGCGCCCTTTGGGATGCTCTAGCCCGTCCGTGCCTGTTTGATTGCCACTTTGATCACACCAGAGGCCCCGGGGCGAACGAACCGACAAAGCGTCGCTACGATGGCCGGGGCCGGTGGACCGTACCCGGCCGGGTCAGACCGACAGTCAAGCCGGCCGACCCTAATCCCCGCTCCCGGAGGGTTCTTCCGTGCCGGCTGGAACGCTGTACCGCGGCCGGGAAGGCATGTGGTCATGGGTGGCTCATCGAGTCACCGGTGTCCTCATTTTCTTCTTCCTGTTCGTACACGTCCTGGACACCGCTCTTGTCCGCGTCTCGCCCGAGGCATACGACGAAGTCGTGGCCACGTACAAGACGCCGCTTGTCGCGCTCCTCGAATACGGCCTCGTGGCCGCCATTCTCTTCCACGCGCTGAACGGTCTCCGCATCGTTGCCGTGGACTTCTGGGCCAAGGGCCCGCGCTTCCAGAAGCAGATGTTCTGGACCGTGCTGGGCATCTGGGCCGTGCTGATGGTCGGGGCGCTGTATCCCGTCCTCGGCCACGCCGTACGCGAAGTCTTCGGGAGCTGATGCCAATGTCCACCGAGAGCACTTCCGCGATCGGCGACGTCGAGGGCGTGGCCCTCTACGACGTCGACCACCCCGCCCCGGTGATCGAGCCCCCGCGCAAGCGGACCGGCAAGACGCCCAAGGGCTCGCGCACCAACTTCGAGATGTACGCCTGGCTCTTCATGCGCCTGTCGGGCATCGTGCTGGTCGTCCTGGTCATCGGCCACCTGCTGATCCAGCTCGTGCTGGACGGCGGCGTGTCCAAGATCGGCTTCGCCTTCGTGGCGGGCCGCTGGGCTTCGCCGTTCTGGCAGGTCTGGGACCTCACCATGCTGTGGCTCGCCATGCTGCACGGTGCCAACGGCCTCCGTACGGTCATCAACGATTACGCCGAACGGGACAACACCCGCTTCTGGCTGAAGATGCTCCTGTACACCGCCACGGTGTTCACCGTCCTGCTGGGCACGCTGGTGATCTTCACCTTCGACCCGAACATCCGCTAGGCGCCGGGACAGAGGGACCAGAGGAAACCATGCAGATCCACAAGTACGACACCGTCATCGTCGGCGCAGGCGGCGCCGGTATGCGCGCGGCCATCGAGTCGACGAAGCGCAGCCGCACCGCCGTGCTGACGAAGCTCTACCCCACCCGCTCCCACACGGGCGCGGCGCAGGGCGGCATGGCCGCCGCCCTCGCCAACGTGGAAGAGGACAACTGGGAGTGGCACACCTTCGACACGATCAAGGGCGGCGACTACCTGGTCGACCAGGACGCCGCCGAGATCCTGGCGAAGGAGGCCATCGACTCCGTCCTCGACCTGGAGAAGATGGGCCTGCCGTTCAACCGCACGCCCGAGGGCAGGATCGACCAGCGCCGATTCGGCGGTCACAGCCGTAACCACGGCGAGGCCCCGGTCCGCCGCTCGTGCTACGCCTCGGACCGCACCGGCCACATGATCCTCCAGACGCTGTACCAGAACTGCGTCAAGGAGGGCGTGGAGTTCTTCAACGAGTTCTACGTCCTGGACCTCCTGCTCCAGGAGGTGGACGGCGTCAAGAAGTCCGCCGGCGTCGTGGCGTACGAGCTGGCCACCGGCGAGATCCACGTCTTCCAGGCGAAGTCGATCATCTTCGCCTCCGGCGGCACCGGCAAGTTCTTCAAGGTGACGTCGAACGCGCACACCCTGACCGGTGACGGCCAGGCCGCCGCGTACCGCCGCGGTCTGCCGCTGGAGGACATGGAGTTCTTCCAGTTCCACCCGACGGGCATCTGGCGCATGGGCATCCTGCTGACGGAGGGCGCCCGCGGTGAGGGCGGCATCCTCCGCAACAAGGACGGCGAGCGCTTCATGGAGAAGTACGCGCCCGTCATGAAGGACCTCGCGTCCCGTGACGTCGTGTCCCGCTCCATCTACACGGAGATCCGTGAGGGCCGCGGCTGCGGTCCCGAGGGCGACCACGTCTACCTCGACCTCACGCACCTTCCGCCGGAGCAGCTGGACGCGAAGCTTCCGGACATCACGGAGTTCGCGCGTACGTACCTCGGCATCGAGCCCTACACGGACCCGATCCCGATCCAGCCGACCGCGCACTACGCCATGGGCGGCATCCCGACCAACGTCCAGGGTGAGGTCCTCGCGGACAACACCACGGTCGTCCCGGGTCTGTACGCCGCGGGCGAGGTCGCCTGCGTGTCGGTGCACGGCGCCAACCGGCTCGGCACCAACTCGCTGCTCGACATCAACGTCTTCGGCAAGCGGTCGGGCATCGCCGCCGCCGAGTACTCCGCGAAGAACGACTTCGTCGAGCTTCCCGAGAACCCGGCGCAGCTCGTCGTCGACCAGGTCGAGCGCCTGCGGAACTCGACGGGCACCGAGCGCGTCTCGACGCTCCGCCTGGAGCTGCAGGAGTGCATGGACGCCAACGTCATGGTGTTCCGCACCGAGCAGACCATCAAGACGGCCGTCGACAAGATCGCCGAGCTGCGGAAGCGCTACCTGAACGTGTCCATCCAGGACAAGGGCAAGCGGTTCAACACCGACCTCCTGGAAGCCGTCGAGCTGGGCAACCTCCTCGACCTGGCCGAGGTCATGGCGACGTCCGCGCTGGCCCGCAAGGAGTCCCGCGGCGGTCACTACCGCGAGGACTACCCGAACCGCGACGACGTCAACTTCATGCGCCACACCATGGCGTACCGCGAGGTCGCCGACGACGGCACCGAGTCGATCAGGCTCGACTACAAGCCGGTCGTCCAGACCCGCTACCAGCCGATGGAGCGTAAGTACTGATGGCTACCCCCACCCTGGAGAAGTCCGGCAAGGCTCCCGAGCCCGAGGCCGGCTTCGCCGACTCCCCGTACATCACGGCCACGTTCCGGATCCGCCGCTTCAACCCGGAGGTCTCGGAAGAGGCCCAGTGGCAGGACTTCCAGATCTCGATCGACCCGAAGGAGCGTGTCCTCGACGCCCTTCACAAGATCAAGTGGGAGCTGGACGGCACGCTGACCTTCCGCCGGTCCTGCGCGCACGGGATCTGCGGCTCCGACGCGATGCGGATCAACGGCAAGAACAGGCTCGCCTGCAAGACGCTGATCAAGGACCTGAGCCCGGAGAAGCCGATCACGGTCGAGGCCATAAAGGGCCTCACGGTCCTCAAGGACCTCGTGGTCGACATGGACCCGTTCTTCCAGGCCTACCGCGACGTCATGCCCTTCCTCATCACCAAGGGGAACGAGCCGACCCGCGAGCGTCTGCAGTCCTCCGAGGACCGCGAGCGCTTCGACGACACCACCAAGTGCATCCTGTGCGCCGCGTGCACGTCCTCGTGCCCGGTGTTCTGGAACGACGGGCAGTACTTCGGCCCGGCGGCGATCGTCAACGCGCACCGCTTCATCTTCGACTCGCGCGACGAGGGCGGCGAGCAGCGCCTGGAGATCCTCAACGACCGTGACGGTGTGTGGCGCTGCCGCACGACGTTCAACTGCACGGACGCCTGCCCGCGTGGCATCGAGGTCACCAAGGCGATCCAGGAAGTGAAGCGCGCGCTGATCACGCGTCGTTTCTGATCGTTCTGTTTCACGCATGCCCCAGGGGCCCCGGCCGCCGCCGTATCACGGTGGTGGCCGGGGCTTCCCGCTGCGTCGACCCCTGGGGGGCGGTACGGTCGTGCGGAGCTTGTGACCAAGGAGAACGGGGAAAGCCGTGAGCGATCCGAATCCGTACGCGGACGACTCGTACACGTGGGGACCGCCGCAGCAGCCCGGCAACCCGCCCACCATGCCCGACGGGCAGGCGTACGGCCTTCCGGGGGGCGCCACCCAGGGCTACGGCTACCCGCAGCCCCTGCCGGACAACGCCGCGCAGCCCGGTCCGGCCTACGGCTACCCGACGGCCGGACACGGTCAGCCGACGATGCCCGGCTCCTACCTCCCGCAGCCGGCCTGGACGCACGGCGGGGTGCCGGTGCTGGCGCTCGGCGACATCACCGTCGTGAACGACTCGATCGTCACGCCGGCCGGGACCATGCCCCTAAAGGGCGCGATGTGGACGGCCACCGACCTGTCGCGCACCGAGGAGAAGATCCCCACCGTCGCGATCGTGCTCGCGATCGTCTTCGCGCTGCTGTGCCTGCTCGGCCTGCTCTTCCTCCTGATGAAGGAGAAGCAGACCACCGGCTTCATCCAGGTCACCGTCACCAGCGGCGGCAGGCACCACTCGACGCTGATCCCTGCGACGGGGCCGTACACGTTCCCCATGGTCATGGCCCAGGTCAACGCCGCCCGCTCGATGAGCGCCTGAGCGGACCGCCCGCCACCCCTGTTCCTCTTCGGCCGGCGGGGTCCGCGTACCGACGGTGTGAGTCCCGCCGTCCGCCGCCGCGCAGCTGACCGCCCTCAGGACCGGCACGTGCCGGTCCCCCGGCCCGCTGCTTGCCGTCCCCGCACCCGGGTCCGCCCGGCCTCGGCGCCCGTCGTCGGCGCCCGTCCTCGGCGCCCACTTCCGCACCCGATCCGCGCCCGTCCGCGCCCTCGACGCCGGGCGCGGCTTCCTCATGTCCGGATATGGCCGGCGCACCTGTCCTTGCCTTCCGATCACCGTCTTGAACATGTTCAATTTTAGGCCTACAGTCCATGACAACAACTTTTGAACACGTTCAAGGGAGCTCGGGGCATGGATCTCAACGTTGTCGCCTACGTCATCTACCTGCTGATAAGCGTCGCCCTCACGGTCTGGGTCGCCCGCACACTCAGCCGCAACGGGAAGGTGTTCCTGGCCGACGTCCTGCACGGGAACGAGAAGCTGGCTGAGGCGGTCAACCACCTGCTGGTGGTCGGCTTCTACCTGGTCAACCTGGGCTTCGTGACTCTCTACCTGAAGAACGCCGACAGCGTGACCGACGCCAGGCAGCTCTTCGAAGCACTGTCGACGAAGGTCGGCGTCGTCCTGCTGGTCCTCGGCGGGATGCACCTCGGCAACGTCTACGTACTCAACAAGATCCGCCGCCGCGGCCTGATGGAGCGCGAGCAGACCCCGCCGGTACCGCCGCAGGGCTGGACCGGGCCCGCGAACCAGGGCCCGTGGGCCGCACCGGCCGCCGGGAAGTGACACCCGTGACGACCAGCGGACCGCGCACGCCGGTCGCCCGCCTCACCGTCCTCTACGACGCCCAGTGCTCGCTCTGCGTCCACGTGCGCCACTGGCTGCTGAAGCAGCGTCAGCTCGTCCCGCTGGACCTCGTGCCGGCCGCCTCCGAGGAGGCGCGCCGGCGCTTCCCCGGGCTCGACCACGCGAGCACACTCACCGAGATCACGGTGATCGGCGACCGGGGCCAGATCTACCGCGGGACCTCGGCGTGGATCGTCTGCCTCTGGGCCCTGGCCGAGCACCGGCACCGGGCCCACTGGCTGACCACCCCGGCGGGCCGGCCCTTCGCACGGGCGACGGTGCTGGCCGCCGCGAAGTACCGCTCGGTGACCGCGGCTCCGTGCGGCGGCCAGGGTGCGGCCTGCGAGGTTCCGGGCGGCGGAGTCCCGGTCCCGGGCAGCGGGCCGGGCGGTTAGCCTTGGGCCCGTGGCGAGCGACGAACAGAACAAGACGGGCGACCCGGGTGTGACGGGCATGACGGACGAGCACAGCGGGAAAAACGCAAAGCCGGTCAAGGCCCAGAAGAGCGAGCAGACCCGCACCCTCATCCTCGAAACGGCGCTCCGGCTCTTCCAGGAGCGCGGCTTCGACAAGACGACGATGCGGGCCATCGCCAAGGAGGCGGGGGTCTCCGTCGGCAACGCCTACTACTACTTCGCCAGCAAGGAACACCTCGTCCAGGGCTTCTACGACCGGATCGGCGCCGAACACAAGGCGGCGGCCCGTGAGGTCCTGGACAAGGAGACGGACCTGGAGACCCGGCTCGCCGGAGTGCTCACCGCCTGGCTGGACATCGCGGCCCCGTACCACGAGTTCGCGGCGCAGTTCTTCAAGAACGCCGCCGATCCGGAGAGCCCGCTCAGTCCCTTCTCCGCCGAATCGGAGCCGGCCCGGGAGGCGTCCATCGCGATCCACCGCGAGGTGCTGGCCGGTTCGAAGGCGAAGATCCCCGCGGAACTTGAGGACATCCTCCCCGAGCTGATGTGGCTCTCCCAGATGGGTCTCGTCCTGTACTGGGTGTTCGACCGCTCGCCGGAACGCGAGCGCAGCCGCCGCCTCGCGGGCCGCGGCGCCCGCCTCACCACCCAGGGCGTCGCGCTCGCCCGGTTCCGCGTGCTGCGGCCACTGGTCCACGAAGTGCACGAGCTGTTCACGGACTTCCTGCCGGGTATGGCCGAGACCGCCACGGCCCGCAAGAAGCCTTAGGTCCAATGCCGTTCGGTTAGGGGTTCGGTCAGCGGCGCAAACTCTCGGCGTTTCGGCTGGTGATACGGGTGCAGCCCCTGTAGTGGTTCTCGGGTCCGCCAAGACTCGTGTTCCTCCACAAGGGCTGCAGTGTCTGATTCTGTCATTACGCATGCCCCCGGTGTCTTTGCCGTGGGGCACTTGGGCGAGTTGACCCAGGTTGTCCCGTTCGATCTCGTCGACGAGGCACTCGCATCCGCAGGTGGTCTGCAGCAGCGGGTTCGACGGCTGCCGTCGCGGGTGGTGGTCTACCTCCTGCTCGCAGGCGCACTGTTCACCGGGCTCGGCTGGACCGGGATCTGGTCCCGGCTGACCGCCTCACTGCCCGCACCGCTGCCCGTGCCAGCGGGTTCATCGATCACGGCCGCGATGCGACGGGTCGGCCCCAAACCATTGAAAGCACTGTTCGCCGAGTAGCCGGAGGGAATCTCACCCTCCGGCTCTCACAGAACCGTGCGTAACAGTCTCCCGTTACACGGCTCTTGTCGCTCTGATCGTCAGACCGTCACGGCGGTGGGGGTGATGCGCCAGTGCGCGAACATGCGGGGGTATCGCTGAGCGATCTCCTGCATCTTCGCGATGGCCTTCCGCTTGGCCGCGAGCCGTTTGTACTTCTGGCGGATCCAGCGCACCAGGTAGGCGTTGATGCGCATCACGAAGGGGATCAGCTCCCAGGGCCTGAAGCGGCTGTAGTAGTTGATCCAGCCCGCCACCACAGGATTGATCCTGCGGGCGAGCTCGCGGAAGGACAGATCTGAGCGGGTGTGCAGTCGCCAGGACCGTAGCTCCCGCCCCATCCTCTTCAGGGCGTCGTTGCTGACCGCCGGATCGAACCCGAGGAACAAGTTCCCGTGTCGACTCCGGTTCTTCCTGGCGCGGAACGTGTACCCAAGGAAGGTGAACGCCGTGTGCTCGTGCGAGCCGCGGCGGCTGCCGTCCTTGCAGTAGATGATCCGGGTCTTGTCCGGGTGCAGCCGCAACCCGACTTCGGCCATCCTGTCCGTGAGCGCGGCCAGCACCTGGCGTGCCTGGCGCTCAGTGACGCAGTGCAGCACTGCATCGTCCGCATAGCGTTCGAACCAGACGGACGGAAACTCCCGAACCATCCAGGCATCGAACGCATAGTGCAGGAACAGGTTCGCCAGGACGGGAGACACCGGCGCGCCCTGAGGCGTCCCGCACTCCCGCTCCAGCAGCAAGCCGCTGGGCAGTTGAAGCGGCGCACGAAGCCACCGATCAACATACAACTTCACCCAAACGGCGTCGGTGTGCGCTTCCACAGCCTTGACCAGCAGGTCCCAGGGCACGCTGTCAAAGAACTTGGCGATGTCGAACTCCACCACCCAGTCCCGCTTCCAGCAACGCTCCCGGCATTTTCCCACCGCGTCCAAAGCTGACCGTCCGGGCCGATATCCGAAACTGTCCGGATGGAAAATTGGCTCCACCCTTCGCATCAGATGCCGGGCGACCACGGTCTGTGCCACACGGTCGGCGACAGCGGGAATGCCAAGCATTCTCACACCACCATGCGGCTTAGGAATGGCCACCGCACGCACCGGAGGAGGAAAATAGGAGCCCGACGACATCCGATTCCAGATCTTGTAAAGATTGTTCTTCAGATCCTTCTCGAAGTCCGCGATACTCTGCCCATCCACCCCAGGCGCGCCTTTATTCGCCCTGACTTCCTCCCACGCTTCCCTGACTTCCCACTTCGAAATATCAAACGACTTGGTCGATGACTTCAACTGGCCCATCGGACTCCTCCCGGACAGCGTCCGGTTGATGCGATCAACACAGTCACGAACGACCCGGCCCCTTCACTCCACCCCCGTTACAGGGGCTTCACCGCTACTACGAACCGGTCCGCCGGCCTGCCCCGCCTCGGTACTCGACCCCTCACAGTTGCTGCTGCTTGGGGCACTCCCTCTCGCCAGCCGCCACGCGGCCGGCAGTATCGGGGCACGCCTTCTCCTGTTCCATACGGAAGCCGCAGACCGGACTCACGTCGCCTACATGCCGGACACCACCTGGCCAATAAACGGGCACCCGCCAGGCTCATCCCAGAGTTCAGGTCACACCCCGGTTTCGATGTCATCTGTTTTGTTTTCGACACGTCAGCAGCGATTCACTTACGTTCGTCTTCCCGGTCCCCACCTGACGTCTCTTACGACGCCTTTTCCTCATCGCTCACCACGACGGTCTTCAGCCAACGCAGCATGAGGCGGTTTGAAGCCTCCCCCCGCAGGGCGGCTCCGAAGGGCCATACACCTTCATCTCCCGTACAGCACCATTTTCCGAAGTGGCCCTATAACCAACTCCCTTTCATGTTCAGGACACAAGACCTGGTCAAAGGCCCCGCAGCGGTGACCGCGACACAGACGACACGGTTCGCGGGCAGGCTGGTCGTCGCGATCGACGGAACCCAGCTCGCCCTGCCGGACACACCCGCGAACCTCGCGGTGTTCCCCAAGGCGAAGGCAGGACAGAACGGGCCGTCCGGATACCCGATGCTGCGCCTGGTCACGCTGGTGGCCTGCGGGACCCGAACCCTCATGGACGCCGTCTTCGGCACCGACGCGACCGGCGAGCTGACCTACGCCCGAGACCTGATCACCACCGCGGGCACGACCGGAGCACTACGGCCCGGGACGCTGCTTCTGGGTGACCGGAACTTCTCAGCCACCGCCTTCGTGCGCACGGTCGCGTCCACGGGCGCGGACTTCCTCATCCGCGCCAAGACCCACAGCACCGCGCTCAAGCTGCCGATCCTGCGTCGTCTGCCCGACGGAACGTTCCTGTCCCGCATAGGCGAAGTCACCGTCCGCGTCATCGACGCCACCATCACCCTCGCCCCCACCGACGGCGCCGACAAGCGTCCCGCCACCCACAGCACCTACCGGCTCGTCACCAGTCTGCTCGACCCCGACGAGGCACCCGCCACCGCTCTGGTCAGGCTCTACCGCGAACGCTGGGAGATCGAGACCAGCTACTGCGAGCTGAAATCGACCATCCTCGGCGGCAGAGTCCTGCGCGGCCGCTACCCGGCAGCCGTCACCCAGGAAACCTGGGCGCTTCTGGTCGCCTACCAGGCACTACGCACCGCGATGAGCGACGCCGTCCTGCACCGGCCCAACATCGACCCCGACCGCACCGCATTCACCATCGCGCTGAACACGGCACGTGACCAGATCATCCGTGCCGCCGGCATCATCCCCCACACCAGGATCGACCTCGTCGGCCGGATCGGCACCGCCATACTCAACGGCCTCCTACCCGCCCGCCGAGACCGGTCCCGGCCCCGCGTGAAGAAACGAGCGATCAGCTCCAAGTACCGCGCCGTCGGCCGCAACATCGACCACCGCACCCACAGGACCACCGTCCACATCGAGATCAACGCATTGCCAAGCCCACCGGACGGCTAACCGAACGGCATTGGACCTAGGTCCTGTCTGGAGTTCCAGCGCGGGAGAAGGAGCGGCGTCCGGTGCCGTCGAATCCAAGGCGGAGGAGGGAGCGATGGCGGAGCCCTCGCGACTGACGACAACGCCGGAGGCGGCGGTGCCGGACGCCGCGACGCCGCGGGGGAACTCCAGACAGGACCTAGCCTGCCGGGTCACGCGGAGCGGCCCCGTACCTTTCCACGAGGAAGGTACGGGGCCGCTCCGCGAACGGGCCGCTCAGATCCAGTTCAGTTCCCACAGGCGCCAGATGCCGGTGCCGTCCGAGAGGTACTGCGAACCGGACACGTCCGTCTTGCTGACGACGTAGTCCTTCTTCTGCCACAGCGGAACGAGCGGCACGTCCTCGCCGACCAGCGCCTGGAGCTCCTTGAAGTCCGACGAGGTGCGGCTGCGGTCGCTGTACTGGAGCGTCGAGGCGATCAGCGAGTCCATCCGCTTGCTGGCGTAGCCGTTGTGGAGGCTGTTCTGGCGGCCGACCAGCGGCTGGCTGAAGGTGTCGGGGTCCGGGTAGTCGGGGAGCCAGCCGACGGTGTACGCGTCGTACTTGCCCGCCGCGTACCCCTTCTGGAAGTCCTCCCACGCCACGGCCTTCACCGAGACCTTGAACAGGCCGTCCTTCTCCAGCTGGCGGCGCAGCTCCGCGGTCTCCTTGGTGTAGGAGGCGTCGGCGCGGTAGGCGAAGTCGATGTTCAGCGGCGTCTGCACGCCTGCTTCGGCCATCAGCTGCTTCGCACGCTTGGCGTCGGGCTGCGGGTACGCGTCGAAGAACGGGGTGCTGTGCCCGATGTAGCCCTGCGGGATCAGCGAGTAGAGCGGTTCGACGGTGCTCTTGTACACGTCGGTCACCAGCGGGCCGCGGTCGATGATCGACGCGATGGCCTGGCGGACCTTCTTGTTCGCCAGCGGGCCGCCCTCACGGACGTTGAAGACGAGGTTGCGGATCTCCGCGCTGTCCGCCTCGGTGACACGCAGTTCGGGGTCGGCCGGGTTCAGCTCGGCGAGCCTGGCGGGCGGCAGCTGACGGTGCGTGATGTCCAGCACCGAGGCGTTCCACGCCGTCAGGAGCTCTTCGGACCCCTCGTAGTAGCGGATGGTGATCGGCACGCCGCTCTTCTTCAGCGCGCCCTTGTACTTGGGGTTGGGTGCCAGCTCGGCAGTCGCGCCGGGTTCGAACGCCTTGAGGACGTAGGGCCCCGAACCATCGACCTGGTTCCCCGTGCGCAGCCTGTCGTCCGGGTACTGCTCGCGGTCGACGATCGAGCCGGCACCGGTGGCCAGCTTCTGCGGGAACGTCGCGTCGCGCGCGCTCAGGTTGAAGGTGACGGTCCGGTCCTCGGCCACGATCGACTTGAGGGTCGGGAAGAGCACCGACGGACCGACGTCCTCCTTGATCCTGAGCATCCGCTCGAAGGAGTACTCGACGTCCTTCGCCGTGATCTTCCGGCCGTTGGAGAACGTCAGGTCGTCGCGGAGCTCGCACTGGTACGTCTGGAGCTTCTGCCCGATGAAGCCGCAGCTCTCGGCGGCGTCGGGCTCCGGCACGATCGCACCGGACTTGAACGTCATGAGGGACTGGTACAGGTTGCTGTAGATCGCCCAGGAACCCGCGTCGTAAGCGCCCGCCGGGTCCAGGGAGGTGACCGCGTCCGTCGTACCGACGGAGATGGGGTCGTCCTTCACCTCGTCCGAGGGAAGCAGTTGCCAGGCGCCGACGCCTGCGATGACCAATACCGCGAGTATCGCGAGAATCCGTACCCGGACCGACCGCATTGCCGTGCTCTCCCTTACCAGCCCCACCTCGGCAGATGCACAGAGACGCGCACATCACCGCATGTTTCGTGCATACCTAATCACACGATTTTCACATCTGGAAGAGTAAATCGGACACTCACAGGCTTTTGTTCGGCACTTGAAACCAGGCAGGTCCGAAATGGCTGAATTAACTGCTTCCGTCAGGAGATTTCGTCGCTGGCTGTAATGATCCTGTGCGTTTTTCATGCCCATGGGGGCGGGAGCTACGCCTGCCGGGAAGCGAGCTCCACGACGGTGATGTCGGACTGCGCGCCCACCCGCACGGGGGGACCCCAGGCTCCCGCGCCGCGCGAGACGTAGAGCTGGGTGTCGCCGTAGCGTTCGAGCCCGGCGACCGTCGGATTGGCCAGCCCGGCAAGGAAGTTGCCGGGCCAGAGCTGACCGCCGTGGGTGTGCCCGGAGAGCTGGAGGTCGACGCCGTAATCGACGGCGTCGTGGATGACGACGGGCTGATGTGCGAGGAGGACGGAGGCGCGGCTGCGGTCCCGGTCGCCGAGTGCGCGTACGAAGTCGGGACCCTCGCCCTCGCTCTCCCCCGCGACGTCGTTGACGCCGGCGAGGTCGAAGCCGTCGATCTCGACCCGGGCGTTCTCCAGCGGGCGCAGGCCCAGCTCCCGTACGTGGTCCACCCATTGGGCGGCACCGGAGAAGTACTCGTGGTTCCCGGTGACGAAGTAGCTGCCGTGACGGGCCCGAAGCCCGGCCAGCGGCTCGGCGGCGGTGCCGAGATCGGCGACGGAACCGTCGACGAGGTCCCCGACGACAGCGATCAGATCCGGCCGCGTCCGGTTGATCGTGTCGACGATCCGGCGGGTGTGGGCGCGCCCGAGGATGGGCCCGATATGGATGTCGCTGACGACGGCGACGCGGTAACCGTGCGCGGAGCGCGGCAGCTTGGCGATAGGTACGGTGACCCGCTCGACCCGGGGGCCGCGCAGCACGCCATAGGTGCCGTAACCGACGGTGCCGAGCCCGGCGACCGCGGCCGCGCCGCCGACCGCCCTGGCGACGAACAGCCGCCGCGAAGGCAGCGCGAGGGAGGGCGCGGCGGTGGGTCCGGGGGCGGCGGGTCCGGGGGCGGTGCGTTCGGTGACGGTGCGTTCGGGTGTGGGGCCCGCGTCGGCCGCCGCGTCGCGCTCGGCAGCCGGTGACGGCCGGGCGGGCGCACCCGACGGGACCAGTACGTCGTTACGGTCCTTGGCATCGGTACGCGGCTCGGTGCCCACGTCCGCACGCACCGCGGGCGCCGGCTGCCGCGCCGCGGCCGCGGCGCGGTCCCGGTGGGCGAGCACCCGGCGCAGGACGGGCCGTACGGCCTCACCCACCAGCAGAGCGAGCGTCAGGTACAGCAGCGACGCCAGCCACAGGAAGCCCGGCCAGGCCAGCACCTGCTGGAGCCGGAAGGGAGCACCCGCACGGCCGGAGACCATCGCCCCGACGGACAGCAGCGGCAGGACGAACGCCGCCACGGTGCCAGCCCTGCGCAGCGCGCTGCCCGGTGCCGTCGTGTCACCGACGAGACGCCGCCACAGATAGCGGTGCACGCCCGCGAGCAGCGTCACCACCGCGACGGCCACCAGCACGAAGACCACTACCACTTGCGCTCCCCCACACCTGCGTCGGCCGGCACCCGCTCGGGCCCCGGCTTGTCCTTCGTCCCCCGGCTCGACGGGCCCGGCCGGCTGCCCGGCCCGGGCCCGTCAGGTGCGCTCTGCGCGCAAAGCCCTGACGCCACGCAACCCGATCACGCCGACTGCCGTCCCCAGAAGAAACGACGCGATGGCGAGCAGCAGATGTACCCAGAAGTACGCCGTGGGGTCGCCCGCGTCGTCGAACGCGAGCCCGCTGCCGTCCTCCCAGAGATTCCTGGCGAAAGTGATCCAGATGAACCAGCTCCACACCCCGAAGGCGAGCAGGAACCAGGAGACGGGGCGGCTGAGCTTCATGGATTCAGTATCGCCTCCGTCGGCCGGACGGCTCGGCCGGGGTGGGGACCGCGAGGAGGGACCGGCCGGTGGGCCGGGTGGGCTGTCCCGGCGAGATGCCCGGCGGGTCAGAGCATCCGGGTCCCCATCCACACCTTCGCCCTGTACGTTTTTGACCGTGCCTGCACTGAAAAAGATCGCACTGACGATCACCTCCGCCGCGTTGCTGTCCGTATGCGCTGTCAGCCCCGCTTCGGCGGCCGACAAGGACAAGACCGACGACAAACAGCCCAAGCCCACCGCGCCGATGTCGAAGGTCGGCGGGGAACAGCTGGGACAGGCGGGCATCCAGGTGAGGCTGGGCCCCGGCGCCCCGGTCCTGCCGAAGAAGCTCACCGCCCGGTCGTGGATCGTCGCGGACGCGGAGAGCGGCCAGGTACTCGCCGCGAACAACTCCCACTGGCGGCTGCCGCCCGCCTCGACGCTGAAGATGCTCTTCGCGGACACGCTCCTGACGCAGCCGGAACTGCTGCCGAAGTCCAAGGAGCACAAGGTGACCGGGCCGGAACTCGCCGACGTGGGCGAGGGAAGCAGCCTCGTGGGCATCAAGGAGGACCACACCTACTCGGTGCACGACCTGTGGCTCGGTGTGTTCCTGCGCTCGGGCAACGACTCGGTGCACGTCCTGTCGTCGATGTACGGCGGTGTGCCCAAGGCCGTCGCCGCCATGCAGAAACACGCCGAGGAGCTGCAGGCTCTCGACACGACGGTCGTCTCGCCCGACGGGTACGACTCCCCGAAGCAGGTCTCCAGCGCGTACGACCTCACACTCTTCGCCCGCAGCGGGCTGCAGAAGCCGGACTTCCGGGAGTACGCCGCCACGGCCAGCTCCTCGTTCCCCGGTGAGAAGAAGAAGGGGAAGAAGCGCGAGACCTTCGAGATCCAGAACACCAACCGGCTCATGACCGGTGACATCGGCGTGGACCCG
The DNA here is from genome assembly GCF_014216315.1 of Streptomyces finlayi. Lineage (NCBI taxonomy): Bacteria > Bacillati > Actinomycetota > Actinomycetes > Kitasatosporales > Streptomycetaceae > Streptomyces > Streptomyces finlayi. The sequence goes on from NZ_CP045702.1 coordinate 2,911,712, forward strand.
TACAGGGGCATCGCCGGTGTGAAGAACGGCTACACCACCCACGCGGGCAACACCTTCACCGGTGTCGCCGAGCGCGACGGCAGGGTGCTGCTCGTCACCGTCATGAATCCGTCGTCCGACGAGAGCCATGCCGTCTACAAGGAGGCGGCGAACCTCCTCGACTGGGGTTTCGCCGCGAGCGGCAAGGTGACCCCCATCGGCGAACTGGTGCCTCCGAAGTCCGTGGACACCGGGGCCGGGAAGGGCGCCCAGCCCGCCAGTGGTGCCAACACGGCGGAGCAGGACAAGAAGAACGCCAAGGCCGTCGCCGCCGGGGCCGGCTCCAGCGGGGTCGGGATCGCCCTGGCCATCGTCGGCGGGCTGCTGCTGATGCTGTCGGCCGCCGTGTTCCTGGTCAACCGGCGCTGGCCGCTGCCCGACCTGGTGCGGCGCCTTCCCCGCCGCTGACGTCCCGCTGCGCGGCCGGCGCCTCGTCGCCCCGCGCCTCGTCGCCCCGCACCTCGTCCGGCTCATCCGACTGCTGCTGGCTCCCCGTCGCCGTCCAGGCGGCGCAGAAGAGCAGCAGCTTCGCGCTGAAGTTGATCCACAGGAGCAGGGCGACCGGAACGCCGAACGCGCCGTACATGCTCTTCCCCGCGACGTCCCTCATATAGCTGCCGAGCAGCAGTTTGAGCAGCTCGAAGCCGACCGCGCCGATCAGGCCCGCGACCACGAGCCGGCGCCGCGGGGGCTGCACTCCCGGAAGCAGCGTCAGCAGGTAGAGCAGCAGCAGGAAGTCGGCGAGCACCGCCACGACGAGAGCGGCGATCTGCAACAGCACACCGCCCCAGCCGTCACCCGGAATGCCCAGCAGGTCAGCGGTCCAGCCGACCGCCACGGACCCGATCCCGGAGACGGCGAGCGTCACGAGTGCCGCTCCTCCGAGCCCGAGAAGCACTCCGGCGTCCTTGAGCTTGCGCAGGACAGGATTGCCCTCGTCCGCGTCGTCGATCCCCCAGACCGCCCGCAGGCAGTCCCGCATCGAGCCGACCCAGCCGATACCGGTGAAGAGCAGCAGCGCACCGGCGACCAGTCCGACCGTGCCCGCGTGGGCCACCAGATTGTCGATGCCGAGCTGGTCCGAGATGCCGGGGACCTGATCGGAGATCTTGTCCTCGATCTCCTTCAACCGCTTCTCCGAGAGCAGCGCGGCACCGATCGCAGCGCCGACCGCGATCAGGGGGAAGAGCGCAAGAAAGCTGATGAAGGTGATCGCGGCGGCGAGCCTGGCCCAGTTGGCACGCTCCAGCGTTTCGTACGAGCGATACGCGTGCGTCAGCATCAGCCGGGACACGAGCGGCCCGATGACGGGAAGTTTCTTCAGCCAGTCCATCACCTACGCCTACCCCCGGGGCGCGGAAATCCGGATGTCCCCCTCCGGTTGTCTTCGAAAGATTTCCCTCATCGGGTCCCGGCACCCACTCAATCCACCATTTCGGTGAGTGTTGTAACAAATCCCTCAAAGGGGTTTTCCGGGGCGATAACGTCACCACCATGTCTGTCGACACCGTCTCCATGACCGGCTGGGGCCGCACCGCCCCGACAACCGCCCTGCGGTTCCGGCCCCGTACGTACGAGGAGGCGGTGGCCGCGGTGCGCGGCTGCGGTCCCCGTGGCTCCATCGCCCGCGGCCTCGGCCGCGCGTACGGCGACGCCGCGCAGAACGCGGGGGGTTCCGTCCTCGACATGACCGCCCTCAACCGCATCCGCGGCACCGACGCCGCGGGGTCCACCGTGACCTGCGACGCCGGGGTGAGCCTGCACCGGCTGATGCGTGCGGTGCTGCCGCTCGGCCGGTTCCCGCCGGTCACTCCCACGACCCGGTACGTCACCGTGGGCGGCGCGATCGCCTCCGACGTCCATGGCCGGAACCAGCGGGTCGCGGGGTCCTTCTCCCGGCACGTACAGGCCCTGGAGTTGCTGACCGCCGACGGTGACGTGCGTACGGTCCGCCCCGGCACCGCTCTCTTCGACGCGACGGCGGGCGGCATGGGGCTGACCGGTGTCATCCTCTCCGCCACGATCCGACTCCGCCCGGTCGCGACGTCGTTGATGTCCGTCACCACCGAACGCGCGACCGACCTCGACGATCTGATGGCCCGTCTCACCGCGAGCGGCCACCGCTCGTCGTACACCGCCGCCTGGATCGACCTCCTGGCGCGCGGCCGGTCCACCGGGCGCGCCGTACTCACCCGGGGGGAGCACGCACCGCTGGACGCGCTCCCGGCGCACGCCCGGCGCACGCCACTGGTGTTCCGCCCCGCTCGTCTGCCCGCGGTCCCGGCGTACGTACCGGAGGGGCTGCTGGGCCGGACGTCCGTCGCCCTGCTCAACGGGCTCCGCTACCGCGCGGCGCCGAGGCACCGCACCGGAGAACTCCAGCGGATCTCCTCCTTCTTCCACGCCATGGATGGTGTCCCGCACTGGAACCGCGTCTACGGCCGCAGCGGTTTCGTGCAGTACCAGTTCGTCGTCGGGAACGGCCAGGAAGAGACACTGCGGCGCATCGTCGGCCGCATCTCGCTCCGCCGCTGCCCCGCCTTCCACGCGGTGCTCGGACGGTTCGGTGAGAGCGACCCCGGCTGGCTCTCGTTCCCGATGCCCGGCTGGAGTCTCACCCTCGGGCTGCCCGCCGCGCTCCCCGGGCTGGCGGGTTTCCTGGATGAACTCGACGAGGAGGTGGCCGCCGCCGGGGGCCGGGTCTGTCTGGCGAAGGACGCGCGGCTGCGCCCGGAGACGCTCGCCGCGATGTATCCGCGGCTGGCCGAGTTCCGCGCTCTGCGGGCGGAACTGGACCCGGGCGGCGCGTTCCGTTCCGACCTGTCCCGCCGCCTCGCCCTCTGACGACCGACGCCTCGCGCCCGGACGCCCGGCACCCCGCCCCGGACGCCGGGCCACCTCACCCCCGGACGCCCGGCCACCTCGTAAAGAACGCCCGGCCACCTCGTGCAGAACGTCCGTTCCCTCTCGTCCCCTCGGCCATGACCAGGAGTGTTTCCATGAAGGACGCCTTCGGTGCTCCGCAGTCCCTGCTCGTCCTCGGTGGCACCTCGGAGATCGGCCTGGCCACCGCGCGGCGGCTGATCAGCCGCCGCACCCGGACAGTCCGGCTGGCAGGCCGGCCGTCCCCCGCTCTGGAGCGGGCCGCCGCCGAACTGCGAGCGCTCGGCGCCGACGTCCGTACGCTCGCCTTCGACGCCCTGACCCCCGAGTCGCACGAGACGACGCTCGGCGGGCTGTTCGCCGAGGAGGACATCGACATGGTGCTGATGGCGTTCGGCGTACCGGGCGACCAGGCGCGCGACGAGGAGGAGCCTCTCTCCGCGGTCCGGGTCGCCCAGACCAACTACACGGGGGCGGTCTCCGCCGGCCTGGTGTGCGCCGGCGCACTCCAGGCGCAGGGGCACGGATCCTTGGTCGTGCTCTCCTCGGTGGCGGGCGAACGCGCCCGGCGCGCCGACTTCATCTACGGGTCGAGCAAGGCCGGTCTGGACACGTTCGCCCAGGGCCTCGGGGACGCGCTGCAAGGCACCGGGGTGCAGGTCATGGTCGTACGTCCCGGCTTCGTCCGGTCGAAGAAGACCGCCGGGCTGCCGGAGACGCCGCTGGAGACGACGCCGGAAGCGGTCGCGGACGCGATCGTGACGGGGCTGCGGCGGCGCTCGGAGACGGTGTGGGTCCCGGGGTCGCTACGGGTGGTGATGTCGGCACTGCGCCACGTACCGCGCCCGTTGTTCCGGCGCCTCCCGGTGTAGGGCGCGGGGCGCCGGACGGAACGCGTGTCCGGATCAGGTGTGCAGGGACGGGTGGTCGACGAAGCTGCCGCCCTGTGCGGGCACGGCGGGTGAGCCACCCCCCGCGCCGAACGGGAACTCGTTGATCTTGCGCCAGACGCCGTCGGCACCCCGCTCGTACAGAGCGAAGGAACCGCACGTCCAGGACGCCTCGTAGACGGACAGCTCCTCGTAGGCACGGTCCATCGCCTCCTCGGCGATGCCGTGCGCCACGGTCACATGGGGGTGGTACGGGAACTGGAGCTCGCGCACCAGCGGCCCGGAGGTGTCCCTGACCCGCTGCTGGAGCCAGGCACAGGCGGAGGCGCCCTCGACGACCTGGACGAAGACGACCGGGGAGAGGGGCCGGAAGGTCCCGGTTCCGGACAGCCGCATCGGGAAGGGGCGGCCGGCCGCCGCGATCTGCGCGAGATGCGTCTCGATCGCGGGCAGGCCGGCCGCCTCCGCCTCCGTCGGCGGGAGAAGGGTGACGTGGGTGGGAATGCCATGCGCGGCAGGGTCCCCGAAGCTCGCGCGCCGCTCCTGGAGCAGGCTGCCGTAGGGCTCCGGGACCGCGATCGAAACGCCGAGCGTTACGGTCCCCACGTCGTTCTCCTCAGTCTTCGATGGTCGATTTTCGGTCGTGCCGACGCCAGTGTGCAGCCTGGGACCGTGTTCTCGCCAGGGTCCTTGGACTCAGTGCTTGGCGGGCAGAAGGCCCATCCGGTCGTAGGCCTGCGCCAGGGTCTCCGCGGCGACGGCCCTGGCCTTCTCCGCACCCTTGGCCAGGATCGAGTCCAGCGTCTCGGGGTCGTCCAGATATTCCTGCGTGCGGGCACGGAAGGGGGTGACGAACTCCACCATGACCTCCGCGAGGTCGGTCTTCAGCGCACCGTAGCCCTTGCCCTCGTACTTCTGCTCCAGATCCGCGATACCGGCCCCCGTGAGGGTGGAGTAGATGGACAGAAGGTTGCTGACACCTGGCTTCTTCTCCGCGTCGAAACGGATGACCGTGTCGGTGTCGGTGACCGCGCTCTTGACCTTCTTGGCGGTGGCCTTCGGCTCGTCCAGGAGGTTGATGAGGCCCTTCGGCGTCGACGCCGACTTGCTCATCTTGATCGCCGGGTCCTGGAGGTCGTAGATCTTCGCCGTCTCCTTGAGGATGTACGGCGCCGGGATGGTGAACGTCTGCCCGTACCTGCTGTTGAAGCGTTCGGCGAGGTCGCGGGTCAGCTCGATGTGCTGGCGCTGGTCCTCGCCCACCGGGACCTGGTTCGCCTGGTAGAGCAGGATGTCGGCGACCTGGAGAACCGGGTACGTGAAGAGGCCGACGGTTGCCCGGTCGGCACCCTGCCTGGCGGACTTGTCCTTGAACTGCGTCATGCGGGACGCCTCGCCGAAGCCCGTCAGGCAGTTCATGATCCAGCCGAGCTGGGCGTGCTCGGGAACGTGACTCTGGACGAAGAGCGTGCACCGCTCCGGGTCGAGACCGGCCGCCAGCAGCTGGGCGGCCGCGAGCCGGGTGTTCGCGCGCAGCTCCACAGGGTCCTGCGGCACGGTGATCGCGTGCAGGTCCACCACCATGTAGAAGGCGTCGTGGGATTCCTGCAGCGCCACCCACTGGCGGACCGCACCGAGATAGTTGCCGAGGTGGAACGAGCCTGCGGTGGGCTGGATTCCGGAGAGCACGCGGGGGCGTTCAGAGGCCATGAAACTCATTGTCTCAGGTACGGAACCGATCTCCGGCAACCGGTGTATCAAAGGTGTGAGGACGCGGGAGGGGGCCCTGCATCAGGGGCCGGAGGGGGGCCGCACCGCCGACGACAGGGCCGGGGGTGGCGCGGTCGGGCGGGCCGGAGGGCAGCCCGGAGGCTGGGCCGAGAGCGGCGAGGCCGCGGTAATCGCTCGTGTGCGCGCAGGGGACGCGGAGGCATACGCGCAGCTCGTACGCGCTCATACGGGGGTCGCGCTGCGGGTCGCGGTCGCCTTCGGAGCGGCGGCGGACGCGGAGGACGTGGTGCAGTCCGCCTTCTTCAAGGCGTATCAGGCCCTCGGGAATTTCCGGGACGGCGCGGCGTTTCGTCCATGGTTGTTACGCATCGTGGTGAATGAGACGCGAAACACAGTGCGGTCGGCAGGCCGGGCGAGGGCCGTGGCCGGTCGCGAGGCCGGGTTCCATGGTGCCGATCCGCTGATACCGGAGTCGGCGGATCCGGCGGTGGCGGTGCTCGCGGAGGAGCGGCGAAGCCTGCTGACCGCCGCACTGGAAGGGCTGAGCGAGCAGCAACGGCAGGTCGTGACCTATCGCTATCTGCTCGAGATGGACGAGGCGGAGACGGCGCGGGCGCTCGGCTGGCCGAAAGGGACGGTGAAGTCCCGGCTGAACCGCGCGCTGAAGAAGCTGGAGAAGGAGCTGCGTCAGGAGCGGGAGCCTGAGCGGAAGCCTGAGCGGAAGGGCGCCGGGGGCAGGGGCGGGGACGGGGACGGGGACGGGGACGGGGGCGTGGGCGTGGGCGGCGACAACGGAGATGACGGGCGGAGAGGGTGAGCAGATCCGGGGAGGATGTGGGAGGCGTGGTGGACGTGGATGAACCGGTGGACGTGGATGAACCGGTGGGCGGGGACGTGCCGGTGGGCGGGGACGTGCCGGTCCCGGAGGATGAGGTGGACCCGGCGGAGCCGCGGGCCCTGCTCAGGGCGGAGCTGCTGGCGCTGGGGCGCGGGCTGGACGTACCGACGACCGATGGTCTGACGATGGCCGAGCGTGTGATGGCACAGCTCGTCGCGGAAGCGGTTCCGGTGCCTGTGCCGGAGCCACCGAGTCGCGCGGAGCGGGTCGGAGGATGGCTCCGCGGACACGCCCGGCTGCTCGGCGCCGCCCTCTCCGGGCTCCTCGTGGTCCTCGTCCTCACGCCGCCGGTCCGGTCGACGGTCGCGGACTGGATCGACTCCGGCGGGGTCGAGGTGCGGTACGCCCCGTCGTCGGCGCCACCGTCGCCACCGCCGGGCGCGTCGGGCGCGCCGGGGCTCGACTGCGGCGCACCGGAGCGGATACCGGATCCTGTGTCCTCGGCGGAGGCTGCCCGGCGCACTGCCCCTGCGCAGCGGCAGCGTCCGCCCCTCGGCGGCAGCGGTGACGGGAGCGGTGCGGGGGCGTGAGCCGGGGCCGCGCCGGCAGCTGCCCCATCCTCTGAGACGGGGCGGGGGCGCGGGAGAGCGTCCGGGGCGCGCCGCGCGATGAAGGTTTCCCCGCCAGGTAGCCGACCGACGATACAAAGTGGGCACGACCCCCGCCCACGCCGCACGACGAACGGAGATCCCGTGTCGACCACGGAAACAGCCATCGCCTCCGCCGAGGCGCACAGTGCGCACAATTACCACCCGTTGCCCGTCGTCGTCGCCTCAGCGGAAGGCGCCTGGATGACCGACGTCGAGGGCCGCCGCTACCTCGACATGCTCGCCGGGTATTCGGCCCTCAACTTCGGCCATGGCAACCGCCGGCTGATCGACGCCGCCAAGGCCCAGCTGGATCGGGTGACCCTCACCTCGCGTGCCTTCCACCACGACCGTTTCGCCGACTTCTGCACCCAGCTCGCGCAGTTGTGCGGGATGGAGATGGTCCTGCCCATGAACACGGGGGCGGAGGCCGTGGAGACCGCGGTGAAGACCGCCCGCAAGTGGGGGTACCGGGTCAAGGGCGTCCCGGACGGCATGGCGAAGATCATCGTCGCCGCCGGCAACTTCCACGGCAGGACGACCACGATCGTCAGCTTCTCCACGGACCACGAGGCGCGGGCCGACTTCGGCCCGTACACACCGGGGTTCGAGATCGTGCCGTACGGGGATCTCACCGCGCTCCGTGCGGCGATGACCGAGAACACCGTGGCGGTGCTGCTGGAGCCGATCCAGGGCGAGGCCGGGGTGCTGGTGCCGCCCGCCGGCTATCTCCCCGGGGTCCGCGAGCTGACCCGCGAGCGGAACGTGCTGTTCATCGCGGACGAGATCCAGTCGGGCCTGGGGAGGACCGGCAAGACCTTCGCCTGCGAGCACGAGGGCGTGGTGCCCGACATGTATGTGCTCGGCAAGGCACTCGGCGGGGGCGTGGTGCCCGTGTCGGCGGTGGTGTCCTCGGCGGCGGTGCTCGGTGTGTACCACCCCGGCGAGCACGGCTCGACGTTCGGCGGGAACCCACTGGCCTGCGCGGTCGCGCTGGAGGTCGTCGCGATGCTGCGCACCGGTGAGTTCCAGCAGCGGGCGTCGGAGCTGGGTGACCATCTCCACCGCGAACTGGGCCTGCTGGTCGGCCAGGGGGCCGTGAACGCCGTCCGGGGACGGGGCCTGTGGGCGGGCGTCGATGTCTCACCGGTCCTCGGGACGGGCCGGGAGATCTCGGAGAAGCTGATGGACCGCGGCGTACTGGTCAAGGACACCCATGGTTCGACGATCCGTATCGCCCCGCCCCTGGTGATCAGCAAGGAGGACCTGGACTGGGGGCTGGCCCAACTCCGCGACGTACTGAGCAGCTGACACCCAAGGGGTCCCGGGACGGCAAGGACGGGGGCAGCGCGGACGGGGGCAACTCGGGCAGGGGCAACTCGGACGGGGGCGGCTCGGCGGCCGGGCCGGGTCAGGGCAGTACGCGGCACAGCGCCTCCAGCGTGCCGGACCAGGCGCTGTCCGGGGGTGAGCCGTAGCTGATGACCAGTGCTTCGCGGCCCGGCGTCGCCTCCGGGTGCCGATAGCGGGACACGCCTTCCAGGGCCAGGCCCTGGAAGGCGGCGGCCTGGATCACCGATCGTTCGGTGCCCTCGGGGAGTTCGAGCACGGCGTGCAGGCCGGCGGCGATGCCGCTGACCCGGACGTCCGGTGCCCGTTCCGCGAGCGCGGCGACGAGCTGGTCACGTCGGCGCCGGTAACGCAACCGCATGGACCGGACATGACGGTCGTACGCCCCGGACGCGATGAACTCCGCGAGGGTCAGCTGGTCCAGCGCGCCGGACGCCCAGTCGGATACCCCCTTCGCCTCCGCCACCTCCCCGGCCAGCGCTTCGGGGAGCACCATCCAGGCCAGCCGCAGCCCGGGGGCCAGGGACTTGCTCGACGTACCGAAATAGACGACGCGTTCCGGATCGAGGTTCTGGAGCGCGCCGACCGGCTGCCGGTCGTAGCGGAACTCCCCGTCGTAGTCGTCCTCCAGGACCAGGCCCCCGGAGGACCGCGCCCAGTCTACGGCGGCGGCCCGCCGGTCGGGATGGAGCGAGACACCCATCGGGAACTGATGCGCCGGCGTCATGAGGACCGCACCCGCGCTCCTCATCGCCCCCAGGTCACCGGTCCTGGAGCCGAGTTCGTCCAGCGGCAGGCACGGCGTGCGCAGGCCCGCTTCCCTCAGGAGGTTCCAGTGCGCATCCAGTCCGTACGACTCGACGGCGACGTCCTTCACCCGGCGCTGCCGCAGCACCTTTCCCATCAGCATCAGGCCGTGGACGAATCCGGAGCAGATGACGATCCGTGCGGGGTCGGCGTGCACACCGCGGGCCCGGGACAGATAGTCGGCCAGGACCGTGCGTAGTTCGATGCGCCCCCGCGGATCCCCGTAACCGAGCGCTTCGTTGGGGGCCGCGATCAGTGCGCGCCGGCCCGCCTTCAGCCACTCCGCACGGGGGGAGGACGCGAGGTCCGGAGTCCCGGGGTTGAGGCTGTAGAGGGGCCGCCCGTGTACCGGACGCGACTTCGGGGCCCTGGTGGGCCCTCGGCGCGGCGCGGCCCGCCGGGCGACCGTGGTCCCCGAGCCCTGTCTGGCGGTGAGCCAGCCCTCGGCGACGAGTTCGGCATAGGCGTCGGCGACGGTGTTCCGGGCGATCGCGAGATCGGCGGCGAGCGTGCGGGACGACGGCAGCCGGGTGCCCGGCGCCAGACGTCCACTGCGCACGGCCTCCCGCAGTGCCTCCATGAGTCCCCTGCGCAGTCCCCCGCCGACCGGTTCGATATGCAGGTCGGCACCGAAAGAGGCCCAGGAATCCGTCATGGAAATGGACCATACCGGTGTGCCACCTGCCGCGTAGCGTCGTATCCATGACGACCCACGAACATGGCACCGACTCTTCCGACTACGCCCCCGAGCACCCCGCCCGCCTGCCCTGGCACCAGCTCGCTCCGGAGGTCTACAAGGCCCTGGTCCGGCTCGACATCGCGTCCCGAAAGGGCCTCGACCCGAAGTTGGTCGAGCTGGTGAAGATCCGGGCCTCGCAGATCAACCGCTGCGCGTTCTGCCTCGACATGCACACGAAGGACGCTCTCGTCGCGGGCGAGTCCGTCGAGCGGATCATCCAGCTCAGCGCCTGGGAGGAGTCGCAGCACTTCTACACGGAGAAGGAACTCGCGGCGCTGGGACTGACCGAGGCGGTCACGGTCCTGACCGACGGTTTCGTCCCGGCCGAGGTGTACGCGAGGGCTGCCAAGCACTTCGAGGAGGCGGAACTGGCCCAGCTGATCGCCTCCATCACCGTGATCAACGCGTGGAACCGGTTCGGTGTGGCCACCCGGCCGGCCCCCGGCCACTACACCCCCGGTGACCTGAAGCACTGATCACGGCAGGCCTCAGCCGAGTGCCCCGTCCGTCGGCCGCCCTCTCCACGGGAGTTCACCCATGTCCACGTCCGATCCGGTCCCGGTCTTCCGAGCGCTCCACCAGGGGCGCGACCCCGGCGACCCGTTGGTCCTGCCCGGCCCGTGGGACGCCGCGAGTGCCCGGACCTTCGAGCAGGCCGGCTTCCCGGCGCTCGCCACCCCGAGCGCCGCCGTCGCCGCTTCGCTCGGCTACGAGGACGGGCTGACCCCGGCCGCCGAGATGTTCGCGGCGGTGGCCAGGATCGTGCGGTCGGTCTCCGTTCCCGTTTCCGCGGACATCGAGGCCGGATACGGCCTGGCCGCGAAGGAACTCGTGGAACGCCTCCTGGAGACGGGCGCCGTGGGCTGCAATCTGGAGGACTCCGTGGGCGGAGTCCTCCTCGACCCGCACCGGCAGGCCGACCGGCTGGCGGAGGTACGGTCCTTCGCGGGTGACCGGCTCTTCGTCAACGCCCGCGTCGACACCTATCTCCTGGGCGGCCCCGACCTGGAGACCGGGACGATCGAGCGTGGCCGTCTCTACGCGACGGCCGGCGCGGACTGCGTCTACCCGATCACCGCGCCCCCGGCCGCCCTCCCCCGCCTGGCTGCGGCGATCCCGGTGCCGCTCAACGCCCATGGCTCACCCCATGCCCCGCAGGCACTGCGCCGCCTCGGAGAACTGGGCGCCACGCGGATCACCTTCGGTCCGCTGATGCAGCAGCAGGCCATGCGAGCCGTACGGGAGATGGCAGGGGCGCTGCGTGGCCCCTGACACGCGAACCGCCCCCGGCAGCGTGTGCTGCCGGGGGCGGTTCTTCAGACGTCGTGCCGAACATCATGCCGAGCTGGGTGGGGCTCGGCATGAGGCCGGGTCAGATCAGGCCGAGCCCACGGACCGCGTCGCGCTCCTCGACGAGCTCCTGCACCGACGCGTCGATACGCGCGCGGGAGAAGTCGTTGATGTCCAGGCCCTGGACGATCTTGTAGGTGCCGTTCTCCGTGGTGACCGGGAACGAGGAGATGATGCCCTCCGGGACGCCGTAGGAGCCGTCCGACGGGATACCCATCGAGGTCCAGTCGCCCGCCGCGGTGCCGTTGACCCACGTGTGCACGTGGTCGATGGCGGCGTTGGCGGCCGAGGCGGCCGAGGACGCGCCACGGGCCTCGATGATCGCCGCGCCGCGCTTGGCGACGGTCGGGATGAAGGTGTCGGCCAGCCACGCCTCGTCGTTGACGAGCTCGGCGGCGTTCTTGCCGGCGATCTCCGCGTGGAAGATGTCCGGGTACTGGGTCGCCGAGTGGTTGCCCCAGATCGTCAGCTTCTTGATGTCGGAGACGGCGGCACCGGTCTTGGCGGCCAGCTGCGAGATCGCGCGGTTGTGGTCCAGACGGGTCATCGCGGTGAAGCGCTCCGCCGGTACGTCCGGGGCGGCGGCCTGCGCGATGAGCGCGTTGGTGTTGGCCGGGTTGCCGACGACGAGGACCTTGATGTCGTCCGCGGCGTTGTCGTTGATGGCCTTGCCCTGCGGCTTGAAGATGCCGCCGTTGGCGGAGAGCAGGTCGCCGCGCTCCATGCCCTTCGTGCGCGGGCGCGCGCCGACGAGCAGGGCGACGTTCGCACCGGCGAAGCCGACGTCGGGGTCGTCCGTGATCTCGATGTTCCGCAGCAGCGGGAAGGCGCAGTCGTCGAGCTCCATCGCGGTGCCCTCGGCCGCCTTGAGGCCCTGCGGGATCTCGAGGAGTCGCAGGTTGACCGGCACGTCCGGGCCGAGCAGGTGGCCGGAAGCGATGCGGAAGAGCAGCGCGTAGCCGATCTGGCCGGCTGCGCCGGTCACGGTGACATTCACGGGAGTGCGGGTCATGGCGATCTCCGTTAAGACAGCTGGCGGTGGGGGTCCCTGCCCCTGGTGCTGGATACCTCTGAATCTTGACGTGAAGAGATATCCAGCGGTCAGGCTATCGGACCCGGGGCCGCACGGCCGCCCGCCCCCCTGTGGGACGGCGCACAGACTTCCCTACCGGGGCGGGGTGCAGCCCTTCGTGCCGGAGACCAGCACCGCGCATGCCTTGGCGTCAGCCGGCTTTCCGACCGCGACCATCGGGGTGTACGCGTCGGTGTCGGCGACGGGATCCGCACCCGCGTCCCCGCCCGCACCCGCGTCCGTACTCACCGTGCCGTCCTGACCCTGGCCTCCCGCGCTGATCCGCACGGTGTCCCCCGGCGCCGCCTCGGTGATCCGGGCCCAGGAGGCCGCGCAGGTCTTGCTGTACCTGACCTCGACGAGGCTGCCGCCGACGGTGGCGCGGGCGACCGTACGGGCGAGTTCGCCGCCGCAGCCCATGGCCTCCGGGTCCTGCCCCGTGCAGTCCGCACCTGCGCACTCGACGCCTGCGGGAAGAGCCGGCGCCTTCGTGGCCGGCGAGGCGGACGGCTTCGCGCCGTCCTTCCCGCCGCCGTCGCCCGGTGCGGCGAGCAGCACCGCGCCGACGGCCACCGACAGCGCCGCCGTCATGCCGACCAGAAGCATCGTCAGCTTGCGGCGCCCACCGGGAGCCCGCACGGCTGTCCTGACGGGACCCGTGCCTGGTCCGAAACCGGCCGGGCCGTGCTGGGGTGCTCCGTACTCCTGGCGCGCAGACTGTGGCGGGGCCGCGGGTATGGGACCGCGCTGGACGGGCACGGACGGCAGACGGATGCCGTCGAGCACGTCCTCACCACGGGCGGCGCCCGCTCCCGGGGCGGTGGACACCCCCGTGCCGGCGCGGCCTCCCCGCCCGCCGGAAGCCGGAGCCGGAGCCGGACCGAACTCGCCGAGAGCGTCACGTGCCTGGGAGATCCGGATGGCTTCCATCGTCATGTCGTGGCGCATCTCGGAGCGGCTCCAGGCGCGCTCCGCAAGCTCCCACATGGTCGTCAGATGGTTCCGGTCGGTGCCCGTCACCTCGGCCAGCGCGACGATCGCGCCCTTGGGGGCGAGCAGCCGGCCGTTGAGATAACGCTCCCACGACGTCCTGCTGTAGCCCGTGCGGTCGGCCACCGCTGCGAGGTTCAGCCCGCTGCGGTCGACGAGCCTGCGCAGCTGGCCCATGAACTCCTCGACCTGCGGGTCGAGTTCCTCCGGTAGTGCCTTCCAACGAGGCATTGCTCCCCCTTGTGTTCCCCCGAACAGCCTGATGTGCCCCGCTCCGCGACGCCGGTCCCGGTGCCCCCGCCCGGATCCGGTGGTGTTCCGTTCCGGCCACCCAAGAGGATGCGCGATGCCAGGCGGTCAGTTCCTGATGTGAGAGCGCACCGGAGCATTCGCTGCGTCCGTGCGCTCCGCCGAGCGCCCCGGGCGGGATGCCGTGACAGTCTGCCACCGTTGCGGAGCGATCACACCGTGGCGGAATGGTCACTTCCGTGCCACAGGCACCAAGCATCACTTGTCCCGCCAGGGCATGTCCATGACTCTTGATGCAGGACGGGGCAAGGCCGCTCAAGCCACCGCAGACCGGTGGTTTTTCGTACGGACCCGCGTCCTCGGGTGTCCGTCCCTCCTCGGGGGAGGGGACGGACACTCAGCGGATCGTGAAGTGGACCGCGTCCTCGAGAATCGGGACGTCCAGCAAGGGTTGCGGCTGCGCCATCAGCGCGAGCAGCACGATGAGCGTGCCCATCAGTCCGTACGTGACCAGGTCGGTGAACCGGGACCGTACGGCGAGCATGCCCACCGACGGGACCACCCAGCGCAGCACGGCCCCCGTCACGAGGGCGACCCCGATCAGCACCGTGCCGATGCGGAACGCCTCGGCGAAAGGATCGGTGGCCACGACCAGCAGCCCGGCGCCGGCCACGAAGAGCACGGTGAGCAGGGGCCACTGACGGGCGGGCGCGGGCGCGTCGCCCGGCGCCGCCCGTCCGCCGCCCTCGGGCCGAGCGGTGTCACGGGTCAGCGAGGGAAAACGCCGGGACCGCGGGGCGGCGGCCGCAGCCGGTTCACCCGCGGCTCCTTCGTCTCCGGACGGCTCGGCAAGCGGCTCCCGGGCCGACCGCTCGACCGACCCTCCGGACAGCTCCGCAGCCGGCGTCGGCTTCCCGGTGTCCGGGGAGTCCGCAGCGTCCAGGGAAGCCGTGGCGTCCGGCGCAGGCGTCACCGGCGTCTCCCCGTCCTCGGATCTCGGGTCGACGGAGTCCTGGCCGGCCGGACTGGTACCAGCACCCATGACGTTCCTTCCGGGATTCGGTTCAGCCGGAGACGGCAGCGGCGTCGGCGGCGTCGGCGGAGGCACGCTCGGCCGCCTCGACCACGTTGACCAGCAGCTGGGCGCGGGTCATCGGGCCGACTCCACCGGGGTTCGGGGCGACCCAGGCGGCCACCTCGGCGACTCCCGGGTGCACGTCGCCGACGATCTTCCCGTTCCCGTCGCGGCTGACGCCGACATCGAGCACGGCGGCGCCCGGCTTCACGTCCTCGGGCTTGATGAGGTGGGGCACCCCGGCGGCGGCGACGATGATGTCGGCCTGCCTGAGGTGGGAGGAGAGGTCGCGGGTGCCGGTGTGGCACTGGGTGACCGTGGCGTTCTCGGACTTGCGGGTGAGCAGCAGCGGGATCGAGCGGCCGATGGTGACACCCCGTCCGACGACCACGACATGCGCGCCGTTGATCTCGACACCGTGGGCGCGGAGCAGCTGGACGACACCCTGCGGGGTGCAGGGCAGCGGGCCGGTCTCGTTCAGGACGAGCCTGCCCAGGCTCATCGGGTGGAGGCCGTCGGCGTCCTTGACCGGGTCCATGAGCTCCAGGACCCGGTTGGTGTCGATGCCCTTCGGGAGGGGAAGCTGCACGATGTAGCCGGTGCACTCGGGGTTGTCGTTGAGCTCGCGTACGACCTCCTCGATGTCCTCCTGAGTGGCGGTGTCGGGGAGTTCGCGCTGGATCGAGGCGATGCCGACCTGCGCGCAGTCACGGTGCTTGCCGTTCACGTACCACCGGCTGCCCGGGTCGTCGCCGACCAGCAGGGTCCCCAGGCCCGGCGTGATGCCCTGCGCCTTGAGGGCCGCCACGCGGACGGTCAGATCGGATTTGATCGCAGCTGCGGTGGCCTTGCCATCGAGAATCTGGGCAGTCATGGCCCCATCCTCGCGGATGACCCCGTCCGCTTGCCAATTGCGGGTGCCGACGTGGACGCGAGGTTGCACTTGCACAACGCCTCGCGCAACCGACTGGACAAACTTACGTGCGACTTATAACGATGAGAGTCGCAGTGCCGCGCAGCACGGGGGGTGGCGCACGCTGGCGTGAGTCCTTCCTCCGTGTGGCCGGAAACCGTCCCCGCACGTCTGCTTGAAGGAACACCCCATATGAGCTTCGGCGACCCGAACAACCCGTACGGGCAGCAGCCCGGACAGCCTCCCCAGCAGCCCCAGGGCCAGCCCGGGTACGGCTACCCGCAGCAGGCTCCTCAGGGTGTCCCGCAGCAGGGCTACGGCTACCCGCAGCAGCCGGGTCAGCCCGACCAGGCCTACGGTGCCTACCCGCAGCAGCAGCCCGGCACCCTCCAGGCCAACAACGGCTACATCAACATCCCGGGGCTCGGCACCGTCCAGGTCGCCTCGATGGGACGCCGCCTCGGCGCGCGCGCCATCGACGGTGTGGCCATAGGCGTGATCCTGAGCATCATCATGGGCATCGGCCTGGCCGGCGCGGTGGGTCTCACGCAGGACTGTGACCCGGCCTCCGCCGATTACAACCAGTGCATGAACGACGCCAGCGCAAGCATGATCGGCGTCATGTTCACCTGGATCGCCGTGATCGCCGTTTTCACGCTGCTCTACGAGTGGCTGATGATCGCCTTCGTCGGCGCGACGGTCGGCAAGCTCGCCGTGGGCCTGCGCGTCGTCAAGGAGAGCACCGGCCAGAACCCGGGCCTGGGCTCGTCGTTCATCCGCTACATCATCCCGATCGTCGGCGCGTTCCTCTGCTACATCGGCGCCATCCTGGTCTACCTCTCCCCGTTCTTCGACAACTCGGGGAAGCTCCAGGGCTGGCACGACCGTGCCGCAGGCACCCTGGTCGTCAAGAAGTAGGGCGTACACAGCGCTCGCACACAGCACGAAGGGCCGGAGCTCGCTCCGGCCCTTCGTGCTGTCCGGGCTCCTTCGTGCCGTACGGGGGCGGCCGGCGGTTCAGGTCCGGGAGCCGGACGGCTCCGGGCTGGTCCGCTCCAGCACCACGAACGGACCCGACCGGTGCTTGAGCCGGTAGCGCGCCTCCGGGTGGAGCTGCTGTGCGTACGCCACGGGGTCATCGATCGGCTGCGACCAGCTGAAGTCCAGGTTGACGGCGACGATGTCGGGCGCCGTGCCGGGCGCACCGCCGATCCAGTAGACCGTGCGGTCGCCGGTCAGGTGCGCCATGAGCGTGATGTCGGTCTCCACGCGAGCCCCCTTCGGGATGGCCTCCAGCGCCTGCCGGGCCGCGTGAGCGCGGGCGTCGGTGCGGTAGGTCTCCGGACGCAGCAGGTCACGGAGCGGAAGATGCTGGGTGAGGGCCACGGCGATAGCCGTGGCGACGGGCACGGCGACGTTCGCGTACGAGACGAGCCAGGGGCGTGACGAGCCGCGGCTGCGGCGGACGCCGTCGGCCATGGCCAGGAAGAGCACCGGCATCAGGATGGCGCTGTAGTGCCAGACCATGCCCCAGTGGTTGGAGTCCTGGGACAGCAGCCGCCAGCCGAGCGTGGGCAGGACGAGCAGCACCAGCGGTGAACGCAGCGCCATGAAGGCGGTGATGCCGACGAGGAGGACGAGCATCTCCAGCTTGACGGCGGAGTCGAGGATGCCGAGGACCGAGTCGAGCGGGGAGACGTCCTGCTCACCGTTCTTCTCGATCTTCTTCCAGTAGTCGTACGTCCCCTGGCTGCTTGCCGCCGGTATGAGCACCAGCACGGTGACGACGAAGGCCAGCACGCCGAAGGCGGCGAGCAGGGCGCCCTGGAGGCGGCGGCCGTACAGGAAGAGCAGGAAGCCGACGACGGCGACGGTGGCGCCCAGGTCCTCCTTGACCAGCACCAGGGGCAGCGACCAGAGGACCGCGGCGGTCCAGCGCCGCATGAGCAGGGCCCTGCAGACGAGCGCGAGCAGCGGTACCGCGAACGCGATCTCGTGGAAGTCGGACTTCACCGCTTCCTGGAGCCCCCAGGACAGTCCGTACGCGATGGTGGCGCAGAGACCCGAGCGGCCGCCGAGAAGCTGCTGGGTGGTGCGGCCGACGACGACGGCCGAGACGGCGAAGAGCGCGGCCTGGGCGAACAGCAGGGCCAGGGCGGACGGCCAGATCCAGTAGAGCGGCACGAGAAGCGCCACGACCGGGCTGAAGTGGTCGCCGAGTATCAGATAGCCGGGGCCCTTGATGTCCACGACCGGGGCGTTCAGACCGGCGTAGGAGCGGACCTCCTGTTCGAATATCCCCAGGTCCCAGGAGGGCGAGCCGAAGCTCCTGTACTGGAGGAACGAGTAGAGGAAGTACAGCCCGCACAGCGCGGCCGCCGCGATCAGATACGGGCGCGGCGGGACATGGTCCCCGGCTGTCCCGGCACCGGCTTCCGACGCGGGGGCCGGAGGCCCGGCGTCCGTTTCGGACCGGTCCGGTTCCCTCTTGTTCAGTTCGAGCACGACGCCCCCGCAACGGAATCCCTGGCCGTTTATTAGAACAGAGAGACGAGGCGGTACGGCACGCCGAACGCGGCGCAGGCCGTACCCCTGTGTACGGGGTACGGCCTGCTCTCCCTGCGAGGCGCTGATACGGCTCAGTGGAAGAAGTGGCGCGTTCCGGTGAAGTACATCGTCACGCCCGCCTTCTTCGCCGCCTCGACGACGAGCTCGTCGCGGACCGATCCGCCCGGCTGGACCACGGCCTTCACGCCGGCCGCGGTGAGGATCTCCAGGCCGTCGGGGAACGGGAAGAACGCGTCGGACGCGGCGTACGCACCCTCCGCGCGCTCCTTGCCCGCCCGCTCGACGGCGAGCTTCGCGGAGTCCACCCGGTTGACCTGTCCCATGCCGACGCCGACCGAGGCACCGCCCTTGGCGAGCAGGATCGCGTTGGACTTGACCGCGCGGCACGCCTTCCAGGCGAACGAGAGCTCCGCGAGCTCGTCGGCGGACAGGGCCTCACCGGTGGCGAGGGTCCAGTTGGCCGGGTCGTCGCCCTCGGCCTGGAGGCGGTCGGTGACCTGGAGCAGCGCACCGCCGTCGATCGGCTTGACCTCGAACGCGGAGGCCGGGGCGTCGGGGCAGCGCAGCACCCGGATGTTCTTCTTGCGGGCGAGCACCTCGACGGCACCGTCCTCGTACGCCGGGGCGACGATGACCTCGGTGAAGATCTCGGCGACCTGCTCGGCCAGCTCGACGGTAACCGGACGGTTGACCGCGATCACGCCGCCGAAGGCGGACAGCGGGTCGCAGGCGTGGGCGCTGCGGTGCGCCGCGGCGACGTCGTCACCGATCGCGATGCCGCACGGGTTGGCGTGCTTGATGATCGCGACACACGGCTCGACGTGGTCGTACGCGGCGCGGCGCGCGGCATCGGTGTCCGTGTAGTTGTTGTAGGACATCTCCTTGCCGTGCAGCTGTTCGGCCTCGGCCAGTCCGCCCTCGCCCGCGGCGTAGAGCGCGGCGGGCTGGTGCGGGTTCTCGCCGTAGCGCAGCACGTTCTCGCGCGTGAAGGTGTCACCGAGGAATGCGGGGAGGCCCGAGTCGTCGGAGGCCGCGTAGTCGGCCGCGAACCAGGACGCGACCGCCACGTCGTAGGCGGCGGTGTGCTGGAACGCCTCCGCGGCGAGCCGCTTGCGGGCGGTCAGGTCGAAGCCGCCCGCCTTGACCGCGGCGAGGACGTCGGCGTAACGCTCCGGGCTCGTGACGACGGCCACGGACGGGTGATTCTTGGCCGCGGCGCGGACCATCGACGGGCCGCCGATGTCGATCTGCTCCACGCACTCGTCGTCGGAGGCGCCGGAGGCGACGGTCTCCTTGAACGGGTACAGGTTGACGACCACGAGGTCGAACGGCTCGACACCGAGCTCGGCGAGCTGCTCGCGGTGGGCGTCCAGGCGCAGGTCGGCGAGGATGCCGGCGTGCACACGGGGGTGGAGCGTCTTGACCCGGCCGTCGAGGCACTCGGGGAAACCGGTGAGCTCCTCGACCTTGGTGACCGGCACGCCGGCGGCGGCGATCTTCCCGGCGGTGGAGCCGGTGGAGACGAGCTCGACACCCGCTTCGTGCAGACCGCGCGCGAGGTCTTCGAGCCCCGTCTTGTCGTAGACACTGACCAGGGCGCGGCGGATGGGCTTATTCACCGACATGACCGAGATGAACCTTTCGTCCCTCAATGCGATAGCCGTCGCGGGCGAGCCGCCCTACGGCCTCGACGAGCAGCGTGCGCTCGACTTCCTTGATGCGTTCGTGGAGGGCCGCTTCGCCCTCCGGGGTGTCCTCTTCGGTCACCTCGACCACGCCCTGCGCGATGATCGGACCGGTGTCGACGCCGTCGTCGACGAAGTGGACGGTGCACCCGGTGACCTTCACGCCGTACGCGAGAGCGTCACGTACTCCGTGGGCACCGGGAAAGCTGGGGAGCAGGGCGGGGTGGGTGTTGACGACCCGGCCGCCGAACTCGGCGAGGAACCTCTTGCCCACGATCTTCATGAACCCCGCCGACACGACGAGGTCCGGGCGGTGCGCGGCGGTGGCCGCGGTGAGCGCCTCGTCCCACTCCTCACGGGTGGCGTGCTCACGGACCCGGCACACGAAGGTGGGGAGTCCGGCGCGCTCCGCGCGTTCCAGCCCGGCGATGCCGGGACGGTCCGCACCGACCGCGACGACCTGGGCACCGTAGCCCTCGGGGTCGTCACCGATGGCGTCGAGCAGCGCCTGGAGGTTCGTACCGGAACCGGAGACCAGCACGACCAGGCGGGCCGGAGTGGGGGAAGGGGGCGGGGAGGCCACGGCTGGGCCCTTTCTCGCGTGGTAACGCAGGTGCGAAGCGCTTGCGGCGCTGTGCGGTGCTGGGTGCGGTGTTGCTGGAGTGCTACTTGTACGGTCGTACGAAAGAAGGTCGCCCCTTGATACGGGGAACTCTACGAACCGGCCGACCGTCAGCAACGATACCGGCACACCCAGCGGCCCCCACGGGACGGGGGCGTGGCCGGGAGGTAGCGTCTGGGGACAGCGAACCGTCCGCCGGGCGGGAAACGACGAGATGGGGAAGACGTTCTTCACATGCCGGACCGACGCCGCCGCACCGCCTTCCACCTCCCGCCGCCCGAGCGGGCCCCGATGATGCTGCGGGATCGCCAGTCCTCCTCGCCGGGCTCCTCCTCTTCGGGGCCTTCGGGACCTTCGGGGTCCTCCGGGTCCTCTTCCTCCGACTCCTCCGGTCCCTCCGGCTCTTCCAGGTCCTCGAAGCCGCAGGACGACAACCCGTTCGCGGCTCCGCCCGAGAACCGGCCCGACCAGCCCTGGCAGCCGCGCCACCCCGCACAGAGCGGCGCCGACGGGAACGACGGCGACGACAAGTCCGGCGGCTCCGGCAACCGCCCCACCTGGGGCAGTAAGTGGAGCAACCAGCAACCCGGCAGGCAGAACGGCGGGTTCGGCAGCCGTCCCGGCGGCAACGGCCCTGGCGGCCAGGGCGGCGGCAAGGGCGGGAAGGGCGGTCCGGACGGTGGTTCGGGCGTCCGCTGGGACCCGACCGACCCCGCCCAGCGGCGCGCCCGCTACGCCGTGCTGGGCGGCATGTGGGCCTTCTTCTTCGCCCTCTTCGACTTCCCGGAGATCGCCCTGCTCCTCGGCGCGCTCTCGGTGTACTGGTCGGTCAGCGCACTGCGGGCCAAGCCGAAGGGCCCGGCGGCCTCCTCCACCCGCGCCACGGCGGAAGACGTCTCGGGGACCGCGCGCCCCGCGGTCACCGGTGACACGGCCGGCGGTGCGGCCGGGGACGGGGCCTCCCCCGGCACCGGCCGCACCGGCTACGGCAGGCCGCAGACGACAGCGGCGGTCAGTGGTCTCGTGACGGCCCTGCTCGCGCTGACGATCGTGGCGACGACGTTCACCGTGCAGTTGGTCTACCGCGACTACTACACGTGCGTGAACGACGCGCTGACCAAGTCCGGCGCGCTGTCCTGCAACGACCTTCTGCCCGAGCCGCTGGAACCCTTCTTCGGCGTCAAGAAGTAACCGCCCGGGGGCCGGACCAGGCTCTCAGGAAGCGGTATCCCGGCCGGACTCCGGAGGCTCCGATGCCTCCGGGGCCCGGCCGTTGCGCATGCCCTCCGCGACCGGAAGATCAGCCGCCGGAACCCCTGGTGCCGGAAGGTCCGCCGTCGGAACGCCCGCTGCCGGGACGCCGGGTGCCTGCCCTCCCGGTGCCGGAACGCCCGGTGCCGGAACCTCCGCCGCAGGAACCTCTGACGCCGGGAAGTCCGCCATCAGTCCGCCCGAGTCCTTCCTCAGCGAGGCCCAGCGGGACCGCCTGGTCGTCTCCTCGTGCCACGGGTCGGCCGGCAGGAAGTCGTACGGCTCGAACGCCGCGGCCTCCTCGTCCGCCACGGCCGCCGGGTGCGGAACGCGCGAGGGCGCCTCAGCGGACCCGGCCCCTGACCCGGACCCGGCCGCGTCCGCGCCGCCGCGGCGGCGCCACCACCGCCCGTCACCGCTCCGCTCCGGTTCACCGGAGGCGGCAGCCTTCCCCGCCGCCACGTCCGGGACTCCGGCCGTGGCGCTCGCGTCCGGCCCGGCACCCGCGTCCGTACGGCCCCGGCGCCACGCCCAGCCGTGGTCCCTCAGCCGCCACCACCTGAGCAGCAGCGCCACCGGTACGCCGAGGAGCGCCGTCCAGAGGAGCGCGGCCGGGCCCACCAGCCACCACACCGGGCCGAACTCCGCCAGGGCCCCCGTGCCGAGCGGGCCGCCGGACGCCGCCGTCAGCAGCGCCGTACCGGCACCGCAGCCCACCGCCGCCGACACCGCCACCAGCGCCGTCTCGCGCCGGCTCCACACCTCGCTCCGTGCCGCCTGGACGGGGGCCGCCCGCCCCGCGGTGAACCAGCCGACGGCCAGACCGGCTGCCAGCGGCACCGCCAGGACCGCCCAGTCGGCCGCCGTCCCCGGTCCCGGAGCGGGTGCGGCGGCCAGGAGGGGGAAGTCCGGCAGGGCCGGGCGCCCCTCGACGGCGTACGGCGCGACCGTGGACCCCGTACCGAGGGCGAAGCCGGGCCCCAGCCCGTACGCAGCACCCCACATCGCCGCGTTCGGTACGAGGGCCAGCGCGAGGAGCAGCACGGCGAACCGCCCCGACCAGTCACCGGAGAGCTCCAGGAACGATTCCTGCGTCGCCTGGACATGCCACACCAGCGCCGTCGCGACCAGCAGCGCTCCGCCACCGAGCAGCACGGCCACCCCGACGGCCGAGGACCGGAGCACCGCCTCCGCCCTGGTGCGGAACAGCGTCCGCGCGATGCCCTCCTGAAGCCTCAGCGGTGCCCAGGAGGGCATCGGGCCAAGCGGCCGCCCCGAAGCCGTCCACACCCCGGCGGCCGCCGACACGGCGACCACCACGGCGAGCGGGAAGCCGAGCGAAAAACGGTTCGCGGGCATCGGACCGCCCCGCGCACAGGCGGCGGTCCCTGCCGCGACCAGCAGATACCCGGCGGTCACCGCGCAGAACGCACCGCCCGCCGAGGGGACCGGGCGCCCCTCCTCCGGCTCCAGGGCGTCGCGGGCCGCACGGTGCGTCAGCCACACGGGGCCGACGATGAGCAGCAGGGGGACGGTCGCTACGGGGGCGGGAATCCCGCTCAGGGTGTCGGCCCTGATCAGCTCGGCGCCGTGCGCGAGCAGCCAGAGCCCGGCCGCCACGCGGAGGGCGCCACCGGGACCGCTGTCCGGGTGCGGGGAGCTGATCCACAGCACCATGACCAGCACGGCGAGCGAACCGAGCCCCAGTCCGGCCGCGATCACTCCCCGCAGGAAGGAGGAGGCCAGCGCGGCGGTCCGGCTCCGCTCGGCGGACAACATGGGGCTGCGCTCGGTCACTTGGGTCACGCCCGCCATGCTCCCAACGACACGCGCTTATTTCGCGTAACAGGCGAACAGCGGTTGTGTCGCTCAATATACGTTTATGTACTTTTTCACTCAGTGGGGCTCTCCCGGGGGCTCCTCATGACTCGGAGCACCACCGCGTCCGCCGCCGCCCCGCTGCCCGTCCCCCAGGAGCGGCGCAGACTGCGCGAGGAGCGGTCCCTGAGTGAAGAGCAGGTGGCGACCGCCGTCGGCGTCACCCGGGCCACCGTCCGCTCCTGGGAGACGGGGCGCACGAATCCCAAAGGGCAAAAGCGCGAGGCATACGCCCTGCTGATCGCCCCCGCCGGAAAGCCGCAGCCGTCGGACTCGAACACCCGACCGAAGATCACCGCCAAACGGGTGGCCCGGCCGTCACCGCCGTCTCCTGTGCCCCGCACCCCGGTGCGGGGCACACCGCAGACCTCCACACCAGAGCCCTCCACACCGCAGCCCCCCGTCGAAGCCCCCGGGAGCACCACCATGTCCCCGACCGAGCCCGACACCGGCACGTATGCCGACCACCCCGCCACGATCGATCACCCCGGACCAGCCGGTCCTCCGGGGACGTCCGACACCTCCGACACCTCCGACACCTCCGACACTTCCGGCCTCTCGGCCGAAGAGGCGTTCGACGCTCTGTATACCCACACCGCACCGGGGCTGGTCCGCCAGACCTATCTGCTGACCGGCCGGAGGGGCCTGTCCCGGGAGTCCGTCGAGCGCGCGTTCCAACTGGCCTGGCAACGCTGGCCCGAGGTTGCCGTGGACCGTGACCCGGCGGGCTGGGTACGGGCCGCCGCGTACGAGTACGCGATGTCGCCCTGGCACCGGCTGCGCCACGCCCATCGCCACCCGGACGCACCGCCCACCGAGCCGAAGCGCCGAGCGTTGTTCGACGCACTGCTCGAGTTGCCGCCGGCGTACCGCCGCACGCTGCTGCTCTACGACGTGGTCGGCCTCGATCTCCCGGAGACCGCGGCCGAGACCGAGGCGAGCACTCCGGCGGCGGCCAACCGGCTGCTGACCGCGAGGGCCGTGGTCGTCGAGCGACTGCCCGAGCTGGCGGATCCCGAGTCCCCCGAGGAGGTGTCCGGGCTGCTGCACGACCGGCTCGGCGCACTGGCCCTCGCCGAGCACGTCCCCACCCCGGCCCCGGCCCGCACCGTCCGCATGGTCAGCGAACGCAGGGCCAGGCTCTGGACCCGGGCGGCCATCTCCTTCGTCGCCGCCCTCATCGGCGTAACGGCCCTCACGCTGCACACGGCGCCCACGCAGTACGAGCAGCCGCTGGCGCCCGCCGAACGGGTCGGCGGGGTGCCGCCACGGGGAGGCCCCCAGAAGCTCACACCGCAAAACGTGGAGCTGCAGAAGGCCCTGCGCGCGGAGTTCGCGCACGGCCCGGAGCGGCTGGTGCCCGGGATTCCGTGACGGCCGGCACGTACGGGAACGGCGCGGGCCCGCACCCCTGGTTCAGGGTGCGGGCCCGCGCCGTCTGTGCGGTGACGCGTTGGCGCGGCAAGCGGCGCCGCGCCGAGGCGATCAGGCGCCGAGGATCTCGCGCGCCAGCTTGGCGGTCTCGGTCGGCGTCTTGCCGACCTTCACGCCTGCGGCCTCAAGGGCCTCCTTCTTCCCCGCGGCGGTGCCGGAGGAACCGGAAACGATGGCGCCGGCGTGGCCCATCGTCTTGCCCTCGGGGGCGGTGAAGCCCGCGACGTAGCCGACGACCGGCTTCGTGACGTTCTTCGCGATGAAGTCGGCGGCGCGCTCCTCGGCGTCGCCACCGATCTCGCCGATCATCACGATGAGGTCGGTGTCGGGGTCGGCCTCGAACGCCGCGAGGGCGTCGATGTGCGTCGTACCGATGATCGGGTCGCCACCGATGCCGACGGCGGACGAGAAGCCGATGTCACGCAGCTCGTACATCATCTGGTAGGTCAGCGTGCCGGACTTGGACACGAGACCGATGCGGCCGGGCTTGGTGATGTCGCCCGGGATGATGCCGGCGTTGGACTGACCAGGGGTGATCAGACCGGGGCAGTTCGGACCGATGATCCGGGTCTTGTTGCCCTTCTCGCCCGCGTACGCCCAGAAGGCGGCCGAGTCGTGCACGGCGATGCCCTCGGTGATCACGACGGCCAGCGGGATCTCGGCGTCGATCGCCTCGACGACGGCGGCCTTCGCGAAGGCCGGCGGCACGAAGAGAACGGACACGTCGGCGCCCGTCTTCTCCATCGCTTCCTTGACGGAACCGAAGACCGGGACCTCGGTGCCGTCGAAGTCGACGGACGTGCCGGCCTTGCGCGGGTTCACGCCGCCGACGATGTTGGTGCCGTCAGCCAGCATGAGCTTGGTGTGCTTCATGCCCGTGGCGCCGGTCATCCCCTGGACGATGACCTTGCTGTCCTTGGTGAGGAAGATAGCCATGGTGTTGGAGTCCCTCGTCCCTTACTTCGCAGCCGCGGCGAGCTCGGCGGCCTTGTCGGCCGCGCCGTCCATGGTGTCCACACGCTGCACGAGCGGGTGGTTGGCGTCGGAGAGGATCTTGCGACCCAGCTCCGCGTTGTTGCCGTCGAGACGCACGACCAGCGGCTTCTCGACCTTCTCGCCCTTGGACTCGAGCAGCGCCAGAGCCTGGACGATGCCGTTGGCGACCTCGTCACAAGCGGTGATGCCACCGAAGACGTTGACGAAGACGGACTTGACGTCCGTGTCGCCGAGGATGATCTCCAGGCCGTTCGCCATGACCTCCGCGGAGGCGCCGCCACCGATGTCGAGGAAGTTGGCGGGCTTCACGTTGCCGTGGTTCTCACCGGCGTACGCGACGACGTCCAGGGTCGACATGACCAGACCGGCACCGTTACCGATGATGCCGACCTCGCCCTCGAGCTTGACGTAGTTGAGGTTCTTGGCCTTGGCGGCAGCCTCGAGCGGGTTGGCCGCGTCCTTGTCCTCGAGCGCCTCGTGCCCGGGCTGACGGAAGTCGGCGTTCTCGTCGAGCGAGACCTTGCCGTCCAGCGCCAGGATGTCGCCGGAGGCGACCTTGGCGAGCGGGTTCACCTCGACGAGGAGCGCGTCCTCGGCGACGAAGGTGTCCCACAGCGTCACCAGGACCTCGGCGACCTTCTCGGCCACCTCGGCCGGGAACTTCGCCTGGGCCACGATCTCGCGGGCCTTCTCGATCGTCACTCCGGAGTTGGAGTCGACCGGGACCTTCGCGAGGGCCTCGGGGGTCTTCTCCGCGACCTCCTCGATGTCCATGCCGCCCTGCACCGAGGCCATCGCCAGGAAGGTGCGGTTCGTGCGGTCGAGGAGGTACGAGACGTAGTACTCCTCCAGAATCTCCGGCGCGGTCTCGGCGATCATCACCTTGTGGACCGTGTGGCCCTTGATGTCCATGCCGAGGATGTCGGTCGCACGGGCGACCGCCTCGTCGGGGGTGGCGGCGAGCTTGACGCCGCCGGCCTTGCCTCGGCCACCGACCTTCACCTGCGCCTTGACGACGGACTTGCCGCCCAGCCGCTCGGTCGCCTCGCGGGCTGCCTCAGGCGTGTCAATCACTTCACCGGCCAGCACCGGTACACCGTGCTTGGCGAAGAGGTCCCTCGCCTGGTACTCGAACAGGTCCACGCGCGTCCGTCCCTTTTAGTGATATCGCGGTTCGTTCTTCTGCGTGGGCAGTGCCGCGAAGGGCAACGTGACTGCGCTGTCACCAGGGAGGCGCACACGGTGTCCGAGTACGCGGCATGTCCATCCGGCAGGTTATCCCCGCGCTCCGCAGGACCCTAAATCGCAGATCACACCTGGCCGGTGATAACGGTCACAGATCGCCCTCCCGTACGGATTCGCGGTGGACGGCCCGGCCTCCGCGACTCCGTACGGGAACGCGCGCGGCGCCGGACGGTTCCCGTTCCCGACGATGCGAACCGAGGGAGCGGGGGACCACCCGGCGCCGTGAAGGTCACCGGATACCGCACCGGACCCGGGGGCCGGCTGCCGGATCAGATCCGGTGGGACGGCTGCCGGATGCGACGACACCCTCGGCGAACGGGCCGGCCTCACCCACGACGCCCTGGGCGACCGCGCCGAGGTCGCCGAGCCCCTGGCCGACGACCGGGAGCAGCGCGGAGACGGCCTGTCCCGCGAAGGGCGGCAGCGCGGCGTCGGAGGTCTGGCCGACCGCGGGGCCGGCCTGCTCGGCCGCCGTCCGGGCCGTGCCACGCCGGGCGACGGGGCGACGCTCGCACCAACCTCCGGGGGTCACGCAACTCCGCTGTTACTGACGCGTCTCCTTGTCCGGTATGGGAAGTGGGCGCCTTTCGATCGCCGCCGCCATGATGTCCGGGAAGAGGTCCGGGGTGCAGGCGAAGGCGGGTGCGCCCAACGCGCCGAGGGCGGCGGCGTGTTCACGGTCGTATGCGGGCGCTCCTTCGTCGGAGAGCGCGAGCAGCGTCACGAACTGCACTCCGGACGCCTTCATCGCGGCGACGCGCTTGAGCATCTCGTTGCGGATTCCGCCCTCGTAGAGGTCGCTGATGAGGACGACGACCGTGTCGGCGGGCCGGGTGATCTTCGACTGGCAGTAGGCCAGCGCCCTGTTGATGTCCGTGCCCCCGCCGAGCTGAGTGCCGAAGAGGACGTCGACCGGGTCGTCCAGCTGGTCGGTGAGGTCGACGACGGCGGTGTCGAAGACGACGAGTCGCGTGTCCAGGGTGCGCATGGAGGCGAGCACCGCCCCGAACACCGAGGCGTAGACGACGGACGCCGCCATGGAACCCGACTGGTCGATGCAGAGGATGACGTCCTTCTTCACGGCCCGCGACGCACGCCCATAGCCGATGAGCCGTTCCGGGATGACGGAGCCGGCGCCGTCCCCTCCGGGGATGGGCAGGTAGTTCTTGAGATTGGCCCGGATGGTCCGGTCCCAGTCGATGTCCCGGTGACGCGGCCGGCTGATCTTCGCCGAGCGGTCCAGCGCACCGGTCAGGGTCGCCTTGGTGCGCGTGGAGATCCGCTTCTCCAGATCGTCGACGACCTTGCGCACGACGGCTCGGGCCGTCTCCTTCGTCGTCTCCGGCATGGCTTTGTTGAGCGACAGCAGCGTGCCGACGAGGTGGACGTCGGCCTCGACGGCCTCCAGCATCTCCGGCTCCAGCAGCAGCGCCGACAGCCCGAGCCGGTCGATCGCGTCGCGCTGCATGACCTGGACGACGGAACTGGGGAAGTACGTACGGATGTCACCGAGCCAGCGGGCGACGGACGGCGCGGACGCGCCGAGTCCTGCCGAGCGCTCCGGTCCTCCCCGGCCCGCGGGCTTGCCCCCGCCGCCGTAGAGGGCGGCCAGCGCTCCGTCCATCGCGACGTCGCGGCCGGTGAGGGTGCAGCCGGTGCTCTCCGCGCTGTCGCCGCCCAGCACCATCCGCCAGCGCCGCACCCGCTCCTCGTGGGCCGTTGTCCCTGTCGTCGCCGATTCCGTGGGCGCCGAGTTCGTCGTGGTCGGGTCCGTCGTGATCGATTGCGTCGTCGTCACGGTCCGGGTGGTCATGCCGTCGCCCCCATCGGAAGGTCGGTGTGGTCGATGCGTGGAGCGGGCTCGGTGTCGAGGCCGAGCAGCAGGCGGAGCACCGGCACCACCGCGTCCGCCCGGGACTCGTCGATTCCCGGTCCGAAGCCCGACGGGGCAGGCTCCGCACCGCCTCGGTGCCTGTCTGGGGACGGGCCACGGCGGACCAGTTCGCCCAGGGTGCGGCGCACGCCCGGCTCGTAGGCCGAGAAGGTGCGTCGCAGCAGGGGCAGCACATCGGTGAACGCCGATGCCCGCACACCGCTCAGCCAGGCGTCGATCAGACTCAGCAGACGCTCGTCGTGCACGAGCAGCATGCCACCGCCCGCCGCGCCGCCCACGAAGCCCTCGATCCAGGCCGCGGCGTCGGTGGGAGGGGTGCCGGGTGACAGGGCCAGGCCCATGAGCCGGGCCGCCTCGTCCTGGCTGAGCTGCCCGTCGTCGAGCAGGAGGCGAGTGGCGCGGCCCCGGATGACACCGGCGACGGTGTCCCGGCCGGCCAGCTTGCGCAGGACGGCCGCCCAGCGCTCGCGCAGCCCGTCCGCGGATCCCGCCTGGTCTCCGGCACGGGCACGGGCACCTGCCTCGCCCTCTGCTCCCGCGTCGGCTCCGGCTCCGGCTCCGGCTCCGGCGAGTAGCCCGATGGCCGTGTGCACGCCGTCGATACGGCGGCGCAGCTCCTCGGCTCCGTCCGCGTCGAGACCGGTACAGGCCGGCGGCAGGCCGACGCAGATGCGCTCGGCGAGCCCGGCGGCAACCGCCCCGAGCGAGGCCGTGTCCGTGGCCCGCACGTCCCCGTAGCGCAGTGAGCGTGCCAGGGCAGGCAGCGCCTCGGCGAGATGGCTGACGTCCGCGTCCAGTGCGGCCCGGTCGGCCAGGGCGTTCATCACGACGGGAAGCGCCTCGGCCAGCTCGCCGAGGAGGCAGCGCTCGGCGAGCGCCGTGACCTCGGCGAGCGCGGTGGCCGAAACGGCCTCCGATTCGGCCTTGGCGGTCGCGGCGGAAAGCACGGTGGTGCCCCAGACACCGGCTTCCGCGACCCGTACGTGCAGTTCCGGTTCCCAGCGCAGCCGCCAGGTCTCCCGGAAGGTGCCCGTGCTCCCCCGGCCGACGGCGCGGTCGCCCCAGCCGACGTCGAGGAGACGGAGCCGGTGCAGGAGTCTGCTGCGGGCCGCGTCGGTGTCCTTGCGGAGGTCGAGCTCCAGCTCCCGTTCGGACGGCTCCGGTTTCAGCCGGAGGGTGCGCTGCAACCGGTTCAGGTCCCGTTGCAGCGGGACCGCCGGGGCGCTGTCCGGCACCTCGCCGAGCGTCTCGCCGATGACGAGCCTGTCCCGCACGAGGGCGAGCGGCACATCGGAGCCCTCGCACATCACGGCCCGGATCGCGTCCATCGTCTCGGTCAGCCCCGGGAGCGGTCGGCCGCGCACGGCCGCCAGTCCTCCGGCGAGCCGGACGGCCTCGATGACATGGGCGGAGGAGATGAACCGGTCCTCGGCGCGCAGGAGCCCGGCGACCTTCGTCATCCACCGTTCCACCGGCCGGTCGGGGGCGCCGAAGAGATGGCCGTACCAGCCGGGTGAGTCGATCCCCGCGCCGTATCCACTGTGCCGGGCGAGCCTGCGGTGGGTCCAGGGCACCCAGGTCAGCTCCGTCTTGACCTTCGGTACACCCTTGAGGAGGGCCCTGTCGGCGGCGAGTGTGGTCTTCGCGGCGAGAGCGGGCACGTGCCAGGCGCCGCAGACCACAGCGATCTCCTCGCCGAACTCCTTGCGCGCGGAACGCAGTTGGATGCGCATGAACGCCTCGCGGACCGAGTCACGGGGGTGGCCACCGTCCCCGTACACCTCACGCAGGGCGGTCATGGCCTCGGCGAGTACGGCGAAGGGTGCCAGCGGGTCGACCGCACCGCCGTCGGGAGCGCGGTGCTCGACGACGTCCTCCCACCAGCGCTCCGGGTCGTCGTATCCGGCGGTCTCGGCGAGTACCCCGATGGGATCGACGGCGGGCGAGCCCGGCGGCTCCTCGGTGCCCGGCTCCGTGAGGGCGAGGGAGTGCGCCGCGGGGAGGTCGATGAAGCGTGCGGGGACCCCGTGCGCGAGGGCCCAGCGGATCGCCACCCACTCGGGCGAGAACTCGGCCATCGGCCAGAACGCGGCCCGCCCCGGATCGTCCACGGCATGGGCGAGCAGCGCGACGGGCGGCCTCATCTGCTCGTCGGCGGCGAGCGGCAGCAGCGCGTCGCCCTCGGGCGGGCCCTCGATGAGGACGACCCGGGGCCGGGCGGCCTCCAGTGCGGCCAGGACCGCACGGGCGGACCCGGGGCCGTGGTGACGCACTCCCAGCAGCAGCGGCCCCGCGGACGCGGCGGCCCCCGTCATGCGGAGACCTCGCGGCAGGCGCGGTAGAAGTCCTTCCAGCCGTCCCGCTCGCGGACGACCGTCTCCAGGTACTCCTGCCACACCACGCGGTCGGCCGCCGGGTCGCGGACGACCGCACCGAGGATTCCCGCGGCCACGTCGCCCGGGCGCAGGATGCCGTCGCCGAAATGGGCGGCGAGCGCGAGGCCGTTGGTGACGACGGAGATGGCCTCGGCCGTGGACAGCGTTCCCGAGGGCGACTTGAGTTTCGTGCGGCCGTCGGTGGTGACGCCGTTGCGCAGTTCGCGGAAGACGGTGACCACACGGCGGATCTCCACGAGACCGTCCGGGGCGGCCGGCAGGTCGAGCGAACTCCCGATCTGGTCGACGCGGCGGGACACGATGTCCACCTCGTCGTCCGGGGTGGCCGGCAGCGGGAGTACGACGGTGTTGAAGCGGCGGCGCAGCGCGCTGGACAGCTCGTTGACCCCGCGGTCGCGGTCGTTCGCGGTGGCAATGAGGTTGAAGCCGCGGACGGCCTGGACCTCCTGGCCCAGCTCCGGCACGGGAAGCGTCTTCTCCGACAGGATCGTGATGAGCGCGTCCTGCACATCGGCCGGAATGCGGGTCAGCTCCTCGACCCGGGCGGTCATGCCCTCGGACATGGCCCGCATGACGGGGCTGGGAACCAGTGCGTCGCGGCTGGGCCCATGGGCCAGCAGCTGGGCGTAGTTCCAGCCGTAGCGGACGGCCTCCTCGGGCGTGCCGGCCGTGCCCTGGACGAGCAGCGTCGAGTCACCGCTCACGGCGGCGGCCAGGTGTTCGGAGACCCAGGTCTTGGCGGTCCCCGGCACGCCGAGCAGCAGCAGGGCCCGGTCGGTGGCGAGGGTGGTCACGGCGACCTCGACGAGGCGGCGCGGACCCACGTACTTCGGTGTGATCACCGTTCCGTCGGCGAGCGTGCCACCGAGCAGATAGGTCGATACCGCCCACGGCGAGAGCTTCCAGCGGACGGGCCTCGGCCGGTCGTCGGCGGCTGCGAGCGCCTTCAGCTCGTCGGCGAAAGCGTCCTCGGCATGCGGTCGCAGAGCCTCGTTCGCGACGACGGCGGTGGTTGCGGACACGGTCATGGATCCCCCTCCAGATCGTTCGACCCGATGTGGTTCCCACCGTGCACCATGCCACTGACAATCGGCCTCCACCGCAGGTCAGAGGCGATTGTCAGTGGTGCGACCTACCGTCGTTCCCATGCTGCTATCTCACGGGGGAGAACCCTCGCGCACCGATGGTCCGGTGGCGCGCTGGACGGTTGAGCAGGTGCGGGCCCTGGCTCCTGACGAGGCATCACGCAAGGCCGGGAACAAGCTGGGTTCGGCCGGTCCGTGGTCCGAAGTGGGCCACGGGGCGGCGGGCGCGGTATGGGGCTTGTGCAAGGGAAGCGGGAGCAAGCCGTACCGGACCGTGATCGACACGTCCGGGCCCGCGTACAAGTGCAGTTGTCCGAGCCGGAAGTTCCCCTGCAAGCACGCGCTGGGGCTGCTCCTGCTCTGGGCGTCCGACAGCACGGACGCCAGTGCGGCAGACCTGCCGGGCCAGGCGCCGGACTGGGCGCGGGAGTGGCTGGACGCCCGTCGCAAGCGCGCGGCCGAGCAGACCGCCGGGGAGGGCGCTCCCGCGTCGGGCCCGGCCGACCCCGAGGCGGCGAGACGGCGCGCCGAGCGACGGGCGGCGCGGATCACGGGCGGCGCCCAGGAGCTGGAACAGCGCCTCACGGATCTGCTGCGTGGCGGGCTCGCCGCGGCTGATCAGACGGGATACGGGCTGTGGGAGGAGACCGCCGCCCGGATGGTCGACGCCCAGGCCCCTGGACTCGCCTCTCGCGTACGCGAAATGGGGGCGATTCCCGCGTCCGGGCCGGGGTGGCCGGTGCGGTTGCTCGAGGAGTGCGCTCTGCTGCACCTGCTGAACACCGCCTGGCTGGGCATCGGCGGGCTGCCGGACGCACTGGCCGCGACCGTTCGTACGCGCGTGGGGCTGACGGCCACCGCCGACGGAGCCCCGGTGCGCGACCACTGGCTGGTCCTCGCGCAGTACGACACACCGGACGGCAAGATCGTCACCCGTCGCATCTGGCTGCACGGCAGGGAGTCGGGACGCACCGCGCTCCTGCTCTCCTTCGGCGCCGCGGGGCGCTCCCCCGGCCTGGCCCTGCCGGTGGGCGTCACGATCGAAGCCGAACTCACGCCGTATCCGGGCGCCGGACAGCCGCGCGCCGAACTGGGCCGGCAGTTCGATCCGCCCGCCACGCGGGGGACACCACCGGTGGGTGGTCCGACGACGGCGGCGCTCGCGGCCTACGGGCACGCGTTGCGCGACGATCCCTGGCTGGACTCCTGGCCGGTGACCCTGCGCGGCGTCATACCCACGCCGTCCGAAGACGGCTGGCAACTGGCAGACGAGGACGGATCGTCTGCTCTGCCGCTCACCCCGTCGGCCCTGTCCGGGCCGGGACTCTGGAAGCTCGTCGCGCTGTCGGGCGGGGGCCCCGTCACGGTCTTCGGCGAGTGCGGACACCGTGGCTTCGATCCGCTCGCCGCCTGGACGACGAGCACCGACGACGACAGCGACAGCGACGGGCATCCCGTACCGCTCATCTGACCCCTGCGGCCCTGCCCCGGACCCTTTTGGACCCTCTGGACCTGTGAACCGGATATCCGGCTCCGTGACTCCCTGACACCTGGACGGGACCGATGACCTCACCCCACACCCACACCGACACCCACACCGACACCCACACCCGAACGGCCACGACCACGACCACGACGATGCCGATGCCGATGCTGTGGGAGGAGCTCGTCACTTCCGCGCTGCTCGGCACCGATCGCCGACCGCCTGCCAACGGCTCCG
The DNA here is from genome assembly GCF_014216315.1 of Streptomyces finlayi. NCBI lineage: Bacteria > Bacillati > Actinomycetota > Actinomycetes > Kitasatosporales > Streptomycetaceae > Streptomyces > Streptomyces finlayi. The sequence continues at coordinate 2,946,059 of NZ_CP045702.1, forward strand.
GAGGCACCGGAGGTCCCCTCGCCGTGCTGGACGCTGCGGCGCTCCACACCGTGCGCCGCAGAGCCGGGCTGCTGCCTGCCTCGGCTGCCGAGCGCCCGGAGCGCGCGCCCGCCGACCCGCGCCCGCCACTCCCCGCGGCCGCCCGGCACCGGCTCGTCCAGCTGCTCACCGACCGCTCCGCACCGTCCGGAGGCAGCGGGCGGCGCGGTACGGCACCCGACCTCACGGAACTCCTTCCGCAGTGGCTGGCCGCCGCCAACCAGCACGGCTTCCGGGCACCCGCGGTCGTCCTCCCGGCGCTGCTGGACGCGGCGCGTGCCCGCACGGACCTGCGGGCGCACGTCCTGGGCTTCGCGGGTCCGCGCGGGCTGTGGCTCGCCAGGATGAACCCGGAGTGGAAGTTCGCCCTGCGCGGCGCCCCGGGCAGCCCGCCGCCGTCCGTCGCGACGGACCCCGAGGCGGTGCGGTGCCTGTGGGAGGAGGGCCTGTTCGCCGAACGGGTCGCACTCCTCGGGTCCGTACGGAGACGGGAGCCGGCGGCCGCGCTGACCCTGCTCTCCACCACCTGGTCCACAGAACGTGCCGAGGACCGGCTGATGTTCCTCGACTCCCTGCGGACCGGTCTCTCCGGTGCGGACGAGGCGTTCCTGGAACAGGCCCTGGCCGACCGCAGCCGTAACGTCCGGGCGACGGCCGCCGAGCTGCTGTCCGCGCTGCCGCGCTCGGCCCTCGCCGTACGCATGGCCGCCCGCGCCACGACCTGCGTGAACCCCGACCGTACGGGCGAGGCGGCGTCCATCGCGGTGGAGGCGCCGCATGAATGCGACGCGTCGATGCAGCGGGACGGCGTCGTGCCGGTGCCGCCGTCGGGCCGGGGGGAACGGTCGTGGTGGCTGGGCCAGTTGGTGGAGGCCACTCCCTTGACCACCTGGCGGGAGCGCTTCGCCGGGCGCTCCGCCCAGGAGATCGTCGCCCTGCCGGTCGCGGACGGCTGGACCGAGGAACTGCACGCGGCCTGGTGCAGGGCCGCGGTGCGGCAACGAGACCCGGAGTGGGCCCGCGCCCTGCTCGGCCCACCCTCGACACCCCCGGCGAACGGTCCTGGGACGGCCTCGCTGGCGGAGCGGTCGAAGCTCCTCGCCACGCTGCCGAGCGAGGAACGGGCCCTCTGGGTGGCCGACTTCATCGCCGCGCACGGCTTGTCGGAGGCGTTCCAGTTGCTCGGCGTCTGTGTGGTGCCCTGGGCGGAACCGCTCGGCCGCTCGGTCGTCGACGCCCTCGACATAGCCCGGGACGCCGGAAGTTACCCGTGGAGTTTCAGCGGGGTGATGGGCCTCGCGGAGCGCTGTCTGAATCCGGCGGAGGCGGACCGCCTCGAAGTCCTCACCACCACCCCGGATGAGCCGGAGGGTGCCTCACCCGGTGCGGGGGGCTACTGGTCGGAGGCGTTCCAGCGTCTGGTCTCCACGCTGCGCCTCCGCTCGGCCATGGACAGGGAGCTGACTCCCGGGGCGCCGTGAACGGGGACGGTCCGGGCCGGTCAGGTCCGTTCCGGTCCGGGGCGCGCCCCACCCGACCGACAGACGCGAACGACAGGCGCGAATGGCGGGCCCGGCCGGCGCGCGGCCGACACCGCCGACGGGCACCGCCGACGGGCCGGACGGTCCGTCGGCCGGGCCCAGTCGGTCTCAGGCGCGTCCGGTCCTGGCGCAGTCGGTCAGGCGCCCGCCGTCTGACGGACGTTGGCGTTCACCCAGTCGACGATCGACGTCGTCGTCGCACCCGGGGTGAAGATCTCCGCGACGCCCTGCTCCTTCAGCGGCGCGATGTCCGCCTCCGGGATGATGCCGCCGCCGAACACCTTGATGTCCTCGGCCTCGCGCTCCTTGAGCAGCTCGATCACCTTCGCGAAGAGCGTGTTGTGCGCACCGGAGAGGATCGAGAGACCGATGGCGTCTGCGTCCTCCTGGATCGCCGTGTCGACGATCTGCTCGGGGGTCTGGTGGAGGCCGGTATAGATGACCTCCATACCGGCGTCCCGCAGCGCCCGCGCGATCACCTTGGCTCCACGGTCATGGCCGTCGAGTCCCGGCTTGGCCACCACCACACGGATCGGACCGGTCACACCCATCACTGCCTCCACATGGATCTCCCGCGCCTGAAGGGCCGGGGATGTGAACGAACGTTATCTACAGCATCCCGCAAGCCGCCGTTTCGCGGTGGACCGGGAGGGGGAAATCACACATGGGACATGTTCGCTATGCGCCGTTCCTGGACCATGTGGCCTATCCGCCGCACGGGAACGGCCGCAAAGGGAGCCGCTGCGAGGTCGCCGTACCACCGCGCCGTCAGCCGCACGGCACGGTGGTACGGCTCCACGGCCGGTCACCGGACGACGGCCGCCCTGGCACCGACACCCCATAAGGGCACACGGGACCGGAGCCGCTTCCGTATGTCATTGCAGGAGGTCGGCCATGAAGGTCCTGTCCTTCCTTTCCCCACTGTCGCGCATGCCGTGCACGCTTCCCACCCGGCTGTCATCAGCGCTGGTCAAGGCCACCGTGCTGGAGATGGTGATCCTCGCCGCGCACGTCCTCATCTACCCCACCGGCATCACCCCGGAGCGCCGGGACGCCGCTCCCGCCCCCACCCCGGAGCCGGACGCCGAACCGGCCGGGGCGCTTCCTGAACACCCAGGCACGACGCCCGCCGGGCCCACGGCCCTGCTCCCCGACGGGAGCGCCGACCGCCCGCCCGTCGTACTGCTGCACGGATTCATCGACAACCGCTCCGTGTTCGTTCTGCTGCGGCGCTCGCTCGCCCGGCACGGCTGGCGCCATCTGGAGTCCCTCAACTACTCGCCGCTGACCTGCGACATCCGTACGGCCGCGGAACTGCTCGGCCGGCATGTGGAGGAGATCTGCGCCCGCACGGGGCACCGTGAGATCGACATCGTCGGGCACAGTCTCGGAGGGCTGATCGCCCGCTACTACGTGCAACGGCTCGGCGGCGACCAGCGGGTGCGCACCCTCGTCACACTCGGCACCCCGCACAACGGCACCTCCGTCGCCCCGCCCGCGAGCGCCCACCCGATCGTGCGACAGATGCGCAGCGGCTCCGCCCTGATCGCCGAACTGCGCAGGCCCGCTCCGGGCTGCCGCACCCGGTTCGTCAACTTCTGGAGCGAGCTGGACCGGGTGATGGTGCCGGTCGAGGCCGCTTGTTTGGACCACCCCGACCTCGACGTGGTCAACGTACGCCTCACCGGTATCGGCCATCTCGCGCTGCCCGTGCACCCCGCCGTCGCGGCCGGCATCCGGGAAGCGCTGGAGTCCCAGGAAGCCGCGACCAACGGTTCCGGGACCGCCTCGGTGGCGTGATCCGGCCTGGAACACCCTGGAACACCGCTGAACAGGCCACGCGAACGGTCCGGACCAGGACCCGCGAATAGAACGTATATCGAACGTAGAGCCAAGGCTGTGCCTGCTGTCCGCCGAAAGACGGCCGATTGCCCGTTTCCTGAACGGCTGGAACCCGGCGAAGATTGTCGTCGTCACGAACCGCCGGGTACAGTCGCGGCCACTGCTTTCCCTGGAGTCCCCCACGGTCTCCGGAACAGGTCCTGCTGCCGAGGCGAGAGAGAAGTTGGTGAACGACCAGCACCCCCACGCCGGGAATGTCGACTACGACAACCACCCCCCCGGCAGCTTCGACACCGATCCGCTCTTCGGTGCTCTCCCCGGTCATCACGACAGCAGTTACGACAGCACCCCCGCCCATGGGCACGAGACCGGCAGCAGCTACGGGAGCGGTCACGACACCTCCCAGGGCGCCACGTACGGGTACGACAACGGTTTCGCGGCCGCGGGGCAGGACCACAGCGGCGCGTACGACTCCACCCAATGGGACACGGGCGCGCATCAGACCGCCTCGTACGACTCGTACGCCGCCCACCCGCATGAGACGTACGAGACGCACGAGCACCAGCCCCAGCACGCGTCACCGCAGGCGCAACCGGCGCAGCAGCAGTACGACGGCACTGGGCAGTGGGACACCTCCGGATGGGGCCTGGACGGTCAGGCCGGCCAGGCCGAGCAGTGGGGGACGACCGACACCGGCGCCTTCCCCACCACCACGTTCGCCACCACGGGATACGGCACCGGTACGTACGCCACCAGCGAGTTCGTGGACGCGGGTACCGATACCGGCGCCTACGACGCCACCGCTTGGAACTCCGGTGCCACGCCCGAGCAGGCGCCGTACGCGCCCGAACAGGTGTCGTACTCCTCATACGAACAGCAGCCGGCCGAACAGCAGGCCACGTACGAGCCCTTCGAGGCCTACGACCCGTACAGGCCGGACGAAGCAGCCGAGTTCAGCCCCGCGGCCCCGGACACCGACGCCCACACAGGCACAGGCACCGGCACTCACGCGCAGACCACCGAGACGCACGAGTCGTACGAGTCGTACGAGACACACGAGACGTACGAGGCCGCGGCCGAGCCCGCACAAGCCGACGAGTCCGACCTCCCGACCGCCGCCTCGCCCTCCGTCACCGCCCCCCGCCCGGCCGACCGCACCCCCCGGGGAAGCGCGGGCAGCCGAGGCCGGCGCCGTACCCCCGCCAAGCGGTCCGCACTCCTGACCGTCGCCGTTCCCTCGGCCTGCGTCATGAGTGTCGCGGGCATCGCGGCCGCCTCGGTCAGCGGCATCGCGGGCGGCGCGGAGAAGAAGGACGAGACCACCTCGATGGCGGCGGCCGACCCCGGCACCGTCAAGCCGGTGACCGCCAACAACAAGCTGGACACCCAGCTCGCCAACCTCAGCGCCGACGCCGACGACTTCGCCGACCGCGCCAGCCGCACCCAGGAGCGCATCGACCTGCGGGAACGCCAGGTCGCCGAGAAGAAGAAGCGCGACGCGGAGGCCGCGCGCCGTGAGGCGCTGCGCCCCAAGTTCTCGCTGCCGGTCACCCAGCACGGTCTCAGCGCGTACTACGGCCAGGCCGGCGTCAACTGGATGTCCGTACACACGGGCGTCGACTTCCCCGTCGGGTACGGGGCTCCGGTGCTGGCCGCGACGGACGGCACCGTACGCACGCAGTTCAACTCCGCCTACGGGAACATGATCATCGTGACGGCGGCCGACGGCACCGAGACCTGGTACTGCCACCTCAGCAGCACCCGCATCCGCTCGGGTTCGGTGCAGGCAGGCGACACCATCGGGTACGCCGGGGATTCCGGGAACTCCACCGGCCCGCACCTGCACTTCGAGGTCCGCCCCGGTGGCGGCTCGGCGATCGACCCGATGCCCTGGTTCCGCAGCCACAACCTCAACCCGAACTGATCCCCGCTTCCACTTCACGTATGGCTGTGGCCCCGTCCTCGAAGGACGGGGCCACAGCCATACGTGGTGGAAGGCGGCTACAGCTTCTCGACCGGCGCATACCGCAGGAGAAGCTTCTTCGGCCGCTCGTCCCCGAAGTCGACCGTGGCCTTCGCCTGATCGCCGAAGCCCTCGACCGCCGTCACCGTGCCCAGGCCGAACTGGTCGTGCGTGACCCGGTCCCCCACCACCAGCGCGACGACCGGCTTGTCCGAGGTGCGCCGGGTGGCGAAGCCCGAGGGCCCCGACCGGGAGCGCGAGGACGACAGCGAGGACGTGATCCCCGACGTCGGTCCGGCCGCAGCGGCCATCGGGCCCTTGCGCTTCCACTCCAGATGCTGGTCCGGGATCTCCTCCAGGAACCGCGAGGCCGGGTTGTACGAGGGCTGGCCCCAGGCACTGCGCATCGCTGCCCGGGTCAGATACAGCCGCTCGCGGGCCCGGGTGATGCCGACATAGGCGAGCCGCCGCTCCTCCTCCAGCTCCTTCGCCTGTCCCAGCGCCCGCATGTGCGGAAAGACGCCGTCCTCCATGCCGGTCAGGAAGACGACCGGGAATTCCAGTCCCTTGGCGGTGTGCAGCGTCATCAGTGTGATGACGCCGGAGCCGTCCTCGTCCTCGTCGGGGATCTGGTCGGAGTCGGCGACGAGGGCGACCTTCTCCAGGAACTCGGCGAGCGTCCCCGCGCCCTCCTCCTCCGCGCGCTCCTGCTCGAATTCGAGCGCCACGGCGGCGAGTTCCTGGAGGTTCTCGATGCGGGTCTCGTCCTGAGGGTCGGTCGACGCCTGGAGTTCGGCGAGATAGCCGGTACGTTCCATGACCGCTTCCAGGACGACCGCGGGGCCGGCTCCGGACTCGACGATGGTGCGGAGCTCCTCCATCAGCGTGTTGAAGCGCTTCACGGCATTGGCCGAACGGGCGGCCATGCCGTACGCCTCGTCGACGCGGCGCAGTGCGTGCGGGAACGAGATCTTCTCGCGCATCGACAGGGCGTCGATCATCGCTTCGGCACGGTCGCCGATGCCGCGCTTCGGCACGTTCAGAATGCGGCGCAGCGGGACCGTGTCCTCGGGGTTGGCGAGGACCCGGAGGTAGGCCAGGACGTCGCGGACCTCCTTGCGCTCGTAGAAGCGCACCCCGCCGACGACCTTGTAGGGCAGACCGACCCGGATGAAGATCTCTTCGAAGACACGGGACTGCGCGTTCGTACGGTAGAAGACCGCGACGTCGCCCGCCTTCGCGTCGCCGGCGTCGGTGAGACGGTCGATCTCGTCGGCGATGAACTGCGCCTCGTCGTGCTCGGTGTCCGCGACGTACCCCGTGATCCGGGCGCCGGTGCCGGCGTTCGTCCAGAGGTTCTTGGGGCGGCGGCTCTCGTTGCGTTCGATGACCGCGTTGGCCGCGGACAGGATCGTCTGCGTGGAGCGGTAGTTCTGCTCCAGCATGATCGTGGTCGCGTCCGGATAGTCCTCCTCGAACTGGAGGATGTTGCGGATGGTCGCGCCCCGGAAGGCGTAGATCGACTGGTCCGCGTCACCGACGACACACAGTTCGGCGGGGGCCTCGGCCTCACCGGACGGGCCCACCAGCTCGCGTACGAGGGTGTACTGCGCGTGGTTGGTGTCCTGGTACTCGTCCACCAGGACGTGCCGGAAGCGGCGGCGGTAGTGCTCGGCGACATCGGGGAACGCCTGGAGCAGATGCACCGTCGTCATGATGATGTCGTCGAAGTCGAGGGCGTTGGCCTCGCGCAGCCGTGCCTGGTAGAGCGCGTACGCCTGGGCCAGGGTCTTCTCGAAACCGTCCGCGGCCTGCCCGGCGAAGGTCTCCTCGTCGATCAGCTCGTTCTTCAGGTTCGAGACCTTGGCCGTGAACGCCTTGGGCGGGTAGCGCTTCGGGTCGAGGTCCAGGTCACGGCAGACGAGCGCCATCAGCCGCTTGGAGTCCGCGGCGTCGTAGATCGAGAACGACGAGGTGAAACCGAGCCGCTTGGACTCGCGCCGCAGGATGCGTACGCACGCGCTGTGGAAGGTCATGACCCACATGGCGTTGGCGCGCGGCCCGACGAGCTGCTCGACGCGCTCCTTCATCTCGCCCGCGGCCTTGTTGGTGAAGGTGATCGCGAGGATCTGACCGGGGTGCACCCCGCGCTCGGCCAGCAGATGTGCGATCCGGTGGGTGAGCACCCGGGTCTTGCCCGACCCGGCACCGGCGACGATGAGCAGCGGCGAACCGGCGTGCACGACAGCGGCGCGCTGCTCGGTGTTCAGCCCGTCGAGCAGCGCGGCGGCGTCGATGACGGGACGGGGCGAGCCGTCGCGGTAGTACCCCTCGCGGGGCGGCGGGGGCGCGTCGAAGACGCCGCCGAAGAGACCCTCCGGCACCGCTTCGGGTGCGTGGTCCTCGGGGGGCGGCGGGGGCCCTTCCTCCGAGTTCTGGAGGCCGGTCAGGAAACTGTCGTCAAAGAGGCTGCTCATCGCTTCACGAGTCTAGGCGGCTCCACTGACACCCCGGGGCCGCATTCCTGAGGAGGCCCGGATCCATGCGCGTACCGAGACGGCCCGACCACACCCCGTGAGGGACGAGAGGCACGGTCCGGCCCCGCCCGCACGGATTCGCTCCAGGTCACGAACATGTATCGGGCATATCGAACATCAACCTTCACAGGGACACCACGGGTTGGCTAGCGTGCTGGATCGGGCGGCCCGTACCCCCTTGAGGCGAACCACGCCGAGCGGACGCCCACGCCGAATCCGGTCCGCCCCCAGGGCGTCCGGAACCGGGGACCCACACGCAGCACCGGGGTGAATCGGTCCGCGACCTCCACCTGGACCGTAGGGCAGCCTTCCGTTCCGCCCGAACCCGACAGCTAACCCGGTAGGCGGTCCACGGAAGGAGATGCCGGCCTTGGCATCGCATCGCAAGCCGCGCACCCGTGTGCGCACCACCTCACCCGGCCTCGGACTCACGACGGCGGCACTGGCCTCTGTGACTCTGCTCTCCACGCAGACCGCGACGGCCGCGCCCGCGACGCCCCGGCCCAGCGTCGAGGACGTCCAGAAGAAGGTCGACGACCTCTACCGGCAGGCGGGCGCCGCGACCCAGCAGTACAACAAGGCGAAGGCCGCCTCCACCGACCAGCGCGCCAAGGTCGACGGGCTCCTGGACGCCGCGGCGGAGCGGGCCGAGAAGCTGAACGAGACGCGCCGTGAGCTGGGCCGGTTCGCGGCGGCGCAGTACCGCAGCGGCGCGGTCGCCCCCACGGCCACGTTCTTCCTCGCGGACGACCCGCAGTCGTACTTCGACCAGGACCAGTTGATGGCGCGCATGACCAGCCAGCAGCAGAAGACCGTGTCCGACTTCCGAACGCAGCAGAGCGCGGCGGCGAAGAAGCGCGCCGAGGCCACCAAGAGCCTGGAGACGCTCACCGAGGCGCAGACCACGCTGCGCACCAGCAAGCAGCAGGTGCAGGAGAAGCTGACCGAGGCCCGCACCCTGCTGTCCGAGCTGACCGCCGAGGAGAAGGCGCGGCTCGCGGCACTGGAGCGCGAGAAGGAGGCGGAGGCCGAGCGCAAGGCGCAGGAGCTGGCCCGCCGGCAGGCCGCCGCGGCGGAGGCCGAGCGCCAGGAGGCGGCGGCGAAGGAAGCCGCCGAGGACGCAGCCCAGGAGGCCGGGCAGCCGGACACCGGAACCGGTGGCGGTACGGACACCGGCACGGAGACGGACAGCGGCTACGCGGCGAAGGCGGACAAGGTACTGGCGTTCGCGGCGGCTCAGATCGGCAAGCCGTACGTCTGGGGGGCGACGGGCCCCTCTTCGTACGACTGCTCAGGGCTGACGCAGGCGGCCTGGAGAGAGGCCGGCGTCGATCTGCCGCGCACCACCTGGGACCAGGTCGAGGTCGGCACCCGGGTGGCCACGGCGGATCTGCGGCCGGGGGACCTGGTGTTCTTCTATGACGACATCAGCCACGTCGGCATCTACAGGGGCGACGGCATGATGATCCACGCGCCGAAGCCGGGGGCGAACGTGCGCGAGGAGTCGATCTACTCCATGCCGATCTACGGGAGCGTGCGGCCGGCGTAGTGCCGTGCCCGGTCCCTCCCTGGCCGGGAGTTGCCGCACCGGCCGCACCGGCCGCTGGGCGATGTCGCGGACGAGGGTCCAGGGAGGGAGCGCGTGAAGACCGTGGACGAGGGGTTCGGCACGGCGGCCCGGTCCTGACCCCGGCCGGGACCGGCCGGGACCGCGGCCGGGACAGCGGCCGGGACAGCGGCCGGGACAGCTCAGGTCGGCTCAGAAGCCGTTGTCCTATCGATCTTGAGTGCGGTGTGATCGAAAGTGGCTGCCGGGGCGGGTGAATCTGGTGGTGTTCGTGCATGAAGACAGGGCCTCTGGTGCAGTTCGGAGTTGCTGAGACACCGAGCGACGTCAGCACCACCACCCGGACCAGCAAGAACCTCGACGAGAACCTCCCGCGCAGTCACGAACCGTTACCAGAACAGCTCCGCGTCGCGCAGTTCGGCAAGGACCCGGTCCGCTTCCTCACGCAACGCCTCAACCCGCTGCCGGGCACCCCGTTCCCGCTCCTCCAGCAAACCGACCACCGACGGCATCCCCGAACCTGCACGACCAAGACGACACGACGTGTCCTGTCTGCCACAGAACCCGCCACACCATGCCTGACCAGCAGAAAGTCAGCGATCAAGTACGGAAAGACAACAGCCTCTGACCGATCTGAGCTGACGTCCGCACGCGCTGTGCATCAATCAGTTGGCGGTCAGCCGGCACGCGAACCTCCACGTTCGTGCTATCCAGGAACACCGTGCACCGGCGCGAAGTAGACGATGCTCTGCGCAGCCTGTATGGAGAGCGCACCGTCGCCGAGGTCCATGAGGTGGACCATCCGGACGCTCGACCTCCCCGTCCAGCTCCGAGCAGGGCTCTACGATGGGCCGGTGACCGAGACTCTGCCTCCCGTAGGTATTGACCTCTTCGACGTGGAACGCCTCCAGCTCACGGAGGTCCCGGAGCCGCCGCTGTCACCTTCGGATCAAGCGGCGAGAGACCGCGTGTGGGACAAGGCGGTCCAGGCGAACCCGACTCTCTTCGACGGGCCTGTGGTGGCCTGTAGCGGGCTGGAGTGGGCCGGCCCGCGCACCGTGCGCCTTTCCTGGGTGCGCGTTACCTACCGGCACTACGCTCTGCGCCGTGTTCCCGGCGCCACCGCGCTGCCGTCGCTGTTCGTGAATATCCTTCAGACGACCGACAACGGCCGTGTGCTGGCGGCCAGAATGTCGCCCTCGACGGCTGCCCCGGGCCGCTGGCAGTTGCCAGGTGGTTCCGTCGAGCCGCCACGGAACGGGGAAGTGCTGGACGGGCCGGGCCTGGCCGGCCAGGCAGCACGGGAGATGGTCGAGGAGTTGGGGATCTGCGCGGGCCCCGAGGCACTGAGACTGTGGGCCGTCACGCGCGGGGAGAACAGCAGCGTGGGCCTGACCTACCTCGCCCCGGCCCTTCCCGAGTCGGCGGTGCGCGCGGCTTTCGCCGCGGCCGCAGCCGCCGAGCGAGCCCAGGGGCGTGAGCCCGAACTCGACGACATTGCGCTGGTGCGCTCACCCGGTGAGCTGGTCAGCCTGACCGGTCCGCACGCGGACTACCTGGAGCCGATCGTCCGTCGATACAGCGCCGGGCGCTGAAGCCCGGCGGCACCGTTCAGGCTCCGGCGAGGAATCCTCGCCCGCGTTCGTCGAGTTCTGCCACGCATCGCAGGCCGCGGGCCCGGAAGCGCGCGAGGTTGCCGCGCATCTGTGAGACGGCCTTGCGAGTGCGGACGGATCGGACGCCGCCCATGTGGTCGATGGCCCGATGCCAGGTAGCGCACGCCTGCTCGATGCTGCCGCGCTTGAGGTGCATCTCGGCGCCCGCGACCAGGTCCAGGGCGACGATCCGCGCGTACGTGGTCGCTGGGCGGGCTGTGGCGGCCAGGGCGTAGTGCTCGGCGGCGGCCCGGTGGTCATCCAGGGTCTCGTGCACCTTGGCGGTTCGGGAGTGCACCGACGCGGCCGGCGGCCCCCAGGCCAGCGCCCAGAAGGGCACGTCGTCGCCCGGGGCGCCGGTCAGCAGGGCGCGGGCGTGCTCGGCCGCGGCCAGGGCAGCGCGGTGCTTGCCGCTCTTGGCCAGGGTGTGGGCGTGGACCACGTGGAAGAGGGCTTCGGTCTGGGCGTCGACGTGGCCTTTGGCCCGGTTCAGGCTGGTCTCGGCCAGGCCCAGGCAGTGCTCGGGGCGGTGCAGCTTGAGGCCTTGCATGGCCATCGTGCGCATCACGAAGCCGTCGTGCCCACGCAGGCCGGACTCGGTGGCCAGGGCGTAGGACTGGAGGTAGTAGCGCTGGGCTGCGCCCTGTTGGCCCGCGTCGTAGGACTTCCAGCCCAGTAGGTGAACGCCGCGGCTGGCGGCGGAGAGCATCTGCTGTCGGACCTCGTCGGTGCGGAACCGGGCCCGGCATAGCGGCGCGACGTCGTCGCGGAGGTAGGTGACCAGGGCGCTGCGTCCGTGCTGTCCGCCGTGGCGTTCGTCGATCTCGGAGAACGCGTTGATCATGTCGCGGACGGCGGTGACCTCGGCCATGCCGACGGTGTGTCCGGTGCGTGCTGCGGTAGTGCGTGCGGCGATGTCCTGGACGTGGTTGAGGGGTAAGGCCGCGGCCGCGGCGGAGTAGGCGGAGGCCGTCAGGAAGCGGCGGCGGTCCAACTCGTACCTCCACATGGTCAGCAGGGCGTCCAGTGGGTCGATCCCGAGGGACAGTCCGATGGTGTCATTCTCTGCCTCGTCTGTGGAAGTCAGGCCGAGGTCGGCTGGGGTCAGGAGGCGGCCCAGGCGCCGGGAGAGGGCGACCGCGAGGAAGCGGGGGGTGTCCCCGCGGGGAGCGGTGCCGGAGATCCAGTGCTCGATGTTCGACTTGTTCGTGCGTAAGCGCGCCCCGCACTCGGCGGCGACCGCGCAGACCGCTTTGGCCAATGCCTCGTAGGTGAGGCCGGCTTCGGCAACGAGGTCTTTGAGCTGGACGTTCGGCGTGTGCGTGGTCATGAGCACCTGCCCCGTATATACGCGATATACCGCTTGGCCTGCCCGCCACCGTACCGCTGGGGAGCGCCTCCCGGTTGACTCTTCATCAGGCCCGAGCCCGGCGGCCGGCCGCACCAGCGGCGCCCCGGATCTGTGCCCCCACGTCTTCGAACCGTACGGATGCCCCATGCCCTGGGAGGGATCTACATGGACGAGCGGGATGACCGCTGGATCGCCGCCACCGCGTCGGCGCTGTTGGCGGCGGAGTACGAGAGAGAGCCGATCGACGCGCTGACCGTCCGGCGGCCGCGAATGCCCCTGGAGACTGCCTACCGCGTCCAGGCCGCAACGGTCGAACGGCGGATCGCGGGCGGCGCCCGCGTCGTCGGCCACAAGGCGGGGGCGACCTCCACGGCCATCCAGGAGCAGGCGGGCGTCGACGAGCCGGACTCCGGCGTACTGCTGGACGACATGGTGCTGCCCACCGGCAGCACCATGGCCCGGTCCGCGCTGATGCAGCCGCGGGTGGAGGCGGAACTTGCCTTCCGGCTCGGCTGCGATCTGGCAGGCCCGGACCTCGGCCTGGAGGAAGCACGGGCGGCGGTGAAGGAGGTGTTTCTCGCCCTTGAGGTGATCGATACGCGGTTCACCAGTTGGCGGATCACGATCGCGGACAGCATCGCCGACAACGCGTCCTGCGCGCGGGTGGTCACCGGGCCCATGGTGCCTCTCAGTGCGGACGTGGACCTGGCAGCTGAGCCGCTGGTCGTCAGCGTCAACGGAACCGCCGTCGCCACCGGGGAGGGTCGGGCGGTCCTCGGTGACCCACTGCGTGCCCTGGTCTGGCTCGCCGGGCGGCTGCACCGCACCGGCGAAGGTCTGCGGGCCGGTCAGCTGGTCTTGGCCGGGGCCGTGCACGCGAGTGTCCCGTTGGAAGCCAAGACCACAATCCATGCCCGTTCGCTGCATCTGCCGCCGGTCGAGCTGCACGTCCGCTAGCCCGCGGCACCCGGCACTGCACCTCCATGCACCACTTCCCCTTGGATGAAGGAGCGGCCAATGGCTGCTGATGAACGACGCCATGTCGCCGTACTCGGCGCGGGCCTGATCGGGGTCGACCTCGCTGACAGGATCGGCCGGTCGCCGAAGCTGGAACTGGCACTCGTGGCGGGCCGCGACCGGGACAGCCTGGGCCTGCGCCGGGCGGCAGAGATGGGACATCCGACCACCCCGGGCGGGGTTCGCGCCGTGGTGGAGGCCGGACCCTTCGATGTGGTCTTCGACGCCACCAATGCCGATAGTCATGCCGAGCACTGGGCGGCCCTGCGGCCGACCGGCGCGACCCTGATCGACCTGACCCCCACGGGCCTGGGGACGGTCATCGTGCCGGGTGTCAACGGCCACCGTGCGGCGTCGTACCGGCACCTGAATCTCGTCAGCTGCGGCGGGCAGGCGGCCATCCCGGTCCTGCACGCCATCTCGAAGCGATGCGCCCCCACGTACATCGAGGTGGTCTCCACCGGGGCCAGCGCGAGCGCGGGCCCCGCTACCCGCCTGAACCTTGACCAGTACATCGCCACCACTTCGGCGGCGGTCCGGACCTTCACCGGCACTCGGGACGTGAAGGTGATGGTCAACCTCAGCCCTGCCCGGCCCGCGCCGCCGTTCCGGGTGGCCATGACCGTCCTCGCGGACGGCATCCGCCCCGCACTGGTGCGCACGAGCATCGCGGCGGCCGCCGACGCCGTGCGCGCCTATGTCCCCGGGTTCAAGGTGACGTCGCTCGCCGTGGACCCGGGCCGGATCTCGGTCGTGGTGGAGGTGACGGCCTCCGGCGGCCGCCTGCCGCGCCACGCCGGGAGCGTCGACATCATCAACGCCGCCGCCGTCCTGCTCGCCGAGCAGTCGGCTGCCGCCCTCCGATGAAGGGAACCCCTCCCGTGAACAGCACGCCGCACGCCCGTCCCCCGATCCTCATCCACGACCCGACCCTGCGCGACGGCCATCACGCGGTCGGCCATCAGCTCGACGCCGACCAGCTTCGCGCCTACGCCGTCGCTGCGAACACCGCCCGGGTGCCGGTCGTGGAGGTAGGCCACGGCAACGGATTGGGTGCCTCCAGCCTCCAGATCGGCCGCGCCAAGCTCGACGACGCAACAATGCTCGCCACCGTCCGTGAGGCCCTCACCTCGTCGAGGATGGGCGTCTTCATGGCGCCCGGCTGGGGGACCTCCGACGACCTGGCAACCGCCGTCCGCCACGGTGCCGACGTTGTACGGATTGCCGCGCACTGCACCGAGGCCGACGTCACCGAACGCCACCTCGGCACCGTCCGGGACCTCGGCGCCGAAGCCCAGGGCGTCTTACTCATGAGCCACATGACCGGCCCCGGCGAACTCGCCGAGCAGTGCGCCCTCATGGTGAAGTACGGCGCGCAGGCCGTCGGCATCATGGACTCCGCCGGCCACTACCTCCCTGATGACGTCATCGAGCGCGTCCATGCCATCGCCGACGCCGTCGACGTACCGGTGATCTTCCACGGCCACAACAACCTGGGCCTGGCCATGGCGAACTCGCTCGCCGCCGTGGACGCCGGTGCGTCCGTCATCGACGCGACCGCCCGCGGGTTCGGCGCCGGGGCCGGCAACACCCAACTCGAAGCCCTCGTGGCCATCCTCGAACGGCGCGGCTTCGACACAGGGATCGGCCTGCGCGAGGTCCTGGCCGCTGCTGACGTCGCCGCCGACCGGCTGATGAAAGCCCCGCCGTCCATCGACTCGATCGCCGTGGCCAGCGGGCTCGCCGGGGTGTTCTCCGGCTTCAAGCGGCCCGTTCTGGAGATCGCCCGCGCCGAAGGCGTCGACCCCATCGACCTGTTCCTCGCCCTGGGCGAGCGGCAGGTCGTCGCAGGCCAGGAAGATCTGATCGGCGATGTCGCCCGGCAGCTCAAGGCAGCCACCCGATGACCCCGACCACTGCACGGGGACCGGCCGCCGTGGTGTCCGCGGTCGGCTCGGCCCTCCCCCCGGACGTCGTCTCGAACAATGACCTGACCGCCCGCCTGGACACCACCGACGAGTGGATTCGCTCGCGGACCGGCATCACTCGCAGGCACATCGCCGGGGCGGACCAGTCCACCGCCGACCTCGCCGTCCGGGCGGCTGCCCAGGCCCTGACGAACAGCGAACCGGAGTATGTGGACGCTCTGGTAGTAGCCACCACCACCCCCGATCGCTGCTGTCCGGCCACTGCGCCCGCCGTCGCCACCCGCCTCAGGCTGACCGGCATCCCCGCCTACGACCTCGCGGCAGGCTGCACCGGCTTCCTCTACGCCCTCGCCACCTCGGCCGGACTCATCGCCGCCGGCACCGCTCGGACGGTCCTGGTCGTCGGAGCGGACCGCCTGGCCAGCCTGCCCCATCCCGAAGACCGCACGACCGTTCCCCTGTTCGGCGACGGCGCCGGGGCCGTCGTGCTGCGGCAGGGATGCGAGGGCGAGCCCGGGGCGCTCGGGCCGATGGTGCTGGGCAGTGACGGTACCGGTGCGGACCTGATCCGGGCCGCCCGCCCCGGGGCCCTGCACATGGATGGAGCTGACGTCTTCCGGCACGCGGTCGACCGCATGTCCGCCGCGTCCCGCCAGGCCGCCACGGCCGCGGGATGGGACCTCGCCGACGTCGACCGCCTGGTCCCGCACCAGGCCAACAGCCGCATCACGTCCTTTGTCGCCCGCCAGCTGGGCGTTCCCGAAGGCCGCCAGCTCAGCAACGTGGCCGAGGTCGGCAACACCGGCGCCGCGTCCATCCCCCTGCTCCTGGCCCGCGCCTTTGCCGACGGCCGCCTCAAGCCCGGACACCGCACCCTGCTCACTGCGTTCGGCGCCGGACTGACCTGGGGCGCCGTCGCCCTCACCTGGCCCGACCTGTCCCGCACCCGCCTTCCGGAAGGAGCCGGGCATGACCGGTGACCTCACCCGCATCCTGACCGACGACCTCAAACTGCCCGCCGACCGGCTGACCGACGACGCCAGCCTCGACCACGCCGGTTTCGACTCCCTCGCCGTCGTCGAGCTGTCCGTCCTGCTCGCCGACCGCTACGGCATCGACATCAGCGACAGCGACATCAAGGGTGCCGGCACCCTCGGCCAGCTCGACCGCCTCATCACCACCAAGTGCAGCGGAAGGTGAACGACCCCATGACCAGCACCAGTCGCCAGCCCGGACGGGCCTGGATCATCACCCCTGGCCTGCGCGGGGACCGCTTCGCCAGCGCCCAGAAGTCCGGCGCCGCAGTTGCCGTCGTCGACATCGAGGACTCCGTAGCCCTCCCCGACAAGCAGACCGCCCGCACCGCCTCCGAAGCGTTCTTCGCCCTCACCGACCCGCCGTGCACCCTCGGCATCCGGATGAACAGCCTCACGACGCTCGACGGCATCAAGGACCTCGTTGCACTCGCCGCCTACACCGCCCGCCCCGACCTGCTCGTGGTCCCCAAGGTCGAGTCGCCCCGCGACATCGAACTCGTCGCCGCAGCACTCGACGCCGACGGATACACCCCCGACATCTGGGCCCTGATCGAAAGCCCCCGCGCCTTCGACACCCTCCCCGAGATCATGCGCGCACCCCGGCTCGGCGGCGTCATCTTCGGCTCCGCCGACTACGCCGCCTCCGTCCGCTGCGGCCTGGGCTGGGAGGCCCTCCGCTACGCCCGATCGTCTCTCGTCAACGCCGCCACCGCCGCGAACATCCCCGCCATCGACGCCCCCACCTGGGAACTCGACGACTCTGACGTGCTGCGCCGCGACGCCGAGCGGGCCAAGGAACTCGGCTTCTACGGCAAGGGCTGCGTCCACCCCCGACACGTGAAGGTGATCAACGACGTCTTCACGCCCACCGCCGAAGAGATCGCCCAGGCCCGCACCATCGTCGCAGCCGCCGACGCCAGCGGCGGCTCGGTGACCACCGTGGACGGGCAGATGCGCGGCACCCCCTTCTTCAACCGGGCCCGCGCACTCGTCACCGAAGCGGACCGCACAGCATGAGTACCGGCCTGCCCCACGGCTACCGCCAGGTCGGAGAGGACCGGATCAGAGAGAACGTGGGCCTCTCCTACCCGGAACTCGCCCCCGGCCTCGTCATCGAGCACCGGCCCGGCCGGACCGTCACCGAACTCGACAACCTCCTCGGCGCCGCCCTGAGCGGCAACGTCGCTCCCATCCACACCGATGCGCACTACAGCAGCCAGACCCATTGGGGCCGCATCCTGGTCTGCTCCGGTGTCACCCTCAACCTCGTGGCCGGCATGACCGTACGCGCCATCAGCGGTCTGACCACCGCCAACCTCGCCGTCGACCAGGTGCGCTTCACCGCACCCGTCCACATCGGCGACACCCTGTACGCCGAGACGAAGATCCTCACCCGCCGGAACTCCGAAAGCCGTCCCGACACCGGGGTCATCACCTGCCACACCACCGCCCACAACCAGGACGACACCAGCGTCCTGACCTTTGCCCGGACCTTCCTGGTCCCCCTGGACGCCGACACCGTCCGCGGCGCCAACAACTACTAGGAGGCGGAACATGAATCAGCTGACCTTCGCCCCGGCCGATGACGGCCTGTGGGAGCAGTACGACCAGCTCGCCACCCGCGCCTACGGCCACCGCATCGGCGACCTCACCCACCTGCGCGAGCACGCCGACCTTCAGGTGGCCATCCGCGGCGGCCGCGTCGTCGCCGGCGGCCTCGGCCTCCTCGTCGACCAGTTCTTCGGCGGCGCGCCAGTCCCCAGCGCCTGCCTCGGCGACGGATGCGTAGCGCCCGAGGAACGCGGCGACCACCTGGCTACCGGCATGACCGCCGCACGACTGCACCCCCTGATCGAACGCGGTGCGGTGATCTCCGCGGTCGTGACCTCCTCCACCGGCTACGCCCGCCGCCTCGGCTGGGAGGCCCCCGCCGATGTCCTCGCCTGGACGGTGGCCACCGACGACCTCAAGCGGTCCTTCACCAGCGAGGACTTCGAGGTCGAGCACGGCCCTACCAACGAAGGCGAAACCCTCCAGCAACAGCTCGCCCGCCAGTGGAACAGCCCCGTCCATCGACCCGCCTGGTGGACCAGATGGAAGCAGGACAAGAGCAACCTCGCCACGTACCGCTTCGCCCGGCCCGGCCACACCACCGCCGGTCTGCTCACCCTGGCAACCAAACGGCACGAACGCCACGGAATGTGCCTGGTCGTCCACGATTTCTGGGCTGCCAGCCAGCCCACCGCCGCCGCCATGCTCGCCTTCCTCGGCCGCCACAACACCCGCGCTCGCACGATCGAGTTCCGACGCGGCGCCCTCCCCCCGTACCCCGCCCTGCTCCACGGGCTCCGCCACCACCGCACCACCGCCGCAGCCTGGCACCCCTGGATGCTTCGCATTCTCGACATTCCCGAGGCCATCCGGCTCCGGGGATGGCCCGCCGACCTCTCCACCGCCTTATCGATCGAGATCGAGAATGAAACCGGCGACTGGAACCGATGGACGCTCCAGGTCAAGAACGGAGCGGCTGAGCTCGCCCCCACCCACGTCGAAGGACAGGTGTCCCTCACACGGCGCCAGCTCGCAGCCTGGTACGCCGGCGGCTATCGATCCACCACATCCGCCCGCATGGCCGGGGTCCACGCCATATCGGAAAAATCGCTCGCGACCCTCGTCCGCGCCACGACAGAGTTCGAACCCTGGCTGCCCGACCACTTCTAAACGCAGTCGGGGCCCGCCTCCTGACGGAAGCAGGCCCCGACGCAATCATCCGCTATGGGGCAACCCTTGCGCTCAAGGGTCCCTGAGCATTTCGAGCATTCTTATGCGACGGAAACCACCGGTTCGGGCCCCGGAAAGTTCGGAGGGAGCCCATGCGGTTCGGCCGTCCCAGAGCACAACCAGGCGAGATAGCTCGAGAGGCTGCCCTCGTAGTGGAACCAGTCGTCATTCCGCCCAGCCACAACGACTGTCCATTCGTTGGGCTGCCCTTCCGTACGCCAGTAGAACTCGTCCCCGTCTATCGAGCTGCCCCACCGCAGCAAACCTCCCGATTCCGGGAACGCAGGGTAGCCGCCAAGCATTTCCTTCTGTGCCATATCCTCGGCACCGGCGAGATCCTCTCTCGCCCCCTCGACGAATTCCGCTTCGCCTCCTGGGGCTGGCGACGTCACACAGAGGAACTGCCCGATCTCCAACCGAGGGTAGAACTCCGCCAAAGCGATGTAGTCGTCCGGCAGCCCCGTCCGCAACCCGTCGAAGAGCACCTGCCAGTCGATGCGCCGTGGAACCTCGAGCCGCTGCGCCACCAGCCCCGGCAGCGCGGCCTCCAGGGATTCGATACTCAACAGCCACCTCCATTTGCGTTTGAGCGACACAATCACACCACGGTGCAACCGAGTTGAACTCCATCGGCGCGAGCACGTACAACTGCGGCAACAGGGTCTCCTGGATCTCGGTTGGCTTCGCAACCCCGAGCTACCAAGAGGCCCGGCCTTCATACCCGCAGCCGGCGGCAACCACCCGATCGGGACTCCCGCTCGACACGCACCCCTCAATATCGGGCCGACAACAGCTACTCAGGTCAGGTCAGGTCAGGTCAGGTCCAGAGTGTGGCGATGAGGACGTTGGCGACCGTCAGACCGCCGACCGCGGCGAACTCGCCCTTGCCCGCCTTCTCCTCGTCCCGCCTGACGTAGACGAGCGCGAGGATCACGACCAGGATCAGCAGCTTGATGCCGATCTTCATGTGGTTCACCGTCTGGCCGTCGGCCTGATTGAGCCCGACCAGCGCGACTCCCGTGACCAGCATGGTCAGTGCGCCGTGCAGCATGGCCGGCACGAAGCGGGCGGTGCCGGCTCCCAGAGCCTTCATCTGGGTCAGGAAGCCGCCGAGGAGCGAGGCGATCCCGATGATGTGAAGAGCGACGAAAAGATTAATCAGTACGTCCATGACGCCGGAGCCTAGCGGGGCCCCTGCCAGCCCTCGCCGGTCAGGTAGCGCTTCCTCGCGCTTCGCTAGAACCTGTACGAATTGCCTGACTCCGACGGCGTTCTTCCGGTCACGCAGGGCTAACGAATCGTCACATCAGGGCAATAGCTGTCATGGCGACCCTTTCCCGTGTCCTGGGCTTAGCGTCCCTTCCCAGGTGACCGATTTCCACCGCCGTCCGGTACTTCCCGTACTTCCCGTACGTCCCCTCCGTATCGGACGGCACCCGGTCACCGCCCGGGCCCGCCGGTAGCTCCCGACGGGCAGACGAACAGGAAGGATGCCGCCCTCGTGGCAGCACACCGGAAAGCCGCTCACCGGAAGCCCAAGCAGCGCCCGTTCACCGGCTCTGCTGCCCGCGCCGCCGCGACACTCGCCTTCGCCGGGGCCGCGACCACCACCGCCTTCGACGGGGCGGCGCACGCCGAACCGCGGCTCACCGCGGCCCAGGTCCGAGCCAAGATCGACCGGCTGTACCACGACGCCGAGGTAGCCACCGAGCGGTACAACGGCACCAAGGAGAAGGCCACCGCGTCCGCCAGGTCCGTGGACAGGCTGCGCGACGAGGCGGCCCGCCGCACGGAACGCCTCAACACCGCACGCCACACGCTCGGTTCGCTGGCCACCGCGCAGTACCGCTCCGGCGGCCTCGACCCCGCCGTACAGCTGGCGCTCTCCTCCGACCCCGACCAGTACCTGCAGCGCGCCTCGTATCTGGACCGGGCCGCCGACCGCCAGGCCGGTCTGCTCAACGGAATCCGCCGTCAGGTCACCGACGCCGCCCAGCTGCGCGCGCGGGCCGAGGGCGAACTCGCGACGCTCACCGCGCGGCGGGCCGAGCTGACGAAGCACAAGGAGAGGGTCCGCACCAAGCTGGCCGACGCCAGGCGTCTGCTCGGCACCCTGACCGCCGGCCGGCGCGCCGACTACGAGCGGGCGGCCGACGCGGCGCACGGCGGCGGGGCCGTCCGAGCCGACCGCGGCACCCCGCGCGGTGCCGTCAGCGCCCCCAACGCCCGGGCCGCCCAGGCCGTCGACTTCGCGTACGGGGCGATCGGCAAGCCGTACGTCTGGGGCGCCACCGGTCCCTCCGCCTACGACTGCTCCGGCCTCACCCAGGCCGCCTGGCGCGCCGCGGGTGTCTCCCTGCCCCGCACCACGTACACCCAGATCAGCGCCGGACAGCGGGTGTCACGCTCCGAACTCGCCCCGGGCGACCTGGTCTTCTTCTACTCGGGCATCAGCCATGTCGGGCTCTACATCGGCGGCGGACAGATGATCCACGCACCCCGGCCCGGTGCCCCCGTCCGCATCGCGCCGATCGACCAGATGCCGTTCGCGGGAGCGACCCGGGTGGTGTGAGACCGCGGGGATCAGACCAGCCTGCGGGCCGTCGCCCACCGGGTCAGCTCGTGCCGGTTGGACAGCTGGAGCTTCCTGAGCACCGCCGAGACGTGCGACTCGACGGTCTTCACCGAGATGAAGAGCTGCTTGGCGATCTCCTTGTACGCGTACCCCCGGGCGATCAGCCGCAGCACCTCGCGCTCGCGCTGCGTCAGCCGGTCCAGGTCCTCGTCGACCGGCGGCGCGTCGGTCGACGCGAAGGCGTCCAGCACGAAGCCGGCCAGCCGGGGCGAGAACACCGCGTCGCCCTCCTGCACCCGGAAGACCGAGTCGACCAGATCCGTGCCCGTGATCGTCTTGGTGACGTAGCCGCGGGCGCCGCCGCGGATGACGCCGATGACGTCCTCGGCGGCGTCCGACACGGACAGCGCCAGGAAGCGCACCGGGTTCTCCGCCGCGCCCATCATCGGGGCGCAGCGGCGCAGTACCTCGACGCCTCCGCCGCCCGGCAGATGGACGTCGAGGACCACGACCTCGGGGCGCGTCGCGGTGATGACCGTGACGGCCTGGTCCACGTCGGCGGCCTCGCCGACGACCTCGACCCCGGTCTCCTCGGTACGGCCGATCTCGGCCTGGACTCCGGTCCGGAACATCCGGTGGTCGTCGACGAGCACGACCCGTACCCGCCGCTCCGGCCCCCCGGTCGCTTCGGTGTTCTCGGTCATTCGCTCGCCCTTTCCATCTCCAGCTCGACCTCCGTGCCCCCACCGGGCACCGAACGCAGCCGTGCCGTACCGCCGTTGCGCTGCATCCGGCCGATGATTGATTCTCGTACGCCCATCCTGTCGCCCGGAACCGAATCCAGGTCGAATCCCGGACCCCGGTCCTTGACGGAGACGAAGACGGTGCGGCCCTCGACCTCCGCGAACACCTGGACAGCGCCGCCCTCGCCACCGTACTTGGCGGCGTTCACCATCGCCTCGCGTGCGGCCTGCATCTGGGCGGCCAGCTTCTCGTCGAGAGGGCAGTCGCCGACGACGACGACCTCCAAGGGAACGCCGTGCTTGTCCTCGACCTCGGCGGCGGCCCGCTTGACCGCCTCGGCCAGGCTCGACGGCTCGTCGTCCTCGTCCTTGCCGGTGCCCTCGGGGTTGTACAGCCAGTTGCGCAGCTCGCGCTCCTGGGCGCGGGCCAGCCGGCGGACCTCGCCGACGTCGTCGGCGTTGCGCTGGATCAGGGTGAGGGTGTGCAGGACCGAGTCGTGCACATGGGCCGCGACCTCGGCGCGCTCCTGGGCGCGGATGCGCATGAGCCGTTCCTCGGAGAGGTCCTGCGTCATCCGCACGAGATAGGGGCCGGCCAGCAGCGCGATGCCGGTGAGCACGGCGATCGCCGCGGTCAGGACGTTGCCGAGCTGCGCCGCCGAGCCGCGGACCACCATGAAGACGGCGAGGCCGAGGCCGACGAGGGCGACACCGGCGAGGCCGCGGGCCAGGTGCAGCACCCGCCGGCGTCGGCCGACCTCCATCCAGCGGGCCCTGCGCGCGTTGTCCGCCTGGCGCCAGACCAGTACCGAACCGGCGCCGATCAGGAGCGTCGGCCAGATGTAGCGGTCGGCCTCGCTGCCCATGTCGACGTTGCCGACGAAGGTCACGGCGCCGATGACCAGCGCGACGAGCGCGAAGACCTGCCCCTTGTCCGGCTTGCGGAGCCGCCGTCGGCCGTCGGGGGCGGTCTCGAAGACGGAACGCGGTGCGTCCACACCGCCGACACCGAGCGGGACGACGATCCAGAACACGGCGTACAGCAGGGCGCCCAGACCGTCCGCGAAGAACAGTCCGAGGAAGAGGAACCGCACCCAGGCGACGGGCAGCCCCAGATGCCCGGCCAGCCCGCGCGCGACACCGCCGAGCAGCCGTCCGTCGGCGCTGCGGTACAGCTTGCGCACGGGCGGCTCCTCCGGGTCGGAGGCGAGGGAGCTTGCGGCTCGGGTGGTGGCGGCTGGCATACGTCGATCGTCACACGTACGCGCCGGCGGCGGCATCAGGGTCGGCCCCTAGTCGACCCTGACACCGTGACGCCCGTGCGGGAGCCCACGAGGTCCCCGTCGCGGCCCCCAGGGGTTCCCGGGAGGCAATATCAGGGACCTGCCAGGGTCGGGGCGGGTGCCGCGAGGGCGCACGGACCGTCACCATGGGGACATGACCGCTACCCAGGACACCTCCCCCGGTGTCACGCCGCCCCCCGAGCCGAAACCGCAGCTGCACCGCAGCTCGCGGCAGAAAGTGGTGGCCGGGGTGTGCGGCGGGCTCGGCCGGTACTGCGACGTCGACCCGGTGATCTTCCGGATCGTGCTCGGCGTCCTCTCGCTGACCGGCGGCATCGGACTGATCTTCTACGGTTTCGCCTGGCTGCTGCTCCCCCTGGACGGCGAGGAGGAGAACGAGGCGCGCAAACTGCTGTCGGGCCGGGTCGACGGTGCCTCGCTGATCGCGCTGGTCCTCGCTCTCGTCGGCTGCGGGCTGTTCCTCTCGATGCTGCACAACGGCGGGATGCTGGCCTTCGCCGCGATGCTGTCGCTCGCCGTCATCGGCTCCACCGTCTGGGCACAGCACCGCAGGAACGCTCCGCCCGACGCCCCGCTCGACACCCCGTCGGCGCAGGCGGCCGGGGGCCCGCCCGTCCACGGGGCACCCCCGGAGGTGAAGGCTCCACCCACGCCGGGCAGCCCCTCCTGGTGGCGCGATCCGATCGTCAAGGACGGCACGTCGGGCCCGGTCGGACCGGGCTACCTGTGGGGACCGCAGGACTCCCGGACCTCCTCCAGGGAGGCGGGAGCGCGGACCGCCACGGCGGATGACCCGTACAGCGCCCCCTACCGTCCCCCGGGGCCACGCGGCCCACGCTCGATCGGCGGCCCGGTCTTCTTCCTCGCCCTGGTCGCGGGCGGCGTCGGCACGGTCCTGACCTGGGACGACCATCCGCTCGGCACGACCCTTCAGTTCGGGCTCTGCGCCGCGCTCGGGGTGTTCGCGCTCGGTCTGGTGGCCGGATCGTTCCTGGGCCGGACCGGCTTCGGCACGATCTTCCTGACGGTCGTCACGGCCGGGCTGCTGGCCGGTGCGTCGGCCGTACCGAAGGACATCGGCACGGACTGGATCCGCGAGGAGTGGAATCCGGTCTCGGTCGCGGCGGTCCAGCCGCGGTACGAGCTGGGCACCGGCGTCGCCCGGCTCGACCTGTCCGAGGTCGTCGTGCCCAGGGGCGACACCCTCGTGACGGCACTGGAGGTCGGCGCGGGCCGCGCGGTCGTCGTCGTACCGGAGGGCGTGACGGTGAAGGTGGACGCCCGGGCGGGCCTCGGGGACATCCAGCTGCCGGCCCAGAGGCCCGGCGACGTGGACGTGGCCCCGGACCAGACCCGGAAGCAGACCCTCGCGCCGCCCTCGGGCGCCGCGCCGGCCGGCACGGTCGTGCTGAGTCTGGAAGTCGGCGTCGGACAAGTGGAGGTCATCCGTGCTGCGTCATGAATTCCGGCCGGGCCGCGCGGTGGTGGGCGTCGCGATGCTCGCCCTGGCCGCCGGTTACGCGGCCGACGCGGCGGGCGAGTGGGACGCCCCGTGGACGTTCTACTTCCCGCTGCTCTTCGGCGGCCTCTGGCTGGGCGCCACGGTCACCTGGATCAGCTACAGGCTGCGCCGCCGCCGCGCCGCGAGGAAGGCGTCCGCGGAGAACGCGGCGGCGCCGGCCAGCACCAGCGGCAGCCAGGCCACGAGATAGACCAGGTCGTTGCCGTAGTAGTACGGCTCGGTCTGCCAGCTCACGGTCAGCCACAGGCTCAGCGAGATCAGCGCGCCGCCGGCGGCGGCGATCCGTGCGAACAGCCCCACGAGTGTGGCGATCCCGACGAGGAGTTCCCCGACGGCGATGGCGTAGCCGAAACCCACGGGGCTCTTCAGGGCGAGGTCGACGAGGGCCGGCATCGCGGACGAGTCCCGCACCGCGTTCATCATCTCGCCGACGGAGCCGTTGCCGTCGGCGGACATGAAGGCGCTGTCGGTGAGCTTGTCCAGACCGGCGTAGACGAAGGTGACGCCGAGGAACACCCGCAACGGCAGGAGCGCGTGCTGCCGCGCCAGCTCGCGCAGACTCCTCGGTTCCCGCAGTCCGTAGCCGCTGGTTCCGTAGCCGCTCATCGCCGACCTGCCTTCCCTTGACCCGTCACCAGACCTTACGTACGCGATGATCACGCTGCTCACCGGATACGCGCCCGGTGAGCAGCCGCCCCGTCCCGGCCGCCGGCCGGTGGTGTCAGTCGGTCACGTCGATGACGACCCGGTTGGTCTCGACCCCGGCGGCGGTGACGACCTGGACGTCCACCACACCCGGCTCCACCTCCACGGGCACCGGCACGGTGAGCACGGTGTCGGTCGGGTTGGCGAAGCCTCCGGCGACGGGGATCAGCGGGACGTGGACATGGACCCGGCCGATCCTGACGACCATCCGGGCCAGCCGGTCCGGGCTTCCCGCCCCGGGAGGTACGAAACCGGCGCCGCGGATCTCGATGTCGTCCCCGGTACGGATCGGGGCGTCCAGGTCCCCGGCCTCCCGGGTCCGCACGACGGACAGAATGACCGGACGGCCGCCCTCCGCGTGCTTCCCCGCGAAGTACGTCGCCGCGGACACCGCCACCAGGAGTGCGAGGCCCCAGGGCAGGTCGGGCAGCTGCTCAGGACGGCGGGCCAGCCGGACGGCCGCGAACAGGACGGCGACGGCGCTGACGAGGACGTACTGCACATCCGTGAAGCTGCCACGACCGGAGTCGTCGGTGAGCAGGTCGGCGGCGCGCGGCCGGTCGGCCCTCAGCTTCTGCAGGCGCTGCGCCAGGACGCGTACGGTCACCACCCGCCGTACGAGGACGGCGACGGCGCACACGAGCGCGAGGACGGTTAGTACCCCGGCGGAGCGCACCAGATCCAGGCCCTCGATCAGCTCGTCACGGTCCGCGTGCGCGGAGGCGCCCGCCAGCTGGAGCGCGAGGACCAGGACGGAGAAGACGGCGAGGAGCACCCAGGACGCGGCAACGGTGCGGGAGGTGGAGAGCCGGTTGTCCTCGCCGATCAGCGGGGCCAGGAGACCCCCGCGGGCCCGGTGGAAGCGGGCGGCGCCGGTCAGCAGACCCGCCGTGATCAGTCCGGCGAGCAGACCGGCGGTGCGCGCGGTGGACCAGCCGGCGCCGATGGCGGTGGCGGTCTCGCCGATGACGAGGGCGGCGACCCCTCCCCAGACGATGAGCAGCGTGCGCCGCCAGACCTGGTGGAGCCAGGCGTCACCCGCCTCACGGCCCCGGTCGGCGACGGCGCGCGCCGATTCGGTCAGCTCGTCCGACACCCACTGGCGGGATGCGGAGGCCGACTGGGCGACCCCTGCGGGCAGTCCCTTGCCCGCGGCCAGTTCGTCCCGTTTGGCCAGGAAGGCCGCGACCGCTCGCCTGTGCCCTTCGCGTGCTCCGTGCGGGCAGTCGCCGCACGTACAGCCACCGCCGTGCGTGCTGCTCATTCTCGCCTCGTCCAACGCCACGAAGAACGCCGCCCTTTTCGCTCGTTTCCCGGTCAACTCACCGGCGATTTCTGCGAATTGTGCCGTACGGGGCGACCGGCTGCCGCATCGGGCCGGAAGGGCGGTGCTTTTCGTCAGAATGTGCGACTGATCCGCCGCCACAGGGGCTGGTAGTTGATCCACGCCACAAGGTCGCTGCCGAGCTGTTCACGGGTGGCGACGGCGTCCCGGTGCTCGATCCGTACGGGCTTCCCGGCGGCTCGCGCGGCCAGCTGGACCTGGCAGGAACGCTCCATCGTGAGGAACCACCAGGCCGCCGCGTCCACCGAGTCACCGACGGTCAGCAGCCCGTGGTTGCGCAGGATGATCGCCTTGTGGCCGCCGAGCGCGCTCGCGATCCGCCGACCCTCGTCCTCGTCCACGACGACACCCGTGTACGCGTCGTAGAGGGCGTGGGCCTCGTAGAACGCGCACGCCTCCTGGGTGATCGGCTCGATGAGCTCCCCGAGCGTGGAGAGGGCCCGCCCGTGCAGGGAGTGGGTGTGCGCGACGGCGACGACGTCCGGGCGCGCCCGGTGGACCTGGGCGTGCACGGCGAACGCCGCCTGGTTGACGTGGAAGTGCCCCTGGACGACCTGTCCCTCACTGTTGACCAGGATCAGGTCCTGGGGCGCGAGGTCCTCGAAGGGTGCCCCGAAGGGGTTGACCCAGAAGCAGTCCGTGAGCTCCGGGTCCCGCGCGGTGATGTGCCCGGAGACGCCGTCCTCGTACCCGTACCGTCCGAACAGCCGCAGCGCGCCTGCCAGCCGCTCCCGGCGGTACGCGCGCTCCTCGCCCGGCGACGCGTGGACGGGCGGCATGGCGAACCGCAGCTGCTCGACGGGTACGGGCGCGGGCGTGACGGCGGGCTCGGACACGGCGGCTCCTCTGGCTCCCGGGGCGTACGGCATCGGAAGTTACCGCTGGTCGCCCCAGGTGGCCAGAGGGCTCACACCACCGATTGCTCACGCCACCGATTCCGTACGGATCAGGTGCCCAGCACGAGGTAGGCGAGGCCGAGCGTTCCCCGGTAGCCGCCGTAATACCCGGTGCGGCGGGCGTCGACCGCGGCGACGACCCCGTCGTGCAGCGGATGGGCGGGGTTCGCCAGAGCCCAGCGCTCGCCCCGTCCGATGTTGGCGTTCGACTCGAAGAGGTCCCATTCGCGCTGGTCGGCGACGGTCACCTGGAGCGGGCGCAGCCCGGCCGCCTCGGCATGCCGGATCAGTCCGAGCAGGGTGGGGAAGTCGCCCGGTTCGGCTTCCAGTTCCGCCAGTACGGCCGCCGAGGGCTCCTTCTCCCAGAACCCGTCGCCGTACAGCACCCGGCCACCGGGCCGTACGGCCGCCCGCAGCGCCTTCAGGGCCTCCGGCGTGCCACCGGGCCAGGCGTGCGAGGCACCGATCGAGACGGCCAGGTCGTAGTCGCCGCCGGTCCAGTCGGCCGCGGGCACCTCGTGGAACAGGACGCGCTAGGTCCTGTCTGGAGTTCCAGCGCGGGAGAAGGAGCGGCGTCCGGTGCCGTCGAATCCAAGGCGGAGGAGGGAGCGATGGCGGAGCCCTCGCGACTGACGACAACGCCGGAGGCGGCGGTGCCGGACGCCGCGACGCCGCGGGGGAACTCCAGACAGGACCTAGGCGAGGCCGCGCTCCCGCGCGAGGCGCCGGCCGCGCTCGACGGCTTCCGGGTCGGTCTCCACGCCGTCGCCGGTCGCGCCGGGTCCCGCCTGCTCGACGAGCCGCATGAGCAGCTCGCCCCAGCCGCTGCCGAGGTCCGCGATCCGCGCCCCTTCGGCGGGGTCGCAGGCGGCCAGCAGCTGGGCCGCGTGCTCTTCGGAGAGCGGGGTGTTCCAGGTCAGACGGTCGTTGTGGGCGGCGGACATCAGGGCGCGGATCTCATCGGCGGACATGGCCGCGGAGCCTCGCACGGCCCTCCGGCGCGGCGCCACCTGATTTCGGGGCGGCCGTCCTCGCAACGCGGCGACGCCGCCGTCCTCCTGGGAGGGCGGCGTCGTCGTCGGTCGGTTCCCGGGGAAAGTCCGGTGGGAGGTCCGGGTGGGAGGTCCGGGCGGGACTACTCCCACTCGATGGTGCCCGGCGGCTTGCTCGTCACGTCGAGGACGACGCGGTTGACGTCGGCGACCTCGTTGGTGATGCGGGTGGAGATCTTGGCCAGCGTCTCGTACGGCAGGCGCGACCAGTCGGCCGTCATCGCGTCCTCGGAGGAGACCGGGCGCAGGACGATCGGGTGGCCGTACGTACGGCCGTCGCCCTGGACGCCGACGCTCCGCACGTCCGCGAGGAGGACCACCGGGCACTGCCAGATGTCACGGTCCAGACCGGCCGCCGTCAGCTCCTCGCGGGCGATGGCGTCGGCCTCGCGGAGCAGGTCGAGCCGCTCCTTGGTGACCTCGCCGACGATGCGGATACCGAGACCCGGGCCGGGGAAGGGCTGGCGCTGGACGATCTCCTCGGGCAGGCCGAGCTCCTGGCCGACCATCCGGACCTCGTCCTTGAACAGCTGGCGCAGCGGCTCGACGAGCTTGAACTCGATGTCCTCGGGAAGCCCGCCCACGTTGTGGTGGGACTTGATGTTCGCGGTTCCGGTTCCGCCGCCGGACTCGACGACGTCCGGGTAGAGCGTGCCCTGCACGAGGAAGGCGACGTCCTCACCACCTGCGGCCTCGGCCACGATCTCCGCCTGGGCCTGCTCGAAGACCCGGATGAACTCGCGTCCGATGATCTTCCGCTTCTGCTCCGGGTCGGAGACACCGGCCAGCGCGTCGAGGAAGCGCTTCTCCGCGTCGACGACCCTGAGCTTGACGCCCGTGGCGGCGACGAAGTCCTTCTCGACCTGCTCGGTCTCGCCCTTGCGCATCAGCCCGTGGTCGACGTAGACACAGGTCAGCTGGGAGCCGATGGCCTTCTGCACCAGGGCAGCGGCCACCGCCGAGTCCACACCGCCGGAGAGACCGCAGATGGCGCGCTTCGTGCCGACCTGCTCGCGGATGAGCGCGATCTGCTCCTCGACGACGTTGGTGGTCGTCCACTTCGGCTCGATGCCGGCGCCGCGGTAGAGGAAGTGCTCCAGTACCTGCTGGCCGTACGTGGAGTGCATGACCTCCGGGTGGTACTGGACGCCGTAGAGCTTCTTCTCGTCGTTCTCGAAGGCGGCGACCGGTACGACGTCCGTGGACGCGGTGACGGTGAAGCCCTCGGGGGCGGCGGAGCAGGCGTCGCCGTGCGACATCCACACCGACTGCTCCCCGGGCGTGCCCTCGAAGAGCGTGGAGCCGCTCTTGGAGACGGAGAGCGCGGTACGGCCGTACTCGCGGGCGCCGTTGTCGTCGACGGTGCCGCCGAGCGTGGTGGCCATCAGCTGGAAGCCGTAACACATGCCGAAGACGGGGACCCCGGCCTCGAACAGGGCACGGTCCAGGGTGGGCGCCCCCTCCGCGTACACCGAGGACGGTCCGCCCGACAGGATGATCGCACGCGGGTTCTTGGCCAGCATCTCGGCCACCGGCATCGTGGACGGGACGATCTCGCTGTAGACCCGCGCCTCACGGACACGGCGGGCGATGAGCTGGGCGTACTGCGCGCCGAAGTCGACAACGAGAACCACGTCGGTGGTGGTGTCGGGGGCGGCGGGGGGTGCTGCTGGCACGGGGCGGCCTTCCGGCGGTGGAGAGGGGCGGTATGCATGAATTCTACCGGCCGTGGGAACGCCTCTCCCCGCCCTGCGGATTCCGCCTCCGGTGGGGGCCGCGACGACGCCCGCACCCGCCCGTCGTCTCACCATCCGGGCCGGGCTTTGGCCCGACCGCCGGACCGGGGCCATACTGGCTCCCATGCGTCAGCACACGACCTTCGTCTTTACCTATGGCACCCGGCCCGCCGGCTGCCATGGTCGTGCTGCTTGAGCTACTGACAAGCAACGTTCCAGGCGCCCCGGGCCGACAGGCCCGGGGCGTTCTGGCGTTCCGGGCCTGTCGCTCCGGGGCCGTACCCCACAAGGAGTCACCCCATGAGCAGCACCGCCCCCACCCGGACGGCCACCGAGCAGACCGGCGCGCACACCGACGAGGCCGCCTCGCTGATCGGCGGCGCCCGCAGCCGCATCGACGTCCTCGACGACCGGATCATCGGACTCGTGCAGGAACGGATGGCTGTTTCGGCCGTCATCCAGGAGGCTCGGATCACGTCCGGCGGCCGCCGCGTGAACCTCTCGCGCGAGATGGACGTCCTCGGCCACTACAGGGAGGCGCTCGGCAAGCCGGGCACCTCGCTCGCCATGACGCTGCTGGAACTGTGCCGTGGCCGGGTGTGAGATAGGCGGGAATGTACGGCCGTATCTGCGTTCGGGCAGCGTCTCACCCGTACGGCGCGTGACCGGGAGCACACCGGCTTCGTTGGTCCTGATGTCCGTGCCAACCAGGGGCGGCATCGGTAGGAAACCACGCGTGGCTCCGCTGGGGTGTGTGACGTACTGCAGGTACGTCGTGGGACCGCATCCCGGCGCGCGTGACCGGTCGGCAGGGGACAGCAGCCCGGTCACCCCAAGTGCGGTCGGTTTCGGGGACGCCCGAACCGGCCGCATCCGGTCCGACGGTTGCGCGGACCGCACCCCTTCCGTACGACGCCCCTCCGTACGACGCCTCGTTCGACGCCCTCGTTCGACGCCCCTCTGTACGAAGCCCAGGGCAGGTCCCCCCTGTCCCCGGCATCCGCGCACCGCCGCTGCCCCGGGCCCCCACATCCGCACAGCAGGACGAGGCCCCGTGCACCGGTTCACGGTCCACTGGGCCTCGTCCTGCTGTCTGTCGTCCTGCTGTCTTCTGTTCAGTTCGGTTCGGTACCGCGTGTGCTCAGACCCGCTGGGAACGGCGCCGGGAGACCGCGTACAGCACGCCGCCCGCGGCCAGGGCTGCCGCGGCCGCTACGGAAGACCACAGCGCGACGGAACCGGTGAAGGCGAGCCCGCCACCGGATGAGCCCCCGGTGGAGCCGGCGGTTCCGGTCGAGCCGTCCGACGTACCGCCGGAGTCCTGCGCACCTGTGCCGTTCAGCACCAGCCGCGCGGTGTTGTTCGCCGGCTTCGGGTCGAAGGGCAGAGCGGCGTCGGCGAGCCAGGTGTCGCGGACCGTGACCGCGCCGGAGGCGTCCTCCACCAGCTTCGTGATCTTCAGGTCGAAGGACTGGCCGAGGTCGGCGCCGTCCCGCACGGTCATGCCGGTCTCACATATGTAGCGGGTCCGACCACGCAGCCGTCCGAAGAGTTGCGCGGCTCCTTCCCGCGTCTCCCGACGCGGACGGTCCGTGTGCCTTCTTCCTTACGGCTTCTTCGGGACGACGGGCATCCCCAGGAACGGCAGTTTCAGGGCTCCGAACGCTTCCTTCGGCACCGCGGGCGTCTGCGGCTCGACCGCCGGGAGCCGCTGGTACGCCTCACCCTGCGCCGGACGCGGGTCGCGGTCGCCCTTGTTGGGCCAGAAGGACATGGCGCGCTCCGCCTGTGCGGTGATCGTCAGCGAGGGGTTGACGCCGAGGTTCGCGGAGACCGCCGACCCGTCGACCACCGAGATCCCCGGGTGGCCGTAAAGCCGGTGGTACGGGTCGATGACACCGCTCTCCGCGTCCGCGCCGATCGGGCAGCCGCCCAGGAAGTGGGCGGTGAGCGGAGTGCCCATCAGCTCACCGATGTTCGACCCGGCGAAGCCGTTGATCTCCTGGGCGAGGAGCGTGGCGCCGCGCGTCGCCTCCTCGATCTGG
The DNA here is from genome assembly GCF_014216315.1 of Streptomyces finlayi. Classification (NCBI taxonomy): domain Bacteria; kingdom Bacillati; phylum Actinomycetota; class Actinomycetes; order Kitasatosporales; family Streptomycetaceae; genus Streptomyces; species Streptomyces finlayi. The sequence continues at coordinate 2,979,240 of NZ_CP045702.1, forward strand.
GTGGGGTTGGGCGCGCCGTGTCCCTGCCGCGCGGTGAGCAGGCCCTTGCCGATCCCGCCCGGCTTGCGGTACGTCGTCAGGGAGTTGTCCAGCGACTGCATGACGAGACCGATGATGGTCCGCTCCGACCAGCGGCGGTTGGAGAGGGAACGCGCGGCCAGCACCGGGTGCCTGACCATGCTGCCCGCCCAGCGCAGGACCCGTCGGCTGCCGTAGGGCACCTGGAGGAGCGTCAGCGCACCCATGGCGTTGGAGCCCTTGCCGTAACGGACGGGCTCGATGTGGGTGTTCTCGTCGGGGTGGATCGACGAGGTGATGGCCACGCCCTGCGAGAAGTCGGCCTTCGCGACGCCGTGCTTCCTGCGGTACCTGCGGTCGCTGGTCTGCGCCCCGACGAGGCCCTCGGAGTTGGTACGGGTCAGCTCACCGAGTCTGGCCGAGAGCCGGGGCAACCGCCCCTGGTCCTTCATCGTGTGCAGGAGTGTCTGCGTGCCGTACGTGCCGGCTGCCACGATCACCTCGCGGGCACGCAGCCGGGTGGGCTTCGCCTTCCTGCGGCGGTCGGTGGGGACGGTCGAGACGAGGTAGCCGCCGCCCGGGTCGTCCTCGAGGGCGACGACGGACGTCATGGGGTGGATGACGGCGCCCCCCTTCTCGGCGAGGTGGAGGTAGTTCTCGTTGAGGGTGTTCTTCGCGCCGTGCCGACAGCCCGTCATGCATTCGCCGCACTCGGTGCACGCCTTGCGGTCGGGGCCCGCGCCGCCGAAGTACGGGTCCGCGACCGTGGCTCCCGGCCGCGCCTTCGCCGTACCGTCGGCGTCCGCGCCATCACCGAAGAAGACGCCGACGGGGGCGAGGTGGAAGGTGTCACCGACGCCCATGGCCTGCGCGACCGCCTTCAGATGGACGTCCGAGGGGGTCGTGGTCGGGTTGAGCCGCACTCCCAGCATCCGTGTGGCCTGGTCGTAGTAGGGCTTCAGCTCGTCGTGCCAGTCGGTGATGTCCGCCCACTGCCGGTCCTGGAAGAACGGGGCCGGCGGTACGTACAGCGTGTTGGCGTAGTTGAGGGAGCCACCGCCGACACCCGCGCCGGCGAGCACCATCACCTTGCCGAGCAGATGGACGCGCTGGAGCCCGAAGAGGCCCAGGGCGGGGGCCCAGAGGAAGTTCTTGATGTCCCAGGAGTTCTTCGGGAGCGTCGCCGGGGTGAAGCGACGGCCCGCCTCCAGGACCCCGACCCGGTAGCCCTTCTCGGTCAGTCGCAGGGCCGACACCGCGCCGCCGAACCCGGAACCGACGATCAGGACGTCGTAGTCGAACGCGGCGTCGTCCTCGGCCGCCACCTCGGGCACGGGCCGTTTCTGGGCAGGGCTGTCCTGGGACATGGCTCTCCTCGGTACGAAAAGGACAGAAGGTGCTGCGGTGTGACGGGCTGCTCAGCGGTGTTGCGGTGTGATGACGCTGCTCACCGGTGCCGCGGTATGACGGAGCCGCTCACCGGTGCTGCGGCGCGGCCGGCCGGTCAGCGCAGCCGGAACGCCTTCATCGCCTTCAGGCTGACGCTCATGAAGGCCGCGTGCTTCGCGTCGTCCATCCCGAAGGACGGGGCGAGCGGGATCAGCCGCTGCTGGGCGACGGTCTGGGCCTCGGTGTACTTGAGGATGCCCTCGGAGCCGTGGCGGCGGCCGAGGCCGGAGTCCTTCATGCCGCCCATCGGGGACTGGACGCTGCCGTAGGCGGGCGCGTACCCCTCGTTGATGTTGACCGTGCCGGTCCGCAGCCGGGCGGCGACCCGGTGGCCGCGCTTCCCGTCCTTGGTCCACACGCTCGAGTTCAGGCCGTACGGGGTGGCGTTGGCGAGAGCGATGACCTCGTCCTCGTCGCTGAACCGGTAGATGGAGACGACGGGTCCGAAGGTCTCCTCGTTGCAGACGGCCATCGGCTCCTGGACGCCGTCGAGGATCGTCGGCTCGTAGAAGAGCGGACCGATGTCCGGCCGGGCGACACCGCCCGCGACGAGCCTGGCGCCCTTCTCGACCGCTTCCTCGACATGCCGGGTGACGGTCTCCAGCTGCCGTTCGCCGACGAGCGACCCCATGTCGGCGCCGTACGCGAGGGAGTTGCCGAGCCGCATGGCCCGGGTGCGCGCGGCGAAGCGCTCCACGAAGTCGTCGGCGATCGACTCGTGGACGTACAGCCGCTCGATGGAGATGCACAGCTGGCCGGCGGAGGAGAAGCAGGCACGGACCGCGCCCGCCGCCGCCTTCTCCACGTCCGCGTCCTTCAGGACGAGCATCGCGTTCTTGCCGCCGAGCTCCAGCGAGACCCCGACGAGCCGGGCGGCGGCACCCTGGGCCACCTGGCGTCCGGTGCCGGTGGAACCGGTGAACGACACGTAGTCGGCGTGCTTGACGACCTCGGGGCCGACGACCGGGCCCTCCCCGAGTACGACCTGGAAGACCTCGGCGGGCAGTCCGGCCTCGATGAGCAGGTCACGGGCCCACAGTGCGGTCAGCGCGGTCTCGGTGTCGGGCTTCATCACGACGGCGTTGCCGGAGACGAAGGCCGGCAGGGCGTCACCGACTGAGAGTTCGAGCGGGTAGTTCCACGGGGCGATCTGGCCGATCACCCCGCGGGGCTGACGCAGCTCGGTCACCTTGGTGAGCGTCGGGATGACACCGGTGTGCCGCTTCGGCTTGAGGTAGGCGGACGCCTTGCGGCCGTAGTGCCGGGCGGCGACGGCGACCGCCTGCACCTCTTCGTGGGCGTGCAGCCTGGCCTTGCCGGTCTCCAGCTGGATGAGGTCGAGCACCTCGGCCTGACGCTCCAGGACGAGGTCGTGGAAGCGCAGGAGGACCGCGGCCCTGGCGCGTACGGATATCGCGGCCCACGCGGGCTGGGCGGCGCGGGCCCGCTGGAACGCGGTGGCCACGTCCTCGGGGGTGGACTCGGGCAGGTCCGCCAGCTCGTCCCCGGTGAACGGGGTGTGGTTGGCGGTGCGGCCGGAACCGACGACACCCCGGGTCAGCTGGGCGATCACCTCGGGGGTCACCACGTCCGCGGCGGTGCGCACGCCCGCCGGGACGGGGGCGACCGGGTTCGTGCCAAGGGAAGCGCCGGTGGTGGCCGTGGGTGCCTGCAAGTCCGTCATGAGGGCGAGAGTATGTGCAGCCGCAGCCTTTGGGTACCCGTGGGTAATAGGTTTTCACCATCCCCACAACAGCCCCGTGCGCGGACCCGCCAACGAGCCACCAACCCGGCCAGTGATCGCTGGCCACATAACCGCTGATCAGCGGCTATCCCCGCACCGACCGTCCCAGGCGACGACCGGCGAGGGCACCCGTTCGGGCGTGCGGCGCGCTCACCGAAATTCTTCCTCGCGTCAGCCGTCGCCGGCGGGCGGCTGCCAGCTCCGCACCATCGTGTCGAACCGTTCGCGGCTCTCCGGCCAGTCCTCCTCGGGGCCCGTCATGTAGAACGCGTACTCAGGACCTCCGGCCTCCGCGTAGTACATCTGGTCGATCCCGTGCCGGGGGCCCGGGTGGTCCTTGGACTCGGTCCAGGTGAACTCCCAGAGGGCACCGGGCCGGTCCCGGTGAATGTTCGGCTCGAGGACCAGGCGGGTGTATTCGGGCAGGCGCTTGTGGAGGTCCTTCTCGATGCTCTGCGTGTGCGCGAACGGGCTGTCGAAGTCCGGGTCCGGATCGATGCTGATCCGCATGCGGTGCCTGCCGTTGTCCGGCGTGTAGTCGATCTGGCTGCCGTCCGTCTGCCGCTCCCAGCCGGGCGGTACGACGAGGCTGAAACCCGCCGGGTCGTCGACCCTCTTCCAGCCGTCGGGTATCTCGGAGGTGGTCTGCTTCGGCTCCTCGGTGGGCTCCGGCGCTGTCGAGGCGGCGGGACGGGTGACCGGCCCCACGGCCTCCTTCGCGGGCACGTTCTCCTCGCCGCCCGCGAACCTGGACACCAGGAGACCGGCCGCCGCCGCCAGGGCGACCACCACGGTGAGTGTCATGAGTGCCGTACGCCACTGGCCGCCGCCCGCGCGCGCAGGGGCAGCGGGCACGCCTCCAGGTCCGGGGAAGGTGCCCGAGGGGTCCGGCCGAACCGGGCGCGGCAGGTGCGTCGTCGAACCGTCTGTCGCCGAAAGCCCCCGCAGGGCCTCGTCCGGCACCCGCTGGGTCGGCACGTACGCCTGCGCCGCACGGGGTTCGCGCCCCTCCATGGCGTCCAGCAGCATGCGTTCCGCCTCGGTCGCCGTCGGCCGGTCCCCCGGCTCCTTGCGCAGCAGCGCGGTGATCACGGGGCCCAGCGGGCCCGCCCGGCGCGGCGCGGGAGGTTCGTCGATGACGACGGCCTGCATGGTCGAGATGGGGGAGGTGCGGCGGAACGGCGAACGTCCCTCGACGGCCGTGTAGAGCGTGGCGCCCAGCGACCAGAGGTCGGAGGCGGGACCGGGGTCGCCTCCGCGAACCCGTTCGGGCGCCAGGTAGTCGATGGAGCCGACGAGTTCGCCGGTCCGGGTGATCGTGGAGTCGCCCTCGATCGCCGCGATCCCGAAGTCGGTGAGCAGCACCCGCCCGTCACGGGCGAGCAGGACGTTGCCGGGCTTGACGTCACGGTGCAGCACCCCGGCGCCGTGTGCGGCGCGCAGGGCGCTCAGCACGTGAAGGCCGATCCTGGCCGCCTCCCGGGGTTCGATCTCGCCGGACTCCTTGGCGGCGTCGGCGAGCGAGGGCCCGTCGACGTACTGCATGACGATCCAGGGGCGGTTGTCGTACTCGATGACGTCATGGACGGTGACGACCCCGGGGTGGGTGATGCGCGCCGCCGCGCGTGCTTCCTTCTGCGTACGGGCGTGCAGGACGGCCCGGTCGGCCTCGGCCACGTACAGCCCCGCGGTGAGCTCCTTGACGGCGACCGTCCGGCCCAGCACCTCGTCGTGGGCGCGCCAGACCTTGCCCATGCCGCCCCGCCCGAGAACCTCACCGAGCCGGTAGCGCCCGGCCAGTACGAGTCCCCCGTCAGTGCCCTGCAGATGTTCCACGTGTGTCCCCGCCCCGTTCCTTCGGATGCCAGGTTACGGAGGGGGCGGACGGCCATGGAAGCTCGGTCGGCTCACGAGACCGCACTGTGATGCTTGGACCCCCGCCGGTGTGTGCCGACCGTTCAGGGTGCAACACGGTAGGAGGCGATGGCCTGTTCGTAGATCTCGGTGACGCGGTCGCGCTCGTTCTCCGGGCCGATGACCTGGACGGTGTGGTAGCGGCCGTCCACGATCATCACGAGGTTGCGGACGTACACCTCACGGCCGCCGCTCTCCTGCCAGGTGAACTGACCTTCCGCCATCACCTGTTGGCCGACGTCGATACGGCGCAGCCCCGTGGACGAGGACCAGCTGGACTCGCGGAACGGCTGGAGTTCGGGCTCCTTGTCGCGCTGGTAGTCGAGCGGATCGCCGCCGTTGACCTTGACCGTGTCCCGGCCGGGCACGATCAGCAGGCTGAATCCGTCGCTCCCGTAACGGACCTGACGGTCCGCGTTCGCCGGGCTGCGCCGCCAGTCCTTGGGCGTGCCGATCTCGAAGCCTTCCGCGTCCTTGCGGAGCACGTACCCCGGGGCGAGCGCGACGGCGGAGCGGCTGGTCTGCGGTTGCTGCGAACCGGCCGGTTCCGAGGCCTCGCCGGAAGGCGGCCGGCTGTCCGGCTCGCTCGGGGCGGCCGAACCGGACGGGGTGCCCCGGGTGCCGGTGTCCTCGTCCGGTCCGGTCTTCGGCATGAACATCAGGGCGTACGCGACGGCGGCGGCCATGGCGAACAGGATGAGCACCAGCAGCAGGCGTCCCAGCCGCCGGGGCGACTGCCCGTCGTCCCGGCGGGGCGAGGGCGTACGCAGCACCTTGGGGCCCTTGGGCTCACGGGGCAGCCGGGGCTCGCGCCGCGTCGTGTCGTAGCGCGGCTGCTCGTACCGCTGCTTCTGCTTCCCCTGCCGGTGCCGCCCGTGCGCGGAGCCGCCCGACCGGCCTCGGCGCCTGCGTACCAGCTCACCACGGCGGCGTACGACGGGCAGCCGGGTGTCGTCGGGCGACGGCAGGGTGACGACGTCGGTGCCCGCCTCGGGTTCGGGAGCCGAGCGGACGAGGGAACGCAGCCAGCCGCGCAGCTCTTCGAACTCGGGTCGCTCCGCGGGGTCCTGACGCAGCAGCGACTCGACGACCGGGCGCAGCGCGCCGCACTCCTCCGCGAAGGCGGGCGGTTCGCCGCACACCATCTGGACGAGTTCGGCCGCGTTCTCCTCGGGATACGGGGCGTGGCCCTGGACGGCGCGGTAGAGGAGCGCGCCGAGGGCCCACAGGTCGGTGGAGGGGCCGATGGGCGGGGCGAGCTGCCAGTTCTCGTGGACCGGGCCCGCCTGTTCGGGGGCCCAGCGCTCGGTGACCGCGCCGACGACGGCGATCCGGGCCTGGCGTGCGCGTTCGGCGGCCAGCGGCGTCGCGGGGCCCCGGTAGGCGGGCGCGCTGCTGCCGCTGCCCGCGACGACCTCCTCCCAGCTTCCCAAGGGTGCGCCCCCGGGGAGCGGCCGGCGTTCCTGGGGGTTGCCGTGGCCGGGCCCCTGGGCCCCACCGAGGCGGCGGGAGTCGGCGCGCAGCGAGTCCTCGCCGGAGCCGCCCGCGGGCACGGGACGGCCGGAACCGGGGCCGTCGTCCCAGGTGCCGGCCAGATGCACCCGCCGGCCGGGCGGCTCGTCCCGGCCGCCGTCCCGGCCGCCGTCCCCGCCCCTGTCGCCGTCGTCTTCGTCGTCGTCCTCGTCGTCGTACGGGTCCTCGGCCGTGGAGCTCCAGGCTCCGGGCAGCAGCGGCCGTTCGGCCGGGGGCCGTCGGCCCGGCAGGGCGTCCCGCCCGTCCTCTTCGCCGCCCTGCTCCTCGCCGACCCGGCCGGCCGCACGCGCGCCCGCGCGGTACGCCGCGATGGCTCCGGCGCGCGCGGCACGCAGCTGGGCGGCGCTCCCGGCGCCGGGCTCGGCGACAGGGGCGGGAACAGGCACGGCGGGGTGCGCGGGGCGGGGTACGAGCTCCTGGCCGTCGGCCGCGCTCGGCGCCGGCCCGAAGGGCGGGGCGTCGAGCGCGGCGGGCGGGCGGGAGGCCGGCACCCCGGCGGCGGGCCGCGGGCGGTACGGGTCCGTGGCGGGGCCTGCGGGCGGCACGTAGGGGCCGGTGGGACCGGACTCGACCGCCGGGGCCGCGTAGCCGTCCTCGTCGTCCGTACGCGGCGCCGGAACGTACCCGCAGAGCGCTTCCTCGGCCGCCCCGGCGGCCAGGCCGGTCAGCACGACGCGGCCGTCGTCGCAGATCAGCACCGTGCGCACGGTGATGTTGCGGTGGGTCCAGCCGTGCGCGTGGAGCACGGCCAGGGCCGTCAGCACGTCGGAGCCGATCTCGGCGGCCCGGTACGGGTTGAGCGGTCGCTCCGCGAGCAGCGCCGCGAGCGGGCGGGCCTCGACCAGTTCGCTCACGATCCAGAGCGACCCCTCCTCGGCGAACACGTCGAAGACCTGGTCGAGCCGGGGGTGGTCGGGGACCTGGGCGGCTGCCTGCGCCGCCTCGATCGCGCGCCGTACCGCGGGGTCCGTGGACCTGCGCACCGTGCGGCCGGTGGCGAGCCTGGCGGCGGGGGGCGGCCCGTCCGCGCGGAAGGCGCGCGGGTCCCGGCCGTCGTCGAGCACCTCGGCCTCGACGACCTCCGGCAACGGCACCTGCCGCACCAGGACTTCCTGGCCGCTGTATGTGTCGAACGCCCGGGTCTCGACCAGTTCGTACGCGTCGGACGGGGGCAGCGGAAGGCGGTAGCGGTCGGCAAGCACCCGACCCGCATAGTCGTCCACGACGCCTCCCCAGAGCGCGCTGTCCCCCGGTCACCGAGTGTGCATGAAGCCGTCAATCATGGTCACTTGCCGTGCAATTGACCCGTCGTTCCGGCTGCCTACGGTCCTCGGCCTCTCACGATACGTGTCAAGTCGCCGCCGCGCGGCCGGGTCACCGCAACCCGGCCGTTCCGCGGCTCCGTCAGTCGGTCGGCCGGAAGGTGGCGAACGCCGTCTCGCGGAGGGTGCGGCACTGCTTGCCGTTCCATTCGCCCGCCTTGCAGCTGATCATGATCGAGTAGCCGTGCGTGGCGTCGGCCTTGAAGCCCCGGTTCAGTATCCGGATGCGCTGCCCCTCCTGGTTCCGCTCGAACTTCCAGTCGGCGACCGTGGGATAGCCGTTGTACTCGACCGTTTCGATGCCGAGGTGCCTGTAGCCGTCGCTGAGGGCCTTGGTACCCGCGACCGCTCCCGCCCACGCGGCGGCGGCGTCGTCCCCGGGCGAACCGTTGTAGTCGACCTGGACGCGGGGGAAGCCGCCGTCGACGGCGTATATCTGACCGGAGTTGCGGCCCGCGATCTTGTAGGGCGTGAAGTCCTCGGGCATCGCCATGACGAAGTGGAACCGCTTGTCGGTGACCCGCTCGTACCCGGCGGGCAGCGCGTCGGCGGGGTCCGGCTTGTCGGTCTCCGGGTCCTTGGATGGCTTGTCGGAGGGCTTGTCGGAGGGCTTGTCGGACGGCTTGTCCGTGCCCTTCTCCTCACCGTTCTTCCCGCTCTCGTCCGTGCCCTTGCCCGAGGCGTCGGTGCCGCCCCCGGCGGCTCCCGCCGACGCGGACGGGTCACCCCCGGCGGAGCCGCCGCCCTGCGGGTCCTCGTCGCCGCCGAGGCTGAACGCGAGGACCGTGCCGACGACGGCGAGTACGACGATGCCCGCGATGACGGCCAGCGTGCGGCGCGGCACCACGTCGGTGAGCGAGGCCCGGTTCCGGGTGGTGGGTGAACCCGCGGGACGCTGCGGAGGCACGCCGGCGGCCGAAGCCGTCGCGGTGGCCGCCGCGGGTCCCGCCTTGGCGTTGCGCACGGAGCGCAGTGCGCCGCGCAGCCGCTCCCGGGTGCCGTCGCCGGAGCCCCCGGACGCTCCGGCCGTGACCGGCGCGGACTTGCCGGCAGGCTTCGGGACTGATCTCGCCTGGACCTTGGGCGCCCGCTTCGGCGGCGCCCCGGCGGCCGCCGCCGCGACCTCGGCGTCCGTGGGCAGCGCCATGATCTGCGTGTCGTCGGCGGGCGGGGGAACGGGCTGCTCGGGCGTGTTGATCACGTCGTTGAGCAGAGCGCGCGCTCCGGCGTCGTCGAGCCGCTGCTCGGGGTCCCTGACCAGCAGGCCGTAGATGACCTCCTCCAGCGGCCCCGCGTTCCTGGGCGGGTCGAGCGGTTCGGTCATGACCGCGGTCAGGGTGGCGATCGCCGACCCCTTGTCGTAGGGCGGGCAGCCCTCGACGCTCGCGTACAGCAGTCCACCGAGCGACCACAGGTCGGCGGGCGGTCCCGGCTTGTGCCCCCGGGCGCGCTCCGGCGAGATGTACGAGGGCGCGCCGACGAGCATGCCCGTCGAGGTGACGGACGGGTCGCCCTCGACCTGGGCGATGCCGAAGTCGGTCAGTACGACGCGGCCGTCCTCGGAGATCAACACGTTCGACGGCTTCACGTCGCGGTGCAGAATGCCCTCGCGGTGCGCCTGGCGCAGCACGTCGAGGATGGCGAGGCCCACCTCGGCCGCGCGCTTCGGCGTCAGCGTCCCGTCCTCACGGATCGCCTCGGCGAGGGACTTGCCCTCGATGAGTTCCATGACGATCCACGGCCGGTCGTCCTCCTCGACGACGTCGTAGACCGTCACCGCGCCGTTGTTACGGATCCTGGCGATCGCCTTCGCCTCACGCAGGGTGCGCGTGATCAGCCGACGCTTCTCGTCCTCGTCGATGGCCGAGGGGAAACGCAGTTCCTTGACCGCCACCGTGCGGCCCAGCGTCTCGTCGACGGCGCGCCAGACCGTGCCCATTCCGCCCCGGCCGAGCACCTCCCCGAGGCGGTAGCGCCCCGCGAGAAGACGGTCTTCCTTGTCCCGTTGGGGCTCCCGTGCCTGCTCCGCCTCCGACATGCGTCCCCTCTGCGATCAACCCGCCCTGGCAGAGCGTTCATTGTCTCTCACCCCGGGACCGGTCCCGGTGCCGGGTCCGGCCGGTGAGCGTGCCCAGCGAATCACACCTGGGTCCCGTAGCCTCCCGCCTCCCCCGGCTCACCGTCCGGAACGGCGGCCCGCAGCGGCGCCGTGGGCCCGCAACAGCACCTACCCGTCACACGACTTCTACGCATCGGGCGTCCCGCCCGTCCGGCCGGGACGCCAACCCGGGCCCGGCGAGACAACGCTGACCCGCTAGGTCCTGTCTGGAGTTCCAGCGCGGGAGAAGGAGCGGCGTCCGGTGCCGTCGAATCCAAGGCGGAGGAGGGAGCGATGGCGGAGCCCTCGCGACTGACGACAACGCCGGAGGCGGCGGTGCCGGACGCCGCGACGCCGCGGGGGAACTCCAGACAGGACCTAGATCGGCACGATGTCCGGCGCCCCCAGCCGGGCCGCGTCGGCCGTCTGGTCGTCCGGCTGGCGCTGGGACTCCCGTTCCGCCTCCACCCTCTTCTCGTAGTGCTCGACCTCCCGGTCGATCCGGCCGCTGTCCCAGCCCAGCACCGGCGCCATCAGCTCGGCACAGAGCCGTGCGCTGCGGGTGCCCCGGTCGAAGGTCTCGATGGAGATGCGGGTGCGCCGGGTCAGTACGTCGTCCAGGTGGCGGGCCCCTTCGTGCGAGGCGGCGTAGACGATCTCCGCGCGCAGGTAGTCGTCAGCGGCCGGCAGTGGTTCGCCCAGGGACGGATCGGCCGCGATCAGATCGAGGAGTTCGTCGGTCAGCGAGCCGTAGCGGTTGAGGAGATGCTCCAGCCTGGCCACATGCAGACCGGTCCGGGCCGCGATCCTGGCCCGCGCGTTCCACAGGGCCCGGTACCCCTCGGCGCCCAGCAGCGGAATGTCCTCGGTGACACAGGCCGCCACCCGCTGGTCGAGCCCGTGCACCGCCTCGTCCACCGCGTCCTTCGCCATCACCCGGTACGTCGTGTACTTGCCGCCCGCGACGACGACGAGACCGGGCAGGGGGTGCGCCACCGTGTGCTCGCGCGACAGCTTGCTCGTGGCGTCCGACTCCCCTGCCAGCAAAGGCCGCAGACCCGCGTAGACGCCCTGTACGTCGTCCCTGGTCAGGGGCGTGGCCAGTACCGAGTTCACATGCTCCAGCAGATAGTCGATATCGGCGCTGGACGCGGCCGGGTGCGTCTTGTCCAGGTCCCATTCGGTGTCCGTCGTGCCGACGATCCAGTGCCGGCCCCAGGGGATGACGAACAGCACGGACTTCTCGGTCCGCAGGATCAGCCCGGTCGAGGAGTGGATGCGGTCCTTCGGTACGACCAGATGGATGCCCTTGGAGGCGCGGACGTGGAACTGTCCGCGCTCGCCGATCAGCGCCTGGGTGTCGTCCGTCCACACCCCGGTCGCGTTCACCACCTGTTTGGCCCTGACCTCGTAGACGCCGCCGGCCTCGACGTCCTCCACCCGGGCGCCCACGACCCGTTCCCCCTCACGGAGGAATCCGATGACCCGCGCCCGGTTCGCCACGTGTGCGCCGTAGATGGCTGCGGTGCGCACCAGCGTGGCCACGTAGCGGGCGTCGTCCATCTGGGCGTCGTAGTACTGCAGCGCCCCGACCAGGGCGTCCTTCTTCAGTGCGGGAGCGACCCGCAGAGCCTGGCGGCGGGAGAGATGGCGGTGGGTGGGCAGCCCGCGGCCGTGTCCCGAGGACACGGACATCGCGTCGTAGAGAGCGACGCCCGAGCCCGCGTACAGCCGCTCCCAGCCCTTGTGCCGCAGGGGGTAGAGGAACGGCACCGGCTTCACCAGATGCGGCGCCAGCCGTTCCAGCAGCAGCCCGCGTTCCTTGAGCGCCTCCCGCACCAGCGCGAAGTCGAGCATCTCCAGATAGCGCAGACCGCCGTGGACCAGCTTGCTCGACCTGCTCGACGTGCCGGACGCCCAGTCGCGCGCTTCGACCAGTCCCGTCGAGAGTCCCCTGGTGGCCGCGTCCAGTGCGGTCCCGGCGCCGACCACGCCCGCCCCCACGACCAGCACGTCCAACTCGCGCTCGGCCATCGCGGCGAGCGCCTCGGCACGCTCGGCGGGTCCCAGTGTCGCTGTCCTCACTGCTGCCTCCCGGTAGATCGGGTGTCCGGCACGTGCTGCGGGTCGGCGCGATGCCGGCCGACTGTGCCCACGACTCGATTCTGTCCGCGGACCGCGACTTCAGCCACCGCCTGTGGACAACACCCGGCGACTGGCGTCACACAATGCGACATATAGGTCATATTTACGCTTAGTCTGACATTGCGCTGTCCCCAGCAGTTGCGCTTTCCGGCCTCATGGTCTTCGGGCGCGTCGCGTCCGCCCCTGATCCACCGGACAGACCCCGGCCATGATCCGCCGGACAGGCCCTAGGGAAGGACGACCCTCCACATGCCCGCAGACCTCGCTGTCATCGGACTCGGTCATCTCGGCCTGCCCCTCGCCCAAGCCGCCGCGGCAGCGGGCATCCAGACCGTCGGCTACGACACCGATCCCCGGCCCTTCACCGAACTCTCCGCGGGCCGCAGCCCCGTCGAGGGCTCACTCAGCGCCCCGGACATCCGCCGGATGCTCTCCGGAGGATTCCGCCCCACCACCAACCCGGCCGAACTGGGCCGGGTCCGTACCGCCGTCATCTGCGCCCCCACCCCTCTCGGCGCGGACCGCACCCTGGACCTCGGCGCCCTCGGCGAAGCGGCCCGAGCGCTGGCCGCCCGGCTGCGCCCGCACACCACCGTGCTGCTCGAGTCCGCCGTACCCCCCGGCACCACGGAGAACTTCCTGCGGCCCCTCCTGGAAGAGGGCTCGGGGCTGCGCGCCGGACGCGACTTCCACCTCGCCTACTCCCCCAGCCGTCTCGACCCGGGCAGCCGCACCCACCTCTACTCCAACACCCCGAAGGTGATCGGCGGCCTCACCCCGGCATGCACCGAGTCGGCCGCCGCGTTCTACGGCCGGCTCACCGACAAGGTCGTCCGGGCCCGCGGGCCGCGCGAGGCCGAGATGACCAAGGTCCTGGAGACCAACTTCCGGCACGTCAACATCGCTCTGGTCAACGAGATGGCCGTGCTCTGCCACGACCTCGGTGTCGACTTCTGGGACGTCATCAGGTGCGCCGAGACGAAGCCCTTCGGTTTCCAGCCCTTCCGCCCCGGCCCCGGGGTCGGCGGACACGGCACCCCGGTGGACCCCGGCTGCCTCCCGTACAGCAGCCGCACTCCGGGCCACCCGTTGCGCATGGTCTCGCTCGCCCAGGAGATCAACGACCGGATGCCCCAGTACGTGATCCAGCGCTGCGCCACCCTCCTCAACGAACACGGCAAGTCCGCCCGGGGCGCCCGCGTGCTGCTCCTCGGAGTCACGTACAAGCCGGATCTCGCCGACCAGGAGGCGTCCCCCGCCCGGGAGATCGCGGGCCGGCTGATGGACATGGGCGCACAGGTCGGCTACCACGACCCGCACGTGCTGGACTGGCGCGTACGCGAACTGCCCGTCCCCCGCGCCGACTCGCTCTACGAGGCCGCCGCCGCCGCCGATCTGACGGTGCTTCTCCAGCACCACCGCACGTACGACCTCCAGGGCCTCGCGGTGAAGGCCCAACTCCTCCTGGACACCCGGGGAGCGACCCCGGCGGGAGCCGCGCACCGGCTCTGAAGCCACCGTCCGCCCAATTCCCGCAAGGGATTTCGGTGGGCGTTGTCCGAGCGGACTGCTAGCCTGCGGCTTCACTTCTCGCACAGTCGTACGCTTCCGTCCCAGGGGGACATCCACCATGAGCCAGCCCGTGCCGCCGAACCAGCCGCAGCAGCCCTACGGCGGCCAGCCGTCCGAGGGCAACCCGTACGCCGCCCAGCAGCCGGCCCCGTCCGCGCCGACCGGCAACCCGTACGGCGCGCAGCAGACTCCGCCCGGCGCGCCGACCGGCAACCCCTTCGCGGGCGAGCAGCAGCCCGGCCAGTTCGGCGGCGGCGCCCCGTTCGCCCCGGCTCCGCCGGCCCGGAACAACCTCGGCCTCGGCATCCTGACGGCGGTCGGCACCGCCATCGTCGCGGCCGTCCTGTACGGCGTCCTCGCCGGCTCCATCGAGCGCGAGGTCGGCTACGCGGCGGTCGGCGTCGGCTTCCTGATCGGCTTCGCGGCCGCCAAGGTCGGCGGCAGCAGCCCGGTCGTCATCGGCGCCAGCGCCGTCTTCGCCATCGGCGCCGTCTACCTCGGCCAGCTCGTCGGCATGTCGATGATCCTGTCCGACGCCTCCGGCCTGTCGTTCAGCGAGGTCTTCTTCGACCACTTCGGTGACGTGACCAAGATCTGGAAGGAAGAGGCCGACTTCATGACGTACCTCTTCCTCGCCCTCGGTCCGATCGCCGCGTTCGGTGGCGCCCGCAAGGCCGACTAGTCGCCGCGCGGAACGCAGGACGGGAGGGCCCGGACCACGGCTGTACAGCTGTGGTCCGGGCCCTCCCGTCCTGTCCGGATGTCCGGAGCGGGATCAGCGGCGGTGCTGCGAGTCCGCCACCGTCACCTCGACGCGCTGGAACTCCTTGAGGTCGCTGTAGCCCGTGGTGGCCATCGCGCGGCGCAGGGCGCCGAAGATGTTCATCGAGCCGTCAGGGGTGTGCGAGGGGCCCATGAGGACCTCCTCCGTCGTCCCGACGGAGCCCAGGTCCACCAGCTTGCCGCGCGGCACGTCCTCGTGGACGGCCTCCATGCCCCAGTGGCGGCCACGGCCGGGCGCGTCCGTCGCACGGGCCAGCGGGGAGCCCATCATCACGGCGTCCGCGCCGCAGGCGACGGCCTTCGGGATGTCGCCGGACCAGCCGACGCCACCGTCAGCGATCACGTGCACGTACCGGCCGCCCGACTCGTCCATGTAGTCGCGACGGGCCCCGGCCACATCGGCGACCGCGGTCGCCATCGGGACCTGGATGCCGAAGACGTTGCGCGTGGTGTGCGCCGCGCCGCCGCCGAAGCCGACGAGGACACCGGCCGCGCCGGTGCGCATCAGGTGGAGCGCAGCGGTGTACGTGGCGCAGCCGCCGACGATCACCGGGACGTCCAGCTCGTAGATGAACTGCTTCAGGTTCAGCGGTTCGGCCGCGCCCGAGACGTGCTCGGCGGAGACCGTCGTACCGCGGATGACGAAGATGTCGACACCCGCGTCGACGACCGCCTTGGAGAACTGGGCGGTGCGCTGCGGGGAGAGCGCGGCGGCGGTGACGACACCGGAGTCTCGCACCTCCTTGAGGCGCTGCCCGATCAGCTCCTCCTGGATGGGAGCGGAGTAGATCTCCTGGAGCCGGCGGGTCGCCGACTCGACGGGCATCTCCGCGATCTCGTCGAGGAGCGGCTGCGGGTCGGCGTGCCGGGTCCACAGCCCTTCCAGGTTGAGGACGCCCAGGCCGCCGAGCTCGCCGATCCTGATGGCGTGCTGCGGGGACACCACGGAGTCCATGGGGGCGGCCAGGAACGGCAGCTCGAACCGGTAGGCATCGATCTGCCAGGCGATCGAGACCTCCTTCGGGTCCCGCGTACGACGGCTCGGTACGACGGCGATGTCGTCGAATGCGTACGCCCGGCGGCCGCGCTTGCCGCGCCCGATCTCGATCTCAGTCACGATGGTGTGGCCTTTCCCTCTACGTCTGCCATGCCAGTATCCCCGACACACGTCGGAGGGGCGGCCCCGGGAACCTCCCGGGGCCGCCCCTCGGGCGACGGTGCGGCTACTTCCTGCTGTAGTTCGGCGCCTCGACGGTCATCTGGATGTCGTGCGGATGGCTCTCCTTGAGGCCCGCCGACGTGATCCGTACGAAACGGCCGTTGTTCTGGAGCTCCGGCACCGTCCGGCCGCCGACGTAGAACATCGACTGGCGCAGACCGCCGGTGAGCTGGTGGACGACCGCCGAGAGCGGACCCCGGTACGGCACCTGACCCTCGATGCCCTCGGGGACCAGCTTCTCGTCGGAGGCGACGCCCTCCTGGAAGTAACGGTCCTTCGAGAACGACTTGCGCTCGCCCCGGGTCTGCATCGCGGCGAGCGAACCCATGCCGCGGTACGACTTGAACTGCTTGCCGTTGATGAAGAGCAGCTCCCCCGGCGACTCCTCGCAGCCCGCGAGCAGCGAACCGAGCATCACGGTGTCGGCGCCGGCGACGAGTGCCTTGGCGATGTCGCCGGAGTACTGGAGACCGCCGTCACCGATCACCGGGACACCGGCCGCCTTGGCGGCGAGGGACGCCTCGTAGATCGCGGTGACCTGCGGGACGCCGATGCCCGCGACCACCCGGGTGGTGCAGATGGAACCGGGGCCGACACCGACCTTGATGCCGTCGACGCCCGCGTCGATCAGGGCCTGGGCGCCGTCACGGGTGGCGATGTTGCCGCCGATGACGTCGACCGAGGCGTTCGACTTGATCTTGGCGACCATGTCGCCGACGAGCCGGGAGTGGCCGTGGGCGGTGTCGACGACGATGAAGTCGACGCCGGCCTCGACGAGTGCCTGGGCCCGCTCGTAGGCGTCGCCCGCGACACCGACGGCGGCGCCGACCAGCAGCCGGCCTTCCTTGTCCTTGGCGGCGTTCGGGTACTTCTCGGCCTTGACGAAGTCCTTGACCGTGATGAGGCCCTTGAGGAGCCCGCGGTCGTCGACCAGCGGAAGCTTCTCGATCTTGTGGCGGCGCAGCAGCTCCATGGCGTCCACGCCGGAGATCCCGACCTTGCCCGTGACCAGCGGCATGGGCGTCATGACCTCGCGCACCTGCCGCGTGCGGTCCGGCTCGAAGGCCATGTCACGGTTGGTGACGATGCCGAGGAGCTTGCCCGCCGCGTCGGTGACCGGGACACCGCTGATGCGGAACTTGCCGCAGAGGTCGTTGGCCTCCTGCAGCGTCGCGTCCGGGTGCACCGTGATGGGGTCGGTGACCATGCCGGACTCGGAGCGCTTCACCAGGTCGACCTGGTTGGCCTGGTCGGCGATGGAGAGATTGCGGTGCAGCACGCCCGCGCCGCCCTGACGCGCCATGGCGATGGCCATGCGCGCCTCGGTGACCTTGTCCATCGCCGCGGAGAGCAGCGGGATGTTCACGCGGACGTTCTTCGAGATGTACGAGGAAGTGTCGATCTGATCGGGCGCCATGTCGGACGCGCCCGGCAGCAGCAGCACGTCGTCGTATGTCAGCCCGAGCGTCGCGAACTTCTCGGGCACTCCGTCGACGTTTGCAGTCATGACACCTTCCCCAAATGGCCTTGATCGGTGCGGATGTCCATGCTAACGGGCTTCCGGGGCGTCTCATCCCACGATCAAGATCGGTAAGCGGTTCTGTGCGTTCCTACGTGACCGCGAGCGGGACGCGTCTACTGTCCGGCGAGTGCGCGCAGCCTGCTCAGCGCCCGGTGCTGGGCGACACGGACAGCACCCGGGGACATCCCCAGCATCTGCCCGGTCTCCTCGGCCGTCAGCCCGACGGCGACCCGCAGGACCAGCAGCTCGCGCTGGTTCTCCGGCAGATTGGCCAGGAGCTTCTTGGCCCAGGCGGCGTCGCTGCTGAGCAGGGCCCGTTCTTCCGGGCCGAGTGAGTCGTCGGGCCGCTCCGGCATCTCGTCGGAGGGCACGGCCGTCGATCCGGGGTGCCGCATCGCGGCACGCTGGAGGTCGGCGACCTTGTGGCCCGCGATGGCGAAGACGAAGGCTTCGAAGGGCCTGCCGGTGTCCTTGTACCGCGGCAGCGCCATCAGCACCGCGACACAGACCTCCTGCGCCAGGTCCTCCACGAAGTGACGGGCATCACCGGGCAGCCGGTTCAGCCGGGACCTGCAGTAGCGCAGCGCGAGGGGATGGACATGGGCCAGCAGATCGTGGGTGGCCTGCGCGTCGCCGTCGACGGCACGGTGCACCAGAGCACCGATCACCGTTGTCTCGTCGTCGCGCATCGAACCATGGTGCCTTGACGCTGCCGGATCCGCGGCACCGCGTCCTGAGTTGTGCACCGAAGCGTTATGAGCGGGTGCGCCGGGTGTCATGTCCTGCGCCCTCCCCTTCCGCTCGACCGAATCGTTCCCGAGGAACTCCACGTCTCAAGGATGCGGCATCGGCCGGGAAGCGTCACACAGCGCTGGTCGGAGGGGCCTGACACCGGCCTCGCCGCCGACCGTCCCCGTCACCCCGCCCGCGGTGGCGCGGACGGGGGCGGCTTCGACCACCGGCCGTGGCCCGGCGTCAGCGGACCAGGCCCCACCGGAAGCCGAGCGCCACGGCGTGTGCGCGGTCCGAGGCACCGAGCTTCTTGAAGAGGCGCCTCGCGTGCGTCTTCACGGTGTCCTCCGAGAGGAAGAGCTCGCGCCCGATCTCCGCGTTGGAGCGGCCGTGGCTCATGCCTTCGAGCACCTGGATCTCACGCGCGGTGAGCGTCGGCGCGGCGCCCATCTCGGCGGACCGGAGCCGGCGCGGGGCGAGCCGCCAGGTCGGATCGGCCAGGGCCTGCGTCACCGTGGCCCGCAGTTCGGCGCGCGAGGCGTCCTTGTGCAGATAGCCGCGGGCACCGGCGGCGACCGCGAGCGCGACACCGTCCAGGTCCTCGGCGACGGTCAGCATGATGATCCGGGCACCCGGGTCGGCGGAGAGCAGCCGCCGGACCGTCTCCACACCCCCCAGACCGGGCATGCGTACGTCCATCAGAATCAGATCCGAACGATCGGCCCCCCACCGGCGGAGAACTTCCTCGCCGTTGGCCGCCGTTGTCACACGCTCGACGCCGGGCACGGTGGCAACCGCGCGGCGGAGCGCTTCTCGGGCAAGTGGGGAGTCGTCGCAGACGAGGACGGATGTCATGACCGTCCTCCGCAGCTGATGCGCGTCACCTTGAGCCTCCAGGCTGATACAAGTCGTCACCTGTGCGGTTGACCCCCTCGGACATCTGCCCGAGCTCGTTCTTCGTCAACCGCCTCCGCACTCTCAACGATGGTCACTCGAAAGAGTTACGGGTCGGAACGTCGAGTTCGGCACTCTACGTGAGGGGTCGCATACGGAGGAGAGCGGCGCAGATCATCCAGGCGTCAACCGAAACTTCACCCGAAGGCATGCACCATTTAGCCGATTTTCTTCCCTTTTGCTGGTGTCTGTGGCTAGATTCGCAATCAGTCATATTTACATCTACTAACACCGTAGATGTACGGTCGGGACTGCGGTCACCGACGATCCACAACGGTCGAATGCCGTTTCCGACTCAGCACGGTTTCGAGGGGACAAGCAATGGCAGATTTCTCCCGCCTTCCCGGACCCAATGCCGATCTGTGGGACTGGCAGCTGCTGGCCGCCTGCCGAGGGGTCGACAGTTCACTCTTCTTCCACCCGGAGGGTGAGCGCGGGGCGGCTCGGAGCGCCCGCGAGGCCTCGGCGAAAGAGGTGTGCATGCGCTGCCCGGTACGGGCCGAGTGCGCGGCACACGCACTGGCGGTACGCGAGCCCTACGGAGTGTGGGGCGGCCTGACCGAGGACGAGCGCGAAGAGCTCATGGGCCGGGCACGCAACCGGCTGATCACGGCGGCCCACTCGGACGGAGCCGGCCCGGGACGCGCCTGACACCGACACCCTCCACCCAGGCAGAGAAACGTTTCTTCATCGCTTCCCCCATGCACCCGCCGAGGCGGGCAGCCCCGGCGGACCCGGAGCCCGCCTCAGCGCTCGGCGGCCCGGGACAGCTCGTCCAGGGTGGCCGCCACCGCGGGAACCTGGGCCAGGTCCGGAAGGGTCAGCGCGACGATCTCGCGTTCGATGGCCGGTTCGACCGTGACGGTACGGGCGCCCTTCGGGCGTACGGACTCGATGGCCAGCTCCGGCAGGACGGCCACCCCGAGGCCGGCCCCCACCAGTCCGATCACCGCCGGGTAGTCGTCGGTGGCGAAATCGATCCGGGGAGTGAAGCCGGACGCCTCGCAGACCTCCACGAGCTGGCGGCGGCAGCGCGGGCAGCCCGCGATCCACGGCTCGTCGGCGAGTTCCTCGATGCCCACCGCCTCCGCGTCCGCCAGCCGGTGCCCCTCGGGGACCAGCCCGATCAGCCGGTCGGTCAGCAGGGGGCGTACGACCAGGTCGTCCCACTCGCCGCCGGACGCCCCGTAACGGAACGCCAGCGCGATGTCGCAGTCGCCGTCCCGGAGCATGTCGACCGAGCGGGGCGGCTCCGCCTCGACGAGCGAGACCCGGGTGCCCGGATGGGCGGCACGCAGGGCCGCGAGTGCGCCCGGGACGAGGGTGGAACTGCCGCTGGGGAACGAGACGAGCCGGACCCGGCCCGCACGCAGTCCGGCGATCGCGGCGACCTCCTCCTCGGCTGCGGTCAGGCCGGCGAGGATGCCGGACGCATGGCGCACGAGGGCCTCGCCCGCCTGGGTCAGTCTCATCTCACGGCCCGTACGGATGAGCAGCGTGGTGCCCGCCGATGCCTCCAGTGCCTTCATCTGCTGGCTGACCGCGGGCTGGGTGCAGCCCAGTTCGCGCGCGGCTGCGGAGAACGATCCGGTTGTCGACACGGCGCGCAGGACTCGGAGATGGCGGGCTTCGATCACCCCTCCACCATAAGCGATTCTTGGAGAAGTTGCGGATAATCGACCTGCGACTTTGGGTGACGACTCGCTAGCGTGTACGCCATGAAGCTACTGACCGTGAATGTGGGCCGCCCCAGGGCGTCCGAGCACACCAATGGCCCCGGGGGCGTCACCGGGATCGGCAAGCACCCGGCAGACGGCCCCGTGCACGTCTCGGATCCGGGTCCCAAGGGAACCGGCGGCAGCGGTCTGGCGGGGGACGTGGTGTGCGATCTGCGACATCACGGGGGCACGGACCAGGCGGTGTACGCCTTCGCGCGCGAGGAACTCGACGCCTGGGAGACGGTGCTGGACCGGGACGTGGCCAACGGCGCGTTCGGCGAGAACCTCACGACCCGGGGCATCGAGGTGAGCGGGGCCAGGATCGGGGAACGCTGGCGGATCGGCTCGGATCTCGTCCTGGAGGTCACCACGGGCCGCATTCCCTGCCGTACGTTCGCGGGCCATCTCGGCGAGAAGGGCTGGGTCAGGCGGTTCACCGAGGCGGCCGCACCCGGAGCGTATCTGCGGGTCGTCGAGCCGGGGGCGATACGCGCCGGGGACCCGGTCGAGATCGTGCACCGGCCGGACCACGACGTCACCGTGTCCCTGGTGTTCCGGGCCCTCACGACCGAGCGGACCCTGCTGTCCCAGCTGCTCGCCGCGGGGGACGCGCTGCACCCGGAAGCCCTGCGCGACGCACGGGCGTACATGGAGAAGCACGGGGTCTGACGGCCGTCGGCCCGTCGGGGGCGGCTCAGGGGGCGGTCGGGGGTCAGCCCCATGCCCTGACGGCCCCCCGGAACGGGCCGGTCCGTGGTGGCCGACAAGGGACAGCGGGCGGGTCGTCCGCCCTCGCACGCCGGGCACTAACGTGCCGCCTATGACGACAGCACTGATTACGGGCGCGACGGCGGGAATCGGGGCCGCTTTCGCGCGGCGGCTCGCGGGCGAGGGACACAACCTGGTCCTGGTGGCACGTGACACCGAGCGGCTGCGGGTCCAGGCCACCGAACTGCACGACCGGCACGGCATCGAGGCCGAGGTCCTGACCGCGGACCTCTCCGAGGACAAGGGGATCGCGGCGGTCGAGGCCCGGCTCGGGGACCGCCACCAGTCGGTCGACCTCCTGGTCAACAACGCCGGATTCGGCAACAAGGGGCGCTATCTGGAGGTCTCCATGGCGGATGAGCTGACGATGCTCAAGGTGCACTGCGAGGCGGTGCTGCGGCTGACGTCCGCCGCCGCGGCCGGGATGAAGGAGCGGGGGCGCGGCGGAGTGATCAACGTGGCGTCCGTGGCGGCGTTCGTGCCGCGCGGGACGTACGGGGCCTCCAAGGCGTGGGTCGTGCAGTTCACCCAGGGAGCGGCCAAGGACCTGTCCGGTTCGGGCGTACGGCTGATGGCGCTGTGCCCCGGGTTCGTGCGGACGGAGTTCCACAAGCGGGCCGGGATGGGCACGGACAGCATCCCGGGCTGGATGTGGCTCGACGCGGACAAGCTGGTGACGAGCGCGCTCGCCGACCTGGCGCGCGGCCGGACGGTGTCGGTTCCGGACGCCCGGTACAAGGCGCTGATGGGCCTGGTGAAGGTGGCGCCTCGCGGACTGCTCGGAGGGGTCACCTCCAGGACGGGTCGCAAGTACGGCCCTCAGTAGCCCGGTCGAGCCCGGCCCCCGCGGGCCGGACCTTCACGGGCGCCCAGTTCGGGGCGGTGGCGGGCGGCGGTCGCTTGCCGGAGCAGTCCCTGCCGCCACCGCCCGTCCACGCTCCCCAGTTGCCCGAGACCCGTCACCTCATCGGGGCGGAGCAGCTGGCGCTGATGCCTGCGGGGGCGACGCTGGTCAACACGGCGCGCGGTTCGCTGGTCGACGAGGACGCTCTGATCCCGGAGCTGGTGAGCGGGCGGCTGCACGCGGTGCTGGATGTGACGGAGCCCGAACTGCCCGTGGCGGACTCGCCGTTGTACGACCTGCCGAACGTCCTGCTCACGCCGCATATCGCGGGCTCACTGGGCAACGAGCTGCACCGCATGGCGGACCAGGCGCTGGACGAGCTGGAACGCTTCGCCGAGGGCCGTCCGTTCGCGGACCCCGTGACCGCGGCGGTCCTGGACCACTCGGCCTGATCCCCGGCGCTCCACCCCGGAACGCACTGAGGTCCGGTACCCCCGCGACGGGGGTACCGGACCTCAGTGGTGTGCCGGGCGCGTACTAGTGGGAGTGGCCGTGGCCGCCGTGACCGGAGTCGCCCTCGTCGTCCGCCGGCTTCTCGACGACCAGGGTCTCGGTCGTGAGCAGCAGCGACGCGATCGACGCGGCGTTCTCCAGGGCGGAGCGGGTGACCTTGACCGGGTCGATGACGCCGGCCTTCACCAGGTCGCCGTACTCGCCGGTCGCGGCGTTGAAGCCCTGGCCCTTGTCGAGCTCGGCGACCTTGGAGGTGATGACGTAACCCTCCAGGCCGGCGTTCTCGGCGATCCAGCGCAGCGGCTCGACGGCGGCGCGGCGCACGACCGCGACACCGGTGGCCTCGTCGCCGGTCTTGCCGAGGTCGCCCTCGAGGACCTTGACGGCGTGGACCAGAGCGGAGCCACCACCGGAGACGATGCCTTCCTCGACCGCGGCGCGGGTCGCGGAGATGGCGTCCTCCAGACGGTGCTTCTTCTCCTTGAGCTCCACCTCGGTGGCAGCACCGACGCGGATCACACACACGCCACCGGCCAGCTTCGCGAGGCGCTCCTGGAGCTTCTCGCGGTCCCAGTCGGAGTCCGTGGACTCGATCTCGGCCTTGATCTGGTTGACGCGGCCCTTGACGTCGGCGGAGTCGCCGCCGCCGTCGACGATGGTCGTGTCGTCCTTGGAGACGGTGACGCGACGGGCGGTGCCCAGCACGTCGAGACCGGCGCCGTCGAGCTTGAGGCCGACCTCTTCGGCGATGACGGTCGCACCGGTGAGGGTGGCGATGTCGCCGAGCATGGCCTTGCGGCGGTCACCGAAGCCCGGGGCCTTCACCGCGACGGCGTTGAAGGTGCCACGGATCTTGTTGACGACCAGGGTCGACAGGGCTTCGCCCTCGACGTCCTCGGCGATGATCAGGAGCGGCTTGGAGGCGCCGGCCTGGATGACCTTCTCCAGGAGCGGGAGCAGCTCCTGGATGGAGCCGATCTTGCCCTGGTGGATCAGGATGTACGGGTCGTCGAGGACGGCCTCCATACGCTCCTGGTCGGTCACCATGTACGGGGACAGGTAGCCCTTGTCGAAGGCCATGCCCTCGGTGAACTCGAGGTCCAGACCGAAGGTGTTGGACTCCTCGACGGTGATGACACCGTCCTTGCCGACCTTGTCCATCGCGTCCGCGATGAGCTCGCCGACCTGCGTGTCCTGCGCGGAGAGCGCGGCCACGGCGGCGATGTCGGACTTGTCCTCGATCGGGCGGGCGGTCGCGAGGAGCTCCTCGGACACGGCCTTGACCGCGGCGTCGATGCCCTTCTTCAGGGCGGCCGGGGAGGCGCCCGCCGCGACGTTGCGCAGACCCTCGCGGACGAGCGCCTGGGCCAGGACGGTGGCGGTGGTGGTGCCGTCACCCGCTACGTCGTTGGTCTTGGTCGCCACCTCCTTCACCAGCTGGGCACCGAGGTTCTCGAACGGGTCGTCGAGCTCGACCTCGCGCGCGATGGTGACACCGTCGTTGGTGATGGTGGGAGCGCCGAACTTCTTGTCGATGACGACGTTGCGGCCCTTGGGGCCGATCGTCACCTTCACCGTGTCGGCAAGCTTGTTGACGCCGCGCTCAAGGGCGCGACGGGCGTCCTCGTCGAACTTCAGAATCTTCGCCATGGGCTGTTACCTGTCCTCTCAAAACGAACTGCGCCCCTGACCGCCCGGCTAGTTATTTCGCAGGGGGCCAGGGGCGCAGAACAGAAACAAACGTGGGTGAATTACTTCTCGACGATCGCGAGCACGTCACGAGCCGAGAGGACGAGGTACTCCTCGCCGTTGTACTTCACCTCGGTGCCGCCGTACTTGCTGTACAGAACGACATCGCCGGTCTTGACGTCGAGCGGAAGGCGCTCGCCGTTCTCGAAGCGGCCCGGGCCAACGGCAAGGACGACGCCCTCCTGGGGCTTCTCCTTGGCGGTGTCGGGAATGACCAGGCCGGAGGCCGTGGTCTGCTCGGCGTCGAGCGGCTGGACCACAATGCGGTCCTCGAGCGGCTTGATCGCAACCTTGGTGCTGGTGGTCGACACGATCCGGTCTCCCCCTTCGGAGATCTCACGGGGTTTAACAGTCTGTGGGGTGGCGACCAGGTGGATCCGTCGTCGCGGGTGCCGGACCTGCCCTGTCGCACGGTGGTGCTGGCACTCTCCAGTGGGGAGTGCCAGCACTGACACTATGACCGCGATTAGCACTCGGTCAAGCGGAGTGCCAATTCAGCACCCCCGCGTGGCGAAATCCGCGGGACGGAACCACTGACCGGCGACCCGCCTCCCGTGACCGGTGACCCGCCTCCCGGCTCAGACGTAGTCCTCCAGCCTGGCGACCGCGTACCCCTTGTCCGTGACCGTCTTCATCACCCGCCGGATCATGTCGGGCATGGAACCCTTCCAGTCCCCGGGCCCCCTGAAGTGGGTGAGGATGATGTCGCCGGGGTGCAGATCGCGGTCCCACTCGCGCCATTCCATGTGGTCCGGGAACGCCTCGGAGGCCCACAGCGGCACGGCCTTGATGCCGCAGGACTTGGCGATGCGCAGGGTGTCGCCGTTGTAGTTGCCGTACGGCGGCCGGAAGAGCGTGGGCCGTTTCCCGAACTCCTTCGCCATCCTGTCCTGCTGGCCGCAGATCTCCCGCTTCTGCTCGGCGTACGACAGTCCGGGCATATAGCGGTGGTTCAGCGTGTGGTTGCTGAGGGTGACGCCGCGGGCCTTCATCTTCCTGAAGTAGCCGTAGTCCTCCTTCACCACGTAGTCGCTGAGGAAGGCGCTGTACGGGATGTCCAGTTCCGTCATCATCCGCAGCAGCGCGGGGTCCTTCTCCGCCCCGTCGTCCATCGTCAGGAAGACGATGCGTTCCTTCGTCGGCACGGTCGTGAAGACGGGCGGCAGCGTCTCACCGCCGGTGACCTCGAAACCCTTGCGCGTGGTGATGCGCGGCTTGACGGCCGGTGGTTCCGGGGCGGCCAGCGGGACCTTCGCCAGCCGCCACTTCTTGGCCGCCGCGACCTGTTTCCTGGCCGCCGCGACCCGTGCGGCCTGCTTCCGCCGCACCTCCCCGGCGTACGCGGAGAGCGCGTCAGGAGGGGCAGCCTTCAGCAGAGGCGGCCCCTCCTGACGCGGCTTCAGCAGGGGCGGCCCCTCCTGACCGGGGGCGGGCGGCGCAGGGCGCTTCCCCCCTGTGGCGCTGTCCGTGCCTTCGGCCGCGCACCCGGAGGCGAGAGCGGCGGCGAGAAGGGTGACCAAGGTCGTACAGACCGGACCGCGGGCGAGGCGGCGCGGCCCGTGCCGCTTCATGGCGGATTCTTCCTTTTGTCGTACTAGTTGCATGGCGCCGCATCCTGCCAGTGCCCGCACGGGTCCTCCGCCCGACACCGCCGCCCGGCCCGCCCGGTCCCCCGGCTGGCTCACAATGGGCCGGGTGAACGCTCTCCCCACGCCCGACGGACCCGACCCCCTCGCCGGCTTCCACGCCCTGCTCTCCCCCGAGGGCACCGCGCTCCTGGCCGAACTGCGCGACCACGACCCCGCCCGGGAACTGGCCACCGCGACCCGCCTGCGGCGCGGCCACCCGGCCGACCTGGTGTCGGCGGCCCTGGGGCAGGCCCGGCTGCGGCAGCGGGCGGTGGCCAAGTTCGGCGCCGAGGACGCGCACCGGATGTTCTTCACGCCCAACGGCGTGGAACAGGCCACCCGCACCTCGGTCGCCGCGTACCGGGCCCAGCGGTTCGCGGGCCTCGGGGTGCGGAGCGTGGCGGATCTCTGCTGCGGGATCGGCGGCGACGCGATCGCCCTCGCCCGCGCCGGCATCACGGTGCTGGCCGTGGACCGTGACCCGCTGACCGCCGAGGTCGCCCGCGCCAACGCCGCGGCTCTCGGCCTGGAGGCGCTGATCGAGGTGCGGTGCGCCGATGTCACCGAGATCGACACCGCTCCGTACGACGCGGTCTTCGTCGACCCGGCCCGGCGCGGCGGGCGCGGCCGGATCTTCGACCCGGAGGCGTACTCACCCCCGCTGTCCTGGGCGACCGCGGCCGCGCTGAGGGCCCCCCGCGCCGCACTGAAGATCGCCCCCGGTGTCCCGCACGAGGCGATCGGACCGCAGGCCGAGGCCGAGTGGATCTCTGACAACGGCGACGTGAAGGAGGCGGTGCTCTGGTACGGGGACGGCTTCGCACCCGGCTCGTTCCGCTCGACACTGCTGCCGACGGGCGCCACCCTGACGGCCGCGGCCCCGCTGCCCGCCCCGCCCGTCGGACCCGTCGGCCGCTATCTGTACGAACCCGACGGCGCCGTCATCCGCGCCCATCTGGTGGCCGACATCGTGGACCGGTGCCACGGCCGGCTGTTCGACGAGATGATCGCGTACGTCACGAGCGACGAGCTGTACGACTCCCCGTACACGACGGCGTACGAGATCACCGATCAACTGCCCTTCAACATGAAGAAGCTCAAGGCCCTGCTGCGGGAGCGGGAGGTCGGCGTGCTGACCGTGAAGAAGCGCGGCTCCGCCGTCGAGCCGGAGGAACTGCGCCGCAAGATGAAACTCCGGGGCCCCAGCGCGGCGACCGTGTTCCTGACCCGGGTGGCGGACGCGCCTACGATGCTGGTCGGTCAGCCCCTGAAGCGTCCCTGACGGGCTCGCGTGCGTGCGTCCCGACGAGCACCCTGAGCACCCAGCGGCGGTGCGCGAACGCCTTGACGACACCGATCAGGCCGGTCAGCCAGCAGATGAGGCCGAGCCCCATGAACAGGGAGACCTCCCCGTACGTCTCCTCGCCCGCCTCCGCGCCCGCCGGGACGACCACGCACACGTACAGGCCGAGGGCGCACAGCGCGAAGGAGGTCAGCATCCAGAGGAGGCTGACACCGGGAACCCGCAGCCTCGGGTCACCTGCCGGATCGCGGTCCAGCGCGCCCCACTGGAGGAGCAGCCGGCGGACCTGCCGGTCCCGGGCGAGCCCGACGGCGACGAAGGTGACCGGCGGCACCAGCAGACAGGCGCCGAGGACGAGACCGACCAGGCCCAGCATCCCCGCGAAGGGATCGCTGGGCTCCTCGAACGAGACGATCGCCCCGCCCACGAACGACCAGCCGAGGGCCGCCAGCATCCCCCACAGCCACAGCATGGCGAGCCCCGCGTGGCCCACGTGGATTCTGACCAGCTCGCCGAGCACCACCGCCCGGTCGGCGAGCATGGCCTGCCGGTCGGGCCAGGAGCGCAGCTCCACGGGCGGCGGGGGCGGAGGCAGGGGCGAACGGCGTGACATGCCCCAGACACTACCGACCCGGGCCGTGCCCGGAGCTGACGGGCCGTGAACCGCGCGTGGATGCCCGGCCGCAGGCCGCCTCGGACCTCACGCGTCCCGGAGCGCCTGGATGTCCAGCTTCCGCATGCCGAGCATCGCCTTCATCGCCCGCTCCGCCTTGGCCGGGTCCGGGCTGGACAGCACCTCGGTCAGCCCCTTGGGGACGATCTGCCAGGACAGGCCGTACCTGTCCTTGAGCCAGCCGCACTGCCCCTCCTCACCCTCCGCGGTGAACGCCTCCCACAGCCGGTCCACCTCGGCCTGGTCCGCACAGTCCACGGAGAGCGAGACGGCCTCCGTGAAGGGGAACTGCGGACCGCCGTTGAGGGCGATGTACTCCTGGTCCGCGAGCCGGAAGCTCACCGTCATGACCCCCTCCGGCTCTCCCGGGGCGGACGGTCCGTAGTGGGTCACGTCCAGAATCCGCGAGTCGCCGCCGAAGACGGAGACGTAGAAGTTCGCCGCCTCCTCCGCCTGGTTGTCGAACCACAGGAACGTGGTGATCTTCTGCATGGTCTTCTCCTCGCCGGAAATCCGGGAACGGCGACATGCCGGGGATGTCGAAAAGCCTTTCAGGAACGTAGACCCGTCCCGCCCCCGGAACTCATCGCGACACCCGGTCGGCGCGCGCCAGCAGCAGCGTCCTCTCCTGCTCGTTACGGGTCAGTTCCGCCGCCCGTACGA
Organism: Streptomyces finlayi; assembly: GCF_014216315.1. Taxonomy (NCBI): domain Bacteria; kingdom Bacillati; phylum Actinomycetota; class Actinomycetes; order Kitasatosporales; family Streptomycetaceae; genus Streptomyces; species Streptomyces finlayi. The sequence continues at coordinate 3,008,104 of NZ_CP045702.1, forward strand.
ACTCCGCCCGCGCCTCCTGCGCCCGTCCGAGCCGCTCCAGCAGATCACCCCGCACGCTCGGCAGCAGGTGGTACGCCTTGAGCTCGGGCCCGGCCGCCAGCGCGTCCACCAGGACGAGGCCCGCCGCGGGCCCCTCGGCCATGGACACCGCGACCGCCCGGTTCAGCTCCACCACGGGAGACGGTACGAGCGCCGCGAGGCGCCGGTACAGCGTGGCGATCACGGTCCAGTCCGTGGCCTCGTACGTCACCGCGTGGGCGTGACAGGCGGCGATCGCGGCCTGGAGGGCGTACGGCCCCGCCCCGCCCGCCTCGTTCGCCCGTGCCAGGGCCGCGAAGCCGCGCCGGATCAGCAGCCGGTCCCAGCGCGACCGGTTCTGGTCGGCGAGCAGTACCGGCGCACCGTCAGGGCCGGTCCGGGCCGCGGCGCGCGAGGCCTGGAGCTCCAGCAGCGCGACGAGCCCGTGGACCTCGGGCTCCTTCTCCATCAGGCCGGCCAGTACCCGGGCGAGCCGCAGCGCGTCCTGGCAGAGGGCCGGACGCAGCAGATCGTCGCCCGTGGTCGCCGCGTACCCCTCGTTGAAGATCAGGTAGATCACTTCGAGCACGGAGTCGAGGCGGGCGGCGCGGTCCGGGCCGTACGGCACCTCGAAGGGGACACCCGCCCGGCCCAGTGTCCGCTTCGCCCGCACGACGCGCTGCGCGACGGTCGTCTCGGTGGCCAGGAACGCGCGGGCGATCTCCTCGGTACCGAGGCCGCCGAGGAGGCGCAGCGTGAGCGCGATCCGGGCCTGCGTGGAGAGCACCGGATGGCAGGAGGTGAAGATCAGCCGCAGGAGATCGTCGTCGATGCGGTCGGGGTCGGCGGGTTCCGGGGGCGGTACGTCCTCCAGGGTCCGGCCGACCTCAGCCAGTTTGCGCGCGTAGGTCTCCTTGCGGCGTACGAGGTCGATCGCCCGGCGCTTCGCGGTGACCATGAGCCAGGCGCCCGGCCGGTCCGGGACCCCCGACTCCGGCCACTGCTCCAGCGCGGCCAGCAGGGCGTCCTGCGCGATTTCCTCGGCGATCCCCACATCGCGCACGATGCGGGCGGTCGCGGCGATGATCCGTGCCGATTCGATCCTGAAAACGGCTTCGACGGCACTGCGTGCTTCTGTCACGGCCACCCATCAGAGCAGCCGGGGGCCGGGGCGGCAAGCACCTGCCGCCCCACCCCTGTGCGGCGAAGGCCTGTCAGCCTTCGGCGATCTCGCGGATCTCGGAGGTCACGGTCCAGTGCGCCTCGTGGACGGCGAGGAACCGCTTGGTCCACTCCAGGATCTCGGCCTTGTCCTTGGCCTGGATGATCGCGTAGCCGCCGATGACTTCCTTCGTCTCGGTGAACGGCCCGTCGGTGACGGTGAACTCGCCGTTGGACCAGGTGACCCTGGTGCCCTGCGCGGTCGGGGTGAGCCCGGCCGTGTCCAGCAGGACGCCGGCCTTCGTCATCTCCTCGAGCAGGGCGCCCATGCGCTGCATCAGCGCTTCGCTGGGGCCCTCGGCCGGGGCGTTGTTCTCGTCGATACGAACCATCGTCAGGTAGCGCGGCACGGTGACTCCTCGGGGCCGGGGCGGGCTGTTTCCCGCCTCACACTCATGCGTCGAACGGGCACGCCCCGGATCGACACCCCGGAGAAGTCTTTCTCCGAACCTTCTTTCCGAGGATCTTCAGCCTACGGATTCGAAGCGCCAGCGATGCACCGGCCGGGCGATCAACTCCGCTTCCGGCTCAGGGAGTTCCGGCAGCTCGTCGCCGTACGCGCCCTCCCACCAGGTGATGACGAGCACCCGGTCCTGCGGGGCGCGCAGCAGCTCACGGCGGACGGGCTCGCGGACCAGCTCCGCCGACCGGGCCCGCGCCCACTCCAGCAGCTCTGCGCCCCGGCCCTCGGTGGCCCGCGCCTCCCACATCAGTGCGACGCCCGGAGTGCTCATGAGTAGAGGTTGTCCTTGCTGATCTCGTGCACGTGGTCGTGGCCGTGGGTGTGGACACCCGGCACGTGGGTCTCCGTCACCGGCAGCGAGGAGTCGGCCGACAGTTCCAGGTCCGAGGCAGGCCGGTTGCGGGCCACCATCTCGGCGCCCAGCGCGGCGACCATCGCCCCGTTGTCCGTGCAGAGTCCGGGTCTGGGCACCCGCAGCCGGATACCGGCCCGCTCGCACCGCTCCTGGGCCAGGGTCCGCAGCCGCGAGTTGGCCGCGACACCGCCACCGATCATCAGATGGCCGACGCCCTCGTCCTTGCAGGCCCGGACCGCCTTACGGGTGAGCACGTCCACGACGGCCTCCTGGAAGGACGCCGCCACATCCCGTACCGGCACCTCCTCGCCCGCCGCCCGCTTCGCCTCGATCCAGCGCGCCACGGACGTCTTGAGCCCGGAGAAGGAGAAGTCGTACGCGGGGTCGCGCGAACCGCTCAGACCGCGCGGGAACGCGATGGCCTTGGGGTCGCCCTCCTTCGCCAGCCGGTCGATGACCGGGCCGCCGGGGAATCCGAGGTTCAGCACCCGGGCGATCTTGTCGAACGCCTCACCCGCCGCGTCGTCGATCGTCGCGCCCAGCGGCCGTACGTCATTGGTGATGTCGGGCGCGAGCAGCAGCGAGGAGTGACCGCCGCTGACCAGCAGCGCCATCGTCGGCTCGGGGAGCGGGCCGTGCTCCAGCTGGTCGACGCAGATGTGCGAGGCGAGGTGGTTCACCCCGTAGAGCGGCTTGTTCAGGGCGTACGCGTACGCCTTGGCCGCCGAGACGCCGACGAGCAGCGCGCCCGCGAGCCCGGGCCCGGCCGTGACCGCGATGCCGTCGAGGTCGCGGGCGCTGATCCCGGCGTCCTTCAGGGCGCGCTCGATGGTCGGGACCATCGCTTCCAGATGGGCGCGGGAGGCGATCTCCGGCACGACACCGCCGTACCGGGCGTGCGTGTCGACGCTGGAGGCGACGGCGTCCGCGAGCAGGGTCGTGCCGCGCACGATGCCGACCCCGGTCTCGTCGCAGGAGGTCTCGATGCCGAGTACGAGCGGTTCGTCAGCCATCAGTCAGTCTCAGTCTCTTGTCCGTGCTCTTGACCGGGTTCTTGTCCGTGCTCTTGTACATGGAGGCGCATGACGAGCGCGTCGATGTTGCCCGGCTGGTAGTAGCCGCGCCGGAAACCGATCGGCTCGAAGCCGAAGCGCTCGTACAGCTTCTGCGCGCGGGTGTTGTCGACCCGTACCTCCAGAAGCACGGCGGAGCACTCGAAGGCCGTGGCGTGCTTCAGCAGATCGGTGAGGAGTTCGAAGCCGAGGCCGCCTCCCCAGTGGTCGCGGGTGACGCCGATGGTCTGTACGTCCCCGAGGTCACCGGCGGCCGCCAGGCCCGCGTATCCGACGATCCGGCCGGTGGCCGGTTCCTCGGCGACGACATAACGACGGGTGGCGCCGGGACCGCGGGCGTGGGCCAGCTCCGACCAGAACATCCCGGCCGACCAGGCGTCCTCCGGGAACAGCTCGTGTTCGAGCTCCAGCACCGGATCGATGTCCCACCAGCGCATCTCGCGCAGCACGGCGGCCACGGTCGCCGCACCCGCCCCCTGGATCGCTTCGGTCACTTCGGGGTGACCACCTTGTAGTTCTTCGGCACCTGGGCGTCGGGCCTGCGCAGATAGAGCGGCTGCGGCGGGAGCAGTTCCTGCCCTGCCGCGAGGCGTTCGGCGGCGAGGGCCGCCAGTGCGCCCGCCGAGACGTGTTCGGGCTCCCGGGCGTCGGGGAACGCCTCCGGATAGAGCACCGCGCCCGCCCCGACGACGGGCAGGCCCGCGAGCTGTTCGGCGATGTCGGCGGGCCGGTCCACCGCGGGGTCACCTGTGCGGGTACGGAAGTCCTCGTACCTCGCCCAGTAGACCTCCTTACGGCGGGCGTCCGTCGCGACGGCGAACGGCCCCTGGAGGCCGGCGAGCCCGGCGGCGTACGCGAGACCGTCCAGGGTGCACACGCCGTACACGGGGAGGGAGAGCGCGGAGGCGAAGGCGGCCGCCGTCACGAGACCGACGCGGAGGCCGGTGTACGGACCGGGGCCGACGCCCACGACCAGGCCGGTGACGGCATCGAGTTCCAGACCGGCTTCGGACAGGACCCGGTCGACGGCGGGCAGCAGCAGTTCGCCGTGCCTCCGGGCATCGACCTGGCTCGTCGCGGCGACGACGGCTGAGCCGTCGTGCAGGGCGACGGTGACGGCGGGGGTGGCGGTATCCACTGCGAGCAGGAGCACACAAACAGCCTACGGCTCCGCCGACGGGGGCACCGCGCCCGTACGTCGTCCCGGTCGGCCCCGCCCCGGCTGCTACCGTCACCCGGTATACGTGTGTACGACATAAACGCTTGTACGACATGCGCCGGATGGCAGGCGAAAGGGGAGATCAGGTGGCAAGGGGCAGCTCGGGAATCGTGGCCGGGCTCACCGCGGCGGCGATCGTCGCGGTCAGTTTCCTCGCCTACCAGGCATCGGCGAGCGCACCGGAATCGGTGGCGGAGGTCAAGCCCACGGCTTCCGGCAGCGCTTCGCCCATGCCCTCCCGGAAGCCGAAGCCGACGAAGGCTCCGCTGGCGGTGCCCGAGGACTCAGGCACCGGGATGCGGGTCGTCTACGCGCTGAAGGACCGGCGGGTGTGGCTGGTGGACACCAAGGAGCGGGCGGGCCGGACCTTCACCGTGATGCCGAGTCCCGTCAGCCCGTTGCCCGGCGTGTACCAGGTGGGTTCGCGCACCGGCAGCGTCATGGGTTCGGACGGCGTGATGATCGAGCACGTCGTGCGCTTCACGAACGTAGACGACGTGGCCATCGGATTCAGCGCCGCGCAGGACGGCACGATGGCGAGTCCGGACCCGACGGCGAAGACCGGCGGCGTCCGGATGAAGCGGTCGGACGGCGACGCGATGTGGACCTTCGCGACGGTGGGCGTCAAGGTCGTCGTCGTTCCGTAGCGGTACGGGACGGTCAGGGCTCAGGCCGCGTCGCGCCGCTGCGCGGGCGGTCCCGGCCGCCGTTCGCGTTCCGTCTCTTCTCCCCGGCCGTTCCGCTCGTCGCCCGCTCCGTGCTCGTCGCGCGGGGGTGTGGAGACCGCCGACGCGGCGGCGCACGAGGCCAGCAGGTCTTTCATGGACACGGTCGACGACGGCCACGCCTGCGGCGACTGCGGCTCTTCACGCTCGGGCGTCGGCATGGATGCCTCCTGGGGCTCCGGTGGGAGGCGTGGTTAGGCAGACCTAACCACGCCTCTCTCCATGTGAACACGCTTACGGCTCCGCGCGCAACAATTTACCGACGGCCTGTCGGAAAGTCTCGCGGGAACCGCCCGGCGCCCCGGGAGCGATCCCGATGGGCGCTACCCCTCCGGAGCCAGATCCGCCCGCAGCCCGGCCCAGCGCGGGCCGATGCCCAGCAGCGTCACCGTGCGCCGCTCGTCGTCCGTGTCACCGACAGCGCGGTCGATCAGCACCCGCAGCCGGTCGTCCGACAGTTCCTCGACCTTGCCGTCGCCCCACTCAACGACCACCACCGAATCCGGCAGCGAGACATCGAGGTCCAGGTCCTCCATCTCGTCGAGCCCACCGCCCAGGCGGTACGCGTCGACGTGGACCAGCGAGGGGCCGCCGACCAGCGAGGGATGCACACGGGCGATCACGAAGGTGGGCGACGTGACGGCTCCCCGCACCCCGAGCCCCTCGCCGAGCCCCCGGGTGAGCGTCGTCTTCCCTGCGCCCAGCTCGCCGGTGAGCATCACCAGGTCACCGGCGGCCAGCACACCGGCGATCCGGCGGCCCAGCTCCTGCATCTGTTCGGGTGACTCGACGGCCACAGCCAGGGTGACGGTGCCGGGTGCGGGGGACTCCGCCACCGGGCTTTTCTGCACTGCTTCCATGCGCGTCAACGTTAGTCGGTCGGAGCCGTCGTCGGCACGGCCCCGATGCGCACCAGCAGGTCCGCGAGCCGCTCGTTCACCACGTCGGGGTGCTCCAGCATCACCAGATGGCCCGCGTCCGGCACTATCACCAGCTCCGCGCCCGGCAGGATCTCCGCGATGGCCTCGCTGTGCGAGCTGGGCGTCACCAGGTCCTTGGCACCCGCCAGGATCAGCACGGGCACATGAAGGAACGCGGGCAGCGCCCCGCTCTTGTCGTGCTCGGTGAACGCCGGATAGAACTCGGCCACCACATCGATCGGGGTGGCCTCGATCAGCCGCTCGGCGAACCGCGCGACCGCCGGGTCCACATCACGCGAACCGAACGAGTACCGCTTGATGAGGCTCGCGAAGAGGTCGGCGGTCGCCCGCCGCCCGCGCTCCACCAGCTCCGTCTGCGAGCCGAGCGCCCTCAGCACCCCAGGCATCACCCGCCGCACCGCGTTGACTCCCGCCACCGGCAGCCCGAAGCTCACCTCGCCGAGCTTCCCACTGGAGGTGCCGACGAACGCGACCGCCGCCACCCGGTCCCGGATCAGCGCCGGATCATGGTCGGCGAGCGCCATCATCGTCATGCCGCCCATCGAATGCCCGACCAGCACGAGCGGTCCCTCGGGGGCCGCCGCGTCGATGACGGCCTTCAGGTCGCGGCCGAGCTGGTCCACGGAAACGGGCACGCCCTCGGCCGGGCCCCTTCCGCGCTCGGACCGGCCGTGGCTGCGCTGGTCCCAGTGGACCGTACGCACCAGACCGCGCAGCGCGGCCCGCTGGAAGTGCCAGGAGTCCTGGCTGAGGCAGTAGCCGTGACTGAAGACGACCGTCACGGGCGTGGGTGCCTTACGGCCGAAGAGTCTGCGCCGCCGCGAACCGGTGGCGGCCGGGCCGGAGCCCGTACCGCTCTCAAGCTCTACCTCGTCGACTTCGTAGTGCAGCGCGGTGCCGTCGTCCGCGACCGCTTTCCCCGGCACGCCCCGCAGGGCGCCGTAGGGGCCCGCGGCGTCCAGCGCCAGCCGGGCCTTCTTGCGCATGCCCCGGCCCACGGTCATCCGCTCGACCGCGACACCGGCCGCCGCGCCCGCCGCGATCACCCCTATCGCCGCACCCGCGATGCCCGCCCTCCGCCAGCCGGCCGCGGCGGCCGCCGTTGCCACCACGTCCCCCGCGCTGCTCTCGCTCACCGTGCCCCGCTCTCGTCCTGGTCGTGGAAGTCCTGGTCAGTGCACTACCGAGTGGTCGGTCGTCGAAAGGTTTTGTCGATGGAACGACGGAGACCGCTACCGGTTCAGATGGACGCGCGGCACCCGGGACCCGATGCGCGTGACGATCTCGTACGCGATGGTGTCCGCCGCCACCGCCCAGTCCTCGGCACTCGGCTCACCCCGGTCCCCCGGCCCGAACAGCACCGCCTCCGCACCCGGCTCGGGCTCGTCGCCCTCCAGGTCGACCACGAACTGGTCCATGGCGACCCGCCCCGCGACCGTGCGGCGCCGGCCCCCGACGAGGACCGGGCCCCGGCCCGAGGCGTGGCGCGGGATTCCGTCCGCGTATCCGACGGGCACCAGACCCAGGGTCGTCCCGGCGGGCGTCGTGTAGTGGTGCCCGTAGCTGACGCCGTGGCCCGCGGGCACCTGCTTGACCAGGGCGACCGAAGCGGCGAGCGTCATCACCGGGCGCAGACCGAAATCGGCCGGCGTGCCCAGCTCGGGGCTGGGCGAGATGCCGTACATGGCGATCCCGGTCCGTACGAGGTCGAAGTGGGACTCGGGGACCGTGAGGGTCGCCGGGGAGTTCGCCATGTGCCGGACCTCGGGCCGGACGCCCGCCTTCTCGGCGTACGCCACCAGGTCCCGGAACACCTCCAGCTGGGACGCGATCGACGGGTGCCCGGGTTCGTCCGCGCAGGCGAAGTGCGACCAGAGGCCGGTGATCCTGACCGTGCCGGCCTCCTCTGCGGCGCGGGCCGCCGAGACCAGTTCCGGCCAGTCGGCGGGCTGGCAGCCGTTGCGCCCGAGGCCGGTGTCGGCCTTCAGCTGGATGCGGGCCACCATCCCGGCGCCGGCCGCCGCCTCGACGACCTCCCGCAGCGCCCACATGCCGCTGACCGACACGTCGATGTCGGCCTCGATCGCCTCGCGCCACGGGCCGCCCGGCGTCCACAGCCAGCACATCACCCGGCCGTCGAGCCCGGCCGTCCGCAGGGCCAGTGCCTCCTGCGGGGTGGCGGTGCCCAGCCAGGTCGCACCCGCTTCGAGCGCGGCCCTGGCACAGGGCACCGCACCGTGTCCGTACGCGTCGGACTTCACGACGGCCATGAGCTGGGCACCGGCCGCCCGCGCACGCAGGGCGCGCACGTTGGCGCGCAGTGCCGCGAGGTCGATCTCTGCACGGGCTCTCAGGGTCGCTGTCTCGTTCATCGCGCCCAGTGTCTCAGAGGCGTACGCCAGTACGTGTCGCGTGAGCCGCGCGGCTCGGGTTCCGGAGCCGGGTCAGCGCCCCGCCAGCTCGTGCTCCAGATGGTCCACGAGCACCGGGACATGGCTGTGCGCGACGTCCTTCACCGCCGTCACCAGCGTCACCGGGCCGCCCTCGCGCAACAGGGCGACCAGCTCACCGACCGCCTCGGTGTGGGCGGGGTCCGTCAGCTCGGCGCGGTAGCGGTCGACGAAGCCGTCGTAGCGGGAACCGGGGTCCTGGTGGTACCAGGAGCGCAGTTCCTTCGACGGGGTGACGTCCTTCAGCCACATGTCGATCGCGGCCTCCGCCTTGCTCTCCCCGCGCGGCCAGAGCCGGTCGACGAGCACCCGTACCCCGTCCTCGTCCTCGTCCTCCAGCGGCTCGTACACCCGTCGTACGCGTACGGAACGCTTGCCCACGGCCGTCTCCTTCCGCCGCCCCCGCGCCACCTCGCTCCCAGCGTGGTGCAGGCTCAGCCGTCCCGCACATCACGCCAGGCCGCCGGGATGGCGTCCGCGACGTCCTGCGCGGACACCGGCGCCCCGGCCGATGCCCGGCGCGCCGCCAGCCCGTGCAGATAGGCGCCCACCGAAGCCGCGTCGCGCGGGGCGAGGCCCGCGGCCAGCAGCGAGCCGGCCAGACCGGAGAGCACGTCGCCGCTGCCCGCCGTGGCCAGCCAGGAGGTGCCGGTCGGGTTGACCCGTACGGGCGTGTCCCGGGCCTCGGCGACCAGGGTCGTCGACCCCTTGAGCAGAACCGTGCAGCGGAAACGGGCGGCCAGTTCCCGCACGGCGGCGAGCCGGCCCTCCTCGACCTCCTCGCGCGCCACGCCGAGCAGCGCAGCGGCCTCCCCGGCGTGCGGGGTCAGCACGGTGGGCGCCGAGCGCAACCGTACGGCTTCGGCGTCCAGCTGCCGCAGCCCGTCCGCGTCCACCAGCACCGGCACGTCGGCGGCCAGGACACCGGCGATCGCCTCGGCCGCCCCGGACCCGTCCCCGAGCCCGGGCCCGACGACCCACGCCTGGACCCGCCCCGCCCTGGCGGGCGGCCCCGCGTGCACCAGCGTCTCCGGGTAGCGGGCGATCACCGCACCGGCGCCGGGACCCACGTACCGCACGGCCCCCGCGCCGCCCCGCAGCGCTCCGGCGACCGCGAGCACCGCCGCCCCCGGATACCGCTCGGACCCGGCCACCACACCGACGACCCCGCGCCGGTACTTGTCGCTCTCGGCGCCCGGTACGGGCAGCAGCGCCGCCACGTCCGCGTACTGGAGCGCTTCCAGGTCCGGCGGCTCCGGCAGGTCGGGGCCCAGTCCGATGTCGACGAGCCGCAGCGCGCCCGCCCGTCCGGCGGCCGGGTCGATGAGCAGCCCCGGCTTGTACGTACCGAAGGTGACCGTCGCGTCGGCCCGCACCGCCGGGCCGTTGACCTGTCCGGTGTCCGCCTCCACCCCGCTCGGCAGATCCACGGCGAGGACGGGCGCCCCGTGCCCGTGCGCGGTGACGGCCGCCACCAGGGCCGCCGCCTCCGGGCGCAGCCCGCCACGGCCGCCGATCCCGGTGATGCCGTCCACGACGAGGTCGACCACGCCCAGCCCGTCCGCACCGTCGAGCACCTGGCCACCGGCCGCGCGCAGCGCCGCCAGCCCGCCGGGGTGCGCCTTGTCCGGCGCGGTCAGCAGCGCCCGTACACCCGCTCCGCGCTTCGCCAGCCGTGCCCCGGCGTACAGCGCGTCGCCGCCGTTGTCGCCGCTGCCGACGAGCAGGAGGACCCGGGACCCGTAGACCCTGCCGTTGCGCCGCAGCAGATCGCCGCAGGCCACCGCGAGCCCCGCGGCGGCCCGCCGCATCAGGGCGCCCTCCGGCAGCCGCGCCATCAGTGCCGCTTCGGCGGCCCGTACGGTCTCCACGCTGTAAGCGGTTCGCATACGGTCAACCCTCCGCGATCACCACGGCCGACGCCACCCCCGCGTCGTGACTGAGGGAGACGTGCCAGTGCCGCACCCCGAGCTCGGCCGCGCGCGCGGCGACCGTGCCCCGGACCCGCAGCCGGGGCTGCCCGCTCTCCTCGACGTACACCTCTGCGTCCGCCCAGTGGAGATTGCCGGGCGCGCCGAGCGCCTTGGCGACGGCCTCCTTGGCGGCGAACCTGGCGGCGAGCGAGGCGATCCCGCGCCGCTCGCCGCTGGGCAGCGTCAACTCGCTTTCCAGGAAGAGCCGTTCGGCCATCTGGGGCGTACGCTCCAGCGCGGCGCCGAAGCGCTCGATCTCGGCCACATCGATCCCGACCCCAATGATCACGTACTCACTCACTCACTCACTCGACTGTCACCGACTTCGCCAGGTTGCGCGGCTGGTCCACCTCGTTGCCGCGGGCCGTCGCCAGTTCGCAGGCGAAGACCTGCAACGGCACGGTGGCGACCAGTGGCTGAAGCAGCGTAGGCGTAGCGGGGATCCGGATCAGATGGTCGGCGTACGGGACGACCGCCTCGTCACCCTCCTCGGCGATCACGATGGTGCGCGCCCCGCGGGCCCGGATCTCCTGGATGTTCGACACCATCTTGTCGTGCAGCACCGAGCGCCCACGGGGTGACGGCACGACCACGACGACCGGCAGACCGTCCTCGATCAGCGCGATGGGCCCGTGCTTGAGCTCACCCGCGGCGAACCCCTCCGCGTGCATGTACGCGAGCTCCTTGAGCTTCAGCGCGCCTTCCAGGGCCACCGGATAGCCGACGTGCCGTCCGAGGAACAGCACGGTGTCCTTGTCCACGAGCGAGCGTGCCAGTTCCCGCACGGGCTCCATGGTCTCCAGCACCCGTTCGACGGCCCCGGCCATCTCGGACAGCTGCCGTACGACCGTCCGGATCTCGTCCGCCCACGTGGTCCCGCGCACCTGCCCGAGGTACAGGGCGACGAGGTAGCAGGCGACGAGTTGCGTAAGGAACGCCTTCGTCGAGGCGACCGCGACCTCCGGACCCGCGTGCGTGTAGAGGACCGCGTCGGATTCCCTGGGGATGGTCGACCCGTTCGTGTTGCAGATGGCGAGCACCTTCGCCCCCTGCTCACGGGCGTGCCGCAGCGCCATCAGGGTGTCCATGGTCTCGCCGGACTGCGAGATGGCGATGACGAGCGTCCGCTGGTCCAGGATCGGGTCGCGGTAGCGGAACTCGCTGGCCAGCTCCGTCTCGCAGGGCAGCCGGGTCCAGTGCTCGATCGCGTACTTGGCGATCATGCCGGCGTGGTACGCGGTCCCGCAGGCGATGACGACGACCTTGTCGACCTCGCGGAGCACGCTGGGCGCGATCCGCACCTCGTCGAGCCGCAGCGCACCCTCCTCCCCGCCGACCCGCCCGAGGAGCGTGTCCGCGACGGCCTTCGGCTGGTCGGCGATCTCCTTGAGCATGAAGGAGGCGTAGCCGCCCTTCTCGGCAGCGGAGGCGTCCCAGTCCACGTGGTAGGCCCGGGTCTCGGCGGGCCGCCCCGCGAAGTCGGTGACGCTCACCCCGTCCCTCGTCAGCTCCACGACCTGGTCCTGGCCCAGCTCGACCGCGTCCCGGGTGTGCGCGATGAACGCGGCGACGTCGGAGGCGAGGAAGGTCTCGCCCTGCCCGATCCCCACCACGAGCGGCGAGTTCCGCCGGGCGCCGACCACCGTGTCCGGCTCGTCGGCGTGTACGGCCACGAGCGTGAAGGCGCCTTCGAGCCGCCGGCACACCTGCCGCATGGCCTCCGCCAGGCCGGCACCGCCCGAGTAGCCCTCGGCCAGCAGATGGGCCACCACCTCGGTGTCGGTCTCGGACGCCAGGTCGTGGCCGCGCTCGGCCAGTTCGCCCCGCAGCGCGGCGAAGTTCTCGATGATCCCGTTGTGCACGACCGCGACGCGGCCCGCGTTGTCCAGGTGGGGGTGGGCATTGGCATCGGTCGGCCCCCCGTGGGTGGCCCACCGGGTGTGCCCGATACCGACGTTCCCGGCCGGCAACGGCCGCTCCATCAGCTCCTTCTCCAGATTCACCAGCTTCCCCGCCCTCTTCGCGGCGGCGAGCCCGCCGTCCGAGAGGAGGGCCACTCCCGCCGAGTCGTACCCCCGGTACTCAAGGCGCTTGAGACCCGCGACCACGACGTCCTGCGCCGACTGCCCACCGACATAACCCACGATTCCGCACATAGCGGCACCATACGGCCGGGGGGTGCGGCTGCCCAGGGTTACGGGAAGGGTGGGCGTGGGAGGGCTACGACGCGATCGACGCCGAAACCGTCGCCTCCTGCTGTCCGCAGCGCGCCGAATCCTTTACAGCGGCGGAATCGTCGCGGCAGTCACGATCCGGTGATTCCGCAGCAACGAGCCCCTGCGTACGGCGATTGTCCCGGGCTTGTCCGGTGCTGTCCCGGCTGTCCGGCGTGACGTGCGGGGAACAGAGGCGGTTGAGGACGTACGGCACGTGGGTCAGGGAGGGGGGCACGTATGAGCGTGGACGGCGACGGTACGGAGCAGGGCGACGGCGGTGCGGACGAGCCCGGTTGGGACGTCGATCCCGACGACGAGTCGGGGGTGGCGGTGGTCGCGGCGGTGGGCCGCCAGATCAAGGCCTGGCGCGAGGCGGCGGGCCTGCGGGCGGCCGAGTTCGGGGCGGCCATCGGCTACGGCGAGGACCTCGTCTACAAGGTGGAGGGCGGCCGGCGCATCCCCCGCCCGGAGTTCCTGGACAGAGCGGACGACGTCGTGGGCGCGGGCGGGAAGCTGTCCGCGATGAAGAAGGACGTGGCGGAGGTCCGCTACCCGAAAAAGATTCGGGAGCTGGCGAAGCTGGAGGCGCAGTCGGTCGAACTTCTGGCGTACGGGAGCCACAACCTCCACGGGCTGTTGCAGACGGAGGAGTATGCGCGGGCGCTGTTCGGGATGCGTCGACCCGCCTTCTCGGCGGATGAGGTGGAGAGGCTGGTGGCTGCTCGTGTGGCGCGGCAGTCCATCTTTGACCGCTCGCCTGCCCCGGAGCTCAGCTTTGTCCAGGAAGAGGTGACGCTGCGACGCCACCTTGGGGGCAGAATGGTGTTGCGCCGGCAGCTCGAACGCCTTTTGGAAGTGGGGCAGTTGCGGAACGTTGAGATCCAGGTGATGCCGACGGGCCGGGACGATCACGCCGGGATGGGCGGAGAGATGCAGGTGCTGAAGTTCCGGGACGGCTCGGCGGTCGGACGCTCCGAGGGCGACTTCGGCAGTCGTCCGGTCTCCGACCCGAAGCACCTCCGGATCATTGAGCTGCGGTGTGGCATCATCCGGGCTCAGGCTCTCACGCCTCGGGAGTCGCTGGCCTTCATCGAGCAAGTGCGGGGAGAGACATGATCAGCCAGACCTCTGCCGGAGACGCTTCCCGGCTGGAGTGGTTCAAGAGCAGTTACAGCGACAGCAGCAACAGCAACGAGTGCGTCGAGGTGGCGTCCGCCCCCGGCACGGTGCACGTCCGCGACTCCAAGGACCTCCCCGGCCCCCGACTCGGCTTCGCGCCCGCCGTGTGGACGGACTTCGTCACGTACGCCCCCAGCATCTGATCCCGTACGCGCAGGCCCACGCGCCCCGCCTCCGACCGCACCGGGAGCGGGGGCGCGCACCTTCCCGCCCTGCGCGGGAGCCCACGTGACCGAGCCCACCCCCCACGGAGCGAGAACTCCCGCGACAATGAACCCGTGATCACTTCGCCGGCACGGAGCACCCCCCGTCGCACCGAGCACGCGCAGACGCCCTACGTCGACCTGTCACGGGCCGAGTGGAGCGCCCTGCGCGACAAGACTCCGCTCCCGCTCACCGCCGACGAGGTGGAGCAGCTGCGGGGTCTCGGCGACGTCATCGACCTCGACGAGGTCCGCGACGTCTATCTGCCGCTCTCCCGGCTCCTCAACCTCTACGTCCAGGCCACCTCGGGTCTGCGCGGCGCCCTCAACACCTTCCTGGGCGACGCGGGCAACGGCCACGGGGCGCAGCGCGGCACCCCGTTCGTCATAGGGGTCGCGGGCAGTGTCGCCGTCGGCAAGTCCACCAGCGCCCGCATCCTCCAGGCGCTGCTGGCCCGCTGGCCCGAACACCCAAGAGTCGAGCTGGTCACGACGGACGGCTTCCTGCTGCCGATGAAGGAGCTCCAGACGCGCGGCCTGATGTCGCGCAAGGGCTTCCCCGAGTCGTACGACCGCAGGGCCCTGACCCGTTTCGTCGCCGACATCAAGGCCGGCAAGGACGAGGTCACCGCACCCGTCTACTCGCACCTGATCTACGACATCGTGCCGGACGAGCGGCTGACCGTCCGCCGCCCGGACATCCTGATCGTCGAGGGGCTGAACGTGCTCCAGCCGGCGATGCCCGGCAAGGACGGCCGGACCAGGGTCGGGCTCGCCGACTACTTCGACTTCAGCGTGTACGTCGACGCCCGGGCCGAGGACATCGAGACGTGGTACCTCAACCGCTTCCGCGAGCTCCGCGAGACGGCGTTCCAGAACCCGTTCTCGTACTTCCGCAAGTACACCCAGGTCTCCGAGGAGGAGGCCATGGACTACGCCCGCACGATGTGGCGGACCATCAACAAGCCCAATCTGCTGGAGAATGTCGCGCCCACCCGGGGCCGTGCCACTCTGGTGCTGCGCAAGGGGCCGGACCACAAGGTCCAGCGCCTGTCGCTGCGCAAACTCTGACCTCTCCGGGAGCCCGGCCGTGCTGCACCTGCGCCTGATCGTCCCCGCCGACCGCTCGGACGAGGTGGTGCGTCTCCTGGAGGACACCGTCGGCTGCACTCACCTCGCCGTGCTGACCGGCGCGGCCCGCAGCCCGGCCGGTGACGTCGTGCTCTGCGATGTGGCACGCGAGGCGGGGGACGAACTGATCGGCGCGCTGCGCGCTCTGGGCATCGACAAGTCCGGTTCGATCACCGTCGGGGACGTGGACCTGACGCTCTCCGCGCACGCCGATCAGGCGGAGGAGGACGCGCCGGGTGACGGCGCCGACGCGGTGCTGTGGGAAGAGCTGTCGGATGCCACCCACGAGGAGTCGACGCTCAGCGTCACGTACCTGGCGTTCCTCAGCGTCGCCACGATGCTCGCCGCCTGCGGTGTCATGCTCGACAACGCGATCCTGATCGTGGGCGCCATGGCGGTCGGCCCGGAGTTCGGCCCGCTGGCCGGCATCTGCACGGCGCTGGTGAAGCGCGTCCCGCGCATGGCGTTGCGCTCCGCGTGGGCCCTGATCGGCGGCTTCGCGGTGGCGATGGTCATGACCGCGGGCTTCGCCTGGGTGATGGACGCCTTCGACCTGTTCACCCGCTCGATGATCGAGGGCGAGCGGCCCAACACGGCGTTCATCTGGCAGCCGGACTGGATGTCGTTCGTCGTGGCGTTCCTCGCGGGTATCGCCGGGACGCTCTCGCTGACCTCGGCGAAGTCCGGGGCACTGATCGGCGTGGCGATCTCGGTGACGACGGTCCCGGCGGCGGCCAACGCTGCGGTGGCGTTCAGCTACAAGGACTACGGCCAGATGTCGGGCTCCGCCGGCCAGCTGCTGGCGAACCTCGGCGGCATCGTGCTCGCGGGCACCCTGACCCTCCTGGTGCAGAAGGGTCTGTGGGCCGCCCGCCGCCGCCGGGCGGCCCCGAAACCGGCGCCGTCCGGCAGCATGTGACGGCAGGTCACCCCAGGGCGGACTTCACCGCGTCGGCCAGCCGACCGGCCACGGCGCGCGCCTGCTCGATGTCCGCGGCCTCGACCATGACGCGCACGAGCGGCTCGGTGCCCGACTTACGCAGCAGTACGCGGCCGGTGGCACCCAGCTCACGCTCCGCCTCCGCGACGGCGGTGGCCAGCTCGGACGAGGTGCTCACCCGGGACTTGTCGACGTCCGGGACATTGATGAGCACCTGCGGGAGGCGCCGCATGACCCCGGCCAGTTCGGCGAGCGTACGGCCGGTGGCGGCGACCCGGGCCGCCAGCATCAGCCCGGTCAGCGTGCCGTCGCCGGTCGTGGCGTGGTCCAGGACGATGACGTGGCCGGACTGCTCCCCGCCCAGCGCGAAGCCTTCGGCCTTCATCGACTCCAGGACGTAACGGTCCCCGACGGCGGTCTGGACGAGCGCGATGCCCTCCCGCTCCATCGCCATCTTGAAGCCGAGGTTAGACATGACGGTGGCGACGACGGTCTCCTTGCGGAGCTGTCCGGCGTCCCGCATGGCGAGGGCGAGCACGGCCAGGATCTGGTCGCCGTCGATCTCCTCGCCCGCCGCGTCCACGGCCAGGCAGCGGTCGGCGTCACCGTCGTGCGCGATGCCGAGATCGGCCCCGTGCTCGACAACCGCGGCGCGCAGCAGGCCCAGGTGGGTGGAGCCGCAGCCGTCGTTGATGTTCAGACCGTCCGGCTCGGCACCGATGGTGACGACCTCGGCACCGGCCCGTGCGAACGCCTCGGGCGAGACCCAGGCAGCGGCACCGTGCGCCTCGTCGAGGACGACCTTCAGCCCGTCGAGCCGGTTGGGGAGAACGGCGATGAGGTGGGCGACGTACCGGTCGAAGCCCTCGGCGTAGTCACTGACCCGGCCCACTCCGGCACCCGTCGGGCGCGCCCACGGCTCACCGGTGCGGTGCTGCTCGTAGACCGCCTCGATCCGGTCCTCCAGCTCGTCGGCGAGCTTGTGGCCGCCACGGGCGAAGAACTTGACACCGTTGTCCGGCATCGCGTTGTGACTGGCGGAGAGCATCACACCGATGTCGGCGCCGAGCACGCCCGTGAGGTACGCCACGGCGGGGGTGGGCAGCACGCCCACCCGCAGGACGTCCACGCCCGCGCTGGCGAGGCCCGCCACGACGGCTGCCTCCAGGAACTCTCCGGACGCGCGCGGGTCACGGCCCACGACGGCCGTCGGCCGATGCCCCTGGAAGGTCCCCGCCTCGGCAAGCACATGCGCCGCCGCGACCGACAGACCGAGCGCGAGCTCGGCCGTCAGATCCGCGTTGGCGACGCCGCGCACGCCGTCCGTGCCGAAGAGTCGTCCCACTGATGTCCTCCGAGATTGCTCCGAAACCACAAACCACGAACCCGAAATACGAAAACAGGGGCGGGCCGCCAGGGCATGCTGCCGCGAACTCCGCGCGACAGGGCCCGGCCCTCGGACCCTATGAACGTCTCATGCCGTTATACGCCCGCGAGGGCCGATAAACGAACGCCCCAGCGGCACGAAGTGTGCCGCCGGGGCGAACGGGTAACGCTGACGAGCAGGCGGTTTAGCGCTTGCTGTACTGCGGGGCCTTACGGGCCTTCTTGAGACCGGCCTTCTTGCGCTCGACCGCACGGTCGTCACGGCAGAGGAAGCCGGCCTTCTTCAGCGTGGCGCGGTTGTTGTCCACGTCCGCCTCGTTCAGCGAGCGGGCCACGCCGAGGCGCAGGGCACCGGCCTGACCGGAGACGCCGCCACCCGAGATGCGGGCGATGACGTCGTAGCGGCCGTCGAGCTCGAGCACCTTGAAGGGCTCGTTGACTTCCTGCTGGTGCACCTTGTTGGGGAAGTAGTCCTCAAGGGTGCGACCGTTGATCTTCCACTTGCCGGTGCCCGGAACGATCCGGACGCGGGCGATGGCGTTCTTGCGACGGCCCAGTCCGGCCGCGGGCTGCGGGTCGCCGAAGCGGCCTGCCAGCGACTCGGAGGTGTACTCGCCCTCGACGGGAACCTCGGACTCGAACGTGGTCACCTCGGCGAAAACCTCTTCGCCCTCGGTGCCCGCCGTGTCGTCGGTGGTCGTCTCAACAGTGGTCTCGGCCACGATTCTCCTCAGATCTTTCTGTACGTCTTGGGGGGAGGCCGGAACTACTGCGCGACCTGGGTGATCTCGAACGGGACCGGCTGCTGCGCGCCGTGCGGGTGCTGGTCACCCGCGTAGACCTTGAGCTTCGAGAGCATCTGACGACCCAGGGTGTTCTTGGGGATCATGCCCTTGATGGCCTTCTCGACAGCCTTCTCCGGGTTCTTGGAGAGCAGCTCGTCGTAACGCACGGAACGAAGACCGCCCGGGAAACCGGAGTGGCGGTACGCCATCTTCTGGGTCTTCTTGTTGCCGGAGAGGTGAACCTTCTCGGCGTTGATGATGATGACGAAGTCGCCCATGTCCATGTGGGGGGCGTAGATCGCCTTGTGCTTGCCGCGAAGGAGAATCGCGGCCGTGGTGGCCAGACGGCCCAGGACGATGTCCTCGGCGTCAATGATGTGCCACTGGCGAGTGACATCGCCGGGCTTGGGGCTGTACGTACGCACTTCGTAGCCTTCGCTTCTTCAGTGGATGGGGTCCAGACACATGGCACCTCTGAAGCGACATGCAGCTGGGGCACACAATGCCGGGGACGCTGCCCGTATGCGAGCCACTGGTAACTGCTCCAGGGAACCTACGTAAGGCCCTTCGCGTGAGAACGACGAAGCCAATACGTATAACAGTCCCCGAGACTACCCGCCCCGCCCCGGGCCGGTCAAAACGCGCCGGCCCTACCGCTTCCGCTCGACCCGCCGCTCGTCCCAGACCGGCTCCGCGGACTCCCGCACCACCCCGTCCGACCCGAAGACCAGATACCGGTCGAAGGACTTCGCGAACCACCGGTCGTGCGTGACCGCCATCACCGTGCCGTCGTACATCTCCAGCCCGTCCTGCAGCGCCTCGGCCGACTCCAGGTCCAGGTTGTCCGTCGGCTCGTCCAGCAGCAGAGCCGTCGTCCCCGCCAGCTCCAGCAGCAGGATCTGGAACCGCGCCTGCTGCCCGCCCGACAGCTTCTCGAACGGCTGGTCCCCCTGCCGCTCCATCTCGTACCGCCGCAGCACGGACATCGCCCCGCCCCGGTCCTTGGCGTGCTCGGTCCAGAGGATCTCGACCAGCGTGTGTCCCAGCAGCTCAGGATGCGCGTGCGTCTGCGCGAAGTGCCCCGGCACGACCCGCGCCCCGAGCTTCCACTCCCCCGTGTGCGCCACCGACGCATCGCCGGCCAGCAGCCGCAGGAAGTGCGACTTCCCCGACCCGTTAGATCCCAGGACGGCTACCCGCTCCCCGTAGAAGATCTCCAGGTCGAACGGCTTCATCAGACCGGTCAGCTCCAGGTTCTTGCAGGTCACCGCCCGCACCCCGGTCCGCCCACCCCGCAGCCGCATCCTGATGTCCTGCTCGCGCGGCGGCTCCGGCGGCGGGCCCGCCTCCTCGAACTTCTTGAAGCGCGTCTGCATCGCGTGGTAGCGGTTCGCCATGTCCGGGCTGTTCGCCGCCTGCTGCCTCATCCGCAGGACCAGCGCCTTCAGCCGGGCGTGCTCCTCCTCCCAGCGCCGCAGCAGCTCCTCGAAGCGGGCGAACCGCTCCTTGCGCGCCGCGTGGTAGGTCGCGAACCCGCCACCGTGCACCCAGACGTCCGACCCGGCGGGGCTGGGCTCCACGCTCACGATCTTCTCCGCGGCCCGGGACAGCAGCTCCCGGTCGTGGGAGACGAACAGGACCGTCTTACGGGTCTCCTTCAGCTTCCCCTCCAGCCACCGCTTGCCCGGCACGTCCAGATAGTTGTCCGGCTCGTCCAGCAGGAGCACCTCGTCGGGCCCCCGGAGGAGCGCCTCCAGGACCAGCCGCTTCTGCTCACCCCCACTGAGCGTCCGCAGCTCACGCCACTGCGCCTTCTCGTACGGGACGCCGAGCGCCGCCATCGTGCACATGTCCCACAGGGTCTCGGCCTCGTACCCCCGCACCTCCGCCCAGTCACTGAGCGCCTGCGCGTACGCCATCTGCGCGGCCTCGTCGTCGACGGTGAGGATCAGCCGCTCGGCGGCGTCGACGGCCGCGGCCGCGTCCCTGATCCTCGGCTGGGCCACGGACACCAGCAGGTCCCGTACGGTCCGCTCGTCCCGCACCGACCCCACGAACTGGGCCATCACCCCGAGCCCGCCACTCACCGACACCGAACCGCCGTGCGGCTGGATCTCACCGGCCAGCAGCCGCAGCAGCGTCGTCTTGCCCGCGCCGTTCGCCCCGACGAGAGCGACGACGGCGCCGTCCGCGACCCGGAACGAAGCATCGCCGAGCAGCACCCGCCCGTCCGGTAGGTAGTACTCCAGGTGCCCTGCTTCAAGATGTCCCATACCCAGCATTGTCACGGCCCGCGAAGCCCTGGCCCAACCGGTTTTGCCGCGGTCTTGGACCGACCGGCACATGGGGGGTGGAAGAAGGAGCGGGGCTGGGTACGTGCAGCTGCAAGGCGGAGGATTGAGGCAACGCGGAGCGTTGGTGATTGACGACAACGCCGCAGATGTGCGTGCCCAGCCCCGCGACGCCGCCCCCCATGTGCCGGTCGGTCTAGGATTCGCCGCATGAGCATTGGTCAAGGGGGGCCCTCCTGGGGGCCGGGGGGCAGTCACACGCCGGACTGGGCGGCGCTGGCCGAGGAGTCGGCCGCGCGCAGCCGGCGCAGGAAGTGGCTGATGATCGGCGGCGGCGCGCTGGCCACCGCGGCGGTCGCCGCGATCGTGGCCACGGCCGTGATCACGGCCAACGGCGACGACGGTCCGGCCCGGTCGGAGAAGAACGCGAGCGAGCTGCCCGCGCCCGCCGAGCTGCCCGAGGAGACCGCCACACCCGAACCGTCGTTCTCCTCGGTGGCGCCGCCGCCACCGCCGGACCCGAAGGACTACATCTCCGACGCCAGGAAGGACAAGGCGCCGATCACCGCCGACGCCTTCTTCCCCGGCAAGCGTCTGACCATGGGCGACCGGGTCCACATCAAGGGCGCGACGGCACAGACCCGCAACTGCGCCGGGACCACCCAGGGCGCGCTCGGCTCCATCCTCACCAGCAACCGCTGCGAACAGGTCATCCGCGCCACCTACCGCAAGGACGGCGTGGCGGTGACGGTCGGCCTCGCCGTCTTCAAGACCGAGGCACAGGCCAAGAAGGCCGCACAGCAGGCATCGGGCGGCATCGCCTCGCTCAACGGCGCCGGCGTCCCCACCTTCTGCCGCGGCGGCTCGGTGTGCCGCCGTACCGCCAACTCCTACGGCCGCTACGCCTACTTCACCGTGAGCGGCTTCACCGACGGCAGGAACGTCACCAAGGCGGACGCCGACGTGTTCGCGGTCGGCGACGACCTGACGAACTTCACGTTCCGTCAGATCCGTCACCGGGGCGAGGTCCAGGCGTCGGCGGACATCGGCGCGCCCGTCGGCTGACCGGCACCGCCCGGGGGCTCAGCAGCAGCCGCCCCCGGGCAACGTCCGTACGTTCCGGGCCTCCACCGCCCGCGCCGCCAGCAACGCGTCGGCGGGATAGGCGACTTCCTCCAGCGTCAGCCCGTGCGGCCTGACCACATGCACCGCGGGGTCCCGCACCCGCGCAGCCAGTACCTCCGCGGGCCACCGGGCGGGCCGGCGCCCGTCCCCCACGAACAGGGCCGCACCGATCAGCGCCCGCACCATGTTGTGGCAGAAGGCGTCCGCCTGCACGGTCGCCGTCATCACACCGGACGCCTCGCCCCGTACCCAGTCGAACTTCTGGAGCGTACGGATGGTCGTCGCACCCTCGCGCTTCTTGCAGTACGCGGCGAAGTCGTGCTCGCCCACCATCGGCGCCGCCGCCTCGTTCATCGCGTCCACGTCCAACGGCCTGTCGTGCCACAGGACGTGGCCCCGCAGCAGCGGGTCCACCCCGCCCGGCCGGTCCGCGACCCGGTACGCGTAACGCCGCCACAGCGCCGAGAACCGCGCGTTGAAGCCGGCCGGCGACTCGGCTGCCCGCCAGATCCGCACGTCCTGCGGCATCCGTCCGGCCATGCGCCGCAGCAGCTTCTCCTCGTGCTCGGCCCACACCTCGGCCGGCAGATCGACGTGCGCGACCTGCCCCCGGGCGTGCACCCCGGCATCGGTACGCCCGGCGACGGTCAGGTCGTACGTACGCGAGGACCGCGTCACCGTCCTCAGCGCATCCTCGATCTCCCCCTGCACCGTGCGCCTGCTGGTCTGCTTCGCCCAGCCGGAGAAGTCCTTCCCGTCGTACGAAAGGTCCAGCCGTACCCGTACGAAACCGGGCTCCACCTCGTCACTCACCCGCGCATCCTCTCAGAACAGAACGGGCCCGCATCGCCCCGAAGGGAGATGCGGGCCCGTCCAGTGGTCTCAGAACGCTCAGGCGTCCTTGCCGTCCACATCAGCCGCTGCCGCGGCGGGCGCGTCGGCCTCGGCGGCCGGCTTGGCGTCCTCGACGGACTCGGCCGGGGCCTCGTCCTTCTTGAGGGAGTCTTCCTTGACCGCACGCTTCGTCGCGGCCTCGGCCTCACCGGTGGCCTGCTGCGCCACGGTCAGCGCCTCGACCAGCTCGATGACCGCCATCGGGGCGTTGTCGCCACGACGGTTGCCGATCTTGGTGATACGGGTGTAACCACCGGGGCGGTTCTCGTACCGCGGGGCGATCTCGGTGAAGAGCGTGTGCACGATGCCCTTGTCCGTGATCGACTGCAGCACCAGGCGACGGTTGTGGATGTCGCCCTTCTTCGCCTTGGTGATGAAACGCTCGGCGACGGGGCGCAGGCGGCGAGCCTTGGCCTCGGTCGTCGTGATGCGGCCGTGCTCGAACAGCGACTTCGCGAGGTTGATGAGAAGAAGCTTCTCGTGCGCAGCGCTGCCGCCCAGACGGGCGCCCTTGGCGGGCTGAGGCATGGTATTTCTCCTTGTGTGCTGCACCGGCCGTATCAGGTACCGGTGTCAGTTCCCGCGAGGCGGCCGCCCCGCGGAAGTTCTTGCTCGCCGTGGCTCTCATCGGACAACAGCCCGAAATCAAGCGCTACGGCTCTCGCCGGACATCAGCCAAAATCAAGCCCGTCCGGCGATTGAGGACAAAGGCCCTCGGCCCGGCCGGGGCGCCCAATGATCCGGGCACCCCCGCCGGAGGCGATCAGTACTGCTCGGTCTCCACGAAACCGGCGTCCGCGTCGTCGTCCGCGCCGAACGCGTCAGCCGCGGCCGTCGGGTCGAAGCCGGGAGGCGAGTCCTTCAGCGCGAGGCCCATACCGGCCAGCTTCGCCTTGACCTCGTCGATCGACTTCGCACCGAAGTTGCGGATGTCGAGCAGGTCGGCCTCGGAACGAGCCACGAGCTCACCCACGGAGTGGATGCCCTCGCGCTTGAGGCAGTTGTACGAGCGGACCGTGAGCTCGAGCTCCTCGATCGGCAGCGCCAGATCGGCGGCGAGCGCGGCGTCCGTGGGCGAGGGGCCCATGTCGATGCCCTCGGCGTCGATGTTGAGCTCGCGCGCCAGACCGAACAGCTCGACCAGGGTCTTACCGGCCGACGCCATGGCGTCACGGGGACGCATGGCCTGCTTGGTCTCGACGTCGACGATCAGCTTGTCGAAGTCGGTGCGCTGCTCGACACGGGTCGCCTCGACCTTGTACGTGACCTTGAGCACCGGGGAGTAGATGGAGTCGACCGGAATCCGGCCGATCTCCTGGCCCGCCTGCTTGTTCTGGACGGCGGAGACGTAGCCGCGACCGCGCTCGACGGTCAGCTCCATCTCCAGCTTGCCCTTGCCGTTCAGCGTGGCCAGGACGAGGTCCGGGTTGTGGACCTCGACACCGGCCGGCGGGGCGATGTCAGCGGCGGTGACCAGACCGGGGCCCTGCTTGCGCAGGTACATCACGACGGGCTCGTCGTGCTCCGAGGAGACGACGAGCTGCTTGATGTTGAGGATGAGGTCGGTGACGTCTTCCTTGACGCCCGGCACGGTGGTGAACTCGTGCAGGACACCGTCGATGCGGATGGACGTGACAGCCGCACCCGGGATCGAGGAGAGAAGAGTCCGGCGCAGGGAGTTGCCGAGGGTGTAACCGAAGCCCGGCTCCAGCGGCTCGATCACGAACCGGGAGCGGAACTCGTCGACGACCTCTTCGGTCAGCGACGGACGCTGAGCGATCAGCATGAGGAGAATCCTTCAGTCGTGGGCACCCACTATTTGATGCCCTACAGATGGAACAAGGATACGGGCGGTACGCCTCGAAGAGACATACCGCCCGGACCTGGAAGAAACGCAACAACCGTTACCGGCCGTCGTGCGTCAGACGCGACGACGCTTCGGCGGGCGGCAGCCGTTGTGCGGCGTCGGGGTGACGTCCTGGATCGAACCGACCTCGAGGCCAGTGGCCTGGAGGGAGCGGATCGCGGTCTCGCGGCCGGAGCCCGGACCCTTGACGAAGACGTCAACCTTGCGCATGCCGTGCTCCTGCGCGCGGCGGGCGGCCGACTCGGCGGCCATCTGCGCGGCGAAGGGGGTGGACTTGCGCGAGCCCTTGAAGCCGACGTGGCCGGCGGAGGCCCAGGAGATCACGTTGCCCGCGGGGTCCGTGATCGAGACGATGGTGTTGTTGAACGTGCTCTTGATGTGCGCGTGCCCATGAGCGACGTTCTTCTTTTCCTTGCGACGCACCTTCTTGGCTGCGCCCTGACGACCCTTGGGGGGCATGTCTTTACTCCAGATGGAGAGGGGAGGTGATCGGTCCTACAGCGAAGACCGCTGGATAGCGTCCGCTGAGGACTACTTCTTGCCCGGCTTCTTCTTACCGGCGATCGCGCGACGCGGGCCCTTGCGGGTACGCGCGTTGGTGCTGGTGCGCTGACCGTGCACCGGCAGACCACGGCGGTGACGGATGCCCTGGTAGCAGCCGATCTCGATCTTGCGGCGGATGTCACCCTGGATCTCGCGGCGGAGGTCACCCTCGGTGCGCAGGTTGGCGTCCACGTACTCGCGGATCTTGACCAGGTCCTCTTCGGCCAGGTCACGAACGCGGGTGTTCGGGTTCACGCCGGCGCTGGCGAGGATCTCCTTGGACCGGGTACGCCCGATGCCGAAGACGTAGGTGAGGGCAACCTCCACGCGCTTTTCGCGCGGGATGTCAACACCTGAAACGCGTGCCATTCAATGGCTCCAGTTGTTATGTCGGGGGTCTTCCACAGTGTCACTCCCGGCCGCCGACCTCTCGTACGAAGTACTGAGGTGGTACGTCCGGGTCCCCGGCCCCCGCCGGAGGTGTCGTCAGCCGAAGCGTGGACGGGCACTGCGTATGTACGAATTACGTGCGTCGCGCGAAGTCTGCGAGATGCAGGGGGTCGTGCTTCAGCCCTGGCGCTGCTTGTGGCGCAGGTTGTCGCAGATGACCATGACCCGACCGTGACGGCGGATCACCTTGCACTTGTCGCAGATCTTCTTGACGCTCGGCTTGACCTTCATGGGATGTCAGGTTCTCCGGGTCAGTGCCATCACCGCGCCGAAGCGCGATGCGGGCAAGATCTACTTGTATCGGTAGACGATCCGGCCACGCGTCAGGTCGTACGGAGAGAGCTCCACCACGACCCTGTCATCCGGGAGGATACGGATGTAGTGCATCCGCATCTTGCCGCTGATGTGCGCGAGGACCTTGTGACCGTTCTGGAGCTCCACCCTGAACATCGCGTTCGGGAGAGACTCGATCACGGTGCCCTCAATTTCGATGGCACCTTGCTTCTTGGCCACGCTTCGCCTTTCGAATCGGCTACCTTGATCGACTTCGGCTTCCATATGCGGACACACGGATGCACGAGAGCCGACGAGTCAGTCTACGTCAGCGGATCCGAAAAGACGAATCCGTCAAGTTTGCCCAGCCACGGTGATCCTTAGACCTGCTGGGCGGCCCTGTCATCACCCCAGGGGGTCCGGCGCCGCCTCGATCCCGGCCCCTCCCCCACGCAGCCCTCGCGGGCTCGGCGCCGGAGCGCCTCACAGCTTCGGTCCGCCGCGCCGAGCTCCGCCCGCCGGCAGGCGGTCACCCCAGGGGGTCCGGCGCCGCCTCGATCCCGTACTGCGCCAGCTTCTCGCGGCCGCAGTCGGGTGACGTGAGGACCAGGGGGCCCTGCTCCGTCAGAGCGATCGAGTGCTCCCAGTGCGAGGACCAGGTGCCGTCGGTCGTCAGGACCGTCCACTCGTCCGCCAGGACCTTCGTCTGCGCCGTACCGAGGGACACCATGGGCTCGATGGCCAGGCAGACGCCCGGGACCAGCTTGATGCCCTTGCCGCGCTTACGGGAGACGTAGTTCAGCAGGTGCGGGTCCATGTGCATCTCGGTGCCGATGCCGTGGCCGCCGTAGTCCTCGATGATCCCGTACTTGCCGGTGGCCGGGCGGGGCTGGCGGCGGATGTAGGACTCGATCGCCTTGGAGATGTCGACGAGGCGGTTGTTCACCTTCATCGCGGCGATGCCGGCCCACATCGACTCCTCGGTCACCCGGGACAGCTCCACGAGCTCCGGGGCGTGACCGGTGCCGACGAACGCGGTGTACGCGGCGTCGCCGTGCCAGCCGTCGATGATCGCGCCGGCGTCGATCGAGATGATGTCGCCGTCCTTGAGGACCGTCTTGTCGTCCGGGATGCCGTGCACGACGACCTCGTTGACCGAGGTGCAGATGGTCGCGGGGAAGCCGCCGTACCCGAGGAAGTTCGACTTGGCGCCGTGGTCGGCGATCACCTTGCGCGCGACCTCGTCGAGGTCCTTGGTGGTGGCGCCGGGCACGGCCGCCTCGCGGGTGGCGGCGTGAATGGCAGCGACCACCAGGCCCGCCTCGCGCATCTTCGCGATCTGCTCGGGAGTCTTGATCTGCACCATTGCTCGGCGCCTCTCTACGTCTGTGGGATACGGGTGCGGCGTATCCCAAGATACGGCGCAAACAGTCGGCCGCGACGCCTGTGAGGCGCCGCGGCCGACTGTGAAGGTGCTACGGGGAGGTCTCAGCCCTCGTCGGACTTCTCGAGCGCCTCCATGGCCCGCTCGGTCACATCGGTGACCTTGCCGAGCGCGGAGATGGTGACCACCAGGCCCTGGGCCCTGTAGTAGTCGATGATCGGCTCGGTCTCCGTGTGGTAGACCTCCAGCCGGGTCCTGACCGTCTCCTCGCTGTCGTCGTCCCGCTGGTACAGCTCGCCGCCACAGGCGTCGCAGACGCCCTCGGTCTTCGGCTGGTTGTACGTCACGTGGAAGACGTGCGCGCTGTCGTTCCGGCAGATACGGCGGCCGGCGATGCGCTTGACCACCTCGTCCTCGGGGACCTCCAGGTCCAGGACCGCGTCCAGCTTCACGCTCTCGTTCCGGAGAATCCCGTCGAGAGCCTCGGCCTGTCCCACGTTGCGGGGAAAACCGTCGAGCAGAAAGCCGTCGACGGCGTCAGGCTGGGACATGCGGTCCTTGGCCATCCCGATGGTGACCTCGTCCGGCACCAGCTGCCCCGCGTCCATGTAGGAGCGGGCCTGCTTGCCAAGGTCTGTGCCCTGGCTGATGTTGGCGCGGAAGAGGTCGCCCGTGGAGATGTGCGGAATCGACAGGTTCTGGGCAAGGTACGCAGCCTGCGTTCCCTTACCGGCACCGGGCGGCCCGACGAGGACGATTCGCATCAGCGGAGGAACCCTTCGTAATTGCGCTGCTGGAGCTGACTCTCGATCTGCTTCACGGTTTCCAGACCAACACCCACGATGATGAGGATGCTCGTCCCGCCGAACGGGAAGTTGGCGTTCGCGCCGCCGAAGCCTGCCAACGCCATCGTCGGCACAAGAGCGATCAGACCCAGATACAGCGAGCCCGGCCAAGTGATCCTGTTGAGTACGTAACTCAGATACTCGGCGGTCGGGCGACCAGCCCGGATGCCCGGGATGAAGCCACCATACTTCTTCATGTTGTCCGCGACTTCCTCGGGGTTGAACGAGATCGCCACATAGAAGAAGGCGAAGAACACGATCAACAGGAAGTACGTCACGATGTAGTACGGGTGGTCACCCTTGACGAAGTGGTCCTGGATCCACGTCGCCCAGCCCGCGGTGGAGCTGGAGAACTGCACGATCAGGGCCGGGATGTAGAGCAGCGAAGAAGCGAAGATGACGGGAATCACACCCGCCTGGTTCACCTTCAGCGGGATGTACGTGGACGTACCGCCATAGGACCGGCGCCCGATCATGCGCTTCGCGTACTGCACCGGGATACGGCGCTGGGCCTGCTCGACGAAGACGACGAGCCCGACCATCACGAAGCCGATCAGGATGACGGTGGCGAACTCGATCCAGCCGTCCGCGAGCTTGCCGCTCGTCTTGATGGCCCACAGTGCGCCGGGGAAGCTGGCCGCGATCGAGATGAACATCAGGATCGACATACCGTTGCCGATGCCCTTGTCGGTGATGAGCTCACCGAGCCACATCACGGCGGCAGTTCCGGCGGTCATGGTGAGAACCATCACTACCGTGGTGAAGATCGACTGGTTCGGAACGATCTGATCAGCGACAGGACAGCCACTGAACAACGCCCCGCTGCGGGCGGTTGCCACCAGGCCCGTGCCCTGGAGGATGGCGAGCGCCACGGTCAGATAACGCGTGTACTGCGTGATCTTTCCCTGGCCCGACTGTCCCTCCTTCTTGAGGGCTTCGAGCCGGGGGATGACGACGGTCAGCAGCTGAAGAATGATGCTGGCCGTGATGTACGGCATGATGCCGAGCGCGAAGATCGTGATCTGCAGCAGTGCACCACCGCTGAACATGTTCACCAGGCCGAAGAGGCTGTTGTTGCCCTTGCTTGCCTGATCAACACAGGTCTGGACGTTCTCGTAGCTCACTCCCGGTACGGGAATGTGTGCCCCGAGACGGTAGAGCACGATGATGCCGAGCGTGAAGAACAGCTTCTTGCGCAGGTCGGGCGTCTTGAACGCCCGGGCGAACGCGGTGAGCACGGTGCCTCCTGCGACCCCCGCGCAATGCGTAGAGGTGACGGTCTTGAGGATCGACGATTAGGTAACAGTCAAAGGTCCCCGGGCGGACGCCCAGGGGGTTAGCACACAACAACGCTGGCCACCTTACCGGCGACCATGCCCCCCTAGGAACGACCAACCGGGGATGCCCCATATGAGAGGCATCCCCGGTCGGATGTTCAGGCCACCAGCTTGTCCGAGTTGTCTCAGACGAGCTCGGTGACAGTGCCGCCCGCAGCGGCAATCTTCTCCTTGGCGGAGCCGGAAACGGCGTCAACCGAAACCTGCAGTGCCACGGAGATCTCGCCCTGTCCGAGGACCTTGACGAGGTGGTTGTTGCGCACAGCGCCCTTGGCGACCAGACCGGCCACCGTGACCTCTCCACCCTCGGGGTAGAGCGTCGCGAGCTTGTCCAGGTTCACGACCTGGTACTCCGTGCGGAACGGGTTCTTGAAGCCCTTGAGCTTCGGGAGACGCATGTGGAGGGGCATCTGCCCACCCTCGAAGCGCTCCGGAACCTGGTAACGAGCCTTCGTACCCTTGGTACCACGGCCTGCGGTCTTACCCTTGGACGCCTCACCACGACCCACACGGGTCTTGGCGGTCTTGGCGCCCGGGGCAGGCCGGAGGTTGTGGGCCTTCAGCGGGCTGTTCTCCGCCATGTCAGTCAACCTCCTCAACCGTCACGAGGTGGCGGACGGTGTTAGCCATTCCGCGGAACTCGGGGCGGTCCTCCTTGACAACCGTGTCGTTCAGGCGCTTGAGCCCGAGCGAACGCAGGGTGTCACGGTGGTTCTGCTTGCTACCGATGTACGACTTGGTCTGCGTGATCTTGAGGCGAGCCATCAGACACCCGCTCCCGCAGCACGTGCACGCAGCAGAGCCGCGGGGGCGACGTCCTCGAGGGGCAGACCACGGCGAGCCGCGATCTCCTCGGGACGCTGCAGGCCCTGAAGGGCCGCCACGGTCGCATGCACGATGTTGATCGGGTTCGAAGAACCGAGCGACTTCGACAGGATGTCGTGAACGCCGGCGCACTCCAGAACGGCGCGCACCGGGCCACCCGCGATCACACCGGTACCGGGGGAAGCAGGCTTGAGCAGAACGACGCCCGCAGCCTTCTCGCCCTGGATCGGGTGAGGGATGGTGCCCTGGATACGCGGAACCTTGAAGAAGCTCTTCTTGGCCTCTTCAACGCCCTTGGCGATGGCCGCGGGAACTTCCTTGGCCTTGCCGTATCCGACACCGACGGTGCCGTCACCATCGCCTACCACGACAAGCGCGGTAAAGCTGAAGCGACGACCACCCTTCACAACCTTGGCGACGCGGTTGATCGCGACGACGCGCTCGACGTACGCGGTCTTCTCGGCGGCAGGGCCACCGTCACGGCCCTTCCGGTCCCGCCGCTCGCCGCCACCGGCACCGCTTCCGCGGCGCTGGGGTCCAGCCATTGGAATTACCTCTCTCTGTTACGTCCGCTGTGCGTAGGAACCGGGGCTTAGAACTTCAGCCCGGCTTCACGGGCGGCGTCAGCCAGAGCGGCAATCCGCCCGGCGTACTGGTTACCACCGCGGTCAAACACGACGGCCTCGACGCCTGCGGCCTTGGCGCGCTCGGCGACCAGGGCCCCGACCTGCTTGGCCAGGGCGCTCTTGTCACCCTCGCCACCACGGATGGAGGCGTCCAGGGTCGATGCCGAGGCGAGCGTGTGGCCCGCCACGTCGTCGATGACCTGAGCCACCATGTGGCGGTTGGAACGCGTCACAACCAGGCGCGGCCGCTCCGGCGAACCGGAGATGTGCTTGCGGACGCGGATGTGGCGGCGCTTGAGGGCGGCACGCTTGTAGGCGTCACCCTTGGCGATCTTTACACCGTATGCCATGGCTTACTTACCCGCCTTTCCGACCTTGCGGCGGACAACCTCGCCGGCGTACTTGACGCCCTTGGCCTTGTACGGGTCCGGCTTCCGCAGCTTGCGGATCTTCGCGGAGACCTCGCCGACCTTCTGCTTGTCGATGCCCTCGACACTGAACTTCGTGGGCGACTCGACCTTGAAGGTGATGCCTTCAGGGGCCTCGATGAGGATCGGGTGGCTGTAGCCCAGGGCGAACTCCAGGTTGGAGCCCTTCGCCTGAACTCGGTAACCGACACCGCTGATCTCGAGCGCCTTGCTGTATCCCGCGGTCACGCCGGTGATCATGTTCGCCACCAGCGTGCGGGACAGGCCGTGAAGGGCCTTGTTCTGACGCTCGTCGTTAGGGCGGACGACGCTGAGCACGCCGTCCTCACCCTTGGTGACCTCGATCGGCGCGGCGACGGTGTGCGAGAGGGTGCCCTTGGGGCCCTTCACCGCTACCGTGCGGCCATCGATGGTGACGTCCACACCGGCGGGAACCTGGATGGGGAGCTTGCCGATTCGCGACATGAGCTATTCCTCCGTTCCCGACTACCAGACGTAGGCGAGGACTTCCCCACCTACGCCCTTCTTGCTGGCCTGCTG
Organism: Streptomyces finlayi; assembly: GCF_014216315.1. Taxonomy (NCBI): domain Bacteria; kingdom Bacillati; phylum Actinomycetota; class Actinomycetes; order Kitasatosporales; family Streptomycetaceae; genus Streptomyces; species Streptomyces finlayi. The sequence continues at coordinate 3,039,810 of NZ_CP045702.1, forward strand.
GCCGGTCAGGAGACCGTGGGACGTGGAGATGATCGCCACGCCCAGGCCGCCGAGAACCTTCGGCAGATTGGTGGACTTTGCGTATACACGCAGACCCGGCTTCGAAATCCGCTTGATGCCGGCGATCGAGCGCTCGCGGTTCGGGCCGAACTTCAGCTCGAGAACGAGGCTCTTGCCGACCTCGGCGTCCTCGACCTTCCAGCCGGTGATGAAGCCCTCCTGCTGGAGGATCTCCGCGATGTGCGACTTGATCTTGCTGTGCGGCATTGCGACATCGTCGTGATACGCCGAGTTCGCGTTGCGCAGACGAGTGAGCATGTCTGCGATGGGATCAGTCATGGTCATGAGTTGGCCTTCGGCCTCTCTCGCCGGGGTTTCCTGTATGCGCCATCCCTCTCCCCACTCAGTGGCGGGACGGGTGCGGTGCGGGGACCTACGGCGTAGTAAGTCGGTCTAGGGCGGCAGGCGCCCAACCCCACAAGCCTACGGCATGTAAGGCGGGGCTCCTGCCGACCAGATACTTACCGAGAGTCTCCGGGTATTCCCAACGCCCAAAGGGCGAAGGAGAATTACCAGGAGCTCTTGGTCACGCCCGGCAGCTCGCCACGGTGAGCCATCTCACGAAGGCACACGCGGCACAGGCCGAACTTGCGGTAGACGGAGTGGGGCCGGCCGCAGCGCTGGCAGCGGGTGTACCCGCGCACGCCGAACTTCGGCTTGCGGGCGGCCTTAGCGATCAGAGCCTTCTTCGCCACGGTCAGTTCTCCTTGAACGGGAAGCCGAGGTGACGAAGGAGGGCACGACCCTCGTCGTCGTTGGTCGCCGTGGTGACCACGGTGATGTCCATGCCCCGGACCCGGTCGATCTTGTCCTGGTCGATCTCGTGGAACATGACCTGCTCCGTGAGACCGAAGGTGTAGTTGCCACGGCCGTCGAACTGCTTCGGCGACAGGCCGCGGAAGTCACGGATACGCGGAAGCGCGAGCGACAGCGTACGGTCCAGGAACTCCCACATGCGGTCACCACGAAGGGTGACGTGGCAGCCGATCGGCTGCCCCTCGCGCAGCTTGAACTGCGCGATCGACTTGCGGGCCTTGGTGACGGCCGGCTTCTGACCGGTGATCGTGGTGAGGTCCTTGACGGCCCCGTCGATCAGCTTGGAGTCGCGGGCGGCGTCGCCCACACCCATGTTGACCACGATCTTGACCAGACCGGGAACCTGCATGACGTTCTCGAAGGAGAACTCCTCACGCAGCTTGCCGGCGATTTCCTCGCGGTAGCGCGTCTTGAGACGCGGCGCTGTGGTGGTAGTCATCAGATGTCCTCACCGGTGCGCTTGGCAACACGGATCTTGTTGCCCTCGTCGTCAAAGCGGTAACCGACGCGAGTAACGACCTTGTTGCCGTCCTTCTCAACAACCAGCTGCACGTTGCTGACGTGGACGGGAGCCTCGGTCGTCACAATGCCACCGGTCTGCGAACCGCGAGCGGTCTGACCGGCCTTCGTGTGCTTCTTGACCCGGTTGACACCCTCGACGAGGACGCGGTCCTGAGCAGGGTAGGCAACGATGACCTTGCCCTGCTTGCCCTTGTCCTTACCGGTGATGACCTGAACCAGGTCGCCCTTCTTGATCTTCATGCTTACAGCACCTCCGGCGCGAGCGAGATGATCTTCATGAACTTCTTCTCGCGCAGCTCACGGCCCACCGGGCCGAAGATACGGGTGCCGCGGGGGTCGCCGTCGTTCTTCAGAATGACGGCAGCGTTCTCGTCGAAGCGGATGTACGAGCCATCCTGACGACGACGCTCCTTGACGGTGCGAACGATGACGGCCTTGACGACGTCACCCTTCTTCACGTTGCCACCGGGGATCGCATCCTTGACGGTGGCGACGATGACGTCACCGATGCCCGCGTAGCGGCGACCCGAGCCACCGAGAACACGGATGGTGAGAATTTCCTTCGCACCCGTGTTGTCGGCGACACGAAGTCGCGACTCCTGCTGGATCACGTCTATCTCCTGATCGTCTGCCGGTTCCCGGCGGGGGTCACTCCGTTACGGAGCGGACCCCCACCGAGCCTGGCGGAACTGTCCTGAGGGGAAACCCCCTCAGGGATTACTTGGCCTTCTCGAGGATCTCGACGATGCGCCACCGCTTCGACGCGGACAGCGGCCGCGTCTCCATGATGATCACACGGTCGCCGACGCCGGCAGAGTTCTGCTCGTCGTGGGCCTTGAGCTTGTTCGTACGGCGGATGACCTTGCCGTACAGCGCGTGCTTGACGCGGTCCTCGACAGCGACGACGACGGTCTTGTCCATCTTGTCGCTGACGACGAGACCCTCACGGGTCTTGCGGAAACCGCGCTGCTCAGTCGTCTCAGTCACATTCTTCTCGCTCATCAGACGCTCTCCACCGTCTCGATGCCGAGCTCGCGCTCGCGCATCAGGGTGTAGATCCGGGCGATGTCCTTACGGACGGACTTGAGCCGACCGTGGTTCTCGAGCTGGCCCGTCGCCGCCTGGAAGCGGAGGTTGAACAGCTCTTCCTTGGCCTCGCGGAGCTTGTTGAGGAGCTCCTCGTTGCCCAGTTCGCGCAGCTCGGACGCCTTGGTACCGGCCGACATCACGACTCACCTGCCTCGCGCCGAACGATCCGGCACTTCATCGGAAGCTTGTGAGCAGCGCGGGTAAGCGCCTCACGAGCAATCTTCTCGTTCGGGTAGGACAGCTCGAACATCACGCGACCCGGCTTGACGTTCGCGATCCACCACTCGGGAGAACCCTTACCGGAACCCATGCGGGTCTCGGCAGGCTTCTTCGTCAGGGGGCGGTCCGGATAAATGTTGATCCAGACCTTCCCGCCACGCTTGATGTGGCGGGTCATCGCGATACGAGCTGCCTCGATCTGGCGGTTCGTCACGTACGCCGGGGACAGCGCCTGGATGCCGTACTCGCCGAACGCAACCTGCGTGCCACCCTTGGACATTCCGCTGCGCTTCGGGTGGTGCTGCTTGCGGTGCTTGACCCTACGGGGGATCAGCATTTCGGTCAGGCCTCCGTTCCGGTGCTCTCAGCCGGAGCAGCGGCGACGGGAGCGTCGGCCTTGGGGGCCTCCGCTGCCGGCGCGGACTGCTGCGGCTTGCGGCCTCCGCGACCGCCACGCTCGCCGCCACCACCGCTGCCACTGCGGCCACCGCGGCCGGCGGGGCGCTCAGCGCCACGGGCCGGACGGTTGCCGGCACGGGCTGCGGCGTTCTCGGCGCGGACCTCGGCGATGTTCTTGACGTCGCCCTTGTAGATCCAGACCTTCACGCCGATACGGCCGAAGGTCGTCTTGGCCTCGAAGAAGCCGTAGTCCACGTTCGCGCGGAGCGTGTGCAGGGGCACGCGGCCCTCGCGGTAGAACTCCGAGCGGGACATCTCGGCGCCGCCGAGGCGACCGCCGCACTGGATCTTGATGCCCTTGGCGCCGGCCTTCATCGTGCTCTGCATGCTCTTACGCATCGCACGACGGAAGGAGACACGGGAGGAGAGCTGCTCGGCGACGGCCTGGGCCACCAGCTGAGCGTCCACCTCGGGGTTCTTGACCTCGAGGATGTTCAGCTGGACCTGCTTGCCGGTCAGCTTCTCCAGCTCGCCACGGATGCGGTCGGCCTCGGCGCCACGGCGACCGATGACGATGCCCGGGCGGGCGGTGTGGATGTCGACACGGACGCGGTCGCGGGTGCGCTCGATCTCAACCTTCGAGATACCGGCACGCTCCATGCCCTTCGTCATCATGCGACGAATGGCAACGTCTTCCTTGACGTAGTCCGCGTACAGCTTGTCGGCGTACCAACGGGACTTGAAGTCCGTGGTAATGCCGAGCCGGAACCCATGCGGGTTAACCTTCTGGCCCATTACCGGGTTCCTTCCTTGCTGCTGACGACCACGGTGATGTGGCTGGTCCGCTTACGGATCCGGTAGGCACGGCCCTGAGCACGCGGTCGGAACCGCTTCAGGGTCGGGCCCTCGTCCACGTACGCCTCGCTGATGACCAGCGAAGAGGCGTCAGGGTGGTCGTAGTTGTGTGCAGCGTTGGCAATGGCGCTGTCAAGCACCTTGCCAACCGGCACGCTCGCGGCCTGCGGGGCGAAACGCAGGACCGCCTGAGCCTCCGTGGCATCCATGCCACGGATGAGGTCCACCACTCGGCGGGCCTTCATGGGCGTGACGCGGATGTACCGCGCCTGGGCCCTGGCTTCCATGGTTGTCCCTTCGGTGTTAGTCATAGTCGTTTCCACCCCGCGCTAGCGGCGCTTCGACTTCCGGTCGTCCTTGACGTGGCCGCGGAAGGTGCGAGTCGGCGAGAACTCGCCGAGCTTGTGGCCGACCATCGACTCGGTGACGAACACCGGGACATGGATCTTGCCGTTGTGCACCGCGATGGTGTGACCCAGCATGGCCGGGACGATCATCGAGCGACGGGACCAGGTCTTGATGACGTTCTTGGTACCTGCGTCGTTCTGTACGTCCACCTTCTTGATGAGGTGGCCGTCGACGAAGGGCCCCTTCTTGAGACTGCGCGGCATCTAAACCCGCTCCTAGCGCTTCTTGTTCGTCTTGCGGCGGCGGACGATGTACTTGCTCGATGCCTTCTTCGGCGAGCGAGTACGACCCTCCTTCTGACCCCACGGCGAGACCGGGTGACGTCCACCGGAGGTCTTGCCTTCACCACCACCGTGCGGGTGGTCAACCGGGTTCATCGCGACACCGCGGACGGTCGGGCGAACGCCCTTCCAGCGCATACGGCCGGCCTTGCCCCAGTTGATGTTCGACTGCTCGGCGTTGCCGACCTCACCAATGGTGGCGCGGCAGCGGGCGTCGACCAGCCGGATCTCTCCGGACGGCATACGAAGGTGGGCCATGGTGCCCTCCTTCGCCAGCAGCTGCACGGAAGTACCCGCGGAACGGGCGAACTTCGCGCCGCCGCCGGGCCGAAGCTCGATGGCGTGGATGGTCGTACCGACCGGGATGTTGCGCAGCGCGAGGTTGTTGCCCGGCTTGATGTCTGCGGCCGGACCGTTCTCGACACGGTCACCCTGCGACAGGCCACGCGGGGCGACGATGTAACGCTTCTCGCCGTCCGCGTAGTGCAGCAGCGCGATGCGCGCGGTGCGGTTCGGGTCGTACTCGATGTGCGCGACCTTGGCCGGCACGCCGTCCTTGTCGTGACGACGGAAGTCGATCACACGGTAGGCGCGCTTGTGTCCGCCACCCTGGTGGCGAACAGTGATCCGACCGGCGTTGTTACGGCCGCCCTTGCTGTGCAGGGGGCGGACCAGCGACTTCTCCGGCGTGGACCGCGTGATCTCGACAAAGTCGGCGACGCTGGAGCCACGACGGCCCGGGGTCGTCGGCTTGTACTTGCGGATTCCCATTTCTCAGTCCTCGTCCGATTCCGGACGATCCAGACCGCCGTTAGGCGGTCGGACCGCCGAAGATGTCGATACGGTCGCCCTCGGCAAGGGTCACGATGGCGCGCTTGGTGTCAGCGCGCTTGCCGAAGCCGGTCTTGGTGCGCTTGCGCTTACCCTGCCGGTTGATCGTGTTGACCCCGGTGACCTTGACCGAGAAGACCGCTTCCACGGCCTGCTTGATCTGGGTCTTGTTGGAGCCGGGCGCGACGATGAACGTGTACTTGTTCTCGTCGAGCAGCGCGTAGCTCTTCTCGGAGACAACCGGCTTGACGAGAACGTCACGCGGGTCCGAGTAGGTCTTGCTCGTGATGGTGCTGGTAACGGTCGCCTCGCTCATCAGGCGTCGCTCCCTTCGGTCTCAGCGGTCTGGGGGCCAGACACGAAGGACTCGAAAGCGGCCTGAGTGAAGACCACGTCGTCAGAGACGATCACGTCGTACGTGTTCAGCTGGCCCGGCTCCAGGATGTGCACCTGGGGCAGGTTGCGTGCGGACAGCCACGCGGCCTCGTCGGCGCGGTCGACGACCAGGAGCACGTTCGCACGCTCCGAGATCTTGCCGAGCAGCGTCTTCGCGGCCTTCGTGGAAACTCCACCCTCGACCACGCCGGTGACGACGTGGATGCGGGAGTGACGCGCCCGGTCGGAGAGGGCACCGCGGAGAGCGGCGGCCTTCATCTTCTTCGGGGTGCGCTGCGAGTAGTCGCGCGGCTTCGGGCCGTGGACGACGCCACCGCCCACGAACTGCGGCGCACGGGTCGAACCCTGGCGGGCGCGGCCGGTGCCCTTCTGGCGGTAAGGCTTACGGCCACCACCACGGACTTCACCGCGGCGCTTGGTCGAGTGCGTGCCCTGACGGGCAGCTGCCAGCTGTGCGACAACGACCTGGTGGATCAGCGGAACGCTGGTCTTCGCGTCGAAGATCTCCGCGGGGAGCTCGACGGTACCGGCCTTGTCGCCTGCCGGCGAAAGGATGTCAATGGTGCTCATTACCTCAAGCCCCCTTGGCCGCGGTACGGACCAGGACGAGGCCGCCGTTCGGACCGGGGACTGCGCCCTTGATGAGCAGCAGACCCTTCTCCGCGTCAACCGCGTGGATGGTCAGGTTCTGGGTGGTGACGCGCTCGTTACCCATCCGGCCGGCCATGCGCATGCCCTTGAAGACACGCCCAGGGGTGGCGCAGCCACCGATCGAACCGGGGGAACGGTGCTTGCGCTGGACGCCGTGACCGGCGCCGAGACCCTTGAAGTTGTGACGCTTCATGACACCGGCGAAGCCCTTGCCCTTGCTCTTGCCCGTGACGTCAACCTTGACGCCGGACTCGAACACCTCGGCAGTGATCTCCTGGCCCAGCGTGTACTCGCTGGAGTCAGGGGTGCGGAGCTCCACCAGGTGGCGGCGCGGGGTCACGTCGGCCTTGGCGAAGTGACCCTTGAGGGGCTTGTTCACCTTGCGCGGGTCGATCTCGCCGAAGGCGATCTGGACCGACTCGTAGCCGTCGCTGTCGTTCGTACGAACCTGCGTCACGACGCACGGCCCGGCCTTGACGACGGTCACCGGGACAACCCGGTTGTTCTCGTCCCAGACCTGGGTCATGCCGAGCTTCTCGCCCAGGACGCCCTTGATGCTCTTGCTCATCTCGGCCCGTCCCCTCAGAGCTTGATCTCGATGTCGACGCCAGCCGGCAGGTCGAGGCGCATCAGCGAGTCAACCGTCTTCGGCGTGGGGTCGAGAATGTCGATGAGGCGCTTGTGCGTGCGCATCTCGAAGTGCTCGCGAGAGTCCTTGTACTTGTGCGGCGACTTGATGACGCAGTACACGTTCTTCTCAGTGGGCAGCGGCACCGGGCCTGCGACCGACGCACCAGTGCGGGTCACCGTCTCGACGATCTTCTTCGCCGAGGAGTCGATGACCTCGTGGTCGTAGGCCTTGAGCCGGATGCGGATCTTCTGTCCCGCCATGGCTACTAGTAGTCCTGTCTCTCATAACGCTCTGGAACCCGGGGGTTCTCGGAACTCCGTCTCCGACCCACGCGGTCGGGCGTGTCGCATCCCCTCTACGAAAATCTCCCGAAGGAAATCCCAACCAAGGGGGTGCGGGCCCACAGACCTCGCGAACCGGGGGCGGAACACCCACCGGGTGCCTGGCCGGCGCCCTGCTGAACTTCCCGAAAGATTCCCGTACGTCCGACCCGCATGGGGTCGACGAGTACCGTGGGACTCGCTTCCGGTCCTCCCGGCGGGAGGCGCGCAACATTGACACTCAACCGAGCAACCTGGTCAGTGTGCCATACGGGGCGCGAGCCTGGCCAATCGGGCCGGGGATCTTACCCCCCGTGGTCGGATGGTCAAACGCGGGCACACATGGACAGGCCCCGTTCGCCTTCCCCGGCGGCTCACGGCCGGCTCGTCCCCGTACGAAATCGTTCCCGGGTCGTCACCGAGGTGACCCTCCGCGGTCTCCTCCGAAGACCCCGCCCGCACTCACTGACAAGGAGGAGCGGGGGCGCGACCACGTTTCAGGATCAGCGTCCGGCGGCGTACGGGACGAAGCCCGCCCATGCCCCTGGTGCGAAGGCGAGCCTCGCCCCCTGCGCGTTCTTGGAGTCGCGCACGTGTACCGAGCCGAGGGCCGCCGCCACCTCGACACAGTCGCCTTCGTTGCCGTTGCTGCTGTAGCTGCTCTTGAACCAGGCCAACCCAGAAACGTCTTGCGCGGAAGTCCTGCGGATCATGTCTCTCCCAGCACTTGCTCGATGAGGGCCAGAGTCTCCCGGGGCCTGAGAGCCTCGGCCCGGATGATGCCATACCGCAGTTCGAGGATACGGAGTTGCTTCGCGTCGGTCACGCGACGCCCGTTGAACGCCCCGTGGGAACGTCCCACCGCTGTACCGTCCTTGAACTTCAGCACGTCGATGTCACCGTCCATCCCAGGATGCGCCTCTCGATGCGTAGGCATCACCTGGAGGGTCACATTCCGGAACTGCCCGATTTCCAGCAACCGCTCGAGCTGTCGTCGCCACTCCAGTAGGCCCCCAATGGGTCGCCTGAGTGATGACTCCTCCTGGACGAAACTGAGGGCAGGTGCAGGCGCCCTCTCGAAGATCGCTTGTCGGGCCACACGTGCGGCCACCATCCGTTCCACCTCGTCCTGCGAGTACGGGGGCTGCCTAGCCTCAAACAGCGCCCGCGCATGACCCGGGGTCTGCAACAGCCCGTGCAGACCATGCGCCACATAGGCCGCGATCTCGACCGACCTCGCTTCCACGCCCGCCAGGTCCCGCACCTTCTTCGGGTACCGGACCGCTGCCAGATCCTGCTTCATCGCAGCGATCTTCCCGCCCGCGCCGCACACCTCGTCCACCTTGTCCAGGAACTCCGGCCGAGGGATCCGCCGCCCGCCCTCCACCTTGTAGACCAGGTCCTCCCCGTACCCGATCGCCACCCCGAGCTCACCGGCCCGCATCCCGGCCGCCTCCCGCCAGGCCTTGATCTGGCGCCCCACGGCGGCGACCACCGCGACGCCCGACTCGTCCTCGGGATCGACGTCCCAGCCGGGCTCGTCCGCCCCGCCGACGCCATTCCGCTCCGTACCGATCCCGTCCACACTCATCCGTGCCCCACTTCCGACGTGCGTGCCGTTCTTCCTCAACCGCGTCTGTTCCCCGCACGTCACTCCGGACAGCCGGGACAGCACTGGACAAGCCCGGGACAGTCACCGTACGCAAGGGCTCAGTCACTGGGCACGGTACGCAGGCCCGGCCACGCTGAATGATGTGAACCAACAAGCCGCCACCCCCCAACTCCGCACCACCGAACGCACGTTCACGGTGCTGCTCTCCCCCACCCGCCGAGGCGCCCGGCTGGCCCGACTCCTCGCCGTGGCCCATCTCGACCTCTGGGGACTGCCCTCGGAGTCGGCCGCGCACATCGTCGCGGAGCTCACCACCAACGCCTCGGTCCACGGACGGGTATCAGGCCGGGACTTCCGACTGCGCCTCACCGTCCGCGAGGACAGCCGACTGCGCATCGAGGTCACCGACGCCCGGGGTGACCGCCTGCCCGTCGCAACGGCCCCCGACCCACACGCGGAGGGCGGGCGCGGCCTGCTCATCGTCGAGGCCCTCGCCGACCGCTGGGGCGTCATTCCGGGCCCGGTCCCCCGTAAAACGGTCTGGGCGGAGCTCGACCTCGCACCGTGACCGACTCCACCGGGTCGCGGACACCCACGACCCGGTCGGCCACGGCCCGGTGACCCGCGACGCGGCCACCCACGACGTCTAAAGGCTTTTAAAGAACTCGGGAAACAACCCAACCAAACCCCACCCCACCCCCGCCCTGACCTGCATCACTCGCACGGGTGACATATCGCAACAGGGCTGGATTCGGGCCGGGTTGGCTGGCATATGCTCGCCGCGACAACCACAGACACGAGACGGCCCCCGCCGGGACTGCGAATCCCGGCCGGGGGCCTGACCACGAGGAAGAAGCACCTTCCCGATGGATACCCCGCAGGTTATCGCGCCCCCGTGCGCCCAGCCCGGCTCCCCCGGCACCCAGACCGACGTCACGCCGACATCCGGCGTCCTCCACGTCAACGTCCGCCACATCTCCGGCTTCACGGTCATCGGCAACCACCTCGCCCAGCACCGCGGCCTCTCCCTCACCGCGATCGGGCTCGCCGTACACATCCAGTCCCTGCCCGCCGGGGCCAAGGTCAGCATCAAGGTACTCACCGCCCGCTTCCCGGAGAGCGAAGCCCGCATCGCCGCCGCCCTGCGCGAACTGGAAGCCACCGGCTATCTCCACCGCAGCCGCGTGCGCCTCCCCGACGGCCGCATGGTCACGCGCACGGTCTCCTACAACCAACCCGGCGCCATCGCTCTCGCGCCACAACCGCTGCCGCGCCCCCGGCCCCGCCGCAGCGAGCCCCCAGCCCCCCTCACCGTCCCGCCACCCGCGCCGCCACGCGACGCAGCCGCCCCGACCACCGCCCCGGAACCCCTGCCTCCGGCAGCCCCCGTCTACCTACCGGCACCCACGGCCCCGAGGAAACAGCCCCCGCCGCTCCCCCATCCCCACGCACCCACCGAGGAGCTCCACCGGGCCGCCACAGCGCTCCTCGCCGACCTCCGCCGCAGCTCGCCCCAACTCACCCTCCCCGAGACGGAAATCGAGACACTCGCCCCTGGCGTCGCCGCCTGGCTCGAACGCGACGCCCATCCCGACACCATCCGCCACGCGCTCACCAGCGACCTCCCGACCCCCGTCAAACACCCGGCGAAGTTCGTCCGCAGCCGCATCACCACGCTCCTGCCACCCCCACTCCCCGGCACCGCGGACCTCACCCCGCCCCGCCGCAAGGTCATCGTCATCCCGCTCCAGAACTGCGACACGTGCGACCGCGCCTTCCGCGCCACCGCCCCAGGACACTGCCGCGGCTGCCGAGTCGACGCGCACCAGGACCCGCACACAGCCGCAGCCTGACAGCCACGGCCGCCCTCACCCCGAACGGACCCACATGGTCAGCTCGCCCCACGAAGCAATGCACCGCATCTTCCAGGAGTACCCCGGCCTCTTCTCCCGCGTATCCGAAGTCCTCGGCGTCAACATCCCGCCGCCCACCTCAGCCACCGTCCTTCCCACCGACCTCACAGAGAACAGCCCCGTCGAACGCCGTGTCGACACCCTCCTGCGCATCGACACCCAGTACGACGGCCCCTTCCTCCTCGCCATCGAGGCCCAAGGCAAGAAGGACCCACGCAAGACCGCGAGCTGGCCCTACTACGTCAGCTATCTCCACAACAGATACGGCGCCCTGCCCGTCCTGCTCCTGGTCGTCTGCCAGGACCACGCCACCGCCCAATGGGCCGCGCGCCCCATCACCATCGGCCTCCGCCAATGGCAGACACTCACCCTCAACCCACTCGTCGCCGGCCCGCACAACATGCCCGTCATCAAGAACGTCGCCGAGGCCCGCAAGGACCTCGCACTCGCCACTCTCGCCGCCATCACACACGCCGACGATCCAGACGTCGGTGCCATACTGAAAACGCTCTCCGCCGCACTGCGTGACGCACCCGAAACCATCGCCGACCCCATCGTCGAACTCACCGCACAGGGCCTGGGCACCCGCCCGGCCGCACAACAGTGGAGGAACCTGGTGGCCGTGGACACCTCTTTCTACAAGTCCTTCATGTCGGAAGAAATCCGGGACGAAGGCCGAACCGAAGGCCGAACCGAAGGCCGAGCCGAAGGCCTCCTGCTGATCCTCGAAGCACGCGGCATCGCCCTCACCGACGAGCTCCGGCAGAAGATCACCACCTGCACCGACCCCCGCCTGCTGAACCAGTGGCTCCAACACGCCGCCACGGCCACCACCACCGAAGAGGTCTTCGCCGAGGGGCACTGACCGGCCAGGTTCGCGGACAGTAGCGGGGGAGCCCTTCTCCCCCGCTACTGTCCGAAGTCTCCGCGGGCGTCCGATGGCGCGAGAGCGCCCCCGGCAGCGGCGTCTGGCTGGGGCCGGACGACCTCGGCGGCGGCCCGCTCGCCCCCGTGCTCGGCACGGCGGCGCTCGCCGACGGACGACAGCTGCTGTTCGGGCTGCGCTTCTCCGCGCTCGGCGGGCACGGCAGCGACAACGAGCGCGAGATCGTGCTCCTCGAACAGCGCTCCCCCGGCGGCGGGTTCCGTGCCTGGCGCGGCCTCGGCAATCCGGCCGGGGGGCACGACCACGGACGCCGGATCGGCATACCGGTGGCCGTCGCCGCCCCGGACGGTCAGGTCCACCTCTTCGTACGGAACGCCGAGGGCGGGGTCAGTACGCGGGTGCGGAACGCCTCCGGACGGTGGAGCGGCTGGCGGGACACCGGCGGCGGGCCGGTGCAGGACGGGTTCGGGACCGCCGTCGACGGGGCCGGCCGCGTCCATGTCTTCGCTGCGGGCCATCACGCGGTGCACCACTGGACGCAGGACGCGCCCGGCGACCCGCTGACCGCCCGCACCCAGCTCGACCGGGCGCTGGGACCCGGTGTGGCGCCGACGGCGCTCACCGCCGCCGACGGGACCGTGGAGGTGTTCTACCGGGCGGAGGCCGACTCCGGACTGACCGCGGTGGACTCGTCGGGCGCCGCCGTGGAGCGCGGGGACTTCCGCGGGTACGGGCCCCTCACCGCAGCGGCCTCCCCGTACGGCACCGTCCTGCTCGGTCGCACCGAGGAAGGCCTGGTCCAGCTCCGTACGGACCGAGGGCTTCACGTACGCACGCGGGGGCCCGCGGCCCTCGACGGCGCCGCGCTCCACCTCGACGCCGAAGGACGGCCGGGCGTGGTGGGTCTGGGCCCGGACGCCGCGCCCTGGACCTAGGGACCGGGCACACGCAAGAGGGGCCCCGGTCCACCGCTTGCGCGGCGGGCCGGGGCCCCTCTTGGTGCTCTTGTGCGGAGCGACCAGGTCAGACGGTCAAGTGACTACTTGACGATCTGGGTGACCTGGCCGGCGCCCACGGTCCGGCCACCCTCACGGATGGCGAACTTCAGGCCCTCTTCCATGGCGACGGGCTGGATCAGCGAGACGTTCATGAGGGTGTTGTCGCCCGGCATGACCATCTCGGTGCCCTCGGGAAGGGTCACAACGCCCGTTACGTCCGTGGTACGGAAGTAGAACTGCGGGCGGTAGTTGTTGAAGAACGGGGTGTGACGGCCACCCTCGTCCTTCGACAGGATGTAGGACTGCGCCACGAACTCGGTGTGCGGCGTGACCGAACCCGGCTTGATGATGACCTGGCCGCGCTCGACGTCCTCGCGCTTGATGCCACGAAGAAGCAGACCGACGTTCTCACCGGCCTGGCCCTCGTCGAGCAGCTTGCGGAACATCTCGATACCGGTGACCGTGGTGGTGACCTTCTCGGTCTTGATACCGACGATGTCGACGGTCTCGTTGACCTTGAGGACACCACGCTCGATACGACCGGTGACGACGGTGCCACGACCGGTGATCGTGAAGACGTCCTCGATCGGCATGAGGAACGGCTTCTCGACGTCACGCTCGGGCTGCGGGATGGACTCGTCGACGGCCTTCATCAGGTCGAGGACGGTCTGGCCCCACTCCTTGTCACCCTCAAGAGCCTTGAGCGCCGAGACCTTGACGACCGGAAGGTCGTCGCCCGGGAACTCGTACTCGGAGAGGAGCTCACGAACCTCGAGCTCGACGAGCTCCAGGATCTCCTCGTCGTCCACCATGTCGGCCTTGTTCAGCGCGACGACGATGTAGGGGACGCCGACCTGGCGGGCCAGGAGCACGTGCTCCTTGGTCTGCGGCATCGGGCCGTCGGTGGCCGCGACCACGAGGATGGCGCCGTCCATCTGCGCCGCACCCGTGATCATGTTCTTGATGTAGTCGGCGTGCCCGGGGCAGTCGACGTGCGCGTAGTGACGCGACTCCGTCTGGTACTCCACGTGCGCGATCGAGATCGTGATACCGCGCTGACGCTCTTCGGGAGCCTTGTCGATCTGGTCGAAGGCCGAGGCCTCGTTCAGGTCGGGGAACGCGTCGTGCAGCACCTTGGTAATGGCGGCCGTGAGGGTCGTCTTACCGTGGTCGATGTGACCGATGGTGCCGATGTTGACGTGCGGCTTAGTCCGCTCGAACTTTGCCTTCGCCACTGGGGTCCTCCTGAGTGGTTCTGTACGCCTTGCTTCATCGGCGCCAGGTGATCTTTGCTGGGATGCCGGGGCCCGGGGACATGCGGCGCGGCGCTCTCGCGCCGCTTCGCATGCCCCACCGGACTCCGGTGATAAGCCTAAAGCGTCAACTCGGGGGAGTTACTCGCCCTTGGCCTTCGCGATGATCTCCTCGGCGACGTTCCGCGGAACCTCGGCGTAGGAGTCGAACTGCATCGAGTAGCTTGCGCGACCCGAGGTCTTGCTGCGGAGGTCTCCGACGTAGCCGAACATCTCCGAGAGGGGCACGAGGCCCTTCACGACGCGAGCGCCGCTGCGCTCCTCCATGGCCTGAATCTGGCCACGGCGGGAGTTGAGGTCGCCGATCACGTCACCCATGTAGTCCTCGGGCGTGGTGACCTCGACGGCCATCATCGGCTCGAGAAGCACGGGGGACGCCTTGCGGGCACCCTCCTTGAACGCCTGCGAACCGGCGATCTTGAAGGCGAGCTCCGAGGAGTCGACCTCGTGGTAACCACCGTCGAGAAGGGTGACGCGGACGCCGACCATCTCGTAACCGGCCAGGATGCCGAACTGCATGGCTTCCTGGGCACCCGCGTCCACCGAGGGAATGTACTCACGGGGGATGCGGCCACCGGTGACCTTGTTGACGAACTCGTAGGACGAGTCGCCACCCTCGATGGGCTCGAGGGCGATCTGCACCTTCGCGAACTGGCCGGTTCCACCAGTCTGCTTCTTGTGCGTGTAGTCAATGCGCTCGACGGTCTTGCGAATCGTCTCGCGGTAGGCGACCTGCGGCTTGCCGACATTCGCCTCGACGCGGAATTCACGCCTCATGCGGTCGACGAGCACCTCGAGGTGAAGCTCGCCCATACCACCGATGATGGTCTGGCCGGTCTCCTCGTCGGAGTGCACCTGGAAGGAGGGGTCCTCCTCCGAGAGGCGCTGGATGGCGACACCCAGCTTCTCCTGGTCGCCCTTGGACTTGGGCTCGATGGCGACCTGAATGACCGGTGCCGGGAAGTCCATGGACTCCAGGATGACCGGGTTCTTGTCGTCACACAGCGTCTCACCGGTGGTGGTCTGCTTCAGGCCCATGACGGCGACGATGTCGCCGGCGCCCACCGAGGGGATCTCCTCACGCTTGTTCGCGTGCATACGGTAGATCTTCCCGATGCGCTCCTTCTTGCCCTTGACCGAGTTCAGCACCGCGGTGCCGGCCTCGAGGCGACCGGAGTAGATCCGGACGAAGGTGAGCTTGCCCAGGTGCGGGTCGCTCGCGATCTTGAACGCCAGGCCGGAGAACGGCTCGTCGTCCGACGGCTGACGCTTGACGACCTTCTCCGGGTCCTTGACGTCGTGGCCTTCGATGGCCTCGACGTCCAGGGGCGAAGGCAGGTAGCGGACGACCGCGTCGAGCAGGGGCTGAACGCCCTTGTTCTTGAACGCCGTGCCACAGAACACCGGGGTGACGGTGACGGAGTCGGCCGAACCCTTCGACGCGAGGGTGATACGGCGGATCGCCGCGTAGAGCTGGTCCACGGAAGGCTCGACGCCCTCCAGGTACAGCTCCATCATCTCGTCGTCGTTCTCGGAGACGGCCTCGAGCAGCTTGCCGCGCCACTCCTCGGCCGCCTCGACGTGGGTGTCCGGGATGTCGACAGTGTCGTACATCTCGCCCTTGGCGGCCTCTTCCGACCAGACAAAGGCCTTCATCGTCACGAGGTCGACGACGCCCTTGAAGTCGGCTTCGGCGCCGATGGGAAGCTGCATGACCAGCGGAACCGCACCGAGGCGGTCGATGATCATGTCGACACAGCGGTGGAACTCAGCACCGGTGCGGTCGAGCTTGTTGACGAAGCAGATACGCGGCACGCCGTAGCGGTCCGCCTGACGCCAGACAGTCTCGGACTGGGGCTCGACACCCGCCACGCCGTCGAACACGGTGACGGCACCGTCGAGGACGCGGAGCGAACGCTCCACCTCGACGGTGAAGTCGACGTGACCGGGGGTGTCAATGATGTTGATCGTGTGATCGACTTCATTGAGCGGCCAGTGGCAGGTCGTCGCGGCAGACGTGATCGTGATGCCGCGCTCCTGCTCCTGCTCCATCCAGTCCATCGTGGCAGCGCCATCGTGGACTTCACCGATCTTGTAGCTCACACCGGTGTAGAAGAGGATCCGCTCGGTGGTGGTCGTCTTGCCCGCGTCGATGTGGGCCATGATCCCAATGTTGCGGACCTTGGCCAGGTCAAGCGAAGTGGTGGCCATAAGGCTCAATCTTCTCTCGGTCTCGATGGGGTAAGCGACTACCAGCGGTAGTGCGCGAAGGCCTTGTTCGACTCGGCCATCTTGTGGGTGTCCTCGCGCTTCTTGACGGCAGCGCCAAGACCGTTGGAGGCGTCGAGCAGCTCGTTCATGAGGCGCTCGGTCATCGTCTTCTCGCGACGGGCGCGGGAGTAACCCACGATCCAGCGCAGCGAGAGGGTGGCGGCGCGACCGGGCTTGACCTCGATCGGCACCTGGTAGGTGGCGCCACCGACACGGCGGGACTTGACCTCGAGCGAGGGCTTGACGTTCTCAAGCGCGCGCTTCAGCGTGATGACCGGGTCAGCGCCGGTCTTCTCGCGGAGGCCTTCCATGGCGCCGTACACGATCCGCTCGGCGGTGGAACGCTTACCGTCGAGGAGGATCTTGTTGATCAGCGAGGTGACAAGAGGAGAGCTGTAGACCGGGTCGATGATGACCGGGCGCTTCGGGGCGGGGCCCTTACGAGGCATTCTTACTTCTCCTTCTTGGCGCCGTAACGGCTTCGGGCCTGCTTGCGGTTCTTGACACCCTGGGTGTCGAGCGAGCCGCGGATGATCTTGTAGCGAACACCCGGCAGGTCCTTCACACGGCCACCACGCACGAGCACGATGGAGTGCTCCTGCAGGTTGTGTCCCTCACCCGGGATGTAGGCCGTGACCTCGATACCGGAGGTCAGACGCACACGCGCGACCTTACGGAGCGCCGAGTTCGGCTTCTTCGGGGTGGTCGTGAACACTCGCGTGCAGACGCCACGCCGCTGGGGCGAACCCTCGAGCGCGGGCGTCTTGTTCTTCTCGACCTTGTCCTGCCGGCCCTTCCGGACCAGCTGCTGGATCGTAGGCACTACTTCTCCGGTTTCTGTGTGCCGTTCGTTGAAACTAACCTGGAACACACCGACCCACGCGGTCGGGTGTGTCGAATACTGCAAGCTCCTGCCCGAAGGCAGGAGAAGCGCAGATTGCGGTGGCCACTTACGGACTCGCGATGCGGTTGAGGACACGCACCCGAGCCCAGGCACACCCCAGGCACAAGGCTTGAGCGTACCTACCTCATCGACTCCGGTCAAAACAAATGCTGTCCGGCACAACCGGCCCCCGCCTCGGCGGTCCCGCACGAGCGGCACAGCACCACTCCCCCGCCCGCCGGGCCCCCGTCCGGCCGACCTCACGGCAGCGACCGCGCAGAGGACCGGCAGAGGGCCGTGACGACGGTACGCCGCCGCTCGCCGGCCCCCGGGATACGCCGGAGGGCGGCCACCCCGCAACGGGATGACCGCCCTCCGGTCGTTCAAGCGACTCGCTTACTGGTTGTACGGACCGTAGTCGTAGTCCTCCAGCGGAACGGCCTGGCCGGAGCCCGTGCCGAACGGCGAGTAGTCGATGTCGTCGTAGCCGACGGCCGAGTACATCGCGGCCTTGGCTTCCTCGGTCGGCTCGACCCGGATGTTGCGGTAGCGGGACAGACCCGTACCGGCCGGGATGAGCTTACCGATGATGACGTTCTCCTTGAGGCCGATCAGGGAGTCCGACTTGGCGTTGATCGCCGCGTCGGTCAGAACCCTGGTCGTCTCCTGGAAGGACGCCGCCGACAGCCACGACTCGGTGGCGAGCGAGGCCTTGGTGATACCCATCAGCTGCGGACGGCCGGAGGCGGGGTGACCGCCCTCGGTGACCACACGACGGTTCTCGACCTCGAACTTCGACCGCTCGACCAGCTCGCCCGGCAGCAGCTCCGCGTCGCCGGACTCGATGATCGTCACACGGCGGAGCATCTGCCGGATGATGATCTCGATGTGCTTGTCGTGGATCGACACGCCCTGCGAGTTGTAGACCTTCTGGACTTCGCCGACCAGGTGGATCTGGACCGCGCGCTGACCGAGGATCCGCAGCACGTCGTGCGGGTTGGTCGCACCGACGGTGAGCTTCTGGCCCACCTCGACCGCGTCGCCCTCGCCGACCAGCAGACGGGCACGCTTGGAGATCGGGAACGGCGTCTCCTCGCTCCCGTCGTCCGGGGTGACGACGAGCTTCTTCGTCTTCTCGGTCTCCTCGATCCGGACGCGGCCCTTGGCCTCCGAGATCGGGGCGACGCCCTTGGGCGTACGCGCCTCGAAGAGCTCGACGACACGCGGCA
This sequence comes from Streptomyces finlayi, assembly GCF_014216315.1. Taxonomy (NCBI): domain Bacteria; kingdom Bacillati; phylum Actinomycetota; class Actinomycetes; order Kitasatosporales; family Streptomycetaceae; genus Streptomyces; species Streptomyces finlayi. The sequence continues at coordinate 3,058,393 of NZ_CP045702.1, forward strand.
GACCCTGCGTGATGTCGTCACCCGCCACACCACCGGTGTGGAAGGTACGCATCGTCAGCTGGGTACCGGGCTCACCGATGGACTGGGCGGCGATGATGCCGACCGCCTCACCGATGTCGACCAGCTTGCCGGTGGCGAGCGAGCGTCCGTAGCAGAAGGCACAGGTGCCGACCGCGGACTCACAGGTCAGGACCGAACGGGTCTTGACCTCCTCGATGCCGGCGCCCACCAGGGCGTCGATCAGGACGTCTCCCAGGTCGACGTTGGCAGGCGCGATGACCTTGCCGTCGATGACGACGTCCTCGGCGAGCATGCGGGCGTACACCGAGGTCTCGACGTCGTCCGTCTTGCGGAGCACGCCGTCGGCACCCTTGACCGCGATCTTCAGCTTGAGGCCGCGGTCGGTGCCGCAGTCCTCCTCGCGAATGATCACGTCCTGCGAGACGTCCACCAGACGACGGGTCAGGTAACCCGAGTCGGCGGTACGCAGGGCGGTGTCCGCCAGCCCCTTACGGGCACCGTGCGTGGAGATGAAGTACTCCAGAACGGTGAGGCCCTCACGGAAGGACGCCTTGATGGGACGAGGAATCGTCTCGTTCTTGGCGTTGGACACCAGACCACGCATACCGGCGATCTGACGCATCTGCATCATGTTTCCTCGGGCACCCGAGTCAACCATCATGAAGATGGGGTTCGTCTTGGGGAAGTTCGCGTTCATCGCCTCGGCAACCTCGTTGGTCGCCTTGGTCCAGATCGCGATGAGCTCCTGCGTGCGCTCGTCCTTGGTGATCAGACCGCGCTCGTACTGCTTCTGGACCTTCTCGTCCTGGTCCTCGTAGCCCTTGACGATGGCCTTCTTGGCCTCGGGGACGACGATGTCCGAAACGGCGACGGTGACGCCGGAACGGGTGGCCCAGTGGAAGCCCGCCGCCTTCAGGTTGTCGAGCGTCGCCGCCACGATGACCTTGGGGTAGCGCTCGGCGAGGTCGTTGACGATCTCGGAGAGCTGCTTCTTGCCGACCGAGTAGTCGACGAACGGGTAGTCCTCGGGCAGCAGCTCGTTGAAGAGCGCGCGCCCCAGGGTCGTCCGCGTCCGGAAGGTGTCACCCGGCTGGTACTCGGGCTCGCCCTCCTCGGCGACCGGCGGCACCCAGCCACGCGGCGGGATGGTGCCCACCGGGAAGCGGATGTCGACGGGCGACTGGAGCGCCAGCTCGCCGGAGTCGAACGCCATGATCGCCTCGGCCGTGGAGCCGAACGCGCGGCCCTCGCCCTTGGTGTCACGGAGCTCACCGTCGGTGGTGAGGAAGAACAGACCCAGCACCATGTCCTGGGTCGGCATGGTGACGGGACGACCGTCGGCCGGCTTCAGGATGTTGTTGGAGGACAGCATCAGGATGCGGGCCTCGGCCTGCGCCTCCGCGGAGAGCGGAAGGTGCACGGCCATCTGGTCACCGTCGAAGTCCGCGTTGAACGCGGTGCAGACGAGCGGGTGGATCTGGATGGCCTTGCCCTCGACCAGCTGGGGCTCGAAGGCCTGGATGCCGAGGCGGTGCAGCGTCGGCGCACGGTTCAGCAGAACCGGGTGCTCGGCGATGACCTCTTCCAGGACGTCGTACACGACCGTGCGGCCGCGCTCGACCATGCGCTTGGCGCTCTTGATGTTCTGCGCGTGGTTCAGGTCGACCAGGCGCTTCATCACGAACGGCTTGAAGAGCTCCAGCGCCATGGCCTTGGGAAGACCGCACTGGTGCAGCTTCAGCTGCGGACCGACGACGATCACGGAACGCGCGGAGTAGTCCACACGCTTACCGAGAAGGTTCTGACGGAAACGCCCCTGCTTGCCCTTGAGCATGTCGCTCAGGGACTTCAGCGGGCGGTTACCGGGACCGGTGACCGGGCGACCGCGGCGGCCGTTGTCGAACAGTGCGTCGACGGCCTCCTGCAGCATCCGCTTCTCGTTGTTCACGATGATCTCGGGGGCACCGAGGTCAAGGAGACGCTTGAGGCGGTTGTTGCGGTTGATCACACGGCGGTACAGGTCGTTCAGGTCGGAGGTCGCGAAGCGGCCACCGTCCAGCTGCACCATCGGACGCAGGTCCGGCGGGATGACCGGCACGCAGTCGAGCACCATGCCCTTGGGCTTGTTGCTGGTCTGCAGGAACGCGGAGACGACCTTGAGGCGCTTGAGCGCACGGGTCTTCTTCTGGCCCTTGCCGGTACGGATGATCTCGCGGAGGCGCTCGGCCTCCTCGTCGAGGTCGAACGACTCCAGGCGCTTCTGCAGAGCAGCGGCACCCATGCAGCCGTCGAAGTACGTGCCGAAGCGGTCACGCAGCTCGCGGTAGAGCAGCTCGTCGCCCTCGAGGTCCTGGACCTTGAGGTTCTTGAAGCGGCTCCACACCTCGTCGAGGCGGTCGATCTCGCGCTGCGCACGGTCACGCAGCTGCTTCATCTCGCGCTCGGCACCTTCGCGCACCTTGCGGCGTACGTCGGCCTTGGCGCCCTCGGCCTCGAGCTCGGCCAGGTCGGTCTCGAGCTTCTTGGCGCGGTTCTCCAGGTCGGAGTCGCGACGGTTCTCGACCTGCTGACGCTCGACGGAGACGTGTGCCTCCAGCGAGGGCAGGTCACGCGTACGGCGCTCCTCGTCCACGAACGTGATCATGTACGCCGCGAAGTAGATGACCTTCTCGAGGTCCTTCGGAGCGAGATCAAGCAGGTAGCCGAGGCGCGACGGGACGCCCTTGAAGTACCAGATGTGGGTGACGGGGGCGGCAAGCTCGATGTGGCCCATCCGCTCACGACGCACCTTGGCGCGAGTGACCTCGACGCCGCAGCGCTCACAGATGATGCCCTTGAATCGGACACGCTTGTACTTGCCGCAGTAGCACTCCCAGTCCCGGGTCGGACCGAAGATCTTCTCGCAGAAGAGTCCGTCCTTTTCGGGCTTGAGCGTGCGGTAGTTGATGGTCTCCGGCTTCTTCACTTCGCCGTGCGACCAAGTCCGGATGTCGTCCGCGGTGGCAAGGCCGATCCGCAGCTCGTCGAAGAAGTTGACGTCGAGCACTTGTCGTCAATCCCTCTTTCAGGGTCGAGTGTCAAACATGGTCTGAACGGTCCGGGGCGGCCGGGGCCTCACGAGGAGGCCCCGGCCAGGCCCGTCAGACCTCTTCGACGCTGCTCGGCTCACGCCGGGACAGGTCGATACCGAGCTCTTCCGCAGCGCGGAAGACGTCCTCGTCCGTGTCGCGCATCTCGATGGACATGCCGTCCGAGGACAGCACCTCCACGTTGAGGCAGAGCGACTGCATTTCCTTGATGAGCACCTTGAAGGACTCGGGAATGCCGGGCTCGGGGATGTTCTCGCCCTTGACGATGGCCTCGTAGACCTTCACGCGGCCGGTCACGTCGTCGGACTTGATGGTCAGCAGTTCCTGGAGGGCGTAGGCGGCGCCATAAGCCTCAAGCGCCCACACCTCCATCTCACCGAAGCGCTGGCCACCGAACTGAGCCTTACCACCCAGCGGCTGCTGGGTGATCATGGAGTACGGACCCGTCGAACGAGCGTGGAGCTTGTCGTCGACGAGGTGGTGGAGCTTCAGGATGTACATGTAACCGACCGAGACCGGTTCCGGGAACGGCTCGCCGGAGCGGCCGTCGAACAGGTTGGCCTTGCCCGAGGGCTGGACCAGCCGGTCTCCGTCGCGGTTCGGGATCGTGGCCTTGAAGAGGCCGGTGATCTCGTCCTCACGGGCACCGTCGAAGACCGGGGTCGCGACGTTGGTGCCCGGGGCGACCTTGTCGGCGCCGATGGTCTGCAGGCGCTGGGCCCACTCGTCACCGAGGCCGGAGACGTCCCAGCCGCGGCTGGCGAGCCAGCCGAGGTGGATCTCCAGGACCTGTCCCGGGTTCATTCGGGACGGGACACCCAGGGGGTTGAGGATGATGTCGACCGGGGTGCCGTCCTCCAGGAACGGCATGTCCTCGATCGGCAGGATCTTCGAGATGACGCCCTTGTTGCCGTGACGGCCGGCGAGCTTGTCACCATCGGTGATCTTGCGCTTCTGCGCGACGTAGACGCGGACCAGCTGGTTCACGCCCGGCGGCAGCTCGTCGCCCTCTTCGCGGTCGAAGACCCGGACACCGATGATCTTGCCGATCTCACCGTGCGGGACCTTCAGCGAGGTGTCGCGCACCTCGCGCGCCTTCTCACCGAAGATCGCACGGAGCAGACGCTCCTCCGGCGTCAGCTCGGTCTCGCCCTTGGGCGTGACCTTGCCGACGAGGATGTCTCCGGCCGTGACCTCGGCACCGATACGGATGATGCCGCGCTCGTCGAGGTCCGCGAGGACCTCTTCGGAGACGTTCGGGATGTCCCGGGTGATCTCCTCCGGGCCGAGCTTGGTGTCACGGGCGTCGACCTCGTGCTCCTCGATGTGAATCGAGGAGAGGACGTCGTCCTGTACGAGGCGCTGCGAAAGAATGATCGCGTCCTCGTAGTTGTGACCCTCCCACGGCATGAACGCCACGAGCAGGTTCTTGCCGAGGGCCATCTCACCGTTCTCGGTGGCCGGTCCGTCGGCGAGTACCTGTTCGGCGACGACCCGGTCGCCCTCGGAGACGACAACCTTCTGGTTGACCGAGGTGCCCTGGTTGGAGCGCATGAACTTGGCGATGCGGTACGTGGTGTACGTGCCGTCGTCGTTCGTGACGGTGATGTAGTCCGCGGAGACCTCCTGGACCACACCGTCCTTCTCCGCCTTGAGCACGTCACCGGCGTCGGTGGCGCAGCGGTACTCCATGCCCGTGCCGACGAGCGGCGCCTCGGACTTGATGAGCGGCACCGCCTGACGCATCATGTTCGCGCCCATGAGGGCACGGTTGGCGTCGTCGTGCTCCAGGAAGGGGATCATCGCGGTGGCGACGGACACCATCTGGCGCGGCGAGACGTCCATGTAGTCGACGTCCGTGCCAGGCACGTAGTCGACCTCTCCGCCACGACGGCGGACCAGGACGCGCGGCTCGGTGAAGCGCAGCTCCTCGGAGAGGAGCGCGTTCGCCTGGGCGATGACGTAACGGTCTTCTTCGTCGGCCGTGATGTAGTCGACGTCGTCCGTGACCTGACCGTCGACGACCTTGCGGTACGGCGTCTCGATGAAACCGAACGCGTTGACGCGTCCGTACGAGGCGAGCGAACCGATCAGACCGATGTTCGGGCCTTCAGGGGTCTCGATCGGGCACATGCGTCCGTAGTGGGACGGGTGCACGTCACGGACCTCGAAGCCGGCCCGCTCACGGGACAGGCCACCCGGGCCAAGAGCCGACAGGCGGCGCTTGTGGGTGAGACCCGACAGCGGGTTGTTCTGGTCCATGAACTGCGACAGCTGGCTGGTGCCGAAGAACTCCTTGATGGAGGCGACGACCGGCCGGATGTTGATCAGGGTCTGCGGCGTGATGGCCTCGACGTCCTGGGTCGTCATCCGCTCACGCACGACGCGCTCCATACGAGCCAGACCCGTACGGACCTGGTTCTGGATGAGCTCGCCGACGTTACGCAGACGACGGTTGCCGAAGTGGTCGATGTCGTCGGTCTCGACGACGATCTCCCGGCCCGACTCCCCGACCGTCTCGGTCTCGCCCGCGTGCAGCTTGACCAGGTACTTGATCGTCGCGATGACGTCGTCACTGGTGAGCACGCCGGCGTTCAGCGGCTCGTCGGCGCCGAGCTTCTTGTTCACCTTGTAGCGGCCGACCTTCGCGAGGTCGTAGCGCTTCGGGTTGAAGTAGAGGTTCTCGAGCAGCGTCTGAGCAGCCTCGCGGGTGGGCGGCTCGCCCGGGCGCAGCTTGCGGTAGATGTCGAGAAGCGCGTCGTCCTGGCCCTGGGTGTGGTCCTTCTCCAGGGTGGCGCGCATGGACTCGTACTCGCCGAACTCCTCGAGGATCTGCTCGGTGGTCCAGCCGAGAGCCTTCAGGAGAACGGTGACGGACTGCTTGCGCTTGCGGTCGATGCGGACACCGACCATGTCGCGCTTGTCGATCTCCATCTCCAGCCAGGCACCCCGGGAAGGGATGATCTTGGAGGAGAAGATGTCCTTGTCGGACGTCTTGTCGATGGAGGAGTCGAAGTAGACACCCGGCGAGCGGACCAGCTGCGACACGACGACACGCTCGGTGCCGTTGATGACGAAGGTGCCCTTGTTGGTCATGAGCGGGAAGTCGCCCATGAAGACCGTCTGGGACTTGATCTCGCCGGTCTCGTTGTTGGTGAACTCAGCGGTGACGAAGAGCGGCGCGGCGAACGTGAAGTCGCGCTCCTTGCACTCTTCGATGGAGTTCTTCGGGGGCTCGAAGCGGTGGTCGCGGAACGTAAGCGACATCGACCCGGAGAAGTCCTCGATCGGTGAAATCTCCTCGAAGATTTCCTCCAGGCCGGACTTGGTGGGGACGTCTTGTCCACTGTCCAGAGCAGCCTCGACGCGAGCCTTCCAGGCGGCATTACCGAGGAGCCAGTCAAAGCTCTCGGTCTGCAGCGCGAGGAGGTTCGGAACCTCGAGGGGCTCCTTGATCTTTGCAAAAGAGATGCGCAGCGGGGCGGTGCTGGCGCCGTGGTTCGTATTCGCGGTCGAGGCGTTGCGCGAGGCGGCCAAGAGGGGGTCCTTCCGAGGGCTCGGACTCACTACGCGCGTACCGGTCCCAAGTGGACACGTAAACAGGCCGTTCCCGAATCAGCCATGAATGGCCAGGTCAGAGATGGACGGTCGTCGGTGCTCAGATGGGTATGCCCCTGGTGACGGGCAGGAGGCAGCTAACAGGCAGCGCAAAGGGTCAGTGTAGCCAAGTGCCACACTGATGTCCAGTCGGGGTTCTCAGAGACCCACGTTGCTCTCAACAGCTGTTCTCAACACCTATGCCTAGCCCTCGCGCGGGGTGCGCACTGCATTACTGCCCTCTTCACGCTCGATCCATGCCTCGGATACGGATCGATGTGACGACGCGTCCTGAGAATTGCGCGCCGCGTGCGGTTCGTCAAGGCCCCTCAGCCGGAACGAGGTCCCGGCGTCATCCTCAGACCGCCCAAGAACGCCTGCTGGCGGCCCCTGAGAGGCGCACGGCGAAGATCACGATACTCGTCACCGGCAGAAGAGCAACACAGGCGCCACGGGTACGCCAAAGGGCGACCACCCGAACGGGTGATCGCCCTTTGCGATGTGACATCCCCGCCTTGCGGCAGAGACGGTCCTGAGGAGTCAGATGACTCGCAGGGTCACTTGACCTCGACGGAGGCGCCGGCGGCCTTGAGGGACTCGGCAGCCTTCTCGGCGGCCTCCTTGGCGACCTTCTCGAGGACGGGCTTCGGGGCGCCGTCCACGAGGTCCTTGGCCTCCTTGAGGCCCAGCGAGGTCAGCTCACGCACGACCTTGATGACCTGGATCTTCTTCTCGCCGGCACCGGTGAGGATGACGTCGAACTCGTCCTGCTCGGCCTCGGCCTCAGCGGCGGGGCCGCCCTGGGCGGGACCGGCAACGGCGACGGCCGCGGCGGCGGTGACGTCGAACTTCTCCTCGAACGCCTTAACGAACTCGGAGAGCTCGATGAGGGTGAGCTCCTCGAACTGGGCGAGCAGGTCTTCCTGGCTGAGCTTCGCCATGATGGCGGGTCCTTCCACTAATTCGGCAGGTGCCGGAGGTATGTGACGGCGGGCGTACGTGGTGCCCGCTGGACTGCCGAGTGGTTACTCGGAAGCCTCGGCGGGAGCCGGCGTACCGGCACCGCCCTGCTCTTCGAGCTTGACGCGAAGCGCTTCCGCGGTGCGGACGAACTTCGACGGCAGAGCCTGGAAGAGCTGCGCAGCCTGAGTCTGCTTGCCCTTCATGGCGCCGGCCAGCTTGGCGAGCAGAACCTCGCGGGACTCGAGGTCCGCGAGCTTCTTGATCTCATCGGCGGACAGCGCCTTGCCGTCAAGGACACCGCCCTTGATGACGAGGTTGGGGTTCTCCTTGGCGAAGTCACGAAGACCCTTCGCCGACTCCACCGGGTCACCGGTGATGAAGGCAACCGCCGTCGGACCCGAGAACAGGTCGTCCAGCGTGTCGATCCCGGCCTCGTTGGCCGCAATCTTGGTCAGCGTGTTCTTCACCACGGCGTACTGGGCGTTCTCACCGAGCGAACGGCGCAGCGTCTTGAGCTGCGCCACGGTGAGACCCCGGTACTCGGTCAGCACAGCGGCGTTCGAGCTGCGGAACTGGTCCGTCAGCTCGGCTACCGCGGCAGCCTTGTCGGGCCTTGCCATGAGCGTCGGCCTCCTTCCGGGTGATGAGGACCGCTCAGAAGGAACCGGGAAAAACAAAACGCCCCGGCACAGGTGCCAGGGCGTAGCTCAACCGCACGAAGTCCGGGAGCTTTCCACAGTCACCTGCGCAGGTCGTCCGTTCTTCACGGATCCTTCGGTCACCGGTCCCTCTTACGAGAGCCCAGCAACGACCAGCGGTCTTTGGCTTCTTGAGGAGACTACGCGACCCGGGGCACGCGGAGCAAATCCGTGCCGTTCCGAGCAGTGCGGGAGGTTTGGAACGCGGTCGTCCGGGCTCTCCGGCGCCGGAAACGCCCCCGCGGGAACGGGGACGGGCCCCGTACCTCGGAAGGTACGGGGCCCGTCGGAATGCCGTGACGCGGCTACCGGGTGAGCACGGGGGCTCAGACGGAGGCCGGGTCCTCCTCGACGAGGAGGTTGCGCACGCGGTTGGAGTCCAGCGGGATGCCGGGGCCCATCGTCGTGCTCATGACCGCCTTCTTGATGAAGCGGCCCTTCGCTGCGGACGGCTTCAGACGGAGGATCTCCTCCAGCGCCGCGGCGTAGTTCTCGACCAGCTTCGTCTCGTCGAAGGAAACCTTGCCGATGATGAAGTGCAGGTTCGAGTGCTTGTCGACGCGGAACTCGATCTTGCCGCCCTTGATGTCGTTGACAGCCTTGACGACATCGGGGGTGACGGTGCCGGTCTTCGGGTTCGGCATCAGACCACGCGGACCGAGCACGCGGCCCAGGCGGCCGACCTTGCCCATGAGGTCCGGAGTGGCGACGACGGCGTCGAAGTCCAGACGGCCCTTCGCCACCTCGTCGATGAGCTCGTCGGAGCCGACGATGTCGGCGCCCGCGGCTTCCGCGGCCGCAGCACGGTCACCGGTCGCGAAGACCAGGACCCGGGCGGTCTTGCCGGTGCCGTGCGGGAGGTTCACGGTGCCACGGACCATCTGGTCGGCCTTGCGAGGGTCAACACCCAGGCAGAACGCGACCTCGACGGTGCCGTCGAACTTGGTGGCGGCGGTGTCCTTGGCGATACGGACGGCCTCGAGCGGGGCGTAGAAACGCTCCCGGTCGATCTTTGCGTCCGCAGCGCGGAGGTTCTTGCTGCGCTTCACTTCTACTCCTGTGGTTTCAGAGTGTGGAGTCGTGGTGCGGACCAGCGCTTGGTCCTACCACTGAGGGCTTGAAGGGCTGGATCAGCCTTCGACCGTGATGCCCATGGAACGGGCGGTGCCAGCGATGATCTTCGACGCGGCGTCGAGGTCGTTGGCGTTCAGGTCGGGGAGCTTCGTCGTGGCGATCTCGCGGACCTGGGCAGCCGTCAGCTTGGCGACCTTGGTCTTGTGCGGCTCGCCGGAGCCCTTGTCCACACCCGCGGCCTTGAGGATCAGCTTGGCGGCCGGCGGAGTCTTCGTGATGAAGGTGAAGGAGCGGTCGTCGTAGACCGTGATCTCCACCGGCACGACCATGCCACGCTGCGACTCGGTCGCGGCGTTGTAGGCCTTGCAGAACTCCATGATGTTGACGCCGTGCTGGCCCAGCGCGGGACCGACCGGCGGCGCCGGGTTGGCCGCACCGGCGTTGATCTGGAGCTTGATAAGCCCCGTGATCTTCTTCTTCTTGGGAGGCATTGCTCTCTCCGGGTCCTAGTGAGAGTTTTTCGCCGACATCCAGTTATCCGGATGCAGGCATACCGCGCAACGATAACGGGTATAGCCGCGCGACCAAAAACGAGCAGGTCAGACGGCTGCGAAAGCCGGTCTGACCTGCTCGGTAGGCATGTGACCAGAAAGCTGCGGAAGCCGCTAGTTCTTCTGGATCTGGTCGAAGCTGAGCTCGACCGGGGTCTCGCGACCGAAGATCTCGACGAGGCCCTTGACCTTCTTCGAGTCGGCGTTGATCTCGTTGATCGTCGCCTGGAGCGTCGCGAACGGGCCGTCGGTGACGGTGACCGAGTCACCCACCTCGAAGTCCAGCACCTGGACCTCGACCTTGCGGGACGGAGCGGGCTTGCCCTCGGCCTCGGCCGCCTCGCGGGCCGCCTTCTCCTCGGCCTCGGGGGCGAGCATCTTGACGATCTCGTCGAGGGTCAGCGGGTACGGGTCGTAGGCGTTGCCCACGAAGCCGGTGACGCCGGGGGTGTTGCGGACAACGCCCCAGGACTCGTTCGTCAGGTCCATGCGCACCAGGACGTAACCCGGGAGCTTGTTCTGACGGACGTTCTTCCGCTCACCGTTCTTGATCTGAACGATCTCTTCCTCGGGGACTTCCGCCTGGTAGACGAACTCCTCGACGTTGAGGGAGACGGCGCGCTGTTCGAGGTTGGCCTTCACGCGCTTCTCGTAACCGGCGTACGTGTGGATGACGTACCACTCGCCGGGGAGAGTGCGGAGCTCCTCACGGAGGGCGGTGACGGGGTCGACGGGGGCGGCCGGCTCGGCCTCTTCCTCGTCGGCACTCTCGTCGTCGGCGAGCTCCTCGTCGGACGCCTCGTCCGCGGACTCATCAGCGTCGGACTCGACGTGCACGGCGTCCTCCTCGGAGGACTCACCCGCGGCTTCGTCGGCAGCTTCGGCCTGGTCGGGCTCCACGGAATCCGCCGCCTCAACGATGTCGAGCTCGTCCTCGGCGGACTCGACGGCGTCCACCGTAGGCTCGGCGGCGTCGTTCAGGTTCGGGTCAGACACGATGGCTGCTTCTTCCTGGATACAAATGGGTGGAACGTGCGAAAGGGGCGCCGGTGAGGCGCCCTCCGCGGGATCAGCCGAAGACGTACTTGACGACCCGCGCGAATCCGAAGTCAATCACGGTAACGAGACCGATCATGACGACCACGAACACGATCACCACGGATGTGTACGTCGTGAGCTGGTTGCGAGTCGGCCAGACGACCTTGCGCAACTCGGCGACGATCTGGCGGTAGAACAGCGCGAGACGGCCCAGAGGGCCCTTCTTGCCGCGCTTACCGCCCTTCCGAGTCTTCTTCTTCGACTCAGGGGCTTCATCCTCGGCATCAGGCATGTCGATGGAGCCCACGGCGTCCGTCACGCTACTCACCTGATTCCGGGTCGTGGCCGTGCCGCGCCCGGGGGAGCCGCACGACTGTGCAATGAAGTACGTACATGCGCACACATCCTGGCGAAGACGTGTGAAGCAGGGCCGGAGGGACTTGAACCCCCAACCGCTGGTTTTGGAGACCAGTGCTCTACCAATTGAGCTACGACCCTTTGTGGTTTCCACCAACCTACCGCATTGCCTCCCGGATGGACCGGGCGCGAGAACGGTGTGACCGGTGAAGGCCAACGACAGGTGAGTGTACGTGCTCAGGGCCGCCGCGTCGAACAGATAGGAACCGACCGTTCCTGTCCGCATGCTGTCCGAGTGCTGTCCGGTCCCTGAAACCCGTGTGCCGACGCCTTTTCCGGTCTGGGAGCATGGGCGCCATGAGCGCTGCAACTTCTCCCTCCGAGCGTCGGGTCTCCGCCCGCATCGGTGCGATTTCCGAGTCCGCGACCCTCGCCGTCGACGCCAAGGCCAAGGCCCTGAAGGCCGCCGGCCGTCCGGTGATCGGCTTCGGCGCCGGTGAGCCCGACTTCCCGACGCCCGACTACATCGTCGAAGCGGCGGTCGAGGCATGCCGCAACCCGAAGTACCACCGCTACACCCCGGCCGGCGGGCTCCCCGAGCTCAAGGCCGCCATCGTAGAGAAGACGCTGCGCGACTCCGGCTACGAGGTCGACGCGTCCCAGGTCCTGGTGACCAACGGCGGTAAGCAGGCCATCTACCAGGCATTCGCCGCGATCCTCGACCCGGGCGACGAGGTCATCGTCCCGGCCCCCTACTGGACCACCTACCCGGAGTCGATCCGTCTCGCAGGCGGTGTCCCCGTCGAGGTGGTGGCCGACGAGACCACCGGTTACCGGGTCTCCGTAGAGCAGCTCGAAGCGGCGCGCACCGAGCGCACGAAGGTCGTCCTCTTCGTCTCGCCGTCCAACCCGACCGGCGCCGTCTACAGCGCGGCCGACGCCGAGGCCATCGGCCGCTGGGCCGTCGAGCACGGCCTGTGGGTGATGACCGACGAGATCTACGAGCACCTCGTCTACGGCGACGCCACGTTCACCTCGCTCCCGGCGGTCCTGCCCGAGCTGCGCGACAAGTGCATCGTCGTCAACGGTGTCGCCAAGACGTACGCGATGACCGGCTGGCGTGTCGGGTGGATCATCGGCCCCAAGGACGTCGTGAAGGCGGCGACCAACCTCCAGTCGCACGCCACGTCCAACGTCTCCAACGTCGCCCAGGTCGCAGCGCTGGCCGCCGTGTCCGGGAACCTGGACGCGGTCGACGAGATGCGCACCGCCTTCGACCGTCGCCGCGGGACCATCGTGCGGATGCTCAACGAGATCGACGGTGTCGTGTGCCCGACCCCCGAGGGCGCGTTCTACGTGTACCCCTCGGTGAAGGGCCTGCTCGGCAAGGAGCTCCGCGGCAAGCGTCCGGCCACCTCCGTCGAGCTCGCGGCGCTCATCCTGGACGAGGCCGAGGTCGCCGTCGTACCGGGCGAGGCGTTCGGTACACCCGGCTATCTGCGGCTGTCGTACGCGCTCGGTGACACGGACCTCGTCGAGGGCGTCACACGGCTCCAGAAGCTCCTGAGCGAGGCCAAGGACTGACGGTCCCCCGCCTCACCCGTCGAACAGGCAGACCCCCGGCTTCCGTCCGGGGGTCTGCTTTTTTGTTCGATGACCGTCCCAAGAGGGAAAGCGGCTACCGCGAGGCCCGGCCCGTGCGGCAGGATCCTGGGATGGAGCGCGATGTACGTCAGTTGCCCAAGGCCCACCTGCACCTGCACTTCACCGGGTCGATGCGGCCCACGACGCTGCTGGAACTCGCCGACAAGTACGGCGTGCACCTGCCCGAGGCGCTGACCGGGGGCGAGCCGCCGAGTCTGCGGGCGACGGACGAGCGGGGCTGGTTCCGTTTCCAGCGGCTCTACGACATCGCCCGGTCCTGTCTCCGCTCGCCGGAGGACATCCAGCGGCTCGTGCGCGAGGCCGCCCAGGAGGACGTCGCGGACGGCTCGGGGTGGCTGGAGATCCAGGTCGACCCCACCTCGTACGCCCCGCTGCTCGGCGGGCTGATCCCGGCGATCGAGATCATCCTCGACGCGGTGGACTCCGCGGCCCGGGACACCGGGCTCGGTATCCGGGTCGTCATCGCGGCCAACCGCATGAAGCATCCGCTGGACGCGCGCACGCTGGCACGGCTGGCCGTGCGGTACGCCGACCGCGGTGTCGTCGGCTTCGGGCTCTCCAACGACGAACGCCGCGGCATGGCCCGTGACTTCGACCGGGCCTTCGCCATCGCCCGCGAGGGCGGCCTGCTCGCGGCCCCGCACGGCGGCGAGCTGTCCGGTCCTTCGAGCGTCCGGGACTGCATGGACGACCTCGACGCGTCCCGTATCGGGCACGGTGTACGGGCCGCCGAGGACCCCCGGCTGCTGTACAGGCTGGCGGAGCGCGGGGTGACCTGCGAGGTCTGCCCGGCCTCCAACGTGGCACTCGGGGTCTACGAGAAGCCTGCGGACGTCCCCGTCCGCACGCTCTTCGACGCGGGCGTGCCGATGGCGCTCGGCGCGGACGATCCGCTGCTCTTCGGCTCCCGGCTGGCCGCCCAGTACGACTTCGTACGGCGGCACCACGCCTTCACCGACGAGGAGCTGGCCGAGCTGGCACGGCAGTCCGTACGGGGGTCGGCGGCGCCGTCGGACGTACGGGAGAAGCTGCTCGGCGGCATCGACGCGTGGCTGCTCGGCTGATCCGCCGGCTCGGCTGATCGGCGGCTCCGGCCGTCACCTGGTGCCGCCCCGCCTCCGTCGCCTGCCGTACGAACCGGGCGGTGCGCATGGTGATGGGGCAGTCCTGGCCCAAGCCATGGTCAGAGGGCGATGCCGACCGTCACCGGCTCGTTCACGAGCGTGACGCCGAACGCCTCGTGGACGCCTGCCACCACCTCGCGGGCAAGGGCCAGCAGGTCTTCGGTGGTCGCGTCGCCCCGGTTGGTGAGGGCGAGCGTGTGCTTGGTGGAGATCCGGGCCGGGCCGGTGCCGAACCCCTTGGTGAACCCGGCCCTGTCGATCAGCCAGGCCGCGGAGGTCTTGGTGTTGCCGTCGGCCGCGGGGAACGCGGGCGGCGTCACGTCGTCGCCCAGGCGGTCCTTGGCGCGGGCGAGGAACGCCTCGTACTGCGCCGGGTCCAGGACGGGGTTGGTGAAGAAGGACCCGGCCGACCAGGTGTCGTGGTCCTCGGGGTCCAGGACCATGCCCTTGCCCGCGCGGAGCCGGAGGACCGTTTCCCGGGCATCCGCCGCCGCAACGCGCTCTCCCTGCTCCACGCCCATGACGCGTGCCGTCTCGGCGTACCGCAGGGGGGCGGACAGACCGCCGGCGTCCTCCAGCTCGAAGCGGACGCGGAGCACCACGTAGCGGTCGGGTTCGGCCTTGAAGCGGCTGTGCCGGTACGAGAAGGCGCACGCGGCGTTCGCAAGGGTGACCGTCTCCCGGGTACGGCGGTCGTAGGCGACGACCTCCGAGATGGTGGAGGACACCTCCTGCCCGTACGCACCGACGTTCTGGATCGGCGTCGCACCCGCGGAGCCCGGGATTCCGGCCAGGCACTCGATGCCCGCGAGGCCCGCTTCCACGGTGCGTGCGACGGCGTCGGTCCAGACCTCGCCGGCGGCCAGCTCCAGCGTCGTACCGGACAGGGCGAAGCCCTGGGTCGCGATACGCAGCGCGGTGCCCTCGAAGCCCTTGTCCCCGATGACGAGGTTGGAGCCGCCGCCGATCACCAGGAGTGGCGTGGACGTCTCGTCGGCCTCGCGCACGGCGGCGACCACCTCGGCATCGGTGGTCGCCGTGAGGAGGCGGGTCGCGGGGCCGCCGAGCCGGAAGGTGGTCAGGGGGGCGAGGGGGGCGTCGTGGAGTTCCTGCACGGGGACAAGAGTACGGTCCGTGGGCCCACCGCTCGGGCGGGGCCACGGACCGTAGGGCAGCGCGGCCGGTCAGGCGGCGACAGTGGTCCGGTCCTCGGCCGGTTCCGGGGCCGGGGTCTCGGCGGTGGCGCGGCGGCCGGGGATCATCAGGGCGACGAGCGCGCCGAGAGCCACGGCTCCGGAGCCGATCCAGAGGGCGGGAACGGTCCCGTCCGAGAACGCCTGGGGCGATTCGAACCCGCCCCGGGCCGCGAAGACGGACGCGAGCACGGCGACTCCGAGCGCTCCGCCGACCTCCCGCAGCGCGTTGTTGGACCCGGAGGCGATGCCCTGCTCGTCGTCGCGGACGCTGGACATCACGAGGCTGGCGGCGGGGGCGAAGTACATCGCCATGCCGATGCCTCCGACGATCAGACCCGGCAGCTGGGCGGCGTAACTCACATCGGGTGCCAGGATTATCGCGAAGAGCGCGAGCCCGAGGGCCTGGAGCGCGAGCCCGGTCACGACGACGGGGCGGCCGCCGTAGCGGTCGGAGAGGTAGCCGGCGATCGGGGCCACCAGCATCGGCATTCCGGTCCACGGCAGCATCCGGAGACCGGCCTCGGTGGGCGTGTAGCCGAGCCCGCTCTGCAGGAACTGGCTGAGCAGGAAGATCGACCCGAACATTCCCAGGAACATCAGCAGGCCGGCGATGTTGATCCCGAAGAAGGCGCGGTCGCGGAACAGGCGCATGGGGAGCACGGGGTTCTTCGCAACTAAGCCGTGCCGCACGAACCAGGCCAGGAGCGCGGTTCCGATGATCAGGCCCGTCAGGACGGTGGGACTGGTCCAGCCGTCGCCCGCGGCGCTGACGAGTGCGTAGACGATGCCGAAGAGGCCGGCGCTGACGAGGAGGGTGCCGGGGAGGTCGAGCCGGGCGTCCGGGGCGGAGGACTCGCGCAGGCGCAGCCGGGCCACCGGGAGCAGGATCAGTCCGATCGGGACGTTCAGCCAGAAGATCCACTGCCAGGAGACGTGTTCGGTGAGGCTGCCTCCGACGAGCGGCCCGCTGGCGACGGCGAGTCCGGTGACGGCGCCGAAGATGCCGAGGGCCATGCCGCGCCGGGCGGGCGGGACGGCTGCGGTGAGCAGGGTGAGGGTCAGCGGCATCATGATCGCCGCACCGACGCCCTGGACCGCGCGGAAGGCGATGAGTTCGCTGATCCCGGGCGAGAGGGCGGCCGCGGCGGAGGCGGCGGTGAAGATGCCGAGTCCCACCATGAAGAGCCGGCGGCGGCCGAAGCGGTCACCGAGTGCGGCGCCGGTCATCAGCAGTACGGCGAAGGTGAGCGTGTAGGCGTTCACCGTCCATTCGAGCTCTTCGAGTCCACCGCCGAGACTCTCCTTGATGGACGGCAGGGCGGTGGTCACGACGAGGTTGTCCAGGGCGGCCATGAAGCTCGCGATGCTGGTGATGACGAGAGCCCAGACCGCTCCCCCGCGGCCGGCTGTGTGCTGGTCCACTACCCCTCCATGGGTTAGTTATCGATGACTAACTTCGCTGGACAGAAAACCGGGCCGGGCCCGGGCGGAGCTGCGCACTCGATGGATCCGGCAGGGATCGATCCATGACGGGGCCAGACAGTGGATCGGGCGGGATCAGTGGGTCGGGCGGGATCAGTGGGTCGGCGGGACAGTCCATCGCGTCATCCGGTCGCCATCCGGTCATCCGGCGCGGACGCGGCCGTCGGCCTGGCCGAGGGATAGAACCCGGACCAGACGCGGTGGTCCGCCGGAAAGCCCAGCGAGGCCAGGGTGTTCACGAGCATCCCGTACGCCAGGAACGTGGTGGTCTCGTGCTGGTCCGCCCCGAGGACGACGTGGATCTCGTCCCACATCGCGGCCCAGCTCCGGCGAATCGACTCGCCGAACTCGCGGTCTCCCGACGCCTCGGCCGCCGCGACGGCCGCGTACGTCTGCATCTGCATCAGCAGCTTGTCCGCGTCGTCGACGATGAGCCGCTGATAGGCCCTCGCCATGGCGTGGAGCGCTTCCTCCGCCTCCAGCCCCTCGGCGGCTTCCATGAACACCTGGCGGGTGTCCCTGAGGCAGCGTTCGGAGGCGGCAAGGAACATGGCCTGCTTGTTGGGGAAGAGACGGAAGAGATACGGCTGCGAGACGCCGACCCGTTTGGCGATCGCCTCCGTGGACGTGCCGTTGTACCCACCGCGGGCGAACTCGGCGATCGCCGCCCGCACGGCGCTCTCGCGCCGGTCCTCCGCACTCATCCTGGTCATGGAATTAAGTTATTGGCTGATCACTAACTTGGCAAGCGAGTGACCGTAAACACGTAAGGGGCGCCCCTCCTGGAGGGACGCCCCTTACGCACAGCTATGGCCTTCAGGCGAGCCGGACCACGGCGCGGGACATGCCCAGCACCTTCTGGCCGTCACTCACGGCCGTCAGGTCGACCCGCACCTGGTTGTCGTCCAGCAGGGCGGCCACCTTGCCGCTGACCTCGACGAGCACACCCTTGTCATCGTTCGGGACGACGACCGGCTTGGTGAAACGCACGCCGTACTCGACGACCGCTCCGGGGTCGCCGACCCAGTCCGTGACCACACGGATCGCCTCGGCCATGGTGAACATGCCGTGCGCGATCACGTCCGGCAGCCCGACCTCGCGCGCGAACTTCTCGTTCCAGTGGATCGGGTTGAAGTCGCCGGAGGCTCCCGCGTACTGAACCAGCGTCGCGCGGGTGACCGGGAAGGACTGCGCCGGCAGCTCCGTACCGACCTCGACCGACTCGTAGGACACCTTCGCCGTCATCACGCCTCCTCGGCGGCGCGGGCCACCAGCTTCGTCCAGGCGGTCACCACGTGCTCGCCGGCCTCGTCGTGGACCTCACCGCGGACGTCCACGATGTCGTTGCCCGCTAGGGACTTGATGCCCTCGATCGTCGAGGTGACCGTGAGCCGGTCCCCCGCCCGTACCGGACGCATGTACGCGAACTTCTGATCCCGGTGCACCACACGGCTGTAGTCCAGGCCCAGCTGCGGGTCCCGCACGACATCGCCCGCGGCCTTGAACGTGATGGAGAAGACGAAAGTCGGCGGGGCGATCACATCGGCGTGACCGAGAGCGGCCGCCGCCTGCGGATCGGTGTACGCGGGATTCGTGTCGCCCACCGCCTCGGCGAACTCGCGGATCTTCTCCCGGCCGACCTCGTACGGGGTGGTGGGCGGATAGGTCCGTCCCACGAAGGACTGGTCGAGCGCCATGGGCTCGTTCCCTCCTGATGCAAAGACGAAGGGGCCGGAGTGCGGCCCTGAGAAACGACACGAGGCCGCCCCCAATGGGGACGGCCTCGTGAACGAGCCTGTTTAGCGGGTTTCGCGGTGCGCGGTGTGCGACTTGCAGCGCGGGCAGTGCTTCTTCATCTCAAGACGGTCCGGGTTGTTACGCCGGTTCTTCTTGGTGATGTAGTTCCGCTCCTTGCACTCCACGCAGGCCAGCGTGATCTTCGGGCGGACGTCGGTGGCAGCCACGTGAGTGCTCCTTGGACGGACAGGATGGACGGATGAACGCAAAAAAGAGTAGCCGATCGAAGGACCGACCCCACAATCGGCTACCGTAAGTAGCGGTGACCGGACTTGAACCGGTGACACAGCGATTATGAGCCGCTTGCTCTACCGACTGAGCTACACCGCTTTGATGACGAGTCCCCCCGCCGAAGCGGGGTTTCCCGATCACCAGAGCCCCAATGCGGAATCGAACCGCAGACCTTCTCCTTACCATGGAGACGCTCTACCGACTGAGCTATTGGGGCGAGCGATGAAGACATTACACGGTCTGTGGCCGTCGCCCAAATCCGTTTCCATGGGCTTCTTCCCGGCGTCACCCGGACCCGCATCCAGCCCCTTGATCAAGGCCCTGACCAGGGCCTTGATCGGACTCCTGAGCGAGCTCCCGAACAGACTCCCGGCCGGGCCGCTGTCCGGCCACGCACCCCGTCGACCCGTCGCCGGACAACGGCCCGGCCGGCTGACGGGCGGCCACGCCGGTACGACTATTGAGCTCCTCATCGAAGCGGGCCGGGCACCGCCCTAGGCTCGACTCACTCTGCGTGAGCGCCACCCCCTCCAGGAGCCAGGAGCACGATGCCCGACAGCCAGCCGCGGCGGCCCGACGACAGCGCGGCCGGCCCCGCGAGCAGCCCCGCCGCGGGCTCCACCCCCGACCCGGCACCGGTGCTGTGCGGCGCCCGGCTCACCGACGGCCGCATCGTGGACGTACGGCTCGGTGGCGGCCGTATCGAAGCCGTCGGCACCGCCGGCAGCCTGGCCGCCCGCGGGACCCGTGTGGACCTGCGTGGCTATCTGCTGCTGCCGGCGCCCGTCGAGCCTCACGCGCACAGCGACACGGCACTCACCGCCGACAGTGCCGGGCCCGACAGCCCGGGCCCGGCATCCCATCTCCCCGAGGACATCCAGCGGCGCGCCACCGAGGCCGCCCTGCTCCAGGTCGGCCACGGCGCGACCGCGCTGCGCTCCCACGTGCGCATCGGGGACGTCCAGGGGCTCGCGCCGCTCGAAGCCGTCCTCCAGGCCCGGCGCGCACTGCGGGGGCTCGCCGACCTCACCCCCGTCGCCGTACCCCGGCTGCTCACCGGCGTCGCGGGGGCCGACAGCCTCGCCATGCTGCGCGACGCGGTGAAGATGGGCGCGGGTGTGGTCGGCGGCTGCCCGGACCTCGATCCGGACCCGGCCGGATACGCCGAAGCCGTTCTGGAGATCGCCGCCGAGCACGGCTGCCCGGTGGATCTGCACACGGACAGTGACGACCCGGCCCGGCTGGCGCGGCTCGCGGCCATGGCGGGCGGGCTGCGTCCCGGCGTCTCCATCGGCCCGTGCGGAGGTCTGTCGCACCTGCCTCCGGAAGCCGCCGTCCGCGCCGCCGACCAGCTGGCGGCCGCCGGAGTGACTGTCATCTGCCTCCCACAGGGCGGCTGTTGCGGTGCCCAGCGCCGGGGCTCCGCACCCGTACGGCTGCTGCGGGCCGCCGGGGTCCGGGTCGCGGCGGGCAGCGGTGCGCTGCGGGACGCCGTCAACCCCGTGGGCCGCGGCGACCCCCTCGAGGCCGCCTACCTCCTGGCCTCCCAGCACGGCCTGCGCGCCGAGCACGCCTACGAGGCCGTCTCAGCGGCGGCCAGGGCGGCCATGGGGCTGCCTGAGGTGCGCGTCGAGGCGGGCTTCCCCGCCGAGCTGCTCGCCGTGCGCGGGGAACGGCTCGCGGGTGTGCTCTCCCTGGCGTACAGCAGGATCGTGATCCACCGGGGCCGGGTGGTCGCGCGGACCAGCGCGGTACGCGAGTACTGCGACTCGGAGGTGGCGGTCGCGCTCGATCTGCCCCGCCAGGGCCGCGTCGGGAAGGTGCCGCCTTCGGATGGTTCCTGCCCGCCGGATGCCGGACCGGGCCAGGGTCCCGGGCATGGGACGTGAGCACGGCCGCCCGTCGCGGCGTACGGTCGGGAGCATGCGCATTGTCATCGCAGGTGGACATGGTCAGATCGCGCTGCGGCTCGAGCGGCTGCTCGCTGCACGCGGAGACGAGGCGGTAGGGATCATCCGCAATCCCGAACAGGCGGACGATCTCCGGGACGTGGGCGCCGAACCGGTCGTCCTCGACCTGGAGTCGGCTTCCGTCGAGGAGACCGCGGAGGTGCTGCGCGGCGCGGACGCCCTGGTGTTCGCCGCCGGGGCGGGCCCGGACAGCGACCCCACCCGCAAGGACACGGTCGACCGGGGAGCGGCGGTGCTCTTCGCCGACGCCGCGGAACGGGCGGGCGTGCGGCGCTACGTGGTGGTTTCGTCAATGGGCGCCGATGCCGGCCACCCCGGCCACGAGGTGTTCGACATCTATCAGCGCGCCAAGGGCGAGGCCGACGAATACGTACGTTCCAGGCCCTCGCTGGACTGGACGATCCTGCGCCCGGGCATGCTCACGAACGACGCCGGCACCGGCCAGATCCTGCTGGCGGCCTCCACGGGCCGCGGCCCGGTACCGCGCGACGACGTGGCCGCCACGCTCGCGGAGCTTCTGGACACCCCGGCCAGCGCGGGCCTCACCCTGGAGCTCATCTCCGGGAACGTGCCGCTGACGGTCGCGGTGAAGGGCATCGCGGGCAACTGACTGGTTTTCGGCGGATGTTGCGGCCAACAAGTCCGGGTCGGCGCACGGGTGGACGACCAGGAGGCCGCAGCGACCGGCCGGGCTCCTCGGCGAGTAGTGCCGACGCGACGCAGACATGGCGCCCATGCAAAAGGGCCCGTGAACAGCATCTCTGCTGTTCACGGGCCCTCTCGTTCGTGTGGCGGCGCCAGGGTTCGAACCTGGGTAGGCTGAGCCGGCAGATTTACAGTCTGCTCCCTTTGGCCACTCGGGCACGCCGCCTCGAACACCGCCTCGGCGGTCCGTGAGGACTCCTTGGCGACGACGTAAACACTACCTGATGACTGGGGGTGCTCCGCTACCCAGTTGATCAGCACGTTCGACGGGCCGGGATGGCTAGGCTTTGGGCGTACCCGAACGCATTCGACGCAAGGAGCCACACGTCATGGCCGACTCCAGTTTCGACATCGTCTCGAAGGTCGAGCGGCAGGAGGTCGACAACGCCCTCAACCAGGCCGCCAAGGAGATCTCGCAGCGCTACGACTTCAAGGGCACGGGCGCCACGATCTCGTGGTCCGGCGAGAAGATCCTGATGGAGGCGAACGGCGAGGAGCGGGTCAAGGCCATCCTCGACATCTTCCAGTCCAAGCTGGTCAAGCGCGGTATCTCGCTGAAGGCACTGGACGCGGGCGAGCCGCAGCTCTCCGGCAAGGAGTACAAGATCTTCGCCACGATCGAGGAAGGCATCTCCCAGGAGAACGCCAAGAAGGTGGCGAAGATCATTCGCGACGAGGGCCCCAAGGGCGTCAAGGCGCTCGTCCAGGGCGACGAGCTGCGGGTCAGCTCGAAGAGCCGGGACGACCTGCAGGCCGTCCAGTCCCTGCTGAAGGAGAAGGACCTCGACTTCGCGGTGCAGTTCGCGAACTACCGGTAGTGCGGTGACTGCCTCGGGGCAGTCACCGACGGGGCGGGCGTGCCGGTCGGCGCGGTCGCCCCGTATGCGTTGCGGGTGGGTGCCGGGTGTCGATGCCGGGTTCTGGGTGATGATGCGGGCGGTTGGCGCGGGCGGTTGAGTACGGGTGGTGGATGTGATGTCCGAATTCCGCCGGTCGTTCCGCGGTGCGGGTCGGAGAATCGGCAGGGCAGGGCAGGAAGCGATACGGCGAGGAGTGAGACGGTCATGACGATGTACGCGAGGGTCGGCAGCCCGCTGGGTGAGCTGCTGCTCGTCGGCGAGCGGCAGGCCGGAGCAGCAGCCGGGGTTCCTGGCCTCTCCGGTGTCGCGCTGGCTTCGCTGTCCCTGCCGGGTCAGAAGGGCGGTTCGGAGGTCCAGGACGGCTGGGCCCACGAACCTGAGGCGTTCGCCGGGATCGCCGGTCAGCTGGCGGCGTACTTCGACGGGCGGCTGACCCGTTTCGACATCCCGTACGCCGACGGTGTGGGCACGGACTTCCAGCGGCGTGTCTGGAAGGCGCTGGACTCCATTCCGTACGGGGAGACGGTGTCGTACGGCCAGGTGGCCGAGCAGATCGGTTCGGCCGGGCCGGGCGTACGGGCCGTGGGGACCGCGATCGGACGCAACCCGCTGCTGATCGTGCGGCCCTGTCACCGGGTCATCGGTGCGGACGGCGAGCTGCGCGGCTATGCGGGCGGGGTGGAGAGCAAGAAGCGGCTGCTGGGGCTTGAGGGTGCCCCGCTGGCCGGACGGTGAACACGGCGCGCAGGATGGCTTCTCCGCTCAGGTGAAGGGTGGTGTCCCGGTGTCAGGTCTTTTTCCGCGGCCTCGGACCGTCGTGGCCCCTGGTGCCGTCCATGTGCCCGACTGGCTCTCGGCGGAACGGCAGCGGGAGTTGGTCCAGGCGTGCCGGGAGTGGGCCCGGGGGCCGGTGCCTTTGAGGCACATGGTGCTGCCGGGTGGTGGCGTGATGTCCGTCAGGTCGCTGTGCCTGGGGTGGCACTGGCAGCCTTACCACTATGCGCGCACGGCCGGTGATGTGAACGGCGCGCGGGTCGCCCCGTTCCCCGGCTGGCTCGGCGAGCTGGGACGGGCGGCGGTGGCCGAGGCGTACGGGGACGAGCGTGCCGCCGAGGCGTACGCACCGGACACCGCGCTGATCAACTTCTATGACGGCGCGGCACGGATGGGTATGCATCAGGACAAGGAGGAGCGCTCCCCGGCTCCTGTGGTGTCGCTGAGCATCGGCGACCGGTGCGTGTTCCGCTTCGGCAACACCGGGCACAGGGGACGTCCCTACACGGACGTGGAGTTGGAGTCGGGCGACCTGTTCGTGTTCGGCGGCCCGTCGCGTTACGCGTTCCACGGGGTGCCCCGGGTGTATCCGGGGACGGCCGATCCCGTGAGCGGGATGCGTGATGGCCGGCTCAATCTGACCCTGCGCGAGACCGGGCTCTAGAAGATTGCTGAAAATATTGGGTTCTGGCCCCGCTCCGGGTGGAGTGGGGCCAGTCTTGTGTTCATGCAGGGGGAATGGGCTGGGGAGAGCGTCGGCGAGGACGTGTGGGAGACGTGCCGGGAGTTGATCCCGGCCGGGAGTGTGTTCGCGTTTCTGGCTGAGCATCGCGAGGTCATCTTCCCCGGTGCCATGTTCACGGACATGTATCCCTCGACGAACGGGCGTCCCTCGTTGCCGCCGCAGGTGCTGGCCGCCACGGTGGTGCTCCAGAGCCTGCACGGGCTCTCGGATTTCGAGACGGTGCAGGAGTTGCGCTGCGATCTGCGCTGGAAGGCCGCGTGCGGACTCGGGCTGCATGACACTGCGTTTGATCCGTCATTGTTGACGTATTTCCGTCGTCGACTGCAGCGCTCCGGTGACCCGAACCGGCTGTTCGCGAAGGTCAGGGAGGTCGTCGCGGCCACCGGTGTGCTCAAGGGGAAGCAGCGCCGGGCGCTGGACTCGACGGTGTTGGACGACGCGGTCGCCACCCAGGACACGGTCACTCAGCTGGTCGCCGCGGTCCGCCGGGTGGTCCGCGAGGTCCCGGGCGCCCAGCAGGTCGCCGACCGGTGGTGCACCGCCCACGACTACACCGATCCGGGCAAACCGAAGATCGTCTGGAACGACGAGCAGGCCCGCGCCGATCTGGTCGATGCCCTGGTCACCGACGCACTGAACCTGCTGGGCCGGCTGCCCGAGCAGGAGCTGGGAGAGGCTGCGGCGCACGCGGTCGGCCTTCTCGCGCTGGTCGCCGGGCAGGACGTGGAACCCGTCGACGGCTCCGACGGGCGGGACGGGCGGTGGCGCATCGCCCGTCGCACGGTCTACGACCGCACCGTTTCCACGGTCGATTCCGAGGCCCGGCACATCCACAAGAACCGCTCCCGCCACCAGGAGGGTTTCCGTGCCCATGTGGCGTTCGAGCCCGAGGAAGGGCTGTTCACCGAGGTCGCGCTGACCGCCGGCAGCGGAGCCCACAACCACGAGGCAGCCGTCGCCCGGGATCTCCTCGCCGACGAGGAATCCCCGGTCACAGTCCTGGGCGATGCCGCTTACGGCACCGGCGAGTTACGCGAGCACCTGCAAGAGCAGGGACACCACCTGGTCCTCAAGCCACCACCGCTGCGGCCGGCCGTCCCCGGCGGTTTCACCGCCGACGACTTCGACGTCGACACCACGAACGGGCAGGTCACCTGCCCGGCCGGACACACCGTTCCCCTTGGCCAGGTCCGCCGGGGCGGCGAACGCCAGGCCCAGTTCAAGAAACTGTGCACCGGCTGTCCGCTGCGGGAACACTGCACGAAGTCCAAGACCGGCCGGGTCTTCACCGTCCACGCCAAGTACGACCTGCTCAAGGCCGCCCGTGACGAGGCTGCCACCAGCCCCGGCTGGCAAGCCGAGTACCGGCGTTGGCGGCCACCGGTCGAACGGGCCATCGCCTGGCTCGTCGCACGGGGCAACCGCAGAGTGCCCTACCGCGGCGTCCTGAAGAACGACACCTGGCTCCACCACCGCGCAGCAGCCCTCAACCTCCGCCGACTGATCCACCTCGGACTCACCCGAACCGGCGACACCTGGGCCCTCACCCCGCCCACCGCATAGCGAAAGGGCCGCCCGGCCCACGGCCGGACAGCCCCCACACAAGATCTTCAGCAGCTTTCTAGGTCCTGTCTGGAGTTCCAGCGCGGGAGAAGGAGCGGCGTCCGGTGCCGTCGAATCCAAGGCGGAGGAGGGAGCGATGGCGGAGCCCTCGCGACTGACGACAACGCCGGAGGCGGCGGTGCCGGACGCCGCGACGCCGCGGGGGAACTCCAGACAGGACCTAGGCCCACGGCGGGCGGCGGTTCAGCGCCGTTCGCGGGAGTTGCCGAAGAGCAGCCGGTAGGCGATGAGCAGGACGAGCGAGCCCCCGACGGCCGCGACCCAGGTCGCCGTGTCGTAGAAGTCGTTGCTGATGGGACGGTCCAGGTAACGCGAGGACAGCCAGCCCCCGAGGAAGGCGCCTACGATCCCGATGAGCGTGGTTCCGACGAGGCCGCCGGGGTCGCGGCCGGGCAGCAGAACCTTCGCTATCGCTCCGGCCAGCAGTCCGAGAATGATCCAGCTGATGATGCCCATGCCTGGCCCCTGCCCCTTGTCCGGTCCTGGAATCCAAGACGTCCGTGCGGTACGGGGGGTTCCGGGGCCATGTGTGATTCTCGCCGCTTCGGGGGCTTGTGCCGGAGGCTTGTGCTGGAGGCCTCTACCGGGAACCGAACGGCTGGTCCGAGCGGACGATTTCCTTGCCGAACGGCATCAGCGAGACAGGAATCAGTTTGAAGTTGGCGATGCCCAGCGGGATACCGATGATCGTGATGCAGAGGGCGATGCCCGTCACGATGTGACCGAGGGCGAGCCACCAGCCGGCGAGGACCAGCCAGAGGACGTTCCCCACGCAGGAAGGCCCTCCCGCGTCCCGGCGGTCCACGACCGTGTAGCCGAACGGCCAGAGGGCGTAGACGCCGATGCGAAACGCCGCCAGGCCGAACGGGATGCCGATGATCGTGATGCAAAGCAGGAGCCCTGCGGCCAGGTAGCCGAGGAACATCCAGAAACCGCAGAGAACCAGCCAAATGACGTTCAGAATTGTCTTCACGGGCGATGACCTGCCATCTGCTCGAGCCGGGCGATGCGTTCCGCCATCGGCGGGTGGGTGGAGAACATCTTGGACATGCCCCGGCCGGGGCCGAAGGGATTCGCGATCATCATGTGGCTCGCTGTCTCGATCTTCGGCTCGGACGGCAGGGGAAGCTGCTTCGTACCGGCGTCGAGCTTGCGCAGCGCACTGGCAAGGGCCAGCGGGTCACCGGTGAGCTGGGCCCCCGAGGCGTCCGCCTCGAACTCCCGGGAGCGACTGACGGCGAGCTGGATCACCGAGGCCGCGAGCGGGCCCAGGATCATGATCAGCAGCATCCCGAAGAGGCCGGGGCCCTCGTCGTCGTTGGACCGCCCGACCGGAATCAGCCAGGCGAAGTTGACCAGGAACATGATGACGGAGGCGAGCGCTCCCGCGACGGACGAGATCAGGATGTCCCGGTTGTAGACGTGGCTCAGCTCGTGCCCCAGCACCCCGCGCAGCTCGCGTTCGTCGAGGATCTGGAGGATGCCCTCGGTGCAACACACGGCCGCGTTGCGTGGGTTGCGGCCTGTGGCGAACGCGTTGGGTGCCTGGGTCGGGGAGATGTAGAGCCTGGGCATGGGCTGGCGGGCGGCGGTCGAGAGCTCTCGGACGATGCGATAGAGCTGTGGCGCCTCGAACTCGCTGACGGGCCTGGCCCGCATGGCGCGGAGCGAGAGCTTGTCGCTGTTCCAGTACGCGTAGGCGTTCGTGCCGATCGCGACGACGAGGGCCACGATCAGCCCCGTGCGCCCGAAGAAGCTGCCGATGACGATGATGAGTGCTGACAGGCCCCCGAGGAGTACGGCGGTTCTCAGCCCGTTGTGCCGGCGGTGCACGGTACGCCCTCCAAATCATGCAGCAGGGGAACCCTTTGCTTGGCGGTGCTCCACTCCTCAGTGGAGCCTCCCGTACTGGTCAACGCCAGGCGAGGAGAGCTAGTTCCCTTGTGCGCGGGGGCAGCGGGCGTAGGCCGTCCGGGTGGCGGGCCGCCGCCTGTGCCGTGTTCGGAGGGCGTCTTCGCGACTGTCTCAGCGCTGGGCGGGAAGACCCGCGAGCACCAGAGCCTCATGGTCGGGCTCGACCTCGCTGGTGCAGTGACCGCAGCGGGAGGCGACGGCCGGGATCTCCGAGAAGCAGTGGGGGCAGTCGCGCAGAGCGGCCTTGATGTCGGCCTTCGTCTCTTCCTCCTTGGCCGTGAATCGGTTCTGCACCTTGGCCATGGGCACGACGACGAAGAAGTAGAGGACGGCGGCGGTGATGATGAAGGCGATGGCGGCGGCGAGGAACTTTCCGTACGGGAAGATCGCGCCGTCGATGGTGAACCGCGCCGCGCTGAAGTCACCCACGGAACCGGTGGCGAGGCCGATCAGCGGCGTGATGAAGGCCGTACTGAAGCCTGTGACGACGGCCGTGAACGCCGCTCCGACGGCCAGGCCGATGGCCAGCGAGATGACGTTCCCGCGCAGGATGAAGTCCTTGAACCCGTTCAGCACCGCTGTTACTCCTCATTGCTCAATACGTGACGTTAGGCAGGCAAGACCATGCCGTGGGCCGGCTGCTGCGGGCAAACCGATCTTTGGCAGGTGCGGAGCGGGAGGATCAGAAGAGGTTGACCGCGGCGAACCTGAGGACGAGCTGCGGGGCGCCCGAGAGGACGATGCCGACGACGGTCGTGAGGATGATCGCCGTGGTGAGGGGGGCCGGGACGCGGACCCTGGGGGTGGCGGGGGCCTCTGTGGCGTCCCCGGGCCTCTCCGGGGGCCCGAAGAGGATCGCGGTCCACCGGAGGTAGTAGTACAGCGCGATCACGACGTTGACGGCCATCACGACCGCGAGCCAGCCCAGCCCCGCGTCCACGGCCGCCGAGAACACGGTGACCTTGGCGAAGAGGCCGATGATGCCGGGCGGCAGACCGGCCAGACAGAGCAGGAAGAAGCCCATCGCCAGCGCGGTGAGGGGGCGGGTTGCGTACAGGCCGCGATAGTCGGAGATCCGGTTGCCCGGGCGCGTACGGGCCACCAGGGCGGCCACCGCGAAGGCGCCGAGGTTCACGACGGCGTACATCAGGGCGTACGCGACGGTCGAGCCGATCTGTTCGTCGCTGGAGTACGCGGCGGCGGCGATCGGGACCAGGAGGTATCCGGCCTGGGCCACGGACGACCAGGCGAGCAGGCGGACGGCGCCGCGGGCGCGGGTGGCGCTCTGGCGGAGGGCGGCGACGTTGCCGATGGTCATGGTGAGCGCGGCGAGGACGGCGACGGCCGGGCCCCAGACGTCGGCGTACGACGGGAACGCGATCACGGTGACGAGGATGAGGCCGGAGAACCCGACCGCCTTGCCGACGACGGAGAGGTACGCGGCGATGGGCAGCGGCGCGCCTACGTAGGTGTCGGGGACCCAGAAGTGGAACGGGGCGGCGGCCGTCTTGAACGCGAATCCGACGAGTGTGAGGACGACGCCCGTCTTGGCGAGGGTGTCGAACCGGCCCGGCACGTCGTCGAGGCGGGCCGCGATCTCCGTGAGGTGCAGGGTGCCGGTCGTCGCGTACACGAAGCCGACGCCCAGGAGCATGACGGCGGTGGCGACGACGGAGGACAGGAAGAACTTCAGCGCCGCTTCGGACGAGCGCCGGTCGCCGCGCTTGATGCCGACGAGCGCGAACGCGGGGAGCGAGGCGACTTCGAGGGCGACGACGAGCGTGGCGAGGTCGCGGGCGGCGGGCAGGAGCGCGGCGCCGGCGGTGGAGGAGAGCAGGAGGAACCAGTACTCGCCCGCGGGGAGCTTGCGGGTGTCGTCGAGGGAGAGCAGCGCGGTGAGCAGGGCGCCGCCGAGTACGAGGGCCTGGATGACCAGGGCGAAGTGATCGGCGGTGTAGCTGCACGCTTCGGTGGTTCCGGAGACGCAGAAGGTGGAACGGTCGCCGGCGCGCAGCGGGACGAGGAAGGCGAGTGCGGCGACGAGGCCTGCGATGGACGCGTAGCCGAGGAGCGGCTTGCGGCGTTCGCTGATGAAGAGGTCGGCGACGAGTACGCCGAGGGCGACGACGGCGACGATGACGGGGGGCGCGATCGCGAGCCAGTCGACGGACTGGACGAGGCTCGTGGTGCTCTCGGCCGCGGTGGTGACGACGGCTGCGGTCACGACTTGCCTCCTGCGAGGAGCTTCTGCACGGCCGGGTCGGTGAGGCCGAGGAGGACGGCGGGCCAGAGTCCGGCGAGGACGGTGAGGGCGACGAGTGGGGTCCAGGCGGCGAACTCGTAGGTCTGGATGTCCGCCACGGGCGGCTGCTCCTGGTGCTGGGCGGGCTCGCCCATGCACACACGGCGAACGACGAGCAGCATGTACGCGGCGGTGAGCAGTGTGCCGAGGGCGCCGATCGCCATGAAGGTGCGGAAGGCGGGCCGGCTGAGCCCGTCGGCGGGGTCGAACGCGCCGAACAGGGTGAGCATCTCGCCCCAGAAGCCGGCCAGGCCGGGAAGGCCGAGCGAGGCGACGGCGGCGAAGGCGAGGAGGGCGCCGAGGCGGGGGGCGCGGCCGTAGAGCGCGGCTCCGGTCGCACCGGCGAGGGTGTCGAGGTCGGCGGTGCCGTACCGGTCCTTGACCGCGCCGACCAGGAAGAACAGCAGGCCGGTGATGAGGCCGTGCGCGATGTTGGCGAACAGCGCGCCGTTGACGCCGGTGGGGGTCATGGTCGCGATGCCGAGCAGGACGAAGCCCATGTGGCCGACGGAGGAGTAGGCGATCAGGCGCTTGAGGTCGCCCTTGGCGCCCGGGCGGACGAGGGCGAGGCAGGCGAGCGATCCGTAGATGATGCCGACCACCGCGAACGCGGCCAGGTAGGGCGCGAAGGTGTGCATCCCGTCGGGGGTGACGGGCAGCAGGATGCGGACGAAGCCGTACGTGCCCATCTTCAGCAGGACGCCCGCGAGCAGGACCGATCCGACGGTCGGGGCGGCGGTGTGGGCGTCGGGGAGCCAGCTGTGCAGCGGCCACATCGGGGTCTTCACGGCGAGGCCGATCCCGATGGCCAGGACGGCGATGACCTGCACGGACGAGGTGAGCCCACGGCCGTTGTCAGTGGCGAGTGCCACCATGTCGAAGGTGCCGCTCTTCAGACCGATGAGGAGCAGGCCCAGCAGCATGATCACTGAGCCGAGCAGTGTGTAGAGGATGAACTTCCAGGCGGCGGCCTGCTTCCTCTCGCCGCCCCAGCGGGCGATGAGGAAGTACATCGGGATGAGCACCATCTCGAACGCCAGGAAGAACAGCAGCAGGTCGAGGACGGCGAAGGTCGCGAGGGTGCCGGACTCCAGGACGAGGACCAGTGCGACGAATGCCTTCGGGGAGGGGCCCGCCGGCATCTTGAAGTAGCTGTACAGCGCGCAGAGGAAGGTCAGCAGCGCGGTCAGGACGAGGAGGGGGAGCGAGATGCCGTCCACACCGAGGTGGATCCGGACGTCCAGCGCCGGGATCCAGCTGATGTCCGTACCGGCCTGCATCTTCGACGGGTGGTCGTGGTCGAAGCCGATGGCCAGGACGATCGCCGCGAGGAGGACCACGCCGGTGACGGTCACTCCGTGGCGGAGCACGGCCTGGCCGGGGTTCTTCCCCCTGAGGCCGGGCGGGGCGGGGAGCAGGGCCGCCGCGGCGCCGAGCAGCGGGGCGACGACGATGAACGCGAGAAGGAACTGCATCACTGATTCGCTGATATCGATCACGGCTCACGACCCGGCGTTGACGTTGGCAAAAACGACGGCGGCGATCGCCAGGACAAGGGAACCGGCCAGCAGTGCGCTGAGGTAGGTCTGCACGTTTCCGGTCTGGGCGCGGCGGACGGCGGTGCCGAGCCAGCGCGCGCCGGTGCCGGAGCCGCGTACGTAGGTGTCGACGACTTCGCGGTCCAGGAAGCGGACCAGGCGGGCAGCGGCCTCGACGGGCCGGACGAAGAGCGTCGTGTACAGCGCGTCGAGGTGGAAGCCGGTGGCCGCGTGGTGGTGGAGCGGTCCGAGCAGCAGCCGTCCGGGGTCCGCGGGGTCGGGGACGTCACCGGTGGTGCCGTAGGCGGCCCGGTGCGCGGTGAGCGCCTCGATCTCGACGAGCGCCGGTTCGGCGTCGGGGTGGGCGACGACCATGCCGACCGGGGTGCGGGCGGCGAGGGCCGTGGTGTGGCGCCAGGCGCCGTAGGTGACGAGGCCGCCGACGAGACCGACACCCGTGGAGAGGACGGCGGTGGTGACGGACGGGGTGAGGCGGTGGCCGTCGAACCAGTCGGTGATCACGCCGACGGTGAGACCGAAGCCGATGGTGGGGAGGGCCAGGAGCCAGAGGACGGAGGTCATCGCGACGGGCTGCTTGCCGTGGTCGGGGGCTTCGGGGCCTCGTCCCTTGAAGGCGAGCAGCCAGAGGCGGGTGGCGTACGCGGCGGTGAGGACCGCGGCGAGCAGTCCCCCGATGAGGATCGTCCAGCCCGCGGCGGCCGGGGCGACGTCACGGTCACCGAGGGCGGCGTGCTCGGCGGCGACGAGCACGGCTTCCTTGGAGAAGAAGCCTGCGAACGGCGGGATTGCGGCCAGGGCGAGAAGGGCGACGGTCATCGTCCAGTAGGCGTCCGGGATGCGCTTCTTCAGGCCGCCCATGCGGGACATGGCGGCCAGGGAGTTGGTCCCGGCGGCGTGGATGACGACGCCTGCGGCGAGGAAGAGGACGGCCTTGAAGGCACCGTGCGAGATGAGGTGGAAGACGGCGGCACCGCGGTCGGCGACGGCCAGGGCGCCCGCCATGTAACCGAGCTGACCGATGGTCGAGTAGGCGAGGACGCGCTTGATGTCGTCCTGTGCGAGGGCGGCGAGTCCGGAGCCGATCATCGTGACGGCGGCCATCACGGCGAGCACGACCAGCGCCGCGCCGGATGCGGCGAACACGGGGAGGAGCCGGGCCACGAAGTAGATGCCGGCGGCGACCATCGTCGCCGCATGGATGAGCGCGGAGACGGGGGTGGGGCCGGCCATCGCGTCGGGCAGCCAGGTGTGCAGGGGGAACTGCGCGGACTTGCCCGCGACGCCCGCGAGGAGCAGGAGGGCGATGAGGGTGGGGTGGTCGAGTCCACCGTTCGCGACGGCGCCGAGGACGCCGGTGATGCGGAAGGTGCCGGTGTCCGCGGCGAGCGCGAACAGACCGATGAGGAAGGGTACGTCGCCGAGCTTGGTGACGAGGAAGGCCTTGAGGGAGGCGGCGCGGGCTTCCGGCGTCTCCCAGTAGTGGCCGACGAGGAAGTACGAGCAGATGCCCATGATCTCCCAGCCGACCAGGAGCACCATCAGGTCGCCCGAGTAGACGACGAGCAGCATCGCGGAGGTGAAGAGGGAGACGAGGGCCGCGTACGAGGGGTAGCGGGTGTCGTCGCGCAGATAGGCGGTCGAGTAGATCTGCACGCAGGTGGCGACGAGGCCGACGAGCGCGGCCACGAGGACCGCGAAGCCGTCGAGGTGCAGGGCGAGATCGATCGGTACGGAGCCGGTGGGCGTCAGCTCGGTGGCTGCGTCGATGGCCCGGCCACCGCCCTGGCGTACGGCGACGACGACGGCGATGAGGGCTGCGGCGAGCGTGGGCAGCACGGCGAGGGGGCGTACGAAGCCGGGTGCCGTGCGGCCGAGCAGCAGGCCCGCCGCCGCGCCGAGGAACGGCAGGAGGGGGACGAGAACGGCGAGGGTCGTGGTGGTCACGCGGCGGCCTCAGCCTTCTTTGCCTTCCCTGCCGGAGCAGTGGCCTGGTCTTCGGTGCCGTGGGGGTCCTCGTCACCGGGGAGCGTCTCGGCCGCGTCGGTCTCGGCGGTGTCGCGGAGACGGTCGACGTCGGAGCTGCCGCGGTTGCGGTAGACGGCGAGGACGATCGCCATGCCGATGCCGATCTCGGCCGCGGCGATGGCGATGGTGAAGAGCGTGAGGGCCTGGCCGGTGTGGAGCGCGTCGCGCAGCCACACGTCGAAGGCGACCAGGTTGAGGTTGACGGCGTTGAGCATCAGCTCGACGGACATCAGGACCAGGATCGCGTTGCGTCGGGCGAGGACTCCGTACAGCCCGGTGCAGAAGAGGAGGGCGGCGAGCACGGCGGGATAGGCGAGGTGCATCAGCTCTTGTCCTCTCGGTGGCTCTTGCCCTCTCGGCCCTTGCGGGACAGGACGATCGCGCCGATGAGGGCGGCGAGCAGCAGGACGGAGAGCGCTTCGAAGGGCAGCACCCAGTGCCGGAAGAGGAATTCTCCGGTGGCGTCGGTGGAGCCCTGAGCCGGGCCGTCGAGGTCGATCCAGGTGGCGCGGAAGGCGTCGACGACCACCCAGACGAGGGCTGCGGCCGCTGATCCGGCCACGGCCAGCGCGACCCACCGGTTGCCCGAGTCGGCGTCCGGGGAGCGTCCGATGGGGGCCTTGGTGAGCATCAGCCCGAAGAGGAGGAGGACGACGACGGAACCGACGTAGATCAGTACCTGCACCCAGGCGATGAACTCGGCGGTGAGCAGGAGGTACTCGACGGCGATGCCGCCGAGTGCCACGACGAGCCAGAGTGCGGCGTGCACGAGTTGCTTGGTCGTGACGGTGAGGACGGCGGCGCCGAAGGTGGCGAGGCCGACCAGGAGGAAGGCGATCTCCACGCCGGTCGGCGAGAGGAATCCGGGGTGGGCCGCGGCGGCTGCGAGAGTCACTCCTGGCCCCCCTGTCCGGGTTCCCCGGTCCGGGTCCGGTGGGCCTGCTCGGCCTGCTCGGCCTGCTCGGACTGCTCGGACTGCTCGGACTGCTCGGCTTCCTGGGCGGCCCTGAGCTTGTCAGCTGTTTTGCGGGCGGCGGCGAGTTCCTTCGGCTCCTCGGCTCCCGGGTCGAGCGCCGGGGGTTCCGGCACGGTCCACATCCAGTCGCGGAGCTTGTCGCGCTCGTGGGTGAGTTCGAGGATGTCCGTCTCCGCGTACTCGAACTCCGGCGACCAGAACAGCGCGTCGAAGGGACAGACCTCGATGCAGATGCCGCAGTACATGCAGAGGGCGAAGTCGATGGCGAAGCGGTCGAGGACGTTACGGCTGCGCTCGCGACCGCCCTCCACGGCGGCGGGCACCGTCTCCTTGTGGGAGTCGATGTAGATGCACCAGTCGGGGCACTCGCGTGCGCAGAGCATGCAGACCGTGCAGTTCTCCTCGAACAGTCCGATGACGCCCCGGCTACGGGGCGGCAGTTCGGGCTGGACGTCTGGGTACTGCGCGGTGACCGTGCGCTTCGTCATGGTCCGCAGGGTGACGGCGAGGCCCTTGGCCAGGCCGGCGCCGGGGATCGGGGCCATTAGTTGATCGCCACCTTCACGATGCCGGTGAGCGCGATCTGCGCGAGTGCGAGCGGGATGAGCGTGGTCCAGGCGAGCTTTTGCAACTGGTCCTCGCGGAGCCGGGGGTAGCTGACGCGGAGCCAGATGACGACGAAGGCGAGGACGGCGGTCTTGAGGAGGGTCCACACCCAGCCGAGTCCGTCGGCGCCGAGCGGGCCGTGCCAGCCGCCGAGGAAGAGGACGGTGGTCAGCCCGCAGAGGACGACGATGCCCGCGTACTCGGCGAGCAGGAACAGCGCGAAGCGCAGGCCGGTGTACTCGGTGTAGGCACCGAAGATGATCTCCGAGTCGGCGACCGGCATGTCGAACGGGGGGCGTTGGAGTTCGGCGAGGCCGGCCACGAAGAAGACCAGGGCTCCGACGATCTGCCAGGGCAGCCACCACCACTCGAAGGCGTTGAGGATGCCGGGGAGAGAGACCGTGCCCGCCGCCATGGCCACGGAGGCGGCGGCGAGCAGCATCGGCAGCTCGTACGCGAGCAGTTGTGCGGCGGTGCGGAGTCCGCCGAGGAGGGAGAACTTGTTGGCCGAGGCCCAGCCCGCCATGAGCGAGCCGAGCACACCGACGCCCATCACGGCGAGCACGAAGAAGATGCCCGCGTCGACGACCTGGCCCACCGCGCCCTCGCTCGGGCCGATGGGGATGGCGACGAGTACGAGGAGGTACGGGAGGAGGGCGACGGCGGGGGCGAGCTGGAAGACGCGCCGGTCGGCTTCCGCCGGGACGATGTCTTCCTTCTGCACGAACTTCACGCCGTCCGCGGCGAGCTGGGCCCAGCCGTGGAAGCCGCCCGCGTACATGGGGCCCAGGCGGCCCTGCATGTGGGCCATGACCTTGTGTTCGGTCTGGCCGACGACGAGGGGGGCGATCATGAAGACCGCGAAGACGATGAGGAGCCGGAGGGCGACGTCGAGTACGTCGTTCACGCGGTATCGCCTCCGGCGGGGGGTTGGGTGTCGGTCTCGGTGTCCGGGTGCGCGGGGGTGGCCGTGGGCCGGGGGTCGGCGTCGGCTTCGGCGTCGGCTTCGGCGTCTGTGGGCTCGGGGGTGGGGGCGCTGCGCTGGGCTTCTCCCCTGCCCGCCTCTTCCCGAACCGGGGGCTCCGCCCCCGGGCCGTCGCTCGTCGATCGCCCGCGAGGCTTGGAGGTGTCCGGGGAGGAGGGCTCGGGAGCCTGCGCAGGCCCGGAGGTCTCGGCCGGTCCGGGCTCTGCGAGCGGCTCCGCGTGCTTCGACGGCGCGGGCGATCCAGGCTCCGGCGTCGGCTCGGCCGTCGGTTCGGCCTGCGGTGACGTCTTCGGCGGTTCGGCCGGTCCGGGCTCGGCCGCCGGCTCTGCCTGCTGTGACGGCGAGGGCGGGCTCGTCGTGTTCGTTGGGGTGGCGTCGTGCCAGGGGGCGTCGGGGGTTCGTGGTGTCGGCGGCGGGGGTGTCGTCGGCTCCTGGCTCGCCGAGCCCTGGGAGACACTCCGGGTGCGGCGGGCAGCGGGAGCCGGGGGCGTGGGCGCGCCTTCTGCCGCGGGGGCGGTCCGGCGCGCCGGGCGGTCGCCCGCTGCGCGGGCCGCTCTGGCCGGACGGGCCGCGGCAGGGGGGAGCTGGCCCTTCAGCGGGCCCCATTCGTTGGGGTCCGGGACTCCGGGCGGGAGCATCGTGCGCCGCTTGGGGCCGCCGTGTTCCGACTCGCCAGGCTCCTTCGCGCCCGGCCACGCCTTGGCCACGCGCGCGGCCAGGACGAAGTCCTTGCGCAGGGGGTGTCCCTCGAAGTTCTCGGGCAGCAGCAGCGGCACCAGATGCGGGTGGCCCTCGAAGGCGATGCCGAACATCTCGTGCGTCTCGCGCTCGTGCCAGTCGGCACCCGCGTAGACACCGAGGGCGGTGGGAAGGGAAGGGGCGTCGTGCGGGACGGTCGTACGGACCATCAGGCGCCGCACCCTGCCGGTGCCGGAGGCCGGACCTGAAGCAGGACCAGTGGCTGTGCCCGGGGCCGCGACATGGGCGCAGACCCGGAAACCCTTGTCCGCCTCGTCCACGGCGCTGAGCCAGTCGAAGTAGCTGAGGCCCAGCTCGTCGCGGGCCGTTTCGAGGGCGGCGGTCCAGGAGGCCGCCGGCACGTCGACGGTGAGCAGGTCGTAGGCGTACTCGGCCGTGGCCTCCGCACCGAAGATCTCGGTGACGGCGTCCGGGAGGCTGTCGTGGAGACGGGACGCGTCCGCGTTCACTTCGTGCCCTCCGCCGGCGTCGTCGGGGGCGCGACCAGGCCGCTGCGGAGTGCGGCGGCGGAGGGGCGGCCCGCGTCGGACACGCCGTAACGCTCGGCCAGCGACTCGCGGGCGATCTTCTCCTGGAGCTTGATGATGCCCTGGAGCAGGGCCTCCGGCCGGGGCGGGCAGCCCGGTACGTACACATCGACCGGGATGATCTGGTCGACGCCCTTCGTCACGGAGTACGAGTCCCAGTACGGGCCGCCGCAGTTGGAGCAGGCCCCGAAGGAGATGACGTACTTCGGTTCGGGCATCTGCTCGTAGAGGCGCTTCACGGCCGGGGCCATCTTGTCCGTCACCGTGCCGGACACGACCATGAGGTCCGCCTGGCGCGGGCCCGGGGCGAAGGGGATCACGCCGAGCCGCATGAAGTCGTGCCGCGCCATGGACGCGGCGATGAACTCGATGGCGCAGCAGGCGAGCCCGAAGTTGAACACCCAGAGGCTGTAGCGGCGGCCCCAGTTCAGGACCACCTTCATGGGCTCGGGCGCGAGCCGGGACAGCACACCTAGCTTCTTCGGCTCCAGCAGCGTCGGGTCCGGCAGCGCGACGGGGCCGGGCTGCGGTTCGCTCGTCACGCCCATTCGAGGACGCCCTTCTTCCATGCGTAGAGCAGTCCTACGGCCAGGAAGCCGAGGAAGATGAACATTTCCACCAGCGTCGTCGCACCGTATCCGGGTGCGGCGAATACCGTCGCCCACGGGAAAAGGAAGATCGAATCGACGGCGAAGATCACGTACAGGAAGGCGTAGACGTAATAACGGACCTGGGTGTGGGCCCAGCCGTCTCCTACGGGGTCGACACCGCACTCGTACGTGAGGAGTTTCTCCGGCGTCGGCACCACGGGCCTCAGCAGGCGGCCGGCCCCGAAGGCGACGGCCACGAACAGCACGCCGATGACGGCGAGCAGTCCGACCACTGAATAGCTCTCGAAGTACTCCGACGCGAGAACGGTCGATTCCGGCACGCTCCGCATGTCCGCCACGTCCGCCCCTCGCTCCCTCGAACCTGTTCGACGATCTGTACGCACGGGAGTCTAGGCCCTGCTAAAGGGACGGTAAGCAGCCGCGTGGGACAACGGTGGGGTTATCCCTACTTCATGCCACCCACGTACCCCATGGCGTGCGCGGGCCCCGCCCGGCAGGCTGAGCGTATGACCATGAGCCCTTCTGTACCGGACAACGACCGGCCGCCGCAGGCC
Organism: Streptomyces finlayi; assembly: GCF_014216315.1. Taxonomy (NCBI): domain Bacteria; kingdom Bacillati; phylum Actinomycetota; class Actinomycetes; order Kitasatosporales; family Streptomycetaceae; genus Streptomyces; species Streptomyces finlayi. The sequence continues at coordinate 3,096,771 of NZ_CP045702.1, forward strand.
CGCTTCGCCCTGGGCCCATGGGCCTGGAGGGAGATCGCCTACCTGCTGGCCAATCTCCCGGTGGCGATCGCCGGTTTTGTTTACACAGTGTTCATGATCGGTGTCGGCGTGGGGCTTTCGGTCACCGTCATCGGTCTGCCGCTCCTCGTAGCGGGCCTCCAGGGCGCCCGCTGGATCGGCCGGATGGAGCGCGGCCGGGCACGGGTGATGCTCGGGGTACGGATCGAGGAGCCGAGTTCGTTCACGCGCGGCCACCGCGAGAAGGGGTTCTTCACCTGGCTGTGGGCGGGGCTGAAGGACCCGGTGGGGTGGCGCTGTCTGCTGTACGCGTTCATCCGGCTGCCGTGGGGCGTACTGACGTTCGCGGTGGCGCTGGTCAGCCTGTTCGTCCTGTGGCCGGTGCTCCCCTTCATCGCGCGCGGTCTGACCAATGCCGACCGGGCCATGGTGCGCGGGCTGCTCTCCCCCTCCGACGAACTGGAGCGCAGAATCGCGGAGCTGGAGTCGGACCGGGGTGTCGTCGTGGACACGGCCGCCGCCGACCTGCGCCGTATCGAACGCGACCTGCACGACGGCGCGCAGGCCCGCCTCGTCGCCCTCGCCATGGGACTCGGACTGGCCAAGGAGAAACTGACCGACGACCCCGAGGCCGCGGCACGCATGGTCGACGAAGCCCACGGCGAAGTGAAAGTCGCCCTCCAGGAACTCCGCGACCTCGCCCGCGGCATCCACCCCGCCGTCCTCACCGACCGCGGCCTGGACGCCGCACTCTCCGCCATCGCCTCCCGCTGCACCGTCCCGGTGACGGTGGGGGTCGAACTGCCGGGGCGGCCGGCGGAGGCCATCGAGGGGATCGCGTACTTCACGGTGTCCGAGCTGCTGCAGAACGTCAGCAAGCACGCCGGTGCCCGCTCGGCCGCCGTGGACGTGTGGCGGACCGGGGACCGGCTGATGATCCAGGTGCGGGACGACGGGGCCGGGGGTGCACGGATGGACGGCGGTACGGGCATGGCCGGGCTCGCGGAGCGGCTCGGGGCGGTGGACGGAATGTTCCTCCTCGACTCGCCGGAGGGCGGTCCGACGACGGTCACGGCGGAGCTTCCGTGGCGGGACCGGGTGGGCGTCTCGGCGCCGAAGCCATAGCCCGCGCCGGGTTCCGGGTGGCCAGGGGTGGGGAAAACCCCCGCCCCGATACGGCGACCGCCCTCATGGTGCGGAGACTTCCCGCACAGCAGTCTTGGGATGAGAGCCGGCCCGATGAGAAGACCGCTGAAGCACCGCTGTGAACACCGCTGGAACACCGCTGAGAAGAAGCTGACGGACCGCTGAGAAGAAACGGACGGCGCCCATGGCCACCGCATACGGACCGGACACCCGGGACCACCAGAGGTACGGATCCGGCTCAGGGGACCAGCCGCCGGTGAACCCGGCGAAGCACTTCTTCCCGGCGGCGCTGCGCGCGCCGTTCGAGGCGCGGACCTGGCGCGAGTTCGGCTATCTGATGCTGAGCCTGCCGATCAGCACCGCGCTGTTCTGCTTCGCGATCACGATGACCTCGCTGGGCATCGGCACGCTGATCACCTTCCTGGGAATCCCGGTCCTCGCCGCAGGCCTCGCCATGTGCCGCGGCTTCGGCGCGCTGGAGCGCACCCGGGCCCGCGCACTGCTGAAGCTGGACGTGGCGGACCCCGCGCCGGTGCGCGGCCGGACGGGCGGCCTGATGTCGTGGGTCGGTGCTGTCCTGAAGAGCGGTGTGTCCTGGCGCCATCTGCTCTATGCGCTGCTGCACTTCCCGTGGGCGGTGTTCGCCTTCTCCGTCTCGCTGACGCTCTGGGCGTACGGGTGGAGCGCGCTCACGTATCCGCTGTGGCACTGGGTCTTCCCGGTGTACGCGGGGATCGACGGCATCCAGCTGTACGGGGACCGGAGCCACACCGTCTACCTCGACTCCCCCTTCGAGCTGGCCGTGACCAGCGCCGTGGGTCTGTTCCTCGTGGTGGTCACGCCCTGGATCATCCGTGGTCTGACGTCCGTGGACCGCCTGATGGTCCTCGGACTGCTGGGCCCGTCGCGGCTGGCGACCCGGGTCACCGAGCTGGAGTCGGACCGGGGTGTCGTCGTGGACACGGCCGCCGCCGACCTGCGCCGTATCGAACGCGACCTGCACGACGGCGCGCAGGCCCGCCTCGTCGCCCTCGCCATGGGACTCGGACTGGCCAAGGAGAAACTGACCGACGACCCCGAGGCCGCGGCCCGCATGGTCGACGAAGCCCACGGCGAAGTGAAAGTCGCCCTCCAGGAACTCCGCGACCTCGCCCGCGGCATCCACCCCGCCGTCCTCACCGACCGTGGCCTGGACGCCGCACTCTCCGCCATCGCCTCCCGCTGCACCGTCCCCGTCGACGTGGACGTGGACCTGGACTCGCGGCCCGCGCAGGCGATCGAGGGGATCGCGTACTTCACCGTGTCGGAGCTGCTGCAGAACGTCAGCAAGCACGCCGGTGCCACCCGCGCCTCGGTGGACGTCTGGCGGGCGTCGAACCGGCTGATGCTCCAGGTCACCGACGACGGCCGGGGCGGCGCCGACGCCACGGCAGGCAGCGGGCTGGCCGGTCTGACCGAGCGGTTGGACGCGGTGGACGGCATCCTGGTCGTCGACTCCCCGGCCGGCGGCCCGACGAAGGTCACGGCCGAGCTGCCCTGGCGGGGCTGAACCGGACGTCTTCCCGCGTAACACCTCTCGCCGGCCCTTCCCGGCTCTTCCCGGCTCTCACCCGCTCTCCGCCAACACTGTCCTCCGCTGCCTCGTGCCGGCCCCGGCTGTCCCCCGCTGCCCCCTTCCGTCCCACCGCCTGCCGTGCCCCGGCCCGAAAGTGCCCCGGCCCGGCCCATGGAGGCGCCGATGCTGGGATGCTGGAACCCGCGAGGGGCGAGGCGTCAGCGGACGTCCGCCGGCGCGGACGTACGCGGGTACACATCAACAGTGGGGGGCACAGCGTCGTGGAGGACAGGGTGCGGGTGGTCATCGCCGAGGATTCGGTGCTGCTCAGGGAAGGACTCACCCGGCTGCTGACCGATCTCGGGCACGACGTCGTCGCGGGGGTGGGAGACGCCGAGGCACTGCTCAAGACCGTGGCGGACCTGGCCGCGCTGGACACGCTGCCCGACGTCGTGGTCGCCGATGTACGGATGCCGCCGACCCACACGGACGAGGGAGTGCGGGCCGCCGTGCGCCTGCGGAGGGATTACCCGCAGATCGGGGTACTCGTCCTGTCTCAGTACGTGGAGGAGCAGTACGCCACCGAGCTGCTGGCCGGCAGCACCCGGGGCGTCGGCTACCTGCTGAAGGACCGGGTTGCCGAGGTCCGGGAATTCGTGGACGCCGTGGTCCGGGTGGCGCAGGGCGGCACGGCGCTGGACCCCGAGGTCGTGGCGCAGCTGCTGGGAAGGAGCCGTAAGCAGGACGTGCTTGCGGGGCTGACACCGCGCGAGCGGGAGGTCCTCGGCCTGATGGCGGAGGGCCGGACGAACTCGGCGGTCGCCAAGCAGCTGGTGGTCAGCGACGGAGCGGTCGAGAAGCACGTCAGCAACATCTTCCAGAAGCTGGGCCTCTCGCCCAGTGACGGGGATCACCGTCGCGTTCTTGCCGTACTGACCTACCTGCGGTCGTAATGGCCTGATAGTGCGTCAGGCTGGGTCCCTGGGCGAATGGTCCTGGACCCAAAGAACGAGCGCACGGCGTCTTCGACGAACGGCTGGGGGCCTGTTAACTATGACGAACCAGGACAAATGCGCGTCTCAAAAAGACGTCCACCATATGAGCGGTCCAGGGAAGGCGACCCTTACCGACGTAGGGTGGGCTGCGGGACCGCCGGTGGGCCGGCCGATCCCGAGCCGCCGCCCCGAGGGAGGTCCAGTTCAGTGACCCAGGTCAGTAGCCCGGCCGAGAGAGCCGACGAGGCCAGTGAGGCTGTCGTCGGGGAACAACGAATTCCCGTGACCGGCACCGGCAGCACGGGCGGCGCGGGTGAGAAGGAAGTCCGCCGCCTCGACCGGGTGATCATCCGGTTCGCGGGCGACTCCGGTGACGGTATGCAGCTCACCGGTGACCGCTTCACCTCCGAGACGGCGTCCTTCGGGAACGACCTCTCGACGCTGCCCAACTTCCCCGCCGAGATCCGGGCCCCCGCAGGCACTCTGCCGGGCGTCTCCTCCTTCCAGCTGCACTTCGCCGACCACGACATCCTCACGCCCGGTGACGCGCCGAACGTGCTGGTCGCGATGAATCCGGCCGCACTCAAGGCCAACATCGGCGACGTGCCGCGCGGCGCCGAGATCATCGTCAACACCGATGAGTTCACCAAGCGGCCCATGGCCAAGGTCGGGTACGAGACGAGTCCGCTGGAGGACGGGTCACTGGAGGCGTACAACGTCCATCCGGTGCCGCTCACCACGCTGACCGTGGAGGCGCTCAAGGAGTACGGGCTCTCCCGCAAGGAGGCCGAGCGCTCGAAGAACATGTTCGCGCTCGGGCTGCTGTCGTGGATGTACCACCGGCCGACCGAGGGAACCGAGAAGTTCCTGCGGCAGAAGTTCGCGAAGAAGCCGCAGATCGCCGAGGCGAACGTGGCTGCCTTCCGGGCCGGGTGGAACTTCGGCGAGACCACCGAGGACTTCGCGGTGAGCTACGAGGTGGCGCCCGCGTCGAAGGCGTTCCCCACGGGCACGTACCGCAACATCTCCGGCAACCTGGCCCTCTCCTACGGGCTCGTCGCCGCGGGCCGGCAGGCCGATCTGCCGCTGTATCTGGGGTCGTACCCGATCACCCCGGCCTCGGACATCCTGCACGAACTGAGCAAGCACAAGAACTTCGGCGTGCGGACCTTCCAGGCGGAGGACGAGATCGCGGGCATCGGCGCCGCGATCGGCGCCGCGTTCGGCGGTTCGCTGGCGGTGACGACCACGTCCGGTCCGGGTGTGGCGCTCAAGTCGGAGGCCATCGGGCTCGCGGTCTCGCTCGAACTGCCGCTGCTCATCGTCGACATCCAGCGCGGCGGCCCCTCCACGGGGCTGCCCACCAAGACGGAGCAGGCCGACCTGCTCCAGGCCATGTTCGGGCGCAACGGCGAGGCCCCGGTGCCGATCGTGGCGCCGATGACCCCGGCCGACTGCTTCGACGCGGCGATCGACGCGGCGCGCATCGCGCTGCGCTACCGCACCCCGGTTTTCCTGCTCTCCGACGGCTATCTCGCCAACGGCTCCGAGCCGTGGCGCATCCCCGAGGTCGACCAGCTCCCCGACCTGCGGGTGCAGTTCGCCACCGGGCCCAACCACGAACTGGCCGACGGCACCGAGGTGTTCTGGCCCTACAAGCGCGACCCGGAGACCCTGGCCCGCCCGTGGGCCGTACCCGGCACGCCCGGTCTCGAACACCGCATCGGCGGCATCGAGAAGCAGGACGGCACGGGCAACATCTCCTACGACCCGGCCAACCACGACCTCATGGTCCGCACCCGCCAGGCCAAGATCGACGGCATCGAGGTCCCCGACCTGGAGGTCGACGACCCCGCGGGCGCCAGGACCCTGGTGCTCGGCTGGGGTTCGACGTACGGCCCGATCACCGCCGCCGTACGCCGGCTGAGGGCGGCCGGGGAACCGATCGCCCAGGCCCATCTGCGCCACCTCAACCCCTTCCCGAAAAACCTCGGTGAGGTGCTGAAGCGGTACGACAAGGTCGTCGTTCCGGAGATGAACCTCGGTCAGCTGGCGATGCTGCTCCGGGCGAAGTACCTGGTGGACGCCCACAGCTTCAACCAGGTCAACGGAATGCCGTTCAAGGCCGAGCAGCTCGCCACAGCTCTCAAGGAGGCCATCGATGCCTGACACCAACGAGCTTCTCCAGCTGGTGCCCAAGGCCGAGGCGAAGCAGTCCATGAAGGACTTCAAGTCCGACCAGGAAGTGCGCTGGTGCCCGGGCTGCGGTGACTACGCGGTCCTCGCCGCCGTCCAGGGCTTCATGCCCGAGCTGGGCCTGGCGAAGGAGAACATCACCTTCGTCTCCGGCATCGGCTGCTCCTCCCGCTTCCCGTACTACATGAACACGTACGGGATGCACTCCATCCACGGCCGCGCCCCGTCCATCGCGACCGGGCTCGCCACCTCGCGGCGCGACCTGTCGGTCTGGGTCGTCACCGGTGACGGCGATGCGCTGTCCATCGGCGGCAACCACCTGATCCACGCGCTGCGGCGCAACGTCAACCTGAAGATCCTGCTGTTCAACAACCGGATCTACGGGCTGACGAAGGGCCAGTACAGCCCCACGTCCGAGATCGGCAAGATCACCAAGTCGACGCCGATGGGCTCGCTGGACGCGCCCTTCAACCCGGTGTCGCTGGCGATCGGCGCGGAGGCGACCTTCGTCGCGCGCACCGTCGACTCCGACCGCAAGCACCTCACGAGCGTGCTGCGGGCCGCGGCCGACCACCCGGGCACGGCGCTGGTGGAGATCTACCAGAACTGCAACATCTTCAACGACGGTGCGTTCGAGGTCCTGAAGGACAAGGACCAGGCGCAGGAGGCCGTGATCCGGCTGGAGCACGGCGAGCAGATCCTCTTCGGCGCCGACAACACCAAGGGCGTCGTACGGGACCCGGTCACCGGCGAGCTCGACGTCGTCGCGGTCACCGAGGAGAACAAGTCGCAGGTCCTGGTCCACGACGCGCATGCGGCGTCACCGGCCACGGCCTTCGCCCTCTCCAGGCTCGCCGACGCCGACACCCTGCACCACACCCCCATCGGGGTGCTGCGCAGCGTCGTCAGGCCGGTCTACGACACCCTGATGTCCGAGCAGCTGGACACCGCCATCGAGCAGAACGGCAAGGGCGACCTCCGCTCGCTGCTCACGGGCAACGACACCTGGACCGTGATCGGCTGACCGCCGCCACCCTCCGTACGACGCGGAACCCGAGGCCCGGAGCCGGCCCGAACGGTCAGCTCCGGGCCTCGTCGTACGTCTCACGTGCCGCCAGGACGTCCGGGACGTGCCGCTCCGTCCCACGGAGTCGGTGAAGGCAGTGGTCGCGGGCGCCTGAGCAACCGGGCCAGGAGCCGGGGCGGCACTCAGCGGGCGGTCCGGGCGACGCGGAATCCCACGTCGTCGATCCGGAAGGTCGGGTGGCTGCGGCGCCGCACCGAGGCCCGGCAGCTCCAGGGCTCGTCGAACCAGCCGCCGCCCCGCAGCACCCGGTAGGTGCCGTAGACCTCGGCGTCGTAGACGTCCCAGCACCACTCCCAGACGTTGCCGAGCATGTCGTGAAGCCCCCAGGCATTGGGGTCCTTGCCGCCCACGTCGTGGATGCCGTCCTGCGCGTTGGCGCGGTGCCAGGCGATGTCGTCGAGCTGTCCGTACCTCGCCCCCTCCGTGCCCGCACGGCACGCGTGCTCCCACTCGGCCTCGGTCGGCAGCCGGTATCCGTCCGCCGAGGTGTCCCAGACGACGGCCTCGGCCCGGCCCGGTTCACCGGCGTCGAGGCGGTATGCGGGGGCGTACCCCTCCTGCCGCGACAGGGCGTTGCAGCAGGCGACGGCGTCCAGCCACGAGACGCACTCGACCGGCAGGCGGTCCCCCGACGCGGCGGCGGGCCGCAGTCCGGTGGCCTCCGCGTACCGGCCCTGGGTCACGGGGCACGCGGCGAGGCGGTAGGGCGCGAGCTCCACCTGCCAGGACTTCCGCGTACGCCGGTCGGACAGCGTCACGCGGCCCGGGGGGACGTCGACCATCGCGTTCTCAGTACTCGGCTCCATGGGCCGCAGAGCCTACCCAATCGCCCCGCAGCCGTGCGTCACGACCGTTTCCCTGAGACGGCCATGACACGACACCCCTCCCGGCGCTACCGTCGTCAGGTCGGCCGTCTCGCCGACGAGGACACGCCGGGAGGGCCCGTGCAGGGAAAGAACGAACAGCGGGCAGGTCTGCTGTACGGAATCGGGGCCTACGGGATGTGGGGCATCGTCCCCCTCTTCTGGCCGCTGCTGAAGCCCTCCGGGGCGGTCGAGATCCTCGCCCACCGGATGGTCTGGTCACTGGGCGTCGTCGGCATCGCCCTGCTTCTCGTACGCCGCTGGGCCTGGCTCGGCGAACTGCTGAAGCAGCCGCGCAAGCTGGGCCTGATCGCGATAGCCGCGGCCGTCATCACGGTCAACTGGGGCCTCTACATCTGGGCCGTCAACAACGGCCAGGTCGTGGAGGCCTCGCTCGGATACTTCATCAACCCGCTGGTCACCATCGCCATGGGCGTCCTGCTCCTCGGTGAGCGGCTGCGGCCCGTGCAGTGGGTGGCGGTCGGGACCGGGGTCGCGGCGGTACTGGTGCTGGCGATCGGATACGGGCGCCCGCCCTGGATCTCGCTGGTGCTGGCGTTCTCCTTCGCCACGTACGGCCTGGTGAAGAAGAAGGTCAACATGGGCGGCCTGGAGTCGCTGGCCGCCGAGACCGCGGTGCTCTTCCTGCCCGCGCTCGGGTTCCTGCTGTGGCTGGGGGCGAGCGGCGAGGCGACGTTCACCGCCGGGGGCGCCTGGCACGGGGTGCTCCTCGCCGCGACGGGCATCGTCACCGCCGCCCCGCTGGTCTGCTTCGGCGCGGCGGCGATCCGCGTACCGCTGTCGACGCTGGGACTGCTGCAGTACCTGGCGCCCGTCTTCCAGTTCACGCTCGGCATCTTCTACTTCCACGAGGCCATGCCGCCCGAGCGCTGGGCCGGCTTCTCGCTGGTGTGGCTGGCGCTGACGCTGCTCACCTGGGACGCCTTGCGGACGGCGCGACGGACGAGGGCACAGGCGGCGCGGCTGGCAGCGGCTGTGGCCGGTCAGGGTTCGCTCACGCCCTCCGGGGAAGCCGTTCCGTCGGAGCGCACGATGTCGACCTGACAGCCGGCCAGTACCTCGGGAGCGGGCCCCGGATCATCCGGGGCCCGCTCCCGCGTCAGGCGTCCCCTTCGGCGGTTTCCGTGTGGCGGGCGCGGTGGGCCCGCACCTTGTGGCGGTTTCCGCAGCGCTCCATCGCGCACCAGCGCCGCCTGCCGGGGCGCGAGGTGTCGACGAAGAGCAGCGCGCAGTCATGGGCCCCGCAGACCCGGATGCGCCCCGCGAACGGACCGGTGAAGAGGTCCACGGCGTCCCGGGCGACCGTCGACAGCAGGGCGGTTCCGGTCGCTCCCGGCGCCCACGCGCGATGTCCGTCGGCGTCGATGCGCGCCACCAGGGGCGGGGCGGCTGCCACGGCGTTGACCACGTCCAGGTCCTCCGGGCCGGACTCCTGCCCCTCCGCCCGGTTCCGGGCCAGCCTCCAGAGCGCGCCGCGCAGTTCGCGCGCGCGGACCAGCTCAGCCGCACTCACCGAGAGCGCGAGTCCCGCGGGCAGCCGGCTCTCCTGCGCCCACCGGACCAGATCGGCGGGCTCGTGCAGGACCTCGAAGACCGCGTACCGCCCGAGTCCGCCGGTGGGCAGCAGCTCCAGGCACAGCGTGCCCGGATCGAAGCGGAACGGGCGCCCCTCCCGCGGCCGGAGCACCAGCCCCGGTGTGTCCCTTGCCGCCTCGTTCATGTAACCACTATAAACGGTTGCATGACTCTGGACTGGAAAGTCGTCGTCGACGCCGCCGATCCGCACTCCCAGGCGGGCTTCTGGGCGGCAGCACTGGGATATGTGGTCGAGGACAACAGCCCCCTCATCGAGGAGCTGCTCGGCATCGGGGCGGTACCCGAGGCGGCGACCGTCGAGGCCCACGGGCGTCGCGCCTGGCGGGACCTCGCGGCGGCGCGGCACCCCGACGACCCGCACGAGGAGAAGTCCGGCACGGGACTCGGACGCCGGCTGCTGTTCCAGCGCGTACCCGAGCCCAAGACGGTGAAGAACCGCCTCCACCTGGACCTGCACGCCGGCCCCGAACGCCGGGAGGCGGAGGCGGCACGGATGGTGGAGCTGGGAGCGAGCATCGTGCGCAGCGTCAAGGAGCAGGGCGGGGCCTGGGTCGTGCTCACCGACCCCAACACTCCTGACTACCAGTTCTGAGGATACGCGCACGTCAGCGCCAACGACAGAGCCCCGCACGGCACTTGGCCGAACGGGGCGTTTTGCTGTCTGTGCGCTTGCCTACCGGGCGGGTAGCTCGTCCTCGGGGGTCGGTCCCGCGCCGAGCGTCACGGCGTGCGTCGGGCAGGCGTACAGGGTGGTTCCGGGGCCGCTGGTGCTCTGTATCCATCGGACCGGGATCGGTGCGCGCGTGATGGTCTTGCACTCGACACAGAGCGCGACGAATCCCGCGAGGACGACCGGGAACAGTTCTTCGGCGGTCATGCGGACACCCCCGCAGCAGCGAACGCGGACCGGGGGAACGGGGCACCCTCGTATGTGTATGGGTAGTCCACGCCTTCCGTAGCAAGTACAGCAGCGCGCCGACGTTCCCGGATCACGTGCAGCTCTAGCGTCCGCTCCGCTTCCCGCACCAGTAGCCACGGCCCTATGCGGTGGTGCCATGGGGACGGAATGGAGCGAGCGAGGACGTGCGCGGGAATCGGGGTCGTGGGGGCGCAGATCACGAGGGGCAGGGGTGCGGGGGCAGGGGCGGGGACTGCCGCGTGTCGTCCACGGGCGGGCAGCAGTATCCGCAGCACCCAAAGCAGTGCATGGGCGATAGAATCGCGCATGTCGTTTCAGCTCCCTAAAGCTGTTTCGGCGGAGCCCCGGCGGACCGATACCAGCGGTCTTCCGGGGCGCTTTCGTATGCGGAGAATCACGCTAAGCCAACTCGTCTAACTCGTCTACCTGTCTAACTCGCCTATCTTTGGCCCGTTGTCTACGCTCTCCCCATGCCTGAGCACTCGCCCGACCCGTACGCGCCGCACGCTCCGTATATGCGGGTGCTGGACGCGCTCACGGCAGATATCAAGGCGGGCAGGCTCGGGCCGGGCGACCGCATCCCTTCCGAAGCTGATCTGTGCGAGCGGCACAAGGTAGCTCGGGAGACTGCCCGCCGAGCCGTGAGGATTCTCCGGGAACGCGGAGTCATCCGGACCGAATGGGGGCGGGGGTCGTTCGTCGCCGAGCGTGCCACCGAGGACGAGCGCCAGGGCGACGCGTAGGGCCCTTCCGGGGGCTCGCTGTCTCTCATGACGCTTGCACCAGGTCGGGGGGAAGGTCTGCGGGGTCCACTACGGTCACGCCCCGGAGCTTGCGATACAGCCGTTGCGCGAGCATCCCGGGGCAGCGTGGCTTGGTGAAGCTGGAATACGCGTCGCTGTCGGACGGAATCCAGGTCCGCAGATCATCGGCGACGCGGTAGAGAGTTCCGGATACTCCACTCAGCACCGACTTACGGGCGAGCAGCACCACAGCGGTTCTGTCGTCCCGTAGGAACGGGCACGCCAGGAACGCCAACGGGAGGCACGTCAGGCATACAGGGGGCGCGTCGGTCGTGATCCGGTTGAGCGGTGTCGGTTCCTCCCCCGGCCGCTCCCACTCCACGAACAGCGCGCCCGTGTCGGTCTCGGCCGGTTTCGCGCATACCTGGCACAGCAGCCCTTCCATGCACTCGCGCTGTCGCAGCGGGTCCATGGAAGCCCACATGACGCGCCCGCGCTCGCTCTCGGGCGGACGGGTCATGCGGGCCCACAGATTGCCGTGCGCGTCCCGGTCGTCCGGGCGAGGGTGTGTATACGCGATGTGGGGAACGCCGTTGCGCGGTACCTCCAAGCACATGTCGGACTCACGGGGGCCAAGCTCGTTGCTGTAGGCGGCGACGTAGGGAACGAGAGCGGGCACGGCTGAACTCTCTGCGTGAGGGCGGAAAGGGACGCCCCGCCCATGTGCCACCAGGGCAGTACACGAGCGGGGCGGCGGAACCTTGCACAGTGCGCACCGTGGGTTGGTCCCTCATCCGTTGCTGAACACGCCCAGCGGCCCCGCAACGGGTCTTGCAACCCGCTTGCGCCGCTCGTCCCCCGTGAGGGGGCGGTGCGGTCGGAACGGGCGTCTGTGGGGCTGGTGAGGGCTAGGCTCCGGTCATGCCCGAGCCTTTCGTGAACGGCGACGTACACCACCGCGCGTGCGGCATCTGTCCGTCCCGCGTCCACGCTGTTGGAGAGTTCGACGTGTTCGAGCGCCCGACTGCGGAATGCCCGTTCAACAAGGCTGACGGGCACCGGTACTTGAGCGACGGGACACCGGTCTGTGTCCACCCCGAAAAGGTCGGGCTGCCCGCGAGGCGCTACAAGAGCGAGAACGCCCCGCTGACTGTCGAGCTGCAACTACCGCCCGACCCTTCCGCGGTGGTGCCGTACTTGCATGACGTGCTGTACGGCGCGGCCCCGGTCCTGCTGGACGACCTGATCTCTCAGGCACAGCAGCAGATCCGGCAGCACTTCCCGGAGTTGGACCCGCTCGCGGTCATGCGGCAGGCACTCAGCTAGCCGCTACGCGGGGACGGGCTCGAACGTGATGCTGTGCGCGAGGCCCATCCGGCGGAAGCCCGCCGCCTCGTACTTCGCCCGCAGGATGCCGAGCCGGCGAGCAACCTCGGCGTGCGTGATCCAGTACCGGGCGGGCGGCTCGCCCCACGCGGCGCGGTACGCCTGGTGGGTGTAGTCGTCCCGCGTCCAGTCGGTGTGTTCCTGGTCGGTCTGGTGGATGATCTGCGCGCCGACCCTGGCCGTGATCCGGGCGAGGATCTGCGGCTGAGCGATCATCGCGTGTGTCATCTCGTCCACGGGCACGGCGACGGGGATTTCCGCCGCGCGCTCGTCGCCGGTCGCCTCGAACACTGCGGCCTTGAGGCAGAGCGCCCGCAGACCCTCGGTGAACAGCGGGGCCGCGTCGTCGGCCTGGTCGTACTCACTGATGACCGGACCGCCGGAAAAGCACGTCCAGTCTTCGTCATAGCGCAGGCTCGCGGCCCTGAACGCGGCGAACTCCGGATCGGCCGCAACGGCCGTCAGGATTTCGCGTGCGCGCTCTGCGGTGCGCTCGGCATGGGGAAGGGTGTTCACGACTGTTCTCCTTCGGTCATGGTGCGCGGTTGGACTCGGTGTCGAGCGGCCCGCCCTGATCACAGAAAGGGAATGAGCCAACCCGACGTGCGACGGGCCTTCCTGTGGCTCGTGTGACCAGGGCGGGGGTTTGTGGACTGTCCGTCATCGGCGGGCAGTGTCGGGCTGGACTCAGGCGGGGGCACAGCCACGGGCCACACGGTCAAGGTGAAGCGGCACCCCCTGTCAGGAATGACCACAGACAGGGGTGCGCCGTCCTTGAGCTGGTCCCGCGCGGCCTGGTGCTCCTCGGGGTCCTCGGCCCAGAAGCGCAGTTCCGTGGGGCAGTCGGGCACGGGCACGGTGTCCACCCGCATCCACGGCATGACCCACGCGGAGCGCCCGGGGTCGGGGTCGAGCCGGTCCGCGATGCGCTCGGCCTCGCCCTGTAACCACCGCAGCGCGAATTTCGGCGAGATCGTTCGGAAGGTGCCGAGCACGTACGCGACCGTTTCGCGCGTCCCGTACACCTCGCCTTCCGCGAGCACTTCGCACCAGTAGGCCCGAACCGGTATCCCCGTGGCGGACCGCTCGGGGTTCCCCGTTGCCGTTCGTGCGTGCGTCTCCATGTTCGGGCCCTCCTCGCGGTGTCATCCCTTGCGGTGGTGCTTGCTCGCACTAGGCAACCGTCTGACCACACACAGCGGTACCGTTGGGAAGAGGGCAGGAGTTAAGAGCGTTAAGCGGTGAGAGCACGGGAGTTGGGGCCAGTGACGACACGACAGCCGAACACCGGACTTGAGCGGCTGTACCGCGAGAGCGGGTGGACCCTGCGGCAGTTCGCCCAAGAGGTCAACCGCATCGGAACCGAACGCGGAACCCCGCTGAAGTACCAACAGCCCTCAGTTCACCAGTGGTTGAGCGGACACCTGCCGAAGGAGTCTGTCCGGCCGCTGATTCTGGAAGCGCTAGCCCGGAGACTGCTCCGCCCCATCACTCACGCCGAAGTGGGATTCCCCGCGCCCCCGAAAACGTCGAACAGCCACCCGACTACCGTGGAAGGGCTGATCGACCTCGGGAGGCAAGACATGGACCCATCACGCCGAAGCGTTCTGAGTGCAGGGCTGTTCTCTGTCGCGCTGACCGTTCCCGGATGGCCGGATGTAGTGGGCCGCATGGAAGCGGTTCAGGCTGGAAAGGTCCAGCGGATAGGAATGGCCGAAGTGAATATGGTCATCTCCATGACAGAGCGCGTATCTGACTTGGATGACCAATTCGGGGGGAGGCACGCTCGGCCGATGGCAGCCGCATTCCTCGTGAATACGGTGGCCCCGTACCTTCGAGCTGACGCTAAAGACGATGCACGCAAGGCCATGATGTCGGCTGCTTCCGATCTGTGTTACCTCACCGGATATATGGCGGTTGATGAGGGAATTCATGGCCTGGCGCAGCAGTACTACTTGAAAGCGCTGGAACTGGCAGGGTCCTCGGAAGATCACCTCACCTACTGCACGACGTTGCGGGGCATGAGCGTCCAAGCCGTTGACCTACGGCACGGAAAGGCAGCCATGCGTCTTGCGGACGCCGCTGCCTCCGCCTCTCCGCAGGCAGGGCCCCGCATGCGGGCATTCTTGGCCGGTCAGCAAGCGCACGCAGCTGCGCAACTTGGCGAGCGAACGAAAGCGCTCATGTACCTTCGTGAGGCAGAGGTAGCGATGGAGAAAGCCGAGTCTCAGTCATCGACTTTTGGTTCATACAATCCCTCATCGCTTACTTATCATGCAGGTCAGGTTCGCTACGAACTGGGAGACGTTCGCGGATCAGTCAAAGAACTTGAGGAGTCCGATAAGCTGCGACACGGCTCCTTCAAAAGGAACCGAATTCGCTATCTCTCAATGCTTGCTGAACGTCAACTTGAGATCGGTCACCTTGAAAGTGCGTGCGCCACATGGAGCAAAGTCGTGGAAATCTATCCGCACGTACAATCGGGGCAATGCGATCAGAGCATTTCCGCAATGCAGGCTCGGATTCGCCCATATCTGAACAATCAAGACGCACGGTCCCTCTATGAGCGTGCACGTCTTGTTGCCCCTGTGTCGGTAACTGTTTGAGCCGGAATAGGAAAAGCCCCCGCACGCGTCGCCCTGGTGTGGGTGACGAGCACGGGGGCTCTCTATCACTTCGGGTCAGTCCCAAACGTCAGCGTCGGGCTCGGGGCAAGGCAGTAATACGCATTCTCACGCCCACCGAAACGGCCTAATGAGCCACGCGAGTCTTTTGCCTCCCTGCCGCTCTGGAACGTGAGGGATCGGGAGTACCCCCCTGGCTCAGAACGGCGGACGCTCGGACGCCTCACGCCGTGAACGTGCTTCGGCAGCGAATCCGCCCGGCTGATTGCGTGCTGTCTCGCGGTTATGGCAAGCCGAACACAAAGGCCGAAGGTGCTTCGCAGCATCCGGATTCTTCTCGCCTCGCGCGATCAACTCACGCCGACTTAAAGGGAAATGGTCCGCCACATTCGCGGACTGGCCACACAGTACGCACCATGGGTTCGCGTACAGGTAAGCCTTGCGGATGCGCTGCCACTGCGTGGTGTATACAGCGCCACCGCGTGAGGCACGGTCCTTATTCGCCTGCCGCTGGTGTGCCTTGCAGCGGCCCCCTGCCGTCAGCTCGGGACACCCGGGTATCGGGCAGGGGGTGCGGGGCTTACGCGGCATGGGGGGTATCCGGCGGGATAACCGGGGGGTCGATTACGGACCCGTCCTGAAGGCGGGGTGTGATATCCAGGAACGTGAGCCGGCGAGGGTCGCCCGGGTCGCGCATGTACTGAATCCCGCGTGGCATGGCGGTCCCGCCTTCGGGGTTTCCGCTCGGCGAATCGGACCACACGGGGCGGCCCTCGGCATCGCGCGGAAAGTACGGGTAATCCCCATTCGGTCCGGGGTCGAGTGCGTCAGTCGCCATGGTCAGTTCGTTCCCGAAATGTAGGTGTCGCGCTTGTCTGTCAGTTCCTGGTCGAACTCGGCACCGAGTTCGGCAGCCTTTCGGTCTGCGTGCGACACCATGTCTTCCAGCAACATCGCGTCATACCAGCGCTGTTCGGGAACGGTCTGCACCTCACCCAATGCTGTCTGCGCACGCTGCGCCTCAGTCAGTACGTGCCCGCGCTTGTGGCGGGCTGCCCGGTATTCGACGTATGCCGCGAACCAGGGCTCTGCGGAAAGGGCAGCGAGGAAGGTTTCCCGCGCGGTGTCACCGGAGTTGGTTGCATCGTCGGCGCGCTCGCGCCACGTCTCAACAACCTCACGGTTGTACTCTGCGGCGCGTTCCGCACGCCGTGCCGATTCCGCTTCCTGCGCTGCCCGCAACTGTGCTTCAGCGTCCGCAAGTGGGGCGGAAGCCTTCTCTGCCTGTGCCCGCAGCTTCGCGACTCGCTCGGCTGCCTTCTGAATGTCGGTCGTCATAATCAGTTGTTCCCCTTCGTCACGTCGCGGCCGTGCTCGGTTGCAATCTTCTTGTCGTTCTCGTAGTAGCCAAGGCTCATCCGTACGGAAGTTCCCATCGTCTCGAATACCTCGGGGTTAGAGTCGCGCAGTTCGGCGAGCGCTTCCATGCGCTCATCGCGCTTGAATGCATCGGTGCGAATCTTGCTCTTATCCCGCTTTCCGTCCAGGAATTCGACCTGTCCGAGAAATTCACTCATGGTTGCTTCCTTACTGTATGTTCGGGCATGAAAAAGCCCCTGCGTATGGAACGGCAGGGGTTCGTGGTTGGAACTCTGAATTACGCTGGAACTCTTTCCGGCGCGCCGATTAGCGCCCGCGCAGCCATCTGCGTGGCCTGGTACACGTCCGTGCGGCAATCCGCCGAGCAGTAGAGCGGGCGACGCCCCCGCCCGACGTAGTGCAGTTTGTTCGAGCAGTTCGGGTGCGCGCAGCCGGAACCCGTGTCCTCGGCGCGCTGCCGTGCGTCGGCCACGAGAGCAAGAGTTGTGCGCGCGGCGGCCTGGTCGCCGTTCAGTGCGTCCCGTGCGGCGCTTTCAGCGCGTCGCAGCAGCGCGCAGACCTCTATGTGTCGTGTGGTGTCCATCGTTCCTCACTGAGGCAGGGAGAGCGCCGTACAGGCACTCTCAGGGGTTGGGGGAGCGGAGACCGCCCCCCGTGTCGGCGGTCCGCGAACATGGGCCGCTTCCTGGTTCCCCGGTAGTAGGGACCGAGGAGTTCCCGCAAATTTATTCAAGGCGGGCGAATCGGACACCAAGTGTGATGCACGCAACATTTCAATGCCTTCGAATCGTTGAAACAGCACAAACAGCAGTGGCTAGCGGCGGAGGGGTGTTGCGATGACGAGATGACCCCGCTTCTCTCTTCTCTCTAGGTTTTTCTTGGCTATCCCAAAAACTGTCGAAGTTCGACACCCTCAACACCTTTTCGCCTCTCGCTGTCCAGCGGCCCCGCCAAAGGCGAGCCAGCAAGAGAAACCACGTGCGCCCGTTGGCGGGCACGTCAGAGCCCCGGCAGACCCGAGGACCGTCCGGGGCTCTGGAGGGGCGTAGGAGGCGTTCTGGGGCTATGCGGCCACCAGTTCGCGAGCGGGCTCGGCCCCGGTGGCGGGCTCGACCAGACGCACGCTCGCGCCCGGGGTCGGGGAGTCTCCGCGCACTTCGGACGCAAGCTCGGTGACCTCTCCCGCGAGTGCTTCCGCTGCGGGGTCCAGCTCACCGGACATGGTGAAGTCCACGCGCCGTACGTCGAGCTTGCGCCAACCGCCACGGACACCGCGCCGCACGTCGAGCCGAATACCTGCTTCGTTCAGCATCGCGCGCCGTCCCGCCGTGTCCTTCTCCGCCCACTCGTCCGCGAACGTCCGTCCCGTATTCGTGACGATGCGCTGCGGCTCGACCTTTTCGGCTGCCTCCAGCGTGGCTATGCGGTTGTCGAGCGCGTCCGCACGCTTCTGCCACTCGGCCGCAGCGTGCTTGGACTTCTGGCGTCCCTCTTGCTCCTGGTGCTCCGCGAACTCCGCGATCGTGGCGAGTAGTTCGGGTTCGGGGTCGTACCCGGGAATCTCGACTACGTGTGTCGTCTGGACCGGACCGACCACCCGCAGGAACTCGGCTTCAACGTACTCATCCACCCACGATGCCCGGATGTTCGCGGGCAGCGCGCACAGGTCGCCCCGCGCGTGGCTGTTGCACTTGTAGAACGGGTTCACGCTCGCGCCGTTCTTCGTGGGCTTGGACATGTACATACGGCCCCCGCACGAGTCGCAGTGGATCACGCGCAACAGCAGCGCGTCCGTGTCCTTGCGCTCCCCGTTCTCGATGCTGCGGGAGTCGAGCAACGCGCCGATGCGGTCGAACTCGGTACGCGTCATGATCGGCGTTTCCGTGCTCATGATCGGGTCGCCCTCGGCATCGCGCACGGGCTTGCCCTTGTGCATCTTCCAGCCGAGCAACGTCGGGTTGCGGAGCATCCGAGAGATAACGGCGGGGGTCCACTTAAACACGTCACGCACAACGTGCGACCCCTTGGCCCCGCCGGTCTTCCCGCCCTTGTCGCGCTCCATCTTCACGGCCCAGTGATCACGCGGACTCGCCTTACCGTCCACGTTGAGACCGGCAGCCACCGCCGATACGGTCGCCCCCTCCAACAGCTCTCGGGCGATTCGTTCAATGACCTTCACTGCGTCCGGGTCGGGGACGAGCGTCCAGCCGATACCGCCGTGTTCCTTGGGCATGGGGGCGGGCATGTAGCCGTACGGCGGGCGACCACCACCACGCCACCGAAGCACCATCTTTCGGATGGCAGCCATAGCGCCGGTAACGCGGTCACTGATGCTCTGCGATTCGACCTGTGCCGCAAAGGCAAAAAAGGTCATCATCAGTTCAGAGACAGGGTCCATGGGGTTGCGGAAGTCAAAGACCAACTTGCCCCCGCCGATGCCCTCGGCAAAGACCAACATCTTTCGGTGCTGCTTCGCCCACTTCGCAAGGTCGTGCATGTCGCTCATGGACCGGATAGCACGGTCAAAGCGCCACCAGACAAGCGCGTCGTACTCGTCCGGGCGGGCAAGCCACGAGCCGAGCGCCGGACGGTCGAACGGGGCAACCTTGGACGCGCTCACGTCCAGGTCTACGGCCTCGCGGAGCGCGTCACCGGACCCAAAGTCGATGTTGAGTTCTGCGGCTATCGCGTCGTCGGCCTCGCGCTGCCGCTCGGGGCTGGTGGTCTCGTCGGTGAGCACGGAGAGGCGTACGCACCGCACACCCCGGAGGGTCCGCGTTTCGGAGACCGTGCCCGCGAGAGAGCTCCGGGGGTCGTGCCTTGGTTCCATATTCTTTGTGGGGAGCGGAGGTTGCTTCATCCCCCCTTTAGGGGCCGAGACATTCCCGCTACCAGGCTTGACCAGGGGCGATGCCACCATGCCGACACTCCAGAACCTCTAGTTCTGAGTGTTGGGAGATCCGGAGGGCAACGAGTTCTGCGTGCAGTGACGCCGGCCCTCCGCGACCCCGTTCGGCGCCCCGCCGGCTCGCCGCCTCCGGCACACCGCACGAGCCCCGGTACGCATCGCGACAGCGGTCGTACCGGGGCTCCGCGCACTCCATAGGGTGGCCCTCATGCCCACCCCACCCGCACCCGCATTCACTCTGGTCGCCACGGATCTGGACGGCACGCTCCTGCGCCCCGGCGACGCGGTCAGCCCCCGTTCCCTGGCCGCACTCGCCCTGGCCACAGCGGCCGGCGCCCGGCATCTGGTCGTCACGGGCCGCCCGGTGCCCGGCATACGGACGCTGCTCGCCGCGCTGGGCTCCGACGGCCCGGTCGTCTGCGGGCAGGGAACCCAGCTGTACGACGCCGGGACCGGCCGCCTGCTGTGGTCCGTGACGCTCGACCGTGAGCTCGCCGAGACCGCGCTCGGCAAGATAGAGGCGGAGGTCGGCGCGGTCTTCGCGGCCGTGGACCAGGACGGCGCCGAGGGCCGGACGCTGATCGAGCCGGGCTTTCTGATGCCCCATCCGACGCTGCCCGCCGTTCGGACGCGGGACCGGGCCGCCCTGTGGGCGAGCCCGGTCATCAAGGTGCTGGTGCGCCACCCGGAGCTCTCGGACGATGCGCTGGCGTCCGCCGCGCGTGCGGTCGTGGGCGATCTGGCCACCGTCACCATGGCGGGCCCCGGCACGGTGGAGCTGGCACCGTACGGCGTCGACAAGGGCACCGGTCTCGCGCTGGCGGCCGAGCTGCTCGGCCTCGACCCGGCGGGCACGATCGCCTTCGGGGACATGCCCAACGACCTGCCGATGTTCCGCCGTTCCGGGCACGGGGTGGCGATGGCCAACGCGCACCCCGAACTGAAGGCGGCGGCGGACGAGGTGACGTCGTCGAACGAGGAGGACGGGGTCGCCGAGGTACTGGAGCGGGTGTTCGGGGGTGTCCGAGGACCGCTCAGGAACTGTCCGTAGCCGGCTCTTCCTCGGCCCGTTTCACGTTCTGCTCCGTCCACAGCGCCTTGCCCTCGCGGCTGAACCGCGTACCCCAGTGGCTGGCCAGCTGCGACACGATGAACAGCCCGCGCCCGCCCTCGTCGACGGTGCGGGCATGACGCAGGTGCGGCGCCACCGAGCTGCTGTCGTGTACCTCGCAGGTGAGGGTGCGGTCCAGCAGGAGCCGGAGCTGGAGCGGCGGAGTGCCGTACCGGACGGCGTTGGTGATCAGTTCGCTGACGATCAGCTCGGTGGCGTAGACCGTCTCCTCGTCGAGATGCCAGGCTTCGAGCCGTTCACGCACCAGTTCCCGCGCCACACTCGGCGTCGTACGGTCGTACGCCAGCTGCCATGTCGCGACGTGATCGGCCGGGACGGTTCCGGTGCGGGCCAGCAGGAGGGCGGCGCCGTCCGGGTGGGAGCCGGCGGGCAGGGCGTAGACGACGCGGTCGCACAGGTCCTGCAGCGGCGCGTCCGGGTGGGCGAGCGCGTCCTTCATGGAGGCGGACGGCTGCCCGGAGCCGGACGCGAACGAACCGGTGAAGAAGGCGAGGACACTGCCCTCCTCCAGCGTGATGGCGACGGGTGCGAACGGCGCGGCGTAGGCCGAGAAGAGGCCGGGGCCCTCGGGGACGTCGGCGTCCACCGGGGTGCCGTCGGGCCCGATGACGACAGGTCCGGGGTGGCCGGCGCGGGCGATGGCGCAGGTACGGGTGAACGGGTCGTAGACGCCGTACATGCAGGTCGCCGTCAGCTCCTCCTTCTGCAGGGAGTCGCCGAGCGGCAGCGCGGCCCGTTCCTGGGCGAGATGGTCGGCGGTGTCCTTGAGCCGGGCCAGCACCTCGTCGGGCTCCAGGTCCAGGCCGGCGAGCGCCTGGATGACGGTGCGCAACTGGCCCATGACGATGGCCGTCTGGAGGCCGCGTCCGGCGACCGTGCCGATGACGAGGGCGGTGCGGCCCCCGGACAGCGCGATGGTGTCGAACCAGGAGCCACTGTTGCGCCCGGCGAGCAGGACGTGCGCCGTCTCCACGGCGGTCCGGGCGCCCTGGTCCGGCGGGAGCAGCCTGCGCTGGACCAGGGAGGCGATCACGTGGTCGCGCTCGTAGCGGCGGGCGTTGTCGATGCTCAGCGCGACACGGTCGCCGGCGGCCCGGGCGAGGCTCACGTCCGCGTCGTCGAAGTATTCCGTTCCCTCGCAGCGGTAGAGACTCAGCAGCCCGAGGACCGTGCCGCGCAGCGTCAGCGGCACGACCATCAGCGAATGGGCGCGGGTCGCCTCGATCAGCCGGGCCGCTTCGGGATCGGCCTCCAGCCACGGGGTGTCGGCGTCGAGCCGGACGACCCGGACTCCGAGGTCCGCGGCGGCCAGGGCGTACGGGGTGCGGGGGGCCAGCCGCCGCATCTCGGGGACGCTCACGGCCTCGCGCCAACGGTCGTCACCAGCGGGGTGGCCGGCCCCCGCGACCTCGTCGCGCGGCGCGTCCTCCTCCCCCCGCTGGTTCTCCTCGGCACCGAGGCCCCGGAACCCCGTACCGGCGGCCCGCCGCAGCGGCACGCCGAGGTCCAGCGGCCCGAGCGGCGGATCGGCGCCGCGCAGGACGTCGTCCACCACCTCGATGACCGCGAAGTCGACGAATCGGGGCACCACGGCGTCGACGAACGCCCGGCAGGTGGCCGCCACGTCCAGGGAATTGCCCACACCCTCGCGGATGGCGGTCAGGATCTTCTCCCGGGCCTGCGCGTTCTCCCGGTCGGTGACGTCCACGACCGCCGCCAGCAGTCCGATGGGCCGGCCGTCCGTGTCGTCGAGCCGGTACACCGACACCGTCAGGCTGCGCAGCGGGCCGTCCGCGTCCATGAAGCGTCCGCGGATCAGAAATCCGGTCACGGGGACTCCGGTGCGCAGCACCTCCCGCAGCAGCTCCGCCGTCTCCTGCGGTGCGTCGAAACGGTAGGCCTCGTCGAACCGGCGTCCCAGCAGCCTGCCCACCGGGACCATGTCGGTCAGGAGGTTGACCCGCACCAGCCGGAGTTCCGTGTCGAGCACGTGCAGGCCGACCGAGGACTGGTGGAACAGGGTGTCGAGAAGCGCCGCCCCGAGGCCGTCTACAGCCCTCTTCCGGACCCGGGACCCCTGACCTCCCGCACCTGCGTCCGCCACGGATTCACCCCACGTAAATGGCTCCGCGCACCTCGCGCGCCGGCCTGCTTGTGACCAGCATCGAGCCACTCCGCCCACCCCGCCACCGGGTCGCGGGGGCGGATCAGGTCTCCCGCGCGCCCAGAGAACGCAGGACGTGCTCGACGAGCGCGGCGACCGTCGCCTCGTCCTGCGGCGGTTTGCGCAGCACGTGGCGGTAGTAGACCGGGCCGTACAGCATCTCGACCGCGAGCGGCAGGTCGGCGTCGGCCGGGATCTGGCCCTGTTCCCCGGCCCGGCGCAGACGCTCGACCGCACAGGCGAAGCGCGGTTCGACCAGGTCTTCCCTGACTGCCTTCGCGAGGGCGTCGTCGTGGTGGACCTCGGAGAGGATCCCGGCGTAGGCGGGGCCGAACGGCGAGGTCGACAGCAGGCGCACGGCCGCGCAGATGTGAGTGCGCAGATCGGCGGCGATGTCCCCGGTGTCGGTGAACGGGGTCGCGTCCAGGAGGCCCTCGGTGAACGCCTCCAGCATCACCGCGCCCTTCGATGGCCACCAGCGGTAGATCGTCTTCTTGCTCACACCCGCGCGGGCGGCGATGGCCTCGACGGTGACGCGGGCGTACCCCTTCTCCGCACAGAGGCCGAGGGCGGCCTCCAGCGTGGCCTTTCGTGATCGCTCGCTCCGGCGCCGGGAACTCGGCGATGTGATCATTCGGTGAGCATGGGTGGATTCGAGCCAATCCTTGTTGACAGCTTGTCGTCAGAAGTCGAACAATAACCAGGCGGAAACGGAACGTGCCGTGTCGTCACGTTCCTGCTGTTCGCACCGTTCGTGCCGTCGTGCCGCGGCGAGCCGATCGGGGGACGGCTCGACCGGCCGACGGCGCGGGCGGACCTTCCCCGTGCGCTCATGTGGTGATGTCCTTCGCCGTGAACCGCGCCCAGGTGGCCGATCCGAACACCGCCACGTACAGCCCCTGCAGCGTGAAGTTCTTCACCAGCCCGTCCCAGTGGACCGGCTCGCGCAGGAAGTCCGCGAAGGACAGCCAGTAGTGCGGGAAGAGATACGGATGGACCGCGTGCAGCTGCGGGATCGTGTCGAGGATCTGCACACTGATCAGCACCCCGACGGTGGCGGCCATCGCCGCGATACCGCTGTTGGTCAGCGTCGAGACGAAGAGTCCGAGCGCCGCGAATCCGATCAGTGACGCCGCGACCGCGAGAGCGATCAGCCCGGCGCGCACCAGCCCTTCCCCGAAGTCGATCCGGGTCCCCGAGATCGTCGTGACGTCACCGACCGGGAACAGCAGCGCGCCCACGGCCAGGGCCGACGCCGCCACCACCACCGTGGCCACCAGGCAGAACGCCAGCACGGACGCGTACTTCGCGAGGAGCAGCCTGGTCCGGCCCGCCGGGGCGACCAGGAGGTAGCGCAGGGTGCCGCCGCCGGCCTCCCCCGCGACCGAGTCACCCGCGACGACGGCGACGGCCATCGGCAGGAACACCGGGAGCGTGGCGGCGAGCGAGGCGAAGACCAGGAACAGGCCGTTGTTGGTGACCTGGGCGAGGAAGGCCGGTCCCCCGGCGCCGTCCTGACCGCCCGAAGGGCCGCCGCCCGTCTCCACGCGCACCGCGACGCCGATCAGCACGGGCACGGCGGCGAGCACCGCGAGCAGGGCGAAGGTACGCCGGCGGCGCAGCGTCGTGACCAGCTCGGAGCGGAGGATCCCGAACGTCCACAGAGGGTTGCGGGGCCGGTCCTGGGGCCGGGTGACGGCCATGGGTTCAGCCTGCGACATCGAATCCCTCTCCGGTGAGTGCGACGAAGGCGTCCTCGAGCGAGGCCCGTTCGACCCCGAAGGACCGTACGCGGACGCCGCCCCCTACCAGGGCGGCGTTCAGCTCGGCCGGGTCCGTGCCCGGCGGCGGGGCTTCGGCGGTCAGCCGCTGCCCGTCGGCCACCAGGCCGGTGACCCCGTGCTTCTCGAGGATGCGGGCGGCGTCGGCCGGGTCGGGGGTGGTGACGGCCAGCCGGGCCCGGGAGCCCGCGGCGAGTGCGGCGACCGGGCCCTGGGTGAGGAGCCGCCCGCGCGCCATGACGCCGGCGTGCGTGCAGACCTGCTCGATCTCGTCGAGGAGGTGCGAGGAGAGGAAGACGGTGGTTCCCTCCGCCGCCAGCTCCCGGATCAGCGAGCGGATCTCGCGCATGCCCTGCGGGTCCAGACCGTTGGTCGGCTCGTCGAGGACGAGGAGGCGGCGCGGCCGGATCAGGGCGGCGGCGAGTCCGAGCCGCTGCTTCATGCCGAGCGAGTACGCCTTGGCCTTCCGGCCGGCGGCCGCCGAGAGCCCGACCCGGTCCAGGGCGCCGTCGACCCTCGCGCGACGGGTACGCGGATCGGCGGCCGGGTCGGCGGAGTCGAACCGGACCAGATTGTCCCGGCCCGTCAGGAAGCCGTACAGCGCGGGCCCCTCGATCAGCGCGCCGACCTGCGGGAGGACGGTACGCGCCCCGGCGGGCATCGGTCTGCCGAGGACCCGAGCGGTGCCGGACGTCGGGGCGATGAGACCCATGAGCATCCGGATCGTGGTGGTCTTCCCGGAGCCGTTGGGCCCCAGGAAGCCGAAGACGCTCCCCGCTGGGACGCGCAGGTCGAGCCCGTCGACGGCGAGTCGGCCGCCCCCGTACCGCTTGGTGAGACCCCGGGTCTCGATGACGGCCGCTTCCCCGGCCCCTGCGTCGCTCATTCGCGCTCCCAGTCACAGTCCCGGCGGCCCGGCCGCCGGCCGCACGGATGGTCCACCGTACGCAGCCGCCCCGCCGTACGAGCGTACGGCGGGGCGGGCGCGCACAGCGGTGGCCACGAGGCGGTGTCGGGCTACTTGGCGGTGTCGGCCGCGCGCACCAGCGCGTCCTTCGTGACCGCGCCGACGTAGACCTTGCCGTCGTCCGTCATCAGCGCGTTCACCAGGCGGGTCTTGAAGACCGTGCCCGAGCCGAACGAGCCGGTGACCCGGTCGCCGAGGGCGTCCAGGAACTGCTGGGCCTCGGCCGGGACGCCGTCGGCGCCCTGCGCGGGCAGTCCGGCGCCGCCCGGCACCTCGATCTCCGCGACGGAGGTCCAGCCCTCGCCGATCACGTTGAGCCCCTGGAAGCCCTCCAGCGCGCCGAGCTCCTCGGGAGCCTTGTCCGCCTTGCCGTTCTTCAGGTCCTCGGCCTTCAGGTCCTCGGCCTCGGTCACCTTCGCTCCCTTGGGCGGGGTGAAGGCGAAGGAGGACGCGTCCGGCTTCCCGAAGTCGACCTTGGTGAAACCGGCGTCGATCACGGCCTTGCCGCCGCCGCTCGGGGCCAGGGTGAACTTCAGCGGTACGCCGTTCTCCGCGTCGACCGCGACCGTGACCGAGCCGATCGTCGAACCGGACTGCTTCGGCTTGATCAGCAGCTTGTACGCATCGCGGCCCGCGACCTGCGCCGTGCCGTCGACCGTGACCGACGTCGTGTCACCGGCGGCGGTGAGCGCCTCCTCGGCCAGCTCCTTGGGCGTGGTCGGGACGCCCTTCGGCGCCTCGTGCTCCTTGGTGTCGCCCCGGGCCCCGGCCTCACCGGCCTCGGCGTGGTAGACCTCGTCGGACGCGCTGTCGTACGCCCAGACCTCGCCCGCGTTGTGGATCAGGCTGTACTCGGCGGCGTCCCCGAGGATCGAGAGACGCTGCTTGTCGGGGCCGTCGGCCGCCAGCCGCAGCGTGTGCGTGCCGGAGGTGAGTTCCATCAGCTTGGCCTGCGGGTCGGCGGCGGAGCCTTCGCCCCCCTTGTCCGCGCCGCCGCCCGGGGCGAAGGAGCCCGCGAGCCCGCCCATCGACGGGATGCCGAGGTCGGCGGTGACCTTCAGCGTGCCGGACATCTGCTGCTGGTCCGAGGCGGCGATCTTCTCGATGAGTTCCTGAGCGGTGATCTTCGGCAGTTCC
The DNA here is from genome assembly GCF_014216315.1 of Streptomyces finlayi. NCBI lineage: Bacteria > Bacillati > Actinomycetota > Actinomycetes > Kitasatosporales > Streptomycetaceae > Streptomyces > Streptomyces finlayi. The sequence goes on from NZ_CP045702.1 coordinate 3,123,389, forward strand.
GGGTCTCCGGAGTCCGCCAGCGCCGGGACGAGGCCGATCGTCGCGGCCGCCACCCCCGCGACCGCGACCGGGACGATGTAACGGGCCGCCCTGCGGCGGCGCACGACCGTGCCCGTGGTCCCGCCGGTGGTCTCCGCGCTGTCGTTCGATGTCATTGTGTGCCCTACCTCCGTGGTCGGCGGCTGCCATCCGCACTGGGCCACTCCCTGCCGCCCTGCTCACCCGATGTGGTCAGGAGTGGTTGTTCTCCATCTGACCAAATCGGGCGCCGACAAGCGTCAGCCCGCGGGATCAACTCCGCGTACTGCTCCGGGATGACACCGGGCCGCCCGGAGTCACCCTTCCACTAAGGGTTGCCGTGCGCGGCGCGAGCCGAAACCAGGGCGGGCGGGCACCGGCGGGCTTTCAGCCCGCGCGGTGCACCACGGCGTCGCAGAGCTCTTCGAGCGCTGCCTTCGCGTAGCACTCGGGCAGCGGTGCCAGCGAGGCCCGCGCCTCCTGCGCGTAGCGGATGGTGTCCTGCCGGGCCTGGTCCAGCGCCGGATGGACGCGCAGCCTGCGCAGCGCCTCCGCCAGACGGGCGTCGTCGTTCAGGTCGCCGTCCAGGAGCTCCACGAGCTCCAGGTCGTCCGGCTTGCCTTCGGCCGCCGCCTGCGCCCGCAGCAGGAGGACGGGCAGGGTCGGGATGCCCTCGCGCAGGTCCGTACCGGGCGTCTTGCCGGACTCGTGGGAGTCGGAGGCGATGTCGAGCACGTCGTCGGCGAGCTGGAAGGCGACGCCGAGCCGCTCCCCGTACTGGGTGAGGATGTCGACGACCGACTCGTCGGCGCCGGACATCATCGCGCCGAACCGCCCGGACACGGCGATCAGCGAGCCGGTCTTGCCCGCGATGACGTCGAGGTAGTGGCCGACCGGGTCGCGGCCGTCGCGCGGGCCCGCGGTCTCCAGGATCTGACCGGTGACCAGACGCTCGAACGCCTCGGCCTGGATGCGGACAGCCTCGGGCCCGAGGTCGGCCAGGATGTGCGAGGCGCGGGCGAAGAGGAAGTCACCCGTCAGGACGGCGACCGAGTTGCCCCAGCGGATGTTGGCGCTGTCCACCCCGCGGCGTACGTCGGCCTCGTCCATCACGTCGTCGTGGTACAGCGTCGCCAGGTGGGTCAGCTCGACGACTACGGCCGAGGGCACGATTCCCGGTGCGTCGGGGTCACCGAACTGGGAAGCGAGCATCGCCAGCAGTGGACGGAACCGCTTGCCCCCGGCGCGGACCAGGTGCTGCGCGGCCTCCGTGATGAAGGGCACCTCACTCTTGGTGGCCTCCAGCAGCCCCGCCTCGACAGCGGACAAACCGGCCTGGACATCGGCCTCAAGAGCCTGGTCCCGCACGCACAGTCCGAACGGCCCGACGACGGTCACGAGGGGATCTCCTGTCTGATGACGATCACACGGAATGTCGATGTGTCGCTGTCTTCACTCAAGTCAGCGTATCCGGTCCGCTTTGGATCACCGTGGGCGCCTTCCCGCGACCGCCGGTATGTTCGGGATCAGCTCATCCGATCAGGAGTTGCTCCTTTGTCCCACACCGCCGGCGCTACCCAGCCGACCCAGCCGCCGCCGGAGGACGACCGCGCCTTCCTGGGCCGGCCGAGGGGTCTGATGACCCTGTCGGGTCGCCCGCGCGGCGGCCGGGCCGCTCGGCGTCGTCCACCCGGTGACGCTGGACGAGCAGCGCCCGGAGCGTCTGGATGGTCCGGGACGTCGCCAGAGGCGAGTGGCGCATGGAGGACGATCCGCGCTACGGCGGCACCCGCGTCTACCCGGACGGGCTCGCATTCACCGAGGACGCGGTGGAGACGTACACCGTCCAGGAGCAGGGCCCGCTCTCGCCCGGACCCGCTCGGACTGTTCGATCCGGCCGCACCGGCCCGAGAGCACCTGGGACGTCCGCATCGAGACCCGTTCAGAAATCAGCGCGGACGCCCAGGACTTCATCACGTACGGCGAAGTGATCTGCGAGGACGGCGACGAGGTCGTCTTCCACCGGACCTGGGAGAAGCGCATTCCGTGCACGGCGGGCCGATCCGGACATGTCGGGCCGCGGGGTCTCGGCTTTCCGGGGATCCCGCGGAACTTTCCGGTCAATGGGAACAGTTGGGACACTCCCGCTGGGTAGCAACACCGACGTAACGTGTCCTCCAATTGACCTGGAAAGCGAGGCAGCAACACATGCCCGAGCAGAGCAGCCCGCTCGATCTGGCCGAGGGCGACCCCTTCGGTCCGCACAACCTTCCGTACGGTGTGTTCTCCACCCCCGACCACGCCGGCCGACGCAGGGTCGGTGTCCGCATCGGCGACCACGTGCTGGACGCCGGAGCCGCGGCCCACGCGCTCGGCTCCCCCTACGCGCAACTGCTCGCCCAGCCCAGCCTGACGCCGCTGCTCGCCGCCGGCCGCACCGCCTGGCGCGATGTGCGGCGCGCGCTGACGGCCTGGGTGACGGTCCCGGCGCACCGCGCGGACATCGAGCCCCTGCTGTACCCGGTCGATTCCGTGACGCTCCATCTGCCGTACGAGGTCGCGGACTACGTCGACTTCTACGCCAGCGAGCACCACGCCACCAACGTCGGCAGGATCTTCCGGCCCGACGGTGACGCGCTGACCCCCAACTGGAAGCACCTGCCCATCGGTTACCACGGGCGGGCCGGCACGGTCGTCGTCTCGGGCACGGACGTGGTGCGCCCCTCGGGCCAGCGCAAGGCGCCTTCGGACCCGGCGCCCGTCTTCGGCCCGTCCGTGAAGCTGGACATCGAGGCCGAGGTCGGCTTCGTCGTGGGTGTCCCCTCGGAGCAGGGCACCCCCGTGCCGCTCGGCGACTTCCGCGAGCACGTCTTCGGGCTCTGCCTGCTCAACGACTGGTCGGCGCGCGACATCCAGGCCTGGGAGTACGTGCCGCTCGGCCCGTTCCTCGGCAAGTCCTTCGCCACGTCCGTCTCGGCGTGGGTGACCCCGCTGGAGGCGCTGGACGCGGCCCGTACGCAGCCCCCCGCACGCGACTTCCCGCTGCTCCCCTACCTGGACGACGCGGACGAGGAGGAGCACGGCGGCATCGACCTGCGGATCTCGGTCACGATCAACGGCCACCTGGTCTCCGAGCCGCCGTTCTCGTCCATGTACTGGACGGCGGCCCAGCAGCTCGCCCAGATGACCGTGAACGGCGCCTCGCTGCGTACCGGCGACCTGTACGGCTCCGGCACGGTCAGCGGCGCCGAACCGGCCCAGCGCGGCTCCCTCCTGGAGCTCACCTGGAACGGCCGCGACCCGCTGGACCTCCCCGACGGCAAGCGCACCTTCCTGGAGGACGGCGACGTCGTCACGCTGACGGCCTGGGCCCCGGGACCGCACGGCACGCGCGTGGGCCTGGGCGAGGTCACCGGGCGGATCGTTCCGTCAGCCTGATGTCCCCTCGTCGACGGCCGCGCGCCCCTGCCGACGCGCGGCCGTCAACGGCACCGATGGGTTCACCTGTTCGCGCGGTTCCGAACGGGTTATCGGCGGATACGCTGGACGGACCCGCGAGACTCCTTCGTATGGGAGCACTGATGAGCATCGAACCCGAGGCCACCGAGCCGCGGTGGGCGGTTCCGCCCGTGGGCGGCTGGACCGCCGATGACCTGGACACACTCCCCAATCTGCCTCCGCACACGGAGCTGATCGACGGGAGTCTTGTTTTCGTGAGTCCGCAGACCTTTTTCCATTCATGGGCAGTGGACTTCTTCACCTGGCAGCTGCGGTCGCTGGCGCCCCCGGATCTGCAGGTCGTGCGCGAGTTCACCATCGACATCGACCGCTACAACCGGCCCGAGCCCGATGTGATCGTCTTCGACAGTGAGGTCGTCCCGGACCCGGACCAGACCCGCTTCCCCGCCGAGTCCGTGCGGCTGGCCATCGAGGTCGTCTCCCCGGAATCCCGGTCGCGGGACCGGGAGACCAAGCCCGTGAAGTACGCCCGGGTCAAGATCCCGCACTTCTGGCGCGTGGAGAACCACGACGGGCGCGCCGTGGTCTACGTCTTCGAGCTGGAGCCGGCCACCGGGGCCTACACCTCCACCGGGATCTTCCACGACCGGATGAAGGTGTCCGTCCCCTTCCCGGTCGATCTCGACCTCACCGCCATCACCCCGCGCCGCCGGGCGGCGGACCCGCAGTAGGCCCTTCCGCCCGGGGCACGGCTCACTCGTACTCGGGCGGTTCCTCGTCCCAGCCGAACTCCGGCTCCGCTGCCGGGACCGACGCGGGGACCGCGACGCGGGCCGGTTGCGCGGGGGCCGGTTGCGCGAGGGCCGGTTCCTGAGCCGCAGGCTCGGCCGTCGCCTGCTGAGTCGTCGGCTCGGGTGCTCCGAACGTCGCGAGCACCTCCAGCACTCCTTCGCCGTACGTCGCGAGCTTCTTCTCGCCCAGGCCGCTGATCCCGCCCAGCTCCGCCGCCGAACCGGGGCGCAGCGCGGCGATCTCCCGCAGCGTGGCGTCGTGGAAGATCACGTACGCCGGGAGGCCGAGCTCCTTCGCCTGGGCGCCGCGCCAGGTGCGCAGGGCCTCGAAGACCGGGACGGCCTGCTCAGGGAGGTCGACGGCGGCGGCCTTCCCCTTGCGCTCGCCCTTCGCGGAGGACGAGGAGCGGGACGTGGGCTTCTTCGGCTCCTTGCGGAGCAGTACCTCCCGCTCGCGCCCCAGGACGGACGCGCTGTCCTCGGTCAGCACCAGCGTGCCGTACTCGCCCTCGACGGCGAGGAGCCCCTGTGCCAGCAGCTGGCGCACCACGCCCCGCCATTCGGCCTCGGCCAGCTCCTCGCCGATACCGAAGACCGAGAGCTGGTCGTGGTCGAACTGGATGATCTTCGCGGTCTTCCGGCCGAGCAGGATGTCGATGATCTGGCCGGCGCCGAACTTCTGGCCGCGCTCCCGCTTCAGCCGCACCACGGTGGACAGCAGCTTCTGCGAGACGACCGTGCCGTCCCAGGTCTCGGGCGGGGTGAGGCACGTGTCGCAGTTGCCGCAGGTCTCCGCTCCCGGCTCCTGGCCGAAGTACGTCAGGAGCTGGGCGCGGCGGCACTGGACCGTCTCGCACAGCGCCAGCATCGAGTCCAGGTGGGAGGCGGCGCGGCGCCGGAACGCCTCGTCACCCTCGCCGCCCTGGATCATCTTGCGCTGCTGGACGACGTCCTGGAGCCCGTACGCCATCCAGGCCGTGGACGGTGCCCCGTCCCGCCCGGCGCGGCCGGTCTCCTGGTAGTACCCCTCGACCGACTTGGGCAGGTCGAGGTGGGCGACGAAGCGGACGTCGGGCTTGTCGATGCCCATGCCGAAGGCGATGGTCGCGACGACGACCAGGCCCTCCTCACGCAGGAAGCGGGACTGGTGCACCGCGCGCACCTTGGAGTCCAGGCCCGCGTGGTACGGCACGGCCTCGATGCCGTTGCGGCAGAGGTACTCGGCGGTCTTCTCGGTCGAGTTGCGCGAGAGGCAGTAGACGATGCCCGCGTCCCCGGCGTGCTCCTCCTCGAGGAAGGCGAGCAGCTGCTTCTTCGGGTCGGACTTCCCCACGATGCGGTACTGGATGTTGGGCCGGTCGAAGCTCGCCACGAAGTGCCTGGCGTCCGGCATGCCCAGGCGCTGGGTGATCTCCTGGTGCGTGGCGTCCGTCGCCGTCGCGGTCAGCGCGATGCGGGGGACGTCGGGCCAGCGCTCGCCCAGCACGGACAGGGCCAGATAGTCGGGGCGGAAGTCGTGGCCCCACTGGGCGACGCAGTGGGCCTCGTCGATGGCGAACACGGAGATCTCGCCGCGGGCGAGCAGCGCGAGGGTGGAGTCGAGCCGCAGCCGCTCGGGGGCGAGGTAGAGCAGGTCGAGCTCGCCCGCGAGGAACTGTGACTCCATCGAGCGGCGCTCGTCGAAATCCTGCGTGGAGTTGACGAAGCCGGCCCGCACGCCCAGGGCCCGCAGGGCGTCCACCTGGTCCTGCATGAGCGCGATGAGGGGCGAGATCACGATGCCGGTGCCGGGCCTGACCAGGGCCGGGATCTGGTAGCAGAGGGACTTGCCGCCACCCGTCGGCATGAGGACGACGGCGTCGCCGCCCGCCACCACGTGGTCGATGACGGCGCCCTGCTCGCCGCGGAACGCCTCGTACCCGAACACCCGGTGAAGGGTCTGCCGCGCTTCGCTCTCGGCCACACTCATGGTCACGCCCGTCCCGCTCATCCGCACTGTCCCCCGTGGTCCGCCCTGTCCGACCTGTCCCGTCCCCCACCACGATAGGCGGCGTCTACGACAACGCCGGACGGACTCGGAGACCGAGCCCGTCCGGCGTGCGGGACGGTGAGTGCCTGTACGGCTACCGCACGAACACCCCGGCCTGGCTCGCCAGGTCCAGGAAGTACTGCGGGGCCAGGCCCAGCACCAGCGTCACGGCCACGCCGACCGCGATCGTCGTCATCGTCAGCGGGGACGGGACGGCGACCGTGGGGCCGTCCGCCTTCGGCTCGCTGAAGAACATCAGGACGATGACCCGGATGTAGAAGAACGCGGCGATGGCCGAGGAGATCACACCGACCACGACCAGGCCGCTCGCGCCGCCCTCCGCCGCCGCCTTGAACACGGCGAACTTGCCGGAGAAGCCGGAGGTGAGCGGGATGCCGGCGAAGGCCAGCAGGAACACCGCGAAGACCGCGGCGACCAGCGGCGAGCGCCGGCCGAGCCCGGCCCACTTCGACAGGTGCGTCGCCTCGCCGCCCGCGTCGCGCACCAGGGTGACGACGGCGAAGGCGCCGACCGTCACGAAGGAGTACGCCACCAGGTAGAAGAGGACGGAGGAGATGCCCTCCGGGGTGGTGGCGATGACACCCGCGAGGATGAAGCCCGCGTGGGCGATGGAGGAGTAGGCGAGCAGCCGCTTGATGTCGGTCTGGGTGATCGCGACGATCGCGCCGCCCAGCATCGTGACGATGGCCACCGCCCACATGACCGGACGCCAGTCCCAGGCGAGGCCCGGCAGCACCACGTAGAGCAGGCGCAGCAGCGCACCGAACGCGGCGACCTTCGTGGCCGCGGCCATGAATCCGGTGACCGGCGTCGGGGCGCCCTGGTAGACGTCCGGGGTCCACATGTGGAACGGGACGGCGCCGACCTTGAAGAGCAGACCGGTCACGATCATCGCGCCGCCGATGAGCAGCAGTGCGTCGTTGCCCATGGTGTCGGCGAGCGCCGGGTCGATTCCCTGGACCGAGCCGTCCACCACGTTGGCGATGGTGGCGTACGAGACGGAGCCCGCGTACCCGTAGAGCAGGGCGATCCCGAAGAGCAGGAAGGCCGAGGAGAAGGCGCCGAGGAGGAAGTACTTCACCGCCGCCTCCTGCGACATCAGCCGCTTGCGGCGGGCGACGGCGCACAGGAGATAGAGCGGGAGGGAGAAGACTTCCAGCGCGATGAAGAGCGTCAGCAGGTCGTTGGCCGCCGGGAAGACCAGCATGCCCGCGACGGCGAAGAGCGCCAGCGGAAAGACCTCGGTCGTGGTGAATCCGGCCCGGACCGCGGCCTTCTCGCCGTCGCTGCCCGGCACGGAGCCGGCCTGCGCGGCGAAGGAGTCGACGCGGTTGCCGTGCGTCTCCGGGTCCAGGCGCCGTTCCGCGAAGGTGAACACGGAGACCATGGAGACCAGGAGAATGGTGCCCTGCAGGAACAGCGCGGGGCCGTCCACCGCGATGGCACCCATCGCCGCGATGTGGGCCTTCGTCGTGCCGTACCCGCCGGCCGCCAGGCCGATGACGGCGGCGAAGGCGGCGGCGAGCGCCACGACGGTCAGGAACACCTGCGTGTGGTAGCGGGCCCTGCGCGGGACGAACGCCTCCACCAGCACGCCGAGGACGGCGACGCCGACGACGATCAGGACGGGCGCCAGTTGGGCGTACTCGATGGTCGGCGCCGTGAACTTCTCGTCCGGAGCGGCCGATGTCACCCCGCCCACCGTTGTCCACAGGCTGTGGACAGCTGTTGCGCTCACTTGGCGGCCTCCACCTCGGGCTGGGGGTCCTGCTTCTGTACGTCCTGCATGGTGTGCTTGACCGCGGGGTTGACGACGTCGGTCAGCGGCTTCGGGAAGACCCCGAGGAAGATCAGCACGGCGATCAGCGGAAGGGCGACCGCCAGCTCCCGGACCCTGAGGTCGGGCATGCCCCGTACCTCGGCCTTGACCGGGCCCGTCATCGTCCGCTGGTAGAGGACGAGGACGTAGAGCGCGGCCAGCACGATGCCGGAGGTGGCGATGATGCCCGCCGCCGGGTACACGCTGAAGGTGCCGACGAGGACCAGGAACTCACTGACGAACGGAGCGAGCCCCGGCAGCGAGAGCGTGGCCAGACCACCGATCAGGAAGGTTCCGGCCAGGACCGGTGCCACCTTCTGCACCCCGCCGTAGTCGGCGATGAGCCGGGAACCGCGCCGCGTGATCAGGAATCCGGCGACCAGCATCAGCGCCGCCGTCGAGATCCCGTGGTTGACCATGTAGAGCGTGGCGCCCGACTGGCCCTGGCTCGTCATCGCGAAGATGCCGAGGACGATGAAGCCGAAGTGCGAGATCGAGGCGTACGCGATCAGCCTCTTGATGTCCCGCTGGCCGACCGCGAGCAGCGCCCCGTACACGATGGAGATCAGCGCGAGCACGATGATCACCGGGGTCGCCCACTTGCTGGCCTCCGGGAACAGCTGGAGGCAGAAGCGGAGCATCGCGAACGTGCCGACCTTGTCGACGATCGCGGTGATCAGCACCGCTACCGGCGCCGTGGCCTCGCCCATGGCGTTGGGCAGCCACGTGTGCAGCGGCCAGAGCGGCGCTTTCACCGCGAAGGCGAAGAAGAACCCGAGGAACAGCCACCGCTCCGTGCCCGTCGCCATCTCCAGCGAACCGTTGGCCCGGGCCTCGGCGATCTCGGCGAGCGAGAAGCTCCCCGCGACCACGTACAGACCGATGACGGCGGCCAGCATGATGAGCCCGCCGGCCAGGTTGTAGAGGAGGAACTTCACCGCGGCGTACGAACGCTGCGCCGCGGCCTTCTCGTCGCTGCCGGAGTGCGCCCGGTCTCCGAAGCCGCCGATGAGGAAGTACATCGGGATGAGCATGGCTTCGAACAGGATGTAGAAGAGGAAGACGTCGGTGGCCTCGAAGGAGAGGATCACCATCGCTTCGACCATCAGGATCAGCGCGAAGAAGCCCTGGGTGGGCCGCCAGCGGGAGGACTTCGTCTCCAGGGGGTCGGCGTCGTGCCAGCCGGCCAGGATGACGAAGGGGATCAGCAGCGCGGTGAGCGCGAGGAGCGCCACCCCGATGCCGTCCACTCCCAGTTCGTACCGCACGCCGAAGTCCGCGATCCAGGCATGGGATTCGGTCAGCTGGTAGCGGTCGCCGCCGGGCTCGAAGCGGGCGAACACGAGGCCCGCCAGGACGAGGGTGCCGAGCGAGAACAGCAGGGCCAGCCATTTGGCCGCGGTGCGCCGCGCGGCCGGGACCGCGGCGGTGGCGATCGCTCCGATCGCCGGAAGCGCCGCCGTCGCTGTCAGGAGGGGAAAGGACATGTGATCAGACCGCCCTCATCAGCAGGGTCGCGGCGATGACGACCGCCGTACCGCCGAACATCGAGACCGCGTAGGTGCGGGCGTAGCCGTTCTGCAGCTTGCGCAGCCGGCCGGAGAGCCCGCCGACCGAAGCGGCCGTACCGTTGACGACGCCGTCGACCAGACTGTGGTCGACATAGACGAGCGAGCGGGTGAGGTGCTCACCGCCCCGGACCAGGACCACGTGGTTGAAGTCGTCCTGGAGGAGGTCGCGGCGGGCCGCCCGGGTGAGCAGCGAACCGCGCGGGGCGAGCACCGGGACCGGCTTGCGTCCGTACATCGCCCAGGCGATGCCGGCCCCGATGAGGAGCACCACCATGGTGGCGCCGGTGACGGTGGCCGCGCTGACCGGCGGGTGCCCGTGCTCGTATGCGGTGACGGGCTCCAGCCAGAGGATGAAGCGGTCTCCGATCGAGAAGAAGCCGCCCGCGAACACCGAGCCGAAGGCCAGCACGATCATGGGGATCGTCATCGACCTCGGGGACTCGTGCGGATGCGGCTCGTGGCCCTCCGCGTCCGGCTGCCAGCGCTTCTCGCCGAAGAAGGTCATCAGCATCACGCGCGTCATGTAGAACGCGGTGATCCCCGCACCCAGCAGGGTGACCGAGCCGAGGATCCAGCCCTGGGTACCGCCCTTCGCGAAGGCGGCCTCGATGATCATGTCCTTGGAGAAGAAGCCGGACAGACCGGGGAAGCCGATGATCGCGAGGTAGCCGAGGCCGAAGGTGACGAAGGTGACCGGCATGTACTTCCGCAGGCCTCCGTACTTCCGCATGTCGACCTCGTCGTTCATGCCGTGCATGACCGAACCGGCGCCGAGGAAGAGCCCGGCCTTGAAGAAGCCGTGCGTCACCAGGTGCATGATCGCGAAGACGTAGCCGATGGGGCCGAGGCCGGCGGCGAGGATCATGTAGCCGATCTGCGACATCGTCGACCCGGCGAGGGCCTTCTTGATGTCGTCCTTGGCGCAACCGACGATCGCACCGAACAGGAGCGTCACCGCGCCGACGACGACCACGGCCGTCTGGGCGTCGGGAGCGGCGTCGAAGATCGCGCCGGACCTGACGATCAGATAGACGCCCGCGGTGACCATGGTGGCGGCGTGGATGAGGGCCGAGACCGGGGTCGGGCCCTCCATCGCGTCACCGAGCCAGGACTGCAGCGGCACCTGGGCCGACTTGCCGCAGGCCGCGAGGAGAAGCATCAGGCCGATCGCCGTCAGCGTGCCCTCGCTCGTCTCCCCGGTCGCCTCGAGCACCGGACCGAAGGCGAAGGTGCCGAAGGTGGTGAACATCAGCATGATCGCGATCGACAGCCCCATGTCGCCGACGCGGTTGACCAGGAACGCCTTCTTGGCGGCGGTCGCCGCGCTGGGCTTGTGCTGCCAGAAGCCGATGAGCAGGTACGACGCCAGGCCGACGCCCTCCCACCCGACGTACAGCAGCAGGTAGTTGTCGGCGACGACCAGCAGGAGCATCGCCGCGAGGAAGAGGTTGAGATAGCCGAAGAAGCGGCGACGGCGTTCGTCGTGCTCCATGTAGCCGATCGAGTAGATGTGGATCAGTGTGCCCACACCGGTGATCAGCAGAACGAACGTCATCGACAGCTGGTCGAGCTGGAAGGCGATGTCCGCCTGGAAGCCCTCGACCGGGATCCAGCTGAACAGATGCTGACGCATCGTCCGTGCCTCGGTCTCGTACCCCAGCATGGCGCCGAACAGCACCACACCGACGGCGAACGAGGAGGCGGCGAGCAGGGTGCCGATCCAGTGGCCGGCCCGGTCGAGCCGGCGGCCGCCGCAGAGCAGCACCGCCGCTCCGAGCAGAGGCGCCGCGACCAGCAGCGCAATCAGGTTCTCCACGATTGAGACCCCTTACAGCTTCATCAGGCTGGCGTCGTCGACCGAGGCCGAGTGGCGGGAGCGGAACAGCGACACGATGATCGCGAGCCCGACCACGACCTCCGCGGCGGCGACGACCATCGTGAAGAAGGCGATGATCTGGCCGTCGAGGTTGCCGTGCATCCGGGAGAACGTGACGAGCGCGAGGTTGCAGGCGTTGAGCATCAGCTCCACGCACATGAACACCACGATCGCGTTCCGCCTGATCAGCACCCCTGAGGCACCGATCGTGAACAAAAGGGCCGCGAGGTAGAGGTAGTTGACCGGGTTCACTTGGCGACCTCCTCTTCGTCGTTGTCACGGCCCAGCCGGGCCCCCGAGCGCTGTTCCAGCGCCTTGAGGTCGGCGAGTGCCTCGTTCGACACGTCACGCATCTGGCCGCGCTTGCGCAGGGTCTGCATGACGGTGAGTTCGGACGGGGTGCCGTCCGGGAGCAGACCCGCGATGTCCACCGCGTTGTGCCGGGCGTAGACACCCGGCGCGGGCAGCGGCGGGAGGTGGCTGCCGCGCACCCGCTCCTCGGACATCTCCCGCTGCGTCTTCGCCCGTTCGGTGCGCTCGCGGTGCGTGAGCACCATCGCGCCGACGGTCGCCGTGATCAGCAGGGCGCCGGTGATCTCGAAGGCGAAGACGTACTTGGTGAAGATGAGGTTGGCGAGCCCCTCGACGTTGCCCCCGTGTGCCGCGTTGGCCGCACCGAGCCCGTTGAAGTTGTTCAGCGAGGCGTTGCCGATGCCCGCGCTGAGCAGGACGCCGAAGCCGAGCCCGCAGCCGACGGCCAGCCAGCGCTGGCCCTTCAGCGTCTCCTTCAGCGAGTCGGCCGCCGTGACGCCGACGAGCATGACCACGAAGAGGAACAGCATCATGATCGCGCCGGTGTAGACGACGACCTGGACGATCCCGAGGAAGTACGCCCCGTTGGCGAGGTAGAAGACCGCGAGGATGATCATCGTCCCGGCGAGCGACAGCGCACTGTGCACGGCCTTCTTCAGCAGGACGGTGGCGAGTGCGCCGATCACGGCGACCGTGCCGAGGATCCAGAACTGGACGGCCTCGCCGGTCGAGGTGGCGGAGGCCGCAGCGGCCAGGCCGTTCATGCGTCCACCTCCTGGTCCTCGGTGGCCTTCTCGCCCTCGGCGGGCTTCTCGCTCTCACCCTTGGAGACCGCGGTCTGGCGCTCCGTACCCGGAGCGGCCCCGGTCACCAGGCCCCGGTAGTAGTCCTGTTCGTCCATGCCGGGGAAGATCGCGTGCGGACTGTCGACCATGCCTTCCTCCAGCCCGGCGAGCAGCTCGTCCTTGGTGTAGATGAGGCTCTCGCGGGTGGTGTTGGCGAGCTCGAACTCGTTCGTCATCGTCAGTGCCCGGGTGGGGCACGCCTCGATGCACAGTCCGCAGAGGATGCAGCGCGCGTAGTTGATCTGGTAGACGCGGCCGTAGCGCTCACCCGGGGAGTAGCGCTCCTCCTCGGTGTTCTCCGCGCCCTCGACGTAGATCGCGTCGGCCGGACAGGCCCAGGCGCACAGCTCGCAGCCGATGCACTTCTCCAGGCCGTCCGGATGACGGTTGAGCTGGTGCCGGCCGTGGAAGCGCGGCGCCGTCACCTTCTGCGTCTCCGGATACTGCTCCGTCAGCCGCTTCTTGAACATGGCCTTGAAGGTCACGCCGAAGCCGGCCACAGGATTCTGGAACTTCTCCCCTGAGGGCTCTGATGACTCAGACACCGTCAGCCTCCTTTCCGTCACTCGGATTCTCGTCACTGTGAGTATCCGGCCCGCCACTGACAACGAGCTCGCGCTCACGACGCGACCTGCGCCGCGGCACCGGCGGCAGGGTCTGTCCGGGCAGTGGCGGCACCGGGAACCCTCCCGCCATCGGGTCGAACGCCGGCTCAGGTCCGGCCGCCGCGTCCGCCTCCTTGGCCTTGCGGTCGCGGAAGATGTCGGCGACGAAGGAGATCAGCAGGATCGCGATCACGGCTCCGGCGACGTACAGGACGATGCTCGAGAAGTCGTAGCCCTCGTTGCGCAGCGCGCGGACGGTGGCGACCAGCATCAGCCAGGCCACCGAGACGGGGATCAGGACCTTCCAGCCGAGCTTCATCAGCTGGTCGTACCGGACACGCGGCAGCGTGCCGCGCAGCCAGATGAAGAAGAACAGCAGCAGCTGGACCTTGAGGACGAACCAGAGCATCGGCCACCAGCCGTGGTTCGCGCCCTCCCAGAAGGTGCTGATCGGGTACGGAGCCCGCCAGCCGCCCAGGAACAGGGTCACGGAGACCGCGGAGACGGTGACCATGTTGACGTACTCGGCGAGCATGAACATCGCGAACTTGATCGACGAGTACTCGGTGTTGAAGCCGCCGACGAGGTCGCCCTCGGACTCCGGCATGTCGAACGGGGCCCGGTTGGTCTCACCGACCATCGTGACGATGTAGATGATGAAGGAGACCGGCAGCAGGATGATGAACCAGCGGTCCTCCTGCGCCTCCACGATCTTCGAGGTCGACATCGACCCGGAGTAGAGGAAGACCGAGGCGAACGCGGCGCCCATCGCGATCTCGTAACTGATCATCTGGGCGCAGGAACGCAGACCGCCGAGCAGCGGGTACGTCGAGCCGGAGGACCAGCCCGCCAGCACGATGCCGTAGATGCCGACCGAGGCGACCGCGAGGATGTACAGCATCGCGATCGGAAGGTCGGTGAGCTGCATCGCCGTACGGTGCCCGAAGATCGACACCTCGTTGCCCGCGGGGCCGAACGGGATCACCGCGATCGCCATGAACGCGGGGATGGCGGCGATGATCGGCGCCAGGACGTAGACGACCTTGTCCGCCCGCTTGACGATGACGTCTTCCTTGAGCATGAGCTTCATGCCGTCGGCGAGGGACTGGAGCATGCCCCAGGGGCCGTGCCGGTTGGGTCCGATACGCAGCTGCATCCAGGCGACGACCTTGCGCTCCCACACGATGGAGAAGAGCACGGTCAGCATCAGGAACGCGAAGCAGAAGACCGCCTTGACGACGACGAGCCACCACGGGTCGGTGCCGAACATCGAGAGGTCCTCGGCGGCGAGCACCGCACCCTGCGGCGCCGCGGCGAGTCGGTCGAGGCCAGTCACGCTCGCACCTCCGGTGAGTCTGCGGTGGCTCCGGCGGCGGGGCCGATCCGGACCAGTCCGCCGGGCTGCGCACCCGTGTCTGCGGGAACGCCCTTCCCCGCGGAGTTCAGCGGCACCCAGACCACCCGGTCCGGCATGACGGTGACCGCCAGCGGGAAGGTGACGGTGCCGTCGGGGCCGGTGACGGCCAGCAGGTCGCCGTCCTTCACGCCGGTCTCCGCCGCGGTGGTCTCCGACAGCCGGGCGACGGCCGCGTGCCGGGTCCCGGCCAGCGCTTCGTCGCCTTCCTGGAGACGGCCCAGGTCGAGCAGCATCCGGTGGCCCGCGAGGACCGCCTCGCCGTCGCCGGGCCTGGGCAGCGGCCGGCTGACGTCACGCGGGTCGTCGGCGTGGGACCCCGCCCAGCCACCGAGCCGGTCCAGCTCGCGCCGGGCCGTCCTCAGGTCCGGCAGCGCGAGGTTCGCGTCGAGTGCGTCGGCCAGCATGTGCAGCACCCGGGTGTCACTCGGGGCGAGCGTCCGGGGCATCTGATCCGGCTTCAGCGCCGCCTCGAACATCCGGGCCCTGCCCTCCCAGTTGAGGAAGGTGCCGGGCTTCTCGGCGACCGCCGCGACGGGGAACACCACATCGGCCCGCCGGGTGACCTCGCTGGGCCTCAGCTCCAGGGAGACCAGGAAACCGACCTGGTCCAGGGCCTCCAGCGCACGCGCCGGGTCCGGCAGGTCGACGGTCTCCACACCGGCGACGAGCAGCGCGCCCAGCTCACCGGTGGCCGCCGCCTCGACGATCTGGCCGGTGTCGCGGCCGTAACGGGAGGGGAGTTCGGCGACGCCCCAGACGGACGCCACCTCGTCCCTGGCCCGCGGGTCGGTCGCCGGGCGTCCGCCGGGGAGCAGCGAAGGCAGCGCGCCCGCCTCCACCGCGCCCCGCTCGCCGGCCCGCCGCGGAATCCACACGAGCGTGGCGCCGGTGGCGGCGGCCGTCCTGACCACGGCGCTCAGCGCGCCCGGCACTCCGGCCAGCCGCTCACCGACGACGATCACCGATCCGGCGCCGCGCAGCGCCTCGGCGGCGACCGCTCCGTCACCGTCGAGGCCGACGCCGCCCGCGAGCGCGTCGAGCCACTCGGTTTCGGTGCCGGGGGCGGCGGGAAGCAGCGTGCCGCCCGCCTTCGTCAGCCCGCGCGTGGCGTGCGTGGCGAGCGCGAAGGTCCGCAGGCCGTGCTTCCGGTTGGCCTTGCGGAGCCGCAGGAAGACGCCGGGCGCCTCCTCCTCCGACTCGAAACCGACGAGGAGAACGGCCGGGGCCTTCTCCAGCGACGTGTACGTGACCCCGTTGCCGTCCAGGTCACGGCCGCGTCCGGCCACCCGGGAGGCCAGGAAGTCGGCCTCCTCGCCGCTGTGGACGCGGGCCCGGAAGTCGATGTCGTTCGTGTCGAGGGCGATCCGCGCGAACTTGCTGTAGGCGTACGCGTCCTCGACGGTCAGCCGGCCGCCGGTGAGGACGCCGGTACGGCCCCGGGCGGCGGCGAGCCCGCGGGCCGCAGTCTCCAGTGCCTCGGGCCAGCTCGACGGTTCGAGTACGCCGTCCGCGTTGCGCACGAGCGGCGTGGTGAGCCGGTCGCGCTGCTGGGCGTACCGGAACCCGAAGCGGCCCTTGTCGCAGAGCCACTCCTCGTTGACCTCGGGGTCGTTGGACGCCAGGCGCCGCATGACCTTGCCGCGCCGGTGGTCGGTGCGGGTGGCGCAGCCGCCCGCGCAGTGCTCGCACACCGAGGGCGAGGACACCAGGTCGAAGGGCCGGGAGCGGAACCGGTACGCCGCCGAGGTCAGCGCCCCGACCGGGCAGATCTGGATGGTGTTGCCGGAGAAGTAGGACTCGAAGGGGTCGCCCTGTCCCGTACCGACCTGCTGGAGCGCGCCGCGCTCGAGCAGTTCGATCATCGGGTCGCCCGCCACCTGGTTGGAGAACCGGGTGCAGCGCGCACAGAGCACGCACCGCTCACGGTCCAGCAGCACCTGGGTGGAGATCGGGACGGGCTTCTCGAACGTCCGCTTCTTCCCGTCGAACCGGGAGTCGGCGGCGCCGTGCGACATCGCCTGGTTCTGCAGGGGGCACTCGCCGCCCTTGTCGCAGACGGGGCAGTCCAGCGGGTGGTTGATGAGCAGGAGCTCCATCACACCCTTCTGCGCCTTGTCCGCGACGGGCGAGGTGAGCTGCGACTTCACGACCATGCCGTCGGTGCACGTGATGGTGCAGGACGCCATCGGCTTGCGCTGGCCCTCCACCTCGACGATGCACTGGCGGCAGGCACCCACGGGGTCGAGGAGCGGGTGGTCGCAGAAGCGCGGGATCTCGATGCCGAGGAGTTCGGCGGCCCGGATGACGAGGGTGCCCTTGGGCACGCTGATGTCGATGCCGTCGATGGTCAGCGTGACGAGGTCCTCGGGCGGGACCGCCGCCTCGCCGCCCCCGGAGGGCGCACTCGTGGTGACTGTCATGCGTTCACCCCCCGGTGAGCGTTCTTGTCGTCGGCCCAGACGGTCGACTTGGCGGGATCGAAGGGGCAGCCCTTGCCCGTGATGTGCTGCTCGTACTCCTCGCGGAAGTACTTCAGCGAGGAGAAGATCGGCTGGGCAGCGCCGTCGCCGAGGGCGCAGAAGGACTTGCCGTTGACGTTGTCGGCGATGTCGTTGAGCTTGTCCAGGTCCGACATCACGCCCTTGCCCGCTTCGATGTCGCGGAGCAACTGGACGAGCCAGTAGGTGCCCTCACGGCAGGGCGTGCACTTGCCGCAGGACTCGTGGGCGTAGAACTCGGTCCAGCGGGTGACGGCCCTGACCACACAGGTGGTCTCGTCGAAGCACTGGAGCGCCTTGGTGCCGAGCATGGAGCCGGCGGCGCCGACGCCCTCGTAGTCGAGGGGGACGTCGAGGTGTTCCTCGGTGAGCATCGGGGTGGACGAGCCGCCGGGGGTCCAGAACTTCAGACGGTGACCGGCGCGGATGCCGCCGCTCATGTCGAGGAGCTGGCGCAGTGTGATGCCGAGCGGGGCCTCGTACTGGCCGGGGCTGGTGACGTGCCCGCTGAGCGAGTACAGCGTGAAGCCCGGGGACTTCTCGCTGCCCATCGACTTGAACCAGTCCTTGCCCCGGTTCAGGATCGCGGGAACGGAGGCGATCGACTCGACGTTGTTCACCACGGTGGGGCAGGCGTACAGACCGGCGACCGCCGGGAAGGGCGGTCGCAGCCGGGGCTGGCCACGCCGTCCTTCGAGCGAGTCGAGCAGTGCGGTTTCCTCACCGCAGATGTACGCGCCGGCGCCCGCGTGCACGGTGAGTTCGAGATCGAGTCCGGAGCCCAGGACGTTCTTCCCGAGGTATCCGGCCTCGTACGCCTCGCGGACCGCCTCGTGCAGGCGCCGCAGTACGGGGACGACCTCGCCGCGCAGATAGATGAAGGCGTGCGAGGAGCGGATCGCGTAGCAGGCGATCACCATGCCCTCGATGAGGCTGTGCGGATTGGCGAAGAGCAGCGGGATGTCCTTGCAGGTCCCGGGCTCCGACTCGTCGGCGTTGACGACCAGGTAGTGCGGCTTGCCGTCGCCCTGCGGAATGAACTGCCACTTCATCCCGGTGGGGAAGCCGGCGCCGCCGCGTCCGCGCAGACCGGAGTCCTTGACGTACGCGATGAGGTCGTCGGGCGACATGGCGAGGGCCTTGCGCAGGCCCTCGTATCCGTCGTGACGCCGGTAGGTCTCCAGGGTCCAGGATTCGGGCTCGTCCCAGAACGCGGACAGGACCGGTGCCAGCAGCTTCTCGGGGCTGGTCCCGTTCTTGTCGATTTCGGCGGCCAACGTCATCACTCCCCCTCCTCGGCGACGGGACCGGACGGGTGGTCCGGGTCGGAGGCCGAGGTCTTCTGTGGTGCGTCGTGGGAGCTGAGGTGCTCGGCGCCCTTGTGCGGTTCGTCCCGGGGGGACTCGCCCCGCGGGCCGACGACGCGCGCGTGCGGGACCTCGCCCTTGGCGAGCCTGAGCCCGATCAGCGAGGCGGGGCCCGCACCGCCGGTGGCCTCGACGGCGCCGGGGCGCTCGTCGGGGAAGCCGGCCAGGATGCGGGCCGTGTCCTTGTAGGTGCACAGCGGGGCGCCGCGGGTGGGCTCGACGGTCCGGCCCGCGATGAGGTCGTCCACGAGTCGCGTCGCGCTCTCGGGCGTCTGGTTGTCGAAGAACTCCCAGTTCACCATCACGACGGGGGCGAAGTCGCAGGCCGCGTTGCACTCGATGTGTTCGAGCGTGACCTTGCCGTCCTCGGTCGTCTCGTCGTTGCCGACGCCCAGGTGGTCCTTGAGCCGGTCGAAGATGGCGTCGCCGCCCATGACCGCGCACAGGGTGTTGGTGCAGACACCGACCTGGTAGTCGCCGCTCGGCCGGCGCCGGTACATCGTGTAGAAGGTCGCGACCGCGTTGACCTCGGCGGTGGTGAGGTCGAGCAGTTCGGCGCAGAAGGCCATGCCCGTACGGGAGACGTACCCCTCCTCGGACTGCACGAGGTGGAGCAGCGGCAGCAGCGCGGAGCGGCTGCCGGGGTAGCGGGCGATCACCTCCTTCGCGTCCGCTTCGAGCCGGGCGCGCACCTCGGCCGGGTAGCCGGGGGCGGGGAGCTGCGGCATCCCCAGACTGACCTCTTGATTGATTCCGGTCACCGGTCGACGCCTCCCATCACGGGGTCGAGGGACGCAACGGCGACGATGACGTCGGCGACCTGGCCGCCCTCGCACATCGCCGCCATGGCCTGGAGGTTGGTGAAGGACGGGTCGCGGAAGTGGACCCGGTAGGGGCGGGTGCCGCCGTCCGATACGACGTGCACGCCGAGTTCGCCCTTGGGCGACTCGACCGCGGTGTACGTCTGTCCGGCCGGGACCCGGAAGCCCTCGGTCACCAGCTTGAAGTGGTGGATCAGGGCCTCCATGGAGGTGCCCATGATCTTCTTGATGTGGTCGAGCGAGTTGCCGAGACCGTCCGGGCCGAGCGCGAGCTGCGCGGGCCAGGCGATCTTCTTGTCGGCGACCATGACCGGTCCCGGCTCCAGCCGGTCCAGGCACTGTTCGATGATCCGCAGCGACTGGCGCATCTCTTCCAGCCGGATGAGGAAGCGGCCGTAGGAGTCGCAGGTGTCCGCGGTGGGCACGTCGAACTCGTAGGTCTCGTAGCCGCAGTACGGGTCGCTCTTGCGCAGGTCGTGCGGGAGTCCGGCGGAGCGCAGGACGGGGCCGGTGGCACCGAGCGCCATGCAGCCGGTCAGGTCGAGATAGCCGACGTCCTGCATACGGGCCTTGAAGATGGGGTTGCCGGTGGCGAGCTTGTCGTACTCCGGCAGGTTCTTCTTCATGGTCTTGATGAACTCGCGCAGCTGGTCGACCGCGCCCGGGGGGAGGTCCTGGGCGAGTCCGCCGGGCCTGATGAACGCGTGGTTCATCCGAAGGCCGGTGATCAGCTCGAAGAGATCGAGAACGAGTTCACGATCGCGGAAGCCGTAGATCATGATCGTGGTGGCGCCGAGCTCCATACCGCCGGTGGCGATGCACACCAGGTGGGAGGAGATCCGGTTGAGCTCCATCAGCAGGACGCGCAGGACGGTGGCCCGGTCGGGGATCTGGTCCTCGATGCCGAGCAGCTTCTCGACGCCGAGGCAGTACGCCGCCTCGTTGAAGAACGGCGTCAGGTAGTCCATGCGCGTGACGAAGGTGGTGCCCTGCGTCCAGTTCCGGAATTCGAGGTTCTTCTCGATGCCGGTGTGGAGGTAGCCGATGCCGCAGCGGGCCTCGGTGACGGTCTCACCGTCGATCTCCAGGATCAGCCGCAGCACGCCGTGCGTGGACGGGTGCTGGGGGCCCATGTTGACGATGATGCGCTCGTCGTCGGCCTTGAGGGCCGACTCGACGACCTCGTCCCAGTCGCCGCCGGTGACCGTATATACGGTCCCCTCGGTCGTGGCGCGGGGAGTTGCATGGGGAGTGGTCATCAGGAGTACGACCTCCGCTGGTCCGGAGCCGGGATCTGGGCGCCCTTGTACTCGACGGCGATGCCGCCGAGGGGGTAGTCCTTGCGCTGCGGGAAGCCCTGCCAGTCGTCCGGCATCATGATCCGGGTCAGGGCCGGGTGCCCGTCGAAGACGAGCCCGAAGAAGTCGTACGTCTCGCGCTCGTGCCAGTCGTTGGTCGGGTAGACCTCGACGAGGGACGGGACGTGCGGATCGCTGTCCGGGGCCGACACCTCCAGGCGGATCAGCCGGCCGTGGGTGAGCGAGCGCAGGTGGTAGACGGCGTGCAGCTCGCGGCCCACGTCCCCGAGGAAGTGGACACCGCTGACTCCCGTGCAGAGCTCGAAGCGCAGGGCCGGGTCGTCGCGCAGGGTGCGGGCGACCTGGAGCAGGTGCTCACGGGCGATGTGGAAGGTCAGCTCGCCCCGGTCGACGACGGTCTTCTCGATGGCGTGGGCGGGAAGCAGGTCCTGTTCCTCCAGGGCCCCTTCGAGCTCGTCGGCCACTTCGTCGAACCAGCCGCCGTACGGGCGGGGCGTCGGCCCCGGCAGGGTCACGGTACGGACGAGGCCGCCGTAGCCGGAGGTGTCGCCGTCGTTGTTGGCGCCGAACATCCCCTTGCGTACGCCGATGACCTCGCCGGACTCGTCGCGCGGGGCGGGCACCTGACCACTGTTGGTGTTCAGTTCGTCGCTCATCGCAGCAGCCCCTTCATCTCGATGAGGGGGAGCGCCTTCAGGGCCGCCTCCTCCGCCTCGCGGGCGGCCTCCTCCGCGTTGACCCCGAGCTTGGTGCCCTGGATCTTCTGGTGGAGCTTGAGGATGGCGTCGATCAGCATCTCGGGACGCGGCGGGCATCCCGGCAAATAGATATCAACCGGCACAATATGATCAACACCCTGCACAATGGCGTAGTTGTTGAACATTCCGCCCGATGATGCGCAAACTCCCATGGAGATGACCCACTTGGGGTTCGGCATCTGGTCGTAGACCTGCCGCAGGACGGGCGCCATCTTCTGGCTGACCCGTCCCGCGACGATCATCAGATCCGCCTGCCGCGGCGAGCCGCGGAAGACCTCCATGCCGAAGCGGGCCAGGTCGTAGCGCCCGGCTCCGGTCGTCATCATCTCGATGGCGCAGCAGGCGAGTCCGAAGGTGGCGGGGAAGACGGAGGACTTCCGTACCCAGCCGGCGGCCTCTTCCACCGTTGTCAGCACGAAGCCGCTTGGCAGTTTCTCTTCGAGTCCCATGGTGCCCCTCAGCCCCTCAGTCCCATTCCAGGCCGCCGCGGCGCCACACATACGCGTAGGCGACGAAGACGGTGAGCACGAAGAGCAGCATCTCGACGAGCCCGAAGATCCCGAGGGCGTCGAAGGTGACCGCCCAGGGATAGAGGAAGACGATCTCGATGTCGAAGACGATGAAAAGCATCGCCGTCAGGTAGTACTTGATCGGAAAGCGGCCGCCTCCGGCCGGAGTGGGGGTGGGTTCGATACCGCACTCGTACGCTTCGAGCTTTGCCCGGTTGTAGCGCTTGGGGCCGATAAGCGTGGCCATGACCACGGAAAAGATCGCAAACCCTGCCCCGAGGGCGCCGAGCACGAGGATGGGCGCGTAGGCATTCACGCTCCTCGCTCCTTCCAGTCGTCCTTGACCGTTGGACCGCATCGGGCGACCGGCTCGCCACCTCACCAAGATCGTGCACATGTGAGGCAGTTCACAAGCCCGACTGCCCCGCATCCTATGCCTGCCGTCCTGTGATCTGCGACACGGGGTGCCCCACCTTCTTTGTGATCTCCACCACCTGGCGAACGATCATGAAGACGGATGAGCGGTGATCTTCGTACGCGAAGCGGTCGAGTGATCACGAGACGTGACATCTGATGCTGTTGCCGCTGGTCAAAGACGTGTCGCAGTACCAACCGAGCGGGCGCTCAGGCAAATTGGATATGGACGGCGCCGGGTGGTAGAGAGCTCGACGGCGTCCCGCGCTCACCCGGAAGGGGGGTCCGGGGGTGCGATGTGGACATGTGCATCCATTCACGAACTTCCGGACGCACGAGCGACGCACATCCGGATGCCTCGCGCGGCGACGCGCGAGCCGTCCGGCCGGCCCTCGACCCACCCCCCGATCCGGACCCGGCCCGCGTGCGCCTGACCGCACGTCAGGCCGGCGGACCCTCTCCAGCCGCCCCGCCCCTCGCCGCCCCTCACGGCTGCCCCTCACGGCTGCCCCTCACGGCCGACTCACGCTGTGACCTGCATCACCTCACGTGAGCTCCAACTAAAGCGGGCTTGGCCATCGGTGTGAACGGATGCTAGGCGACGGGCAATTCGGGCGTATTGCTGAAAGTCGGTGATCACGGCATGGATGAGCCATGCCCGTTTTGCCCGTTACGGCGTCAATAAAGGTCCCCACGAAGCGGATTCACAGGTTCCGGACGTAACTGTGTCGCAACACACCTTTCTTGAAGGGACCCCGGATGCCCTGATAGCGCTAGTTCTCATGCCCCACACCGCTCACATACCCAGCCACCGGAAACCCCGCCAGAGTGCTTCGAAGACGGCACTGCGAGCCGGAGTTGCCGGTGGCGTCCTCAGCACCATCGCGGTCGCAGGTGCCGCCGGACCGGCTCAGGCCGAGCCGGTGACCCAGACCATCGAGATGCCCACGATCACCTCCGGGCTCTCCCCCGCCGTCGCGGCTTCCGCCGAGGCCACGCAGCAGGTCGCCTTCGACCTGGAGACGCAGGCCAACGAGGACGCGGCAGCGAAGACCGCCGCCAAGAAGGCCAAGACGGCCAAGGCGGAGGCCGTGCGCGAGGCCGAGGCCAAGAAGAAGGCCGAGGCCGCCGCCAAGGCGAGGGCCCAGGCCGCCGAAGAGGCCGCCGAACGCGCCTCCCGGACCGCCGAGCGCACGACGCTCAGCGCCTCCACGGGCTCGTCCGCCGAGTCCTCCGCATCCTCCTCCACTCCCTCGTACTCCTCGTCGAGCGCCACGGGCTCCGCCGCGTCCATCGTGGCCTTCGCCAAGGCACAGGTCGGCGACGCGTACGTGATGGGTGGCACCGGCCCCAATTCGTGGGACTGCTCCGGACTCATGCAGGCGGCGTTCCGCACGGCCGGCATCGACCTGCCGCGCGTCTCGGGGGCCCAGTCGACGGCCGGCACCTCGGTCTCGCTGAGCAACCTCCAGCCGGGCGACATCCTGTACTGGGGCAGCCAGGGCAGCGCCTACCACGTCGCGGTCTACGTGGGCGGCGGCCAGTACGTCGGGGCGCAGAACCCCAGCACCGGTGTCGTGCAGCGCTCCATGGACTACGACATGCCGACCGGCGCGGTCCGCGTTCTCTGATTCACAAGCGCTCCGGTGAGCGTCTGAACCCTGACGAAGGGCTGCCACTCCCCCGCTCGGGAGCGGCAGCCCTTCGCTGTGCGCCGGGTCCGGTCAGCGCAGGAGCGCCTCGGCAGGTCGCCTGTCCGCCTCGGGTGCGAGCATCAGCACCGCCGAAAGGGCGAGCGCACCCGCCGTCAGGAGCGCGCTGACCCAGAGTGGTGCGCGGAGACCGAAGCCGGCGCCGAGGGCCAGGCCGCCGAGCCACGGGCCCAGCGCGGCGCCCACGTTGAACGCGGCGGTGGCGAAGGAGCCGGCCAGGGTGGGGGCGTCGGGCGCCAGGTGGAGGACCCGGGTGATGAGCGCCGTTCCCGTCGCGAAGGCCAGCGCGCCCTGGCAGAGGACCAGGACGAGCGTCGCCGCCGGGTTGCCCGCCGTGAGGGCGAGCGCCGCCCAGCCGAGGAGCAGCACGGTCGTGCCGGACCCGATGAGCGCGGCGGGCCGCGTCCCCGCGATGCGACCCGCCACGGTGACGCCGATGAACGAGCCGACGCCGAACAGCGCGAGGACGGCGGGCACCCATGCGGAGCCGAATCCGGTGACGCGGGTGACCAGTGGTTCCAGGTACGAGAAGGCGCAGAACGTCGCGCCCTGGACGAGCGCCATGACGAGCAGGGTGAGCAGGAGCCGGGGGCGTCCCAGGGACCGCAGTTCGCCGCGCGCCCCCGCCCCGCCGGTGTCCGGCCGGCCCGCCGGGACGACCCTGGCGAGTGCCACGAGCGCCGGTACGGAGACGAGCGCCACCGCCCAGAACGCCGACCGCCAGCCCCACAGTGAGCCGAGCGCCGCTCCGGCGGGCACCCCCACGACGCAGGCGACGGTGACCCCACCGACCACGACGGCGGTGGCCCGCGCCCTGACGTGCGGTTCGACCATCGCGAGCGCGGTCATCAGGGCGACGGCCCAGAAACCGGCGTTGGCGAGTGCGCCGACGACCCGGGTCGCGAGCAGCACCCCGTATCCCGGGGTGAGCGCCCCGACCACATGGACGGCGACGAAGACGGAGAGGAAGAAGAGCAGTGCGCGACGCCGTGGCCAGGAGCGGCTGAGCAGGGCGGTGAGCGGCGCGCCGATCACCATCCCCAGGGCGAACGCCGAGGTGAGCAGACCCGCCGCGGGCAGAGACACCTCCAGGTCGGTGGCGATACCGGAGACGAGACCGGACAGCATGAACTCGGACGTGCCCTGGGCGAATACCGCCAGCCCGAGCACGTAGACAGCGAATGGCATGAGAAGGACCCCTTGGACGGAACCGTCGGTGGAACGACCGGTGTACGAGGGGGTGGGCCGCGCCCGCGCGGCCGCCGGTGGTCGGCGGCGGGCGGCGACGCGGGGGAAAGTCCGTACCGCCCGGGTCGGCACGGACGTGACTCGGCCATGCGTACGCGTGCGTCACGCCGGGGCGAGGGGAAAAGGAGATGCGCGGCCCACACCGCGAGGGTCCGGCCGTGGGGCGGGGCACCGTCGCCGAAACCGACGACCACGCGGTCGCGCGGCTCGTTCCGGTTCGGTTCGACAGAGGCCCGGCCACCGGCGGACCGGTGGCTACCGTCTGTCCGACTCGGGGGTGGCCATGCGCGGACGCTACCAGCGCGGAGTCCCGGTCTCCACCGCTTTCAGCCAGGGGGGAGGGCGCCTGCCCGCAGCGCCAGAGCTTCTGCTGACCGATGCGATTCGCCCTCTTCCCCATAAGGGTCGCCAGGCGGGACGCCCCGGAAGAATTTTCCTACCAGCGGTGCTACGTTTTAGGTATGAGCAGCCACGCCGCCCACCAGGCCACCGAGCGGGCCGGCAAGAGATCCGTGTCGCTGGCGCAATCGTTGATCAAGGAAGTCGAGGAGCGCACCGGCAAGAACGGCTTCTCCTCCGTTGTGGCCGAAGCCCTGGAGGAGTGGCTCGCCGCACAAAAGCTCCGCGAGGTCGTGGCCGCCGACCGCAAGGCATTCGGCCCCGTCTCCGCCGAGGCGCGGCGGCAGGCGGAACAGGAGTGGTAAGCAAACGGCTCAAGATCAGGGCCAAGAGTGAGGGCACGCTCGTCCTGGACGCCCAAGGGCTTTCGCTGCACGTCGACGGTGACGAGGGGATGCGTGCGCGCATCGAGGTCGCCCAGCAGAACGGCCGACGAGTGGCGCTGTCCGCCCTGACGCCCTTGGAGGTGCGCCGAAGCGGGGAGGCCGCCAAGCGGCTCCAATTCCTGCTGTCCCGGTTCGACGTGAAGCCGGTCAGCGACGCGGTGACAGACGCCGCGGAGAGGCTGTTGGACGTCTCGGGTCTTGACGGGCATGAATGCCTCGTGGACGCGCTCGTGGTCGCCACAGCCGCGCTCTGCGCGCCCCCGGTGCTGCTCGTAACCTCCGACAAGTCGCACATCCCGGCCCTGTGCAAGGCTGCCGAGGAGCTTCCAGGCTCGCCGAAAGTGAAGATCGTCAACGTCTGAGAGTTCAACCGGCGTACGCCGGGCTGCCCAGCCATCTGCCGGGCAGCCGGCCTTGCACGATCAGGAGTTCGGGGCCACCTTCGCCAGGCCGTTGATGATGCGGTCCATCGCGTCGCCGCCCGTGGGGTCGGTCAGGTTGGCGAGCATCTTCAGGGTGAACTTCATCAGGACCGGGTGGGTCAGCCCGCGTTGGGTCGCGATCTTCATGACCTTCGGGTTGCCGATGAGCTTCACGAAGGCGCGGCCCATCGTGTAGTACCCGCCGTAGGTCTCCTTGAGGACCTTCGGGTAGTTGTTCAGGGCCAGTTCGCGCTGCGCCGGGGTCGAGCGGGCGTGCGCCTGGACGATGACGTCCGCGGCGATCTGGCCCGACTCCATGGCGTACGCGATGCCTTCGCCGTTGAACGGGTTGACCATGCCGCCCGCGTCACCGACGAGCAGCAGGCCCTTGGTGTAGTGCGGCTGGCGGTTGAACGCCATCGGGAGCGCGGCGCCCCGGATCGGCGTCGTCATGTTCTCCGGGGTGTAGCCCCAGTCCTCCGGCATGGACGCGCACCAGGCCTTCAGCACCTCGCGCCAGTCCAGCTCCTTGAACGCGGAGGAGGAGTTGAGGATGCCGAGGCCGACATTGGACGTGCCGTCACCCATGCCGAAGATCCAGCCGTAGCCCGGCAGCAGCCGGTCCTCGGCGCCGCGGCGGTCCCACAGCTCCAGCCAGGACTCCAGGTAGTCGTCGTCGTGGCGGGGCGAGGTGAAGTACGTACGGACCGCGACGCCCATCGGGCGGTCCTCGCGCCGGTGCAGGCCCATCGCGAGGGACAGCCGGGTGGAGTTGCCGTCGGCTGCGACGACGAGCGGGGCGTGGAAGGTGACCTCGGTCTTCTCCTCGCCGAGCTTCGCGTTCACGCCCGTGATGCGGCCGGTGCGCTCGTCGAGGATCGGGGCGCCGACGTTGCAGCGCTCGTACAGCCGCGCGCCCGCCTTCTGCGCCTGCCGGGCCAGCTGCTCGTCGAAGTCGTCCCGCTTGCGGACCAGTCCGTAGTCCGGGTACGAGGCGAGTTCCGGCCAGTCCAGCTGGAGGCGGACGCCACCGCCGATGATGCGCAGGCCCTTGTTGCGGAGCCAGCCGGCCTCTTCGGAGATGTCGATGCCCATGGAGACGAGCTGCTTGGTGGCACGGGGGGTGAGGCCGTCGCCGCAGACCTTCTCGCGCGGGAAGGCCGTCTTCTCCAGGAGGAGGACGTCCAGTCCGGCCTTGGCCAGGTAGTACGCGGTCGTGGAGCCGGCTGGGCCCGCCCCGACGACGATCACATCCGCGCTGTGTTCGGAGGGGGGCTCGGTCACGGTCGGATCTCCCGAAGACTCGAAATCGCGTGCCGCTCGGCACAGGTCCCGTGCAGTCTATGGGGGCATGCCGGTCAACTTTCCGAAGGGCTACCCGATGCCGATCGCTCCTGGTCCGACCCCTGCCGTACGTCTGCGCGTCCCGACCGACGAGGACGCGCTCGCCTGGCACCGGGTGTTCGCCGACCCCCAAGTGATGGAGTTCCTCGGCGGCCGGCCGGCGGAACTCTCCGTGTACGAGGAGCTGACCGCACGCCAGCGCCGCCACGACGCGGAGCTCGGCCACTGTCTGTGGACCGTGCTGGACGACACGGACGAGGTACTCGGCTTCACCGGGGCGCAGCCGTGGCCGCACACCGCGTACGGGCCGGTGGGCGAGACCGAGATCGGCTGGCGGCTGGGGCGGGCCGCGTGGGGGCGCGGTTACGCGACCGCCGCCGCCCGCACCACGCTGGAGCGGGTACGGGCGGCGGGAGTGTCGGACGTCGTCGCGATGGTCGACTCGCGCAACACGCGCTCGCTCGCGGTCGCCCGGCGTCTCGGCATGCGGCAGGCCGAGACCTTCACGACGCCGGTTCCGGGGCAGGAGGCGTACTGCTTCCGGCTGGAGCTGTGAGGGGCCTGGCGGTGTCTGCCGGACCGACCGGGGTCAGCGGCGTACGCCCCGGTGCAGGGCCACCACTCCGCCGGTGAGGTTGCGCCAGGCGACGTCGGACCAGCCGGCCTTCCGGAGCAGGCCGGCGAGGCCCGCCTGGTCGGGCCAGGCGCGGATCGACTCGGCGAGGTAGACGTACGCGTCCGGGTTGGAGGACACCGCGCGGGCGACCGGCGGCAGGGCGCGCATCAGGTACTCGGTGTAGACCGTGCGGAACGGCGCCCACGTCGGCTGGGAGAACTCGCAGATCACCACGCGTCCGCCGGGCTTCGTCACCCGGTACAGCTCGCGGAGCGCCTGCTCGGTCGCCTGGACGTTGCGCAGGCCGAAGGAGATCGTCACCGCGTCGAAGGTCTCGTCGCGGAACGGCAGCTTCGTCGCGTCGCCCGCGGTGAAGGGCAGCCAGGAGTGCCGCTTCTTGCCCTCGCGGAGCATGCCGATCGAGAAGTCGCACGGCACGACGTACGCACCGGTCGCGGCGAACGGCAGCGAGGACGTCGCCGTGCCCGCGGCGAGGTCGAGGATCTTCTCGGCCGGTCGCGCGTGCACCGCCTTCGCGACCTCCTTGCGCCACAGCCGGGCCTGGCCGAGCGAGAGCACATCGTTGGTGATGTCGTACTTGGCCGCCACGTCGTCGAACATCGAGGCGACTTCGTGCGGCTGCTTTTCCAGGGAGGCTCGGGTCACCCGTCCATTCAAGCAGCCCGGCACCTCCCGTATCCCAGCGGAGTGGACCGGCTTCAGCCTTTTGGGTCCGTCCGCACTCGGTACAGGGGTGAGACCACCGGTCCCCGGGCCGTACGGCGCCTCAGCGCCGCCGGTGCACCAACCGCCCCGCCAGTACGGTCGCCACGCACGCGCCGTCGTCGTCGATCACGGCCAGGTCGGCACGGCCGCCCACCACCAGCGCCGGCCGGTGACCGGCGGCCACCCGCACGAGGCCGCTCCGGTCGACCGCGGCGCGTACGGCCGGATCCGTCAGGTCGTCCACGACCGCGGTGACGCCCTCCCCCAGCAGCGCGTGGATGCCCCGCCGTACGGACTCGCCCCGGTGGTCCGGCCGTTCGGGCAGATACGCGTCCGGGTGAAAGGTGTCCTCCAGCAGCGCCCGCGCCCCGTCCCGCACCCGCCCGGGAACGATCTCACCGGGCCAGCGCCGTACCCGCGCGCCCGGATGGGCGGCGGACAGGTCCTCGTAGCCGCCGAAGGCCGCGACCAGCCGCCCCTCGACGAGAACGGCGGGCCCGGTCGCGGCCGTGTGAAGCGTCAGCACGCAGGACCTAGTTGGCGCTGAGGAGCTTCAGCTCCGGATGGGCCGTGCCGCCCTCGATGGCGGTGGACGAGATGTGCGAGACGACGCGCTCGTCGACCGGGTCGTTCGCCGGGTCGTCGTGCACGACGAGGTGCTCGTACGTCGTGGCGCGCTGGGCGGGGACCCGGTCCGCCTTGCGGATCAGGTCGATGATCTCCATGCGGTTGGAGCGGTGCTTGGCACCTGCGGAGGAGACGACGTTCTCCTCCAGCATGATCGAGCCGAGGTCGTCGGCGCCGTAGTGCAGGGAGAGCTGGCCGACCTCCTTGCCGGTGGTCAGCCAGGAGCCCTGGATGTGGGCGACGTTGTCGAGGAAGAGCCGGGCGATGGAGATCATCCGCAGGTACTCGAAGAGCGTGGCCTGCGTCTGTCCCTTCAGCTTGTTGTTCTCCGGCTGGTAGGTGTACGGGATGAACGCGCGGAAGCCGCCGGTGCGGTCCTGCACGTCCCGGATCATGCTCAGGTGCTCGATGCGCTCCGCGTTGGTCTCGCCGGTGCCCATCAGCATGGTGGAGGTCGACTCGACCCCGAGGCCGTGCGCGATCTCCATGATCTCCAGCCAGCGCTCGCCGGACTCCTTGAGCGGGGCGATCGCCTTGCGCGGCCGGGCGGGCAGCAGTTCGGCGCCCGCGCCCGCGAAGGAGTCGAGGCCGGCGGCGTGGATCCGCTGGATGGCCTCCTCCGCCGAGACCTCGGAGATCCGGGCCATGTGCTCGATCTCGGAGGCACCGAGGGAGTGGATGACCAGCTGCGGGAACGCCTTCTTGATCGCGGAGAAGTGCGTCTCGTAGTACTCGACACCGAAGTCCGGGTGGTGACCGCCCTGGAACATGATCTGGGTACCGCCCAGTTCGACGGTCTCCGCGCAGCGGCGCAGGATGTCGTCGAGGTCGCGGGTCCAGCCCTTGTCCGTGTCCTTCGGCGCCGCGTAGAACGCGCAGAACTTGCACGCGGTCACGCACACGTTGGTGTAGTTGATGTTGCGCTCGATGATGTACGTGGCGATGTGCTCCGTACCCGCGTAACGGCGGCGGCGTACGGCGTCGGCCGCAGCTCCCAGCGCGTGCAGCGGTGCCGACCGGTAGAGGTCGAGCGCCTCCTCCGGGGAGATCCGCCCACCCTCGGCGGCACGGTCGAGGACGGTCTGAAGGTCGGCCTTCTCGGTCACCGGGCTGTCACCTTTCGGTGGTTTTACAACGAATCCACGGACCGATCCAGCCTACGCCAGCCCTTGTCGGCCTCAGCCGCCGGACCGGGTGAGCGTGCCACGCGGCTTGCCGGCACCCTCCTCGTACGACTGGTAGGTGAGCGTTCCCTCCGGATTCAGGGTGAACGTGAGGTCGGCGGCGTCGCCCGTGCACAGGCCCGTACTGCTCGCCCTGTCCGGGTCGAGGCGCTCACGGATCTTCACCACCCGCTCGGTGGCGGAGGAGAGTTCGCCGATGCTGTGGCAGGTGACGGTGGTACCGAGGACGGTCAGCGAGACCGTCATCCGGGCCACGTCCGACCCCTCGCGGCCCTGGGTGAACACCGCGGTCAGCGTGCCGTGCGGGGCGCCGCTCCGTTCGGTCACGGGGCCCTTCCAGGTGCCGGCGAACGCCTTCGGGAGCGAGCCGGTCCGACCGGCCGTCGCCCCGGGCGAGGGACTCCCCGACGCGGTGGCGGCGGGCGGGGTCGCAGCGTTCTCGTTCCCCTTCGTGTCGTCGCCGTCCGGAAACAGACCGGACAGCATCCCGTTGCCCACGGTCACGGCGGCGAGCGCGCCCGCCACGGCCAGCGCGACGGTGCAGCTCACCCGCCGGCCACGGCGCGCACCCGGCTGCGAGTCGGCGTTCACCGTGACGGAGAACCGGGGGTCGGGGGTACGCGGACCGGGCAGAAGGCCGTCACCCTGGGCCCCTTCGGCACCCTGACCGCCCTGAGCGCCTACGCCCACCAGCCCGCCGCAACCACCCGGGCCGCCCGCCGACGGGGGCATGGCCGGCCGGGGTGGGGGCGGGGCGATCGGCGGACCGAACACGCCCCGCACCGGACTGCCCAGCGAGGCGTTGCTGAACGGCACGGGACCGGACAGGCCCGGTTCGTCCGGCGGCGGCTCCAGGTCCAGCAGCGCCACGGCCGCCTGGCTGACCTCGCGCACCAGGGCGTTCGGCAGCCACCCCGAGGCCACCATCGCGGCGGCGCCGGCGGGTGCGAGCAGCCTGGCCAGGTCAGCCGGATGGGGCCGGGCGACGGGGTCCTTCGCCAGACACCCGGCGACCACCGCACGCAGTTCGCCCTCCAGATCGCCCAGCTCCGGTTCCTCGTGCACCACCTTGTAGAGGAGTACGGCGGAGGAGTCACCGAGGAAGGGGGCACTGCCCGTCGCCGCGTACGCGAGGACCGCGCCGAGCGAGAAGACGTCGGCCGCACCCGAGATGTCGAGGCCGCGGATCTGTTCCGGCGCCATGTAGCCGGGCGAGCCGACCGAGACCCCGGTGGAGGTGAGCGAGACGGTGGCGCCGAGGGCGCGGGCGATCCCGAAGTCGATCAGCCGGGGGCCGTCGAGGGCGAGCAGCACGTTGGACGGCTTCACGTCCCGGTGGATGAGGTCCTCGGCATGGACGGCGGCCAGCGCCTCGGCGAGACCGGCGCCCAGGGTCCGTACCGCGTACTCGGGCAGGGGTCCGTGCGTGGGGACGGCCTGCGAGAGCGGGGGTCCCGCCACGTAGCCGGTCGCGACCCACGGCACGGGTGCGTCCGGGTCGGCGTCCAGGACCGGGGCCGTCCACTGCGCGCCGACCCGCCTGGCCGACTCGACCTCGCGGCGGAACCGGGCGCGGAACTGCTCGTCGAGCGCGAAGTGCGGATGGACGACCTTGACGGCGACGGTGCGCCCGCCCGCGCTGCGCCCCAGGTAGACCCGGCCCATCCCGCCCGCACCGAGCCTGCCGAGGAGCCGGTAGGCGCCGATGGTGTGCGGTTCGCCGGCTTCCAGCGGCTGCATATGGACTCCCCCTGTGGACCGTCCCGACCTGCGACCCGAAGCCTAGGCGCACGGGTCACCCGGTCACAGGGAAACGTTCTGCCGATTTCACCCCTATGGGGAACGAACGGCGGTTTTCGCCACCGCGAAAGGCGTGAATGTGTCGGTGGTGCGGTCAGCGGTCCGGTCGGTGATCCAGTCGCTGTCCGGTCGATACCGGGACGCGAGCGGGACCACCGCCCGACGCCTTCCCCTATTCGTCACACCCGTACACCTGGCGGACCCGCATCTCTTTCGTTCCATTCACCGGAACGGAATGCTCCGGCCCACCCCCCGCGGTAACGCGATAAACATCCCGGGGAGGGCCGGCATTCCCCCATTCCCGCCTCAGCCGCCGAGCAGCTCGACCTTCACGTCGGCGGGGAAGCCCGTCGTCGCCCCGGTGCGCCGGGCGAACTCCCGCACACCCTTCAACTGGTCCGGGCCGAAGCGGAAGTCGAGCGTCGTGAAGTACCGCTCCAGGAGCTCCGCGTCGAAGGACTCCCAGCGCGCCGCCTGCTCCGCCACCTTGGTGACCTCCTCCAGGGAGACGTCGCGCGAGGCAAGGAACGCCTCGTGGACCTTGGTCACGTACTCGGGATGCGCGGCCAGGTAGTCCTTGCGGGCGGCCCATACGGCGAAGACGAACGGCAGCCCGGTCCACTCCTTCCACATCTGCCCCAGGTCGTGGACCTGGAGGCCGAGGCGGGGGGCGTCGTGCAGGTTGGCGCGGAGCGCGGCGTCCCCGATGAGGACGGCGGCGTCCGCCTCCTGCATCATCACGCCGAGGTCGGGCGGGCAGGTGTAGTAGTCGGGCTCGACCCCGTACCGCTCGGAGAGCAGCAGCTGCGCCAGGCGTACGGAGGTGCGCGAGGTCGAACCGAGCGCCACCCGGGCCCGGTCGAGCTGCTCCAGCGGCACCTGGGACACGATCACGCACGACATGACGGGGCCGTCGCAGCCGACCGCGATGTCGGGGAAGGCCACCAGGTCGTCGGCGTTGCGCAGGAACTCGACCAGCGTGACGGGGCCGATGTCGAGGTCGCCCCTGATCAGCTGCTCGCTGAGTCTCTCCGGGGTGTCCTTCGAGAGCTCCAGGTCGAGCAGGGTCCCGGTCCGTGCCAGCCCCCAGTAGAGCGGAAGACAGTTGAGGAACTGGATGTGGCCGACGCGCGGCCGGCTGCGACGGTCGTCGTCTTCGACGGGAGAGACGGTTGAATTGTCCACATCGTGAGGCTAGACCTGTGTGTGCCGACCGGCGTCAGCGGGTCGTCCCGGGCCCTTCCCCGACCCGGCCGCAAGGCGCTCCCGGAGCCCCTCTCCGCTTGCCTCTCCGTCGACCTGTCCGTTCCTCTAATCAAACTTCCGGATGAAGTGATCATTGCCCCTACCGCTCCCCGCGGAGTGCGTGCTACGCTCGCCGCAAGTTGCAGTTTGGTTTCCCTTGCAGTACAGAGCCTGCGGAGCATGTAACCCGCAGGCTTTTGTAGTTTTCAGACTTGTTTGCAGGTTCTGGAGCAGGGCAACCCTTTGGCCCAAGGAGGGCTTATGGCTACCGGAACCGTCAAGTGGTTCAACGCTGAAAAGGGCTTCGGCTTCATCGCCCAGGACGGCGGCGGCCCGGATGTCTTCGTTCATTACTCCGCGATCAACGCGTCCGGGTTCCGCTCCCTCGAGGAGAACCAGGTCGTGAACTTCGACGTCACTCAGGGACCCAAGGGTCCGCAGGCTGAGAACGTCACCCCGGCCTAGTTGCCCGGGTCGGTCGATCGCGGCCGGCATAGCAGTACCCAAGGAGCCCCGCTCCCCGCCTCGGCGGGGAACGGGGCTCCTGTCTTGTCCGGCCCAGGCCGTGCGACCTCCTACGCCCCCGCCCACAGCCCGTCGTCGGTCAGCCCCAGCAGGTCGATCGCGTTGCCGCGTACGATCCGGTCCACGACGTCCGCGTCCAGGTGCGCCATCTGCGACTCCCCCACCTCGCGCGAGCGGGGCCAGGTGGAGTCGGAGTGCGGGTAGTCCGTCTCGTACAGGACGTTCCCGACGCCGATCGCGTCGAGGTTCCGCAGCCCGAAGGGGTCGTCGAAGAAGCAGCCGAAGACATGCTCGGCGAACAGCTCGGACGGCGGCCTGTGCACCTTGTCGGCGACGCCGCCCCAGGCCCGGTTCTCCTCCCAGACCACGTCGGCGCGTTCCAGGATGTACGGAATCCAGCCGATCTGGCCCTCCGCGTACATGATCCGGAGGTTGGGGAAGCGCTCGAACTTGCCGCTCATCAGCCAGTCGACCATCGAGAAGCAGCAGTTGGCGAAGGTGATGGTGGACCCGACGGCGGGCGGGGCGTCGGCCGAGGTGGACGGCATCCGCGACGAGGAGCCGATGTGCATGGCGATCACCGTCCCCGTCTCGTCGCAGGCCCGCAGGAACGGGTCCCATTCGTCCGTGTGGACGGACGGCAGCCCGAGATGCGGGGGTATCTCGGAGAACGCCACCGCGCGCACGCCCCGCGCGGCGTTGCGCCGCACCTCCTCGGCCGCGAGGCGGGCGTCCCAGAGCGGCACGAGGGTGAGCGGGATCAGCCGGCCCCGCGCGTCCGGGCCGCACCACTCCTCGACCATCCAGTCGTTGTACGCGCGCACGCCCAGCAGCCCCAGTTCACGGTCCTTCGCTTCGGTGAAGGTCTGGCCGCAGAAGCGTGGAAACGTGGGGAAGCAGAGCGCCGACTGGACGTGGTTGACGTCCATGTCGGCCAGCCGCTCGGGCACCGAGAACGAGCCCGGACGCATCTGTTCGTACGTGATGACTTCGAGCTTGATCTCGTCGCGGTCGTAGCCGACGGCGGTGTCCAGCCGGGTGAGCGGGCGGCGCAGATCCTCGTACACCCACCAGTCACCGACCGGCCCGTCGTCGCCCTTCTCCCCCATGACGGGCGCGAACTTGCCGCCGAGGAAGCTCATTTCCTTGAGCGGGGCCCGGACGATGCGCGGACCGGAGTCCGCGTACCTGGACGGGAGCCGGTCCCGCCAGACATGAGGGGGCTCCACCGTGTGGTCGTCCACCGAGATGATCTTCGGGAAGGTCTCCATGTCCTCCACGGTAGCGCCGATCTGACGAACCGTCAGCTACCTGTGCGGTCCGCCGGTTCCGAATCGTTGTCGAGGGCTTGTGCAGAGCGTCACCCACTGCTGACGGACCGGCCCGGAACAAGGCAGACTGTTGACCGCGATACCAGTGGTAAGGAGCGATCCCGATGCACGCCGCACATCAGCGGACGGGCGGGCAAACCGAACAGACGCGATCGGGCAGGACCGGCGGGCAAGCAGGACAGGGGGCATCAATGGACCGTGACAGCGGGCCACGCGTGCGTGTT
Organism: Streptomyces finlayi; assembly: GCF_014216315.1. Lineage (NCBI taxonomy): Bacteria > Bacillati > Actinomycetota > Actinomycetes > Kitasatosporales > Streptomycetaceae > Streptomyces > Streptomyces finlayi. The sequence continues at coordinate 3,159,627 of NZ_CP045702.1, forward strand.
CCGGAGCAGCGTGCGCCGCAGAGCGGGGATTCCGGCTCCGCGCTGCGCTTCGCCGTACTCGGACCCGTACGCGCCTGGCGCGGCGGGGAGACTCTGCCCTCCGGTTCGCCCCAGCAGCGCGCCCTCCTGACGGCACTGCTCCTGCGCGACGGCCGGACGGCCACCGCGGCGGAGCTCATCGACGCGTTCTGGGGCGAGGACCCGCCCTCCCAGGCGCTGGCCACCATCCGGACGTACGCCTCCAGGCTCCGCAAGATCCTCGGCCAGGACACCCTGGTCAGCGAGTCCGGCGGCTACGCGATCCGGATCGGCCGCGACGCCCTCGACCTCACGCTCGCCCAGGATCTGGCCGCCGAGGCGGAGAAGGCGCGGGCCGCCGGGGACCGGCAGCAGGCCCGCGCGCTGCTCAACAAGCTCCTGGACCTGTGGGACGGCGAGGCACTCGCCTCCGTACCCGGCCCCTACGCGCAGAACCAGCGCACCCGCCTGGAGGAATGGCGCCTCCAGCTCACCGAGACACGGCTCGACCTGGACCTGGAGGTCGGCAGCCACGCGGAGGCCGTCTCCGAACTCACCGCGCTCACCGCGGCGCACCCGCTGCGGGAACTTCTGCGCGAGCTGCTGATGGTGGCCCTCTACCGCAGCGGCCGGCAGGCCGAGGCGCTCGCGGTGTACGCGGACACGCGCCGCCTCCTCGCGGAGGAACTGGGCGTCGACCCGCGCCCCGAGCTGGCCCAGCTCCAGCAGCGCATCCTCCGGGCCGACGAGGAACTGGCCCGCCCCGCCGACGAAGCGGCCCCGGCGCCGGCCCCCGTCCGGCCCGCGCAGCTCCCGGCCACCGTCCCGGACTTCACCGGCCGCGCCTCCTTCGTACGAGAACTGGGCGACCGGCTCGCCACCGCCGAGGCATCCGTCATGGCCGTGTCCGCACTGGCCGGCATCGGGGGCGTCGGCAAGACGACCCTCGCCGTGCACGTCGCCCACGAGGCCCGCCCGCACTTCCCGGACGGGCAGCTGTACGTGGACCTCCAGGGCGCCGGAGCACGGGCCGCCGAACCGGAGACGGTCCTCGGCGCGTTCCTGCGCGCCCTGGGCACCCCGGACTCCTCGATCCCGGACTCCCTCGACGAACGGGCCGCGCTCTACCGGTCCACCCTGGACGGCCGCCGCATCCTCGTCCTCCTGGACAACGCCCACGACGCGGCCCAGATCCGCCCCCTGCTCCCCGGCACGGCGGGCTGCGCGGCCCTGGTCACCAGCCGCGTGCGCATGGTGGACCTGGCGGGCGCGCACCTGGTGGACCTGGACGTGATGTCCCCGGAAGAGGCCCTGCAGCTCTTCACCCGCATAGTCGGCGACGAACGCGTCAACTCGGAGCGCGAGGCGGCCCTCGACGTGGTCGCCGCCTGCGGCTTCCTCCCCCTGGCCATCCGCATCGCCGCCTCCCGCCTGGCCGCCCGCCGCACCTGGACGGTCTCCGTCCTGGCCGCGAAGCTGGCCGACGAGCGCCGCCGCCTGGACGAACTGCAGGCGGGCGACCTCGCGGTGAAGGCCACCTTCGAACTCGGCTACGGCCAGCTGGAACCGGCCCAGGCCCGCGCCTTCCGCCTCCTGGGCCTGGCGGACGGCCCGGACATCTCCCTGGCAGCGGCGGCGGCCCTGCTGAACCTGGAGGTGCACACGGCTGAGGACCTCCTGGAGTCCCTGGTCGACACGTCGCTCCTGGAGTCCGCGGCCCCGGGCCGCTACCGCTACCACGACCTGGTCCGGCTCTACGCGCGTGCGTGCGTGGAGCGGGACGAACAGCCGCCGGTGGAGAAGGAGCTGGCGCTGTCACGGCTGTTGGACTTCTACCTGGCGACGGCGGCGGGGGTGTACGCGCTGGAAAGGCCGGGAGACCGGCTGGTGGATCACCTGGAATCGACGGAGCACGAAGGCCTGTCGTTCGCCGACCGCCACTCGGCGCTGGACTGGCTGTACGCGGAGGCGACCAATCTGCTCGCGTGCGTCTGCCAGGCTTCACACCCCGCCACCCTGCGCCGCGCCGTCGACCTTCTCTACGCCGCTCTCGATCTGGGTGAGTCGGGCGCCAACTCCAAGCAGTACGAAGCGGCGGCGCTCACGGTCCGGGAAGCGTCGAGGACATGCGGCGACCCCCGGGCGGAAGGCCGGGCCGTCATGTCCCTGGCCAACGTGCACCAACTGGCCGGGCGGTTCGACCACGCCGACCGCGAGGCTCAGGAAGCACTGCGGCTGGCAGGCACGGTCGACGACCCCCTGCCCGCCTGCTGGGCCTCCAACACCCGGGGAATCATCGCCCTTTACCAGAACCGCCACACCGACGGAGAGGGCTTTCTGACACAGGCCATCGAGGCGTTCCGCAACGACGGAAACCGGCCGGGCGAGGCAAGCGCACTGTGCAACCTGTCGCGCATCCACCTCGCGACGGGACGAACGAAGAGCGCGGTCACTCTCGCTCGGTCGGGTATCGAGATCTACGACTCGCTGGGACACGCACTACGCGGCGCCAACGGCCGGTACGCCCTGGGCCTCGCCCTCACCCGGACCATGGAACTCTCCGCCGCGACGGACCAGCTGAACGAGGCTCTGGAAGTGTTCCGTGGCAGCCGTCAGCGGCTGTGGGAGGGCATGACCCTGTTCCGTCTGGCCGAGGTCGAGATCGCCGCCGGCCGCTTCGCGCAGGCGGCCCAGTACTCGGAATCGGCGCTCACCGTCCTTCGTGGAATCGGTGGTGACTGGCGGCGGGGCAACGTCCTGACGGTGCTCGGCCGGGCACTTGACGGAATAGGACAGACGGGACGCGCCCAGGTGTGCTGGCAGGAGGCGCTCGGCATCTACGAGGAGCACGGGTCCCCGGAGGCGCACGATGTCCGGGCGCTGCTGACGCCGGCCCCGGCAGCCTGACAAACGGCGCGTTCATCGTTCGTTTATCCTGGTCCGCCATTCTCATGCCTGTCGATCCGTCGCGTCGGGGGGCAGACGGGAGACAGGCGGCCACACCACTGAGGTGAACGGCCCCCAGAGGCCCGTCCGGCAGTCCACGGGGGAACAGCCGGACGGGCCCACCAAGCCAACGCTTACGCACCAGAGACGGAGTTGACCACCATGGCCGACGCAGCGAAGCAGGACCCGATTCTCAAGCCGGCGGACCAGCACGCCACGGGTGAGCCGGAGACTCCGATCACGACGCAGGACCAGCACGCGACGGGCGGGGAACTGACCACTCTCGACCAGCACGCGACGTCGGAGCCGTTCAAGCCGACGCGGTAAGGACTGAACCCGCACGGGGGAGCGGCCGCGGTGGCTCGGAGGGGGAGCCATCGCGGCCGCTGCATGTCCGCACACGGTTCACTCGTGCGCGCTGCGGCGAACGGCGCCCTGCTCCCTCCCCCGCAGCTCCCCCTTCAGCACCTTGCCGCTCGCGTTCCTCGGGAGTCCGGCCACGAACTCCACCGTCCTCGGGACCTTGTAGTTCGCCATCTCCCGTCTCGACCAGGCGATCAGGTCGTCCGCCGTGAGCGTGGCGTCCGGGCGGCGGACCGCGTACGCCTTGCCCACCTCGCCCAGGCGCGGATCCGGGACTCCGATGACCGCCACATCCGCGATGTCCGGATGCAGGCCCAGGAGCTGTTCGATCTCCGCCGGGTACGCGTTGAAGCCACCGACGATGAACATGTCCTTGATCCGGTCCGTGATGCGCAGGTTGCCGGCGCCGTCGAGGACGCCGATGTCGCCCGTGCGGAGCCAGCCGTCCGGGGTGATCGTGGCGGCCGTCGTCACGGGGTCCTCGAAGTACCCCGTCATGACGTTGAAGCCCCGGACCAGGACCTCACCCGGAGTTCCCGGCGCCGCCAGGACCCGGACCTCCGTGCCGGGGATCGCGCGGCCGGAGGTGGAGGCGATGACGTCCGCCGGGTCGCCGGTGCGGCACATCGTGACGATGCCGCTCGCCTCGGAGAGGCCGTACGCGGTGAGGACCGTCGCTATGCCCAGCTCGGTGCGCAGGCGTTCCACCAGGTGGAGGGGGACCACCGCCGCGCCCGTGACGACCAGGCGGAGGGCCGAGAGGTCGTGGGCGCTGCGGGACGGGTGGTCCAGGAGGCACTGGTGGAGGGTGGGCGGGCCCGGGAGCACGGAGATGCGTTCGGCGGCGATGTTCGCCAGGACCGTGTCCACGTCGAAGACCGGCTGCGGAACCATCGTCGCCCCGCGCATCAGGCAGGCGATGATCCCCGCCTTGTAGCCGAAGGTGTGGAAGAACGGGTTCACGATGAGGTAGCGGTCGCCCTCGCGGAGACCGGCCAGCTCGCTCCAGATGGCGTAGCACCGCAGCGTCTGAGCGTGGGTGATGACCGCGCCCTTCGGGCGGCCCGTCGTGCCCGAGGTGTAGATGATGTCGGAGGGGGCGGTGGGTGTGATCGCGGCCGCACGCTCCCGTACCGCCGCGGGCGATGTCCCCTCCCCCGCGGCCAGGAAGTCCTTCCAGGTCAGATAGTCGTCAGGGGCGCTGTCCGCCAGCACCACCACCCGCTCCAGGGCGGGGAGTTCGACCTCCGCGCGGCGCAGGGACGCGACGTACGACGTACCGAGGAACGTGCCCGTGACGAACAGCAGCTTCGCCCGGCTCCTTCGCAGGACGTACGCCGCCTCCGTGCCCTTGAAGCGGGTGTTGAGCGGGACGAGGACCGCGCCCGCCGTGACCGCCCCGAGCGCGGAGACGATCCAGTCCAGGGTGTTCGGCGCCCAGATCGCGACCCGGTCACCCGGCTCGACGCCGGAGGCCATGCACGCGGCGGCGGCCCGTTCGACGCGCTCGCCGAGCTCCGCGTACGAGACGCGGGTGCGGCCCTCGACGACCGCCTCGCGGGCCCCGTACCGCTCGGACGCCGCCCGCACCAGCCCCGGGACGGTGGACCATTCCTCGTCGCCGCGCATCGTCTGTCCTCCCCGCCGCACCGCACAGTAGCTGACTATCCGTCAGATTAGCTGTAGCCTCTGGCGCTGTCAGCAGTCATGACGGTCCCGGAGGTGGCGGTGGCGACGCTCAAAGACGTGACGGCGATAGCCGGTATAGGACAGACGGCCTTCGCGAGACAACTCCCCGAGAGCGAGAAGGTGCTGGCCTGCCGGGCCATCATCGCCGCCCTCGACGACGCGGGTATCGCGGCCTCGGAGGTCGACGCCTTCGCCTCGTACACCATGGAGGAGACCGACGAGGTCGAGGTCGCCAAGGCCATCGGCGCCGGTGATGTCACCTTCTTCAGCAAGGTGGGCTACGGGGGCGGGGGATCCTGCGCGACGATCGCGCACCTCGCGGCCGCTGTCGCCACCGGTCAGGCGGGCGTGGGGGTCGCCTGGCGGTCGCGGAAGCGCGGCTCGGGGCCCCGGCCCTGGAAGAACACCGCCGTCCAGCTGCCGGCCCCCGCCCAGTGGACCCGGCCGTACGGGCTGCTGCGGCCATCGGACGAGATCGGGATGCTGGCACGGCGCTACATGCACGAGTACGGCGCCACCCGCGACCACCTCTTCAACGTCGCCCTCGCCTGCCGCAACCGCGCCAACCAGAACCCGGACGCGATGATGTACGAACGGCCGCTGACCCGCGACATGTATATGACCTCCCGCTGGATCAGTGATCCGCTCTGCCTGTTCGACAACTGCCTGGAGACGGACGGGGCGCTCGCCTGCGTCATCGTCTCCGCCGAGCGGGCCCGCGACTGCCGGCAGAAGCCCGTCTACATCCACTCCGTCGCGCAGGGGCTCCCCGCCCAGCACCACGGGATGGTCAACTACTGGAACGACGACCCGCTCACGGGCCCGGCCTGGACAGCGGCCCGGCAGCTGTGGAAGCAGGCCGACTTCGGGCCGGACGACGTCCATGTCGCCCAGATCTACGACGCGTTCACGCCGCTCATCCCGCTCTCCCTGGAGGGTTACGGCTTCTGCGGGCGCGGCGAGGGCGCGGCCTTCACGGAGGGCGGTGCGCTGGAGAGCGGCGGGCGGCTGCCCATCAACACCGGGGGCGGCGGGCTCAGCGAGGCGTACGTACACGGCTTCAACCTCATCAACGAGGGTGTGAAGCAACTGCGCGGCGTGTCCACCGCCCAGGTCCCCGACGCCGCCACCTGCCTGGTCACCGCCGGGGAAGGCGTCCCCACCTCCGCCGTCCTGCTGAGGAGCTGACATGTCGGACAGTCTGCTGTCGCCCGTCGTCGACGAGGACGGGGCGCCCTTCTGGGAGTACGCGGCCCGCGGCGAACTACGGGTCCAGGCGTGCGCCGCCCCCGGCTGCGGCGAACTCCGCTTCCCGCCCCGGCCCTGCTGCCCGCGCTGCCAGTCCTTCGACAGCGAGTGGCGGCTGATGAGCGGGCGCGGCCGGATCTGGTCGTACGTGCTGCCGCATCCGCCCCTGCTGCCCGCGTACGCCGAACAGGCCCCGTACAACGCCGTGGTCGTCGAACTGACCGAGGCCCCGAGGATCCGGCTGGTCGGGAACGTGGTGAGCGGGCCGGAGGCGGCACTGAACTCGGTCGATCCGGGGAGACTGCGGATCGGGACGGCGGTGCAGGCCGTCTTCTGTCCCACCGACGCCGGGACGACGCTCGTCCGCTGGCTGCTGGAGCGGTGAGCGGTGGCCCTGCGCGCGGAGACGGATCACGGCACCGGGGTCGCGCTCGTCACCCTCGACCGGCCGGAGAAGCTCAACGCGATCGACCTGGCGACGGCGGCCGAACTGGGCGCTTGCTGGCGGGCCTTCCGCTATGACGAGGGCGTACGGGCCGTCGTCCTGACCGGGGCGGGCGGGCGCGCCTTCTGTACGGGGATCGACCGGGGGGTGGAGGTGGCGCAGCCCCCTTCCCCGTACGCCGTCGACGACCCCCTGATCGCGATCGGGCCCAAGGCGAACGACCTCTGGAAGCCCGTGATCGTGGCGGTGGAGGGGATGGCCTGCGGCGGGGCGTTCTATCTGCTGGGCGAGGCGGAATTCGTGATCGCGTCCGAGGAGGCGACGTTCTTCGACCCGCACACGACGTACGGCATGGTCAGCGCCTACGAGGCGATCTCGATGGCGCAGCGGATGCCGTTCGGCGAGGTCGCCCGGATGTCGCTGATGGGCACCGCCGAACGGGTCACGGCCCGGCGTGCGTACGAGACCGGGCTGGTCAGCGAGGTCACACCGGCCGGCGGCGCGGTGGAAGCGGCGCTGCGGGCTGCGGCCGTCATCGCCTCGTACCCGACGGCCGCGGTCCAGGGCACGGTACGGGCGGTGTGGTCGGCGAAGGAGGCCGCGCGGACGCAGGCGCTGGCCCACGCCCCGCAGCTGATCGCGCTCGGCAACCTGGCGCCGGAGCGGCAGACGGAGCTGTTCGAGAAGCGGGACGGGGGCGGGCGCGGGGCATACCGGTCGCGGTGAGGGAGCGCGCGCACAGAGGGGTGCCGCCCGTCAGTAGCGGGGCTCCGCCGTGACGCGGCACCGCTTCACCTTGGACACCTTGCGCGGGCTGTCCATACGGAGGGTGAGGCTCTTGACGTCGCCGTACGCCAGGTCCGCGGTGGTCTCGGCGGTGTCGACGGTGTTGCCGAGCGAGTCCAGGAAGGTCACCTCGACGTCGTACGTCTTCGCCGTACCGGTCGCCGTCGCCCGGATCTGGACGACGGACGAGGTGACGGCCCTGCGCTTGCCCTTGCGGGGCTGGGCGCAGCGGATGACCCGTACCTCGGGGGCGTCGGTGGCCGTGGAGCCGGGGGTCGGCGTGCCGTAGTCGCCGCCGCCGGAGGAGCTGCTCGACGAGTCGTCGTAGGAGCTGTCGTCGTAGTCGTGGTCGTTGTTGCTCTTCTTGGAGCTGGAGCAGCCACCGCCGCCCGAGCCGCTGCTCTTGCCGCTGCGGCTCTTGCCACCGCCGCCGCCCTTGCCTCCGCTGCTGGCGGTCGAGAATCCGGTGAGCGCGAGCACCACCACGACCAGTACCGCCGCGAACCTCAAACGTCGCCGCATCATCGATGCAGCCCCCCTTGTGTTGTGGACATGTTTGCTGACACGTCGTCCGGCCGCCGAACGGACCGCGCGACACCGTAACGCACAGCATCCCGCCGACAACCGGGCAGGTCGGTCATGGCCCTGTCACGGTTGTGTCATCGTCTGCCCGGTCGCGGGCGGGTTCGGCCCGGCGTAGCGTCGGTACTCCGGGGGTGCGTACGCCGACCGGCGCACGCACCGGGCATGCCGTCGGCTCCGGGAGGCCGCTGATGATCCGCAACGTCCTCGGCTCCGTCGTCGCCCTCGTCGGCGCGGCGGCTGCTGTCGTGAGCCCGTTCCTGGACTGGTACGAAGGCCGGCGCGGGCGCGACTACCGCGTCCAGGACCTTTTCGGGGGCATCACCGATACGAGTTCCGGCGTACTGGTCTCGATCCTGCTGCCGTTCCTCCTCGCCGCGCTGGTGGCCCTGGTCGGGGTGCTGCTGCGGTCGCGGCTCATGGTGGCGCTCGCGGGTCTGGTGGTGCTGGGCTTCACCGTGCTGTGGATGGTCCGCCAGGGACAGGAGGCGGGCAGCCTCTCGGTGGGCGGAGACGGCTCAGGGCTTCAGGTCGGCGTGGCGCTCGCAGGAGCCGGCGGGCTGTTGCTGCTGCTGGGCGCGGCGCTGATGTCGGGGCGGGCCAGGCGGCGGACCGGCCGCCATGCGGAGCCGTACGCGGCGCCCGGGTCGGACCACCCGGACACCTGGCCGCCCACGCAGGAGCCGGGGCCGTCGGTGCAGACGTCGCCGGGGCCGGAGCGGGAGGCGGACCCGTACGTGGGCCCGGACCCCCGCGACACGGAGGAGACCCGGACATATCCCACGCAGGAGGGCCACCGTCGCCGCCCCCCGAACGCCTGACGCCTGACGCCTCGCCCGGAGGCGGCCCTGTCTCGGCCCTGTCCTCGATCGCCGGACGGGCCGAGTGCCCTGCGTAGGCGGATTTCGCGTCGGCGGATCTCGCTACGCCCGGGCCCGGTTGCCCGTGCCCGTCCCCTTGAGCGCGTCCAGCGCATACACGCAGCGGTCCTTGCTGCACGCGTACACCACACCCGCCTGGGCCACGGGCGACCCCGTGATCTCGCCGCCCGTCGCGAGCTTCCAGCGGAGCTGTCCGCCCGCCGCGTCCAGGGTGTACAGCACATGGTCCGCCGAGCCGAAGTGCACGCGTCCGTCCGCGACCACCGGCGCGCCCACCACGTCGCCGCCCGCGGCGAACCGCCACTTGGGCGTGCCCGTCACCGCGTCCAGCGTGTACAGCGCGCTGCCGCTGCCGACGTGGACGTTCCCCGCCGCCACCAGCACCGGTTCGATCGACTGGCGGGCCTCGGTCGCGATCCGCCACCGGTCCTTGCCGGTCATGGCGTCGAGGGCGTAGACCGTGCCGAGGTAGTCCGCGAGGTACACCCCGCCCCCGGTCACCGCGGGCCCCGGCGCGAACGCGGGCGGGGACAGGAAGACGGCAGGCGACTCGAAGTGCCAGCGCACATGGCCGGAGACCGAGTCCACCGCCAGCACCCGGGTGCCGGCGGACACGTACACACAGCCGTCCGCCGCCGGCGCCACCCGTACCGGCACTCCGCCGCAGGACGCCGCGTCACCGATCGGGTACGACCACCGCTCGCCGCCGGTACGGGCGTCGACGGCCCGCAGCCGGGCGTCCTGCCACAGATACACCGTGCCGTCGTGTATCGCGGGCCCGGCCTCCGGTGTCTCGAAGTCCGTCTGGACGCCCGAGGTCTCCCACAGCTTCTCGCCGCTGGACGCCTCCCACGCCTGGACGCCGCCCCCGCGCGTGCCGGTCACCACCGTGCCGCGGCCGGCCTTCAGGGAGTAGACCCAGGCGTCCGTCTGGAGGCGCCACCGTTCGGCGCCGGTCGTCGCGTCGAGCGCGTACAGGGACGGGCCGTCCGAGCCGTGTATCCGGCCGCCGTCGACGGCCATCACCCAAGCCACGTCCCGGGTCTTGAACTGGCGTCTCCCGTTGCCCACATCGAGCGCGTGGACCTCGAACGACGTCACGTACAACAGGTCCCCTGCCACGACCGGCGTACCCCACACATCGTTCGACATGCGGAAGCGCCAGGGCCGCCAGCGGTCCGGCGCCGCGTCCGGCGGGGGCGCGGGGGCTGGCACCGGGGCGATGGGCGCGGTGGCGCCGTTCAGCCCGGCGGGCGGACGCACCCAGCCGGTGGCCGGGTCGGCGTGCGCGGCCGCGGCGCCGCGGATCTCGCCGGGCCGCGGCCCGGGGCCGATCGACACCTTCGCACCGGCCAGCCGTACGGGCCCGCCGTCCGGCGAGGGGGAGAGCGAGGTCGAGCGGGGATCGGAGCCTCTGCGCCACGCCGTGTCCCAGTCCGCACCCGGCGGCCGCTGCGGCGGATCCGGCGGCTGCGGGGGGTGCTGGGGCGCGGCGTGCGCCGGGGCACGCGCGGGCACCGGAGCCGGAGCGATCGTGCGGCCACCGCCGCGCCGCTGCTCGATCATCGCCGTGGCCGGGTGCGGCAGCCATGCCGAGGCCGTACCGCTGTCGTCGCTGCCGGAGGCGAAGAGGTGCGGGGCGAGCTGGGCCTGCAGATCGGCCGGGCTGGGGCGCCGGGTGGAGTCCATCTGCATACAGGACTCGATCAGCGGCCGCAGGTCGTCGGGCATGCCCTCCGTGTCGGGGCCCTCCCTGAGCAGCATGAACACCGTCTCGACGGGGTTGGCACCGTGGAACGGCGCATGCCCGGTCGCCGCGAACACCAGCGTGGAGCCGAGCGAGAACACATCACTGGCGCCGGTCACGCTCCGCGAGTCCCGCGCCTGCTCGGGAGACATGTAGGCAGGGGTGCCGACCGCCACGTTCGTCATGGTCAGCCGGGTGTTGGAGACCCCGGACGCGATCCCGAAGTCGATCACGCGCGGGCCGTCCTCGACGACCAGCACGTTGGAGGGCTTCAGGTCACGGTGGACGAGGCCCGCCCCGTGGATGGACTGGAGCGCCTCGGCGATCCCGGCCGCCAGCCACCGCACGGCCTGGGTCGGCATCGGCCCGCACTCATTGATTATCTCCTCGAGCGAGGGGGCGGGTACGTAGGCGGTGGCCAGCCACGGCACCGCCGCCCGGGGGTCGGCGTCGACCACGGCGGCCGTGTAGAAACCGCTGACCGCACGAGCGGCCTCCACCTCACGCGTGAACCGGACCCGGAACAACTGGTCCTCGGCGAGCTCCGTACGCACCGTCTTGATCGCCACCCGCCGGCCCGACGCCGAGCGCGCGAGATAGACCAGCCCCATGCCGCCGGCCCCGAGTCGCCCCAGCACCTCGAACGGGCCGATCCGTCTCGGGTCATGCTGCGTAAGCTGCTCCACTTGCCTGCCACCTCCCCGTACAGGCCCCAAGAACAGAAGCCCGCGAAATCCCGCCGTGTGCAGCGTCTCACCACTGGGCACCACCTGGCGGTGCGCACCCCTGATTCTTCCTGTCGGAGGCCCTCGTTGCGAACCCGGGGGCGTGTCGGGGGCTGTCGGAGCGTGTCGGGGCCGCTCAGGGCAGGAGTTCGGTCGGCTGGAGCACGGCGAAGACGGCGCCCTGGTCGTCCTGGACGACCGCCATCCGCCCGTACGGGATGCCGAACGGCGGTGCGGTGACCCGGCCGCCCAGCCGGACGACGGTCTCGGCGGCCCGGTCGCAGTCGGCGACCGCGAAGAAGGTGAGGAAGTAGCTGGGCATCTCGGCGGGGAACGCGTCCGTGATGACGCTGCGCCCGCCGATCGCCGTATCAGGCCCCGGCTCGGTGCCCGCGGGCGACCACATCCGGTAGTCGACGCCCGACTCGGCCGTTCCGGTGGCGCCGTCGGCGGACTCGTCCAGATCCGTCCCCGCGAAGCCGAAGACGCGCTCGTAGAAGGCGTCCACGGCTTCCGGCCGCCGGGTGAAGACCTCGGTCCAGCAGAAGGCACCCGGCTCGTTCTGCTTCTCGAAGCCCGCCCGGTCGCCCGCCTGCCACAGTCCGAAGACCGCACCGCCCGGATCGGCGGCCTGGGCCAGCACCCCGGCCCGTCCGGCCCGCACGGGATCGGTGATCACCAGCCCGCCGGCTTCCCTGATGAGGGCCACCGTGGCGGTGATGTCGTCGGTGGAGAAGTAGACGCCCCAGGCGGTCGGCATCCGGCCGTCCCGCTTGGCGGCGAGACCGGCGACGAGCCTGCCGTCGTGGAACGCGTCGGCGAAAAGCAGGCCGTCGCCCGCGCGGAAGGTCCAGCCGAAGAGCCCGCCGTAGAAGCGCTTGCCCGCTTCGAGGTCGGAGAGCTGCACATCCACCCAGCACGGCACGGAGTGCGCGAATGCGGCCATGGGCCCGGATCCTTCCGTAGCGGTGACAGCCGGACAGTGACGCCGGACGATGACAGCCGGACGGTGACAGCCGGACGGTGACAGCCGGACGGTGACACCCGTCACAGCCAACGTAACGGCGGGTGCGTCGCCGCGCGCCTCGACGCACCCATATAGAACGTTCGCCCTAATCGTGAAGGCCTCGTGCCCGGCGGGGGCAAAGTTGTCCACCGAAGTTGTCCACAGGCTGTTGATAACACTTATGCACGGCGACACACCGTCCACACGCGAGCGGCGACCCCCCTCGCCGTACGTGGCCGAAAACCCACCACACACCGACCACGCACCCCGCCGGTCCTGCGGCGTTCCCCATTTGCAGTCGGCCGAATCGCGCTCCGATCACCCCTCGGTAAGCTGACGGCATGACAGGACAAGTACGCACCGTCGACGGCCGCGTGGCCGGTCGACGCGGCCAGGCGACGCGGCAGAAGCTGCTCGACTGCCTCAGCGAGATGCTCAGCTCCTCGCCGTACCGGGACGTCAAAGTCATCGACGTCGCCCGGAAGGCGGGGACTTCACCCGCGACCTTCTACCAGTACTTCCCCGACGTCGAGGGCGCCGTCCTCGAAATCGCCGAGGAAATGGCCAAGGAGGGTGCCGGGCTGACCCAACTGGTCGCCGGCCGCTCCTGGGTCGGCAAGGCCGGCTGGCAGACCTCCGAGGAACTGGTCGAGGGATTCCTCGACTTCTGGCGCCGTCACGACGCCATCCTCCGGGTGGTCGACCTCGGCGCGGCCGAAGGCGACAAGCGGTTCTACAAGATCCGTATGAAGATCCTGAACTCGGTCACCAACTCGCTCACGGAGTCGGTGAAGGAGCTCCAGGCGAAGGGCAAGGTCGACAAGGACGTCAGTCCTGCGGCGATGGCGGGGTCCCTGGTCGCGATGCTGGCCGCAGTGGCCTCGCACCAGAAGGGGTTCACCACCTGGGGCGTCAAGCAGGCCGAACTCCGTCCCAATCTGGCGCTGTTGGTACACCTGGGCATCACCGGCAAGAAGCCGGCGAAGTAGGCGCGGCGCCGGATTCCCCTCACACGCTGGGCGCTCAGCCGCAACGCGGGCCCCACGTCGTCCTGTCTCACCGACGGCGGACCACGGCAGCAGCGACTGTGGTCCGCCGTCGGCGCCCGAGGACCCGGCAGCGGGCCGGCCCCCGGCCGCAGGACCCGCTTCGCGCCCCGGCGGCTCAGTCCCCGCGCTCCAGCCGGAACAGCCGGATCTCCCGCTCGATCCTCGCCTGGTACGTCGCGTACGGCGGCCAGAACCTCAGCGCCGCCTCCCACACCTCGGCCCGCTCCGCGCCCTGGAGCAACCGCGCGCGCACCGGCACGTCCCGGCCCTTCCAGCTGACGACGGCGTCCGGGCAGCCGAGCAGATTGGCGGTCCAGGCCGGGTGCCCCGTACGGCCGAAGTTGCTGCCGACCAGGATCCAGCCCTCCGGGGCCCCCTTCCGCGTCCCCTCCTGCGGCATGCAGGCCAGGGGGACGGTTCTGAGCTGCCCGCTCTTCGCGCCCCGCACGGTGAGGACGAGGCCCGGGAGCATCTGGGCGCTGAGCATCACCCTGCCGCGTGTGAGCCGGTGCACCGTGCGGTCCATGACGGGGATGACGTGCGGGGCGATCCTGGCGAAGGCGCGGGTCGAGGAGATCTTCTGGACGGCCTTCCGGGCCGACCGCGCACCGGGCGCCATCAGACGGCCACCGCCTGGCCGGCACCGCCGGTCAGGAACAGCCCGGCCTGGTGCGCCGCGCGGTCGCGCAGCCGGTGGACGGGCCCGAAGAGCAGTTCGTCGGCGGTGGCCCGCTTGAAGTAGAGGTGCGCCTCGTGCTCCCACGTGAATCCGATGCCGCCGTGCAGCTGAACCGCCTCGGCGGAGGTGACCCGCAGCGCCTCCAGGGCCTGCGCGAGCGCCAGACCGGCGGCCGTCGGGTCCCAGGCCGCGTAGTAGGCGGCCGAGCGGGCCGCCTGCACCCGTACGTACGCGTCCGCCAGCCGGTGCTTCACCGCCTGGAAGGAGCCGATCGCCCGGCCGAACTGCTCCCGGGCCTTCACGTGACCGACGGTGCGTTCCAGCACGCTCGCCGCCGCTCCGGCCGCTTCCGCGGCGAGCACCGCCGCCGCCGTGCGCCCGGCCGCCGCCAGTGCGGCCGCCGTCTCGACGGCACTGTCCACGCCCAGGAGTTCGGCCTCGGTGTCGCGCAGTTCGATGCGCCCGAACGGCCGTGTCTCGTCCATCGACGTCTGCCTGGCGCGGACGAGTCCGGCCGCCGTCTTGGTATGCACGAGGAACAGGAGGGTACGGCTGCGCGGGAAGCCGCCCGTGTGCGCGGCGACCACGAGCAGTCCGGCGCTGTGGCCGTCGAGGACCTGCGCGGCCTCGCCGTACAGCCGCCAGCCGCCCTCGCCACCGGCCGGCCTCGCCTGCACCCCGCCGGCCCGGCCGCCGCCCGCCCAGCCGCAGCCCGCCCAGCCGCCGGCCCAGCCGCCGGCCTCGCCGCCCGCCACGTCACCCGCCACGTCACCCGCCACGTCACCCGCCAGGTCAACCGCTTCGTCACCCGCTTCGTCACCCGTAAGGCCCAGGGCCGTGGAGAGGCCCGTGCCGGGAACGGCGAGCGTGGCGGTCAGCGTCCCCGCCGCGAGGGCCGGCAGCAAGGCGGCGCGCTGGGCCTCGGTACCGAGTGCGGTGATCAGGGGGGCGGCCAGGGCCGCGGTGGCGAGCAGCGGTGAGGGCAGCAGGGCCCGGCCGGTCTCCTCACAGGCGAGGGCGAGCTCGGCGGTCCCGCAGCCGACCCCGCCGTACGCCTCGGGGATCGCGAGCCCCGGCAGGCCCAGGTCACGGGCGAGCCGGCGCCACAGGACCGCGTCGTAACCCTCGGCGGTCCGTACGGCGGCCCGGACCTCCTCGGGGCCGCTGTGCTTGGCCAGCAGTTCGCGCAGCGTGCGGCGGATCTCGTCCTGTTCCGCGGTGAAGGCGGCGTCCATCTTCGGGCTCCTTCCCCTGGGCCAGAGACCCGCGCCCTGACCTGACGGTCCGTCATGCTAAGCGTCGAGGTCCGAGAATCCCAGAGGTGCGCACGCCCGCCCGACACTCAACCCCCTTACACCGTGCCTTATCTGATGTACCGTCAGATTTATGCCTTCCTCCCTCCTCACCACCCCGCGCCGGGTCGCCGCCGTCGGTATAGCGCTGGCGGACTGCGGACGCGTCGACGAGGCCACCCCGTACGCCCTGCACGCCCAGGCAGCCCGCCGGGCACTCGCCGACTCCGGCCTCGACCGGTCCGTCATCGACGGATTCGCCTCGGCGGGGCTCGGGATGCTCGCACCCGTCGAGGTCGCCGAGTACCTCGGCCTCACTCCCACCTGGGTGGACTCCACGGCGGTCGGCGGCGCGACCTGGGAGGTCATGGCGGCCCACGCGGCGGACGCCATCGCCGCCGGTCATGCCAACGCCGTCCTGCTGGTGTACGGATCGACGGCGCGCGCCGACATCGGAGCGGGGCGCCGGACCTCCAATCTGTCGTTCGGCGCCCGCGGGCCGCTCCAGTTCGAGGTGCCGTACGGGCACTCCCTGATCGCGAAGTACGCGATGGCCGCGCGCCGCCACATGCACGCGTACGGGACGACGCCGGAGCAGCTGGCGGAGGTGGCGGTCCAGGCGCGGGCGAACGCGGCGGCCAACCCGGACGCGATGTTCCGGGACCCGATCACGGTGGACGAGGTCCTGTCCGGGCCGATGATCGCGGACCCGTTCACCAAGCTGCACTGCTGCATCCGCAGCGACGGCGGATGCGCGGTACTGCTGGCCGCCGAGGAGTACGTACCGGACACGGCGAAGGACCCGGTGTGGATTCTCGGGACCGGTGAGTACACCTCCCACTCCGCGATGTCCGAGTGGCAGGACTTCACGGTCTCCCCCGCGGCCGTCTCCGGCCGGCTGGCCTTCGAACGGGCCGGGGTGCGCCCCGCCGACATCGACCTCGCCGAGATCTACGACGCGTTCACCTATATGACGCTGGTGACGCTGGAGGACCTGGGTTTCTGCGCGAAGGGCGAGGGCGGGGCGTTCGTGGAGAAGGGCCGGACCGGTTTGACGGGAGAGCTTCCGGTGAACACGGACGGCGGCGGCCTCTCGGCCTGCCATCCCGGGATGCGAGGCCTGTTCCTGCTGGTGGAGGCGGTGCGGCAGCTGCGCGGTGAGGCGGGCGAACGTCAGGTGCACCGCCGGGGCGGCGGACTGCCGCAACTGGTGGTGGCCTCGGGAACGGGCGGCTGGTTCTGCTCCTCGGGGACGGTGGTGCTGGGGCGCGGGTAACGGCTGAGGGAAGAGGGGCGGGAGCCCCGCCCGCCGTCCACGGTGTGGAATGGCCCCATGCCCGACTCGCACAGCACCTTCCTGAATCTGCTGCACGCCCAGCGCGTGTGGGACGCCGACCTGCCCTCCTTCGACCCGGCCATCGCCCCCGGTGATCCGGTCACCCTCTTCCACGCCTGGTTCGCCGAGGCCGTCGCCGCCGGGCAGCCGGAGCCGCACACCATGTCCCTCGCCACCGTCGACGAGGAGGGCCGCCCCGACGTACGGACGCTGATGCTGCACGACGCGGACGAGCGCGGCTGGCACTTCGCCTCGCACGCCACCAGCGCCAAGGGCCACCAGCTCGCCGCCCGCCCCTACGCCGCGCTCGGCTTCTACTGGCCGGCGCAGGGGCGGCAGGTCCGCGTTCGGGGACCCGTCATCGCGGCGGGTCCGGCGGAGAGCCTGGCCGATCTGCACGCCCGCTCGACGGGGGCGCTGGCCTCGGCGCTGGTGGGCCGGCAGAGCGAGGTCCTGCGGTCGCGGGACGAGCTGGTCCGGGCCTCGGAGACCGCCTGGGAGCGGGCCGCGTCCACACCGGACGCCCAGGTGCGGAGCTGGACGAGATACGTCGTCGAGCCGCGGGAGGCCGAGTTCTTCCAGGGCGACGCGCGGCGGCGGCGGCACGTACGGCTGCGCTACCGGTCGGAGGGGCATCCGGGCGGCGCCCCCTGGGTGCGGGAGCTGCTCTGGCCCTGAGCCGAGCACGCGGCCCGGTATCGACCGGAAAGGGGCACTATGGGAGACAGATGACCCGTAGGGAGGCACCCATGGCACGCGCCCGTACCCGCTACGCCCCGGACCGTGGCCTGACGACCCGCATGGTGACGACCATGTTCTTCATCGGTCTGCTGTACGTGGTCTTCGTCGGCGTGCTCCTGGCCGCCCTGCGCGGCTCCTGGCCGGTCATCCTCGTCCTCACGGGCGGCCTCTTCGTCGCCCAGTTCTGGTTCAGCGACCGCATCGCGGCCTACGGGATGGGCGCCCGGGAAGTCACCCCCGAAGAGGCGCCCGAGCTGCACGGTGCCATCGACCGGATCTGCGCCCTGGCCGATATGCCGAAGCCGCGGGTGGCGATCGCGCACAGTGACGTACCGAACGCGTTCGCCACCGGGCGCAGCGACAAGACGGCCCTGGTCTGCGCCACGACCGGGCTCCTGCGCAGACTCGGACCGGAGGAGCTGGAGGGCGTCCTCGCCCACGAGATGTCGCACGTCGCGCACCGGGACGTCGCGGTGATGACGATCGCCTCGTTCCTCGGCGTCCTCGCGGGCGTGATCACCCGGATCGCGCTCTGGGGCGGCTTCGCCCGCAACAGCCGCGGCAACGACCCGGCCGGCGTCATCCTGATGCTGATCCCGCTGATCAGCGCCCTCGTCTACGCCCTGAGCTTCCTGCTGACCCGGTTGCTCTCCCGCTACCGCGAACTGTCCGCCGACCGCACCGCCGCCCTGCTCACCGGCCGCCCCTCGGCACTCGCCTCGGCCCTGACGAAGATCAGCGGCCAGATGGCGCGGATACCGACGGAGGACCTGCGGAAGGCGGAGCCGTACAACGCCTTCTACTTCGTGCCCGCGTTCGCCTCGAAGGAGAGCTTCGGCCGACTGGTCTCCTCCCACCCGACGCTCGAACAGCGCCTCGACCAGCTGGCCCGCATCTCCGCCGACCTGTCCGGGCCGTAAGGAGCGTCCATGGGTTTCCTCGACAGCCTCCTGGGCCGCAGCAAGCCGGTCCGCCCCGACCTCGACCAGCTCTTCGCCGTCCCCTCCGCCGCGCTGACCCTCCAGGCGGGCACGGGCTTCGCCCCCACGGGCCTGGGCTCGGTCTGCTTCGCCGGCGTGGAGGGCGGCGGCTTCGCCCGCCTCCAGCAGGACGTACGGGAACTGCTCGACGCGGACACCGGGCGGGGCGGAATCCCCGTGGAGTTCAGCCGTGACGCGTACGGCTACACCTGGCTGCTCGCCCGTCAGCCACCCGGGGACACCGCTGCCCTGGTCAACGACCTGCACGCGGTCAACACCCTGCTCCAGGACGGCGGCTTCGGCCCGCACCTGCTGTGCTCACTGATCGGCTTCCACCACCCGGACGGACGCGGACTGGCCCTGGTCTACCTCTACAAGCGGGGCACCTTCTACCCCTTCGTCCCTCTGCCCGGCAGCACGGAGAAGCGCGACAACCAACTGGAACTCCAGGTCAGAGCGGTCCTGGGCGACGACCTGAAAGTGGAGAAGGACCTGGCCCGCTGGTTCCCGGTATGGGGCGCACCGGGACTGTGACCGGGCCTGCGGACCAGGGCCGGCACCCGCGCGTCGGCTCCGCGCGTCGGCTCCGGGCGTCAGCGCTCCGGGCGTCAGCGCTCCGGGCCGAAGACCGCGATCGATTCCCTGCCCTCCTCATGGCGGAAGGCGACCATGAGCGGCATTCCGACCGTCAGGCCCGACGGCTCGCAGTCCACGATCTCCGTCATCATCCGCGGTCCCTCGGCGAGGTCGACCACGGCCGCCGTGTACGGGACCCGGGAGCCGAACGGCGGGAGGTCGTTGCGGTGGACGACGGACCAGGTGTAGAGCGTCGCGCGGCCGCTCGCGCGTTCCCAGCCGACGTCCTCGCTCCAGCAGCGGGGGCAGAACTCCCGCGGGTAGTGGTGGGCCCGGGCGCAGGCTCCGCAGCGGCGCAGCAGCAGGTGGCCCCGCGCCGCCGCGTCCCAGTAGGGGCGGGTGAACGCGTCCGGTTCCGGAAGGTCGTAGCGCGACGTCACAGGAACAGTCCGATCGCCTCGTCGAGTGACCAGGTCTGCCAGGACATCGCGAAGAGCGCGACGAGCGAGATCAGCGCCATCATCGCGTTCTGCCCCTGCTCGGCCCAGTCGTGGATCATCAGCACCAGGTAGAGGAGGTTCAGGAGCAGCCCCGCGACCAGCGCGACCGGGGTGAGGAATCCGGCGACCAGCCCCAGTCCCAGGGCGAGTTCGGCGTAGACGACCACGTAGGCCATCAGCCGGGGGCGGGGCTCGACCACGCGCCGGAAGCCGGTACGGACCACCGGCCAGCGGTGCTTTCCGGCGACGTCCGCCGCCCACGCGATGCCCGTTCCGCGCTCGAACCACGCCTTCCTGTCCTTGTGGCGCCAGCTCTCCAGCCACCACAGGCCGAGCCCTATGCGCAGGACGGCGAGCCACTCCGTCCCACCGAGCACGATCGTCCGCATCGGCGCTCCTTCCGGTCACGGGACAGCTGATCTGACGGGACGTCAGTTCACCTGATCCGGGCCACCCCGCGCAAGAGGTCGCCACGTGATCAATTCGCAACCGATTCCGGCCTCGACCGAGACCCACCGGGTGAGCACGCGATTACGCTCCATAGTCATGCCCGACAGCGCCTCCACCCCCCACATGGCCGCATCCGCCTCCGTACGGACAGGTTCCACCGACCGCACCGACGACCGGCCCGTCTACGTCGTCGGCGGCGGACCGGGCGGTCTCGCCGTCGCCGCGTCCTTGCGCGAACGGGGCGTGCGGGCCGTCGTCCTGGAGAAGTCCGGGAGCGCCGGGTCCTCATGGCACCGCCACTACGACCGGCTGCACCTGCACACCACCCGGCGGCGGTCCGCGCTGCCCGGCCTGGCGATGCCCCGCAGGTTCGGGCGATGGGTGTCGCGCGCGGACATGGTGCGCTACCTGGAGAAGTACGCCGAGCACCACGAACTCGAAGTGGTCACCGGTGTAGAGGTCTCCCGCGTCGACCGGGCCGCCGACGGGACCGGCTGGCAGCTGACCGCGAGCGGCGGCCGGGTACTGACCGGGCGCGCCGTCGTCGTCGCCACCGGCTACAACCACACGCCGCACGTCCCGGACTGGCCCGGCCGCGACACGTTCACCGGCGAGCTGCTGCACGCCTCGGAGTACCGCAACCCGACCCCGTACGCCGGCCGGGACGTCCTCGTCGTCGGGATCGGCAACACGGGAGCGGAGATCGCCGTGGACCTGGTGGAGGGCGGTGCTTCCCGCGTACGGATCGCGGTACGCACCGTTCCGCACATCGTGCGCCGTTCCACGGCCGGCTGGCCCGCCCAGGCGACCGGCATCCTCGTGCGGCGGCTGCCGGCACGGCTCGTGGACCGGGCGGGCAGGGTCCTGGCGAAGCTCGCCGTCCCGGACCTTTCCGCCCAGGGGCTGCCACGGCCCACCACGGGCCTGTACTCCCGCGTCAGGGAGGGGGCGATCCCGGTCCAGGACGTGGGCCTGATCGATGCGGTGAAGGCGGGCCGGGTGGAACCGGTGGCGGCCGTGGAGTCCCTCGACGGTGACGCGGTGGTCCTCGCCGACGGCACCCGGCTCACCCCGGACACGGTGATCGCCGCGACCGGCTACCGACGGTCCCTGGAGGGCCTGGTCGGCCACCTGAGTGTCCTGGACGAGCGGGGCAGACCGGTGGTGCACGGGGCGCGTACGCCGAAGGAGGCGCCGGGCCTGTACTTCACCGGGTTCACCAACCCGATCAGCGGAATGCTCCGCGAACTCGCCCTGGACGCCCGCAAGATAGCCAGGAAGGTGGCCAGCACCGGCTGAGCGACCCGGCCTGGTCCACCACCTGAAGGTGCCCAACCGCCCGAGTCGCCAATGCCGTGTTCCCGATCCGGGACGATGGCCCCTGGCGGTTCTCCTTGGCCACGATCAGTGTTGGGCCGCTTCGTCGTGGGGCAGGCGGCGGCGCCGGGCGCAGCAGTAGGGATCAAGGACTGTGGTCAGCTGGTCGAAGGCCCGGTAGACACGACGGGAAACGCAATCCGGCCGAGCATCGTGCTGTGCGATGGCGGGCACGCCCAGCCATTTCCGCGCGGGACCTCGCAGCTCGTCGAGCAAAACCCGACAGGCATCCGCGAGGCGGGCTCTCCAGTGGTATTGCAACGACAACAGCAGCCCCATCAGCACCGTTCGGGGCTTCGAGCAGCTCAGACTTCTCCGCTCGGTCATCCATACGTTCCGCTGAGCACCCAGCAGGCCCAGGCAACGACGGCGACCGGCACGACGATGGCCACCGAGCCGAGAATAATTCCGGCCCGCGCGCGATGGCGGTCGGCCCGGTCCTTCCCCCGCATATCGCGCAGTGCGTCGACGCCAGAGACGACCGCGCAGATCCCGACAGGCACAATCAAGTAAACAGGGAAAGACCGGATCCACGGTGAGACCGCGGACGGCAACCAAGGGCATCCGAACATGGCCACGCCGGCGATGCCCAGGAGCAGCGAGCAGATGCCGGCCCGCCCCTGCGAGGCCGTCACTTGGGGCTCCAATCGGACTCCGGCAATTCGTACTCGTCGAAGCCGTCCGGGAGCTTCCCGCACGGAGCGTAGACGCTGACGGCGAGCGTTCCGGTGGGCTGGTACCAGTCCACATCGACCATGAAGTCGGTGTCCGGGCGCTCGAACCTGAAGCCCATGTCGGAGATGTTCTCGCTGGTGAGCTTCCAGCCCTCCTGCTCCAGCCGTCGGCGTACGCGCTCCTGGCCGACGCGGGCGGTGTCCTTCGTGATGTCCGTCACCCACCATTCGAGTCTGAAGTCGCGCACGTCCCTGCGGCCTTGATCGATATGGGCGACGGACCGCAGCCCGCGGTAGTAGCAAGTGCCCGTTTCCACGCCGCTGGAACTCACGTCGGGCGGCCCGGGCAGGGCCACCTCGTCGTACACGTGCTGGGCTTCCTGCTTGAGCCGAGCGGCGACTTGGTCGGGGTCGGTCGCCGGATACGGCTCCCCGTCCCACACGCGGTAGCAGGCCACGCACACCGCCACGACGAGCAGGATGCCGGTGAGCCACAGAATCGAGCGGGCGGAGTGCATCCTCAGCATCCGTCGTCTTCCACGCCGACCGTAGTGCCGGCCACACGAGAGACGCGCGACATCAAAAAGTGACAAAAGGTGCAGGTAACAGACTGAACGGAACTCATGGTGCGGAGCCTAGGAGGCCGGGGCGCGTGCCGGGTGGGGGCGGCTACTCAGATCCAGGTGAGTAGCTAAGCCGTCCGGCAGTCGAACGGGGAGCCAGCAGGCCAGCACGATGGCTTGCAGCACCGACCGATCGCCACACCCGCAGACGCTGGTGAGATCGAGGTGGTGCAGGCCGAGGTTGGCCCAGGCCGCCTGATCCGCGATGTGGAGCGAGGCTCCGGGAAACGGATCACCACCCGAGTGGAAGCGAACGTCACCCCCGGCGAAACCAAAGGCAGAAGCTACTCGTGAACAGCCCGAGGTGTCGCCCGTGTCCAGCCTTTCCCACCCAGGCTCCGATGCGAGACCTCACCGCCCAGCCAGCAGAGACGAGACGCGATTGACGACCCTGGTCGATGTCCTGCCAGCCATGGTCAGCCTGCGCTTGGAGCCGACGACGGAACCGGAGTGTCTGCCGACCAGAAGGCGGAGCGCACGTTGGGACGCGGGATCTCAACGCCCTCGTAGGCGGGGCCATTGGGCTTGACAGTCGGGGCCGCGACTTCGGAGTTCTTCACGCATGGGGTGTTGACCTCGAAGTACGCCTGCCCCTCTCCACGAATTACCAAGACAATCCCGAATCCGTCAGGCGAGGTGGCGAAGATACCAGGATGGGTCTTACCCTGTTTGACAGAAGTGATCTCGTAACCACTCTTCTTCCAGAATCGCTCTACCACGCCGAGGAAGTTGCCGCGCCGCTGCTCGGAAATCACTGTCATCACCACTCGCCGCCGAGTAACGTCACAGCTTCCGGCCGTTGTGTCTTCGTGGGCCCACTCGATCTTCGGCCTGATGGCACCGATCGTCGCATCCAACATGGCATCTGAATGCTCCGCAGCTTCTTGCATATTCATGGTCGCCGCGACTCCCTTCTTACCCATAATTTCACACCCAACAAGCAGTGCACTCGCCAGAACGAAAAGTGAGACCTGCATCATCGCTCGTTTCACCGATACTCCTCCCACTTCATGTCTCTGCGATCTCCTGCCACGATCTGGGCGATATTCTCTGCGGATACCGCATCTTTTTCCGGGGTGAAGTACTGCGAGTGAGCAGCGAACTTTCCCAGGTCGCGGATGGGCCGCGGCCCGTCATCGACTTCAAACCGCCTGGCACCGAATGCCTCGCTCGCCGGGTCCTTGCCGAAGTAGAGGTCGTCGTCTCCCTGGTCGGCGATGTCCCCAGCCACGTACGAGATCAGCGGTCCCCCAGCCATTGCCACGCTGCCCACCACGCTCTGTTGCTTCGAGGGAAGCTTTGTGACCGGGTCGTTGTCGGCCGCTCCGACGAACACGTGGTCCTTGCCGACGCCGAGGTCCTCGGCCTTGTCGACGCCGGTACCGGGACTGCCGAGCAGGATGATGTCATCCGCGCCGGGGATGCCACCGTCCTGCTGTGCCGCGGTGCCGACCGTGAGCGAGCCGTAGGAGTGGCCAATCGCGGTCAGGTGCGGGTCCTTGTTCTCGTTGGTGGCCTCAAGCCCGCCCATGAAACTGTTGTAGGCGAGGGCTCCCTTCTCCGCGTCACCCCTACCCATGACGTCCACGTCCTGCGGTGCGTCGTAGCCGAGCCAGACAATGGCCGCGCTGGACGAGTCGTATCCTCGCGCACCCTTCGCGGTGTCCAAGCCCCGCTCCAGGGTCTCATCGACGAAATCCTTGTCCAGCTTGGTCCCCAGCCCCGGCACATATGCCGAGACGTTCCGCGAGGTGTCCGGATTCCCGTACGCCACGATGGCGCGGCCGTTGCCCTCGTCCCCGATGCCCAGCAGATACATCGGCACCTTGGAGGGCTCACCCAGCTTGGTCTGGAGCCCCCGGAGCGCATCGATCTTGGTCTGGGCTTCGTCGCCGCCCTGCTTCTCCAACTCGCCGATGAGTACGGGCAAATGGTTCCGGTTCGCCTCGTCCCGCGCTACTGCCGGAACCCCATCCAGGTTGCCGACCAGGTCCGGGGCGACCTCCAGGTACTCCTGGCGCTGCTCCTCGCTCAGGCCGTCCCACCACTCCTTGCGATCTGCGGGTGACTTGTCCCACGGAATGCCGTGACCGAGGTATGTGCCGGCAGTGGCGCGCACTTCCGCCGTGTCCCGGAACACGTCGTCCATCGTTGCCTTGGTGACGTCAAGTCCCTTGGCTGCCTTGAGTTTACTCAGCGCCTTCGCATACCGGCCGTCGATCTCGGCGGCGGAGCGCACCGCCCGCGCAATCCTGTCCGCGATACCCTGCGCCTTCGCAGTGTTCGGATTGGGGGCGAGGCGTCCCCCGGGGAAGCCGGGCTGCTCGTTCAGTCCGGGCGCCTCCAGTGGGAGCCGCGCGCTGCCCTGGGCGGACCCGCCCGGCGCTTCCTTCTCTCCGAGCAGGGTCTTGCCGACGGCCGCCGGATAGCTCACAGAACCGTCCTCATGGACGGTGAACCTGAGGCTCTCGGCATCCTCCAGGGCCTCCAGGAGCTGCTTCCGCGGTGCGGCGAGTTCGGAGGCGAGACCGTTCAATGTCGTACGGATGAGGCCGGCCTCGGTGTGAACGTATTGAAAATTTCGGCTCAGCCGCTCCAGCCGCGTGACGGCCGCCTTCGCCGAGTCGCTCTCCTGAGTTTCGCGCAGTTGCGCCGTCATTGCTCTGTCGGTCTTCACCCGATCGGAATCGGCGCGGCCCGAGACCTCGCTCCAGCCGTCTCCCGCGTCCTCGAACTCCGATGGCTTCAGGTCCCGCAAAAGTTGCCAGGTCAGCGTGGTACCGGTCACCGGCGCTCACCCTTTTCCACCACGTTGAAGGAGCTCTTCACCGCAGCCTCGGTCTCGCCCATCTCCTTGGCGACCTTGAGCAGCGCCCCCTTCAGGTAGCCGCATTCTCCCCGTACTGCGACCAGTCGCTCCTCCCAGGATTCCTGGACCGCCTTCAGCGCTGTCACGGACGAAAGCCCTTTCGCCCCGGAAGCAACGCCCTCGTGCGCGGGACCGAGTCGGCCGCGGCTCTGCTCGGTGCTGGTACGCAGCGTGTCGGCAGCACCCGACGCGCTGGTCCACGGCCCGCCACTGTGCTGCAGACCTCCCTTGCCGCCCTCAGCCGCACGCCCCGACGAGTCTCCCGAACGATCAGGTGCAACCGAGGCCAGCGACATGCGCGTCGCCGATTCTCCGGATTCCACGGTGCTGGGCTTCCCCGCCTGATCGAACAATTCCTGCCACCGGTCCGAATACTGCACAGCCGTGCTCCCCCGCCGCTTCCCCAACGCATATCGTTTGCCGCCCGAGTGACGCTATCGCGCCGCCCCACGTGACATGCAAGCGCGAAGAGGAGGTATCTCCAGGCAAAGCTTCCAGGATGTAGCACCCGGAGCGTCCGCCACACAAGGGCGATCACCCTCAGGCTCAGCCTTTCTCCAACCTGATTATGTGTCATGTTTCATGTGCAAAGGCTGCTGCCGCGCGCCACGTGTGCTCAAGCAATGACGCCGTCCCGCACGTCACGCGCCCCGGATTCGCTTACGCCCAGGTCCCCGCCGCCGCGATACGTCGCGCCCACGGAGCCAGGTCTGCGGCTTCCCGGCCGAGTACCTGCTGGACTCCGTCGCCGAGGGCCGCCGAATGACCCGCCCGGTGCACGGCGAACATCCCGCCCAGGAGGTCCACCATGGCCTCCGGCCGTCCCTGGCCCAGGAGTTCGGCGCGGTACGCCTCCGGGGTCAGCTCCTCGTAGCGGATCGGGCGTCCCGCCGCCCGCGCGATCGTCTCCGTGGCCTCCGCGAACGTCAGCGCGCGGGGGCCCGTGAGCTCGTAGGTCCGGCCCTCGTGACCGTCGCCGGTGAGGACGGCCGCCGCGACCTCGGCCACGTCGTCGGCGTCGACGAACGGCTCGGGCATCGCACCGATGGGCAGGGCCAGGCGGCCCGCCCTCAGCGGCGCGTGCCACAGGTCCTCGTCGAAGTTCTGGAAGAAGTTGCTCGGCCGGATGATCGTCCACTCGGCGCCGGACGCCCGTACCGCCCCTTCGCCCGCCAGCATGCCCTGCCCGAAATCGTCCCCGGCCGCCTCGACGCCGTGTCCGGACAGCGCCACGAAGCGGCGTACGCCGGCGCGCACGGCCTGTGCGACGAACTCCCCGACGGGGGCCGGATCCTCGGGTGCCACCAGGTAGACGGCCAGGGCGCCGCTCAGCGCGGGCTCCCAGGTCGCCGGGAACGTCCAGTCGAACGTCACCTCGCCGGAGCGCGAAGCCGCCCGCACCCGGGCCGTACCGGTGTCGCGCAGGTGCCGGACGACCCGGCGGCCGGTCTTGCCCGTGGCTCCCAGGACGAGGATGTCGGAGGAGGTGGTTCGCGTGCTCTGCGGTGCCCTTGTCGCCTTCGTTGTCATGGGGCAAGTCCATCGCGCGGCGGGGCCCGGAACCATGGCCGTCCGTCCGCGGTGCATAGGAGATCGTCCGTAACGCCCGGGCGTCCGCCTATCGTTGCGTCATGGATGTGTTCGATGAGCTGTTGGGCGGCGTCCGGGGCAGAGGCGCGGTGTTCGGCCGTTCGGTGCTGTGGCCGCCGTGGGCGCTGCGGTTCACGGACGGGGCGTATCTGACCCTGTGCGTTCCGCTGCGGGGTGCCGGGTGGATCGTCCCGGAGGGTGGCGCGCCGCTGCGGGTGGAGCTCGGTGAGGCCGCGATCGTACGAGGGCCTGCGCCGTTCGTCTTCACCGACGACCCGGAGCCGGCGGCAGGTGCCGCGGTACGGGACGTGCGCTGGTCCGGGGGGACGGGCGGCGAGCGGGAGCCCCTGGGGGAGATCGACGGGCCCACCGTCCTGATGGCGGCCGCCTACGACGTACAGGCCGCGGTGCCGCAGCGGCTGCTGCGCGTCCTGCCACCGGCACTGGTCGTCGCGGACGAGCACGACTGCACGCCCATGCGGGACTACCTGGAGGCGCAGATCGCCGGGCCCGGTCCTGGTCGGCAGATCGTGCTCGACCGGCTGCTGGACTGGATGCTGGTGTGCACGCTGCGGGACTGGTTCGACCGTCCGGAGGCCGAACCGCCCAAGTGGTACCGGGCGCTCGGTGACGAGGTGGCGGGGCCCGCCCTGCGCGCGATGCACGAGGACCCGGCCCACCCGTGGACGACGGCGGAACTGGCCGACCGGGCGGGGGTGTCGCGCACGACCCTGGCCAAGCGGTTCACGGAACTCGTCGGGGAGGGGCCGGTGGCGTATCTGACGGAGTGGCGGATGACACTCGCCGCGGATCTGCTGGCCCGCCCCGAGTTGACCGTGGCGTCCGTGGCACGGCGCGTGGGCTACGCGGACGCCTTCGGCTTCAGCGCGGCCTTCAAGCGGCTCCGGGGTGAGAGCCCGAGCGCGTACCGGCGGCAGACGGCCACGACCACCGCGGCCGCCGCGACCCGGCTGCCCCGGGGCCGGGAGGCTCCGGCGGGCTGAGCCGTGGGAGGCGGGGGCTGTCTACGCTCCCGCCCCTGCCTCCCGCCCTGCCTCCGGCCCCGTCAGCGCTGCCAGGCCCCGCCCGCCGCCGCGTCCCGTACGAAGTCGGTGAAGTCGCGGGGCTCACGGCCCAGCGCACGCCGCACCCCGTCCGCGACCGCGGCCTCCCGGTGCGTCCGGATCGGCTTCAGCGCATCGGCCCAGAGCGCCGCCTCGGCCTCCGGTATCCCCTGCGCGACCAGGCCCGCCAGGAACTCCTGCTCGCCGACCGGCACATACGCGGACCGGATGCCGGTCGCCTTCTCGATCTCGGCGAGGGCTTCGCCGATGCCGAGCGCCCGGGGGCCGGACAGCTCGTACGTCCGGCCCGCGTGGCCGTCCTCGGTGAGGGCGGCGACCGCCACCGCCGCGATGTCGTCGGCGTCGACGAAGGCGGCGGCACCGTCCCCGGTGGCCAGGGCGAGTTCACCGGAGGTGACGCCGTCCAGGAAGACGCCCTCGTCGAAGTTCTGGGCGAACCAGCCGGGCCGCAGGATCGTCCAGTCCACGCCGGAGGCGCGTACGGCGGTCTCGCCCTCCATGTGCGGCCCGTTGCCGTCGTAGGAGGCCCCGAAGTATCCGGGCACGTCCACGCCTCGGGCGGAGAGCAGCACCAGCCGCCGCACCCCGCTCGCCACGGCCTCCTCCACCAGGGCGGGCGTCGGGGAGGGCGAGGCGTCCAGCGGGACGATGTAGGCGGCGCTCGCCCCGGCGAGGGCGGGCCGCCACGTGGACCGGTCCGCCCAGTCGAACGGGGTCTCCCCGGACCGCGAGGCCGCCCGCGTCTCCACCCCCTGCTCGCGGAGCCGGGCCACGACCCGGCGCCCCGTCTTGCCGGTGCCGCCGATCACTACTACGGATTCGTCTGCGCTTGCCATCTGTGTCATACCGAAACCCTGTCCCGGCGGGCCACCCGGCGGCCATGTCCCAGCATCCGGGATGGATGTCCGGACGTCCGGCGGTACGGGAACCGGCGCCTGCACGCCCTTGACAGAAGAGGCCCGGATCCACTGGATCCGGGCCTCTTCGTGCAGTAGCGGGGACAGGATTTGAACCTGCGACCTCTGGGTTATGAGCCCAGCGAGCTACCGAGCTGCTCCACCCCGCGTCGGTTGACATCACCCTACGTCAGCCGCGACGGCTCCAGGACCACGACCCTCGCACGGTGCGGGCCGCCGCACGGCCGGTGGCAACGCCTCACCGACCCGCTGTTCAGCGACAACTTCCGGCCGAAGCAGCCTGTTCGGTGAGCGAACCAGTCTGCAGTACACGCAGGTCAAACGGTAGTTCGCGGTTGTACCACCGCAAATTGCCCACATGGCGGACGCCCCCCGGAAGACGCCCGCACCCACCTCGAGCTGCCCAAACGACCATTCGGTTGATCCGGGACGAGAAGGCAGGGCCGGAAAGAACTGATCGACATGCACTCACTGTCCGCATGGGCAAGACTCCCGACCGTAATCGCCCCCCAAGCGAAGGAGTTCCACAGATGCGTTACACGCTCGGCAGAATTGCCACAGCCGCCATGGGAACCGTGCTTGCCGTGACCGGCGCGACGGCCACGGGCATCGCGCAGGCCCAGCCTGCTCGGCCTGCTCAGCCGACCAGCCTGTACGCCCCGTCGGTGCTCGTACTGACGATCAGCAGGGGCGATACGGCCGCCACGGCCACCGTCGAGCGAGCCGTGACCTTGAGCTGCACGCCCCGCCCCAGCGGCACTCACCCCTCACCCACGGCCGCGTGTACGGAACTGCGCTCCGTCGAGGGCGAGTTCAACCAGCTGACGACGTCGTCGCCGCAGCGGAACTGTACGCGCCAGTGGGACCCCGTCGTGATCACCGCCAGCGGCGCCTGGCAGGGGCGGAACGTCTCCTGGTCCACCAGCTTCGGCAACCCGTGCGAGATGCAGGGAAGCCTGGCCGAGGGTGCGGTCTTCACCTTCTGATCGAGCCCTGAGCGGATCCGCCTGACCGTCGCGCAGCTGTCGGTGCACCGACAGCTGCGCGACGGTCAGCTGTCCCGGACTGCGGCGACAGCCTTGGCGCGCGAGGCCGCCTGGGCGCGAGCGGCCGGCGCGCGACGCACCACCACCTCAGCCTTTGCCTGCACAGGCATTCCTGACGGGCCGTCAGTTCAGTAACCTGACAAGGCGTCAGCTACGGAACGTGGGGCTCGGACACCTCCGTGGCTCCCGTCGGACACATCGAGCAGGAGTGGGCGGAACGATGCTTGGATCGACTCACGGCACTCTCACCACACACTTCCGCGCCAGGGTGGATGCCTGCGGCGAGGAGCCGCATGCCGCCGTCCACAGCATGGCGACAGCCACGGCGGAGGGCGGTCTCGACGTCAGCGGACGCCCGCTGCACGCGCCCGTCCCCGATCTGGACCGGTTCTTCCGGCCCGAGTCCGTCGCCGTCGTCGGCGCGTCCGACACCGAGGGGCGGCCCAACACCGGCATCACCCG
This sequence comes from Streptomyces finlayi, assembly GCF_014216315.1. Classification (NCBI taxonomy): domain Bacteria; kingdom Bacillati; phylum Actinomycetota; class Actinomycetes; order Kitasatosporales; family Streptomycetaceae; genus Streptomyces; species Streptomyces finlayi. Next base: position 3,190,309 of record NZ_CP045702.1, read on the forward strand.
GCAGCTCATCGCCTGGGCGGAACGGGTCGGGGCACGGCTGCATCCGGTCCATCCCGCACGGGAGTCCGTCTTCGGCCTCACCTGCTCCCCGACCGTCGCCGATGTGCCCGAGCAGGTCGATCTGGCCGTACTGCTCGTCGCCGACCCGCTGCCCCTGATCGAGGAACTGGCCACCTCCAAGGTGAAGTTCGCCGTCGCCTTCGCCTCCGGCTTCGCCGAGACCGGCGCGGAGGGCACGGCCGCCCAGGAACGGCTGTCGGCCGCGGTCGAGCGGTCGGGGCTGCGGCTGCTGGGGCCGAACACCAACCTCAACGCCTTCGAGTCCTTCCGGGAGGACCTGGAAGGCCCCGCCATCGCGCTGATCACCCAGTCCGGGCACCAGGGCCGCCCCGTGCACACCCTTCAGGAGCTGGGCATCCGCCTCTCCCACTGGGCCCCCACCGGCAACGAGGCCGATCTGGAGACAGCCGACTTCATCTCGTACTTCGCCGGACTCCCGGAGGTCGGGGCCATCGCCTGCTACGTCGAAGGGCTCAAGGACGGCCGCTCCTTCCTGCTCGCCGCCGACCGGGCGGCGCGGGCCGGTGTGCCGGTCGTGGCGGTCAAGGTGGGGCGTACGGAGACGGGGGCCAGGACGGCCGCCTCACACACCGGCAAACTCACCGGCACCGACGAGGTCGTGGACGCGGCGATGCGGCAGTTCGGGGTGATCCGGGTGGACGGGCTCGACGAACTCCAGGACACCGCCGCCCTGCTCGCCCGGGCCCGCCCGCCGCGCGCCGACGGTGTCGTCGTGTACTCGATCTCCGGCGGCACGGGGGCGCACTTCTCCGACCTGGCGACCGGCGCCGGGCTCACCCTGCCCACCCTGTCCGTGGCGAAGCAGCGCGAACTGCACGAGTGGATACCGGACTACCTGAACGTGGCGAACCCGGTCGACAACGGCGGGCACCCCGTCGGCGACTGGCGCGGCCGGAAGATCATCGACGCGCTCCTCGCCGACCCGGCCGTCGGCGTCCTGATCTGCCCGATCACCGGCCCGTTCCCCCCGATGAGCGACCGGCTAGCCCAGGACCTGGCGGACGCGGCGGAGGCCACGGACAAGCTGATCTGCGTGGTGTGGGGTTCGCCCGTCGGTACGGAGGAGGCGTACCGCACGACCCTCCTCGGCTCGTCCCGGGTCGCCACCTTCCGCACCTTCCGCAACTGCATCGGGGCCGTGAAGGCGTACCTGGACCACCACCGCTTCACCGCGTCCTACCGTTCGCCCTTCGACGACGCTCCGCGCACGCCTTCGCCCTCGTTCCGCAAGGCGCAGGCCCTGTTGCGCCCCGGCCACCAGCTGAGCGAGCACGCGGCGAAGCAGCTTCTCCGGGCGTACGGCATCCGCGTGCCGCGCGAACAGCTGGTGACCAGCGCGGCGGCGTCGGTCCGGGCGGCGGCGCTCGTCGGATACCCGGTCGTCATGAAGGCGTCCGGCACCCGGCTCGCGCACAAGAGCGAACTCGGTCTCGTCAAGGTCGGGCTCACCTCCGCGAGCCAGGTCCGCGACGCCTATCGCGAACTCACCGACATCGCCCGCTTCGAATCCGTCGACCTGGACGGAATCCTGGTGTGCCAGATGGTCGAGAGGGGCGTCGAGATGATGGTCGGCGTCACCCAGGACGCCCTGTTCGGTCCGACCGTCACGGTCGGGCTCGGCGGGGTGCTCGTGGAGGTCCTGCGCGACACGGCGGTCCGGGTTCCGCCCTTCGGTGAGGACCAGGCGCGCACGATGCTCGACGAACTCCGCGGCCGGGCCATCCTGGACGGCGTACGCGGCGGCCCGCCGCTCGACGTCGACGCGCTCGTCGAAGTGGTCCTGCGGGTCCAGCGGATGGCCCTGGAACTGGGCGACGACCTCGTGGAACTGGACATCAACCCCCTGGTCGTCCTCGGGCGCGGCCAGGGCGCGGTGGCCCTGGACGCACTCGCCCTCTGCCGCTGAACCCACACCCGCCCCCTGAAGGAGCTCCCCCATGCCGTCCTCCCCCGACGATTCCCACCCGTCCGATCCCCTGGACGTATTGGTACTCCACCGCACTGACAACGGGGTCTCGTGGATCACCCTGAACCGTCCCGAGGCGATGAACGCCGTCACCTGGGAACAGCGCGAACGCGTGATCTCACTGCTCGCCGACGCCTCCGCCGACCCGTCGGTGCGGGCCGTCGTCCTCACCGCGACCGGCCGGGGCTTCTGCGCGGGTGCGGACCTGCGCTCCGGACCGGCGACCGGCGGGGAACGGGTCGCCGGTGACGTCGCCCGTACGATCCGGCTCGGCGCGCAACGACTGGTCGCGGCGGTCCTGGACTGCGAGAAGCCCGTGATCGCCGCCGTGAACGGGACGGCGGCCGGCCTGGGCGCGCACCTGGCGTTCGCCTGCGATCTGGTGCTGGCCGCCGAATCGGCGACGTTCATCGAGGTCTTCGTACGCCGCGGCCTCGTCCCGGACGGCGGCGGCGCCTATCTGCTCCCCCGCCTGATCGGCCCGCACCGCGCGAAGGAACTCCTCTTCCTCGGCGACACGCTCCCGGCACGGGACGCGGAACGCCTGGGCCTGGTCAACCGGGTCCTCCCGGACGCCGAACTGACCTCGGTGGCCCACGACTGGGCCCGACGCCTGGCCGGAGGCCCCACCCGCGCGCTGGCCCTCACCAAGCACCTGGTGAACGCCGCCCAGGACACCGACCGGGCGACGGCGTTCGCCGCGGAGGCGATGGCCCAGGAACTCAACATGACGACGCACGACGCGCAGGAGGGCGTACGCAGCTTCGTGGAACGCCGCCCACCGAAGTACCTCGGCCGCTGAGGACCGGATCAGGCCCGCTTGACCAGGGCCCTGACGTCTCCCGTGTCCGGGTCGCCGAACAGCGCGTACAGCTCCGGCCGTTCCGTCGTGCCGCCGAGCGTCCAGGCACCCAGCTCACAGCCCGAGTCGAACGTGACCGAGCCCCGCACGTCCCCGGAGACCGGTGTGTACGTCCAGGTGCCCTCGCCGTCACAGCGCAGCTCGGTACCGCCCGCGGGCTCGTACGGTACGGCGGCAAGCAAAGCGCGCCCGTCCGCACCGAGCCGCATCTCGGCCTGGCCCTCCACGCTTTCCCAGACCCCCGCCACCTGGCGCGCGGAGAGGTCCGGGACCTCGCGCGTGCCGTCTGTCCACCCGTTCTGGAGGGCGACGACGCAGCCGGTGACCGTGACCACCAGGAGTACGAGCCCCGCGGCCAGGGCGCATAGCCACACCCCGCCGAGACCGATCGGCCGGCCCTGCCCCTCGCGCCGCACGCGGTAGGCCACACCGAGCAGCGGCAGCACCCCGCTCACCGCGATCGCCGCCCAGGCGGTCACGTACGAGGCGCCCATCAGGCTCGCCGGGACCGCGTACAGCGCCCCGAGCACCACCAGGAAGGCCCCCAGCAGCAGCCACTCCGGGGCCGCGGGCAGCCGTCGGGCCGCAGCGGTCGCTCCCAGGGCGGCCGGCATGGAGACGGCGACGGTGTGCAGGGCGCCGAGGACCGCTGCCACGGGCGGGCCCAGCACCAGGACGAACAGCATGCCGAGCGACGATCCGGTCGGCCTGTCGTACGCGTCGGCCCCGGTCATCCCGACCGTGACGGCACCGGCCAGCACGACGCCCAGCTGAAGGGCGGCGACGAGTGTGGTGATGGTGCCGTCCGCGACCCCGGTACGCGATCCGGGGGGCGCGTGCGCTGTTCGCACCTGTGTCATGCGCGTCTCCTTCGCCGGTTTGTCGCGCTCATGGTCGTGTGACGACCCTAGGTCCTGTCTGGAGTTCCCCCGCGGCGTCGCGGCGTCCGGCACCGCCGCCTCCGGCGCTGGAACTCCAGACAGGACCTAGACGCCCGCGATTCCGCACGACCGGCACCTTCCCAACTGACGGTCCGTCAGTTTCAATGGGGGCGTGATGGGACACGCAGGCATGGCCGCAACCGCCGTCCGCTACCTCCGCTCCGTCGGCGCCGCCACGGTCGCGGGACCGGCGCTGCCCGTCGAACCGCTGCCCCGGCCCGAACTCAGATCCGTCCGCGCCGACGAGCGCCCGCCCGTCGAAGCAGCCGAATTCCGGCGCGTACTCGGGCACTTCGCGAGCGGTGTCACCGTCGTCACCGCACTCGGCCCCGACGACCCGGACGGCCCGGCGGGCTTCGCCTGCCAGTCGTTCGCCTCGCTCTCCCTCGACCCGCCGCTGGTCACGTTCATGGTGGCCCGTACGTCGACGACCTGGCCGCGTATCGCCCGTGCCGGGGCCTTCTGCGTCAACATCCTCGGCGCGGACCAGGGCGCCCTGTGCCGGGGGTTCGCGGTGAGCGGGGCCGACAAGTTCGCCGGGGTCGGGTACCGGGCGGCGCCCGCGACCGGATCGCCGCTCCTGGACTCCGTGCCCGCCTGGGTCGACTGCCGCATCCAGGCCGTCCACACCGGCGGCGACCACCTCATCGTCGTGGGGCGGGTCGAGGCGCTCGGCACAGCGGACGCGACCGCCGGTCCGCTGCTGTTCCACCAGGGGAGGTTCGGCGGATTCAGGAGCTGACCGGCACCTCGGGCGTCTCGCGCCGCCGGATCACGAGGTTTCAACCCCGTACGTGTCGCGCCCCTCGCTCAACCGGGCCGGACGACGGGCAGCCGCCCCCGCGTGCACGCACCCCGCGGCGACCGCCCCCACCCCGTACCAGAACAGGTCCGGGGCGTTGAAGGTCGAGCCGAGCACCAGCCGGGCGACCACGCTCCGGGCCGACAACTCCGCCGGTACATCCGTCAGCTGCGCGAACTCCACGGCCCAGCTGAAGCCCAGCGCCGCACCGACCGCCACCAGCGGCCCGACCCGGGGCGCGATCAGCACCACGAGCGCGTGGATCAGGACCGTGTAGAGCGCGTCCCCGGCGTACTTCGCCACGTCTCCGCCCGCCACTGCCCGTACACCGAGCCCTGCGGTGACGGTCAGCACCGCCGCACCGGCCGCCGACAGCCTCGTACGCCCCACCCCGGCCATGTCTCTCCCGCCTTCGACCCGATCCGATCCAGCCGTCCGATCGGCCGCGAACATCAGGAGCGCTGGATTCTCCGTCACAGCGGTGACAGATATCAGCTCTTGATCTATACCATTTGGTGAACAAGGGAGTCAGCCGTGCCGCACCGGATCGGCGTCCTCGCCCTCGACGGGCTTCTCCCGTTCGAACTGGGCATCCTCCGAGGGATATTCGGCCGCACCCTGTCCGGGGGATCTGAACCGGCGGATACGTCCTCGCCGCCGCCGGATTGCCCCGGCCCAGAACCCGGTCCCCGCCCGGAGCCCCGGCCGCCCTAGGTCCTGTCTGGAGTTCCAGCGCGGGAGAAGGAGCGGCGTCCGGTGCCGTCGAATCCAAGGCGGAGGAGGGAGCGATGGCGGAGCCCTCGCGACTGACGACAACGCCGGAGGCGGCGGTGCCGGACGCCGCGACGCCGCGGGGGAACTCCAGACAGGACCTAGAACACCAGCACTCCTCGCGCCACCCGCCCGTGGTGCGCGTCGTCCGCCGCCTTGGCGAAGTCCTCCACCGGATACGTCTCGGTCACCAGCTCGTCCAGCAGCAGCCGGCCCTCGCGGTACAGGTCCGCGTACAGCGCGATGTCACGCTGCGGGCGCGAGGAGCCGTAACGGCAGCCCAGGATCGACTTGTCGAGATACATGGACGAGACGAGGAAGGACGCCTCCGCCGTCGCCGCCGGGACCCCCAGCAGGATCGCCTGCCCGTGCCGGTCGAGGAGGTCGACCGCCTGCCGGATCAGTTCGGTACGGCCCACGCACTCGAAGGCGTGGTCGACGCCGGCCGGCAGGATGTCGCGTACGCCGTCCGCAGAGGTCAGGAAGTGTGTCGCGCCGAACTGCCGGGCGACCGTCTCCTTCGCCGGGTTGGCGTCGACGGCGACGATCGTGAGCGCTCCCGCGATCCGGGCACCCTGGATGACGTTGAGACCGATCCCGCCGGTACCGATCACGAGGACCGTCTCGCCGTGGCCGACCTTCGCCCGGTTGAGCACGGCTCCGACACCCGTCAGCACCCCGCAGCCGATCAGCGCCGCGGAGGTCAGCGGCAGGCTGTCCGGGATCTTGACGGCCTGGACGGCGCGGACGAGCGTACGTTCCGCGAAGGCGGAGTTGGAGGCGAACTGGAAGAGCTGCCTGCCGCCCCTGGAGAACGGCCGGCCCGGCATCCCGATCGCCTTCCGGCACATCGTGGGCCTTCCCCGGTCGCACTGCGCGCACGCCCCGCAGCTGGCGAGGGTCGACAGGGCCACATGGTCACCGGGCTTCACATGGGTGACGCCCGCACCGACCGCCTCGACGATCCCCGCGCCCTCGTGCCCCAGGACCACCGGCACCGGGAACGGAATCGTTCCGTCGATCACCGACAGGTCGCTGTGGCACAGCCCGGCGGCGGCGACGGCCACCAGCACCTCTCCGGGCGCGGGATCGCGTATCTCCAGATCGTCGACGACCTCGGTCCGTGTGCCGTCGAAGACGACGCCTCTCATCCGGTCTCCCTCGGTAGGCCGAGCACCCGCTCGGCGATGATGTTCCGCTGGATCTCGTCCGAGCCGCCGTAGATGGTGTCGGACCTGCTGAACAGGAACAGGCGCTGTACGTCGTCGAGTTCGTACGGGGACTCCGGCGTCCAGGCCCGCGGCCCGACGGCACCGGCCGCCCCCCGGACCTCGACCGCCAGCTCACCGAGCCGCTGGTGCCAGCCGCCCCAGAGCAGCTTGGCCACGCTGGGGGCGCCGGGGCCGCCCGTACCGCCGAGGGTGCGCAGGGCGTTCCACCGCATGGTCTTCAGCTCGGCCCACTGGGTGACGAGACGGGCGCGCAGGACGGGATCGGTGACGGCGCCGCCGTCGACGGCGGCCCGGACGACCCGGTCGAGTTCGGCGGCGAAGCCGATCTGCTGGACGAGGGTGGAGACGCCGCGCTCCAGGGCGAGGAGGCCCAGGGCGACGGTCCAGCCGTTGCCCTCGCCGCCCACGGCCTCCACGGCGGCCGCCCCGTCGAAGAAGACCTCGTTGAACTCACTGGTCCCCGACATCTGGCGGATCGGCCGCACGTCGACGCGGCCCGGCTGGTCCATGTCCACGAGGAGGAACGACAGCCCGTGGTGGCGGGCGGAACGGGGGTCCGTACGCGCGAGGACGAAGCACCAGTCGGCGTCGGCTGCGAGCGAGGTCCAGATCTTCTGACCGGTGACGGTGTACCCGCCACGCCGGGTGTCCCGTACGGCGGCCGTACGGACCGCGGCCAGGTCGGAGCCGGCGCCCGGTTCGCTGTACCCCTGGCACCAGAGCGCCTCGCCGCGGGCGACGGGGGGCAGGTAGCGGTTCCGCTGCTCCTCGGTGCCGTACGCGATCAGTGTGGGGGCGAGCAGGTTCTCGCCGATGTGACCGACGCGGGCGGGGGCCGCGGCGCGGGCGTACTCCTCGGCCCAGACGACCTGCTGGGCGGGGCTCGCGTGCCGGTTGCCGTAGCCGGGCCCTCCGGTGTCCTCCCACCCGAGCCCGATCCAGCCGTCCTGTCCGAGCTCGCGCTCCCAGTCCCGGCCGGTGCGCTCCCCCGTACGAGCGCCCAGCCAGGCGCGGGCCTGCGCCCGGAACGCGTCGTCCTCGGGCCCGAAGCGGAAGTCCACGGTGCGGCTCCTGTTCGTCGTCGTGCGGGTCCTTTCGAAGGCTCCGCCCCGGAACCCCCGCTCCTCAACCGCCGGAGAGGCCTGAGGTGACTCCCCGAGCCAAGCCCGGCCCCCGGCCCGGCCGGCGGCCGTCCTTTGAGCCCGGCCGGCGCTTGAGGGCAGGGGCCGGGACCACGGGCCAGGGCCGCGCCCCGGGGTCACCCGTTCGGCCGCGCTCCCGCCGCCGCGGCCGCCGCCATCTCCCCCAACCGCTCCAGCATCGGCATCGGATCCACCCCCACCGTCCCCGGCAGGAAGTCCGCGATGCGCTCCGGCGTCCACGCCCCCTCCGCGTACGCCGCCCGCAACTCCCTCGGCTGGGCCCACACCGCGATCTTGGGGCCGGCCACCGTGTACACCTGCCCGGTGATCCCCTCCGCGCGCGCCCGTTCGCTCAGCAGGTAGACGACCAGGGCCGCCACGTCCTCCGGCTCCCCGATCTCCTTGAGCTCCATGGGGACGTTCGCGGACATCCGGGTCCGCGCGACCGGCGCGACGGCGTTCGCCGTGACCCCGTACCTGTGCAGGCCGAGCGCCGCGCTCCGTACCAGCGAGATGACCCCGCCCTTCGCCGCGCTGTAGTTGGCCTGGGCCACGCTCCCCTGGTGGTTGCCGCTGGTGAAGCCGATCAGAGTGCCGCCGCCCTCCTGCTTCCGCATCACCGCCGACGCCGCGCGGAACACCGTGAACGTGCCCTTGAGGTGCGTGGCGACCACCGGGTCCCACTCCTCCTCCGACATGTTGAACAGCATCCGTTCCCGCAGGATCCCGGCCACGCACACGACCCCGTCGATGCGCCCGTACCGCGCGAGGGCGGTGTCCACGATCCGCCGGCCGCCCGCCATGGTGGAGATGTCGTCGGCGACCGCCACCGCTTCCCCGCCGGCGGCCTCGATCTCCTCGACGACGGACCCGGCGATCTCGCTCGTCGGTTCGCCGCCCTCGACGGAGACCCCGTAGTCGTTGACGACGACCCTCGCCCCATCGGCGGCGGCCGCGAGGGCTACCGCCCTCCCGATGCCCCGGCCCGCCCCCGTGACGGCGACCACTTTCCCTGCCAAGAAGTTCCCCATGCCCGGCCCCTTCCCGCGGTTTCTGACGGACCGTTAGATTTTACGGGTAGTCGGATGCTCCGGCACAAGCCCCAGGAGGCCGTCATGTCCTTGCCCCCCGAGTTCCACGCCCTCGCGAAGCGGGTGAACAACTGGGGCCGCTGGGGCGCCGACGACGAGATCGGCACCCTCAACCTGATCACCGCCGCAGTCGTACGGGAGGCCGCGGCCACCGTCCGGACGGGCCGCCGGATACCGCTCGCGCTCCCGCTCCAGCAGGACGGCGTGCAGAGCGGACTCATCCCGGGGCGGGTCAACCCGCTCCACACGATGGTTCAGATCAACCAGGAGATCTTCGGCCCGGGAACCGTCGCCATCAGCGACGACGCCGTGACCATGGGCCTCCAGGCGGCCACCCACTGGGACGCCCTCACCCACGCCTCGCACGGCGGAAGGATCTACAACGGGCGCCCCGCCGGCACCGTCACCGCGCACGGCGGCGCACAGTTCAGCTCGATCGCCACCGCACCGCCGCTCGTCTCACGCGGGGTCCTGCTGGACGTTGCCCGCACCCACGGCGTCGAGCGGCTGCCGGGCGACCACGCCGTGACGCCCGAGGATTTGGACGCGGCGGAGGAGTTCGCGGGCGTCCGGGTCGGACCCGGAGACATCGTGCTCGTACGGACGGGGCAGATCCAGGTGTATCTGGCGGGTGACAAGAACGCGTACGCCTATCCGTCACCTGGCCTCTCGGTACGCACACCCGAGTGGTTCCACGCGCGGGACGTCGCCGCGGTGGCCGACGACACCCTGACCTTCGAGATCTTCCCGCCGGAGATCGAGGACCTGTGGATGCCGGTGCACGCCCTCGACCTCGTCGAGATGGGCATGCTCCAGGGTCAGAACTGGAATCTCGAAACCCTGTCCACAGCGTGTGCGCAGGACAAGCGTTACGCGTTCCTGCTCTGTGCGATGCCCGAGCCTTTCGCCGGCGCCACCGGTGCTCCCGTCGCCCCGGTCGCCGTCCTGTGAACGCCGAACGGCGCTGCCTGGACCACCACGGGTCCCGCCGAGACCACCGTGGCCGGGGTCGGCAGCGGGATGCCGCCGTCGACCTCGCACCAGATCTGCTTCCCGGCGCCTTCGGGCTGCCAGCCCCAGCGGTCCGCGAGGCCGTCCACCAGCTCCAGGCCGCGCCCGTTGGTGTCCTCGCCCTCAGCGTGCCGGGGCCGCGGCGGACAGCCGCTGGCGTCGGCAACCTCGACGCGGACCGTCCCGACCGCCCCGGCCGAGCCGAACAGCATCCGCAGCACGGCCGGACAGCCGGTGTGGACGACCGCGTTGGTGACCAGCTCCGAGATCAGCAGAATGAGCGTCTCCGCGAGCGGCTCGTCATCTCCTATTCCGGACCCGACCAGCCTCGACCGCGCCCATCTGCGAGCCCGTCCCACTTCCGCGGGATCCGGCCCGACCTCCAGCTGAACCTGAAGCACCTGCACCGCTCACACCATCCGAACCGGCGGACACATCGCCTCGCGTCTCCTCAGGGTCACGGAACGTGATTCCCCTGGGAGACAGCATGGTTGACGTACAGTCACCGCAACAAGCGCTTCGGGCATATTCCAGCGCGAAGGAGTACGCGTGCTGCATACTGTGCGACGCACATTGCGGAGAGTCGAACAAGAGCGCACCGGCACCGGGGGAATCGCTTCCCGGCCAGGTCCGGCGCAGCTCCTCGTACCGCGAGCAGGGCACCGCACCCGAACCGGAGTCGCCGCACAGGCAACCCCCGGATCCTCCGGTTCCAGAACCACTCGCATCCAACGGAGCGTACCTGAGCTCGGCGCCGACTCCGGCCGGTGACGAATCACGCAAAGGACACAACCCGGTATCGACGCCGACCGACTGCACTGCGTGACAGCCCACCCCAAAGCCCGGCCGTGATCCACCTCTGGGCGCTTCAGCCCCGCTCCGCCCCCTCCCCGGCCCCCAGATCGCTCGCCAGAGCCTCTTCCGCTTCGGCCGCCGTCAGCCACCTTCCGGAACGAAGCCACGCCCGCTTCAGATGCAGATGGACGTCTGCCTCCCAGGTGAAGCCCATACCGCCGTGCACCTGGAGACAGTCCCGGGCGTTGGCCACGGCGGCCTCGTCGGCCAGCAGTTTGGCGCCCGCCGTCTCGGCCGGGTCCCCGGTCACGGCCGCCGCGTACACGGCCGCGCGGGCCAGTTCCGTACGGACCAGCATCTGGGCGCAAAGATGTTTGACCGCCTGGAAGGAGCCGATCGCCACTCCGAACTGTTCGCGCCCACGGGCGTGTTGTACCGCCGCCTCCAGGGTCCGGGCCGCACTGCCGAGCTGTTCGGCGGCGGTGAGCAGTGCGCCTTCGTACCGCAGAGTCCCCCCGCTCATCGCGGGCAGCGGCTCCGCACCCACCACGGGCCGGACGGGGCGCAGCAGCGCCGTGAGCGGGTCGACGGACCGCACGGCAACCGCCCCCCGCGCGGAGTCCGGCGCGGCCAGGGACACCACCTCACCCAGCACCAGCAGGGCATCCGCGTCCCCGAGGTCCTGGACCGGACCGCCCCGGTCCAGCACGGTGACCACGGCCCGCCCCTCCGCGGCCCCCTTCACCACCCCCGCGGCCAGGTGCGTGGCGACCAGCGGCCCCGGCAGCAGCACCCGCCCCGCCTCCTCGAACAGCAGCACGGATTCCGGCAGCCCGAGCCCTACTCCGCCCTCGGCCTCCGGCAGCCGCAGCGCGAAGAATCCGGCCGCCCCCAGCTCCGCCCACAGCCCCCGGTCGACACCTCCCCCGCTCTCCACCGCGGCCCGCATCCGCTCCCTGCCGAACCGCCCCGCCAGCAGCTCCCGCATCCCCGCGCGCAGGGCCCGCTGGTCCTCCGAAAGCGAGAAGTCCACAGTCGCTCAGCGCCCCTTAGGCAGGCCGAGCAGCCGCTCGGCGACGATGTTCCGCTGAATCTGCGAGGTCCCCGCGGCGATGGTGTACGACAGCGAGGACAGCCGGTCCAGCACCCATTCGCGGTCGAGATCGCAGGCGTCCGCACCCAGCACCTCGGCCGCCGCCTCGTACAGCTCCTGACGTGCCTGCGAGTAGCGCAGCTTGAACACGGAGCCGCCGGCGCCCGGCACACCGCCACTGCGCTCCGCCTCGCTGACGTTCCACTGGGTGAGCCGCCACAGCGCCCGGAACTCGGCGTTCAGCCGGCCGAGCCTCCGGCGCAGTACGGCGTCGTCCCACCGCCCCGTCGCCCGGGCCTCACCGGCCAGGGCCGCCAGCGTGCGCCGACAGGCGACGACCTCTCCGACGAAGGCCGTCCCCCGCTCGAAGGACAGCGTCACCATCGTCACGCGCCAGCCGTCGTTCTCCTGCCCCACCCGGTTGGCGACCGGCACCCGGACCTCGTCGAGGAACATCTCCGCGAACTCCGTCGATCCGGCGAGCGTCCGCAGAGGCCGCACGGTCACGCCCGGCGCGTCCATGGGCATCGCGAGCCAGCTGATCCCCCGGTGCTTCGGCGCCCGCGGGTCCGTGCGCACCAGCAGCTCGCACCAGTCTGCGACCTCCGCGTGCGAGGTCCAGATCTTCTGGCCGCTGACCACGTAGTGACTGCCGTCGCGCACCGCGCGGGTCCGCAGTGCCGCCAGGTCCGAACCCGCCTCCGGTTCGGAGAAGCCCTGGCACCAGATCTCCTCGCCCCGCAGCACCGGTGGCAGCCAGCGGGCCCGCTGCTCCGCTGTCCCCTCCGCCGCCACGGTCGGCCCGGCGTGCAGCAGACCGACGAAGTTGGCCCCGACATAGGGGGCCCCGGCCTTCTCCGTCTCCTCCAGGAAGATCAGCTGCCGGGTCGGCGTCGCCCCCTGTCCCCCCGCGTCGACGGGCCAGTGCAGTCCCGCGTACCCGGCGTCGTACAGCATCCGCTGCCAGGCCGCGTCGTACGCCCGCCGCCCCGGCCAGTCGTCCGGCGACGGCTTGGGGGGCAGCCCGGGGAGCACCCCGGCGAGCCACTCCCGCAACCGCGCCCGGAACTCGTCCTCCTCCTCGCTGTACGACAGATCGGTCACCGGTCGAGGTCCAGACCCAGCATCCGGATGGCGTTTCCGCGCATCAGTTTGTAGACGGTCTCGTCGTCCAGTCCCTTGACGTGGTCGAGCGCGACCTCCTTGGTGTGGGGGAAGGTCGAGTCGACGTGCGGGTAGTCCGTCTCGAAGGTGGCGTTGTCGCGCCCCACCACATCCAGGGACGCCACCCCGTGCTTGTCGCGGAAGAAGCAGCAGAACATCTGCCGGTAGTAGTAGGAGGACGGCGGCTCGGGAATCAGATCGCGTACCCCGCCCCACGCCCGGTGCTCCTCCCACACGTCGTCGGCGCGTTCGAGCGCGTACGGGATCCACCCCATCTGGCCCTCGCTGTACGCCAGTTTCAGCGTCGGGAACTTCACCAGCACCCCGCTGAACAGGAAGTCCATCATCGAGGCCATCGCGTTGTTGAAGGAGAGCGCCGCCTGCACCGCCGGAGGGGCGTCGGGGGAGGCGGCGGGCATCTGGGAGCTGGACCCGATGTGCATGTTCACGACCGTGCCGGTCTCCTGGCAGACCGCGAAGAACGGGTCCCAGTAGCCGGTGTGGATCGACGGCAGTCCCAGATGTGTGGGGATCTCCGAGAAGGTCACCGCCCGCACCCCGCGGGCTGCGTTGCGCCGGATCTCCGCCACAGCGAGCCCGATGTCCCAGAGCGGGATGATGCAGAGCGGAATCAGCCGCCCGCCGCTGTCACCGCACCACTCCTCCACCATCCAGTCGTTGTAGGCGCGGACGCAGGCGAGCGCCACCTCCTTGTCGTGCGCCTCGGCGAACGTCTGGCCGCAGAAGCGCGGGAAGGTCGGGAAGCAGAGGCTGGCCTCGACATGGTTGAGGTCCATGTCCTTGAGCCGCTCCGCCGGGTCCCAGCACCCCCGCCGCATCTCCGCCCGCGTGATGCCTTCCAGCGTCATGTCGTCACGGTCGAAACCGACCGCAGCGATGTTGCGCTTGTACGGGAACTTCAGGTCCTCGTAGATCCACCAGTCGGTGGGCGGTCCTTCCGGGTCCATCGTGATGACGTACCTGCCACCCGTGTACGCCAGCTCACCGATGCCCGCGGTGAGCGGCTGCGGACCGCGTTCGCGGTATCTGGCGGGCAGCCAGGTCGAGAAGAGGTGCGGCGGCTCGATCACATGGTCGTCGACGCTGACGATCCGAGGCAGTTCCGTCATGGTGTCCCCTTCTTCGGCGCACTCCGCGCGTATCTGATGACCCGTCAGATTCAGTGACGGCCCTCAGGCTAGCCCCGCACCCCTGGACCGACAAGCCGCGGAGTCCTACGCTCTCCGCACTATCTGACTAATCGTCAGCTACGAGGGGACCGACGTGACCGACACCGCACACGCCCTGGGCGCCTCCCGCACCTTCTGGGAACTGATCGAGCGCAGGGCCGCCCTCACCCCGGACCGCCCGGTGCTCCTCCAGGGCGACCGCACCCTGACCTTCGGCGAGCTCCGGGACCGCTGCGAACGCGTCGCGGCAGGCCTGTACGGACTCGGCGTACGCCCCGGCAGTGTCGTCGCCTGGCAGCTGCCCACCCGTATCGAGACCGTGCTGCTCTCCTTCGCGCTCACCCGCGTCGGAGCCGTGCAGAGCCCGGTGATCCCCTTCTACCGGGACCGCGAGGTGGGCTTCGCGCTCCGCGAGTCGAAGGCCGGGTTCTTCGCCGTCCCAGGCACCTGGCGCGCCTTCGACCACACGGAAATGGCGCACCGCCTCTCAGCGCGACTCCCCCACCCACCACCCCACGTCTTCGAGGCATACGCAGCACTCCCCGACGGCGACCCGGCCGTACTGCCCCCACCCCCCACCGACGGCACGGCGCCCCGCTGGATCTACTGGACCTCGGGCACGACCTCCGACCCCAAGGGCGTCCTGCACACCGACCGCAGCCTCATCGCGGGCGGCTCCTGCCTGGCCCACGCACTGCGCCCCACACCGGACGACATCGGCTCGATCGCGTTCCCGTTCGCCCACATCGGGGGCCCCGACTACGCGGTGATGCTGCTGCTCCACGGTTTCCCCGCCGTGCTCTTCGAGCAGTTCGCCCTGCCCGGCGCACTCGCCGACTACCGGCGCCACGGGGTGACGGTGGCCGGTGGCTCCACGGCGTTCTACTCGATGTTCCTGACCGAACAGCGCAAGGACCCCGCCCATCCCCTGGTCCCCACCCTGCGCCTGCTCGCGGGCGGCGGGGCACCGAAACCGCCCGAGCTCTACCACGAGGTCGTACGGGAGATGGGCGTCCAGCTGACTCACGGCTACGGCATGACCGAGGTCCCCATGATCACCATGGGCTCGCCGGACGACACGGCGGAGAACCTCGCCACGACGGAGGGCCGCCCGCCCGCCGGTATGGAGGTACGGATCACCGACGAGGAGGGCAAACCTCTCCCCCACGGCACGGACGGCGAGATACGGCTGCGCGGCGAGGCCGTCTGCCAGGGCTATCTGAACGCGGCGACACCGGCCTTCGACCCCGACGGCTTCCTGATCACGGGCGACATCGGCCACGTACAGGACACCGGACACCTCACCCTCACCGGCAGGATCAAGGACATCATCATCCGCAAGGGCGAGAACATCTCCGCCAAGGAGATAGAGGACCTCCTGCACACCCACCCCGACGTGGCCGACGCCGCGGTGATCGGCCTGCCGGACCCGGACCGCGGCGAACGGGTCTGCGCGGTGATCGAACAGCCCCCCGGAGCCGCACCGCTGACCCTGGCGGAGATCGCCGGCTTCCTCCGCGCCGAGGGCCTGTCCACGCACAAGCTGCCGGAACAACTGGAAGTACTGGAGGCGCTGCCCCGTAACGAGGCGCTGCGCAAGGTGCTGAAGTACAAGCTGCGGGAGCGGTTCGCCTGAGCAGCCCGCCCCGGGCCGCCCTCAGCGTTCGCGCCGTGCCGCGGCCAGCCGGTCCGCCCGGGTCCGCTGGAGCCAGATCAGGTTCTCCAGGACCGGGCTCCGCTGAGGCTCGGGGGCGCCGTCCTGGTCGGGCGGGGGCGTGGTCACGTTTCCTCCCGGTGACAGAGGCAGGCACAGCACAGCCGCTCGATCACGCGCCCGCCGACGGTGACGGTGTGCGGTCCGGGGCAGTACCGGTGCCCGTCTGCCCACGCGGCGGCCGCGGCCGTCCGGCACTCCGGAGACCGGTACGCGGCCCGCGGCCGTTCCGCCGGCCGCTCGCCCATTGCGATCACCGGGCCACCCGCCGAGCGCAGTCCCGTACGTCCGGGCACTCCCGGGGGAACCACGAGTACGCGGCCCCGGTCGCAGGCTTCACACGCTGCTCACCGAGGTCCGTAGCCGGGCCGATCCCAAGGGGCGTCCTGCACCAGACGCAACACCAACCGCGTTGCTGCTGCTCCGACAGCTCACTGACTGGCGGTAAATCCCTCACGGTCATTCAGGTCCCCGGCTCCTCGCTGATTAGGTGAAACCAGCGTGTCAGCCAGGAAAGAGCGCAGCGCTCACAGTTTCGTGAGCATCAGCAGGCCAGGGTGTGAGTGCCCCTACAGACCGACCCACGCAGCCAGGTGCCCGAGGCACTCCGGAGTCCGGCGAGAGATGTGCACAAGGCCGGCCCTCCAGGTCGTACAGCACGAACCCGAGCCGGTAGTCCATCCGCCCGGCGAGGTCCCGGGCCACGGTCAACGTCGTCTCGCCCGCATGCCTGTGCAGACCGGCATCGACCAGCCACACCACCGCACGCAGCCACGCCGAGGGCCGCGCATGCCGGGCGGTGGTCGAGTCAACCTCCTGCGAGGCGCGAGGAACGGGGGCCCGCGCCGGATCCGGGCATGACGAAGAAGCGCGGCGCGAAGCCGCGCCGATGGTGCGACGCATCAAGAGTCCGTTACGGGAAGGGCGGCCGAACCGGGCCGCGGCGAACTAGCCGGAGAACGATCAGGGGAGAGCCGCTACGGACGGCAGGGCGGCAGGGCGGGACAGAGCTCGCCCAAGGGCGCGGGAGTGGTCACCGCGCAGTTCACGGTCGTACGATTCACGACGAATCCTTCTCTTCACATGGGTGGGTTCAGTTCGGCGGGGTATCGGCCCGCTGGTATTCGCGGCCGGGGCGGCTCCTACACCGCTCCGGCCGTACCGATCATTCAGCCGACGAGTCGTCGGCCTTCCCCGTCGCGCGCTTCTTCGGCGGCGGATTCTTCTGCGTCCTGGGGTTCGTCACACCAGTCATGATCTGGCCGACCCGTGCCACGCTGAGCTGGAACTCGGCAGCGATCTGCCGGTACGTCATCCCTTGCTCGTTCAGTTCCTCGAACGCCGTCCTGCGCATGGCCCGTACTCGCGCGTGCTGCTCTGGCCACTTGTCCAGCAACTCGGACAGGTCGCCGGCCCGTTGTTTCGGGTCGGCGACTTCGCCCAGAGCGTCGATCGCATCGGTCACGCGTTGGACCTCCTCACTCGACACGGCGGCTCCCCTTCTCGGAGTGCCTCACCATCACCGCCTGTCTAGAGTACTCTGAACATGGCGATCGGGGGAAAGCATCTCCGCTTTATCGGAACAACAGAACGGCCCCTGCCGGAGCTCGCACCTCCACATGGCCGGGGCCGGCCAGCACCAGCTATCGCCCGGAGGCCGACCGCCCACCATCTTTCCACCCACCGGTCGCACCGTGCGGGCGACCGTCAAGTTCACCGAGGACTCGTGTTACGTACGTATCGGACGTATCGCCAATCGGGCAGGGGTGCTCCGCCTTGCCGCCCAGACAGGGTGTTCCGCTGTTTGCAGCATGACACTGGCGCCTCGGTGTGGCTGAAGCTCACGCCGGAGCACTTGATCGCCCGCGAAGAGGCCGAAGCCCTGCGAGCCCGGGCATGAACGGCCCGCTCGCCCCGACGGCACTCGGCCGGGCCCGGACAGCGGCCCTGGAACTCGCCGCCAGTGGACCCGTGGGACTCGTGCACGGGATCTACATCCGGCCAACGCGCAGCCGGGTCCGGGCTCCCGCCTGGTGGCATCGATCCAAGGCCGACCTGGGGCGACCCGGACTTCGACACCGTGGACCGGGCGCTTGAGGGAGTTGAGGATCCGGCCGTGCTGGAGCAGAGGATCGACGAACTGGCGGCGCTGGTTCCTGGCCTGTCTCCTCATCGCGCCCCGGGGCCCCCTCGGTCTTCACCCAGCTCGGCATCCCCCGCCGCGTCACCCAGCCCGGATTGCGCCTACCGCAGGTCGGAGGGCACCACAGACTCGCAGCACCCACAGCACCCACAGCGTTGCGATTTTCGCATCACGGCTTTAGGCTGCCCTCATGACCGAAACTGTGACCGATCGCGTACGGAAAGTCATGGACGCCGCCTCGGTCAGCCAGGCCGCGTTCGCGGAGACGATAGGACTGGCCCCCGACAAGCTGTCCAAATCCCTCAACGGCATTCGCCGGTTCACCTCCCTCGACCTCGCCCGGATCGCGGAGTTCGGCAGCACCACCGTCGACTGGTTGCTGACGGGGCGTGAGCCTCTTCGCCCTTCCTTCGCGGCCCGCGCCAGCTCGTCGACAGTCGAGGACGAGGCCCGCACCGGACTGAAAGACCTCGTGGAACGATTTACATCGGCTCATGAGGTGCTGGCACTCCTCGGCCGATCACCCGAGTTGCCTGAGCTTTTGACGGTCCGGACCGAACTGGACCGCTATGTCGATCAGGGCGCGGCCCTCGCCGAGGACTCCCTCGACCGACTGACAGCCCTGGGCTCACCATCCATCAGTGATCTTGAGACCTCCGAGCTCGTCCAAGCCCTGGAGAGCGCCTTCGGTGTCGACGTGGCAAAGATCGGCCTGCCTGACGGCATCGACGGCGCGGCCTGGCAGGCGGACGGGTTCCGGCTCATCATGATCGACCGGACGCCGGTTCCTACGCGCCAGCGCTTCACCCTCGCGCACGAGCTCGGCCACATCCTGGCCCGGGACGCGCAGGATTTCCTCACGGAGACTCACCTGTCGCCAGGGCACCAGAAGGATCTGTCGGAGATTCGTGCCAATGTGTTCGCGGCGAATTTCCTCATGCCCCGGAGCGAGATCACCGCCGCGGTGGCGGGACACGAGCTCACGGACGAGGAACTCAGGCCACTGGTCGTGCGCTTCAAGGTGTCACCGAGTGCTCTCGGCGCCCGCCTCGCACAACTGGGCTTCATCGACCCGAGGACGAGGAGCAGACTGCGCGGGATCACCACGGAGACCTGCCACCTGCTCACGGGGCGGAGTGACGCCTACGCGGCAGCCGCCGCGTGGTCGCAAGCCGTGCGGCTGCCTTTCCGGCCCAGTCAGTTGTTGTACGAGGGTTACCTCGCCGGCGAGACCACACTGCGCCCGCTGGCCGCCTACACCGGCTGGGATGTCGGCGAGCTTCGCGCGGCGCTTGAGCCCGACCCGCAGGACGTGGCGGCTTCCACCGCCGCAGACGTGGAAGAAGGGGACCTGGTCTTCCAGCCATGACGCGACACCACTGGTTCCCCGACAACACCGTCCTGTGCAACTTCGCGGCTGTCGATCGTCTGAGCCTGCTGGAGAAGGTCCTCGACGGCCGCGGCCGCTGGACCGAGGCGGTCGCGGCAGAGGCAGAACAGTCGGTCCGGCACCTGCCCAAGCTTCGCCAGGTGACGGACGACGGCTGGCTCGGCGCCCCCATCGAGATCGACGACCCGGCCGAAACGGCACTGGTGGACCGTGTACGCCGAGTGGTCTTCGCCGGATCTCCGTCCCGGCCCCTGCAGCACCTGGGTGAAGCCGAGACCCTGGTCGTCATCGAGCAGCGCGCCGAGTTCACGAACTCCGTGTGGATCACGGATGACGGAGAGGCGGGCCGCTACGCGCGGCGCAAGGGCATCTGTGTCAAGGACACCGTCGACCTCATGCGCGAAGCCGTCGTGGAGAGCCTGCTTCCGCCGAGCGAGGGCCTTGGGCTCCTCGTGGCGATGGTGGCCGCCGATCGCCACCTGCGGGGCGTGCCGCAGAGAGCCGGGGACCTCTTGCTGTGAGCGGCGCCCTTCGAGGGGAGCCCACAGGAACGCCCAGATCTCCCGGGCGTGTGCTCTCATCCGGTCGCAGGGTGGGGCGGAAGAATCTCGGATCTCCCGCCCAGCCGCTCCCGTGGAGGGTGCGAAGCGCCTGCCCGCGAACGCCCCCTACGCGTCCGGCAGGATCACCGTGAAGTACGCCGCGAACGCGCCGACCGCTTCCGCCTCCGCGACCCGCCCGTCCCGGTCGGTGTCCAGCTGCGCCGCGGCGGCACTCGCGGTCCCGGCATCCGCGCCCAGCACCCGCAGTGCCCGCTCGACGGCCGCCACCGAGGCGGCCCCGTCGTTCTCGTTGTCGGCGACGGCGATCGCCGCGCGCAGGAAGGGCCGGGCGATCTCCGCGAAGCGCTCGGGGTTGTCGCGCAGCCGCTTCACCGCCCCGCCGATGAACTCCTCACGGGTGACCCGCTGGTCCCCGTCCACATCCGCGATACCCGCCATGCCCTGCCAGAAGGCCTCGGCGCCGGTGTAGAGCGCCTGTCCCTTGTCGCATCGGGCGGTCGTACCGAACTCCTTGAGCAGCCGGGCCGCTGCGGCGTTGAAATCGGCGCGATCGATATAGCCGTTGCCGTCCTGGTCGAAGGCGGCGAACCGGTGCGCGATCTCGCGCTCGTACTCTGCGCTGTCCATGCGGGGAGCGTACGACGCCCACGGGCACGACATGTCACTATCGCCGGCTACCGGTGTTACAACATGGTCCTGATTCGACGGGTCACGCCGAGAGCGGGTGTGCTTCGTCCAGGACCGCCGAGGCTGCGTCGGGGTAGACCTCGAAGAGCCGGCGCACTCCCAGCGCTCCGAGCACCTTGTTGACGTGGGAGCCGTCCTCCGCGCCACGGGCCGGGAGGACCAGCCGCAGCCGGCCTCCGCAGGACTTCATCAGGCGGCGGGAGGCGATCAGCACGCCGACGCCGCTGGAGTCGCAGAAGAACACCCCCGTGAGATCGAGCACCACATCGTGCTGTCCCTCGGCCACCGCCTCGTGGACGGACTGGCGTACGACGGGTGAGCTCACGAGATCGAGCTCGCCGCGTATGCGCAGCACGGTCCACGCACCCTGCTCGATTTCGTCCACCTTCAGCGTCACGCGACTGGACCTCTCGTTCAGCGGAGCCCGGCGATCCGGAAGTTTGCGTTCCTTACCGCGGCTGCCCATCTCTACCACCACGAAACGCGGAGCGGGGGCAGTTTCCCTATCATCCGGCGCCGTTCCGGGGGCGTACTTGGTCTTACTTGGTGCAAAGCCACGTCCCGGACGGTGCACGCGACTACATTCGACGTGACGAGGGGTACAGGGCTGGGGGATTCATGGCAAAGGACGCACCACCCCGCTGGGACCGCAGGATGCAGCAGCGGCTGGCACGTGGCGAGGCGGCGGCGCTCGGCGAGCTCTACGACCGCTTCGCCTCGCTCGTCCACAGCCAGGCCCACCGGATGCTGGACGACGAGGACGCCGCCGACCTGGTGACCCGCGAGGTGTTCGGTTACGTCTGGGAGAACCCGGACGCGTACGACCCGAAGCAGGGTTCGATGAGGTCCTGGGTGGCCAGGCTCACCCACCGCCAGTCCGTGCGGCGTCTGCGCGACGCGGAGACCTCTCCGTACAGGGCCGCAGAGGGCGACGATGACGCACCGGGTCCCGAGGACCTGGAGGAGCGGGTCCGCAGGGCCACCGCGTCGGCCCGCGCCGACTACATCGTGGCCTCGATGCCCGCGCCGCTGCGCGCCGCCCTGGAGCTCGCGTACGTCCAGCGCCGGGACTACCGCCAGACCGCCGCCGACCTCGGAGTCACCGAGGACGAGGCCAGGCGGCGGCTGCGGCTCGGCCTCCAGCTGCTCTCCACCGCGAACACCCGTCCGCTGGAGGGGTCCTCCCCGCCCGGATACGGACGGTCCCTGTGAGCGGCGACGGCAACGGTCACGACGGCGAGGGACGCGAGGGCGAGGGGCGCGACGAGGAGGGGCGCGACGAGGAGGTGCGCAACGAGGAGGTGCGGGGCGCCCGGCGCATACCGGGCCCCCGCGCCGCCGCCGACGACTTCGGCCTCCCGACCTCCGTACCCCCGCTCCCCCAGCCGCCCGTCGCCCCCGCCACCCCCACCGCGGACGTCGAGGACACCTCCGCCGCCACCGGCACAACCGACGCCGAAGACACCACCGCCACCGACGAGCACGCACCAGCGCCGACACCCGAACCGGAACCGGAATCCCCCGTGGCACCACCGCCCGCGCCCGCCCTCACCCACCGGGTCCTCAAGGCTCTGCTGGGCGCCTGGGCCCTGGCCGCCTGCTCCGCCGAGGAGGCGGCGGCCGTCGAGGAGCACCTCACCGGGTGCGCACCCTGCGCGGGCGAGGCCCTGCGGCTGCGCGACGCGGTGGGCCTCCTGCACACGGACCGCAGTCTGGACCTCGACCCGCTGCTCCGCTCCCGGGTCATCGAAGGCTGCCTGGGCCGCCGTCCCGCCAAGATCCCGGTGCCCTCCTGGGCCGCTCCGTACGACGCGGAGACGGCCCGGCTCGACGCCCTGCTCAGCGACATCGGCGATGCGGAATGGCACGCCCCTGTCCGGCTGAGGTGGTTCGAGGGCGAGCGCGCGGTCAACCGGAAGACGACGGTGGCCGGAGTGATAGGGCATCTGATGACCGTCGACGGCCTGATCTCCACGGCTCTCGGCCTCGAAGACCCGCTCGGCAGCGGTGAGCTGCCCCAGTTGCCCGTCGAGCGAACCGAAACATACTGGGCAGCCGCTTATCGGCCGTTGACCCGGACCGTGCGCGAGCCCTGGCGCGATCAGAGTCACACCCTCATCCGCACGGTGTCCTTCGCCGGCCGCGGCGTGGCGGAACGCTCCGTCTCGTACGGTGACTTCGCCCTCCCACTCCAGGACTCCATGCTCGAACGGGCCTTCGAGTGCTGGGTGCACGGGGGCGATATCGCGGCCGCGGTGGACTATCCGTACGAGGCCCCGTCCCCGGCGCATCTGCACCGGATGATCGACCTCTCCGCGCGGATGCTGCCGGCCGTGCTCGCCGAGCGCCGCCGCTCGGGCCTCGCGGGACCGGCCCGGCACTACGTCACGGCCGGTTCGCCGGGCCGCTCGCTCCATCTGGAGGTCGAGGGCCTCGGGGGCGGTGACTGGTACATCGCGCTTGACTCACCCGCAGCGGTCGGTTCCCCCGACCACACGGTGGCGCAGGTGGCGCTCGACGGCGTGGAGTTCTGCCAGCTCGTCGCGGGCCACATCTCACCGGTGGAAGCGGCGGCGGGCCAGGAAGGGGACCGCGGGGCGATCCGCGACGTGCTCTTCGCGGCCGCGGCCCTGAGCCGCCTGTAGCGGCCGGGGCCGGCGGGACCTGCCGGACCTTACGGGAAGACCACCGTGCGGCGGCCGTTCAGCAGGATGCGCCGCTCCGCGTGCCACTTCACCGCACGCGCCAGCGCCTGGCACTCCACATCGCGGCCCACGGCGACCAGCTGGTCCGGCGTGACACCGTGGCCGACGCGCTCGACCTCCTGCTCGATGATCGGCCCCTCGTCGAGGTCGGCCGTCACATAGTGCGCGGTCGCGCCGATCAGCTTCACACCGCGCGCATGCGCCTGGTGATAAGGCTTCGCGCCCTTGAAGCTCGGCAGGAACGAGTGGTGGATGTTGATGATCCGGCCGCTCAGCTGCTTGCAGAGGTCGTCCGAGAGCACCTGCATGTAACGGGCGAGGACGACCAGCTCGACGTCCTCCTCGCGCACCAGCTCCAGCAGCTGCGCCTCTGCGTCCGCCTTGGTGTCCCTGGTCACCGGGATGTGACGGAAGGGCACACCGTACGAGCCGACGAGTTCCTCGAAGTCCGTGTGGTTGGAGACGACGGCCGCGATCTCGACGGGCAGCGCACCGCTGCCGGAGCGGAACAGCAGGTCGTTGAGGCAGTGCCCGAACTTGCTGACCATGAGGACGATCCGCATCCGGTCCGAGGAACGGTGGATCTGCCAGTCCATCCGGAACGCGTCCCCGATGGCGGCGAAACTGGCCCGCAGCCTGTCGGCCGTCACTCCGGCGTCCGCCGTGAAGTGGACGCGCATGAAGAACAGACCGGTGTCGTGGTCCCCGAACTGCTGACTGTCCTCGATATTGCAGCCGGTCATGAAGAGGTAGCTCGACACGGCGTGCACGATGCCCTTCTTGTCAGGGCAGGAGAGCGTGAGGACGTACTGCTCGGACTCGGCGTCCGAGGCAGCGGCGGGGGCGGAATCGGCAGGCTGCGGCGCGGTCATGCCCGTAGGGTGCCATACCCGCCCCGCATCAGGCCGATCTGGTCATGATGCGGAGCACGTCGAGCGAGTGCGGCGGAGTGTCCGGGTCCTCGCCGTCGTTCGTGGCGAGCATCACATGGGCGTCGCGTGCGGCCCGTACGGCCTCCGGCCAGCCGTGGTGCTCCAGATAGGCGGACACCGGGGCGTCGGCTCCGACCTGGTGCATGATGCGGAGCACCCGGAGCGCGGCCACGTCCACGAGGGCGGCCTCGCCGGAGTCGCGGAAGATCGTGCCGACGTACTTCTCGGCGGACCAGTTGTCCAGCCAGGTGTCCTCGACCAGGCGGTACACGGCGTCGGTGACGTCGCCGTACCCTTCCCGGCCGGTCAGCCAGCACTCGTGATGGAAGACGGGGTCGGAGAGCATGTGCAGCGCCGAGCGCACATTGCTGCGCCAGCGCCACCAGGGCATGTCATTGAGCGGCATGCCGCCCATGGTGGAGGAGCGGCGGCCGCGACGGGAAGTGTTCTCCGAACCTTGCTGCACGGTGGTCGATCGTACGTTCCCTTTGCCCGTGTGCGTACGGCCCCCCGTAATTCACCTGGACATCACCGGGTGTTGCGCACAGCACACAGCGGCGTTACCCCGGAGCCGGAAATGTTCATGCCCATGACCGGACGGCGACGCCTCACCCCACTCCGCCCCTTCCGACACCTCACCGCCACGGCTGTCGCCGGGGCGCTGCTCACCTCCGGCTGCGGCGTGCTCCCGGGCTCCTCCGGCGGCTCCAAGGAGCCTGTGACCGTGATGACCTGGTCCCCCGAGCGCTCGCCCAGCGGCTCCCCCCACGCGATGGCGGGGGTCTCGGCCATGGCGAAGGCGTACGCCCGCTGGGTCAACGCGGAGGGCGGCATCAACGGGCACGAACTGCGCGTGATCACCTGCGACGAGGGCGACACCCTGCTCGGCGCGGGAAGGTGTGCCCGCGAGGCGGTCAAACAGGACGCGGTGGCGGTGGTCGGCTCGTACAGCCGGCACGGGCAGGCGTTCATGGCCCCGCTGGAGGCCGCCGGAATCCCCTACGTCGGCGGCTACGGGGCCTCCACCGAGGAGTTCACGAGCTACAACTCCTACCCGGTCAACGGCGGTCAGTCGGCGCTCCTGGCGGGCAACGGCAAGCAGCTGGCGGCCGGTTGCGAGCGGGTCTCCCTCGTACGGCCCGACTCGATCAGCGGCGACGGCATGCCTCCGCTCCTCGACACCAGTCTCTTGGAGTCCAGCCGGCCCAAGTCCCTCGACATCCTGGCGCCGGAGGAGGCCACTTCGTACGACGCCCAGGCCGCCCAGGCGCTGGAGAGGACCGGCGACGGCTGTGTGACCGCGGTGCTCGGCGACCGTACCGAAACGTTCTTCGACTCCTTCCGCCGGCTCGAACCGGAAGGCAGCGGGGTACGCGTCTCCTCCGTCCTCGGCAGCGTCGGCCAGCCGCTCATCGACCGGACGGGCGGGCGGAACAGCCCCTTCGAGGGCGCGTACGTCACCGGCTGGTACCCGGACTCGAACGACTCCCGCTGGGCCGCGATGCGGCGGGTGATCCGGCAGTTCGCGTTCGCCGACAACCGGGTCGACCCGGAGGACACCGGCGTGCAGACCACCTGGATCGCCTACACGGTGCTGCGGGCGGTCATCGAGAAGATCGACGCGCCGCAGATCACGGCCGGGAAGGTCTCCGCCAGCCTCAACCGGGGCACCGAGGTGGACACCGGCGGGCTCACCCCGGTGCTGCGCTGGCGCTTCAAGGACATGCTCGGCAGCTCCTCGTACCCGCGCATCATCAACGGACGGGTGACGTTCCAGGTGGTACGCGAGGGCCGCCTCGTCGCCGACCGGAAGGGCTTCGTGGACGTCTCGGAGACCCTGTCGGACGCCCAGAGCATCAGCTGACGTCTCATTCGACGCGGACGGCCCTGCCCGGATGTCTCCGGGCAGGGCCGTCCGACGTGCCGGGGTCAGAGGTCCTGCGGGCCGCGCTCGGTCAGCGCGTACTTCGCCGCGATGGAGTTCCACAGGGTGGACGCCTGCCGCTTGGCCGTGGTGGCCTCGCCGCTGCGCACGTTGGCCTGCTCCTTCTCGTTGGTCGACCTGGCGCGGCCGCCCTTGCAGACCTTCTTGCTGTTCTTGGCCTGCACGGCCCAGGCGGCGTAGTGGTCGTCGGCCGACGCGGAAGCCTGCCATGCCTTCGTCAGCGAGGACGACAGCGCGGCGTGCTGCGGCAGCTTGTCGATGTTCACTTCCTTGAGGCGGGTCACCAGGTCGCGGCGCTGCTGGGCCGCTCCCCTCAGATCCTTCGCTGCCTGGTCGAGCGCCTGGCACGACTCGATCTTCGCGACCGCGCTGATCACGGCCGAGCGGCTGTTGTTGCTGTCGGCGAGCAGCTTGTCGAGCGCCTTCGCCTGCGGCTCGGCGGGGTCCGCCGCCGGCTCCGTACCGGGCTGCGAGGCGGCCGAACTCTGCGATGCCACCGGCTGCTTGTCGTCCGGCTCCTCGTCGCCGCCGCTCATCAGCGCGCCGGCCCCCAGGCCGATGACGGCGCAGCCGATGACGACCGCGGCGATCAGCGGAACGTGCGCGGACCGCTGGCGCGGCGGCTGCCGGTCGTACTCGGGCTCCTGCCCGCCCTGGAGGCCACCGAGACCGGACTGGTAGCCCTGAGGGCCGCGTGGCGGCTGCGGCTGCTGGTGCTGACCCGGCTGCTGCGCGGCTTCGAAGTGCGGCATCTGCTGCGTGGCTCCCGAGGGCGCCTCGCTGCGGAAGAGGTTGTCGAACTCGGCGGGCGGCGGACGCTCACCGGGCGTACCGGGTCTGATCCCGTACGGGGCTCCGCCGGGCACCGGGGGAATGAGCTGCGTCGCGTCGGACTCACCCGGCGCCGCCTGCCCCAGGAACCGGGTGGACTCGGCAGGGTTCTCGGGCGGTAGCCCCCCGGGACCGGCACCGCCGGGCACGGGCGCGATGAACTGCGTGGCGTCCGCGTCCCCACCGGCCCCGGGCGCGAACCCCGGCACGGCTTCCGGTGGCAGCGGCTGCGCGTACGGCAGGGACTGCGACTGGTTCCGCCCGTGCTGCTGGGACTGCTGGTGGGCCTGGGGCTGGTCAGGGGCCTGGGTGTACGGCTGGGTCCGCGGCCGGTCCTGATAACCGCCACCCGGCTGCGACTGGTCCTGGTACGGGCCCTGCCCGTATCCCAGGCCCGGGTCCTGGCCCAGGTCCTGGCCCAGGTCCTGGCCCTGCTGCGGCGCGTACGGACCCTGCTGGTACTGGCCCGGCTGCTGGTACTGGCCCGGCTGCTGGTACGGCCCCGGCTGGGGCTGCGACGGGGCGTTCCCGTACGGACCGGGCTGCGGCTGCCCGCCCGTGTACGGCTGCGCGGGCGGCAACTGCCCGCCCTGCTGGGCCGACGGCGGCTGCCCGGGCGCCGGGGCCTGCGGAAGCTGCGGCTGACCGCCCTGGGGCCCCCAGGGCGATCCCCACGGCTGTCCTCCCGCCGGGACGGCCTGATCGGCCGGCCCTGCCGCGGGCGGGCCCGCGTTCCAGGGAGCACCACCCTCCGCGGGCAGCACGACACCTTCGTGCGCGGGCCGTACAGCAGGGTTCTGCTGTTCGTCACCCTGTCCGCTCTGCGTCACCGGGACTCCTACGTGTCAACCTACGGAATCGTCGGCTCACGCTATCGGGTGGCTGCCGTACTCCGCCAAGCGCGTGATCCCACTCACCACCCCTTCACATGGGACCCTGCGCCCCGCCGCGGCGGATCCCACCGGCGGACGGCCTGTCGCATCCGCCGCTCAGGCCGCCTGGAGCTCCAGCCGGGCACCGAACTCACGGACCGAGGGCTCCTCCCCGTACGGCACGAGCCGCTGCTGGAAGTCGTCCAGATACTCGGCACCCCGGCTGGAACGCACCGTCGCCAGCAACTCCACCGCCCGGGCCCCCGTGCGGCACGCCTGCTCCACCTCCCGCATCTGCACCTGCGCGGTCGCCAGAAGCACGAGGCCGATGCCCCTGCGCCGGGCCTTGGTCTCCGGCAGCGCGGCCAGCGCCTCCGTGGCCCGGCGGGCGGCCGCCTCGCCCTGCCCCAGATCGCGGTGGCAGTGCGCCAGTTCGTCCGCGAGATAGCCCGCGTCGAAGTGGGCGATCCAGGGCGGGTCGTCGCCGCTGTCGCCGTCCGCGTGCTCCAGCGCCGTCAGCGCCCGGCCCGCGACCACCTGGCAGGTGCGGGCGTCACCCAGCAGCGCGTGCCCGCGCGCCTCCGCGGCGTGGAACATCGCCTCCGCCCGCGGGGTCACCCGGCCCCGGGCACCCTCCTGCGCGGCCCGTGCCAGCTGTGCGATCTCCCGCGGATTGCCGAGCTGCGCGGCGAGATGGCTCATCGAGGAGGCCAGCACATAGCCGCCGTAGGCCCGGTCGCCGGCCGCCTGGGCCAGCCGCAGCGCCTGGATGTAGTACCGCTGGGCGAGCCCCGGCTGCCCGGTGTCCACCGCCATGTATCCGGCGAGTTCGGTGAGCCGCGCCACGGCGCCGAACAGCTCCCGGCCGACCGATTCGCGGTACGCCCCCGAAAGCAGCCCGGACACCACGCTGTTGAGGTAGTGCACGAGGACCGGCCGCACATGTCCGCTGCCGAACCGGTGGTCCAGGTCGACGAGCGCGGCCGTCATCGCCCGCACCGCCTCCACGTCGGCCGTACCGACGCGGGCACCCGCGGCCCGGGCGACCTGCGGGTCGGCGCCTGAGATCAGCCAGTCGCGGCTGGGCTCGACGAGGGCGGACGCGGCCACCGCCGTACCGGCGAGCAGATCACGCCGCCCCACGTCGCTGCGCCACAGCTCGCAGACCTGTTCGATCGCGCCGAGCACGGTCGGGGCGAACTGGAGGCCCACGCCCGAGGCGAGGTTCTTGCCGTTGGCCATGCCGATCTCGTCGATCGTGACCGTACGGCCGAGCTTGCGGCCGAGTGCCTCGGCGATGATTCCCGGTGCCCTGCCCCGTGGTTGCTGGCCGCGCAGCCACCGGGCGACGGACGTCTTGTCGTAGCGGAGGTCGAGCCCGCGCTCGGCTCCGACCATGTTGACGCGGCGGGCGAGGCCCGCGTTGGAGCAGGCGGCTTCCTGGATGAGCGTCTGGAGCCGTTCGTTCGGCTGGCGGGCGACGAGAGGTCTGGCTGCCATGTTTCCCCCTGGGGCCGCAGTGATCGGTGAAGGGATCACTGCCCGGCACATATACAAGAAATGCGCATATTCGTCGGCATTCGGAAGGAGCCGTCACCGTTTTACGGCGCGGGTCATCGCACAGTCCTTCAGGTGGCTACCCGCACATCGCTGCGCCACCGCACGCGCGCCCCCGTCCATGCCTCGATGCGCCCCTCATGCAGGATCGATGTGCCGTGACCGGCTTCGTCGCGCCCGTAACCCCAGGTGGCGGCGGGAGTTGTGCTGTTCGTGGAAGAGCTCATCGGAGTCACGGAAACCGCACAGATCCCCCAACAGCGAGGTGAACAGCTGCTCGACGCCGCAGCGCGCTATGCGGAGGAGCGGCACTGGGACGTGTTCCCGGGCACCTGGCTCGAAGCCGTCGAGGGGGTGGAGCGCTGCTCGTGCGGGGACACCGACTGCGTCGCGGCGGGAGCCCATCCCACCCGGCCGGACTGGGCGGGCCAGGCGACAGGCAGCGCGGCGGCGGCCCGCCGGATGTGGTCCAAGCAGCCGAAGTCCTCGATCCTCATGCCGACCGGGCGCACCTTCGACGCGATCGACGTGCCGGAGTCCGCCGGTTTCCTGGCGCTGGCCCGGATGGAGCGGATGGCGCTGACCCTCGGACCCGTCACCTGCACCCCCGACCGCCGGATGCTGTTCTTCGTGCTGCCCGGGGCCGCCGCGAAGGCCCCCGACCTCGTACGGAACCTCGGGTGGAACGCCGATGCCATCGATCTCGTGGGCCGCGGCGACGGTCACTACGTGGCCGGTCCGCCGACCCGTCTCGGCGGGCGGGGAGCGGTCCAGTGGGCCCGGCGCCCCACCCCCGCCAACCGGTGGCTGCCGGACGCGGAAGAGCTGATCAGCCCGCTCGCATACGCCTGTGCGCGGGAGGCGGCCGACGCCAAGGCGCGCCTTTCGTAGGGTGGTCCCCACAATCGGGGACATCGAAAGGCAGTGCCATGCCTGACCAGGCAGAAGCAGTGGACACATCCGGAACAGTCGAGACAGACGGAACCGTCAGGACGGACGGGGCGGTTGAGACGGGCGGTGCGCGGACAGCACCGCCCGCGGTCCGTGTCCAGGGCCTGTGGAAGCGGTTCGGGGAACAGACCGCGGTCGCGGGCATCGACCTGGAGCTGCCCGCGGGCAAGTTCATCGGGCTCGTGGGACCTAACGGAGCGGGGAAGACCACCACGCTCTCGATGGTGACGGGACTCCTCAGACCGGACATGGGAAAGATCGAGGTCGGCGGCCACGACGTATGGCTGGACCCGGTCGCGGTGAAGTCCCGGATCGGGGTGCTCCCGGAAGGGCTGCGCCTCTTCGAGCGGCTCTCCGGGCGTGAGCTCCTGGCGTACATGGGCCGCTTGCGCGGGCTGCCGGGGGCCGAGGTGGACAAGCGGGCCACCCAACTGCTCGACGTCCTGGATCTGGCGGGAGCGCAGCACAAGCTGGTCGTCGACTACTCGACCGGTATGCGGAAGAAGATCGGGCTCGCCGCCGCGCTGCTGCACAACCCGGAAGTGCTCTTCCTCGACGAGCCGTTCGAGGGTGTCGACCCGGTGTCCGCACAGACGATTCGCGGCGTACTGGAGCGGTACACCCGGTCCGGTGCGACGGTCGTCTTCTCCAGCCATGTGATGGAGCTCGTCGAGTCGCTGTGCGACTGGGTGGCGGTCATGGTCGGGGGCCGGATCCGCGCCCAGGGCACGCTCGCGGAGGTACGGGGCGACGCCCCCTCCCTCCAGCACGCCTTTCTGGAACTGGTCGGCGCGGGCGGCCGTGACACCGGGGACTCCCTGGACTGGCTGGGCGGCACCCGATGACCGTGCTCGACGCCCCCGTGGGGACCGCCGCCCCGTCCGGCCGGGCCGAGGGGCTCGTCCCCGTCTTCGTACGGCTCAAGTTGACGCTGCTGCGCAACGGGCTGCGCCAGTCCTCCGGCCGGAAGGCCGCGTACGTCACGTCCATCGTCTTCGCCCTGCTGCTGGCCGTCGGCCAGGTGATCGGGCTGATCGCCCTGCGCGGCAACGCCCAGGCGACGACCCTCGTCGTGCTGCTGACCGGGCTGCTGGCACTCGGCTGGGCCGTGATGCCGCTGTTCTCCCCGAGCGGTGACGAGACCCTCGACCCGAGCCGTCTGGTGATGCTGCCGCTGCGGCCCCGCCCGCTGATCGGCGCGTTGCTCGTGGCCTCGCTGATCGGCATCGGGCCGCTGTTCACGTTCGCCCTCGCGCTCGGCTCGGTGATCTCCGTGGCGCACGGGGCGGCGGCCGCGGTGACCGGGGTGGTGGCGATCCCGCTGACGCTGCTGGTCTGCGTCGCGCTGGCACGATCCGTCGCCACGGCCAATGTCCGGCTGCTGACCTCCCGCAAGGGCCGCGATCTGGCGGTCCTCAGCGGGCTGGTGATCGCGGTGGGCTTCCAGTTCGTGAACTTCGGTATGCAACGGCTCGGCCGGGCCGGCGGGCTCTCCTCCCTGGAACCGGCCGCGGACGTCGTGGGCTGGCTGCCGCCCGCCTCGGCGATCGGCGCGGTGAGTTCCGTATCGGAGGGGGCGTACGCACGGGCCGCCCTGCAACTCCTGCTCTCCGTCCTGGCGCTGGCCGCCCTGGTGTGGATGTGGCAGCGGAGTCTGACGAAGCTGATGACGGCACCGGACGGCTCGACGCTCGCGGCGGCCGCGCCGACCCGCACCAAGTCCGGAACGGGCCGCTCCGGTCTCTTCGCGCTACTGCCGGACGGGCGCACGGGAACGGTGATGGAGCGCAGCCTGCGGTACGTCGTGCGGGACCCCAAGACGAAGGCGACCTGGGTGACCGCGCTGGCCGTCGGCCTGATCGTCCCCCTGCTCAACGCGCTGCAGGGCACCGGCTCGGTCTACCTCGCGTGCTTCGCGGCCGGGATGCTCGGCATCCAGATGTACAACCAGTTCGGCCAGGACACCTCCGCCTTCTGGATGGTGTCCCTGACGATCTCCTCGACCCGGGACGCCTACGCCGAACTGCGGGCGAGGGCACTGGCGTTGCTGTTGATCACGCTGCCCTACACGGTCCTGGTCACCGCGCTGACCGCTGCCGTGCTCCGGGACTGGGAAGCGCTGCCCGAGGTGATGGGGCTCTCCTTCGCCATCCTGGGCGCGATGCTGGCGACGGGCGCGCTGGCC
This sequence comes from Streptomyces finlayi, assembly GCF_014216315.1. Classification (NCBI taxonomy): domain Bacteria; kingdom Bacillati; phylum Actinomycetota; class Actinomycetes; order Kitasatosporales; family Streptomycetaceae; genus Streptomyces; species Streptomyces finlayi. The sequence continues at coordinate 3,222,925 of NZ_CP045702.1, forward strand.
TCGGCGCTGTACCCGTACTCGATCCCGCAGGACGGCGCGTTCAAGAACGTGGCGCCGGGGCAGGCGGGGCTCGCCTGGATCTCGATCCTCGGCGGCATGGTGTCGGCGACGCTCCTGTGCGCACCGGTGATCGCCCTGACGATCGTCCTGCACATGAGCGATCAGCAGGGGTGGCTGTGGACGCTGCTGCCGACGGGAGCGGCGTACGGGGCGCTCATCGCCTGGACAGGGGTACGCCTGGCCGCGCCCCGCACGGCGCGCCGGCTCCCGGAGATCCTGGCCGCGGTCAGCAAGGGCTGACCGCGGCGGCGTGAGGCCTCATGGGGAGACCGGCTCCCGGCTGTCTTCGGCGAGCTGTTCCAGGAAGGGCTCCACGGCGGCCCGCCAGCCCTCCGGCCGGTCGTAGTGGACGAGATGACCGGCGTCCGCGACCTCCGCGTACTGCCCGCGCGGCAGGACGCGGACCATCTCCTGGGCCTCCGCCCTCCCCAGCTCGCCGTCGAGGCCGCGCAGGACCAGGGTGGGGCAGCGGACCTGGGCCAGCTCGTCCCAGTGGGCGTCGAAGACCCAGGTCGCGCGGGATTCCAGCATCTGCCGGCGGGAGAAGACCGGGCGCCAGCCGTCGGCCCGCTCCGCCATCACCTCGGCGAAGAACTCGCCGCGGGCGAGGTTGGGCCGCTCCACCCAGGGATCGTCCTCACCGAACCACTTGCGTACGTCGGAGAGGGTCGCGAAGGGGACGGGCCAGGCGTTGAACCAGTCCGCCCACTCCCGCTGGGAGGCGGCCCCGAGGGCGGAGGCCCGCATGTCGCAGACGACCAGGGCCCGGACGAGGTCGGGGCGCTTCGCGGCGAGCTGCCAGGCGGTGAGGGCGCCCATCGCGTGTCCGATGAGGGTGACGGGGGCCAGACCGAGCTGTTCGATCGTGGCCTCGGCGTCCGCGACGTAGGCGTCGCGCGTGTACGGGCCGTCGGCCGGCTTGTCGCTGCGGCCGTGCCCGCGCTGATCGAGTCCGAACGCCCGGTGGCGTTCCGCGAGCCAGCGGGCCGTGGAGGCCCAGTGTGCGGCCCGGCCCATCAGCCCGTGCAGCAGTAAGATCCCCGGCGCCCGCGCCGCCTCCGCGTGTTCCTTGGGCGGATCGGCGAACTCCCACGCCGCGAGACGTACACCGTCGTAACCCGTCACATCGATGCGCCGCACCATAGCCCTGGCACCCCCTCTTCTCGTTCCCGATCACCGCGTGGTCGCGTCACGCCAGGCTATCGAACTCTTATTCGAAAACTGGGTTCCGGCACACAACACCCCTCGTTCGAGTGACCACCTCCAAGGATTGGCGTCGTCAGCCCTGGGGAGATCTTCAGCGGGGGGCGGGCCGCTCGGGGATGACGGTCCGTCGAGGCCGACCTCGAGAGCTCGGGGCTCCAGGTCGGCAAAGGGGAGGACGGGCTCCGGCGCCGCTGAGCGCCGGGGCCCGCCCCTGTTCCGGAGCGAATCGTTCCGACGCCTCGCAGGGCGGCTCGCGTCGCCGTACGGGCGGCAGGGCGCGCACGGCCGCGTGCCACTCGCGCCCGTACGAGAACGCGGGCGTCCACGAGCGCGGCGGGCACCTTGCGGTGCACATGCCGGTACGACGGGCGCATTCCCTGCTCCCTCCCCGACCGTGCGGCCCGGATCGATCCGATCCGCCCGCACCCTCAGGTCATATGCCTGGCCACAGCCTGGCACGCGATCCGTCCGGGCGCTGCAATTCCGGACGGAAAACAGAAAGCGGGCGTTACGGTCCGGTCACCGAACCTCCGGCGAACCGTCGCCGTACCGCCACGCCACCGCTTCGGGGCGCGCTCGGCGCCCCATTCCTCACCTGGTCAGCGCCCGGTGCACATCTGGCCGGCGCCTGACCGGCGACTGCTCAACCCCTGGTCAGCGCTCTGTCAGCGCTTGCTTCAGCGCTTGCTTCAGCGCTTGGCGACGAAAACATGCGAGGCGACTTCGGCGTTCAGCTCGGCCGCCTCACCGCTGGAACCGACCAGCACGCCGCCCGGCGAAGCCGTCACGCTGACCACCGAACCGGGCTGCACACCCGCACGCCGCAGCGTGTACATCAGCTGGGCGTCGGTCTGGATCGGCTCACCGATCCGCCGCACGACCACGGTCTTGCCGTCCGCGCCCGGGTCCAGCTCGGACAGGCTCACCATGTTCTCGTCCAGGAACGGGTCGGCCTCGGCCTTCTCGCCCAGCTCCTCCAGGCCCGGGATCGGATTCCCGTACGGAGACTCCGTGGGGTGCCTCAGCAGCTCGAGCACCCGGCGCTCCACCGCCTCGCTCATGACGTGCTCCCAGCGGCACGCCTCCGCGTGGACCTGCTCCCACTCCAGCCCGATCACGTCGACGAGCAGACACTCGGCGAGCCGGTGCTTGCGCATGACGCGGGTGGCGAGACGGCGGCCCTCCTCGGTCAGCTCCAGATGGCGGTCGCCCGCGACCTGGACCAGCCCGTCACGCTCCATGCGCGCCACCGTCTGGCTGACCGTCGGACCGCTCTGGTCCAGCCGTTCCGCGATCCGGGCGCGCATGGGGACCACGCCTTCCTCTTCGAGCTCGAGGATGGTGCGGAGATACATCTCCGTGGTGTCGATCAGTCCGGACATACGTGCCCCTCGATGCTGTGACATGAAGTCGTCGTGCGATGGCCCTGCGCCAATTCTGACGCATACCGCCGACAACCGTGCCGCGTCGGCCCAAGGGCGTGCGCCACGGGGCCCTTCGCGGTATTGACAGGCCACTGGTCCAGACCGCAACGTGATCGGCGGCATGGACATTCCCTCCCGCTGAAAGGCCCTCCTCGATGAGCGACAGCACGTTGGCCGGTCAGTTCTTCGACGCAGCGATCGGCCTGCTGGAACGCGTACGCGACGAGGAGTCCGGGAGCATCGCCGCCGCGGGCGCCGCGATCGCCGACACGGTCGCCTCCGGCGGCCGGCTCTTCGCGTTCGGCGCCGGGCACTCCTCGCTCGCCGCGCAGGACGTCGTGTACCGGGCAGGCGGCCTGGCCCTGATGAACCTCCTCGCCGTGCCCGGCACGCTGGGCGTCGACGTCATGCCGGCGACGCTGGGCTCCGCACTGGAGCGGGTGGACGGGCTGGCCGGAGCGGTGCTCGACTCCAGCCCCGCGCGCTCGGGCGACCTCCTCGTGATCATCTCGCTCTCCGGGCGCAACGCGCTGCCGGTGGAGATGGCCCAGAACGCGCGCGCCCTCGGGCTCACGGTGGTCGGGGTCACGTCGGTGGCGTACGCGGAGGCCACGAAGTCCCGGCACGCCTCGGGCGGATTCCTGCGGGACCACTGCGACATCGTCCTCGACAGCAAGATCCCGATCGGCGACGCGGAACTGACGGCGCCGGGCGTGGAGGCACCGTTCGCGCCCGCGTCCACGGTGGTCACCAGTGCGGTCATGCAGGCGATGATGGCGGCGGCCGCCGAGGCGCTGGTGGCCCGGGGCATCGAACCGCCGCTGCTCCGGTCGGGGAACGTCGACGGCGGGCACGAGTGGAACGGGCGCGTGATGACGCAGTACGCCGACCGGATCTTCTACCGCCACTGAGCTGAGAGGGCTCGGTTTCCCGAGCCTCAGGCGTCCGAGGGACCCGGGGCGGGGAGCGAGCGGGCCAGGTCCACTGCCGCGGCGACCCTCGCGGCCACCGTTTCCGCGTACGCCGCGTCCGGGCGCTCGAAAGCGGTGCGGTGGGCCGTGCGCAGGAACGTGACCACTCCCAGCGTCCGGGCCCGGCTGCGCAGCACCACGCACAGGGCGTGGACGGAGTCGCCGGGCCACTGGCGTTCCAGCGCCCAGGACTCGGCGGCGCGTCCGGCGCTCGCCCGGACCGAGCCCTCGCGGTCCAGCGACTGGAGGGCCGGGTGCCCCGTCGCGTACCGCACCGGGGCCGAGCCGCCGGAGACCGGCAGACACGGGCCCGAGCCGTCGGCGGGCGTCGAGAGCGTACGTACCGGGAGGGCGTCGCCGTCGGCCGGCAGCAGGTCCACCACCACGTGGTCGGCGAAACCCGCGAGGGCGTAGTCCAGCGTGGAGGTCGCCGCCTCCATCGGGTCCTCGCACTCGGCCGCCGAACCCGCGGCCCTGTGCAGCTGGTTCGACCGGAACCGCAGCCGGTCCGCCTCCTGCGCGGCCCGCTTCGTCGCCGTCACATCCTGGAACAACCAGCCGGCCCCGAGCGGAACGGGCTCCTCCGCGAGCGGTGACGCCAGCCGCAGGAACCCGTTGCGCCAGCAGCGCCGCCGGTCGCCCTCCGGGGTCCGCACCGTCACCCACAGTTCGGCGGGCGCGGGCGGCGGCCCCTCGGCCAGGACGTGGTGCAGCGAACCCTCCAGGTCCTCCGCGCCCTGCACGATCAGCTCACCCAGCGGACGGCCCAGCAGCGACGTGCGGTCCCCGCCGAGCGCCCGGGCCGCGTGGGCGTTGACGACGGTCGGGCGCAGATCGACGTCAACGAGGACGACACCCCACGACGCGTCCTCGAACAGCGCCTCGCTGAGCGCGATCGCCCGCTCCAGATCGATCTGCGCGTGCACCTCGCTGAACGCGCAGTACACCCCGGCGGCGTTCCCTTCGGCGCCGCGCACCCCGGCCGACTGGGTCCGTACGAGCACCCGCCCTCCGTCCTTGCGCAGCAGGGCGAACTCGTGGACCTGACGACCGGGAGCGTCCATGGCGGACATGAGGCGGGTCTGCACATCGGCCGCGTCCGCGCTGCGCACCGCCCAGCCGGCGAATCCGCTGCGGCCCACGGCCTCCTGGGCGCTCCAGCCGAGGATGCGTTCGGCCTCACGGTTCCAGTGGGTGATGGTGCCGTCCGCGTCGAAGGCGCAGAGCGCGGCGTCCATCCCGTCGAGCAGAGCCGCGAGCAGCTCGGCCCCGGGCGTCGCCTCGGCCTCCGACGGCTCCGGGGGCTCGCTCGCCGGGTCCTCGTCGGGCCCGAGGGCGTCGGTGGTCCCGCTGCTCCTGGAAGCACTCACTCCGTACCCCCCGCAGACGTGTTCGCGTTGGCTGCACGTCTCACCATTCAACTCGAACGTGACTCAGGACACATCCCCTTCCCGGATATTCACCCCGCCCGCCGGGACCGCCCGGGTACGGCGGGAAACGGCGTACCGAAATAAATGGGTTGAGGCCTTCGCCGGGTGTTCCTAGGCTGCAAGCACACAGAAGGGAGGTGCGCCGGAAGTGATTTCTTTTCGGACTCGTGAGGTGACTGCGGGCTGACGCCCGTTCGTCGCGCTCTTTGCAGTGCGGGCCGGTCACCGGCCCAATCCCAAGCAGTCACCGACCCGCAGGCTCGCCGGTAAGTCCGGCCGGCCCCTCCGCGAGGAGGGACCGGAGCCTGCGGGTTTCTGCGTGTCCGGGGCGGGCGGGCTACGGGCAGAGGCGTTCCACGGACCAGGCCGCCTGGTTCTCCGCGGAGCGTACGTAGCGCAGGCGGTCGTGGAGTCGGTTCGCGTGGCCCTGCCAGAACTCGATCGAGTCCGGTACGACACGGAAGCCGCCCCAGTGCGGGGGCGCCGGGACCTTCTCGCCCTCCGGGTAGCGCGCCGCGAGTTCCTCGTAGCGGTGGACGAGCTCCGTGCGTGAGCCGACCACCGTGGACTGCTCGCTCGCCCAGGCGCCCAGCTGGGAGCCGTGCGGGCGGGTGCGGAAGTAGGCGACCGTCTCCTCGCGGCTCACGCGGGCCGCGCTGCCGGTGACGATGACCTGGCGGGCCATCGGGTGCCAGGGGAAGAGCAGCGAGACGTACGGGTTGGCGGCCAGTTCGCGGCCCTTGCGGGAGCCGTAGTTCGTGAAGAAGACGAAGCCCTGGTCGTCGTACTGCTTGAGCAGCACGGTGCGCGAGGACGGCCGGCCCTCGGGTGTCGCCGTGGAGACCACCATCGCGTTCGGTTCGTGGAGCACACCGCCCGCCGCGACCTGGCTGAACCAGTGGGCGAACTGGTCCATCGGGTCGGCGGCGAGGTCCTTCTCGGTGAAGTCCTCGGAGCGGTAGTGCTCGCGCATCACGGCCGGATCGGTGGTGCAATCGAGACGAGGGGTGCGAGCGGAGGAGGGTGAGGAGTCTGGGGTGGGCACGGGGCCATCCTGCCGCAGAGACCGAGTGTGCCCGGCAGGGAGGGGCCGTAACCGTCCACCGGCGAAATGGGGCCCTGTGCCGGATGTCACGCTTCCCCGCGTCGTGGTAACCCGCCAATATCGTGGGACAGGCCCGAGATCTGTGGCCTTCGCAGAGCCGGCACACAGCCGGCCTGCGCCCGACGTGCAGCCGACGTCACGAACCAGCCGCCGAACTGAGGGAGCCGCCCCATGTCCGCTTTCGTACCCGGACTCGAAGGAGTCGTCGCGTTCGAAACGGAGATCGCCGAACCCGACAAGGAGGGCGGCTCGCTCCGCTACCGGGGTGTCGACATCGAGGACCTCGTCGGCAAGGTCTCCTTCGGCAACGTCTGGGGCCTGCTGGTGGACGGGGCGTTCAACCCCGGTCTGCCGCCCGCCGAGCCGTTCCCCATCCCGGTGCACTCCGGTGACATCCGGGTCGACGTGCAGTCCGCCCTGGCGATGCTCGCCCCCGTGTGGGGCCTCAAACCGCTGCTGGACATCGACGAGCGGACCGCGCGCGACGATCTGGCGCGGGCCGCCGTGATGGCCCTGTCGTACGTCGCGCAGTCGGCCCGTGGCCAGGGGCTCGCCATGGTGCCGCAGAGCGAGATCGACAAGGCGGAGTCCGTCGTCGAACGCTTCATGATCCGCTGGCGCGGTGAGCCGGACCCCAAGCACGTCAGGGCCGTCGACGCCTACTGGACCTCGGCAGCCGAGCACGGCATGAACGCCTCCACCTTCACCGCCCGCGTCATCGCCTCCACCGGCGCGGACGTGGCGGCGGCACTGTCCGGTGCGGTGGGCGCGATGTCGGGTCCGCTGCACGGCGGCGCCCCGTCCAGGGTCCTCGGCATGATCGAGGAGATCGAGCGGACCGGTGACGCGTCGGCGTACGTGAAGCAGGCCCTGGACAAGGGCGAGCGACTGATGGGCTTCGGGCACCGGGTGTACCGGGCGGAGGACCCGAGGGCCCGCGTCCTGCGGCGCACGGCGAGGGAGCTGGCCGCGCCGCGCTTCGAGGTCGCCGAGGCGCTGGAGAAGGCCGCGCTGGAGGAGCTGCACGCGCGGCGCCCCGACCGGGTGCTGGCGACGAACGTCGAGTTCTGGGCGGCGATCGTGCTGGACTTCGCCGAGGTTCCGGCGCACATGTTCACGTCGATGTTCACCTGCGCCCGTACGGCGGGCTGGTCGGCCCACATCCTGGAGCAGAAGCGCACGGGCCGGCTGGTGCGGCCGTCCGCCACGTACATCGGTCCCGGGACGCGTGACCCGCGCGAGATCGGCGGGTACGACCAGATCGCGGACCTGGGGAACTGAATCAGTCGAGTACGCCGTCCAGCAGGGCCGCCCACTGGGTGACGACCCTGCGGCGACGTGCCGCGTCGTCGGTCAGCAGGTTGGCGAGGCCCAGGCCGCGAGCCATGTCCAGGAGGCCCTGGACCGTCTCGCGTACGCCCGGCTTCTCCTCGTCGGCACCGAGGAGCCCCACCGCGATGCGGTGCGTCTCCCGGCCGACGCGGGCCTCCAGCTCGGTGACGCGGGGACGGAGCTGTTCCTCGTTGGACGCGGCCACCCAGAGCTGGAGCGCGGCGCGGAAGAGCGGGCCCGTGTAGAGGTCGACGAGCGCGGCGACGACCTCCGCGCGGCCCTGCACCGGCAGGGTGCGCAGGGCTGCGGAGCGCTCCTCGGCGACGTACTCGACCGCCGCGGTGAACAGGTCCTCGCGGGTCGGGAAGTGGTGCTGCGCGGCGCCCCGTGACACGCCGGCGCGTTCGGCGACGACGGAGACCGTGGAGCCCGCCCAGCCGTGTTCGGCGAGGCAGGCGACCGCCGCTTCCAGGAGACGCAGCCGGGTGGCGCGGCTGCGGTCCTGCTTCGGAGTCTTCGGGGGTGTCACAACACCCATGGGGGGTCCCGTCGTTCGAGGAAGGCCGTCATCCCCTCCCGTGCCTCGGCGGAGGTGAAGAGGGCTGCCGAGCGGGCGATGAGGTCTTCGGCGTGCTGGTCGAAATTCCTCAGCACAGTAGCCGTGACCAGCTCCTTGGATGCCCGCAGCCCTTGCGGTGAGGCCCTGCGCAGTCCTTCCAGTACCGGTTCGAGGGCCTTGTCCACGTCTTCCGCGGCCAGGGTGACCAGGCCGGTACGGACGGCTTCGGTGGCGTCGAAGCGTTCGCCGGTGAGGAAGTAGCGGGCCGCGGACGCCGGGTCCATGCGGGCCAGCAGGGGCACCGAGATCACGGCGGGGGCGAGGCCGAGCCGGGACTCCGTGAGGGCGAACGAGGCGCCCGGCCCGGCCACCGAGATGTCGCAGACGCCCAGCAGCCCCAGTCCGCCGGCCCTGACGTGCCCGGTGACCCGGGCCACGACGGGTTTGGGCAGGGCGGCGATCCGCCGCATCAGCGCGACGAACGCCGCCGGGTCGGGCGGTCCCGTCAGGTCCGCTCCGGCGCAGAAGGTGGTGCCGGTGTGGGTGAGGACGACCGCCCGTACGGTGTCGTCGGCCGCACACGCGTCCAGGGCTTCGACGAGTTCACCGACGAGCCGCGCGGAGAGCGCGTTGCGGTTCGCGGGTGAGTCGAGGGTGAGGGTGGTGATGCCCTGGTCGTGCGCCGGAGCGGCGAGCGTCATGCGGAGCTCTCCTCGTCAGGGGTGGCGGTCTTCTCGCGGTCACGCAGTTCGCGCCGCAGGATCTTCCCGGAGGCCGCGCGCGGTACGGCTTCGATGAACTCGGCCTGCCGGATCTTCTTGTACGGGGAGACGCGCTCGGCGACGTACGCCATGACGTCCTGGGCCGTCAGCTCCGCACCGCCGGGACCGCGTACCAGGAACGCCTTGGGGACCTCGTTGCCGTCGGCGTCGTACACCCCGATGACCGCGGCGTCGGCGATCCGTTCGTGGCCCAGGAGAAGCGCCTCCAGTTCGGCGGGGGCGACCTGGTAGCCCTTGTACTTGATCAGTTCCTTCACCCGGTCGACGACGAACAGCCAGCCGTCCTCGTCGACGCGGCCGATGTCCCCGGTGTGCACCCAGCCGTCGGCGTCGATCATCTCGGCGGTGGCTTCGGGGCGGCCGAGGTAGCCCTTCATCACCTGCGGGCCCCGGATGAGCACTTCGCCGTCGGTGCCGGTGCCGGCGTCCTTGCCCGGGTCGTCGAGGGCGACGATCCGCATCTCGGTGTTCGGGAGCAGCTTGCCGACGGCTCCGGGCGGCGGGTTGTCCTCGGACAGCGGGACGACGTGGGTGCCGGGCGAGAGCTCGGTCATGCCGTACGCCTGGCGGACGGGCGGGAGCCCCAGGCGGGTGGAGCAGGCGGTGGCGAGGCCGGCGTCGAGCGGGGCGGCGGCGCTGACGATGTACTGCAGCGAGGACAGGTCGTACTCCCCGACCGAGGGGTGCTTGGCGAGGGCCAGGACGATCGGCGGAGCCACGTACAGCCCGCTGATGCGGTGCTTCTCGATCGCGTCGAGGAACTGGGCGAGGTCGAAGCGGGGCAGCACCACGACGGTGGCGCCGCAGCGCAGCGGGGCGTTCATCAGAGCCGTAAGGCCGTAGATATGGAAAAAGGGCAGTACGGCCAGAATGGTGTCCCCCGGGCCCATGGGTATGAACGGGCGCAGCTGTTCCAGGTTGGTGGCGATGGAGCGGTGGGTGAGCATGACGCCCTTGGGGGCGCCGGTGGTGCCCGAGGAGTACGGAAGTGCGGCGACGTCCTCGGCGGGGTCGATGTCCACCTGGGGTTCCGGGGCGGTGGAGCCGAGCATGTCCAGGACGGAGGTGTGCCCTTCGGCCTGGTCGCAGACGAAGATCTCCCGGACGCAGCCGGCGAGGGCCGCCGCCTCGCGTGCGACGTCCAGGAGCGGGGACACCGTCACGATCCAGTGCGCCCCGGAGTCCGCGAGCTGTTTGGCGAACTCCTCTGCGGTGGCGAGCGGGTGGACGGTGGTGACGGCGGCCCCGGCCCGGGTCGCCCCGTAGAAGACGGCCGGGTAGGCGATGGTGTTGGGGCTGTGCAGGGCGAGGACGTCCCCCTTGCGCAGCCCCGCCTCGGTGAGGGCCGCCGCGATGCGCCGGTGGAACGTGTCGAGCTGGGCGTACGTGACCGTGAGCCCGTTCGTCCCGTCGACCAGGGCGACGGTGTCGCCGAACGCGGCGGCCTGTCCGAGTACGGCTTCGTGGATGGGTACGTCGAGCGCCGTCACGTCCTCGTACTGGCTGCTGAACACCATGGCAGTCCCCTTCGACCGATGTTTCGACGGGCGTTTCTACGGGTGCTTCTACGAACGTCTCTCCGTGCTCCGATGGTGCCGAGTGCCAGAATCGCGTGTGCCGTGGCTCTTGGGGAGCCCCTGGACGCGACTGTCACCGTCAGTACGACTTGGGCAGTCCCAGCGACTGGTGCGAGACGAAGTTGAGGATCATCTCCCGGCTGACGGGTGCGATCCGGGCGACACGGGCCGCCGTGACGAGCGAGGCGAGGCCGTACTCGCGGGTGAGGCCGTTGCCGCCGAGGGTGTGGACGGCCTGGTCGACGGCCTTCACACAGGCTTCGGCGGCGGCGTACTTCGCCATGTTCGCGGCCTCGCCCGCGCCCATGTCGTCGCCCTCGTCGTAGAGCCGTGCGGCCTTCTGCATCATCAGCCGGGCCAGCTCCAGCTCGATGTGCGACTGGGCGAGCGGGTGGGCGATGGCCTGGTGGGCACCGATGGGGTCCTTCCACACCTGGCGGGTGCGGGCGTAGTCGACGGCGCGGGCGATCGCGTACGAGCCCATGCCCAGCGCGAAGGCGGCGGTCATGATGCGCTCCGGGTTGAGCCCGGCGAAGAGCTGGAGCAGTCCCGCGTCCTCGTCGCCGACGAGCGCGTCGGCGGGCAGCCGTACGTCGTCGAGTACGAGCTCGAACTGCTTCTCCGGCGCCTGGAGTTCCATGTCGATCTGCGAGCGCTGGAAGCCGGGGGCGTCGCGCGGCACGATGAAGAGGCAGGGCTTGAGTTTGCCGGAGCGGGCGTCCTCGGTGCGGCCGACGATGAGGGTCGCCTCGGCTATGTCGACCCCGGAGACGAAGACCTTGCGTCCGGTGAGCACCCACTCGTCTCCGTCCTTGCGGGCGGTGGTGGTGATGCGGTGGGAGTTGGACCCGGCGTCCGGTTCGGTGATGCCGAAGGCCATGGTGATGCTGCCGTCGGCGAGTCCGGGGAGCCACCGCTGCTTCTGGGCGTCGGTGCCGAAGCGGGCGATGACGGTGCCGCAGATGGCCGGGGAGACGATCAGCATCAGCAGCGGTGAGCCCGCCGCGCCCAGCTCTTCGAGCACGATGGAGAGTTCGGCCATGCCGCCGCCCCCGCCTCCGTACGCCTCGGGGAGATTCACCCCGAGGTAGCCGAGCTTGGCGGCCTCGGCCCACAGTTCGCGGGGGTGTTCCCCGGCGCGGATGAGGGTGGTCATGTAGTCGCGGCCGTAACGCTTGCCGAGGGCGGCCACTGCGGCGCGCAGGGCCTGGTGCTCTTCGGTTTCGAGGGCGGTGCTCATGCGTTCTCCTCCGGTGCTTCGGGTGCGGTGACGACGGCGAGCAGGGTGCCGACCTCGACCTGGTGGCCGGGGGCGGCGTGGAGTGCGGTGAGGACGCCGGAGGCGGGAGCGAGGATGCGGTGCTCCATCTTCATGGCCTCCAGCCAGATCAGCGGCTGCCCTGCCTCGACGGCGGAGCCGGGCGCGAGTCCGTCGGCGACGCGGACGACCGTGCCGGGCATGGGAGCGAGCAGCGAGCCGGGTTCGGTGCGCTCGGTGGGGTCGGTGAAGCGGGGCAGGGCGGTGAGCGTGTGGGAGCCGGTGGCGGTGTCGACGTACACCCGGTCCTGGTGGGTGGTGATGGTGAAGTGCCGGGTGACACCGCCGGTTTCGAGGGTGACGTGGGTGGGATGCGTGGCCAGGACGCGTACGCCGGCCCCCGCGTGGGCGCCCTCGCCGACCGGGACGGGGCCGGTGCGGGTGGTGCGGTAGGCGGCTTCCGTCTCAGTGCCGTCGGGTTCGCTGCGGTAGCGCTTGGTCTGCGGCTGCGAGGGGAGGTTGCGCCAGGCGCCGAAGCGGGCGGAGCCGCCGGCGGCCACGGAGCTGCGGGCCGCCGCGTCCGCGAGGGCTGCGGCGAGGGCGGCGAGCGCCAGGTCCCCGGAGCCCCGGCCCTCGGAGCGCGCGGTGAGGGCGTCGAGATGGCGGTCGTAGAAGCCGGTGTCCAGGCGGGCGGCGGTGAAGTCCGGGTGACGCAGGGAGCGTACGAGCAGCTCGCGGTTGGTGGCGGGCCCGTGGACGCGGGCGCGCTCCAGGGCGCGGGCCAGGTGGCGTACGGCTTCGGTGCGGGTGGGGGCGTGGGCGATGACCTTGGCCAGCATCGGGTCGTAGTGCACGCCGATCGTGTCGCCGCCGGTGTATCCGGTGTCGAGGCGCAGCCCGGGCTCTTCGGGCACGTCGAGTGTGAGCAGTGCTCCGGTCTGTGGCTGCCAGTCACGGGCCGGGTCCTCGGCGTAGAGCCGGGCCTCGACCGCGTGCCCGTACGGCTGCGGCGGCCCTCCGGCCGGCAGCGGTTCGCCCTCGGCGATCCTCAGCTGCAACGCGACCAGGTCGAGCCCGAAGACGGCCTCCGTCACCGGGTGCTCGACCTGGAGCCGGGTGTTCATCTCCAGGAAGTAGGGGCGGCCCTCCGCCGATACGAGGAACTCGACCGTCCCCGCCCCGAGGTATCCGACAGCCCGCGCGGCGGCGACGGCGGCCTCGTGCAGCCTGGCCCTGAGCGCGTCGTCGAGTCCGGGCGCGGGGGCCTCCTCGATGACCTTCTGGTGGCGGCGCTGGAGCGAGCAGTCCCGGGTGCCGAGCGCCCACACGGCACCGTGCCCGTCGGCCATGACCTGGACCTCGACGTGCCGGCCGCGCTCGACGTACGGCTCGGCGAAGACCTCGCCGTCCCCGAACGCGGCGGTCGCCTCCGCCGAAGCGGCCGTCAACTCAGCTGCCAGCGCCGCCAGTTCCCGTACGATCCGCATCCCGCGTCCGCCGCCGCCCGAGGCGGCCTTGAGCAGCAGCGGCAGGTCGGCGGCGGTGGCGGCCGCCGTGTCCACCGGAGCCAGGAGCGGCACACCGGCCGCCGCCATCAGCTCCTTGGCGCGCGTCTTGGATGCCATCAGCTCGATGGCCTTGACCGGCGGCCCCACCCAGAGGAGTCCGGCGTCCTGCACCGCGGCGGCGAATCCGGCGTTCTCGGAGAGGAAGCCGTACCCGGGGTGCACGGCGTCCGCGCCCGCCGCCAGCGCGGCGGCCACGACGAGATCGCCGCGCAGGTACGTATCGGACGGGGCGGCCCCCGGCAGGCGTACGGCGGTGTCCGCCTCCCGTACGTGCAGGGCCTCGGCGTCCGCGTCCGAGTACACGGCGACGGTGGAGATGCCCAGCTCACGGCAGGTGCGGAAGATCCGGCAGGCGATCTCGCCCCGGTTGGCGACAAGGAGGGTGGTGATCACGTTCGTCCTCACATCCGGAAGATGCCGAAGCCGCCGCGGGCGCCCTCGACCGGTGCGGTGTGGATCGCGGACAGGCACATCCCGAGGACGGTCCTGGTGTCGCGCGGGTCGATGACCCCGTCGTCGTACAGCCGCCCGGACAGGAACACCGGCAGGGACTCCGACTCGATCTGCTGCTCCACCATGGCGCGCAGCCCGGCGTCGGCCTCGTCGTCGTACGGCAGCCCCTTGGCGGCGGACGAGGCGCGGGCGACGATGGAGAGCACGCCCGCGAGCTGCTGGGGTCCCATGACGGCGGACTTGCTGCTCGGCCAGGCGAACAGGAAGCGCGGGTCGTAGGCCCGCCCGCACATCCCGTAGTGCCCGGCGCCGTACGACGAGCCCATGAGCACCGACAGGTGCGGGACCCTGGAGTTCGACACCGCGTTGATCATCATCGCGCCGTGCTTGATGATGCCGCCCTGCTCGTACTCCTTGCCGACCATGTAGCCGGTGGTGTTGTGCAGGAAGAGGAGCGGGATGTCGCGCTGGTTGGCGAGCTGGATGAACTGGGCGGCCTTCTGCGACTCCTCGCTGAACAGCACGCCCTGCGCGTTGGCGAGGATGCCGACGGGGTAGCCGTGCAGGCGCGCCCAGCCGGTCACCAGACTGCTTCCGTACAGCGGCTTGAACGCGTCGAAGTCGGAGCCGTCGACCAGCCGGGCGATGACCTCACGCGGATCGAAGGGGACCTTCAGGTCCCCGGGCACGATCCCGATCAGCTCGTCCTCGTCGTACTTCGGCGGCTCGGCGGGACCCGGGTCGGTGTGCGCCTTGCGCCAGTTGAGCCGGGCGACGATACGGCGGGCCTGGCGGATCGCGTCCTGCTCGTCGACGGCGTAGTGGTCGGCGAGACCCGACGTACGGGCGTGCATCTCCGCGCCGCCGAGCGACTCGTCGTCGCTCTCCTCGCCGGTCGCCATCTTCACCAGCGGTGGACCGCCGAGGAAGACCTTCGACCGTTCCTTGATCATCACGGCGTGGTCGGACATACCGGGGACGTACGCCCCACCGGCGGTCGAGTTCCCGAAGACGACGGCGACCGTCGGGATACCGGCGGCGGACAGCCGGGTGATGTCCCGGAAGAGCGCCCCGCCGGGGATGAAGATCTCCTTCTGCGAGGGGAGGTCCGCGCCGCCGGACTCGACGAGGCTGACGCAGGGCAGCCGGTTGGCGAACGCGATCTCGTTGGCGCGCAGGGCCTTCCTCAGCGTCCACGGGTTGGATGCTCCGCCGCGCACGGTCGGATCGTTGGCGGTGATCAGGCACTCGACGCCCTCCACCACCCCGATCCCCGTGACGAGCGAGGCACCCACCGCGTACTCGCTGCCCCAGGCGGCGAGCGGCGACAGCTCCAGGAACGGGGTGTCCGGGTCCACCAGCAGCTCGATCCGCTCCCGGGCGAGGAGCTTGCCGCGCTTCCTGTGCCGGGCCACGTACTTCTCGCCGCCGCCCGCGAGGGCCTTGGCGTGCTCGGTGTCGAGCTCGGCGAGCTTCGCGAGCATGGCCTCGCGGTTCGCGGCGTACTCGGGGCCCGCGGTGTCGAGCGCGGTGGGCAGGACGGTCATGCGTTCACCTCCGTGGTGTCCGGCAGGGCTGACGTGTCCAGCAGGGACACGGGGACGGGCAGGCACCGGGACCGCAGCCACTCCCCCACGGCCTTGGCCTGCGGGTCGAAGCGGGCCTGCGCGGCGACGCCTTCGCCGAGCAGCCCGTGGACGACGAAGTTCAGGGCACGCAGCCGCGGCAGGACATGGCGTACGACGGTGAGCGGCCCGGTCTCGGGCAGCAGCTCCTTGAAGCGTTCGACGGTCAGCTCGTGGGCCAGCCAGCGCCAGGCCTCGTCGTCGCGCACCCACACCCCCACGTTGGCGTCGCCGCCCTTGTCGCCGCTGCGCGCACCGGCGATCCGGCCGAGCGGGACCCGCCGGGTCGCCTGCACGGGGAGCGCGGGCGGCAACGCGGGCTCCGCGAGTGCGGCGAGCACCCGCGTCTCGGCGGGCTCGGCCACCCGCACCCGTCCCCCGTCGGGCAGGACGGCCACCTGTTCCACCTCGGCGGCGGGCACGAAGTCCGCCTCGAACACCCCGTACGGCGCCCCCTTTCCGGGCGGGGCGGTGACATGGAAACCGGGATAGGAACCCAGCGCCAGCTCGACGGCCGCGCCCGATACGGCCCGGCCGACCGCCTCGGCGTCCTGGTCGCGGACGACGAGCCGCAGGAGGGCGCCGGCCGTCTCCTCGCTGTCCGCGTCGGCGTGGTCGGTACGCGCCAGTTCCCAACGCACCTCGGCGGGCCGGCTGCCGTGCCGGGCGAACGCGTCGTCGAACTGGTCCCGTACGAGCTGCGCCTTGGCCTCGATGTCGAGGCCGGTGAGGACGAAGACGACCTCGTTGCGCCAGCCGCCGAGCCGGACGAGCCCGGCCTTGAGGGTGGGCGGCGGGGCTTCGCCCCGCACCCCGGAGATCCTGACCCGGTCCGGTCCGTCCTGCGACAGCCGTACGGTGTCGAGCCGGGCGGTGACGTCCGGACCCGCGTACCGGGCTCCGCCGGTCTCGTACAACAGCTGGGCGGTGACCGTGCCGACGTCGACGACGCCCCCCGTTCCGTCGTGCTTGGTGATGACGGACGACCCGTCGGCGTGGATCTCGGCGAGCGGGAAGCCGGGCCTGCGGATGTCGTGGTCGCCGAAGAACGCGTAGTTGCCGCCGGTGGCCTGGGTCCCGCACTCCAGTACGTGACCGGCGACGACGGCCCCGGCGAGCGCGTCGTGGTCGTCGGGGCCCCAGCCGAAGTGGGCGGCGGCGGGTCCGGAGACGAGGGCGGCGTCGGTGACCCGCCCGGTGACGACGATGTCGGCCCCGGCCCGCAGACAGGCCGCGATCCCGGCGCCGCCCAGGTAGGCGTTCGCGGCGAGGAACCCTTCCGGTACGGGGAGGCTGTCGCCCTCGACATGGGCGACGCGCACCGGCACACCCACCTTCTCCGCCAGCTCCCGCACGGCGTCCGCCAGTCCGGCCGGGTTGAGCCCCCCGGCATTGGCGACGATCTTCACTCCCCGCTCGTGCGCGAGCCCGAGCCCGTCCTCCAGCTGCCGCAGGAAGGTGGTGGC
The DNA here is from genome assembly GCF_014216315.1 of Streptomyces finlayi. Lineage (NCBI taxonomy): Bacteria > Bacillati > Actinomycetota > Actinomycetes > Kitasatosporales > Streptomycetaceae > Streptomyces > Streptomyces finlayi. The sequence continues at coordinate 3,239,741 of NZ_CP045702.1, forward strand.
GTACCCGCGCCCAGGGTCCTTGAAGCGGCTGCGGGCCAGGATCAGCATGGTGAGTTCGGCGAGATAGTCGCCGGTCAGGACGTCGAGGGGGCCGCCGGTGAGCATGTCGCGCACGGCGTCGAAGCGGTCGCCGTAGAAGCCGGAGGCGTTCCCGATCCGCAGTGGTGGCACCGGCGGCACCGCCCCCTTCCCCGGCCCCGGCCCCATCAGCGGTCCCCCCGCGCCGGACGACCCGGGCCCGCCGGACCCGCGAAGGCCTGCGCGATGTCCAGCCACTGGTCGGCGTCCGCCCCCACGGCGCGGACGGCGAGGTCGTCGCGGTGCGCGCGCTGGGTGACGAGGAGACAGAAGTCGTACAGCGGCCCGGTGACCCGCTGCGGGGCGCTCTCGGGCCCGTACGCGATCACTTCGCCTCCGGGCGCCGTGAGTTCCACACGGAACTCCTCCTCGGGCGGCTTCGTCCCGCGTACGTAGTAGGCGTAGTCACGGGCCCGTACGCCGATCCGCGCCACATGCCGCAGCCGTCCGGTCGGTGTCCTGGTGGCCCCGAGCGCGTCCGCGACGTCCTGGCCGTGCGCCCAGGTCTCCATGAGCCGGGCGCTCGCCATGGAGGCCACCCCCATCGGCGGCCCGTACCAGGGGAACCTGCTCCCGGGGGCCGCCGCCCGCAACGCCTCCTGGAGCCGTCCCCGCCCGTCGCGCCACCGCGCGAGCAGCGCTCCGGGCTCCAGCGTGCCCACCAGCTCCTCGGCGGCCCGGTCGACGAAGGAGCCGGGGTCGGCCATCGCCGTCGCGACCTCGTCCGCGAAGGCCTCCGCGTCGGTGACGGAGAGCAGCGCGACCTCGTCGGTCCAGGCGAGGTGCGCGATCTGATGAGCAACGGTCCACCGCTCGGCAGGCGTGGGCCGGACCCACTCCTCGCTGCTCGACACCGCGACCAGCGCGTCGAGTTCCTCACTCTCCTCGCGCAGGTCGTCGAGCACGGAAACGGCTGCGGCATCGGACACGGTGCACTCCCTCGGGGCGTGGCGGTGTGCCGAGGAGCATGGCAGCGCCCCGATAAACAAGCAAGCGTGCTTGCATTGTTTTTGCCCGTACTTCGCCCACGGGGCACGCCCGGTGCGGAACAATCCCGGGATGACAGACCAACAGCAGACACTGGACGTGCTCTTCGACGGCGACAGGCTGGTCCTCGAGGAACACCGGGACGGGACGGGCCCCTTCTACCGGTTCCCCCGTACGGGAGCCACGCACTCCCCGGCGTCACGCACCGCCTTCACCTGGGCCGACGCCCTGCACGCCCGCATCCATCCGATCGGTACGGCGGAGCAGGTGCTGCGCGCCTGGTCCAGAGGCCGGCCGCCCCGGGGCACGGCACCCCATCACGACCCGACGACCGTCCCGCCCCGGCGGGTCAGGGCGGGCTGCGTCGTCATCCGGGACGACCACATGCTGCTGATCCGGTACGAGACCGGAGGCACACATTTCGAGATCCCGGGCGGCGGGGTCGAGGAGGGCGAGACCGTCGAGGCGGCGGCGGTGCGCGAACTGATGGAGGAGACCGCCCTGCACGGCACACCGGTACGCGAAGTGGCCCGGACCTGGCGGGAGCGCGGCCTGGGCCACTACTTCCTGATGGCCGCCGAAGGCGAGGTCGGCCCCGCCGAGACCCTGGACAACCACGGCGGCCACCCCGAGTGGGTCCCCGTGAAGGACCTCCCCAGAACCCCGCTGTGGCCCCGCCGGCTCTCCTGGCGGATCACCCACTGGCACAACGAGGGCTGGCCCGCCCATCCGGCTGAACTGGCCGACTCGATCCACGAGCTGGACCGCCCGTGCCGGTGGTGACGGGCGGTCCGTCGGCTTCGAGCGCCTCAGGACTCGATGATGCCGTTGAGGAACATGGCGGTTCCGACGAAGGAGGCCCCTGCGGAAGGGGCAGCATCGCCGATGCCCTACGTAGGGCAGGTGGTATTTTGGAGGGGTGATAAAGACGACGGTGTACCTCCCGGAAGACCTGGAAGTACGACTCGACGCCCAGTCGTCGGCCACCGGGATAAGCAAGGCGGAGCTCATCAGGCGGGGCATCGCGCTGCTGCTCGATGACGCGGAGCGGCCCAAGCGGAGCCGGAAGCTTCCGGCCTTCGACAGCGGGCGCCCGCTGAGCCCCGAGGCCATGGACGACGCGTTCTACGAACACATCAAGGACCGAGCCGCACGCCGTTGATCATCGTCGCTGACACCTCCGCGCTCTACGCCGCCTTCGACGCGGCACAGCAGGAGCACTCCGAGGCCGCCGAGATCATGGAGAACGAGACTCTCGCGCTCTCGCCCCTGGTCATCACCGAGCTCGACCACCTGGTGCACCGAAATCTCGGCTTCCCCGCGGCCATGCAGGTCATGGAGGCGCTGAACTCCCGCATGACGGACGGCCAGTACCGGCTCGCCGAGCTGCGACCCGCCGATCTCGGCGCGGCTCACGACGTGCGCCGGAAGTATGAGGGGCTGCGGCTGGATCTCGCGGACGCGGTGGGTGTGGTGCTCGCGGACCGGTACAGGACCGACCGCATCTTCACGCTCGACCAGCGGGACTTCCGCGCGATCACCCCCCTGACACCGGGCCTCACCGCGTTCCGCATCCTGCCCGTCGACGCCTGAATCCTGCCCGTCGACGCCTGAACCGGGGCTGCGGCTAGGTCCTGTCTGGAGTTCCAGCGCGGGAGAAGGAGCGGCGTCCGGTGCCGTCGAATCCAAGGCGGAGGAGGGAGCGATGGCGGAGCCCTCGCGACTGACGACAACGCCGGAGGCGGCGGTGCCGGACGCCGCGACGCCGCGGGGGAACTCCAGACAGGACCTAGTCCCAATGCCGTTCGGTTAGGTGTTCGGTCAGCGGTGCAAACTCTCGGCGTTTCGGCTGGTGATACGGGTGCAGCCCCTGTAGTGGTTCTCGGGTCCGCCAAGACTCGTGTTCCTCCACAAGGGCTGCAGTGTCTGATTCTGTCATTACGCATGCCCCCGGTGTCTTTGCCGTGGGGCACTTGGGCGAGTTGACCCAGGTTGTCCCGTTCGATCTCGTCGACGAGGCACTCGCATCCGCAGGTGGTCTGCAGCAGCGGGTTCGACGGCTGCCGTCGCGGGTGGTGGTCTACCTCCTGCTCGCAGGCGCACTGTTCACCGGGCTCGGCTGGACCGGGATCTGGTCCCGGCTGACCGCCTCACTGCCCGCGCCGCTGCCCGTGCCAGCGGGTTCATCGATCACGGCCGCGATGCGACGGGTCGGCCCCAAACCATTGAAAGCACTGTTCGACCTGGTCAAAGGCCCCGCAGCGGTGACCGCGACACAGACGACACGGTTCGCGGGCAGGCTGGTCGTCGCGATCGACGGAACCCAGCTCGCCCTGCCGGACACACCCGCGAACCTCGCGGTGTTCCCCAAGGCGAAGGCAGGACAGAACGGGCCGGCCGGATACCCGATGCTGCGCCTGGTCACGCTGGTGGCCTGCGGGACCCGAACCCTCATGGACGCCGTCTTCGGCACCGACGCGACCGGCGAGCTGACCTACGCCCGAGACCTGATCACCACCGCGGGCACGACCGGAGCACTACGGCCCGGGACGCTGCTTCTGGGTGACCGGAACTTCTCAGCCACCGCCTTCGTGCGCACGGTCGCGTCCACGGGCGCGGACTTCCTCATCCGCGCCAAGACCCACAGCACCGCGCTCAAGCTGCCGATCCTGCGTCGTCTGCCCGACGGAACGTTCCTGTCCCGCATAGGCGAAGTCACCGTCCGCGTCATCGACGCCACCATCACCCTCGCCCCCACCGACGGCGCCGACAAGCGTCCCGCCACCCACAGCACCTACCGGCTCGTCACCAGTCTGCTCGACCCCGACGAGGCACCCGCCACCGCTCTGGTCAGGCTCTACCGCGAACGCTGGGAGATCGAGACCAGCTACTGCGAGCTGAAATCGACCATCCTCGGCGGCAGAGTCCTGCGCGGCCGCTACCCGGCAGCCGTCACCCAGGAAACCTGGGCGCTTCTGGTCGCCTACCAGGCACTACGCACCGCGATGAGCGACGCCGTCCTGCACCGGCCCAACATCGACCCCGACCGCACCGCATTCACCATCGCGCTGAACACGGCACGTGACCAGATCATCCGTGCCGCCGGCATCATCCCCCACACCAGGATCGACCTCGTCGGCCGGATCGGCACCGCCATACTCAACGGCCTCCTACCCGCCCGCCGAGACCGGTCCCGGCCCCGCGTGAAGAAACGAGCGATCAGCTCCAAGTACCGCGCCGTCGGCCGCAACATCGACCACCGCACCCACAGGACCACCGTCCACATCGAGATCAACGCATTGCCAAGCCCACCGGACGGCTAACCGAACGGCATTGCCCCTAGTCCGCCTCGCGTTCACCCTCCGCCTGAGAGGGTTCCGTCCGTGGAACGTCCTTGTGCGTCTCGGGGCGGTTGCGTTCGGTGGGGTCGTCGCGTTCGCCCTCGGCCTGCGACGGGGTGTGGGCATAAGGCCCGTCGGGGTCGGTTGATCCCATAGCCGGCCTCCTTCGTCTCCTCCCCATCGTGCCTCCCGCAGGCCGTCACGTCGCGGCGACGGCGCGAGGACCGCTCAGCCGTCCGCCTTGCCGCGCCCGGTGCCCACCTGGCTGCGTATCGCGCCCATGCTCGCGCCGATGACCAGGGCGATGGCCAGGGCGTCCGTGGTCGACAGGGCCTGGTCGAGGATGAGGAAGCCGGCGGCGGCCGCGATGGCCGGTTCCAGGCTCATCAGGACCGCGAAGGTGGAGGCGGGGAGGCGGCGCAGGGCGATGAGTTCGAGGGTGTACGGCAGGACCGAGCTGAGCAGGGCCACCGCGACGCCCATCGCGATCGTGGACGGGACGAGGAGTGCGGAGCCGGCGTCCACGATGCCCAGGGGCAGGGAGAGGAGCGCGGCCACGGCCATCGCCAGGGCCAGGCCGTCGGCCTGCGGGAAACGGCGTCCGGTGCGGGCACTGAAGACGATGTAGAGCGCCCACAGGGCGCCCGCCCCGAGGGCGTACGCCGCTCCGGCCGGGTCCAGGCCGCCGAAGCCCCCGCCGCCGAGCAGGAAGACACCGGCGACCGCGAGGGCCGCCCAGACGAGGTTGACCAGGCGGCGCGAGACGATCACCGAGAGGGCGAGCGGGCCCAGGACCTCCAGGGTGACCGCGACGCCCAGCGGAATCCGTTCGATCGACTGGTAGAAGAGGATGTTCATGCCGCCCATGGCGCTACCGAACGCGAGGACCGTGCCCCAGTCGGCCCGCGAGTGGCCGCGCAGCTTGGGGCGGCACACGAGCAGCAGGACGACCGCCGCGGCGACGAGCCGGAGGGTGACGACGCCCAGGGCGCCCGCCCTCGGCATCAGCAGGGCCGCGACCGCCGCGCCGAACTGGACCGAGAGGCCGCCGGCGACCACCAGTGCGACCGGGCCGAGCGCCAGGCCCCGGCCGCCGGAGCCGCGCTCCCCGGGCCCGGGGAGCGCGGACACCGCCTCGGGCACGGCGACTGCTGCGGCCGGTTCTGCGGCACTGCGCGGGACGTCCACGGGGGTCCGGCCTTCCGGGAGAGGGGCAGTGCATTTCAATGCACTGATCGATACAAGATACTGCACTTATCGCATACGGCTCATCCCTTTACCGTAGAGATGCGGGCGGTTCGCGTGAAATGCCGCCTGCGCTCCGGTTGCGCTCCGCACGCATGAACCCGGGACCCACCGTCGGCCGCACGATCGAACTCCGGCACCTGCGCGCCTTCCTCGCCGTCGCCGACGAGAGCAACGTCACCCCACCCGCGCCGCCGCCCGCCTCCACCTCACCCAGCCCGCCGTCTCCGCCGTAGCGGATGACGGACAGGTCGTGCACGTTGTCGGCGGTGGTGCCCCAGGCGACGGAGTGCGCGCCCGGACGACGGCGGTGCGGGCGTGGGGGTCCAGGTCCAGGACCTCCCGCAGGTGGCGGGTGAAATCGAGCACGACGCCGGTGCCGGTGGCCTGGCCCGCGATGGAGGTCCCGCCACCGCGCGGCACGACCGGGACGCCGTGTTCACGGCAGACGGCGAGTGCGGCGGCGACGTCGTCGGCGTCCCGTGGGGCGACGGTGCCGAGGGGGACGCGGCGGTAGTCGGAGGCGTCCATGGTGGTGAGCGCGCGGGCGGACGCGCCGAAGTCCACCTCTCCTCGGAGGGCGGCGCGCCGGACGGGCTGTGTCGGGGTGCGGCGGACTTGTGGTTGCCCCGTTGGGGTGGCCCAGCCGGTGGGCCCGCGGGCGGCCGTGCCACCGGGGGTGGCCAATCGGCCCCGGGGACCTGTTGGTGCCCGCGCCACCGGCGTGCAGCTGACCGCGCCACGTGGGTGGGGCCGTGCAGGAGGGTCCCCGCAGGGGCGGGCGTAGGAGCCCGGTTCGCAAGCGGACCCGGGTGCCGCGCCCGCCCCGAGGTGACACTCCGGAGGGGCCCCACCCGGCCACCCACGGGTTCAGCCGGAGGCCCCGGATGCGCACTCCCGGCCCCGGACCGGCCGGTGGGTGCCTGCGGGCCGCGACCCGGGTCCGTCAGCCGGGTCCGTCAGCCGGGTCCGTCAGCCGGGCCGGGCCGCCCGGCAGGGCTACTTCGCGCAGACCGGCTTGTCGGCTTCCACTCGCTGGATGTCCTCCGGCGCCTTGGACGGCGCCGTCAGCGGCGTGCCCGCCTCCGTGAAGTCCGGGCCCAGGGTCAGCGTCATCGGGTCCGCGTCGCCCGCGTCCGTCGTCGATGGCTTCAGCGCCGCGGCCGAGAGCCCCATACTGTCCGCGAGTTGGCGCGCCTGGTCCGCCTGGTTGGGGGCGTAGACGAGCTGGGTCTTCGCGACCTTCCCGGGCGCGTTCGCCTTGTTGCTGGACTTCAGGACGCCTTCCGAGTTCTGCAGCCAGTCGATGACCTCCTGCGCGGACCCGGCCGGTGCGCCGCCGTTGTAGACGTCGACCCGTACGTCCGCCGATGCCGCGCGGGGACCCTTGAGCTTCGCCGCCGCCTGGGCCTTCTTCTGCTTCTTGACCTCGGTGAGGGAGATGTCCTCACGGATCATCGAGAAGAGCTGCGGAGCCTTCGCCTTGTCCAGGACGACGGTGGCCTTGACCTGCTCCGCGGGATTGTCGACGACCGGCACCGTCGTGAAGGTGATGTTCTTCATCTCGACGGAGCTCAACTCCATGCCGAGCTCGCGCAGTTGGTTGATGTCGTCGATCCGCTCGTCGACCGTGAGCGCCTTGGTCGCGGCCTCGGCGAGCTTCCACATCTTCGTGGGGCTGGTGAGCGTGTCGTTGGACTTGAGCTTCCGCATCAGCGAACCGAGGAACTGCTGCTGGATCTCGATGCGGCTCAGGTCGCCGCCGAAGCCGACGGAGTGACGCGTGCGCAGGAAGGCCAGCGCCTCCTCGCCCTGGAGCGTGTGGTCGCCCTTGGGGAGTTTGAGGTGCGAGTCGGGGTCGTCGATGTCCTTGGCCAGACAGACGTCGACGCCGTCGACCGCGGCGGTCAGCGTCTTCACCGCGTTGAAGTCCGCGACCATGAAGTGGTCGGCCTTGATGCCCGTCAGCGCGGTGATGGTGCGCATGGTGCAGCTGGGCGTGCGGTCGTACTGCCCGAGGCTCTCGTTGAACCGCTTGCCCGGCGTTCCGGGGATGACCTTCTTCGAGCCGTCGCTCTGGGTGGTCGGGCAGTCCGGGATGTCGGCGATCAGGTCGCGGGGGATGCTGAGCGCGGTCGCGTTCGTGCGGTCCTTGGAGACGTGCAGCAGGATCGTGGTGTCCGCGTGACCGGCACTGCCCGCGTCGCCGTAACCCTCGTTGCCCGCGCCGGTGCGCTTGTCCGTGCCGATCACCAGGACGTTGATCGCCCGGTCCTTGCTGAAGCCGCCGGTGCCCGCGCCGTCGTCGGAGACGGCGGTGATGTTGCCGTTGAAGTGCTGGTAGACGAGGTAGCCGCCGGTACCGACCGCCACCAGCAGGAACGCCATGACCCCGCCGGTCCAGACCAGCGCCTTCTTCTTCTTGGCCTTCTGCTTTGGCCTGCGGCGCCCGGTCTGCTGTTCGGGCTGCCGGGAGGGCCGGCCACGGGACTGCCGGGACGACTTCGGGTCAGGGCGTCCGCGCTGGCCGGGCACCGTGACCCGTTCGCCGCCGCCGGACCGCCGGCGTGCGGAGCGGCCGGGCGCGGAAGGAGCGGGCGGTCGCTCTGCGGACGGGGCCAGTCGCAGTTCGTAATCGCCGGTGTCCGGGTTGAGCACCCACTGGTCAGCGGGGTCGACTGCCTCGCCCCGACCACGGCCTTGCGCGTCCACGGTTCCCTGCTTCCTCGATCGGGTCGCTCAGCCTATCCGCCCGGCCTCCCCACCTGTCCGGGGCCGGGATGAAGATCCTCACATCTCACCGCCCACGGACCCGGCGCGCAGAGCCTGCGCGACCCGGCTCCGGGGCGGCCCATGAAAGGGCCAATCAGAAATGACCACACGGAATCCCCAAACAAGTCGTCAATTCTCCTATAGTTGCCGAGACTTGATCAGGAATTATCAGCTCCAGTTATGATGTTTCATTCATTTTTGCAGTGAAGCATCCCGATTGTCCCGCTCCGTCCCGTCCGTCCTCAAGGACTCCGATTGCGCCCCATATTCCGGCCGACCGCACTCGCCCTGCTGGTCTCCGCAGCCGTAACCGGTTCCCTGTGTCTGTGGGCGGTCGTCGCCGCACCCGCTTCGGTGCGGACCCCACTGGCCTGGGGAGCGGGCTCGGCAGCCGTGCTGCTCTGCACCGCGGTGACCGTCGCCGTCCACTCCCTGCTCACCGCACGCGGTCTGCGCGCGATGCGGGCCGCCGATGCCCAGCGGTTCACCGCCGAGACCTCACGGCTCGTCTCCTCCTCCGCAGCGGAGGCTCAGCGCTTCACCGCCGAGACCGCCCGGATCAGGGCCGCCGCCGCCACCGAGACCGCCCGGGTCAACGCCCAGGCGGCCGCCGAGACGGCCTGGGTCACCTCCGAGGCCGCCGAGGAGTGCGACCGCCTCCGCGCCGAGGTGAAGCAGCTGACCGCCCGCGCGACCCGCAGCGAGACCGAGCGCTCGGCTGCCGTGGCCGCCTGCGCCAACGCCGCGGGCCGGATGCAGGCCCTGGCCACGAGCATGCTGGCCGACCTCCGCGAGATGGAGCACCGGCACACCGCCGAGGACGTGCTCGGTGATCTCCTGTACCTGGACCACCGCACCGCCCAGGCGGGCCGGCTGGCCGACTCCATCGCCGTACTGACCGGGGCGCGCTCCGGACGCCGCTGGGCGAAGCCGATCGTCATGGAGTCGATCCTGCGCGGCGCGATGGGCCGTATCGGCAGCTACCAGCGGGTACGTCTGCACTCGACCAGTGACGTGGCGATCGCCGGTCACGCCGCCGAGGGCATCATGCACGCGCTCGCCGAACTCCTCGACAACGCGGCGAACTTCTCGCCGCCCACCGCCGAGGTGCACGTGTACGTCGAGGAGGTACCGGCGGGCATCGTCATCACCGTCGAGGACAGCGGCCTCGTGATGAGCGATGTGCAACTGCGCCGGGCCGAGCGCGCCGTGTCGTCCGAGAACCGCGACCTCACCAACCTCTCCGGCACCCGCCTCGGTCTCGCCGTCGTCGGCCGGCTGGCCCGTAAGCACGGGCTCACCGTCTCCTTCCGGCCGTCCGCGCGCGGCGGCACGGGCGCACTGCTGATGCTGCCCCAGGAACTCATCTCCCGTACCGCCGTCCCCGTGGCGGCCCCCGAGTTCCCCGCACCCGTACCCCCGGCCCCACAGCCGGCGCCCGAACCCGTCCGGACCGCGGACGGGGACGGGGACGCGAACAAGGGTTCCGCTCAGGAAGAACCGGACGGCTCCGCGTCGGAGACGACCGGCTCGCTCCCCCAGTTCGGTGAGAGCGGCCTCCCCAAGCGCCGCCGCGGCCGCACCCTCGCCGCCGCCGAAGCCCGTAACGGCAACGTCACGTCCGACGACGCCGACACCTCACGGCCCCGTACCACCGACCCGAAGGTCCAGGCAGCCCGCTTCAGCACCTTCAGCAAGGCGGTACGAGCCAACTCCCCGCACCTGGAAGGCAACACCCGATGACCGCGACCACCGACGAGAAGCTCAACTGGCTGCTGGAGGGGCTGCTCGACCGCACGCCCGGCGCCCGGCACGCCCTCGTCCTGTCCCGGGACGGCCTGAAGCTGTGCCGCACCCCGGAGCTCTCCGTCGATCAGGCCGACCAGCTGGCCGCGATCTCCGCCGGCATCCAGAGCCTGTCGCACGGCGCGTCCATCGAGTTCGGTGACGGCACCGGCGGCGTACGGTCCGCGATGGCCGAGTTCTACGGCGGGGTGCTCTTCATCGTCGAGGCGGGCGCCGGCGCGCACCTCGCGGTCGTCGCCTCGGAGGACTCCGACGTCGGTCTCGTCGGCCACAACATGAGCGAGCTCGTCGAGCAGCTCGGCGAGCACCTCGTCGCCCCGCCGCGTACTCCCGCGGAAGCGGCGGCGCACGCGGCGGCCGCCGAAACCGCGGACGTATGACGACGGCGCCCCGTCGACGCCCGGGCCGCGACGACGACCCGGACCGGCTGTACACCCTCACCGGTGGCCGCAGCCGGTCCGATTCGGCCGCCTTCGACCTGGTGACGCTCATCGTCTCCGAATGCGAGTCGTCCCCCGGCATGCAGTCGGAGCACGTCGCGATCCTGCGGATGTGCGAGCGGCCCCACGCGCTCGTCGAGATCGCCGCGACCCTGAACCTGCCCGTCAGCATCGTGCGCATCATGCTGTGCGACCTGCTCGACACCGGCCGGATCAGCGCCCGCCACCCCCGTACTGCCCGTGTCGCGGACCGGCTCCCCGACCCCGACATCCTGGAACAGGTGCTCGTTGGACTCCGCAACCTCTGACCGTGACGCCCTGCAGGCGACGGCCGACAACGGACTGAAGATCGTCGTTGTCGGCGGCTTCGGTGTCGGCAAGACCACCATGGTCCGTTCCGTGAGCGAGATCCGTCCGCTCAACACGGAAGAGACCATGACCCGTGCGGGCGAGGCGGTCGACCACCTGGACGGCGTGCAGTCCAAGACGTCCACCACGGTCGCCTTCGACTTCGGCCGGATCACGCTCGACGCACGCTCGGTCCTCTATCTCTTCGGCGCGCCCGGACAGGAGCGCTTCTGGTTCCTGTGGGACCGGCTGTTCTCCGGCACCCTCGGCGCCGTGGTCCTCGCCGACACCCGGCGCCTCTCCGACTCCTGGTACGCGATCGACCGGCTGGAGCACCACGGGACGCCGTTCATCGTCGCGTGCAACGACTTCGGCGGCCCGCTCCACAGCGAGCAGCAGATACGGGAGGCCCTCGACCTCTCACCCGACGTACCGCTCGTCGAGTGCGACGCCCGCGACCGGTCGTCCAGCAAATACGTGCTGATCACCCTGGTCGAGCACCTCCAGCAGCTGGCTGCCGCCCGCGTCCCGGAAGCGGCCCTGACGGCGGCCCCGGCCGCCATGACTCCGGAGCCCACCCCGTGACCCAGTGCCCCGTGTCCCACGGCTCCGCGCCCCTGCCCGTACCGCTGTCGGGCCCGCGGTTCCAGACCGACCCCGTCCAGCTGTACCGGGACATGCGCCGTGACCACGGCGCCGTCGCCCCGGTCGTCCTCGACGGGAACGTACCGGCCTGGCTGATCCTCGGCTACCGCGAGCTGCACCAGGTCACCAGCGACCCGGTGCTGTTCAGCCGGGACTCCGAGCTGTGGAACCAGTGGGACCGCATCCCGGTCGACTGGCCGCTGCTCCCGATGATCGGCCGCAGGCAGCCGTCGATCCTCTACACCGTCGGCGAACGTCACAGCCGGCGCGCGGCGATGATCAGCGAGGCCCTGGAGGGCGTGGACCCCTTCGCGCTCAAGCGGTACGCGGAGGAGTTCGCCGACGCCCTCATCGACCGGTTCTGCTCGACCGGCCGTACGGAGATCATCGCCGAGTACGCGATGCTGCTCCCGGCCCTCGTCCTGGCGAAGATCTACGGCTTCTCCGACGAGACCGGAGAGGCGCTCGTCGGCTCGATCAACGACATGATCGACGGCCGCGAGCGGGCACTCGCCGGGCAGACGCATCTCGCCTCGTCCATGGTGCAGTTGCTGGCCGACAAACACGCCGAGCCCGGTGACGACGTGGTGACGCGGATGCTCGCCAACACGGACGGCTTCTCGGACGAGGAGATCGCCCAGGACCTGATGGTCATGATGGCGGCGGGCCACCAGCCGACCGCCGACTGGATGGGCAACTCGCTGCGGCTGATGCTGACCGACGACCGGTTCGCCGCCTCGCTCTCGGGCGGCCGGCACAGCATCGGCGAGGCGATGAACGAAGTGCTGTGGGAGGACACCCCCTCCCAGAACGTCGCGGGCCGCTGGGCCGCCCGCGAGACCCGCCTCGGCGGGCGCCACATCAAGGCCGGTGACCTGTTGCTCCTCGGTATCGCCGCGGCCAACGGCGACCCGCAGGTGCGCACGGACGGCGCGGCGCTCACCGGTGGCAACAACGCGTTCCTCTCGTTCGGTCACGGCGAGCACCGCTGCCCGTTCCCTGCGCAGGAGACCGCCGAGGTCATCGCGCGCACCGGCATCGAGGTCCTGCTCGACCGCCTGCCGGACGTCGACCTCGCGGTGGCGCAGGAGCAGCTGACGCGGCGCCCGTCCCCGTGGCTGCGCGGTCTCACGGACCTGCCGGTCCGCTTCACTCCCACGCCCGCCCTCGGAGGCCAGCAATGACCCGGATCGCCCTCGACCCCTTCGTCACCGACCTCGACGCGGAGAGCGCCGCGCTGCGAGCGGCCGGACCGCTGGCCGAGGTCGAGCTGCCGGGCGGGGTGCACTGCTACGCCGTCACCCACCACGCGGCGGCGCGCGCGCTGCTCACCGACAGCCGCGTCGTGAAGGACATCAACGTGTGGGGCGCCTGGCAGCGCGGCGAGATACCCATGGACTGGCCGCTGATCGGTCTGGTCAACCCGGGCCGCTCCATGCTGACGGTCGACGGCGCCGACCACCGCAGGCTGCGGACGCTGGTCGCGCAGGCGCTGACGGTGAAGCGGGTCGAGCGGCTGCGGGCGGGCATCGAGGCGCTGACGAACGCGAGCCTGGACCGCCTCGCGGCGCTCCCCAAGGGCGAGACCGTCGATCTGAAGGCGGAGTTCGCCTACCCGCTGCCGATGAACGTGATCAGCGAGCTGATGGGCGTGGACGCGGCCGACCACCCCCGTCTCAAGGAACTGTTCGAGATGTTCTTCTCGACGCAGACCCCGCCGGAGAAGGTCCCGCAGATGATGGCGGACCTCGGCGCCCTCTTCACGAAGATCGTGGACGGGAAGCGGGCGAACCCGGGCGACGACCTGACCAGCGCCCTGATCGCGGCGTCGGAGGACGGCGACCAGCTCTCCGACGAGGAGATCGTCAACACGCTCCAGCTGATCGTCGCGGCCGGTCACGAGACGACGATCAGTCTGATCGTCAACGTCGTGGAAGCGCTCCAGACCCATCCGGAGCAGCGCGAGCGGGTGCTGAACGGCGAGGTCGCGTGGGAGAACGTGATCGAGGAGACGCTGCGCTGGAACACGCCCACCTCGCACGTCCTGATCCGCTTCGCGACCGAGGACGTCAAGGTCGGCGAGAAGGTCCTCCCGAAGGGTGAGGCGCTGATCATCTCGTTCGGCGCGCTCGGCCGCGACGAGGAGCAGTACGGGCCGACGGCGGGCGAGTTCGACATCACCCGCTCCCCCAACCGTCACATCGCCTTCGGCCACGGCCCGCACGTCTGCCCGGGTGCGGCCCTGTCGCGCCTGGAAGCGGGAGTGGCGCTGCCGGCTCTCTACGAGCGCTTCCCCGAGCTGGACCTCGCGGTGCCGGCCTCCGAACTCCGTAACAAGCCGATCGTCACCCAGAACGACCTGTTCGAACTCCCGGTCGACCTGGGCTGACCCGATTGCCGTCCACGAGCTGGAGTGTGCGTCTCATCCGACGGACAGGGGCCTCCGCCCTCCCCGGGACCGACTACGCTCCGGCTCGTGGCCGACATCCAGATCCCCGCTGACATCAAGCCCGCCGACGGACGCTTCGGCGCCGGTCCTTCCAAGGTGCGGACGGAGGCGCTCGACGCGCTGGCCGCCACCGGCACCTCCCTCCTCGGTACGTCTCACCGCCAGGCTCCCGTGAAGAACCTGGTCGGCGAGGTACGTGACGGTGTGCGCAGCCTCTTCTCCCTCCCCGAGGGATACGAGGTCGTCCTCGGCAACGGCGGTTCCACCGCCTTCTGGGACATCGCGACGCACGGTCTGATCGAGTCGAAGTCCCAGCACCTGAACTTCGGCGAGTTCTCGTCCAAGTTCGCGAAGGCCGCCAAGCTCGCCCCGTGGCTGTCCGACCCGACCGTCATCGCCTCCGACCCGGGCACGCACCCGGACCCCGAGGCCGAGACGGGCGTGGACGTCTACGCCTTCACCCACAACGAGACCTCGACGGGTGTCGCGGCCCCGATCAAGCGGGTCGCGGGCGCCGACGAAGGCTCCCTGGTCCTGGTGGACGCCACCTCGGGCGCGGGCGGCCTGCCGGTCGACATCTCCGAGACGGACGTCTACTACTTCGCCCCGCAGAAGTCCTTCGCCTCCGACGGCGGCCTGTGGATCGCGGCGTTCTCCCCGGCCGCCCTGGACCGCGCGGCGCGCATCCACGCGTCGGGCCGCCACATCCCGGAGTTCTTCTCACTCCCGACGGCGATCGACAACTCGCTGAAGAACCAGACGTACAACACCCCGGCCCTGGCGACGCTGTTCCTCCTGAACGAGCAGCTGAAGTGGATGAACACCCAGGGTGGCCTGGACTTCACCACCGGCCGCACCGCCCAGTCGGCGCGGAACCTGTACGGCTGGGCGGAGGAGTCGAAGCACGCGACCCCGTTCGTCACGGACCCGGCGAAGCGCTCGCAGGTCATCGGCACGATCGACTTCTCGGACGAGATCGACGCCTCGGCGGTCGCGAAGGTGCTGCGCGCCAACGGAATCGTCGACACGGAGCCGTACCGCAAGCTGGGCCGCAACCAGCTGCGCGTGGCGATGTTCCCGGCGATCGACCCGTCTGACGTCCAGGCACTGACGGCCTGCATCGACTACGTGATCGAAAAGCTGTAGCGATCACGAGAGACGGAGAGACGGCCCTGTGCGCTTCGGCGAGCAGGGCCGTTTCTGCTTCACTCGACCGGGTGGCCCATCGCGTGCAGGACATCCGTCTGCGCCTCGTCCTACGATGATGCTCTCGACACCAGCCATCCAGGAGGCCCGCAATGTCTGCAGCAGCAGTCGAGCACCCCTGTGACGGTGAGCCGGAATCCCTGCTCGAAAGTGCCCATCGGCTCTCGGAGCAGCTTCCCCCGGGTTACCGCGTCGAGATCATCGGAGGCGTCATCACCGTGGCCCCACCCCCGGACGGCCCCCACGCCCGCGCACTCACCAAGTTGATGCGCCCCTTCATCGCGGCTGGGCTCGACGACGGCGAATCAGCTGTTCTCCAGGGAATCGGCTTGTGGCTGCCTGGCGGGCCCGAGGACTACGCCATCCCCGACCTCGCCGTCGTCGACGCGGATTTCGACGAGCACCGGGCCGAGAACTCCGCCTACGATCCCGCGGTCTTCCGCCTGGTCCTGGAGGTCACCTCCAGCAACTACCAGAACGACCTGCGCCACAAGGTCGCCGCCTACGCCTACGCCAAGATCCCGGTATACGTGATCCTCGACCGCCGCCACGGCCGCGTCCATGTACTGACGGACCCCGTCGGCGGCGCCTACGACCGGCACGAGGTGTACGCGCCGGGGCAGGCGGCCGTCCTTCCCGCCGCCATCGGTGCCGAAGTCACTTTGGACGTAGCCGAATTGGTCAAGGCCGGCCGACCACGCCCGTAATCCTTCGTTGTCAGTGGCCGCTGCTAGCTTCCCCCGCATGACGAAACCCGTGCCGTACACCGCAGGCGGCGAGAAGGAATCGCTGCACGCCAGCCTGAACAACCACCGCGAAGTGATGCTGTGGAAGCTGGAAGGGCTGGACGACGAGCAGGTGCGCCGCCCGATGACTCCCACCGGCACCAGCCTCCTGGGCCTGGTCAAGCACCTCGCCGCCGTCGAGTACGGCTGGTTCTGCTCGACGTTCGGCCGGGACACGGAGAAGCTGTGGTTCGACCCGTACAAGGACGACATGGTGGTCGCACCGGACGAGACGACCGAGCAGATCCTCGCCTTCTACGGCCGGGCCCGCGCCGCCGCGGATCTGGCGATCGAGGAGACCGGTCTCGACGAGACGGGCACCTCGTGGGACGGGAAGACCGTGTCGATGCGCTGGGTCCTCATCCACATGCTGGAGGACGTCGTACGCCACGTCGGGCACATGGACATCGTCCGTGAACTGATCGACGGCGCGACCGGCACCCACCGCACCGGCTGAGCGTCACCCCGCCGCCCTCGCCAGCACCTCCCGGAGCCGGGCGATCCCTGCCGCCCACAGCTCGCTCGCCCCGGCCTCGGCCCACAGCTCAGGCAGCTCGGACCGCGCCCCCGCCACCCGGTCCAGGGCGCTCACCGCCAGGGCACGCAGCTCCGGCGCGAGCGGAGGCAGCGGTTCGTCCGGCCCGTACGCCGTCGTCACCGGCTCCCCGCCCGGACACTGGGCGGCGATCAGCGCCGCGGCTGCCACCGCCACCGCGCCCTCGTCGGAGTCGAGGTACTCGGCGGGCCCCGTGCCCGTCACGGCCGTCAGCGCGTCCCTGAGCAGGGCCTCCCGCTTGTCGGACGGGGCGTCGTCCAGGTGGCCGCCGAAGTCGGCCGCGGTGTCGTTGTCGAAATGGCCGATGTCCCAGGTGCCCATGACGGTCTTCCCCTCAGTTGGTGCACCCATCCTCGCGCGCACCACTGACAATCGGCTTCCGAGCCAGCAGGAACGCCTGCGGGGTCTTCTCCGGGAAGGCGCTCCCGGTGTCCGCCTCACGCACCGTCCGGGCCGTCATCGTCAGCCCGGCCTCGGTCAACAGCCCTGCCATCCGGTCCGGTCGGCGCCGACGGAAGTCGAGCTCGATGGCGCTCCCCCACGCGTCCGTCAGGTGCAGCACCTCGTCACCCGCCTGGAACCCCAGCAGAAGGTGGCCTCCCGGAGCCAGTACGCGGTAGAACTCCTCAAAGACGCGCGGCAGTTGCTCGTCCGGCACATGGATCGTGGAGTACCAGGCCAGCAGCCCGCCCAGGCCGCCGTCCGGCAGGTCGAGGTTGAGCATCGACCCCTCGTCGAAGCGCACCCCGGGAAGATTCCGCCGGGCCACCGCCAGCATCCCGGGCGACAGGTCGATCCCGAACGCGTCCATTCCGAGCCCTCGCAGACGGCCCGTCACCCGTCCTGTACCGCAGCCGACATCGGCCACGGGCCCACCGCCGCCCTCCCGCACGAGTTCGGCGAACGCGGCGAGGATCGCCCGGTCCAGCGGCTTGGCGGCCAGCTCTTCCCGGAAGCGCTCGTCGTATCCGACGGCCATGGTGTCGTACGAGGTCCGGGTGGCGTTCAGGAAGTCGGCTTCGGTCATGGTGCCGCACCCTAGAGGCCGGGCACCTCCACACGCCACCGCACCTCGCCGTCCTCCCGCTCCTCGGTCGGCGAGAGCCCGGCGGCCGAGGCCACGGCACCGGACGCCGCGTGGCCGGGGTGGATGTGCGCGACGACCGTACGGACGTGCCCGCCTCCCACCAGGTGGGTGACCAGGCCCTTCGCCGCCTCTTTGGCGTACCCCCGGCCCTGCCACCCGGTTCCCACGACCCAGGCCACTTCCGCCCGGGGACCGCGCACGGTCGCCTGCACGTAACCCACCAGGTGGCCTTCCCCGCGCACCCGGAGCACCCAGTTCCACCAGAGTTCGGCGGGATCGGGCGACCCCGCGCTCTGACGTTCGTACCGTGCGCGCAGGGCGTCCTCGTCCTCCGGGGTGCCCCCGGTGTACGCGTGCAGGGCCGGGTCGAGGAGGACCGCTGCCATTTCCCGGGCGTATCCGGCCTCCAGGGGCAGCGCGTCGAGGCGCGCGGTGGAGAAGGGCTGGGGCCCGTTGATCACCATGGGGCCGAAGCATAGTGACCGGCCGGGCCGCGCTCGTACCGCTCGGGGCGACCGCGCTCGCGTTGTTCGTGGCGGTCTCGGTCGCCGACATCGCGGCGTACTTCGCCGGTCGAGGGCTGGGGGGCCCGCGGCTCTCGCCCCTGTCACCGGCCAAGCGGTGGAGCGGATCGACTCGCTGCTCATCGCGCTGGCCGTCCTGCTGGTCCTGCGCTGAACCCCGTCGCCGAACGGCGGGCCAGCGAGTGACGCGGCGGCCGGTCCGTGCGGCAATGGACGTATGGATACGGTTCCGGAGCTCCGCCCCTTCGTCAAGCAGTACACCGTCCTGCTCAGCAGCCGCCGGCCGGACGGATCGGCCGCGCACACCCCCGTGAGCATCGCCGTCGAAGGCGATCACGCCTACGTCCGTACGTTCTCCTCGGCGTGGAAGGTCGACCGGATGCGCAACCATCCGGTGGTCGACATCGCGCCCTGCACCGTGCGGGGCGCGCCGACAGGGCCGCCGATCAGGGCCTGGGCGCGTCTTCTGCCGCCCGGCTCGAAGGAGAACACCCACGCCGCCAGGACGCTGTCCCGCAAGTATCCGGCCCTGCACGGCGTACTCGTCCCGCTGACGCACCGGATCAAGCGTGACCGGACGCTGCACTACGAGCTGCGCCCCGTCACCGACGAGGACTGAACCGGCCCGGTCAGTCGGCCGCCCGTCGCCGCCGTTTCAGCACCAGTGCGCCGACGGCCGCCGCCGCGACGATCACCGCGCCGAGCGCGGCGCTGCCCCCCTGGCCTTCGCCCTCGTCGCCGCTCGCGCCCGTGTCCGCCCCGGCCCCGTCCCGCGCCTTCCCGGACGGCGACGTACCGCCCTCAGCGCCGTCACCGCTTTCCACGTCCACCCGCTCCACACCGCTGCCCGCCCCCTCCGAGCCGAACATGACCGCCGATCCGTCGGCCGTGTACGTCACCGACTCGGACTGGCCCTGGAACGGTGCGTCCACGCGGTAGTCGTCGCCGAGCCTGCCGTCCTCGAAGGCGTACCCGCGCGCGCTGAAGTAGGAGCGCAGCACCAGCCGCGTACCGTCCGGCGAGAACGCCCCGTCCGTCACCCACGGCACCTCGCCGACCCGCCGGAACACGTTGTTCCCGCCCGTGGAGAGCCGTGCGGGACCCTCGTACAGTCCGCCGCCGTCCTCGTTCTTCGAGGCGATGTAGACCCGCCCCGTCTTCGGGTGCACCATCATCGCCTCGGCGTTGCGCGCCCCGTCCGCGTAGGTCACGTCGAACTGGGTCGCCCGCACCGTGGCGTCCCGCAGCTGTTTCGGTTCGGGGAAGCGGTAGATCCAGACGTGATCCCAGGACCCGTCGAGGTTGTCGCCGATGTCCCCGACGTACAGGTTCCCGTCCGGCCCGATCGACACCGCTTCCACGTCGCGGGGCTCCCCCACCCCCCGCATGGTGACGGTCGCGACGGTCTTGCCGGTCCGGGAGTCGACGGCGTACAGGTAGGGACCGTCCTCGCTGTCGTTGTGCGTCCAGTAGACGCCGGGATGGAGCCGGCTCGCGGCGAGGCCACTGGACTCGGTGATCCTCGGGTCCTCGATCGTGAAGCTCTGGTCGGCTCCGTCGGCCACGGCCGGAGCCGCCCCCGTCAGCACGAGCAGGAGGGCGGCCCCGGAAGCAGTCAGATACGCACGCATGGCACAAGTGTCCATCGTCACGTCGCAGGCCGGAGCGTTGATCGGCAATGATTGCGCCATGCGTTTTCTCTTCGTCGGCGACTCCATGACCATCGGGAGCTCCGGCGACTTCACCTGGCGCTACCGGATGTGGCAGCACCTGGAAGCGACCATGCCCGGCGCGTACGAGATAGTCGGCCCGCGCACGGAGCTGTACGACACCGGGGCGCACGCCCCCGTCTCGTACGCGTACGGCGACCTCGCCTTCCCCGTCGCCGCACGTCGGCACCTGGCCGGCTGGGGTGAGGGCTGGCTCCACATGGCCCCGGCGATCGCGCACACGGTGACCGCGACCCGCGCCGACGTCCTGCTCGTCTCACTGGGCCTGATAGACCTCGGCTTCTACACCGACAGTGAACAGACCGCCGCGAACGCAAGGGCCTTCGTCGCGGCGGCCCGCACCGCCAACCCGCACATCAAGGCCGTGCTCCTGCCCGTCATACCGAACGTCCGCGCGGAGTCCGACGCCCCCTTCGCCGCCGAGTGCGACCACTTCAACGTGCTCCTCGCCAAGGCGGTCGCCGACCTCGACGAACCGGCGTCCCCCGTGCTGCTGGCCTCGCGCCCGACGGCGTACGACATCCACGAGGACACGTACGACGGCACCCATCCCGGCCCCACCGGCGAACACAAACTGGCCGCCGCCTTCGCGGACGCGATGCACCAGGCGTGGGGCGTCGGCGGGCCGTACGCGGCCGGGTAACAGGCCCCCCGGAGCCGCACAATTCGCCTCCGGCCCTCCCCGCGGCCGACGGCGCGAGGTTCGAGGGCCCGGTGCAGGGCAGCGGCACGCCACACAACACGTGCAACCGGCAGGTCGGCGGGGGCAGATGGGCGCCCCCGCCGAATCCCGTGCGAACGCGGCGTCCCCGCCGGACGAGCCGCACGAGCCGAACGAGCCCGACGGGGACGCCCGCTGGGCCCCCGCCCTACTCCGCCGTCAGCAGCGTCAGCGCCAGGTACGTCAGTTCCCCCGACACGTCCTCCGGCCTCGCCCGGCGGGGGCGGCGGCTGTGGTGGGCCATGAGTTCCAGGATCGTGTTGACCATCACGATCACGTCGGCTCTGTGGTCCGTGTTCACCGCCTCGCCCCGGCCCACCGCCCGCTCCGTGGCGGCCGCGTAGAACTCGACCCAGGTCTCCCGCCAGCGTCGGCAGTGCTCGTCCACGGCCCGACTGACCCCCAGCACCTCGACGAACGCCACGCGCGCCTCGCGCGGATCCCGCGTCACGGCGGCCACGTAAGCGTCGAAGAGCCGCCGCACCCGGGCCTGTGGCGTGCACTCGTCGATGTCCTCGGCGAGCTGGACGTTCTCCGCCGCGCGCATCCCGTTCGTCGACACCCGGTTGTGCAGCGCGATCAGCAGCCCTTCGAGGGAGTCGTACTCCTGCCGGAACACCTCCTCCGGAACCCCCGCCTGCTCGCACAAGGCGTCCACCGACGTATCGGCGAACCCGTACACCCCGAACAACTCCAATCCCGCTTCGAGCAATTGTTCACGAACGGCCGCACGAAGCCGGTCCCCCGACGCTCCGGTTCGCCATGCCACCTCGGTATCCATCACCGGTCCTCCTCAGGATCACGCGCGCAGCGAACGGCTGCACCACCCCGTCATGGGAGCCCCACATTGTCCTCGCCCCACGGCCGGGGCGGCGGCTACGCCACACCCATGAACCGCCCGCACCTGTGACCGTCAGAGCTTGGGCTCGCGGGCGCGCATCGCTGCCAGTTCAGCGAAGCGCTCGCGCCAAGGGAGCGGTTCGGGCAGGGTCGCCGCCTCCGCCTTCCAGGCCGCCCAGACCTCCCGCAACTCCTCGCGCCCGCACGGCCCGCAGTGAGTCGCACCGCCCACGGACCGGAACACGTGCTCCTCACCCGGCCCGGCACACACCACGAACTGCGGCGCGGGCTCCGGGCGACGAGGCTCCGGGGAGCGGGGCTCGGGCAGGACGACTTCCCCTGGCAGCTTGTGTACGAGCCGGTGACGCAGGAACCCGACCGCCGACCGCACCCCGCCCTCGGGCAGCCCACTGGTCAGCGCCCTGCGCAGGTCATCCGCGCCGACACCCCGCCGCAGCCACTCGGCGGCAGACTCCGCAAGCCCTCTGGCCTCACGCACCCCGAGGTGCAGCTCGCGCCGCTCATGCCGCAGCGACAGCAACACACGCTCGGCCTCGACGACTTCGGGAGCCGCCTCCGCTTCGGGAACCTCCTCCGCTTCGGGAGGTGGGTGGGGTGTGTTCTTCTCAAGTTCTTCGTCTACCGGTAGTGAGCCACCGACCGTCCGATCCCTCGGACGGCCGACCGTCGGAGACTGCACACTCGGCGGGACCTGGCCGTCGACCGTGGCCCCCACCCGCAGCCGGGCGGCCTGGTCGTCGGTCAGTGGCACATTGGAGAAGAGCTGCACGGTGACCCAGCGCCCGCCCCCGACGGTCTCCCGCCGCTCATGCACGAACCCGTGCATGACCAGCTCGGCCTTGGCCCGCTGATACGCCCGCCCGGTGATCCCGAGCTTGCGCGCGTGCTCGCTGAGCGGCCGGTCGTTCTTCTCGTCGGGGAGCCCCTGCACGTACAGGAGGAGGATCTTCGCGTCACTGCGCAGACGCGGATGCCGCACGACATCGTGCGAAGCCTTCGTGAAGCGCCGAGAGGGCGCGATAGCATGCCAAAGCATCCTGGTGGAGTCGCTTCCACTGGTGGGTGAAGGTCCCCGGAGAGGTGTTGGTAGCACCGCCGGGGACCGCCCTATGCGCGGATGCGCACAGAGCGTAGTGATGCGATCACGGTACCGCACACTGCGGGCACCCCGGCGCCGATTCTGCGACTCCCGAAGTAGCAGATGTACATCTGCTACGTTTCTTACATGAGTGAACCCGTGGTCGAGTCCATGGCAGAGGTCCGCCGTCACCTCGCAGACGTGATCGACCGCGCGAGGCGCGACGACACTCCCACGATCATCACTCGCCGAGGCAAGAGCGAGGTGGTCGTGGTCGACATCGACGAGTACCGACGCCTCTGCGAGGCTGCCGAGCGGCTCGAAGACGAGTGGCTCAACCGCATGGCCGACGAGGCCGAGTCCGAGGGAACCGAGGAGTCCGTCTCCCTGGAAGAAATGGCCGCACTCCTGCGGTCTGCTCACTGATCCCGTGGGGTACGTCACGCAGTTCACCGCACACGCCCAGCGGGACCTTCTGAAAATCCCGCTTCAGGACGCCCGGCGCCTTCTCGTCCGCTTCGCCGAACTCCAGAAGGCCATGGACTCCGGGGATCTCGCCGCCTTCGACATCAAGCCCCTCCAGGGACACCACGCGCGCTGGCGGCTCAGGGTCGGCGACTACCACGCCGTGTACACCGTCGAAGACGGCCGGCTGATCATCTGGGTGATGGGCGGGCACCGGAGCGCGTGAGTTGCGGAATCTCCGTAGCGTGCACCGCTCCATCCGCTCCTCACTTGCTCTGGGCCAGGACCCCCAGCGTCAGTTCGTGCAGCAGCGCCGGGTCTACGAACGGCACCTCCGCCGTAGGCCGGGAACGCCAGTCCAGCGGCCAGGTCGCCCCGTACAACGCGGGCACCCCGACGAACGCCGCGCCCCGCCGGTCCCTGGCCAGCGCCTCCGTGCCCGGAGGCCAGCGGTAGGCCGCCACGGTCTGCGGCGGCAGCAGGAAGAATATGCTGCGCGCGCCGATCCCGGAGCGGACGATCGGTCCGGCCTGGAAGTCGGTGAACTGCATGATCTCGTACGCGATTTGCTCGCCGAGCAGCCCGATCGCCCGTACCGCGTCGAAGTGGATTCCCGCGTGGCGCAGGGCGTGCCCGGAGGCGGGCACCCAGGCCGGTACCGGATCAAGTGAACTTCGCTGTTCCATGCGCACAGCGTTGCGGCAAACACTTACCGTGACCAGGGCCACGAAGAGTCTGTGCACTGCCGTGCACGTGAGGAGGGAGCTGTGCACTCCACCGGCCAGGGAAGCAACAGCGCCGAGATGTTCGGCGCCTTGCTCCGGTTCTTCCGCGAACAGACAGGACTTTCCCAGGAGGCGCTGGGCCTGAAGCTCGGCTTCTCCAAGTCGCAGGTGGCGATGGTAGAGCGGGGGCAGCGGCCCCCCAGGGGGAACTTCATCGCGCTGGCGGATGAGGTGCTCGGTGCACAAGGTGCACTGATCGCAGCGGGCGGGAAACTCACCTACAGTCACTTGGCGTCCTGGTTCGGCCCGTTCGCGGAGGAGGAGGTCACCGCATCCGCCCGGCACGAGTACGAGACCCATGTGGTGCCTGGTCTGCTTCAGACGGAGACCTACGCCCGTACCGTCCTCAGTGGCGGCTATCCGCCCGTCGACGATGAGGTGATCGAGGGCAGGGTCCAGGCTCGGCTGGCTCGCCAGAGTTTGCTGACCCGCAAGAACCCGGCAGCCATCAGCTTCGTACTGGAACTGAGCGCCCTTGCCCGGCCGATCGGGGGGCGCCGGACACACAAGGAACAGCTACGCCGCATCCTGGACGTCGCCCAGTTGAGGCACGTGCAGGTGCAGGTGATGCCGCAGGGCAGGGAAAACCACTCAGGGCTCAGCGGTTCGTTCGTCCTGCTGGAATCCAAGGAGCGACGGCAACTCGCTTACCTCGAAGTGCAGGACCACAGTTTTTTGGTCAGCGAGCAGCCCGCTCTAGGCAATCTTTTCGGCAAGTATGGCACTCTGCGGGCACAGGCCTTGAGCCCCGAAGAGTCCACCGAGCAAATCGAAAAGATGGCAGCTGAATGACCACAGATCTCTACTGGTTCAAGAGCAGCTACAGCGGCGAGAACAGCGGCAACTGCATCGAGGTGGCCCTCGCCTGGTCCAAGTCGAGCTACAGCGGCAACCAGGGCGGCGACTGCGTCGAGGTTGCCGCCTGCCCCCACACCGTCCACGTCCGCGACTCCAAGGACCTCGCCGTCCCCTCCCTCGCACTCTCCCCCGACGCCTGGGCGTCCTTCGTCGGATTCGCGGCCGTCGCGACGGAGTGACGTGTTCACGGCCAAGTCGTTAGCCGACCATGAACAAGACCACCGCCGCTGTCGCGGCCGTTCTCCTCGGCATCGGCCTGGCCGGTACGTCCCACGCCGCCGCCCCCTTCCCCGCCTCCACGTCCGCACCCTCCTCCGGCACACAGTTCGCCGTCGAGGAGTTCGACATGACTCTCTCCGTCACCGGGTCCGGGAGGACCTGGGCACGCGCCGTCGTGCTCACCTGCCCCGCCGCCGATACCGACCGTCACTCCGACTCCGCGGCGGCCTGCGCCGAGCTGGTCGAGGCGGGCGGGGAACTCGACGCGCTGCCCGGCGATTCCCACGGGTGCACGAGGGAGTTCGACCCGGTCACCGCATGGGCTGACGGCACCTACCGGGGCCGCCCCGTGCACTGGAGCAAGACCTACCCCAACGCCTGCGCGCTGGACTCCGCGACCGGGACCGTCTTCCGCTTCTGACGGCAGACAGAAGACACCGGACGGCGGACGGCGGACGGCGGACGGCGGACGGCGGACGGCGGACAGCGGACAGCGGACAGCGGACAGCGCAACGGGGCCCGCTCCTCAGCGCCCCGCCAACCGCTCCCCGCACTCGGCGCAGAACTTCGGCGCCGTTCCCTCCGCCACCCGGCCGCACCCCGGGCAGACCCGGTCCAGCAGACAGGGAGCCTCCCCGCCCTCGGTCGTGACCGGAGCCGGAGCCGCGATCGACATACCCGGCCGGCGCCGGTGCACCGTCAGGTACGACAACCCCTCCGGCCCCGCCGCCAGGGCACGGCGGGACGTACGCGGCAGCCAGGTCACCGCACTCGGGGTGAGGTCGAGGGCGGCGTCCGGTCCCGTCGTCAGACGGCCTGAGCCCGCGAGGACGACCAGGAGGACGTCCAGGGTGTTCTCCTGGTGCTCGCCCACCTCCGCACCGGCCGGAAGGTGCACCAAATTGGCGTCCAACTCGCGCCCCTGCTCGGACAGTCGCCACAGGGAGCCTCGGTCGCCCGGGGTGAGGGAGGCGAGTACGTCGTCGAGTACGGCCAGTACGTGCGGGGTCGCGTTCACGGCGTCCAGGCTACGCCGGGTCACCGGAAAGAGGTTGCCGTGCCCCGGACCCTCCCGGATGATCGCTTGCCGTGGACACCACCGAACATCCTCGCCCTGTCGCTCTGATCACCGGCGTGGGCCGCACCGTCGGCATCGGGGCCGGGATCGCCCGGCGGCTGGCCGCCTCGGGCTGGGACGTCGCCTTCACCTACTGGACGCCGTACGACAAGCGCATGACGTGGGGCGCCGAGGAGGGCGCCCCGGAAGCCGTATCCGCCGCACTCGGCGCCTCCGGGGCACGGTCCACCTCCATCGAGGCGGACCTCTCGGACCCCGACGCCCCGTCCAGGATCTTCGACGAGGCGGAACGCCGCCTCGGCCCCGTCACGGCTCTCGTGCTCTGTCACGCCGAATCCGTCGACTCCGGGCTGCTGGACACCACCGTCGAGAGCTTCGACCGGCACTTCGCGGTCAACGCCCG
Source organism: Streptomyces finlayi (assembly GCF_014216315.1). NCBI lineage: Bacteria > Bacillati > Actinomycetota > Actinomycetes > Kitasatosporales > Streptomycetaceae > Streptomyces > Streptomyces finlayi. The sequence continues at coordinate 3,266,208 of NZ_CP045702.1, forward strand.
CGCCACCTGGCTGCTGATCCGCGAGTACGGGCTCCGCTTCCGTGCCGCCGCCGGGACCGGCCGTATCGTCGCCCTCACCAGTGACCACACCGTCGGCAATCTTCCCTACGGGGCGAGCAAGGGCGCACTGGACCGGATCACTCAGGCCGCCGCACACGAGCTCGCCCATCTGGGGGTCACCGCGAACGTCATCAACCCCGGCCCGGTGGACACCGGATGGATGTCGGAGGAGATCGGGGATGCCTGCCGCGCCGCGACACCGCTCGGCCGCCTGGGCACCCCTCAGGACACCGCCCACCTGGTGGCGTTCCTGTGCTCCCCACAAGGGCAGTGGATCAACGGTCAGTTGCTGAAGAGCAACGGCGGCTCCGCCTCCTGACGCGGAGATCCTGGCGGCCAGGCGGAATCCACCGCGGAGCCACGCGGAGCCACGCGGAACCACGAGGAACCCAGCCGGACTCCGCTGAACTCCGTGGAACGACACGGCCGTTCGGGTCGTTGCCGAATCGCAAGTCGTCGTGACGTCCCTCGGTTTGGGTGAGCGTCTACCTTTGCCCTTGGCCAGTGCTCCGCCCCGGGGGTGAAGGCCATCCTCGCCCCGGAGCCGCGCGGCGGCGGACTTCCCTGCGGCTCCAGGGCGAGGATCAGGCGGGTCGCTGCTGCTGTTCGATGTACTGCTTGACGACGGTCAACGGTGCGCCGCCGCAGGACCCGGCGAAGTATGAGCCGGACCAGAAGTGGCGAGGTGTGCGCCTCGCTGAGGGACATCCTGGGCAGCGAGGTCTGGGAGAACCTCTACAGGAAGAACCTCTCCCCGCTCACCGGCCGCGAGAACCCGCCCGGCCTGCCGGACCTGACCGAATGCAAGGGCCACTGATCATGAAGCACCGGAAGCACGAGAAGTACCCGCCCGTCGAGCCGTACGACCACGGAATGCTCGACGTCGGCGACGGCAACCTCGTGTACTGGGAGGTCTGCGGCAACCCCGCGGGGAAGCCCGCTCTCGTCGTCCACGGCGGCCCGGGTTCGGGGTGCGGCACCCGGGCCCGGCAGCTCTTCGACCCGGAGCGCTACCGGGTCGTCCTCTTCGACCAGCGCAACTGCGGGCGTTCCACCCCGCACGCGAGCGACCCGGGCGCCGACATGCGGCACAACACCACCGGCCGGCTGATCGCCGACATGGAGCGCCTGCGCACCCGCCTCGGGATCGACAGGTGGCTGCTGTACGGGGGTTCCTGGGGCTCCACGCTGATCCTGGCGTACGCCGAGCAGTACCCGGAGCGCGTCTCGGAGATCGTGATCCCGGCGGTGACCACGACCCGGCGCAGCGAGATCGACTGGCTGTACCGGGGTGTGGGTGCGATCTTCCCGGAGGGCTGGGACCTGTTCCGGGCGGGCGTACCGGAGGCGGAGGGCCCCGGCGACCTCGTCGCCGCGTACGCCCGCCGGATGGAGAGCCCCGACCCTGCCGTACGGGCACGGGCGACGGCGGACTGGTGCGCCTGGGAGGACGCGGTGCTCTCCCAGGAGACGTACGTGGGCCCCTCCCCGTACAGCGGGCGCCCGGACCGGGCGCAGGAGGCGTTCGTGCGGATCTGTGCCCACTACTTCGCCCACGCCGCCTGGCTGGAGGAGGGACAGCTGATCCGCGACGCGGGCCGGCTGGCCGGCATCCCCGGTGTCCTGATCCACGGCCGCTTCGATCTGGGCGGCCCGCTGGTCACGGCCTGGGAGCTGTCCAGGGCCTGGCCGGACGCCGAGCTGACGGTCATCGACGACGCGGGCCACCTGGGCGGTCCCGCGACCACCCGGGCGGTGCTGTCGGCGCTGGACCGCTTCGCGGCGCGCGGCTGAGCGCTGAGCTCGGCGCGGCCCTTCACGGTGTCCGTCATGGCGCGGTGTCCCGTCCACCGTTCCTGGTGCCGATGCCGGCAAGGACCGGGGCGGAGGACCGCCCCCTTGCTTCGAGCGCGCTCGAAGGCGTTGGCTTGGGCGTCATGAAGTACACGCAGCTCGGACGCACGGGACTCAAGGTCAGCCGACTCGTCCTCGGGACGATGAACTTCGGACCGCAGACCAACGAGTCCGACAGCCACGCGATCATGGACTCCGCCCTGGAGGCGGGAGTCAATTTCTTCGACACCGCGAACGTCTACGGGTGGGGCGAGAACAAGGGGCGCACCGAGGAGATCCTCGGCACCTGGTTCGCCGAGGGCGGTGACCGTCGCGACAAGGTCGTCCTCGCCACCAAGGTGTACGGCAACATGGCCGCCGACGGTGATGCCTGGCCGAACCACGACAAGCTCTCCGCGCTCAACATCCGCCGGTCCGTCGAGGCGAGCCTCAAGCGGCTCCAGACGGACCACATCGACCTGTACCAGTTCCACCACATCGACCGGCAGACCCCGGTCGAGGAGATCTGGCAGGCCATCGACGTACTGATCCAGCAGGGCAAGATCCTCTACGCGGGCTCGTCCAACTTCCCCGGGTGGGGCATCGCCCAGGCGAACGAGACGGCCAGGAGGCTCGGTTCGTACGGTCTGGTCAGCGAGCAGTGCATCTACAACCTGATGCAGCGCGACGCCGAGATGGAGGTCATTCCGGCCTCGCAGGCGTACGGCCTCGGTGTCATCCCGTGGTCGCCGCTGCACGGCGGACTGCTCGGCGGGGCGCTCCGCAAGGAGCGCGAGGGCGGCGGTGCCCGGTCCACCTCGGGCCGTTCCGGCGAGGCGCTGGCCGACCCGAAGGTGCGGGCACAGATCCAGGCGTACGAGGACCTGCTCGACAAGCACGGTCTGGAGCCCGGCGAGGTGGGTCTGGCCTGGCTGCTGACCCGGCCGGGGGTCACCGGGCCGATCACCGGTCCGCGCACGCAGGAGCAGCTCGACTCGGCTCTGCGCGCGATCGAGCTGGAGCTTCCGGACGAGGTGCTGACGTCGCTGGAAGAGATCTTCCCGGGCCCGGGGCCGTCCCCGGAGAACTTCGCCTGGTAGTCGGTTCAGCCGGCGCGGCCGGCAGCCGGTGCGGCCGTCGTCGTCATGCTCCGACGGCGGCCGCCACGGCGACGACGACGAACATGAGCACGAGCACGGCGGCCATGATGCGGTTTCTGGTCTTGGGGTCCACCCATCGAGCGTAACCGCACCGCTCAGCGGCCCAGTGGCCAGGCCCGTACGACCTCGTAGCGCGGCTGCTCCCCCGGCACCCCGTCCACGGGGAGCCGGCTCCGTACGAGGCTCAGCTCGCCGGCCTCCCAGTGCAGGCCCTCGAAGCCGCCGAGCGCGGCGGTGTACGGGGTCAGGTCGACCGGGACCCGGCTGCGGGCGAGCGTCAGGTGCGCGGTGTAGCGGCGGTGCTCCTCCATGGGCACCCCGGACCTGCGGGCGGCGGCGTCGGCGCGTTCGGCGAGCAGCCGCAGGGTGTCGAGCCCGCCCGCGGCCCCGGCCCAGAGCGCCCGCCCGTCGAACCGTCCGGCCCCGTGGACGCGCAGCGGGAAGGGGTCGGTGCGGTGGGCGGCGCGCTCCATCCGCCGCTCCAGCTCGGGCAGCAGTTCCTCGTCCACCTCGCCGAGGAAGGCGAGCGTGTAGTGCCAGCTCTCCCGGGCGGTCCAGCGGAGGTCGACGGCGCCGGGGAGGGCCCGGACGGGGGCGACGGCCCGGTACAGCTCCTCGACGGCCTCGGCGGGCGGCAGGACGGCGGCGAACAGTCTCATGCGCGGAGTCTGGCAGGAAGCCGCGGCGGGTCACGTCTCCGCTCACGCGAAAACCGCCCCCTCCCACGGTGGTGCGTGCGGGAGGGGGCGGTTTCACGTGGCCGGGACGCCGTGGCCGGGACGCCGCGATCAGGCCGCCGTAGCGAGCTGCCTGCGCGGGACGAACCGCACGTGCGGGTGGCCAGGGCGCAGGTCCACCTTCAGGCGCAGGCCGCCGACGCGGGCCAGGGCGAAGCCCACACCCAGGGCGGCGAGCAGCGAGAACGCGCCGCCGGCCGCCATGCCGGTACGCACGCCGTAGGCGTCGCTGATCCAGCCGACGATCGGGGCGCCCACCGGCGTACCCCCGGCGAACACCATCATGTAGAGGCTCATCACCCGGCCGCGCATCTCCGGGTCGGCGGCCATCTGGACGCTCGTGTTCGCGGTGATGTTCGTCGTCAGGCCGAGCATTCCGATCGGGACGAGCAGCAGCGAGAACATCCAGACGGACGGCGACATCGACGCGGTGATCAGCAGGAGGCCGAACGCGCTGCCCGCGACGACCAGCATCCGCAGCCGTGTGGAGCGGCGGCGCGCGGCGAGGAGGGCTCCGGCGAGGGAGCCGAGCGCCATCAGGATGTTGAAGAACGAGTACATCCCGGCGCCGCCGTGGAAGATCTCGTCCGCGAAGGCCGTCAGCCAGATCGGGAAGTTGAAGCCGAACGTGCCGACGAAGCCGACCAGGACGATCGGCCAGATCAGCTCCGGGCGGCCCGAGACGTAGCGCAGGCCCTCCCGCAGCTGGCCCTTGGCGCGGGGCACCGTCACGGAGGCGTGCATCTCGCTCGCCCGCATCATCAGCAGGCAGACGAGCGGGGCGATGAAGGAGAGTCCGTTGAACATGAAGGCCCAGCCGCTGCCGACCGTCGTGATCAGGACACCCGCGACAGCGGGGCCGATCAGCCGGGCGGACTGGAAGTTCGCGGAGTTCAGGCTGACCGCGTTGCGCAGCTGCGAGGGGCCGACCATCTCGGAGACGAACGACTGGCGGGCCGGGTTGTCGACCACGGTGACCATGCCGAGCAGGAAGGCGATCAGGTAGACGTGCCAGACCTCGACGGCCCCGGAGAGGGTGAGGACGGCCAGGGCGATACCGCACAGGCCGAGCATGGCCTGGCTGACGAGCAGGATCTGCTTCTTCGGGAGGCGGTCGGCGAGGACGCCGCCGTACAGCCCGAAGAGGAGCATCGGGAGGAACTGCAGCGCCGTCGTGATACCGACGGCGGTGGCGGACCCGGTGAGGCTCAGGACGAGCCAGTCCTGCGTGATGCGGGACATCCAGGTACCGGTGTTGGAGATCGCGGCGCCCGTGGCGAACAGGCGGTAGTTACGGATCTTCAGCGACGAGAAGGTCCCGCCGGTCTTGCTCTCGTGGGTGGAAGTCGGTGCGGGGGCGGAGTCTGCTCCGGATCCCGTACTCAAAAGGGTTCGCCTCCTCGGGCTTGTACGGCGTTCGTTCTGACGCGGACGTGACAGCGGGCGCTCCGGCGGTGATCCGGTGGCGCCCGTGGGTCACAGGTGTGCGAGCTTCTCCAGCACGGGCGCGGCGGCCCGCAGCTTCGCCCACTCGTCCTCGTCCAGGCCCTCGACGAGGTGGGTGAGCCAGACGTTCCGCTTGGCGCGGCTCTCTTCGAGCATGGCTTCCGCCTGCTCGGTCTGGCTGACCCTCTTCTGCCGACGGTCGTCGGGGTGCGGTTCCAGCCGGACCAGTCCCTTGGCCTCCAGCAGCGCGACGATCCGGGTCATCGACGGAGGCTGTACGTGCTCCTTGCGGGCCAGCTCACCGGGGGTGGCGGAACCGCAGCGGGCGAGGGTGCCGAGCACCGACATTTCGGTGGGGCTCAGCGACTCGTCGACGCGTTGGTGCTTCAGACGTCGGCTCAGCAGCATCACGGCGGAGCGGAGGGAACTCACGGCGGCGGCACTGTCGCCGTCGTGGATCAGGTCAGGCATGTTCGTTAGCTTAACTCATTACCTACGCTAAAGACCACCGGGTTGCGCACGGGCGCCCCCGGCCCGTTCGCCGGCCGGCCTCGGGCCGGCCTCGGGCCCGCCCCGAGCCGCCCCCGCGCCCGCCCTTTGGCCGTACGCAAACAAGAAACGACCACCCGAACGAGTGAGTCGAATTCGGAAAGCGACATGCGCGGCACCTCGGGAACGCAACCCTGCTTCCCATGGGATCGACAGTGCTCAGCCTGCGGATGGACGGTGAGCTGCTCGACCGGCTCCGACAGCACGCCGCCAGACGGGGAATGAGCGTCCAGGACTACGTGGTCCAGACGCTCGTCCGCGACGATTTCGACGAACGCTTCGAGGCGGCCGTCGACGAGACGGAGAAGTTCTACGGGGCGGACCCCTGCCACGCGGACCCGGCAGACCGGGTCACGTAGCGGAGATCCGCCCCGTAGGGGTGGAGCAGGAGCGTGCCGGTCACGTGAGTCCGAGCGCCGGCATCGCGTAGTAGAAGACGAAGACGGCCGACACCGCGTACATCGCCACCGGGACCTCGCGGCCACGGCCGGCGGCCAGCCGCAGCACGCAGAAGGCGATGAAGCCGACACCGATGCCGTTGGTGATCGAGTACGTGAACGGCATCATCATCATCGCGAGGAACGCCGGGACGGCGAGCGTGTAGTCGCTCCAGTCGATGTCCCGTACGGAGCCCGCGAGGATCATGAATCCGACCGCGAGCAGCGCGGGCGTCGCCGCCTGCGACGGGACCATGGTCGCCAGCGGCGTCAGGAACAGCGCCACCGAGAACAGCAGACCGGTCACGACGCTCGACAGCCCGGTGCGGGCTCCCTCACCGACGCCCGCCGTGGACTCCACGAAGCAGGTGGACGCCGAGGAGGAGCTCGCGCCGCCCGCCGCGACGGCGATGCCGTCGACGAAGAGCACCTTGTTGATGCCGGGGAAGTGACCGTCCTTGTCCATCAGCTTCGCCTCGTCGCCGACACCGAGGATGGTGCCCATCGCGTCGAAGAAACAGGACAGCAGCACGGTGAAGACGAACAGGGCACCGGTGAGGTAGCCGACCTTCCCGAAGCCGCCGAACAGGCTGACCTGGCCGAGCAGCCCGAAGTCGGGCGAGGCGACCGGGTTGCCCGGCCACTCGGGGACGGTGAGCCCCCACGCCTGGCCCGGCAGGTCCGCGATCGCGTCGATGACCAGCGCGACGACCGTCATGGCGACGATGGAGATCAGGATCGCGCCCGGCACCTTGCGCACGATGAGCGCGAGGGTCAGCAGCGAACCGAGCACGAAGACCAGGACCGGCCAGCCGTTGAGGTGGCCGTCGCTGCCGAGCTGGAGCGGGACCGTGGTGTGGGCGAGGTCCGGGATACGGGAGACGAAGCCCGAGTCGACCAGACCGATCAGCATGATGAAGAGGCCGATACCGATCGCGATGCCCTTGCGGAGCGACTTCGGCACCGCGTTCATCACGCGTTCCCGCAGTCCGGTCGCGACCAGCAGCATCACGACGATGCCCGCGAGGACGACCATGCCCATGGCGTCCGGCCAGCTCATCCGGGGGGCGAGCTGGAGGGCGACGACGGTGTTCACGCCGAGACCGGCGGCGAGCGCGATCGGCACGTTGCCGATGACGCCCATCAGGAGCGTGGAGAACGCGGCGGTCAGCACGGTGGCGGTGACCAGCTGACCGTTGTCGAGCTGGTTCCCGTACATGTCCTTCGCGCTGCCGAGGATGATCGGGTTCAGCACGATGATGTACGCCATCGCGAAGAAGGTGGCGAACCCGCCACGGACCTCGCGGGCGACCGACGACCCCCGCTCGGAGATCTTGAAGAACCGGTCCAGGCCGCCGTGCGGCTGCGGCTGCGGCTGCGGAACAGGCGGCTGCTCGGAATCGACCTGAGCGATGGCCGAGGGGGACATGTATGACCTCAGTCGCACGTAGAGGAGGGAAGTGGAGAGAAGAGGAAGGATGGTCGCTTTTGGACATTTAGACGAACAATTCGAGACAGCCCTAAGCCGATTCAGTATGAATATATAAGTCGAAGATCGCTATCTCCGCGCGTAGACCCTTGTGCCGACAGGCCCGGCAGCGCATGTGCGTGGGCCCCATACACTGAGGCCATGGAGAAGTGGACACCGAAGCACGAGGCGCCCGAGCCCCTGGAGGGCCCCGTCGTCGCCACCATCACGGGCGGCACGATCCTCTGGTTCGTCCTCTTCCTCGCGCAGCTGCCCTTCTACGGCTGGTTCGACGACCACGGACACACCTGGTGGGCGTGGACCCCCTTGGCCGGTGCGGGCCTCGGGCTGATCGGCATCTGGTACGTACGGGGCCGCGAGGCAGCCCTCAAGCGTTCCGCTGTGACCGAGGACACCTCCGGCGGGTGAATGCGGCGTTCCGCCCTTACGGTCGGAACCATGACGCAGCGGATCGATGCCGGCTCCGAACTCGACCCCGTACACCCGGTGCGGCCACCTGCCCCGGCCCGGCGGGCGGAGGGCCTGACGACGGCCGAGGTCGCCGAACGCATCGCGCGGGGCGAGGTCAACGACGTACCGGTGCGCTCCTCACGCTCGGTCGGCGAGATCGTCCGCGCGAACGTCTTCACCCGCTTCAACCTGATCATCGGTGTGCTCTGGGTGATCATGCTGTTCGTCGCGCCGATCCAGGACAGCCTCTTCGGCTTCGTGATCATCGCCAACACCGGCATCGGGATCGTCCAGGAGTGGCGCGCCAAGAAGACCCTCGACGGTCTCGCGGTCATCGGTGAGGCGAAACCCACCGTGCGGCGCGACGGGACCGCCGCCGAGCTCCCCACCTCCTCGATCGTCCTGGGTGACGTCATCGAGCTGGGTCCGGGCGACAAGGTCGTCGTGGACGGCACCGTCGCCGAGGCCGACAGCCTGGAGGTCGACGAGTCGCTGCTCACCGGCGAGGCCGACCCCGTTCTCAAGCAGCCCGGCGACCTGGTCATGTCCGGGAGCTTCGTCGTCGCGGGCGGCGGCGCGTTCACCGCGACGAAGGTCGGCCGCGAGGCGTACGCCGCCCAGCTCGCCGAGGAGGCGTCCCGCTTCACCCTCGTCCGCTCCGAGCTGCGCAGCGGCATCTCCACGATCCTCAAGTACGTCACCTGGATGATGGTGCCGACCTCGATCGGCCTGATCATCAGCCAGCTCGTCGTCAAGGAGAACGACTTCAAGGACTCGGTGGCCCGCACCGTCGGCGGCATCGTGCCGATGATCCCCGAGGGCCTGGTCCTGCTCACCTCCGTCGCCTTCGCGATCGGGGTCGTACGCCTGGGCCGCAAGCAGTGCCTCGTCCAGGAACTCCCCGCCATCGAGGGCCTGGCCCGCGTCGACGTGGTGTGCCTGGACAAGACCGGCACGCTCACCGAGGGCGGCATGGACGTCACGGAGACCCGGCCGCTCAACGGATCCGACGAGACGTACGTACACCGGGTGCTGGGTGCGCTCGGCGCCTGTGACCCCCGGCCCAACGCCAGCCTCCAGGCGATCATCGACGCCTACCCGGAGGACGGCGGGTGGCAGTGCACCGGAACGCTGCCGTTCTCCTCGGCCCGCAAGTACAGCGGCGCCACGTTCGACGAGGGCGGCGGGCGGAGCGTGACCTGGCTGCTGGGCGCCCCCGACGTGCTGCTGGACGGCGAGGACCCGACGCTCACCGAGATCGGGCACCTCAACGAACAGGGGCTGCGGGTGCTGCTCCTCGCCCGCGCGGACGGCGACCCCGACGCCCCGGACATCGCCGAGGGGGCTGAACCGTTCGCACTCGTCGTACTGGAGCAGCGGCTGCGGCCGGAGGCCCGGGACACCCTCGCGTACTTCGCCGAGCAGAACGTCGCCGTCAAGGTCATCTCCGGCGACAACGCCGTCTCGGTCGGCGCGGTCGCCCACAAGCTCGGTCTGCCGGGCGCCGAACACACCCTGGACGCCCGGCGGCTGCCCACCGACCCCGACGCCATGGCGACGGCCATGGAGCAGAACACCGTCTTCGGACGGGTCACCCCGCAGCAGAAGCGGGAGATGGTCGCCGCCCTCCAGTCGCGCGGTCACACGGTCGCGATGACGGGGGACGGCGTCAACGACGTGCTCGCGCTCAAGGACGCGGACATCGGCGTCTCGATGGGATCGGGCTCGGAGGCGACCCGCGCCGTGGCACAGATCGTGCTGCTGAACAACAGCTTCGCGACCCTGCCGTCCGTCGTGGCCGAGGGCCGGCGGGTGATCGGCAACATCACCCGGGTCGCCACGCTGTTCCTGACGAAGACGGTCTACTCGGTGCTGCTGGCGGTCCTGGTCGTCTGCTCCCAGGTGGAGTACCCGTTCCTGCCGAGACACCTGACGCTGCTGTCGACGCTCACCATCGGCGTGCCCGCGTTCTTCCTGGCCCTGGCCCCGAACAAGGAGCGGGCCCAGCCGAACTTCGTACGCCGGGTCATGCGGTACGCGATCCCGTCCGGCGCCATCGCGGCGGCGGCCACCTTCACCACGTACCTGGTGGCGCGGCACTACTACGCGGGGACGGGCGCCCTGAGCGCCGAGACGAGTGCGGCGACACTCACGCTGTTCCTCGTCTCGCTGTGGGTCCTGGCGATCATCGCCCGCCCGTACACCGTGTGGCGGCTCTGTCTCGTCGCCGCGATGGGGCTGTCGTTCCTGGTGGTGCTGGTCGTGCCGTGGCTCCAGGACTTCTTCGCCCTGAAACTGGTGGGCGCGCCCATGCCCTGGATGGCGGTGGGGATCGCGGCGGTGGCGGCGGCTGCCCTGGAATTCGCCTGGCGAATGGTCAGCCGCCGCTTTCCCGCTTAGTGCTGCTTGGTGCTGGTCAGCGCACGTCGACGCCGTCACCGGTGGCCGAGACGGCCGGGGTGGTGGACGTGCCCGCGAACGAGTAGCGCCAGTAGCCGTCCGCCGCCGCCGTGACCGTGGTCTTCAGCGAGCCGGTGGAGCTGGACGTGACGGTCTTGACCGTCGTGTAGGTGGAGGTGCCCGCCTTGCGGAACTGCAGCTTCACGGGCTGGTTGGTGTAGCCCATGTACGTGCCGGTGTTCCAGTTGGCGCGCGTCAGCTTGCCGGTGACCGTGAGGGCCTTGCCCTTGAGCACGGGCTCCGGGCCGGCGTTGACGGTGAGCTTCGAGAAGCGCTGGAGGTAGGTCTTGCCGATCTGCTCCTGCTCGCCGACCTGCCCGTCATTGGAAAGCACGGCGCCGCCCACCTTCCAGGTGCCCGCGTCCGAGTTGTACAGCTCGGCCGGGTCGAAGGTGACGGTCATCGTGCACGTCGAGGTGGTGGCGCTGACCTTCGTGCAGGAGGAGGTCTCCTCGTTCTGGTTGATGCCGAAGCCGTTCGGGTCATCAATGGTGTCACCGGTCCAGACGTAACCCCAGATGCCGGACACACCGGAGGGGTGGGACGCCGTGATGGCCACGCTGTACGTCTGCGCCGACTTCGTACCCGCGACGAACGGCTTGCCGCCGTTCGCGACAGCCTTGGTGAAGACCGGGAGCTCCTCAGCGGCGGCCGCGGTCGAACCGGCGAAACGCTCGGCGCCGCTCGGCTTCGAGGAAGAGAAGTTGTGGTCGTTGGACCACGAACGGCCGTCGTCGGCCTGCGCGGCCGGAACGACGAGGGCCGACAGAGCCAAGGCGCCGGAGACAGCGGCAACGGTGGCACGAATACGCATGTGTTCCCCAGTGGAGAAAGGGCCCCCGCGGTATATGGCTCACCCTGCGGGGTCCGTGTGGTCTAAGAGTCTGCTGACTCGATAGACCAGACGGATCACCGCACCGAAAGGTTGTACAACTGATGTACTTGGCGTGAAGATCACACGCCTCAGTCGAACCAGCGGTCCCGCGCCAGCTCCTCCGTACGCGAAGGGTCCTCCAGCAGCGCCGCCACCTCGAAGCGGCGCGGCCACTGCCCCGCCGCCCAGGCCAGCCCGGCCGCGACACCCTCCAGCGTGGCGGCGTGCACCACCCCGTCGGGGGCGCGGCGCCAGTCCAGCTCGACGCCGCCCGCGCGCAGTTCCTCGTGCTCGATGTACGTGTCCGGGGTACCGGGCCCGAGCAGGATGCGCACCGCGTCCGGTACGTCGTGCTCCTCACCCTCACTCGTCACCTCGGCCTCGACCGTCTCACCGAGCCGCCGCACCTGGAGCAGCTCCGCGAGTTCGGCGGCGCGCGCCGGGGCCACGGGAAGCAGGGGCAGCCCCGTGGTGAGCGGCAGCACGTCGGGGGCATCCGCGATCACCGCGTCCGCCGCGTCGACGACCCGTACCTCGTCGTCGACGACGGCCCTCAGCTCCTCCGGCAACGTGACCTGGTCGGGGTCGAGTTCGGCGAGGGCCGTGTACAGGGCGTGCAGTTGTACGGGGCCGACCGGCCGGTCCTCGTCCGCCATCCGGTCCAGCAGCTCGGCCGCGCCGCCGGGCTCGTCGAGGAGGGCGGCCACGGAGGTCCGTACCCCGAGCGCGCGCAGGACCTGGGCGTCGTCGAAACCGGTCGCGTCGACGGAGTCGTACAGCCCGGCCAGCCGCGGATCGCCGCCGGCCGCCCGCAGGCCTGCGGGGCGCCGGCCGTCGAGCACCGGGTGGTCGCGCAGCCACCAGGCGGTGTACGGGCGCACCGACTGGGTGGTGCCGTCCGGAAGCAGCACCCGCACCGGCTGGGTCAGCGCGTCGCGCAGGGGGGGCTCGGCGAGCATCGCGAGGGCCTGCGGCCAGGCGTCGTCGTCGACGAGGTCCAGGTCGCGCACGGCGACGAGTTCCGTGGCGACCGGCGGCACGGGGGTGTCCGGCAGCTGGTCGAGCACGTCCTCGCACCACACGTCGACGGCGTCGAGGAGTCCGGCGTCGTCCGGTTCGGCGAAGTCGCCGTCCCGGGGCTCCAGTTCGTCCGGGTCGAGGACCACGTCGGTGGTCCGTACGAGAGCGAAGGTGGCCAGCACCCCGCAGGCGGTGAGTGGTTGCTCGCCCCACCGGTCGGCCAGTTCCTGATCGCACCGAGCGAGTTCGCCCTCGCGCATGATCTGGGCGAACGGGCTTGCGGGCAGGACGAGTTCACCGGCGGGAGCGGGTTCACCGTCCTCGTCGGGAAGGGCGAGCGCTCCCAGCCAGGGTTCGTCGCCTGGTGCGAGTTCCGCGTCGCGTACGAGCGTGAGGACGGTCTCGGCGAGTTCGTCGCCGTCCAGCGCGTCCTCGTCCCACACCTCGCCCGCGTCCAGCGAACCGGCGACGGCGGCCCGCACCTGCGGGGTCGTCAGGACGGCGCGCGGAGTCGCGGGCAGGGCGCCGAGCTTCTCCAGGAGCGGGTGGGCGGCGTCCGGGTGGGCGACCTTCAGGCCCAGGCGTGCCAGCCGGGCCAGGACAGGTCCGGTGAGGGCGTCCGGAAGCGGCAGCAGCACCTGGCGGGGGCCGATCGTCGTGCGGGGCTTCTCCCCGTCCGGCGCCTCGGGGTCCCCGGCGAGCGGGACGGGCAGCCCGGAGAGCCGGTCGGGGTCGGTGCCGGCCAGGCTGTCGTAGAGGCGCCGCCACCACTCCGGCTCCCTTTCGAGTCCGGCGAGGCGGTCGATGGCCTCGGTGAGCGGGACCCGGGCGACGCCGAGGCTGCGCAGTTCGGTGCGGCGCTCAAGCCCTGCGGGCAGCAGGCAGGGCAGCACCTCGGCGAGGACCTGCACGGTCCCCGCGCCGACCCCCTCCACGACCTCGGCCTCCACGGGCCGCAGCGCGGTGGTGTTCCGGCCGGGGCCGCCGTCGCCGGGCGTCTCCCAGCTGTCCCACTGGTCGGGTTCGACGGACGGGTCGTGGGGTGCGGCGGGCGCCAGGAAAGCGATACGGGGCAGCCGTTCCAGGATCGCGCCGCGCAGCGCGCCGTCCAGCTCCCCCTTGCCGAGCGGCCCGGGGACGAGGGCGATCGTGGCGACCGAAACCGGCTGCCACTCGGCGAGCAGTTCCGCGTACGCGTCGGCCGCGCGCTGCACCAGGAAGTCGGTGAGGGGGCCGGGGGCGGGGTGGCGACGGGCCGTGTCGAGCGGCAGCGAGGCGATGAGCAGGGCGGGCACGCCGAGCGGTTCGTCGGTGGGCGTCGGGGCGTGGACGACGGCGGCGGTACGCGGGGGCTGCGGCGCGCCTTCCGCGTCCACGGGGACGGCCCAGGTGACCGACCAGTGCGGGCGCAGCCGTTCCTCGACGGGCCGGTCGGCGAGCAGGCCGGGCTCGACGGGACCGTGGGCGGTGACGGTGCGCCAGCGGTTGAGGCCGCGCGCGGAATCGTCGACGTGGGTGTACGCGCCGTGCCGGGAGCGGCGCAACGTCCGTACGCCTTCCGGCGTTTCGATGACGATCTCTTCGAGCCCGGGCAACGTGAGGAGCAGGGCGTCGTCGACGGCGGCGATGAGCCGGCCGACGAGGTCCTCGGCGCCGCCGTCGCGCAGCGGGAGGACGACGACGGTGTCGTACCCGTCCGGTGCGGTGCCCTCGGCGGGCAGCGGGAGCCGGAGCAGCGGTACGTGGCCGTCGCGGCGGCGGAGCTCGTCCCCGAGGCCGGGGCTGCCGACGGTGGCCTGCCGGGCGAGTTCGCGCGCCTCGGGGAGGGACCAGCGGACGCCGCCGTGGCGGCCGATGACGGCGGGCTCGTCGCTGACGGCGAGGACGGCGGCGAACCCGACGCCGAACCGGCCGACGGCGGACTCGTGCCCTTCCCGCTTCGCGGAGGCGCGCAGGGTGCTCAGCGACTCGACTCCGGTCGCGTCGAGCGGGGCGCCGGTGTTGGCGGCGGCGAGGACGGCGGGCGTGTCGTCGGCGTCGTGGGTTGCCGGGTGGAAGGTGAGGCGGAGCCTGCCGGGTACGCCCGCGCGGGCGGCGGCGTCCGCGGCGTTCTGGGCCAGTTCGACGACGAGGCGGTCGCGGTAGCCGCCGAGCGCGAGGTCCTCCTCGGCGTTGGCGTCCTCACGGAACCGGGCGGGACCGGCGCCCCAGGCATCGAGCACCCCGCGCCGCAGCCGGGCCGTTCCGAACGGATCGGCGCCCTCGGTCGCATTCATGCCCACGCTCTGACTCCGCTCTTGTCCCTGCGGGTACCCGGTGTACCCATGACGCCAGTGTGCGCCCGAAGGTACCGCGACCCCGCCACGGACGACGCGGAGCGCGTACCGGGGTGACCGGATGTCCTACCCACCTGACCGGATGTCCTCGATCGCCGGACGGGCTGGGTCCGCCCACCGGCCGGCCCCGCGGGGCGCCGCCCCCGCCTGTGTCCTCGATCGCCGGACGGGCTGGATCTGTCCGCCCGGCCGGGATGGCACGGCTTGCACGGCGTCCGAAGTCATACAGCGGAAAAAGAGGAACACCGGCCGAAACCAAGCCCGTCCGCCCACCAGTCCGGCCCGCACCACAGAGCCCGTCCGGCGATTGAGGACAGAACGGCACCCACATCGCACGGCACCCGAACACGACCAGCCCCGCACCACAGAGCCCGTCCGGCGATTGAGGACGGACCGGTGACCACACCGAGCACCCCCGCATCAAACCCGGCCGCCCACAGAGCCCGTCCGGCGATTGAGGACAGAACGGCACCCACATCGCACGGCACCCGAACACGACCAGCCCCGCACCACAGAGCCCGTCCGGCGATTGAGGACGGACCGGTGACCACACCGAGCACCCCCGCATCAAACCCGGCCGCCCACAGAGCCCGTCCGGCGATTGAGGACAGGGCGGCGACCACACCGGACCGGCACCTGACAAGACCGGGTAATCCCCAGCCCGTCCGGCGCGTCAGGACACCACGCGGCCCAGGGGCCGGGCCCCGTGTCCGACCCGCCGGTCCGCCGGGGCTACGAGTGGCCCAGGTCCTCCGGCGCCGCGTCCCCGTCCATCGGCACCGAACCGCTGTCCCGCGCCGGCCGCAACGCGTACTCGTCCACCTGCAACGTGTCCATCGCGTGCGGCGCCGGCTTCGGCGGCTTCGGCATGACCGCCGCCTCCGAGTGCCCACCGCACCCGTACGACAGCGACACCACACGCCCGTCCGCCGGAGCGAACTCGTTGGCGCACACCCCGAACGCCTGCTTCAGCGAGCCCGCCAGCGGGACCAGGAACGCACACGTGTCACACGCCGCGGGCGCCGCCTGAGCCATCGGGGTCTTCGGGCCGAACGCCTCTTCCCACCGGTCGGCCGCCACATGCAGCCCGTACCGGGACAGCACCCGCGCACGCCGCATACCCAGCTCATCCGCGACCGCACCGATCGAGCCGCGGCTCGTGGCACGCGGCAGCGTCGTCAGCTCCGCGTCCTCCGTGTCGACGAGGTCCGCCAGATCCTCGGAGAGCTCTGCCTCCTCGGACTCCACGGAGTTCGGCGGCGGCTCGTCCTCGCCCGTGTAACCGGGCTCCAGGCGGAGATCCTCCGCCTCCGTGGGCAGCAGGTCCCCCGGCCCCATGTCCCCGGGCCGGAGCCGCTCGCTCCACGGCACCCACTCGGGGGCGAGGAGCGCGTCGGGACCGGGCAGGAGCACCGTCTCGTCGAGGGTGATGTTCTTGGCGCGGGAGGCCCTGGCAACCGTCACCGCCCAGCGCCAGCCCCGGTACCCGGGTTCCTTGCACTCGAAATAATGCGTGACGACCCGGTCTCCCTCGGAGACCAGGGACACATGTTCACCGACCACCCCGGGCGCGGCAGCCTCTTCAGCCGCCGCACGGGCGAGGTCTACCGCCTCGGCGCACAGGCGGTCGGGCGCGGGGGTACGGGCAGTACGGCTTCGCGTCGTCGCAGCACTCACAGGTCTCGCTTCTCTCCATACGCCGTCTCGAGCGCGCCAGCTGCTAGACGATTGCCGATTTCGGCCATGACAGCTGTGGGCGGAGCGGACCTGGGGGCCGCGTCGACGTCCACACCTGTTGTGCCTGCCTCGGGCGCGCCTTCTGTCACCCATTCTGCGGGATCGCCGAGAGGCGCGCGGCCAAGAACAACCGCCGGTGGCGCGTTACGCACGCTACCCTCTCCGCCGCTCTCCGCCCACCTGCGTGTCCCAAACAAGGCCGTATCCGGTGCGGTGTCCGGTGTATCGGCCCCCGGCGTGTCCCGGGCCAGACCGGTTCCGGGGCCGTTTTCCGCCCGCGGAATTGCCTCACGATCCATCTCGCCGCCCACGCCCATACGCGCGTCCAGCAGCGCGGCCGCGTCCGGGGCCACTGACCCGACGGGACGGAGTCGGCGCCCCGCCGGGCCGATCATGGTTCATCGCACCGACGGTTGGGGCAGTATGACGGAGTGGCTGCCGCCAGGTCGCACGACGGTCCCGGCCCGCTTCGCACGGCGGGCCGGTCGATGGGTCGCGCCCTGCACCGCCCGTTCACGGGCGCCGCGAAGGGCATCCGCAAGGCGACGCACGCCCATGGCGCCGGTGAATCGGGCCTCGGCAAGCTGATCGAGCTGCACGCGGTGAACGGCGCGGGCGACGTCATGATCACGGTCGCGCTCGCCTCGACGGTGTTCTTCTCCGTACCGACGGACGAGGCCCGCGGCCGCGTCGCTCTCTATCTCGCCATCACGATGCTGCCGTTCACGCTCCTCGCCCCGGTCGTCGGCCCGCTGCTCGACCGGCTGCCGCACGGCCGCCGGGCCGCGATGGCCGGCGCGATGCTCGCCCGGGCGGTCCTCGCGATCACGATGTCGGGGGCGGTCGCCACGGGCGGCCTGGAGCTGTATCCGGCGGCGCTGGGCGTCCTGGTCTGCTCCAAGGCGTACGGAGTCATCCGCAGCGCCGTCGTGCCACGGCTCCTGCCACCCCGCTTCTCCCTGGTGAAGGCGAATTCCCGGGTCACCCTGGCCGGGCTGCTGGCGACCGGCGTGGCGGCGCCCATCGGGATCGGGCTCCAGAACGTCGGCACCGCGTGGCCGCTCTACGGGGCCTGCGCGATCTTCCTCGCCGGGACGTTCCTGGCCTTCACACTGCCCCACAAGGTCGACTCCGCGAAGGGCGAGCGCAGGGCCCGCCTGATCGTCCCGCACGAGGAGGAAGCCCCCCTCCCCCGGCCCGCCAGGAAGGGCGGCAGGTCCGGCAGCAGCAGGGTCGACGGCGCTAAGCGGGGCAAGGACAGGCCACCGGGGCTGCGGTCCGTCGGCCCGTCCGTGCTGCACGGTCTCCAGGCCAACGCCGCCCACCGGGCCCTGTCCGGCTTCCTCATCTTCTTCCTGGCGTTCCTGCTGCGCGAGCACCCGCTGTCCGGCCAGAGCGCCGCCGTGTCGCTCGGCATCGTGGGCGTGGCGGCCGGTGTCGGCAACGCCTGCGGTACGGCGGTGGGGTCCTGGCTCAGGGCTCGCGGCCCCGAGCTGATCATCGCGACCGTGCTGGGTCTCGCGCTCGGCGTCGCCGTGCTCACCGCGGTCTTCTTCTCGACCGTCATGGTCGCCGCGCTCGGCGCGGTCGCGGGCTTCACCCAGGCCCTGTCGAAACTGTCCCTGGACGCCATGATCCAGCGGGACGTACCCGAAGAGGTCCGTACGTCGGCGTTCGCCCGCTCCGAGACCCTGCTCCAGATGTCGTGGGTGGTCGGCGGCGGTATCGGCATCGCCCTCCCCCTCAACGGAGTACTCGGCATGTCGGTCGCCGCGGGCATTCTCTCCCTGGGCGCCGCGACCGCCGTACGGGGGCTGCTGGGCGCCGCGCGGCGCGGCACGCCGCACCCCCGCGTGGCGTGAGCCCGGGCGACCGATAGCCTTCGGCCCATGACCGTTGCGTTCTTCTCAGGTAAGAGCCGTCGAATCGGCGTCGCTCTCGGTGCCGTGTCCGCGGGCCTCCTTGTTCTGTCCGCCTGCGACAAGCCGACGCCGCTCGCGACCGTGACGGTCAACAGCGACTCGGTGGCCGCCGAGGCGGCCTGCTACAACGACGGCGATCCCATCAAGGAGTCCCTCATCCAGGGCTGCCTGAACGACAAGAAGGCGGAGCACTCCGTCGAGGTCGCGATGGACGACAAGGTCCGCTTCGGCGTCGACCCGGAGATCGCCGAGAACGGCTGGACGCTCTTCATCAACGGCCAGCAGGCCGAGCAGGAGCCGTACAAGAAGACCTACCGGTCCATCCCGGGCAGCGCCTTCTTCTCCAGCCAGACCGGCGAGCCCACGAGCAAGACGCAGATCAGCATCGTGGAGACCAAGGGCAAGAAGCTCACGGGCATCTGGCACTTCCAGCTCAAGAAGACCGACTGACCTTGCAGGACTCCCCCGTGCGCGTACTCGTCGTGACCGCTGTCCCCGTCGAAAGGGACGCGGTCACGCGTGCGTTCGGGGACGGGCCGCCGCGGCCGCACTTCGTAAGGGGTGCGGAGATCCACCGGGCCGGTGGCTTCGACGTCCTGGCAGGCGGTGCGGGTCCGGCCGCCGCCGCGGCCTCGGCCGCGTTCGCGCTGGCCGCCGCCCCCGTCCCGTACCGGCTGGTCGTCTCCGCCGGTATCGGCGGCGGCTTCGCGCCCGCCGCCCCGGTGGGTTCGCTCGTCGTGGCGAGCGGCATCGTCGCCGCGGACCTGGGAGCGGAGACCGCCGAGGGGTTCGTCCCGGTCACCGGTCTCGGTTTCGGCCGCGACCGGTATCTGCCGCCTCGTTCGCTGGTACGTGAGGTGGTCTCGGCCACCGGCGCGGTGTCCGGCAAGGTGCTCACCGTCTCCACCGTGACCGGCAGCGCGGCACGCGCCGCCGCGCTGCTCACCGCGCATCCGAGTGCCGTCGCCGAGGCGATGGAGGGGTTCGGTGTCGCCGAGGCCGCCGAGCGGTTCGGCGTGCCGGTGCTGGAGCTGCGCGCCGTCTCGAACGCCGTCGGGCCGCGCGACCGGGCAGCCTGGCGCATCGGCGAGGCCCTGTCCGTGCTCACCGAGGCGTTCGGGAAGATCGCCCCCGTACTGGAAGGCTGGACCCGGCATGACCGACATCTCGACTGACCCCGCCGCCCCCGCTGAGCCCACGGCCGCCGGCGCGAAGCTGCGGATCGCCTTCTCACCGTGCCCGAACGACACGTTCGTCTTCGACGCCTGGGCGCACGGCAGGGTGCCGGGAGCGCCTGCCCTCGATGTCACGTTCGCCGACATCGACGTCACCAACGGCATGGCAGAGCGCGGCGAGTTGGACGTGCTCAAGGTCTCGTACGCCGTCCTCCCGTGGGTCCTGGACGAGTACGCGCTGCTGCCGTGCGGCGGTGCGCTCGGGCGTGGCTGCGGGCCGCTGGTCCTGACGAAGGAACCGGGCACCGATCTGACGGGCCGGACGGTCGCCGTGCCGAGCGAGCGCTCCACGGCGTATCTGCTGTTCCGGCTCTGGGCCGCGGAGGTCGTGCCGGGCGGGGTCGGCGAGATCGTCGTCATGCCGTTCGACGAGATCATGCCCGCGGTGCGCGACGGCCGGGTCGACGCCGGGCTCGTGATCCACGAGGCCCGCTTCACGTACCGGAACTACGGCCTCCACAGCCTCGCCGACATGGGCGAGCACTGGGAGGCCACCACAGGGCTGCCGATCCCGCTCGGCGCGATCATCGCCAAGCGGTCACTGGGCCAGGACATGCTCGGGAAGTTGGCCGATTCGGTCCGTTCATCGGTCCGGATGGCCTGGGACGACCCGGAGCGGTCCCGGCCCTATGTGCTGGAGCACGCCCAGGAGATGGACCCGGCCGTGGCCGACCAGCACATCGGGCTGTACGTCAACGAGTTCACGGCGGACCTCGGCGAGGACGGCTACGCGGCGATCCGTGGACTGCTGACGCGCGCCGCGGCCGAGGGCTTGGTGCCGCCGCTCGGCCGGGACGCGCTGATCTCTCTCTGAGACCTCTCTGAGACGTACCGGCCGACTACACGTCGAGCTGGTCGGCGACCGCGCGGAGGAGACCCGCGATCTGGGCCCCCGCGGCCTTGTCGGGGTAGCGGCCCCGCTCCAGCGACGGCGTGATGTTCTCCAGCAGCGTCGTCAGGTCCTGGACGATCGACGCCAGCTCGTCCGGCTTGCGGCGCTGGGCGGCCGCCACGGACGGGGTGGGGTCGAGGATCGCTACGGAGAGGGCCTGATCACCGCGCTGACCTGCGACGACACCGAACTCGACCCGTTGGCCGGGCTTGAGTACGTCGACGCCGGCAGGGAGTACCGACGAGTGGACGAAGACGTCACCGCCGTCGTCGCGCGAAAGAAAGCCGAAGCCCTTTTCCGAATTGAACCATTTGACCTTACCCGTGGGCACGTCTGTCCTCGTCCTCGTACTCGTCGGTGCGCGGGGGAGCCGTGTAACGGCTCCGGATAGCAGTACAGCGGGTCCCCATGACCCGCCATGCCCAAGGCTAATGGCCCAGGGCCCGGTGACAAGACGTCGCCAGATGGTTCCTCCGGGCTGGGAACTACCCTGGTCGGGTGAGTACTACTCCTTCCGGCGCCGGTGACCGGCTCGTACAGGTCGGCGCGATCGTCTTCTTCATCGGCGCAGTGGCCACTCTGGTCACTGTCGCCCCACTGTTCCTGGGGACCGACCCGTTCCCGACCCTCGCCTACGCGGTGTCCATGCTGATGGGCGCGGGCTTCCTGATCGCCGGGGCGGGGGTCGTCCGGAGCGTGTGGCTGAGCAGGTCAGACCTGTCGGGCAGCTGAGGAGGCCACCCACGCGGACAGCCAGGCCGGGAAGCCGGTGAGGTCGGGCAGCACGACGTCCGCGCCCGCCTCCCGCAGCTCGTCCGCGTCGCACGGGCCCGTCGTGACGGCGACGGACAGACAGTCCGCCGCCCGCGCGCCCCGTACGTCTCCGGTGTGGTCGCCGACGTAGATCCGCGCACCGTGCTCGAGCAGCGCCTGCGCCTTGCCCTCCGCCCAGAGCCGGCCGATGACCGTGTCCGGCTCGATGCCGAGGTGGGCGAGGTGCAGCTTCGCGCTCGGCTCGTGCTTGGCCGTGACGACGATCGCCCGGCCGCCCAGCGCCCGTACCGCGGCGACGGCCTCCCGCGCGCCGGCCAGAGCCGGGGACGGGGTGATCGCGTACTCCGGGTAGATCTCGCGGTAGCGGTCGGCCGTCGCGGCGACCTCGGCGGCCGGGAACCAGTTGGCCAGTTCCTCCTCGACCGGCGGTCCGAGCCGGCTGACGACGA
Organism: Streptomyces finlayi; assembly: GCF_014216315.1. Classification (NCBI taxonomy): domain Bacteria; kingdom Bacillati; phylum Actinomycetota; class Actinomycetes; order Kitasatosporales; family Streptomycetaceae; genus Streptomyces; species Streptomyces finlayi. Next base: position 3,288,068 of record NZ_CP045702.1, read on the forward strand.
GGTCGCAGTCGATGGGGACACCCGTCTCGGCGGACAGCGCCCGGTAGGCGGCCTTGATGCCGGGCCGGGAGTCGATGAGCGTCATGTCGAGGTCGAAACCGACCGTCGGCGGGGCGATCGTCGGTACGTGAGGTGTCGAAGCCATGAGGGCCATTGTGCCGACCCGCCCCGCGACCCCCTCACCCGTTCGGCCCAGGCCGCCCGGCGGGTCAGCCCGCAAGCCGCCGGGAGCGCCAGATCAGGTACAGGGCCGAGACGACCGCTGCCGTGCGGACCGCCACCGGCCAGGTGGCTGCGAGGGCTTCGCCCATGCCGCTTTCCGGGATCGGGGTGCCCCACTGGCCGTCCAGGCGGCCCCAGAGCCAGACGAGGGCTCCCGCGACCACCACTCCGGGCAGGCCCATGGCCACCCACTTCGCCTCGGTCCTCGACAGCTTGCGGGAGCTGTAGGCGAGCAGCCAGCCGCCTGCCAGGGCCAGCCAGGAGCCCATGAAGGCGCCCGCGATCAGCAGGGCGGCGGCCAGGAGCAGGAGGGGGTGCGAGGGGCGGGCCCGCGGGGTCGGTTCTGCGGCTTCCTCCGGGGCTTTTGCCGCGGTCTTCCTGCGGCGGCGCAGGCGGAACTTGCCGCGGGGGCGGGGTTCCGGGTCATCGGGCTCCCCTTCTTCCTCCTCCTCGGCCTCCTCGGGGCGTACGGGAGGGGCCGGCGGCCTCAGCATCTCCGGGATCTCCACGCCGCCGACGAAGCCCGGCACGCTCACCCCCTCGCTGAGCGGCCCCGGTTCGACGCGCCACCACTCCGGGGCTCCGGCGCCGGGCCCGGGCGGTGCCTGGTCCAGGCCCGCCATGTGGGGGGCCTGCGCGGACGGCCAGCCCGGTACCGGGTCCGTGACCGGGGCCGTCTGCGGGTCCGTGTCCGGGGCCGTGTCCTCGTCGGCCGGGGGCTGCGCCGACGCGCCCTTGCGCAAAGTCTCTTTGCGGAGCATTCCGCGTCGCGGCCGGGGCACGGCGCGTGCGTCTTCCCCCGCGGGTCGCGCCGCCGGACGCGGGGACGGCAGCGACACCGTCCCGTCGGCCGACTTCGCCGCCGCGGCGACCAGTTCGTCCGGTGTGCCCAGCCTGCCGATGATGCGCCGCACCACCGCCGGAGAGTCCGCACCGGACTTCCCGCGCTGCCGCTCGATCTCGCCCCGCAGGTCCGAGACGAGTCTCATCCGGGCGCCCGAGGACAGGTGTTGCTGCTGCGCCAGGTCCCCGACCCGGCTCAGATAGTCGTAGACGAGCTGGTCGCTCTCGATCCCCACTCGGTCGTTCCCCTCTGGCCGCCTGCCCCGACCGTAGCGTTTCAGGGGCTACCGTGGGACGGATGGGGACGACCACACCACCGCGCACGCTCGCCGAAGCCCTGCGCGCCAGGGGCGACGAATCGCTGGCACGGCTTCTGCGTGCCCGCCCCGACCTGCTCAGCCCCGTGCCGAACGACATCACCCAACTCGCGACCCGGGCAGGCACCCGGGCCTCCGTCGTCCGCGCGCTGGAGCATCTGGACCGCTTCGCGCTGCAGACCGCGGAGGCGCTCGCCGTCGCGCCGGACCCGGCGCCGTACGACACGCTGCTCTCGCTCCTCACCGGTGACGGCCAGGACGACGGCGACCACCGCGACGACGCGGGTGCGGCGATCGCCGCCGCGCTGCCCGCCGCGCTCGCGAACCTCCGCGAACAGGCCCTCGTCTGGGGCGAGGACGAGCGGCTGCGCCTGGTGCGTACGGCACGCGAGCTGCTCGCCCCGTCCCCCCAGCACCCCTCGCCGACCGGGCTCGGCCCGACCGTCGCCGAGGCCACGGCGGGCATGTCCCCGGGCCGGCTCCAGGAGATCCTGACCACCGCCGGGCTGCCCGCCACGCACGACCCCGTCTCCGCGGTGAACGCGCTCGCCGGACTGTTCACCGACCGGACGCGGATGGCGGCCCTGCTGGACACCGCGCCGGTCGAGGCCCTGTCCGTACTGGACCGGCTGGTGTGGGGCCCGCCGTACGGGGAAGTCACCCCGAATCCGACCCCGCCCGTGAAGTGGCTGCGGGACCGCGGGCTGCTCCTGCCCGTGTCCACCCGCACCGTCGTGCTGCCGCGCGAGGCGGCGCTGCATCTGCGGGCCGGCCGCGCCCACCGCGTACCGGAACCGGTGGCGCCGTCCGTCGAGACCGCCGCCACGCGCGATCCACAGGCTGTGGACAAGGCCGCCGCAGGGCAGGCGTTCATGGCGCTGTCCACGATCGAGGAGCTGCTGAAGCTCTGGAACGGCGGCGGCCCCGCCATCCTCCGGGCGGGCGGCATCAGCGTGCGCGAGCTCAAGCGGGCCGCGAGCGCGATGGACGTCCCCGAGCAGACCGCCGCCTTCTGGGTCGAACTCGCTTACGCGGCAGGGCTTTTGGCCTCCGACGGCGAGACCGACGAGCGGTACGCGGCGACGCCCGCGTACGACGACTGGCTCGAACTTTCCGCCCAGGACCGCTGGGTGCGTCTCGCCACCTCCTGGCTCGCCGCCACCCGCACCCCGGGCCTGGTCGGCGGGCAGGACGCCAAGGGGCGGGCGCTCTCCGCGCTCGGCCCCGAACTGGACCGCTCCGCCGCGCCCGAGGTACGCCACCGGGTGCTGGCCCTGCTCGCCGCGCTGCCGGCCGGCACCGCGCCCGACCCGGCGAGCCTGCTCGCCCGGCTGCGCTGGGAACGCCCGTTGCGCGCCGGAGCCCGTGGCGGGGCGACGCCCCCGCCCGGCTCCTCCGCCGGCACCCCCTCCAGAGCCGCCGGTACGGGATACGGGGCACCACCCGCCACGGCCTCCACCACCGCCCCGGGCGACACCGCCGACCTGCGCTCCCGGCTGGCGCTCTGGACGCTCAACGAGGCGGAACTCCTCGGCATCACCGGCCGGGGCGCGCTCTCCTCCCAGGCCGGAGCCCTGCTGACGGTCGGCCCGGGCGAGGCCGCCGCACGTCTCGCCCCGCTCGTCCCCGAACCGCTCAGCCACGTGCTGCTCCAGGCCGACCTGACGGCCGTCGCCCCGGGCCCGCTGGACCGCCCGCTCGCGGAGATGCTGTCGGTGCTCGCGGACATCGAGTCGAAGGGCGGCGCGACCGTCTACCGGTTCACCCCGGGCTCCGTACGCCGCGCCCTGGACGCCGGGCAGGCGGCCACCGATCTGCACGCGTTCCTCGCCGCCCACAGCCGTACGCCGGTGCCGCAGCCGCTCACGTACCTCATCGACGACGTGGCCCGCCGCCATGGTCACCTGCGGATCGGCATCGCCTCCGCTTACGTGCGCTGCGACGACGAGGCCGTGCTCAACGAGATCCTCGCCGACAAGCGCTCGGCGACCCTGCGGCTGCGCCGGCTCGCGCCGACCGTGCTGGCCGCGCAGACCGATCCGGCGTCCCTCCTGGAGGGGCTGCGCGAGATGGGCTTCGCACCGGCCGCCGAGTCCGCCGAGGGGGACGTGCTGATCACCCGGGCGGGCGCCCGCCGCACTCCGCCCCGCTCGGCCCCCGCCCCCGTCCCCGAGGGCCCGCCCGTCCCCGACGACACCCTGCTGGGCGCGGCGGTGCGGGCGATCCGGGCCGGGGACACGGCGGCCACGGTCGTCCGCAAGGACGGCGCGGAGGCGGCGTCGGCCGGCTCACTCCCCCGTACGACCTCTGCCGAGACCCTGGCGACCGTGCAGGCCGCAGCCATGACCGGCTCCGCGGTCTGGATCGGCTACGTCAACGCGGAAGGCTCGGCCAGCCAGCGCGTGATCGCCCCGGTCCGGGTCGAGGGCGGCTTCGTCACCGCCTTCGACCACACGGCCGACGAGGTCCGCACGTATCCGCTGCACCGCATCACGGGCGTGGCGGAACTGGCGGACGACTCGGGGGCGTAGGCCGGGCCGACGGTGACGTTCCCGGCCTCCCGAGCGCTGAAAGAGACATGTTCCGTCCCGCCCCGCGTTCCTGGCTGCTCCTCGCCGTACCCGTCCTCGCGCTCGTCGTCCTGGTGGCGTGGCAGGCGTATCGCCCGGCAGCGTCCGAGCCGCGCGCGTACTCCCGGCTCGATCTACCCTCCGAGCCGCTGAAGGACATCCCGGTCCCCGGCCCCGGCAGCCCCACGGCGCAGCTCTCCAGGTGCGGCGTGGACGACTGGCCCCGGCCCGCGGCGCGCGGCGAGGGCGAGCAGGCCCGTGACCCGCAGCTGGTGTTCGGCGGCTGGGATTCGAACGCCCCGGGTGCGGACCAGCCGGGCAGGCCGCGTTTCACCGTCCACCTGGCGCTGCGCCCGGAGCGCCTGCCCCTGCTGCTGACCGCGCCCCTCGCCGTCGGCAACGTCACCCTCGACATCTTCGGCCCGCACGGCGAGGGCCGCCGCGCCTCGGCACGGGGTCTGTCGGCCACCGTCGTGGACGAGAGCCTCGCGGGGAAGCCGGTGAAGGCCCCGAAGTCCGGCACATTCCGCGTCGAGCCGGGCGCGAACCTGCTCCTGGACGTGGACCTGCCGCCCGCCGCCGTATGCCCCGGCTACAGCGTGATCGACGCGGGCCGCTGCCTGCCCGAAACCACCAACGACGCCGCGGACTGCCCGGTGCTCACCCTCACCCTCACCGACCCGGCGGTCCGCGCCTACCGTGCGGTGAGGACGGGGAAGCCGCCGGCGGGGCTGAGCGACCGGCTCGTCGCGGTGTCGGACGAACCGGATGTCACCAAGGTCTGACGGCGCAGCCGGAGGAGGGCCACGCGGTGGGCGCGGCGGAGTCGGCCACACGTCACACCCGTGAGCCACGCACCGATCGCCCCGCATGCTGCACACTGGACGTTTGGCCCTTCCCGGCCGTCCCAGCAGCAGAGCAGAAAGGGCCGAAGCGCGTGACCGGACCCCTCATCGTCCAGAGTGACAAGACGCTGCTCCTCGAGGTCGACCACGAGCTGGCGGATGCCTGCCGTCGTGTGATCGCCCCCTTCGCGGAGCTGGAGCGTGCGCCCGAGCACATCCACACCTACCGGGTGACGCCCCTCGGCCTGTGGAACGCCCGCGCCGCCGGCCACGACGCCGAGCAGGTCGTCGACGCGCTGGTGGAGTTCTCCCGCTACCCCGTGCCGCACGCGCTCCTGGTCGACATCGCCGAGACGATGGCGCGGTACGGCCGCCTCACCCTCTCCAAGCACCCGGTGCACGGCCTCGTCCTGACCACCACCGACCGTCCGGTGCTGGAGGAGATCCTCCGGTCGAAGAAGGTCGCCCCCCTCGTCGGCGAGCGCATCGACCCGGACACCGTCGCCGTTCACCCCTCCGAGCGCGGCCAGATCAAGCAGACGCTGCTCAGGCTCGGCTGGCCCGCCGAGGACCTCGCGGGGTACGTCGACGGGGAGGCCCACCCCATCGAGCTGGCCGAGAACGGCTGGGCGCTGCGCCCGTACCAGAAGCAGGCCGTCGAAGGCTTCTGGCACGGCGGCTCCGGAGTCGTCGTCCTGCCCTGTGGTGCGGGAAAGACGCTGGTCGGGGCCGGTGCGATGGCCGAGGCGAAGGCGACGACGCTGATCCTGGTCACCAACACCGTCTCCGCCCGCCAGTGGAAGAGCGAGCTGATCAAGCGCACCTCGCTGACCGAAGAGGAGATCGGCGAGTACAGCGGTACGCGCAAGGAGATCCGCCCGGTCACCATCGCCACCTACCAGGTGCTGACGACCCGCCGTAAGGGCGTCTACCCGCACCTGGAGCTGTTCGACTCCCGCGACTGGGGTCTGGTGATCTACGACGAGGTGCACCTGCTGCCCGCCCCCGTCTTCAAGTTCACCGCCGACCTCCAGGCGCGACGGCGGCTCGGCCTCACGGCGACCCTCGTCCGGGAGGACGGGCGCGAGTCGGACGTCTTCTCGCTCATCGGGCCGAAGAGGTTCGACGCGCCGTGGAAGGAGATCGAGGCGCAGGGCTACATCGCGCCCGCCGACTGTGTCGAGGTCCGGGTCAATCTGACGGACGCGGAGCGCCTGGCGTACGCGACGGCGGAGGCCGAGGAGAAGTACCGGTTCTGCGCGACGACGGTGACGAAGCGGAAGGTCACGGAGGCCCTCGTCGCCAAGCACAAGGGCGAGCAGACCCTGGTGATCGGCCAGTACATCGACCAGCTCGACGAGCTGGGTGAGCATCTGAACGCCCCGGTGATCAAGGGCGAGACGAGCAACGCCCAGCGCGAGATCCTCTTCGACGCCTTCCGGCAGGGCGAGATCAGTGTCCTGGTCGTGTCGAAGGTCGCCAACTTCTCGATCGACCTGCCGGAGGCCACCGTCGCCATCCAGGTGTCGGGAACGTTCGGTTCGCGCCAGGAGGAGGCGCAGCGGCTCGGCCGTGTGCTGCGGCCGAAGGCCGACGGGCACGAGGCCCGGTTCTACTCGGTGGTGGCACGCGACACGATCGACCAGGACTTCGCGGCACACCGCCAGCGGTTCCTGGCCGAGCAGGGGTACGCGTACCGGATCATGGACGCGGACGAGCTGCTGACCGACAGCTGAGGGCGCCGCGGGTCAGCGGAAGCGGCGGACGCCCGCTTCTTCCGCGTACTCGCCGAGGACGGCCACGCGGAACGCGGTGCGGACGAAGACGGTGACGGCGCGGACCGCGTCGCCGATGCGCCGGCTCGGGGGCCGGCCGGTGACCGCACTCGCGCCGTGCGCGGGGCCGGTTCTGCGCGGGTTCGGATGGACGGTGCTCATGTATTCCATGGTGCGTCGGTCCGGCCCGGAAGAGCGTCGGTCCGCGGGCGGAAGCGGAAAGGGGCGGGCGTCCCTCTCGGGTCGCACGGCTCCCCTACGGGGTGGACCGCCACCACTACGGGGTGGGCCAATTTCGTTGGCCCCGGACGGCCGCCGTGGATACAATCGCCGGTCTGCCCGCCTCCCGCACCGTGGTACCGGCCTCTGCCGGCAGCCGGGGGAGCGCCGCCGGCCGGACGGAAACCGGCCGACACCTGCGCCGAACATCCCTGAGCGGATCATGTCGCCTCCCGTCGTACAGGAGCGCGCGGTCCGCTGTCCTGCGTTGAAAGTCGGAGGCAACACCGTGCCCGCGCACGAAGCAGAAAGCGACACCACCACCACAGAGCCTCCGGACCTCCCGGGTTCCCCGGACCCGCTGACGCGTGAGCGGGCCCATCTCGCCGCGTCCCGCTCCGCTCTCCGCGCGATGCGCGAGGACGTGCAGGCCCTCGACATCCGCGATGTCACCGCGAACTGGGTCAACTCCGTCGTCCTCCAGGCCCAGATGGACGACCGCATCAAGGCGCTGGCCGACCTCTCCCACACCCCGCTGTTCTTCGGACGCCTCGACTATCTGCACCGGGTCGGTGCGGACGAGGCGGAGGGCGCCGAGGGCGAGCAGTTCTACATCGGGCGCCGTCACGTCCATGACGCCCACGGCGACCCGATGGTCATCGACTGGCGCGCGCCCGTCTCCCAGCCGTTCTACCGGGCGTCCAGGAAGGACCCGCAGGACGTCGGCCGGCGGCGCCGCTTCGGTTACACGAGCGGCGAGCTGACGGCGTACGAGGACGAACACCTCACCGACCCGGCCGAGGCCGCGCAGACCAGCAAGCTCCTCCAGGCGGAGATCGAGCGGCCACGCGTCGGCCCGATGCGCGACATCGTGGCAACGATCCAGCCCGAGCAGGACGAGATCGTACGGAGCGGGCTCGGCGGGACGGTGTGCGTGCAGGGAGGCCCCGGCACCGGCAAGACCGCCGTGGGCCTGCACCGTGTCGCGTATCTGCTGTACGCCCACCGCGACCGGCTGGCCCGCACCGGGACCCTGGTGATCGGGCCGAACCGGTCCTTCCTCCACTACATCGAGCAGGTGCTGCCCGCGCTGGGTGAGCTGGAGGTGAAGCAGGCGACCGTCGACGACCTGGTGACCGCGCACGTCGAGGTCCGTGGCACGGACGAGGCGGCCGCCGCCGTGGTCAAGGGTGACGCCCGGATGGCGGAGGTCCTGCGCCGCGCGATCCGCTCCCACGTGACGCCGCCGACGGAGCCGGTCATGGTGGTGCGCGGTTCGCGCCGCTGGCGGGTGCCCGTGTACGAACTGGAGGAGATCGTCGACGAGTTGCTGGCCCGCGACATCCGCTACGGCGCCGCCCACGAGGCCCTCCCCCAGCGCATCGCGCACTGCGTCCTGACCCGGATGGAGGAGGCGGGCGAGGCCCCCGACGACCGGGTGCAGAACGCGGTGGCCCGCACCCCCGCCGTGAAGGCGGCCGTGAAGGCGTCCTGGCCGGCCGTCGACCCGGCGAGACTGGTGCTGCGGCTCCTCTCCGACCCGGAGTTCCTGGCCGCGCACGCGGACGGTCTCCTCACGGAGGACGAGCGGAAGACGATTCTCTGGTCCAGGCCGCCGCGCAGCGCGAAATCGGCGAAGTGGTCGCTCGCGGACGCGGTGCTGATCGACGAGGCGCGCGACCTGGTCGCCCGTACGCACTCGCTCGGCCATGTCGTGATCGACGAGGCGCAGGACCTGTCGCCGATGCAGTACCGCGCGGTGGGCCGCCGCTGCTCGACCGGTTCGGCGACGGTGCTCGGCGACCTGGCCCAGGGGACGACACCGTGGTCGACGGAGAGCTGGGAGCAGGCGCTGTTCCACCTGGGCAAGGCGGACGCGCTGGTCGAGGAGCTGACGGCGGGCTTCCGTGTGCCGCGCGAGGTCATCGCGTACGCCTCACGGTTGCTGCCCTCGATCGCACCGGGCCTGGCTCCGGTGGAGTCGGTGCGTGAGTCGCCGGGTTCGATGGCCGTACGGGAGGTGGCGGACCCGGCCGGGCTGGACGCGGCGGTGCTCGCGGCCTGCGCGGAGTCGCTGGCCCACGAGGGCTCGATCGGCCTGATCGCCGCCGACGCCCGGATCCCGGCCCTCGCCGCGGCCCTGGAGGCCGCGGGCCACGTCTGCCTCTCCCCGGGTGAGGAGACGACCGCGGAATCCCGCCTGACCCTGGTCCCGGCCTCGCTGGCGAAGGGCCTGGAGTACGACTACGTGGTCCTGGACGACCCGGCGGCGGTGGTCGACGGCGAACCGGACGAACGCACGGGCCTGCGCCGCCTGTACGTGGCACTGACCCGCGCGGTCTCCGGTCTGATCGTGCTCCACTCGGCGCCGCTGCCGGAGGCGTTGGCGTAGGAGTCCAGGAGTCCAGGAGTCCAGGAGTCCGGGTCTCCGGGCCTCCGGGCCTCCGGATCTCCGGATCTCCGGGTCCGGACCAGGTCTCCGGACCAGGTCCGGCTGCCCGTCACGCGCGCGCTCCCCAGACGCTCACCCGTCCGGAGCCGCTCAGCCGTCCAGGGCCGCTCGCCACTCCCGTACCGCCGCCTCGTCCACCGGTGACGCCCAGCCTCCGGGGCGGGCCGCGCCGCCGATGTGGACGGCGTCGATGCCGCCGGCGAGGAGCTGCGGGAGGTGGTCCAGGCGGAGGCCGCCGCCGACCAGGATGCGGGCTTCGTAGCCGGGCATGCCCGTGCGGGACGCCTCGGCCAGCAGGGTCGGGACGCCGTCGTCGACACCGGTCGCCGCACCTGCCGTGAGGTAGGTGTCCAGGCCGGGGAGATCGGCGAGGGCCTTGCGCAGGGCATCGCGGTCGGCGGCGCGGTCGATCGCCCGGTGGAACGTCCACCGGCAGCCGTTCAGCTCGGCGACGAGGCGCTCGACGGCCACCAGGTCGGGGTGGCCCTCCGCGTCGAGGAAGCCGAGGACGAACTCCTCCGCGCCTTCGGCCCGCATCTCACGGGCCTTCTCCACGAGGACGTCGACGTCGCCCGCGGCGAATCCGTCCGCGACCCTGAGCATGACGCGCAGGGGAATGTCCACGGCGGACCGGATCTCCGCGAAGGTCTCACGGGACGGCGTCAGGCCGTCCGCCGCCATGTCGGCGACCAGTTCGAGGCGGTCCGCACCACCCGCCCGGGCAGCGACCGCGTCCTGCGCGTCGAGAGCGATCACCTCCAGGACTGCACGGTTGCTCATCGGTCCCCATTCCTCCAGATAACGGCCACAGGTCTAGTCCACTGGCCAGCCTACGGGTCACACACCGGAAGGTGCGGCTCCCCATGTAAACGTGCGGCGGACGAGGCGCGCGAGGCACACGGGCCGCGGCATGGATCATCCCTTGCGTTTCATAGGGGCGGGGGGTATACATGAGGAGCAGATACCCCAGGGGGGTATCTTGACGGGTAGCCGAGACAGGTATCCAGAGCCAGGGAGGAACCCCGTGTCCGCGCACACCGCCACACCCGACGCCACCGCAGTCAACACCGCCGCCGAGGTCGAGCTCGCCATCGGCGGCATGACCTGCGCCTCGTGCGCAGCCCGGATCGAGAAGAAGCTGAACCGGATGGACGGGGTCGAGGCCACCGTCAACTACGCCACCGAGAAGGCCAAGGTCAGCTACCGGGGCGCGGACGTCTCCGTACAGGACCTGATCGCCACCGTCGAAGCCACCGGCTACACCGCGCAGGAACCCGCTCCCCCCGTACGCGCCGGGGACGACGGCGCCCCGCAGGAGGCGGAGACCGACGCGCTCCAGCCGCTGCGGCAGCGGCTGCTCACCGCCGTCCTGCTCGCCGTGCCCGTCATCGCGATGGCGATGATCCCCGCGCTCCAGTTCGACTACTGGCAGTGGCTCTCCCTCACGCTCACCGCCCCCGTGGTCACCTACGCGGCCTGGCCCTTCCACCGCGCCGCCTGGACCAACGCCAAGCACGGCGCGGCGACGATGGACACCCTGATCTCGGTCGGCACCTCGGCCGCGTTCCTCTGGTCGGTGTGGGCGCTCTTCTTCGGCACCGCCGGCATGGTCGGCATGACCCACCCCTTCGAGCTGACCATCGGCCGCAGCGACGGCGCCGGGAACATCTACCTCGAAGCCGCCGCCGGAGTCACCGCGTTCATCCTGGCCGGGCGCTACTTCGAGGCCCGCTCCAAGCGCAAGGCGGGCGCCGCGCTGAAGGCGCTCCTGGAGCTCGGCGCCAAGGAGGTCACCGTCCTGCGGGACGGCGGCGAGGTGACCGTGGCGACCTCCGACCTCCAGGTCGGCGACCGCTTCCTGGTCCGGCCCGGCGAGAAGATCGCCACCGACGGCACGGTCGTCGAGGGCTCGTCGGCGGTCGACGCCTCGATGCTCACCGGCGAGTCCGTCCCCGTCGAGGCCGGCGTGGGCGACTCCGTCACCGGGGCCACCCTCAACGCGGGCGGCCGGCTCGTCGTCGAAGCCACCCGGGTCGGCGCCGACACCCAGCTCGCCAGGATGGCCAAGCTCGTCGAGGACGCCCAGAACGGCAAGGCCGCCGCCCAGCGCCTCGCCGACCGCATCTCCGCGGTCTTCGTGCCCGTCGTGATCGCCCTCGCGCTCGGCACGCTCGGCTTCTGGCTCGGCAACGGGGCCGGTCTGACGGCCGCGTTCACCGCCGCCGTCGCCGTACTGATCATCGCCTGCCCCTGCGCCCTCGGACTCGCCACACCCACCGCCCTCATGGTCGGCACAGGACGCGGCGCCCAGCTCGGCATCCTCATCAAGGGCCCCGAAGTCCTGGAGACCACCCGCCGCGTCGACACGATCGTCCTCGACAAGACCGGCACCGTCACCACCGGCCGCATGACCCTCCTCACCGTCCACACCGCCCAAGGCACCACCGAAACCGACGTCCTGCGCCTCGCGGGCGCCCTCGAACACGCCTCCGAACACCCCATCGCCCAAGCCGTCGCCACAGGCGCACTCCAGCGCACCGGCGCCCCCCTCCCCACTACCGAAGACTTCGCCAGCATCGCGGGCCTCGGTGTGCAGGGCGTCGTCGAGGGCCACGCCGTCCTCGTCGGCCGCGAGCAGCTGCTCACCGAGTGGGAGATCCACCTGCCGGTGGAGCTGGCCCGCGGCAAGGCCGCGGCGGAGGCCGCGGGCCGTACGGCGATCGCGGTGGCCTGGGACGGCGAGGCCCGCGCGGTCCTCGTAGTCGCCGACGCGGTGAAGGACACCAGCGCCGAGGCGATCCGCCGACTGCGGGACCTGGGGCTGACCCCGATCCTGCTCACCGGCGACAACAAGGCCGTCGCGGAAGCCGTCGCGGCGGAGGTCGGGATCGAAGAGGTGTACGCGGAGGTCATGCCGGAGGACAAGGTCGACGTGGTCAAGCGCCTCCAGGCGGAGGGCCGTTCGGTCGCCATGGTCGGCGACGGCGTCAACGACGCCGCCGCGCTGGCCCAGGCCGACCTGGGCCTGGCGATGGGCACGGGCACGGACGCCGCCATCGAGGCCGGCGACCTGACCCTCGTACGCGGGGACCTGCGGGCCGCCCCGGACGCCATCCGGCTCTCGCGCCGGACGCTCGGCACGATCCGTACGAACCTGTTCTGGGCCTTCGCCTACAACGTGGGCGCCCTGCCACTCGCCGCGGCGGGCCTCCTGAACCCGATGATCGCGGGAGCCGCGATGGCCTTCTCCTCGGTCTTCGTGGTCGGCAACTCGCTGCGGCTGCGGGGGTTCAAGGCGGCGTAGAAGACGGTCTGCCACAGCCGCAAGTCAGTGACGGTCAACGACTCCACAAGGTCGGGCGCTGGCTAGAGTCACCCCATGACCGACAGCGCCCACAGCCGCCTCCGTACCCGCTGGCACACGGCCCTCGTCGCCGCCCGGGGCGGCGCCGAGGAGCCCGATCCGCTGCCGTACGCCGACAACCTCCTGGCGCGCTGGGCCGAGCCCCAGCGGCGCTACCACACCACCGCGCACCTGGCCGCGGTCCTGGACCGCGTCGACACGCTCGCCGGTCACGCGGCGGACCCGGACGCGGTGCGGCTCGCCGCCTGGTTCCACGACGCCGTCTACCGCCCCGACCGTTCGGAGAACGAGGAGCGCAGCGCCGTGCTCGCCGAGCGCGCCCTGCCGGAGGCCGGTGTCCCTTCCGCCGTGACGACCGAGGTCGCCCGGCTGGTCAGGCTCACCGTCACCCATGATCCGGCGGAGGGTGACGCCAACGGCGAGGTGCTGTGCGACGCGGATCTGGCCGTCCTGGCGTCCGGCCCGAAGGAGTACGCGGAGTACGCGGCGCAGGTGCGCGAGGAGTACGCCTTCGTGCCCGACGAGGCGTTCCGGGAGGGTCGGGCCGCGGTGCTGCGGCAGCTCCTGGGCCTGCCCGCACTGTTCCGTACGCCGCACGGGGTCGCGGAGTGGGAGCCGAGGGCGCGGCAGAACCTGATGACGGAGCTGGAGCTGCTGTCGGGAATGTGAGCGCCCGGACGGGTGTTGCCGAGTGTCATGCCCGACTCCGTCTCCAGCCCTGCCCGCAGTACCCGTATGCCCCTCGCCGTGTACATCCTGGGCCTCTCGGTCTTCGCCCTCGGTACCAGCGAGTTCATGCTGTCCGGGCTGTTGCCACCGATCGCCGAAGACATGGACGTGTCCATTCCGCAGGCCGGGCTCCTCATATCGGCCTTCGCGACAGGCATGGTGATCGGCGCCCCGCTGCTGGCCGTGGCCACACTGAGACTGCCGCGCCGGACCACGCTCATCGCGCTGATCTCGGTCTTCGGGCTCGGGCAGATCGCGGGTGCGCTGGCCCCGACGTACGAGATCCTCTTCGTTTCCCGTGTGGTCAGCGCCTTCGCCTGTGCGGGTTTCTGGGCCGTCGGTGCGGCCGTCGCCATAGCGATGGTCCCGGTGAACGCGCGGGCGCGGGCCATGGCCGTGATGATCGGCGGGCTGTCGATCGCCAATGTGCTGGGTGTGCCGCTGGGCGCGTTCCTGGGTGAGAATCTGGGCTGGCGTTCGGCGTTCTGGGCGGTGGGCGCGGCGTCCGCCGTGGCCCTGGTCGGGGTGGCGACGCTCATCCCCCGTATCCCGCTCCCGGACGAGAAGCCGCGGATCAAGCGGGAGATGGCGATCTACCGGGACCGGCAGGTCTGGCTCTCCGTGGTGATCACGGCGCTCGCCGCCGGTGGTGTCTTCTGCGCGTTCAGCTATCTCGCGCCGCTGCTGACCGATGTGGCGGGACTGGAGTCGGGCTGGGTGCCCTGGGTGCTCGGACTGTTCGGGATCGGTGCGGTGATCGGTACGGCGATCGGCGGCCGGGTCGCGGACGGGCACCTCTTCGGGGTGCTGCTCAGCGGGATCACGGCCTCCACGGTCTTCCTGGTGGCGCTCGCCCTGTTCGCCTCCAGCCAGGTCGCGGTGGTGGCGCTGGCGTTCCTGCTGGGCCTGTCGGCGTTCTTCACGGCGCCCGCGCTCAACGCCCGGATGTTCAACCTGGCGGGCGCGGCCCCGACCCTGGCCGGTGCGACGACGACGGCCGCGTTCAACCTGGGCAACACGAGTGGCCCGTGGCTCGGCGGCACGGTGATCGACGCGGACTTCGGCTTCGCGGCGACGGCGTGGGCGGGGGCCGCGATGACGGTGCTGGCGCTGGTGGCGGTGTTCGTCTCGCTCCGGCTGCACCAGGGGCAGGGCACCCCGTCCCGCCTGATCGCCTCGGCGAAGTCGACGGCGGGCCTCGGCCCCACTACGCCGGTGCTGGACGCCCCTTCGGTCTCCGTAGACCGGCAGCCGTAAGGCGCCGCACCAGCTCTTTCGACCCGATCTGCCGCGCCCCGGCGCGCACCGCGTCGTCGTACCGCGCCGCCGGTACGTCGTAGTGGTCGCGCTCGAAGGCGCGCGGCGGGCAGCCGATCGAGGCCGCGAAGGCGTGCAGCTCGTCGAACGACACGTCGCTGACCAGGTGCGACCACAACAGCCCATGCCCCGGCCAGTCCGGCGGGTCGATGTAGAGCGTCAACGTCCCAGCACCCCGTTCAGCCCGCCCACCGGAGCCACCTGAACGGTCGCCTTCGTGCAGACCCAGTGCGGGTCGGGACCCAGTTCGGGCTCGACGTCGAGTGCGTGGGGTCCGCCCTCGGCACAGACCGGGCACAGGGGCCAGCGGCCGTACTTCTCCAGCAGGGCGTCCTGGACGTCCTGAGCGATCAGACCGACGACGAAGCCCGCGCCCTCGGGCCACTGCTCGACCCACCAGCGCCGGTGCGTCACAGCATCCTCGACCAGCGAGACGATCTCGGCCTCGGCGACATCGCCCGCGGCGAGATCGGCCATGACGAGCGCCCGGGCCGTGTGCAGCGCCTGTTCCAAGGGGTTCATCTCCATGCGGCCATTGTCCTCCACCGGCGGCGGACACCTGGCGGACAGGGGTGACCTTCTCCGCCCGAGGCAGGGCGCCGGAGGGGGTTGACGGCGCGCATCCTTGAAAATATCTTTCAAAGGTGACCAATGAAGTGAAGGAAAGTTTCAGCGCTGCTTCTCCGCCCGCCCCCGCCGCGCTCGCGGCCAAGGTCCGGACACTCGCCCCGTCCATGACCCGCTCCATGCAGCGGGTCGCCGAAGCCGTCGCGGGGGACCCTGCGGGGTGCGCCGCCCTCACCGTCACCGGTCTCGCCGAGCTCACCGGCACCAGCGAGGCCACCGTGGTCCGCACCGCCCGTCTTCTCGGATACCCCGGCTACCGCGATCTGCGCCTCGCGCTCGCCGGGCTCGCCGCCCACCAGCTGTCCGGCCGGGCGCCCGCCGTCACCGCCGACATCACGGTCGACGACCCGATCGCCGACGTGGTCGCCAAGCTCGCGTACGACGAGCAGCAGACGCTCGCCGACACCGCGTCCGGGCTCGACACCGTGCAGCTCGGCGCCGCCGTCGCCGCGGCGTCGACCGCTCGCCGCATCGACATCTACGGCGCCGGGGCCTCCTCGCTCGTCGGCCAGGACCTGGCGCAGAAGCTGCTCCGTATCGGCCTGATCGCGCACGCCCACGCCGACCCGCACCTCGCCGTCACCAACGCCGTGCAGCTCCGCTCCGGCGACGTGGCCATCGCGATCACGCACTCCGGCTCCACCAGCGACGTCATCGAGCCGCTGCGGGTCGCCTTCGACCACGGCGCCACGACCGTCGCGATCACCGGCCGGCCCGACGGCCCGGTCTCGCAGTACGCCGACCACGTCCTGACCACGTCCACCGCCCGCGAGAGCGAGCTGCGGCCCGCCGCCATGTCGAGCCGTACGAGCCAGCTCCTCGTCGTGGACTGCCTGTTCATAGGTATCGCGCAGCGCACGTACGAGACGGCCGCGCCCGCCCTCGCCGCGTCGTACGAAGCGCTCGCCCACCGCCACAACCCGCGCACCCGCTGACCACGCAAGCGCGCACGCCGAAACCCGCCGAACGTACGAGACCGAGAAAGCAGAGCCGCTCTCCATGACCTCCTCCACTGACACCGACACCAACTCCGGCGCGGGCTCCACCACCCCCGCCGGATACGGGGAACTGCGCGCCGAACTCGACACACTCACCACCGAGGCCTTCCGCCCGGAGCTCGCCGACATCGACCGGCTGCCGACACGGGAGATCGCGAAGATCATGAACGGCGAGGACAGCACAGTCCCCGCCGCCGTCGCCGACAAGCTGCCGCAGATCTCAGCGGCGATCGACGCCACCGCCGAGCGCATGGCGCGCGGCGGCCGGCTGATATACGCGGGTGCCGGCACCGCGGGCCGCCTCGGCGTCCTCGACGCCAGCGAGTGCCCGCCCACGTTCAACACCGACCCGTCCGAGGTCGTCGGCCTCATCGCGGGCGGCCCGAGCGCCATGGTCAAGGCGGTGGAGGGCGCCGAGGACAGCAAGGAGCTGGCCGCCGCCGACCTCGACGCCCTCACCCTCACGGAGAACGACACCGTGGTCGGCATCTCCGCGTCCGGCCGCACTCCGTACGCGATCGGTGCCGTCGAGCACGCCCGCGCCCTGGGCGCGCTGACCATCGGCCTGTCCTGCAACGCGGACTCGGCACTGGCCGCCGCCGCCGAGCACGGCCTCGAAGTCGTCGTCGGCCCGGAGCTGCTCACCGGCTCCACCCGCCTCAAGGCCGGTACGGCGCAGAAGCTCGTCCTGAACATGCTCTCGACGATCACGATGATCCGGCTCGGCAAGACGTACGGGAACCTGATGGTCGACGTCCGCGCCTCCAACGAGAAGCTGCGGGCCCGCTCCCGCCGCATCGTCTCGCTGGCCACCGGCGCCTCCGACCAGGAGATCGAGGCGGCCCTCGCCGCCACCGACGGCGAGGTGAAGGACGCGATCCTGACCATCCTCGGTCACATCGACGGCCCCACCGCCGCCACGCTCCTCACCAAGTCGGACGGCCACCTCCGCGCCGCCCTCGCGGCCGTACACCCCACCACCGGCTGACCCACGCACACCACGCCCGTACCCCCCGCACAGCAAGGCAGCACGCCCATGGCTACTGAAGACAAGAACCGCGCCACCGCCGCCGCGATCCTTCCGCTCGTCGGTGGCGCGGCGAACGTCGGCTCCATCGCCCACTGCATGACCCGGCTCCGCCTCGGCCTGCACGACCGTTCGCTGGTCGACGACGAAGCGCTCAAGGCGATCCCCGCCGTCATGGGCGTGGTCGAGGACGACACGTACCAGATCGTCCTCGGCCCCGGCACGGTCGCCCGGGTCACCCCGGAGTTCGAGCGCCTGGTCGAGGAGGAGCGGGCCGCCGCCCCCGTCGTCCACACCGCCGAGGAACTGGCCGCCCAGGGCGCGGAGATCAAGGCGCAGCGGAAGGCGAGGAACGCGACGCCGTTCAAGCTGTTCCTGCGCAGGATCGCCGACATCTTCGTCCCGCTGATCCCGGCCCTCATCGGCTGCGGCATCATCGCCGGACTCAACGGCCTGCTGATCAACCTGGAGTGGCTGCCCGCCGTCACCCCGGCACTCGCCGCGATGGCCTCGGGCTTCATGGCGCTGATCGCGGTCTTCGTCGGCTACAACACGGCGAAGGAGTTCGGCGGTACGCCGATCCTGGGCGGTGCGGTCGCCGCGATCATCGTCTTCCCCGGTGTCGCCGACATCGAGGCGTTCGGCCAGCAGCTCTCCCCGGGCCAGGGCGGTGTGCTCGGCGCGCTGGGCGCGGCGGTCCTCGCGGTGTACGTGGAGAAGTGGTGCCGCCGCTGGGTCCCCGAGGCCCTCGACGTCCTGGTCACCCCGACGCTCACGGTGCTGGTCTCCGGCCTGGTGACGATCTTCGGCCTGATGTACGTGGCCGGGGAGGTCTCCTCCGCGATCGGCACGTTCGCCGACTGGCTGCTCTCCACCGGCGGCGCGGGCGCGGGCTTCGTCCTGGGCGGCCTCTTCCTGCCGCTGGTGATGCTGGGCCTGCACCAGGCACTCATCCCGATCCACACCACGCTCATCGAGCAGCAGGGCTACACCGTCCTGCTGCCCATCCTCGCGATGGCCGGTGCGGGCCAGGTCGGCGCGGCCATGGCCGTCTACCTCCGTCTCCCCCGCAACGAGTCGATCCGACGCACCATCAAGTCGGCTCTTCCCGCGGGCCTGCTGGGCGTCGGTGAGCCGCTGATCTACGGCGTCTCGCTGCCGCTGGGCCGCCCGTTCGTCACGGCGTGCGTCGGTGGCGCGTTCGGCGGCGGCTTCGTCGGACTCTTCAACCAGCTCGGCGACACGGTCGGCTCCACGGCCATCGGCCCGTCCGGCTGGGCCCTGTTCCCCCTTCTGGACGGCAACCACGGGCTGGGTTCGACGATCGCGGTCTACGCGGGCGGTCTGGTGGCCGGTTATGTCGCCGGGTTCGTCGCCACGTACTTCTTCGGCTTCGGCAAGGACCTCCTGACGGAATTCAACGTCTCCCAGGAACCGGCCCCGTCGAAGATCACCGCAGGCGGCCCGAACAGCCCGACCGATGCGATCGGCCCGACCGGCCCGACACCGAAGCCGGGACCGACAGCGACGCCGGAACCCGCGCCGGAAGGAATCGCGGCCAAGTAGCGAATGGCGATCCGATTGCGCACAGGTGGTGTAGGGACTTTGTTCGGGGGCACCAGAAGCCCTGGAGGTTGATAACAATGGTTCCCCTGCTTCTCGTACTTCTGCTCGCCCTGCTCCTTTTCGGTGCAGGTTTCGCACTCAAGGCACTCTGGTGGATTGCGGTCATCGTGCTGGTGGTGTGGCTGGTCGGTTTCTTCGTCCGCCCGGCTGCCAGTGGCGGCAAGCGTGGCCGCTGGTACCGCTGGTAGACACCGTCCACCGGAATAGACGCGGGTGGGCCCGGACATCACTGTCCGGGCCCACCCGCATTTCCGTGCCGGTCTGCAGGCACGCACCACTCGGCCAGGTGTAAGGACCCGGCATCCGGGCAGGTGGTTGTGCGAGCGGCTCTCGCCACTCTTTCGGTGGGAGTCCACGTGCCGGATCACGTCTTCTGGAAAGGAGCCAAAATGAACGACAACCTGTGGGGTTACCAGCCTTCCAGCGGTTACACCGAGGGCGCCGATCTGACCGGATATTCGGTCGAGGCAACTGACGGAAGCATCGGCAAGGTCGACAAGCACTCCGACGAGGTCGGCTCGGCCTTTCTGGTCGTCGATATCGGGGTGTGGATTTTCGGAAAGGACGTCCTGCTGCCTGCGGGCACGGTCCGGGGCATCGACACGGAGGCCCGCAAGGTGTTCGTCGACCTGACGAAGGACCAGATCAAGGACTCCCCGGAATTCGACAAGCACAAGCACACGGGCGACCCGGTCTATCACGAGCAGATCGCCGGCTACTACGGCAACTTCCGCCTCATGTGACCCGGCGCTCGTCCCCGGAGACGGCGGGCCCGACCCTGAAGAAGGGTCGGCCCCGCCGTCCGGCTGTGCGCGTGCGCGTGTCGGCAGCGGCGAGCCCAGGAGGTGTGCCGGAAGGCCACCACCGCAGGCCACCAGGCATCCGTCGGGCGGGAAACTCGGCGGCGTGGCGCGCCCGCACCTGGGAGCATGACCGCTCCCGCACGCACCGGAGGGAACTACCGTGCCCCGTGCCATCACCCTGATCCGTTCCGGCTCGCTGTCCAGCGTCGCCGAGTACGCGTACGCGGCCACCGCGCCGGCCGACGCACGTCTGATCTTCCTCGCCGGTGCGTGCCCGCTGAACGAGGACGGGTCCACGGCAGCGGTCGGGGACTACGCGGGACAGGCGGCCAAGGCCGTGGAGAACATGCGGACCGCCCTGGCCGATGCCGGTGCCTCGATCGAGGACGTCATCAGCACCCGCGTGCTGGTCGCGTCGGCCGGCCGGGCGGACCTGGTGACCGCCTGGAAGGTGGTCAGGGCCGCGTTGGGTGACCACGACGTCCCCAGCACCCTGATGGGAGTCACCGTGCTCGGCTACGAGGACCAGCTCGTGGAGATCGAGGCCGTCGCCGCCGTTCTCGACCGCTCCGCCACCGAGTGAGCGGGAACCTCGGCTTCGCAGCCGCCGCGGCAGGCGTCACCGATGACATCCGGGCCTGGGACCAGGGCGACCTGGGTGACGCCGGACGTGACGCGGCGCGTCTCAGACCGGGAAGTCCGCGGTCCGCAGCGTCGTCCCGAACGGCTCGGGAAGCGTGAGCGGCTTACCGAACGGCACCGGGTCGGAGTGCTTGTACGTCCCGTCCTCGTTCGGCTCCGTGAACAGCGTGGCCATCGCTCCACGCGTGTCGAACCTGTCGATCAGCAGGTAGATCGGCACACCCGCGCGCGCGTATGCGCGGTACTTCTTCGTCCGGTCCTCCCGGGCGTTCCCCTTCGAGGTGATCTCGACGATGAGCAGCGCTTCCGAGGCGTCCATCGGGTCGCTGAATTCCGGGTCGGCAGCAGCGATCAGCTCGGACGGCATGACCACGAGGTCGGGGACGTAGAGCTTGTCGAGCGGCGCGACGTGCACGCCGAGCGTCTGGTAGATCTCCAGCTCCTCGGGCAGATTCCCGTAGAGGCTGCGCTGCACCTTGGCGGCGATGCCGTTGTGATGCGCGTGAGGCGGCGGTACCAAGACAATCTGCCCTTCGTCGATCTCGGCGCGCCACCCCTCGGGCACGTCCAGTTCACGCCATGTCTGCAGCAGGTAGCCCCACGGCTGGCCCTCAGAGGGCTGGTCGTTCTCGACCATCGCGGCGGTCATCGCGGGTCCCTTCTCCTGTGGCCTGGCAGAGGAGCGTAGATCGACGGTTCTGCGGCGGTACGCCGCTTCCATCAGCGTCCCACGACCGTGTGAAGAGCGCACCGACCTGCGCTCCTCCGCACGGTGCGGAGTCCCGTTCACTCACGGCAGTCGCCCCTCCCGGTTGATCTCCGTCACCCGGGCCCGCAGCACCACGCCTGGCGGCGCCGGACTTACGAGATCCGGCGGACAGTCCCACTCGGCGCCCCCACCTGGGGGCCGCAGTTGTACGTACGGCCCGACGCGGCCCATCACGCGGCCCACCCGCCCGTCCCGGGCGTCCACGGCGAACGAACCCGGCTCCGGCGTACACGGCTCAAGAGACACCTCACCGGTCATGACCGGCCGCCTTCTCCTCCAGGGCCTCACTCAGCCGCCGCGCCGTATCGAGGTTGCAGCAGCCGAGGTCGACGAGCGGTGACGGCTCGTTGCCCGCACACGACACGGGGTCGATCCGCAGCGACGGCAGCTTCACTCCCACCCCCGCGAGCCCTTCCCGCAACCGCTCCACAGCGTCCTCCGCCAACCGCACCCTGCCCGCCGCCGCCCGGCGCCGATCCGTCGCTGTCATGCCGTTCCACCTTCCACGCTGAGTAATGGGAATGCGTACTCAGAGTGTCCAACGCGCGGCTAGCCTGGAAGAGGCGCTGTTCCAACAACCGCACGTGTGTCACAGGGAGTTGCCATGCCAGGTCCCCGGAAGCTCGACCCGTCCTCATCGCCCCGTGCCCTGCTGGGCGCGGAGCTCCGCCACCGACGCGAGCAGGCGGGCCTCTCGCAGGACGAGCTCGGTGCCCCGCTGTTCGTCAGCGGCTCGTTCATCGGGCAGTTGGAGATAGGAGTACGGAGGATGCAGCTCGACCAGGCGGCGAAGCTGGACGAAGTCCTGGGCGCGGAAGGCTTCTTCGTACGGAACTGCGCGGCGCTGAAGGAGTCCAAGTACCCGGACCATTTCGCCGAGGCGGCGGAAGCGGAGGCGCGCGCGGCGACCATCAAGGAGTACGCACCGCTACTGATCCCGGGGTTGTTGCAGACGGAGACGTACGCACGTGCGGTGTTCCGGGCGTACCAGCCGACGGCCGTCGAGAGCGTGATCGACGAACTGGTGACGGCACGACTGGAACGGGCCCAGCTTCTCGCCGATCCAACAAAGCCCCTGTTGTGGGTGGTTCTCGACGAAGCCGTATTACGCAGGGCGGTGGGCGGTCACGCAGTCATGGCAGAGGCTCTGCACCACATCTCGGCACTAACCCACCGCCGCCGGATCATCGCGCAAGTGATGCCCTTCCGTGCTGGCGCGCACGCGGCGCTGAACGGCGCCCTGAAGCTCATGGCCTTCTCCGACGCGCCCCCGCTCGCATACCTTGAAGTGCTGGGTACAGGCCACTTGGAAGACGACCCGGCCTCAGTTGCCCGCTACGAACTTTCGTACGATCTCGTCGCGGCCAGCGCTCTGTCACCCGAAGATTCCCTGGCCCTGATCGAGTCCGTGGCGGAGGATTACGCCCATGAAGATCAGCAGCGTTGAGTACGACATGTCCACCGCGATCTGGCACAAGTCCAGCTACAGCGGGGGCGAGGGCGGCAACTGCCTCGAAGTCGCCACCTGGCGGAAGTCCACCCACAGCGGCGGCGACGGAGGCGACTGCCTCGAAGTCCTCGACGGCGTCCCCGTCCGGGACTCCAAAGTGACCGACGGCCCGGCGCTCATGTTCCGGACCGCCGCCTGGACGACGTTCGTGAGCGACCTCAAGCGCGGCTGACCAGCCGTCGCAGAGACCGAGGGGTACAGGGCGGCGCCCCCGCCCTGTACCCGTCAACCGCGCGCCGAGGATCCTGCCCGGTACCGGCCCGGTCGGCGCGTCGTTAGTGACGGCATGATGAGCGATGAGACTTTGGCCGGTTCGTCCGAGTTGCGTGAGTCCTACGAACTGTGTGAGGCACTGACCAAGCAGTTCCATACGCCGATGTGGCGGGCAACCGAACTGCTGCCCGCCCCGGTGCGCCCCTATATGCACGCTGTCCACGGCTTCTTCCTGTGGACCGACACCATCGCCGACAGGGACGGAACGTCGGCGGAGCGTGTGCAGCGGCTTGCCCGTTGGTCTGCCGCCACCCGCGAGGGCTTGCGTTCAGGGGGCAGCGAGGATCCCGTGCTGCGGGCCTTCGTGGACACGGTGTGGCGGTGGGATCTCGACCGCGCCTTGGTCGAGGAGACCCTGCGCACCCTGGAGGCCGACTGTGTCAGTCCTCCTCTCTTCGAGACGTTTCGGGACCTGCGGCGACATCTGAGAGGAGTGACGGGCGCGACCTTCGAGCTGTGGTGCCCGCTGCTGGGCGTGAGGGATCCAGAGGTGCTGGCGCTGGCCTCTTTGCTGGGCGAGGCGGGCCAGGCGGTGGACCAGTTCGAGGACATGCCGGAGGACCTCGCTGCCGGGCGGTGCTACCTGCCTCGGGCCGATCTGCGGGCACTGGGGCTGGAGGTGAGTGATCTGCAACGCGGTGAACGTCCCGGGGCACTGGCGGAACTGGTACGCATGCAACTCGCCCGCTGGAGCGCCTTGTTGGAGCGGGCGGCGCCGGTGACGGGCATGGTGGAGCGCGAGTACCAGCCGTTCCTGCACCTGCTGGTACTCGGGGCCCATCTGCAGTTCGACGAGACCACGCTCCGCGAGGAGCGGGTCTTCGCTCAAGGTCTTGATCCGCTGGTGTCCGCCGACGGGGCCCTGCGCCGCCCGGTATGGCCGCACCCGGAGGTGGATGCGGTGCCGGAGCACGTCGCGGTCATCATGGACGGCAACCGACGGTGGGCCTCGGAACAGGGCCGGCCGGCTTCCCGGGGGCATCAGGCGGGTCAGTTGCCGGCGATGCGTCTGGTCAACGCCGCGATGCGGCTGGGCGTGCGGCACCTGACTCTCTACGCGTTCTCCACCGAGAACTGGAACCGTTCCCAGGACGAACTGGACGCGCTGTTCGAGGCCATGGGCGATGCGATGGGCCGGGGTGCGGAGTGGCTGCACGACCTGGGGGTGCGGGTGCGCTGGTGCGGGCGGCGTGATCGCATCGACCCGTCGCTGGCCTCCGCGCTGACCCTGGCGGAAAGCATGACGTCGAACAACGAGACGCTGTCGCTGACCGTCTGCCTCGACTACGGCGGGCGCGAAGAGCTGGTCGAGGCCGCACGCGCACTGGCCGCCGAAGCGGCCACCGGAGCGATCCGCCCTGAGGACATCGGCCTCGCCGACCTGGACCGGAACATGTACGTGCCCGGCCTTCCGGACGTCGACCTGCTGATCCGCACCTCCGGTGAGCAGCGGATCAGCAACTTCCTGCCCTGGCATCTGTCCTACGCCGAGATGGTCTTCGACCCGACTCCCTGGCCCAGCTTCGGCCTGGCACAGCTACGGGAAGCGGTTTCCGTCTACGCCGGCCGCCAGCGCCGCTTCGGCGGCACTGTCCCCGGCCCCGCCCGGCCGACGGAGCCGACCCGGTCTCAGCTCTGAACCGGCAGTGCGGCTGAGACGGATGCGGGCACTCCACGTCCGCCGTAGCGTGGGACCCGTGACGGTGGGACGGGTGCGCGAGCTCGGTGGCTCCGTCGACGACGCCGACGTGGGTGGTGCCGAGGAGACGGTTGCCCGCATCGGACGTTTCCAGCCCAGCCAGGATGACCAGGGCTCCCCATTCGGGCTCCACCAGCCGTCGGCCTGACCGTTCTGCTCCGCCGATCCGTCGGTGACACCCGGGCCCGGGCCGGCCGTACTGAGCTCTGGCCCGGGCCTTGGCTCACGGCTTCGGCGGGTTGTACGTGCCCGCTACGGTCACATACCCCAGCACCGTGTCTTCGCTGAACGGGGACGTGCCGACCGTCGCGGCGTACGCCTTGAGCATCTCGGGGGTGGCGTACAACGGCACCTCACTGAGCTGAACCTTCAGCGGCTTGCCCACCGGAACTTTGTCGGTGGACAGTTTCCCCTTGTCGACACCGCAGCGGAGGGCCGAGGCGTGTTCGACAATGAGGCCGTTGACCTGGCACTTCCCCGATGCCAGTCCGTCCTTGAGAGCGCCCTCCAGGTCGCTGACCCGGACGTTGCCCAGGGACGTACGCACTGATACTCCCCCGTCGAGAGCACCGTCGCCCTTGGCCTTCGGTAGCTGCTTGAGCGAGGGGTCTCCCTTGCCGGACCGCACGGGGAGCCGCACTGCCGGACCATCGGCAGTCTTGACCATCACGGCCTGCCCTTCGGCCTCGACCACCGCTCCGAGCCGGTCCAGTTCGGCCTGGACCGAGTCCGACCACCGGACCTCGACCCAGCCGTCGGAGACCGTGCCGTACTTCTCGTCCGCCGCGGACGCCGTCCCGGCGAACTGAGCCAGCAGGGGCGCGGCCAGAGCGGCACCCAGAACGTTTCGTCGTGTCGCACTCATCGATGCGTACCATCCTTCCCCGGGCCGTGGGGCACGACCCGGAGAGAATGCTTCAAGGTCTTCTGCCTGCCTGGTCCGCAGATAGCGTGTAAACCACCCGAAAGTGCACAAGAGTACTCCCATCGCCCGACGGTGAGGGCGAGCGCGCCGCTGATTAGGATCATGGCCGGTTCGACCTGATGCCCCTGCACCTGTTCCCCCGGCCGATGTGGAGGACGTCGAAGGCGCGGTGCTCGACCTGGACGTCGTCTGGGTCATGGGCGGTTCCGTGGCCAATCTGCCGGCCGTGTGGAGAGTCCATGACCTGGACCGCATCATGCGCCGGGCCTGGGAGGCCGGTGTCGTGCTCAGTGGGGTCAGCTCGGCAATCCGTCTGGGCGAGGGTCGGCGTCCGCTGATCCATCAGCTTGTCGCGGACGGGACCCTGCCTACGTCTCACCGCACCGATGACGGAGTCGGTCTCGTCTCCCGGGGAACGAAGCTCGTCGAAGCGGTGACGGGGCTTCCTGGGAAGGGCGCCTACGTGGTCACGCGCGAGGGGGACGCAGCGGTGGAGGAACGCATCGAGCCCCGCAAGCTGCCCACCATGCGGCACTGCCCGTACGGCTCCACGACGCTGAACATCCGGCGGGCCCGCGAACGCATCCCCCGCAGGGAGCCGTAGGACCCGCCGATCACGCAGCTCACCAACGCGACGGTCCATTCATACGCGTGGCCTCGCGGAGAACGCAGAAGACCACCCCGGCAGCGACCAGGACCAGCGGTGTCAGCAGTGACCGGGCCAGGGCACGTCGGTGTCCGACGGGCCCTGGCCCGCAGCGCCTCCTCGAAGTCCGCAGCCGTCGTCCGGTAGACGAACTCCACGGCCGTGCCCCGGTCCGCGTCCTGTGCCGAAAGATCCCCGCCCATGGTGTCCATGGGCGGGGATCTTAGTCAGGGACTCGTCAGAACGACGAGTTGCTGCGTCGCCCGGGTCATCGCCACGTAGCGGTCGACCGCTCCCTCGATGCCCGTGCCGAACGACTCCGGGTCGACGAGGACGACGAGGTCGAACTCCAGGCCCTTCGACAGCGACGGTGTCAGCGAGCGGACGCGGGAAGTCGGCCGGAAGTCGG
The DNA here is from genome assembly GCF_014216315.1 of Streptomyces finlayi. Taxonomy (NCBI): domain Bacteria; kingdom Bacillati; phylum Actinomycetota; class Actinomycetes; order Kitasatosporales; family Streptomycetaceae; genus Streptomyces; species Streptomyces finlayi. The sequence continues at coordinate 3,314,675 of NZ_CP045702.1, forward strand.
GGGCGCCGATGACGCAGGCGATCCCGTCGTCGTGGGCGTCGAGCCACGTGTCGAGGATCTCGTGGAGGTCCTCGGTGGAGCCGTGGACGACGGGGAGGTCGCCGCTGCGGATGGAGGTCGGCACGTTGGCGTCCGGGAGCACGGCGCGGATGACCGGCTCCGCTTCCGCCATGATCTCGGCCGGGGTCCGGTAGTTGATGCTCAGGGAGGCCAGCTTGATCCGGTCGAGCCCGATCCGCTCCAGCCGTTCCTGCCACGACTCCGTGAACCCATGCCTGGCCTGGGCGCGGTCCCCGACGATGGTGAAGCTGCGGGACGGGCAGCGGAGCAGCAGCATCTGCCATTCCGCGTCGGTGAGTTCCTGCGCCTCGTCCACCACGATGTGGGCGAACGGACCGGCGAGCAGGTCACGTTCGACGTCGAGCGAAGCCGCCCCGTCGAACACGGTGTCCTTCAGGTCCTGGCCGCGCAGCATCGTCAGCGCGCCTTCGCCGTCCTGATCGGTCTCGATCAGGCCGTCGATGACCTTGGTCATCTGCTCGCGTTCGGCGGCGACCGACGCCTTGTGCCTGCGCAGACGCCGCGAGGCGTCCGGGTCGCCGAGCCGCTGCCGTGCCGCGTCCAGGATCGGCAGGTCGGACACCGTCCAGGCGTTGGCGTCCTCCCGCTGGAGCCGCATCACCTCGTCGCGGGTGAGCCCGGGGGCGCACTTGCGCAGATAGGCGGGTACGGACCACAGGTCCGCGACGAGGTCGGTCGCTTCGATCAGCGGCCACGCGTTGTCGAAGACCGCGAGCAGCTGCCTGTTCTGGTGCAGCGACTTGCGGAGCGGCTCGGCCGTGTCCTCGTCGTCGTGCTTGTCCACCAGGATCGTGAGCAGCTCCTCCCAGACCTGGTCGCGCGCCTCGTTGTGCGGGGTGCCGGATGCCGCGTCGAACGCCACGGCCCAGTCGTCAGCGGTCAGCCGGATGTCGGACCAGTGGGTCGTGACCGTCATGCCCGTGGCGGGCGGCTCCTCGTAGAACCTGGCGGCCGCCTCGACCGCCTTCACGAGGTCCGCGGACGACTTCAGCCGGGCCACTTCCGGGTCCCGCTCGGCCGCGGCCTTCGCGCCCTCGGGGAGGAGGTCGCGCAGGGTGCAGGTCTGCACGCCCTCCTCTCCGAGGCTCGGGAGGACGTCGGCGACGTATCCCAGGTAGGGCTGGTGAGGGCCGACGAACAGCACACCGCCCCGGCGGTGGCCGAGACGCGGGTCGGAGTAGAGGAGGTACGCCGAGCGGTGCAGGGCGACGACGGTCTTCCCCGTGCCCGGACCGCCGTCGACGACGAGGGCGCCGCGCGATCCCGCGCGGATGATGGCGTCCTGGTCGGCCTGGATGGTGCCGAGCACGTCGCGCATCCGGGCGGACCGGTTGGTGCCCAGGCTGGCGATGAAGGCGGACTGGTCGTCGAGCGCCGCCCGGTCGGACATGCCGTCCGGGGTGAAGACCTCGTCCCAGTAGTCGTTGATCCGGCCACCCTTCCACCGGTACCTGCGGCGGGTCGCGAGCCCCATCGGGTTGGCGTGGGTGGCACCGAAGAACGGCTCGGCGGCGGGTGAGCGCCAGTCGAGCAGCAGCCGGCGGCCCGCACTGTCCGTGAGGCCGAGCCGTCCGACGTACACGGGCTCGGAACCGTCCGTGGCGACCATGTGCCCGAGGCAGAGGTCGAGCCCGAAACGCCGCAGCGCGCGCAGGCGGGCGGTCAGCCGGTGGACCTCCAGGTCCCGGTCCATCGCCTGCTGGCCCAGGCCGCCGGGCGCCTTGCGAGTGGCGTCGAGGAGGTCGGACAGTTCCGCGATCGACTGCTCCAGGCACTCCGCGACGGCCGCGAAGTGCTGCTCGTCACCGGCGATCAGTGCCGGGTCGGCCTTCGGCCCAAGACGCTCGGGCAGGTCGAACGCGCTGCTGGTCTCCGACAAGAAAGAACGCACTAGGTGAATCTCCCATTTTCCGCAGGTTCCGGCCTCAGCGAGCGATTGTGCGCCATCACCGGGGCCTTGCCGCAAGTCCCCCTGTGCGTTATGAGTTGAAAGTGGCGGGAGGTGGGTCGTCCCTTCTGCCGGTCGCCCCTTACGCCCCCGCCCTATTCCGCGTCCAGGGCCTCCCGTACCGCCTTAGCGGTGTGCCGAGCGTCATATCCCTCCGGGACCCCCTCGACCATGATGATGTCGCCCTTGATGTGCCGCGCGCGCAGCGGGGCGATCTCCTGGTACGCGGGCGAGTCCCACCAGGCCCGCGCCTCGGCGATGCCGGGGAAACCGATCATCACGACGCTTCCGGCCCAGTTGCCCTCCTTCACCTCGTGCTGCGTGACGTGCACGAGGAAGCGTCCGCCGTACGGCTCGAAGGTGCCGGGGATCCGCTCCATGTACTCCGCGATCTCCGCGTGCGGGGCGGCGTCCTGAAGGTGAGCGATGACATAGGCGGGCATGGTGTCCTCCGGTCGGTCGGGCGGTCGTTCTCCGTACGCCGAGCTTGGCACCGCGGCGCACCGGGGTCGATTACCCCGCAGGTAAGGACCGGCCCGCCCCGCTGCGGCATCCCGTCCCCGGCCCGGACACTCGGCCCGCCCGCTGCGGCGTCCCGTCCCGGACCTGGACGCTCGCCCCGCCCACCCGTGAGTCCGGCCGGCGCTCAGCCCAGGTGCGTGTCTCCCAGTGACCTCAGCAACCGCCGCAGTGCCCCGTCGAGCGCCCGGCGCTCCTCGGCCGTCAGGCCCGCCAGCATCCGCTCCTCGTTCGCCACGTGGTCGACCACGGCCCGGTCGACCAGGGCCAGACCCTCTTCGGTCAGGCGGACGCGGATGGCCCGGCGGTCGGCGGGGTCCGGGTGGCGCTCGATCAGTCCCTTGCGCTCCAGCTTGTCGAGACGGTTGGTGATCGCGCCCGAGGTCACCATCGCGGACTTCAGGAGACCGCCCGCGGTGAGCTCGTGCGGGGCGCCGACCCGGCGCAGCGTGGCGAGTACGTCGAACTCGGCGAACTCCAGACCGTGCTCGGCGAAGACCGGTTTCATGCCCTTGCTCAACAGGTGATCGGCCCGCTTGATACGGCCCACCAGGGCCATCGCGTCCAGTCCCGCCAGGCCCATGTCCGGGCGCTCACGGCGCCACTGGGCGCGCAGTTCGTCGATGGCGTCGGCATCCGCTTCCGCTTCCGGCTGCCGCCCCGCCTCGCGCTCGCTCATTCCCGCGCTCCTCCCTCGCCCGAGCCAGGTCTCTCAACGTTCAGATACTTGACGTTCGCAGACCGCGTGGCTCATATTTATCTCAACGTTGAGAATAACAGCGTTGAGGAGAAGCCGAGGGGGAGCACCATGTCCGTCACCACCACCGAGCCGGCCACCACCAACAAGTCCGCCCGCACTACACCGACACCGACCACGCCCACAGCGCCGGCCCCCCGCGCCTCCACCAAGGCCGCCATCGGCATCGCCGCACTCGCCGCCATCGGGCCCGCGACCTGGGGCACCACCTACGTCACGACCACCGAGCTCCTCCCGGCCGACCGCCCCTTGCTCGCCGCCGCCCTGCGCGCGCTGCCCGCCGGGCTCATCCTGCTCGCCCTCACCCGGCGCCTGCCGCGCGGCGACTGGTGGTGGAAGGCCACTGTGCTCGGGATGCTCAACTTCGGCGCGTTCTTCCCGCTGCTGTTCTTCGGCGCGTACCACCTGCCCGGCGGCGTGGCCTCCACGGTCAGCGCGGTCACCCCGCTACTGGTGGCCGGCCTCGGGGCCGGAGTGCTCAAGATCCGGCCCACGCGCCGCACGCTGACCGCCGGGCTCGTCGGAGTCGCGGGCGTCGGACTGCTCGTCCTGCGCGGGAACGCCGAGGTCGATCCCGCAGGTCTCGTGGCCATGCTGGCGGCCACCGTACTGATGGCCCTCGCCGTCGTCCTGAGCAAGCGATGGGGCCGCCCCGAAGGCGTCTCGCTGCTCGGCTTCACCGGCTGGCAGCTGACCGTCGGTGGTCTGGTGCTGGCGCCCGTCGCCCTCACCGCAGAAGGCCTGCCCGACCACTTCACCGGGGCGAACGTCGCCGGGTACGTCTACCTCGGCGCGATCGGCACAGCGGTGGCGTACGCCCTCTGGTTCCACGGCATCGAGCGCCTCCCTGCCTCCTCCGTCTCCTTCCTCGGCCTGACGAACCCGGTCGTCGCCACGCTCGCCGGCCTCCTCTTCCTGGGGCAGACCCTCACCGCCTGGCAGATCGTCGGCCTGGCCCTGGTGATCGGCAGCGTCGCACTCGGCCAGAACCTCCGTCCGGCAGCCAGGCGACGCACCACATCAGCGGCCTGAACACGCCCCCGAACCCCACGCACCCAAGGAGCCCTCCCATGCGCATCACCGTCTTCGGAGCAGCCGGAAACGTAGGCAGCCGTGTCGTCACCGAGGCCCTCGCCCGGGGCCACGAGGTCACCGCAGTGGTCCGCGACGCCGCCCGCTTCCCCGCACTGCACCCCGCCGCCACCCACCGCACCGGAAACGCCGGAAACCCCGCGCACGTCGCCGAGTTGAGCACCGGCCAGGACCTCGTGGTCGGCGCCACCCGCCCCGCCCCCGGCCACGAGGACGAGCACGCCGCCGTCGGCAGGGCGTTGCTGTCCGGCCTGGCCGGCACCGATACCCGTCTGATCGTGGTCGGCGGCGCGGGCAGTCTCACGGTGCCGGGCACCCGAGGCGTCCTCGCGAGCGACGACCCGGCCTACGTCCCCGACGCCTGGCGACACATCGCCCTGGCCTCCAACGCCCAGTACGACGCCGTCCGCACGGCCACGACCGAGGTCGACTGGGCCTACCTGAGCCCGTCCGCCGTCCTCGAACCGGGCAACCGCACCGGCACCTTCCGGCTCGGCACCGACGAACTCCTGGTCGACGCCGAGGGCAACTCGGCCCTCTCCATGGAGGACCTCGCGGTGGCGCTCCTGGACGAGGCCGAGCACCCCAAGCACCACCGCACCCGCTTCACGGCCGGATACTGACGGGCGGCGTGAAGTCCGGCATCATACGTGGTCATTCACCCGCCGGCAGTCCATCGCCTTCGAGAAGCTGCGCGCCGCGGGCATTCCCGACGACAAGGCGGACGACCTCGCCGCCACGGTGATCAGCCCACTGGAGGGCGCCGAACTCGCGGCCCAGGCCTCGCGGAACGCCCGGCCACTGGAGGTCGCGGGGCCATCACCTGGCCCAGCTGATCGCGCTCCACCGGAATCCGCCCGGAGCTCAAGGGCCGAGTTCCGAGCGCTCTTAGCAAGGATGGGGTGGAGGGTCAGTTGTCCCACCCACCCACCCTGCCTGGAGAGTTGACTTTTCGTGACCGACTTGCCACGCATGGTCATCGCGCTCTAGCGTGCGTCAGAGACAACAAAACGACCCCCGCCGGTGCTGGAACACCGAACAGGGGTCTGACCACGAGAAACGGAAACGGAAACGTCCTCATGGCTGACGCCCAGCTTAGTGCTGCCCCTTGCACCCCGCACGTATCCCCGCCCGCGGCTCCGCCCGCAGCCCCGCACCCGATGGCCAACCCGGGTTACGGCAAGCGCTCCGCACCGTACGAACGACCGCGCTCCGAGCGCGACTTCGCGCACCTCGTCCCCCGTGACGCCGCCATCGCCGCCTTCATCGACCGGCTCCCCGACGGCTCCGACATCTCCGTGAAGGCCCTGGCCAAGGCGCTCCCGTACGGACAGTGCGCCGTACGGACCACGCTCAACCGGCTCCAGGAAGCCGGGCATCTGCGCCGGGGCAGCGAGTGCGTCGCCACCGAGCAGGTCCTGCTCTGGGTGACGCGGACGTTCTTCTCCCGGACCGCACGTGACGACGCCTGGTGGGCGGCGTTCGCCCAGGGCGACGTACCGAGGGAACAGCAACGGCCCACCCGGTCGAGGGCGTTCATCCTGCTGGCCTCGCTCGGCCGGGCCGCCCCCACGCTCACCCTCTCCTCGGCCGACTGCGTGAGCCTGGAACCGCAGGTCAGCGAGTGGTTCGAGCGGGGAGCCACCGAAGCGGAGCTCCTCCACGCCCTGACCGCGGGACTTCCCACCCCGGTCCACCACGCCGCATCCCTCGTCCGCAGGCGGCTGCGGGACAAGTTGCCCCCCGAACGGGTCGTTCCGGTCCACCGCACCGTCCTGCGCACCCTGGAGTGCAGCGAGTGCCGCGCCCCGGGCACCCCGGAGGCCCTCCTCGGCGGTCGCTGCGCCCCCTGCCGGGGCACCGAACCGGACACCCGCTTCGGCCCACCCGGCGCCGTACAGGCGGGGCACGTGCGCGACCGCATGAGTCAGGTACGAGCGGCCCTGGTCCCCCGCCCCGAACGGCCGTCCGTCAGGCGGTGAGGCCGCTCGTACCTCAGGGACCTCACGAACCGTCAGGCACGGCGCCGGCGTCGGACGACCGCGTAGCCGATGGCGCCGGCTGATGCGCCGACCGCCAGGGTCAGGCCGATGGCGGACTCGCGGCCGGTCGGTCCCGACGCGCCACCGAGCCCGCCCCCGGCGCCACCCGTCGGCATCGTGGTGGGGCTCACCGTCCGGGCACTGGCCGTGGCGGTGGCCGTGGCGGTGGCGGTGGCGGTGGCGGTGGGGGTGGGGGTGGGGGTGGCGGTGGGACTCACCGGCTGAGGCGTGGTGATGAGGCTCTCCGGCCGGGACGTGGCATCGGGGCTGATCGTCCCGGAGACCGTCGCGCCGCCCCGCCGGGGCAGCCACTCGCAGGCGATGCCGTCATCCGCGCCGCGATCCTCGTCGAGGCGGTTCGGATCGCTCGGGTCTCTGTTGAACTCGGCCTGCGCGTCTTCCTGGAAGACGAAGTCCCGGCAGTCGACATCCTGCGCGTACGCGACACCGGAGAGAGGGACGACGGAAGATACAGCGAGTGCTATCCCCGCCACAGCGGTACGACCGTTCATGTTGAGCCTCCTTGGCCGGATGGCCTTCGGTCCGACCCTAGGATCGGCGGCGCCGCACAGCGCGGCACGCTAGCCCGAATGGGCGGCCTCAACACCTCTGAGCAGGCGGAACAACATCCATGCACGCCGACAGCGCATCGTCAGGCGGCGGGCGCGTACGCCCGGCCAAAACCTGACTTGGGTTCCGTCGTTGGCCGTGTCGACGAATGCTCCCTTCCAGAGGACGCCCATGCGCCGACGCATCACCAGGTCCCGTGCCGGAATCCTCTGCGCGGTGCTCGTCATGGCCACGTTCGTCGGGTTCCAGCTGACGTCACTGACCGGGCGGGATTCCCCCGATTCCAAGAACTACCTCTCCTACGCCCTCCGGCTGAGCGGCGAGAGCCGCGCATCGGCCACCGCTCAGGCGATCGACTACACGTGCGCCGACGAGGCCGACAGCCCTCGCGTACGGGCCTGCGTGCGCGAGCTGACGGCCTCGACCGCCTACTGGACGCGGCACGGGAACACCTCTGGCATGACCGGCCCGTTCTTCAACTCCCGGTTCATGTCGATCTATGAGGCGCGCCCCGGATATCCCCTGCTGCTCGTGCCGTTCATCTCCGTGTTCGGCCTGGTGCTGGGCGTCTGGCTGGCCGGGGTGGCCGTCGCCCTCGCCGGGAGCCTCTTCGTCCTGGCCACGCTGCGGGCCGCCGGTGCCAACCGGGTGGCCGCGCTGTGCGGGCAGATCCTCTACCTGACGCTGCCCACGGGCGCGGTCGCGATGCTCCCCATGGCAGACGGGCTCACGCTGGCCTGTACTGCGGCGGTGGCACTGGGCTGCACGCTGGTCCTGAACGGGGATCAGGGGAAGTACCGGGACCGCCGCACGGCCGGGACCGTGCTCGTCGTCGCCGGCCTGCTCGTCGCCTTCCTGGCGCGCTACTCCCAGGCACTCCTGCTGGCCGTCGCCCTCGCGGTGGGCTTCGCCGGACTCGCCGCGTACCGCAAGAGCCGCGACCGCTCGCCCCAGCCGGCGTTCGGCCTCTTCCTCCTCTGCGGCGGCCTGGCGGTCGCCATGCAGCTGACCACGTACGCACTGGGCTGGCCGTCCGGACACGACAGCGCCCAGGACCTGCTGACCCACCATTACCAGCGTCCGGACGTACCCGATCCCTGGCCCGGTTTCCTCTCGGCCGAGGGCACCTTCTGGGCGGCCTGGGCGGACCATCAGCTGAAGGATCCCTTACTCCTGATCACCCTGGCCCTGGCCGCCTGTGCCACGCTCCGGCACCCCACGTACCTCGGCCTGATCGCCGCCGTCACGGCCATGGGCGGCGTACTCAACCAGGCGGGGCACCCCAACCTCGACATGCTGGCCGGTCAGCGCCTCATCGTCCTGGTCTGGTTCCTCCCGGTCCTGACGGTCCCCCTGCTCCTCACCGCACGCCCGAGAGCGAACTGAAACGACCCCGGCCCCTGGGACGAATCCCAGGGGCCGGGGCCTGCAACGTTCAACTACACCTACGACTGCGACCGCACTACTGATCCGGGAGGGATCAGAAGTCCATGTCGCCGCCCGGCATGCCGCCCGGGGCAGCCGCGCCGGCCTTCTCGGGCTTGTCGGCGATGACGGCCTCGGTGGTGAGGAAGAGCGCGGCGATGGACGCGGCGTTCTGCAGAGCGGAGCGCGTGACCTTCGCCGGGTCGATGATGCCCTCGGCGATCATGTCGACGTACTCACCGGTCGCGGCGTTGAGGCCGTGACCGATCGGCAGGTTGCGCACCTTCTCGACGACGACTCCACCCTCAAGACCACCGTTGACGGCGATCTGCTTGAGCGGGGCCTCCAGCGCGAGCTTCACGGCGTTGGCGCCCGTGGCCTCGTCACCGGTCAGGTCGAGCTTCTCGAAGACGGCCGTGGCCTGGAGCAGAGCCACGCCACCACCGGCGACGATGCCCTCCTCGACAGCGGCCTTGGCGTTGCGCACCGCGTCCTCGATGCGGTGCTTGCGCTCCTTGAGCTCGACCTCGGTCGCGGCACCGGCCTTGATGACGGCCACGCCGCCGGCCAGCTTCGCGAGGCGCTCCTGGAGCTTCTCGCGGTCGTAGTCCGAGTCGGAGTTCTCGATCTCGGCACGGATCTGCTTGACGCGACCCTGAACCTGGTCGCTCTCGCCCGAACCGTCGACGATCGTGGTCTCGTCCTTGGTGATGACGACCTTGCGGGCACGGCCGAGCAGGTCCAGGCCGGCGTTCTCCAGCTTGAGACCGACCTCCTCGGAGATGACGGTGCCACCGGTGAGGATGGCGATGTCGCCGAGCATGGCCTTGCGGCGGTCACCGAAGCCCGGAGCCTTGACGGCGACGGACTTGAAGGTGCCACGGATCTTGTTGACGACCAGGGTCGACAGGGCCTCGCCCTCGACGTCCTCCGCGATGATCAGCAGCGGCTTACCCGACTGCATGACCTTCTCGAGCAGCGGAAGGAGGTCCTTCACGTTGCTGATCTTGGAGTTGACGATGAGGACGTACGGGTCGTCGAACGACGTCTCCATACGCTCCATGTCGGTCGCGAAGTACGCCGAGATGTAGCCCTTGTCGAAGCGCATACCCTCGGTGAGTTCCAGCTCCAGACCGAAGGTCTGGGACTCCTCGACGGTGATGACGCCTTCCTTGCCGACCTTGTCCATAGCCTCGGCGATCTTGGCGCCGATCTCGGTGTCAGCAGCGGAGATGGAGGCGGTCGAAGCGATCTGCTCCTTGGTCTCCACGTCCTTCGCCTGCTCCAGAAGAGCGGCGGAGACGGCCTCGACGGCCTTCTCGATGCCACGCTTCAGAGCCATCGGGTTGGCACCCGCGGCGACGTTGCGCAGACCCTCGCGGACGAGAGCCTGAGCGAGAACGGTGGCGGTGGTCGTACCGTCGCCGGCGACGTCGTCCGTCTTCTTGGCGACCTCCTTGACCAGCTCCGCACCGATCTTCTCGTACGGGTCCTCGAGCTCGATCTCCTTGGCGATGGAAACACCATCGTTGGTGATCGTGGGCGCGCCCCACTTCTTCTCGAGGACGACGTTACGGCCCTTGGGGCCGAGGGTGACCTTGACGGCGTCGGCGAGCTGGTTCATCCCGCGCTCGAGACCGCGCCGTGCCTCCTCATCGAACGCGATGATCTTGGCCATGTGAAGTGGTCCTCCCGGACAGGGGTGGATTTCTCCGGACCGAGAGGCGCCCGCGACGGACGGCCGGCGGCTGTGCGGTTCCTTGCCCCGCACAGCCTCCGAGCCTCACCGGCCCGGTCCAAGTTTCTGTCACTCTCACCTGGAGAGTGCTAACGCCAATGATTAGCACTCGACCCCTGCGAGTGCAAGCGTCCCCCTCGGGATGTGGACAAACAAACGGGCCGCAGGGGGGCGCGCGGAGGGGCTCGCCCTGCGTCCCCGGACGCCCCGAGGGGCCAGACACCCCGGCACGCACGGAGGGCCCGCACCCCTGGGGGTACGGGCCCTACGCGCGTGAGTGGTGTCGTTGGCCGACTGCGCCGAACTCAGCCGACGGCGAGCTTGACCATGTCTGCCTGCGGCCCCTTCTGGCCCTGCGAGATTTCGAATTCAACTCGCTGACCCTCTTCGAGGGTGCGGTACCCGTCCATCTGGATCGCGCTGTAGTGGACGAAAACATCCGCACCACCGTCGACCGCGATGAAGCCGTACCCCTTCTCCGCGTTGAACCACTTGACGGTGCCCTGAGCCATGTCCAACTCCCCTATTTCTGGCCCTTGCACAGGACCGCACTTCGCGGGCCCGGGTCAGAACTCACCCTCCGACAGGAGAGGGTGTGTGCGCCGGAACGCGTCGACCGCGGCCGAATGTATCTGCCCAACTGCCCTCTGCAACAGGTCAGTCGGACGAGAATTCTGGGCGCGACCGATCGCCCCTTTGTGGGGAACTTATGAGATTCCTGGGCAAGTCGGGCCTGACAAAGGTGACTTATGGCTCAAAGGGGTCGCACACTTTGGCTGCTTCTTATCGCGACCAGGCGCATTCTCATATGTCGCGTGGCACGGGCAGCGGAGGGGACTTCCCAACTCTACCGCGTCTAACCATCCAGAATTGCCCCCTCCGTTTCTCTCACGGAGGGGGCAACTGGGGGTGACGCTGTGAATGCCGGCGTACGGCGCCGGCCCGGCGGTCAGCCTCCGGCGACGGCCGGGATGATCGAGACGCCTGCACCGTCCGGGGTGGCCGCGTCCAGGCCACCCTCGAAGCGCACGTCGTCGTCGTTGACGTACACGTTCACGAAGCGGCGCAGCTTGCCCTGGTCGTCCAGGACGCGGGCGGCGATGCCCGGGTGGTTCTTCTCCAGGGAGTCGATCACCTCGGAGAGGACCTTCCCCTCGGCCGGAACCTCGGCCTGGCCGCCCGTGTAGGTGCGGAGGATGGTGGGGATGCGGACCTTGACGCTCATGGTGGGTGCCTTCCTTCGGTCTCGGGTGATCAGCTGGTGGCGAGGCCGGCCGCGCGGAACGCGTCCAGGCTCGGCCGGATCGTCGCGGTCGCCTGCGAGGTCGCGGCCACCGCGTCGAGCGTCTTGAGACCGTCTCCCGTGTTCAGGACGACCGTGGTCAGCGCCGGGTCGAGCAGACCCGCCTCGATCAGCTTCTTCGTCACGCCGACCGTCACGCCGCCCGCGGTCTCCGCGAAGATGCCCTCGGTCTGCGCGAGCAGCTTGATCGCCTCGACGATCTGCTCGTCGTTCACGTCCTCCACCGCGCCACCGGTACGGCGGGCGATGTCCAGGACGTACGGGCCGTCGGCCGGGTTCCCGATGGCGAGGGACTTGGCGATCGTGTTCGGCTTCTGGGGGCGCACGACGTCGTGACCGGCCTTGAAGGCCACCGACACCGGGGAGCAGCCCTCGGCCTGGGCGCCGAAGATCTTGTACGGCCTGTCCTCGACCAGGCCGAGCTTGATGAGCTCCTGGAGCCCCTTGTCGATCTTCGTGAGCTGCGAGCCCGAGGCGATCGGGATCACGAGCTGGTCGGGCAGCCGCCAGCCGAGCTGCTCGCAGATCTCGTACGCGAGGGTCTTGGAGCCCTCGCCGTAGTACGGACGCAGATTGACGTTGACGAAGCCCCAGCCCTCGCCGAGCGGGTCGCCGATGAGCTCGGAGCAGAAGCGGTTGACGTCGTCGTAGTTGCCCTCGATGCCGACCAGGTCACCGCCGTACACCGCGGCCATGACGACCTTGCCCTGCTCCAGGTCGTGCGGGATGAACACGCACGAGCGGAGACCGGCACGGGCGGCGGCGGCACCCACGGCGCCGGCGAGGTTGCCGGTGGAGGAGCAGGAGAGCGTGGTGAAACCGAAGGCACGGGCGGCCTCGACGGCGATCGCGACGACCCGGTCCTTGAAGGAGTGCGTCGGGTTCCCGGAGTCGTCCTTGACGAACAGGCCGCCGGTGACGCCCAGTTCACGGGCGAGGTTGTCGGCCTTGACCAGCTTGGTGAAGCCGGGGTTGAGGTTGGGCTTGTCCGCGACATCGGCGGGGACCGGCAGCAGCGGCGCGTAGCGCCAGATGTTGTCGGGTCCGGCCTCGATGCGCTTCTTCAGCTCGTCGGGAGAGCCGCTCGGCAGGTCGTACGCCACCTCGAGCGGCCCGAAACAGGACGCGCAGGCGAACAGGGGGCCGAGCTCGAAACGCTCGCCGCACTCACGACAGGAAAGCGCCGCGGCGGGACCGAGATCCACAGTGGAGGGGGTGTTCGTCGTTTCAGTCTGCACAGCCATGCTGGCGGAGGCCCTTTCTCCTCATCTTCCTCATGGCGAATTTCGCCACAAGACGGATTTGGCACCTTCCCCACCGTGACCTCGCGGTCGATGGGGGGGTTGCCGGGACTTCAACGGGCCGTTCCCTCAGTCCCTCTGGATGAGCGCTATGGCACTGGATCAGTGATCCAGGCGTTTGTTCGCGGGCGGACCCCGAGATGCGAGGGTCGTCCGCGTTGTTCAAGACTGTAACCGAAGCCTCGGACGGTTGAACCAGTCGTCCGAACCGCGAGATGGATCACACGCAGGGAGATTCGACGTGATCGAAGAGGTGGAGCGTTGGCTGACCAGGCGTTCCTGGTCGGCCGCCGATCGTCCGCTGGATCGCCTCGCGGCCGCCAGGTCCCGGGACCCCCACCGCGGCAGCATCAGCGTCGTCCTGCCCGCCCTCAACGAGGAGGCGACGGTCGGCGCCATCGTGACGACGATCCGGCGCGAGCTCATGGAGCGCGTGCCGCTGATCGACGAGCTGGTCGTCATCGACTCCGGATCGACGGACGCGACCGGGCGGGTCGCCACGGAGGCGGGAGCCCGGGTGGTCCACCGGGACGCGATCCTGCCCCGAATACCCACCCTCCCCGGCAAGGGCGAGGTCCTGTGGCGGTCACTGCTGGTCACGAGCGGCGAGATCGTCTGCTTCATCGACGCCGACCTGAAGGACTTCTCGGCGGACTTCGTCTCCGGGACCGTCGGCCCGCTCCTCACCGACCCCTCGGTCCAGTTCGTGAAGGCGATGTACGACCGACCGCTGGGAAACACCGCCGGTCAGGGCGGTCGTGTCACTGAACTGGTCGCACGGCCCCTGCTCAATCTGCACTGGCCGCAGCTGGCCGGCTTCGTCCAGCCGCTCGGCGGCGAGTACGCCGTACGGCGCTCCCTGCTGGAGCAGCTGCCCTTCCCCGTCGGCTACGGAGTGGAGCTGGGCCTGCTCATCGACTCGCTGCACCTGGTGGGACTGGACGCCCTGGCGCAGGTCGACGTCGGCATACGCAAACACCGCAACCAGGACAGTCAGGCGCTGGGCAGGATGGCGGCGACGATCTACCGCACCGCGCAGCTGCGGCTCTCCCGGGGCCACCTGGTGCGGCCGGTGCTCACGCAGTTCGAGCGGGGCGAGAACGGCTTCGTGCCGTGCACCTCTGCGGTCGATACGGAGGAGCGGCCTCCGATGCGGGACGTCGAGGAGTACCTGGTGCGTCGCGCGGCGTAATCGGTTCAGTCATAAAAGTCCCCTATATTTCACTTTTATGGCTTTTCCTCGACTGAGGGTCGCCGTGCGCCGGCTGCCCGGGTACGCCGCTGTCCTGCCCGTCCTCGCCGATACCGGCGGCACCAGCGAGCGGCTGTGGCTCCTCGGCGGCCTCGGGTTCGCCCTGACCGGGGCCGGGGCGGTCGCCCGCGCGGCGACGCGCGGGCGGGGGCGTGGACGCGACCACGGCTGAGGGCCCGGAGCACGGGCCCGTCCGGCCGGAGGCCGTACTCACGTTTGGGGGCTTCCGGAACGGGCTAGGTTCCGGTACATGGTCTCCGAGCACGCTGCCCAGGTTCTCGTCGCGTCCAACCGCGGCCCCGTGTCGTACACACAGGGCGAGGACGGCTCACTCACATCGAAACGGGGCGGAGGCGGACTGGTCTCCGGCCTCAGCGCGGTCGACGACAAACTGTGGGTGTGCGCGGCCCTGAGCGACGGCGACCGCGAGGCGGTCAGGCAGGGCGTCGCCGAAGAGGGCGTACGGATGCTCGACATCGACGCGGATCTCCACGCCGACGCGTACAACGGCATCGCGAACTCGGTGCTCTGGTTCGTGCACCACATGCTGTACCAGACACCGCTGGAGCCCGCGTTCGACGCGGAGTTCCGCCGGCAGTGGGCCGCGTACGAGGCGTACAACCGCGCCTTCGCCGAGGCGCTCGCCGAGGAGGCGGGCGAGGGGGCGGCGGTCCTGGTGCAGGACTACCACCTGGCACTGGTGCCGGGGATGCTCCGCGAGCTCCGCGCCGATCTGCGGATCGGACACTTCTCGCACACCCCGTGGGCGCCCGTCGACTACTTCCGCCTGCTGCCCGACGACATCGGCGAGCAGCTGCTGCGGGGCATTCTCGGCGCCGACCGCGCGGCGTTCCTCACCCGGCGCTGGGCCGACGCGTTCATCGGCTGCTGTACGGAGATCCTCGGCGGCACCGGCCGCACCCGGATCGGGGTGCACGGGCTGGGGGCGGACGCGGACTTCCTGCGCCGCCGCTCGCACGAGGCGGACGTGGACGAGCGGATGGCGGCCCTGCGGGAAGAGGTGGGCCCGGACCGCCGGACGATCGTACGCGTGGACCGCATGGAGCTCTCGAAGAACATCGTGCGCGGACTCCTCGCGTACCGGGCCCTGCTTGAGGAGCATCCGGAGTGGCGCGAGCGGGTCGCCCACATCGCGTTCGCCTACCCCTCGCGGCAGGACCTCGCGGTGTACCAGGAGTACACGGCGGCGGTCCGGACGCTGGCCCAGGAGATCAACGCGCAGTACGGGACGCCTGACTGGACCCCGGTGATCCTGCACGTGAAGGACGACTTCGCCCGCTCCCTGGCGGCGTACCGACTCGCCGACGTGGCCCTGGTCAACCCGATCCGTGACGGCATGAACCTGGTCGCCAAGGAGGTCCCCGTGGTCTCCGACGACGGCTGCGTCCTGGTGCTGTCGCGGGAGGCGGGGGCGTACGAGGAACTGGGCGACGCCTCGATCGTGGTGAACCCGTACGACGTGTCGGCCACGGCGGAGGCCCTGCACCAGGCGCTGTCGATGCCGCACGACGAGCGGGCCGACCGCACGAAGGCCCTGGCCGCCGCGGCGACGGCGCTGCCGCCGCAGCAGTGGTTCCTCGACCAGCTAGAGGCGCTGCGCGAGGGCTGACAGGAACGCGACGACGTCGGCGGGCCCCGGCAGCAACAGGTCGGCCCGCTCGGCCAGTTCGGGCACCTCCGCGCTGCCGCTGCAGACCAGCAGGCCCGGGACGCCGTCAGGGCCCTCGGTGCGGAGCGTCTCCACGGCGGCGTAGGCGGCGAGGTCACCGAGGTCGTCACCGGCGTACAGCACGGACTCGGCGTCCGTCTCGCGTACGTACTCGGCGAGTGCGACGCCCTTGTCCATGCCGGGCGGGCGCAGTTCCAGTACCAGGCGGCCGGGTTCGACGATCAGCCCGTGTTCGGCCGCGAGCCGTCCGAGGGGCTCGCGCAGCGCGTCGAAGAGGGCCTGCGGGTCGTCGGCCCGGCGGGTGTGCACGGCGACGGCCTGCCCTTTCTCCTCCACCCAACTGCCGTGCCTGGTGTCCAGCTCGTGGAGCAGGCCGGGCAGTTCGGCGCGCACGGCGGCGATGCCGGGGTGCGGGGCGGGGGCGTGCACGGTGCCGGAGACGGCGTCCCAGCGTTCGGCGCCGTAATGGCCGAGGACGACGAGGTGATCGAGTCCGGGCACGCCCGCGAAGCCGCCGTACCGCACGGCGACGTCGGCCGGGCGGCCGGTGATCACGGCGACGGACGCGACGCGTGGCGCGAGCGCGGCGAGCGCGGGGACGGCGCCGGGGTGGGCGCGGGCCTGTTCCGGGTCGGGGACGATATCGGCTAGCGTGCCGTCGAAATCGAGCGCGACCACGGCTCGGTCGGGCCGGGCGAGAATGGCCGCGAGGCCTTCTCGGCCGACCAGGGTGGTCGGGGTCGGCAGGTGATCGGGGTGACTGCCCATGGTCCGACCCTATAGCGACGCGCCTGTTCCCGGGGCCCGGCCCGCAACCCCTGGTCCTCGAATGCCGGGCAGGCTTGACATGACCGCTGCCGCGACACCCCCGGCCCGCCCGGCGTTTGAGAGTCGGGGGTCGAGGACCGGGTCGAAGCCCCGCGACAGCCGACCCGTCAGCGACGGTTCCGGCGGGCCGCGCGCACCGCTCGCAGGCGGTTCACCGTGACCGGGTCCTCCGCCAGCGCCCGTACGTCGTCGATCAGCGCGTTCAGCAGCTGGTAGTAGCGGACCGGCGACATCCCGAGCTCTTCGCGGATCGCCCGTTCCTTCGCCCCCGGCCCCGGCCAGGAGCGCCGCTCCAGGGAGAGCAGAGCTCGGTCCCGGTCGGAGAGCGGGGAGGCGTCGGTCATGTGACTTCCTCCCCCTCGTGAACGAGGGGGATTCCCCACTTCGCAGTGAGGGTTTCCTGCTTCTCAGCAGGTTGCCCCGTCCGGAAGGACTCCCGTTGAGGTCTTACACCCGCTCCACAGGCTGTAACCGCCAGTCCGGCGGACAGAATGTTGCGTGCCGCGTTCACATCGCGGTCATGCGTGGTGCCGCAGTCGCACGTCCACGCGCGGACGTTCAACGGCAGTTTCTCTCGGACGGTGCCGCATGCGGAGCACACACGGTAACTGAACGCCGACCTGGTGTACTCGGCGGAACGGCGAGTCTTCTTCTTCGACTTGAACCGGGGATACTTCGCTCGGCCCTCGAAGAAGTTCGAGAACGCCCCTTGCAGATGCCACAGCGTCTGCTGACGCTGGAACCACGCCACTGTCCGGGCTTCCGACGCCAGGTTGTAGACCTTGCGCACACACCCGAACGTGCGCGACAGCTCCGCTGCCTGCTCGTTCGTGGGGGCGAAGCGGTTCTTGAACGCCCGCTTCACCAGCTCGGTCTTCACCTCTCACAAGTTATCAGGTCTGTTCGTAACGATCGAACGGTCAGAATGGGTACGCACCGGGACTCCGCCGCTTCGCGGCTCCGGACCTCCATGAACTGTGACGTTCTGGCACTGCATGCAAAAGGTGCCCCGCGGCCTGCGACGATCCGGCTTACTGAGGACTGGATCATGAGCGGGTGGGGGCACCTTTCACGTGCAGGGTGGCAAGTGGGCACGCGGTCTGGCGATGTCGGGGGGCCGGGAAGGGACAGGTCGGGCATGTGGGCGGGGCGCATCTGCGGCTGCCGGCGGAGCGCACGGGCCTGACCTGGGAACTGTCGGCGGCGCTGACCCGGCCGGGGTTCGTGCCGCTGTGCAAGCAGGAGGCGCGTCACCAGACCTTCGCGACCGACCACCAACGCGGGCGGATCGCCCATCTCGATGGCCGGCACCGCAGACGCGCCCGGGTCGAGCCCAAGGTCCGCGATCAGAAGGCATCCGGGATCGGCCTGCTGCCCTCGCGCGAGCTGAAACTCCCCGGCACCTGGCCCTGGGCCACGGCGGCCATCCTCGCCTTCGAACGGATCCTCGTACGACAGCCGACGCGCTCCCCTGACCGAAACCGTCCCCGGACAGGGATCAACACGACACCACGGACGCAAGACCAACCGGACGTCGCCGTGAAACGACGAGGCGGGGCATGCACGGCAGGTAAATTACTGCCGCCCAGCAGGTAAAGTCCGACCGTCTTCTTGAAGAGAGAACATCTGTAAGTGTCGGCTTCCGGCCTGCGGTCATCTGATCGCGCCAGTCAGCTGGGCCGTGCGCGAGGATGTTGAGTTGCCTGGAGCCGTGAAGTGTCAGTACCACCCTTGCCCGCCTGGATTCGCACCGCAGCGGCACGCTTCTTCCTACCGACGGTGCTCGCCCTGTCATTCGCCGTGCAGGCAGTAGGTGCCCTCCTCGCCAGCGTTCCCCTGCTCATGGCCTCGACCGTTGTCGGGCTGGCGACGGACATCGCCCTGCACCGGTGGCAGCGCAACACGGCCACTGCCCTCGGGAAGCTGCACGCGACCGTACTCGTGCGCCAAGCCGTCCGGGACCTTCTGCTGGTGGCCGGCCTGATCCACATCGTGGGACAGGACCACGAGACGAAATACCTGGGTCTCGTCTGCGGTCTGCTGCTCTTCTACGCCCTGCATTCCGCATGCCGGGCGCTTGCGATCCTCGTACACCGCACCCGCACCCTGCCCGTGGTGTCCCGGAACATCGACGCCTCGCCACTGCTGCTGAGCCCCGCTCCCCCGGCGCTGCTGATGCGTAGCTCCGGGCAGCGGCTCCTCATGTTCGGTCTGCCCTCGACGGCCGGGCTGCTGACCACCGCGGCGACCGGTTCGGCCCGGTGGGCCGCCGCGGGAATCGCCCTGTCCGCTGCCGTCGCGGTGGTAGCCATCGGCATGCTGCTGCTGCGGTTGCTGCCGGGGCGCCGGCCGGTGACGAGCGAGCAGGCGCTGGAGTGGTTCGAGGCCTGGCTCGCGGAGTACCAGCCGACGGTGGGCATGTACTTCTCCGGCGCCGCGAGCTCGGCCTATCAGGCGAACATGTGGCTGGGGCCGCTGGCCCAGCTGGAGGGTCGTCCGCTGATCGTGCTGCGTGAGCGCTTCATGGTGAGGAAGATCGCGTCGACCGACATCCCGATCGTGTGTCTGCCGAAGGTCGCCGACCTGATGAGGCTGGAGCACTCGACACTGAAGATGCTGATCCACCCGTCGAACTCGGGGAAGACCTCGCAGGTGCTACGGATCCCCACCATCAAGCACGCGTTCGTCAACCACGGCGAGAGCGACAAGCTGTCCAGCTGCAATCCGTACGCGAAGGCGTACGACAACGTGTGGGTGGCCGGTCCCGCGGGGCGCCAGCGGTACGCCCTGGCGGACGTGGGTATCGACGACAGGGACGTCACCGAGATCGGACGCCCGCAACTGGACGCGATCGAGCCGTACACCGGTGCGCCCGCGGGCCCGTACACCACGGTGCTCTACGCCCCCACCTGGGAAGGGTGGGACGGCAACCCGGGCAACACCTCGATCATCGAGGCCGGTGAGAACATCGTCCGCTCCCTCCTGGCTGATCCCGGGGTCCGGCTCCTGTACAAGCCGCACCCGCTGACCGGCTCGGTCGATCCCCGGGCGGGAGCCGCGAACGCCCGGATCCAGGAGATGATCCCCGCCGCGAACGCCCTGCGTGCCGCTGCACACCCCGATGAGAGGCCCGCGCCCTCCGCAGCGGCGGAACTGGCCTACCGGACCGCCGAACTCGTCCGACTGACCACGTCCTCGTTCCGGGCGAGCGCGGACGTCGCGGAGCGGATGCTGCTCCAGACGGTCCCCGAACCCGGTCGGGCGGCGGCCGTGGCCACCGCGACCACCGCCTGGGAGGCCGCGTACTGGGCTTCGTTCCCCGCATGGGAGCACCGAGTCGTCGTCGGGGCGCAGCCGACCGTCTACGCCTGCTTCAACGTGGCCGACCTGCTGGTCAGTGATGTATCCAGCGTCATCTCCGACTATCTGGCGAGCGAGAAGCCCTACGCCGTCGCCAACACCAGCGGCCTTCCTGAGCAGGACTTCCGCGACACCTTTCCGACTGTCCGGGCAGGCGCCGTCCTCGCGCCGGACGCCTCCGGCATACCGGCCCTCCTGGAGTCCGTGCGCCACCCCGAGAAGGACGTCTACGCCGAGGCACGCAGCGAGCTCAAGCTGCACCTGCTGGGCCCCTCCGACCCGCCGTCCGTCGTCCGCCTCAACGAGGCTGCCCGTGCGCTGTGCGCGGCGGCCGACGAACACTGGGCGGGTATGGCGGTGCGATCGCTCTCAGCAATCCCGAGACAGCTGGACGCCGGATCGACGCTGGACAGCAAGCACGTCAGGAACTGAAAGGTCCGTACGCCTAGCCTGGCCGCTTACTTCGCTCATGACCGGCGACGCCCGCCCCTGTCGGCTCACCCTCCCGGTGAGGCGCCGGCCTGAGCTGGTGCGGGAAGGAACGGACGTGTCGGTCCTGATCGGCCGCACGGACAACCGCGCCACCCCACGTATCAACGGCTACTCCGCCTGCTCGGCCTGCGTCGCCTTCTTCGCTATCTCGGCGAGCACGGCCGACGGGTTGCCGCCCGGCTCCACCGCCGTGCCGATGCTCGCCTTGATCGCCTCGCTCGCCTGCGCCCAGGACGTCTTGGCGAAGGGGTAGAACTGCGAGTTCGGCAGCGCGGCCAGGAACTCCCGCAGCGGCTTGTGCCGGGCGTCCGTCTCCATCTCCGCCGAGGCGCTGTCCGTGACGGGCAGCATGTCGTACTCGTCCGCGAACGCGAGCACGTTCTCGTCGTTGTACGCGAAGTCGAAGAACTTCCCGATCTCCGCACGGTGCTTGTTCTGCTTGAAGCCCATCATCCAGTCGGCGACGCCCATGGAACCCCTGGTCGGCCCGTCGACGCCGGGCAGCGGCACCATGCCGACGTCTATCCCCTCCTTCTCGGCGTCCGCCATCAGCGTCGGGTGCCCGTTGAGCATCCCGACCTGCCCCCGGGTGAACGCGTCGAACGCCTTGGCACGGTCGAGCTTGCCCGGCGCGACGGGCCCGGTGAGCCCCTTGCCGACGAGGTTGTCCCTCAGCCAGGTGAGCGTGGCGATGTTCTGCGGGGAGTCGATGTCGTACGAGCCGACGTCGTCCGTGTAGCCGCCCCCGCCGCTGAGCAGCCACATCATGGTCTCGGCCTGGGACTCCTCCGGCCCGAGGGGCAGGGCGAAGGGGTAGCGGACGCCACGCTCCTTGAGCCGGGCGGCGCCGCTCTGGATGTCGTCCCAGGTCCTGGGCGCGTCGAGGCCCGCGTCGCCGAAGAGCTTCTTGTTGTAGAAGAGCAGGCGGGTGCTCGCGATGAACGGCAGTCCGAACTGCTCGCCGTTGACCTTGCCGGCGTCGCTCAGCGAGGGCAGGAAGTTGGCCTGCGTGCGGATGGCGAGCATCTCGTCGACCGTGTAGAGCTTGTCCTTCTTCGCGTAGTCGGCGTACGCGCCGATCTGGGCGATGTCCGGGGCCTTGTTCTGCTCCACCATCTCGGAGACCTCGCGGTCGACGTCCTTCCACGCGTAGACGTGGACGTCGACCTTGATGCCGGGATGGGCGGCCTCGAAGCTCCGGGCGAGGTTGTTCCAGTAGGTCTCGGACGTGTTCGCCGCGCCGGTGCCGTAATCGGCCGCCACGAACTTCAGGGTGACGTCACCGGAATCACCGCCGCCGCCGCACCCCGACAACGTCGCCGTCAGACCAAGCGCGGCCACCGCCGCCGTCACACCCAAAAAGCGCCGCTGCACGGCCTCGCCCATCCTCATCGAATACTTCGCTCACGTGACCCCTGCCGAAAGGGTGATTTTCCCCCACGTTCACGTAGGAGGTCTACACCACAGCAGTCTCGCTTCGGCAACGTATGACAGGGGTCCGGTTTTGTATGGAGCCTCAACAAACCGCGATAGTGGACTAGACCTTTTCGTGCCGACGGGCGAAACTGTCTCCCGTGAGACATGTCATCGCGCTCGATGTGGGCGGCACAGGTATGAAGGCTGCACTGGTCGGGGCCGACGGCACCCTCCTGTACGCGGCACGGCGCGCCACCGGCCGGGAGCGCGGTCCCGAGGCCGTCGTGGAGACGATCCTCGCCTTCGCCGCCGAACTGCGCGCGTACGGCGAGGAGCACTTCGATACCAGCGCGGTCGCCGCCGGAGTCGCCGTGCCCGGCATCGTCGACACCGAGAACGGCATCGCCGTGTACGCCTCCAACCTCGGCTGGCGTGACGTCCCCCTGCGCGCCCTGCTCGGCGAGCGCCTGGGCGGCGTACCCGTCGCGCTCGGCCACGACGTCAGGACCGGCGGCCTCGCCGAGGGCCGGATCGGCGCGGGCAAGGGCGCCGACCGCTTCCTCTTCGTGCCGCTGGGCACCGGGATCGCAGGCGCCATCGGCATAGCGGGCTCCATCGAGGAGGGCGCCCACGGCTACGCGGGCGAGATCGGGCACATCGTCGTACGGCCCGACGGCCCCGACTGCGGCTGCGGCCAGCGCGGCTGCCTGGAGACCCTGGCCTCCGCCTCCGCGGTGACCCGCGCCTGGGCCGCGGCCTGCGGAGACCCCGCCGCTGACGCCGCGGACTGCGCGAAGGCCGTCGAATCCGGCGACCCGGCCGCCGTGCGCGTGTGGCAGGACGCCGTCGACGCGCTCGCCGCCGGACTGGTCACCGCGCTCACCCTGCTCGACCCCCGCGTCCTCATCATCGGTGGCGGTCTGGCCGAGGCGGGGGAAACCTTGTTCACACCACTGCGTGCGGCTGTCGAGGAACGCGTCACGTTCCAGAAGCTGCCCGACATCGTTCCGGCGGCCCTCGGGGACACCGCCGGATGCCTGGGCGCAGGGCTGCTCGCCTGGGATCTACTCTCCACGGAGGTATCCGCCTGATGGCCGGACGCGCAGACAGCACAGTTCTCGCAGGTGCCCGGGTGGTGCTGCCGACCGGGACGGTCGAGAACGGCCGGGTGATCGTCGAGGGCGACAGGATCGCGGGCAGTGCGACGGAGGACGCCCGGACCCTCGATCTGACCGGCTACTGGGTCGTGCCCGGCTTCGTCGACATGCACAACCACGGCGGGGGCGGCGCGTCCTTCACCTCCGGCACCGTGGACGAGGTACTGACCGGCATCCGTACGCACCGCGCGCACGGCACCACGACTCTGGTGGCCTCCACCGTCACCGGCGAAATGGACTTCCTCGCCCATCGGGCCGGCATCCTCTCCGAACTGGTACAGCAGGGCGACCTGGCGGGCATCCACTTCGAGGGCCCGTTCATCTCCCCGTGCCGCAAGGGCGCCCACAGCGAGGGCCTGCTGCGCGACCCGGACCCGGCCGAGGTCCGCAAGCTGATGGACGCGGCGCGCGGCACGGCGAAGATGTTCACCCTCGCCACCGAACTGCCGGGCGGCATCGAGTCCGTACGGCTGCTCGCCGAGCACGGGGTGATCGCGGCGATCGGGCACACCGACGCCACCTACGAGCAGACCGTCGAGGCGATCGACGCGGGCGCCACCGTCGCCACGCACCTCTTCAACGCGATGCCGGGCCTCGGCCACCGCGCGCCGGGACCGATCGCGGCCCTGTTGGAGGACGAGCGGGTCACCGTCGAGCTGATCAACGACGGCACGCACCTGCACCCGGCCGCCCTGGAGCTGGCCTACCGCCACGCGGGCGCCGCCCGCGTCGCGCTGATCACGGACGCGATGGACGCGGCCGGGTTCGGCGACGGCCGGTACCAGCTCGGTCCCCTCGCGGTCGATGTCAAGGACGGTGTCGCCCGCCTGGTGGAGGGCGACTCGATCGCCGGCTCCACCCTCACCCTGGACACCGCGTTCCGCCGGTCCGTGACCGTCGACCGGATTCCCGTCGGTGATGTCGTCCAGTCCATCTCCGCCAACCCGGCGCAACTGCTGGGCGTGTACGACAAGGTCGGCTCCCTGGAACCCGGCAAGGACGCGGACCTCGTGGTCCTGGACGAGGACTTCGTCCTCAAGGGCGTCATGCGCAAGGGCGAGTGGATCATCGAGCCAGGCGCGTGACGTACGCGCGTGACGAAGAGACGGCGGTCGACCCGGCCACCTGGGCCGACCGCCGTCTCTTTGGCATGATCGTCGCGGCGGGAACCGCCACGGAGAAAGCGCGTACCATCCAGCGCGCCAGGGGATCGGAGATCCGGCGCAGGTGATCCTGACCGTCACGCTCAACACCGCGCTCGATGTGACGTACGCCGTCCCGGCCCTCGTCCCGCACTCCAGCCACCGCGTCACCGAAGTAACCGAACGCCCCGGCGGCAAGGGCCTCAACGTCGCCCGGGTGCTCGCCGCGCTGGGCCACGACACCGTGGTCACGGGCTTCGCGGGCGGCCCCACCGGAGCCGTCCTGCGCGACCTGCTCGCCGCGCTCCCGCCGCGCGACGCACTCGTCACCGTGGCCGGCAACACCCGCCGCACGATCGCCGTCGCCGACGCCGCCACCGGCGACACCACCCAGCTGAACGAGCCGGGCCCGCACGTCTCCGCCGAGGAGTGGGCCGGCTTCCTGCGTACGTACGAGGACCTGCTCACCGGAGCCGACGCGGTCGCCCTCTGCGGCAGCCTCCCGCCCGGCATCCACGTCGGCGCCTACGCCGAACTGGTCCGCACCGCCCGCACCGCCGGGGTCCCCGTCCTCCTGGACACCAGCGGCGAACCCCTGCGCCGGGGGATCGCCGCCCGCCCCGACCTCGTCAAGCCCAACGCCGACGAGCTCGCCCAGCTCACCGGGGCCCGCGAACCCCTGCGCGCCGCCCACGACGCCCGCCGCCGCGGCGCGCACAGCGTGGTCGCGTCCCTGGGCCCGGACGGAATGCTGGCCGTCACCCCGGACGGTGCCTGGCGCGCCGTACCGCCCGCCGCGGTGCGGGGCAATCCCACGGGCGCGGGCGACTCCGCGGTGGCCGGCCTGATCTCCGGCATCGCCGAGGGCCTGAGCTGGCCGGACCGGCTGATACGGGCGGTCGCCCTGTCGACGGCTACGGTGCTGGCCCCGGCCGCCGGCGAGTTCGACAGCGCGGCGTACGAGGACCTGCTGACGCGCGTCGGCGTGCAGCAGCACACGGCCTGACCCTGGGGAGCACCCCGGAAACGACACGTCCCGGCCCTCACGAGGCGAGGACCGGGAGACGGTGCACGAAGACGGTGGCCCCGCAGGGCCGGGCAGGACTACCTGGTCTGGCCCGCCGTCAGCGAGAGCTGGTCGAGATTGGCGTCGCACTGGTCGCCCGTCTCGCACGAGAGCTTCAGCGTGTTCGAGCCCTTGGTGAGGTTGACGTAGGCGTACGTGTTCGTCCACCCCTTCTCCAGGTCGCCCTCCGCGGCCTTCGCGAAGTTCTTCATGTTGATGGAGCGCGGCGCCTCGGCGTTGACCGTGAGGGTCGTCTTGGCGTCCTTGCCGGGCACGCCGTACGTCACGTGCAGCGTGTACTCGCCGGCCTCGGGCACCTCGACCGTCCAGGTCGCCGAACGGCCGACCTCGTTGAGGCTGATGTATTGGCCGTTCGCGCTCTCGGCGCCCTTGACCGTGTTCTCCAGAGCCGCCGTGCCACCGAGCGACAGCGCCGCCGCGTCCTGCTTCGGGAGCTCGGCCGGCTTCTTCTCCGGTTCCTCGGACTCCTTGGTCTTCGGGGACTCCTCGACCTCGTTGCCGGGACCGGCCGACGTACCGGCCTCGTCCTTCTTCTTGTCCGGCTCGTCGTCGTTCGACAGGAGCGCGGCGCCGATGCCGATGAGGACGACCGCGACCACGGCGACCGCCGCGATCAGCAGTGCCTTGGTGTTGGGGCCGCCCCTGCCGGAGCCGTTGCCCCGGCGGCTCTGCTGCGGGTCCTGGGGCCCACCGGAGTGGCTCTCGGGGGCCGCGTACTGCGGGTGCGGCTGTCCGTACGGTGCCTGGGGCTGCTGGCGGTAGGGCTGCTGCGGAACGTGCTGCCCGTACTGGCGCTCGCCGACGGTCCGCACCTGGTGGTACGAGGTTCTGGGCACGCCGGGCTGCGCGGCCGGGCCGGGGTAGCCGTAGCCTCCCTGGCCGGGCGCCTGGGCACCCGCCGCCTGTCCGTCCTCGTACAGGTAGCCGAACGGATCGTCGTCCTCGGGCTTGCTCGAACCGTTGCTTCCGGCCGTCATCCCTGGGTCACTCCTCACCATGTCGCCAGCCGTCGCCGACCGGCCGAGCCTACCCCGAACGGAGCACGCCACTTATTGCCGCTTCCACTCATGGACGGCATCGGAAACCGGGGCGGGGTAAGGGGATGGCCGTGCCGTAAACCTCAGCCGGCTCTGCGGTGAACCTTCGACCGGGAGCGCTTTTCGACGTACATCCGCTGGTCGGCGGAGCGCAGGACCTCTTCGGCCGTCATGCCGCACTCGGCCCAGCCGATGCCGAAGCTGGCACCTACCCTGACCGCCCTGCCATCCACCCTGATGGGCGGAATGATGGCATTCCGCAAGCGTACGGCCAGGTCTGCCGCATCCGCGGCCCCGAGACCGTCCGCGAGGACGACGAATTCGTCACCTCCGAGGCGCGCGACCGTGTCGCCGTCCCGCACACAGGTGCTGAGCCGCCTGGCCACCTCGATGAGGACGGCGTCACCGGTGTGATGTCCGAAACGGTCGTTGATGGACTTGAAGCCGTCGAGGTCGCAGAAGAGGACCGCGAGGCCCTTCGCCCCGTCGTCGTGCCCGGTGTCCGGCGCCGCCGTGTGCACATGGTGGTCGTACGGGCCGCCGCCCGGCACCGGGTCCGCGTCGTAGCCGTCGGCCTGGTAGCCGTGTGCCCGGGAGGCGTCGGCATCGCCGTACGCCGCGTCCAGCGCTTCGATCGCGGTGGAGGCCACGGAGTGAGGCCTCTCACAGAGGCGGGCGCCGAGCCTGGCCTTCAGTTCGGCGCTGTTGGGCAGTCCGGTGAGCGCGTCGTGCGAGGCGCGGTGTGCGAGGTTCAGCTCGTGGCGCTTGCGCTCCTCGATGTCCTCGACATGGGTGAGGAGGAAGCGGGGGCCGTCGGCGGTGTCGGCGACGACGGAGTTGCGCAGCGAGACCCAGAGGTACGTGCCGTCCCGGCGGCCGAGCCGCAGCTCGGCCCGGCCGCCCTCGGCCGACGTACGGAGCAGGGTGCCGATGTCCTCGGGGTGGACCAGGTCGGCGAAGGAGTAGCGGCGCAGGACGGAGGCGGGGCGGCCCAGGAGACGGCACAGGGCGTCGTTGGTGCGCAGCAGTCTGCCGTGCTGGTCGCCGCCCATCTCCGCGATGGCCATACCGCTGGGCGCGTACTCGAACGCCTGGCGGAAGGACTCCTCGCTGGCCCGCAGCGCCTGCTGTTCGCGTTCGAGTCTGACGAGGGCCCGCTGCATGTTTGCTCGGAGGCGAGCGTTACTGATCGCGATCGCCGCCTGGGAGGCGTACATCTGGAGAGCTTCGCGCCCCCATGCGCCGGGCCTGCGCATGTTGCGCGGCCGGTCGACGGATATCACGCCGAGGAGATCCTGCCCGCCACCTGACGCGTACATCGGGGCGTAGAGCCGGTCCAGGGGGTGCCACTCGTCCTCGAAGCGCGGTTCGGGACCGTCGGTGTGCCACTGGGGTACGTCGTCTTCGAGGAGGACCCAGCCCTGGGTGTGGGGTATGAAGCGAAGCTGGTCCCACATCTCGCCCATGGACAGCCGGCGCTCCCAGGACTCACGGGAACCGACCCGTCCGGTGATCAGCGCCTCGGCCGCGGAGTTGCCCGCGAACGCGGCGACGACGAGGTCGCCGTCGGGCCGCACGAGGTTGACGCAGCCCAGTTCGTAACCGAGGCCGGAGACGATTCCGTCGGCCACGGTCTGCAGGGTGTCCGCCAGACTCCGCGCCGTGTTGAGATCAGCGACGGCCTGGTGCAGCTGCCGCATGGTCGCAAGGCGGACGTAGGGTTCCGACTCGGCCTCCATTGCTCGCACTCCCCGAGACCTCGACAGCAACTCCAGGTTTCATATCGACGTACTTGTTGCAGTGTCACGGCCACTGAATCACAGCGAGCTGTGCACTCGGTACTCAGGGTCAACAAATATCGCGCTCTGTGAGCCAAGTCACAACAGGTCGTGAAGGGGGGTCGAAGCGCTTCCTCCGGTCTCCTTCGTTTTCTTGAACGCACATCTGTACGTTGCAGCCGGTTGCGGTCCCTGCGTCGCCGACCTCCCCGGGCCCGGCCTCCCCGGCTCCCCCGCCCTCCCCGGCCCCTCGTCTGCTCCCCGGGTCCTAGGACCCGGCTGGTCCCCTGGCCCGATGCGGCCGGGAGCGGCTCGGGACTAGCGTGCCGGTGTGCTGACGAAACCCCCCACCCCGCGCCCCGAAGCCATCCCCCATGCTGAGGGGGTGAGCAACGACGAGTTCCGCGCCGCCCTCGCCCGCCTGGCCGCGGGCGTGGTGCTGGTCACCGCCCAGGAGCCGCCGCTCGACGAGCACGGCAGGGGGGAGGACGTCGGGATGACGGCGACCGCTTTCATGTCGGTCTCCCTGGACCCGCCCCTGGTCATGGTCAGCCTGCGAAACGACTCCCGGATGGACGACCTGCTGGCCGAGCAGCCCCTGTGGGCGGTCTCGGTCCTCGCGGAGAGCCAGCGCCAGGTCGCGAGCCGGTTCGCCATGAAGGGCCGGATCAGCGACCGGCTGCTGTTCGCGGACGTCCCCTACATACGGGGTGAGGTGACGCATGCCCCGCTGATCGGCGGAGCGCTCGCGACCCTGGAGTGCCGGACGGAGCAGCGGGTCCTGGCGGGTGACCACACCCTGGTGATCGGCCGGGTGCTGACGGCGGACCTGCCGAGCGCGGACGGCGAGCCGCTGACGTACTTCAAGGGGCGCTACCGGCAGTTGGGCTGAGCCACCGGCCCGGGCTGTTACCAGTCGCGGCCGGAGCGGCCGCGCTTCGTGTCGCCCCGCTGCTTCTTCTCCCGCAGCCGGCGCTCGTTGATCCCGCGCGGAATCCGGCGCTTCACCCGCGCCTTGGGGGGCGGGGCCGTGGCCTCCGCGAGCAGTGCGGTGAGCCGGACGGCGGCCGTTTCACGGTTGCGCCACTGGGAACGGTGCTCGGACGCCCGTACCACCACCACACCGTTGACCAGCTTGTTCGCCAGCCGTTCCAGCGCGCGGGCCTTCCAGACCTCG
Source organism: Streptomyces finlayi (assembly GCF_014216315.1). NCBI lineage: Bacteria > Bacillati > Actinomycetota > Actinomycetes > Kitasatosporales > Streptomycetaceae > Streptomyces > Streptomyces finlayi. The sequence goes on from NZ_CP045702.1 coordinate 3,343,867, forward strand.
GGGAGCGACTCGGTCGCCGCGAGGTCGAAGCGGAGTTCCGCCTGCGAGTCGCTGGTGTTGACGTGCTGCCCGCCGGGCCCTGAGGACCGCGAGAAACGCCACATGAGCTCGGCCTCCGGCAGGGAGACCGCACCGCGGATGACATAGGGCCCGGACATGACACCCATGTTCCCTGGCCCACAGGGTGTTCGTCACCATCTTTTGCCGTAAGAGCTGTCCGGTGGCTGTCTGGAATGGGACAGAAGTTCGGCAAAGAAAGTAAAGGGAACAGGAACCTCGTGGTCTGTTGCCTGCGTTATGACGGGTGACGGTAGCTTTCGTGATGGCACGAAGCCCGTACACGACGAGGAAAGGGACTTCCCATGGCAGTAAGCCTGTCCAAGGGCGGCAACGTCTCGCTCACCAAGGAGGCACCGGGCCTTACCGCCGTCACGGTCGGCCTCGGCTGGGACGTCCGCACCACCACCGGTACCGACTTCGACCTCGACGCCTCGGCGATCGCGGTCAACACCGCCGGCAAGGTCTTCTCCGACGGCCACTTCGTCTTCTTCAACAACAAGGCGACGCCGGACCAGACCATCGTCCACACCGGTGACAACGTCACCGGCCAGGGCGAGGGCGACGACGAGCAGATCAACGTCAACCTGGCGGGTCTGCCGGCCGACATCGACAAGATCGTCTTCCCGGTCTCGATCTACGACGCCGAGAACCGCAGCCAGAACTTCGGCCAGGTCCGTAACGCGTTCATCCGCATCATCAACCAGGCCGGCGGCGTGGAGCTCGCGCGCTACGACCTGAGCGAGGACGCCGCCACCGAGACCGCCATGGTCTTCGGCGAGCTCTACCGCAACGGTGCCGAGTGGAAGTTCCGCGCGGTCGGCCAGGGTTACGCATCGGGCCTGCGCGGCATCGCGCAGGACTTCGGCGTCAACCTCTGACATCACCCGCTCGGGCGTCCCCGCCCCAGTGCTCCGGGAGCCCCCGGCCGCGTCCTGTCGGCCGGGGGCTCCCGTGCGTCGCGGGCCCGGCCGGTGACCGGAGGTCAGGGCGTGACGGGTGCATCAGGGTCTTCCGGGCGCCCGTCCCCGTACAGCCACGTCTTCCACAGCCCGCTCAGGTCCCGTCCCGTCCGCTTCTCCGCATAGGCGGTGAAGTCGTCCGTCGACGCGTTTCCGTGCCGGTGCGCCCGCGCCCAGCCCCTGAGCAGGCCGAAGAACGCCTTGTCGTCGTCCATCGTCTGCCGGAGCCTTTCGAGCACCATGGCCCCGCGCCCGTACACCGGGGCACTGGAGAGTTCCGCGGCGCTCGGCGGATCCGCGGGCGGAAAGGCCCAGTTGTCGTCGTCGAGGAAGGCGGCGTCGAAGCTCTCCCGGGTCGGGGTGTCCTCCTTGTCCTCGGCCCAGAGCCACTCCGCGTACGTCGCGAAGCCCTCGTTGAGCCACATGTCCTGCCAGCTCGCGGGCGTGACCGAGTTGCCGAACCACTGGTGGGCCAGCTCGTGGACGAGAAGCCCGGTGCTGGGCGGGCCGGGGAAGACCGGCCGGTTCTGGGTCTCCAGCGCGTATCCGGCGTCGCCCCGGCGCTCGATGACCGCGCCGGTGGAGGAGAAGGGGTACGGGCCGAACCTGCCGGCCGCCCACCCCGTCACCTCGGGGATACGGGCCAGGGCCGAGGCGCTCCCCCGAGCCACTTCCGGGTCGACAGCGGTGAACACCGTGATCCCCTGGGGGGTCTTCGTGCTCTTCGTCGTGTAGCGGCCGATGGCGACCGTCGCCAGATAGCTCGCCATCGGCTCGGCGGTGCGCCAGCGGAAGGCGGTGCGGTCGCCTGTCGTGCGACGGGAGACCGGTTCACCGTTGGAGACGGCCGTCAGGCCCTTCGGAACGGTGACACCGATGTCGTACGTGGCCTTGTCGCTCGGGTGGTGGTTCCCGGGGAACCAGGCCATGGACCCGGTCGGCTGGCCGAGCGCGAGGGACCCGTCCGCGGTCTTCAGCCAGCCCTCCTTCGACTGGTCCCGGTCGGTGATGGTCTCCGGGGCGCCGGAGTAGCGGATGACCGTGCGGAACGTCCGGCCCTTGCGCAACTGGTCCTCCACGGCGGCGTCCGGACGCACGGTCAGCTCGCTGCCCGCGCGGTTGACCGCGGCGGGACGGCCCTCCACGCTCGCGCTCAGGACGTCGAGCCCGGCGAGGTCGAGGTTGAACGAGCTGAGGTCCTGGGTGGCACGAGCGGTGATCGTAGCGGTGCCGCGCAGCTCGTCCCGGCGGGGCCGGGCATGCGCGTCCACGTCCACGTCCAGGTCGAGGCCGTAGTGCGTCACGTCGTAGCCGCCGTTGCCGAGCCTCGGGAAGTACGGGTCGCGCAGTCCGGCCGCACCGGGCTTGCCCTCCACCCCGGCGGTGACGGCGGTGCAGGCGGTGGTGAGGGTGGAGGTGAGGGTGGTCAGCACGAGCAGCAGGGCCGCGGCGGGCGCCGTGCGCCGTATCTGGGTTCGCTGTTCCACACCGGTGATCCTATGTGCGGAATTTCGGGTTGGGCGTGCCTGCGCGGTCAGCGCCGTGCGGTGCAGAACGGGTGGTCGGCGCGCGGCGGTGCCGAACGGGTGTCGCCGTCGGCGTCCCGGTGCAGCGCCGCGATCTCCGTCATGTGCCTTCTCCCCGCGTTCGGTCTGCTGAGCCTCAGTTGGCGAGCGAGGCGACGCCCGCCCGGGCGAACTTCTCGTCGAGGTCGCCGCTCGGGGCGCCGGCCACACCGATGCCCGCGACCGGGGCGCCCTTGACCTGGACCGGAGCACCGCCACCGAGGAACAGGGTGCCGGGGATGTCCTTCAGGTTCGGGGCCTGCTCCAGACGCTTGACCAGCTCCGAGGTGGGAGCGTTCCAGGAGACGGCGGTGTACGCCTTCCTCACGGCCGACTCGGGGGACTGCGGGCCCGCACCGTCACCGCGCAACGTCACGATGGTGTTGCCGTTGCGGTCGACCACCGCGACCGACACTCGCTGGTTCTCCTTCTTCGCGGCGTCCAGCGTCGCCTGCGCGGCCTCCGTGGCCGCGGCCGCGGTGAGGTGCGTGGACTGCTGGAGGTTCTCGTCAGTCGCGTCGGCCGCGATGGCCGCGGCGGGGGCGGCGGCCGGGGCCGAGGCGTTCGCGGACATCGTGCCGAAGGTGCCGGCACCCAGGGCTGCGACGGCGACGCCGCCGGTCAGGACACGGGTGCGCATCGACATCTTCTTCATGGTGGTCTCCTCGGAGTATGTGGTTCGGCCGGAGCACGTCGTCCGGCTCGTTCGCTCTGCTATCGATCCTCCGGCCGCGACCGGCCCCGTACCGTCGGCGTACCGGCTCGACGAACCGCCCGGGACGGCTGACGGCCCCATCGGCCGATCGGTTGATGCGGGCGTCGCCCCGAGGGGTCACCATGGAGGTGTCTGCGCAGGTCAGCGCGGCAGGACACCACACGGCAGGACGGGGTACGCAGTGCAGCGCCGAAGCGGACCCGACCTGAGCGCCGACCCCGACGCACGGTGGCTCACGCTTCTCATGCACGCCGCGTTCTTCCTGCTGCTGAGCGCCTCGCTGGCCCGGTTCCTGCTCCGCCACCCCGGCGAGGCCCGCACCCCGTGGATCATCGCGCTGTCGGTCGGCCTCGCCGTGCTCTATCTCCTGGGCCCTGTGCTCGGCTCCCGCCCGACCCCGCGCAGCCTGGTCTGGCTGGGTGTCCTGGTCGTCGTCTGGATGATCCTGGTCATCCTCGCGCCGAGCTTCGCGTGGTGCGCGGTACCGCTCTTCTACACCGGGCTGCGGATTCTGCCGCCCCGCGCCGCGTACGCCCTCGTCGTCCTGCTGACCGTGTTCGTCGTCATCGCACAGCTGAGCCTGGCCAAGGGCTTCGATCCGAACCTGGTCCTGGCACCACCCGCCGTCGCCGCCGTGGCCACGGCCGTGTTCGTACAGATGCGGCGCCAGGCGGCACGTCAGCGGGAACTGGCCGACCGGCAGCGCGAGCTGATCGACGCCCTGTTGCGTACGCGGCGCGAACTGGCCGCCACCGAGCGCCGCGAAGGGACCCTCGCCGAGCGCCAGCGGCTGTCCATGGAGATCCACGACACCCTGGCGCAGGGCCTGTCGAGCCAGCAGATGCTGCTCCAGGCCGCCGACCGCACCTGGGACGCCGACCCTTCTGCAGCCCGTCGCCACGTGCTGACGGCGACGGGCATCGCGGAGCGCAATCTCGCCGAGGCGCGCCGCTTCGTCCACGACCTGGCCCCTGCCGATCTGGCGGAGGGCGGCGGCCTGGAGGAGGCTCTGCGCGCACTCGCCGCCCGCGAGTCGGTGCCGGGCCGGATCACCGTCCGCTGCCATGTGGAGGGCACCCCGCGCACGGCCCTGCCGGACCGGGTCCAGTCCGCGCTGCTGCGGATCGCGCAGGGGGCGCTGTCGAACGTCCGCGAGCATGCGGAGGCGACGGCCGCGGCCGTGACGCTGACCCACCTCGACGACCGGGTCGTCCTCGACATCGCCGACAACGGCCGTGGCTTCACCCCCTCCGCTCCGGTGGTCCGCCCGTCCGGCGGTCTGCGCGGGCACGGGCTGCCGGCGGTACGAGCCCGCCTCCAGCAGCTCGGGGGGACCCTGACGATCGAGTCCGCTCCGGGTGAGGGCACGGTCCTGACGGCGGCGATCCCGCTGTACCCGGCACCCTCGCCGCCCGCCCCGCCCCCGTCACCACCCACGCCCCCGCCGCCCCCACCCCTGTCACCGGAGGAGCCCGCATGACCTCGAACGCCACGGGAACGGTACGCATCCTGCTCTGCGACGACCACGCCGTCGTACGGGCGGGGCTGCTCGCCCTGCTCGGCAGCGAACCGGACATCGAGGTCGTCGGCGAGGCGGGCAGCGGCGAGGAGGCCGTGGCGCTGGCCGCCAAGCTCACCCCTGACGTCGTGCTGATGGATCTGCAACTGGGCGAGGGGATCGACGGCGTCGAGGCCACCCGCCGCATCGCGGCCACCGGCGGTGTCCACGTCCTCGTCCTCACCACGTACGACACGGACGCCGACATCACGCGCGCGATCGAGGCGGGCGCCACCGGCTATCTGCTCAAGGCCGAACGCCCGGAGGAGCTGTTCGCGGCGATCCGCTCGGCGGCGCAGGGCCGCACGACGCTCTCCCCGCCGGTCGCCAGCCGTGTCATGGCGCGGATGCGGAAGCCGCTGCCGACCCTCACCGAGCGCGAGCTCGACATCCTGGCGCAGCTCTCGCAGGGGCTCGGCAACCGCGACATCGCCCGTGCGCTGTTCATCAGCGAGGCGACGGTCAAGACCCACCTGGGCCGCATCTACGACAAGCTCGGTGTCGACACCCGTGCGGGCGCCGTCTCCGTCGCCAAGGAACAGCGGCTGCTGCCCTAGGCAGTGGAGATCCGGCCCGTCCGGCGGTTCGCGGGCCACCGGCGATCATGGCGGAGGCCACCGCACCGGGCATGACACCATCGACATGTGCTCGACATCGGCTACTCCCTCTCCCGACGCTTCCCCGATCCTCCGCAGACCGACTACCGCCGCGCGGACGTCCGCGCCCTGCGGCACGACCTGTTCTCCGGGGACGTCTATCTCGCGGACACCAAGGCGGACCGCGAGGTGTCCACAGCCTGGGGATGGGTTCCGGTGCTCGACTTCGCGTGGGCGCTGTGCGACATCGTCGAGCAGATCGACCAGGACCCCCGGGGCAACCGCTCCCACCGGCAGCAGTACGCCGAGCTGGACTTCACCGAGTCCTCGGACCGGATGATGTTCGAGCGCCGCTTCGGCTGGGTGGACGTCGAGGCCGACTGGATGCCCAGCGACGAGCCCCCGCTGACCTTCGGCCACTCGCTCCTGCGCCGTGAGGCCCGCGACTTCCTGCACGACCTGGTCGCCGACCTGGCCGACATGCACGAGGGCCTCGCCGACAACCCGATCGTCTGGGACCTCCAGTCCCGCTTCCCCCGCCTGGGATGAGCCCTCGCCCGGGCCCCGTCATGTGCCCGGCCCCCGTCACGTGCCCGGCCCCCCGTCACGCCTCCACCCGCACCCCGATCCGGGCCGCGAAGGCAGGGGCCAGTTCCATCAGCTGCGACGGGCTGATCACCGCCCCCGCCAGCTGCTCCACACCCCGGGCGATGTCCAGCTCGGCGACCGTCCGCAGGTCCACCGACTCCATGCGTACGGCGCTGAAGTCGGCCCGCTTCAGCACACAGTCCCGGAACTCCACCCGCACCAGGTGGGCACCCCCGAAGTCCGGCTCGGACAGCACGCAGCCCTCGAAGACCACGTCCTTGAGCCGCGCCTTCCGCAGATTCAGGTAGTCGACCTTCCCGCCGCGCACCAGCACCCGCTCCAGCACAGCGCCGTGCAACTGCACCCCGCCCAGCCGGGCGTCCACGATCTCCACGTCGCGCAGCGAGGCCCCCGAGAGATCGGTGCCCACGCCCCGTACCCCCGTCAGCACGGAGTCGATGAACCGGGATCTGGTCAGCTCCGTACGGTCCAGGGCGCAGCCGTCCAGCGCGCAGTCCATGAAGCGGGCGCCAGGACCGGACTGGTCGCTCAGATCCACCGCCTCGAAGCGCACGCCGTCGTAGTCCCCGTCCGGCTCCAGCTCCTCCCCCTCGTACGCCACGAGCGGCGGCAGCCGGACCTCCGCCCGCCGCGCCGCCGCGATGCCGTCCTTCCCGCCCCTGCCGCCCGTGCCGCTGCCCTTGCTGCCCCTGCTGCCCCTGCTGGTGGTTCCCGCCATGCCCCCATCGTGACGTATCCCGGTCATCGGCCCAGGACTGGTGTCCCGGGCCCCGACCGTCGCCACCGCACCGGGAAGCCCTCCGCAGCCCCCCACCGCGCTGGAGACCCGAGGCACGACGGGCAAGGTCGTGCTCGTCCCGTAGAACCGCGGACAGCACCTCCAGCCCCGTGACCGCTACTTCCCGCCGAGCTCCGCCAGCGCGCCGTCCGTCAGCCGGTACACCGTCCACTCGTCCTGCGGCCGGGCGCCCAGGGACTCGTAGAAGGCGATGGACGGGGCGTTCCAGTTCAGGACCGACCACTCCAGGCGCTCGTACCCCCGCTCCGCACAGATCCGCGCCAGCTCCGTGAGCAGCGCCTTCCCGTGGCCGCCGCCGCGACGCTCCGGGCGTACGTACAGGTCCTCCAGATAGATGCCGTGCACCCCACGCCAGGTCGAGAAGTTGAGGAACCACAGCGCGAAGCCGACGACCTCGCCGTCCGCGTCGGACACGGCGATGTGCGCGTACGCGGCGGGCCGCTCGCCGAACAGCGCTTCGTGCAGCTGCTCCTCGGTGGCGTTGGCCTCGTGGAGGGCCTTCTCGTAATCGGCCAGCTCACGCACCATGGCGTGGATGGCGGGGACATCTGCGGGGGTAGCGGTACGAATCATGAGAGCAGCGTAGACACCCGCTCCCCGAACACGCGCACGAGTTACCGCCGCCCCATCAGCCGCCGGGCGATCACGACCTGCTCCGGTGCAATGCGGGCCCCGCCCTCACGCACCTCCCACAGCGCGTTCTGCAGCACCCGCCCCAAGGTCCAGGCCCGCGCCCGCTCGCGGTCCCGGTCCATCCCGAGCGCCTCCGTCAGCACGTCGAACCGCCACCGCACCTCCCCGGCGTCGAAACGGTTGACCAGCGCGGGAAACAGATCGAAGCCCGGGTCCCCGGCCAGCGGCTTGGGGTCCAGGGCGATCCACTCCCCCGCCCGGCCCTCCTCCGCGCGCCCCGCCAGGACGTTGCCGAAGTGCAGGTCCCAGTGCAGCAGCCGGTCCCCCGGCTCGCCCGCCACGTCCCGTACCGCCGCCGCACAGTCCTCCAGCAGCCGCCGCTCCCCCTCGTCCACCAGCGCGGCCACCGCGCCCGGTGCCTCACCGAGCATCCGGGCCGCCGCTTCGCCCAGCCCGCGCAGCCCCTCCGGAGCCGGTACGGCCGTCAGCCCGCCCAGCAGCCCCGCAAGCACCCGCACGGCCTCCCGCCCGTCGTCCAGCGCCGACAACGGCCTCCGCTCGTCCAGCCGTTCGAGCAGCATGGTCCCGGTCTCCGCGTCGTGGTCCAGCAGCCGCACGGCCCCCGCCCCCGCCGCACCCCACGCCCGCAGCGCCACCGGTTCCCCGGCCGTCTCCTCGTCCACCGCCTGGAGTTTCAGCGCGGCCGGCCGCCCGTCCGCCTCCCGCACCACCGGAAGCACCAGTGCGCACACGCCGTACATCGCGTCGCCGTCCCGCCGCAGCCCCCACGCGTCGAGGAACCGTCCGGCCAGCCCCGCCAGCGCGGCGCCGAACGCCCGGCCGGACGCACCGCCGTATGCGGACAGAGTGGCGATCAGCCCATCGGGAATGTCGATCACGCCCTCGATCGTAGGGCCGTGCGTCAATCGCGTATGCCCCGAAAACGTCCGGCCGCGCGCGCCCTCACCGCGATCCGCCGCTGGATCACCGGCGCTCCCGGTACGTACACCTGGCTGATCCTTCTCCTCCTCACCACGGTCTTCGCACAGGAGCTCCCGGCCCAGCCCTCAGCCTCCCTCCACGTGCTCATGGACGACCCCCTGCGCGTCCTCCTCCCCGGCGCCCTCCGGATCGACGGCGGTCACTGGCTCCTCTACGCGGCCCTGTTCACCGTCTTCCACGCCACCGCCGAACACTGGCTCGGCACCCTTCGCTGGCTGACCGTCGCCGCCGCGGCCCAGTTCCTCGCCCCGTTCGTCACCGCGGCCGTCCTGACCTGGGCCGTACGCCACGGCCACGCCCCGCCGTACGCGGTCCACACCCCCGGCACGGGACCCGGATACGCGCTCGCGGGAGTCGCCGCCGTCCTCACGTACCGCATCCCCCGGCCCTGGCGTGCCCTGTACGCCTTCGCCGTGCTCGTCGCCCATGCCGTCCCGCTGGTCAGCGGCAGTACGTTCGCCGAACTGGGCCACTCCACCGCCGTACTGACCGGCCTCGCCTGCTACCCCCTCGTACGCGCTCTCCCCCGGTGCGAGACGCGAGGGGCCACAGCGCAGTAACGTCCCGGCACAGAAGCTCGGCCGAACACCGGACCACCGGACCACCGGACCACCGGACAAGCAGGGGAAACATGAGCACCGTCAGTACCGTCAACGGCGGCATATCGTTCTGGTACGCGAAGGAGGGCACCCCCGCCCCCCGCGAGCCGCTGCCCGGCGACGTGAGCGCCGACATCTGCATCGTCGGCGGCGGATACACCGGACTCTGGACGGCGTACTACCTCAAGAAGGCCGTCCCCTTCCTCAACATCACTGTCCTGGAAGCCAAGTTCTGCGGTTACGGCGCCTCGGGGCGCAACGGCGGCTGGCTCTACAACGGCATCGCCGGACGCGACCGCTACGCGAAACTCCACGGCCACGACGCCGCCGTGCGCCTCCAGCAGGCCATGAACGACACCGTCGACGAGGTCGTCCGGGTCGCCGCCGATGAGAACATCGACGCGGACATCCACCGGGGCGGCGTCCTCGAAGTCGCGTACACACCGGCCCAGCTCGCCCGCCTCAAGGCCTTCCACGCCGTCGAGATCGCCTTCGGCGAGAAGGACCGCGTCCTGCGCGGCGCGCGCGAGACCGCCGAGCGCATCAGGATCACCGGAGCGGTCGGCTCCACCTGGTCCCCGCACGGCGCACGCCTGCACCCGGCCAAGCTGGTCAAGGGCCTCGCCGACGCCGTCGAGGCGCTCGGCGTCACGATCCACGAGTCGACCCCGGTCACGGAGATCAAGCCCAAGCACGCCATCACCCCGTACGGCACGGTCCGCGCCCCCTACATCCTGCGCTGCACCGAGGGATTCACCGCCGGTCTCAAGGGCCAGAGGCGCACCTGGCTCCCGATGAACTCCTCCATGATCGCCACCGAACCGCTGCCCGCGTCGGTGTGGGACACCATCGGATGGGAAGGCCGCGAGGCCCTCGGCGACATGGCCCACGCCTACATGTACGCCCAGCGCACCGCCGACGACCGCATCGCACTGGGCGGCCGGGGCGTCCCGTACCGCTTCGGCTCCGCCACGGACAACGACGGACGCACCCAGCCCGCCACGATCGAGGCCCTGCGCGACCTGCTCGTCCGCTTCTTCCCCACCACGGCCGGCGCCCGCATCGACCACGCCTGGTCCGGCGTCCTCGCCGTCCCGCGAGACTGGTGCGCCACCGTCACCCTGGACCGCTCCACCGGCCTCGGCTGGGCAGGTGGCTACGTCGGCTCCGGCGTGGCCACCACCAACCTCGCGGCCCGCACCCTGCGCGACCTGATCCAGCAGGACTCCGGCCAGGCGGGCCCCACCGACCTGACGGCCCTCCCGTGGGTCAACCACAAGGTCCGCCGCTGGGAACCGGAACCCTTCCGCTGGCTCGGCGTACACGCCATGTACGCGGCCTACCGCACGGCGGACCGCCGCGAGACGACCTCACCCCGCCCCGACACGGACCCCCTGGCCAGGGCGGCGGACCGGATAGCGGGCAGGCACTGAGGTCAGCCCCGCAACGCGCGCCGGTAGCGCCCCCGGTACACCCGCTGTGCCACCAGCAGCAGCGGGAACAGATACCGCCACACGCCCCCGGGCGCCCGGCTCGTCAACGACCGCAGGGTCGGCGTGACCCGGCCGTCCGGACTCCGGCTCACCACGAACGCCTCCTCGCCGGAGACCGGATGGCCCGGCAGCGTGCCGTACGCGAACCCGCACCGGTCGGGCGTGTCGACGACGGCGACGACCAGCACCGGCTCGTGCACGGCCACCGGTCCCCGGGCCGCCGTGACGAGGTACTCCCCCTCAGAGTGTCATCTGCCCAGCATTCATGGCAGGCTTCCTGCTTCGCCCCTCGGCAGGCGCGAGTTCTGGCAGGTACTTGGAGAGGCGCGTCGTTACGTGCTGTCTCCGTATTCGACCAAGACTGCACGCCTCAGCTGGTACTTGACGGAAGGCCCGTAGGACGCTTCGAGGCGGCGGGTGCCGGTCTCCCGGTCGGGGGGTTCGAGACGTGCTGCGAGTGCGAGTACGGCGGCGGCCTGGGCTGCGGTCTGGGGTCTGGCGCCGATGTGGCCTGCTCCCCCGTTGCATCGGCGTTCGTCGCGGTGTCTGCGGTCCTCGGCGAGCATGTCAGCGATGTAGGGGGGAAGGTCTGCGAGTGGTCGGCGTGCTCGCCCAGCCGTGCGGCGACGGTCAGGCAGCGCACGGCGGCGAACCAGTCGGAGCCCGGCACGGGCTCGCCCGCTGTCAGCGCGGTTGCGTCTTCCACGGCACTGTCACGGTCAGCTCGATCCGACTCTGGCTCCGCCCGTGACTAGTCGCCGGTCGTGCCGTCGAGCATCTCGCGCAGAATGTCCAGGTGGCCGTTGTGGCGGGCCGTCTCCTCGGTGAGATGGAGGAGGATCCAGCGCAGGTCGACATGGAGGCCGTCGCGAATGGTTCCCTTGGCCTGCTTGTCCAGATCGTTCCCGGCGACCAGTTCGCGGTAGTGGGCGCTCTGTTCGGCGTATTCGTCGAGCAACTGCGTAAGCGGAAAGCCGACGGCGATACGCATCTCGCGGTCGGGGTCCTCTTCCGTCATGGGGGCCCGGTCTTCCTCGCCGAGGAAGATCACCTGGAACCAGTAGTACTCGACCCAGCGGAGGTGGTTGATGACTCCGCTCATGGTCATCAGGGGTGAGCCCGGCAGCAGCGCCTTGCGTGCGTTCTCCGCAGAGACACCGTCGCACTTGGCGCGGGCGGTGTCACGTACGTAGTCGAGGAACGTGGTGAGCTGGGTGCGGTCGTCCCATGCGGGCGGCGTGTCGTCGATTTTGGTCATCGCGCGAACCTTCCCAGATCACCACGCCCGATGTCGAGGCATTAAGCGGCGGACCCTACCTGCTCACCCAGCATGGTGAGGGCGAGCGTGACGCCCCAGAAGACGGCGGATAGAAACCATTCGTCACCCTGACTCATGGTCCGGCCGACCGTCGCGCCGCTGACCGTGATGGCGGCGAGCGTGCACAGAGCGATCCGCAGCACGCCGGACTTCAGGTTCAGCAGCCGTCGGGCGAGCGGCGCGGGTACGAAGGTGAAAAGGAATCCGAAGAGTAAGGCGGGTAGCAGGTACTGGCCTGGAGGCGAGTCCGCCAGCGATGTGAAGGTCCGCAGCGATGCTGCATGATCCAGGACCGTCGACCGCTTGTGCCGCCATACACGCCCCGAACGGCTGTGAGTCGGCACATACGCGTCGCCCCGCGGGTCTCGACCAGGAGAAACCGGATCACCTGGTGACGCCGGAACCCCCGGTTCGCGTCCAGAGACACCCGGTATGACGCCAGGCTCGTGGCCGAGTCCGTACGTACATCCTGGTACCGGCTGTCGCCGCTCCTCACGTTGCCGTCTTGGCTGAAGCCTCCTCCACGGCACTCAGGTCGGAGCAGTCCAGAAGGTCGGTCTGTGCGATGAGGTAGGCGAGCTGTGCGCGGCTGCGGCTGCCGAGGACTTCCGAGGTCTTCTGGACGTGGGTGCCCACCGTTCGCCTGCTGATGCCGAGCCGTCCAGCGATCGCCTCGTCGGTGTAGCCCTCCACCATGAGCCGCAGCACGGCCCTTCGGGTCTCGTCGGTGAGGGGCGGCGGGCGCAGCCGGGAGGGGACCTCGCCCACGGCTGCCGCACGGCTCCACGCCTGCTCGAAGCCCTTGACCAGGTACTCGATGACACTTGGGTGCCGAATGAGCAATGCGGACTGGCGGCGGTCGCGCGGACCGGGGATGAAGGCCGTCCTGCTGTCGCACACGATGAGTCGATCGAACACCTCGTCGAGCGTCCTGACCTCCGCACCCGCGGACACCACTCGCTCGATGTAGGAGAGCGTGGGGCCGTGTGCCCGCACCGTGTGCTGGTACAACGTGCGCTGTTTGACGCCGCGAGCGGCCAGCGCGAGATCGCGCGGCAGGGCCTCGGCGAGGAGCTCGGGCGAACGGCCACCGTTGGGCTGGGCGGTCAGCAGCTCCTCACGGCAGGACTGAACCGCCTCTTCCAGAGCGGCTGCGATCACGCTCTCGCTGGAGAGCACCTCGATCGAGGTGCCGCCGTCCTGCTGGGCCTCCGCGTAGACAACCTCCGCCCGGGCCATCGTGGCGCGTATCGCCGTCAGGGTGTCCTGGTACTCGGTGATTGCTTGCTTGATCGGCCGGGAAAGTGAGGCAGCAGCAAGGTCTGGAGGTATCGGAGTGAGAGAGCCCGGGTTGTCCGGCAGGAACCGGAGCAACCCCAGGTCGAGCAGGCAGTCAGGGACCCGGTCACCCGTAACGCCCCCCGCTGCCAGCACATCGCGATAGCGCTCCAAGCCGTCCTCGCATAGCTCAGGGAGCCGCGCCACCCCCACCTGATCATGCTTTGTGCACATTTGTCCCCCCTTCGCGTTCCTGCACTGCCCACTCATGATGCCAGCTAAATCTTCACTCGCGGCGAACAACGGTGGATGATTCTGGAACACCGCAACGGTGAGCTCAGTCCTTGAATCGGGGGGAACCATGATTTACCGCATTCGCATCATCTCTGTCACACTCGGAACGGCCGCTCTACTGACCTTTGACGCCGTCAATTTCCTCGCGGGCAGCGCGACGCCGGTAAATACTGAATACGCGGCTTCTGCTTCGCAGGGTTCCGGAACCGCTGCGCCGGCCGACTCTGCATGGGGGTAATTCCCGCCATTGCTCCCGCAGCCGTCAGGACGGGATGCGGTCCGAGTGGATGAGGATCCGAACATCAGCGCGGCCACGGTGACGTCGCCCAGGCGACCTGGCATGAGAAACGCTGATTCTCACACCTCGCGAGAACCAGCGTGACTCGTATCTGATATCCGGCGGATTTGGGCAGAATCTGACAAATCCCAGTACACCCTTGACGGCGATCCAGAGTGTTACCCGTCAGTGAAAGTGTGTACCCCCGTGTGTGTCGGTTCGCGCGGGAATGCCGGCGTCACGGTACCGGGCACCCCGAGGCGAGCGTCTTCGCGCCGGCGTGCTCGACGGACCGCCGCCCCGATGGGCGCCACCGTGAGCCGACGGCATGGCGCAACGCGGCGAGCCAGCCGAAGGGCATGCGCGTTCGCCATCAACTGAGCTGCGGGAACCGGCATTTGCGGAAGTCCGACGCGTCTCGGCCGATCGTCGTCCGGGAGTGTCCGACGAGGCGACCGGTATGCCCCGCGTGGCTCCACGTCTCGGAATTCGCCTTCGCGACTCACATTCGGTGCAGTCCCGTGACCGGAGCTGCGAGTGGCGCACGCTACTGGGGGTCGGGCCCTTCTGTGAGTCACCCACAGATGTGGCAGTGCCTGAATGAAATGCCTGGTGTAAAGGAGGAGGAGTCAAGATGACCGATCGGCCCGTGGTGGCCCTGGTCGATGCTTACTCCAGCGCGCGACTGCTCGTTTCCCCGATCCGGGATCGAGGTTATGAAATTGTCCATGTGCAGAGCACTGCAGCCATACCTGAATGGTTTACGTCGTCCTTTCGCTGCGATGACTTCCGTGACCTCGTGGTGCATCGAGATCAATTCACGGACACGCTGGACCGCGTGTCCTCCTACCGGCCGGTAGCCGTACTGCCCGGACTCGGCACGGGGGTCGGACTCGCTGCGGATCTGAGCGCGGGTCTGGGTCTGCGAAACTGTGGTGTGCGACGGAGCGTGACTCAGGGGAATTCTGCGAAAATAGCCGGACCGAAGGGATTCAAGGTGCATTCCGTGAGTCTGGACGGGGTCCACTACATCTGCGATATCTGGGAGACGCGGCAGACCGGTTCGCTGCAAGCGGACGGACGGCCGCGCGGTGCGAGGCTACTCGCCCGCCGGTGCCTGCGGCAGGACCGCTTGGTGGACCTGACTCTGACAGGACTCGACGCGGCAGAGCTGCGTAACGGTCCGGCCTGCACGGAGTTCGAGGACACCGCGCACGGTCCGGTCCAGGTCGCCCCGAGCGGGGGCATCTGCGCGACCGACGAGCCGCTGCTCACGCGCGCGGCGATCGGCGAAGGACAGGCCGACTGGACCGTCTTTGCCTATCTCGCCCCGGAATGGTTCCGGCTGCGTGCCGCCAGGCCCTACCGGCAGCTACGGCACGCGGCCTGGGTAGCCCTGCCCACTCCGACGTCCGGTTCCGCGAGATTCCGCAGCCTCATGCGGGAACTGAAGGCACTGAAGAGTTACCACGGCGCAGTGGTGGGCGGAGCTCCGCCCGTGACCCGGGTTCAGTTCCTCCACGCCGACGAACAAACCGTGGAGCGTGACTACGTCGCGGCCTTGTCCTCGATGGAGAGGTACGGGGAAGAGCCATGGACATCAGCCGGCTGAACGCCTTTCTGACCGTGGCTTCTTCTGGACGGCGCCGGGAGTAGGGCATCACGGATGCCAGTACCCCGGCCGACATCGCGTTCAAGGGGGATGCGGCGACGGTGTGCGACCAGAATCAGTTTGCTGTCCGCAGCACGAGACACAGTGGCGAGGATGCTTTGAATTCGACTCAGAACCGCGACGCGCGCACAGTAATGCTGAACCATCAGGTGTCTCCGAGCCTCGGGGCTGTACTCAAGGCGGCGCGCAGACGCATCGGCGTCACCCAGACTCAGCTCGCCGACCTGTCGTCTGTCAGCGTCCGGACGATTCGCGATCTCGAACTCGATCTCACCCAGAACCCCCGGCGGGAAACTCTCCGACTACTGCTGGACGGTCTGCGACTGACCGGAGTCCAGCGGGCGAGAGTCGAGGAAGCAGCCGCTGGGCCGTCTACCCACGGCATACCGGCCGACTCCCTCGCCCCGCCGCCCGCCGTCCTCGAACCGACCATCGGCCGCGAGCGCGACATCGAAGCTCTCATCGGTCTGATCAAGTTCGGCGGACACCGCCTGATCCGACTGGTCGGCATGGCCGGAGTCGGTAAGTCCCGGCTGATCCAGGAGGTCGCCGGGGCGATGGACGCCTCTGTCCAGATGCCGGTCGTCTGGGCGGAGCCGGAGAGCGAGCCCACCGGCAAGCCCGCGGACCGCTTGCAGGCTCATGTCGCCGCCCTGCTCCGCGACGATGCCGAGCTCGGCTATCTGGCCACCGCCTTTGGCACCAACGACATCCTGCTGGTGGTGCCTGACGTCACCATGAGCCCCGGCTCGGAGTTGGCGCTCCGCCGCCTGCTGGTGCAGTGCCGGGGACTGCACGTCCTGTACGAGGCCCGTGAGGGCTCGAAGTGGGGCGCGGGCACTGACTACCCTGTCTTTCCGCTGTCCGTGGCAGACCGTTCGGGCGGTCCCACAGCCCCTGAATCGGCCGTAAGCCCTGCTCTGCAGCTGATGCTGTCGCGCTGCGGCTCCCTCGAACGCGAGGCGCTGGGCGACTGCCGGATCATGGCGGCGCTCGCCGGTATCTGCCAGAGCCTTGACGGCATCCCCCGAGCGATCGAAGCTGCCGCCGCTTGGCTCCTCCTCTACAATCCGGACCAACTTCTGAGCCTGGCCAGGCACAATCCGTTCAAGCTCGCCACCCCACCCGGCAACGACACCGCCGATCTGCGGACGGTGCTCGAGGCGTCCATCAAGTCGCTGCATCCGCGCGACGCCGACGTCCTGCGCCGGCTCGCCGCCCATTCGCGCCCTTGGACCATGGCCCAGGCCTTCGCCTCGCCGGAGCAAGTCGGCGACTCGGCGCTGAGCTCCATCCACTTGCTGTGCACCCGGGGCCTGGTGCGCCCAGCCAACTGGGACGCCGGCGGCACCCCCAGGTTCACCGTGCTGAACCTGGTCCGCCATCTGCTGGCGGAGAGCGCCGCACCGGCGGCCCCCGCGATCGAATCCAGGGGGCCTCTGCGTTGGCAATCCCCTGCGAGCGTGGAGTCCCCGTCCTATGCGGCTTGAGTGCGTGAACGGGCCTGATCGTTGAGTGGGCTCACAGAACAGAGGAGAATCGAGAGCACGTGCTCGAGCACATACTTCCCCCCACGGTCCAGACCGCTCACTCTCTGAGTGATCGCGCCGACGCCGAGGCCGTGTTGTTCCCCGAGGAGTGGCCCACCGTCGCCACGGCCGTCGCCTCCCGTCAGGCGGAGTACGCGACAGTACGTGCCTGCGCGCGTGACGCGCTCACGAAACTCGGGCAGCCTCCCGTGGCCCTGGTTCCCGGTGAAGACAGGGAACCTCGCTGGCCGGCCGGAATCGTGGGGAGCATGACCCACTGCACGGGTTTCCGGGGTGCGGCGGTCGCGCACGATCGCGATATCGCCGCACTGGGCATCGACGCGGAACCGAATGCTCCATTGCCCGACGGCGACAGCCTGCTGAATGTACTGGCGCGCCGCGAAGAAGCCGACCTCCTGGCGATCCTGCCTGCCTGCGGAACCGCATGGGACCGGTTGCTGTTCAGCGCGAAGGAATGCGTCTACAAAGCCTGGTTCCCACTGACCAGGCGCTGGCTCGGATTCGAAGAAGCAATCGTGAGGATCAGCCCCGCAGGAACCTTCGAAGCACAACTACTCGTCGAGGGGCCCACGCTGGACGGAGAAGTCCTGGAAAGCTTCAGCGGCACCTGGCTGCACATGGACGGCCTGCTCCTGACCGCTATCGCCGTGCCGCTTCGGCGTACAAGTGAACGTGGCGCTGGCTACGAGTCACGGGCTGAACCCGGGAGTTGATGGCATTTGCCATCGCTCTGGAGAGGGGAAGCAAGGGCCGAAGGGGTCGACCGTCAGTACCAGTCGTCGTCAGACTTCGTGACGTCGTGACGACCGTAGGGATCAACATCCTCGGGCAACGGCGGGAGCACCAGGGCTCTTGGCAGCGGCCCTTGGTCCTGCTGGCGTGCGTAGCGATGCATACGGACCCGCAGATGCATCTTGCGTTCCCGCACCCTCAGCCGACGCCGCTCCCGCCGTCCGGCTTCATCGTCGTCCAGTTCCTGGGTGAGTCGCCGATTCTCCCAGTAATCACGCTCCTGGTCGGCCACCTCCTCCCCGGGAGAGGGGGCACCTTCACGGTCACCGTCATCGTCCGAGCGAGCTGTCATGCAGCTCAGATTACTTGCAGCCCGGAGTCCTCGAGTGTGGTGTGCACCACCCTTCAAGAGGCGACTCGACGTCCTGGTCCTCGCTGCGGGAGCCGGGGCGGATCCGACCGGCGGTACTGGGCCGAAGTCGCCGCCTGTTCGCCTCTGTTGCTGCCGATCCCGGAGCTCTGGCACTCCTAAGGTCTTGATCCATCGCGCACGGCGATCAGATCGCCGTACAAGCAGGTTGGGGGACCAGCGAGCGTTCTTTCCCGAAGGCGCACCAGGCCTGTGACTGCTGCTTTCGGCCATGCGCACAACGTCGCGCGACTCTTCGGCGCGGCAGGCACCCGTACAAGCCGACTCCTGGGGGGAGCGCGCCCCTCAGTACACGGACATTCCTTTCCGATCTGGACAGAGGACCAATAATGTCAAGCACACTCGTGGAACGGCCCACCTCCGTGGCCGCCACCTCCCTGACCGGTACCTCCCTGACCGGTAGCGTCCAGCAGCCGAGCGGTATGCCGGTGCACCGCTACAAGCCCTTCGACAGCCCGGATCTGCCGGACCGCCGGTGGCCGGCGCGCAAGCTCCGCAAGGCTCCTCTGTGGTGCTCGGTGGACCTCCGCGACGGCAACCAGGCGCTGCCCGAGCCCATGGATCTGGCGCGCAAGCACCGGCTGTTCCGACAACTCGTCGCCATGGGGTTCAAGGAGATCGAGGTCGGTTTCCCGTCGGCGAGCCAGGTCGACTTCGACTTCGTGCGCGAGCTGATTGAGCAGGACCTGATCCCGCACGACGTGACGATCCAAGTCATCATGCAGGCACGTACCGAACTGATCGAGCGCACCTTCGAGGCGCTGCGAGGCGCCCCGCGCGCCGTGGTCCACCTGTACAACTCCGTCTCGCCACTCCAGCGCCGGGTCGTGTTCGGCGCGGACCGTGAGGACATCCTCCACATGACGGTGCAGGCGGTCCGGCTGATCACCAAGCTCGCGGCGCAACATGTCGACGGAGAGATCCTGTTCGAGTACTCGCCGGAGTCCTTCACCGCGACCGAGCCTGACTACGCGCTGGAAATCTGCGAGGCCGTCATGGACGTCTGGCAGCCCGCTCCGGGGCGTCCGATCATCATCAACCTGCCTGCGACCGTCGAGTGCACCCTGCCCAACGAGTTCGCCGATCAGGTCGAGTGGATGGACCGCAACCTGAGCCGTCGCGAGCACATCAGCCTGTCCGTGCACCCGCACAACGACCGGGGCACGGGGGTGGCTGCGGCTGAACTGGCGGTCCTGGCCGGGGCCGACCGGGTGGAGGGCTGCCTGTTCGGCAACGGCGAGCGCACCGGCAACGTGGACCTGCTGACGCTCGGCATGAACCTCTTTTCCCAGGGTGTCGACCCGATGATCGACTTCTCGGACATCGCCACGATCCGGCAGGTCGCCGAGGAGTGCACTCAGTTGCCGACCCATCCGCGTCACCCGTACGCGGGCGACCTGGTGTACACAGCGTTCTCCGGTTCCCATCAGGATGCGATCAAGAAGGGGTTCGACTCGATGGAGCGAGCGGTGCAGAGCACCGGGACTCTCGTCGGTGAGACCCCCTGGGGCGTTCCCTACCTGCCGATCGACCCGAAGGACGTCGGCCGTTCGTACGAGGCGATCATTCGCGTCAACAGCCAGTCGGGCAAGGGCGGGGTCGCCTACCTGCTCAAGACAGGGCACGGCTTCGACCTTCCACGCCGCCTCCAGGTCGAGTTCTCCCGACTGGTCCAGCGGCACAGCGAGGAATGCGCCACCGAGGTCGGGTCCGCGCAGATGTGGGAGCTCTTCACCCGGGAGTTCCTGGCCGAGGGCCTGCGGCTGCGGGTGACCGGCACGGCGGACGGCGTGGTCGAGGCGGAACTCGACGGATCCACCCGCTACCTCCGAGCCGACGACGGTGAGGCGTTCGCCGAGGCGCTGCGGGGCGTCGGGACGGACGTGGTCGTGCAGTCCCTCACCGTCCAGCCGCCCGGCGCCGAGAACTCCTCGGTGGTCGCCTACGCAGAGTGCACGGTCGGTGGGGAGAACGTCTGGGGTGTCGGCCTCCACTCCGACGAGGCCGGCGCGGCCGTGCGCGCCATAGCCTCCGCGGTCAACCGGGCCGCCCGGTAACACCGCAGCACGCCGCTACGGACCGGGGCGGCCCGCCACGGCACCGGCAGCTCGCGCCCGGGCCCATGAGATAGGCAAAACAATGATGTTCAGAGATCTCCGGAAGCGTCCCGGGACGTCCTCCAACGGACCGGCCGAGGAGCTGACCTGCTATTTCCTTCACCATGCGGGCGGCTCCGCCGCCGGCTACATGCCGCTGGCCCAGGCTTTCCCGCCTGGCTGGCGACTGCGCGCCATCGACCTCCCGGGCCGCGGCGCGGCCTCCCATCAGCCGCACTGCCGTGACGCGGCGGAGGCCGTGGAGCTTCTCAAACCCGCCATCCTGGCCGAAGCGAGCGGCCCGTACGCCGTGTTCGGGCACAGCATGGGCGCCCTGATCGGATACGAGCTCGTCCGGGAGCTGGAGCGGGCCGGCCTCCCGCCGGTCTGGCTCGGGGTGTCCGCGATGCCCGCGCCCAAGCTGGCGTGCGCCCGCTTCTCGGAGCGCCGCGACCTGTGGCCCCCGGAGCACTTGATCAGCTTCATGCGGAGGCTGGGCGGCACTCCGGAAGAGATGCTGACCGACCCCGAGACAGCGGACTGGATGGTCGGCGTCCTGCGGGGCGACCTGCACCTGGTGGACACCTACGAGTACGCGGAGGGACCGCCCGTCACGGTGCCGATGTCGGTCTTCATGGGCGTCGAGGACGAGCTGTCCACGCCCGAGCTGATCGACGACTGGCAGTCGTACTGCACCCGGCCCGTGCGGTTCCACCACCTGTCCGGGGGCCACTTCTACCTGTTCGAGCAGGCAGAGAGCCTGGCTCGGTACATGGCCGAGGACATGGCGGAGGTCAACGAGACGGCACCACTGTGATCACAGTCCACCCTACGTACGAGATGGATCCCGACCGAGAAGGAAAGACAGCAATGGAAACGTCACCGAAGGCCGTCCGGCAGCAGGGCGAACAGGGTGGGATATCGGAACAGCCGAACACATTCCCTGACCCGTCCGCTCCACTGGTGCGGGAAATCGCGGACCTGTGGGCATCACTTCTCGACGACCGCGAGGTCGGGGCGGAGGACAACTTCTTCGAGATCGGCGGAAATTCGCTGATCGGCATTCGAATCCTTGAACAGCTGTCGCAGACATACCGAGTCCAGCTGTCCGTACGTGACTTCTACCTGGCGCAGACCCCGGCTCGGGTTGCCGAGCTGATCGAATCGGGCAGGGTCCGGGCGTGAGGCTGACACCGGGCGCCGGCCGCGACATCGACCTCGATGATGTCGATCTGCTCGACCTGGACCTCTACACATCGGGCGATCCGCACCGTGTCTGGGACATGATGCGGGCGAGAGTGCCCCTGCACCACCAGACGCTCGCGGACGGCCGGGAGTTCTGGTCGGTTACCCGCTACGACGACGTCTGCCGCGTACTCGGCGACCGGGAGTTCACCTCGGAACGTGGCACGGTGATCACTCATCTCGGGGAGGACGACGTCGCGGCCGGCGTGCTGCTGACGTCCACCGACCCGCCCCGGCACACCGAGGTCCGCAGGCCGATCGCTCCCAAGCTCACCGCACGGGCGGTGAAGTCCTGGGAGGACAGCATCCGGCGGGCCATCGTACGGTTCCTCGAACCGGCCCTCGACGGCTCCACCTTCGACCTGGGCGAGCAGGTGCAACGCCTGCCCGCGATCGTCACGGGTCCGCTCCTGGGAATCCCGGAGAAGGACTGGGACGAACTCGTACAGCTGACCTCGATGGTGATGGCCCCCTCGGACCCGCACTTCAAGCTCGGCAGCGAAGCGGCGACACTCGCCATCGCCCACCACGAGCTCGTCGATTACGTGACCCAGTGGGTCAAACGGCGGCGGTCGGACGGTGGCGAGGACGGGAGCCTGCTCGACCACCTGATGAGCGTCCGGGCTGGGGACGCGCCGCTGACCGACGAGGAGATCGCCCTCGACGGCTACAGCATCCTTCTGGGCGCCAACATCACGACTCCGTACACCATCTCGGGCACGGTGCAGGCGCTCATCGAACACCCCGAGCAGTACGCGCGGGCCGCCGCCGACCTGTCCCTGGTGCCCAACCTCGTCGAGGAAGGGCTGCGCTGGACGTCGTCCGCGTGCAACTTCATGCGGTACGCGGTGCACGACGTCGAGATCGGCGGGGGCACGATTCCCGCCGGTGGAGCGGTCGTCGCATGGATCGGGTCGGCCAACCGGGACGAGTCCCGGTTCCCCGACCCGCACGGATTCGACATCACGCGCGGCAATGCGAAGCGCCAGGTCGCCTTCGGCTTCGGACCGCACTTCTGCATCGGGGCGCCGCTGGCCCGGATGACCCTGCGCATCTTCTTCGAGGAACTTCTTCAGCGGTGCGGGTCGATCGAACTCGATGGAGAGCCGCAGCATCTGCGGTCGATCTTCATCGCGGGGATGACCCATCTGCCCATCACCGTCCGGAAGAGGCGAAACGGCGGTCGCCACTCCGAGGGGCAGCGGGGCGCCGGTTCGGCGACAGACGGAGCCGGCGCCGCCGCAGGGCCTGCCGAAACACCGGAACTCGACTGCCCGGCAGTTGCCGCTGTTCTGCCTCAGCAGCTGCCGGTGACGGTCGACACCGGGTTCTAGCCTGATTTTCTGAGCCTCTTCCGGCAAGGCCGCCATCTTTGAGCTCACCCACCCACATCCCGACCGGAGTAATGATGAGCAATACCTCATGGGAAGCATCGGAGAATTCCGCATGGCTGGCCGTGCGCAACAAGGAAGGCCGGCACAGCATATGGCCTGTCGGCCTTTCCATACCCCCCGGATGGTCTGAGGCCGGGTACCGAGGCAACAAGTCCGGTTGTCTGGAGTGGATTTCGGAGAACTGGGTGGACTCGCGCCCGGCCGGTGTGGGGCGGGTGCGGACGTGAGCATTCGAGAAGGCGGTCGGCAATGGCTCGTCCGCGACATTGATCCCGATGCGCGAGCCCGGGTGTTCTGCTTCCCGGTAGCCGGAGTAGGTGCTTCTGCCTATCGTGGCTGGCCCACGCGGATAGGTGACATCGAGATCTGTCCCGTCCAGCTCCCGGGCCGTGAGAACCGGTTCAGGACCCCCGCCCACACGTCCATGGATATGTTCGCCAAGGACGCGGCCGACGCACTCCACCCCTACCTGGACAAGCCCTTCGGCTTCTTCGGCCACTGCTTCGGGGCGCGCCTGAGCTACGGCCTCTCGGTCGAGCTCGCCGCACGCGGCGGTCCGATGCCCCAGCAGATCTTCGTCTCCTCCTGCCTGGCTCCTCACCGCGGCGGCTACTTCGGCGGCGGTCGCTCCGGCCCCTTCACGCCGGAGACCACGGACGAGGAGTACATGGAGGAGCTGCGCTACGGCTGCGAGCAGCGCGGCGAGCCCACACCCCCGGACGAGCTGCTCGCCCTGTCCATCCAGGTGCTGCGCGCCGACATCGCGCTGACCTGCGGCTACCAGCCCTCGGGCGCGGGCAGCACCCCCTTGAACGTAACCACCATCTCCTGGACCGGCGACACGCACATGCGTCCCGAGGAGATGGACGAGTGGTCGGACTACGGAAATGTGCGCCAAATCCTGCTGACCGGAAACGACTTCACCCACCGATCGGCACCGGCGGACCTGCTTCAGGCCATCGCAGACGGTCTCCCCGAACGAATAGGAGTGCTCACACCGTGAACACGGACGACCGCACTGTCCTGGGCGCGCCCCTCACCCTCACCGAGCTCTTCACCCGGTCGGCCGCCGCGCACGGCGACTCTCCGGCGGTGTCGGACGACTCCGGCCGCCGGCTCACCTACGCCGAGCTCGACCGCGCGTCGGCGGAGCTGGCCCAGCGCCTCATCGACGAGGGCGTACGCCGCGAGGACCGGGTGGGCATCCACCGCGAGCGCGATGTCGACCTCGTCATCAGCATCCTCGGCGTACTGAGAGCCGGCGCCGCCTACGTGGCCGTGGACCTGCGTTACCCGAAGGCCCGGCGCGAACTCATGCTCCGCGCGGCCGACGGCCGCCTGACCCTGGTCGGCCCGGGCGAGCGCGAACAGCTCGGTGACCAGGTGCGCACCATGGTCTGGCAGTACGACGCCGCACGCGCCCTGGCCGACGCGCCGAAGGCCGGCCTGCCCGAGCCCGTCCTGCATGACGCCGCGTGCGTGTTGTTCACCTCCGGCTCCACCGGGACCCCCAAGGGCGTCGTGGTCGAGCACCACAACCTCGTGCACTTCGCGGTGAATCCACTGCTGCCGCAGCTCAGCCCCGCCGACCGCGTGGCCCAGATCGCGAACATCTCCTTCGACACCTTCCACTGGGAGCTGTGGAGTTCGCTCTGGGCCGGCGCCGAGATCGTCATGATGCCCTCGGTGCCCGACCTGGTGAAGGGCGACCCCGGCCGCGAGCTGCGCCGCCGCCGGATCACCGCGCTGCTCTCCCCGACGATGGCCTTCAACCACATCGCGGCCGAGGACGCCGACGTGTTCTCCTCGCTCCGCGTGCTGCAGACCGGTGGCGACGTGGTCCGTCCCGCCGCCTGCCGCGATGTGCTCGCGAGCAAGTTCTCGGGTCGACTGGTCAATCTGTACGGGCCCACCGAGGGAACCACCGCGGCCACCGCGTTCACCATCACCGACGTCGCGCCGGACGCGACGAGCGTGCCCATCGGCGCCGGTCTGGCGGGCGTGCGACTGCACGTCCTCGATGCGGGGTTGCGCCCGGTCCCGAAGGGCACACCGGGCGAGCTCCACATCGGCGGAGACGGCGTGACCCGCGGCTATCTGCGTGATCCCGCGCGAACGGCGGAGCGGTTCCTGCCCGACCCGTTCGGCACCCCTGGATCCGTGATGTACGCGACCGGCGACCTCGTCAGCGAGCGCCCCGACGGCGTACTGGACTACCTCGGCCGGAACGACGACCAGGTGAAGATCCGCGGCTACCGGGTCGAGCCGCGCGAGGTGGAGCGCTCGCTGCTGGCCTGCTCCGGCGTCCTCGACGTCGCCGTGCTGCCGCAGGGCGAGGGCCAGGACAAGCGGCTCGTCGCGTTCGTCGTGCCCCAGGGCCGGACCACCATGCCCGAGGTGCGTGCGTACGCCGAGGCGACCATCCCGGACTATCAGGTGCCCTCCGAGTTCGTTCAGGTGCCGGAGATCCAGTCCACCCCGCACGGCAAGCGCGACACGGCGGCGCTGCTGCAGCTCCTGGGCGACCGCGACCGGCGCCGCAGCGACTACGTGGCCCCGCGCACGGACAGCGAGCGCTACCTCACCACGGTCTGGGAGGAGCTGCTCGGCACCGAGCGGATCAGCGTCAACGACGACTTCTTCGAGCTCGGCGGCAACTCGATGCTGGCCTTCCGGATGAGCCGCCGGATCAACCGGGACCAGGCGGCCGGCCTCGGTCTGGAAGACGTGCTCGGCAACACCGTGCTGTCCGACATGGCGCTCGCCCTCGACGCGTCGCGGAGCAAAGGAGAGGACGCATGACGCAGCTTCTGATGTCGGCCGCCGACATCGACCTCAATGACACCGAGGCCTTCGTCACCGGCGACCCCCACGCGTTGTGGGCGCGGCTGCGCGCGGAGGACCCGGTCCACTGGAACCCCACGACCGAGGGAGGGTTCTGGGCCCTGACCAAGTTCGACGACGTGGTGATGGCCTTCCGGGACACCGAGACGTTCAGCTCGGAGCACGGAACCGTCATCGGCGGCTCGTTCCGCAACGAGGCCGACACCGCCTCCGGGCGCATGCTCGTCACCTCCGACGCACAGCGCCACCGGCAGTTGCGCCGCCGGATGCACCGAGTGTTCTCCGCCAAGATGATCGAGCGGGTGACGGAGACCGTCCGCGAGCGGGTCGCCGTCGCGATGGACCGGATGTGGACCGACGGCGGCGGCGACTTCGCCACCGACGTGGCCCGCGAGCTGCCGGCCGGTGGCCTGATGGCCCAGTTGGACATCGGACACGCCGACGCGCTGCACCTGCTGCGCCTCACCCGAACCATGATCGGGTACCGGGACGAGGACCACACCCTCGGCATCGCGCACGAAGGGCTGCGGCTCGCGACCGCCCAGGCGGACGTCTTCGACTTCTTCCTGGACCTGATCGCCGAGCGCCGGGCCAGGCCGGGCGACGACGCGGTGAGCATCCTGCTCCGCCCCGAGCCGGGTGAGCGTGAACTCGACGAGGACACGCTTCTGTTCAATCTCATGAACCTGGCCATCGGCGGCAACGAGACGACCCAGCACAGCGCCAGCGGTGGTCTGCTCGCGCTGATGAACGACCCGGCGCAGTGGGAGAGGCTGCGGGCGGACCAGAAGCTGGTCGGCACCGGGCTCGAGGAGTTCGTCCGCTGGACGTCCACCGCCTCCTACGTGCAGCGCCAGGTCACCAAGCCCGTCGTGGTACGCGGGGTGCTGCTGGCCGAGGGCGACTCGGTCACGCTGTGGACGGCGTCCGCCAACCGCGACGAGGACCAGTTCCCCGACCCGAACCGGTTTGACCTCGGCCGCACCCCCAACCGCCACGTCGGCTTCGCCAGCGGACCGCATCACTGCATCGGCGCCGCGATGGGCCGCACCGCGCTCGCCGCCCTGCTCCAGGGGCTGCGCGAGCGGCCCGGCCGACTGGTCCCGGCCGGACCGACGGTCCGGCTCCGGTCGAACTTCATGCTCGAGTACAAGAGCGTTCCCGTCGAGGTGACCGCGGTATGACCGTCTGGACCCTGCAGCCCATTCCGGCCGACGGCGACTACCTGGTCTTCGGCGTACCGTACGCGGGCACCGGCGCCGCGTCGTTCAAGGCGTGGCCGCGAGAGCTCGGCGCGGGCCGGTTCTGCGCAGTGCAGCCGCCGGGCCGCGAGAACCGGTTCGGCGAAGCCCACGTCAGCAGCCACCAGGAGTTCGCGGAAGGCCTGGTGGCGGAGATCGCCGACCGGCTGGACCGGCCGTACGCGCTGATCGGGCACTGCGGTGCGGTGCCGTTCCTGCTGCAGATCGCGGCACACCTGGAGAAGCAGGGCCTGCCGGCTCCCCGGCGGCTGTTCGCCTCCGGGTGGGGCGCTCCGCACAAGGGGCTCTACGGCAAGCTGAACTTCGTCGACCTCGACGAGATCGACATGGTCGCCGAGATCGAGGAGCGCTGCACGGCTCTGGGCTACCGGCTCCCCCCGGAATACCTCGAGATGTCCGCGGAGATCCTGCTCGCCGATGTGCGGCTGCAGCGCGGCTACCGGGCCGAGGCACTGCCCAGCCGGAACATCCCGGTCTCGGTGATCGGCTGGACCGAGGACGCTGTCGTCCCTCAGGCAGAGGTGTGGCCCGGATGGGACGAGTGCGCCTCGACCACGTACTGCGTTCTTGAGGGCGATCACTGGGAGTTCCTTCGCTTCCCCCAAGAGCTGCGCGACCTCATCGAGCGCGAAATGACCGCCGCGATCGGCAAGTAGACGGCCGATGTGGCTCGTGACTGTCGGGCACCACGCAAACGAACGCGGCGTGACATTCAGCATCAAGGCTGCATAGACGCTCAAAGGACCAGACATGCCCATTTCTTTGTTGAGCCATCGCATCCCCGAGGACATCGACCTCCCGAGCGTGACGCTGACCGACCGGGAGCGCACCGAGGTGCGCGCCCTGGCGGAGGAACTGCACCGTTGTCCGGCCGCCGGACAGGTCGACGATCCCCGCTGGCTGACGCAGGCGCGGCGGCAGAGCTGCCGGCTGCCGGTCCGGCTGCTCGAAGCCCTGCGCGACTTCCGCTCCGCGCCCGGGCCCGGCGGATACCTTCTGGTCGGGAACCTCCCCGTCGACGCGGAGACGTTGCCCGACACTCCGTCGGTGGCGGACTCGGTGGAGCGCAGAGCCACGGTGGCCGCTTCGACGGCGATGCTTCTCGGCCAGCAGCTCGGCGATGTGTTCGCCTTCCGCAACGAGAAGCACGGCGCGCTGGTGCACAACGTCGTGCCGGTCCCGGCACTGGCCGCCTCGCAGAGCAACGGCGGGTCCGTCGAGCTCGAGCTGCACAACGAGAACGCCTTCCACCCGCACCGGCCGGACCTCATCGGGCTGCTGTGCCTGCGCAGCGATCACGAGGGCACGGCGGGCACCCTGTTCTCCTCCATAAGGCGGGCGCGGGTGCTGCTCGCCGACAGTGACGTGGCGATCCTGCGCCGGCCCCGCTTCGTCACCGAGGCGCCCCCGTCGTTCCGCGCGGGCGACGCGACCACCGCGCACTGCGTCCTGAACGGCTCGTTCGACGACCCTGACATCCAGGTCGACTTCAGCGCTACCAGGGCACTCGACGACGCGGCCGGCGCAGCGCTGCGCCGGCTCGGCGCCGCCCTGGCCGAGGTGGCGTCGGAACTGGTGCTGCGACCAGGCGGCATGGCGTTCCTGGACAACCGCCTCGTGGTGCACGGCCGTACCGAGTTCACACCCCGTTACGACGGCAGCGACCGCTGGCTGCACCGGGTCTACGTCCATCTGGACGGGCGACCCAGTCGGTCGCACCGGATCGGACCAGGGCCTGTTCTGGCCTAGGAGCTGTCCTCCGCCCCGGCCGGATCAAGCCGACGGCCTGATCCGCCGGACAGCTCCCCGCCGATCGCCCGTGAGATTTCCGAAAGGACAGAGCATATGAACGCAGCTCAGACGGCTGTCATCCCGTCGGCCGGACCGGTGGCGCCGAGCCTGGTGCGACAGATCCTCCTGGACATCTGGAGCACCACGCTCAAGCACGACGTGACCGTGCACGACAACTTCTTCCAAGTCGGCGGCGACTCGCTGACGGCCCTCGTCACCATCGAGCAGATCAACCAGCGGCTCGGCTGGCGGCTCAACATGGGCGACCTGATGCGGTTCCAGACCATCGCCGAGCTGAGCACGGAGAAGGCGCAGCCGCAGGCCGCCAACACCGAGAGCGCGCTGATCCGGATGAGCAACCGGGGTTCGCGCACTCCGATCGTCTTCGTCCACGCCGGGCACGGCATGGTCGATGGCTACGGCCGGCTCGTCCGGGAGCTGGGCGCGGACCGGGCCTGCTACGGGCTTCAATCCCCCTTGCTGGTCGAGGGCACCGAGAGCGTGCCGGACGACATCCAGGGGCTTGCCGGGCTCTACGCGGACGCGCTGCAGGACGAGTTCGGTGAGGACGAGTTCCATCTCTTCGGCTCCTGTGCGGGCGGCGCGCTCTGCGTGGAACTCAACCGCATCGCCGCCGATCGCGGGCTTGTCATCGGCCGGACGATCGTGGTCGACGGCTACATCGAACGCGGCCCCGTCAGTGCGATGTCCGAGGACGAGCTGATCGTGGACTTCTACGAGGGCGTCCTGCGCATGTCGGGCAGCACGGAACATTTTCCGGCGGTGAGCCCGCAGGACGTCGACCTGGAGCAGGCGTTGCGCAACTCGGCCGCCGCCATTTTCGGCACGGGCCTGGGCTTCGACGAGCGGGCCGAGGCCTTCTGCCGCCGCCTCTACCTCTCCTTCGTCAGCACCGCGCGGGCGTGGGAGTCGTACCGCCCCGAGCCCGCCGACGTCGATCTGCTCCTGCTTCTCGCGCAGGACAACTACACGCTCGACGAATGGAGTTCGGCCGTCAAGGGCGAGCTGACCGCGGAAGTGCTGGACAGCGAGTTCTACGGCCAGCGGCTCTGCATCGAAGAGGCCTCGTATCTCGTGGCCCGCACCGTCACCTACCTGGGCGAGAGCTGATCAGCATGGACAGCACAGCCACCAACCCGTTCGAGGACGCCACCGGCGTGTACCTCGTGCTGCGCAACACCGCCGGTCAGTACTCCCTGTGGCCGGGGTTCGTCGATGTGCCCGTCGGATGGCACACCGACTTCGGCCCCGGACCGCGGACGGCCTGCGCCGAGCACATCGAGAAGAACTGGACAGATCTGGGCCCCGTGCGTCCGGGTGCCGCGGCGGGAGAACTGGTCTCATGACCGAACAACTCGAACGCTTCGTCGACCTCGTCCGGGGGGGAGAACCGGCGACCGGTCTCCTCGGCCGGTTCGCGGAACAGGTCGCCCGTGCCCCCCAGGCGCCGGCACTGATCGCCGGCGACACCGTCGTGACGTACGGCGAACTCGACGACCGGGCCACTGGGGTGGCGCGGCGGCTGACCGACCGGGGTGTCACGGCGGAGGACGTCGTCGGGATCCTCCTGCCCACCTCTCCCGATCTGGTCGCCGCGCTCCTCGGCACCCTCAAGGCCGGGGCGATGTACCTGCCGCTGGACCCCCACTATCCGCCGGACCGGCTCGCCTACATGGTGGCCGACGCCACACCCCGGGCGCTGATCACCACCCGGGAGGCGGAGGACGGGTTCGACGGCCTGGCCGAAGTCGACACGGGCGCGGTGTTGTACCTGGACGAGCACGAGGGCCGGCACGAGGATCGGCGGGACTCAGCTCCGGCCGGCGCAGTCGGTCCGGACTTCGATCCGGACCGCGGCGCCTACACCATCTACACCTCGGGCTCGACGGGCCGCCCCAAAGGGGTCGTCGTCACGCACCGTTCGCTGGCGAACTTCCTGGACTGCCTGACCGACCGGTTCCAGGTGCACTCGGGTGACGTCGTCCTCTCCACCACCTCGGTCTCCTTCGACATCGCCGGGCTCGAGCTGTACCTGCCGCTGGTGAACGGCGCCGCGGTGCATCTGGTGCCGCGGGGCACCACCGTGGATGGCGTGGCGCTGCGCCGCTACCTGGCCACGGCCGCGCCCACATTGGTGCAGGGAACCCCGGCACTGTGGCAGCTGCTGCGGGAGGCCGGCTGGGGCCCGGACGAACTGCCCAGCACAGCACGACTATTGTGCGGCGGCGAGGCGCTGCCGCAGGATCTCGCCGACTTCCTCGCCGCCGGCCCGGCCGCGGTGTGGAACCTCTACGGCCCGACCGAGACCACCATCTGGTCGCTCCTGGCGCCGGTGGTCGCCGGGGAGCCCGTCGCCATCGGACTCCCGCTGTGGAACACCGGAGTCCACGTACTGGACGATGGCCTGGCACCGGTGGCGCAGGGCGGGACGGGCGAGCTCTACCTCTCCGGGGACGGCCTGGCCCGCGGTTACCGCGGGCGCGGCGCGCTCACCGCCGAGCGTTTCGTGGCCTGCCCGTTCGGCGCCCCCGGAAGCCGTATGTACCGCACCGGAGACCTGGTGCGGCAACGCGTGGACGGCGCGCTGGACTTCGTCGGCCGGGTCGACGAGCAAGTGAAGATCCGCGGCTACCGCGTCGAGCTCGGCGAGATCGAAGCAGCACTGCGCCGGCTTCCCCAAGTGGCCCAGGCGCGTGTCATCATGCGCGAGGACGTCTCGGGCGTGGCCCAGCTGACCGGGTACGTCGTACCGACAGGCGGCGACAGCCCCACGGCCGACGAGCTGCGGCAGGCCCTCGGCGCCTGGCTCCCGGCGCACATGGTGCCGTCCGGCATCGGAATACTCGACCGCTTCCCCCTGACTCCGGCGGGCAAGGTCGACCGCAAGGCGCTTCCGTCGGCGGTCCGCTCCGGCGCCGGAGCGGGCCGGGCTCCGGCCACCCCGCAGGAGCGGGTGCTGGCCGACCTCTTCGGTGAGGTACTGGGGCTCAGTGACGTCGGTGCCGACGACAACTTCTTCGACCGCGGCGGCAACTCGCTCGCCGCCAACCGCCTCGTCGCCCGCGTTCGCGGCGAACTCGGCGTCGAGATAGCCATCCGGGCCGTCTTCGACGAGCCCACCCCGGCCTCCCTCGCACTCCTGCTCGCCGACGCCGATCAGGCCCGCCCCGCGCTGCGCCCGATGGACCGCGGCGCCTCGCTGCCGCTGTCGTACGCCCAGCAACGTCTCTACTTCCTCCACCGGATGGAGGGTCCCAGCTCCACCTACAACATGCCCGTCGCGGTACGGCTGACCGGGGAGCTCGACATGGCAGCGTTGCGCGCGGCCGTCGTCCACCTCCTGCAGCGGCACGAAAGCCTGCGCACCCGATTCATGGACGGGCCCTTCGGAGCCGAGCAGGTGGTGGTGGCCGGCTCGGACGCCGCCGTGGCCGCCGCCGCCGACATCTCCGTGCACGAGGTGACGGACCAGGAACTGCTCGCCGCCGTCGATACCGCGGTGGGACACCTCTTCGACCTCACCACCGACATTCCGGTACGCGTCGACCTGTTCCGCACCGGCGAACACGAGCACGTGCTGCTGCTGTGCATCCACCACATCGCCAGCGACGGCTGGTCGCTGGTCCCGCTGGTGCGCGACCTGTGTGACGCGTACACCGCCCACCGTGCGGCCACGGCTCCCACGACGCCCTCGCTGGAGGTCCAGTACGCCGACTACACGCTGTGGCAGCGCGAGCTCCTCGGTTCGGCCGACGACGCGGACAGCCTCATGGCGCGGCAGCTCGCCCACTGGCGCAAACAGCTCAAGGGTGCCCCGGAGCTGTTGGAGCTGCCCGTCGACCGTCCGCGCCCCGTCACGGCGACCTACCAGGGCGATGTGGTGGCCTTCGAGGTGCCTGCCTCGCTCGCGGACAGGCTCACGAAGCTGGCCAAGCGAGAGGGCGTCAGCCTGTTCATGGTGCTCCAGGCGGCCACGGCGACGTTGCTGACCAAGCTGGGCGCCGGCACCGACATACCCCTGGGCAGCGTCCTTGCCGGGCGCGCCGACCGTGCCGTCGACGACAACGTCGGCTTCTTCGTCAACACCCTGGTGCTGCGCACCGATACTTCGGGCGATCCGGCCTTCACCGACCTGCTGGCCCGGGTCAGGACCGCCAACCTGGCCGCGTACGAGAACCAGGACCTGCCGTTCGAGTACCTCGTCGAGGTGCTGAACCCGGCCCGTGGCAACAGCCACCACCCGCTGTTCCAGGTCATGCTGGTGCTGCAGAACAACGCCGCCCCGCAGTGGCGCCTCGGCGAGCTGGCGGCGGCACACGAGGTGGTGCCGACCCGTACCTCGAAGTTCGACCTGACCTTTGAGCTGACCGAGCGGTTCACCGCGGGCGGCCGGCCGGACGGGCTCAGCGGTCAGATCGAGTACGCGACCGATCTGTTCGACCGGTCCACGGCCGAGACCCTGATCGAACGGCTGCTCCGGGTGCTGCGGTCGGTGGCCGACGACCCCGGGCGTCCGCTGGCGTCCATCGACGTCCTCGGCGCGACGGAGCGGCGCACGATCGTGCGGGAGTGGAACGACACCGGCCTGGAACTGTCCGGTGCGACCTACCCGCAGCTACTGGCCGATCAGGTGGCCCGTACCCCTGACGCCGTCGCGCTCATCCACGAGGACACGGAGCTGACCTTCGCCGAACTGGACCGTCGGTCGAACCGGATCGCTCACTGGCTGATCTCCCGCGGCGTCGGCCGTGACGACGTGGTCGGACTCGCGATGCGGCGCAGTCCCGAGCTGCTGTGCGCGCTGCTCGGAATCCTCAAGGCCGGCGGTGTGTATCTGCCGCTCGACCCGGACTATCCACCGGACCGCCTTGCTTTCATGATCGCGGACAGTGCTCCCGTCATGCTACTGACCACGAGCGACGTCGTCGCGAAGCTGACCGACGAGACGCGGCAGCTGCCACGCCTGGAGTTCGACGACCCGGACACGGCACACACGTTGGCGCGGTACCGCGCCGACGCGCCGACGGATGCGGACCGCCGCGCGCCGCTGCTCCTGGACGACCTGGCGTACGTCATCTACACCTCCGGCTCCACCGGGCGCCCCAAGGGCGTCGCCGTCACGCACCGGGGCATCCCCAACCTCGCCCACAGCTACCTCGAGCGGTTCCGGCTCGAGCAGGGCTCGCGGTTCCTGCAGTTCTCCTCGATCAACTTCGACCCGACGTTCTGCGAGCTGTGCTGCACCCTGCTCGCCGGCGCGACCGTCGTGCTCACCTCGCCCGACGAGCTGCTCTCCGCCGACCGGCAGCGTGAAGTGACGGCCCGGTACCGGCCGACGCACATCACCTTCTCACCCACCATTCTCAGCGGGATGACCCAGGAGGCGCTCGCCGACTGCGGCCATGTGATGGTCGCCGGTGAGGCCTGCCTGCCCGCACTGGCCGCCGCCTGGGCGCCGGGCCGCCGGATGATCAACGCGTACGGGCCGACCGAGGCCACCGTCGACACCCTGTACTGGGAGTGCGGCAGCGGCCCGGACGGCTTCGAGGACGCGTCGGTGCCGGTGGGCCGTCCGCTGAGCAACACCAGGGTGTACATCCTCGACGCCGCGCTGTGCCCGGTGCCGCCCGGCGTCACCGGCGAGCTGTACATCAGCGGTGACGGGCTGGCTCGCGGCTATCTCGGCAGGCCGGCCCTGACCGCCGAGCGGTTCGTGGCCTGCCCGTTCGGCGCCCCCGGCAGCCGTATGTACCGCACCGGAGACCTGGCGCGCTGGCGCGCGAACGGTGCGGCCGGTGTGGTGGACTTCGTCGGCCGCGCCGACGACCAGGTCAAGATCCGCGGGATGCGCATCGAGCTCGGCGAGATCGACGCGGTGTTGAAGGACCACCAGGAGGTGGCGCAGGCCGCCGTCGTCGTCCGCGAGGACACTCCCGGCCATCAGCAGCTCGTCGGCTATGTGGTTCCCCGGGCGCACGGCGGGGCCCACGACATCGAGCACGTCGACAAGTGGCACCAGATCCACGAGCAGGGATACAGCGAGCAGCGTGACCTCGGCGCCGAGCAGGATTTCACCGGCTGGAACTCCAGCTATGACAACGAGCCGCTGCCACTGGAGCACATGACCGAGTGGCAGGAGGCCACAGTCCGTCGCATTCTCGACCTGCGGCCGGCCAGGGTGCTGGAGGTCGGGGTCGGTTCCGGTCTGATTCTGCGGCCGGTCGCACCGCACTGCACCGCGTACACCGGTGTGGACTTCTCCAACGCTCTGATCAAGACCCTCGGCATGTCGATCGAGGGCAGCAACCTGCACGACCGGGTCGAGCTGCACACCATGGCCGCCCACGAGGTCGGTGCGCTGGCGCCCGCCTGCTTCGACACCGTGGTGATCAACTCGGTGGCGCAGTACTTCCCCGGCGTCGACTACCTGATCGACGTCGTGCGCCGGACCATGGAGATGCTCGCCCCCGGCGGGCGGATCGTGCTGGGCGACATCCGCAATCTGCGGCTGCTGAGGGCCTTCGTCACCGCCATCGTCCTGCACGACGGCGCGCACGCCGACGCGTCATCGGTCACGGTGCGGGACATCATCGCCCACCAGCAGGAGCTGGAGAGCGAGCTGCTGATCGATCCGGCCTTCTTCGCCCGGATCGGCGATCTGGTTCCGGACGTCGTCGGTGTGGACGTACAGCTCAAGCGAGGTTTGTTCCGGAACGAGTTGACGGACTTCCGCTACGACGTGGTCCTGCACAAGCGGGGAGCGGACCTGGTGTCCCTGGCCGACGTGCCCGCCCGCGAGTGGAGCAGCGCCGAGGACGTCGGCGCCCACCTGGCTACGGCCCGGCCGCAGGCGCTGCGTGTCACCGGTGTTCCCAACGGCCGGGTGACGGCACAGGTGGCGACCGCGCAGCGGGTGGCTTCCGGGGCCGGCGCTCCCGTACGCAGCCTGCCCGAGACCGCCGACGTACGGTCCGGGGTCGACCCCGAGACCTTGTGCGAGATCGGCACCGGGCTCGGCTACACCGTGCACCCGACGTGGACCGACACCGAGGAGGGCGACCGGTTCGACGTGGTGTTCCTCGCTGCCGGGCGGGCCACGGGGCAGGGGCTGACCGATGTGTTCCTGGCCTCGGACGAGGACGAGCGTCCGCTGTGGCGGCTCGCCAACGACCCTCAGGCCGCCGATCGCGGCCGCAACCTCGCCACCGAACTGCGCCGCCACGCGGCACGCCGGCTGCCGGACCACATGGTGCCCGCCGCCGTCGTCGTACTCGACGCGTTGCCGCTGACGCCGAACGGCAAGCTGGACACCCGGCAGTTGCCCGCACCCGAGTTCGAGTCCCGGGCGGGACGGCCGCCGGCCACGCCGCAGGAAGCAACGATGGCGGCACTCTTCGCCGACGTGCTCGGCCTGGCGGCGGTCGGCGCCGACGACCGCTTCTTCGACCTCGGCGGCGACAGCATCCGGTCCATCCAACTCGTCAGCAGGGCACGCGCGGAGGGCTTTCGGATCACCCCGCGCGATGTGTTCCACGAGCAGACGGTCGAGGCTCTGGTGGCCCGGGCAGCTCAGCACGCCGAGGCGCACCCGGCGGACGACGGCGCGGCCGTGGACGTCGATGCCTGGGAGAAGATCCTGCGGACTCCCGATCCGGCCTACCCGGTGTCCGACGCCTCACCCGCCGTGGGCCGGGGGCGCATCACCCGGCGCGTTGTCGGCAAGGACGCCGAGCGGCTGCTGACCGGCCTGCCGAGCCTGTACCGCTGCGGCCCCGAGCACATCGCGGTGGCCGCGCTGGCTCCGGTGCTCATCGAGTGGCGCCGTACGCGGCTGCCTGGGGCCGGAGCCTGGCTGCGACTCGACCTGGCAACGGCGGGCTCGCCGACCGCGCACCCGGTGCGTCTCAATCCGGGCGCCCCGGACCTGGACAAGGCTCTGGCCGAACCGCAGGAGCTGGCGCGTGTGCTCAAGCGGGTCAAGGAGCAGGTACGCGCCGTACCGGAGGCCGGCCGGAACTACTCCGCGCTGCTCACCGACCCCGCTGCCGCGCAGCGGCTGTCCTCGTACGGGGCTTCACACGTGCGCTTCCGAGTGATGCCCGCCGGTACGGCCCGTGCCAACAGCAACGTGCTTTTCGGGAACGACGGTACGGAACCCGCTCTCAGCATCGATGTCCGGCCGGCCGATGACGGCATGGCTCTGGACACCATCTGGTCCTGGGACGCCACACGGTTCACCGAAGCCGCCGTGGGGGCGCTCGCTGACCGGTGGGTGACCTTCCTGGTCGCGCTGGCAGACCTCGTGAAGCATCCGGAGCTCGGTGGGCTGACTCCTTCGGACATCGCTTTGGTCGATGTCAAGCAGTCGACCATCAACCAGTTGGAGACCGACTATCCCGGCCTCTGCGACATCCTGCCGCTCACCCCACTCCAGCAGGGCTTCCTGCTGTATACCGCCGCCGACCACCACGGCCCTGACCCTTATCAGAGACAGAGCCTGTTCGACCTGGACGGACCGCTGGACACCGAGCGACTGCGACAGGCAGTGCACGCACTCCTGATGAGACACCCCAACCTGCGCGCCGGCTTCACCCACAGAGGCGTTCAGGCCCCGGTGCAGGTGGTGCAGGAACAGGTGGAGGTGCCGTGGATCACGCACGATCTGTCCCCGCTCGCACCAGCGGAGCAGGAGTGCCGGGAGGCGGAGATCCTCGCTGCGGAGCGGGGCCGACAGTTCGACCTGTCGACGCCCGTGCTGATGCGCTTCACCCTGCTGCGCCTTGGCACGGAACGGCATCGGCTGCTCGTCGAAGACCACCACATCCTGCTCGACGGCTGGTCGAACTCGCTGGTGTGGCAGGAACTGTTCGCCCTGTACCGCGGCGAGCGGCTGCCGGCGGCGCCGCCCTTCCGTGACTACCTGGCGTGGCTCGCTTCGTGCGACCGTGATGCCGCGGTGTCGGCGTGGCGAAGCTATCTGACGGACGTCGATGGCCCGACCAGGGTCCATGCCGCCAGGCCGGCGCCGGACGTCTCGCTGCGCACCATGGGTGTCACGCTGACACCGGAGCTGACCGGTTCACTGCAGCACCGGTGCGCACAGGCCGGGATCACTCTCAACACGGCCCTCCAAACGGCGTGGGGCATCGCGCTCGGCCGTCTCACTGGGCGCGATGACGTGCTGTTCGGCAACACCGTCTCCGAACGGCCGGCTGAACTCGACGGCGTCGAGGCCATGGTCGGGCTGCTGCTCAACACCGTGCCGCTGCGCGTGCGCATCCAGTCAGGCGAATCCATCGGCACAACCATGGCTCGAGTCCAGGAATCGCAGCTGGACATACTCCCGCACCGCTCCCTCGAACTAAGCGAAATTCAGCGACTGTTCGGGGCAGGTGAACTGTTCGACGCCTGCTACGTGTTCCAGAGCTACCCCGCAGATTCCCTCAAGGAGAGCGAGACCGACGGACTGCAGGTGCGTGAACTGGTAGACGGTGCGGAGGGGCTTCCGCATTACCCGCTCGGCATCACGGTAACTCCGGGCCGACAAATCCAATTCACCGTCGGATACCACCCTCATGTGTTCGACGACGACCAAATCAACGACATCAAGGCATCCATCATCGGTACGCTCGAAACGATCGCGGCAGGGGAACACGGATGAAGAATTTTCTGACGATGGTTCGTGGACTCCCGTTCGCGATGAAGGTCCTGCTGGCCTCCGCTGCCGCGCGAAGCCTGAGCTCCTTCGCGGTCCTGGCCTACATGCCCATCTATCTGTACGGCACGGTGGGAATGGACGGTGCCACCATCGGCTATGTGATCGGTGGAAGCGTACTGGTCGGCACGCTGTCGGCCGTTTACGGTGGCTATCTCGCGGACCGGTTCAGGAAAGTCGACCTGGTCATCGTGCTGGACTTCGCGCTCATACTGCTCTATCTCAGCCTGACGGTGTTCCACCATCCGGTCACCGTTACGGCCATCCTGCTGATGGCCAACGTCGCCTCCTGGTCGATGGGCGTTGCCGGCAGTGCCCTGCTCTCCGAACTGGTGCCATCCGAGAACCGCGTCAAGGTGTTTTCTCTGCGCTATTCGTTGCAGAACATAGGTGCAGCAGTAGGTCCCTTCCTTGGCATTGCCGCGCTCGCGGCCGGACCTGGTGGTCCGTTCATTCTCAGTGTCACCGTCATTGGCGCCTCCTTGCTGCCTCTGATAATTTTCCGCCAGCGGTTCCTGCCCGCCGGCAGTGGTAGGACGGCACCGGCCGGGGCAGCAGAGCAGAGCACAGAAGAGCAGAGCGCAGAGAAGCAGGACGAAGAGACCCCCACGTTCCGTCAAGTGCTGAAGGTGATGGGGGCGGACCGGCGGCTGACTTACTTCACCATCGGTGGAATTCTCAGCATCGTGGTGTACGGGCCGCTCCTGACCTTCATGTCGCAGTACCTCATCCTGGTGGAGGACCGCGACACCGCCTACAAGCTGGTCGCCTACATTTCCGCCGCCAACGCCATTACGGTCATCGGCGCCCAGTACGCCCTCGGCAGCCGCCTGAAGCAGGACAATCTCCTGAAGTGGCTGACCGTCGGGATCGGCGCCTTCGTTATCGGGTTGGTCGCGATGTCGCTGTCCACGAATGCGGCCATCATCGTTATCGCCGTGGTGATATTCAGCCTTGGCGAGGTCGTTTTGGTGCCCGCGGAGTTCACATTCATCGACTCCATCGCTCCCGACAACCTGCGCGGCAGCTATTTCGGCGCACAGAATCTCATCCATATCGGCATAGCTCTGGGGCCGATACTCTGCGGTTTTCTGCTCCAGCATTTCGTGCCAGCCGCAATGTTCTACGTCCTGATCGCCGTCGTGGTGGCCAGCTGGTGGTTCTACGTTATCGGCTGCCGGGTCACGGCAACCGATGACGAACCGGTGCAGGCAGTCGCGGAATCAGTGAAGGCAGGGAATGAAAAATGAGCTTCGATGACATCACGCAGAAGACGTACTGCCCCTTCGCCAAGCAATCGAAGATGGGGCCTGGGATCACCATTCGTACCGATGACGTCGAGAATGAGCTGGCGCGGCACCGTGACGTCATCGCGGACTTCTTCCGCACGGCCGCCGAGCGCTCACGCGACGGCATGATCATAACCTTCGAAGAGCCGACGCTCGGTATCACGCTGGACGCGCTGACGGATCTCACTCGACGCTTCTACACCACGCTCACCCAGATGTTCTCAAGCGTATACATTCCCGATAATCCGCAGCCTGATGAACGCTGGTACGCGATGATCGAAGGCGAACTGTTCTTTCTGGTCTCCTTCGCCCCCTGCTACCCGGAGACATCACCGCGGTATACCTACGGCGATCAACGGACCTACTTTCTGCTGCAACCCGTCAGCACTTTCGAGCGGCATGCCAAATTTATCGATCGGCAACGTACAGGAATCCAGTGCGCTTTCGCCGCGGTCGGCAAACCGTACGATGCGCGACTGGCCAATTTGGAGAACGACATGTTCAAGGCCGTCATGCCGATCGACTCTCTCGGTGATCACATTTCATGGTGGGTCCCCGAGGACAGCACGCAGTAAGAACAGCAGGATCGCCTCCTGCGCGTCGGCCTTTAAAAGACTGACAGTAAACATTTGACACCAGAAGCGAGGCGCCCATGAGTCAGTACCGCGGCATTCTGAGCTACGACCTCTCCGCCGACGAAATATCGTCCCTCGAGCAGTTGCTCGCCGACCTTGATGTGGCACAGAACGATCCCGGCGAGCAGAAGTTCTATGACAACGTCTGGGAGCTGGTGTCGAAGGTACCGATCGGACTTCGTCGGTTCTTGGAGGAATTTCGCCGTAATGACGCAGCTGCCGGCTTCCTGCTGCGCGGCTTCGGTGTCGACGACGACGCCGTCGGTCCGACACCCGGTAACTGGGCCGAGGCCGCGGCCGCCGGACGTACCCGCCGAGAAGAGCTCTTTCTGGCGTTGATGGGCCAGTGCCTCGGCGAAGTGTTCAGCTGGCCCACACTGCAGGCCGGGCGAATGATCCAGAACGTGCTGCCCATCGCCGGCGACGAAGGCGAGCAGAACGGACACGGCAGTGACGTGCTCCTCGAATGGCACACCGAGGACGCTTTTCATCCCTACCGCTGTGACTACCTGGCCCTCTTCGGCATCCGCAACCACGACCGGGTTCCGACGACGCTGGCTTCGGTCCAGGACGTGGAACTGTCGGCGGACACACGACAGGTGTTGTCCGAACCGCGGTTCTACATTCTGCCCGACGACGAGCACCTGCGTCAGCTCGCTGTTCAGCGGCCCAATGACCCTGGACTGCTGCGGATGCGCGAGATGCGGGACAACCCCGAGCCCGTCGCCGTGCTCTTCGGTGCCGGGGACGCTCCGTACCTGCGCATCGACCCGTTCTTCATGCGCTGCGTCGACGGCGACGTCGAAGCGGAAGTGGCACTCAAGGAGCTGGTGACAGAGCTGGAGCGTGTGCAGCAGGACGTGGTGGTGGAAGCGGGCACCCTGCTGGTCGTCGACAACTACCTCGCCGTGCACGGTCGTCGCGCATTCAGGGCACGCTACGACGGAGCCGACCGCTGGCTGCAGAAGGCGGTGGTCGCACGTGATCTCCGTAAGTCGCGGTCCGCTCGGGAGTCCGCCGCAGGACGCCTCCTGGGCTGATCCGGATGCTCGGGATCAGAGGCACCATCCGTTCCCGGATGGAGCCTCTGTCGTGCCGCTTGCCCATCGTCCTGCTCATCCGGGGGCTCTTCGAGCTCCGGCATTCAACGACCGGACATCAGCGCCCAGACGCTCAGGCCCAGCCCGCCGACTGGGATTCCCGCGATGGCGTCCCCACCAGCTACTACGCCGCACAGCCGCCCTACGGCCGGATGCTGCCCGGCATCGGCGGCCTGCGCCTGGACGTCACCAAGGTCCTCGCGAAGTTCGAGTACGACGACCACAAGCCCGTCGATCAGCGCACCCACACCACCCGCCGGTCACCGAACGCGGCACCGCGGACCGCTCACAGAACGGAATTGCTCCCACGATGACCGCCTTCCGCATCAGCCCCGACGTCGCTGCCGCCTTCCCCGACACCCTCATCGCCGTCGTCACCGCCACCGGCCTGAACGGCCGCGAGCCCTGGCCCCACACCACTGCCGCCGTGGAGGGCCTGGAGCAGGACCTCGCCGCCGGCACCTGGTCCCCCGCCGACGAGAGCGACCCGCGCATCGAGGCGTGGCACACCGCCTACCGCTCCTTCGGCACCAACCCCCGCCGCATCCGCCCCAGCGTCGATGCCCTCGGCCGCCGCCTGGCGAAGAGGGGCACCCTGCCCCGGATCAGCCCGGCCGTCGACTCCTACAACGCCGTCTCCGTCCGCCACGGCCTGCCCGCCGGAGCCTTCGACCTCGACCACGTCACCGGCGACATCGAAATCCGCTACGCCGACGGCACCGAGACCTTCACCCCGCTCGGCGAACCCGACACCGTCGAAAACCCCAAGCCCGGCGAGATCGTCTACACCGACACCACCGACGTCCTCACCCGTCACTGGAACCACCGCGACGCCCACCGCACCCGCGTCACCGAGGACTCCACCCACGTCGCCTTCGTCCTGGAAACCCTCCACGCCACCCGCAACGGCCACCTCCTGACCATTGCCGCCGACGCATTGCAGGACCTGCTCACCGAACACTCCGCCCAGAGCACCGTCCACTACCTCAGCCCCGCACACCCGCAGGCCACCCTCTGACACCACGCCCCAGGTATCCCAGTGGCAGCTCAGGCTGCACAGCACCTCGTTCGGGCCACCCGCAGCATGCGCTCGGTCTTGGCGATCCGCCCGTACTCCGCGAACGTCGCCCCGAGCGGGGTCGGAGGGACTGTAAAACGATCACGATCGGTGTAACTCCTGATCAAGGAAGAGGCATCGATGACCGTCAGCTCGGGCCATTGCTCACCTCGGCAGCCACGTCTCAAGGCCGCCGATCCCCGGCAGGTTCTCCAGCCGAGAGTTCTCAGCCCCGCTGCGAATTTTCTGGATCAACGCGCGGCGGTCACGCTGAGTCTCTTCACGAAGACGTGCTGTTGAGTCGATGCCAGCGGCAAGCAGTGGGTGCAACGGACGGGAGCCCCAAGCACTCAGCCAACTGGGATCGCTGTTGCTCGGTCTCGGTGCGTAGGAATCAGATCGGTTGGCCCACGCGGACCCGCCGCAATGAAAGACCGGGATCGGACCAAGAGCAAGAAGAAGGGCGGAGCCCGGAAGCCCACCGGGTAGACCGTGGGGCCGCTCCGCTCACGCAGCGCTCACACACTGCTCACGCAGGCCCTCCCCCCGGCGTCCCCGCCCTCTGGCACACCAGGCCCCGAGCGACAGAAAACCCCAGGTCACGAGCTATGTGACCTGGGGTTCCGTTGAGCCCCCTATCGGATTCGAACCGATGACCTACGCATTACAAGTGCGTTGCTCTGGCCAGCTGAGCTAAGGAGGCATTCCGGAGCAGTGTAACCAACGACCCGGCCCGGAGCGGACGGGGTATTCGAGTGTTCTGGACTACTGACAGATTCGACATGGCCAGGTAGCGTCGCGGAAGGTTCACTCCGGTGGACCAGACCACTCCCATACTCGGATCGTCCGGCACGTTCCTGCCGGTTGAGGAGATGTACCGCCATGGCTTCTGTCACGTTCGACAAGGCGTCCCGCGTCTACCCCGGCTCCACCAAGCCTGCCGTGGACCAGCTCGAGATCGACATCGAGGACGGCGAGTTCCTCGTCCTCGTCGGTCCCTCCGGTTGTGGCAAGTCGACCTCCCTGCGCATGCTCGCGGGTCTTGAGGACGTCAACGGCGGTGCCATCCGCATCGGTGACCGCGACGTCACGCACCTGCCGCCCAAGGACCGGGACATCGCCATGGTGTTCCAGAACTACGCGCTCTACCCGCACATGTCCGTCGCGGACAACATGGGCTTCGCGCTCAAGATCGCCGGTGTGAACAAGACCGAGATCCGGGCGAAGGTCGAAGAGGCCGCCAAGATGCTCGACCTCACCGAGTACCTGGACCGCAAGCCGAAGGCGCTCTCCGGTGGTCAGCGCCAGCGTGTGGCGATGGGCCGCGCCATCGTCCGTGAGCCGCAGGTCTTCCTCATGGACGAGCCGCTCTCGAACCTCGACGCCAAGCTCCGCGTCTCGACGCGTACGCAGATCGCCTCCCTCCAGCGCCGCCTGGGCATCACCACGGTGTACGTCACCCACGACCAGGTCGAGGCCCTCACCATGGGCGACCGCGTCGCGGTCCTCAAGGACGGGCTGCTCCAGCAGGTCGACTCGCCGCGCAACATGTACGACCGCCCCGCGAACCTCTTCGTCGCCGGCTTCATCGGCTCCCCCGCGATGAA
Organism: Streptomyces finlayi; assembly: GCF_014216315.1. Lineage (NCBI taxonomy): Bacteria > Bacillati > Actinomycetota > Actinomycetes > Kitasatosporales > Streptomycetaceae > Streptomyces > Streptomyces finlayi. The sequence continues at coordinate 3,388,062 of NZ_CP045702.1, forward strand.
CCTCATCGAGGTCCCGATCACCGACGGTGGCGTGAAGTTCGGCAACAGCGTCGTCCCGGTCTCCCGTGCCGCGCTCAGCGCCGCCGCAGACCGCGGCGACACGACCGTCACGGTCGGCATCCGCCCGGAGCACTTCGACATCGTCGAGCACGGTGGCGCGGCGGCGAAGACCCTCACCAAGGACTCGTCCGACGCCCCGGCCGGCCTGGCCGTCTCGGTCAACGTCGTCGAGGAGCTCGGCGCCGACGGCTTCGTCTACGGCTCCTCCCGCGTCGACGGCGAGGACAAGGACCTGGTCGTCCGCGTCGGCGGACGCGCCGTTCCGGAGAAGGGCACCGAGCTGCACGTCGTGCCGCGCCCGGACGAGCTGCACGTCTTCGCGACCTCGACCGGTGAGCGCCTCACCGACTGACGCCACACCGACTGACGCCGCACCGCCCTCACGGCCCCCGCACCCGGCATCACCCGGGTGCGGGGGCCGTTTGCGTGGCGCGTGATGTTTGGGGTTTCGATCCCGGCCGCCGACAAATACCCCGGCACACCAGGCATTTCACCCATGCTCGTCAACCGGGGATTCGAAAGGACTCCTCGAACCATCCCTCTCAAGGGTGACGAAATGTCGCCATAACATCACTGACCGCTACGCTCGCCTGCGTGACCCACACCGCGCGCCGCATCGGCCGAACTCTCGCTCTCGTCCTGCCTGTCGTCATGGTCCTCTCCGGGACCCTCGCGGTGACCCGCGTGCCGTGGGCGGCGGCCACCCCCGAGTCCCAGCTGCTGACCGCGGCATCGGAGACCGTTTCCAAGCAGCCCGCCAAGGCGCGTACCCCGCAGGACGTCCTGCGCGAGAAGCTGCTCGTCGAGCTCCAGGAAAAGGACCCGGCCGTCGCGCTGACGGGCCTCCAGCGCGCCGTCGAGGCCCGGCCCTCCCTCGCCCGGCACTGCATGTCCATCGCGAGGTCGCTGGGCAAGGCCGCGGTCGAGCAGTACGGCCCGACGCGCGCCCACCGTTTCTCCCGCCCGGTCTGCGACACCTCGTTCGCCTCGGGCATCGCCCAGTTCAGCTGACCGCCGACACGCGGGCACGGCATATCGTGCCTCGCATGCATACGTATCCGACACAGGCCGTGATCCTGGCAGGTGGCCAGGGCACGCGGCTGCGCCCGTACACCGATGACCGCCCCAAGCCGATGGTCGAGATCCCCGGGACCGGGACCCCGATCATCGGCCATCAGCTGTCCTGGCTGGCCGCCGAGGGCGTCACGGACGCCGTGGTCTCGTGCGGCCATCTCGCCGAGGTGCTCCAGGAATGGCTGGCCTCGGCCGATCTGCCGCTGAACGTGACGACGGTCGTGGAGACCGAGCCCCTGGGGCGCGGCGGCGGCCTCAAGTACGCCGCCGCCCGGCTACCCGAACCGGACCAGCCCTGGTACGCGTCCAACGGCGACATCTGGACGCGCTTCTCGCTGCGCGAGATGGCCGCCTTCCACGCCGAACGCGACGCCATCGCCACGCTCGCCCTCGCCCGCCCCCGGATTCCGTGGGGCGCCGTGGAGACGGACGCGTTCGGGCACATCACCGACTTCATCGAGTCGCCGCCCTCGCCCTACCTGATCAACGCCGGTGTGTACGTGTTCTCGCCGACGTTCACCACACTGCTGCCCGAGCGGGGCGACCACGAGCGGACGACGTTCCCCGGACTGGCCCGCGAGCGCCGCCTCGCCGGCTACCCGCTGCCGCACGGGGCCTACTGGCGAGCGATCGACACCGCGAAGGACCTCACCGAGGCCGCCAAGGAACTCGGGGCGCACACAGGCCCGTAGGGGCCCTGCGGGTGCGTACGCGGACAGACGAGGAGGGGCGGTCACCGGTTGTCCGGTGACCGCCCCTCCTGATTCCGTTCCGGGTCCTGTTGATTCCGTTCCGGGTCCGCCCGCTTCCGTTCCCGGTCCGCCCGTCTCAGCCGAGCAGGCCGCCGATCGGGTTGCGCCCACCGCTGCCACCCGTGGTGCCGCCGGTGGTGCCGCCGTCCGTACCGCCCGGGGCTTCGCCGGTGCCGCCGGTGCCGCCGGTGGCGGCCGAGCCGGAGGACGTCGGCCCCGCGCTGGCCGTCGGGGGCGGCTCCTGCGGGGTGGTCTGCTGCGGGGGCGCCTCCTGCTGGGTGACCCCCCGCGTCTGGCTGGGCTGCCCCGCTCCGGAGGTCTGCCCGGACTCGGGGACGGTGCCCGCGCCGGGTGTGGTCTGCTCCGCCGAAGGCGTCGTGGCCGCGCCGGAACGGGACGGCGAGGGCTGCCGCTCGTCCGGGGTGCGCGACGCCTGGCCCTTGCCGGTGGACTCCCGGGGAAGCGGGGAGCCGGGAAGCTGGTTCGTCGGGTAGTCGTGCGGACCCGGTACGGTCACGACCTCGCTGGAGCGGACCGCGCCGCCCAGCAGGGAGCCGACCAGCAGGGTCAGACCGACGACCACGGTGGCGATGACCGTGCCGCGACGCAGCACACGGCCGCGCAGTTCCCAGATCGTGGAGCGCGGGCCGAGCTTGCGCCACGCCTCTCCTGCGAGACGTCCGTCGACGGAGTAGACCGGGGCGCCCGCGATGATCAGCGGGCTCCAGGCGGCCAGATAGATGATGTCGGGCGCGTCGTAGGCGGCGACGGTGCGCCAGCTGACCGTGACCAGGAGAGCTGCGGAGAGCAACGCCCCGACCGAGGCGGCGACACGCTGCCAGAGGCCGAAAACAGTCAGGACGCCGACGACGACCTGAAGGAAGGCGACGGTGAGTCCGGCGCCGACGGGGTGGGAGAGTGCGAAGTCGCGGAGCGGTTCCGCGAGGGCCCAGGGGTGCAGCGAGGTCAGCCACTTGACCATCGAGCCCCGGTCGCCGCCGTCGAAGTAGACGGGGTCGCAGAGCTTGCCCATGCCCGCGTAGATGGTGATGAAGCCGAGGAAGACGCGCATCGGGAGAAGAACGACCCCGAGGTTCATCCGGCGGCCCGGGTAATAGGCGTGCCGGACGGCGTCGTTGCCATGGCGCCGCTCCTGCGCGGTGCCGTTCGCCTCCTCCTCCTCGTCGTACCGGTCATCCGGACCGGTGTCGACCTGGTCGTAGGCGCCGACCGCCTGCCGCATCGGGGGCAACAGCGGCCCGCCGCGGCCCCGTTCGCGCTGCGGGGCGATGAGTACGGGGTTGGCCTGGGTCTCTTCGATCCGCGGGATGACCTGCGTGGCGCCCGCCGCGTGCCCGTCGGAGAGCGCTGTGCCCAGCCCTCCCTCGAGCCGGCCCGCGGTGGAGTTCCGTACGGCCTGGAGGAGTCCGCCGGCACCGGGATCACCCGGCTCGGACCTGCCGCTCCAGACGACGGGCGCCTTCCTGCGACGGCCCGCGGCACCGCTCATGGCGGGAATCCGGGCCGTGTCGGCGGTGCCACCGAGCAGCCGTGCACGCTGCCCCGGGGCGAGCTGCACCCGGAAGCTGGCGTGATTGACGATGACCTGCGCGGGGTCGCAGTCCACCTTGGTCATGCTCAGGGCGGGTTGTTCGTCGAACCGAGGCGTTCTGGTGTCCACACTCATCTAACCGAGTGATGTGTGTTTAGGACACTGCCTTGACGCACCCGAAGTGTCCGAGACCCGTCAAGATCCGGCCAAACTCGGTTCCACCAGAACCTTTGTTCACCTCTCGTACGTGAACTGGCTCAACTGGCCCCGCGAGTCCGCACAGTTGGGCCCTGTGCCGGCAGCGAGCCCACGCGCCACCCGGCCGCACAGGTGAACGGCGGCGCACCGGTGGCCGACGGGGCACCGAGGGCGCCCCGCCCGGCCGGGCGGGAGGGTCACGCCCGGCGGCGCGCCACCTCGTACAGCACGATGCCCGCCGCGACACCGGCGTTCAGGGACTCGGCGCCGCCCGGCATCGAGATCCGCACGCGGTAGTCACAGGTCTCGCCGACGAGCCGGCCCAGACCCTTGCCCTCGCTGCCGATCACGATGACGACCGGGCCCGCCAGGGCCTCCAGGTCCTCGACCGTGTGCTCGCCGTCGGCCGCCAGGCCCACGACCGTGATACCGGCCTTCTGGTAGCCCTCCAGGGCCCGCGTCAGGTTGGTGACACGGGAGACCGGGGTACGGGCCGCCGTACCGGCGGAGGACTTCCAGGCACCGGCCGTCATACCGGCCGCGCGGCGCTCCGGCACGACCACGCCGTGGCCGCCGAACGCGGACACCGAGCGGACGATCGCACCGAGGTTGCGCGGGTCCGTGACGCCGTCGAGGGCGACGATCAGCGGGTCCTCGCCGTTGTCGTACGCGGCGGTGGTGAGGTCCTCCGGGTGCGCGTACTCGTACGGCGGGACCTGGAGGACGAGGCCCTGGTGGTTCAGGCCGTTCGTCATCCGGTCCAGCTCGGGGCGCGGGGCCTCCATCAGGTTGATGTTGCCGCGTGCGCCCGCGAGCTGGAGCGCCTCGCGCACCCGCTCGTCGTTGTCGATGTACTGCTGGACGTAGAGCGTGGTCGCGGGGACCCCGTCACGCAGCGCCTCGAACACCGGGTTACGGCCGACGACCATCTCGGACGTGCCCTTGGCGCCACCGCGGCGGGGAGCCGGGCGGCGGACGGCCGCCTGCTTGGCCTTGGCGGTCGCGATGCGGTTCTTCTTGTGCTTCTTACGGGCCTCGGCGGGCGGCGTCGGTCCCTTGCCTTCGAGACCACGGCGTCGCTGACCACCGCTGCCGACCTGCATGCCCTTCTTGTTGGACGTGCGGCGGTTCCTGCGCTGGCTGTTCCCGGCCATGACCTACCTGTTTCGTTGCTTCAGAAATATGTCTTCAAGTGAAAGTGTGCCGCCCGGAACCCCGGACGGCACATTTGCGCCGGTCAGACCGGTGCGGAGGAGCCTGCTAGCGCGGCCCGAGGGTCCATCGGGGACCGCTGGGGCTGTCCTCGATGACGAGACCGGACTGGTTGAGCTGGTCGCGGATCGCGTCGGCCGCTGCCCAGTCCTTGCGGTCCCGCGCCGACTGGCGCTGATCGAGAACGAGGCGTACGAGCGTGTCGACGACACCGTGGAGGTCCTCGCCGCGGTCGCTCTCGCCCGCCCAGTGCGGGTCGAGCGGGTCGAGGCCGAGGACTCCGAGCATGGCACGCACCTCCGCGAGGCGGGCGACAGCGGCTTCCTTGTCGTCGGCCGCGAGGGCGGAGTTGCCCTGGCGGACCGTGGTGTGGACGATCGCGAGCGCCTGCGGGACTCCCAGGTCGTCGTCCATCGCCTCGGCGAACGCGGGCGGCACCTCGGCGGAGGGCTCGACCGTCTCCCCCGCCTTCTCGGAGACGCGCCGCACGAAGCCCTCGATCCGCGCGAACGCGGACTCCGCGTCGCGCAGTGCCTCCTCGCTGTACTCGATCATCGACCGGTAGTGCGGGGTGCCGAGGTAGTACCGCAGCACGATGGGGCGCCAGGCGCCGAGCATCTCGCTGACCAGCACGGAGTTGCCGAGCGACTTCGACATCTTCTCGCCGGCCATGGTGACCCAGCCGTTGTGCACCCAGTAGTTCGCGAACGTGTCGCCGAACGCCTTGGCCTGGGCGATCTCGTTCTCGTGGTGCGGGAAGACCAGGTCGAGGCCGCCGCCGTGGATGTCGAAGGCGGCGCCGAGGTACTTGTGCGCCATGGCGGAGCACTCCAGGTGCCAGCCGGGACGGCCGCGGCCCCAGGGGGTCTCCCAGCTGGGCTCGCCGGGCTTGGCGGCCTTCCACATGGCGAAGTCGCGCTGGTCGCGCTTACCGGTCTCGCCCTCGCCTGACGGCTGGCGCAGATCGTCCAGCTCCTGGTTGGAGAGCTCCAGGTAGCCGGGGTGGGACCGTACGTCGAAGTAGACGTTGCCGTCGGACTCGTAGGCGTGACCGCGCTCGATGAGGCCGCGCATCATCTCGACCATCTCGGTGACGTGACCGGTGGCGCGCGGTTCGTACGTGGGCGGGAGGCAGCCGAGCGCGTCGTAACCGCTGTTGAACGCGCGCTCGTTCTCGTACCCGATCGACCACCAGGGGCGGCCCTGTTCGGCCGACTTCTTGATGATCTTGTCGTCGATGTCGGTGACGTTGCGGATGAACGTGACGTCGTAGCCGCGGTACTCGAACCAGCGGCGCATGATGTCGAAGTTGAGGCCCGACCGGATGTGTCCGATGTGCGGGGCGGCCTGGACAGTCGCGCCACAGAGGTAGATCGAGACACAGCCCGCTGTGAGCGGAACGAAATCACGGATCTTCCGGGCGCTGGTGTCATGCAGGCGAATAGTCACGCCTCAAGGGTAGTGGGCCCGCACCCGTGCGTGTGCCTCGCCCGGGGGGGTTCGTGACACCCGGCCCCTGGGCGCGGGTTCTGTCCTCAAGCGACGGCGGGGCCGGGTTGGGGCGCGACGGCCTTGCGATGGCCCCGTGGGGGGTGCTCCGGGGCCCGTCCGGAGTGTCTCCGCAGGCGACGAACGTTCGGCGGGAACGTATGCGTAACCGGGTTTCCGTCCGTCACCCTGCGGGGACCCTCCTGCACCGCCCGGGACCGGCCGGAGGGTGCGAGCGGTCCGTGTCACCGGGGGTGACCAGGGTGGCTGCCGGGTCCGTGTCTGTAGCGCTCAGTGCCCGCGCCGCCGCCGGGGAGTGCAGGTTTCCGCCCAAGAGGGTGGGGCAGGGCCCCCACCCGACCCGCCACCGGTCAGGCGGAGGACCCCGGCCCGGCGGTCCGGTACACCAGCGCCGTCGCGATGCCCGCGAGGCCCTCGCCGCGGCCGGTGAAGCCGAGGCCGTCGGAGGTGGCGGCGGAGAGGGAGACCGGAGCGCCGACCGCTGCGGCCAGGACCTTCTGGGCCTCCTCACGGCGCTTGCCGATCTTCGGTCGTACGCCGACGACCTGCACGGCCACGTTGCCGATCTCGTACCCCGAGGACCGTACGATCCGCGCCGCCTCGGTGAGCAGCGTGACACCTGAGGCGCCGGACCATTCGGGGCGCCCCGTACCGAAGTGCTGCCCCAGGTCGCCGAGGCCGGCCGCGGAGAACAGTGCGTTGCAGGCCGCGTGCGCGACCACGTCCGCGTCGGAGTGGCCGGCCAGGCCCGGGCCCTCGCCCTCCCACAGCAGCCCCGCGCACCACAGCTCGCGGCCCTCTTCAAAGGCGTGGATATCGGTCCCGATCCCGACCTGGGGGATCACGGGAGCCGGGATCACGGAAGAGGGGGAATCAGAACGCATCGTTCGCCCTCCGGCGTGCGAGGACCGCTTCGGCCAGCAGCAGGTCGAGGGGCCGGGTCACCTTGAACGCCTCTTCGTGGCCGGGCACGACGACGACCGGTGCCCCGAGCTGTTCCACCATGCCCGCGTCGTCGGTGGCTCCCTCGCCGTCGACGGCGACCGTCGCATGGGCGCGGACCAGCGTCTCTCGGTCGAAGCCCTGCGGCGTCTGCACGGCGCGCAGCCGGGCTCGTACGGGAGTGGCGAGGACCGGCTCCGGTGCTCCCCGGGGCCCGGGCTCGACCTCCTTGACGGTGTCGGTGAGCTGCAGGGCGGGTACGACGGCGGGCGCACCGTCGCGTACGGCCTCGACCACCGCGTCCACGGTGTCGACCGGCACGAGCGGGCGGGCCGCGTCGTGGACGAGGACGACGGCGATGTCGGCGGGGAGGGCGTCGAGGCCGAGCCTGACCGATTCCTGGCGGGTTTCGCCGCCGGGCACCACGAGATAGTCGGTGCGCTCGGGCAGGGAGTGTTCGTCGAGGAGGTTCTTCACCTCCGGCGCGCCGTCCGGCGGGGCGACCACGACGACCAGGCTGACGGCGCGGGACGCCGCCATGGCCCGGACCGCGTGGATCAGCATCGGCGTCCCGCCGAGGGCGCGGAGCGCCTTGGGGGCGCCCGGCCCGAGACGTACTCCCCGGCCGGCTGCGGGGATCACCGCGGCGGTGCGGGGAGGGCGCGATTCGTCAGGCGTCGGTGACATCGGTGACATCGGTTGCACTCCGAAGCTTCGGCAGGTTTGTTTCCACGGCCGACATGGGTATGGCCCCAGCGAGCCGGGCGGGACGCTTGACTTGACCGGGCCCCTTCCGTGACACCCGGTCGGACAAGCCTCACTGGCCGCTCCATGCGCGCGCATGGCTGAATAGAGCTGGTGAAAAACGGCTGATCAAAGACTCCACATGGGGAGCGTGTGGAGACATGGGGAACGCGTGGAGCCGAACATGCCGCAGCGCCCGGCGACACAGCCTGAATACGGCTGGTCAGCGGGCACCGCGGCACATTCATACGACCGGTGCGATCCCGTTTCAGGACGCGAGGACCTCGTCGAGCAGAGCCTCGGCCTTGTCCTCGTTGGTGTTCTCCGCGAGAGCGAGCTCACTCACCAGAATCTGGCGGGCCTTGGCGAGCATGCGCTTTTCACCTGCGGAAAGACCGCGCTCGCGCTCACGACGCCACAGGTCACGAACAACTTCCGCGACCTTGATGACATCGCCGGAGGCGAGCTTCTCGAGATTTGCCTTGTAACGCCGGGACCAGTTCGTCGGCTCTTCGGCGTACGGTGCGCGCAGCACCTCGAAGACCCGGTCCAGGCCCTCTTGCCCGACCACGTCGCGCACTCCGACGAACTCCGCGTTGTCCGCCGGGACACGAACCGTCAAGTCACCCTGGGCGACCTTGAGCACCAAGTAGGTCTTGTCCACGCCTTTGATCTGGCGAGTCTCAATTGCCTCGATCAGCGCGGCCCCGTGATGGGGATAGACCACGGTGTCGCCAACCTTGAACGTCATGTGACAGGTACCCCTTCCGTGGCTATCCAGAGTAACACGAGAACAGCTTCTCCTGAATGGCGTTTTCGCAGGTCAGGGCACATCTCGGGGCTTGACAACAGCAACAGGAACGTGCTGCGGGAGGCTTCCGTAACGCGGTATTCGCAGGTCGGAGCGGCTGTGCGGCCGAGGTGAAACGCAGGCGCCACATCCCCTGGAACCAGCTCCGAAGGTGGCGAACGTCCCGTTTTGCCGGGTTCTGGATGATGAACTTTCCGTAGGCCGTTCGGAGATCGATCACCCGTACGGAGGTATGCGGTCGATGGCCAATGAAATTGATCAACGACCGCAAGCGTTCGCCTCGCGTGAGGATTATGTGCGCGGAATGCGCCATGCCCCGGAAATTGATCACCGGGGTTATGCGAACGGGCGGTGAATCGCCGCGAGCACGGCACACGGGCCGTGCTCATGTGCCGCAGGAGGCGGGTCGGGTGCGGGGCAGCGAGCGCGGCTCGGTAACCTGAGCGCGCTGACACACACTTAGGGCGGCTTTACGTCGCTCGCCCTCCGACTGTTCAAGGAGTTGCCGCCGCCGTGAGCCGCAGCCTTCGACACGGCGCCCTCGCCGCCACTGCCATCGTGTTCTCGATCGCCTCGATGTCCGCGTGCAGCGCGGGCAACGACGCGCAGACGCTCCAGGTCAGGCCGGACAACGCAGCCGCTGCCGTCGACAACATCAAGATCCAGAACGCGAATGTCATCACTCAGCCCGAGCACGGGGCCGAGGGGCCGGCAGTCGTCTCCGCCCTGGTGTTCAACAACGGCACCAAGCGTGAGGTCCTGGAGGCCGTCACGCTGCCGGGCAGCGACGCCCCGGTGAAGCTCCACGCCGCCAAGGGCAAGGGTCCGGTCGTCGTGCCGGCCGGCGGCTCGGTCATGCTCGGCGGAAAGGGCAACGCCGCCGCCGTGATCGAGAAGGGCCACGAGGCCGCTCGCAACGGTGACGTCCAGACGGTCGTCTTCAAGTTCAGCGAGACCGGCGACGTCGAACTCGGTGCCACCGTCGTCACGGCGACGAGCTTCTTCAAGGGCTTCGGCCCGAGCTCGCTGCCCGCGCAGGCGAAGCCCACGCCCTCCCGGACGCCTTCGGGTGCGGCCTCGGCGACGCCGGGCGCTCCGTCCGGGACGCCGACGGAGCCGGTGACCGGTTCGGCGAGCCCGGACGCCGGGGCGCCCGCCTCGGAAACCGCGGCGACGGGTCACTGACCCCACGTACGCACATGTGAAAGGGGCGCCTCCCCGCCGGGAGGCGCCCCTTTACGTACCGCTGCGTACTCGGTTCAGCCGACTCGCTCAGCTGCCGGTTTACGGCTCGAACTTGTAGCCCAGGCCGCGCACCGTCACCAGGTAGCGCGGCGCCCCCGGGTCCGGCTCGATCTTGGCGCGCAGGCGCTTGACGTGGACGTCGAGGGTCTTGGTGTCGCCGACGTAGTCAGCGCCCCAGACCCGGTCGATCAGCTGCATACGGGTGAGCACGCGGCCCGCGTTGCGCAGCAGCATCTCCAGCAGGTCGAACTCCTTCAGCGGCAGGTCGACCTTGCCGCCTGAGACGGTGACCACGTGACGGTCCACGTCCATCCGCACGGGGCCCGCCTCCAGGGCGGCCGGGGCGACCTCCTCCGGCTCCCCGCGGCGGCGCAGGACCGCACGGATGCGGGCGACCAGTTCGCGCGAGGAGAAGGGCTTGGTCACATAGTCGTCGGCTCCTATTTCCAGCCCGACGACCTTGTCGATCTCACTGTCCTTGGCGGTGACCATGATCACGGGAACGTTGGACTTGACGCGCAGCTGACGGCAGACCTCGGTACCGGGCAGGCCCGGCAGCATCAGGTCGAGCAGGACGAGGTCGGCGCCGTTGCGCTCGAACTCGTCGAGCCCATCGGGGCCGGTCGCCGCGATGGCGACCTCGAAGCCTTCCTTGCGCAGCATGTAGGACAGGGCGTCGCTGAAGGATTCCTCATCCTCGACGACAAGCACTCGGGTCACGGAAGAGCCTCCGGGGCAGGGAATGGTTCAAAGGAGTCGGTCTCGAACGGTCCCTCGTCGTCACCGTTGACGATAAGCGGTCCGCCGGTGGTGCGCTCCCGTACGACGCCCGATTCGGGCAGTCGCAGGGTGAAGGTGGAGCCCTGGCCCTCAGAGCTCCAGACCGTGACCTCCCCGCCGTGCGAGGCGGCCACGTGCTTGACGATGGCGAGGCCGAGACCGGTGCCACCGGTGGCCCGCGACCGGGCGGGATCGACGCGGTAGAACCGCTCGAAGACCCGTTCGCGGTCCTTTTCGGAGATGCCGATGCCCTGGTCGGTCACGGCTATCTCGATCAGATCCCCGCCGGGTGCCACGATGCGGCGGGCGGCGATCCCGACGCGTGTACGGGCGGGGCTGTAGTTGACGGCGTTCTCGACGAGATTGCCGAGCGCCGCGGCGAGCTGGCCGCGGTTTCCCCAGATGAAGAGGTCCTCGGTGCCGCCCGATGCCATGGTGATCTGCTTCGAGCCGGCCTGCTGGCGGCAACGGTCGATGGCCTCGTCGACCAGTTCTTCCACCCGGACGGGCTCGGCGTCCTCCAGCGGGTCGTCGTTCTGTACCCGGGAGAGGTCGATGAGTTCCTGTACGAGGTTGGTGAGCCGGGTCGCCTCGATCTGCATCCGTCCGGCGAACCGCTCCACCGCCTCCGGGTCGTCCGAAGCGTCCATGACGGCCTCGGAGAGCAGGGAGAGCGCGCCGGTGGGGGTCTTGAGTTCATGGCTGACGTTGGCGACGAAGTCACGTCGTACCGCCTCTATGCGGCGGGCCTCTGTGAGGTCCTCGACCAGCAGCAGCACCAGGCGCGAGCCCAGCGGGGCGACCCGGGCGGACACGGCGAGCGCCTCGCCACGCCCCGTACCGCGCCGTGGGAGGTCCAGCTCGACCTGGCGTATCTCTCCGTCCCTGCGGGTGTCCCTGGCCATGTGGAGCATGGCGTCGACGGAGAGCCGGCCGCCGCGGACCAGACCCAGCGCGTACGCGGCGGAGCTGGCCTTGACGACGCTGTCGCTCTCGTCGAGGACGACGGCGGACGAGCTGAGTACGGAGAGGACGGTGTCCACTCCGGGGGGCAGTGCCGCGTTGTTGTCGGGCCGCAGTGACGTGCGCGTGGGTCTGTTCTGTTCGCGCTCGCTCCAGCGGAACGCCAGCATGGCGATCACACCGGTCAACAACCCGGCGATCGCGGCAGCTGCGGCGACCGCCGCGTTCACGTCCATGCTTCAAGGTTATGCGGGGTCGGCAACTCTCTCCCAGCCATCCGGGTGCCATCTCGAACACTCGTCGCCCAGAGTTCACCGAGGAGCAAGTACCGGTTCACTTCCGCGGTCGGATACCGACGCGTTCCCCCCGCACCGTGGGAGCGTGGGGGTCGGTCCAAGAGACCCCGGCCTCAGTAAGGAACTGGAGAGGGACTTCCATGCGCGACGCTTACCACGAGGAACTCGATTCGATCGGCGAGGGCCTGGTCGAGATGGCCCGGCTCGTCGGCTCCGCGATCGGGCGGGCCACCACGTCCATGCTCGACGCCGACCTGAAGCTCGCGGAGAGTGTCATCGCCGCGGACCAGAAGGTCGACGACCTGCAGCACGACCTGGAGGCACGCGCCATCGCGCTCCTCGCCCGCCAGCAGCCGGTGGCGACCGATCTGCGGATCGTCGTCACCTCGCTGCGGATGAGCGCCGACCTGGAGCGCTCGGGCGACCTGGCCCAGCACGTCGCCAAGCTGGCCCGGCTGCGCTTCCCGCAGACGGCGGTGCCTCACGACCTGCACGCCACCATCCTGGAGATGGGGCAGCTGGCACAGCGCCTGATGGCGAAGGCCGCCGAGGTCATCATCACGAAGGACGTCGACCTGGCGCTTCAGCTGGAGCAGGACGACGACGAGATGGACCTGCTGCACCGCACGCTGTTCCAGCACCTGATGGACGACCGCTGGAAGCACGGCATCGAGACGGCCGTCGACGTGACGCTGCTCGGGCGTTACTACGAGCGTTTCGCCGACCACGCGGTGTCGGTGGCCAAGCGGGTCGTCTACCTCGTCACCGGCGAGCACGCCGACGACCTCCAGGCGGCGACTCCGGGTCCGGTGGAGAGCGCGTAGCTCCCCAGACGGCGGCTCCGGGCCCGGCGCGGAGCGGGTGCCCCGCGCCCCGTGCGCTCTGCCGGGTGCGCGGGTCGCACACTTGTTCTCTATGTGTGCGCCGTTGATGCGCCCGCAGGAGTGGGCATGCAATGGGCTGGGGGCGGCACACCATGTCCGTACGCCCTCGTGAGCGCGTACGCCCTGAGGAGGAAGCATGGCCGATTCCCCCGTCAACGAACCCCAGCCGGAGGCACCGACCGAAGTGGTGCACCTGTCTGTGCTCGCCGCTTGCGGCTGCGGGTCGGGCTGCGGGTGCGGCTGCCAGTCGGGCGGCCCGTGCCAGTGCGGCGGCTGCTCCGGCTGACGGACAGGCGCGTGCGCCCCGCGACGGAGGCTTCCGTCGCGGGGCGGTGCGGGCCCAGGAGTGCGGCGGGGTGCGGTGCGGGTGATGCCGCCGCTCAGCCGGTGGGCAGCTCGGCCTTGGCGGTGGCCGCCGTGGGAGACCCGCTCTCCACGACCGTCACCTCCCCCGCCGCGTACTCCTGCGGCAGGTTCCGCGTCAGCAGCCAGTAGCCCGCAGCCGCGACCGTGCCCAGTACGGCGCAGGCTCCCCAGAGCCACTCGGCGCCGTACCGGTCGATCACGAAACCGGACATGAGCGGCGCGACCAGGGCCGCCGCCGACCAGGACATCGTGTACATCCCCTGGTAGCGGCCTCGCCCCTGGGCGGGCGACAGCTGCACGACCAGGCCCGTCTGTGTCGGTGCGTTGACGATCTCGGCGAGGGTCCACACGCAGACCGTCAGCGCGTACGCGGCGATCGATCCGGCGAACGCGGTCAGCCCGAATCCGTACCCCGCGAGCAGCGACGAGATGATGAGCAGCTTGCGCGGATCGCGGTACTGGATGAAGCGCGTGACCGGGATCTGGAGCGCCACGATCAGCACACCGTTGACGGCGATCGCGGTACCGAAGTCCGAGGCGGAGAACCCGTCCGTCCCCATGGCGACCGGCAGGCCGACGTACCCCTGCTGGAAGATGAGGGCGATCACGAACGACAGCCCGACGACGCTCATGAACCGGCCGTCCCGCAGCACGGTGGAGAGCCTGACCTCGTCCTGCGCGCCGCCCTTCGCACCGGGTGCGACGCGCACCTTCTCCGGCCGCGACTCGGGCACCTTCATGAAGACCAGGACGGCGCAGACCAGCGTCATCAGGGCCTCACCGATGAACCCGGCGAGGTAGCTGTACTCGGCGATGAACCCGGCACCGGCGGACGAGATCGCGAACCCGAGGTTGATGGCCCAGTAGTTGAGGGAAAACGCCCGTACCCGGTCCTTCTCCGGGACGATGTCGGCCATCATCGCCTGCACGGCGGGGCGTGAGGCGTTGCTCGCCATGCCGACGAGGAACGCGACCCCGGCGATGGCGACCGGGTGGACCATGAAGCCGAGCAGCGCCACGGACAGCGCGGTCGACACCTGCGCGATCAGCATCGTGGGCCGGCGCCCCAGTCGGTCCGTCATCACCCCGGCGCCGAGCGAGGAGACGACCCCGCCGAGCCCGTGGAGCGCGGCGACGAGACCGGCGTACGACGCGGAGTAGCCCCGGTCCAGGGTCAGATAGAGCGCCATGAAGGTGGCGACGAACGCCCCGAGGCGGTTGATGAGGGTGCTCGTCCACAGCCACCAGAACTCCTTGGGGAGACCGGAGACCGTCTCGCGGGCGGCCCTTCTGAGACCGTCGACAGACATGCGGATTTCCCCCCTGGGACGTACGGAACCTGCATGGACCGTAAGTGGTCCGTCAGCACTCCGGATATTACGAAGCCAGGTTTCACGTCCGCCAGTGGATTGACGTCTCCCGTCAATCGGCGCGCCCCGCACCTCTCCTGCGACCCCTGTCCGCCCCGTGGGCGGGCGCGCGCGGGCCACACGGGTTCGATTACGCTCGGCCCCATGGCCGACGCACCGTACAAGCTGATCCTCCTCCGCCACGGCGAGAGCGAATGGAACGCGAAGAACCTGTTCACCGGTTGGGTGGACGTAGACCTCACCGACAAGGGCGAGAAGGAGGCGGTCCGCGGCGGTGAGCTGCTCAAGGACGCCGGCCTGCTCCCCGACGTCGTACACACCTCGCTCCAGAAGCGCGCGATCCGCACCGCCCAGCTCGGGCTGGAAGCCGCGGACCGCCACTGGATCCCGGTGCACCGCTCCTGGCGCCTGAACGAGCGCCACTACGGCGCCCTCCAGGGCAAGGACAAGGCGCAGACCCTCGCCGAGTTCGGCGAGGAGCAGTTCATGCTCTGGCGCCGCTCGTACGACACCCCGCCGCCGCCCCTCGAGGACGGCGCGGAGTTCTCGCAGTCCGACGACGCGCGCTACGCGACGATCCCGAGCGAGCTCCGCCCGCGCACGGAGTGCCTCAAGGACGTCGTCGAGCGCATGCTGCCGTACTGGTACGACGGCATCGTCCCCGACCTCCTCGACGGCAAGACGGTCCTGGTCGCCGCCCACGGCAACAGCCTCCGCGGCCTGGTCAAGCACCTGGACGGCATCTCCGACGAGAAGATCTCGGGCCTCAACATCCCGACGGGCATCCCGCTCGCCTACGAGCTGGACGCCGACTTCCGCCCCCTGAAGCCGGGCGGCACGTACCTGGACCCGGACGCGGCCCAGGCGGCGATCGAGGCAGTGAAGAACCAGGGCAAGAAGAAGTAAGCAGAGCCGAAGAAGCCCCCTGCCTGCGGTTTCGCCGCGAGCAGGGGGCTTTTTCGTTGTACGGGGGCGGGGAGGGTACGGATATGGGCGCGGGCGCGGGAGGCTGCGCACCCCGCTACGCGGTGGCTGCTGTCCTGGGGCCCGGGATTCCCTTTGCCGAGGCGATCACGGCGGTGACGACGGCGGTCACGACGAAACTGCCGATCGCCACCAACCCCACGCCGATCATGAACAGGCCGCTGGAGTCGTCCGACCAGTCGTAGAAGGCGGCAACGGTCAGACCGGCCGTGGTGCCGAGCACCGCGCCCGCGAAGTAGCGCTTGGACGTCGCCCAGTACACGGCGGCCAGCAGGGTCAGTACCAGGCCGATCACCTGCCACGCCTCGTACGGGCCGGTCGTCGAACCGTCGGGCTGGACATCGCGGTGCTGGTCCCAGCCGAGCCAGGCGGCCCAGACCGCCGCCGTCGCCACGGCCATGAGGAGAACGGCCCCGAGCTGGGCAAGCAGATTCATTCGTCGCTGTCGCATGGGACCAGCGTCCCGCCTGACCCCGGGTACGGAACAGAGTGCGCGTACTCAGTACTGCCTGGTACCTGGTGTACCTGGTGACTATCCCGCAGTCGATCCTGCGGGCGCGGGGGCCGGAATTCGCCTTGTGGGGAAGGTGCGGCTGCTCCTTAATGGGGCTTCACCGCGCAGCGGTTCCGTCTCAGGGGGAAGCATGGAAACCAACGAGCCACCGACACCGCCGCCCACGCCACCACCGAGACCGGCCTCCGCGCCGCCACGCACTCCGCCGACGCCGCGGCCCTGGACGACTCCGAG
The DNA here is from genome assembly GCF_014216315.1 of Streptomyces finlayi. Taxonomy (NCBI): domain Bacteria; kingdom Bacillati; phylum Actinomycetota; class Actinomycetes; order Kitasatosporales; family Streptomycetaceae; genus Streptomyces; species Streptomyces finlayi. The sequence goes on from NZ_CP045702.1 coordinate 3,404,552, forward strand.
GGCTCCGGTTCTGCCTCCGGGTGCCACCTCGGTCGGGATGCCGGTGCCGCTCGATCTGGTGGTCACCAAGAGGCTCTTGTGGGTGGCGGGCGCCGCGTACCCGCTCCAGAACGTGGCCCGTGTCTACACCTTCGTGCTTCACCCCCGGCGCGGCGAGGCCGTGGCCCGCTTCTTCAAGCGGTCGACCCTCGCGGTGCTGGTGGCGATGGCCTTCACGGTGTTCGGCGGTATGGCCGGCTACCTCGCGCGGGGTGAGGAGGGGTTCGAAGGGATCATCACCTTCGTCTGGGTCGCGACGGTGGCCGCACTGGTCTTCTTCCTCGCCGACATGCTCGTCGTCGCGACCGCGTCCTCCCACTTCGTCATGGCGGTCGAGTCGAACGGCCGGTCGACCGCCCTCGTCACGGGCGATCCGGCCCATCTCAACCAGCTCGTCCAGCAGATCGCCCACGCCATCGAGAATCCGGAGACGGAGCTCAGCGTGCGTGTGGAGAAGCTGACGATCAGCAATCCGAGCAACTACTACTTCGGCGATGCCGTGAACATGTATGGCGGCCAGGGCAACGTGGGGATGTCAGGGCTATGAGCGGAGACGTCTACCACGGCAAGGTCGTCAACATGCATGGCGGCCAGGGCAACACCGGAATGATCAACTACGGCTCGGACCCGGTGGGATCGACGCCGCCCGACCCCGCCCTCGAACAGGCGGTGCGCGAACTGGTCGCCCTGCTCACGGACTTGCGGGCATGTGTCGCCCCGGCGACCGCGCAGCACATCGACGCCTCACTTCCGGCGATCACGGCCGACCCCGCGGTCCCCCCGGAGGAGCGGCACAGCGCGCTGCTGACCGTCGCCGGGATCGCCGCCACCGCGGGTGCGCTCGGGCAGCCCGTTCTCGATGCGGCCCGGGCGCTGATCGAACTCATCGCCGCCTGAGGAGAGTGGTCGAACACCTCGCCTTCCGAGGGGCGTAGGGGCGTCACGGGCGGCGCCGAGGACCGCGTCCGCCGCGGCCTCCGGGAGGTGGGACACCACCGCCGTGGCGCCGCCCCAGGGTCTCGCGTACCGCTTCCGCGTCGTCCGGCAGGCCGGACGGGGGCATGCCGGCTGAACACCGCCGCGCCGAGAGAGCCGAGGACGGCCATGCCGGGTGAGCCGCCCAGTTCCTGGCCCGAGTGGATGGCGTCCAACGAGCCGCGCATGGACGAGATTCGGACATCCGGGGCCTATCCGGTCCTCTCGACCCGCTTCGGAACCGATCCGCTCGACCTGGAACCGGGAATCCTCTTCGAGTTCGGTCTCGAACACGTCCTGGGCGGCGTTCTGGTGCTCACCGAACGGTCCGCGACCCTATGATCGTGCGGATCGTGGACTGTCCCTCGCACACGAGACCGTCCCTGACACACGCGTCGACACACGCGAACGGGCGTGGAGAGCAAGGAGATCGGGGAGAACGATCATGGGTGAGCCTCTGAAGACCTTCGTCGGCGGCGCCGAAGTCGACGTGCCCAACAGCATCCCGGCCATCCGCATCGCCCTGCCCGAGGCCAGACGCACGGAGTTCGACCATGCGATCAACCAGGCCGGGGTGGATGAGATCCACGCGGTCATGCGGCACTGGATGCTGGAGGCGGTGCCCGACCCCGAGGCCGAGGGCATCCTGGTCCGGCTGGCGCAGGACGAGGCCGAGAGGCGGCAGATCTCTTGAGCCGGCACCGCAAGGACCGCGGCCGGCCGGGTGCCGGAGCGTTCCGCATCTCCTACGCGCCGCCCGCGGACGACACCCTCGCGAAGATGCGGGACGGCGATCCGTTCCGGGAGGCGATGGCCCGCACGCTGGGCCGCGATCCGTACGGACACGGGTCGTGCGCCGTGAAGAGCGAGCGCGACCGCCGCGAGGCGACGGTACTCGGGGCCATCGTCCTCTACTACGTCTCCGGATCGGTCCTGACCGTCACCGTGGTGCGGCTCGTGCCGCTGCCCTGAGCGGTGGGCCGCGGCGCCGGAACGCGCTGCGCGCCCCACCGTTCGGCAGGGCGCGCAGCGTGTGAGCGGGGGCGGGATCAGGCGAGCTTCGCCACCTGGGCCGCCACCACGGCCGCGGGCAGCTCGATGGTGCCCTTGCCGCTCATCGCCGCGAGGTTGAACGACGTGAGCGTGCCGACTGTGCCGCCCTGGCGCAGCGCCACGAGGGTCAGCTGCATGGTCTCGCCGTCCTGCTCGGCCGCCAGCGTCCAGGCGAGGGCCTCGTCGCCGCCCGATACCTTCTCCTCCGTGATCTTGGTGACCTTCTGCGTCTCGCCGGCCATGGTGATGCTGAAACCGCCGGCGCAGTCGGTCGCGGCCTTGCGGAGGGCGGCGATGTTGCCCTCGGCGGTTGCGCCGTCGTAGGAGGCCAGCGACAGCAGCGTGGACGTCACGTCGAAAGCCGACGCGAGCGCGTCCTCGGCGTCTCCCTCGGTGACGTCACCGGCGTCGGCCTCGGGCTCGCTGACCACGCTGCGCTTGGTGGTGGCGACCGGCTTGCCCTCTTCCGCGCCGTAGAACGCGCGGGCCAGGGGTGCGCACTCCTCCTTGTCGGAGGAGACGTCGGCGGCGGCGACGTTGTCCTTGGCGCCGGCCTTCGCGATCTTGTGGGCCTTGACGTCGCCCTGGACCAGCGACACCTTCTCCAGTTCGGCGGCGGTCAGTGCCTTGACTGCCGGCTTCCCCGCGGCGCCCTCCTTGGCGCCCTCCTTGACCTCGTCACCCTTGCTGGAATCGGAGCCTCCGCATGCCGTGGCCAGCAGGGCCAGGGTCGCCACGGAAGCGGCGAGGGCGGTACGGCGTACGGCGGTGGCGCGCATGGTTCTTCTCTCCGTCTCAGGGAACAACGCCCCTTGCCCGGTGCGGAAGTTGCGCGCGCTCGGGATGGGTCGTCGCAGTGCGTCACACTCTAGATTCGCAAGCGCGTCCGAGTGTGGCGTTGACCAGTCAGGGGGCGCATTGTGATTTCCCTGTGATCACTCTGTGCACACGACCGGGACCTGTCGCGGCACAACCATCGGGCGGGCCGAAAGTCCCCGGGCCGATGGCCGGCCGACCGGGGACAGGGCCGGCCGACCGACAGGGGTCAGGGAGCCGGAGCTGGAGCCAGGGGGCTTGGGCGAGGGAGTTCGAGGCAGCGGGCTTGGGCCAGGGGCTTGAGCCACAGACCCGGTGCGTCGCTGCGCAGCCGGCGCCGTCAGGTGGCCGGGCGCTGCGTCAGGTGCGTGAACGCGTCCAGGTTCCGGGTGGACTCGCCGCGCGACACCCGCCACGCGTACTCCTTGCGGATCGCGCTCGCGAAGCCCAGTTCGAGGAGGGTGTTGAACGATCCGTCGGCCGCTTCGAGGACGGTGCCGAGCAGCCGGTCCAGCTCCTCCGGGGTGACGACGGCCAGCGGGAGCTTCCCGGCCAGGTAGATGTCACCGAGGTGGTCCACCGCGTAACTCACACCGAAGAGGCGGAGGTTGCGCTCCAGCAGCCAGCGGTGCACACCGGCGTCGTTCTCGTCCGGGTGGCGGATGACGAAGGCGTTGAGGGAGAGGGAGTGCTTGCCGACGCGCAGGGAGCACGTGGTGAAGAGCTTGCGTGTGCCGGGCAGCTTCACCACGTACGTGCCGGGCTCCGGGCTCTCCCATTCGAGCTCCGCGTCGTTCAGCGTCGCCTCGATGACCTGCGCCACTGCTGCTTCGTCGGGTACGTCAGCCATGGTGCGAGCGTACGTGACGGCGGTGTTCGTACATCGCTGCCGTGTACACATCGGAGGTCGCCGATGCCGCCGTGTCCCAGCCGAACGACTGGGCGTGCGCGGCGGCCGCGGCCCCCATCCGGCCGACCAGCTCCGGCGCGTCCACGAACCGGCCCAGCGCCGAGGCGTACGCCTCCGGGTCGTGCCCGGGGATCAGGAAACCGCTGACCTCGTCCCGTACGGCCACCGGGAGGCCGCCCACGGCCGCCGCGACGACCGGGGTGCCGGCCGCCTGGGCCTCTATGGCGACGAGGCCGAAGGACTCGCTGTACGAGGGCATGACCAGCACGGACGCGGCCCGGAACCAGTCGGCGAGCTGGTCCTGCCCTACGGGCGGGTGGAACCGTACGACATCGGCGATACCCAGCCGCGCGGCCAGCTTCTGCAGGCCCTCCGGCTTGGCGAGCCCGCTGCCGCTCGGCCCGCCGACGACGGGTACGACCATGCGGTGACGGAGCGAGGGCTCGCGGTCCAGGAGCACCGCGGCGGCCCGCAGCAGGATGTCCGGGGCCTTCAGCGGCTGGATACGGCCGGCGAAGAGCGGAACGAAGGCGTCCTGAGGCAGTCCGAGACGGGCACGGGCCGCGGCGCGGCCGTCCGCGGGGCGGAATCGTTCCAGGTTGACGCCGGGGTGGACGACGGCGACGCTGCCGGGGTCGGCCTCGTAGAAGCGGACGAGCTCGTCCGCCTCCTCGGCCGTGTTCGCGATGAGCCGGTCCGATGCGCGCACGATCTGGGTCTCGCCGATGACGCGGGCGGCGGGCTCGGGGGTGTCGCCCTCGGCGAGCGCGGCGTTCTTGACCTTCGCCATGGTGTGCATGGCGTGGACGAGGGGAACGCCCCACCGCTGCGCCGCCAGCCAGCCGACCTGGCCGGAGAGCCAGTAGTGGGAGTGGACCAGGTCGTAGTAGCCGGGACGCTGACCGGCCCATGCCTGCATCACACCGTGCGTGAACGCGCAGAGCTGTGCGGGCAGCTCCTCCTTGGCCAGACCCTCGTACGGGCCCGCGTCGACGTGCCGCACCAGGACGCCGGGCGACAGCTCCACCTCCGGCGGCAGGGCACCGGTCGTGGCCCGGGTGAAGATCTCGACCTCGATGTTGATCGCGGCGAGGCGCTTGGCCAGCTCCACTATGTAGACGTTCATACCGCCCGCGTCGCCCGTACCGGGCTGGTGCAGCGGCGAGGTGTGCACGGACAGCATCGCGATACGCCGCGGTCTGCGGTGCCCGCCGGGAAAGCCTCCGGGGAACCGGATACGCGGCGTCACGCGGCTGCCGCCGAGCCGAGAGACGTACTGGCTCACGTCGTCCGGTCCTCCTCGCTCAAGGCATGGCTCCTCAGGGGCGCACTGGTCCCTACGCAGAGCCAGAACAGCGCCGTGCGGCCGTTCATTCCGCTTTACCGAACCATGACCATGCCGCGCTCCTGCGATCCGGGCCTCCGAGGGCCCGGCCCCGCCCAGGCAGCGCCCCGTCGGCGCCCCGTCGGCGCCCCCCGCGCTCCGGACGGCCGTCTTCCGCGTTTCCCGCGTCGCATACGCTCCCTGTCATGCGCCAGCGCCCCATCGGCACCGCGACCCGCGGGACCACGAACCCGAACCGGCTGCGCCGTATGGACCGCTGGATCGCCGCCATCCACGGCCCCGCCCTGCGCCGCTCGGACTTCCCGGTCGCCGTCGACCTCGGCTACGGGGCGGCGCCGTGGACCGCCGTCGAGCTGCTGGAACGCCTGCGCACCGCCGAACCGCGCACGGCGGTGATCGGCGTCGAGATCGATCCGGAGCGGGTGGCGGCGGCGAAGCCGTACGAACGGGCGGGGCTCGTGTTCGTCCACGGCGGCTTCGAGATTCCGGTCCCGCCGGAAGTCCTGGCGGAGGGTGACGCCACCCGGAGTGGCGGGGCCGCGCGGATTGGCGGGGCCCCGCGGATTGGCGGGGCCGCGCGCCCGTCGCTGATCCGGGCGGCGAACGTGCTGCGGCAGTACGACGAGGGCGAGGTCGCCGGGGTGTGGCGGCGGCTCTGCGCCCGGCTGGCGCCGGACGGGCTGCTCGTCGAGGGCACCTGTGACGAGATCGGGCGCCGGCACGTGTGGGTGGCGCTGGGTCCCGAGGGCCCGCGCACGGTCACGTTCGCGACCCGGCTGGGTTCGCTGGAGCGCCCCTCCGACCTCGCGGAACGCCTCCCCAAGGCGCTGATCCACCGCAACGTGCCGGGCGAACCCGTCCACGCCTTCCTGCGTGATGCCGACCGGGCCTGGGCGGCGGCCTCCCCGTACGCCTCGCTGGGGGCCCGGCAGCGCTGGATCGCGACGGCGCGGGCGCTCTCCGCGGACTGGCCGCTGACGGACGGGGAACGACGGTGGCGGCAGGGGGAGATCACGGTCCGGTGGGATGCCCTGCGGCCCAACTGTTCATGAAAGGCGGCAGGCGGCAGGCCCATGGGACACCGCGCGGGAACACTGACGGCTCACCGTTCGTCGACACGACGGGGTGTCAGCCGCTTGCTCCTCGGGGCGGGCTCGTGTGATGCGTCAGGTGGTGTCAGCCTCTGTTGCTTTACGGGACGACATGGCACGATCGCGACGTTGCTCAAAAATTACTGACGGTAAGTCAGATGTCCCTGATCGTAGGCTCTGGCTTGTGTCGCTTCATGCCTGGAGGGGGAGTCCGTGAACCGACGCCACTGTGCCGCTGCCGCGATCACACTGGTCTGCGCGCTGGCTGTACTGGCCGCGCCGGTCCAGGCGATGGCCGCACCCGTGCCCGAGCCCGCTCCCACCGCCCCGGCAGCGGGGAAGCGGAGCCTCGAAGAGGTGCGGGAGCAGATCGACACCCTCTACCGCAAGGCGGGCGCGGCCACCGACGCGTACAACCTGGCCGAGGAGCAGACGGCCAAGCAGTCAGGCGAGATCGTCAAGCTCGCCAAGGCCATCGTGGACGGCCAGGCGAAGATCGCCGAGCTCAAGAACAGGGCGGGCGCCCAGGCCCGCGAGCAGTACCGCAACGGCGGACTGCCCCCCGGCGCGCAGCTCGTCCTCAGCAACGACCCGCAGCTCTTCCTCGACGGGGTGAACCAGGTCAGGCAGGGACAGCAGGCGTCCAAGAGCGTCCTGTCCGAACTGACGCGCACCCAGGAGGACTTGGAGACGTACACCAAGGACGCGAGCATCAACTGGGAGAAGCTCGAAGCCAACCGTCTCCAGCAGGCCAAGGCCAAGAAGAAGATCAACGCCCAGATAGCGGCGGCGAAGAAGCTCGAGTCGCAGCTGGCGAAGGAGGAGCGGGTCCGGCTCCTCGAGCTGGAGGAGCAGGCGGAGTACAGGGCGCAGAGCGCCTGGCTCGGCTCCGGTGCGATCAGCGAGATCAACCGCGCGGCGAGCGCGGGCGGCAAGCAGGCCGTGGCGTTCGCGACGGCGCAGATCGGCAAGCCGTACGTGTGGGGAGCCGAGGGCCCCGATTCGTACGACTGCTCGGGGCTGACGTCCGAGGCGTGGGCGGCGGCGAAGCGTCCGATCCCGCGTACGTCGCAGGAGCAGTGGCGTCTGCTCCCCCGCATCGCCATCCAGGACATGCGCCCCGGTGACCTGATCATCTACCACGCGGACGCCAGCCACGTCGGGATGTACGTCGGAGACGGCGCGATCGTCCACGCACCGCGCCCCGGGCGGAACGTCACGCTGACGGGCGCGGGATCGATGTCGATCCTGGGAGTGGTCCGCCCGGACAAGTAGGAGGGCGGTTACGCGGGGCGAGTCACCCGGTGTGTGGGTGGTCCGCACCGTGAGCCACCCCCCGCCCCGCCCGTGCGGTCACCCCGACGTGAGCCGGGCCACGCGGCGGCATGGGAGACGGGTGATGTTTGTCATGGCCCGTTTCCCGGTCCCGGGGCGCGCATCTGGCCGGTTCCGTGACAGGAAGCGGCTTATGACTGTGCGTACGACCGAGGCCGAGTACGGTCCGCCATTCCGTTCCGCAGCCACGGACCGCTATCGTCCCCGTCTGGCGGGTCGTCGATCGTCGTCCCGCCGCGCCCTCGGGGGGAGGGAAGGAAACCCGAACCGATGCCCGTAACCGAACCGCAGCGCCGTGCCACACCGGCTGCGGACGCCACCTATGGGGCCGACCTCACCCTCCTGGTGATCGAGGCCGACCCCACGGGCACCTTCGGCGTCCCCGAGCTGCCGTCCGCCGCCGGGACCCGGGTCCGCGTCCGCACGGCCCGCAACCTCACCGAGGCGGGCCGGCTCCTCACCGACGACGTCGACTGCATCCTGCTCGACCTGGCCCTTCCCACCGGCTCCGACGAGGCGGACGGCCTCGCCACGCTCAAGCACGTCCTGCGGATCGCCCCTCACCACGCCGTCCTCGCCCTCACCGCTGAGGACGACGCCGAGCTGGCCGCCGAGGCGGTACGGGTCGGCGCCCAGGACTACCTCTTCCGCGGCGAGCTCGACGGCAGGCTCCTGAGCCGCGCCATCCGGTACGCCGTGGAGCGCAAGCGCGCGGACATCGCCCAGCACCAGCTGACCGAGTCCCGGCTGCGCGCCCAGGAGAACGCCCGGCTGGAACGCGGCCTGCTGCCCACCCCCCTCCTCCAGGGTTCGGACCTGAGCTTCGCCTCCCGCTACCGGCCCGGCCGCAGCCGCGCCCTGCTCGGCGGCGACTTCTACGACACGGTCCGTACGCCGGACGGCACGGTCCACGCGATGATCGGCGACGTCTGCGGCCACGGCCCGGACGAGGCCGCGCTCGGCGTCGAACTGCGCATCGCCTGGCGGGCGTTGACACTCGCGGGCCTGTGCGGGGACCAGCTCCTCTCCACGCTCCAGCAGGTCCTTGAGCACGAACGGGAGAGCGAGGAGATCTTCGCGACGCTCTGCACCGTGGACATCTCGCCCGACGGCCGCCGCGCCGGACTCTGCCTGGCGGGCCACCCCGCACCCCTGATCGCCCGGCAGGGACGTGCGGCGCATCTGCTTCCGTACGAGGACGGGGGGCCGGCCCTCGGGCTGCTGCCGCGCGCCCGCTGGCCGCGCCGGCAGGTCGAACTCGGCGGCTCGTGGAGCCTGATGATGTACACCGACGGACTCATCGAGGGACGCGTCGGCCCGACCGGCACCCAGCGGCTCGGCCAGGACGGCATGGTCGCGATGATCAACCGCCAGCTGGACCAGGGACTCCGCGGCGAGGAGCTGCTGGAGGCCGCGGTCACGCAGGTGCGGGAGCTGAACGGCGGCGAACTCACCGACGACGTGGCGGTCCTGCTGCTGGACCGCGACGAGGAGCTGATACGCCGACGGGGGCGGAGTCTCCCCCGCCCCCGCTCCGGTTCCTCCACGCCCGCGACCACTCGGCGCCCGCCGTCGTAGGGTTCGGCGCCATACCCTCGTGAGGGCTCAAGCACCGCACCCTCGTGCGGGCTTCGGCACCACCCTCGTGAGGCTCGGCGCCACACCCTCGTGAGGCTCGGCGCCACACCCTCGTGAGGCTCGACACCGCCCTCGTAAGGCTCGACACCGCCCTCGTGAGGGCTCAGCGCCCGCCGTTGTAGGGGCCGTACGGCCCGTCGCTGCTGGATCCACCGCCGCGGCGTCCGCCGCCACCGCCCGAGATCTGCCGCACGGCGGGCCGCACGTCGACGATGTAGACGATCGTCGCGATGAGTCCGATGATCGGCAGGAACGACATGATCGGGAAGAGCCAGATCACGACGAACGCGATCGCGAGGATGACCAGCCAGAAGGGCTTGGTCTGCTTGTCGGCCGCGCGGTAGGCGTCTTCACGCCGGATCATCGCGTCCACCAGAGCGAAACCGCTCAAAAGAACCAGAGCCAAGCTCAAGAGGGACATCAGTCCCGCGAAACCCTGCATCAACACAGTGCCCACCGCCTGTCGGACCGGCCATTACGTGGCCACGCTACCGGGAGAACGGCCCGGACATCCCGAGGGTGCCCGGGCCGTGATCCCGCTCTTCGGTTGTCTGCCGTGCGCCGGCGGACGTTCACCGGCGCGGCGCGTCCCGCCCGGTCACTTACCGGCGGGCGGCGTGGCCTTCTTCGCCACCGGCTTGCGCCCGGGTGCCTTGTCGGCGGGCGCGGGCTTGGCGTCCGACTGCTTCGGCACGGGCTTCGCGGCAGGAGCCGCCTTCGGCTTCGCCTTGGGCTCGGCCTCGACGACGGCGGCGATCTCGACGATCTCGTCGGCGGTCTCGCCGCGCCAGGTCCTGACGGTCTGCTCGCCGTGCTCGGCGACCTTCTCGTACGTCTCACGGGCCCTGACCGCGTACTCGGCGGCCACACCCACGCTGCGCAGCGCCAGGTCCTGAGCGGTCTCGCCGAACTTCTTCAGATCGGTGTCGAACGAGCCGATCACCTCGGTGACCTTCGCCTGCACGGTGGCCTGCGCCTCCTTGGCCTGCGCGGTCACCTTCTCCTGCACGACCTTGGGGTCACTGTTGCGTACGGCCTCGATGCGCTCGGGCGCCTCGGCCCGCAGCTGCTCGATCAGCGCCGGAACCTTGCGCGCCTGCTGGACGGCGAGGTCGGCCGTACCGGCGGCGAAGTAGAGGGGGGTGGGGTCGGTGAGGGTCTTGCGCAGGTCATCGGTGATGGCCATGACTGTGGTCCTCCCGGATCATCAGAAGTCAGCTTGAGGGTGTGGTTGCATCACTGCCACCGGCCGTGCGGGGGCCGCGGGCATCCGTGTCGGTGCCGAAGTCCACTGTGTCGTTCCCGGCACCCCGATCCGCGTCACCGACGTGCCCGGCGACCTTTGTGTCGCGGAAGCCGGGGCCGGAATCGGTCTCGCCTTCGAACCCGTTCTCCTTGCGGAAGGAGTCGTAGATCTGGAGCAGCACGTTCTTCTGCCGCTCGTTGATCGACGGATCGGCCAGAATGACCGCCCGCGTCTCCAGCTCGTCCCGCTCCCGCTCGTCGAGAATCCCGGCCCGCACGTACAGCGTCTCGGCGGAGATCCGCAGCGCCTTGGCAACCTGCTGCAGCACCTCCGCGCTCGGCTTGCGCAGGCCACGCTCGATCTGGCTGAGATACGGATTGGACACCCCGGCGGCATCGGCGAGCTGCCGCAGCGAGAGCTGCGCCGTGCGCCGCTGCTCGCGGAGGTACTCACCGAGACTGCCGACGTTGAGTGATGCCATGACTCGATACTGCAACACCCTTGCTAACTTTTGCAAGCGGGTGCTTGCAAAAGTGTTCCTACGCCATCGGCAGTGGTGTTGAGCCTGTGACGTGTCTCACTGAAGATGAGCCAGTCTCGGTCGATCTGAACCATCTGGTCACTCGTCTCAGTCAACCGTGACCATCTGTCGATCTGTCTCGCTCTTCTTGACCCACTGCCCGTCTGTCCGGCGTCGACGAGATGGTCATCTCACTCGCGGCGAAGGGCCTGACCACCGGCGAGGTCCAGGCCCACCTCGCCGAGGTCTACGGCGCCGACGTATCCCGCCAGACGATCTCCACGATCACCGACAAGGTCCTCGAAGGCATGGCCGAATGGCAGAACCGGCCCCTCGACGCCGTCTACCCGGTGGTCTTCATCGACGCCATCCACGTGAAGATCCGCGACGGCGCGGTCGCCAACCGGCCCATCTACGTCGCCCTGGCGGTCACGGCCGAGGGCCGGCGGGACATCCTGGGGCTGTGGGCCGGCGACGGCGGCGAGGGCGCCAAGCACTGGATGCACATCCTCACCGAGATCAAGAACCGCGGCGTGAACGACGTCCTCATGCTCGTCTGCGACGGGCTCAAGGGCCTGCCCGACGCGGTCGAGGCCGTCTGGCCCAAGACGATCGTGCAGACCTGCGTGGTCCACCTGCTGCGGAACTCCTTCCGCTATGCCGCCCGCCAGGACTGGGACGAGATCGCCAAGCTCCTCAAGCCCGTCTACACCGCGGCGACCGAGGACGCGGCCCTCGAGCGGTTCGCGGAGTTCGCCGACGCGTGGGGCAGGAAGTATCCGGCGATCGTCCGGCTCTGGGAGAACGCCTGGGAGGAGTTCACTCCGTTCCTGCGCTTCGACACCGAGATCCGCCGCATCGTCTGCACGACGAACGCGATCGAGTCCGTGAACGCGCGGATCCGACGGGCGGTGAAAGCTCGCGGGCACTTCCCGAACGAGCAGGCCGCCTTGAAGTGCGTCTACATGGCGATCATGTCGCTGGACCCGACCGGCAAGGGCCAGGCCCGCTGGACCATGCGCTGGAAGGCCGCCCTGAACGCCTTCGACATCACCTTCGACGGTCGACTCTCCGCAGCACGCCATTAACTCCAACAACCCCAGTTGCACCGTTCGTTTGTTTGACAGACCCGCTCTCCCGAGGTGGTCGTCACCACTGCCGGTGCACGGTCGCCTTGCCGCCGGTCACCAGGCTCGCGGGCGGGACGTCATCGGCCACGACCGCACCGGCGGCGACCACCGCATCACGGCCGATGCTGACGCCGGGAAGGATCGTGGCCCCCGCACCGATCCACACGTTCTCCGCCACATCGATGGGCGCGCCGCTCAGCCACCCCCGCCGCTCACCCGGATCGACCGGGTGACCGACGGTGATGAACGTGACCTTCGGCCCGACCATCACGCGCTCGCCGAGCCGGATGCCGGCGTAGTCCAGGAACGTGCAGTTCTGGTTGATGAAGACGCGTTCCGCGAGGTCCAGGTGGAGCCCGTGGTCCGTGTAGAAGGGCGGGTAGATCGTGACCCTCGGCGGCAAGGGCCTCCCGAGGATCTGCTCGAACAGCTCCGCCTTGCCCTCTTCGTCCTCGAAGGGCAGGACGTTCAGACGGGAGGTGAGTTCGGTGGCCCGCAGGACCCTCTGGGCCATGGCCTGGAACTCAGGGCCATGGATGCGCATGAGGCGGTCGCTGGACATGCCCCGAAGCCTAGGCGGGATCGCTGCTAACATACATACATGCATGTACGTAACCGAGGCCCCCGTTCCAGCCAGGCCGAGCGCAGCACGCAGAGCCGCAGCGCACTGCTGGAATCCGCCGCCCGGGGCCTGTCGCGGCACGGCTACGGCAGTCTCGTACTGGCGCAGGTTGCCGGTGACGCCGGGTACACCCGGGGCGCGCTCTACCACCAGTTCAAGGACAAACAGGACCTGACCCTGGCCGCTCTGGAATGGGTCCTCGACACCTGGCAGCAGGAGGTGGGCCGTCTCGTCGACCAGGAACCGGAGCCCGTGGCGGCGCTGCTGGTCATGGCCCGCGGCCACGCCGTCTTCTGCCGACGCGACTTCGCCCGCATGGCGATCGCGCTGCGGCTGGAGTTCACCGGGCAGGACCATCCCGTCGGACGCGAGGTGGAGCGGAGCTACGAGGAGCTCGTCACCCAGTGCGTTCAGCTCATCGACGCGGGCCGCACGGCGGGAGCGATCCCGTCCGGCCCCCCGGCCCGCACACTCGCGCTGGCCTTCGTCGGCGCCCTCGAAGGAACCGTCGTCGCGCTGGCCGGCCACGCCCCGTACGACGAACTGCTCGCCGAACGCGCCGTCGCCGGAGTGCTCGGACTCGGCCTCGCCGCCCCCGAACGGACGGAGAACCACTGATGAGAGTCCCCAAGTCCGCGCATACGGACCGGCCCTGGCGCATCCACGGGATCGCCCCGGACTTCCGCGTCGAGGACGTCTGGGCCCTGCCGACACCCGGCGGCCCCGACGATCTTCCGCTGTTGGTGGAGTGGTTCGCCAAGGACGACGGCCCGAACCCGTTCTCCGGTGCCGCCCGCGCCCTCTTCGCGGTCCGCCGGTCCCTCGGGAAGCTGTTCGGCTGGGACAAGGCCGGTTCCGGCGTGGGATCCCGGGTGCCGTCGCTGCGTACCCGGCTGCCGGAGGATCTGCGCGAGGGTCCGCGCGGGCCGGATCTCCGGTCGATGCCATTCACCTCGGTCTACCTGACGGGCACCGAGTGGACGGCCGAGAGCGCCAACAGGACCGTGCACACCCTGATGCACATCGGCTGGGTCCCGGACGGTTCCGGCGGCCACAGCGGAAGGATGACCGTGCTCGTGAAACCGAACGGGCTGATCGGAAAGGTCTACATGGCCGCGGTCATGCCGTTCCGCCATCTGATCGTGTACCCGACGCTGATGCGCATGATCGGGCGCGAGTGGCGGGCCGGCACGCCGGTCCGACGTGTGAACGTGGCGGCATACGAGGAGCCGAGGAGTTCCAGGTGACCCGAACCACCAGACGACCCGTCCACCGGGACGGACCGACGAGGGATGACCGCATGCCGACTGTCCGCCAACAGCACACCGTCCCCCCTGCCGTCCGCGCCGGGTGGAGGTAGGACGATCTTCCCCGACGACGGGTCGCTGAGCACCCTGGAGCTGGTTTCCACACCCTGGAGCTGGTTTCCGCAGTCACCAGCGGCACGGGTGTGAGCGTCTGCACCTACCGCCCGGTCACCCACCGCCCGGTCTCCGCCGCACGCTGGATGCCGCGACTGCGGAAAACTTCCGGGCCCGTGTCGATCCGGCCGCAGCCCGTTCGACGCAAGGGTGAGGGGCCGGAAGAGCCCCACCGCGGGACCACCGCCCCGCCCCGAGAACCGAGGAGTCACCATGCCGCGTTTCCTGACGATGATCCACAGCTCCGAGCAGAACGTCCCCGTCGAGGACCCGGGACCCGAGTTCGGTGAGCGCATGGGCGCCCTGTTGGAGGAGATCACCAAGGCCGGGGTCATGCTGGAGACCGCCGCGCTCGCCCCGACCTCCGACGGCACCCGGATCACCTGGTCCGGCGGCACCACGACGTACACCGACGGGCCTTTCACCGAGAGCAAGGAGGTCGTCGGCGGGTACTCCATCATCCGCGCCAAGGACAAGGCGGAGGCACTGGAGTGGGCCGACCGGTTCCTCCGGATCCACCCCGCGAGCTGGTCGCTCTCCGCCGAGGTCCGCTTGATCGACGAGGGCTGACCCGCCCCGGTTGCCGCATCGGGCCGGCCCGGACCCCTGCGGCCCCTGGCAGGGCCTCGTACAAGCAGCCGTACGACCGACGCGGCGATACGCGCGCCGCCCTCCATGTTCACAACCAGACGCCGGGGGCGAGGCCGGACACCGTCCACGGACCCCGGGGACGCGACCGGGTGTGCGCTGCTGTCCCTGACCCCGGTTTCGAGGACACGGCGGACGAGGCGGCGTTCCTGGACCAGCCGGTGGGCTGTACGGAACGGCTCTGGACATCCCGACGCCCGAGTGAACCGACCGGACCGGGGCCGTGCATACTCGACGGCTCCGGTTCGAAGCAGGAGGTCATCCGGCATGCCCCCGAAACACGTGCTCTTCGACGTCGACGGCACCCTGGTCGACGCACTCGCCAACCAGCGGCGCGTCTGGGGCACTTGGGCGCAGCGCCACGGGCTCGATCCGGACGAGGTCTACCGGACGGCCCTGCGCACCCGGCCCTTGGAGACCTTCGCCGAGGTCGCGCCGGACCTGGAGGCAACCGCCTGCCTGGCGCTGCTGCACGAGCTGGAGGACGAGGACGTCCTGACCGGCCACCACACCGCCTTCGAGGGTGCCGCGGACCTGCTGGCCGCGCTGCCCGCCGGGTCGTGGGCCCTGGTGACGTCCAACTACGCGCACCGGGTGCGCGGCCGCTTCTCCCGGGGCTGCCGATGCCTGACGTCGTCGTGGACGCGGCCTCGGTCGAGGAGGGCAAGCCGTCCCCGGAGCCGTATCTGCTGGCGGCCGAGCGGCTGGGCGCCAGGCCCGAGGACTGCCTGGTCGTCGAGGACGCCCCGTCCGGCGTCCTGGCCGGACTGCGGGCCGGGATGACGGTCTGGTCGGTGAACGCGCCGCTCGCCACGGCAGGCGCGCACCGGCACTTCACCGGCCTGCGCGAGGCGGCCCGCGACATCGTGGGCTTCGCGACCAGGGAGGACTCCGCGGCCGGCTCGGGCTCCCCGGCCGACCGCTCCTTCGACGCGGTGCTCTGCGACCTCGACAACGTGATCCGCTTCTACGACACGACGCACCTGGCCGATCTGGAACGGGCCGTCGGCCTCCCGGAGGGCACGACCATGGACGTCGGCTACTCCCCCGAGACCGATCTCCCCCTGCTCCTCGGCAGGATCACCCCGGACGAGTGGGCCACCACCATCGCGGCCCGCCTCACCGGCCGGGTGACCGAGCCGCAGGCCCGCGAGCTCGGGCGCGCGCTCGCCGCGGCGCCGTTCCGGGCGGACGAGGCGGTGGTGGCGCTGTTGCGGCGGGCCCGGGAGCGGATGCCGCTGGTCCTCGTCACCAACGCGTCCGTCCAGCTGGAGGAGGACCTCGCCCTGCTGGGCATCGACGACCTGGCCGACCATGTGGTCAGCAGCGCGCGGGAGGGTGTCGCCAAGCCGGACCGGGCCATCTACGAGACGGCGGCCGCCCGCGCGGGGGTGCCGGTGGAGCGGTGCCTGTTCGTGGACGACCGCCAGGAGAACGTCGACGCGGCCGTCGCCCTGGGCATGACGGGCGTCCTCTACCGCGGACTCGCCGACCTGAGCGGCCCGTTGAGCGCACTGCCCACCGGGTGACACCGTCCGGGCGCGAGGGCCACGAGCGCCCCCGCCCCTAGGCCAGACCCGACCTCAGCTGCGCAAAGGCCAGCTCCGCGGCCTCCACCGCGCCCGGGTACACCTGGTCCGCGCTCTCCCCGGCGTCGATCCGCCGCCAGTTCTCCTCGGCCAGGATGCGCAGGACGGCCACGATCTGCCCCGCGGCGAGCCGTGCCGCGACCCCGCCGCCCAGGGCGCGGGCGAGTGCCGCCTCCGAGCGGCCCTGGTAGGCGTACATCCGGGCGACCAGCGCGGGGGTGCCGTACAGCAGGCGGTGGAAGGCGAGGACGTCCGGGTTGTCGCAGAGGCCGGTCACCGGATCGCGGCCCGCCAGCCCGGTGAGGAAGTGACGGTGCAGCGCGTCCAGCGGCGCTTCGTCGTCCGCGCGGCCCGCGACGGTCCGGGCGGCCTCGTCCTCGTGGTCGGCGAACCGGTGCAGCACGAGGTCTTCCTTGGCCGGGAAGTACCGGAACAGTGTGGGCTTGGAGATGTCGGCGGCGGCCGCCACCTCCGCCACCGAGACCTTGTCGAAGCCCCGTTCCAGGAACATCGCGATCGCGGCGTCGGAGACCGCCTGATAGGTGAGTTGTTTCTTGCGCTCACGCAGACCGACCGGCGCGTGCGCCGCCGCCCCGGACCTGGACTTCTCTCCACTCATGACTGCTTAGCCTACGCCTTTGACCTCAAGTGGACTTGATGTCCCGGAGTGGCCCCCAGGGCGCCGGAACGACCGGCCGCCGGCACGGGAGAGGCGTGATCCGTATGCGAGTGGCACTGGCTCAGGAGTTCGGCGGCCCGGACGTCCTGGTCACGGCGGAGCGGCCGGACCCGGTCGCGGCAGCGGGAGAGGTAGTGATCGATGTGGCGTACGTCGACACGATCTTCGTGGAGACCCAGATCCGCTCCGGCGACTTCAGTGAGGTGTTCCCGGTCCGGGCGCCGTACGTCCCGGGTGGCGGCATCGCCGGCACGGTGCGTACCACCGGCGAAGGGGTGGACGCCTCCTGGGCCGGACGGCGGGTGATCGCCTCGGTGGGCTTCTCCGGTGGCTACGCCGAGCAGGCCGTGGTCGCCGCCGAACTGCTCGTACCCGTACCGGACGCGCTCGGGCTGCGCGAGGCCGCCGCTCTCGTCCATGACGGGGTGACAGCGCGTTCGTCCCGATCGACTCGATGCCCGCCTGGCTCCACCCCTTCGCCGACCACCAGCCGATCACTCCGGGCATCGAATCGCTCCGCACCCTTCTCCTGGGCGGGGCCGCGGGAAGCACCCCGTGGATCGCACTGACCTGGACAGCCGGCATCCTGCTGGTGGCCGTGTGCCTGTCGGGCGCGCTGTTCAAGGTCCGGACGCGGTAACCGCTCCGTCCGGCACGCTCAGAACGTGTCCGGGCACCACGCACGGCGGCCCGTACGGAACGCCGCGTCCGCGGTGGCCGCCGCGCCCGCCCGGTTCTCCTCGATCCGGCCGAGGTCCCGCAGCCGGAGAACGGATTCGTCGCCCAGGTACGTCGTCCCCAACTCCCTTACGTCCAGCGTCAGATCGGCGCTCTCCGTCGTCGGCACACAGGAGGCGCCGGCCGGGGAGGCGTCCAGGCGGAAGCGGCCCGCGGTGAGGCCCGCCGTGTCCTGGACGTCCAGGACGAGGGTGGCTTCGGTCGCGTAGGTGCGGGCCTCCAGCGCGCGGGGGACGTCCAGGATCCGCAGCCACAGCCAGTCCGCCTGCGTCACGATGCGCGCGGCGCGGGGGTCGGGAAGGAGCAGGGGCAGCAGGTCGTCGGGGGCGCGGTAGCCCGAGCGGACCGTGGTGATCCAGTCGATCGAGCAGACGAACTCCCACAGCGCCCGCTCCGCCGCCGGGCTCGCCGCGATCAGGTGCTTCACCGTCGCCTTGTTCAGCGGCTGCTTCGCGTCGCCCCAGTTGTCGTCCGCCCGGTACACGGCCAGCCCGTCGACCTCGCCGTCCGCCGAGCGGTAGAGCGCGTAGAACGGGTCCGTCCACCCGTCGGACGCCGGCACGCCGACGCCCGTGTTGAGCTCCCACCAGCGTCGGTCGCGGCTGATCACCCCGGGGACGCGGGCCGCCAGTCGGTCGTGGAGCGCGGGGCCCAGCTTGCGCACCTCCGCGCCGTCCACCAGGTCGATCCGGCCGCCGTCCGCCGCCGGGGGCACCGGCCGGCGCGGGTCCAGAGCGGCGCGGGTCACGTCGATCTCCCACTCCGTCGTCCATGTCGCCGGGCCGAAGCCGTACCGCCCGTAGATCGGATACTCCGCCGAGATCAGCGAGGCGACCACGTCGCCCCGCTCCTTCGCCGCGGCCAGATCCGCCGCCATCATCCTGCCGAGCAGTCCCCGGCGGCGATGCGTGGGTGTCACCGTCACCGCGCTGATCGCGTCGGCCCGCACGGTGGCGCCGCCGACGACGGTCAGCTCCTGGGCGAACGACCGGAAGGTCGCCACACAGCGCGCACCGTCGAAGACGCCCCGCACACGGCTCAGATCGGTATGGGCCAGACGGCCCGCGATCTCGTCCTCCGCCGGCGCCGCCGAGCGCAGGAAGCCGGTTCCCACGGCCCGCAGCCACTCGGGGTAGCCGGACGCGGAAACGGTGCGGAGATCAAGGTTCATACGGCCACGCTAACCACAGGTCCGGCGAGATGTCGCGTGCGTTTCCGGCAGGACGCCGCGTCCGATCCCGGAGGACGCCGCGTCCCTCGGGGCCCGGCCGACAAGGCTTCGGCCGGTCCGCCGCGCCCCTCAGAACGCCGCGCGGATCCCGCCCACCTCGGCACTGCCGCCCAGCAGCGGCGCCCGGCCGATCCGGGAGACCACCGGGGCGTCGATGCCCAGCAGCTCCAGCGCGCGGGCCAGCACCGGACCCAGCGCGCGCGTGGCACCGTCGTCGATCTTGAAGGCGAGCGCCCTGCCGTCCGCGAGAGCCACCGCCTGCACCGCCTCCGCGCCCATCTTCGACAACGTGCCCGGCACCTCCCGCATCAGCCAGGTGTCGGGGCGCCGCGTCCCCGCCACGTACTCGGGGTGGGCGCGCATCGCGTCCGCGACCCGTCGCTCCGCGGTGCCCGGCTCCGCGAGGACGAACGACCGGAACGCACGCGCCAGGCCCACCAGGCCGATCGCCATCAGCGGGGCCCCGCAGCCGTCCGTACCGACCGAGGCGACCGGCTCGCCCGCCGCCTCCTCGATCACCTGGTGCACCAGCCGCTGGAGCGGGTGCGCCGGGTCGAGATAGCTCGCCGTGTCCCAGCCGTTCCGCACGCAGACCGCGAGCATCGCCGTGTGCTTGCCGGAACAGTTCATCGTGAGCCGCTCCCTGACCCGCCCGGAGGCGAGGTACGACTCGGCCTCGACCGCGTCCAGCGGCAGGTCCGGCGGGGTCTGGAGATCGTCGGGCGTCAGCCCGTACTCGGCGAGCATCTTGCGTACGAGATCGAGGTGGAAACCCTCCCCCGAGTGGCTGGCCGCGGTCAGCGCCAGCCGCTCCCCGCCGAGGTCCAGCCCGGCCCGCAGGATCGCGGCGGCCTGCATCGGCTTGTTCGAGGAGCGCGGGAAGACAGGCGCGGCCGGGTCCCCCAGCGTGTACTCCACACTGCCGTCGGCGGCCAGTACGACCAGCGAGCCCCGGTGGAGGCCCTCGACGAAACCCGACCGTACGACCTCGGCCAGGACCGGCCGGGCGGGGGCTGTGTCGGGCGAGGGGGCGGCGCTGGAGGTCATGGTGGCCTTCCGGGGACGGACGGGAGGACCTGCCCCGGAAGGATCGCCTCAGGCGAGCAGGTCGGCTACTTGTGCTTCCCCGTCACGGTACCTGCGCGCGATCTCCGCGCCGCAATCGTCGGCCGTGCGCTGGAGGCGGTGACGCCGCCGGGACACCTGCTGCTCGTAGCGGACGAGCCGCCCCATCGCGGTGTGCAGCTCGTCGTCCGTCCGGGCCTCCAGGTCGGACAGCTCCACGTCGGCGAGCGTCTCCGCGGCCAGCTGCCGGTACTCGTCGCTGCGCGGCGTGGTGAGGGTGACGTGGCGGGCGGAGGACCGGTGCAGCGAAGGGGTGTCGGTGAGGATCTCCGAGAGCCGGTCCACCACCGGGGTCTCCGGATCCAGGCGGCGGGCCAGCTCGGCCCTGAGGATGTCGATGCGGCCCTGGACGAGCCGGCGCACGTAACTGAGGTCGGCCTCGTCGCGCTGCGCCTCCTTGCGGAGCGTGCGCAGCTCCGGCAGGCGCAGGCCGCGGAACTCCGGCTGGGCGCGCACCCCGGACAGCGCCTTCCCCACGCCGGGAACCACGGAGTGTTCGGGTACGACGGACTGCTCGGGCACGGACACCGGCAGGGCCGCGGTCGCCTGGCCCGCCCCATGGCCCGCACCCTGCTGCCCGGGCTGTCCCGCTTGCCCCGGTTGCCCCGGAGCCTGTGCGACTCCGGTCCGCTGTACGGGTGGCCGCATGATGCCGGTACGGGTCGTCGGTACGGCACCGGGTGACTGCCCGGCTCCATATGTACTCATCCTGTTCCGTCCCCTCGGCCGGTGCGTCGGCAACACCGGCATATGCATGGTGCCACCCCACACGCTTCCCACGCAGGTGCTCTGTACCCGTTCAGCCCAAGATAGGTTGGTCTGTATGCGTGCAGTGGTGCAGAGAGTGGACGGCGCGTCCGTCACCGTGGCCGGGGCCACGGACGGCCCTTCGGGGACCGCGGTGGTCGGCGAGATCGTCGGCGAGGGCCTGTGTGTACTGGTGGGGGTGACTCATGGGGATACTTCGGAGAAGGCGGCACAACTCGCCCGGAAGCTGTGGAGTGTACGCATTCTGGACGGCGAGAAGTCCTGCTCCGATGTGAATGCACCGCTTTTGGTCATCTCGCAGTTCACCCTCTACGGGGACGCGAGGAAGGGCCGCAGGCCCACCTGGAACGCCGCCGCACCGGGGGAGATCGCCGAGCCACTGGTAGACGAGGTGGTGGCGCGGCTGCGGGCGCTCGGCGCGCAGGTGGAGACGGGCCGGTTCGGAGCGGACATGCGCGTCTCGCTCACGAACCACGGCCCGTTCACCGTACTGATCGAGGTGTAGCAGCGGCGGTGGACACCGCCGCGTAGGGGGACCTACGGCTCGACGACCGTCTCCTGCGCCGCCGCCGTGTCCCCGGCCATCAGTTCCGCGTCCACGGCCACGTTCCGCTTCACCAGGGCCAGGGCGATGGGACCCAGCTCGTGGTGACGGCCGGACGAGGTGACGAAGCCGAGCTGACGTCCCTCGGGACCGTCCGCCGCCAGCCGCACGGGCGTGCCGTGACCGGGCAGCAGGACCTCGCTGCCGTCCAGGTGCAGGAAGACCAGCCGACGCGGCGGCTTCCCCAGGTTGTGGACGCGCGCGACCGTCTCCTGGCCGCGGTAGCAGCCCTTCTGCAGGTGCACGGCGGTGCCGATCCAGCCCAGCTCGTGCGGGATGGTGCGGTGGTCGGTCTCGAAGCCGACGCGTGGCCGGTGGGTCTCGATGCGCAGCGCCTCGTACGCGAGGATGCCGGCCGCCGGGCCGTGCGCCGCGGCGTACGCCTCCAGGTCGTCGCGGGGCAGGAACAGGTCCCGGCCGTGCGGCGTCTCCCGTACGGCCACGCCCTCGGGGACCTCGGCGATGGAGCCGGCCGGCAGGTGCACGACGGCGAAGCTGCCGGTGCGGTCACTGACCTCGACCCGGTAGAAGAACTTCATCGACTCCAGATAGGCGATGAGCTCGCCCTGCGTATCCGGTTCGACGTGCATCCACACGGTGTCGCCGTCGTCGACGAGGTAGACGGCGTGCTCGATGTGCCCGTTCGCGGAGAGGATCAGGGCCTCGGTGGCCTGACCGGGCGCGAGATCGCTGACGTGCTGCGTGAGCAGGAGGTGCAGCCAGGCCAGCCGGTCGTCCCCGGTGACCGTGACGATTCCGCGGTGGGACAGGTCCACGAAGCCGGTGCCGTCGGCGAGGGCGCGTTGCTCGCGGAACAGGTCACCGTAATGCCCGGCGACACCTTCGTCGCGGCCGTCTGCGGGGACGGCGCCGGGCAGGGACAGCAAGGGGCTCTTCATGTGCCCAGCCTACGACCCGGGGGCAAACGGCCGATCGGGCCCCCGACCGGCCCTCGGGAGTCCGTCGATGGCCCCCGGCAGGCCCCCGACAGGCCCCCTGCGTGCTCAGTTCCCGGACGGTTCCGGCTGCTCCGCGGCCTTCGCCGCACAGTCCGCGCAGCGGCCGAAGATCGCGAAGTGCTTCATGTCCGTCTCGAAGCCGAAGTCGCGCCGGAGCTTGGCGGTGAACTCGTCGACCACACCGACGTCGGCCTCGATGACATGCGTACAGTCCCGGCAGACCAGGTGGATGTGGTGGTGGCGGTCCGCCAGGTGGTACGTCGGTGCGCCGTGGCCCAGATGGGCGTGGCTGACCAGGCCGAGCTCCTCCAGGAGCTCCAGGGTTCGGTAGACGGTGGAGATGTTCACTCCGGACGCCGTCCTGCGCACCTCGGACAGAATGTCGTCGGGCGTCGCGTGCTCCAGTGCGTCGACCGCCTCCAGGACAAGCTGACGCTGCGGCGTCAGCCGGTAGCCACGCTGCCGAAGATCGGTCTTCCAGTCGGTGCTCACCACGGACCCAGTGTAGGTGGCGGCGAGCACCGGCCCCAGGTTCCGCGCCTGCCGGAAGACCGGGAACGCCTACTTGAAGAAGGCGATGCCGTCGTCCGGCAGGTCACCGAGGCTCTTCGCCATGGCGGCGACCTCCTCCGGCGTGACGACCTTCTTCAGGTGCGCCGACATGTAGGGGCGCAGCTCGACGTCGGGAGTGGCCTTCTCGCCGACCCACATCAGGTCACTTTTCACATAGCCGTAGAGCCGCTTGCCACCGCTGTACGGGCCGGAGGCCGCGGTACGGGCCACCGCGTCGGTGACCAGGTCGATCTGCGGCTTCTTGGCGGCGAGCTCGCCGTACCAGATCTCGACGATGCCCTGGTCACGGACCATGACGACCTCGACCTTGCGGTCCTTGTCGACACGCCAGTAGCCGGTCTCGGTCTCCAGCGGACGGACCTTGTTGCCCTCGTCGTCGAGCACCCAGGAGTGCGAGACGTACGCCAGGAAGTCCCGGCCGTCGTGGGTGAAGGAGACTTCCTGGCCGAAGTTGCACTTCTCGGCGCCGGGGAAGTCGGACACGCCGGCGCCCGTCCAGTTGCCGAGGAGGAAGACCAGCGGGACCAGGTCCGGATGGAGGTCGGACGGAATCTCGATCATGTGCGGCTCAGACCATCTGTGAGGGAGAGGCGGAGTTCGGCGAGGTTCAGCGCTGGCCCTGGTAGAGCTTCTTCACGGTCAGACCGGCGAAGGCGAGCACGCCTACGCACACCAGGATCAGCAGGGCGGAGAAGAATGCCTCAAGCACGGGAGCTCCTCGGAACGAACGATATGGCCGCAGTACGGGGCCGGGCCCCAGCCTAATGGGTTGGGGCCCGGTCCTCTCGTCCAGGTCCTCGGCCGGGCGCTAGGTCCTGTCTGGAGTTCCAGCGCGGGAGAAGGAGCGGCGTCCGGTGCCGTCGAATCCAAGGCGGAGGAGGGAGCGATGGCGGAGCCCTCGCGACTGACGACAACGCCGGAGGCGGCGGTGCCGGACGCCGCGACGCCGCGGGGGAACTCCAGACAGGACCTAGCCGAGCAGCTGGTTCTGCAGGATCACCGACTGATGGAACGGAATCCGTTCCGAGGCCGCTTCGCCGTCCCTGGAGTGCACGATCAGGGCGACGGTGTCTCCGGCGACGGTGTACGCCTGACGCACGTGCTCCTTGCCGAACGGCTTCTTCTCCTCGAACACGTACGACACGGTGTCGTGCACCCGGCCCGAGCTCTTCCAGCTCTCGTCGAAGTCCGTGTCCGGCGCCTTGGCGAGCGGCAGTCCCGCGGTCGCGCCGACGTAGAGGTCGTCGCGGAAGGCTTCGGCGTACGCGGTCGAGTTGAACCGGAGCAGATAGATCCGGGACTCGGTGCCGTCCGGCATCGTCCAGCCGCGCGCCGCGATGTGCCGCAGCGTGGAGTCGCGGAGCATGCCGGTGAGTTCGGCGCGCTTCTCCGCCCGGTACTCGGACGCGTACTGCGCGGGTGTCACCCAGCCGCCGGTCAGCTTCTTGTCCGGCGTGGCTCCGTCCGGGACGGGTAGCAGCAGTTCCCGCAGGTCGGCGTGGTGCACTCCGGCGACGTTTCCGTACGAGAGGGGCCTCGGCGCCCCGGACGGCAGCGCGGGCAGGGCCAGCTCGGGGTACGCCCAGCGGCCGTCGCCCTCGGTCGCGAGACCGGGGACGTCGGTGCGCTCCATGGACGCGATCCCGTACGACGTCCCGGTGCCGAGGCCGCCGCAGACCAGCACGGCGGCGGTCCAGCGGGCGACGGCGCGCAGCACCCGGCGGGGCGGGCGGAGGGTAGCGGGCGCTTCGGGCACGGGCGACGCGGCCGGGGCCGGCTCGGCGGTCACGGCCGGCTGATCGACCACGGCCGGCTGTTCGGTCGGCTCGGTCATATGTACTCCCCGGGGGACGCGATGTGGTCCAGCTGGTCCTTGAGCAGCTCGGCGACGGCACTCGCGTCGAACGGCTTGCTGCCCGACGCCGAGAGGGTCACGAACACCCCGCCGTCATAGGCCGCGCAGTGCATACCGTCGATTTCGGTCTTGCTGTCCTTGGGCAACCGGAAGCACGTGGCGTGCTTGTGACCCTTGATCTTCGGACCGTCGCGGAAGACGCCGACGGTGTCCATCAGCCCGTTCCTGAAGGTGTACATGTCGCGGACGGCCTTGCGGTCCTTCATCTTCACGATCTGCGTCTCCACGACGAGGTCGTCGGTGTCGGCGACGTACGAACGCCGGGCGAGGCCGTGCAGGTCGTAGCGGTCGATCCGCTTCTCCAGCTCGCGGCGCTGTCTGCCCGCGAGTCCGCGGCCGGACTCCTTCATCGCCGCCGCGGCCTTCCGGCCGCTCGTCTCGCTGTCGTTGCCGTCGGCGCCCAGGTCGGGGCCGAGCCGGTAGCCGGAGGGGACGGGCAGCAGCAGCTTGCTCAGCTCGGTGACGGCGCGGCCCCGGGGCGGGGCGCCCGCCGGGTCCTTGGCCGGCTCACGGTCCGGCTTCTGCCAGACAGCGGTGGTGACGGTCCTGTCGGCCCCGTCCACGGTGGACTTCGTGTACGCGGCGGCGCCGCCGACCGCACCGAGCACCAGGACGAAGGGCAGGCCCCCGAGGATCACCCGTCGGGCCCTTCCGGGCCGGTCGGGAGCGGCGGCCGGGGTGGGCGGGACCACCGGATCGGGTGTCACGGCCGTGGCAGGTGTGGCGTCGTCGTTCACAGGCGCCCCAGCTGTCGCTCGGCCAGCGTGCGGATGTCCGTCTTGGCGATCGACTTGGTGTCGAAGATGTTGATCTCCATCATCACGTCGCCCCGCTGGGCGACGGCGCGAGCTTGGTACTGAGGCAGATAGCCCGGCTCGTTCTTGACCGGGTAGAGGTAGTAGCGGCCGATGCCGGCCCCCTTGATCGCGTGTCCCGCGTTGCCCGCACCGGCCTCGCTGTCGTCCATGTAGGACAGCTGGCTCTCGGCGTGATCGACGGCTCCGAGCTCCGTACCGCTGCGGAACTGGACGAGCCGGATGTGGACCTCTCGCTGACCGCGCTCCCAGCTCGCACCCGCGACCCGGCGCAGGTCCATCGAGATGAGCTCCTCGTACATGTACCCCTCGTCCTTGAACTGCACGGCGTAGCCGCCCAGGCCCACCCAGCCATCCAGGAGCGACGGGTCGTCGGACGTGTCCCAGCCCTTGGGCTCGGCGAGCAGCAGCTTGCGCAGATCGCCGCCGGTCGCGGCCTGACGGTCCTGCGAGGCGGGCAGCGGGTCCGGGACCCGGTCAGCGGGGAGCGGCTTCGCCGGGTACGCGAGGCCGGGCTGCGAGAGCGCGGCCAGCGGCGTCGGCGCGCGCTCGGCCTGGATGCCGTAGCCGGCGGCCGTACCGCCCGCGACACCGAGCAGCGCGGCGGCGGCGATCAGCAGGGACGTACGGCCTCGCGGGCACCGACGCGGCGGCGCGGCCGGATCGGGACCGGCGGTGGACACCGCCGGCGGCTCGGGTGACGCTGCAGGCGGCGCTTCAGACCGTGCTTCGGGCGGCGCTTCGGGCGTGGCCGCCTGCGTGGCCTGCCCGGCCCGCGCGTCGGAAATGGTGTCGTTCAGTTCCAAAAGGGGTCCCCCCACGAGACCTGAGGCGCAGGTTCCGTTACCTGCGCACACAACTGACCCTCGGGTACCCGGGGAGGTTGCACGGCCGCCTATTACAGTTCGGCATATGTCGAAGAAGCTCGTGATCAAGGTGACGGCCGGGGCCGATTCCCCCGAGCGCTGCTCACAGGCGTTCACCGTGGCGGCCGTCGCCGTCGCCAGTGGCGTGGAGGTCTCGCTCTGGCTGACCGGCGAGTCCGCGTGGTTCGCCCTGCCGGGCCGTGCCGCCGAGTTCGAGCTGCCGCACTCCGCCCCACTGGCCGACCTGGTCGAGGCCGTCCGCGCGGGCGGTCTGATCACCCTGTGCACGCAGTGTGCGGCGCGGCGCGGCATCACCGAGAAGGACGTCCTGGACGGCGTACGGATCGCGGGCGCGCAGGTCTTCGTGCAGGAGATCATGGCGGACGGCGTCCAGGCCCTCGTGTACTGAGGCCCCCACACCCCTACGGGCGGCGCTTCCTGCCGTCCAGCTCGTCCCACCACTCGTCGGACCCGGGGTCACCGGACGGGTCGTCCCACCAGCGGTCCTCCGGACCCCGCCGGTTGGCGATCACCGCCGCGACCGGCGGGATGACCATCGCCACGACGCACATCCCGACGGCCACCGGGACCGACCAGAGGCGTACGACGGCCCAGGCGGAGACGAAGAGGACCAGGCATCCGCCCATCAGCAGGAAATAGGCACGGCGGCGTCGTGCGTACATACCTCCAGCGTAGGACCGGACGGCGCGAAGGGCCGCACCCCTGCTCAGGTGGCGTCCAACCCCCTGGGGTGCGGCCCTCCGGCCGGTCATGCGCTACGGATCACACAGCGATGGCGACCTCGACGAGGCCTCCGGTCTGCGCGACGACCGTGCGGTCCGCGCTGCCGCCCGGCACGAGGGCGCGGAGCGTCCAGGTGCCCTCGGCGGCGTAGAAGCGGAACTGTCCGGTCGCCGAGGTCGGGACCTCGGCGGTGAACTCGCCGGTCGAGTCCAGCAGACGGACGTAGCCGGTGACGGGCTCGCCGTCACGGGTCACGCTGCCCTGGATGGTGGTCTCACCGGGCTTGATCGTCGAGGCGTCGGGGCCGCCGGCCTGTGCTCCACACATGATGTTCTGTCCTTCTGGGTCGGGTGTCGTGCTGGTCGGTGGTCCGCAGACCTACTTGTTGGCGCCGAGCTCGATCGGCACGCCCACGAGGGAGCCGTACTCGGTCCACGAGCCGTCGTAGTTCTTGACGTTCTCCTGGCCGAGGAGCTCGTGCAGCACGAACCAGGTGAGCGCGGAACGCTCACCGATGCGGCAGTAGGCGATGGTGTCCTTCGACAGGTCGACCTGCTCGTCCTCGTAGAGGGCCTTGAGCTGCTCGTCCGACTTGAAGGTGCCGTCGTCGTTGGCGTTCTTCGACCACGGGATGTTGCGGGCGCTCGGCACGTGGCCGGGGCGCTGCGACTGCTCCTGCGGGAGGTGCGCCGGGGCGAGCAGCTTGCCGCTGAACTCGTCGGGCGACCGCACGTCGACCAGGTTCAGGCTGCCGATCGCCTTCACGACGTCGTCGCGGTGGGCGCGGATCGACTCGTCCTGGGGCTGGGCCTTGTACGCGGTGGCCGGGCGGGACGGGATCTGCCCGCCGTCGACGAGGTCGCGGGAGTCGAGCTCCCACTTCTTGCGGCCGCCGTCGAGGAGCTTGACGTCCTGGTGGCCGTAGAGCTTGAAGTACCAGAAGGCGTAGGACGCGAACCAGTTGTTGTTGCCGCCGTAGAGGACGACCGTGGTGTCGTTGCCGATGCCTTTGTCGGACAGGAGCTTCTCGAAGCCGGCCTGGTCGACGAAGTCACGGCGTACCGGGTCCTGGAGGTCCTTGGTCCAGTCGATCCGGATCGCGTTCCTGATGTGGTTCTTCTCGTACGCCGAGGTGTCCTCGTCGACCTCGACGATGGCGACCTTCGGGTCGTCGATGTGGGCCTCGACCCAGTCGGCGTCTACCAGTACGTCAGCGCGGCTCATGTGTTTCTCCTCCGGGGCAGTCTGCGGCGGGGTGGTGCGAAGTGCGGGCTGTACACGTGGATGCACGGCGGTGCGTGTACGAAGGCACGGGGCGGGCCCTGACAAGGTCGAAGGGCCCGGGGGAAACGGGAGGCGATCCCGCTCAGAAGGTGCGACAGAGCATGGCGGCGACGCGGCACAGGTCTACTGCCCGCCGCTTCGTGAGATCCGCCTGTCGCTTCATGTGTCCGATCGTAGGGAGGTACGGGTGGAGATGTCACCGTCGTGTCGGATGATGAGACGCGATCGTCCGCGATGCGAGATGCGAGCCGCAACCCGCCCACCGCGGCGTCGTCACCAGAAGGGCCGCACACCTGAGCGGGCCGAAGGGCGGACAAGCCTGTCTCAATATGCGGACGAGAGGGGTGCGAGAGGTTCTGCGGCGGTATGGGGGCGCGGGCCCGGTCCCTCTGACCCGGGTCACTCCGGGGTCGGCCAGGCCTGCGTCGGGCATCGCCTGGCCCAGATCCGCCGGAAAGGCTGCCGACAGGACAGCAGGGCAGGGCCGCAGGACAGGGCCGCAGGACAGGACCTAACCGGCGAGTGCGACGTCCGCGCCCTTCACCGAGATCTCCAGACCGCCCTCGGTGACCTCGATCCTGTCCAGCTCCATGCCGTCCGGCAGGCCGCCGATCTTGCGCTCGAAGTCCGTCTTCTGCCGGACCAGACCCTCAAGGCCCGGGATGCCCTCGCCCGGGACCTCGTCCGCGTGGACCCGGATGGTGTCGCCGTCGACCAGCGTGACGGTCGAGAGAACGCTGCGCGAAAGGGTTCGGCCGAGGACGCTTGTCGCGCCGGTGACCTTCACCTTGCCGTTGCCGCCGTAGGCCACGGTGACGTCCTTGTCGGCGGCCTCGGTGAGGTCGTCGTACGAGACGACGGCCGTACCCGTGGCACGGGCGGCCGTCGCGCTGGTGTAGCCCTCGCCGAGGGTCACCTGGTGGAGCTGGGCCCTGATCTCACTGATGCGGAGCGTGCGGCCGGCCGCGCTCGCCTGGATGCCGGTCAGCTTGACGTCGACCTGGCCGAGCTCCGATCCGGCCACCTGGGTCAGGAACGGGAAGCCCTTGATCGAGACCTCCGTCGAGCCCGCCTCGGCGCCGCTGAGCCGCACCCGTCCCTCGGCCTCGGACTCGGCGAAATACACCGCGGCGCGGTCGACCGCTACGAAGACGCCGCCCAGAACCACCGCCACGATCAGCAGTATCCGCAGTGCACGCATGCCTGTTCCTCCCCCACGTGAGCGCTCGGACCCCCGGTGCGTGTGAGCCTACTGCGACTGCGCGGCAGGCCCGTGGTGATCGACGAACAGGGCAGCCACCCGGTTCCCCCCGGCCGCGGCGAACGGCCGGAAAGCGACGAAGACACGTCAGGCAGGGGGACTCGGGAGGAGGCGGGACGAACGTCAGGCGAGCGCGCGGCCGATCAGGAAGACGGCGGGGGCCGCGGCCGTCAGCGGCAGCGCCACCCCTGCCGTCATGTGTACGAACCGCGACGGGTAGTCGTAGCTCGCCACCCGCAGCCCGACCAGCGCACAGCCGCCGGCCGCGAGCCCGAGGAACGCCGCCCGGGAGCCGAAGTCCGTGAACCCGCCCATCGCGACACCCGCACCGGCGGACGCGAGCAGCGCCACGACGACCGAGGCGGCACCCGGCAGCGGAAGCGCCCTGGCGAGCACGGCGGTGGCCACGGCGACACCGCCCACGGTCACCGCGTCCGGGACGGACGCCAGATGTCCGGCCGCGAGGACGGCGAGGGCCGCCGACACGACCGTGGCCATCAGCCCGTACATCCGCTCGTCGGCGCCCGCGTGGCTGCGCAACTGGAGGACCAGGGTGAGCAGCACCCAGACACCGAGCGTGCCCAGGAGCGCCGCAGCGGCGTTCTCACGGCCCGCGGCGAGCAGGGCGACATCGGCGGCGACGCCGCCCATGAAGGCGAGCGCGATGCCCTGCCGGGCGGGCCACATGCCGTTGAGCCTGAACCATCCGGCGGCCGTCACCGCCTGGAGCAGGACGAGCGGTACGAGCAGGGCGTACGGCCCGATCGACGCACCCAGCGCGACCAGCAGCCCGAGGGCCGCGGTGAGGCCGGCCGGCTGCATCCCCGGCGCGATGACCGGCGAGCGGCCCTCGGCGCGGGCCCGCTGGGCATCGGTGATCCGGGCGTTGCCCGCGATGGAGGGCGCGCTGTAGGTGGCTGCCTCACGCTCCGGCCCCGGAGCGGCGGGGGCAGCGGGGGCGACGGGCGTCTCGGGAGGCAGCGGATACGAACCCGACGGCGACTGCTGCGGCGGATGCTGCCGCACGGCCGGCTGGTACCGGGTGTCCCAGGTCTGCCCCTGCCACGTCTGCGCCGCCCCCTGGCCGGCGTGGCCGTGGTCCTCCGGCGGCACGGGCAGGGGCTGCTGCGCCTGGTGCGTCGGCCAGGCGGACCGGGGGTCGTACGGAGCGGCGCCGGGGTCACCGTACGGCTGCTCGGGCCCGAACGCGGGGGCCGGGTCGGCGTACTGCCCGGCGTACGGGTCCGCGTGCGGCTGATCCTGGTACGGCTGTCCTTCGTACGGCTGTCCTTCGTACGGCTGACCCGCGTACGGATCGGCCGGTGGCTGCGGCGGGGCGCCGGGGTCTCCGTACGCGTCGTACGGCCGCCCGTACGGATACTGCTGATCGCTGCTGTTCATGGTCTGCGGTTCACCCTCCTGCGAACGGCGGGAGCACCTCGACCGTGCCGCCCTCGGCAAGCCGTACGGTCTCATGGCCACGGGTCCCGACGGGGTCCCCGTCGATGAGGAACGAACACCTTTGCAGTACGCGGGTCAGTTCGCCCGGGTGCCGTTCGCGCACCGCGTCGAGCGCCTCGGCGAGCGTCGTCGCCGCGTACGGTTCCTCCGCGGTCCCCGCGGCGGCCTTGGCCGCGGCCCAGTAGCGGATCGTTCCCGCTGCCATGGCTCCACCTCTCCCTCGTGCGTCGGCTTCCTCGTCCGTCAGCTGTCCATCATCGGTCACCGCGCGGCCGTCCAGGCGGCGATGCGGGTGAGCACGTCGTCGTCGGCCGCGTTCTCCGCATGGCCCATGCCGCGCTCGATCCACAGTTCGGCGCCGCTCCCGGCGGCCTCGGCCAGCATCCGGGGGTGGTCCAGCGGGAAGTAGGCGTCCTGGTCACCATGGACGATCAGCAGCGGGGCCGGTGCGATCAGCGGGACAGCGGCGACCGGCGAGAGCGGCACCGGGTCCCAGTCCCCGCGGTCGATCCGGGTGACGAATCCGTATCGGCCGACGAGCCGGCCCGCCGGGCGGGTGACGACCCAGTGCAGGCGGCGCATCGGAGCCGTACCCCGGTAGTACCACCGCGCGGGGGCGCTCACGGAGACCACCGCGTCCGTGTGCGCCGCAGTTCGCGCCTCCGTGCGCCCCTTGCGCGCTGCAATGCCTCCGAGTGCGGGGTCCGGCCCCACCGGGAGGGGTGCCGTACGCGCGGGCGCCGACTGCGCCGTATACAGCGCGGCATGCCGCAGGACCACGGAACCGCCCATGGAAAACCCGACCGTCACGACCCGCTCATGCCCCAGTGACCGCGCCCAGGCAACCGCGGCGGCCAGGTCCTGGACCTCGCGGTCCCCCACGGTCGACACCCCGCCGGACCTCCCGTGCCCCCGGAAGGAGAACGTGATCACGGCCGCACGCTGCGCGAACACCCGCGCGGCACGGCGTACCGCGGGCCGGTCGGCCGCGCCGGTGAAACCGTGCGCGACGACGATCGCCGTACCGGCGCCCGCCCCGTCGGACAGGGGATAGGCACCCGCCGTACACGGTTCGAACACCGCCTCGATCCGGGTCCCGTCATCCGTGCGCAACGTCGTGCGCAGGGGAGCCCGCGTGATCAAGCGAACAGAAGAACTCGGAATCCGACCCTCGGAGACAGAACACATGTGGGTTATTCTCCTTCGAAGAGGACTCGGGCAATGCAGCCCCCGGGTCCTTTTGTGCTTTTCACGCGTTGTTACGGCGACGTTTCAACAAGCTCAGCGACCTCAGGGCGCGGGGCCGCACCAGTGATTCGTACGAAGCAGTGCCGCACTACTCCCCCGGGTCCGACCCGGGAGTGCCCCTCTCGCAGGGAACGAGGAGGACTGACGTAATGGGCGAGCGAACCGTGCACGATCGACCGACGACCCAGGCAGGTGGGCGGCGATGAGTTCACTGCTGCTTCTGACCAATGCGCTCCAGCCGTCGACGGAGGTGCTTCCCGCCCTCGGCCTACTGCTGCACAGCGTGCGGGTCGCCCCCGCCGAAGGACCCGCTCTCGTCGACACCCCTGGTGCCGACGTCATCCTGATCGACGGCCGCCGCGACCTTCCGCAGGTGCGCTCGCTCTGTCAGCTGCTGCGGTCCACCGGACCCGGCTGTCCGCTGATTCTCGTCGTGACGGAGGGCGGCCTCGCGGCGGTCACCGCGGACTGGGGCATCGACGACGTCCTGCTGGACACCGCGGGCCCTGCCGAGGTCGAGGCCCGGCTGCGGCTGGCGACCGGACGTCAGCAGATCGTCTCCGACGATTCCCCGATGGAGATCCGTAACGGCGATCTTTCGGTGGACGAGGCGACCTACAGCGCGAAACTGAAGGGCCGGGTCCTCGACCTCACCTTCAAGGAATTCGAACTGCTCAAGTACCTGGCCCAGCACCCGGGCCGGGTCTTCACCCGTGCCCAGCTGCTCCAGGAGGTCTGGGGATACGACTACTTCGGCGGTACGCGGACGGTCGACGTCCATGTCCGCCGGCTGCGTGCCAAGCTCGGCCCCGAGCACGAGTCGCTGATCGGCACGGTCCGCAACGTCGGCTACCGCTTCGTCGCACCGGAGAAGGTGGAGCGGGCCGCGGCCGAGGAGCCGAGGGCGCAGACCTCGGTACGGAGCACCCCGGAACCCGTAACCCGTTCGGAGCAGCCGGAGGAGTCCGAGGTCACGGAAGAAGCCCCGGTCCGGCCTGCCGCGAGGTAGGTCCATCCGCGTAGACTGCCGCGTGTGGCCAAGGTGACGCGGGACGATGTGGCGAGACTGGCGGGAACGTCGACCGCGGTCGTCAGTTACGTCATCAACAACGGACCGAGGCCGGTTGCCCCGGCCACGCGCGAGCGGGTACTCGCCGCGATCAAGGAGCTGGGCTACCGGCCCGACCGGGTCGCCCAGGCGATGGCCTCGCGGCGGACCGACCTCATAGGCATGATCGTGCCGGACGCCCGTCAGCCGTTCTTCGCGGAGATGGCGCACGCGGTCGAACAAGCCGCGTCCGAACGAGGGAAGATGGTCCTCGTCGGCAACTCCGACTACCGGGACGAGCGCGAGGTCCACTACCTGCGCGCGTTCCTCGGTATGCGGGTCTCCGGCCTGATCCTCGTCAGCCAGGGCCCCAGCGAGCGGGCCGCGGCCGAGATCGAGGCCTGGGACGCCCGTGTGGTGCTGCTCCACGAGCGGCCCGAGGCGATCGACGACGTCGCGGTCGTCACGGATGACGTCGGCGGCGCCCAGCTCGCCACCCGTCACCTGCTGGAACACGGCAACGCGTACGTGGCGTGCCTCGGCGGCACGGAGCAGACCCCCTCGGTCGGTGACCCGGTGGCCGACCACGTCGAGGGCTGGCGCAGGGCGATGCACGAGTCCGGCCGGTCCACGGAGGGCCGGCTCTTCCAGGCCCCGTACAACCGTTACGACGCCTACCAGGCGGCCCTGCGGCTGCTGGCCGGCCCCGACAGGCCCCCGGCGATCTTCTGCTCCACGGACGACCAGGCCATCGGTGTGCTCCGGGCGGCGCGCGAGCTGCGTATCGACGTGCCGGGTGAACTGGCGGTGGCGGGCTTCGACGACGTGAAGGAGGCGGCGCTCACCGATCCTCCGCTGACGACGGTCTCCTCCGACCGTCCGGCGATGGCGCGGGCGGCCGTGGACCTGGTGCTCGACGACTCGCTGCGGGTGGCCGGCTCGCGCCGGGAGCGGCTGAAGCAGTTCCCCTCGGCGCTGGTGGTCCGGCGCTCGTGCGGGTGCGGGGAGCCGACGGTCAAGGCTCCGTAGGTCTTCGGGCAGCCCGTCGCGCCTGTCCTTACATGGGGCATACAGGGTTCTGCCGGGCTTCTCAGGACACCCTCAGCCTGCTCTCATGTTCGGGCGACAGGCTCGTGTACATGACTGAGAGCCACCGCCCGAGCGGCGAGTACCCGACGTATCCCTCGTACGGCAACGGCGAAGCGGCCTACCCGCCGCCGCCCCCGTACGAGCCCGCGCGGCCGGTCGCCGCGGGCCCGGGCACCACGGTGTGGCCCGGCGGCGGCGATGCCGGTGGCCCCGGTGGCTACCCGCCGCCGCATCCCGCCCCCGAACCGTCGAGGCCCGCACGCCGCGCCAAGCGCCCGGTCGCGCTGCTGGCGGCCGTGGCGATCGCGGCGTCGGTGGTCGGCGGAGGCAGCGCGGCCCTCGTCGGTGAGCTCACGGGCAACGGCACGGACAGTTCCGGCTCCGGTGGCGTCGTGCAGGGCACGACCGTCTCGCAGAGCAGCGCCGGCACGGTCTCCGGTGTCGCGGCGGCCGTGTCGCCCGCGATCGTCGAGATCGGCGCGGCATCGACGTCCGGCGAGTCCACCGGCTCCGGTGTCGTGATCACGTCCGACGGCGAGATCATCACCAACAACCACGTCATCTCCGGCGCCTCGGAGATCGAGGTCACGCTCAGCACCGGCAAGAAGTACACCGCCGATGTCGTCGGCACCGACCCCGACAAGGATCTCGCGCTGATCAAGCTCCAGGGCGCGAGCGGGCTGAAGACGGCCTCGCTCGGCGATTCCTCCGGGGTGAAGGTCGGCGACCAGGTCGTGGCGATCGGCTCCCCCGAGGGCCTGACCGGCACCGTCACCAGCGGCATCGTGTCGGCCCTCGACCGCGACGTCACCGTCGCCAAGTCCACCGAGGACCCGGGCCAGGAGCGGCAGCAGGGCGGCGGGGACTGGCCGTTCGAGTTCGGCGGGCAGCAGTTCAACGGCGACACGGGCACGTCGAAGACCACGTACAAGGCGCTCCAGACCGACGCCTCCCTCAACCCGGGCAACTCCGGCGGTGCGCTGATCAACATGAAGGGCGAGATCATCGGCATCAACTCCGCGATGTACTCACCGAGTTCGGCCGGCTCCTCGGGCAGTTCCGC
Organism: Streptomyces finlayi; assembly: GCF_014216315.1. Lineage (NCBI taxonomy): Bacteria > Bacillati > Actinomycetota > Actinomycetes > Kitasatosporales > Streptomycetaceae > Streptomyces > Streptomyces finlayi. The sequence continues at coordinate 3,440,401 of NZ_CP045702.1, forward strand.
CGCGGGCAGCGTGGGCCTCGGCTTCGCCATCCCCATCGACACGGTCAAGGCCGACCTCGACACCCTGCGGGCGGGCAACGGCTCCTGACCACGGCACCACACGTCCACAGGCCGAGGAGGCCGACATGTCCGACAGCTCCGACAGCCCCGGCGACTCCGACGACTCCGCCACCGGTCCGGCCGGTCTCGCCCTGCCGCTCGCGCTCGCCACCGCCATGGCCGCTCGTACGGCACCCGCGCGCCGCCCCCACGAGATCAGCGCCACCTCGGACCCCACCGGCCACAAGCGCCGCGCCGCACGCCGCCGCGCCACCGCCGTGCGAGGCTGACAGCACCCCGATGAGACCGGACCGAGAAGAGGACGACCAGCGATGAGCCCCGCCGAAGACGATCCGCAGCGCATCCTGATCGTCGACGACGAGCCCGCCGTGCGCGAGGCCCTGCAACGCAGTCTCGCGTTCGAGGGATACGGCACCGAGGTCGCCGTCGACGGGTACGACGCCCTCGCCAAGGCGGAGGCGTACGCCCCCGACCTGATCGTCCTGGACATCCAGATGCCGCGCATGGACGGCCTCACCGCCGCCCGCCGCATCCGGTCCACCGGCGCCACCACGCCCATCCTGATGCTGACGGCCCGCGACACGGTCGGGGACAGGGTCACCGGCCTCGACGCGGGCGCGGACGACTACCTGGTCAAGCCCTTCGAGCTGGACGAGCTGTTCGCCCGCATCCGCGCCCTGCTGCGCCGCAGTTCGTACGCGGCGGCCGCGGGCGGCGACGTCCCCGAAAACGACGTGCTCTCCTTCGCCGATCTGCGGATGGACCTGACCACCCGCGAGGTCACGCGCGGCACCCGCCGCGTCGAGCTGACCCGCACCGAGTTCACGCTCCTGGAGATGTTCCTGGCCCACCCGCGGCAGGTACTGACCCGCGAGCAGATCCTCAAGGCGGTCTGGGGCTTCGACTTCGAACCGAGCTCCAACTCCCTGGACGTGTACGTGATGTACCTGCGCCGCAAGACGGAAGCGGGCGGCGAACCCCGCCTGGTCCACACGGTCCGGGGCGTGGGGTACGCGCTGCGGTCGGGGGGTGGGGAGGGGTGAGAGGTCCCTTGCGCCGCATCCGTGCGCTGGCGCTGCGCTCACGGCTCGCGCTGCTGGTCGCCACGGCCGTGGCGGTGGCGGTGGCAGCGGTCGCCCTCGCCTGCTGGGTGACCACCCGCGACCGGCTCACCGAACAGCTCGACACGAGCCTGAGCCAGGTGAGGCCCAACGCCGAAACGGTCCGGCTGCTCCAGCTGAACTGCACCAACCGGCTGCCGGACGACTTCCGCCTGCTGACTCCGTACACCATCCAACTGGTGTCCGCGACGGGCACCGACCCCTGCACCCAGCCGGACAAGTCCTTGATTCCCGTCCAGACCGCCGACCGTGCCGTCGCCGCCGGAGTACGCGGTGACGCCGTCCACACCACGGAGGCCGAGGACGGCACGGAGATGCGCGTCTACACCTCGCCTCCCCCGCGAGAGACCCAGCCCGGCCTGGCCGTGTCCGTCGCGATGCCCATGGATCAGGTCACCGACCCCCTCAACGAACTGGCGCTCGTGCTCCTCATCGTCTCCGGCATCGGCGTCCTCGGTGCCGGCGCCGCGGGCCTCTGGATCGCCCGCTCCGGCCTGCGACCCGTCGACGAGCTCACCGAGGCCGTGGAGCACGTCGCCCGCACCGAGGACCTCACCGTCCGCATCCCCGTCGAGGGCGAGGACGAGATCGCGCGCCTGTCCCGGTCCTTCAACTCCATGACCGCCTCGCTGGCCAGCTCCCGCGACCGGCAGTCGCAGCTCATCGCGGACGCCGGCCACGAGCTGCGCACCCCGCTCACCTCGCTCCGTACGAACGTCGAGCTGCTCGCCCGCAGCGACGAGACCGGCCGGGCCATCCCGCCCGACGACCGCAAGGCGCTGATGACCTCGGTCAAGGCGCAGATGACCGAGCTGGCCGCCCTCATCGGCGACCTCCAGGAGCTGGCCCGCCCCGACGCCGCGCAGCCCGGCCCCCTCCAGGTCGTCGCGCTGCACGAGGTCACCCGCACCGCCCTGCGGCGGGCCCGGCTGCGCGGTCCCGAGCTGAGGATCACGGAAGAGCTGGCGCCCTGGTACGTACGGGCGGAACCTGCCGCGCTGGAGCGCGCGGTCGTCAACGTCCTGGACAACGCGGTGAAGTTCAGCCCACCGGGCGGCACCGTCGACGTCACCCTGCACCGGGGCGAACTGACCGTCAGGGACCACGGCCCCGGAATTCCCGCCGAAGAACTCCCGCACGTCTTCGAGCGCTTCTGGCGCTCCCCGTCGGCCCGCCAGCTCCCCGGTTCGGGCCTCGGTCTGTCCATCGTGGCGCGTACGGTCCAGCAGGCGGGCGGCGAGATCTCGCTGCGCCCGGCGCCCGGCGGCGAGGGCACGGAGGCGTCGATCCGGCTCCCGGGCGCCCCGCAGCCGCCGCCCGGGCTCTAGTACTGCAACCGCATCTGCCGTGACTGGTGCTGGATTGGCTCGTTGTTCCGACTGTGCGATGAATCGTTGACGGTTGAGCAGGTCGAGTCGTGGTCCGAGGGGATAGCCGGGTTCCATGCTCGGTTCGCCCACCGTTTTGGCAGGTCGGAGCCCCGCGAGCGGGCGTCGGACTACCTGAACGGGTTGCTCGCGCCGCTTGAGAAGAAGAACGGGTGGACGCTGTCGGAGCAGGTCGGGCAGTTGCGCCCCGACGGCGTCCAGCGCCTGCTCAACCACTCCGACTGGGACGAGAACGCGGTCCGCGACGATGTGCGGGACTTCGTCGTGGAGACCATCGGTGCCAAGGATGCGGTGCTGATCGGCGACGACACCGGCTTCCTGAAGAAGGGCACCAAGTCCGCCGGTGTCCAGCGTCAGTACACCGGCACAGCCGGCCGCACGGAGAACAGCCAGATCGGAACCTTCCTGGCCTACGCCTCCGCCAGGGGGCGGGCGTTGATCGACCGCGAGCTCTACATCCCCGTCTCCTGGACGGATGACCGTGACCGCTGCCGCGCGGCCGGGATCGACGACGAGGTCCCCTTTGCGACCAAGAACGAGCACTTCAAGTGGATGCTGCAACGCGCCATCGACGCGGGTGTCCCATTCGCGTGGGTCACCGCTGACGAGGCATACGGGCAGGTCAAGCACCTGCGAGTGTGGCTGGAGGAACGTCGGGTCGCGCATGTGCTGGCCACGAAGGTCAACGACACCGTGATCACCGCGCAGGGGGCGGACGCGCGGGTGGACCAGCTGGTGGCCGCGCTGCCCCGCCAGCGGTGGAAACGGATCTCCGGCGGGGCCGGCGCGCACGGTGAGCGGATCTACGACTGGGCGCGTGTCGCGATCCGCCCGTCCTGGGAAAACGGCTTCGGGCACTGGGTGCTGGCCCGACGCAGCGTCAGCGACCCGAGCGAGATCGCCTACTACGTCTGTTACGGCCCGGTCGCCTCCCGACTGAAAGACCTGGTCAAAGTGGCTGCCGCGAGGTGGGCGGTGGAGGAGTGCTTCCAGACCGCGAAGGGAGAGTGCGGCCTGGACCACTACCAGGTACGGCTCTACCGGGCCTGGTACCGCCACATCACCCTGGCGATGGCCGCCCTTGCCTACCTGACCGCCATCCGCGCCACAGAAGCCACAAAAGGGGCACTCTCGACGACGAGCAAGACCTCATACCCCTCAGCGTCCCGGAGATCCGCCGACTGATGGGCCACGTCGTCGTCACGCGCCACTGCCACAACAACGAGCACCATCTGCACTGGTCACGCTTCCGACGACGCAGCCAGGCCCGTGCCCGCCGCTCCCACTACAAACGCCGAGGCCACATTCTCCAGATGCGGTTGCAGTACTAGGTCGTGACAGCGGTGTGGGGCGGTGGGCCTCGATCGGCCCACCGCCCCACACGTACGCGTACCGCGGACTACTTGATGACCGTGATCCGGTCCGTGGCCGGCGGGGCCAGCGGCGCGGCGGCCGTGGAGTGCGCCGCCAGGTAGGCGTTGAACAGGTCCAGGTCGGAGGCGCCGACCAGCTTGTCCGTGCCCTGGCCGAGGGCCGCGAAGCCGTCGCCGCCGCCCGCGAGGAACTCGTTCATCGCGACACGATAGGAGGCGGCCGGGTCGATGGCCGCACCGTTCAGCTTCACACTGTCGGCGACCACACGGTCCGCACCGGCCTTGGTCATGTCCAGCGTGTACGTGAGGCCCCTGGAGATCTGAAGGATCTTCGGGGACGCCGCGTTGGAGCCGCTGACCTGCTGCTGAAGCGCGGTGATGAGCTGCGCACCGGTCAGGTCGACGACATTCATCATGTTGGTGAACGGCTGGACGGTGAACGCCTCGCCGTACGTCACCACACCGTCGCCCTCACTGCCGGACGCCGCGTGGACGAGGTCCGAGCGGATACCGCCCGGGTTCATGAAGGCGATCTGCGCCCCGCCCTTGTCCGCCGGGGCCAGGCCCTCCAGCTGCGCGTCGGCGATCAGATTGCCGAGCGGCTTCTCGGGGGCGGTGGAGCCGCGCCCGTTGATGTCGGCGGAGATGAAGCCCTGCGGCCGGTTGGAGATCGGCGCCGCGAGGGTGTTCCAGCGGGCGATCAGGGCCGTCATGTCGGTGGCCTTGGCCTGGTCCCGGTGGACGACGTGATTCGTCGACGTCACCGACTTCACCGACGTACGGACGATGTCCTTGGTACGGCGGTCGTACGTGAGGGTCGTGTCCGTGTAGATCTTGCCGAACGACGAGGCCGAGGTGACCATGCGCGGCTTGCCCGCGGGGTCCGGGACGGTGCAGACGTACGCCTGGTGGGTGTGGCCCGTGACCAGGGCGTCCACCTTCGGCGTGATGCCCTTGGCGATGTCGACGATCGGACCGGAGATGCCGTCACCGGCGCCGGGGCTGTCGCAGTCGTAGTTGTACGCGGTGGAGGCGGGCGCGCCCCCCTCGTGGATCAGCGCGACGATGGACCTGACGCCCTGGCGGTCCAGTTCCTTGGCGTACTTGTTGACCGTCTCTATCTCGTCGTGGAACTTCAGGCCCTTGACGCCGTTGGCCGTGACGATGTTCGGGGTGCCCTCCAGGGTCACTCCGATGAAGCCGATCTTGACGCCGTTCTTCTTCCAGACCGTGTACGGCTTGAGGATCGGCTTGCCGGTCTTCTCGTTCGTCACGTTGGCCGCGAGGTACGGGAAGTCGGCGCCCTCGAAGGTCTTGCCGGGCTCGTAGCAGCCCTCGGCCGGGTGGCAGCCGCCGTTCTGGAGGCGGCCGAGCTCGGTGGCGCCCTCGTCGAACTCGTGGTTGCCGACCGCCGACACATCGAGGTCGAGCCCGTTGAGCGCCTCGATGGTGGGCTCGTCGTGGAAGAGACCGGAGAGCAGCGGGCTCGCGCCGACCATGTCGCCGCCGGCCGCGGTGACGGAGTACGGGTGGCCCTCGCGCGCAGTGCGCAGCGAGGTCGCCAGGTACTCGACGCCACCGGCCGGGACGGCCTTCGTCGTGCCGTCGGCCTGCTTCTCGGTGACCGAGCCGGCCGATCCGGCGGGCGGCTCAAGGTTGCCGTGCAGGTCGTTGAAGGAGAGCAGTTGCACGTCGACGGTGCGCCCGGACGCGTGGCGGTCCGCGCCGCGGTCATCGGCCCCGGCGGGCATCGCGGCGACGAGTGCGCCGACCGTGGCAAGGCCGGCCGCGGCGGCGAGTACCCGCCGGGACGCCCGGTTCTTCTGCGAAGTCGCTGACATCGGTCCCCTTTGAGTTCAGCGGGAGGGTTTGGGAGAGGTGGAACAGGTGAAGACTTTTCGACGCAGCCTAGAGTCAACGCGCGTAGCGCGACAGGGCTTTCGGGTTACGACCGGGTTGCTTCCCGGTCGGTTCACGGACCAACTGCCGCACATCCCCCCTTCGGCGCACAGACCCGGGCAGAAACGTCACAGCGCGCGGAACGGGACACGGACCCATGACCTGCCGGTACACCCCGGGCGGCGCCCGGCTCCACGCCGACCCGCGTCGCACCACCGCCTCCGCCACCCCGCCCGCCGTACGCTCGTAGACATGACGACAGACGTACCCCTCCCCTCCCCCGGACGCGAGATTCAGACCCTCGACGCGCTCACCCCCGACCAGGCCGACGCCGTCCTCGACCTGCTCGCCGAGGCCACCCGGACCGACGGCAGGCAGGCGGTCTCCGAGCAGGGGCGTCTACAGCTCAGGGGCGGGCACCGCGAAGGCGTACGGCACTTCCTGCTCACCACGGACGGCGTCCTCGCCGGGTACGCGCAGCTGGAGGACACCGACCCCGTCGAGGCACCGGCCGCCGAGCTCGTCGTGCACCCCTCCCACCGCGGCCACGGACACGGGCGCGCGCTCGGCGCCGCGCTCCTCGCCTCCACGGGCAAGCGGCTGCGGGTCTGGGCACACGGCGGCACGTCCGCGGCCCGGCATCTGGCCCAGGTACTCGGCCTCTCCCTCTTCCGCGAACTGCGCCAGCTCCGGCGCCCCTTGGCCGGCTCCGTCATCACTGAACCCGTACTCCCGCCGGGCGTCACCATCCGCACGTTCGTCCCCGGCGAGGACGACGCGGCCTGGCTGGACGTCAACCGCGCCGCCTTCGCCCACCACCCCGAGCAGGGTTCCCTGACCCAGCAGGACCTGGACGACCGCGAGGGCCGGCCCTGGTTCGACCCGAAGGGCTTCTTCCTCGCCGAGCGCGACGGCGAACTGATCGGCTTCCACTGGACGAAGGTGCACGCCGAGGAGCAGCTCGGTGAGGTGTACGTGGTCGGCATCCGCCCCGAGGCGCAGGGCGGCGGCCTCGGCAAGGCACTGACCGCGATCGGCCTGCGCCACCTGGCGGCCGAGGCGCTGCCGACCGCGATGCTGTACGTCGACGCGGACAACACGGCGGCGCTGAAGGTGTACGAGCGCATGGGCTTCGTGACCCACGAGGTGGACCTGATGTACCGCACGGAGTCCTGAGCCCGCTCCTGAGCTGCGACAACTTCCCCGGGGGCGGCGCCTCTTGACGCCGCCCCTTCCTTACGTCACCCTTTCACTACTCAATTAGTGAAAGGGTGGTGGACATGGCAGAGTCCGCAGCGGTCGAGTTCCGCATCGACCGGCGCAGCGGTGTCGCCACGTACCTCCAGATCGTCCAGCAGACCAAACAGGCCCTGCGCCTGGGCGTGCTGGAACCGGGCGACCGGCTGCCCACCGCCCGCGAGGTCGTCGAGGCCACGGCCATCAATCCCAACACCGTGCTCAAGGCCTACCGCGAACTGGAGCGCGAGGGCCTCGTCGAGGCACGCCGCGGGCTCGGCACCTTCGTCCGGCGCACGCTCGGCAGCGCGGCGACCGCCACCGACGCACCACTGCGCTCCGAGCTCGCCGACTGGGTCCTCAGGGCCCGCACCGCAGGACTGGAGAAGGACGACGTGAGCGCGCTCTTCACCGCCGTACTGGACAGCACATTCAAGGGGGACGAGGACCGATGACAGGCTCCGCGATCGAGGCGAACGGCCTCGGTATGAAGTACGGCCGCGGGGCGGGCAGGTGGGCGCTGCGCGACTGCTCGTTCCGGCTGCCCGCCGGACGGGTCTGCGCCCTCGTCGGACCCAACGGCGCCGGGAAGTCCACCCTGCTCGCGCTGGCGGCCGGCCTCCTCGGGCCGACCGAGGGATCGGTCCGGGTGCTCGGCTCCGACGCACCGGGCGCCCTACGTGAGCGCATCGCGTACGTCTCCCAGGACAAGCCCCTGTACCCGCAGCTCACCGTGGCCGACACCCTCTGGGCCGGCCAGGAGCTCAACCCCGCGAGCTGGGACCGGGCCACGGCCGACCGGGTCGCCTCTCCTCTCCCCCAGCACGCCAAGGTCCGTACGCTCTCCGGCGGCCAGCGCACCCGGCTCGCCCTGGCACTCGCCCTCGGCAAGCGGCCCTCGCTGATGCTGCTCGACGAACCGATGGCCGACCTCGACCCGCTCGCCCGCCACCAGCTGATGGGCACCCTGATGGCCGAGGCCGCCGAGCACTCCACCACCATCGTGATGTCCTCGCACATCCTCACCGAGCTGGAGGGCGCCTGCGACTACGTCCTGCTGGTCGACGGCGGACGCGTCCGGCTCGGCGGCGAGACGGACGACATCGTCGCCGCCCACGCCGTACTGACCGGACAGGCCGGGGACCTCGCCCCGCACACCGTCGTCGAGTCCCGCACGACGGGCCGTCAGCTCACCGCGCTCGTACGGAAGGAGGGCCCGGTGGACGACACCGCCTGGGACGTGACGGAACCGTCCCTGGAGGAACTGCTCCTGGCCCACCTCCGCTCCCCCGACGCCCCGCCCCTGCTCACCCCGAGCGCCCACCACGAGACCCGCGAGGCGGTGGCGTCCGCATGAGCACGCTCACCGCACCGCAGCGCCCGGCACCGGACACGGGCAACAAGCGCGGCCCGGTCCGCGTCCTGCTGCGCCAGCACCGCAAGGCTCTTTGGGGCGCGGGCGCCCTGGTGGTTGCCGGCATCGGCGTCATGGTCGCGCTCCAGGTCTGGGTAGCGTCCGGGAAGGAGCGCTGCCCCGACGGCGACACCACCCGGTGCGGGGACGGCAGCTACCTCCCCACCTACGCACGCACGTCCACCGAGCAGTACCTGTCCGACGGCGGCATGGTGCTGCTCGTACTCGCGGGCCTCATCGGTGCCTTCGTGGCGGGCCCGCTGATCGCGCGGGAACTGGAGAGCGGCACCTTCCGGATGGCTTGGACCCAGTCGGTCTCGCCCGCCCAGTGGCTGGCGGCCCGTCTCGCCGTCCCCGCCGCCGTCGCGATCGTCGGGCTCACGATCCTGTCGCTCGTCTACCGCTGGGGATGGACAATCATCCACAGCAAGCCGCTCACGTCCCTCCCTTGGCACGGAACCGGCGTCTACCCCGGCCTGGGCCCCGTAGCCGTCGCATTCGCGCTGCTCGCGGTGGCCGTCGGCGCGCTGTGTGCCGTACTCGTCCGCCGCACCCTGTTGTCCATGTCCGCCACCGTCCTCGTGCTCGGCGTGGTCATGCTCGGCCTGTCCAAACGCCGCTACGAACTCTGGCCGACCGTGCAGCTCCTCGGCGACGACATCCGGTTGTACGCCAGCGGCTGGCACATCGAATCAGGAATGCTCACGGCATCAGGCGAGAAGCTGTACTGGAGCAGCTGTTTCGGGGGCCCGGACTTCCGCGACCCCGAGGTCTGCATGCGCGAGCGCGGCGGCGTCACCAAGTTCGCCGAGTTCCACCCCGACTCGCACTTCTGGCCCCTGCAGCTCATGGAGACCGGCATCCTGCTCGCCCTCGCGGCGATCGCCGTGGCCCTCGCCTTCCGGGCACTGCGCCGCCTGCACGGCTGACCCGGCCGCGAAACCCCCGCCCTGTCCGGACTCCGAGGGGGGAGCCCGGGCGGGGCGGGCCGTACGGGCCCCGACGCGCGCCCGGGGCCCCGCCGGGACCGCACACCGCAGCCTGCATGTCATGTCGCCGTTACCGGCCATTCAGAAGCGCTTGCGACCCTCACAGGATGCAGCCAGCCGTGCCCGCCCCCCGCAACGGCAGACCTCGTGGGTCCGCCGGGCCTTCCGCGATCTTTCCTGGCTCCGACGTGCCCCCGGAGCCGTCGACGCGGAACAATAGGTCCATGAGCCAGCAGCCCAGCTCCGAGGTCCCGGTCCAGCCCACTCAGCCGTCGGTCGGCTCACTCGCCGCGCACCGGCCACGCGCAGTCGCCGACTCGACGTCCAACGGCGTCGGTTTCTCCACGGCAGCCGATCTGGACCCCGATCTCGACGCCGACGCGGACGCGTACGAACCCGACCGCGACGGCGACGAACTGCCCCAGGGCCGCTTCCTGGATCGCGAACGCAGCTGGCTCGCGTTCAACGAACGCGTCCTCGAACTGGCCGAGGACCCCGCGACCCCCCTCCTCGAACGGGCTAATTTCCTCGCGATCTTCGCCTCGAACCTGGACGAGTTCTTCATGGTCCGCGTCGCCGGCCTGAAGCGCCGCATCGCCACCGGCGTCGCCACCCGCTCCGCGTCCGGACTCCAGCCCCGCGAGGTCCTCGACCTCATCTGGACCCGCTCCCGCGAACTCATGGCCCGGCACGCCGCCTGCTACCAGCAGGACATCGCGCCCGCCCTGTCCGACGAGGGCATCCAGCTGATCCGCTGGCCCGAGCTGACCGAGAAGGAGCAGGCCCGCCTGTTCACCTTCTTCCGCCAGCGCGTCTTCCCCGTACTGACCCCGCTGGCCGTCGACCCGGCGCACCCCTTCCCGTACATCTCGGGACTCTCGCTCAACCTCGCCGTCGTCGTACGCAACCCCGTCAGCGGCCACCGGCACTTCGCCCGCGTGAAGGTGCCCCCGCTGCTGACCCGCTTCCTGGAGGCGTCGCCGCAGCGGTACGTCCCCATCGAGGACGTCATCGCGGCCCACCTGGAAGAGCTCTTCCCCGGCATGGAGGTCCTCGCCCACCACATGTTCCGGGTCACCAGGAACGAGGACCTGGAGGTCGAGGAGGACGACACCGAGAATCTGCTCAAGGCCCTGGAGAAGGAGCTCGTGCGGCGCCGCTTCGGCCCGCCCGTCCGGCTGGAGGTCGAGGAGTCCATCGACCCGTACGTCCTGGACCTGCTGGTACGCGAGCTGAAGATCAGCGAGACCGAGCTCTACCCGCTGCCGGGACCGCTCGACCTCACCGGCCTGTTCGGCATCGCGTCGCTGGACCGGCCCGAGCTGAAGTACCCCAAGTTCATCGCGGGCACCCACCGGGACCTGGCCGAGGTCGAGTCCGCGTCCGCGCCCGACATCTTCGCCGCGCTGCGCGAACGCGACGTCCTGCTGCACCACCCGTACGACTCGTTCTCCACCTCCGTCCAGGCGTTCCTGGAGCAGGCGGCGGGTGACCCGGACGTCCTGGCGATCAAGCAGACGCTGTACCGCACCTCCGGCGACTCCCCGATAGTGGACGCGCTGATCGACGCCGCCGAGTCCGGCAAGCAGGTCCTCGTCCTCGTCGAGATCAAGGCCCGCTTCGACGAGCAGGCCAACATCAAGTGGGCCCGCAAACTGGAGGAGGCCGGCTGCCATGTCGTCTACGGCCTCGTCGGGCTGAAGACCCACTGCAAGCTGTCGCTCGTCGTCCGCCAGGAGGGCGACACGCTGCGCCGCTACTCCCACGTCGGCACAGGCAACTACCACCCCAAGACCGCCCGGCTGTACGAGGACCTCGGCCTGCTCACCGCCGACCCGCAGGTCGGCGCGGACCTCTCCGACCTCTTCAACCGGCTCTCCGGCTACTCACGCCGCGAGACCTACCGCCGGCTGCTGGTCGCCCCGAAGTCCCTGCGCGACGGGCTGATCGCCCGTATCAACAAGGAGATCTCCCACCACCGCGCGGGCCGCCCCTCGTACGTCCGCTTCAAGGTCAACTCCATGGTCGACGAAGCGACCATCGACGCCTGCTACCGGGCCGCGCAGGCAGGCGTCCCCGTGGACATCTGGGTCCGCGGCATCTGCGCGATACGCCCCGGCGTCGCCGGCCTCTCCGAGAACATCCGGGTCCGCTCGATACTGGGCCGCTTCCTGGAACACTCCCGGGTCTTCTCCTTCGGCAACGGAGGCGAACCCGAGGTCTGGTTCGGCAGCGCCGACATGATGCACCGCAACCTCGACCGCCGGATCGAAGCACTGGTCCGGGTCACCGACCCCGCCCACCGCGCGGCCCTCAGCCGGCTCCTGGAAACAGGCATGGCCGACACCACCTCCTCCTGGCACCTCGGTCCCGACGGGAACTGGACCCGGCACGCCACGGACGGGGACGGTCAGCCGCTGCGGCACGTGCAAGAGATGCTCATTGACGCCCGGAGGCGCCGGCGTGCGACGCCCTGACCAGCAGACGACGATGCGGGAGACCGCGCAACTCCCCGCAGGAGGGGTCCTCGGGCCGTACCTCCAGGAGCAGGCCGGAGACTTCCTGCGCGGCCTGCGGCTGCACCGCGAGCACAGCGCGCCGACCGACGGCGGCAGCCGCGGCACGGACGAGGCGGCCGGTGCGCTGCGCCGCTCGGCCCGCCGGATCGGCGGCTCCCTGCACACGTTCCGGGGGCTGCTCGACGCGAACTGGGCCGACCAGCTCCGTACGGAACTGGCCTGGCTCTCCGGCACGCTGGCCCGCGAACACGCGTACGCCACCCGGTTGGCCCGCCTCCTCGAAGCGCTCCACGCGCTCTCGGGAACGTCACTGCCGGGGGCCCGCACCCCTGTCGGCGGCCCAGGCACCGACAAGGAGCGCGCCGCGCTCGGGGTCGGTGCGGCGCGGGCCGGGGCGCTCCTGGAGCGGCAGCTGACCCTCGCCCGGACACGCGCCCACTCCGCGGCGCTCCAGGCACTCGGCTCCTCCCGCTTCCACGCGGTCGCCGACGCCGTCGCCCTGCTCGCCTCCGACGTCCCGCTGGCCGCCTCTGCGGCGGCTCCGGCCGCCGAGGTGCTGTACGGCCCGGTGGAACGTGCCGAGAAGCGGCTGCTCGGCGCGGTGGCAGCGCTGCCACCGGACGAACTGGTGGAGCCGTACAACGAGGCCCAGGACGCGCCCTGGCACCAGGCCCGTCTGCTGCTGCGGCTGCACCGGTACGCCGACGAGGTGGTGCGGGGCACACCCGATCCGGTCCTGGCGGGGGCGGGCAAGGCACTCGATCTGCACCGGGACGCGTCGGAGGCGGCCTCCGCCGCCGCGGCGGCGGCCCGGACCCCGCGGATCGCCCCGGCGACGGCGTACGCCCTCGGCGTGCTCCACGCCGACCAGCGGCACGAGGTGGAAGCGGCCCGCAGCGTGTTCCGGGAGACCTGGCCGTACGCGGCGGCCGTGACGGGGCCATGAGCTCGTCGGCAGGTCCCGTACTGGCGGCCGGCTGCGTGCTGTGGCGCCGCTCGTCGCACGACGGGAGCCCCGAGGTCTGCCTGGTGCACCGGCCCCGCTACGACGACTGGTCGTTCCCCAAGGGCAAGCTGAAGCGCGGCGAGTCCGCGCTGGGGGGCGCGCTGCGGGAGGTCCTGGAGGAGACCGGACACCACTGCGCGCCGGGGGCCCGGCTGCCCACGGCCCGGTACGAGGTGAACGGGCGGCCGAAGGAGGTCGCGTACTGGGCGGCGGAGGCGACGGGCGGCTCCTTCACCCCGAACGACGAGGTCGACCGTCTGCTCTGGCTCCCCCCGTCAGTGGCCCGGGAACGCCTGACCCGCCCTGGCGACCGGGACCAGCTCGACGCCTTCCTCACGGCGCCGCGGTCCGCCTGACCGGCGGGCCTTGGTCGGGGCGGGACAGGGCGGGCCGGGACGGGCCCGGCGTGGCACCCGGGTCACGGGTACATACAGGGACCCCTTGACCACCCCCGGTGGCACGGCCCGCACGCCCCCACCGGCCGGTCCGGGGCCGTGCAGGAGGGTCCCCGCAGGGTGACGAACGGAAACCCGGGTACGCATGGCGTTCCCGCCGAACGTTCGTCGCTTGAGGAGACACTCCGGAGGGGCCCCGGACCGGCCCAAACGGGGCAACCACAAGGCCGCCGCACCGAAACCCAGCCCGTCCGGCGCTTGGGGACAAGAACCCGCCCGCGAAGGACACGCCCACCAAAGCCAGCCCGTCCGACACGGTTCACCTTCCGTTCACCCTGACCCGCAGGCGGCTTCACCTGTTCTGCCTAATTTCGGACGTACACGGTGCGCGGCGACAAGCCACAGCACCACTCCTCATCGCACGCCGTCGTAGAACGAGACAACCACGGCGGCTCCTGGAAGGAACACCCGAAAGTGAAGCTTCAGCGCAAGAACCGGCTTCGTGCCACCGCGCTCGGTGCCCTCGCCGTCTCCGGCGCCCTGGTCCTCACGGCGTGCGGTTCGGACGACAACACCAGCGGCACCACCGCCGGCAGCGGCGAGACGACGAGCGCCGCGTCGGACATCAAGTGCGACGACGCCAAGGGCGAACTGCTCGCGGCCGGCTCGACCGCGCAGAAGAACGCCATGGACCTCTGGGTCAAGAACTTCCAGGCGGCCTGTGCGGGTATCGAGGTCAACTACCAGGCCATCGGCTCCGGCGGCGGCATCACCAAGTTCAACCAGGGGCAGGTCGCGTTCGCCGGCTCCGACTCGGCGCTCAAGCCCGAAGAGGTCGCCGAGTCGAAGAAGATCTGCAAGACCGGCCAGGGCATCAACCTGCCGATGGTCGGCGGCCCCGTCGCCGTCGGCTACAACCTGGACGGCGTGGACGACCTCGTTCTCGACGCCAAGACACTCGCGTTGATCTTCGACTCGAAGATCACCAAGTGGAACGACGCCGCGATCGCCAAGCTCAACCCGGACGCCAAGCTCCCGGACACCGCGATCCAGGCCTTCCACCGCTCGGACGAGTCCGGCACGACCCAGAACCTCGGCAAGTACCTGAACACGGCCGCGCCGAGCGAGTGGAAGTACGACCCGAAGTCGAAGTCGTGGCCGGCCAAGGGCGGTCAGGCTGCCAACGGCTCCTCCGGCGTGGTCTCCAACGTCAAGGCCGCCAACGGTGCGATCGGCTACTTCGAGCTGTCCTACGCGACTGCCAACAAGCTGAACACCGTCAAGGTCGCCACCGGCGCCGCTGCCCCGGTCGAGGCCACCACGGAGAACGCCTCCAAGGCCATCGCCGCCGCCAAGATCAAGGGCACCGGCAACGACCTGGCGCTTGAGCTCGACTACGCGACCAAGGTCGACGGTGCGTACCCGATCGTCCTGGTGACGTACGAGATCGCCTGCGACAAGGGCAACAAGGCCGAGACCCTGCCCGCCCTCAAGGCATTCCTGACCTACGCGGTCAGCGAGGACGGCCAGAAGGTCCTGGCCGACGCCGACTACGCGCCGCTCCCGGCCGAGATCGCGGCCAAGGTCCGCGAGATCGTCCCCACCCTGTCCTGACCCCGGCCGCGGACGGCCCCGGCATCCGGGGCCGTCCGCGCCTTCCGGTGCACCGCCGCCAGGAGCCCTCACCGGCTCCGCAGACCGGAGAAAATCGATGACCATAGCAACCGAACCCAACGCATCCGCTCCACCCCCGCCCGAAGCGCAGGCCAAGCCTTCTGCCAAGAAGAGCAGTCACGCCGGTGACCGGGTCTTCCTCGGACTGTCCCGTGGCTCGGGGATCGTCCTCCTGGTGATCATGGCTGCCATCGCGGCCTTCCTCACCTACCGCACCGTTCTCGCCGTATCGAAGGACGACGCAAACTTCCTCACCACCTCGGAGTGGAACCCGGCGGGCGACCCGCCGGTCTTCGGTATCGCCGTCCTCCTCTTCGGCACGATCGTCAGTTCGATCATCGCCATGGCGATCGCCGTGCCGGTCGCGATCGGTATCGCGCTGTTCATCTCGCACTACGCGCCCCGCAAGCTGGCCACGCCGCTCGCGTACGTCGTCGACCTGCTGGCCGCGGTACCGAGCATCATCTACGGCCTCTGGGGCGCCGTCTTCCTGGTCCCGTACCTGGACGGCCTCAACAAATGGCTCGACCAGTACCTCGGCTGGACGTACATCTTCGACAAGACGAGCGACGGCGTCGCGCGCAGCCTCTTCACCGTCGGCATCCTGCTGGCCATCATGATTCTGCCGATCGTCACCAGCGTCACCCGCGAGGTCTTCCTCCAAGCGCCGAAGATGCACGAGGAAGCCGCCCTGGCCCTCGGTGCCACGCGCTGGGAAGTCATGCGGATGTCGGTACTGCCCTTCGGCCGCTCGGGCATCATCAGCGCTTCCATGCTGGGCCTGGGCCGCGCACTCGGTGAAACAATGGCCGTAGCGGTCGTGCTTTCCCCAAGCTTCATCATTTCCGGCCGCCTGCTCGATCCGGGCGGCGGCACCTTCGCGCAGAACATCGCCGCGAAGTTCAACGAAGCGGACGAATTCGGCCGCGACGCCCTGATCGCATCCGGCCTGGTGCTTTTCGTCATCACGCTGCTGGTCAACGGAGCGGCCCGCTGGATCATCGGCCGCCGCAAGGAGTACTCGGGGGCCAACGCATGAACCAGGCAATCATGGACAAGCCTCCGGTCGTTCCCGTGCAGCACGCGACGTTCTCGCACGCGCGCCTCCCTCGCTGGGCGCCCGCCGCCATCGCCGCCGGGTCCGTTGCCGCCGGTATCGGCATCGGCCTCGTCGCCGGCTGGCACAGCCGCGTGCAGTGGGGCCTCCTGGCCGCCCTGATCTTCGTCCTGGCCACCTATGCGATCACCGCAAAGGTGGAGGGCCGCCGTCAGGGCAAGGACCGGGTGGCGACCAGCCTGGTCTGGGTCAGCTTCATCCTCGCCCTCGTCCCGCTGATCTCGCTGGCCTGGGTCACGATCACCAAGGGCATGAAGGTCCTCGACCCGTACTTCCTCAGCCACTCCATGAGCGGTCTGCTCGACGCCGAAGCGGGCGGCGGCATCTACCATGCGCTGCTCGGCACCCTGGAGCAGGTCGGCATCGCCACGCTGATCGCCGCACCCGTCGGACTGCTCACCGCGGTCTACCTGGTCGAGTACGGGCGGGGGAAGCTGGCGAAGACCGTCACCTTCTTCGTCGACGTCATGACGGGCATCCCGTCGATCGTCGCTGGTCTGTTCATCCTCGCCACCTGGAATCTGATGCTGGGCTTCGGGCCCTCCGGATTCGCCGGCGCGCTGGCCCTCGCGATCCTGATGATGCCGGTGGTCGTCCGCTCCACCGAGGAGATGCTCAAGCTCGTCCCCAACGAGCTGCGCGAAGCCTCGCTCGCCCTCGGTGTACCCAAGTGGCGCACTATCCTCAAGGTGGTGCTGCCGACCGCGATCGGCGGAATCACCACCGGCATCATGCTCGCGGTCGCCCGTATCACGGGTGAGACCGCCCCGGTTCTGTTGCTCGTCTTCGGTACGAAGCTGATCAACCCGAACCCCTTCGAAGGCGCCCAGTCCTCGCTTCCGCTGTACGTGTACGAGCAGTACGTCGTCGGCACCGAGGCATCGGTAGACCGCGCCTGGGGCGCGGCTCTCGTCCTGATCGCCTTCGTCATGATCCTCAATCTGGTGGCCCGCGGCATCGCCCGCTGGAAGGCCCCCAAGACCGGTCGCTGACGCGGCCAGCAGCGACCTCCCGAAAGAAGCAGTGATCCCCATGGCCAAGCGAATCGACATCGGCGGTCTGACCGCCTACTACGGCAGCCACAAGGCCATCGAGGACATCTCGATGACCGTGGAGCCCCGCTCCGTGACGGCCTTCATCGGCCCCTCCGGCTGCGGCAAGTCCACGTTCCTGCGCACCCTGAACCGGATGCACGAGGTCACCCCCGGTGGCCGCGTCGAGGGCAAGGTGCTGCTGGACGACGAGGACCTTTACGCCCCCGGCGTCGACCCCGTCACCGTGCGCCGCACGGTCGGCATGGTCTTCCAGCGCCCGAACCCGTTCCCGACCATGTCGATCTTCGACAACGTCGCCGCGGGTCTCCGGCTGAACGGCTCGTACAAGAAGAGCGAGCTGGCGGACGTCGTCGAGAAGTCACTCAAGGGCGCCAACCTCTGGAACGAGGTCAAGGACCGGCTGAACAAGCCCGGCTCCGGACTCTCCGGCGGTCAGCAGCAGCGTCTGTGCATCGCCCGCGCCATCGCGGTCGAGCCGCAGGTACTCCTGATGGACGAGCCCTGCTCGGCCCTCGACCCGATCTCGACCCTCGCCATCGAGGACCTGATCGGTGAGCTGAAGGAACGCTTCACGATCGTCATCGTGACGCACAACATGCAGCAGGCGGCGCGCGTCTCGGACCGTACGGCCTTCTTCAACCTCTCGGCGGTCGGCAAGCCGGGCCGTCTCATCGAGATAGACGAGACGGA
Source organism: Streptomyces finlayi (assembly GCF_014216315.1). Classification (NCBI taxonomy): domain Bacteria; kingdom Bacillati; phylum Actinomycetota; class Actinomycetes; order Kitasatosporales; family Streptomycetaceae; genus Streptomyces; species Streptomyces finlayi. Next base: position 3,458,337 of record NZ_CP045702.1, read on the forward strand.
GCGGATCTTCTCCAACCCGTCCGTCCAGGCCACCGAGGACTACATCTCCGGCCGCTTCGGATAACCCACAGACAGCCTTGGGGTGCTGCATGGCGGTGCCACCACAAGGCAAAAGGGTCCGCCCCGCTCTCCGTGAGGAGAGCGGGGCGGACCCATTTCTACGCGTTGCCGGCCCTCACCCGAAGAGCAGCCGCACAACCCCATAGCTCAGCGCAGCGACCAGCGCCGCAGCCGGCATGGTGACGAACCACCCGAGGATGATGTTCTTGGCGACACCCCACCGCACGGCGTTCACCCGCTTCGTGGCGCCCACACCCATGATCGCGGACGTGATCACGTGCGTGGTGGAGATCGGCGCGTGGAACAGGAACGCCGAGCCGAACATGATCGACGCGCCCGTCGTCTCGGCCGCGAATCCCTGCGGCGGGTCCAGCTCGATGATCTTCCGGCCGAGCGTACGCATGATGCGCCAGCCACCCGCGTACGTTCCGAGCGACAGCATCAGCGCACAGGCGACCTTCACCCAGACGGGGATCTCGTCGTTCGGTCCCTCGACATCGGCGATGACCAGGGCCATCACCACGATGCCCATCGTCTTCTGCGCGTCCTGGAGACCGTGACCGAGCGCCATGCCCGCCGCCGAGACCGTCTGCGCGATACGGAAGCCGCGCTTGGCCTTGTGGGGGTTGGAGTTCCGGAACATCCACATGATCCCGACCATCACCAGATAGCCGACGATCAGACCGACGAACGGCGAGACGAACATCGGGATGACGACCTTCTCCAGCACCCCGTCCCAGTGCACCATCGTCCCGCCGGCCAGCGCCGCGCCGACCATGCCGCCGAAAAGGGCGTGCGAGGACGAGGACGGCAGGCCGTAGTACCAGGTGATGAGGTTCCAGATGATCGCGCCGACCAGCGCCGCGAAGAGGATTCCCATCCCCTTCTGCCCCTCGGGCGTGGCGATGATCCCTTCGCTGACGGTCTTGGCGACCCCCTGGCCCAGGAAGGCGCCTGCGAGGTTCATCACGGCGGCCATCGCCAGGGCCGCACGCGGGGTCAGCGCCCGGGTGGAGACCGAGGTGGCGATGGCGTTCGCCGAGTCGTGGAAGCCGTTCGTATACGTGAAGCCGAGCGCGACACCGATGGTCACGACCAGCGCAAAGGTGTCCACGAGGTTCAGGACTCCTTGACCGCGATGGTCTCCACGGTGTTCGCGACGTGCTCGAACGCGTCAGCGGCCTCTTCCAGCACGTCCACGATCTGCTTGAGCTTCAGCACCTCCATGGCGTCATACTTGCCGTTGAAGAGCTGGGCGAGCAGCTTGCGGTGGATCTGGTCGGCCTGGTTCTCCAGACGGTTGACCTCGATCCAGTACTCGGTGAGGTTCTCCATGGTCCGCAGGCCCGGCATGGCCTCGGCGGTCAGTTCCGCCGCCCGGGCCAGTACCTCGATCTGCTGCTCGACACCCTTGGGGAGCTCTTCGACCTGATACAGAACGACCAGGTCGACGGCCTCCTCCATGAAGTCCATGATGTCGTCGAGCGACGAGGCGAGTTTGTAGATGTCCTCGCGGTCGAAGGGCGTGATGAACGAGGAGTTGAGCTGGTGGAAGATCGCGTGGGTCGCGTCGTCCCCCGCGTGCTCCGCTGCCCGCATACGCTCCGCGATCTCGACTCGGGAGGCAGCATCCGCCCCGAGCAGTTCCATGAGGAGCTTCGAGCCCGTGACGATGTTGTCCGCGGATGCGGCGAACATGTCGTAGAAACTCGTCTCCCTGGGGGTCAGACGAAAGCGCACGTGGGGTCCTCGGGTGCTTTGGATTCGGTCAGGCTGATGCTAGGCGCATCATCCGGCCACGGCTAACCGGCGTTCTTCAGTGTCGCCCATCGGGCACAGTGATCAACACGGGCCCCCGGTCACGGTTCGGCCGGATTCGGTACCATATACCCGGCAGGGGTATATGGACGCAAGGCAACAGACAACGGGAGGAAGCAATGACCACCACCGAGGCCACTGAGGCAGCCGGTTCCGCGGGTGCGGAGCCCGGTACGGAAGCCGGCGCGGAAGCCGGTGCGGCCACCGTCGTCACCGACCACGACCGCGGTATCCACGGCTACCACCACCAGAAGGACGAGCACCTCAAGCGCCTGCGCCGGATCGAGGGCCAGGTCCGCGGCCTCCAGCGGATGGTCGACGAGGACGTCTACTGCATCGACATACTGACCCAGGTCTCGGCGTCCACCAAGGCCCTCCAGTCCTTCGCGCTCCAGCTCCTCGAGGAGCACCTGCGCCACTGTGTCGCCGATGCCGCCGTCAAGGGCGGCGAGGAGATCGACGCGAAGGTCGAGGAAGCCACGAAGGCGATCGCCCGCCTGCTCCGCACCTGATCCCAGCGCCGGCGCCAGCCGCACGACGCGTCCGATGTCACCCCCGGCAGCCGGTCTGCCGGGGTTCGGGGCCGGGGGCCGGGGGCCGGGCAGTTCCCAGCAGCCGCGATCTGGCAGTCGCGTTCTAGCAGTCGCCGGTCCCGACGTTGAGCACCTCGTCGATACGGTCGGAACTGAGCCGGTCCTCGCGGGCGGCCGAGGCCGCGATCATGAGCTCGCCGCAGAGCTCGATCTCAGCCAGAGCCAAACGGTCCTGCGCGTTCGGGGCGCTGAGCGTCACCACGTGCGTCACCTCTCTCTGCCGTCGCCGACTCCTGGCGCACCGGCTTCCTAGCGTAGGGACCGGGACACCCACCGCGCATGGCACGGACGGACCATTTCGACCCCCTCCCTACCGGCTCCCTCCGCCGCCCCGGCCCTGCTGGATCAAGCCCGTGTAGATGTCGCCCCGGTCCGGCAGCCGCACGGTGACCGGCACCCCGAACCCGTACAGCAGCAGAGTGGACACCACCGCCACCGCCGGCCCCTCGGAAGCGAAGCTGAAACGGTGGCGCACCTTGCGCAGCCGCCCCTCCTCGTCGAGATACGCGTCGAACGGCACCGCGTCCGTGCCGAACCCCTTCGCCGCCGCGGTCAGCGCCCCCCGCGACTCCGGCGACGCCGCACGGGCCGCCCCCCCGAGGTCGGCGGTCCCCTGGTAGTGATGGACCGTCACCCCGGCGAGCTCCTTCTTCCCCACGTACGTCACCTCGCCTGCCCCGCGCAGCAGTTCGGCGGCGGCCATCGGATCGGTCACCCCGCCCGTGACGAGGTTCCCGTCCTCCAGCGCCGTCGTGTCGACCCGTACCCACTTCTCCTCGGGCACCCCGGCACCGCGGTTCTTCATGTACAGCGCACCCGGCGCCAGCAGTTCGGTGATGGGCCGGTGCCCGGTCTCCCCGGCGGCGTCCTTAGGCAGGACGACCCTGACCCGTCCCAGCTGTCGGCGGAAGTCGTACGCCCCCTGGCCCCTGATCGTCACCCGCGTCCCGCCGGCCGCGGTCTCCATCGACGTACGCATCTCGGCGCTGCCGGCAGCGACCAGCACGTCAGCCGCCCGCCGCAGCGTTTCACCGCTGCCTCCGGGCCCGGGAGCCCCGGCCCGGAGCCGCTCCCCGTGCACGTGGCCGCCGCTCCCGTCGGAGCACCCGGCGGTCACCGCCATCACGCCCGCCACGGCAAGAGCGCAGACAGCCAGGGCCCCGCCTCCGCCCCTGTGCTGCTGCACCACCATCGCCTGCCAACCCCCAACGACCAACCCGGCACGAGCCCCCCACTCGCCCCGCCTAACGACGACCGGGGTCCCTCGTCACGCCGTACACGCCCGCCGTTGTCCCCGGAGGCACCCGTTCCGGGCACCGATCGGTGCCCGGAACCGCCGTTCGGGTGCCGCCACCAGTACCGTGGACGCGTGCATGAGGAAGCCCCCACCCAGGCCCCGGACCACGCCCGTATCCCGGCTCTCCACACGGCCGGACGGACGACCCCACCCCAGCCCGGCACCACCTCGACCGACACGCGTACCACCGCTTCACCGCACAGCGTCACGACGATCGAGCGGGGCTCGTTCTGTCTGGCCCACTGCACCTGCGGGTGGCGGGGACCCGCACGACGGTCCCGCGACCGGGCCCGTACCGACGCCGAACAGCACCTGTCCACGTCAGAGGACTCCGCGGGACCCCAGCACACCTGACGACGCACCGCCCGACCGCCTCACTGCCTGACCGCCTCGCACCCTCATCTCCTCACCCCCTCATCGCCTCACGCTCGGCGGCGGCCACGGTGTCGTCTCCCGCGCGTACGGCCTGACCTGCGACAACCTGACATCCGCCACCCTGGTCACCGCGGACGGCAGGACACTCACCGCCGACACCGAGCGCCACCCGGACCTCTTCTGTGCCCTGCGCGGCGCGGGCAACGGCACCTTCGGCGTCGTCACCGAACTCCGTTTCCGCACCCGGCCGGCCCCGCCGACCGTCAGCGGCTTCCTCTCCTACCCCTGGTCCCGCGCCCAGGCCGTCCTCGCCGCCTGGCAGGAGTGGGGCCCCGACCAGCCGGACGAGATCTGGTCCTCCGCCCACCTCGACGCCGGTCCGGGAGGAGAGGTGCCGACGCTGTCCATCGCCGTGTTCTCCCTCGGTACGCGTGTTCTCCCTCGGTACGTACGGGGATCTCCAGAACGCCGTGGACCGCCTCGCCGGGAAGGCCGGCGCCTCGGCCTCCTCCGTATCGCTGCGTCGGCGGAGCTTCCTGGAGGCGATGCTCGTCCACGCGGGCTGCTCGGGCCTCACGGCCGCCCAGTGCCACCTGCCGGGCACGACGCCGGGCCGCGACCAGGGCGGGGCGGGCCTGCGGGACGCGTACGCCGCGGCCTCCGACTTCTTCGACCGGCCGCTCTCCGGGGCGGGCCTGCGGACGCTGATCGACCGGGCCGAGGCGTTCACCCGGATTCCGGCGGACCAGGGCGGGGGCGAAGGTTCCGTCGCGCTCACCGCCCTCGGCGGGGCGGTCAACCGGATCGACCCGGAGGCGACGGCGTTCGTCCACCGCCGCTCACGGGTGCTCGCCCAGTACATCGGCGCCTGGCAGCCCGGCACCTCGGGAACGGCCCAGCAAGGCTGGCTCAAAACGACCCATGCGGCCATGCGCCGCTATGCGTCCGGAGCCGCGTACCAGAACTACGTCGACCCGCATCTGGCCGACTGGCGGGAGGCGTACTACGGCGCGGGAGCCGACCGGCTCGCCCGCCTGAAGGAGCGGTACGACCCGACCCGCCTCTTCACCTTCCCCCAGTCCCTCTGACCTCAGGAACCTCCGGAACCTCAGTCCCGTGGCCCGTCCTCTGCCGCCCGTCAGGCGGCGAGGTCCTTCTCTCCCGCACCACCGCCGCCCGACCCGGGCCGCGGCTCGGGAATGCCGAGCGCCCTGCCCCGGTCGTCGGCCGAAGCCTCGAGCGGCTTGCCGGAGCGTACGAGGAAGCCGACCCGGCCGGACCGGGACACGGCGGTCACGAGCGGCGTCAGCAGGGCCATGGCGAGCGGTGCGAGAAGCAGGGCCACCGCCGTGCCGAGCGCGAAACCGCCGATGACGTCCGTCGGGTAGTGCACACCCATGTAGACCCGGCACAACCCCTCGACGAGCGCGAGGGCGAGGGCGGCGAGCCCGAACTTCCGGTTGGCAACGAAGAGCCCGACGGCGATCGCCATCGCCATGGTGGCGTGGTCGCTGACGAACGAGAAGTCCGTCTTGCCGGCCACGAGGACCTCCAGCCCGTCGTGGTCGTTGAACGGACGTGGCCGCTCCACGAAACCCCGGATCGGAATGTTGACGAGGAGGGCGATCCCGGCTGCCAGCGGCGCCCAGACGAGCCCCGCGACCGCCGTCACGGAATCCTCGACGGTCCCGCGCCGGCGAACACTCCACCAGCACCACAGGCCGACCAGGACCATGCCGAGCATGATCCCGTACTCACCGACGAACTCCATGACCCGGTCGAACCAGGGGGGAGATGCCTTCGCCAGCCCGTTGATGTCGTAGAGCAGGCTGACGTCGGGGTTCGACCCATCGAGTGCGAGTCCAGCCATCTGCCGCGGCCCCTTGCCTTGTCTGCTGCGACGCACACAGGCGTGCGCCGCTTCGGTCGACCCCCGTGTTTCGGTGCGATACCGCAGTCCTGGACAACGCCGCATGGTCAGTACGCATGCTGCCCCAGTTCAGGGAACGGTCTGTCAGCTGCCTACGTTCCGACCTCCACCGAATAATCACCATGACGTTATCGAAGAGTGACTCATCGTCCCAGCTCAGGGCCCAGGCTTCACGGAGAGTTCCAGCCACGACCCCTGCCCGTCGAACGCCTCTCAGCCCTGCGGAAGGTCGGTCGGCAGAGCCGCCGCCCCGTCCTTCGTGACTCGCGTCGCCCCGAAGTAGTCCGGAGTATCGATCTTGTCGAACCGGATCACGGACCCGGTGTACGGAGCGTTGATCATGTACCCGCCTCCGACATAGAGCCCCACGTGCCGGATGGCCCGCGAGTTCGTCAGATCGTCGGAGAAGAACACGAGGTCGCCCGGGAGCAGCTCGTCCCGCGAGGGGTGCGGCCCGGCGTTGTACTGATCGTTGGCAACCCGGGGCAGCTCGATGTCGACGGTCCGGTACGCGGCCTGGGTCAGCCCGGAACAGTCGAACCGCCCGTCCTGCTCGGCCGTGCCGTTGCCACCCCAGAGGTAGGGCGTACCGAGCTTCTGCTGCGCGAAGTAGATGGCGCCGGCCGCCTGCCGTGAGGGTGCGACCCGGCCGACGGGCCGGGCGAAGCTCTTCTCCAGCGAGCGAATGATCTTCACGTAGTTCTGCGTCTCGGAGATCGCGGGCACCCCGCCCGACCGGATCACCCGGTAGGCACCGGCGTTGTAGGCCGCGAGCATGTTGTTGGTCGGGTCGCCCGGAACCTTCTTCACGTACCCGGCCAGCTCGCAGTCGTACGAGGCGGCGGACGGGATGGCATCGGCCGGATCCCACACGTCCCGGTCACCGTCGTTGTCCCCGTCGATCCCATGCGAGGCCCAGGTCCCGGGGATGAACTGCGCGATGCCCTGAGCGGCGGCATGACTCTGAGCCCTCGGGTTCCACCCGCTCTCCTGGTACAACTGCGCCGCCAGTAGCGCGGGGTTGATGGCAGGACAGAGGTTGCCCCACTTCTCCACCAGGGGCTGATACCGCGCGGGAACAGCCCCCTTGGCCAGCCCGACAACCCCCCCGCCACCACCCCCGGCAAGCCCGGCGGCGGCGGAGTACGTACCGACGACGAGCAGCGCCACGAAGCACAGACACAGCCCGACCCCACCGCCGACAACCACCCAGTATTTCCGCACCCTTCAACCATCCCCCATCCAGGCATGGTTCATGGGCCGATTCGCTGGTGTGTACGGGTGGGAGGGGGCGCGGTGGGAGCGCGGGGGGAGTGACGCGGGGTCAGGAGACCTCGGCGGACCAGAAGTCGGAGTGGACGTTGGGGCGGGGGATGAACTCGCCCTCGAAGGCGGGGCCGGTGGGCTTGGAGGTGGAGTCGGCCACTTCGGACTTCTCTACGCAGGGGCTGTCGACTTCGAAGAAGGCTTGGCCCTCACCTCCAATACTCAGACTCACACCAAACCCTCGCCTTGTTTGCGCATAGATCGCCGGGAACTCCCGGTCACTATTGATCGCCTTGATCGCGTATCCACCCTTGCGCCAAAGTCGATCAACAACCCCAAGGAAGCTCCCCCGCCGACCGTCCGAGATAACGGTCATCACAGTCCGCCTGCGCGTTACATCACAGCCACCCGTAGTTGTAGGGCCGTGCGACCACTGCACCTCGGGCTCGATCCCGACAAAAGTTTCGTCGAGGACTTTGTCTGCATATTCCGCCGCTTCCTGCATATTCATTTGATCTCGCCCGTTTCCACTTAACGGAGTAATAATATTCCCGCATCCTGATAGAACCGCGCATAGCAGAAATACCTCCCCTGCGCGCAAGGGGCGGCGGCTCATCGCGGCTCCTCAACCTTCAGCTTATGAGAGTTCCCCGAAACCACGAAGGCAATACTGTCTGCCGATGTGGAATCCTTGACTGGGTCGAAATACTGAGAGTGCGCACCAAACGATCTATCGAGAATGAGAGAGGGCCCGTCCCCCACGGGAAACCGCCTGGCCCCGAAGTCCTCACTTGCTGGGTCCCGCCCGAACCACGAACCGTCCTCGCTGTGATCACCCAATCCGTCCATCAAGTATCCAAGGGGGCCCATCACAGCACCCACCTTGACCTGTGATGCGGGAGGCGTCCTAGTCACCAAATCGTTCTCCGCGGCACCGACAAATACATGACTACCGTCAACCCCAAGTTCCTCGGCTCGATCCACTCCGACGCCTGGGCTGCCCACGAAAATGAAGTCGTCAACTCCCGGCATTCCACCGTCTCGCTGTGTTGCGGCACCCACTGTGCGAGAACCGTACGAGTGACCGATAGCAGTCATGTGAGGGTTTTCATTTTCATTAGTCACCGACAAGCCACTCATGAATCCGTTGAAGGCATGCCCACCCTTCACCGCCCTCTCATCTCCCATAACATCTAAACTGTCCAAACCATCAATCAATTGCGGAGCATCGTATCCCAGCCATGCAATTGCAGCACTCGACGAATCATATTTACGCGCACCCAGCACCGTGTCACGCGCCCGCTTCAGATCACCCTCTGCGAATCCTACGTCTAGCGACGTTCCCAGTCCCGGAACATACGCCGCCACGTTCCTAGACATATCCGGATTCCCATAGGACACAATCGCCCGGCCGTTCCCCTGATCCCCAATACCAAGCAGGTACATCGGCGGATCGCCTGGCTTGCGAGCCGCCTGCAACTGCCGGTCAATCTCCCGCAGCCCCGCCAGCTTGGTCTCCGACTCCCCGTCGTCCCGCCCCTCCAGCTTGCCGATCAACAGCTGGAGGTTGTCGCGGTTGGCGGCATCGCGTACCAGGGCCGGGATTCCGTCCAGGTTGCCGATCTGGTCCGGGTACACCGCGAGGTACTCCTCGCGCTGTTCCTCCGTCAGGCCGCCCCACCACGCATGGCGTTCGGCCGGAGTCGCGTCAAGCGGAATGCCGCTCTTGAGGTACCCCCTCGCCGCCTCCCGTACCGCAGCCGCGTCCCCCGCCGCATCCGTCCACGTCGAGTCCGGGACCCTCAGGCCCTCTTCCGCCTTGAGCCTCCGCAGAATCCTCGCGTACCGCCAGTCGATCTCGGCCGCCGTCCGCACCGCCTTCACCACCCGGTCCGCGATGTCCTGCGCCTTCGCCGCATTCGGGTTCGGCGCAACCAGCCCGGACGGCGCGACCAGCCCCGGCACCCCGCCCCCGGCCTTCGTCCCACCCGCCAAGGGCTTCCCGTCGATCAACCCCTCACCCGCCGCCGGATACGTCACCGACCCGTCCGCATGCACCGTGAATCTCAGCGCAGCCGCGTCATCCAGCGCCTCACCCAATGCCCGCTGCTGGGCCCTCAGCTCGTGGGCCAGGCTGTTCAGCGTCGTACGGACAAGACCGCACTCCGTATAGACGTACTGGAAGTTCCGGCTCAGCTGCCGCAGCCGCCCCACCGCCGCATCCGCCGCCTCCCCCTGCTCCGTCTCGCGCAGGCCGTTGAGCAGGTGCTGTTCGATCCGGTCCCGCGCCGCGTCGGCCCGGTTACTCGCCCTGCCCCAGCCGTCGGCCGCCCCCTCCAGCTCGCCGCACTTCAGGTCACGTAACTTCGCCCATGTCAGCGCCGACCCGCTCACCGCGCGCCGCCGCCGTTCGCCACCGGCGCGAAGGAGGACCGCACGGCCTCGTTCGTCTCACCCTGCGCGCGAGCCACGGCCCGCAGGTTCCCCGCGAGGCTGGCGCACTCCCCCTGCGCGGTCGCGAACCGCCGCTCCCACGACTCGCGTACGGTGCCCAGCTCCGCCAGTGCGGTCAGGGCGCCCGCCCCCGCCGACAGGCCTTCGTGTGCCGCCCCCAGCTCCGGCTTCACCGGCGCCAAGTGCCCCCGCATCGCGTCCGCGCCACCGGCGGCCCGCGTCCACGGCCCGTCGCTGTGCTTCAGCGCCCGGCTGCCGGCACCACCGGCACCACCGCCCAGATCACTCAACCTCTGCCGCCCCGGCCCCGGCCCCGACAGCTGCCCCACCACGGCCACACCGCTCACCCCGCTCCTTGATCGTGGAGCGGCACTGTCCCAGTTCAGCGGTGCACGACATGCCGCACCAGCACGACACCGCGAGCGCCCAGAACGTGCCCGCACCGCTGAATCCCGGGCGTCGCCGGCAGCGCGGCCGACCACCCCGAATCACTCGTTCGGTGGAGGCACACAGGGCACCGCGACGATCAGAGAGAGCCGCGTTCCGCCGCCCCGTCACGACGGCCGGTGGCAGAATCCACCGATGGCCTCATACGGAACCATCAACGCGGCGGCAGCAGGCACCTGGAAGCTGGGGGACCTGTCGGTCAACCGGCTCGGGTTCGGGGCCATGCGCCTGACCCAGTACGGCGAGGCGCTCACCCCCGACGCCACCCCCAGCGACCGCGGACGCGCGATCACCGTGCTGCGGCGAGCGATAGAACTCGGCGTGAACCACATCGACACGGCCGCCTTCTACTTCTCGCGCCTGCGTTCCGCCAACGAGCTGATCAACCACGCGCTCAGCCCCTACCCGGACGACCTCGTCATCGTCACCAAGGTCGGACCGGGCCGGGACCCCGGGGGCGAGTGGACGGACCACGCCACCCCTGAGCAACTGCGCGGCCAGGTCGAGGAGAACCTGCGCCAGCTCGGCCGGGACCACCTCGACGTCGTGAACCTGCGGATCGTCGGCACCGGTTCGATCGCCGAGCGCTTCGGCGCACTGGCCCGGCTGCGCGAAGCCGGCCTCATCCGCCACCTCGGCCTCTCCAATGTCACCCCGGAGCACCTCACCGAGGCCCAGGCCATCGCGCCGGTGGTCTGCGTCCAGAACCAGTACGGCCTCGGCGCGCGGCCCGAACAGGACGCGTTCCTGAACAGGTGCGGCGAGGAGGGAATCGCCTTCGTCCCCTTCTATGCGATCGCGGGCTCCGGACGCGAGGCGGGCGCCGACGCGGGTACGACGGAGAGCGACCGGGTACAGGCCGTCGCCCGCGCCCACGGAGCCTCGCCCGCACAGATCCGGCTGGCGTGGACCCTGCACCGCGGACCGCAGGTCCTGGCCATCCCGGGCACCGGAAACCCGGACCACCTCGCTGACAACGTGGCAGCCGGCGCGATCGCGCTCTCCACGGACGAGCTGGCCCTGCTCGCTTCATGACCGGCCCACGCGGCGGCACTCCCATCCCCTCGCCCGGCGAACCGGGCAGCATCCTCCGCTGGAACCTCTTCATAGGCGGCCATCTGAGCTCATCCGTCCCCGTACGCCTCGTCGAGCGCACGGTGGAAGGCCAGCTGGTCTGGCTGGAATCCGGCACCCCGATGTGGCGTACGAAGCTGCCGGGTGGCGCCCACCTCAGGGACATCCCGCCACAAAAGCGCCCGGCGCACGGGTACCCCCTCACGGCGGACCGCTGGCCGATGGGCAGCGCCCTCATCCATCAGCCGACGGGCGCCGCCCACGCCGTGTTCTGGCTCTTCGGACGGAAGCAGAAGTTCCGCGGTTGGTACGTCAATCTGGAACACCGGGCCCACCACGGCGAGGACATCGACGTCACCGACCACGAACTCGACATCAACGTGGCCCCGGACCGCAGCTGGCGCTGGAAGGACGAGCAGTCGTTCGCCGACAAAACCGGGCACCCCGCCTACTGGTCGGCGGATGAAGCGGTCGCCATCCGGGCCGAGGGCGTACGCGTGACGCGGCTCGCCGAGACCGGAGCGTTCCCGTTCGATGGCTCCTGTTGCGATTTCCAGCCACCTCGGCACTGGTCGACACCGCGTCGCGCCACCAACCCGCGTCGCGCCTTGCTCTGACGGCTTGTCGGACGTATTCAACCGGCGCACCAAGGGCTCTCGAACGGCGCGTACGAATCCCGCACCCGGCCCGAACGCTGCGACCGCATCAGGAACCCGGCGCCTTCTTCATTGCTCGCGGTCACACCCCGTGATACACAGAGTAACCATGCATATGCGCGCCGATGCCGGAGCGAGTCGCAGGTCAGGGCGGTCGTCCCGGTCAAACGTGCGAGATCCGGGTAAAGAGACCGGGAAGGCGTCGTACGGGCGCGGTTTCATCAGCGAAGATAGAAGGCGACCCGTGCCGGACGGCATGGGCAGCGAACTACCCAACAGGGGCGGTGACTTACATGATCCTGGCAGCTGAAAAGGGCGACATCACCACCATCATCGGCGGAATCGCCCCGAACTGGGGGCCGTTCGGGACCCTCGGCAACGAGGCGCGCATCATGATCGAGGTGGTGATGGCCGTAGCCATCCTGCTCTGTCTCGGCATCGCGATCTGGGGCGCGGCGAAGCAGCGCATCGGCGCGACAGCCCTGCGCGACACGTTCAGCGCCGAACAAGGCAAAGGCCTGATCGTGGCGGGACTCACGGGCGTCTTCATCATCGGATCGCTCGGCACCCTGTTCACCATCGTGTACGGCATGGCGGTCTGACCCGACGCCTTCCGCACAGCCCCGGGCCGTCCCCGCCCACCTCACACCATCCGTCCGTCGTGCCCACCGGCTGAGGTTGCGTCTCCCTGATGTCCAGTCACCACACCGCGCATGCGCGGCAACCAGCACAGCTACCGTCGTACCACGCGGCACCGCAGACGGCTGAGGGGGCATACCCGGCATGAGCCAGGGCGACGATCAGGGCTACGGCGGCGATTCGGGCGGCCGCGGCGACGACCCGTACAGCACGCTGGGCGGCACCCGCCAGACGCGCACCCGACTCCCCGACGGCGACGGCGGCGACCACGGGCGCCGCCCCGCCCGCACCTCCCGCTCCCTCGTCATGATGGTGGGCGTGGTCGTCCTGCTCATCGCCGCCATCGCGTTCGCGAACCGCGGCGGAGGCGGCAACGAGGAGGCGCAGGGCGGCAACGCGAAGAAGCCGGGCACCACAGGGACGGGCCCCACGGCCCCCACGGGCACGAAGCCGGTCCAGGGCCAGGACGGCACCATCCCCTCAGGCTTCGCCCACGACGAGCAGGGCGCGCAGAGCGCGGCTGCGAACTATGCGGTGGCGCTGGGGTCTGCGGGGATGTTCGATCAGGAACGCCGCCGTGAGATCGCTGAAGCCGTGTACGCCCCCGACGTAGCCGCTGCGCGGCAGGGTGACCTGGACAAGGTCTACTCGGATGAGGGCTTCCTGGCCAGCATTGGCCTGAATCCCGACGGTAGGGCACCGACAGGCCTGACCTTCATCTCACGGTCGAACCCTGTTGGAGCCAAGGTAGAAAAGTTCACGGGCGATGCCGCCAACGTCTCAATTTGGTATTCGGCCCTGTTCGGTCTGGCTGGTGAAGGTTCCAAGAACCCAGTATCCGAGAGTTGGTATACGAACACCTTCGAACTGAGTTGGATCAACGGTGATTGGAAGATCACCGATTTCACGCAGAAGGACGGCCCCGTCCCCGTCGGCCGTGACCAAGCCGCCTCAACAGCCGAGGAGATGGCTGACGCCGTGAAACAGTTCGGAGGGTTCACCTATGCCCGATAGCCAGTCCCGGCGAGCTCTGTCACTTACGGCGGCACTCACCAGTATCCAAGTCTCGCTTGTACTGTTCGCGAGCCGGGCCGGAGCAGAACCGACACCAACTCCGTCGCCCAGCAGCAGCAACAATGCGTGCGACTTGATTCGCGGCCCCGCCAAGGACTACTGCGAAGGCGACGAAGCCGCCGGCTCCGCCCGCCGCGCCCCCACCACCACCGACGACGCCCTCGACCCACTCTCCTCACTCGCCCGAGGCTGCGCCGACGCCGCCTCATGGATCGTCGGCAAGCTCAGCGAGGCCGTGAAGAGCACGGCGAACGTCGACTTCACCAACCCCACGTTCCTCCAGCAGTACGCGGTCGTCTTCGCGGCCTCCACCGTCCTGACCCTCGTCCTGTGGCTGCTCGCCGCAGCCAAGCGCGCCATCCGCGGCGTGCCGCTGGCCACCGCGATCTCCGAGGCGGTCGGCTTCCTCTGGCTGACGGTCCTCGCCTCCGCCTTCACCCCGCTCATCCTCTACACCATCGTCTCCGCCACCGACGGAATCACCGAAGTCATCTCCTCCGCGAGCGGCGGCCAGACGGACGTCTTCTTCGGCTCGTTCGCCAAGGCCCTCGAAAAGGGCGACGACATCGGCGGCGGACCGATCATGCTGATCATCGTCTCGCTCGTGTCGATCCTCGCCGCCGGAGTCCTGTGGCTGGAGCTCGTCATCCGGGCCGCCCTGCTCTACGTCGGCGCGCTCCTGGGAGTCGTCGTCTACGCCGGGCTCGTGGACAAGAACATGTGGGGCCACGTCCGCCGCTGGGCAGGCATCATGATCGCGGTGATCATGGTCAAGCCCGTCATCGTCATCGTGCTCGGCCTCGCAGGCGCCCTCTCCCAGGACGAAGGCCCGGACGCCATCTCCGCCGTCGTCTCCGGCCTCTCCATCATCCTGCTGGCGATCTTCGCCTCCGCCATGATCTACCGCTTCGTCCCAGGCTTCGGCGACGAGATCCAGGGCGCCCGCACCAACCGCAAGCAGGCCACCGACGGCTCCCAGGCCGCCGCCCTGATCAGTTCGCCCGCCGCCCTCGTCTCCCAGGGCATCAAGACCCACAGCGGCCGCAACGACCAGAACAGCGGTGGAGGCGGCGGAGGCGCCCGCTCCTCCAACCCGGCCAGTGGCGGCGTCGCCGCCCACAGCTCCCGCAGCACCGGCGGCAGCGGAGGCGGTAGTCCCGCCGCCACGCCCCCGCCCCGCAGCGGTTCCGGTCCCACCTCCGGGACCCCCCACAGCAGCCGCTCCGCACGGGGCGGCGGTTCAGGCAGCACAGGTACCAACAGCACAGGAGGTGGAGGGCGTTGACGACTCAGTCCCACAGCATCACGCCCCGCCGTACGTATCTCATCGGCCGCGCACGTCCCAACGCCATCGTCGGCAAGAACCGCGAGACCGGCGAGATCTCCCTGATCATCGGCGGCGCGTTCCTCGGCATGATGAGCGGACTGATCGTCCCCGTCCTGTCGCTGCGCATCGTGCTCCTCATGGGCTTCCCGCTGCTGGCCCTCGCCATCGTGTACGTCCCGTACAAGCACCGGACCTTCTACAAGTGGTTCGAGATCAACCGCAGCTTCAAGCGGTCCCTGCGCCGGGGCACCGCCTACCGTTCCTCCGCCATGGAAGCCGGCGTCAGCTCCGACGGCCGTGAGGTCGAGATCGGCCCGCCCCCCGGCATCGGCCGGATCAGCTGGCTCGGAGCCCCCTTCGGCCCCGACGAGATCGCCGTACTCCTGCACGCCGACCGCCGTACGGTCACCGCCGCCATCGAGATCGAAGGCCCCGGCGTCGGTCTGCGCGACAGCGAGGACCAGGAAGCCCTCGTCGACCGCTTCGGCACCCTCCTCAAGCACGTGGCGAACGGCGACGGCTTCGTCACCCGGCTCCAGATGCTGGCCCGCACGCTGCCGGCCGACCCCGACGCCCACGCCAAGGACGTCGCCCAGCGCGGCGACAAGTCGTCCCCCGGCTGGCTCCAGGAGTCCTACGACCAGCTCCAGTCGATGGTCTCCACCTCCAGCGAGCAGCACCGTGCCTACCTCGTCGCCTGCATGCACTACAGCCGCGAGCTGGCCGCCGAGGCCAACGCGATGGCCCGTGCCGCCCGCCCCCACGGCGGCCGCAAGCTCGACCGCGACTCCGGACTCGCCGTCGTCATGGCGCGCGAGCTCACCGACATCTGCGCCCGCCTCGCCGAAGCGGACATCCGGGTACGCCAGCCGCTCGGCCAGAGCCGTCTCGCCTCCCTCGTGCACTCCATGTACGACCCCGACCACCCCATCGACCACATCCAGGCGATGACCAAGCGCAACGCCTGGCCGGCCGAACTGGACGCCGTCGAGCCGACGTTCCTCCAGGCCAAGACCCGTGAGTCCACCACCCGCGCCCCGTGGTGTCACGCCACGGCCTGGGTGAAGGAGTGGCCGATGACCCCCGTCGGCGTCAACTTCCTGGCCCCGCTCCTCGTCCACACACCGGACGTCATCCGTACGGTCGCCGTCTGCATGGACCTCGAACCCACCGAGGTCGCCATCGAGCGCATGCTGACGGAGAAGACGAACGACGAGGCCGAGGCGAGCCGCCAGGCCAAGATGAACCGGACCGTCGACCCGCGCGACATCGCGGCCCACGGGCGACTCGACCAGCGGGGTGAAGACCTGGCCAGCGGCGCGGCCGGAGTGAACCTGGTGGGGTACATCACCGTGTCGTCCCGTTCACCCGAGGCCCTCGCCCGCGACAAGCGGACGATCCGGGCCTCGGCCGGCAAGTCCTATCTGAAGCTGGAGTGGTGCGACCGCGAGCACCACCGCGCCTTCGTGAACACCCTGCCGTTCGCCACCGGCATCCGCCGCTGACGGCCCCGGCCCCGGCCCCGGCACCCACTACCGACCGAGTTCCGCGACACCGAGAGGGAGGTCATTCACGCCATGCGAGATCCGCTGTCCGCGTTGTCGGACGCCTTTACCGCCTTCCTCTTCGGGAAGGTCGAGACGACCAGGCTGCCCGTCCGTACGTCGACGGGCCAGGCCCAGGCCGTCTACCTGCCGACCGCCGCACCCGGACTCGGCGACTCAGGGGTGATCATCGGTCGTGAGGTGTACTCCGGCAAGGGCTACATCTACGACCCCTTCCAGCTGTACGGCCAGCAGTTGCCCGCCCCGCACTGGCTCGTCCTCGGCGAGTCCGGCAACGGGAAGTCCGCGCTGGAGAAGACGTACGTGCTCCGCCAGCTCCGCTTCCGCGACCGCCAGGTCGTCGTCCTGGACGCCCAGGGCGAGGACGGTGTCGGCGAATGGAACCTCATCGCCCAGGAGCTGGGCATCACCCCCATCCGTCTCGACCCGACCACCGCCCTCAACGGCGGCATCCGGCTCAACCCGCTCGACCCGGCGATCACCACGACCGGCCAGCTCGCCCTGCTCCGCACGATCATCGAAGTCGCGATGGGCCACGGCCTCGACGAGCGCTCCGGCTTCGCGCTGAAGGTCGCCCACGCGTTCGTGAACGACACCATCACCGACCGCCAGCCGGTCCTGATGGACATCGTGGAGCAACTGCGCCACCCGAAGCCCGAGTCGGCCGAGGCGATGAACGTCGACATAGACGACGTACGGGCCTGGGGCCTGGACGTCGCCCTCGTCCTGGACCGCCTCGTCGACGGTGACCTCCGGGGCATGTTCGACGGCCCCACGACGGTCGGCATCGATCTCGACGCACCCCTGATCGTCTTCGACCTCTCCCACATCGACCGCAACTCGATCGCGATGCCGATCCTCATGGCGATCGTGGGCGTGTGGCTGGAGCACACCTGGATCAGGCCCGACCGGAAGAAACGCATCTTCCTGGTCGAGGAGGCCTGGCACATCATCAACTCCCCTTTCGTGGCGCAGCTCTTCCAGCGCCTGCTGAAGTTCGGCCGTCGCCTCGGCCTCTCCTTCGTCGCCGTCGTCCACCACCTCAGTGACGTGGTGGACGGAGCCGCGGCACGGGAGGCGGCCGCGATCCTCAAGATGGCGTCGACACGCACGATCTACGCCCAGAAGGCCGACGAGGCGAGAGCCACGGGGAAGGTGATCGGCCTGCCCAGGTGGGCGGTCGAGATCATCCCGACCCTCACTCCGGGCATCGCCGTGTGGGACGTCAACGGCAATGTGCAGGTGGTCAAACACCTCATCACCGAGGCGGAGCGGCCTCTCGTCTTCACGGACCGTGCGATGACCGAGGGATCCGACAACGACCTGCTCCCCGAGGACGTACGAGCCGCGGAGCTGGAGGCGGAGCAACGGGCGGCCCGGATCGAGAACCAGCAACGGATCAACGACGCGTCCGAGTCAACGGTGGCCTGACATGCAGGGAAGCGGAATCCCGAACAGGCAGGAACGCGGCACCGGCGGGCTCCCGGACGGGCTGCTGGTCGGCCTGCTGAGCCTCCTCTTCGCGCTGACGGTCCTCGGCTGGACGGCCACCGGGCTCGCAGGCCTGCTCGCCCACGGAGCCTGGCCGCAGGGAGTCACGTTCACCGGGACCCCCTTGGCCCTGCGCGCACTCGCCACCGCCCCGCAGAACCTCCCCGGTGCCTGGCCCGAGACCCCGCCGGACGAGCTCTCCGGATACGGGCTGTTCTGGGGCCTGTTCATCGGCGAACTGATGGTGCTCCTGGTGCTGGCCGTGTTCGTCCTGGGAGTCGTGACCCGCTGGAGGGCCGTACGGGACAACCGCCGCGACGAGCGGCACATCCAGCCGCACGAGACCCCCGTCCCCATCCCCGAACCGGCACCCCTCGTCGAGGCGGCTCCCGTCCAGGCGGCCCCTGCCAAGGCCGCCCCCATCCAGGCGGCCCCTGCTCCGTCGGTCCCACCCTCGTCCGTCCCCCTGATCCCCCTGGTCCCCTCGCCCCGTGTCCCGCACCTCGTCTACGGCCCCGCGGCCACCCGCCGCCCGGCAGCCGTCCAGGCCATCATGGACGCCGAAGGCCCCGTACTCGTGGTGACCTCCGACGCGACGGTCTGGGCCGAGACCAAGGACGCCCGCGGCAAGCTCGGCCCGGTCCTCGTCTACGACCCCGGTCACCTCTGCGACACCCCGGCCCGGCTCCACTGGTCCCCCACGGCCGGCTGCGAAGACCCCGAAGTGGCCGCGTCCCGCTCCACCGCGCTCCTCGCCCCGGTCCGCCCTCAGGCCCGCATGGACACGGCGACGGCGGACACCGCCGAGACCCTCCTGCAGTGCTGGCTGCACGCCGCGGCCGTAGACGGCCGCCCCTTCCGCCAGGTCCACCGCTGGGCCCTCGGCGGCAACGCCCACGAGGCCGTACGACTCCTCCGTACGCACCCCAGAGCCGCGTCCGGAATCGCCGGCCTCCTCGAGTCCGCGCTCACCGCGTACCCCGAACGCCGGGAGCTGGCACAGGAACTGACGGTACGGGCCTTCGCCGCCCTGTCCTCGGTCCACATCCGCGAAGCCTGCACATCGAACCGAGCGGATTCGCTCGCACTGGAATCATTTACCGGTGAAGGGGGAACGCTGTATGTGGTTGGCGAAGCGATCGAGGATCCACGAACTCGCCCCGGTGCGATGCCCCTGCTCACTGCACTGTCCTCATACGTGGTCGAGCACGGCCGCCGCTTGGCCGCACGGTCAACCGACGGTCGGCTCGACCCACCAATGACGCTCGTCCTCGACGACGTCGCGGCCGTCGCTCCGCTCCCCCGGCTACCGGAACTGCTGACGACCGGCCAGGCACAGGGCCTGCTCCCCCTGGCCCTGCTCCGCTCACAGGAACAGGGCCGCGCACGCTGGCGCCAGCCCCTCGAGACGCCATGAGCTCTCGGCGATTCCTTGCCGTCCCCGACGAGCCGCGGGTCCTCTGCCGGCGGCCGTACGGCTGCGGCGGCGCCACCTGCCGATGCCGGGCATCCGACGGCTACGGCTCCGCCCGGGCCCTCTCGATCACGTACTCCAACTCCCGGGCATCCGGGTCATGCGGTACGGCCACGGTCTGCCCGGACGGTACGAAGCCGATCCTGCGGTAAGCGGCCGCAGCCCGGGGATTGCGCTCGTGGACGTAGAGCCGCACGCGCTCGACGCGCGGCTCGGCCAGCGACCAGGACCACTCGATCGCGCTACGGAACAGCTCGTCCGTCAGACCGTTCCCCCGGTCCTGCTCGTGCACGAAGACTCCGACCACGTGCGTCTGGTCGACCTGGGCGGCCGCCCCGAACCGGGTATCTCCGTCAGGGCGTTCCACCAGGGCCGTCACCGTGCCGGCAAGACCGCCGTCGGGCCGCTCGGCGACGAACTGACGCACCGCAATGCCTTCGGCCGCATCGGCCGTCCGCTGCTGCCAGAACGCATCGGGCCGGGACACCGCGTCCTCGTACGTCTCCAGAAAGGCCACGGGTGCCATCGGGTCCTGGAGGGCAGCGAGCCGGAGTTCCTTGGCCAAGGGCCAGTCCTCGGCGCGTACTGAGCGAATCACATAATCCATGGGCAGATCCTGCCTGGGGTCCACGACCGGCGCAAACAGTATCTGAACGCAGAAAAGCCCCGTGCCACAAGGGCACGGGGCTTTCCCGGAATAATTGTTCGGCGGCGTCCTACTCTCCCACAGGGTCCCCCCTGCAGTACCATCGGCGCTGAAAGGCTTAGCTTCCGGGTTCGGAATGTAACCGGGCGTTTCCCTGACGCAATGACCACCGAAACACTATGAAATTTGAACGCTGGCATGAACACAGCTGTTCGTTATTTCAGAACTAACACAGTGGACGCGAGCAACTGAGGACAAGCCCTCGGCCTATTAGTACCAGTCAGCTCCACCCGTTACCGGGCTTCCACATCTGGCCTATCAACCCAGTCGTCTACTGGGAGCCTTAACCCCTCAAAGGGGGTGGGAATACTCATCTCGAAGCAGGCTTCCCGCTTAGATGCTTTCAGCGGTTATCCTTTCCGAACGTAGCCAACCAGCCATGCCCTTGGCAGGACAACTGGCACACCAGAGGTTCGTCCGTCCCGGTCCTCTCGTACTAGGGACAGCCCTTCTCAATATTCCTACGCGCACAGCGGATAGGGACCGAACTGTCTCACGACGTTCTAAACCCAGCTCGCGTACCGCTTTAATGGGCGAACAGCCCAACCCTTGGGACCGACTCCAGCCCCAGGATGCGACGAGCCGACATCGAGGTGCCAAACCATCCCGTCGATATGGACTCTTGGGGAAGATCAGCCTGTTATCCCCGGGGTACCTTTTATCCGTTGAGCGACAGCGCTTCCACAAGCCACTGCCGGATCACTAGTCCCGACTTTCGTCCCTGCTCGACCCGTCGGTCTCACAGTCAAGCTCCCTTGTGCACTTACACTCAACACCTGATTGCCAACCAGGCTGAGGGAACCTTTGGGCGCCTCCGTTACTCTTTAGGAGGCAACCGCCCCAGTTAAACTACCCATCAGACACTGTCCCTGATCCGGATCACGGACCCAGGTTAGACATCCAGCACGACCAGAGTGGTATTTCAACGACGACTCCACAACCACTGGCGTGGCCGCTTCAAAGTCTCCCACCTATCCTACACAAGCCGAACCGAACACCAATATCAAACTATAGTAAAGGTCCCGGGGTCTTTCCGTCCTGCTGCGCGAAACGAGCATCTTTACTCGTAGTGCAATTTCACCGGGCCTATGGTTGAGACAGTCGAGAAGTCGTTACGCCATTCGTGCAGGTCGGAACTTACCCGACAAGGAATTTCGCTACCTTAGGATGGTTATAGTTACCACCGCCGTTTACTGGCGCTTAAGTTCTCAGCTTCGCACACCCGAAAGTGCACTAACCGGTCCCCTTAACGTTCCAGCACCGGGCAGGCGTCAGTCCGTATACATCGCCTTACGGCTTCGCACGGACCTGTGTTTTTAGTAAACAGTCGCTTCTCGCTGGTCTCTGCGGCCACCCCCAGCTCACCGAGTAAATCGGATCACCAGTGATGGCCCCCCTTCTCCCGAAGTTACGGGGGCATTTTGCCGAGTTCCTTAACCATAGTTCACCCGAACGCCTCGGTATTCTCTACCTGACCACCTGAGTCGGTTTAGGGTACGGGCCGCCATGAAACTCGCTAGAGGCTTTTCTCGGCAGCATAGGATCATCCACTTCACCACAATCGGCTCGGCATCAGGTCTCAGCCTTGATGTGTGACGGATTTACCTATCACACGGCCTACACCCTTACCCCGGGAACAACCATCGCCCGGGTTGGACTACCTTCCTGCGTCACCCCATCGCTTACCTACTACAAGTCTGGTTCATCGGCTCCACCACTTCCCTCAACTCCGAAGAGATCGGGCCGGCTTCACGGACTTAGCATCGCCTGATTCAGTACTGGGCGTTTCAAAGCGGGTACCGGAATATCAACCGGTTGTCCATCGACTACGCCTGTCGGCCTCGCCTTAGGTCCCGACTTACCCTGGGCAGATCAGCTTGACCCAGGAACCCTTAGTCAATCGGCGCACACGTTTCTCACGTGTGTATCGCTACTCATGCCTGCATTCTCACTCGTGAACCGTCCACAACTCGCTTCCGCGGCTGCTTCACCCGGCACACGACGCTCCCCTACCCATCCACACGGGCGTTGGCCCTATATGTGTGAATGACACGACTTCGGCGGTACGCTTGAGCCCCGCTACATTGTCGGCGCGGAATCACTTGACCAGTGAGCTATTACGCACTCTTTCAAGGGTGGCTGCTTCTAAGCCAACCTCCTGGTTGTCTCTGCGACTCCACATCCTTTCCCACTTAGCGTACGCTTAGGGGCCTTAGTCGATGCTCTGGGCTGTTTCCCTCTCGACCATGGAGCTTATCCCCCACAGTCTCACTGCCGTGCTCTCACTTACCGGCATTCGGAGTTTGGCTAAGGTCAGTAACCCGGTAGGGCCCATCGCCTATCCAGTGCTCTACCTCCGGCAAGAAACACACGACGCTGCACCTAAATGCATTTCGGGGAGAACCAGCTATCACGGAGTTTGATTGGCCTTTCACCCCTAACCACAGGTCATCCCCCAGGTTTTCAACCCTGGTGGGTTCGGTCCTCCACGAAGTCTTACCTCCGCTTCAACCTGCCCATGGCTAGATCACTCCGCTTCGGGTCTAGAGCGTGCAACTCAATCGCCCTATTCGGACTCGCTTTCGCTACGGCTTCCCCACACGGGTTAACCTCGCTACACACCGCTAACTCGCAGGCTCATTCTTCAAAAGGCACGCAGTCACGACTGCATGTGCAAGCACATACAGCGACGCTCCCACGGCTTGTAGGCACACGGTTTCAGGTACTATTTCACTCCGCTCCCGCGGTACTTTTCACCATTCCCTCACGGTACTATCCGCTATCGGTCACCAGGGAATATTTAGGCTTAGCGGGTGGTCCCGCCAGATTCACACGGGATTTCTCGGGCCCCGTGCTACTTGGGTGTCTCTTAAACGAGCCGTTGATGTTTCAGCTACGGGGGTCTTACCCTCTACGCCGGACCTTTCGCATGTCCTTCGCCTACATCAACGGTTTCTGACTCGTCTCACAGTCGGCAGACTATGAAAAAGAGATCCCACAACCCCGTATGCGCAACCCCTGCCGGGTATCACACGCATACGGTTTGGCCTCATCCAGTTTCGCTCGCCACTACTCCCGGAATCACGGTTGTTTTCTCTTCCTGCGGGTACTGAGATGTTTCACTTCCCCGCGTTCCCTCCACACTGCCTATGTGTTCAGCAGTGGGTGACAGCCCATGACGGCTGCCGGGTTTCCCCATTCGGAAACCCCCGGATCAAAGCTTGGTTGACAGCTCCCCGGGGACTATCGTGGCCTCCCACGTCCTTCATCGGTTCCTGGTGCCAAGGCATCCACCGTGCGCCCTTAAAAACTTGGCCACAGATGCTCGCGTCCACTGTGCAGTTCTCAAACAACGACCAGCCACCCATCACCCCACCCTTACAGGCGAGTTCACTGGGGCCGGCACCGAAGATCCAGACAAAAAATGCCCGTACCTTCAGATACCCAACAGCGTGCCCGACCCGACCGATCACCTTCAATTTTCCACGCCGAAGCAGTACTCATCAAAAACAACCTGTCGTGCCGAATAGTCAACGTTCCACCCTTGAGCAACCACCGTCGAACATTTGCCGACGAAATGGTCTCTGGATTCCCCGAAGGAAACCTAGATGCTCCTTAGAAAGGAGGTGATCCAGCCGCACCTTCCGGTACGGCTACCTTGTTACGACTTCGTCCCAATCGCCAGTCCCACCTTCGACAGCTCCCTCCCACAAGGGGTTGGGCCACCGGCTTCGGGTGTTACCGACTTTCGTGACGTGACGGGCGGTGTGTACAAGGCCCGGGAACGTATTCACCGCAGCAATGCTGATCTGCGATTACTAGCAACTCCGACTTCATGGGGTCGAGTTGCAGACCCCAATCCGAACTGAGACCGGCTTTTTGAGATTCGCTCCGCCTCGCGGCATCGCAGCTCATTGTACCGGCCATTGTAGCACGTGTGCAGCCCAAGACATAAGGGGCATGATGACTTGACGTCGTCCCCACCTTCCTCCGAGTTGACCCCGGCAGTCTCCTGTGAGTCCCCATCACCCCGAAGGGCATGCTGGCAACACAGAACAAGGGTTGCGCTCGTTGCGGGACTTAACCCAACATCTCACGACACGAGCTGACGACAGCCATGCACCACCTGTATACCGACCACAAGGGGGGCACCATCTCTGATGCTTTCCGGTATATGTCAAGCCTTGGTAAGGTTCTTCGCGTTGCGTCGAATTAAGCCACATGCTCCGCTGCTTGTGCGGGCCCCCGTCAATTCCTTTGAGTTTTAGCCTTGCGGCCGTACTCCCCAGGCGGGGAACTTAATGCGTTAGCTGCGGCACCGACGACGTGGAATGTCGCCAACACCTAGTTCCCAACGTTTACGGCGTGGACTACCAGGGTATCTAATCCTGTTCGCTCCCCACGCTTTCGCTCCTCAGCGTCAGTAATGGCCCAGAGATCCGCCTTCGCCACCGGTGTTCCTCCTGATATCTGCGCATTTCACCGCTACACCAGGAATTCCGATCTCCCCTACCACACTCTAGCTAGCCCGTATCGAATGCAGACTCGGGGTTAAGCCCCGAGCTTTCACATCCGACGTGACAAGCCGCCTACGAGCTCTTTACGCCCAATAATTCCGGACAACGCTCGCACCCTACGTATTACCGCGGCTGCTGGCACGTAGTTAGCCGGTGCTTCTTCTGCAGGTACCGTCACTTGCGCTTCTTCCCTGCTGAAAGAGGTTTACAACCCGAAGGCCGTCATCCCTCACGCGGCGTCGCTGCATCAGGCTTTCGCCCATTGTGCAATATTCCCCACTGCTGCCTCCCGTAGGAGTCTGGGCCGTGTCTCAGTCCCAGTGTGGCCGGTCGCCCTCTCAGGCCGGCTACCCGTCGTCGCCTTGGTAGGCCATTACCCCACCAACAAGCTGATAGGCCGCGGGCTCATCCTTCACCGCCGGAGCTTTTAACCCCGTCCCATGCAGGACAGAGTGTTATCCGGTATTAGACCCCGTTTCCAGGGCTTGTCCCAGAGTGAAGGGCAGATTGCCCACGTGTTACTCACCCGTTCGCCACTAATCCACCCCGAAGGGCTTCATCGTTCGACTTGCATGTGTTAAGCACGCCGCCAGCGTTCGTCCTGAGCCAGGATCAAACTCTCCGTGAATGTATTCCCGTAATCGGGACGACACCACGAGAGCGGAACGACCGAGTCGGAATATGACCGGTCGTTCACAGCGTCCTCGCTAGTGTTGCCTACCCGGACCACGAGGGCCCGTAATAGGACTTTTCAAAGGAACCACCAACCTGCCGAAGCAGGCCGGGGTATCAACATATCTGGCGTTGACTTTTGGCACGCTGTTGAGTTCTCAAGGAACGGACGCTTCCTTCGGTCCCGTTTCACCGGGGCCCTCCGGGCGCTTCCCTTCGTTCTTGCGTTTCCGACTCTATCAGACTCTTTCGTGTCCGATTCCCGGTCGAAGCGGGATTCGCTTTCCAGTTCCTCGCTTTCGCGTTTCCCTTTCCGGCGAGTCCGACTCTACCAGATCCTTTCGGGCCTGATTCCCAGTCAGTGGGGCTGTCCTCCCGGCTGTTGGGCCGTTCCGACGTCCCAAACTCTAGCGGATTCCCCCGGCGACTCATAATCGAGTCTTTCGAAATGAATTCCGGCATGCCGAAATTCTCTCCGGTGGGAGGTCGTGCTGAGTTTGGGTTGCCGCGTGCGCGGCGGGATCGGTTGTCGCAGAACCGTTCCGGCCCCCTGACAACTCGAAGAACCTTACGGATCGGGGAGGGTCGTGTCAACCCCGCCCCGGGACTAATCAGTCCAGGTCGGTCAGGCGGCCGCCGGCGTCCGGCTGGGCGTGCTCCACGCGGCGCAGCAGGCGGATCAGCATGTCGCCCAGGCCGCCGCGTTCGTCATCGGAAAGGTCCTGGAGCAGGTCTTCCTCGAAGGCGGTCGCCATACGCATCGCCTCCAGCCACTTCGTACGGCCTACATCCGTCAGTTCGACGATGACGCGTACCCGGTTGTTCTCGTCCCGGTCGCGGGTGACCAGCCCCTCTCCCGCCATGCGGTCGATGCGGTGGGTCACCGCGGCAGGGGTGAGCCCGAGGCGCTTGGCGAGTTCGCCCGGTCCCAGTCGGTAGGGAGAGCCGGCCAGAACGAGGGTCTTGAGGACCTCCCATTCGGCGTTGCTGATGCCGA
The DNA here is from genome assembly GCF_014216315.1 of Streptomyces finlayi. NCBI lineage: Bacteria > Bacillati > Actinomycetota > Actinomycetes > Kitasatosporales > Streptomycetaceae > Streptomyces > Streptomyces finlayi. The sequence continues at coordinate 3,484,769 of NZ_CP045702.1, forward strand.
GGGCGGCGAGCTGCCTCCCGTACGCGACGTTCATACGGCGGTTCAGCCGGCCGAGAGCCGAGACGACCTGCTCGACCTGGGGGTCGAGATCGTGGAATTCGCGCTGGTAGGCGGCGATCTGTTCGTCGAGGCTCGGCTCCTGCGGGCCGGGCCCGGGGGTGTCGGACATGGCGGGCAGTATGGCACGCCTTCTCCGGCCATCGAAGTCCTTCAAGGTCAATTGTTAACTGTCTAACTTTAGTGCTAAAGTCTTCGAGTCTTGGTAGTTCGATGTTGACTGATGTCTTCGAGATCTTGAGGTAGGTGAGCGTGACCAGGGAGATGGGCGCAGCGCTGCGGCGGATCCAGGTCGGGAGCGCGCTGAGCGCGTTCGGGCTGGGCTTCACCGTTCCGTATCTGTACGTCTACGTGGCGCAGGTACGGGATCTTGGTGCCGGTACGGCGGGTGTCGTACTGGCTGTCTTCGCCATGGCAGCACTAGCAGTCCTGCCGTTCACCGGGCGGGCCATCGACCGGCGCGGTCCGATGCCCGTGCTGATCCTCGCCGCCGCAGTGGCCGCCGTGGGTGCTGCCGCACTGGGGGTGTCCGGCGACGTGACGACCACCGTGCTGTCGGCCGCCGTGCTCGGAGCGGGCACCGCGGTCATGCAGCCGGCGCTCGCCACGATGCTGGTGTGGTGCTCCAGCGCCTCCACCCGCACCCGTGCCTTCGCCATGCAGTTCTTCCTGCAGAACCTGGGCCTCGGCATCGGCGGGCTCTTCGGCGGGCTGATCGTCGACACCGACGATCCGTCCAGCTTCACCCTGCTGTTCCTGATCGAGGCGGTGATGTTCGTCGTACTCGGTGTCGTCGCGGGGACCGTCCGCATGCCGCGTACCCACTCCATCGCCGACGCCAGGCCCACCGACGGCACGGCTCCCAAGGCCGGGCTCCGGGTGCTGCTCTCGCACCGGGCGATGGTGCAGCTGTGTGTGCTGGGCTTCGTGCTGTTCTTCGCCTGCTACGGACAGTTCGAGTCCGGGCTCGCGGCGTACGGCACCGAGGCCGCCGGGATCGAGCCCTCGACCCTGGGTATCGCACTGGCCGCCAACACCGCCGTCATCGTCGCCGCACAGTTCGTCGTGCTGCGGCTGGTGGAGCGGCGCCGACGGAGCCGGGTCATCGCGTGGGTCGGCGTGATCTGGGCGTTCGCCTGGATCGTGGCCGGGTACGCGGGCCTGGGCCACGGCAGCCAGACCATGGCCACCGCCGCGATGATCTCGACGTACGCACTGTTCGGACTCGGTGAGTCGATGCTGTCGCCGACCGTGGCTCCGCTGGTCGCCGATCTGGCGCCGGAGTCGATGGTCGGGCAGTACAACTCGGCCTTCGCGCTCTGCAAGCAGCTGGCGCTGGCCGTCGGCCCGGCCGTGGGAGGGCCCATGGGGGCGACGCTGCACGGGCCGTACATCGTGACGTTCGTACTGTTCTCACTGGGCATCACCGTGCTGGCCCTTCGGCTGGGCCGCCGGCTCACCCCCGTACAGGACCGGCCTTCGCTCGCACCCGTGCAGTCGCGGGTGGTGGCCGTGTCACTGCCGACGACCGAACCGGCCGCGGCGCCGGCGACGCCCGCCGCCGCTCACTGAGGCAGCGCGAACTCGCACCACACCGCCTTGCCGCCGCCCGGGGTGCGACGGCTGCCCCAGGACGAGGCGATCGTCGCGACGATGGAGATGCCGCGTCCCGCCTCGTCCGCAGGCTCGGCCCGGCGACGGCGCGGCAGGTGGTCGTCGCCGTCGGTCACCTCGATGATCAGACGCCTGTCCGTACGGCGCAGGCCGAGACGCATCGGCGGTGTGCCGTGCTGGAGGGAGTTCGCGACGAGTTCGCTCGCCGCGAGGACGCCCAGGTCGCACAGTTCGACGGGGAAGCGCCAGGACGTGAGCACTCCGGTGGCGAACGCGCGGGCGCGCGGGGCGGCCTCGACACCGCCGAGGAGATCGAGCGAGGCGTTGTGGAACAGCTCCGCGTTCGAGCCCGTACGCGCGGGGTGCTGGACCACCAGGACGGCCACGTCGTCATCGTGTTCCGCGGTCACGCCGAGGGAGCGGATGAGGCGGTCGCACACCACCTGAGGTGATCCCTTGGCGCCCTGGAGCGCGCGCTCCAGGGCCGCCACGCCTTCGTCGATGTCCTCGCTGCGTCGCTCGACGAGGCCGTCCGTGTAGAGGACGGCCGTGGAGCCGGGGGGCAGGGCGATCGTGCCGGAGGTGTGGATCCAGCCGCCGGTGCCGAGCGGGGGCCCGGTCGGGTCCTCGGCGCGGTGGATGACGCCGTCCTCGTCGCACACGAGGATCGGGAGGTGGCCGGCGGAGGAGTAGACCAGGTGCCCCTCGTTCGGATCGTGGACCGCGTAGACGCACGTGGCGATCTGGCTGGCGTCGATCTCGGCGGCGAGACCGTCGAGGAGCTGAAGGACCTCGTGGGGCGGCAGGTCGAGACGTGCGTAGGCGCGGACCGCGGTGCGCAGCTGGCCCATGACAGCCGCGGCACGCACGCCGCGGCCCATCACGTCCCCGATGACGAGGGCCGTGCGGCCCGCGCCGAGGGTGATGACGTCGTACCAGTCGCCGCCGACCGCCGCGTCCGTGCCGCCCGGCTGGTACGTCGCGGCGATGCGCAGGTCGTCGGGCTGCTCCAGCTCCTGCGGGAGCAGGGAGCGCTGGAGGGTGACGGCCGTTTCGCGGTGGCGGCGCTCGCTCGTGCGCAGGCGCTCGGCGGCGTCGGCGTGGTCGGTGACGTCGGTGGCGTACACCAGGACGCCTGCCTCGCTCTCCTCGCCGGTGGCTGTCACGGGGGTGCAGGTGACGGTGTAGGAGCCACCGCCGAGAGCCTTGCGGGACTTGACCGTGCGGGGTGTGCCGCTGCGCAGCACCTGGTCCAGGAGCGGCAGCAGCCCCAGCTCGACGAGCTCGGGCATGGCGCCGGCCGCCGGGGTGCCGGCGGGGCGGGGGCCGAACGCGGCCTCGTACGCCTCGTTCACATAGGTGACGCGGTGGTCGGGGCCGTGGAGCAGGGCGACCGGGGCGGGTAGCCGGCCGAGGATCTCGCGGGCGGAGAGGGCTTCCAGACCGGGACGCTGTCCGGCCTCGGCCTCGGCCGTTTCCGCGCGGCCGCCGCCGCCGTCGCCGTCGCCGTCCGGCAGGACGGTCACGGTCTCCGGCTTGGCGCACTCGGCGCGGGCCGCGGGAACGGAACTGCGGTCGTCCCGCGCGGCGGCTCGTCGCTGCGTGCCGGGAAGGCGGGCGCTCCAACGCGTGAAGTTCACGGAATTTCTGGCCTCGTGTGTCGGTCTGGTCCGCTCGGGCGGGCTGCTTCTTCTGCCGGTCTGCCGGGTTCTCTGCCCGGCTCTCTGCCGGTTCTTCTACCGTTCCAACGCCCGGGTCCACGCCCTGGTCATGCTCGGTTCCGTTGTCGGGACGGGACGCCGGGGCGGGACCCGGGAACGCGCGGCCGGGCCTCGTCGTGCTGGTGGGGCGCCGCTGGTGGTCACTGCTGGCCACTGCCGACAGGGTCACTCTGTGCACGTGTGGGCCCACCTATGGTCACACGTCCAGTGTGCCGGTCCGCACTGACAGTGGTCGTTCAGCCGCCGGTCGGCCACGGGTCGGCCACGGGTCCGGAGGCTGAACGAAAGCCGTCGCAATGGCGCCGGGGTCCCGGCCGGGACCCCGGCGCCATCGGCTCAGTCGGCCGTCTTCGGCGGGTCGCTGTCCTTCGGGGGCGCCGCGGCTCTTCCGGGGCTTCCCGGATTCCCTTTCCGGCCGGGACGGCTTCCGTTGCTTCCGTGGCCGCCGGCCGCGAGGGCGAATTCCGCGCGGGGGTGTTCCAGCGAGCCGAGCGAGACGATTTCCCGCTTGAAGAGTCCGGCCAGGGTCCATTCGGCAAGGACGCGCGCCTTCCGGTTGAACGTGGGGACCCGGCTGAGGTGGTACATACGGTGCATCAGCCAGGCCGGGTAGCCCTTGAGCTTGCGACCGTAGACGTGCGCGACGCCTTTGTGGAGCCCGAGAGACGCAACGGCGCCGACATAGGCGTGCCGGTACTCCTTGAGCGGGCGGCCGTCGAGCGTCGCGAGGATGTTCTCGGCGAGGAGCGCGGCCTGGCGCACCGCGTGCTGGGCGTTGGGGGCGGTCTCCCTGCCCGGTTCGGCGACGGTCAGGTCGGGAACGGCCGCGGCGTCGCCCGCCGCCCACGCGTGCGGGGCGCCGTCGACCGCGAGCGTGGCCGTGCAGCGGAGCCGTCCGCGTTCGGTGAGCGGCAGGTCGGTCCTGGCGAGGAGCGGTGCGGGTTTGACGCCCGCCGTCCATACGAGCGTGCGGGTCGGGAAGCGGGAGCCGTCGCTGAGTACGGCGACCCGGTTCTCGCACGAGTCCAGACGGGTGTCGAGGCGTACGTCGATGTTCCGGCCGCGCAGCTCCCGGATGGCGTACTTCCCCATCGCGTCACCGACCTCGGGCAGGATGCGGCCGGACGCCTCGACGAGGATCCATTTCAGGTCCGTGGCCTTGATGTTGTGGTAGTACCGCGAGGTGTACCGCGCCATGTCCTCGAGTTCGGCGAGTGCCTCGACGCCCGCGTAGCCGCCGCCCACGAAGACGAAGGTGAGGGCGGCGTCGCGGATGGCGGGATCACGCGTGGCGGAGGCGATGTCCATCTGCTCGATGACGTGGTTGCGCAGGCCGATGGCCTCCTCGACGGTTTTGAAGCCGATGCCGAAGTCGGCCAGGCCGGGGATCGGGAGGGTGCGTGACACGGAGCCCGGTGCCATGACGATTTCGTCGTACGCGATTTCCCGTGCGCCGGTGCCGTCCTCGCCCGAGGCGAGTGTGGTCACGGTGGCGGTGCGCTTGGCGTGGTCGACGTGTTCGGCCTCGCCGATGACGATCGTGCAGTGGTTCAGGACCCGGCGGAGCGGAACGACGACATGACGGGGCGAGATGGAGCCCGCGGCCGCTTCCGGGAGGAACGGCTGGTACGTCATGTAGGGCTCGGGGGTGATCACCACAATCTCGGCATCGCCGCTCTTCAGTCTCTGCTTCAGCTTCCGCTGGAGACGCAGCGCTGTGTACATCCCGACGTAGCCGCCACCGACTACGAGAATGCGCACACCCGGCCGGGTGCGGGGGGTCGTCCCCCGGAAATCTGAAGCCATCACCATCCCATGACGCAACGGAGTCCGGTGTTTGTCCACAGGCCCGGCACATTGTGTGACTGGAGGCCAGGGACGGGCCGGTGACGCCCGCGAGTCGCGGGAGGCGGCACCTGTGCAGGTCAGACGTTGTGGGAGGGGTGATGGACGGGGGTGGAATCAGTGGCGAACCGGCCCTTGCTCCGATCGGGGGGCGCTCCGTGCGGAACAACCCCCTTCTGAATTGACTCGGGCTCAACTATGTTCGTACCCCGTCGGGGTGTCGGGGCGGACAGTGATCCGCTCCTCGACGGACACGACGGGGAAGTCTCCGGGGGGAGACGTCATGACCGGGGGAAGCATGCACATTCAGGATTCGCATTGGCAGGCCGCTGTCTCGTCCTCTTCCGAGGGCCATGGACGGCTGAGCGCGGTGGGAGCGGTCGGTACCGCGGGGGTGGCCGCGGCCGCCGCTCGTCAGGCACCGCTCCGCGTGGACGCACAGCGCAATCTGGAACACGTTCTGCGGGCAGCGCGTGAGGTGTTCGGCGAGCTGGGTTACGGGGCCCCGATGGAAGACGTGGCGCGTCGCGCCAGGGTCGGAGTCGGCACTGTCTACCGGCGGTTCCCGAGCAAGGACGTGCTGGTCCGGCGGATAGCCGAGGAGGAGACCTCCCGGCTGACCGAGCAGGCTCGGGCCGCGCTCGGGCAGGAGGAGGAGCCGTGGTCGGCGCTCTCCCGCTTCCTGCGGACGTCCGTGGCATCGGGTGCGGGCCGGCTGCTGCCGCCGCAGGTGCTGCGCGTGGGCGTCGAGGCCGACGCGTCGCCCGCGCCGGTACGGGAGCCGGGTGCGGATCCCCATGCCGAGGCGGCGCCGGGCGAGAACCATGAGGCGACGCGGGTCCCGCATCAGCGGCAGGGCCTGGGCCAGCCCGACCTCTGCGTGGTCTCTCAGCGCTCGGCCGTCGAGGAGCTCGACGACGAGGACACGGGATCGGTCGAACTGCTGGAGGTCGTGGGCAGGCTCGTCGACCGGGCACGGGAGTCGGGCGAACTCCGCGGTGATGTGACGGTGGCCGATGTGCTGCTGGTCATCGCCACGGCCGCACCGGCTCTGCCCGACTCGGCTCAGCAGGCCGCGGCGTCGGCACGCCTGCTCGACATCCTGCTGGAGGGGCTCAGGTCCCGGACCGTGTGAGTGGCCCGGCGCCCGTGCGGCCGGGGTCTCGTCCCCGGCCGACGGGCACCGGCTCGGCATCCGCCGTCAACTCCGCTCCTGCCGGGGAGGGTTGAATCGTCCCCGGACGAGTGATCTCTCCTGCCCAAAGGCGGGAAATCCACCTCGGATGAGTGGTTGCCGGGGCCAACAGTCCGTGGCGATCGCGCTCTGTGGCACTCTTGCCCGGTTCGGGTCCGAAGGCGCGTACGGGGGCTTCCGCGATGAGCGGTGACGGGCAACAGGGAGTACCGCTCGACGGCATCGCTGCCGCGGGCGGGGGTGCGGAGACCGGCGGACAGGTGCCGAGTCAGGCCGGACCGGGGCGCTCGGCCGGTGACGCCGAGGGCGGCGCCGTCCTGCCCGGCCCCTGGCCCGCGCCCGTCGAGGACGCTCCGGCGGTTCCGCCTCAGCGCGAGGGCGGCAGCGCCACCTCGGACGACGTGGTGTCCGACGCCCAGTTGATCCAGGCCATGCGGACCGGTGACGACCAGGCGTACGACGAACTGTTCCGGCGGCACTCGGGTGCGGTGCGCCGCTACGCGCGCAACTGCTGCCGCGACGCGCACACCGCCGACGATCTGACGGCCGAGGTGTTCGCGCGCACGCTCCAGGCGGTGCGCGGCGGCAAGGGGCCCGAGGAAGCCGTCCGGGCCTACCTCATGACCGCCGTACGGCATGTCGGCGCCGCCTGGACGAAGAGCGCCAAGCGCGAGCACCTGGTCGACGACTTCGCGGTCTTCGCCGCGCAGTCGACGCGTACGTCCGAGCTCTCGGACGACGACACCCTGGAACTGGGCGCCGATGTGCTGGCGATGCACGAGGCCGAGCAGTCGATTGCCATGCAGGCGTTCCGCAGCCTCCCCGAGCGCTGGCAGGCGGTGCTCTGGCACACCACCGTGGAGGAGGAGTCGCCGAGCGAGATCGCCCCGCTGTTCGGACTGACCGCCAACGCCACGGCCGTACTGGCCAGCCGGGCCCGCGAAGGACTCAAGCAGGCCTATCTCCAGGCCCATGTGAGCCGGGCTCTGACGACGGGCGGCGACTGCGCCCAGTACGCGGACCGGCTCGGCGCGTACGCCCGGGGCGGTCTGCGTATGCGGGCCGAGCGCGGGCTGCGCAAGCATCTGGACGAGTGCGCGAAGTGCCGGATCGCCGCGGGCGAGCTGACGCACGTCAATGCCGGGATTCCGGCCCTGCTGCCCATCGCGGTCATCGGCTGGTTCGCCGCCGGTTACTCGCTCAAGGCCGCGGGAATCGCCGCGGGAGGCGTGGCGGGCGCGACGGGCGCGGGTGCCGCGGCGGCGGCCACCGGCGGTGGCTCCTCCGGGGCGGCCGCCGGTGGCGCGGCGGCCGAGGGCCTCGGTGCGCCGGCGAAGGCCGGGATCGCCGCTGCGGTGGCCGTGGCGGCCGCCGCCGGGCTGGTGTGGGCCCTGGTCGGCGACGACCAGCCGAAGCCCGAGCCGAAGCCGGTGGCCAAGCCGCCGGTGGTGGCTCCCGTCGTCCCCTCTCCCGAACCGCCGCCGAAGCCACGGCCGCCGGCCCCGCCCGCCCCCGCTCCGGCCCCCGCTCCGGCCCCCGCTCCGGCTCCGGCTCCTGAGCCGAAGCCCACGCCGAAGCCGACTCCCAGCCCGACTCCGCCGCCGAGCCCGAGTCCGAGCCCCGAGCCGCCGAAGCCCACTCCCCCACCGCCCACTCCGTCGCCCGAGCCTCCTCCGAAGCCGCCCGCGCCCGCCCCGCCTCCCGCCCCGCCTCCCGCGCCGGCTCCGAAGGTGTACCAGGTCAGCGAGATGCAGTACACGGCGTTCGGCGACCACACCGAGCCGGAGGTGGTGATCGGCAGGAGCAGCTGGGTCTGGCAGCGTTCGGGCCTCTCGATCGGCACCACGCGGTACGCGCACGGGGTGACCGTCCACGCGAACTCCTCCGTGCTCATCCAGCTGAACCGGCGGTGCACCCGCTACGAGGCGATGGTCGGCGTCGACGACATGACGATGGGTCTCGGCGCGGTGCGCTTCTCCGTATTCGACGGGGACGGGGACGGGGCGCGGCTGTGGCGGTCACCGGTGATGAGTGGCGGTGACGCGGCCGTTCCCGTGAGTGTCGGCATCGCGGGGCTGGAGCAGATCCGTCTCGTCGTGGAGGCGGACGAGGCCAGGAAGAACGCGAAGCCGTTCAACTCGGTGGCTCTGGCCGACTGGGCGGAGTCGCGGGTCAGCTGCGCGTAGGACCGGCCGGGCGGCGCGGGGCTGTGTGCCGGCAGGCCTACGACTGAAGCGTGCGCCTGGCCGGGACCACACCGCCCGCCACCGCGCGCTGGCGCGGCGCCGCCGTGCCCGTCCAGCAGGTGCCCCGGCGGGCGAGGAGCCGCCGCAGCCAGAGTTCTGTGGACGCCAGCTCGGCCAGCCCGTCCAGCGGGAGCGGCTCGCCTTCGGACGCGGCTCGCAGTGCCTTGCGTACGACGCGTGCCTCGACCAGGCCCGCGTCGGCCAGGAGCGGGGCGTCGAACAGGTCGAGCAGTTCGGGGAGCGCGGCGCGCAGTCCGACGCGGGTGGCCGCCGTCGAGGTGCCCTGGGAGGTGGCGCCCCAGCCCGGTGGCAGGTCCTGGATGCCCGCGCCCGCCAGGACTCTGCGCAGGATCGCGGCACGCGCCCCCGGCTGGACCCGGAGCGATTCGGGAAGGGCCCGGGCGGCTCGTACGACCTGGTTGTCCAGGAAGGGGGCGTGGAGGCGCTGGCTGCGGATCTCGGCGGCCTGTTCCAGGATTCGGTGATCGTTGGCGTGCCGGGCGAGCACGGCGCGGGCGCGGGCCTCGCCGGGGCGCTGTACGGAGGTGGGCCGGATCGCCGCCTGCTGGAGGCGAACCGATACTTCGGCGAGTGCCTCACCCGTCAGCCAGCGGGCAGCGGGTCCGGGCCGTGACCAGGTGAGGGCGGAGAGAGACGCGTCGGCGGGCGTGTCGAGGCCGGGGGCGTATCGGTTGGCGTCCGGCAGCCGCTCGGCCGCCGCTTCGAGCCCGGTGCGGTACGACGTACGGGCGAGTCTGCGTGCCGCCCGGTAGACGGACAGCGGTACGAACAGGGAGTGCGCCGAGGGGCCTTCGGCCTTGGCGAGCGCGGCGACCGGGCGCAGCAGGTGGCGTCGGCGCCGGTCCAGCAGGAGGTCGGCCAGGCGGGCCGGGTGGGCGTCGAGTACCTGGCGGGCGCCGTGCCCCACGAAGTGGTCGGCGCTGCCCGCGGCGAGGCGGCGGCGGTGGCGTGCGGAGACGACGAGGGAGGGGCCGGGCTCGTCGGTGAGGGGCCCCTCCAGTTCGGCGTAGGGCAGGGCCTCCTCGCCCGCGGCGACGACCACGTGGTGGAGCCGGGGATCGGCGGCGATGACGCGGGCCCGTTCCAGCTCGTCCTCGTGGTCGCGGGCGGTGAGGTCGTTGAAGGTGACGGCGAGCAGCCGCTCCCCCGCTCCCGTGCCGTGGCCGAGGAGCGTGCCGGGCAGTCCTGGCAGCCCGGCGGCGAGCAGGGCGAGCGTGCCGGACGCACTGCCTCCGGACAGGTCGGCGCCGATGCCCGGTACGGGAGCCCCGCGGGCCGCGCGGCGCTCCGCGGGACCCATGCCGGGTACGGGCCCGGGGTCGACCGGCAGTGCTTCCGGGGCGTGGCGCGGCGCCAGGAGCCGGGCGCGTACGGCTTCGACCAGCGCGTCCCGCACGCCCTCCACGGCCCGGACCGGGTCGGTCTGGGGGGCCGCCACGGCGAGGGAGGCGACCGCCTCGTACCCGGTGATCTCCCGGGAGCCCTCGCGCAGGATGAGTGCGTGGCCTGGTGGGATGCGCTTCACGCCGGCGTACGGTGTGCCGTCGCCCAGCGCCTCCGGGGTGTCGGGGCAGGCCAGCAGGGCGGCCAGATGACCGATGTCGAGCTGGGCCTCGATGAGGTCGGCGAGCGGCAGGGCGGCGGTGGCGTACGCCGTGCCGTTGGCCCAGGGGGTGTGGAACACGGGGCGGGCTCCGGCCAGGTCCCCGGCGACGGTGATCCTGCGTCCGATCTGGACCACGGCCGTGTAGCTGCCGGGCCAGGCGGTGAGGTGACGCAGCGCTCCCCCGCGCGCGGCCAGCAGGCCGACGCGCAGTTGTTCGTCGGTGGCCCCGCAGCAGCCGAGGACGGCGATCCGGGCGGTGGGTGCGCCGGGGGGCGTCGCGACGCTGACGATGCGGATCTCGTCGGGCCGCCAGTCCCCGACGGCCCACAGCGGGTCCGGGTCCCCCCACAGGAGCTGGGACCCCACCGGATGAACCGTGCGCCCCTCGTCGCCCGCGTCGACGGCACCGACTGTGCCGAAGCTCGCGGCGATACTGCTCCACCCCACCAACCAACGCATCGCCGCCTCCACAGGCTGTGGGCAAACCGGCGCACCTGAACGAAGGAACGCCTGCTGCGGGACATGCTGCCACGACAACGGCCCAGCGGAGGGGGTACGAGCAGCGCACGCCGTAACTGCATGCGCCCCTGGCAAAGGCCCGACGGCGCCTTCCCGGGGGCTCCACCAACGGAACGTCACCTTCCGGGCGTTGGGGCATACGGGCGCCCTTATGAGCGGTGAAGGACCGTGCGGGAGGAAGTCGGAATCCGGCCACCACCGACCCGTCCGCATCGACCTCACTCGATAGGCGTCATTCAGCCATTCTCAGACGGTCACACCACGGCATGTGCCCCTTTCGCGACACGCCGCGACAGCCGGCCGGGCGCGCAGGACCGGCGGCGGGCGCCCCCGCTCGCCACCCGACCCGCCCCGGTCCCGCCCCCGTCGCGCCCCCGTGAGAACGCACGGTCCGGGAGGTGTGCTCCACCTCCCGGACCGGTCCACCGCTCGCGGGGAATGGAGCGGCGGTATCCCCCAGCCCACTGAGTCCAGTGCAGCGGGCCGACCCACGCAGCACCCATCGAAGCGCTCGCACCACGGCCGTACGAGAGCGCACGGCCGGGCGCACGGCCACACACCAGGAGCACGTCACCCGTGCCCCGTCCCACCGCCGCGGCCTCTCCCCGGGACACCCGCCACGGCGGCTCCGCGCGCCTCCGCCCCGCGCCCCGGCCGTGCTCCGGGGGCGCGGAGCCGGCTGAGGCCGGCGGACAACATTCCCGCCATACGGACGTCTGCCCCTTAACGGTAGGGATGCGGCGAACTACGCTGTGTTTACTGACGTTCTCGGCAGGGAGGCATATTCCTCGGGGCTCGGCCAAATGCGTGTGCGGCCGGAGTGCCGGGGTTCGTCCCTGGGGAGGACACGGTACGAATGCCGCGCGCCTCCCCGGTGACGCGGCGGCCGTCTGTGTGTCGAGGGGTGGCGCATGTCCAGGGAGCAACGCGGGCCGAACGAGAAGCTCGGCACGGTTCTCGCCCTCGCGGGAATCAGTAACGCCGGGCTCGCCCGGCGGGTCAACGACCTCGGAGCACAGCGCGGGCTGACACTTCGGTACGACAAGACCTCGGTGGCCCGGTGGGTCGCCAAGGGCATGGTGCCCCAGGGCGCCGCGCCCCATCTCATCGCCGCGGCGATCGGCGCCAAGCTCGGCCGCCCGGTCCCGCTCCACGAGATCGGGCTCGCGGACGCCGACCCGGCGCCCGAGGTGGGCCTCGCGTTCCCCAGGGACGTGGCCGAGGCCGTACGGTCGGCGACCGATCTCTACCGGCTGGATCTCGCCGGACGGCGGGGTGGCGGCGGGATCTGGCAGTCACTGGCCGGTTCGTTCTCCGTCAGCGCGTACGCGACACCCGCGTCGCGCTGGCTGATAACGCCCGCCGACTCGTCGGTGGCGCGGGACTCGACGGCCGCGGAGGCCGCGATCCTCGGGGCGCCCGGAACACGGGGCGCGCCCGGAGCGCACGGAGCGTACGCCGGTGTGCCCCTGCAGCCCGGGCCGGACTCGGTGGCCGACGCCTCACCCCTGCGGGTCGGCCACAGCGATGTCTCCAAGCTCCGTGAGGCGGCCCAGGACGCGCGCCGCTGGGACTCCAAGTACGGTGGCGGGGACTGGCGTTCCTCGATGGTCCCGGAGTGCTTACGCGTCGACGCGGCACCCCTGCTCCTCGGCACGTACAGCGACGAGGTGGGCCGTGCCCTGTTCGGCGCGTCGGCCGAACTGACCAGACTCGCGGGCTGGATGGCGTTCGACACCGGCCAGCAGGAGGCCGCGCAGCGCTACTACATCCAGGCGCTGCGCCTGGCCCGCGCCGCCGCCGACGTTCCGCTCGGCGGATACGTACTGGCGTCGATGTCCCTCCAGGCCACCTACCGCGGCTTCGCCGACGAGGGCGTGGACCTCGCGCAGGCGGCCGTCGAGCGCAACCGCGGTCTCGCCACCGCCCGCACCATGAGCTTCTTCCGGCTGGTGGAGGCGCGCGCCCACGCGAAGGCGGGCGACGCACCGGCCGCGGGGGCCGCGCTCAAGGCCGCCGAGAGCTGGCTCGAGCGCTCACGGGCCGGTGACGCCGACCCGTCGTGGCTGGGCTTCTACTCGTACGACAGATTCGCCGCCGACGCCGCCGAGTGCTACCGCGATCTGAAGGCGCCCCTACAGGTACGGCGCTTCACCGAGCAGGCGCTGTCCAAACCCACCGAGGAGTTCGTGCGCTCGCACGGTCTGCGCCTCGTCGTGTCGGCGGTCGCCGAACTGGAGTCGGGCAACCTCGACGCGGCCTGCGCGGCGGGGACGCGCGCGGTGGAGGTGGCGGGGCGGATCTCCTCTGCGCGCACCACTGAGTACGTACGGGACCTGCTGCACCGGCTCGAACCGTACGGGGACGAGCCGCGGGTCGCCGAGCTGCGGGAGCGGGCCCGGCCACTGCTGGTGGCCCCGGCTTAGGTCCTGTCTGGAGTTCCAGCGCGGGAGAAGGAGCGGCGTCCGGTGCCGTCGAATCCAAGGCGGAGGAGGGAGCGATGGCGGAGCCCTCGCGACTGACGACAACGCCGGAGGCGGCGGTGCCGGACGCCGCGACGCCGCGGGGGAACTCCAGACAGGACCTAGGCGGTCCGGCCGCTGCTGACGGCCACTGTCGGCAGCCCCGGCGTAGGCGGTCCGGCCGCGCCCGGCGACCCTGTCCGCGGGTCCCGGGAGGGCCCCCGGGCCGTCGGCCCTGTCCGCAAGTCCCCGGTACGCCCCGGTACGCCCCGATGAGCTTGACGCGCCCGCCTCCGCCGGTGCGCCGGAAATCCGGCGGATGTGCGCCACGCCCTGTCCGCCCCGGGTTTGAGCCCGTTGTCAGTGGGTCAGTGCACTATCGGGGTGGGAGGTGGCGTGATGATGACGCACGCGGCGTACGACTGCGACGTGCTGGTGATCGGCGGCGGGATCGTCGGTCTGTCGACGGCGTACGCCATCACGCGTACCTCACCGCGCACCCGGGTCACGGTCCTGGAGAAGGAGTGGGGGCCGGCCCGCCATCAGACGGGGCGCAACAGCGGAGTGATCCACAGCGGGATCTACTACCGCCCGGGTTCCCTCAAGGCCCGCTTCGCGGTGCGGGGCGCCGCCGAGCTGGTCGACTTCTGTACGGAGCACGGCATCGCCCACGCGGTGACCGGAAAGCTGATCGTCGCCACCGATCGGTCCGAGCTCCCCCGGCTGCACGGGCTGGTGCAGCGCGGCCGTGAGCACGGCCTGCCGGTCCGGGAGCTGGGACCGGCGCAGATCGCCGAGTACGAGCCGCATGTGCGGGGCCTCGCGGCGATCCGGGTCGGCACGACGGGCGTCTGCGACTTCGGTGCCGTCGCGGCCCGCTTCGCCACGGAGGTGAGCGCGGCCGGCGGGACCATCCGGTACGGGGCCGAGGTCACCGCCATCGACCGCCGCCCCTGGGGCACGGCGGTGCGGACGGCGGACGGCCGGGTCGTCCGGGCCAGGGTCCTCGTCAACTGCGCGGGTCTCCACAGCGACCGGATCGCCCGGCTCGCGGGCGACGACCCGGGCGTACGGATCGTCCCCTTCCGCGGGGAGTACTACGAGCTCGCCAGGGAACAGCTGGTGCGCGGCCTGGTCTACCCGGTGCCGGACCCTGCCTTCCCCTTCCTCGGTGTGCATCTGACCCGGGGCGTGGACGGCTCCGTACACGTCGGGCCGAACGCCGTGCCCGCGCTGGCCCGCGAGGGCTACCGCTGGCCCGTCGTGCGCCCCCGCGAGCTCGCGGACACACTGACCTGGCCGGGGTCCTGGCACATCGCCCGGCGGCACTGGCGGTACGGCGCGGGCGAGCTGCACCGGTCGCTCTCGAAGCGAGCGTTCACCCAGGCCGTCCGGCGGCTTCTGCCCGAGGTGACGGAGGACGATCTCCGGCCCTCCACCGCCGGGGTGAGGGCCCAGGCGGTGCTGCGGGACGGCACCCTGGTCGACGACTTCCTGATCCGTGAGGCGCCGCACACCGTGCACGTGCTGAACGCCCCGTCCCCCGCCGCCACCGCCTCCCTGCCCATCGGAAGGGAGGTGGCGCGGCGGGCCCTGCGGCGGGCTCGTGCCACGGGGTGGAAGCCGCCCGCCGTAGAATCGGGGCATTGTGTCTGAGTCCCTGAACCCCACCCCCGAGACGCCCGGCGCCACGGACGACGCGGCTGCCCTGCGTGCCGCCTCCTTCGAGCGGATGCGCCGGCTGCGCCAGGAGCCCCGCTTCCCCGGCGGGCCCGCCGCAGACCCCGCCGGCTCCCACCACGAGCGCCGCATCCGCAGCTTCCAGCCGCGCCGCAGCCGGGTCACCGCCGGCCAGGAGGACGCCCTCCAACGGCTGTGGCCGACGTGGGGCCTGGACATCGACGGACTGCGTGTCCTCGATCTGCCCGCGCTGTTCGACGGGCTGCCGGTGGTCCTGGAGATCGGCTTCGGGATGGGCGAGGCCACCGCGCAGATGGCCGCCGACGACCCGGGCACGGGAATTCTCGCCGTCGACGTGCACACCCCCGGCCAGGGAAATCTGCTCGGTCTCGCCGAGCGCTCGGGTCTCACCAACGTCCGCGTCGCCAACGGTGACGCGATCATCCTGCTGCGCGAGATGCTCGCACCCGAGGCGCTCGACGGCCTGCGGGTGTACTTCCCCGATCCCTGGCCCAAGAGCCGGCACCACAAGCGGCGGCTGATCCAGCCGGAGTTCCTCGATCTGGTGGCGCGGCGGATGAAGCCGGGGGCTGTGATCCACTGCGCGACCGACTGGGAGCCGTACGCGGAGCAGATGCTCGAGGTGCTCACCGCGCACCCCCGCTTCGAGAACACCCAGGCGGACGGCGGATACGCGCCACGCCCGGCGTTCCGGCCACTGACCCGGTTCGAGGGCCAGGGCCTGGACAAGGGACACGTCGTGCACGACCTGCTCTTCGCCCGCGTCTGACCGTCGGCGAGGTACTCCCGCCTCTCGGCCACGGGCATCGGCCATGGGCACCGGGCCACGGGCGTCGGCCGCGCTTCTCGGCCACGCGCCCGCCGCGCCGTGGCCAGGTGTCAGTCCTCCTCGTTAGGGTCGTCGGGTGTCCGAATGGTCCGCGCAGCACCAGCAGCCGGCCGTCCCGGTTCTCGAGGAGCAACGGCTCGGCGAGTTCCTGGGCGCCGTGCCCGAGCGCGGCCAGTGGCGCTACCGGCCGCGCCGCGTCGGCATGGTGTGGCGCAGCAAGGCGTTCCGTGCCGGTGCGGTGATCTCCGTACTCGCTCTCTGCGGGCTGCTCATCCTGTCCCTGGTCCGCGAACAGACCGGTACGCAGGGCTTCCTCGTCGGGCTCGGGCTCGCCGTACTGCCCGTGCCGCTGCTGCTGGCCGCCTTCCGCTGGCTGGACCGGGTCGAGCCGGGCCCCTGGCGGAGTTTGCTGTTCTCCTTCGCCTGGGGCGCGTGCGCCGCCGCGCTGGTCGCGATCACCGCGAACACGTTCGCCGCCCGCTGGATAGCCACGGCGACCGCGGATCCGTCGCACGCCGACACCCTCGGTGCCACGGTGATTGCGCCGGTCGTCGAGGAGAGCGCGAAGGCCGCCGCGGTCCTGCTGATCTTCCTGTTCCGGAGACGGGAGTTCAGCGGTGTGGTCGACGGGATCGTGGTCGCCGGTTTCACCGCGACCGGTTTCGCGTTCACCGAGAACATCCTCTACCTCGGCAACGCCTTCGGTGAGGACCAGCAGTTGGGCAGTTCGGGCCTCGGTTCGGTGACGGCCGGGACGTTCTTCGTCCGGGTGGTGATGTCGCCGTTCGCGCACCCCCTGTTCACCGTGCTCACCGGCATCGGCTTCGGAATCGCCGCGCTCAGCGCCCGCCGCCACCGCGCCCGCCGGATCATGGTCCCGGTGCTGGGTCTCGTCCTCGCCATGGGCATGCACGCCTTATGGAACGGCTCGTCGACGTTCGGCACGTACGGGTTCTTCGCGGTCTACGGGGCGTTCATGGTCCCCGCGTTCGGTCTGGTGACCTGGCTGGCGATCTGGTCCCGTCAGCGCGAACTGCGCACCCTGGCCGCCGAGCTGCCCGCGTACGCGGCGGCCGGCTGGCTGTCTCCCGCCGAACCGTCGGCCCTCTCCTCGATGCGGGCCCGGGGCATGGCCCGCGACCTGGCCCGCCACTGGCACGGCCGGGCGGCGGCGCGGGCGGTCGCCGAGTACGAGTCGTTCGCGACGTCCCTGGCCGTTCTGCGGCGGAGGGCCCGCCGCGGTGCGGTGGGCGCGGACTTCGCCGTGCGCGAGCGGGAGCTGCTGCACCACCTCTGGGAGCGCAGGGCCGTCGCCGGACCGGCGCTGGCGTACGCGGCCGGCCGGCTCGTCTCACGCCCGCCGGCCCCGCGCCCGGCCCCGTACCAGTGGTACGGGAGCTACAACCCGTACCTGCGGCGGACAGCCCCGCCCGGCCGAATACCGCACCAGCAACCGCTGTACGACCAACACCCGTACCAACACCCGTACCAGCAGCCGACGTCCCGACAGCCCCCTTTCCAGCCGCCGCCGTTCCAGCCGCCGGTACGTTGAGCGCGTCAGGCGGACGCCTCCGTCAGCGTCGCCTGCTCCTGCTCGGTCAGCTGGAGGCCCACGACCGCGACCAGCGCGGGCACCTGCTCGACCGTACGGGCCGACGCGATCGGCGCCACCACGGTGGGACGGGCGGCCAGCCAGGCGAGGGCGACGGTGGCGATCTCGGCGTCCCGCTCGTTCGCGATCGCGGCGAGCGCGGCGAGAACCCGCTGCCCGCGCTCCGACCGCAGGTACTGGCCCGCCCTGTCGGCCCGGGGGCTGTCGACCGTGGCGCCCGCGCGGTACTTGCCGGTGAGGAAGCCCGAGGCGAGTGCGAAGTACGGGACGGCGGCGAGACCGGCGGCTGCGGCCGTGTCCTGGAGCGCGCCCTCGTAGGTGTCGCGGGAGACGAGGTTGTAGTGCGGCTGGAGTGCGACGTACCGGGCCAGGCCCTCGCGCTCGGAGAAGTCGAGGGATGCCCGCAGGCGCTCGGGGCTGATGTTGGACGCGGCGATCTCGCGGACCTTGCCGTCCCGCACCAGTTGGTCGAGGGCGGTGATGATCTCCTCGACGGGGACGGTCTCGTCGTCGAAGTGCGTGTAGTAGAGGTCGATGTGGTCGGTGCCGAGCCGGCGCAGCGATTCCTCCGCCGCACCCTTGACGGTGGCGGCGGAGAGCCCCTTGTACGAGGGGTGGGCGCCGACCTTCGTGGCGACGGCGATCTCGGAGCGGTTGCCGCGCGAGGCGAGCCACTTGCCGACGACGGTCTCCGACTCACCGCCTTCGTTGCCCGGGGCCCAGGCCGAATACGAGTCGGCGGTGTCGATGAAGTTGCCGCCCGCCGCGGCGTACGCGTCCAGAACGGCGAAGGACTGTGCCTCGTCGGCCGTCCAGCCGAAGACGTTGCCGCCGAGGGCGAGGGGGAAGACCTGGAGGCCGGAGGAACCGAGCGTACGGAGTGAAGTCATGGGTGGTTCAACCCCGTCACCGGAGCGCGCTATTCCGGCTCCCGGCACGACGGCACCCCGGGAAACGGCAGGCCGGCAGCCCTGACGTCGGGGGGGGTGTGCGTCAGGGCTGCCGGGGTTCAGGTGCGTCCGGCGAACCGGGCGCGGCGTCTCAACTGCCAGGTCTCAGAGCGTGAGGCCCTTGCTGCGGAGCCAGCTCATCGGGTCGATGCCCGAGCCGCCCGCGGTGTGGACCTCCAGGTGGAGATGCACCCCGCTCGAATTACCTGTCGAGCCGGCGCGGCCGATGATGTCGCCGGTGTTGACCTTCTGGCCCGCGGAGACGTTCAACGAGGACTGGTGGCTGTACGTGACTTCCATGCCGTTGTCGAGCTCGATGACGGTGTGGTAGCCGTACGACGTGTGCCAGCCGGCCGAGGTGACGGTCCCGCCGTGCACGGCCTTGACCGGTGCGCCCGCCTGCGTCGCGAAGTCGAGGCCGGTGTGCTGGCCGGAGGACCACATGCTGCCGGCCTGGCCGAACGTGGCGGTGATCGTGTACGAGGAGACCGGCAGGGTGTAGCTGGCGGCCAGCTTGGCGAGCCGCTCGGCCTCCGCCTTGCGCGCGGCCTCCTCCTCGGCCGCCTTCTTCTCCGCGGCGGCCGCGGCCTCGGCCTCGTTCTGCTGGGCCTTGGCCTCGGCGGCGGCCCTCTCGGCGGCCTCCTTCTCCTCGGCGGCCCTGGCCTCGGCATCGGCGCCGGCCTGCTGCTGATCGGCCTGCTGGAGGATGCGGGAGCGCAGCGCCTCGCCGGCGTCCGTCGCGCCCTGCTCGGCCTCGGCGGTGGTGATGCCGGCGGTGGTGAGCGGGGAGGACGCGGCCACCATGGTGTCCGTCGCGTCGGAGTCGTCGGACATCAGGGAGCCGACACCGGGAAGGGACTTGGCGTCGGGCAGATTGTCCGCGATGGAATCGGGCATAGAGATGGAGACCGGCGGCTTGCCCTGAGCGGTGGCCATGCCACCCGCACCGACTGCCGCTATGACGCCGACCCCGAGGACGGTGGAGCTACGAGCGAGACCGCGCTGCTTGGCTACGCGATGCCTGCCGCGAACCGGCCGGATGGACTCCTCTGTGGGATTCCATTCCTCCCAGGTCCTGTCCTGAGTACCGAGCGTGTCGGTACCGAAGAGTGACGGGGCCTCGGGGGCAGGCTTGTTGGACGCCACGTGGGCGCACTCCTTTCCTTCCTTCTCGCCTACCGGGTTAGCTGACGGGTTCGGAGCAGGAAGGTCTCCTACGGGCCGCTCTGCGCTCTTGCGAGACACAGGTGGTCCGATTCACCCCATGTAGGTGGTTCCCCGGTTTCCTTGCGGAATTCGGCGCTCGCGCACGGTGCCGTCTCTTGCGACGACTGGGACGACCGCACTGCGTTATCGAACGTTAATAGACAGACGGGTCCGATTCCAAGCTGTTCCAAGTGATCGTTCTCGCCTTGGACCCGGACGTAACGGGATACAACCGGGTGCAATCGGGCGAGTTGAACACCGCCCACCCGTCGCCTTGTTTCTGACGGTGTATCAAATGTTATGCGGAGGGGCATCCTTCGATTACGGACCGTTGCACCCGTCCGCAGCGCCGGTGAAGCGACCCCTGCCGACAGCCCGTCACCCGGTGGCCGGTCCCGCTCCCCCGGGGTTTCCCCGGCCCACGATCTTCACGGTCCTGCGCCGCTCCGGCTGCCCCTCCGCGGGCCGGCCGACCGCGAGCAGCGCCATGTCGTCCGTGGACAGGCCGCCCGTATGCAGACGTACGTCGTCGGTGAGCGCGGACAGCAACTCCTCGGGCCCGGGAAAGATCCGGCCCCGCAGACGGGCCGCCGGATCGTAGAAGGCCCCGGTCGCGTCCCGCGCCTCGGAGAGACCGTCCGTGAACAACAGCAGCGTCGTCCCCGCGGGCAGCGCCCACTCCTCCGCGCGGTCCGGCCATACGCCCAGGTCCATCCCGAGCGGGAGCGCGGGCGAGGCCGACACGAGGACGTCCACCTTGCCGTCGGCGTGGAGAAGGATCGGCTCGGGGTGGCCCCGGTTGACGAGCCTCACCAGACCGGCCCCGGGCGGAATTTCGGCCAGTACGGCGGTGATGAAACCTTCCATGGCATCGAGCCCGCCGCGCCCCGTCCCCTCGCGGGCCAGCGCCCGCTCCAGACGCTGCGCCACGCCCTCCAGCGAGCGCTCCTGCTCGGCCGCCTCCCGGAACGCCCCGATGACCACCGCCACCGCCCCGACCGCGTCGAGCCCCTTGCCCCGTACGTCCCCGACGACCAGCCGCACCCCGTACGGAGTGTCCGCGACGGCGAACAGGTCACCGCCGACGAACTCGTCCGCCTCAGCCGCCTCGTAACGCGCCGCCACCTGGAGCCCGCCGATCCGGTCGGCCGGGGTCGGCAGCACCGCCCGCATGGCGGTCTCCGCGATGACCCGGGCCGATGCGAGCTGCTTGTTGCTCCGCCGGACGACACCGTTGATGAAGAGGGCGAGCAGCCCGGCGGTGGCCACCGTGATCAGCTCGATGAAGGGCTCGACCTGGGTCAGCGTGCGGCTGAGGAGGTCCAGCACGGCCATGACGAAGAGAGCGGCGACGCCCGTACGGATCACGCTGCCCCGCGAGAAGAACGGCGCGGCGATCAGGGGAGCCGCCACGAAGAGGGGGACGGGTGTGAACGTGGGCGGCGTCGTGAGATCGAAGAGCGCGCCGCCCGCGATCATCAGTGCGGGCAGTACGCGGACGAACCGGCGGGCCCGAACTCCTCCGCGAGCGCTGCCCCGCCCTGTATCGCGCTTCCCCACCTGTGTTCTCCTGCCCGGGTCCGCCTACGGTTGCGGACGGTACCGCGCCCCACCCAGGCTGACCGGCGCCGCGCCGCGCGGCGACTGCGCACCGGCCGAAGGAGGGAGCACGCGGAGGTGCTTTCCGCTTCCCGGTCACGCACTGTCCGCGAGTGCGAGCGGGATCATCACACGGTGTCATCGGCGGGTGCCATCTGCCGAACGGGCCGTCGACCCACCAGCCCGGGAAACGACTCGGGCCCGGCACGCTGTGTGCGTACCGGGCCCGGTTCTTCAGTAGCGGGGACAGGATTTGAACCTGCGACCTCTGGGTTATGAGCCCAGCGAGCTACCGAGCTGCTCCACCCCGCGTCGTAAACACAACTCTACGGCATCCGGGACGGACTCATGACCACTCCCCGCGGCGGCGGCCGGTCAGCCGGATTCCGGGGTGCAGAGGACGGCGATCCGCTGGACGTGGTTGCTGCCGAAACCGCCGCGGTTCCAGCGCTGGAGCACGGGCTGGCCGGCGCCGGTGGCGTCGGTGGCGCGTACGCCGAGCACATGACTCCCGGGTGCGGCCGTCCAGCGCGCCTGCCAGCCCCGCCACGCCCAGGGGTGCGGAGTGCCGTGCCCCTCCGGCCCGGTGAGCACGGCTTCGCTCCACGTCCCGCCGCCGTCCGTGCTCACCTCGACCCGCGTGACGGGCGCGTGCCCGGACCACGCGCGGCCTTCCAGCAGCACCTCCCCGGGGCGTACGACACGGGTCCGCGACATGAAGTCCGGGAAGCCCGGCGGGATCATCAGCGCCCGGGGCGCGATCCGGGTGACGGGTTCACCCGGATCGTCGGCCTCCCGGCGGTACCGGTACCCCTCCGCCTGCTGGAATCCGGTGAACGGGGCCGCGGTGAGCCTGATCCCGGTCAGCCACTTCACGGACGCCATGCCGTACCAGCCGGGCACCACCAGCCGTAGCGGAAATCCGTGCTGCGGCGGCAGCGGCCCGCCGTTCATGCCGTACGCCACCAGCACCTCCGGATCGCGCCCCGCGGCCACGCCCAGGGGCAGGCTCCGCCGGTAGTCCTGTTCGACGCCGCGCTCCACCCCGTGGTCGGCGCCGCCGAAAACCGCCTCGACGGCGTCCGCCCCGACGCCTGCCTCGGCGAGCAGGAGCCGCAGTGGCACACCGGTCCACTCCGCGGTCCCGACCGCCTCGACCAGCCACGGCTGGCTCACGGGCCTCGGATCGAGACGGGCGCGGCCGTTGCCCGCGCACTCCATCGTCACCCGGTGCGTGACGGCGGGGAACGACCGCAGGGACGCGAGGTCCAGCGCCAGCGGAGTCCGGACCCGGCCGTCGACGGTGAGCCGCCAGTCCTCGGCCCGCGCGGCGGGGATGTCGTAGTGGACGAGTACGTAATGGAGACCCGGCGGCGTGACCTCGTACCTCAGGGCTTCCAGCGGGAGGCCGTGGTTACGCGCCGCGAGCGCGAGCTCCTCCAGGGTGATTCCCTCGGCAGGCCCGGCGAGGCGTCCGGGTGGGCTGATGCCGTCGAGGCGTCCGTACCCGTCCATGACTTCATGGTGCTCCCGCGGCGGCTGAATTGCGCGGCACCCCGACCGGCGGGAGGCTTGAGGTATCTGCCTGGTGTATCTGCCGGAGCCGGACCGCTGCGACGGGGGCCCGTGCGCCGGCGAGGAGACGGCCATGGACGACACCACCTTCCAATCGATGAGGGCGGCGCTGCGCGGCCCGGTCATCGGACCGCAGGACCCGGAGTACACAGAAGCGCGGACGCTCTACAACGCGATGATCGACAAACGGCCGGCGGCGGTCGTGCGGTGCAGGGACGCGGCGGACGTCATGGCCGCGGTCGACTTCGTCCGCGACAAGGGGCTCGAACTCGCCGTCCGGGGCGGCGGGCACAGCGGCCCGGGCCTGTGCCTCGTCGAGGACGGGGTCACGATCGACCTCTCGCCGATGCGCGGCGTACGGGTCGACCCGTACGCGAGAACGGCCCGGGTCGCCGGCGGCGCGCAGCTCGGCGACCTCGATCACGCCGCCCATGGCTTCGGCCTGGCGACCCCTGCGGGCATCATGTCGACGACGGGCGTCGGGGGCCTCACGCTCGGCGGCGGCCACGGCTATCTGACCCGCAAGTACGGCCTGACGGTGGACAATCTGCTGTCCGCCGACGTGGTCCTTCCGGACGGCCGCTTCGTCACGGCGAGCGAGGACGAGCACGAGGACCTGTTCTGGGCGCTGCGCGGAGGCGGCGGGAACTTCGGCGTCGTCACCTCGTTCGACTTCAATCTGCATCCGGTGGACACCGTGGGCATGGGGATCACCGTGTGGCCCCTGGACATGATCGGTGAAGTGCTGCGGTGGTACCGCGAGTTCCTGCCGCAGGCCCCTGACGACGTGTACGGCTTCTTCGCTTCGCTGACCGTTCCGCCGGGCCCGCCGTTCCCCGAGGAGATCCACGGCCAGAAGATGTGCGGGGTCGTGTGGTGCTTCACGGGGGATCCGACCGGCGTGCAGGAGGCCCTGTCCGTGGTCGAGGACGCCGGGCGGCCCGCCTTCCACTTCACCTCGCCGATGCCCTATCCGGGGCTCCAGACCCTGTTCGACGAGCTCATCCCCAAGGGCCTCCAGTGGTACTGGCGCGGGGACTTCTTCGACCGCATCACGGACGAGGCCATCGAGGTGCATGCCAGATACGCCGAGAGCCTGCCCACCGACCTGTCGACGATGCACCTCTACCCGGTGGACGCGGCCGCGTCCAGGGTCGGCCCGGACGACACGGCGTGGGCCTACCGGGACGCGGTCTGGTCGGGCGTCATCGCGGGCATCGACCCGGACCCGGCGAACGCGCCGGCGGTCACCCGGTGGAGCACCGACTACTGGGACGAGCTGCACCCGCACTCCATGGGCGGCGCGTACGTGAACTTCATCGGCGCGGGCGAGAGCCGGGAGCGCGTCAGGTCCACCTACCGCGGCCACTACGACAGGCTCGCCGCCGTCAAGAAGGCGTACGACCCCGGCAACCTGTTCCACGCCAACCAGAACGTCGAGCCGCCCGCCTGACCGTCAGCCCGACCCCTCGCGGGTGACCCGTCCGGGTGCACAGTGCCCCAACCACCGCACCGGGCCACCCCTGTTGTCCGACAATGTCTCCCTTGTCACGTAGTCACGCAGTCACGCACCGCCGGGGAGACCATGAGAACCCGTACCTGTACCCGTACTCGTACGACAGTCACCGCAGCACTCGCAGCGACGCTCCTGCTCGCGGCGCTCTCCGCCTGCACGCGGTCCGAAGCGGAGGTGCGGGCCACGTGCGAGCGAGCACTGGACAACCACTCGACGCTCAGCAACCGCCCGAAGGCGTGCCAGGACGTGCCCGACGAGTCGTACCGGACGCTCCTGCTGGTCTACGACCTCAAGGCGGAGGGCCTCGACTAGGGTCGACTGGGGTTCGTCACCCGCGGCCGGACCAACGCCTGGGGCCGCACTGGGGGCTGCGCCTGCATTCTGAAGCAGCCGCTCCGGCTCACCGCCGTCCCGGGTGGTTCTGTAGCCCCGTCAGACGTCGAGGGAGGCCTCACCGAGGTGCCACGGAGAGCGAATCTGTGCACCCTGAGCATCCTGTCCGTCGACTCCGTGACTCAGGGCGGCCCGGCCGCGACCGACTGCGTAGCCGTGTGCGTGGTCCGCTGCATCGACGGCACGGCCCGGACCGGCATGGTGTTCCACCGCGTCGCACCGGGGATGCGGACGCGGACTGACGTCACGCCGCTCACCCTCGCCGCCATCGAGTGGTACGGAAAACAGGTCGACCAGCTCGACACCGTGCACTCCGCGAAGGTCACCCTCGCGGGAGCGGGGGCGGGGGCGAACGCCCTGGCCGCATGGGATGTCCTTGCCTCGGCCCCGGACACCGCATCGCTCACGCACGAGTCCGGGAACGACGAAGCGCCTCGACCGGCCGAAGCCGAGGCACTAAGTAGCAGGTAAGAGCGGGTTAACCCTCCCTGCATCGCGTAGGCCGTGTGGGACTCGAACCCACGACCAACGGATTAAAAGTCCTGGCAGGGGCGTGGTGGGTGGTCCCGGACAGTGCTTCGGTGTCCGGGACCACCTGGTCAGGGCAGGTACGGGGTGATGCGCGGTCTGCTCCATGACGGCCAGTGCCATTCCGTCCGCTCACGCATCGCTCACGCAGGAGGGGCCAGATCAGAGCCTCGCGCGTCTCCTATGTCGCCTGTGGGTGAGTGGCGGTGCCAGCAACATGGAATCCAGCTGGTGAAGGCAGTCGGGGCAACCACACCCTGTTGATGATCTCGCTGTGCGGTTGACAGGGCGCCGACGCTCGGACGCGTGCTCAGCTGTCTCCGGGGACGCTTCTGTCCTTGGGGTGCGTCCAGAAGTCGGGGCAGCTGGTCTTCATGCCGGTGGGCAGCCACCGGGCGAGGGACTCGCGGGTCGGCTTGAGTTGGCCAGCGCGGTAGGACTGGTTAGAGATTCCAGGATGGTTCCAGACCTTGATCAGCAGGCGCTCGCCCGTCGCGATCGGGGACTTTCCTTCCCACGGCGCAGCGATGTCGACATCCAACCGCTTGGGCCCCTTCAAAGGCTTGATCCAGTCCTTGACGGCCAAGGTCACCGTGATGTGCGGGAGCCAGTCGTCGGGTTTGGGCTCGGGAGGGCGCGTGTCGCGGATCGCGAGAACGTCTCCTTCGACAATGGTCTCGGCGCAGGCGATCGACTCGGCGACGCTCAGAGACTGTGACCCTTCTCCAGAACCGTTGGGACGGTCGGTGGAGAGGGTCGCCACCAAAACGGTTGCCACCACGGCAACGGTGACCAGCCCGCCGACCAGGGCGCGCCTGCGCCGCTTACGAGTTCCCCCGCGATTGATCGGGGCGAGGCCGTGACATGACGAGGGCCGCGCGGGTTCTTCGAGTGTGATCAAGAAGTGGGCCCGCGCGGCCTTGTCTCATCCTGCCTTCTGCGGCGTGAGCCGCCAACACTTCGGCGAGTTGCTCGACGAGCTCGAACCCAGGTGGGAGTCACGGTGCGAGGGCGAACGCCATGACCGGCGCGGGCGGGACCGCCGTCGGCAGGCCGGGGCGGGACCGAAGTACGAACTCGCCTTCCGCGACCGGCTGGTGATCACTCTGGCCTACCTGCGCACCGGCCTGCCCCAAGATGCCCTCGCCGTGGTCTACGACGTCGGCTCCTCGACCATCGGCAGGGCGATCCAGGAGATCAGGCCCCTGCTCGCGGCCCGCGGCTTCGCCGTCCCCGACCGGCCCGGCCTGCGCTTGCGCACACTGGAGGATGTGTTCGCCTACGCGCAGGCCGAGAACATCGAGCTGCGGCTCGATGGTGCGGAGACCCAGGTCCGCCGCCCGCAGGCCGGCCGCCCCGGGCGCCGGGCGTTCATCTCGGGCAAGCGCAGGCAGAACACCATCAAGACCACCACGTTCAGCGACGGCCAGGGCCGCCTGCTCTACTCCGGGGCGGAACGGCCCGGCCGGATGCACGACCAGACCGCCGTGCGCACCGAGGGCATCGCCGAGCAGTTCAGGACCCGTCCCGGCGTGAAGGCGAAGGTCGACTCCGGCTACCAGGGCCTGGCCAAGGAGTTCCCCGACCAGGTCACCGCGCCGCCGAAGAAACCGAAGGAGGACGCCTGCGACGGCGACAAATACGCCTGGCGCGAGGCGAGGCGACGACAGTCCTCAGCCCGGATCTGCGTCGAGCACACCAACGCCGAACTGCGCCAATGGGCCCCACTACGACGGTTCACCGGACGACGCGAAACCTTCCCCGAGACCCAGCAGGCCATCGCAGCCCTGATCTCCGACCGCGCCGCCAAGCGGCCCACCCACCGCGAACACAGCACCGCGCTCGTCCTCTCCCGCGACACCGCCTGCTGATCACCCACCAGCCGAACCGCCAGGCCAGCACGCCACGAACTCAATCGCGGGTGAGGTCGTTAGCAACGTGCGGTTGTTGGGGGGTGTCAGGCTGCCCCGCTTCCTCGCCGATCATCTGGAAGGCGCGTCGTAGTCGTGCTTCGTCGGTGTCGGTCGGCTGCGTCATCTCAGATCACATCCTGGGCGCTCAGGTAGGCACGCATGGCGCCCACGGCGGTGTGCAGCCGGCTCTTGACCGTGCCCTCAGGGATATCGAGCAGGCCGGCGATGTCGCGGACGGTCAGGTCGGCGTAGAAGCGCAGGGTCAGTACCTGACGTTGGCCGGCCGGCAGCGTCTCCAAGGCATCGGCCACCGCCAGAGCCAGCATTCGGTCTTCCTGCGGATGTTTCGGCGGCCAGCGCGACCAGCGGTTTGCCAGCCGCTGGCGGAGCGCCGTGTCCCGCTTTTGGGTGCGATGCCAGTCGGCCGCCACCCGTGCGGCGACCACCATCAGCCATGCTTCCTCGTTGCGGACCTGCCCAAGGGGTGTCGCCTCAAGGAGTTTGACCCGCACCTGCTGAACGCCGTCGTCGAGTTGGTCCCAGGGCACACCGCCCAGGGCGAGGACCGCCCGGATTCGGGAAATGATCGCCGGATCCGTCAACGAGGTGCGCGTATTGCGAGCCTGTGGTCTCACGGTGCGCCGTGCAGCCATCTCCAGCCTCTCGTCGTTTCCTATACGACGCAGCAGTGGTGCGAAACGTTCGGCCAAAGCGTCGAATCTGTCGGTAGCGCCGCCTCCACTTGCTCTTCACGGCGGTGAGGTCAGCCTCCCGGGTGACAACCGGGCTTACGCGATGGGCCTCATCGACCGGCTCAAGGTCGAATCGCTCTACGACAGCGTGCAGGTCGTGGAGGAGGACTTCCTCCAATCGGAGCCGTTGGACATGCCGTGCGACGCCATCTGGACGAGCTGCTCGTGGCATTACAGTGCCAACCACCACCGTCCGCTCGCCGATTTCATCACCCGCATGCAGGCTTCCGTACGCCAGGACGGCCTGTTCGGCGCGGAGTTCATGATGCCTGTCACCCAGCGCCAGCATCTGATCGAGCACTACACATCCCCCGAGAAGCTCCGGCGTCACTTCATCGGCGACTGGGACGTTCTGCTGACTCTGCGCACGAACGAGTTCGCCGAGCGGGCCCACATCGGCCAGCTCCAGGACCACACCCACCGGATGGGCCTGCTCCTCGCGGCCCGAACCCCCTCCTTTCGCTAAAGGAAGAGCCCCATGAAGCACGAGTACGAGGCCAAGTTCCTCGCCATCGACGTCGCCGGCCTCCAGGCCAAACTCACCGCTCTCGGTGCCGCCCAGGCGTTCCCTCGCACCCTTCTCACCCGCAAGATCTTCGAGAACGACGCCCTCGAAGGAGGCGCCTGGGTGCGGCTGCGTGACGAGGGCACCCGATCGACGCTGACCCTCAAGCAGGTCACCGACGCCACCACGATCGACGGCACCACCGAGATCGAGACCGAGGTCACGGACCTGCACGCCATGGCCGAGATCCTCCGCAGCCTCGGCATGCGTGAAGTCCGGTACCAGGAGAACTACCGCGAGGAGTGGCGCCTCGGCGAGGTCGCCTTCGACTTCGACACCTGGCCGGACCTCCCCACCTTCGTCGAGATCGAAGGGCCGGACGAGGCATCCGTCCGTCAAGCGGCTGCCCTGCTCGGACTGGACTACTCCGAGGCTCGGTTCGGAAGCGTGGATGAGATCTACAAGAGCGAATCCGGCCGCGACATCCTGGCCGAGCCCACCCTCCTCTTCGCGGACGCCGACAAGGGCGGGGCAGCTGCCGTGGCCGCCCAAGGCCGCTGACTGTGAGGGCCGAGCTGTGCTTATGGAACTGGCCGTGCCCCACCGGGTGATTCCTGGGATCGCCGAGTTCGCCCGTGGCGGCCTGCCCGCGCCGGCAGGCACCGACGACGCCAACCACTGGGTCGATGGACTGTGCTGGCTCTACTGCGGCCAGAAGTGGACGCGTGTCCTGTGGATCGGTCCCGTGAGCGTGGCCGGTGCCCAAGCAGCGATGTACGCCTGCGGCCCATGCATCCGGGAACTTCAGGAACAGGTCTGGCAATCCATCCTCCTCAACGATGAGCCGGTGCGTTCGACGCGTTCCGGGGCTCCCGCTGAGGCTGAGCCTGATAGCCGACGCCGGGTGGGGAAGCATCGAGCACGAGGCGGATTCCTCCGCCGCGGATAAGCCCGCTTGGTGCGGGCTGTCACAGCGACTCTCCACGGCCATAGCGCCGCGCGCTGACCATCCAGCCGCAGGGGGCGGGCACCTTAGGTTGCCCGCCACCGGCGGCTGAGGACTTCTATCGGCGGCGATGCCGACGGTGCTGATCGGCGGGCAAGGGCGTTGACGTGTCCAATTGGGGCCCGGTTCTGCTGGGTGGGGGCTCCTGCGGTCGAGGTGGTGCGCAGGCGGGCGGCTTCAGCTCGCCTGCGTAGCCCCTGCTGTCGGACCGTCCGCTCACGCATCACTCACGCAAGAGCCCGACAACGACGAAGCGCCCCGACCGGTCGAAGCCGGTCGAGGCGCTAAGTTGCAGGTCAGAGGGGGTTAGCCCTCCCCGCATCGCGTAGGCCGTGTGGGACTCGAACCCACAACCAACGGATTAAAAGTCCGCTGCTCTGACCAATTGAGCTAACGGCCCTCGCGGATCACCCCCGAGCATAGCCCGCCCGGGCCCGGCAGCCGATCCGGTATCCCGTGCCGGGCCAGTCGTGCCCGGTCGGCGGGTGTCCGCCGGCCGGGCCGACACGGGTGCGGGACCGGTTCGTGCGTTTGTGAAGCGGCTGTTGGGGTCAGCTGATGCGGGCGTACTTCAGCCAGCGCGTCGACGCCAGCTTCCGGGGGGCCTTGAACCCGCCATTGTGGTCCGCGTTGTAGAGGTACACGGCCCCCGCCGGCGTGCGGGCCAGGATGTCCTGGCGTCCGTCGTGGTCCATGTCGCCGCTCGCCACAATGGCGTTGAACTGGTTCCAGCCGCTCAGAGCGACCAGGTCCGAACGGCCGTCGCCGGTGAGGTCGCCGCGACCGGTCAGGGCGGTGTACTGGTTCCAGCCGCCGCTGATCCGGGTACGTGAGGCGAGTTTGCCGTCACTCGTACCGCGGAAGAGCCACAGCACACCCGCCGAGTCCCGGCCCACGACGTCGTTGCGCCCGTCGTTCGACGCGTCCCTGACGGCGACCAGGGGGTTGTAGGCGTTCCAGCCCGTGCCCAGGCTCACCCGGCGCCCGAAGTCCGCGGGCTCCATCTCGGTGCTCGGTACGCGGTAGAGGGTGCCGCCCGACGTACGGGCCAGCAGGTCACCGAAACCGTCGCCGTTCATGTCGCCGGCCTGGAGGAAGGACGAGTAGCCGTAACCGTCGAACGAACCGGTGCTGTCCACATGGCACCCGGAGAGCTTGCGGTCGCTGTCCGTCCCGCAGATGTCGACGAGGCCGTTCTTCTCCGCGGCCAGCACGCTGCCGGTGGAGCCGTAGTAGCTGTCGGTGTCCCTGGTCCACTCGTCGACGAGCTGCCGGTAGGAGGCGATACGCGTGTGGAGCCGCACCCCGCCCGCCGCGCACCCGGTCGCCCGTGTCGCCGATACGCCGATGAGCTTGCCGCCCGCCACCAGCGCACCGCCCGCGTCACCGAAGCAGCGGTCCTCGTCGGCCACCGGCGGCGCCCCGGGTGCGGGCACCGTGCACAGCGTCTCCCGCGGCAGGGCCCGGCCGGTGAGCGCGGAGCAGTGTGCCCACGACTTCACGACGACCTTTTCGCTGTGGCGTACGCGCGGCGCGGAGTCGGCGTCGAGGCCGGACCAGGAGTGGAAGAGCGCGCTCGTCCCGGACGCCCACAGCGCCCGGTCGGAAGCCGACGCCAGAGCGGGCTTGCCGCTGCTGTCGGGGGCCCGGCGCGTGGTGACGGTGAGGGCGGCGCGGCGGCTCGTCGCGTCGTACCGGGGATGGCTGCGGTACGCCGTGGAGTTGCTGCCCCAGCTCAGTCCGCCCGTGCTCAGGTCGTACTCCCAGGAGAAGTCCGACTCGTCCATCCCCGTGACGCAGTCCGGGGTGGCGAGTGTCCTCGTCCTGGACAGCACGATGCCGGTGCAGGCCCGGTGGGCGCCGCTCGCCGTGTCCTCGAAGTACAGCGGGACCACTCAGGACGGCACGGTGGGCGTCGCCGCCTCGGCCTTCGCCGCCTCGGCCTTCGGCGCACCGGAGGAGAGCAGCCCGCAGGACAGCACCGCGCCCGAGACCGCGAGCACCAGGAGCCGCTTCGTCAGACGTGCCCGCCTCGTCAGAAGATTCCCTTGTAGACGTGCCAGCCGGTGGCGATCTGCGTACGGCTGCCGAACGCGCCCTTGCCGTTGCCGTTGTTGCGGAAGAGGCGGCCGCTCGTGTCCCGCTCGACCAGGTCGGGCCTGCCGTCGCCGGTGATGTCACCGACACCGACGACCACGTTGTACGAACGCCCCCAGTCCGAGGCGACCAGCGCCCGGCCGGCGAACCGGCCGGTGCCCAGGCCGTTGTAGCGCCACAGTCCGCCGTTGCGGTCGTGGGCGAGCAGGTCGGCCTTGCCGTCACCCGTGATGTCGCCGACGCCCGTCATCCGCGCGTACTTTCCGAGGGCACTGCCGATCTTCAGCCGCGCGGCGAACTTCCCGCCCGCTGCCCCCGCGTGGAAGTAGACGTCTCCGGTGGACTTCTTACGGGTGACCAGGTCGGGCCTGCCGTCACCGTTGAGGTCTCCGGTCGACGTCATCACGTCGTACTGCTGCCAGCCCGTACCCAGCGAGGCGTGGCTGCTGGACGGGGTG
Organism: Streptomyces finlayi; assembly: GCF_014216315.1. Taxonomy (NCBI): domain Bacteria; kingdom Bacillati; phylum Actinomycetota; class Actinomycetes; order Kitasatosporales; family Streptomycetaceae; genus Streptomyces; species Streptomyces finlayi. The sequence goes on from NZ_CP045702.1 coordinate 3,516,695, forward strand.
TACGCCCGCCCGCAGCGCCCCGAGTAGCGGCGGAGTTCCCCGCTCGGCATGCGGACCAGCAGTTCGGCGCAGCGGTCGCTGCCCGTGTCGGCGAACGGGATGGCGACACTTCCGGCCAGCCAGCCCGCGCCGGAGGACTTCCCGGAGAAGACGCCGCCCTGCTGCCCGAAGTGCTGGGTCAGCGTGCCGTTGGAGTTGAGGGTGACCAGGTCTCCGTAGCTGGCGTACCCCTGGTCGTGGAAGCCCTGGCGGCCACCCGAGACACCGATCGTGCCCTTGGTGACGTACGTGCCGGAGCCCTCGCTCGCGGTGGCGGTGAGGCTCCAGGTGTGCGTGCCGCTGTACACGTGGGCGCCCGTGTCGGTCCGCCCGTCCCAGACGACCGCGGCCTCGGTGCTGCCGCCGCCCTTCATCGTCCGAACGGTCCGCCCGGCACCGTCCTTGACGGTGAACGTCCAGTTCGCGGGCTTGCTGAGCTGCCAGGCGCTCGACCAGACCTGCCCGCCGGTGGTGTCCTTGACGTCCAGATACATATCGTCCTGGTCCGCCGAGATCTTCTCCAGCGGCCGGGTGGGCACCCCGCTCGGCACGACGTGGGCCGCGTGGGCGGCGTCCAGATACGCGAGGTCGCCGCCGAACTTGTCGACGGCCCAGGTGAGCCTCCGCTGGTCGGCGGTGTTCCCGGCGGGCAGGTCCGCGACCGCGCGCGGTGCCGCCGCCGCTCCTGTGTGGAAGTCGGTGAGCATCAGCTTCCCGGCAGTCCGGTCGTGCCGGACCAGATAGCCGTCACCGACCAGGGCGTGACCGGACGGGACGGCGATCGACTTCTTCGCCGTACGGTCCCAGACCCCGGCGGCTCCGGACGGGCCGCAGTTCCAGTAGACCCAGCGGCCGACCGCCCGCACCTCCCTGATGACGCAGGGAGCACCCGTGGCGACTGTCTCGACGACCTTCTTCTGCACGATGTCGAGCACGGTCAGCGCACCGGGCGTGGAGCTCGCCGACCACAGCCGGGTGCCCCAGATGGCGGCCGCACGCACGGAACGGGCGATGCGGACGTCGCTGCTGCGGTAGTTGAGCCGGCCGTCGACGTACTGCGTGGCGGGCGAGCCACCGTTCAGGACGTGGTACGAGCCGGTCAGGTCGACCAGCTCCAGGTTGCTCGACCTGAACTCGTCGGTCTGCAGCGAGTCCTTGCTCAGCCAGATCTGGAGGGATTCCGTGCCGTCCCCGCTGACGGCCAGAACGCCGTAGCGGCCGTTGCCGGCGCCGGCCATCCGGACGCACGAACCGGCGTCGCACGGCACGGACTTGAGGTGGGCGCCCTCGGCGTAGTGACCGGCGTAGCTCATGTACGAGGGCCCGGCCACCGCCGACGCGTCCGCGGCGACCTGCCTCTGGGTGATGTAGTGCTCGCCGTTCGGCGCCTGCTCCACCGTGTGGAGCAGGCCGCCGGCGAAGTCGATGCCCCGCCCTGTCGTCGGTACGGGATCGGCGACGGCCGCCCCGGCCGCCACCGGAGCCACCGGAGCCGCCGGAACAGCCGGAGCCGCCTGGGCCGCATGGGCCGCATGGGCACCGGGCAGCACGCCCACGGTGGCGGCGAGAACGGCCAAAGACGTCAGAGCGGTACGGCCACGCGCATAGCGAGCCAAAGTGAGTCCCTCCCCGGGAGTGAGACGCCGCAGGACGAGACCGGCGCGGTGCGCCGCGGACTCGGGAACGAGTGAACCGGCCCCCCCGGGCCGCACCCCCTGCGCGTACGCCGGATAGTACCGCCGGGCCGGCTCGGCGCGGAAGTGCTTTCGAACCCGTTCAAGCGGGAGGCCGGGGCGGACCCAGGTCCGGGCAGTTCCGGGGGCAGTTCCGGGGTTCCGAGACGGGAGTGCGGAAAAAACGAAAGCGGGCCCGTTCGTGAAGAACGGGCCCGCTTCAGCAGGTCACAGCACTACGCCGGGAAGGCGATCAGCCGTTGCGCTTCCAGCGCGGCTTGTCGTCGCGGCGGCCGAACGAGCCGGTGCTCGTGCCGGTGCCGGTGCCACCGCGGTGGGTGGCCGGACGCTCGCTGGAGCCACCGGCGCGGAAGCCACCGCCCGCGGGACGCTCGTCACGACGGTCACGGTTGAACGGTCGGTCGCTGCCACCGGAGCGGAAGCCGCCGGACGGACGCTCGTCACGACGGTCACGGTTGAACGCCGGGCGGTCGTTGTCCCGACGCTCGAAAGGACGGCCGCCACGGTCGTCGCGGCGGTCGCCGCCACCGGTACCGCCCGTGCCACCGGCACCGCCGGAGCGGAAGCCGCCCGAGGGACGCTCGTCACGACGGTCACGGTTGAACGCCGGGCGGTCGTTGTCCCGGTTGAAGGACGGACGGCCACCACGGTCGCCACCACCGGTACCACCGGCACCACCGGAGCGGAAGCCGCCCGAGGGACGCTCGTCACGACGGTCACGGTTGAACGCCGGGCGGTCGTTGTCCCGGTTGAAGGACGGACGGCCACCACGGTCGCCACCACGGTCGTCACGACGCTCGAAGGAACGGCCGCCACGGTCGCCGCCACGGTCGCCACCGCGGTCGTTGCCACCGCGGTACCCACCACGGTCGCCGCCACGGTTGTCACGGCGCTCGAAGTTGCCGCGGTCGTCGCGACGCTCCTCGCGCACGGCCGGCTGCTGCTCCGGGACCGCTGCTGCTGCGGCCGCGATCGCGGCCTCCGCCTCGGCGGCGGCCGCGGCCACTGCCTCCTCGGGGTCGTCTCCCCGCTCGCGTGCGGCGCGGGCGACCAGACGGTCGGCCTCCTCGCGCAGCTCGCCGGCGCGGCGCTGGATGCGCTCCAGCTGCTTCGTCAGGTCGGCGACCTCGCGCTCGGCCTGCTTGGCGGCGTTGTTCGCGGAGTCGGCCTGGACCTCGGTCAGCGAACGGGCACCGGTGATCTCGGCGACCTCGGGCTCGAAGACGCCCGCGCCCTGCACGAGGTGACGCGAGGCGTCGACGCCCGCGTCCTCCATGAGGCGGAAGATCTGGCGGCGCTGGTGCGGAAGCGCCAGCGACACGACGACACCGGACTTGCCGGCGCGGGCGGTACGGCCCGAGCGGTGCAGGTAGTCCTTGTGGTCACCGGCCGGGTCCACGTTCAGGACCAGGTCGATGCCGTCGACGTGGATACCGCGGGCGGCGACGTCGGTCGCGACGAGCGCGTTGACGTAACCCTTCTTGAAGTCCTCGAGCACGCGGGTACGGGCACCCTGCGTCATGCCGCCGTGCAGCGCGTCGGCCTTCAAGCCGGACTCGATGAGCTGCTCGGCGATGCGGTCGGCGCCGAGCTGGGTGCGGACGAAGATGATCGTGCGGCCCTTACGGGCGGCGATCGCGGCCGTGACCGGCGCCTTGTCCTTCGGCTTCACGACGAGGACGTGGTGCGTCATGGTCGAGACGTTGCCCTGGGCGCTGTCCACCTCGTGGGTGACCGGGTTGCTCAGGTAGCGCTTGACGAGCGTGCCGATCTCGTTCTCCATGGTGGCGGAGAAGAGCATGCGCTGGCCGCCGCCGGGGATCTGGTCGAGCAGCTCGGTGACCTCGGGCAGGAAGCCCAGGTCCGACATCTGGTCGGCCTCGTCGAGCACCGCCACCTGGACGTTCGCCAGGGAGCAGGCACCGCGGTTGATGATGTCGCGCAGACGGCCCGGGGTGGCGACGAGGACGTCGACACCGCGCTCCAGCGCGTAGATCTGGTTGCTCATCGACGTACCGCCGCAGACGACCTTCATCTTCAGGCCGAGTACGTCGCCGTACGGCTGAAGCGCGTCCGCGACCTGCATCGCGAGCTCACGCGTCGGCGTGAGGATGATCGCGCGGGGCTTCTTCTTCTCGGTGTGACCGCCGGCCAGCGTGGCCAGGGTCGGAAGACCGAAGGAGAGGGTCTTGCCGGAGCCGGTACGGCCACGGCCGAGGATGTCCTTGCCGGCCAGGGCGTCCGGGATGGTCGCGGCCTGGATCGGGAAGGGCGCGGTGACACCGTTCTGGGCGAGCTTGCGGACGATGCCCTCGGGCAGGCCCAGCGACGTGAAGGTGACGGTCGGCTCGGCGCTCTCGGCGTCTTCGGCCTCGGCGCTGTCGTCGGCGGCGACCTCAGCGGTCTCCACGACGGCGGCGGTCTCCGAGACCTCAGCGGTCTCCAGGACATCGGCGACGGTGGTCTTGGCGACCCGCTTCTTGACAGGCGCGGCCTCGACGGGAGCGTCGACGACCGGCTTCTCGGCGACCGGAGCCTCGACGGCGGCGGTCTCGACGACCTCCACGACCTCGACCTCGACGACCTTCACGACCTCGGGGTCGGCAGCGACGGCGGTTGCGGTGTCGGCCTGGGCCACGACGGCCTCGGCGAGCTCCGCGAGCTCTGTGTCCTCGATGGACTCGATGGACTCGACGCTCTCGATGGTGTCGAGGGTGATCAGCTCGTCGGTGTTGTCGACGTTCTCGGGCATGACGGTGTGGTCAGAACTGGAAATTGACATGCGAAATGCGAAACCTTCCGGAGTCTCGGCACGCGCCCGTAACTCCGTGATTCGCAATTTCGACCGCCTCAATGCGGTCCAGCCACGGCAAGGGAGAGTACGCGCCACACGGCGCTCTTCTGTGTCGGCGCCGGGCAATGGGATCAAACGATCTATAACCATACGCACCCTTACCCACATAGCGCAAACGGCCTGGTCAAAGCCTCCTTCCGCCGCCTTTCCGGACCTTCGTTCACGCCGGCCCGACCTGGGGCGACGCCTCCGGCGTTCGGCGCGTCGCAGGGCCGTCCGGAGCCCTCATCGAGTGATTCCTGAGCTGCGCGGCCGGCGAGGCGGAGGGCGGCTGCGAGGGCGCCGGCGGAGGGGTCGGCTCCGGGTCGGGGGTGGGGTCCAAAGGGGGCGGACTGGAAGGTCCGGGATCGGGGACCGGAGGGGGCGGCGGCTCACCCGGTCCGGGCGCCGAGGGCTGGGGGGACGGCGGCTTGCCCGCACCGGTCGGCAGCGGAGCGCCGGGCTTCGGAGTGGGATGCGTCGCGTCCGGCGCGGCCGACGGTGTCGGGCCCGAGCCGGACGGATCCGGCTTCGCGCCGGTCCCGCGGTCGGACTGCGCCTCGGCACGGCTGCCGCCGTGGCCCGACCGGCCCGATCCGGGGACCGTGCCGCCATTGGGTTCGGCCGACGCGCCCTTCGGGCCGGCCGACCGGGAGGGACCCGGTTTCGCACCGTCGTCGCCGACGCTCATACAGCCGGTGGACGCGGCGATCGTCAACGCGGTGACGGCTGCCCATCGGACAGGGGCGGACAACTGGCGCACGGGTGGCACCTCCGGGGCGTGAAGGGAGCGGGAAGGCGGGGCTCCGTGCCCAACTCCCCCGACCCCGCCGGGGACACGCCCCCGAAGCTAGCTACCGCCCCGACCCGCCCGCGAGCTCCGCCCCCAGGAACACCGCTCCGAGCGCCACCAGCACCGACGCCACGACATTGGCCGCCGCGAGGAAGACCCGGCCGCCCTCGGCCAGCCGCAGCGACTCGTACGAGAACGTGGAGTACGTCGTCAGGGCGCCGCACAGCCCCGTACCGACCAGGGCGTACACGGGTTCGGACAGCGTCGCCCCGGTCAGTACGCCGAGCAGCAGGCTGCCCGCCGCGTTGACGGTGAAGGTGCCCCACGGGAACACGTACGGAAGTCCACTGCCGTGACGCGCCTGCACGGCGCGGTCCGTGAGATAGCGCAGCGGCGCCCCGACAGCCCCGCCCAGCGCCACCAGAAGCCAGTTCACGCTCCCCGCTCACCTCCGCGTACACCCAGCAGCGCCCGGGTCGCCACGACCGCCGCCCACACCGCACCGAGCGACCCCACGAGCGTCGCCGCCGCGTACGTCATTGCGGTCAGCGCCTCCTGGCGGTCCAGCAGCTTCGCCACATCGGCCGCGTACGTCGAGAACGTCGTGAACCCGCCGAGCACCCCGACCCCGAGGAACGGCCGCACCAGCGGATGGGCCTTCCCGTCCCGCTCGGCCACCAGCACCATCAGCACGCCGATCAGCGCGCAGCCCGTCACGTTGACGCCGAGGACCGCCCAGGGGAACGCCCCGTCGGCGGCCGGCCGGATCACCATGACCGCGTACCGCGCGAGCGCGCCCAGCGCCCCGCCCGCCGCGATGGCCCCGAGCACCTTCCACTTCGCGTGGCCCGCCGTCTCCGCCCGTTGCGCGGGATCGGAGAGGTCGACGTCCGGGTCGACGACCGGGACATCACCGCCGCCGGCACCCGGCTCGGGACGGAGCTCGCTCACCCGTAGCCCAGGGCGTGCAGCCGCTCGTCGTCGATGCCGAAGTGGTGGGCGATCTCGTGCACCACGGTGATCTCGGTCTCCGCGACGACGCTTTCGTGGGTCTCGCACATCCGCAGCGTCGGCCCCCGGTAGATGGTGATCCGGTCCGGCAGCACCCCCGCGTACCACTCACCGCGATCGGTGAGCGGCGTGCCCTCGTAGAGGCCGAGCAGGTCGGAGTCACCGGCCTCCGGTTCGTCCTCGACGAACACCGCGACGTTGTCCATCAGCCGCATCAACTCCGGCGGAATCCGGTCGAGCGCCTGGCTCACCAGCTCTTCGAACTCCTCGCGCGTCATCTCCAGCACCCCGCCATTGTCACGTACGACGGGCCCGTTCCGCCTGCCCCGTCCGTACCGGCTGCCTCTTGGCCCGCATGTCCGGAACCGAACCAGGGCATACGGGCCCAATGGCCCGCGCCCCGTTCCGCGCCGCAGTCGACCGTCTCCGGCACCGCACCCGCTCCTCCGCCACCCCCGGCACGCTCACCGGCACCCCGCACCCCGTCACCCGCGCGCTCGGCCTCGTCGCCGTCGTCGTCCTGGGGGCCTGGCTCGGGCTGCTGATCGTCGGCAGTGTCCGTACGCCGGTGGGGCCCATGGACACGGACATGACCCTGCGCCCGTCCCTCAGCGGCGGCACCAAGATCAACGTGTCCCCGCTCGGCGCCCTGGAGCTGGACTCCCACATCGCGCCGATCCGCCTCGACGTCGATGTCGACCGGCTCGACCCGGTGCGCTCCCAGGCCCTGGTCAAACACCCCGAACGGCTCTCCGGCCTCCAGGACGAGGTCGCGTCCGACGTCGCCTCCGGAACCCGCGACCTGGCCGTCCGCTCCTGCGTGGCCGTCGTCTCCGGCGCCACCGCGCTCGGCCTCGCCGTCTACCGCCGCCCACGCCGCGCCCTCATGGCCGGCGGTCTCGCCCTGGCCCTCCTGGCCGCCTCGGGCGTCTGCGCCTACGCCACCTGGAACCCCAAGTCGGTGCTGGAGCCGAAATTCTCCGGGCTGCTCTCCAGCGCCCCCTCACTGGTCGGCGACGCCCGCTCGATCGTCACCGAGTTCGACGTCTACCAGCGGGAACTGGCCCGCCTCGTCACCAACGTCACCAAGCTGTACGACGCCACGTCCACGCTCCCCGTCTACCGCCCGGACCCCGCCACCATCCGCGTTCTGCACGTCTCCGACATCCATCTCAACCCGGCGGCCTGGCACATCATCGGCTCACTCGTCGAGCAGTACGAGATCGACGTGATCATCGACTCCGGCGACACCATGGACCACGGCACCGCCGCCGAGAACGGCTTCCTGGACCCGATCCGCGATCTCGGCGCGCCCTACGTCTGGGTCCGCGGCAACCACGACTCGAAGGTCACCCAGGCGTATCTGAAGAAGCTGCGCAACGCGCACGTCCTGGACGAGGGCAGTGCACTGGACATCGGCGGGCTGCGGATCGCCGGCACCGGCGACCCCCAGTTCACCCCGGACCGCTCGATCCCCGCCCAGGGGAAGGCCGCCGAACGGATGACGGGCCTCCGGCTGGCCTCCGCCCTGCGCGACCAGGAGCGGGCCGGTACTCCGGTGGACATCGCGGTCACCCATGACCCGAATGCCGCACGCGAGACCGACGGCACCGTCCCGCTCGTCCTGGCGGGCCATGTCCACCATCGGGTGAACCAGGTGCTGAAGTTCGGTACGCGGCTGAAGGTCGAGGGCTCCACGGGCGGCGGAGGTCTGCGCGCCGTGCAGAACAAGCACCCCGAGAAGGTGCACGCCTCGGTGCTCTACCTGGACCGCTCGACCCGCCGCCTCCAGGCCTGGGACGAGATCACGCTGGGCGGACTCGGCCTGACGACGGCCGAGGTCAGCCGCCATCTGCCGGAGGGGGACCCGCCCGAAGCTACGCCCTCGCCCAATGGGTTTGGCTGACACCGAAACGCCGTAGTACAGTCTCCGACGTGCCCCAGGGCGCCGGTCAGGGCTTGACCGTTCCGATGCCGATCGGTTGAGGAAGAAGCGGAACCTCTTGAGGGGAAGCGGAGTCACATGCTTCTCACGTCCCCTGGGACGACAGACGCAGAAGCAGCAACATCAGCTGTTTTGCCCTCATCGTCTAGTGGCCCAGGACGCCGCCCTTTCAAGGCGGTAGCACGGGTTCGAATCCCGTTGGGGGCACGCAACACCCTGTGCGACACTTGTGTCGCACAACAGCTTGGTCCTGTGGAGCAGTTTGGAGTGCTCGCCACCCTGTCAAGGTGGAGGCCGCGGGTTCAAATCCCGTCAGGACCGCTGCAGCCCGTATGAGCTGCGTGGCTGGGTAGCTCAGTTGGTACGAGCGATCGCCTGAAAAGCGATAGGTCGCCGGTTCGATCCCGGCCCCAGCCACCACCCGAAGGCCCCGTCCACTGGACGGGGCCTTCGTCGTGTCAGGCCCCCTCCTGGGGCTCCTGCTCCTGCCGGCCCGCGCGGCGCCACGCCCGTACCGCGAGCACCAGCGCCACCGCTGCCACCACGGCTCCCAGCAGCACCGCGTCCGGCACGCTGTCGCCGAGGCGCTGGGCCCACTGCTCCACGGCGAACGAATCGTCCACGTCCAGCAGTCCGGGCAGCGCGGTCGTCCCGTCGAACACGAGGAAGAGCGTGCCGAGGCCGATGAAGAAGAGCCCGGAGAGCAGCGTGGTGCTGTGCAGCTCGAAGCGGCCCACGCGCAGGGTGCGGCCCCGGAGCCACGCCCGGCGCCCCAGCTCGTAGCGCTCCCAGAGCAGTGCCAGCACGAACAGCGGTACGGCCATGCCCAGCGCGTACACGGCGAGCAGCAGTCCGCCGTAGACCGGGCTGCCGCTGATGGCCGCCACGGTCAGGACGCTGCCCAGGATCGGGCCGGCGCAGAAGCCGGCCAGCCCGTAGACCGCGCCGAGGGCGTAGACCGAGAACGCCGTCGTGGGGCGGATACGTCCACTGAGCGCGGCGATCCGCCGGGAGGCGAAGCCCAGGCCGACGATCTGGGCGACACCGAGCGCGATGATCAGCCAGCCGGCGCCGAGGACCAGTGCGTCCCGGTGGCCGTAGAAGAGCCGTCCGGCGTACGAGCCCGCGGCGCCCAGAGGGACGAGCGTGGTGGCGAGTCCGGCGTAGAAGATCCCGGTGCGGGCCAGGAGCCGGGAGGCGGAGTCGATGGAGTAGGCGAAGAAGGCGGGCAGGAGCAGGGCGCTGCACGGGCTGACGAGCGCCAGCAGCCCGCCGAGGAAGGCCGCGAAGTAACCGATGTCAGCCGTCACTTCGCGGTGTCCTCGGCGTGCTCGGTGTCCTTCGCTTCCTCGGCTTCCTTCGCGTCCTTGGTGCCCTTGGTCTTCTCCGCCCGTGCCGCCGCCTCGATGGCCCGCGTGAAGGTCTCCATCGGCTGGGCACCGGCGATGGGGCGGCCGTTGACGAGGAAGGACGGGGTGGATGTGGCGCCGATGCCGTATCCCTGTTCCTGGTCGGCGCGGACCGCGTCCGCCGCGGCGGTGCCGTCGGTGTCCCGGACGAACCGGTCGAGGTCCTTCACTCCGGCCTGCCGGGCCAGCTCCTTCAGCCGGTCCTTGCCGAAGCCCTTCTCCTTGGCGTCCTCGGCGTAGGCGACGCGGTGGAACTCCCAGAAGCGGTTCTGCCGGCCTGCGGCCCAGGCGGCGCGGGCGGCGGCCTCGGACTCCTCGCCGAAGATCGGGAAGTTGCGCCATTCGATGCGCAGGGTGCCGTCCCGGACGTACTTCTTGATCAGGGCGGGCTCGGTGTCGCGGGCGAACTTCCCGCAGTAGCCGCACTTGAAGTCGGCGTACTCGATGAGGACGACGGGTGCGTCGGTACGGCCCTGGGCCAGCTTGTCGCCCGCGTCCCTCCTGGCCAGCCCGGCCAGTCCGGCGTAGACGTCGGCGGACGGGTCGTCGCTGACCTCGGCGACGGACGACGAGGCGGCGGAGCCGGAGCCCTCCGGTCCGGTGGCGACGTAGGAGGCGTAGCCGAGAAGCCCTGCGGCGAGGGCGACGACCGCGCCGTAGATCAGCGGCTTCTTCGAGGCGTGCTTGGACGAGGAGGTCCTGGACGAGGAGGTCCTGGACGAGGGCGTGGGCATGCGTCACTCCGTGCGGTGGTGTGCGAGAAGGGCGAGTGGGGAACGGTGGCCGGACGGCTCCGGCTACACCCTCAGCACGGAGAGCTCCACGGGGCCGGGCGTGGCGGGTTCGGGCCCGCGCGCGGCGATCCGCAGGGGAGGTTCCGCGGGCCCCGCGCCCGTGGTGGTCGCCGGGAGGCCCCAGGTGGCGAGGCCGGGTGCCTGGTCATGCGCGGCGCGGCCCCGGACGGGTCCGGCGGGCTCTGTGCCGTCATGGCCGGTGTCCCGGCCGCAGCCCGGCACGCCTTCGCCGCCTCCGGCCGCCACGATCGGGTGACTGCCCGCCGCGGGGGTGACGGACGCGGTGGCCGGGCCGCAGAACAGGCCCAGTACGACCGTGAGCACCGCCAGCAGGCAGCACCACTGCGTACGGGACACGGCGACCGGCCTCTCGGGAAGGGCTTCGGGTGATCAGCTGCCCGAAATGGTACGTGGTGTGATGCCTCCGCACCCCGCGGTCACCGTGGGAGTGACGGAGACCGCGCGAAATGTGTTCGCCACTCCTTGCGCCCGGGTGCGATCCTGGGACCCGTATGTCTACTTCCTTCGCCGATCTCCAGTCACAGCTCGGACAGCTCTCACTCCGCGACGCGAACCGGCTCGGCCGGCGCCTCGAGGGTGCGCGCCGTATCCGTAAGCCCGAGGCCCGACAGTCCGTGCTGGACGAGATCGCCGCAGAGGCGGGGAAAGCGGCCGAGCGGCTCGCGGGGCGCGCCTCGCGGATGCCTGCTCTGTCGTACCCGGAGCAGCTTCCCGTCAGCCAGAGGAAGGACGAGATCCTGGAGGCGATACGCGACCACCAGGTCGTGATCGTCGCCGGTGAGACCGGTTCCGGGAAGACCACGCAGATCCCCAAGATCTGTATGGAGCTGGGGCGTGGCGTCCGGGGCATGATCGGGCACACCCAGCCCCGTCGGATCGCGGCGCGCACGGTCGCGGAGCGCATCGCCGAGGAGCTGGACACCCCGCTCGGCGAGGCCGTCGGCTGGAAGGTCCGGTTCACCGACCAGGTGAACCCCGACGCGACGTTCGTGAAGCTGATGACGGACGGCATCCTGCTGGCCGAGATCCAGACGGACCGCGAGCTGCTGGCGTACGACACGATCATCATCGACGAGGCGCACGAGCGGTCACTGAACATCGACTTCCTGCTCGGCTACCTCGCCAGGCTGCTGCCCAAGCGCCCGGATCTCAAGGTCGTCATCACCTCGGCGACCATCGACCCGGAACGCTTCGCCCGGCATTTCGGCGAGGCGCCGATCGTGGAGGTCTCGGGGCGTACGTATCCCGTCGAGGTCCGCTACCGGCCGCTCCTGGAGGAGGAGGGCGAGGACTCCGACCGTGACCAGATCACCGCGATCTGCGACGCGGTGGACGAGCTCGGCTCCGAGGCCCACGGGGACGTCCTGGTCTTCCTCTCCGGCGAACGGGAGATCCGTGACACCGCGGACGCGCTGAACAAGCGCAGCCTCCGGCACACCGAGGTGCTCCCTCTCTACGCCCGGCTGTCGCACGCCGAACAGCACCGTGTGTTCCAGCGGCACACGGGGCGCAGGATCGTTCTGGCAACGAACGTCGCGGAGACCTCGCTGACGGTCCCCGGCATCAAGTACGTGATCGACCCGGGCAATGCCCGTATCTCCCGCTACAGCCACCGCACGAAGGTCCAGCGGCTGCCCATCGAGCGGATCTCGCAGGCCAGCGCCAACCAGCGCAAGGGCCGTTGCGGCCGTACGTCGGACGGCATCTGCATCCGGCTGTACTCCGAGGACGACTTCCTGACCCGTCCGGAGTTCACGGACCCCGAGATCCTTCGTACGAACCTGGCGTCCGTCATCCTCCAGATGACCGCGGCCGGGCTCGGTGACATCGAGAAGTTCCCGTTCATCGACCCGCCGGACCACCGCAACATCCGTGACGGTGTGCAGCTGCTCCAGGAGCTCGGTGCGCTGGAGCTGGGCGAGAAGTCCACCCAGGAAGGGAAGAGGGGGCAGCGGCTCACGCCCCTGGGGCGCAAGCTCTCGCAGCTGCCCGTGGACCCTCGGCTGGCCCGGATGGTCATCGAGGCCGAGCGCAACGGCTGTGCCCGCGAGGTCATGGTGATCGCCGCCGCGCTCTCCATCCAGGACCCGCGCGAGCGACCCGCGGAGAAGCAGACGCAGGCCGATCAGCAGCACGCCAGGTTCAAGGACGAGACCTCGGACTTCCTCGCGTACCTGAACCTGTGGCGCTACGTCCGCGAGCAGCAGAAGGAGCGCGGCTCCTCCAGTTTCCGCCGGATGTGCAAGCAGGAGTACCTGAACTTCCTGCGGATCCGTGAGTGGCAGGACATCTACGCCCAGCTGCGCACGGTGGCCAAGCAGATGGGCATCGAGATGAACGAGGAGGACGCACCGGAGCAGTCGGTGCACACCTCGCTCCTCGCGGGCCTGCTGTCGCACATCGGACTGAAGGACACCGAGAAGAACGAGTACGTGGGCGCGCGCAACGCCAAGTTCGCGGTCTTCCCGGGTTCGGCGCTGTTCAAGAAGCAGCCGCGGTTCGTGATGTCGGCCGAGCTGGTCGAGACGTCCCGGCTGTGGGCGCGGGTGAACGCGAAGGTCGAGCCGGAGTGGATCGAACCGCTCGCCGGGCATCTGCTGAAGCGCACCTACAGCGAACCGCACTGGGAGAAGGACCAGGCGGCGGTCATGGCCTACGAGCGGGTCACCCTTTACGGGGTACCCATCGTCGCCCAGCGCAAGATCAATTTCGGCCGAATCGACCAGGAGGCCTCGCGCGAGCTGTTCATCCGCAGCGCCCTGGTCGAGGGCGACTGGCGCACGCACCACCAGTTCTTCCACGACAACCGCAAACTCCTCGGCGAGGTAGAGGAGTTGGAGCACCGAGCCCGGCGCCGGGACATCCTCGTCGACGACGAGACGCTCTTCGATTTCTACGATCAGCGCATCCCCGAGCACATCGTCTCCGGTGCCCACTTCGACTCCTGGTGGAAGGACAAGCGGAAGGACGAGCCGGACGCGCTCGACTTCGAGCGCTCGATGCTCATCAACGAGAAGGCCGGGGCCGTCACCAAGGACGACTACCCGGACTCCTGGCGTCAGGGGAAGCTGAAGTTCCGGGTGACGTACCAGTTCGAGCCCGGCACGGACGCCGACGGTGTGACCGTCCACGTACCGCTCCACGTGCTCAACCAGGTCACATCCGAGGGCTTCGACTGGCAGATCCCCGGACTGCGCCAGGACGTGGTCACCGAGCTGATCCGCTCGCTGCCCAAGCCGATCCGCCGGCACTACGTGCCCGCTCCGGACTACGCGGGCAAGTTCCTGGACCGGGCGGTGCCGCTCCAGGAGCCGCTGCCGTTCACCCTGGCCCGTGAGCTCCAGCGGATGGTCGGCGTCCCGGTGAAGGCCGACGACTTCGACCTGACCCGGATTCCGGACCATCTGAAGATCACTTTCCGGATCACCGACGAGCGGCGCCGCACGGTGGCCGAGGACAAGGACCTGGACGCGCTGAAGGTCCAGCTGCGGCCCAAGGCCCGCCAGGCGCTCTCCCAGGCCGCCGCTGCCACCGCGGGGCCCACGGGCGAGTCCATCGAGCGTTCGGGCCTCACGGACTGGACGATCGGCACTCTGAACCGGGTCTTCGAGACCCGGCGCGCCGGCCAGCCGGTGAAGGCGTATCCGGCGCTCTCCGACCAGGGCGACACCGTGGCCGTACGGCTCTTCGACACCGAGGCCGAGCAGCAGCAGGCGATGTGGCGGGGCACGCGAAAGCTGATCCTGCTCAACATCCCCGTGAACCCCGCCAAGTTCGCCTCGGACAAGCTCACCAACCAGCAGAAGCTGGCCCTGTCCCGCAATCCGCACGGCTCCATCCAGGCACTGTTCGACGACTGCGCCATGGCGGCGGCCGACCGGCTGATCGCCGCCCACGGCGGTCCCGCCTGGGACGAGGAGTCGTACCGGAAGCTGTACGACAAGGTGCGCGCCGATCTCGTCGACCTGACGGTCCGCACGATCGGGCAGGTGCAGCAGATCCTGGCGGCCTGGCAGGCGTGCGAGCGGCGGCTGAAGGCCACCAACAGCCTGGTGCTGGTCAACAACGTCGCGGACGTACGGGAGCACCTGGCCCGTCTCGTACCGCCGGGGTTCGTCACGGCGACGGGGCTGCGCAGGCTCCCCGATCTGATGCGCTACCTGGTCGCCGAGGACCGCCGGCTCCAGCAGATGCCGACGAACGTCCAGCGCGACACCACGCGCATGGCGAAGGTCCACGAGATGCAGGACGAGTACGCCTGGCTGCTGGAACAGCTGCCGCAGGGGCGGCCGGTGCCCCAGGAGGTGCTGGACATCCGCTGGATGATCGAGGAGCTGCGGGTCAGCTACTTCGCCCATGCGCTGGGCACGGCGCAGCCCGTCTCGGACAAGCGGATCGTGAAGGCGATCGACGCGGCCGCCCCGTAACGGGAGCGCCACCCTGGGTGAGTTCGACCGCACCCTCCGACCTCCTGTAGAGTCTCGTTTCGCAGCCAGCCGCAAGGCAGCCGCGAAAACCTGGTCCTGTGGAGCAGTTTGGAGTGCTCGCCACCCTGTCAAGGTGGAGGCCGCGGGTTCAAATCCCGTCAGGACCGCAAGAAACGAAAGCCCGGATCTTCTGATCCGGGCTTTCGTGCGTCTTGACTGCGGCATCAGCCCCGGGTAACCCGTAGAGCAGAGGCTGCCCCTGTTCCCCTCGGCGTGGGGCCGCGCGGGCTCACCGGGAGGTGGCACGTATGTCTGCGTCCACGGCACGGCACGAAACCCGCGCGCTGCTGCGCGCCCACCTGGCCGCGGCCTCCGGGTACCGGCATCTCACCCGGCACTGCCCGATCTGCCACCGGCTGCTGCTCCTCGCCTTGGAGCCCGCCGCGACGCCGGGGGAGTCCGGCGCTTTCCTGAGCCCTCCCCGGGGCCCTTCCCGCCCTTCCGGGGGCCCCGAAGCGCCCGGCGGCGGCCCAGTCGCCCCCGACAGCCCTCCAGGCACCGCCGACGGTCGCCCAATCGCCCCCGGCGGGCGTCCAGTCGCCCTCGACAGCGGCCCGGCGGCCCCCGACGGCAGTCCGGGGCCGGGAGCGGCCGACGGGCGGGCTGAGGAGTGGACCGACGGGTCGACCGGGGAGCGGGCCGAGAAGCGAGCCGGGGAGCGGACCGGGGAGCGGACCGGGGCCGAAAGTCCCCCGAGGACATGACCATTGGCCGTGTCCGCCGCTTCCAGGGAGTGGCAGTCTGGGAGTTGGCAAGTCTCAGCCGGTGTGACGGGAGTCACCGAACGAGTTTCTGGAAGGGGTGGCTTTACCCCCTTCTTACAACTGGCGAATTTAATATATGCAATTGCACCACTCGGGATATACCCCCGGGGCCACCCGGACGGGGCCGGCCAGGAGCCGCAGGAGGCCCGCACAGGGCCCCGGGCAGGGCCGCGCACGATTCGCCGGACGGACCTGGCGCAGCAGCCCGTACACGCCCCCGCCCCCGCCCGTTCGGGCATAAAAAATCGCGCTGGACCCGGCGGAGTCCAGCGCGATCAGGTGACGTACCCGCATTGCATAGGTATGACGCCCGTTGGGGCAGGCGTCCGTCATGTGGAGCTATGGGTGGACAACAGCGGGCTGGGGGGCCCGACAGTGCCCAGTTATGGCGCGGCGACAGGGGTGTGTCAGGCCTCGCTGCGCTGCTGCGGAATACCCGCAAGCAGTGCGCGGACCTCTGCCTCGCGGTACCGGCGATGCCCACCGAGCGTGCGGATGGACGTGAGCTTGCCAGCCTTCGCCCAACGGGTGACCGTCTTCGGGTCCACGCGGAACATCGTGGCAACCTCAGCCGGGGTCAGCAGCGGCTCGGCATCAGGGGTGCGAGCGGTCATGAGCGGCCTCCTCGGGAGAACCGAACCTTCTCGGTTCTTTCCTCTAAATTCTGCACCTTGACCCGCGTTGCCCGAAATGGCGGACGCGGGCCGAGTCGGTTATAGGACGAACGGCTTGTCCTCGGCACTACAACTACACCATCCGTCCAGCCGCGTCGGCCAAACCGATGGAATTGCCCTCCCAGGTGTTCATCAGCGACGGAAGCCGATGGACCATGCCATAGCGGACAGTCACACCACAGTGACGATCAGTCACAGGGGCGATCAGGAGTCGTCAGACCCCCCATAGAGTGCAATACCGAGCTTTCCGCCCATAGGCAGACGGAAGGAGTCCTCCTCGGACTCCTTGTCCTATTTTGGCACGAGGGGTGGGGATGGGCGCAAGGGCGCCGTTAGTGCTATCCGTCACGCTTGAGGCAAAGGCCCGGTTCGGGACGTAGGTCCCGGCCTCGACGGCGTACTCTTCCGCCTCACTCGCCACATGCGTCACACAGGCCGCATTTTCACGCGACGTCAGCTCGCCGGAACACTCCTCGGCGCACCACCAGAAGCATGGATGCGCTCCGGCTCACACACCTCTGCGCCGGTTCGTGCGCCTCTGCGCCGATTGCCTGGACCTGTTGGGTTTCGGGTCAGTTGGCGAACTGGCGGTGCTGCACCGCCCGCCAGCGCTCGGCGAGACGCGCGTACGCCGTGCTCGCCCCGTCGCTGTCCCCGGACCGCAACGCCGCGATGCCCTCGGCCACATCCGCCGCGGAGTGGTCCCCCGCCAGATCCCTGGCCGGCAGCGCGTGGACCAGGCCCCCGTAGTCCAGCTCGACCAGCGCACGCGGATGGAACTCCTCCAGCCAGCGGCCGACGTCCACCAGGCCCTCGGTCAGCGGCCCTTCGTCCACCGTCTCCCGCAGGGTCCTGAGCGCCCGCGCCAGCCTGCGCCGGGCCTGCACCATCGGGGTCCGGTAGCGCAGCACCGGCGGCCCGCCGTCCTCGCCCGCCTCCCGGTACTCCCGCTCCTCGTCGGCGAAGAGCACGAACCAGCGCACCGGGACCTGCCACACCGCCGTCCTGATCCACGGCCGGGCATCCGGATTCCGCTCCCGCCACCGCTCGTGATCCGTGAGCGCCTGACCCCGCACGACCGGGGGCAGCACCGCGTCGAACACCATGGCCGGAAACATCCCCTCGAGTTCCTCCAGAGCCAGCCATCCGCGCAGCCGCGTACGCCAGGGGCAGACACACACCACCCCGTCGGCCTCGGCGACGAACGCGTCCGCGCTCTCGTGCGCCGGCACCCCGACCGGGGGAGTCGCCGCCAAGTCCGCGAGGGAGCGGCGCAGTTCGTCCTGGGCGGTGGGGAAGGAGGAACGCTCCGCGTATCTGGCCCAGTGGGCCCGCTCGGGCCCCGGAAAGGCGGCGAGCGGCTCGTACACGCGCAGATAGGACGAGTAAGGGACGAGCACTGAAGACACCACCGACATGTGCCGAATCGTGTCACGCCGCCACTCCCCCAGGGGGTGATCCTCCGCACCGGCACGAACTCTCCGTACGCGGAGGACTTACGCTCTTGCCCAGTCGGGCCGACCGTGCCGGTCGGCCCGGTGGCCCTCCCCACCTTCAGGAGGGCCTTCCCGCCGCTTCGTACTTGGGAGTCACCACAGTGACCGATGTGACCGACGGCGTCCTGCACACCCTGTTCCACTCGGAGCAGGGGGGCCACGAACAAGTCGTGCTCTGCCAGGACCGTGCCAGCGGCCTCAAGGCCGTCATCGCCATCCACTCCACCGCCCTGGGCCCGGCCCTCGGCGGCACCCGCTTCTATCCGTACGCCTCCGAGGAGGAGGCGGTCGCGGACGCCCTGAACCTCGCGCGGGGCATGTCGTACAAGAACGCCATGGCCGGCCTCGACCACGGCGGCGGCAAGGCCGTCATCATCGGGGACCCGGACACGATCAAGTCCGAGGAGCTGCTGCTGGCCTACGGCCGGTTCGTCGCCTCGCTCGGCGGGCGCTACGTGACCGCCTGCGATGTCGGCACCTATGTCGCCGACATGGACATCGTGGCCCGCGAGTGCCGCTGGACCACCGGCCGCTCCCCCGAGAACGGCGGCGCGGGCGACTCCTCCGTACTCACCGCCTTCGGTGTCTTCCAGGGCATGCGGGCCTCCGCCCAGCACCTGTGGGGCGACCCGAGCCTGCGCGGCCGGAAGGTCGGTGTCGCCGGTGTCGGCAAGGTCGGCCACCATCTGGTCAGGCACCTGCTCGCGGACGGCGCCGTGGTCGTCGTCACGGACGTGCGGGAGGAGTCGGTACGCCGGATCACCGAGCAGTACCCCGAGGTCTCGGTGGCCGCGGACACCGACGCGCTGATCCGTACCGAGGGCCTGGACATCTACGCCCCGTGCGCGCTCGGCGGAGCCCTCGACGACGACACCGTGCCGGTGCTCACCGCGAAGGTGGTGTGCGGCGCCGCCAACAACCAGCTCGCGCACCCGGGCGTCGAGAAGGATCTGGCCGACCGCTCGATCCTGTACGCACCCGACTACGTCGTGAACGCCGGTGGCGTGATCCAGGTCGCCGACGAGCTCCACGGCTTCGACTTCGACCGGTGCAAGGCGAAGGCCACGAAGATCTTCGACACCACGCTGGCCATATTCGCACGTGCGAAGGCCGACGGAATTCCGCCGGCCGCAGCGGCCGACCGGATCGCCGAACAGCGGATGGCCGACGCCCGCCGTCACTGACCGGTGGCGGGGTCTTCGCTACCCGTCACCGCATACGGCCCGCCGGCCGGCGAGACAAGACTCACGCCGGTCGGCGGGTCGCCCGCTCAGAAGAGGTTAAAATCGCAGCTGACCAGGGCGGACAGGGCTCCGCGCCGGGTCGCTTACGGGGCACTTCATGCGAGCGGCGTACCGTATGGCCACGGAAGCAGGTACCGTTAAAGCCCTACAGGCGCGGTCTCTCAGCCGGGAGTCCGTCCTGAAACATGAACGCGTGTCAAGACTCTGGGGCCGTCGAGCCCCGTCACCGAGGGGGTCGAGCCATGGGGCGCGGCCGGGCAAAGGCCAAGCAGACCAAGGTCGCCCGTCAGCTGAAGTACAGCAGCGGCGGGACTGACCTGTCGCGTCTGGCCAATGAGCTGGGCGCATCACCTTCGAGTCAGCCACCGAACGCTGAGCCGTTCGAGGACGACGACGAGGAAGATGACCCGTACGCACAGTACGCGGATCAGTACAACGACGACGATGACGAGGACGAGGACGAGGACGATCAGTCCGGTCCGTCGTCACAGCGCCGCGGCGCTTGACCTCGCGCTGACACAAAACCCGGTCCGGGCCTGCTCGGACCGGGTTTTGTGCTGTCCTGGTGACGGCGGGCCGGTTCGGTGGAGTCGCGTCGCCGGGCCGGTGGAGTCGCGTCGGGCCGGCCGGTGGCGGGTCACCGGACGATTCCGGTGACCCGCCCCGTACTGCCTACTTCGCGTAGTCGCCCACGAGCTCGGCGCCCGAGGTGTGTGCGCCCCGGTCGGTGATCTCTCCGGCGACCCACGAGTCGATACCGCGGTCGGCCAGGGTGGTCAGTGCCGCGTCGACCGAGTCCGCGGGGACGATCGCGATCATGCCGACGCCCATGTTGAGCGTCTTCTCCAGCTCCAGCCGCTCGACCTGTCCGGCCTTGCCGACCAGGTCGAAGACCGCGCCGGGCGCCCACGTGGAGCGGTCCACGGTGGCGTGCAGCGCGTCCGGGACGACGCGGGCCAGGTTGTTGGCCAGACCGCCGCCTGTGACGTGGCTGAAGGCATGCACCTCGGTCGTACGGGTGAGCGCCAGGCAGTCCAGCGAGTAGATCTTGGTGGGCTCCAGGAGCTCCTCGCCGAGCGTCCGGCCGAACTCCTCGACCTGGCGGTCGAGCGCCCAGCCCGCGCGGTCGAAGAGCACGTGCCGGACCAGCGAGTACCCGTTGGAGTGAAGACCGGAGGACGCCATCGCGATGACCGCGTCACCCTTACGGATTCGGTCGGGACCGAGCAGGTGCTCGGCCTCGACCACGCCCGTGCCGGCGCCCGCCACATCGAAGTCGTCGGGACCCAGGAGGCCCGGGTGCTCGGCCGTCTCGCCGCCGACGAGGGCGCAGCCCGCGAGGACACAGCCTTCGGCGATGCCCTTCACGATGGCCGCGACACGCTCGGGATGCACCTTGCCGACACAGATGTAGTCGGTCATGAAGAGCGGCTCGGCGCCACAGACGACCAGGTCGTCGACGACCATGCCGACGAGGTCGTGGCCGATGGTGTCGTACACACCCATCCGGCGCGCGATATCCACCTTCGTACCGACGCCGTCGGTTGCGGAGGCGAGCAGCGGACGCTCGTAACGCTTGAGCGCCGAGGCGTCGAAGAGGCCGGCGAATCCGCCGAGGCCGCCGAGGCCCGCGACCTCTGCGCGCTGCGTCTTCTTCACCCACTCCTTCATCAGCTCGACAGCACGGTCGCCGGCCTCGATGTCGACGCCCGCTGCCGCGTAGGAAGCACCTGTTGTCTCAGACATTGCCTGGGATCTTTCGTGTGGAAGTACGGGGCTGGTGGGGGAAGCGCCGGTCGTTCCGGATCACGGACGACGCAGCGCGTCGGCCGCCGCGGTGGCGGCGGGGCCGGCCGCCAGCTCGGTCTCCAGCAGCTGCTTGCCGAGCAGCTCCGGGTCCGGGAGCTCCATCGGGTACACCCCGTCGAAGCAGGCGCGGCAGAGATTCGGCTTGGCGATCGTCGTCGCCTCGACCATCGCGTCGAGCGAGATGTACGAGAGCGAGTCGGCACCCATGGACGTGGCGATCTCGTCGACCGTCATGCCGTTGGCGATCAGCTCGGCGCGGGTCGCGAAGTCGATACCGAAGAAGCAGGGCCACTTGACCGGCGGGGAGGAGATCCGGATGTGGATCTCGGCCGCGCCCGCCTCGCGGAGCATCCGGACGAGCGCGCGCTGGGTGTTGCCGCGGACGATCGAGTCGTCGACGACCACCAGGCGCTTGCCCTTGATGACTTCCTTGAGCGGGTTCAGCTTGAGCCGGATCCCCAGCTGGCGGATGGTCTGGGACGGCTGGATGAAGGTCCGGCCCACGTACGCGTTCTTGACCAGCCCGGCGCCGAACGGGATCCCGCTGGCCTCGGCGTATCCGATCGCGGCGGGCGTGCCGGATTCCGGAGTCGCTATGACCAGATCCGCTTCGGCCGGGGCTTCGGCGGCCAGCCTGCGGCCCATCTCCACACGGGAGAGGTAGACGTTCCGCCCGGCGATGTCGGTGTCGGGGCGGGCCAGGTAGACGTACTCGAAGACACAGCCCTTGGGCTTCGCTTCCGCGAAGCGGGAGGTGCGCAGACCGTTCTCGTCGATGGCGATCAGCTCACCGGGCTCGACCTCGCGGACGAAGCTGGCGCCGCAGATGTCCAGGGCGGCGGACTCGGAGGCCACCACCCAGCCGCGCTCCAGACGGCCGAGGACCAGCGGGCGGATGCCCTGCGGGTCACGGGCGGCGTAGAGCGTTTGCTCGTCCATGAAGACGAGCGAGAAGGCACCCCGCACCTCGGGAAGCACCTTGGTGGCCGCTTCTTCGATGGTGAGCGGCTTGTCGTCGTCATCGGTCTGGCCGGCGAGCAGCGCGGTCACGAGATCGGTGTCGTTGGTCGCGGCGACCTGGGTGGCGCGGCCGTCCCTGCGAGGGAGGTCTGCGACCATCTCGGCGAGCTGGGCCGTATTGACCAGGTTGCCGTTGTGACCCAGGGCGATCGAGCCGTGCGCGGTGGCACGGAACGTCGGCTGCGCGTTCTCCCACACCGAGGCACCGGTGGTGGAGTAGCGGGCATGACCGACCGCGATATGGCCCTGGAGCGATCCCAGAGACGTTTCGTCGAAGACCTGCGAGACCAGTCCCATGTCCTTGAAGACCAGGATCTGGGACCCGTTGCTCACTGCGATGCCCGCGGACTCCTGTCCACGGTGCTGCAGGGCATACAGTCCGAAATAGGTGAGCTTGGCGACCTCTTCGCCCGGAGCCCAGACACCGAAGACGCCACAAGCGTCCTGGGGGCCTTTCTCTCCGGGGAGCAGGTCGTGGTTGAGTCGTCCATCACCACGAGGCACGCCTCCGAGTGTAGGCGAGATCGACCACCGGTCCGAATTCGGTGCCTGCCGCACCCGGGCCGCCAGGGCATCGCGGACGTGCGTGACGGAGGTCCCGGACGAACCCTCCCCGCACCCTCCGATGATCACTGCGCGTGACACCGGGAGGGTGGCAGGACTGGCCGTCGGCGCGCTGTGGGCGGCAGGCGCCCGGATTAGCGGCCCGTTACCGATCAGTTCAAGCCAGCGGCCGACCGGGACCGCGAGCCCACGTCGTGGCGCACGGTGATCCCGGAGCACCCCCGCCGAGGAGCTGGCCGAACGCTCGTTTCGTGGTGAGCCTCACACTGCGGGACCCTCTTGCAGGAGTCGGTGGCCTCTCGGGTGGAGAGGCCACCGGGGGCGCGGGCGGCGAGGGCCTCCTGCCGCCGCGAGGAAGTCCGGGGTCCGAGACCGGCATTGACAGGCGCGGACCGCCGGCAGGCTCCTGGGCCGTGCGGCCCCTCGGTGATCACTCGGTCACGCTCGTGCCGTCATCCGCCGCGTGCGCCGCCCCGGCAGGAGTCCTCATGCCCGCAGATCAGTCCGCTACTTCCCGTCCTCGGGGGCGGAGGCGCCGAGTCCCTTGCCGTTCTCCGCGGTCAGGGACAGGGCCCGGCCGTCGATCTCGTACGTCGTCTTCCCGCTGAGTGCGGCGAGCACGGACCGTTCGACGTCCATCTCGGCGTCCCCGCACATCTTGCGGGTGGAGGCGAGCGGTCCGAAGGTGATCGACGAGCCGGCCACCGTCGCCTTGCCGCGGAAGTTGTTGCAGCCGAGGTTTCCCTCCACGGTGCCGTCCTTGCCGAAGACGATGCGGGGTGCCTTGTCCCGGGTGCCCGCGGGCAGGGAGGTCGCGGTCTCGCCGTCGTTCAGGGTGGTGACGGTCCAGGTGGTGCCGGTGAGCGGGGCCGCGGGCCGGGCAGGCTCGGACGTGAGGGTGACGGTGTCCCCCTTGCCCGTCGTCAGAGTGAGGGTCTTGTTCACCACGGCCGCTTTGAGGGTGCCGCTGAACGCGCGGGCAAGGGCGTTCTCGAAGTCCTGCACGTCCTTCTCGCAGGCCATTTCGGTGGTGGTGCCCGGTCCGAGGGTGACGGTGTCGCCCTCGACACGGACGTTGGCGGTGTAGTGGTTGCAGCCGAGATTCCCGGTGGCCTTGCCCTGGGAATCCATGGTCACGTGGGCCTCGGCCGGCGCGGTGGACTTCTTCCCGTCGACGGTCATGGACTGGACGTTCCAGCGGACGCCGGTGACGGGCAGGTCGGTACGCACCGTGCCGCTGCCGTCGCCGGTTCCCGCGCCGGAGCCGGCTCCGGAACCCGACTCCGTGCCGCAGGCGGCGAGGGTGAGGACGGCGAGGACGCTGACAGCCATACGTTGTGTGCGCATGGCCCTGGGACGGATCGGGGTGGCGATCCGGTTCCCCCGTCAGCCCATCAGTGGGAGCAGAGGAGCGAGATCGGCCCGCTCTCCGCTCGCCCTGACCTCCGCCGCGTCCAGCGCCCGGGCCCAGTCGGTACGGCCGGTGGCGAGCCGGGCCCAGACGAGCGGAGCGGTCTCCACGACATTGGGCGGCGTGCCCCGGGTGTGTTTGGGGCCGCCGATGCACTGGACGACGGCGAACGGCGGGATGCGTACCTCCACCGAACCGCCCGGGGCCCTGTCCGCGAGAGCGTCGGCCAGCAGCCGGGTACAGGCGGCGAGCGCCTGCCGGTCGTACGGGATGTCCAGGCCGGTCGCCGCGTTCAGATCGTCGGTGTGCGTGACCAGCTCGACCGTGCGGGTGACCAGGAAGTCGCCCAGCCGCATCGTCCCGGCCCTGGTCGTGACCAGCCGGTCCCCCGGGACCTCGGGCACCCGCTCATCGAAGCGGGAGGTCACCTCCGCGTACAGCGTGTCCAGTCCGGGGTAAGCGGCGGCCAGGGTCCGGGTCTCGTCGGCGATGGCCTCCGCCCGCCCGGCCGTGGAGAACGGCCACTCCAGGAGGGCGAGACCGGGCTTCGGGCCGGCCGGCTCCGGCTCCTCCAGACTCTCGGTGACGCGGGAGAGGGCCATCGTGAGATGCGCGGCGAGCTCACGGACGGTCCAGTCCCCCAGGCGCGTGGGCAGCGCCAGTTGCCCGGGCGTCAAGGCGCGGACGGCTTCCCGGACATGGGCGAACTGGGCCAGGACCGCGGCGCGGGTCTTCGTGGCGTCGTACGTGCGCGAGCGCTTCTTGGCCGGAGGCATACGGGCGAGACTAACCGGCGGCTACGACATTTCCCGGAGGTCCCGTGCGAGGTCGGGGGAGCGGGTGGCGGCACTGGCCGTGGCAGTGCCAGTGCCGGTGCCAGTGCCGGTACCGGTGGCGTCCGGGTCGGCGTCGGAGGGGCCGGTCTCGGGCGCCGCCGCCGTGAAGTGCTCACCGTTGGCCGGTATGCCGATACCCCGCCAGCTGAACGGGATACCGCGCGCCACGTCCAGGTCCGGATCGTCCATCAGCTGGAAGTGGACATGCGGTTCGGTGGAGTTGCCGGAGTTTCCGCACTCGGCGAGCTCCTGACCGGCCCTGACGGTGTCCCCCGCCCGCACGCGGAGCGAGCCGCGCCGGAGGTGGGCGTACATCGCGTACGTACCGTCGCCGATGTCGAGGACGAGGTGGTTCCCGACGATCCTGCGGGCGCTCGTCATATCGCGGACCGACGCCTCGATCAGCATCAGATAGGCGAGTGCGGGACCCGAATTACGGCTGAGGTGGTCACGCTGGCCGTGGCTCGCGTGCACCACGGTGCCGTCCGCCACCGCGAGAAGCGGGGCGCCGAAGGCCGGGAAGTCCCGGTTACGGCGGACGACCGGCCAGAGCCATCGGAACGGCGGGCGGACGGCGGCCTTTTCGCCCCCCTCTTCGCCCCCCTCTTCGCTCAAGGGCTTGGGCTCGAACTCGGGCTCGGCCACGATGTCGATCGCGTACGTCTGTCCGTACCCGTGCGTACCGTGGCTCGGCACCTTGTCCGCCGGGCTGTTCAGCGCGGACCACCGACCGGCCACCGGCGGCTCGACCTCCACCGGAGGAACCGTCCTCGCCCGTTCCGTACGGCTGCGGCGGCCCATCAGAAGGCCGATGGCGATCGCGGCACCCGCCGGCACGAACGTCA
The DNA here is from genome assembly GCF_014216315.1 of Streptomyces finlayi. Lineage (NCBI taxonomy): Bacteria > Bacillati > Actinomycetota > Actinomycetes > Kitasatosporales > Streptomycetaceae > Streptomyces > Streptomyces finlayi. Next base: position 3,542,384 of record NZ_CP045702.1, read on the forward strand.
GCCCGTAGGGAATCAGCGGTTCGGAAAGGAAGCTCGCGAGCACCAGCGCCACGAAGACGATCCAGCAGCAGCGGTACAGGATCATGGCGGCCTTGCGTACGGACATGGTGTTCCCCTCGTTCTGTCGGCTCGTCGTGGATGCGGGACCGCTCAGCGTCTCCCCGCCGTCAGCACCACCAGCAGCGGCACGACCCGGACGCCCGGCACTTCGTACCGTCCCCGCCCCGTCGTGTGCAGCCAGCCGGCACCGGTCAGCTGGCGCAGATGGTGGTAGATCTGGCCCGTCGTGCCGACCCCGTCGAGGGTGGCGAGCTCGGCGGCCGTCCGGCGGCCCGCGAGGATCTCGCGCAGCAGCCGCAGCCGTACCGGATGGCCGAGGGCGGCCAGCGACTCCGCGACGTCCGACCAGCCGGGCGAATCCTCGTCCGTGCCCAGCACTTGCGCGGTGAGCGTGCCGTACTGCCACTCGTACTGCTCGCCGGTCGGCAGGCGTACCGCACCGGTGTAGAGCACTCCGCCGTCCGCCGTGCCTTCGTCGTCCCCGCCGTCGTCTCCGGCACTGCCCTCGATGTCGCTGAGCTGCCGTTTCAGGCCTTCCAGCGCCCAGAAGTCCGTCTCGATCGGATACCGCTCCGGCCGATAGCGCTCCGGCTCGTGGGCGGTGAGCTCCGGCCCTGTCGGCCGCTCGAGCGCGGCGAGCCGCCGTTCCAGCTCGGTGACCCGCTCCTCAAGCTCCATGACTGCATCTTACGTAATTACGTAATCCCGCACAAGAGGAAACGCCGAAGCCCCCACCCGGACGACCGGGCAGGGGCTTCGGCGGAACGTGGAGCGGTCGGACTCAGCCGAACAGCGCCGGAATGATGGCCTCGTGGGCCGTGCGCAGCTCGCTCAGCGGAATGCTGAACTCGCCCTGTACCTCGATCTCCTCGCCGTCCACGACACCGATCCGGCTGACGGGCAGACCGCGCGCCCCGCACATGTCGTTGAAACGGAGCTCCTCGCTGCGCGGGATCGAGACGATCGCGCGCCCGGCGGACTCGGAGAAGAGGAAGGTGAACGCGTCGATGCCGTCCGGCACGACGAGCCGTGCCCCCTTCCCGCCGCGCAGGCAGGACTCGGTGACCGCCTGGATCAGGCCGCCGTCCGAGAGGTCGTGCGCCGCGTCGATCATGCCGTCGCGGGACGCCGAGATCAGGATCTCGCCGAGCAGCTTCTCGCGGCCCAGGTCGACCTTGGGCGGCATGCCGCCGAGGTGCTGGTGGATGACCTCGGACCAGGCCGAACCGCCGAACTCCTCGTGCGTGTCCCCCAGCAGGTAGAGGAGCTGGCCCTCTTCAGCGAAGGCGACCGGCGTACGCCGCGTGACGTCGTCGATCACACCGAGCACGGCCACGACCGGCGTCGGGTGGATCGCCGTGTCACCGGTCTGGTTGTACAGCGACACGTTGCCGCCGGTGACCGGCGTACCGAGCTCCAGGCAGCCGTCCGCGAGACCGCGGGTGGCCTCGGCGAACTGCCACATGACGTCCGGGTCCTCGGGCGAACCGAAGTTCAGGCAGTCCGAGATCGCCAGCGGCTTGGCACCGGAGGCGGCGACGTTGCGGTACGACTCCGCCAGCGCGAGCTGCGCACCCGTGTACGGGTCGAGCTTCGCGTACCGGCCGTTGCCGTCGGTCGCCATGGCCACGCCCAGGTTCGACTTCTCGTCGATCCGGACCATGCCCGCGTCCTCGGGCATCGCCAGCACGGTGTTGCCCTGCACGAAACGGTCGTACTGGTCGGTGATCCAGGACTTGGACGCCTGGTTCGGGGAAGCGACCAGCTTGAGGACCTGCTCGCGCAGTTCGGCGCCGTCGGCCGGACGGGCCAGCAGGCCGGCGTCGTCGGCCTGGAGGGCGTCCTGCCAGGACGGGCGGGCGAACGGGCGGTGGTACGTCGGACCCTCGTGGGCGACGGACCGCGGCGGTACGTCCACGATCTGCTCGCCGTGCCAGAAGATCTCCAGCTGCGAGCCCTCGGTCACCTCACCGATGACGGTGGCGATGACGTCCCACTTCTCGCAGATCTCCATGAAGCGCTCGACGTGCTGCGGCTCCACGATCGCGCACATGCGCTCCTGCGACTCGCTCATGAGGATTTCCTCGGGCGAGAGGGAGGAGTCACGCAGCGGCACGGTGTCCAGCTCGACGCGCATACCACCGGAGCCGGCGGAGGCCAGCTCGCTCGTGGCGCAGGAGAGCCCGGCGCCGCCGAGGTCCTGGATGCCCGCAACGAGCTTCTCCTTGAAGATCTCCAGGGTGCACTCGATGAGGAGCTTCTCCTGGAACGGGTCGCCGACCTGGACCGCGGGCCGCTTGGCCGGACCGGTCGCCTCGAAGGTCTCCGAGGCCAGCACGGAGACGCCGCCGATGCCGTCGCCGCCGGTGCGTGCGCCGTACAGGATGACCTTGTTGCCGGGGCCGGACGCCTGGGCCAGGTGGATGTCCTCGTGCTTCATCACGCCGATGCAGCCGGCGTTGACGAGCGGGTTGCCCTGGTAGCAGGCGTCGAAGACGACCTCGCCGCCGATGTTCGGCAGACCGAGGCAGTTGCCGTAGCCGCCGATGCCCGCGACGACACCCGGGAGGACGCGCTTGGTGTCGGGGTGGTCGGCCGCACCGAAGCGCAGCGGGTCGACGACCGCGACCGGGCGGGCACCCATGGCGAGGATGTCGCGGACGATGCCGCCGACGCCTGTGGCCGCGCCCTGGTAGGGCTCGATGTACGAGGGGTGGTTGTGCGACTCGACCTTGAAGGTGACCGCGTACCCCTGGCCGACGTCGACCACACCGGCGTTCTCGCCGATGCCGACGAGCATCGCGTCGTTCTCGGGGACCTTCTCGCCGAACTGCTTGAGGTGGACCTTGCTGCTCTTGTACGAGCAGTGCTCGGACCACATCACGGAGTACATGGCGAGCTCGGCGCCGGTGGGACGGCGGCCCAGGATCTCGCGGATCCGCGCGTACTCGTCCTCCTTGAGGCCGAGTTCCTTCCAGGGCTGCTCGGTGTCCGGGGTCTCGGCCGCGTGCTTGACCGTATCCAGGCTCATGCGTTGACCAGCTTCTTGATGATCGAGGTGAAGAACCCGAGGCCGTCGGTGCGTCCGGTTCCGATCAGCGGCTCGACGGCGTGCTCCGGGTGCGGCATCAGACCGACGACGTTGCCCGCGGCGTTCGTGATGCCGGCGATGTCGCGCAGCGAGCCGTTGGGGTTCACGTCGAGGTAGCGGAACGCGACGCGGCCCTCGGCCTCCAGCTCGTCGAGCGTGCGCTCGTCGGCGGTGTACCGGCCGTCCACGTTCTTCAGGGGTACGGAGATCTCCTGGCCCTCGGTGTAGTCCGAGGTCCACGCGGTGCCCGCGTTCTCCACCTTCAGCCTCTGGTCACGGCAGATGAAGTGGAGGTGGTTGTTGCGCAGCATGGCGCCGGGCAGCAGGTGCGCCTCGGTGAGGATCTGGAAGCCGTTGCAGATGCCGAGGACCGGCATGCCCGCCTTCGCCTGCTCGATGACGGTCTCCATCACCGGCGAGAAGCGGGAGATGGCGCCGGCCCGCAGGTAGTCGCCGTAGGAGAAGCCGCCCGCCAGGACCACGGCGTCGACCTGGTGCAGGTCCTTGTCGCGGTGCCAGAGCGACACGGGTTCGGCGCCCGCGATCCGGACGGCCCGCAGGCTGTCCTGGTCGTCGAGGGTGCCGGGAAAAGTGACGACGCCGATACGAGCGGTCACTTCTCCTCCTCCACCCTCACGACGAAGTCCTCGATGACGGTGTTGGCGAGGAAGGTCTCGGCAAGCTCGTTGATACGGGCGAGGGCCGCGTCGTCGACCGGCCCCTCGACCTCGAGCTCGAAACGCTTTCCCTGACGGACGTCCGCGATTCCTTCGAAGCCGAGACGGGGCAGTGCGCGCTGCACAGCCTGTCCCTGCGGGTCGAGGATCTCCGGCTTGAGCATGACGTCGACTACGACGCGTGCCACTGGCACTCCCGGTGGTGTGGTGCGGCTGTGTCTCCGGGGGGTTCCCCAGACCCCCGCGGGTCCACTCAGCGTACCTGCCCAGAAATTCTACGCGGGTAGATATCAGGCGGCGCAGATCACGCCGAGATATCGGCCGCGACAACACGCAGGGAAAGTCCTGGAAAAAAAATCCTCACCGGATTGCACACGGACACGCTGAAGCAATTGGCTGGGCTTCACAATGCGGCACCCATAGCTGTACAAATGATTACCCGGGGAAAGTGACATCACCCCGGGAACAGTCGACACCAGTCGATCCGCATCCGCCTAACAGCCGGAAGGCCGACGTCACCGCATGTCAGACGCGGCGACGCCGTAGGAAAGGACCGATATCCGTGGTTCAGCGCGTAGTGGTTACGCTCTCCGACGACATCGACGGGGGAACAGCGGCGGAAACGGTCACCTTCGCCCTGGACGGGAAGTCGTACGAGATCGACCTCAATCCCGCCAATGCAAAGAAACTGCGCAAGACGCTGGCGCCGTACATGGCGGCCGGGCGGAAGCAGACAAATGCCGGCAAGCACGGCAAGACCCCCGTCTCGTACCACCACACGTCGATCGCCCCCGACCCGGCGGCCGTCCGCGCCTGGGCCCGGTCGCACCGGATGGAGGTGCCGGCCCGGGGCCGGATCCCCAAGAAGGTCTACGAGGCGTTCCACGCCGCCAGTTGAGCGGCAGCGACGCAGGAGCCCTTCCTCGGCGCCCGCTCCGGACCCTCCTCGCGACACCTGCAGGGGAGCCGACTTGCGCGACACCCCTGCAGGTCGGCTAGAGTCTGGAGCACGCCGAAGGGCAAGGCCGAAAGGCCCGGCCCCGAGCCGCGTGCGGGTGTAGTTCAGTAGTAGAACATCCCCCTTCCAGGGGGAAGGCGCAGTGTGCAATTCCTGTCACCCGCTCTACATCGCACTGTCTGACCACTTGGTGGATCAGGTAGAGTGGTGAGCGCACCACCGGTGAAAGCCGAGTGGCTGCAATGCGGACGTAGCTCAGTTGGTAGAGCGCAACCTTGCCAAGGTTGAGGTCGCCAGTTCGAACCTGGTCGTCCGCTCTTGATCAAAGGCCCTGGTCGATTATCGACCGGGGCCTTTGTCGTATCCCGTGGCCGCACCCTCTGCCGTCACCGGGACTCATGACGTTTGTCATGAGTCCCGGTGACACCGCGCACTGCTCCCGGCCGTGGTCCGGCGGAAGTCTTGCCTCATGACCAGCGACGACTTTCTTTCCGTCGGCACCGCAATCGAGGCGAACGCGGTCCGGCGCAGGTACGCGGGCGGCTTCGAAGCCGTGAGCGGTATCACTTTCTCCGTGGCACGCGGCGAGCTCTTCGCCCTGTGTCGCGGTCCTGGAGCTGGAGATGCCGGGCGCCGACGGTGTGAAGGTCGCCACATCGCTGCGGGCCGCACTGCCCGCCTGCCGGACGATGATCGTGACGAGTCACGGCAGGCCCGGGCATCTGAAGCGGGCGCTCGCGGCGGGCGTCCGGGCGTTCGTACCGAAGACGGTCAGCGCCCGGCGACTGGCCGGGATCATCCGCACGGTGCACGCCGGGAACCGGTACGTGGAGCCGGAGTTGGCCGCCGACGCGATCTCCGCGGGGGACTCGCCACTGACCGCCCGGGAGGCGGAGGTGCTGGAACCGGCCGCGGACGGAGCGCCCGTCGCGGATATCGCCGAGCGGGCTTCGCTGTCGCAGGGGACGGTGCGCAACTACCTGTCGTCGGCCGTCACCAAACTCGGTGCGGAGAACCGTCATGCGGCCGTGCGTCTCGCACGGCGGCGGGGGTGGGTATAGTTGGCACCGCACTTCGGCGCACTGCGAACGTAGCTCAGCTGGTAGAGCGCAACCTTGCCAAGGTTGAGGTCGCGAGTTCGAACCTCGTCGTTCGCTCCACGGAAGAAGGCCCCGGTCCTCGTGACCGGGGCCTTCTTCGTGTCTGTGGGGGTGCTACGACCAGGTGGTGCCGGTGAGCAGCTCGTAGGCGTCGATGTACTTGACGCGGGTCGCGTCCACGATCTGCTGCGGCAGTGCCGGCGGCGGCTGCTCGCTCGTGCGGTCCCAGCCGGAGGCAGGCGAGGTCAGCCAGTCGCGCACGAACTGCTTGTCGTACGAGGGCTGGGCCCTGCCCGGCTGCCAGGTCTCGGCGGGCCAGAAGCGCGAGGAGTCGGGGGTCAGCACCTCGTCCCCGATGACCAGCTGGTCCTCGCCCGCACCGTCGGCGGCGAAGCCGAACTCGAACTTCGTGTCGGCGAGGATGATCCCGCGCTCGCGTGCGATGTCGCGGGCCCGGCCGTACACGTCGAGCGTCGTACGGCGCAGCAGGGCGGCCGTCTCGGCGCCGACCTCCCGGACCACTTCCTCGTAACTCACGTTCTCGTCGTGGTCCCCGACGGCCGCCTTCGTGGCGGGGGTGAAGATCGGGGCCGGGAGTTCCGAGCCGTCGACGAGGCCCTCGGGGAGACCGAGGCCGCAGACGGTGCGGGATGCCTTGTACTCGACGAGTCCGGAGCCGGTCAGATAGCCGCGCGCGACGCACTCGACGGGCACCATGCGCAGCGACGTGCAGATCAGCGTCCGGCCGGCCCAGTCGGCGGGGGCTCCGGCGGGGACCTCAGCGGACAGGACGTGGTTCGGCACGAGATCGGTGAGCTGGTCGAACCACCACAGCGACAACTGGGTGAGGACGCGGCCCTTGTCCGGGATCTCGGTAGGCAGGACCCAGTCGTACGCGGACATACGGTCGCTGGCGACCATGACGAGGTCGCCCGCCTCGTTCCGGTACAGGTCGCGCACCTTGCCGGTGTGCAGGTGGGTGAGACCCGGGACCTGCACGGGCTCGGGCTTTTCTACGAAACCGGACACGCTGCCTCCGCGTAGGTTGATCCAGGAGTTGTCCGATTGTCCCGTATGGGGGCGGGGGCGCGAGGGGCGGGGCCTCCAGATGGGTGGCGAAGCCCTCGGGCCGGTCAGTCGCGCTTGCAGATGCGGTCGAGGAGGTTGGCCGTGGCGCGCTGGATCCGCGGGTCCACATGGCCGGGTCGGTCCAGGGCCGGGGACCAGGCGAAGGTGCCGGAGGCGAAGACGAGGGCGCCGGAGGGCGCCCGGTACAGGGAGGTCTCCTGGTGGCGGGTGGTTCCGTCGCCGTCCCGGTACGGGGAATGGGCGAGCAGGATGCGGTTCTCGTGTTCGGGGAGCGTGGTGCGCGGGAAGTAGCGGTCGGCCTCGCCGGCAACCAGCCCGTCGATCTCGTCGCCCTCGGTGGCGCCGGTCGCGTCCCAGAGCCAGTGCTCGGCGTTCCGCACGACCAGGGGGTGGGGTTCGGGGACCCGGCCCGCGTACTGGATGCCGAGGAGCTGCTGTTCGGCGCGGTCGACCTCGCGCCACAGGGCGGGCTTGCCGGGCCCCCGTCGCTTGCGGCAGGTGAGCAGGCCGTCCGGGACGCCGGAGGCGGACGGGGAGAGACCGACCTGCCAGTACATGGTGTTGGCGGAGAGGAAGACGAGCGAGGTGCCGGTGTCACGGGCCAGCTCGGCGGTACGGCGCATCGGCACGGACCAGTACTCGTCATGGCCGGGGAAGACCAGGCCCCGGTAGCGACTGGGGTCGACGCGGCCCGCGTGGAGATCGCGGGCGTCGGCGTAGGCCAGGTCGTAGCCGTACCGCTCGGCCCAGCGGATGAAGTCGTAGGCGTGGCCGACGTGCAGGGGCAGTCCCGCACCCGCGTACGGCCGGTCGAAGGAGATGGTGACGGCGGCGTCCTCCTCGCCGAGCAGCCGTCCCTGTTCGTCCCAGGCGTGGTAGAGGCTGGCGCCCGTACGGCCGTCCTCCGGGTAGAGGTTGTACGCCTGCCACGTGATGTCCGGGAGCAGGAGGAGCAGGTCGGCGGGGTGGTCGTCGCGGACCGTGAAGGGGATGTGGGAGCGGTAGCCGTCGGCGGTGGTGAGGACGGCGACGTACGCGCCGACGGACCAGTAGCCGGGGATCTGGAGCCGCCAGGAGAGCCACCAGTGGTGGCAGGAGACCGTGCGGTCCGCGGCCAGCGGGGCCGGCTGGACGATGCCGGAGAGCCGGGGACTGGTGGTGATCTTCGCGGCGCCGTCGCCGCCGTAATGTCCGATCCGGTAGACGTCGACGGAGAACTGCTGGGGCGGGTCGACCGTGATGTGGAAGTCGATCGCCTTCCCCGGGGCCGCGGCGCCCGGCGAGACGAAGCCCTTGATCTGCCGGTGCACGTCGTCGGCGGTACGCGTGCCGCCGCCGGTGCCGCCCCGGCCGAGCTCGGGGTCCGCGTACCAGGGGACGACCTGGCCCGTGTCGTCGAAGTAGTTCTCGCTGCCGCGCAGCCAGGGCAGGGGGCCCTGCCCGAAGGGATCGCTCACGGCATGCGCGAGGGCACCCGACTCCCACCGTCGAATCTGCTCCGCCCCCATACCGCTCCCCGCCCTCGAGTCCCCCGGACAACTCTGGTGCGCCGGATGTCAGCGCCGATCCCCAGCACATCACATAACGCATCCACTCCGTCACCGTTCGTCGCGGATTGACGTGAACGGAACCTGCGCTTCCGGGTATTGGCGATGCGGGGTCACGCACGACAGGCCTGTCGTGGACGGCTGGCAGGAGGCTGCCGGCCCCTGCCCCGACCGCCCCGGTCACACGAGGCGGACGGGCTTGTCCGTGCGGACTCCGACCCCGGCGAGCCACACGCGCAGCGGTTCCGCGTCGCCGTCCTCGACCAGGCTGAGGACGGGGCCGCCCAGGTCGGCCGGGCGCCGCCCCTCGACGAGCAGTGCGGGGCCGTCGAGCCAGTCGAGCCCGGGGGCGGCGCCCGCCGTGTCGACGGCGGCACAGCAGACCATCGCCACCACGTGGTCGGCGAGCAGCTCCGAACCCGTACGCGGTGGCTGGAGGGGAAAGAGCGGGAGCGGGTCGGAGCCCCAGAAGTCGAGGGGGTCGCCTCCCGTGCCGCCCTTCGTGGTGTCGCCGGCCGTCGGCACAGGGGCCTGGGCCGCCTCCTCACGTGCCACCGCGGCACCGATCCCGGCGGCGAGCTCCTCGCCTCCGGAGGGGGAGCCGGTGAGATGGCCGATGACGCGGGCGAGCGTGGGGACCGCCGGGCCGCCGGAGTCGATCGTGGACGTGGGCGGCACCCCCATGGCGTCGAGGGTCCGGTGGAGACGGGCGGCCTCGGCGCGCCACTTCCGGTCGACGACCTCCTCCGGATACTGCTGCCAGTCGACGGGGGACCAGCCGGGACCGTTCTCCGCGGGGCCGCCGTGGAAGAGTCTGGCGGCGAGCAGTGAGGCCGCTTCGTCGGCCGCACCCGGTTCTTCGAGCAGGTCGCAGGCGGGGCGCTCGCCGAGCCGGGACGTGAAGCCTTCCGCCAGCCGGTCCCGGCGGGACAGCTCGGTCAGGGCGGAGACGACGCCCGCATCGAGGCGCGAAGGCCAGCGGCCCATCCGCCAGGCGGGCAGCGCGACCCGGGTCAGCAGCCGGTCCCAGCCCGCGTACGCGAGGCCGACCTGCTCCTGGGCGGCGATGCGCAGCGCGTAGTCCACGCCCTGGGCGCGCATCGACGCGGCGGCGGCGACGCACCGCTCCATCTCGGCCGTGTGCTCGCGGCAGCCGCGCAGCAGAATCCGGGCGACCCGGCCGACGAACGCGAGCGGCAGTCCGCGTATCGCGCCCTGTCCGGGCGCGACGCCGTCGGCGACCGCCGCGTCGAGCCCGCGGACGAAACGGCGGGCAGCGGCTATGTCGGGGTGCGTGGACGGGCCCGTACCGGCGACGACCGGGGCGAGGACGGCCCGCAGCTCCGCGACCCGCATCCACCACAGGAACGGGGAGCCGATCACGAGCACGGGAGCGGCCTGTACGCGCCGACGCGGGCGGCGGGCCAGAAGCCCTTTCGCGACGGCTGATGCGCGCGGCTGGGCGGACGGGTGCGTACGGTCCTCCAGCCAGCTGTCGCAGTCGGGGGTCAGCGCTATGGCGGACGGGGCCGGAACGTCGAGCCGGTCGGCCAGCTCCCGGACCAGCCGGTAGAGGTCCGGCGCGGACTCCTCCGTGACGGCGACGGTCGGACTGACCGCCGGTCTCGCCCTGGAGACCGCGAAGGCGACCGCGGCGGCGACCAGCAGCACGACGAGCGCGACGGCGGTCACCGTCCAGCGCACGGCATCCCAGACGCCGCCGCTGATGCGGCCCTGCAGCGATGCGGCCAGCAGTACGACGGCCACGGCCGCCGGCAGGATCGCCACGGCAACCGCTCTGCTGCGGATGCGCAGCAGAGCGAGAGCTCGGGCGCGCGCATCCAGCGCGCCCAGCTCCTCACCCAACCCGGTACCGGACATGGCCGGATGTCACCCCCTCTGCCCCCGCGACGGTGTTGCTCACTCCCCCACTGTGGCACCCGTCACTGACATCGCAATGCCGGTGGGCCAAGTGCCGGAACGCTTGTGCCGCACCCTAGTTGGGAGGCCGACGGGCGTCATCCGGATGGCCGAGCCGTCACCCGATGGAATGGCTTTGGCTAAAGCTGCTGACGCGCCGGCTCATATGGGTTCGCTGATTCGTGCGGCGTACGGCGCAGCGCACGGGGGCCGTGCACCCCGGCGCACGAGAGGTGTACGCGAGCCGTACGGGGCTGTGAGGGAGTCGTGCGGCCGGGGCTGGACACGCCTGTGCCCGGCACCTCCGGAAAGGTGCCGGGCACAGGCGATGCCAGGGGGAGGCTGGGCCGGTGTCAGGCTCCGGCGGCCTTCAGCGCGATGTCCGTACGGTGCTGCGAGCCGTCGAGCCGGATACGGCCGAGCGCCGTGTAGGCCCGCTCCCTGGCCTGGGAGAGGTCCTTGCCCGTCGCGGTCACCGAGAGCACCCGGCCCCCGGCACTGACGACCGCGTCGCCGTCCTGACGGGTCCCGGCGTGCAGGACGAACGCGTGCGGGGCGTCCTCGGCCGCGACGTCCGCCAGCCCCTCGATCGGGTCGCCCGTACGCGGCGTACCGGGGTAGTTGTGCGAGGCGATGACCACGGTGACGGCGGCGTCGTCGCGCCACTTGAGCGGCGGTACGAGGTCCAGGGTGCCGTTGGCGGACGCGAGGAGGACACCGGCCAGCGGGGTCCTCAGGCGGGCCAGGACCACCTGGGTCTCGGGGTCGCCGAAGCGGGCGTTGAACTCGATGACCCGTACGCCGCGCGAGGTGATCGCGAGACCCGCGTACAGCAGCCCGGAGAAGGGGGTGCCACGGCGCCGGAGCTCGTCCACGGTCGGCTGGAGAACGCTCTCCATGACCTCGTCGACCAGCTTCGGGTCGGCCCAGGGGAGGGGCGAGTACGCGCCCATGCCGCCGGTGTTCGGGCCTTCGTCGTCGTCGAGGGCCCGCTTGAAGTCCTGGGCGGGCTGGAGCGGCACCACGGTGGTGCCGTCGGTGATCGCGAAGAGGCTGACCTCGGGACCGTCGAGGAACTCCTCGATGACCACGCGGTCGCAGGCCAGCGCGTGGGCGCGGGCCTCGTCGACGTCATCGGTGACGACAACCCCCTTGCCTGCCGCCAGACCGTCGTCCTTGACGACGTAGGGGGCGCCGAAGGCGTCGAGGGCCGCGTCGATCTCGGCGGGGGTGGTGCAGACGTAGCTGCGGGCGGTCGGGACGTCGGCACCAGCCATGACGTCCTTGGCGAACGCCTTGGACCCCTCGAGCTCCGCCGCCTCACGCGAGGGGCCGAAGCAGGGGATGCCGACGGCGCGCACGGAGTCGGCGACCCCGGCGACAAGCGGTGCCTCCGGGCCGACGACCACCAACTCGGCGCCCAGTTCGGTGGCGAGGCGCGCGACGGCGTCGCCGTCGAGCGCGTCGACCGGGTGCAGTTCGGCCACCTCTGCGATGCCGGCGTTGCCGGGGGCGCAGTAAAGAGCGGTGACGTCGGGGTCGAGGGAGAGAGAGCGGCACAGGGCGTGTTCGCGGGCGCCGCCGCCGATGACGAGGACCTTCACGGGGTGCAGCCTAGCCGCCGGGGGCCGGGACGCTCGACGGGCTCCGGCCCGCGGACAGGACGGGACGCGGCCCGCGCCGTCACCCGGAGGGCACGCCCCTGCTCGGACTCACTGCTCGTTGACGAACTCCTCCACGACCGTGGCACCCAGTTCGCGGACGATCAGGTCGTGGCCCGAGAGCGCCGAGTCGACGAGGTCCGGATCGTCGGCCTCCGGGGTGTCGTCCTCCGGCGCCACGGAACGCGACGGCTCGGGGGCGTAGTGGTTCTGCGACGCGGAGTTGGCACCGGACCCGCCGGAGCCGCCGGAGCCGCCGGAGCCCTGCGACTGCGACGCGTATCCCGAGGACGGGGACTGCTGGGACTGCTGGGACTGCTGGGACTGCTGTCCCTGTTGCCCCTGGTGCTGCCCCTGCTGCCCCTGGTGCTGGGCCGGGGGCTCGTACGCCTGCGGAGCGGGCGCGGGCGGCTGGTAGGGGGCAGCCGGCGGGCGACCGCCACCGGACGGCGGCGGCTGGCCCGAGCCGCCCGAGAGGTCGATGACCGCCTCCACCTTCCACTGGGCGTTGAACCGCTCGGCCAGCGCCTCCTTCAGCACGCCCTCGCTTCCGCTGGCCGCGAAGTTGTCGCGGGCTCCGGCGCTGTGGAAGCCGATCTGCAGGGTGGTCCCGTCGAACCCGGTGACGTGGGCGTTCTGGCTGAGCAGGATCCAGGTGAACCGGCGGCGGTTCTTGACCGCCTCCAGGATGTCGGGCCACATGTGCTGCACCTGGGCCATGCCGACACCCTGCGCCACGCCCTGGCTCGGCGCGGGCGCGGGGGGCGGGGAGGCGACGGGCGCGGCCGGCGCCGGGGCCTCGGGTGCGGCCGGCCCGGGCGGGGTCCGGCCGGGGACGGACGCGGTCGGCCAGCCGCCGGGACGGCGACCGGCATCGGCTCCGGCCGCCGCGGGCCAAGCGCCGGGCCGCTGACCGGCGGGCGGCTCGGCCGGGGGCTGATGGGCGGGGGCCACCGGTGCGGCGGGTGCGGTCTGGGCCAGGGGCGCGACCGGCGGTGCCTGGGACGCGGCGGGGGCCTCGCCCCGTACCGCCGCACGGGCAACCGAGGGACCGGCTTCGGGCTGCACGGCGGCGGGCGGTGCGACCGGCGCCATGGTGTGGGCCTCCGGCCCCGGCACGTACCCCATGGCAGGGCCTGCGCCGGTGGCGGCGAAGGAGGCACCGCGCTCCAGCCGGTCCAGCCGGGCCTGGAGCGAACGTTCGTCGTCGAAAGCGGCCGGCAGCAGCACCCGGGCGCAGATCAGCTCGACCTGGAGCCGGGGGGACGTCGCCCCCCGCATCTCGGTGAGCCCTTCGTTGACCAGATCGGCGGCACGGCTCAGCTCGGCGGCACCGAAGACCTCCGCCTGGGCCTGCATCCGCTCGACCACATCGGGGGGCGCGTCGATGAGGCCCTTGTCCCCCGCGTCCGGAACAGCGGCGAGGATCACCAGGTCACGCAGACGCTCCAGGAGGTCCGCGACGAAGCGCCGAGGGTCGTTCCCGCCCTCGATCACCCGGTCCACGACCTCGAAGGCCGCGGCCCCGTCTCCGGCCGCGAAAGCTTCCACGACCGAGTCCAACAGCGACCCGTCCGTGTATCCGAGGAGGGAGGTCGCCATGGCGTATGTCACACCGTCGTCGCCCGCTCCCGCGAGCAACTGGTCCATGACCGACATCGAGTCACGCACGGAACCGGCACCGGCGCGCACGACCAGGGGCAGCACGCCGTCCTCGACGTAGCTGTTCTCCTTGCCGCACACCTCGGCGAGATAGCCGCGCAGGGTGCCCGGGGGAACCAGCCGGAACGGATAGTGGTGCGTACGCGACCGGATCGTGCCGATGACCTTCTCGGGCTCGGTGGTCGCGAAGATGAACTTCAGATGCTCCGGCGGCTCCTCGACCACCTTCAGCAGGGCGTTGAACCCTGCCGGGGTGACCATGTGCGCCTCATCGATGATGTAGATCTTGTAGCGGCTCGACGCGGGCCCGAAGAACGCCTTTTCCCGCAGGTCACGGGCGTCGTCCACGCCTCCGTGCGAAGCGGCGTCGATCTCGATCACATCGATGGAACCCGGCCCGTTGCGCGCCAGGTCCTGGCAGGACTGGCACTCCCCGCACGGCGTCGGCGTCGGCCCCTGTTCGCAGTTCAGACAGCGGGCCAGGATGCGCGCGCTGGTCGTCTTTCCACAACCGCGCGGCCCACTGAACAGGTACGCGTGATTGACCCGGTTGTTCCGCAGGGCCTGCTGGAGGGGGTCAGTGACATGCTCCTGACCGATGACCTCGGCGAACGACTCGGGGCGATAGCGGCGGTACAGCGCAAGGGACGACACACGTACGAGGTTATCGGGGCGGACCGACAACCGGCCCCGCACCGAGCACACCACCGGCGTGACAAGCCACACCGGGCGCAACCACCGGCACGGCGAGCCCCAGAAAACACAAGGGCCCCCCACGCACCCGCCAGAGCCAACCTACCCTTGCTGCCTTCCGGCCCTGGGGGAGTTCAGTCAGATAGCGCCACGTGAGGGGCTGACGCCCACCTTAGCCGATCCCCACCCCCCGAAGTCCACCCGATCCGCCCTCGGGGGAGACGTTCGGACCCTCTCGGGGGGAACGGGTTCGCGAGCACTCCTCAACGTCTTGTATTGTTTGCCGCGGAGGATTCGCCTAGTGGCCTAGGGCGCACGCTTGGAAAGCGTGTTGGGGGCAACCCCTCACGAGTTCGAATCTCGTATCCTCCGCCATTGCTCTCACCGGGCAATACGTCGAAGGCCCCCGCAGCTTGCTGCGGGGGCCTTCGGCGTTGGTGGTTGCAGTTTTGGTTGCAGTTGTCACCAACGGGCTGCTGGCGCCTACCGACTGTTCAGAGCCTCACGGCACACGCCGCAGAACATGGCCGTGTCGCGCCCGTACCGGCGCATCAGCTGGCCGCATTCAGCGCACGGCCCCAGCTCCCACGGCGGGCAGCCCAGAGCCGCAGAGGCGGCAGCCCGCTCGACGGGCAAGATCAGCGTGGGGTTGCCTGACCGTTGCGCCGGCATGCGCGGCAGGGTGAATCCGCCGGTCGGCTGGCCCAGGTCTCGGATAGGCCGTGCGTCGCTGACGAACCAGCCCTCCTCACCCGCCCGGCAGTTTCTGTCGATCTCCTGCTCGGCGAAGGTGATCTCATCGTCCTCCTCCTGCCCCGGTGCCACGGGGAGAGGAGTCTTCTCACCGACCATCTCCCGCCAGCGCTCGCAGTCGGCCGCGGTGACCCACATGTGCCGTCCCGCCCGGCCGCTCCCTCGATTGGGCACGTACACCGGCACGCTCTCCCCCGTCGCGCTCGACAGCACGAGGTCTTCGAGATGCACCGCCTTTTTCTCCGGCAGGCACAGGGCGGGCAAAAACCAGTCCGAGTGAACCTCGCCACAGTGACCGGCGCCATCGGTCACCAGGCAGTGGCGGTCACTGCTGGCCACACATTTCCAGACCTGGAGGTGACGGTAGCCACCGCGGATAACCATCTCCTTCCCGCCAGCGATATCCCTCCAGGGCATGTCGTCCACGCGGGCCCAGGGCGCCCGGTCGATCAAGGAAGCTGTGCGGTCCTTCGCGACCCACAACGGTGTGATGTCCTGCTGCACGGCGTTGACCGAGCGACGGTGGACGCTGCTCGGACTGAGATGGTGATACTGGACCTCCCACCCGATGCGTATACCTCCAGGGCCGGTGACGAGGGCGTCTGAGATGCTCCGGCGGTTTGCCGTAGGCACCTCGGCATCGGCGTCCAGGCCGTAGCGCGAAGCGGTCACGACGATCCGCTCCTTCGTGGCCTTGTGCTGCTCACTCTCCGCCGGTGTGGCTTTGTGCGTGACCGGAAGGTGCGATGCGACGAGCGGCCGTCGGCCCCCGACGCGGCCTCGGCGGATGAACATCCACGGGGACTTGCCCCCGGACTCCGACAGACAGTCCCGCCCGTCATGGTGCGCAAGGCATTCGAGCAACTGCGGATCGCGTTCGGCAACCCTCGCGGTGATCTGCCGCAACAGATCAGGACGCCCCGGGTGACCGAGGTCAGGCAGTGACAGATTGATCTCTATGCCATATCCGGTGTGCCACACCCCATTTGCCATTTCTCCACCATAGAAACGACCACTGACATTCAACAGGGCGCCTCCCAGGGGGAGATGAGCGCACACAGCACGAAGCCGGACGACGGATCCCCGTCGCCCGGCTTCGTGAGGTGGACTCACCGGCTACCACTCGTCGGTGTCTCCGTACTTTCCCGGATTCTGCGCACGATCCACAGCCTGTGCACACGCCTCGACGAAGGCGGCCTCGACGGCCTCCTTGCCGGTGCCACGTACGTGGGTCTCGACCTCCTGTACCGATCCTGGGCGGCGGACCGTTCGCCAAGCCGCCGGTCGGTCGGTGTAGGAGTCCGTCTCGAATTCCCAGGCCGGCACTGACCACTCTTCTGGATGGGCAGCCGCCTGCCGTTGCCCACCAGGAAGGAATACGGCCCGGAGATGGAAGACCACGGCACGCTCGGGCATCTTCTCGCGGATGGCGCGCATGCCACTACGACTGTCGTGCTCCCAGCGCCCCCGATCCCACTCCTCGACCTCTGCGCTGTGGTCCGGCCAGTCCTCGCCCCATTGCGCGACGACCTCGTCGGCGTGTTCGCGGTGGAGGAAGGGGACCCTTCGCTCGCCGAGGCAGGCGACGTAGACCATCAGTTCGGCCGGGACGGGGCTCCGGCTGGCACCGGATGCAACCGCACCTGCGAAGGTCTGGGCCGTGCCCGTCCCCCAAAGAAGGCCGCCGATCTTGTCGGCGGTGTCCTTGAGAACTCGGCTGGTCAGGTGCTGGTAGCGGCGACGCATCCGAGCCGATTTCCCGGGTTCCCAGCCCATGATTCCGTCCACCACCGCGTCAGAGACACCGAGGATCAACAGGACGGTCGCTGCGGTGTGACGGGCGTCGTGGAGGCGACCGTCACGAACTCCCGCCGCCTTCAGCAAGTCCTTCCATTTGTGGAAGTCCGTGTTCGGGTTCAGAGGCTCACCGGTCGGCGAGGTGAAGACGTACCCCTTCTCCGTCCACAGATCGCGTGCACGCTTCCGCTCGCGGTCCTGCTCCTCCTTGTGCTGGCGGAGTAGCTCCATCAGCTCACTCGGGACGCCGATGGGCCGCTGCCCGGCGCGTGACTTCACGCTCTTGGCCTCACGCCGGGTGTTGATCTTCTGGGGGCAGAAGCCCGGCTTGCGCCCGCAGCGGTCACCACATCCGTGCTGGTAGCGGGGACGCAGCCGGCCTCGGCGTACGCGGATCACGTCGAGTTCGAAGTCGACGTCGCTCCACTGCATGCCGAGGACCTCGCCCTGCCGCAGGCCGAGCGCCAGGGCGATGACCCAGCGTGCGGTGTTGCGATGCTTGTGCGCTTCGGCGAGCAGGCGCTGGACCTCCTCGACCGAGTACGGCTCAACCTCCTCCTCTTCGACACGAGGGCCCTTGGCGACCGTGGCTGGGTTGACCGTGAGGTGAGCCCGGCGCACCGCTTCGTTGAGGGCGGTGCGGACGGTCCGGTGACTCTGGTGGGCAGTGCCGGCGGCGCTTCCGTTTTCCTGCATCTTCTTGTAGAAGCGCTCCAGGTGTTCGGGCTCCAGCTTCTCCAGGCGGTGGGCGCCGAGGCCGGGTATGAGGTGGTGGTAGACCGCGACGCGGTAGCCGTCGATGGTGTTCTCGGAGACGTTCGGCGCGGCAATGTTCTCGACCCAGTGGGTGAGCCAGGTCTCCAGGGTCCAGCTTTGACCAGCCTTGCGGACTGCACCCTTGTCGCGTTGCCGCTCCAGCTCCCGTACGACTTTGGTGACTTCGGCACGCGTCTTGCGGCTGACGTGGCGGCGGTCGGGCTTTCCGTCGTCCTTGACGCCGACGGTGACGCGTCCGTGCCAGCGCCCGTCCTTGCCGAGATAGATGCTGGAAGCGCCGTTGGGCTGACGGCTTTTCGCCGTCGCGCCCCGCGTCATGCTGCGGTCCCAAAGTCGCCGGCCGTGAGCCGTCAGGCCAGAAACTCGTTCACCGCCTCCGCTGGGATGCGGCGCAGGCTGCCGATCTTGACCGAGGCGATCTCGCCGGAGGTGACGTACTCGTAAAGCTTCGTGCGGCCGATACCGATCCGTCGCGCGGCCTCGGCAACGGTGAGGGCTACGAGCGTCGTGTCCCCTCCGGCTGGACGACGTTCGGATATCAGGCTCCGCAGGGCGTCTGCAGGAACGTCCAGCAGGTCGGCTATCTGGGCAAGCGGCAGTTCGGTTCGGGGCAAGGGAGGGTCCTCTCCTGGCGGGCCATGGGACGGCGAATCCCGATAGGGCCCGGCAAGTCGTTCAGGGATGGGCGTGAAGAGAAGGAGCCGGAGACGGCAAGACCCGCGCTGTTCGTAGCAGCGAGGGGCCGAGTCAGCTCTGTTCGGTCGGCGCGTCCATGCGCTCACCGAGGAAGCTGCGGAGCTGTGTCGGGGCGCCGCGGTGGTGATGGAACTCGCCGTTGGAGGCGACGGTCAGCTCGTGGGTCAGCAGAGCCTTGACCATGTCTTCCTTCGTAACCGCCCATCCCTGAACGATTGACCCGCGTGGCCTGGGATTCGCCGTCCCGTACGGCCCGCAAGTTGAGGAGCTCAATGTCCAGTATGGACGAACCCCGGCCGAACGCGCCACACCTCGCAGAAGCTGGCCGCCAGCCCACGGCGGGTGACCTCACCGCGGTTCCGCCGCACGACGCCGATGCCGAGGCTGCCGTGCTGGGGGCTTGCATGCACGATTCGGCGGTGATCGACGAAGTGCGCCAACTGCTTGACGCGGCCGACTTCTACCGCCCTGCGCACGAGACGGTCTGGCGGGCCATCCTCGCTCTGTACGGCGAGGACAAGCCGACCGACCCCATCGCCTTGTCGCACCAGCTACGCGCGCAGGATGACCTGGAGCGGGTCGGGGGAGTGGTGCACGTCCACCAGCTCGCCGACGTCGTGCCCTCGGTCAGCAGCGCCGTCTACTATGCGGGCATCGTGCGCCGGATGGCCGATCTGCGCCGGTTGCGTACCTCCGGCATGCGGACCGCCCAGCGCACGATGGAACCGGGTGCCGACCCGGACGCCATCCGCAGCGAGGTCGAAGCGGATGTCCGGATCGAGCGCGAGCGTGCACTCGCCTCCGGCCAGGGCCGGCTCTCCCGCTTCATCACCGACGGATGGCGCTTCGTCACCGAGACAGGCGCCGACGCCGAGCCGCTATGGGGCACGCCGGAGCAGACGGCCTGGTCCTCGGGCGAGAGCCTGATGATCGTCGGAGCGCCTGGCGTCGGGAAGACCACCCTGGCCCATCAGGTGATCCTTGCCCGCTTGGGCCTGGCGGACAGCGTCTTGGACATGCCGGTCACACCCAGTCGGCGGGTGCTGTATCTGGCACTGGACCGGTACAAGCAGATCGCCCGGGCTATGGCCCGCAGCGTCGGTTCCGAGCACGAACACCGCTTGCGCGACGGTCTCGCTGTCTGGCAGGGCCCTCTGCCCGCCACGCTGGACAAGGAGCCCGATCTCTTGGCGGACCTCGCCGCCGCTCACCAGGCCGACACGATCGTGATCGACAGCCTCAAGGACGCGGTGAGCACGCTGGTCGACGACGCCCTCGGCGTCGCCTACAACAACGCCCGCCAGCGAGCTATCCGCAACGGCGTCGAAATCATGGAACTCCACCACCAGCGCAAGGCCACCGAGGGCGCTCCACGCGCCCAGAAGCCCACCCTGGACCGCGTCTACGGCTCCACGTGGATCACCTCCGGCGCGGGCAGCGTTCTCTTCGTCTCCGGGGAGGCCGGCGACCTCGCCGTCACCCTGCACCACCTAAAAACCCCCACCGGCGAGATCGGCCCCCTCCAGGTCATCCACGACCACGAACGCGGCATCTCGACGCTCGACCCCGCCCTCGACCCGGTCGCCATCCTGCGACAGCGCCCCGACGGCCTGACCGTGCGCGAACTCGCCATGATCCAAAGCGGCCAGAACAACCCTGAGCGCTCGGCCACCGAGAAGGCCAGGCGCACCCTGGACCGACTCGTCAGGGCCGGACTCGCAGGCAAGGCCGAAGGCACCGCAGGCGGCACCGGAGGCGGCCAGCAAGCCCGCTACCGCGCCTCAGTCCGCCATATCGGCGCTGTCTCCTGACCTGATCGCCGAACGCCGGGACCGTACACGAGGGCGTACACGCACCCCTCCCCCGCGCACCGGCCCACGCCTCGCCGCAGGCGTACACGCCAAGAACAAAACCCCAGGTCAGACGATCACGCGATCGTTCACGCCGTACACGCACACCAGCGTTCACGCGTGAGCCCCCCTTTAGAAGGGGGCTCGCGTGTACGCCCCCTGCGTGAACGCCGTGATCGCCTCCGCAGAACCATCCCGGAGAACCCGCATGACCACACCCGCCACGCCTCTTGACACCACCCAGCAGGGCAACGCGATGCCCCACGCCGAGCACGTCCAGGACGTGAAGCCACAAGCAACGGCTCAGCATGCCGCCGAGCGGTACGCCCTCGCCGCAGCCGGAACCGTCATCATCGCCCTCACCGCCGGCGGCTTCTGGCTCTCCTACGCACACCTCGCCCAAGTCGCCGGACAGCATGGCCTGGGAAGCTCCCCGGTCCGGCGATGGGCCTGGCCCGCGACCCTGGACGCATTCATCGTCGCGGGCGAACTGCTCATGCTCCGCGCCGGCCTCCGCCGGGTGACCGACTGGTGGGCGGTCACCCTGACCGCTACCGGGTCAGTCGGATCCATTGCGCTCAACGTGGCCGGTGTCAGCGGCACGGGCAACGCGAGCGTCGTGCCCTTGCTCGACTACGTGGTCGCGGCGGTTCCCCCGACCGCAGCCCTGCTGGCCTTCGGCGTGCTGATGCGGCAGATCCACCAACTGGTCGACCGGCCCCTCGACCGCCCGGCACTCACTTCCGCCGAGGCACCGGAACCGCGGGCCACACCATCCGAACGCATCGCCAATCCGCAGGCAACCGACTCCAGCCGAACGCCGCCGCCCCGGATTTCGGAGGGCCAGCCGCGCGGCGGGCGTCCGGTCAGCGCGACGGTCGAGGAACTGGTCGAGATCGGGCGGATCGCTGCGGCCGAGCAGCGCAAGCTCACACGGGGCATCGTGCAACAGGCCATACGTGCCAAGGGACATACGGTCGGCGGCCAGAGGCTGACCGAAGTCATGGAAGTCCTCCGGTCGGAACCCGGCATCGGTCGGAACGTCGGCTGATCGCCCGCCATCCCGGTGGCCGGAACTCCTACGGCCACCGGTCAAGCGGTCCCCGCCTCTCTGCCGCCGTCACTCATCCACACTCCCGCAGTCGTAGCCGTGGCCTCCGCACGCCACCACCCGGCCCACACCTTCCGGAGAGCTATCCGTGACCCACGACCCGAACCACACTGACGGCTCCATCGATGAGCCGCCGACACTGACGAAGTCGCCTACGCTGACAGAACGTCTGCGGCGGGCGTTCGGACGGACCGCTCCTGGCGGAGCCAGTAGTACCCCGAGTCCGACTCATGGCCGGTCTTCGGGGGTCTCCGCCCCGGGGGTGGCGGAGACGGCCCTGCGCCAGGGGGCGCCGGACCGGGAGGCCGGGGCCGAGGGCGGCCCCGACCAGGACGAGCTCCGTACCGTCCAGCAGCAGATCCTCCACCCCACGCCCACCGCCGAGCCGACGGCCGACGAGCGCGATGTGCAGAGCGTCCAGCCGGCGATCCGCCGCTTCACCGGCACCAAGCGAACCGTCCGCGTCGGCCCGCTGCGCTTCACCGCCGACGAGCACGCCGCCCTCCAGGAGGCGGCCGCCGAGCACGGCTACAAGGGCGAATCCAGCTTCGCCGCCGACATCGTCCTCGCGTTCATCACCGGCCGGTTCACCGCCAACCTGCCACTGTCCGAGGACCGCCGCCGCACCCACATGTTCCGCGCCCAGGTGCTGCGCGCCCTCAACCGCACCGGCGTCAACGTCAACCAGATCGCCCGCGCGCTCAATAGCGACTACACCCCGCCCGACATCCGCCAGCGCCTCGACGAACTCCACCACCTGCTCACCCTGATCGCCGAAGCCCTGCGCCGGCCCACTGACCCGACGGAGGTCTGACCCATGATCGCCGCCATCAAACCGACCGGATCCAACACCCGCGGCCTGCTCGCCTACCTCTACGGCCCCGGCCGACACGACGAACACCTCGACCCGCACCTGGTCACCGGATTCGCCATGCTCGCCATGCCCGACCCCGGACGCGACGAGAACGCCACCCTCACCGAACTCGGCCGCCACCTCGACGAGCCCGTACGCCTACGGAACAGCGAGTTCGGCAAGCCCGTCACCGCCCATGTCTGGCACTGCCCCGTCCGCGCCGCACCCGAAGACCGTCATCTCTCCGACACCGAGTGGGGCGAGATCGCCCAACGCATCGTCCACGCAGCGGGCATTGCCCCTGACGGCGACGACCTGGCCTGCCGCTGGATCGCCGTACGCCACGCCGACGACCACATCCACATCCTCGCCACCACCGTCCGCGAAGACGGCCGCCGCCCCAAACTCCACGACAGCGGCATACGCGTCGGCGACGCCTGCCGCCAGATCGAGAAGGACTACGGGCTGCGCCGCCTACGGAAGGGCGACCGCACCGCCGAGCGCCGGCCCACCCAGGCCGAGATGCACAAGGCCGAGCGCCTCGGCTGGGAGCAGACCAGCCGCCAGTGGCTCCAGGACCGCATCCGCGCGGCCATCCCGCACGCCACCAGCGCAGAGGAGCTCCTCGCCTACCTCGAAGCCGACGACATCCTGGTCAAGCCCCGCCGAGGCCCCTCCGGAGACCTCCTCGGCTACGCCGCCGGCCGCCCCGGCGACCTCAACAAGGACGGCGAGCAGATCTACCACCCCGGCGGGAAGATCGCCCCCGACCTCACCCTGCCCAAACTCAAGGCCCGCCTGGAAACCAGCGCACCTGAGGAACACCCCACCGCCCGTCGCGACCGACCCACCACCCCCTGGCATCAGGCCACCGAAGCCCTCGACGCCCTCCACACCGAGACCACCAACGCGAGCGCCGACGAGGACGCACGAACACAGGCGAACATCAGCGCTCTGGGCGAACTGATCGAAGCCACCGCGCAAGCAGCACCCGCCGACCACCGTGCTCAACTGCGCGCAGCCAGTGCGGTATTCGCCCGTGCACAGCGGTCACAGGTCCGGGCCGAGGACCATGCCGCCCACGCCCTGCGGACCGCGGCCCGCGACATCGCACACACCGCCACCGGCCCCGACGGCAGCGCCCTCGCAGCCCTGACCGCCGCACTCCTCTGGGCCGCCATCCTCGCCGCACGCTGGCACGAGGCCAAGGGCCACGCCCACCAGGCCGACGCTGCCCGCCAAGCCGTCCAGCACCTCCAGTCAGCAGCCGACCACGCACTCGCTCCGACACTCACCGCACTCGAAGCCCGGCGCCCTGGTGAAGGGACCCGCCGCACTCTCGCCAACGACGTACGCGCAGCCGTCCCCGAACACGCCGAGCGGATCCTCACCGACCCCGGCTGGCCCGCCCTCGCCACCGTCCTCGCCGACGCCGAAGCCAGCGGCCACAAACCCCACCACCTCCTCCAGGAAGCCGCAGCCCGCCGAGAGCTCAGCACAGCCCGCCAACCGGCCCGCGTCCTGATCACCCGCATCCAGCACACCAGCCGCAACCCCGCACCCAACCGCCGCGCCGAAGCAGCCCGACTCCGCTCGACCCTGGGCCTCGCGCCCAGCGGACAGCAGGTCCGAAACCCCCAGCCCACCACGGCACCCGCGACCGCCGCCGAGCAACGCCACCGAAGGCGCTGACAGCCACAAAGCCCACGGCAGCCACCCCGCCCCACTAAGGAGATCCCTTATGTCTGCATCCGCCCCTCGCCCCCACGTCATGGCCCTGCTGTTCGACACGGACTTCAACCGACCGTCGGGTACTCGCGCCTTCCGCCACCTCGACGGACGCCCCTTCACCGAGGAGGAGCAGGCCCTCGCCGATGACGCCACCTCGAAGAACTCCAGGCCGCCGGCGTCCACGTCCACAACCCCGAGGCCGGAGCTGAGGCCAAGGCCGCCGCGCACCACATGGCCGAGCTTCTGTTCAAGTACGTCCTCCCGCACGGTGAAGCCCTCCTCCCCTTCATGACCCACGAGGACATGCTCGAGTACGGCCGGTTGGACAGCATCATCGCTGCGGGTGCCGGGCCTCTCCGCCCGCACAAGGACTGAGCACACAGGCACGGCACCAGCTGCAAGCACCGGCGGCCGGTGGTCGGGAGAGCCTCCCGACCACCGGCCGCACCCCGTCGTCTGGTCTGCCGGCCACAGCGCGACCTCGATCCTCGACCGCCCTCGGTCAGCTCCACACTCATCCGGCTCACGCACAAGCAGGAGAACCGGATCCTTCGAACCGAGCAGTCGACTTGAGACGTTCACGGACTTCCGGACTGCGTGACGCTCCGAGCGAGTTGACCCACGACGTTCAAAACGCCCTGCCCGAAGCTGGTCGGAGCGATCAGCACGCCGAACACCAGCACCACGATCACGGTCAGCTTCTCGTCTGACCGGCTTCGGGCCTGGGTGCGTCGACGTAGTCGCAGGACGATGATGACAGCCAGTAGGACCGCCACGTTGATGGTCAGAATCACCTTGCCAGCCCTCCTGTCAGGCAACACATCGGGCATCCCAGCCTTCCTGCATGGTCGGAGCTGGTCGAGGAAATGGTTCGGTTACGAGTAGTTGGCAACAAAACGCCCACCCTGGGCTTGATTTGCCCGGCACCTGTCAGGCCATCGGGCAGGTGCATCCCCGCATCCCACGAGTCAGAACAGGGCAGTCGGCCGGCGTGGCGGTGGGATGCGGTCGAGCAGGTCCCACAAGGGGCGGGATCCTGCGGCCCAGTCGCCGAGCACCCGTCGGTCGACGAGGTGAATTCGGTGCTGCTTACCCCAGGGGATCGCTTTGGAGGAGAAGCGGCCGTTGGTGAGGACGACCGCGATGTCCGCTCCGTGGATCTGCCGTGCGGTGCCGTTGACCTGTTGCAGCACCCCAACGCCGACAGCAGAACCGCGGTCCCCATCCCGGCGGTGCTTGCACTGGATCGCCCAGACGCGACCGGCGGGGTCGATGGCGCGTACATCGCAAGCGTTGTCACCAGCACCGCCGAGCTGCTCGGCCTTGCAGCCATCGCGGCGCATCAGGTCCCGTACGGCGAACTCGAACGCGCGGTGATCCAGTGCGTCGAGCTCGGCAATCCGCAGCCGCAAGGCTTGGGCGCGTACGCGTGCCCACGCTGCCCGCTGCTGCACCTTCTGGTACCAGAGGCCACCCGCAGCCGAAGCGGCCACGGCGACGATGACGAGGACCCACCAGTGCATGAGCAGCCACTGCACGACGGCGGCGACCAGGCCGACCGCCACGACCACACCCACGACCAGGGCGACCTGCTCGTCCTGCTTCTTGGATCGGCGGACCGGTCGGCGTCGGGCAGAGCGCCGTATCGGGCGGCGGCTCATCGAGTCCCGCCCTGCTGCGCCGAGGTGGAGGAAGCGGACAGGTGCGCCGTGCACGCGGCACCGTCTGCCGCAGCTGATCCCGCATACCACCGTGGCTGCGCCCACGCCGGAACGTCACCCCGAACGTCGTCCGCAAGCTGAACCGCCATGAAGGACTTCCCCCTCTGTCCAAGACCGTTGGTGCATCCCCGCGCCGGTCGTATGACAGCACGCACCACCGACAGCATGTAAGAATGCGATCACCAAGAGTGATGGATTTCGGTCAGAAGAACCTCGCGCCCCATCCCTCACTCATCGTTCGACCTGCGCGTTTACGGCCCGACCTACCAGCTTCAGCCGTTTCGAGGCTTGGGTCGAGAACGAGCGATGCACACAACTGCTATGCCGCCAGCGCCGAGCGAGCCGCCTCTCCCTCTCCCTCGATGACGCGAGCGATCTCCGGCCACGGAGCGCGCAAGGCACCGAAGAGCGCCCAGTAGTCGTAGACGGCTCGAACCATGGCGCTGACGCCGAGGCGGGCTGCTTCGGGATCGATGGCGCCTATGACGCGCCGTGTGATTCCGCCGGCCCCCCGGGCTGCGGGGGCGATCCCATGGCCGAGCAGGAGCGTGGCGGTACGGATGGCGTCCAGCGTCGGTGGTGTCGCCATCTGTGCGAAGCGCCCAAAGATCAGGGAGTGCCAGCTCACCCTGGTGCGCGCCCAGGCCAGGCGTTCCAGTCCGGTGCCGAGGTCGACGGCCATGCGGTCCGGGTGATCCGTGTTCCACAGGAGGACGATGTCGCCGAGGGTCAGATCCAGATGACGGAACCGCAGTGTGATGCCTTCGACCTGCCGTCGGCGCCACGGGGTGAGCGTGCCGTGGATGCTCAGGTGCCTTGCGTGGAAGCCGAGTCGGGAAAGTACGGTCAGCCAGCCGTCGAGGATGACGCCGTACTCGTCCAGGCTGCCTATGGGTTGGACTCGGGAGACATTGACGAAGGAGGTCAAGAAGCCGTCCATCAACTGGGCGCCTGCGTCCCGTTGGCCGGTGAAGCGGACGACCGGCTGCGGGATGAATCCGCTCCGATACGTATGGGGTTGGCCGTCCTTGAGGACCGGGTCCAGGGCCTGGACAGCAGAGATCGTCAGCTCGGTCTCTCTGCCCCACCGGAGCGGAAGGCAGGCGTCACGTGGGGCGCCGTCCCGCGCGAAGCCGGCTTCCAAGGAGTCGAGGAGCTCCCTCCACGTGGGTGATCTGCGTGGCGGCTGGTAGGGGCTTCCCCGGTGCGGGTGAAGTATCTCGATGTGGGGGCCGTCGGCCGTGAACTCCCAGTGGGGACCTAACGCGGCGCTCAGTACGCCGGGTATCCGCTGGGCCAGGTCGTCTCCGAGGGTGCCGGCGGCACGGGTCAGCACGATCGGGCCGCCATCGCCTCGAAGTGGCGCGCCGGGTCGAAGCGCTGCATTCCGATCGCCTGGACGTGCCGGTGGTCGAGGCATTCCGCCTTTTCGATCGCGTCGGCGAGACTGCGTGCCGCGGTCTCGTCCTCCTCTCTGGCGTCGACGACCGCGACCGCGCCCGTCTCGTCGCACAGGGCGGCGTGGGCGCAGGTTCCTTCGCGCCAGGTCAGGGCGGCCATGGGAGTGCCGGCGCGGAGGGATTCACCGAAGACCGCAGCACCGGCTTCCACGTACGGCCGGGCGTACGTGTAGACAAAGACCGAGGCGTCGGCGATGGCTGCGGTCTTGGCGGGGCCGCCGAGTTCGCCGATCCACTTCACGTGGTCGGCGCTGAAGAGCCGTTCGTGGCGTCGCACGTACGCCTCGTCGAAGACGGGGCCGACGATCCGAATGCGGCGCCCAAGGATCTGGGCCGCCCGCACGGCGATGTGCGGTGCCTTCTCCTCGTCGATCCGGCCGAGCCAGACGAGATCGGTGCCCGCGGTGGCTGGCGACTCCTCCTCCTCGAGGCCGAGATGGACGGCGAGCTCAGGGATCGGCCGGTGATCCACGTACCGTTCGATCATCTCGGCGAGTAGCAGTAGAGCCGCGAGCGCCGGCCGTCGAAGGCGGTGGCGGTGTGCTGGAAGACGGGCGAGTGCTGGAAGGTGGCGACGTCGCAGTCCAGCTCGTTCCAGGTCCGTGTCCACGCGGGAAGCGACGGGTACTCGTGGCCGACGACCAGGAGGTCGTATCCCGTGTCGCGCAGCTCGCGCTCGGCGAGCGATCCGGTGGAGATGTCCTCCAGGCGGACCGGCTTGCGGACCCAATCGTGCTCCAGGTCCGTGAGCCAGCCCGGCCCGAGGAGGTGTACGTCGGCGCCTGCGGCCCGAGCGCCCACGGCGACCGCCCACAGCCATCGTTCGATCCCGCCGTACCCGGCGGGCGGAAAGGCGTAGCTACCAGGGAAGTCGCAGACGCCGACGAGCACGTTATGCCTCCGGTGTTCCGTCCGCCGAGATACGGCGGAAGCCGAGGTACGGGAAGAGCGGTTCGGGCAGGACAAGGGAGCCGTCCTCCTGCTGGGCCTGTTCGAGAAGCGCGGCGACGGTTCGGCCGACGGGGAGGCCGGAGCCGTTGAGTGTGGCGACGAGCTTGGGCTTGCCGTCCTCA
Source organism: Streptomyces finlayi (assembly GCF_014216315.1). NCBI lineage: Bacteria > Bacillati > Actinomycetota > Actinomycetes > Kitasatosporales > Streptomycetaceae > Streptomyces > Streptomyces finlayi. Next base: position 3,570,664 of record NZ_CP045702.1, read on the forward strand.
CCGCGGGTGCGGATGTTCGCGCGGCGGGCCTGGAACGTGCCGAAGTTGGAGATCGAGGAGATCTCGCGGTATGTGTTCTGGCTCGGGATCCAGACTTCGATGTCGTACGTGAGTTGGGCGGAGAAGCCCGTGTCGCCCGCAGCGAGGGTGACGACCCGATAGGCGAGGCCGAGTTCCTTCAGGCATGCCTCGGCATGGCTGACCATTTTTTCGAGCTCGGCGTCAGCGTCCTTCGGGTCGACGATCCGGACCATCTCCACCTTGGAGAACTGGTGCTGGCGGATCAGGCCCCTGGTGTCGCGTCCGTACGATCCGGCCTCCGAACGGAAGCACGGCGTGTGGGCGGTGAGAGCCAACGGCAGCTCGGCGGGAGGGATGATCTCGTCGGCGTAGAGATTGGTCAGCGGCACTTCGGCGGTCGGGATCAGGAACAGCTCTCGGTCGGCGACACCGGTCTTGAACAGGTCTTCCTCGAACTTAGGCAGCTGCCCGGTGCCGGTCATGGTCTTGCGGGTGACCAGGTAGGGGACGGCGTGCTCGATGTACCCGTGCCGACGGGTGTGTAGATCCAGGAAGAGCGTGGCCAGCGCTCGCTCCAGCGCTGCTCCGGCGCCGCGGGAGACTGCGAAGCGCGGGCCGGACAGCTTCGTCGCCCGTGCGAAGTCGAGGATGCCGGTGGCCTCGCCGAGGTCTACGTGGTCCTTCGGCTCGAACGAGAACGCGGGGGGTGTGCCGACGCGCCTGACCTCGACCGCGAACTCGTCGGAATCGCCGTCGGGGGCGGCATCGTCCGGCAGGTTCGGAATGCTCAGAAGAAGGTCGCGGAGCTGTTCCTGGACCTGCTCCTGACCAGCCTCGATTTCCCGGGTCTCGTCCTTGAGCTCGCGAGCGCGCTCCTTCAGCTTGGTGATGTCACCGCCCTGCTTGGCCGTCTGCTGGACCTCGCTTGCCACCCGCTTGGACTCCGCCCGCAGCTCGTCGGCCGAGCGGATGTTCTGGTTGCGCCGGGACTGGAGGTCCTCCAGCGCGGACAGGTCCAGTGTGTAACCGCGACGAGCGAGCCGACGAACTGCTTCGGCACCCATTTCAATCAGGGCGCGGGCATCATGCATGAGGAAGATCCTTCTGATCCGGCGAGTGGGATGCGGATTCGACGGTAGCAACCACCGAGCCTCCACCGATCCGCCATACGGAGCCGGCACCGTCGTCCTCGGCCTCTTGGCGGCAGTTACCCCGATCAAGATCGCGCAGCAGTGACGTGATCCAGACGGGCAGCTCATCGTCTGGGATGGCGATCGGGTCGAGATAGGGCGCCTCCGGAAAGAAGAGCGGCATGGCCTCATCCGAACAGCGGCTCTGGTGCCAGAGGAGCACCGAGATCAGCAGGCCATGCCCTACGAGGACACGGGGCCCTGGGCGCTCCAGGGCGGCGAGCAATCCCTTGAGCATTCTCCGGATGCCCTCTCGCTGGGATTCGGTTCCGCCCGCTGGGCGCTTCGTTGAGCCGTGGCCGTCGAGCCAGACCGCGTACTCCAGAAACGGGGTGCCTTCGAAGATTCCGTAGTCGAGTTCATTCAGGCGAGGGTCGATGACCAGCTCCGCTGCTGGAACCCCCATCAGCAGAGATGCCGTTTGCTGAGCTCGGGGGAATTCGCTGGTCAGCCACGTCCGTACCGTGTGGAGAGGCAGAGTCGACCAGCCTCGGCTCAGCGACTGCCGGCCCTCCTCGGTCAGCCGGATGGGCTTGGACGGGTCACCGTTGACCAGATATCGCCTGCTGTAGTTCGTCTGCCCGTGACGGAGAACGTAGGTGGTCACGAATCCCTCCTCGGGATCGACGCCGAGAGGCTGGAGAGCACTTCCGACATGCGTTGCGCTCTCGGGTCTGCGGTCTCCACGTAGAAGAGGAGTCCGTCAACGGCCAGCGCTCTGCACCAGGGGGCAAGTACGGGGACGGGAATCCGGGAGATCCGGGCGGCGGCGGCAAGCCTCCTGTCGGTTCCGTGTCCGAGGTCGTAGTAGACAGTCCAGAAGGCCCAGTCGAATACCGCGTCGCCCACCATGGGCAGCGGATCCAACAGGCGCGGGTGCCCCAGCCGGTCGAAGGGCACGTTCTCGCGGTACAGGTCTGCATGAAGGACGGTCGTGCGACCGGCGTCTTCCTGTAAGCCGGAGAGTGCCGGGTACGTAGCGTCGACGAGCTGGCGCCACGCGCCGAGGCAGAGTGTCTGTGTACGTCGCTGGATCCGCGGCAGCATTTCGGTGCGGATGTGGTCTGCGAGATGAGGTAGGGCACCTTGCAGGTGTTTGCGGCGGCCGATGGTGTGCAGCCCTTGGAGGGCTGCAGCGACCATCTGCATCTCGCGCGGAGGCCGCTGGGCACCGCCGGGGCGGCCACCCACCAGTTCGAGGGCGGCCACCCCCAGATCGTCTGCAGTCTCGACGACATCCACCGTTGGGCCGCCGGCCCAAAGCTGCAGTGCGCTGATCTCGTGCCGGTACCGGGCAGGGTCAGTCCATGCCTTGAGCAGCAACGGGCGGCCGTCGAGGGAGGTGGCCAATGCGATCACTGAGGCGTGTCCGGCGTCGTGGTAGCCGCCGAAAGACAGCTTCCAGCGCTCCGCAGCCTGTTCCAGCAGGCCAGGTACCGCGACCAGCCACATCTGGGCACCCGGCCCGTAGTGGTCGAGCAATCGCTGTCGGGATCCCGCGGGAATCTCACCGACCGTCCGCACATTCATCAGCTCAGCACAATCCCATCGGAAACGAGCTCATCCGTCAGCGCCGGGAACTCACCGAGGGCTTCCATGACCAACGCCTGCACCTTGTCGACCTCGGCGTCGGGCGAGGACAGCCGAACGAGGATGCGCCACGGTTGATCCAGCCGCTGCCCCGTGGTGCTCACCAAGTGCACCTCGGCATGCCCCCCAGTCGCTTCGTAGAGCCGGTTGGCGAGCCGCTGCGCAGCCACGTTGTAGAGCTTGCCAACGTGATAGACCGGGTTCTTGCCGTTGGCCCCCTCCAAGTTCATCGGCCTCAACGGCGTGATGAGGCCGTTCACGCGGTTGCCTCGCCCCGCCACCCCTTCGTCACCGGATTCGATCGAGCTGCCGGTGTAGGTCAGGTAGAGCTCGTCCCTTTCCGGCACGTCGCGTGCGTTCAGCCGGAAGCGGGCCTTGGAACCGGGCAGCCGTAGTCCTGCAAGCCGATAGCACTCAGCGAGGACGCTCTCGGTGTTCCGCACGTACTCCGCGCGGCTGCCCACGTGACGTGACTTCTGCGGCACGCACAGCACGACGTCTGCTTGGTCCCCGTCCCAGTACCCCATGAGCTTGACGTCCGAGCCGCACCAGGCGCGGGAAAGAGTGAATTCGCTCTCGCCGGAGAAGTGGTCCACCAGCTCGCGTACGAACGACTCGAAGGGGTTCTCCGGCGCCCAACCGGTGCCGAGGGAGGTGTCGTTCGAGAGCCGCACGCGCCGCTCCCGGAGATCGTCTATGGAGCGCGGGTTGAACCACCGGGTTCGGTCCGGCACCGCATCCCCGGTGAGTACGGCACCAGGGCTGGAGTTGCTGGTGATATTGAAGGTGATGTCGAGGTGACCCGAGACCTCGGCGAGCCGCTCGGCGAAGAAGGACCGCACCTCCGCCTCCACGATCTCCGTGACCGGGATGGGTTCACCACCACACATTGGCGCCGCCCTGCCGTTGACCAGAACCCGCACCGGCGATGTCATCCCGCCAGCCCCGTAGCGCACCTCGCTGGCTCCTCCGAGGAGCGCGAGTTTGTCGAAGTTGTGGTGCAGCACGGCGCCGAAGTGCTCCACCGTGTAGCGGCTGTAGGCACGGGACAGTCGCTCGGCAAGATGGTCGGCCAGGGTGTCAGGGTGGCCGAGTCCCTTGCGTTCCACGATGGTCGTCGCGTTCGGCTGCACCATGCCGGTGTCGATGACGAGATGGCTGTTGTCGATGGTCGTGCTCGTACGAGGCATCACGAACTCCCGTTCAAGGGCCAGAGGCGGATGAGCGCAGGCGTCAGCACGCCTGGACGAGCGATGGGGCGCAGATTCAGCGAGGAACGCCGGCAGCGCGGAGGCGGACGATGGTGTGGGCCAGCGACTGGTACGCGGAGATGTCCTGCTCGTCGGCCGTGAGTCGGCAGACGTCGTGGACGGTGACGAGCCGAATGTCTTGGGGCCGACGGCGATCGAGCCAGAGGAGAAGCCGCCAGGCCAGAACCGGGCCGCTGAAGGGCAGTCGGGTCACAAGATCGACCGGAATACGTCCGAGTGGAGCGTCCTCGTACAACAGGTCGCGCACGAGGTGGAAGACCACGTCGGTGTAGTCCAGGACGGCCGGTCCGCGGGCACTCGCCTCCCAATCGACCACGTGCAGGCGATCGCCGTCGACGAGGAGGTGAGCGGCCTTGAGATCGCCGTGCAGGTGAACGACCGGGTGCGTATCGATGGTTTGAAGGGCCGTGCCCAGCACTGGCCACCAGGGCAGTCGGTGACAACGGCTGGAGAGCTGGTCCAGGAGGAACTGGTGAGAGAGACGTAGATCAACACGCCTTGCTACCCAACCTGAGCCTGGTGTGACGCCGGCAGTGGGCTGATGCATTCGCCCACTCACAGCCACGACGTGACCGATGTATCGCTCAACCGCCTCACGCGTGCCTATCGAGCACGGTGTACCGGTCATCGTCCGGAAAACGGTCCAAGAGCCGGCTTCGCCTCCCCCGGAGGCAAGGACGGGCGGAACCGAGATTCCCCGTAAGGCGGCGCGCTCGATCGTTGCGACTTCGCGCCGACATCTGCCGTCGGGGTCGATGCCCACGTAGACCTTCAGGAAGGCACTGCCGTCCGTGGCGTACTGCGTTCTCGAATACGGCTTGTGGACTGCCGGTCCGAACGGGCCGAGACCGTGCCCGGTCCACGGCTCGGCCACCCCTGTGCCGCCCATTCCTCACACCTCCATCCCGCCGAATCCGCTTCGCCTGAAGCGGTTGCCAGTCCTGCCGACGTGCGTACGCCGAGTTGCCCGGAGCCAAGCCGTCTCGTGCTCCTCGGCCCGTCGAGATGCCATCTTCTACGCACGAGAGGCCCTATTCGAGGACTCTGAGAGGCCATCAACAGGACTTCTAGAGGGCTTTCTTGCTCAACCGGGGGTGATTTTGCGCCGTTGGGGGGACATCGCATGCCACCCTCTGACGAGAGTTCGTTTCCCGAGGAGATCCATGTCCCGTATCGCAGGCAACACCCGCCTCAAGGCCGCCCGCATGGCTGCCGGATACAACTCCCAACAGGCCCTGGCTGACGCGATCACAGAGGCCGCGCCCAAGCTCGGCATCCGAGGTCTCGCTGTCGGCGTCCGCCAGATCAGGCGCTGGGAGTCCGCCACACCGCCCTGGCCGCAGCCGGACGTACACCGAGTCCTGATCCACTTGCTGGGTCAAAGCATGGAGGACCTCGGCTTCACCCCGCCCTGGGGAACTGAGGGGCGCCAGCCCGAAGTGACAGGCAGCGACATCTCGCGCCGACGCCGACCCGGAGCGCTGCTGACCTCAGTTCCCGCACAATCCACCACCGCGACGCAGCCGGCCACCGTCGGGAAGGACTTCGAAGCAGTCACACGTTCCCACCGGCATCTGTACTGGTCCGTGGCACCAGCCACCCTGCATCCCGCAGTCATGGAGCACGCTCGGCTTGGCTGTGCCCTGTTGCCCGAGACAGCGAACCCCACCCGCAGGATCCTCGCCGCCGCCCTGGCCGAGTCCTACCTGCTCGCCGGGCGCATCGAGTTCTTCGACCTACGTCAACCCGACCAGGCATCCGAAACGCTCCTGCGCGCGCTCCAAGCCGCAGGCGAGGCCGACGACCCAATCCTCGGATCGGCAGTCCTCGCCCATATGGCCTTCGTACCTGGGTGGGCAGGAGACCGCGACGCAGCGGTCGAGCGCATGGTCGCCGCCCGAACTTACGCACGCCGCGGAAGTGGCTCCGCGGAGCTCTGGGCCTGGCTCGATGCGGTCGAGGCCGAATGCGAGACCCGCTGCGGCAACCCGCGCACCGCACTGCAACTGATCAGCCACGCGGAGGACACCCTCGTTGCAGACTCCGAGCACCCGACACCGCTCTGGATGGACTGGTTCAGCTCCGTGCGTCTGGCTGCCTTCAAGGGCAACACACAGCTCAAGGCCGGCCACCTCCCCCAGGCGCGGGAAACCCTTGGCCAGGTCTTGGAAGACCTGCCGCCTACGGCCGACAAACAGCGCACCGTCATCCTCGGTGACCTCGCAGCCGTCGAAGCTGCGGACAGCCGACCGGAAGAGGCATGCCGCTACGCAACCCAAGCCCTCGACCAGCTCGCCATCACCTGGTACGCCACCGGCATGGACCGGGTCCGCGAGGTCCGACGCACGCTCGCCCCCTGGCAGAACGAGCAATGCGTCCGTGACCTCGACGACCGCCTCTACGACTGGGGTACGACAGTCAGCGCTCTCCAGCGTTGAACTTAGCGATCTTCTCCGGCAGCTCCGCCAACGAGTCAATGCGCATCGTGGTGATCGCATCGGCCTCTGGGTCACGCTGCTGGATCGTGCCCCAAGGTCCTCGGCGGATCAGAGCTGTCAGCAGGCCAGCCTGCACAGCCGGGCGGATGTCGTTGTCGAGTCGGTCACCGACGTACAAGATCTCGGCCGGCTCGGCAGGCGTTGCCTCGATCACGTGCTGGAAGAAAGCCACGTCCGGCTTCGACGCCCCCCAGTCGTCGCTGGTAGCGATCAGGTCGGACGGCAGATCCAGCCCCCGCAGCAGTCCACCCGCTCGCACCGTCTGATTGCCAGCTATACCCACCCACAGCCCGGCCTCACGCAGCGCAGTCAGCGAGGGCCGCACATCTGCGTACAGGTCGTCCTCGCCGAACCACTCCGGCTTCCCGGCTGCCGCGCGCCTCTCGCGCTCCTCGGACAGGTCGAATCCTGGCTGGAACTCCTGGAAGGTCTCCCGGTAGTCCCGGCCCTGGGCGATGACTGCTCCGAACATGGCAGCGAAGGTATGCCGCGGCACCCCCAGCCAGTCCGCCCAGGTCCCGTACTCCCGCGTCTCATTAACGAGGCACTCACCGACGTCGAACACCACCGCACGAATCATGCTCCGCAGGTTAGACGGTGCAGCGCCGGAGTAGGCAGCCCCGTCAGACTGCGGCTGAATACTCACCTCGTCCGTGACCTCAAGCACAGCGAGCACCGTCGGTTCGTTCGTGAATGTCGCGCAACCCCGAACACGGGCATTCGTTCAGCATCGATCCGTGCGTCGCTGACATCGTGGATTTCGCTCAGGCGAGTGGCAGCGAGAACGGCGTCGGCGGGCGATGCCCCGCCCGAGCCCAAGCCGAAACCGATGCGCGCCGGGAAGCGGAGTGGATCACTGGGGCGCCGCGAGCGTGGCGGCGGGGCGGCACGGCCGACCGAAACGGGCACACTTCTGCTCAAACCCCGGGGGGAGCCATCCGCCGCTCAGCAGGCGAGGATGCGCGGGAAACGCGGTGATGGCGGCGACAGCGAAGGCGAGGGACGCCCATGGCGTGTGCACCATCGTCTTCACCCGCTGACCGTGAGTATTGACGAAGCTCGTCTGGAACGTAGCCACGCTCACGAGGTCGATCGTGCTCAGGGCCTTCCAATCAAGGTCAAGTCCGCCCGCACTGCTCGCAAAGTGCAGCTTCTGACAGGTGATCGTCACCTCTCCCGGGCCGTCGACCATCCACCGCGCTTGGGCGTCACGCGCCGCTTGGCGCCGCCTGGAGGAATTGCCGATCGCGGAACCCAGCAAACTGCCGATGACGAATGTGGGATTGCCGACGGCGACCACACTGTTGTGCTGGTACCGCCCGTTGCCTGGAGCTCGCCAGGTCGAACGCTTACCGGGGCCGACAGCCAGGGCACGGTCGCCACGCTCCAGTCTCGCTGTCGTGGCGATCAACGGCCGGCGAGCCAGACCGCCTGCGAGGAGATCCGCGACGATCTCGCACGAGTGCCACAGATGGTCGTCCAGGGATGACCACGCCGGGGTGCTCGCTTGCTGTGGTGGCGGCGCGAAGGGGTTGGCCTTTGTCACTCTGGCGGGTCCGTTTCCCGAGGCACTTGATCACTTCAGTGCGATCGAGAATATCCAGGGGACTCCTCGGCCAGCAGGAGATTCGAGGATCTTGCCACCGTGGCTGAACCTCGTGCTCGCCCATACGAGAGCGCCCTCAAGCGCTCGCACCTCTTGGCCGGTACTGGCAACGACTGCGCTGTCAGGCTGCCCGTCCTGGTCTCATTCCTGGTCTCATTCACCCTCGTTCGACCCTGTCCGGACGAGGCCGGCCTGAGCACTCCGCCGCAGGTCAGGACGCCCCTGACCGCTGCCGGACCCCCAGACGACATTTGGAAAGCGTGTTGGGGGCAACCCCTCACGAGTTCGAATCTCGTATCCTCCGCCATTGCTCTCACCGGGCAATACGTCGAAGGCCCCCGCAGCTTGCTGCGGGGGCCTTCGACGTTGGTGGTTGCAGTTTTGGTCTCAGTTGGCCTGCACGGGCCCCTGCCACCAGGACAGCAGGGTGGCGAGATCAGTTCGCCGCCACTCGGTTAGGAGCCAGCCCCGTGCCCTTCGCCGGTGGACCTGGACAGCAATGCTCACCCATCGGTTCCGCGGCTACACCGTCGAGCCGGGCCAGTACGCCTGCCGCCATCCCGCCGGCCCCTCGGACTCAACCTCGCGAGGGGCGCAGCAGAGCCCTCAACCAACAACCGAATTGACCTCCGCCCAGGCACAGCAGCGTCATAGCACCAGTAAGGCTCACGCCCCGTGCGTAATGGATCCACGCCCACTCCGGAGGTTCGGCTTTCATGGTCCCCAGCGACGCATGCAAAGCCTTGGGCGAGCTGATCGAAGTCACCGCCCAGAAAGCCCACGTCGGCCTCCGTGCCGAACTGCGAGCGGCCAGCCAGGCATTCGCCCGTGCCCAGCGCTCGCAGATCCGGGCAGAAGACCGCGCTGCCCACGCACTGCGGTCCGCGGCTCGCGACTTCGCCCACGCCGCCACCGGCCCGGACGGCAGCGCCCTCGCCGCCCTGACCGCCGCACTCGTCTGGGCCGCCATCCTCGCCGGACGCTGGCACGAGGCCAAGGGCCACGCCCACCAGGCCGACGCCGCACGCCAAGCCATCCAGCATCTCCAGTCGGCAGCCGACATCGCGCTCACTCCGACGCTCACCGAACTCGAAGCTCGCCGACCCAAGGAGGAAGCCGGTCGCACCCTGGCCAACGACGTACGCGCTGCCGTCCCGGAACACGCCGCGCGGATACTCGCCGACCCTAGCTGGCCTGCCCTCGCCACCGTCCTCGCGGATGCCGAAGCCGGTGGCCACACACCCCACCAGCTCCTCAAGTAAGCCGTGGCCCGACGAGAGCTCGGCACCGCCCACAGGCCGGCCCGCGTCCTGATCACTCGCATCCAACACACGAGCCGCGAGCCCGCGCCCAATCTTCGCGCCGAGGCAGCCCGCCTACGAAGCACTACCGCGTCAGCCTTCGGCGACCTCACCGACCAGCCGTCGATAGCGGCCGCTACTCCCCCGAGCCGGCCGAGCCGCCCACACCGCTGATCCGGATGAAGCGCGAGCAGGCAGCGATCAAGCGGCGGCCTCCACCAGACCGTGGCCGAACGCGAGCCACTGCATGCGGGCGGCCACCTCTTGCGGGCCGAGTGCCGCCAACGCCCACAGCGAGCTGAGACTCCGTCCGGACAACCAGATGTCGGTCATCGGCGGCTGGAACGGCAGGACGCTGATGCCCTCGGCGGCGAACGGTGCCGAGGCGAGGTACGTCATGCCGCCGGTTCCGCATAAGTACGCGCGGGCACCGGTGATGGCGCAAAGATCGGTGAGCCGCTGGGAACGACCCGGTCGGGAGGGCAGATCGCTGCTGACGAGGATCTTGCCCTGCCAGCCGAGCAGGCTGAGCAGAGCACGGGTAGAGATTTCGGCAACAGTGGCGGTCCTGCCGCTGCCGAAGGCATCCAGTACCGGGTCCAGGGCCTGCGCGAGGGCTGGCCAGTGTGGGCTCGCCCCGTAGTGCTGCCGTAGCATCCCCGCCGTCTTTCGGCGGGCCAGGCCGGGGTCGCTGATCAACGTGTCCCGGATGAGAGTTTGCCGTCCGTGCGGAAGGTGGGTGGGAATGGTGAGCCACTGCCGACGGTCCGGTTCGTCAAGGGCGCCGAGGCGGGCTCGGTGCTGGTAGTCGCGGCGGCTGAACTGCACGTCGTCCAGGACGATCCAGTACTCCGCCGCGAACAGCTTGGCCAGTGTGGTCAGTCTGGGGAACAGGTTCGGCTGATGAATGGCGCACAGCCCGCCCGGTTCTGGCAGGTCAGGAAGCGATGAGGCGGCTGGTGAAGCCGTCGTGGATGAGGGATTCGTACGCTCCATGCACGTCCTCCGCGACCTTCTGCTCGATGGCGAATCCGAGCTTCGGATACTCGATGACCCGCTGGAGGTCGCCGACGAGCATGTCCAGGACGAGCTTCTCGTCGCCGATGGACTTCACGTAGTCGTCGAGCTCCAGCGGCTCCGAAGTGCAGAGGATCTCGACGTCGGGCCACAGCTTGCGAGCGGTCGCGAACGACCGCCGTTCCATGTAGGGCTTGGAGACCAGCAGCACGGTCGTCGGAGTGATGCCGGCGGCGGCGAGGACCTCGCGGGAGAGGGTGATGTTCTGCCCCGTGTTGCCTGCGTCCGGTTCCAGCAGAATCGCCTCGGCGGGGACGCCGAGGGCGGTGGCGTGCTCGCGAAAGTGGACGGCCTCGCCGCGCGGAAAGACCTTGGCGGTGGTGGGGCTGTTGCCGCCGGTGAAGACCAGGGTCGGGAACAGCCCGGCGCGGTACAGCTCGGCGGAGTGGGTGGCGACGCCGAGGTCGTGGCTGCCCAGCCCGATCGCCACGTCGACGGGCCGCAGCTGGTGGTGCATCTGGTGGTAGTCCCAGATGAGCGCGGCCCGGCGCCACTGGTCCTCGGTGATGGCCTGCTGGTTGTCGCTCACGCGTCTCTCCCTGGTCACCGTCGTCGGGGGCCGGTCGGCCCCTCGCTCATGGCCTTGATGCCCTCGATACTGCGCAGTTGGTGCACGAGTCCGTACTGCGAGGCCGTACGGGTCGCGTGATCGAGGACGAGGAGTCCATCATCTCGGGTCGCTGCGTCGGAGAGCAGGATGTGGCCATGGGCGGTGTCCAGCCGTACGCGTTGCATCGGTGAGTCGGTGGCGCCGCTGCTGCGGGCGATGTCGATGAAGTGCAGGGCTTGGGTGAGGTCGCCGGCGCCACGGTGGGCGAGGGCGAGTTTCTGGTGGGCCACCGACCAGTCGTCGGGTTCGGTGAGGTCCTCGAAGTCGCGGGTCGCGGCCTGCATGACGCGGGTCGCGTAGTCGTGCCGACCGTTCTTGCTCAGCGCGGTACCCACCCACAGGCGGGCCCTGGCACGGTCACGGCGGGAGAGCCGGTCGTCGACGGCGAGGGTTTCGTATTGGTGGGCGGCGATCTCCAGCTTGCCGGACATTTCGGAGACCACCGCGAGAGAGAGGTCGAGCTGGGCGACTCGACGCGGGATGTCGAGCTGGGTGAAGACCGTGCGAGCTCGGATGTAGGAGTGGTGGGCGGAGAGTGGGCCGAGCACTGAGCCCTGGTCGCGTTTGAGGTCACCGAGCATCCCGGTCGAGCGGGCGAAGAGGTACAGGCCCTTTTCGTCCAGTTCCCGGGCGTCGAACCGCACCAACCAGCGGTTGAGCAGGCTGTCGGCGAAGGCGAAGTTCTGGCGGGCGAGCGCGACCACGACGCGGTCCAGGTCATCGGCCCACGATTCGTACTCCCAGGCTCGGGGGCCGGAAGTGGTGACCCGACGGCCGGCGCCTTGCACGATGCTGGCCATCTCGGACAGGAGTGTCTCGAAGCGCAGGTGGGCGTGGGCGTCGGCGCGTCCGAGGGCGGTGTCGAGGATCGCCTGGGTGTCGGGTCTGGGCTCGGTTTCGGCGCGCTTGCTCTCCCACTTCGAGACCGTCGCGACGGCCACGCCGAGGTGCTCGGCAAAGGCCCGCACGCTCAAACGCAGGGCGAGACGCAGAGCCCTGGCCTCCAGGCCGGTCCACTGGTGCACGGTTGCCACGCCTCACTCCCTTCCACCGTCATCGAAGCAGATGGCTGGGGGTGGCGGGACGGAAGTGGAACGGAAGTAGAACGGCGGGTGATTGGCCGGGAGTTCGGGGTCCTCCATGCTCAGGATCGTCACCCCGTGTCGACTCTTTGGACGGTCCCCGCATGGAACCCCTCACGGAACATCGCCTGGTCAGCGGGCCTGTCGTCTACGGCTTCCTGCGGCTGGTGCGGGTCTCCGAAGCCCGGCAGGAGGCGTTGGTCGCCTCGCTCGCCGAGTACTGCCGTAACCACGAACTGGAGCTTTCCGGCGTCTTCACCGAACGCGAGGCGAGTGCCGGCCCCGGCTCGGCGGCCTTCACCGGCCTGCTGGACGTGTTGGCCCTGCCGGACGCCTACGGCGTACTCGCCCCGGCCGCATCACACCTTGGCCCAAGAGCGATAGCGGCTGAACGCGGTCGGTGGATCAAGGCGGCTGGCTCCCGGCTGCTGCTGGTCCGCCGACCCCACCCTGCATGCAAGCCGACCGCCCCCCAGCCCTATGGCCTGCCGCCACAGTCCGGGAACCGCAAGCCTCTGGAGACCGAGACATGAGGACAGCCATGATCGAGACGGTGCAGCGCTTCTTCACAGCCCGCCCCGAATCCGTCGGACAGGCAAGGAAATACGCTTACGAGACCCTGACCGAATGGGGCCTGTCGGAACGGATCGACGACATTCGCCTCTGCGTCTCCGAACTGGCGACCAACGCGCTGGTCCACGGCACTGTCTCGGACCACGGATTCCTGGTCCGCCTCGACATCGAGGACGACGTCGTGCGCCTGGAGGTGCACGACAGCCGCCGCCGACGCCCCGAACCCCGCCAGGCCGCCAGTACCGACCTGTCCGGACGTGGTCTGGCCCTCGTGGCTGAGCTCTCCGACGAGTGGGGAGTGTGCGAGCGCGCACCGCTCGGAAAGATCGTTTGGTCCTGCTTCAAGGCCGCAGGAGAGACGACCACGTGAGCACCATCCATACATCGGCCGGCCCTGACCTTCGACTACTGGTTTCGCTGTCCGCCTGGAGCCGGCCGGGCACCAAACCGGACGGCCGCGAGATCGCCCACAGTCCTGTTTCCGCTCTTCCCGGCTCTACTGAAGCGTCAGAAGCCCGCATGCGGCGTCTCGCAGACAGCTTCGGCGGACTGGGCCGGGCGAAGGACGTGGTCCGTGACGTCGGCCGCTGCCTGCACATCGTCGGCCATCACGTGTTTCTGCATATCCCAGGCGCCTCCCGCAGGATGCGGCTGCCGAGCCGCCCCGACTGGACGGCGCTGGTCGCTCGCACCGGCACAGCCTTTCTCCTACTCGGTCTGAAACCGCTGTCGCAGTCCGCCGACGCCTCTCAACTCGACACCTACCTGGATCTCGCAAGCGCGACCGACCGACTGCTGTTCGGGCTTGCCCGCAGCCGCTGACCCCCTGGAACTTCCTGCACGGCCCCGGCTATACGGATAAGAGGCAACTGCCGTGGAAACCTTCGAACGCGCCAAGCTGGACGCATACTTCGCCCGGATCGCCGCCCAGTTCACCCCCGACGAGCAGACCTCCGCGTTCCTGATCACCCACCTGCTGGCCGAGCGTCCCGCATTCGTCCGCGCCGTTGCCGCGATGACCCAGCTCACGGCGGTGCTGCCCAAGCCGAAGTCCGTACACCCGGCTGCCCAGCGCGAGACCGAGCGGACCGTCGTCGTCGACACCCTGACCCGGGAACTGTTCACCGACCCGGACACCGCGCTGGACTACCTCGAATCCCGGGCCGCCGGAGAACCCGTCTCCCTCCTCGACGTCGGCGGCTACTTCGCGCCCACCCTCACCGACATCCACAGCCGCTTCACCGGCCGCCTGGTCGGTGTCGTCGAGGACACCGAGAACGGCCACCGCCGCTACGCAGCCCTCGACAAACTGCCCTGCCCCGTCGTCTCGGTGGCCCGCTCCCCGCTCAAGGACCCCGAGGACTACCTCGTCGGCCAGTCCGTCGTGTTCTCCACCGAGGCCGTCATGCGCGGCCGCGGCGACATCCTCCATGGCCGCCCCGCCCTCGTGATCGGCTTCGGTAAGCTCGGCTCCTCCATCGCCCGACTTCTGCACGCCAAGGGCGTCCAGGTCACCGTCTTCGACATCAACCCCGTACGCCGCACCCAGGCCCTGTCCCAGGGCTTCACCGTCGCCCGCGACCGCGAGACCGCGCTCACCGGTGCCGGCCTGGTGCTCTGCGCGACCGGCGCGGTCTCCCTGCGCGGCGAGGACTTCTCCCACCTGCGCAATGGCGCCTACGTCGCCACCGTCACCTCCAGCGAGGACGAGCTCGACCTCGCCGGCCTGCCGGACGTCTACACCCGCACAGTCGTCGGCGACCACGTCACCCGCTACCAGACCACCGGCCATTACTTCTATCTGGCGAACGGCGGCAATGCCGTCAACTTCATCCACGGCGCAAGCGTTGGACCGTTCATCTTCCTGATCCAGGCCGAGATCCTCGCCGCGATCAGGATGCTTACCCGCGGGGACCTCACCCCTGGCATCCACGAGGTCCCCACACCCGACCGCGAGGCCATCGCGGCGACCTGGCTCTCCTACTTCAACAGGTGATCGCCATGCCCATCACGCCGAACCACATCCGCGCCACCATCACCGCGTACCTCGACCAGCGCCCCGAGGACAAGCGCGAGATCGCCGTCGTCCAGGGCCTCCTCAACGACGGTGACGACCTCACCAGTCGCAAGTCCCTGCCGGGACACGTCACCGCAGGCGCGATCCTCCTCGGCCGCGACGGCCGCGTCCTGCACATCCTCCACAACGCCACCGGCAAATGGCTATTGCCCGGCGGCCACATCGAGCCCTCCGACGACACGCTCCTGCAGGCCGCCGGCCGTGAACTCGCCGAGGAGACCGGCATCCCGCCCTACGTCGTCACCCCACACAGCGAGATCCCGCTGCACATCGATGTCCACCCCATCGACGCCAACCCCGCCAAGGACGAGCCCGCCCACCAGCACTTCGACTTCCGCTTCCTTTTCCGCACCACCGCTGACATCGGCGAACTGCAGACCGAAGAGGTCACTGACGCCGCATGGCACACAGTGGAAAGCCTCGCCGAAGAGCAGCTGAAGCAACGGGTCGCCCAGGCGCTTCTCTGACCATCGAGGAACTGGCGCTCCCGAGCACGACCGCGATGCCGTCGTACTCGGGGCACCCTCGCCTGCGGTCAGTTGCGGCCCAGCCTCTGTCGCCTCGGGTCTTACCCGGCATCGCCGGGCAGGGCGCGCCGGATCCAGACGGTTCTTCGGAGCTCGTACTGGCACTCTCACCCTTCATCCCCGCTTCCAGAGAGGCGTGGCACCGTCATTGGAGCTGAACCCGTTCGTCGTCCGGGATGTTCATCGACTCGGCCGGCACGGCGGCGAGCGCGGCCACATCGGTGTTGTCGATGTCGGAGTCGAAAACCCACCGAATGTTGTCCTCGGGCGTAGCCCGCCAGGGCAAACGTAGGTCCCGGCCGCTCAGCGGCCGGGACCTACGTCGTTCGTGCTCTCCGTTGTGGTCTCGGCAGCCCTGACCTCACGCTTCTCCGGCCGAACGGCTGCCCCTGTCCACGTCGACGGATCGTAAACAGGGAACACCGACTACTCGATCGCCGGCTCCTACCAGTACCGGGGCCGGAATCACGTATGTGGCTCACCCGGGGGACAGGGGTGTAGAAAAGACTATGTGATCAGGTGCTTCGACCGACTGCGGGGCGTGTCGGTTCGGTCACTGCTCCCCAAGAGCCCCAGAAGTGTCGCCGGGCAGGTCTTCATCCTCCAGGCGGCAGTCGTCGTCCTGCTCGTCATCAGCGCGATTCTGGTGCTCGCGCTGCAGACCCGGCGCGATCTCGACAACGAGGCCAAGAACCGCTCGGTCGCGGTCGCGGAGACGTTCGCCCATTCACCGGGGCTCATCGCGGCCATGAATTCACCCGATCCCTCCCGGGTGCTCCAGCCGATCACCGAGAAGACCCGCAGCGCGGCGGGCGTGGACTTCATCGTGGTGATGGACACCAAGGGCATCCGCTACACGCATCCGCTGCCGGAGCGGATCGGGAAGCGTTTCGTGGGCACCATCGAACCGTCCCTGGCGGGCAAGGTCCTCGTCGAGAACGTGCAGGGGCCCCTGGGCCACGAGGTGCAGGCGGTGGTGCCGGTGACCGCACCGGGCGGCAAGGTGGTGGGCCTGGTCTCGGCCGGTCTCACGGTCCGCAATGTGAGCAGCGAGATCAACCACCAGCTGATCGCCATCCTGGGCACGGGCGCGGTGGGCCTCGCGTTGGCCACCGGCGGCACCGCGCTGGCCACCAGACGCCTCAGGCGCCAGACCCACGGGCTCGGCCCGGCGGAGATGACCCGCATGTACGAGCACCACGACGCGGTCCTGCATGCCGTGCGGGAAGGCGTCGTCATCGTCGCGGGCGACGGGACGGTGCTGCTCGCCAACGACGAGGCCCGGCGGCTGCTGGGACTGGCCCCCGACTCCGAGGGCCGCCCGGTCGCGGAGCTGGAAGGACTCGATCCCGGCACAGCCGAGCTGCTGGCGTCCGGCCGGGAGGCCACCGACGAGGTCCATGCGACGGGGGACCGGCTGCTGGTGGTGAACCAGCGGCCCACCGACGGCCCCGGGGGCCCGATGGGGACTGTCGCGACCATCCGCGACTCCACGGAGCTGCGGGCGCTCACGGGCCGGGCCGAGGTGGCACGCGAACGGCTGCGGCTGCTGTACGACGCGGGGGTCGGCATCGGTACCACGCTCGACGTCAGACGCACGGCCGAGGAACTGGCCGAGGTCGCGGTGCCCGCCTTCGCCGACTTCGTGACCGTCGACCTGCCCGACCCGGTGCTCAACGGGGAGGAGCCCAACCCCACGAGCTCGGAGATGCGCCGGACCGCCGTCAGCGGCATCCGCGACGACCACCCGCTGTACGAGCGCGGCCGGCTGATCGATTTCCTTCCGTCGACCCCGCAGGCCCGCGGGTTCGGCAGCGGGCACGCCGAGCTGGTGCCGGACCTGTCGCGGGCGCCGGGCTGGCAGGCGCAGGACCCGGAGCGTACGGAAGAGATCATCGGCTACGGCATCCACTCGCTCATCACCGTCCCCCTCCAGGCCCGCGGGGCCGTGCTGGGGGTGGCCAACTTCTGGCGCTCGGAGACGCCCGGGCCCTTCGACGACGACGACCTCTCCCTGGCCGAGGAACTGGTCGCCCGCGCCGCGCTGTCCGTGGACAACGCCCGCCGCTACACCCGTGAGCACGCCCTGGCCGTGACGCTCCAGCGCAGCCTGCTGCCGCGGGCACTACCCCGGCACAGCGCCGTCGAGGTGGCACACCGCTACCTGCCCGCGCAGTCCGGGGTGGGCGGCGACTGGTTCGACGTGATCCCGCTGCCGGGCAGCCGCGTGGCCCTGGTCGTCGGCGACGTCGTCGGCCACGGCCTGCACGCGGCGGCGACGATGGGGCGCCTGCGCACCGCGGTGCACAACTTCTCCACGCTGGACCAGCCGCCCGACGAACTCCTCAGCCACCTCGACGACCTGGTGGGGCGTATCGACCAGGACGAGGCGGGTGCCACAGGCGGGCTGGAGGGCTCGGCGATGACCGGGGCCACCTGCTTGTACGCGGTCTACGACCCGGTCACCCGCCGCTGCTGCTTCGCCCGCGCCGGGCATCCGCCGCCCGCCGTGGTCCGCCCCGACGGGAGCGTCGAGTTCCCCGACCTCCCGGCCGGACCGCCGCTCGGGCTCGGCATCATGCCGTTCGAGACCATGGAACTGGACATCGAGGAGGGCAGCCGGCTCGTCTTCTACACCGACGGGCTGATCGAGGACCGCACCCGGGACATCGACGTCGGCATGGAACTGCTGCGCCAGGCGCTCTCCCGTACCGACCGCACACCGGAGCAGACCTGCCAGGACGTGCTCGGCGCGCTGCTGCCCGGCCGCGCGAAGGACGACGTGGCGCTGCTGGTCGCCCGTACCCGGGCCCTGCGGCCCGACCGGGTCGCGGAATGGGACGTGCCGCCCGCCCCCAGCGCCGTCGCCGGGATGCGGGCCGCGGCTGCCGCGAAGCTCAGGGAATGGGGGCTGGCGGATCTGGAGTTCGGTACGGAACTGATCCTGAGCGAGCTGCTCACCAACGCGATCCGCTACGGCTCCCCGCCGATCAGGGTACGGCTGCTGTACGACCAGGGCCTGACCTGCGAAGTGACCGACGGCAGCAGCACATCGCCCCATCTGCGGTACGCGGCCACGACGGACGAAGGAGGCCGCGGGCTGTTCCTGGTCGCCCGGACCTCCGAGCGCTGGGGCACCCGCTACACCGCCGAAGGAAAGATCATCTGGGCGGAGCAGCTCCTCCCCGGCGAAGGGGCCCCGCCACCGGACCTGGACGGCGAAGCACTGCTCGACCTCTTCCCTGACGACGAACTCCTCTGACGTCCCCGCCTGACGCCACCGCCGGGGCCTTGCGCCCGATGCCGCCGGGGCGCCCCGCCCGGGGCCGGGCGTCAACCGGGGAGTTCGCGTTCGACCACCTGGAACCCCGAGGCCAGGCCCGCGCCGGTCATCGGGCCGTCCGTGTCGAACGCCGCGACATCCCCGGCCCATCGCCTTCTGGGAATTCGGCGAGGCGGTACGGAATCCGCAGAGCGTCCGGGCGTGAAATCCTGAGCCTGTCCCGCTGGGCATGCGGCGTGAAGCGGGTGACGTAGCCCATGGCCGATCAGCTCGGGTCGGCGCGGAGCGCGGCAGCCATCTCTTCGAGGGAGACCGACCCCTCAGTGCCTTCGGACTCGGACTCCGGCCGGGGCGGGGGTGCCTGGGGTGCCTGCTGGGCGGCCCATCGTCCCTGCTGGCGGCGTGAGACACGGTTCGATACGGCGGTCGCCGTTCCAGCGACAACGGCAGTACGCGCGACCCCCCGGATGAGACCTGGCATGACTGTTTCCCTTCAACTCAGCTGGATCGGCGGACGCCGCCGGTTGCTCAGTGCGCAGCCTCAGCCGCGTCGAGCGCGCCGATGACGGCAGCCACCGGGATCCGATCGGAGGCGACCAACCTGGCACCGGCACGGCGCAGGGCGGTGGCGAAGGGAGCGGCCCACAGGTTCTCGTAGATCAGGATGCCGGCGGAGCTCCCGGGCTTCAGCGCGGTGGCCGCCTCCTCGAGGTCGTCCTGCCCCAGGAGGCCGGAGGACGCGCCCTCGAAAACGGCCAGGTCGCGATTGCCGTCACCAGTCAGGTCGGCGATCTCCATGCCGGTCACGGAACCGTCATCCTCCTTCCTGACGAACATCAGGTCGAGGATCCGGATCAGGCCGCGGTCCACGAGATCGACCAGGAGAGGGAACCCCTCACCAGTCATTCGGTTCCCGGGGAACTCAACGACCAGATAGTCGATCGGGCCCACTTCTTCGAGTTCGTCGCTCACGGCGTCACCTCTGGTGCTGGTTGTTTCCCCCTACAACCCCCATCACGAACGCCAATTGCATCATCGGACCACAGCCGTCGCATCTCGGCAGGCCGTTCACCCGCCTGGTTCGCTCAGGTCGCGTGCTGCGGGCCGCACGGATCTGCTGGTGGCCATGAGCGACAGCGGTGACGAGCAGCTCTCGGCCCGGGAGCACAGCGAGCTGGACGGACTGCGGCAGCGGGTGAACGCCCTGGAGGGTGCCGGACCGCCCAGGGCGGCGCGGCGTCACCCGTTTCGATCGCTGGGCTCGGTCCTGCTGATCCTTTTCGCCGCGCTGCTGTCGCTGCTGTCCGTCGTGGCGGTGTGGGCGAACAGCATCGTGCAGGACACGGCCCTACGTCGCCACCGTCGGCCCCCTGGCAAGCGATCCCGATGTGCAGCAGGCGGTCACCAACCGGGTCACCGATGCCGTGCTGGCGCAGGTCGATGTGGACGCACTGGTCAAGCAGCTGACGGACGCGGCCGCGGAGAAGGGCGTCCCGCCACGGGTGGCCACGCTGCTGGGCGATCTGGACGAACCGATCGCCAGCGGTCTCAAGCGACTGGTCAGCAGCACGGTGGAACAGGTGGTCACCAGCAGTGCCTTCGAGACCGTCTGGGTGAACGCCAACCGCAGGGCGCACACGGCGCTGGACAAGGCCCTGACAGGCCAGTCCGACAGCACGGTCAGGCTGGAGAACAACCAGGTCGTCATCGACCTCGGTCCGATCGTCGCCCAGGTGAAGGACCAGCTGGTCGATGCCGGCTTCTCGCCCGCCGCGAAGATCCCGGCCGTCCACACGAACTTCGTCGTGTTCGCGTCGGAGGATGTCGGCAAGGTCAAGACCTACGTGCGCGTGCTGGAGATCCTCGGCGGCTGGCTGCCCGTCATCGCGTTGCTGATCGCGGCCGCCGGAGTGTACGTGGCGTTCAACCGCCGGCACGCGCTCATCGGGGCCGCGCTGGCCGTGTTCGTCGCCATGCTGGTTCTCGGAATCGGCCTCACCGTCGCCCGTGACGTCTATCTCGACCATCTGCCGCCCGGGGCGTCCCAGGCCGCGGCAGGAACCGTGTACGACGCCCTGGTGAAGTTCCTGCGTGCCGGCGTCAGGGCGCTCGCCGCGGTCGCCCTCTTCACCGCCATCGGCGCCTTCCTCGCCGGACCTTCCCGGATCGCCGTCCTCACACGCACCGGCTGCCGGAGAAGCATCGGCGCCCTGCGCGACGTCGCGACATCGGCAGGGCTTCGTCTCGGTGCGGTCGGGCGGTTCGTCCATCGGTTCAAGCGCTGGATCGGGGTGGCCATCCTGGTCGTCGCCGCGGTCGTTCTGTTCACCTGGAACTACCCGACGACGGCGGTCGTGGTGTGGACCGCGGTGATCATCCTGGCGGGCTTCGCGATCCGCGAATTCCTGGACGATGACTCCGCACCGCCCGCCGCCTCCCGGGCCGGTTCCGCCGCTCACTGACCCGGCTCGCCGCTAGCCCCCTCCGGGGATACGTTGCCGAGGAAGCCTATGGGCTCCCCACCCGTCGGCACGAGCCGTCTGGCGGACCTCCGATACAGCGGGGCGAAGCTCGCCCCGAGACAGTTCCCGTCAGGGCGCGGTCGCGATGACGGCTGCGACACGGCTTGCGGCCTGCCGCGCATCGGAGCGGTCAATCCACTATTGACGGCCCTTCGCCCTGGTGGGGCCGACCATCCCCAGGAGCTGCTGCCATGACCGAGAACCACCGGAACGGGCGCGGGTTGCGGCGCCACACTCCGCAGGAGCGGGCCGCGCTGGGCAAGGCGGCGCGGGCCTCCGTGCCCCGCTCCAGCCACGCCGAGTTCTCTCCGGGGCCCCAGCGGACGGACCCGTTGGAGATCATCGAGAAGCAATCGGCGACACGGCTGTCCGAGCTCGTGCCGATCCGCTACGGAAGGATGTCCGAGTCGCCGTTCCGGTTCTACCGCGGGGCCGCCGCCATCATGGCGTCGGACCTCGCGGACACACCGCGGACGGGCCTGCGGGCCCAACTGTGCGGCGACGCTCACATGTTGAACTTCCGGCTGCTGGCCTCACCCGAGCGCCGGCTCATGTTCGACATCAACGACTTCGACGAGACGCTGCCGGGCCCATGGGAGTGGGACGTCAAGCGCCTGGCCGCCAGCCTCGTCATCGCCAGCCGTTCGAACGGCTTCAGCACCAAGGAGCGCGCCGAGATCGTACGGGCCACCGTGCGGTCCTATCGCGAGAGCGTGCGCGCCTTCGCCGGCATCGGCAACCTGGCTGTCTGGTACGCCCAGTTCGACGTGGCATGGGTACGGGGCCGGTTCGGGGCGGACCTGTCCGCGCGGGGCCGTGAACGCTGGGCGCAGGCCGTGGCGAAGGCGCGCTCGCACGACACCGTTCAGGTCTTCGACAAGCTCACCCACGTCGTCGCCGGCGAGCGCCGGATCATCCCCGATCCGCCGCTCATCACGCCCCTTGAGGACCTGCTGCCGGACGAACGGCGCGGTCGGCTGGAGCAGCAGATCAGCCGGCTGATCGAGCGCTACGGCAGGACCCTCCAGTCGGACCGGCGGTTCCTGCTGGAGCAGTACCGGGTGGCCGACATGGCGCGCAAGGTCGTGGGGGTCGGCAGTGTGGGCACCCGCTGCTGGATCGTGCTCCTGCTGGGACGGGACGACGAGGACCCGCTGTTCCTCCAGGCCAAGGAGGCAGACGAGTCGGTACTGGCGCCCCATGTCGGGGGCGGCACGTATTCGACACAGGGCGAGAGGGTCGTCTCCGGGCAGCGGCTGATGCAGGCCACCAGCGACATCTTCCTGGGCTGGGAACAGGTCGAGGGGATCGACGGCCAACGGCGGGACTTCTACGTGCGGCAGTTGCGGGACTGGAAGGGCGTCGCCGTGGCCGAGGACATGGTGCCGCGGGGCATGCGGACGTTCGGTGCTCTGTGCGGTGCGACGCTGGCCCGCGCCCACGCCAGGTCCGGCGACCGCATCGCCATCGCCGCCTATATGGGCGGCGGCGACTCCTTCGACCGGGCGCTGGTGACGTTCGCCGAGCGCTACGCCGATCAGAACGAGCGGGACCACCAGGCACTCGTCGACGCCATCAGCGCCGGAAGACTGTCGGCCGCGAACGCCTGAGGAAGCATCACGACGCCGCGCCGACTGCTGCGAGCAGTCGGCGCGGCTCCATTTCCCCGGGTCAGTGGAGAAGCCGGGTCAGTGAAGGATCTTCTCCTTGGCACGCTGGAATTCAGCGTCGGCAATGTCGCCCATGGCACGGATCTCGGAGGGCTTGGCGAGTTGATCCGCCTCGTTCCCGGGCCCCGCCCCACTGCCGGCTGTCTCGCGGACGTAACACGGGGGGCAATGGCCACGAGCGTGCCCCGGATCCCTTCCAGGGGTACGCCGATGTCGGCGGCGGCGCCGACGTTGAGCAGGTACGAAGCGGGGGAGGCGCCCATGGCCGCCGGCGCCGCGATCCGGGTCAGCAGGTACGTCTCGGGGTCCGGACCGGATCGTTCGAACGCGTCGGGCGTCATCTGGACCGGAGTGTCGGGCACGGGCGCGCTCGACTCGCCGGGGGGTTGACGCCCTCCGCCCCTTCCGATGTCCCGGCCATCGTCCACTCCGTTCCTCCAGGGCTCCTTGTCCGTGGGCGTCCCACGTTCAGTCGATCATGAACCAGCCGCGCACCTGCGCCTCGTGATCGACGTAGCGTTCGCCGGAGACGTCGACGACGACCTTGTTGATCGTGCCTCCGGTGAAGGGGAACGGCCCCTGGTAATCGGGGGTGACGGGCGAGGCGTCGTCACGGCCCACGCAGATCCCGTCCCCTACGACGCAGAAGGAGCCCGGCTGGGTGACGATGTCGTCGCGGCCCACCTCCTGGTCGTCCATGTAGAGGGTGAGGGTGCCCGCGGCGCCGGGCATCGCGGGGTCGCTGCTCCGTCCGCTCGCTGCGAACTCTGCCGTGAGCACGTGCTTGCCCGGCGGAATCTCCCGATCCGCGTCCACCACCTGGAGGTTGCTGCCGACCCAGTTGTACGCGTAGTGCAGGCGATGGTCCTTGACGTAGAGGCTGTGGCCGCCGGCCACACCGCCGTGGGCGTAGAGAACACCCTCGGCTTCGGTCGACCCGATGTCCACCCCGGCGGCGATGGTGTACGACCGCCCGCTGGTCACCACGCCGGACTGTTCGGGCACCGCCGCGGAGTCGGGGTAGTAGACGTAGCGGTCGCGCTCGGGGCTTCCGTGCGGGCGCTCGGCCAGCACCTGTTCCAGGGCGCTGCGGTCGTCCAGCGGCAGCCCGTTGCAGATGCCCGCGTAGTAGTACCAGAGGCTCTTGAGGGTTTCGAGCCGGGCCGGTTCCCGTGCGGCCAGGTCCGTCGACTGTGCGCGGTCGGTGGTGAGGTCGTAGAGCTCCCATACGTCGCTTGCGAAGTTGCCCCAGCCACTCAGCGGCGGGTGCACGGTGCAGGCCAGCCATCCTTCGTGGTAGATCGACCGTTGGCCCAGCATCGCGTAGAACTGGGTCTGCCGTCCCGGGGCCACAGGATCGGTGAGCGAAGCCCCGAACCCTTGTACGCGGCCATGTTGATTTCCTCGCCGGCGGTGAGATGCCACTTGCCGACGCAGTACGTGTTGTAGCCGCGCTCGCCCAGCACCTCCGATATGAATCCGTTCTCGAACGGGATGCGGGTCGAGATGCCGGGGAAGCCGGAGCTGAACTCGGCGATCGTCGCCATCCCGTTCGACGTCGCGTTCCTGCCGGTCAGCAGCGAGGCCCTGGTCGGGGAGCACAGCGCCGTGGTGTGGAAATTCGAGTAGCGCACCCCCATGTCCGCGATCCGCGACATCGTCGGCGTTCGCACCGGACCGCCGAAGCAGTCCATCGTCCCGTAGCCGACGTCGTCCCACGCGATCAGGAGCACGTTCGGGGCGTTCTCGGGTGCCTTCGGCGCGAGGTACGGCGCCCAGTCCGGCTGCGCGTCACGGATGTCGAGGGCGATCTTCCCTTTGAAGGGCTTGGCCATGACGGTTCTCCTCGCTGCCCCGAGTCCTGACCGGTTGCCCCTCCACCATCGCCAGGGACGGCCCGTCTCGCCTCACCCATGACGGGTGACAGAGCCCTGGAGCGGCACACCGCCCCGCGGAGCAGGCGTACGGCGTCATCGAGCGGTGATACGCCGCTGGGCGGCCTCGGGGACGGGCGTCCCCTCACGCAGCGCCCGGCCCGTGGCCGTGGTCCTCTCGATCCAGCGGCCGTACCGGGCGGCGAGGGCGACGGCCGAGACGCCGTGGAGAAGGACGCTCAGGCCGACGGTGACCGCGACCACCCTGCCCAGCAGCCCCACACCGCGGACGTGCTCCTCCAGGACGAGCAGCCCCAGCACGACGGACGCCAGACCGCGTGGCCCGAACCACCCGATGTACGCCACCGTGGGCAGCCGGAGCCCGCTGCCGACGAGCGCGACGGCCACCGGCAGCATCCGGACGACGGTCAGGCTGAGCACCGCGTACCCGACGATCCGCCAGCTCAGGTCCTCCAGCGTCGGACCGAGGAGTACCGCGCCGAAGACGAGCAGGCTGACCGATGCCAGAAGCCCGCCGAGGTGCTCGGTGAAGTCGGCGGAGTGTTCGGCCGCCTCCAGCGGCCCGGTCGCCGGAGGCGGCCCGGAAGCGGCGCAGGGCGAGACCGAGGGAGAAGCCGGCGACCCAGGCGGCGATGAAGCCGCTGCCGTCCACTACGACGGCCAGCGTGTACCCCCGGCTCATGTGCGCGGCGGCCGCGGCCAGCGCCACCTGGGCGTCCACCCACGGTGAGGGCATCGCGATGGCCGGCATCTCCTGTATGTCGTCGAGGACATGGAGGGCCTTGACGGGGTCACCCCCGGCAAGCAGCAGCCGCGAGCGCGTGACGGTCAGCCCGGACATGATGACCGGGTCGAGGAAGCGGATAGATGGCAGGGCCGCCCGGCGGAGGTGCGTCCGGGCGGAGGCGAGATCGTCGCGCTCGATCTCGACGGCAGCCAGCACCAGTTGCCCGAGAGAGGTGCGCGCCGAGGGCGGCAGGCCGAACCGCTCCGCCTCGGCAATCGCCTGCCGCGCCCGCGCCTCGGCCCGGCCCGGCCATCCCCCCAGAAAGTCGATCAGGGCGAGCCTGCACAGGGAATCGTGCCGGAAAAGGGCCGTCGAGGGCCCGTCGGACGCCTCTACCGCAGCGGCCAGTGCCGCTCGGGCCGAGTCGAAGCGGCCCGCCCACAGCTGAGCCGATCCCAGAACAGCGAGCCTCAGCACACGAATCTCCGGATGCGCCTCCAGACGCTCCGAGAGGACCTCCCGTCCGCCGAGTTCCTCCGCACGCCGGGCAGCGGCCTCGGCCATGTCCGCCGAGCCGAGCAGCCGGCCGGCCAACACCCTCAGCAACGCGCAGCTCAGATGGGCGGCCGACGCGTCCTGTGCCTCGACCGGGGGCAGGTGCGCCTCGGCACGGTCCAGGTCCGCGAGACCCCGGTCGACGTCGTACCGAGCCAGTTCACAGGCAGCGCGAACCGGCGGCGGGGCCCGGCGTGTCCGGCGCCATCCCGGTGAACAACTCGCCGAGGCGGTCCGCGTCCAGCCCTGTGAAGAGCTGCCCGATCGCCAGGCCGTCAACGAGCCGGTCCGCCGCGAACGCCCAGTCCCCCGCGGCGGCGGCGTGCGGCAGGGCCTCCGTGAGCAGCCCGGCATCGCTCAGCCATAGGGAGGCCGTGCCGTGCAGTTCGCGCTCCAGCCCGGGGTACCTGGTGTTCAGGTGGGCACGCAGAATCTCGGCGAAACAGGGGATGCAGCCGGTACCACGAATGACCGAGGGGCTCGACGAGCGCGTTCGCGCGCCGCAGTTCCGAGAGAACGAGAGCGGCATCGTCCCGCCCGGTGAGGGAGTTCGCCAGGCCGGGATGGATCCGCTCGCAGATGCTGGTCCGCAACAGCAGGTCCTGGCTCACGGCGGACTGGGCTTGAAGCACCTCGGCCAGAAGGAAGTCCGCGACCGCGCTCTGCCCCGTCTCGAACTCCTTCAGGAAACTCTCCGGGTCATCCGCCCCCTGCGCAGCGAGGATGCACAGGCGTAGCCCTGCAGCCCACCCACCGGTCCGCTCGGTAAGCGCGCGAGCACCCTCGTCCGACAGGGCCATGCCGTGTCGGCTCGCCAGCTCGGCCGTCTCCTCGGGCAGGAACGCCAGGTCGGCATCGCGGATCTCGGCCACTTCGCCGGCGGTGCGGTACCGGTGCAGTGGCAACAGCGGCTCGGTACGGCTGATGATGACCAGGCGCAGCCCGAGCTGGGACAGGAGCGAGTCGTCGACCTCGCCGGGGCGAGCGGGACCAGCGATGCCGTCGGGGAGGGTGAGCCCGTGGTGGCGCAGGGCCTCCAGTACGTAGGCCCAGAAGATTCCGGGGGCGTTGTCACCGGACTCCGCCGTCAGCCACACCACCCGGCCCGGCAGAGGCGGCGTGCCGGCCCAGTCGGCGACCAGCAGCGTCTTGCCCGCCCCCGCCGGCCCGTTCACCAACACCAAACGGCCCGGACCGGCCAGGGCGCGGGTGAGGCGATCTGCCAGGCGGGTCTTGCGGATGAACGTCTCGGGCACACTGGGGACAGCGAACCGAGCAGTGAGAACGGGGTCGCCGTTCGGCGTCAGGGCCCCGGCGGTGCCTTCGCGGGCAGAGCCGCGGGATGTGTGGCGCATGGCACTCACCACGTTGACAGAACTGCCCGAAGAGCCAAATCGGACATGCCTCCGATTCTTCTTCCGTCGTGGCGTGGCCGTGGAGGAGACGGATCAGAGGCGGATGATGACCAGCGCCGTGTCGTCGGTGTCACCGGTGGCTGGGAGCAGGTCGGCCAGGAGCGCGTCGGCCAGGGCCTCGGGGTGGGCTTTCCCATGGCGGATGAGGGAGTCCGCGAGGCGGGCCAGGCCGACGTCGATGTCCTCGTCGCGGCGCTCGATCAGACCATCGGTGTACATGACCAGGGTGGCTCCCCCGGCGAAGGCCATACTGGCCTGCGGCCGCGGGACGTGTTCGGGACGCGCACCGAGAGGCGGATCGGTCGCCTGGTCGAGGAAGATCACGGTGCCGTCCGGGTGGAGCAGAGCGGGCGGAGGATGGCCCGCGCTGCTGTACGTCAGAGTGTGAGTGTCCCAGTCGATGAAGGCCTTCACCACAGTGGTCGACTCGGCACCGTCGACGTGGCAGGCATACAGGCCGAGGGCTTCCAGGGCCTGGGCCGGGCCGACGGTGACACGGGCAGCCGCGCTCAACGCGCTGCGCAGCTGCCCCATCACGCAGGCAGCTCCCAGGCCATGGCCGACCACGTCGCCTACGGCGACCGCGATGCGGTCCCCAGGCAGGTCGACCAGGTCGTACCAGTCGCCGCACACGTTCAGGGCGCTGACGGCGGGCCGGTAGCGGACTGCTGCCCTGTGGTGCCCGACCGGCATCGGGGCGGGCAGCATCGCCTCCTGCAGAGCCAGGGCGACCTCGCGCTCGCGCGCATGAGCCCCCCGAAGACGTTCGTTGACCTCCTGGAGTTCACGGGCGCGGGTGTAGAGCTCCGCCTCCAGCACGCGGGCCCGGCTGCTGTCGCTGCCCGTACCGCCGCGGGCGCGGATGAGTTCGGTGATCTCCTCCACCCGGTGCACGATCAGCACCACCCGCCCGTCCGGGCCCACCACGGGCGCGTTGACGGGGCTCCAGAAGTGTTCCACCCAGTGGCCGGGCCGCCCGGGATCCTCGATGTCGTAGCGCAACAGCGCCATGGTGTCGCGCTCGCCGGTGGCCACCACGCGCAGCATCGACGCCCGGGTCTCCCGCATGCCGGTCGCAGCCGGGTCATTGGGGTTCTCGGGAAAGACGTCGAAGATGTAGCGGCCCAGAAGTTGCTCGCGGGTGCGCCCGGCCAGCCGGGTGAAGTCCTCGTTGGCGTCGACGTACACCAGGCCAGGAGTGAGCAGGGCCACCATTCCGGGCAGGGCGTGGAAGACCGCCGCGTAGTCGATCTGGGGTTTCCTCATGTGCTGCCCACCTCGGCGCCGACGGACACTGTGCTGCTGCTCCACGATAGGCGTGAACGCGCAACGGGGCCGAGCGGCTAACTCTCCGCAGGCCCCGGTTGCCACCTGAGCGGCCCCGCCTCGAGTGAGACGTCCGGGGAGCCGGTCACTGGGCGCGCCACGGCCATACGGACGAATTCCCCGGGCTCGATGAGGCCGACGTCGTTCGCGCCGGCGTCAACCTGGGGTGCCGCCCTTGCTCAGGCCACGGTCTCCACGGCAGCCCACGTCCCGCCGCGACCGCCTGACCGCCCACCAGGCGGTCGTGGGCCAGGCGGTCGATGCACCGGTAAGGGGTGCGATACCAAGAGTATGGTCGCTTGTATGGCGACGAAGAAGGTAACGGTGACGATTCCCGAGGACCTCCTGGACGAGATCCGTGCGGAGGCGGCAGAACGGGGGATGTCGGCGTACGTCGCCGAGGCGCTGCGCTTCAAGCGCGACCGGGACCGGCTGCGGGAGCTGTCGGACTGGCTGCAGGAGGAACACGGTCCCCTCACCGACGAAGAGCGCGCCACAGCGTTCGACGAGTTGGAGGACCTCGACGCCGAGCATGAACGCCGGCGCGCCACCGGAACGCACGGCGCCGGAGAAGCCGCGTGAAGAAGCGGTCCGTTGAGCCCGGGCAGCGGCCACTGCGCGTCTTCGTACTCGACTGCGAAGCCCTGTCCCTGGCCGTGCGCGGCAACCGGAAGATGATCGCGTGGCTCGACCTCGCAGCACGGGGTGAAGCCGAGGTCGTCACGTCTCCGGTGACGCTGGCAGAGGCGTACGACGGCCGAACCACCGAGCAGCGCTGGGACTGGGTGCTTTCCCGGCTCGAAGTCGCTGACATCGGGAAGGACCAAGCCCGCCAGGCCCGCCGCCTGCTGGCGGACGCCAAGCTGCACGGCCACAAGTACGCGATCGACGCGATACTCGCCGTCGTCGCGCGTCAGCAGAAGGGGCAGGTCACCGTCTTCACCTCGGACGTGGACGACCTGGAGAGGCTGGTCCCGGAGTCGATCGTCGTCAAGAAGGTATGACCTGGCGCTCCGGTCTCCGTTCTTCAAGGCCCGCGAAGGCGCGGGTGCGCGCTGGGCACGAGGGGGGCAGGCGACGCCCGCTTCGTGCCGCTCACATCCCGTTCCTACAGATGGGCAAGGTAGTCGTAGTTGTCCGGACCGCAGGTGCGCTCGAGGGTCTGGACCACCTTGCGCGGGTTGTCGTAGGGGCCGGAGAGGTAGAACGGCTTGCCGTCCCGGCCGAAGCCGATGACGGGCCGGTCGCCGGGCGGGGCACCCAGGTGCACCGCGGCGTCGGCGAAGCCGGCCGCGGGCTCGAAGCCAAGACCGCGGGCGTAGGCGACCGCACCGTGCACGATCGTCTGCGCCTGCTCTACGCCGATCGGCAGCGGCCGATGATCGAAGGCCGAGTAGTACATCGGTACGTAAGTTGTCAGGGATCCGGCCCCCATCACCTCGGGATCGGTGACGTTCTTGACTCCTAGGCAGTACACGTCCACCAGGAACCCGGTGACGGTCACCCTGCTGGCACGTTCCTGGCGGGCCAGGAGGATCTGGGCGAAGCCGCCCGTGCCCGGGTCGGGCTCCTGGCCGAGGGCGTCGGCCGCCGCCCACTCCGGGGCCTTGGCCAGGTCCAGTCCCGTGCTCCAGCCCGCGTTGACCCAACAGCCCACCACCGGCCGCTGATCCGGCTCGATGTTCGCCAGTGCCTCCTCGGCGACCCGTCTGACCAGCGCGGTGGCCTGGGACGGGCGCAGCCCCAGCACCTTCGCGATCTGCTTCGGCGCGCTGCCGCGCTCCCTCATCTCCCGGACCCGGGCCAGTAGTTCCTCGTCGCACGTTGCCACCGTCACAGTCTGCCCCTTCCGCGTCGCCCCGTGCAAAGCACCGGGTGCGCCGGCGGTGCTGCCATCCTTGGGTCGGGCGATACGCGACACGAACCGGAACGGGCAGGTCAGCATGGGTGAGAGCGTGGGCAGGACCATCGAGCAGGTGCGAGCGCTGGTCGGTTGGGTCGGCACGGGCCGCAAGCTGACCCAGACCGGCCGTGTGACGCTTGCCGACGCGCGAGCACTGGTGGAGGTTCTGGACACCGGCGACCGGATGGACCCGGTGATCGGGGACCGTACGTTCAGGACGAAGTCCAGCGAGGAGCTGTACCACCTCACCCTGCTGGTCGAGTGGGCGAAGGCGGCACGACTGCTGCGGACGGCGGGCGGGCGCCTGTTGCCGGTGAAGAAGAACGCCAAACTGCTGGACAACTCCGACGAACTGCGTGGCGCCCTGCTCTCCGCGCTGCCGCACATCGGCCGGGCCGTGACGGTCTCCGGCTGGCTGGAATCTCTGCTCTCGCACGAGTACGACCGGGGCCTGCGGGCTTTGCTGCACCGGCTGTACGCGGCCACGGCCCCGGTGCCGCTCAGTGACCTGTACGAAGTGGTGTGGCACGCGGTCAGCCCGCTGTACGTGCTCGACGACCTGTCCCCCGACCGTCTGAAGCATCTGCGCACCGCGGGCGACCACGACGTCCAACGGGTTCTGGAGGCCCTCACCTCCCGTCCATCTCACGCAGGAAACCGCCGAGTTGACGGCGAACGGTCGCATCGGGACGGCCTGGATGCGCGGCGAGCCCAAGCCCGGCGACGCGGTGTTGCGGATCCTCGTCGAGCTCGCCGACGTGGACGACCCCCGGGTTTGGCGGCAGCTGCTGGTGCCCGCCTCGATCCGCCTGGACCGGCTTCACTCCGTGATCCAGGAGGCAATGGGCTGGCAGAACTGCCACATGCACGCGTTCACCATCGACGGCGTCCGGTACGGCCGTCCCGACGGCGAACTCGGATTCCGTGACGAGCGCACCGCCACACTGGGCGCCCTGCTCAAGCCGGGTGCCCACTTCGTGTACACGTACGACTTCGGGGACTCCTGGGAGCACCTCGTCACCGTGGAGCAGTTCCAGACAGCCGCAGCCGGGCTTCACTATCCGCACTGCGTGGACGGTGCCGGGGCGTGCCCGCCCGAGGACTGCGGCGGCGCCCCCGGCTACAGCGATCTCAAAGTGGTCCTCGCCGACCCTGCGCATGAGGAACACCACGCCATGCTGGTGTGGCTCGGCCTTCGGTCCGCCAGGGAATTCACCCCTGACCGTTTCGCGCCGGACGAGGCCAACACGCGGCTGCTGCACCTCGCGGCACCATGACAGACGAGGCGTCCGGCCACGCAGCCGTTCACGGCCCTGGGCGCTGCCGACTGGCCCACTGGCCCCGCCGCGCTCGGGCAAGAACGTACAGGCCGACCTTCCGTCCCCGGCGTTCGGGTCTTGGGCGTCGACTACACGGCGACGAGGCGCACTCTGTCGCCGCAGAGCTTCGTCATGTCGTCGATGTCCGAAGTGAGCATGACGACCGGGCGGCGCTGACGCAGCGCTGTCTCGGCCACGGCAGCGTCGATGGCGTACTTGTGACCATGCAGCCCAGCGTTGATCAGCATGGCTGAGGCGGCCTTGGCCTCCTCGTCGCCGATGTGCACGATCCGCACGCCGGACAGGACCCAGGCGAGCCGCGCCTTGTCGGTCCGGCGATGCACCGCTTCGATGATGGTGAGTGCGCTGATGACCACCTCCATGCCCCGCTTGCGGGCTTCGGCGATGAGGGCGACGACGGGCTCCTGATCACTGACGAACTTCGACAGGCCCTCACAGTCGAGAACGAGGGTGCCTTCGTGGCTCAGCTTGCGGCGGGCCACTGCCCCTCCTCGGCGAACACCTCGTCGAAGACCCTGCGTGCCCGCTCCTGCTCGTGCTCGGAGATCGGTCCCTGCCGACGTTCGTAGTCGGCCAGGTACTCGTCCAAGATCTGACCGCGCAGCTCGCGCTCCACCGCTTCGGTGATGAACGCGGAGAACTCACGCCTGCCGACCCGTCGGCGGATCGCCTCCGCCGTCCCCTCGGGGAGGGAGAGGCTGACCCTGGTGGCCGGCCCTTCGCCGACGCTGTAAGGAATCTCGCCCATGGGCCCGACATTATCAAACAAGTAGGAATTTGACCTGGGGGCTGCAGCACTCGCCGAACGACGCGAGCCGCTCACCCGTCACCTCGTGGTCTCAGTTCTGGTCTCATTCACCTACGTTCAGCTGTGTCCGGACGCCGCTGACAGTCCGCTCCACGGCTGGTCAGGACACCCACGACCACGTCTGAACCACGAACCCCCAGACGAACATTTGGAAAGCGCGTTGGGGGCAACCCCTCACGAGTTCGAATCTCGTATCCTGCGCCATTGCTCTCACCGGGCGATACGTCGAAGGCCCCACCGCTACGGGACCCTTCGGCGTCGGTGGTTGCAGTTGCCGCCGACGCACCGCTGCCACCTGCCTACCGCTCAGGAGCGCACGGCACACGCCGCAGAACATGCCGCCTCGCGCCCGTACCGGCGCATCAGCCGGCCGCACTCGACGCACGGCCCCAGCTCCCAGGGCGGGCAGCCCAGCGCCGCAGGCAGCCTGTGGGCAGGTTCCCGACGGGTTCGTGGAGCACGGCTGGTCCGAGGCGGACTGGCAGCCGGAAGAGCGAGCCGCTGGGCTCTGAAGGGCCCCTTCAGTGAGCGCGGAAGAGGATCCGGACCGCCGTCACCGAGGCGCTGACCCGCGCCGCTCGGGCACGGTGTCAGGTTCGGCGGCCTGAAGATCGGCCAGCAGTTCGGCCTGGCCCGTCAGCACGCCGGACAGGATGGTTCGCGCCACCCGCAACAGCTCCGCCACCTGTGGGTTGGTCAGCGAGTAGAAGACGGCGGAGCCCTCGCGGCGGGGGACGACCAGGTTGGCCCGGCGCAGGACGGCCAGTTGCTGGGAGAGGTGGGCCGCTTCGATGCCGATCTCGGACAGCATCTCGGAGACCGCGTGCTCGCGCCGGCTGAGGAGTTCCAGCACGCGAATACGCACCGGGTGTCCGAGGGTCTTGAAGAACTCCGCTTTCAGCTGGTACAGCGGCGCGCTCACCGGCCGGACCCCGCCCCACGCCGGCCCACCGGCCGGCCGGGGGGGCCGGACGGTCACTGTCGTGCGAGTGCCATGCATCGCATCCACCTCAGAACTCTTCGCCATGGGGACATCCTCGCGCCCTCACGCCAAGGTCGTGACCTCGGGAATTGCCAAGATTAGCAAGGCCGAAAGGCGCGCATGGGAGGTCGCACGCGGCGGCGCATCGCTCGTCCCGCCGCCGCGTGCCGAGACTCCCGGTCAGGCTTTCCTGACCACGCTGGACTTGAGTTGCATGGCCCCGAAGCCATCGATCCTGCAGTCGATGTCGTGGCCGTCCACACCGTCCACCAGCCGGATGTTGCGTACCTTGGTGCCGGCCTTGATTCCGCTCGGGCTGCCCTTGACCTTCAAGGTCTTGGTCACCGTCACCGTGTCGCCGTCGGCGAGTACGTTACCGACCGCGTCCCTGATCAGTCCGTCGTCCTCGGCGCCGCCTGCGGGTCCGGCGTACGCGGGCGACCACTCATGGCCGCATTCGGGACAGACCAGGAGCGCGCCCATCTCGTAGGTGTACACGCCGGAGCACTCGGGGCACGGCGGCAGCATCTCGGTCACATCGCTCATGGTGATTCCTTGCTTGATCGTTCCTGTGCATCTCTTACGCCAGGCCCCGGGGGGCCGGCCTACGCGCTGGGCCACTCGTCGCTGCTCCACTGCCGCTGCTTCTTCCCGGCCACCGACTGGTGCGTGGCGAGGGCGGCAGGCAGATCTGCGTGTACGGGGATCGGTGGCCGCCCGGGATCGGGGACGAGGGAGCCGTCCGCGGGGATCGCGGCGAGTTCCAGACTCCGGCCGATGTCGGCGAGCCGTCCGGCAGCCTCGGCGACCGCCAGCTGTCCGCCCGTCGACCAGCCGCGCAGTTCGGTCAGGTCCAGGATGACAGGACCGGTGCCACGGGCCAGTACCCAGCCGACCGCGCCGGTGAACCGGGCGACGGCCTCGGGGCCGAGGTATCCGGCCAGGGAGAGAACGCCCAGGTCGGGGTGGGTGGTGTAGCGCCACTCAATGGTCATCGGCTGCTGCCTCGGCCTTTCGCGCGGGGATCTTTCATAAGTGGGAGGGTGATCCAGATGCTCTTGCCCTTGCCGTCCCCGTCGCTCCTGATGACGGCGGTGCCGCCGAGACCGAGGGTGAGTTCCATGACGGTGCCCAGCCCGCTGCCGCTCGTGTGCGTGATCGCCGAGAAGAGCTGGGGCTGGTAGGGGTGTCGGTCGTGCACGGCGAACGCGAACGTGTCCGGACCGGCTGCGTAGATCACGGTGACGGTCGGGGACACCGGGGCGGCGTGCCGGACACTGTTGGTGACCAGCTCGGACAGGATCAGCAGCGCCGGATCG
The DNA here is from genome assembly GCF_014216315.1 of Streptomyces finlayi. Classification (NCBI taxonomy): domain Bacteria; kingdom Bacillati; phylum Actinomycetota; class Actinomycetes; order Kitasatosporales; family Streptomycetaceae; genus Streptomyces; species Streptomyces finlayi. The sequence goes on from NZ_CP045702.1 coordinate 3,605,832, forward strand.
ACCGTGGGGTGAAGTCTGCTGACGCCCCACTCGGTCAGGACCTGCTCGGTGGTCTCTCGCGCGATCCGCACTGCGGAGCCCGTCGTGGGCAGGGTCAGTACGTGCCGCAACGGAAGAGTTTCGAGCCGGCCTCTCACCGGGCTGCCTCGGCGTGGGCCGGGCGGGACCCCGCGACGGTCTGCGGGCGGATGCGCACCAGGCTGTCGTGCGGCCCGTGCGGCCCGTGCGGCCCGTGCGGCCCGTGCGGCCCGTGCGCCCAGCCGTGCAGGGTGCGGCGGTAGTGGCCCGCCTCGTCCGGATCGGTGATCATCCCGGCCGGGCCGGTCACGGTCACCGTCCAGCCGGCACCGCCCGCCAGCAACTCGATCATGCGGCAGGAGACGGGCGTGGTCATCGGGGAGCCTCTTCGGTGACGGGTGAGGTGACGGGTGCGGATGCGGGTGCAGGTGCGGGTGCAGGTGCGGATACGGGTGCGGATACGGGTGCGGCGGGCAGGAGCCCGGCCTGGTGCAGGTGGGCGCGGGCCCCGGCGATCGCCTCCGGTGTCGTGGCGTACTCACGGCCCTCCTGGCGCAGCAGGTCCAGCGCGCCGACTGATTCGAGGGCGCGTCGCTGACCGGGACGTATGCCGGAGGTCAGTACGGCGATGCCGCGCCGGTTCAGCTTCTCCACGGCGTCCTTGAGGACCAGGGCCCCGGTGGCGTCCATCGTCGTGATCCGTGACATCCGCAGGATCACCACGCGGACGTCGGCGACGTCGGAGAGCTCCAGGAGGAAGCGGTGGGCACCGGCGAAGAACACCGGGCCGTCGATGCGGTAGGCGACGATGTGCTCGGCCAGCAGCGCGTGTTCTTCCTCGCTGTGCTCGCCCGGCAGATCAGCCCTGAAGTCGACCTGGTCCATCCGGGCCTGGTTGGCAACCGCCCTCAGCGCCAGGGCGCCCGCGACGACCAGGCCGATGATGACCGCGTAGACCAGGTCGAGGGCGAGCGTGGCCACGGCGGTCAGGACCAGCACGACCGCGTCCGAGCGGGTCGCCCGGACCATCGCCCGCAGTGCGCCGACCTCGACCATGCGGATCGCGGTGGCCAGCAGCACCCCGGCGAGCGCGGCCAGCGGAATCCTGGAGACGAGCGGGGCGGCGGCGAACACGATCACCGCGAGGACGGCGGCGTGGGTCAGGGCGGCGAGGCGGGAACCCGCCCCGCTGCGGACGTTGACGGCGGTACGGGCGATCGCCGCGGTGGCAGGCACTCCGCCGAACAGCGGGGCGGCCAGGTTCGCGATGCCCTGCCCGAAGAGTTCCTTGTCCGGGTCGTGCTTCTGGCCCACCGTCATGCCGTCCGCGACCGTGGCCGACAGCAGCGACTCCAGCGCTGCGAGCGCGGCGACCGCTACGGCCGGGGCGAGGAGCGAGCCCAGTGCGGACAGATCGAGGAAGGCGAGCGACGGCGCGGGCAGCCCGGACGGCAGGTCACCGATCGGCGCCGCCGCCTCCAGGTGGAAGAGCTGGGCAGCCGACGTCGCGGCGACGACCCCGACGATCGAGAACGGGATGGTGGGCCGCCACCTGGCACCGAACAGCATCACGGCCGCCACAGCGAGGGCAAGGGAGACCGCGGTCCAGTTCGGGGCGCGTACGAACTCCTCGACGGCCCTCCAGGTCACCACCAGGACCGTGTCGCCCTCGGGGGCGGCTACCCCGAGGGCGTTCGGGACCTGCTGCAGGCCGATCACGCACGCGATGCCGAGGGTGAAGCCCTCCACCACCGGCGCCGGGATGTACCGCATGTACCGGCCGGCCTTCAGCAGGGCCAGGGCGATCAGCAGCACGCCGGCCATCAGCCCGACCGTCAGCACCCCGCCCGGCCCGTGCTGGGCAACGATCGGCACCAGCACCACCGTCATCGCGCCGGTCGGCCCGGATACCTGGAGGTTGGAGCCGCCGAACAGCGCCGCGAGCGCACCCGCGACGACGGCGGTGGCCAGTCCTGCCTCGGCGCCCAGGCCGGAGGAGACCCCGAAGCCGAGCGCGAGCGGCAGCGCCACGATCGCCACGGTCAGGCCGGCCAGCAGGTCACGGCGCGGATTGCGGGCCATGACGGCGAAGTCCGCGCGTGCGGGCAGCAGAGACCGCACCGTGTCCCAGGACCGGGCAGGCGACACGCTCACCGCGCCGAACCCTCGGCTTCCCGCAGCTCCACGAGCAGTTCGTTCTGCCCCGCCAGCATCTCGGTCAGGATCCGCCGCGCCGCCCGCATCAGCTCCGCCACGTCCCCGCCCGCCAGCTCGTACACGACCGTCGAACCCTCACGCGCGGAGGAGACGATGCCCGAGCGGCGCAGCACCGCCAGCTGCTGCGACAGCGCCGACGGCTCCACCTCGATCGCCGCCAGCAGGTCACGGACCGGCATCGGGCCGTCCTGCAACAGCTCCAGAACCCGTATGCGAACGGGGTGCCCGAGCATCCGGAAGAACTCGGCCTTGGCCTGATACAGCGGAACCGGCACGGTCGTGGACCCCTTTCGTCACCCCGACGGACCGGGGCTTCGCTCGTCGCCGTGCCCGCGGAACCTGCCGACACAGCCATCACAGCATGTAATGAATTGCTGAATTTCGCAATTCACAGATTCACTGTGAGAGCTTGGCCACACGAGGAAGGGTCGCTGGTGTCTCAGCGCCACGCGGTGTCCCGTACCTGAAGGAACTGGGCTGCCGAAGCTCCAGCCCCGGGGGGCCCTGCCCACCGGGCTCGCCTGCCTGGACGCGCTCTCGATCCGGGCCGGGCGGTGTCGCCGGACCTGTGCACGTGTGGCCCTCGGCGGGGTTCAGCGTTCAGCGGCACAAGGCGGAAGCCCCCACCGCTCGGGCGGACTCGAGGGGCTTCCGCGTTCGGAACTACGCGTCGGAGAGCAGCGGATCGTACGAGGTCGAACGCTGACGTCCTGACATGAAGGACAGGAAGTCGCGCACGAACGCGCTTCGGGAGTAACGCCCTTCCGCGTCCACGACGGATCGCCCGAAGCCTCTCCTGAACAGGGCCCGGTACTCCTCGGCGTCGATGAACTGATCGCCGTCCGCGTCGGTGACACCGAAGAGGACCTCGGCGACCCTGATCAGCGCCGGTCCTGCCAGGGACGGGGCCGCCGCCGCGTACTCCTCCTCGCTCACCCGGCCGTCCCCGTCGCTGTCCATCGCCGCCTGGAGTTCCTTCCACCAGGCGGCGAACGCGTCGTACAGACGGGTCTCCTCCGGCTCGTCCAGGTCGAGACGGGAGCAGAGCTCCCGGGCCATGGCGGCCAGATCGGGCCAGCCCAGATAGCCGTCCCCTGTCTGGTCCAGTACCTCGGTGAAGAACTCGCGGGGACCGCGCCGGTTCTCGGCCCTGGCCGAATCGTCCGGGGCACCCTGTTGTGCCGGCACGGGTGTGATCAGCCGGAACAGGGCGCCGGCCCGTCTCGTCCGGGCGCGCAGGGTGGTGAGTGTCTCGGCCAGGGGGCCGTCGCCGTGCGGCGACAACTGGAGCAGATTGACGATGTTCCCGCTCTGGACCCAGTTGTCGGGCAGGGAGCGGGCCAGACGGGCGGCCACGTAGGCACTCTGCATCAGCGTCTGCGCACCGGGGACCTCCGGCAGTCCCGCCCGGCGGCGGAACACCTCGGGGAGGGAGGCCACGGTGATGGTGCCGATGACCGGCCCAGCCAGCGCACGACCGGTCGCCCAGAGGGTGGGCAGCCCTGCGAGCAGCGGCGGTGCCGGCAGATGTTCGAAGAGCTTGTAGAGGATGATCCGCAGCGCCTCCGTGTTCTGCAGTTCCTCCGCGACCATGCGGTCGTAGTACTGCCAGAACTCGGGCAATGTGGGCGGGAGATGCCCCGCCTGGTCCCCCAGGGCGGCCAGGAAGGCCTGGAATTCGGCGTAGAGCCGTTCCATGGTGACCTGCTCCAAGGGCTGTCCGCTCAGTCGGCACATGGTGACGGAGCTTTCGAAGAGCGTCGCGACCACCCACGCCCGCACCTCGGGGTCCATCGCGTCGTAGGGCTGGTTCCTGGCGTCCGTGCCGCTCAGCCGGGTGTGCAGGCGGTTGAGCCGCGCCGCCTCCCGCTGTCTGGTGTGTTCGTCGGCTCCGAACATGCGCTGCAGGCTCACGAGGGTGTTGCTCAGCCGTCGCCACGGGTGCACCACGAAGGAGGAGTTGTCGGCCAGTGCCGCGCCGATCTGCGGGTGGGCGGCTTCCAGCACCGTGGCTCTGACGACGGCCAGTGCCCAGCGGGGGTCGTTGAAGAAGCGGTGGAACTGCGACTCGGGGCCGAACAGGGATTCGGCCGGCGGTTCGGTGGCCTCCTCGCGGGTGTCTTCATACGGCCCCCCGGCATCCGGCCCGGTCGGCGTGGAGCGGCTGCTGTCCGTGTCCTTCACCTTCGAGGTCCTCCATTCGCTTGCGGCGCCACCCCGCCGAATCGGCGGTCGCGGCGCCGGTATTCGTGCAGGCACTCCAGAAGGTGCGGTGCACGGAAGTCGGGCCAGAGCACCGGCGGGAAGATCCACTCGGCGTAGGCCACCTGCCAGAGCATGAAGTTGGAGATGCGCTGTTCGCCGGAGGTACGGATGACGAGGTCCACGTCAGGCGTGTCGGGGACAGGCAGATGCGCGGCGAAGCACGCTTGGTCGACGGCATCGGCTCGCACCCCGGCGCGGATGAGGGACCGCGCGGCGGCGACGATGTCCTGGCGCCCGCCGTGGTCGAACGCCACGGTCAGCGTCATGCCGCGATTCGCCTCGGTGAGCGTCATCAGGTCGGCGAAGTCCTGGGCCAGAGGGGCCGGAATCCTGGGGTCCTCGGCTCCCAGGAACCGGCATCGGATGCCGCGTGCGTGCAGCAGCAGCGCGTGCTTGCGCACCACGCGGCGCACCAGGCGCATGAGGAAGTCGATCTCCTCGCCCGGGCGCCGCCAGTTCTCGGTGGAGAAGGCGTACAGGCTGAGCCATTCGACCCCCGCCGACCGCGCCGCCTCGATGACGTCGATCACCGTCGCCTCCGCCGCCCTGTGCCCGGACGTACGCGGCAGGGAGCGTTGCCGCGCCCACCGGCCGTTCCCGTCCATCACGCACGCGACGTGGCGGGGCACCGGGCGCTCCCGCTCCCCACCGGGCGGGCGGCCCGGCTGGGCCGGAACCGTCGGCACGGCGGCACCCTCCGGCCGCACGCCGACCGCATCGGCCGGCTCGCCCGTCGCATGCGCCTGACCGGCTGGCCCCGCTGCACCGAACATCACTGAAGTGCCCCCTTCGACTCGCGTCCGCCGGGCTTCGCCGGGGCCGTGACGCCGGTTGCCGAGGGCGGCGGCAGCGGGCCGATGGCCCGCGCGTCCCCCGGCTGCTCCTCGCTCTCAGGAGCGTGCCGGTACCCGGCCCCCGGCGTATCGCAATGCCCGCATGTTCACCCGTAGCACGTCAGTCGGAGCGCACCGGCGGACGAGGGTGCCGGGTCCTCGCTCCCGCTCGGCGTTGACGGATCCTCGCTCCCTCCGGCATCCGGCCCGGGCACTGCTGCCGGCCGCCGTTACGATCGCCGACCATGGACTGGGTCGCGCGCACCGCGCAGTTGAGGCAGTGGACGAGGAGCGGGACGCGGGCTCCGCACAAGCCGTTGCTGTTCCTGTACGCGCTCAGCCGGTTCCAGCAGGACGCCGATGACGAGCTGCGGTACAGCACGGTGGAGGAGGACCTGCGGGGGCTGCTCTCCGAATACGGTCCCGGTAACCGGACGACGCCCGCCTACCCCTTCCACCACCTGGTGAGTGACGGCGTGTGGGAGGTACGCACCGACCGCGGGCCGGGCAGCCCCGGGACCGGGGTCAGGGAACTCCGCGCAACCGGCGCCGCCGGGCGGCTGGCACCGGAGCTGCGGGTCGCGCTGCGGCGGGAGCCGTCCCTTCTCGGCCGGATGGCGCGGGTGCTGCTCGACCTGAACTTCCCGCCCTCCCTCCACGGCGAGCTGTGCGAAGCCGTCGGCCTGGAGCTGGAGGAGGCCGAGACCGGACGGCTTCCGGCCGCGCGCAGGCAGCGGGACCGGCGCATGCGGGAGACGGTCCTCACGGCGTACGAGTACCGGTGCGCCTTCTGTGGGTACGACGGCAGGATCGGTGCGGTGCCGGTCGGGCTGGAGGCCGCCCATGTGCGCTGGTGGGCGTTCGACGGACCGGACGACGTCGAGAACGGGCTGTGCCTGTGCTCCCTGCACCACAAGCTGTTCGACAAAGGCGTACTCGGTCTCGGCGAGGGCACCGGCAACGGCCCACCCTCCGAGGGCACCGGCGAGGACCCCGCCGAGGGCCACCGCATCCTCGTCTCGCAGAGCTTCGTCGGCCACAGCACCGCCGCCCGGCAGGGCGTCATCACGCTCGCGGGCCGCCCGCTCATCGGCCCCCAGCCGGGAGTCCGCCCCGTCGCCGCCGCCCACCGGGCCTGGCACACCAGCCAGGTCTTCCACGGCAGCCCACGTCCCGCGGCGACCACCTGACCGCCGGCCCGGAAGGGCTGTCCCAGCGCGCCGAGCACGCCGGATTCCCGGAACCCGAACCGCGCGTGAGTAGGCTCGACCCGGCTCATTGCACACCGGTGGAGTTCGCACATGGAACGGCTACGCCTCGACGACCCTCCTGGACCAACCCCTTCATCCATCTGGTCCGGCTCGACGCGGACGGCGAACAGGCCGTCCCCGCACGCCGGTTCATCGCCCGCAGCGCCGAACGGCGACCGCACGGTGTGCACGTTCCTTCCGCGCCCCGACACCGACCCGACGCGCTGAGCGGCCGAGGCGAGTGGCGCCCAGCGGCTCCCGGTGCCGGGGTTCCTGCCGGTCGCGGAGGCCGGCGGCATGGTGGATCTCCCGTGGTACACGTTCTGGTCGGTCGCCGTATAGCAGGACCGAGGCAGGGATCAACGTCATCGATCTCTCCGACGGCGGCGGGACGCCCTGGGTGTTCCGCGTCCCCAAGAACCCCGACCGCTACTGGATCGAGGGCGACGCGCACCGCGTCTTCCTCCTGGACGGCACCTCACTCAGCGCCCTGCCGGTGTTCTGAGTCCCTCTCATCCGCGGTCCGGCGTACGTCTCCGTCGGGGGCGAGGACGCCCAGGCCGAACAGGTCGATGACCTGGTTGATCAGGGCGTCGGCCCGTGACGCGTCGAGGTAGGCGTCCACGAACATCTGGGAGAGCCCGTAGACCAGCGCCTGGGCGGCGATTCTGATCACTTCCGGGTCGGCCCGGCGAAGCTCGCCGCGTTGCTGCCCGGCGACGATCATCTCGACGATGCCGTGGGTGAAGGCGCGATGCCCTTCGTCCAGGGCGGGCGTACGGTCCGCGCCGAAAACGGCACCGCGCAGGAGCGCGAACCGGTGCGGGTGAGCGAGGGCGTACCGCACGAACGCGGTGCCCAGGGCCCGGAACGGTACGGAGCCGGCCGAGTTGACCGCCGCCATCTGGATCTGACCGAAATCCACCGCGACGGCCTCGGCGACCGCGGTCAGCAGGGCGGCCCGGTCGGGGAAGTGCCTGAAGGGAGCCGACGGGGAGACGCCTGCCCGCCTGGCCACCTCGCGGACGGTCACCGCGTCGGCGCCCGCCTCGTCCAGCAGCTGGACCGCGTGCGCGACCAGCGTCTCCGGCAGGGAGCCGTGGTGGTAGGGCCGGCCGGCCTCCCGGGTGTTCATGCAGCCAGTCGTACCACACCTTGACAGGCGGACCGGGAGCCAATGTAATCAGCGCTCACATGAATGTGTTCAATGATCACATTGGAGTGCTCATGGATCTGCGTCGTGGCGGCCGGGCCCGGGAAGCCGACGCCGGGCTCCGGCCGAGTCAGGGGTCCGTCCCCGACGTACCGGCGGGGACGTGCGGAACACCGGCCCGACGCACTGAGCCACCCGCTCCTGAGGGGCGAGGTCCCGACAGCCTCGGCCACACCTTCCACGGCCGGGGGGTGCACGCATGACGCCCGGGCGCGGCACCGACGAACGGCTCACAGCCTTCGAGCGCGACGGTCTGGTCTTCGACGTCGCCGACCGGGGCCCCATCGACGGGGAACTCGTCGTGCTCCTGCACGGGTTCCCCCAGACGGCGCGCTCCTGGGACCTGCTCGCACCGCTGCTGCACGCCGCCGGCTACCGCACGCTGGCGCCCGACCAGCGCGGGTACTCACCGCGGGCCCGGCCGCGCGGCAGGTTCTCCTACCGGATGTCCCAGCTCGTCGAAGATGTCGTCGCCCTCGTCGAGGCGGCCGCACCGGACGGCCGCAAGGTGCACGTCGTCGGGCACGACTGGGGTGCCGCGGTCGCCTGGACGCTCGCCGCCGCCCGGCCGGACGTGGTGGCCACACTGACCGCCCTGTCCGTTCCCCACCCCGCCGCCTTCATGCGTGCGCTCTTCACCAGCCGCCAGTTCCTGATGTCCTGGTACATGTTCTTCTTCCAACTGCCGTGGATACCCGAACTGTCGATGCGCCGCCTGGACCCGGCCTCGGCACCCCGCGTCACCGAGCGGATGGCGGGCGGACAGAGCGCGTCCGGCATCGCCCGGGACCTGGAGTTCCTGCTGACCTCGGGAGCGCTCACCCCGGCTCTCCACTGGTATCGGGCGATGCCCTTCAGTACGCGGAGTCAGCTGACCCGGGTCACCGTTCCCACGCTGTTCGTCAACAGCGACCGCGACCCCGCACTGGGCCGGAGGGGCGGCGAACTCACGCGCGGTTGGGTGACCGGTCCGTACGCCTTCCACACCCTGACCGGCATCGGTCACTGGATTCCGGAACAGGCGGCCCCCGAAGTGGCCGGACTCCTGCTCCCCCACCTCGCGAGCCCGCCCGGGCGTCCGGAGTAGGGCAGCGGCATCCCGCAAAGGCCGCCGACCGGGCCCGCCGGACGGCTGCCGCTCACCGCCGGCACCGTGCCGGTCCGGGGGGCTTTTACTACATACACGCTCCCCGCGCCCCGGCAATCGCCCTTCTACGGCTCGATTCAGCACATCGACAGCACTTTTCAGCCAACGATGAGTGACTCCTGGGCTCACAGACAACCTCTGGTGCCGTTCACCGGCTCTTCACGGCTGGGGAAAGAGTTCCGCTCCCAGCAGGCATGCGGAACCCGTGTATGAAACGGAGTACGGGGAAAATGACCACATCCCGCCACACTCGTCTATGGCGCTCGACGATGGCCGCCGCCGCGGCGATCACCGTGACCGCAGGAGTCGTGGCCGCCGCGCCCGACAGCAAGGCGTCGTCGGCCACACCGAAGCTCAGCCTGATCGCCGCTTCCACGTCGGTGACCCTCGACTCGTGGAAGGAAGACCCCGGCGTCTACCTCGACCTCGGCACGTACGTCACCGCCGAGAACGGGCCCTTCGAACTCAAGGTGACCCGTAAGTCCTACAAGGACCCCGTCGTCGCCACCCAGATCATCCGCGAAGGGAAGAAGACCCGGACCAAGGCTCTTCCGCGCGGTGTCGTGAAGGACTTCGCGGGGCTGCCCGACTTCGCCCGGATCGTCATCACCGACGCCGCCGGCAAGACCGTGGCGAACCGGCAGGAAGCCTTCTGCCCGAACAACGCCTCCGGACGGGTACGTCCTGACGCGCCCTCCACGTCGAAGTACCCGGAGAGCTGCCCGACCAACCCGTTCACCCTCGGCTCGGTGTGGGGCGTCGAGAACGGCTGGGCGTCCAACACCTACGCGGGCTACTACGGCACCCCGGTAGACCTCAAGCCCGGCAAGTACACCGCCAAGGTGTCCGTCACCAAGAAGTACCGGGACCTGTTCGGCATCGCCGACAAGCCCCGGACCGTCAAGGTGACCGTCCGCGAGCGCAGCTGGGAGGACGATCCCGGCACGGCACAGGCGCGGGGCAAGGCTGCCGCCCACGCCGGTCACGGCGCCCCCCTGCGCGCCCCCGCCCCCGCGTCCGCGACGAGCGGCGCCGGTCCCTCGTACAACGTGGGTCACGGCCCTCTCACCCCCGCGCCGCCCGCCCTCCCCTGGGCGCTCAAGAAGAGCGCGCTCCGGGCATCGAACATGGGTGACGCCCCCGGCCAGACCGACGGCTCCCGCAAGGCTCCCGCCGTCGCTCCCAACGCCGCACGGCCCACGGGCAAGGCGGCGGTGCCGGACGTTCCCAAGCCCGACCTCCGCTCGCTGCCCGCCTACGGCATCACGGTCAGCGACGGCTACGAGGAGGTCAAGGGCAAGGACTACCTGGCCTTCAGCGCCAACGTCTGGAACGCGGGCCCGGCCCAGCTCGTCGTGGACGGCTTCCGCACCCCCGGCAAGAAGCTGATGGACGCCTATCAGTACTTCTACGACGCCAAGGGCAAGCAGGTCGGTTACACGCCGACCGGCACCATGGAGTGGGACCCCCGCCCGGGTCACGAGCACTGGCACTTCACCGACTTCGCCAGCTACCGGCTGCTGAAGGCCGACAAGAAGGAGACGGTGCGCAGCGGCAAGGAGGCGTTCTGCCTGGCCAACACCGACGCCGTCGACTACACGGTGAAGAACGCCAACTGGAGCCCGGACAACACCGACCTGTCCACCGCGTGCGGCCAGGAGAACTCGATCTCCGTGCGCGAGGTGCTCGACGTCGGCTCCGGCGACACGTACACGCAGGACCTCCCGGGCCAGTCCTTCGACATCACCGACCTGGCGAACGGCACCTACTACATCCAGGTGCTCGCCAACCCGGAGAAGCGGCTCAAGGAGACCAACCTCAAGAACAACAGCGCCCTGCGCAAGGTCGTCCTCGGCGGTACGCCGGGAGCGCGCACGGTGAAGGTGCCCGCGCATGACCTGGTGAACGCCAACTGACGTTCCCCGTTTCGCGTACGCCCCACGGCCCCTGGAACCCACGGTTCCAGGGGCCGTTCCCCCGACCGGGTCACTTCGGAGCACCGCCCGGGGTTCGGCTCAGCCCTCGCCCTCCAGCTCGCCTTCCGTCTCCAGGAAGACCTTGCGCAGGGCGTCGAGCACCGCCGGATCGGGCTTCGCCCACATCCCGCGCGACTCGGCTTCCAGGAGGCGTTCCGCGATGCCGTGCAGCGCCCAGGGGTTGGCCTGCTGGAGGAACTCCCGGTTCGTCGGGTCCAGGACGTACGTCTCGGTGAGCTTGTCGTACATCCAGTCAGCGACCACACCCGTCGTCGCGTCGTACCCGAAGAGGTAGTCGACCGTCGCGGCCAGCTCGAAGGCCCCCTTGTACCCGTGGCGGCGCATCGCCTCGATCCACTTGGGGTTGACCACCCGGGCCCGGAAGACGCGTGACGTCTCCTCGACCAGCGTCCGCGTGCGGACGGTCTCGGGGCGGGTCGAGTCCCCGATGTACGCCTCCGGGGCGGTGCCCTTCAGCGCGCGGACCGTGGCGACCATGCCGCCGTGGTACTGGAAGTAGTCGTCCGAGTCCGCGATGTCGTGCTCACGGGTGTCGGTGTTCTTCGCGGCGACCTCGATGCGCTTGTACGCGGTCTCCATCTCGTCCCGCGCCGGGCGGCCGTCCAGCTCGCGGCCGTACGCGTACCCGCCCCACACCGTGTAGACCTCGGCGAGGTCGGCGTCCGTGCGCCAGTCGCGCGAGTCGATGAGCTGGAGCAGACCGGCGCCGTAGGTACCGGGACGGGAGCCGAAGATACGGGTGGTGGCCCGGCGCTCGTCGCCGTGCTCGGCCAGGTCGGCCTGGGTGTGCGCGCGTACGTGGTTCCACTCGGCCGGCTCGTCGAGCGAGGCGGCCAGCCGCACCGCGTCGTCCAGCAGCCCGATGGTGTGCGGGAACGCGTCGCGGAAGAAGCCGGAGATGCGCAGCGTGACGTCGATGCGCGGGCGGCCCAGTTCCTCGTACGGGATGGCCTCCAGCCCCGTGACGCGGCGGGAGGCGTCGTCCCACAGGGGGCGGACCCCGAGCAGGGCGAACGCCTCGGCGATGTCGTCGCCCGCCGTACGCATCGCGCTCGTCCCCCACAGCGACAGGCCGACCGAGGTGGGCCAGTCGCCGTTGTCGGCGCGGTAGCGCTCCAGCAGCGAGTCGGCGAGTGCCTGTCCGGTCTCCCAGGCGAGCTTGGAGGGGACGGCCTTCGGGTCGACCGAGTAGAAGTTGCGGCCGGTCGGCAGGACGTTGACCAGACCGCGCAGCGGCGAACCGGAGGGGCCGGCGGGCACGAAGCCGCCGTTCAGCGCGTGGACGGTGTGCGTGAGTTCGTCGGTCGTCGCGGCGAGGCGCGGCACGACCTCACGGGCGGCGAAGTCCAGGATGTCGGCTACCGCCTGCGGGCGGCCGGCGGCCACCGCGGCGACCGCCGACGGGTCCCAGTCCGCGTCCTCCATCGCCTGGACGAGGGCGCGGGCCTGCTCCTCGATCTCGTCGGCGGCGGTGCGGGTGGCCGCCGACTCGTCGAGGCCGAGGGCCTCGCGGAGTCCGGGCAGCGACGACGTACCGCCCCAGATCTGGCGGGCGCGCAGGATCGCCAGGACCAGGTTGACGCGCTCCTTGCCGGTCGGGGCGCCGCCCAGGACGTGCAGTCCGTCGCGGATCTGGACGTCCTTGATCTCACAGAGCCAGCCGTCGAGATGCATGATGAACTCGTCGAAGCCCTCGTCCTCGGGCCGGCCTTCGAGCCCCAGGTCGTGGTCGAGCTTCGCCGCCTGGATGAGCGTCCAGATCTGGGCGCGGATCGCCGGGAGCTTCGCCGGGTCCATCGCGGCGATCTGGGCGTGCTCGTCGAGGAGTTGTTCCAGCCGGGCGATGTCGCCGTAGCTGTCGGCGCGGGCCATCGGCGGCACGAGGTGGTCGACCAGGGTGGCGTGGACCCGGCGCTTGGCCTGGGTGCCCTCGCCCGGGTCGTTCACCAGGAACGGGTAGACGAGCGGCAGATCGCCCAGGGCCGCGTCCGGGCCGCAGGCGGCGGAGAGTCCGGCGTTCTTGCCGGGCAGCCACTCCAGGTTGCCGTGCTTGCCGAGGTGGATCATCGCGTCGGCGCCGAAGCCGTTGTCATCGGTGGACGCGGCGATCCAGCGGTACGCGGCCAGATAGTGGTGCGAGGGCGGCAGATCGGGGTCGTGGTAGATCGCGATCGGGTTCTCGCCGAAGCCGCGGGGCGGCTGGATCAGGATGAGCAGGTTGCCGCGGCGCAGAGCCGCGAGGACGATGTCGCCCTCGGGATTGGCGGACCGGTCCACGAACATCTCGCCGGGCGCCGGACCCCAGTGCCGCTCGACGGCCTCGCGCAGTGCGGCCGGGAGCGTGGCGAACCAGCGGCGGTAGTCGGCCGCCGGAATCCGGACCGGGTTGCGGGCCAGCTGCTCGTCGGTCAGCCACTCCTGGTCATGGCCGCCGGCCTCGATCAGGGCGTAGATCAGCTCGTCGCCGTCGCCGGAGACGAGGCCGGGGATCTCCTCCTCGGGGCCGAAGTCGTACCCCTCCACCCGGAGCCTGCGCAGCAGCGCGACGGCGCTGGCGGGGGTGTCGAGGCCGACCGCGTTACCGATGCGGGAGTGCTTGGTCGGGTACGCGGAGAGGACGAGCGCGATCCGCTTCTCGGCGGCCGGGATGTGGCGGAGCCGGGCGTGCCGTACGGCGATTCCGGCGACCCTGGCCGCGCGTTCGGCGTCGGCGACGTACGCGGGCAGGCCGTCCTCGTCGATCTCCTTGAAGGAGAACGGCACGGTGATCAGCCGGCCGTCGAACTCGGGCACGGCGATCTGGCTCGCGGCGTCCAGCGGGGACACGCCCTCGTCGTTGTCCTCCCAGTCGCCGCGCGAACCGGTCAGACACAGCGCCTGGAGGATCGGTACGTCGAGCCCGGTCAGCGCGCCCGCGTCCCAGGACTCGTCGTCGCCACCGGCGGACGCCTCGGCGGGCCGGGTGCCGCCGGCCGCGAGGACCGTGGTCACGATGGCGTCGGCGGCGCGGAGTTCGTCGATGAGTTCGGGCTCGGGCGTACGGAGCGAGGCGACGTACAACGGCAGGGCGCGGGCCCCGGCGTCCTCGACGGCCGAGCAGAGGTCGTCGATGAACGCGGTGTTCCCGCTCATGTGGTGGGCGCGGTAGTAGAGCACCGCGATGGTGGGCGCGGTCCCGTCGAGCGGGCGGGCCGTCCGCTCCAGCGGGCCCCAGGCCGGGGCCGGCGCGGGCGGGTCGAAGCCGTGGCCGGTGAGGAGCACGGTGTCGGACAGGAACCTGCCGAGCTGCGCCAGGTTGGCGGGGCCGCCGTGCGCGAGGTAGGCGTGCGCCTCGGCGGCGATCCCGATGGGGACGGTGGAGGCGGCCATCAACTGGGCGTCGGGCGCCTGCTCGCCGGTCAGCACGACGACGGGGCGGCCGGTGGCAAGCAGCTGATCGAGGCCGTCCTGCCAGGCACGTACGCCGCCGAGCAGCCGGACGACGACGAGGTCCGCGCCGTCGAGGAGGCCGGGGAGGCTGTCGAGCGGGAGCCGGGAAGGGTTGGCGTAGCGGTAGCTGACCGGGCCTTCCGACGCGCGGGCGCTCAGCAGGTCGGTGTCGGACGTCGACAGAAGCAGAATCATGCTGCGTCAAGCCTTCCTCGGGGTGTCCACGCCCCGGGCGGTGTCGGAATCGGGTTCCCCCGCCCGGGCGGATCCGGGCGTGCGGGGATAGGGAGTTCCTGACTCGCCCGGCCGGTTCTCGTCCGGGCTCACAGTGGCGGGACCGCGCCGGAATCTCACCGGGCTTCCTCCCCTGTCGCCTGCTGGCGACGGCGGTCCGAGTGGACCACCGTGTGCATCCTAAGCGGCGGGGGTGCGCGGATGGGGGGCCGCCCGCAAACTCGTCCCCGGGGGCGGGACGGGCTGAGGAAGGTGCCGTTGGCGCCGCCCGGGCGGGAATCGGGGACTTTGCGCGTCAGGTCCGACCGACCCCGGCCCCGGACATCGCGGGCTGTTCAGCATCCGATCCGGGCGGCGTACGGGCCCGGCGGACGCCGGTGTGATGGTCGGTATGCTCGCCGCCATGTCCGCATCCGCCCTTTCGCCCCGGTCCCAGGGCGCCGCCTGTGCCCGGAGCAGTGGTGACGCCTGCCCCGGCACACTGCGGCTGCACCGCGCGGACGACGGCGCCCTCGCCCGGGTCCGGATACCGGGCGGTGTCCTGACCACCGCTCAGGCGCAGGCCCTGGACGAAGCCGCCCGGCAGCTCGGAGACGGTGACGTACACCTCACTTCACGCGGCAACGCCCAGCTCCGCGGCCTCTCGCCGGACTGCGGCCCCGAGCTGGCCGGGCTGCTCGCCGCCGCCGGACTTCTGCCGTCCGAACGCCACGAACGGGTGCGGAACATCGTCGCCTCCCCCCTCTCCGGACTCGACGACCGCGCGCTGCCGGACATCCGCCCCTGGCTGACCGGGCTGGACCGGCTGCTGTGCCGGAGCGAGAGCGCGACCGCCCTCTCCGGCCGCTTCCTCTTCGCCCTCGACGACGGCCGCGGCGACGTGGACGCCCTCGGCGCCGACGTGACCCTGATCGCGGAAGGAGCGACCGCGGCGACCGCCCTGCTGCGCACCGGCGACTGCGACACCGTCCTGCGGATTCCGGACGCCGACGCACCGCGCGCCGCCCTCCTGGCCGCCGAAGTCTTCCTGGACGCCGCCCGGCCCTCCGGCGCCTGGCGCGTGAAGGACCTCCCCGACGACATCCGCGCCGCGCTCCCGGCCCGCGTCGCGCGGCAGCTCACGAGCACCACCCCCACCGCGGCGCCCCGCCCGAAACGGGCGACGCCGCCGCCCCCCGGTCCCGTACCCGCCGGTCACCGCCCCACCGTCGCGCTCGCCGCCGACGTACCCCTGGGCCGACTCGCCCCCGTCCAGTGGCGGCTGCTCACCGAGACCGCCCGCCGGTGCGGCGGCGAGCTCCGCCTCACTCCCTGGCGCGGCGTCGTCGTGCCCGGCGCACCCCCGGACCGTGCCGACGACCTGCTGGCCGCCCTGGACGCGGCCGGGCTCATCACCGGTCCCGCGTCCCCGTGGGCGGGCGTGGGCGCCTGCATCGGACGGCCTGGCTGCGCCAGGTCGCTGGCCGACGTACGGGCCGAGGCGGCTGCCACCGTAGGTCCGCCGGGACGGCCCGGACAGCTGCCCGTCCACTGGTCCGGCTGCGAACGCCGGTGCGGCCACCCGCACGGTGAGTGGGTCGACGTGGTCGCCACTCCCGACGGCGGCCACCGGATCACCGTCGTACGCGACGGCGCCGGCCCGCAGGACCCGGTGACGGTCCCGCCCGGCACGGGCGCGCTCGCCACCGCGGTGGCGACGGCACGCGACACCACCCCATGACACCCCGTCACCACCCTCACCCAGACAGAGAAAGCGAAGGCACCGTGCACCAGTACGAGAAGGACGGACCGGCGATCTACCGCCAGTCCTTCGCCACCATCCGCGCGGAGGCGGATCTGGCCGGGCTGCCCGCCGATGTCAGCCAGGTCGCCGTCCGTATGATCCACGCCTGCGGCATGGTCGACCTCGTGCGCGACATCGCCTTCTCCCCGGACGCCGTCGCGCACGCCCGCGCCGCGCTGCGGTCCGGCGCACCGATCCTCTGCGACGTGGCCATGCTCGCGAGCGGCGTCACCCGCAGGCGTCTGCCCGCGGACAACGAAGTGATCTGCACCCTGTCCGACCCCTCCGTGCCGGACCTCGCCGCGAAGATGGGCACCACCCGCAGCGCCGCCGCCCTCGAACTGTGGCGGGACCGCATGGAAGGCGCCGTCGTCGCCGTCGGCAACGCGCCCACCGCGCTCTTCCGGCTGCTGGAGATGATCGAGGAGGGCGCCCCGCGCCCCGCCGCCGTCATAGGCATGCCGGTCGGCTTCATCGGAGCCGCCGAGTCCAAGGACGCCCTGGCCGCCCACCCGTCCGGCCTGGAACACGTGATCGTGCGCGGCCGTCGCGGCGGCAGCGCCATCGCCGCGGCAGCCCTCAACGCGATCGCCAGCGAGGAGGAGTGACCGTGCGTACCCAGCAGGAGACCACCGAAGGCTCACGGACGGCCACCGGCCGGCTGTACGGCGTGGGCCTGGGCCCCGGCGACCCGTCCCTGATGACGCTCCGGGCCGTCCAGGTCATCGCCGAAGCCGGCGTCGTGGCCTACCACAGCGCCCGGCACGGCCGCTCCATCGCCCGTTCCATCGCGGCCGAGCACCTCCGTGCCGACCACATCGAAGAGGCGCTGGTCTACCCCGTCACCACGGAGACCACCGACCACCCGGGCGGCTACCGGGGCGCGTTGGAGGAGTTCTACACGGAGGCTGCGGCCCGCCTCGCGGTGCACCTCGACGCCGGGCGCACCGTAGCCGTGCTCGCCGAGGGCGACCCGCTGTTCTACGGCTCGTACATGCACATGCACAAGCGGCTCGCGGACCGTTACGCCACCGAGGTCATCCCCGGTGTCACCTCGGTCAGCGCCGCCGCGGCCCGCCTCGGCACCCCGCTCGTGGAAGGGGAGGAGGTGTTGACGATCCTGCCGGGCACGCTGCCCGAGGAGGAGCTGACGGCACGTCTGGCGGGCACGGACTGCGCGGTGGTGATGAAGCTGGGCCGTACGTTCCCGGCTGTGCGGCGCGCCTTCGAGGCGTCCGGGCGGCTGCCCGAGGCGCGGTATGTCGAGCGGGCGACGATGGCCGGGGAGCGCACCGGCGACCTCGCGGACACGGACCCCGGCTCGGTGCCGTACTTCGCGGTGGCCGTGCTGCCCAGCCGTATCGACGCACCCCGCCCGCAACGCGCTCCGGGCTCCGGCGAGGTCGTCGTGGTCGGCACCGGCCCTGCCGGACCGCTCTGGCTGACGCCCGAGACACGCGGCGCGCTGGCCGCCGCCGACGACGTGGTCGGCTACACGACCTATCTGGACCGGGTGCCGGTCAGGCCCGGGCAGTCGCGCCACGGCTCCGACAACAAGGTCGAGTCTGAGCGCGCCGAGTTCGCCCTCGACCTGGCCGGGCGCGGCCGGCGCGTGGCCGTGGTGTCGGGCGGCGACCCGGGCGTCTTCGCGATGGCGACGGCGGTGCTGGAGGTGGCGTCGCAGGACGTGTACAAGGACATCGCGGTACGGGTGCTGCCGGGCGTGACCGCGGCCAACGCCGCCGCCGCCCGCGCGGGCGCACCGCTCGGCCACGACTACGCGACGATCTCGCTGTCCGACCGCCTCAAGCCGTGGGAGGTCATCGCCGAGCGGCTGCGCGCGGCGGCGTCGGCCGACCTGGTCATGGCGCTCTACAACCCCGGTTCCCGCACCCGTACCTGGCAGGTCGGCAAGGCCCGCGATCTGCTGCTGGAACACCGCTCCCCCGACACCCCCGTGGTGCTGGGCCGCGATGTCGGCGGGCCGACGGAGAGCGTGCGCACGGTACGGCTGGCCGATCTCGACCCGGAAGAGGTCGACATGCGGACGATCCTCATCGTCGGGTCCTCGCAGACCCGGTGGGTACGGCGGGGCGACGGCCAGGAAATCGTCTGGACCCCGAGGCGCTACCCGGAGGCCTAGGTCCTGTCTGGAGTTCCAGCGCGGGAGAAGGAGCGGCGTCCGGTGCCGTCGAATCCAAGGCGGAGGAGGGAGCGATGGCGGAGCCCTCGCGACTGACGACAACGCCGGAGGCGGCGGTGCCGGACGCCGCGACGCCGCGGGGGAACTCCAGACAGGACCTAGGGACCTTCGTACGGCACCGTCTCCCGCAGCCAGGCCACGGCCTGCTCGGGCGTACCGGCCACCGGGACCCCTTCGGGGACCGGTGGCCGGCCGACCACGACCACCGGAATCCCGGCCTCCCGGGCGGCGGTGAGTTTGGGGGCGGTCGCGGCGCCCCCGCTGTCCTTGGTGACGAGGACGTCGACGCGGTGGCGGCGAAGCAGGTCCCGCTCCCCTTCGAGGCTGAACGGGCCCCGGTCGAGCAGGACCTCCATCCGCGCGGGACACGGCCCGTCCGGGGCGTCGACCGAACGCATCAGGAACCACATCCCGTCCAGCCCCGCGAAGGCCGCCAGCCCCATCCGGCCCGTCGTGAGGAAGACGCGTGTGCCCAGCGCGGGCAGCAGGGCGGCGGCAGCGGACAGGGAGCCCGCAGGGTGCCATCGGTCGCCCTCGACGGGCACCCAGCCTGGGCGGCGGAGCGCCAACAGGGGAACATGGGCAGTGGCGGCGGCCTCGGCCGCGTTGAAACTGATCGTCCCGGCGAAAGGATGGGTGGCGTCGATGAGGGCATCCACCCGGTGCGCCCGCAGCCACTCGGCCAGCCCCCCGGCCCCGCCGAAGCCCCCGATCCGCACCTCGCCGGGCGGGAGCGCGGGACGGGCCACGCGGCCCGCGAGCGAACTGGTCACCCGCGCCCCGGCCGGCAGGGTGTCCACCAGTGCCCCGGCGAGCCGCCGGGCTTCCGTCGTGCCGCCGAGCACGAGTACATGCAGACGCATCGGATGGTCCCTCCATGAGCAGTGAGGCGAAGGGCGGGCGCAGCGCCCAACTCAAACACACCGGTCTGCGGCCCGGGTGGACGACCGGCGCCTGCGCGACCGCCGCGGCCACGGCCGCGTACACGGCGCTGCTGAGCGGCGACTTCCCCGATCCGGTGACGATCACACTGCCCCGTGGCCAGACGCCGTCCTTCGCCCTGGCGGTGGAGGAGCTGTCAGAGGGCCAGGCGATGGCCGGGGTGGTCAAGGACGCGGGCGACGACCCGGACGTGACGCACAGGGCGCTGGTACGGGCGACCGTGCGCCGCTCCGCACCGGGCTCGGGGGTGGTGTTCCGGGCGGGCCCCGGCGTGGGCACGATCACCCTGCCCGGGCTGCCGCTCGACGTCGGGGAGCCGGCCGTCAACCCCGTACCCCGGCAGATGATGCGGGAGCACATGGCGCGGGTGGCCGCGGAGCACGGCGGCTCGGGCGACGTGGAGATCACCCTCTCCGTCGACCACGGCGAGGAGATCGCCCGCTCCACCTGGAATCCGCGCCTCGGCATCCTGGGGGGCCTGTCGATCCTCGGTACGACAGGGGTCGTCGTGCCGTACTCCTGCTCGGCCTGGATCGACTCGATCCGCCGCGGGGTGGACGTGGCCCGGGCCGCCGGGCAACGGCATGTGGCGGGGTGCACGGGCTCGACGTCGGAGAAGACGGTGGTGGCCGAGTACGGGCTGCCGGAGATCGCCCTGCTGGACATGGGCGACTTCGCGGGCGCCGTACTGAAGTACGTACGCCGGCACCCGGTGGACCGGCTGACGGTGTGCGGCGGCTTCGCGAAGCTGTCGAAGCTGGCGGCGGGACACCTGGACCTGCACTCGGCGCGCTCCCAGGTCGACAAGCCGTTGCTGGCGGAACTGGCGCGCACGGGGGGCGCGGACGAGGCACTCGCGGCCCGGATCGCGACGGCCAACACGGGTCTGGAAGCGCTCCAGTTGTGCGCGGCGGCGGGCGTCCCGCTCGGCGACCTGGTGGCGGTGGCGGCACGCGACCAGGCACTGTCGGTGTTGCGCGGGGCGCCGGTGGCGGTGGACGTGATCTGCATCGACCGTGCGGGGCTGGTGGTGGGACGGAGCGCCGTGCGGTGACTGTGGCCGTCCGGAGGCCGGTCGTTCCCCGCCCCGCCCCTTCCCGAACCGGGACTCCGCCCCGGCCCCCGAAGCCTGCCCTCAATCGCCGGGCGGCTGGGACTGCCTGCCCTCAATCGCCGGGCGGGCTCAGTCGGTGCCTGAGGCCCGCTGCTCAGCCCGGGGCCGCCGCACCCGAGCCAGCCGCACCCCCAGACCGGGGGAGCCGGGGGCGGAGCCCCTGGGGTCAGCAGGAGTGCCGGTCGCGTTGCGGTGAGTACAGGTGGCTGTCCCGGAACTGCTCCGCCCCCAACGTACGGCCCACCATGATCACCGCGGTCCGGATCACCCCGGCCGCCTTCACCTGCTCCGCGATCGAGTCCAGCGACCCCCGCAGAATCAGCTCGTCGGGCCGCGACGCCATCGCCACCACCGCCGCCGGGCAGTCCGCCCCGTAGTGCGGCAGCAGTTCCTCGACCACCCGGTCCACGTACCGCGCCGCCAGGTGCAGCACGATCAGCGCTCCGCTGCGCCCGAGCGTCGCCAGGTCCTCACCCTCCGGCATCGCGGTCGCCCGCTGCGCGATCCGGGTGAGGATCACCGTCTGGCCGACCGTCGGCACGGTCAGCTCCCGCTTCAGCGCGGCGGCAGCCGCCGCGAAGGCCGGCACCCCCGGCACCACCTCGTACGGCACGTCCGCCTCGTCCAGCCGCCGCATCTGCTCGTTGACCGCGCTGAACACCGACGGGTCGCCCGAGTGCAGCCGGGCCACGTCGTGCCCCGCCGCGTGGGCGCCGACCAGCTCCGCCGTGATCTGCTCGATGTCGAGCTGAGCGGTGTCCACGAGCCGGGCGTCCGCCGGGCAGTCGTCGAGCAGTTCGCGCGGCACGAGGCTGCCCGCGTACAGACAGACGGGGCTCGCGGCGAGGATACGGGCGCCGCGCACCGTGATCAGGTCGGCCGCACCGGGGCCCGCGCCGATGAAGTACACGGTCATCTTCTGTCTCCTGAGTCTTTGCGCACGGATGCGTTCTTGCGTACGGACCACTGCGTCACGGGCATGGCCTGGCGCCAGCCGGTGAAGCCGCCGACCGGAACCGCGTGGGCCACCGCAAGTCGCACCAGCTCCCCGCCGTGCATCCGGTACCACTCGGCGAGCAGCGCCTCGGACTCCAGGGTGACCGTGTTGGCGACCAGCCGGCCGCCGTCGGGCAGCGCGTTCCAGCAGGCTTCGAGCAGGCCGGGGACGGTGAGCCCGCCGCCGATGAACACCGCGTCGGGCACGGGCAGTCCGGCGAGCGCGTCCGGTGCCCGGCCGGTGACGACCCGCAGGCCGGGTACCCCGAGCCGGTCCGCGTTGCGCGCGATGCGCAGGGCCCGCTGCGGGTCACGCTCCACGCTGACCGCCCGGCAGGACGGCGCGGTCCGCATCCACTCCACGGCGATCGAGCCCGAGCCGCCTCCGATGTCCCAGAGGAGCTCACCGGGCGCGGGTGCGAGCGCGCCGAGCGTCGCGGCCCGTACGTGCCGCTTGGTGAGCTGGCCGTCGTGTTCGTACGCCTCGTCGGGCAGCCCCGGTACGGCACCGAGCCGCAGCGCGTCCGGGGCGCGGCGGCATTCCACGGCGACGACGTTCAGCGGGTCGCCCGCCGGGTGCGCCCAGGTCTCGGCGATTCCCTCCGCGCGGGATTCCCGCTCCCCGCCGAGCTGTTCGAGCACCCGCAGCCGGCTCGGCCCGAAGCCCTGTTCGCACAGCAGCGCGGCCACGGCGGCGGGCGTGGCGGCACCGGCGCTCAGGACGAGCAGCCTGCGCCCGTCGTGAAGGGCGGCGGCCAGCCGGGCTGCGGGGCGGCCGACCAGCGTGACGACCTCGGTGTCCTCCAGCGGCCAGCCGAGCCGGGCGCAGGCGTACGCGACCGAGGACGGATGCGGCAGGACGTGCAGCGCCCCGGCCCCGAGTTCCTCGGTGAGCGTGCGCCCGATGCCGTAGAACATGGGGTCACCGCTGGCCAGGACGGCGACTGCGCGTCCCTCGTGGGCGGCGAGCAGCCCGGGGACGGCCGGTCTGAGCGGCGAGGGCCAGGGCACCCGCCGCCCTTCGCAGGACGCCGGGAGCAGCGCGAGCTGGCGCTCGCCGCCGATCACGACGTCGGCCGTCAGCAGCACCGTGCGCGAGGCGTCCGGCAGACCCGCCCATCCGTCGGCACCGATCCCCACGACGCTCACGGCACCCGAGGTCGCAGGGGCTGGGGGTTCGGACGGTATGGAGGGTGCGGAAGACAAGGCCGGTACCTCGGTGATCGGAGGAAAGACGCAGCCGAACTCTACTGTCGGCCCCGCCGGGCCCACCGGCCGGTATCGGGCCCGCCGCGCCCGGCCGCACGCGTGGCCGCTCGGCCGCCGAGTGATTCCGGAAATTCTTCCGCGCGGTGTCGGGATCCCGCGCCCGGTTCCGGCGTCCCCTGGGAGAGCCGCCCATGGGGGGCGGCACCCGGACCGAGGAGAAGAATCATGAAGTACCTGGTGATGGTGCAGGGCTCGCAGGCCGACTACGAGGCGATGAGCGGCAAGGGGTCCGCGCAGAGCCCGGCCTGGAGCAAGAAGGACGTGCAGGAGATGTTCGCCTTCATGCAGGGAATCAACGACGACCTCGCCGAGACCGGCGAGATGGTGGACGGCCAGGGCCTGACCGAACCCGCGAAGACCCGCTTCGTCGGTGTCGGGAGCGCTGGGCAGACCGTGATCACGGACGGACCGTACGGCGGAACGAAGGAACTGCTCGCCGGGTACTGGGTCCTCGACTGCGAGAACCTGGAGAGGGTCACCGAGATCGCCGCACGCATCGCGCGCTGCCCCCAGCCCGAGGGAGCGCCCGAGTACCCGGTGGTGATCCGCCCGATCGAGGAGGGCCCGGGAGAGCCGTCCTGAAGGACGTCCCGACGTCCCGAAAGGTGCGTGTGAGCCGTACGACCGAGGTCGAGGACCTGTTGCGCCGGCACGCGCCGCAGGTCCTCGGTGCGCTCGTACGGCGGTACGGGCACTTCGACGCGGCCGGGGACGCCGACCAGCTGCGCAGCGAGGCGGCGCGGCGCGGACGCGAGGAGACGGCGGCGGCGCTTCCGGCGACACCGGCCGCACCGGCCGGCACCTCGCCCTGTGAGCCATCGGCAGCAGTCCGACTCGCAGACGGACCCCGCTCTCGCGATCATCGGGGAATGACCAAGAGCAACGGCAAGGACGTCACCCTGCGGATCGCCCAGCAGCCCGAGGCGGACGAGCTCCTCGGCCGCAGCGCGCTGGCCGCTCTCGTCGGCATGCTGCTGGATCAGCAGGTGCCGATGGAGTGGGCGTTCACCGGCCCGTACACCCTGGCGCAGCGGATGGGGGGCGACGATCTCGACGCCCACGAGATCGCCGCCCACGACCCGGACGCCTTCACCCGTCTCTTCACCGACAAGCCCGCCCTGCACCGGTATCCCGGTTCCATGGCCAAGCGGGTGCAGCAGCTGTGCCAGTACCTCGTGGCGGAGTACGACGGCGAGGCGAGCGCCGTATGGGCGGACGCCTCGACCGGGGCCGAGTTGCTGGAACGGCTGAAGGCACTACCCGGATTCGGCGCCCAGAAGGCCCAGATCTTCCTCGCGCTGCTGGGCAAGCGGTTCGGCGTACGGCCCACGGGCTGGCGGGAGGCGGCAGGCCCGTACGGCGACGCGGGCTCGCACCGTTCGGTCGCCGACATCACCGGTCCCGAATCGCTCGCCGAGGTGCGCGCGTACAAGCAGGAGGCGAAGGCCGCGGCGAAGAAGGCCACCGAAACGGGTACATCCGGGAAGCCCCAGGCCAAGAAGTGATCACGAACACGCCACACAACTGGTCACAAGGAGCCGCAGCAGTTCCCAGATGTCACTGCACTCGCTAGCTTTCGTGCACATCTGTTCACACCGGAAGGACTCCTGTGCACGCAACTCGTCGCAGAGCCATGGCTGTTGTGGCCGCCACCGCCCTGGCCACACCGCTCCTCCTGGGCGCCTCCCCGTTTCAGGGGAAGTCGCACGATCCCGCGAAGGACGCGGCCAAGCTCGCGCGCAAACTGGTGCAGCGCTCCACCGCGGACGACGCGTACCGGCACCTCCAGCAGTTCCAGGCGATAGCGGACTCCGCGGACGGTCACCGCGCGGCCGGTTCGCTGGGCCATGACGCCTCCGCCGCGTACGTCTACCGGCTGCTCCAGAAGGCCGGGTACGACGTCTCGTACGAATCCTTCGACTTCATGTTCACCGAGACCCTGGCCGAGAAGCTCTCCGTCGTCTCGCCCACCCCGCGCGACATCACCATCAAGGCGATGACGTACACGAAGTCCACGGCGGTCGGCGGAGTGGAGGCGGCCCTCGTCGCCGTCCCCCTCGACGCCACCACCGGCTGCGAGGACGCGGACTACGCCTCGGCGAACTTCACCGGCAAGATCGCGCTGATCAAGCGCGGCGGCTGCTCCTTCGCGCAGAAGCAGGCGACCGCGGCCACCGCCGGAGCGACCGGTGCCGTCATCTACAACAACGTCGATGGCGAGCTCTCCGGCACCCTCGGCGACGTCGAGTCGGGGAAGATCCCCACCGGCGGACTCACCCTCGCCGAGGGCGAGAAGCTCGCCGCGGACCTGGCCGAGGGCGACGTGACCGTCTCCTTCGAGATCCGTGAGCTCCAGGAGAAGCGCAACACCCGCAACGTCATCGCGGAGACCCGTGGCGGCAACGCCGCCAAGACCGTGGTCCTCGGCGCCCACCTGGACTCGGTCACCGAGGGCCCCGGCATCAACGACAACGGTTCCGGCTCGGCCGGCCTCCTCGAAGTCGCGCTGGAACTCGCCAAGACCCACCGCGCCCCCGCCAACAAGACGCGGTTCGCCTGGTGGTCGGCGGAGGAGAACGGCCTCCTGGGCTCGGAGGCGTACGTCGCCGCGCTCACCGAGAAGCAGCGCGAGCAGATCGCGCTCTACCTCAACTTCGACATGATCGCCTCGCCGAACGGCGCCCAGTTCGTGTACGACGGCAACAACTCCGACGGCGTCGGCGAGGGCGAGGGCCCCGAGGGTTCCGCGCAGTTGGAGCGCGACATCAACGACTTCCTCGACGGGAAGGGCCAGGCGCACGAGGGCACGGACTTCACCGGGCGCTCCGACTACGGCCCGTTCATCGACGTCGGCATCCCGTCCGGCGGCACGTTCACCGGCGCCGAGGGCATCAAGACACCGGCCCAGGTGGAGAAGTTCGGCGGCGAGGCGGGAGTCGCGTACGACGCCTGCTACCACGCGGCCTGCGACGACATCGAGAACATCGACATGGGTCTGTTCGACACGAACATCGACGTGATCGCCAACGCCGTGGGCACCTACGCCTACGACCTGCGTTCGCTGACCCGTCCGGTCCCGGCCGAGCCCACCACGGGTGAGCCCGGCAGCGGCGGCGGCCTCCACGAGGGCCACGCGCACCACGTCACCGAATAACCGCGCACTCCGGAACAACCGCGTACTCCGGCGCCGTACGTCCCGGGCAGCACGGTGCCCGGAACACCGACGGCCCCGGCGCACCGCGGGCGGGACATCACGCGCCCGCGGTGCGCCGCTCCCGGACCCTTTCGGGGGAACCCGCCGCACCGCCGGGGTAACCGGCCCCGCGTCCACCGCGGCAGAGCGCTCCACCTTCGGTGGTTTTGCCGGTTTCGGTCACCGGCACGGTCACCGTCCCGTGCTGCGGCCGGAGCCCCTTGCCCGGTAGGCTTTCCGTGTGATCTTCAAGCGCATCGGAAATGGGCGGCCATATCCCGACCACGGCCGGGAAAGCACCCGACAGTGGGCGGACGTCGCCCCACGTCCGGTCCGCCTCGACCAGCTCGTGACCACCAAGGGTCAGCTGGACCTCGAAACCCTCCTCGCCGAGGACTCCACGTTCTACGGCGACCTCTTCGCCCACGTCGTGAAGTGGCAGGGAGACCTCTACCTGGAGGACGGGCTGCACCGCGCGGTCCGCGCGGCTCTCCAGCAGCGCCAGGTGCTGCACGCGCGCGTCCTCGAAATGGGCTGACGCCCCCTCCGCCACCGCCCACGGCCACCCGTGGCCCTCTTCGGGCCTTTCGGGTGCTTTCCGGCTCATGTGGGTGCAATCCATTGATCATTTAGTAGGCATCATCACCGGGTCGCACTACGCTTCCCCCATGAGCATGCTCACTCCCCCCGGCATGGGCGGAAAGTACCGCATCACGGGCAACGCCTACCCCCGGATGCGCCGCCCCCGTCACCGTCGCCGGCTGGTCCTGGCGGCCGTGGCCGCAGTGGTGGCCCTCGGCCTGGCAGGCTGGGGCACGCTGCAGCTCATCGACGTCTTCACCGGCGGCGACGAGAAGGCCGTCGCGGCCGATCACAAGAAGAAGTGCGCCTCGGCCGTGCAGACGGCGCCCGCGAAGGCGCTGCCCCGGCCGGCCGGCATCAAGGTGAACGTCTACAACGCGACCCCGCGCAGCGGCCTCGCCAAGGCGGCGGCCGACGAGCTGAAGAAGCGCGGCTTCGCCATCGGCAAGGTGGGCAACGCCCCGGCCGCGTACGACAAGAAGGTCCCCGGGCCCGGGCTGCTGCTGGGCGCCCCGACGGCCGCCGACGGCTCGTTCACGGTCCTCGGCACGCAACTGCCGGGCAGTACGCGGAAGACGGACACCCGCGAGACGGCGGACGTCGACCTGATTCTCGGTACGAAGTTCAAAACGTTCAGCACACCGGCGGCGGCCGCGACCGCCCTGACCGCCCTCACGACGAAGCCGGCGCCGGCCCCGTCGTCCTGCTGACGCGTCCGCGACGGTGGCCGGGTGGCCCCGGCGACCGTCGCGGATACCGTCCTAGTCGGCCGTGCCGTACATCCGGTCGCCCGCGTCGCCCAGCCCCGGCACGATGTAGCCGTTCTCGTTGAGCCGCTCGTCGACCGAGGCGGTGACCACGGTGACCGGTGTACCGGCCAGCTCGCGCTCCATCACCTCGACGCCCTCGGGCGCCGCGAGCAGCACGACCGCGGTGACGTCGTCCGCACCGCGCTTGATCAGCTCCCTGATGGCCGCGACCAGCGTGCCGCCGGTGGCCAGCATCGGGTCCAGGACGTACACCTGGCGGCCCGAGAGGTCCTCGGGCATCCGCGTCGCGTACGTCTCCGCCTCGAGCGTCTCCTCGTTGCGGATCATGCCCAGGAAGCCGACCTCGGCGGTCGGCAGGAGCCGCACCATGCCGTCGAGCATCCCCAGACCGGCACGCAGGATCGGTACGACGAGGGGGCGGGGGTGCGAGAGCTTGACGCCGGTCGTGGGCGTCACCGGGGTCACGATGTCGACCTGCTCGGTGCGCACGTCCCTGGTGGCCTCGTAGGCGAGCAGGGTGACCAGCTCGTCGGCGAGGCGCCGGAAAGTAGGGGAGTCGGTGCGCTTGTCGCGCAGCGTGGTGAGTTTGTGCGCCACCAGCGGGTGGTCGACGACATGAATGCGCATGGCGTCAACAGTAGCCGGGCCTCCTGGCACTCTGCGCTGGCATCAACCACCTGTTCGGAGGGAAGGTGGTGGCATACGGACCCAACTTGGGGGTGGTGTGTCGATGGCGGACGGCGAACAGCCGAAACGGGCACGGGCCGCACGTGTCCCCCCGGCCGCGCCGGATGACACGCCGGACACGCCGGACGCTCTGGACACCCGGGAGAGTGAGACGGCGCGCCGCAGGCGCCGCGCCCAGTTCCTCCGCGAGCTCCACGAGGCCAAGCAACTGCGCGACCGGGTCCAGCCGCGCAGGGTCCGTGCGGCCCGGATGCGCCAAGCCATGCGGATGCGTACGTTCCGCTGGTGACGGCTGCTTCGCGCCGCCTTACGGGCAGGTGAACCGGCCCCGGCGTTCCGCCATCGTTCCTCCGCCGAGCGGACGCTCCGGGAACTCGATGGCCGACGCAACGGTCGAAGAGGTCTCGCTCCGCCGCTGTTTCTGCCACGATGCCGATTGGGCGGGCACAGGACAGCCGGAACAACGGCTGCCCTCCCGTCGGACCGATTCACCTATGACAAGTGGGAGAGTCACGGTGTACTTCGCCGCACTGCTCGCGCGCACCGAAGACGGGTGGGAAGCGAGCGACACGGAGCTGGACGATGTGGAGACCCTGTCCGATCTGACCGATCTGGCCCGGGACGCCTCAGTGGACGAGGACACGGTCCTGGTCTACATCGAGCAGGAGGACGCCTGGTTCGGCGTCATCCGGGTGGACGGTGAGGAGGACCCCCGTATCTACGTCTCGGACGCGTCCGCCGCCGCCCGCTCCTCGTACGGGGAAATCCTCCTCACCGACGAACTGCTCGGCCGCGAACCGGGGGCCGAGGACGAGATCGCCGCACTGGAAGAGCTCGTCGACCTCGACGGCACGGAGGACGGCGAGCCCGAAGTGTCCGAACACGACGCCGTGGACGGCCGGGCGGACCCGGCGGTCGACGACGACGTCACCCCTCTCGACGCCGTACCCGCGGGGCCGCTCGGCGACCTCGGGCTCCTGGCCGATTTCGGTCTTTCGGAGAAGGAGCTGCTGACCCTGCGCACCGATGCGCTGGTAGAGATCACGGACGCCCTGGGAGCGGCCGAGGTCATGGAGTCCGTCCGTTAGGGTCCGCGGGTGAACGCACCACCACCCCCACCCCTCTCACCGCCTTTCCACGACCCGGTACGGGACCCGTGGCAGGCACCCATGCGCCATGCCCTGGCCGAGGCCGCGCAGGCGGCGCTGACCGGCGACGTGCCGGTCGGCGCCGTGCTCCTCGGCCCCGACGGCTCGCTGCTCGCCACGGGCCACAACGAACGCGAGGCGACGGGCGACCCGACCGCCCACGCCGAGGTGCTCGCCATCCGCCGGGCCGCCGCCGCACTCGGCGAGTGGCGGCTGTCCGGCTGCACCCTGGTCGTCACCCTGGAACCGTGCACGATGTGCGCGGGCGCCCTCGTCCAGTCCCGGATCGGCCGGGTGGTCTACGGAGCACGCGACGAGAAGGCCGGCGCCGCTGGTTCGCTCTGGGACGTCGTACGGGACCGTCGGCTGAACCACCGGCCCGAGGTCGTCGCCGGGGTGCTGGAGGAGGCGTGCTCCGCCCAGCTGACAGCCTTCTTCCGTGCGCTCTGAGATCTGATTTCCGACCACGGCCCGAGATGGTCTAAGCTCTCTCTCGGTAGCGTGTCCGAGCGGCCGAAGGAGCTCGCCTCGAAAGCGAGTGTGGGGAAACTCACCGAGGGTTCAAATCCCTCCGCTACCGCAGTTAGATGAAGGGGCAGACCCATTTGGGTCTGCCCCTTCACTGCGTTCCGTCTCAGTTCCCGTCTCAGTTGGCCGGTACGAGAGCCCCGGCGGCGCCGTCGTCATCGTCGGGCCGGACGGTATCGCTCTTCCAGATCAGCCCGTCGACCTGTTCCGCGACGTTGGTCCGAACGGTGTCGACCATGTGCTGATAGCGGGCGGCCATTGCGGTGGTGGACCAACCCATGAGCCCCATGACGGCTCGCTCCGAGACGCCAAGGATCAACAGCACCGTCGCGGCCGTGTGGCGGGCATCGTGCAGTCGGCCATCCCGCACCTTCGCGTCTTGCAGCAGATCCTTCCAGTCGTCGTAGTCCGTACGGGGAGACGTGCCCCGCCCTGTCTCAGTGGCGAAGAGCCAGCCCTCTTCCGTCCAGCGGTCCCCCGCCGCGGCCTTCTCTACGTCCTGCCGTACCCGGTGCGTCCGGAGCAAGTCGACAAGCTGCTGCGGGAGACCGACCGCTCGGCGGCCGGCGCGCGACTTGGTGTCGGCCGTCTCCGGGTTGGTGCGCTGCCGCTGCGGGCAGTACCCGGCCTTGCGCCCACACGGGTTGTCGTTGACGCAGCCGTGGGCGTACTGCGGTCGCCGTCGGCTGCGCCGGACCATCAGGACGCCTCGCCCGAGGTCCACGTCAGTCCACTTGAGTCCCAGCGCCTCGCCCTGCCGCAGCCCGAGCGCCAGCGCGACGGCCCAGCGGGCTGAGTTCCGCCGGTCGTCGGCAGTCCGCAGCAGCCGCTGCACCTCCTCGACGGTGAACGGTTCGATCTCCTCTTCCCGCACCCGGGGCGCCTTGGCCAGGCGTACAGGGTTCTGTCCGAGGTGCCCCCTCCGCACCGCCTCATTGAGGGCGGTACGGAAGGTGCGGTGAACCTGGTGAGCGGTACCCGGCTTACTACCAGCAGCCATCATTCGGCCGTAGAGCTGTTCGATGTGCTCGGGCCTGAGCTTGTCCAGCTTGTGCGCGCCGAGCCCAGGGATCAGGTGCTTCCTGACTGCGACGCCGTAGCCGACCATGGTGTTCTCGTTGACGCCGAGCGGGGCGATGTCCTCCACCCAATGGGTCAGCCACGTGGTCACAGTCCAGGCACGGCCAGGCTTGCGCAGCGTTTTGGCGTCCCGCCCACGCTCCAGCTCCTTGACGGCATTGGTCACCTCGGCGCGCGTCTTGCGTTCGACGTGGCGGCGATCGGGCTTGCCATCGTCTCGAACGCCGACCGTGACGCGGCCGTGCCACTTCCCATCCTTGCCCAGGTAGATGGACGACCGGCCGTTGGGCTGGCGGGTGCGCTTCTTGTTCTCTTCCATGCGTTGGCCTCTCAGGCGGTGCTGACGACAGGCCGGTTGGCCTCGCGGAGTCGGGTGACGTAGTCGTGCACGGCGTCGGCCGGAACCCTCCGCAGACGTCCGACGGGAACGGATTCGAGCTGTCCGGTGCGGATCAGGCGGAAGCAGTACGTTCGGCCGATCCCCAGGCGTCGGGCCGCCTCTTCGACGGTGAGTAGCGCCAGCGTCGGATCGATCAGGTGTGTGGCGGTGTCCATGCGAGTGCCTCCCGGGCACACTTGGCGGGCCCATGCGCTGGGCCCTTCGCTGCCAGGTCCGCTACATCCGCTACGCCGCTACATTGCAGGTCAGCGGCATGATTTTTGTAGCGGATGGGTGTGATGTAGCGGCTACGCCCGTTCGCGGGTGCGTGGGGTGTAGCCGCTACATCTGGTTTTGCCGCTACAGATTCAGGGGCTCTGACCTGGGATGTAGCGCTGTAGCGGATGTAGCGGGCGTGGAGGGAGGGCAGTAGCGGGTCCAGGCGTCTTCGAGGTCCTTGGCGAAGAAGCCTTTGAGGACTCCGCCGGCGGTTCGGATGTTGCGGGAGCCGACGGGGTCGTTGTCGGCGGTCATGTACTCGCCGAGCATTTTGGAGAGGCGCCGGTTGTCGAGCGGTTTGCCGTTGAGGTCGGCCCACGGGGCGTCGTCGAGGGCGTTGAGCCGGTCGAGGATGGCGATGGTGGGCAGGCGGTCGACGCCGATCAGCACGTGGTCGCGCAGGTCGGTGAGGAGTCGAATGCCGAGACTGCCTTTGTCGTTGGTCCGTGAGGCTTCGACGAGGGTCACGCAGGCTTCGCGGGCCCGGCGGGGCCATTCACCCCCGGCGGCGTCCGCGATGGACAGCAGCCCTTCCCACACGTCGGCGGGGCGGTCGCTGACCCCTTCGGGCATCTCCGGCCAGGCGCCCGCCACCTTGTCGCTCGCCTGCTCGGCCCATGCTGCGAGGCGGTCGCGCAGGGCGTGCCCTTCCTGCTCGTGGATGCGGGCGCGGAAGGGTTCGATCGTCTCGTTCCTGGCCCGTCGTCGCATGCGGATGATGACGGCGCGGGTCAGGATCGTGTCCGGCAGTGAGCCGAGTCCGGCGACGGCCACGGCGGTGTACGAGGGGAACGGTGTGACGGTCTGGGTGTCACCGACGCACCGGTAGGTGACCCCTGTGCGGCGGTGTCCGGCGTTGAGGAAGCCGCGGAGTTCCTCGTTGTCTCCGGCCTTGGGGCCGAACACGGTGTCGATCTCGTCGAAGAGGATCGTGGGCCGACCGTCCGGACCGGACACAGCCCGGAAGAGCGCCGCGGCGGACGCGTTGACCGCGACCATCGGGCGCGGCACGAGCGTTTCCACGATCTCCAGTGCGCGACTCTTCCCGCTGCCCGGTTCCGGGGAGAGGAAGGCGAGGCGGGGGGTGGAGTCGAAGCAGTCGAGCATGTGGGCGTGCGCGTCCCACAGAGCGACCGCGACGTAGGCCGACTCGGTCGGGAAGATGTTGAACCGGCGGTGGAAGGCTTCCACCTCGTCGAGCAGGGCCGCGCCGTCGATGGGGCCCGTGGTCTTCTCTGCGGTCATGCGGCGGTCCTCCGGTGCTGCTCGGCGGCGTGGGGGCAGTGCCCGACGCGGACGCGGGTGTTGAGTTCGGTGACGGCCTTGCGGCCACGGGCCCGCTCGAAGTGGCCGCAGGTGCACAGCCAGTCGGCGACGGGAATCTCGTTCCGGTCGAGTCCCCGGATGTGGAGTCCGGGCTGGATGCCGGTGACATTGGCCGTGTGCGAGTCAGGGCGAAGGGCTGAAAGGACGGCCTGCCGGCCGACGACCTTCAGCGCACCATTGCCGGATGCGGCCGGGGCCGGTTCGGCGAGGCGGGGGCCGGTGGGCGGCGTGGGATGGCCTTCCAAGGGGGGACGGGGCGGGGTGCTCATGCCGCCACCCGGGGCCGGGCTGTGCGGATGGAGCTGTCCAGGGCGCTGCGGATCGTGGCGCGGCACTCGGCAACGGTGAGTCCCCGGTCCTCTCCTGCCGCTTGGAAGGCTTCTTCCACCTCGTTCCGGGCGAGGTCGCCCCACGCCACGAAGCGCCCCACCTTGAAGGCGCACCGGTTGAGCGTGTTGTTGCCCTGCTTCTCCGGCGCCTTACGGACCCGGTCACACTCCCGCTCCAGCGCCGCCCGCCCAGCACGACTGCCACTGACGACAGGCGCGACCAGCGGCCGGGCCGGTGCGGTGCGTGTCGGCTGGAGCAGCCCGAGCAGCCAGCCCGGCAGGCCTACGATCGGGGCAGGATCAACAACCTCGTACGGACCGGATGCTGTGGTGCTGCCCGCGGCGACGACGTAGCCGCCCCAGGCTCGCGTATCGACCAGAGGGGCGAGGGTGCCCGCTGTGTTCCCGAGCCGGATACCGAGAGGGGCGGTGAAGTACAGGTGGTGTCCGCCGCTCGCGGTCCGGGTCCGGTAGGTGGTGGGGACGGCCTGTCCGGCGCGCTCGCAGAGCGCCCCAAAGGTCGTCACGCCGCAAGGCGTGTCCGCACTGCTGTTGTGTTTGGGCATGTCGAGGTCGACGACGACCAGCCCGGACGGGCCGGTGGCGATGCCGATGTTGAACGGGCGATCAGCCCAGGCCCGGCGGATGCGGTCCGGGTCGGTGGTGGCCCGGTCCTCCCACTTGCGGTGACTACCCGAGCAGTCCCCGATCCCGGGGCACGCGGTCTCGCCGTGGAGGGCGGGGCGCTTGTCGGCGGGCCGGAGCGGGAAGACGTGCCAGCCGCGCTCAGCGGCCTGTAACGCTGCGGAGAGCAGCGCGGATCGTGCTTGATGGGTCATGCTGGGTGTCTCCAGTTCTCTGGATTGCTGGACGAGAGCGGCCCCGGTTCTTGGTCGGATGGGGGCCGCTCTCGGTGTTGAAACGGGGCTGTGGAGGGGTGTGGGCTGGTGGCCCGCACCCCCCTCTACCTGCCTTACCTTGCAGGTCAGAGCCCCTTACCTCCCCCGCTACCGGGGTAAAGGGACCCCTCTACTTCCGAGCCGGTGCCGGATGGTGCCGACGGGGCCCGGAGAGGGGTGGTTCGGGGGTGTGGGAAGTGGGGTCCCCCTCTACCCGCGGGCGGTGGGGTCCCCCTCTACCCGTGGGCGAGGAGGATCTCGGCGGGGACGGCCGCTTCGATGTCGCGGCGCTGGTATCCGGCGGCGTTGGTGCCGGAGATCTTGACTTGCTTGCTGGTGCGCTTGACGCCGGCCGCTTCCAGTTCAGCGGCGAGGCGTTCGGCGTTGAAGTCGCCGTAGACGTCCTCGTCGAGGTTCACAAGACCGGCGAGGAGGTCGGTGGTGAACATGCGCGGGGAGTGGCGCATGACTTCGAGTGCGTCGGAGAGGATCGGCGGGAGCTTGACGCCGGACGCGTCGGCGGCGGCGGTGACGTCCCCGGCGGCGTCGCCGGTGAGCTGTCCTGCGGCCTGCCGTAGTGTCCGGCCTTTCTGGCACAGGGCCGCGAAGCCGGTGCCGTCGAGGTAGTCGGCGCGGACGGTGACGTAGGAGGCGGGCCCTGTGACGAGAACACCGGTGCCGACGTGGTCTTCGGACAGGACGGATGCGTCGGCGCCCTGGGCGGCCTTGCCCTTGCCGAGGACCATGTCGCTGCTGGCCCGGTCGACGACCTGGGTGGAGTACCGCAGGGTGATGATCTCGCGCAGCTTGGTGGGCACGCTGTCCGCGTCGGGGCGCTGGGATGCGAAGTTGGACACGAACCCTGCGGCCGGGCCGCGCCTTGCGATGCGGCACAGGTCGTTGATGACTTGCTCGCGGTCCTCGCGCTCCATCGCGGTGAAGTACTCCTGCAGTTCGTCGATGGTGACGAAGATGACGGGCAGGTTGTACCGCTGGACGATGTCCGGTGTCAGTTTGCCCTCGGGGCAGATGGAGGTGGGGAGTTCCCGCAGGATCGCGAACCGGCGTTCCATCTCCCCCAGCAGTTCGGCCAGCATGGCCTTGAGCGCTTCGATCGCGTCGTCCTCGGCGCCCATGACCAGGCGGTGGGCGACGGCCCGCATGGGCATCCAGTCCGCACCGCCCTTGCCGTCCGCGACGTAGTGCCGCACATAGGCGTCCAGCAGACCAGCCGCGGTCATGAGGCGCTGCGTGAACGTCTTGCCCCGGCGGGGCAGGCCACCGAAGAACATCGACTGCCACATGACGGG
Source organism: Streptomyces finlayi (assembly GCF_014216315.1). Classification (NCBI taxonomy): domain Bacteria; kingdom Bacillati; phylum Actinomycetota; class Actinomycetes; order Kitasatosporales; family Streptomycetaceae; genus Streptomyces; species Streptomyces finlayi. The sequence continues at coordinate 3,641,252 of NZ_CP045702.1, forward strand.
GACTTCGATGCGGTTGCCGCGGGCGTCCTGGCCGAACGGGATCGGGTCCCAGATGGAGAACCTTTCCGCCGTGGCGAACGGGGAGGGGTTCGGCTTGCCCAGGTAGGGGTCATCATCCGCGACCCACATGGACACGCGGCCGGCGTTGCCGCCCTTGGCCGCGCGGACGCGGGACATGATGACCTGGATTTCATCGACCCCGAGTTCCTGGGCGATGACTTCCCGCTTGGCCAGCACGTCGGACGCGGTCTTGCCGCCGCCCCGGGGGAGGTCGAAGATCACGGCCCAGCCGCGGCCGTCACGGACCGGACCCATCGAGCAAGACACCCGGGGAGCGTCCTTCTCGTCCTCGGAAGCCCGGCCGCTTTTCAGGAGGCCGGCCGCCCGCAGCGCGTCGTTGAGCTGGGTCGCGGACATGTCCACCCGCAGCGGCGGGGCGCCCTGGTCGAGGAGGCGGGTTTCCTTGCCACGGCCGAGGTAGGCGAGCGGGGTGACGACGGACCCGGCGATACCGGCTTGCAGTATCGGATCGGCCAGCATGACGCCGACCGTGGCGGCGGCGACACCGACCGCCGCGGCACCGAACCTCCAACGGCGGGTGCGGGTGCGGTTGTAGTGAGCGGCCTGGAGACGCGCGGCCAGGTCGATGTCCTCGGGCTTGACCTTGATCTGTGCCCGCAGTGCCTTGACGGTCGCACTGTGGTCCTGCGCGGACAGGGTCGGCCACAGTCCCACGGCCGCCCGGAAGAACCCCCGCGCTGCCAACAGGACGGTTTTGACAAGGTACTTCGGAACGCGGAGACCGTGGTACTGCGTGTGCCACCACGTCATCCGTGCCAGCGCAGCACTGTTGGCCTTGATGGACGCCGCGGACCGGGCCCACGCGGGCAGGACCGGTGCGTCGGGCACGCTCAGCCAGTCGGCCAGCGGATTGTCCGCCCGGTCGACCGCCTCGACCACCGGTGCTTCCGTGCTGTCGGTGGCGGTCGGGTCGGGGGTGGTGGGTTCCTTGACGAGGGTGAGGGAGGGGCGGGTGCCGACCGTGTCGGCGAGGATCTCGGTCATGCTGGGTGCTCCTGCTGCTCGGTTGGGTGGTCAGGGGCACGGGGCGGCCGGTCTGCCTGGCCGGGTGACGGCCGCCCCGTGGCGAAGTCAGCTGTTCTCGGCGCGGTGGTAGGCGCGCTCGGCACGGCGCAGGTGCTTCTCCGCGTCGCGCAACGCGTCCTTGGCGGCGGACCGGTCCGGCCCCCACTTGCTGGCCCTCACCGCGGCCTTGGCGGCGGCCACGGTGTCGCGGGCGGTCTCCTGCTGCCGCAGCAACGCGGCCAGTTCCCGGGCGCCCCGTTCCTTGGCGACCGCGTCGATCTCGTGCATGCGGGCGGTGACCCTGGGGTCGAGGTTGTCGCCCATGGACTGGTGGAAGCCCTTGCGGAACAGGCGGCCACGTTCGCGGGACTCGGCGCGGGTGTAGCTGTGCATGTCGGGTTCCTCCCTCGTGCGGGCCGGTCTGTCCGGTCCTCCACCCGCCCGGTACGAGACCGGACGGACAGGGGCCCGTCAGCGACGGCGCCTCGCACGGCTCACAGACTTCGCGGCGGCCTTGCCCTCCGAGCCGCCGATCGACTTCACGACCGTGACCACGCCCCAGGCCATGACAGCGGCGAGGAACGCGAGCAGGGCGAGGTTCGCGGCGATCGCGGTGAGGACACCGACCAGCAGCGGACCGAAGTACACGCCGGCCGCGACCGCCCCGGCACCGACGCCGGAACCGAGGGCGATGCGTTGGACCGTGCGGTCGGGCGGGGCCTGGTGGATGTGCTGGTGAACGATCTGCGGGGCGGCCTGCTGGATGGGCGAAGATGCCTGGTCGGCGTAGGTGTAGGTGCCGTCCGGAAGACGGACGACAGCGGCGGGGACGGGCAACGAATCCATGGTCTTCCCTTACGCAGGGCCGCTAAGGTCGCGGCATGGGGGGACTGGACGTCAAGCTGCGGCTGAAGCCGTGCAAGTGGTGCAAGCGGCCGATCAAGCAGCGTCGCTGGTGGCGACCGAAGCGGTACTGCAACCAGTGGCACCAGGCGAAGTACCGGGCCGTGCACCTGGTCGCTAACGTGCTGGACAGCTTCTAAGCGCCCGGCTCGGCACCGTCGGAGCAGGGCACGCACATGCCGAGCGAGCGCGGGATGCAGTACCCGGCGTCATAGCGGCAGTTAGGGCAGGTCCGGCGAGCCGCCATGGCCTTGGCCAGGGCGCTGGCACGGCCCGGGGTCATAGGCCGGACCGGTTTGGCCCGGTCGATGCGGTAGAGGTAGGCGACCAGCGGTCCCCGGCGACGGCGGGGCCGCTGAAGCTCAGCTACGACGTCCTGCCCGCCGGGCCGCAGCCCGAGGGCTCGAAGTTGCCGCCGGGTCGCGTAGCCGTCCGGGGCGAGGCGCCACCGGTAGGTAGGCAGCGCACCCATCAGGCAACCGCCTCGTCCGGCACGGTGGTCCGCTCGGCGCGCAGGGTCTCGCGCAGCACGCGGGCCTTGGCAGCGGAGGTGTGGACCGCCTTGCGGATCGCTTCGCCGGTCAGTTCCTCGACCGGCCAGTCGGCGGTAGCCGACCGGGCTTCGGTCAGAAGCTGGTCGGCGGTGCGGACCGGTCGGCTCGACCGGGCGACGTCCGGTACCCGACCGGTCGCCCGACGAGGCCGGGTCGACTCCGCTGCGAGCGCACCGACCGGTACCAGCCCGGCCGAGGGAAGTTCCTCGACCGGTTCCGGCGCCGGAAGCGCGGGCGGAACGTCGACCGGTGCCACAGGGGCGGGGGTCGACTCTCGCAGGTCAGAGGTAGACCGATTTACGGTCGTCTCTGTCGTTTCCTCCGCAATTGCGGGTTCGGTCGGTTGGTGGTGCAGGACCTTCGCGACGAGGTCGGAGCCGAAGTAGATCGACCCGACCGGCAGCGACGTGGCGAGCAGGACCAGGGCCCAGTTAGCGGGGTCCCAGTCGGCCAGTCGACCCCAGTCGACCGACTTGCTGTGCAGCTCGGGAACGAGACCGTGAACGTAGTTGAGGACGAGCGAGGCCAGCGTGTAAGCAGCCAGCACCCGCAGCGCGAACCGGCGTGCGTCCCCAGTCAGTACGAGCGTGGCTACCAGAGCGAGGGCCATGAGGCCATCGACGACGAACGGGTAGAGCAGCGCGGCCGTGCTGTCCGCGCCGGTCGCGGTGGCGACGTCCCGCAGAGCGTTCCACGACACCCGGAACGCCATGGCCACGACCGCGACCAACGCGAGAACGAGCAGCGTCTTACCGGTGCGGTTCATGCCACACCGCCGTCCAGCGGCAGGACCTCGGCCCCCGCCGAGAGCGACACCCGCACCGGATGCGGGTGGTACTCCGGACCGGTGTCCTCCGCCCACTCCCACTCGGCCCCGTCGACAAGGACGAACCCGAGGGACGCGAGAACAGCCTCGCGCTCCTCGATGCTCGGGACCTCCGTGGACTTGGGCCAGGTGTGGACCGGCCAGTCACTGACCCGGCCAGCCATGGCCACGTACAGCTGCCAGCACGGGCCGGTGGTGCGCTGCGGTGCGGTCGTGCCGCAGCAGCGCAACCCCAGCCGCGCCCTCAACATGCGCCCGCTCATGCCGCACCGCCCCGCCGCGCCCGGCTGTAGAGCACCCAGCCGGTGACCTGGACGAGCCCGCCGCCGGCAGACAGAAAGCGCCACGCCGGATCGCCCGTCACGAACGCCACAACCGACCCGGCGACCGTCACGAAGATGCCGACGAACAGGAGCACAAGCGAAGTGCGCAGGGAAGCGAAAGCGAGGTTCGCGCTCATGCCGCACCGCCCGTCAGGGGCATCGCGGCACGGTTGGTGACGTCGCGGCGGGCGGCCAGCACCCGGTTGCGGGCCCGGCGGATACGCCGCTCGTCCAGTTCGGTGGGCGTGCGGTCGATGGTCATGATCTGCGCGTCCAGCATGTCGACGTCCGCCAGAATGACGGGCATCTCCAGCTCGATCGCGTCCAGCTCAGCGGCCGACGGCTCCATATCGAGCGAAGCGGCCGTAACAAGGGCCTGAAGTGCAGCGATGGTCTTCATGGGTCGTTTACTCCTCGCGGTGGGACGGCCCGAAATGAGGCCCCGGTGTTTGCCCACCGGGGCCTCTTGCCGTCTGGGGTCGTTCGTGGACTACGAGCGACCGCGGCGACCCGGCACCGCAGCCCGCCGAAGAGGCGGGCCCGAATGCCGGGCACCGTGAGCGCTGGTGCTTCGGTTCTCCGATTCGCACGGCGCTGCTCGTTCCGGGGAGATCCGAAATCCCGGAAGTCTGAGGTCGCAGCTTCGAAGGTGTGCCGTGCGGTTCTTTGGAGCCGATGGCGTGTCCCCCATCTGGGGTGTGGGGCCCGGTTGTGACTCCGGGCCCGGTCTCGATCGGCTGGTCTCCACTCGCCTCGGCCGGAACGGTCACGGCCCCCGTACTGCGGTGGATCACGCTGTGGAGTTGTGCGCGACGCAATCGGCCCTCTCCGAAAGTTCCGGATGGGCGATGGCCACACCTGAAGACTGGACCGGTGGACCGGTCCAGTCAAGCGATGAATTCGGAGTTGAAAGGCTTCCGTTCAGGAAACAGCAGGTCAGGGTGCCTAACAGGTCATCAAAAAAGCTGGACCGGCGGACCGGTCCAGCTTTTTTGATGGCCTCCGAGGGCCTACCTACATCGCGTAGGTGTCCACCTGCTCGAAGAGCGAGGAGGGGGTGACACCTTCCTCGCAGACCAATGGGCGACCCCGCTGGTCATGCGCCGTATGCAGGAGCACGGCGACCGGGGTGGCTACGGGCACCCCCAAAAGTTCCGCCTCCGCGTCCGTAGCAAGGCGCACCGTGGTGACGTCCACCCCCTCGACCGGGAACCGGCCGGTCTGCCGACGGACATGGCGTGTCGTGCCTTCGGCGATGGGAGCAGTATCGGCAAGGCGTGGTGCCGCCTCCGCGATCTCCGGAGGGAACCATGCCTCCACGCAGCTATTCGGGGTTCCGTCCGGGAGCTGGAGGACGCGAATACGCCGGAGTGCCCACACACCAGGGGAGAGCCCGAGCGCAACGGCAACACGGGCGGGAGGCTCTGCCCAGTCAGGCGTACCAACGCGCAGGAACGGCAGCCCACCCAAAATGCGCGCCGACCCTGCCCGGCGGGCGCCGGCGGGACGTGCCACGGGCGTGTCCGTGACGACGAATCCCGTGCCCTGCTTGGCGACGACCACACCGTCGTTGCGCAACACATCCACGGCCTTGATGGCAGTGGCCCGGGACACATCCCACTGCTCGGCCAGATCGCGGCCGGATGGGATCGTGGCCCCAGGGCCGAACTCACCAGCGGCAATGCGGGCGCGCAGAGACTCCGCGATCTCCTCGTACTTCAGTACAGCCATGGTTTCCCCTACTCTGCGCACTGGACTGGTCCACCGGTACACACGATACTGCGAGCATGTCGAATCTCGAATTGGCTCCTTCCGTGATGCGGTTCTACGGCGAGACAGCGAACGAGGACAGCCGTTTGCGCACCTCGGCAGACGGCCGCATGGAGTTGATCAGGACACAAGAGCTCCTCCGACGCTTCTTGCCTCCCGCGCCGGCCCGCGTGCTCGACGTGGGCGGGGCGACCGGGATTCATGCTGAATGGCTCGTGAAGGACGGCTACGAGGTCACTCTCGTGGACCCTGTACCCCGCCACGTCGAGAGCGCGTCAGCCGTGTGCTCGGCGTACGTAGGGGACGCCCGAGAGCTGCCCGAACCTGACGACAGCTTTGACGTTGTGCAGCTTTTGGGACCGCTCTACCACCTGCCCGACCCGGAAGATCGAAGCAGGGCGCTGGCAGAAGCCCGCCGCGTGGTGAAGCCGGGCGGGCTGGTCGCCGCAGCAGCGATCAATCGATACGCGTCGATCTTTGAGCACGTCACGTACGCCCACCTGCACACTGAACGGATTCACGACTCCGTCTCAAAAATCCTTGCGACGGCCGTCTATGACGGCGTACGCGGTTTCGCCCTCTCCTATTTCCACCGAGCCGAAGAACTGGTGGAAGAGTTCACTGCCTCTGGGCTCGCGGACGTGCAGGTCTTTGGCATCGAGGGACCTGCTTGGTCTCTGGTGAAGGCTGTCGAGCAACAGCCAGGCGCGGGCCCCACTGACGAGTTGCTTGCCTCAGCCATGGCTGCAGCCCGCCTGGCAGAGCCGTACCCGGAGCTTCTCGCCGCCAGCTCTCACCTACTGGCCGTGGGAAGGGCCCCTGTCGACAACAACGGCTGACAGTTCCCGACGGCGATCGCCGTCTCAGTTTCCGTCTCGTTCACCGTCGTACGCCACCGTTCACGGCCGCACTCCGCACCCCTCAGCAGGGCGCGGAAAGCCCGCCGCGAACGACCGTGAACGGTCGCGTACAGACGCCTGACCAGCAGGAACAGACCTCGAAAGCGAGTGTGGGGAAACTCACCGAGGGTTCAAATCCCTCCGCTACCGCTCTTACACCCTCCTGAACTGCGGAAACGCGATCAGGAGGGTGTTTTGCATGCTTCATTCACGCATCGTCCCCGTGTACGGGCTCGGTGCTGCCCGCGCGCGCCGCCTCGAGCTGGGCCGCGAACGCGAGACCGAGGAACAGGGCGATCCCGGTGAGATTCGCCCACAGCAGCAGCGCCATGAACGCGGTAAGAGGCCCGTAGACGGCACCGAACGAGCCGCTGCGTTCGACGTAGACCGCCAACAGCCAGGTCGCGGATATCCAGAGGGCCAGGTGAACGGCCGAACCGAAGGCGAGCCAGGTGTACCCCGGCTGGATCCGCCGCGGTGCCCACCGGAAGATGACGGCCGATGCCACCCAGGCCATGGTGATTCCGAGGGGGATCTGCAGCCAGTGCCACCAGGCGGGGAGACCGCTTCCGCCGAACGCGTCCACCACGGCTCCCGCGACCGTGTCACCGGCCACCAGCACCAGGAAGCCGAGGGCCATGGGCGCCCCCGCCGCGGCCGAGAGAAGCAGGCTCCTGCCGTACTTGACGGCGAAAGGGCGGTCCCGCTCGATGCCGTAGATGCGGTTGGCGCCACGCTCGATCTGCGCCATGGCCGACACCAGACTGACAACGGCGAACGCCAGGCCCAGCCACATCGCGACGGCGCCGGCGACGTTCTCGCCCGCGCTGCGGCGCCCGTCCGCCAGCGCGTCCTCGATCAGCTGGGAGCTGGCGCCCGGGGCGATCCGTGTGAGCGTGAGTTCGACGGCCCTGCCCGCGCTCTCGGTGCTGAGCGTCGCCGCCACACCGACCAGCGCGATCGTGAAGGGCACCAGGGCCAGGGCTACCTGGAACGCCAGCGCACGGGAGTGGCTGAAGCCGTCCGCGTACCGGAAGCGCAGGAACGCGTCGACCAGGAGCTTCCGCCCGCCGTACTTCTTGAGCGCGGTCCATGCCTCGTCACCGGAGAGTTCCTCCCCGGCCATGTCCTGTGTCTGCGGGACACGCTTCGCGCTGCCCATTCGTCTCCGCTCCCGTTCGTTCCGGCAGCCGCCGACGCGGGCCGGAAGCTGCTGAGCCACTCTGCCCTGAGCAGTCGGCTAACAGTGACTCACGTGTCCGGCGAAAACCCGGCACCGGGTGCGCACCCGTCGTGGAGCGCGAGATGAAAGGACATGCCCCGGGCGCCACGGGGTACGCGGGATGTGCGGGGCGACCGGCCCCGAGCACGCGAACCGAAGGGAGATGCCGAAGATGCCTTCCAGACTGAACGCCGTCGTCCGAGCGCTGTCGCAGCGCGGGGGCACGGCCCGGCGCCGCCCGGCCCCGCCCGGCCGTCGTCCGAGCGCTGTCGCAGCGCGGGGGCACGGCCCGGCGCCGCCCGGCCCCGCCCTCCCGCATCGGACGAGGCCCGCACGGCATCTCGACGGCGGCGGTCGTCCGCCGGCTCGTCGACGTCGTCCGCACGCGCGCCGGTTCGAGCCGCCACTGACGCCGTCCACGGTTCCGCGAGACGTACAAGGGGCCCGACGCATCGCGTCGGGCCCTTCGTAGGTTCCGGGGAAGAAGATCAGGTCGGGGGAAGCGGCACCGGGGGACAGGCCGCTTCCCCCGACGAGAACAGGGCCTGCCGGTCCTCGCCGCTGCCCGGGGGGACGGTCACGGCGGGGACCCCACAGAGGGGGCCCTGCTCCTCGCCCTGCGGATTCCTGCCGGATGCGCGGGGCTCACGATCCATCCTGCCTCCGCACGAAAGCCGCACGGCCGGACGAAGGGCCTCCATCGCAGGGTCCTTGGTCCTCAAAGACCACCTCAGTGATCTCGTCCCTGATCAGAAACATCCTCGGGATACGGCCATTCGTGCGGCTAGAATCGCCCGACCGTACAGGGGAGCGAACGGGAGAGGCAGTGGCTGTGGTGGAAGTCAAGAAGATCGTGTTCTACGCGGTTTCGGTCTTCGTGCTGTACACGATCATCACGGCACCGGAAAGGGCCGCCGCTCTCGTCCAGGTAGGGTTCGAAGGCATCGCGAATGCCGCCATGGGCGTCGGCGACTTCATGTCCGAGCTCATCAAGTAGGAGAACCCGATGATCCGTCACCTGGTCCTGTTCAAGCTGAACGACGGCGTCGAACGGGACGAGCCGCGGGTCGTCGCCGGCGTGGAGGCCTTCCGGGCAGTGGAGGGACAGGTCCCGGAGCTGGAGTTCTGGGAGTGCGCCTGGAACATCACCGACCGGCCGATCGCCTACGACTTCGCGATCAATTCGGCGGTAGCCGACGAGGACGCCCTGAAGCGCTACATCGAGCATCCGGCCCATCAGGCCGCCGCCGGACGGTGGCGGGAATTCGCTACCTGGGTGATCGCCGACTACCCGTTCTGAATCGCCACGGACCCTTGGTCCGCCTGGCCCCTCACCTCTCAGGTGAGGGGTTTTTCTATGCGTTTAAACCATCTCGTTCCCAACACGGCTACATGCGGTGCTTGCACACAGTGGACATGTCTTGTGATGCTATGACCGCTTTTGACGGATGAGTTGACCGCAGTTGACCGCAAAGGGGTGGCGTCACCGTGCCGGCCAGTACAGCGCCTCAAGTGCCTCCCCAGAACGTCCAGACCGACGACATCCAGACCGAGACGCCCGATCCCACCACGCCCGCCAGGACCCGGGGCGCGGACACCAGGGCGCTGACGCACGTGCTGTTCGGCCGGCTCAAGGGGCTGGAGCCGGGCACTCCCGAACACGGCAGGGTCCGGGCGGCCCTGATCGAGGCGAACCTGCCGCTCGTCCGGTACGCGGCGGCCCGCTTCCGCAGCCGCAACGAGCCGATGGAGGACGTCGTCCAGGTCGGCACCATCGGCCTGATCAACGCGATCGACCGCTTCGACCCCGAACGCGGCGTCCAGTTCCCGACCTTCGCGATGCCGACCGTGGTCGGCGAGATCAAGCGGTACTTCCGGGACAACGTACGGACCGTCCACGTACCGAGGCGGCTCCACGAGCTCTGGGTCCAGGTCACCGGCGCCACCGAGGACCTGACGACCGCCCACGGCCGCTCCCCCACCACGAGAGAGATCGCCGAGCGGCTCAAGATCCCCGAGGAGGATGTACTCGCCTGCATCGAGGCGGGCCGCTCGTACCACGCGACCTCACTGGAGGCCGCACAGGAAGGTGACGGGCCGCCAGGACTCCTGGACCGGCTCGGCTACGAGGACCCGGCCCTCGCGGGGGTCGAACACCGGGATCTCGTACGGCATCTGCTCGTCCAGCTGCCCGAACGCGAGCAGCGCATCCTGCTGCTGCGCTACTACAGAAATCTGACGCAGTCACAGATCAGCGCGGAACTGGGCGTGTCCCAGATGCATGTGTCAAGGCTCCTGGCCAGAAGTTTCGCCCGCCTTCGATCCGCAAACAGGATCGAGGCGTAACCGGATCGGGTAGACCGTGCCCCATCCGGTTCGGGTGGCGCAAAAGCCTCACACCCCCTGTTTCCTGCACAGAAATAGCGCTGACTTGTCGACATGTCACTACAGCGTGTTGCCGACATGTGACATTCTGCTGGAAGCGCGTTTGCCGCAGTCTCCCCTCCGGTATTCAGGTGGAGGCTGCGTTCCTCCGATGGTCGCGGCCACCGCGACCGTCCGCGACCTCAAGGGGGTGGCATGTCCGCAGAACAGGGCAGCTCGAAGGTGCTCACGCTCACGAAGAGCGTGCCGGCACCGACCGTGCTCACCAGCTCGCCGGAAGCCATCGACACCCGCACGCTGTCCCGCTCCCTGTTCCTGCGGCTCGCCGCACTGGGTCCCGCACCGGGCCCCGACGGAACGGACAGCCCGGAGCGGGCCTATGTGCGGGACACGCTCATCGAGCTCAATCTCCCGCTCGTCCGTTACGCGGCGGCGCGGTTCCGCAGCCGCAACGAGCCCATGGAAGACATCGTTCAGGTCGGCACCATCGGCCTGATCAAGGCGATCGACCGCTTCGACTGCGAACGGGGCGTCGAGTTCCCGACCTTCGCGATGCCCACCGTGGTCGGCGAGATCAAACGCTTCTTCCGCGACACCTCGTGGTCGGTGCGCGTGCCGCGCCGACTCCAGGAGCTGCGGCTCGCTCTCACCAAGGTCAGCGACGAGCTCGCCCAGAAGCTCGACCGCTCGCCGACCGTGCCGGAGCTGGCCAAGGCGCTCGGGGTCTCCGAGGAGGACGTGGTCGACGGCCTGGCCGTCGGCAACGCGTACACCGCCTCGTCCCTGGACTCCCCCTCGCCCGAGGACGACGGCGGCGAGGGCTCGCTGGCGGACCGCCTGGGGTACGAGGACACCGCCTTGGAAGGCGTCGAGTACCGCGAGTCCCTGAAGCCGCTGCTGGCCAAGCTCGCCCCCCGCGAGCGACAGATCATCATGCTGCGCTTCTTCGCCAACATGACGCAGTCGCAGATCGGCGAGGAGGTCGGCATCTCGCAGATGCACGTCTCCCGCCTGCTGACCCGCACGCTCGCCCAGCTCAGGGAAGGGCTCGTCGCCGACTGACCCCCGCACCGCGACGCGAGGGTTCCGATTTGACGGTCCGTCAGCCACACTGACGCGATGCGACGTCAGACGTTCGGACCGACCGGCCGCCGGGGCACCGTGATCGCCGCCTCGGCGGCTGTGCTGTGCCTGGGCGGCGCGGTGGCCGCCTGCGGCGGGGGCGCGGGCAGCGAGGGGTACGTGGCGGTCGGCGCGGCGGGCACGGGCCCGGCCGGGACGCCGGGTGCCGCGGCCCTGCCCTCGGACAGGGTCACGCTGATCCCGCTGGACACTCCCGGCGCGGAGCGCGGCCGGGGCGGAGACCGCGCGGGCGGCAGGACCACGGGGGAATCCGGGCCGGCCGACGAGCTGCCCGATGCGCTGGAGAACGCCAAGGGGCCTCGTACCGACACCACGAACCCCGGCGACAGCGGCAGCAGCAGCGGGGGCAGCGGCGGGGCGAGTGGCTCCGGCGGTTCGGCACCGGACGCCGCGAGCCCGGATCCCCCAGCGCCCGCAGACCCGTCCGGCAGCCCGGCCGCGGGAGGCACCGCCGGCGGCGGGGACCCGGGAAGCACCGGCGGCTCCGGAGGTACGGGCGGCACCCCGCCGCCTTCGAGTGGTCCCGCACCCGCCGCACTCCAGGTCGGCGACCCGGTGCACGGGGACGCGGACCGGCGCTGGTGCGAGAAGGTGACCGTGGAGTTCCGCAACACCGGTGGCTCACCGGTCCGTTCGGGCACCCTCACCTTCGAGACGCACATCATCGGCGCGCTCGGGGTCGACTGGGCGACCGTGGAGTCCACGCAGCCGCTCCCCACGCCCATCGACGCGGGAGCGGTGCGGAAGAAGACGTACACCGTCTGTGTGGAGTCCTGGCGGGTACCCCTGGGCATGCGGACCGAGACCCAGGACGTAGCCGCCAGCTGGAGGTGACCCCCACGGACGTGGGGGACGGGCGGTCAGCCGAGCGCGAGCCAGGCGACCGCACCGAGGACGACGACGACGGCGACGACGGCCGCGATCACTCCGACCTTCGGTCCGGACGAGGTCGCGGCGGGCTGCTGCCGGCGCTGCGGCTCGCCCTCGTCGACGAATGCGCGGAACATCTGGGTGCTGCCCGCCGGGTCGTTGGTGCCCTCGGGGCCCTGCTGAGGGGCGTGGGGGTTGTGTGCCATGGGCCAGGACCCTAGCGAACTCGGCGTTACCACCCAACCCCCGGGTGCCACGGAGGCAGGAAATGCGCGAGTGAACCACCGGCCGACCGACCGCTACGGAGTGTCGCACGTCACAGCGGCGAAGCGCCGACGGCACACGCCGCGCGTTTGACCCGGACCCTACTCAGGCTTTGGCGTTCCTTTACTCCTGCAAGGGTTCTTTCGTTTGCCTGTAGCAACCATCGGCTTCTATGGTTGCCCTAAGCAATTAGTTGGAGCCGAGATGCCGGGAGGGCTTGTGGCCACTCGGAGTCACTATCAGGAGCTCGCCCGGCAGCTCAGCGCGGTCGGCGCCGTCAAGCGCGGCCTCGCCAGGACCCTTCCCCCCGAGTGCCCGGGTGGCTCCGCCGCCGTGCTGGCGCTCCTCGCGGAGCACGGCGAGATGCGGATCAGCAGACTGGCCGAACTCCTGGCCGTGGACATATCGGTGACCAGCCGTCATGTCGCCCACGTGGCGGAACGGGGCTGGATAGAACGGTCACCCGACCCCGCCGACAAGCGGTCCCGCATCCTGCGGCTGACCCCCGCGGGAGGCGAGCAGCTCGACGAGCTGAGCCGCCGGACGACCGAGATGTTCGCCCGCAAACTCATCGACTGGTCCGACGAAGACGTCGGCCGGCTGAACGCCCTGCTGTCCCGGCTGCGCGACAGCTTCGCCTGCCGCGGCTCCGGTGAGTGCCTTCCCGGAAAACACAGCGGAGACTGCCGCACGCGGCACTCAGAGGACGCGCACACCCGTACACCTGTGTAACAGATGCAAAGAGAAGGAACTCAATGGCTACGACCACACCCACCGGTGTGCGGGGCGGCCACGCCAAGCACGGGGGCTCCGGAGCCCCCGACGGCACGCCGATGACGCACCGGCAGATCATGGAGGCGCTGGCCGGGCTGCTGCTCGGCATGTTCGTCGCGATCCTGTCGTCGACCGTCGTCTCGAACGCCCTGCCCGAGATCATCAACGACCTCGGCGGCGGCCAGAGCGCCTACACCTGGGTCGTGACGGCCTCGCTGCTGGCCATGACCGCCACCACTCCCCTGTGGGGCAAGCTCTCCGACCTGTTCAGCAAGAAGCTGCTGGTCCAGATAGCGCTGATCATCTACATGGCCGGCTCGGTCGTCGCCGGTCTCTCCACCAGCAGCGGCATGCTGATCGCCTGCCGCGTCGTGCAGGGAATCGGCGTCGGCGGTCTCTCCGCCCTCGCGCAGATCGTGATGGCCGCGATGATCGCCCCGCGCGAGCGCGGCCGGTACAGCGGCTACCTCGGCGCGGTCTTCGCCGTCGCCACCGTCGGCGGCCCGCTGCTCGGCGGCGTCATCACCGACACCAGCTGGATGGGCTGGCGCTGGTGCTTCTACGTGGGCGTGCCGTTCGCGGTCATCGCGCTCGTCGTGCTCCAGAAGACCCTGAAGCTGCCGGTCGTCAAGCGCGACGTCAAGGTCGACTGGGCGGGCGCCTTCTTCATCAGCGCCGCCGTCTCCCTGCTGCTGCTCTGGGTGACCTTCGCGGGCGACAAGTACGACTGGGTCTCCGGACCCACGTACGCGATGCTCGGCGGCACCGTCGTGCTCGTCGCGCTCTTCCTGCTCGTCGAGTCGAAGGCGAGCGAGCCGATCATCCCGCTCCGCCTCTTCCGCAACCGCACCATCACGCTGGCCTCCGTGGCCTCGCTGTTCGTAGGTATCGCGATGTTCGCGGGCACCGTCTTCTTCAGCCAGTACTTCCAGCTGGCGCGCGACAAGTCGCCGACGATGTCCGGTGTCATGACGATCCCCATGATCGCGGGACTCTTCCTCTCGTCGACCGTCTCCGGCCAGGTCATCACCAGGACAGGCCGCTGGAAGGCATGGCTGGTCTGCGGTGGCTTCCTGGTCACGGCCGGGCTCGGCATGCTGGGGACCATCCGGTACGACACCGCGTACTGGCAGATCGCGGTCTACATGTTCGTGTTGGGTCTCGGCATCGGCATGATGATGCAGAACCTGGTGCTCGCCACGCAGAACCAGGTCGCTCCCGCCGACCTCGGTTCGGCCAGCTCCGTCGTCACGTTCTTCCGTTCGCTCGGTGGCGCGATCGGCGTCTCGGCGCTCGGCGCCGTCATGGCCAACCGTGTCACCCACTACGTCAAGGACGGCCTGGCCGACCTCGGTCCCGAAGGCGCGGCCATGGGCCACGGCGGTACCGGCGGCGGGGGCATCCCCGACCTGGACACGCTGCCCGGCCCGTTCCGTACGGTCGTGGAGGCCGCGTACGGGCACGGGGTCGGCGATGTCTTCCTGTACTCCGCTCCGGCCGCGCTCGTCGCCTTCATCGTGACGATCTTCATCAAGGAGGTCGCGCTGAAGACGAACGCCGCGGACGGCACCCCGGCCGCCGCCGACGCGGCGGAAGCTGTCACGGAGACCGCTCAGGCGGGCGTCGCCGGGGTCACCTCGGCCGCCGCCCCCGAAGGGCCGGTGGACGCGGTGCCCGGAACGGCGGTACGCGGTGTGGTCCTCGGCGCGCAGGGCGAACCGGTCGCACGGGCCGCCGTCACGCTGATCTCACCGGCGGGCCGGCAGCTCGGGCGCTCCGTCGCCCAGGCCGACGGCGGCTACGTCCTTCACGCGCCCGGCGCGGGTTCGTATGTCCTGATCGCTTCCGCCGACGGCTTCCAGCCGCAGGCGTCCACGGTGGTCGTAGGCGACGAGCCGGTGGCGTACGACATCCTCCTCGTCGGTACGAGCGGTCTCACCGGGACCGTGCGGGCCGAGGAGACCGGGACTCCCGTCCAGGGCGCCATGGTCGTCGTGACCGATGTGCGCGGCGACGTGCTGGCGACCGGCAGGTCCGGCGATGCGGGCGAGTTCGCCTTCGGTGAGCTGGTCCCGGGCGCGGTGACCGTCGCCCTGAGCGCCACCGGGTTCCGCCCGCTGGCCCTGCCCGTGGAGATCGGCGGCCAGGGTGTCACCCGGGTCGAGGCGGCGCTCCGCGCCGGTGCGCTGGTCCAGGGCGTCGTACGGGCCGGGTCCGCCCGGTCCCCGCTGTCCGACGCCCGCGTCACACTGATCGACGCGGCCGGCAACGTCGTCGCCACCACGAGGACCGGGGAGGACGGGGCGTACGCCTTCACCGACCTGGACGCGGGCGAGTACTCGCTCATCGCGACCGGCTACCCGCCGGTGGCCGGCTCCCTGACCGTGGCCGGTCACGGCGTCGAAGGCCACGACATCGAGCTCGCCCACCCCGGCGAGTAACCAAAGACCCCTGGCGGGAAGGCGCTTCGAGCGGAGAGGCTGTCCCCGCCGGCGGAAATGGGCCCCGGGGGCGGATACGGCAGGCAGGGGACGGCCTGCCGCACCCGCCCCCCGGGGCCCGACTCATTTGACCCCCCGGGTCATGGAGCGAGAAGAGAGATACGGATGGCACTTCGCGCACAGGTACGGACGCGGGACGGCTGGGCGATCCAGCACGCGGTCGTGACAGTCACCGACATGACCGGCGCCCAAATGCTGCGCGCCGCCGCGGACGAGGACGGGTCGGTCCGCGCCGAGGACCCGCTGCGGGCCGGCGCCTACACCGTGATCGTCACCGCGGTCGGTTACGCCCCCACGGCCTCCACCGCGCTCGTCACGGCCGGCGGCCGGATCGACGCGGGCACGGTCGTGATGGCCAGGCAGGGCGGCGCCCAACTCCCGCCCCCTGGTACCTGGTCGCTGGACCCGGCGCACTCCTCGGTGGGCGCGTCCGCGCAGCACCTGGGGATCTCCACCGTCCACGGCCGGTTCACCGGCTTCACCGGGCGGATCGAGATCGCCCCGGACATCGAACGGTCCCGGGTCGACGCGGTCATCGACGCGGCCGGCATCGACACCGGCAACCCCATGCGGGACAAGCACCTGCGGTCGCCCGACTTCCTGGACACGGACCGCTTCCCGGAGATCACGTACCGCTCCGGCGGACTGACCCCGGCGGGCCCCGACCGCTGGACGGTGCACGGCGAACTCACCCTGCGCGGCGTGAAGCGCCCCGTGGACCTCGACCTCAGCTACCTCGGCACCGGACCCGACCCGTGGGGCGGGGTCCGTGCGGCCTTCCACGCCTCCACCGAACTGCGCCGCGACGACTTCGCCATGAACTACAACCAGGTGGTGCGCGCGGGCATTTCGGCGATCGGTACGACACTCCGCGTGGAGCTGGAAATCCAGGCGGTGCAGGGCGAGTCCCTGCCGTCGTAGGGGGCCGGGGGCGCCATAGGGTCAAAGGCATGGCACCCCAAATCGCGACCAACACCACCGTGGAACTCGACGAGCTGCTGGCGTTCGTACGGCCCCGGCACCGGGCGATCCTGCTGACCACCCGGTCCGACGGCCGCCCCCAGGGATCCCCGCTCACCTGCGGTGTCGACGACGCGGGCCGGATCGTCGTCTCGACGTATCCGGAGCGTGCGAAGACCCGTAACGCCAAGCGGGACGAGCGGGTGAGCGTGATCGTCCTGTCGGACGACTGGAACGGGCCCTGGGTGCAGATCGACGGGGCGGCCGAGGTGATCGACTCACCGGATTCGGTCGAGCCGCTCGTCGAGTACTTCCGGAACATCTCCGGCGAGCACCCGGACTGGGACGAGTACCGGGCGGCGATGGTGAAACAGGGGAAGTCGATCATCAGGATCACTCCTGAGCGGTGGGGACCGGTCGCCACCGGCGGCTTCCCGGCCCATCTGGCCTCCGGCAGCTGAGCACGCCGATGCACCTCGTAGCGCCCGCCCCCGGCCTGCTCGCGCGGGCCCGCCTCCTGGTCGCGCCCGAAGTCGGCGAACCCGTGCTCCGGGAGCTGGGGCGGATCGCCGGGAGACCGGTCGAACGGGCGGCCGGGAGCGTGCCGGACGGACCGTACGTCTATGTGGGCGCCTCGCTGCCTGACGGGCTGCGCGGCGGGCGGCTGGTCTGGTTCCACAGCGTCAACGCCGGTACGGACGCACTGCTCGGCTCCGGCCCGTGGCCGCCGGACGCGCTGCTCACCCGGACGGTCGGACGCATGGGCGAGCGGATCGCCCAGTACGTCCTGGCCTGGGTGCTCGCCGAGTGCCAGGCGGTCCCGGAGTTCGCCGCGCAGCACGCGCGGGCCGAGTGGCGGCGTATCCCCTCCGAGCTCGTCGCCGGGCAGACCGCCCTCGTCCACGGCACCGGGCGCATCGGTTCGGCGGTCGCCGGCCTGCTGCGGGGGTGCGGCATCCGGACGGTGGGGGTGGCCCGAGGTCCGCGGGCCGTACCGCCGCCAGGGTTCGACCGGGTGATCGGGGCTGACGCGGACACGGAGGAGCTGGGCGCGGCGCGCTGGGTGGTCGCCGCGCTGCCGCTGACCGGTGCGACGGAGGGGTACTTCGGTGCCCGCCGCTTCGCGGCCGTGCGGGGCGCGAGCTTCGTCAACGTGGGGCGTGGGGCGACGGTGGACCTGGAGGCGCTGGGTGCGGCCCTGCGCGCCGGGACCGTACGGCGGGCCGTGCTCGACGTGCTGCCCGCGGAACCCGCGGCGCCCGACGCCGACTGCTGGCGGCTCCCTCGCACGGTGATCACGTCGCACTCCGCCGGAATCACGGCCGACGAGGACGTCGTCACCGACTTCGGGGCGTGCTGGGACGAGCTGCGTACGGGCAGGGTGCCGGCGCTCGCCGTGGACGTGGACCGGGGCTACTGAGCGGGGACGCCCGCCTTGGCGCACATCGCCTCGATGCCGGCGACCACCAGGTCCAGTGCGAAGACGAAGTCGCGTTCGCGCATCTCGTCGACCGTGTCGCCGCCGCGCGCCTCCATCACGTCGAAGGAGGTGTCGACGAACTCCTTGAGGTGCGGCTGGGCCTTGATGGTGCCCATCGCCTGCTGGAAGTACTCGTCCTGGCTGAGCCCGGCCTCACGGCAGCGCTCCACGAAGTGACCCTCGATGGTGCTGAATCCGTAGACGAAGTGGAACGCGGCGGCCAGGGCGCCCGTCTGGTGCCCGGCCGGCAGCCCGGTGGCGCGGATGATGTCCTGGACGGCGTACGAGAACAGCATGGCGTGCGGGCCGATGTTGAGGAAGTGACCCGCCAGCGGCGACACCCAGACATGGCGGACGATCAGTTCGCGGTAGCTGCGGGCCATACCGCGCAGCCGGTCGCGCCAGTCCGCGTCCTCGCGGGGCGGCACGATCTCGGCGAAGACCGAGTCCATCGCCAGTTCCAGCAGGTCGTCCTTGGTGTCGACGTACCAGTAGAGGGACATCGCGGTGACGTCCAGTTCCGCGGCGAGGCGGCGCATGGAGAACTTGGCGAGGCCCTCCGCGTCCAGCAGCCGCACCGTCGCCGCGGTGATCCTCTCCCGGTCCAGGCCCACCGGCGACTCGGCTTTGCGGGTACGCGAGGGTGCCCGCCGATCCAGCCACACGCTGGTCCTCGCGGGGTTCTTCACGCGGTCGGCCGCGGACACCATGACGCACTCTCCTCGTTCTGCCGGGCGGGACGGACCGGGGCGGTGGGGGCCGGGGCTCAGAAACCGGGACTCCGGCTCGGGGTCCGGCTCTGCGTTCCGGCTCTGCGTTCCGGCTCTGCGTTCCGGCACTGCGTTCCGGCACTGGTTTCCGGCAACTGGTTCGGCACTGGTTTCCGGCACCGGGCTGGGGGCATGCACCGGACGGTCGGCATCCGGTACGTGTCCTCTCCGATGCTATGCCGCTGTTCCGGCCGAGTCTGCCGCAGCCGGGTCCTTCGCGGCAGGGCCCGCGGGCCCTGATTCCATCCGCTCGGCCCGCCTCAGCAGGGCCGCGGCGAGCAGCCCGCCCGCCAGCACCGCCACCGCGCCGACCAGCTGACTCGTCTCCAGTCCGGAGGCGAAGGCATCCGTGATGCGCTGCCGCTCACCAGCACTGTCCGCGGCGGCGAGCGCGGCGGGCAGGGACGCCGCTCCCACGGCCGCGGGTACGAGGGCGGCGAAGCGCGAGTTCAGAACGGCGCCGAGCACGGCGACCCCGAGTCCGTTGCCGAATTCGGCGAGCGTGCCGTTGACCCCGGCGCCCACTCCCGCCTTCTCCGGCGGAATGGCGCTCATGATCGCGTTGGCCATGGCGGGCATCGCGAGCGAGATACCCGCACCCATGACGACCAGGCCGAGGAGCATGCCGCCGTATCCCTCGCTGCCCAGCACCGCGATGGCACCGAGCCCGGCGGCCAGCAGACTCATCCCGGCGGCGATGGTGGCGGGTGTCCCCAGCTTCGGTACGAGGCGGGCGCCGAGCCCCGCGAGGTTGAGCAAGACCACGGTGAGTGCGAGCGGAGCCGTACGGAGTCCGGCCTCCAGGGGCCCGTACCCGAGCACGAACTGCAGGTGCTGGGTCAGCAGGAAGAGCGAGCCGCCCATCCCGAAGGCGACCAGAATCGCACCGGCGACGGCCCCGATGAACTTCTGGTTCCGGAAGAAGTGCATGTCCAGCATCGGGTACGGGACGTGGAACTCCCACAGGACGAACCCGGTGAGCACCGCGACCCCGGTGAAGGCGGTGAACAGGACCTGGCCGGAGTCCCAGCCGTGTTCGGGCCCGGAGATGATCGCGTACACGACGGCGGTCATACCGACGGTGGAGAGCAGCGCGCCGAACAGGTCGGGCCGGTCGCCCCGGGGGTTCTTGGACTCCGGCACGAGACGCACGACCGCGATCAGGCCGACCACGGCGACGGGGATGTTGATGAGGAAGATCGCGCCCCACCAGAAGTGGTCGAGCATGATCCCGCCGATGAGCGGTCCGGTGGCGAAGCCCAGCGAGTTGACCGTCGACCAGAGGCCGATCGCCTTGACGCGCTCGGTGTCGTCGAAGATCTGGACCACCACGGCCAGCGTGGTGGTGATCAGCAGCGCACCGCCGACGCCCATCCCCGCACGGGCGGCGATGAGCTGGCCGGAGGACTGCGCGAGCCCGGCAGCGAGCGAGCCGATACCGAAGAGTGCGAGCCCGGCGACCAGCATGCGCTTGCGCCCGTAACGGTCGGCTGCGCTGCCTGCCGTGAGGAGCAGACCGGACTGGACGAGCGAGTAGGCGTTGATCATCCACTGCACGTCGGCGGTGGACGCGTCCAGCTCGGTGGTGAGGGAGGGGATGGCGACGTTGAGGACGGTGTTGTCGAGCAGCACGGTGAGCTGGGCCAGACAGATGACGCCGAGGATCAGCCAGCGCTGCGGGTGCCCTTGGGGGGCGAGGTCGTTCGGCTCGGCGGTGGTCGCCGTCATGCGGGCTCCTTGAAGCTCCATTGCTGCTTGTACGGTGTATGGGAGTGCGTGGCGTCGTACACCGTAAAGCACTCCCTGTACGCCGTACAAGTCCATTTCGCGACCACCGCCGAAAGCCTGTCCTCCCCGGCTACTCGGCTCCGTCCGCCGGCTGGGTCAGGTCGTAGAAGGTCGCGCCGCCGACCGTGACCTTTCTGAAGGAGTCCTCCACCCACGAGGAGATCTGCGAGGAGATGCCCCTGTTGCCGCCACCGCCTCCCGTACCGCCCGAGACGAAGTAGTGGATCTTCCCGTCCTCGACGTAGCTCTTGAACCGGTCGAGCGTGGGGGAGGGATCGCTGCCGTTGAAGCCGCCGATGGCCATCACGGGCTCCCCGGTGGCGAGCTGGTAACTCGCGGCGTTCTGCGAGCCGATGGCCGCGGCGGCCCAGGTGTAGTCCCCGGCGTTCGTTTCGAGGAGCTTCTTGGCCTCGGCGCCGACGGACGCGCCGTTGATCAGTCCGCCCATGCCGCCCCTGCCGCCCCTGCCGCCTTCGGCCGCGGCGCCACCGGGCGCCATGCCCGGCGCCATGCCACCGGGCGCCATGCCACCGGGCATGGCGCGCTGGGGCAGCGCCTGGCCCTGGCCGGGCTGTGCCTGGCCCGGCTGGCCGTCGCCCGGCGGCCGGCCCATTCCGCCACCACCGCCCGGGGCCTCGCCGCCACCGAAACCGCCCCGGCCACCGCCCGCCATCATGCTGCTGCCCGTCGGACCCGCCGTGACGATCGAACCCTGGTGCCCGGTACCGAGCGTGCTGATCGTGTACGCCGTCGGTCCCGCGAGCGACGCGGCGAAGCCGAGACCCACGACCGCGAGCGCGACCCGGCGGGTTGACCGGGCGGCGAGCAGCAGGCCCACCGCACCGACCAGCCCGGCCGCCAGGACGGTCCAGCGCAGCCACGGCAGATAGTCCGGCGTGCGCCCCAGGAGGACGTACGCCCAGGACACCGTGACGGCGAGCGTGCCGGCGAGGACCGCCCGCGCCCACCACAGGGCGCGCTCCGACCACAGCACCGTGACGCCCATGCCCACGAGCGCCGCGATGTAGGGGGACAGGGCCACCGTGTAGTACTGGTGGAAGATGCCCTCCATGTAGCTGAAGACCAGCCCGGTCATCAGCAGCGCGCCGCCCCAGGCGAGGAACGCCGCACGCGCGGTATCGGTCCGCTTCGTCCTGCGGGTGAGCCACACGCCCGCGACCAGCAGGATCAGCGCGGCGGGCAGCAGCCAGGAGATCTGGCCGCCGATGTCGGAGGTGAACATCCGGCCGATGCCGGTCTCACCCCAGCCACCGCCCCAGCCACCGCCCTGACCGCCGCCGTCCCCGCCGCCGACGCTGCCGGTCTCCTCGCCGTTGAGACGGCCGAGTCCGTTGTAGCCGAAGGTCAGTTCAAGGAAGGAGTTGTTCTGCGAACCGCCGATGTACGGCCGCGAGGAAGCGGGCCACAACTCGACGATCGCCACCCACCAGCCGCTCGCGACGACCATGACGCCTGCGGCCAGGGCGAGTTGGCCGAGCCGTTTGCGTACGGAGACCGGAGCGCACACCGCGTACAGCAGGGCGAGCGGTGGCAGGATCAGGAACGCCTGAAGGGTCTTCGTCAGGAACGCGAGCCCGATGGCGGCACCCGCCCAGACCAGCCACTTCGTCCGCCCGTTCTCCAGCGCGCGGAGCACGCAGTGGACGGTGACGGTCATCAGGAGGGCGAGGAGCGCGTCCGGGTTGTTGAAACGGAACATCAGCGCGGCGACGGGCGTGAGCGCGAACACCGCCATCGTGATCAGCCCGGCGGGCGCGCTGAAGCGGCGGCGTACGGCGGCATGGAGCACCCCTGCCGTGGCCACGCCCATCAGCACCTGGGGGACGAGTACCGCCCACCCGTTGAGACCGAAGATCCGTACCGAGAGCGCCATCGGCCAGAGCGTGGCGGGCGGCTTGTCGACGGTGATGGCGTTGGCGGAGTCCAGCGAGCCGAAGAAGAACGCCTTCCAGCTCTGGCTGCCCGCCTGCACGGCCGCCGAGTAGAAGGAGTTGGCGTACCCGGACGCACTCAGGTTCCACAGGTAGGCCAGGCCCACGAGGAGCAGCATGCCGAGCACGGCCGGCCGCACCCAGCGCGGGTCCTCCTCCCTGCCGCGTACAGCGCCCCGCAGGGTGCGGCGGAGGAACGGCTCCCGGGGGCGCCCGTGTCCCGCGGAATCGCCCGGTGGCTGACCGGGCGGGTGGTCGGCCGGGTGGGCGGGCACGTGGTCGGGGAAGGTGGTCATCGGACGTTCCTCAGTTCGTGTTCGGAGCCACTCCGGTCGGGGAAGACCCAGGCGCGGAAGAGCAGAAACCGCAGCACCGTCGCCGCGAGGTTGGCCGTGACCAGGACGGCGAGTTCCGTGCCGTGCGAGGGCGATCCGGACGTCGCTCCGAGTGCGGCGAGCGAGCCGCTGGTCAGTGCCAGGCCGATGGCGAAGACGACGAGCCCCTGCGCCTGGTGACGTAGGGCGCTGCCCCGCCCCCGCACTCGGAAGGTGAGCCTCCGGTTGGCTGCCGTATTGGCGACGGCCGACACCAGCAGCGCTCCGCCGTTGGCGAGCTGCGCGCCGAAGCCCATCCGGAGGAGTGAGTACAGGGCGAGATGGACGAGCGTGGAAAGGGCGCCCACGACGCAGAACCCGACCAGTTGGCGGGCCAGGCCGCCCGGCACGCCGGGCAGCGCGCGGTCGCGCGGATCGTCCCCGAAGGGCCGGGCCAGCCGGTCCAGTGGCAGGGCACCGACGGCCAGCGCCCGCCCCACCCGCCACACACCCTTGAGGTCGTCGGCCGCCGTCCGCACGATGTGGACGGTGGAGTCGGGGTCGTCGACCCAGTCGACCGGCACCTCGTGGATACGCAGCCCGGCACGCTCGGCGAGCACCAGCATCTCGGTGTCGAAGAACCAGCCGATGTCCTCGACCATCGGCAGCAGCCGCTGCGCGACCTCACCCCGTATCGCCTTGAATCCGCACTGCGCATCGCTGAAACGGGCGGCCAGGGAGGAACGCAGGATGAGGTTGTAGGCCCGCGAGATGAACTCCCGCTTCGATCCGCGCACCACCCGCGAACTGCGCGCGAGCCGGGAGCCGATGGCGAGGTCGGAGTGTCCGGAGATCAGGGGCGCGACAAGCGGCAGGAGCGCGTTGAGGTCGGTCGAGAGATCGACGTCCATATAGGCGAGGACCGGCGCGTCCGAGTCGGACCAGACCGTACGCAGGGCCCGGCCCCGGCCCTTCTCCTCCAGCCGGTAGGAGCACACCTCGGGGAGGGTGGCCGCGAGCCGGGCCGCCACCTGGGGGGTGCGGTCGGTGCTCGCGTTGTCCGCGACGGTGATGCGGAACGGATACGGGAAGGTCCGCTCCAGGTGTTCGTGCAGCCTGAGGACACAGGTTTCGAGGTCCTTCTCCTCGTTGAAGACGGGGACCACGACATCGAGTACGGGTGCACCGGCCGCGTCGACCGCTCCGGCCAGGAGATGTTCCCGGGCCGGCAAGGTGCTCCAAGGGGTGTCGGTTCTCATGTCCCCGACGCTCGCCGACCCCGCTGTCACACCGGTGTGCTGAGCCTGTGCCGGTGCTGTGAGCCTGGACCGTTGTGGCGTGGACCGTTGTGGCCTGCGACCGTTCCGGGCCGGGACAGCTGCGAGTCGCGATCGCCATGAACCGCGATCACCGTGAACCGCGGTCACGGTGCGCCGCACTCGCCGTGAGCCGCAGTCACGGCGAGCGGCGACCGCTGCTCCGGCCCGGGACCTCTCCGACTACTGCTTCCCCGCGTACACCGGACCGGCCGGAATCCGCACCGAGAAGATGGTGTTCCCCGGCACCGACCGCACCTCCACCCGCCCGTCGTGCGCGGCGACGACGGCCTGCACGATGGCGAGCCCCAGACCTGTGGAACCCGCGTTGCGCGAGCGCGAGGCATCGCCCCGCGCGAACCGTTCGAAGACGTGCGGCAACAGGTCGGCCGCGATCCCAGGCCCGTCGTCATGCACTTCCAGCGTCACCCAGGGGCGGTCCGCGCCCGCCGCACGGACGCGCGCCGTGACCGTCGTCCCGGGCGGGGTGTGGGTAAGGGCGTTGGCCAGGAGGTTGACCAGGACCTGATGAAGCCGGGTGGGATCGGCGCGTACGGAGGCGGGAACGTCCGGCAGCTCCAGCCGCCAGCGGTGCTCCTCGCCCCACGCCCCGTCCCCGGACCGCCCGGCCGCCCGCGCGTCGCTCACCGCGTCCACGACGAGCGGTGACAGATCAGTGCTCTCGTACGAGAGCGGCCGGCCGGCGTCCAGCCGGGCCAGGAGCAGCAGATCCTCGACCATCCCGGTCATCCGCTGTGCCTCCGACTCGATGCGGCCGAGAGCGTGCCGGGTGTCGGGGCCGGTGTCCTCGCGCCCGCGCCGGGTCAGTTCGGCGTAGCCGCGTATCGAAGCCAGCGGGGTGCGCAGTTCGTGGCTGGCGTCGGCGACGAACTGCCGTACCCGCGTCTCGCTCTCCTGACGCGCCTCCAGCGCCGAACCGACGTGCCCCAGCATCCGGTTGAGCGCCGCACCGACCTGTCCGACCTCGGTGCGGGGATCGGCCTCGGCGACCGGTACGCGTTCGGCGAGGTCCACCTCACCACTGTGCAGGGGGAGTTCGGACACCCGGGTCGCGGTGGCGGCGACCCGGTGCAGCGGGCGCAGGGCGACACCGACCATGGCGGCCCCCGCGATCCCGGCGGCGACGAGTCCGGCCGCGGTGACGCAGACCTCGACGAGGATCAGGGCGGTGAGGTCGCTGCGCACCTCGTCGGCGGAGATGGCGACGAGGACCGTGGTCCCGTCGGACGTACCGACGGCCTCCACGCGGTAGCTGCCGAGGCCCGGCAGACCGACGCCGTGCGCCCCGGGACCCGTCTCGGCGCCGGCCGCCGCGAGCGCCCGTGATTCGGCACCGGTCAGTGCCCTCGTGCTCACCTGGGTGCGCTTCCCCGTGTCCTCGACGACCACCTTCGACTCGGTGACGGAACCGTCGGCGACCACCGCGCCGATCGTGCCGAGGGGCTGGCCGCCCATCCCGACGAAGACGAGCGGGCCGGCGTCCTGGATCTCCACCGGGAGCGGAGCACCGGGCGGCCGTTCGGCCCGTTCGGCCCGTTCGGCGATGGAGTGCAGCTGATCGTCCAGCTTGCCGTACATATAGCTCTGGAACGCGATGGCCGTCACCGTGCCGATGACCGCCGCCACGACGGCGATGAGCGAGACGGCCGACACGACGAGCCGGGTCCGCAGCGTCCACGGCCGCCCCGGCCGGCCCGCCGGGCGCATCCGCCTACTCACCGGGCTTGATCAGATACCCGGCCCCGCGACGCGTGTGGATCATCGGGGAGCGCCCCGCGTCGATCTTCTTGCGGAGGTAGGAGATGTAGAGCTCGACGACATTGGCCTGGCCGCCGAAGTCGTAGTTCCACACCCGGTCGAGGATCTGGGCCTTGCTCAGCACCCGGCGTGGATTGCGCATCAGGAAGCGGAGCAGCTCGAACTCGGTCGCGGTGAGATGGACCGACTGCTCGCCCCGGCTCACCTCGTGGCTGTCCTCGTTGAGCACCAGGTCACCGACGACGAGTGTGGAGTCGCTCCGCGCCGCGGCAGCCGTACCGGACCGGCGGATCAGTCCGCGCAGCCGCGCCACGACCTCTTCCAGGCTGAACGGCTTGGTGACGTAGTCGTCGCCCCCCGCGGTGAGCCCGGCGATACGGTCCTCCACCGAGTCGCGAGCCGTCAGGAACAGCACCGGCACGTCCGAGAGCTCCCGGCGCATCCTGCCGAGAACGGCGAGCCCGTCCATGTCGGGCAGCATCACGTCGAGCACGACCGCGTCGGGCCGGAAGTCACGCGCCGCTCGCACGGCCCCCGCCCCGTTCCCGGCACTGCGCACGTCCCAGCCCTCGTACCGCAGAGCCATGGAGAGCAGCTCGGCGAGCGGAGCCTCGTCGTCCACCACGAGTACGCGGACCGGACCGCGGTCCGGCCTGAGCAGTTCGGTCCGCCCCTGAGGCGAGGTCGTCGTCGTCATGGAACCCACCCTGGGAGACGCCCGTGAGAGAGCTCTTTCCCGTTCCTGTGAATTCCCTGAGAAGCGCCGGACGTCCTCAACGGACTCACCGGACCCCCGAACTCACGAACTCACGAACTCACGAACTCACGAACTCACGAACTCACGAACTCACCGAAACAGGGCGCTCGCGTTCCCATGGCACACGGCCCGCAACCACGCGTCGCCCAGCTCCAGCCGCTCCAGAGCGCGCAACTGGTGGACGTACGGGTACGGAATGTTCGGGAAGTCCGTACCCAGCAGAATCCGGTCCCCGAGATCCGCGAGCCGCACCCGTTCCCCTACGGGGAAGGGACTGAACTCCTCGCTGAAGTCCGTGAACGCCATCGTCGTATCGAGCCGCACCCCGGGATACCTCTCCGCCAGCGCCAGGAAGTCCGCGTACTCCGGCATCCCCATGTGCGCCACCACGATCCGCAGCCGCGGATGGCGTGCCAGCAGCCGCCCGACCGGCTCAGGTCCGGTGTACCTGCCGGGCGCCGGCCCCGACCCGCAGTGCATCACCACGGGCACGCCCGCCTCCGCGAGCAGCCCCCAAACACTCTCCAGCAGGGGGTCGTTCGGGTCGTACGCCCCCACCTGGAGGTGCGACTTGAACACCCGGGCCCCCGCATCGACGGCCTCCCGCACATACCGCTCCACGCCCTCCTCCGGAAAGAAGGTCGCCGTGTGCAGACAGTCGGGCACCCGCTCCGCGAAGTCCGCGGCCCAGCCGTTCAGCCAGTCCGCCATCCCCGCCCGGTGCGGATAGAGCATCGAGGTGAAGCGGAGCACCCCGAACGACCTCAGCAGCGCGAGCCGTTCCTCCTCGGCGTGCCGGTAGGCGATGGGCCACTCCATACCGGTCAGCGGACCCACCGAGTCGAAGTACGCCCACACCTTGCGGAGCACCTGCTCCGGCATGAAGTGCGTATGGACGTCGATGATCCCGGGAAGCCCGAGCCGCTCCCAGAACCGCACGACGTCCAAGCTGTCACCACTCACCCCGGCCCCTCCCTCTCCTCCCACCGACCCTCTCAGAACAACCCGCCCTGCACCCCGCCACCCCCGATATCGACGACGGGCACCGTCACTCCCGCCCCCGCATCTGCCCCCGTGAGCTCCCACCCGGTGACCAGCCGCGTGTCCAGCACCACCACACCCGTCACACCCCCCGCCCCCGTCTCCAGATGCAGATCGGGCCCGGCCGCCGCCACCAGCCGTCCGGCCACCACGCCCTCGTCGACCAGTCCGGTCACCGCCCGCGTCACCTCGGCCGCCACGCCGAACCCGAACACCGCGCCGAACACCGCGCCGTGATCGACGGCCTGGAACGGCAGACGCTCCAACGACTCGGGCCACCCGCCCCCTTCGAGCGCCGCAGCCCGGCCATACAGCTCCGCCACCTCGGCGGCCCGCTCCTCCACCCCCGGCAGCACGGCCCGCACCGCCCTCTTCCGCACGTACGGAATCCGGTCCGGCACCCCGAGCGCGGCCCGCAGCAGTTCCTCCGTCCGGCGCGCGGCCATCAACGGCCCCCGCCCCAGCCAGCTGAACACCACCGCCCCCTGCTCCCGCAACCGCGCCGCACCCCGCTCCTCGGCGGTGATGCCGACCTTGACCATCCCGGGCCCGAACCAGGCGAGGTAGACGCGGTACGTCCGCGGGTCGTCGGCGATCGTGTCGGCCGCGACGGAATGCATCCGGTCCAGCCGCGCGCACTCGGGACACCGGGCCCCGGTACTGCGCGCCGGCACCACGGCAGCCACCGGGCAGACGTTGCCCCGAGCCCCGACGCAGTGCCGCTCACCGACAGCCCGGAACCCGAGCTCCTTCCCGTACGCGAGAACACTCACCCGCCGGACACCGGCCGGACCGTCCTTGCACCACCCCAGCTCGGGCCCGCCCTCGGGCCACCGAAGACCGGTACACCGCCATCCCACGCGCTACCCCCGCACTCCACGAAAACGTCGGCGCACCCACGGTACGGGCGCCACGGGTGGGGCATCCTGTTCCGATGACCGGCCTCCGAATCGACCAGCCCGTCGGCGACGCCATGCTCAAGGACTGGCAGTACGTCCACAACGCGATCATTCCGGCCCACACCCTGTCGCTCGACGACGTACGGGGACGTGTCCTGCACAACCACCTGGAGGTCGCCTACCTCGACGACGTCCCCGTGGGCTGCACGACCGTCCGTCCCCCGGCCGACGACACCTTCACCGCGACCGTCATCGCCCGCGTCCTCCCCGAACACCGCCGTCGGGGCTTCGGCACCGAACTCTACGAACGCTCCCTGAAGCGGGCCCGCACCCTCGGTGCCCAGGTGATCGAGACGGTGGTCCTGGCCTCCGGCACGGACGGCCTGCGGTTCGCCCTGAACCACGGCTTCGTCGAGACGGAGCGCTACCTGCTGCCGGGCGACACCGTCCACTGGATCACGCTGCGACTCGAAGGAAACGACGCATCACCGTGGACGAAGCACCACGAGAGCTAGGATCCGGGCCATGGCTCTGACCATGAACGACGTGGACCGGTTCGAGGCCTCCAGGCCCCGCCTTGAGGCCATCGCCTACCGCCTCCTCGGCTCCGCGAGCGATGCCGAGGACGCCGTGCAGGACACGTTCCTGCGCTGGCAGGCCGCCGACGTCGAACGCATCGAGGTCCCCGAGGCCTGGCTGACGAAGGTGCTCACCCACCTCTGCCTCAATCAGCTCACCTCGGCCCGTGCCCGGCGCGAGACCTACGTGGGTCAGTGGCTGCCCGAGCCGCTGCTCGCCGGGGACCCGATGCTCGGTCCCGACGAGACCGCCGAGCAGCGCGAATCGCTCTCGTACGCCGTCCTCGCCCTCATGGAGCGCCTTTCCCCGAACGAGCGGGTGGTGTACGTCCTGCGGGAGGCCTTCGGCTACCCGCACCGGGAGATCGCGGAGATCCTCACCATCACCGAGGCCGCCGCCCAGCAGATCTTCCACCGGGCCAAGAAGCACGTCGCGGACGGCAGGTCACGCACCGAGATCGACGAGGCCTCCGCCCGGCGGATCGTCGAAGAGTTCCTCGCCGCCGCCGCCACCGGCCGGACGGAGCCCCTCGTACGGCTGCTCACCGAAGACGCCCTCGCGATCGGCGACGGCGGCGGGAAGGTCCCGGCCCGTGCCAAGGCGTTCGAGGGCGCCCTCGCGGTCGCGACGTTCATGCGGGGCCTCTTCAAACCCAGCAAGGCCAAGCGCACCCTCGCCGGCGGCTCGGCCGACATCTACGCCACGACCGCCAACGGCGCCCCCGCCGTCGTGGCGGTCGTCGACGGCCGCGTCATCGGCGTCATGTGCCTGGAGATCACCCCCGAGGGCATCGCCGCGTTCCGCAACCAGGCCAACCCCGACAAGCTCGAACGCGCGACCCTTCGGTGGGCGGCCACCGACCACGGGGAGCCCCAGCTCCGCGTCTTCTGATCGCGCCCGAACGCGACGTGATGTGCTTCACATCGCACTCCTGTCAGGAATCGACGGGCTGCCCGGTTCAGGTAGCGAAACCGCGTGAGACAGGAGTCAGGACATGCAGCACCGCATCATCGTCATCGGAGCCGGATACACCGGAGCCGTCGCCGCCGGGCGCCTCGCCAAGCGGCTGCACCGCGACGACGTCGCCCTCACCCTCGTCAACGCCGAGCCCGACTTCGTCGAGCGCGTCCGGATGCACCAACTGGCCGTCGGCCAGGACCTCGGAGCCCGGCCCTTCAGCGAGATGTTCGCGGGCACCGGCGTCGAACTGAAGCTCGCGAAGGTCACCGGAGTCGACGTCGACCGCAGGACCGTCGCCGTCATCGGCGCGAACGGCATCGAGGAACTGGAGTACGACACCCTCGTCTACGCACTGGGCAGCGGCTGGAACAGCCAGGACGTCCCCGGCACCGCCGAGTACGCCCACGAGATCGCCGGCCGCCCCGGAGCACTCCGGCTGCGCGAGCGGCTGGCCGGCCTGGACGCCGGACAGCCCGTGGTCGTCGTCGGCGGCGGCCTCACCGGCCTGGAGGCCGCGACCGAGATCGCCGAGACCCGCCCGGACCTCGATGTCGCCCTCGCCGCCCGCGGCGACCTCGGCGACCGGCTGTCGCCCAAGGGCCGCCGGCACCTGCGGAAGGTCTTCGGCAAGCTCGGCATCACGGTGCACGAGCACACCGTCGTCACCCGTGTGGAGGCCGACCACGTCATCACCGCCGACGGCACG
The DNA here is from genome assembly GCF_014216315.1 of Streptomyces finlayi. Lineage (NCBI taxonomy): Bacteria > Bacillati > Actinomycetota > Actinomycetes > Kitasatosporales > Streptomycetaceae > Streptomyces > Streptomyces finlayi. The sequence goes on from NZ_CP045702.1 coordinate 3,672,073, forward strand.
TCCCTGCCGGCCGCGGTCACCGTGTGGACCACCGGCTTCGCGGTCCACCCGATCGCGAAGGCCACCGCTCTGGAGGTCACCGGCACGGGCCGGATCGTGGTCGACGCGACCATGCGCTCGGTCTCGCACCCGGACGTGTACGCCATCGGCGACGCGGCCCTGGTGGCCGGCCCCGGCGACAAGCCGCTGCGGATGTCGTGCGCCTCGGGCGTACCCACCGCGTGGCAGAGCGCCGACGCCATCGCGGCCCGTCTGACCGGTGGGAAGCTCCCGATCACCCCGATCCGCTACTTCAACCAGTGCATCTCGCTGGGCCGCAAGGAAGCCCTGATCCAGTACGTCACCGCCGACGACCGTGCCGTCGGAGCGGCCCTGACCGGACGGTTCGCCGCCCTCTACAAGGAACTGGTCTGCAAGGGCGCGGCCTGGGGCGTCGCCAACCCGACACTCGGAATACCGGCCCGCCGCCGCCGCGTCGTGCACGGACGAACCCTGGCCGCCCCGGCCGCCAGGGAGTCCGCCTGACCCACCCGGGGCTCCCCCACACAGGGAGCCCCACCCCCGGACGCCCTTTTCAGACCCCGCCCCAGGCAGGCGGATCGGGCCCGTTTCACAGAAGGGGCGAGGGCGCCGTCGAACACTGTCGTACCGACATACGACAGAGGCGTCACGACATACGACAGAGGCCCCAGGATTTCTCCTGGGGCCTCTGGCCTGCTGTGCACTCGGCAGGATTCGGACCTGCAACCTTCTGATCCGTAGGCGGGTGCGCCGTTGAGGCCGGCCAGCCTCTCGCGGCAGAAGACTTGCCCGTGAGCGGACACCAGTACGTGCGTGGGTGCCGATGTACACGGCCGTTGATGTCAGGCGCTGATGTCAGGCGCTGATACCAGGCCCGACAGCACCGCGGACATCACTTCACCACGACGTTGTCCCCGGACGACGTCGACGGCCCGGTGGTGGTGTTGCCGTAGTACACCCAGCGCCACGTAGCCGTCTTGGAGGCCTTCACGGTCGTCCTGAGATCACCCGAGCCGTTCGCGTACACCTTCTTCACCGTGGTGTAGGAGACGGCGCCGGCAGGCTTGAACTGCAAGCTCACCAGACGGCCTCCGTAGGAGGCGTACTTCCTCGTCTCCCAGTTGGCCCGCGTGACCTTCCCGGTCACGGTGATGGTGCTGTCTTTGGACACCGGTTCGGGTGAGGCGTTGACGGTCAGGCGGGAGTTGCGCTGGACGTGGACCGTCAGACCCTCGTCGTCGGTGTCACCACCGCCGCCCGTGAAGTACACCTCGGCCCCGACCTTCCAGGCCCCTGCCTCGCTGTTGCGCATGTCCCATACGCTCGGGTCGAAGTACATCCTCTCGTTGAAGTCGCAGACGCCCGAGCTCACCTTGATGCAGTCGCTCGTCTCGACGGCGTGCCACAGCCGATCACCCGCACCACCGCGGTACAGGAACACCGCCGGCCACTTCCACTTGTGAGTGGTCGCCATCCGGAAGGAGGCGGGCACCGCGACCTCCTTCGACACCCCGATCACAATCGGCTTGCCGCCATTCACCTGGACACGGGTGAACGAGACCCCGCCCTCCGCCGCCCCGGCCGGCACCGCGGCCACGGCCGTGAACACCGCCGCCGCACCACCCGCCACGACGACTCTCCAGACCTGCTTCCCCATCTGATCCCCAATCTCTGTACGGAAAGGCACCGAAGGCTCATCTCTCCAGCGCCTTACAGACAGTCGGCATCCACACAGGGTTGTACACCCGCGAATCACACAGGGCTGATTCGGGGTGGTCGTCATCGGTCCAGAAGTCCCGGTCAACCGGCGCGACATCAGCGCGCTTACGACCTTCCTGGCTGTGCTGGCCGCTCATGGTCGGTGCGGTTGCCTGACCGACACGCACGTCGGGCGGCTGTCCGCCGCCGCGCAGGCCAAGGGGGAGTCTCCCCGGCACTGCGCCGAGGCGTGGACCGACGCCCGCACAGCTCTGGGGATGTGAGCCATGTCGGAGGACGAGAAGACCCCGGCCCGTGAGGTCATCACCGACTACGCGCAGTCCCACTTCCGGTACTTCCGCACCACTGGGGGCACCGTCTACGCGCAGCGCAACGGGCACCCCGTGGCCCGCCCGATCCGCTCCCAGGGCACGACGGGCAGCCACCGACAGGAACTCATGGTCGGCCTCTTCAACGACGGGGTCGGCGTGTTCAACGGGACGTCACTCAAGGAGGCGTTGGACCTGATCGAAGCGCTCGCACTCAGCCAGGACGTCCAGCCCACCCCTGATCGTGGAATCCGGGCGCGTTGAAGTCACCCGCTGATGTCACCCACTGATGTCAAAGGCCCCCTGGACGATGTCCAGGGGGCCTTTGAGCTGTGTGCACTCGGCAGGATTCGAACCTGCAACCTTCTGATCCGTAGCTCTAGCCGAATCGGTCAATGGCGGTCATACCTGCCGCTACGAGACCGCAGAGAGCCACCAGCGGCCGGACGCGGTTGCTCTGGTTGCGGTACTCCGCTGCTGTACAGCAGCCAGGCACCGTCGCTCCTCCTGGGGCCAGACCGTTGTCAGTGCCACTTGCTAGATTGCCTGGTGGAAAGAGACCGGTCAGAGAACCTTCGAGGTCCGCGGTCAAGGGGGGTGGGCATAAAGGTCCCCGGGAGCCACCTCGGGACTATGTTGCAGGCCGTAGATCCCCGCCCCCCTCATCCTCCATGAGGCCAGCGGTCGGCACCTCCACTGAACGGCGGTACCGGGGAGGCTCCCTCAAATGTCCCCAGGTGGGATACGGCGATCGGCGCTCTCAGCGTCGTCCACGTGTCCGTGGGCGCACCATGCCTGCTAGGGATGAGGCATGGCCTCATCCTTATCAGGTCGATCACTGAGGTCTGTCAGCATCGACCAACCCCGCCTGCGCCTCGGACGATCGTCCACTGCGATCCGGCACCGACCGCTGCTGTTCGTGCTTGTTGGTGTCAGACGGTGATGTCAGGCGCCGCACGTGGTCTTGACAACGGCTACACGTTCCTCGCTGAGTCGCCCCGTGGTTTCCCGCTTCTCCCCGCGACCGTATCGGGGACGCGACGGGCACGCTCAATCGTCGGCCTGCTGATCTTCTTGGCTGCGAGGAAGGGTCGATCGGATGGACCACACAGCCGCGAGGAAGCCGAACCCGAAAGGCAGGCCGTCCCATGGCTGCGGCAACGTGGATTGGAGCCACCTGGTCCCCACGCAGATCAGCACGAGGACCAGGACCAGCAAAGGGCGCCGGACGATGTGCCTGACTATCGAGATGAACGACGCGCTGAATTGCCTCAGTCTCCCCGGCTTCATGTCCCGGGACTGTAGCGCCGCTTCCCCCACCTTCACCACGTACGCCAACCCACCACTCACCCCGGCTCCCATCCCGTCCGCCTTCGACCCACACTCCGTGGAGCGGTCGTGGTTCAGGGCGTCAAGGTGGAGCGCGCCACTGTACGAACGACCTTGACGCCCTGGGCCGCGACTGCTCGGCTTTTGCCTGGGTCGAAGGTGGTCGGGATGGGAGCCCACGACGCTCACCACGAATCCGCCGGCACTCGCGAACGGCGCCATCGCCATCCCGGTGCCGTAGCGCCCCCGCCGGAGGCATGTCTTGAAGCCGCGGGCTTGGTTCTCGTCTCATGCCCTTCGGGCCTGTCCATTGCGGGCGCGCGTCGGCGGCGGCAGCGCCGAGCGGGCCGAAGGCAGGAGCGCGGGCGCAGCCAGAGCCGGGAAGCGCGCCCGGCGGAGCGGAGCGCAGCCGGGTGCCTTGATGAGGTAGAGAAACCTGTAACAGCTCTCGGCGTCGTTCAAGCAGAGGGCGAATCGATCGAGAGGAGTCGACTGGTGAAACCGGCTTGGCGGAGTCGCTGGTACGCCTCGGCTACGTCGGCAGGTACGGGCTGGCTGATCATGAATCCCTGATCCGGGTAGATCATCAGTCGCTGCAATGCGCCCACGAGCATGTCGATCACCAGACGTGCGTCACCGATGGAATCCACGTACTCGTCCAGAGTCATCGGCGTCGAAGCGCTGACGATCTCCACCTCAGGCCACAGCTTGCGGGCAGTGGCGTATGCCCGCCGCTCCTCGTACGGCTTGCTGATCAGCAGGACAGAGGCCACCTGGACGCCCGCTTGCTCCAGCACTTCCCGCGAGAAGCGGATGTTCTCACCCGTGTTGCGTGCCCTCGGCTCCACGAGGACAGCTGAGCTGGGAACACCCAATTCGAGTGCCCGCTCTCGGTAGTGGACTGCTTCCCCTCGGGGCATCCGCTCCCTGGTCGTGGGGCTCGTGGCTCCGGTGAAGAGCAGGAGCGGCACCAATCCGCGCTGATACAGGTCTGCCGACGTGTCGGCCACTCCCAGGTCATGGCTGCCGAGCCCGATGGCAACGGAACAGGGTTGGAGGGTGTGGCCCATCTGGTGGTAGTCCCAAATGCGCCGCGCGTCAGCCCAGTCCTGTGCAGAGATCACTACGAGTCTTCCTTGTCCGTCGCTGAGTCAGGCACCTGAAACTCGTATTCCCAGGCGAAGCGCGATGCCGCGTGCACTCCAATGGCGAACTCCACTACCGTGCCGTCGGCCGTGTACGTCGTCCGGTGCAGTTCAACGACTGGCTCTCCCGGCGGGAGTTGGAGAAGCTTTGACTCGTCCAGTGTGGCGGCCCGAGCGAAGACCCGCTCTTTCATGTGGTCGATCTCGTAACCGGCGTCGTAGAGCACGCGGAACCCTCCGCCCCGGCCGGCGGGCCCGGGAGTCGGGTCAACGATGCGGGTTCCCTCAACGTGTTCGGGCCGGTAGTAACTCGTCAAAGTGTGGGTGGGCTGCTCGCCTTCCTTCACAAGTCGCGCCCGCGCGTACACCTCAGCCCCTGCAGGCAGGCCGTGCGCTTCCGATACGGCGGGTGGAGCCTCCACCAGGCTGACAGTCTGCGTCTGCTCGTTCCGGCGGTAGGAACGCCCACTTGCTACACGGTCCGCGATGAACGCCACTTCGTCGCCATCGCGCCACTTGGCCTTGTCGTACCGAGCGATACCAAGTCGCTTGAGGGGAACCTGCTGGCGCACGACCGTGCCGTGCCCGCGGGATGAAGTGACCAGACCTTCAGCTTCGAGAGCCTTGTAGGCGGCGTGGACGGTGGACTTGGAACCCTCACCCGCCTCCACAAGCTTCCGGATGTGCGGAAGCTGCGCACCCGGAGCGTAGTCACCGCCCCTGATCTGTTCGGCCAGCTTGTCTGCCAGCTCTCGCCACTTGGGCGCCATCCCGGACCCCTCTCGTCGGAACCAAGTCAAACACAGTCCCAGGACTGTTGACAGTCCCAGGACTACGAGTCATCATCTTGCTTAGCGGCTCGCAGTCCTAGGACAGCGGGTCTCTTGGAGCCCTCTTTGGGCTGCTCCACTCAATCCAGGGAGTATTCAGATGCCGTCCTTCAAGATCGACGTTTCGACCGCTGTCGTGTTCGTGGCGACGCCCCCGACCCCGAAGCTCGTGAGCAAGCAGACCGGTGAGATCGCGATGGACCGGGAGACCGGTGCCCCCCTCGCGACGGTGGGTCTGCTGATCTCGGACGAGGGGGAGGGCAACCTCTACCAGGTGACCGTGCCGAGCACGGGTGTCCCGGAGAACCTGAACCCGGGGACGCCGGTGACGGTGATCGGGTTGAAGGCCCGGGACTGGGAGAACACGTTCAACGGCCAGACCCGCCACGGGATCAGCTTCCGTGCGGTGGCCATCACGGCGGGTGCCTGACCATGTCGGATGTCGCCACGGTGATTGAGATCGCGGGGGCCTTATCGGCTGCCGGTGGTCTCGGGTATGCGAAGGTTCGCGCTCCTCGCGTGTTCTGGTCGCTGGCCGGTCTGCCGGTGGCACGGGTCCGGTTCTCCCTCACCTACCGATCCACGATGGATGTGTGCGGGCTGACGGTTCAGCCCTCCCGCCTGCGGGCGTTCATGGTCCGCAACGTGGCCCGTCGCCAGGATGTGCAGCCCGTCCCGCCGAGTGTCCGCCGTGTACGGGGTTCCTCCACCGGGATGCGGGTCACCCTCCGCCTTCCCGCTGGCCTGGAACCCGCGGACGTGGCTGCCGCCTCGGAACGGCTCCGGCACGCCTGGGGCGTCCACTCCGTCCACGTCGTGGAGATCAAGCCCGGGTTCGTAGAGCTGCGAATGACCGGCTACGACGTGCTGCGGCGGGTAAAGATGCCGCGCCGCCTGCCCCGCAAGCTGATGTCCGGCCCGATGGTGGTGCCGGTGGCACTGCGGGAGGACGGGACCGCGTTCGTCCGGGACTACAAGAAGATCCCGCACGCCTTGACCCTTGGGGCGAATCAGTCGGGCAAGTCGATGTATCAGCGCAACCTCATCGCCGGTCTGGCGAAACTCCCGGTCGGACTGGTCGGGATCGACTGCAAGCGCGGTGTCGAACAGCGCGGCTACGCACCCCGGCTGTCCGCCCTCGCCGTCACTCCGGAAGAAGCATCGAGCCTGCTGGAAGTCCTGGTCCGGGAGATGGAAGACCGCTTCGACATCCTCAGCGCGCACGGCGTCTCCGACCTGTGGGAACTGCCCGTCAAGGTTCGGCCGGTTCCGCTGGTCGTCCTGGTGGACGAGGTGGCCGAACTGTTCCTGGTCGCTGCGAAGAAGGACGAGGAACGGCGCGACCAGATGGTGATGCACCTGGTCCGGCTCGCGCAGATGGCCCGGGCGGTCGGCATCTACCTGGAGGTCTGCGGACAGCGCTTCGGCTCCGAACTCGGCAAGGGCGCCACCATGCTCCGCGCTCAGCTCACCGGCCGTGTCGTGCACCGCGTCAACGACAAGCAAACCGCAGACATGGGCCTGGGCGACATCGCCCCGGAAGCGGTCTTCGCTGCCACGACGATTCCGCCGGATCACCCCGGTGTGGCCGTGGCCGGTGACTCCTCCGGCGGCTGGTCCCGCATCCGCACCCCCGAAATGAGCGCCGCCGACGCCGTGGCTGTCTGCCACGAATACGCGCACCTGACCCCGGACATCCCGGCTCTGACTCCGTTCCGGCCGGTCGTCCGTACTGCTCCGGCTGGTGTTCCGCCGCTGGTCATTCCGGTGCCGGTCACCGAGTAACACCCGCACCTTCCTCGGTTGGCGTGACCGCCTCGCCAGGTCCCTACCCCACCCATGTCCGGCGCTGGGCGGTCGGCCCATCATCCCGCCCGGCCCCGGTCCCACCCCGAAACGGAGGTGAACCCGATGTCCCGCACCCTGCGCCTGGACGCCGTACTGATCCAAGCCGTGATCGCCGGTGCCCTGTCCTTCTCCCACCTGCACGACCTGGCACAAGCGGCCGGGCAAGACGGCTGGAAGGCATGGGCCTACCCAATCAGCGTGGATCTGTTGCTCGTCGCCGCCTGGCGCCGTATGCGTACCCACGCCGACAACCGGGCCGCGTGGATCTGGTTCGTGATCGCGCTGGCCGCGTCCCTCGGCGCGAACATCGCCACCGCCGGACTCCTCGACCTGGCCGACGTACCGGCCTGGCTCCGCATCCTCGTCGCCGGATGGCCCGCCCTCGCCTTCCTCGGCGGAACCCTCCTCGCCCACGCACCCAATGCGCCGGCCGATTTCGAACCGGTTCCGGCTGCTGCGGCCCTGGCCGAACCCGATGCCGAGCAGGCCCCGGACGTCACGGTGGAGCGCGCTCCCGACCCCGCCCCGCAACTCCCGCCCGCACCCGCTCCGGCCCCTACTCCGGCTGTGGCTGTTCCTCCGGCGTTGCTCGACCACGCCCGCAAGGTCGCCGACCAGCACCACGCCACAACCGGCAACCGGATCGACCCGGCCACCCTTCGTGCCCGGCTCGGCGTCCCGGCCCAGCTCGCTGACGCCATCACCGCCCAACTCACCTGAGAGGAACTGATCATGCGTCCGTCCATCCGCGCGGCCCTGAAACGGTCCGCCGAACTCACCCGGAACAACCGCCTCGTCGAGGGCATGGAGGTGGGCGAGTCCGCGATCCGCTCCGCCACCCCGGACGAGCACCCCGAGATTCAGGCCTGGCTCACCGACCACGCCGACGACTTCACCGGCACCACCGGCGGCACGGCATGACGCGCCCCAACCGCTTCACCAACGTGACCCGTATCGGCCCCGTCCAGGTCGGCACCCACCACGACGGACGCGGCCGCACCAAGCACACCGCCGCCTGCACCGCCCCCGGCTGCAACTTCTCCGCCGACTACCTCAACCGCGCCGCCGCCGAACTCGCAGCCCGAACCCACCGCTGCAACCCCTGACCGGAGGTGACCCCGTGCGCTACCCCGAAGACCAGCTCAACGCCGGTCACATCCCGACCGACCTGCTCGGACAGCTCCCGCCCGGCACCGACCCGAAACAGATCGTCATCGTCCGCGCTGCGCCCCGCAACTACACGGGCCCCATCCTGCTGGCCATCACAATCACCGGCGGAATCGCTCTGATCATCCTGATGATCGCCGTGACCCTGCACGTTGCCGCTGTCGCGACGGTCGCCGTTCTCTCAGCCACCGGCGGCCTGGGCCTCACGCTCAAGCGCCCCCAGCACCGCAGCAAGTAGCCCCCGGGGCGGCCTCAACCGCCAAGTTTCCGCCGCCCCGGGCGCCTCAACACCTTCCAGATCACGCAGACCCGAAAGGGAGATCCCATCATGTCCCAGCACACCAGGCCCCGGCCGATCTGCGCCCACTGCGACGGCTTCCCCCAGGTCGCCATCACCACCGGCCAGAGCACCTCGAACGGACAGCGCCGCACCGTCACCGCGACCTGCCTCCCCTGCAACGGGACCGGCCACACCAACCTCATCCGGGCCTACGCCCGCTCCGGGAAGTGACCGCGTGACCGACACCGCCACCGCGGCGGGCCTGGACCCGGCGACCCTGAGCGATGTGCTGAGGGTGGCCGGGTCCACCGGCTTTGACCGCTGGGAAGAACAGATCCGCCGTACCGGAGGATGCGCTCAGCCCATCCACCTGACCGGCGCCACCAAGACCACCGACCGGGCAACCGGCACCCTCCTGCACCACTACACGACCGATACCGAGCCTGGTGGCCGGTTACGGATCGCCTGCGGCAACCGCCGCGCCTCCCGCTGCCCCGCCTGCGCCTGGACCTACGCCGGAGACACCTACCACCTCATCCACGCCGGACTCACTGGAGACCCGGACAAGGGCACCCCGCACACCATCCGCGATCACCCCCGGGTCTTCGCCACCCTCACCGCACCCTCGTTCGGGCCTGTCCACAACCGGCCCGGGAACCGGCCCTGCCGCTGCGGCATCCACCATCCCGAGACCGCCCCCGAACTCGGCAAGCCGATCGACCCCAGGACGTACGACTACGCGGGCGCGGTGCTGTGGAACAACCACGCTTCCGATCTGTGGCGCTACTTCACGATCTACCTGCGTCGCGAGATTGCACGCCGAGCCGGTCTCACCCAAAAGGCGGCCCGCGAACAGTCCCGGCTGTCGTTCGGGAAGGTCGCCGAGTACCAAAAGCGCGGCGCGGTCCACTTCCACGCGGTGATCCGCTTCGACGGACCAGACGGCCCCGACTCCCCGCCCCCGGCCTGGGCCACCCTCGACCTGCTCGACGACGCGATCCACGCGGCTGCCGCCCGGGTCGAAGTCACTGTGCCGGCCAATCCGGCTGCCGGGATCGCCAATGACTGGGTGCTGCGCTGGGGCACTCAGCTCGACGTCCAGCCCATCGGCGCCTTCGGCAACGGTGAAGACCTCACCGAACAGGCCGTGGCCTCCTACGTCGCCAAGTACGCCACCAAAGCAGCCGAGACCACCGGCACCGTCGACCACCGCATCGGCAACAAAGAAGCCCTGATCCTCCTCGGCGTCCCGGATCACCCCCGACGCCTGATCGAAGCGTGCCTTGACCTCCACCACGCCTATCCCGATCGCAAGCTCCGCGACTGGGCCCACATGCTCGGCTTCCGCGGCCACTTCTCCACCAAATCCCGCCGCTACTCCACCACCCTCGGCGCCCTCCGCCAGGTCCGCGCCGACTACCGCGCCAACCAGCAACGCGCCGCCCTCGGCCTGCCCGACCCCGACGACCACCCCGAAGCAACCACCCTCACCCTCGCCCACTGGGCCTACGCCGGCCACGGCCACACCCCCGGCGAATCCTGGCTCGCCGCCAACATCCACCGCGACATCCAACACAACCGCGACACCGCCCGCGAACACCGAGCCGAACTGCAAGCCCTGGAAGGGGAGGAATGCTGATGACCACCACCGTGATCGAGCGGAAGTGGCACACCACGGCCGAGGTGGCCGAGATGCTGAGCTTCGGGCTCTCCAAGACGAAGATGCTCGTGCTCACCGGTGAGATCCGCTCGGTAAAGGTCGGCCGCAACCGCCGCATCCTCCCGGCCTGGGTGGACGAGTACGTCCAGCGCGTCACCGGCGACGCCGATGGGTGGGCAGCATGACCGGCAAGCGCGGCAACGGAGAAGGGTCCATCTACCCGTACAAGAACGGCTTCGCGGCCTATGTCTGGGTGACCAAGCCTGACGGCAAGCGTGCCAGGAAGTACGCATACGGCAAGACGCGCGATGAGGTCCACGACAAGTGGCTGAACCTCCACGCCGCAGCGAAGCAAGGGCCGGTGGCCACCCGGCACCGCACCCTGGACGCCTTCCTGGCCTACTGGCTCGACTCGATCGTGAAGCCCAACCTCGCCCCGTTGTCGTACGTCTCGTACGAGGGCTACGTCCGGCTCTACATCGCTCCCCATCTCGGCGGTAAGCGGCTAGACAAGCTGACCGTGCGGGACGTACGCGAGTGGCTGACCAAGTTGGGGACCATCTGCCAGTGCTGCGCTCAGGACAAGGATGCCAAGAGGGCACCGGCTCGCCGGAAGTGCTGCGCGGTCGGGGATTGCTGCGAGTCGTATCCATCCCGACGGGTGATCCAAGCCTCCCGTGATGCTCTGCGCGCTGCACTGACCCACGCGGTCACAGAAGAGGAGATCGGCAAGAACGTCGCCTCGCTGGTGAAGGTGCCCAAACCTCGTCGCCGTCGGATCAAGCCGTGGTCCGTCGCCGAGGCCGGACAGTTCCTCGCGGACGCGGCGGCCCGTGATGACCACCTCTTCGCAGCCTGGGTCCTCGTGCTGACGCTCGGCCTGCGCCGCGGGGAGGTCCTGGGGCTGACGTGGAAGTCCATCGACTTCGAGGCCGGTGAACTGTACGTGGATCACCAGATCCAGCGGGCCGGACGTCAGATCCTCCACCGTGAGACCAAGACGGAGGACTCCGACGACTTCTTGCCGCTGCCGGCGCTCTGCCTCAAGGCGCTTCGGATGCGCCGCGCTCAGCAGCTCGGCGACCGGAAAGCCGCGGGCGAACTCTGGCAGGACGCGCACGGCCTGGTCTTCACGACTAAGTACGGCACTCCGATCGAGCCGGGGAATCTCACCCGGATGTTCGCGCTGCGCGCTCGTCGTGCCAGCCTGCGAGTGATCCCACTGAGAAACACCCGGCACACATGCAGTTCGCTGTTGGTCGCGCTCAAGGTGCATCCGAAGATCGCTCAGCGCATCCTTCGGCACTCGCAGATCGCCATGACGATGGAGGTCTACGCCGAAGCGAGCGAGGACGCGGTGCGCGACGCAATTGGGAAGCTGTCCGACGCGATGGGCGGTACCGGCTGACACGGTTGCTGTACTTCGCTGCTGTACGGGCAACGCGAGAGGCCCTCAGGATTTCTCCTGAGGGCCTCTGGCCTGCTGTGCACTCGGCAGGATTCGAACCTGCAACCTTCTGATCCGTAGTCAGATGCTCTATCCGTTAAGCTACGAGTGCCTGCCGTTGGTGTGAACCGCTGGCTTGCCTCCCGGGCTTCTGTGCCCCGTCGGCGTTGCGAGAACAACATTACATGACCTGCGCCGTCACGCGAAATCCATTAGCTCCACCAGTCCTGAGCTGCGAAAAGGCCGTCTCGGGAGCGCTGCGAGGCAAGGGCCTTCCTCACCCGTACGGAGTCGTCGGCGGCCGGAGACGACCGAAGCCCCGTGCCAGGGGCACGGGGCTTCGGATGAGAGCGGAGGCGGAGGGATTTGAACCCTCGATGGGCTTTAAGACCCAAACCGCATTAGCAGTGCGGCGCCATAGACCGGACTAGGCGACGCCTCCAGCACACCCCGCGCAAGCGCGGGTGGTGCGTTGCAGATGATGACACAGACGAGCGCGCTGTCACCAATCGCGGTCCACCGTACTAGGCAGGCGGGTGCCAGGGCAAAGCACCGCAGCGGTTGCGCATCGTCAGGGCGTGCGGAGCGTTAGAGGGGGCGGGGGCGCCGCCCCCGCCCGTTCCGCCGCACATCGTGTCCAGAGCACAGGAGCCCCGCATGCTGCGTCGCCTCACCGTCACCGCTGTCGCCTCTCTCGCCCTACTCGCCGCCGCCGCGCCGGGGGCGACCGCCCTGCCACCGGTCCCCGTACCGCTGCTGCCGGTGCCCCTGTTCCTGGACGACCCGCAGGACCCGTGGGGTCAGGTAGGGAAGGGAAGCCCGGAGGGCGGTCAGGGAGGTCACGGCGGTCAGAGCCCCCGCGGCAGCCAGGAGGTCAGCGTGCGGATGACCGTGACCGTCACGGATTCCGGGGACCCGTCCGCCGACGGCACCTTCGAGCTCGTGTGCGGGCCGGACAGGGCGGGCGGCACCCACGCGAAGGCCCAGGCGGCCTGCGACCGGCTGGCGGACGCGTACGCGGCGGACGAGAACCCGTTCCTGCCGACGCCCAAGGACGCCATGTGCACCCAGATCCACGGCGGACCCGCCACCGCCCGGATCGCCGGAACCTGGCAGGGGCGGGCCGTCTCCGCACATCTGAACCGGGTGAACGGCTGCGAGATCTCGCGCTGGAACAACCTGATTCCGGTTGTGCCCACCGTCTGACAGCTCTCCACCCGCCCCTCCCGAGACCCCGGCCGCCGACTGTCCGCGCACGTCACACGGTGCGCGGACAGTCACAGGTCACGCCCCAGGCGTACACCGCTCGCACAGAACCTTGGTGAGAGCTCCCCCTCATAGACCGCCCTCCGGCCCTCCCCTGCCTTTAGACTCCTCCAGTGACAGTCTGAGAGCCCGAGGGGCAAGATGGGGCCCGCTGTCGGCAAGGTGCGGTAATCAGGGAGGAAGCGTCGTCGTGAGCAGCAGGCCATCCCGAGGCACTGCTCGCCTCGCAGCCATACTCGACGCCCTCCCGGACGGGCTTCTGCTCGTCAATTGCAACGGCACGGTCGTCAACGCCAACACCATCGCCCTCGAAATGTTCGAGACTCCGGGCACCGCGCTCGTCGGGCGCGGACTGCTCGATCTGCTTCCGGAGTTCGACTCCAAGCTCATCCCCGGGTCGATGCGCCGGCCGGAGGCTGCGGACGAGCAGGGCAGGACGAAGCCGACGCGGATGACCGCACGGCGTACCGACGGCATCGAGTTCCCGGCGGAGATCACCAGCGCGAGCCTGGACAGCGGCCAGGCCGAGTACAACGACATCCACTCCAGCTACACCGGCGACGAGCTGCTGATGCTGGTCGTCCGCGATCTGTCGGGCACCGTCGACACCGAGGCCGAACTGGCCCGTTCGCAACGCCAGACGGAAATGATCCTGCGGGCCGCGTCCGAGGGTGTCGTGGGCACGGACACGGACGGCCGCGTCGTCCTCGTCAACCCGGCCGCCGCGCAGATACTCGGCTTCCGTGCCAGCGACCTCGGCGGCAAGCAACTGCACCCGCTGATCCTGCACTCACGGGCGGAGGGCGAGCCCTTCCCGTACGAGGAGTCCCCGCTCGCCGACACCCTCAAGTCCGGGCGCAAGCACCGGGTGCGCGGGCAGGTGCTGTGGTCCAGGAGCGGTGCCCAGGTGCCGGTCGATCTGACCACCGCGCCGGTCAGGGACGGGGACCAGCTGGTCGGTGCGGTGATGACGTTCACCGACCGCAGGCCTTACGAGGAGCTCACCGAACAGCACACGGACGAAGTCGCCGAGCTGACCAGCAGCCACACCGCGGAGACCACCCGGCTCACCGAGGCCCACGCCGCGGAGCTCGCCGAGCTGACCGAGCGGCACGCGGCCGAGCTCGCCGACCGCACGGAGCGTTACGCCTCCGAGCTGGAGAAGCAGACCGACCTCGTCGCCGGGCTGAGTTCGCGGCAGAACCAGCTGACCGCCGTGCTCGGTGAGTCGCTGCGCGGCCCGTTGGAGGAACTGCGCGGCGAGCTGTCCACGCTCGCGGCCGATCCGGCCGGCCAGCTGTGGCCGGAGGCCAACCAGATCCTGCATCACCTGGCCGCGGGCTACGCCCGGATGACGACCCTCGTCGACAACGTGCTGGGGTTCCAGCGTCTGGACTCGGGTACGGAGGGTCTCACCAAGGTCCCCGTACTGCTCGACGGTGTCGTGGCGGCCGGTATCGAGGGCGCGGTCGAGCTGATCGGGCCGGGGCGCGCGCAGTTCGCGGTGCACGCCCCGCCGATCGAGGCCGAGGTGGACCCCGGGCGGCTGGCGACGGCACTCGCCCACCTGGTCGCGGACGTCGCCGGTGTCGACTCGACGGGCAAGACCCGGCAGACGCCCGGCGGCGGTTACGTCGACTCGACGGTCGTCGTGGCCGCCGCGCAGCGCGGTGAGGTCGTACGGATCGAGGTGCGCGGGCCGTTCGCCGGGGGAGACCCGGTGCACGAGCCGATCGTGCGCGGGATCGTACGGGCGCACGGCGGTGTGCTCCAGACGCACGAGATGCCGGGGATGAGCGGCAGTGCTTACGTACTCGAAGTACCGCTCGGGACCGGTTCCGGGACGGTCGCAGCCCCGCCGGTGGAAGCCCCGCCCGTGGAAGCCCCGCCGGTGGAAGCCCCGCCCGTGGGGCAGCAAGGCGTCCCGGTACAGCAGGCCACTCCGGTACGGCAGGCCGCTCCGCAGGACCAGGAGACCGAGACCGCGGGGGGCGGCCGGCGCAGGGCGCGCAGGTCGTCGACCGACGCCTTCCTGGGGAGTCCTGTCGGCGCCGCCGCCGCGGACACCGATGCGGCGGAGCCGACCGGGCGACGCAGGGCGCGGCGCGGGACGCCGGCGGAGGAATCCGCTCTCCCGGCTACCGAGGAGCAGGAGCAGGAACAGCTCGTAGGGCCCGGCACCGGCGCGCCCAACGGTGGTTCCGGCCGCAGGCGGGGGCGCCCCAGCCCGGCCGAGGCGGGTGCGGTGGAGACGCCGCAACAGGGTCAGGCGTTGGCGCTGACCGTCGGCGCTCCAGGGCCCGCCGTGGTCCCCGCTCCTTCCGAGGGGTCCGTGGTGACCGCTGCGGAGGGCGCGCAGGGCCGTCCGCAGCTCGGCCGGACCGTGCCACCGCAGGGCGTGCCCTCGGGCGGGCAGATGCCGGTCTCACCGACGGGCCGCCGTGCGCGACGCGACGGGGAGGCCCAGCCCGCCCTTCCGGCCGTCGCCTCACCGCAGCCGTCCCCCTCCCCGGCCTCCCCTTACCCTTCCCCGGCCTCCCCTTCCCCCGCCTCTCCGGACGACTCCCTGGGGTCGCAGCCTGGCGGGCGGCGGGCGCGACGCGCCCTGTCGGCCGCGCAGGAGCGTGCCGCCCGGGCCGAGCCGACGGGGCCGCGTACGGCGTTCGCTCTGCCGCCCGCCGACGCGGACCGCGTCCCGCCCGCGGCGGAGGCGGCGGCCGAAGCGGCGGTTGAGCGCCACGACGCCGTACAGAACACGCCGGACGCGGAGCACACACCGCCACAGGCGCACCCCGGGCATCCCGGGCATCCCGTACCGTCCGGCCGCCGCCGGGCGCGCCGCCCGATCTCGCCGGAGGAGCCGGGCGACGCGTCCACGCCTCCGGGCTGGGGCGAGGACGGCACCTCGGGCCAGGGCCTGGCCGCACTGGCAGTGGACGGGTCCGACGACGAGTCCTGGGCAGGCCCCGGGCAGACCACGCACACGACCGGTGGCGCCCCGGCGCCCTCGTCGGCCCCCACGCGGGACGGCACACAGCCCGCCGCGCCCCGTCCCGCCGGCCAGGGGACGCCCGTACAGGACGTGCGGCGGCAGCCGCTGCCCGCCGAGACACCGATGCCGTCCTCGGACTCGACCCAGGGCCGCGCGTTCAGCGTGCGGACGCTGGGCCAGGGTGTGCCGTTCGCGCAGCACCCGGCGCACCAGCAGAACCAGAGCCTCGGCGGTGCCGGGCGACGCCGCAAACTGGCCGCCCCGCCGGAGGCCGAACCGCCCGCACCTCCCGTTCCGTCCGCACCGTCCACATCGCCTGTTCCGCCTGTTCCGCCTGTTCCGCCGCAGCCAGGTGCCGCCCCGGCCGGCCCCGAACCGGCCGCCACACCGTTCTCGCAGTCCGCTCAGGTCGGACAGTCCGCGCAGTCGCCGGGTGGTGCCCCGAAGGGCTCCGGGTCCGGCCAGCTGATGTCGACCCCCGTGGCCGCAGGGCGCGCGTACGCCATAGGGGCCCCCGACAGGGGGGCCGCCGAGGGTCCGGAACTGCTCGACGGCCCCGGTGGTGCGGTCGAGGTGGCCAACCGGCCGCAGCCGCACCCCGTCGACGACGAGCTGCCTCCGGAGCCGCTGGACAACCCTCGGCGGCTGCTCGTCTGGCCCGCGCCCGACGTCCACACCCAGCAGGCGCTGAGCGACCGCGGCTACCGTCCGGTGATCGTGAACTCCCGCGAGGAGGTCGACGCCCAGATCGCCGCGTTCCCCGCCGCGCTCTTCGTGGACCCGCTGACCGGACCGATCACCCGGACAGCCCTGCAGTCACTGCGCCAGGCGGCTGTGGCGGCCGAGGTGCCGGTACTTGTGACCGCCGGGCTCGGGCAGGCGACGCGCGAGGCGGCGTACGGTGCCGACCCCGCCGTACTCCTCAAGGCCCTGGCCCCCCGCGACAGCGAACAGCATCCACCGCGCGTGCTCCTGATCGAGGAGCACGAGGAGATCGCGGTGGCCCTGACGGAGACGCTGGAGCGCCGCGGGATGCAGGTGGCGCGGGCGGCGTCCGACAGCGAGGCGGTCGAGCTCGCCACCCGGATGCGGCCGAACCTGGTGGTGATGGACCTGATGCAGGTACGCCGCCGTCGCGCCGGGATCATCGACTGGCTGAACGCGAACGGCCAGCTGAACCGCACGCCGCTGGTCGTCTACACCTCGGTCGGCCTGCACGAGTCGGAACTGTCCGGGCTCAGCTCGGGCGAGACCGTTCTCTTCCTCGCCGAACGCTCCACCAGTGACGAGGTGCAGTCCCGCATCGTCGACCTGCTGGCGAAGATAGGCACCAACTGAGGACACGGGCTCCGGCCCCGCGCATACGAGGAGGGCGGTACGGGAAGTCCCGTGCCGCCCTCCTCGTCGTGCCGCCCTCCTCGTCGTGCCGTCGTGCCGTCAAGCCGTCGTGCCAGGGTCAGTCAGGTCAGGTCAGAGCTGGGTGATGTCCAGCTCACCGTCCGCGTACTGCCTGCGGATCACTTTTTTCAAGAACATGCGCGAAGGACACTAGTCGTCACGTAGGCTGCTCCCTGCCGTGTTGGCAGGTCACAGCGCCCGACAGGGCGCAAGGGAGGGGTCAGCTGTGGTTGTGCGGTTGGGGGGCTACGCCCGGATCAGCTTGGACAGGGATGGCGAAGAGCTGGGCGTGGAGCGGCAGCGCCAGGACATTCACGCGGCCACGGCCGTTCGGCCGGGATGGACCGTCGCGGAGCAGTACATCGACAACGACCTGTCGGCATGGAAGCGAAACGTTAAGCGCCCGGAATTTGAGCGTCTGATTTCTGACCTTGAGACCGGGACCATAGATGGGTTGATCACATATGACCTTGACCGGCTCACGCGCCAGCCGCGCGAGCTGGAAAGGCTGGTGGACATCTACGAGACGAACCCGAAGTTGGTGTTCGCGACGATTGTTGGCGACATTGACTTGTCGTCGTCAGACGGCCGGACCATGGCGCGAGTGATGGTGGCCTTCGCCAACAAAGCTTCGGCCGACACTGGCCGACGTGTTGCCCGTAAGCACAAGGAGTTGGCCGACAACGGCAAGAACGGCGGCGGCTTCCCCGCGTTCGGCTGGACAGAGGACCGGATCACGATTGATCCGGAGCAGTCCGCACTCATCATCAAGGCGCACGATGACCTGTTGACTGGCTCTCGCCTGGCGACGATCGTTCGCGACTGGCAGGCCAAGGGCGTGCAAACGTCCCGAGGTACGGGCAGCCCGATTTCTCGCACTGCGGTTAGGTCCATCCTGCGGAACCCGCGCCTGGCGGGTTTCCGTGCGGTGAAGGGTGACCTTCATTATGGTCCCGATGGGCAGCCTGTACGGGGCGAGTGGGAGCCGATCTGCACTCCGGAACGGCTAGAGGCCGTGACGGCTGTTCTGGACGGCATCAGGGACCGATACAAGGGCCGGACGAAGAACGGTACGAACGCCTATCGGTATCTGCTCACGGGGATCCTGCGCTGCGCTCTGTGCGGTACGCGGATGCTGCCCAACGCTCGCTCGTCCTGGAGCGAAGGAAGCAAGGGCAGTGCCTTCACGTACCGCTGCCCGGTCGTTTCAGACGGAGGCTGCGGCAAGGTTGCCCGCGCCGGTGAGCCGGTGGACGCGTACATCGTGAACCTGGTCCATGACGCTGAGAGGCGTCTCTCTGCGCCGCCCGAGGCGGACAAGCTCTGGCACGGTGAAGCGCGCTTGGCCGAGGCCGAGGAGGAGCGTGCGGAATTGCTCGCAGCGAAGGCCGCTAAGAAGATCAGTGTTGGGACGCTGATTGCTCTTCTGGAGCCGCTAGAGGCGGAGTTGGAAGAGTTGAAGCGGGACCGTGCCACGCACGCCGTGAAGGTCGCACAGGCCGCTAATCCGAGCCTGATAGAGGAATTCGAGCGACTGCCCTTGGAGCAATGGTCCTGAGTTAGCTGCCCGGGGTGCGATGATCTTGGGGTGGAGCGGATTGAGGGTGTGGCCGCGGGGCGGCTGACGGATGACGTGTCGATCGGGTTGCTGGCGGCGGTGTTCCCGGAGGAGGCCGTGCGGGCGGCGATCGATGAGGCGGGGGCGCGTGAGGAGCGAACGCGGTCGTTGCCGGCGAAGTTGATGATGTATTTGTCGCTGGCGTTGTGGTTGGAGCCGGGCAAGGGGTACGTGCGCACCCTGCGGGGCCTGCTGGAGGGGCTGCGGTGGTCGCGGGGCGGCTGGGGCGAATACCGGGTGCCCAGTGACGGGGCGATCTCGCTGGCCCGTTACCGGTTGGGTGAGGCGCCGTTGCGGAACCTGTTCGACGAGGTCGCAGCCCCGGTGGCCGATGAGCGCACCCCGGAGGCGTTCTGGCGGGGGCTGCGGTTGATGGCGGTGGACGGCACGGTCTTCGATGTGCCCTCGGGGAAGCGGAACGAGGCGGCGTTCGCGGTTCCGGCCGGTGGAAGCCGGCCGCAGGTCCGCCTGGTGGCGCTGGCCGAGTGCGGCACGCTGGCCCTGACCGGGGCGGCCTTCGACTCCATCGCGGTCGGTGAACGCACCCTGTTCACCCGCCTGTTGGACCGGTTGGCGCCCGGCATGCTGCTGCTGGCCGACCGCGGCTTCCCCTCGTTCGGCCTGTACCGGGCTGCCGCCGCGACGGGCGCACAACTGCTGTGGCGCGTCTCGGCTTCCTTCACCCTGCCCGTCAAGAAACGGCTGGCCGACGGCACGTACCTGTCCGAACTGCGCGGCGAGCGGAAGTCGCAGCGGGTCACGGTACGAGTCATCGAGTACTCCGTCGCCGACGACGGCGGAATCAGCGAGGTCTTCTGCCTCATCACCACCCTGCTGGACCCTGAGCACGCGCCCGCTTTGGAGCTGGCCCGCAACTACGCCGAACGCTGGTCGGTGGAAGTGCTCTTCAAACTGCTCAAGGTCGACCTGCGGCAAAGTGGCGGCATCCTGCGCTCGGGCAAACCCGAGGGAGTACGACAAGAACTGTGGGCGCTACTCTGCGTCTACCAGGCCCTGCGCACCCTGATCGCCAGGGCCGCCGTGATCGCGGGCATCGACCCCGCCCGCATCAGCTTCCCGCCCGTCCTGGACGCCGTCAAAAGCTCCCTCAGGACGGCTTTTTCCCCCTGACCAGCTCGCGAAGGCCCTGCACTTCCTCATAGCCGACCTCCCCGGCATGCACATCCGAGACCGCCCCACCCGCACCACGCCCCGCACCACGAAACGCCCCCATCTCAGCTACCAAACCCGCAGCTCAACCGACCCCGGAACCCGGCGCGTCACCCGCACCATCGTGCTCCACACACTGACACCCGACCCGATCTAACTCATGGCCATTGGCCCTTGGAGAGGCAGCGCGCAGTCATCATGAAGCACATCAAAGCTGCCATGGTGTCCCCTGCGGGTCGAGGCGCCCGCAAGTTCAACCCGGACCTTCTGGAAGTTGTGTGGGCCGCGTAGCGGTCAACAAGAGCACGAAAGGCCCTCGCTCGGTGAGCGGGGGCCTTTTTCGTTGCCCATCACTTCGATAGCAATGCATAGCCGTAGGTTCGATAGAGCTCTTTCGTCAAAGCCTCGCCCCTCATGGGAGCGGAAACTAGTTGGCGTTCTATCCATTCTTTCATCTCCGGACTGCGCTTATCAGCGGGAATGTAACGGCTCAAGTGTGAATCCTCCGTCCGTCGGCCAATAGAGACACTGTGCGACGGAACAGGAAACCGGTCCGGAGGAGGCTGAGCCAGGCCCGCTTCACTGCCTCAACGGGCCGCACCTGAAGGGCTCTTGGGGCAGCCCCGTACGGAGCCCCCGGCGGCTGCCAGGGGCTCCGTACGGGGCTCAGTCGAGGTCAGTCGAGCGTGGTCACGTCGAGCTGGCCCAACCTATGTGCTTCACGAATCTTCTTCTTGTCGAACTTGCCGACGCTCGTCTTAGGGACTGCCGGAACGACCGCCCAGCGCTCCGGCAGCTGCCACTTGGCGACCGACTGCGCGAGGAACGCCTTCAGCGCTTCGTAGTCGGCGGTCGCTCCCTCCTTGAGAACGACGGTGGCGAACGGGCGCTCGCCCCACTTCTCGTCGGGGACGGCCACGACGGCGGCCTCGGCCACATCCGGGTGACCCATCAGCGCGTTCTCCAGCTCCACACTGCTGATCCACTCGCCGCCGGACTTGATGACGTCCTTGGCCCGGTCGGTGAGCGTGAGGAAACCGTCCGTGCTGATCACACCGACGTCACCGGTCTTCAGCCAGCCGTCCTCGCTGAACTTGTCCTCGGGCCGCAGATGCTCGCCGTCCGAACCGCCGTAGTACGCACCGGCGATCCAGGGTCCGCGGACCTCCAGCTCACCGGCCGACTCGCCGTCCCAGGGCAAGTGCTCCCCGCCGGGGCCGACCAGCCGCGCCTCGACGCCGGCGGGGAAACGGCCCTGCGTGATGCGGTACGGCCACTCCTCCTCGTCGGTCAGTCCGGCGGGCGGGTTGGCCATGGTGCCGAGCGGCGAGGTCTCCGTCATCCCCCAGGCGTGGCAGAGACGCACTCCCAGCTTGTCGTACGCCTCCATGAGAGAGGGCGGGCAGGCGGCGCCACCGATGGTGACGTTGGCCATGGACGTCAGGTCGCGCGGATTGGCGGTGACCTCCGCGAGCAGCCCCTGCCAGATGGTGGGAACGGCGGCCGCGTGAGTCGGCTTCTCCCGCTCGATCATGTCGGCGAGCGGAGCCGGCTGAAGGAAGCGGTCCGGCATGAGCATGTTGATGCCGTTCATGAAAGTCGCATGGGGCAGACCCCACGCATTCACATGAAACTGGGGCACGACGACCAGGGTGGTGTCCTTGTCCGTCAACCCCATCGACTCGGCCATGTTGACCTGCATGGAGTGCAGGTAGATCGAGCGGTGGGAGTAGACGACACCCTTGGGGTCGCCCGTGGTGCCGGAGGTGTAACACATGGCGGCGGCCTGGCGCTCGTCCAGCTCCGGCCACTCGTAGTCGGTGGCCCGACCGGCCAGCAGCTCCTCGTACTCATGGACGCGCGGCGCGACCCCGCTGAGCCCGGAGCGGTCACCCGGGCCCGAGACGACCACATGCTCGATGGACGGCAGGTGGGGGAGCAGCGGCACGAGCAGCGGCAGCAGCGAACCGTTGGCGATCACGACCTTGTCGTCGGCGTGATTGACGATCCACGCCAGCTGTTCGGCGGGCAGCCGGAGATTGAGCGTGTGCAGTACGGCGCCCATGGCTGGGATCGCCAGATATGCCTCGACATGTTCGGAGTTGTTCCACATAAGGGTGGCGACCCGCTGGTCACCGTCGATTCCGAGTTCGTCGCGCAGGGCGTTGGCCAGCTGTCCGGCGCGCCTGCCGATCTCGGCGAAGGTGCGACGGTGCGGCTCGGGTTCGCCGGTCCAGGTCGTGACCTGCGACTTCCCATGAATCGTCATCCCGTGGTTCAGGATGCGGGTGACAGTCAGCGGTACGTCCTGCATGGTGCTGAGCACGGCGTCCTCCCGGTGGGCGCTACGCGGCAGTAATGTTCCGCTGATTCTGCGCACATACCAAGCGGTATGTCACTACTCCCGCGCATACGAATCGGTGTCGACGGGCACATTCGCTCATCCCGGGACGGGCTGCCCTTACCGGACTACCGGACGTGGCCGGTCCCCTACCGGACCGGGGACAGCTCCGGGTCGTCGCGGAGTTTGCCCAGGGCGCGCGACACCGCGCTCTTGACCGTCCCGATGGACACCCCGAGCACCTCGGCCGTCTGTGCCTCGCTGAGATCCTCGTAGTAGCGCAGGACGACCATGGCGCGCTGGCGGTCCGGGAGCTTGAGCACGGCCCGCCACATCGCGTCGCGCAGGGACTGCTGCTCGGCGGGGTCGGGGGCCGGTACGGACTCCTGCTCGGGCAGTTCCCCACAGGCGAACTCGTCGACCTTGCGCTTGCGCCACTGCGAGGTCCTCGTGTTGACCAGGGCCCGGCGGACGTATCCGTCGAGCGCCCGGTGGTCCTCGATCCGCTCCCACGCGACGTACGTCTTGGTGAGTGCGGTCTGCAGCAGATCCTCCGCATCGCTCGGGTTCGCGGTCAGGGAGCGGGCCGTCCGCAGCAGTACGGGTCCCCGAGCTCGTACGTACGAGGAGAACGACGCGTAGGGTGCGTAGGTCGGGTGTCCGGCGGCGGCGACTGCCCTGGAGGCGCCGGTGCAGACTGGCGTGGTCATGCCCTCCACGCTAGGAGCGGGCGCCATCGAGGGGATCGGCCCCAGGTCCCGAAGCGACGTCCGCCTCAGGTTGTAGGGGTGGGCCGGGCTCCACCTCCTGAAGGTGGAGGACCCGGCTGCCCGAGTCAGGGTCCGTCCCTGAGCCGGATACCGGCCGGCCTGCACCTGCGCGAACCGCCCTGCCGGATCGCCGCAGACCCGCGCTCTCAGTCGTCCGTGCCCAGGATCAGCCCCGAGGTGGGAACACCCGTGCCGGCCGTGACCAGCGTCCTGGCCGCACCGGATATCTGGTTCACCGAGGTGGAACGGATCTGTCGGACCGCCTCCGCGATGCCGTTCATCCCGTGCAGATACGCCTCGCCCAGCTGCCCTCCGTGCGTGTTCAGGGGCAGCTCGTCGCCGGCCACGAAGTCCGCTGCCTCCCCCGGCCCGCAGAAGCCGAACTCCTCCAGCTGCATGAGGACGAACGGTGTGAAGTGGTCGTAGAGGATGCCCACATCGATATCGGCGGGGGACAGCCCGGAACTGCGCCAGAGCTGCCGGGCCACCACACCCATCTCCGGCAGCCCGGTGAGCCCGTCCCGGTAGAAGCTGGTCATCTGCTCCTGGGCCCGCCCCGCCCCCTGGGCCGCGGCGACGATCACGGCAGGTGGCTGGGGAAGGTCCCTGGCCCGTTCGGCGCTGGTGACCACGATCGCCTGGCCGCCGTCGGTCTCCTGACAGCAGTCGAGCAGCCGCAGCGGTTCGACGATCCACCGCGAGGCGGCGTGGTCGGCGAGGGTGATCGGCTTCCCGTAGAAGTGAGCCGCCGGATTCGTCGCGGCATGGCGTCGGTCCGTGACCGCCACATGCCCGAAGGCATCCGGGCTCAGACCGTAGGTGTGCAGATAGCGCTGCGCCGCCATCGCGACCCAGGAGGCGGGAGTGAGCAGCCCGAAGGGAAGATTCCAGCCGAGCGCGGTCCCTTCCGCCGTGGGCTCGCGCTGCTGGACTCCGGAGCCGAATCTGCGCCCGGAGCGCTCGTTGAACGCGCGGTAGCAGACGACGACCTCCGCCACGCCGCTCGCCACGGCCAGCGCCGCCTGCTGCACCGTGGCGCACGCGGCACCGCCGCCGTAGTGAACCCGGGAGAAGAACGACAGCTCTCCGATTCCGGCCGCCTGCGCGACCGTGATCTCAGGACTGGTGTCCATGGTGAACGTGACCATCCCGTCGACATCGGCGGGTGTCAGCCCGGCATCGTCGAGAGCGGCCCGAACGGCCTCGACGGCCAGCTTCAGTTCGCTGCGCCCCGAGTCCTTGGAGAACTCGGTCGCCCCGATCCCGGCGACCGCCGCCTTCCCGCCGAGCGAATCGGCCTTGTGCAGACTCATGCCACCGCCACCGCCTCCGCGGAGCTGCCGGCCGCCTGCAGAGCGACGGTCACCCTGCCGGAGACATGGCGCCCCAGCCCGTTGGTCCCCACGACCTCCACCTCGACGACCCCCCTCGGGTCCTGCGTCGGGTCCGGCGTCGAGTCCGGCGATTCCGGCGCGCCGTGTACCGCGACGACCTTTCCGGTCAGCACCATCAGGTCACCCGGGTAGTTGGGGGCGCCCAGCCGGATCGCAACCTTCCTCAGCACCGCCGACGGACCGAAGCGGTCGGTGACGAACCTGCCCACGAGGCCGTTGGTCGTGAGGATGTTCATGAAGATGTCGGGCGACCCCTTCTCTCGTGCCAGCTCGGCGTCATGGTGCACATCCTGGTAATCGCGGGAGGCGACGGCCCCCGCCACGATGAGGGTGCGAGTCACCGGGATCTCCAGCGGCGCCAACTCGTCGCCTACCAGCGGCCGCCCCACCGCATCGTGAACACGGTGAACCTGCCCCTGCCCCTGCCCCTGCCCCTGCCCCTGCCCCTGCATCATGTGGGCACCTCCTCCGCCCCCGCAGCTGTCTCCGCCAGCAACCGGCCCAGTTCTTCCAGCACCTCACTGCCGCATCCCAGGTAGGCGTCGAGCTGGCGCCCCCACAGGAAGTGCCGATGGACGGGATGCTCCAGGTCGGCACCCGTCCCGCCGTGGAGATGCTGTCCTGCGTGCACGACGCGCCGGCCCGCCTCCGATGCCCACCACGCGGCCGTCAGCGCCTGCGCCCCGTACGCCAGCGAGTGATCGCGCCGCCACGCCGCCTCGTACGCCGTGACCCGGATCGCCTCGGTGTCCATGTGCGCGTCGGCGGCCCGCAGCAGTACCGCCTGATGGGTGGAGAGCGGGCGGCCGAACTGCTCCCGGGACCCCGTGTGGTCGACGGCACGTGCCAGCGACCCGGCCGCCACTCCTGCCTGCAGTCCCGCGAACGCCGTACGGCTCGTCGCCAGCACCGAGGCGTAGGCCTCCGCACCGCCGATTCGCTCCCCGGGCGCCCCGTCCAGTTCGAGCCGCGCCGCCGCCCACGGAGCCGTCGTCTCCACCGGCTGCACCGACACCCCCTGGCCCGCGGTACCGACCAGCCACAGCGCCGTGTCCGCGTCGGGCACCAGGACATGCGTCGCGTCCCGCAGCCACGGTACGTACGGCACGCGCCCGCTCAGCCGCCCACCGCCCCCTTCCGAGCGGATACCACCGCGCGCCGGAAACGCCCCCGTCGCCACCGCCGTGCCGTCCCGCAGGGAGGGAAGCAGCCGCTCCCGCTGTTCCGCCGTGCCGTGCTCGTCGACCGCAAGCACTCCGTATACGCATGTTGCCGCGAAGGGCACCTGCGCCGTGGTCCTGCCCTGCTCCTCCAGCAGGAGCACCAGTCCGAGCAGTCCGATCTCCTCCACCGCGCCGATCAGCCCTGCTGCGCACAGCTCCTTCCAGAGCTCCTCGTCACTGCCCGTACCGGCAGCGGCCAGCCGCTCGGGCGTGGACAGATCCCTGAAGATCCGGGCGGCGAGCCCCTGGCCCGCGGCCTGCTCCTCCGTAGGCGTGAAGTC
This sequence comes from Streptomyces finlayi, assembly GCF_014216315.1. NCBI lineage: Bacteria > Bacillati > Actinomycetota > Actinomycetes > Kitasatosporales > Streptomycetaceae > Streptomyces > Streptomyces finlayi. The sequence continues at coordinate 3,698,280 of NZ_CP045702.1, forward strand.
CATCTCAGCCCTCACTCACCCGGAACACCGGTAGTTCCAACCCGGGGTCCGTCCGCAGGAATTCGAGTCGCACCGGCATGCCCGTCCGCACTTCGTCGGCGGGCACTCCGAGGACACTGCTGACCATCCGCACGCCCTCGGCCAGCTCGACCAGCCCCACCGCGTACGGCCCGGGCTCCCCGGACCGGCTGAAGGCGGGGAAGGGCGGATGGTGCATCACCACATACGAGAAGACGGTGCCCTCGCCACTCGCCTCCACGGTGTCCCACTTCTGGCACCCGCACTCGTTGCACCCGGGGAGCCAGGGGAAGCGCAGTGTCGCGCATTCCGTACACCGCTGGATCAGCAGTCTGTGCTCGGCCACCCCTTCCCAGAACCCGGCGTTGTCCCTGTTGACCACCGGGCGGGGCCGCAGGCTCCTGGCGCTCGGCCTGCTCGGTTCACGACTCGTCGGCCGGTACTTGAGAATCCTGAAACGGTGCGTACCGGCGGGCTTCCCGTCCGCCTGGACGTCCATCCGCGTCGTGAGGAAGTACCCCGTGCCGAGCTTGGTCGTCTTCCGCTCGGAGACCGACTCGATCACCGCGTCGAAGGTGATCCGCTCACCCGGGCGGAGAAGCCGCAGATACTCCTGTTCGGAGTCGGTCGCGACCACCGAGGTGAAACCCGCGCCGTCAAGCAGGGCGAACAGCTCCTCGTACGCCTTGGAACGGTCCGGGTGCCCGGAAAGTCCGCCCATCGTCCATGCCTGGAGCATCGTCGGCGGTGCGATCGCGTCCGGTCCCTCGTACGCCGGGTGACGGTCCCCCATCGCCTCGCACCAGTGCCGGATCATCGCCTGGCTGACCAGGTCCTTGCCGACGCCCGCGGTGGCCGCGGCCCGCCCCTCGTACCCCTTGATACGCCCGTATAGCTCATCCGGCCGGTGCTGCCCCGTTCCCCCTTCCTGCCCCTCCGTCACCGCTTCCCCCTCTTCATACCGAGCCGCATCGTCGCGACGATCTCCCGCTGCACCTCGCTCACCCCGCCCCCGAAGGTGTTGATCTGCGCCGCCCTGTTCATCCGCTCCAGCTCCCCGTCCCCGAACGAACCGAGTGAGCCGCCGCGGATCATTCCGGCGTCGCCCGTGATCTCCTGGCACATTCGATACACCTCGACGGCGCTTTCGGTTCCCACGAACTTCACGCCACTCGCTTCGCCGGGGGCCAGTGAGCCCGCCCCCACGGACCCCACCAAACGCCAGTTGAGCAGGCGTGTCGCCGCCAGCCGGGCATACGCCTCGGCCAGCTTGGATCGCACCCAGGGCTCGTCAACCCGCCGCCGCCCCGTCACCGGATCGGGGGTCCGGGCGCAGGTCAAGGCCGCGTCGTAGAAGTCCTCGGCCTGCATTCCTGTCGCGGCCAGCGCCACCCGCTCATGGTTCAGCTGGTTGGTGATGAGTCCCCAGCCCGCGTTCTCGGCGCCGACGAGATGGGTGACGGGTACGCGGACTCGGTCGTAATAGGTGACCGTCGTGGTCAGCCCGCCCACGGTCTCGATGGGCGTCCAGGCGAAGCCCGGGTCGTCCGTCGGCACGAGGATGATCGAGATGCCCTGGTGTTTGGGCGCTTCGGGGTCGGTACGGCAGGCGAGCCAGATCCAGTCCGCGTGCTGGGCGTTGCTGGTGAAGATCTTCTGCCCGTCGATGACCCAGCACTCGCCGTCCCGCACGGCCCTGGTGCGCAGTGCGGCCAGGTCCGTTCCCGCCTCCGGCTCGCTGTAGCCGATCGCGAAGACCAGTTCGCCGCTGAGAATCCTGGGCAGGAAGTACGCCTTCTGCTCGTCCGTCCCGTACTTCATCAAGGTCGGTCCGACGGTGTTGAGCGTGACCATCGACACGGGCGCGCCCGCGCGGTACGCCTCGTCGAAGAAGACGAACTGTTCGTCGGGGCCGCGGCCCTGCCCGCCGTACTCCACGGGCCAGCCGAGTCCGAGCATGCCGTCGGCGCCGATCCGCCGCAGCAGTGCGCGCTGCCCGGACGGGTCCTTCGCTTTCGTCTCCGGCATGATCTCGCGGAAGTACGTGCGGAGTTCGGCGCGCAGCTGCTGCTGCCGCTCCGTCGGGGCGAGGTGCACGATGGCGTCCTCCCGGGCGTGCGGTCGGCGAGGTCATGACTTTCTGACTGTCCGTCAGATTCAGTCGCCCTGTCAAGACCGCTGCCGCACCCCACGGCACCCACCGCGGCGGGCGGCCCTCGCCCCGCCAGCAGCACCGCACCGCACCGCACAAAGGTCTGCGCGACGGCACCGAAGTGCCGCCGCGCAAAGCGTGCTTCACATCACCGTGGACCTACCCCCCAGCAGTCCTCGGGCGTCCGGCTCACCAGAACGGGGTGAAGTTCACCGCGTAGTCGTGGTTGGACTGGTCGATCGCCGTGAAAGCTGAGCCGTTCACCTGGGCCGAGTTGCTCTGGTTCGAGGCGTCGGAACCGACCGCCTGCTGCTGCGAGGTCGACGAGTTGCCGAGGTTGTGGCCACCGACACCGCTGCCGCCGATCGTCGCCACCGCCGCGTTCGATCCGTCGTTCGCGAACGAGCCGTTGTCGGCCGCGGCCACACCACCGAAGAGCGCGACAGTGAGCGGCAGGGCGGCAACAGCGGCGAAGGTGCGAACGATACGAATGCTTGCCATGTCAATTCCTCCAGGAACCGAAAATGCGGCTTGATACGGCTGTTACGGCCGATTTCCGGAGCAGTTGGCCGACCGCTCCGGAGTTGTTGGGCACGACGTCGCAGAACCAGAGTTGCCCACCGAATCCCCGTCGAACCACCCCGCAGCCCTCGATTCCCCCTCAAGCGTGAGGAACAGCCGACAAACCTCTCCCACCGCTCGAAACCGCCAGTTCGCAGCCCTACGGTCACCTCACCCTGCACCACCCATGGGAAGAAGCGTTCCTGCGCAGCCCCTCCCCACCGGCCCTCCGCCCGCCGGCAGCCTTCGCACCCTTCCCTCTATCGAACGCCTGTACGAGAATGAAGCATGGCCACCATAGACCGGCAGTCCGCCACCCTGGCCCTGGCCCACGCGCTCGCCGCCGCCGAGCGGGGGCTCCCCGTCATCCCGTTGTCCGCCACCAAGCTCCCCGCCCTGCGCTCCCCCCATCACGGCGAGGACCCCCCGATCCACTGCCGGGGCGCCTGCGGGCGGCCCGGCCACGGAGTCCACGACGCCACCACCGACCCCGCCGCCGTACGCGCCCTCTTCGCCGCCGCCCCCCGCGCCACGGGCTACGGCATCGCCTGCGGCCGGCCACCGCACCGCCTCATCGGCATCGACCTCGACTTCGACACCGCGCGCGGCAAGGACTCCATGGCCGCGCTCCAGCAGTTGGCCGAGCGGCACCGGTTCACCATTCCGCCGACGATCACCGTGCTCACCCCGAGCGGCGGCCGCCACCTCTGGCTGACCGGTCCGCCCGACGTGGCCGTACCGAATTCGGCGAGCCGCCTCGCGCCCGGCATCGACATCCGCGGCTTCGGCGGATACCTCGTGGGCCCCGGCTCGGTCACCGCCCACGGCACCTACCGCCTGGCCCCGGGCACCGCCCACCTCACCCCCGCCCCATGCCCCCGCACGCTTCTCCACCTGCTCACACCCCCCACACGTCTCCGCCGCCCCCGTCGTCCCACAGACCATCGCCCCGCATCCCACCAGGGCGCGGGCGGCCGAGGCCAGGGCCTGATCCAGTTCGTACGGTCCGCCCGGGAGGGCCAGCGCAACACAAGTCTGTTCTGGGCAGCCTGCCGCGCCTACGAACACGGCTTCGGCGACGACCTCGCGGACGGCCTCACCGCCGCCGCGGTCCACACCGGCCTCTCCGAACAGGAGGCCAGAGCCGCCATCGCCTCGGCTGCCCGCCTGACCACGGGCCACCCCGGCCACCCCTGAACGTTCAGGGGTGGCCGGCGGGCACGCCTGCCACCACATCCCTCTTCTCACCGGTCGTCGGTCTGCTGGCCGGTCGCCCCACTCGCCGAGACCAACGTCCGGTCGCACAAGGCCCCTTGCCCCGCTCCCCGGCCCGCACACCGTCCACACATGACAGAGGCCTTTCGAGGTGAGACGGCGCCCATGCAGAAGGGGCGCCCCTCAAGCGGAGCGCCCCTTCTGATCCGTACCTGTGCCTACCTCGGCGGTGGGTGTGGGATTTGAACCCACGGTGACATCGCTGCCACGACGGTTTTCAAGAGGGTGCTGCGGGAAGCCTCTCGAACGTTCCTGACCTGCTCGTTCCCCGCTCTCCGGGCCCCTCGCTCCCTCCGGCGGTCCACACCTGGTCCACTGGAGGAGTCCGGACGATGTCAGCGCAGCTCGCGTGTCATGCAGGCGAAGACGGGAGAGTCGGGGAACGGCTGCTGCTTGCCGATCGTCCGGTAGCCCCATGCCTCGTACACGGCCTGGACGGCGCCATTGCCGTTGGCGGGGTTGACCAGGAGGGTGACGCGGGACTCGGTGCGGCGGGAGAGCCATTCCTCGTGGATCTGCCAGGCGATGCCGCGCCCGCGCCAGGGCTTGCGGACGACGATCTCGTTGAGGGCGACCGTACGGACGCCGTCCTCGTCGGTGTAGCCGTCGGGCAGCTCGGTGATCATGGAGGCCCACCATCGGGTTTCCGCAGGGAGAGGGCAGCCGAAGGCGAACCCGACGGGCTCCCCGTCCTCGGTGGCGAAAGCAGCACTCCAGTCGGGCCGAGAGGCGTAAGTGGACAACCGCTCGTCGAAACGTTCCACGTCGTAGAACGGTCCGGTGAGTCCGAAGTCTCGATGTCTCACCTCGGCGTGGATGTCAAGGATGTGCTGCCTGATCTCCGGGAGCTGCTCGGCGGTGTAGTGCCGGATCTCGGCGGTCATTGCGGCCTCCTCGGGCGGTACTGGTCCATCCACTCGGTCGTGCACCGAGCCCTGGGCGCGGCAGAGTTCAGCCCTGCTGTGAACTCCGTGAGCAACCGGCTGGTGCGCTCAGTCAGTGAATCACCCGGTTGTGTGGGCAGTACAGAGAGGGCGGTCGTGCATGCCTGTTCAGCCTCGCCCTGCCGCAGTTGAGCCAGCGCGAGGTGGGACCGGTAGTACGAGCGGTTGCGGTTGAAGCCAGGGCGCAGCAGGGACAACGTGTGGTGGAGGTGGGCCTCCGCCTCGTCGTGACGGCCGACGCCGGCGTGGACGAGGGCGGACAGACCGTGCAGCTCCGCCCGGTCGTAGAAGCCCATCCAGACGGGCCGGTCGGCGTGGGGGTCAGCACCGTCGAATGCCTTGATGGCGTGTTCGAGGGTCCGCAGGGCGTCGGTGGGTCGCTTGGCTCCGGCATACGCGCCAGCAAGACGCGCGTGAGCTAGCGAGCGGAAGAGTGGGTCCCGACGGCAGGCGGCAGAGGCCCGGGCGGCGGTCGCTGCGGCAACGGCGTCGTTGAACTGTCTGGTCTGGCGGGCGAGGATTCCGGCGTGTCCCCACAGGCGCAGGGTGATCTCGGCGCTGCCGGACAGACCGGCCAGGGTCATCGCCCGTTCGAGGTGCCGCTGTGCTCGCTCCGGTTCGCAGGAGTCCACCGCGGCCCACAGTGCGGTCCCGGTGAAGGCGGCGGCGAGTTCGTAGAGCCGGGCGCGGACGCGCTGACTGGCGGACCCGACGGCCTGAAGCTCCATCGCGTGGTGGGCGAAGGCGACCGCACGGGTCTCCAGGCTGGGGGTTCCTCCGGTCACATTGTCGGATGCGACGAGATCGGCGAAGGCGACACGGAGACGTTCGGTGTCGCTCATTCCGATGCGACGGTACGACGTGGCGGGCAGGGGCGGCAGTGCGGTGGCGGCAACGAGGCCGACCACGTTGCCGGCGAACGTTCGTCGCCGCACGGATTCCTCCGGTGGTAATGAGGGCGGTGCTGTGGAGCGCGACGGCGGAATGAAGCCGAGCTCTTGAGCAGTACACCCGATTACTGCTTCGAGAGCGCGCCGTTGTCGTTCCTGCGGCCACCTGGTTTTTCCGGTCAGCCAGTTCCGTACGTGACGGTCCTGGAGAGTGCCGGGCCTGCCGGTGAGGGTGCCGATCTCGTCGTTGAGCGCCTGGGCGAGTTCGTGCTGTCTCAGGCCCGCCGCTGCCATCTTGGCGGCGAGTAACTCGTTCCCCGTCATGCGGTCACGGTAACCGTGGGCACGAGAATGTGATGCCTGGTCAGGTAAAAATTACCGGTTGGCAGCAGGCGCCCCAGTGGGGGAATTGCCTGTGCCTTGACTGGTGGGCGGCGGTTCTCTGGTGGTGCGGCGGTCCGAGGAGGCCGCGGTTTGGACCGCCAGCGAGGAGGAACCGTGACGGTGGCCTCGATCGAAGACCCGCAGACCGTGGCTCCTGTGGAGCAGGAGTGGTCGCTTGGATACTCGATGGTGAGCGGCAGCGTGCCCCTGGCCCGTATCCACGCTCGCCGGACGCTCACCCTGTGGCGGTGGGGCGGCGATGTCGAGGACGCCGTCCTGATCCTGTCCGAGCTGGTCGCCAACGCGGTCAGGCACGCCAGCAAGCCGGACGCTCTGGTCGGTGTGCGGCTCGCGCTTGAGGACCGAACGCTCCTGATCGACGTGTCCGACCCGATGCCCGCGTTCCCCGGCTTCGGATCGATCGTCGCTCCGTCCCCGGACCAGGCGTCCGGCCGCGGAATCTGCCTGGCTCGGGCCCTGGGTGCCCGCGTCGGCTGGTTCCTGAACGCGGACGGCAGCAGCAAGACCGTACGCGCCGAACTGCTTGCTCCGGACGGTGCCGCAATGCAGTGCACGCACTGGCGCCGGGTGCCCCTCGACCTGTCACGGGAAGCGCGGGAGAAGTCGGCCGCCACGTATGTCGACAGGGCGGTTCAGTGCCAGCTGTTCGCGCACAGCGAGGGTGAGCACTTCGGTCTCCTCGCCGACTCCGGCGCGTACGGGACCGCTCTGTGGCTCCGCTGGCACGGGACGGACGAGGCGCGGCTCGTCGTACTGCCGGACTGCCCGGTGGCCGCCCAGGGGCCCGACGGCGAGGGCTGCTGCCTGTTCGCCGACCACACCGAGCAGCACACCTGGGAAGACTCCCTGGAGGAGATCTCGTGCACCAGCTGATCGCAAGCCCGTACAACGGAACGTTCCTGGTCGCCCGCCCTGGCTCCAAGGGCGGCATGCGCATTCCCCGGACGCTCTACGAAGAGCTGGCCTCGACCGCCGAGAGCAGTAGCCCTGTGCCGGTCTGGCTCCTCGACCACGCCCGCACAGCCTGGGGCCTGGACCTGGCGGGCGCGGTGATGCGGGACGTCGTTCTCGTACGCTCCGAGACCGGCCTCGGTTACGGCCGGGCCACGTACGAGATCAACAAGGGTTGCAACTTCAACTGCGAGCACTGCTACCTCGCGGAGCGGAGGTTCGAGGGGCTGCCCTGGCCGGACAAGGTCCGGCTTCTGCGCCTGCTGCGGGACGCCGGGGTGCTGTGGCTCCAGTTCACCGGTGGTGAGCCGCTGATCGACCGGCACTTCATGGACGCGTACGCGCTCTCCCATCGGTCCGGGATGCTGATCGAGATCCTGACCAACGGCTCCCGGCTCCACCGCCCCGAGATCATCGAGCTCCTGCGCGACCTGCCGCCGCACAAGGTGACCGTCTCCCTCTATGGGGCGACCCCCGACAGTTTCGACTCGCTCACCCGGAAGCCGGGAGCGTTCAAGCTGGTCGAAAAGGGGCTCGTCGCGGCACGCGAGGCCGGCATCGCGCTGGAACTGGCGCTGATCATCACCCGGCACAACGCCCATGAGCTGGACGCCATGCGGGCCCTCGCCGAGGGGTACGGGGCGGGCCGTCAGGAGTACGGAACGATCTCTCCCACGTACACGGGCACGCCCGAACCCCTCGCCGCGCAGGCCCCTGGCTTCCTGGACAAGAGCAGCGTCTTCAAGGGCTGCCCCGCCGGCCACACCTTCTTCCACGTCGACCCGCACGGTCTGGCAACCATGTGCAAGGTCGGCCGCGAGAACCCCATCGACCTCATGACCGAGGGCTTGGACGGACTCCTCCGTCTGCCCGGCATCGCCGATGCCCAGATGCTTCGCACCGGTGGCTGCGGCGGCTGTCAGCTCTCCGGCACCTGCCGGGTCTGCCGACCGCTCGCCAAGGCGTACCAGGAGGCGAAGGCACCACTGAACACCTACTGCCAACACGGAAGCGAGGAAGCGTCATGACCGCTGTCATGGTGGAGATCGGCCCCCGGCCGCCGGCCACGGAGGAGCCCGAGGGGGTGGTCCTCCTGGACGACCTGGAGGTGCTGGCCGAGGGCGCAATCCCGGGCTGCAACGACGACAACCCCTACCGGTAGACAACCGGCCGGAAAGAACCGCGGGGGCCTCGGGACGTTCTTCCACCCGAAGCCCCCGCACCACTGCGCACCCACATGCCCGCACCCGTGGAAGAGTGAAGCCCCATGGCGACCACCCGCATCGGCCTCGACCGGCTGCCGTCCGCTGCCCGCGCCGCCGTCGTGGCGCACACCGGCCCCCTTCTCACGGTCGAAGAGGCAGCCGAGGGCTTCAATAGTGAGATCGCGGCCCGCGTCACCTCCGCCACGGGCACCTGGCACATCAAGGGCCTGCGCACCGACCACCCCCGCGCCTGGACCCAGCGCCGGGAGGCCACCGTCGCCCCCTTCCTCACCGGCCTGGCCCCCGCCCTCCGCTGGCGCGTCGAGACCGCCGGATGGGACCTTCTCGGCTTCGAAGCCCTCGGCGGCCACCACGCCGACTACTCCCCCGGCTCCCCCGACCTCCCCGAAGTCGCCGCCCTCCTTTGCCGCCTCAGCGAGACCTCCTGCCCCGGCATCGAACTGCGCCATGCCGAACAGCGCCTGGAGCACTACGCCGCCCACCCCGACGACCTCCGCTTCTTCTCCGGAACTCACCTCCTCCACACCGACCTGAACAACGCCAACGTCCTCGTCGACGGCCACGCCCCCCAGGGCGATCGAGCCCGCCTGGTCGACTGGGCCTGGGCGACCCGCGGAGCGGCCTGGCTCGACGCCGGCTACTGGATCATCTGGCTCATCGCCGCCGGGCACACCCCCGCATCGGCCGAAGAGTGGGCAGCCAAGATCCCCGCCTGGCACACCGCCGCCGCCGAGGGCATCACCGCCTTCGCCGCAGCCAACGCGAACGTGTGGGCCGAGATCAGCACCGCCGACCCCGACCCGTGGACCCTGCGCCTCGCGACCGCCGCCACCACCTGGCACGCACACCGCAGAGCTGGTTGAACCGAACCCTCAGCTCCGGTGAGCCGAACGAGCGGCCGGCCGGAGCGTCTTTGGCCGGTGTCCTGTTCGGGTTGGGGTCGGGCATGTTCAGGGGGCCGTACGCTGGCCCGGCAACTCGGGCAGGCTTTGCCCCTGCCCGGAATTTGAACGAGTGGCCCCCTGGACTTGCCCGACGCGGGCCCCGGCCCGAACAGGTGGGTAAAGCCGTGGAGGCCGGCCGCCCCAGCTACGGCTGGTTGAACGGCAATCCGCGGTGACCGGTGCGGACTTGGCATGCGCCCCGCCCCTGCCGGCCGTGCTCGCCACGGGGCGGCTGTCGGGGTTCTTACCGGGTCCGTCCGCCCGCTTCTCGGGCTTTGCGGAGCGAGTGGGCGGGGGCCGTCGCGGGCGGTGGCGGAGACATGGAGCCAGCGGCGGCCTGGGGCCGCCGCGCGGCCCGCGCCAGCGGGCCGCCTTGATCCAGTAAAGAAACTTTGGACAGCTCACCTCTTCGGCCGCGGCGGCCGGTAGAAGTGGGCTACTTTGTCATGGATTGCACGATTCATCGGCTGAATTGTCTATTCGCCCGCTCTTGCCTGGGGCTGTTCGTGAAATCGACGATAACTATCCACAGGTGAACCGTAGTTGGCTCATTTGGTCGGGTTATCCACAGGCAGGGGGCGAGAGATGCCCGTTTGGGAGAGTTATTCGCTTTGTCGACTGTGCTGGCCGCGCCGGGGGAAGGGGCCCGTTTCGCACGGATGCGGAGGCGTGGTCCAGGTCACCTCGCGCGGGGTCACACGCGGGGCATCTCTCGCACCTCTATACGTGATCCGCGATTGCGGGCCGGTGAACATAGCCGACGATCGCCGGTTAGCCGAACCGGGAACTCTCTGGACCCTTGTCAGCACGGACCAGGAAGCCAGACCCGTGAAGGGAGTTGATTGTGATGCGCACCACACGGGCGGAACTGGCGGGGAGCGTCATTCCGGTTATGCGGTATTCCCCTCGGCGAAGGTCGTACGGCCGCTCATCATCCAGCTTGTGAACGCCCTTGAGCGCGCCCCGTTGCGCTGACCCGCAACCGGACAACGAGGTGGCGGGTGGTGAACCTGGTGCATACGATCCCGGGATGGCTGGAATGTCGATCACCGTATGCCTGCCCGGTTCGGCTGCGAAAAGGGTGGACGAGGCGGTCGCGGAAGCGATGGCGCCGTTTGCCAGTGACGGTGTGGGCGCCGTGGAACGGGATGTGTGGGACAGCTATCGGATCTGCGGTTCCGTGGGTCTGCCGGTGCTGGCGGGTCATGAGGGTGATCTGCGATTGGTCGCTGATCGCCCCCGCTGGGACGGTTCGTTGGAGCCCGCGGTCCCCGGGGGATGCGCGGGAGGGCCGCGGGGGCTGATCGACTTCCGCGACGTCCTGCGGGCGGAAGCCGCTGGTCACGCGGGTCGGGTGTGGGATCGCTGGCAGGAGGTGGTTTCCCGCCACCTGGCCCCGGACGACGAATCAGTGTTTTTCTACCGTTACCTCGCCGCCGGAGGGGCCAGGGACTCATACGAGACATCGCGGGAAGCCGCCGACTATCGGGCGCAGCCGGCCGTCCGTGCCTGGGTGGATGTAGCGCCGAGGCTGGCCCGGCCCGACATCGCGGACCACTTCTCTTTCGATTGGGACCCGGTCGGAATCGGACGACGCAGCCGCGAGGAGTACGTCGCGACCTACGAGTTCAGCCTTCTGCCACTGCGCAACGTGCTGACGCTCAGTGGATGGTGGTACGAACTTGGCGATCCTCCCCTGCACGGCGCATGCCACGGTCCCCTCGAGTGCGTCCACGAGCCGAACTTCGGCATGGAACACCCGGAGGTGCAGTCCTATCTCATCGCGCTGCCCGCCGACACTCTGCTCGTCAACGTGCACTGCCACGTCTGATCCGCCCCACCCACATGGCCGGTCGACGCCACCTCGCAGTGGTGATCATGGGACCACCTCTACCGCAACACCGTTGCGTTTACGTCCGCGAGCGGCTCGCAAGTCCGTGCTCGAAGAACGTGACAGTGGTGTGGACGGTGTAGTTCTGGCTGGTCGTGGGGTGTTGTCCGGCGTTCGGGCCGTACTTGCTGGTGGGGTTCTTTCGGGTGCGGGCCTTGACGCGGTGCCGGTGGCGGGCGGGGTGCAGGGCGTCGAGGACGGCCCGGCCGATGGTGCCGACGAGGTCGGCGGGTCCCGTCGGGGGCAGGATCGCGGTCGCGGTGGTCACGGTGTCGCCGGCGGTGGTCTGCAGGACGGTGAAGCTGATGCGGTCCATGTCCAGGCCGGGCCGGGTGCAGGCGGTGTCGGAAGCGGCACGGATCAGGGCCTGGTAGGTGGTGAGCAGGGCGTAGACCTCCTGGTCGAGGCCGGTCAGGCTGCGGGAGCGCAGGACACGGCCGTCCAGCATCGTTGCCTTGATCGAGAAGTACGTCGTCTCCGACTGCCACCGCTCGTGGTAGAGATCCACGAGCCTGGCAGCTGGGTGGGCGGCCGGGTCGAGGAGAGTGGTGAGCAGGCGCCACTGCTCGGTGCGGACGGTGCCATCGGCCAGGGTCACGGTGACGGACGCCTCGATGACGCGGACGGTCAGCATGACGGGCAGGACGCCGTAGCCGATCCGGGCCAGGTAGGAGCCGTCGTCCAGGTGCCGGAAGGGGGTGGGTATGCGGCGGGCGGAGGAGCGCACCAGGAACTGGGCGCCGGTGGCCTGGACGTCCCGGGCGAACTCGTTCGCGTCGAAGCCGGCATCGGCCAGCAGGAGCATCGTGCGGTCCAGCACACTCAACAGGCGTCCCGCGTAGGTGAGTTCGCCGTCACTCTCGGGGCCGAACGCGGCGGCCAGCACGGCACGGGTGCCACACTCGACCAGGACCACGAGTCGTAGCAGCGGGTAGCCGAACTCCACGCTCTCGCCCGCCCGCTTGGGATAGCGCCAGGTGAGCGCCTCCTCATCGGGCACGTGCAGCAAGGTGCCGTCCACGGCCACGGTCCGAAGCCCCCGATAGAACGAGCCGGCCTGCCCGAGGTGGGCGACGGGTCCGGCGAGGATCTCGAACAGCCGCCGCAGCGGTGCCGCTCCTATCCGCCGTCGGGCCCGGGACAGCGAGGAGACCGCCGGACGCACCAACGGCAGTCCCTCCAGCCCCGCCGTCAGCTTGCCCCACACGCCCCGATAGGAACAGTCCTCGAACAGGGCCAGCGCGAGGACGAAATAGACCACCACCCGGGACGGCAGCAGCCGCAGCCGCTTCTCACGTGACCCTGTCTCATCGATCACCGCGTCCACCAGTACGAAGTCCACGATCTGGGTCAGCTCGCCCAAGTGGCCGGGCGCGTACACACCCCCGGCCGCCTCGACCGTGCGCGTGATGACAGACTTCTCCTGCAACGGGACTCCCGATGATCTTCTTGCTCGACACAAGCTGATCTATCAGGACGTCCCGTTGCGTCATTCAACAGGGCTTGACCTGCGACTCAAAACCCAAACGCAACGGCGTTGACCTCTACCGCAACACCGTTGCGTTAGCGCCTTGAGCGGTTGCTGAGTCCGTGCTCGAAGAACGTAACCGTGGTGTCGATGGTGTAGTTCTGGCTGGTCGTGGGGTGTTGTCCGGCGTTCGGGCCGTACTTGCTGGTGGGGTTCTTCCGGGTGCGGGCCTTGACACGGTGCCGCTTGCCGACAGGGTGCAGGGCGTCGAGGACGGCCCGGCCGATGACGCCGACAAGGTCGGCGGGCCCGGCCGGGGGAAGGATGCCGGCCGCGGTGGTGACGGCATCTGCGGCGGTCGCGTGCAGGACGGTGAAGCTGATGCGGTCCATGTCCAGGCCGGGCTTCTGCCTCGACCGTCGTGAACCGGGTGTTCTCCTCCACGCGCGGGCGGAGGCCAGCGTCAGACAAGCGGTCGGCGAGAGCCGCCGCGGTCGCTCCCGAAGCGGACACAGCGCACCCTCCGTTGCCAGCGATCACTTTCAGTGAAGCTAGTTAACTAGATTAGAGCTAGTGGACTAGATTTTCCATATGTCTGAGCAACCGCCGTACCTCCGCATCGCCGACGAACTCCGGCAGCGCATCGCGGAGCACGTCTGGGAACCGGGCGACCGTCTCCCATCCCGCGCCCAGATCGGCCAGGAGTTCGGCGTGGGCGAGAACGTGGTCCGCAGGGCACAGGAGTTGCTGATCTCCCAAGGCGTGCTGGAAGGCCGGGCCGGATCGGGCACCTACGTCGCCGAGCCCCGGGAGCGCGTGAGGGTCGTCCGGTCGTCGGCACGTGAGCAGCCCAGTGGATCCCCGTTCCGCCAGGACATGAAGGCCCTTCGCCGACAGGGCGACTGGGAGAGCCGGACCGACGCGAAGGTGCCGGCCCCGGCGGAGATCGCGACGCGGCTCGGGATCGCCGAGGGCGAGCTGTGCGTCCGCACGACGTACGAGTTCCTTGCGGACGGGAAGCCGGTCCAGTTGTCGGCGAGTTGGGAGCCGTACGCCGTCACTGGCGGAACCCTCGTCGTTCTTCCCGAGGGAGGGCCTCACGCGGGGGCTGGGGTCGTGAACCGCATGGCCGAGATCGGAGTCACCATCAGCCACGCGGTGGAGCAGCCCGAACCGAGGCACGCGACCGCCGAGGAAGCATCGCTACTCGGTATCCAGAAAGCCGCGCTCGTGACGCACATCCGGCGGACGTACTACAGCGATGACGGCCGACCCGTGGAGACAGCGGACATCGTGGTGCCCGCAGCGCACTGCGAGATCGTCTACGAGATCCCGATCAACCGCTGACGAGCTGCCCAGGCAGCTCCAAAGCCGTGGCCCGGCCGTGCCCCCTGCGTGCCCCTTCCGTGCCCGACAGAGCGGGAAACCAGGGGGAACAGCGGGTGCCCGGCAGGGAGTAGGCATGGCAGAGGCCCCCGACCATACGTACTGGTCAGGGGCCTCTCACTTGCGGTGGGTGTGGGATTTGAACCCACGGTGACATCGCTGCCACGACGGTTTTCAAGACCGTTCCCTTAGGCCGCTCGGGCAACCCACCCCGCGTCGTCGAGCCGGCGGGCCGGGCCCGCCTCGACGCGAAGGACAGCCTAGCCGGTCAGCTGTCGCCCTCGCGCTCGCCCAGGGTGAGTTCGGCAGTCGCCGTCTTGCCGTCGCGCTTGTACGTCAATGTGACCTTGTCACCCGGCTCGTGGGTCCAGATCTCACCGATCAGGGTCGGCCCGCTCTCGATCACGGTGTCGTTGAACTTCGTGATCACGTCGCCGCCCTTGAGGCCCGCCTTGGCCGCAGGCCCGTTCGGGGAGACCGCCGCACTGCCGCCCGCGCCCTCCTCCGAGATGACCGCGCCGCCCGTCGTCTCGTCCATGGTGACCGTCGCGCCGATCACCGGGTAGACCGGCTTACCGGTCTTGATCAGCTGCTCCGCGACGTTCTTCGCCTGGTTGACCGGGATGGCGAAACCGAGGCCGATCGAGCCTGCCTGGGACTGACCGAGGCCACCGCTGGTCGACTGGATGGCCGAGTTGATGCCGATGACCGCGCCGCCCGCGTCGAGCAGCGGACCACCGGAGTTGCCCGGGTTGATCGAGGCGTCGGTCTGCAGGGCGCTCATGTACGAGTTCTTGCTGCTGGAACCGTCACCGGAGGCGACCGGGCGGTTCTTGGCGCTGATGATGCCCGTGGTGACCGTGTTGGAGAGGCCGAACGGCGCACCGATCGCGATGGTCGAATCGCCGACCGCCACCTGGTCCGAGTTACCGAGAGCCAGCGGCGTCAGGCCCTGCGGCGGGTTCTTCAGCTTCAGTACGGCCACGTCGTAGCCCTGCGCGCGGCCGACGACCTCGGCGCCGTACTTCTTGCCGTTGGAGAACGTCGCCGTCAGCTGGCCGTTGTCCGCCGCGGAGGCCACCACGTGGTTGTTCGTGAGGATGTGGCCCTCCTTGTCGTACACGAAGCCTGTTCCGGAACCGCCCTCGCCGTCGCCGTTCTGGGCGTCGATCGTGACGACGCTGGGCAGCGCCTTCGCCGCGACGCCCGCGACCGTGCCCGGGTCACGCTTGAAGTCCTTCGGGCTGTTCGAAGCCGCGATCGTGGTCGACCCGGTGGCGGAGTCCGTGTCGTTACGGTCGGCCACCCAGTAGCCGAGGGCTCCGCCGATCCCGCCGGCGACGAGCGCCGCCACGGCCACGGCGGCGACCAGACCGCTCGCACGCCGCTTGTGCGACGGCTCCGGGGCCGCGTGCGCCGGAGCGCCCCAGACCGCTCCAGAGTCGCCGCCGCCGGCGTACGAGGGAATCGCGGGAGGGGGAGGCGGCCAGCCGCCCGTCGCCGCCGGTTCCTGATACGCCGACTGGTGCGAGGACTGGTGCGCCTGCTCGTGGGTCGGCTGGTGCGCCTGCTGGTGAGTCGGCTGGTGCGCCTGCTGGTGAGTCGGCTGCTGCTGCGACGCCTGATACGGCTGCGACTGCTCGTAGGGCTGCTGGGTGGTTTCGTGCGGCTGGTTCCCGGCCGCCGCACCGGGGACCGCGTCCGGAGCAGGGGCCGGTACAGCCTCGGGGGCCCTCGGCACGTCAGCGGGAGCGGCCGGGGCCGGCGCCGCGAACGGCGGCATGCCCTCGGGAGCAGCGGCCGGCGGCACTGGAGGTGTGGACGGAACAGGCGGTACGGCCGGGACCGCAGTGCCCTCGTTGCCCTCGTTCTCGGTGCTCACAGCTCTTTACTCCTCGGTTCCACTCGGTCTTCGGCAAGAGATCCGCTGTGCACGTGTCTGCGGTCAGCTTTTCCCACAGCACGTCAGGCCACTGTAAGCAGGACCTGTGCATCCGCACACCAATCTTTACATCAGACAAAACGGTCTCCCCCTGTGTCCCGTCCCATGTCTTGCGTTTCAAGGTGCGCACACCTCTCGCCGTCCGGTGACACGATGACGCGGTGACGGACGCACGGCAGCACACCAACCGCACCCCCATCCAGGTCATCGCCCACCGCGGGGCCTCGGACGACGCCCCGGAGCACACGCTCGCCGCCTACCGAAAGGCGATCGAGGACGGTGCCGACGCTCTGGAGTGCGATGTACGGCTCACCGCGGACGGACATCTCGTCTGCGTCCACGACCGCCGGGTGAACCGCACGTCCAACGGCCGTGGCGCCGTCTCCACCCTGGAACTCTCCGCCCTCGCCGCTCTCGACTTCGGCTCCTGGAAGGACCGCGAGGAGTCCCCGGACTGGGACCCGGCGCCGGGCGAACTCACCTCCGTACTCACGCTGGAGCGCCTCCTCGAACTGGTCGCGGAGACGCGCGCGGCCGGGCGTCCCCTTCAGCTGGCCATCGAGACCAAGCACCCCACCCGCTGGGCGGGGCAGGTCGAGGAGCGACTGCTGCACCTGCTCAAGCGCTTCGGTTTGCACGATCCACCCGCCGACGCCCCCTCCCCGGTGAGCATCATGAGCTTCTCGGCACGTTCCCTGCACCGCGTCCAGGCCTCCGCGCCCACACTGCCGACCGTCTACCTGATGCAGTTCGTCACCCCGCGGCTCCGCGACGGACGGCTTCCCGCCGGTGCCCGGATCGCCGGTCCGGGGATGCGGATCGTACGCAGTCACCCCGGCTACATCGACCGCCTGCACGCCGCCGGCCACCGCGTACACGTCTGGACGGTGAACGAACCGGAGGACGTGGAGCTGTGTGTACGCCTCGGGGTCGGGGCGATCATCACCAATCGCCCAAAACAGGTCCTGTCCCAACTGGGTCGTCTTTAACATCCGTTACAGGGTGTGCACCGGCGCATTCGTTCCGTACCCGATCGTTACGAGTGCGTCACTGGCGGACCTTTGGCCGGTTTCCGGTCCAGTCCATTGGGGCATCCAATCCGTGGCGTGGGGCGAAGGAGGTCCGGGGGTGGCGTTGGTGGTGGCACAGGAAGTGCCCGCGTCGTCGAGCATGGCCGTACCCCATGGCCCTGCGGGCGTGGGGCAGGCGCGGCACCGTATGCGCGAGCAACTGCGCAGCAACGGGGTCGCGGACACGGTCGTCGACGATGCGGTTCTGATCCTTTCCGAACTTCTCAGCAACGCCTGCCGCCACGGCAGGCCACTGGGACAGCACACAGACGTGGGTGACGGCGATGTCCGCGCCGCATGGCGCGTGGACAGAACAGGCGGGCTGACCGTCGAGGTGACGGACGGCGGCGGGCCCACCCGGCCGGTCCCGGCCACCCCGTCGGTGACCGCACGGGGCGGTCGTGGGCTCAACATCATCAACTCTCTCGCCCGGGAGTGGGGCGTACGCGACAACTCCTCCGGTGAGGTCACCGTCTGGGCGCAGGTCGCCCAGGAACAGGGGACAGCAGGCCGTACGGGGCGGGCGCCCGACGGCCCGGACGGACTCCACGCTCTCAACGGCCTGGACACATTGGACGACCTGGGCGGACTGGGCGGGCTGGACGGACTCGGCTTCGCCGACGCCCTCGACGACGCGGGCTGACCGGACACCAGGCCCGAAACAAGACCCGAAAAACCGGACCCGACGACCGGCCTGCCGCCGGACGTCCGGAACGCGAGCCGATGGCAACGGAGCCCCGCGGCCGCACCCGCCCGGCACGGACCGCGTCGGCAGGTGTGCCCGGGCAGCGGCACAGGCGGCTAGGCTCGCGGCCGAGACCGCACTGTCGCAATCGGGAGAATGCCCACCATGGCCAAGAAGCGCCCTCAGACCAAGGCCGCGAAGCAGCAGCTCAAGGATGGTGAGATCCCGGTCGTCGGGGCCCGCGAGCCCTGCCCGTGCGGTTCGGGCCGCCGGTACAAGGCGTGTCACGGACGCGCCGCCGCCCAGGCCGTGACCGAACTGGTCCAGCGCCCCTTCGGGGGACTTTCCGGCGAGTGCGACTGGGTCGCCCTGCGCGAGCTGGTGCCCGCCGCCACCGTCGCGCTGACGCTGAAGGGCGGACTGCCCGAGGGTGTGCCGTCCGTGACGCTCGCGACCGTTCTGCCCATGGCATGGCCGGCGCTGCGTCGCGACGACGGTTCCGTCCTGCTCGCCCTGCAGAACGACACCTCCTCGGGCGACCTGAGCCGCGACCTCGCGGACACCCTGCAGCGGGCACTGGAGGCGGAGCCCGGAACGCCGGTCGCCGCCCGGCGCGTACCGGCCGACGGACCGCGTCTCCAGGACGTGCTCGACCCCGGCGCCCCGTTCGAGCCGGTCGTCCACTCCGGATTCGAGTTCTGGGTCCCGGACGCGGAGAACGCGACCCCGGAGGTGTCCGCCTCACTGGAGCGTGCCAACGACGCCGCGATCCCGACCACGCTGCTCTCCGGTGTGGACGCCGCGTACTGGTGCGAGACCCCGGAGAAGAACCACCTGCGCTGGGTCATGCCGTACCCCGAGGAGCAGCTCCTCGACGCGCTCGCCCGGCTGCACGCGGCCGGGACGTCCTCGCTGGGCGAGGGGACCCGTCTGGTCGGGTCGTTCCGGGCCCACGGGCTGATGGTCCCCGTGTGGGACCTGCCGCGCACGATGGGTGCCGAGGAGTGTGAGAAGCCTGCGGCCGAGATCGCCGAGCGGCTCGCCGAGGCACTCGCTTCGGACGCCCCGCTCACCCCGGAGGAGCGCCGTGCGCGCGGCGGGCTCACCAACCGCCAAGTAACGCTCAGCTGACAGTAACGACGCCCGCAGGGCGGCTCGGTGACCGGCGTCACAGGTGACCGTACTCGCGGGTAAATCATTGTCTGAATAGGCGAGATCGAATTTGCGAACGGCAGATCTCTTGTTACCGTTCTGGCAGTCCGGTCGCTGGTGCATCCCCCGTCGCCAGCGACCGGGCATCCTCATTTCCGGTGCTGCTCGAACGGCCCCGGCCGGCCCCGTCAACCGGTGGGCGCGGAAGCCGGGTTGCTGCCGGTCCGCAGGAGCAGTGGAGCGTCTTCCGCCGTCCCGCCCCTCGCGTACTCCGCCACCGCCGTATAGCCGGCCGCCACTCCGTGCACCGGTCCGCGCGGCGTCTCGCAGACACCCGGCTCGTCGTTCGCCTCCACCTCGCAGCGCAGCTGTACGGCCCGTCCGCCGGGTCCCATCAGCGTCAGGAACGCCCGCAGTTGCTCGCCGGTCGTGTTGCGGTAGTACGTGCGTGCCCAGACATCGCGCCCTGCCGTCATGACACAGGTCTGCGCCTCGATGCCTTCGGGAGAGGTCAGTTCCGGACCGCACCGGGTGGCAGGCGCATCGGCTCCGCCCCCGCCGGCGGGCGGCCCACTTTCGGACAGAAGTCCGGAGGGAGAGGCGGGAGAGACCGGCACCGGCGCATTCCCTTCCGGTCCGTCCGGGGAACTGTCCGCCGGGCGCTCGCCGGGCATTTCCCCAGCGGGATCTCCGGTGGGATCTCCAGCAGGTTCACCTGCACGTTCTTCGCCACGTCCTGCGGAAAGGCCATCAGAAAGTAGCGGGCTGCCGGATTTCCTATCGGCCGAAACGGATTCAGGTCCGCCCGAGGTCACAGCGGACGCGGCCAGTGGGAGCAGAGCGGTGAACAACACCGCCGCCGAGAGCCCGACCATGCGGAGATTCATCGTGGCCTCACCTGCCGACTGGGCGCGAATTTCTGACGGTGCGCCGACGATATCGAGGGAATTTGCGCGGCCGGGGCTGCGTGCACCCAATTACCGCAGAACTCGGTCGGCTCACACCCGTACGAGTGAGCCGACCGCAATCGTATGCCCGTCCGGACGCCATGGCGTCCGGACGTCACCGGCCTGCTCGCAGACCGGCGGCCGGGCCCCTGCCGGACCGTCAGTACGCGAGGCGGCTACCGCCGTCCGGAGCCCCGGTGCTCGCCTCGACCAGCGCGTCCAGCACGGCTTCCACGTCGGGGAGCCAGGGCGCGACCGACCGGGACTGCGGTGCCCGCTCCCAGCAGACCTGCCCGGCGCCGATCTCCGAAGGCGGCAGAACGAGATAGCCGCCTTCCCCGTGGAATCGCAGGGAGCTGGGCACCCAGTCCTTGGCGTGCAGCAGTTCACCGAGCCGCTCCAGGGTGTACGGAGCCACCAGCAGCGACCACCGCGTCGGCGTCGCCACCACCGGGCCGATGCGCAGGCCCATCGCGTCGAGCGCCGTAAGCGCCCCTGCGCCGACGACCGCGGGCAGACTGAGTGCGCAGGGCGCGCTGCCACCGGTGGCCAGCACGACCGGGGCCGCGGGCCGGTTGGTCCACCACCACCGCACCATGCGTTCGTCGGTGGTCGCGGCCAGGAGGCCGGGATCGAAGGGGTGTGCGCCGGGCACGGCGCACTCAGGGTCGGGGCAGGCGCAGCCACGGCCGCGGTCACCGCGCGCACCGGCGGTCGCCGGCCCTGCTCCGGGCAGCACGGGCCACTGCCATGCGGTGGCACAGGTCAGCGCCGCGTCGAGCTGCGCGGACCGTCCCTTGCGCCGGAGCCGGAGCCTGCGTCGCCTTCCGAGGATCTCGCGCATGAGCGCTCGTTCCTTTCCGTTGAACGCCGAGGTCCACATCACACCACGTGTGCGTTACACCACGCGTGCGTCTCTTCGCTGTGCGTACATGCTCATCAGATCTGCGGTACGGGCATGCCTTCGGTACCGAGCGTGAGCCGAGCCGAGCAGAGTGGAACCGTGCAGAAATGGAGCTGAGTCGAAGCGAGCCGAGTCGTACCTAGCCGAGCGGAGCCGGACCGGGTCCAGCCAAAAACATGGCGGGGGCGGCGCGTGCTGCGCACCAGCCGTCCTGTGCAAGCCCCGCCACTCGGGGGTGGGGGCGCGGCCGTCGCCGATAAGGACGTCCGGGCCCGCTGCCAGGTTCCAGTTCCAGGGCGATCACAACTGCCCATGGTCATCACCGATACGTACCCAGCATGCCCCGGATGACGCTTCCCCGGGCACTTCACCCCGGGGGCACCACCTGTCGAGCACACCCAGTCGACCGCAAATAACTGTCATAGGTGCATTTTTTGGCCAACTTAACTGTCACACAGACACCACAAATCCCGTGAGGACAATGCTGGACATCGCCTTACTTGTGCGTGTACATGTGGATGCATTGATAGCGGCGCAGAATGACATGGGGGTTTGCGATGCTATTCGACGAATCGCACCGGTCGGAAAGCTGGCTGCCATGAGCGCCCCTCACCTCCCGAAAGTGGCTGGAATCGATCCAACAGTTCCTGTTTCAACGCACACTTCCGCGCCTCTGACGGGTGTCCCGGCAGCCCCGGGAGCCTTCCTCCAGGACCGTCTGGCGTCCTGGGTGTCCGACCTCACGACCCTGCACGAACTCACCGAGCGCCTGGCCAGAACCCATACGCTCGACCTCGCCCTCCGCGAACTGCTGGCCGCCGGAGCCGCCCTCGTCGGCGCACGCCGGGGGCTCCTCGTCCTCGAACCGGCCGTGGGCGGCCCCTCCACCACGATCGGCCTGGGACTCGCGCACGCGGAGCTCGGGCACATCGAGACCGTGCCGCGCAGCGCCACCTCGTACGGCCGCATCCTCGACGGACTGCCGGACGCCCAGGGCCCGCTGACCAACCCCGATCTGCTCGGCGACGAGAACCTCGACCCGCGCCACCGCGAGGTCGCCGCCCGGCTCGGCTACGCCGCGAGCTACGCCCTGCCGCTCGCCACCGACGCCGCAGGCCGGCTCGGGGCGGCCGTCTGGCTCTACGACGAACCCGCCGAACCGCTGGAACGCCAGCGCCACCTCGTCGGTCTCTACGTCCGGTACGCCACGGAGCACCTGGCCCGGCTGCTGGAGCTCGAACGGGCCCGCGCCGACGTGGCGATCCTCGCCGAGGAACTGCTGCCGAGCAGGCTGCCACGGACCCCCGGGGTCCAACTGGCCGCCCGCCACAGGGCCGCGCCCCAGGGCGGCGGGGACTGGTACGACGCCCTGCCGCTGCCGGACGGCGCGCTCGGTCTCGCGGTCGGTTCGGTCGGCGGTTCGGGCCCGGGCGCGCTCGCCACCATGGGCCGGCTGCGGGCGAGTCTGCGGGCGTACGCCGTGATGGAGGGCGAGGACCCCGTCGCCGTACTCTCCGATCTGGAGCTGCTGCTGCGGCTGACCGAGTCTGCCAGGGCCGCCACCGCCCTCTTCGCCTACTGCGAGCCCGCCCGGCGCAGGATCGTGCTGGCCGGGGCAGGGCACAGCCCGCCCCTCGTCATCGGTGACCGCCGCACCGAGTTCGTGGAGACCACGCTGTCGGCACCTCTGGGCATGCTCGCCTGCTGGGAGGCACCGAGCGTGGAGTTCACCCCCGAGCCGGGCGAGACCGTACTCCTCTACACCGACGGCCTGCTGCGACGCACCGGCGACGCGATGGACCGGGCGTTCGCCCGGCTGCACTCGGCGGCGTCCTGCGTACCCAAGGCCGCGCGGCGCGATCCGGGCGCGATCGCCGACCATGTGCTGCGGGCGATGCTGCCGGAGGGCCTGGACCAGGGCGACGGCACCGAGGACGTCGTGATCCTGGCCGCCCACTTCGACTGACCGATGCCGTACCGGACGCCGGGGCCGATGAAGCCCAGGTCCCGCGCGGTCGTGTAAGTGGTCTTCCGGCCCTGGACCCCCTTCCGTACGCCCGTACGATGGGGAGTGGTCCAGTGTCGTATCAAGGAGACAAATCGTGTCTGAGGAGCTCATCCCGGAGAACCCGGAGCCGGAGACCGAAGAAGCAGAGCCGATCAAGCGGCGGAAGAACGGCCTGTACCCGGGCATTTCCGATGAGCTCGCCGACAACATGAAGTCGGGCTGGGCCGACACCGAGCTGCACGGCCTGGAGCCGATCGCCCAGGCCGGGTACACCGCCACCCGTCGCGCCGCGCTCTCCGCACGCTTCCCCGGCGAGCGTCTGATCATTCCCTCGGGCAACCTCAAGACCCGTTCGAACGACACCGAGTACGCCTTCCGCGCCTCCACCGAGTACGCGTACCTCACCGGTGACCAGACCCACGACAGCGTCCTGGTCCTGGAGCCCAAGGGCTCCGGGGACACGGCCGGACACGAGGCGACCGTCTACCTCCTGCCCCGCTCCGACCGTGAGAACGGCGAGTTCTGGCTCGACGGCCAGGGCGAACTGTGGGTCGGCCGGCGCCACTCCCTCACCGAGGCCGAGCAGGTGCTGGGCATACCGGCGAAGGACGTCCGTGAGCTCCCGGCCGCGCTGGCCGAGGCCACCGGACCCGTGCGCAACGTCCGCGGGCACGACGCCGGCATCGAGGCCGCACTGACCGACAAGGTCACCGCGGAGCGCGACGAGGAGCTGCGCGTCCACCTCTCCGAGGCCCGCCTGGTGAAGGACGCCTTCGAGATCGCGGAACTGCGGAAGGCCTGCGAGATCACCGCCCGCGGCTTCGAGGACGTCGTGAAGGTCCTCGACAAGGCCGAGGCGACGAGCGAGCGCTACATCGAGGGCACCTTCTTCCTGCGCGCCCGCATCGAGGGCAACGACATCGGCTACGGCTCGATCTGCGCCGCCGGGCCGCACGCCACCACCCTGCACTGGGTGCGCAACGACGGCGCCGTCCGCTCCGGCGAACTGCTGCTGCTCGACGCGGGCGTGGAGACCAATGACCTCTACACCGCCGATGTGACGCGCACCCTTCCCATCAACGGCACGTTCACGCCGCTCCAACGGAAGATCTACGACGCGGTGTACGAGGCGCAGGAAGCGGGCATCGCGGCCGTCAGGCCCGGCGCCGACTACCGCGACTTCCACGACGCCGCGCAGCGCGTGCTCGCCGAGAAGCTCGTCGAGTGGGGCCTACTCGGCGACCTGTCCGTGGACAAGGTCCTGGAGCTCGGCCTCCAGCGCCGCTGGACCCTGCACGGCACCGGTCACATGCTCGGCATGGACGTCCACGACTGCGCCGCGGCCCGCACCGAGGCGTACGTCAACGGCGTCCTGGAGCCCGGTGTGTGCCTCACGGTCGAGCCCGGTCTGTACTTCCAGGCCGACGACCTGACCGTGCCCGAGGAGTACCGCGGCATCGGCGTACGGATCGAGGACGACATCCTCGTCACCGAGGACGGCAACCGGAACCTGTCCGACCAGCTGCCGCGCCGGTCCGACGAGGTCGAGGCGTGGATGGCCCGGCTCAAGGGCTGACCCGCAGGGCGACGGACCGTCGTACCAGCGCCGGGGGGCGCGCCGCTCAGCACACCATGAGCAGCGTGCCCTCCCGCCATTTCAGGACCTTGTCGAAGCTCACGACCGCGCCCCTGCCCGGCCGGTTGGCGAACTGGACGTGATCGGCGAGCTGTTCGATCAGACCGAGCCCGCGTCCGCTCTCCGCCGTGACGGTGGGCTGCCCGGCGGGCAGCCGCACCGCGGCCGACTCCTCCACGGGCTGATCGACGGCCGGATGACCGACGGCCGGGCAGACCTCCTCCAGGTGGACCGGAGGCCGCTGCGCGGCAGCGGGCTGTCTGCCGGCCGGACATTCGGCGGGCGGTTGCACGGCGGTGCGAAGCGCGGGCCGGGTGGGGAATCCGGGCCCCGAATCGGCGACTTCGATACGGCATTTCTCGCCGTCCAGATACGCGGTGACCCGGTACTGCTCACCGGAACCCGCGGCACCCTCGTCCCGGCGTTCCCCGCCGTGCTCCACGGCGTTCGCGCAGGCTTCGCTGAGCGCCACGGAGAGGTCGTAGGAGATGTCCGGATCGACGCCCGCGGTTTCCATGGTGCCCAGTAGGAAACGACGGGCGAGCGGAACGCTCGCGGCTTCGCGCCGCAAATGGAGTGACCACCACATGCTCATGCTCCAGCCTCCTGGCTGCGGCTCGACATACGGATACGTATTGCCGCACAGTGCCCCTTGTAAGCACGGATCGGCCGCGACAGCATCCATTCGGCGGATGCGAATGTTCCGTATACCGGCTAGGGCCCGGCGGCCCGGCCCGCCCGAACAGGCACAACAGCCATCCATGCCGCAGGAAAGCGACCTTCCGGACCTGGCTGACGCAGTCCGTACACGCAGTGCGATGATGACCTCGCCATGTCTATGCCCGTCGCACGAGCTGGAGCCGGTCTGCGGCTCATGAGGGCCGCGGTGTTCACCGCGGTCTGCGTCGTGCTGTCCGCGGCAGGGCATGCGCTCGCCTCGTGCGCGACCGTCCCGTGGTGGACCTTGCTCGCCGGTTTCCTCGGCCTCTTCGCGGTCATGGTTCCGCTCGCCGGGCGCGAGCGGTCCCTCCCGTCGATCGTTGTGGCGCTCACCGGCGCACAGCTCGTCCTGCACGTCCTCTTCGGACTGGGCAGCCACGGCACGGGCACCACGACGGCGTCCGCGGCCCGGACGGACAGTGACGCGCTCATCCGCTTCGCCGCCGGACTCGTCTGCGGCGAGGGGCCGTCCGGGCTGAGCGCCGCCGAGGCCCACCGCATCGTCACGGCCGCGGGTATCGACCCGTCGACCCTGGCCCAGGGCCACACGCACGCCGCGGCGGACGCCCCGACCGGCCTCGCGGGACTCGCGGCCTCGTCCGGCATCCTGCCGAGTCTGCCCATGTTCCTCGGGCACTTCCTGGCCGCACTCGTGACCGGCTGGCTGCTGCGCCGGGGCGAGGTCGCTCTGTTCGGTCTCACCCGCCTCTCGGTGCAGAGCGCCCAGGAGTTCGCGGCCGGCGCCCAGCTGCGTGCCCTGCGCGCCGCGCTCGCGCTCGTACGCGCCCTGCTCGTCGGCCTTCCCGGACGGCGGACGACCGGGCCGCTCCTTCCCCGTACCGCCGCCGACGCACCCGCGCCCGCCACCGGGGACCCCTTGCAGCACATGGTGATCAGGCGCGGGCCTCCGGCCGTATACGTACGCGCAGCCTGACGCGACACCCTGCGCCGGAACACTCCGGCGTGGCCCGGATCCCCGGGAGAAAAGGTGTCGCGATGCCGTCGCGCACCGGCGCGCCGGACCACCCTTTTCCTCCTGCCTGTGGAGATTCCTGCCATGAACGTTTCACGCATCGCCCTCGCCGGCGGCGTCGCCGCGTCCACCGTCCTGCTGCTCGCCGGCCCCGCGGCCGCGCACGTCAGCGTCCAGCCGCAGGGTGAGGCCGCCAAGGGCGGCTACGCCACCATCAACTTCAAGGTGCCGAACGAGCGCGACGACGCCTCCACCATCAAGATCGAAGTGAACTTCCCGACCGAGCACCCGCTGTCCTCGGTCAGCCCGCAGGCGGTACCGGGCTGGAAGATCAAGGTCGACAAGGCGAAGCTGGACAAGCCCCTCGACGTGCACGGCAAGAAGATCACCGAAGCCGTTTCGAAGGTCACCTGGACCTCGGACGGCAGCGAGATCGCCCCGGGCTACTTCCAGCAGTTCCCGCTCTCGGTCGGCCAGCTCCCCGAGGACACCGACCAGATGGTCTTCAAGGCCCTCCAGACGTACGACAACAAGGAAGTCGTCCGCTGGATCGAGGAGCCCACCGCGGACGGCGAGGAGCCCGAGAGCCCGGCCCCCGTGCTCAAGCTGACCGCCGCCGCGGCCGACGCGCACGGCGCCGCGGCCTCCGACGACAAGAGCGCCCACGCGACGGACGACAAGTCCACCGAGGACACGAAGGCGTCCGACGCCACGGCCTCGGCCGACACCAGCGACAGCACCGCACGGATCCTGGGTGTCGTCGGCATCGTCGTAGGCGTCGCCGGGGTCGCGTTCGGAGTTCTCGCGGGCCGCCGCCGCACCGTCTGACACCCGAAGCAGCACTCGCACCACAGACCAGGAAACAATTCTCCATGCGCACCAAGAAGACGATGCTGGCCGCGGCGCTCGCCGCCGCGGCCGCACTGACGCTGTCGTCATGCGGCAGCGGGACCGACTCGGCCAAGCAGCCCGTCGCCGATGTCTCCATGGACACCAGTGACAAGGCCGCGACCGTACTCGACCAGCCGTTCACCAAGCCCGACCTCGTCCTCACCGACACGCACGGCAAGAAGTTCGACCTCCGCGAGCAGACCAAGGGCAAGCCGACGCTCATCTACTTCGGCTACACCCACTGTCCCGACGTCTGCCCGCTGACCATGAGCAACATCTCGC
This sequence comes from Streptomyces finlayi, assembly GCF_014216315.1. Lineage (NCBI taxonomy): Bacteria > Bacillati > Actinomycetota > Actinomycetes > Kitasatosporales > Streptomycetaceae > Streptomyces > Streptomyces finlayi. The sequence continues at coordinate 3,725,601 of NZ_CP045702.1, forward strand.
TCGCCAAGCGCGCCCTGCCCAAGGCCGACCAGGACAAGCTCCAGGTCGTCTTCGTCACCACAGACCCCGAACGCGACACCCCGTCGTCCCTGGGCAGCTGGCTCAAGGCCCAGGACCCCACCTTCATCGGACTCACCGGCGACTTCCCGACCATCCAGGCGGGCGCCCGGCAGATCGGCATCGGCATCGACCCGCCGAAGGCGGAGAAGGACGGCACCGTCGTATCGATGCACGGCGCCCAGGTGGTCGCGTTCTCCCCGAAGACCGACAAGGGGTACGTGCTGTACGGCGAGGACACCACGTCCGACGACTACACGAAGGACCTCCCGAAGCTGATCACGGGGGCCACCCCGTGAACCGCCGCTCCGCTCTCGTCGGCGTCCTGGCCCTCACCACGGGTCTGACGCTGGCGGGGTGCTCCTCGGACAGCAAGCCGGAACTGAAGGTGACCGGTGCCTTCATGCCGCAGCCCGTCAGCGACATGGCGGCCGGGTTCCTCGTCGTGAAGAACAGCGGGGAGGCGACCGACCGGCTCACCTCCGTGACCAGTCCGCTCTCGGACAACGTCACGATCCACGAGACGAGGAACCGGACCATGCGCATGGTCAGTTCCTTCGAAGTGCCCGCCGGCGGCGAACTGCATCTTGAACGCGGTGGCAAACACATCATGTTCATGAAGCTCAAGCAGCGGCCCAAGCAGGGCGAGAAGATCTCTCTGGAACTGCGTTTCGAGAAGGCCGGCCCCATCACGGTCGACGTTCCCGTCAGGGAGACCACCTACAACCCGAAGAAGCAGTGAGGGACTGACGCACCATGACAGCCACCGCCCCGCGCTTCGCGCCGCACCCGATACGCCGGCCGCTCGCCGCCCTCGCGCTCCTCGCCACCCTGACCGGCCTGTTGTTCGGCCTGGTGCTGGCGGGCGCGAGCCCCGCGTCCGCGCACGCCGCCCTCACCGGGAGCGACCCGCAGTCCGGGGCGGTGGTCGACACCGCACCCGAGGAGGTCACGCTCACCTTCTCCGAGCAGATCGCCGTCGGCGACGACTCGATCCGCGTCCTCGACCCCCAGGGACGACGCGCGGACGACGGTGCGCCGCGCGAGGTGGGGAGCGGTGGAGCCGTCCAGTACGGCGTCCGGCTCCTCGCAGGTCTGCCCGACGGCACCTACACCGTGGCCTGGCAGGCGGTCTCCGCGGACAGCCACCCGGTCGCCGGTGCCTTCACGTTCTCTGTCGGCGCCCCCTCGGACACCACCGTCGCCCTGCCTTCGGGCGGGGCCGGCGACGGACTGGTCGGCACGCTCTACGGCATCGCGCGCTATGCCGCGTACGCCGGGTTCATCGTGCTGGCGGGTGGTGCGGCCTTCGTGCTCGCCTGCTGGCGGCGGGGTGCGGGCGAGCGTCCGCTGCAACGCCTGGTCGTGCGCGGCTGGCTCACCCTGACCGCGGCCACCCTGGCCATGCTGGTGCTGCGCAGCCCGTACACCGGTTCCGGCGAACTCTCGGACGTCTTCGATCTCAACGGGCTGCAGGCCGTGCTCGACACCAAGCCGGGGGCCGCTCTGGTCTCCCGGCTGCTGCTGCTCGGGGCCGCCGCGCTCTTCGTCGCCGTCCTGTTCGGCGGGTACGCCAGACGTGAGGACGAGACGGAGCGGAAGGACCTCACCTTCGGGCTCGCCATCGGCGGCACGGTCGTCGCCGCCGGGATCGCCGGCACCTGGGCCCTCGCGGAGCACGCGTCGACCGGCATCCAGCCGGGCATCGCCATGCCGGTCGACGTCCTGCACCTGCTGGCCGTCGCGGCCTGGCTGGGTGGCCTCGTCACCCTTCTGGTCGCCCTGTACCGGACGCCCTCGGTCGAGAGCTCCGCCGTACGACGCTTCTCCCGGGTGGCGTTCGTGAGCGTGGTGGTCCTCGCCGCCACCGGGATCTACCAGTCCTGGCGCCAGGTCGGTTCCTGGTCGGCGCTGACCGGTACGCAGTACGGGCAGCTCCTGATCGTCAAGGCGGCCCTGGTGGCCCTCCTTGTCGGTGTCGCCTGGATCTCCCGCCGCTGGACCTCCCGGCTTACGGAGAGCGCGCAGAGCACGGAGAGCACAGGGAGTACAGGGAGCGCCGAGAACGCCGCGGATTCAGCGGACGACGCGGAGGGGGGCGCGTCGGCCCCGGTGACGGCGGGAACGGATACCGAGGACGTCACCCCCGATCGCGCCGCCCAGCTCGCCCGTCAGCGTGCCGCCCTGACGGCGACCAGGAAGAAGCGTGTCCGCGACGCCGATCCGGGCCGCTCGGGACTGCGGCGCTCGGTACTCACGGAGACCGCAATCGCCGTCGTCCTGCTCGCGGTCACGACCGTGCTGACCTCCACCGAGCCGGGGCGTACGGAGGAGGACGCCTCCCGCGGTGCGGCTGCGGCGGCCGTCCCGGCGAACGGGACCCCGGTCAATCTGAGCATGCCCTTCGATACCGGCGGCCGGAACGGCAAGGGGACCGTACGGCTGGACTTCGAGCCCGGCCGTGTCGGCGCCAACCAGCTGCACATCTGGGTCAAGGGGGCCGGCGGAAAGCCGCTGGACGTCCCTGAGGTGAAGGTGGCCCTCACGCTGAAGTCCAAGGACATCGGCCCGCTGCCGGTCGTCCCCGACCACCTCGCCGACGGCCACTGGACGGCCGACGGCATCCAGATCCCGATGGGCGGCGACTGGACGATCTCCGTGACCGTACGGACTTCGGACATCGACCAGACGACCATCGACAAGAACGCCAAGATCGGCTGAGCAGGTTGAGCAGGTTGAGCAGGAACATGAAGGACGAGGCCCCGAAGGCCGCGAGAAGCGACTCGGACACGGGTGCGGCCGGTGCCGCGGGTGCGGTCTCCAGGCGGCGGCTGCTCGGCACCGCCGGAGCCGCGGGAGCGACCGGCCTCGTGCTGGGCGCGGCGGGTGGTGCCGCCGCGTACGCCGGTATGCGCGCCGATGACCCGGTGGCGCTGACCACCGTCGGATCGACCCGGGCAATGTTTCACGGGAAACATCAAGCGGGGATCACCACTCCGCTTCAGGCCCGCGGCCATCTGATCGCCTTCGACCTGGCCCCCGGCGCCGGACGCAAGGAAGCCGCCGCGCTGATGCGCCGCTGGTCGGCCACGGCCGAGCGGCTGATGGCGGGCCGGCCTGCCGGCGACAGGGACGGTCACGACACGGGAATCGCGCTGGATGCCGGGCCGTCCTCGCTGACGGTCACCTTCGGCTTCGGCCGCACCTTCTTCGAACGTACGGGCCTGACCGGCCGTCGGCCCGCCGGTCTCGACCCGCTGCCGCCGTTCTCCTCCGACCACCTGGACGCGAAACGCTCCGACGGTGACCTCTGGGTGCAGATCGGTGCCGACGACGCACTCGTCGCCTTTCACGCGCTGCGCGCCCTCCAGAAGGAGGCCGCGGCAACGGCCCGGGTCCGTTGGCAGATGAACGGCTTCAACCGCACCCCCGGTGCCACCGAGCAGCAGAGGACCGCCCGCAATCTGATGGGCCAGATCGATGGCACCGGCAATCCGAAGCCCTCGGACAGCGACTTCGACCAGCGGATCTTCGTGCCGTCGAGCACGGGGAGCGACGGTGCCTCCCCCGGCTCCGGTCCGGAGTCCGACTGGCTGGCGGGCGGCTCGTACGCCGTCGTGCGGCGCATCAGAATGCTCCTCGACGACTGGGAGAAGCTCCCGGTGGAACGGCAGGAGCGGGTCATCGGGCGCCGCAAGGCGGACGGCGCCCCGCTCAGCGGCGGGACCGAGACGACCGAGATGGATCTCGACAAGGCAGGCCCGGACGGCCGCCTCCTGATCCCGGACAACGCTCACTCCCGGATCTCCTCCCCCGAGAAGAACGGCGGCGCGGCCATGTTGCGGCGCCCCTTCTCGTACCACGACGGCATCGCGGCGGACGGCACCCCCGACGCCGGGCTCCTCTTCATCTGCTGGCAGGCGGACCCCTTCCGGGGCTTCGTACCGGTGCAGCGCAAGCTCGACCGGGGTGACGCACTCTCACCGTTCATCCGGCACGAGGCCAGCGGTGTCTTCGCGGTACCGGGCGGTGCCGCCAAGGGGGAGTACGTGGGACAGCGGCTGCTGGAGTCCTGACGGGCTGCCCGGCCGCATCCTGAGACGGCGCGGCCCCGTGCGTACGGCACATTAGGGTGACCGTATGTCAGCCACGCGCTACGCCTATCTCGGCCCCGAGGGCACCTTCACCGAGGTCGCCCTCCGTACGCTCCCGGAAGCCGCCACCCGCGAGCTCGTCCCGATGGTCTCGGTTCCGGCGGCCCTGGACGCGGTGCGCAGCGGTGAGGCGGCAGCAGCGCTCGTACCGATCGAGAACTCCGTCGAGGGCGGGATCACCGCGACGCTCGACGAGCTGACCACCGGCGAGCCGCTCATGATCTACCGCGAGGTGCTGCTCTCCATCACCTTCGCGCTGCTGGTGCGTCCCGGGACCAAGCTGACCGACATCAAGACGGTCACCGCGCATCCGGCCGCGCAGCCGCAGGTACGCAACTGGATGGCGGCCCACCTGCCGAAGGCCGTGTGGGAGTCGGCGGCGTCCAACGCGGACGGCGCGCGGCTGGTCCAGGAGGGACGGTACGACGCGGCGTTCGCCGGGGAGTTCGCCGCGGCCACCTACGGCCTGGAGCCCCTGGTGACCGAGATCCACGACGCCGAGAACGCCCAGACGCGCTTCGTTCTGGTGGGCCGCCCGGCGCGCCCGTCGGCGCCGACCGGTGCGGACAAGACCTCCGTGGTCATCTGGCTCGGCGACGACCACCCCGGTGCGCTCCTCGAACTTCTCCAGGAGTTCGCGGTGCGCGGGGTCAACCTGATGCTGATCCAGTCCCGGCCGACCGGTGAGGGCATCGGCAACTACTGCTTCGCCGTGGACGCCGAAGGGCACATCGCCGACCGGCGGGTCGGTGAAGCCCTCATGGGGCTGAAGCGCGTCTGCCCGAACGTGCGCTTCCTCGGTTCGTATCCCCGGGCCGGAGTGACGGCCGCGGACGTGCGCGCTCTGCGAGCGGGGACCTCGGACACGGACTTCACGGAGGCATCCGACTGGCTGGCCCGCAGCCAGGACGGCAGGGGCTGAGCAGAAACTCAGCAGAGGGGCTGGGGCTGAAGCGGTTCCGAGGCAGGTCATGCAGCAGGTCCTGAAAGGGTCCTGAAGCGGGTTCCTGAAGCAGCCTCCAGGGCATGGGGCCCACGGCGGTTTCCACCCGCTGAACCACCCCCGGTGGCGCCCCCGCCAGGCGCCCTGTGCGTTACGCACCGGTCCTACCTGCAGATTTTCATTTGCCCACAGAGTTATCCACAGGATGGCATCTCGACCTGGGGACAAGTCGACACCGTAATGCGACATGGTCGACAAATCGGCTCAGTGTCAATAGATCCGTCCACAGGGTCACAGGTCGCCGCGTGTCACCCCAATTGCATTGATCAACTCTCCCAAGCATCGAATTCCCACCCGAATGAGTGTGTGAGCTGCGTTTGAACGGGGACTCCATGAGCCTTCATGTGGCTTTCGGACGATCTCTTCCGGTGTCCACAGATCTTCCTCACACCCTGTGGATAACTAATTCGAACCGCACCCACCTGTGGACAACACGAGAACCTCCACCCTCAACTCCCGCCCCGCGCAGGCGCGATGCGTCAAGAGGGACGGGCGGGTTGAACCCTTTTCGGCGGAATGGGCTTGTTTATTGACCGCACCGGCCCACCCCGGTCCGGCGATTCCCCTCCAGCATTACCAATTGCGGCAATTCGGGCAAAGTGACACGCTCGTCGATATCGGTTCGAGCGGGGGAACCCCACACCGGTAGCCTTGAGGGGTGATTGACCTTCGCCTGCTCCGTGAGGACCCCGACCGTGTTCGCGCCTCCCAGCGCGCCCGTGGAGAGGACGTCGCGCTCGTCGACGCCCTTCTCTCCGCCGACGAGCTGCGCAGGTCGTCCGGCGTCCGCTTCGACGAACTCCGCTCCGAGCAGAAGCAGCTCGGCAAGCTGATCCCCAAGGCAACCCCGGACGAGCGTGCCGAGCTGCTGAAGAAGGCCGACCAGCTGAAGGCCGAAGTAAGGGCGGCCGACGCCGCCCAGGACGAGGCCGACGCCGCGGCCAAGCGGCTGCTCCTCCAGCTCGGCAACATCGTCCACGAGGACGTTCCCGTGGGCGGCGAGGAGGACTTCGTCGTCCTCGAGACGCACGGCACCATCCGCGACTTCGGGGCCGAGGGCTTCGCCCCGAAGGACCACCTTGAGCTCGGCGAGGCGCTGGGCGCCATCGACATGGAGCGCGGGGCCAAGGTGTCCGGCTCACGCTTCTACTACCTGACGGGTATCGGCGCACTGCTGGAACTCGCGCTCGTCAACGCCGCGATCGCGCAGGCCACCGAGGCCGGCTTCATCCCGATGCTGACGCCCGCGCTGGTCCGCCCCCGCGCCATGGAGGGCACCGGCTTCCTCGGCCAGGCGTCCGCGGACGTCTACCACCTGGAGAAGGACGACTTCTACCTGGTCGGCACCTCCGAGGTCCCCCTCGCCGCGTACCACATGGACGAGATCGTCGAGGCCGACAAGCTGCCCCTGCGGTACGCGGGCTTCTCGCCCTGCTTCCGCCGCGAGGCCGGCACGTACGGCAAGGACACCCGCGGCATCTTCCGCGTCCACCAGTTCGACAAGGTCGAGATGTTCTCGTACGTCGATCCGGCGGACGCCGAGGCCGAGCACCGGCGGCTCCTCGACTGGGAGAAGCAGTGGCTCACCTCGCTGGAGCTGCCCTTCCAGGTGATCGATGTCGCCTCGGGCGACCTGGGGGCCTCGGCTTCCCGCAAGTTCGACTGCGAGGCGTGGATTCCGACGCAGGGCAAGTACCGCGAGCTGACCTCCGCCTCCAACTGCGACGGCTTCCAGGCACGCCGCCTCTCCGTCCGGATGCGCGACGGCAAGAAGGTCCAGCCGCTGGCCACGCTGAACGGCACGCTCTGCGCCGTACCGCGCACGATCGTGGCGATCCTGGAGAACCACCAGCTGGCCGACGGTTCGGTGCGGGTCCCCGAGATGCTGCGCCCGTACCTCGGCGGCCGTGAGGTCCTGGAGCCGGTCTCCAAGTGACGGCCTTCCCGTACAAACTCGTCGCCACCGATCTCGACGGCACGCTGCTGCGTGACGACGGCACGGTTTCCGGACGCACGCGCGAGGCGCTGGCCGCAGTCACCGCGGCCGGCGCGGCGCACATCATCGTCACCGGACGTGCCGTCCCGTGGACCCGGCACATCCTGGACGACCTGGGCTACGAGGGCCTCGCGGTCTGCGGTCAGGGCGCGCAGGTCTACCACGCGGGCGAGCACAAGCTGCTGACGTCGCTCACCCTGGACCGGCAGCTCGCCGGTCTGGCGCTGTCCAAGATCGAGGCGGAGATCGGCCCGCTGGCGCTGGCTGCCAGCCGTGACGGCCTCGAAGGCGAGGTCCTGGTCGGACCCGGTTACCGGGTCCAGGACGGGCCGCTGCCCGCCGTCTTCGTGGTCGATCCGGCCGAGATGTGGACCGCTCCGCTGAACAAGGTCTACATCCAGCATCCGGAGCTCGGCGACGACGCCCTGACGAAGGCCGCCCGGGAGGCGGTCGGCAGTCTGGTGGACGTGGTCATGGCAGGTCCGGGCGTGGTGGAGATCCTGCCACTGGGGCTGAGCAAGGCGACCGGACTGTCCCTGGCGGCCCGCCGACTGGGCCTGAAGGCGGCGGACACGCTGGCCTTCGGTGACATGCCGAACGACATCCCGATGTTCGGCTGGGCGCGGCAGGGTGTGGCCATGGCGAACGCGCACGACGATCTGAAGGCCGTGGCCCACGAGATCACCGCGTCGAACGAGCACGACGGCATCGCCGTGGTGCTGGAGGAGCTCCTCAGGACAGGGCGCTCCTGACGCACCGGGGAGCCGAGCGGCCCTTCGCGGCCGTCGGCGTCCCACGGAACGTCTGCCGGTATCCGCGGCGGAGGATGCGCGGATCGAACGCGCGCGGGGTTCGCGACCCCGACGACGGCTTAGCAAGCCGCTGCCTTACCACTCGGCCAATCCTCCGGGCGGGTGGCCGCGCGCAAGCGCGTGAAGGGCCACCCGGGGGGCCTGCTGCAAGCGGTCCCGCACGGTACCCGACGTGGCTACTGCGGGACGGGTCGCGGACCACCCTGCGGGGAACTCGACGGACTCGGACTCTCGGTCATCGTCGCGCTCCTTCCCGTCCTCGGCGTACGTATCCGTGCGCGCTGTCCCCACTACTGTGCCGCGCGGCACGCCTCCTGTGCCACCGATTTACTCGCGGTCCGCGCCCTGCGGGGCGGGACCGCGAGCAGTCGGTGCCGGTCAGCGCGGTCAGCCGCGCAGGTCCTTCAGCTGCTGGGCGAGACCGTCCATGCGCGCGTCGATACGGACGAGGTCCTGGGAGACGTCCGAGAGCTTCACGCTCATGGCGCCGACGACCTCGTACGTGACGTCCAGCTTCCGGTCGAGGCCGTCGAGCCGCTCCGACATCCTGCCGAGCACCGGGCCGAGCTCCTGGAGCGCGCTGCCGACGTCGGCGAGGCAGCCCTCGATACCGGTGACGCGCCGATCCAGCGAGCGGTACGCCACCTGTAGCTCCTCCTCGGCGTCGAGGAGGTACGTCCGTACGCATCGGGCGATGTCGCTGTCGCGAAGAAGCATGGCGGCGTTGAGTACGGTTCTGCGGGTGTACAGCGTGAGCTGGGTGGCAGCCTGTGGATAACTTTCACCCTCATCCCCCGCCCATAGGGACATCATGTCCCTATGGAAGGTTCGCAGGTCAGCGCCCCGCAGCAACGTGAGACCGTTCTCCTCCAATTCGGCTCGGTGTCGCTGGGTCACCTTCTTGACGGCTTCTGTGGATACTTCGAAGTAGCGAGCGACATCCTCTGTGCGAACGTGAATTCCGTCCGGGAGCATGACAAGACTCTTGATCTTGTCGAGGGCGTCGACGCGCCCCATCCGCTCGACGCGCAGGGCGCGTGATTCGAGCAGGGCGACTTCCGTGGGCATGGGCATGCCTTTCGTACGCGGGAACGGCGATGGACGGCCCTGTCCCCGGGCTTCAGGGGCGGAGGACGCTCACGGTTGCCACTCACTCGATGACCGACCCGGCCGGCACTGCCTCACCGGTGTCGGCGATCCCCGAATTCACGAAAGCTCGACGCCACAGATTCTCACTTCCTCCACGCACCCTGACCAACGAGCCGATAAACGTACAGTTTCGCGTACCACTGTCCGTTCATAGGACGCAGAACAACCCCCGCCCATCGGACGGGGGTTGCACCGTTGCGGAGCGGTCGCTCACTCCTCGCCGGCGAGTTTCAGTGCCCGCAGTTTCTGACCCGCGTACCAGGTCGCGGCCACCGTGATGCCGGCCAGCAGCACCGTCGCCAGCGGCAGCCCGACGTCCGAGGTGATCACACCGTCCCCACTCACCTTCTGGGCGACCGCGAGAGACCACTGCTGCACACTGAGCGTCCGCGCACCCGGCACCAGGCTGCCGAAGAGCGCCTCCCACACGAGCGCGTAGACCAGACCGAAGACGACCGCGTGCCGGCTGACCGTGCCGAGCAGGAGGAACAGCGCGCTGTACGCGATCGAGGCGACCAGCGCCGCGATCGTGTACGCCACCGCGATCTGCTGACCGTTGCCGTTGAGGATCAGGCCCGCGAGCAGGGTCGGCAGGGCCGAGAAGACCATCGTGACGGCGATGGCCACGGTCAGCTTCGTGACGATGATCGTCGGGCGTTTCACCGGCTTGGCCAGCAGGTAGACGATCGAACCGTCGTCGATCTCCGGCCCGATGGCCCCGGTTCCCGCGATGACACCGATCAGGGGAACCATCGTGGCCAGGGCGAAGCCGCCCAGCACATTGGCGGCGACCTGGTCATCGGCCCCGGCGAACACCCGGACCGCCACGGCGATCACGATCAGCAGCACGGGCAGGATGAACAGAACGGCGGCCCGGCGCCGGCCGAGCAGGGCCCGGTAGGTGAGCCGAGCGACTGTGGGGTCGTACATGACGCTTCACAGCTCCTTTCAGGCCACTACTCAGGCCGCTACGAGATAGGAAAAGACCGATTCGAGGGACTCGTCGGACGGCGAGACGGTCAGCAGCCGGATGCCGTGTTCCCGTGCCACCCTCGGCAGCAACGCGGTGAAACGCCCGAAGTCCACGGCCTGGATGCGCAGAGCACGTTCGCTCAGGTCGACCTCGATGCCCGCGGTGGACGGGTCGGCGATGAGCGCCGAGGCGAGCGCGCGGTCGTCGCTGGAGCGTACGAGATAGCGGTGCGGCCGGTCCGTCATCAGCCGGCGGATGCGCCGGAAGTCACCGGACGCCGCATGGCGGCCGGCCACGATCACCTCGATGTGCGAGGCCAGTTGCTCGACCTCTTCGAGGATGTGCGACGAGAACAGGACCGTACGGCCCTCCGCTCCCATCCGCCGCAGCAGCTCCATGAGCTGCATGCGCTGACGCGGGTCCATCCCGTTGAACGGCTCGTCGAGCAGCAGTACGGACGGTTCGTGGACCAGCGCGGACGCCATCTTCACGCGCTGGCGCATGCCCTTGCTGTACGTCGAGATCTTGCGGTCCTGGGCGTGTTCCATTTCGACGGTGGCCAGGGCCTCGCGCGCGGCCTCGTCGCCGAGACCCTGCAGTTCGGCGTTGGCGACGACGAACTCGCGGCCGGTCAGGAAGTCGTACATCCCTTCCCGCTCGGGGACGATGCCGATCTCCTTGTAGACCGTCTCGTTACGCCAGATCGCTCTGCCGTCGAGCGTGACCGTGCCCGTCGAGGGGGCGAGGAATCCGGCCATCATGTTGATCAGCGTGGACTTGCCCGCACCGTTCGGGCCGAGCAGGCCCGTCACACCCGGGCCCACCGTCATGCTGACGTCGTTGACGGCGACCACGTTGCCGAACCAGCGCGAGGTGTGGTCGATCTCGATGGTGGTCACAGCCCGACCTTCCGGTAGCGGCGCATCAGTACGGCGTAAGAGCCGGCGACGAGCGCGAGAACAACGATCAGATACGCCACTCCGGCGCCCGCCCCCGGGCCTTCCCCTCCGGGGAAGGCGGAGGTCGCGCCGAGGAACGCGGTCTGGACACCGTCGATCAGCGTGATCGGCGAGAAGAGCCCCAGCCATGGCACCGCGCCGGTGGACCCCGTCTCCCAGGCGATGGCCTGGACGGTGGAGACCGCGCCGTAGGTGATGGTCAGTACGGCGATCACCGCAGCGACGCCGAAGCCGCGACGCGGGGTGAGAGCCGCCATCACCAGGCCGAGACCGGCGAACAGGACGGACAGCAGAGCCACCGACACCAGCCCCTGCCCGAAGCCCTTGGTCTGGGCGACGAAGTCGAACTCCGCGAGCAGCGCTCCCGCGTACAGGATGACGAGCGGTGCCGCGGTGAGGATGAAGAGCGCCGACGCCATGGCCGCGTACTTGGCGACCACGTAGTCACCGCGTTCGATCGGCCGGGAGAAGTACAGGGGGATGCTCTTGAACCGCAGGTCCCTGGAGACGGACTGCGGTGCCTGGGCGGCGATGAACAGCCCGATCACCGCCTGCAGGTAGATCGCGAAATCCGTGTACTTGACGGGCAGTTTCGTCATGCCGGGGGTGGCGATGGCGACGGCCACGATGATCAGGGCGACCAGGCACATCACCCCGCACAGCAGCATCGGGAGCACCTTGGACTTCGCGGAGCGGCCGAGTCCGAACGAGCCCCTGAGGGACTGCGAGAAGAGCGAGCGGCGCGCATAGGCGCGTCCCAGGCGCGGACCGTCGTAGGAGCGGTATCCGATGTTGTGGATGCGGGAGCTGTCGCCCCCGGTCACGGTCCCGGTGTCGGTGCTCATCACGAACCGTTCCCCTTCTGCGTTGCGGCGCCGACGGACGCGGCGGGTGCCGCGGGAGCCGCTTGCGGCGCCTCTTCGGTACGGAAGACCTCGGCGATGTGGTGACGCCGCTGTTCCATCCGTACGAGGCCGAGTCCGAGCCCGGCGACGCTGTCGCGGACGATGTCGTACGTCTCCTCGCCGGCCGCTTCGACCAGGAGGATGTGGCCCGCCCCCGGCAGCCCCTCCACGTCGAGGCCGTCGAGGCCGATCAGCGGGACTCCTGCTCCGGTGAGGACCTTGCGCAGTGCGGCGGTGCCGTCGGGGTGGGTGTCGCTGTCGGTGACCTCGACCGCGAGGGTGGTGGTGGTCTGGGTGAAGTCGCTGGTGGAGCTCGACCGCAGCAGGCTGCCGCCGTCGACGACGACCACGTGGTCGCAGGTGCGCTCGAGTTCGCCCAGGAGGTGGGAGGTGACGAGCACGGAGATGCCGAAGTCGGTGTGGATGCGGCGGATCAGACCGAGCATCTCGTCGCGTCCGACCGGGTCCAGGCCGTTGGTCGGCTCGTCGAGCAGGACCAACTGCGGGTCGTGGACGAGTGCCTGGGCCAGCTTCACCCGCTGCTTCATGCCGGTCGAGTAGCCACCGATGGGCCGGTAGCGCTCCTCGTACAGACCGACGTGGCGCAGCGTGTCGGCGGTGCGCTCGCGCGCCGCCGTGGGAGGCAGGCCGGACATCCTGGCCATGTGCACGACGAACTCGGTCGCCGACACGTCTGGGGGCAGGCAGTCGTGCTCGGGCATGTATCCCACGCGCTCCCGGATGGCGGCGCCACTGGTGGCGACGTCGAGCCCGAGCACCGCGGCCCGGCCCTCGGTGGCGGGGGACAGACCCAGCAGGATCTTGATCAGTGTGGACTTGCCGGCCCCGTTGGAACCCACCAGGCCGGTTACGCCGGGTCCGATGTCCAGGGTGAGCCGGTCAAGCGCGGTCACCCGGGGGAACCGCTTGCTCAGGCTTTCGGTCACGATCACAGTCACGTCTTCGAAGGTAGTGGCGCGGACCACAGCGGTCGTCAGACCTGGCGGCTGGATCCGCGTCCGACTCCAGGCGTACGGACCCGTAGGGGGGACCTCACAAGGGAGGACGTCAGGATTCCGGTCCGCAGGGCTCCCAGGTCGTCCGCAGACCCCCGGTGTAACCCTGTCCACAGGTCAGGCACACCCCTTGACGTAGCCGCCGGACATTGTCACATTCATCAGTGTCACGTTACGGCCACGTACCGCGCACGTCAGGGAACGGACGGTTGCATGACCTTCGCAGCGAAGGACGGAAAGGCCCCGGAACTGCGGGGGTTCAGAGAAGTGCAGCGCCTCGCGTACGACTGCGCGGAGGCGGTCGCCGCCCAGCTCAGGCCGGGGGTGACGGAGCGCGAGGCGGCGCGGATGCAGCGCGACTGGCTGCGTGAGCGCGGTGTGCGGGACTGGTTCCATCTCCCGTTCGCCTGGTTCGGTGACCGCACGGCGTTCGCGGGCTTCAAGGTGCCGCTGCAGTTCTTCCCGACCAGCCGGAAGCTCGAACCGGGCATGCCGTTCATCCTCGACATGGCCCCGGTCCACAAGGGGTTCACCGCCGACATCGGCTACTCCGGCTGCCTCGGACTCAGCCCTCTGCACGACAGGCTGCTGGCCGATCTGGAAGCGCACCGCGAGCTGATCCTGCGCGAGGTCCGTGAGCGGCGCTCCCTGCGCGAGATCTACGAGGACGTGGAGCGCCTCATGATCCGGCAGGGGTACGCGAACCGGCACCGGGCGTATCCCTTCGGGGTCATCGCCCACAAGGTCGACCGGGTCACCGAAAGACGCTGGTCGCCGCATGTCTTCGGATTCGGCACGCAGTCGCTCAAGGGGCTGGCGAGCGACGCCCTGCACGGCCACCGGGACGGCTGGTCGCCGCTGTGGAGCCCGTACCGCTTCTCCGACCACCTGCCGCGGCCGGGGCTGTGGGCGGTCGAACCGCACCTCGGGTTCCGGGGTACGGGCGCGAAGTTCGAGGAGATCCTGGTCGTCACTGATTCAAAGGATCCCGAGCAGAGCGCGTTCTGGCTCGACGACGATCTGCCGCACGTGCGGCGCTGGGCAGAGGAGAAGGTGACGGCGTGAAGCTGCGTGAAGCGCGCGAGCGCTGGGTCAGTACGGGCGGCATCGAGCTGTGCGTCGCCGAGCTGGGCGACGTCTCCAGGCCGACGGTCGTGCTGGTGCACGGATACCCGGACAGCAAGGAGGTCTGGTCGGAGGTGGCGTCACGGCTGGCCGATGAGTGGCACGTCGTGCTGTACGACGTGCGCGGCCACGGCAGGTCGACGGCGCCCTCCCCCCTGCGGGGCGGTTTCACGCTGGAGAAGCTCACGGACGACTTCCTGGCGGTGGCGGACGCGGTGAGCCCCGACCGGCCGGTGCACGTGGTGGGACACGACTGGGGTTCGGTGCAGGCGTGGGAGTTCGCCACCGTCAAGCGGACCGAGGGGCGGATCGCCTCCTTCACCTCCATGTCCGGGCCCTCGCTCGACCACTTCGGTCACTGGATCAAGCAGCGCATGAGCCGGCCCACACCGCGCAGGGTCGGCCAGTTGCTGGGTCAGGGCGCCAAGTCCTGGTACGTGTACATGCTGCACACGCCGGTCCTTCCGGAGCTCGCCTGGCGCGGTCCCCTCGGAAAGCAGTGGCCGCGGATCCTCCAGCGCATGGAGAAGGTCCCCGCGGACGGCTATCCGACACCGTCGCTGCCCCAGGACGCCGCGCACGGCGCCTGGCTCTACCGTGACAACGTCCGGCCCCGGCTGCGCAGGCCGCGGACCGACGCGTACGCACATGTCCCGGTCCAGCTCATCACACCGACCGAGGACTTCTTCCTCTCGGAATCGCTTTACGACCAACTGGAGCTCTGGGCTCCGCAGTTGGTGCGCCGTGCGCTGCCGGCCAAGCACTGGGTGCCCCGGACCAGGCCGGACCAGCTGTCCGCCTGGATCAGTGAGTTCGTAGCCGCCAACGAGGCGGCGCGGCAGGGCGGTCTGCCGGTTCAGGGCACCTCGGCGACCGGGGCGTACGCCGACCGGTTCGGCGGGCAACTGGTCCTGGTGACGGGGGCGGCCGGGGGGATCGGCCGTGCCACGGCCTTCGCGTTCGCCGAGGCGGGCGCCCGGGTGGTGGCCGTGGACCGCGACGGGGAAGGTGCGGCCCGGACGGCGGAGATGGCTCAGCTGATCGGCTCACCCGCCGCGTGGGGCGAGACGGTCGACGTCAGCGACGAGCAGGCGGTGGAGAAGCTCGCCGAGAAGGTCGCCCGGGAGTACGGGATCGTCGATGTCCTGGTGAACAACGCCGGGATAGGCCTGTCCGGCTCCTTCCTGGACACGACGAGCGAGGAATGGAAGAACGTCCTCGACGTCAATCTGTGGGGTGTCATCCACGGCTGCCGGATCTTCGGCAAGCAGATGGCGGACCGAGGCCAGGGCGGCCACATCGTCAACCTGGCGTCCGCCGCGGCCTTCCAGCCCTCGCGGGCCCTGCCCGCGTACAGCACGTCCAAGGCAGCCGTGCTGATGCTCAGCGAGTGCCTGCGGGCCGAGCTGGCGGAGAAGTCCATCGGAGTCAGCGCGATCTGCCCCGGCATCGTCAACACGAACATCACGGCGACCACGCGGTTCGCCGGTACGGACGCGACGGAGGAAAAGCGCCTCAGGAACCGGACCGGTCGGCTCTACGGCCTCCGGAACTATCCGCCGGAGAAGGTCGCCGACGCGATCCTCAAGGCCGTGGTCCGCAATCAGGCCGTCGTGCCCGTCACCCCGGAAGCCCGGGGCGCACGGCTGCTGTCCCGGGTGAGCCCCGGGGTGCTGCGCGGCATCGCCCGTCTGAAGCCGCCGCTGTGACCGGCGGCGGGGCCGGGGGTGGCGGCGGACCGTCGGCCGCGGAAGGCCGGCCGGACGCCGAGTACCGGATCGAGGACCTGGCCCACGCCAGCGGCGCCACGGTCCGCACCATCCGCGCCTACCAGGACCGGGGGCTGCTGCCCACGCCGGAACGGCGCGGCCGGGCCAATGTCTACCGGTACACGCACCTGGCCCGGCTGCGGCAGATCGCGGACCTCCTGGAGCGGGGCTACACCCTGGCCAGCATCAAGGAACTGCTGGAGGCGTGGGACGCCGGCCGCGGTCTGGGCGGTGTGCTCGGGCTGGTCGCCGAAGTGCAGGGCCCGTGGACCGATGAGGAGGCGGGCCGGATCTCCCGCGCCGAACTGGACACGCGGTTCGGATCGACGCAGGACGACACGGCCGTCGACGAGGCCGTGGCTCTCGGCGTACTCGAACGCGTCCCGGGAAAGGAGGACGAGTTCCTGGTGCCGAGCCCCCAAGAACTGTCCGTGGCAGCCGAGTTGTACGCGGCGGGCGTGCCGTTGTCCGCGATTTCCGGCCACCTCAGAGAACTTCGGGGCCAGGTCGAGCACATCGCCTCGCGCTTCCTGGAGTTCACCACGGAGCACGTCTTCGCCCGCTATCTCGGGCACAGCCCGCCGACGGACGCGGACGCGGCGGAGGCGGCGTCCATGGTGCGACGGCTCCGCCCGCTCGCCCAGCAAACGGTCGACGCCGAACTGGCCCGTGCGATGCGGATGTTCGCCACCCGCCACCTGAACCACCACCTGGGCTCCGAGGCACTGAACGACGACAGCTCGCCACGCCCCGTCCTTCTGCCCGCCGGGACAGTGCGCTCCGTCCAGGCGCTGGTTGGGCCTGAGCGGGTGGAGGCGTTCGTGGCGGCGGCCACGGAACGCGAGGTACAAGCCCGCACATTGGACATTCTTGCCGCATCCCACCCAAAGGGTAAGTAAGTTGATCAAATTCCGCTTTTAGTAAGTGTCTTGTCCACAGAATTGCCAATCCGCCTGTGGATAACCGCAGTTGGCTGTGGATCAAACCTCGTGCCGCCTGTACTCCCGAAGAAATCGAGGAATCGAGGAATCGAAGAAATCAGGGTGCGCCGGGAGGAGCGCCGGAGGCATCCTGGCCGGATGGACGACCAACGTGCCGTCAGCGTGTCGAAATTCCTCTCGCGTCACCTCAGACATCAGCCGGAGCTCATCGGCCTCACGCTCGACGCCCAGGGCTGGGTACCGATCGACGACCTCCTGCGCGCGACCGCCCGACAGGGATTCGCCCTCACACGAGGCGAGCTGGAGCACGTGGTCGCGGCCAACGACAAACAGCGCTTCGCCGTGGACGGCGACCGCATCCGGGCGAGCCAGGGACACAGCGTCCCCGTGGAACTCGGGCTGCCTCCTGCCGAGCCGCCCGCGTACCTCTACCACGGCACTGTCGGCCGTGCCCTGGCCCGGATCCGCGCGGAAGGTCTGCGCCCCATGGACCGCCACCATGTCCACCTCTCGCCGGACCGCGGAACCGCGACCCGCGTCGGTGCGCGCCGGGGCCGTCCCGTCGTCCTGTCGGTGGACGCGGGGGCGATGAACCGGGCGGGCCACGTCTTCCACGTCAGCGCCAACGGGGTCTGGCTGACCGACGCCGTACCACCGGCATTCCTGCGCCTGCGCGACTGAGGCGCTCACGCCTTACGGGCGCCCCGTGGCAACGCGCCAGGCTGCCCAGACCCTTGCGGAGATCGTCGAGATTCATGACCGGCCTGACCTCGGCCCCGGCCTGAAGGTCCGCCCATCCACCGCTGGAGCGGCCCTCGCACGCTACCGCGAGGGCTGTGGCAACCCAGCGGGGGATGTCCGGTACTGCCCTTGCTCCCAGTCACCGGACCACCTACGACCACCTCTCCTGGCGCGCCTTCCGGGACGGGCCGTGGTTCGGGGCGGTACCCACGTTGACCGCAGCGGCGACGGCCACGCAGACCATGCGTTTGGGTGCTCTCGTCACTTCAGTCAAGTCGTGTTCACCTATCGCAGACTGACCTGCGAAAACGCGGCAAGAGTGCACGAAGGACCGGCGTGGGCGCTCAGACCGGCTCGACGGCGATGCGAGGGCGGCACAGACGGCGCAGGTCATCCGTGTCGCTCGTGATGACAGTGACGTCGCCGTGCTCCGCGTGAGCCGTAGCCGCGAGCATCGCATCGATGGCGTATCTGTGGCCGTGCAGGCTTTCCGCGGCGAGCAGTCTGCTTGCCGCACGTGCGATCTCCTCCGAGACGGGGCGCACCTTGGCCAGGGAAACGGCATGGTCGAACGCTGCCTGCGGCACCTTCGGGTCGCGTGCTTCCACCAGCGTGGCGGCGCTCGTCACGACGAGCAGGTCCAGTCTGCGGGCGACGTCCAGCCATACGGTCATGTCGCGGTGCCGGCGGGAGAGCTTGGTGAGGGCCTCGCTGTCGAGAACGAGAGTCCCGCTCATGCGGCGTCCGCTGGAGCGGACTCACCGCGGTGGGCAGCGTGGTGGGCACGGATGCGCTCGGCCTTGTCCGACGCCTCGGCAGGGTCGACAGGGCCGTGCTCCGCTTCCGCGGTGGCAATGTACTCGTCGATGGCTTCGCGTTGGAGCTGCCGCTGTACGGCCTCCTCGATATAAGAGGAGACGCCTTGCTTGCCGGCGCGTGCGCGGATCGCCTCCAGGGTCTCGGCGCGCAGGGAGACGCTGGTGACTCGGGTCTTGCCGGGGCGGGGCGTATCCATAGGGGAAGTGTAGTACATGACCTGTTAACTCGCTGGCGTTCCGCAATGCCTACCGGCGGCCGGCGACGAGCGTGCTGAGGCGGTCGCCAATGGCGGAGACGCCCGGACGGGGCTCGTTCTCGTAGTTCTCGTAGTACCAGGGCTTGCGTCGGCACAGCAGCGCCTCGCCGTGCTCGGTCCAGGTGAATCCGGGCTTCCGCAACAGCCTCCGGAACACCGCGTCGACTGTCTTCGGGTGGGCAGCGGCCAGTCGGCGGATCGGCAGTAGCGCGATCGACTCCTCACGCAGGTACGTGCGCAGCAGATCCTGGTGCCGTCCGCACCGGCGGAAAGCCCGCGTATCGTCGGGTCATGCGTCTGAGCACGGTGATCCTCCCCATCCACCCGTGGGGCAAAGCACAGAAGACCTGGCGGCGGGCCGAAGACCTCGGATTCCACGCCGCGTACACGTACGACCACCTCTCGTGGCGGTCCTTCCGGGACGGACCGTGGTTCGGTGCCGTCCCCACGCTCACGGCCGCAGCGACCGTAACGCAGAGTATCCGTTTGGGTACGCTGGTGACTTCAGTCAAGCCTCTTTCACCTATCGCGGCGTGACCTGGGCGAATTCGTTGTCTCCGACTCAGATACCGATGAGCCGGACGCGGTCAGCGCACAGCAGGGCCATGTCATCGTCCGTCTGGCAGCCGACCAGGGGGTGATGGGGACAGCGGTTCCCCGCCTGGACGACGCCGGGTCAGGGCGGACCAGTAGAACGGACCGGTCAGGTGTAACCGAGTTCCTCCAGGCGGACTCTGAGCCGTGTCGCAGCCGCCTCGCTCTGCCTCTCCAAATCCGCGATGGAAGTTTCGTACCGGTCACCCCATGAGCGGTAGACGTCGACCATTCCCTGTCGCTTTGCGGCAGCGAGCCTCTCCACACGAGAGCAAAGGTCGTCACCAAGGACCTCAAGCACTCGCTCGCGTGCCAGGCCCTCAGGGAGATACGAAGGTCGGCCGTCGGCCACCGCCCACCGGGCGATCACCCCGGGAAAGCTCCGGAGGTCCAGGCTTCTGAGGTCGTCCTGCCGGACGGCCCACCATGCCGCGAACGCACCGGTCAACTGGTACCGGTCCAGGATCCCGGCCGGCAGGAGCTCCTCACGGAAAGAGGCCATGAGCCGGGAACGCGATGTCAACAAATTTCCGGTGCCCACGAGTTCGGCAATGCGTGATTCCGTTGCACGCCACCAGGAGCGGCAGTGGTCGACGAAGTCCCCCTCTCGGGCAGCGGCCAGGTCCGAGATACGCGCTGCCGTCGCCTCGCACCCGCGGGCAGGGAAATCGAAGTAGCCGGAATCCTTCGTCGTGAACAGGTCGGTGAGGCCGATACCGAAGACCTGGAACCTCTCCATCCCCGCGACGACCTCACTTCTCGGTACCCCACCGAACAGCGCGGCACGGACGTCCAGCGATGGCTCGGCGGGTGGACCCGGGTCGACATAACGCCGGATGTTGAGGTTGAAGTCGTTGGCCTCGATCTCGTCCAGAGAGACCACTCGCGAGAAGCCGGGGATGTCCGCCCACTCGTGGAAGGCGCCCACGATCTTTTCCACGTTCTGCGGCTCCAAGCGGTTCTGCGACCGCCCCGTGACCACTTCGCGCTCCGCGTTGACGAACAGTACCTGGCCGCGCTGATCCGCCGATGTTCCGGCCGTGCCCCGCAGGACCAGGATGCAGGCCGGGATGGCCGTGCCGTAGAAGACGTTCGGTCCGATACCGATCACCGCTTCGAGTCGGCCGTCTTCGACGATTCCCCGGCGGATCTGCTCCTCCGCCCCACCCCGGAACAGCACACCGTGCGGGGTGACGACCGCTCCGATCCCGTCCGGAAGGAGTGTGGCCAGCACGTGCTGGACGTTCATCAGATCGGCCTTCTTACCCTGCCCGGGTGTCCAGCCGTACTTCATCCGCTCCGAATGCCTCATCTCCTTCTCGGAGTAGTTCATCGAGAAGGGAGGATTGGTCAGTACGCGGTCGAAGCGCCTGAGGTGCCCGTCCTCCAGTGAGTGAAGTGGATCGGTCAGTGTGTCCCCGCAGAGCACGGAACTGTCCGTGAGGCCGTGCAGCAGAAGGTTCAGCCGAGCAGTGGAGCACGTCGCGGCGTTCATCTCCTGCCCGAAGAGGGCGAGGTCCGCGCCCTCCCCGCCCTGCTCGTCGACGTACTGCCCGGCTTGGACGAGCATGCCTCCTGAGCCGGCAAACGGATCGTAGACCGACTGTCCTGCCAGCGGGCGGACCAGGCGCACCATCAGGCTGACCACAGAACGGGGCGTGAAGAACTCTCCGCCCCGTTTCCCGGAACTGTCGGCGAACGCGCCCAGGAGGTGGTCGTACGCGCGGCCGACCACGTCGCCGAACTCCAGGTCGCCGTCGTTCAGCGGAATACGGTCGAAGTGAGCGACCAGCGCCTTCAATTCGCCGCGGCTCAGTCTTACGTCGAAGTCGACAGCCTCGAACACGCCCTTAAGGACTTCCGGGTTGCTCTGCTCAAGTGCCCACAGAGCCTCGTTGAGTACCCGCCCCGGCGCCTTGCCCTCGTAGTCGACGATCTGGGACCAACGCGCACGGTCAGGCACCCGCAGGATGCCCGGCTGATCCGAGACCCGCTTGAGAAGCAGCATCGCGGAGATGACCTCACGGTACTGCGACGCGTCCATCCTGCCGCGCAGGATGTCACCAGCGTCGAAGAGGGCCCGTTCCAATTGGTCGAGGTTCAACAGACTCACGTGCGCCTCACTCCCTGGATCAGCTCTCCGAAGATGGCCGGCCGTAGTGCCTCCAGGCGATCAGCCATCTGCCGCTGGATCCTGATCCGTGCGTCGACATCCGCCAGCGCTTCGACGACAGCGTGCTGCCGGTCCAAGGGCGGCACGGTGACCGGCAACTCGTTCAGCATCGCCGAGTTGAGCGAAGGCACCGTACCCGGGATGGACTGGCCCAGCATGTACCGTTGCACGGGCGGATACGACAGATACGACACGAGGTACTCCGGCAGGACACGGTCCCGCTGGGGCCTGATGCGCAGACAGGACGAACCATAGAACCAGGTGGCGTGTTCCGCCCCGACCAGCGCCAGCCGGCCGAGCGTCCCCTGCCGCACGACGAGGATGTCGCCCTCCCGCAGCGAGAACCGGGAGAGGCGTTTCGCTCCGTCCCACGGAACCCGCCGTAGCCGCCGGGTGTCCACTTTGTGGTCGTCGGTGAGATCCGGCGGCGAGATCACCGGCACTCCGTCGGGGCCTTCATGGAGGTTGTCCAGCAAGGACCCGGACGGCCCTGCCTTCACCTCGCACAGGGTCCCGAGCGGGATCTCATGGTCCCGGCTCATGGATACGTCGTCTCCTTTCACAGCTCCTCTGTCCTCTTCCCGGCACCCCGATCTGCCGTGGCCCCGCGCGTGGGTGGTGGGGTGCCGGTGCGGGTGCGCACCCGCACCGGCACCCCACCACCCACGGTCAGGCGACCCGCGTCCAGTACCGCACGGCGCCGCGCACCAGTTCCTCCATGGCAGCGGCCAGCAGGGCCATGACGACCACGGTCAGCGCCGCCGTACCGTGCCCCAGGGCGAAGGCGCCGAACACAACCAGGACGATGATCAGCACAAGCGGCCCCCCGGCCTTGATGGCCCGAGGCGGGAGGGACCATGCATGATGGGTAATGGGAATCCTCACGAGGATGTCCTTTCTGTCTTCGCACTCTGTGCGGGGATGGTCGAACCGCGCCACCCTGCCGGGCGTCCAAACCATGCAGGGTGGCGCGGCGGTTCGTGTACGGCACCACACACCGAGTCCGGGCCACGCCCGATCCTCGGTGACACTGAAGACACTACATCTCGAAGCTAGCTTCGCAAAAGGTCGCGCGCTCCAACTGCCCCGCCGAGGGCAGCGAGTTGGCCCCGCCGCATCCCTTTGCCGCGTCACCGCATCCGCCGGAACGTCTCAGACCGTCTCGCCTATCGTCGAGGTATGCGTCTGAGCACTGTGATCCTGCCGATCCACCGATGGAACAACGGACGGAGGCTGTGGCAGCACGCCGAACAACTCGGCTTCCACACCGCGTACACCTACGACCATCTGTCCTGGCGGAGCTTCCGCGACGGGCCGTGGTTCGGCGCGATCCCGACGCTGACGGCGGCAGCGGCGGTAACGCAGCGTATGCGTTTGGGCACCCTCGTCACCTCAGTCAAGCCTCTTTGACCCACCAGGTTGCATTGGCTTCGCATCGGGGTTCGACTCTTGCCCTCGGTCAACACACCACTCGGAGTGCTCCCCCACTCGACCGCGCTGGCAGGGCGTGGATCCCGGTTTGTCAAATTCGGAGACGCTGGATGACCGTGCGCTGTAGCTTCACCGCGTGCGAGCCGAATCGAGCTCGCGCAGCGGGAGGGGATGTTCGGCGTGCGAGTTGTGTCAGTCATCAATTATAAGGGTGGGGTCGGAAAGACCACCCTTACTGCAAATATTGGAGCAGAGCTTGCATTTCGAGGGAAGAAAGTTCTGCTCATCGACCTCGACCCGCAGGCGAGTCTGACATTTTCGCTTGTTCGACCCGAGTACTGGCAACAGAATCTTGAAGCCGAGAAGACGATCAAGAGATGGTACGAGTCGTTCGACTCCAGTTCCCCTCTGAGTCTATCGTCACTTGTGACGCGAGCTCCGCGAATTCGAGACTTCGGGAACGGCGGAATCTTGCGATTCATTCCGTCGCATCTTGGGCTGATCAACGTCGATCTGGAACTGGCCACAGAACTCGGTGGAGCCTCCCTCAAGCAATCCAAAATCAACTACCTCCGTGTCCATCGACGTCTTGCTGAAGGACTCAAAGAGGATGTGTTTAGCGATTTCGATGTAATCCTAATCGACTGCCCGCCAAACTTTAATATCGTAACAAAGAATGCAATCGTTGCAAGTGACAGCGTCCTCATCCCAGCCAAAGCCGACTATCTTTCGACACTCGGAATCGACTATCTCCAGCGAAGTCTGCGCGAACTCGTGGGGGATTACAATGAATATGCTCAACTCGAGCCTGGAGACGGAAATGCGCGGGTGATCAATCCGCAGGTACTTGGCGTAGTTTTCACGATGATGCAATTTTATGGCGGTCAGCCAATTTCCGCTCTGCGTCCGTATATGCGCCAGACCGCATCGCTCGGAGTGCCCGTGTTCGACAGCCTTATGCGGGAGGCGAAGACCCTCTCTGTCAGCCTTGGGTGAGACGTCTCGCTTCGGCGGGTTAGCCTGAGAGGGCACTGACAGGAGAACTATCCCCTCATGACCAGTACCAATCCCACGGGATCCGACCCGGCCCCCAGGCCGAAGCGCCGTTCGTTCAGTCCGGAGTACAAGCTGCGGATCGTCGCCGAGTACGACGCCGCGCCCAGGAACGAGAAGGGCGCGGTCCTGCGCCGCGAGCGCCTGTACCACTCGCACGTCACCGAGTGGCGGGCCGCGCGGGATGCCGGGGCCCTGGAAAAGCTGGTCGACAAGCGCACCAGCCCGGCGAGGCCGAAGAAGCCGGCCGCCGAGACGGAGAACGAGAAACTGCGCCGCCAGGTGGAACGGCTGGAGAAGGAACTGGCCCGGAACAAGGCCGCACTGGAAGTCATGGGAAAAGCTTCCGCGCTCTTGGAAATGATCTCCGAGAGCGCGGACTGAATCCTGCCGCCGGCCCTGTCGTGGCCGAGGCGTTCACCGGCGTCGAGGCCCAGCTGGGCATCACGGCCGCCTGTCGGCTGACCGGTCGGTCCAGGGCCACCCATTACCGCCGGCTCCGGCCCCCGCCACCACGCGAAGAACGTGCCCCGCAGGTGCAGCCGTCGGCCCTGTCGGACGAAGAGCGTGCCGTGGTGCTGGAGTTGATGAACGGCGAGGAGTACGCCGAGCTTGCGCCCGCGCAGATCTGGGCCCGCGAGCTGGACGCGGGGCGCTATCACTGCTCGGTCTCGACGATGTACCGGATCCTGCGCGAACAGGGGCAGAGCGGCGAGCGCCGACGGCAGGCCACCCATCCCGCCAGGACGGTGCCCGAGCTGGTCGCCACCGGGCCCTCGCAGGTGTTCACCTGGGACATCACCAAGGCGGCCGGACCGGTCAAGGGCGTCTGGTATCACGCCTACGTGATCATCGACATCTTCAGCCGGTACATCGTCGGCCACACCGTCGAAGCGGCCGAATCAGCGACACGGGCCGAGGAACTGATCCGCGAGACCATCACCCGCAACGGCATCGTGCCCGAGACGGTGCACGCGGACCGCGGCACCTCGATGACCAGCAAGAAGGTCTCCCAGCTGCTGATCGACCTGGGGGTGACGCGGTCGCACTCGCGGCCGAAGGTCTCCAACGACAATCCTTACAGCGAGGCCCACTTCAAGACCACGAAGTACATGTCCGACTATCCCGAACGGTTCGATTCGCTGGCCCACGCCCGCGAGTGGTTCGACGCCTTCATCGCGTACTACAACCACGAGCACCGGCATTCCGGCATCGGCTGGCACACCCCCGCATCCGTCCACTTCGGGACCGCCGAGGAAGTCCGCGACCAGCGCGCGGTCACTCTCGCCGAGGCTTACGCCCGCCACCCCGAACGCTTCGGCCGCCGCCCCCGACCACCCCAGATACCCCAAACGGCCTGGATCAACGACCCGGCCAAGCGCCGCGAACCCGCACCACAAACCCCATAGCGATACGACCGTCTCACTGGACTTGAAATCTTCCGAGACGCTGTTCGCCAGCTCCCCTGGCAGTGGGCAGCCCCTAGTTCTGAGGGCCGGAAAGACTGCGACCGAGAAGCAGTTGATCAGGGAACTCGAAGGCCTGGTTTCGGAATTCATGCTCAAGCTTGGGGTGTAAAATTATGGACACGTCTGCAGGACAGTCGAGTATGGTGCTCGAACAGGTGGGGATTTTCCTGCAATCTCTATCACCTGAACAGATCGAAGATCTAGCGGCTGGGCGGTATCGAATTTCCCTGGTCAGAACGCAGGCGCCACGAGAAGCCAAAGCTCGCCGGAGCGGCCCGAGCGTCGATCTCGAGCAGCTGCGAATTGACCTTTCCGGTGTGGAATCCCGGGAAGCCGGAGAGGATTATCTTAAAAATAAAAAGCTGAGTCGCGCCGATCTGCAGGCTCTTGCCCGCGTGCTGGATATTCCAGTGCGGAAGGGTGACAACATGGATGCGATCAGAGAGAGTGTTGTCGAGGCTACGATCGGGTACCGATTGAGGTCTGATGCAATTCGCGGAAACACCCCGCCCGAAGGTGAGGTTAAGTAGTAGATTTACCAGCCGTAAATTTGCAGACTCCAATCTGGACGCTTCTACTGCGGTCCGTATCCGGTTGGCGGTGCTCGCGCGATGTGACGCGGTCCGCAACCTTCGTATTCATCACCTCTTACTCGCTCTGACTGCTCGATGAAGGCATGCCGTGCTGGTCCGGCGCTCCCGTCTCGGCACGAGTTGGTTACTCGGCGCCCGATCTTGAAATCCATCGGGCCACACCTTCGAAGGCATTTAGTGCCCGCTTGTCATACAGCCCGAAAAGGTCCTGGCAGTCACGGCCGAGGCGGTTGTACAGGGCTGCAGCCCCCCGGGTATCGCCCGACTGGCCAGTGAGTTCGGCATGCTCTATGCGCGTTTCGATCACTTCCTCGCCATACGGCCCGAACCGGAGTTCCAGTTCGAAGATGCGGCGGTCCAATTCCTGAATACGCTCCGAGTGGCCGACATTACTGTCCACGGCGTCCAGCAGGTGAGTCCGCCCCATGGCAATGGCGACGTCCTCAGTTCCCAAGGAGTGCTGGACTTCACTCATCACTACGGCAACCGCTTCGGCGCTGCGCGGACGATCTGCCGGATTCTTGGCCAGGAGAATTCGGACGATGAAGTCAAGCTGATCGGGCACGCCTGGTCGGTGGGCACTGGGCGGTGCCGGCAAGTTGTCTTGGTGCATTCTGCCCACGGTCATGGGGTCGTCCTGCGGGCTGCCGAAGGGCGGGCGGCCCGTCAGCATCTCGTAGAGCACACAGCCCACGGAGTACAGGTCACTGTGCACGCTGCCCGGGCTACCAGCCCACCTCTCGGGTGCCTTGTATAGAGCGGTGCCCACGCCTGTGTGGGACTGGGTGACATCCGCGAAGGACGCGAGCCCGAAGTCCACGATCTTCACCACGCCCTCGTTTGTGATCATGATGTTGTCGGGCTTGATGTCATGGTGGAGCACCTTGCGCGAGTGCGCGGCGTCCAGGCCCTCGCAGATCTCCCGTGCCCAACGGACGGTTCGCTCGGTCGTGAGGGTTGGCCCTTCCTTCAAATGGCTAGCGAGTGATCTGCCCTGGATGTACTCCATGACGATGTAGAGCTCGCCGTCGTGCTCGCCCGTGTCGTAGATCTGTGCGACGTGAGCATGGCTGACTCGCGCCATAGCAACGCTCTCCCGCCCGAACCTCTTCACCGTCCAATCGGTGAACTCTGTGGCGGCTCCCTGCTGGCGGAGACGTCGTCGTGCGAGGAACTTGAGAGCCACGGTGCGGCCAAGCTTCGTGTCCTCGGCTGGCCAGACGTCACCCATAGCACCGCTGACCGCACGGTCCTTAACTTTGAAACGGCCGCCGATCAGCTTGGAGGTGTCCATCTGGTTCCCTTCCCGCTCCCTGGCCGGAGACTCACGCCAGGCGATCAGTCCCGCTTGTGTCCCTCTCCCCACCGAGTGAGGAGATCCAGCTGCTCCACCGCATCGCGCCAATCCTCGAGAAGGACCTCGCATTGGCGGAGCGCCTTGTCCATCGTGGCGACAGCCTCGTGTCGCAATTGGTCTCCGTGATCGCGTACGCGCCTTCTGCGGAACGGGACGCTTCCGAACTCCCAGACCGCCCCAGTGAAGAGTCCGATCGTGAGCAGCGCGAAGAACCAACGTGCTGCGCCATCGACGAACGGCACCACCAGCGCCAGCGTGAACGCACCGACTACCAAGGCGCCGATCACGCGTGGCCATCTGCGCGCGACAGCGTCCGATCGAACCTGAGTCTGTCGCTCGATATGCGTGTCGAGTTCATCGACAACCCTGCCTGACTGCACCATCATCTGCGGGTCCGTCGGGACGGAGCAGTCCCAGCCCGCGACGCTCAACGTGATGTGACGCGGGAGGCGATTGCGGGAGGCAGTGACGAGCCGTTGCGCAGCCTCCTCCAAATCCGGCCAAATGGCCCGCAAAGCCATGCGGCGAGCCGGTTGGCTGAGCCGTACTTCGTCTGGCTCGAAGATGGCCTGATCGAGGAGTTCCATGAGTGCGATCGGGGCGCCGTCGGGGGACACTGACGATTCATGGGCCCTGTCAGCCGCCTCAAGGTCTCCGCCGTGTTCGATGACCCGCTCAAGTCGCCGCATCCTCTCGCGCATGTCTGCTTCATCCGGCTCGAGTTGATCGATGAGACGTTCGAGGGCGCTCTCCACATGGCCGCCATTACCGACCGGCGTATCGGCTCCGTCGAACCCATCAGGGAACATGTGCTCAAGGTGGGTCAAGGTCCTGTCGGGCACCGTCGATAGTTCCCAAGCACCCCGGAGCACCTCCCATTGGTCTCCGCATGTCTTGCGTAGATCTGCATACCGGTTCTCGGTAAGGCGACCGCGGAGGTTCAATAGCCGGGACCCCAGCTGGGTGCTACCGAGTATGCCGACCGATGCAGGTGCACTGGTTGAAAGGGGCGAGACCCCTCGGTTCCATCGCGCCATGGCCTGCCGGGTGTAGCCGAGTGCCTTCTCGCCCAGTTCCTTGCCGGCGATCGCGTCCAGGACGACCAAGAAGTCTTGCCCCAGTTCATCAGGATCGAGCGACTGGAGGTAGAGGTCCATCCACGCAGCGGCTTCGGTTTCGTCTCCGAGGCGAGAACACGTAAATGAGAAGAAGAGGTTGGCCTTCGCGGCGTCCAACGCGCAAGCATGCGCCCGCGCGCGCTCACCCTGCTCCTCCTCATCGCGGAACTTAGCTGCAACTGCCATAGTGGCGGGCGCTAGCCAGTACGTTGGCTCAAGGAGCAGCCGCTCCTCGGAGCATGCCCGCACAGTGGCTGTGTTCACCACGTTTCTGTAGACGGCCTGTGCGGTGAGAGTGTGCACCAGGCCGCGGGCCAGGGCACGGGTCTTTTTGCGCTGTGCGAAGCTTGCATGCCACTCGGTAGTCAGCCGAGAGAGCTCTGCCTGGGCTTTGGAGACTTCCCGGTCACGTCCGTACTGTTCGATAAAGGTGTCGAGGGTGTGGCGCGTGTCGGTGACCGCGCTCTCCAGCCCTGCGATCTCCTGTCGCACATTGCCGACCTCACCGCTAAGCCTCACGACGTCCGCCTCCACGCCTTGCAGCCCCTCCCTGAAGCCGGACAGCTTCACCTCGTGACGCCCTTGCCCCTCCTCTATGCCTTGGATCCGTTCGCCGAGTCGCTGAAGTGCCGTGTCCAGGCCAAGCTCGTCGTCCATGACATCCCCCCGGCCATCACCAACTGCGTTGTGTGCCTGGTCATTGTCGACTCGATTGAGCTGCTGGTCGGCCAACTGGCTTAAATTGGTTGGTAAATGAGTCGTTTCGGTCACTGTCGGGGCGGGATGGCAGTATGGCGTTTCACATGAACAGACCGACCGAACGGGAGCGCACCGTGCGCGAGATCGTCTATCTGTCGGAAAGCAAACTGCGGCAGTTCGTACCTGAGCCACGGCGTGTCCCGCGGACGGGTGCTCTCCGCGTGACCACGCCGTTGGGAGGCATCGACATGGACGCGCCGGTGCCCAACGTGGAACAAGGGCAGCTGCGGCACCTTCGCGATGTTTCCAAGCACGTTGAGCTTATGGCGGACTGGTACACACAGCCTGACCTGCG
This sequence comes from Streptomyces finlayi, assembly GCF_014216315.1. Taxonomy (NCBI): domain Bacteria; kingdom Bacillati; phylum Actinomycetota; class Actinomycetes; order Kitasatosporales; family Streptomycetaceae; genus Streptomyces; species Streptomyces finlayi. Next base: position 3,755,118 of record NZ_CP045702.1, read on the forward strand.
GCCCGGCCAGTGGGTGCAGTTCGAAGCACCACTTCGTTGCGTGACGCTCGGTGGCGCTCACCAAGACCTCGTACTGTTCGTGGACCCTTCAAGCCGAGGGAGAACAGGCTCAGTGACGGACGGGGACTGCCGTCTGCTCATGCATGGGTCGGCCCGTCATCTCAAGGGCTGGGCCCCGGTGTCAATAGACGGTCCCGCGCTAGAAGTGGAGAACTCGGCCTCCAGCCTGGGAACTGCATTCGTCACCAGGGCCGGACAGGTAGTGGAGACGCTCACCAGGCACCGCGACCCGCTGCTACTGGAGCAGAGTCCATCCCCGGAAGCGGCGCGCCTGCACCGCCGGGGCGTGCAGGAGCTGCTAGATGCGTTGGACGATGAGGACGGCAGCATCGATATGTCCGCAATGATGACTGGATACGCGCGTGTTACGGGAATTCTTTCGGGTGCCGGTGCCACCTCTCGGTGCGTAGTGGCTAGCCCCCTCGTTGTGGAGTACGCGGCAGCCGACTCTTTGAGGGATTCCATGTGATTGCACAGCGACTTCGCGTGCCAGGACGCTAAACCCACGGTGCCAGCGAAGTGCCTGCTGGGCCCTAACTCCCGGTAACGCGGCAATTAGCCGAGTTGCTTGCCACCTTCGGTGGCAATCTGCTCGAAGACTGCCTGGCCAGCGGCAAAGTCCGAGTCAGGAATCGGCCAGTGGATCACGATTTCGGTGAAGCCGAGCTCACGGTGGCGGCCGGCGAAATCAACGAATGCGTCTACGGACTCCAGCGGACGGTTCCGGTCGGGCGTGAAGCCGTGGAGCAGGATCTTGTCGAGTTCGGGCGCGTCGCGGTCGATCTCCTCACATGCCTTGCCGAGTTTCTCAATCTGGCCGCGAAGGGCTTCCACCGACTGCTCCGGGGTGCCCGTCTCGTACAGCTTCGGGTCGCCGGTCGTCACCCACGCCTGCCCGTGGCGGGCGGCCAGCTTCAGGCCGCGTGGGCCGGTCGCCGCCACCGCGAACGGCAGTCGAGGTCGCTGCAGGCAGCCGGGGAGGTTCCGGGCCTCCTCGGCCGTGTAGAAGTCCCCCTCCTGGGAGACCGCGTCCTCGGTGAGCAACCGGTCGAGCAGCGGCACGAACTCGGCGAACCGGTCCGCTCGCTCCCTCGGCGTCCATTGCTCCTGCCCCAGCGCCGTCGCGTCGAAGCCGTTGCCGCCGGCCCCAATGCCGAGGGTGATCCGCCCGCCGGAGACGTCGTCGAGCGAGATCAGCTCCTTGGCGAGCGTCACCGGGTGCCTGAAATTAGGCGACGTAACGAGGGTGCCCAAGCGCAGGCGGTCCGTGGCCGTGGCCGCGGCGGCGAGGGTGGGCAGAGCGCCGAACCACGGACCGTCGCGGAAGGTGCGCCAGGAGAGGTGGTCGTAGGTGTACGCCGCGTGGAAGCCGAGCTCTTCGGCGCGCTGCCACTTGGCACGGCCTCCCTCGTGCCAACGGTCGACGGGAAGGATCACGGTGCTCAGGCGCAGACTCATGCCACTGAGCCTATGCCGGACTCGGCCCTCGTCTCCTCCCGAGCGAAGACGAGCGGGGGCTGCAGGGGCTGCTCGACGTCGCACGTGGCGGCGAGATCGTCGGTCCCTTGGCGTCCGCTCATCGCGCGGCGGTGACCGACCAGCCGTAGCGGGAGAAGACGGGGCCACCGTTCCGATAGGCGGCCAGGGCTTGTGCAGAGGTCGGGAACGCAGGCTCGGGCAAGCGGTTGGCGGTGATCCACTGGGCCGCCAGGTGCTTGTCCGGTTCGGCGTTGGTCAGTTCTCCGGCCCATGTGTCGGTGGCGAAGACGAACAGGACGAAGTGACCGGCCTGGTCCCGGCCCTGTTCGATGTGGATGACGTGGACGAGTGCGAGATCCGCCGCGGCGACGAGCAGGCCGGTCTCCTCCGCGAGTTCGCGAGCGGCGGCCTCGTCGAGGGCTTCGCCCGGTTCGGCCTTGCCACCGGGAAGGGTCCAGGCCGGTTGCGGGGACCAGTCACGTGCGGCGTAGTGCACAGCGGCGATCGTGCCGGCGCGTTTGTCATGGACGATCACGCTGACCATGTTGCGGCTGTTCATCACGCTGGTGCTCGTCACAGTGCCCACTCCTTGCTGCCAGAAGATGTCGGTGGTCCGGCTGCGTGGTTCAGCCTGGGCCCGCCGCTCGGACGGGTGCTTCTCAGCACCCGAGCATGAGGCGGTCGGCGTTGAAGGGGGAGAAGACCAGGTCGGTCATGTGAGTCGGGGTTTCGGTGCATCGGACGGGCACTTGTGGCCGGCGCATGTCTTTGGGGTAGGTGGCCGGGTCGTAGTCGTTGGTGAGCTTGTACGCGTGAAAGCCATGTTCGCGGAGGGTGTTAATGATGCCGATAGTGCTCTCGCCCTGCTTGGTCAGGAGCCTGGGCGCGACTTCCACAACAAGTTCCGCGTCGTCCGGCAGGCGAGGGAGCGCGGGTAGCAGTCCACGGATGGCTGCTGCTTCGGCGCCTTCGACATCGATCTTGATGATGCGGGTAGTGGCTAGTTCGGCCTGGCTGACCAGGTCGGTCAGGGGCGCGGTGGGAGCTTCGAAGGCCGCGTGGACGGAGCGGGGCCGGACAGCGGTGGTGTGGCCGAGGTTGGCGGGGTCCTCCAGGTACAGGGTCAGCGTGCCGTGGCTGTCGGAGGCGGCGGAGCGAACGGCACGGATGTTGGTGCGGTGGTTGGCAGCGATCGCTGTGGTCAGGTCATCGTGGAACTGCGGAGACGGCTCGATGGCGACGACGCGGCCGTGGGGGCCGACGGCGCGGGACGCCAGGAAGCTGAAGGCGCCGCGGTGGGCTCCGACGTCGATAAAGGTGTCCCCGGGCTGGAGCCGGTCGCGCAAGAAGGCGCTCAGATTCGGCTCCCACTCGCCGAACAGGTATTGGTAGCGCTGGATGACGTCGCTGGTCGTGACGCCGACCTTGTCGCCGGATCGCAGCCGGATGGTAGTGCGGACGGGGCGGGTGCGCAGGTGTTCGTCGAGGAAGTGGTCGACGAGCCGTGCCTTGCCCACGGTTCCAGGGGCGTGGCGGACGTAAGCCCGCAGCGCGCGGGCGAGAGCGGAGGCGGACACGGGTGACTCCTTCGGTTGGCGGATGCAGGGAACAGGGGCCCGGGTCGGTCGGCGGTGACAGACTGGCCGGAGAACGCTTGGGGTGATGAGGGGAGCCGGCGGTGGCCGAAAGCACTCCGGTGGTGTTCCTGCTGGTGGGGCTCACCGGTTCGGGGAAGACCACCTATGCGCAGCGGAAGCTGGAGCCTCGGGGTGCTGTGCGGCTGTCAGTGGACGAGGTCGTCTACGAGCGGCACGGCCGGTACGGCGTCGACTACCCGGAGAACACCTACTTCGAGAAGGAGTCCCCGGTCGTCGCCGAGCTGCACCGGCGGCTTGCCGAGCTGGTGGCGGAGGGCCGGGACGTGGTGTGGGACCACGGGCTGTGGCCGCGCAAGGACCGCGACGCGATGAAGGAGCTGGTGGAGTCGGCCGGCGGGCAGTGGCGGCTGCTGTACTTCCCGGTGATGCGCGACGAACTGCTCCGTCGGCTGGTGGAACGTAACGAGCGGGCGGATGCCAACGCGCTGGTCGTCACGCCGGAGGCCCTGGACGACTTCTTCGCGCGCTTCGAAGTACCTCAGGACGAGGGCGAGGAGATCGTGGAGCCGGGCTGGTTCTGAGGCGCGTGCGGACGCCAGTTGGCGGCGATCCTGGCGGCTTCGGCGGCCCAGCCGTTCGGTAGGCGGTCGAGGATGACGTGGCGGAACCCGAGGCGGGGGTCGGAGACATCGATGCGGCCGTGGTGACGGTCGATGTGCAGCAGCAGGCGGGACGCCTCGCTGCGGACGGCCGGGGTGTGCTCGGACCACTCTCCGGAAGTGAACTGCTTGACCCGTCGCTGCAGGTCATCCAGGACGCCCGAGCGCCACTTGAAGTGATGCACGCACGCGAGCGTGTCCGGGGCCGGTTTGTGGCCCGGTGCCCGGTGGTTACCGGATGCCATCGTCACCGAGGAGTGGGCGAGGACGATCTTGCGTGGGTCGCCCTTGAGGAGCCGGTAGGTGAGGTGCCCGCCGAGCGGGAAGGCCCGGTCCAGTCCGGTTTCCGGGCGCCAGAAGGCCAGGCGGCCGTCGTTCGTGACACGGTCGAGCAACAGCCCGCCGATCACCTTCTGTCTGGTGGCCTCGGCCTGGGCGATCACGGTGGAGAGCGGGGCCGGGTAGGTCTGGAACTCGTCGGAGTCGGCGATCAGGTGCCATCCGGGCCCAGCCTGGTTGCGCAAGTCGTCGCGGAGCCGGGTGTTGGTGTGCTCGTGCCACGGCCCGGTACTGACTCGGGCCGGGATGACTCCGAGAGCGTGGCTGGCTGCGATGAGCTGGTGGCGCCAGGCGTCGGGGACGTGGTCGGGAAAGTGGAAGGCGAGGTGGAACCGCTCGATGCCGAGCCCGCGGTAGTGGGCGGTCCAGGCGGACAGCAGGGCCGGTTCGACCGGGCCGATCACCGCGACCAGGGCGGGAGAGATGGGCGTCGTCATCGGCACTCCTTGGCCAGGCGGGTATAGGCGTCGGTGAGGAAGGCGGCCTGGTCGGCTGCCGCGTGCATGTCCAGAGCTTCGGGCGCCGATGGCCCCGGGCGGACCGGTGGCTCGGCCGCGAGTTTGTCCAGCGCCTTGGCAAGTGCGTTCGGGTCACCGGCCGGGAAGAACTGGGCCCACGGCTCCCCTGTGAGCCGGGCGACCAGCTCGGGGTCGTGTGCGGAGACGATCAGCGGTACGGCGAGGCGGGCGGTATCCATGACCAGTCCCGATTCCTTGCCCACGCCGGGCTTCCGGGCGACGAGGGCCGCGTCAGCGGCGGCGTACACCAGTCGCAGGATCTGATCCGCGACCGGCCCGGGCACCGTGTGGAGGCGGACGTTCGGCAGCTGATGCCAGCGTGTGAGGGTGCTGTCGTCCAGTGGGGCGCCACACACCAGGACGTGCAGCGGCTCGGTAAGGCGGGCGAGGGCTGCGTCGATGGTGGCGATGTCCTTGTACGGCCACCAGCCCCCGACCACGCACACTGCCTTCGCGTCGGCGGGGATGGTGAAGACGGCACGGGCGTCCTCGCGCTCGGCGCCGGTCACCCGCCGGCCGTCGTCGACCGCGAACGCCCGCACCTCACCGCGGAGGCGTGGGAAGGCCGGCGCGGCCTGGTCGCGGACGGCCGTGGTCGGGTACAGCGCGATCACCCGCTTCTCACCTCTGCGAGCGATCCGGCCCAGCCATCGGATCGGAAGGTCCTCGGTGGTGACCACTTCATGGACGAACCGCAGGTGCGGGGTGCCGCCGAGCAAGGCCGCGGCACCGTGCAGGGCCTCACTCGCGGTGAGGATCACGACCGTCGCGGCCCCAGGGGCAAGGTGGCGCGCGGTGCGAAGACAGGCGGCTTCGGCCAGGCACCGGGCGAGAAGGGTGACCTGGTGCGGGAATCTGCGGACCGTCGGCGGCCAGCGCCGGGAGGCTAAGACCTGCCGGCCGGCGGCGGAGACCCGTGCTGACGCCCGCGCGGCGGCCAGAAGGATCTTTGCCGCAGGCCCGGCCGGACCGATGGTGACACGGGTGCTGGACCGCACCAGCGGGCCTAGGTCATCGCTCAGGCCGCCTGGGGCGATGACGAGGCTGTCCGGCCGCACGGAGGCGAGTGCCGCCAGCGTGCGCTGGTGGTGTCCGCCGCCTTGGTGCGCGTACGGCTCGATCAGCACCAGTGGCCCGGGGTCGGGGTTCATCCGGTGACCGCCTGCTCGCCGTACAACGTGGTGAAGTGCTGGTACAGCCAGGGCGGGTCGTTGAGCGCCTCGAAGTGCTGCGGGTTGCGCGCGGCGACCTTGGCGAAGTCGACTCCGTCGCGGGCGCCGGCTGCTGAGTAGGCGGCGAATTCGCCGTCGCGACTGGCCATCCAGGCGGCGATGCGTTCCTGGGCGGAGACGTCGGTCATGCCGTACTCGCTGCCACGCGCGAGCATCGCGCACTCGCGGAAGCCCGCCCTCCACGCGTGGAACGGGGTTTGGTTGAACCTCGTGACCCCGGCGGTCTGGCGACAGAACTCGACCCGGCCGGGCAGCGCGGCCAGGACGTCGACGGCCTTGCCCATTTCCCTCAACGCTGAGCGGCGGATCAGCTTGAGCCCGCCGTAGCCGTAGGTCAGGCCGTTGACCGGGTTGACCGCCTGCCAGACCCGCATTGCCACCCCGTCGGAAAGCGGTTCCACCGTGGCGGTGGGGAACTCGGGGTCGATGGCGAAGTCGCCGTCAGCAAGAAAGAACGTCTCGGTGTCGACCATCTCGGCGGTGAGCCGGTAAGCGCGTCGCATTCCGCGGACTCCGTGTAGGCGCTTGACGGTGCCGCCCAGCACCCGGGCGAGGCGGGTGTGCAGTGAGCTGGCCAGTGGCTCGTCGTAGGAGAGCTGGACCGCGTCGAAGCTGGTCACCGGATCGCCTCCAGGTAGCGGGCGGCCACCGTGGCCGGCGCGAGGTCGGTGGTGGAGGCGTGCGCTCGCTTGGCGTGCACGAGGTAGAACTCGGCATCCTTAGCTAGGCGTTCGACGATCTGGACGGCCTGGTCGTCGGTGTCGAACAGCAGCTCGTTGTCGATGTGCTCGGCCAGCCAGCCGGTGCGAGGTCCGATCACAGGCAGGCCCATCGCCTGGCAGTCGATCACCGACATGGACCAGGGGCAGCCGGGTCGGAAGGGCGCGATGCCGAAGTGGGGGCCGGCCAGCAGATTGCGGTAGCGGATGCGGTCGCCGCGGTCGGAGGCGATGGTGACGCCGTCCGTGGTCGCCAGCTCCTCCAAGTGTCGTTCGGGGCTGGGGTCGAGACGGATGCGCTCGGGACTGCGGGTGCCGAACAGGTCCATGACCGTGAGCCGCACCGGGGCGTCGGCGACGAGGCGGCGGGCGAGCTGGGTGAAGCGGGCGGTGCCGTAGTGCCTGTACAGGCGGTGGTTGTAGATGCCGGTGACCCTGCCTTCGGGCGGGGTGATGTCGGCCGGGTCGCGTACCAGCCGTACGTCCCTGGGGGCGGGGACGATGTGCAGCTTGTCGCCGAGGTCGACGCCGGTGCGGGCAGCGGCTGCGGCGGTCCAGGAGGCGGCTGTGGAGGAGTGGACCAGGATGCGGTCGCAAGCCGCGAGGCCGGCGGCGAAGGCCAGCAGCACACTGTGGCCGAGGCCCCGGTCGTTCAATGCCGGGTCCAGCTCCAAGTCGCCGGTGTCGGTGAAGGAGAACGGCAGGTAGTGGCAGTATCCGGCGATCCGCGCGTCCACCCCGGCTTCCAGGAGCGCTGCCCGGATAGCGGGGGCAGCCTCGATCTGGTTGGCCACGACCACCTCGGGCCGCTGGTCACGGATCAGGGTGACCAGAGCGTCCATCCCGGGGTCGAAGCGGGCCCGGTATTTGGTGGACGGGGAGATGGTGGGCGCGAAGTGCACACGGGCGTCGCCGGCCGGAACCGGAGAGGCCACGGTCACCTCGACCCCGGCGTCAGCCAGCGCCGGGGCGAGCATGTCGGCGAAGGTGAAGCCGGAGTCGGCGGTCAGCTGGCTGGAGTTGGAGACGTTGAGCAGATACAGCACGCGCATCGCTGGGACCTTCCTCGTTTGTGGGCCCGGGGGTCGACCTGGGCCGGTAGAGGAAGGAAACTGGCGACCGGGACCGTGACAGAATGGTGAATCGAGATCACTCACGGTTCATTCATCTCATCCAGCATCCAAGGCGGGGGCTTTGATGGACGCGCGGGACGACGCCCTGACAATCGAGCAGGCGGCCGAGGCGTTCGCGGCGGAAGTTGCCTACTGGCGCGAGGTGCGGGGCCTGGCCAAGCGGGAGTTGGCCCGAAGGATGGCCTTCGATCCGTCCTACGTGAGTCATGTCGAGTCGGGCCGGCACAAGCCGACGGAGGACTTCGCCCGCCGCGCGGAGGAGACCCTGAACGCGGGCAAGGCCATCTGGAAGCGCTGGCTGGACTTCGAGACGGCCAAGGCCCGCACGTCACCATCGGCGGCTGTCCCGGCTCCCCGCAGGGTTGAGCAGCCGTACGCGACCGGCTCGGCGATCGTCGTCGAGCACGACGCTGCCCGCCTGGACTACGACGGCCGTCTCTACCGGCTGACGATGCGCCGCCTGCTGCGGAACACCGGCAGCGAGCCGATCACCCGCTACCTGATCCGCATCAGCGTCGACCGCTACCCGGGCGAGCCGGAACGGTCCAACGCACACTGCCGCGAACACCCCCTGACCTGGGGCGAACTGGCTCTCACCGCGACCTGCCGTGGTGAGACGATGCGCTGGCAGACCAAGCACGACCGCGACGCTTTCAAAGAAGTGTGGCTGTTGTTCGAGAACGAACAGGGCCGCTTCCCGCTGTACCCGGGCGAGTCGGTGTGGATCGAGTACGCCTACTCGGCGGGCGAGGAGAAGTGGGGCCGCTGGTTCCAGCGTGCCGTCCGCCTGCCTACCGAACATCTGGGGGTCGAACTCGCCTTCCCTGCCGAACTCGACCCCGCAGTGTGGGGCACCGAGACCTCCATGACCGCCGAAGCGGCTCCGCTTCGCACTGCGCCGGTCCAGCGCGAGGAGAGCGGGATGCGTGTCTTCTCCTGGAGCACTTCCGCACCCGCGCTCCATGCCCGCTACCGTCTGGAGTGGCGATTCCGGGCCAGTCCCGAACATGAAGCGAACCAAGGGGAGATCAGGTGATCCAGGTGCGGCCCAGTGAACAGATGCGTGACCTCGGCGTCGTGCAGCGCGGGGCCCCCGTGCTTGCCGAGCGTGCGCGCGTCTTCGACCTGCCGGCCGAGCGCGAGGCGGCCGAGCAGGCCATCGAGCGGCTGTTCTCCTCGATGGAGCGGATCGGGCAGGTCCACCCCTTCGCCAAGGGCATGGGCATCGCGGCGCCCCAGATCGGCATCGGCCGGGCCGCCGCCGTGGTCCAGCCCTCCGACCCCGACGCCCCGGCGATCGTTTTGCTGAACCCCCGCATCACCGAGCGTTCCACTGATGCGGACGAACAGTACGAGGGATGTCTCAGTTTCTTCGACGTCCGCGGCTTGGTGCTCCGACCGCTGCGGATCACCGTGGAGACCACGACGCTGGAGGGCCAGACAGTGACCACCACCTACGAACGCGGACTCGCCCGGCTGGTCCACCACGAGATCGACCACTTGGACGGCCTGCTTTACACCGCGCGCATGGAGACGGGAGTCGCCCCCATCCCCGTCGAGCAGTACCGACAGACTGGGCGCTCGTGGGCCTACGAGCAGTAACGGCCGCCACTGCTTCCGAGCCCACCGCCCTGCGCGTGTCCTGCCGTTTCCGCCTCCCCGCCACCGCCGTAGTGGCTGCTCGCCCTCGGGGCGTTCTGGGGCAGCGGACCCAAGATGCGTCCGCTGCTCCGGCTCAAGACGCCAAGTAGCGGTCAGCGCTGTCGACGGCGCTGGGCGGCGGGGGGCGTGGGTGCCGCGACGTGCTGGGGGGCTCGTCCCTGGTGCCCGTAGGGTGCGAGCGCCGTCGAGCGCAGGCGGGCTGCTTCGGCGCGGAGGTTGGGTGCGGGGTTGCGGCTGGTGTGCTGGATGCGGGTGATCAGGGCGCGGGCGGGGCTGTGAGCGCTGCCGAGTTCGCGGCGGGCGGCGGCTTCCTTGAGGAGCTGGTGGGGTTGGTGGCCGCTGGCTTCGGCGTCGGCGAGGACAGTGGCGAGGGCAGGCCAGGCGGGGTCGGTGAGGATCCGGTCGGCGTGTTCGGGAACGGCGGTGCGTACGTCGTTGGCCAGGGTGTGACGGGTCTCCTGCTTGGGGTGGCGGGTTTCGAGCTCGGTGAGCGTCGGGGCGAGTGCGGTGTCGGCTGCTGCCTGGAGGTGCTGGATGACTTGGCGGGCAGCGTCGGCCTGGTGGGCGTGGCCCTTGGCGTCGTGCCAGCGTGCGGCGAGGACGGTGGCCCAGACGAGTGCGGCGGTCAAGGCGGCGAGGGCGCTGCCGTCGGGGCCGGTGGTGGCGCCGGCGATGTCGCGGGCCGCCGTCCGCAGGGCGTGGGCGGCCTGGTGGTCGGCGCGGGTCTGGGAGCGTTGGGCGCGGGCGAAAGCCTGGCTGGCAGAGTGCAGTTCGGCCTGGAGGTGGGTGGGGGCTTTCTGGGCGGTGGCTTCGAGGAGGTCGCCGAGGGCGGTGATGTGGGCCTGGGCGTGGGTGGTGTCGGCCATGTCGGCGTGGAGCATGTCGAGAGCGTCGGTGGCCTGGTGCCACGGGGTGGTGGGGTGGTTGCGGCGGGCGGTGGGGTGCTCCTCCGGTGCCGTGGTCTCCAGCCGTGCCTTGAGCTTGGGGAGGGTGAGGTCCGGGGCGATCTTTCCGCCGGGGTGGTAGATCTGCTCACCGGCCTTGTTCACGTCGCCGGGCCGGCCGACGGCATAGCCGAGGAGGTCTCCGGACGGGCCGCGGCGGGGCTTGACCAAGATGTCGTCGGCTTCGAGGTAGGCGAGCAGTTCCTCGACGCTCCTCGCGTGCGGGATGGCTGCGCGGATGCGGTTCTGGAGCCATGCGCGGCTGGTCTGCTCCCAGCCGAGGCGCTCAGCCTTGTGCATCTCAGCCTGCGTGGGGCGCTGGGCGGCGGTGCGATCACCCTTCTTCAACTGCCGCAGCCCGTAGTCCTTCTCGATCTTTCGGCATTCGTCGCCGACGCGGACACCGCTGTCGTGGAGTTTGGGGCGGCGGCCGTCATCGCGGACGGTGGTGGCGAGGATGTGGATGTGGTCGTCGGCGTGGCGTACGGCGATCCACCGGCAGCCCAGGTCATCACCGGCCGGCGCGATGCCGGCTGCGTGGACGATGCGCTGGGCGATCTCGCCCCACTCGACATCGGAGAGGTCGCGGTCCTCGGGCGCGGCACGCACGGGGCAGTGCCAGACATGGTCGATGACGGGTTTACCGAACTCGCTGTTGCGCAGGTCCACGGGCTCGTCGAGGTGGCGGGCGAGCTGGGTGAGGGTGACGTCCTGGTCGCGGCCGGGGTCGGGCATGCCGAGCATCGCGAAGCCGGCGACGAGGTGGGGGTCGAGGTGTTCGTCGTGGCGTCCGGGCCCGTAGAGGTAGGCGAGCAGGCCACGGGTGTTGGACCCGGCCGGTTTGATGGCGGCGATCACGCGGACAGGTCCTTCGTCGGTTCGGCGGGCTCACACAGGGCCTCGGCGATCAGGGCGAGCAGGCGGTGGAGTTCGTCGAGGCGCCGGCGGATGTCGGGCGGGGTGTAGTCGCTGTTGACGGCTCGGGCGATCTGGTTGATGTTGACGCCGGTGCGGTTGAGCTCACGCAGCACCTGGGAACGGAACATGTGGGTGCGGCGCCGGTCCTCGGACAGCGGCAGATTCGCAGTGAACCGACCGGATACGAAGGCCAGGACGACATCGGCGGCAAACCCTGATCCGCCCTTGTAGCCGTGCTCGGCGTCAGCTCCCTGGAGCTGGGCATGCTCCTCACCGGTGAACCGCAAAGGACCGACGCGGACGGTTCGCTTGGTGCCGGTGAAGCGGCGAATCGCAGGCTGGACGCCCTGCACCGCTCGCTCACCGGCCGCCGACTCGGCGGCGGGTGCGGGGCGGAGGATCTGCTGCTGGGAGGCGTGGAGTATGTCCTGGTCGGGGCCGCCCTCGGCCCCGCCCTCCCAGTCCGGCGCCCCCTGGCGCCAGGCCGTCTCCGCCACCCCCGGGGCGGAGACCCCCGAAGACCGGCCACGAGTCGGACTCGGGGTACTACTGGCTCCGCCAGGAGCAGCCCGTCCGAATGCCCGACGCAAACGTTTCGCCAGCGTAGGCGACTTCGTCAGCCGCGAGGAGTCATCGAGAGGACCCTCAGGGTGGTGCGGGTCATACGCCATGGGAGGTGCCTCCGAAGCAGGGCGACAATTTCTGCGTGGTGGGGTGGCCGCCCGCCCACAGGTGAGGGCGGGCGGCCAGGTGGCGAGGGAAGGGATCGTCTGGCCGATGGGTGGAAGGGCCCAGCGGCCAGACGGTCAGCCGTTGTCCGGTGGGGTGCGGGTAGCGGGGTCTCGAAGGACGGCCATCACCTCGGTCAGCCGTTTGCCGCTGATCGTGTGGCCCTTGGCTCGTACGGCCTGCTCGACACCTCACGCGTCAGCGTGCCTTTCTCTGCTGCAGCGATTCGCCCGATCTCGACGAGCTCCTCGACCGTTGCGCTGGCCGGACGACCGCCCCGTGTTTTGACCACCGGATCCGGCTTCGACGCCGGCGCCTGGGCGGAAGTGAGCTTCGGCCGCTCAGCGGTTTCTCCGCGGTGAGCGGAATTGCTGGCAAGCGGTTCCGGCGCTTGGTCGAACGCGGTCTGCGCTTCTTCGCCGGGCTGGTCGACAAGCCCGTGGACCTGTCGCATCAGGACGCCGAAGGCAAGCAGGGCAGCGGCCGGGGGTACGGCCGCGACCACGTAGTCCAGGAGAGGCACGGGCCCGGAAGTGGCCGTACCGCTGACTCCGGCCACGTTGAGCGCGATGGAGCCGACCGAGCCGGTTGCCGTGAGGGTGATGGCCCAGCCATCGGTTACTCGGCGCAGTCCCGCACGGAGCATCAGGAGTTCACCGGCGACGATGAACGCGTCCAGGGTCGCCGGCCAGGCCCATTGGCGGGTAGGTGAGTTGCTCAGTCCGTGCTGCCCGGCGACTTCGGCGAGGTGCGCGTAGGACAGCCAGAATCCGCCGGTGGTGAGAAGCACGATGACGACTCCGGCAGCTGCGAGCGCGTACCGCTCGGTGGCCTGCTTGGTCATGCCCGACCTCCTTCCGCTGTATCGGCAAGGTCTGGAGCAGCGCTGTCCCGGGGCGTGGTGAGGTGCATAAGGGGTTCTCCGAGGGCGAGGCGCTTACGCTGCCCCCTCTTCAAGGAGGGGGCAGCGCGTAGGCGCCGGCGTATGTATGCGCCGTTCGATGGCGCGTAAGCGTTTGACCTGCTGTTTTCTAAGATTCGTGGGCGTCGGAGGCGGTGCGTAGGCGCCTTCGGCCGTTCAGCGCGCGTACGGCGTCGCGTACGGGGGATGCCGGGTCAGGACACGGCGGTGATGTGGCGGGAGGTGGCCTTCCATCGGGTGGCCTGGCCTCCTCCGGTGCCGCCGCCTGCCCCGGTTTCCTGAATGGCGTGGCCGCTCTTGGTAAGGGCCTCCAGGCGTCGCCTCGCCCTGGCAATGTCCGCCGTGCTGGGTTTGTTCTCGCCGGTGATCTGGGTGGAGAGCTCGCGGGCGGTAAGCCCACCGGAGCCCGTCTGCCGCAGCAGAGTCAGCGGGTCGAGACTGGTGTCGACGCGGGAGGTGCCACGGGGGTGGTCGTGGATGACCGGCAGCGGGCCGATCTCGTCGTCAACGGTCTTGAGGTGGTGGAGGTGAACCACCGGGTCGCCCGCCGCACCGCTGAGGAAGAGGACACTCCCCGCGCCTGCGGTGTACCAGGCCGAGCCGTAGACCTGGTCCAGGACGGGGCGCTGGGTGCGTGAGACATCGGGGCCCTGCTTGCGCTGGTGGTGCAGTTCGAGGAGTTCGACCCCGTCACGCAGGAGCTGCTGGCGGGCGTTGTTGTAGGCGAGTCCGGCCTCGTCGTCGGTGAGCTTGCCGACGACGTCCTTGAGGCTGTCGATGACCACGGTGTCTGCCCCGTGCTCGGCGGCCAGCTCTGCGAGGAGCTGGGGCTCGGTGTTCAACGAGGCGGGCAGCGGCCCCGACCAGAAGACCAGGCGTCGACGCAGGACGTCCCGGTCGGCTTGGTGCACGACGCGAGTGAAGGCGCGGGCGAGCTGGCTGGGCCGGTCCGCGGCGATGTAGAGGACCTTCTCGCCCTCGCGTACCGGCATGTCCAGCACCTGAGCGATCAGGCCGAGGCGAGCGAGGACGATCTGCTGGGCGATCGTGGACTTCCCGACGCCCGGCGGTCCGACGAGCATCAGGCTTTCCCCCGAGGCCCAGGCTGCTTTCCCCGGCGTGCCCCATACGGGTTCGGTGGTGGCCTGAGTGTCGGCGACGAAGGACCAGCCGTCCACGGCGTATCGCTGGAGCCGTCCGGCCGAGCTGCGTCGGGCGCGATCGGCGGCCTCGCTCAGCGATGTCGCCAGCAGGCTCCGCACCTCGGCCGGGTCGGCGCCTGGCGCGGTGGCACCCTGAAGCACGCGGATCGCCGTGGATTGCAGCATCCGGAGGTCGGCGTGATGGCGCACGATATCCGCGTAGTACTCGGCTCCGGAGCCCGCCACGGCAGCTGATGCGAGGGTGTGCAGGTAGGGGGCGCCTCCGACACGGGCGAGGTCCCCGTGGGACCGCAGATGGTGAGCGAGCGCGATCGGGTCTGCGGGCGCTCCCTGCTGTCGCAGTTCCAGTAGGGCGTGCCAGATCGTCGTGTGCGCCGGCCGGTAGAAATCGCCAGGCTCCAGTGCCTGGCGGACCTCGTCGATGACGGCTGCCTGATACATGCAGGCCCCCAGCACGGCTGCTTCGGCTTCGACGTCGTGCGACGGAGTGGACTGCATGCCGAAGGTGTCCACCGGGGTGAGGTCAGCCGATGGTGCTTGCCACTGCGGGGTCGTACCCTGGGGCACAGAGCTTCCTTGTCTCGGGCCGATACGGACTGGCAGGTCCCGGCGCCGGGTGGATCGTTTTGGGCGGTCGTCTTGGGAGTCGCTGCGGCCTTGGTGCTCCAACACCGGGGCCGCTTCTCTGTATGGGCTTCAGGCAGCCTTCTCGTACCGCGATCCAGTCAGCAGGTCGGCCAGTCGCGCCGCACTGTGCGGACTGATCGTCGTGGTGAATCCGGCGCAGACGCGTCGCAGGGCCTGGGCCCGGGCTTCCTCCTGTCGTGCGGCTCGGGTCGTCATGGGGGCGGTCAGCGCTGTGGTCGCCTCGGGCAGCAGGCGCACGGGCAGCTCCTTGCGGGCGGTGCGGGAATGGCAGTCCTCGCACCGCATGAGGTCGTCGGGCGGTCGGTTGCATCGCGCTGCTCCAGACGCTCCAACGCCTGGGGGCCGCGCGTGCCGCGCTCACGGACGACTGGCAGGTCGTCCGCACGTGACGCCCTCAGTTTCTGGAGAATCGCCGGTTGGGCTAACCGGCGTTCTCGTGCATAATGCGCCCCCGCCCGGCCCCGTCCCCGGCCTCAGAGCTGGTTCTGCTCGACGTCGATGCGGCCCCAGTCGAAGACTCCGCTCGGCTTGCTCGACGCGTCGATGATCACCCCGGAGAACAGGAAGCGCAGTACCGCGTTGCGCCGCTCGTCCGTCATCTCGTCGGCCTCCCAGGCAGCTCGGGCCCCTGGTCCTGTCAGCCCGCTCAGCAGCTTCACCGGACGTATGACCATCCGCCGCTGTGCCTTGGCGATCCGGTCGGTGATCTCCTTGCGCATCACCCGGTACTCCGCCGTGGAGATCTCCTTGGCTGTCCACATCTGATTGAGTTCGGCGAGCTGCTCCTGGTCCGCCTCCACCGCCCCTGTCAGGGAGTTCGGTGGTGTGGCCGAAGCAAGCTTTCCGGAGACGGCGAGCCGTCCCAGCAGGTCGATAGCGGCCTCGGTGACGAACTCCTCCAGCTTCACGGCGGCGATACGGCGGACGCACTTCTTCTCGTCGTTACGGCTCTTGCGCGTGCACAGGTACGAGGGCACGGCGCCGACCTTGGTGCCGGACATGAGGGTGCCGCAGCGCTTGCACATGACCAGTCCGCGCAGCAGGTAGAAGCGGCGCAGTTCCAGGTTGGTCTGGTGGATCGCGGACCGGTATTCGCGACGGGTACGTGCCTCGGCCCAGGTGCCGGCGTCGATGACGGCAGGCCACTTTCCAGGGCCGACCTCCTCGCCCTGGTGCATGCGGATGCCGGCGACGTGGCGGGAATCGAGCAGGGCTCGGACGGTGCCTTGGGTCCACTCCTTGCCGTACACCGTCTTGATGCCGCGCTTGTGGAGGACGAGGGCGATGGCGACCGGACTCTGGCCCTTGAGGTAGCGATCGAAGACCTCGCGAACGACCTCCGCCTCTTCTTCCCTGATGGTCATGCCGTCGGGCTCGTACCCGAACCGCCGCTTGCCCGAGTGGGGCATGCCCGTCTCGGCCCGCTCGGCCAGCGCGGATTTCAGCCGCCGTGAGGTGTCGTCCGACGAACGGCAGGCGTGGGCGACCTCGATGCGGAGAATGAAGCGGTCGTCGGGGTCGGAGAGGTTCCGGCGGTTCGCCTCGCCGTGCAGGACGATCGCGTGCTCGTCGGAGACCTGGAGGAGCTCCTCCAGGTCACGTGGCTGCCGCATGAGCCGGTCGGGGTGATACGCGATGACGTGCCGGAACTCGCGGCGCCGGGCGCGTTCGAGGAGCTGGTCCCAGCCGGGGCGCTTGCGGTTGCGGCGCCAGGCGGAGCGGCTGTTGTCGACGAAGACGTGGGCGGGGTCGATGACCAGGCCGCGCCGCTCGGCGATCTCGCGGCAGATACGCTCCTGTCGGTCGACGCCGGTCTGGTCGTCATCGTCGGCCTGGGATATTCGGCAGTACAGGGCGGCCGGTTCACCTGGGGTGATGGTCGGCTCTGGGTGCTTGGCACGGGGCATGACACCGATGGTATGAGCAAGGCTTGGGCTCGCCGAACTTCCGGCACCCGGTGACGCTCGCCAAGGACCTCATCACGCTCGACGACGTCTCCGGCGGGCGCTTCACCCTCGGCATCGGCGCGGGCGGCAACGGCTTCGACTCCACGACGCTGCGCCGGTCCGACGAGGCTCCATGGACGCCGCGCGAACGAGCCGACCACTTCGACGAGTTCGTGCCGCTCCTCGACCAGCTGCTGCGTGAGCCGTCGGTCTCGTACGAGGGCGAGTTCTACACGGCCGACGAGGCCCGGAACATCCCCGGCTGCGTGCAGCGCCCCCGGCTTCCCTTCGCGGTCGCCGCCACCGGCCCGCGCGGGCAGAGGCTCGCCGCACGGTACGGCCAGGGGTGGGTGACCACCGGTGACCCGAAACTGTTCGAGGCGGGGACGCCGGAACAGTCCGTCGACGCCATGCGTCGGCAACTCGACGGGCTCCGGGCGGCAGGCGCCGCGGTCGGCCGGGACACCGACGACCTGGACAAGGTCCTCCTCACCGGCTTCACCCCGGACCGCCCACTGGACTCCTTCGACGCGTTCGTGGACTTCGCGGGCACGCACTTCGGGCTGGGGTTCACCGAGATCGTGATCCACTGGCCGGTTCCCGGCTCGGACTTCGCCGCCGACGAGAAGGTCTTCGAGCGCATCGCCACCGAAGGGCTGGCGCAGCTCCGCTGAACTGCCGGTTCCCTGTCCCGGGGCACATGCCACTGACATGTCCCGCTGCTCAGCGGCGTGTGCCTCTCACATGGGCGCCCCTGTGCACACCCGTGCGCTCCCGTACGGGAGAATGTCGCCGTGACCTCAGCTATCGACTCGCCTCTGCCTGCCGTAACCCGGCTGATCGCCACCGACCTGGACGGCACCCTGCTGCGCGACGACAAGACCCTGTCGGACCGCACGGTCGCAGCCCTCGCGGCGGCCGAGGAGGCAGGGATCGAGGTCTTCTTCGTCACGGGCCGTCCCGCTCGGTGGATGAGCGTCGTCAGCGACCACGTCCACGGTCACGGCATGGCGATCTGCGCCAACGGGGCCGCCGTCGTCGATCTGCGGGCCGACGGCACGCCGCTCGTGGTCCGGCCGCTGGAGCGGGATGCCGCCCTCGCGGCGGTCCGCACGCTGCGCGAGGTGGCCCCGGGCACCTCCTTCGCCGTCGAGTTCACCACCGGCATCCACTACGAACCGGCCTACCCGCCGTTCCACCTGGACCCCGGTGCCACCGTCGCCACCGCCGAGAAGTTGCTCCGGGCGGACTCGCCGGGCTCCGGCGCCCCGGTGCTCAAGCTTCTGGCCCACCATGCCGAACTGGCCCCCGACGCGTTCCTCGCGCTGGCCCGAGGCGCCGCCGGTGTGCTGGCCTCCATCACCCGGTCCAGCCCCACGGCGCTCCTGGAGATCAGCGGGTCGGATGTCTCCAAGGCCAGCACGCTCGCGCTCTGCTGCGCCGATCGGGGCATCAGCCAGGCCGAGGTCGTCGCCTTCGGCGACATGCCCAACGACGTGGAGATGCTGGGATGGGCGGGCGCCTCGTTCGCGATGGGCAACGCCCATCCCGACGCGCTGGACGCCGCTTCCGGCCGGACGCTCACGAACAACGAGGACGGCGTGGCCGTCGTCATCGAACGGATTCTGGCCCTCCGCTGACCAGCCTCACCTCGCTGGGCCGACTTCCCTGCGGGCCGTCCTCACAGAGGCGCCTCCCACACCACCGTCGCCCCGCCCCCACCCCCGTCCTCTCCGATCCCGGGGCCGAACCAGCTCGTGCCGCCCAGCGACTCCGCCCGGCGGGCCAGGTTGCGCAGACCACTGCGCCGCCCGCCCTCCGGAATGCCCACCCCGTCGTCCGCGACCGAGAGGCGTACCCCTTCGCGCCCGTCCGGCAGCGTGACGGTCGCGTCGACGACCACGTCGATCAGGGAGGCACCGGCATGGCGGAACGCGTTGGACAGTGCCTCGCGCAGGGCCGCGATGAGGTTCTTCCCCGTGCGTTCGCCCACGAGTGAATCGACCGCGCCGACGAAGTGGTGCGACGGCTTGAAGCCCAACGGCACCGCGGCCATGTTGATCTCCCGCAGGACGCGCGTACGCAGTCCCGAAGGCACCTCGGCCGGTTCCTGCTGTAGTGCGAAGATGGCCGTCCTGATCTCCTGGATCGTCACGTCCAGCTCGTCGACGGCCCGTCCGACTCCGGTTCGCACCTCGGGTACGACGGACCCGCGCTGAGCGCTCTCCAGCATCATTCCGGTGGCGAACAGCCTTTGGATGACGAGGTCGTGGAGGTCACGGGCGATCCGGTCCCGGTCCTCGTACACCGCGAGCCGTTCACGGTCGCGCTGCGCCTCGGCCATCATCAGCGCGAGTGCGGCCTGCGAGGCGAACTGAGTGGCGAGTGTCCTCTCGGACTCCGTGAAGGGGCGTGCCCCCGGGCCGCGCGGCGTAGCGAGCGCACCGAGGACCCGGCCGCCGCTGTGCAGGGGCAGCAGCATGCTCGGGCCGAACCGGCCGGCCAGTCCGGTGGTCATGCGCGCGTCGGAGGCCGAGTCCTCCACGAAGACGGCCTGGCCGTCGAGGAGTGCGGCCACGACGGTGCTCTCCGCCGGAATGATGACGCCCAGCGAGTCGGACGGGTCCTCGGCGTCGACCGCGACGATCTCCAGCCCGCCCTCCGCCGTCGGCAGCAGCACCATCCCCGCCGCCGCGTCGGCGAGTCGACGGGCCTGTTCCGCGACGACCGACAGCGCGTCGTCGGCGTGACCGCCGGACAGGAGCGCGGTCGTGACGGCCACCGATCCGTCGATCCACCGCTCGCGCTGCCGCGCCGCCTCGTACAGCCGGGCGTTGCCGATGGCGATCCCGGCCTCGGTGGCGAGCACCCGGACCATGTGCAGGTCGTAGTCGCTGAACTCCGTCCCACCGTGCTTCCCCGCCAGGTAGAGATTGCCGAAGATCTCGCCCTGGACGCGGATCGGCACCCCGAGGAACGTACGCATCGGTGGGTGGCCCGGCGGAAATCCGGCGGACCGGGGGTCGGCGGTCAGGTCGGCCGGCCTGAGCGGTACGGAGTCGTGGATCAGCGCCCACAGGAGGCCCTTGTGTCCGTCGGGCCGGTGTCCGATCTCCCGGGCCACGTCCGCCGGTACGCCGTAGGTGACGAAGTCGGACAGCCCCTCTCCGGTGGCGTCGACGACACCGATGGCCGCATAGCGGGCACCGGCGAGTTCGGCAGCCGTCTCGCAGATGCGGTCCAGGGTGGAGTGCAGTTCCAGGCCCGTACCGACCGAGCGCATGGCCTCCAGCAGCTGCGGGACGCGGGCGGTGAGTTCGGTGGAAAGATCCTGCAGGCTGCGCGTGGCCCGGGTCGCGGCTTCGAGTGGGTCCTTCGGGTCCGGCTCTGCCATACAGTGAGCCTAATTAGTCCTATTTGCCATGGAAAGTCGGGTGGGTCCGTGCCGGCCCGCCCGGACGCCCTCCGTCAGACGGGCACGCTCTCCCGCTCGCGCTCCAGCATCCGGAGCAAGGGCCCGTCCACCCCCGTGAGATCGGCGTACGCACCGCGCTGCACCACGCGGCCCGCGTCCAGCACGAGCACCTCGTCCACGGCGTCGAGTCCCTCCAGGCGGTGCGTGATCAGGACGGTCGTACGGCCTTCGGTGGCCGCCAGCAGGTCCGCCGTCAGCGCGTCGGCCGTCGCCAGATCGAGGTGCTCCGCCGGCTCGTCCAGGACGAGTACGGGGAAGTCGGCGAGGAGCGCGCGGGCGAGCGCGAGCCGCTGCCGCTGGCCGCCGGAGAGCCGGGCGCCGTGTTCACCCACCAGGGTGTCGAGCCCGTCGGGCAGGGCATCGGCCCAGTCCAGCAGGCGGGCCCGCGCGAGAGCGTCCCGCAGCTCGCCGTCCGTCGCTCCGGTACGGGCGAGGCGCAGGTTCTCACGTACGGAGCTGTCGAAGACATGGGCGTCCTGGGCACACAGCCCCACGTACGTACGGACGGTGTCGCCGTCCAGTGCTTCCGCCTCGACACCGCCGATCCGGTACGTCCCGGCCCGCGCGTCCAGGAAGCGGAGCAGGACCTGGGCGAGCGTCGACTTGCCCGAGCCCGAGGCACCGACCACGGCGATGCGCCTGCCGGGGACGAGCGTCAGATCGACGGACTCGAGGGCGTCCCGCGACGCTCCCGCGTACCGGGCGGACAGTCCCCGTACCTCCAGCGGGAACGGCGAACCGGGCGCGGCGGCGGGTGTGACGGGCTCCCGTACCGGCACCGGGGCGTCCAGGACCTCGTACACACGCTCCGCGCTCCGCTTCACACGCCCTCGGTACTGCACGGCGAGCGGCAGCCCCGTCACCGCCTCGAAGGCGGCCAGCGGCGTCAGCACCACCACCGCGAGCGCCACGCCCGCCAGCCGCCCGTCGTACACCGCCGGAAGCGCGACGAGTGCCGCGCCGACCACCGTGAGGCCGCAGACCAAGGCGGAGAGCCCGCCGCCGAGCGCGGTCGCGGTCGCCGCGCGGGAGGCGATACGGGTGAGGTCGGCATCCGCCTCGCGCACCTGCCGCCCACGGGCGGGAAGCGCACCGGCGACCGTCAGCTCGGCCGTCCCGGTGAGCAGATCGGTGACCCTGGTGGCCAGCGTGGCCCGCGCGGGCGCCAGTTGACGCTCCACGCGCCGGGCACACGCACCGCTGACCAGCGGCACGCCCACCCCGGCCAGCAGCAGACCGACGGCGAGAACGGCACCCGCCTCCGGGAGCAGCCAGCCGGTGAATCCGACGGCCGCCGTGCCCACGACGACCGCGGTACCGACGGGCAGCAGCCAGCGCAGCCAGTAGTCCTGCAGCGCGTCCACATCGGCCACGAGACGTGACAACAGGTCACCGCGCCGCGTCGTACGCAGACCGGCCGGAGCGATCCGCTCCAGCCCCCGGTACACGGCGACCCTCAGCTCCGCGAGCATCCTGAGCACCGCGTCGTGCGAGACGAGGCGCTCGGCGTACCGGAAGACCGCGCGGCCGATGCCGAAGGCGCGGGTCGCGGTGACGGCGACCATCAGGTAGAGCACCGGCGGCTGTTCCGACGCGCGCGAGATCAGCCACCCCGACACGGCCATCAGCCCGACGGCCGAGCCCACGGCGAGGCTGCCGAGCAGCAGGGCCAGACCCAGTTTCCTGTGCTGCGCACCGGCGGCCTCCCTGACCCGGGACAGGACGTGCCCCGCCCCGGGGGCGGTGTCCTTGAGCACGCCGTCGGACACCTCCTCGGACACCTCGGTCAGAGAGGGTTCGCCGGGCCGCGGCACAGGCGGGCGCCCGGTCTCCACGTCCTGGACCACCGCCGCGCCGGTCCGGGCGTCCCGCCGCTCCAGCGTCACCACCCGGTCGGCGACCGACAGCAGCGCCGGACGGTGTACGACGAGGAGCACCGTCCGGCCCGCCGCCAGCCGCCCTACCGCCTCGACGATCCCGGCCTCCGTCTCCCCGTCGAGGCTCGCGGTCGGCTCGTCGAGCAGGAGAAGGGGCCGGTCGGCGAGGAACGCGCGGGCCAGGGCGAGGCGCTGCCGCTGCCCCGCCGAGAGCCCGGCGCCGTCCTCGCCGAGCTGTGTCAGCGCTCCCTGCGGGAGGTCCGCGACGAAGCCGGCCGCTCCCGCGTCACGCAGCGCCGCCGCCACCGCCGCGTCGTCCGCGTCCGGACGGGCCAGGCGAACGTTCTCGGCGATCGTGCCGGCGAAGAGATGCGGGCGCTGAGGCACCCAGGCGATCCGTTCGCGCCAGCGTTCCGGGGAGAGCTCGGCCAGATCGGTCCCGCCGACCCGTACGTGTCCCTCGTCGGGTGCCGAGAAGCCCAGCACCACCTGAAGGAGCGTGGACTTGCCGACTCCGCTGGCTCCGACGAGGGCGACGGTCTCCCCCGGCTCCACCACCAGGGACGCGCCGTCCAGTGACGGTTCGCTGCGGCCCGCGTGGCGGACTGTCACCCCGTCGAGCTCCAGCCTGGTCATCGCGGGGACGTCCCGCGTGCCGGCTGCCCGGGGTTCGGTCTCCAGCACCGCGAAGATCTCCTCCGCGGCCGAGAGCCCTTCGGCGGCCGCGTGGTACTGCGCCCCGACCTGCCGGATGGGCAGATACGCCTCCGGCGCCAGGATGAGGATCACCAGACCGGTGTAGAGGTCCAGTTCGCCGTGGACGAGCCGCATACCGATGGTCACGGCGACGAGGGCCACCGACAGGGTCGCCAGGAGTTCCAGGGCGAACGACGAGAGAAACGCGATCCGCAGGGTCCGCAGGGTGGCCTGCCGGTACTCCGAGGTGATGCCGCGGATCGACTCGGCCTGCGCCTTGGCGCGCCCGAAGACCTTCAGCGTCGGCAGGCCGGCGACCACGTCGAGGAAGTGACCCGAGAGCCGGGAGAGCAGCCTCCACTGTCGGTCCATCCGGGACTGGGTGGCCCAGCCGATCAGAATCATGAAGAGCGGGATGAGGGGCAGCGTGACCACGATGATCGCGGCGGAGACCCAGTCCTCCGTGACGATCCTCGCCAGGACCGCGAGCGGAACGACCACCGCGAGCCCCAGCTGCGGCAGATAGCGCGCGAAGTAGTCGTCCAGCGCGTCCACGCCCCGGGTGGCGAGCGCCACCAGGGAGCCGGTGCGCTGACCGCTCAGCCAGTCGGGGCCGAGCTGCCCGGCCCGCTGCATGAGCCGGCCGCGCAGCTCGGACTTGACCGCCGCACCGGCCCGGTACGCGGCCAGTTCGGTGAGCCAGGCCACCACGGCCCGGCCCACCGCGACAGCGGCGAGCAGCAGCAGGGGGGTGCGGAGCCCGGAGAGGGACAGCCCCTCCTCGAACCCGCCCACCACCACTTCGGCGATGAGCATCGCCTGGGCGACCACCAGCGCCGCCCCGACGAGCCCGAGTGCCACCACGGCAGCCAGGAAGAGGCGGGTGGCCCGGGCGTACCGGAGCAGACGCGGGTCGATCGGTTTCACGTGAAACAGCCCCCAGAGAGCTCGCTGCGGCCGGTGCGGTCAGTGAGGCGCATCGGCGATGTGCTGGGTACCGATGCGCTTGCGGAACACCCAGTAGGTCCAGCTCTGGTAGAGCAGGACGAGAGGAGTGGCGATGCCCGCGCACCAGGTCATGATCGTCAGGGTGTACGGAGTGGACGAGGCGTTGGTGACCGTGAGGTTCCAGGCCTCGTTCAGCGAGGACGGCATGACGTTCGGGAAGAGCGTCAGGAACAGCATGGCGACCGCGGCGACGATGGTCAGGCCCGAGAGGGCGAACGACCAGCCCTCGCGCCCCACCGCGACCGCGACGATCGCGGCGACCAGCGCCACGGCCGCGACGATCATGGCCAGCAGGCTCCAGCCGTCACCGTTGTCCAGCTGGGTCCAGGTGAGGAAGACGAGCGCGAGGACTGCGGTGACCGGCCCCAGCTTGAGCGCGAGCCTGCGGGCCCGCTCCCGGATGTCCCCGACCGTCTTGAGACCGGCGAACACCGTGCCGTGGAACGTGAAGAGGAAGAGCGTGACCAGCCCGCCCAGGAGGGCGTACGGGTTGAGCAGGTCCCCGAGACTGCCGACGTACTCCATGTCGGCATCGATCTTCACGCCGCGCACGATGTTGCCGAAGGCCACGCCCCAGAGCACGGCCGGGATCAGCGAGGTCCAGAAGATCGCGTGCTCCCAGTTGGTCTGCCACGTGTCCTCAGGCCGCTTCGACCGGTACTCGAAGGCGACTCCGCGCACGATCAGGCACAGGAGAATGACCAGCAGCGGCAGATAGAACCCGGAGAAGAGCGTGGCGTACCACTCCGGGAAGGCGGCGAACGTCGCGCCGCCCGCGGTGAGCAGCCAGACCTCGTTGCCGTCCCAGACGGGGCCGATCGTGTTGATCAGTACCCGGCGTTCCTTGCGGTCGCGGGCCAGCACCTTGGTGAGGACGCCGATACCGAAGTCGAATCCCTCCAGGAAGAAGTAGCCGATCCAGAGGACGGCGATGAGGACGAACCAGACGTCGTGGAGTTCCATCTCTCAGCTCCTCGGCTCTCAGTAGGAGAACGCCATGGGGCGGTCGGCGTCCCGGTCGTCGTGACCGCCGATCGTGGTGGGCGGGTTGAGGTCGGCCTCGGTGAGTTCCGGCGGTCCGGCCTTGATGTACTTCACGAGCAGCTTGACCTCGATCACGGCGAGCACCGCGTAGAGCAGGGTGAAGAGGGTCATCGAGGCGATCACCTCGCCCGGCGAGGTGCCGGGGGAGACCGCGTCGCGGGTCCTGAGCACGCCGTACACGACCCAGGGCTGGCGCCCCATCTCGGTGAAGATCCAGCCCCAGGAGTTGGCGATCAGCGGGAAGAGCAGCGTCCACAGGGCGACGAGCCAGTAGAGCTTGGTGAGTTTGGGGCTCAGCGCCTTGTTCCGGAACAGGACCAGACGCGGCACCTCGTCCTCACTGGTCCTCATCGCTTCAGGCAGCAGGAACTTCCTCCGGGTCAGCCACAGTCCGAGCAGCCCCAGACCGAAGGACGCCATGCCGAAGCCGATCATCCAGCGGAAGCTCCAGAAGGCCACCGGGATGTTGGGCCGGTAGTCGCCGGGGCCGTACTTCTCCTGCTCGGCCTTGTTGATGTCGTTGATGCCGGGCACGTACGAGTCGAAGGTGTCGTCGGCGAGGAAGGACAGCACTCCGGGAATCGAGATCTCCACGGAGTTGTGGCCCTTGCTGACGTCCCCGTACGCGAAGATCGAGAAGGGCGCGCCGTTCTGTCCGTCCCAGAGCGCCTCGGCGGCGGCCATCTTCATCGGCTGCTGCTTGAACATCACCTTGCCCAGCCGGTCCCCGCTGACAGCGGTGAGCAGACCGGCGATCACGACGGTGACGAGCCCGAGCCGCAGGGACGTCCGCATGACGGGGATGTGCTTCTTGCGGGCCAGGTGGAAGGCCGCGATGCCGACCATGAACGCGCCGCCGACGAGGAAGGCGGCCGTGATGGTGTGGAAGAACTGGGTGAGCGCGGTGTTCTGCGTGAGTACCGCCCAGAAGTCGGTGAGCTCCGCGCGGCCGCGTGCCTCGTTGATGCGGTAGCCCACCGGGTGCTGCATCCAGGAGTTGGCCGCCAGGATGAAGTACGCGGAGAGGACGGTGCCGAGCGAGACCATCCACATGCAGGCGAGGTGGATCTTCTTCGGCAGCTTGTCCCAGCCGAAGATCCACAGTCCGATGAAGGTGGACTCGAAGAAGAACGCGATCAGCGCCTCGAAGGCGAGCGGGGCACCGAAGATGTCGCCGACGAAGCGGGAGTAGTCCGACCAGTTCATGCCGAACTGGAATTCCTGGACGATGCCGGTGACGACACCCATGGCGATGTTGATCAGGAAGAGCTTCCCCCAGAACTTCGTGGCTCTGAGGTACTTCTCGTTGCTCGTCCGCACCCAGGCGGTCTGCAGGCCGGCCGTGAGCGCGGCGAGGGAGATCGTCAGAGGGACGAACAGGAAGTGGTAGACGGTCGTAATGCCGAATTGCCATCGCGCCAGGGTTTCCGGCGCCAGAGCTAGGTCCACGTCGTCGTTCTCCTTTCGGGGCCGTGTTCACCGGGCGCTTTGCCCCCTGTTGCCCCGCTGATCAAGGGAGGAACCGGGACACGCTTGTGAACGCGTTCACATTCACAAGCATTATTGCGCACACACTTTCGGGACGTTCGATCGGGGCCCCTTCCAGCCATTCCGGACACCCGGACCCCGCACAGCACGGTGGCCCCGGACCCCGGCAGTCGAGGTCCGGGGCCACCGGCACACACCGGGCGAAGCCTCAGCGGCCGCGCCCACCGCTCACCACGCGTTGCGGTACGACTCCGTCACCTTGAGGAACACGTCATTGGCCTCGGCCTCCCCGATCGTGACCCGTACTCCCTCGCCCGCGAACGGCCGGACCATCACCCCGGCCCGCGCGCACGCCGCCGCAAAATCGACCGTACGTTCCCCGAGCCGCAGCCAGACGAAGTTCGCCTGGGACTCCGGAACCGTCCAGCCCTGCCGCAGCAGCTCCTCGTACACACGGGTGCGCTCGCAGACGAGCGTGCCGACCCGGCCCATCAGCTCGTCCTCGGCACGCAGCGAGGCCACGGCCGCGTCCTGGGCGAGCTGGCTGACCCCGAAGGGGACGGCCGTCTTGCGCAGGGCGGCGGCGACGGGCTCGTGGGCCACCGCGAACCCGACCCGCAGACCGGCCAGGCCGTACGCCTTGGAGAAGGTGCGCAGTACCGCGACATTGGGCCGCTCCCGGTAGATCTCGATGCCGTCGGGCACCTCGACGTCCCGGATGAACTCCTTGTACGCCTCGTCGAGCACCACCAGCACATCGCTCGGGACCCGGTCCAGGAACCGTTCGAGCTCGGCCCTGCGGACCACCGTGCCCGTCGGGTTGTTCGGGTTGCAGACGAAGATCATGCGCGTCCGGTCGGTGATCGCGTCCGCCATCGCGTCCAGATCGTGCACATCACCGTCGGTCAGCGGCACCTTCACCGAGGTCGCGCCGCTGACCTGCGTGATGATCGGGTACGCCTCGAAGGAGCGCCACGCGTAGATGACCTCGTCCCCCGGGCCGGACGTGGCCTGGAGCAGCTGCTGAGCCACCCCGACCGATCCCGTACCGGTGGCCAGGTGCGAGACAGGCACACCGAACCGGTCCGCCAGTTCGTTCATCAGACCGGTACAGGCCATGTCCGGGTAGCGGTTGAAGTTCGCGGCGGCGGCGAGCGCGGACTCCATCACACCCGGCAGCGGCGGGAACGGGTTCTCGTTGGAGGACAGCTTGAAGGCGACCGGCCCGCCGGCCGCCGCCGCCTTGCCCGGCACATAGGCGGGCACACCGTCCAGCTCGGCGCGCAGCTTAGGGCTCGTTTCGCTCACCGCAGGTCCTCCTCGACCGTCCGTGCACATCAATACTGCTCACCTTATGAGGATTGGGCGCCGCTGCGAATGCCGGGAGCCGGGATTCGTCCCCTGTGCCGGGAAGTACACGGAATGGTCCCCGCCCGCCGGCCCGGCGAGGGGGAGCGTTTCACTTTCTGTCGCGCGCCGGTGGCTCACTCCGTGGCGCGCATCCCTCGAAGAGGTGAGTTGAGACCTCTTCGAGACATCGATCATTCGGCAGGCCCATCCACTTCGACACATGACACACTGGCAGTAGACCCGTCAACTCCCTTGATTTCCAAGGCATTTAACGCTAAATGATCATGCAGAAACGTGACTGTTGACGGGTGAATATGCGACCGGCCCAACCACCCGCCCGAGCCCTACTATCGGCTCGCCATGACAGCAGCAGGGAAGCACCAGGTGAGCCGGACAGAGACGCCCCGGCGCAACGGCCGGCAAGGACGGGCGGGCATCCGGGATGTAGCCGCCGCGGCCGGGGTCTCCATCACGACCGTCTCCGACGCGCTCAACGGCAAGGGCAGGCTCCCGGACGCCACCCGCCGCCATGTCCGCGAGGTCGCCGAGCGTCTGGGCTACCGCCCGTCCGCCGCGGCCCGAACCCTCCGTACGGGCAAGTCGGGGCTGATCGGCCTGACCGTGACCACGTACGGGGATGAACCTTTCACCTTCACCGAATTCGCGTACTTCGCCGAGATGGCCAGAGCCGCGACGTCCGCGGCGCTCGCCCGCGGTTACGCCCTCGTCATCCTTCCCGCCACCTCCCGCCACAGCACCGTCGACGTCTGGTCGAACGTCGCGCTGGACGGCACCGTCGTCATCGACCCCTCCGACCAGGACCCGGTCGTCACCGAACTCGTGCGCCAAGGCGTCCCGGTCGTCTCGGACGGCCGCCCGGCCGGGTCACTCCCGGTCACCGCCTGGGTGGACAACGACCACCGGGCCGCCGTCCTCGACCTCCTCGACCATCTCGCCGCCGCCGGAGCCCGCCGCATCGGCCTGCTGACCGGCACCACCACCGACACGTACACCCGGCTTTCGACCACTGCCTACCTCCACTGGTGCGAGCGCGTGGGACAGGACCCGGTGTACGAGTCCTACCCCGCCCACGACCCCTGTGCGGGCGCGGTGGCGGCCGACCGCCTCCTGGCCCGCCCGGACCGGCCCGACGCCGTGTACGGGCTCTTCGACCCCAACGGGACGGATCTGCTGGCGGCCGCCCGCCGGTACGGTCTGCGCGTCCCCGAGGACCTGCTGCTGGTCTGCTGCAGCGAGTCCACCGTGTACGCGAGCACCGAACCGCCCATCACCACGCTCTCCCTGAAGCCACGCAGAATCGGCACGGCAGTGGTCCAGCTCCTCATCGACGCCATCGAGGGCGTCGAACACGACGGTCCCCTCGAACAGGTGATACCGACCGAGCTCATCGTCCGGACCTCGTCACAGCGCCGCCCGCCACGCACCACGGTCAGCGCACCACGCTCCCCGGCCGGGGATTGATCGCAACAATCCGGACCAATCGACCGGTGAACCGTAGGTGCGGGCGGATTCACCACCCCTGGTGCGTCACACAGCACGATCCGCATTCCTATGATGGGCGCACGACACCGCGGACCACCTCTACCAGGCAGGGCCCGTCAGGTGTGCGGCGGCGCGACGGTGGTGGAGGGGTCGATGACTCAGGGGGCCGGTCAGGAACCCGTGGTGCGGACGGCGACGTTGCGCGATTTTCGCGTTCCGCCGTATGCGCAGACGCCCGTGCCCCAGCGCTCGCCACATCCCGGCAGCGTGACGATGCACGACGGCCCGCCGGAGGGCTACACGCCCACCGAGCGCGATCTGCCGGTGATCAGGCGCGAGGACACCGTCGAGGTGCGCCCCGTTCCCGGCCAGCGGCCGGCCGCCGACGCGGAGCGGGGTCCGCTCTACGTCGTCGGCGACGTCCACGGCTATCTGGACGAGCTCGTCGCCGCCCTGGCCGAACAGGGCCTGACCGACGCCGACGGCGCCTGGGCCGCGGGCAACGCCCGGCTCTGGTTCCTGGGTGACTTCACGGACCGCGGTCCTGACGGCATCGGTGTCATCGACCTCGTGATGCGGCTCTCCGCCGAGGCCGCGGCCGCCGGCGGCTACTGCAAGGCCCTGATGGGCAATCACGAACTACTGCTCATCGGCGCCAAGCGGTTCGGCGACACCCCGGTGAACTCCGGGGCGGGCACCGCGACCTTCCAGGCGGCCTGGCTGCTCAACGGCGGCCAGAAGACCGACATGGACCGGCTCCAGGACGTCCACCTCCAGTGGATGTCCCGGCTCGACGCGGTCGTCGAGGAGGACGGGCACCTGCTGATGCACTCCGACACGACGGCCTACCTCGACTACGGCTCCACCATCGAGGACGTCAACGACACGGTGCACGCCATTCTCACGCGCAACAACGCCGACGAGTGCTGGGATGTCTTCCGCAAGCTGACCAAGCGGTTCGCCTTCCGCGACGAGGGCGGCGCAGAGGCCGTGCGCGAGCTGATGGCGACGTACGGCGGACAGCGCGTCGTCCATGGTCACAGCCCCATTCCGTATCTGCTGGGCGAGGTCGGTTCCGAGGACGGCGAGGACAGTTCGCGCCCCGTCGTGGACGGCCCGCACGTGTACGCCGACGGGCTCGCCATCGCGATGGACGGCGGCGTGACCATGGCCGGAAAGCTACTGGTGGTCCAACTCCCCCTGCATGGATGAAGGAGTCCGGGGAAGACGCATCCCTGACCTGACCTCGCGGATCACCGGGCCTATTTACGGCAACCCCCTGTCACCCCGTGCCGTGGGCGCTCTACCATCGGCGTATCAGTCGCAGGCTCTCCTCCGTTTCTGCCCAATTGCCCGGTTCACGCGGTCAGTCAGGCCCTACGGAGCATCGGGGGATGCACATGAAAAGCGCTCCGCACCTGCTGGCCGAGGACCGCCCCGAGTACGAGCGGATTCTCGATGACGCGCTGCGTCATGCTCATGAACACCCTGCTCTGGACGGGGTCGGTGACCGGCTCAATCCGGAACAGCTACGCACCATGGCGCTGAACGCCACGGACCTCATCACGGCGGCCGCCGTCACCGAGTACGAGCACTATGTGAAGGCCCGCGACGAACTGCGCGGCCCCGCCGGTGATCCGGCCTTCGGGCCGGGGCCGGACGACACCCACGGGACGGGCGCGGGCATCGGCGCCGTGGTCACCGCCCTGGCACCCGTCCTCTCCGGTGCCGCCGCCGTGATCTTCCTGCTCGTCGGCTATCTGCTCCAGGCACTCGGACCGGACCTCGCGATAGCCGCCACGATGGTCACCGCGGGCTGGTTCTTCGCCGCGGTCGCCGCGACCGCCACCCTGGCCGCCGCCGTGGGACTGCTGCTCGCGGCCCTGCGCAACGGAGCCACCTCGCTGCCCGCCGAGGACCCCGAGGAGGAGCTGCCCGACGATGTGGCACGCGCCAGGGAGGCGTGGCGCCATGCCCTGCTGGAGCGCGGCATCCTGCCGTTCCTGCGGGACGCCCTCGCCGACCCGACCGCGGGTGCCGCCTCTCGGACGCCGCACCGCTCCCCGAACCGCATCCCGAAGATCGGCTACAGCAGACCGGATTTCTCCGGCCCGTCCGAGGGACCGTCGGCCGGCCCGCGGCCGACCTTCACCAGCCCGGACTTCACCAGTCCGGACTTCGGCGGCCCCGAACACCAGCCGGAGTAGCCGCTGTTTGCGGGGCCGGAACGCACAAGGCCGGGGCAGCCTCTCGGCTGCCCCGGCCTGTGCGACGAGAAGTTGATCAGACCGCCTGCGGAGCCAGCTTCGGGTTCTCCCCGTACGCGTTCGCCTCCGGCTTGCCGTCCGAGGCGAGGAAGACCAGCAGCATGATCCCGCCAACCAGCGGCACGAACGAGATCAGCATCCACCAGCCCGAACGGCCGGTGTCGTGCAGCCTGCGCACCATCACGGCAAGTGCCGGAACCAGCACGGCGAGGATGTAGATGATGTACGGGATCTGCGTCTCGATCACGAAGCCGATGCCCACGAGCACCAGGGCCGCGAGGCAGTTGAAGAGCACGAACATCCAGTACTCCTTGCGGCGCGCACGCCCGCTGAAGCCCGCGTAGTTCTTGAGCACGTCCAGATACCAGTTCACTGCGTTCCCCTCCCCAGGCCCCTGCTTCAGGGGCGCACAATTTGAGCCAAGTAAGGCGGAACGTAAGGCACAGATAAGGAAGGGGTCAAGTCCTGACCGGGCGCAGCGGAAACGTACATCTACCTGCCGCGTTACCGTGTCCCTACCGAGGCCCAGTGGCCGTCGCAACTCGGACAGTTGGGCATACGACGTCTTGAATGAGCCACCGGGCACGATCGTCGGCCGCCGTACACGCGAAGACGGCGCCGACCGGAGCACGAGGTGCTCCGGTCGGCGCCGTCTTCCGTTCGTGCGGTGACGCCTGGGGTCAGTCCGCGATCGGCAGATAGACCCGGTTGCCGGCCGCCGCGAACTCCCTCGACTTCTCCGCCATGCCCGCTTCGATCTCCGCCTGCGAGTCCCCGTGCTCACGCCGGATGTCGTGCGAGATCTTCATCGAGCAGAATTTCGGTCCGCACATGGAGCAGAAGTGGGCCGTCTTCGCCGGCTCGGCCGGCAGCGTCTCGTCGTGGAACTCCCGTGCGGTGTCCGGGTCGAGCGCCAGGTTGAACTGGTCCTCCCAGCGGAACTCGAACCGCGCGTCCGACAACGCGTCGTCCCAGTCCTGCGCGCCCGGGTGCCCCTTGGCGAGATCCGCCGCATGGGCCGCGATCTTGTACGTGATGACACCGGTCTTCACGTCGTCCCGGTTGGGCAGGCCCAGGTGCTCCTTGGGCGTGACGTAGCAGAGCATCGCAGTACCCCACCAGGCGATCATCGCCGCGCCGATGCCCGAGGTGATGTGGTCGTACGCGGGGGCTACATCCGTGGTCAGCGGGCCGAGCGTGTAGAACGGCGCCTCCTCGCAGATCTCCTGCTGGAGGTCGATGTTCTCCTTGATCTTGTGCATCGGGACATGGCCCGGGCCCTCGATCATCGTCTGGACACCGAACCGCTTGGCGACGGTGTTCAACTCGCCGAGCGTGCGAAGTTCGGCGAACTGGGCCTCGTCGTTGGCGTCGGCGATCGAACCGGGTCGCAGCCCGTCGCCCAGCGAGTACGTCACGTCGTACGTCGCGAGGATCTCGCAGAGCTCCTCGAAGTTCTCGTACAGGAACGACTCCTTGTGGTGCGCGAGGCACCAGGCCGCCATGATCGAGCCGCCACGCGAGACGATGCCGGTCTTACGGCGCGCGGTCAGCGGGACGTACGCCAGGCGCACGCCGGCGTGGACCGTCATGTAGTCGACACCCTGTTCGGCCTGCTCGATCACCGTGTCCTTGTAGACATCCCAGGTCAGCTCCTCGGCACGGCCGTCGACCTTCTCCAGCGCCTGGTAGAGCGGCACGGTGCCGATCGGGACGGGTGCGTTGCGCAGGATCCACTCACGGGTGGTGTGGATGTTGCGGCCGGTGGACAGGTCCATGACCGTGTCGGCGCCCCACTTGGTCGCCCAGGTCATCTTGTCCACCTCCTCCTCGATGGAGGAGGTGACCGCGGAGTTGCCGATGTTGGCGTTGACCTTCACCAGGAACCGCTTGCCGATGATCATCGGCTCGATCTCCGGGTGGTTGACGTTGACCGGCATGACGGCCCGGCCCGCGGCGATCTCCTCGCGTACGACCTCGGGCTCGACGTTCTCCCGGATCGCGACGTACTCCATCTCCGGGGTGATGTCGCCGCGCCTGGCGTACGCGAGCTGGGTGACGGGCCGTCCGTCGCGGCTGCGGCGCGGCTGCCTCGGACGGCCGGGGAAGACCGCGTCGAGGTTGCGCAGACCGCCGCGGGGCGAGGTGTGCTTCAGACCGTCGTCCTCGGGGCGGCCGGGGCGGCCGGCGTACTCCTCGGTGTCTCCGCGGGAGATGATCCAGTTCTCCCGCAGCGGCGTGAGGCCGCGCCGGACGTCGGTGTCGATGGTGGGATCGGTGTACGGCCCCGACGTGTCGTACAGCGTCACGTCCTTGCCGTTGGTGAGGTGCACCTGACGAACCGGCACCCGGAGGTCCGGGCGTGAGCCCTGGACGTATCCCTTGTGCCAGCCGATGGACTTCCCGGCCTCGCTGTTCGGTGCGTCCTGCGCGTTCTGCGCGTTCTGCTCCGAGGCAGGCGTGCGTGCGTCCGCTGTGGTCATGAGACCTACTCCCTACGCCGGCATTACCCGGTAACAGGTTCGGCGGTCGGCGCAGCCTGTTCCGTACCGGTGTACGGAGGTCAGCGCCCTCTCAGCCCGGTGCTCCGAGCTCCCGCGTGTGCAAAGGTGACACCACGCTAGCGTTCTTCATGGCGTGCTGAATAGGGGGCCCCTCCCGTTCTTGCGATGATCGCCCGGTGACCTCCTCCCAAAGCGATCCCGAACCGCAGGGCCCTCCGCACGGCCACTCGCACAGCCATGGCCCGGCCGCCCCCGTCTCCAAGCATCTGCGCAAGGTCATCGCGGCCGTGCTGATTCCGTTCGCCACCGCGGTCGTCGTCGGCCTCGTGGCGTTCTGGCCCGGTGGCGCACCCGCTCACGAGCGCACAGGTGTCGGCTTCGACCGGCAGACCCAGTCCGGCAAGGTCGTCCAGGTCGACAGCGTGGACTGCGCGGACGTCAACGCGTCCCAGGTACCACCGACCGGTGACACCTCGACCCCCTCCGGACGCGAGGCGGTCAACGCGCAGACGGGGGACTGCAAGAAGGCCACGATCGAGGTGACGAGCGGCGACGACAAGGGGCGGAAGTTCGTCGAAGTGGTCCAGCCGGACGCCTCGAGGCAGCTGAGCGAGGGTCAGGGCGTGGTCGTGGCGTACGCGCCCGAC
The DNA here is from genome assembly GCF_014216315.1 of Streptomyces finlayi. Classification (NCBI taxonomy): domain Bacteria; kingdom Bacillati; phylum Actinomycetota; class Actinomycetes; order Kitasatosporales; family Streptomycetaceae; genus Streptomyces; species Streptomyces finlayi. Next base: position 3,789,646 of record NZ_CP045702.1, read on the forward strand.
GCCCCCCGTGACCTCCAGTACTCGGTGACCGATGTGGACCGGAAGTTCCCGATGGCACTGCTCGCCGGGATCTTCGCGCTGGTCGTCGTCGCGGTGGGCCGGATGCGCGGGGTGATGGCGCTGGTCGCACTCGTCGTGTCGTTCGGCGTGCTCACCCTGTTCATCCTGCCCGCGATCCTCCAGGGCTCGAATCCCCTGGTCGTGGCGGTGATCGGGGCGAGCGCCATCATGCTGGCCGCGCTCTACATGTGCCACGGCCTGACCGCGCGTACGTCCGTGGCCGTCATCGGCACACTCATCTCGCTGCTGCTGATCGGCCTGCTCGGCTCGCTCTTCATCGGCTGGGCGGCGCTGTCCGGCAACACCGACGACAACACAGGTCTCATCCACGGCCTCTATCCGGACATCGATATGAGCGGCCTGCTGCTGGCGGGCGTCATCATCGGTTCGCTCGGTGTGCTCGACGACGTGACCGTCACCCAGACGTCGGCGGTCTGGGAACTGCACCAGGCGGACCCGACGATGGGGGCCCGGAAGCTCTACAAGGCGGGGATCCGCATCGGGCGCGATCACATCGCCTCGGTCGTCAACACCCTCGTGCTCGCCTACGCGGGCGCCGCGCTGCCCCTGCTGCTGCTCTTCTCGATCGCGCAGAGCAGCATGGGAACCGTGGCCAACAGCGAACTGGTGGCGGAGGAGATCGTCCGGACGCTGATCGGTTCGATCGGGCTGGTCGCCTCGGTCCCGGTGACGACGGTGCTCGCGGCGCTGGTGGTCTCCGCGGACCGCACAGGGCTCGGCGCGGAAGCCGGAGCTCCTGCACCCGCACGGACCGGGAGAGGCCGTCGTCGCAAGCTGTAGCGGCGGGTGCCTCCTCAGCCGGCGTTCTGTTCCTTGGCAAGAATCCGGCCCAGCGCCACTTCCAGGCTCCCCTCGAAGTCACTCAGCGTGTGCTCCTGACCGAGCGGGACCAGTTTGTCCGTCCGGTCGAGAAACGCCACCAGGGGCGCCGTACCGGCCCGGAAGAGTGCACGGTCGTCTCCCACCTGGAGCCGGATGTGTACATCACAAAGCCCTTCGGGCTCGGTCGGGCCAATGTGCACGTCGCCGTCGCCGCTCGGACTGTTGAGTCCGTCGAGTAGCAGCTCACGACCAAAAGCCCAGGTGACAGGGGCGTCGCCGGGCAGATGGAAGGTCATTCGGATCGCGTAAGGATCAGCGACCTCGTATCGGAGCTCCACCGGGATACGGAAGGAAAGCTCCTCGGAGACGAGGAAACTCATCATGACCTCTGCTTGAACCGACTCGCGCATCGTTCAACCCCGCAGTAGATGAAACTGGCCAGGAATGATCCCCGTGGCCCTATTGACGCCATCGTGGTGCACGAGATAGCAGATCACAAGGAGTGATTTTTCAGATACTGATAGAGAGCACGAGTGAACGCAAGAGATCGGTGACCTCGGCGCGTAGTTGCTCGACTGCGGGGAGCAACCGATCCTGCTGGTCAAAGGGCAGCGAAATGGCCATCGTCGCCACGGTGGTACCCACCGTGATCGGGATGGCCGCGCAGATCGTTCCCAAGGCGTACTCCTGTCGCTCGATGACAGGTTCCATGCGTTCCGTCGATCGCAATCGCTCAAGTAGCGACTCTCGATCTCGCACAGAGTGACGAGTCAAGGGCTCCACGGGATGTCGGTCGAGATGATCCTGGCGTGCCGTCTCGTCGAGCTGTCTCAAAAGGCACTGGCCGATCGCGTGCGCGTGACCGGTCTCGCGGAACGCGGCCCATTCGTCGACGGCCGGACTGGCCGGGGTGTCCGCGACCGCGATGAGTTCGATCTCGCCCTCGCGGTAGATGGCGCAGTACACCGGCACACCGATGACGTCGCGCCAGCGCGCGAGCGACTCGGTCATGGCGCTGCGACGACTCTGCACGGCACCACCGTCGATCAACCGCTCGGCGGCCTCACCGAAGAGGAAGACGCCGTTCTCCCGGCGCAGATATCCCTCATGGGTCAGCGTGCGCAGCAGATGGTAGGCGGTGGGAAGCGGAAGCCCTGCTTCCCGTGCGAGTTGCTTCGCGGGCGCCCCGTCGCGATGGGTGCCCACAGCCTCCAGCAGCCTCAATGCCCGCTGCACCGAACCGATCAATGTCGGTACCGCGGTATTCGTCGCTGTGGTCACAGGTCACCCCCAGGCATGGTGACGGGCGGTCAGCCCTCCCGCAGGGGCCGCCCCCACGGACTGCCACAAACCTGGGTCCGAAAACCGCACTGCCGTACAAACCAATGGTGAATTCGGTGACGGACAGTTTACTTCCCAGGCGGCGGCAGTGATACGCCACTGTATCGGCACCGCACGCCCGAAACGCCTTTTCGTCCGGGACTTAGCTCAGCTGGGCTAATCGTCCCGCGGCGCTCGTCACTACCAGTCACGATCCGAGGAGGACGAGGACATGAACTTCCGTACGACGAAGACCAGACCACCGACCAGAACGGCGAAAACCAGCACCTTGAAGAGCAGACCGATGACGAAGCCCACCACGCTGGCGATCAGGCCGCCGAACACGACGATCGCGATGACCGGCACCGCGACCCACTTCACCCACCAGGGCATCCCCGCGAACATCTCCTGCACCGCCATCGTCCTTACCTCGTCTCTATGAGTTCCTGCCTCGATGCTAGAGGCGCGGGAGTGGCCGGCGGGGGCTCCGGATCCCTTGGACTCCCCTGAACAATCCCCTAGGGACTCGGGTGCGCGCGCCGGCCTGCGGCGGGGGTAAGCCCTCCGGAAGGGACCAGGAATCCGGCGGGGTCAGCCCTCCGGTGATCAGCCTGCGGAAGGGATCACCTGCGGAAGGCGATCGGCCCTCCGGCGGATCAGCCCTCCGGCGGGGAGAAGACCACCATCACCCGCAGGTCCTCGGTGATGTGGTGGAACTTGTGGGCCACTCCGGCCGGTACGTAGACGACGCTGCCCCTTCCCACCTGCGTCGTCTCCATGCCGACCGTGATCGCCGCACGGCCGCTCACGACGAAGTAGACCTCGTCCTGGTTGTGGGGCTGCTGCGGATCGAGCTGGCCCGCGTCCAGCGCGTAGAGACCGACGGACATATTGCGTTCCCGTACGAACTGGAGATAGGCGCCGTCGTTGGCGGCCCGCTCCGCCTCCAGTTCATCCAGCCTGAATGCCTTCATCGCCCGTCCGCCCCTTGTATCCGTGCTGCCGCTGTCGGCCACCGATCATGTCTGCCACGATCAGACACATGAAGGATTTCGTAGTCAAGACGATCGCCAACGCGGGTGCGCTGGCCGTGGCCATCTGGCTGCTCAGCGACATCACACTCACCGGCGACGACACCTGGAACAAGGTGCTGACGCTGGTCCTCGTCGCTCTCCTCTTCGGCGTGGTGAACTTCATCGTCAAGCCGGCAGTGCAGCTCCTGACGCTCCCGCTGTTCATCCTGACGCTGGGGCTGATCACTCTGGTGGTCAACGCCCTGATGCTGATGCTGACCTCGTGGCTGGCCGAACAGTTCGATCTCAGCTTCCACGTCGAGGGCTTCTGGACCGCCGTCCTCGGTGGTCTGATCATCTCCGTCGTCTCCTGGGCGCTGAACGTCGTACTCCCCGACGAGGACTGATCCAGTCCGTCTGAAACAGTGCAGGCCGGACCGGTGTCGGACCGGAGAGAGAAGTGAGGACGCGGCATGAGCACCACCATGGGCGACGGGACACGGGCGGTACGAGCCGGGCTTCCCGAACCGGAACAGTACGAACCCACCCTTCCGGGCCCGGTCTTCGCCGCACACTTCCATCTGTCCGGGGAGCCGGTCGGCCCGTACACCTACGGCCGCGACACCAACCCGACCTGGACCCGTCTGGAACGTGCCATCAGCGAGCTGGAGGCACCCGGAGAGACGGCCGAGACCACGGTGTTCGCCTCCGGGATGGCGGCGATCACTGCCGTCCTGCTGTCTCAGACGCGCACGGGCGACGCGGTGGTGCTGCCTGACGACGGCTATCAGGCGCTGCCGCTGGTCCGGGAGCAGCTGGAGGCGTACGGGGTCGAGGTGCGGACCGCACCGACGGCCGGCGACGCCCAGCTCGCGCTCCTGGAAGGAGCGAAGCTGCTGTGGATCGAGACCCCGTCCAACCCGGGGCTCGATGTCTGTGACGTACGACGGCTCGTGGAGGCCGCGCACGGGGCGGGCGCCCTGGTCGCCGTCGACAACACGCTGGCCACCCCGATCGGTCAGCGTCCGCTGGAGCTGGGGGCCGACTTCTCGGTCGCCAGCGACACCAAGGGCATGACGGGGCACGGCGACATCCTGCTCGGCCATGTGACCTGCCGCGACCCCGGGCTGACGGCGGCCGTGCGGCGCTGGCGCAAGGTGGTCGGGGCGATTCCGGGGCCGATGGAGGCATGGCTCGCCCACCGTTCCCTGTCCACGCTCCAGCTGCGGATCGACCGGCAGTGCACGACCGCCCTCACACTCGCCGAGGCACTGGGCAAGCGCGCAGAGGTGAGCGGACTGCGGTACCCCGGGCTGCCGGACGATCCCTCGTACCCGAAGGCCGTGCGGCAGATGCGGCGCTTCGGTTCGGTGGTGTCGTTCGTGCTGGCCGACCGGGAGACGGCCGAGCGCTTCCTTGCCGGACTGCGGCTGGTCGACGACGCCACGAGTTTCGGCGGCGTTCGGTCCACCGCGGAGCGCCGGGCGCGCTGGGGCGGGGACGCCGTACCCGAAGGCTTCATCCGTTTCTCGGTCGGCGCCGAGGACCCGGAGGACCTGCTCGCCGACGTGGAGCGCGCGCTCGACGAGGCATCCCGGTAGACCGCATCGCACCGGTCGACCTGTCGGCAGACGGCCCGAGCCTCCCCCCTCGTGGCTCGGACCGCCCCGGTTCCGCGCGCGAAGAACCGCTCATCCAAGGCTAGTTGACTCAGCGTCAGTGTCCAATCACAGTAGCGACAGCGACCTATCGACATGTTTTGGTTGTCCGGGTCCGAAGCGTCGTGAGCGCGGGAGGAGGCCGGTCGTGGACCTGGCTCTGCTGCGCACCTTCGTCACCGTGCACCGTGCGGGGTCGTTCACCCGGGCCGCCGCCCTGCTCGGGCTGTCGCAGCCCGCCGTCACCTCGCAGATTCGGACACTGGAGCGCCAGCTCGGCCGCCCCCTGTTCCTGCGCCGAGCCCGTGGTGTCACCCCGACCAGCATCGGCGACGAGCTGGCACACCGTGCGGCCCCCCACCTGGACGCACTGGTGGAGATCGCCGAGGCCGGGCTCGACGAGGAGGCGGGGGTCCGCACGCTTCATCTGGCCGGGCCCCCGGAGTTCACCTCCGTACGCGCCCTGCCCGCACTCACCCCGCTGCTCTCCCAGGGACTCGCGCTGCGCAGTTCGTTTCAGCGCGAACGCCGGGGAGACGATGGAAGGTCTGGCCGCCGGCCACCACGACCTGGCCATCACCACGGCGCGTCCGCGCGGCGGGCTGCTCACCTCGACGCCGCTCTGCGACGAGGAGCACGTCCTGGTGGCGGCACCGCGCTGGGCCGGACAGCTGGGGCCAGGGGCTCTCCGGCACAAGGGGCCGGTGGTGCTGGAACAGTTTCCTGTGGTCGAGGTGCACGAGAGCCTGCCCTTCGTCTCGCGCTACTGGGCCGCCGTGTTCGACAGCGGGCCGACGACCTCCGCGACCGTGATCACTCCGGATCTGCGGGCGGTTCTGGAGTGCGTGTCGTCGGGCGCCGGGCTGGCCGTACTGCCGCGGTATCTGTGCGGGCCGGCGCTGGAGCGGGGCGAGGTCGTGGCACTGCTTGACCCTCCCGTTCCGCCGCTGCGCACGTATTTCCTGGCCGCGCGCACCGGCACTCTGACGATGCCGCGCATCGCGCGGGCGCACGAGTGGCTGGTGCGCGCTGCCGTCGACTGGTGACCTGTGGGCCGGGGAGCGTTTCAGATCGCGTTCCACGGGCCACTCTCTTGCCATGACCGAACGTCCTGTGGTCAAGCGCACCGCACGTGCCATCCTGCTCGACGGCGACGACCTCATCCTCATCAAGCGGACCAAACCAGGGGTCGATCCGTACTGGCTCACGCCGGGCGGCGGGGTCGAGCCGGAGGACCGCACCGTCGTCGACGCCCTGCACCGCGAGGTCGACGAAGAGCTCGGCGCCAAGATCTCGGACGTCGTGCCCTGTTTCGTGGACACGGTGGAACACATCGCGGGCGGCGGGGTGAAGGGCGTCAAGGTGCAGCACTTCTTCGTCTGCCGACTGGAGTCGATGGACCCCTCCCGGCGGCACGGACCGGAGATCGACGACCCTTGCGGGGAGTACGAGATCGTACGGGTGCCCTTCAGCCGGATCGGAATCGCCGCGGTCCATCTCGTACCGCTGTCACTGCGGCACTACCTCGACGGCAATATCGAAGGGGTCCGGGCCATGCACGCGCCCGACCTGGCCTGAGACGGCGCGTTCATCCGGGTGCCGGGCTGGTGCCGGACTGGCGCCCGGCAGGTGCCGGGGTGCGTTCTCATCCGGCTGCCGGAGCCGGCAGTTCCTCCAGTGCGTCGTGCCGTATCCGCTCGGCCGGCATACCGAGGCCTCGCAGCATCTCCGTCCCTGCGCGCTCCGTAGAACACCTCGCCGGGTCGCCGGTCACCGTGTTCGGCCATGTCTTCGACCAGCGCACTGAAGGGGCCGATGCCCGTGCCACCGCGCCGAGACTGAGCAGCCCCTTGCAAGTGGTGTGATCGACCGCCATCGAGCCCGCCGGTGGTCCCAGCCGCAGCATGTCGCCGGGGCGTGCGCGGTGTACCAAGGCGTTGGAGACCCAGCCTACGGGAGCGCTCCGCCCGGCCTCCGGCGCCGCGCCCTCGTACGCCGAGGCCAGTAACGTGCGGATACTCCCGCCGTCAGACGACTGATCGCTGCGCGCTTGACAGCGTGTTTCACGTGAAACCACTCAACCGACGCACCCGCAGAAGTGTCCTCGTCATCCATGTCGCGGTTTCCGTGAGCTCGCCGCGCCTCACCGTCGCCCTGCTGCCGCTCGTCAGCGTTCTGCTGCCGGCACTCGGCACGCCGTGGGAGCTGGCCAGGCATCGGTGGGGCTGGGCCACGATCTGGATCGCCCTGCGGACTGACCCGACGGGGCCGGCGCCTGCGCGTCTCGGCCAGATCCGCGAAAGCGCTGGACGAACGATCATCGCATCAGACAGCCTGACTCCTATGCACAACGCACTGCCTCGCCCGCTCGCCGGACTACCCATCCGGCGCCTCACCCGGGGAGACCTCGTCTCCTGCGCCGATCTCTGCGAGGACCGCGGGTGGTCGCGCGACGAGCACCGATGGGGACTGCTCCTTTCCGCCGGGACGGGCTACGGCATCGACGACCCCGAGGGCAGGGGCCTGGCCGCCGCCTGTGTGGTGACCCCGAACGGGACGGACCTCGCCGCCATCGGCATGCTGCTCGTCGCCGGGCGGCACGCCGGACAGGGACTCGGCCGACGGCTGATGCAGTACGTGATCGAGTCGTCGGGGGAGACTCCGCTGGCCTTGTACGCGACCACCGAGGGGCAGCCCCTCTACGAGCAGCTCGGCTTCACCGTAGTGGGCCGGGCCGACCGCGTCGCCGGGCATTTCCGGCCGATGGACGGCGAGCGCGACAGGAACCCCGGCGCTACCACGGTCACCACGCGCCCAGCCGCGGCAGATGATCTCCAGCGCATCCTCCGGCTGGACGCCGATACGTTCGGCGCCGACCGGACCCACATCATCACGCGGCTCCCTGCCTTCTCCGACCGGTTCCTCGTCGCGGAGGACGCCGGCGCACTCATCGGTTACGCGGCGCTCTGGCCGAGTGGGGACGTCCATTCCATCGGGCCTCTCACCGCTCGCGACATCGGCACGGCGAAAGCCCTCGTCACGGCGCTCGCCGCGACGACGGACCGCCTCCTGCGCACCGATATCGACGCACGCCACAAGGAACTGCTCGACTGGCTCGGCGATCACGGTATGGAGAGGGGCTCCAGTACGGCCGTCATGGTCTATCGGGGCTCCGAACTGCCGGGTGACTGGACGCGGCGGTTCGCTCCGCTGACGGTCGCGACCGGCTGAGGCGGCCTGGTTCCCTCTCTCTGTGATTGCAGGCGCGGGCTATTGCAGGCGTCCCCTATCCTGGAGGCACGGCTCCACACGGAGGAGAGACATGACAGCGACCGACCCCGCCCTGACCGCCCTCTCCCAGGGCTGGTGCGCGCTCTCCCTGCTCCACGGGAAGATCGAGGCCCGCATCGAGCGTGCCCTGCAGACAGGCCACGGCCTCAGCGTGCGGGAGTACTCACTGCTCGACGTCCTGAGCCGGCAGCACAACGGCACCGGCGGGCATCTCCAGATGAAGCAGGTCGCCGACGCGGTCGTGCTGAGCCAGAGCGCCACCACCCGCCTGGTCACCAGGCTCGAGGACCGCGGCCTGCTGACCCGGTACCTCTGTGACACGGACCGCCGCGGCATCTACACCGACGTCACCGACGCGGGCCTTGCCCTGCTCGCCGAGGCCCGGCCGACCAACGACACCGCGCTGCGCGCCGCACTCGACGAAGCCGCGCTGGATCCCGAGCTGGCCCCGCTCGTCACCGCTGTGGAACGGCTGAAGGTCTCCGCATGACCCGTGTCGGCTGCGTATTCTGCGCCCTATGAACGACCTTTCCATACGTCCTGTCGCGCTCTCCGATCTTCCTGCCGTCGTGGCCATGCTGGCCGACGACCCCCTCGGCGCACAGCGGGAGTCGCCGGACGACCTCACTCCGTACAACACCGCGCTCCAGCGGCTCGCCGATGACCCGAACCAGCACGTCGTCGTCGCCGTGCGCGAGGAGCGGATCGTCGGAACCCTTCAGCTGACGATCATTCCCGGCCTGTCCCGGCGCGGCTCGACGCGCTCGATCATCGAGGGCGTGCGCGTCCATGCCGACGAACGCGGCAGCGGTCTCGGAACCCAGATGATCCAGTGGGCGGTGGACGAATCCCGGCGCCAGGAGTGCCAGTTGGTCCAGCTGACGTCCGACGTCACCCGTACCGACGCGCGACGCTTCTACGAGCGCCTCGGTTTCACCGCCAGCCACGTCGGGTTCAAGCTCACGCTCTGACTCCCGGCACGGAACCCCTGGGGGCCGCAGTGCAGCACATCACCGACGAACAGCGCCGCATCAGGCTCGGCCGACGCCATCGGCTCGCGCCGTCGGCTCGGACCGACTCCGTGGTGGCGGTGGCCGATGCCGTCGTAGCCCTGCATGCCACCGACTCCGCCACCGTTTTCCTCTCCACGTGCGCACGGCTCATACGCGCCGGCATCGAACCGATGGAACGGGCTCTGTACGAGGACGTGTCGCTGGTCCGGCTACTGTCCATGCGCAACACCCTCTTCACCGTCTCCAAGGACCTCGCTCCCTATGTGGACGCGTCCAACGCACGGGCCGTCGCCGCGAAGGAACGCCGCACACTTCTGAAGCACTTGGCGGAGGATGGCAACGGGCTGGACGAGGCCTGGCTCAGGGCGGCCGAGCGGGAGACCCTCGCCGTGCTGGACGCACGCGGCCGGGCCAGCGGCAGCGAAATCACGTGCGTGCTCTCCTGCCGTGTTTCACGTGAAACACGGCAGGAGAGCTCATGGCGTGACTCAGTGGCTCAGATGGCCAGTCCTCGCCAGCCCTCCGGGTCCACACCGCCAGGGACAGCCGCGCCCGGATCGTACGGCTCGCGTGTGAAAGCGAACGACCCCAGGTCGAGGTGGTCAACAGCGCCTTCGCTGTTCCGCACGACGCGCAGCGTCTCCCCCTCGTAGTAACCGTCGAGCCCCGTCCAAGTACCGTCCGACCGTGACCGGAAGCGAGCACCCCGGCCGGTGCCGCGCAACGGCTGGAGCTCCACGTCCCGGTCTGCGGCCACCTTCAGGACGTAGGCGTACGTGCCCCAGTACCAAGGACCTGTCAGCGCCAGCAACTCGGGGTCGATCTCGGGCAGAGGACGCCACGGCGCCGGGATACGGGGCTCCGCATCGGCGACGATCCGCACCAGGTCGGCGGCAACCGCACTGACGAGCGGCCCGGACGTGGCGTTGGTGAGCGCGACTGCGGCGACTCCTTCCTCCACACAGACCCAGAGGGCGGCCAGGAATCCCGGCAGCGAGCCGGTGTGGCCGACGAGCGTCCGGCCGTCCCTGCGCACGACCTGGAGACCGAGGCCATAGGCGCTGTCCCAGTCGTCCGCCGGGAGCGAGGCCGAAGGCACTCGCATCTCCCGCACCGACTCCGCGCCGAGAACCTTCTCGTCCCCGGCGGCCAGAAACGCGGCGAACCTCAGGAGGTCGGCGGTCGTCGACCAGAGCTGCCCGGCCGGTGCCATCAGACCGAGGTCCTCTGCCGGTTCGGTCAGCATGACGTCCGCCCAGGGGTGCACGGCCCAGCCGCCCGCGTGCGGGGGCACCGGCTGCGTGCTCGTACGGTGCATCCCCAGCGGCTCCAGGATCTCCTGGCGCAGCACCTCGGCCCAGGAGGCGCCGCGTACCGCCTCGACCAGTGCGCCGAGCAGGGTGTAGCCGGGGTTGGAGTAGTGGTGTCCCCGTCCGGTCGGCTGCGTCTTCGGACGGTCGCCGAGGACATCGGCCAGCTCGGGACGCACGGCCCCGGGTGTGCGCTCCCACCACGGGGCAGGGGACTCCGCGGCCAGGCCCGCGCTGTGTCCGAGGAGCTGGAAGACGGTCACATCCCCGACCCCTGTGCCGGGCAGGTACTTCTCCACCGGATCGTCCAGGTCGAGTACCCCCTCGTCACGCAGCCGCAGCACCAGGACGGCGGTGAACGTCTTGGTGAGGGAGCCGATCCTGTACTGCGTATCCGCGTCGGGGTCGTGTCCCTCCACGCAACTGCGCGCGCCGTTCCAGACGGTCCGCCCCTCCCGCTGCACCGCGGCGACGAACGAGGGCGTGCGGCCTTCGGCCTGGGCCGTGGCGATGCGGTGCAGCAGGGCACGTCGTGTACCCGGGAGCAGCTCGTCATCAGGGGCAGCACCGGGACCACCGAGGGGGTCGCTGGGGGAGTCATTGAAGGAAGTCATGGTCAAGGACTACCCGGGCGGAAGCCACCGGGCGAGCCGATTTCGCGGCGCGCGGAAGTGGCGCCCACCGGGCCGCACGGAGCCGGCCGGTCCGGGGCTCAGCGCTTTCGGCTGTACGTCCTGACCAACACCCCGTTGTCGAAGGTACGTACGGCGTCGAGCGTGAACTCGATGGCTCTGAAGTCCGAGCCGAACATCGGCATGCCTGAGCCGTACACGAGCGGATAGGTTTTGATCACGAGCTCGTCGACCTCGTCGATCAGCTCCCCAGCGAGCTGCGAACCGCCGCAGAGCCAGATGCCCAGGTCTGTCTGCTCCGCCTTGAGTTCCCGGACGCGGCCGACCAGGTCCTCGGAGATCACTTCCACGTTCGCGTCCGGGGATTCCTTCAGCGTGCGGGAGGCGACGATCTCGCGAAGAAGGGCGTACGGGCTGGTGACGCCGGTGTCCAGAGCCAGCTGGTAGCTGGAGCGTCCCTGGATCACCGTGTCGAACCGCTGACTCCTCGTGTCATGGAATCCAAGAGCCTCCCGCCCCTCGGCCGAGACGGTCTCCGGATACTCCGCCTTGAGGAAGGAAAGGAACTCCTCGTTGACGAAGCGGTACATCGATGTGGCGTCGCCGCTCGGGTCCCCGATGAAACCGTCGATCGAGCAGGCGATGAAATAGGTGAGCTTGCGCAAGTGGTCTCCGTTCCACGTAGGCCTGGCGGCCGATGAGCACGTCTGTCGTCGCGGCACCTTGTTCCTCAGCTGGAACCACGTCACATATAGTGCTTCACATGTAGTGGTTGCGCAAGCCGTTCACAGGAGAAGAACCGACGGGAGTTCGATCATGGCCAGGAATCCGGAACGCAGAACCGCGCTCATCGACGCCGCCATCGAGGTGCTGGCGCACGAGGGGGCCCGCGGCCTCACCTTCCGCGCCGTGGACGCCCGGGCCGGCGTGCCGGTGGGCACGTCGTCCAACTACTTCGCGAGCCGGGACGACCTGTTCATGCAGGCGGGGGCCCGGATCAACAGCCGTATGACACCCGACCCCGCAGTGGTGGAGGAGGCGCTGCGCCCGGGACCCTCACGGGAACTGGTCACCTCCCTGATGCGATGGCTCGTCCAGCGCATGGCGGACGACCGCACCGGCTATCTGGCCATGCTCGAACTGCGCCTGGAAGCAACTCGCAGGCCGGCGCTCCGTGTCCAGCTGACGCAGACGGTGCGCGCGGAGTTCGACGCGGGCGCCGACTTCTACCGGGCCGCGGGCCTGCCGGGCGACCACGACACGTTCCGCGCGCTCTACCTGGCCATGACCGGCGTCCTCCTGGAGCACTTCACGTTGCCAGGAGTGCTGTCCGGCACCGCGCTCGACGACCTGGTGGAGAGCGTGGTCACGCAGATCGTGCCTGGCTGACCCCCGCATACCGACCGCCCGTCAGGGGCGCACGGACATCGCTGTCCGCCGCCGGTCACCTTCGCGCCGCACCGGGTCATGGCAGTGACGGACACACCAGCCCGGCCGGAGTACCCGGCCTCCCCGTGCTGCACTTCGCCGGCGCCGTCGTCACCGTGGACGGGGCCCGCTCGTACGCACGCCCACATCCCGTTTCCGCAGGTGTACGTGGCCCCTGTGGTCGGCGCGCGGGTCCTGGGCCCGGCCGCCTGATCCGCGCGCCCCGCTGACGAGAACCCGCGCCCCGGGATCAGGTCTGAGCCATGTCCACGAAGCGCGAGTAGTGACCCTGGAACGCCACCGTGATCGTCGCCGTCGGGCCGTTACGGTGCTTGGCCACGATCAGGTCGGCCTCGCCCGCACGCGGTGACTCCTTCTCGTACGCGTCCTCGCGGTGCAGCAGGATCACCATGTCGGCGTCCTGCTCGATGGAGCCGGACTCACGGAGGTCGGAGACCATCGGCTTCTTGTCCGTACGCTGCTCGGGGCCACGGTTCAGCTGGGAGAGCGCGATCACCGGGAGCTCCAGTTCCTTGGCCAGCAGCTTGAGGTTTCGGGACATGTCCGAGACCTCCTGCTGGCGGCTCTCGGCCCGCTTGGACCCACCGGACTGCATCAGCTGCAGGTAGTCGATGACCACGAGCTTGAGGTCGTTGCGCTGCTTGAGACGGCGGCACTTCGCCCGGATCTCCATCATGGAGAGGTTCGGCGAATCGTCGATGTAGAGCGGGGCGGCGGATACGTCCGGCATCCGGCGGGCCAGCCGCGTCCAGTCCTCGTCCGTCATCGTGCCGGAGCGCATGTGGTGCAGGGCCACCCGGGCCTCCGCCGACAGGAGTCGCATCGCGATCTCGTTGCGGCCCATTTCCAGGGAGAAGATCACGCTCGGAAGGTTGCTCTTGATCGAGCACGCCCGCGCGAAGTCCAGGGCCAGAGTCGACTTACCCATGGCGGGACGGGCCGCGATCACGATCATCTGGCCGGGGTGCAGGCCGTTCGTGAGGGCGTCGAGGTCCGTGAAACCCGTCGGCACACCGGTCATCTCACCGCTGCGCGAGCCGATGGCCTCGATCTCGTCGAGAGCGCCCTCCATGATGTCGCCCAGCGGCAGATAGTCCTCGCTGGTGCGCTGCTCGGTGACGGCGTAGATCTCGGCCTGCGCGGAGTTGACGATCTCGTCGACGTCCCCGTCGGCCGCGTATCCCATCTGCGTGATCTTCGTCCCCGCCTCGACGAGGCGGCGCAGTACAGCGCGCTCGTGGACGATCTCCGCGTAGTACGACGCGTTCGCCGCCGTCGGCACGGACTGGACGAGGGTGTGCAGATACGGGGCTCCGCCGACCTTGGTGATCTCGCCGCGCCTGACCAGTTCGGCCGCCACTGTGATCGGGTCGGCCGGCTCACCCTTCGCATAGAGGTCGAGGATCGCCGTGTAGACGGTCTCGTGGGCCGGGCGGTAGAAGTCGTGGCCCTTGATGATCTCCACGACGTCGGCGATGGCGTCCTTGGACAGCAGCATGCCGCCCAGCACCGACTGCTCGGCGTCCAGGTCCTGCGGAGGCACCCGCTCGAAGCCGGGAGAGCCACCGTCCCAGCTGCTCTCATGGCCCCGGTCGTGCTGTTCGTCGCGTCCCTTGCCGTCACCGCGGCGCTTACGGGAAACGGGCAGACGGTCACTGGGACCGGTGTCGGCCCAGGGGTCGTCCAAAGGCTCAGGGATACTCACCCGGCCACCTCCTCCCGTCCGCTTCGCGGACCTAGCCGTGCCACTCTTTCTTACGGCACGGCACCGACAAACAAGACGCCCGACTCCGGTTCCGGCGCGAAGAGTTCTGCGGGGTTCCAAGGCCATAACGGAGTGCGGGCGCCGGACCACGGTAGGCCCCTCCGCACCGTCAGCCAATCTGGTTATCCACAGGGCATGTGGACGACAGGCCAGATGCTGTGGAGAACTCCTCCGATCCTGTGCACGGAGCGGGGGACAGCACTGTGGACAAACTCATAGCACCTCCCGCACCACAGCCCTGACCTGGCCTTTCTCCATCCACCGGCTGTGGGGGAGAAATACTTTTGCCCTCAGATCAAGTTCACAGCAAACGGTGCACCGAGGAACTCCGGACGGTGACGAAAGTAAGGACTGCAAGGGCATTGCATCTCTTACCTGTGGAAGATTAGATTGGCCCTCATGACCAAGGCCCCCGCGACGTCCTCGCTCAGCCGCAGACGGCACGACCGGGAGATCATCGCCCTCGCCGTACCGGCCTTCGGCGCACTCGTCGCCGAGCCCCTTTTCGTGCTGGTCGACAGCGCCATCGTTGGCCATCTCGGAACACCTCAGCTGGCCGGCCTGGGAGTCGCCGCAGCTCTGCTGATGACCGCGGTGAGTATCTTCGTCTTCCTCGCCTACGCGACCACAGCGGCGGTCGCCCGCCGGGTCGGTGCGGGAGACCTTCCCTCCGCGATCCGTCAGGGGATGGACGGGATCTGGCTGGCACTGCTCCTAGGTGCCGTAGTCGTTGGCACCCTCCTCCCCGCAGCCCCTTGGCTCGTCGATGTGTTCGGTGCCTCCGATACCGCGGCTCCCTACGCGACTACGTATCTGCGCATCTCCAGCCTCGGCATCCCGGCCATGCTGGTCGTCCTCGCCGCGACCGGTGTACTGCGAGGCCTCCAGGACACCAGGACCCCCCTCTACGTAGCCATCGGCGGTTTCACTGCGAACGGCGTTCTCAATGTGATCCTCGTGTACGGCCTCGGCCTCGGTATCGCAGGCTCCGCCTGGGGCACCGTGATCGCCCAGGCCGGCATGGCCGCGGCCTATCTCGTCGTAGTCGTACGAGGAGCGAAGCGCCACGGGGCCTCCCTGCGCCCCGACGCCGCCGGCATCAGGGCCAGCGCACAGGCCGGTGTGCCCCTGCTGGTCCGCACACTGTCGCTGCGGGCCGTCCTGATGATCGCCACTGCTGTCGCGGCCCGTCTCGGCGATACCGATATCGCCGCCCACCAGATCATCCTGTCGCTGTGGAGTCTCACCGCGTTCGCCCTCGATGCCATCGCCATCGCCGGCCAGGCCATCATCGGGCGCCACCTCGGTGCGAATGACGCCAAGGGTGCACGCGAGGCCTGCCGACGCATGGTCGAGTGGGGCATCATGTCCGGCGTTGTCCTGGGCATCCTGATCGTGCTGGCCCGTCCCCTGTTCATCCCGCTCTTCACCAGCGACCCGACCGTGCGGGACACGCTGCTTCCCGCCCTGCTGGTGGTGGCGCTCTCGCAGCCGATCGCCGGAGTGGTCTTCGTCCTGGACGGTGTGCTGATGGGTGCCGGAGACGGGCGCTACCTCGCCTGGGCGATGCTCGTCACTCTGGGAGTATTCGTTCCCGTCGCCCTCCTGGTCCCCGCCTTCGGCGGTGGCCTCACGGCGCTGTGGTGGGCGATGACTCTGATGATGGTGGTCAGGCTGGTGACTCTCTGGATGCGCGCCCGCTCGGGACGGTGGATCGTCACCGGAGCGACGCGCTGAGCCTGTGGATCTCACGTTTCACGTGAAACAGGCCTACATGTGAAACAGACCTTTGCGGGTAGCAAGGCCCGGAACAGACCCACGTTTCACAGCCTGTCCGGAAACGACGAAGGGCCGCACCCACTGGGTGCGGCCCTTCACCTAGCTCTGCTGAGCTGTGCCCTTAGGCAGCAACGACCTCGATGCCGAGCTTCGCAGCGACCTCGGGGTGCAGACGCACGGACACCTGGTGTCCACCAAGCGTCTTGATCGCCGAGCCGAGCTCAACGCGACGCTTGTCGACGTCCGGACCACCGGCGGCCTTGATCGCCGAGGCGATGTCGGCCGGGGTGACGGAGCCGAAGAGACGGCCGGCGTCGCCGGAGCGAACAGCCAGACGAACCTGGACGGACTCGAGCTTGGCCTTGATCTCGTTGGCCTGCTCGATCGTCGAGATCTCGTGGATCTTGCGGGCGCGGCGAATCTGCGCCACGTCCTTCTCGCCACCCTTGGTCCAGCGGATGGCGAAGCCACGCGGAACCAGGTAGTTACGGGCGTACCCGTCCTTGACGTCAACGACGTCGCCTGCAGCACCGAGGCCGGAGACCTCGTGGGTGAGGATGATCTTCATGATTCGGTCACCCTTCCCTTATCGCGCGGTGGACGTGTAGGGCAGCAGCGCCATCTCACGGCTGTTCTTCACAGCCGTGGCGACGTCACGCTGGTGCTGCGTGCAGTTGCCGGTGACGCGGCGGGCACGGATCTTGCCACGGTCGGAAATGAACTTCCGCAGCATGTTCGTGTCCTTGTAGTCCACGTACTGGGTCTTGTCCTTGCAGAACGCGCAGACCTTCTTCTTAGGCTTGCGCACAGGCGGCTTCGCCATGGTGTTTCTCCTGTGTGATCAAGAAGTGTGGGTACGAGCTGCCCTAGAAGGGCGGCTCGTCCGAGTAGCCGCCGCCGGAACCAGCAGATCCGCCGGTGGTGCCGCCGGAGCTTCCGCCCCAGCTGCCTCCGCCGCCCTGCTGACCCCCGCCTTGCTGGCCGCCGGCCGGCGCGCCAGTGGCCCACGGGTCGTCGGCGGGAGCACCGCCGCCGCCCTGCTGGCCTCCGGCACCGGGACCGCCGCCCCAGTTGCCGCCGCCCTGCTGGCCACCGCCGTATCCACCCTGGCCGCCCTGGCCCTGGCCACCGCGACCTGTGGTCTTGGTGACCTTCGCCGTGGCGCTCTTCAGGCTGGGGCCGACTTCCTCGACGTCCAGCTCGTAGACCGTGCGCTTGACGCCCTCACGGTCCTCGTAGGACCGCTGCTTCAGCCGGCCTTGCACGACAACGCGCATGCCTCGCTGGAGCGACTCCGCGACGTTCTCCGCCGCCTGACGCCAGACCGAGCAGGTGAGGAACAGGCCCTCACCGTCCTTCCACTCATTGGTCTGACGGTCGAAGATGCGGGGAGTGGACGCGACACGGAACTTCGCGACCGCCGCACCGGACGGGGTGAAGCGCAGCTCGGGGTCGTCGACGAGATTGCCGACGACCGTGATGACGGTCTCGCCTGCCATGGGTGAACCTCTCGGCGGGGATTGCTTCTGGCTGCTTGCTGCTACTCGAACCCGATGACCGCTGAGCTAGAAGCTCAGTGGGTCTCGGGGCGGAGGACCTTGGTCCGGAGGACCGACTCGTTCAGGTTCATCTGTCGGTCGAGCTCCTTGACGACTGCGGGCTCTGCCTGCAGGTCGATGACCGAGTAGATGCCCTCAGGCTTCTTCTTGATCTCGTAAGAGAGACGACGACGGCCCCAGGTGTCGACCTTCTCAACCTTTCCGTTGCCCTCACGGACGACGGAGAGGAAGTTCTCGATCAACGGGGAGACTGCGCGCTCCTCGAGATCGGGGTCGAGGATGACCATCACCTCGTAGTGACGCATGTGGAACCCACCTCCTTTGGACTCAGCGGCCACGGTCGTTCCGTGGCAGGAGGGTCGTGATGCGTAGGCACTTGTGTCTCCGAGTAGAACAGCCGCCACTGACAACGCCCTCCATGGAGAGGAAACAGTCGAGCCGGCTCGGGGCAGACACAGGTGCAGACCGTCCAGACTACCCGCAGAGGGGCTTCCGGTTGAAATCCGGTGCTCAGGAGACGCAATCTGTACACATCGGGTGTGAGCGGCGCTACAGTGCGCCGCCTTCAGGCCGGGAGGTTCTCCATGGCACACGCAATGCGACGCCGTTCGTCCGTTTCCCTCTTCGCCACGGATGGCAAGGCTCATCCACTCCAGGACAGCCTCGTGGCAGTGACCCTGGTGCTGGGCGCACTCGCCTTCGTGACGGCGATGTTCCACAACCTGCACCTGATCAGCTCCTGGGCCGGACTGATCGGAATCCTTACGGGTGCCTACGGGCAGTACATCTCCGTGACCACACGCGAGAGGTTCCCGCTGATCATCGGACTCGGTGCCTCGGCCATCGGGTTCTTCCTCGGTATGGCCCACGGCGGCCTCTTCGGCGGCGTCCTGGGCTGAGCGGTCCTTCACCCGGCTGCCGAGCCGGGGACCGTGGTGCCAGAACGGGCGCTCCCCGGTCACAGTAGGCTTCGGCGCGAGAGCCGGAGCCCCTGACCGATGGGGACACACCTGCCGAGGAGCGCCCCGCATGAGCCTGACCCTGAGGACCATCAGCCGAGACCAGCATCTGGCGTACATCCAGAGCCTGCCCTCGGCCAGTCACTGCCAGGTCCCGGCGTGGGCTGACGTGAAGACCGAATGGCGCTCGGAGAACCTGGGATGGTTCGACAAGAGCGGCGAGATGGTCGGCGCCGGCTTGGTCCTGTACCGCCAGCTGCCCAAGATCAAGCGCTATCTCGCGTATCTCCCCGAGGGCCCGGTCATCAACTGGTACGCACCGAACCTGGACGACTGGCTCCAGCCGATGCTCACCCATCTCAAGCAGCAGGGCGCCTTCTCCGTGAAGATGGGCCCGCCCGTCGTCATCAGGCGCTGGGACTCGGCCGCCATCAAGTCCGGCATCCAGGACCCCGACGTGAAGCGCCTGCGCGACGTCGAGGCCACTCACATCGAGCCCCGCGCCTTCGAGGTCTCGGACCGGCTCCGCAAGATGGGCTGGCAGCAGGGCGAGGACGGCGGCGCCGGGTTCGGTGACGTCCAGCCCCGCTACGTCTTCCAGGTCCCGCTGGCCAACCGTTCCCTCGAAGACGTACTCAAGGGTTTCAACCAGCTGTGGCGCCGCAACATCAAGAAGGCCGACAAGGCCGGTGTCGAGGTGGTCCAGGGAAGCTACGAGGACCTCGCCGAATGGCAGCGGCTGTACGAGATCACCGCGGTGCGCGACCACTTCCGGCCCCGCCCGCTCTCGTACTTCGAGCGCATGTGGAAGGTCCTCAACTCCGAGGACCCCAACCGCATGCGGCTGTACTTCGCACGGCACAACGGGGTGAACCTGTCCGCGGCGACGATGCTCGTCGTCGGCGGCCACGTCTGGTACTCGTACGGCGCGTCCGACAACATCGGGCGTGAGGTCCGGCCCTCGAACGCGATGCAGTGGCGCATGCTGCGCGACTCGTACGCGATGGGCGCCACGGTCTACGACCTGCGCGGCATCAGCGACTCGCTGGACGAGACCGACCACCTCTTCGGCCTGATCCAGTTCAAGGTCGGCACCGGCGGCGAGGCGGTCGAGTACGTCGGGGAGTGGGACTTCCCGCTCAACAAGCTGCTGCACAAGGCCCTCGACATCTACATGTCGCGCCGCTGATCCCCGCGACGCACGCTTCAGTTCGTTCCGCATACCTCTGATACACCGCAGCCACAAGAAAGGTTCCGGGCCGGCCATGGCGCTCACCCTCTACGTAGACACCGCGCGCTGGCGGGCGCACCAGAAGTCCGTGCTCGACCAGTTCCCCGGTCTCGTACCGGTCTGCAAGGGCAACGGATACGGCTTCGGCCACGAGCGGCTCGCCGACGAGGCGATCCGTTTCGGCTCCGACACGCTCGCGGTAGGGACGACCTACGAGGCAGCTCGTATCAAGGACTGGTTCAGCGGCGACCTGCTGGTCCTCACGCCCTTCCGGCGGGGCGAGGAGCCGGTGCCGCTCCCGGACCGCGTCATCCGTTCGGTCTCCTCCGTCGACGGTGTGCACGCCCTCGTGGGCGCACGGGTCGTCATCGAGTGCATGAGCTCGATGAAGCGCCACGGCGTGAAGGAGGAGGAGCTGGGGCAGCTGCACGCCGCCATCGAGGACGTGCGGCTCGAAGGCTTCGCTCTGCACCTGCCGCTGGACCGCACCGACGGCTCGGACGCGGTGGAGGAGGTCATCGGCTGGATGGACCGGCTGCGCGCGGCAAGGCTGCCGCTGCACACCATGTTCGTCAGCCATCTGCGCTCCGAGGAACTGGCCCGCCTGCAGCAGCAGTTCCCGCAGACCCGCTTCCGCGCCCGCATCGGTACCCGGCTCTGGCTCGGCGACCACGAGGCGACCGAGTACCGGGGCTCCGTCCTCGATGTGACGACGGTCGTCAAGGGGGACCGTTTCGGCTACCGCCAGCAGAAGGCCGCGTCCGACGGCTGGCTGGTCGTCGTGGCCGGCGGTACGTCCCACGGCGTCGGGCTGGAGGCGCCCAAGGCCCTGCACGGTGTGATGCCCCGCGCCAAGGGCGTGGCCCGTGCCGGCCTGGCCACGGTCAACCGGAATCTCTCGCCGTTCGTCTGGGCGGGCAAGCAGCGCTGGTTCGCGGAACCCCCGCACATGCAGGTGTCGATCCTGTTCGTGCCGTCGGACGCGCAGGAGCCGAAGGTCGGCGACGAACTGGTGGCCCATCTGCGCCACACGACCACCCAGTTCGACCGCCTCGTCGACCGCTGATCCGGCCCGCCACGTCCGACCGCTGATTCGGCCGCTGACCGGCAGCGGGGGCCCGGTCCCCCGCGCCTCAGTCGGCGGCCGGGCGTCGCGCGGCGCCCCACTCCACACGCGGCCCCTCGGCGGTGCGGACTGTGTGCCGTGCCGGGTGAGGCGCCTCTCCGAGGACGAAGACGTCCGGCGCGTCGTCGATCACGCCGCCCGACGGATCGTCGGACCCGTCGCGCCGTACGGGGTCGCGTTCCGGCCTGAAAATGTCCCGGACGACGACGGCACAGATGTACAGCGTCCCCAGCAGGTGCAGGGCGATCGCGACCTGGTAGCCCTCCTCGGGCAGCCCCTGGTGCTTGTCGCCGCTGGTCGTGTACGCGAGGTACAGCCAGATCCCCAGGAAGTACATGCACTCGCATGCCTGCCAGATGAGGAAGTCGCGCCAGCGTGGCCTGGCCAGCGCGACAAGCGGAATGAGCCACAGCACGTACTGGGGTGAGTACACCTTGTTCGTCAGGACGAAGGCCGCCACGAGCAGAAGCGCGAGCTGCGCGAAACGCGGCCGGCGCGGGGCGGCCAGGGTCAGCCCCGCCAGCGCCAGGACGGCCACCACCATCAGCAGGGTGGAACCCATGTTCACCGTGTCCACGTCGATGGCCATGCCCGTACGCTGCGTGATGACCAGCCAGAACGAACCGAAGTCGAGCGGCCGTTCCCGGTTGAAGGTGTAGAACCTCTTCCAGCCTTCCGGGGCGAACACCATCACGGGCAGATTCACCGCCAGCCAGGCGGCGGCCGCGCCCAGCACCGCATGGAAGAACGCCTTCCACTTCCCTGCCCGCCAGCACAGCAGCAGGACCGGCCAGAGCAGCAGCGCGGGATAGAACTTCGCGGCCGTCGCCAGGCCGATGAGGAGGCCGAACGCGAGGGCGCGCCCCCGGGACCACATCAGCATCGCCGCGGCCGTCAGGGCGACGGCCAGCAGGTCCCAGTTGATCGTGGCGGTGAGTGCCAGGGCAGGCGCCAGGGCGACCAGCAGGCCGTCCCAGGGGCGGCGGCGGTGGGTACGCGCGACGCACACCGCGGTGACGACGGCGCAGAACATCAGCATGCCCGCGTTGACCATCCAGTACATCTGCTCGCGCTGCTGGACGGGGTCGCTGTCGGGCGTCAGCGTGAGCCAGGCCGCGATCTGCATGAACAGACCGGTCAGGACGGGGTACTCGAGGTACTTCATGTCGCCGGGAAGCTGATCGAAGTACGGCACGAGACCTTCGGCGAAGCCGCGTCCGATGTACAGATGCGGAATGTCGGAGTAGCAGGCGTGCGTGTACTGCGAAGTGGTACCCCGGAACCAGGCCCATTCGTAGCAGGGGATCTTCTGGACTATGCCGAGTGCGAACAGGCCGATCGCGACCAGCGCGATGACCCGCACGGGTGTCAGAGGGCCCTTGCCGAGCAGCGCCCGGCGTCCCACTCGTCCGCCGATCAGTTCACTGCCCGCCGCGGCGACCTCGTCCTGGTGCGTGGGCCGTACGACGGGCCGCTCCTGATCCACGCTCGTTTCCTCTGCGCTTGGCATGCCGCACATCCTGCCGTACGGGGCTGTGCCCGAGGTGAGGCCGCCCCGGGACACGGCGAGGGCCGCCGCACCGGGTGGTGCGGCGGCCCTCGCCGTCGTACTGAGCAGGCCCGTGGCCGGGCGGTCTGCGGGGCTATCCGCCGCCCCCGAAGAGTCCGCCGTTTCCGTTGCCGTTCCCGCCGTTCTCGGTGCCGTCGGTCGTGTCACCCGTGGTCCCGGTCGTATCGGCTCCTTCGGCGGTGCCTGCCGTATCGCCTCCCTCGACCGTGCCCTCGGTGGTCCCGCCGTCGTCCGTACCGGCGTTGGCGCCGCCGTTGTCCTTGCAGTCGTCCGAGCCCAACATGTCGCAGGTGTCGGTCGGCGTGGGAGTGGTCGGGGAAGGAGTCGTCGGCGACGGCGACGGGGTCGTCGGCTCGGGAGAGGGTGTCGGGGGCACCGTCTCGGTCGGAACCGGCTTCGGGCTGGCCGCACCGCCGCCGTACATCTTCTCGCCCCAGGGCTGAGGCTTCGGGAAGTTCTTGACCTTCTGGCCCTTCATCGCCTCGGCCATGAAGTCGTGCCAGATCTGCGCGGGGAACGAGGCACCGTGGATCTCCTTCTCGCCACCGGTGCCGTACATCTCGAGGAACTCGCGCTTCTTGTTCTTCTCGTCGTCGTCCATGCGGAACATGCTGATGGCGGTGGAGAGCTGCGGGGTGTAGCCGACGAACCACGCCGAACGGTTACCGTCCGTCGTACCCGTCTTCCCCGCCACGTCGCGGCCGGGCAGCTTCGCCGGCGTACCCGTTCCGTTCTCGACGACGTTCTTCAGCACATCGGTGACGTTGTCCGCGATGATCGGATCGAGCGCACGCTTCCGCTTCGACGCGTGCTGGTAGACGGGCGCCCCCTTCTGCAGGACCTTGGTGACGGAGAAGGGTTCGCGCTGCAAACCACTGGTGGCGAAGGTCGCGTAGGCGCCCGCCATCCGGATGGCGCTCGGCGAGGACGTACCGATGGAGAACGACGGAACGTTCGAGTCGGCCATGTAGTCGTCGTCGCGCAGTCCGACAGCCATGGCGACGTCCTTCACCTTGTCGGTGCCGACGTCCATACCGAGCTGCACGAAGGGGGAGTTGGCTGACTGCTCCATCGCCTTGCGCAGGTCGATGTCGCCGTAGGACTCGTCGCCGTCGTTGGTCTGGAGCCACGGCTTGTCGTCGTCGCCCCTCCACACCCCGCCGTTGTACTTCTTGATCTCCAGCAGGTTGTCGCCGTTGTAGATGCTCTTCGGGGAGACCGGCGTACGCTCCGACTTCTCCTGTACCTCACCGAGTGCGGGGTCGCGCTTCCCGTACTCCATCGCGGCGGCCAGCACGAACGGCTTGAAGGTCGAGCCCACCTGCGCACCGGTCGGATCCGCGTTGTTGGTGTAGTGCTTGGTCGCGTCCCGGCCGCCGTACGTGGCTTCGATCGCGCCGGTGCTCGGGTTGATCGAGGCACCGCCGAACTGGACGTGAGTGTCCTTGTCGGGGCGCTTCTCAGGGGCGATGTTCGCCTTGTCCACGTCCTCGACGGCCTTGACGAGCTGCTTGACCCGGTCTTCCTTGAAGGTCGTGTGGATCTCGTACCCGCCCTGGGCGAGCTGCTCGGAGGTGATGTCGGTGTTGTTGAGGACGTACGACTTGGCGAGGTCGACCAGATATCCGGTCTGACCGCCCAGCTGGGCGTTCTGGCGGGGCGGCAGCGGCATGGGGAACGTGTCGTACGTGTCGCGCTCCGCCTGCTCCATCCGGTTGTCCTTGACCTGCTCGTCAAGGATCCACTTCCAGCGGTCCTCCGCCCGCTTCCTGTTCTTCTCCTTCGTGGCCCTCTCCCGGTCGACCTCAGGAGCACCGGCCGGGTCGAAGTAGGTCGCACCCTTGAGCAGCGTGGCCAGGAAGGCGCACTCGCTCGGGTCCAGGTCCTTGGCGTCCTTCTTGTAGTACGTACGGGCCGCGGCCTGAAGCCCCCAGGCGCCCCGGCCGTAGTACGAGACGTTCAGATAACCGGCCATGACGTCCCGCTTGTCCATCTCCCCTCCGACCTTGAGGGTGATGAAGAGCTCCTGGAACTTCCGGCTGAGGGTCTGGTCCTGGGAGAGCCTCGAGTTCTTCACGTACTGCTGGGTGATGGTCGAGCCGCCCTGGGTCTCACCGCCCTTGGCCATGTTGAAGAGCGCTCGGGCGATACCCATGGGGTCGATGCCCTTGTCGTCCTCGAACGACTTGTTCTCGGCCGAGATGACGGCGTTCCGCATGGCCGTCGGAATCTGCTCGTAGCTGATCTCCTGGCGGTTGACCTCACCACCGGTGGCGACGAGCTGCGTGCCGTCCGCCCAGTAGTAGACGTTGTTCTGGGCTTTGGCTGCCTTGTTGATGGTCGGCGTCGTGACCATCGCGTACGAAATGCCGGCCACGCCCATCAGAAGGCCCAGGAAGCTGAGACACACCCCGGAGACGAGCTTCCACGACGGCACCCAGCGCCGGAAGCCGTACTCCCCGGAGCGCGGGTAGTCGATGAAGCGCTTCTTGCCGGGAGGACCACCCGGGCCTCCCCGGCCGCGGCCGGGGAGGTCGTGGCCCCCGCCGCCTCCACCTCGCCGACGGCCACCGGCACCGGCCCCGGAGCTGAGCTCCTCGGCGCCTCTTCGGCGTCCACCGCCGCGCTGGGCGGCACGGCGGGCCTCGGCGCGGCTGCCGTACTGGCGTTCCTCGCCGTGTGCGTCGGAAGGTGATTCATTGGTAACACTGCGTGACGACGTTTCGCGGCGCCCTGCAGGCTGGGCGGCTCGTCTGGCCGCTGCGCGTCCGCCACCTTGCGGTTGGGACGTTTTGCGACGGTGCTCGCTCATCGAACGACTACTCCTCGGGCAGGCGAGAGCGCCTGGAAGCGGCAGTTGAGATCCGGTCCCCCCGAATTGCGGACGAACCCTGCGGAGGGCTCACCCGCAGCACATCCGGCAGTCCGCGAAGACTGACGCTCACTAGCGCCTCGCGGTTCCCGGTGGTCTGCATGGCGCCCAGACTACGCACGGCCAAAACGCACCTAGCACCGAACTCCACCCCAAACGACGCAAGTCGCTTCCTACGAATTAGTGATGTGACGCCGCTCACGAAGGCTCCCCTTGTCGAAGTGGGCCGACCGATCTATCGTGCTGATGTATCGAGTCGATACATCAGCGCGGCATAAGTTCCACTCAAAAGCTCAGCAGGAGCATCCGGAGAAGGAAGGGGGGCGAAGGTGAGCAGACGCTCAGGCATCCTCGAATTCGCCGTACTCGGCCTGCTCCGCGAATCCCCGATGCACGGGTACGAGCTGCGCAAGCGCCTCAACACCTCACTCGGGATCTTCCGCGCCTTCAGTTACGGCACCCTCTACCCCTGCCTCAAGACGCTGGTCACCCAGGGCTGGTTGATCGAAGAACCGGGAAATGTCCCGGCAGACCTTCCTCCCGCCGCGGCCAGGGCGGTCGCGCCCGCTTCTTCACTCGCGGGACGCCGGGCCAAGATCGTCTACCGGTTGACGGCAGAAGGTAAGGAGCACTTCGAGGAGCTCCTCTCGCACACCGGCCCGGACTCCTGGGAGGACGAGCACTTCGCGGCTCGTTTCGCCTTCTTCGGGCAGACGGAGCGAGAAGTGCGGATGCGGGTGCTGGAGGGCCGCCGCAGCAGGCTCGAGGAGCGTCTCGAGAAGATGCGCGCCTCGCTCGCCCGCACCCGTGAACGACTCGACGACTACACGCTTGAGCTGCAGCGGCACGGCATGGAGTCCGTGGAGCGCGAAGTGCGCTGGCTGAACGAGCTCATCGAGAGCGAACGCTCGGGAAGGGACCAGCGAAGGTCCCCGGCCGAGGGCTCGCCTCAGCAGGACACATCAGCAGAAGCGGGCGGCCTGCCCCGGCACCGGGATTCCACCCGGCCGGATCCGTCCGACGACACCACCAAGTGAAAACCCCGCAGGTCCGCAAGGCCTCAGCGGGGAACACCGAGAACACACAGGGAGCAATCGGCATGGGTTCGGTTCGCGTAGCCATCGTTGGTGTAGGCAACTGCGCCGCCTCGCTGGTGCAGGGCGTCGAGTACTACAAGGACGCCGATCCGGCCGGCAAGGTGCCCGGTCTGATGCACGTCCAGTTCGGCGAGTACCACGTCAGCGACGTCGAGTTCGTCGCCGCCTTCGACGTCGACGCGAAGAAGGTCGGCCTCGACCTCGCGGACGCCATCGGCGCCAGTGAGAACAACACCATCAAGATCGCCGATGTGCCGAACACGGGCGTGACCGTTCAGCGCGGCCACACCCACGACGGTCTGGGCAAGTACTACCGCGAGACGATCGAGGAGTCCGCCGAGGCCCCGGTCGACATCGTCCAGGTCCTCAGGGACAAGCAGGTCGACGTCCTCGTCTGCTACCTGCCCGTCGGTTCCGAGGTCGCTGCGAAGTTCTACGCGCAGTGCGCCATCGACGCCAAGGTCGCGTTCGTCAACGCTCTCCCGGTCTTCATCGCCGGCACCAAGGAGTGGGCCGACAAGTTCACCGAGGCCGGTGTCCCGATCATCGGTGACGACATCAAGTCCCAGGTCGGCGCCACCATCACGCACCGCGTGATGGCGAAGCTCTTCGAGGACCGCGGTGTCATCCTGGACCGCACGATGCAGCTGAACGTCGGCGGCAACATGGACTTCAAGAACATGCTCGAGCGTGAGCGCCTGGAGTCCAAGAAGATCTCGAAGACGCAGGCCGTCACCTCGCAGATCCGCGACCGTGAGATGGGTGCGGACAACGTACACATCGGCCCGTCGGACTACGTGGCCTGGCTGGACGACCGCAAGTGGGCGTACGTGCGCCTCGAGGGCCGCGCGTTCGGTGACGTTCCCCTGAACCTCGAGTACAAGCTCGAGGTCTGGGACTCCCCGAACTCCGCCGGTGTCATCATCGACGCCGTGCGCGCTGCGAAGATCGCCAAGGACCGCGGCATCGGTGGCCCGATCCTCTCCGCATCCTCGTACTTCATGAAGTCCCCGCCGGTGCAGTACTTCGACGACGAGGCCGCCGCCAACGTCGAGAAGTTCATCTCGGGCGAGCTCGAGCGCTGAGCAGCCGTTCACGGCGCACAGCCTGACGGGGGCGAAGAGCGGTAACGCATACCCCCCTTCCACATGTTGAGGGTCCCCGGGCAATCCGCCCGGGGACCCTCAACGTGTGTGACGCTTGCTCACATGCCAGTCGTGCGTGATCTGCGCGTACTCCTGCGTCTTCGGTACTTCCGTCGCCTTCTCGCCGTACGGCTTCTCTCACAGTCGGCCGACGGGGTGTACCAGGTCGCTCTCGCCACATACGTCGTCTTCTCCCCGGAGAAACAGGCAACGCCGGGTGCCATCGCCTCCGCCATGGCGGTGCTGCTGCTGCCGTACTCCTTCGTCGGCCCCTTCGCCGGCGTCCTCCTGGACCGCTGGTCACGCCGTCAGGTCTTCCTGTACGGGAATCTGCTCCGTGCGGTGCTTGCCTGCTGCACGGCCCTGCTGATTCTCAGCTCCGTACCCGCCTGGCTCTTCTACGTCTCCGCCCTCTGCGTCACGGCGGTCAACCGTTTTGTACTCGCCGGTCTGTCTGCGGCGCTTCCACGCGTGGTCGACGCCGACCGGCTCGTGGTCGCCAACTCCCTCTCGCCCACGGCAGGCACGCTGGCAGCGACCGCGGGCGGCGGTCTCGCCTTCGCCGTGCGCCTACTGCCCGCCGGGTCCGATGCCGCCGTGGTCCTGCTGGGAGCGACGCTCTACCTCTTCTCGGCCCTGGTTTCCCTGAGCCTGCCGCGGCGACTGCTCGGCCCGGATGCGGACGCGAGCCATCTACGGCTTCGTGAGGCGCTGGCCGTGACCGCGCGCGGGCTCGCGGCCGGACTGCGCCACCTGGCGGAACGGCGGGACGCCGCCCGCGCTCTGGCCGCCATGACGGTGATGAGGTTCTGCTACGGGGCTCTGACCGTCATGGTGCTGATGCTGTGCCGGTACGCGTGGTCCGAAACCGAGTCCGACGGACTGAGCCTCCTGGGGCTGGCGCTCGGAGCCTCCGCAGCGGGCTTCTTCGTCGCTGCGGTGACGACCCCCTGGGCGGTGGGGCACCTGGGCCGGTTCGGCTGGATGGCCCTGTGCGCGGGCGCCGCCGCCGTCCTGGAGCCAGCACTGGGGCTGCCGTTCGTCCTCGGGCCGATGCTGGTGGCGGCGTTCGTACTGGGCCTCGTGACACAAGGCACGAAGATCGCCACGGATACGGTGGTGCAGACGTCGGTGGACGACGCGTTCCGCGGCAGAGTCTTCTCGCTCTACGACGTGCTGGTCAATATCGCCTTCGTCATCGCCGCCGCACTTTCCGCGCTCCTGCTGCCCGCTGACGGTCGGTCGGTCACGGTGGTGACCGGAGTGGCCGTGCTCTACGCGGCCGTCTCCGTGGCGGCGTTCCGATGGATACGCGCGAGAGAAGCGCCGAGCGGGACCACCTGACACCGAGGGCGCTGTTTCACGTGAAACAGCGCCCTTCGGTACCCCGACACCTCGGCCCACACAGGCCCGGGTCATGTTTCACGTGAAACATGGCCCGGGCCCGGCATCAGCTCTGCGTCGCCCACCACTCCTTGAGCGCGGCAGCGGCCGCATCGCGCTCCATCGGCCCGTTCTCCAGCCGTAGCTCCAGCAGGAACGTGTACGCCTTGCCGATCACCGGCCCGGGGCCGACATCCAGGATCTCCATGATCTCGTTGCCGTCCAGGTCAGGGCGGATCGAGTCCAGTTCCTCCTTCTCCTGCAACTGGGCGATGCGCTCCTCAAGGCCGTCGTACGTCCGCGAGAGAGCGCTCGCCTTGCGCTTGTTCCGCGTCGTGCAGTCCGACCGGGTCAGCTTGTGCAGACGCTCCAGCAGGGGCCCGGCGTCGCGCACATACCTGCGGACCGCCGAGTCCGTCCACTCCCCGTCGCCGTAGCCATGAAAACGAAGGTGTAGCTCGACGAGCTTCGAGACGTCCTTGACCATGTCGTTGGAGTACTTGAGGTCGGTCATCCGCTTCCTGGTCATCTTCGCGCCGACCACTTCGTGGTGGTGGAAGGAGACGCGGCCGTCCTTCTCGAAGCGGCGAGTCCTCGGCTTGCCGATGTCGTGCAGCAGAGCCGCGAGCCTCAGCACAAGGTCCGGCCCCTCCTCCTCGAGGTCGATGGCCTGCTCGAGAACGGTGAGCGAATGCTCGTAGACGTCCTTGTGACGGTGATGCTCATCACTTTCCAAGCGCAGCGCAGGAAGCTCCGGCATCACATGGGCAGCCAGGCCCGTGTCGACAAGAAGCCCGAGACCCTTGCGTGGGTGAGCGGAGAGGAGCAGCTTGTTCAGCTCTTCACGGACCCGCTCGGCCGAAACGATCTCGATCCGTCCCGCCATGTCCGTCATGGCCTCGACCACGTCCGGGGCGACCTCGAAGTCCAGCTGCGCGGCGAACCGCGCGGCACGGAGCATCCGCAGCGGGTCGTCGGAGAAGGACTCCTCGGGAGTCCCAGGGGTACGCAGGACTCGCTCCGAAAGGTCCTTCAGTCCGTCGTGCGGGTCGACGAACTCCTTCTGCGGCAGCGCGACGGCCATGGCATTGACCGTGAAGTCCCGGCGTACGAGGTCTTCCTCGATGGAGTCGCCGTAGGAGACCTCGGGCTTGCGCGAGGCCCTGTCATACGCTTCCGACCGGTATGTCGTGACCTCGACCTGGTATCCGTCCTTCTGGCATCCGACAGTGCCGAAGGCGATCCCGACCTCCCACACCGAGTCCGCCCACGGACGAACGATCTTGAGAACGTCCTCGGGGTGAGCGTCGGTCGTGAAGTCCAGGTCGTTTCCGAGCCTGCCGAGCAGCGCGTCGCGGACCGAGCCACCGACCAGGGCAAGGCTGAACCCGGCCCCCTGGAATCGGCGGGCAAGGTCGTCGGCGACCGGGGACACTCGCAGCAGTTCACTGACTGCGTGGTGCTGCACCTGGCTCAGTGCACTGGCGTTGTCTTCGTTGGCATTCGGCACAACAGAAAAGGGTACGTGCACCGACCGGCCCGGGCGTCATTGATTTTTGTGACCCTGCGAGACTCTCCCGATCATGTGGCGCAGTCCCCAGCACGTAGCTTTGGCGCACCTCGTTACCATGCGGGGACGCAGGGACCGACACGATCGACAGCAGTTGACGATGACGAGGGACGGGTAGGCGCGTGGCCGAGGCGGCAGACTTTCAGGGGATGAGTCCCGCTCCTGCCCGCCGGTGGTTGCGGCGCACAGCCTCCTTGCTCGTCGGGGCGCCACTGCTGGCCGGCCTTCTCAGCGGTCCCACGGCGCCCGCGGCACAGGCGGGGGAGCCGACGAAGGCCCCCACCGGCTCCAGCACCGTCGCGGTGTCGCTCGACACACTGAGCCCCAGCGCGCCGGTGAAGGGGGACACCCTCACCGTTTCCGGCACCTTGACGAACAACGGCAAGGAAACGATCAACAGCGCTTCGGTCGATCTGCGGGTGGGCCCGAAACTGTCCGGCAGGACGGCGATCGACGATGCCGCCAAGCGGACCGGCTACCTGCCGGGACCCGATCCGGCCGCCCTGGGCGGCAAGTACACGGTGAAGACCGCGAATCTACGGTCCGGGCTCAGCCAGGACTTCGAGTTCTCCGTGCCTGTCAGCAAACTGCCGCTGGACGAAGCGGGCGTCTACCAGCTCGGCGTCTCGATCTCGGGCAGGACCGCCCGTGCACCCTATGACCAGGTGCTGGGTATCCAGCGGACCTTTGTTCCCTGGCAGCCCAAGGAAAGCGAAGCGAAGACCAAACTGACCTATCTCTGGCCGCTCATTGCCTCCGCCCACGTCAGCGCCGAGACCGGCTCGGACGAACAGCAGACACCGGTCTTCACCGACGACGACCTCGCGGCCGAGCTCGCCCCGGGCGGCCGGCTCGAGCAGCTGGTGTCACTGGGCAGCCGGCTCCCCGTGACCTGGGTCATCGACCCCGACCTGCTGGCCACGGTCGACGCGATGACGAAGAACTACCAGATCAAGGTCGGGGACACCACGGTCGCGGGGAAGAACCAGGACGTCGCCAAGCGGTGGCTGACAGAGCTGGAGGCGGCGGTCGAGGACGGCAAGGTGATCGCGCTGCCGTTCGCCGACCCGGATCTGGCATCGATCGCACACCGCGGCAAGAGCGTCTCGGGAACCCTCAGCCATCTGCAGAACGCCACCGAGGTGGCGGGTCCGACAGTGGAGACCATCCTCCACGTGAGGCCTTCCACCGACTTCGCCTGGCCCGTGGAAGGCGCGGTCGACCCCTCGATCGTGGACGTCGCCACCTCTGCCGGCGCCCACAACGTGATCGCCCGGAGCGACAGCCTCACGGAAACCGGCAGCCTTCGCTACACACCGACCGCGGCCCGGCCGATCGGCGGTGGCACCACTGCCGTCGTCGCGGACCACCGGCTCTCGACGGCTTTCAAGGGCGACATGTCGCACGCCGGAGGGTCCACGCTCGCCG
Organism: Streptomyces finlayi; assembly: GCF_014216315.1. Lineage (NCBI taxonomy): Bacteria > Bacillati > Actinomycetota > Actinomycetes > Kitasatosporales > Streptomycetaceae > Streptomyces > Streptomyces finlayi. The sequence continues at coordinate 3,821,719 of NZ_CP045702.1, forward strand.
TCCAGAAGTTCCTGGCGCAGACCCTGGCACTCACTGAGCAGGATCCCGGGAAGCAGCGCAGCATCGTCGTCGCCCCCCAGCGGACGCCCAGTACCTCCCAGGCCCAGTCGATGGCCGCCTCCCTGCACGCTCTCATCGACGAGCGCTGGACACAGCCCCTCGACCTGACGGCCGCGGCCGAGGAGAAGCCGGACACCCGGGCGACGACCAAGGTGCCCCGGTCCTCGCAGTACCCGAAGAAGCTGCGCGGCCAGGAACTCCCCGTCCAGGCGTTCCAGGACGTCAGGACGACCAAGGACTCGCTCAACAGCTTCCAGGTCATCCTCACCCAGCCCGACCGGGTGGTCACCCCCTTCGGTAACGCGATCAACCGCTCCATGTCGGCGTCGTGGCGAGGCAGGCCGCTGGAGGCACAGCGGTACCGTGATGCGGTACGCACGTATCTGCGCGGTCTCTCCAGCGAGGTCCTGCTCATCGCGAAGTCGGACGTCACCCTGTCCGGCCGGAGCGCGACCATTCCCGTCACGGTGCAGAACAAGCTGGTCCAGGACGTCGACAACCTGGTTCTCCGGCTGACGTCGGAGAACGCGACGCGGCTGAAGCTCGACGACGACGGCCCCGTGGCGGAGCAGCCGGTCAAGATCGCGGGTGGGCACAGCCAGTCCGTGAAATTCGACGCCGCTGCCAATGTCAACGGCCAAGTCCAGGTCACCGCAAGGCTGTTCACCGAGGACGGCACACCGTACGGCGAAGAGATGACCTTCACGGTGAAGGTCTCGGAAGTCACGCCGACCGTGCTGCTCGTCATCGCCGGAGGACTCCTGCTGCTGGTCCTGGCGGGCATCAGGATGTACACACACCGCAAGCGCGCCATCGCAAGCGACACAACGGAGGACAACGGCGGCGAACCCGAGCAGCCGAGTGACCCGACGCCGGACACTGGTCCGGAAAGCGGGGACCCGTCAGGAACGGGTGAGAAAGTGGACCGTTGAGCGATGTCTGTCGTGGCCGGTCGGCCGGGGACGATGAGGTGGGGTTTCGATGAACGCGCCGTACGACGGTGACCGCGGCCAGGGCGCGGGCGGAGGTGGGTCCCCCGGAGGGTCGGCGGTCCCTCCGGACAGCGGCGAAAGTCCGACGCCTCCTGACCCGTACCTTCAGCACGCGTACGACCACGATCCCTACCGGGCCCAGGACCTCGCGGCCCAGGATCCGGTGGCCGAGGCGCTCTACGACCGCGCCTCGCACCCGCCGCCGCCTCCGGGCACCTTCCAGGAGCCTCAGCCGCTCTACCAGCAGCCCCCGGCGGCCCCGTACGCCCCCGATCCCCGGCTGTGGGCCCAGACACCCGCACCCGAGCCCTCCGGGCCCTCCCGGCACCTCCCGTACGGCGACAACGCGGCGACCACCCAGTTCGTCGGGGTGGACGATCTGGTCACCCGTGCGTCCGACGACCGCGAGGAGCCGGACGCCTTCGCCCATCTCTTCCGGGACCAGGAGGGCTCGGGAAGGCCCCCGGGGCCGCCGCCGGAGCCCGAACCGGCCCCCGCTCCCGTCCCGCCCAAGTCCGGCGGCCGGGCCTCCGGTCTACTGAAGTCCAGTGCGTTGATGGCCGCAGGCACCATGGTGTCGCGGCTCACCGGCTTCGTACGCAGCCTGGTGATCACCGCCGCACTGGGTGCGGCGACGCTCGGTGACGCCTTCACCATCGCCTACACCCTGCCCACGATGATCTACATCCTCACCGTGGGCGGCGGGCTGAACTCGGTGTTCGTCCCGCAACTCGTCCGTTCCATGAAGAACGACGAGGACGGCGGAGAGGCATTCGCCAACCGGCTGCTGACTCTCGTGATGGTGGCACTCGGCGTGATCGTCGCCGTGGCGGTGTTCGCGGCTCCCTGGCTGATCGGCATGATGTCGCAGACCATCGCGACGAACCCCGACGCCAACAGCGTCGCCGTCACCTTCGCCAGGTACTGCCTGCCGACCATCTTCTTCATGGGTGTCCATGTCGTGATGGGCCAGATCCTGAACGCCCGCGGGAAGTTCGGCGCGATGATGTGGACCCCGGTCCTCAACAACGTCGTCATGATCTTCACCTTCGGCCTGTTCATCTGGGTGTACGGCACCTCGGGCGAGTCCGACATGGGCGTGACGACGATCCCCGACGAGGGCGTCCAGCTCCTGGGAATCGGCACGCTGCTCGGGCTGGTCGTCCAGGCCCTCGCGATGATCCCTTACCTGCGCGAAGCAGGTTTCCGCTTCCGCCCGCGGTTCGACTGGAAGGGCCACGGGCTCGGCAAGACGATCAAGCTCGCCAAGTGGACCGTCCTGTTCGTCCTCGCCAACCAGGCGGGCGTCCTGGTCGTCACCCAGCTGGCGACCTCGGCGGGCGAGGCATCCGGCAAGAACGGCACGGGCTTCCTCGCCTACTCGAACGCCCAGCTGATCTGGGGCATGCCGCAGGCCATCATCACCGTCTCGGTCATGGCCGCTCTGCTCCCGCGCATCTCCCGGGCGGCCCATGACAACGATCCCGGCGCCGTCCGCGACGACATCTCACAGGGACTGCGGAACTCGGCCGTGGCCATCGTGCCGGTCGCCTTCACCTTCCTGGCGCTCGGCCTGCCCATGTGCACCCTGCTGTACGCCACCAGCGGCACCGAAGCGGCCCGCTCCATGGGCTTCATCCTGATGGCGTTCGGCCTCGGCCTCATCCCGTACTCCGTGCAGTACGTCGTGCTGCGCGGCTTCTACGCGTACGAGGACACCCGCACCCCCTTCTACAACACCGTCATCGTGGCGGCGGTCAACGCAGCTGCCTCCGCGCTCAGCTACGTGCTCCTTCCGGCCCAGTGGGCCGTCGTCGGCATGGCGGCCTCGTACGGGCTGGCCTACGCGGTCGGCGTGGGAGTCGCCTGGCGCCGGCTGCGCAACCGGCTCGGCGGCGACCTGGACGGCCCCCGCATCGTGCGCACCTACGCACGGCTCTGTCTGGCGGCAGTCCCCGCGGCGGTCGTCGGCGGCGGCATCGGCTTCGCCCTCCTCGCCGCTCTGGGCGAGGGCGCCCTCGGCTCGCTCGCCGCATTGATCTGCGGCGGCATCGTACTGCTGGGCGTCTTCTTCCTGGCCGCGAAGAAGATGCGCATCGAGGAGCTCAACGGCATGGTCGGCATGGTCCGGGGGCGACTCGGACGGTAAGTGGGAAAACCGGGCAGCACAACCTTCGCCGGACACCGCGTGTCGTGCATAGCGCCGGAGTGTGGGCACAATTGGCGTGACTGTGCAGAGCCGGCTGGCATCGCTCAACGGATGGGGAGGCAGGAACGACGGTGGCGGAACGTAGCACGGCTGCCGTCGACGTGGCCGACAACAGCGGCAGTAAGCCGCTGACCGCCAAGGCGGACGAGGCCACGACCGACGGGACCGCGGAACCCCAGGACGCAGCAGGCGTGACCCCCAAGGACTCGGCCGGTGGGCGAGAGAACTTGCGTGACATCCCCCCGGCGCCGGATGTGCACAGTGGCCACAAGCTCGCCGGACGGTATCGCCTCGAAGAGTGCGTCACCCGTCTGGACGGATTCAGCAGCTGGCGCGCTGTGGACGAGAAGCTGCGCCGCGCGGTGGGAGTGCATCTCCTCCCCGCAGACCACCCGCGTGCCCGCTCCGTGCTGGCCGCCGCCCGGTCCTCCGCTCTGCTCGGAGACCCGCGCTTCGTCCAGGTCCTGGACGCCGTCGAGGAGGACGAACTCGTCTACGTCGTCCACGAATGGCTCCCGGACGCCACCGAACTCACCGCCCTGCTGGCCTCCGGCCCCATGGAGGCTCACGACGCGTACCAGCTCGTCAACCAGATCTCCCAGGCGATGGCGGCCGCGCACCGCGAGGGCCTGGCTCACCTGAGGCTCACGCCCGGAGCGGTGCTGCGCAGCTCGACCGGGCAGTACCGGATTCGCGGCCTCGCGGTGAACGCCGCCCTGCGGGGCATCACCGCGGAGCGCCCGCTGCGTACGGACACCGAGGCCATCGGGGCCCTGCTCTACGCCGCCCTGACCCATCGCTGGCCCTACGAGAACGATGCCTACGGGCTTTCGGGTCTGCCCAAGGGAGTAGGGCTGATCGCCCCCGACCAGGTGCGGGCCGGCGTTCACCGCGGACTCTCGGAAATCGCCATGCGCGCGCTCGCCAACGACGGCGCCACCGCCTCCCGCCAGGAACAGCCCTGCACCACGCCGGACGAGCTGGCCAAAGCTGTCGCGGCCATGCCGCGCATCGTGCCGCCGGAACCGACGTTCACCGCACCGCCCGAGTACCAGCGCACCACCTACCAGCAGGGCACCTACGGGCGTCCCTCGTCCCGTCCGAGCCATGCGCCACAGCCCGTCATGGCGCCGCCGCCCCCGCTGCAGAGCCGCACAGGCAGGGCCCTGAAATGGGCCGTGTCCGCACTCCTGATCGCGGCGCTCGGTCTCGGCAGCTGGCAGCTGGCCGAGACCGTCCTCGACCGTGACAAGGGCCCCGTGGACCCGGGCACCACCCAGACGACCCCGGACGACGACAAGAAGAACGAGGCGGACGAAACCGGCAAGCCCATCACCATCACCGGAGCCAGGGACTACGACCCGCTCGGTCGCGACGGCTCCGAGAAGCCCGCCGCGATAAAGAACGTGTACGACGGTGATCCCAGCACCTTCTGGCACACGGACGGCTACGCCACCGCCGCCTTCGGCAACCTCAAGGACGGTGTCGGAGTTGTCCTCGACCTCGGCAAGGTCCAACAGGTCGGTGCCGTCGATGTCTCCTTCCTCGGAGGCACCACATCGGTCGAACTCCGGACGACAGAAAGCTCAGCCGTGCCGGCGTTTCCCAGCGGATTCACGAAGGTTGCCGACGGATCAGGAGTGAAGGTGTCCCTCAAGCCCGGCGAAGCCGTGAAGGCGCGGTACGTTCTCGTCTGGCTGACCAATCTGCCACTGGGCGATGACGGTAGATTCCGCGGCAAGGTATCGGCCATCAAGATCACCAGCTGACGGCAGCAGGGGAGGGGGCTCACCGTTGGACAACGCCAGATTCGCCGACACGAACGACCAGGATCTTCTGGCCCAGCACGTAGCCGGTGAACCGGACGCCTTCGGTGAGCTCGTGCGGCGGCATCGTGACCGGCTCTGGGCAGTGGCCCTGCGCACGCTCGGCGATCGTGAAGAGGCAGCGGACGCTGTGCAGGACGCCCTTATCTCCGCCTTCCGTGCCGCCCACACCTTCCGGGGCCAGTCAGCGGTCACCACATGGCTGCACCGCATCACCATCAACGCCTGCCTCGATCGCGCCCGCAAAGCGGCTTCGCGGAAGACGTCCCCGGTCGATGACGCCGATCGTCTCGATCAGCTCCTCGAACCCCACGAGTCCGCCGAGGCACCCGCCGAGCGCCAGGATCTGCACCGCGAGCTCCTGGCTGCGCTAGCCAGGCTGCCGGCCGAACAGCGCGCCGCGCTCGTCCTCGTCGACATGCAGGGCTACCCGGTCGCCGAGGCGGCTCGCATCCTCGATGTTCCGACCGGCACCGTGAAGAGCCGCTGCGCGCGTGGACGCGCGAGACTGGTCCCCATGCTCGCTCATCTCCGCGGTGATGCCGGGGACAGCGGCGGCTTCGCTGCGGGAAGGAACCGCACGCAGGCGCCATCCGTCCCACCGGCGGCGGGACCGAGAGATGCAGGGGTAAATGATCCTGCTGCTGCGAAGGGAGGAGGTGGGCGCTCGTGACTTCCACGGCCGACACGGACCAGCACCCGGACGTCTCGGAGATTTCTGATCTCACGGAGGGACTCCTCTCCGCCTCCCGCACGGCGGACGTCCGTCATCACATCGACGGATGTGCGCTCTGCGACGACGTCCGAAGTTCGCTCGAGGAGATCCGCGGTCTGCTCGGGACGCTGTCCGGCTCCCAGAAGATGCCCGACGAGGTCGCCGGCCGTATCGATGCGGCGCTCGCCGCCGAAGCGCTCCTCAACGCCACCGCTCCCACTGAAGCGACCTCTGTTTCACGTGAAACAGAAACTCCTGCCGAGGAGTCAGCCGGTTCCAAGTCCGGCCCCTCCGGCCCCACGGATCGCCCTGCGGGACACCCGCGGGGAACGACAGGTCCCAGTCGTCGTCCCGCCCGTCGTCGGCGCCGGACTGCTGTGCTCGGTGCTGCTTTCGGTGCAGCGGTTGTCGGTGTGAGCGTTTTCCTTCTGCAGTCGGTTCAGCCGTCATCTCAGAGCTCGGACGCCGCGAAGATGGCTGACAGAAGCTCCAGCACGGCAGGCGGCGGTGCCCGCACCTTCTCGGAAGGCACGCTGGAAGGCCGCGTCGACGCCCTCCTCACCAGCGCGTCGGCTTCTCAGCTCCCGGGTGACGAGAAGAGCGAGCCGACCACCGACTCACGGCTGACCCCTGAAGTGTCGTCCGCGGACCCCTCCGCACCGAGAAGCCCGCTCCGCGCTTCCGCCGTCCCCGTGCCCTCCTGCGTACAGCAAGGCACCGGTCGCGACACCCCGCCGCTGGCCGTCGAAGAGGGCATCTACCAGGGCACCGAGGCCTACCTCGTCGTCCTGCCCCACCCGACGGACGACTCGCGCGTGCAGGCGTATGTCGTCGATGCGGTCTGTGTGGACACCACCCCAGCCGCAAAGGGAAAGCTGCTCCTTACTCACTCCTACACCCGCCCCTGAACTCTGCGCCGAATGCCGCGGCACGTCGGGAATGCATGGCCCGTAGGATCCGTTGGGTGGGGTGAGAGTCGTTGAACCGGCCCCAGTAGGCAGTAGGCAGTCTGCAGAGACGAGGAAGACACCTGTGAGCGACGTCCGTAATGTGATCATCATCGGTTCCGGGCCGGCGGGTTATACCGCCGCCCTGTACACGGCTCGTGCGTCGCTGAAGCCGCTGGTGTTCGAGGGCGCTGTCACCGCTGGTGGTGCTCTGATGAACACCACCGACGTGGAGAACTTCCCCGGCTTCCAGGACGGCATCATGGGCCCCGAGCTCATGGACAACATGCGCGCCCAGGCTGAGCGCTTCGGCGCTGAGCTCATCCCGGACGACGTGGTCGCCGTCGATCTGACCGGTGAGATCAAGACCGTCACGGACACGGCGGGTACGGTTCACCGAGCCAAGGCGGTCATCGTCACCACCGGTTCCCAGCACCGCAAGCTCGGTCTGCCCAACGAGGACGCCCTCTCCGGACGTGGCGTCTCCTGGTGCGCGACCTGCGACGGGTTCTTCTTCAAGGACCAGGACATCGCTGTGGTGGGCGGCGGCGACACCGCCATGGAGGAAGCAACCTTCCTTTCCCGCTTCGCCAAGTCCGTGACGATCGTCCACCGCCGTGACTCCCTGCGTGCCTCCAAGGCCATGCAGGAGCGCGCCTTCGCCGACCCGAAGATCAAGTTCGCCTGGGACAGCGAAGTCGCTGCGGTCCAGGGCGAGAAGAAGCTTTCCGGTCTGACGCTGCGCAACACCAAGACGGGCGAGACCTCCGAGCTCGCGGTAACCGGCCTGTTCATCGCTGTCGGCCATGACCCGCGCACCGAGCTCTTCAAGGGCCAGCTCGACCTCGATGACGAGGGTTACCTCCAGGTGGAGGCGCCCTCGACGCGCACGAACCTGTCGGGTGTATTCGGCGCCGGAGACGTCGTCGACCACACCTACCGCCAGGCCATCACAGCTGCCGGTACCGGATGCTCCGCCGCACTCGATGCCGAACGCTTCCTTGCCGCGCTCTCCGACGAGAAGCTTGCCGAACCGGAGAAGACCCCCGCGGTCTGACCCACGGTGACCCCACCCCACCCCGCGAAGTTAAGGAGGCCGCCGTGGCCGGCGCCCTGAAGAACGTGACCGACGACACCTTCGAAGAGGTAGTCCTCAACAGCAAGAAGCCCGTACTGGTCGACTTCTGGGCCGCTTGGTGCGGTCCCTGCCGCCAGATCGCCCCCTCCCTGGAGGCAATCGCGGCTGAGCACGGGGACCAGATCGAGATCGTCAAGCTGAACATCGACGAGAACCCGGCCACCGCCGCCAAGTACGGCGTGATGTCCATCCCGACGCTCAACGTCTACCAGGGTGGCGAGGTCGCCAAAACCATCGTCGGCGCCAAGCCGAAGGCCGCGATCCTGCGCGACCTCGAGGCCTTCATCGGCGAGTAGCGCGACCAGCAGCCAGCGCGCTCTGTTTCACGTGAAACGGGCCCACCCTCAGAGGGTGGGCCCGTTTCCCTATGGGTGCCGGTCTACTCAGAGCGGCCGCAGCGCCGGCTCCTTCTGGACAGCGCCCAGCAGTCTGTCCAAGGCCAGCTCGACGTCTTCCTTCCAGGAAAGTGCCGTCCGCAGTTCGAGTCGCAGACGTGGGTACTTGGGATGCGGACGTACGGTCTTGAAGCCGACCGCCAGCAAGTGGTCCGCCGGGAGAACACAGGCGGGTTCCTTCCACCGGGCGTCACCGAACGCCTCGATGGCCTTGAACCCACGACGCAGCAGATCCTTCGCGACTGTCTGCACCAACACCCGGCCCAGCCCCTGCCCCTGATAGCCCGGCAGGACCAAAGAGGTGATCAGTTGCACGGCGTCGGGTGCCACCGGGCTCGTGGGGAACGCGGTCGAGCGCGGGACATAGGCAGGCGGCGCGTAGAGAACGAAGCCGGCCGGCACGTCGTCCACGTACACGACTCGGCCGCAGGAGCCCCACTCCAGCAGAACGGCGGAGATCCAGGACTCCTTCTCCAGTTCGGTCCTGCCCGCCTTTACCGCAGCTTGCCCACTGACCGGGTCAAGCTCCCAGAAGACACACGAGCGGCAGCGTCCGGGGAGATCCGGAAGGTTGTCCAAGGTGAGCGGTACGAGCCGACGCCCCATGAAGGCGGTTCCTCACTTCCTTCGCCCGCCGCACCACGTGCGGCTGCCAGCGCACTCCGTTCCCGGAACAAGCTGCCGAAGAACCCTCCGACAGCCCCCAAGCCCAGGCCGACCGTCACCAGCCGACTGCGGCTCACTGCTCGCATACCCACGACCTCCTCCGAGGTGGCATCAAGGTGAGTGCGCCATACCAAAACGAATCGTATCCACCCAGACGTGCCACGGAAACCGGGAGAGAGCAAAGGGCGGACCGTGGTCCGGCACATGCCCGGCCCCGGCCCGCCCTCGGTTCGATCCGAACGGTCAGTCCTCGTCGCCCTCGGCGCCCTCGGCGGGCTCTTCGGCGAGTACCCGGTCCAGCACACGCCCCTCACCCGGGGCGAGGCTGCCGAGAATGCGGTCCAGATCCTCCATCGAGGCGAACTCGACGACGATCTTGCCCTTCTTCTGACCGAGGTCGACCTTTACCCGCGTCTCGAAGCGGTCCGAGAGCCGAGTCGCCAGATCCCTCAGAGCCGGGGACAGCCGGCCGCCCGCACGTGGCCCCTTCGGCTTGGCGGAACTCGCAGGGGTGGACCCCAGCAGAGTCACGATCTCCTCCACGGCCCGCACCGACAGCCCTTCAGCGACGATGCGGTGGGCCAGTCGGTCCTGCTCCTCCGAGTCGTCCACCGAGAGCAGGGCCCGTGCGTGACCGGCCGACAGCACGCCTGCCGCGACCCGGCGCTGCACCGGCGGTGAGAGCCGCAGAAGCCGCAGTGTGTTGGAGACCTGCGGACGGGACCGGCCGATCCGGTCAGCCAGCTGATCGTGCGTGCACTTGAAGTCCCTCAGCAGCTGGTCGTACGCCGCCGCCTCTTCCAGGGGATTCAGCTGGGCACGGTGAAGGTTCTCCAGGAGAGCGTCGAGAAGGAGCTTCTCGTCGTCGGTCGCCCGCACGATCGCGGGAATCCGCTCCAGACCTGCCTCACGACACGCCCTCCAGCGCCGCTCGCCCATGATGAGCTCGTAGCGGTCGTCCGCCACCTTTCGCACCACGACGGGCTGGAGGAGACCCACCTCCTTGATCGAGGTGACCAGCTCGGCAAGCGCGTCCTCGTCGAACACCTCACGTGGCTGCTTGGGGTTCGGGGTGATCGACCCCAGAAGAACCTCGGCGAAGTACGCTCCGGCCGCATCCCGCATCTCGGCTGCCGCCTCCGGCTCGGCGACAGGAGCACTGGGCTCCGGCACCACCGGCGCAGTCGGCAACGTGGTCACCTTGGCCGCGGCCACACCCCGCTCGGCGGTGCGTACATGATTCGCGCCCGGCCCGGACCCGAGGGACCCGACCTGTCGCTCCTGCGGTGCAGCGGGGATCAGCGCACCGAGCCCACGTCCCAGCCCTCTACGACGCTCACTCACTGAATGCCCTCCGAAACCCTCTGCTGGCTGTTCTGACTGCCCGTCCGGGCATGCTGTGCCTCGTAGTGCACCCCGACGCCCCTCAAGGCGATCTCGCGGGCCGCCTCGAGGTACGACAAGGAACCGCTGGAACCCGGGTCGTACGTCAGCACCGTCTGCCCGTAGCTCGGCGCCTCGGAGATACGCACCGACCGCGGAATGCTGGTCCGCAGCACTTCCTTGCCGAAGTGGGTGCGCACCTCCTCCGCAACCTGGGAAGCCAGCCGCGTCCTGCCGTCGTACATGGTGAGCAGGATCGTCGACACGTGCAGATCCGGGTTGAGATGTCCTCGTACCAGGTCGACGTTCCTCAGGAGCTGACCCAGCCCCTCCAGCGCGTAGTACTCGCACTGGATGGGGATCAGGACCTCGGCACCGGCGACGAGGGCGTTGACCGTCAGGAGGCCGAGCGAGGGTGGGCAGTCGATGAGGATGTAGTCGAGCGGCTGCTCATACGCCTGGATCGCCCGCTGCAGTCGGCTCTCGCGTGCCACCAGTGACACCAGCTCGATCTCCGCACCGGCGAGATCAATGGTGGCAGGGGCACAGAAGAGACCTTCGATGTCCGGGACGGGCTGGACCACTTCGGAGAGCGGCCTGCTGTCGACCAGGACATCATAGATGGAGGGGACTTCGGCGTGGTGGTCGATCCCCAGAGCCGTGGAGGCGTTCCCCTGCGGGTCGAGGTCGACCACCAGGACGCGAGCACCGTGAAGTGCCAGGGCTGCCGCAAGGTTGACCGTGGAGGTCGTCTTGCCTACCCCACCCTTCTGGTTGGCCACCACCATGACCCGCGTCTGGTCAGGTCGGGGCAGCCCCTCGCCGGCGCGGCCGAGGGCCTCAACCGCCAGCTGGGCCGCACGACCGATGGGTGTGTCGTCCATCGGAGGCGGTGTTTCACGTGAAACACCGTCCCCCGCAGACTCGGTTCGGGGACCGGGGACCGGATCGGTCATCGGTCCCGCGATGTTGGCGTCGGACCGCAAGGATTCACTCTCCTCGACTTCAGGCTCGCAATGAGCAGAGCCTGCCATGCTTTCGGGGTCGTGAACCAGCGAGGCCCGCTCTTCTGTGGATGAATCCACTTCTGTGGACAACTCGGCAACCCGTACGAGCTTGCGGTCGCGCGGCGTGGCAGCCGCACGACCGCGGCTGATGATTCCCTGCAGCAGAGAGCGACGTTTCACGTGAAACACGATGCCCGCGAAGCGCCGTCAGCCTTCTACGACACTCCGCACCAGGTACGTATGGCTGCTTGTATGGAGCATCACCGACAGAAAGCACGAACTGTACGTAAAGCCCGGAAACGGTCAGTCATGACCGTGTCCGGGCCGCCGCTCAGCGGCGTCGGCGGGTGCGGCTGACCCTCGCCGCCTTGGCCCTCTTTGCGGCGAACCTCACACCGCCGGGACTCTCTCCCACCACCACGCGTACCACCGTGGTCGTCGGATCGACCACGCCCTCCCCTACGTGCAGCACCTCGGTCTCCACCACTCCGAGCTTGCTGAGCGCAGCGCGGGCTCCGTTGATCTCCTCCTCGGCGGCATCACCCTTGAGCGCAAGCATCTCCCCGTACGGCCGCAGCAACGGAACGCCCCAGCCGGCAAGTCGGTCGAGCGGAGCCACGGCGCGAGCCGTCACGACATGGACCGGCTGCAGGGTGCCGAGGACTTCTTCCGCCCTGCCCCGCACGACCGTCACGTGATCAAGCCCCAGCAGCTCGACGACCTCCTGAAGAAAGTTGGTCCGCCGCAACAGCGGCTCCAGCAAGGTGATCTTCAGGTCGGGCCGCACCAGAGCCAGCGGGATGCCGGGAAGACCCGCCCCGGAGCCCACGTCGCAGACCGTGACACCTTCCGGAACCACCTCGGAGAGCACCGCACAGTTCAGCAGGTGGCGCTCCCACAGCCGCGGTACCTCGCGAGGGCCGATCAGCCCGCGCGTGACCCCCGCGTCCGCAAGCAGTTCCGCGTATCGGACAGCCTCTGGGAAGAGCTCACCGAATACCGCCTGCGCCTCCTCAGGCACCTGGGGGAGCTCTGCTGCCTCCGTCACGGGGACCGTCCTTCCGTACCGCACTAGCGCACTGTGGGTGGCTGACTATCAGGCTGACAAAGATCGGCCCCGCCTGCGAACAGACGGGGCCGACAGTACAAGGATCCGGTCAGGCCGGCAGAACGACGACGAAGCGCTGCGGCTCCTCGCCCTCGGACTCGCTGCGGAGACCTGCTGCCGCGATCGCGTCATGCACGACCTTGCGCTCGAACGGCGTCATGGGATCCAGCTTCACCGGCTCACCGGAGCTCTTGACCTCGTCCGCGGCCTTGGCGCCCAGCGCGGCGAGAACCTCACGCTTCTGAGCCCGGAAACCGCCGATGTCCAGCATCAGACGGCTGCGGTCGCCGGTCTCCCGGTGGACAGCGAGACGCGTCAGCTCCTGAAGCGCCTCCAGGACCTCACCGTCGCGCCCGACCAGCTTCTGCAGATCGCGTGCGGACTCGCTGATGATCGAAACAGCCGCCCGGTCAGCCTCTACGTCCATGTCGATATCGCCGTCGAGGTCAGCGATGTCGAGCAGGCCCTCAAGGTAATCAGCCGCGATCTCACCCTCCTGCTCAAGGCGGGTCAGAGTGTCGCTGCCCTCAGCGGCCGCGGTCACGGTGCCTTCCGTCACGGATGGACTCCTTCTTACTTCTTGGACGGGTGCTTGGGCCGCTGCGGGCCCTTGCGCTGTCCGGACTTGGCTTGGCGTGAGGAGCCGGAAGCGGGCTTGCCCGCCGTCTTCGGCTGGTCGTCCTGTGCTGCGTCCTGCGAGGCGTCCCGCTTCTCCAGCGAGGTCTTGGCCTCCGGCTCGGTGGAGTCGGCTTCCTTGGCCGCACCGGACTGGGCGGCACCCGTGTGGCGCTTCGCCTTCGTCTGGCGTTTGGGCTGCTGACGCTTCGGCGCGGGAGCACCCTCGGCCTCGGCGATCGCGGCGTCGCTCTTGGCGACGGTGCCGTCCTCCTGGGCCGCGAGACCCAGCTTGGCCAGACCCGTGATGAACTTGCGCTCGATGTCGTTACGCTCCGTGCCCTTGGCCACGACCCGCTTGACCGTGTTGCGCCGCGTCCGCCCGCGTACCTGCCCATGAGCGGTGACACTCTTCAGCACACGCCCCAGGTACTGCTCCTGCGCCTTGCTGCCCGGAGTCGGGTTCTGGTTGATCACGTACATCTGCTGACCCATGGTCCAGACGTTGGTGGTCAGCCAGTAGACAAGGACACCGACGGGGAAGTTGATGCCCATCACGGCGAAGATGATCGGGAAGATGTACATCAGCATCTTCTGCTGCTGCATGTACGGGGTCTTCACCGTCAGGTCGACGTTCTTCGTCATCAGCTGGCGCTGCGTGAAGAACTGCGAGGCCGACATCATCACGATCATGACGGCCGTGACGACACGGACGTCCATCAGCGAGGCACCGAGCGCCTGGACCTTCTCTTCGGTGTCCATGAACTTCGCGGCCAGCGGAGCGCCGAAGATGTGTGCCTGACGCGCGCTGTCGAGCAGCGACTGGTCGATTTCGCCGATCTTCTTGTTCGAGGCGATGGACGACAGCACGTGGTACAGGGCGAAGAAGAACGGTGACTGCGCCAGGATGGGAAGGCACGAGGAGAGCGGGTTGGTACCCGTCTCCTTGTACAGCTTCATCATCTCTTCGGACTGACGCTGTTTGTCGTTCTTGTAGCGCTCCTGGATCGCCTTCATCTTCGGCTGGAGCACCTGCATGTTCCGGGTGGACTTGATCTGCTTGACGAAAAGCGGGATCAGACAGATCCGGATCAGGACCACCAGGGACACGATGGACAGGCCCCAGGCCCACCCCGTGTCATCACCGAAGAGCGCGCCGTAGACCTTGTGGAACTGGACGATGACCCAGGAAACAGGCCAGGTGATGAAGCTGAACAGACTGGCAATCGTGTCCACTAATCAGGCTCCTTGAGCTTTGGACGAGGTCTCTGTGGCCGGGCTGAGGGGTTCGGAGACCGACCCTCCGGACGGCACATCAGCGGCGGAGTCCCCGCCCTTGCCACCGCGCGAAGAGCTGCGCAGCAGTTCGTGCCAGCGCGGACGTTTGCGCGGCGGAACATGGTCCACACCGCCGGGTGACCACGGGTTGCACCGAAGGATGCGCCAGGCGGTCAGCGCTGTTCCCTTGATCGCACCGTGCCGGTCGATCGCCGTATATCCATAGTGGGAACACGACGGGTAGTAGCGGCAGACAGGCCCGAGAAGCGGGCTGATCGTCCACTGATACAGCTTGATGAGAGCCAGCAGCGGGTACTTCATCGCGCGCCCCCTCCCAGTAGCCGCTGAAGGGCGGCGTCCAGGTCTCGGGCCAGCTGGGCATGCTCGGCGTCGCCCGATCCGGGCAGCGCTCGTACGACAACAAGGCTACCGGGGGGCAGCTGAGCCAGCCGTTCGCGGACCAGATGGCGAAGCCTTCGCTTCACCGCTGTGCGTACGACCGCTCCACCCACAGCTTTGCTGACAACGAAACCCGCACGCGGCGGGGGAGCACTCTCCCCAGTCACGTGCGGGTCCGTTGAACCGCTGCTCAGATGGACGACAAGTAGCGGGCGACCAGCCCGGCGTCCTCGTCGTACCGCGGTCGCGAAGTCCTCGCGCCGCCTCAGCCGATTCTCGGTAGGCAGCACGTCATGGACCTGTTAGCGATCAGGCGGACAGGCTGCTGCGGCCCTTGACACGGCGGTTCGCAAGAATCGCACGGCCGGCACGGGTACGCATACGCAGGCGGAAACCGTGGGTCTTGGCACGACGACGGTTGTTCGGCTGGAAGGTGCGCTTGCTCACTCGGGGGCTCCAGAAATGATCGTGGATTGGCGGGACATCGCCTGGCTGTCACCGTGCGCCCACGAGGAACTCGCGTAAACGCCTTCAGTGCACCGCTTCACGATCACACGATCGTGATCTTTGCCCATCGGAGGCAGGCGGCAGCAGCCATCGACAACTCGACCTGGTCACGGTACGCGCGGCTGCGCCATCCGGTCAAACCGGCCCCGCGCGACCCCCCGCTGTGCACAGCCTGTGGACAACAACTTGAACCGTTCGGGTCGGCCTGACTACCGTGGATGAACTCCGGTTCTTTTCCTTCCCGACTGCCGGGCCTCACCCGACCCGACCCATCCCGTCCCGAGAACCACACATTCGTGGGACCTGCGAGAGAGCGTGCCCTGTGGCTGACGTACCTGCCGATCTTGCCGCAGTGTGGCCACGCGTGCTGGAGCAACTGCTCGGGGAGGGGCAGCAGGGCATCGAGCCGAAGGACAAGCAGTGGATCGAGCGCTGCCAGCCCCTGGCCCTGGTCGCCGACACCGCACTGCTCGCCGTGCCGAACGAATGGGGCAAGCGCGTCCTGGAGGGCCGGCTCGCGCCGCTCATCAGCGAGACGCTCACCCGTGAGTGCGGCCGTCCGATCCGAATCGCGATCACCGTCGACGACTCGGCGGGCGAACCGCCGTCCCCGCCGGCACCCCCGATGCATCAGTCGCACCAGGGCCAGCAGTCGCATCTCTACCAGGGGCAGCGCGACGAGCCCCAGCACGACGACGCCTACGACAATTACGGCCGCCGGCCCTCCGACGACGGCATGCCCACGGCCCGGCCGGCCTACCCGGACTACCAGCAGCAGCGTCCCGAGCCCGGCGCCTGGCCGCGGACCCAGGACGACCTGTCCTGGCAGCAGCCCCGGCATGGCGGCTATCAGGACCGCGACCCGTACGCGAACCCGCGCCCCCAGCAGCCGCAGCACGACTACCGTCCCCAGCCGCCGGAGCGCCAGGGATACGAGCAGCAGCGACCCGACCGTCACGACATGCAGGAGTCTCAGCCCCAGCACCGCCAGAACGGCCCCGGCACTGGACGCGGCGGCCATCCCGGCACGATGGGCGGGCAGTCCTCGCCCTCATCGCGTCCCGGCGAACCGCAGGCCCGGCTGAACCCGAAGTACCTCTTCGACACCTTCGTCATCGGTGCGTCGAACCGATTCGCGCACGCCGCGGCCGTGGCCGTCGCCGAGGCCCCCGCGAAGGCGTACAACCCCCTCTTCATCTACGGGGAGTCGGGGCTCGGCAAGACCCACCTGCTGCACGCCATCGGGCACTACGCGCGGAGCCTCTATCCGGGGACCCGGGTGCGGTACGTGAGCTCGGAGGAGTTCACCAACGAGTTCATCAACTCGATCCGCGACGGCAAGGGCGACACCTTCCGCAAGCGATACCGCGATGTGGACATCCTGCTCGTCGACGACATCCAGTTCCTGGCGAGCAAGGAGTCGACGCAGGAGGAGTTCTTCCACACCTTCAATACGCTCCACAACGCGAACAAGCAGATCGTGCTCTCCTCGGACCGGCCGCCCAAGCAGCTGGTGACCCTCGAGGACCGGCTCCGCAACCGTTTCGAGTGGGGCCTGACGACCGATGTGCAGCCGCCCGAGCTGGAGACGCGCATCGCGATCCTCCGTAAGAAAGCGGTCCAGGAGCAGCTCAACGCCCCGCCCGAGGTGCTGGAGTTCATCGCTTCCCGCATCTCGCGGAACATCCGGGAGCTGGAGGGCGCCCTGATCCGGGTGACCGCCTTCGCCAGCCTCAACCGGCAGCCGGTCGACCTCGGCCTGACCGAGGGCGTACTGAAGGATCTGATCCCGGGCGGTGAGGACGCGGCCCCCGAGATCACCGCGCCGGCCATCATGGCGGCGACCGCCGACTACTTCGGCCTGACGGTGGAGGACCTCTGCGGATCCTCGCGCAGTCGCGTGCTGGTGACCGCCCGACAGATCGCCATGTACCTGTGCCGTGAGCTGACGGACCTGTCCCTGCCGAAGATCGGCGCCCAGTTCGGCGGCCGTGACCATACGACGGTGATGCACGCGGACCGGAAGATCCGTGCGCTGATGGCGGAGCGGCGCTCCATCTACAACCAGGTCACCGAGCTCACCAACCGCATCAAGAACAGCTGACGAGCCGGGGACTCGGCTCCGTACGACGAAGGGCGCCCCCGGGAGGCCGTTTTCGGTCCTCCTGGGGCGCCCTTCGTCGTGGAGACAGGGACGGGGAGAGACCGGCAAGGGACCGAAAGAGGGCCGGAGGAGGCCCGTCACGCGGCCGCAGAGGGCTCCGTTGGGCGCTGAAGATGCCTCCGGAGCCGCTCGAAACCCCTCGCGAACGGCGACCGGGCAGCTCCTCCGCGCTTTCGCTGTTCGAATAGCCCCTCGTGGAAGGCACTTCTCCACAGATCTGCGGGTAATCCGCCGTCCACAGCCTGGGGACTACAAAGTTGTCCATAATGCGTCCACAGGTAGGACTGTCGATAGTTCATCAGACCAGGTCAGGTGGCTGGGGATTTGTGGTCAACGATGATCCACAGCCTGTGGACAACTTATTTGTCCACAGGGGGCCGTTGGGGTTGTCCACCGTCGGCCCACAGGCTGGATGATGTTGTCCCCAGCTTCTCCACACCCCTGTCCACTGTTCGGCAACCCGACATGCCCTCTCACCGTCCGGAGTGAAAGGCGTCACACCAAGGGGGTCGGTTGGGCTGTGGGCAACCGGGGTAAAGCTGGGGACGGCCCTGGGGAGAAGTGACCGTCTCCTGTGTACCGGGTGTGCAGAACTTTCGTGTGTCCACAGAACCCCTTAGTTGTCCACCGGTGCCGCCCACAGGGTCGGTGGACAAAAAACCGGGCCTGACCTGCGAAAACGAGGTTATCCACGGTTTCCACAGGCCCTACTACTACTGCCACACATAGTTAGCCAGGAATCCGCTTCGAAGTGGGGCCTGTGCATAACTTCGGCCGGACCGCTCCGGACCGCTTCTCGCGACTTGACCCCGAGCAGCAACGAGTGTCGGTGCCGTACGTCAGACTGGACCCCGGCGTCCTCCCCAGCCCCACGGCAGGAAGACCCGACCAGACGACGAAGGCCAGCAGGGCGAGCGAGCAACAGCAGGAGGCGGTTCCGGTGAAGATCCGGGTGGAGCGCGATGTACTCGCGGAGGCGGTGGCCTGGGTGGCCCGGAGCCTCCCGGCCCGTCCGCCGGCCCCCGTTCTCGCGGGCCTTCTCCTGAAGGCCGAGGACGGAGCCCTCAGCTTCTCGAGCTTCGACTACGAGGTCTCGGCACGGGTCTCGGTGGACGCGGAGGTCGACGAGGACGGCACGGTGCTCGTCTCCGGCCGGCTGCTCGCCGACATCTGCCGCGCCCTTCCGAACCGGCCGGTGGAGATTTCCACAGACGGTGTACGGGCGACCGTGGTCTGCGGCTCCTCGCGATTCACACTCCACACCCTTCCTGTGGAGGAGTACCCGGCGCTGCCGGAGATGCCCACAGCGACCGGCACCGTTGCCGGTGAGGTCTTCGCATCGGCCGCCGCCCAGGTGGCCATCGCGGCGGGCCGGGACGACACGCTGCCCGTCCTCACCGGGGTGCGGATCGAGATCGAGGGCGACACCGTCACCCTCGCCTCCACCGACCGCTACCGTTTCGCGGTCCGTGAGTTCCTGTGGAAGCCGGAGAACCCGGACGTCTCGGCGGTGGCCCTCGTGCCCGCCAAGACGCTCCTGGACACGGCCAAGGCACTGACCAGCGGTGACACGGTCACGCTCGCGCTGTCCGGTTCCGGTGCCGGTGAAGGTCTGATCGGTTTCGAGGGCGCGGGCCGGCGTACGACCACGCGGCTGCTCGAAGGCGACCTGCCGAAGTACCGGACGCTGTTCCCCACCGAGTTCAACTCGGTCGCGGTCATCGAGACCGCCCCCTTCGTCGAGGCCGTCAAGCGTGTGGCCCTCGTCGCCGAGCGGAACACCCCGGTGCGCCTCAGCTTCGAGCAGGGTGTGCTGATCCTGGAGGCGGGTTCCAGCGACGATGCACAGGCTGTGGAGCGCGTCGACGCCGTGCTCGACGGTGACGACATCTCGATCGCCTTCAACCCGACGTTCCTGCTGGACGGACTCAGCGCGATCGACTCCCCGGTCGCACAGCTCTCCTTCACGACGTCCACCAAGCCCGCCCTGCTGAGCGGCCGGCCGGCCGTCGACGCGGAGGCGAACGACGCGTACAAGTACCTGATCATGCCGGTCCGCCTCTCCGGCTGATCCGGCGATCGGACCCTTCACGGCAGCACCCGGCGGGCTCGCTCGACGCTGAGCAGGCCCGCCGCGCTGTCCCCTGCCGGGCGTAGGCTCGGCCTTGGGTACGAATCGGCACAACGCTTAAGGAATCTCTGATGGAGCTCGGTCTCGTCGGCCTCGGCAAGATGGGCGGCAACATGCGCGAGCGCATCCGCCGCGCAGGCCACACCGTCATCGGTTACGACCGCAACCCGGATGTCTCCGACGTCCAGAGCCTCGAAGAGCTCGTGGGCAAGCTCAAGGGCCCGCGGGTCATCTGGGTGATGGTCCCGGCGGGCGCCGCGACCCAGTCCACCGTCGACGAGCTGTCGGCCCTGCTGTCGCCCGGCGACATCGTGGTCGACGGCGGGAACTCCCGCTGGACGGACGACGAGAAGCACGCCGTCGAGCTGGGCATCAAGGGCATCGGCTTCGTCGACTGCGGAGTCTCCGGCGGTGTCTGGGGCCTTGAGAACGGCTACGCGCTGATGTACGGCGGCGACGCCGAGAACGTCGCGAAGGTCCAGCCGATCTTCGACGCCCTCAAGCCCGAGGGTGAGTTCGGCTCCGTGCACGCGGGCAAGGTCGGCGCCGGCCACTTCGCGAAGATGGTCCACAACGGCATCGAGTACGCCATGATGCAGGCCTACGCCGAGGGCTGGGAGCTCCTGGAGAAGGTCGACTCCGTCACCGACGTGCGCGAGGTCTTCCGCTCCTGGCAGGAGGGCACGGTCATCCGTTCCTGGCTGCTCGACCTGGCGGTCAACGCGCTGGACGACGACGAGCACCTCGACAAGCTGCGTGGGTTCGCCGCCGACTCCGGAGAGGGCCGCTGGACGGTGGAGGCCGCCATCGACAACGCGGTGCCGCTGCCCGCGATCACCGCGTCTCTCTTCGCGCGGTTCGCCTCGCGCCAGGAGGACTCCCCGCAGATGAAGATGATCGCCGCGCTGCGCAACCAGTTCGGCGGCCACGCGGTCGAGAACAAGAAGTAGATCAAGAAACGATCAAGAAGCAGTTCGAGCAGTACCGGCTCGGAGCAGGAAATCGGGAGGTCGGCGCACATGCATGTCACGCATCTCTCGCTGGCCGACTTCCGCTCGTACGCCCGGGTCGAGGTTCCTCTCGACCCGGGCGTCACCGCGTTCGTGGGGGCCAACGGCCAGGGCAAGACGAATCTCGTCGAGGCCATCGGCTATCTCTCGACACTCGGCAGCCATCGTGTCTCGTCCGATGCGCCGCTCGTGCGGATGGGAGCCGAGCGGGCCGTGATCCGGGCCGCCGTCACCCAGGGCGAGCGTTCACAGCTGATCGAGCTCGAACTCAATCCGGGGCGGGCGAACCGCGCCCGGATCAACAGGTCTTCGCAGGTCAGACCCCGTGACGTACTGGGCATCGTACGCACCGTGCTGTTCGCTCCCGAGGATCTTGCCCTGGTGAAGGGTGATCCCGGGGAGCGCCGCCGCTTCCTCGACGAACTGGTCACGGCGCGATCGCCGCGGATGGCCGGGGTCCGTTCCGACTACGAGCGGGTGCTGAAGCAGCGCAACACCCTGCTGAAGTCCGCGGCGATGGCACGCAGGCACGGTGGCCGTTCGATGGACCTGTCGACGCTGGACGTCTGGGACCAGCATCTGGGCCGGGTCGGTGCCGAGCTGCTCGCGCAGCGGCTGGACCTGATCGCGACTCTGGAGCCCCTCGCGGACAAGGCGTACGGCGATGTCGCCCCGGGCGGCGGACCCGTGACCCTGGAGTACCGCAGCTCGATCGGCGCCGGGGTGGAGCCCGCACGGACCCGTGACGAGCTGTACGAGCAGGTGATCGCGGCGCTCGCGGAGGTCCGTAAGCAGGAGATCGAGCGGGGCGTGACCCTGGTCGGTCCGCACCGTGACGATCTTCTGCTCGGGCTGCGCGGGATGCCGGCGAAGGGTTACGCGAGTCATGGCGAGTCCTGGTCGTACGCGCTGGCGCTGCGCCTGGCCTCGTACGAGCTGCTGCGCTCCGAGGGCAACGAGCCGGTGCTGATCCTGGACGACGTGTTCGCGGAGCTGGACGCGCGGCGCCGGGAGCGGCTGGCGGAGCTGGTGGCCCAGGGTGAGCAGGTGCTGGTGACGGCCGCCGTGGACGACGACGTCCCGGGCGTGCTCGCGGGTACGCGGTACGAAGTGTCCGAGGGCGGTGTGGAGCGGGTATGAGCAGCCTTAGAAGGATGTCGGGGGTCTCGGGTCCCGGTCCGGGCGCTGCCGAGCCCTCGCTGGATTCCGTGGGTGAGCCGGATGTACGGGAACGGGTGGCGAAGCAGCCGGAGGTCTCCGGGGTCGACCTGGCACGGGTGGCCCTTCGTGCGGCCAAGGAGCAGGCACGTGCGCGTGGCGCTGCGGCGCAGCAGAAGAAGCAGGCCAGGCGCGGTGGTGGTCTGCGGTCGGGGGCGCGGTCGGACGGTCGTGATCCGTTGTCGCTGGGTTCGGCGATCAACCGGCTGATCACCGAGCGCGGGTGGGAGACGCCCGCGGCGGTGGGTGGGGTGATGGGGCGGTGGCCGCAGATCGTGGGCGACGATCTGGCGAATCACTGTGTGCCCCTGCGGTACGACGAGGCTCCGGCCGAGCGTGTGCTGACCGTGCAGTGCGATTCGACGGCGTGGGCGACGCAGCTGCGGCTGCTGGCTCCGCAGCTGGTGGCCCGGTTGAACGCGGATCTCGGGCACGGCACGGTGCGTGTGATCAAGGTGCAGGGGCCGACGGGCCCGCAGCGTCGCTTCGGACCCCTGCGGGCGCCGGGAAGCAAGGGCCCCGGGGATACGTACGGCTGAGCTGGCGTTTCCCGCTCCGCAGCGAGTGTGCCCCGGCCTGTGCCGGGGCTTTTCGCTGAGTGGCGCCCGGCAGTTCTCCCCTCGGGGCGCTGCCCGCTGCTCCCGGGGTGCGGTGTTATGCACAGGTTCGCGGCCGACTGTGGATCTGCGGCGTCCCTCACCGTAGCGAGAGGTTGACAGGCCGAAGCGCTCAATGCCCGTGTGAGCCTCCTCAGCCCCCTTCCCGGATATGGGGAGTCGGCAGGCTCCGGTTCAGGGCGGCACATGGGGACTCAGGTACCGGCAAACCCCCATTCGTGTCGGCGCTACCGGTAGACTGGTGAGTAATCCCGTCCCTGTGCGGGATTCGTCGATACAAGCCGAACGACGCAGCCGCTCCCGCCTGTCCGGAGAACGGCCTGTGCTGTGCCAGAAAGGGCGCTTCGTGGCCGATTCCGGCAACCCCAACCAGAACAACCCGTCCACAACCGGTGAGAACGGCGAGGTCACGTCCTCGTACGACGCCAGTGCGATCACGGTGCTCGAGGGCCTGGACGCGGTCCGCAAGCGGCCTGGCATGTACATCGGTTCCACCGGTGAGCGCGGTCTCCACCACCTCGTGCAGGAGGTTGTCGACAACTCGGTCGACGAGGCGATGGCCGGGCACGCGGACGCCATCGACGTCACGATCCTCGCCGACGGCGGGGTGCGCGTCATCGACAACGGCCGCGGCATCCCGGTCGGCATCGTGCCGTCCGAGGGCAAGCCGGCCGTCGAGGTCGTGCTCACCGTGCTGCACGCGGGCGGAAAGTTCGGAGGCGGCGGCTACGCCGTGTCCGGCGGTCTGCACGGCGTCGGTGTCTCCGTGGTCAACGCCCTGTCCACACGGGTGGCCGTGGAGATCAAGACGGACGGCTACCGCTGGACCCAGGACTACAAGCTCGGTGTCCCGACGGCCCCGCTGGCGCGTCACGAGGCCACCGACGAGACCGGTACGACCGTCACCTTCTGGGCCGACGGGGACGTCTTCGAGACGACCGAGTACTCCTTCGAGACCCTTTCGCGCCGCTTCCAGGAGATGGCGTTCCTCAACAAGGGCCTCACTCTCAAGCTGACGGACGAGCGCGAGTCGGCGAAGGCGACGGTGGGCGCGGACAGCGTCGAGGCGGTCGACGTCCCCGAGGAGGAGACGACCCGGACGGTCACGTACCACTACGAGGACGGCATCGTCGACTTCGTGAAGTACCTGAACTCCCGCAAGGGCGACGTCATTCACCAGTCGGTGATCGACATCGAGGCCGAGGACAAGGAGCGACTCCTCTCGGCCGAGATCGCGATGCAGTGGAACACGCAGTACACGGAGGGGGTCTACTCCTTCGCCAACGCGATCCACACGCATGACGGGGGTACGCACGAGGAGGGCTTCCGTGCGGCGCTGACCTCTCTGGTCAACCGGTACGCGCGCGACAAGAAGCTGCTGCGCGAGAAGGACGACAACCTCACGGGTGAGGACGTCCGCGAGGGTCTGACGGCGATCATCTCGGTGAAGCTGGGCGAGCCGCAGTTCGAGGGCCAGACGAAGACCAAGCTGGGCAACACGGAGGCCAAGACCTTCGTGCAGAAGGTCGTCCACGAACAGCTGACGGACTGGTTCGACCGGAACCCGAACGAGGCCGCCGACATCATCCGTAAGGGCATCGCCGCGTCGACCGCCCGCGTGGCGGCCCGCAAGGCCCGCGACCTGACCCGCCGCAAGGGGCTCCTGGAGAGCGCCTCGCTGCCGGGCAAGCTCAGCGACTGTCAGTCGAACGACCCGACGAAGTGCGAGATCTTCATCGTCGAGGGTGACTCCGCCGGTGGTTCGGCGAAGTCCGGTCGTAACCCGATGTACCAGGCCATCCTGCCGATCCGAGGCAAGATCCTGAACGTCGAGAAGGCCCGGATCGACAAGATCCTGCAGAACACCGAGGTCCAGGCCCTCATCTCGGCCTTCGGAACCGGGGTCCACGAGGACTTCGACATCGAGAAGCTCCGCTATCACAAGATCATTCTGATGGCGGACGCCGACGTCGACGGCCAGCACATCAACACCCTGCTGCTGACGTTCCTGTTCCGCTTCATGCGGCCGCTGGTCGAGGCGGGGCACGTCTACCTCTCGCGCCCGCCGCTCTACAAGATCAAATGGGGCCGGGACGACTTCGAGTACGCGTACTCGGACCGCGAGCGCGACGCCCTCGTCGAGCTCGGCAAGCAGAACGGCAAGCGGACCCGGGAAGACTCGATCCAGCGCTTCAAGGGCCTCGGCGAGATGAACGCCGAGGAGCTGCGCATCACCACGATGGACCAGGACCACCGGGTCCTCGGCCAGGTCACCCTGGACGACGCGGCGCAGGCCGACGACCTGTTCTCGGTGCTGATGGGCGAGGACGTCGAGGCACGGCGCTCGTTCATCCAGCGCAACGCCAAGGACGTCCGTTTCCTCGACATCTGAGTCGGCCGTACAAGCAAGCCGCAGTGCGAAAGGACTTTGACCAGCAATGGCCGACGAGAACACCCCTGTGATGCCCGACGAGGAGCCCGCTGTCCCGGGCATCGGTATGCGTGTCGAGCCCGTCGGGCTCGAGACGGAGATGCAGCGCTCCTACCTCGACTACGCGATGTCCGTCATCGTGTCGCGTGCCCTGCCGGACGTGCGGGACGGTCTGAAGCCCGTCCACCGCCGTGTGCTGTACGCGATGTACGACGGCGGCTACCGGCCCGAGAAGGGCTTCTACAAGTGCGCCCGCGTCGTCGGTGACGTCATGGGTACCTACCACCCGCACGGCGACTCCTCGATCTACGACGCGCTCGTGCGACTGGCGCAGCACTGGTCGATGCGCATGCCGCTCGTGGACTCCAACGGCAACTTCGGTTCTCCGGGCAACGACCCGGCCGCGGCGATGCGGTACACCGAGTGCAAGATGATGCCGCTGTCCATGGAGATGGTCCGGGACATCGACGAGGAGACCGTCGACTTCAAGGACAACTACGACGGCCGTAACCAGGAGCCGGTCGTCCTCCCGGCGCGGTTCCCGAACCTGCTGATCAACGGCTCCGCGGGCATCGCGGTTGGTATGGCCACCAACATCCCGCCGCACAACCTGCGCGAGGTCGCGGCCGGTGCGCAGTGGTATCTGGAGCACCCGGAGGCTTCGCACGAGGAGCTGCTGGACGCGCTGCTCGAGCGGATCAAGGGCCCCGACTTCCCGACGGGCGCGCTCGTCGTCGGCCGCAAGGGCATCGAGGACGCGTACCGCACGGGCCGCGGCTCCATCACGATGCGCGCGGTCGTGGCGGTCGAGGAGATCCAGGGCCGCCAGTGCCTGGTCGTCACCGAGCTTCCGTACCAGACCAACCCCGACAACCTCGCGCAGAAGATCGCCGACCTGGTGAAGGACGGCAAGGTCGGCGGCATCGCCGACGTCCGTGACGAGACGTCATCGCGCACCGGTCAGCGCCTGGTCGTCGTGCTCAAGCGCGACGCGGTCGCCAAGGTCGTACTGAACAACCTCTACAAGCACACCGACCTGCAGACGAACTTCGGCGCGAACATGCTGGCGCTCGTCGACGGTGTGCCGCGCACCCTGTCGATCGACGCGTTCATCCGCCACTGGGTGACGCACCAGATCGAGGTCATCGTCCGGCGTACGAAGTTCCGGCTGCGCAAGGCCGAGGAGCGGGCGCACATCCTGCGCGGTCTGCTCAAGGCGCTGAACGCGATCGACGAGGTCATCGCACTCATCCGGCGCAGCAACACGGTGGAGATCGCCCGCGAGGGCCTGATGGGCCTCCTGGAGATCGACGAGATCCAGGCGAACGCGATCCTGGAGATGCAGCTGCGCCGGCTGGCCGCACTGGAGCACCAGAAGATCACCGCCGAGCACGACGAGCTCCAGGCGAAGATCAACGAGTACAACGCGATCCTGGCGTCGCCCGAGCGGCAGCGGCAGATCGTCAGCGAGGAGCTGGCGGCGATCGTCGAGAAGTTCGGCGACGACCGGCGTTCCAAGCTGGTGCCCTTCGACGGGGACATGTCCATCGAGGACCTGATCGCCGAGGAGGACATCGTCGTCACGATCTCCCGCGGCGGCTATGTGAAGCGCACGAAGACGGACGACTACCGCTCGCAGAAGCGCGGCGGCAAGGGCGTGCGCGGCACGAAGCTCAGGGAAGACGACATCGTCGACCACTTCTTCGTGTCGACGACGCACCACTGGCTGCTGTTCTTCACGAACAAGGGCCGGGTCTACCGGGCGAAGGCGTACGAGCTTCCGGACGCCGGCCGGGACGCGCGCGGTCAGCACGTCGCCAACCTGCTGGCCTTCCAGCCGGACGAGCAGATCGCCGAGATCCTGGCCATCCGTGACTACGACGCGGCGCCGTACCTGATCCTGGCGACGAAGGGCGGTCTCGTGAAGAAGACCGCGCTCAAGGACTACGACTCGCCCCGTTCCGGCGGCGTCATCGCGATCAACCTCCGGGAGACGGAGGACGGCAGCGACGACGAACTGATCGGTGCGGAGCTGGTATCGGCCGAGGACGACCTGCTGCTCATCAGCAAGAAGGCCCAGTCGATCAGGTTCACCGCGACGGACGACGCGCTGCGTCCTATGGGCCGTGCCACCTCGGGTGTGAAGGGCATGAGTTTCCGTGAGGGCGACGAACTGCTCTCGATGAATGTTGTCCGGCCGGGTACGTTCGTGTTCACTGCCACCGACGGCGGGTACGCGAAGCGGACCCCCGTCGACGAGTACCGCGTTCAGGGTCGGGGCGGCCTGGGTATCAAGGCTGCCAAGATCGTGGAGGACAGGGGCTTGCTCGTCGGTGCGCTGGTGGTGGAGGAGACGGACGAGATCCTCGCCATCACGCTCGGCGGTGGTGTGATTCGCACGCGAGTCAATGAAGTCAGGGAGACGGGCCGTGACACCATGGGCGTCCAACTGATCAATCTGGGCAAGCGTGACGCCGTCGTCGGCATCGCGCGCAACGCCGAGGCCGGTCGTGAGGCTGAAGAGGTCGATGGGACCGTTGATGCCGAAGGCGAGACGGTCGAGGCTCCGGCCGAGAACGTGGTCGAGGGCACTGCCGGGGGCACGGAGCCTTCGGCCGGGTAGCACGAGGAGTAGAGCGTGAGTGGAGCCACGGGCGCCGGTTCGGCCGCTTCCGGAGATGGAGCGAACGGTGCCCGTGGCCCTGCCACGGACTCCCAAGGGGGCACTGTGACGGACACTCGGGGGCCACAGCCCCAGTACGAGGGATATGCGACCGGGCCGTTGCCCGGTGAGCGTGAGCCCGCCCAGGGACCTGTGGGTCCCTACCACCCGCCGCAGGCGTACGCGGCGCCTGCGGGCGGCACACAGGGCGGGGGCGGCACCATGGGGGGATCGCAGGCCACACGCCGTCCTCGGACGGGCGCACGGACCACTCCGCGAACGCGTAAGGCGCGTCTGCGGGTGGCCAAGGCCGATCCGTGGTCGGTGATGAAGGTGAGCTTCCTGCTCTCCATCGCACTGGGCATCTGCACGGTGGTCGCGGCCGCGGTCCTGTGGATGGTGATGGACGCGATGGGCGTCTTCTCCACCGTGGGCGGCACGATCAGCGAGGCCACCGGTTCGAACGAGAGCAACGGCTTCGATCTTCAGTCGTTCCTGTCGCTGCCGCGGGTGCTTGTCTTCACCTCGGTCATCGCGGTGATCGACGTGGTGCTGGCCACCGCGCTGGCGACGCTGGGCGCCTTCATCTACAACTTGTCGGCCGGCTTCGTGGGTGGTGTCGAGCTCACTCTGGCCGAGGACGAGTAGCGCGCCAGGTATCGATTTTGGGACTGGCCCCGACGTGCGCTAATCTTCAGAAGTCAGCGCACAGCGCGGCGGGGCTATAGCTCAGTTGGTTAGAGCGCATCCCTGATAAGGATGAGGCCACAGGTTCAAATCCTGTTAGCCCCACCAGTACGGCAGAGGCCCCCAACCATTCGTGGTTGGGGGCCTCTGCCGTTTCCAAGGGGATCTTGGCTGTCCGGTGCGGGCGGCAGCCGATGCCGGCTTGCGGGGGCACCGGGGGTGTGGCAGTGGTGGTGCGGGATCAGCGGGTGCGGGACCGGTGGCGAAGGATCAGCTCAGCGGTGCGGGCGCACGGAAAAGGCCCCTGTCCGGTGTGAACCGGACCTGGGGCCCTGGGGGTCGGTCGTGGGTGCCGCTCGGTGCTCCCGGCCTCCGCGCGGCGCTCTCAGCGCGCGCTGTGCCGTCAGGGCGGAAGAAGTGAGGAGTCGCTCGCCGGGGCGCCGTGGGTGGTGCGTGTGCCGTCCGTGGTGAGCGTGGCGTCCGTCGTGTCGGCGGACAGATGCCGGGTGGCGGGCGAGGAGCCGTGGGCCTCGGCGCGGATGCGCTGCTTCATCGTGGGTGGCAGCGCCCTGTCGCGCGGAAGGGTCCATCGGACCGCCGGGGCTGTCGGAGTTGCCGCGGTGGCACCCGTGTGCTCGTGGGTCGTGACCGTCGGCTCGGCGGCCGTGGCCTGGCTGGTGGCGAGACCCAGCGTCGCCAGGATCGCGAAGAAGGCGGTGATGAAGGCGGTCCAGATGCTCTTGATCCTGCGGGCGCTCATGGCCCCTCGCTTTCGGGTGGTCCGGTTTGCTTACCTTTCCGATGATGTGGATTCGGCCCGCGATTTCGGCGACCGACGCCCCGGGCGCGCAGTTCTTCGGATGAACACCACTCGTATGGTGCAACCGGTCCGGAGAATGGCGATTTGGACGGTCGGGTGAGGTGGGTGACCGGGCCGCAGTTGTGTTCCAGGCAGGTCACCGATCGGTATCGGCCGGTGTGTATAGTCGATCGGCAGAAGTCCCTTACGCCAAGGAAAGACGAGGTCGCGCGGTGAAGAAGCTTCTCCTGGTCGCACTGGCTGCCATCGGCGGGCTCCTCGTGTACCGCCAGATCCAGGCGGATCGCGCCGAGCAGGATCTGTGGACGGAGGCGACCGACTCCGTGCCCGCAGGTTCGGGTGTGTGAGACGGAACAGTCCGTTGCGGGCCCCGGTCGCTGAGCGGCCGGGGCTTCGTGCTGCCCGGGGTGCGTGTCCGCCGTTGCGGGAACGTGACAGTGATGCTCTTGAGTTCACCTACGCAAATCGCTAGCTTGCGAGAGCAAATCAGCTGGGATTTCCGTCTAGGGGGCACGGGTGACGGCACGTGAGCACCGCCGCGCTGCGGCAGCAGGGGTGTTGGTCGGCGGGGCGTTCCTCGCCCTGATGGCAGGGGCGCTGCCGGTCGCGGCGTCGGCGTCGGCGCAGGCGGTCGACGGCGATACGAGTGGGTCCGGCGGCAGCAGTCTCGTCATGGTGCTCGACTCGTCCGGTTCCATGGGCGACGACGACGGCGCGGGCAGGACCCGGATGGAGTCCGCACGCGCGGCCGTCGGCACGGTGGTCGACGCCCTGCCCGACGGGCATCCCACCGGCCTCCGGGTCTACGGGGCCGACCGCCCGCAGGGCTGTACGGACACCCGGCTCGTACGGCCGGTCGAGAAGCTGGACCGGGACGCCGTGCAGACGGCTGTGGCGGCTGTACGGCCCCGAGGTGACACCCCCATCGGGCTGTCCCTGCAGAAGGCCGCGGAGGACCTTCCCGAGCCCTCCGGCGGTGCCGTCGGCACGCGTACCGTCCTGTTGATCTCCGACGGCGAGGACAACTGCGGTACGCCGAAGCCCTGCGAGGTCGCCGAGCAGCTCGGAAAGGACGGGACGGGGCTGCGAATCGACACCGTGGGCTTCCAGGTCGAGGGCGCGGCCCGCGAGCAGCTGGAGTGCGTCGCGCGGGCGGGCAACGGGCGGTACTACGACGCGCCGGATGCCGCCGCACTGGCCAGGCAGCTCCAGCGGGCGGCACAACTCTCCGCGCACGGGTACCGGTTGAAGGGTGAGCGGGTCGCGGGCGGAGCCACCGTAGGCCGGGCTCCCACGCTCAGGCCCGGGCAGTACCTGGACACGATCGGACAGGGTGAGAAGCGGTACTACGCCGTCGACCTGGACGCGGTGTCCACGGTGGACTTCGCGGCGACGGCCGTGCCGCAGCCCGGTGCGGCGGTCGATACGTTCGACGGTCTGAGCACCGCCATCGTGTACGGCGCGGGCAGCGGCTGCGTCACCAGCACCGAGCACTTCTCCCAGCGGGAGGGGGCGACCCCGCTGACCTCGGCCGTCTCCCGTATCCGTTCGGTGGACGGAAACCGCCGTTGTGACGAGGCGGGCCGGTACTGGCTCGTGGCGGAGCGGAAGAGCAAGAAGGGTTCGGACGGGGCGCGTTGGCCGGTCGAGCTGCTGTACGGGGTGGAGGCGCCGCTCGCCGGTGGCGTGACTCCGGCCCAGTCGCAGTCGGAGTACGGGGCCGGTGGCAAGACTGCCGTACTGCCGAGCGGGGACCCGCGTGACGTGCGGGGCGGCACCGGCTTCAACGACGCCAGGAAGCTGGGCGAAGGGGTGTGGCGTGACCGGGTCCTGCCGGCGCAGACCCTTTGGTACAGAGTCCCTGCCGGGTGGGGCCAGCAGGTCCGCTACGACGTGGAGTTCGCCAACGAGCCGACGGTGAAGGGGTTTTCCGGTACCTATTCGTACGGCGGGACGCAGCTGTTCACCCCGGCCCGCTTCCCCGTCAGCACGGAGGGCGGCGAGTTCGCGCCGACGACGCTGTACAGCGGGCGTCCGGCGGCGGTCAGGATGGGGTCGGTGCCGGTCGCCTGGACCAACCGTTTCGAATACGGCTCCGCCGTCCGGCCCGTGCACAGCAAGGGCGACTTCTACATCGCCGTGACCCTGGGCGCGAAGGCCGCGGAGATCGCGGAGAACCCGCGGATCGGCTTCGTACTGAGGGTGGCGGTACTCGGGAACGAACTGGCCGGGCCGCAGCACGGTGCGCCCGCCCTGGCGGACAAGGGCGGCGACGAGCACGGCAAGAAGGCGGACAATCAAGGCAATTCCACTGCGGCCGAAGACATCGGTGGGGCGGGCGGGGCAGGATGGACCGGCAGCGCGGCCGCTGCCGGAGCGGGCGCCGTGGTGGCTGTGATCGCGGGACTCGTGTTCGTACGCAGTCGGCGCAGGGCGGCCACGCAGACGACGAGGGGAAGCGCGTGAAAAGGCAGCGCAACAGGGGCCGGGTGACGCTCGCGTCCATCGCGGCGATGTGCGCGGTGGCGGCGCTGCCGGGGCAGGCGCACGCGGCCGACGAACCGGCTCCGTACGCCTTCGACCCCGACGCGAAGAAGGTACCGGGGGCGGAGACCAACGCCGAGGCGTCGGAGCTGACGTCCGGTTCGGTCTACCGGAGTGCGATCAAGCCGGGCCAGAAGCTCTACTACCGGCTGAACCTCGACGACGCGACCAGCGCCTACGTCTCCGCGGTGGTGGTGCCCGAGGCGGGCGGCAAGGTCGCCTACGGGGACGGCATCACCATCAGCATCAGGGACATCGACGACACGCAGTGCAGTGCGGAGGACGCGAACTTCGGCCCGGCGGAATTCGCCCGCCCGATCGCCGCGTACGCGCACCGGATCGTCGAGAAGGGCAACAGCACCTGCCGCGAAGGCGGTGAGTACAACGTACTGATCGAGCGGAAGAGCACCGCGACCTCGTCCCCCGCCGAGTGGGACCTGGAACTGCGCTACGCCTCGGAACCGGAGGCGAAGGCCGCCGACGCACAGGCGACCGTTGCGCCGGAGAACTGGTCATCGGCCTCGCCCACCCCTCCCACGGGTAAGCGGAAGAGGGCCGGCGGCAGCAGTTTCCACGACGCCACCGGTCTGGTGACCGGTGAGTGGCAGGACGACATCGCCGCCGGGCAGACGCGTTTCTACCGGGTCCCGGTGGACTGGGGACAGCAGATCTTCGCCAGCGCCGCGCTCAGCAACAACAGCAGGTCGACCGAGTATCTGGGCAATGCGCTCGCGCTGTCACTGGAGAACCCGGCCCAGGGCCATGTCGACAGCGAGACGCTCTCCTACTCAGGAGAATCCGCCTCCGTCGCGCTGGCACCGCTGCCTCCGGTGGACTACCGGAACCGGTTCGACCCCGCGTCCGACGTCAGCGCCATGCGCTTCGCAGGCTGGTACTACCTGTCGGTGACGCTGAGCCCGGAAATCTCGAAGTTCTACGGCGACAAGCCGCTTCCGCTGCGGTTGAAGGTCAGCGTCCGCAATGAGGCGAAGGAGTCGCCGTACGCGGGTGCGGCCGGCATCTTCGGTGTCAGCGACGAGGACAAGGACATGGCGCAGAGCGGGCAGAGCGCCCCGCAGGCGGCTCGGAGCGGCACGATGCGGCTGGTGGCCGCAGCCGGGATCGGCGCGGGAACCGTGCTGGTGCTCGGGCTGGGGGCGTGGACGCTGCTGGCCAGGCGCCGCACGGTTCCTGCCGTTGTTCCGCCGGGAGCGGGCGGGCCGCAGCCGCCGTACGGTGGTCCGCCGCCGCAGTCCTGGTAGGGCGGGGGCTCCGGGCGGAGGGCTCCCGCGTGCGGGCCAGGTCGGCGGATTCGGCCGTCGGCGGATTCGGTCCGCGGGTTCAGGCCTGGAGGTCAGGCCTGGGGTTCAAACCTGCGGGTCAGATTTGGGTCAGCGCCCAGATGCCCGCCGCGAAACAGAGCAGAGCGACGAGCAGGACCGGGATCGCCACCTTCGGGGGCGGTCCCGGACGCGTCTGGCGGGCGGGCGGGCCGTGGTGCGGGGTGGCGGCCGTCGAGATCGGCGCGCCGGGATGCGGAACCTGCGGGTGTTGGGCGGTGTAAGCACGAGTAGGAGACGGATCGTGCTGCGCCGCGGTGGCGGGGGCCTGGGCGAGATCCGGCGTGGCGGCGGGGAAGGGGGAGCCAGGATGCGTCTGGAGCGGAGGGTGCGGGATGGTCGCCTGAGCCGGGGGAGGTGGTGGCGTGGTCTGCCGGGGAGGCGGCGCGAGGTGGAAGCTGCCGGTCTCCGACATGGGGGCGGGGACGGGCGTGGGCGTGCCCGGCGGCTGCGCACCGGAAGCCGGGGAGTAGGTCTGCGGGTACGGCTGCTGTGCGTTCGGCTGCTGGGCGGAGTTCTGCGGGGCCTGTGCGTCCTGCCGGGCGTTCTGGGGCGCAGGCTGCGGAGTTACGGCCTGGAGAGGCGTCTGCGCGGGCGACTGGGCGGCTGTCCGGGCGGCTGCCTGGCCCCCGGTGAGGGGGCCTGCGGGGCCGAATCCGGCCGGCAGCGGTCCGATCTGGTCGAAGACCTCTACCGGCTCCTCGCCCTCGCCCGGCTCGGGCAGCATTTCGACTGCCGCCGTGAGGGCCTTGCGCGCGCCCGTGGCCGTCCGGAAGCGGGCCTGCGGGTCGGGTTGCAGCAAACCGGCGAGGACCTGCCACAGCGGCTCGGGGATTCCCTGCGGAGCACTGGGAGTGCCGTACGAGGCGAAGTGCTCGACGAGCGCCTGGGAGTCGGGCTTCTTGCCCTGGAGCAGATAGAGCGCGACGAGCCCGACCGCGAACAGGTCGGCGGGGAAGTCCGGCTCGGCGCCCATCATCTGCTCGGGCGCGAAGTAACCGGGGGTTCCCACGACGTAGTTGGTCTCGGTCAGCCGGGGCTCGCCCTTGCGCATCGAGATACCGAAGTCGGAGAGCCGCAGATGCGGCCTGCCGGCCCCGGTGGCCTCCATGAGGATGTTGGCCGGCTTGATGTCGCGGTGCACGACACCTTCCGCGTGCACCGTGGACAGCCCGGAGAGCAGCTGGTCGAGGAGCATGCAGACGAAGCGCGGGGGCAACGGGCCGTAGTCGCCGATGACATGGGCCAGCGAACCGCCGCTGACGAGGTCCATGGTGAACAGGACCTTGTCGTCGTCGGCGGCCCAGCTCGCGGGCGCCAGCACATGGGGGTGCTCGATCCGCAGGGCCTGCTCGCGTACGAAACGCAGCAGCGTGTGAGCATCGCTCTGCTGAAGCACCTTGGCCGCCACATAGCGGCGACGGCGGTGGTCCCAGGCACGCCAGACGGCGCCGACCCCACCGCGTCCGATCGGATCGATCAGCTCGTACCGACCAGCGAAGACCTCACCCATTGCGCTGCGTCCGCTCCCAGTTCATTTTCGGCTCGTGCCCGGTTCCAGGGAGTCGTCTCCCGGCCCGGTTGCTCAGCTCTGGTGTCCTTCGTAGTGCGCTACCGCGTCCGCGGTGCGCCCGGCGCCGTACACCTTGAGGAACTCTGCCAGTTCCGGGTGCGTCGGGGCGAGGGAGTCCGCCGCATCGATGATGTCTCCCGCCGCGGCGACCGACCGCAGAAGGGACTGGATCTCGCGTACGACACGCCTGACGGTAGGTGCTCCGCCCGTGGTCGAGGTCTGACCGGTGGAGGTCAGGACCGACCCGCCCTGTGACTTCTTGATCTCTTCCATCCGGTCGGTCGCCTCTCCCGCACTGAAACTGCCGTCCGCGACCTGGCTGGCCAGTTCCTGAAGGGCCTGGACCCGCTGTACGACCGCGGGGTTGCCGATCTTGGCGCGCTGGCCGCTCATCAGCTGGGAGAGCATGGGAGCCGACAGCCCGAGCACCGCGGCGAGCCTGGCCTGGTTCAGGCCGAGATCATCGATCAGCCGACGGAAGAGCGCCCCCAGCGGCTCTCCGTACCAACTGCGCTGAAGCTCTCTGGCTCTCGCCGTCGCCTCTTGCTGCGCTGCGTCCATTTGCGTCTCCCCTTCGCTGCGGCTTCGCTGCTGCGAACCTCGTCGTGCATCTTACGGAGAGGGCTTGCCGACCGGGAGTCCTAATCCTTTTGCGGGTTTCAGGGGGTCACCCGGTACTCTGTTCTGCGACGGTCGCCGCGACACGGACGTGTTCGGTGCTGTCCCCGTTTCGGGGCCTTAGCTCAGTTGGTAGAGCGCTGCCTTTGCAAGGCAGATGTCAGGAGTTCGAATCTCCTAGGCTCCACATCGCTACATCCCTCTGACCTGCGGATACGCAGTCTGGGGGGCTTTTTGTCCCGATTTTCTGTGTTGATACGTCAACGCGATGGTGTTGACAAGAGGAGGTCAGAGGCCCGAAAGCCGGGTTATCTCGGGGTTTCCTGCCGGGTCTCGCTCTCCTGTGGTTCTCCTGGGCATAGCCGGGATGCGCGGTGCCCCGGCCGCCAAATGCCTCGTGCGGGGCGACGACCATCACCAGGTTGGCCAGCATGACCGCGATCAGCGCCAGTCGCGTGGGCGTGCGTGTCAGGTCGAAGAAGTTCGTGAATCAGACGGTGGAGAACCCGGCCCAGGGTGACCCGATGGTGATCTTGATCGAAACCCGGCTGGGCGAAGAAGTCGTAGGTTTAAGTCCGACACGGGTCGACGGCTCTGCGCACGGGCCATGACTGGTTGGCTGGGGAGCCTCATGGGTCACTGCCCCCGTATCGACGGCACACAACGGGCCGACACCGGCCCGAACGTCGAGCCTGGAGTGCCGGGCGCGAACACCAGGAGCAGAACAAGGCCGTGCCCCGAACGGGCGGCTCTTATGCTTCCGCAGCTGACCGTCAGGGTGGCAACCTCGCGGTCGGGCAGGGCGTCGACGCGTTTCCCGGTCTCGGCGTCGATGACGATCGTGGCATAGCGGTGGCGGCGGCGTAGGGGGAAGTCGTCGACCCCGACCACCCGCGCGGTTCTTTGATTAGCCAGCCCCTGTCCGCCATTCGAGCCGCCTTCGACCGGACGCCCTCGATCTTCGCCGGCACCCGCTCCAGACCGAGCGCCGAAGCGATCTCCCCGCAGGGCAACGCCGTCTCCGAAGCGGCCAGGACCTTGACGATCTGCTGATAGTCCGGCGAAAGCGCCGACACCTCGTGTTCCGCCGGGGGTTGCGGCCGGTGTCCACGCTGTGCGCCATCTTCCCGAGTGGGGCGCTGACGCGCTGGTCGCCAGGGCCGCCCCTGAGGCGTACGAAGGACACCGAGTGCCCTTCGTCGACCTCAATCGCTGAGGCCGATAGCGCGCCCCTCGGGAGGTGGGCCGGGAGCGCGGTGGCGTAGTCGAACCTGTGGCCGTTACAGGTGGGACGCGATGGCCGGCATGAGGTCCTGGAAGGTGCGGCCGTCGGCCGGGCTGCCGATGGCCGTCATCTGCCAGCCGGTGCCGTTCCGTTGTACCTTGGCCATGATCTGGGCGGTGTGTCGGCCGCCGCCGGTGAGGGTGTAGCGGGCGAGTTCCTGGCCGTTGGTTTCGTCCAGGAGGCGGCAGAAGGCATTGTCGACCTCCTCGAAGGTCTGGCCGGTGAAGGAGTTCACCGTGAAGACGATCTGGTCGATGTGGGCGGGGACGCGTTGCAGGTCCACGACGATCGACTCGTCGTCGCCGCCCTGGCCCGCGCCGCCGACGCGGTTGTCGCCGGTGTGGCGTACGGATCCGTCGTCGCTCACCAGGTGCTGGAAGAAGACGACATCCCCCGGCTGCTTGTCGGCGAAGAGCACCGCCGAGGCGTCCAGGTCGATCTCGCGGGCCGTGAGCTTGGCGAGAAATCCCTTGCGGGGTGCGGACTTCCAGCCCAGTCCCATCCGTACGACGCTCAGCGCGCCGCCGTCGGACTTGCTGAGGCTGATCTGCTGGCCCTTGGTCAGGTTTACGGACATGTGCTGCCTCTTCGTTCGGGTCGGGTGAGCGGCGCGCTGTCGGCCGGGGGAGGGCCTCGTGCCTTCGGTAGCGCGCGAAGTCAGGTGCGCGCGGGCCCGCTGCCGGTGCCGCCGCCCGGCCGCTCGCCGGCACTGTTGCCGGGTTGCGCCCGGATGATGCGCGGGGCCGGCTGCTGTGGGTCGGCCGCGGCGGCCTCGGTCTTCATCGCTTTGGTCTCACTCTTCAGGATGCGAGCCGCCTTGCCCACGTTGCGGGCCAGCTCCGGAAGCTTCTTGGCACCGAAGAAGACAAGGACCACGATCAGGAGTATCGCGAGCTCGCTGAGTCCGAACATTGGCATCCGCTCTCTTGAAGTGGCCGTGGAGGACGGGGCGGGCACGGGGCGCCGAACGCGGTCCGCACCCCGTGCGGCAGTGGCAGGTCAGACGTTGACGCCGAAGTCTTTGGCGATGCCGGACAGTCCGTTGGCGTAACCCTGTCCGACCGCGCGGAACTTCCACTCCGCTCCGTTGCGGTAGAGCTCGCCGAAGACCATCGCGGTCTCGGTGGCGGCGTCCTCGGACAGGTCGTAGCGGGCGAGTTCGGCGCCGCCTGCCTGGTTGACCACACGGATGAAGGCGTTGCGTACCTGGCCGAAGCTGTGACCGCGGTTCTCGGCGTCGTGGATGGAGACCGGGAAGACGATCTTCGATACGTCGGCGGGGACGGCGGCCAGGTTGACCTTGATGACCTCGTCGTCGCCCTCGCCCTCACCGGTGAGGTTGTCGCCGGTGTGCTCGACCGAGCCGTCCGGGCTGGTGAGGTTGTTGAAGAAGACGAAGTGCTGGTCGGAGGCGACTTTCCCGGCTTCGTTGACCAGCAGGGCGCTGGCGTCGAGGTCGTAGTCGGTGCCGGTGGTCGTGCGGACGTCCCAGCCCAGACCGACCAGTACGGCGGTCAGGCCCGGGGCCTCCTTGCTGAGCGATACGTTGCCGCCCTTGGCCAGGCTCACACCCATGTCGTACCCCTATCCCGCGTATATCGCGTGTGGAGGAGCCGGGTCCGTTGCCCGGCTTCCCAGTGACAGCCATAAATCTACAGGACTGTAGAAATGAATGGGGCTTGTCAGGGCGGGCGCATCGGTATCGGCTCGAAGTGGGTGTTCAGGCCCGGGCGGTCAGAGGTGCAGGCCGGTGTAGGCGGGGCCGACGGTCAGGGTGACCGCGCCCGGTGTGGAGTTCTGGTCGGCTTCGGGGGTGGCCGGGGTCCTGAGCCGGGCGGCCAGGGCGCGGGCCTGTTTTTCGAGGCCGGGCGGGTAGGTCACGGTGGTTGCACCGGCGCGCCGGCGCGTTGTCGGTGCTCGTGACCGTGTAGCCGGCCGGGCGCAGCTGTTCGGCGGCTTCGCCTGCCGGCCGCTGGTGTCCGTGCCGTTGAGGATCTGGATCCTGACGGCGTGGGCCGGGGTGCGCGGTGACGCGGTGAGTTCGGCCTTGTCGATTGCCCGGTCGTTGGCCAGATCGGTGAACAGGTCCTGTGCCTGCGGGCACTGCCTGGAGATGTTGGCCCTGTCGGTCGGGATGTCGACTCATGGTGTCCAGGTCCTTGCCGTACTTCGCGTTCGCACCGTCGCGGCTGTCCGACCCGACGACCAGGATGTTCTTCGCGCCGGGGCTGAGATTGACCGGACTGTCGCCCCCGATCTGGTTGTCGACGTCCGTCGCGTGGATGTTGCCGCCCAGTCGCTGGTACAGCCATGCCCCTGTCCCGCTCGCACCGACGAGCAGGACGACGAGAATGCTGTCGGCCCAGGTCAGGAACCAGCCTCGCCAGGTCAGCCGGGCCTTTCGGGCTTTCGCGCGGTGATCTCCCCGCCGCCGGGCGCCGGGCCCGTGCTGTCTCGCCATACCGCTGACCTGCACCACCCGGCCCGCGGGCCCTGTCGTCCTGCGCACCGCCGTACCGCCCGGCCCCCGGCCCCGTTGAATCCGTGAAGGCGGAACCTGGAATCTACAGTGGAGTAGAAGATAGTGGACGCGGGCGGAGGGGACGGCTGATGTCCAACGTCGCTGCCCAGGCCGCCCTTGTGTGGTCGCGTACAAGGCAGCCGCACCAACACCGGTCGAACGGAGTCGGGCGGCCGGGCTATCAGTCAGTACGATGAACCGCTCCCGTAGCGTTACGCGCGGGCCACGAAGCGGGAGGGAGACGACATGACGGACCAGAACCAGGACGGTGCCGGCCGGCATCCTCGCCGCCGCGGCCAGGGAGAACTGGAAGCACAGGTGCTGGCGGCGCTGCGACAGGCACCGGGGCCGGTGAACGCCGCCTGGGTGCAGGAACGGCTCGTCGGCGATCTCGCGTACACCACCGTGATCACCATTCTGACGCGCCTGCACGCCAAGGGAACGGTCGCCCGGGAGCGGACCGGCCGGTCCTTCGCCTGGACGCCGACTGCGGACGATGCTGGGCTCGCCGCCTTGCGGATGCGGAAGGTGCTGGACGGGGAGGCGGATCGTGAGGCCGTCCTGGCCAGCTTCGTGACCGCCCTTCCTCCGGGGGACGAGCAGCTTTTGCGCGGCCTACTGGCCCAGACGACCCACGAAGCGGAAGACTGACCTCATGGGGGTCTTCGTCTTCCTGCCGCTCGTACTGCCCTTAAGCGCATGGCCGATCGCACGCCTGGCCGAGCAACACCTTCATCCGCGCGCCGCCACCCTGCTGCTGACAGTGGTCGCCGCTGTGCTCGCGGTGTGCAGCACCCTGTGCCTGGCGCTGCTGATGGTCGTCGGTACCGCGCAGCTGCCCGGCAACCCACTGCCGGACGGCTGGTCGGACCCGGAGGTGCGCGTGGCGGTGCCGTACGACGAGGTGGCGGGCAGGGTGGCCATCCCGGCCCTGATCGCCGTGCTCATCTCGTGTACCAGGACGGGGTGGCGGCATCACCGCGTACGCCGCCGCGCCGGACGGGCGCTGGGGGGACTGCCCGCGACGTCGGTGGCGGTACTGCGGGACGAGACGCCGTACGCGTACGCCCTGCCTGGTGGGCGCCGCGACCGGGTCGTGGTGACGACCGGCATGCTGGCCGGTCTGAACGCACCGGAGCGCCGGGCCCTGTTCGCCCATGAGCGTGCCCACCTGTCCGGCCGTCACCACCGCTTCCTGCTGGCCGTGCAGCTCGCCGCGCGGGCCAACCCGTTCCTGCGGCCGCTGCGTACCGCCGTGATCTACACCGCCGAGCGGTGGGCGGACGAGGACGCGGCTGCGGTGGTCGGCAACCGGCGCGTCGTGGCACGGGCGATCGGCAAGGCCGCGCTGGTCTCACGCGGCGCGCCCATCGCCACCCTCGCGGGGTTCGCGGCCGCCGGGCCGGTGCCGCGCCGGGTGGCCGCCCTGCTGGGGCCGGCCCCCGTCGCACGCGTCTGGCCGTCCGTATTCACCACGGTGGGACTGGCGGCCTGGGGTGCGGCGGCGGGCACCACGGTCTCGGCGCTCTCCTCCGCGAACGCAGCCGTCACCTTGTTCTTCATCCTGCACGCGGCCACACCGATGTAGACGGCCTCAGTGCCGACGGGGGGCCTGCCGCCTGATCAGCGGCGGGCCTTGAAGCGTTCGAGCGCGGTCACGCCCACGGCGGCGAGCGCGATCTGGATGACCCATTCGATCCAGTCGACGCCCTTGGTGTCCGCGACGCCGAGACCAGCCGCGATGCCGGTGCCGACGAAGGCCGCGGCGATGCCGACGCCGATCGTCCACAGGACGCCGATGCGCCGGCGCCCCGGCAGGACGAGCCGGCCGAGTACGCCGATGACGATGCCGATCACGATCGCGCTGATGATGCCGGAGATCTCCATCACTGTCCCTTCTCGCTACGTCTTGTGCTGTGCGGATGCCCGCGGCGGACGTGACCACGCGTAGGGCGGTGCTGTGGCAGAAAGTGGCCGAGCCCCGCCCGGACGCGGGGGGTTACAGGTCGAACTCGTGCGGCGGCAGGTCGAGAGTGAAGCACGCCTCGCGTACGACGGCCTGCTCGTCCTTGTCGAAGTCGCCGTCCGCTCCGCCGATGACGATGCCGATCTGGATGACGGCGCGTGCCTCGGCGGGCTTCTTCTTCGCCTTGGCGATCTCCTGCATCACGCTGACCTTGCCGAAGGCGAAGTCGGCGGTGAGCTTGTTCAGGTTCTCGTCGAAGCGGCGCCGGAGGTCGTCGGCAGGAAAGTTCTGCAACACCTCGTTGGTGGCGATGAGCTGGGCGACGCGCTGCCGCTCGGATGCGTCGACGGTACCGTCGGCGGCGGCCACGAGGGCGCACATCGCCATGCTCGCGTCGCGGAAAGAGCCGCTCTTGAGGTCGTTCTTCTTCGCCATGAGCTGGGTCTGCATCGTCGATGCGGATTCCTTGAGGCGGTCCCAAAGGGCCATGAGCACTCCGTATGTGTAGGGGCTGCCCGGCCGAAGGGAGACGGCCCGGACAGTCATTTCTTCTACATTTATGTAGAAGTTATCAGGGTCGGCAAGGGCGTCTCAGCCCTCTTCGCCCTCTTCCTCGTCTCCTTCGAAGAAGTCGCCGACCTCGTCGACGACTTCGGCCGCGACCATCCCTCCGACGACGCCGACGGCGAGTCCTGCCGCTCCGGCCGCCACGACGGTGCCCATGCCGGGGCCGGAGCGGTGGCTGTGACCGTCGCCGTGGTGATGCTCGCCGTGCTCGTACGAACCGTGGCTGCCGTGCGAAGCGTGAGCGCCGTACGAGGCTCGGTGCTCGACCAGTTGGCGCATCCAGGCATCGACCTCGCCGTTCCAGTCGCGGTGCTTGACGTCGTGGTGGCTGACGGTGAAGCGGGTCGCCGAGTCATGCCCCTCGGAGAGGAACCCGCCGCGCTTGTCGGCCTCCAGGACCACGTCCATCCCGCCCGGGTTCGCCAGGAAGGTCACCTCGATCTCGTTGACCGCGTGCGCGTACTGCGCCGAGGGGGCGACCTCGATCTCCTGGTAGAAGGGCAGCTGCTGGCCGGTCCCTCGAATGTGTCCCAACTCCAGGTCGGCGGACTTGAAGGTGTATCCGCGCTGCCCGAGGGCTTCGAGGATCGCCTCCTGCGCCGGCAGCGGTTGTACCGCGAGCGGGTCCAGGTCACCCTTGTCCTTGGCGCCGGCCACCGACAGCTCGGTACGCACACCGAGTACGACGCCGAGGCTCTGGCCGTGCAGTTCGGTGATGGGGGTCTCCCACGGCAGCGTCACGCTGAAAGGAACGCTGCGCTGCTCCCCTTCGGCGAGGCGGAAGTTGCCGCCGACGGCGAACCGGTCGAAGACGACGGCACCCTCGTGCTCCCCGCCCTCGTGTTCGGCCTCGACCCGGGCGACCAGCTCCAGGACGATGTGCTCGATCGTGAAGTCCGCGTTGCCGCCCTTGAGGCGGATCTGCCCGGTGAGGCTGCCTCCGGGCAGCACCGCACCCGCATCAAGGACCGTGTCCACCGTGGGCCCGCCCACGCCGAGTGAGCCGAGCAGCCGTTTGAACACCATCGTGGCGTTCACTCCTTCTTCTGTGCGTGTGGTTCCTGAGCGGCACGCCGGTTGTGCTCCGAAGCCCTGGAGCGCAACCGGCGTACAGAACGTGGTTACTTGGCGGAAGTATTCAGCGCGGCCAGGGCCTGCGCCCACCGCACGTACTTCAAGTCGGCCAGATCGGCGACCGTCTTGACGCCGAACGCCTCCTGGAGGAGCTCGCCGTCCCGGTCCGAGACCCCCTTCAGCGCGGATATGGGGGCGGTGAGTACCTCGGGCAGACTCTTGTCCGCCCACGCCTTGTCCAGCACCTTGTCCAGATTGATCGAAGCCACGACGGCCCTCCCACGGAATTCGGATGGATGGTGCGTGCGACTGGCCGGGACCGGAAGGTCCGGGCCACCCGCACTTCTTCTACATGCATGTAGAAGCATAGGGCCGTGAGGTGGCGTCGGGGTCGGAACCCAGAGACTTGGGACTACTGGCACCCCGCCGTGCTCGTTTGCCATTCCTTTACAGTGAGTGTAGAAGTACGCCGTTTCTATGCCCCCTGTCATGACGCTCTTGAGAAGGAGCTACGGACCCGCGATGGGTGAACCTCCCAGTACCAGCCGTGCCATTCCCTGCCCGCAGAGCGTGAACCGCGGGACGGGGGTGACACGGTGACCGAAGTTCTGTTGCTTCTCCTTGCCCTCGCTCTGACGCTGGCCTGCGCGCTGTTCGTCGCGGCCGAGTTCTCCCTGACCACCGTCGAGCGCGGCGAGCTGGAGCGCGCCGCCGAGGCGGGCGAGCGCGGCGCCGTAGGGGCGCTGAGGGCCGTACGCAAACTGACCTTCCAGCTCTCCGGCGCCCAGCTCGGCATTACCGTCACCTCGCTGGTGATCGGCATGCTCGCCGAACCGTCCCTGGCCTCCCTCCTGCGCGGCCCGCTCGAAGGGCTCGGGCTGGGCGCTGCGGCCTCCTCCGTTGCCACGGTGCTGGGCGTCGCCGCCTCCACCGTGGTGCTGATGGTGGTCGGTGAGCTGGTGCCGAAGAACTGGGCGATCTCGCGTCCGCTCGCGGTCGCCAAGGTGGTGGCAGGGCCGCAGCGCGGCTTTACCGCGGCCTTCGCGCCGTTCATCCGGCACCTGAACAGCACCGCGAACCGGTTCGTACGCCGCTTCGGCCTGGAGCCGGCCGAGGAGCTGGCCTCCGTCCGAACCCCGGAGGAGCTCGTGGCACTCGCCGAGCACTCAGCGCGTGAGGGGGCGATCGAGGTGGACTCCGTCGAGCTGTTCGTGCGGACCTTGCGACTGGGCGAGCTGACCGCGGAGAACGTGATGACCCCGCGCATCGACGTTCTCGCACTCGAAGCGCACGCCACGGCCGCCGACGCGGCCAACCTCACCCAGGCAACCGGCCTGTCCCGCTTCCCCGTCTACCGCGAGAGCCTGGACGAGGTCATCGGCACCGTCCACATCCGCGATGTCCTCGCCCTGGCCGCCCAGGAGCGGGCGACCACCCCGGTCACGGCACTCGCCTCCCCGCCCCTGCTGGTGCCCGACAGCCTCCCGGCTGACCGGCTGCTGGAGCGGATGCGTGCGGAGCGCACGATGGCCGTCGTCATCGACGAGTACGGCGGCACAGCAGGCGTCGCCACCGTCGAGGACATCGTGGAAGAGGTCGTCGGCGAGGTGCGCGACGAGCACGACCCGCTGGAGGTCCCCGACCTTTTGCCCGCGCCCGCGACCGAGGACGGCCGCGCCAACTGGGAGGCCGATGGCAGCGTACGGATCGACCAGCTCACCGCCATAGGGCTGACCGCGCCCGACGGTCCCTACGAGACCGTTGCCGGCCTGATCGCGACCCGTCTGGCCCGTATCCCCGCCCCGGGCGACAGCATCGAAATCGGCGGCTGGCGGCTGGACGTGCTGGACATAGAGCACCACCGGGCCGACCGGGTGCACATCACCGAGCCTGCCCGGCTCACACAGCATCTGGAGGAGGCCCGATGACCACCCTGCAACTCGCCATCGGCACCCTGACCCTGCTGACGAACGCGTTCTTCGTGGCGGCCGAGTTCGCCTTGATCGCCGTACGTCGCAGCCAGATCGAACCGGCAGCTCGCCAGGGCCATACACGTGCCCAGATCACCCTGTGGGGCCTGGAGCACATCTCCCAGATGATGGCCACCGCCCAACTAGGGATCACTGTGTCCTCGCTGGTGCTCGGCGCAGTCGCCGAACCTGCCATCGCCCACCTGCTGGAACCGGGCTTCGAGGCAGCCCATGTCCCGCACGCCCTGGTCCATCCGGCCGCCTTCGTCATCGCCCTCTCCGCGGCCACCTACGCGCACATGCTGATCGGCGAGATGATCCCCAAGAACATCGCGCTGGCCGAGCCCG
The DNA here is from genome assembly GCF_014216315.1 of Streptomyces finlayi. Taxonomy (NCBI): domain Bacteria; kingdom Bacillati; phylum Actinomycetota; class Actinomycetes; order Kitasatosporales; family Streptomycetaceae; genus Streptomyces; species Streptomyces finlayi. Next base: position 3,866,510 of record NZ_CP045702.1, read on the forward strand.
CGAAGACCGCGCTGCTGCTCGGCCCTCCGCTGGTCGCGCTGACCCGCGCCCTGCGCCCGCTGGTGTTCTCCATCAACGCCTTCGCCAACGCCCTGCTGCGGCTGCTGAAGGTCGAGACGAGGGACGAGGTCGAATCCGTCTTCACGGACGACGAGCTCGCCCGCCTGGTTGAGGCATCCAGCGCGGCCGGGCTGCTCTCGGCAGCCGACAGCGAGCGGCTGCGTGACGCCCTGGAACTGGGCACCCGGCCGGTCGGCGAGATCGTCCTACCCACCCAGAAGATGCATACCGTCGACCACACCATCACCCCCGCAGGGCTGGAACGCATCGCGGTAGCAGCCAAGCTCTCCCGCTTCCCGGTAACCGGCCCGGCCGGAGCCGTCCTCGGCTACCTGCATATCAAGGACACCCTGGGAGTGGCCGACCGGGACAAGCCCTTCCCGCGCACCGCGTTGCACCCCGTCACCCGGATCCGCATCGAAACCCCGCTGGACGACACCCTCACCGCGCTTCGTGCCGCCGACAGCCACTTGGCCGCCGTAACCGGCGAGGCCGGTGTGGTCATCGGGTACGTGACCATGGAGGACGTACTCGAAGAACTCGTCGGCCCGGCAGCCGCCACCGCATAGCCGGGCGTCCCCCGGGCCCATGCCTACACCGGGTCCCGGATCTTCCCAGGCAGTGCGCGGCAACACTGCCTTACACACACATTTTCCTCATCCACCCATTCAGAAGGAGCGCTCCTTGTCTGCCAGAACGACGGGCCTCGATTCGCCGGGGCACAACCGCAGGCCACTCGGCCACAGCCGTGACACGCGGTGCGGTGTCCTCGCTCGATCGACTCGCCGATGAGTGCCGTACTGGGGCTGCTGGCCGTTGTTCTGCTGACCGTCGGCACCGGCTATTTCGTCGCCCAGGAATTCGCGTACGTCGCCGTCGACCGGCTGGCACTGGCCCGGGACGCCGAGGCGGGCGACACGCGAGCCGCTCGTGCCCTGAAGGTGCTGGAACGGCTCTCCTTCATGCTCTCAGGCGCGCAGCTGGGCATCACAGTCACCGGTCTGGTGGTCGGCTTTCTCGCCGAGCCTTCCGTCTCCGCGCTGCTCAAGCCCGTGCTGGAGGGCTTTGGCCTGTCCGGCGGAGCCGTCTCCGCGATCTCCGTCGTGCTCGCCTTCGTCCTGGCCACCTTCGTACAGATGGTGCTGGGTGAACTGGCCCCGAAGAACCTGGCGCTGGCCGTGCCCGAGCAGCTGGCGAAGTCACTGGCTTCCTCCACCCTCGTCTATCTGAAGATCGTGGGCCCGGTGGTGCACGTCTTCGACGGCGTCGCCAACAAGCTGCTGCGCAAGGTGGGGATCGAGCCGGTCGAGGAGCTGCACCACGGCGCGACCCTCGAAGAGCTCAGCCATCTGATCGGCGAGTCCCACGAGAAGGGCCACCTGCCGGCCGACACCGCCGAACTCCTCGATCACGCACTGGAGTTCTCCGAGCGCACCCTGGACGAGGTGATGGTCCCGCGCGCGGACGCCGTGTTCGTACGCAAGAACGCCACCGCCGCCCAGGCCGTCGAGCTGATCGCCAAGCACGGCCACTCCAACTACCCGGTCCTGGGCGACCACCCGGACGACGTCGCAGGGGTCCTCGGCGTACGGGATCTGATGCGGCTGCCCGCCGCCCTCTTTGAGCGCACCACCGCTGGAGAGGCCGCTCGCCGGGCTCTGTTGCTGCCCGACACGCTCCCGCTGCCGGACGCGGTGGCACAGATGCGTGAGCGCGACGACGAGTTCGCGGTCGTCCTCGACGAGCACGGCGGCGTCGCCGGGATCGTCACGTATGAGGACATCGCAGAGGAACTGGTCGGCGACATCGTCGACGAGAGCGACACCGTCGTCGAGCTCGCTGTCGCCGACGGGAACGGCTGGCTTGTGGACGCCGGGCGCCGCCTGGACGAGGTCGAGTCCGCCACCGGCATCGCGCTCCCCGAGGAAGAGGACTACGACACCGTGGCCGGCCTGATCATCGACCGACTCGGCCGATTCCCCGCCATCGGCGACCACCTCACCGCGGACGGAGTCCGTATCCAGGTACTGAGCCTGGACCGCCACGTCCCCGAACGCGTACGTATCGAGCCGATCGAGCAGTCGGACCAGGGGGCACAGGCATGAGTTTCCCCATCGCACTCTTCATCACCGTCGTGCTGCTCATCGGCAGTGGCTTCTTCGTCGCCGCCGAGTTCGCGCTGGTCGCAGCCAAGCGACACCGCATGGAGAAGGCAGCAGCCGAAGGGCAGCGAGGCGCCAAGGCAGCGCTCGCCGGAATGCGTGAGCTGTCCCTGATGCTCGCGGGCGCCCAGCTCGGCATCACCATCTGCACCCTGGGCCTGGGCTCCATCTCCAAGCCGGCCATCTCCCACCAGGTCGACCCGCTGCTCGTCAAACTGGGTCTGCCCAGTGGGCTCAGCTACGGCATCGCCTTCGCCTTCGCCATGCTCGTCGTCGTCTTCCTGCACATGGTGATCGGCGAAATGGCCCCCAAGTCGTGGGCCATCGCCCACCCCGAGCGCTCAGCGATGCTGCTCACCCCGCCCTTCCGTGCCCTGGTGAAAACCGTACGGCCGCTGATCTGGCTCCTCAACAAGATCAGCAACTTCCTGGTACGGATGTGCCGCGTGCAACCGCGCGACGAGCTGACAGCCGTGCACAACCGCGAACAGCTCACCCACCTGGTCGCCGAGTCCGAACGCCTCGGCCTGATCAACAAGACCGACTCCGAGCTGATCACCCGCTCCCTGACCGAACCACAGACCCCGGTCGCGGAGCTCCAGACCCCGGCAGGCGACATCATCACCGTCCCCGCCGACGCCGACCTCGACGCGATCCTGGCCACAGCCACCGCAGCCGACCGCTCCCGCCTCCTCGTCCGCGATGGCGACGCGGTCCTCGGATCGATTCACGCCCGCGACGCCCTGGTCGCCCGCACCCGCGGTCGCAATGTCACCGCACGCGAACTGGCCCGGCCCGTACCCGAGCTGCACAGCGGCGACAGCATCGCGCACGCGGTCGAGCAACTACGCCGCAATCGCGCATCGCTCGCCGTCATCCGCGACGAGCACGGTCGGCTTACCGGACTGATCAGCCTGGACGACCTGATCGCCCGGCTGATGGGGCTGCAAGCCGCTTAGCGCGCCAAGGCTCAGCGAGGGTGTCCCAGAGCGTACGCCTTGCCCTGGGCCGGGTACGGGATCCACAGCTTCCTCAGATTTGCTCAAGCGTTGCCGGGTGCCGTGTGCCGACCGCCCTGAATGATGAGGGTGAGAGGCTCTGGTCGGCGGGTGAAATTCACTAGAGCAATGGATGTCGGACCCGTGTTGATACGTCAACACGGGAGCTTGATCGAGGCGGATGGAGCAGGATGCAGGAGGATGGAAACAGGTCCTAATGTCCCGGTTCTCCGGCGTTTCCGCAGGTCAGAGACATAACGGTTTTGGGTTCGAATCTCCTAGGCTCCACTCAATAAATGCCCTCTGAACTGCGGAAACGCAGTTTCAGGGGGCATTTTTTGTGCTTTGAGATACGGGTTTCCGGGCCGGACCTTGGTGCTCTTCGTGCGGCCGGCGGACTCGTGGTGGCCGGGGCAGACCCCGGCCCAGGACGCGAGGTGCTTGGCCGTCGCGAAGCGGGCGCCGCTTCGTGCTCGGAGTGCGGACGCACGCCATCAGCCCCGTCAGGGCAGACAGAAGCACCTCCGGCGCGCGCCGAAGGAATTACCACGCCCCCGGCGCGCACCGAAGGTGCGCTGGATCTCTGAACTGCGGAAACGTGGTTCGGAGGGTGCTTTTCGTTCCCTTCGCGGTTCGGGTGTGTGGCCGACGAGGAGATCCTTGGTGGCGACGGTTCCGGAGGCTCGGAGTCGGCAAAGTGCCCCCTGACCCGCGAAATCGCAGGTCAGGGGGCACTTTGTACGTGGTGCCCGGTCAGGGGCGGTCGTCGCGGTCGGTGCCGTCCAGGCGGTTCGCCTCGGCGTCGGAGTGCCTGGGCTGGACGTCCGGGTCGAAAACCGTCTGGCCGCTGCCGTCGACGGAGCTCAGGGGTGCGCGGTCGTCCACTTCCGTGGGGGCAGGCGGTTCGACGAGCCAGTCCGGGTTGGCCTGCTTGTCCCACCACCTCCAGGCGGCGTAGGCGCCACCAGCCACGAGGCCGAGCACGGTGAGGTTTCTGGCCAGCCGGCCGGCCTTGGCCCGCCGCCGGTGTTTCCTGACCAGCTTCTGGATTTCCTTGGCCGTCACCTGGCCGCGCAGTGCGGCCAGTGCCGCCGCACTGCGTGCGGCGGCCTCCTCGGCCATCGGCTGGGCCATGGACACCGCGTGCTCGACGCGCGGAACGGTGTAGTCCGCGGCGCTCCGGGCGGCGTGGCGGGTCCGGACCGCGGCGCGCTGTGCGGCCAGATCCACCTTGGGCGGCACGTGTGTACGCGCCAGTTCGATATGTGGTGCGAGGTGTGCCACGTACTGGATACGGGCCTGGTGGGCTGCCTTGGACATTTTGGGCGCGATTCGCACACGTGCCTCGTGTGCGTAGTGCGCTGCCTGTTCCTTGGCCGTGTCGGCATAGGGCGCCACCACTTCCGCGGCGTGCTGCGCGCTCTCCTTCGCCGAGTCGGTTGCGGCGCGCACGCTGTCGATGCGGGTCACGAGATCCTCCTCCTTGGTGGCGGGTAGGTACTCCGCCTTTCCACCCAAGTCGAAATCATGCCCGCGGGTGCCCCGCGTGGCATGCGGGGCGGGCATCCGGGTCATGCATCTCCATCCCGGACATTGGGGTGCAAGGGGAGCGTGGCGACGACAATGCCACGGTTCGGGCCGCGGCGCGCCACATCGTCGTGCACTCGGCCCTGTGGGCCCTCGCGGCCGCATGTCGCGACCGGTGCTCCGTGCGAGGATCGGGGACGTCAGTGCGTACTTACGGAAGGCAGACTGTGGCCGAGCAGCTTTACGCCACCTTGAAGACCAACCACGGCGACATCGAGATCCGGCTCCTGCCGAACCACGCGCCCAAGACGGTCAAGAACTTCGTCGAGCTCGCCAAGGGCGAGCGTGAGTGGACCCACCCGGCGACCGGGCAGAAGTCCACGGACAAGCTGTACGACGGCACTGTCTTCCACCGGGTCATCAGCGGCTTCATGATTCAGGGCGGTGACCCGCTGGGCAACGGTACGGGCGGCCCTGGGTACGAGTTTCGTGACGAGTTCCACCCGGACCTCAGCTTCAACAAGCCCTACCTGCTCGCCATGGCCAACGCGGGCCCCGGCACCAACGGCTCGCAGTTCTTCCTGACCGTTTCGCCGACCGCGTGGCTGACCGGCAAGCACACCATCTTCGGTGAGGTCGCCGGTGACGCCGACCGGAAGGTCGTGGACGCGATCGCGGCCGTGCCGACCAACCCGCGCACCGACCGCCCGGTCCAGGACGTGGTGATCGAGTCCGTCGTCGTCGAGACGCGCTGAACCGGGGCCCTGCGCCGACCGGCCCTGCCTCTCCGGAGGGAACCAACCGCCCTGCTCGTCCGTACTGTTACATAGCGGACGAGCAGGGCGTCGGCGTTTCCGTCGACGCAGGGACGCAGGGACGCAGGACCGACCGAGGGGCGAGGACCGATGGACCAGCAGCCGCCAGCAGGCCAGGACCCGTCCGCGGTCTCCGACAGCCCGCCCACCTGCTACCGCCACCCCGGTCGCGAGACGGGTATCCGCTGCACCCGCTGCGAGCGCCCCATCTGCACCGAGTGCATGGTCGACGCGTCCGTCGGCTTCCAGTGCCCCGACTGCGTCCGTGGGGGCTCCGGCACCGGACACCATCCGGCCGCGAACCAACCCCGCACGGTGGCGGGCGGCACCGTGGCCGCGGACCCGCGGCTGGTCACCAAGATCCTGCTCGGCATCAATGTGGCGGTCTTCATCGCGGTGCTGGCCGTCGGGGACCGGCTGCTCGACGATCTGCTGCTCTTCGGCCGGGCGTACGCCCCCGACGGGCTGGAGGGAGTCGCCGAGGGGCAGTGGTACCGGCTGCTGACTTCGATGTTCCTGCACCAGGAGGTGTGGCACATCGCGTTCAACATGCTGGGGTTGTGGTGGCTCGGCGGACCGCTGGAAGCCGCCCTGGGCCGGGCCCGCTACCTCGCGCTCTATCTGCTGTCGGGGCTGGCGGGCAGTGCCCTCACCTATCTGATCGCCGCGCCCCAGCAAGCCTCGCTCGGTGCCTCGGGATCGATCTTCGGTCTGCTGGGTGCCACGGTCATCCTGATGCGCCGGATGAACTACGACATGCGGCCGGTCCTCGCGCTCCTCGCGCTGAACCTGCTCTTCACCTTCACCTGGGGCGGCATCGCCTGGGAGGCCCATGTCGGTGGTCTCGTCGCGGGCATCCTCATCGCGATCGCCATGGTGCACGCCCCGCGCGAGCGCCGGAACCTGGTGCAGTACGGGACCTGCGCACTGGTTCTCGTCGCGGTGATCGGTATCGTCCTCGCCCGGACCGCAGCGCTCAGCTGAGCAGGTCCTGAGCGATTTTGATCCTTCGGGACCAGAGTTGTCCACAGAGGGTGCCAAATCTTGTGCATCCCGTGGGGAACATATGCGCCCCTTGTCGCTGAGCTGGGTTTTTCCAGTCAGGACAAGGGGCGAACCCTCCCCGAACGGGGGAGGGTGTAGTCACACCGGCGTCAACTTCGGCGCAGGTTATCCACAGATCGTCCGACCTTTTCCCCCGCCTGTGGATAACTCTGTGGGTAACTCAGGGCAGGGCTTGCGGGAGCGGAACTGATCGTGGTGGGACTACGGAGCGGGACTACGGAGCGGGACTACGGAGCGGGACTACGAGGTCGCCCTACCGAGGGCTACTTCCACTGGGTGGAGACACCGAAGCCGCCGGCGATGAAGCCGAAGCCGACGACGATGTTCCAGTTACCCAGTGCCTTGATGGGCAGGTTGCCCTCGGTCACGTAGAAGACGACGATCCAGGCCAGACCGATCAGGAACAGCGCCAGCATCACGGGCGCCACCCAACTGCGGTTGGTCAGCTTTATGTTCGTGGCCGTCTTCGCCGGAGGGGGCGTGAAGTCGGCCTTCTTGCGGATACGTGACTTCGGCACGAGGAACTCTCCTGTCGATGCGCTGCGTGACCGCGCAGAGAACTGTGGCTGACGCCGGGGCTGGGCACGGAGGGGGAATGCTGCCGCCCCCGGGCGTCCGTTAGCGTAGTGCTTCCGTGGCGCCTAAGGAGATAAGGGTACGTTGAGCAATTCTGCCGACCTTCCCGAAGACCCGGTCCGGGACGCCTCGCGATGGGCGGTCCGGGGGCTCACCGCTGCCGTTTTCGCCCTGGCCGGACTGATCTTCGTCACCAGTGCCAACACGGCCAAGGGTACCGACATCCGTACGGACTCCTCGCTGCTGAAGCTCTCCGATCTGATCCAGCAGCGCAGTCAGAACAACGCCGACCTGAACGAGTCGACCGCCGCGCTCCGCGAGGACATCGACACCCTGGCCCAGCGCGACGACGGCAGCAGCAAGGCCGAGGACGCCAGGCTCAAGGCGCTGGAGAAGGCGGCGGGCACCACGAAGATCACTGGAGAAGCGGTCGGCGTCACGCTCGACGACGCTCCTCCGGACGCCACGGCCAACCCCGGGTACCCCGAGCCGCAGCCCAATGACCTGGTCATTCACCAGCAGGACCTCCAGGCCGTCGTCAACGCGCTCTGGCAGGGCGGCGCCCGCGGCATCCAGGTCATGGACCAGCGGCTGATCTCCACGAGCGCCGTCCGCTGCGTGGGCAACACCCTGATCCTCCAGGGCCGGGTCTACTCCCCGCCGTACAAGGTCACCGCCGTGGGCGACCCCGACCGGCTCAAGCAGGCACTCAACGACTCCACGGCGATCCAGAACTACCAGCTGTACGTGAAGGCGTACGGACTGGGCTGGAAAGTCGACGAGGACGACCGGGTGACTCTTCCCGGCTACTCGGGCACAGTGGATCTCCACTACGCGGAGCCTGTGGAGTAGTCCCCCGGGGAGGCTGGCCGGTGTCGCTGCGACTGTTCGTCAGAAGTTTCAGCGAGCTGTGCATCACCGTGGGCGCACTGATCATCCTCTTCGTCCTGTACATGCTGTTCTGGACGGGCGTGAAGGCGGCCGGAGCCACCGAGGGCGAGATCGACACGCTCCGGAGCCGGTGGGCCCAGGGCGCCGTCTTTGTGCCGACGCCCGCGCCCGCATCCGATTCCGGACCCGGGCCCGCACCGGCCCCCGGTCCCGTACCCGCAGCTCCGGCGTACCGGGACGGAAAACCTTTCGCGATGATGTACATCCCCCGCTTCGGCAAGGGCTGGGAGTGGCCCGTACTGGAGAACACCGCGGTCAGGACCTTGCAGAAGGGACTCGGCCACTACGCGGGGACCGCTCGGCTGGGGGAGACGGGCAACTTCGCGGTGGCCGGTCACCGGCGGACGTACGGGGACCCGTTCAAGGACTTCCCGCGGCTGCGTCCCGGGGACGCGGTCGTGCTGACGGACGGGACGACCTGGTTCACGTACCGCATCGGCAAGAGGCCCTACCGGACCGTTCCCGGCGACACGGCGGTCATCGACCCCGTGCCCCGCAAGTCCGGTTTCGACGGCCCGGGCCGCTACCTCACGCTGACCACGTGCGAGCCGGAGTGGGGCAGCAGCCACCGGCTGATCGTCTGGGCCCATCTGGATGCCACCCAGCCCGTGACAGACGGCAGACCGGCGGCTTTCCACAGCTGACCCACGCCTGAGCCCCGGCCCTTTAGTCTGGGTGCTGTACCGAATGAAGGGGACGGCATGTACGGCTGGATCTGGCGGCATCTGCCGGGCAACGCGTGGGTGCGGGCAGTCATCTCGCTCGTGCTGGCCCTGGCTGTCGTCTACGCGCTCTTCCAGTACGTCTTCCCCTGGGCCGAGCCGCTGCTTCCGTTCGGTGATGTCACGGTGGACGGCGAAGGCACCAGTGGAGCGGGGACCGGTCAGTGAGCGCACGCATTCTCGTCGTCGACAACTACGACAGCTTTGTCTTCAACCTCGTCCAGTACCTCTACCAGCTCGGCGCCGAGTGCGAGGTGCTGCGCAATGACGAGGTGACCACGGCCCACGCCCAGGACGGCTTCGACGGAGTCCTGCTGTCGCCGGGTCCCGGTGCTCCCGAGCAGGCCGGGGTCTGCATCGACATGGTGCGCCACTGCGCCGCCACGGGCGTCCCGGTGTTCGGCGTCTGCCTCGGGATGCAGTCGATGGCCGTCGCGTACGGGGGCGTGGTGGACCGCGCCCCGGAGCTGCTGCACGGCAAGACCTCACCGGTGACCCACGAGGGCAAGGGCGTCTTCGCCGGGCTTCCGTCCCCCTTCACCGCCACGCGCTATCACTCGCTCGCGGCCGAACCGGACACGGTTCCGCCCGAGCTGGAGGTCACGGCGCGCACGGCGGACGGCATCATCATGGGGCTGCGCCACCGCGAACTGGCGGTGGAGGGTGTGCAGTTCCACCCGGAGTCGGTGCTCACCGAACACGGTCACCTGATGCTCGCCAACTGGCTGGTGCGGTGCGGGGACGCGGGGGCCGTGGCGAGGTCGGAAGGGCTCGCGCCGGTGGTGGGCAAGGCCGCCGCGTGAGCGGACCCCGCCCCGAACGAGGTGCCGGAGACGAAGGCCCGTACGCACAGGGTGCGTACGAGGCCGACGGCACGTTCGTGGCGGCGATCGACCAGCTCGCGGACCCGCTGACGGACCCCCTGCCCGGTCAGCGGCCGGGTCAGCACGCCTCGCCCTGGTTCAGGGCGGGCAACATCCCGGCCGACGGTGCGACCCCTCCGGCGCCGCCCCGCGCACAACAGCCCCAGCAGGGGCTCCAGGGGGCCCAGCAAGCCCAGGAAACCCCGAGGGAGTGGTACGACCCCGAGGGCTACGAGCGGGACTGGTACCGCCAGGCTGAGCCGGTCCGGAGCACGGCTTCCGCCGCTGCCCCTCCCCCAGGGCCGGAACCGGGACCGGGGCCGGACGTGGTGAGCCGCCCCGCTCCGCCCGCTGCCCCGGTTCCCGCGGACGACGAAACGGTCGGTCTCCGTACGGCCGATGTGGCGCCGCCCCCGCGGCCTTCGGCAGCCGCCGACGGACCTCGTACCCAAGGACGTGCCGAGCGCCGGAAGGCGGCCAAGGGGCGAGGGCGGCGTCGTACGGAAGCCACGGCCGGGGCGGACCCGGAAGCGGCGCGGCCCGCCGCTCCGATGTCACGGGTGGAGGCGCGCAGGGCGGCCCGCGCGGCCAAGGACAGCCCGGCCGTCGTCGCCAGCCGGGTCGTGGGCGAGGTGTTCATCTCGCTCGGCGTGCTGATGCTGCTGTTCGTCACGTACCAGCTCTGGTGGACCAACATCCGTGCCGACCTGATCGCCGGCAAGGAGACGAACAAGATCCAGGACGAATGGGCGAGCGGTGAGCGCAGACCCGGGGTCTTCGAGCCGGGGCGGGGCTTCGCCATCATGCACATTCCGAAGCTCGACGTCGTCGCGCCGATCGCCGAAGGCATCGACAAGGAGAAGGTCCTCGACCGGGGAATGATCGGCCACTACGGCGAAGGCAAGCTGAAGACCGCGATGCCCTCGGCGAAGCAGGGCAACTTCTCGGTGGCGGGACACCGCAACACCCACGGGGAACCGTTCCGCTACATCAACAAGCTGCTGCCCGGCGACCCGATCGTCGTGGAGACACAGGACGCCTACTACACGTACGAGATGACGAGCATCCTTCCCCAGACCTCGCCCTCCAACGTCTCGGTGATCGCGCCCGTCCCCGCCGGCTCGGGATTCACCGCGCCCGGCCGCTACCTCACCCTGACGACCTGTACGCCCGAATTCACGAGTACGTACCGCCTGATCGTCTGGGGCAAGATGGTCGACGAACGGCCGCGCAGCAAGGGGAAGCCCGACGCGCTCGTGGGCTGAACATCATCACGACAGGGGCGGTGCGGTGGCAACGAGGACCGAGCACGAGGCGCGGAACGGCGGGACCGGGTCTCCGGTTCGCCGCGGCGGCCGTCACCCTGTCGCCACCGCGATCAGCGTCTTCGGCGAACTGATGATCACCGCGGGCCTGGTGCTCGGCCTCTTCGTCGTCTACTCCCTGTGGTGGACCAACGTCCTCGCCGACCGCGCGGCCGACAAGCAGGGCGACACGGTCCGCGACCGCTGGGCGGGCGGACCGGGAGCCCTGGACACCAAGGACGGCATCGGATTCCTGCACGTCCCCGCCATGAAGAACGGTGAGGTGCTCGTCAAGAAGGGCACCACCACCAAGGCGCTGAACGACGGCATCGCGGGCTATTACACGGACCCGGTGAAGTCGGCCCTCCCCTGGGACGACCAGGGAAATTTCACGCTCGCCGCGCACCGGGACGGGCACGGCGCCAAGTTCCACGACATCGACAAGGTGAGGGCGGGCGACCCGGTCGTCTTCGAGACCCGGGACACCTGGTACGTCTACGAGGTCTACAAGAAGCTCCCCGAGACCTCGAAGTTCAACGTCGGTGTGATCGAGCCGGTGCCGAAGGAATCAGGTGTGAAGAAGCCCGGCCGCTACATCACGCTGACGACCTGCACGCCGGTCTTCACCTCGAAGTACCGCTACATCGTGTGGGGCGAGCTGGTGCGTACGGAGAAGGTCGACCGGGACCGGACCAAGCCGGCCGAGCTGCGCTGAGCCGCCCGGCTGCTGAGGTACCGCGAAGGGCCCCGTTCACCATCTGGTGGTGAACGGGGCCCTTCGTTCGTACGGGGGGTGCCTGTGTGGCCGTGCGGATTGGCTCCGGTCAGTCCCTGGAGCCCAGGCCGCCGAAGAGACCACCGCCGTCGTCCCCACCGTTACCGCCGCCGCCACCGTCAATGGTGAAGAGGGTGACGGTGCTGCCCTTCGGCACCGGGGTGTTGCCGCCCGGATTGCTGTTGAGCACGGTGGCGTTCGGCTTGTCCACGGAACCGGGGGCGAGCGCGACCACGAAACCGAGGCCCTCCAGCTGGCTCTTGGCGTCCTGGTACTTCTTGCCCACCAGGTCGCCCGGAACAGTGACCTGCTCCGGCTGCGGCGGGCCCTTGGAGACCTTCAGGACGATCTGGACATCCTTGGCCTGCTTGCTCGGCCCGTTCGGCGTCTGCTCGACGACGACGCCGGCCGGCTCGGTCGAGTCGACCTCCGCCTTCGAGACGCTGACGAAGCCGAGGCCGTTGAGCTGGGCCAGTGCCGCGTCGTACGTACGGGTGCGCACGTCAGGAAGGGAGAACATCTTCTCCTTGGCCACAGTGATCGTGACCTCGGACTCCTTCTCGGCCTTCGAGCCGCCCTCCGGGTCCTGCTTGACGACCGTGTCCGGCGTCTGCTCGGACTCGACCGACTTGACGGTCACCGAGAAGCCCTGGTCCTCCAGGGTCTTGCGGGCGTCGGACTCGGTCTCGTCGGTGACGTCCGGGACCTCGACCTTCGGCGCCCCGGAGGAGACGACGACCGTGACGGTCTCATTCTCCTTCATCTCGCCGGTGTCCGGCGACTGGCTGCAGATCTTGTCCTTCGCCTGGGCCTCGCACGGTTCCTTGCCGCCGACCTTGAGGGTGACGCCGGCGTGGGCCGCGAGTTTCTCCGCTTCCGGCACGGTGGATCCGACCAGGATCGGGACCGGGACGGTGCCGTCGTCCCCGTTGGAACCGAAGACGGCCCTGCCGATCAGGATGGCGCCGACCAGTACGAGAACGCCCGCGACGACCAGCAGGATCGTCGAGGTGTTGCTCTTCTTCTGGCGCCGCCGGTCGGGGCGCTCGTCGTGTCCGTGGCGGTCGTCCGCGTTCACGGGCGGGAGCATGGAGGTCTGCGCGTTGTGCGGGTCGGCAGGGCGCAGGGCGGTCGTGGGCTGGTCCGGGTTGTAGCCGCCGTAACCGCCGTAGCCCGCCGCGCCCATCGCCGCCGTGGCCGCGACCGGCTGACCGTCGAGGCAGGCCTCGATGTCGGCCCGCATCTCGTCGGCCGACTGATAGCGGTAGTCGGGGTCCTTGGTGAGGGCCTTCAACACGATCGCGTCCATCTCGGGCGTGATCTCGGGGTCGAAGTTGCTCGGCGGCTGAGGCTCTTCCCGTACGTGCTGGTAGGCGACCGCGACCGGCGAGTCCCCGACGAACGGCGGCCTGACCGCGAGCAGCTCGTAGAGCAGGCAGCCCGTGGAGTACAGGTCGGACCGTGCGTCGACCTGCTCGCCCTTGGCCTGCTCCGGGGAGAGGTACTGGGCGGTGCCGATGACGGCGGCGGTCTGGGTCATCGTCATACCGGAGTCGCCCATCGCGCGGGCGATGCCGAAGTCCATGACCTTGACCTGACCGGTGCGCGTCAGCATGACGTTCGCCGGCTTGATGTCACGGTGCACGATCTGGGCGCGGTGCGAGTACTCAAGCGCCTGGAGGATGCCCACCGTCATTTCGAGGGTGCGTTCGGGCAGCAGTCTGCGACCTGAGTGCAGCAGTTCCCTGAGCGTCGACCCGTCGACGTACTCCATCACGATGTACGGGATCGAGACCCCGTCCACGTAGTCCTCGCCGGTGTCGTAGACAGCGACGATCGCGGGGTGGTTGAGCGAGGCGGCGGACTGGGCCTCACGGCGGAACCGGGCCTGGAAGGACGGATCGCGGGCCAGGTCGGCCCGCAGCGTCTTCACGGCGACGGTGCGTCCGAGCCGGGTGTCGTGGGCGAGGTAGACCTCGGCCATGCCACCACGGCCGAGCACCGAGCCCAGCTCGTACCGGCCGCCGAGGCGACGCGGCTCTTCCATACGTTCCAGCCCTCTCCGTCAGTCCCGACCGCACCCGTGTGTGGTCCGGCGGTGCGCTGTTCGCGCATACGCTACCGGGCACGCGCCAGGCGATCGGCCCGCCCCCGGCAGCTGATATCCGACCGGTATCCCAATGTGCTGGCATGACGGCCGCTGTGACGGCCATCACATGCCGTCGATGACTGCCTTCATCACATTCCTGGCAATCGGGGCGGCCAGCCCGCCACCGGAGATGTCGTCCCGGTTGGCGTCGCCGTCCTCGACCACCACTGCGACGGCCACCGGGGAGCCACTGTCGGTCTTGGCGTACGAGATGAACCAGGCGTACGGCTTCTCGCTGTTGTCGAGACCGTGCTGGGCGGTACCGGTCTTGCCTCCGACTGTGACGCCGTCGATCCGGGCGTTGGTTCCCGTGCCCTTGCTGACGACCGTCTCCATCATCTGCTGGACCTTCCGGGCGTTCTCGCCCGAGAGCGGTCGGCTGAGCTGTTCCTTCTCGTGGTTGTGGATGACGTCCAGGTTGGGCGCCTGGCGCTGGGCGACCATGTACGGCTGCATGAGCTTGCCGTCGTTGGCGATCGCGGCGGCGACCATGGCCATCTGGAGCGGGGTGGTGCGGTTGGACGCCTGACCGATGCCCGCCATCGCGTTCTGCGGCCGGTTGTCCTTGGGGTAGATGCTCGCGTCGGAGCGGACCGGAGTGAAGATCTCCTTGCCGAAGCCGAACTTCTCGGTCTGCTCGATCATCTTCTCGTTGCCGAGGTCGTCGCTCATCTTGCCGAAGACGGTGTTGCACGACCAGCGGAGCGCTTCCCGGAGGGAGGCGTTCTCACACGGGATGGCGCCCTCGTTCTTCAGCTGGACGCTCGTCTGCGGCAGCGTCCAGGGCAGCGGGGACTCGGTCTTCGCGTCGATGTCGTCGTAGAGGCCGTTCTCCAGCGCCGCGGCGGCGGTGACGACCTTGAACGTGGAGCCGGGCGGATAGGTCTCCCGCAGGGCCCGGTTGAGCATGGGCTTGTCTTTGTCCTTGAGGAGCTTCTGCCGAGCGTCCGAGTCCTTGAGGGAGTTGCCCGCGAAGACCGAAGGATCGTACGAAGGCGTGCTGGCCAGGGCCAGGATGGCGCCGGTGCGCGGGTCGATCGCCGCGACCGCGCCCTTCTTGCTGCCGAGGCCCTTGAAGGCGGCTTCCTGGGCGGCCCCGTCCAGCGTCGTGACGATGTTGCCGCCGGTCTTCTTCTCGCCGGTGACCATCGACAGTGTCCGGTCGAAGAACAGCTGATCGTCATTGCCGGTGAGGATGCCGTCCTCGATGCTCTCCAGCTGGGAGGCGTCGAAAGCCTGGGAGGAGTATCCGGTGACGGGCGCCCACATGGGCCCGTCCTTCCAGACCCTCTTGTACTTGAAGTCACTTCCGCTGGTCTCGACGGAGCCGGTGACCGGGTTGCCGTCCACGATGATGTCGCCGCGCTCGTGTGCGTACCGCTCGATCTGGACGCGGCGGTTGTACTTGTGACCGTTCAGCTCGTCGGCGCGGACGTACTGGAGCCAGTTGTCCCGGATGAGCAGGGCGAGGACGAGCACCCCGCAGAAGATCGCGATCCGGCGCAGTGGCTTGTTCACGGCCGGACGACCTGCGTCATCTCGGCGTCGGAAGTGGGCGCGGGAGCCGGTGCGGGGCGGCGGGCGGTGTCGCTGATGCGGATCAGGATGCCGATCAGTGCCCAGTTGGCGATCACGGACGAACCGCCGGCCGCGAGGAACGGCATGGTCATGCCGGTCAGCGGGATGAGTCCCATGACGCCGCCGGCGACGACGAAGACCTGGATGGCGAAGGAGCCGGACAGGCCGACGGCGAGGAGCTTGCCGAACGGGTCACGGGCGGCGAGTGCGGTACGGACACCTCGCTCGACGATCAGACCGTAGACGAGCAGGACGGCCATCATTCCGGCGAGGCCGAGTTCCTCACCGACGGTGGCGAGGATGAAGTCGGAGTTGGCGGCGAAGCCGATCAGGTCGGAGTTGCCCTGGCCGAGGCCGGTACCGAGGGTGCCGCCCGAGCCGAATGCCATCAGGGACTTGGACATCTGCTCGCTCGCGTCCTCCTTGCCCCAGCCCGCGAAGGGGTCGAGCCAGGCGGTGACGCGCTGCTGGACGTGCGGCTCGAACGTGGCTACACCGACGGCGCCGGCCGCGGACATCAGCAGACCGAAGACGATCCAGCTGGTGCGTTCGGTGGCGACGTACAGCATGACGACGAACATGCCGAAGAACAGCAGTGAGGAACCGAGGTCGGTCTCGAAGACCAGGATCAGGATCGAGAACGCCCAGACCATGAGGATCGGTCCGAGGTCACGGCCTCGCGGCAGGTAGAGACCCATGAAGCGGCGGCTGGCCAGTGCGAGGGCGTCGCGCTTGACCATCAGGTAGCCGGCGAAGAAAACCGTAATGATGATCTTGGCGAACTCACCGGGCTGGATCGTGCCGACGCCGGGGATCTTGATCCAGATCTTGGCACCGTTCACGGCCGGGAAGAACATCGGCAGGATCAGCAGGAACAGCGCCAAGACCATGGAGATGTACGTGTAGCGCTGGAGAAGTCGGTGGTCCTTCAGCGCCACCAGAACGACCACCAGAAGCCCCACCCCGACTGCGGAGAACAGCAGCTGCTTGGAGGCGGCGGGGGCGAAGGTTTTGAGTGCCTGGAAGCGTTCGGACTGGTCCAGGCGCCAGATGAGCGCCAGTCCCAGACCGTTCAGCAACGTGGCCAGCGGCAGTAGCAGCGGGTCCGAGTACGGGGCGAACTTGCGGACTACGAGGTGTGCCACGCCACCCAGTAGGGCGAGCCCGATTCCGTATCCGAGCATGCCGGAGGGCAGCTCGCCGTTGATGGCGAGGCCCACGTTGGCGTAGGCGAACACCGAGATGAAGACGGCGAAAATGACAAGCGCCAGCTCGGTGTTGCGGCGACTCGGTGCGTCGATCGCACCGATGGTGGTCGTGTTGGTGACAACGCTCATGTGCTGGGGCCCCCTACGGCTTACTGCTTACCGCACTGCGGGACCAGCTTTTTCTCTTCCTCCGAGAGGCTGGGGCCGGGAGTGGGAGTCGCTGCGGTCGGCTTGGTCCCCGTTGCGGAGGACGCGGCGGAAGTCTTGTCTGCGGGAGCACCGGCGGTGCCCCCGGCCTGGCCCTCGCCGGTGCGGGCGTCGGCCTCGGCCTCGGCTGCGCGGCGCTGGGCGTCCTTCTTGCAGGCGGATGCCTGTGCGGCGAGTTCGCCGACCTTCTTGCGGGCGTCGCCGAGGCTGCCCTCGGCGATGGTCGCCTCGACCTGCTTGCGCTGGTAGGGCGGGAGGTACTTGAGTTCGATCTCGGGGTGGTTCTTCTCGACCTTCGAGAGCGAGATCCAGGCGAGGTCCTGGCTGATGCCGCGGTACAGCGCGACGTTCTCGTCCTTCGCACCCACGTAGTACTGCGTCTGGGTCCAGCGGTAGCCGCCGTACAGACCGCCGCCGATGACAGCGAGCGCGAGGATGACGTAGAAGGACCGCTTCAGCCACTTGCGGCCGCCGCGCGGTTTGGTGAAGTCGTCGTCGGTGTACGAGCCGAAGGCGCCGTCCGGCGCTCCGGCGTAACCGTTGTCGTCTCCGCTGCCGGGCGGGCCGAAGCCGCCGGCGGGCGGCGGGACGGGGCGGCCGAGTCCGGCCGCGCGTCCGGCCGGGGTCTGCATGGCCCCGCCGTCGTTGTGCTGGGCGGCCTGGTTCTCGGCGACCGCTCCGACGATGACCGGGGTGTCGTTGAGCTGACCGGCCAGGGTGTCGTTGCTGTCGACGTCCAGGACGTCGGCCACGATGCAGGTGATGTTGTCGGGGCCGCCGCCGCGCAGGGCCAGCTGGATGAGGTCCTGGATGGTCTCCTGGGGGCCCTGGTAGCTGGCCAGGGTCTCTTCCATCGTCTGGTGGGACACGACGCCGGAAAGCCCGTCCGAACAGATCAGATAGCGGTCACCGGCCCGGACCTCACGGATGGAGAGGTCGGGTTCGACGTGGTCACCGCTGCCGAGCGCCCGCATCAGCAGGGAGCGCTGCGGGTGGGTCGTGGCCTCTTCCTCGGTGATCCGGCCCTCGTCGACGAGACGCTGCACCCAGGTGTGGTCCTGGGTGATCTGCGTCAGCACACCGTCGCGCAGAAGATAGGCGCGGGAGTCGCCGACGTGGACGAGGCCGAGGCGCTGACCCGTCCAGAGAAGGGCGGTGAGCGTGGTGCCCATGCCCTCCAGCTGGGGGTCCTCCTCGACCATCAGACGCAGCTGGTCGTTGGCCTGCTGGACCGCCGTGCCGAGCGAGGTCAGGATGTCGGAGCCCGGCACATCGTCGTCGAGCTGGACGAGCGTGGAGATCACCTCTGAGCTGGCGACCTCTCCGGCCGCCTGGCCGCCCATGCCGTCGGCGATGGCGAGAAGGCGAGGGCCGGCGTAGCCGGAGTCCTCGTTGCCTTCCCGGATCATGCCCTTGTGCGATCCGGCGGCGAAGCGCAGGGACAAGCTCATGCGCACCTCGCCCGTCGGTTCGGGGTACAGCCGGTCTCGAGCCACACTGCCCACCCTCCGGTCGGGAGCCGGGCCGGGTCCGTCGTAAGGACCGCCGCGGCTCGCTCGCTCCGCTCGCTCATTGTCGTACTACTTCCGCAGCTCGATGACGGTCTTGCCGATGCGGATCGGCGCGCCCAGCGGAACAGGCGTCGGGGTGGTGAGTCGGGTCCGTTCGAGATACGTGCCATTGGTGGACCCGAGATCCTCGACGATCCACTGGCCGTCACGGTCCGGGTAGATCCTGGCATGCCTGCTGGACGCGTAGTCGTCGTCCAGCACGATCGTTGAGTCGTGCGCCCGGCCCAAGGTGATGGTCTGGCCCTGGAGCGCCACCGTAGTACCCGTGAGGGTGCCTTCGGAGACGACCAGTTTGGTGGGTGCCCCGCGGCGCTGGCGCCCGGGCTGCTGGCGCTGCTGCGGTGGAGCCGCGGCGGCGGATGGTTGGCGCGCCTGTTGCGGGCGCGTGTCGGCGGCAGTGCGGCGTGAGCCGCGCTGCGTGACGCGCGTTCCGAACAGGTCGCTTCTGATGACCTGGACGGCCACGATCACGAACAGCCACAGAACGGCTAGGAAACCTAGCCGCATGACCGTCAGGGTCAGCTCTGACATTGCCCCCGCTTCACCCTTCGGCTTGCCGGTAAACGATGGTTGTACTACCCACGACGATCCGCGAGCCGTCGCGGAGCGTAGCGCGGGTGGTGTGCTGCCCGTCTACCACGATGCCGTTGGTAGACCCGAGATCCTGGATCGTCGAGGGCGTTCCGGTCCGGATCTCACAGTGCCGGCGCGATACGCCGGGATCGTCGATCCGCACGTCGGCGTCGGTGCTTCGTCCCATCACCAACGTCGGGCGGGAGATCTGATGGCGGGTGCCATTGATCTCGATCCAGCGCCGTACCTGTGCGTCCGGCAGGGCGCCGGGCGTGGTCGGAGGGCGCCGGTCGGTCGAGGGGCCGCCTGAGCGTCCTGCGCCCGGCGGCGGGGCCGCGGGCATGGGCGGAGCGGCGGTCGGGGGGTAGCCGTAACCTCCGGGCGCCTGGGGGGCGGCGGGCCGCCCGGGGGCCGGACGGTTCGGCTGTGCGTGCGGGGGAGGACCGGCCGGCGGCTCGGACTGGCTCCCCTGTGACGAACTCGACGCGAGCGTCCGGCTGCGGACACGGTAGAGCCCGGTGTCGAGGTCGTCGGCCTTCTCGAGATGGACCTTGATCGGGCCCATGAAGGTGTAACGCTGCTGCTTGGCGTAGTCCCGTACGAGGCCGGACAGCTCGTCGCCGAGTTGTCCGGAGTACGGGCTGAGCCGCTCGAAGTCGGGTGTGCTCAGCTCGACGATGAAGTCGTTGGGTACGACGGTCCGCTCGCGGTTCCAGATCGTGGCGTTGTTGTCGCACTCGCGCTGGAGGGCGCCGGCGATCTCGACCGGCTGTACCTCGGACTTGAAGACCTTGGCGAAGGTGCCATTGACCAGACCTTCGAGACGCTGCTCGAAACGCTTCATGACTCCCATGGGGCACCTCCTCCGGTGTCGTCATCCCTGTACTGCTTACTGATCGTATCCACGCGTCGGGAAATCGGCTGGTTCCCCTTCTCTGCCCAGTGGATGAGTGTCACCCCTCACACGGATCGTAGAGGTGACCTCCTCATAGTGTCCCGCACGTGGGGTGCGGTCAGGAGGAGTGGGTACGGGGGTTCCGCGTTCCCGCTTCCCCTCATGTGTTCGCCAAAACAACGGATGTGAATCCACCCAGTCCATCGTGCTAATCTTCCGGTTGTCGCCAGGCGCTCACACCGAACGGTGAGAGAGTCTCAAAACAACACTCATGCGCGAGTGGCGGAACGGCAGACGCGCTGGCTTCAGGTGCCAGTGTCCTTAGGGACGTGGGGGTTCAAATCCCCCCTCGCGCACAATGGAGCACCGATGGCTGGTGCTTGGCAGTAACGCAGAAACGGTCGTCATCGGAGTCACGATGGCGGCCGTTTCCGCGTTGTGCTGCGTGGGGTCGGCGGACGGTGACGCGACGGGGCAGGGCATCTTCTTCCTGCTGGTCGTGCTGAGCATCGGCTCGTACGCGTCGGTCGCGGTGATCGGTGGCGCGGGAGCGGTGCCGGCGCTGTGGATCAAGGCCGGGCCGGCGCTGTGGATCAGAGCCGGGCCGGCGGTCGGTGCCTCGCTCGTGGTGAGCGTGGCCGGCATGGCGCTCGCCGGGCCGGTGTTCGGCCTCGTGGACCACGGGCTGGGCGGGCTCTGGGCGATGGCCTGGCTCTACTCGGCGGGCATCCTGCTGATCGGTGTGGGACTGCACACCTTCCTCAGGCGCTGGACGACGCTCGGCCTGATGGTGCTGTTCGTCATGCTCAACTTCACCAGCTCCGGCGGAATCTTCCGGCCCGAGTTGCAGTGCAGCCCGGTTCCTTCGGGGCCCTCCACTCGTTCCGGAACGGCGCGGGCTTCGTCGAGGGCGTTCGCAGCCATGTGTACTTCGGTGGCCACGCGCTGGGCGTCACCTGCTGGTGCTCGCGATGTGGTTCGTGGCGGGGCTGGGTGCTGGTCCTGGTGGGTGTGGCCGGGTGGGCCGAGGCGCGGCGGCGTGGGGTCGTGGCGGCTGCGGAGGCGCCTGGTTCCCGGGCCCGGGCCGAGGAGGAGATGGAGGAGATCGTCGGCGTCTGACCGTCTGACCGTCGGACCGTCGGACCGTCGGACCGTCGGACCGTCGGACCGTCGGCACGCGGCGAGCGGTGCGACAAGCGGCCTCCGATTCGGCGGTCGCAGGGGCCCTCGTGGCCCTCGGCGCCGTTGTCCACAGGGAGATCGACTACTTGTCCACAGGACCGGACGATTGTTCGCGAACGGCGGTACCTTCATCGGGAAGTGACGGCGGACGGCCGGCAGGCGGGGGAGGCGGCGTTCCATGGGTGAGATCGATACGACTGCACCGGGGCAGCGGACCGGGGCGGGTGGCGTGCGGATTCCGGTCGTACCCGGGTTCGCGCGGCGCTCGGCACCGGGCTCGTCGGCGGCGGGGGCCAACGGTTCGCCGAAGGCGGCGGGCAAGGCGCTGAGAGGCCGGGTGCCTCGGTCCGCGCACAGCTCCCTTGCCCTGCCCCCCGGCCGCCCCGACGCCGTACAAGCGGTCGAGGAGTCGAACCGGGGCCGGGTGCCCGGACTCACTCCGATGAGGGTGGGGCGGATGGTGGCCACACCGTTCGCCTTCATGCGCGGCTCGGCTGGGCTGATGGCCCACGACCTCACGGGTACGCCGGTCACCGGGGTGGGCGCGCAGATCTGCGGGGACGCGCATGCCGCCAACTTCGGGCTGTACGGCGACGCGCGCGGCAATCTCGTCATCGATCTCAACGACTTCGACGAGACGGTCTTCGGCCCGTGGGAGTGGGACCTCAAGCGGCTCGCCACCTCGTTGGTGCTCGCGGGGCGCGAGGCCGGTGCCGACGAGGACACCTGCCGCAAGGGCGCGTACGACACCGTGGGCGCGTACCGGCGGACCATGCGACTGCTGGCCGGACTGTCGGCGCTCGACGCGTGGAACGCCATCGCGGACGAGGAACTCGTCTCGCACACGGACGCGCGGGACCTCGTGGGCACTCTGGAGCGGGTCTCGGAGAAGGCGCGCAACAACACGAGCGCCCGTTTCGCGGCCAGGTCCACGGAGGAATCGGAGGACGGCGGACGCTGCTTCATCGACGCGCCGCCGGTGCTGCGCCGGGTACCGGACGAGGAGGCGGCGGCGGTCGCCGCCGGGCTCGGCGGTTATCTGAACACGGTCTCCGAGGACCGGGTGCCGCTGCTCGCCCGCTACGCGATCCACGACGTGGCGTTCCGGGTGGTCGGCACGGGAAGCGTCGGTACGCGGTCCTACGTGGTGCTGCTGCTGGACCACCGGGGGCAGCCGCTGGTCCTTCAGGTGAAGGAGGCCAGGCCCTCCGTGCTGGCCCCTCATCTTCCGCGGGCCGGTTTCGACGTGGCCGAGGTCGCGCACGAAGGCCGCCGGGTGGTGCTCGGGCAGAAGCGGATGCAGGTCGTCAGCGACATCCTGCTCGGATGGGCCGACGTCGACGGGCGGCCGTTCCAGGTGCGTCAGTTCAGGAACCGCAAGGGCAGTGTGGACCCGGCGGCGCTCGCGGCCGATCAGGTCGACGACTACGGGCGGATGACCGGTGCGCTGCTCGCCCGTGCCCACGCGCACAGTGCCGATCCTCGTCTGCTGGCGGCCTACTGCGGCAAGAACACCGAGCTGGACGAGGCGATGGCCTCCTTCGCCGTGACGTATGCCGACCGGACGGAAGCGGATCACGCCGAGTTGGTGCGGGCGGTCGCGGCGGGCCGCATAGCCGCCGAGCCCGGCGTCTGACCGAGATCCCGGAGGCCTGGCGTCCTCGGTGTGCCGGTCCTGGCCATACGCTGGACGGGTGACCCACGAAGCCGCCGGGGTGCCAACCACCCGGAACGACGATGACCGGCAGGACAACGACCGGCAGGACGCGCAGTCCGCTGCCCAGGGCGAGCCGCGGGGCGGCCGGCCCGATGGTGGGGACGGTGCGGCCTCTGCCGGAGGCGCTGCGGCCTCGGCGGAGGGTGCGGCGCCGCGTCCGCAGGAGCGGCTGGCCAAGGCCGTGCGGGTGGCCGAGCAGGCGCTGATCGAGTTCGAGATCGCGGTGGAGACCTTCCGGGTCGAGGTCGAGAACTTCTCCCGGCTGCACCACCAGAAGCTCGGCCCGATGTACGCCCGGCTCGACGAGCTGGACGCGCTGATCGCGGAAGCCCATGCGTCCAGGACCGGAGATCCGGAGGATGTGCGCAAGGCCCAGGAGGCGCGGGCGATCGTCATGCCGATGCCCGGGGTCGAGGAGCTGTTCCACGACTGGATGGACTCCGACGGCCTGTCCCCCGAGGCCGCCGCGATGCTCACCGAGCAGCCCGTCAGGCCGCCCAAGCGGGTCAGGCCCAGCGAGGAGGCCCGCAAGCTCTACCGCGAGCTGGCACGCAAGGCGCACCCGGACCTGGCGCCGGACGAGAGCGAGCGGGAGCGCCGCGATGAGTTCATCACCCGGGTGAACGCCGCCTACGGGCGTGGCGACGAGGCACTGCTGAGGGAACTGGTCCAGGAATGGGAGGCGGGACCGGTCGCACCGGAGGCCCGGTTCAGCGAGAGCGAAGAGCTGTACGCACGGCTGGAGTGGCTCAGCCGGCGCAAGGAACTGCTGGCGGTGCTGGCCAAGGAGCTGGAGCAGAGCGCCATCGGGTCCATGCTGCGCATGGCGCCGGATGACCCGGACCGCTTGCTGGAGGACATCGGCGAGAAGCTGCTCGCCGAGGTGTCACAGCGTGAGGCCGAGCTGGCGGACCTGGTGCAGTAGCGTTCCGGGTATCCCCTGCCGCGTACGTACGAGAGAAGGCATGACCCATGAATTTCGCCCCGTTGCCCTCGGTGGATGTCGCGGCGGTGCCGTCGGACGGCTTCGTGCTGGACGTCCGGGAGAACGACGAGTGGGCGGCCGGGCATGTCGAGGGCGCGCTGCACATCCCCATGAGCGACTTCGTGGGCCGCTTCGGTGAGCTGACCGAAGCGGCGGAGGACGGACGGCGTGTCCATGTGATGTGCCGGGTCGGTGGCCGGTCGGCCCAGGTGACGCAGTACCTGGTCCAGCAGGGCATCGACGCGGTGAACATCGACGGCGGGATGCAGGCCTGGGACGGTGCCGGGCGGCCGATGGTCGCGGACGGCACGGTCCCGGCCTTCGTCCTCTGAGAGTTCAGCCGGACCTACGGCGAGGTCAGCCGAGGGCGTGGGCGGCCAGCAGGTCGCCCAGCGCCTCCTCATGGGCTGCCGCAGGTCCCAGCGAGAGCTCGATCTGCTTCGCCCAGGCGTGGAAGCGGTGCAGGGGGTAATCGGTGTCGGCGCCGATGCCGCCGTGCAGATGCTGAGCCGTCTGCACGACGCGGCGTACGCCTTCCGAGGCCCAGATCTTCGCCACGGCGATGTCCCCGGCGGCGGGCAGGGCCCCGTCGGCTCCGGTGGAGAGCCGCCAGGCGGCCTGCCAGAGGGTCACTTCCATGGCGCGCAGATCGATGTACCGGTCGGCGGTCTGCACGGCGACGGCCTGGAACGTGGCGACGGGAAAGCCGAACTGCTCCCGCTCGCCCGTGTACGCGCTCGTCATGGCGAGCACGCTCTCGCCCAGACCGAGTGCGAGCGCGCACGTTCCGGTCGTGAGGACGTTGCGCAGCCACTCCCAGGCGCCCTCGGCTTCGATCAGCTCATGGTCGTCGACGTGGACGGCGTCGAGCCCGACCTCGGCGAAACGCTCGCCGCTCGTGGACACCTGCTCGGCCAGACGGACGCCTTCGTGCGTACGGCGGACCAGGGCGAGGACGGCTCGTCCGTCCGCCGTGTGGGCGGGTACCGCGATCCGGTCCGCGCACTGGGCCCACGGCACCGCCGACTGCACCCCGTCGAGCACCCATCCGGCTGCCTCGGCTGTTGTGGCCGTTGCGGGAGTACCGGTCTCTGTTCCCGTTCCTGTCCTGGTCGCTGTTCCGCGCAGCGGGGCCCGGCGGGCCGTTACGGAAAGCTCGGCCGGGTCGTGGCCGGTGCGGCCGTTGGCTCCGACCGTGAGGACCAGCTCGCCCCGGCCGAACTTCGGCAGCAGCTCCGCCGCCAGAGCCGCGTCGCCGTACCGCTGTACGACCATGGCGACCGCGCAGCCTTCCAGCAGGGGTATCCGGGCCAGCACCTTCGCCGACTCGCGCAGCACGAGACAGAGGGCGATCAGGTCGAGCCCCGCGCCGCCGTGTTCCGGGGCCAGCGTGAGGCTCAGCAGGTCCGTGCGCGCGAGCCCGGACCAGAGTGGCCGGTCCATGTCCTCGGCCACCGCCCCCAGGGTCAGGGCCGGGCTGGGAACACCGTCGGGCGCGACCCCGGCGAAGACCGACGTCGCCGCTTCGACCACCGCCCGCTGTTCCTCGGTGAAGGTGAAGTCCACTGTCCCGGCCTCCCGCGAACCGTAGTGTCCCTGAACCGCCGGGCCCGCGACCGGACCTGACGGGCCCCGACCTGACGGGCCGTCAAGATAGAACAGGTTCCAGGAGAAGGGAACAGGGCGAACGGGGCCGGTGCTCACGCTCGGCGCAGTCAGCGGTCGAAGTCGAGCTTCACCTCCGGGGTGACCGGGTGCGACTGGCAGGCGAGGACGAAGCCGGCCTCGGTCTCCTCAGGCTCCAGCGCGAAGTTACGGTCCATCCGCACCTCACCCGACACGAGGAACGCGCGGCACGTGCCGCACACGCCGCCCTTGCACGCGTACGGGGCGTCCGCCCGGCTGCGCAGCACCGTCTCCAGAAGAGATTCCGCGCCCTGCACCGGCCAGCTCCCCGAGCGGCCGTGAAGAGTCGCGGTGAGGGTGCTGTCCGCGGGGGCGTCGATGCGGGCGGCGGGGGCCGGGCCGTCATCGACGTGGAAGATCTCCTGGTGGATACGGGAACGGTCGGCACCCAGCTCCCGCAGCGCCTTGTCCGCACCCTGCACCAGGCCGAGCGGCCCACAGAGGAACCAGCCGTCGACGTCCGCGACGGACAGCAGAGCCGGCAGCAGGCCGGTCAGCCGCTCCCGGTCCAGGCGGCCCGACGGGAGACCGGCCGCCTGCTCCTCCCGCGAGAGGGCGGTGACCAGCTGGAACCGGTCCGGGTAGCGGTCCTTGAGGTCGGCCACCTCGTCGAGGAACATCGTCGAGGCCGCTGTCCGGTCGCTGCGGATCAGACAGAACCTGGCTGCCGGTTCGCGGGCCAGCAGCGTCGATGCGATCGACAGCACAGGCGTGATGCCGCTGCCGCCGACGATCGCGGCGAAGAATCCCGGCCGCGGCCGGAGCACGAAGCGGCCCATCGGAGGCATCGCCTCCACCTGGTCACCGACGGCCAGTTCCTTGAGGGCGTACGTGGAGAACGCCCCGCCGTCGACCATGCGGATGCCCACACGCAGCACCGGGGAGGCCGGTGCCTCGACGGCGGGTGTGCAGATCGAGTACGACCGGCGGATCTCCTGGCCGTCCAGGGCGTAGCGCACGTTGAGGTGCTGGCCAGGGATGTGGCGGAAGGTCTCGCGCAGGTCGTCCGGCACGGCGAAGGTGACGGCCACCGCATCGTCCGTGATCCGTTCGATCGCGCTGACCCGGAGCGGATGGAACATCTACAACTCCTTGAAGTGGTCGAACGGCTCGCGGCAGGCCACGCAACGGCGCAGCGCCTTGCACGCCGTGGAGGAGAAACGGCTCAGCAGCTCGGTGTCGGTCGACCCGCAGTGCGGGCAGCGCACCGCGAGGGTCAGGGGCACCGGTCCGCCCGTGCCGCCCTGGGGGCGCGGGGGTGCGATACCGAACTCCGAGAGCTTGCGCCGCCCCTCGTCGCTGATGTCGTCCGTCGACCAGGCGGGGGCGAGGACGGTGACCACCGAGACGTCCTTCATGCCGTGGTCGTGCAGGACCCGCTCGATGTCGGCGGACATGGCCTCGATCGCCGGGCAGCCCGTGTACGTCGGGGTGAGCCGCACCGTGACACTGTCCGGACCTTCCATGTGGACACCGCGGAGCACGCCGAGCTCCTGGAGGGTCAGTACGGGAAGTTCCGGGTCGGGAACGGCGCCCGCGAGCCGGTGCAGCTCCGCTTCCAGCAGGGTCTCCGTCACCATGACGCCCCCGGGTGGCTGCGGTGCAGGTGCTGCATCTCGGCGATCATCCTGCCGAACGGCTCGGTGTGCAGTCCCTGGCGGCCGGCGCCGGCCTGCCAGCCGCCGGACTGCGGTCCTGCCGGGACGGTGAGCGTGGCACGCTCCACCACGTCCGTCACGGCGGCGAGCCAGTCGGCCCCGAGTGCCTGCCAGTCGATGTCGATGCCTTCGACGGGCTGGAAGAGCTCGCCGGTGAAGCGCCACAGGGCGTCGAGGCCGCTCCGCATGCGCTCGTGGCTCTCCGCCGTCCCGTCACCGAGGCGCAGGGTCCACTGCTCGGCGTGGTCGCGGTGGTAGGCGACCTCCTTGACCGCCTTCGCCGAGAGGTCGGCGAACTCGCCGTCCCCGGCTGCCAGCCGCTCGTACAGCAGGTGCTGGTAGACGGAGAAGTAGAGCTGCCGGGCGATGGTGTGGGCGAAGTCGCCGTTCGGCTGCTCGACCAGCTGCACGTTGCGGAAGGCCCGCTCCTCGCGGAGATAGGCCAGCTCGTCCTCGTCGCCGACGAGTGAGAGCAGCACGCGGGCCTGGCCCAGCAGGTCCAGGGCGATGTTGGCGAGCGCCACTTCCTCTTCCAGCACGGGGGCGTGGCCCGCCCACTCGCCCAGCCGGTGGGAGAGCACCAGTGCGTCGTCGCCGAGGGCGAGGGCCGCGGTCACAGGTGCTTCACCCCTTCCGGGATCTCGTAGAACGTGGGGTGCCGGTAGGGCTTGTCGCCGGACGGTTCGAAGAAGGAGTCCTTCTCGTCCGGCGAGGAGGCCGTGATCGCCGTCGACGGCACCACCCAGAGGGAGACACCCTCGGAGCGGCGGGTGTACAGGTCGCGTGCGTTGCGCAGGGCCATTTCGGCGTCCGGGGCGTGCAGGCTGCCCGCGTGGGTGTGGGACAGTCCGCGCCGTGAGCGCACGAACACCTCCCACAGCGGCCAGTCGGTGGAACTGCTCATGCCGTTGCCTCCCCGGGCTGTGTGGCCGTTCCGGTGGGTCCGGGCCGTCCTGCGGTGTGCTTCGTGGCGTATGCCGCCGCCGCGTCGCGGACCCAGGCGCCCTCTTCGTGCGCTGTGCGGCGCTGGGTGAGGCGCTGCTCGTTGCAGGGCCCGTTGCCCTTGAGGACCTCCTGGAACTCCGTCCAGTCGATCGCTCCGAAGTCGTGCCGGCCCAGCTCCTCGTTCCACCGGATGTCCGGGTCGGGGAGTGCGAGCCCGAGTGCCTCGGCCTGGGGGACGCAGATGTCCACGAAGCGCCGGCGCAGCTCGTCGTTGGAGTGCCGCTTGATCTTCCAGGCCATCGACTGCTCTGAGTGCGAGGAAGCATCATCCGGCGGGCCGAACATCATCAGGGACGGCCACCACCAGCGGTTCACCGCGTCCTGCGCCATCTCGTGCTGGGCCGGGGTCCCGCGGCTGAGGGCGAGCAGCAGCTCATAACCCTGTCGCTGGTGGAAGGACTCCTCCTTGCAGATCCGGACCATCGCGCGGGCGTACGGGCCGTAGGAGCAGCGGCAGAGCGGCACCTGGTTGGTGATCGCGGCTCCGTCCACCAGCCAGCCGATCGCGCCGACGTCCGCCCAGGTCAGCGTCGGATAGTTGAAGATCGACGAATACCTCTGGCGTCCGGCGTGGAGCTTGTCGAGCAGCTCCTCGCGGCTCGTGCCCAGGGTCTCGGCTGCGCTGTACAAATACAGCCCGTGTCCCGCCTCGTCCTGGACCTTGGCCATCAGGATCGCCTTGCGGCGCAGCGAGGGCGCGCGCGTGATCCAGTTGGCCTCGGGCTGCATACCGATGATTTCCGAGTGGGCGTGCTGGGCCATCTGGCGGACCAGCGAGGCCCGGTACGCCTCCGGCATCCAGTCGCGCGGCTCGATTCGGTCGTCCGCTGCCACCGCTGCGTCGAACGCCGCGGTACGGGCCGCTTCCTGTGCCGCGTCCCGCTCCGTCTCCGCCGCGCCTGCCGCGCTGTGCTTCTGCTGGTCCGCAGTCACTGCCGCCATCCCGGGCTCCCTACCGACCGATCGTTCGGTTCAATGACTTCAATGGTGAGTCGGCGGCCCGTAGGGTGTCAACCCTGTGGATAACTGAGTGGTGATCGACGGCGATCGGGGCGGGATGGATGCGGACCACGGCGGGGGCGCCGAGAGCGAGCGGAAGGCCGCGTGGCCGGAAGCGGTGGGCCACCGGGCCGACGGGCCTGTCGGCGAACCTGCCGACGGGGGTACGGACGCCGGTACGGGCCGGATTCCCCGGCAGGACGCAGGGCGCGATGCCGGGCTGGACCCAGGGCCGAACGGGTCGCCACATCTCTCGCCGGCCGCGGATACGAACGGTGGAGGGGATGTCGTCCCTCCGGCGGCCGCAGCCCGCCGGAGCGGGATAGCCGGGCTCTCGCTCCCGTACCAGGTCGTCGCCGCTCTGGCACTGGCCGTGCTCGGGGTGCTGGGGGCCGTACACCTGGCCATGGTGTTTCTGCACGTCGCGCCGTCCAACACCCTGACGAAGCAGCACAGCGAGGCGATAGACGACTGGGTCTACCCGGAGTTCGAGCAGAACTGGAAACTCTTCGCTCCCAACCCGCTCCAGCAGAACATCGCCGTACACGTGCGTGCCGAGGTGGCAGGCGACGACGGCCGCCGCATCACTCCCTGGATGAGCCTGTCCGGTGAGGACGGCGAGGCGATACGCGGCAACCTCCTCCCGAGCCATGTCGATCAGAACGAACTCCGTCGCGGCTGGGACTTCTTCCTGAACTCGCACGACAGCGAGAACCGTTCCAACGGTCTGCGCGGAGACCTCTCCGAGCGCTACGTCCGCCGCATCGTGATGCTGCGCCTCGACGCGCACGACTACGGCGGCACGGTCGAGCGCATTCAGGTCCGCTCCGCCGTACGGTCCGTCCCGGCACCGGCGTGGAGCGAGGAAAAGACCAACACCAGGCCCACCTACCGGGTACTCCCCTGGTGGACCGTGGACCCCGCCGATCTACCAGGGGACGACGCGGCGGCGCGGGCGTCGCAGGGCGAGGAGACGGACAAGTGAGCACTCCCACCGAGGTGCGGGACGGCGGCCTGGACTCCGGCCGGTTCCCGGGCCCCACGCCCGTCGGCAAGCTCGCCCGCGGCATCCAGCGTGTCACTTCGGCAGCCCTGGGGCCGTACCAGAGCGCCGTCATCCGGATCGGCTTCTCCGCCACGTACCTGCTGTTCCTGCTGCGCGAGTTCCCGCACCGCCACGAGATGTACGGGCCCGACGGCCCGTGGCAGTGGGGCATGGCGGAACAGCTCATAGGGAACAACGGCGCCTTCACGGTGCTGATGTGGTCGGACGGCACGGTGTGGTTCGAGAGCGTGTACGC
This sequence comes from Streptomyces finlayi, assembly GCF_014216315.1. Taxonomy (NCBI): domain Bacteria; kingdom Bacillati; phylum Actinomycetota; class Actinomycetes; order Kitasatosporales; family Streptomycetaceae; genus Streptomyces; species Streptomyces finlayi. Next base: position 3,897,042 of record NZ_CP045702.1, read on the forward strand.
GCTCGCGCTGGTGTCGGCCGCGCTCCTGATGGTCGGCTGGCGCAGCCGGACCATGTCCGTCCTCTTCATGGCCGGTGTGCTGTCCCTGCAGAACCGCAGCATCTTCATGGGCGACGGCGGCGACAACGTCATCCACCTGATGGCGATCTACCTCGTGCTGACCCGCTGCGCACAGGTGTGGTCGCTGGACGCGCGGCGTGCGGCGCGCAATGCGGCCAGGGCGGCGGACGGCCTGGCTCCGGTCCGGGACGTGGCGGGCCCGGTCCTCTGGGCCGTGCTCGGCCCCGTCCTCCTTGTGGCCACGCTCATGGGCGGTCTCGGCGACACGTACTGGCTGCCGGTCCTGCTGTGGGTGTTCTGGGTGGGCAACGGTGCCTGGTGGGCCGCGAACCGCTTCGCCCCGGACGGGGAGCCGCGCTCACTGCTCGACGTCCTGGCCAACCTCGCCCACAACGCCACACTCGTCGTGATCATGGCCGAGGTCTGCCTGATCTACGCGACGGCCGGCTGGTACAAGATCCAGGGAACGCGCTGGCAGGACGGTACGGCGCTCTACTATCCGCTCAAGCTGGACTACTTCACGCCGTGGCCCGGGCTCTCGGGCATCCTCGCGTCCAGCGGCCTGGTGGTGATGGTGCTGACGTACGGCACGGTCCTCGTGCAGGTCGCCTTCCCGTTCACGCTGTTCAACCGGCGCGTCAAGAACGTGCTGCTGGTCGCCATGATCGGCGAGCACGCCGGGATCGCCGTGCTGCTCGGACTGCCCTTCTTCTCCATGGCGATGATCGCCGCCGACGCGGTGTTCCTGCCGACGGTCTTCCTGGTGTGGCTGGGGGGCCGGGTCACGCTCACGCGGGAGAGGCTCTTCTCCCGTCGCCGTGGAGGACACGGCCCGGCGTCCGACCGCGAGCGGGCGGAGGAGGGCGAGGGGGAGGTCTCGCGGCAGCGTGGCGGCGCGGGTCATACGCTCGTCGGGTGAGCAGCGAGAACGGCACTACAGAGCCCCCTTCGAACGGGGCACCCGATCCGGCGGCGGAACCGGTCCAGTACGACGAGGGATACGGGCCGGAGGTCGGCGTCGGGCCCCACCCGCTGCCGTGGCCCGAGGGGGAGCGGTACGACCCCGAGCTGCTCGCCCACGGAGACCGGCGCAACGTCGGCGACGCGTACCGGTACTGGACGCGGGAGGCGATCGTCGCCGATCTGGATCTGCGGCGGCACGACTTCCATGTGGCGGTGGAGAACTGGGGCCACGACTTCAATATCGGCTCGGTGGTGCGTACCGCGAACGCCTTCCTCGCGAAGGAGATCCACATCGTGGGCCGGCGGCGGTGGAACCGTCGGGGGGCGATGGTCACCGATCGTTACCAGCATGTGCGGCATCACCCCGACACGGCTGATCTGACCGCTTGGGCGGCGGCCGAGGGGCTGCCCATCATCGGCATCGACAACCTTCCCGGTGCGGTGCCCCTGGAGCGGACCGAGCTGCCGCGGCGCTGCGTCCTGCTCTTCGGGCAGGAGGGCCCGGGGCTCACGGAGGAGGCGCGTCAGCACGCGTCGATGGTGTGCTCGATCGCGCAGTTCGGATCGACTCGGTCGATCAACGCGGGGGCGGCGGCCGCGATTGCCATGCACGCGTGGGTGCAGCGGTACGCGGACGTTCCGGAGCCGGGCGGTTCGGGGGGCTGAGCGGGCCGTGGGTGCCGGTGCCGGGTGCCGGGGTGCCGGTGGGTGGGGAAGCCGGCGAGCCGCAGGCTTCCCCACCCACCCGGTTTCAGGCCTGGCGGCGGACCTCGATGACCCGGAAGCGGTTCGCGACGAACGCGCCGTCGCACAGTGCCGCGTTAGCCGCCGGGTTTCCACCCGAGCCGTGGAAGTCCGAGAAGGCAGCGGTCTGGTTGACGTACACCCCGCCGGTCAGGTTCAGCGAGAGCTGGGCCGACTCCTCGAAGCAGACCGTCTCCACCTCGCGCTCGACCTCCGGAGACGTGGTGTACGCGCCGACCGTCATCGCTCCCTTTTCGCGGATCGTGCGTCGCAGCAGGGCCAGCGCGTCCGCCGTCGAGACGACCGAGACCGCGAACGAGACCGGGCCGAAGCACTCCGACAGATAGGCCGCGCCGTCGTCCGCCTTGGTGCCGTCGAGCTTGACGATGACCGGCGTACGGACCACCGCGTCCGGGAAGTCGGGGTTGGCCACCGTGCGCGATGCCAGGGCCACCTCGCCGAGCTCCGCGGCGCCGTCCACCCGGGCCTTCACGTCCGGGTTGACCAGGGCGCCCAGCAGGGCGCCGGCCCGGGCATCGTCGCCGAGCAGGCCGGTGACGGCGGCGGCGATGTCGGTGACCACGTCCTCGTAGGACTTGTCGCCCGCGTCCGTGGTGATGCCGTCGCGGGGGATCAGCAGATTCTGCGGGGTGGTGCACATCTGGCCGCTGTAGAGCGAGAGCGAGAAGGCCAGGTTGGCCAGCATGCCGCGGTAGTCGTCGGTGGAGTCGATGACGATCGTGTTGACTCCCGCCTTCTCCGTGTAGACCTGCGCCTGGCGGGCGTTGGCTTCCAGCCAGTCACCGAAGGCGGTCGACCCCGTGTAGTCGATGATCTTGATCTCGGGACGCAGTGCCAGGGTCTTGGCGATGCCCTCGCCCGGCCGCTCGGCCGCCAAGGCGATCAGGTTCGGGTCGAAACCTGCCTCGGTGAGGACCTCGCGTGCCAGCTGGACCGTGAGCGCCAGCGGAAGCACCGCGCGCGGGTGCGGCTTTACCAGGACCGGGTTTCCGGTGGCGAGGGAGGCGAAGATGCCCGGGTAGCTGTTCCAGGTGGGGAAGGTGTTGCAGCCGATCAGCAGCGAGATACCGCGACCCACCGCGGTGAACGACTTGCTCAGCTGGAGCGGGTCGCGCTTGCCCTGGGGCTTGGACCAGTCGGCGGTCCGCGGAGTGCGGACCTGCTCCGCGTACGCGTACGCCACCGCCTCCATGCCGCGGTCCTGGGCGTGCGGGCCGCCCGCCTGGAACGCCATCATGAACGCCTGCCCGCTGGTGTGCATCACGGCGAGGGCCAGCTCATGGGTGCGTGCGCTGATCCGGGAGAGGATCTCCAGGCAGACCAGGGCCCTGGTCTCCGGTCCGGCCTCGCGCCAGGCGCCCATGCCCGCGCTCATGGCCGGCAGCAGGACGTCCAGATCGGCGTGGGGGTACTCGACGCCGAGGGCCGGCCCGTACGGAGAGGTCTCGCCGCCCGTCCAGCCGTCGGTGCCGGGCTGGCCGAGGTCGAGCCGGGTGTTCAGCACGGCGTCGAACGCGGCCTTGCCCTCGGCCGGGCCCAGGCTGCCGGGGGCACCGCCCTCGCCGTATGCCTTCGGGTGCTCGGGGTGCGGGGACCAGTAGGCGCGCGTACGCATGGCGTCGAGGGCCTGGTCGAGCGTCGGGCGATGGGTCTCGGACAGTTGCTGGGGGGAGAGCTCGGCGGCCATGACGGACCAACTCCTCATCGAGCTGGGCAGGGACGGGCGGACGGAGTTAGAGTAACCGAACGATCGGTCGGGGCAAGGGCCCCCGAGCAACCTGTGGACAACTCATGGGGGAGGATCGCGGGCATGACTACGGCCAAGCGGGACACGTACACGCCTGAGACGCTCCTCACCGTGGCCGTCCGTGTCTTCAACGAGCGTGGCTACGACGGCACCTCGATGGAACACCTCTCCAAGGCGGCCGGCATCTCCAAGTCGTCCATCTATCACCACGTGAGTGGCAAGGAAGAGCTGCTGAGGCGGGCCGTCAGCCGGGCGCTCGACGGGCTCTTCGCGATTCTCGACGAGCCCGGCGCGATGCGCGGGCGCACGATCGAGCGGGTCGAGTACGTGACGCGCCGGACCGTCGAGGTGCTGACGACCGAGCTGCCCTACGTCACGCTGCTGCTGCGCGTGCGGGGCAACACGAAGACCGAGCGCTGGGCGCTGGAGCGCCGCCGCGAGTTCGACCAGCGGGTGTCGGAGCTGCTCAAGGCGGCGGTGGCGGACGGCGATCTGCGCGCCGACGTCGACATACGCCTGGCCACGCGGCTGCTCTTCGGGATGGTGAACTCCCTGGTCGAGTGGTACCGCCCGCACCCCGGCGGCTCCGCCGAGGCGGAGCAGCTGGCGGACACGGTGGTCCAGCTGGCCTTCGAGGGGATGCGGGTCACTCGCTGACCAGGCCCTGGGCCAGATCCGTCGGGCGGTCCGGCCCCGGCCCCAGGTCGGTCTCCTCGAACACCAGCAGGGTGCGGGTGGAGAGCACCTCGGGGATGGACTGGATCCTGGTCAGGACCAGTTCGCGCAGCGCCCGGTTGTCCGGGGTGTGGACCAGGAGCAGTACGTCGAAATCGCCGCTCACCAGCGCGATGTGCGTGGCTCCCGGGAGTGCCTGGAGCTGTTCGCGCACCGTGCGCCACGAATTCTGGACGATCTTGAGCGTGATGTACGCGGAGGCGCCCTGCCCCGCCCGCTCATGGTCCACCCGTGCGCTGAAGCCACGGATCACGCCGTCCTCCACGAGCCGGTTGATGCGGGCGTAGGCGTTGGCGCGCGAGACGTGGACGCGGTCGGCGACCGACCGTATCGAGGCGCGGCCGTCCGAACGCAGGATGCGGAGGATGTCGCGGTCGATGGCATCGAGCGGTCTGGCGGGCGGAAGAGGGCCCGGGTCCTCGCCCCTCTCGGCCATTTGTTCAGACGCCATCTCCCCGTACCTCCCTGTTGTGGACGACCTGCGCCTATCCCAGGCTGTGGAGAACCGTTTGTCCACAGGCTGACGGCGCCTGTAGCCAAACTGCCGCCGCGACCGAACAATCGGTAGGTGAGGCGCACCACAACCGCGCCTCCCTTACCCCTCGACATTTCGACATATTTCGACACCCTCGATCTACCTCGATGCCAGGAGGTGCTTGTCATGACGGTCCAAGAGCTGCCCGGCGCGGCTGCCTACCGGCCCACGCCGCCCCCGGCCTGGAAGCCGCTCACAGACCCGGCGCCACTGCTCCCGGACGCGGAGCCGTACCGCGTGCTCGGCACGGACGCGGCGGCCGACGCGGACCCCGCTCTGCTGCTGCGGCTCTACACCGAGCTGGTGCGCGGTCGCCGCTACAACGCGCAGGCCACGGCCCTGACCAAGCAGGGCAGGCTCGCCGTCTACCCGTCGAGCACCGGGCAGGAGGCATGCGAGATAGCGGCCGCGCTCGTGCTGGAGGAGCAGGACTGGCTCTTCCCCAGTTACCGCGACACCCTCGCGGCCGTCGCACGCGGACTCGACCCCGTCGAGGCACTGACCCTTCTGCGCGGCGACCGGCACACCGGATACGACCCGCGCGAGCATCGCATCGCCCCGCTCTGCACCCCGCTCGCCACCCAGCTGCCGCATGCCGTGGGTCTGGCCCACGCCGCGCGCCTCAAGGGCGACGACGTGGTCGCCCTCGCGATGGTCGGCGACGGCGGTACCAGTGAGGGCGACTTCCACGAGGCGCTGAACTTCGCGGCCGTCTGGCGTGCCCCGGTCGTCTTCTTCGTACAGAACAACGGCTTCGCGATCTCCGTCCCGCTGGCCAAGCAGACCGCGGCGCCCTCCCTGGCCCACAAGGCCATCGGATACGGGATGCCCGGCCGGCTGGTCGACGGCAACGACGCGGCCGCCGTGCACCAGGTGCTCGGTGAGGCGGTGTCCCGCGCCCGGCGTGGTGAGGGACCGACGCTCGTCGAGGCCGTCACCTACCGGATGGAAGCCCACACGAACGCCGACGACGCCACGCGGTACCGCGTCGACAGCGAGGTCGAGGCATGGCGGGCTCACGACCCGATCCGGCTTATGGAGCGGGAGCTGACCGGGCGCGGACTGCTCGACGAGGGCGGCATCGTGGCGGCGAAGGAGGCGGCGGACGTGATGGCCGCCGGACTGCGGGAGCGGATGAACGCCGATCCGGTGCTCGATCCCATGAGCCTGTTCACGCACGTGTACGCGGAGCAGACGGAGCAGCTGCGCGAGCAGGCGGCGCGCCTGCGCGTCGAGCTGGACGCCGAGCACGACCAGCACGACGACGACCCGGAGGAACGGCGATGACGACCGCAGCGGCGGTTCCCGGCACGCAGTCGGGGAAGGCCAAGCCGGCCACCATGGCGCAGGCCCTCGGGCGTGCGCTGCGCGACTCGATGGCCGAGGACCCTTCGGTCCATGTCCTCGGTGAGGACGTCGGCACGCTCGGCGGGGTCTTCCGGATCACCGACGGCCTGGCCAAGGAGTTCGGCGACGACCGTTGTACGGACACTCCGCTGGCCGAGGCGGGAATCCTGGGCGCGGCGGTCGGCATGGCGATGTACGGGCTGCGGCCCGTGGTCGAGATGCAGTTCGACGCCTTCGCCTATCCGGCGTTCGAGCAGCTGATCAGCCATGTCGCCAAGATGCGCAACCGGACCCGGGGCGCCATGCCGCTGCCGATCACGGTGCGGGTGCCGTACGGCGGCGGAATCGGCGGGGTCGAGCACCACAGCGACTCCTCCGAGGCGTACTACATGGCCACGCCAGGTCTGCACGTCGTCACACCGGCCACGGTCGATGACGCCTACGGGTTGCTGAGGGCGTCGATCGCCTCCGACGACCCGGTGATCTTCCTGGAGCCGAAGCGGCTGTACTGGTCGAAGGCGGCCTGGTCGCCGGAGGCCCCGGCGCCGGTCGAGCCGATCGGACGGGCGGTCGTACGGCGTTCCGGACGCAGCGCGACGCTCATCACGTACGGGCCGTCCCTGCCGGTCTGCCTGGAGGCGGCGGAGGCCGCGGTGGCCGAGGGCTGGGACCTCGAAGTCGTGGACCTGCGCTCGTTGGTGCCGTTCGACGACGAGACCGTCGCCGCGTCCGTTCGGCGTACGGGGCGGGCCGTGGTCGTCCATGAGTCCTCCGGATTCGGCGGCCCCGGCGGGGAGATCGCCGCGCGGGTCACCGAGCGGTGCTTCCACCATCTGGAGGCGCCGGTGCTGAGGGTCGCCGGATTCGACATCCCGTATCCGGCGCCGATGCTGGAGCGGCACCATTTGCCGGGAGTGGACCGGGTGCTCGACGCGGTGGCCCGTCTGCAGTGGGAGGCGGACAGCTGATGGCTCAGGTGCTGGAATTCAAGCTGCCGGACCTCGGTGAGGGGCTGACCGAGGCGGAGATCGTGCGCTGGCTGGTGGAGGTCGGCGATGTCGTCGCCATCGACCAGCCCGTCGTCGAGGTCGAGACGGCCAAGGCGATGGTGGAGGTGCCGTGTCCCTACGGGGGCGTGGTGACGGCGCGGTTCGGCGAGGAGGGAACGGAACTTCCGGTCGGAGCACCGCTGCTCACGGTGGCGGTCGGTTCCCCGGAGTCCGGGGCGGGCTCCGCCACGGGATCGGGGACCGGGGCAGGGGCGAACGGTTCCGGCTCTCATTCCGGTTCCGGTTCCGGTTCGGACGGGGCCGAGTCGTCGGGCAACGTGCTGGTGGGTTACGGCACGGGGGCGCCGGCGGCACGTCGCCGCCGGGTCCGTCCGGAGTCGGTCTCGGCGCGGCCCGTGGCGCCCGAGCGGGCTCCCGCCGCCGCGGGTGCCGCCTCTCCCGCCGTCGCCGGACAAGAGGTGCGAGGGCCGGTGGCCGTTGTCTCGCCCCTCGTACGCAAGCTTGCCCGGCAGCACGACATCGATCTGCGGCGGGTGGCGGGGTCGGGGCGTGACGGGCTGATTCTGCGCGCCGACGTCGAGGCCGCGATCCGCGCGGCGACGGAGCGGACGGCCGCGGATGCCGCTGGGACGGGCGCACCCGTGGCGGCTCCGGTGGTCGCTGCGGCGCCCGGTGCCGGCTCGGCGCCACGGTCCGGGCTCGGTGCCGCCGAAGAGCGGGTTCCGTTGCGCGGGGTACGCGGCGCGGTGGCCGACAAGTTGTCGCGCAGCCGGCACGAGATCCCGGACGCGACGTGCTGGGTCGACGCCGACGCCACGGAACTGATGGCGGCCCGCGCGGCGATGAACGGTGCCGGCGGTCCGTCCGCGGGCCCCAAGGTGTCCGTGCTCGCGCTGCTGGCCCGTATCTGCACGGCGGCCCTGGCCAAGTTCCCCGAGCTCAACTCGACGGTGGACCCGGCCGCGCGGGAGATCGTGCGGCTCCGCGACATCCACCTGGGCTTCGCCGCCCAGACGGAACGCGGACTGGTCGTGCCGGTCGTCCGGGACGCGCAGTACCGGAACGTGGACTCGATCGGCGCCGAGATCGCTCGGCTGACCGAATCGGCCCGTACGGGGAAGCTGACGCCGGCCGAGCTGACCGGTGGCACGTTCACGCTGAACAACTACGGAGTGTTCGGGGTCGACGGTTCGACACCGATCATCAACCATCCGGAAGCGGCGATGCTGGGCGTCGGCCGGATCATGCCCAAGCCGTGGGTGCACGGGGGCGAACTGGCCGTACGCCAGGTCGTGCAGCTCTCGCTCACCTTCGACCACCGGGTCTGTGACGGAGGCACGGCGGGCGGGTTCCTCCGGTACGTTGCGGACTGCGTGGAACAGCCGGCGGTGCTGCTGCGCACCCTGTAGCGGCGGTGGTGTGGGCCGCGCGGGACCGGGCCGGCGGGTACGTCAGGTCCCTGGGGGATCAGCCGGGACGGGGTACACGCATACTCGGTGCATGACCGCCTATGACGCCATCGTCCTTGCCGGAGGGGCCGCCGAACGCCTCGGCGGAGCCGATAAACCCGGGGTCCTGGTCGGCGGCAGGTCGCTGCTGGACCGGGTCCTCGCGGCCTGTGCCGGAGCCGGGACCACCGTGGTGGTAGGGGGCCGGCGGCCGACAGGCAGGCCGGTGACCTGGACGCGAGAGGTGCCGGCCGGCGGGGGGCCCTTGGCGGCACTCGGGGCCGGGGTGCGGCACACGACGGCGGAGCACGTTCTCGTACTCTCCGCCGACCTGCCGTTCCTCGGCGCGTCCACGGTCGGGGCGCTGCTGGCAGCCGCAGGCGAGGACAGCCGGGAGGGCGCCCTGTGCACCGATCCCGGCGGGCGAGACCAGCCGCTCGTCGCGGTGTACCGGGCCGAGCCGCTGCGCCGTGAACTCGCTCTGGTGGCCACCGAGCACGGCAGCCTCGCGGGTCTGCCCCTGCGGCTGCTGACGGCCGAACTGGACCTCGCCCGGGTCGAGGCCGGTCCGCTGGACTCTTTCGACTGCGACACCTGGGAAGACATCGCCACAGCCCGGGCCCGCATCAGGGAGCATGGGACCGTGCTGGATGAATGGATCACCGCAGTCAAGAACGAACTCGGCATCGACCTCGACGTCGACACCGGCCTCCTGCTCGACCTCGCCCGGGACGCCGCTCACGGCGTCGCCCGGCCGGCCGCGCCGCTGACCACTTTCCTGGTCGGTTACGCGGCGGCGAAGGCGAGCAGCGGTGACGCCCCGGAAGCGGTGGCGGACGCGGTGGCCGAGGCCGCCCGCAAGGCCGCCGCGCTCGCCCTCCGGTGGGAGGAGGAGGCGGGGGCCACGAAGAGCGAGGCCGATCCGCAATGACGGGACATCACGAGCCCGGTGCCGGTACCGGCGGCTTCCCGCCGCCGGGTGCCGACTCGTCCTCGATCCCGGCGATGGCGGCGGAAGACGAGCGGGCCGTGGAAGAGGCTCTGGCCCTCGTGGCATCGAACCGTCCGGACCGCGGGGTGCGTCCGGGAGAACGGGAGCCCTCAGCTCCGGGCTCCTCAGCCGCGCACTCCCCAGCTCCGTGCTCCCCAGCTCCGGGCTCCTCGGCCCCGGACTCCCCAGCCTCGCACTCTCCCCTCCCGCGCTCCCCCGCCGCCGTGCCGTCGCCCCCCTCCCGCCCCAGGCGCTCACGAGCGAGAGCCACCCCCTGGGAAGAGGCACGCGCCCTCGCCGCACGGGCCGGGCGGGACTTTCCCGTAGCCGCGCACCGCCTTCCACTCGACCGGGCCCTTGGGCACGTCCTCGCAGAGGCGCTCCGCGCGCTCACCGATCTGCCGTCCTTCGACACCTCCGCCATGGACGGCTGGGTCGTCGCCGGGCCGGGTCCGTGGACCGTCCGGGAGGGTGAAGGGCTCCTTGCCGGGCACGGGGCGCCGGGCGCGCTGCCGGACGGAGAGGCCGTGCGGATCGCCACCGGGGCCCGTCTCCCGGCAGACGCCACCGCCGTCATCCGCAGCGAGCACGCGCACATCGACGAGTCCAAAGGGCTGCTCTACGCACAGCGCGAAGTCGTTCCCGGGCAGGACATCAGGCCCCGTGGCCAGGAGTGCCGGACCGGTGACGAACTGCTCCCCGCCGGAACCCTGGTGGCTCCAGCCGTCCTCGGGCTGGCCGCCGCTGCCGGCTACGACGCCCTGGCCGCCGTGCCCCGCCCCCGCGTCGACGTCCTCGTACTCGGTGACGAACTCCTCACCTCCGGCCTCCCGTACGACGGGCTCATCCGGGACGCGCTCGGCCCCATGCTCGGTCCCTGGCTGCGAGCCCTGGGCGGAGAGGTCGGCGAACCCCGCCGGCTCGGGGACGACGCGGCGGCTCTGCGCCACGCCCTCACCACATCCGACGCCGACCTCGTGGTGACCACGGGTGGTACGGCCGCGGGCCCGGTCGACCACGTCCACCCGGTCCTCGCCGACATCGGCGCCGAGCTGTTGGTCGACGGGGTCGATGTGCGCCCCGGCCACCCCATGCTGCTGGCCCGGCTCCCCTCCCCGGGGCCGTACGTCGTGGGCCTCCCCGGCAATCCCCTGGCAGCCGTCTCCGGTCTGCTCACGCTTGCCGAGCCCCTGCTGCGGGGCATCGCTGGGCGGACGGCCCAGGACCCGTACCGGGCGCTCGTCCATGACGAGGTCCAGGGGCATCCGCACGACACCCGGCTCGTGCCCGTCGTCCATCGGGCGGCGCGCGGGGGCGGGTTGGACCACGTCGTGCCCCTCCACTACAACGGCCCGGCCATGCTCCGGGGGATCGCCGCCGCTGACGGGCTGGCAGTAGTGCCACCGGGCGGGGTACGGTCCGGCACCGAGGTGGAGATCCTCGATCTGCCGTGGGCCTCGGCGATGCCGTGGACGGAAGGGTGTTTCACGTGAAACTTCCCGGCCAGGACGCGATGGCCAGGCGCGCCGAGGAGCACATCGTCCCGACGCGGGTGATGTTGCCTCGCCGGGTCATGGACCGGCCACTGCGGCAGGTGGCCAAGCGGCTGGCGATGGCGATGATGGTGCTGGTCGCCACGGTCCTGATCGTCTATCTGGACCGGAGCGAGTACCACGACAACGCCGACGGCAGCGTCGACTTCCTCGACGCGGTCTACTACGCGACGGTGACGCTGTCGACCACCGGTTACGGCGATATCGTTCCGTACGGTGACGGCGCCCGGCTCATGAACGTGCTCCTGGTGACGCCACTGCGCGTGCTCTTCCTGATCATCCTGGTCGGCACGACTCTCGAGGTTCTGACGGAGCGGACCCGTGAGGACTTCCGGCTGAACCGTTGGAGAAGCAACTTGCGTGAACACACCGTGGTCGTCGGATTCGGCACGAAGGGCCGGTCGGCGATCCAGACGCTGTGCAGTACGGGCCTGAAGAAGGAACAGATCGTCGTCGTCGACCCGGCCTCGAAAGTGATCGAGGCCGCCAACGCCGAGGGCTTCGTGGGCGTGCTGGGTGATGCGACGCGCAGCGATGTGCTGCTGCGCGCCGAGCTCCAGAAAGCGCGTCAGATCATCATCGCCACCCAGCGCGACGACACCGCCGTCCTGGTGGCGCTGACGGCGCGCCAGCTGAACCGCGGAGCGAAGATCGTCGCTGCCGTGCGCGAAGAGGAGAACGCGCCGCTGCTGCGTCAGTCCGGCGCCGACGCGGTGATCACCAGCGCCAGCGCGGCCGGGCGTCTGCTCGGTCTCTCCGTGCTCAGCCCGAGCGCGGGCACGGTCATGGAGGACCTGATCCAGCAGGGCAGCGGGCTCGATCTGATCGAACGGCCGGTGATAAAGGCCGAGGTGGGCAAGAACGTGCGGGAGGTCGAGGACCTGGTCGTCAGCGTGCTGCGGGGTCACCGGCTGCTCGGTTACGACGATCCGGCGGCCAGCCCGGTGCAACTGACGGACCGCCTCATCACGATCGTGCGCGCTTCTCCGTCCAACCTCCAGGCGGGCCTTCCGCAGGGGAACGGGCGGCGGTAGCGCGGGGCGGGAGGGCGCCGTGAGCCCTCGGCTCGCTGCCGGTGCGCGCCGCACGGAGTAGCCTCGCCGCCATGCATGCGATCACGATCCCCGAACCCGGTGGCCCCGAGGCGCTCGTATGGGCCGAGGTGCCCGATCCCGTACCAGGCGATGGCGAGGTCCTCGTCGAGGTCATGTCCAGCGCGGTCAATCGTGCCGATGTGCTGCAGCGGCAGGGCTTCTACAACCCGCCGCCCGGCGCCTCCCCCTACCCGGGCCTGGAGTGCGCGGGCCGCGTCGCGGCGCTCGGCCCCGGAGTCACGGGCTGGTCGGTCGGCGACGAGGTGTGCGGGCTGCTCGCGGGCGGCGGTTACGCGGAGAAGGTCGCCGTACCGTCCGGGCAGCTCCTCCCCGTACCCGAGGGTGTGGATCTGACGACGGCCGCGGCGCTGCCCGAGGTGACGGCCACCGTCTGGTCCAACGTCTTCATGGTGGCGCACCTGCGCCCCGGCGAGACCCTGCTCGTGCACGGCGGGTCCAGTGGCATCGGCACGATGGCCATCCAGCTGGCCAAGGCGGTCGGCGCACGCGTCGCGGTCACGGCGGGCGGGCCCGGGAAACTGGCGCGTTGCGCGGAACTCGGCGCGGACATCCTGATCGACTACCGCGAACAGGACTTCGTCGAGGAGATCCACAAGGCGACGGACGGCGCGGGTGCCGACGTCATCCTCGACATCGTCGGTGCGAAGTACCTGGACCGGAACGTGCGGGCGCTCGCCGTGAACGGCCGCCTCGCGATCATCGGTCTCCAGGGCGGTGTCAAGGGCGAGCTGAACCTGGGCGCGCTGCTGAACAAGCGGGCCGCGGTGACGGCCACCTCCCTGCGGGGGCGTCCGCTCGCCGAGAAGGCGGCGATCGTGGCCGCTGTGCGCGAGCACGTCTGGCCGCTGATCGCCGGTGGTGTGGTCAGGCCGGTCGTGGACCGTACGGTGCCGATGGCGGACGCCGCCCAGGCGCACCGGGTACTGGAATCCAGTACGCACATCGGCAAGGTGCTCCTGCTGGCACCGGCAGCCGTCTGAGCAGGGCGAAAGCGCAGGGGCCCGGCACACGACGCGGAACGTCACGTGCCGGGCCCCTGTGGCGTGTAAGGGCGCGGGCGGTGCTTACAGGTACGGGCCGGACCGGATCGGTCCGTGGGGGTCCGAGCCGCCTTCCTCGGCCTCATGGCTCGTTCCGGGCGGCAGGGCACGCCGCATCTGCTCCAACTGGGCACGGGCAGCCATCTGCTGGGCGAACAGCGCCGTCTGGATTCCGTGGAACAGCCCCTCCAGCCAGCCGACCAGCTGGGCCTGAGCGATCCTCAGTTCCGCCTCCGACGGCACCGAATCCTCGGTGAACGGCAGAGAGAGACGCTCCAGTTCCTCCACCAGCTCCGGCGCCAGCCCGTCCTCCAGCTCCTTCACGGAGCTGGCGTGGATGTCCTTGAGCCTGACGCGGCTCGCCTCGTCGAGAGGAGCCGCCCTGACCTCCTCCAGGAGCTGCTTGATCATGCTGCCGATGCGCATGACCTTCGCCGGCTGTTCGACCATCTCCGTCACCGGGACCTCGCGGGATTCGTCGCCACCGTCACCGCCGCCGATAGCCATTCCGTCCTGCCCCACTACGAGGACTTGGGGGTGCTCCTGCGACCGGTCATTCCTCGGCATCTCCATGCCGCCATTGTCTCGCACACGTGCCGTACACCACGGTGGTGCCCCCGGAAAGGAGTGATCACCCTCTCCGAGAGCACCGGAAGAGCCGGTCAGTGGCGCTTCTTCACCCCGCCCGCCTGGCCTGCATCGTCTGCGAGCCGGAGAACGCGGCGGCGAGCAGGCCGGCCAGTACCGGTACGACGAGAGCCAGGAGCCCGATGGTCTCCCACGGCAGCACGATCGGTGTGTACGCGGAGTCCATGGGCTGCTCGCGCATCGACTCCATCGCGTCGCGCAGATCGATCAGACGCAGAGCCACCGCGGGTACGAGGCCGGCGGCTGTCCCCAGCAGGACCCCGGTGAGCGCGACCACCAGGCACTGGAAGCCGGAGAGCGTACGTCGCACGGACGGAGGCGCGCCCACCGCGCCGAGTGTGGTGAGGTCGGCCTCCGCGTCCGCCTTGGCCAGACCGGTCGTGATCGCGGCGGCGCCCAGGGTCACCAGACCGGCGAACAGGGCGAGGATCAGCAGGACGATGTCGGTGCCGTTGCCGAGCCGATTGCCTGACATCAGGTAGGCACCGCCACCGGCCAGTTCGATCGCCGACGCGGTCGCCTGGTCCTCTGCTTCCGTCGGGCGGTGGGCGAGGGGGTAGACACTCCCGTAGTCCTGGGTGTGCAGACCGAGCCGCTCCGCCGTCCGCTGCGGAACGATCAGACGGATGCCGGGGGTGTCGGCGTACGCGTCCGGGGCGACGTGGACCTTCAGGCGGTCCGTCGTGCTGCGTGCCGCGCCCGGGTGCGGCACGCGGTTCTCGGTGTCGCGGTCGTTGTACGTGTGCACGGCCTTGAGGGTGACCTCGCCGTTCTTCGCGTACGCCGAGTTGAGCAGGACCGGTGTGCCCGCCGCCAGGGCCTCGGCCGCCGCGGGGTCGTCGAGTTTCACGTACGTCGTGAGCAGCTTGGCGTCGCCCACCACGATCTTGGAGGAGTCCGTGCCGAAGGTCGTCATGAGCATGAACTCGTCCACGCAGGGCGGCGAACTCATCAGGTTCTTGTGCTCGGTGGCGGACAGCTTCCGGGCGAGCGCCTTGGCGCCCGCGCCGCTCAGCGGGCAGGTGTGGCCCTTGCCGGTGGGTTTGACCAGCTCAAGGGTGCCGCAGCCGTTCTCCTCCTCGTAGTAGACGGAGCAGTCGCTGCCCGCCCAGACCCGTCCGTAGTCGGCCCGTCCGCCGCTGAGGGAGAGATGCCGCTCGGCGGCCGCCCGCGCCAGGGGAAGCTGCGTGACCTGTTCGGGGCCGTCGGCGACGAGCGCGGCCGTGCCCTGGGTGAGCGAGGGCGTGTAGTCGTACTCCTGCTCGGCCATCGTGCTGCTGGTGTACGTGGCGATGGCCACGGTGCCGGCGACGGCCGCCATCACGGCGGCGACGGCGGGCGCGGTGCGGCCCCGGTTGCGGGACGCGTCGCGCAGTGCCATCCGGGGAGCGAGCGGCAGTCTGCGACCGAGCCGCCCGAGGAGTCCGACGAGTACGGGGATGCAGGCGAGGACGCCGAGTTCGGCGAGGACCGAGCCGCCGGCGACCATGGGCGTATCGCCGTTGACACCGCCGTGGACGGCGATCGCGACTCCGCACGCGATGGCTGCGGCGCCCAGGGAGGGCAGCACGCGGGAGCTGCGACGGGTCCCGCGCCGGCCGGTCAGGGATTCCAGTACGGACTGCCGGCCGGCCACGACCGCCGGGGCGAGTGCCGCCAGAACGCCGGTGACCAGACCGAGCGCGGCGATGGCCAGGAGTTCCCCCGGGGGTACGGAGAGTTCACCGAAGCGGTTGCCGGTCCACCCCTCGATCAGCGGACGGAACAGCACGGTCAGCGCGAGTCCGGCCACGACGCCGAGCACGGCGCCGACTCCACCGAGCACAGCGCCACCGGCGAGCACCACGGCCCGGATGTGACTCCGGTCGCCACCACACGTACCGAGCAGGCCGAGCTGTCTGCGCGACCGGCGTGCGCCGACCGCGAAGGCCGGTCCGGCGAGCAGCACGATCTCCAGAACGGTCAGGGCGACGACGGTGACGACCGCCGCGCTCGTCCCCACCGAACTTCCGGAGCTGCCGCTCATACGGGCGGCCATCGGGATGTCGGAGTTCGGCGGCGGGTCGAGGACGACCTCGCGGGACAACACCAGGACGCCCTTCTCGTTGGCTTCGAGCACGTCAGGCCAGCCCACTCCGGCTCCGCCCGCGGCCTTGACGAGCCACTCCGTACCGCCTGGCTGGGGCGGCAGGACCGTGTCGTCGCGGTCGGACGCCGTCTTCCACGGGGCGATGACCGCGCCCGGATCGGCGTACAGCGCCTTCTTGTCCAGGTCGTCGGGCAGTTCGACGGTTCCGGTGAGCGTGTACGTCGTGCCGGGGCCGCGCACCGTGACGCGTGAGCCGATACGGAGTCCGGACGAGTCCATGAAGGGCTCGGTGGCGACGAGCTCGTCCTTGCCGTCCGGGAACGCGCCGTCCACCAGCTCGATCTGGCCCCGGGCCAGCGGGTCCGCGGTGCGGAACTCGACGATCTCCGTGCGCGCGATGCCGTGCCGGGTGGTGACGACGGCGGGTACGGACCGCTTGGTGAGGTGGCGCGACCCCTTCGGGAACGCGCTCGGCACGTCGACCGGGCCGCTGCTCTCCACGCCGGTGAGTGCCTGACCACCCCATGTGGCGCCGTCCGGCATCTGCTCGACGGGCCCTCCGCCCATGCCCGGGTCGCTGTACACCGCGTCGGCCGCACCCATGCGGGCCGTCAGTTTCTCGGCCCGGTCGGGCAGGGCACTGCGATACGTCACATCGGCGGCCGACACCCCGAGGACCGGCAGGGCGATCATCGCGACCACCAGCGCGCTGCGGCCCTTGGCCCGCATGGCGTCCCGGCGGGCCATCCGGAAGGCGGCACGCCACCCCGAGAAGACGCTCACTTGGCGCCCTCGGCGGTGAGCAGTGAGTCGGCGCCGGACACGAGTGTCTGGTCGACGATCGAACCGTCGCGGAGGAACACGACCCGGTCCGCCCAGGCCGCGTACCTCGGTTCGTGCGTCACCATCACCCCTGCCGCGCCCTGGTCGCAGCGGCTGCGCAGGAGTGCGAGGACGGACTCGCCGGTCTCGGAGTCGAGTGCTCCGGTCGGCTCGTCCGCGAGGACGAGGCGGCGGTCCCCGACCAGGGCGCGGGCGATGGCGACGCGCTGCTGCTGGCCGCCGGACATCTCGTCGGGGAAGCGGTCGGCGATCTCGCCGAGGTTCATCTCCTCCAGTGCGGCGAGGGCTTCCTTGCGCGCCTTGCGGAGTGAGACGCCGTCGAGTTCGCGGGGCAGGGCGATGTTCTCCGCGGCGGTGAGGGCGGGGATGAGGTTGTAGTCCTGGAAGACGTAGCCGACGCTGCGGCGGCGGAGGGCGGAGACGCCTTTGCGGCCGAGCGCGGCGATGTCCTGGCCCTCGATGACGACCTGCCCGCTGCTCGCGGTGTCGAGGCCGCCGGCCAGCGTCAGCAGGGTCGACTTTCCGGAACCGGAGGGCCCCATCACGGCGACGAGCTCGCCCGTGTGGACGGACAGGTCGACCCCGCGCAGCGCGTGGACCCGGGCGACACCGGAGCCGTGGGTGCGCGTCAGCGCCCTCAGCTCCAGCACGGGCGCGTCCACGGACAGGCCGGTGGACGGAGACGGAGACGGAGACGGCGACGGCGACGGAGACGGGACGGACGAGGACATGGCGGGCGTTCCCCCCTGGGATGTTCTGCTGGGCTCTGGGCTCTGGGCTCTGGGTCTTGGTCTGCGAGTACGCGAAGTACGCGAGCGAGCGGGTGTACGGGTGCGCGGGCGCACTGGTGAGGCCGCGGGCGTGGATGCGGTTGCGGTCAGTGGCCGGTGCGGGGCCGGGCCTCCGCGGCGGCGCGGGCGGTGCCGCGCGCCGCGGCGGCCCGGCCCGGCCGGGCCTCCGGTTCGGTGGCGGCGGCCTCGGCAAGGCGTACGAGACGCGATTCGCAGTGGTCCAGCCACCGGGCCTCCGCCTCGGCCTGGAAGATCAGCTGCTCCACCACGAGGAGCCAGGCGACGTCGTCCCGGTTGGCCGGAGCCGCCGTGAGGGCCTGTGCCTTCAGCCGGGTGTACTCCTGCATCGCCTTCAGGGTGTGATGGCGCTGGGCCTGGATCACCGCCCGGATGTCGACGCCCGGGGCGCCGACCGCCATGGCGAGCTTGATGGCCAGCTCGTCGCGGGGCGGGTTGCTGCGGTCCACGGGTGTCCCGAACCAGCTGAGCAGTTCGCTGCGGCCGTCGTCGGTGATCGAGTAGAGGGCGTGGCCCGCGTCGTCCTCACCGTCCTGGACGACCATGCCGTCGCGTTCCAGCCGGCTGAGCGTGGTGTACACCTGGCCGACGTTCAGCGGCCAGGTGGAACCGGTGCGCGACTCGAATTCGGTACGGAGCTGGGAGCCGTAACGCGGCCCTCGCTCCAGGAGGGCCAGAAGCCCGTGACGGATCGACATACTCAGTATGTATACCGAGTATGCTCCTTCGGGCAAGCCCTGAAGCGATCGTGTGCGGCTCAGCGGGCGCGGCGCATCCGGAAGGCCAGGAATCCGAGACCCAGGCCGACCAGGGCGATTCCGGCCCCCAGCGACACCTCCTGGACCTGCCGCACGGCGGGGCCGTCCAGTGCCTGAGGAGCCGACTGCGGCGCGCCGGCCGACGTGCTGGGCGTGACCTCGGCCGGAAGCACCTCACCGATGTCCGGCTCCGGCTCCTCCTCTTCGAGCAGGGCGTCGGCGCGGGCGAGTTCCAGCGGCGACAGCGAACGTCCCGGCCTGGTGCGCCCCTCGCCCGCCGGCCTGCCCGCGAGGGGCGACCGGACGGCGGAGGCGGACGGGCTCGCCGACGATCCGCCGGGCGGCGGCGCCGCGCTCCCGGAAGGCGGCCCGGCCGGACGGGAGGCCGCTGGGGGGAGCGCGGACGGTGAGCCGGAGGGGACGGCTGGCGGCGACGTGGAGGCCGCCGAGGCCGAGGGTCCTGCGGACGGCCGGGAGGCGGGCGCTGAGGGCGTCGGCCCCGGTGCCGAGGGGAGGGGCGGGGCGGTGGCCGTGGGGGCGGGCGAGGGGCTGCCCGTGGCCGCAGCGGGAAGGTCGGCCGAACGGCTCGTACCGGGAAGGTCGGCCGAACGGGGGGCGAGCGCGAGGGGTCCCCGCGCACCCGCGTCCGAGGGAGGAGTGCCTGCCGAACGGTGCGCGGCCCCGCCGGGCGCACCGGGCACCCGCTCTGCCGCGTACGTCCAGCTCACGGGTCCCAGCACCGCCGCCGCGCTCACCGCCAGGCAGAGCACGCGGCGCGACGCCCGGGACCACCGAGACGGGAGGAGTCCAGGAGCCATGCGCTCAGAGTCACACGGGCGGATATGTCCGGCATCCCGGATGCCGCCCCGCTCCGTCGGACGGGTGTGGACGCGCCGACCGGTGTCAGGCGGGGTCGCCCGTGGAGATCCTCAGTTCGAAGTGGGCACCGCGCTCCGGAATGGCCGTACCGGAGGACGGGAACTGGTCGACGACCTGGTCCTCGGCGTAGGTGTTGCCCTCCACGTCGATGACCTTGACCGTCCAGCCCGCAGCCAGGGCGCATGCCTTTGCCGAGAGGATGTCCTTGTAGATGAACCTCGGAGCCTGCACCTTCTGCGGGTCGTCCGAGTCCTCCATCGCGTCCGTGCAGTCCTCTTCGTCCATCGTCCGGTTGCGCTCCGGCGGCTTGTGCTCGCCGGCCACCGTCTCCCCCGTGCCCGGGTCGCCGGTCTTGCCGGTCTCCGGGTCGTCCTTGTTCAGGGTCAGCGCCGTGACCAGGCCGCCGATCGCGAGCAGCGCGACCACGACCGAGCCCACGATGACCGGCATGTTCCGCTTGGAGCCACTGCCGCCGTGGCCGCCGGTCCCCTGCGCGGACATCGTGTACGGGGGAGGTGTCCGGTGCGCCGGGGTGGCCGGGCTCTGGTACGCCTGCGGGTAGCCGTAGCCGTAGCTCGGCGCGGGCGCCGGAGTCGGGGCGTACGGGCCCGGCTGCTGGAACGGCTGGTGGGGTTGCGGCTGGTACGGCGTCTGCACGCCCTGCGGTGCGGGCGTGCCCTGGTCGACCGGCGGGAAGACGGCGGCGCCGACACCCGCGCCGCTGTGCCCCGGTGCTCCGCCGCTGACGATCACCGGGGCGCCGGACCGGCCGCCCGCGTTCAGCACGCGGGTGACCTCGTCCTGCATCGCGGCGGCGCTCGGAAAACGCTCGTTCGGGTTCTTCTTCAGCGCGCGGGCGACGAGCGCGTCCATCGCGGGAGTGATCGAGCGGTTGATGGTCGACGGAGCGACCGGCTCCTCCTGCACATGCGCGTACGCGATGGCCAGCGGCGAGTCCGCGTCGAACGGAATACGTCCAGTGAGCAGCTGGAACAGCATGATGCCGACCGAGTAGAGGTCGGACCGCGCGTCCACGCCGCGCCCCAGCGCCTGCTCGGGGGAGAGGTACTGCGGGGTGCCGACGACCATGCCGGTCTGTGTCATCGACGTCACGCCCGACTGCATGGCGCGCGCGATGCCGAAGTCCATGACCTTGACGATGCCGCGCTTCGTCATCATGACGTTGCCGGGCTTGATGTCCCGGTGGACCAGGCCCATCTCGTGGCTGGTCTCCAGCGCGGCCAGCACGTCGGCCGTCACCTTGAGCGCCTTGTCGGCCGGCATCGCGCCGTACTGCTGGATGTCCGACTGGAGGACGGAACCGAGCGGCTGGCCCTCGACGTACTCCATGACGATGTACGGCATCAGCGCGCCGCCGAGCTCGTCCTCGCCGGTGTCGAAGACCGAGACGATGTTCGTGTGCTGGAGCTTCGCGACCGCCTGCGCCTCACGGCGGAAGCGCTCGCGGAACGACTGCTCGCGTCCCAGCTCCGTGTGCAGTGTCTTGATCGCGACCTGACGGTCGAGCGCCGAGTCGTACGCGAGATACACGGAAGCCATCCCGCCCTCGCCGAGCAGGTCGCGCAGCTGGTAACGGCCGCCCGCGACCGAACCGCCCGCGTAGCGACCCTGAGCGCCGTGTGCGCCGTCCTGGCTCATGACTAGCTTCCCCCTCGGCGCGCAACTGAGACGTGACGCGAAGATCCCGTACTCCGGCCAGTCTGCCCGAGGGGTACGACACGTCAAGCCAGGTGCCCGTTCCGTGACCGTACGCACAAGAAGCGTCTCGGAAGCGTTACAGGAACAGCATGGAATTTGCGTACTCGGCACGCGAGCCGATTGGATGGCCGGTCCCTCTCGGAACAGGGGTGTCGGGCGGAGCCTGTAGCGTGACGTGGCAATGCAGCAAGGCACCCGTGACACCCGCGGACGCGCGGACCGAAACGACGGCGAGGACTGATGGCACCCGGATCCGAAGCAAACGGCGGCGGAGTTTCGGATGGCACCGACTCCTGGGGTACCGGCGGTGTGGTCGGAGACGGGCGCTACCGGATGACCCACCGGCTCGGCCGCGGCGGCATGGCCGAGGTCTACGCCGCGGAGGACGTACGTCTGGGACGCACCGTGGCGGTGAAACTGCTCCGTTCCGACCTCGCCGAGGACCCGGTCTCCAAGGCCCGCTTCACGCGTGAGGCGCAGTCCGTCGCGGGCCTCAACCACCACGCGATCGTCGCCGTGTACGACTCCGGCGAGGACGTCGTGGGCGGCCGGACCGTCCCGTACATCGTGATGGAGCTCGTCGAGGGCAACACCATCCGCGACCTGCTGCTCAACGCGGAGTCCCCGCCGCCCGAGCAGGCCCTGATCATCGTCTC
This sequence comes from Streptomyces finlayi, assembly GCF_014216315.1. Classification (NCBI taxonomy): domain Bacteria; kingdom Bacillati; phylum Actinomycetota; class Actinomycetes; order Kitasatosporales; family Streptomycetaceae; genus Streptomyces; species Streptomyces finlayi. Next base: position 3,918,752 of record NZ_CP045702.1, read on the forward strand.
GGGTGTGCTGGAAGCTCTCGCGTACTCGCACCAGCACGGCATCGTGCACCGTGACATCAAGCCCGCCAACGTGATCATCACGGAGTCCGGCGCGGTCAAGGTCATGGACTTCGGCATCGCCCGTGCGCTGCACGGCGTGCAGTCGACGATGACCCAGACCGGCATGGTCATGGGCACGCCCCAGTACCTCTCCCCCGAACAGGCACTCGGCAAGGCGGTCGACCACCGCTCCGACCTGTACGCCACCGGCTGTCTGCTCTACGAGCTGCTGGCCCTGCGGCCCCCGTTCACCGGTGAGACCCCGCTCTCGGTCGTCTACCAGCACGTACAGGACATCCCGGTCCCGCCGTCCGAGGTCTCGGACGGCGTACCGCCGGAGCTGGACGGGATGGTGATGCGCTCGCTCGCGAAGGACCCGGACGACCGGTTCCAGAGCGCCGAGGAGATGCGCGGTCTCGTCCAGTACAGCCTGCAGATGCTCCAGGTGCAGGGCGGCCACACCGGTACGTGGAACACCGGCCCCGTCATGGCGCGCGAAGGCGGCCACACCTCGCCGATGAGCTCGGTGGGCGGTACGCCGGCGATGGGCTACCCGACGCACGGGGACACCTCGCAGGGCCCGATCCTGCCGCCGATGAACCCGGATGACGGCGGTTACGTCGGCGGCGGGCACAACGGCGGCCGCGGCCGCGGCAAGATGTGGCTGTTCGTCCTGCTCGCCCTGGTCGCGATCGGTGCGGGGGTCGCCTTCGCCGTCGACGCGGCGCAGGAGACCGGTACGAAGAAGCCGCAGACGCCCGCCACCACCCCGGCCTCGCCCTCGCCCTCGAAGTCGTCGGAGACACCGTCCGAGGAGCCGACGGAGGAGACCGAGGCGCCGGACACCTCCACGGGCGGCCAGTGGGAACCCACCGCCGAGCCCACCTGGACCCCCGCCCCGAAGCCCACCGAACCCACCGGCACGCCGACCACCACGCCGCCCACCACCGCTCCCGCCACCGACGGTGGCACCGGGACGGACGCGGGCACGGGTGACGAGGGCGGCACCGGCGACGAGGGCGGCACGGGCGACGAGGGCGGCACGACCGAGGGGACGACCGAAGGCACCACCGAGGGCGCGGCCGAGGGCGCGTCGACCGGAGCGGGCGAGGCAGCCGGTACCGTCGCGGGCACCACGCCGTAGGGGCCCGCGCCCGGCCCTCACTCCGTGAAGGCCGCGCAGACCGCCTCGTACTCACGCGTCCACCACACCGCCAGGGCCGACACCGCAGGGAACTGCGGGTCGGCCCTGCGGTCGTGCAGGCGATAGCGCCAGCGCAGTATCCAGAAGTCGTTGAGCCGCTCCCACCACACCCGGTGCACCGCGGCGGCCAGCTCCGCCGTGCCCGCCCCGGCCGCCCGCCGGTAGGCTCGCGCGTACGCCCGGACCTTCTCCAGGTCCAGTTCCCCGGCCGGCCTGACGAAGAAGATCGCCGCGGCCCGCACCGCCTCCTCCGCGCGCGGCTGGACGCCCAGCCGGTCCCAGTCGACGATCGCGACCGGATCGGCGCCCCGGTAGAGCAGGTTCAGCGGATGGAAGTCGCCGTGCACCCATCCCGTGGCCGGTCCGTCCGGGGTGGGCGGCTTGCGGTGGGCGTGCTGTTCGAGCAGGGCGCGGCGCTCGACGAGCCGGTGCACGGCCAGCTCGTCGAAGGCGTCGCGGGGGCGCAGCCCGCGCGCCGCGGTCAGCAGGTCGTCGATCAGCTCGAAGGTGTCGGCGGGCTCGGGACTGCCGTAACCGGGCCGGGGCGGCGGGCCGCCGCCCGGCCCCATCACCTGTTCAAGACCGGTGTGTACGGCTCCGAGCAGGGCCCCCAGCCGGCGCGACTGGGCGGTGGTCAGCTCGGAGCCCGCCCGGTGGAGGCCGTCGATCCAGGGGTGCAGGGCGTAGCAGGTGCCGTCGATCACCGTGACCGTGTCACCCTCCGTGTCCGTGATGGGCGGGGCGACGGGGACGCCGAGCGAGTGGAGCCGCTGGGTGGCCCGGTGCTGGCGGACGATCGTGGCGCGGTCACCGGTGGCGTCGTCGAGGTGGTGCTTGTCCAGATGGTGCTTGAGGAAATACGCGCCACGCGTGGTGGAGACGCGGTAGCCGTGGTTGAGCAGGCCCTTGGTCAGGGGCTCGCAGGCGAGCGGTTCACCGGCATCGGGATAGCGGCGCAGCACCTCGCCGACCGGGGGAACAGGTGGACGGGTTGCATATGAGCGCGGCACTTACCAAATGGTAGATCACGCTACGTGGCCGATTCGCTGACTTGCGTGGAAGCTCAGAGTGTGCAAGGTGACGAAGTGCGGTTCGAGCCGGAGATAGACCGGATCGAAGGGCTCGTCATTGGCCGTGAGAGGCACGGGACCGAAGAGTTCCCGCTGCTCGGGGCGGGGATGGACGATCCTGGCCGGTCCGGTGAACTGCACGGACCAGGGGTCGTCGCCGCCGTCGGCCGCGGTGTTGAAGTTGTCCGCCCCGTACGCGATGACGCTGCCGTCGCACGCTTTGTGGTGGCCGAGCCCCCGGTGCAGCCGCAGGAGCACCTGGTCCTCGGCCACGATGTGGCGGGCCACGGCCAGAATGGGGAGCGCTCGCATGCTCGTCGCCAGGCGGCCGTACGGCACCCGGCCGAGCAGCTCGATCGCGTGGAGTTCCTCAGAGGCCATGCGTCCACTGTCCGCCACCTGTAGGGCCGGGGTAAGGGTCCGCGGCCCCGGTTGACCCGGGACCAAAGTCCCGTAAGCGCCGGAGCCGCGCGATCACCGGGGGTTCCGGCCGATCACCGCGGGTTCCACGCGGTCACCGCGGTTTCAGCGGCGCTCGGCCTGGAGGCGGGCCACGTACGCCGCGGCCTGGGAGCGGCGCTCCATGCCCAGCTTGGCGAGCAGGCTGGACACGTAGTTCTTGATCGTCTTCTCGGCGAGGTGGAGCCGCTCGCCGATCACCCGGTTCGTGAGTCCCTCCCCGATCAGATCGAGGATCTTGCGCTCCTGGTCCGTGAGGCCGGACAGCTTGTCGTCGCCCTTGCCGTTCGGCCCGTCGCGCAGCCGCTCCAGCACCCGCGCGGTCGCCGCCGGGTCCAGCAGCGACTTCCCGGCCGCCACGTCCCGTACCGCGCTGAGCAGCTCGTTCCCGCGGATCGCCTTGAGTACGTAACCGGAGGCACCGGCCATGATCGCGTCGAAAAGGGCCTCGTCGTCGGCGTACGACGTGAGCATCAGGCACTTGATGTTCTCGTCCTGTGAGCGGACCTCGCGGCAGACCTCCACCCCGCTGCCGTCCGGCAGCCGTACGTCCAGGACCGCCACGTCGGGCCGGGTGGCGGGGATGCGGACCAGTGCGTCCGCCGCCGTGCCCGCCTCTCCGACCACCTCGATATCGGCTTCGGAGGAGAGCAGTTCATGCACCCCGCGGCGGACCACTTCGTGGTCGTCCAACAGAAATACGGTGATTTTTCCATCTTCGCGCACAAACGCAGTCTCACACACTCACCCCTTCCCTGCCGCTGCCGGCCGGGATAACGTGCCGTTGTTCCGGCGGCCTGCAAGGCTGTTACCAGTGCTGTGACCAGCGAGAGTTCCCGTTTTTCTCGATTTACTTGGAAATCCAAGCAAAAACGCAGGTCAGAGAGTGCTTCGCAGTTATGCGCTGCACTGGGTAACGTGCCTTTGGCAGGGTGCTCGCCGGGGCACCTGTCACGCCTGTTCCCGGCCGAGCTGCACCCACCCCGTGCACGGGTCCGGACATAGGCGAGCCGCACTGGTTCCCGGCAGACCCCGGGTACCGGACCGACGGAGGAGCACGCACGTGACCGTGGAGAGCACTGCCGCGCGCAAACCGCGACGCAGCAGCAAGCGGACCAGCGCCGCGAAGACGCCACAGAGTTCCGAGCCTCAACTCGTACAGTTGCTGACCCCCGAAGGGCAGCGCGTCGAGCACCCGGACTACGAGATCGACCTGACCGCGGACGAGCTCCGCGGCCTGTACCGGGACATGGTCCTCACCCGGCGCTTCGACGCCGAGGCGACCGCGCTCCAGCGCCAGGGCGAGCTGGGCCTGTGGGCCTCGCTGCTGGGCCAGGAGGCCGCGCAGATCGGCTCCGGCCGGGCGCTGCGCGACGACGACTACGTCTTCCCGACCTACCGGGAGCACGGCGTCGCCTGGTGCCGGGGGGTCGACCCGACCAATCTGCTCGGGATGTTCCGCGGCGTGAACCACGGCGGCTGGGACCCGAACACCAACAACTTCCACCTGTACACGATCGTCATCGGCTCGCAGACCCTGCACGCCACCGGCTACGCCATGGGCGTCGCCAAGGACGGCGCGGACTCGGCCGTGATCGCGTACTTCGGTGACGGCGCCTCCAGCCAGGGCGATGTCGCGGAGGCGTTCACCTTCTCGGCCGTCTACAACGCCCCCGTGGTGTTCTTCTGCCAGAACAACCAGTGGGCGATCTCGGAGCCCACCGAGCGCCAGACCAGGGTCCCGCTCTACCAGCGCGCCCAGGGCTTCGGTTTCCCCGGCGTCCGGGTCGACGGCAACGACGTACTCGCGTGCCTGGCCGTCACCAGGTCGGCGCTGGAGCGGGCGCGCCGCGGCGAGGGCCCGACCCTCGTCGAGGCGTTCACCTACCGCATGGGCGCCCACACCACCTCCGACGACCCGACGAAGTACCGGGCGGACGAGGAGCGGGTGGCCTGGGAGGCCAAGGACCCGATCCTGCGCCTGCGGACGTACCTGGAGAACGAGAAGGTCGCCGACGAGGCGTTCTTCACCGCGCTGGACGAGGAGAGCGAGACCCTCGGCAAGCGCGTACGGGAAGCGGTACGGGCCATGCCCGACCCGGACCCGATGTCGCTCTTCGAGCACGGCTACGCGGACGGGAGCAGCCTCGTCGACGAGGAGCGCGCCCAGTTCGCCGCCTACCAGGCATCGTTCGCAGACTCTGCCGAGGAGGGCAACTAGCCATGGCCGTGGAAAAGATGTCCATCGCGAAGGCGCTCAACGAGTCGCTGCGCCTCGCCCTCGACACGGACCCGAAGGTCCTGATCATGGGTGAGGACGTCGGCAAGCTCGGCGGCGTCTTCCGGGTCACCGACGGACTCCAGAAGGACTTCGGCGAGGGCCGGGTCATCGACACCCCGCTCGCCGAGTCCGGGATCGTCGGTACGGCGATCGGTATGGCCCTGCGCGGCTACCGGCCGATCGTGGAGATCCAGTTCGACGGGTTCGTCTTCCCCGCGTACGACCAGATCGTCACGCAGCTGGCGAAGATGCACGCCCGTTCGCTCGGCAAGATCAAGCTGCCGGTCGTCGTGCGGATTCCGTACGGCGGCGGCATCGGTGCCGTGGAGCACCACAGCGAGTCGCCGGAGGCCCTGTTCGCGCACGTCGCGGGGCTGAAGGTCGTGTCGCCTTCCAACGCGTCCGACGCGTACTGGATGATGCAGCAGGCCGTGCAGAGCGACGACCCGGTCATCTTCTTCGAGCCGAAGCGGCGTTACTGGGACAAGGGCGAGGTCGACACCGAGTCCATCCCCGGACCGCTGCACAAGGCGACGGTGGCGCGTACGGGCACCGACCTCACGCTCGTCGCGTACGGGCCGATGGTGAAGGTCTGCCTGGAGGCGGCCGCGGCCGCGCAGGAGGAGGGCAAGTCGGTCGAGGTCCTCGACCTGCGTTCGATGTCCCCGATCGACTTCGACACGATCCAGACATCCGTGGAGAAGACCCGCCGCCTGATCGTGGTCCACGAGGCCCCGGTGTTCTACGGCTCGGGCGCGGAGATCGCCGCCCGCATCACGGAGCGCTGCTTCTACCACCTCGAAGCACCGGTGCTGCGTGTCGGCGGCTACCACGTCCCGTATCCGCCGGCCCGGCTCGAGGACGAGTACCTGCCGGGACTCGACCGGGTGCTCGACGCCGTCGACCGCTCGCTGGCGTACTGAGGAGAGGGTTCGTGACGACGATGACCGAAACGTCTGCTCGCTTCCGTGAGTTCAAGATGCCCGATGTGGGCGAAGGACTGACCGAGGCGGAGATCCTCAAGTGGTACGTCCAGCCCGGTGACACCGTCACCGACGGCCAGGTCGTGTGCGAGGTCGAGACGGCCAAGGCGGCCGTGGAGCTGCCGATCCCGTTCGACGGGGTCGTGCACGAGCTGCGCTTCCCCGAGGGCACGACCGTCGATGTCGGCCAGGTGATCATCACGGTGGACGTGGCGCCGGGCAGCGGTGACGCGGCCCCCGCCCCGGTGGCGGAGCCCGTGGCGGCTCCGCAGCCGGCTGCCGAGCCGGAGGCGCCGAAGGGCCGCCAGCCGGTCCTGGTGGGCTACGGCGTGGCCGAGTCCTCCACGAAGCGCCGCCCGCGCAAGGGTGCCGAGGCCCCGGTACAGGCCGCCGCGGCGGTACAGGGTGAGCTGAACGGCAGCGGCAGCGGCGGGGTGGTGCCGGAGACCCGGCCGCTCGCCAAGCCGCCGGTCCGCAAGCTGGCCAAGGACCTGGGCATCGACCTGTCGACGGTCACGCCGACCGGCAAGGACGGCATCATCACCCGTGAGGACGTCCACGCGGCGGCCGCGCCGGTGGCGGAGCCGGCCGCTCCTGCCGCTGCCGCTGCCGCCGAGCCCGTGGCGTCGGCGCCGGTGGCTGCCGCAGCCTCCGCCCCGGGTGCCCGGGAGACGCGTATCCCGGTCAAGGGCGTGCGCAAGGCCATAGCGCAGGCGATGGTGGGCAGCGCCTTCACGGCTCCGCACGTCACCGAGTTCGTGACCGTCGACGTGACGCGCACGATGAAGCTGGTGGCGGAGCTCAAGGAGGACAAGGACATGGCGGGGGTGCGGGTCAATCCGCTCCTGATCATCGCCAAGGCCCTCCTGGTCGCGATCAAGCGGAACCCGGAGGTCAACGCCGCCTGGGACGAGGCCGGCCAGCAGATCGTCCAGAAGCACTACGTGAATCTGGGCATCGCCGCGGCCACCCCGCGCGGACTGATCGTGCCGAACATCAAGGACGCGCAGGAGCAGACGCTGCCGCAGCTCGCCGCGTCGCTGGGCGAACTGGTCTCCGTCGCGCGCGAGGGCAAGACGTCTCCCGCGGCGATGTCGGGCGGCACGGTGACGATCACCAACGTCGGTGTGTTCGGCGTCGACACGGGAACGCCGATCCTGAACCCGGGTGAGTCCGCGATCCTCGCGGTCGGGGCGATCAAGCTCCAGCCCTGGGTCCACAAGGGCAAGGTGAAGCCCCGACAGGTCACCACGCTGGCGCTGTCGTTCGACCACCGCCTGGTCGACGGCGAACTCGGCTCCAAGGTCCTCGCGGACATCGCGGCGATCCTGGAACAGCCGAAGCGGCTGATCACCTGGGCCTAGCGGGTCCGGTGGTACGTGTTCGAGAGGGCTCGCGCGGAGTTCGCGCGGGCCCCTCGTCATGTCCGGCGTCGCCGCGGCGCACGGAGAAGGGGCCCCGCGAGCGCGGAGCCCCTTCTCCGTGCGCCGCGGGGCTACAGCTTGAAGCCGTAGTCCATGAGCTTCTTCGCGTCCGCGGTCCGGTTCGCCTCGGACGAGGAGGTGAGGACCGTGCCGATGACCGTCTTGCCGTTACGGGTCGCGGCGAAGACGAGGCAGTACTTGGCGGTCGGCCCCGAGCCGGTCTTCACGCCGATCGCGCCGCTGTACGAGCTGAGCATCTTGTTGGTGTTGGTCCACGCCATGTAGCGGTATCCGCCGCTCTTCGTGGTCACCTTCTGCTTCGTCGACTTCGTCTTGACGATCGCGCGGAAGGTGGAGCTCTTCATCGCGCTGCCGGCGATCTTCGTCAGGTCGCGCGGGGTGGAGTAGTTGTTCCCACCCCCTATGCCGTCGAACGAGTCGAACTTCGTGTTCTTCAGGCCGAGGGACTTCGCGGTGGCGTTCATCTTGCCGATGAACGACTTCACGCGGGCCCCGCGCGTGGTGCCCGTACCGAACTTGTCGGCGAGGGCGTACGCGGCGTCGCAGCCCGACGGGAGCATGAGCCCGTACAGGAGCTGGCGGACGGTGACCTTGTCGCCGACGATCAGCCGGGCCGACGAGGCGCCCTTGGAGACGATGTAGTCGCTGTACGCCTTCTGGATCGTCACCTTCGAATCCAGGTTCAGATTCTTCTGCGACAGCACCACCTTGGCGGTCATGATCTTGGTGGTGGAGCCGGTGGAGCGGCGCGTGTCCGCGGCCTTGGTGAAGAGGGTCTTGCCGGTGCCGTCGTTCATCACGAAGCCGCCCTTGGCGACGATCGTGGGCTTCGGCGGTGCGGCTGCCTGGGCCTGGGTGGCGAAGGCGCTGCCCGCGAGGACGGCGCCGGCGGTGAGGGCCACGGTGGCAGTGGCGGTTGCGCGGTATCCGCGCTTCATGCCGAGATTCAACTGAACGCTCCAAATGCCCGTGATATGCGGCTACATAAGGGTGCCGCTCGGTGATGAGACTCATGACCCGGGGTAATGGATGTACCGCAACAGGGGTGAATTCAGGGGTATTTCCGGAGTGCCGCCGACCGGCTGCGGTATTTCATATCGTGGACCGGTCATCGCATGCGTCCATGTTGTATCTATGCTGTGTGCATGCCTGCCGCGCCCGCCGTTCCCGCCAAGCCCGCCGTCCCCGCCTCGCTCAGGCGGCCGCCCGCCGCCGACCGTGTCTACACCCACGTCAAGGACGCTGTCCTCGACCGTCGTTACCAGGGCGGGACGCTCCTCACCGAAGGCGATCTGGCGGAGGCCGTCGGCGTATCCCGTACGCCCGTGCGCGAGGCGCTGCTGCGTCTCGAGGTCGAAGGGCTGATCAAGCTCTACCCGAAGAAGGGCGCCCTCGTGCTCGCCGTCTCCGCGCAGGAGATCGCGGACGTGGTGGAGACCCGTCTGCTGGTCGAGGAGTTCGCGGCCCGCAAGGCCGTCCCCGCGTCCGCGCAGCTGATCCGCCGGCTGGAGGACCTCCTGGAGGAGCAGCGGCAGAAGTCCGAAGATGGTGACCTCGCAGCCGTCGCCGTCAGCGACCGCTGCTTCCACGCCGAGATCGTGCGCAACGCGGGCAACGAGATCCTGTCCCGTCTCTACGACCAGCTGCGCGACCGGCAGTTGCGGATGGGCGTCGCCGTGCTGGAGGCGCACCCCGGCCGGATCGCCGCCAACATCACGGAGCACGGGGAACTGCTGGACGCCATCAGGGCCGGGGACGCGGACGCCGCCGCGCAGGTCGTACGGCGCCACGTCAGCCGGGTCAAGGTGCTGGTCCGGGGTGAGGACCGGTGAGTTCCGGGGCCGCCCCCACTCTCTCCCTGCCCGGTGACCCGCCCGGTGGCCGGCGTGCCGCCCGGATCTGGGGCATCGGCGTCGCCGTCTACTTCGTCGCCATCATCTTCCGTACGAGCCTGGGAGTCGCCGGACTCGACGCCGCGGACCGCTTCGACGTCAACGCGTCGGCGCTTTCCACGTTCTCCATCCTCCAGCTGCTCGTCTACGCCGGTATGCAGATACCCGTCGGGCTGATGGTCGACCGGCTCGGCACCAAGAAGGTCCTCACGATCGGGGCCGTGCTGTTCACCCTGGGACAGCTCGGCTTCGCGCTCTCCCCCTCGTACGGCATGGCGCTGGCCTCGCGCGCCCTGCTCGGGTGCGGCGACGCGATGACGTTCATCAGCGTGCTGCGGCTCGGCAGCCGGTGGTTCCCGGCCCGGCGGGGGCCGATGATCGGGCAGGTCGCCGCGCTGTTCGGGATGGCGGGCAACCTCGTCTCGACCCTGTTCATCGCCCGCGCGCTGCACGGCTTCGGCTGGACCACGACATTCGTGGGCAGCGCGGCCGCCGGTGTCGTCGTGCTGGTGTTGCTGCTGCTGTTCCTCAAGGACCATCCCGATGGCCACGAGCCGCCGCCCGCCGAGCACGCGGGCGCCGCGTACGTGCGCAAGCAGATCGCCGCGGCCTGGAGTGAACCCGGCACCCGGCTCGGGATGTGGGTGCACTTCACCACCCAGTTCCCCGCCATGGTCTTCCTGCTGCTCTGGGGCATGCCGTTCCTGGTCGAGGCCCAGGGGCTGAGCCGGGGAACGGCCGGTGAGCTGCTCACGCTCGTGGTGCTCTCCAACATGGCGGTGGGGCTCGTCTACGGGCAGATCATCGCCCGGCACCACGCGGCGCGTGTCCCGCTGGCGCTCGGTACGGTCGCGACGACGGCCCTGCTGTGGGCCGTGACGATCTTCCATCCGGCCGACCACGCGCCTATGTGGCTGCTGGTCATCCTGTGCCTGGTGCTCGGTGCCTGTGGCCCGGCGTCGATGATCGGCTTCGACTTCGCGCGCCCCGCCAACCCGCCGGAGCGCCAGGGCACGGCGTCGGGGATCGTCAACATGGGCGGCTTCGTCGCCTCGATGACCACGCTGTTCGCGGTCGGTGTGCTGCTGGACGCGACCGGCGACAACTACCGGATCGCGTTCGCCTCCGTCTTCGTCCTGGAGGCGCTCGGCATCACCCAGATCCTGCGGCTGCGGGCCAGGGCGGCGCTCAGGGAACGCGACCACCACGTCGTCAGCAGGGTCGAGGCTGTGCACGTGCCCGCGTGACGCGTCGGCACCCCGGCCGGCGGCGCGCCCGTCTCGTCGCTCGAGGACGGGCGTCGCCGACCGGTGGAACTACGGCGTCACGGCGAAGTGGTGCAGGATCGCGGCGCCGAGGTCCTGGTCGCCCTCGACCTTGATCCGGTCCGCGACCGCGGTCGCCCTGACCCTGCCGCAGGCGAGGCGGTAATACGTCTCCCAGTCCATCGCCAGCGTCACGGCGGGACCCAGGGAGGGCGCCCCGTCGATCGAGCCGCGGCCGTCCGCGTCCACACGGACCGTGCGCAGGAACTCCACCGGCCCGTGCACATCGAGCACCACCGCCGAATTGGCGGGCGCGCCCGCGTCCTTGGCGACGACCTTCGGCAGTGCGGAGAGCAGGGTGTCCCGGGCGACGAGGGCGCCGGGGGAGTCCAGGTTGCCCGGGAGGCCCAGCGTCGTACGCAGGTCCTGCTCGTGCACCCAGACGTCGAAGGCCCTCATGTGCAGCGCCACTTCCAGCGTCTGTTCCGTCCCGAGCGGCGCCCGGACCATGGTCTCGGGGGCCCGCGACTCGTTGCGCAGCTGGCGGGCGCGGCGGATGACGGTGTACTCCAGCTCGGAGGTCATCTCCGGCGCGGTGTGGTGGCGCCGCACGTCGACCTGCATCTCCATGTACCGCGTGAAGTCGTTCTGCACGTGGTACAGATCGCGCGGCAGTGTGTGGATCGGGCGCGGATCGCCGAGCATCTCGCACTCCATGCCGATGATGTGCGACACGATGTCGCGCAGCGACCAGCCGGGGCACGGCGTGCGGCGATTCCACTCCCCTTCGACGAGCGGCTTCACCAGCTCGGCTATCGACTCGATGGAGTGGGTCCAGGCGTCGGCGTAGGTCTGGAGGCTGGGATGGACGGTCACGGGACCCCTCGTGCGGTTCTGCGGTGCATGGGCTGGAGAGCAGGGAGTACCGGCGCGCTGGCCGGAACTGACGGCGCTGTCTGCGGGATGCTGTCTGCGGTTGAGGTTCGTTGGCTAAGTTACGCTGCGAGCAGGCACCCCGGCAGTGCTTTCGTGTGACGATCGTAGGCCCGTGTTGACGGCTCGAATGCCAGGACGGTGGTAGTGTGCGCGCCTCCCTCATCCAGATCGCAGTAGAACCGGACGAATCCGTCAATGCCCGCAGAGAACGCGTGGCTTCACTGGTCGGCTCCCAACGGGGCGCGGACCTGGTGGTTCTCCCGGAACTCTGGCCGGTCGGCGCCTTCGCCTACACCGCGTTCGAGGACGAGGCCGAACCTTTCGAGGGCCCCACGCATCAGGTGATGGCGAAGGCCGCGGCGGAGGCCGGGGTGTGGCTGCACGCCGGCTCCTTCGTCGAACGGGCGTCGGACGGCGCCCTGTACAACACCTCGCTGGTCTTCTCGCCCGAAGGCGAGCGCGTGGCCTCCTACCGCAAGATCCACCTCTTCGGCTTCGACAAGGGCGAGGCCGTGATGATGGGCGCGGGCGAGGAACTGGTCACGGTCGCTCTGCCGCAGACCACCCTGGGTCTCGCCACCTGTTATGACCTGCGTTTCCCGGAGCTGTTCCGCGGGCTGGTCGACGCGGGCGCCGACACCCTGGTCGTGGCCGCCGGCTGGCCGGAACGCCGCCGCGCCCACTGGACCCTGCTGGCGCAGGCCCGCGCCGTCGAGAACCAGGCGTACGTCCTGGCCGTCGGCACCGCGGGCACGCACGCCGACGTCCCGCAGGCCGGGCACAGCATCGTCGTCGACCCCTGGGGCGAGGTGCTGGCCGAGGCGGGCGGGGACGAGGAGATCCTGACCGTGGAGTTCGACCCGGCCAGGACGGCCGCCACGCGGGACCAGTTCCCGGCTCTGAAGGACCGCCGCCTCGGCCTCGCCGCGCCGCGCTGACTCATGGGTGCGGGCGCCTGTTTCACGTGAAACAGGCGCTGGATCATCCCTCCTTGTCCGCGAGCACGATCACGCACATCGACACGGCGATGAGCAGGGCGGTGTCGGCGTCCTCGCGTACGACGTCGATGCCGTACGTGTCGCGCACGGTGAGCCGGCGCCTGGAGATCTGGGCGAGCAGCTCCCCGTCGTAGTCGATGGCGAACTCGCGGTCGAGGATGCGTCCGCTGACGTCGAGTTCGGTGCCGTCCACCAGCGTCACCCGGTAGTGGTTGCGCAGCAGCGACAGCCGCTTCCGCTTGACCTCGGCGAGTGGTTCGCCGTCGCGTTCGATGATCATCGTGTCGCGCAGGCTGATCAGCTTCTGCCGCAGCTCGATGAGGATCCGGCCCTGCGTGTCCTTCAGCTCGAAGGTGTCCCGCATCCGCATGGCCTTGCCGTCGACCAGGAAGACCTTGCGGCCCTCCGTGTCCTCGATCCAGTAGTCGTCACCGATGGCGAACAGTCGCTCACGTACGAGAAGTCTCATGGCTCACAGGGTCCCCGAGCCCCCTGCGGAATGCGTGCAGGGCACGGTGAGGGCCGACGTTCATACCAGGATGGCAAGCTTGAAGCATGAACGATGCCGCCCCGGCGCCCACCCCCGCGCCCCGCCGTGCCCGTGTCCGTGCCCCCGAGCTGATCGGCAAGGGGGGCTGGATCAACACCGGCGGCAAGGACCTGAAGCTCGCCGACTTCCGAGGTCGCACATTGATCCTCGATTTCTGGACGTTCTGCTGTGTGAATTGTCTGCATGTCCTCGATGAGCTCCGTGAGCTGGAGGAGAAGCACCGCGACACGGTGGTGATCATCGGTGTGCACTCGCCGAAGTTCGTGCACGAGGCCGAGCACCAGGCCGTCGTGGACGCCGTCGAGCGGTACGAGGTTCATCACCCCGTCCTCGACGATCCCGAGCTCGCCACCTGGAAGCAGTACGCCGTACGGGCCTGGCCGACGCTCGTCGTGATCGATCCCGAGGGGTATGTCGTCGCCCAGCACGCCGGTGAGGGGCACGCGCACGCCATCGGGAAGCTGGTCGAGGAGCTGGAGGCCGAGCACGGCGCGAAGGGCACGCTGCGGCGGGGCGACGGCCCCTATGTCGCTCCGGAGCCGGTGGCCACGTATCTGCGCTTCCCCGGCAAGGCGCTGGCCCTCCCCGACGGCGGCTTCCTGGTCTCCGACACCACACGGCACCGCCTGGCCGAGCTCGATGGGGACGGCGAGACCGTCCGCCGGTACTTCGGTACGGGTGAGCGCGGGCTGGTGGACGGCGGGCCGGACGAGGTCAGGTTCAGTGAGCCGCAGGGGCTCGCCGTGCTGCCCGACGGGCGTATCGCCGTCGCGGACACGGTCAACCACGCGATCCGGGCGCTCGACCTGGGCACCGGCCTGACGAGCACGCTCGCCGGGACCGGCCGCCAGTGGTGGCAGGGCGCCCCGAACCACGGCCCGGCCAAGGACGTCGACCTCTCCTCGCCCTGGGACATCGCCTGGTTCGACGACCGCCTGTGGATCGCGATGGCGGGCGTGCACCAGCTGTGGTCGTACGACCCCGGGACCCTGAGCGTGCGGGTCGAGGCGGGCACGACGAACGAGGGACTGGTCGACGGGCCCGCCGCCGAAGCGTGGTTCGCCCAGCCCTCCGGGCTCGCCACCTCCGTCGACGGCGAGCGGCTGTGGGTCGCGGACCCGGAGACCTCCGCCCTGCGGTACGTCGAGCGGGACGGCTCCGTCCACACCGCCGTCGGTACCGGGCTCTTCGACTTCGGTCACCGCGACGGCGCCGCCGGCCAGGCACTCTTCCAGCACCCGCTGGGCGTCACCGCGCTGCCCGACGGGTCCGTCGCCGTCAGCGACACGTACAACCACGCGCTGCGGCGGTACGACCCCGTGAGCGGCGAGGTCACCACGCTGGCCACGGATATGCGCGAGCCCAGCGACGCGGTGCTGGCCGACGGTGATCTGGTCGTCGTGGAGTCGGCCCGGCACCGGCTGACCCGGCTGCGGCTGCCCGAGGAGGCCGTACGCGTCTCGGGCGAGGCCCACCGGACGCAGCGGGAGGCCACCGAGGTCGCGCCGGGGGCGCTCCGGCTCGATGTGGTCTTCCAGGCGCCGGCCGGTCAGAAGCTGGACACCCGGTACGGTCCCTCGACCCGGCTGCTGGTCTCCTCCACGCCGCCCGAACTGCTGGCGGAGGGGGCGGGGCCCGGCACGGACCTGTTCCGGGAGCTCGTCTTGGCGGACGGGCTCACGGAAGGCGTGCTGCACGTCTCGGCGATGGCGGCGTCCTGTGACGACGACCCGGACAACGAGTACCCGGCCTGCCATGTCCACCAGCAGGACTGGGGCGTGCCGCTCCGGGTGACCGCCGATGGTGTGTCCCGGCTGCCGCTGGTGCTCGCGGGCATGGATGACGCCTGACCTTCTCGTCGCTCTCCGACGGCGGCGCCGCGTGCGGATACGCGGGCGGGCCCGGTCCGGTGGAATCCTCCGGACCGGGCCCGCGGGCCGTTCGGGGTGCCGGCCCGCGCCCCGTTCGGGGGTGACGGGCGCCCGCGCTCCGCTCGGGGAGCCGCCGCTCAGAAGTCGTCGGCGCCGTTGCGGAGTTCGGGGGTCCAGTAGCCGGTGGCCCAGACGGCCGGGTCGACGGCGATGCCGCCGGAGCCTGGAGCCTGCACGGTGGCCGTGTGGTCGCCGCCCTCGAGTTGTACGGAGAAGGCGGACACCGGCTCGTTCTCCTCGTCGACGCCGCCGTCGGACAGCTTCACCAGGGCGTACGCGGGAGCACCGGCCGGGAGCACGACCGGGGCGGCCGGCTTGCTCTTGGCGACGGCGGGCACGTTCTCCTTGTGGCTCTCCAGGAACTGGACCTTCGGGAAGCCCTTGATCGTGCAGCTCTGTCCGGAGGTGTTCTTCGCCGTGAGGACGATGTGTGTGTAGGGCGGGCCGTCCTGGCGGGCGGCGCTGATGGAGACGTCCTCGGTGGTGCAGACGGGTGCGGCCCCGGAGGCACCGGTGCCCGCGGTACCGGTGCCGGTGGTCTGCGCGGCGGCGGTGTCCTGCGGGGTCCCGGTGTCGTCGGCGGGCGCACCGCCGCCGCCCGGTGCGGAATCCTCGGCGGTGGCGGATGCGGAACCGCTGTCCGCCGGGCCTGCGGACTTCGTGCCGGACGCGTCCCCGCCACAGGCGGTGAGGGCGAGGGCGAGCGCGGCGGTGGTCGCGGCGGTGAGCAGGGCGGATCGGTGACGGTACGTGCGCATGAGGGGTCCCCCGGGTCGGGTGGTGCGGAGTCCGACGCGTCGGGTGGTCGGTCCGGCGGTCGACGGGCTGAGAGGTGGGGCGATCCGGGGCTGTTTCCCGTCGTTGCGGTGAAACGCCCCTGACCTGCCGACATCCATGAGTCTGCCGCCCGACGGTGACGTTTCGCTGTCGTGCCGCTAACGTCCGGCCGCGATCCCGCCGCGCGAGCCCCCGGCCGCCGCGTCAGCCCGGCGCGTCAACACGCGCGTCAGCCCGGCGCGTCAGCCGTCGTCGGAGAGCCTGAGGACTGCCCGCTCGTACCGTCTGCTGTGGTCCGGATCTGCCGTGACCTGGCACAACGCTCCCAGGGCCCGTACCGCGCCCTCGCTGAATCCGGTGTCCTCCGCCTCGCGGGCGGCCCGGTTGAGCAGCCGTATGCCCTCGCTCTTCGCGCCCAGCGCGAGGTGTGCCTCGCCGCAGAGGGTCGTCAGCAGCACCCGGCGGGCCGCCTCCTCGTGCTCGGGTCCGAGATCCAGGGCGGCACGGGCGGCGTCGAGCGCCTCCTGCGGCCGGTTCGCGGCGAGCTGCATCCGGGCGAGGTGCTGCAGGGCGAGCATCTCGGTGTGGGCGTCCCGCTCCTCGCGGCCCAGCTCGATGGCCCTCGCGCAGCCCTCCAACGCCGACTCCAGATCCCCCTGTCCGGCCTGGACGATCGCCAGGTTGATCAGCGCGGTCGCTTCGCCGAGCGGGTCCCCGGCCTGCCGGGCGAGGCCCGGGGAGCCCTCGAGCAGGGCGACGGCCTCGGCGGTCCTGCCCTCCTCGGTCAGGACCCAGCCGAGCAGCGTGGTCACCCGGGACTCGGCGTACGGATCGCCGAGGTCGCGCGCGGCGGCGAGGGCCGTCTCCAGCATCGGCGTCCAGTTGTCCCGTGCCCGCCACACCACCTGGGGCCACTGGAGCAGGATGATCCGCCAGGCCCGGTCGTCGAGCCCAGCGGTACGGGCCGCGGCGGCGGCCAGGGTCAGGTCCTCGCGTTCCGCGGACAGCCAGTGCATCGCCTCAGCGCGGCCGGTGAAGTCGCGTACCGCGGTGGGGCGGTGGAAGGCGTCCGGCAGGACGAAGCACGGCTCGCCCCCCGGCTCGGCCGTGTCGGCGGCGGCGAGCGCGGTCGCGATGTAGTGGTCGAGGACGCCGATGAGGGCCTCGCGCCCCGAGGCCGGGTCCAGGCCACGGGCGTACAGGCGGACGAGGTCGTGCAGGACCCAGCGGGCGGGCGCCGTCTCCGTGACGAGGTGGGCGGCTCCGAGGCGTTCCAGCGCGGTCGCCGCGGTGACCGGGTCGGTGCCGGCGAGCGCGGCCGCCGTGTACGGGTCGAAGTGCCCGCCGGGGTGGTGGCCGAGGCGGGCGAAGTGGTGCACGGCCTCGGGCGGCAGCTGCTGCACGGTCAGCCGCAGTGCGGCCGAGACGCCGGTGTCCTCGCCTTCGAGGTAGGCCAGCCGGCTCTGTTCGTCGGACAGTTCGGCGGCCGTCCCGGCCAGGGTGCGCCCCGGGCGGCCCGCCAGGCGTGCCGCGGTGACCCGGAGGGCGAGCGGCAGTCCGCCGCAGAGCTCGGCGATGCGGCGGGCCGCCACGGGTTCGGCGAGCACCCGCTCCTCGCCGAGCACGCCCGCCAGCAGGGCCACGCCGTCCTGCGGGCCGAGGATGTCGAGGGGGACGGGCCTGGCCGCGTCCGAGGCGATGATGCCTTCCAGCCGGTGGCGGCTGGTGACCACGGTGACGCAGTCGGTGCCGCCCGGCAGCAGTGGCCTGAGCTGGGCGGAGTCGCGGGCGTTGTCGAGTACGACGAGGAGACTGCGGCGGGCGGTCATCGAGCGGAAGAGCGCGGCGGCGGCCGGGACGGATTCCGGGACTCGGCGGGGTGCGACGCCGAGTGCGAGCAGGAACTCGCGCAGGATCTCCAGTGGTTCGGACTCACCGGTGTCGCTGAAGCCGCGCAGATCGGCGAAGAGGCGCCCGTCGGGGAACGCGGCGAGATTGCGGTGCGCCCATTGGAGCGCGAGTGTGGTCTTTCCGATGCCCGTCGGCCCGGTGACCAGGCAGATGGGTGCCTCGCCCGCCGCGGCCCGGGACAGTGAGGCCAGTTCGGGGAGCCGCCCGTGGAAGCCGCGCGGTGCGCGGGGCAGCAGGTCGGCGGTGTGTGACTCGCTGCCGTGGTGCGCGGGAGCGAGGGCGGGGGCGAGGGGGGCCGGCACGTCGACGCCGATGGCCGCCGGGCGGAGCTGCGTGGGCACGGGTCCGGGGCCGTCGGAGGACCGCGGGCCCTCCCCGGGGTCGCCCCGCAGGATCAGGGCGTACGCGTCGGCGAGTTCACGCCCGGGATCCACGCCCAGCTCGTCGGCGAGCAGCCGCCGGGTGCGGTGGAACCAGTCCAGGGCCTCCGACTGCCGGCCGGACCGGTACAGGGCCGTCATCAGCGCCGCCGCCAGCGACTCCCGCATCGGGTGCGCCACGGCCTCCGCCCGCAGCACCGCGGCGGCCCGGTTGTGTTCGCCCAGGCGGGCATAGGCACCGGCCAGCTGCTCCACCGTGGCCAGCCGCGACTCCTCCAGGGAGTGCGCGGCGGCCTGGAGCGGCGGGCCGGCGAACACACCGGTGAGCGGGGGGCCCTGCCACAACGCGAGGGCTTCCTTGAGCATCAGCACGGTGTCGGTGGCGCTGCGCTGCTCGCGCGCGAGCATGAGCAGCTCCTCGAACCGCTGCGAGTCGAGCAGTGATTCCGGCACCCGCAGCAGATAGGCGTCGCCGAGCGTGGTCAGTTCGACCTCGTACGCCTGGGCGTCGGCGCCCATCAGGAGGGCGCGCAGCCGGGACACATGGCCCTGGATGACGGTACGCGCGTGCAGCGGAGGTTCGTCGTCCCACAGCGCGTCCGTCAACTGGTTGATGGAAACGGGCGTGTTGGCGCGCAGTAGCAGGGCTGCGAGCAGGCTACGGCGCTTGGCGGGCCCCAGCGGGAGGGGACCCGAGAGGGTGTCGATGGAGACGGTGCCGAGCAGCCGGAACTCCACGAGTGCCTCTCGGTGGGGGGGAGGGACGCACCCGGTCGGGCGACGCGTGCACCCAGAATATCGGGGCGCGGGTGCGCCCGGATGCCCGGTGCTCCCAGGTGGGACCGGCCGTCCCCCGGAGCCTTACGGGTAGCGGCGTCCCTCCTCGGGTACGACCGCCGTGGGCGGTACGACCATGCGGCGGCGGCGCGCGATGCTCACATAGGTGAGGACGCCGATGAGTCCGACGACCATCATGATCCAGCCGACCAGGTCGACGTTGACGCTGTCCAGTTTCCAGTCGGTGGCGAAGGCGAGAATTGCCCCTGCCCCGATGAGGACGATGCATCCTCCGAGTCCCATGAGTTCTGCCTCCTCGATGGCCCGGAGGCTCCGGGCCGGTGTACGGATCGCGTACCCGGCTTGCCAACGCCCATGCGTGGGAAGGCCGTCGGGACAACAGCAGGCACCCCCCGGCCGCTGGGCCAGGGGTGCCTGGTGGTCACACTGCCGCGGTGTGCCCGGTGACCGGGCAGACGCCTGTGGGTTCGGCACCGTCGACACTCTGATCAGGGCGTTCCGCCGCAGGCTCGACACGACACCGACCGTGTACCGGCGCCGGTTCCGGACCGGCACGGAATGACAGCGGTCCCCCTGCCGTCCGCCGGCAGGGGGACCAGCGGGTGGTTCTGTCAGCCCGCCAGGAACGCCGTCAGCGCGTTCGCGAGCAGGTACGGGTCGTCGGCGCCGCACAGCTCACGGGCGCTGTGCATCGACAGGATCGCGACGCCGACGTCGACGGTCTGGATGCCGTGACGGGCGGCGGTGATCGGTCCGATCGTCGTTCCGCACGGCATCGCGTTGTTGGAGACGAACGTCTGCCACGGCACCCCGGCCTTCTCGCACGCCGCCGCGAACACGGCCCGGCCGCTGCCGTCGGTCGCGTACCGCATATTGACGTTGACCTTGAGGATCGGTCCGCCGTTGGCCACCGGGTGGTGCGTCGGGTCGTGGCGCTCCGCGTAGTTCGGGTGCACCGCGTGCCCGGTGTCGGAGGAGAGGCAGACGGTGCCGGCGAAGGCACGGGCGCGGTCTTCGAGACTGCCGCCGCGCGCGAACACGGAGCGCTCCAGGACGGTGCCCAGCAGCGGGCCGTCGGCGCCGGTGTCCGACTGCGAGCCGTTCTCCTCGTGGTCGAACGCGGCGAGTACCGGGATGTACGGAATCTTGTCGTCCGGCTGTCCGGCGACGGCCGCGAGCGCGGCGGTCGCCGCGTGCACGGAGAGCAGGTTGTCCATCCGGGGGCCGGCCAGCAGCTCCCGGTCGCGGCCCAGATAGGACGGCGGCTCGATGGCGTGCGGCATCAGGTCCCAGCCGGTCACGTCCTCGGCGTCGACGCCCGCCTCCTCGGCGACGAAGCGGATCAGATCGCCCTCCTCGACGTCGCCCAGGCCCCAGATGGGCTGCATGTGCTTCTGGCGGTCGAGCTTGAGGCCGTCGGAGTTGGCCGACCGGTCGAGGTGGACGGCCAGCTGCGGTACGCGCAGGAGCGCCCGGTCGACGTTGACCAGCCGGTGCGTGCCGTCGCGCAGGGAGAGCCGGCCGGCCAGGCCCAGGTCCCGGTCGAGCCAGGTGTTCAGGAGCGTCCCGCCGTAGATCTCGACGGCGACCTGGCGCCAGCCGTACGAACCGGTGTCCGGCAGCGGCTTCACCCGGAGGTTCGGCGAGTCGGTGTGTGCTCCGGCGATCCGGAACGGGGTGTGCGCCTCGGCGCCCTCCGGCACGTACCAGGCGATGATCGCCCCGCCGCGCAGCACGTACTTCCCACCGGAGGCCGCGTCCCAGGCCGCGGTCTCCTCGACCTGCCGGAAGCCGGCCTTCTCCAGTCGCGCGGCGGCGGAAGCCACCGCGTGGTACGGGGAGGGGCTGGCCATCAGGAAGGTCATCAGGTCGTCGGTGTGCCCGCGGTCGAAGCGGAGGGGAGAACTCATGTTCTTCACTGTAACGACGGTGGAGAGGGAGGATTCACGGTTGCCGCGCGGTGGCACATGCCGCGTATGCCGAGCGTGCCGGTACGCCCGTGGGAACCATCGGTACAGCCGTCGGCGCCAAGCACTTGATCATGGACTTGGTACGGCTCCGGAGGTCCTGTCGCTTCTCGGTGTTCGATTGAACTGGTGGGCCGACGCGAGCGCCTTCTCCAGCGCGGGCCGCACCTTCACCCGGGTGCTGTTCTGCTCCTTGTGAACCTTGTGGTACTCCGCACTGTGGAGGCCTCCAAGCTGGCTCGCCAGCTCTTGGCGGGCGGTCGACGTCCTCGCGTACATAGAGAAGGCCCGCCCCGTAGCGGACGCTGTTCAACAGCGTCCGTAGCGGGGCGGGCCTTCTCGCAGGCTGCGACAGGCGGGACGCGTACTAGAACGCGGCCTCGTCCAGCTCCATCAGCGAGTTGTCGACGGCCTCCGCGAGCGCGCGCTCGGCGCCCACACCCGGCAGGATGTTCGCGGCGAAGAACTTCGCCGCGGCGATCTTGCCCTGGTAGAAGGCGACGTCCTTCGGGGAGGCGGTCGGCAGCTTCTCGGCGGCCACGGCCGCGCCCCTGAGCAGCAGGTAGCCGACGACGACATCGCCGGAGGCCATCAGCAGCCGGGTCGTGTTGAGGCCGACCTTGTAGATGTTCTTGACGTCCTCGCCGGTCGCCGTGAGGTCGGTGATCATCGTGCCGACGATCGCCTCCAGGTCCACGGCCGCCTTGGCGAGCGAGTCGACCGCGGTGGCGAGCTCCTCGTTGCCCTGGTGCTCGGCGAGGAACTTCTTGATCTCCTCGGAGAGCGTGTTCAGCGAGGCGCCCTGGTCGCGGACGATCTTCCGGAAGAAGAAGTCCTGGCCCTGGATCGCCGTGGTGCCCTCGTACAGGGTGTCGATCTTGGCGTCACGGATGTACTGCTCGACCGGGTACTCCTGGAGGTAACCGGAACCGCCGAAGGTCTGGAGCGACTGGGCGAGCTGCTCGTACGACTTCTCGGAGCCGTAGCCCTTCACGATCGGGAGCAGCAGGTCGTTGAGGCCGTTCAGCGCCTTCGCGTCCTCGCCCGCGGCCTCCTTCTCCTGGATCGCGTCCTGGACGGTGGCGGTGTAGAGCACGAGGGAGCGCATGCCCTCCGCGTACGCCTTCTGCGTCATGAGCGAGCGGCGTACGTCGGGGTGGTGCGTGATGGTGACCTTGGGCGCCGTCTTGTCCATGAACTGCGAGAGGTCCGTGCCCTGGACGCGCTCCTTGGCGTACTCCAGCGCGTTCAGGTAACCCGTCGACAGCGTCGCGATGGCCTTCGTGCCGACCATCATGCGGGCGAACTCGATGATGCGGAACATCTGGCGGATGCCGTCGTGCTTGTCACCGACGAGCCAGCCCTTGGCGGGGTGCTGGTCGCCGAACGTCATCTCGCACGTGTTGGACGCCTTGAGGCCCATCTTGTGCTCGACGTTCGTCGCGTACACGCCGTTGCGCTCGCCCAGCTCGCCGGTGGTCCAGTCGAAGTGGAACTTCGGGACCATGTAGAGCGACAGGCCCTTGGTGCCGGGGCCCGCGCCCTCGGGGCGCGCCAGGACGTAGTGGAGGATGTTCTCGGACATGTCGTGCTCGCCCGAGGTGATGAAGCGCTTCACGCCCTCGATGTGCCAGGAGCCGTCCTCCTGCTCGACGGCCTTCGTGCGGCCGGCGCCGACGTCCGAACCCGCGTCGGGCTCGGTCAGCACCATCGTCGAGCCCCACTGCTTCTCGACGGCGATCTCCGCGATCTTCTTCTGCGCCTCGTTGCCCTCTTCGAAGAGGATCCCGGCGAAGGCCGGGCCGGAGGAGTACATCCAGACGGCCGGGTTCGAACCGAGCAGCAGCTCCGCGTAACCCCAGATCAGGGAGCGCGGCGCGGTGGTGCCGCCGATCTCCTCGGGCACGCCCAGGCGCCAGTACTCGGAGTCCATGAAGGCCTGGTACGACTTCTTGAAGGTGGCGGGCACCGGAGCGGTGTTGGTCTCCGGGTCGAACACCGGCGGGTTGCGGTCGGCGTCCGCGAAGGAGGCGGCGAGCTCGTTCGCCGCGAGGCGGTTGATCTCGTCGAGGATGGTCTTCGCGGTGTCGACGTCCATCTCGGCGAATGTGCCGGTGCCATACACCTTGTCGCGCCCGAGGACCTCGAAGAGGTTGAACTCGATGTCGCGGAGATTCGACTTGTAGTGCCCCATGGGAAGGCTCCGTAATCAATAGCAGTGGCGCGCAGCGCCCCGGGGAGGGGTCAGGGTCGGGCGACGAGCTGGCGTGGGTATATCAGCTGACCTCTACGATGATGCTACCCGTCAGTAATAAGGCGCAACCCCTCAAGGGGCCGATGTGTCCGATTACTCTTTGCGGCATGTACGGCTATGACCAGAACCCGGGCGCGCAGCAGCAGATGGGTGGCGGCTACGGCGAGCAGCCGCTGTATCCCGAACCCTCGCCGCCGTCCCTGGCGGACGCGGTCCGGGCCTTCACCACGGGCTCTCTGTCCGCGGAGGACTTCCAGCAGATCTTCGCGACCTCGAAGGTCTACTGCCCGCGCGGGGACAATCCGGGGTTCCTGGCCCTGCACAACACCCAGCAGCCCGTGATCCCGATGTTCACCACCCTCAAGGAGCTGCGGCTGTACGCGGGCAAGGAGTCGAAGTACTTCGTGATCACCGGCGCCGAGGTGATCGACCTGCTGCCCACCGGCTACGGCTTCGTCCTCGACATGGAGGGCGACCACCGCATGGTCTTCGACGCCAAGGCCGTGGAGCAGATGGTCGACTTCGCGATGCGCCGGATGTACGGCTAGGACTCGTCGCTTCCAGGACGGCCGACGCGCG
Organism: Streptomyces finlayi; assembly: GCF_014216315.1. Classification (NCBI taxonomy): domain Bacteria; kingdom Bacillati; phylum Actinomycetota; class Actinomycetes; order Kitasatosporales; family Streptomycetaceae; genus Streptomyces; species Streptomyces finlayi. Next base: position 3,942,471 of record NZ_CP045702.1, read on the forward strand.
GCCGTCCTGGCGGGCCCGCACCCCTGGGGTGCGGGCCTTCGTGCTGTCCGGGGCCGGGCGGGGAATGGATCCACCCTTGCAGGATGTTCACCATTCAACTAAATTGGAATCAGGACAATCCAGGAGGTGGCTTCCGATGCCCGCAGTGACCGTCGAAAACCCGTTGAGCCTGCCCAAGGTGGCTGCCCAGGGCGACGCCGTGGCCCGTCCCGTGCTCGCGGTCACGACCGCGCCCACGGGGTTCGAGGGGGAGGGCTTCCCGGTGCGCCGGGCCTTCGCGGGCATCGACTACAAGCACCTCGACCCGTTCATCATGATGGACCAGATGGGTGAGGTGGAGTACGCCGCGGGCGAGCCGAAGGGCACGCCCTGGCACCCGCACCGCGGCTTCGAGACCGTGACCTATCTGATCGACGGCACCTTCGTCCACCAGGACAGCAACGGGGGTGGCGGCACCATCGAGAACGGCGACACCCAGTGGATGACAGCCGGCTCCGGCCTGCTGCACATCGAGGCCCCGCCGGAGTCCCTCGTCATGTCCGGCGGCCTCTTCCACGGCCTCCAGCTCTGGGTGAACCTGCCCAAGGCCGACAAGATGATGCCCCCCCGCTACCAGGACATCCGCGGCGGTCAGGTCCAGCTCCTCGCCTCCCCGGACGGCGGCGCGCTGCTCCGTGTCATCGCCGGTGAGCTGGACGGTCACGAGGGCCCGGGGATCACCCACACCCCGATCACGATGATCCACGCCACCGTCCGTCCCGGCGCCGAGGTGACCCTGCCCTGGCGCGAGGACTTCAACGCCCTCGCGTACGTCCTGGCCGGGCGCGGCACCGCCGGCGCGGAGCGCAGGCCCGTCATCAAGGGGCAGACCGCCGTCTTCGGCAGCGGCTCCTCGCTGACCTTCCGCGCGGACGATCTCCAGGACGGCAACAGCCCCGACCTGGAGATCGTCCTGCTCGGTGGCAGGCCCATCCGCGAGCCGATGGCGCACTACGGGCCGTTCGTGATGAACAGCCAGGCCGAGTTGAAGCAGGCGTTCGAGGACTTCCAGGCCGGACGCCTCGGCACCGTGCCCGCCGTCCACGGAATGTGACCCCCCGTCCGCCCGCCGGGCACGGGTGACGAGCCGTCACCCGTACGCCCGCGCGGGCGGGCCGCCGTACGCGCTCCGTGATCGGGTGGGGAGAGTGCAGACCCCCAAGCCCCTCCTGCCCGACGGCGCGCGCCGGACAGCCGCGTGGTGCTGCGTCCTGCTCCTCGTCATGGGTGTCACCGCGGTCGCCGTCTGGCTGTGCATCGTGCTCAAGACGGCCGTCACGCCGGTCCTGCTCGCGCTGCTCGGTACGGCGCTGCTCGGCCCCGTCCACCGCCGGCTGGCCGCGCACGGGGTGAACCGTTCGCTGGCCGCCGGACTGACCTGTGCCGCGCTCGTCGCGGTGGTGGGCGGCGCCGGGTACATCGTCGCCACCGCGCTCATCGACACGGGCGGCCAGATCGTGGACTCGCTCAAGGACGCCGGTCAGTGGATCATCGACCACTTCGGTGTCGCGGACGGCACGGACGTGGACGACCTCGCCGACAACGCCAAGAACCTCGTCGGGAAGTTCGGCGCCAGTGCCGCGGGCGGCCTGCTCAGCGGGATCAGCCTGGTCGGCTCCTTCGTGGCGACCGGCTTGCTCGCTCTGCTGCTCACGTTCTTCTTCCTGCGCGACTCCGACCGGGCCGCGAACCTCGCCCACACCATCGCCCCGCGCGGCACCGGTGATCTGGTGGAGGCCGTGGGGCGGCGGGCCTTCGAGGCCGTCGAGGGCTTCATGCGGGGCACCACGTTCATCGCGCTGATCGACGCCCTGTGCATCACCGTGGGTTTGCTGGTCCTGAGCGTCCCGGGGGCGGTGGGGCTGGGGGCGCTGGTGTTCGTCGGGGCCTACATCCCGTATCTCGGGGCGTTCATCTCCGGTGCGGTGGCCGTCCTGGTCGCGCTCGCCGACCGCGGTCTCGTCATCGCGGCCTGGGCGCTCGGGGTGGTGCTCGCGGTCCAGGTGCTGGAGGGCCATGTCCTCCAACCGGTGATCCAGAGCCGTACGGTCCAGATGCACCCCGCCATGATCATGATCGCGCTGACCGCGGGCGCCAGTGTCGCGGGCATCCTGGGCATGCTGCTCGCGGTCCCGTTGTGCGCGGCGGCGTTCGGAGTCATCGGGGAACTGCGGAAGGGGTACGCGGCCCCGGAGCGCGGCGAGCCGCCGGAAGCCGGTGAGGGCCCGCCCGCGAGCCGGGCCGACGCCTGAACCGCCGCCGGCCCGGCCTCAGGGAGCGGGCGGCTCCTGCGTCTCCTGCAGCTCGAACCAGATCGACTTCCCCTCGCCCCGCGGGTCCACCCCCCACGCGTCGGCCAGCATCTCCATCAGCACGAGCCCACGCCCGCTGGACGCCATCTCGCCCGGCCGCCGTTTGTGCGGCAGCTCGTCGCTCCCGTCGGCGACCTCCACGCGCAACCGCCGCTCGCCCCGCTCCCCGCCGGCCTCCGCCACCATCAGCGCGTCGCCGTCCGTGTGGACGAGCACATTGGTGGCCATCTCCGAGAGCATCAGCACCGCCGAGTCGACCTGCTCCGGGTCGGCCCAGTCGTGCAGCAGTTCGCGCAGCTGCTGCCGGGCCGCCGCGATCCGCTCCGGATCGGCCTGGGCGATGGTCATGGCGGTGCGGCGCGGGGGCGCCTGCCGTGTCGTGGGGCCCTCGCGGCGGAGCACCAGGACGGCGATGTCGTCCTCGCGCCGGTCCGCCAGCGGCCCGGTCGTGTAGTGGGACGTCGGGCCGTGCACGGCTTGGACCAGGGCGTCGGCGAGCTTCTCCAGGTCCCCGGTCGGCTGCTCAAGGATCGGCCGTAGCCGCTGCCAGCCGGTCGCCATGTCGTGTCCGCCGGTCTCGATGAGCCCGTCCGTGCACAGCATGATCGTTTCGCCCGGTTCCAGAACGACCCTGGTCGTCGGATAGTCCGAGTCCGCCTCGATGCCCAGGGGCAGTCCACCCGCGGTCTGCCGGATCACCGCGGTGCCGTCCACACTGATCACCACCGGGTCCGGATGTCCTGCCCGGGCGATGTCCAGGGTGCCGGTCTCCGGGTCGGCCTCCGCGTACAGACAGGTCGCGAAGCGCGGGCCGGCGCTCTCGCAGCCCCCCTGCTCCTCCGCCAGGCCGGCGAGGAAGCGCGAGGCCCGGGAGAGCACCGCGTCGGGGCGGTGTCCCTCGGAGGCGTACGCGCGCAGGGCGATGCGCAACTGGCCCATGAGTCCGGCGGCCCGTACGTCATGGCCCTGGACGTCACCGATGACGAGGGCCATACGCCCGTTGGGCAGCGGGATCATGTCGTACCAGTCGCCGCCGACCTGGAGCCCGCCGCCGGTGGGGACGTAGCGCGCGGCCACCGGCATCCCCGGGATGCCGGGGCCCAGCGACGGCATCATCGAGCGCTGGAGGCCCAGCGAGAGCTCGCGTTCGGTCTCTGCGGCCCCGGCACGGTCCAGAGCCTGGGCGAGCATCCGGGCGACCGTCGTCAGTACGGCGCGCTCGTCCGGCGAGAAGGACACGGGGTGCCGGAACCCGGCCATCCAGGCGCCCATCACGTGCCCGGAGGCGATCAGCGGCAGGAACGCCCAGGAGCGGCGTCCGAAGCGGCGGGCCAGCGGCCAGGTGGCGGAGAACTGCCGCCGGTACTCGTCCGGCGACGGCAGATAGATCGCCCGCCCCGTCCGTACGGCCTCGGCGGCCGGATAGTCCGTGTCCAGGGGCATGTCGGCGAAGGGGTGCTCGTCGCCCACGTGGTGCCCGTGGTGCCCGATGATCGTCAGCCGCTCTCCCGCGACGCCGAACACGGCGAGGCCGTCCGGCGAGAACCCGGGCATCGAGAGGGAGGCGGCGACCCGCAGCACCTCCTCGGTGGACCGTGCCTCGGCCAGCGCCCGGCCCGCGTCGAGCAGGAACGCCTCACGGGAGCGGCGCCAGTCCCCGGTGATCGCGGTGTGCTCGGCGGTGGAGTCCGGTTGCGGCTCGGCGACTTCCTGGAGGGTGCCCGTCAGCACGTAGCTCTGCGGGCCTCCGCCGGCCCGCAGGACCGGCTTCGACCGGCTGCGCACGATACGGAGCACGTGGCCCGCCTCGTCCACGATCCGCAGCCGGGCCTCGGCCAGGGTGCCCTCGGAGACCGCGAGATTCACGACCCCGTAGATCTCGTTCCAGTCGACCGGGTGGAACCGGGAACGCACCATGGACTCTCTGAAGTCGCCGGGCTCGGCGGGCAGGCCGAGGAGCCGGGCAGCCTCCGCGTCGAGCGTGACCGTCCCGGCTTCGTTGTCCCAGCACCACAGACCGGTCGCGATCGCGGCCAGGACTTCCTCGGTGCGCATTGCCCCACTTTAAGAAGATGTGCCCGCAGGACGCCACCGAGGGGACGGGGCGCCGGGCCGGCCGGCCGGGGGCCCGGACCCGTCGCCCGATGTCTCCCGCAAGACCTCGAAACGACAACGGCAATGCTGGGGTGCGGACGCGGACGGTAGCCTGGGGTGGCTGAGACCGCCCTCCTGTTCCCCGTCGGTCTCGATCCGCCTCGAATCGCTAAGACTGGATGAACGACGATGCATCGGTACAGGTCCCACACCTGCGGCGAGCTCCGCGCCTCTGACGTCGGCACCGACGTCCGGCTGAGCGGCTGGCTGCACAATCGCCGAGACCTGGGTGGCATCCTCTTCATCGATCTGCGCGACCACTACGGTCTGGTGCAGCTCGTCGCCCGCCCCGGCACCCCCGGCAACGACGCCCTGTCGAAGCTGACCAAGGAGACCGTCGTCCGGATCGACGGCAAGGTCTCCGCGCGCGGCGCCGACAACGTCAACCCGGAGCTCCCGACCGGTGACATCGAGATCGAGGTCACCGAGGTCGAGGTCCTGGGAGAGGCGGCCCCGCTGCCCTTCACGATCAACGCCGAGGACGGCGTCAACGAGGAGCGGCGTCTGGAGTACCGCTTCCTCGACCTGCGCCGCGAGCGTATGCACCGCAACATCATGCTGCGCTCGTCGGTCATCGCCTCCATCCGCTCCAAGATGGTGGCGCTCGGCTTCAACGAGATGGCGACCCCGATCCTCGCCGCGACGTCCCCCGAGGGCGCCCGCGACTTCGTGGTCCCCTCCCGGCTGAACCCGGGCAAGTTCTACGCGCTGCCGCAGGCCCCCCAGCAGTTCAAGCAGCTGCTGATGATCTCCGGCTTCGACCGCTACTTCCAGATCGCCCCGTGCTTCCGCGACGAGGACGCCCGTGCGGACCGTTCGCCCGGCGAGTTCTACCAGCTCGACGTGGAGATGTCCTTCGTCGAGCAGGAAGACGTCTTCCAGCCGATCGAGAAGCTCATGACCGAGCTCTTCGAGGAGTACGGCAACGGCCGCCACGTCACCTCGCCGTTCCCGCGCATCCCGTTCCGCGAGTCGATGCTGAAGTACGGCAACGACAAGCCGGACCTCCGCGCGCAGCTGGAGCTCGTCGACATCTCCGACGTCTTCGCGGACTCGGAGTTCAAGGCCTTCGCCGGCAAGCACGTCCGTGCCCTGCCGGTCCCGGACACGGCGGGCCAGTCCCGCAAGTTCTTCGACGGCCTCGGCGCGTACGCGGTCGAGCACGGCGCCAAGGGCCTCGCCTGGGTCCGGGTCGGCGAGGACGGCACCCTGGCGGGTCCGATCGCCAAGTTCCTCACCGAGGCGGACGTCAAGACGCTCACCGAGCGCCTGTCCCTCGTCCCCGGCCACGCCGTGTTCTTCGGCGCGGGCGAGTTCGACGAGGTCTCCAAGATCATGTCCGTCGTCCGCGTCGAGGCCGCCAAGCGCTCCGGCCACTTCGAGGAGGGCGTCTTCCGGTTCTGCTGGATCGTCGACTTCCCGATGTACGAGAAGGACGAGGAGACCGGCAGGATCGACTTCTCGCACAACCCGTTCTCCATGCCCCAGGGCGGCATGAAGGACCTGGAGGAGAAGGACCCGCTGGACATCCTGGCGTGGCAGTACGACATCGTCTGCAACGGCACCGAGCTGTCCTCCGGCGCCATCCGCAACCACGAGCCCGACGTCATGCTCAAGGCGTTCGAGATCGCCGGCTACGAGGCCGAGACCGTCGAGAAGGAGTTCGCGGGAATGCTGCGCGCGTTCCGCCTCGGCGCCCCGCCGCACGGTGGCATCGCCCCGGGCGTCGACCGCATCGTGATGCTGCTCGCCGACGAGCCCAACATCCGCGAGACCATCGCCTTCCCGCTCAACGGCAACGCCCAGGACCTGATGATGGGCGCCCCGTCCGAGCTGGACGAGACCCGTCTGCGCGAGCTGAACATCCAGCTCCGCAAGCCGGTCGCCTCGGCGAAGGACAAGGACAAGGACAAGGACAAGGACAAGACGGAGAAGTAGCCCGTCGATGTTCCACGTGAAACAGCCCCCGGTGCTCAGTCGGGGGCTGTTTCACGTGCGGGTGCCGCGCGTGGGGCGCGGGGCGGTGGTCCGCGTACGGCCGGACGGCGCGTCTGAAGAGGCGTCAGGAAGGCCCCAGCGCACAATGCGACCTGAGACCGCGTCAGCCGAGTCACTCAGGAGCCCTCGTCGTGTCCGCTTCCCGACGTCCGTACGCCACCCTCGCCGCACTGCTCCTCCTGGTCCTCACCGGCTGCTCCACACAAGCGCCCGCACCCCCCGAGCCGCGCGGTGCGCCAGGTCCTCAGTCGATGCCGGCGTCCGCGCGCCCGAAGGCTCCCCGGCCCGCGGAGATCCCGGCCCTCGGCCCGCGGACCAGGGCCGCGATCCCGGCCACGGCACGGCAGGCGGTCGTCGTCACCGGTAAGGCCCGGGACTCCAACCGGTCCACCGCCGTCCTGTACGCCCGTGACGACCTCGCCAAGGGGTGGAAGGCGGCGGCGGGCCCGTGGCCCGCGCACAACGGCCTGGAGGGCTGGACGGACTTCCATGTGGCGGGCGATCTCAAGTCGCCGGTCGGCGTCTACACCCTCTCCGACGCGGGCGGGCGGCTTCCCGATCCGGGGGCCCGGCTCCCGTACGACGAGCATCCCCGGTTCGCGTTGAGCGGCGAGGGGTTCTTCGGGGAGTCGCTCGAAGGGTCCTTCGACTACGTCGTCGCCATCGACTACAACCGCACGCCCGGCGTCACCCCCCTCGACCGGGAGCGCCCGCTCGGCGAGAACCGGGGCGGCGGCATCTGGCTCCATGTGGACCACGGTGGCCCGACCCAGGGCTGCGTCTCGCTTCCCGAAGCCCGGATGAAGGACCTTCTCCGGGCCCTCGACCCGGCGAAGAAGCCGGTGATCGTGATGGGGGACGCGAAGACCCTACGCCGCTGAGGAGCCGGGCGGCAGACAAGAGGGCCGGGACCGCGGGTGCGGTGTCCCGGCCCTCTGCCGTCGTGCACAGGTGCCTAGCGGTGCCTACGCGGCGCCCAGCGGTGCCTACGCGGGCTTCTCCTCCAGGCGCGGGAACAGCACCGCGCCCTTCGTCACCGTCGCCCCTGCGGTCAGCAGGCCCCAGGTGCCCGCGTCCTGCACCCGCTGACCGGCCAGGGCGCCCAGGGACTCCTCGGCGCCCAGGGACTCCCACAGCTTCTGCGAGGTCTCCGGCATCACCGGGTTCAGCAGGACGGCCACACCGCGCAGCGCCTCCGCGGCGGTGTACAGGATCGTCGCGAGACGGGCCTGACCCTCCGGGGAGGTGTCCTTGGCGACCTTCCAGGGCTCCTGCTCCGTGATGTAGCCGTTGACCTGCTTCACGAAGTCGAAGATCGCCAGGATGCCGGCCTGGAAGTCGAGGTCGTCGCCGATCTTCCGGTCGGCGATGGCGACGGCCTTCGCCAGCCCCTCCTGTACGGCCTGCTCGGCGTCACCGGCGGCCGTGGCCTCCGGAAGCGCCCCGCCGTAGTACTTGCCGACCATCGCCGCGAGGCGAGAGGCGAGGTTGCCGTAGTCGTTGGCGAGCTCGGAGGTGTAGCGGGCGGTGAAGTCCTCCCACGAGAACGAGCCGTCGTTGCCGTACGCGATCGCGCGCAGGAAGTACCAGCGGTACGCGTCCACGCCGAAGTGCGAGGTCAGGTCCTGGGGCTTGATGCCGGTCAGGTTCGACTTGGACATCTTCTCGCCGCCGACCATCAGCCAGCCGTTGGCGACCACCTTGCCGGGCAGCGGCAGCCCCTGCGCCATCAGCATCGCGGGCCAGATCACCGAGTGGAAGCGCAGGATGTCCTTGCCGATCAGGTGCACGTCGGCCGGGAAGGTGGTGTCGAACTTCTCCTGGTTGGCGCCGTAGCCGACGGCCGTCGCGTAGTTGAGCAGCGCGTCGACCCAGACGTAGATCACGTGCTTCTCGTCCCACGGCACCGGGACGCCCCAGTCGAAGGTCGAACGCGAGATCGACAGGTCCTGGAGGCCCTGCTTGACGAAGTTCAGCACCTCGTTGCGGGCGGACTCGGGCTGGATGAACCCGGGGTTGGCCGCGTAGAACTCCAGCAGCTTCGGGCCGTACTCGCTGAGCTTGAAGAAGTAGTTCTCCTCCTTGAGGAGCTCCACCGGCTTCTTGTGGACGGGGCACAGCTTGGTGCCGTCCTCGGCCTCGATGAGGTCGCCCGGGAGCTTGTACTCCTCACAGCCCACGCAGTACGGGCCTTCGTACCCGCCCTTGTAGATCTGGTCCTTGTCGTACAGGTCCTGCACGAACTCCTGCACACGGTCGGTGTGCCGCTTCTCCGTCGTACGGATGAAGTCGTCGTTCGTGATGTTCAGGTGCTCCCAGAGGGGCTTCCAGGCCTCCTCGACGAGCTTGTCGCACCATGCCTGCGGGGTGACGTCGTTCGCCTCGGCCGTACGCATGATCTTCTGACCGTGCTCGTCCGTGCCGGTGAGGAACCACACCTTCTCGCCGCGCTGACGGTGCCAGCGCGTGAGCACGTCGCCTGCGACGGTCGTGTAGGCGTGGCCCAGGTGAGGAGCGTCGTTGACGTAGTAGATGGGGGTCGAAACGTAAAACGCCTTCACGCCTTCGCTCGACTCCTGCTTCTCGGTTCCAGTGGCCGCCATGGTCGAAATCCTAACGGCCATCGGCTGGTCCCCTCGCACGGATAAACGCGGCGCGGTACGACGACGGCGGTGCCCGGCCGCTGGGGCGGGCACCGCCGTGTCGGTGCTGTGCGTGGATCAGACGTGGATCACAAGGGGATCAGCTGCTGGTGACGTCCTCGCGGGCGGCGGTCCAGGCGGGGAGCGCGGACAGGATCTCCCGGTAGAGCGTGGCGTCCGGAACCTCGCGCGGCGCCGGGCCGGCGTGGAAGAACGCGGCGTTCTCGACGTCGAGCCTGCGCAGGAAGTCGAAGCCCTTGGCGTCCTCGTCACCGAAGGCGACGAACTGGAAGAACAGCGGCAGCCGCGCCGCGTCGGCCAGTGCCTGGCGGGCGGCCTGCTTGGCGTCCGGCGGGCCGTCGGTCTGGAAGATCACGAGAGCGGGACCGGTGGCTTCCGACTTCTCGTAGTGCGCGACGATCTCCTCGACGGCACGGTGGTAGTTGGTACGTCCCAGACGGCCGAGCCCGGCGTGCAGCTCGTCGATCCGGCCCTCGTGGGCGGTGAGGTCGACGGCTCCGGTGCCGTCGATGTCGGTCGAGAAGAAGACGACGGGCACGGTGGCGTTCTCGTCGAGGTGCGCGGCGAGGGCCAGGGTGCGGTCGCCCAGGTGCTGGGCGCTGCCGTCCTTGTAGAACGGCCGCATGGACCCGGACCGGTCGAGCACCAGATAGACGGTGGCGCGGAACCCGGTGAGCCCGTGCTCCTTGAGCCCGGCCTGCGCGGCCTGGTAGGAGTCGACGAGCTGGGGCGCACGGGCCTTGACCTGGGCGAGGGACACGGCGGGTTTGGCCGCGGGGGCGTCGGCGGGACTGTCGGTGGCGACGGGCTCCACGGTGGCGGGCTCAGCAGCGGCAGGCTCGGTGGCGGCGGGCTCCACGACGGCAGGCTCGGTGGCGGCGGGCTCCACGACGGCGGGCTCGGCGGCGGTGGGCTCCACGACGGCGGGCTCGGCGGCGGTGGGCTCCACGGCGGTGGGCTCCACGACGGCGGGCTCGGCGGCGGCGGGCTCGGCGGCGGCGGGCTCCACGACGGCGGGCTCCACGACGGCGGGCTCGGTGGCGGTGGGCTCGGCGGCGGTGGGCTCCACGGCGGTGGGCTCCACGGCGGCGGGGGGCGGGATGATGGCGGAGACGGAATTGGTCTCAGGCGCGGCCTCGGCCTCGGCGGCCGGTTCGGCCTCGGCCTCGGACTTGACCTCAGCCTCGGGGGCCTGCTCGGGGGTTGCCTCCGGGGCCGGCTCCGGGGTGACTTCGGCCGTCTCCGTCTCCGCCGCTGGGGTCGCTGCGGCTTCCGTCTCGGGCGCCGTCTCGGGCGCCGTCTCGGGCGCCGTCTCGGGCGCCGTCTCCGTCTCCGTCTCCGTCTCCGTTTCCGTTTCCGTTTCCGGTGCCGGGTCCAGGTCGAGCGTGATCGGTTCCGGCTCCGCCTCGGGCTCGCTTGCGGCGGCGACCGGCTCGGTCGTCGTCTCGGGCGCCACCTCGGGCGGGGCTACCGCTTCGGCGACTGGCTCCGCGACCGGCTCCGCGACCGCTTCGGCCGTCGCCGGCTCCGCGGCGGGAGCCGCCTTCTTGTGGGAGGCGGAGCCCTGGGCCGGGACCGTGGGCGTGGTGGCGGGGGCGGACGACGAAGTGGCGGCCGCCTTGTCAAAGGCAGCCGCCACCAGGTCCGAGGCCAGTCCGCTGTCCCGCTCGCCGGACCGCGCGGCCGGCGTGGTCGCCGAGGAGCCGGACAAGGAAGAAGCGGACGAGGAAGAAGCGGAAGTGGAAGCGGAGGGAGAAGTGGAGGGGGAGGACGAGGCCGGGGCCGGCACCGACGCCTTCACGGCCGGTGCGGGCTCGGCCGCCGAAGTCGTCTCCGGCTCCGGCTCCGTGGGCTGGGTGCGCTCGGCCTGGGGCGGGACGGTGGCCGTGGCCGACTCGTCCTGCTCCGTGCGGCCGAACACCTTGCGCAGCAAGCTCCGAATGCCCATGGGCCAAGCCTTTCGCATGAGTTGGGTGCGTGATATGTCCGTCCTGCGGGAATTGATTCCTGGCCAGGGCGGATACGTAAGGTTAGCGGCCGGATCCGGCCGTTCGGCGGCACGGCCCGCCCCGGGGACAACTGAGCCTCAACCGAGCCCCAACCGAGGCATTGCCGATTTCCGGCCACATGGGGAGAGCAGCGGTGGCCCGGACTTCACCCCGCGTTCACCGGGAGTCCCTCCTACCGCGTGACTGCGCACCTACCGTCACGCAGGACACACAAATGGAAGGAATCCACGTGCGCAATCTGCTGCCGCTCATCAGCTCGCATCCGGGCGGGCGCTCTGGGCTGACCTGCCGCTACCGCTGCGGCGACGCCTGCTTCCAGGAGATACCGAACACCAGCGACAACGAGTACGCCGGCGATGTCATCGCCGGTGCCCTGTCGCGCCGGTCGATGATGCGCGCCGCCGCCGTGGTGACCGTTGCCGCTGCTGCCGGGACCGCCACCCTCGCCGGTCCGGCCGCCCCGCAGGCCGAGGGCGCCGCCCTCGCAGCTCCGGGCCGCTCGCCGAAGTACCCGCACAAGCCGGGCGTTTCGGGTGCTCGCGGGCTGCGGTTCGCGCCCGTGGCGCCCAACAAGGACGACAAGGTCACCGTCCCGGACGGCTACGAGCAGAACCTCGTGATCGGCTGGGGTGAACCGATTCTGCGCGGTGCCCCCGCGTTTGATCCGGACCGTCAGACCGCGAAGGCGCAGGCGGGCCAGTTCGGCTACAACGTCGACTTCCTCTCGCTGCTCCCGCTCCGGGGTGAGCGCGGCCGCCAGGTCCTGGTCGCCAATCATGAGTACACGGACGAGAACCTCATGTTCCGTGGTTACGATCCGGCCAATCCGACCCGTGAGCAGGTCGAGATCGCCTGGGCGGCGCACGGGCTCTCCGTCGTCGTGGTCCAGGAGGAGCACCGCACAGGGAAGCTCGCCGCCATCGGCCGTCACCCGCTGAACCGCCGCCTCACCGCGACCAGCGAGTTCCGGGTCACCGGACCTGCCGCCGGCAGCCACCTGCTGCGCACGTCCGCCGACCCGTCCGGCCGCAAGGTCCTCGGCACGCTGAACAACTGCGCGGGCGGCACCACTCCGTGGGGCACCACGCTGCACGGCGAGGAGAACTTCAACCAGTACTTCGCCAACGGTTCGAGCGCCACCGACAAGCGGTACGGCATCGGTTCGTCCACCACCGAACGCAAGTGGGAGCGTTTCGACAAGCGCTTCGACGTCGCGCAGGAGCCCAACGAGCCGCACCGTCACGGGTGGGTCGTCGAACTCGACCCGTTCGACCCGGAGTCCACCCCGCGCAAGCGCACCGCGCTGGGCCGCTTCAAGCACGAGGCGGCGCAGCCCCGGCTGACCTCGGACGGACGCCCGGTCGTGTACATGGGCGACGACGAACGCTTCGACTACTTCTACAAGTTCGTCTCCAGCAAGCGGATGAAGAAGGGGAACTCGCGGGCCGCCCGCGAGCACAACCTGACCCTGCTGGACGAGGGCACGCTGTACGTCGCCAAGCTGACCGGCGACTCCCCGGCCGCCGAGCTCGACGGCACCGGAAAGCTGCCCAGCGACGGTGAGTTCGACGGCAGCGGCGTGTGGATCCCGCTGGCGACCGACAACGTCTCGCACGTGCCGGGCATGACGGCCGAAGAGGTGTACGTCTTCACCCGTCTGGCCGGTGACAAGGTCGGCGCCACGAAGATGGACCGCCCCGAGGACGTCGAGCCGTCGCCGCGCACCGGCCGCGTCTACATCGCGCTCACCAACAACACCGACCGCGGCAAGGCCGGGAAGGCCGGCGCGGACGAGGCGAACCCGCGCAACCTCAACAAGCACGGCCAGGTCCTGGAGCTGGCGGAGCACTGGGACGACCCGGCGGGCGACGGTTTCGCCTGGCGGCTGTTCCTCGTCGCGGGTGACCCGAACGACCCCTCGACGTACTTCGCCGGCTTCCCCAAGGAGAAGGTCAGCCCCATCTCCTGCCCGGACAACGTGGCCTTCGACGACCACGGGAACCTGTGGATCTCCACGGACGGCAACCAGCTCGGCTCCCACGACGGCCTCTTCGGCGTCGCGACGCAGGGCGAGCGCCGCGGTGAGCTGAAGCAGTTCCTCACCGTCCCGACCGGCGCCGAGACCTGCGGCCCGGTGATCCAGGACCGTCGCGTCCTGGTCGCCGTGCAGCACCCGGGCGAGGTCGACGGTGCGACCGTCGAGAAGCCGGCGAGCAGCTGGCCGGACGGTCCGGGGAAGATCGTCCGCCCGTCCGTCGTCGCCGTATGGCGCAAGGACGGCAGGGACATCGGCGTCTGATCCCGCCGATTCCCACTGCCGAAGCAGGCAGAACACCAGCCCTGCGCCCATGCGGTGCAGGGCTGATGTGCGTCGCAGGAAGGGTGTCCGCGCTCCCGAGACGCCCTGCCGGCGTGGCCCGGCCGCTGGGGTGACGGCCAGTCAGTCCAACGTGACCTGCACGTTTCTCACGAAGGGTCCCCACACGGGAATACCGTCCCGCAGAACACGTCTCACGGCCTGTGCCGTGGTGGCGGGGGCGATGCTGCGGACGGAAAGTCCGCTCGTACGGCGCCCGTGTGCCTGCGCCCCATTAGAGTCGGTCCCATGGTTTCCGGTGAGGCACCGCAGGCGGCGGGCAGCGTCCGTGTCGACGTCTGGATCTGGTCGGTCCGGCTGACGAAGACCCGGTCGCAGGCCGCGGCCGCCTGCCGGGCAGGACATGTGCGGGTCAACGGCGACCGCGCCAAGCCGGCACAGGCACTGCACACGGGCGACGAGGTGCGGCTGCGGCACGACGGCCGGGACCGGATCGTGGTCGTGTCGAAGCTCGTGAAGAAGCGGGTGGGCCCTCCCGTGGCGGCCGAGTGCTTCGTCGACAACAGCCCGCCTCCGCCGCCCCGCGAGATCGCCCTTCAGGTCCCGGTTCGCGACCGCGGCACGGGCCGCCCCACCAAGCGCGACCGGCGCGAGATGGAGCGCCTCCAGGAGCGGGGCCCCGGGCCGGACCGCTGAGCCGGTCACTCTGCGTGTTTCACGTGAAACACCCCTGAGGCCGGAGGACCTAGGGTTGAGGCGAGGCGATCGCCCTGGCCGCGGCCACTTCCTGACGCAGCGGCTCCAGCACACTGTCCTCGTCACCCACCAGCTCGGCCCGTACCTCCACCAGCTCCTCGCTCGACCGGAGTCCCTCCGACAGCTCCCGCAGCTGCTGCTCGGCCGCGGCCACCTCGGCGGGCAGGGGCGCCGCGGCCCCGTGGTCGACCCGGACCCGGGCCGCCGTCGTCGCGTCCACGATCCGTTCGACGGCGACGACCAGCGGCCACCAGGCAGCGGCGTGCGTCCCGACGGGAGGCGGTTCCGTGAGCGCCCGCTGGAATTCGGAGCGCACGGCCGAGAGATCGCGGTAGAGCCGGCGCCGGGTCCGAACCCGTTCCGCCTGATCGGCATCGAGGCCGTCGAAGGCAGACGCCACATAGTCGGCGATGTCCGTCACCGCGTCCGCGAGCCGGGAGCCGATCCGGGTGTGCCAGCTCTCCGGCCAGAGCAGATAGCCGGCCACCAGCACGATCGCGCAGCCGAGCAGACTGTCCAGGAGACGCGGCTGGACCAGTGCGATGCCCTGGTGGTTCAGCAGGTCGGACAGCAGCAGGATGACCGGGGTGATGGCCGCGGTCTGGAAGGCGTACCCCTTCGCCGTGAGTGCGGGAATGAGCGCGGCGAGCACCACCATGACCGGCACGTCCCACCACCCGATGGGTACCTCGGCCAGCACCGGTGCCGCGATGACGAGCCCGGCCGCCGTGCCGACGGCGCGCAGCACCGCCCGGGAGAAGACCGAACCGAAGTCCGGCTTGAGGACGAAGGTGACGGTCAGCGCGACCCAGTACGACCGTTCCACGTCGACCAGCGAGGTGAGTGCCTGCGCCAGTCCGATGCACAGGGCCAGGCGCAGTCCGTACCGCCAGGACGTCCCGGAGAACAGCACACTGCCGGCCGACCGCCGGATGCGTACGCCGAGTGCCGCGGGCCGCCCGAGCCGGTCGTCCACGTTGTACGGATCGGGTTCGGTCTTGTGGACGACGGCTGCCGCATGACGCAGGGCGCTGTCCACCGCGCGGGTGGCGGGGGACTCGGGTTCCGGGAGGTCGAGCACCGGTACGCCGCCGCGGTTCTGCTCCACGTCGTCGGCCAGCGCGCGTACCGCCGCCGGAATCAGGCCGGGCAGCGGGCGCCGCGTCAGATGGGCGGCGGGCGCCGCCTCGAGGAGCGGGATGACGACGTTGAGCTGGGACAGCAGCCGCACCATGGAGGTGCTGCGCCCGTGGTAGAGCGCCCGGCGGGCGAGCACCAGGTCGTAGGAGGCGTTCAGCGACTGGGTGACGTCCTGGCGCCGCTCCTCGTACGCGGACGTGCCGGCGGCGGCCAGCAGGTCGGCGATGGCTCGGTAGGTGTCCGCGACGGCGGCCCGTTCGGGGAGTTTTCCGCGGAACGGCCAGGCCAGCAGGGTCAGGACGAGCACCACGAGTCCGCCGACTGTGAGCAGCAGCGGGGCCACCCACCAGGGGTTCGGCATGGGCAGTCCGGCGCCGACCACCGTGTTGAGCAGGAGCAGCAGTCCGGAGACCGAGGCCACGGCGCCGATCGTCGACATCATCCCGGAGACGAGGGCGATGACGGTGAGCACGGCGACGGCCGCCCAGCCCGTGTCGAAGACGAGCGTGCCGAGCATCATCCCGAGGGCGCCGAAGATCTGCGGCACGGCGATGTTGAGGATGCGCATCCGGTAGGCGTCGGCGGTGTCGCCGATGACCCCGGACAGCGCGCCCATCGAGACGAGAGCGCCGTACGTCGGACGGTCGGCCGCGAACCCGACGGCGAGTGGAGCCGCCAGCGCCACGGAGGCGCGGGCGACGGCGGCCCAGGGAACGGGAGCGGTCTGCGGGCGCAGTCCGCTCAGCAGCCAGGGCGGCGGTGCCGCGCGCTTCCGTCCGGCGTCGGCCCCGGCCACTGCGTGCCCCCTCCGTACCGCCCTGGTGCGGGTCAGCTCTTGTAGTTCTCGACCTCTTCGGCCGGCCTCACCTTCGCCGTTGACGGGTCCTCACCGAATTCGCTGAGGGCGCGGCGGCGGCGCAGGAGGTCCCAGCACTGGTCGAGCCTGACCTCCACCGTACGCAGCCGGGCCTTCTCCTCGTCGGAGAGCCCCATCTTCGCGGTGGAACGGTCACGGAGGGCCCGTTCCTCGGAAATCAGCTCGTCGATGGTGTCGAAGATGTCCCGGTCGGCCATGACGCCTCTTTCGGTCGCGGGGTGGTGGTTGTGGTGGGCATGCGGTCAGAGCACGAAGAGGGTCTTGCCGCGCGCACCGCCCGCACGGTTCTCGGCGAGTGCCTGGGGTGCCTTCTCCAGTGGGAGTTCGAGGGCGATCGGCACGCTCAGAGTTCCGCTCGCGGTGGCCTTGGCGAGGGTGGCGAGCAGGACGGCCGTCGGGGACAGGCGGAAGTCGGCCGCTCTCGTGCCGGCGGGGGCGGTCGCCGGACCGGCGGCACCCCGGGTGCTGAGGGCGACGCCACCGGTGCGTACCAGCGCCGCGTGCGGAGTGAAGGAGGCATGGTCCGTGGAGACGAGGTCGACGACGGCGTCGACGCCGTCAGGACACACCTCGCGCACCGCCGCTTCGAGGGCGCCGGGTCCGGCCGTCGTGTCGATGGTGACCGAGGCCCCCAGCGCACCCATCCGGGTCCGCTCGTCGCCGCGCACCGCCGCGAGCACGCGCACGTCCCGTGCGGTGGCGAGCTGCGTCAGACAGCTGCCGACACCGCCTGCCGCACCGATGACGAGCAGCCGCCCGCCGGGGCGTACGGCCGCGGCCTCCAGGATCTGCGCGGCGGCCATCCCGGCCGACGGGAGCGCGGCGGCGGTCCGCAGGGGCAGTTCGCCGGGGGCCAGGACGATGGGGGAGTCATGCGGTACGGAGACGTACTCGCAGTACGTCCCGGTCCCGGGCTCCGGCCCGGAAGCGGTCCCGGAAGCGGTCCAGGGAGTGGCCCCCGGAGCCGGCCTCGTGACCCGGCCGAGGACCGCGTCACCCACCCGGAAGGGGTTGTCGCCGCTGCCGATCATGTCGACCCTGCCCGCGAAGTCCACGCCGATGACCAGGGGGAACACCTGCCGGGCCGGATCGCCTCCGGCGCCGTCGGCGGTCATCCAGTCCTGCGGGTTGAGGGAGGCGTACTCGATCTTCACCCGCACCTCGCCCGCCGCGGGTTCCGGCTTGGGGACCTCGACGAGACCCGGCTCCGCGCGGAACGCTGTGACGGCGATGGCTCGCATGACGGAAGACCTCTCAGTCGCCCCCGACTCTCACGGTCCCACTCTCGCCCGGCCCGCACGCGAGCGCACATCGGACCCCGCCGGTCTCCCGCGCCCGTACGGCAGTGGGGGAAAGGCGCTACCCGGCGCTGGGCGCCCGGCGCGTCAGCACCACCCGCGCCACCACCGCACCGACCGCCACCACCGCCCCCACCAGCAGCACCACCCACACCGTCGTCCGCAGCGAGGCGGTCAGCGCGTCGAACACCGCCGCCGCCCCGTCCCGGTCGCTGCCCGGCACCTCGTCCAGCACCCGGCTCCGGCCCACCGCGACCAGGACCCGCAGCACGAGCGCGCCGAGCACCAGCCCCGCCCCGGCGACCGAGGCGGCGAACAGCGCGCCCCGCAGCCGCCGCCGTACCGCCGCCGTACCCACCACCAGGACGATCAGCACCAGCGTCCCGATCGCGGGCCAGACGCTGCAGTACCGCAGCCATCCGAGCCGGCCGCGCAGTTCGTCCGCGCGGTCGGCCGAGAGCAGAGTGATGTCGGTGTGCTGGACGGGAATCAGATCCGCGAACGGCACTCCGTCGTTGACGAGTCCTTCCTTGACCTGCTGGACCACCGGAGCCAGATCGATGATCACGGGCTCCCCGCTGTTCCCGTCCAGAGCCTCGGTCACCGTCTCGTGGGAGGTCCGGTTGGCGAGGTCCCAGGCGTTCTGGAACGCCTCCGTCGTCGTGAACGACCGCACGGCGCCGCGCAGCAGCTCCTCGACGGCGTCCTGGAGCGGCCCCACGTCCAGCTGCTTCATCGCCTCGTCCGTGATCAGACCGGCCACCGTGCTCTGCACGGCGGCGTCGGAGGCGAGCGGGGAGAGCGCGGTGACATACCGGTCGGTGTCGTCGATCTCCAGGTCGACCCAGGCGGCCAGGGCGCTCAGGGGCACCAGTACGGCGAGCAGGACGAGCATGACGGCCGACAGGGTGACGGAGAGGTAGGTGCGCACACGCTCAGGGAATCCCGTACGGGGCCGGGGCGCCCCGATCCGTACGCCATTCGAGTTGCCGGGCGGCGCGGTCGGGTGTGCCCTGGAGGAACGGGGACGAGGGAAGGAGCTCTCCGCCATGGCCACACACGCAGCCATGCCGTCCCGCGGGTCCCACGGGTCCCGCACGCGGACGACTGCCCGGCATCACGGTCCGCTCGCCTGGATGGTGCCCCTCGCACTGGGCGTCATCTTCGGTTTCTACGCGGCGTTCATCGAGCGGGACGGCGGCCCGGTCACCGGCGGACAGGTCGTGCTCGGACTGGTCTCGGGCGTGGTCCTCGCCGCGCTCTGCTTCGCCCTGGGCCGCTACCGGCACGCGCTACCGCGTGAGCTGCGGGCCGCGGCGTTCGGTGCGCTGACGGCCTGTGCGATCGGATTTCTGACGAGTCTTACCGGTACCAGCGTGCTGCGGTCCGCCGGCATGGGAGCGTTGGTGGGAGCCGGTGTGTTCTGCGTCGCCTTCTACGTCTACTACACGCGGGAGGACTGAGCACCGGGGCCCTGAGGGGGAGCACGTCCGATCGCAGGCGCGACCGCCGGAACACTCCGGCGGTCGCCGTTCGCCGCGCCACCCCCTCGCAACGACAAGGGATGGAACATGACGACGGAACTGGCCATCGAGACCAACGGGCTGGTGAAGATCTTCGGAGACAACCGCGCGGTCGACGGCGTCGATCTCGCCGTGGCGCCCGGGACCGTGTACGGCGTCCTCGGGCCGAACGGCGCGGGGAAGACCACCACGGTACGGATGCTGGCGACGCTCCTGCGCCCCGACGGCGGCGAGGCGCGGGTGTTCGGCAAGGACGTCGTGAAGGACGCCGACGCCGTACGCGGTCTGGTGAGTCTCACCGGGCAGTACGCCTCCGTGGACGAGGACCTCACCGGTACCGAGAACCTCGTACTGCTCGCCCGGCTCCTCGGCCACGCGAAGCCCGCGGCGCGTACGCGCGCCGCGCAGTTGCTGGAGGCGTTCGGGTTGACCGGGGCGGCCGGCAAGCAGGTGAAGAACTACTCGGGCGGTATGCGCCGCCGAATCGACATCGCCGCGTCCATCCTGAACACCCCGGACCTGCTCTTCCTCGACGAGCCGACGACCGGGCTCGACCCGCGCAGCCGCAACCAGGTATGGGACATCGTGCGGGCCGTCGTCGCCCAGGGCACCACGGTCATGCTGACCACCCAGTACCTGGACGAGGCCGACCAGCTGGCCTCCCGGATCGCGGTCATCGACCACGGCAAGGTCATCGCCGAGGGGACGAAGGGCGAACTGAAGGCATCGGTCGGCGCCGGCTCCGTGCATCTGCGGCTGCGGGACGCCGAGCAGCGCCCCGAGGCCGAGCGGGTGCTGTCCGCCGCGCTCGACGCGACCGTGCAACTGGACGCGGACCCGGTCGCCCTCACCGCCCGCGTCAACGGGCACGGCACCGAACAGGGTGCCGCCGAACAGGCCGCACGCGCCCTCGCGGAGCTGGCCCGCTGCGGGATCACCGTGGACAACTTCTCGCTGGGACAGCCCAGCCTCGACGAGGTCTTCCTCGCGCTCACAGACAGGAAAGGAGTGGCGGCATGACCACCACGACCGACAGAACCGGGCTGCCCGAGGACGCCGCACTCGCCGCGCCCGACGCGGAGAGCCTCGCCGCCCTGCTGGTCGGCCAGGAGCGGCCGCCGAGACCGAGCGCGCTGTCGGCGTCTCTCACGTTCGGGTGGCGGGCCATGCTGAAGATCAAGCATGTGCCGGAGCAGCTCTTCGACGTGACGGCGTTCCCGATCATGATGGTGCTGATGTACACGTACCTCTTCGGTGGTGCGCTGGCCGGTTCCACCCAGGAGTACATCCAGTTCCTGCTGCCCGGCATCCTGGTGATGAGCGTCGTGATGATCACGATGTACACCGGGGTCGCGGTCAACACCGACATCACCAAGGGAGTCTTCGACCGCTTCCGTACGCTGCCGGTCTGGCGGCCCGCGGCGATGGTCGGCTATCTGCTCGGGGACGTCCTGCGGTACATCCTGGCCTCGGCGGTGATGCTGACGGTCGGCATCCTCATCGGCTACCGGCCGGACGGCGGACCGCTCGGTGTGCTGGCGGGCGTGGCGCTGCTGGTGGTCTTCTCGTTCTCGTTCTCGTGGATCTGGACCATGTTCGGGCTGATGCTGCGCACTGAGAAGTCCGTGATGGGCGTCAGCATGATGGTGATCTTCCCGCTGACCTTCCTGAGCAACGTCTTCGTCGACCCGAGCACGATGCCGGGCTGGCTCCAGGCGTTCGTGAACAACAGCCCGGTGACGCACCTCGCCTCCGCCGTACGGGAACTGATGGCCGGCGGCTGGCCCGCGACGGACATCGTCTGGTCGCTCGGGTGGTCGGCGCTCTTCGTGGCGGTGTTCGGCTCGGTGACGATGCGGCTCTACAACCGCAAGTGAGGACGCGGTTCCGCGCCGCGTCCTCACTCCCGGTCGCACATGCCCGGGGGCGGGCACAGACTGGAAGGCGAGGGGGTTCTCGGGTGCGGCACGGCCGATCGGCTCTGGAGGAGTCATGACGGCAACCACGCGGACGGATACGCCCGTCGCCATGGAAGGCGACGGTCTGGAACTGCGTATGCGGGACGTCGGCGGAGACATGTCCGTCGCCTTCGTACGGTTCCCGAAGGGCACGGACATGGGTCCGGCGCTCAAGGGGCAGCCCGATGACCTGTGCCAGTGCCCGCACTGGGGCTACCTGCTCAAGGGCCGGCTGAAGATGCGGACCAAGGCCGGGGACGAGGTGTACGAGGCGGGGCAGGCGTTCTACTGGCCGCCGGGTCATGCGCCCGAGGCGCTTGAGGACTGCGAGTACGTGGACTTCTCGCCCACCAAGGAGTTCAACGAGGTGATCGACCACGTCAAGGCGCAGTCGGCCTGACAGGCGTGGAGCGACCGGCGGCACCGACGACGAGCGGCACCGACGACGAGCACGCAGGACGAGCACGCAGGAGGGGCGGCCCGCATGACGCGGGCCGCCCCTCCGCCGCCGTTCCCGTCAGTCGCGTACGAAGGTCACCTCAGGCGCGTACGACGGTCACCGGGCACGGTGCGTGCTGGGTGACGTGGAGGCTGACCGAGCCGAGCAGGGTGGCCGCGAAACCGCTTCGGCCGCGGGCGCCGACGACCAGGAGACTCGCGCCCTTGGCCCGCTCCAGGAGTGCCTGCGTCGGGTTGCCGATCACGACGATCTTGCTGATGGCGGCGGCGCCCTCCGCGCCGAGGGCCTCCTCCAGCGCCTCGTTGAGCGAGACGGTGGCCAGGGCCTGAGGGTCGAAGTCCTCCGGCAGGCCCGGCATCATGGACGCCCAGCTGGTCGCGGGATACTCCCAGCTGTTCACCGCCTCGACAAAATCGCCGGTCAGTTCGGCCTGGCGTACGGCCCAGTGCAGTGCCTTGATCGACGACTCGGAGCCGTCCACGCCCACGACGATCCTGCCCATGTCTGCCTCCAGCTCGGTTCAGCTCGGTCCAGCCTGATGCGACGTTCGGTCCAACTGTAATCAAGCCGGATATTCCGCCCCGTCGGGGTGCCTGCGGCGCGTCAGTCCAGGCGGAGGTCGGCGAGCTGCTGCTCGAACGGCACGACCGCGTCCTCGCCGTCGGCCAGGCCGAGCGCCCTCGTCGCCCCGGACACCGTCCGTCCCAGGACCGCCGAGGCGAGCTCGCCCCCTGCCCGCCGGATGCGGGCGGGCAGGCCCTCGGTGTACTCGTCGCCGGACGAGCCCCAGTCCTCCGAGGCCGCGTACACGGAGGTCGGCAGGGTCACGGCCCGCAGATAGGCGAAGAGCGGGCGGAGCGCGTGCTCCAGGACCAGCGAGTGCCGGGCCGTGCCGCCCGTCGCCGCGATCACGACGGGCTTGCCGGTCAGCGCGGTGTGGTCGATCAGGTCGAAGAACGACTTGAACAGTCCGCTGTACGAGGCGGTGAAGACCGGTGTCACCGCGATCAGGCCGTCCGCCTCCGTCACCGCTTCCATCGCGTCCCTCAGGGCGCGCGGCGGGAATCCGGTGACCAGGTTGTTCGCGATGTCGACGGCCAGATCGCGCAGCTCGATGATCCGCACGTCGACCCTGCGGTCCTGGTCGGCCTCCAGCCGCTCACGGGCGGCCCCGGCCACCCGGTCGGCCAGCAGCCGGGTGGACGAGGGGCTGCTCAGCCCGGCCGAGACGGCGACGATCTTCAGGGGAGCGGTGGCGAACACGGTACTCAGACCTCCTTGGCGGCAGTGGTGGCGGCGACCGCCGGGTGGACCGGGCTGCTCTCCGGCACTCCGGCCGGCCGCAGCCGGGCGAACTCCTTGCGCAGCACCGGCACGACCTCTTCGCCGAGGATGTCGAGCTGCTCCAGGACCGTCTTGAGCGGGAGTCCCGCGTGGTCCATCAGGAACAGCTGGCGCTGGTAGTCGCCGACGGAGTCACGGAAGGACAGGGTCCGCTCGATGACCTCCTGCGGGGAGCCGACGGTCAGCGGGGTCTGCTCGGTGAAGTCCTCCAGCGAGGGCCCGTGACCGTAGACGGGCGCGTTGTCGAAGTACGGGCGGAACTCCCGTACCGCGTCCTGCGAGTTCTTCCGCATGAACACCTGGCCGCCGAGGCCCACGATGGCCTGCTCCTCGGCGCCGTGCCCGTGGTGGGCGAAGCGCCTGCGGTAGAGCTTCACCATCTTCTCGGTGTGCTCCAGGGGCCAGAAGATGTTGTTGTGGAAGAAGCCGTCGCCGTAGTACGCGGCCTGCTCGGCGATCTCCGGGGAGCGGATGGAGCCGTGCCAGACGAACGGCGGGACGCCGTCCAGCGGGCGCGGGGTGGCGGTGAAGGACTGGAGCGGGGTGCGGAACCTGCCCTCCCAGTCGACGACGTCCTCGCGCCACAGCTTGTGCAGCAGGGCGTAGTTCTCGATCGCCATCGGGATGCCCTGACGGATGTCCTTGCCGAACCAGGGGTAGACCGGTCCGGTGTTGCCGCGGCCCAGCATCAGGTCGATGCGGCCGTCCGCGAGGTGCTGGAGGGTGGCGTAGTCCTCGGCGATCTTCACCGGGTCATTGGTGGTGATCAGCGTGGTGGAGGTCGAGAGGATCAGGCTCTCGGTGCGGGCGGCGATGTAGCCGAGCGTGGTCGTCGGCGAGGACGGGACGAACGGCGGGTTGTGGTGCTCACCCGTCGCGAAGACGTCCAGGCCCACTTCCTCGGCCTTGAGCGCGATCTCGATCGTCGCCTTGATGCGCTCGTGCTCGCTCGGTGTCCGACCGTTCGTGGGATCGGTGGTGACGTCTCCGACGGTGAAGATCCCGAACTGCATGACGCCCGCCTCCAAGAGGTTTTGGTTGAATATTGAACTATGTGAACACATCCTACAACGAGGCACCCCCGCGACCTGTTCCGTATCCCCGGACGTGTCGGTTTCCGCTGGTCGGCGCCCCACCGCTCGGCCCGCGCGATCGCTTCCCGCCGTGCCCCGAAGATCTCCTCCCGGGCCGGGACGGAGGAGAGCCCGGTCACCGGAGCGGCCGGCACGATGAGGTGCCGGCCGGCGTAGGTCGTGGCGTGGTGGGTGAGAACCCCGTTGCGGAGGGTGGGGCGGTGCCGGGAGCGCCGAGCAGTCGCGGCCAGGTCGATGACCAGGCTCGTGTCCCAGGCGCGGGGGCGGTCCTTCGGCCAACCGCCCGGACGGAGCCGGGCAGTTACTCCGAGGTCAGTGCTTCAGCGCGGCAAGACCCTTCTTCATGTCCTCGGCGTTCATCACCGGCTGGATCTCGATCCTCGCGCCGAGCTGCTCGAAGAGCGGCTCCGCGATGCTGGGCAGCCGTGAACTGTCCTGCATGTCGAAGACGAAGGTGCAGGACCGGCCGCCCTCGCTGGGGCCGAAGTAGGACGCCTCGGGCTTGAGCGCTTCCATCATCTCCTGCATGACCTTCAGCAGCTGGCCGCTCTTGAGCGCGTCGTTCGAGACCTGGGTGTCCAGGTGTGCCCTCATCATGACTCTCATCGCAATTTCGCTCCTCACGCCCACCACGACCGGCGCGGTGCGGTCCGCGCTCGCTGAGACCTGGTGACGTCCCGCTCAGGCTCTCCTCGGGTGATCGGGGCGGCAACATCTCGTCCGCCGTCCGAGCCGGGCCGGTGCGTACTCCGGACGCGCCGTACGCCCACGGCCCCTCCCCGTACACTGGGCCGCATGACCTCCGTACTGTGCCGGAACTGGTGGCGCTCCTCCTAGGAGCGGCCACCTCATCTGCACGGAACCAGGGCCGTTCGACATGGACGGCCCTTTTTTGCTGCCTCCGGGCGGCGCGGATCCCCGGTTCGGCGGGCCGTCCTCCACGCATCAGCTACCCGCGCGAGGAGAGACCGACCGTGACCATCACCGCTTCCTCAATCCCGGCCACCGCGATCCCCACCACGCCCGCACAGACCCGCAGCACCGAGCTCGAACAGCAGCTACGGCACACCCCCGAACGCTTCCGGGTCCTGACCGGCGACCGCCCCACCGGCGCCCTCCACCTCGGCCACTACTTCGGCACCCTCCACAACCGGGTCCGGCTCCAGGACCTCGGCGCGGAGGTCTTCGTGCTCGTCGCCGACTACCAGGTCCTCACCGACCGGGACGTCGCCGAACGGCTCACCGAGTACGTGGACGGGCTGCTGCTCGACCATCTGGCGACCGGCATCGACCCCGCGCGCACCACGGTCTTCAACCACAGCGCCGTGCCCGCCCTCAACCAGCTCCTGCTGCCCTTCCTGAGCCTGGTCTCCGTCGCCGAGCTGGGCCGCAACCCCACGGTGAAGGACGAGATCGCGCACTCCCGGCAGTCCTCGGTCAGCGGGCTCATGTACACCTACCCCGTCCACCAGGCCGCCGACATCCTCTTCTGCAAGGGCAACCTGGTGCCCGTCGGCCAGGACCAGCTGCCGCACCTCGAAGTGACCCGGACGATCGCCAGGCGCTTCAACGAGCGGTACGGGGCCGTCTTCCCCGAACCGGACGCCCTGCTCTCCGCCGCACCCCTCCTCCTGGGCACCGACGGCACCAAGATGAGCAAGAGCCGCGCCAACTCGATCGCGCTCTCCGCCGACGAGGACGAGACGGCGCGGCTGATCAAGGGTGCGAGGACGGATGCCGAGCGCCGCATCACGTACGACCCGGAGGGCAGGCCCGGAGTGTCGAGCCTCGTGCTGCTCGCCGCGCTCTGTCTCGACCGCGACCCGCACGAGGTCGCCGAGGAGATCGGGAACGGCGGCGCGGCCGTCCTCAAGCGGACGGTGACCGAGGCGGTCAATACGCGCATGGCGCCGATCCGGGCCCGGCGCGCGGAGTACGCGCAGGACATGGCGTACGTACGGTCGGTGCTGCGCGCGGGCAACGAACGGGCGAACGAGATCGCCGAACGGACCCTGGACGAGGTACGGGACGCGATGGGCGGCCTGCGGTAACCGCGCCGGGCGGCTTCAGCGGCGCGTCATCGTCCGCTGCCCGCGCAGGAGTTCCGCCAGACCACGGCGGGTCGCGGCGATCACCACACGGTCCTCGGGGCGCAGTACGTACCCGGGGTGCAGGTCCCAGACCAGCCCCTGCGTCTGCCCTGCCGTCCCGGCGGCCGTCAGGTCGCGCTGCCGGTCTGCGGGCGGGGTGGCGTCCAGGGCCAGGACCCGCCAGGCACCCGCGCGGAACGCCTGCTCGACCGTGCGGCCCTCCAGCTGGGGGTGACCGGCCACCCCCAGCGCGGCGAACAGCATGACCTTCCGCTCGACCGGGATGGCGCCGAGGATCTGCCGGCCCATCATGGCGCCCGCGAACGACGGGGCGGCCAGATGGGAGACGGACCGGGAGCGGGTCAGGGCCTGGGGATGGGCGGTGCGCAGGGTGCGGTAGACGGCGTCGGCGAACCCGTCGTCGTACAGGCGCAGCACCACCCGCAGGTCCGGTTTGACCGAGCGGGCGTACAGCGCCGCCTCCAGATTCGTGGTGTCGATGCTGGTCAGAGCCAGCAGGGCACCCGCGCGATGGATCTTCGCCGCTTCCAGGACGCCTTCCTGGGTGACATCTCCTATGACCGTCGGGACATGCAGGCTCCGGGCCAGCGGGATACCGCGCGCCTCCGGGTCCTCCTCCACGACGACCACCGGGATGTTCAGTTCGCGCAGCCGCACCAGGACACGGGTGCCGATCTTGCCGAGTCCCAGCAGCACCACGTGTCCGGACAGTCCGCGTGGCGGGCGGCGCAGCGACGAGGTGGTGCGCAGGGAACCGAACGTCTCCAGGACGGCGGCGACCAGCAGGGGCAGCAGCATCAGTCCGGCCAGGCCGGAGAGCAGCTGGATGATCTGTCGGCCCGGCGGGTCGTCGAGCGCGGGGTCACCCATCGCGAACAGGTCGAGCAGCGTCAGGTAGGCGGCGTGCAGGGGGTGGTAGCCCGTGGACAGCACCGAGGCCACGGCCAGGCCGAGAACGGCCGCCGCGACGCCTGCCGCCGACCAGCGCAGCCTTCGCGAGAACACCTGGCTCAGCGGCGCGCCCCGCCCGCCCATGCGCTTCGCCGGCCGGTCCGGGTCCGCCTGGCTGATGTTCTCCAGGACGATGGTTCCGCGACCGGCGGCGGCCGCCACCGAGGCGGCGTCCGGGAGGAGCTGCGGCCCCTCGCCGCTGCTGTCGGAACCCTCGGCGCCCGCCGGGTCGTGCGTGGTGGAGGAGAGCAGCGCGAGCGTGCACAGCCCCGGGTCGGCCACCTCGCCGTGGCGTGGCGGCGGCCGCTCGGCGGCCCGCAGGAGCAGCCCTTCGGCCTGGATGACCTTGCTGCTGCCGGTGAGGGCGGTGGCGGCGAGCGCGGGGGCCGCCGTGTCCGCGTCGGAGAGGACCGTGGTGGAGGCGTCGAGCGCCACCTGGTCGAGTCCCGGCATGGCCAGCACCGCCGCCTGGTCGAGCAGCGTCTCCAGATGCTGGCCGAGCTTGCGGTTGTAGAGCCGGATGACCAGGCGCACCCGTGGGTTGAGGCGGCGGGCGGTCAGGGCGGCCCGGATGTTGCGCTCGTCGTCGTCGTAGACGAGCGCGAGCGCGGCGGCCCGGTCGATGCCCGCGTCCTCGAACACCTCGTCGGAGGGCTCGGGCGCCTCCAGGATGCGTACGGCCTCGACCCCGGCGTTCGTGTCGCCGGCCGCGGTGCCTGCCGCGCCGCCGTTGCGGTTCATGGCCGCCGACATGCGGCCGAACAGGGCCGCCGCCCGGCCGCGTTGGGTCATCTGGCTGTCCGCCCGGCCGGGGTCCCGGCCCGGCGGGAGGACCAGGGTGACCCGCTCGCCGTAGACGTAACGGAGCTCCACGGCCAGGCGCCTGGCCAGGGTGTCGTCGCCGCAGACGACCATGTGCCCGCCTTCGGCGGCACGTTGGGGCTGCTGAGGTAGTGGGGGCACGAAACCCAGCATGCCTTGCTCCCTCCGGTTCAGTCCGGCAGGTCGGTGATCTTGGCGTGACGCGCCCGGGGCGGGCCGGCGAGGAGGTGGCGCGGGTCCGTCGCCCGGACGATCGCCGTCTCGACGGCCGCGATCCGGTCCGAGAGCAGCCCCAGCGCCGCGACCGCACGGGACATGGGGTCGCCGTCCGGTCCGCCGAGTGCCTGCGTCCGTACGTACGAGGCGGTGACCGCCGCCCAGCGGTCGGCCTGCCCGGGGGTGAGGGTGCCGCGCAGGGCGGCCAGCTTCAGCAGGCTGGACTCGGCTCCGGTGGTGAGCGTCTGGGCCTCGCCCGCGTAGTGGTCGTCGATGACGGCGGACAGTTCCTCGTCGTTCATGACGGGCTCGATGCGCTCCGCGATCTTGTTCATGTCGCGGTAGGAGCCCTGGAGCCGGAACGGCGGCTCGGTGCGCGTCGCGTCCGTCCGCGCCGCCGAGGCGATGTACGCCGCGTTCACCGCGAGGACGGTGTCGCGGGCGGTCAGGAGGTGCCGGAGAACGGCGACGATCCGGTCCCTCTCGGCCGGGGTGTACGGGTGTTCCAGCCGGTCCGCCCGCGCCGAGGGGTCGGTCCCGGAGGCCATCCGGACCAGCAGCGCGAGGTCTTCCCGGGACCGGCCGGCCAGGGGGGCGAGCGCCGGGTTTGCGGTCAGCGCGTTCTCCACGAAGCTCAGCGCGAAGACGTCCTCGCGGCCACTGAGCACCTCGCCGAGATTCCAGACGTCGGCCCGGTTCGCGAGCATGTCCGGAATCCTGAACCGCTCCCCGGACTCGGTGTACGGATTGCCCGCCATGCACACCGCGAACCGCTTTCCCCGCAGGTCATAGCTGCGCGGCTCACCGTTCCTCACCCCTTCGACACGCCGGGTGGCATCACAGAGCGGAATGAACTTCTGGAGCAGTTCCGGCGAGGTGTGCTGGATGTCGTCGAGGTAGAGAAGGGTGTTGTTGCCCGCCTCCAGGGCGAAGTTGATCTTCTCGATCTCGTGGCGCGCCGTCGTGTTCTTCGCCTGCGCCGGGTCCAGGGACGTCACGTCATGGCCCAGATTCGGCCCGCTGATCTTGACGAGGACCATCCCGAGCCGGTCGGCGACGTACTCCATGAGCGTCGTCTTGCCGTAGCCCGGCGGTGATACGAGCAGCAGCAGGCCCTGCGAGTCGGTGCGCCGGTCGGCGTCGGCCGTTCCAAGCTGCTTGGCCAGGCTGTCCCCGATCAGCGGCAGGTACACCTCGTCGAGCAGCCGGTTCCGTACGAACGCCGACATCACGCGCGGCCGGTGGTCCTCCAGCCGCAGCTGCCGGCGTGCGTCGGCCACGAGACGGGTGCGCTGCTGCTGGTAGGCACGGAAGCCGGGGACCGTTCGGGCGCGGAACTCCTGGGTACGGGCGAGCAGTTCATCGATCCGGACAGTCGTCCGGCCCCCGTCGATCCGGGGGTGGTCGCCGAGCAGACCCTCGACGACAGCGGTGAGCGGGGCGTCGCACGCGTACCGCTCCAGCCCCGGGCACAGCTCCACGGCCACGGCCTCCGCCAGCTCCCCCGGCCCGGCCTCCGCCCCGCTCGCGGCGGCGTACGGGCCGAGCCAGCCCTCGACGAGCTGGCGCCGCGCCGCGAGGTCGCCGCCGAGGGCGGCGAGGTCGTCGTCGTACGCCGTAGTGCCCGTGGAACCACGGAACGTGTCGAGGAACGCGCGCGTCGCCGCGCTCGTCACGAACCCCGCGGGGCCGCTCGTCAGCTCCTCGAAGAGGTACGCGGCGACGGGATCCGCCGATTCCCCGCCGACCGCCTCGGCCCACTCCTCCTGGAGTACGGCGATGGCGGGCGCGAGCCCGAAGGTGTCGCGGGCCCGGGCCAGCGACACGGCACG
Source organism: Streptomyces finlayi (assembly GCF_014216315.1). Taxonomy (NCBI): domain Bacteria; kingdom Bacillati; phylum Actinomycetota; class Actinomycetes; order Kitasatosporales; family Streptomycetaceae; genus Streptomyces; species Streptomyces finlayi. The sequence goes on from NZ_CP045702.1 coordinate 3,972,345, forward strand.
GCGGGTCCAGGACGTACGCCGGGCCTCGTCGGCCCCGTACGTCCAGAACAGTTGCGCCGCGGCCCGCACCTGCGGCGGGAAGCGCAGCAGCCCCGCCCCCGCGTGCAGCCGCAGCAGCGCCGTCAGAAGAGCGGTGGCGTCCTCGTCGTGGACCCCGCGCTGATAACCCTCCTCGTACGCGGCTGCCGCCGACTCCCTTACCAGCGCGGCGAGTTCAGCGGCCCCGAGAGCGGCCAGGGTGTCCGCTCCGTGCGTGTCCAGGAGCCGCGCGGCGAGGTGTTCGGCGCGGTAGACGGACGGCGACTCCGAGGGCAGGAGCATGTCCCAGTAGGGACGGGTCGCCGCGAACGCCGGGTCGGTGACCGGCGCGCGGTAGTCCGTCCCGGTGAGGGTGAGGGCGAGGCCGTCGCCGGACGGGACGAGCGTCAGATCGAAGGGCTGGGTGGTGACCGCGAACCGGTGCCGTCCGAGCCGGATCACGGAGCCGCCGTCGGCGTACAGTTCCGTGCGGTCGCGCAGTGCCCGCCCGGCCTCCTGCCGGGCCGCCTTCAGCCGGCCGTCCAGCTCCTCGGCGCGTACGGGATCGCCCAGTTCACGCAGCTCGTCCGCTGTGCGGCGCACCTTGGCGACCATCGGGTCGGAGGCGAAGTAGGTGTGGACGGCGTCCAGGTCCGCCAGTCCGGTCAGCCGCCGGGAGACCGTCTCCAGGACCCGGCTCGCGGAGTCGGCGAGCCGCTCGGCGCGCCGGGCGCGGGCGTCCTGGAGGGCCTGCTTACGGGCCGAGAGCGCCTCGTAGACCTCGGTCCGCCGCTCGCCCAGCGCGCCGAGGAAGTCGTCGGAGTCCGCGAACCGGGATTCCAGGTTCTCCAGCCTGAGCAGCAGCCGGGCCAGCTGCTCGTCGCAGGATTCGGGGGAGTCCGCGGCGGCCAGTGCCGCCGTGACAGCCTGCCCGAGCAGGGCGAACTCGGCCGCGAACTCGGCCCGCCCCTCGTGCGAGAGCAACTCCCTGCGACGGGCGTCGAGCGTGGCTCGGGCCCGGTTCGCACCGCCCAGCACCTCCCCGATGCGCTCCAGGATTGACGTACGGACGGTCGCGTCACCGATGTCGAGACCGGTGACCAGGTCCGTGACGGTGCTCAGGCCGTCCGTCATCGCCGCCAGCCGGCCGGCCGCCGCTGAGGCGTCCGCGACGGTGGCGAGCTCCGCCGCTTGCGCCGTGAGCCGCGCGATGTCCTCGTGGTACCCGGTGAACGCGTCCGCACGGCCGAGGAAGGCCACGGCCCGCTGGGTGGCCGACGCGAGGTCGCTCTCGGCGTCGGCGCAGAGCGCGGCGATCCGCTCGGTGTCGGCGTACCGCATCTCGGCGAGGGTCGCCAGGTGGCCCTGCGCCTCGCGCAGTTCGGTGAGCCGGTCCACCCACGCGGCGGCGGTGTCCGGGGCCTCGCCGCGGAGACGGCGGACCAGGGCGGTGAGCCGGTCAGCCGTCTCGGTGAGGGCCGCGGCGGCCCGGCCGGTCAGCTCGGTGACGGTCTCGAACTCGGCGAGAACCTGCTGGGCCGTCTCCCGCAGCTCCCCCAACGGCGCGTGCAGCGAACCCAGTTCGGCGTCGGCCAGCCAGTGGTACCGGTCCCCTGCCCGTACGCAGTCGGCGACGAGCTGTCGGTACACGGCGGCCGTCGGTGTCATCGTCCGGACGCCGTGGGCCAGGGCGAGGCAGTCCGAGATCCCGCGCACCAGGTCGGCGTTGCCTGTCCGGGCGAGGGGGCCGGTGCCGGCCGGCCGTGCGGCGGCGTACGTGTCGGAGACGTACGGGGTCCGCCAGCGCTGCAGGGGGTGCACCCGGCTCGCGCCGTCGGCGTTCTCGCGGAGCAGCACGAGCGTGCCGTCGTCGAGCAGGGCGTGGCCCCGCCCGGTGAGCGGAGTGGCGACTTCCTGGCGGATCAGGTTGTACGGGAGGAGGAGCGTGCGGCTCTCGTCCCGGGAGCGGAAGACGTACAGGACGTCTTCGCCGTTGGGTGAGCGGACGGCCCCTTCGAAGACCGGGTCGGTCAGCTCCTCCGCGATGTCGAACGTCTTGGCGATGCCGGTGGTGAGGTAGTAGCCGCCTGGGAAGATGATCCCCTGGTCCTCGGGGAGGCGGTGGCAGGACGGCCCGATCCCGTCGAGCCGCTCGACGGCCGACAGCAGGGTGTTGAAGACCAGGTACCGCCAGGTCTCCTCCTTGTAGGGGCGCACCCGCAGCAGGACGAGCGGCCCGGACTCCGCGTACTCGACGTCGGCGTCCGCGAGCGACTGGAGGGGCTCGTCGACCGGTTCCTCGTAGATGCCTCCGGGCGACTCGGTGTCGTTGACCGTCTTGACCGTGAGCGAGCCGCCGAGCGTGTCGACGAACAGCGCACCGGACCCGCCGACCGCGATGTGCGGATGGCGTCCGGGGACGTGCGACTCGCGGCCCGTGGGGGTCCAGGTGAAGTCGTGCGCGTCGGGGAAGACGTGATCGCGGTCGCCGCGCGCGTCCATGAACGGTCCGGGGGAGCCGTCGGGCCGCAGCTCCCACCGCAGGACGCGCAGGTCATCGGCGGTCTCCCCGGTCCGGAAGACGGCGAGCAGCCGACCGTTGACCCGGCGCAGCCGGAGCAGCCGCGCGTCACGGAAGTAGCGGTGCAGCCCGGCGAACTCCCGCACGAAGGCCTCGTCGGAGAGCGGCCCCCCGTCTCCCTTCGCCTCCTCCAGTTCGGCGGTACGGAGCAGGAGGACGTCCTCCACCGAGACGTCACCGCCGGCCCCCGGCCCCCGCTCGAACCCGAACAGCAACTGCCCGCCCACGGCCACCAGGTCCCGGACGACGGCCTGCCGCCCGGTCCGGATCTGCTCGGTGGACAGCAACTCCAGTCCAGCGGACCCGAACTCCTCGGTACGCCGGGCATTCAGCGCCTCGGCCCGCCGGACCAGTTCCCCGGCCTGCCGTGCGAGCCGCCGCCGAAGCACCTCATAGGCCCCGTCCTCCACACCGGTCACGCCCCCGAGGCTGCTGTCGCTGTCCATGACGTACGGCTCCCTAATCCCTGTCCGCAACCAATTCCCCGCCGCCGTTCCCGGCCGGCCGACCGGAGCTCGTCCGGCGGCCCGCATCCAGCCCATCCCGCCGGGCCATATGAAGCCCGTCCGGCGATTGAGGACAAGACGTCCACCAGGACGGGCCTCACCTCTCGGACCGGCCCGCCCGCAGGTTCCCTCCCGGTCCCCAGCCCTGCCGGGCCATATCAAGCCCGTCCGGCGATTGAGGACAAAGCGGCCCCCGGCCCGCCCGCCGCCCTACGCGACCGCCACCCCGCTACGCGACACCGGCACCGCACCCGGCACCGCACCCGGCACACCCTCCGTACCCCCCACCCGCACATCCGCCAGCCCCAACTTCCGCGCCGCGTCCAGCAACTGCTGGACCTGACCGGCCGGGGCCCCCGAAGACGCCCCCATCATCCGCATCAGCAACGCCGACACCGTGAGGTTCTGCACGTCGCCCGTGGACACCGACCCCAGGACCCGAGTGAGGTCGTCCGTGAACGACGAGTCCCCCTTCAGCCATCCCCCGGCCAGCGCCTGCGCGGTCTGGGAGTTCTCCACGAACCCGTCGATGCTCTTGCCGAGCGAGATCGACGACACCAGCCGGTCGAAGAAGACCGAGTCGCCGCCGACGATGTCGATGTCCGCGTTCTCCAGCCCCGTAGCCAGCACCGTGGCCTGCGCCTCCGCCACCTGCCGCTGGACCTCCAGCCCCGCGAGCCGGATCTCCTTCTCCGCCTCCAGCCGCAGCCGGTACTCCTCGTGCCCCCGCGACGCGTCGTCCAGCGCCGCCATCGCGGCCGCCTTCTCCGTCAGCCCCGCCGCCTCGGCCTTCAGCTTCTCGCCGATCATCGCCGCGTCCGCCGTCGCCTGCGCCTGCGTACCCTCCGCGACCGCGAGTGCCTTGAAGCGAGCGCCCTCCGCCTCGGCACGCAGCCGCGCACCCGTCGCCTCCGCCTCCGCGCGCCCGGCCTTCTCGATGACGTCGGCGTTCGCGTCGCGGACCTGGACCTCCGCCAGCCCGGCCGCTGCCGACTCCGCCTGAATGCCCTCCGCGAGCCGCAGCTTCGCCTTCGAGTCCATGTCGGCCGTCTTCAGCCGGGCCTCCGCCAACGTCAGCTGCTCAGCGGCCAGATGCGTCGCCGACACCTCCGCGGCCTCCGCCGCCTTGATGTCCTTGACCAGCTTCTCCTGCGCCTCCGCCTCGGCCGCGATGATGACCGCCCTGCGATGGCGCTCCGACTCCTCGACCGCCCGCAGGGTCAGGATCGACTCCTCCTGCTCCGCGACCGTTCGGTCCACCGCGATCCGCTCCCGGATGACGTCGGCGACCTCGCGGCGCTCGGACTCGACCTCCTTCATCGCGGCGATCCGGTTCAGCTCGGTCTCGCGCTCGCGACCGATGACCTCCAGCATCCGGTCCTTCTCGATGCGCTCGTTCTCGACCGCGATGACCCGCTCACGGTTCTTCTGCGCGACGGCGATCTCCCGGGCCTGGTTCTCGCGCTGGATGCCCAGCTGCTCCTCGGTCCTGATGAACGCCCCCTGCGAGCCGAGCCGTTCCTCCTCCTGGACCCGCGCCGTCGCGGCCTCCTCACGTGCCCGCAGCGACTCCACCTCGCGACGCTGCTTGATCTCCGCCTCGGCCTGCCGGCGCTCCAGCTCCAGGATCGTCTCCCGGGCGTCGACGTCCTGCCGGGTGATCTCCTTCTGCTCGGTGCGCTGGAACTCGTTGGTGCGCACGTGCTCGATCGCCGTCAGCTCGGTGATCTTCCGGATGCCCTGGGCGTCCAGGATGTTGGCGCTGTCGAGCTGCACCATCGGTGTCTGCTCGAGGAAGTCGATCGCCGCGTCGTCGAGGTGGTACCCGTTCAGGTCGGTGCCGATGACCCGGATGATCCGGTCCCGGAACTCCTCGCGCTTGGTGTAGAGGTCGACGAAGTCGAGCTGCTTGCCGACCGTCTTGAGCGCCTCGGAGAACTTCGCGGCGAAGAACTCCTGGATCGCCACCTTGTCGCTCGCCCGCTGCGTACCGATCGCCTGGGCGACCTTCACGACGTCCTCGGACGTCTTGTTCACCCGGACGAAGAAGTTGATGTGGATGTCGGCGCGGATGTTGTCCTGACAGATCAGCCCTTCGCGCCCGGTGCGGCGGATCTCGATGGTCTTCACCGAGATGTCCATGACCTCGGCCTTGTGCAGCACCGGAAGGACGACGGCCCCGGTGAAGGTGACGTCCACCTTCTTGGTCTTGGAAATGATCAGCGCCTGGCCCTGCTCCACCTTGCGGAACAGACGGGTCACGACGAAGAGGAGGGCAAGGGTGATGAGCAGGACAACGGCGACGAGCACGCCGATGCCCAAGGAGATGGAATCCATGACAGTCCTTGGCGGCTGGTGAGGAGAAGAAGAGGGAGGAGGGCGTCCGGTGAGCGGTCAGCCGGTGGTACGCGGCAGCTCTCGTGGCCCCGGATCGAGCGCGGTGTCGTAGGGCGAGACCCAGAAGAACTCGCCGTCGTCGTCGTACGCGTAGAGGAGCCCCGCGCCGCCCGCGACGAGTGGCTGTCCGGCGTCGTGCGCCGGAAGTGGTGGGTGCGGGCGCAGACGCCGGACCTGCACGACGGCGGTCGAACCGTCAGCAGCCGCGACCTCGGCCTGCCCGAAGTCGGCAGTGACGGTTCCGGTGCGGATCGTGCAGACCTGCCCGAGGAAGTCCTGCCGGGAGGGCGGTGACTGTGCTGGGAAGCGTCGGCGGAACAGGCGTACCAGCGTCCGTACCGTGCCCCAGGAGAGCAGCAGCGCTCCGGCCGGTACGGCGACGGAGAGCACGGCCCTCGTACCGCCGGTGGCGGCGCTGCGGTGCAGCAGTACGGAGCCGGTGAGGCTGGTGAACCAGGCGACGAGGACCAGCAGGGACACCGAAACGGTGACCGGCACCCCGGCGATCCCGGCCGACTCGGCATCGATGTCGGTGTCGAAGGCGTCGTGACCTGCGGCTCCGGCCAGTACCAGCAGCCAGTAGCACACGACGACGACCAGGGCGGCACCGAAGAGAACGGCAGGGAACGCGACTGCGGCAGTCAGGAATTCGGTCATCGTCCACCCCCTGCGTCCTGTGCTCCGTGTCCGGTACGGGAGGGAGGCAGCCGGCTGCCGCGTCACCGCGAACGGCTTGCGGCAGCCGGGCCGTCCCCCGTGCCCCCCGTGTGTTCCCCCGTGCGTTCCCCCGTGTGGTGCTGACCGAAGAGTGACAGCCGGTACCGTTTCACCGCACTGCCGGAATCCGGCAATCTTTACGCATCGCTGATGCCGGGCACCGGCAGCCGTCCGGAGGCGTTGAGGAAGCGTCGGAGACGTAGCAGGACGGGGGAGGGGTACACGTGCCGGATCCGGAGATTCCCGGAGGGTTCCTCGGGGACTACGCCCGCATATTGGGCGAAGTCGCCGCGACGGGGCGCCGGTTGACCCGCGAGGAGTTGGAGGTCCGCCGCGCCCTCGGCCGCGAGGCCGCCGAGGCCGGCCATCAGCTGCGCGCCCTGGTGGCCATGCATCTGGCGCAGACCCGCACCGCCTGGCCGCAGGCCGCGACCGCGGCGCCGGCCACGGCCGATTCCGTCCTGGCGGCCGTGGAGCAGGCGGTCGACGCCTTCGCCGAGGGCTTCGAGCGCGCCCAGCGACTCACCGTGCGGCGTGAGGAGGCGGCGCGGCGGGAGTTCATCGACGACCTGTTGTACGGGCGCAGCGACCTGGGCCGCCTCGCCGAGCGGGCCACCCGTTTCGGGCTGCGGCTCTCGCGCGCCCATGCGGTGGCCGTGGCGGCGGGCCCGGAGGCGTACACCGAGACGGACGCGGTGCCGCGGCATGTGGAATCCGCGCTGCTGGCCCGCTTCGGCAGCCGGAAGATCCTGCTGACCACGAAGGACGGGCGGCTGGTCTGTATCGCTCCCGGCAGCCAGCCGGACGTCCTGCGCTACTTCGCCAAGCAGGCCCACGCGGCCACGGACGGTGGTCAGGTCGCGGTGGGCCGCCCGCACCAGGGGCCCGGTGGTGTCGTCCACTCGTACGACGAAGCGCTCGACGCCCTCGACCTGGCACGGCGGATGGGGCTCGAAGAGCCGGTGCTGTACGCGTCCGAGCTGCTGGTCTACCCGGTGCTGACCCGCGACCGGGAGGCGATGGCCGACCTGGTGCGCAGTGAGCTCGGCCCGCTGCAGAAGGCGAGGGGTGGCGCGGAACCACTGCTGAAGACGCTCTCGGTGTACTTCGACGCGGGCTGCGTCGCGGCCGAGACGGCCCGCCGACTGGCGCTGAGCGTAAGGGCCCTGACGTACCGGCTGGAGCGCATCCGCCAGCTGACCGGCTCGGACCCCTCCGACCCGGTGCACCGGTACACGCTCCAGACCGCGGTGATCGGCGCCCGTCTCCTGGACTGGCCGGCCAATGAGCTCTGAGAGGAAGGTGGCCGGGGGCGCCCGAGGGGGTGTGTGCGCCCCCGGCCTGTGCCGGGCGTGGGGCCGATGGCCGGTCGGTCCGCGGTCATCCGGCGGTCCGCGGTCATCCGGCGGTCCGCGGTCATCCGGCGGTCCGCGGTCATCCGGCGGTCTGCGGTGCCGGAGTCCTTGTCCGGGCCTGAGTGGGGCCGTCTACAGGTCGAACTCGTGCGGCGGCAGGTCGAGCGCGAAGCACGCCTCGCGGACGACGGCCCGCTCCGAGGCGTCGAAGTCGCCGTCGGCACCGCCGATGATGATGCCGATCTGGATGACCGCACGCGCCTCGGCGGGCTTCTTCTTCGCCTTGGCGATCTCCTGGAGCACGCTGACCTTGCCGAACGCGAAGTCCGCGGTGAGCTGGTCGACGTACGTGTTGAAGCGCCGCTGGAGGTCGTCCGCCGGGAAGTTCTTGAGCACGTCGTTCGACGTGATCAGCGCGGCGACGCGCTGCCGCTCGGGCGGGTCGATGGAACCGTCGGCGGCGGCGACCAGTGCGCACATGGCCATGCTCGCGTCGCGGAACGCCCCGCTCTTGAGGTCGTTCTTCTTCGCCTCCAGCTGCGTTTGCATCGTCGACGCGGATTCCTTGATCCGATCCCACAGGGCCATGCCGTCTCCATAGGTTGCGTTGGACGAACTGCGCGGTTCCCATCGAACTCTACAGACCTGTAGAGACAAACGGGCGAACGCCACGCGGCCCCGGACGGGTTCACGTCCCGTTGCTCACCCTGCCGCGTTCCCGCCGCCCGCCCCGTGCCCTCCAGGGCCGGGACACACCCGTGCCCGGCCGGGGAACCCCTCGGCCGGGCACGGGTGGTGGTGCGTGCGCTGTCAGTCGGTGATGTCGATCTTTCCGTCGGTCCTGGGGTCCGCGGCCTGGGCCGGGACCTCCGGGGCCGGGGCCGTGCGGTTCTTCAGGTTCTCCAGGAGGGCGCCGAGGTCGACACCCGTCGTGGAGTTGAGGAGTTCGATTCCCTGCGCCACGTTGTCCGTGACCGTGCGGGCCAGCTGGCTGGCGCCGTCCGTGGAGATGACCGTCAGCTTGTCGATCGCGCTCAGCGGCTCGGAAGCCTTCGCGACGACCGTCGGCAGGACCTCGACCAGCATCTGGAGTACCGCCGCGTCCCCGTACCGGGCGAACGCGTCGGCCTTCTTGTGCATGGCCTCCGCCTCCGCCGCGCCCCTGGCCGCGATCGCCGCGGCGTCCGCCTCGCCCTCGATGCGTACCGCGTCGGCCAGGGCCGAGCGGTGCAGCTTCTCGCCCTGACCGGTCAGACGGGAGCGCTCCGCGTCCGCTTCGGCTTCCTTCACCTGGGCGACGCGGCGGGCCTCCGCCTCCTGCTCGGCCTGGTAGCGGGCCGCGTCCGCGGGCTTACGGACCTTGGTGTCCAACTCGCGGTCGGTCAGGGCCGCCTGGCGCTCGGCCACCTTCTCCTGCTCCTGGAGCACTTCCTGCTGGCGTGCGGCCTCGGCAAGCGGGCCGGCCGCGTTGGCCTTGGCGGCCGCCGCTTCCGTCTCGGCCTTGATCTCCGCCTGCTTCAGGTAGTACGTCCGCTCGGCGATGGCGATTTCCTCGGCCGCCTTCAGGCGGGCCTGCTCCGACGCACGGCGCGCGATGGCCTCCGCGATGTCGGCCTCCTGCTTGGCACGCGCCGCCTCGGGCCGGCCGAGGTCTTCGAGGTACGAGCCCTCGGTGGTGATGTCCTGGATCTGGAAGGCGTCCAGGATCAGCCCCTGCCCGGAGAGGCTGGCCTCGGCCTCCTCGGCGACCTGGCTCGCGAAGGCGGCACGGTCGCGGATGATGTCCTCGACCGACATCCGGCCCACGATGGCGCGCAGTGCGCCGGACAGCACTTCCTGGGTGAAGCCGACGATGCCGTCCTGCTGCTGGAGGAAACGCTGGGCGGCGGCCCGGATCGCGTCCTCGCTGCCGCCGACCTTGACGATCGCGACGCCTTCCAGGTTCGACTTCACGCCGCGCAGGGTGACCGCACCGCGCACGGCGATCGGGATGTGGCGGCTGGAGAGGTCCAGGGTGAACTTCTGCTGGACGAACGGCACGACGAAGACGCCGCCACCGACGACGACCTTCTGGCCGCTGTTGTCGATGCTGGTGGCGCCGGTGACCGGATCGGTCGACCTCTTGCCGCGCCGACCGGTGATGATGAACGCCTCGCTGGGCCCGGCCACCTTGTAGCGGGTGATCACTACGAGGCCGAGGAGTACGACGAGTACGACGATGCCGATGACGGCAATCAGGACTGGGCTCATGAGAAGGGTCCCCCCTGCCTCCCGACGAGGGGGACGGCAGATCGTTTTTTCGGTCGAACAGTCAGTGGTGGACGGTCAGACGGTGGTCAGCGTTCCACCGGGCGTACCTGGACCGAGGTGGTCGACAGTGCGGCCTCCACCCAGATCTCGGCGCCCCGTTCGACGGGTTGCGGGCTCTTCGCGGCGAACTTCACGGTCTGGCCCGCCAGTCGCAGCAGCACCTCGCCGTACCCCCCGGCCGGAATCGGCGTGACGACTGATCCCGAGGTGCCGATCAGATCGTCCTCGCGCGGCGTGGGGGTCGTCTGGTCCCGCATGAGGGCCCGGCTGAGCTTCCAGGTCACCCACGCGGCGGCGATGCCGGCGGCGACGCCGGCCGCGGTGGCCGCGACCGCGCCGAGGCCGGTCGTGCCCAGGACGATCGCGCCGCCGAAGCCGAGCATCGAGAGGAAGCCCGCGATGACCGGCAGCGAGAGGAAGCCGTCGAGCAGGCCGTCCAGTACGCCGCCGAACAGCCCTTCGAGGATCCCGTCGAAGATCAGGGAGAGCGCGAGAAGAGCAATTCCCGCAATGCCGAGACCAAGAAAGAAGGTCACGCGATCACTCCCCGGTTTTTCGATCTTCTCGACGTATCCCGACATCTACCGTCGAACTGGCTGGATGATCCCATACGTCGAGGGCCCGTCACACTGCCGGGTCCCGGCAGTCTTTACGCGACTTTGATGCCGGACAGACGACCGGCGAGGGTGTCCAGCGACTGGAAGGTCGCCCCGAACAGGGCCACGTGCTTCCATCGCAGATCCCCGTCAGGACCCACCAGGAAGATCGCCCGCCGCACGCCGATGCCGGGTGCGGAAACCCCGTAGGCCTTGGCGATCTCGCGTCCCTCGTCGGCAAGCAGCGGCATCCGCAGCCCGTGTGCGCGGGCGAACGCCTCATGGCTGTCCACACCCTGTGGACTGATTCCCCAGACCTCGGCGTCGAGTCCCTCGAATGTCTCGAACCCGGAAGAGTAGGAGCAGAGCTGCTTCGTACAGACCGGAGTGTTGTCTCCCGGATAGAAAGCGAGGACGACGGCCCGCCCGCGCGCCTTCGAGAGCGTGAAATCGCTGCGCTCGAAAGCGTCGTCGGTGAGAATTCCGCCGGGCAGGGTGAAGTCCTGGACCAGCTGTCCGAGTTGAGGTCCCGATGCCATGATGGCTCCCTTGGTTGCCGTACGTGGACGCATGCGTGCCCCGTACCGTGAACGTATGGCAAACCACCCACCCCTGGCTGCGGTACTCCTCCTGCACGGTGGCCGTGAGGCAGGCACCGGGCCGCCTCCCTTCGGCCCGCTGAATCTGCCGGCGGTCCGGATGCGCCCCTTCCGGCAGGCCGTCACGAAGGCCACGCTCCCGGCGGGTGTCCTCGTGCGCAGCGTCCGCTACACCTGCCGCGGCTGGAACGGGCCCCGCGAAGACCCCCTCCACGACGCCGTACGCGCCCTCGACGCCCTTCGGCACGAGGCCGGTGACGTGCCCGTGGTGCTCGTGGGTCACTCCATGGGCGGCCGCGCCGCCCTCCGCGCCGCCGGGCACCCTCTCGTACGCGCAGTGGTCGGCCTCGCCCCTTGGTGCCCGCCCGAGGACCCGGTCGAGCAACTCGGGGATCGTGACGTCGTCCTGCTCCACGGCAGCCACGACCGCGTCACGAGCCCCCGCTCCAGCCGGGCCCTGGTCGGCCGGGCGCGCGGTGCGGGAGCCCGGACCTGCCTCGTCACGGTCGAGGGCGGTGACCACGCGATGCTGCGCCGCGCCCCGCTCTGGCACGAGCTGACGGCTGCCCTGGTCACCGGACTACTCGGTCGGAACGCCCTGCCGGACGCCGTCTCCGCCGCGCTCCGGCTGCCCCCGGACGCCGACTCGGCTCAGGGCGCGTTCGGTATGGACGCACTGCCGCGCCCGTACGCCGTGGCGCGCACGGAGGCGCGTTCGTAGACCTCCGGGTCCGGTACGCGGGCCGGCACTCGGACCACACGTCCTGCCTCGAACTAGGCGCCCTTCGGGGCGTAGTGGCTCAGGAACATGTCGACGCCGCTCGTGATCAGACGGTCCGTGGCGGTGTCGTCGACGGCGGTCCCGTACGAGCTGAAGACCAGGTGCGGGAAGACGAGCAGCGCGTAGAGCTGCACGATCGCCGTCTCCAGGTCCGGGATGTCCAGACGGCCCCGTTCCGTGAGCCGGCGCAGGGCGTCGGCGACGGCCGGGTGGTGACCCTCGGGGCCGTGGCCCTGCCAGGCGGTCCCCAGTTCGGGGAAACGGTGCTGCTCGGCGGCGACCAGGTTGCGGAGGGCGGCGACGTCCGTGTTGCCGCGTACCGCCGCCACCCAGGCGCGGGCCGCGTCGACGAAGGCCGTGCGGAGGTCGGCGGCGTCGGCCAGGCCGGTGAGCGCTGCCGTGGGCGCGCCGCCGAGCGGTTCGTCCAGGGCGCCCGTGATGACGGCCGTGAACAGGGCTTCCTTGCTGCCGAAGTGGTTGTAGACCGTCACCTTCGATACGCCCGCCTCGGCGGCGATGACGTCCATGCCCACGCCGAAACCCTCACGGAGGAACGCCGTGCGGGCGGCTCCGACGATGGCCAGGCGCTTCGCTTCGGCGCGGGGTCCGGCGGGGGGCTGCTTGGCGTTCATGGGGACAGGCTAGCAGCGAGTTGAACTGTACAGTTGAGTTCAAATGAACTGCACCGTACAGTTCATTCCATGAGTCGTTCCGAGGTTCGTCAAGGCCATTCCCCTGCCCGTCCCGACGCGCATCCGCACCCTGACCACCCCGCCGTCCCACGGCGCTGGGCCGTCCTCGCACTGATCTGCGCCGGCCAGTTCATGCTGGTGCTCGACGTGACCGTGGTGAACGTCGCGCTGCCCGGCATGGCCGCCGATCTGCACCTCGGCCGCACCACGCTGACCTGGGTCGTCACCGCGTACACCCTCTGTTTCGGCGGCCTGATGCTGCTCGGCGGACGGCTCGCCGACGCGCTCGGGGCGCGGCGGGTGCTGGTCGCGGGGCTGGCCGTCTTCACCGCCGCCTCGCTGGCCACCGGGCTCGCGGACAGCGCCGCGCTGCTGATCGGCGGCCGGATCGCGCAAGGCGTCGGGGCCGCGCTGCTGTCACCCGCCGCGCTGTCGCTCGTCACCACCACGTTCCACGGCGAGGAGCGCAACAAGGCGCTCGGCGTGTGGGCCATGATCGGCGGTACCGGTTCGGCGATCGGGGTGCTGCTCGGCGGTGCGCTGACCGCGGGGCCGGGCTGGCAGTGGGTGTTCTACGTCAACGTTCCCGTGGGCCTGGCGCTGCTGGTGGCCGTCCCTCTCCTCGTCCCGGCCCGTGCACCGCAGCCGGCCCGGCTCGATGTGCCCGGCGCGCTTCTGGTCACCGCCGGTACCGGTGCGCTGATCTACGGGCTGGTCGAGGCCGGGGACTCCGGCTGGGGCTCGGCGGCGACGCTGCTCCCGCTCGCGGGGGCCGTCGTGCTGTACGTGGGCTTCGCAGGGGTCGAGCGGGTCGCGAAGGCGCCGCTGATGGACCTGCGCATGTTCACACGGCGACCGGTGCTCGCGGGGGCGTTCCTGATGCTGATCGCGACGGCGCTGCTGATCGCGTTCTTCTTCCTCGGTTCCGTCTACCTCCAGCACGGGCGCGGCTTCGGGCCGATGAGGACCGGTCTCGTCTTCCTGCCCGTCGCGCTCGCCGTCGGCGTCGGCGCGCATCTCGGGTCACGGCTCGTCGGGCGGATCGGCAGCCGTACGACCGCTGTGGGCGGGATGGTGACCGCCGCCGCCGGGTGCGTACCCCTGACGTGGCTTTCGGCGGACAGCAGTGTGTACGGGGGGCTGCTTCCCGGGCTCGTCGTGGCCTCGTTCGGGCTGGGCGCGGTGTTCGTGACGGCGACGACGACGGCGCTGGCCATGGTGGACCACCGGGAGGCGGGGCTCGCCTCGGGTGTCGTGAACACCTTTCACGAGGTGGGGGGCTCCATCGGGGTGGCGGTCGTGTCGACGGTCGCCGCGGCGGGGATCGCGGGCGGGAGCGCGGCCATCGGGGCGTTCGGTGACGCGTTCACGGTGTGTGCGGTGGCGGCCGGGGTGAGCGCGGTGGTGGCGCTCGCGCTCGTACCGCAGGGGAAGCCGCAGTTGTCGGGGCCGCACGTGCACTGAGCGGTGGCGGAGCGCCGTGGGAGCAAGCTGGAGGACCTGCTGGAGGAGGTGCTGGACCGGTTCGGGCAGGACGCGGAGGTCGGCATCGCCGTCATGGCCTCCCGGACTTCGCGCTGAGAGCGCCGGGTCCGCCGACGGACGGACGGGCGGGCGTTGTCGGTGGGCGGTGGGAGGATCAAGGGATGGAACCCCTCCTCCTCGCCGATCTCGAAGCTGCCATCAGAAGCAGTTGGGACGCCGACACGACCACTCCCGTTCACCGCCCGCACTGGAATCCCGACAATCCGGCGCGGGACCAGTGCGGGGTGACGGCCATGGTGGTCAACGATCTGCTCGGCGGCGAGCTGATCCGCGGTGAGGTCCGGGTCGACGGCGTACAGACGGACTTCCACTGGTGGAACCGGCTGGGCATGGGCATCGAGATCGACCTCACCCGTGAGCAGTTCGGACCGCAGGAGATCGTGACGGGCGGCACGGTCGTGCCCCGCCCCGCGGAGATCGTGAGGCTCCGCGAGGAGTACGAGCTGCTGCGCGGGCGGGTGCTGGAGCGGCTGCGGGGGCAGGTGCGGCTGCGGGTGTGACGGCTGGGGGAAAAATCACCAGCCCGTCCACAGAAGGTGGTTGACCAGTAGCGCGACCACCGCCTGTGCGGTCAGCCAACCGCGCCGGGCCGTGTCGGGGAGCAGTGCGGCGGCGGGCAGCAGCCAGAGGACGAAGGGCTGCCAGATCCGTTCCGTCTCCGCCTTGCTCATGCCGGAGAGGTCCGCGACGAGCAGGGCCAGGAGCGCCGCCAGGGCGAGGAGACCCAGTCGCTGTGCCGCGTCCGCCGGGTCCCGGCCGGTCCCGCTGCCCGGGCGCAGGGTGCGTACGGCGCCGGGGGCCGCGGACAGCGCGCGGCGCAGGCCCGCGACGGTGGCGAGGCCGGCGGCGAGGGTGGTGCAGGCGAGGTTCGCCCAGACCCAGTAGCCGTACGGGCGGACGCCGCCCGCGCCTTGGTAGTAGCGCTCGACGAGCAGGTGGTAGGCGTCCCACCAGTTGAAGCCCGCCAGGGTGAAGGCGAGCGGGACGACCGACGCACCCAGCAGGAACGGGACGAGCGGGCGTGCTGTCCGGGCGAGTGCGAGGACGGCGAGCAGAAGCACCGCGATCAGCGTCAGCCCGTACGACAGGTAGCAGGTCAGGCCGAACAGCAGCCCGGAGACGAGTGCCGGAGCCCAGATGCCTTTCGCCCCGCCGCCCGTCGCGCCGCCGGCCATTGCGCCACGGCATCCGCGCCGCGTCGCCGCCAGTGCCAGGAAGGTCACCGACCAGGCGGCGACCGCCGCGAAGTAGCCGTCGGCCGAGACACCCGCCCACACGGCGACGGGGGCGAGGACGAGGAACGGAGCGGCCCGGCGCGCGAGGTGTTCGTCGCCGAGGGCGCGGAGGGTGATCAGGACGGCCACCGAGGCGGACACGGCGAGCAGGAGACACCACAGGGCGGCCCAGGCGCCGCCGCCGAGCCCGATGCGGTCCAGGCCGACGAAGGTCAGCGTGGCGCCCGGCGGGTGCCCGGCGACATGGGCCGGCCAGTTGCCCGGGGGGCCGATCAGGATGTGGTCGTCGAAGCCGCGCAACGCGGCGCCGATGTCGTCGAACCGGTCGATGACCCGCAGATACTCGTGCTTCGTGGTGAGGCGGCGTGCGACGCCACGCTCCCAGCCGTCGATGAGTGCCAGCGACAGCGTCCAGGCGAGAGACGCCGTCCAGGCGGTGAGGAGCAGACCCCGCCACGGCAGCCGCGCGGCGAGGACCGGCCCGTACGCGATGACGGCCACGGCCACCACGACGGCGGCCGGGGTGCCGGGGCCCACGTGCGGATCCCATGAGGCCAGCAGCGGTGGCCACTGCACTCTGAGACTCCCGTTGGCGTGCTGGATCGCGCGTCCGACGAGCACGGCCACCGTGACGAGCAGGACGCCCGCCCCGGCGGCGAGCAGATCGCGGAGCCGCCCGTAGCGGTCATCGGGGCTGAGCGGGGCCTCGGATTTCAGCGGGTTCTCGGTTTTCAGCGGGTTCTCGGTCTTCACGCTCGCACGGTATGCAGGCGGGGACGGCTTGCGGCGGTGCCACGGGGTGACGTCAGACTTTTGTCAGGAGTCGCAGCAGCCCCGGCTCCCCGTACCGGACATAGCGTCGGAGCATGGACGCCAGACGCCGGATCCGTACGCTGCCCAGACCTCTGCCCAGACCTCTGCCCAGATCCCTGCCCAGACCCCTGCGCGGCGCCTTGACCACCCCCGCCGACCCCGGGTTCTGGCGCAGCCCGGTACGCGGGGTCCGCTTCACGGCGGTGCTCGGAGTCGTCCTGCTCGCCGGACTCACGCTGCTGTTCGTGACCGGGCTGCTGTCGTACGCCGCCTACAACCCGGACCTGGCGGCGGTCAACGACAAGACGCCGGGCAAGGGATGGCTCGGGTTCTATCTCTTCGACTGGCCGACCGGCCCCGTGTGGCTGTACCGCCTGAACCAGGGGCTGCACGTCACCGTCGGCATCGCGCTCGTACCCGTCCTGCTGGCGAAACTGTGGTCGGTGATCCCGAAGCTCTTCACCCTGCCGCCCGTCCGGTCCATGGCTCACGCGCTGGAGCGGATCTCGCTGCTGCTGCTCGTGGGTGGCGCGTTGTTCGAGTTCCTCACCGGGCTGCTCAACATCCAGCTGGAGTACGTGTTTCCGGGGTCCTTCTATCCGCTGCACTTCTACGGGGGATGGGTGTTCTTCGCCGCGTTCCTCGCCCACACCGCGCTGAAACTCCCCCAGGCCGTACGGGCGCTGCGCGGCGGTGTCCTGCGCGAGGGCGTCCTCCCGGCGGACCGGGACGAACCGGCGCCACCCGGCCCCGCCCCGGCGACCGTCACCCGGCGCGGCGCTCTGGCCGTGGTGGGCGCGGGGTCCCTGCTGATGCTCGCCACGTCGGCGGGACGGAGCTTCGACGGACCGCTCCGCGCCACCGCGCTCCTCACCCCGAGGGGCGGCGCGGAACCCGGCCGGGGTCCCAACGGCTTCCAGATCAACAAGACCGCCGCGTACGCCGGTGTCACCCGGGCCGATACGGGCGAGGGCTGGGCGCTCACCGTCAGCGGGCCGGCCGGTGAGATCCGGCTGTCCCGCGACCGACTGCTCGCGATGGACCAGTACAGCGCCGCCCTGCCGATCGCCTGTGTGGAGGGCTGGTCGACATCGGACCAGTGGTGGCGTGGGGTACGGCTGCGGGATCTCGCGGCGCTCGCCGGATACCCGGCGGACCGGCCGCCGGACGTCCTGGTGGAGTCCGTGCAGCGGCGTGGCTCCTTCCGCCGGGTGGCACTCCGCGACAACCAGGTACGCGACCCCCGCTCACTGCTCGCCCTGCGGGTCAACGGCGAGGATCTGTCGCCCGATCACGGATATCCGGCGCGGATCATCGTGCCGGCGGCGCCGGGCGTGATGAACACCAAATGGGTGGGCCGGCTGACCTTCGGAGAGCTGCGATGAGTACGCGGGCGGAGCGGCCCGGGCCGCGAAGGGGAGTCTGGCAGCGGTGGTACGGGGACGGGCCGCTGCATCTCCTGCTGCTGGCCGCCACGTTCTGCCTCGCGGGGTACGCGGGCGTGCGGCTGCTGGACGGCGACACGGTCGGCATCGTCCTGTGGTTCGCCGGCGCGGCACTCGTGCACGACCTGGTGTTCGTACCGGCGTACTCCCTGGTGGACCGGTCCGTGCGCCGGGTGCTCGGCCCGTGGTCCGGGCGGATCAACTTCGTACGCGTACCGGCCCTGCTCTCCGGTCTGCTCCTGCTGACGTGGTTCCCGCTGATCACCCGGCAGACAGAACGCTACGAGTCCGCGAGCGGGCTTTCCCCCGACGTGTTCCTGGGGAACTGGCTGCTGATCACGGGCGGGCTGTTCGCGGCGTCGGCGCTCTGGTTCGTGGTCCGCGCCGTGCTGCTGAGACGCAGGGACACGAAGGGGCGGCCGCCCGTCTCCCACTGATCGACGGGCTGCCAGTGGGGCGGGCGGGCGTACCGGAGCAGGGCGGGTGTGGAGAGGCGGGCCCAGGGGAAGAGCGCCTCGGTGGCTGCGCCCGACCGCGTACCGCCTGCCGCTGTGCCCGCTCCCGATCCCGCTCCCGCTCCCGCTCCTGCCCCTGCCCCTGTCTCCGTCCCTGTCTCCGCCCCCGTCCCGCCGCGTCCGTCGTCCAGCCGGACCAGGACCCGTTCGTCGATGTCCTGGGCCGTGGTCTCGGCGATGAGGAGGCCGCCCGGCGCGAGGAGTTCGGCGGCCCGGTGAAGGAGCGCGTGCGGATCGCCGCCGATGCCGATGTTGCCGTCGATGAGCAGAACCGTTCCCCAACGGCCCTCGCCGGGCAGCGGATCGAAGACACTGCGGTGCAGAGCCGAGCCGCCGAGGCGCAGAGTGCGGGCGACGGCCGCCTCGCTCACATCGATGCCCAGCGCGCGGTGTCCGTGCGCGGCGAGTTCCGCGACGAGGCGGCCGGGTCCGCAGCCGACGTCCAGGACCGGGCCCTCGCAGCGGCGCAGCGCCGACAGGTCCGCCGTGTCGGCGTCCGCGCACCAGCGCTCGACGTCCAGGGGCAGCAGCCAGCCGTCCGTGCGCCGCAGGAACAGCGGACCGTGGCCGTTGCGCAAGGCGTTCGCGTACGGATCGGTGGCCCAGGGGGCAGGGGTGAGTGCCGGGTGCGCCGTATCCGTCGGGGCGTTCATCGGGCCGCTGCCGGGGTCAGCCGGGCGAACGCGGCGGCGAACGCGCCGTCCGGTGCGGCGGCGGCTACGTGGCCGGCGTCCCGCGCCGTGTCCACGTCGCGGAGTCGCGGCAGGTCGCGCACGGTGAGTCCCGCGTCCACGAGGCGGCGGCGCTGGACCGCGCCGGTCTCCGGGACGGACATCGGTACGCCGAGCAGCAGGCCGGGATCGGGGGTGGCGAGGCCCAGCGCCCAGAATCCGCCGTCGTCGGCCGGTCCGAACCAGGCGTCGCAGTGGTCCCAGCCGTCCGGGGCGAGGGCGCCGGCCAGGTGGACGGCACCGGCCTGCGGGGTGTCCATACCGAGGAGGAGCGTGGGGCCGGTGCAGCCGGCGAACGCGGCGGCGAGCCGTTCGTCGAGGCCACCCGTGCTCTGCGGGACCACGTCGATGCCTGGCGGCAGCCACGGTCCCGGCCGCCCGTCGAGGACGACGACCCGGCGCCGGGCGGGGAGGGCGAGGACGGTGCGCAGCGTGTCGGCGAGGGCGGCCTCGGCGAGCTGGGCCGCTTCGACAGGGCTGAAGGGGGGACAGAGACGGGTCTTGACCCGTCCGGGGACGGGTTCCTTGGCGATGACCAGGAGCGTGGTGGGGCCGGTGGGGCCGGTAGGGTGAGTGGTCCGGCTCATCGCGTCGCCTCCGTGTGTACGGTCACCGAGCGGCCCGGTGGCTGCTGCCGCAGCACCGCCCGCATATCGCGCACCGCGTGCCAGGTGCCCCGCCAGGTGCCGGTCACCTTCGACTTTCCGGTGCGGGGGAGGTACGGGACGTCCCTCTCCGCGACGCGCAGTCCGGCGTCGGAGGCCCGCACCACCATCTGGAGCGGGTAGCCGCTGCGGCGGTCGGTGAGCGCGAGGGCGAGCAGGTCGGTGCGGCGGGCGGCCCGCATCGGGCCGAGGTCGTGCAGGCGCAGACCCGTGCGGCGGCGCAGCATCCGGGCCAGCGCCAGATTGCCGGCCCGTGCGTGCGGCGGCCAGGCGCCCTTGCCCTCGGGGCGGCGGCGGCCCAGCAGCAGGTCGGCCTCCCCGCCGGCGATCCCCCGTACGAAGGAGGGGAGCAGAGCCGGATCGAGTGAGCCGTCGCAGTCGCAGAAGCAGACGTACTCCGCGGTGGCCGCGAGCAGCCCGGCGTGACAGGCCGCGCCGAAACCACGCCGCGGCTCGTGGACCACCGTCGCGCCGAGCGAGCGGGCCAGCCCGGCGGAGCCGTCCGTGGAACCGTTGTCGACGACGATCGCGCGCCAGCCCGGCGGGATGCGTGACAGCACGCCGGGCAGAGCGGCCGCCTCGTCGAGGCAGGGCAGGACGACGTCGGCGCGGGGGACTGCGGAGCTGTGCGGTGAGGAGTCGGTCACGCTGTTCACCCTACGGAGCAGAATCCGGCATTTCGGGCGTCAGGATCTTACGAAACGTGGACATCGGCCAACCGGGGCACTCTGTGGAGGCCCGCGCCGCGCCGGCAGGTGCCAAGGTGGGAGCCATGCTGACCACCCCACCGACCGCCCGTCCCGATGCCCCGGCCGGGTGGGTGCTCGTCGTGGACGACGACCCGACCGTGGCCGAGGTCGTCGCCGGCTATCTGGACCGGGCGGGTTACGGGGTCGAGCGGGCCGACGACGGGCCTTGCGCACTGGAGCGGTTCGCCGTGCGGCGGCCCGATCTGGTCGTCCTGGACCTGATGCTGCCCGGCATGGACGGCTTCGAGGTCTGCCGCCGGATGCGTGCGCGGGGGCCGGTACCGGTCATCATGCTCACGGCGCGGGGCGACGAGGACGACCGCGTCCTCGGCCTGGAGACGGGGGCGGACGACTACGTCACCAAGCCGTTCAGCCCGCGCGAGCTCGTCCTGCGCGTCGACTCCGTACTGCGCCGGTCCCGAACCGCGACCGGGCCGGACGCCGGAAGGCCGCCGGCGCCGTTCGGCGGCGCCGGGCTCGTCCTCGACCCGGCGGCGCGCAGCGCGACGCGCGACGGCGCCGTGCTCGCCCTGACGCTCCGCGAGTTCGACCTGCTGGCGTACCTCCTGCGCCACCCGGGCCAGGTGTTCACGCGTGAGGAGCTGATGCGGGAGGTCTGGGGCTGGGACTTCGGCGACCTGTCGACGGTGACGGTCCACGTACGGCGCCTGCGCGGCAAGGTCGAGGCGGATCCGGCCCGGCCCCGTCTGATCCGCACGGTGTGGGGGGTGGGCTACCGCCTCGATCTCCAGGGCGGTAGCGCCCCCGACGCGGGGAGCGGGACGCCGTGAACGACATCCTGCTCATCGCGCTCTTCGCCTTCATGGGCGCCGCCGCCGCGGGCCTGCTGGGCGCGCTCGTCCTGCGGATCTTCCGGCACCGTTCCCTCGTCGTCTCGCTGACGGTCGTCGCGGCGGTCGCCGTGACGGCGATGCTCGCGGGGACGCTCGCGGTGGCCTGGGCGATGTTCCTCTCGCCGCACGACCTGACGGTCGTCACGACCGTGGTGGCCATGGCCGCGGTGGTCTCCCTCGCGACGGCGATGCTGCTGGGCCGCTGGGTGGCGGCGCGGAGCCGTGACCTGACGCTGGCGGCGCGCTCCTTCGGGGACGGCGGTACGTTCGCGGCCCCCGAGGGCGAGGTGACGGCCGAACTGGCCGCCCTCACCAGGGAGTTGGCGGCCACCAGTGCCAAGCTGGACAGTTCCCGGGAGCGGGAACGTGCCCTGGAGACCTCACGGCGTGAACTCGTGGCGTGGATCTCGCACGATCTGCGGACGCCGCTGGCGGGACTGCGGGCGATGTCGGAGGCGCTGGAGGACGGGATGGCGCCGGACCCGGCGCGCTATCTGCGGCAGATCCGTACGGAGGTGGAGCGGATGAACGACATGGTCGGCGACCTCTTCGAGCTGTCCCGTATCCACGCCGGGTCGCTGACGCTGACCCCCGCGCGCGTCTCCGTGTACGACCTGGTCGGGGACGCCCTCGCGGGTGCGCATCCGCTGGCGCGTGAACACGGTGTACGGCTGGTGGGTGACCGGATCGACTCGGTGCCGGTGGAGGTGGACAGCAGGGAGATGAGCCGGGTCCTGGGCAACCTCCTGATCAACGCGATCCGCCGCACGCCGGCCGACGGCACGGTGGCGGTCGCGGCCCAGCGGTGCGAGGGCGGGGTGATGCTCTCGGTGACCGACGGGTGCGGGGGGATTCCGGAGGAGGACCTGCCCCGGGTCTTCGACACGGGCTGGCGCGGCACGCACGCCCGGACCCCACCGGCGGGCGCGGGCCTGGGCCTGGCGATCGTGCGCGGCATCGTGGAGGCGCACGCGGGGCGTGCGGCGGTACGGAACGTGGTGGGCGGCTGCCGCTTCGAGGTGACGCTGCCGGTGTCCCCGGGCTGAGGCCCGCTCCCCCGTCCTCGGACGGCGAGGGCTCGTCCTCAGACGGCGGACGGGCTCGGAACGCCCCGCAGACCCGCCGCGGCGAACTCCTTCATGCCCGCCTTGAAGCCGACCTCCGGCCGCCACCCCAGCTCTCCGCGCAGCCGGGCCGAGTCCGCCGTGATGTGGCGTACGTCCCCGAGGCGGTACTCCCCGGTGACCACCGGAGCCGGCCCGCCGTGGGCCGAGGCGAGTGCGGCGGCCATCTCGCCGATCGTGTGCGGCTCCCCGCTCCCCGTGTTGTACGCGGTGAAGGAACCCGGTGCCCGCTCCGGCAGGGCTTCCAGGGCCCTGACGTCCGCCGCCGCCACATCCCGTACATGGACGAAGTCCCGCCGCTGCCTGCCGTCCTCGAAGACCCGGGGCGCCTCACCCCGGGCCAGCGCCGAGCGGAAGAAGGAGGCGACCCCGGCGTACGGGGTGTCGCGCGGCATCCCCGGGCCGTACACGTTGTGGTAGCGCAGCGACACCGCACGGCCGCCCGTCGACCGTGCCCACGCCGCCGCCAGATGCTCCTGGGCGAGCTTCGTCGTCGCGTACACGTTCCGCGGATCCGCTGGAGCGTCCTCCGGGACGAGGCCGGGCACGAGATCCGCCCCGCAGGAAGGGCAGAGGGGTTCGAAGCGGCCGGCGGCCAGATCGGCCTCCGCCCTGGGGCCGGGCCGCACCTTCCCGTGCCGGGGGCAGTCGTACCGGCCCTCGCCGTAGACCACCATCGACCCGGCGAGCACCAGACCCCGTACGCCCGCCGCCGCCATACCGGCGAGCAGCACCGCCGTGCCGAGGTCGTTGCACCCCACATACGCGGGCGCGTCCGCGAAGTCCTTGCCCAGCCCGACCATCGCCGCCTGGTGGCACACGGCGTCGATCCCGGCCAGCGCCCCGGCCACCGCCTCCCGGTCCCGTACGTCGGCGACGACCGACCGGACGCCGTCGGGGACCGCGGGCGCTGAACCCCCCATGTGCGCCGACGGCAGCAGGGCGTCCAGCACGACCGCCTCATGCCCGGACGCGACGAGGGCCCGGACGATCTCCGACCCGATGAACCCGGCTCCGCCGGTGACCAGTACGCGCATGAACGCCACGCTAGGCCCGGCGGGACCGTACGGCCCGGCTCGGCGCACCCGTGTCACCGGAACGTAAGACCCCGGCACGGGTACCGGGTCCGGACAGGGGTGTAGCCCTTCACGACGGGGGATGCGTGAAGGGCTACGCCCGCATTATGGCCCCACGCCAGGCGCGCATCCAACTGACCAACCGGTCAGTCGGGAGCGCGTCCCGTGCACGCGAGCCGGCCCCTGAGCGGTACGCCCGTCGATGCCGCGTGCCGCTTCGCCGCCCCGAGGATCAGCTCCGAGAAGCCCTGCGTGTCAACGGGGAGCTGCGGCGTCCAGGGACCGGCAGCTGAATATCTGCATTGGCCGACATAGAATATTGCCAGCCGGCGGGGGAAATTACCGAAGGGGCGGCCGCAGTTTTATGCCCGCGACCCGAGTGACATGGCCTACAGTCCCGATCCCGGCGAATCGTGCTACTGTTGATCTCAGTTGCAGTTGTGGTTCCCAAAACTTCAAGTGCTCTCGCCGGTTCTATATCGGTGGGCGCGCTTTTGTATTTCCGGGTCTTTTCCGGAAGGGGCAATCATTTGCGGCGACGTAGGGCTCGCACAGTGTGAGCTCACGGGCACTGCCCCGAAGGAGATATGACATGGCTACTGGCACCGTGAAGTGGTTCAACGCGGAAAAGGGTTTCGGCTTCATCGAGCAGGAGGGTGGCGGCGCTGACGTCTTCGCTCACTACTCGAACATCGCCTCTTCCGGCTTCCGCGAGCTGCAGGAAGGCCAGAAGGTGAACTTCGACGTCACGCAGGGCCAGAAGGGCCCGCAGGCGGAGAACATCACCCCCGCCTGATCACCTCAGGCGTATGGCGCAGCTGGGGCCCGCACCTTGGGGTGCGGGCCCCAGCTCGTTGTTGTTTTCGGGGCCCGGCGACGAGCCCCCGCAGGACCGAGTACCATGCTCCACCCCGCACGTACCACATCTTGACCGATCCATGACCGATACCTGAGCGACTCCCCGGTGACTTGTTCCGGATGCATGTCGGTCATGTCGAAGCAGTCAATCTGAAGCAGTCAATCTGAAGCGCCGGATACGGCTTGTTCCCAGCGGCCGCGCTTTATTTTTCGTATTTCATCGGCTCGTTCTTGCGATTCTTGGCGCCGCTCAGGCTGCTGCTGCCCGATAGAGAATCCCTCGATACGCGCCATATCGAGGAAGGTTCTGCATGAACCGCGATCGCACAGCTCGTACGAACGACCGATTTTCCCGGACTCGCGCAGGCGGTCCGTCCGCAGGCAGCAGTCGCACCGCCAACGGGTTCCGCTCGGCTCCTTCGAGCCGTCAGGGAGGCTCCTCCCAGGGCCGTTCCGGTGGTGGCTCGGGCCGCTCCGGTGGCTACGGCGGCCGTCGGCCCGCAGGGCTCAAGGGCGAGTTCGCCCTGCCGGTGACCATCACCCCGGCGCTGCCCGCGGTCGAGGCCTTCGGTGACCTGGAGATGCCCGCACCGCTGATGGCGGCGCTCGTCGCCGAGGGCATGTCGGTGCCGTTCCCGATCCAGGCAGCCACCCTGCCGAACTCGCTCGCCGGACGCGACGTCCTGGGCCGTGGCCGTACCGGCTCCGGCAAGACGCTCGCCTTCGGTCTGGCCCTGCTGGCCCGTACCGAGGGCCGCCGCGCCGACGCCCGCCGTCCGCTGGCCCTGGTCCTCGTCCCCACCCGGGAACTGGCCCAGCAGGTCACCGACGCGCTCACCCCCTACGCCCGGTCCCTGAAGCTGCGCATCGCGACCGTCGTCGGCGGCATGTCGATCGGCCGCCAGGCCAGCGCCCTGCGCGGTGGCGCCGAAGTCGTCGTCGCCACCCCGGGCCGGCTGAAGGACCTCATCGAGCGCGGCGACTGCCGCCTCGACCGTGTCACCATCACCGTCCTCGACGAGGCCGACCAGATGGCCGACATGGGCTTCATGCCCCAGGTCACCGAGCTGCTCGACCAGGTGAGCCCCGACGGGCAGCGGATGCTGTTCTCGGCCACCCTCGACCGCAACGTCGACCTGCTCGTCCGTCGCTACCTCAACGACCCGGTCGTCCACTCGGTCGACCCCGCGGCCGGTGCGGTGACGACGATGGAGCACCACGTGCTCTACGTCCAGGGCGCCGACAAGTACGCCACGACGACCGAGATCGCGGCCCGCGAGGGCCGGGTGATCATGTTCCTGGACACGAAGCACGCCGTGGACAAGCTCACCGATCACCTGCTTTCCAGCGGTGTACGGGCCGCGGCCCTGCACGGCGGCAAGTCCCAGCCGCAGCGCACCCGCACCCTTGACCGGTTCAAGACCGGGCACGTGACGGTGCTCGTCGCCACCAACGTCGCCGCTCGCGGCATCCACGTCGACAACCTCGACCTCGTCGTGAACGTCGACCCGCCGAGCGACCACAAGGACTACCTGCACCGCGGCGGCCGTACCGCCCGTGCCGGTGAGTCCGGCAGTGTCGTCACGCTGGTGCTGCCCAACCAGCGCCGCGAGATGACCCGGCTGATGGCGGACGCCGGCATCACCCCGCAGATCGCACAGGTCCGCTCCGGCGAGGCCGAGCTGAGCCGGATCACCGGTGCCCAGACCCCGTCCGGTGTCCCGGTCACCATCACCTCACCGCCGTCCGAGCGGTCCAGGAGCGGTGGTTTCGCCGGCCGCGGCCGTCGCAGCCGCCCCGCGCAGGGACGCCGCCCGGGCGCACCCGCGGCGGAAGCACGTACCGCGGCGCCGCAGCGCCGCACCGACCGGGCTGCGTGAACCCGAACCGGTAAGTCCCCGTCCGGCCGTCCCCACCACCTTGTTGAGGCACTATGCGCTGTGTCATCGCCCGCTTCCCCTTCGATCTGTTCAAGAACGAAGTCGAGGATTCGATGAAGGGCATCAAGCCCGAACCCGTCACCGGTGACGCGGTGGTCATCAGCCGCCGGGTCTACCCCGTCAAGCAGGTCGGCGAGGTGATCACCCGGCAGGACCGTCGTGACTTCTCCTCCTCCGAGGTCACCCGGGCGCTGACGCGCCTCGGTTTCACCTGCCGTTCGGCCGCGGTGCCCGCCCCCGCGGTGCCCCTCACCCCGATGGAGAACGCGTCGGCGCTGCTCGGCACGCCGGACCCGGTCTGAGCCCTGGTCCGCGCGCGTAGCTCGTCACTCGCGTAGAACGCACCGCACCCCTGTGCCCGTGGTCCGGGCCCAGGGGTGCGGTGCGTTCTACGTGACAGCCGTTCCGCCGGTCGACGCAGACAACTGGCGCTCATCGAGAACAGGGCCACTGTCACCGGCTGAGGCGACCGTCCGTACGGACGAGAGGTCAGGGCGCGGGCTTCGGCGCGGGCTTCAGGGCCCAGTTCATCCGGGGCTCCACGATGATGCGGAACACCCGCCGTACGGGTGAGGTGCACAGCAGCGTCACCATCACCGCGGCGGCCACCGTCACCGCTACCCGGCCGAGCGGGGTCTGCAGGAACGCGTGGTCGTAGAAGTCCTCGTACGTCGCGGTCCTGATGACGAAGCCGTGCAGCAGATATCCGTAGATCGTGCCCGCGCCGAGCGCGCTCATCCACAGCTTCCCGGTCGGCACCCAGGCGAGGAAGCACGCGCTGAGCACCACGGCTGCCGCGAACAGCAGAAGCGTCATCGCGGCCCCCGCCCAGACGGGCGAGGCCAGCTCCTCGGCGCTCTGGCGCCGGTAGAACCACCGGGTCGAGATGCGCGGGACCGCCCAGTAGGCGACGAGCAGCGCCACGGCGCAGACCGGCAGGGACAGGATCCGTGCCATGGGGCGGCGCACCAGGTCGAAGTGGTGCGGGCGCAGCCGCAGACCGAGCACGTAGAACGGCAGGAACTGCAGTACGCGCTGGAGCTGGAGGTCGCCGCCGATGCCGTTCATCATCGACGCCATGGCCGCGATGGCCACGGACACGGCCACCGGCCGGCGGATCACCTGCCAGATCGGGGTGGTCAGCCGCCAGATGAACAGCGCGGGCAGGAACCAGAGCAGCCAGTACGGGTCGACGATCGTCAGCGGCTGGGAGGGGCGCTCCACCAGGCGCTCGAACACGGTGTACGCGACTTCGAAGATGACGTACGGCACCAGGAGCTGGGTGACCAGCTTCCACACCCGCTCCGGCCGCAGGTCGAAGCTGCGGGAGAAGTAGCCGGCGATCACGATGAAGACCGGCATGTGGAAGGTGTAGACGAAGGTGTAGAGCGCCTCGACCACGCGCCCGCTGCCGGGCAGGGGTTCCCAGGCGTGGCCCATCGCCACCAGGACGATCGCCAGATATTTGGCGTTGTCGAAGAACGGGTCGCGGCCGGGGCGGGCACCGGCCGCCGCTGTCCCGGCTTCCGCTGGGGCCTGGCTCGGTGTCTGCGAGGTCAAGGAGGTCACGCCGACACCCTAGTGACCGCCGCGAGCGAGGTTTCCGGTGCGTGGGGGCGGGCGGTGCGGCCGACGCTTCTTGCGTGGGCGTTTTGTGGGGTTTTCTTGCGTGTATGAGCGATGGAGTACCCGGAGACCTTCGCCCTCCGGTGGCATACGCGAGCAGTGGCGCGACGACAGCCATGGGCATGACCACGTCGGCTGCCCGTCCCCGTGGTCATCTTCGAGATCGTGCTGGGCGTTCTCAGCGGGCCCGACATACTCGGCTGGGCGCGTGGCGGGGTACGGGATCCAGCTCGCCGCGGCCCGGGGCGGCGCCGACCGGCAGCCACGCGATCGTGGGCGCCGCCATGGTGTCCGTACTGACGTATCCGCTGGTGGCCGTCAGGCTGCTGCGCACGTCGGACGGTCAGTGGCCGGGGACGCCGCCCCTGTCCGCGGAGACGGCGCACCCGTGGTGACGGCAGGCCCGGTCAGGCTCCTGGGATGAGGACGATCTTGCCGACCGTGCGGCGGGCGAGCAGGTCCTCATGGGCGCGGCGGGCCTCCGCGAGCGGGTAGCTGCCTCCGGCCACCGGCTTGAGGCGCCCTTCGGCCACCAGGCCGAAGAGTTCCTTGAGCGGACCGCTGACCGCACCCGGAGCCGCCAGGGCCGGCCGCAGCCAGAAGCCGACGACCGCCGCGTTGAGCCGGTTCAGCCGGGCCGGGTCGAGCGGGGTGAACCCGGACCGGGCCGCGTTGCCGTAGCTCACCAGCCGGCCGAAGGAGGCCAGGGACCCCAGGGCCTGGTCGAAGAGCTCGCCGCCCACCGCGTCCAGGACGACGTCCGCCTTCTCCCCGTGGGGGTACGTGATCACCGCGTCCGCACCGAGTCCGAGGACGAGGCGTTCCTTCGCGGGGGTCGAGACCTGGGCGAGCACCCGTCCGGCGCCGAACTCCCTGGCCAGCTGGACGGCGAGGCTGCCCACTCCGCCGGCCGCCGAGTGGACGACGACCGTCTCGCCCTCGCGCAGGCGGGCCGCCGAGCGGAGCAGGTGCCAGGCGGTCAGGCCCTGCATCATCAGGGAGAGGGCTTCGGCGGCGCCCAGGTCCTCCGGGATGGGCTGGACGGCGGACTCCTTGGCGACCACCTGCTCGGCATAACCGCCCGAGACCCTGGCGAGCACCCTTGTGCCGTCGGCGGTGCGGCCCACGACCTCGCTGCCGGGGACGAACGGCAGTGCGTCGGCGGTCAGGTAGGACCCGTCCACCTGATGGGTGTCCGCGAAGTTCACCCCGGCCGCCTCGACGGTGAGGAGCACCTCTCCGGGGCCCGCGACGGGAGCGGCCAGTTCAACGGGTATGAGGACTTCAGGGCCACCGAAGCGGCCGAACTGGATAGCGAGCATGCCGCACGGTATCGCGCGGCCACCCGCAGTCGGGAGAGGGACAGAATTTCGGCCAGATACAAGAAAGGACGCCTGAAACCAGACGGCCGGTTTGTTAGCCTGATGTGTCCGTCGTCCTCCTGCGTTCACGCGGACCGCCGGACCTGCCCGGACCCGACCGACCAGTTGTTGATCACGCCCCGGAGCGTCAGGATGGCCAAGCAGGACCGTGCGGTGCGTACGCGCGAAGAGTTGATCCGTTCGGCCGCCATGGCCTTCGGCCGGAGCGGGTTCGGGCTGTCCTCGCTCTCCGACATCAGCAACGGCGCCGGAGTCAGCAGCGGCGCCCTGCACTTCCACTTCAGCAGCAAAAGGGAGTTGGGGGAGGCGGTCGAGTCGGCGGCGGCGGAAACGCTGCACGGAATCATGGCGCCGTGCCCGCCCGGACACCCCGATCCGCTGCGCCTCCTGGCCGACACCTCCCACCTGCTGTCCCAACGCCTCACACAGGACGTGGTGCTGAGAGCCGGGTTCGCGCTCGGCGGCGACGCCGCCTGGCAGGGGGGCGCCGAACTCTGGCTCCAGTGGCGCGGTTGGGTCGCGGCGACGCTGGCCGTCGCCGGTGAACGGGGCGAGCTGGCGGCGGACGTGTCGGCCGACGCAGTGGTGTCCGCCGTCACGGCGGCCGTGGTGGGCTCGGAGATCCTGGGGCGTGCGGATGCCGAGTGGTCCTCGTGCCGCGCGGTCACCCAGTTCTGGTCGCTGATGCTGCCTCGGCTCCGGGTGCGCGCGGAGGAGGCGGGGCTGCCTGAGCCCGTATCGAACAGCCCTGCGACACTGCGGCCATGAGCAACGATCTCCTCTCAGACAAAGTCGTCCTCATCACCGGGGCGAGCAGTGGCATAGGCGCGGCGGCGGCCCGCGTGTTCGCCCAGGAGGGCGCGAAGGTGGTGCTGGCCGCCCGGCGCGAAGAACGCCTGGCCGCGCTGGTCGCCGAACTGCGGGACAAGGGCGCGGATGCGGCCTACGTCGTCACCGACGTCACCGTGGCGCAAGACGTCTCCCGGGCGGTGGACTTCGCCGTATCGACGTACGGGCGGCTGGACTCGGCCTTCAACAACGCCGGTCTCGGCGGTGACCGGACGCCGATGCACCTGATGGGTGACGACGTCTACGACACCCTCATGGACGTCAACGTACGGAGCGTGTGGAACTGCCTCCGGTACGAGATCGCCGCGATGCTCACCACGGGTGGCGGCTCGATCGTCAACAACAGCAGCGTCGCCGGGCTGGTCGCGATACCCGCCGCCGCACCCTACATAGCGTCCAAGCACGCCGTGGTCGGCCTCACGCGGGCCGCGGCCGACGAGTACGCCGGGCAGGGGATCCGGGTGAACGCCGTCGCTCCCGGGACGACGCGCAGCGAGATCACGGCCGACTGGTTCGGGCGCAACCCCGGCCTGGAGGAGATGGTCAACTCGCGTACTCCGCAGGGCCGTACGGCTGAGCCCGAGGAGATCGCGGCGGCTGCGGCGTGGCTGCTCAGCGACCGCTGCCCGTTCCTCACGGGCACGGTCGTACCGGTGGACGGCGGGTTCATCAACCAGTGACACCCGCGTACGGGGCGGGGGCCGGCGGACTGCCGGCCCCGCCCCGTACGGTCCACGGCGCTACGTGACGGGGCCGCTCAACTCGATGTGGAACGCGGGCTCTTCGTCCTGCACACCCGTGACCCTCACCGCGGTGAGGCCGACGCCGGGGGACGGCAGCACCTCGGCCTCGAGCCAGCAGGGCCGGTCGAATTCGACGTACCGCCCGAACGCGCTGGCTATGCCCGTGGGCTCGAAGGACGCCGGGGAGAACACCGCATTCGCCGCCTGGTAACCGGCCTCCATGAGGGCCAGTCCGGGGACGTGGTCGACCGGGTGGTCGAAGAGCAGGGTGTTGTCGGCGTCGTTGCGCAACTGCCAGCGGTGGGGGTGCTCGGTGGCGGACAGCGCCACGTCCGCCGGGGTGATCCGGCCGACGCTGTGCGGGGCGACGGGAGCGGGAAGCGGCCATTCGTTCCAGCTGCCGGAGAGGTGTTCACCGCGCAGCCGGCGGTAGGCGGCCGGCGAAATCCAGCCGAACTCGGAATTCGCCACCGCCACAGTGGTGTTGTGTTGGGTCACGTGAACATCCATGCCGAGGCCGCTGACGTTCTTCCCGCGGCGGGTGGGCTCCGACACCTTGATCCCGATCTGCAGGGCACAGGGGCTGTCGGTAGGCACCCGGAAGCCGGGCCGGACCGTGAAGTTGAAGTCGTGGAGCAGAGTCTGATGACTGAGCGGTACGTCGTAGGCGGCATGGGCGATGACGAGGCCGCTCTGCCGGATGGTCTGCGTCAGCACCCGGGGGTCGTAGGCATGACCGACGGCGCCGGCGGGCCAGCGGGCGGTGAGCGTGAAGTCACCGGGGCCCAGGCGTTTCCAGTCGGTGATGAATACGGAGGTCGAGCGTCGGAGATGGACGATCTCCTTGGGCACGGCGGTCAAGTTGTCGTCAATGACTGGAGATTCGGACACGATCCCCCCCGGACGTGGCGCAGTGTGATGATGCTCGCGCTGATATGATACCGGCTCACCCGTTTGTTTTGAAGTAAGCGCAAAGACGAGGTCAAGGGAGCGCAAGTTGGCCAGACAGCAACGGGCGATCCGCACGCGCAGGATCTTCCTGGAAGCGGCGGCCGAGGTCTTCGACGAGCACGGTTACGACGCCGCCACGATCGCATCGATCCTTGAGCGGGCTGGACTCACCCGAGGTGCACTTTACTTCCACTTCACTTCGAAGGAAGAGCTTGCGCGAGGAGTTCTCGAAGAGGCGGTGACCGCCGAGGGGCTCACTCCGCAGGTGTTCAAACTCCAGGAATGGGTGGACATAGCCCTGCTGCTGGCGTACCGGCTGCCTCGTGAGCCGATGCTCAGCGCGTCGATCCGACTGTCCGTCGACCCGCGTGCCCGGGGTCTTTTCGGTACCCGCTGGCCGGACTGGATCGAGATGGGTACGGAGATCCTCACGGAGGCGAAGGCGCGCGGGGAACTGCTTCCGCACGTCGATCCCGAGGTCACGTCGCGGCTGTTCGTCGGGGCGTGGACGGGAGTTCAGCTGGTCGCGGAGTCGATGGCGGAGCCGCCGGACCTGGTCCGGGAGATCTCGGCCCTCTTCGAACTCATCCTTCCCAACAACGCGGTCCCGGGCGTGCTGTCGCGGCTGGACATCTCTCCGCACCGCGCCGAGCGCCTTCTCAGGGAGAGCAGGGAAGCGGTCGCCTCCTGACCGGGGCGCCGAGGGTCCGCCGACGGGTCCGAGGGGCGGGAATGGCCGAAATGGCCGGAATTATTCGGATGGGCGTAAAAAGCGCGCCCGGTATGTTTTGCCAGCGGCCCTGGGACAGGGGGTCGCCTTCTTCTTCGGGGCGCTCCCTCCTTGATCCTGACTCAGGGCCTGGCGCTCCGCGCGCTTCGCCCCTGCCCGAGCCCTGGGCCGCCCCTCCCGCCCCCGCTTCACTCGGTTGGCTGGCACGGCTGCGAGGTGGACGCGCAGCCCGCAGGGTGGACGTATGCCCATGTGGTCGCGTCGGCTCGTGCTGTGTGCCGTGTTCATGCCGCTGGCTTTCCTGGTCCTCCGGGACGCCCCGGTACGGTTCGACGCGCCCGAACACCACAGCCTCCCCGTGGCTCCGCCCGGGGCGCCGCGGCCCGACATCGTCCCCCGGTCGTCGTGGCATGCCGACGAGCGCATGGTCAAGCACGCGGCGGCGTACACGGGCCGGGTGAGCGCCGCCTTCATCCACCACACGGGGCACGCCAACGGCTACGACTGCGCCGACGCCCCTGAGCTGCTGCGCTCCATCCAGGAGAACCACATCAAGGCGGACGGGTGGGACGACATCGGCTACAACTTCCTCGTCGACCGCTGCGGAACCATCTACGAGGGCCGGGCCGGCGGCATCACACGGCCGGTGCGCGGCGCGCACACCAAGGGATTCAACGCGGACACCGTGGGAATCGCGGCGATCGGCACCTTCGGGGCCGGAGTGCCCGTTCCGGCGGCGGTCGTGGAGGCGGTGGCCCGGGTGATCGCGTGGAAACTGCGCCCCGGGATCGACCCGCGGGGCTCCGTGCGGCTGGTCTCCACGAACGACGAGAGCCGGTACCCGAAGGGCCACGCGGCCGAGCTCCACGTCGTGTCGGGACACCGGGACAGCTATCTCACGGACTGCCCCGGCGACGCGCTGTACGGGCAGCTGCCCGCCATCCGCGAGGCGGTGGCGGCCTTCCGCGAACGCCGGCGGTGAGGCCGGCGTACGCGGAAGGCCGCGAGGGCCGCTGAACGCCCACCGGCACCCGTACGCCCACCGGCACCCGTACCGCATGACCTACCGGGACACGTACTGCGCCAGGACGGCCTGCACCTCGTAGATGTCGACCCCCTTGGAGAAGGTCTTCGTGACCGGCAAGGGGGCCCCGGAGATCCAGATGTTCAGTTCGGCCTCGAGGTCGAACGTGCCGGCGGTCTCCACCGAGAAGTGCGTGATGCTCCGGTACGGGATCGAGTGGTACTCCACCTTCTTGCCCGTGATCCCCTGCTTGTCCACGAGAATGAGCCGGTGGCCGGTGAACAGAATCGTGTCGCGGATCAACAGATAGGCGGCGCTGATCTGTTCGCCCTGTGCCAGCAGCCGGGCGTATTCCTCCTGGGCCTTGCCAGGATCGATCGTGTGCGCGTTTCCGAACAGTGCCATGTGCGACCCCACCTACTCGTACAGAACGATTTTTTCGCACTGTAGTACGGCAGGCCGGGGGACCTAGTCGGCCGGCGCTACGAGTGGGCCCTGTCCTGCGGCTTCTCCGTGTCCGCTGCCCGGTGCCGGCGGCAGTCGGGGTTCTTGCACGGGCCGGGTTCCCATACGGGGACGAAGATCCCGAGCGTCTTGCGCCGGGTCAGTGTCGCCTCGACGGGCTGCTTGCAGACCCGGCACGTGAATTCCGTCCGTCTCTTGGGCTCACGCTGGTGACTGGGCATGTTTCCACGGTAATCCCGTGACAGACGTGCGGAAAGTTTCCCCTGGGCGCACCCTGGTAGAAGGGGATGTCCGGAGGGGGTTTCCGGAGGTGGACGACATGTTGAAGACCGCTGTCGGATGGCACATCGAGCTCGAATTCGAGGAGGACAGCAGCCACACGCGTGCGGCTGCGATGGTGCGCCTCCCTGACGGGACCGAGATGCGCTCGCACGGCTATGCCAGCCGTCACCCGAGTGACGCCGAGCAGCCGAGGGTGGGCGAGGAGATCGCGGGCGGCAGAGCACTCAACGAACTGGCGATGAAGCTGCTGACCAAGGCGCACGACGAGATAGACGAGGCGTCGGGACGTCCGTCCTACCCGCTGACTCCGTGAGCTCGCAGATCTCCGCATCAATCACGGTTTCTCCGCATTCACGGTTCCTCTGCGTCACGGTTCACCCGGCACCAGGTGCCGGGTGAACCAGTCGCGTGCGAGGTCGGTGACCGTGTCCAGGGCGCCCGGTTCCTCGAAGAGGTGCGTGGCCCCGGGCACGACCTCCAGGCGGCTCTCGCAGCGCAACTCGGCCTGAGCCCGCCGGTTGAGGTCGAGCACCTGCTCGTCGTGACCGCCCACGATGAGCAGGGTGGGAGCCCGTACGTCCCCGAGCCCCGGTCCGGCGAGGTCGGGACGACCGCCGCGTGAGACGACCGCGCCGACCTCCGCGTCGGGGGTCGCGGCTGCCCGCAGGGCGGCGGCCGCGCCGGTGCTCGCCCCGAAGTAGCCGATCGGCACGTCCACCCGGTCGCGCAGCCAGCCCGTGGCATGCCTCAGCCGCCGGGCCAGGGTCTCGATGTCGAAGACGTACGCACGGTCGCCCTCCTCCTCGGGAACGAGCAGGTCGAAGAGGAGGGTGCCGAGACCGGCCCGGTTCAGGCCGTCCGCCACCGCACGGTTGCGGGGGCTGTGGCGGCTGCTCCCGGAGCCGTGGGCGAAGACGACGACCGCCCCGGCGTCCTCGGGGAGGGCGAGTTCTCCGGGCAGGGTGAGGCCGTCGGCCGTCACCTCGGCCTCGGTCGTACGGACGGGGCGGTCCGGCGCCGTGCCGCGGTGGGCTGCCCGGGCCAGCAGCGCGACGACCTCCTCGTCGGGGGTCTGCGAGAAGTCGCGGTACCACTCGCCGACGGCGGAGAACAGGGCCGGCGCCGACAGGCACACCACGTCGTCCGCCCGGGCACGGAGCCGCTCGACCGCGCTCGGCGGCGCCACGGGCACGGCGAGCACCACGCGGGCCGCCCCGTGTTCCCGTACGACTTCGCACGCGGCCTCGGCCGTGGCGCCGGTCGCGATCCCGTCGTCGACGAGGATCACCGTGCGGCCCTCCAGCGGCACCCGGGGGCGGCCGGCGCGGAACGCGCGGGCGCGGCGGGTGAGTTCCGCCTGTTCGGCACGTTCGACGGAGGCGGCTTCCTGTTCCGATACGCCGGCCCGGCGGACGATCTCCTCGTTGATGACCTTCACCCCGTCCTCGCCGATCGCACCGAACCCCAGCTCGGGGCGGTACGGAACGCCGAGTTTGCGGACGACGATCACATCGAGGGGCGCACCGAGGGCCCGCGCCACTTCGAAGGCCACCGGGACGCCGCCGCGCGGCAGACCGAGGACGACGGGACGCTCCTTCGCGAGGTGCCGGAGCGCTTCGGCAAGCTGCAGTCCCGCTGTGGTGCGGTCGGTGAACAGCACGCCGGTTCACCCCCAAACCGGGGAGACGGGAACCACGTACACGTACTTCGAACCAACCTCATCCGGGGCGGTCCGGCAAGTCGGGGCACGGGCGGCCGTCAGCCCTCGGCGGTCCGGCGGCGGAGCCCGTACACGGCGGCTCCCGCGAGGAGGACCGAACCACCGATGAGGACGGAGTGGAGGGGCAGAGTGAAGGCGAGCGCGAGACAGCCGGCCAGGCCGAGCAGGGGCACGGGTACGGGCGGGCGGCCCTCGTCGGGGCCGAGGGTGCGGGCGGCGGCGTTCGCGACGGCGTAGTAGACGAGCACGCCGAAGGAGGAGAAGCCGATGGCGTCCCGTACGTCGATCGTCGCGGCCAGGACGGCGACGACGGCGCCGACGGCGAGCTCGGCGTGCTGGGGGACACCGAAGCGGGGGTGGACGGCGGCCAGCGTACGGGGGAGGTGGTGGTCGCGGGCCATGGCCAGTGTGGTCCGGGAGACGCCCAGGATCAGGGCGAGCAGCGAACCGAGGGCGGCGAGGGCCGCACCGGCGCGCACGACGGGGGCCAGGGCCGGGACGCCCGCCGCGTGCACGGCGTCGGTGAGCGGGGCGGTCGACTGGGCGAGCCGGTCCGGGCCGAGGACGGCCAGGACGGCGACGGCGACGGCGGCGTAGACGACGAGGGTGATGCCGAGGGCGAGGGGGATGGCCAGGGGAATCGTGCGCTTCGGGTCGCGGACCTCTTCGCCGAGCGTCGCGATACGGGCGTATCCGGCGAAGGCGAAGAACAGCAGCCCTGCGGCCTGGAGCACCCCGCTCGCCGTGATGTCGCCGCCGAGGTCGAGACGGGCGGCCCGGACCGTTTCACTGGTGAGGAGCGCGGTGACGACGGCGGCCAGGACGGCCAGGACGACGGCCACGATGGTCCGGGTCAGCCAGGCCGCCTTCTGCACACCGGTGCAGTTCAGCGCGGTCAGCACCACGACGGCGGCCACCGCCACCGCGTGCGCCTGGCCGGGCCAGGCGTAGGCGCCGACGGTGAGGGCCATGGCGGCGCACGAGGCGGTCTTGCCGACGACGAACGCCCAGCCCGCCAGGTAGCCCCAGAAGTCGCCCAGGCGTTCGCGGCCGTAGACGTAGGTACCGCCGGACCGCGGGTAGCGGGCGGCGAGCCGGGCGGAGGAGGTGGCGTTGCAGTACGCGACCACGGCGGCGAGCGCCAGGCTGAGCAGCAGCCCGGAACCGGCGGCCCCGGCGGCGGGGCCGAGCGCGGTGAAGACACCGGCGCCGATCATGGAGCCCAGTCCGATGACCACGGCGTCCCGCACTCCGAGCTGCCGTCGCAGCTCACCGGTCTCCGGCTGACTCATGGCTTGGTCCTCCCCGCGCGTCCGGGCGTACGGCCCGGCTTTCGGCGCACGGTAGCGCAACGAGGTGTCCGGGCAGGGGAGGGGGCGTGCCCTAGGTCCGCGACCGCGACGTGACCGGCGCCACAGGAGAGTGCTTTGCTTTCCCTTTACTATTGGGGGGCCCGGGTGGCATCCGCCCCGGATCCGCACCGTATGACCGCCAGGAACGACCACCGTAAACCGCCATCCGAACCGAAAAGGAGCTCCGGTCCCGCAATGGGTGAGCCTCCCAGTACGAGCCGTGCCATTCCCGCCCCGCTGCATCGCAGGGCGGCGGTGGCACGGTGAGCGAAGTCCTCCTTCTCCTCCTCGCGCTCGCGCTGACGCTGGCATGTGCGGTGTTCGTCGCGGCCGAGTTCTCCCTGACCACCATCGAACGTGGTGAGCTGGAGCGGGCCGCACGGGCCGGTGAGCGAGGCGCCGAGAGCGCCCTCAAGGCCGCCAAGCGCCTCACGTTCCAACTGTCCGGCGCCCAGCTCGGCATCACCGTCACCTCCCTGGTCATCGGCATGCTCGCCGAACCCTCCCTGGCGGTGCTGCTGCGCGGCCCCCTGGAAGCGGTCGGCCTGCCTCCGGGCGCCGTCCCGGCCGTCGCCACAGTCCTCGGCGTCGCCGCCTCCACCGTGGTGCTGATGGTGATCGGCGAGCTCGTACCCAAGAACTGGGCGATCTCCAACCCGCTGGCCGTCGCCAAGGTGGTGGCCGGTCCGCAGCGTGCGTTCACCGCCTGCTTCGCGCCGCTGATCCGGCACCTGAACAACACCGCGAACCGGGTCGTACGCCGCTTCGGCCTGGAACCCGCCGAGGAGCTGGCCTCCGCCAGGACCCCGGAGGAACTCGTCGCCCTCGCCCGGCACTCCGCCCGTGAGGGCGCGATCGAGCAGGACTCCGCCGAGCTGTTCGTCCGTACCCTCCACCTCGCCGAGCTGACCGCCGAGAACGTCATGACGCCGCGCGTCGACGTCCGCGCCCTGGAGGCCGGCGCCACCGCGGCCGACGCGGCCAAGCTCACCCTGGCCACCGGTCTCTCCCGGTTCCCCGTCTACCGCGGCAGCCTCGACGAGGTCATCGGCACCGTCCACATCCGTGACGTACTCGCCCTGGACGAGCCGCTGCGCCACCGGACCCCGGTCACCGACCTGGCCACCGCCCCGCTCCTCGTCCCCGACTCGCTGCCCGTGGACACCCTCCTGGGCCGGCTGCGGCAGAGCCGCACGATGGCGGTCGTCATCGACGAGTACGGCGGCACCGCGGGCGTCGCGACCGTCGAGGACATCGTCGAGGAGGTCGTCGGCGAGGTCCGCGACGAACACGACCCCGACGAGCGGCCCGACCTGGCGCCGGGCGCACCGTCCCCGGACGGGCGCGCGGTCTGGCAGGCGGACGGCAGCATCCGGCTCGACCAGCTCGAAACCATCGGCTTCGACGTGCCGGAGGGCCCGTACGAGACCCTCGCGGGCCTGGTCGCGACCAGGCTGGAACGCATTCCCGTGCCGGACGACGGGATCTTCGTGGACGGCTGGCAGCTGACCGTCCTGCACGTCGAACACCACCGCGCCGACCGCGTACGCGTCACCGCGCCCGCGTCGGCTCCCGAGCCGGCTCCCCTGCCGGACGCCGCGTCACTCGTCGAGGAGGGCTCCCGATGACCATGCTTCAGCTCGCCATCGGTCTGTTCACCCTCGTCACCAACGCCTTCTTCGTCGGGGCGGAGTTCGCCCTGATCTCCGTACGGCGCAGTCAGATCGAACCCCGGGCCCTCAAGGGCGACGCCCGCGCCAGGAGCACGCTGTGGGGTCTCGAACACCTCTCGGCCGCGATGGCCACCGCCCAGCTCGGGATCACCATCTCCTCCCTCGTCCTGGGCGCAGTGGCCGAACCGGCCATCGCCCACCTGCTGGAGCCGCCCTTCGCGACGGTCGGCGTGCCCGAAGCGCTGGTGCATCCCATCGCCTTCGTGATCGCGCTGGCCCTCGCCACGTATCTGCACATGCTGGTCGGCGAGATGATCCCGAAGAACATCGCGCTGGCCGCCCCCGCACAGACGGCGCTCGCGCTCGCCCCGCCGCTGGTGGCGCTGACCCGGGCGCTGCGCCCGTTCGTCTTCGGAATCAACGCGTCCGCCAACGTCCTGCTGCGGCTGATGAAGGTCGAGCCCAAGGACGAGGTCACGTCCGTCTACACCGACGACGAGCTCGTACGGCTGGTGAAGGACTCCAGCGAGGCCGGTCTGCTCGCTCCGGCCGACGGCGAACGGCTGCGCGACGCCCTGGAGCTGGGTACCCGGCCCATCGGCGAGGTGATGGTCCCGCTCAACAGGACCGTCACCGTCGGCCATGACATCACCCCGCAGCAGCTGGAACGAGCGGCGGCGACCTCGGGCTTCTCCCGGCTGCCGGTCACCGGCCCGGGCGACGAGATCCTGGGATACCTGCACATCAAGGACGCCCTCGGGGTCGCCGAGCGGACCCAGCCGCTCCCGAGGAGCGTCTTCCACGCCGTCATCCGCGTCGAGATCGACACCCCGCTCGACGACACCATGACCGCGATGCGGGCCGCGGGCACGCACCTGGCGGCCGTGACCGGCGGCAAGGGCACCGTCATCGGCTTCGTCACGATGGAGGACGTACTGGAGGAGCTTGTCGGCCCCGCCGCGACAGGCCGCGCGTGACCGTGCCTTCGGCCCGCGTGACCGGGCCCTCGGCCCAGGTGTCCGTTCCGCCGGGTGGGGAAGCCCCCAAAAGCCCCGGGGCTTCCCCACGCGCGGGCACGGGCGCCGGTCAGCGCAGGGACGACAGCATCTCCGCGCCGAACGGAATGATCTCGCCGGTCCGCCCGCGCAGCGTCTTGGCCGCCCACTCGGGGTCGGCGATCAGCGCACGGCCGACGGCCACCATGTCGAACTCGTCGCGCTCCAACCGCTCCAGCAACTGTCCGACGCCGGTGACGCCGGAGCTGATGCCCTGGAAGGCGCCGAAGAAGTCACCGTCCAGACCGACCGAGCCGACGGTGACCGTGGGCCTGCCGCTGATCTTCTTCACCCATCCGGCGAGGTTCAGGTCGGAGTCCTCGAACTCCGGCAGCCAGTAGCGGCGGGTGGACGCGTGGAACACGTCGACACCCGCCTCGGCCAGCGGCGTCAGCAGCGCCTCCAGCTCCCCGGGCGTCGCGGCGAGCTTCGCCCCGTACGCGTCCATCTTCCACTGGGACATCCGGAAGAAGATCGGGAAGGCGTCGGACACGGCAGCCCGGCACGCCGCCACGATCTCGGCCGCGAAACGGGTCCGTGCGACGAGGTCGCCGCCGTAGGCGTCCGTACGCCGGTTGGTGCCCGACCAGAGGAACTGGTCGATCAAGTACCCGTGCGCGCCGTGCAGTTCTACGCCGTCGAAGCCGGCGCGCTCGGCGGCGGCCGCCCCGTCGGCGAAGGCGGTGACGACGTCGTCGAGGTCCTTCTGCGTCATGGCGCGGCCCTTGGGGTCACCCGCCAGCGACACCCCCGAGGGGCCGACCGGCTCCGCGTCCACGACGGGCGGGGCACCCTCGGTGCGGGTGACCCCCACGTGCCACAGCTGCGGAATGATCGCCCCGCCCGCCTGGTGCACGGAGTCCGCGACGGCGGCCCAGCCGGCGAGCGCGTCGGCGCCGTGGAACCGCGGGACGCGGTCGCTGGTGCCCGCGGAGTGGTGGTCGATGTAGGTGCCCTCGGTGATGATCAGCCCCACACCGCCGGCCGCCCGCCGCGTGTAGTAGTCCGCCACGTCCTGCCCGGGGACGCCGCCCGGGGAGAACTGCCGGGTCATGGGAGCCATGGCGATGCGGTTGCGCGAGGTCAGCCCGCGCACCGAGAACGGGCGCGAAAGCGTGTCCGCGGCGCGGTCGGCATGTACGTCTGTCACGTCAGGTCCTGTTCAGTCGCTGCGGGTGTCCTGTGGGTGTCCTGCGGGTGGCAACATCCGGGTGCGTCCCGGCCATCCCCGGCCGCGCACGGTGTGGTCAAGGTCTCGCGGTGACCGGTGGATTGAACCGGGAGTACCCGGGCCGGGACCAGCGCAGGCGCGTGGCCGCCGTGATCTCCCGTACGCCCCCGATCTCAACTCGACGAGCCGCCGCGCCCCGGGAATCCGGGCGGCCTGCGCCGCGTTCCTGCACTTCTACGACGTCTCGAAGAACGGCACCCGCCGCTGGTGCTCGATGGCGGGCTGCGGCAACCGCGCAAAGGCCCAGCGCCACTACGCGCGGCGCGGCGGCGCCTGACGCGACCGCGTGGGGACGCGGAAGGGCGCGAGGGCGAGAGGGTGAATGCGGGAGGGGGAGGGTGGCATCACTCCCCGCCCGTTCCCCCGTTCACCGGCCCCGCGCACGCACGCGGACATGCGCGGGGCGGCCGACTGTGAACGGTGAGGAACCCCGGAGCAGCAGAGAACTCCGGAGCAGTCGAGAACTCCGGAGTGGCAGGAGGCTCCGGAGCGGTGAAGCGCTCAGGAGGGGTAGGGCTGGGGCTCAGGACAGCAGGGGCTCAGCCGGCGCTCTCGCCCGCCTCCGCCTCCGCCTTCGCCGCCGTACGGCGGTATTCGACGTTGATGCGCTGTGCTTCCTCCAGCTGGTCCTCGAGGATCACGATGCGGCAGGCAGCCTCGACCGGGGTGCCCTGGTCGACGAGTTCACGAGCGCGGGCCGCGATCCGCAGCTGATACCGGGAGTAGCGACGGTGGCCGCCCTCGGAACGGAGCGGGGTGATCAGGCGGGCATCTCCGAGAGCACGGAGAAAGCCGGCGTTGGTGCCGAGCATCTCGGCCGCCCGCCCCATGGTGTACGCGGGGTAGTCATCGTCGTCGAGCCGGCCGCCCAGCGCATTATCCGCTGTCATCTGCACCTCTTCCTGGGAACGCGTCGAGGGGCCTTGGTGCCGTACGGCACCAAGGCCCCGAAGGAAATTCAACACCATCTGTCGGCCTCAGTGCTGCGCCGACCTGCTGTTTCCGCAGCCGCGCCCTGAAGAAGGGCCGGAGTGCGGGGATCGCGATTGCTTGACCGGGAACCACCTTCCATTCCGGGGTCTTGCGGTACCCGGGCCGTTTCCAACCTGCCCGGGCGATCCTGATGGCGCCTGCATCCTCCGTTCTTTCCCTCTGGATGACAGATGCGCGGCCGGCGTAGCCATGGGCGCACCTCGAACGGCGTGCGCCATGCCGGCGTACTGCTGGTGGCGGCCCCTGATCACTTCGGGCCACCCGGTCCGGTCGTCAGCCCCGTCGCCGTCCTGCGAAAACTCTGGCTTCGACGCTCCACGACCGCACCGAACTGCGTGTACCGCTGCCCGGCCA
Source organism: Streptomyces finlayi (assembly GCF_014216315.1). Classification (NCBI taxonomy): domain Bacteria; kingdom Bacillati; phylum Actinomycetota; class Actinomycetes; order Kitasatosporales; family Streptomycetaceae; genus Streptomyces; species Streptomyces finlayi. Next base: position 4,014,877 of record NZ_CP045702.1, read on the forward strand.
TTCACCTCGGCCGGGCCGTTCAACCTTGGCTACGAGAGAAACCATAGCCAGCCAGATGCTCAATGTCTACCTTCGTCAGCGCAGATTTTCGCGGACTCGGCGACGAGGTAATCGCCCTCCGGCGACAGGGGCCGCACCGTCACCCGGACGGCCCGAGAGATGGCCGGTCGGCCCGGCCAATAGACTCGGGTTTCATGTCGAAGACTGACGAGCTGCTCGTGGACATCGCCGCCATGGTGGAGTCCGGGCACAGCAATCAGATGTCCCTGACCGTGGTCGCCGGTGGTGCTGTCATCACCGGCCGACTGGCTCCCGAAGCCGTGTGGAGGCAGCGTGTTTCGGAGGTCCTGACGGACTCGGCCCGCCTGGGCGAGTTCTCCGGCATCTTCACCACCCCCACCGGCAAGCACGACCCGCCCACCCATCTGCACTTCCATGTCGCCCGCATCCTTCAGGGCACGATCGGCATCCCGGAGACGGGTGGGATGTACCGGGTCTCCATCAAGGACGTCAGCGCCTGGACGGTGGGCGACTTCAGCTACGACTGAGCCGGCACCGGGCGTCCGCTGGGATGGTGGGCCACGTGACAAGTGAAGTGAAGTGAAACGAGAAGGCCCAGGTCGGTGACCTGGGCCTTCTGCTTGAGCGTGGGAACGGTTACGGAGTCACGCGGTTGCCGCCGAAGGTGACCGCGAGGCGGCCGTCCGGGGTGTAGGTCCAGGCCAGGGCGCCTGCGTAGGAGGAGCAGCGGGAGCCGTTCGTGCCGGACCAGAACTGGTTCGTGCCGTCGGCGTCGCCCACGGTCTTGTCGTTCGTGCCGCTGCCGCTCCGGCACGAGACGTTGTTCCGGAACACCGACGTGCCGCCGTCGAAGGAGAAGTTGCGCTCGGAGTTGTCGATGCTGATGTTGTCCGAGACCGCCATCGTGCCGAGGTTCCGGTTGTACGTGAATCCGTGCTTGCCGTTGTCGTAGGCGATGTTGCGCCGGACGACGTGGTTGACCTTGATGTCCTCGCCGCCGAGCTTGTAGCCGTTGCGGTCGCCGCTGGAGTTCTGGCTGCCGTCGCTCAGTGTGCCGTTCTCGTAGGCGAGGGAGTCCTCGATGGTCACGGCGCCGATGGGGCCGGTGTCGGTCTTGGTGTAGAGGTCCCAGCCGTCGTCGATGTTGTTGTGTGCGACGGCGTAGCGGAAGACGTTGCCGGAGCCGACGGTGAGCTTCGCGGCGAAGCCGTCGGCGTCCTCTCCGTCGGAGTCGGCGTTGTCGTGCGACTGCGCGCTGAGGACGAGGTTGTCGGACGGCCACTGGTCGCGCGGGGTGGTGGAGGCCATCCGTGAGAGCTGCAGGCCGGTGTCGCGGTTGAAGCGCGTCACCGTCCGCTCAATGGTGTTGTTGCTGCCACCGACGAAGATCCCGTTGTCACCGGCGTGCTCGACGACCAGTCCTTCGATGTTCCAGTACGAGCCGTTCACGGCGAGCCCGCGGTTGGCGGGGTCCTCGGTCATGGCGGCGAAGTTCAGCACCGGGGTCTCGCCCGGGTAGGTGGACAGCTGCTTGGGGGCACTCGCGGTGCCGCTGTTGTCCGGCGCGATGGTGACGGTCCGCGCGAGCGCGTACTTTCCGCCGCGCAGGTAGATCTGCCCCCCGGACGGGACGCGGGCGAGCGCCGAGGCCAGCGTTGTCGGAGCGGCCTCCGTCCCGGCCGCGCTGTCGGTGCCGTTCGGTGCGACGTACAGCGTGGTGCCGGCCGGCGGGGGCGTGGTGCCGCCGCCCGCCTGGACCTCCACGTCCACGTAGTCGATGTTGGGCAGCCCGGTGGCGGTGGTCGGGCTGAGCTGGATGGTGTTGCTGCCCGCCCGTACCGGCACGGTCAGCGTCTTGGTCGCCCAGGTCGCCCAGGTTCCTGTGCCCTGGAAGGACGCGGACCCGGCTGCCGAGCCGCTGACCGTCACATTCGCGGGCCGTGCGGTGGTGGTCCCGTTGGCGAAGCGCACCTGCACGGTCGCGGTGCCGGCCGCGGCGGCGTTCACGGTGAACTGCGCGTGGGCGCCCACCGCGTTGCCGGCGTTGCAGAAGCCGGTGTCGGAGTAGCCGCCCCACTCGGACTCGATGGCGCCGCTGCAGACGGCGGGGGAGCGCTCGGCCTCGTATCGGACGGCTGCGGCCTGAGCCGAGGTGCCGGATACCGCGACGAGAGTGCCGGCCAGCAGGCTGACGCACGCGATGACGGGTTTCAGTTGCATCGTTCGTCTCCAGAGGGGGGTTGGTACCGAGAGGGGAGGAGGGGGGAGAGGCGGCGGGAGTCGGTTGCGGCCGACCCCCTTCTGCGGCGGTTCGGGTGTGGGACGGTGGCAACGGCCTGTCCGGGTGCATGAACGGACGGGCCGACCAAGCCGCTCGAGCAAGGACAGCAAGCGCTTTCTGTGGACAGTAAGCGCGTGTCGTGGTCACGTCAACGGTCGCGCACATGGTCAATGTCCATGTGTGTGTGCGTGCGCTCACGGTCCGGGACCGGGGCGACAACTTCGCGGGTCGCAGTGCTCAGTGCGCTGCGGGCGTCACTCCTGCGTGGACCTGATCTGCTGGAGCACGTCCGTGTAGACCGACCGTTTGTCGGGGCGGGCGTGGTCGGCGGCGTGCCTGAGGGCGGGGACCGTCGGAGCGCCCAGGGTGAGGAGTCCCTCCGTCGCCGCCGTGCGGACCACGGGATGCGGATGCTCGAGCAGGGCAGCCAGAGCGGGGATCGCGGGGGCCCAGGCGGCGTGGCAGAGGGTGTGGACCGCCGTGCGCACGATGCTGGGCTGGGGGTCCTCCAGGAGCACCGAGGTATGGCCCAGGTGGGTCGGCCGGTCCATCGTCACCCGCGAGGTCCGGTGCGCGTGGAGACGTACTCCGGGCTTGGCGTGGTGCAGCAACTCGCCGATCAGCGTGCGCAGTTCGGGGACCGGCACCTGGGCGCGGTCCGCCTCGGTCAGTTGCGTGAGTGCGCGGCGTACCTGCTCGGGGGTGCCGGTCCGGGCCAGGCGCAGCAGCTCCGGAGGGGAAGGCGGGGAAGGGGGGGACGGGCGGTGCGTGTCTTCGGCGGGGGTGGTCCGGGCCTGTGGTGCGGCGTGCGGACCGAGCAGCGGTCCGTCGACGGGACGCAGCCGGTCCGCCAGGTGGTCGCGCCCCTCCGCCCGCAGCCGCCGGCAGGTCGTGGTCAGCGCGGAGGTACGCAGGAGCGGGCGGCCGACGAGCAGGTCCAGGTACCCCCAGGACCCGTCCGTGAGTTGGTCGCCGAGGTGCGTCGCCAGCACGTCGGCGGGAACGTGGAGCAGCGCGTCCGCGGCTGCCGAGGTGGTCGCGGGCGGGCCGTCCTCCCACCATTCGAGCAGCAGCGGGATCAGCGGTTCGAGGTCACACGGGTCGAGCTTCGCCGCGACGGCGGCCACCCTGCTGCGCAGGATGCCGTCGGCCCTGAGTTCTGCCTCACCCATGACCGCCAGCGTGCGGGCCAACACGGGACCGGCGCCGGCCGGCAGGTCGATGCGGCCCTGGAGAAACGCTCGGAGCACGGGCACGGTGGCGGCAGGCTCGGGCCACGTGAGGAGGGCCAGGGCCGCCGTCTCCCTGCGGTCCGGAGCCGGTCCCCGCAGCATGGTCAGCAGCCGTTCCCGAAGCGCGGTCGAACGGGGCTGGTCGAGATCGTCGATGCGGAGGGTGCGTGGGGTGGGCGGCGCCGGTGGGCGGGCGGCCTCGGTGAGGGTCCAGGGCGGTGCGTCGAGGGGCTGGAGAACGGTCATCCAGTCGATGAGGGCCGTACGGACCTCCGGGGCGGCCGGGGAGTACGCCTCGACCAGTGCGGCCAGACGGTCCCGGGAGCCGGCCGTGCCGTCTTGAGCCCTGCGGAAGGCGGCCAGGGCGTTCGGCGTGCGTACCGCCGCGTCCAGCGCGGCCCGCCACGCCCGGACCTCAGCGGGTACGGAGTGCGCGGAGGGCTTGTCGACGCCGAAGGCTTCCCTCAGTACAGCGGCCTCGGCCGGCCACGGGGCGCCGCCGAGCCGCGCGGCGGCGAGGGCCTGTTCGAGATCGGCGCGGACCAGCACGGCGTCGAGGCGGCGCAGCAGGGTGAGGGTGGAGGTGGGTCCCGCAGGACCGGGAGGAAGCGATCGTACGGCGTCGGCGACCGCAGGCCTTCTGGCCGCCGTCAGCTTGGGTGCCGCGGCGGCGAGCACCGCGACGAGGTCCTGCCGGTCCTGGTCCGAGGCTTCGCGGAGCGCGTCGGTCAGGACCTGAGCGAACTGGGCGAACGCCGTCAGTTCCGCATCGGTCCAGGGGGCGGGGCACAGCCGCATCGCGAACCGCACCAACCGCTGCCGCGCGGAGGGTTCGGCGCCGGCAAGCCGCAGCCAGTCCGGGAGCAGGGGCCGCAGCGTCCACAGCCGGTCGGGGAGCGGGGGTTTCGCCCTCTGGGCGACGCGCAGCGCGATCGACGGATGCCAGCCCTCCGTGGCCGGCGAAGTGACGTCGGGGTCGGGCCTGTCGCTGCCGTCGCCGCCCGTCGGCCGATACCCGGTGGGCGGGGTGATGCCGTGCCTGGCCAGCGGTGCGGCGAGGTCTTCGGCCGTCCCCTCGGTGAGGGTGACCCGGCCGTTCGCCACCAGGGCGAGCAGGGCCGGTGCGACCGGTGAGGCCTGGTCGTCCAAGGCGCGGACGGAGCGCGCCGAGAGTTCGCCGGAGAGTGCCTCCAGCAGCAGTCCCACGGTGCGGGGGCTGTCACCGCGTTCGGCGGCGGCGACCAGTGTCGCCGCGTACGCCGTGCCGAGGACGGTACGGAGTGCTTCGGCGATCGTGGAGTGCAGCCCGGGATTGTCGTGACGGCCGAGCCAGAGGAGCAGTTTCGGGACCGCCGCCGGTGTACCGATGCGTACCAGCACCGCGGCGGCGGTCTTCTTGATGTTCATGTTCGGATGGTCGAGGCATGCGGCGACCGCGGAACAGGCCCAGCGGGCTCCGGCGTGCCCCAGGGCGAGGAGCGACTGCCGGACGGTCTGGACGTCCCCGGCCGTGGTGAGCGCGATCAAGGTCGCCGACAACGCCTGGGCGTCGTCGCCCCCGGTGTCGCGGGCGAGCAGTGCGATCACGTGCTTGCGTACATGCCGGTCGCGGTGCCGCAGCATGCGGTGCACGCGTGCGCGGGTCCGGAAGTAGGGGGCCCGCAGGAGCAGTTCGAGCAGGATCGCCTGCTCGGAGTCGGACAGCCCCGGTCGTTCCAGCAGGTCCAGCGCTGTCGTGGCGACGAGTGCGTGACCGGCGGACTGTGCGTCCTTTGCGTCCAGGAGACAGGACGGCCGGATCTTTCTCCGCTCGTGGAGACGGCGGCCCAGGGCGTGCAGGGCGTCCACCACCTCCTGCGGCACGGCGGGTTCACGGACCGGGGGTTCGCCTCGGGTTCCGGGGGCGGCCGCGCCCGGTACGCGGGAGGCCGCCAGCTCGGTCACGACGCGTGCGAGCAGGCCGGCGATGACCGGGAGCGGCCCGGCACTGCCGTGGGCCGCGAGTCGGCACAGTGCCGCTACCGGATTGCCCGGGTCCATGTGCGCGCCGAGCAGGGCGAGTTCCTGTTCGTCCGGTCCGCCGAGGTCGGCGGCGATGCGCGGCGGCAGGTCGGCGGGATCGAGGCGTACGAGGAGGGCGCGCCGCTGGGCCGCGTTCCCCGCGCCCCCGGCCTCCCCCGTCAGATGCCACAGCAGCTCCAGGGCCCGGGTCCGTACGGCTCGCAGGTGGGGCGCGATATCGGCTGCGGGCGCACCTTCGCCCTCCGGCGCACCTTTGTTCTCCGGTGCGCCTCCGCTCGCCGGTGCACCTTCGCCCTCCGGCGCACCTTCGCTCTCCGGTGCGCCCAGTCCGAGCCCGTCCCTCAGCGCCCGTACCGTCCGGTGCCCTCCGATGGCCTCCAGAGCCTCCAGAGCCGCAGCGGGCGCGGACGGCAGCAGGGCGATCACGGCCTCTTCGGCATCCACGTGCCGGATCACGCGGATCGCGTCCAGGAACGGCCTCGGCGCGGGCGCCACCGGCAGTACGCGGGTGATCGCGGCCCCGATCGGGAGCTCTCCCGTGCCTTGCCCGGCCAGGGCGACCAGCAGCGCGAGCCGCCGGGGCCAGCTCGGGTCGCCGGGTTCCGCGTCCACCAGGACGCGGAACAGCACCTCGCGGCAGGTGAACAGGATCGTCGCGACCTCGACAGGCGGAACCGTGTGGTCCGCCAGCGCCAGGGCGACGAGGGACGGCACGTGTCCGGCCTCCGCGAAGTGCCCGCGCCGGTGCAGCCCGCGCAGGCAGGTGACGAGGGCAGCGCCGAACAGCAGCGGGTCGCGCACGGCCAGCGCCGTCAGGTCACCGATGTCACCCCGGACCGCCAGATCGCCGAGCAGCTCCAGCGCTCGGCGACGGAGCCCCGGCGGCAGGTCGGGATCACCGGCGACCTGCCGTACCAGGTCACCGTGCCCGTGGTGGGCTGCGACGGCGAGGGCGGCCTCGGCGACCTTCGGCCTGGCGCTCACCGGGCCGACGGCAAGGAACGGAGCCAGCCTGCCAGGCGGCAGCGGGTCCAACGCCGCCCACGACTCGGTGAGTTCGGCGAGTGCCGCTTCGGTGACGGCTCCGCCGCCGCCGAGCAGGCCGCTCACGACCGCGCGGACGCGGACGGGGGCCAGCAGCCCCGCCCGCAGACCCTGCCGGGCCAGCCGCAGTGCCTGGAGCCACAACGCCGGGTCACCGCTGTCCACCAACGCGTCCACGAACTCCGCGGGCCGGTGCGCTTCGGTGACATCCACGTCCCGGACGGCCTGGTAGAGCAGTTCACCCGGAGGTTCGTCACGGATCACCGACGGGTCGTTGAGCAGTTCGGCACGCAACCAGGCGATCCGTACCCGTACGGGCAACCCGGCCGTACGCCACCGGGGCCACGAACGCCCTCCCAGGAACGGGCCGAGCCGTTCGTAGAGCCCCGCCAGCACGAGCGCCGTCTCCGGCGCTCCCGCCCCTACCACCGACACCGACCCAGGCAGCAACGCCGCGTACTCGGCCCCCACGTGTGCGCCGAGGGCCGGGCCCGACCTGACGCGTTCGGCGAGAAGGACCAGTCCCCGACGCCGAACCTCAGGATCACCGTGCCGGATCAGCCGACCGAGAGCGGCCGGCGTGCACACCCCGGTGTCCGAGGGACCGGACAGTGCTCCGAGGTCGGCTCGGCGTACTGCATCGTTGAACGCTTCGTCCGCCGACATCGTCATCAGCGGATGCTAACGGCGGCGTCACCGCCCCCACCACCGAGATTCATACGAGCACCCACGACCGGACTGTTGCGGTACGCGTCGCCCTCGTCGGACGGCCCAGCCGGAGGCCGACGCCGATCCGCTCTTCGAGTACGCCGAGCCGCGACTCGTCGAGGCGGGCGGCCTCCGAGGCCAGAGCCGGGACGTCGGCGATCCCGGTGAACGCGGGTCCCCGCCAGATCCTCGAAACGCGCCGCGTCCAGTTCATCGCGGTCGGCACGCAGCAGATACCCGCCGGGCCGGTCAACCCAGTCACGCACAGGCGCTGTTGCGGTGTACGCGGATCACCCGGAATCCGAGGGGCCGCGCAGGTGTCCGTCCTGGTGCACGGGTGTCGGCGGGCGCGCGGCGAGGAGCCGACGCAGTGCCGTGGGTGTGTGGCCGAGGTACTGGCGCAAGGTCCGGCAGAGGTGGGCCTGGTCGGAGAAGCCGAGGTCGGCGGCGAGGGTGGCGAGGCTGTCCTCGCCCGCGTCCAGACGGTCGAGGGCCCGGCCGACACGGACCCGGTTGCGGTAGCGGGTCAGCGAGACGCCCAGCTCGCGGGTGAAGGAGCGGCTCAGACGGTACGGCGAGACGCCGAGGAGCTCCGCGAGTGGCAGAAGCCCCTCGGAGGCGGGGTGGGACGCGCCGATCGCATGCCGGGCAGCGGCGACGAGCGCCGCCTCGTCCCGGCCGGGACGGACACCGGGCGGAACGGCTCCGTCGACGGCCTGGCCGACGGTGGCGGAGAGAAGACCGAGTAATTCCTCGGTCACCGCATGGTCCACGTCGCCGGTGCGTGCGGACGCGCAGAGGCGGCGGTGGGCCAGGTCGAGACGGGCGTCCACGTAGACGCTCTGCCGAGCCGGGCGGGCGCCCTCACCGGCCACGACCCTCCACAGTTCGGGCGTCAGGCTGATCGATGTGCACGCGTCGCCCCCGGCGGCCGGGTGCGCGAAACGCTCCTCCTCGCCCGGGATGCCGAGATAGGCCACGGTCGGGTCGACATCGGCCGAGGTGCCGGCCGTCTGCCTGCGGAACCGGCCGCGGCGCACGAGTACGACCCGGTAGTCCTCGCGCACCTCCGTTTCCGACCACAGGGTGTGGTCGTCACGGCAGTTCACCGCGGTGACGCGGAAGCCGGGCCGGGTGGCGAGAACGGTGGAGGTGAGCACCCTCGAACGCTACGCCGGGGGTCGGACAGTCACCCCGCGCAAGAATCTTCAAGACCGGGACGGGTGGGACGAGGAAGCTGAGCGCAGCCCTTCACCCCGTACCGCCGGCGGGGACCGATCACCCGACAGGAGAAGCTCACATGGCTCACATCCACAAGGAATTCCTGATCGACAACTCCCCGGAGAACGTCTGGGAGGCCCTGCGCGAGGTGGGGGCCGTGCACCGGTGCCTGGCGCCGGGCTTCGTCACGGACACCCGCATGGAGGCGGACATCAGGATCGTGACCTTCGCGAACGGTCTCGTCGTGCACGAGCTGATCGTCGACATCGACGAGGAGGCCCGCAGGGTGGCCTACGCGGTGGTCGGCGGCGCGATGACACCGAAGCACCATCACGCCTCGATGCGGGTACTCGCCGACACCGGAGGGCGCAGCCGGTTCGTCTGGACGACAGACGTGGTGCCCGACGAACTCGGCGGCCCCATCGGCGAGATGGTCGAGCAGGGCGTGGCCGTCATACGGGAGACGCTGAAAGCCACCCCGGACGGTCAGCGGTAGTGTCGCCGCCCGTCCGCGTGCGCCTTCAGCCTGCCCACTGCCTCGCGCACCCCCAAGAGCCCAGGTGAACACCGTCAGACCGGCGTCGATGGGGCGCGGATACGCCGGAGTCACCGGCCGACCGGCCCCGCGCCCTTCACCAGCTCACTCACGGACGGCAGCCGAGGGTGCAGGCCAGGCGGAAGAGGTCGCGTTGCTGGAAGGAGGCCGCGGTCGCGTGGGAGAGGGCGTCGAGCTGGGGGGCGGCGAGGGCGCCCAGGGGGTTCTGGAGGATCGCGCCGGGGTGGTGGAGATCGTGGATCCTGGTGAGCCAGGCGAAGGAGCGCCGTCCGATCGGCTCGCCGGCGTCGAGCCGGCCGGAGTAGACGACGTAGCGCCCGTTGGGGGCTGTCATGACGGCCTTGAGACGGCCGCCGTCGCCGACGACGGCGGCCGGGCCCGCGACCGGTGCGAGGCCGTTGGCCGGGTCGAAGAAGTGGATACGCGCCTCGGAGCCCGCCTTGCCCCCGACCACACCCCACTCCGGCACGGCGAACAGCTCGGACAGCCGGACGGTGTCCCGTCGGGCCACCGGCTCCAGCCCGAGTTCGTCCAACCGCCATAGCGTCAGGCCGCCGTGGTTCCCCGCCGTGACGAGAAGGTCGTCGTCCGCGAAGATCGGTCCCGAGACGTCCGCGTGCTCCTGCGGTACGGCGGCGGCGGCCAGCGCCCTGGTGAGTGCGGCGTCGGTGGCGATGAGGCGGTGGCCGTCGCACAGGACCAGTCGGTCTCCACCGGGCGTCACCGCCACCCGGTTGAGTGCGAGGGCGCGGCGGGGGGAGGCGGTAGGGAGCCAGGCCAACAGCTCCGGTCCGAGCGGGACGCGGGGTGGCAGCCGTGCCGGGGAAGCCGTCGGACCAGCCGTAACGCGTCGGCCGGCGGCGCGGCGCAGACGACTTCCCAGTACGCGGACCAGTCCCGTAGTTCCGCGAGGCGCACGGCCTCGGTGCCGAGCACGGCGGACGACAGGGGCTGCCGGTACCGCGGTTCCGGCAGCCATCCGTGCACGCTCCTCCGGATTCTCCGGCAGGCCGACGGACCGCAGGGCCAGGCGGGGAGGCCGCGCTGTTCGCGCCATCGAGCCGTGCGTATCGATGCTGGTCGGACGAGGTGGCCTCGGCTGCCGCGGACCGCCCGCGCCTCCTCGGTGGTCGAGTCGGACTATCTCCCTGCCTAGCGCATGGAAATCTATCTCAGCGAGAGTAGACATTGGGTCGTGTGGTGGCTATGGTTTCTCTCGTAGCCGAGATCGAGCAAGGCCCGGCAGAGACGAACTGCCAGGTAGCAGTAACGCTTAGCCGCAAGACGGTGCGGTGGTGGAGTTCCGAAGCCAGGGTTGTTGCAGGACGGCGACGGGACTGACGACCGGACCGGGTGGCCCGCAGTGGTCAGGGGCCGCCAGAAGCAGGACAGCAGTTCACGCAGTACCAGATCAGTAGGTAAGTGAAGTTCGCGGTATCAGCAGTGCGGTACTCAGCGGTTCCTCGGTAAAGGCGTCGGCTGCGGGCGCGCGTGCCGGGAGGTTCGGCAGTGGGGTTCTGAGCCAGAGCAGATGCAGGACGGGCGACGGGGCTGGCTGTCGGAGAGTGGCGCTCTTTCAGGTCACCAGCAGTACGCAGTACGCATCACCGGAAGTACGCAGTTGCAGTGAAGTGGTCAGTTCGTCCAGAGGGAAGAACGGAGGAGCCTCGCGCCATCAGGATCGCCCGGGCGGAATGACTGGGCCCGGGTACCGCAGGACATCGATAGTGAGGTGGTCTCCGGTCAAGCAACCGCGATCCCCGCACACGCGACGGCATTGTGGTCGTGTCTGCGGAAACAGAGGGCCGGCGCAGTATCAGGGCCGGCAGATGGTGTAGCAGTTCCTTCGGGGCCCTGGTGCCAATGGCACCAGGGCCCCTCCACGCGTTCCGCAGAGAGGTGCAGATGACAGCAGACGACTCGTTCGGCCGTCTTGACGACGACGACTACCCCGCCTACACGATGGGTCGGGCCGCCGAGATGCTCGGCACCACGCAGGGATTCCTCCGTGCCATCGGCGAAGCCCGCCTGATCACGCCGCTCCGCTCCGCGGGCGGACACCGCCGCTACTCCCGCTACCAGTTGCGCATCGCAGCCCGCGCCCGGGAACTCGTCGACAACGGGACCCCCATCGAGGCCGCCTGCCGCATTGTCATCCTTGAGGACCAGCTCGAAGAGGCACAGCGCATCAATGCCGAATACCGCCGCACCGACTGATCGGTTGATTCACCACGTGCGTCGAACGGTGAACTCACGGCGCGGGGGCGCGGAGGCTGAAGTGCTGCGCACCCGCCGGACGCCGGCAGGTGCGCACACGCAGTAATCGACGTCGCATCGGTCATGACGGGACCCCACTCCGCGTTCCTGCCGCCCGCGCCCGATGGCAAAGGCGGTGCGGTTGGAGTCGTAGGCGCTGTCAGGCGATCTGTGAGCTCGTACCTCGGAAGTCCGTCGCGACGTCTCCTGACATGCGCGCCCCCTCTCAGCGAGTGTGGGCGATGAGGTGCTCGCCGCGGCTGCGCACGCGAGGGTCTGCCCCGGCCGGGAACACGAATGGGTCACTTCTTTCGGCAGGCCGCCATTCGCCAGGGCCGCTCGCATTTCACTTGGCCGCCGACCTGTTTCCGAAGCCGCCGAAACAGTGAACCCTTATTTCCCTACAGGGCTGCGTTTCGTCGACGATCGGAGAGGGTTTGACTGCCGCCTTTCGGATGGAAAGGCTCAGAGGGCCGACTTTATATCAGTGGGCTGCGCGGTGCGAGTAAAGAGACTGCCTCTTCGTTTTCGTGATATAGTCGAATGAATTTACAGGACGCCACGAAAAAAGGGGAATGGCGTGAATACCGAGAAGGTTGCGGCTCGACGTCTTACGGCTGGAGAGGCTTCAGAATTGGGCCTCCAGGACGCCATCTTCGTCTCGGCGGAGATGGATGGCCTTCCTCTCGACTGCTACGCCCCGGCTTTCCTCACGAAGCCGGGGAAGAATTTCGAGGGAGGGTCCTTCACCGCCAGGACGATTTTCGGTGAGGAAGTACATGTGCTTCCTGATAATGCCGAAGAGCGCGGGATCTGGATTGCGGACAAGGCGGGGGAAAAGATCGAGGTTCTCCAGAGCGCAGGCGTCCTCCTGAACCTCGCCCTCTTTGTGCCCGACGGTAGGAAGGAGTCCCTGGATTCGCTCTACGCCGCCGCACGGGAGGCGTTCGGTGCCGGGATCGTTCAGCGCTGGAGCGAGGAAACCGTCGCGGTGCCGGACGTCAAGGTCGACCTGTACGAGGAGCCGGCCCGGGGGCGGAAGAACACGAACGGTCAGAACCGCGATCGCCGGGCCCTGGACATCTTCCCGACCCGAGTGCGGTTCCTGGAGCCCAGCGAGGGCTGGAAGTTCGTCGTCGAACCGCACAAGGAGGTCGTCGATGAGACACCGACGATCTGACCTGATGTCAGATTAAGTCTCGATCTTCGCGGGAGCCCGTCAGCTTGTTGACGGGCTCCTCTTCGTCCGTGGCAGTCGGCGCCGGTGAAGTGCGACGTGGAACCGGACCGCCGCAGTTCCTCGCGAACGGCTCGCGGGTACGTCCGCGAGGCCGTTGGCCCCCTCGCCCGTCGCGGAACTCCCGCGTTTGTCGCCGGCCCTCTGCGGCTTCGTCTGCACTCCGTAACAGAGAGAACGCCTACGGGCGTTCGTATGTCTTCATAGGGGCACGGCATCGACGGCGGTAACAAAAGGGGCGGGCAGACATGGCAAAGCACAAGGGAAGGGGATGGCACGGCCGGCTTCTCGCGGCGGCGCTCGGGGTGACGGCGGTGGCCGCTGCCACCTCGGTGTGGACCGCCCAGGCCGACCCCGCCGGAGCGCGGCAGCCGCAAGCGCGTGTCGCCCCGCCCGTGACCAAGGTGGCGGCGGAGATCGCGCACGCCTCGGACCGCGGCGCACGGGGCGTCAACATCACCATCGACGACGGCCCGGACCCGGTCTGGACGCCGCGGGTGCTGCAACTGCTGAAGGACAGCGGGGTGAAGGCCACGTTCTGCATGGTGGGTACGCAGGCCCAGGCGTACCCGGACCTGGTCAAGGCGGTCGTTGCGGACGGGCACCGGCTGTGCAACCACACGGTCTCGCACGACACCACCATGGACACCCGGTCCGAGGCCTACCAGTCCCAGCAGATCCTGGATGCCGAACGCATGATCATCAAGGCGTCCGGAGGCGTCCGTTCGCAGTATTACCGGGCCCCCGGCGGTGCCTTCACCCCGTACAGCCGACAGCTCGCCGCGTCCCGGGGGATGCGACCGCTGGGCTGGAACGTCGACACCAAGGACTTCGAGCATCCCGGTGTGGACAGCATGGTCGCCACCGTCAAGAGTCAGATCTCCAACGGGCCGACCGTCCTCTTCCACGACGCGGGAGGGGATCGCTCTCAGACCCTGGCCGCTCTGCGCGAGGTGCTGCCCTGGCTCGAGCAGCAGGGGTACTCCTTCGGCTTCCCCGTGCGATGACTCCGGGCTCGGGGATCACTCGGCAGATGCTTCCGAGCTCTCCCGAACCGTCCATCGCGCCCGGCATCATGCTGCGTCCGGTGACTCGCCTTGGGCGGACGGCAGCAACGCGTCCATGCTCCTGCTGTCGCAGCCGTCCGTCGCGCCCGCCGTGCACCCCGCCGGCGACGGGACGGCCGGCCGCCGGCGCCAGCGGGGCACGCGGCCGGCGTCCCGGCTACCTGTTCAGCCAGTCGGTGGGGGTCACCGCCTGGTCCGTGAGGACCTGGAGGTTCTTTCCGCCGGCGGCGTCGACGGCGTAGGTGCTGTGGGTGTGGTCGAAGTCGTCCATGGCGCAGAAGGCGATCCGGGTGCCGTCGGGCGAGAAGACGGGGCCCTGGATGCTGCTGAGGGAGGTCGTCCAATGGCTCTGCAGCTCGGTGACGGCGCCGGTTGCTACGTGGACAGCGCTCGCGCCACCCGGCTGGCCGGGATGGAACGCGGCGCCGCCAGGGTGAGGCCATGCCCTGGCGGCGCTTTCCACCGGGGCGGGTCAGTGGGCGTCGCCGGAGGCGACCGCGAGTCGCTTCGTGAAGGACTTGCCGCCATCGGTGGACTCGTAGACGCCGTCCTGGCCGGCGGCCAGGACGCGCCGGTCGGTGACCGCTGTCAGCGCCTGTGCCTGCCCGCCGGGCACGGTGCCCGTCTTGTGCCAGGTGGTGCCTTCGTCGTTGCTTCGGTGCAGCCCGCCCCAGTCGTCGAGTCCGTACAGGGCGTCCGGTGTCGCCCAGGAGACGAAGGCCATGGCGGGTTGGCGGCCCGCGGCGAAGGTCGTGCCGCCGTCCGTGCTCTTCGCGAGGCCGTCGGCGGTGGTGGCCAGCACGGTGTCCGGGTCGCCGGGGCTCACGGCGATGTCCAGCGCCTGGATGCGGGCGCGGTCGTCCCAGGTGGCGCCGTCCTTGCTCACGCGCAGCAGGGCGCTGGTGCTGTCGTAGCCGTAGATGGCGCCCTGGGCCAGTTCGAGGGCGTGGAAGTCGGCCTCGCCGCCGAGGGAGCGGGGCTTCCAGGTCTTCCCGGCATCGGTGCTCTCGATCAGGCCGTGGTTGGCCTGGCCGGCGGTGGCGTCGGGGGCGGGGTGACCGCTGGCCAGGAACGTTTTCGCCCCGACCACGGTGAAGCCCATGAAGTCGTCCTCGCTGTCACCGACCCGTACGGCGGTGCCGCCCTTGCCGGTGGTGAAGAGGCCGTCGTGGGATGCGACGTAGAGCCGCTGGTCGGCGGGGTCGATGCCGAGGCCATGGACATGCCTGATCGGCGTCGCGTGCGCATCGTGGTCAGCGGCGGCGCCCTTGCCGGTGTCCGTGTGATCAGCTTTGTCCGTGGGGCCGGTGTTCGTGGAGCAGGCGGTCAATATCAGCGCGAGGACCGCTGTGGCCCCGATGGGCCACTTCCGCATTGCATTCATGATCCTTGTCCTTGCGAGGGGTGGGAACGGCGGGACTCGGAGCCGGTCGAGGATGCCCTGCGGCTGCTTGATCTGCCGCGAACGGCGAGCAGCAGGACCCCGGCGGCTCCATACCTGGGCTTCCTGACATGGCGACCGTAGCGGTTGGCACCGCCTGGTCTGTGCTGGTGCTGCTTGGCCTCTTCGGACACAGGTGGACCCGTTACCTCCATCCTGGATCTCTTCAGCCTGGTCCCTGACCGCGAACCCGACTGTTCCGGCTCCGAACTCCCCGGCCAGGGAAGCGAACTGCTGGCTGGTTGCATCCGCCCTGGCAGCCGCGATCCGAAGGGAAGATCACCGGACGGATGGGGCGAGGCGCCCGGCAAGCGGCTTCGGGAGCGCCGGCGACCAGGTCGGTCCGCAGGTGATCGGCGGTTGCCCACCGACCACTCGGCGGGAGGCGATGCCGATGACGGTGGCCAGGTAGAGCCAGCCTGGCGACTCGGCGGCGGCCACACTCCTCGCCCTCCGTTCTTGCTATCTCGCGACCACGAAACCCAGGTCACCACCACAATCTGAGGTCTCTACCGAACCCTGGGCGGTTCAGACCGCCAAGGGGCGGGGACGGGCGTGGTCCCGGGCAGTTCGGAGGTGTCGTGCGGAGCTCCGCCACCTGGTCGCTGGGGAGCATGACGGTGATGCGGGTTGTTGAGGATGCGCTGGCAGCGCAACGGGTCCTGCCAAGGTGCGTGCTCAGGATGGGCCGGCGGGTCAGAGAGGGATGATGCGGGCCCGGTTGCCGCAGAGCTTGGCCATGTCGTCGCTGTCGGACGTCAGCAGAGCGACGGGTTTCGGCTGGCGCAGGGCGACCTCGGCGACCGTGGCGTCGATGGCGTACTTGTGCCCGTGCAGTCCGACGCCCTTGAGGAGCTCCGCTGCCGCTTTCGCGGTTTGTTCGGTGACCGGCTCCACCTTGACACGGGACAGGGCCCAGTTCAGGCGAGGCACGTTGGTGCGTGAGTGGCTGACTTCCACGATGGTGTTCGCCCCGATCACCAGGTCGGCTCCCATGTCGTGGAAGACCTGCAGCATTGCGAGGAGCTTGCGGTCCTGCGCGATCCAGGCGGAGAGCCCTTCCGAGTCCAGGACGACGGTCTCGATGCGCTCGCTCACGCGGTGTCCGCGTTCTCGGAGGAGCCGGCGGCGCCGAAGATCTTCGCGTGGGCCTCGGCGAGCTCCTCGTCGCTGAAGTGTCCGTGTTCCTCCTCGTGCCGGCGAAGGTCGTCGCCCAGGAGCTGGTGCCGGATCTGGCGGGCTACGGCTTCCGCCACGTAGCCGGAGACGTTGTCCGTGAGCTTACGCAGCTCCGCGACCTGATCGCTGGGGAGCGTGACGGTGATGCGAGTCGTTGAGGACATTCGGTAAGCATACTGGAGTATGCGCGGGATGGTCCGGCTTCTGCGCGTGCGGGTGAGAACCCGCAGCAGTGCCTCTGGCGGGCAAGCGAAAGGCCCCGGTCGCTGACCAGGGCCTTAGCTCAAAGAGCGGGTGACGAGAATCGAACTCGCGCTCCCCTCTGTGTCGCGAGATGTGGTGGTGCGGGCGCGCTCAGGCAGAGTTGACGTCGAGGGTGAAGTCGAAGCTCCCCGCGCCATAGCGGCCCAGGCCGATCATCACCAGGCCCGTTCCCTCCAGCCGGCGCGCCATTCCCAGGGGGCCGGTGTCCATCGGGCGCATGCCGGAGTGGTCCCAGGTGAGGGCGACCGGGTGAGGTAGGTCGGCGGAGGTGGTGGTCTGTTCGCAGAGGGTGTTGCCGTCCCAGGTGAAGCTCACCTGCTCGGCCACGGTGACGCCGTCGGAAGCGAGCCGTTGTTTGGCGGTGTGGCGGCCGAGTGGATCGTAGAGGTAGCGCCATCGAGGCACGGGCGGGGCACGTCGACGGCAGGTCATCAACCTGAGGTTCTTCGCCGGAGCGGGTGACAGGAAAAGGAAGCCGCCCGTGGTGCAGACGCCGCGGTGGCGCAGACGTCAGGCCCAGAAGGCTTCGGTGACGACGATCTGTGGGTCGGCGTGGCGGCGCATGAAGGTGTAGATGAGCCAGCCGCGTCCGCCGGCCAGGTCCACGATGTGGGGGCCACCGGGGCTCGTGGAGGCCAGCGGTCGGACGGTCATCCAGTGCGGGAGCGAGGCATCGGCGTCGATTCCCCGAAAGTACGGGTCTTCGGCACTGACCAGTTCCGCACGGGCACTCATGACCAGGTCACTGCCTTCGGCGGGCATGTCCTGGAAGTCGTGCTGCGCCTGCTTCGTCCAGTCCATTTGCCAAGGCGGCCGGAGTGGTTCGTCGATCACTCTCCGGGCTTCCTCTCGGCGGCTTCGTGCCGGAGACGGCTGTACTCCTCCAGAAGCCGGATGGACTCCTCGGGGTCCTCGGACTTGGCGGCGCGGGCTTCGAGGTCGCGAAGGTGCGAGTCGAGGACGGGATTCCGCGCGATGGCGTACTGCGTCCACCACAGACGCATGAAGGCCGGCACGGGGGTGATGTTGAAGGCGTCGCCGATGACGCGCTTCCAGTGAGCCTCAAAGTCCGGGAGGAGGTGCGGAGTGTGTTCCTGAATCGCCAACCGAAGTGCTTGAGGCGTGTGTTCGGGCATGGGTGGCAACCGCAGGGGTTCCCCCTCGTACCCATCGAAGTGGAGTGCATGGGCGGGCATGGTTCGGGCTCCTTGGTATGGAGGGTGGGTCAGGCGGCCTCGTGCCGGTCCTCGTGCGACTGGTGCCGACGGGCCATCTGCTCGAACCACTCGGCCGGCACCAAGTAGGCGACCGTCTTCCCCTTACGGGTGATGGCGGCGGCCTCACCGGCGATCCGGGTCCGGTCCAGGATCTCGCCCATCCCCTTGCGCAGGTCGATGGTTGTGTACGTCTTCGTCTCCATACGCTGAAGCATATAACAACTATCATAGTTGACATATGTGCTCGTGGGGTGCTGGCGACCTGAAGAAGCCGACGGACGTGTTGGGTGCAGAACGGGTACACAGGGCGCTCGATCGGACTTGAGCAACACCAAAGCCCCAGGCTGTCGGCCTGGGGCTTCAGGTAGTGCTTCATAGAGCGGGTGACGAGAATCGAATTCGCGCTCTGAGCTTGGGAATCACCGGTGCTTTCCCCATCTGCTCGCGCTGTGACCTGCACCTCTGTCGCCAGAGGTTGCGATCCCCCTGGCCTATCAGCGCCGTGATTGACCGCTGGTTACCGCTCTGAAGGGCACGGATGGGGCACGAACGCGATTACTGCCGGGGAACGGCCCTGGGAGTGTCACGCCCAAGCGGTGATGAGGTCGTCGGGGGTGAGGCTGAGGATGCCCCTGGCGCTGCTTCCGCTGCGGGCGACGGCGAGCAGAGGGGTGGAGTCGTCGGTGCCGGGCAGCTGTGAGCGGTGGGTGACGAGGCGGGCGAGGTCGCGGTTGTCGAAGGGCTTGTTCTCCAGCCACTTGATGGATCCGACGAGGGTGATCTTCTTGGCGATGGGGGAGTGGTCGGCGCCGACGAGGTCGATTTCGGGGTCGTTGGTACGGGTCCAGTAGCCGCCGATCACGTTGGTGGCCTCGGGTAGCCGGTCGTCGGTCAGGCGCCATAGGGCCTCGCGGATCACAGGTTCGACGGCGCGGCCCCGCCAGGACGTCCAACTGGTGCGGATCGACTCGAGTACCCGGTCTCCACGCCCGCGCTCGATCATGGGGATGCCGGGTCCGATGAAGGCGAGCCAGAAGCGCAGGTGTGGGTCGGCGATGCGGTAGCGGCTCTCGCGGCTCGGCCTGGTGGACAGCGGAAGGTCGGCCGCCACCATTCGTCGGCTGGTGAGGAGCTCCAGGGAACGTTTCACGGAGCCTGGATTGAGGTCGCCGGCTGCCCGGCCGATGAGGGTGAAGGTGCGTTCCCCGTGTCCGATGGCGCTCAGCACGGTGCGGGCCTGTGCCTCGGTGGGGAACTCGGCGGCCAGAGTGCGCTCGCCGCTGACGAGGAGGGCGGATGTTGGGCGGACCAGTGCCTGCTCCAGGTAGTCCCAGAGAGTGGCACCCGGAGGCCATTCTTCAAGGATGAGCGGGAGACCGCCGGAGACAAGAAAGGCGTCGAACGCCTCAGCCGGCGGGAGGTCGAGCATGGCGGCGACCTCGGCCGGATTGAGCGGAGGTGCGACCATCTCGGTGCCGCGCTGGTAGAAGGGGCGACCGTAGGTGTTCAGCTGCTCCATCATCGCGATGTCCGAGCCGATGAGGACGAGCAGTACGGGGAGCTTGGACAACGTCCGGTCGAAGGCCTTCTGCAGCGCGCCCTCGAAAGTGGGGTCGTCGCGTACGAGGTAGGGCATCTCGTCGAGCACGACCACGCTGGGCGTGTCCTGAGGCAGGACACCGGCGAGCAGGCTCATAGCCGCGTCCCAGGTCTGCGGGGTGGCGAAGTCCGTGACACGGCCGGCGTCCGGGAGCGGAGAGGCGGCGAGTTCGGCGGCGAAGCCTGCAAGGTCCTCGGCCTTCGAGCCACCGACCGCGGTGAAGAAGACATGGGGAAGCTCGGTGCGTTCCAGGAACTCCTCCACGAGCCGGGACTTGCCGACGCGCCGCCGCCCTCGGATCAGCACGGCGCGACCGGGCCGCCCGCCACGGCCACCGGTTCGTACGGGGACCAGTAGGTCATTCAGCGGGATCTAGCGAGGAACCCCGGGCCTTCAGGCCCGGGAGGAATCGCTTCTCAAGATTGCTCTGACCCGCAGGTCACGACGGACGCTTCTGCTGCTCGATGTACTCCTTGATGACGGACAGCGGTGTTCCGCCACAGCTCGCCGCGAAGTATGAGGGCGACCAGAAGTGCGCGCCCCACAGGTAGCGGCGGATGTGGTCCGGGTACTCCTGGCGAAGCCTGCGGGCGGACACGCCCTTGAGGGAGCCCACCAGCTTGGAGATGGAAACTTTGGGCGGATAGTGCACGAGAAGGTGCACGTGGTCGCGTTCGCCGTTGAACTCGACCAGCTCCGTTTCGAAGTCGGCGCAGACGGACCGCATGACCTCCTCGCAGCGGCGAAGGATCTCGTCGGTGAAGGGTCCGTGCCGGTACTTCGGTGTGAAGACCAAATGAGCATGGAGAGTGTGGACAACCGTTCGACCCCTGTGAATATTGGGGTTTGGTTCCCAGCGTGGTGACATAGGTCAATTGTAGTACGATGCTCCGCATGAAGATCGTCGTGCAGGTCAAGCTGATGCCGGATGCCGTACAGGCGCCGGCCATCGGTGCGACCCTGCGCACGGTCAACGACCGCGCCACCTGGGTGTCGCGTTCGCACACGGTGTACCGCGTGAGTACGAACTGCGCAAGCACACCTACGCCGAGCTGAAAGCCTCCGGTCTTGGGGCGCAGGCCGCCCAGCACACGATCAAGAAGGTCCGCGACGCCTACACCACGCTGAAGGCGAACATCCGGGCCGGGAACCTGGGCAAGCCAGGGTCGAAGCGGCGCGTCAAGGCGGAGTCGAAGCCCATCGCGTTCCGGCCGGATGCGGCGCACCCGTACGACGACCGGTGCCTGTCCTGGCAGTACGACGCACAGACGGTGTCGATCTGGAGCACAGCCGGACGGTTGAAGGATGTCCGCTTCGCCTGCTCCCCGGATGCGCTCAAGACGCTCCGCGAGTACCGCAAGGGCGAGTCGGATCTGATCGAACGCGACGGAGTGTTCTACCTGATCGCGGTATGCGAGGTCCCCGCAGCCTCGGTCAATGAGAACCCGGCCGGGTTCATCGGCGTGGACCTGGGCATCGTCAACATTGCCACCACCTCCACCGGCTACCGAGCCGCCGGGCGCGGCCTCAATCGACACCGAAAGCGGCAGATCGTTCTTTCCTGTGGGCAGATTACTTGCATCAATGAAAGTTGCACAAATGCAATGCATTGCTTCCGCGCTCGTGGTCGCCGTCCCAAGAGGCCGAGGTCGGCTTGTATGCGGTCGACCTGTTGCGGCATGCCATCTCACCGGTGCCCCCGGGCTCGCCCTGGAGGCGCGTACTGGAGCCACGCTCAGGGACACGGGTGGACCAGGCCGGACAGTCGTCCGAGAAGGCCGCGCTGATCTATCAGCACTCGGATCACGAGCGGCAGAGAGAGATGACTGGCGGGCTGGACAAGATGCTCCGGGCCGCTCGCGGGAAGGGTGCTGAACAGCGGACAGATGGTCAAGGTGGTACGCGACGCTTGGGCCGATCTGGAAAGCAAGGAAGCCCGGGCCTCTGACCTGGGGCTTTCATATGGAGCGGGTGACGAGAATCGAACTCGCGCTCTGGGTTCGGGAAGCACCGCGCTCGCGCCGGCGAGCAGGCCGCTGACCTGGTTGGTGGGTCTGCGAGGGCGGTGCGGCGTGGGCTCTGGTGGCCGTGCTTGACCGCTGTTGTCAGCTCCGAAGGGCACGGATGGGGCACAGCAATTGCGGGGTGGTGCAGCCTGCCCCGAATCGCGTCCTTGCCGAGCGGCCGGCACCCGTGAGGTTGTCAGTCTTCGTGCGGAGCCTCCAGCTCCTGGAGTCGTTCGCCGATGTCGCTGGCCCATGTCTGTGCCCACTGCCGCAGCCTGGTGATTGCTTGCTCGTCGAGTCCGTAGGCGGCGAATTCCGTGTCGTCGATCCAGTCGGCTCCGCCCAGTCGAGCTTGCAGCTCGCTCAGGTCGAAGGAGTCGCGGGCATGGCGCCGTCCGAGCTCTTCGAGTTCGACGTGACTCCAGTGGTTCGCTGCGGCCTGAACGTCGATCAGGTCTCTGGCGAGCCCGCGGTCGGACAGCGCGCGGACCTTGGTTCCGACGACATCTTCGAGTGACAGCACCAAGCCGTGCTTGGTGTGCACAGGCGGTCGCCAGAGGGCTTCCTTGAGGATGTCGACTTCGCACTCTTCACGGCTGGTGGGATCGGTGACGATCAGGCGCGCGGACAGCGGGTCTGTTTCCAGAGCACTGACCTGCCACCCGCGCTGCTCCAAGCCGATGCGCACGGCAGTCGCAATGTCCTCCATGCGCTCGGGGTTCTCGGTCGCGACGTCGAGGTCCTGGCTGAGCCGGTCGACCAGGCCGTGCGCCTGGACCGCGTAGCCGCCGGTAAGCGCCAGAGGGTAGGAGCCGCCTACGGCGAGCACGTCTGCAAGCAGGCGACGGTGCAGGTCGGTGAGGTTCACGCAGCGGCCCGGGCGCTGTGGGCGAGTTCGTCGAAGGAGCGTTCCCAGACTTCACGGACATCACGGCTGATCAGTGTGCGCAGTGTGGGCCACAGTCTGATGAGAAGGCCGCGATTGAGGTACTGGACCAGGTCGTCGTGCCGGCCCTCGGCCAGGACGATTCGGTAGTAGCTCATCCGCAGCCGCGGCTGATCGAGGTCGAACGTGGTCAGTCCCGACCACGCCAGGTGAAGTGGCAGGCTCACTGTGCCGTGCTCGGGGCCAGCAAGTTCGGACAGTGCTGCGGGCGCGCGCCGGGCGAACTTGGCACGGCGAAGATCGGAAAGACTGGGCTGGGATGCCATACGCCGATTATCCAGGGAGAGGTCACCGGGGCCGACCGGACGGTGACAAGGTGCTGCATGGAAAAAAGCCCCCGGCCGCTGGCCTGGGGCTTTTTCATGGAGCGGGTGACGAAAATCGAACTCGCGCTCTGAGCTTGGGAATCAACGGTTCTTGACCTGTCACAGTGGCCCTGGCCTGCATGTTTTCCCGGAGGGAGGGAGATCGGTGTGGCCTCTGGCAGCCGTGCTTGTCCTCTGTTGTCCGCTCCGAAGGGCACGGATGGGGCACGGCGACCGGGAGGGGCGGCCCTCGGCGCATGCCGAGCGGGTGGCGGTCATGTACTACCCCTGTGAGCCGTGCGCAGTGGCACGGAGCGCTCGGAGGGGTGCCGTGAGGGGCGGGTCGCGGCAGTGATTCGCTCTGGCGGCGATCGTGGTCAGCCTGTGGGGCCCTTACTCCAGCCGCAGGCAGCCGCAGTGGACGGCCCGCTGCGGCTGCCTGCGGAGCCCGTGACCCAGTCGAGCCTGAGGCGTCTGGAGTACGTAACGTACTTGACGTACTTGCTGAGAGAGGGCATCCTGATAGGGACCCGGAGGAGGGCACCATGTCCGCAGTGCACTACGAGAGCTACACCGAGGCGCGGACGCACCTCAAGGATCTTCTTGACGCGGCGGGCGAGGGCCGGGTGGCGACAGTGCGCCGGGACACTGGCCGGGCTGCGGTCGTGGATGTTGAGCGACTGCGCCATTACCTGTCACTGGTCTGCTCGGCGAGGGCGCAGGTTGTCGCGGAGTCCGGAGGCTGGTCGATCTTCATCCCGGGGCTCCCAGTAGCAGCGGACGGGGCGTCCTTTGATGAGGCCATCAGTGAAATGGTCGATGCTCTCCGTGAGTATGCCGAGGATTGGCAGGACCGTCTGCGCACAGCCCCTAACCATCAGGACAACTGGGGTCTGGTGCAGCTGATCGCTCTGAGCGATGACCAGCAGCTTGCCGACTGGCTGGTTGGAACAGGCCGGTGAACCGACCGCAGCCGGACCGTGAGCGTCATGAGAGGTTCTGTGCCGTCGAGAAATGGGAGCGCGTACGAGACGCGCGCGGGCGCACCGGAACTCATCACGTCACCTACGAGCTGACGCTTCACGATGCGCGGACCCTGCGCACGAGGATTTCCCACCCGGTGGACCGCACGGTCTACGGCGCGGGGATGTGGGGTCACATCCTGCGGGACCAGCTCGACGTCTCCGAAGGTGAATTCTGGGACTGCGTGCTCGATGGCCGGCTCCCGGACCGGGGAGCCCCGGAGGTGCCGAAGGAAGCCCTGCCTGCGGACCTGGTGCATTTGCTGATCCATCGGGTCGGTCTCGCAGAGGAGACGGTTGCCGAGTTGACCAAGGAAGATGCGGTGGCTCGGCTCCATCAGTACTGGACCGAGGGAACCTGAGTACAGGCGGGCAACAGGCAAATCCACCACGCTTGCCCGGCGCGGGGTGCCGTTGATGCCCCGACCTTCGGGTGGGCGGGACCCCCTGAAACTCCGACCTCTGGATGACGAAGAGAGGCCCAGGTCGCTGACCTGGGCCTTAGTTGTGGAGCGGGTGACGAGAATCGAACTCGCGCTCTGAGCTTGGGAATCAACGGTTCTTGCACTGCCATGGTGGCTCTGACCTGCATTTTTGGCTGGATTGGGTGAGGTCGGCGAGGTCCCTGGGTGCCGTACCTGACCGCTGCTGTCCGCTCCGAAGGGCACGGATCGGGCACGTCGACGGATGGTCATCAACCTGAGGTCGTGTGCTGGAGGAGGGTGACAGGAAAAGGAAGCCGCCCCTGGTGCAGACGCCGCGGTGGCCCACCCGTCAGGCCCAGAAGGCTTCGGTGACGACGATCTGTGGGTCGGCGTGGCGGCGCATGAAGGTGTAGATGAGCCAGCCGCGTCCGCCGGCCAGGTCGACGATGTGGGGGC
The DNA here is from genome assembly GCF_014216315.1 of Streptomyces finlayi. Taxonomy (NCBI): domain Bacteria; kingdom Bacillati; phylum Actinomycetota; class Actinomycetes; order Kitasatosporales; family Streptomycetaceae; genus Streptomyces; species Streptomyces finlayi. The sequence goes on from NZ_CP045702.1 coordinate 4,039,383, forward strand.
CACTGGGGCTCGTGGAGGCCAGCGGTCGGACGGTCATCCAGTGCGGGAGCGAGGCATCGGCGTCGATTCCCCGAAAGTACGGTCTTCGGCAGTGATCAGTTCCGCACGGGCACTCATGACCAGGTCACTGGCTTCGGCGGGCATGTCCTGGAAGTCGTGCTGCGCTTGCTTCGTCCAGTCCATTTGCCAAGGCGGCCGGAGTGGTTCGTCGATCACTCTCCGGGCTTCCTCTCGGCGGCTTCGTGCCGGAGGCGGCTGTACTCCTCCAGAAGCCGGATGGACTCCTCGGGGTCCTCGGACTTGGCGGCGCGGGCTTCGAGGTCGCGAAGGTGCGAGTCGAGGACGGGATTCCGGGCGATGGCGTACTGCGTCCACCACAGGCGCATGAAGGCCGGCACGGGGGTGATGTTGAAGGCGTCGCCGATGACGCGCTTCCAGTGAGCCTCAAAGTCCGGGAGGAGGTGCGGAGTGTGTTCCTGAATCGCCAACCGAAGTGCTTGAGGCGTGTGTTCGGGCATGGGTGGCAACCGCAGGGGTTCCCCCTCGTACCCATCGAAGTGGAGTGCATGGGCGGGCATGGTTCGGGCTCCTTGGTATGGAGGGTGGGTCAGGCGGCCTCGTGCCGGTCCTCGTGCGACTGGTGCCGACGGGCCATCTGCTCGAACCACTCGGCCGGCACCAAGTAGGCGACCGTCTTCCCCTTACGGGTGATGGCGGCGGCCTCACCGGCGATCCGGGTCCGGTCCAGGATCTCGCCCATCCCCTTGCGCAGGTCGATGGTTGTGTACGTCTTCGTCTCCATACGCTGAAGCATATAACAACTATCATAGTTGACATATGTGCTCGTGGGGTGCTGGCGACCTGAAGAAGCCGACGGACGTGTTGGGTGCAGAACGGGTACACAGGGCGCTCGATCGGGCTTGAGAAGCCGTAGTTCAATCGATCATGTGGTCTGGCGGTCGAGCTGATGTTCTGTGCATCGGTCCCGGGTGGGTGATCCTCGTGCGGTCGAGGCATGAAGACAGGGCCTCTTGGAAGCGAGTGGTTGTTGAGATCACCGTTTCCAGGAGGCCCTGTTGTTCCAGTTCACCGCATCGATGGGTCCGGAGGCCAGTGGTTCGGCGCGGTCGTGTGACTGTCTCGCGCGCGTGTACGGAAACGCGTCCGATCAGCCCGAGCGTCGACGCCGGTATCCGACGGATATGTCGGACGTGGAATGGGCGCGGGTGCGCCCGTTGCTGCCGGTCCCGGCTTGGCTGGGCAGGCGGGCGGGCCGGCCGGAGTCGTATTGCCACCGGCAGATGATCGACGCGGTCCGCTACCTCGTCGACAACGGCATCAAGTGGCGGGCGATGCCCGCGGACTTTCCCTGCTGGGAGCGGGTGTATGCGTTCTTCCGCCGGTGGCGGGAGCACGGGTTGATCGCCGAGTTCCACGACCGGCTGCGCGAGCAGGTCCGGACGCGGGCAGGCAGGAACCCGCAGCCGAGCGCGGGGATCGTGGACTCGCAGTCGGTGAAGGCCGCCGCCAACGTTCCGGCCGCCTCACGTGGTTACGACGGGAACAAGAAGATCAACGGGAGGCGTCGGCACATCGTGACCGACACCCTGGGGCTGCTGCTGAGCGTGCACCGGAACCAGCCCGCGCAGCCCCACCGGGGGCTCTCCCGCCAGGGCCCCGGCAGGGGCCCTACGGCTCCCACCGCGTCGTAGAACCACACATGCTCGCGTGAAAGGGGCTGACATCGCTGTCACGGCAACGTTGGCCCCTGAGTGTGATCGCCGACCGCGCTTCGCAGGTGCGGTCGGCGGTGGGTTCGGAGATCGTCAGGCCGCAGCCTCTCGGCCCCTGCGCGTCCGACGGTGGAGGATCTCGTCGAAGGTGGCGCGGGCGCCTGTGGGGTCGATGTAGTGCATGGCCAGGAGGGCGGCGATGACGGCGCCGACGAGGTCGTTCTGGACCTCGGACCAGGCATGGTCGTCACCGCAGGTCGTGAGGCCCTTCAGGCCGTGGAGGGCGTGCATGGCCTCGCCGGCCTCCTCGGCGACCTTCCCGACCTGGAGGGCCTTGAGTTCCTCGTCGGGCAGATGGGCGCCAGCCGCTCGGCAGACGGCGGAGAGCTTCTCGATGTTGTCCCACAGGGTGTCCATGGCGGACCTCCGGGTCGATGGGTTCGGCTATTCCTGTGCGGGTCGTCCGAGCTGGCGTACGGTCCATCCGGCCATGCGCCAGGCGTCGGCGTCGATGAGGTTGCGGAGGTCGACGAGGACCGGGGCCGCGACCAGTGGGGCGAGGGCCTTGGGGTCGGCCTCTCGGAAGTGGGGCCACTCGGTGGCCAGGACGATCAGTTGGGCGCCCTGGACGGAGTCGTCGAGGGCTTCGGCGTAGTCGAGCTCCGGGTGTCGGCGCAGTGCCGTGGGCACGGCGTGCGGGTCGTGGACGGTGACGGTCGCACCGCGCTGGTGCATGAGGGCGGCGATCGCCAGGGCCGGGGATTCGCGGACATCGTCGGTGCCAGCCTTGAAGGAAGCTCCCCAGACGGTGACGCGTACGCCGTCGACGGGGTGGCCGAGGGTCCGCTCGATGAGCTTCAGCGCAGCGGTGGGGCGGGATTCGTTGACCTGCTCTGCCGCCCGCAGGAGGATTGCTGCCTCGGTGGCTCCGAGGGTGCTGGCTGAGGCTGTGAAGGCGCGGACGTCCTTGGGGAGGCAGCCGCCGCCGTAGCCGGGGTCGGCGTTGAGGCCGCCGCGGCCGATACGGGGGTCGAGTCCGATGGCCTCGGTGAGCTGCTGGACGTCGGCTCCGGCAGCGGTACACATGTCGGCGACACCGTTGATGAACGAGATCTTCATGCCGAGGTAGGCGTTGGCGGCGCCCTTGATGAGTTCGGCGGTGGCGGGGTCGGTGACGAACAGCGGGATCCCGTTCGCCAGGAGAGGTGCGTAGACCTGGCGTACGGCGTCCTCTGCGCGGGCCGAGGGGACGCCGACGACGATCCGGTCGGGTCGCAGGGTGTCGTCGATGGCGTGGCCCTCGCGGAGGAACTCCGGGTTCCAGACGACCTCCACGTCCTCACCGGCCGGGGAGAGACGCGCGAGGAGTGCGCCGAGGTCGCGTGAGGTGCCGACGGTGACGGTGGACTTGCCGATGATCACCGTCGGACGAGACAGGTGCGGGGCGAGGGCGCGGGCGGCGCCGAAGACCTGTCCGGTGTCGTAGCTGCGTCCGTCCGCGTCGATCGGCGTGCCCACGGCGAGGAAGTGGACGTCCGCGAACTCGGCCGCCTCTTCGAGGCTGGTGGTGAACCGCAGTCGTCCAGTGGCGGTGTGGGTGCTGAGGAGTTCGGGCAGGCCGTCCTCGTAGATAGGGCACTCGCCGACGTTGAGACGGTCGATCTTCGCCTGGTCCAGGTCTACGCCGATGACCTCGTGGCCGATCTCGGCCATGGCAGCGGCGTGGGGGATGCCCAGGTGACCACAGCCGATGACGGATACGCGCATGGGGTCGACGCTCCTTTCCTTGCCTCTCGCCCGCCCGGGGAGTCCGGGCCGGCCGGGTGCGTCACGCTAGCGCCACCACCCGGCGCGGCCCTCTTCGTGCAGGTCAATCAACCAGCCTGCTGCTTCAGGAGATTGACCAGTGCGCGCAACGCCTCAGCGGCGGTTGCCCGGCACACCAAGTCACCGTCCTGGGGCCCCTCCAGCGGGTACGGCATGAACTGGCCGTCGTGCCAGAAGCCCTCCGGGTCCAGATAGACGACCTGCATGCCGCGAGCCCGGGCACGAGCCTGGACCTTGCGCCGGTCGGCGTGCAGGCCGACGACGAGGAGTGCCTTGGCGCCGTCGACCCACTCGACGTCGGGTACGGCTTGGTCGTAGCGGCGCATGAAGCACTCGTCGAGCCCGGCCCGCGCGGCGAGCACGTCGAAGTTGTTGGTGATGACCGGACCGACGAGGTGCCCGGCGTCCTTCAGTTCCTTCAGTGCCCACATGGCTGGGGTCGGCTCGGCCAGGAAGCAGGCACGGAACATCTCCACGAATTCCGCCGTCTTCTCCTCCGGCTCCGTCAGCACCTCATGGAGGAGCGGGTCCGCTGTCGGGGAGAGGGTGAAGCGGTGCTCCCGCGGCTCGTGGCCCTGACGGTCGGTGACCCGGTAGATCTCGTGGAGCCGGTGCAGGGGCGGGATGCCCGCCTCGACCGACGTACCGCATCCGATCTCCACCTGGAACGGTCGTAGGTTCGCGAGGACGGATAGGTCCGGCACGCGGGTCGGCGTGCCGGGGCGGTCTTTGAACCGGATTCCGGTGGAGAGCACGTTCCACGGCAGTTGCCGGACAGCGGGCGGCGGCGCGTAGGACACAGAGGCGATCTGCACGTCCAGGCTCCGGTAGCCGGCTGGGAGGGTGCGGCCCGCAGAGGCGTCCTGGGGGTGGACGTCGTGCTCGGTGATCCGGCACTTCAGATCCCGTCGGGTCCATAAGAATCCACCGGGAGCCTCCTTCCAGCCGCCAGCGGCGAGCGAATCCCACAGGGCGTCGTGGTGCGCGGCGACCTCGTCGGCCGGGGCGGACGCGGAGTGATAGAGGTACAGGTCGGTCAAGCCGATGGCCGGCGCAGCCGTGGTGGGCACCAGTCCGTACCGGTAGCGGTAGTGGATGATCCGCCGCCGTGCGTCGTCGGAGGCCGCCCAGCCGGACTGGCCGGCGGTGGCCTTCTCCTGGGTGCGGCGCCAGATGCCTTCCTCGATGTAGCGGGGGCGGTCGGCGTCGCCGAAGTACGTCTTCCAGACCTGCTGCTGGTCGGGGACGAGCTGGTCGATGACGATGTACGGGATGTCCATGATCCCTCCCTGTGGAATCACGCGTGGATGTTCCAGATGGCTGACGAGGTGCAGGCCGTCCCGCTCCGGGCAGCCGAAGCCGCGCTGGGCGGGGCGGTTCTTCAGCGCCGCTCGACGAGAGAGCAGCCTGGGAGGCTCCGGCGGTCGAGCGCGGGCAGACGGCGGCGGTGCCGGGAGCGGCCTCAGCGGTCGGAGGGCAGGCTCGCGTCCGGTGCGACGGCGGTGGGCCGATGGCCAGCTCCTTCAAGGAGCGGGCCGGCGTGCTCACGCAGTGCCCAGGCCGGTCCGACCAGGCCGGCGACGGCCAAGAACGTGAGCGCGATTCGACCTCCGTGGTCGGCGCGTGCGGTTGTGGACGCGGCGATTCGGGCATGGCGGCGCCGTGCCCCGGTCACGAGGTGCCGCCGAGGGCGCGTTCGTGTGCATCCAAGAGGCGGCTGGTCTGCGCGTACAACCGCTCCAGCTCCGCCGTGGTGAGGATGAGGGCGCCGTTGAGGGGCGAGCCGTCATCGAAGTGGAACTCGACGGGAACTGACCCTTGCCGGGCCCTCGGGTCGTAGACCGCGTCCCGGCCGGCCAGCAGCGTCGCGTGGGTGGCCTTCACCGGCACGGGCCTGAGCGTCGTCCCGTCAGCGGGCGCGGACCACTGGGTCCCGCCCCCGGGAGGGCGCAGGTGGTAGGTCGTGGCGGAGCCCTCACCAGGGAGGGCGACCACGACCCCCACACGGTCCTCGCGGGCACTGTCGGTGGCGAGGTCGCCGAGCCGGGGAATGAAGGGAGCTGCGGTACCTAACCCGGCTCCCTGGGATGGGAGGTGGGGAGAACGTCGTGGCGTCATGCCCTGAAGTTAGGGGCCGGCCAACCCTCGAATATGAGCCGGAGGAATACGACCTCTATCCGTCCAGGTGGAAGCGGTCGGACATGCGCCGCAGCTTCTCCCGCGTGGCTGCTCGTTCCGCGTAGACGATGCTGCGAAGCGTCGAACGGGCGATGGGGTGGTTCCGTACGAGCTGGGGCGCGATCCGCTCGGCTGTCTCCAGTTCGGCCAGGGCCTTTCCCCGGTTCCCGTCCCACAACCAGGCTCGCGCGACATCCATGTGGTGATGTCCCTGGCGGGAGTTGGGCAGCGAACCCACCAGTCCCGGGCTGGTACGGCGGTTTATCTCCAGCGCCTTGCCCTGCTTGCCCATCTCCAGCGCCACGCTGATCGCGTGGATCTGCACGTTCCCGGCGGAGAACGTCAGCGAATGCCGGTCGTACACCGGTGCCCCGACATACGCGTCCATGCGCTCGGCAGCAGCCTTCGCGTGTCCGATCCGGTCCTCGGCCTCCGAGGCGCGGCCGGCTCGGGCGGCGGAGACCGCAGCCCGTAGCTGCAGCGTGCCCCAGGCCCGCACGGCCAGCGGCTCACCACGGTCGTACTCCTGCTCCACCGAGGTGATCGCCTTGTCCGAGAGCGTCAGAGCGTCGGCCCAGTCAGCCGTCGCCCACATGTCCCAGACCCTCATCCAGTCGGCGACGGCGGGCAGCACCGGATCTCCCGACAACCTGGCTGACCAGGCGGCCCGCTCGCAGGCCATGGCGACCAGTTCGGGGTGCCCGAGGGAGTGGGCGGCGGTGTGCGCGAACTTGCAGCACACGGCGTAGATGGCATACGCCTCCTCCCGCTCGTGCCCCTCCGACTCCTCAGCCAGGGCGCGCGCCTCGCGGAACAGGTCCGGGAGAACGCGGAGAATCGCCACGTTGGAAGCGGTGTCCCGCAAGCGGTGCAGCCGGGTCACCTCACGCCACAGCTGTGATGCGGGCCGCGGAGCCCCGTCGAAGACGGGGACGAGGTCGTAGCGGCGCAGCTCGCGCAAGATCGACGAGGCGGCAACCTGCCACTGGTTGTCGTCTGGGGAGCTGCTGTACGGCCGCCCGATCAGGTCGTTCGGATGGACGTGCAGCTCCGCGGCCACCTGGTTGAGCAGCCCGACCCTGTCCAGCTCGATCAGGCCACGTTCCATCTTCGACACCCAGCCCTGCGACTTCCCCAGGGCCGTCGCAAGGTCGGCCTGTGGCATACCCAACCGCAGCCTCGCCCTGCGGACGCGCTTGCCGATCTCCTCGGCTTCCTCCAGCATCAGGACACCTCCCGGCCGCCGGACGATCCGGCGCGATCGCCGGTCTGTCCGTACAGAGTTCGTCTCCAGCACGGTACCCATGACGCGGCTTGCGCGTGAGACGAGCTGCCGGGACAGGGGTGCCACAGCCGTGTTCCCTGCTTCGCCATGAAGGGCCAACACGAGGCAGGGGAACTTTTGCCTTATCGGCGACCGGCTCGTCCGAGCCAGGTGCTGAGTTCTCCGTCGTTGCTGCTACGGCAGCGGATCATGTTGATGAGGAACACACCACGTCGCATTTCGCCGGAGGCAGCCAGTGACCGTCGTGACCGTCTTGCACCCGGGATCTATGGGCGCGGCGGTCACCGCCGAGCTTGTCGCCGGCGGCCATGAGGTGCTGTGGGTGCCCAAGGAACGCAGTGAGAACACGTGGCGCCGCGCGAGGGAGGTCCGCGCCACAGCTTGCGACTCGCTCGCGGAAGCGTTGTCCCGTAGCGCGGTCGTTCTCTCGGTCTGCCCACCGCAGGCGGCGGAAGACGTGGCAGCGGCCGTGGCTGCGCACGCCTTCGCTGGGGCGTACGTCGATGTCAATGCCATCAGTCCCCAGCGCGTACAGCGCATCGCGGAGGAGATCCGCCCCGGCTCCGGGGTCGTCGACGGCGCCGTCTTCGGTCCGCCGCCAGGTGAAGGGCGTACGGCACGGCTCTATCTCGCAGGGGTCGGCTCCGCCGTCGACCTGGTGGAGCCGCTGTTCACGGACTCTTCGTTGGATGTGTGCCGGGCAGGCGAGGCCATCGGTTCGGCTTCCGCCCTGAAGATGGCCTTCGCCAGTTACCAGAAGGCCGCTCGTACTCTCGCGGGGGTCTCCCACGCGCTCGCACACGCCCATGGAGTCGGCGACCAGCTCACAGCTGAAGCCGAGATCATGGTCTCGGCGATCCTCTCCGATCCGGGGTACCTGCCGAGCGTGGCTGCCAGGGCCTGGCGCTGGGCGCCTGAGATGGAAGAGGTCGCCGATACTCTCCGGGCGGCCGACCTGCCCGCGGACATGGCCGAGGCCACGGCTCGGGCCCTTTCATTCTGGGAGCAGGACAAGGACCAGTACGACTTGCCGGTCGCGCAGGTTCTCTCTCAGCTCCGGTCGGGAAGAACCGCTTGACCCTGCTTCCGCTGAGAGTGCCTGCCCAGGGCTGATCACCTACGCCGAGGCCGAGAGGTAGCGGTGGGTGTGGCCGGTGTCGCAGGCTGCGGGAGAGCTACGGGGCGTAGGACGGTGCTACGTGCCTGTGCCGCCTGAGCTTGCCGCCTTGGAGCGGGCCTCTGCGAGAGCCGTTGTACGCGCCAGGCCAGTGTGTGTGCTGGGGAGCGGGCGTCGTCGAGGGCGCGTTCGTCTGCCGCCTGCTGCAATAGCCGGCCGGGATCGTGGCCTGCGGTCTCCGCGGCGGCCAATGCGGTGGTCAGCGCATCGGTGGCGGGGTCGGCGAGGATTTGGTCGGCGTGTGCGGGGGCGGTCCGGCGGATGAGATGGGCGTACCGGACTGCGACCTTCCGAGGCGGTCGATGCTGGTCGGCAGCAAGCAGGTGCCCGGATGAGGTTCGCTCGTAGGCGGCTTGGAGGTGGAGCAGAGTCTGGTGGGCGGCTGCGGTCTGCTGGTTGTGCTGTCGTTGGTCGTGCCAGCGGGCGGCGGCACCGTTCCGACTCTCGGCGACGCGCGTTCCCTTTTCGGGAAGGCCGCCTGATGGCTGCCCGCAAGCCGCAGCGGCGGCGTGAATTCGGCACCGTTCGTCAGCTTCCTTCGGGGCGGTGGCAGACGCGCTACTGGGCTCCGAACGGCAGCCGTCGCACCGCCCCGGAGACCTTCGAGACGCGTACCGAGGCCCAGACCTGGCTCACGCTCACCCAGGCAGACATCGAGCGCAAGTACTGGGTGGATCCCGACGCCGGCTCGATCAACTTCGAGACGTACGCCATGAAATGGGTCGCGGAGCGCGGGCTCTCCGCCACCACGGAGGAGCTGTACCGAAGGCTCCTGCGCCTGCACCTGCTGCCCGCGTTCGCCTCGATGAACCTGGATGACATCACGCCGCCGGGCGTGCGCACGTGGCGCGTCGAGCGGCTGGAGGCTACCGGTGGCCGACACCGGTGCCAAGCTCAAGGACCTCATGGTCCGGGCCGGTCAGTCCTCTGAGCGCGCGCAGCTGATCTATCAGCACTCCACCAAGGAACATCAGCGCAGGCTCGCTGCCCACATCGATCTCGATGTACGCCGCCAGCAGGCGGCTACAGGTTCAGGGGGCGGCGGCGCGACCGTTCACCCGCTGGTGCCACGTCCTCCCGGACCATCCGCCCCACGGGCTGCGCGGCGTTGATCGCAAAGGAGCAGACAGTCCGCACCGCGCACGCGACGCAGGCGACTTGGAAGCGATCTCACGATGCGGGACCTGGTGGCGGAGCGCTCGCCCTCATGCGCGGCGGATCCACTATCGATGCAGATGAGAAGGGTCTTTATGGCACGCGAATGGCACGAGCCCTAAAAATGGTCTAGACAACAAACAAGGCCCTGGTCTCCGACCAGGGCCTTCATCATGGAGCGGGTGACGAGAATCGAACTCGCGCTCTGAGCTTGGGAAGCTCATGTTCTACCATTAAACTACACCCGCGAAGCGCGCCGATGATCGGCAGTGCATCGCCGCACACTCTACCTCATGGCAGGCCCCCGGCGTCGGCGCCGCGGGGTCTTCGCGCTGTTGGGGTGGGTGTGTGGTGGTGTGGACGCGGGTGTGGTGAAGGGGAGTTGAAGGCGTAGCGTGGTGGTCGGAGTGCCGCCTGGAGTGGCGTCCTGTTCATCCCCTAATGTGGCTTTCTCGTCCAAGGCTTGGTTGGGGAAGGGGCTTGATGGAGTCGATGGAGCGCACCGTCGTCCGTTGTGCCGAAGGGCACGTTTTTACTACCTCGTCGTTCCCGATGCAGCAGCTCGGGTCCGGCCGGATCGGCCCCGGGCGGCTCATCCGCTGTCCGCGCTGTGCCCGGTTGAGACAGGCGGTGCCCGTGGTGTTCGAGCAGCGGTAGAGCAGCAGCAGTGGTAGAGCGGCGGTAGCCAGAGGCGCAGGACAACACGGCCGCCGTGGAGCAGTCGTAGGGCTGCGGTAGGACGTTCGGCCGGGGTGTGACCGGGGGTTCCGGGCACGGCCGAGGGCCGGGAGACAGTGGCAGGCAGGCGCGCGAGGGCGGTCCGGTTGGGGCGGGCTCGCGCGTTCTGCGTATCCTCGGGACGTGCTTCTCTCAGATAAGGACATCCGGGCCGAGATCGACGCCGGACGGGTACGCATTGACCCGTTCGACGCGTCGATGGTGCAGCCCTCGAGCATCGATGTGCGGCTCGACCGCTACTTCCGGGTGTTCGAGAACCACCGCTATCCGCATATCGACCCTGCCGTGGAGCAGACAGACCTGACCCGCATGGTCGAGCCGGAGGGTGACGAGGCGTTCATCCTCCACCCCGGTGAGTTCGTGCTCGCTTCCACCTACGAGGTCATCTCGCTCCCCGACGATCTCGCGTCGCGACTGGAGGGCAAGAGCTCGCTGGGTCGGCTCGGGCTGGTGACGCACTCGACGGCCGGGTTCATCGACCCCGGCTTCTCCGGTCACGTGACCCTGGAGCTGTCGAACGTCGCGACGCTGCCGATCAAGCTCTGGCCGGGTATGAAGATCGGACAGCTGTGCCTGTTCAAGCTCAGCTCGTCGTCGGAGTTCCCGTACGGCTCCGAGCGGTACGGCTCCCGGTACCAGGGGCAGCGCGGGCCGACGGCCTCGCGTTCGTTCATGAACTTCCATCGGACACAGGTGTGATGCCGGATGAGCGGTGACGTGCGGGAGAACCTGACGTACGAGGGCTTCGGGCTGGCCGTGCGCGAACTCGCGCAGGCCGTGGCCGACGACGGGTACGAGCCGGACGTGGTCCTCAGCATCGCGCGGGGCGGGGTCTTCGTCGCGGGCGGGCTGGCGTACGCGCTGGACTGCAAGAACATCCACCTGGTCAACGTGGAGTTCTATACGGGCGTGGGAACCACCCTCGAGATGCCGGTCATGCTGGCACCCGTCCCCAACGCGATCGACTTCTCGCGCAAGAAGGTCCTGATCGCCGACGACGTGGCCGACACCGGTAAGACCCTGAAGCTGGTGCGGGACTTCTGCATCGACCACGTCGCCGAGGTCCGCAGCGCGGTCATCTACGAGAAGCCGCACTCGCTCGTGAAGTGCGAGTACGTGTGGAAGAAGACCGACCAGTGGATCAACTTCCCGTGGAGCGTGGAGAAGCCCGTCGTGCGCCGTGAGGGACAGGTGCTCGACTCCTAGGCCAGCGTGGTGGGTCGGACAACCGACGGACGACGGAGAAGGGCCCCCGGCATTCGAGCCGGGGGCCCTTTCGTCGTCCGCGAGGGAGTGGGAGGTGAGGGAGCGGAGGTGGGAAGGGCTCAGATCGTCCCTAGTTTGATGATCGACAGCAGGGCGATCAGCTGAATCGCGGAGGCGCCCAGCGCCTTCGGCCACGGCAGGTCGTGCGACTTGCTCACCATGGAGGTGAACAGCGCGCCGGCGGCCAGCCAGGTGATCCAGCCGAGCACCTGCACGAGGAGGTTCTCGCCGCCGAGGAATACCGCGAAGAGCAGGCGCGGGGCGTCCGTGATCGACATGATCAGCATCGAGAAGCCCACGGTCGGCTGCCAGGAGCCGGTGCCGCCGAGCTGGCGGGCCAGGGTGTGGGTGACCGCGCCGAGGACCAGCCCGCCGATGACGAAGCCGATGCCCGTGACGACGACGTACGGCACGGCGGTGGAGATCGTCGCGTTGATCGCCTCGTCGCGGGCCTGGTCGAAGCCGAAGAGCGCGAGCAGGCCGTAGAGGAACGTGACGACGAGCGCGGGGCCCCAGACCGGGTAGTCGCGCATCTGCCAGAACGTCGGGCCCGGCCGCATCACGATGCCCTTGAGCAGGTCCTTCCAGGGCAGGCGCGGGCCTGCGTGCTGGGCGGGCGCCTGCCCGGAGAGGTACGTGTTCCCGTCGTTGTACGGGTCCTCGTTGATGCTGAACGCCTGCGTGTGACCCGGGTTGTTGGCGTACGGGTCCTGCGGCGGGGCCTGGTGATACGGATCACCGAAGTACTCCGGCTCCCCGTGTCTGCCCGCGCTCTGCCCGCCCTGGTGCCCGGCGGTGCGAGGGCGGCCCTGGTGCCCGCCGTTGTACGGCGGAGCGCCGGTGCCCCCTGCCGGGGGCCATGACTGCTGGCCGTACGACGGAGGCGGTGCCTGCGTGCCGTACGGCTGCTGCTGCGGGTGTTGTTGCGGGGTGCGGTTGTTGTCCCGGCCGCGTCCGATCCTGAATCCAGCCACGAATCGAACGTACCTGGTCCACGTGGGTGTGGTGGGGGAGCCGGGGGAACCCGCCCGGCTTTGCGGCCGAGCTGTGACATCCACTAAGGGGCCACCAGGGGTGAACTCAGGGCAGCGTCAGGGCAGGAACAGGGCCGTGCTGAACGTGAGGCGCGGGCGGTCCGGGGTTGTCGACGGGTACAGGGCGATCAGGTCCGTCTCCTCGCCGCGGTACGTGCGGACGGCGGTGTCGGGCTTCTTGTCGCCGTCGAAGTCCGCGTAACGGAGCAGTGTCGTCTCCGTGGGTCCCGAGCCGCTGCGGACCGGAGCCGTCGGGACACCGTGCGCCGGGGCCTTGACGCGGTACGTGCCCCCCGGGCGGGCCGGACCGGTCGCGGAACCGAGCAGGAGGGTGGCCGTGGCGGCTGTGCCCGGCCGGAGCGGCTTGGCGGAGTGGACGAGGTCGTCGTAACCGTCGCCGTTCGTGTCGGCGCGGGGCTCCGGGGCGGCGAGGTACGGGCCGCCGCCCGGCAGGGACGCGGCGGCGCGCGGGGCTCCGGCTCGGGTGAACGGACCCCGGAGGTAGCTGATCCGGCCCTCGCCCGCCGTGACGGCGAGGTCGGTGCGGTCGTCGCCGTCGAAGTCGCCGCAGACCGGGTGGTCGGGCCATTCGTTGCCGAACCGGGCCCTGTCGGGGATGCGGAGGGTGACGGCTTTGCCGGTCAGGCCCTCGGGGGAGCCGAAGAGGACCTGGAGCGGTATGGGCGGCCGGCCGATGCCGTTGTACGGGGGGTCCGTGGCCACCACCAGGTCGGTGAATCCGTCGGCGTCGAGGTCACAGGCCGCCTGGGCGTCGAACGCGACCGGGAGTGTGTCGCCGGACTTGGCCGCGTGCGTCCGAGCGCTGAGGAGCTGGCGCGCCGCAGGGTCGAGGCCGCCGTCCCCGGAGCCGTAGACGACGCCGATCCCCACGTCGTCGCCGTGGCTGTCCTGCGGGGCCTTCACCAGGTCGTCGATGACGAGGTCGCGGTTTCCGTCGCCGTTGAAGTCGTCGGCCGTACGGCTTCCCTTGCCGCGCGGGACCGGGACGCGGGGAATGTCGGCGGTACCGGCGAGTGCCTTGGGCGGGGCGTCGCCGTTCTTGCCCGTCGCCGCGGTGGGTGCGGACGAGGGGTCACTGGCCGAGGAGGGGCTGCCGCAGGCGGTCAGGAGGAGCAGGCAGGCGGCGCCGGCGGCGAGCGCGGCGGTGGACCTGGCGGTGGACCCGGTCGTGGATCTCGGCAGGGGCGGTGTGATGCGTGTCCGCACGGGAGTCCCTCATCCGTCGTGGTCTGCGCCGCGTGGTGTTCGCCACGTGGTGCGCGATATGCGTCGGGATGTGGGGGCGGGGCGGGGCGGTGCCGACGCGTTCGAAAGTGTTCGGCCCACATGATGCTCCAGATGTGTGATCCCGTACATGTCCGGGGTCACACCCAGAAGCGGTCACACGCGGAAGCGGGGTCACACGCGGAAGCGGCCGGTCCTGCCCCCGAGGCAGGTCCGGCCGCTTCTGTCCGTACGACAGCGAGTAGGACGCTGTGGGCTACTTCGCCGGTTCCGGCTCCGGTGCGTCCGCCGTTTCCGGCTCGCCCGCCGGGTCCGCCGGGGTCTTCACGGACTCGAGCAGCAGCTGCGAGACGTCGACCACCTGGATCGACTCCTTGGCCTGGCCCTCGTTCTTCTTGCCGTTGACCGAGTCGGTCAGCATGACGAGGCAGAACGGGCAGGCGGTGGAGACGATGTCCGGGTTGAGGGAGAGGGCTTCGTCGACGCGCTCGTTGTTGATGCGCTTGCCGATCCGCTCCTCCATCCACATCCGGGCACCACCGGCACCGCAGCAGAAGCCGCGCTCCTTGTGGCGGTGCATCTCCTCGTTCCGCAGACCCGGAACGCTCGCGATGATCTCGCGCGGGGGCGTGTAGACCTTGTTGTGACGGCCCAGGTAGCACGGGTCGTGGTACGTGATCAGGCCCTCGACCGGGGTCACGGGGATCAGCTTGCCCTCGTCCACCAGGTGCTGGAGCAACTGCGTGTGGTGGATGACCTCGTACTCGCCGCCGAGCTGCGGGTACTCGTTGGCGATGGTGTTGAAGCAGTGCGGGCAGGTGGCGACGATCTTCTTCGACGACTTGGGCTTCTTCGTCGACTCGTCCACCCCGCCCTCCTCGTCGAGGGACTCACCGAACGCCATGTTCAGCATCGCGACGTTCTCCTGGCCGAGCTGCTGGAACAGCGGCTCGTTGCCCAGGCGGCGGGGCGAGTCGCCGGTGCACTTCTCGTCGCCGCCCATGATCGCGAACTTCACGCCCGCGATGTGGAGGAGTTCGGCGAACGCCTTCGTGGTCTTCTTCGCCCGGTCCTCGAGGGCGCCTGCGCAGCCGACCCAGTAGAGGTAGTCGACCTCGGAGAGGTCCTCGACGTCCTTGCCGACGATCGGGACCTCGAAGTCGACTTCCTTGGTCCACTCGACGCGCTGCTTCTTGGCAAGACCCCAGGGGTTGCCCTTCTTCTCCAGGTTCTTGAGCATCGTGCCCGCCTCGGACGGGAACGCGGACTCGATCATCACCTGGTAGCGGCGCATGTCGACGATGTGGTCGATGTGCTCGATGTCGACCGGGCACTGCTCGACGCAGGCGCCGCAGCTGGTGCAGGACCACAGGACGTCCGGGTCGATGACGCCGTTCTCCTCGGCGGTGCCGATGAGGGGGCGCTCGGCCTCGGCGAGTGCCGAGGCGGGGACGTCCTTGAGCTGCTCGGGGGTGGCCTTCTCGTTGCCCTCCATGTCCTTGCCGCCGCCTGCGAGCAGGTACGGGGCCTTGGCGTGCGCGTGGTCGCGCAGCGACATGATGAGGAGCTTCGGGGAGAGCGGCTTGCCGGTGTTCCAGGCGGGGCACTGCGACTGGCAGCGGCCGCACTCGGTGCACGTGGAGAAGTCGAGGATGCCCTTCCAGGAGAACTGCTCGACCTGGGAGACGCCGAAGACGTCGTCCTCGCCCGGGTCCTCGAAGTCGATCTCCTTGCCGCCCGAGGTCATCGGCTGCAGCGGGCCGAGCGCGACCGAACCGTTGGCGTTCCGCTTGAACCAGATGTTCGGGAAGCCGAGGAAGCGGTGCCAGGCCACACCCATGTTGGTGTTGAGCGAGACCGTGATCATCCAGGTGAAGGACGTGACGATCTTGAGTGCCGCGACGGCGTAGGTGATCTGCTGGAGCGTGCCGAGGCTCAGCCCGTCGAAGGCGGCGACCAGCGGGTACGAGGCGAAGAAGCCCGGCTCCCAGCTGGTCACGTGGTGCTGGGCTCCCTCGAGGCCGCGCAGCGTCATGATGCAGACGCCGACGATGAGGATGACGGCCTCGACGAAGTACGCCTGGCCGGTCTTGGAGCCCGCGAAGCGGGACTTGCGGCCGGCCTTGCCCGGCCGGTTCAGCTGACGGATCACGATCAGGGTCACGATGCCCAGGACCGTCATCAGACCGAGGAACTCGGTGAAGATCTCGTACGGCAGCCAGTCGCCGATGTACGGGATCAGCCAGTCGGCCTGGAAGAGCTGGCCGAAGGCGTTGACGATCGTGAGCAGCAGCGAGAAGAAGCCCACCGCCACGAACCAGTGCGCGAAGCCGACGATGCCCCAGCGGTTCATACGGGTGTGGCCGAGGAACTCCTTGGCCAGCGTGATGGTGCGCTGTGTGGGGTCACCCGTGCGGGTGCCCGCGGGTACGGGCTGACCGAGTCGCACGAAGCGGTAGATCTGCGCGATGGCGCGGCCGAAAAGCGCGACGGCCACCACCGTGATGACCAGCGACACGATGATCGCGGCGAGTTGCATTTGGGGGCTCCTCGGGCCTGCGAGGGGTTGGGTTACACCAATGATTATGGATTACTAAGCAGTAACTTAATGAGTCTGTGACGACACTATCCACTTATTCCGCCACGCTGTAGCCGGGCAGGCGGTGATCTGCGTCGCTCAGGCCGCCCTTGCCGCCGCGCGGCAACCGGTACAGGACGGCGCGCAGGGCCGCCCGCAGGGGAAGGCGTACCGCTTCGGCCAGAATCGCCAGGTCGAGCCCCATCCAGTGGTGCTCGGCGTAGTGCTGGTCGAGCAGGGCCGGTTCGTCCCAGGGCATCCCGGAGCGCGCCCGTACCTGGGCGAGCCCCGTCAGGCCCGGCCGCAGCTCCTGACGCCAGCGCCTGGCCCCGGGCCCCTCGGTCCTGGGGTCGCCCGGCGCGAGCGGCGCGGGACCGACGAGTGAGAGCTCTCCCCTTACGACGTGGGGCAGCCGGGACAGCAGGTCGAGGCGGCAGTGGCGGGTGCGCAGGGAGCGCAGCTCGAAGGTCCGGCCGTCGAGGCCGGTCCGCTGTTCACGTGCCAGTACGCCACCGGCGGGGCGTCGTACGGCGAGCGCGAGGGCACCGAGGGCGAGCGCGGGGGAGGCGAGGGCGAGGAGGGCCGTGCCGAGCGTGAGGTCGAGGAGCCGCTTGGCCGTCGGCCGGGCGGCGGCGCGCCAGGCCGCGAAGGTGACGGCGCGCTTCACCGTACGGACGAAGGCCGCGACCGCCTTCGCCGTTGCCTTCGTCCTGGCGTTCCTGGCCGTCCTGGCCGTCCTGGCCGTCCTGGCCGTCTTGACGGTCCTGGCCGTCCGTGAAGGGGCGTGGGCCCTGGTTCGTACCGCAGTCCGGTTCGCGTTCCGCATCGCACCTGCCCGGGGGATCGGTGGTGTGCCGGTTTTGACCGGCTCACGGCCATTTTGTGACAGAACGATCCCACGGTGCGATGGTGGGTGGGGGTGTGTGGCGCGCTGGAGGGGGCGGGTGTCGCCTCGCGGGGCGCGCGGTGCGCGGATGTGTGCGGAGGGCTGGGTGGGAAAACTCACTGGTCAGCCGGAGTGTGAGCACGTTAGTTGAGTCTGATCGACTCAGGTCCGTTGACTCTGGGGCGAGTGTCATGCATCCTTGAGTCAGATCCACTCAAGTATTTAGTTGGAGGAACCGAAATGGCACGTGCGGTCGGCATCGACCTGGGCACGACTAACTCCGTCGTGAGCGTTCTGGAAGGCGGCGAGCCCACCGTCATCACCAACGCCGAAGGCGCCAGGACCACGCCGTCCGTCGTCGCCTTCGCGAAGAACGGTGAGGTGCTCGTCGGCGAGGTCGCCAAGCGCCAGGCGGTCACGAACGTCGACAGGACCATCCGCTCCGTCAAGCGCCACATGGGCACTGACTGGAAGATCGACCTGGACGGCAAGAGCTTCAACCCGCAGCAGATGAGCGCCTTCATCCTGCAGAAGCTGAAGCGTGACGCGGAGTCCTACCTCGGCGAGAAGGTGGCCGACGCGGTCATCACCGTCCCGGCGTACTTCAACGACTCCGAGCGTCAGGCGACCAAGGAGGCCGGTGAGATCGCGGGCCTCAACGTCCTGCGTATCGTCAACGAGCCCACCGCCGCCGCGCTGGCGTACGGACTCGACAAGGACGACCAGACGATCCTCGTCTTCGACCTCGGTGGCGGCACCTTCGACGTGTCCCTCCTGGAGATCGGCGACGGCGTCGTCGAGGTGAAGGCCACCAACGGTGACAACCACCTCGGTGGTGACGACTGGGACCAGCGCGTCATGGACTACCTGGTCAAGCAGTTCGCCAACGGTCACGGCGTGGACCTGTCCAAGGACAAGATGGCTCTCCAGCGTCTCCGCGAGGCCGCGGAGAAGGCGAAGATCGAGCTGTCCTCCTCCACGGAGACCACGATCAACCTGCCGTACATCACGGCGTCGGCCGAGGGCCCGCTGCACCTGGACGAGAAGCTCACGCGCTCCCAGTTCCAGCAGCTCACGGCGGACCTTCTGGACCGCTGCAAGAGCCCGTTCCACAACGTCATCAAGGACGCGGGCATCCAGCTCTCCGAGATCGACCACGTCGTTCTCGTCGGTGGCTCGACCCGTATGCCGGCCGTCGCCGAGCTCGTCAAGGAGCTCACGGGCGGTCAGGACGCCAACAAGGGTGTGAACCCGGACGAGGTCGTCGCCATCGGCGCCTCGCTCCAGGCCGGTGTCCTGAAGGGCGAGGTCAAGGACGTCCTGCTCCTCGACGTCACGCCGCTGTCCCTCGGTATCGAGACCAAGGGAGGGATCATGACCAAGCTCATCGAGCGCAACACCACGATCCCGACCAAGCGTTCCGAGATCTTCACGACGGCCGAGGACAACCAGCCGTCCGTGCAGATCCAGGTCTACCAGGGCGAGCGCGAGATCGCGGCGTACAACAAGAAGCTCGGGATGTTCGAGCTCACCGGTCTGCCGCCGGCCCCGCGTGGTGTGCCGCAGATCGAGGTCGCGTTCGACATCGACGCCAACGGCATCATGCACGTCGCTGCCAAGGACCTCGGCACCGGCAAGGAGCAGAAGATGACCGTCACCGGTGGCTCCTCGCTGCCGAAGGACGAGGTCAACCGGATGCGCGAAGAGGCCGAGCAGTACGCGGACGAGGACCACCGCCGTCGCGAGGCCGCCGAGTCCCGTAACCAGGGCGAGCAGCTCGTCTACCAGACGGAGAAGTTCCTCAAGGACAACGAGGACAAGGTTCCGGCCGACGTCAGGACGGAGGTCGAGGAGTCCCTCACCGAGCTGAAGGAAAAGCTCAAGGGCGAGGACACCGCCGAGATCCGTACCGCCACCGAGAAGGTCGCGGCCGTCTCCCAGAAGCTGGGCCAGGCGATGTACGCCAACACCCAGTCCGAGGGTGCGACGCCGGGTGCGGACGCTCCGGGCGCCGGTCAGGCCGACGGTGACGATGTCGTCGACGCCGAGATCGTCGACGACGAGAAGGACTCCAAGGGCGGTGCGGTGTGACCGAGGAGACTCCGGGCTTCGAGGAGAAGCCTGACGTCCCCTCCGACACCACCCCTGACGGAGCTGAGCCGAAGGACGCCACCCCCTCTCCGGAGGAGGAAGCGTCCCCGGCCGGGGACTCAGTACAGACCGCGGGTCTGACAGCGCAGCTGGACCAGGTCCGTATGGCGCTCAACGAGCGTACGGCCGATCTCCAGCGGCTCCAGGCCGAATACCAGAACTACCGTCGTCGCGTCGAGCGGGACCGGGTCACGGTCAAGGAGATCGCGGTCGCGGGTCTCCTGTCCGAGCTCCTGCCCGTGCTCGACGACATCGGCCGCGCGCGGGAACACGGCGAGCTGGTCGGCGGCTTCAAGTCGGTGGCCGAATCGCTCGAGACGGTCGTCGCGAAGCTGGGCCTCCAGCAGTTCGGCAAGGAGGGCGAGCCCTTCGACCCGACGATCCACGAGGCCCTGATGCACTCGTACGCGCCGGACGTCACCGAGGACACCTGCGTGGCGATCCTGCAGCCGGGGTACCGCATCGGCGAGCGCACCATCCGCCCCGCGCGGGTGGCCGTGGCCGAGCCGCAGCCCGGTGCCACGTCGGCGGCGAAGGAAGAGCAGACAGACGACGAGGAGAGCGGTGGCACGGAGGAGGTCTGACATTCAGTCCGACCACCTCGGTGCACACCGACCGGCCAGGAGCCCGGCCCCAGGGCGGGCTCCTCGGCCGATCGTCCGGAAGGAGGGACGTCGATGAGCACGAAGGACTTCGTCGAGAAGGACTACTACAAGGTTCTCGGCGTCCCCAAGGACGCCACCGACGCCGAGGTCAAGAAGGCGTACCGGAAGCTCGCCCGCGAGTTCCACCCGGACGCCAACAAGGGTGACGCCAAGGCGGAGGAGCGCTTCAAGGAGATCTCCGAGGCGAACGACATCCTCGGCGACAGCAAGAAGCGCAAGGAGTACGACGAAGCCCGCGCGCTCTTCGGCAGCGGAGGCTACCGGGCGGGTCCCGGCGGCGCGGGGGGCAACTTCAACTTCGACCTGGGCGACCTCTTCGGAGGCGCCCCGGGCGGCGGTCAGCCCGGCGGCGCGGGCGGTTTCGGCGGCGGCGGCGGCGGTCTGGGAGACGTCTTCGGCGGCCTCTTCAACCGCGGCGGCGCCGGTACCCGTGTGCAGCCCCGGCGCGGTCAGGACATCGAGTCCGAGGTGACGCTCAGCTTCACCGAGGCGGTCGACGGGGCCACGGTCCCGCTGCGGATGTCCAGCCAGGCTCCCTGCAAGGCGTGTTCGGGCACCGGCGACAAGAACGGCACCCCGAGGGTCTGTCCGACCTGCGTCGGCACCGGACAGGTGTCGCGCGGCAGCGGCGGTGGCTTCTCGCTCACCGACCCCTGTGTGGACTGCAAGGGCCGCGGCCTCATCGCCGAGGACCCCTGCGAGGTCTGCAAGGGCAGCGGACGGGCGAAGTCGGCCCGCACCATGCAGGTCAGGATTCCCGCGGGCGTCCTGGACGGCCAGCGGATCCGGCTGCGCGGCAAGGGCGGTCAGGGTGAGCGCGGCGGACCGGCCGGCGACCTGTACGTCGTCGTCCACGTCGACGCCCACCCCGTCTTCGGCCGCAAGGGCGACAACCTCACGGTCACCGTGCCGATCGCCTTCACGGAGGCGGCACTCGGCGGCGAGGTGAGGGTCCCGACGCTCGGCGGCCCCCCGGTCACCCTGAAGCTTCCGGCCGGCACCCCCAACGGGCGTACGATGCGCGCCCGCGGCAAGGGCGCCGTCCGCAAGGACGGCACCCGCGGCGACCTGCTGGTCACCGTGGAGGTGGCAGTGCCCAAGGACCTCGCACCCGAGGCCCGGGAGGCACTGGAGGCATACCGGAAGGCGACCGCGGAGGAGGACCCGCGGGCGGAGCTGTTCCAGGCTGCGAAGGGAGCTTGAGGTGGACGGCCGTCGACGTAACCCGTACCAGCTGACCGACGAATCACCGGTGTACGTGATCTCGATCGCGGCCCAGCTCTCGGGCCTGCACCCGCAGACGCTACGCCAGTACGACCGCCTCGGCCTGGTCTCTCCGGACCGCACCGCCGGGCGCGGCAGGCGCTACTCGGCCCGCGACATCGAACTGCTGCGCACGGTGCAGCAGTTGTCGCAGGACGAGGGCATCAACCTGGCCGGTATCAAGCGCATCATCGAGTTGGAGAACCAGGTCGCCGCGCTCCAGCAGCGCGTCGCCGAACTCTCCGCCGCGGTCGACGGGGCGGCGGTGGCCATGCAGCAACGCGAGGCCCAGGTGCACGCCTCGTACCGCCGCGACCTGGTCCCCTACCAGGACGTGCAGCAGGCGAGTGCGCTGGTGGTGTGGCGTCCCAGGCCCAAGCGGGTCACGGACTAGGTTCTGTCTGGAGTTCCAGCGCGGGAGAAGGAGCGGCGTCCGGTGCCGTCGAATCCAAGGCGGAGGAGGGAGCGATGGCGGAGCCCTCGCGACTGACGACAACGCCGGAGGCGGCGGTGCCGGACGCCGCGACGCCGCGGGGGAACTCCAGACAGGACCTAGCGGCGCCGTCCCTCAGGAGGCCCGTCACCCGGCTCGTTCCGGGTGGCGGGCCTCCTGCGTGGGCGCGCCCACGGTTTCGACCAGGCCCGACTGGACGAGGAGCGCGCCCAGATGGGTGCGATGCGGGCGCGGCAGGTATGGACGCTGGTGCCGAGCTTGTGCTGGACGGCTGTGAGGATGCCGGGGGCGGTGGCCGGAAGCTGCTCACGAAGGGAGTGGCCTGCGCCCAGAGCATCTCTGGAGGCAGGGAGCGGGGGCGAGTTCGGCGCGGGCGATCCGTCGTCGAGATGGATCAGGACCCGTCGGGGGAGCCGGGAACTCTCCCGGTCAGGAATGCTGGTCCAGGATTCCTGACCGGGCGATCAGGTAGCCGAGTTGGGCGCGGCTGTTGCTGCCGAGTGAAGTGCTCAGCTTGGCGATGTGGGAGCGGCAGGTGCGTACGTTCATACCCAGCCGGCGGGCGATCGCCTCGTCGACGTGGCCCTCGATGAGCAGCTTGGCGATGGAGTGCTGTACGCCGGAGATGCCCGAGGGGCTGGGGTCGTACGGGATCGGTTCCTGCAGGGGGACGGCGCGTTGCCAGAACTGGTCGAACACCTTGACGAGGTATTCGACGATGCCGGGGTGCCTCAGTTCGAGTGCCACGCGGCGGTCGTCGGTGGCGGGTATGAAGGCGACCGTGTGATCGAAGATCATGAGGCGTTCTATGAGCTCTTCGAGCGTGCGTATCTCCACCTTCCCCTCCGCCATGCGGGCCGCGTAGTTGAGGGTCCCGTGGCTGTGGCGGACGGTGTGCTGGTAGAGCGTCCGCATGCTCACACCGCGCTGGGTGAGCATGCTCCCGCGTTCCAGTGCGGTGTTGAGCGCGTCCTCGCTGCGCCCGCCGCCCGGCTGGATCGTGAGGACCTCCGACCGGCACTCGGTCAGGGCGAGTTCGATCGAGGCGTTGATCCGGTCGATGCCTTCGAGCACAGTGATCGCATGGGTGATCGGCGGCGTCTGCGCGCTGATGGCCATGAAAGGCTCGAAGGCTTCGGTGAGCTCCACCGAAAGGCGACGGCGGTCCTGGATCTCCCGTTCGATGGGGTGAAGGCGCTGGGTGAGAGCCGCCGACGGCGGTACGGGACGGAGCCATGTCGGGTCGTCCGGGTCGGGGTGCAGGAGGGCGAACTCCAGCAGGCATGGAGCGAGGCCTACCTCGGTCCGCGCGATCTTGCCTACGCTGAGCGCGCTTGCGTACAGCCGCGCTCCTTCGTCGCACAGGGAACTGACAGGGTGTGGATGTGTCACGTTTGCACCGTTTGTAGTCAATTCTCCACCCCCCAGGAACATGCATCAGCAGGAACATGATGCATCGGTTCTGTGGCATTGACGTGCCTGGATGAGCAATCGTCTTGTCATGCGGGGGAGAGGAAACCTTGGAAGTGAGGACGAAGCCAACTATGGGTAACAGAATGCTTCGCTCGGTGCTTGCCGCGGCCTTCTCCGCCGGGCTGACATTCGGGGCGATGAGTGCCCTGGGTCCGGCTTGGGGAGGCGGGCCCGCGGGGGCGTCGAACTCCTACGCCCAGGCCGCGCCGCCGCCGGATCTGGCGTGGGACAGCGCACCGGCCAGGACGACCGACGGAGCCACCAGTTCGGCACTGCCGCCCGATCTGGCCTGGGACACCGTTCCGAAGCGCGGGTCCGGCGCATGACCACCCCGCCGGACGACCGCACCTTCCGGCGCGAGATGGCCACGGCCTATCGCTCCGGGTGGCACTTCATCGATCTGCTCACGGCACTCCCCCGCCGTGGTGACTCGGTGATGGTCACCCTGTTCGGTGAGCCGATCGTCGTCGTGATGGAAGAGGGCGAGGACGTCCGCGCCTATCGCTGTCTTCGCCGGCCCCGGGGTGCTCCGCAACCGGTCCGCTGTGCCGTGAGGTACGGCATGATCTTCGTCAATCTCGATCAGCGGGACCACGAGCTGTTCGAACCTGAAGCCATCTCCGCCACCCCCCGCAGTGCCTGAACGACCCCCGTCGTTCCATATCGTTCAGGCGCTTCCCCCACACAGCGGCGCCATCGTGACCTGAACACGATGGCGCCGTTGTGCTGCCCGGGGCCATGACGCCGGGGCGGTTCAGACTCTTCCGAGTGCCCGGTCCAGGGCGATCTCGATGACGACCCGTTCCGGGTTGGGCCTCGGTGTGCGCTCGTAGCGCTGCGCGTAACGGCGTACCGCGTCGTCGACGACGTCCTGCTCCGTGCGGATCGTCGCGACGCCCTCCAGCGTCGCCCAGCGCGCCTTCTCCATCTGGCAGACCGCGACCCGTGCCTTTCCCGGCGCGACGGCCAGGACGTTGGCGACCTTACGGCTGCCCTTGCTCGTGATGACCCGGGCGAGCCCGGCCTCGGGGTCGTACGTCACGCCGACGGGCACCACGTGCGGGGTGCCGTCGGGGCGGAGCGTCGTCAGCGTGCATACGTGGCGCTCGCGCCAGAAGGCGAGGTACTCGGGGCTGGGACTGCGTACATCGTGCATGGTCCAAGCGTAGGCAGCCGGGACGCCGTGGTGCGGTGGCGGGGCCATGTGGCGGGCGGTTCACTCGAAACGGGCCCGGGTGGCGGTCCCGTTTTCGTCTTGAGCGGAGTACGCTCAACTTTATTAACGACCGACACGGCATACCGCCCATCGCACGGAGGAGAGAGCGCACGTGGACGCCGAGCTGACCAACAAGAGCCGGGACGCCCTCAACGCGGCCACCAACCGGGCCGTGAAGGACGGGCACCCCGACCTGACTCCTGGACATCTGCTGCTCGCCCTGCTCTCGGGCGAGGACAACGAGAACATCACCGACCTGCTGGCGGCCGTCGAGGCCGACCAGGTGGCCGTACGCGAAGCGGCCGAACGGCTCCTCGGGGCCCAGCCGAGCGTCACCGGCTCCACCGTCGCGCCCCCGCAGCCCAACCGCGAGCTCCTGGCCGTCATCGCCGACGCCGCACAGCGCGCGAAGGAGCTCGGCGACGACTACCTCTCCACCGAGCACCTGCTGATCGGCATCGCGTCCAAGGGCGGCCGCGCCGGTGAGATCCTCACCCAGAAGGGTGCCGGTGCGAAGAAGCTGCTGGACGCGTTCGAGAAGAGCAGGGGAGGGCGACGGGTGACCACACCCGACCCGGAGGGTCAGTACAAGGCCCTGGAGAAGTTCGGCACGGATTTCACGGCCGCGGCCAGGGCGGGCAAGCTCGACCCCGTCATCGGCCGGGACCAGGAGATCCGTCGCGTCGTCCAGGTGCTGTCGCGGCGTACGAAGAACAACCCCGTGCTCATCGGTGAGCCCGGCGTCGGCAAGACCGCCGTCGTCGAAGGGCTCGCCCAGCGCATCGTCAAGGGCGACGTTCCCGAGAGCCTCAAGAACAAGCGGCTCGTCTCGCTCGACCTCGGTGCGATGGTCGCCGGCGCCAAGTACCGCGGCGAGTTCGAGGAGCGGCTGAAGACCGTCCTCTCCGAGATCAAGGAGAGCGAAGGCCAGATCATCACCTTCATCGACGAACTCCACACCGTGGTCGGGGCCGGCGCCGGCGGGGACTCCGCGATGGACGCGGGCAACATGCTCAAGCCGATGCTCGCCCGCGGCGAACTGCGCATGGTCGGCGCGACCACGCTCGACGAGTACCGCGAGCGGATCGAGAAGGACCCCGCCCTGGAGCGCCGCTTCCAGCAGGTCCTGGTCGCCGAGCCCTCCGTCGAGGACACCATCGCGATCCTGCGCGGGCTCAAGGGCCGGTACGAGGCGCACCACAAGGTCTCCATCGCGGACTCCGCGCTGGTCGCCGCCGCGGCCCTCTCCGACCGCTACATCACCTCGCGCTTCCTGCCCGACAAGGCCATCGACCTGGTCGACGAGGCCGCCTCCCGGCTCCGCATGGAGATCGACTCCTCACCCCTGGAGATCGACGAACTCCAGCGCGCCGTCGACCGGCTGCGGATGGAGGAGCTGGCGCTCAAGAACGAGCCAGACCCCGCGTCCAAGCAGCGACTGGAGAAGCTCCGCCGCGACCTCGCCGACAAGGAGGAGGAGCTGCGCGGCCTCACGGCCCGCTGGGAGAAGGAGAAGGAAGGGCTCAACCGTGTCGGTGAGCTGAAGGAACGCCTCGACGACCTGCGCGGCCAGGCCGAGCGTGCCCAGCGCGACGGGGACTTCGACACCGCGTCCAAGCTGCTCTACGGGGAGATCCCCGGCCTGGAGCGGGAGCTGGCCGAGGCGGACGAGGCGGAGCAGGAAGCCGCCAAGGACACCATGGTCAAGGACCAGGTCGGCCCGGACGACATCGCGGACGTCGTCGGCGCCTGGACCGGCATCCCGGCCGGACGCCTCCTGGAGGGCGAGACACAGAAGCTGCTGCGCATGGAGGAGGAGCTCGGCAAGCGGCTGATCGGACAGACGGAGGCCGTGCGGGCGGTGTCGGACGCGGTACGCCGTACCCGGGCCGGAATCGCCGACCCCGACCGTCCCACCGGCTCGTTCCTCTTCCTCGGACCGACCGGTGTCGGCAAGACCGAGCTGGCCAAGGCGCTCGCGGACTTCCTGTTCGACGACGAGCGGGCCATGATCCGCGTCGACATGAGCGAGTACGGCGAGAAGCACAGCGTCGCGCGGCTCGTCGGCGCCCCTCCGGGGTACGTCGGGTACGAGGAGGGCGGTCAGCTCACCGAGGCGGTGCGCCGCCGCCCGTACAGCGTGATCCTGCTGGACGAGGTCGAGAAGGCCCACCCCGAGGTCTTCGACATCCTGCTCCAGGTCCTCGACGACGGCCGCCTCACCGACGGACAGGGCCGCACCGTCGACTTCCGCAACACGATCCTGGTCCTGACGTCCAACCTCGGCAGCCAGTTCCTGGTCGACCCGCTGATCGAGCCCGAGGTGAAGAAGCAGCAGGTCCTGGATGTCGTACGCGCCTCGTTCAAGCCGGAGTTCCTCAACCGGCTCGACGACCTCGTCGTCTTCTCCGCGCTGTCCGGCGAAGAGCTCTCGCACATCGCGGGGCTCCAGATCGGCCGCCTGGCCAAGCGCCTCGCCGACCGCAGGCTCACCCTCGACGTCACACCGGACGCCCTGGCGTGGCTGGCCGAGAAGGGCAACGACCCGGCGTACGGGGCACGGCCGCTGCGCCGCCTCATCCAGACGGCGATCGGCGACCGGCTCGCCAAGGAGATCCTCGCGGGCGAGATCACGGACGGCGACACGGTGCGGGTGGACCGGGTCGGGGACGGGCTGGTCGTGGGTCCGGCGTCCGCGGCGAAGTCCCTGTAGAACACTCCGGAAGGCAGGTCCCCGGCCGGGAGTCCCACGTTCCCCGCCGGGGACCCGCGTTTGCGCGCAAGGCCGTGCCCGGTGCTCTGCGCATGCGCCGGGCTCGCGGTACGGGCTGTGCCGTCCTGGCAGCCCTTGCCTGGTCGAAGGCCCGGGGGACAGGCACGGGAACGATTCCCCTCAGGGCGTAGGACCAATGGGCGTCATTCGACGTTAGGGTCGAAGGCAAAGTCAGGCAACCACGCGCGATCCACAGGAGTAACCGGCGATGTCTATCGACCCGTCCTCGATTCCCAACTTCGGGGGACAGCCCGATCCGCAGGCGGCGGGACCCGCTGGCCCCGTCGTCCCTGACCAGGACCTCGTCAAGCAGCTGCTCGAGCAGATGGAGCTGAAGTTCGTCGTCGACGACGAGGGTGACCTCGCCGCGCCGTGGGAGGAATTCCGCACGTACTT
The DNA here is from genome assembly GCF_014216315.1 of Streptomyces finlayi. Taxonomy (NCBI): domain Bacteria; kingdom Bacillati; phylum Actinomycetota; class Actinomycetes; order Kitasatosporales; family Streptomycetaceae; genus Streptomyces; species Streptomyces finlayi. The sequence goes on from NZ_CP045702.1 coordinate 4,066,876, forward strand.
CATGTTCCGCGGCGAGGACGAGCAGCAGGTCTTCTCGGTGCGTACGTTCTACGACCGCCCGCACGCCATCGGCCTGCGTCCCGTGCTCCTCGACGCGATCGACGACTGGAACCGCCGCACCCTGTGGCCGAAGGTCTACACGCACGCCCACGAGGCCGAGGAGGGCGCCGAGGCGTCCGTGCGGCTGATCGGTGAGGCGCAGATGCTCATCGGTACGGGCGTCAGCCTGGAGCACTTCGTCTCCTCCACGGTCAGCTGGGTGCGGGCCTCGATCGAGTTCGACAAGTGGCTCGTGGAGCGTCTCGGCCTGGAGTCCGCCGAGGGCAAGCCGGACGACACCGAGTCGCCGGAAGCCTGATCACGACGCCCGGCCCGGCCCGGTGCGGCGCCCGAGAGGCCGCCGCACCGGGCCGGACCGCTGTCCGGGGCGCTCAGCGCGTGAGCGTCTTCAGACGGCTGACCGCATCGGTCAGGACCTCGATCGCACCCTTGGCATTCGAATCGGAGTCTGTCTCGTTCACCGATCTGTCGCGGAACCCGAAGGCTGTCGCTGCCAGGGCCGCCGCCCTGGGATGCCTGCGTGTCACGCACCGAGACGCGCCCGACATGGTGTTGACCACGGCCATATACGCAGAGCGCGCCGAGGAGAACCTGACCACGGCGTCCCGGCTGTTCCTTGCGCTGTCTGGTGGGAGCGCAGTTCAGGACGCGAGGCGTTGCAGGCGGCTCGTGGCTTCGTCGAGAACGTCGTCCCTCTTGCAGAAGGTGAAGCGGACCTGGCTGCGGCCGGCGTCGGGGTCGTCGTAGAAGACGGAGTTGGGGATGGCGACGACGCCGCAGCGTTCGGGGAGGGCGCGGCAGAAGGCGTAGGCGTCCTTCTCGCCCAAGGGGGTGATGTCGGCGGTGATGAAGTACGTGCCCTGGGGCTGGTAGACCTCGAACCCGGCCGCGCGCAGCCCGTCGCCGAGCAGGTCGCGCTTGCGTCGCAGGTCGGCGCGGAAGCCGTCGAAGTACGAGTCAGGCAGTCGGAGGGCCTCGGCGATCGCGTACTGGAAGGGCCCCGAACTGACGTAGGTCAGGTACTGCTTGGCGGTTCGGACCGCTGCGACGAGCGGGCCGTTCGCCGTGACCCAGCCAACCTTCCATCCGGTGAACGAGAAGGTCTTGCCTGCGGATGAGATGGAGACGGTGCGCTCGCGCATGCCGGGGAGGGCCGCGATGGGGCGATGCGTGCCCTCGTAGACAAGGTGCTCGTACACCTCGTCGGTAACAACGAGCAGGTCGTGCTCGACGGCGAGTGCGGCAATGGCGTCCTGCTCTTCGGCGGAGAGGACCATCCCGGTCGGGTTGTGCGGGGTGTTGAGGAGCAGGAGGCGGGTCTGCGGAGTGATCTTGGCCCGAAGCTCGTCCAGGTCCGGGCGGAAGGACGGGGCGTGCAGAGTGAGCGGCACGCGCTTCGCGCCGGCCATGGCGATGCAGGCGGCGTAGGAGTCATAGAAGGGTTCGAAGGCGATCACCTCGTCGCCCGGCTCCAGGAGCGCCAGCATGGTGGCGGCGATGGCCTCGGTGGCGCCGGCGGTGACCAGGACCTCGGTTTCGGGGTCGAAGGGCAGATCGTAGAAGCGCTGCTGGTGCTCGGAGATCGCGGCGCGCAGTTCCGGAACCCCCGGGCCGGGCGGGTACTGGTTTCCCTTGCCCTCCCGCAAGGCGCGGACCGCGGCTTCGCGGATCTCGTCGGGGCCGTCGGTGTCGGGGAAGCCCTGGCCCAGATTGATCGAGCCGGTCCTGGCGGCCAGCGCGGACATCTCCGCGAAGATGGTCGTGCCGAACTCGGTGAGCCGGCGGTTGAGCAGTGGTCGTCCCTGTGTCATGGCTGCCATCCTGCCGCCGAAGCCCTCCTGTGCCGAGCTCTCCGTGCCGAAGCTCTGGAGTTGCTCAAGTCGGCTTTGGCGCGGGGAGGCCGAGGGAATCCCCCTGTCACAACAGGGAGCGGGGTGACCTCGCTTCGGGGGACGGAAAGGCGTTGAGGTCCGTGGAGACATTCATAGGGGTGCTGGTCGGGATCGCCGTCGTGGTGGCCGTCGGCGGCGTGGTCGTCGCGGTCGTCCGGGGAGGCAGGCCGGTGCCCGGGGGGAAGGCGTCGAGGCGTCGCCGGGCTGCCGGAGGAGCAGGCGGCGGTGGTGGCGGTTCGGTTGGGTCCGGCGGCGACTTCTCGTGCGGGAGCGGCAGCTCGTCGTGCGGTGGCGGTGGCGGTGGCGGGGGCGGTTGCGGCGGAGGCAGCTGACAACGGGAAACCGGTCCGTCGGCGGGCCCAGCGAGTCGGAGGCGTCCGGTGGGTGAACTCCCGCCGGACTCCTTTTTGTTGAGCCACGCGGAGAGAATCGACTGAACAGTTGAGCGTGCTGCCCCCTGGGGGATGGAAACCACGTCAAGTTGGGCAAAAACGCTGTGGGTGCGGCGTACTTCGTGATTCCCTCCTCGCAGAGAACATTCAGCCCTCGGACCCCAGTTGGACCTGATCGGGCGTTTCCCTCCCCCACGCGCATCGCCAGGGGGCGCCCCCTGTCCATGTGTCCATGTGTGTTTGCGGAGCCGAACCATGCTCACGACCCTTCATACGGCCTACTCCGACACCCGCGCCGCCGACCTGGCCTGGGCCCTCGGACGGGAGCCGCTGCCCGCCCTCGCCGTCCTCGACCTCCAGTTCGAGCAGGCGAAACTGCAGTTGAGGCTGCTCGGCGCTTCCCATCAGGTCCTCCTGGAGGAGGATCGCGGCACCTGTTCGGAGACCGTTGCCTGTATCCCCGGAAGCAGTACCCCGTTGCCTCTCGGTGTCGCCAAGCGGTCCGGCGACTGGGAGTACGAATTCGCGGCGCGGGTCGAGACGCTCACCGAAGGCGCGTTCGCGGGCCGCGCACAGGAGTTGCTCGCGCTCGTCGCCGATCATCCGCACGGACTGGCGGGGACGTTTCCCGGCAGTCCGCACGCCTTCACCGCGCTGCTGGCGCAACAGGCCGAGGGGCAGGTGCGGTGGCGTACCTGGCACGCGTACCCGCAGGAGGGGCAGTTGGTGGTGACGCGCACCCGGGTGGGGGTGCGGGTGCCGACCCCGGCGCTCTGACCGGAACCCTGACGGGAACTCCGACCGCCTCCGGAGTGAGGGACCGGATCCGGGATGCGCCCATGCCTCACTTGCACCCGTGTGGGTGACAAGCGGCGACCGGTTCGTGACGTAGCGTTCGTTTTGTGATCGACCAGCAGGTGCCGTTGCGAGGGGTCGCCGAGCGGCTTCCCGTACGGCCGGGGACCGGACGGTTCCTCGTGCTGGCCACTGTCTTCATCTGCGCCGCCTGCGGTCTCGTGTACGAGCTGGAGCTGGTCGCGCTCGCCTCGTACCTGATCGGTGACTCGGTCACGCAGGCTTCCGTCGTGCTCTCCGTGATGGTGTTCGCGATGGGGATCGGATCGCTCCTCGCGAAACGTTTGCGCAGCCATGCGGCGGTCGGGTTCGGACTCATCGAGGCGGCCCTCGCGCTCGTCGGCGGTTCGTCGGCGCTCGTGCTGTACGCCTCGTTCGCGTGGCTCGGGGAGTCGCGACACGCCCTGGTCGGGTTCTCGCTGACGATCGGCGTACTGATCGGCGCGGAGATCCCGCTGCTGATGACACTGATCCAGCGCGTCGACCGGCAGGACGCGGGCGGGGCCGTCGCCGACCTCTTCGCCGCCGACTACGTGGGCGCGCTCGTCGGCGGGCTCGCCTTTCCGTTCCTGCTGCTGCCCATGCTGGGGCAGCTCACCGGGGCGCTGTTCACCGGTGCGGTCAACGCGGCGGCCGGCGGGGCGCTGGTGCTGTGGCTGTTCCGGCGGGATCTGAGTTCCCGGTCGCGATGGCTGCTGGTCCTCGCCAATATCACGGTGATCGCGCTGCTGGCCACGGCCACGGTGCTGGTCGACGACTTCGAGCGCGCCGCCCGGCGCGCGGTCTACGGGGACCGGGTGCGGGTCGCCGTCCAGACCGAGGTGCAGGAGGTCGTTCTCACCGGGGAGGGGCGGGAGTCCCTGGACCTCTATCTGGACGGGCGGCTGCGGGTCAGCGCCCGCGACGAGTACCGCTACCACGAGGCCCTGGTGCATCCGGCGATGCGCGGGCCGCACGGGCGGGTGCTGATCCTGGGCGGCGGCGACGGCCTGGCAGCCCGCGAGGTCCTGCGGTACGCGGGGGTGCGGACCGTCACGGTCGTCGAACTGGACCCGGCCGTCACCCGACTGGCCCGGACGGACCCCGCGCTCTCCGAGCTGAACGGGTACGCGTACGAAGACCCCCGGCTCAGCACGGTCGATGAGGACGCGTTCGACTGGATGCGTGCGGCGCGGGGCTCCTACGACGTCGTGGTGGCGGACCTGCCGGACCCGGGAATCACGGCGAGCACGAAGCTGTACTCCGCGGAGTTCTACGGGCTGGCCGGAGAGGCCCTCGCGCCGGGCGGGCGTCTGGTGGTGCACGCCGGGCCGGTGGGTGTCAGACCGCGGTCGTTCTGGACGGCGGAGGCCTCCGTGCGTGCGGGCGGCCTGTCGACGCGCCCGTACCGGGTCACCGGCAGGGGCACCGGATTCGCGGCCGGTCCGGACCGGGTCACGGAGCAGACGCGGGAACCGCGCGACTGGGGCTTCGTCCTGGCCTCACGACGGACCGTGCCGGCTCTTGCCCTGGACCCCGCCGCCCCGGAGCTGCGGTCGCTGGGGGAGCGGGAGCTGCGGAAGGCGGGCGTGGCCGCGGAGCGCGTACGGCCGCGGGGGCAGGCGCCGTCGACGCTGGTGCACCCGCGTTATGGGGAGGAACCGTGACGGGGCCGTGCGGGACGCGGAAGCGCGGGCATGCGGAAGGCGGGAAGCGCTGACGTGGTGGCCGGGGCTGAGTAGGCTCGGCTTCCATGGAGCATGAGGTGTTCGTTCCGGTTCCGGTCCTGTCCCTGCGGCGGACGCTGGGCGATGCTGCCCGGGTCGCGCGGTGTGTGCCGGGACTCCAACAGGATGCCGAGGCGTCTGCGGGCCCGCTGGCCGGGCGCCTGAAGGTCAGGGTGGGCGGTCACACGATCACGTACCGGGGTGCGCTGCAGCTCGCCGGCCGGGACGGTGACACCTTCTCCGTGGCGGGGGAGGGCGTGGAGGCCCGGGGCACGGGCTCGGCGAAGCTGGCTCTGACGCTCACGCTCACGGAGACCGACGGCGGTACGACGATCGGGTTCGCCGGCACGGCGGGCGGTGACGGCCGCATCGCGGACCTGGAGGACGCGGCGGCCCTGGCGGCGGCCCACCGCCTGCTGGACCGCTTCACGCAGCAGTTGGTGACGGAGTCGCTGGCGGCGGCGCCGGGGGAGAGGGACGCGGAGGCTGAGGCGGCGGAGGCGGCAGCGGGGGTGGCGGCGAAGGCGGCTGGTGAGGCCGCTGCCGACGAGTTGGGCGCTGCGGACGAGCGGGGCGCTGCAGACGAGTTGGGTGCCGCGGACGAGCAGGCCGCTCCGGATGAACAGGACGTTTCCGACGAGGCTTCGTGCGACGAGCCGGAGCCCGGGAAGGGGTCCGTTTACGACGCACCCGTGCCGCCGCCCTCGCTCGACCCGCGCGCCGAGGTCGAGTTCACCGTGCCGGACGAGCCTCCGGCCGAGGCCGCACACGCCAGGCGCACCATGATCGGGCGCAGCACCGAGGAGGTCGACCACGCACCCCCGCGCGGCCGGTACGCGCCCGTGCCCTCGCCCGATGCGGGCGGGGCGGCGGCGGCCCTGCGATGGATCGCCCCGGCGGCCGCCCTCGCGCTCGCCTCGGCGGTGGTTGTGAGCCGTGCGCTGCGGCGCCGTAGGTAGCGGCACACGTAGTGTCGTGGGGTGAGCAGAGTCGCGAAGAACGTCCGGCTGACCGTCGGCGACGCCGAGTTGACCATTGACCCCACCCATGGCTGCCGGATCGGCAGCTTGCGGATCGGTGGCACCGAACTGCTGCGCCAGGGGGAGAAGTACGGCTGCTTCCCGATGGTGCCGTGGTGCGGGCGTACCGAGAACGGGGAGTTCCGCAGTGGCGGTGTACTGCACAGCCTGCCGCCGAACTCCCCACCGCACGCCATCCACGGCACCGGGCGCGACACCGCCTGGGAGACCGCCAGGGAGGCCGAGAACGAGTCGGCCTTCTACTACGACCTGGCCGATCCGTGGCCGTACCCGGGCCGGGTCACACAGACCTTCGAGCTCGCCGAGGAATCGTTGACGCTCCGGATGGGCGTCGAGGCGCACGTGGACTCCTTTCCGGCGCAGGCGGGCTGGCACCCGTGGTTCCTGCGCAACCTCGGGGGTCAGGATGTTCGGATCGGCTTCGACGCCGCCTGGCAGGAGGAGCGCGGCGAGAGCCACCTGCCGACCGGCCGCCGGATCGACCCGCTGCCCGGGCCGTGGGACGACTGCTTCGGGATGCCCGACGGCGTCGACGTGAAGCTCACCTGGCCTGAGCAGCTGGAGCTGACGGTGAGGAGCCGCGACGAGTGGGTCGTCGTCTACGACGAGCAGGACGAGGCGGTGTGCGTCGAACCGCAGTCCGGGCCGCCGAACGGGCTGAACACCACACCACGGCTGGTCACCCCGATCGAGCCGCTGGAGATCGCGACGACCTGGAGCTGGGTGCGGCTCTGACCGGCGACGGCAGCGCTTACCCTCGTTGACATGACTGACGTACGCGCTGAGCTGCTCCAGCAGATCAAGGACAAGGCCGTGGTGCACGGCAAGGTGACCCTCTCCTCGGGTCTGGAAGCCGACTGGTACATCGACCTGCGCCGGATCACGCTGGACGGCAAGGCCGCACCGATGGTCGGCCAGGTGATGCTGGATGCCACCGCCGGTCTGGACTACGACTGCGTCGGCGGGTTGACGCTGGGCGCCGACCCGGTGGCCACGTCGATGCTGCACGCCTCCGCGGCGCGCGGGAAGAGTCTGGACGCCTTCGTCGTCCGCAAGGCGCAGAAGGCGCACGGTATGCAGCGCCGGATCGAGGGCACGGACGTGAAGGGACGTCGCTGCCTGGTCGTCGAGGACACCTCGACGACGGGTGGTTCGCCACTGACCGCCGTGGAGGCGGTGCGCGAGGCCGGGGGCGAGGTCGTCGCCGTCGCCGTGATCGTGGAGCGGGGAGCCGCTCCCGCTGTCGCGGAGGCCGGGCTGCCGTACGTCCACGTCTACTCCGTGGCGGACCTCGACCTGGCCTGAACGGGGTCCGAGTGGAGGCCTGGACCGGGTCTGACCTGCGGATTCGAACAAGGGCGGGCTGTTTCACGTGAAACAGCCCGCCCTTGCGCATGTCCGAGGGGAGGAGGCCGGGTGGAGCCGCGGCGAGAGTCTGGGAAGATGGGGGCGACGATGACGTCGCCCCCAGGTCAGGGACCAGCACTGCACACCCGCACATCCCAAGGAGCGGACAGATGCCCATCGCAACCCCCGAGGTCTACGCCGAGATGCTCGACCGGGCGAAGGCAGGCAAGTTCGCCTACCCGGCGATCAATGTGACGTCTACCCAGACCCTGCACGCTGCACTGCGCGGTTTCGCGGAGGCCGAGAGCGACGGCATCATCCAGATCTCCACCGGCGGGGCGGAGTTCCTGGGCGGCCAGTACAGCAAGGACATGGTCACGGGCGCTGTCGCGCTGGCCGAGTTCGCGCACATCGTCGCCGCCAAGTACGACGTCACCGTCGCGCTGCACACCGACCACTGCCCCAAGGACAAGCTGGACACCTATGTGCGTCCGCTGATCGAGGTCTCCGCGGAGCGCGTCGCCCAGGGTCGGAACCCGCTCTTCCAGTCGCACATGTGGGACGGCTCGGCCGAGACACTCGCCGACAACCTGTCCATCGCGCAGGAGCTGCTCGCCAAGGCCGCAGCCGCCAAGATCATCCTTGAGGTCGAGATCACCCCGACCGGTGGCGAGGAGGACGGCGTCACGCACGAGATCAACGACGAGCTGTACACGACCGTCGACGACGCACTGCGTACGGCCGAGGCGCTCGGTCTGGGCGAGAAGGGCCGCTACCTGCTGGCCGCTTCCTTCGGCAACGTCCACGGTGTCTACAAGCCGGGCAACGTCGTGCTCCGTCCCGAGCTGCTGAAGGACCTCCAGGCGGGTGTCGGCGCCAAGTACGGCCAGACGTCTCCGTTCGACTTCGTTTTCCACGGTGGCTCCGGTTCCACCGCGGAGGAGATCGCCACCGCGCTGGAGAACGGCGTCGTGAAGATGAACCTCGACACCGACACGCAGTACGCGTTCACCCGCCCGGTCGTGGACCACATGTTCCGCAACTACGACGGTGTGCTGAAGGTCGACGGCGAGGTCGGCAACAAGAAGGCGTACGACCCGCGCAGCTGGGGCAAGCTGGCCGAGGCCGGCATGGCCGCGCGTGTCACCGAGGCGTGCGCGAACCTGCGCTCCACGGGCACGAAGCTGAAGTAGTCGGCACCAACGTGTTGTGTGGGCCCGGTACCCCTTGGGGGCGCTGTCGGTGAATTCGGGCCTGGTTGCTTCGCCCCGTCGTTATGCGGCGGGGCGGAGTGCTGCCAGGGGGCTGGTTCGTGTGCGTGCGTGGGGTTTGTCGGTGAGCCAGGCGGGGCTGCTGGTGCTGGGCGCGGCGATCGCCTGGGCGACGGTGCGGACCCCGGCGCAGGCGGCCCCGCCGGCGTGCACCGTGCACTGCGGGGTCGGGGCCCCGCCCCTTGAGCCCGTACGCCGGACGCGAGACGTGCCGGAGCGAGAAGCGGGCTGATGCCCCACGGGCCGGTCCCACCAGGCACACTTGAACCCATGTCCATCCACGAGAACCTGCTCGGGGGCCCTTCCCCGACCCATCTGCCCGACGACCCGGAGCCGCGCGAGCTGCTCGCCAACGGCACGGCGCCCGCCGATGTCGCAGCGAAGTACCCCACCTCCTCGCTGGCCTGGGCGCAGCTCGCCGACGAGGCGTACGAGGGCGGCCGGGTCATCGAGTCGTACGCGTACGCACGCACCGGCTACCACCGCGGCCTCGACGCCCTGCGCCGCGCCGGCTGGAAGGGCCACGGACCCGTCCCGTTCGAGCACGAGCCGAACCGCGGCTTCCTGCGGGCGCTCCACGCCCTGGCCCGCGCCGCCGGGGACATCGGCGAGAAGGACGAGTACGAGCGCTGCTCGACGTTCCTGCGTGACTCCTCGCAGACCGCCGCCGACACCCTGGGCTGAGCCGCCCCGCGCCGCACCGGGCCCCGTGGACGACGAGGACGTCCACGGGGCCCGGTCGCGTGAGCCGCCTCCCGGGCGACGGCACCCCCGGTCGCGGCTTAGGATGTGCGGGCAGGGGACCGGAGCTCCACTTCCTCACGGAAGGGGCGGACCGCTACCCGGAAGCTCGTGTCGAGGAGACAGAAATGTCGACGAATCACCCCGACCCCGAAGCCACCGGTGCGGCCACCCCGCACCTCGACTTCGCGGGAACGACTCCGTACGAGGACTATGTCCAGGCGGATGTCCTGACCCACCTCCAGCACCTTCGCTCGGACGACCCCGGCGAGATGGTCTTCCTGGTCACGACCCAGGTCATGGAGCTGTGGTTCACGGTCATCGTCCATGAGTGGGAGACCGCGGCGCACGCGCTGCGCGAGGACCGCATACCTGTGGCGCGTGACGCGCTCAAGCGGTCCGTGCGGGAGCTGGAGGCGCTGAACGCCTCCTGGACCCCGCTGGCCGGACTCACCCCCGCCCAGTTCAACTCCTACCGCGGGGCGCTCGGCGAAGGCTCCGGATTCCAGTCGGCGATGTACCGGCGGATGGAGTTCCTGCTCGGGGACAAGTCCGCCTCCATGCTCGTCCCGCACCGGGGCGCGCCCCGTGTGTACGCCGAGCTGGAGAAGGCACTCCAGGAGCCAGGCCTGTACGACGAGGCGCTGGCCCTGCTCGCCAGGCGCGGGCACGCGGTGCCGCAGTCGGTGCTCGGCCGGGACCTGTCCAAGAAGTACGAGCCCTCGCCCGAGGTCGAGGCGGTCTGGGCGGAGATCTACGCCAACCCCGACCAGCACGACGAGCTGGTCCGCCTCGGTGAGGTGCTCACCGACGTCGGTGAACTGGTCTGGCGCTGGCGCAACGACCACCTGGTCGCCACCCGCCGTGCGATGGGTTCGAAGACCGGAACCGGCGGTTCGGCCGGTGTCGCCTGGCTGGAGAAGCGGGCCACGAAGAACGTCTTCCCCGAGCTCTGGACGGCCCGCAGCCATGTCTGAGACCTTCGCCGACCCGCCCTTCGCCGGCACGTCCTTCGCCGAGAAGGCAGCGGCGCTCGACACCGCCGATGAACTGGGCAAGCTCCGCGAGCTGTTCACCCTCGACGACACCGTCTACCTCGACGGCAACTCGCTGGGCGCACTGCCCCGCCATGTGCCCGCGCGGCTCCAGGAGGTCGTCACCCGCGAGTGGGGCGAGCTGCGCATCCGGTCCTGGGACGAGAGTGGCTGGTGGACCGCGCCCGAGCGGATCGGCGACCGCATCGCCCCGCTCGTGGGGGCAGCCGCCGGCCAGATCGTGGTGGGCGACTCGACGAGCGTGAACGTCTTCAAGGCCGTCGTCGCCGCGAGCCGCCTCGCGGCGGACGGACGCGACGAGATCCTGGTCGACGCGACGACGTTTCCCACCGACGGGTACATCGCCGAGTCCGCCGCCCGGATGACCGGTCACCGGATCGTCCCGGTCGCGCCCGCCGACGTACCGGCCGCGCTCGGCCCGCGTACGGCGGTCGTCCTGCTCAACCACGTCGACTTCCGCACGGGCAGGCTCCATGACCTGCCCGGGCTCACCGCCGCCGTGCACGCGGCGGGCGGCCTCGCCGTCTGGGACCTGTGCCACAGCGCCGGCGCGCTGCCCGTCGGTCTGGACGAACACGGGGTCGACCTGGCCATCGGCTGCACGTACAAGTACCTGAACGGCGGGCCCGGTTCGCCCGCCTATCTGTACGTCGCCGAGCGCCACCAGGCGGCCTTCGACTCCCCGCTGCCCGGCTGGACGTCACATGCGGACCCGTTCGCGATGACGTTGGGATACGCCCCCGCCGAGGGTTCGGTCCGGGGCCGGGTCGGCACCCCCGACATCCTGTCCATGCTGGCGCTCGAGGCGTCGCTGGACGTGTGGGACGGGGTGGACGTGTCCGCCGTACGGGCGAAGTCTCTCGCGCTGACGGACTTCTTCCTGGAGTGCGTCGCCGCGTACGTGCCGGAGGGCCGGCTCACCTCGGTCACCCCGGCCGCGCACGCGGAACGCGGCAGCCAGGTCGCCCTGCGGTGCGAGGACGCCGAGCCGGTGATGCGCGCGCTCATCGAGCGGGGCGTCGTCGGGGATCTGCGGCGGCCGGACGTGCTGCGGTTCGGATTCACACCGTTGTACGTCGGGTTCGCCGACGCGGAGCGTGCGGCGCGGATTCTCGCGGACGTGCTGGCGGAGCGGGTACAGGCGTAACCGCCGGGTCGTCCGGCTGCCGCTTTGTCCACAAACGCCGTACGGGCCCGAGCGGGCCCGTGCGGCGGTCGTGGACGACCTGACCGGTGGTCATGAACGACCCGCCCGGTGCTGATAACGTCCCCGCAGGTCAGGACAGTTGGGCACAGGTGTAGGACGGTTGGAGCAGCATGTCGGATTCTGCCGCGCGTGATCGTGATGCCGCCGAGGAGGAATCGGCGCTGGCCCACCCGGTGATCGCCCCCGACCGGTCGGCGGCCTACGGCAGCCATCCCGATCAGGTGATCGACTTCTACGCTCCGCGTGACGGCAGAACCGGGGCGCCGCTCGTGGTACTGCTGCACGGCGGGGCGTGGCGTGCCCCGTACGACCGGCACCATGTGTCGCCGCTCGCGGACTTCCTGGCCCGGCGTGGGTTCGCCGTCGCCAGTGTGGAGTACCGGCGGGGCGGTGGGATCCCGCATCAGCACGACGGGGGACCGGCCGCGGGCCGCTGGCCCGAGACCTTCGACGACGTGGCCGCCGCGATGGACGCGATGCCGGTGCTGGCCGGGCGGGAGCTGCCGCAGGCCGATGTGCGGCGGATCGTGGTCACCGGACACTCCGCGGGTGGTCAGCTGGCGCTGTGGGCCGCCGCCCGGCACGTACTCCCCGAGGGGTCGCCGTGGCGGCTGCCCGCGCCGCCCCCGCTGCGCGGCGTCGTGGCACTGGCCCCGATCGCCGACTTCGCGACGGCCGCCGAGCTGGACGTGTGCTCGGGCGCCGTGCATCAACTCCTGGGCGGTGAAGGCGAGTTCGCGGAACGCAGTGGCTTTGCCGACCCGGCGGCCCTGCTGCCCACCGGTATCGCGACGGCCGTGGTGCAGGGCCTCTGCGATCTGACCGTGCCCCCGGCGGTGGCGGAGGCGTTCGTCGACGCGGCGGCGAAGGGGGGCGAGATGGTGGGACTGACGCTCCTGGAAGAGGTCGGGCACTTCCCGCTCATCGACCCGTCGGCCGACGCCTGTGCGGTGGTCGCCGAGGAGCTGGCCCAGCTCGCCTGGTGAGCCCGGACCGGCCTTCCGGGTGGCCGTGTAGTCCTTGCGACGGACGCCCGGGAATCCGTATCACTGCTGACGACCCCGCTCGCCGTGCCGCCTACCGTGAGAGGCGTGACCGAGACCAAGACCAGAAGCCCTGAGTTCCGGGTGGCCGCAGAGGCGATAGGCGGCCTGCGCCGGGATCTGCTGCGTGACGTGTTCGCCTACCGCCCGCTGGACCCTCTGCCGGCCGGCGGGCGGCTGATCCGCCTGCTGCCGCGGCGGATCGGCGAGGTGGCCGTCTGGATCAGGCACGGTCTGGTGCTGTTCGCCGCGCTGATCACGGTGCTCACCGGCATCGGGATCGGGCACGGCCAGCTCCTCCTGGGCCTGCTGCCGGCCATTCCGGTCGCGATGACCCTGGTCAGGCCCGTCGCCGCGTTCTGGGGCTCGATGGCGGCGACCCTCTTCGTCGGTGTCCTGGGGAACGACTGGCCGTGGGGCCCCAGCAGCTTCCTGGCCCACCTGGTGGTCCTGGTGGTCGTCGCGGCCAGGACCCGGCCGCGTACGGCCGCCTGGATGTGGGTGCTCTCCGCGCTGCTGGGCATGCTGATGGAGAAGGCCGGGCCCTGGAAGTACTCCTCCTCCACGGCTCCCTTCCTCGTCATCTCCGCGTTCGCCCTGCTCGTCGTGACCGTGGTGCAGGTGCGGCGCGACGCCCAGCGCGAGGTGACCGTGCAGCGCACCGTGACCGCCGTCGAGCGTGACCGGCGCACGCTCCTGGAGGAGCGCACGACCATCGCCCGCGAACTCCACGACGTCGTCGCCCACCACATGTCGGTCGTCGCGATCCAGGCCGAGGCGGCTCCGTACCGGGTGGAGAACCCGCCGCCCGAGCTGGAGCAGGCGTTCCTCACCATCCGGGAGAACGCCGTCGCCGCCCTCACCGAGCTGCGCCGCGTCCTGGGAGTCGTGCGGGCCGAGGACTACGAGGCCCCCGGTGCCCCCCAGCCCACGCTCGCCGAGCTGGACCGCCTCCTGGCCAACGTGGGAGACGCGGGTCTGCAGACGGAGAAGACGGTCACCGGGGCCGTACGCGAGCTGCCGCAGGGCGTCGAGCTGTCGGCGTACCGGATCATCCAGGAGGCGCTGAGCAACACGCTGCGGCACGCTCCGGGCGCCACCGCGAAGGTGGAGATCGGTTACGTACTCGCAGGACTCGGGCTGCGCGTCGTGAACGGGCCGCCGACCGGTCTCGTCAAGCCGTCGCCGGGGGCCGGGCACGGCATCACGGGGATGCGCGAGCGGGTGGCCATGCTCGACGGTGAGATGACGGCCGGGACGACGGCGGACGGCGGGTACGAGATCGCCGCCTTCATCCCCGTACAGGCCGTACGCGAGCCGGCCGCGGATGACGTGCCGGCGGATGACGTGCCGGCGGGCGACACGGTGGCGGGCGGCGCCGTATGAACCCCGTCAGGGTGCTGATCGTCGACGACCAGATGATGGTCCGTGAAGGCTTCTCCGTCCTCCTCAACGCGATGCCGGGCATCGAGGTCGTGGGCGAGGCCGTCGACGGCCGCCAGGCCATCGCCCAGGTCGCCGCCCTTTGCCCCGACGTCGTACTGATGGACATCCGGATGCCGGAACTCAACGGCATCGAGGCGACCCGCGAGATCGTCGCCGCCGACGCGGACGCCAAGGTCCTCGTCCTCACCACCTTCGACCTCGACGAGTACGTGTACCAGGCGCTGCGTGCGGGGGCCTCCGGCTTCCTGCTGAAGGACGCCTCGGCTCGCCAGCTGGCGGAAGGCGTACGCGTGGTGGCGTCCGGGGATGCGCTGCTCGCCCCGGCCGTGACACGGCGCCTGATCACGGAGTTCTCGAAACTCTCCGAGGCGCCGCGGGCGCCCGCGCTCGCCCGGATCGGGGACCTCACGGAGCGGGAGACGGAGGTGCTCGTCCTCATCGCGCAGGGGCTGTCGAACGCGGAGATCGCCTCGCGTCTGGTGGTGGCCGAGTCCACCATCAAGACCCATGTGAGCCGCATCCTGGTGAAGCTGGGGCTGCGCGACCGGACGCAGGCGGCGGTGTTCGCGTACGAGGCGCGGCTGGTCACACCCGGGTAGGGCTTCGTCCCGGCGCGTACCAGGCCGCCGGTGCGCAGGGCACTCACCTCTCGAACCGGGCCCCGGCCCCGGGTAGCGTCGGGGCATGTATGTGTCCTTCGACCCCTGGTCGCCCGCGTTCGTCGCCGATCCGTACCCCGCCTACACCGCGCTGCGCGCCGCCGGCCGGGCGCACTTCTTCGAGCCGACCCGGCAGTGGCTCGTCCCGCACTACTCCGACGTGTCCGGGCTGCTGCGCGACCGGCGCCTCGGGCGGACGTATCTGCACCGCTTCACCCACGAGGAGTTCGGGCTCACGCCGCCACCGGACGCGCACGAGCCCTTCCACACGCTGAACGGGCAGGGGCTCCTCGATCTGGAGGCCCCCGACCACACCCGTATCCGGCGACTGGTCTCCAAGGCGTTCACCCCGCGTACGGTCGAGCGGCTGGTGCCGACCGTGGAGCGGCTGGCGGCGGAACTGGTCGACGCGTTCGTCGCCTCGGGCGGCGGCGATCTGCTGGCGGCGGTCGCCGAGCCGCTGCCGGTCGCCGTGATCGCCGAGATGCTGGGGGTGCCGGAGGCAGACCGGGCGCTGCTGCGGCCGTGGTCCTCGGCGATCTGCGGGATGTTCGAGCTGAACCCGTCGCAGGAGACGGCCCGGGAGGCCGTCCGGGCGTCGGTCGACTTCTCGGCGTATCTGCGGGGGCTGATCGCGGAGCGCCGGACGAACCCCGGTACCGACCTGATCTCCGCACTCATCGCCGCGCACGACGAGGGGGAGCGGCTCAGCGAGCAGGAGATGATCTCCACGTGCGTGCTGCTGCTGAACGCGGGGCACGAGGCGACGGTCAACACCACCGTGAACGGCTGGTGGACGCTGTTCCGGCACCCGGACCAGCTGGCGGCCCTGCGCAAGGATCACGGGCTGCTGCCGACGGCCGTCGAGGAGCTGCTGCGGTACGACACCCCGTTGCAGATGTTCGAGCGCTGGGTGCTCGACGACATCGAGATCGGCGGGACGGTCATTCCTCGGGGCTCGGAGGTCGCGCTGCTCTTCGGTTCGGCCAACCGGGACCCGGAGCGGTTCGCGGAGCCGGACACGCTGGATCTGTCCCGGTCGGACAACCCGCACATCACGTTCGGGGCGGGTATGCACTACTGCCTGGGTGCGCCGCTGGCGCGCGTCGAACTGGCCGCCTCGTTCGGGGAGTTGCTGCGCAAGGCGCCGGGTGTGCGGCTGGTCTCCGAGCCGCAGTGGCACCCGGGTTACGTGATCCGGGGACTGAAGGAGTTGAACGTGGAGCTCTGAGGGGGTACCTGGTACGGAGGGAACGGGGAACAGGGAACGGGGTACGGAGGGTACGGCGGCAGGGGGTGGCGGTCCGGTTCAGCAGCCCGGCCCGCAGGCGAGGGGCGGGCCCGCGAGGACGTCGAATCCGCAACCGACCGCGGTCAGCGCGGTGAGCGCCAGTGCCGGGACGACGGCCTGGCGCCACTTTCCCCGTACGAGGGCGAAGAGGACGAGGCCCGCCGCCGTCCCGCCGAAGAGCATGACGGGGAGGCCGAGCCAGAGGACGTTCAGCTCCGACGCGCCCTCGAAGCCGCCGAAGATGCCATGCCTGCCGTACGGAACCCAGGCGGTCAGGCCCACGAGGGCGCCGAGGGCTGCGGCGAGGCAGCCGGCGGTGCCGGTGACGGCCTCTCGTCGTGTGTCCATGTGGGGGTGGACGCGGGCGGTGGGGCCAGGGGTTCCCGAGCGGTCCGGGGGCCCGGCCCTTCGCGAGACGCGTCTGCGCGAGGGCGGGGCCCCCGGTGGCCCCGCCGCCGGCCCCCGCTCGTCAAGCGCCCGTCGTTGCCCGGCCGGGAGTCGTTGCCCGGCAGGACCTAGGTCAGCATGTCCCGGCGGCGTAGGGCCGTCAGGCCCGCGGCCACCAGGACTGCCGCTCCCGCTGCCATCAGCAGGACCGGGGACCATGCCATCTCCGTGCCCGGGAGTTTCGGCAGGTGGCCGAAGGGGGTCAGGTTCATCACCGACTGCGGCAGGTCGAGGGCCGGGCCGATCCAGCCGATGAGCAGGCTCGCTCCGACCACGCCCCAGGCCACGGGGGCCGCCTTGGGAAGGGCCCCGTACAGCAGGACCGCCAGGCCGCCCAGGAGCCAGACCGCGGGCAGCTGGACCAGGGCCGCGCCCAGCACCGGGCCGAAGTCGTCGCCGTAGCCGATGGCCAGACCCAGGCCGCCCGCCAGCATGACGGCCACCGCCCCGCCGAACGCGATCACCAGGTGACCGGCTGCCCAGCGCAGCCGGCCCAGGCGGTTCGCGACGAGGGGTTCGGCACGTTGTGAGGTCTCCTCGCCGTGGAGGCGCAGGACCGATGCCACCGTGTACAGCGCGGCCATCATTCCCAGCATCCCGGCCATCGCGGCCAGGAACGCCTGGGTCATGGCCTCCTGGCCGCCCATCCGGGCGAAGATCTCCCTGGCCTGCTCGTTGTCGCCGACCAGATCGGCCGCGGACCCGGCCATGCCGCCGAAGACGACGCCCGCGACGGCGAAGGCCACGGTCCAGCCGAGCAGGGTGCCGCGCTGCAGCCGCCAGGCGAGGCCACCGGCCGTGCCGAGCCGGCCCTCGGCCGGTCCCGGCCGGGCCGGGAAGAAGCCCATGCCGATGTCACGCCGGCCCGCCAGGGTGTACGCCGCCGCGCCCGTGGCCGCGATCGCGGCCACGGGGAGCAGCAGCACCCACCAGCGGTCGCCCGCGTACGGCCGGACGTTCTCCGCCCAGCCGATCGGCGAGAGCCACGTCAGGACGGAGGAACCGTCGCCTCTACCCGAGTCGCCTGCCGCGCGCAGCAGGAACGCCATGCCCAGCAAGCCGCCCGTCATTCCCTTGGCGAGCCGCGCGCTCTCGGTGAGCTGCGCGACTATTGCCGCCATGGTGGCGAAGACCATGCCGGTGGCGCCGATCGCGAGTCCCAGGGACAGCGCTCCGGTGCTGCCCCGGCTCGCGAGGCCGGCCGTGATCAACAGGGCGACCAGCCCGTTGGCGACGAGTGCTGCGAGCAGCGCCGAGGTCAGCGGGGCGCGCCGTCCCACCATCGCCGAGGAGAGCAGCTCCTGACGGCCCGACTCCTCTTCCTCCCGGGTGTGCCGGATGACGATGATCAGGCTCATCACGGCGGCCAGCGTGGCGGCGAAGACGCCGAACCGCCAGGCCACCAGTGCCCCGAGGGAGTCACCGAAGACCGGTCCGTACATGGCGCGCAGCGAACTGTTGGCCGTCATCGACCGGGCGACCTCGGCACGGGCGTCCGGGGTGTCGTACAGCGCCTCGATGGACGAGCCGCCGCTGACGACCATCAGGGTCAGCACCAGCACCCAGACCGGGAGCATGATGCGGTCCCGGCGCAGGGCGAGCCTGAACAGGGGCTTGGTGCCGGTGAGCCGGCTGGAGCGGCCGGGGCTCCGTACCGCGAGGTCCGCACTCATCGCGTCATCGCCTCTGTGGCCTTGGCCGGGGCCGCGGTGTCCTGGTAGTGGCGCAGGAACAGCTCCTCCAGGGTGGGCGGCGAGCTGGTGAGCGAACGGACACCGGAGGTGGTGAGCGCGCGCAGCACGGCATCGAGCTTGTCGGTGTCGACCTGGAGCCGTACGCGCCTGCCCTGGACGTCGAGGTCGTGGACGCCGGGCAGGTCGGTGATCCCGTTGGGCGCGGCGGCCAGTTCGGCGGTGATGCTGGTACGCGTCAGGTGGCGCAGGTCCGCGAGGGACCCCGTCTCGACGGTGACGCCCTTGCGGATGATGCTGACCCGGTCGCAGAGCGTCTCGATCTCGCTCAGGATGTGCGAGGAGAGCAGCACCGTCTGTCCGCGCTCACGGGCGGCTTCCCGCACGCAGTCCGTGAAGACCTCTTCCATGAGCGGGTCGAGCCCGGAGGTCGGCTCGTCGAGGATCAGCAGGTCGACGTCGACGGCGAGTGCGGCGACGAGGGCGACCTTCTGACGGTTGCCCTTGGAGTAGGTTCGGCCCTTCTTCGTGGGGTCCAGCTCGAACCGCTCGATGAGACCGGCGCGCCGCTGCTTGTCGAGGCCGCCGCCGCGCAGCCGCCCGTAGAGGTCGATGACCTCGCCACCCGAGAGGTTGCGCCACAGCGTGACGTCGCCGGGGACGTAGGCGATGCGCCGGTGCACCTCCACCGCGTCGTCCCAGGGGTCCCGGCCGAGGATCTGGGCGGCACCGGAGTCGGCCCGCAGCAGTCCCAGCAGGACCCGGATGGCGGTGGACTTCCCGGAGCCGTTGGGCCCGAGGAAGCCGTGGACCTCACCCGTCTCGACGCTCAGGTCGAGGCCGTCCAGCGCATGTGTCCGCCCGAACGACTTGTGCAGTCCGGCCACGGTGATCGCCTTCGTCATGATTCACAACTTACGCTAGTTTCACAAAGTTGTGAAGTTAAGGAAGTGTATAAAATCCTGTACGAGAACGGGAACGAAAACGAGTCCGGGGGCGATGGGGAGACGGTGGAACGATGACCAGCGAAACCGATGAAGCCGGCACGGACGAGCGTCGTGGCGACGAGGCCGTGTCGCGGTTCGTGGAGCGGTTCGCCGCCGATATGACCGAGGCGGGCATGCAGCGCATGGCGTCCCGTGTTTTCGCGGCGCTCCTCGCGGACGACGACGCCTCGATGACCTCGGCCGAGCTGGCCCTCGCCCTCCGGATCAGTCCGGCCGCCGTCTCCGGCGCGGTCAGCTATCTGACCCAGGTCAACATGGTCAGCAGAGAGCGCGAGCCGGGCTCCCGCCGCGACCGCTACCGCCTGCACAACGAGATCTGGTACACCGCCTTCGCCAGCCGGGACCGCGTGCTCACCCGCTGGGAGGACACCCTCAAGGAGGGCGCCCGCACCCTGGGCGTGGAGACCCCGGCGGGCGAGCGGCTCGCGGAGACGGCGGAGTTCTTCGAGTTCATGCAGGCGGAGCTCGCGGGCATGATGGCCCGCTGGCGCGCGCGCCACGCGGCCCCGGGCGGTGAGGCGGACTGACGGGCTGACCGGCGTGCCGGGCATGTGCTGCTCCCGCCCGCGCCCGGCCCGCCGGTCGCTATCCCGCCACCGGCGGAAGTATCAACGACCACGCTCCCGCCCGCACCGTCCACGTCCGCGTCCGCACCGGCCCCGTGACATGTATGTCGGCCCGGTAGCGGAAGTCCGCGCCGGAGACCGTCACGGCCTTGGCCTCCCGGGATTCCGTCATGCCCTGTCCGGTGTGTATCACCACGTCGACCAGGCCGCCGGCGCCCTGCGTGGTCACCGACACACCCTCGACCGGGCGGTCCAGGTCGTTCAGCAGGACGCCGTCCGCCTCCACCCGCAGCCGGTACGTGCGCGGCGGCGCGTGGGCGGTGGCGGGAGCCGGGCGGACCAGGGACGCCACCAGCGAGCGGCAGGTGTCCCAGGCCGCGGTGACGCCCGTGTGCGCGCCCTCGCGCGACGGCGGCAGCGCCGGAATGCTCAGCCTGCCGAGGACCACGCCGTCGCTGTCGTCGACCAGCAGGTCCAGCCGGCGGACCGTGCCGTCGAGCGCCGAACGGGCCGCGGCCACCGCGCCCCGGGGCACGCCGAGCGCGTGGGCCAGTTCCAGCGTGGGCGCCGCGCCGACCGGGATCAGGGACAGGGCGCCGCCGGACAGCTCGCGCTCCCGGTGGAGGTGGGCGACGGCGCGCAGCAGCGCCCGGTCGTCGCCGACGACCACCGGCCGTCGGCTGCCCCGGCGCGACAGGGCTCTGATGAACTCCTCGGGGGTGTCCGGAAGGCAGATCTTGGCGTGCGAGCCGGCGCTCAGCACATCCTTTGCGATACGGACGGACTCACCGTCGGTCCGGCGGGCAACCGGGTCGATGAGCACCAGAAACTGGTGGTCGCCGTCGCCGGGGGGCTCTGCAGCCGACACCTCGGTCCTTCCTCGGGTAGCATCTTGGTGCAAGAGCCCCTTGCGCTATTGCGCCAGGGGCTTCGTCTATTCCGGGGCACCCGGTTCGACGGCTCAGGCTTTGCCGCACATCGTCGTGCGGCAGGTACACCTTTACGTACGCCCCCTGACCTTGGACATGCCCCGCCCGGAAGGGGTGTACGCCTGTGCCCGCACTTGTGCTGCTCGGTGCTCAGTGGGGTGACGAGGGCAAGGGGAAGGCCACCGACCTCCTCGGTGGATCCGTGGACTATGTCGTGCGCTATCAGGGCGGCAACAATGCCGGCCACACGGTCGTCGTGGGCGACCAGAAGTACGCACTGCATCTCCTCCCGTCCGGAATCCTGTCACCGGGGTGTACCCCGGTCATCGGTAACGGAGTCGTGGTCGACCCGGCGGTGCTGTTCTCCGAGCTGAACGGGCTGAACGAGCGAGGCGTCAACACGTCCAAGCTTCTGATCAGCGGTAACGCTCATTTGATCACTCCGTACAACGTCACGGTCGACAAGGTGACGGAACGCTTCCTCGGATCCCGCAAGATCGGCACCACCGGTCGCGGTATCGGACCGACGTACGCGGACAAGATCAACCGCGTCGGCATCCGGGTCCAGGACCTCTACGACGAGTCGATCCTCGTCCAGAAGGTCGAAGCGGCCCTCGACTTCAAGAACCAGATCCTCGCCAAGCTCTACAACCGGCGCGCGATCGAGTCCGGCAAGATCGTCGAAGAGCTGCTCACGTACGCGGACCGGCTGAAGCCGTACGTCTCCGACACGACGCTGGTCCTGAACAACGCCATCGACGAGGGCAAGGTCGTCCTCTTCGAGGGCGGTCAGGGCACGCTGCTCGACGTCGACCACGGCACCTACCCCTTCGTCACCTCGTCGAACCCGACCGCGGGCGGCGCCTGCACCGGTTCCGGCGTGGGCCCGACGAAGATCAGCCGGGTCATCGGCATCCTCAAGGCGTACACCACGCGCGTCGGCGCCGGTCCGTTCCCGACGGAGCTGCTCGACGAGGACGGCGAGGCGCTGCGCCGCATCGGTGGCGAGCGCGGTGTCACCACCGGCCGTGACCGTCGCTGCGGCTGGTTCGACGCCCCGATCGCGCGGTACGCGACCCGGGTCAACGGTCTCACCGACTTCTTCCTCACGAAGCTGGACGTGCTGACCGGCTGGGAGCAGATCCCGGTGTGCGTGGCGTACGAGATCGACGGCAAGCGCGTCGAGGAGCTCCCGTACAGCCAGACCGACTTCCACCACGCGAAGCCGATCTACGAGATGCTCCCGGGCTGGTCCGAGGACATCACGAAGGCGAAGACCTTCGACGACCTGCCGAAGAACGCGCAGGACTACGTGAAGGCGCTCGAAGAGATGTCGGGCGCCCCGATCTCGGCGATCGGTGTCGGCCCCGGCCGCACCGAGACGATCCAGATCAACTCGTTCCTCTAGAAGATTGCTGAAAATATTGGGTTCTGGCCCCGCTCCGGGTGGAGTGGGGCCAGTCTTGTGTTCATGCAGGGGGAATGGGCTGGGGAGAGCGTCGGCGAGGACGTGTGGGAGACGTGCCGGGAGTTGATCCCGGCCGGGAGTGTGTTCGCGTTTCTGGCTGAGCATCGCGAGGTCATCTTCCCCGGTGCCATGTTCACGGACATGTATCCCTCGACGAACGGGCGTCCCTCGTTGCCGCCGCAGGTGCTGGCCGCCACGGTGGTGCTCCAGAGCCTGCACGGGCTCTCGGATTTCGAGACGGTGCAGGAGTTGCGCTGCGATCTGCGCTGGAAGGCCGCGTGCGGACTCGGGCTGCATGACACTGCGTTTGATCCGTCATTGTTGACGTATTTCCGTCGTCGACTGCAGCGCTCCGGTGACCCGAACCGGCTGTTCGCGAAGGTCAGGGAGGTCGTCGCGGCCACCGGTGTGCTCAAGGGGAAGCAGCGCCGGGCGCTGGACTCGACGGTGTTGGACGACGCGGTCGCCACCCAGGACACGGTCACTCAGCTGGTCGCCGCGGTCCGCCGGGTGGTCCGCGAGGTCCCGGGCGCCCAGCAGGTCGCCGACCGGTGGTGCACCGCCCACGACTACACCGATCCGGGCAAACCGAAGATCGTCTGGAACGACGAGCAGGCCCGCGCCGATCTGGTCGATGCCCTGGTCACCGACGCACTGAACCTGCTGGGCCGGCTGCCCGAGCAGGAGCTGGGAGAGGCTGCGGCGCACGCGGTCGGCCTTCTCGCGCTGGTCGCCGGGCAGGACGTGGAACCCGTCGACGGCTCCGACGGGCGGGACGGGCGGTGGCGCATCGCCCGTCGCACGGTCTACGACCGCACCGTTTCCACGGTCGATTCCGAGGCCCGGCACATCCACAAGAACCGCTCCCGCCACCAGGAGGGTTTCCGTGCCCATGTGGCGTTCGAGCCCGAGGAAGGGCTGTTCACCGAGGTCGCGCTGACCGCCGGCAGCGGAGCCCACAACCACGAGGCAGCCGTCGCCCGGGATCTCCTCGCCGACGAGGAATCCCCGGTCACAGTCCTGGGCGATGCCGCTTACGGCACCGGCGAGTTACGCGAGCACCTGCAAGAGCAGGGACACCACCTGGTCCTCAAGCCACCACCGCTGCGGCCGGCCGTCCCCGGCGGTTTCACCGCCGACGACTTCGACGTCGACACCACGAACGGGCAGGTCACCTGCCCGGCCGGACACACCGTTCCCCTTGGCCAGGTCCGCCGGGGCGGCGAACGCCAGGCCCAGTTCAAGAAACTGTGCACCGGCTGTCCGCTGCGGGAACACTGCACGAAGTCCAAGACCGGCCGGGTCTTCACCGTCCACGCCAAGTACGACCTGCTCAAGGCCGCCCGTGACGAGGCTGCCACCAGCCCCGGCTGGCAAGCCGAGTACCGGCGTTGGCGGCCACCGGTCGAACGGGCCATCGCCTGGCTCGTCGCACGGGGCAACCGCAGAGTGCCCTACCGCGGCGTCCTGAAGAACGACACCTGGCTCCACCACCGCGCAGCAGCCCTCAACCTCCGCCGACTGATCCACCTCGGACTCACCCGAACCGGCGACACCTGGGCCCTCACCCCGCCCACCGCATAGCGAAAGGGCCGCCCGGCCCACGGCCGGACAGCCCCCACACAAGATCTTCAGCAGCTTTCTAGACCGGGAAGCCGAAGAGCGGGAGGGCCGGAGCGCACACAGCGTCCCGGCCCTCCCGCGTCCCGCGCGGACGCACCGCCTCAGTCCTCCCCGCAGATCCGCAGGCCCTTCGGGGTCGCGCAGGGCAGATGGCCGTGGGTCCTGACGATGTCCTGGCCGCTGCCCCGGCTGAGGTAGCCGAGGAAGCTGGACGCCAGCGAGTCCGCGGGCGGCTGGCCGTAGCTGTAGGCGTACTCGATCTCGCGGTACGGGTAGGTGCTGTCACCGATCGTGTCGACGGATGGTGTGGTGCCGTCGATCGCCAGATGGTGCAGCCCCTTCAGCGCGGTCCCGGCGCGCAGCTCGGTGTAGCCGATGGCTCCGGGGAGCTTGGCCACGGTGGACAGGACCTGTTCGGTGCTGTCGAGTTCGCAGCGGGTGACCACGGCGTGCGGGTCGTCCTTGGTGGCGCAGTCGTGCGAGGACTGGGCGGGTTCGTTGCGGTCGAGTACGCGCCGCTGGAAGACCTCTCGGGTGCCGGAGTTGGCGTCCCTGCTGACGAGCAGGACCTTCAGGTCGGGGCCGCCGAGGTCCTTCCAGTTGCGGATGTCTCCCTGGTAGATCTTCCGGATGTCCGCCAGCGAGAGGTCGCGCACCGGTACCCGGTCGTTGACGACGAGGGAGAAGAGGGAGACCGCGACGCGGTTCTCGCGCAGCTGCGGGTAGCCGTCCGTCTTCGGGCCGTCGGAGAGGGCGACCAGTGCGGGGGAGCCGGACGTGGACGCGGCGCCCTGCTCGGCGAGCCGCCGTACGCCGGCGGTGGAGCCGTGCGCGTCCACATGGATGGTGGAGCCCTCGCACTCCTTCTCGTACTTCTCCGCCAGTTCCCGTACGACGGGGGCGAAGGCGGTGGAGCCGGTGACCGTCAGCTCGCCCGTCGCGCAGCCGATGGGCGGCGGGCTGTCGTCCCGTACAAGGATGAGCGAGGCGAGCGTGACGACGCAGACGGTCAGGGCCACGGTGATCAGCCGGGCGGCCCGGCCGAACAGGGGCGGCTTCTCGTCGGGGCGGGCGGCCTTGTTCGGGGCCACCACGCCGTCCCGGATGCCGCCGGTGACCGTGATGGGGTTGCCCACGTTCCCACCGGTGAGCAGGACGAGCAGCTTGAAGTGGTCGTTGCGGTTGAGCGGGACGCGGGGGAGCCGGATCAGGGCGCCGCTGTGCCGCATTCCGCCCGCCGGGGTGAAGTGCTCCATCAGATGGCCGGCGTCCGGTGACTGCGTGACCGCTATCCCGCGGACCGTGCGACCAGTGAACTCGACGGTCAGGCCGTGCAGTTCACGTCCGGTGTAGTCGTCGTCGGCGATGGACTGCGAGCCGTCGTTCTCCACCCGCAGCAGGACGAGCGTGGCGTCGGCCATGTCCGGCGTCTCGTTGAAGAGTCCGAGCCGCACATTGGCCCGCCCCTGGCTGACGTCGCTGCCGATCGGGGTGTCCATCTGGACCCGGTAGCCGATGCGTTTACGCCGGGGTACGCGGCGCTCGTACCAGAGCACCCCGACGGAGGCCAGCACACCCAGTACGGCGGTGAGCACGGCTACGACGTTCTCGGCGCTGAACCACTCCACGGCTTCCTCGCTCCCCCGAGCATGACCGAGCATGACCGAGCATGACTGGGCATCACCGCGCATGACGGGGCATGACCGGGCATTCGGTCATGCCCCCCGACGCGCACGGACGGGCGCCCGGCATGGCCATCGGTTCGCGTCACCGTATGTGCGTAGCAGCGGAGTTGGAGGACGAGGTGGGCTCCCGTCGACAGAAATTCGCCCGCTGTTCGCCCGTCGCGCCAACCTTGGTCTAGACCTTGACAGGTACAGACCATTCCGCTTGAGTGACGGTCACCCCCATGGCGGCGTACGGGCATCCCCAGCGCCGCGCCGAAGGAGTGATCACCTTGATCAGACGCGTCCTGAGTCTGCTCACCGCGCTGGGCGCGATCGTCGCGACGATCGTCATCCTCCCCGCCACCACGGCCGCGGCGGCCACCTGCGCCGCCGCGTGGAACGCCTCGGCCGTCTACACCGGAGGCGGCACCGCCTCCTACAACGGGCACAACTGGTCCGCGAAGTGGTGGACCCAGAACGAGGTCCCGGGCACCGCCCAGGTCTGGGCCGACAGCGGCACCTGCGGTTCCGGCGGTGGCACGGATCCGGGGCAGCCCGACCCTTCGGGCTTCGTCGTCAGCGAGGCGCAGTTCAACCAGATGTTCCCGAGCCGGAACTCGTTCTACACGTACAGCGGACTGACGGCGGCCCTGAGCGCCTACCCGGCGTTCGCCACCACCGGCAGCGACACGGTCAAGCGCCAGGAGGCCGCGGCGTTCCTCGCCAACGTCAGCCATGAGACCGGCGGTCTGGTGCACATCGTCGAGCAGAACCAGGCCAACTACCCCCACTACTGCGACAGCGGCCAGCCCTACGGCTGCCCGGCCGGCCAGGCCGCCTACTACGGCCGCGGCCCCATCCAGCTCAGCTGGAACTTCAACTACAAGGCGGCCGGTGACGCCCTCGGCATCGATCTCCTGCGCAACCCGAACCTGGTGCAGCAGAACGCGTCCGTGGCCTGGAAGACCGGCCTCTGGTACTGGAACACGCAGAACGGCCCCGGCACCATGACGCCCCACAACGCCATGGTCAACGGCGCCGGATTCGGCGAGACGATCCGCTCCATCAACGGCAGCCTGGAGTGCAACGGCGGCAACCCCGCCCAGGTCCAGAGCCGTATCGACAAGTACCGGGCCTTCACCCAGATCCTGGGCACCGCCCCCGGCTCGAACCTGAGCTGCTGACCCAGGCCCCCACCCGGACGGGGGGTGCGCACGGTTCCGGCCGGGCACACCCCCGCTTCGGTGCCCGGTCGGGCGCGTTGGCAGGATCGTGGACCATGACTCCGGACAACGACAGCGCGCCCGATGCTCCCGAGGGCTGTGGCGCCCCGGCGCACACCGAGGACCGGCTCGCGCTCATCGACCATGCCCTGGCCCTGCCCTTCCCGGCCGGGGACGGGAACACCGGCGTACGCGACAGCGGCCCGGGTCACCACTTCCTCATCCTGCAAGCGACCCAGGACTTCTGGGACGACCGCTCCGCCGAGGTCGTCGAACCCGCGGAGCAGGAGATCGAGGACGAGTTCAGCCGCCTCGCCACCGAACTGACCGAGCGCTGGGCGGAGCCGGAGACGGTCGAACTGTGGCCGTATCTGGAAGGCGGCGAGGACGGCTGTGAGCAAGGCGGCGAAGGCGGCGGGGCGGCCCCGGAACCCTTGAGCCGGCTCTGCAATCTCGCGGGCAGCATGCAGGTCTGGCGCGTCCCGGGCAGCGGACGCTGGGTCGGCCTCGCCGTGGGCCAGGCCGACCCCGAGTTCCCCATCTGGCTGCTCGCGGCCGTGGGGGCGGACTCGGCCCTGCCGGCCGGCTGACCGGAGCGCGGAGGCCCGGAGGAGACGGGAGGCGCGGGGCTACACCAGGGACGGCTTCACGGACATCAGCAGATGCTGGTGCGTGGTCCCTGCCGGTACCGGATCGCCGGTGAGCATCGCGCGCTGTCCCGGCCCCAGCAGGTGCAGCCGGACCACCGGCTCCTCGAAGGAGGTCAGGGCGTCCATCAGATACGAGGGGTTGAACGCCACCGTCATCCCCTCGCCGCCCTCCAGCGTGGCCGGCAGCCGCTGCGAGGCGACATCGTCCTCGTACCCCGCCTGGAGCAGCACCGTGCCGTCGGCGGCCGAGAAGGTCAGCTGGACCGGACTGTCGCCGTCCGCCACCACCGCGACCCGCCTGACGGCCTCCACCAGCGCCGCCCGGTCCAGCGCCACGAGCGCCGGGTCCGGCATGGCGAACAGCTTGTCGTGGCGCGGCAGCCGCCCGTCCAGCAGGCGCACGGTCGTCCGCATCCCCGCGTGCTCGAAACCGGCCGAACCGGAGTCCAGGGCGACGCTGACAAGGCCCGAGCGGCCCAGTGAGCGCGCGATCTCGGTCAGTCGGCGGGCCGACACCACCACATCGGCAGCCGCCTGCGGATCCGCCGCCTTCCAGGGCAGCGTGCGCACCGCGAAGCGGTAACGGTCGGTGGCCGCCAGCGTCATCGTCGTACCGTCGAGGCCGAGCCGGATGCCGGTGAGGGTGGGCAGGGTGTCGTCACGCCCCGCTGCCACCGCCACCTGGGCGACCGCCGCCGCGAACTCGCCCGCGTCCACCGCCCCCCGGACCTCCGGCAGCGTGGGCAGGGCCGGGTAGTCGTCGAGCGGCAGGACCGACAGGCCGAACCGGGCACCGTCCCCCGTGACCGTGAACCGCGAGCCCTCCACCGCACACTCCACGGCGCCCTCGGGCAGCACCTTGCAGATGTCGAGCAGCCTGCGCCCCATCACGAGCACCCGTCCGGGCCGCGGCGTCCCGGCCTCCACGTCGATACGGGCCGATGCCTCGAAGTCGAGCCCTGAGATGCGCAGTCGGCCGTCCTCCGCCGCGAGCAGCAGCCCGCCCAGGACGGGCACGGGGGACCGGGTGGGCAGCACGCGGGCCGCCCAGGCGACGGCGTCGGTCAGCGCGGCACGTTCAATGCGGAACTCCATGGCGGGGCTTCTCCTCGTCGGTCACCGAAGTGCCGACGCTAGGGGACGCCACTGACAGTCCCCCGGCGCGGAGTCGGCAGCTCCGGCCGGAATGCACTTGACCTCAACCTTGGTTGACGTACGAGGGTCGTGTCATCGAACGGCGAGACGAGGAGTTTCTGATGACACAGCCCAGGATCCTGGTGGCCGGCGCGACTGGAGGCCATCCTGCCGGTCCAGGCGGAGATGCTCGACGATCCGGAACCGGTCAACGACGAGGTGGAGCGGATCACGGGCACTCCGGCCCGGTCCTTCAGGCAGTGGGCGCTGGACCACGCGGCGGACTTCCGTTGAGACCGGACAGACCTGCCGCGAGCCGCTGGGACCGGACGGATCTGAGCCCTGTCGAGACCCGAGAAGGCAGACCCGGAGAACACCGGCAGAGCCGAAGAAGCCGGCGAGAGCCGACGACAGCGACCACCCCCGTGGGCCGATGCCGTCGCGCTCCCCCCGGATTCCCTGAGTGCCCGGCTTCCCCCGAAGGCCGGGACACGTCCGGACTCTAGGCGGCCGGGCAGCGCGCAGGGAGCTTCACTTCGCACTCCCTGAGGCTCCCGGGGTAACAGTTCGCACAGCCGGACCGGTACGCTTCGCTCCCATTTCGTGGAACAAGCAGGTCGAAGGAGGACAGGTGCACGCGTCGGAACGGGCCGAGGACGTGCTGCGGATGCACCGCCTTGCCCGTGTCGGCGGGACGCCGGAGCTGCTGCGCTGGCTCGCCCAGCGCTCCGAAGGCTGGGCCGGTCTGCTGGATTCCGAGGGCACGGTCCTCCACGCGGCCGCCCCGGCCTCGGGGGTACTCCCCGAGGTGCTCCAGGAAGCCGCCGCCCTGGCGGCCGAGGGCGTCGTCGTGCTGAAGGGCCGGGGCGTCAGCGCGTACTCCTTCGACAAGGACGCGTACACCGGGCTGCTGTTCCCCCTGGACGGCCCGGCCGGCACTCCCGTCCCGGTCCTCGCCGTCCTTGCCCCCCGCCCTCTGCCCGCCGGGCTGTCCACGCTCCTGGCCGACGTGATGATGCCCCTGACGCTGTGCTGGGAGTCGGAGAGCGTCGAACGCAAGCGCCGCCGCGTCGACCTCGCGGAGTCCCGGGGCCGGGAAGCGGTCCTGCACCTGCTGATGACCGGCCAGTTGTCCATCGCCCACCAGGTGGCGGGCGCGCTTCGGCCGAGGCTCCCCGATCCGGTGCAGGTGTGCGTCGTCGAGTGTTCGGGCGGGAGCCGCGACGAGGTGGCGCGGATCTGTACGGACGTCTCGGGCGGCAGGTCGTGGATCGTGCGGTGCCCGGTCTACGCACGCCATCTGATCCTGGTGATGCCGGCGGGGGCGACGGCGGACTGCGCGCCCCTGGACCTGGCGATCTCCGGCCTCGTGGACGACTGCGTCGTGGGTATCAGCGAGGAGATCCCGCTCTCCGACACCGCGACCGGCTACCGGCAGGCGTTCCACGCCCTCGCCGTGGCCCGTGGACTCCCCGGCAGGCATGCGCGGTTCGGCCTGTCGCCGGAACCCGCGATCGTCGTCGGCGGCGCGGGCGCGCAGTGGGCCGACACCCTGCTCGGCCCCCTGCTGGCGTACCGGCCGAGGCGCTCCCAGGACCCCGGGAGCCAGGAACTGGCCGCGACCCTCGGCTCCTGGCTGGCCTTCGCGTCCGGGGCCACCCAGCACCTCAAGATCCACCGCAACACGCTGACCGCCCGCCTCCGGATGATCGGCGAACTGCTCGGCCTGGACCTCGAACGTCTCGCCGACCAGGCCGCGCTCGACCTCGCCCTGCGCGTACGGGCGACCCCCGCCCTCCCCCGAACCACACCCACGCCCCCCGGCACGCCCGCGTCCGCCCCCGACCTGGACGGGCTGCTGGCCGGTCCCGCGCTCCAGGCCTGGGCGGCCGAGCAGGTATGGGCGCTGGCCCCGGCCGGTGACACGGCAGAGGCGACCCTGCGCACCTGGCTCGCGTGCGAGGGCCGCCTCGGTCCTACGGCGGAGGAGCTCGGGATCTCCGTGCCGGGCGCCCGCAAGCGGCTCACCCGGCTCGAAGCCGTACTCCAGCGTTCACTGCTCCGGACCCCGAGCGCCCGCTACGACCTGTGGCTGGCGTTCCGGGCGGCGGACCTGGCTACGTCGTGAAGATGAAGTACTTCCAGCTGCCGTGCGTGGTGCTGTTCACGCTGTCGCCGGAGTGCCCGTTCACGTACGAGGAGCGCACGCGCATCTTGTAACCGGTGTCGTGCGGACCGGTCAGCGTGATGGAGGTCCTGCCGGTCGTGGAGAGGGCGAAGTAGCCCGTGCCCACGTCGTACCAGGTGCCCTTGTAGTAGAGCTCCAGGGACAGCTTGTGGGAGCGGCCCTTGTAGTAGCTCATGGTCGTGTTGAAGTCACCAACCGCCGGACGGGCCTGGCCCGGGTGTGCGCTCAGCCCGCCCAGGTGAGGAACGTCGTCCAAGCGCCGGGGGCGACCTCGAAGGCGGGGCCTTCGGGGACCTTGGAATCCCGGACGTGGACGGCGTGGGGGCAGGCGGCCACCTCGATGCAGTTCCCGCCGCCGCTGTCGCTGTACGAGGACTTGTGCCAGTCGAGGGCGACCTTGATGCAGTTCCCGCCGCTGTCGCTGCTGTAGCTGGACTTGAACCAGCGCAGGGTGTTGCTCATTCCCGATCTCCTGCCAACCGCTCGATGAGGCCCAGCGATTCACGAGGACCCAGGGCCTGTGCTCGGATCTTCGCATATCGCTGGGCTCGTGTACTCACCGCCGCCGGATCACTGATCAGCAAGCCCTCGTCCTGAACTTCAAGGAACAGGAGACGATCATGGTTCGGATTCTCCACCAGGTTCATGTCTCCGCGATCTCCGGCGTGCTCGCCGCTCAGTCCGCAGTCCAGCGGCAGGACCTGGAGCGTGACGTTGCGGCGCCGGGCGCACTCCGCCAAGTACCGCATCTGCTCCCGCATCACCTCCTTGCCGCCGATGTCACGCGTCAGTACCGCCTCCTCCACGATGAGCTCGATCAGGGCCACAGGCTCCCTGTCGAACAGGGCCTTGCGTGCCATCCGCGCTTCGACCAGCTCCGCCACCCGCTGCTCGGGTAGCGGTGGATAGCCGCCTCCGATCAGGGCGCGCGCGTAGTTCTCCGTCTGGAACAGACCATGGACGACGAGGGACGTGTACAACATCAGCCCCACCGCGTCCTCCTCCAGGAGCGCGTAATTCTGGAACTGCTGCGGGTACTTCTCCATGCGCACATACCGCCGCGCCGTCTCGAAGAAGTCCGCGCTCTCGTCGAACACCCGGTGCAGCGCGACCAGCATCGCGTCACTCGCAGGCTGGGCGTTGGTCTCCATCGCGCTCACGGCGGCTGCCGAATAGCCGATCTCGGCACCCAGCTCCTCCTGGGTCCACTGTCGTTTGATGCGCATCGCGCGTGCCATTTCGGCCACCATCTGTGCCGTCGGACTCGCCGTTTCCTTGTTTTCCGCTCGCGCCATTGCGATCCCTTTTCGACTCGACCGGTCTCAACCGGTCACTACCCGACCTCGCCGAACACGACTGAGGTGCAGAGGAGTTCGCGCAGGTCAACGGGTATGCGACGCCCCTCGTCAGTCAGGAGAAACGCTAGACGTTCGGCCGCACAATGTCCCTGTGAATGCACTGAATCGTGAACGGAACATCGAGTGGATTCCGGACTCCGGATTTCAACTGCGCAAGGCGGGCGTGCAATTCGACGCCGTCCGTGTCGACGGGGACGAGGGGCGGCGGCTCGCCGATCTCATGGAGGCGATCACGGGTGGCGAGCCCGGCCCCGTGATCACCGAGGCGAGTGGCAGGCGGGGCGTGTACTTCCTCGTGCCGGCCGGGACGACGTCCGGGCGGGCGTGGCCGGCGGGAGTGACACGGCTCAACGCGGCGACCGGGTCGGTCAGTTACGTACCCGTGCCGGCGCTGTTCGGGCGGACGTGGCCGCTGGCCTGGCGGTATCCGCCGACGTGTCCGGGGCGCTTCGTACACACGCTGATCCTGTTCAACGCGGCTTTCATGCTCCTGGGGTGACGGGATGAGCGATCAGTACCTCCAGCCCGCGTGAATGACGACGTTCTCGCCGTTGTCCCTGGCTCCGACGCATATGTCGCGCCAGTCGAGCAGCCAGCCGCTGGGACGGCAGGTCTCCTGCTGGAGGTCCAGTTCGCGGATGATCTCCGGGCGGGACATGCCGTCCTCGCCGACGACCGTCAGGAGGAGCCAGCAGCCTCCGGATCCGCAGCCCTTGCCTTCGTCGACGACGGTGATGCCGGGCGGCAACGGAGGGAGGGCCCTGGACGACGGGGCGTCCGAGCCTTCGGAGATCATCAGTGCGTACAGGAGGCCGACCACGAGGGTGAGGGCGAACTGCGTCCCCAGGAAGCCGATCGCTCCGTTGCGGAGGGGGATCCATTCCGGGGGAGGGGAGTTCTCGTGGCGCCCTTCCAGCCCCGCGCCGCAGGCGATGAGCAGGGACGCGAGAGCCGTGAACACCAGGTGGGCGTCGGGCCGGGGGGCGTAGATCCAGCTCTGCTGGACACTGACCAGCAGGCCCGCTCCGACGAGCAGCGCACCGCCGATCACGAAGCCGGTGACGCGGGTGCGGGCGATCGTCATCCAGACGACGGCGGGCGCGACGGCGAACAGTATCCCCAGGATGGTCAGCATGCAGTGCAACTTTCACCCGACGGCGGTGACATGACGGGGGACGTCATGCCACCGCCGTCCGGTTCCGGCGGTGGGAGTCGCCCTGACCACCCGCGATCTGTTCTGACCGCCCCGCCGGGCCCCGCTGCTGTCCTCACGCGCCGCCGGCGTCCTCATGGACCGCCGGCCTCCTCATGGGCGGGGGCCGATTCCGTCTCCCCCGGCGGCTGTGCCGCCCACCGCGCCCACCGCCTCGGACAGCCGCTCCAGCACTCGCACCGTTTCCGCGAACCCCTCCGGCCCCAGCTCCTCCGCGAGCCGCGCCGCGAACGCCGCGTGGCCGGGGCCGATCCGGTCCATCGCCGCATGCCCCTCCTCCGTCGGACGGAGGAGCTTCGCCCGGCGGTGGGCCGGGTTCGGTGCGTACTCCGCCAGCCCTTTTCCCGCCAGCAGATCCGCGATCCGCTGCACACTCTGCCGGGTCGACCCCATCGCCCGTGCGATCCCGGACACCGGCATGGGCTCACGCACCACGGCCCCCAGCACCTGCCACCAGGCCGCCGTGAGCCCGGCCGGCCGGGCCAGTTCCTCCGATACGGCGAGGAGCTGGCCGTTCAGCCGGAACACCCCGAGCGCCGTCCTGCTCAGCCGTTCCTGGTCGTCGGAGCCGGTCATCCCGCCAGCACCTCGTACGCGCTCGCGTCCGAGTCGTGGAACAGCCGGTACCAGGCGTCCAGCTTCTTCGCGTCGTACACCCCCAGCAGCCCGAACACCTCGCGCGCGAGCGCCACCGGCTCCGTCGGCCCGGCCGTGACGAGGCCGCCGTCCGTCACCGCGTCCGCCTCCACGTACCGCGCGCCGCCCGCGTACCCCGTCCCCTCCAGGTAGTAGGAGACCGCGCTCGTGTGGGCCCGGTCGTCGAGGAGGCCCTCGCGTGCGAGCCCTGCGGTCGCCCCGCAGATGGCCGCGACCGGCACCTCCGTGTCGAGGAAGGCGCGGGCGGTGCGGGCGAAGGGGGCCAGCTCGTCACCGGTGTCCCAGAGGCCCGCCCCGGTCAGGACGAGCAGTGCGCTGTCCTCGGGCCGCAGCTCGTCCAGCGCCAGATCGGGCTGGATACGTACCCCGCCCATGGTGGTGACCGGTTGTGTCGTGAGACCGACCGTCCGCACGGTGTAGCCGTTCTGCGTGAGATGAGCCGTCGTGTACCCGGTCTCCCAGTCGGCGAAGGTGTCGTAGACGGCGAGATGAACGGTCTTGCTGGTCATGGCGACCTCCAGAAGGGGAAACGCGGAACCTTCGTTGCATCAGTCTGTGACAGCAGGCTGTCATGAAGGCAGCATGCTGTCAACTGTGCCGGTCGGCCGGAACGGAACCCGACACCCTGCCGAGCCGAACGTCGCACGCCATACAAGGTGGCCATGGAGCCCGCCCCGACCAGCACCTACGCTCACGGCATGACCCCTCATGCCCCGTATGTCGACTCCGCAGCCGGAGCGGCCGTGAAGGCCGCCGACCGCGCGCACGTGTTCCACTCCTGGTCCGCCCAGGGCCTGATCGACCCGCTCGCCGTCGCCGGCGCCGAGGGGGCGTATTTCTGGGACTACGACGGCAACCGCTACCTCGACTTCACCAGCGGCCTCGTCTACACCAACATCGGCTACCAGCACCCGACCGTCGTCGCCGCGATCCAGGAGCAGGCGGGCAAGCTCGCCACCTTCGCGCCCGCCTTCGCGATCGAGGCGCGCTCCGAGGCCGCACGCCTCATCGCCGAGCGCACCCCGGGCGACCTGGACAAGATCTTCTTCACCAACGGCGGTGCCGAGGCCGTCGAGAACGCCGTCCGTATGGCCCGGCTGCACACCGGTCGTACGAAGGTGCTCTCCGCCTACCGCTCGTACCACGGTGCCACCTCCACCGCGATCAACCTCACCGGTGACCCGCGCCGCTGGCCGTCCGACAACGGCTCGGCGGGCGTCGTCCGTTTCTGGGCGCCGTTCCTGTACCGCTCGCCCTTCTACGCCGAGACCGAGGCCGAGGAGTGCGCGCGGGCGCTCCAGCACCTGGAGGACACGCTCGCCTTCGAGGGGCCGTCCACCATCGCGGCGATCATCCTGGAGACGATCCCCGGCACGGCGGGCATCATGACGCCGCCGCCCGGCTATCTCGCGGGCGTCCGCGCGCTCTGCGACCGGTACGGGATCGTGTTCGTCCTCGACGAAGTCATGGCCGGCTTCGGCCGTACGGGCAAGTGGTTCGCGGCCGACCACTACGACATCACGCCCGACCTGATGACCTTCGCGAAGGGCGTCAACTCCGGTTACGTACCGCTCGGCGGGGTCGCGATCAACGCGGAGATCGCCGCGACCTTCGAGACCCGCCCCTACCCGGGCGGACTCACGTACTCCGGTCACCCACTGGCCTGCGCGGCGGCCGTCGCCACGATCAAGGTGATGGAGGACGAGAGGGTCATCGAGAACGCCGCCCACATCGGCGAGCACGTTCTCGGCCCCGGTCTGCGCGAGCTGGCCGAGCGGCACCCGTCGGTCGGTGAGGTCCGCGGCCTCGGCGCGTTCTGGGCGCTGGAGCTGGTCCGCGACAAGGAGACCCGCGAACCGCTGGTGCCGTACAACGCGTCTGGCGCGGACAACGCTCCGATGGCGGCCTTCGGCGCGGCGGCGAAGAAGAACGGCCTGTGGCCGTTCATCAACATGAACCGCACCCACGCCGTGCCCGCCTGCAACGTCACCGAGGCGGAGGCGAAGGAGGGGCTGGCGGCCCTGGACGTGGCGCTCTCGGTCGCCGACGAGCACACCGCGTAAAGGAGACCCGCCCCCTTTCGGTTCCGGCCCGCTCCGGCCGTCTCCGGCTTCCCCTGCCCGGAAGCGGGCAGACACGCCTGGCTTATGGTGACC
Organism: Streptomyces finlayi; assembly: GCF_014216315.1. Taxonomy (NCBI): domain Bacteria; kingdom Bacillati; phylum Actinomycetota; class Actinomycetes; order Kitasatosporales; family Streptomycetaceae; genus Streptomyces; species Streptomyces finlayi. The sequence continues at coordinate 4,102,858 of NZ_CP045702.1, forward strand.
GGAACCGAAAAGGGGAGGGGGCGCCATGGGGGCGAGCGGAGGCGTGACCCGCAATACGCTGCGGCAGCAGATCGCGGACGCACTGCGTGACGAGGTGCTGTCCGGGCGTCTGCAGCCGGGCAGGGAATTCACCGTCAAGCAGATGGCGGAGCAGTACGGGGTCTCGGCGACCCCGGTACGCGAGGCGCTGTTCGACCTCTCCGCGCAGGGCCTGCTCGAATCGGACCAGCACCGCGGCTTCCATGTGCGCGAATTCAGCGTGGCCGACTACCGGTCGATGGTGGAGGCCCGCGCGCTCGTGATCGACGGGGTGTTCCGCGGGGTCTTCCAGGGCGAGCAGCCGGCCCGCGCCCGCCTCGGCCCCTACCGGGACGCGCTCGTCTCCGTGCGCCGCCGCGCGGAGGAGGCGTCCCGGGCGGCCCGCTGTGGGGACCTCGACATCCTGATCGGTTATGACCTGCGCTTCTGGCGTGAGCTCGGCGCGATCGTCGACAACACGTACATCACTGATTTCCTGCACCGACTGCGCGTCCAGGCGTGGGTGTTCGCCGTGCCGTACCTGCGCGGGGACGCCGACGTACTGGACTGGCTGTGGAACGGCCATCAGGAGCTGGTCGAGGCGATCATCGAGGTGGACGAGGACGCGGTGCGCGCGGTGCTCGACGCGTACAAGGAGCACGGCCTGAAGTGGGCCGACCGGCTCGCGGCCGGGAACCCGGCGCACCCGGGTCGCGGCACGGGGGCGGCCGGACCGGCCGAATAGGCCGGCTGGTCCACTGTGCGCGGCGTTCCGTCCGCATTACGCTGTCCCGACCATCGCACGAACCCGTTGGAGAGCGAGAATTCGTGGCCTGTGACCTGTGGCTGGTCCCCCTCGTCGACGTGCTGTGCCACAGCCCCGACAACCCCTTCGCCGAAGAGATCGCCATCTACGACAAGGCGCTGGGCGACGCAGGTCTGCCGCCCGTCCCCGTCTACGCCTACATGCCCGGCCTCACGGGGGACGTCGCCCCGGTCGCGGGGTTCGACTACGACGCGCTGCACTTCCTGCGGCGCGCCTACATGCTCCAGCTGAGCGGCCTCGCGGTGACACCCGTCGACGAACTGGGCGGGGACTACGAGCAGTTGCTGGAGATGTTCGAGCAGAGCGCGCAGCACTCGCATCTGGTGTGGCACTACGACCACGCGGGGGCGTACGTCCCGGTGGACTTCGATGTCCCGCTCTCGAACGACGAACTGCTCGAGGGCGGCGGCCCGTTGGGTTCGTCGCACGGGCTGCTGCGGGAGCTGGAGTCCGTGGCCCCTTCGATCGGCATCGACCCGGCGAACCCGCCGACCGCCCCGCTCCCGCCCATCGGCCCGACGACACTGGAGGAACCGGCCGGGCCGATCCTCCACGACGACAGCCCGTTCGCCCGCGAACGCCATGTCTGGCTGGGCCTGCACGCGGCGGCGACGAGGAGCCTTGCCCAAGGCTCCATGATCATCTTCAGCTGACCGGCCGACCGACCGACCGGCCCCTCCCGACCCCCGGCCGCCACCTTTCCCTGCCCACCCCGGCCCACTCCGGCCGCCGCCCTTCCCTGCCCACCCGGGACCCCTCCGGCCCGTCCGCCGCTTGGAGGCAGGCCATGGGCAGGCAGGGGCGGACAAGGCAGTACCCGGGAACGCGGCCCCGGCCCGCGCGGGGCCGCAACCCCGGCCCGCGCCGGGAACGCAACCCCGCCGCTGCGCCGGGCCGCCCGCCACCCGCCGCTGCGCCGGGCCGCGCCACCACCCGCCCCTACTCCGGCGGCCGCTGCCGAGGCATATTCGGCCGTCCCACAGTCGGCATGGCGAACCGCCCCACCGCGCCCCCCGGCTCCGCCCGCCCGCTCCCACCGCCCGACACCATCGACTGCATCCCCATCGGCGCGGGCCCGGCCCGGAACTCCACCATCCAGTCCGCCGTCTCCGACCGCACCAGCTCCGTGACGTCCTCCGAGAACCGCCGCAGCACCCCGAGGCACCGTTCGGCTGCCTCGCTCGCCGTGCCCTCGGCCGGTCCCAGCACCTCCCGTACGCACTCCGACGCCCAGTCGAACTGGAGCACCTGGAGCCGCCGCTGCACCGCCTGCGCCGTCGCGAGGTTCCTTATCCATCCCGACGTCAGCCCGAAGTACCGGTCGCACGCCATGCACGCCGCCCCGAGCAGCAGCGACAGATAGCCCCAGCCCGCCGCCCCGTCCAGCGCGCCCGTCAGGTCGAGCAGCGGCAGCGCCGCGCCCGACACGGCCCCGGCCGCCGTGCCCAGTCGCAGCGCCCGTGCCGCCCGCCGTTTCCGGAGGCGGTCCTGCAGATACCAGTCCGCCGTGCGCAGGGCACCGCCCTCGACCCAGCGGTAGAGCTCGTCGAGACGCTCGGCCGGCTCTCCCCAGTCCCCGAGCGGGAAGGCGCGGCTCGTGAGGTCGGTTGGCGCACGCACCCCCCGGGCCGGACCAGAGGGCCCGGTTGGACCGGAGTGCTCAGTTCCGGTTTCTCCACCGGTTCCCTCGCCGGACTCCTTGCGGGGCGGCCCTTCGGGCTGCATCTCCGGCTGACTCACCGGGGCACTCCTCTGCACTCTGCGTAGGAACGACGTGGGTTTCTCTGACTGACACGGGGTAACTCTGCGTTACCGCTGAGGCGTGTGGGTGTACTGATACGCATCCTTCCTACCGCCGAATGGTGGGCCGTGGAGTCAAAAACGAGGGAACTCTGCGTGTACGCGGCCTGTGATCAGGTATAGGAGGGTGAGCGCCGCGTTCCAAATCTCACCCGAAAGAGTTGCTCCCTGGTGAGTGGGGCGCGCCGACCGGCGAACACGTAGGCTCGGCATACCAAACATTTGTCGTCGAAATGCCAGGAGTGACCGTGATTCCCGGTGGTGGTCAGTCGAATATGCAGCAGCTGCTCCAGCAGGCCCAGAAGATGCAGCAGGACCTCGCAGAGGCCCAGGAGGAACTGGCCAGGACCGAGGTCGACGGACAGGCGGGCGGCGGCCTCGTGAAGGCCACCGTGACCGGTTCCGGCGAGCTCCGCGCCCTGGTGATCGATCCCAAGGCCGTGGATCCGGAGGACACCGAGACGCTCGCCGACCTCGTCGTCGCGGCGGTCCAGGCGGCGAACGAGAACGCGCAGGCGCTCCAGCAGCAGAAGCTGGGCCCGCTCGCGCAGGGTCTGGGCGGCGGCATCCCGGGCCTTCCCTTCTGACCCGGATCCCCGCCTACTCATACACAGACCTACTGATACCCAGGCGTACCAACTACGGTACGAGCAGAGCAGCACAGCACCAGAGAGGCTTTCCGTGTACGAAGGCGTTGTTCAGGACCTCATCGACGAATTGGGCAGGCTGCCCGGCGTCGGTCCCAAGAGCGCGCAGCGGATCGCCTTCCACATCCTGCAGGCCGAGCCGACCGACGTACGGCGTCTCGCGCATACGCTCCTGGAGGTCAAGGACAAGGTCCGGTTCTGTTCGGTGTGCGGCAACGTCGCCCAGCAGGAGCAGTGCAACATCTGCCGGGACACCCGCCGCGACCTGACCGTCATCTGCGTGGTCGAGGAGCCGAAGGACGTCGTCGCGATCGAGCGGACCCGGGAGTTCCGGGGCCGTTACCACGTACTCGGCGGCGCGATCAGCCCGATCGAGGGCGTCGGTCCCGACGACCTGCGGATCCGTGAGCTGCTGGCCAGGCTCGCGGACGGCTCCGTCACGGAGCTGATCCTGGCGACGGACCCCAACCTGGAGGGCGAGGCCACCGCGACGTACCTGGCGCGGATGATCAAGCCGATGGGTCTCAGGGTGACCAGGCTGGCCAGCGGCCTGCCCGTGGGCGGCGACCTCGAGTACGCCGACGAGGTCACCCTGGGCCGCGCGTTCGAAGGCAGGCGACTTCTGGATGTATGACGCCCGCGCTGTGCTTCTCCGGCCCCACTCACCGTTCGAGACCGCGCCTACGGGAGGTCCCCTCGATGTCTGACGCCACGCTGAACTCCGTCACGCAGGACCCGGACGACTTCGCCGTCCAGATCGCTGACCAGATCAAGACGTTCATCGTCGCGGTCACCGAGGTGTCCAAGGTCGAGGAGCCGGAAGAGGCCGTCCCGGTACTGCTGCTCCAGGTCTCGCAGCTGCTGCTCGCGGGCGGCAGGCTCGGTGCGTACGAGGACGTCCTGCCCGACGAGCGCTACGAGCCGGACCTCGGTCCCGAGCCGGACGCGGACGGCCTGCGGGAACGTTTCGCGGCCCTCCTGGAACCGATCGACGTCTACTCCGAGGTCTTCGACCCGTACGAGCCACGCAAGGCGCCGGTCCCGCACCGCATCTCCGACGACCTGGCCGACCTGGTCACGGACCTCGGCCACGGCCTGGCCCACTACGAGGCGGACCGCACGGCCGAGGCGCTGTGGTGGTGGCAGTTCTCGTACTTCTCCAACTGGGGCTCCACGGCCTCCGCGACCCTGCGCGCCATCCAGTCCCTGGTCGCGCACATCCGCCTGAACCAGCCCCTCGAGGAGCTGGACGGCCTGGACACGGACCAGGACCCGGGCGACGCGAACCTGGCCGAGGAAGCCGGCCGCGTGATGTTCCAGGAGATCGCGGGCCCCTTGGGCATCCGCCCCGTGAAGTAGGCCGCGCACCGAGTTCCCACGCGGTCGTCGGCGGCACACCGCCGGGGCGGCGCCCACGCGGGCGCCGCCCCGGCGTCTTTCATGCGGTGGCCGTGCCCACCACGTGCCGTGGCACGATCCGGATCGCGATGCGGACCACCTCCGGCGGGAGCGCCAGGTACTCCTCGCCCGCGCCCGGACCCTCGTACTCCTGCGCGATGCGGACGGCCAGGGCGCGGCCGGGGTCGGGGGCGACCGTCGCGGTGCCGCGGATCTCGACGTACTGGAGCGGGTCCCTGGGGTCGTACACCGTCAGGCTGACGCGAGGATCACGGCGTATGTTGCGGTCCTTGCGGCGGCCCTCGGCGGTGGAGACGAGGATGTCGTCGTGGTCCCGGGTGATCCAGACCACGGAGGTCTGCGGACCTCCGTCGGCGTTCACGGTGGCGAGGACGGCGGGCAGGGGCTCGTCCAGGAGCTTTCGAACGGCTTCGTTCCACGTAAAGGGCATGACGCGAGCCTACCGAGGGGGCCTTGCCGCAGGTCACCCCGAAGCTCGAGCCCTGAGCCCTTCTCCTGCCCGAACGGGCAGTGCGCCGTGGCACTCATGGCCCTGTACGGCATCGTCCGCACCGGCCGGATCGTCCGCACCGGCCTATCGTGGAGTTGTCCATCGGTGTGGGCTGGGACACAAACGGGCGTGGTTCACGGTTCGGCGGGCAGCAACCTCCTACGAGCAGTCCGGGGCGACACGCCGGACCACCTGGTGGGCGGGACATCTCATCATCTGGTAAGGACGGGTCGATTTCGGACTGCTCGTTAAACTGAGCCGACCACACCATTGAACTGAGCGAGGAGCGCACGTGGGCCTTGTCGTGCAGAAGTACGGAGGCTCCTCCGTAGCCGATGCCGAGGGCATCAAGCGCGTCGCCAAGCGAGTCGTAGATGCCAAGAAGAACGGCAACCAGGTGGTTGTCGTGGTGTCAGCGATGGGCGACACGACGGACGAGTTGATCGATCTCGCCGAGCAGGTTTCCCCGATCCCTGCCGGGCGTGAGTTCGACATGCTGCTGACCGCGGGAGAGCGGATCGCCATGGCGCTGCTGGCCATGGCGATCAAGAACCTGGGCCACGAGGCCCAGTCCTTCACGGGCAGCCAGGCCGGCGTCATCACCGACTCGGTGCACAACAAGGCGCGGATCATCGACGTCACGCCGGGCCGTATTCGTACCGCGCTCGACGAGGGCAACATCGCGATCGTCGCCGGGTTCCAGGGTGTGTCCCAGGACAAGAAGGACATCACCACTCTGGGCCGGGGCGGGTCCGACACCACCGCTGTCGCGCTCGCGGCGGCGCTGGATGCCGAGGTCTGTGAGATCTACACCGATGTGGACGGTGTCTTCACCGCCGACCCCCGGGTCGTGAAGAAGGCCCGGAAGATCGACTGGATCTCCTCCGAGGACATGCTGGAGCTGGCCGCGTCCGGCTCCAAGGTGCTGCTGCACCGCTGCGTCGAGTACGCACGCCGTTACAACATTCCGATCCACGTCCGCTCGTCCTTCTCGGGACTGCGCGGCACCTGGGTCAGCAACGAGCCGCAAGGGGACCAGCAGGTGGAGCACGCGATCATCTCCGGAGTCGCCCACGACATCTCGGAGGCCAAGGTCACGGTCGTCGGCGTGCCCGACAAGCCGGGCGAGGCCGCCGCGATCTTCCGCACCATCGCGAACGCGGAAGTCAACATCGACATGGTGGTGCAGAACGTCTCCGCCGCGACGACGGGCCTGACGGACATCTCCTTCACCCTCCCGAAGTCCGAGGGCCGCAAGGCCATCGACGCGCTGGAGCGGCAGAAGGGCTCGATCGGCTTCGATTCGCTGCGTTACGACGACCAGATCGCCAAGATCTCCCTGGTCGGCGCGGGTATGAAGACGAACCCGGGCGTCACGGCCACCTTCTTCGAGGCACTGTCCGACGCGGGCGTGAACATCGAGCTGATCTCGACATCCGAGATCCGTATCTCGGTGGTCACCCGCGCCGAAGACGTCATCGAGGCCGTGCGTGCCGTGCACACCGCCTTCGGACTCGACAGCGACTCCGAAGAGGCTGTGGTCTACGGAGGCACCGGACGATGACGCACAGCCGCCCTTCGCTCGCGGTCGTAGGTGCGACCGGGGTGATCGGCGGCGTCATGCTCCAGATCCTTTCGCAGCACGCGGATGTCTGGGGCGACGTGAAGCTGATCTCCTCCCCGCGGTCGGCCGGCCGGAAGCTGGTCGTCCGCGGCGCGGAGACAGAGGTCCTCGCGCTGGACGAGGACGTGTTCGACGACGTCGATGTGGCCCTCTTCCTGGTGCCGGACGAGGTGTCCGCCCGATGGGGGCCACTCGCCGCGTCCAAGGGCACGGTGGTCGTCGACGACTCCGCGGCCTTCCGTATGGACGACGACGTGCCGCTGGTCGTCCCCGAGATCAACCCCCATGCCGCCCGGCTCCGGCCGCGCGGCATCGTCGCGTCCCCGCACTGCACCACGCTGTCGCTGATCGTCGCGGTCGGTGCCCTGCACGCCGAGTTCGGGCTCCGGGAACTGATCGTCTCCTCCTACCAGGCCGTGAGCGGCGCGGGCCGCGAAGGCGTCGCCGCACTCCGCGGGGAACTGTCCCTGGTGGCCGGTACGGAGCTGGGTACGCACCCCGGAGACGTACGGCGGGCCGTGGGCGACGGGGCCGCGAGCCCCTTCGCCGCGCCCGTGGCGCTCAATGTCGTGCCATGGGCGGGTACCGACGCCGGGGACGGCTGGTCGTCCGAGGAGATCGCGATCCGCGAGGAGTGCCGGAAGATTCTGGACCTGCCGAGCCTGCGGGTCACCGCGACCTGCGTGTACGTGCCCGTCGTCGCGACGCACTCCATGTCCGTCCACGCGCGCTTCGAGAACGAGGTCGCCGTCGACCGGGCCCACGAGATCCTGGCGACCGCACCCGGGGTGGTGCTCTTCGACAATCCGGGGACCGGCGACTTCCCCACGCCCTCCGATGTGGTGGGCACTGATCCGACCTGGGTCGGCCGCGTGCGGCAGTCCATGGACGATCCGAGGGCGCTGGACATGTTCATCTGCGGCGACAACCTCCGAAAAGGTGCCGCGCTCAATGTCGCCCAGATCGCCGAGTCGGTGGCCGCCGAATTTCCCCGGACCTGATCGAACCGGTTTTGTAGGTTCTGTGCACCACTTGTGAGTAATTGGTGGTCTGAACCTCTTGAGCTGGGACATTGCCGTATCCGACGATGATCTCCTGGCTTTTTGCAACCGCGGGTCGGGCGGCTGCGTCTATGCCGTCACTCTTGCGTGGCGGGGCGCATGTATGGGGCATTCGGGGAAGAGCAGGTACGTATGAGGGCATGTCGCACAGCGCCAAACGCGATGGCGCACGCGTACAACCCTGACGTGGGGAAGCGTGTCCAACTGGCGTGGCAGAGGTTCTCGACATCACAGTGGTGGGCCCGTCGCGAGGCGCTTCATTGCGTCCGCTCCGGAGGCCCCGCGCAGCCGGCGGTATGCCGGTGATCGCGCCCATGCCGGCGGCGCGCTCCACCCGGCTGCCTTCGCAGCGCGCGGGCGCTGAGGAGACGGTGGCTGCGGGGACCACGGTCGACCACCTCACGGAGACCTACAGCGCCCACTACCGTTCGCTGCTCGGCCTGGCGGCCCTGCTGCTGGACGACACGGCGTCCTGCGAGGACGTCGTGCAGGAGGCGTTCATCCGCGTGCACTCGGCGCGCAACCGGGTACGTGACCCGGAGAAGACGCTCGCGTACCTCCGCCAGACGGTGGTCAACCTTTCCCGCTCCGCGCTGCGTCGCCGCATCCTCGGTCTGAAGCTGCTCTCCAAGCCCATGCCCGACATGGCGAGCGCGGAGGAAGGGGCGTACGACCAGCTGGAGCGGGACGCGCTGATCAAGGCCATGAAAGGGCTGCAGCGACGCCAGCGGGAGGTGCTGGTGCTGCGCTACTTCGCGGACATGACGGAGGCCCAGGTCGCGGAGACCCTGGGAATATCGCTCGGCTCGGTCAAGGCATACGGTTCCCGAGGCATCGCGGCCCTGCGCGTCGTGATGGAGGCGCAGGCATGAGTGGCCCCGAGTACAGGCGTGAGAACGACCGGACTGGAAACGGAATTGTGAACCACGGGTCGGACGACACCTCGGACTCCCCATCGGACGCCGCTGCGGATATGTCCGCCAGTGCTTCTGCGGCTGACGCCGAGGAGCGGGACCAGGAACTCGAACCGGAACTGGAACTGGAACTGGAACGGGACGTGGCGCCGCAGCCGGAACCGGAGCCGCACAGTGTGCAGGCCCGCGACGCGGCTGACGACGAGGACTCCGCCCCGGCCGTCGAGCGTGATGTCCCCCTGTCGGCCGGCTCCGCTGATGCCTCCTCCGCCGGCACGAGCGTGCTGACCAGCCTCTTCGGTGGTAAGCCGGTGAGCGGCCCCGAGGCGGATGCCGACGCGGGCACGGACGCCTCTGCACGGGCCAGGCCTGATGCCGGGGCCACGCCTGATGCCGGGGCTGGACTCGACGAGCTCGCGCTGCGCCGTCTTCTGCGGGGCGCCGTCCAGGACCTCGAACCCTCCAGCGGCACCCTCGACCACCTCCACCGCGCCGTGCCCGCCCGGCGCGCGCGGCGGCGGCAGGCGGTCGTCGGAGTCGCCGCGGCGGCGCTGCTGATCGGTACCGCCGTTCCCGCGTTCGTCCACGTCGCCCGGTCGGACGGCGACAACGGCGTCAACTCCGCCATCGCCGGCCACGGGGAGCAGGCCCAGGGCGGCAGCGGCGAGGAGCCGGCCAAGGAGCCCTGGGACGACAAGGAGCCCGGGCCCGCCGACAACGTGACCGACGGCGACGAGGGCGAACCGGACGTGTCCGAATCCCCGTCGTCGGGCGGCGACGGAGATGTCCCCGACCCCAAGGGCAACGGTGGCGTCGCCGACACACCGCGCTCCGAGGCGCCCGCCGTGTCCAGCTGCGGACCGAACCAGCTCTCAGTCGTCTCGGCCGAGTCCGGCGCCCCGGGGGCGGACGGCACGGTGTACGGCACGTTCCGGATCTCCAACATGTCCAGTACGCAGTGCTCGGTGAGCGGCGCGGGCTCGGTGGGCGTACAGGCCATGGGCGCGGCCGACCCGCTCAAGGTCCAGGTCGTCCGGCACACGGCGGGCGACCCGGCTTCCGGGCTGCCCGATCCCTCGCTGGAGCCCGGCGTGGTGATGCTCAAGCCGTCCATGGCCTACGAGGTGCGGTTCGCCTGGGTGCCGTCGGACACCTGTCCCTCGACCGTGCCCCCGCCCAGCCCCACGCCTACGGACGGTGCCGGTGGCACCACCGGCGAAGATATGGCCTCGGGGGGCCCGGAAGCGCAGTTCGCGGGCGAGGACGGTGGGACCCAGGACGGCGGCATCGTGGTGACTCACACCGCGGAGGCGGGCGCCCCGTCACTGGCGACGACGATCTCCAACGCCTGCGCGGGCACGGTCTACCGCACGGGAGTCCTCGCGGCCTCCTAGGTCCTGTCTGGAGTTCCCCCGCGGCGTCGCGGCGTCCGGCACCGCCGCCTCCGGCGTTGTCGTCAGTCGCGAGGGCTCCGCCATCGCTCCCTCCTCCGCCTTGGATTCGACGGCACCGGACGCCGCTCCTTCTTCCGCGCTGGAACTCCAGACAGGACCTAGAGCCGGCGACAGCGACAGAGTGACGCGAAGTGATGTGAAGTGATGCGAGAAGGGGCGGTCCGCAGGCGGACCGCCCCTTCTCATGCCTGCCCCCGGCCGGAGCCGACACGGCGCTCAGTCGGCGTCGGCCGCCAGCCCCAGATCCACGTCACGCGCGGCCTCGGCCTCGCGCCGCACCAGACGGAACCACATGAAGAGCACGAAGCCGCCGAAGACGAACCACTCGCCGGTGTAGCCCAGGTTCTGGAACGCCTTGAGGTCGAGCCCGCTTCCCGCCGGCGCCTCGGCGGGCACCGGCTTCAGCGCGCTCTTCACCGAGCCGCCCGTGCCGCCCGTGCTGCCCGAGCCGCCCGTGCTGTTCGTGCCGCCCGAGCCGCCCGACTCCGGCTTCTGGAGCGTGACCCAGGCGTCGTACACGTCGTACGGCACGAGGTTCACCAGCGACGCGGCGCTGATCATGCCGAGCTGGCCCTCGGGCAGCCCGCCCGAGGAATGGGCGCCGTCGGTGCCCGCGTTCTCGGACGCCTGGAGATCACCGGTCACCGTGACCTCACCGGACGGTGCGGGGGGCACCTCGGTACTTCCCGCGGTGCCCGGCAGCCAGCCGCGTAGGACCGGGAGGGCCTTTCCGCTGTCGGTGAGAAGCATGTTGAGGACGTAGAAGCCGCTGCGGTCGTCCAGCTCACGGCCGGGGACGAGGAACTGCTCGGCGTACGTCCCGGTGGCGGTCGCGGGGCTGCCGGACGTCACCTTGTCGACCGGCAGCAGGGAGTCCAGGGGCTTGGCGGCCCTCGTACCCGGATCGGGACGCTGCCCGGCCTCCTCGTGCGACTGCACGCGGTCCTCGAAGCGGCCGAGCTGCCAGGTGCCCATGAACACGCAGAACGGTATGGCCAGCACGACGAAGAGGTTGATCCCCCACCATCGCGGGGTCAGCAGGAACCGGTACACCCCTCCACGGTACGGTCCCCGCTCCGCGGAGAGGGCGCGGGGGCCCTCAGACGCCGGACGGGCCGGATCTCAGGTGCCGGAGCGCGAAGTCCAGTTCCAGGCGCACCTGCTTGATCCTTTCCTCCACGACGAGGGAGCCGTGGCCCGCGTCGTACCGGTACACCTCGTGCACCGCGTCGCGGGCCTTCAGACGGTCCACGTAGTTCTCCACCTGACGGATGGGGCAGCGGGGGTCGTTGACGCCCGCCGAGATGTAGACGGGGGCGCGCACCGAGTCGACGTACGTGAGTGGGGAAGAGGCCTCGAAGCGCTCGGGCACCTCCTCAGGAGTGCCGCCCAGCAGCGTGCGGTCCATCGCCTTCAGGGCCTCCATCTCGTCGTGGTACGCCGTGACGTAGTCGGCGACCGGGACGGCGGCCAGGCCCAGAGCCCAGGCGTCCGGCTGCGTACCGAGGCCGAGCAGGGTCAGATAGCCGCCCCAGGAACCGCCCGCCAGGACCGTCCGGACCGGGTCGGCGAGACCGGATTTCACCGCCCAGTCGCGGACGGCCGCGATGTCCTCCAGCTCGATCAGCCCGACCCGGTGCTTGAGCGCGTCCGTCCAGGCGCGGCCGTAGCCGGTCGACCCGCGGTAGTTGACCCGGACGACGGCGAACCCGTGGTCCACCCAGGCGGCCGGGCCGGACGCGAACGTGTCGCTGTCGTGCCAGGTGGGGCCGCCGTGGATCTCGAAGACGGTCGGGAAGGGGCCGTCCCCCGTGGCGGGCCGCTGGACGAGGGCGTGGACACGGCCGCCGGGGCCCTCCACCCACGCGTCCTCGACGGGCACCGAAGCCGGGGCCTTCGCACCCGGCGGGTCCAGGACCACCGTGCCGGTCGTGGACCGGACGACGGGCGGCAGCGCGGCCGAGGACCAGAGGTACTCCACCGTGCCGTCGGGGCGGGCCGTCGCACCCGACACCGTGCCGGCGGGGGTCTCCACCCTGACCGGCGCCTGAGCGCCGGGCTCGTACCGCCACAGCTCGCTGCGGGCCTCGAAGCTGTGCTCGACGAGCAGCGCGGAGCCGTCCGGATACCACTCGGCGCCCACGTCGCCCGGGAGGTCGATCGGCAGGTCCGTCTCGGTCCCCGCGACCGGGTCCCAGATCATCGGCTCCCAGCGGCCGCGGCGCTGGTGCCCGACGAGCAGCCGGGTGTCCCCGGCCACGGGGGCGAAGCCCAGCACGGCGAGACCGAGCTCCTTGGTGCCGCCCTCGGTGTCGTCCAGCTCTGCGACCGTCGAACCGTCCGGCCGCACCACCCGCAGCGCCGAGTGCATCGCGTCGCCGTGCTCCGTGTGCTCCAGGGCGATCAGCGTGCCGTCGTGGGAGAGGTCTCCGACCCCGGCGGACTCCCGGTGCCGGTAGATCTCCACCGGGGCGCCCGAGGGCCGTACGACGTGGACGGTCGTGCCCTCCTCGTCGGTGGACCGGCCGATCACCGCCGTACCGTCACGGCCGATGGCCAGACCGGCCGGGTAGGAGGCAAGGAGGCCGGGGGCGGCTGGCTCGTCGTCCCCCTGGGCGCCGCCGAAGGGCTGCCGCATCCACACACCGAACTCGTCGCCGTCGGTGTCGCTGAACCACCAGATGGCCTCGCCGTCGGGTGTCAGCACCCCGTCGGTCGTCCCGTTGGGCCGGTCGGTCACCTGCCGCTGCCGCCCGGTGGACCGGTCCCAGGCGTAGAGCTCATACGTCCCGGTGGCGTTGGAGACGAACAGTGAGCGGTCAGGGGCGTCCTCGGCCCAGTCGGGCAGGGACACGCGGGGCGCGCGGAAACGCTGCTCCCACTCCGGCACGGACGAGACGTTCTGTGTGTCGCTCATGCCTCCATCCAACCCGATCGGGCGCCACGGCCGAGTGGCCTGTGGATAACTGTTCGCGCGACCCCCGGCCCGTGGGTAGCTTTCGGTCATGCATTCACCGACTCCGGATGACTGGCACGACACCAATCGCGCACGGTGGGACGAGCGCGTGGCGATACACGAGGCGAGCGACTACTACGACCTCGACGCGTTCCTCGCGGGGAAGGACGCACTGCGTGACTTCGAGCTCGCGGAGGTCGGGGACGTCACCGGGAAGTCCCTGCTGCACCTCCAGTGCCACCTGGGGCTCGACACCCTCTCCTGGGCCCGGCACGGTGCCTCCCCCGTCGTCGGCCTCGACTTCTCCGAGCCCGCCGTGGAGACCGCCCGGCGTCTCGCCCGTTCCCTCGGCCTCGGCCCGGAGCGCGCGGCCTTCGTGGCCGCCGATGTGTACGACGCGGCGGAGGCCGTCCCCGATTCCTCGTACGACATCGTCTACACGGGCGTCGGCGCGCTGAACTGGCTGCCCGACATCCGGCGCTGGGCGGAGACCGCCGCCTCGCTCGTCGCGCCCGGTGGCTTCCTCTACCTCGCGGAGTTCCATCCGCTGACCGACGCGTTGGACGACGAGACGGGCTCCCGGGTCACGTACGACTACTTCAGCCACGAGGCATGGGTGGACGAGACCCCCGGCACGTACACCGACCTGGACGCACCGACGATCCACAACCGCAGCGTCGAATGGCAGCATCCGGTGGGTGAGGTCGTCTCGGCGCTGGCCTCCGCGGGACTGCGGATCGAGCTGCTGCACGAGCACGACGTCTCGCTCGTCGCGCGCTTCGGCACGCTGAAGCCGCAAGGTGACGGCTACTACCGCTTCCCGGCGGACCAGCCGCGTATCCCACTGATGTACTCGGTCAAGGCATCACGCCCGCTCCAGGACAGGAACGGGAGTTCATGAACGTACGGCGGTCCACCGGAGCGGGGCTCCGGTGGACCGCCGTGTCCGTGGCCCGTTACGCGGCCGAGCGGAAGGCCGGCAGGTAACCGCCCGCCTGCCCCGTGGCCTTGGGATGGTACGAGTTGTAGACCGGGATGGACACGCTGTGGAGCCAGGCGTCACCGGAGCACAGCTCGTGCCCGGTGAACTCGTCCACCACGCTGGAGAAGGTGAATCCGGCGTCGGCGGCCCGCTTGGCGGTGACGCCGTTCAGGATGTCCGACGCCCTGTTGATCGCACCCCGCTCGGTCTCGGTGAGGCCGGCGATGCAGCTGCCGGACAGCTTGTAGAAGCGCGGGTACCCCAGCACCACGACACGGGCCTGCGGGGCCCGCGAACGGATGTTGCTGTAGAGCGAGTCGAGGCGTCCAGGCAGCACGTTCTGCACCTGCGAGATCGCCGCGTTCACGCTGTTCACGCAGGTGGCCTCGCTGGACAGGACGCAGTCCGTCATGACGCTCGCGAATCCGACGTCGTTGCCGCCCGCGGTCACGCTGACGAGGGCAGTCGACGAACTCAGCGCGCTCAGCTGGCCGCTGGAGACCGAGCTGGTCGTCGCGCCCGAGCAGGCGACGAAGGCGAACGAGGAGGGGGCGTTCGCCGCGGCCCAGAGGTAGGGATAGGCCTTGGTGCTGCGTCGGCAGTCACCGCTGTCGGAGAGGTAGTTCCCGGCGCCGACGCCGGAGGAGTAGGAGTCACCGAGAGCGACGTAACCACCTGCGGCGGCGGAGGCCGGAGCGGCGGCCCCGAGCGCGGCGACCGCGGCGAGCGCGAGGGTGGTGACGGATGCCCAGATTCTTCGTACCGACATGGCTGCCAACCTTCGAAGTGCGGGGGGAGAGGGGGTATTTGATGGGGCGCCCCAGTTTCTAGCAGCTCTCGGTACCCGCCGGTAATACCTGCGCAGGAAGTCGTCTGAAATGCCCGAATGATCGTTCGGGACCCGTAGCTCCGCGCGTAGATAAACCTCGAGCGGTCCCTGAAATAAAGGCGATTGGGGGGACACGGGATGTAACTCGCTTGAACGCCGACCGAGGGCGTCCGTACCGTTTCGCCGCCAGGCGCACCGCACGAAGGAGACCTTGCATGACGGGTACGAAGATGCACCCCGACGAACTCGCCGTCGACGCCGCGCTGGTCGGCCGGCTGGTCGCGGCGCAGTTCCCGCAGTGGGCGCGTCTCCCCGTCTCCGCGATCCGCTCAGCGGGCACGGACAACGCGATGTACCGGCTGGGCGAGGACATGGCCGTGCGGCTGCCGCGCGTTCCCCGCGCGGCAGGACAGGTCGCCAAGGAGCAGCGCTGGCTGCCCCACCTCGCCCCGCACCTCCCGCTGGCCGTGCCCGTCCCGCTGGGGCTGGGTGAGCCGGGCGAGGGGTACGAGCTGCCATGGTCGGTGTACGGCTGGCTGGATGGCGAGAACGTCGACGACGTACCTCTGGTCGGCGCCGGTCAGGAGCATGCGGCCGTCCAACTCGGACGGTTCGTGGTCGCGTTGCGCGCCGTCGACGCGACCGGCGGCCCGGCGGGCTTCCGTGGCGGCCCGGTGCGCACGCGCGATCCGGAGGTCCGTGCCGCGATCCGCGTCCTGGGCGCGGACGGCACGGTGGACGGGGACCTCGCGGCGGCGGCCTGGGAATCGGCTCTCCGGCTCCCGCAGTGGGAGGGCGGACCGGTCTGGCTCCACGGTGACCTGCTGCCCGGAAACCTGCTCGCCCGGGACGGACGCCTCACGGCCGTCATCGACTTCGGCGGGCTCGGCACCGGTGACCCCGCCTGCGACACGATGCCGGCCTGGGCCGTGCTGCCCACCGGATCGCGCGGTCTGTTCCGTGACGCTGTCGAGGTGGACGACGCGACCTGGGCCCGGGGGCGGAGCTGGGCGCTGTCCTTCGGCCTCATGGCGCACCACTACTACCGCGTCACGAACCCCGTCCTGGCCGCGGTGGCCCTGCGCACGGCGGGCGAGGCCCTGGACGACTTCCGGCGCGAGGGCTGACCTCGCCGGCCGGCCGACCGGCCGATCCCTGCGGCTGACGTCGCCGACCGGCTGGCCGCTCCTGCTGACCTCGCCGGCCGCCGGGCTGACCGGCCGCCGGGCCCGGCGGCGCCCCCGCCGTAGGGATGCGTCAAGAGCGGCCCCCGGCCCGCAAAAAAGGGACCCGTTAACGGCAGCGGCAGCCCCCCTGGGAGGGCGTTTCCTCGGAATGTCCGAGCGGGCATGGACCGGCTGGTCCAGCGCAACGTGCTGGCGATGTCCGGGCGCGCGGTCGAGGCGGCGGGCGACGTCTCCACGCTGCTCCTCGACAAGACGGGCACGATCACCCTGGGAAACCGCCAGGCATCGGAGTTCGTACCGGTCAAGGGAACGACGGAGGCCGAACCCGCGGATGCCGCCCAGCTCTCCTCGCTGGCCGACGAGACCCCCGAGGGCCGCTCGATCGTGGTCCTGGCGAAGGAGACGTACGGACTGCGGGAGCGCCACCGCGGCGAGCTGGAACACGCCGACTGGATCGAGTTCACCGCTCAGACGCGGATGTCGGGGGTGGACGTCGGCCCGCGCAGGGTCAGCAAGGCAGCGACGGGTTCCGTCCTCGCATGGGTGAGGGAGCGCGGCGGCCTTGTCGCCGAGGACGCGCAGGCGCTCACGGACCGCATCTCGCAGGCCGGCGGCACGCCGCTGCTGGTGGCTGTGGAGAACGGCGGGGGCGCCCGGGTCCTGGGGGTCGTCCATCTCAAGGACGTGGTGAAGGAGGGGATGCGGGAGCGGTTCGACGAGCTGCGCCGCATGGGCATCAGGACGGTCATGATCACGGGCGACAACCCGCTGACCGCGAAGGCCATCGCCGAGGAGGCGGGAGTCGACGACTTCCTGGCCGAAGCGACGCCCGAGGACAAGATGGCCCTCATCAAGCGGGAACAGGCGGGCGGCAAGCTCGTCGCGATGACGGGCGACGGTACGAACGACGCACCGGCCCTCGCCCAGGCGGACGTCGGGGTGGCCATGACCACCGGCACCTCGGCGGCCAAGGAGGCCGGGAACATGGTGGACCTGGACTCCGAACCCACCAAGCTCATCGAGATCGTCGAAATCGGCAGACAACTGCTCATCACCCGCGGAGCGTTGACGACCTTCTCGATCGCGAACGATGTCGCGAAGTATTTCGCGATCGACCCGGCGATGTTCGCGGTGGTCTATCCGGGCCTGGACAAGCTCAACATCATGGCGCTGTCCTCGCCGGAGTCCGCGATCCTGTCCGCCGTCGAATTCAACACGCTGATCATCGTCGCGCTGGTTCCGCTGGCTCTCAGGGGCGTCAGGTGCAGGCCCGCCGGTGCGGAGAGGATGCTCCGCCGCAACCTCGGCATCTACGGACTGGGCGGCCTGGTGGCCCCGTTCATCGGCATCAAGCTCATCGACCTGCTCATCTCGTCGCTCCCCGGCCCGCGTTGACCTAGGAAAGTGCTGACCGGAAAACTCAACGGTCAGGTGGGTATGGCGGGGTAGCCCCTCGGCGGTGACGGTCGGGGGGCTGTTTCGGTGCGGTGCGGGTGGGTTCGTGTGTCAGGCGGTTGCCGGGGTGAGGGTGACGTCGTGGCCGAGGGCCTTGAGTTGGCGGACGAGGTCTCGGCTCTTGCGGTTCGGGTCGAGATTGCGGGTGTGGAAGTCGGCTCCGAGGTCTCGGTAGCGGGCGGTCGGGTCGTTCATGAGGTGCCAGACGGACACCAGGATGGAGCGGGCGACGGCGACGAGGGCTTTCATGTGGCCTCGGCGTTTGACGATCCTGCGGTAGCGGGCGCCGAGGAAGGTGTCGGTCCGTGCGGCGGAGATCGCTGCTTCGCCGAGGGCGCCGCGGAGCCAGGGGTTGCCCTTGCCGGTGGGCCCGGAGGTGTTCTTGCCACCGGACTGGAGGGTGCGCGGGGAGAGTTTCGCCCAGGACACCAGGTGTCCGGCGGTGGGGAAGACCGACATGTCCGGGCCGATCTCGGCGAGGATGACCTGCGCGGTATGGGGGCCGACGCCGGGGATCTCGTCGAGGCGCTCGGTGTCGGTGATCGGCATGAGGGTGCCCTGTCCGGGGCCTTCGCCGTCCTCGGCGGTGGACAGCTCGGCCAGGCGCACGGTGATACGGGCGGTGAGCTTGTCGATCTGCACGGTGAGGTAGTCGACGGTGTCCAGCAGCATCCGGCACATGAACCCGTGATGCTCTTCGAATCGGCCGGTCAGGGCCTCGGCCAGGGTGGCGTGGCTGGCCTTGATCGTGCCGTGGGCGAGGTCCGCCAACGCCTTCGGACTGCGTTCGCCCGCGATCAGGGCTTCCAGCATCGCGCGTCCGGAGACGCCGAAGATGTCGGAGATCACGGTGGACAGCTTGATCTGGGCGTCCTCGAGGAGTTTCTCGGTGCGCTGCTTGTGGCGGGTGCGCTCATGGGTCATGACCGCCCGGGCCCGGGTCAGGTCGCGCAGTTCACGGACTGGTTTCGGGGGCACGAACGAGGGCCGGAGCATGCCGCGTTCGGTGAGTTTGGCCAGCCAGACCGCGTCCAGGCGGTCGGTCTTGGGCCGGCCGGGGACGTTCTTGACGTCACGGGCGTTGACCAGCCAGCACTCCAGACCACGCGATTCCAGCAGAAAGAAGTACGGCTTCCAGTACGTCGAGGTGGCCTCCATCACCACCCGGGTGACGCCCTGGCAGATCAGGTGGTCGGCCAGGTCCAGGATCGCGCCGCTGGTCGCGACGGTGTTGAAGACCCGCTGCACGCGCTTGCCGGGCTTGTCCTCGTGCGGCATCCGCACACACACCATGCCCGACGCCTTGGCGATATCGATCGCCGCGACACGGGCCACGAGCTCCTCGGCCTGCTCGATCTCCTCCATGCCACCACTGTCGTCGGTGTCCCTCATGCGCCACTCCCAAGCCTTGATCCGTACGGGATGACGCCTGCCCAAGGGGCCGCGGGGGGAGCGAGAATCTGACCGGCGTGCTCGATGGCAACAGTGCGTGGCCCCTCTGCGGCCCCGGCACCAGACTGACCTACGGGCTCAACGTCCCAACGAGCTACCGGCATCGGCGGGCAGGCGCCGCAGCCATGTTTTCACGCCAGCAAGGCGCACCCGAAGGGAACAGAGAGACTGACCTGCAATGAACAGCTCCCCGAAGAACACCACCCGGACACTGGGCGCGGCACTGCGTGCCCTGCTCGTCCTCACCGTGATCTGCGGGGTCGTCTACCCCCTCGCGGTCACGGGCGTCGCCCAGACCCTGTTCCACGACAAGGCGAACGGCTCGGAGATCACCTCCGACGGCCGGGTCGCCGGCTCCGCACTCATCGGCCAGCGCTACGACCTGCCCACGAAGAAGGGTGCGGAGACGGCGGCCCCGGACCTGAGGTGGTTCCAGCCGCGCCCGTCCAACGGCCTGGGCACCAACGGGGTGAACACCCAGTACGCCCTCATCCTCTCCGGCGCGACCAACCGCTCCGGCGACAACGCGGAACTGATCCAGTGGGTGAAGGACGCCAAGGCAGCCGTGATCAAGGACAAATCGACCCCCGGCCACCCGGTGACCCCGTCCGAGGTCCCGCCCGACGCCGTCCCTCCTCCGGCTCCGGCCTGGACCCGCACATCTCCCCGGCGTACGCGAAACAGGTCAACCGGGTCGCCGAGCGGAACCATCTGGACGTGGGACGGGTCGCCGCACTCGTGGAGTCGCACACCGACGACCGGATCCTGGGCTTCATCGGGGAGCCGCGGGTAGGGACCGGACCGCGTGAGCGGAGCCGCGGGGCGGCCCGAGAAAGCGGGGGCCGCCCCGCCTCGCCCCGTCCTACGCTTGAAGTGCGGAACCACCGGATGCGGTCGGCCGCACCCCCACCGGAAACGCGCCGCCGGGAGATGACCTCCATGAGACAGCGCCATCACTTCCACATCGACCACGCGGGCCACTCGGTCACGGCGACCGTCGAGACGGGCCACACGGTGCGGGTGGAGGTACTGGTCGACGGCAAGCAAACCGGCTACGCCACGACACACGGCGACCGGCCTGTCGCGGTACGCATAGAACTCCCGACCGATCCACCGGCGCCGGCCACGGTACGCGTGAAGCCGGGCCCCGGCCTCCCCGCGTGCCTCTTCGAGGTACCGGTCGCCGAGCCCCGGCCTATGTCGCCGCGCGCGTACTGAGCCTTCTGGCCCGCACATTCTGAGCCGCGCTCGCACGTCGCGACTGATCAACCGGCTACGCTCGCACGGCCTCGCACCGCCTCGCACCCGGTCAGTTGTGCCCGAACTTCCGCTCCTTCTTGTGCGAAACGCTCTCCCCGATCACACGGGCCGCATCGGGCGAAGCCTGTGTCGGCTTCTGCGCCTTGGTCTCCTCGGTGGCACTGCGCTCATGGCCACCGGTGCGAGCGCCGCGGTTCTGCCGGCTCTGTTTCTTGCTCACGATCGCGCCTCCTGTCAGCGTCCCGGACGGCGGGCACTTCCAGATTCGCATCTGCGTACGAAGGTCGCATGTCAGGCAGGAGTACGGAGTCCCGGCGGTCGGAGTGGTCAGGGCCGTGGTCATGGCAACCGCCGAGCGGGCGGCAGACGTTGGGTCGATGCGCAGGACCGCGGGCGCCGACTGCCCGGGAGAACGCGGGTGCGTACGGTATCCGGCCCGTGCCAGGATGACGCAGGGAAGCGAGGTCTACGTGGGCGAGTCGATGCGGTTCAGCCTGGCGCTGCGCGCGTGGGCGGCCGGCGGAGCGGAGTCCGGTGCGGCTGCCGCGGTGGCGCGGGAGCTGGCTGACGGAGTACGGACGATCGTGCTCGTCGAGGGGAGCAGCGATCAGGTCGCGCTCGAAGCGCTGGCCACACGCCACGGTCGCGACCTCGACGCGGAGGGCATCGCCGTAGTACCGCTCGGAGGCGCGACGAGCATCGGCCGCTTTCTGGACGTCGGCGGTCCTCCGGGGCTGGGCCTCCCGCTGGCCGGTCTCTGCGACATCGGCGAGGAGCGGCATTTCCGACGCCATCTGGAACGGGTCGGGCTCGGATCCGGCCTCACATCCGCCGGACTGCGGACACTCGGGTTCCAGGTGTGCGTCGCCGACCTGGAGGACGAGCTGATTCGTGCGCTAGGGGCCGACGGCGTACAGCAGGTGATCGAGGACCAGGGAGAAATGCGCCCCTTCCGCACCTTCCAGGGCCAGCCGGCCCAGCGGGAACGGCCCGTGGAGCACCAACTGCGACGCTTCATGGGTACGCACAGCGGCCGCAAGGCGCTCTACGCACAGGCACTGGTCGCGCACCTGGACCTGGCACGCGTCCCCCGGCCACTGGAGCGACTGCTCGCGCACGTCTGACCCCTGCCGGCCACCCGAAGCCGCGCTCAAGCTGGGAGCCACATCCCCGACTCGACTCCCAAGCGGCTCCCAAACTGGCCCCCAGGGACGAGTCAGGGGCCCGACCCGCTCTCGCGGATCAGGCACCTGACCTGGTATTTCAGCTGTCGGGGTGGCGGGATTTGAACCCACGACCTCTTCGTCCCGAATGAGGGTCGGGCGGTGATCTTGCCTGCGCGGATGGCGTTTTCCCTGGTCAGAGTGTCGGGGTGCCGTGCTCTCGGGCGTTCTCGGAGGGGCTCGGGGAGCGGGTTGGCTCCCAGATGGCTCCCAAACAACAGTCACCTACCGGCGGGCTCTACGGGGTGGCGCGGAACTGATCACGGCGTTGTTTGCGCGCCTTGCGCAATGCGGCACGTTGTCCGGGCTGTACGTAGACGAGGAAGACCGCCTCCTCGATGAGGGAGGCCACATCTCTCACTTCGTCGTGGGAGAAGGACAATCCGTCGTGGAGGCTCCAATTGCCGAGGCTGCGCGCTTCGTCGAGATCCCGGACGACCTCCCCTGAGACGCCTCGGTTGACCAGGTCCGCAATCTTCCCCTTGAGGTTGCTTCCCGTCGCACCCCGGTCCTTGCAGATCTCCTCAACCGCGGCGCGGTACATCGCGGCTGCGGCTCGAAGCGCCCCTGCTTCCTGGCATCGAGTGCCCTCGCTGAAGAGGTCGCGCATGGCATCGGGAGCCGCCTCGTGCAGCAGGTTTGCGCTGCGCCGCGGATGTACGAGAACCACGAACCGGACCTTCGATTCCTTGCTCTCCAGCGCGGTGGCGAAGGTCTCGCTGTCATCTCCTTGGGGCAGATCCGGACCCCAATGCTGATGGAGCACGGATGTCTTATGGCACCGCTGGCATGACAGAACGTGTTCCACCACACGCCACACATCCGGTTTGGCGGGAGGTGTCACGGACGCGGCGCCGCCCCCATTGAAGTCGGCACCACTCTGCCCGGGGCCGACCGGCCTGTCGATCAGCTCGGGCCAGACCTCCCGCCTGCTCAGGTGGTCGAACGCCACATTCAGCTTGCAGTTCGGGCACTCACCTGCCGGAACTCTGCTGTCGAGGTCCTCGATGGATACATGGCTGCGTGTGCTCATCCTCAAGGGATACATCGTCCATGCTCTATGTGCTGCCGAGTTTCTATGTCGCAACCTGGACATCGTCGCATCGCTGACGTCGGCCCCGGCTCATCGGACCGTGCCCTGGTGATCGCGGCGTGTCATATCTATGTCGCGCCACCGCTCGCGGGTCCGTGATTCTCCGTCGATCCACCGTGCTTGTGCGGTGCTCGCTGTGAGTGAGCGACGCCTCGATCTTGCGCGAGAAGGTTGACTTGCCGATCCCTCCCACCTCATGGAAGACGAGGACGCTGCGGCGTGGGCTCTCCAGGTCCTCCACGTTGAAGTGCGCACCGGTTACGCGCCGTGTGTGCTCCGAGAGTCAGGCTGTAACTGCCTGCCCACTGCGACTCCCGGTTCGTGGACGCCTCATTGGCGGTGATGCTCCGGTCGTTCGAGCTGAACAGCGTTCGAAGATCCCGACCTGCCACGCCTTGCCTCCCCCTTGGCGATCAACTCCGGCGAATCTACGCGTGCGTGAGGAAGGCGAGGCAAGGCCGCCTTCTGGCAGCCCTGTCGACGGTCGGCAGACCCCACACTCCCCGCCCCTCCAAGGCAACCACCCGTACGAGTTATTGCCCCTGACGCGGACCCGGGGTGAGCTGTTGTCATGCATCGCTGGTCTCCCTTGAACAAACGACAGTTCGCCCTGCTTGGCCGCCTCGCGAGCAGCGCGGAGCCCGAACCCTCCTGGGACCCCAGCGACTGGCGCTCCGCCTACGCGCTGCGTGACCGCGGGCTGGTGACGATCAAGCGAGGTGGTGGTGAGGTGCATACGCAGGTCACCGATGCGGGCACCTTCTACATCCAGCACGGCCACCACCCGGACGACCCTGCCCACGCCCAAGACAAGAAGATCACCAGGGGGCAGGACCAGTTCCTCGCCCCAACGAGTGACCCAGATGTCGATCGACCGCGCGCCCTGGCCGTGCAGAAAACCATCAGCCAAGTGGGAATTGAATCAGCGAGGTCCGGGCCGGGCAGTGGGCCAAGGCCGCGTTACACGTACCCCGAGGCAGCGGAGATCCTACGAGTCAAGGAACGGTGGCTTCGGGAGAACGTCAAGCGGCTTCCGCATTCAAAGAAGGGCGTCACCGTGACGTTCTCTGAAGCCGACCTCGACTCGATAGACGCCATGTTCCACCATCAACCTGCCGTTCCCGTGGCCCCTACCTTCCCGCCCGGGGCTCACCCGCTCGCTGGCTTGAAGCCCATCGGATCCCGAAGGCGCGGACAGTGATGCAGTCGCGCCGCGAGAGGCCGTACGAGGCACCCGCCATACTCGTGCGGCCCTGTGCGATTGCAGTCGAGGCGGTCGGCTGTCCGCCTCGCAGACGTACGGGCAGCCACAAGCCTCCGGGACCGCCCGAGCGCTCGTCTCCTGGCTGCTCAACTGGGCGATGCAGGGCTGAGACCCGCCATCAGACGCCGTGCTCTGCCTCCGATTCACCCAGTCCTGCCACAGCCTTCGGCTGGGTGTCGGCTCACTCGGGTCTTGCTGACTAGGTCACCTGCCTGCTTCGACGTGCGGGCAGAGCGAGCGCTGTTGGTAGCCGCCGAGTACATCACTGCCGACCGCGGCCCAGAACCCCCTCGATTCACCGAGGTGGCCGCCGCGAGTATGCCAGGACAGACCAGGCTGCTCGGCACGCAGCGCGGCCAGGCCAGCGATGCCTAGCCCGCACCGCTGGTACTGCGGCAGGGTATAGGGCTGCTCAACCCAGCCGATGCGACAGCGGCGGCAGATCCGATAGTCGACGGCGAACGCAGACTCGCCAAGAAGATTGGCTGCTCGTTGGCGCCACCCGATCCGCTCGGGCCCTCTCTGTCAGCCTTGGGTGAGACGTCTCGCTTCGGCGGGTTAGCCTGAGAGGGCACTGACAGGAGAACTATCCCCTCATGACCAGTACCAATCCCACGGGATCCGACCCGGCCCCCAGGCCGAAGCGCCGTTCGTTCAGTCCGGAGTACAAGCTGCGGATCGTCGCCGAGTACGACGCCGCGCCCAGGAACGAGAAGGGCGCGGTCCTGCGCCGCGAGCGCCTGTACCACTCGCACGTCACCGAGTGGCGGGCCGCGCGGGATGCCGGGGCCCTGGAAAAGCTGGTCGACAAGCGCACCAGCCCGGCGAGGCCGAAGAAGCCGGCCGCCGAGACGGAGAACGAGAAACTGCGCCGCCAGGTGGAACGGCTGGAGAAGGAACTGGCCCGGAACAAGGCCGCACTGGAAGTCATGGGAAAAGCTTCCGCGCTCTTGGAAATGATCTCCGAGAGCGCGGACTGAATCCTGCCGCCGGCCCTGTCGTGGCCGAG
The DNA here is from genome assembly GCF_014216315.1 of Streptomyces finlayi. Classification (NCBI taxonomy): domain Bacteria; kingdom Bacillati; phylum Actinomycetota; class Actinomycetes; order Kitasatosporales; family Streptomycetaceae; genus Streptomyces; species Streptomyces finlayi. Next base: position 4,127,821 of record NZ_CP045702.1, read on the forward strand.
GCGTTCACCGGCGTCGAGGCCCAGCTGGGCATCACGGCCGCCTGTCGGCTGACCGGTCGGTCCAGGGCCACCCATTACCGCCGGCTCCGGCCCCCGCCACCACGCGAAGAACGTGCCCCGCAGGTGCAGCCGTCGGCCCTGTCGGACGAAGAGCGTGCCGTGGTGCTGGAGTTGATGAACGGCGAGGAGTACGCCGAGCTTGCGCCCGCGCAGATCTGGGCCCGCGAGCTGGACGCGGGGCGCTATCACTGCTCGGTCTCGACGATGTACCGGATCCTGCGCGAACAGGGGCAGAGCGGCGAGCGCCGACGGCAGGCCACCCATCCCGCCAGGACGGTGCCCGAGCTGGTCGCCACCGGGCCCTCGCAGGTGTTCACCTGGGACATCACCAAGGCGGCCGGACCGGTCAAGGGCGTCTGGTATCACGCCTACGTGATCATCGACATCTTCAGCCGGTACATCGTCGGCCACACCGTCGAAGCGGCCGAATCAGCGACACGGGCCGAGGAACTGATCCGCGAGACCATCACCCGCAACGGCATCGTGCCCGAGACGGTGCACGCGGACCGCGGCACCTCGATGACGAGCAAGAAGGTCTCCCAGCTGCTGATCGACCTGGGTGTGACGCGGTCGCACTCGCGGCCGAAGGTCTCCAACGACAATCCTTACAGCGAGGCCCACTTCAAGACCACGAAGTACATGTCCGACTATCCCGAACGGTTCGATTCGCTGGCCCACGCCCGCGAGTGGTTCGACGCCTTCATCGCGTACTACAACCACGAGCACCGGCATTCCGGCATCGGCTGGCACACACCCGCCTCCGTCCACTTCGGGACCGCCGAGGAAGTCCGCGACCAGCGCGCGGTCACTCTCGCCGAGGCTTACGCCCGCCACCCCGAACGCTTCGGCCGCCGCCCCCGACCACCCCAGATACCCCAAACGGCCTGGATCAACGACCCGGCCAAGCGCCGCGAACCCGCACCACAAACCCCATAGCGATACGACCGTCTCACTGGACTTGAAATCTTCCGGGGTGAGATGGTGTCCTGCCACGGAGTGTTCAGCTGGGGAACGTCCGGCCAGCCGCGCAGCCGGCCGAACCTCCCACCGCTGACCCATTGCAGTGCCTCGCGCCAGAGAACCCGTCCGGATGCGCGCCCGATTTTGTGGGCCTGGCTGGCGAGGCATACGGCTGCTTGCCTGTCGTCATCTATCGTCATGCCTCACTCCGTACCCGACAGCCGCGCGCCACCAACGTCCACATTCCTGACCACCGGCCTGCTGCCCGACCGGCGGCCGTCGCGACTCGTAACGCCGGACGGCCTCGGCTCGTGTGTTCGGCGGGCCCTCAGCTGTCCGTTTGAAGTTTCCTGTTGGTGCCGGAGCGGCCGATGTCCAGGTCCAAGAGCTTGAGCAGCGGCGTGCCAGCTGTTCCAGAAGCCCAGAAGATCGATGTCGACGAGCGAGAGTTGGTGCTTGGCTGCGAAGGCGCGGGCAGGCTTGGTAAAGACACAGGAGGCGACGAAGAGTGGGACGTCGGCTCCGTGTTCGGAGCGAACGGTGCGCTTGAAGGTCTGGAGGTCCCGGCTGCCCACTGAGCGGTGCTTCGCGTACCGCTTGCACTGGATTACGATCTGGCGACCGTCGGGTAGCTTGCCATCACGGATGGCCAAGGGGACAGATCAGAGCCCGAGCATTGCGACTAGGCCCGGCAACCGCCACAGGTTGCCGGGCCTCCGTGCACTCGTCAGTCGACGAGGTAGTGGGCTTCGATGTAGGCGACGGTGGAGTCGTACGGCTCCCCCACAGGCTTCAACGTGTACCGACGGAAGACTGCGGCGGTGGCGCGGCGGGCGCCTCGGTTCCGAGCGTCGGCGTTGTCCCATGACCGGGCGAGGGTGCGGGTAACCACCTGGTCGATCTCCTCGGCCAGGTTCCTCTCCGTGATCGTGAGGCCGGACGGTGCGTGATCGAGGATAATCCGTGACAGGACACCCACGTGGTCGTCGTCGAGCACGACGACGGCTTCGGCGGGGTGCTTCTCGGCGTTCACGATGGCGCGGGCGATCCGCAGCGCTTCGGACAGGAACTCCAGGGCGTCCTGGGCGTTCTGGATGATCCGGTCCCGCAGCTGCTTGATCCGCTCCGCGAGGGCGGTGTACTTCGCGGACCCCGGTTCGACGCCCTTGTCGAGGGCGGCCTTGATGTGTTCCAGGATCTCCGCCGCGGACGGCGGCGTATTGTCCTCGCCGCCATTCTTGTCAGCCTTGGGTCGGACGAGGGCCAGCAGTTCCTTGAGTATGGCGATGCCCTGGGCGTCCAGGACGAGGGCTTCCTCCTGGGAGGCGACCACGGAGAAGGAGTGGACGTGAGCATTGATGATCTCCAGGACCATCGGTCCAAGCTCGGCCAGCCGTTCCTTTCTCTCCTCGTCGGAGGACTTCTTGAACAGGGTCGTGTACACGGACCCGAACAGCCCGAAGCCGTCCCGATACTTGGCGACCCGCTTGTCGGTGTTGATGAGTGGGTACAGGCGGGCCAGGAGCCGGTAGTCCTTGGAGAACACCTCGGCGGCGCCAGGGTTGGAGTCCAGGAAGACGTTGATGGCTCGCACGGACTCGTATCCGTGGACCGTGAGATCCAGGTTGTCCACGTCCACGAAGAGGTCTTCGATACGGGCGAAGACGGTGCGGAATTCGGCGACCAGCTCGGACAGGTCGGTGACGAACCCGCCACCCTTGCCGGCCCCCGCCGAGGTGGGGTCGGCGACGGCCCGCTGGACCTCTTCGCCCAGGCTGACGTAGTCCACGACCACGCCGGAGGTCTTCACAAACCCGCTCGGGGACACCCAGGTGCGGTTCGGGCGGGTGATCGTCTGGAACAAGGTGTGGGCCTTCAGCGGCTTGTCTAGGTATAGGACACCCTCGTTGGGGGCGTCGAACCCAGTCATCAGCTTCGCGGTCACCACCAGGAAGCACAGCGGGTCGTCGGGAGTGAGGAACCGTCGCTTTTGCTCCTCCTCCTCGGCCTCCGAGAGCTGGTACGGCCGCATGGTGGGGTCTTCGTCCTTGGAGTCCGAGACGGAGATGTTCACCTCGGCGGTGATCCCGTCATGGCTCCCGACCTCGGCGAGCACCTGTGACGCCTCGAAGCCGGCCAGCAGCTCGTTGATCTTGTCTGTGTACGCCACGGCCAGCTCGCGGTTGTAGGCGACGACCTGGGCCTTGAGGCCGTTGCGATAGGCGCCGGCCAGGTAGTGGTCCACGATGTCCTGGCAGACCGCGTGAATGCGGTCGGGGTTGGCAAACACCGAGGTGAGGCGCCCGAACTTGCGGGACAGGGCCTCACGATCGGGGTCATCGAGGTCGAAGTCGTCGGCAAACTGGTCGAACTCGGCCTGCAGCGCCTGGTCGTCTATCTCGAAGTCGACCGGGTGCGGATCCAGCATGACCGGGACGGTTGCCTCGTCCAGCAGAGACCGGTACACAGAGTACCGGTGCAGCACCCAGTCCGGGTCGGTCTCCTCGCCGAAGAGGGCGAAGGTGTCGGTGGCGAGGTTCCTGACGGGGGTCCCGGTCATGCCGAAGAACTTCGCGTGCGGCAAAGCTGCGCGCATCTGCCCGGCCAAGGACTTCGACCGGGCGGACTGGGTGCGGTGTGCCTCGTCGACCAGCACGATGATGTTGCCCCGGGCCGACAGGCTCTTGCCCGCGTCGGCGAACTTGTGGACGGTTGTGGAGATGACGCCGCGGACGTCGTCGGCGAGCAGGGCGCGCAGTTCGGCGCTGGTGGCGGGCTGGTGGAAATAGGCGCTCCCCATCGCGGAGGTGAACACCCCAGAGGTTTGCCGGACGAGCTGGGTCCGGTCCGAGAGCAGAATGATCGTGGGCGACTCGGTGCGGGCGTCGGCCAGCAGCAACGAGGCGGCGAACACCATCAACAGTGTCTTCCCGGATCCTTGGTGGTGCCAGATCAGGCCCTTCGACCCGCCCGCCAGGACCCGCTCGTGGATCAGGTGCGCGGCTTCCATCTGCGGGTAGCGGGGCAGGTACTTCTTGTCCGCCCCACCCCCGGAGGTGTCGAACAGTGCGAAGTTGGCGAGCATATCCAGGATCGTCGCCGGGTTGAGCAGCAGCTCGACGGAGCGTTGCACGTCGGCCTGCCCGGACAGGTTCTCGTCATCGGCGGTAGAACGGAACGGCTGCCACAGGTTCGTGGGCGCACCTGCGGCACCGAACCGCAACTTCAGCCCGTCGGAAGCGACGGCAAAGACGTTGGGAGTGAAGAACCACGGGTACTCAGTGGCGTACACATTGTTGATCTCGCGGGCGGCGTCGGCCCACCCGGACTTCGCGGTCGGTGACTTCACCTCGACCACCACCAGGGGCAGGCCGTTGACCCAGTACACGAGGTCGAACCGGCGGGAGGTCTTGCCAGGGACGGTTATGGTCACTTCGTCCGACACGACCAGCGTGTTGGCGATCGGGTGCTCGAAGTCGATGACCTTCAAGGCATGCCACACGCCGTCCGCGTCCCGGAACTCCTTATGCCCGCGCAGCAGGACCAGCACCTGCTCGTTGGCCCGCACCAGGCCGCCCTCGACGGCGTTGACCGTGGCGACGATCTCCTCGACCACCGCGTCCACGTCGAACCCGTCGATCACCACGGGGTTGAGCCGGACGATGGCCTCCCGCAGCTGGCCGGCGACCACCGTCTGCGTCATCTCACGCGGCAGTAACCTGCCTGCCGTGAAGGCCCACCCCATCGGGAGGGACCATTGGATCATCACGTTCTGGAACTCACGTTCCCGAACACCCTTCGCCACGGCTCAAACCCCCAGCTCTGCGGACTCAATGTCGATCGTGCGATCCAACAGCCCCGACAGCACGCCAGCTCGGACCTGGCGGAGACGCGCTGCCTCAGCGCGGACGGCGTCGCTCTGGCGGCCGAGTGCATCCAGGGGTGCCGTCATCTCGTCCTGTTGCTCCACCGAGATGTCGGGGACTGCCATCTTGCTGGCCCGTGCAAACCCGAGTGCTTTGATCCCGGTGCCGGTAGCTTGCGCCGCGAACCGACCGGTCTCGTTCGCCCACCGGCACCAGTGAAGGGCGTATTCCGCGGTCGAAACCCCCGAGCGCGGGCGGAGCCGGATGACGTGCTTGTCGAAGCCAACGAACCCGCCGACTTTCCCGGCCCAGCGAGCTGAGTGTCCAAGCCCTGCACCACCTTCGACCAGGAGGATGTCGTCCGGTAGCACGGCGTACTTCTGCTGCTCGTGCGGTTCAAAGTTCATGGTCTTCAGGTCAGTCTCTCTGTTCCCTTCGGGTGCGCCTTGCTGGCGTGAAAACATGGCTGCGGCGCCTGCCCGCCGATGCCGGTAGCTCGTTGGGACGTTGAGCCCGTAGGTCAGTCTGGTGCCGGGGCCGCAGAGGGGCCACGCACTGTTGCCATCGAGCACGCCGGTCAGATTCTCGCTCCCCCCGCGGCCCCTTGGGCAGGCGTCATCCCGTACGGATCAAGGCTTGGGAGTGGCGCATGAGGGACACCGACGACAGTGGTGGCATGGAGGAGATCGAGCAGGCCGAGGAGCTCGTGGCCCGTGTCGCGGCGATCGATATCGCCAAGGCGTCGGGCATGGTGTGTGTGCGGATGCCGCACGAGGACAAGCCCGGCAAGCGCGTGCAGCGGGTCTTCAACACCGTCGCGACCAGCGGCGCGATCCTGGACCTGGCCGACCACCTGATCTGCCAGGGCGTCACCCGGGTGGTGATGGAGGCCACCTCGACGTACTGGAAGCCGTACTTCTTTCTGCTGGAATCGCGTGGTCTGGAGTGCTGGCTGGTCAACGCCCGTGACGTCAAGAACGTCCCCGGCCGGCCCAAGACCGACCGCCTGGACGCGGTCTGGCTGGCCAAACTCACCGAACGCGGCATGCTCCGGCCCTCGTTCGTGCCCCCGAAACCAGTCCGTGAACTGCGCGACCTGACCCGGGCCCGGGCGGTCATGACCCATGAGCGCACCCGCCACAAGCAGCGCACCGAGAAACTCCTCGAGGACGCCCAGATCAAGCTGTCCACCGTGATCTCCGACATCTTCGGCGTCTCCGGACGCGCGATGCTGGAAGCCCTGATCGCGGGCGAACGCAGTCCGAAGGCGTTGGCGGACCTCGCCCACGGCACGATCAAGGCCAGCCACGCCACCCTGGCCGAGGCCCTGACCGGCCGATTCGAAGAGCATCACGGGTTCATGTGCCGGATGCTGCTGGACACCGTCGACTACCTCACCGTGCAGATCGACAAGCTCACCGCCCGTATCACCGTGCGCCTGGCCGAGCTGTCCACCGCCGAGGACGGCGAAGGCCCCGGACAGGGCACCCTCATGCCGATCACCGACACCGAGCGCCTCGACGAGATCCCCGGCGTCGGCCCCCATACCGCGCAGGTCATCCTCGCCGAGATCGGCCCGGACATGTCGGTCTTCCCCACCGCCGGACACCTGGTGTCCTGGGCGAAACTCTCCCCGCGCACCCTCCAGTCCGGTGGCAAGAACACCTCCGGGCCCACCGGCAAGGGCAACCCCTGGCTCCGCGGCGCCCTCGGCGAAGCAGCGATCTCCGCCGCACGGACCGACACCTTCCTCGGCGCCCGCTACCGCAGGATCGTCAAACGCCGAGGCCACATGAAAGCCCTCGTCGCCGTCGCCCGCTCCATCCTGGTGTCCGTCTGGCACCTCATGAACGACCCGACCGCCCGCTACCGAGACCTCGGAGCCGACTTCCACACCCGCAATCTCGACCCGAACCGCAAGAGCCGAGACCTCGTCCGCCAACTCAAGGCCCTCGGCCACGACGTCACCCTCACCCCGGCAACCGCCTGACACACGAACCCACCCGCACCGCACCGAAACAGCCCCCCGACCGTCACCGCCGAGGGGCTACCCCGCCATACCCACCTGACCGTTGAGTTTTCCGGTCAGACAAGTCTAGTGTCCCGCCGCCGAGGTTGGCAGCTCGCAGGTAGGGGTGGACGTGTTCGCCCACCGACTGCCGGGCGGACTTCTGACGTCCCAGCAGCATGTCGAACTTCTTGCCGGCTGGCATGGTGGCCGCGTCCTGGCTGCTGAAGAGGTCCCGGCGAAGTCGCGACTCAACCCTGGTCAGTGCCTCTGCCTCGGTGTCGAGTGCGCTGATCTGCTCTTCTACCGCGCTTGTTGTCTCGACGATCCGCTTCTGGACCGGCAGCGGCGGCAGCATGACAGTTGCCGCATAGAACTCCTTCAGGCGGACGTTCAGCAGGCCGTGTGAACGTGCCCCCTCCCTGAGCATGCCAGCGAGTGAGCCGAAGAACTGGTTCGAGTTGAGGGCAAGTTCCAGGTACTCGGGAAGCGCAGCCCCGTCCTTGGCCTCGAACACGAAGTACAGCGGAGAGACAATGCCCGGCGCGTCGCTGAGATTGCGAGCCACCGTGCCGTAGGCGGCCGACTTCGACGTGCTCTTGTTGTAGACGAACTGCCCTGGCGCGACAACGTAGTAGCCCGAGGTGTCTTTGCTGGCGACTTTCTTCGTGAAGAACGATTCCTGCGCGATCAGCCCGTGCTCGGCGGAGACGGTCAGGACGTTCTGGTTGGTTCCATCTACGTTCTTCGTCGTGACGCGCGTGACGACTTCCGACAGCGAGACCTGCCGCCAGCCACTCATCGAAGCCCTCGATCCCTGTGGCGGAACTGCCACCTTGTGGCGCACACGAGTCTGCAAGTTACCGAGGGCAATCTGCTGCCAGTCACTCATCGAAGCCCTCGATCCCTGCGGCGGAGAGGAGAGCGAGCATGCGCTGCTCGGTCTTCTGCCGCTCTGCTCGGGCGATGTTGTAGGCGTCGATGAGGGTGCCGAGGTCTTCCTGCTCGGCGGCGGCCTGCTTGACGTACCGGCCGATGTTGAGGTCGTACCCGTTCGCCACGATCTCCGTGGTGGGCACGAAGCGTGCTGCCAGGCCACCATCTCCGTCGGGGTCCACCAGGTTGCCATCAGCGTCGAGTTTGGAGTGGTAGGCGGTCACCGTGTCCGCGATGTCCGCGTCGGTGAGGATGTTTCGGTTCTTGGCCTTGGCGAACCGCTTGGAGGCGTCGACGAATAGCACCCCGCCCTGACGCTCCGGGGCCTTGGTGCCAGGCGCTCGGAACACCAGGATCGCCGTGGGGATGGAAGTCGAGTAGAAGAGGTTCGCTGGCAGCCCGATCACGGCTTCCAGGAGGTCATCGTCCAGGATCTGCTGGCGGATGGCTGCTTCCTGACCGCCGCGGAAGAGGACTCCATGGGGCAGGACGACGCCGGCGCGGCCCCTCTTCGGGTCCATAGACGCGATCATGTGCTGCACGAACGCCCAGTCTGCCGACGACTGCGGCGCGACCCCGCCGATGGCGCGCGGGTCGTTAGTCCAGGGCTTCCACTTCAGACTGTAGGGCGGGTTAGCGAGGATCACATCGAACTGCGCGACAGACCCGTCCGGCTTCTTGAAGCGCGGGTCCTTCAGGGTGTCGCCGACCTGGACATGGAACTGGGTGAGGTTGTGCATGAAGAGGTTCATGCGTGCCACACCCGCAGTGTCCGGTACGGCCTCTTGCCCGTACAGGCTGAGCGTGTAGCCACGCCCGCCGTGGGTCTTCAGGAGGTTCGCGGAGGCGATGAGCATGCCGCCCGACCCGCAGGTCGGGTCGTACACCGACTCGTAGCCTTTGGGGTCCAGGACTTCGACGATCAGCTCGACGACCTCGCGCGGGGTGAAGAACTGGCCAGCGCGGGTGCCGGACCCGTCGGAGAACCGCTTCAACAGGTACTCGTACGCCCCGCCGAGCACGTCGTGGGACATGTTGCCCTCGTGCATCTTCGGGGTGCGGTCCATCGACTGCATGACCGCCGCCAGCACATCCCCAGACAGGACCTCCTCGGATGTCCAGGTCATGGACCCGAACAGGCGGGAGAACTTGTCAGGGTTGGCCGTCTCGATGGCTTGCAGGGAGGCGCGGACCCGCTGGCCGAGGCCAGCCTGGGTGATAGTGGAGAGGATGGACGACCAGGAGGCGCGACGCTCCTTGACGGTGCCGGGGTGGATGAACGGGATCTCGAACGACTGGTAGTCGCGGTACTCGATCTCGTGGGCCTCCTCGGCGGAGAGGTCGCCCAGGCCCTCGTTGTCGGCCAGAAACTCCTGGTGCTGGTGCTCCCAGGTGTCCGACAGGTACTTCCAGAACATCAGCGGGAAGACGACCGAGGAGTATTGCGCTTCGGGCATCGCCACGCGCAGCTCGTCGGCGGCGTCCCACAACCGGTTCTGGATCTCCTGCTGGGTCACTGCCATCAGTCGAGGGTGTCCTTGCTCGTCAATGGATGGCGACCCGAGGGACGTGATAATCCTGCAGGTCTGCCTATTTCGGGCGTTCTCGGCATATGCACGTCGGGTGTGTCCCGTTGTGTGGACATGCGCGGGGCGTCGCATTGCCTGTGTGGGCAACTCGCCAACGATATCCCTCCCCGGGGCCATCAAATTCGGCAAACAGCCCGAACAAACGAGGCGGCGAGCATTTGTGGATCTCTTTCCCGCTCCAACATGCTGCCCACCCGCCACCCACGGCCCTGACCTGGTCATCATCGGCGGTGGCCATGCGGGCTGCGCCGCCGCCCACATGGCCACCAGCAGCGGTATGCGCAGCGTGCCTGGGCAACGGGTTTACCCCATGATGGCCCGAGAGATCCGCTACATCGCATGCTGTCCCGTCGGCGGTGAGCTGGTCATCGTGGTCAGCTCGAGGCCGTGACCCCGACTGCGGAACGGAACCAGCCCACTGCCGTCGCGATCCCCTCGTGGATCGGCTGGGGCGTCACCGTGGGGAACAGTGCTCGCAGACGCGCACTGTCCGCCTGCGAGTGGGGGACGTCCCCGGTGCGCAGAGCCTTGTGCTCCCGGCCGGTGAGCTGCCCGGTCGCGGATTCGATCTCCGTGATCAGGTCCAGCAGCGAAGTACGGGTCCCGAAAGCCAGGTTCACCGGGCGGGGGTCCATCACCCGGTGAAGAAGAGCGGCGGTGAGGACGTGGCAGACCGTGCCCACGTAGGTGAAGTCCCGCGTCTGGGTGCCGTCGCCGTGGATCGTGACGGGCTCGCCGGAGAGTGCGGCGCTGATCCACTTCGGGATGACGGCGGCGTACGGATGGTCGGCGCGCTGGCCGGGGCCGTAGACGTTGAAGAAGCGGAAAGGGAGGACCGGCAGGCCGAAGCTGTGGTGGTAGGCGCTCAGGTATGCCTCCGTCGTGAGCTTGGTGACCGCGTACGGGCTCATCGGGGCGGTGGCGAGGTCCTCGTGCTTCGGCAGGTGAGGGTTGGCGCCGTAGACGGAGGACGAGGAGGCGGCGATCACGTGCGGGCCGCCGGCGCGGCGGGCGGATTCGAGGACCTGGAGGGTGCCGGTCGCGTTGGCGTGGTGGCTGGCCAGGGGGTCCTGTAAGGAGCGCGGTACGGAGGGAAGCGCGGCCAGGTGGACGACGGCATCGGCCCCGCGAAACGCCTGGTCGAGCAGAGCGGCGTCCTGGACGTCTCCCTCGAAGAAGTCGACGTCGAGGCCGCCGAGATTTGCTTTGTCCCCGGTGGAGAGGTTGTCCACGACCCGGATTCGGGTGACGTGGGGTTGCTCGGCCAGGACCCGGGCGAGGTTGCCGCCGATGAACCCGGCACCGCCGGTGATGACGATCTGCATGGGTGACCTTTCAGAGAGAGTCGACGTGGGCGCCGGCCCCGGCGAGCCGATGGCGGCAGTCGAGGATGTACGGGGCGTGCGCGCTGATCAGGGGGTAGTCGAAGGCGTCGTGGTCGGCGAGGAGGACGACGGCGTCGGCCGCCGCGAGGCGGGCTGGGGTCACATCGACCTGCTGGAGGCTCGCCAAGCCGACGGCGCGGGGATGGGCTTCGTCCAGGACGTGGGGGTCGGCGGCCTGGACCTCGGCGCCCATGCCGGTGAGGAGTTCGGCGATGCGAGTGGCCGGTGTCTCCCGGGCGTCCCCGGTGTTGGCCTTGTATGCCAGGCCGAGCAGCAGGATCCGGGAGCCCTTGAGCGGCTTGCCTCGTTCGTTGAGGCCCGCGACGAGGCGCCGTACCACGTAGTCGGGCATGTGGTTGTTGACGTCGTTCGCCAGCTCGACGAAGCGGAAGTTCTGCCCCAGGGCCCGCTCGACCCGCCACGACAGGTACGAGGGATCGACGGGCAGGCAGTGACCTCCGACCCCGGGGCCAGGGGCGAAGCGCATGAACCCGAACGGCTTGGTGGACGCCGCGTCGATGGCCGCCCAGACGTCGATGCCCAGGTCGTGGGCGAAGATCGCCAGCTCGTTGGCGAGCGCGATGTTCACGTGCCGGAAGGTGTTCTCGAGGAGCTTGGTCAGCTCCGCTTCCTTGCAGCTGGCCACGGGCACGACCGTGTCGACGAGCGACGCGTAGAAGGCGCGGACCGCCTCCATGGAGGACGGGTCGATGCCTGAGACGACCTTGGGTGTGTTCTCCAGCCTCCAGGTGGGATTCCCGGGGTCGATGCGCTCCGGGCTGTAGCCGAGGTGGAAGTCGCGGCCGGCGGTCAGCCCGGAGCCGCGTTCGAGGAGTGGCCGGAACACCTCCTCGGTCGTCCCGGGGTACGTGGTCGACTCCAGGACCACGGTCGCTCCGCGGGTGAGGTGGTGGCCGAGCGTCCGCGCCGCTTCCTCGACGTGCGACAGGTCCGGAGCGCCGTCGCGCAGCGGCGTCGGGACGGTGACGACCGCCACGTCGAACCCGGCGCAGTCGGACGGGTCGACGGTCGGCTGGTAGACGCCGGCGGCGAGGAGAGGTGCCAGTCGCTTGTCCGAGATGTCTTCGACGTACGACTCACCGATCACGAGCCGCTTGATCCGCCCGGCGTCCACGTCGAGACCGACGACGTGGTGCCCGACCTCTGCGGCTCGCACCGCTAACGGGAGCCCGACGTATCCCTGTCCCACGACGACGACGCGGAGCCCGCGGGGCTTGTGATTCCTGGTCATGCGGTCCACCTCACTGAAATTGGGGGCTGGGGGAGCGGGGACGTACACGCGGCGCGGGACCCGCGGTGGGTGGTGGCCGTAAGATGGGGCGCGCCTCGGCCGTACGGGACTCGCTTGGCCGCCTGTCTCGGACGGCCGAGTGCTTTTCGGGTGAGGCATGGGGAGTCGGGAAAACCCGCAGGCTGGCCCAACCCCCGGTTCGATACGATGACGATGGCCTGCAGCCTCGTTCCGTCACCTTGTGTGACGGGTGTGTGCGATCGGAGTGATCGCGTCAGCTGCGGCCTCCCGACCTGGGCCCGCCGTGGCAGTGGCACCGGCGCCGTATTGCGTACGAAATGGAGCATCCAAGGATGGCTCGACACCTGGTAACCAGCGCGCTTCCCTACATCAACGGGATCAAGCACCTGGGCAACATGGTCGGGTCGATGCTTCCGGCGGATGTGTACTCCCGGTACCTCCGCCAGCGTGGTCACGACGTCCTCTACATCTGTGCCACCGACGAGCACGGCACGCCGGCCGAGTTGGCCGCCAAGGAGGCCGGGCTCTCGGTCGCCGAGTTCTGCGCGCAGGCCCACGACGCGCAGAAGGCCGTGTACGACGGGTTCGAGCTGGCCTTCGACTACTTCGGCCGCAGCTCTTCGCAGCAGAACGTCGAGATCACCCAGCATTTCGCGCGCAAGCTGAACGAGAACGGCTTTATCGAGGAGCGTGCGATCCGGCAGGTGTACTCGCCGGTCGACGGCCGTTTCCTTCCGGACCGGTACGTCGAGGGCACCTGCCCGCACTGTGGCTACGACAAGGCGCGCGGCGACCAGTGCGAGAACTGCACCCGCGTCCTCGACCCGACCGACCTGATCGACCCGCGCTCGGCGATCAGCGGTTCCACGGACCTGGAAGTCCGCGAGACCAAGCACCTCTTCCTGCTGCAGTCCAAGCTCCAGCACGAGGTCGAGGAGTGGATCGCGACCGTCAGCGCCGAGTGGCCGCACCTGTCCACGTCCATCGCGCGCAAGTGGCTGACCGAGGGCCTGAACGACCGCGCCATCACGCGGGACCTGGACTGGGGCGTGCCCGTCCCGGCGGACACCTGGCCGGAGCTCGCGGCCGAGGGCAAGGTCTTCTACGTCTGGTTCGACGCCCCGATCGAGTACATCGGCGCGACGAAGGAGTGGGCGGACGCGTCCGCCGACGGCGAGAGCCGCGACTGGAAGTCGTGGTGGTACGAGGCCGACGACACCGTCCGCTACACGCAGTTCATGGCCAAGGACAACGTCCCCTTCCACACGGTGATGTTCCCCGCCACCGAGCTCGGCGTGCGCGAGCCGTGGAAGAAGGTCGACGTCGTCAAGGGCTTCAACTGGCTGACCTTCTACGGCGGTAAGTTCTCCACCTCCCAGAAGCGAGGCGTCTTCACCGACGCGGCCCTGGAGATCCTGCCCGGCGACTACTGGCGCTACTTCCTGATCGCCAACGCCCCCGAGTCGGACGACTCCTCCTTCACCTGGGAGCACTTCACCGCCACGGTCAACAAGGACCTGGCCGACACCCTCGGCAACTTCGTCAACCGCGTGCTGTCCTTCTCCCGTAAGCGGTTCGGCGACGAGGTCCCGGCCGGTCGTGCCGCCGGCGAGGCGGAGGCGAAGCTGGGCGAGGAGATCGCACGGCTGCTCGGCGAGTACGAGGAGCAGATGGAGGCGCTCCAGTTCCGCAAGGCCGCCGCCGCCCTGCGCGCTCTGTGGTCCGCGGGCAACTCCTACCTGGAGGAGAAGGCCCCCTGGCTGGAGATCAAGACCGACGCCGACGGCGCCGCACTGACGCTGCGCACGGCGATGAACCTGATCCACCTGTACGCGGTCGTCTCCGAGCCGTTCATTCCGACTTCGACCGCCGCCATGCGCGGGGCCTTCGCTCTGGAGAACGACACCGCGACCTGGGTGACCGCCGACCAGGCCAAATCCCTGGACACCGTCCCGGCCGGTACCGCGTTCACCGTGCCGCCGGTGCTCTTCGCGAAGATCACGGAGGAGGACCTGGAGTCCTACCGTGAGCGCTTCGGCGGCGCCTCGGAAGGCTGACAGGCATCCTCGCCCCCGTACCGTCCCGGCTCTCATCGGGCGGTACGGGCGTCGAGGAGGCCGGGCAGCTCCGCAGGTGAGGCGTTCATCAGCCGGATACGCGGAGCCGGGCCGCCGACCTCCACCCAGGTGATCCCGGCCGAGCCGGGCACGTGCTGGAGGTAACGGTCGAAGCCGCTCCCGGTCAGCCACAGCAGCAGGCAGGCGATTCCTCCACCGTGCCCGACGAGGACGGTCGTTCGCCGTGCCCCGGAGCAGACCTCGTCCCACAGATCCACATAACGGGCCTGGACATCCTCCGATGACTCGCCGCCCGGAGTGCGAAGCCGGTGGATCGGCACACCGTGGCGAGCGGCCTCAGCGGCGGCGAGATCTCTGGGCCGGCCCCCGAGGTGCCCGCTGTCCTTGGCGGCCAGGCGCTCGTCGACCTGGATGTCGGCCGGGGCCAGCGCGGTAGCGAGAATCTCGGCAGATTCCCGGCCGCGGGACATCGGGCTGACGAGCATCTGGTCCACGGTGATCCCCGCCGCCGCGAGGTGCCCGCCGACCGTCCGTACGTCGGCCCGACCCCGCTCGCTGAGCCTGCCACCGATCGCGCGACCCTGGTGGATGCCCTGGAGGTTCTCCTCCGTCTCACCGTGCTTGATCAGGTAGATGTGTTGGGTGCTCATGGCGTTGTCTCCCCTCATTCCGGTCAGTCCCAGTGGCGGACGTCGACACGTGCGGAAACGGCGGCGGCGACCTGCTCGTGCTCAGCCCGGCTCATGGCGGGGAAGCGGTCGTGGTGCCACTCGACGTAGAGGACGGAGACGAGGTCGATCGTCCCGTCGGCGAGCAGCTTTCTCAGTACGGGGTACTCGGCACCCTCGATGTCCATCTTCACGACGACGTGGTCCCCCGGGGCGACGGTCCGGCGGAGCCAGGCGCTGAAGTCCACCGCGGGTACGGGGACGGGCGAGCTGTAGTCGATCTGCTGGTCGTACATGGGAGGGACCCGCTTGCCGGGCATCACGGTGGAGCTCTCGTGGTGGCCGAGGAAGAGGTCGATCGTCCCGTTCTCGGTCCACACCGCGCTGGGGGAGACCTCGGCCAGGCCGGTGTGGTCGGCCTGCTGGAGGTTCGCGTGGATGGAGGGGAGCAGGCTCACGTTGGGCTCGAAGGCGTAGAAGTCGTGGTCCGGCAGCTCGTGCATGAAGCGCCTCAGCACGACTCCGAGGTTCGCGCCGCAGTCGACGAAGATCTTGCGCATGAGGTGTTCTCCTGGTCGGTCATCGGAGCGTTGAGGTCGATTTCCCGTACGACGCGATCGGCGAGCGTGACGAAGTCGCCGGTCCGGGGGAGGTAGCAGCGCTCCACGTAGCGGACGGTGATGCGGCGTACGGGCTCCTCGCCGCGGTAGGCGGGCAGATCGCCCCACCAGTAGAGCTGGCCTCCGGGCGCCTTGAGGTGACGTAGCCACCGAGGCAGGGGGCTCTTCCGTGTACCGGCGTTGAGCCGGGTGAACATGGTGGTGAGGAAGGCGACGTGCTCGGCCGACCGTTCCTCGTTCCTGTGCGGTCGGCCGTAGGACTGCTTGAGCGCGTGCAGCCGGTCCGGGTCTGCGCCGGCCTGGACGAGGAGATCCCGAAGCCGCCGGTCCCAGACGATTCCGAGGTGGCCGTGGAGGACGGGCTCGTCCGTCAGGAAGTAGCCCTCGACGCGGCCGAACTCGCGCTCGTACGGGCACATGTAGTCGTTGTAGAGACCCCGCGTCTCCCCGGAGGCGGTTTCCACCTGCCAGTGGAGCCGGGCGGTGAAGGGCGCGTCCCACCACCCCAGATGCCAGGGCTGCCACAGCAGGTCGGCGGCGCTGAGCAGGATCACAGCGAGCGCGACCAGCGCGGCCGGCCAGCCGAACGCCGTGCCGTGATCCGTGCCGGGGAGCAGCGCGACGGCTGTCGCGAGGCCGATGTTGGCGGCGACGTTCTCCCAGAAGAGGATGCCGGAGGCGATGGCGACGACGAGGTTGAAGAGCGCGGTCGCCACCAGGATCGCGATCAGCAACCGTCGGTCGAGGAACGCGACCAGCCCGGCGGCCTCCACGACCATCGTGAGGACGTTGACGGGGCGGTCGATGACGCCCGCTCGGCGCAGGAGCCGGGACACCGTCCGGGAGGGGAGGAAGCGCGCCCAGCCCCAGGAGTACGCCGAGGCCACGAGGTAGTGCGTGCGGTTGTGCCAAGCCCATGACCAGGGGCGAGGCCCCAGACGTGCCTTGCTCCAGACCGGTTTGACGTAGTGCGACAGCGAGACGCAGCCGAGCACCAGCACGAGACCGGCCGTGGAGTCGGAAGAGGGCGGGGCGAGGACCGCGGTCACGAGGAACCAGGCGAGGTACGCCTTCAACAGGCGCACCGGCATCATCGCGTGGTGCTGCCAGCCACGCAGCCTGCCGCAGTACACGGCGATCCAGGCCAATAGAGCGGGAGCCCAGAGGCACGAGACGACGGCGAGGAACAGTAGGAGCAGCTTGTCCCGACGCTGCGGACCGATGGGCTCCGTGACGTCGTGGTCGCTCGTCACGCCGCGCCAGGTCAGCAGGGCGATCACGAAGACGACGAACCAGCGCAGCGGCCCGGGCGGGGGCGACGTCCGGAGCGCCAGAGGGGCGATGACCGCTACGGCAGCGCCTACGGCCAGGGGTGTTGGGTGGCGGGCCAGGGCCCGTACGGTCGGGGAGACACCGAGGCGGTAGCACGCCACGACGGCGGCCACGACCGCTCCGGTCGCCACGTACGAGGGATCCAGGGGAGTCGACATGTCCAGCTACCCCGCGACCGGAGCGGGTATCGGCCGGTCGACCGCCGGCAGACTCTCCAGGTACGAGGCGATCCGCTCCCGGGGGTCAGCCGAGAGGTACAGGTCCCGGTGGCGTACGACGTTGTCGCTGAGTGCTCGACCGCGCGCGAGGAATTCGAGGACAGCCCTGCGTTCGATGCGCGGGGCCGAGGTTCCCAGCCCGGCCTCGTCGATGACCTTCGCGCACCAGTGCTGGTCGTAGGTGGGTAACGGGATGAGGTGCACCGGTTTGCCGAGGACGAGCGCCTCGCTGATCAGGTTGAAGCCGGCGTTGGAGAACACGGCCTCCGAGCGGGCCATGTCCGCGATGAACGCATCGCGGTCGAAGGCGCGGATCTCCACGCGGGCGTCGGCGTACCCGCGCAGTGACCTCAACTCCGTCGGCTGTGTGTAGATCCGTAGCGTTCGGTCCGGCACGGACTGGCGGAAGATCGAGGCCAGTTCGCGGACGGACTCCTCCGGGCCGTGGTCGAAGTAGCGGGAGAAGTAGGCCGTGACGAGGGGCTCGGTGGTGACCGGTGCCGATCTGATGAGATCGGGAATGACCGGGGCGATGAACTCGATTCTGCGGTCCTCGGCGTCGAGAGGGACGTAGGAGCAGATGAAGGACCGGTCGACGCGGGGGGCGAAGTACCGCAGTCGCTGCTCGTCGGCTGTACGGGCGTACCGGCCGACGGTGGGAAGGTCCAGGTGTCGGTACTTGCTCTGCTGGTCGATGGAGATGAGTGGTCGGCCGAAGTGGTAGGCGAGGCGCGGGGTGTTGGGCTCGTAGTCGGTGACGAACACGTGGGGGACGCCGCTGCTTCGGACAAGCCGACGCAGTTGGAGGTGTCGGCGGAGACCTTCCGGCGCCTGGCGGATGTTCGCGGCCACGGCGTCGCGAGCGTGGATCCGGTCGTCGCGTGCGAGGAGCGTCGGCATCCATCCGTCCCAGGTGGGGAAGCCGAGGTCCCGGAAGTACGCGACCCGGTCGGAGCCGTTGGTGATGATCCGAACCTGGTGCCCGCGGTCGCGGAGGTACTGGGCGATCGCGCTCTGCCGGACGGTGTGTCCCATGCCGATGCCGTTGACGCCGATGATCACGTTGAGCGGCTGTTCGCTTCCGTTTCCGGACACGAGGATTCCCTTCCTTCGGTCAGGAGAGCCGGGTGATGACATTGCGGGTGACCGCGGAGACCTGGGGATCTGTGGCCAGAAGGCGGGCCCAGTCGGTGGTGGCGGCGGTGAAAACCGTGCCGCCCGCTGTGAAGACGCCGAGGGTGGCGGCCCGGGGGCTGGGCATGGGCTCACGGGCGGCGGAGTTCCAGTCCGGGGGGAGCTCGGCCAAGCCGAGGATCTCGAAGTCCTTCGGCGTTCCGTCCTGCCCGGTGGGGCGCGGTCGGCCGACTTCGTCGTACTCGTAGGCCGCGCCGTCGCACTCGTAGCCGATCAGCGCCCCACCGTGGCCGAGGCTGTCGCCGGTCCTCAGCCCACTTCCCGAAAACACCCAGTGCCCGGCGTCCGTGACGATGAAGCCACGGGGAGAACGGGTGCCGTCCCAGTGACCACCGCCGTTGCGGTAGCTCACGCCCAGGAGTGAGTTCTCCGGCTCAGACTCCCACCAGTGGTCCGGGCAGCCGTACGAGCTGTCCGGGTCGGTACCGGCGGGGGTGCCGGGCGGGAACTTGTCGCAGGACAACCCCGCCCCGTCCGGAGTGACGCCGACGCGCCACCAGCAGGTGTTGGCACCGAAGTTGGCAATGTGGCCGCCGGCGTCACGGAAGGCGGTCACGTGGCGTCGGGTCTCGGTGCTCCAGTATTCGTCGTGACCGGCGGAGACCAGGAGACGGTAGCCGTCACGCAAGAACAGGCCCTCGTGGAGATCCAGGTCGGTGCAGTAGTCGGCCTCGATCCAGTTCCGTTCCATCCACGCGATGAAGTGGGCGTCCCAATGAGCGAACGTCTGCCGGGGGGACGACGGGTCGTACGCGTCCGGCAGGCCCTTCACCGGTCCGCCTACACCGCCCCCGGGACGGCGTGTCGTGATCTGGGAGGCACTGTAGAGGCTGCCGCCGCCCGCTGTGTTGTACGCCTGGTAGGTGAACGTCGGGATCTTGTAGAGGATCCCGCGGCCGGAGGGCGCGGAGGGAGTGACGACGAGGAGGACGCGCCCCTCCCTGGCGTCCAGCGGCGGAGTGCCGGACGGGCGCTCCGTGCCCAGGACCGCGATGTAGACACCGGACCGCCACTCCGGGGGTACGAGGAACTCGTACGCGGGCCACCGCCAGTCGGCGTCGAAACGTCCGGAGGACGCGGCACGGCCGGGCCACTCGACGTGTCCCACATGCTGCGGTGTGGCTCCCCAGCGGTAGAAGTCGACGTGGAAGCTGGGGGCGGTGGTGGAGATGTGCAGGCGCACCACCTCGCCGGCGCGCACGCTGGGCCGGGCCGCGTATCCGTTGACCGCGATCACGCGCCCTCCCTGGGGCGGGCCACACCGGACAGATGGAACGCGTCGATCGTCTCGACGTGGGCGTCCCAACCCAGGCCATCCAGCTGGGAGGTGAGGTCGGCGGGGTCCCGGAGCACCTTCACGGCGACGTGGCGGGAACCGTCGGAGAGGGTGCGACGTACGGTCGGCACCGGCGCCTCGTCCACCCGTTCCTCGATCTGCGCCTTCGCCGACGAGTCATCGAGGAACACCACACGGCCGCCCGGCGCCAGCGCCCACCGGAGCAGGTCCCAGAACGGTTCCATCTCGACCGGCGGCACATGGCTGAGCCAGAAGGCGAAGAACACCGTGTCGTACTGGCGGTCCGGCTCCCATTCGAAGATGTCCGCTTCGATGAAACGGGTCGCGGTGCCCCGCATACGGTCGCGTGCCCGGCGGAGCATCTCCGGTGCCGCGTCCAGCGCGGTCAGGCTGCGGGCCCGGGGGAGGAGCAACCTGGTCCACTGGCCCGTACCGCAGGCGAGCTCCAGGACGTCACCGCTGACCGGTAGCGCGTCAAGGGCCTTCGCGAGCCGCGGCATGCTCATGCGGTCGCTGTACGTGTCGTCGTACTCGCCGGCTCGATCGCGGTAGTAGGCGATCTGCCGTTCGGACCAGTCGTCCGAACCGTGCTGCTGTGCCTTCGCTTCGGCCATCGTGTAACCACACCTCTCGTCTGCCTGCGGAACGGTGGAGCTCCGTGTTGAGCAGACTGCCGAGCTGCGGCGGGCAGCGGGCTGCCGTGGTGTCGCACTCGCGATGCATAACCGCCGCTGGCCAGGCGGCGGGCGCGTTCTCGGCCAGACCTGGCCGGGATGGCCCGGGTGTCGCATCCGTGCTGAACTCCCGTCGCAGTGAAGGCCCTACGCCGCTGGTCAGACCGCCCTACGCTGTTACCGTCGTTGGTGTCGGTCGAAGGAGCTTCGGTGGCCACAGTGCAGCGCTGGACCGGACGGGAGGCGCGCGCTCTGCGGCTCGCGACGCGTCGGAGCGTGCGTGGCTTCGCGTCCTACCTCGGCGTCAGCGACCGGACGGTGTCCAACTGGGAGGCCCGGGGCGAGGAGATAGTCGTCGCACCGGACTCCCAGGCGTTACTCGACACGGCGTTGGAACGGAGCGAAGCGGAGGTGCGGCAGCGCTTCTGGGACTCCGTCGGCGTTCCAACGCCCTCGGTCTCGGCGGCACCGGACCCTTACCTCCCGATACCCGTTCCGGAGCCCGGCTTGGTGCACAGGTCAGAAGATCTCGAAGGGCTCGTCTCCGTCCTCCGGGAGGCGTCGCAGGACGACAGCGTCGCCACGGTCGCCCTGTGCGGCCCTGGTGGATTCGGTAAGACGACGCTGGCCACCCAGGTCTGTCACGACCCCCGCCTCCGGGACTCCTTCTCGGAGATCCTCTGGGTGGAGACCGGCGAGGGATGCACGGCCGCCAGGGTCGTCGAGCTGATATCCGACCTGTGCGTACACCTCGACGGCGATCGCCCGTCCCTCGCGGACCCGGAGCAGGCCGGCTTCCACCTCGCCCGTCTGCTCCAGGGGCGACGTGCGCTCCTCGTCGTCGACAACGTCTGGTCCGCCACCGACCTCGGCCCTTTCCTGCTCGGTGGCGATGACTGCGTACGGCTCGTGACCACGAGGAACGTGCGCGTGTGCCCCAGCTCCGCGCGAGTCGTACGCCTGGGGCCCATGGCCCCGGGCGAGATCCGGGAGCTGCTCGTCCGCAACGTCGGGACTCTGGACCACGCCGAGGCCGCCCGCCTCGCCGGCGTGTGCGGAGGGTGGCCCCTGCTCGCGTCGATCGTCGGGGCGAACGTCTCGCAGGAGGTCGGCTCCGGTGCCCCGGCTGATCGCGTCGTCACGGAGACGAGCGCGACTATCCGCGCGTACGGCCCTCAGGCTTTCGACGTCTGGGACTCCGACCAGCGCAAGAACGCCATCGGGCAGGCGCTTGAGTCCAGCCTCCGCAGCCTCGCGGAGAGCGTCTCGATCGCCGGGCGCACCGACCTGCGGGACCGGTATCTCTCGCTGGCCGTGTTCCCTCCGTCGGTGCCGATTCCCATGTCGGTCCTCACCGACTGGTGGGGCACCGCGAACGGATGGGATCCGCACGTGGTGCGGCAGTTCTGCAGGGTGCTGTCCGACCGGTCCCTGATCAGCGCGTACCTCGCCGACCGGAACGCCATCGTGGTGCACGACGTGTTCCGGTCCTACCTGCGCCATCTGGTCGGTGATCGGTGGGCGGCCCTTCACCGATCCCTGGTGGAGGCGTACCGGCAGCACACGGGCGGCGCCTGGGAGACCCTGGACGAGACGGAGGGGTATCTGTGGCGCCACCTTCCCTACCACCTGTGTGAGGCTGGCCTCGACGCCGAGCTCGTCAGCCTGCTGGCCTCGCCGACGTACGTCATGCGCAAGGTCGCGCTCGTCGGACACCAGTCGCTGACCGCGGACGCCGCCGTGCTCGACGCCCTGCCCGGGCGGCATGAGGTGGGCCACCCGCAGCATCAGGTGTGGGCGACCGCCCGTGCCCTGACCGGCGCCGGATATCTGCTGAACGGGCTGGAGACCCCGGCCGACATCGCCTCGACGCTCTCGATCGTGCTGCGCCGCGCATCTTTGCCCGAGGCCACCCGGTTCCTGGAAAACGCTGCGGGGGAGGGGACAGTGCTCGCCCCGAAGTGGTTGCTGCCCCCGGAGGAGCGCCCCGCTGCGGCGACGGAGCGCGGTCACATCGGTGCGGTAGTCAGCGTGGCCGCCGTCCACGACCTCGTGGCGTCGGGCGGCGAGGACGGGGTGGTCAGGCTGTGGAACCTGAACACGGGCCGACTCCTCCGAGCCCACGAGGCCCACACCGGCTGGGTGTTCGCCACCGCGCTCTCCGCGGACGGGATGGTCCTCGCTTCGGCGGGGGACGACGGAGCGATCCGGCTCTGGCGCACGGACACCGGCGAACCTGTAGGGGTGCTGCCGGGGCACAACCGTCGTATCCGCAGTCTCGCCTTCTCCCCGGTCGACCGCGTCCTGGTCTCCGGTGCCGAGGACGGCGCCGTATGCGTGTGGGACCTGGAGCGGCTCGTGCTCCTGCGTACGATGCGGGCGGCCGGCACCCCCGTCTGGTCCGTGGCGATCGGCGGCGACTCCGACTCGCTCGTGGCCGTGGCCGGCGAGGACGAGTTCGTCCGCCTCTTCGACCTGCGCACCGGCCGCCTCCTGGACGAACGCGCGGCACACCGGGACTGGGTCCGCTCCGTGGCCTTCGCCCCGGGCTCCTCCCTCCTGGCCTCCGGTTCCGGCGACCGCTCCGTGGCCGTGTGGGACGCGGCTGACGGACGACTCGCCCTTGTGCGCAGGATCACCGATCTCAAGGCGCGCGTGCGCGCCGTCGTCCTGGCCGCACACGACGACTTGGTCGTGGCCGCCACGGAAGAGCCGAGAATCCAGGCGTTCTCGGCGGAGAGCCCAGTGGGCGAGACCCAGCTACCGCCGGGAGTGGACTGGGTGCGCTCACTCGCCGGAACGGGAGACGGCACGGTGGTCGCCGGATGCGAGGACGGCGCCATTCGCGTCTGGGCTGTGGGGAAGAGCAGGCTGAGGACCCTGGCCGACGGCTCGAACACCGTGTGGTCCACACAGTTCGCGGCCGGCGGACGCACCGCCGTGGTCGGCGACGGCGTCGGCGGCGTCGGGGTCATCGACACCACGACCGCGACAGTCAGCCGGAGGCTCCCGGCGGCCCACGGACGCGTCTGGTCCCTGGCCTGCGGAGAGGAACACATCGCCGCGGCGTGCGGCGACGGGGCGGTCAGGGTCTGGTCACTGCTCGACACGGCCTGGTCACTCACCCTGAACCAGGACACCCCGCGCACGTGGGCCGTGGCGATGGCCCGTGCGACGCCCCGGGTCGCCGCGAGCACGGGGGACGGACACATACGGTGCTGGGATCTCCCCACCGGGACTCCGCTGTGGAGCCAGGACGTGCACGCCGGACGCCTACGCTCGCTCTCCTTCGACGACGCCGGAGACCTCCTGGCCGCCTGTGGTGGCGACGGTTCCGTACGCGTGTGGCACGCCACCACGGGGGAGTTCCGGAGCCGCTTCAGCAGCCCCAGCGGGTGGGCTCGCGCCGTCACCGTGGACGGATCGGGCAACCGAGTGGCGGTCGGGGCGGGAACCGGCGATATCGCGGTACGGCATCTGGGGACGGACCGCTTCGCCTCCCACCTCTCCGGCCACACGGGCCGCATCCTCATGCTCGGGTTCACGAGCGACGAGGACCGCCTGGTATCCGCCGCGGCGGACGGAACGGTGCGCCTCTGGTCGCTCGGCGAGCAGCGACAGATAGCCAAGGTCAGGGTGGACGCCTCACTGCACTGCGCGGCATTCGAACCCAGGACGGGCGAAGTGCTGGTGGGGAGCGCGGCCGGCGTCGTCGCCCTGGGGATCACGGACACATGAGCGAGAAACGAAGGGCTTGGACACCATGACAGAGAAGACCTCCCGCGCCTCGGGCGAAGAGGCGGCTCGTACCTCCACATCGGCCGCCGCGTCGAATGCTCCGGTCATCCTGAGCAACGAGGCCGGTTCGTTCGCCTGGGGTGTGCTGGCCAAGCGCCACCCTGCTCTTGTCCAGCAGGTGCGAGACGCGTTCCCGTACAGCCGACGCCAGCACGAGGCCCTCGACGCCCTGCTGGACGAGATCACCAACGGTGTTGTCGAACCACTTGCCCCCGCGGAACGCGACCACGAGCGCTGGGCGGTCTCGGGGCAGGAGCACTTCGGCCGCTCCTGGTACGACGCTCCGTTCCTGTGGGCGGAGAGCTACTTCTACCGAAGGCTCCTCGGTGCGGTCGGGTACTTCGGCACCGGCCCATGGCGGGGAGTCGATCCGTTCGCGCCGTTCAAGAAGGCCGAACTGGGAGGCGACGCGGTGGAAGAGGAGCTGCGCGCCCTGGACGCGCTCGCGAACGTGCCGGCCGAGGAGCGGGCCACGGCCCTGGTCCAAGCCTCGCTCTGGGGCAACCGCGCGGACCTCGGCTTCCGCGTCGCGGCAGGGGGACCGGAGGTCGGAGATACCGCCGCCCCCGCGTTGGTCGCCGACGACAGCGTCCTGCTGTGGCAGCTCCTGCCGGTCGGAGCCGGCTCTACGGTCGCCGTGGTGGCGGACAACGCGGGTCGAGAGCTGATCCCCGACCTGATCCTCATCGACCACCTCCTCGAACAGCGGCATGCCGACCGGGTTGTGCTTCACGTGAAGCCCTACCCCTACTACGTCTCCGACGCGATGACGGCTGACGTCGTCGACTGCCTCCGTCGCCTCGTCGAGGCACCGGGTGAGGCCGGCCGGATCGGCGGCCGGCTGTGGAAGGCCATGGCGGCAGGAACCCTGGAGGTCCGAACCCACCCGTTCTTCTGCGCTCCTCAGCCGTACGGGGAGATGCCCGAGGACCTTCGCGGCGAGTTCGAGAGCGCCGCGCTCACCATCCTGAAGGGCGACCTCAACTACCGTCGTCTGGTGGGCGACCAGTTGTGGGACGCCACGGCGTCCTTCGCCGATCTCACCACGTACTTCCCGGGGGCCGTCGCGGCGCTCCGGACCCTGAAGTCCGACGTCATCGTCGGCCTGGAAGAGGGAACGTTGGACGCTCTCGAGCGCTCCGGGGACGCCTGGCGTACCAGTGGCACGCACGCGCTGATTCAGGTGCGGCAGTAGGGCGGGCGAGCGGTACCACCGGTTGGTCCTCTTCCCGGACATCACCAGCCCGGACGGTGCCACCGCCACAGGCCGCTGAGCTGAGGGCTTCCGTCTGATGCCGCGTTCGAGGCCAAGGTCGTGAGAACGCGTCACGGTTCGTGAGGCCCCCAACGGGTGGGGAGTGCCCAGTTCGCCGCGAGCAGACAGGAAAGAGCCGCCGAGCACTGGCCAACGGCCGCTGGAGCATGTCAACGTGGACGACCTTGCAGAACAGCAGGTCAAAGCGTCATGCGCCATGATCGCGTGTCCTGTGATCACCGGATCACCCTCAACGGCTAAGGCCCGGACAGCTGCGTTGCATATCTGACCCGGGCGGCCATCGGCCCCGCGCCGGAAGCTCCCGCCCAGGCGTCGCTGCACCGCCGTTGGCGGCAGAACACTCCCAGCCCTTGGAGGCGCCCCTGTATCCCAACCCTTCGCCGAACCCGTCCATGCCGAACCGAGGTGCCCCGCCCGCCTACTGGGTCGGCCCCCGACATCTGGCCGGTGACGACGGATGTCTCTACGACGTCGTCGCGGATGCACTCGCCGGCCTCGGCTGGACGAGTCTCGTGCTCGTGCGGGGAAGGCAGGTGCCCAACGAGGCGCCGAGCGAACGACAGGTCGTTCGGAGCACAGTGCTCCACATCAGCCCCGACGCCCTCCGTTGGGCCCAGTGGGTGCTGCCGGACGAGCCGTTCCACCTCGGTGGTCTGCCCGTCGCTTGGCAGGTCTCCGCCCGTCCGAGCGTGATGAGCCCGCTGGCGGAATGGTCTGCCTACTTCACCCCCGATGTCCCGGGTGAGGCCGTCACCGACCTCCTCTTCGCACTCGACGCGTGCGAACGGCCCACCGCCGCGTCCATCGGCCCCGCGGCGGTCCTCGACGCGGTCATTGGGCACGGCTGGCTCCGCGACGCTGACCAGCCTCATACAGTGGCGATGCACCCCACCTTCACCTCCCGCCTCAGTTTCGGCGAGGTGCCGCCCCTCATCCAGGATGCAGATCCTCGCGTTCTGACCGAAGGGACAGACGGGTGCGGGCCGATGGGTTGGCAGGCGTGGGCTGAACTCGCCATGGGCGCACCGTACCTGTGGGCTGCTTCGTTCAGTGCCGGCGTGCCGCATGACCTCGTCGCCGCATTCGCCACGTCCCTCAGCTCCAGCACACCGGTACTCCGCCGGGTGCTGCCCGAGAGTACAAAGGACCGGCTTATGTGCGCTCCGGCGGGCTGAGGAGCTGACCAAGCAGCGAGGCCGGGCCTCCCTTGTCGGGAGGCCCGGCCTCGTGCTGTTCTGCTTCGGCGTCACCTGCGCGCTGTGCCTGGCGACTGCCGGGCTTCGGTCGAATCAGACGTGGGATCTACCGTGAATGATCGGAGGCCGGGGAGTATCCGAAGCCGTCGCTCCCGCCTTTACCCCGCCACCAAGTGACGCGGCTCGGCGTCAGAAGGCGTACGGAGCGAAGCGACGGACCGGCTCGGTCACGAGGCCGAGCAGTCGGTCGAGCTCCAGCCGGTCGTCCTCACCCATGAGTTTGACGGCGTTGCCAAGCTTGCTTTCGGTGAGCTGCGACATGAACGGAGCGAGAAAGCGCACCAGTGATTCCGGCGCTTCATCCACCGTCTTTCGGTACTTTCGGTATCGCGCCAGCTGTTGCTGCACCTCTTCAAGGTCGGCGCGAGTGGCCGTGAGGGCAAGGGCTTGTTCTTCCTTGCTGAACGGACGGCCATCGCGGTGAGTCCATGTGTTGGTGTCGGGTCGGTACTTGAAGTCCGAGTCGCAGAGAAGGGCGACGACGGAGGGTTGGACTTCAGTTTTTGGCATGCAAGTGCTCCTCATGGAAACCGGCCGGGGGCGTGCAACAAGGGTCTGGAGAATTGCCGGTTTCCCCAACCGGCGATCGTCGGCTATATTCCGCCGCTCGCCCGGTCAGCGGCGGCGGCTGAGGTCGCTCGCCGCTGTGGCCGCCGACGGTGCTGTGAGCGTCGCGGGCGGCGTACGTCGGTTGTCTCGGGCGGGGGCACCCTGGCGGCTCTCGGGTGCTGCGGGGAGGTGGGCGCTGCGGCGCAGGCGCCAGACGAGGACGTCGCTGATGGACGAGGCGGTGTCGAGTTCACGCCGTCGCGTGGCGTCGGCGAGCAGAGCTGCCGGGTCATGGCCGGCCTGCTGCGCCTCGGCGAGGGTGGTGGCCAGTGCCGGCCAGCCGGGCTCCGCCCGTACTTGATCGCTCAGTTCGGGAAGAACACGGTGAAGGAGCTCGACTTGTCGCTGCCGCATGCGCGGACTCAGGCGCTGGCCTCGCTCCCGGAGGGCGGCCATGGGGTGTTCCGCAGCAGCTTGGTAGGCGGCGCGGAGGTGCTCGGCGGCCTGTTCGGCGGAGGCTGCCTGCTGGCCGTGATGCCTTCTGGCGTGCCAGTTCGCCGCGGTGACGGCGAGGAAGAAGGCCATGTCGATGAGCATGGCGGTGGCGGCTCCGTCTTCGCCGCGGCCGAGGGCGGGGCCGCTGTGGACGAGGTCATGGGCGGCCTGTCGCAGGGCACGGTCGTGCCCGCGTACGGCGCGCACATGGGAGCGGCTGGCCCTCTCGAACACGAAGGCTGCCTGCCGGAGTTCGGCGCGTGTGTGGGCGGCAGAGGTCTTGGAGAGCGCGTCCAGGACCTCCCCTGCTGCGGCGATCTGCGCTGCTGCCGTGCCGTCGTCGCCGTGATCGATGATCAGCAGGGCCTGCCAGCTGGCAGCCGCCGCTCGGCGCCGAGCGAACGCGGGATGGGTCACCGGCGGCAGGGCGGGCTGCACCGGCGCGGGCTCGCCCTCGGAGCCCACCGCCGTGCGCTGGGACCAGCGTTCGCGTAGGCGGGGCAGGGACAGGTCGGGGGAGAGTGTGGAGCCGGCATAGAAGACTGGTTCGGCGTCCTTGTTGCGGTCGTCAGGAAGCGCGAGCTTGTACCCGAGCAGGTCGCCTGATGGTGCGATCCGCTTGCGGACCAGTAGGCCGTCGGCGGCCAGGCGGTCGAAGAACTCGTCCGTGGAGGCAGCGCCAGCTGATGCGCCGCGCACAGCCTCGCGCAGCTTCTCCCGCGCCGTGCGCTCCCGCCCTTGACGTTCGGCCTTGTGGCGTTCGGCGCTGGTGGGGCGTTTGGCTGCGGTGCCGTCGCCGGGGGTGACGCGGTGCAGGTCGTAGTCGGCTTCGATGAGCCGGGCTTCGGCCTGGGCACGTTGGCCGGAGCGGTGGTGGTCGGGGCGGCGGCCGTCCTCACGTACGAGGGTGGCGATGATGTGGATGTGGTCGTCGGCGTGGCGGACTGCGGCCCACCGGCACCCGGCGTCGTCTGCGCCGCCGGAGTCGATGCCGGTGGCCGCCACGATGCGGCGGGCGATGTCGCCCCACTCCTCGTCGCTCAGGACGCGGTCGGTGGCTGCGGCGCGAACGGAGCAGTGCCACACGTGCTGGTCGGGCCGCTGGCCTTCGTCGAGGAGGTGCAGTGGCTGGTCGAGAAGCCGCTGGAGGTCCTCCTTCGTCGCGGAGGGGTCCCGACCGGGGTCAGGTGCCATCAGGTAGTCGAAGGAGGCGACCAGGTGCGGATCGACGTGCTCGTCGCGGGTGCCCTTGCCGTAGAGGTAGTTGAGCAGCCCGCGGGTGCTGCTGCCTTGCTTGTGGATACGGGGGATCAAGCGGTCTCTTCTTTCTGGCCGTTGTTGATCCGCTCGACGGCCGCCTTGGTGGCCGTGGCCGCGCGGCGGACGTCGGCGAGGGTTTCTTCGATGTGGGCGACGTCGCCGCCCGAATTGAGGGTCTTGGTCATCTGGTTGAGGTTGCTGCCGGCCCAGCCGAGTTTTCGGCCCGTGGCAAACAGCTCGGTGAGGATGTCGTGGTCGGCGGCGATGGCTGCGGCGGTGCGGGTCTGGTCGCGGGCGGCGGCCAGGGCGGAATGGGCGAGGAATCCGGCGATGCTCATGCCGACGGCGTCGGCGCTGGCCTGGATGATGCTGTGTTCGCGTTCGCTGAGGCGGACGCTCTGGGCGGGGCGCTGCTTCTTGTCACGCGGGCGCGATTTCCCCTTGGGCCGGCGCTTGCGGACGGCAGTACCTGGCTGCGATCCGCCCTCGGTCGCAGCCCTCCCGACCGGCGCCCCCTGGCGCTGGTCGGACCCCGCCACCCCCGGGGCGGGGCTGGGTTCGGACGCTCCCCCTGCGGGGGAGTGTCCGAACCTCCAACTTGCTCCGCTTTGGGTTGGCGTGGTGTGGGTCGCGTTCTGGTGCACGGGGCTGTTGGGGTACGAATCCTGTATGGAGATCAGCTCCTGGTTGGGGAGGGGCGAGCGCACCGGGCCGACGAACGGGCAGCAGCCCCGCCTCCCGCTGGTTCGAGTGGGAGAGCGCGGGGGAGGGCCGTGCGTACCTGGCATAGCGGTGCGAATGAGGCGGGCCCGTGGACCAGACGGAGTGGCTGGTCCACAGGCCCCGTGCGGGCGTTCGGGGGCTGACCGGATATCCGGTCAGCCCGACGGGATGCCGCTCTTGGCGTCCGGCTCTGCGGCTAGAAGGGCCTTGAGTTCGGTGAGCCGGTCTTCGGAGATGGTGAGCTCGGCCGCGCGAATGGCGTTTCGCAGCACGGCGCGAGTGGCTGTTCCGTGCGTAGCGATGGCCCTGCGGCCGATCGCGAGCAGTTGCTCCATTTCGGCGCCGGGAGGACGTCCGTAGCGTTGCGCGGCGGGGACGTCGACCTCGGGGGCCGGCTCGGTGGTCTCGCGAGCGGGGGCCGAATCGTGCAGGGGAAGTCGGTTCTGCACGGATCGAGGAGGCAGGAGCTCGGAGCGCAGGCGGGAGGCGGGGTGTTCCGTGGCCTTCTCGCCCTGCAAGGCGTAGTCGGCACTCGGCTGGCCGCGCCGGAGCGTTGTCGTCTCGCCGCGATGCGTCGCGCCACCGTCCAGCGTGGAAGCAGTCCAAGGCGATGCGAGTTCGATGGTGGCCAGCGCTGCCGCGTGACGGCGGACGGCGAGCTGCTGCAGCAGCACTTCGCGTTGATGCTGGTCGATGCCCACCGCGGCTTGGCCGATGGCCTGTGAAAGCCGTCGTGAAGTGCGCCGACCTCGCCAGCCGGCGCGCTGCTTCTGGGTTCGCTCCGCGAGATGGGAGGCCAGGGCGACGGCCTTGCGGGTGGCCCGGTCGCGGGTGATCTGAGAGGCATCACGATCGCGTGCGGCGATGCCGAGGCGGGAGAGAAGGCGCTCGCGTGCTTCGCGCCCGACCCGGGCGAGCACGCTGTGGGAAGCGCCCTCGGGTGTGCGGATGCGCAGTTCGATGCCCATGGCCTGATGCCAGAGCAGTGCGGCCATGATCGGGCCGACGAAGGCTCGCACTGTGCCGCCGACCACGCCTGACTCTGCGTACGCGGGGATCACCTGTACAGCGGTGATCACCCAGGTCAGGGTTCCGGGCAGGCCGGGTGCCTGCTTGGGCCCGTGCAGGTTCTGCCGCGCGAGCAGCGCCGTGGCGAAGAGGGCGAGTTCGGCCGCGGCGAACATCGCGATGCGCTCGGTGGTACCGCTCATGTCCAGGTAGTCGGCGGCGAACCGCCAGCTGGTGTCAGCACTGTAGGCGGTACAGCCGACCGCGGCCAGTGCGGCGACCCTGACCGCAGGCGTTCCGGGCTGGTGCTTGCTGCGGTTCCGGGTAGTGCGCCGGCAGATCAGGAAGCCGACCAGCAGCATCGTGCAAGTGCCCAGGAGGGCGGTAAGCGTGAGAGACGTTGAGGTCCAGTGCCCGAATGCGGGCAGGGCGAGTGGCGTCATACAGGGGTCTCCAGAGAGGCCCGCCGCGCCGTTTGGGTAGGCGTGGGCGCGGACGGGCGGCGTGGGCAAGGAGTGAGGGGGGTCGGCGCCGTGCGGTCAGGCGCGGGGCCGGCGTCTGCGGTCTGCGCCGGTGAGGACGACGGTCGTGGTCATCTCGGCGAGACGGGAGGCGACGCGGTCGCCGACGGCGTCGCGCAACGCGGCGGTCGGCAGATTGGTCGTGAGGAGCGTGGGGAGTAGATCCGTGTAGCGGCGGTTGATCAGCCGGTACGTGATCTCCTCGGTCCACTCCGATTGCTTGGCCGCGCCGAGGTCGTCCAGGATCAGCAGCGGGCAGGTGCTGAGAGTGGCGAGGTCTCGCTCGGCGTCGTGGCCGGCGCGTGGGCGCAGGCGGGCGTACAGGTCGGCAGTAGTGGCGGCTTCCCACCGCAGTCGCACACCGGCGGTCAGCAGCGACCGCACCGCGCCGTACGCCTGGTGCGTCTTGCCGGTGCCGGTGGGGCCGGCGATCAGCAGGGACGGTCCGAGCGCGATGCCCCGGGTGCCGCTAGGGCCGGGCCGCGCGGCGAGGGCCACTTCGTCAACCCAGGCGGCAACCTGCTCGTGACCGGCGAGGGCGTCGCGGTAGCGAGGTG
Source organism: Streptomyces finlayi (assembly GCF_014216315.1). Taxonomy (NCBI): domain Bacteria; kingdom Bacillati; phylum Actinomycetota; class Actinomycetes; order Kitasatosporales; family Streptomycetaceae; genus Streptomyces; species Streptomyces finlayi. The sequence goes on from NZ_CP045702.1 coordinate 4,159,422, forward strand.
GGATGCGTGCCTCGGCCAGTTCCAGTGCGGTCACCCGCTCCGAGGGCGCCTCGGCGGGGGCGGCGGTCGCGTCGATGCCCCGGTCGGTGAGGATCGTGTCGAGGCGGGCTGCCAGGGAACTGATGCGCTGCGGTTCCCGGCTGGTGGTGGCTGTGGTCACAGCTGGCCTCCGTAGGCCGCCTCGACGTCAGCGGATGCCGGGTTGGTCCACGCGCGGTGCGGGGCGGCAGCTGCCTGAGGGGTGTTCATTGCCTCGTTGACCAGGCTCGGCAGCAGGTTCGCGGACAGGCCCTTGGCCCGCATACGGCTCATCCCGGCGCGGATGTGCTCGGCCGAGATGCCTTCGCCGAGCAGTTTGCCGGTCATCTTGCCGAGGCGGCCCAGTACGTCGCTGGGCGGGCGGTGTTCGCAGGAGGCGACGTACTCGCCGACCAGGTCCCTGGCCGAGATCGACCCCGAGACGGTCGGTGGTGCGGGAGCGCTGGCGCTCCCCACCGGAGGTGATGCTAGATCCAGGATCCTAGGTCCTAGATCCGGAACCTGATCCCTCACCGCCATCTCCCGGCGTTGTGGTGAGGGCTCACTGAAATTGCCCTGACCGGAAAACTCAACGGTCAGGTGGGTATGGCGGGGTAGCCCCTCGGCGGTGACGGTCGGGGGGCTGTTTCGGTGCGGTGCGGGTGGGTTCGTGTGTCAGGCGGTTGCCGGGGTGAGGGTGACGTCGTGGCCGAGGGCCTTGAGTTGGCGGACGAGGTCTCGGCTCTTGCGGTTCGGGTCGAGATTGCGGGTGTGGAAGTCGGCTCCGAGGTCTCGGTAGCGGGCGGTCGGGTCGTTCATGAGGTGCCAGACGGACACCAGGATGGAGCGGGCGACGGCGACGAGGGCTTTCATGTGGCCTCGGCGTTTGACGATCCTGCGGTAGCGGGCGCCGAGGAAGGTGTCGGTCCGTGCGGCGGAGATCGCTGCTTCGCCGAGGGCGCCGCGGAGCCAGGGGTTGCCCTTGCCGGTGGGCCCGGAGGTGTTCTTGCCACCGGACTGGAGGGTGCGCGGGGAGAGTTTCGCCCAGGACACCAGGTGTCCGGCGGTGGGGAAGACCGACATGTCCGGGCCGATCTCGGCGAGGATGACCTGCGCGGTATGGGGGCCGACGCCGGGGATCTCGTCGAGGCGCTCGGTGTCGGTGATCGGCATGAGGGTGCCCTGTCCGGGGCCTTCGCCGTCCTCGGCGGTGGACAGCTCGGCCAGGCGCACGGTGATACGGGCGGTGAGCTTGTCGATCTGCACGGTGAGGTAGTCGACGGTGTCCAGCAGCATCCGGCACATGAACCCGTGATGCTCTTCGAATCGGCCGGTCAGGGCCTCGGCCAGGGTGGCGTGGCTGGCCTTGATCGTGCCGTGGGCGAGGTCCGCCAACGCCTTCGGACTGCGTTCGCCCGCGATCAGGGCTTCCAGCATCGCGCGTCCGGAGACGCCGAAGATGTCGGAGATCACGGTGGACAGCTTGATCTGGGCGTCCTCGAGGAGTTTCTCGGTGCGCTGCTTGTGGCGGGTGCGCTCATGGGTCATGACCGCCCGGGCCCGGGTCAGGTCGCGCAGTTCACGGACTGGTTTCGGGGGCACGAACGAGGGCCGGAGCATGCCGCGTTCGGTGAGTTTGGCCAGCCAGACCGCGTCCAGGCGGTCGGTCTTGGGCCGGCCGGGGACGTTCTTGACGTCACGGGCGTTGACCAGCCAGCACTCCAGACCACGCGATTCCAGCAGAAAGAAGTACGGCTTCCAGTACGTCGAGGTGGCCTCCATCACCACCCGGGTGACGCCCTGGCAGATCAGGTGGTCGGCCAGGTCCAGGATCGCGCCGCTGGTCGCGACGGTGTTGAAGACCCGCTGCACGCGCTTGCCGGGCTTGTCCTCGTGCGGCATCCGCACACACACCATGCCCGACGCCTTGGCGATATCGATCGCCGCGACACGGGCCACGAGCTCCTCGGCCTGCTCGATCTCCTCCATGCCACCACTGTCGTCGGTGTCCCTCATGCGCCACTCCCAAGCCTTGATCCGTACGGGATGACGCCTGCCCAAGGGGCCGCGGGGGGAGCGAGAATCTGACCGGCGTGCTCGATGGCAACAGTGCGTGGCCCCTCTGCGGCCCCGGCACCAGACTGACCTACGGGCTCAACGTCCCAACGAGCTACCGGCATCGGCGGGCAGGCGCCGCAGCCATGTTTTCACGCCAGCAAGGCGCACCCGAAGGGAACAGAGAGACTGACCTGCAACTTCCCGGTTCACGGACGGCTCGCTACATTCACCGGACCCCTCAGGTGCTCCACGGTGAGGGCTCGCGGCATGTTCACGGAGGACACCGTGAACAGGTGTGGCCGACTCGGTAGACCGGCTTCCCTGATGACGCGGGCAGGACGGGCAGCGACTGCCGCTCGGCCGGTTGATCTTCTGGTGGCGGGCCCAGGTGACGATGTGCAGGTAGCGCTTGCCGTCGTCACCCTCGTACCGGCAGACCAGACCGGCGCCGTCGAGCTGTGTGAGGTCGTCCTCGACCTCCAGGGGGCCGTGTTCGGGGCGGAGGGACCACAGGGCGCCGGCGATGACAGCGGCCTGGTCGCGGAAGCGGCCGTGGTCGTCTGCCTGGGTGAGGAGGCCGAAGAAGGTCCGCTCGGCGTGGACGCTCACCGCGGCGAGCGACTCGGAGATGAAGGCTTCCGGCTTGATCGTGCGTATCCGCGCCATACCTATCGCCCCGCCTTCGTGGGCAGAGCAGGCGACTTCGACGACGAGGATGCGACTACGGCCGCGAGGGCTGTAGCTTGTTGGGGCATAGACGGTTCCTCACCCGGTGGCGTTGTGACCGCCACCGTCTTGATCGTTCAGGTACGGGCGATATCGGTAGGGACTCCCTGACCCCCGGCGTTGGCCCGCCGGGGGTTTTCATGTGCTCGGAGTCGCAAGGTGTTCCGGGTGCATGGCCAAGACAGCCACACCCTCCCCGCACAAGTCCAGCATTCCGCCGAGAAAGCAAACAGCTCTCGGCGAACGCGTCGTGCGCGGCTTCCCTATAACGGTAGACCCGAATTAGCGGTTGACCTAGAAGCGGCACAAATGGGGCGACTGGTGAAACGCCGTCTGCCTGCATCGGCGATCGGTCTGACGTGACCGTGTGATGCAACGACCCACGTCAGGTCAGTCGGAGGTGGTGCGCCTCCCGGATGAGCATAGGGATTTGGTCAGCGGCGGATTCCGGTCTATGTTGCGTCGCTCGCGGGATCCAGGGGACCCAGATCTGACAAAAAAGACGTGGAACATAGCAGCAGATCGCCGGTTACCCAAACCGGCAATGCGGAGCTACAACAGACGCATGCCTGAAATCCCCCTGGGAATTGGTCCGGCCGGCGTGCTGACCGCCCAAGCCATTACCCGTTCCCGCGCAGCGCGCGGATTCGCTCAGCGCCAGCTGGCCGAAAGGGTGACCGCGCTCGGCCGCCCCATGACCATCACGATGCTGTCCCGCATCGAATGCCGGCAGCGCCGCTGCGACGTCGACGACCTCGTCGCCATCGCAGCCGCCCTCGACGTCTCGCCGCTCACGCTGCTCGCCGAGACGAGTTAGCGAAGCCCTCGCAGCGCTGTCCGGGTGGGCCAACACCCTGCAGCGTCCGCTCACATCACCTCACCCGTACCAAACGATCAACCGGCGCGTCACGGGTCACACCACCGCGCCAGAGAAGGAACCCCCTTGCGCCAAGAGGCCATTCCCCCTGCCTCGTCGCCCTTCCGCCGCCAGACCGCGAAGGAGGCGATCCCGCGTGGCTGAGCAAACAGGCGCCGAGGTCGCACCGGCCCGCCTCTACCGCCCCGACGAGGTCGCCGCCGTACTCGGCTGCTCCGCCTGGTGGGTCAAGGACCGCGCCCGCCGTCGCCAGATCCCCTTCGCCCGAGTGGGCCGTGCCTACCGCTTCACCGCCGCCCATCTCGCCGAGATCATCCGCCTCCACGAGGAGCGACCGACCATCGCTGCCCGGCCTCCGTCCCCCGGCACCCCGCCTGCGGCACCTGCCCGACGCTCCGGCGCCCCCGAGCCGGGTGCAACCTCCGGCCGCCTGCGCGCCAGGCCACCGCGCCGAACCGACCGAGCCGCATTCGACACCGCCGCGTAGAACGCCGCACCGAAGAGGAAGGAAACGTACTTGGGTTTCGCGGAGAAGCGCGGAAGCTACTGGCGTGCCCGATACAAGACCGCTCCCGGCAAGCACCTCACGGTCGTCGACGAGCAAGGCAAGACGATCAAGTTCGCCACCAAGGGCGAGGCCCAACGCTCGGCGAGCGAGGCCGAGAACAAGTACCGACGCGGCGACTGGCGCGACCCCGCCCTGGGGCAGGAGACGTTCGGCGAGTACGCGAGCCGCTGGTACGCGGACCAGGATCTGGCCGCCTCGACCATGCAGAACTACAAGCGCCACATCGAGGAGCACCTCCTCCCCGACTTCGAGGACCATGCCCTCGTCGGCATCCTGCGCTCGGACGTCGACCGGTGGGAGAAGAAGGAGAGGGCGCTGTACGCGGCCTCCAGCGTGAAGACCTGGCGCTCCACGTTCCACCTGATCTTCGAGGACGCGATCGACGAAGGGCTGATCACGTCGAACCCGGCGACCAGGCGACGCGGGCGGGGCAAGCGCGCGGGCCGCTCCCGTGACCGAGGCCCCGAGAAGGTCGTCACCGATCCGCTCGGCATCCTGCTCACCGCCGAGCGGGCAGCCCTGCTGTCCGGCCGCGACGACGAGTTCGTCGCCGTGGTCCTCAAGGGGTACACCGGCATGCGCTGGGGCGAAGTCGTCGGCCTGGAGACCGAGTTCGTTCGCGCCGGCTCCGTCCGTGTCGAGTGGCAGCTGTACGAGCTCGACTCGGGTGAGATGGTGCGCTGCCCGCCCAAGGACGACAGCTATCGCACCCTCGACTCGATGGACTGGCTGTCCGCCCTGGTCGCCAACCATGTTGCCCGCACGAAGCCGACACCCTGCCCCTGCCACGGCAGGACCTACGTCTTCCGTGGCCAGGGCGTGGCTCGTACCGGAGGGCACCAGGGCGCGAAACTCGTCGACGTCGCGCGCCGGGCCGAGGTCTCCACGGGAACGGTGTCCAACGTCCTCAACCACCCTGATCGCGTCGCCGAAGCCACCCGAATACGGGTGGAGAGGGCCGTCAACGACCTCGGGTTCGTGCGTGGCGGAGTCGTGGCGGAACATGCCGCTCACTGGCGCAGGAACGGCTTCGGGACCTGGCTGTTCACCCCGGCGGTGTCAGGCTGGTACCCGAAGAAGGCCCCGCAGGAGGCGCGCCCCGTTCCTCTGCTCGGCGAGCCTTGGCCCGGCGTCCCCGTACGGGGACGCGGCGCCGGCAACCGGGCCGACGCCTGCTGGCTCCCGATCGCGAAGGGCCTCACGCCTCACGGACTGCGCCACACCCACAGGACCGTGATGGAGGACCTCGGCACCGAGAAGGTCCTGATGGACCAGCGCATGGGCCACATCGACGGCTCTGTGTCGGCGCGTTATGCCCACGTCACGTCGGGCATGCGCAAGCGGCTGATGGCCGGGATGACAGAGCAGTGGGAGGCAGCTCTCGACTCGCGGCTGGCTATGTGTCCCACATCATCGGTGCGCGTGCTCCGCGACCTTCTGCACGTACGCAGGCAAGCACGCGGCCTGGAGTAACACCGGTAGCGAGTTACGCCTGTGCCCCACGGGGGTGCAGGCGTACGAGCGCTTCGTCGTCGCTCGAAGGGATGGGACTACCCACCGATCCTGACCACGCCGACGGAACCTGGGGCGCTTGCTCGATTCCGCCTGGTGGTTTTGGTGAATCGGCGGGCGCTGGTGCCAGCAGACCTGGCTCAATAGGCGCATGGAAATGGGTGAGCACTGGGCGTATCGCGTGAGGCCGAAGGACCTGGGCAGCGCGGTTCACCAGGTAGAGATTGTTCGTGTCGGCGGCCCCGGCAGAACGGGCGGGGTCCACGTGCGGTTCCTTGACGGTGACGCCGCCGGGCTACAGGAATGGGTCAACCCCGCGTGCCTCGTGGTTCCGTGGGCGGAGGCCGAAGAGTTCCACGCAGACGACGCGGCGGAGTTGGCGTTGGCCGAGGCGTCGCGACACGTGAGGGGCAGCACGGAGTTCGAGGCCGCGCGGCTGATCCTCGGGTTCGTCAGACCGAAGAGCAAACTGCGCCTCCGGCGAGGCGTCCAGGACGCCGGCATCCTGGACATGGGCCGACTGGATGAGACCGCACCGCTCGTCGGTATGGACCCCGCGAAACTGCGGGACGATTCTGCGGTCCGCGAGAACCGCGACGGCCACTGCCTTGCAGGTTGGGCAGTCACTGAACGTCTCGCCCGCCATGTGGCCGAACGTCTCGCCGACACGATCCTGCCGGAGGTGGACCGCAAACAGCAGAGCCTTGAGCAGGAACGTGCCCAGGGTTCTTGGTATTCCTCCTACAGCCGTCGCGATGACCGCAAGCTGGACGCCGAAGCGACCGTCCTGAGGACCGTGCGGGCCTGGTGCGGCGAGGACAAGTCCGAGCGCTATGACGAACTGGTCGCCCTGCGGGCGGAGGTCATCCGGCTCGGGAAACTGGTCGAGCGGGCGGTGACGACCCTACGTGACCGCGGACACGGCTTCATCGCCTCCACCATTGAGCGCGAGCTGGGCGTCCATATCTCCAGCCTTGATCCAGACGTTCGTCGCTGAAGTCGTGCCGCCGGTCCGGCTCCGGCTTGGGTGACGCGACTTCCACCTGAGGCTTCTCCTTCACCGACTCCACTCTCTCGGGACGCTGCGGGTGCCAGCCGTCGAGAAACGGCCGCAGCTGGTCGCCCGTCGGCTGCGCATGGAAGCCGTGGCCGGTAAGTCCCCTGCCGCGCACAGTGGGGTCGAGCCGCTCGGCCTCGGCCTTCCCCCACGCCGACCACTCCCGCAGCCTTTCGGCGTCGAGATCGTCGCTCGACGTGGCAGCGGCCTTGTCCAGCGCTGAGCAGAAATCCCTGATCTCCCCCGCAGTCCGCCAGTGCTCCAAGGCCGTACTGAAGCGCTCGACCCGCACCGCGTCCACGGCCTTGATCGTCGCGACGCTGACAGCGGCCTCCCACTCCTGCTGCCTGCGCTGCATCTCCTCCGCTTCCTGTAGGCGGCGCTCTTTCTCCTTCCGCTCCCGCTCCTCACGCAGTCGCAGTTGCTCCGCTTCCCGCTCCTCCCGCAGCCGCCGCTGCTGAGCCTCGCGCTCCAACCGAGCCCGTTCCTCCTCCTCGGCGTGTGCCTTGAGCGCGCGGAAGACCGAACCGATTTGGTCCTCCAGCGACTTCTTGGCGGTGTCGGCCCAGTCCTTCTTCCATCCGGATCCGTAGCTGTAGCCCGAGTGCTGGCTGAGATGCAGTTCCAGCTCGCCGGACGGCTCGGACCGGTTCGCCGGAGTAACCCGCTGCCAGTCGTACGTACGCCGGCCCGGTTGCTTGGGCACGTACCTGACCTGCTTCTGCCGCTCGCGGAAGCTGACCTCGTACGTCCTGCCGTGGACCGTCAGCAGGGGGCGCGCCTGCCTGCGCTTCTTGGACACCGCGATCTCGCCATGGCGAACGAGGGCCTGCTCGGTGAGGAGACGGAGCAGTGCGATCACCCGGGGGAGGACCTCCTCGGAGATCTCAAAGGCACTGTGGTCTGTGGTGACCGCTGCGACCACGTCCTCAACGCCGGTGATCACGCGGCTACGAGCCAGGCGAATCCGATTCCATTCGGTGTCGTCCTCGCCGGTCACCCTGAGCAGGCCGAGAACGAAATCACCCCTCTCCCGCCCCGTGTGCTTGAGGTGGTACCCCTCGGGGGCGCATTGACGCGCAGCATCGAATGCTCGCCGGTAGCGCGCCCGCTCCCCGTCGCTCGGGTTCGGGATGCGGAGGAAGCGGCCGGCCTCCTGCACTTGGGTGATCAGGGCCGCGCCAATTGCGGCCGGTGAGGGGCGCGAGGGCTTCGCAGCCGCAGACGAGGGTGCTGCCTGTCGGCTGGGAGGGCCAGCCTGTGGTGTCAGCTTGGGGGTCGCCGAACGCTGCCTGCGTGGAGTCCGCTCCGGCCGGTCCGGGTGGTGCCCGTGCTCCAAGTAGAAACGTCCGTCGTTGGTGATGTCCGCCTGCCACCTTCCGCCCTGCTTCGGCATGATGATCAAGCCCCGCCCCTTGAGGGCGTGAGCGGTGGCGGCAAGTTCCGGGCTGTCTGAGGTAACAGGTTCCGTCCCCTCCCCAATGCGGGTGAGCAGGACCAGCTGGCGATCATTGAGTGGCGACCAACGGTGCATGGCACGGTCGTACCGTGTGTGCTCGCGTCAGCACAACCTGTATCAAGAAATTCGCTCAGGTTCCCTACGAGGGGTTCCTGTGGGATCAATTCGCCTGAATGCGACCTGCCGCTTGTGAGCGTGGCAGGCGCGATGCGCACGACAAGGCGTTTCACGACTTTACGCCTTCCTCGCTGTGAACCGGACCAAGACTGGGTGACCCGGTTCAAACGAAGGAAGGGAACCTTATGCAGAAGCAAGCAGTGCAAGTCGCACCCGAGGGAACCCATGGGGAGGGCAGGATCCGAGCGCATGACGCCTGGGCATTGGAACTGCCGGTACTGCTGGATGTGATGAACACACAGGCAGTCGAGATCGACCTCGGGCAGCACGGCATGCAGGCTGCATTGGCCGTCCTTCCAGACCGGATCTGCGTGCTGGTGCGCCCCGGCCTCAGCGAGCAAGAACTGTCGGTTGCCATCCGGTCGCTTCTCGCTCGATACATTCACCGTCCCTTTCCTCACCTGGTCCTCTGGCCGCAGCGAGAAGGCCAAGGTGTAGTGGTGAAGGAGCCGAGCGACGTGTTGGCGGACTTGGTGCTGGGAGACCCGCCGGACGCGACGGCCGATGTCCTCCATCTCTACAAGGATGGAAACTGGGCGCCGAAGGACGGGTGGCGGAGCGACGAAGAGGTCCTCATGGAGCTCCTGAAGCTTGCTGCCGTCGACATGAAGGGCGTAGTGGAGGACATCCCTGAGGAGATGTACCCGCTACCCGACGGGCTGGGTGCCGTCGTCTCCGCCGGCTACGACAGTGAAGGGCTGGCACACCCGCTGGTGTTCCTTCGAGGTGACCTGGCCGTCGGCCTGCGCGTCGATCTCCTCGGCTTCTGCCTCGCGCTGGCCGCCGGCACCGAGCACGAGGGCCGGAAGCCGGACGAGAACGGTTTGTTCTATGTCGGCACGGATGCGGGACCGGTGTGTGGCCCGGGGACAGCGCTCCTCGGCGCTCTCATGGTCCAGCGCTTGGGGCGGCGTCCGGGAGACTGCGCTTTCAGACTCCTCGACCCGCCGGAGGATTCCGCCCCAGGGGTGGAGTCCGCTGCTTGACCGCGGGGAGGCTCTGCCGGGCGTCCGTTCCCGTAGGTGTCGCGTCGAGGTTCTGCTCGGCAGGCTCAACGGCGGCTCCCTGGGAGCCGGATCCTGAGATCGGCTCCCAAACGGCTCCCAAGACGCCCCCAGAAACGAGTCAGGGGCCTGATCCACTAAGTGGATCAGGCCCCTGACCTGGTGTTTCAGCTGTCGGGGTGGCGGGATTTGAACCCACGACCTCTTCGTCCCGAACGAAGCGCGCTGCCAAGCTGCGCTACACCCCGATGTCACGCGGTCTCCCGGCGACATCGATTACTTTAGCCCACCCACGGCTGGAGGCGAAATCCGGTTTTGGCGGGGGCAGGGGGTCCCCAGGCCGTGGGGCGGATGCGGTCCAGGCCGATCAGCAGTGTGGCCACGGCGGTGAAGAGCAGGCCCAGGGCCAAGGGCGTTGGTCAGGACTCCGGCGTAGTCGTAGGTGTCGACGTCGAGGAAGGGATACGGGTAGCGGGGGGTCGGTGTCGGGGGAGAGGAGAGCGCCCCGGGTCAGGGCGAAGGCCAGGTACGCCGAGGGGTAGACAACTGTCCCTATTTTTTTGGTGGATGTGCGGTGTTCTCTGTGAATACGTTGGTGTCGTGAAGCTTTCTGGGTGGGCGGCGCGAAACGGTGTGCATTATCCAGACCGCGTGGACGTGGGCGAAGGAGGGCCGGATGCCGGTCCCGGTCGTTCAGACGCGGTGCGCCGACCAGCCGAAGGTGACGGCGACCAGGATGTTCGCCTGGATCGTGAAGTAGCTCAGGACCTGGAGCGGGGGCCCGGTGCCCAGGTCGATGGCCAGTCCGGTGACCGCCGCCCCGCACACGAGGACGCGGAAGGCGGCGGTCACGGGCCTGCGGGGCCGGGTCTCGTAAGGGGACCGCTACGCGGACCGGGGGCGGGGGAGCAGGGCGGTCCGCGGTGAGGTCATGATCTTCACGGTAGGCGGGGAGGCCGGACCCCGCGATTCGTTCGTACGCCGAAGCCTCGACCCGTACGCCGACGCCTTGGCCCGCGTCGGCGCCTCTTGCCCGTACGCCGCGGCGCCCCCGCCCGTACGCCGGCCCCTCGGCTCCTACCTCGTCCCCTCGTCCCCGCGGGCCATGACGCCGGTCGTGGCCTCAGTCGCGGGGTGTGAGCGTCAGCAGCGTCGCCTCGGGCGGGCAGGCGAACCGGACCGGGGTGTAGCGGTTCGTGCCGCAGCCGGCCGAGACGTGCAGGTAGGAGCGGCGGTCCCCGACCGTATGGGTGGAGAGCCCCTTGACCCGGTCCGTGTCCAGGTCGCAGTTGGTGACGAGCGCCCCGTAGAACGGGATGCAGAGCTGGCCGCCGTGGGTGTGGCCCGCCAGGATCAGCGGGTAGCCATCGGCCGTGAAGGCGTCGAGGGTACGCAGGTACGGGGCGTGGACCACGCCGATGGAGAGGTCCGCGGCGGTCTCGGGGCCGCCCGCGACCTCGGCGTAACGGTCGCGCTTGATGTGCGGGTCGTCGAGGCCGGTGAACGCGATGTCCAAACCGTCGAGCTTCAGCCGTCCGCGCGTGTTGGACAGGCCCAGCCAGCCGGCGGCGTCGAACGCGTCCCGCATCGGTTCCCACGGGTTGTGGACGACACCGACCGCGGGGGCGTTGCCGTTGAGGCCGTGGTTGCCCTGCACCTTCTCGAAGAGGTACCGGGCCGGGTTACGCAGCTTGGGCCCGTAGTAGTCGTTGGAACCGAAGACGTAGACCCCGGGGAGCTCCATCAGCGGACCGAGCGCGTCGAGCACCTCAGGTACGGCTTCCGGGTCCGAGAGGTTGTCGCCGGTGTTCACGACGAAGTCCGGGCGCAGGCCCGCGAGCGACTGGAGCCAGGCCCGCTTCTTCCGCTGGCCGGACACCATGTGGATGTCGGACACCTGGAGTACGCGCAACGGGCGTGCCCCGTGCGGGAGTACGGGGACGGTGATCCGCCGCAGGCGGAACGAGCGGGCCTCGAACCCGGCCGCGTAAGCGAGGCCGGCGACGCCGACCGCAGCGCCGACAGCTGTGACTTTCAGGGGTACTCCGTAGCGTGCGCGCATGTGCCCATCGTCGCAGACACGGTGCCGCGACGGGAAAACGCACGGGCGTCGGGTGCCCCGTACCTGTCACAATCGCCGCATGACCACGCTCAAGTCCAAGCTCAAGGAAGACCTCACCACGGCCATGAAGGCGCGTGACGAGCTGACCTCGTCCACGCTCCGGCTGACCCTGACCGCGATCACGAAGGAGGAGGTCAGCGGCAAGACGGCACGCGAACTCTCCGACGACGAGGTGCAGAAGGTGATCGCCAGGGAGGCGAAGAAGCGCCGCGAGGCCGCTGAGGCGTTCGCCCAGGGCGGCCGGCAGGCGCAGGCCGACCGGGAGAAGGCCGAGGGCGAGCTGCTCGACGCGTACCTGCCCAAGCAGCTCACGGACGAGGAGCTGACGGGCATCGTCACCGCCGCGGTCGAGGAGGCGAAGGCCGCCGGAGCCGAGGGGCCGCGTGCGATGGGCGCCGTCATGAAGATCGTGAACCCGAAGGTGGCGGGCCTCGCCGAGGGCGGCCGGGTGGCCGCGACGGTGAAGAAGCTCCTCGCGGGCTGAACACGGACAACGCGAAGAGGGTGCCCCGAGCAATTTCCGGGGCACCCTCTTCGCGTTGTCAGGTGGACGACACCGTCGTCGGGTCAGTCGCGGCCGCGGCCCCGGCCACCGCCGTCACCACCGCCGTCACCACCGGTGGCGCCGCCGAGGAAGCCGGGCGGAATGCTGATCCCGTCGCCGGGCTTGTCGTTGTCCCGGCCACCGCCGTCCTCTTCCTTGTCGCCCTTGTCCGCTTCCTTGTCCTTCTCCGGCTTGGTGTCACCGCGCGGGACCTTGACGTAGTTGAACGAGGGTGTCTCGCCCGCGCTCAGCGCCTCGGTCATCGCCATCCGCCAGATCGGGCCCGGGAGGCAGCCGCCGCAGACCTTGTCGTAGTACTGGCCGCCGATGGTGAGGTTGTACATGCCGTCCTTGTCACCGACGTCGTCACCGACCCAGACCGCGGTGGACAGGTTCGGCGTGTAGCCGACGAACCAGGCGTCCTTGCGCTCATCGGTGGTTCCGGTCTTGCCCGCGTTGTCGCGGTCGGTAAGACCGGCCCGGGTTCCGGTGCCGTCCTCGATGACACCCTTGAGCATCTGGTTGATCATGTCGGCGGTGGTCTCGCTCATCGCCCGATCGCAGTCGGTCTTCGGGACGGGCAGGGACTTGCCGGCCCTGGTGGTGACCGCCTCGATGGCGACGGGAGAGCAGTACGTGCCGCGGTTGGCGTAGGCGGCGTACGTGGCGGCCATGCCCAGCGGGGTGTTCTCCTCACCGCCGAGCGTGATCGACGGGTCCTCGCCGATCTTCACACCCGTACCTTCCTCGTACCCGAGCTTCTTCGCCATGGTGACGGTCTCGCACAGACCGACCTTCTGCTCCAGCCGTGCGAAGTAGGTGTTGATGGACTTGCCCAGCGCGCTGGTCAGGTCGAAGGGACCGAACTCGGACTTCAGCTCGTTCTGCACGGACCACAGGTCCGATCCGGTGGGGCTGCCGGCGCAGTTCCGGTAGTCCCTCTTCTCCATCTGGATCTTCCACGGGTCGTCGTAGACCTCGGTCGGGCTGATGCCCTTCTCCAGGGCGGCCGCCGCGGTGATCGGCTTGAAGGTCGAGCCGACCTGGAAACCGTAGGTCGTGCCGCCCATCTTGCTGCCGACGGCGAGGTTCATCACCGTCTCGTGCTTCGTCCCGTCGAGCCCGTACGGCCGCGACTGCCCCATCGAGAGGATCTTGCCGGTGCCGGGCTGGACCTGGACGACCGAGGCGGCGACGCCGTCGCTCTTGTAGACGTGGGAAGTGGCCGCCTTGTTGGCCGCTGCCTGTGCCTTGGGATCGAGGGTGGTCTTGACGGTCAGGCCGCCGAGGTCCCACAGCTTCTTCCGCTCAGCCTCGGTCTTGCCGAAGGCGGGGTCGGTCAGGACCGTCTTGCGGACGTAGTCGCAGAAGAATCCGGCACCTTCGACGGCGGTGATACAGCCGCTGCGAGGCCTGCTGACCTTCAGGCCGAGCGGACTCTCTATCGCCTTGTCGGCCTCGGCCTGTGTGATGTTCTTGGTCGCGGCCATGCGCATCAGCACGGTGTTGCGGCGCTTGGTCGCCTCCTGCGCGTCGTTGACCGGGTCGTAGCGGCTCGGCGACTGGACGATGCCGGCCAGCAGCGCGGCTTCCTCCACCTTCAGGTTCTTCGCGGGCTTGGAGAAGTAGCGCTGCGAGGCGGCCTCGATGCCGTACGCCTGCTGTCCGAAGAACGTGATGTTGAGGTAGTTCTCCAGGATCTTCTTCTTGCCGAGCTCCTCTTCGACCTGGATCGCGAACTTGAGCTCGCGGACCTTGCGGCCCAGGGTCTGCTGGGTGGCCTCCAGGACTTTCGCCTGGTCGTCGCCGGCCTCCTCGACGAAGACGTTCTTCACGTACTGCTGGGTGAGCGTCGACGCACCCTGGGCGGCCCCGCCGGCCTGCACGTTGCGGTTCATCGCACGCAGGATGCCCTTGAGGTCGATGGCCCCGTGCTCGTAGAAGCGTGAGTCCTCGATCGCGATGATCGCGTCCTGCATGTACGGGGAGATGTCCTTGAGCGGGACGACGGTCCGGTCGCGGGAGTAATCCGTCGCGATGAGACCGCCGCTGCTGTCCAGGATCTTGGTGCGCTGACTGAGCGGTGGCGTCTTGAGGTTGGAAGGGATTTCGTCGAATCCCTCGACCGTCCCCTTGGCCGCGAGGCCGAGCACTCCGGCTGCCGGCAGTGCGATACCTGCCAGGACAGCTCCGGATAGTGCGGCGACACCGAGGAACTTGGCGGCCTGCTGGGTCGTCGTGAGACCCCCGCCCGAGCGCTTCTTTGGCATGGGGGCAGCCTACGTTCTCATTCGCCGGACAGGCGTATATGCGTTGGCCTAAGCTGCTCTCAACTGTCACAGCAGTCTGGTTTCGTTTCAACCCCCCGTGCAGTTCCAGCCATCTTCGTTCGCACCGTCTTCCCGACCCGAGGCGCTCCCGAATTCGCCCCGTGTGTCGTGAAATGCCCACAGCGACTTGGGTGCACTGTCCCGATTTTAGGGTGATGGTCCCTTATGTCCTCACCTCACTCCTCTGGGTGATCTGCCGCGTACGCATAGTCCGTTCGGGCCATCGAAGATTGGGCCCGAAGGGGGTGTTGTGCTGTCCCTACCTTCCGTAACGTCCTCAACTGGTGGCGGTGAATATGCCGCCGCCGCCGTGGGGGAGCCTCGATTCGGGAGAGGACGGCGCCGGGATGGGCTGGGTAACCGACTGGAGTGCGCAGGCAGCCTGCCGCACTACCGATCCGGATGAACTGTTCGTACAAGGGGCAGCGCAGAACAGGGCCAAGGCGGTGTGCACCGGTTGTCCGGTGCGGACCGAGTGCCTGGCCGATGCGCTGGACAATCGCGTCGAATTCGGCGTGTGGGGCGGAATGACGGAGCGGGAGCGCCGCGCACTGCTGCGCCGACGACCGACCGTCACGTCCTGGCGCCGCCTGCTGGAGACCGCTCGTAGCGAGTACGAGCAGTCGACGGGCATCCTGCCCGCAGCGGTCGGCCTGGACGACGACGTACTGCATGAGACGTACGCCGCCGTCGGATAGGCGCGCGCGAGCCCGTTCCCCGTGAGGGGTTCGGGCGAGTAGCGCCTAGGCGGCTCCGGCCGGAGCGGAAGCGGAACCGGCCGCGAGCCGGTCCCCGATGGCTCGGAGACCTGTGAGGTCATGTACATCGCCGGGCAGTGCGGCCACTTCGGTGACCGCGACCTCGGGGTGGAGTGCGGTGAAGCCGTCGCGTGTGCGCTGTTCGCGCGCGACGACCTGCATGCGCTCGGCGTGCAGCCGCAGCAGACCCGCGGTCAGCTGGTCGACCGAGTGCGGCATGGACGGCTCGTGCTGTTCCTTCGTCTCGTGCGAATGCGACGGGCGCGGCTCGGGCTCTTCGTTCGGCTCATGCGGCGCGCGGGGTGCGTGCGGCTTGTCGTGGTCGTCCGGGGGCAGCGGTGTGCCGTGGGCTTCGGGAGAGGCGCCCCCCGGGTCCACCGGGTTCACCGGGTCACTAGAGGCAGCCTGCCCGGTCGTCTGATCCACAATGCCGCCGTCTTCAAGATTTTCCGCGGCGGCCAGCGCACGCTCCGCGGTCAGCCGGGAAGCCTCGCTGCCGTGCACCCGGTTGAGCACCAGGCCGGCCAGGGGCATCTCCTCGGCGGCAAGTCGCTCCACGAAGTACGCCGCCTCGCGCAACGCGTCCCGCTCCGGTGTCGCGACGACGAGGAACGCCGTGCCGGGCGCCTGGAGCAGCTTGTACGTGGCATCGGCGCGGGTGCGGAATCCCCCGAACATCGAGTCCATCGCGGCGACGAAAGTCTGTACGTCCCGGAGGAACTGACCGCCGAGCAGCTTACCGAGCGTCCCCGTCATCATCGACATGCCGACATTGAGGAACTTCATCCCGGCCCGGCCGCCGATCTTCGCCGGAGCCACCAGCAGCCGGATGAACTTGCCGTCCAGGAACGAGCCCAGCCGCTTCGGCGCGTCCAGGAAGTCCAGTGCGGAGCGCGAGGGCGGCGTGTCGACGATGATCAGGTCCCACTCGTCGCGCGCCCTCAGCTGCCCCAGTTTCTCCATGGCCATGTACTCCTGCGTGCCCGCGAAACCGGCCGACAGGGACTGGTAGAAGGGGTTCTCCAGGATCGCGCGGGCCCGTTCGGCATCGGTGTGCGCCTCGACGGTCTCGTCGAAGGTCCGCTTCATGTCGAGCATCATGGCGTGCAGTTCACCGCCGCCGGCGCAGTCGATGCCCTCGACCCGGCGGGGGACGTTGTCCAGCTGGTCGATGCCCATGGACTGGGCGAGCCGGCGTGCCGGGTCGATGGTGAGGACCACGGCCTTGCGCCCGCGCTCCGCGGCACGTACGCCGAGCGCCGCGGCCGTCGTGGTCTTGCCGACCCCGCCCGATCCGCAGCACACGATGATCCGGATCCCTGGATCGTCCAGGAGCGCGTCCGTATCGAGCACCGGTGCGACGTCCGGTCCCGGGGTCATGACCCCACCTCTTCCCCTGCGCCTTGTTTGCGGAGCTCCGCCGCCAGGTCGTGCAGCGCGGGGAGATCCACCCCCTCACCGAGCAGCGGGAGTTCGGCCATCGGCAGGCCCAGACCGGTCAGCACGGCGCGCTGCTCACGCTCCAGCGAGACCCGCTGCGCGTGCTCCGCCGCCTGCTCGACCAGCGGCCGCACGAGTGCCGCGGAACCGGTCACACCCGCCCGGGTCAGCGTCTTCGCGATCTCCTTGCGGCGGGCGCCCGAGGCCGTCCGCAGCGCGTCCTCGTCGAGCAGGTGCGGGCGCACCATGTTGACGATGACCCGGCCCACGGGCAGGTCGCCGGCGCGGAGCTCGGCGATGCCGTCCGCGGTCTCCTGGACCGGCATCTCCTCCAGCAGCGTCACGAGGTGCACCGCCGTCTCCGGGGACTTCAGCACGCGCATGACGGCCTGTGCCTGATTGTGTATCGGGCCGATCCTGGCCAGTCCGGCCACCTCGTCGTTCACGTTGAGGAAGCGCGTGATGCGGCCGGTGGGAGGCGCGTCCATGACCACGTGGTCATAGATGAAACGTCCCTGTTTGTCCTTTCGGCGTACGGCTTCGCACGCCTTGCCGGTCAACAGGACGTCCCGGACGCCCGGTGCGATGGTGGTGGCGAAATCGATCGCCCCGAGCTTCTTGAGCGCCCGGCCGGCGCCGCCGAGTTTGTAGAACATCTGGAGGTAGTCCAGAAGGGCCCGCTCCGCGTCGATCGCCAGGGCATGCACCTCCCCGCCGCCCGGCGAGACGGCGATCTTGCGCTCCTCGTAGGGAAGGGCCTCCGACTCGAAGAGCTGGGCGATGCCCTGTCTGCCCTCGACCTCGACGAGGAGGGTGCGCTTGCCCTCGGTCGCGAGGGCGAGCGCGAGGGCGGCGGCGACCGTGGTCTTACCGGTACCGCCCTTGCCGCTGACGACCTGGAACCTGCTCACTCCTGGAGCCTAACCAGTAGTGCCCCGGGCTACGCACGAGACCGTACGTGCCAGGTATTACAGTCGGCCCTATGACCAAGTGGGAATATGCGACTGTGCCCCTTCTCGTGCACGCGACCAAGCAGATCCTGGACACCTGGGGCGAGGACGGCTGGGAGCTCGTCCAGGTCGTGCCCGGGCCCAACAACCCCGAGCAGCTCGTGGCGTACCTGAAGCGGGAGAAGCCCTAGTGGCGGGCGTTGTCGAAGCGCGCCTCGCCGAGCTGGGCCTGACGCTCCCGGACGTCGTTCCGCCACTGGCCTCGTACCAGCCGGCCGTGCAGTCCGGCGTGTACGTCTACACCTCCGGGCAGCTGCCGATGGTGGAGGGCAGACTCGCCGTGACCGGCAAGGTCGGCGCCGAGGTGACCCCCGACGAGGCGAAGGAGCTCGCCAGGACGTGCGCGCTCAACGCCCTCGCGGCGGTGAAGTCCGTCGCGGGCGACCTGGACCGGATCGCACGGGTCGTGAAGGTCGTGGGCTTCGTCGCCTCCGCCTCCGACTTCACCGGCCAGCCGGCCGTGATCAACGGCGCGAGCGAGCTGCTGGGCGCGGTCCTCGGTGACAAGGGCGTGCACGCGCGCAGCGCCGTGGGCGTCGCGGTGCTGCCGCTGGACGCACCGGTGGAGATCGAGGTCCAGGTCGAGCTCGTCGAGGCCTGACCCGTACCAGCCGTCACCAGCGATCCGTTACCAGCGATCCGTGATCCGTGATCCGTGATCGGTGATCGGTGATCCGTGATCCGTGATCGTGATCCCGCCCGGTCCGCGCGACCGGGCGGGATCATGCGTGTAGGGGGTACGCCGGGGTCGTGCGTGTACCGGGCACGTACGGACCATCCGGGACCCTCGAACATCGGGACGGTTCCGGATAGCCTCCGGCCATGTCCAATGGTCAGTGGTACCCACCGGAATGGCCCGACCGGATCCGGGCCCTCGCCGCAGGCGAGCTGACGGCCGCGACTCCCAGGCGGGCCGCCACCGTGATGCTGCTCCGGGACGCTGCCACGGACATCGGGAGCGGACCGGCCGTGCACATGCTGCGCCGCCGTACGTCCATGGCGTTCGCCGGCGGTGCGTACGCCTATCCGGGCGGCGGAGTCGATCCGCGCGACGACGACCGTCCGGTCGGCTGGGCCGGCCCCTCGCTGGAGCACTGGGCCGGGCGGCTCGGCGTCGCCACGGTCACCGAGGCGCAGGCCATCGTCTGTGCGGCGGTCCGCGAGACGTACGAGGAGGCGGGCGTCCTCCTCGCGGGGCCGACGCCCGGCACGGTCGTCTGCGACACGACGGGTGCGGACTGGGAGGCCGACCGCGAGGCGCTGGTCGCCCGCGAGCTGTCCTTCGCCGCGTTCCTCGACCGGCGGGGTCTGCTGCTGCGTTCCGACCTGCTGGGCGCCTGGGCGCGCTGGATCACCCCGGAGTTCGAACCACGCCGCTACGACACCTGGTTCTTCGTCGCCGCGCTCCCCGAAGGCCAGCGCACCAGGAACGCGTCCACGGAGGCCGACAGGACCGTGTGGATCACCCCCGGTGAGGCTGCCGACGGCTACGACCGGGGCGAACTGCTGATGATGCCGCCCACCGTGTCCACGCTAAGGGCGCTCAGGCCGTACGGGACGGCCGCGGAGGCCCTGAAGGCGGCAGATGACCAGGACCTCACTCCCGTACTCGCACAGGCCCGCGTGGACGGCGACGAGCTGGTGCTGAGCTGGCCGGGACACGATGAGTTCACCAAACACATGCCCGCCCGGAGCGCGGGAGGCGAAGGTTCGTGAGCGACGCGGCGGCACTTCCCGGACAGCCGCGGGGCGGAGTCCTCTCCGGCCCCGCCACCCTCCGTACGGTCAACGTCCTCGCCCCGAACGCCTCGGCGATGACCCTGGACGGGACCAACACCTGGATCGTGGCCGAGCCGGGTTCTGACCTGGCGGTCGTGATCGACCCCGGCCCGCTGGACGAGACCCACCTGCGGGCGGTGATCGGCACCGTCGAGCGGGCCGGGCGACGTGTCGCGCTCACCCTCCTCACCCACGGCCACGCCGACCACGCCGAGGGCGCGGAACGCTTCGCCGAGCTGACCCGTACGAAGGTGCGCGCCCTGGACGCGGCCCTGCGTCTGGGCGACGAGGGGCTGGGAGCGGGCGATGTGATCGCCACCGGCGGACTCGAACTGCGGGTGGTCCCGACCCCCGGGCACACCGCGGACTCGCTCTCGTTCCACCTGCCGGCCGACGGGGCGGTGCTCACCGGCGACACCGTCCTGGGGCGCGGTACGTCGATGGTGGCGCACCCGGACGGGCGGCTGGGGGACTACCTCGACTCGCTGCGGCGGCTGCGCTCGCTGACGGTCGACGACGGCGTGCACACCGTCCTGCCGGGGCACGGTCCGGTCCTGGAGGACGCACAGGGGGCTCTGGAGTTCTACCTCGCCCACCGTGCGCACCGCCTGGCCCAGGTGGAGACGGCGGTGGAGTCCGGGCGCCGGGTGCCCTCCGACGTCGTGGCCCACGTGTACGCGGACGTGGACCGCTCGCTGTGGCCGGCGGCTGAACTGTCCGTACGGGCCCAGCTGGAGTACCTGACCGAGCACGGACTGATCTAGGTCCTGTCTGGAGTTCCCCCGCGGCGTCGCGGCGTCCGGCACCGCCGCCTCCGGCGTTGTCGTCAGTCGCGAGGGCTCCGCCATCGCTCCCTCCTCCGCCTTGGATTCGACGGCACCGGACGCCGCTCCTTCTCCCGCGCTGGAACTCCAGACAGGACCTAGGAATCGAGCAGCGGATCCAGGGCCCGACCTACGGATGAGGGGCCGTACCGGCGGATCAGGGACCGGACGGGCCCCAGACCCCGCCGGGCGGCCCGGGACGCCGAAGGGCCCCGCCGGTGGCGGGGCCCTTCGGCAACATCACACGGTCAGCGGGACCGCTTCGCCAGCCGCTCCACGTCCAGCAGGATCACGGCGCGCGCCTCCAGGCGCAGCCAGCCGCGCCCCGCGAAGTCCGCGAGTGCCTTGTTGACCGTCTCCCGGGAGGCGCCGACCAACTGGGCCAGCTCTTCCTGGGTCAGGTCGTGCACGACGTGGATGCCCTCCTCCGACTGCACACCGAAGCGGCGCGACAGATCGAGGAGCGCACGGGCGACACGGCCCGGTACGTCGGAGAAGACCAGGTCGGACATCTGGTCGTTGGTCTTGCGCAGCCGCCGGGCGACAGCGCGCAGGAGCGCGGTGGCCACCTCGGGGCGGGCGTTCAGCCAGGGCTGGAGGTCGCCGTGGCCGAGGCCGAGCAGCTTGACCTCGGTGAGGGCCGTCGCCGTCGCCGTGCGCGGGCCCGGGTCGAAGAGCGACAGCTCTCCGATGAGCTCGCCGGGACCGAGGACGGCCAGCATGTTCTCGCGTCCGTCGGGGGAGGTGCGGTGGAGCTTCACCTTGCCCTCGGTGACCACGTACAGGCGGTCACCCGGGTCGCCCTCGTGGAACAGCGCGTCGCCGCGCGCGAGGGTCACCTCACTCATCGAGGCGCGGAGCTCCGCGGCCTGCTCATCATCGAGCGCCGCGAAAAGCGGGGCGCGCCGCAGAACGTCGTCCACGAGTTTTCTCCTTGTCGGCCTGTTCAGGGAACCGTGGTCCCCATGATGCCGGACGGTAAAACAGTGCGATCAATCACAAACCAGTTTGACGCACGGGAGTGTCCGACCGAACGGCAGGGGGCGATTGAGGGCGGATGCCCAGTGATCGGGGCGGATGTCAGTGCCTGGCCCTAGGCTGGCCGGGTGTCCAGAACGCCGGTGGGAGCGCAGGTTGAGGGGGCTGACGGGCTGCCGGAAGACCGTGGTTCCGCTGTGGGCGAACGGTCCACGCGGTACCCCCCAAATGCCATGAAACACCCTGACGAGCCCACCGCGGGGAAGTTCGCGACGAAGGCTCCCAAGACGATGAAGGCGGCGAATCCGGTGAGTGCGGTCAAAACGGGCAAGGCGGTGAAGGCGGCCCACCCGGTCAAGACGGCGAAACCGGAGTCGCACCTCGCGATGGTGCGCCGCGCCCGCCGGATCAACCGTGAGCTCGCCGAGGTCTATCCGTACGCCCATCCCGAGCTGGACTTCCGCAATCCCTTCGAGCTTCTCGTCGCCACGGTGCTCTCGGCGCAGACCACGGACCTGCGGGTCAACCAGACCACTCCCGCGCTGTTCGCCGCCTACCCGACGCCCGAGGACATGGCGGCGGCCGATCCGGAAGAACTGGAGGGGCTGATTCGGCCGACCGGCTTCTTCCGGGCCAAGGCCAAGTCGCTGATAGGGCTTTCGACCGCGATCCGGGACAGCTTCGACGGCGAGGTCCCCGGCCGGCTCGCCGATCTCGTCACGCTGCCCGGGGTGGGCCGCAAGACGGCCAACGTCGTCCTGGGCAACGCCTTCGGGGTCCCCGGCATCACGGTGGACACCCACTTCGGCCGACTGGTCCGGCGCTGGAAGTGGACTGATGAGGAGGATCCGGTGAAGGTCGAGGCGGACGTGGCCGCGATCTTTCCCAAGAGCGAGTGGACGATGCTCTCGCACCGTGTGGTCTTCCACGGCCGCCGTGTCTGCCACTCCCGCAAGCCCGCCTGCGGTGCCTGCCCCATCGCGCCGCTCTGCCCTTCGTACGGGGAGGGCGAGACGGACCCGGAGAAGGCGAAGAAGCTGCTGAAGTACGAGATGGGCGGCTACCCGGGCCAGCGCCTCAGCCCCCCGCCCGACTACCCGGGCAAACCGGCACCGCCCCTCGGGGCCGAATGAGGGACGGGCGCGGCCCGAGCCGTACGGAACCGAGCGGAATGGCCCCGGAACGAAATGGCCCCGGAACGAAATGGCCGATGACAGGCGTTGTGAAACGAAGGGGGTGCAGATGACGCACGCACAGGGCACGAGATCCGCTCCGATGCCGTCGTCGGGCGTGCCCGCCGAAGACGGTACGGGCGGGTCCGGCAGGGACGTCGTCCCCGTGACCACCGAGGGGCTGCCCGAATGGCTCGCCCCCGTCGCCCGCGCGGCGCGGACGGTGCGGCCCCGGCAGCTCAGCCGGTTCCTGCCGCCCGAGAGCGGTGCGGGCCGCCAGTCGGCCGTGCTGATCCTCTTCGGCGAGGGCGAACACGGCCCGGAGCTCCTCCTCATGGAGCGCTCGACCTCGCTGCGCTCCCACGCGGGCCAGGCGTCCTTCCCCGGCGGCGCGCTGGACCAGCAGGACGGTGACCCGGTTACGACAGGGCCGCTCAAGGCCGCGCTGCGGGAGGCCGAGGAGGAGACGGGCCTCGATCCGCAGGGCGTCCAGCTCTTCGGCGTGCTGCCCCGGCTGTACATCCCGGTGAGCGACTTCGTGGTGACGCCCGTCCTCGGCTGGTGGCGGGAGCCGACCCCGGTCGGCGTCGTCGACCCGGCCGAGACCGCACGGGTGTTCACGGTCCCCGTGGCAGATCTCACGGATCCGGCCAACCGGGTGACCACCGTCCACCCCAGCGGCCATCCGGGCCCGTCGTTCCTGGTCGGATCCGCTCTCGTCTGGGGATTCACGGCCGGTGTGATCGACCGGATCCTGCATTTCTCGGGCTGGGAGCGGCCCTGGGACGCGACCAGACAGGTGCCGCTCGACTGGCGCCCATGACAGGCTGACTGCTCCATCCCGTGCTGCGCTGCTTTGGCCCGGCCCGGATCCCGTCGGACGGACGACGGGCCAGGTGACGAATCTGCGAGGCTAGAGACGGTGAACGTGCTGGACATCCTGCTGCTGGTCGGCGCCGTGTGGTTCGCGGTCATCGGCTACCGCCAGGGCTTCGTCGTCGGCATCCTGTCGGTGATCGGCTTTCTGGGCGGCGGACTCGTCGCCGTGTATCTGCTGCCGTTCATTTGGGACCAGGTGACCGACGGTTCGGAGGTCTCCTCCACGGCCGCCGTCGTCGCGGTCATCATCGTGATCGTGTGCGCCTCCGCGGGCCAGGCGTTCACGACCCACCTGGGCAACAGACTCCGCCGGTACATCACGTGGTCGCCCGCACGCGCCCTGGACGCCACCGGCGGCTCCCTGGTCAACGTGGTGGCGATGCTCCTGGTCGCCTGGCTGATCGGCTCCGCCCTGGCCGGCACGTCACTGCCGACTCTCGGCAAGGAGGTCCGGAGCTCGAAGGTCCTCCTCGGCGTCTCACGTGTGATGCCCGATCAGGCGTCCACGTGGTTCACGGACTTCTCCTCGGTCCTCGCGCAGAACGGCTTCCCGCAGGTCTTCAGCCCGTTCGCCAACGAGCCCATCACCGAGGTCCAGGCCCCGGACCCGGCCCTCGCGGGCAGCCCCGTCGCCGCCCGCGCCATGAAGTCCATCGTCAAGGTGGAGGGCATGGCTCCGGGCTGCGGCAAGCTCCTCGAGGGCACCGGCTTCGTCTTCGCCGACCGCAGGGTCATGACCAACGCCCATGTAGTCGGCGGAGTCGACGAGCCGACCGTCCAGATCGGCGGCCAGGGGCGGTTGTACGACGCGACGGTCGTCCTCTACGACTGGGAGCGCGACATCGCCGTACTGGACGTGCCGGACCTCGGAGCCAAGCCCCTGCGCTTCACCGACCGCGACGCGGAGACCGGCGACGGCGCCATCGTCGCGGGCTTCCCGGGGGGCGGAGACTACGACGTACGTTCCGCGCGGGTCCGCGGACGCATCGACGCCGACGGCCCGGACATCTACCACCGGGGCACCGTCCGCCGCGATGTGTACTCGCTGTACACGACCGTGCGGCAGGGCAACTCCGGTGGCCCGCTGCTCACTCCGGACGGAAGCGTGTACGGAGTGGTGTTCGCCAGGTCCCTCGACGACCCGGACACCGGCTACGCGCTGTCGGTCGACGAGATCCGCCAGGACATCGAGCGCGGTCGCACCGCGAACCAGCAGGTCGACAGTCAGAGCTGCGCGCTCTAGACGGGGTGTGCCGGACAGGCCCTGGGGCCTCTCTTGCGAGAGGCCCCAGGGGACTGCGGGTTCCGTCGGAAGAAGGTGGCTGCGTCATCCACGGGGATGACGCAGCCGCGCCGAGACCCAGCGGGCCCGGCGGCGGAGGATGCGCGGAATACCAAGCTGGGGATCATGAAAATCATGCACTTCGTGCACCCGGCCCTGTGGGCCGCCCCCCTCGTGAGTGCTCGGACCGACCATCGCGGTCGAGCGGCGGTTGCGTGCTGCGTCACCGAAGTCGTGCGTCCAGCCCATACCCCGACGTCTGCCCGTCACCCAAGGTCGGTAATCGTGCGAGAGTCAGCCAATTGGCCTATGCGGCAGGCAATTGGCTGTTCGTCGCACACGTGTGCTCCAGGGCTAGCGGTCGGGCTCGGGGTCCTTGAGCCAGTTGACGAGTTCGGTCGAGAACCCCACCGGGTCCTCCTCGTGGGGGAAGTGCCCCAGACCGTCGAAAAGTCGCCAACGGTACGGCGCTTCCACGTACTCGCCCGAGCCCGCGGAGCTCCGCGTACGGATCGCCGGATCGAGTGACCCGTGCAGATGCAGGGTCGGTACACGCACCGGCCGCTTCATCCGCCGGTTGAACTGGACGCCGTCCGGCCGGGCCATGGACCGCACCATCCAGCGGTACGGCTCGATCGAGCAGTGGGCCGTCGACGGGATCGTCATCGCGCGCCGGTAGACGTCCAGAACCTCGTCGTCGGGGAAGTCCGCGACACCCGGCCCCGCCCAGTCCCTGATCAGTTGGCCCACGAGGGCCGCGTCGTCCGCGACGAGCGCGCGCTCCGGCAGCCACGGCCGCTGGACCCCCCAGACGTACGAGCCGGCCCGGGACTGCGAGAAGTCGGAGAGCATCGCCGAGCGCCAGCGGCGCGGGTGCGGCATCGAGGACACCACCAGGCGCCGGACCAGCTTCGGACGCATCACGGCGGCGGTCCAGGCGAGATAGCCACCCAGGTCGTGGCCGACCAGCGCGGCGTCCGGCTCGCCGAGCGAGCGGATCACGCCGGTGACGTCGAGGGCCAGGTTGGCCGGGTCGTACCCCCGGGGGGTGCGGTCGCTGCCGCCGACCCCTCGCAGGTCCATGGCCACCGCCCGGAATCCGGCGTCGGCCAGCGCGGTCATCTGGTGGCGCCACGTCCACCAGAACTGCGGGAAGCCGTGCAGCAGGAGTACCAGGGGCCCGTCGCCCAGCTCGGCGATGTGGAAGCGCGCGCCGTTGGCAGCCACGTCCCGGT
This sequence comes from Streptomyces finlayi, assembly GCF_014216315.1. NCBI lineage: Bacteria > Bacillati > Actinomycetota > Actinomycetes > Kitasatosporales > Streptomycetaceae > Streptomyces > Streptomyces finlayi. Next base: position 4,185,231 of record NZ_CP045702.1, read on the forward strand.
GGGTCCATGGGCCGTCGAGGCGTACGGGGCTGCCGGGACCGGCCGGGCCCAGGGGGCTCGCTGCCGGACCGGACGCACGGAAATCGGGGAGCGTCATGTGGACGAGCGTGCCACAGCGGACGCCTTGTCCTGGACCGGGCGACTTGCGGTGGCCTTGTCCGCCAGGGTGCTGCCCTTCGTCGTGACGGCCGTGCCGGGCAGGACCGAGCGGCGGGGGTGAGGCTTGACTCCCTGGAGGACGGCGGCGGTCTGCTTGGCCGAGGCGATGGACTTCTCCGGCGGCTTGACCTTCTTGAACTTGGCCAGGCCGAACAGCGCCAGCAGGGCTCCCAGCAGGATGAACGCACCGCCCACGATCAGGAACGACCAGGCGAGGCCGAGGCCCAGGTTATGGATTCCGTAAGCCGCCGCGAAGCTCAGCACCGGGAGCGAGAACAGAAACAGCACAGCCGTGACGATGAACGACACGCTGCCGATGACGCCGCGCTTCACGTCCTGACGTACTTCCGCCTTGGCCAGTGCGATCTCGTCGTGTACCAGTGCCGACATCTCGGCCGTCGCCGAAGCGACCAGCTGTCCGAGACTGCGGTCGCCGTTGCCCGCGTAGTTGCCGGGGTCGCTCATCCCTGACTCCCTCTCCTCTTCAACACATCCGGTGTCAGATCATGCCGGACTGTCCGGCTCGCTGCTCGCTGCCCCCGCCGCTCGGGCCAGGCGGCGATGCTCGGCGGCCTTCTTCTCGAGCATCGCGGCCATCCGGAGGTGGTACTCCGGGTCGTCCTGCTCGTAGACGTCCGGGACGCCGTCCTGGTCCTCGTCGAGCTCCTCGGCGTCGAACAGCGCCTTGTACCGACGTACCCGCAATTTGAGCAGTACACCGGAGAGTACGGCCGCGACCAGGGATCCGATGAGTACGGCGGCCTTGATCTCATTCACCATCTCACCCTCGCCCTCGAACGCGAGTTCCCCGATGAGCAGGGAAACGGTGAAGCCGATACCGGCGAGCGAGGCGACGGCGAAGAGATCCGCCCAGGCCAGGTCCTTGTTGAGCTCCGCCTTGGTGAAGCGGGCGGCGAGCCAGGTGCCGCCGAAGATGCCCACGGTCTTGCCGACGACGAGACCGAGGACGACGCCGAGCGTTTCGGGCCGGGTGAAGACGCCGGCGATCGCGTCGCCCTGGAGGGAGACGCCCGCGGAGAACAACGCGAACAGCGGGACGGCGAAACCGGCGGACAGCGGGCGCACAAGGTGCTCGATGTGCTCCCCCGGGGAGTACGCCTCGCCGTCACGCACGGTGCAGCGCAGCATCAGACCCATGGCGACACCGGCGATGGTCGCGTGGACGCCGCTGTTGTACATCAGCCCCCAGATGACCAGGGCCAGCGGTACGTAGACGTACCAGCCCCTGATCCCGGCGCGCAGCAGGAAGTAGAAGACCACCAGGCCGACCACTGCTCCGCCGAGCGCCATGAAGTCGATGCTGTCGGTGAAGAAGACCGCGATGATCATGATCGCGAAGAGGTCGTCGACCACGGCGAGGGTGAGCAGGAACGCACGCAGGGCGGAGGGCAGCGAGGTGCCGATGACCGCGAGGACGGCGAGTGCGAACGCGATGTCGGTGGCGGTGGGGACCGCCCAGCCGGCCATGGAACCGTCACCGACGAGCGCGGTCAGGGCGTAGACGAGGGCGGGGACGGCCATACCGCAGAGCGCGGCGATCACCGGCAGGGCGGCAGCCTTGGGATCCTTCAGTTCACCCGCGACCAGTTCGCGCTTGAGCTCGACACCGGCGACGAAGAAGAAGACGGCGAGAAGGCCGTCGGCGGCCCAGTGGGCCACGGAGAGGTTCAGTCCCAGGAATTCGGGGCCGAAGTGGAAGTGGCTGACCGACTCGTAGCTCGCCCCGAAGGTGTTCGCCCAGATCAGTGCGGCGACGGAGGCGACCAGCAGGATGATGCCGCCGACCGTCTCGGTGCGCAGTGCCTCGGCGACGTAGTTCCGCTCGGGAAGGGGGAGGCGTCCGAGGACGGTACGACGGGGGGCGGGCGGGGTGGGAGTGGGCGCGGCCACGGTGGAGACCTCCGGGTCGGTACGGCAGCGGGGCATGGCTGTAGCACTTGCCGACCAGACTTCCCGGCGCACCTGATGGAGATTTCTGATGATGTTGTTGACGAAGGCACCACTGTACCTGGGGGCACTCGGAGCCGTATCGAACGATCTTCACACTAAACGCTCGAGGGGCACTCGGCTCGTTGCCGGGTGCCCCTCGTCGCAGTGGCTGTCAGTCCTCGGAGGAGGAGGGCAGCTGCGTCGTGATCAGGTCCATCACGGTCGAGTCGGCCAGCGTGGTGACGTCTCCGACCTCACGGTTCTCGGCGACATCGCGCAGCAGACGGCGCATGATCTTGCCGGAACGCGTCTTGGGCAGCTCGGCTACCGGCAGGACCCGCTTGGGCTTGGCGATCGGGCCGAGCGTCTTCCCGACGTGATTGCGCAGCTCCGCCACCAGTTCGTCCGATGTGGTGGCCGTGCCCCGCAGTATCACGAAGGCCACGATGGCCTGGCCCGTCGTCTCGTCGGCGGCGCCCACGACAGCGGCCTCCGCGACGGCGGGGTGCGACACGAGTGCGGACTCGACCTCGGTGGTCGAGATGTTGTGCCCGGAGACGAGCATGACGTCGTCGACCCGGCCCAGCAGCCAGATGTCGCCGTCCTCGTCCTTCTTGGCTCCGTCGCCCGCGAAGTACTTGCCTTCGAAGCGGGCCCAGTAGGTGTCGAGGAAGCGCTGGTCGTCGCCCCAGATGGTGCGGAGCATGGAGGGCCATGGCTCGGTGAGGACGAGGTAGCCGCCTCCGCCGTCCGGGACCTCGCGTGCCTCGTCGTCGACGACGGTGGCCGAGATACCGGGCAGCGCGCGCTGGGCCGAACCGGGCTTGGTCGCCGTGACCCCGGGCAGCGGCGAGATCATCATCGCGCCGGTCTCGGTCTGCCACCAGGTGTCCACGATGGGGCACTTGTCGGCACCGATGTGCTTGCGGTACCACATCCACGCCTCGGGGTTGATCGGCTCACCGACCGAACCGAGGATGCGCAGCGACGACAGGTCGAACTTGGCGGGGATGTCGTCACCCCACTTCATGAACGTCCGGATCGCGGTCGGCGCGGTGTAGAGGATGGTGACGCCGTACTTCTGCACGATCTCCCAGAAGCGCCCCTGGTGCGGGGTGTCGGGCGTGCCCTCGTACATGACCTGGGTGGCGCCGTTGGCCAGCGGCCCGTAGACGATGTACGAGTGCCCGGTGACCCAGCCGATGTCGGCGGTGCACCAGTAGACGTCGGTCGCGGGCTTGAGGTCGAAGACGGCGTGGTGGGTGTATGCCGCCTGGGTGAGGTAGCCGCCCGAGGTGTGCAGGATGCCCTTCGGCTTACCCGTCGTGCCCGAGGTGTAGAGGATGAAGAGCGGGTGCTCCGCCTCGAACGCCTCGGCGGTGTGCTCGGCGGACTGCCGGGCGGTGATTTCGTGCCACCAGACGTCGCGGCCCTCGGTCCACGCCGTGTCCTGGCCGGTGCGCCGCACCACGAGGACGTGCTCGACGGAAGCGATACGGGCGACGGCGTCGTCGACCGCGGGCTTGAGTGCGGAGGGCTGGCCCCGGCGGTAGCCGCCGTCGGCGGTGATGACGATCTTGGCGTCCGCGTCCTCGATGCGGGCTGCGATGGCGTCTGCGGAGAAGCCGCCGAAGACCACCGAGTGCGCGGCGCCGATGCGGGCGCAGGCCAGCATCGCGACGGCGGCCTCGGGGATCATGGGCAGATAGACGGCGACCCGGTCGCCCGCGACGACACCGAGTTCGGTGAGGGCGTTGGCGGCGCGGGAGACCTCGTCCTTCAGTTCCGCGTAGGTGATGGCGCGGGTGTCGCCCGGTTCGCCCTCGAAGTGGATGGCGACGCGGTCGCCGTTGCCCGCCTCGACGTGGCGGTCCACGCAGTTGTACGCGACGTTGAGCTTGCCGTCCGCGAACCACTTCGCGAAGGGCGGGTTGCTCCAGTCGAGCGTCTCGGTCGGCTCCGTGGCCCAGCTCAGGCGGCGGGCCTGCTCGGCCCAGAAGCCCAGCCGGTCCGCCTCGGCCTGCTCGTACGCCTCCGCTGTGACGTTGGCGTCGGCGGCCAGCTCGGCAGGCGGAGCGAACTTCCGCTCTTCCCGAAGCAGGTTGGCGAGGCTTTCGTTGCTCACGACTTCTCCCAGTCCCAGGGTGTCCGTTGTGTCCCGGGGCATAGCTCATCAGGCCCAAGGCCGGGTGACAAGTGTCTGCCGGGAATTGGTTTAGACCTGTGTTCTCGTGTATGGGGCCACAGACCCCGCTTCCGCGAGCAGCTGGTGCGTGCGGAAGCGGGACCACAAGGTCTCACGGACCGGGCGGGCAAGCGGTTCAGCCAGGGCGCGGTCGGCGCGGGCGTGCCGTTTAAGGAACACGCGGTCGGCGCGGGCGTGCCGTTTAAGGAACACGCGGTCGGTTCGGGTGTGCCGTTAGGGGAAGGGCGTGGTCGGTTCGGGCGTCTCCGCCCTGCCCGGACCTGCGCGCGCTGTGGGTGTGCCGCCCCGTCAGGCGTGCTCGCCGGCCGTGCCCTTCGCTCTGGTGTCCTCAGGCGTGCGTGCCGCCTGCCGTGCGTACCACCGTGCCTACTTCAGTCGTGGGCGCCGGCGTCGAGGGCCGTGCTGAGGCCGAGGCCGGGGCCGACCCGGTCGAAGACCTCGTCGGGACCTGTACCCGCGCTGGCCCCCTCGGCCAGCAGATACGCCTGGGCCTCGCCCACGTGGAAGTACATGCCGTGGAGCTCCAGCGTGCCGTCCGCCAGTCGGCGCGCTACCGATTCGTGTGCGCGCAGATGGTCCAACTGCTGGACCACATTGGTGAGGCAGAGCTGCTCCACCGCGTCGGCTGGCAGCCGACCGGAGATCCGGGCCCAGGAGTGGTGACGCGACGCCATCCGCTCCAGGCTCGGCAGCCCGTGCCGCAGCCAGCGCCACAGCGGAGTCCGGGGGGTGTGCGGCTCTGTGCTGAGCAGCGCCTGCATGGCGCCACAGCCAGAGTGCCCGCAGACGGTGATGGATCCGACCCTCAGCACATCCACCGCGTACTCAATGGCGGCGGCCACTGAGTCGTCGCCGCTTTCGGTGGTTTCCGTGTCCGGCGGCGGAACGAGATTTCCGACGTTCCGCACGGTGAAGAGGTCACCCGGGCCGCTCGACGTGATCATGCTGGTGACCAGCCGGGAATCGGCGCAGGTGATGAAGAGCTGGGAGGGGCGCTGGCCCTCGGCGGCCAGTCTGGCCAGCTCCTCACGGACCAGCGGAGCCGTATTGCGCTGGAACGAGCTGAGGCCGTTGAGCAGGCGGTGGGCTCCGGCCGGGCGGGCCCCGGACGGGCGTGGCGCGTCGCCCGCTGTCGCGCCTCGGGTGTCCGGACCTGTCGGCGCTTCGGCGCCGCCGACGCCGTCCAGGTCCCACGGCCCCGCTGCGCCTCGGCCCGTGGCGTCCTGCGCGGTGAACCCGGTGCGGGTGGCGGTGGTCTGCTCGGACCGGTCGTGGCAGTGGTGATTGCGCCAGGGGGTCCAGGGGCGGCAGCAGGAATGCGCCGCTGCCGGGGGCTCGGCGACCCGGGCGCCCGATCTGCCGGTGAAGACGACCTGGCCGCCTTGGGCGAGCTGCGTACTGCGCCAGTCCTGGATCGTCTCGAATGCCGCGTGGTCCATGAAGAAGCCGTCCAGCTCGACAACCGCGTCGACCCCGTGAGGGAGCTGGCCGAGCATTCTGCTGAGCCGCGGCACGGCGAGGAACGTCAACTGGCCTCGCACGGTCACCAGATGGCGACCGTCCTGCTCCGTCACCGTGATTTTGGTGCGGGCCAGCCGGTGCAGTGCGACAGCCACCGCCACCGCGACGCCGAGGACCACGCCCTTCAGCACACCGAAGAGGACGACTCCGGTGATCGTCGCGCCGTACACCAGGAATTCGCGGTGCTTGTGGACGTTACGGATGTGGGCGAAGCTCACCATCTGGAGACCGACCATCATGACCAGGGCGGCGAGCGCGGCCAGCGGAATCCACTCGAGCACCGTGACGAGCAGGGCCGCGGCGAGCAGCACCCAGACGCCGTGCAGCACGGTGGCCGCGCGGCCGGTCGCCCCCGCCCGCACATTCGCCGAACTGCGCACGGCGCCACCGGAGATCGGCAGGCCGCCGAGCAGGCCGGCCAGTGAGTTGGCGATGCCCTGACCGCGCAACTCCCGGTCGAGGTCGGAGCGCCTGATCGGCTCATGGCCGGAGGGTCCACCGTCGGAACGGTCCGCCACGCGGTCCGCCGCCATCTTGTCCACGGCGACCGCAGCGAGCAGTGACTCCAGGCTGGCGACCAGCATGACGGTGAACACTGCGGTGGCCAGGGCGAGAACGGGACCCTGCGGCATCTCGGGCAGGGCGTGCGAGCGCCAGGACGGCAGGTCGACCCGGACGATTCCGGGGGTCGCGAGTGCGGCGACCGCGGTAGCGGTCACAACGGCGGCCAGCGCGGCCGGAATCCTGCGTACCGCCTGTCCGGCCCGCCCGGGGAGGCGCGGCCACAGCACCAGGACGGCGATGGTCAGTGCGCCGATCAGTGGTGCGGCCGGGCTGAGCCGCTCCAACTGGGCGGGCAGAGCGAGGACGTTGTCGACCACGGAGCTCTGGGGCGAGCCACCGAGCACGATGTGCAGCTGGGCCAAGGCGATGGCCACGCCGATCCCGGCGAGTGTGCCGTGCACGATGGCGGGGCTGACGGCGAGCGCACTGCGGGCCGCTCTGAGGGAGCCCAGCAGGATCTGCAGAAGTCCTGCGCCGATGGTGATCGCGCAGGTGGTGCGCCAGCCGTAGATCTGGATCAACTCTGCGGTGACGACGGTCAGTCCGGCCGAGGGGCCGCTGACCTGAAGCGGGGTGCCGCCGAGCAGTCCGGCGACGATGCCGCCGATGGCGGCGGATACCAGGCCGGCCTGGAGCGGGGCGTCCATGGCGACGGCGAGGCCGAGCGACATGGGAACTGCGATGAGGAAGACGGTGATCGACGCCGACAGGTCGGCGCCGGCGATGCGGAAGCGGCGCCCGCCGGGAGGCGGTGGCGGGCTGTGCGGTCGCTTCATTCCTGAGGCCCGGGAAGGGCGCGAACTACGTGATGAGTGGTCGTTGCGGGTTGGGACGCAGGCAGACATGTTCCCGTCTCCTCCGGGGCAGCGCGGTCGCGGAACGTGGGGACGCGGCCGTGGGTCACGGCGTGCAGCGGGGGGATTTCTCAACTCTCGGTAAACGAATCGTAATGCAGAGTAAAGAGATGCGTCCATGTTCTAGGGCAAATGGTCTGTTGAGAAACCCAATCGGGTGAATATGCAGTTTTTCATTCGGTCTGTCGTCCTGCTTTGTGGGGCTTGCGTGCGACGTTGGCCGCGCCGGTCGGCACTTCGACGCAAATAACCTGCAAGGAAGAGGGTGGGCGGATGATGGCCGCCACGAAGAGGATCGTCATGGGTGTCATCGCGACGGCGCTGGTCGCGGGTCTGGCGGGGTGCGCCGGCTCCGGCGCGGGGTCGGGGGCAGCCGGGTCAGGTGCCGAGCAGGGGGCCAACGGCCCTAAGGAGGAGGCACCGGGCGCCGCGCCCAAGAGCAAGGTCCAGCTCATCGGCGACGGATCCACCGCGTTCACCGGAGCGCAGCCGAAGCTTCCCGTGCCCAAGCGCCTGGCGCCCGGTCAGAAGCCGCCTCAGTTCGTGGTGTTCTCCTGGGACGGTGCGGGAGAGGACAGCCAGAGGCTGTTCTCGCACTTCCGCGAGGTGGCCAAGAAGAACAACGCGACGATGACGTACTTCCTCAGTGGCGTGTACCTGCTGCCGGAGGAGAAGCGGCACCTCTACAACCCGCCCCAGCACTCCGCGGGCCGTTCCGACATCGGCTTCAACGACACCAAGGGCATTCGCGACACCCTGACCGAACTGCGCGCCGCCTGGCAGGACGGCAACGAGATCGGCACCCACTTCAACGGCCACTTCTGCGGCAAGGACGGCGGGGTCGGGACCTGGTCCGTCGAGGAGTGGAAGAGCGAGATCCGCCAGGCGAAGTCCTTCGTGCAGAGCTGGAAGTCCAACACCCCCGAGCTCAAGGCCGAGGCCCCGCTGCCCTTCGACTACGAGAAGGAACTCGTCGGCGGACGCACCCCCTGCCTGGAAGGGCAGGAGAATATGGTCGCCGCAGCCCGGACGATGGGCTTCCGTTACGACTCCAGCGGCGTCGGCAATCAGGTGTGGCCCAAGAAGAAGGGCGGCGTCTGGGACCTGCCTCTCCAGCTCGTCCCCGTACCGGGCCGCGCTTTCGAGACGCTTTCGATGGACTACAACTTCATGTTCAACCAGTCCGGAACGACCAAGGGCGACCCGGCCAAGCACGCGTACTGGGGCAACCAGATGCGTGACGGCCTGATCCAGGCATTCGACCGCTCGTACAACGGCAACCGGGCGCCGCTGATCATCGGCAACCACTTCGAGTCCTGGAACGGCGGCACGTACATGCGTGCCATCGAGGAGACGATCGAGACCGTCTGCCCGAAGGAGGGCGTGCGCTGCGTCTCCTTCCGGCAGCTCGTCGACTGGCTCGACGCGCAGGACCCGGCGACGCTGGCCAAGCTCGGCACGCTCGGTGTCGGTGAGGCACCCAAGGAGCCCTGGGCCACATACCTCGCCCCGGTGTCCCCGGGAGAGCCGGCCGCCGAGCCCGCGAACGCCGAGCCCGCGAACGCCGAGCCCGCGAACGCCGAGCCCGCGAACGCCGAGCCCGCGAACGCCGAGCCTCTGAACGCCGAGCCCGCCGCCGAGGCGGACTCGGGCGAGCGGTCAGCCGGCTGACCGCTCCAGCTGCTCGGCGGGTGAGGACGGGCGGCTTGGGGACGGTGAAGGCCCCCCGGAGCCGCCCACCTCACCGGACTGCGGCCTCTTCCGGTCAACGTCACGCGGGCTGGGCGGCGCCCGTCCGTGCGCACCGCTCGTCGAGCACGAAGGCGGGGTCGACCTGTGCGGCCAGGTCGGCGCCCGTCTTCGCGTTGCCCCAGCTTTCCGCGTTCTTCAGGTGGAAGTGGACCATCTGGCGCGTGTAGCGCTCCCAGTCGCGGTGTGCGTAGGAGTCCTCCGCGGCGTTCTGCAGGGCCTGCAGTGCCATCCGGTTGTCCGCCTCCAGCAGCTCGAACCGGGAGGGGCGGCCCTTCTCCATCGAGCGCACCCAGTCGGAGTGGCCGACTCCCACCAGCAGGTCGTCGCCCACCTCCGCCTGGAGGAAGTCCAGATCGTCCTGGCACTGGACCTTGTTGCCGACCACTCTCAACGCGACGCCGAAGTCCCGGGCGTACTCCTTGTACTGGCGGTAGACCGAGACACCCTTCCGCGTGGGCTCCGCGACCAGGAACGTCATGTCGAAGCGGGTGAACAGCCCGGAGGCGAACGAGTCCGACCCGGCGGTCATGTCGACCACCACGTACTCGTCCGGGCCGTCGATCAGATGGTTGAGGCACAGCTCCACGGCCCCGACCTTGGAGTGGTAGCAGGCCACGCCCAGGTCCGACTCGGTGAACGGCCCGGTGGCCATCAGCCGGATCTCCCCGTCGTCGAGCCGGACCGTACGCGCGCAGGCGTCGTAGACCGGGTTGTCCTCGCGGACACGCAGGAGTCGTGAGCCCGCGCCGGGCGGAGTCGTCTTGATCATTGTCTCGGCGGAGGCGATACGCGGATTGCTGCCGCGCAGGTAGTCCTTGATGAGAGGAAGCTGCGCGCCCATGGCGGGCAGGGCGGCGGCCTCCTCGTCATCAAGGCCGAGCGCGGCTCCGAGGTGCTGGTTGATGTCGGCGTCGACCGCGACGACATGGGCTTCATTGGCAGCGAGGTGGCGGATGAAGAGCGAGGACAGCGTTGTCTTGCCGCTGCCGCCCTTCCCCACGAAAGCGATCTTCATGTTCACCTAGGGTAGTGGTCCGATCGCGGTGCGCTGTCGCACTTCGTGAAGAAGACCACTCCAAGGCGGTAAGGGGGTAGGGGGCGCGTAGCCTCGCTACTTATGAGTACGACTCCCTCAGATCCGCTCGCCGCACTGGCCGCCCTGCCCGGTGTGACCGATGCCGTGGACTCCGTACGCAAGGCCGTGGACCGGGTGTACGGCCACCGTGTCATGCGGCGCCGGAGCAACGAGGTCACCGCGGAGGCGGCCCTGCGTGGCGCCCGCGGCTCCGCCGCGCTCTCGGGCGCCGACTGGAATCTGGAGGAGGTGCGCCGGCGCACCGACTTCAGAGGTGACGACGAGGCCCGCACGATCGGTGCGGCTCTGCGGCTGACCGCCGAAGCGGGGCAACTGCTTTCCATCTGGCGGCAGTCACCCCTCCGTGTCCTGGCCCGTCTGCACCTGGTGGCGGCCGGTGGCGCCTCTCCCGACGACACGGTCGGGCGGCCGAGGCTCGCAGGTGAGGCGGTCGACGAGCCGCTGATCGAGGCTCTGGTCCCGGATGCCGGAGAGGTGGCCGGCCGGCTGGAAGGGCTCTCCCAGCTGATCATCGCGGGCAGCGCGGCGCCCGCGCTGGTGTCCGCGGCGGTCGTGCATGGTGAGCTGCTGGCGCTGCGCCCCTTCGCCTCCCGAAACGGTCTGGTCGCCCGGACGGCCGAGCGGATCGTGCTGATCGGCAGTGGCCTCGACCCGAAGTCGATCTGCCCGGCCGAGGTGGGCCACGCGGAGCAGGGGCGGGCGGCCTACCTCGCGGCGTTCGAGGGATATCTGACGGGAACGCCGGAAGGTATGGCCGCCTGGATCGCGCACTGCGGTCGCGCGGTGGAGCTGGGTGTGCGGGAGTCGACCGCTGTCTGCGAGGCGATGCAGCGAGGCGCCGCGTGAGGCGATGACGCTCGCTGATTCGTCTCACTGCCGCGTCTGCGGCCCGCTGGTTCCGCGGCTACAACCCGACCCGTGGTTCTTCCACGGCTGCGACTCACGGCCTCAAAGGGTTGCGGCGGTACCGGTTCCGGTACCGCCGCTGGCATGTCCGCCGGGTTACCAAGCGTCCTCTGTATATGCCCATCAGGTCGGGTACTTCGCCCGTGCCCTGGTGCGGCTGGCCCGTAATCGACGGGTCGACGTCGCGTGGGTGCCCAGTTTTCATGCGCGGTCCGTGGGGCCGTCCTGCGTGTAAAGGTGATCCTCTCGGATGTCCTTGGTCTCGCGGGCCGTTGACTCCTTTGTACTCCCCTTGGGGAGGAAGGGGAAGTAGTGGCCCGACTTCTTTACTTTTGGGTTGAAATGCGGGCGATTCGGGTGAGTGGGCAGGGCCTGGTGAGAGGTCAGGTGGGGAGCGCGGCGGCGCGGCGGCGGCTGGTGTACCAGACGAGCCCCGCGGTGACCGCGGCCGCTCCGACGGCCGCCACTGCGACCAGCGCGGGGCGTGGGGGCATCGAGAAGGCGGGCAGTCGCTGCTTGAGCCGGACCGGCCGGTCGAAGACGAGAACCGGCCACTCCCGCAGGGTCGCCTCACGTCGCAGCGCGCGGTCCGGATTGACCGCGTGCGGGTGGCCGACCGACTCCAGCATCGGCACGTCGGTCGCGGAGTCGCTGTACGCGTAACAGCGTGAGAGGTCGTACCCCTCCGAAACGGCCAGCTCCTTGATCGCTTCCGCCTTCGTCGGCCCGTAGGCGTAGTACTCGACCTCGCCGGTGAAGCAGCCGTCGTCACCGACGACCATCCTGGTGGCGACCACGCGGTCCGCGCCCAGCAGTTCCCCGATCGGCTCGACCACCTCCGCGCCCGATGTGGACACGATGACCACATCGCGTCCCGCGGCGTGGTGCTCCTCGATGAGGGTGGCGGCCTCGTCGTAGATGATCGGGTCGATCAGGTCGTGGAGGGTCTCGGCGACGATTTCCTTGACCAGTTCGACGTTCCACCCTTTGCAGAGCGCGGAGAGATATTCACGCATCCGCTCCATCTGATCGTGATCGGCGCCTCCGGCGAGGAAGACGAACTGTGTGTACGCGGTGCGCAGTACGGCACGGCGGTTGATCAGTCCGCCTTGGTAGAAGGACTTGCTGAAGGTCAGCGTCGATGACTTCGCAATGACCGTCTTGTCCAGGTCAAAGAAGGCTGCTGTGCGCGGCGAGAAGCAGTTTTCCACAAGGGTGAGCATAGGGGCCCACCATTCGGCGTAAACTCTGGCGTGTGGGTTTGCCTGAGAAGGCTCTCGGGTACACCATGGAAGTCACGGATCGTTCGCGACCGTGCTAACCCCGGTCCGACTCCTCCCCCCCCCGAGTCGGCCGTGGGGACGACCCCCGCTCTCCCCCCCGGCGGGGGTCGTCGCATGTCCGGACGCGGTTTTGCCGTCCGGAATCAAGGTTTTCGCCCTCCCTCAGCCCGCTATGGCCTGGCTTTGCGTGGAACTTCCCTCAGCCTGCCTCGTCACGGTGCGTCACGGAAGGGCTGCGCTCGGAAGTCGCTGAAACGGGTTACCGAGATATTCACAGTGCCGGAGTTGTCCACAGTTTTGCAGCAAGATCCACATCTTTTTCCGAAGCGCTGCACGGTGATTCCACCCGTGAAGTCCACGGGTTCCGGAATCGCGCATCTCGGAACGCTCCGAGATCGCCGCGAACCGTACTGAAGGGGCAGTGTGAAGGGGGCGGGATCGTGGCTCGATCGATCGCACGAGAAGGCATGCCCAGCTCGGAAGGCCGTCGGGGCGGACCGTTGATCGTGACCGAGGACGTGGAGTTGCTCGACGATCTGCTGAGGCTCTGCGCGGCGGCCGGAGCTGAGCCGGAAGTTCATTACGGGCCGCCCGAACACAGGGGCGGCTGGGAGCAGGCTCCGATGGTTCTGGTGGGCGACGACGCCGCCCCGCGCTGCCGTGGCATCGCCCGCAGACGCGGCGTGATGCTCGTCGGGCGGGACCAGGACGCCCCGCACGTCTGGCGGCAGGCGGTGGAGATCGGGGCCGAATATGTGCTGCGGCTGCCCGATTCGGAGGGCTGGCTCGTCGACCAGATCGCCAACGCGGCGGAGGGTGTGGGGCGTCCCGCGCTGACCGTCGGCGTGATGGGCGGGAGGGGCGGCTCCGGCGCATCCACGCTGGCCTGTGCGCTGGCCGTGACCGCCGCCAGGTCCGGCCGGCGGACCATGCTGATCGACGGCGACCCGCTGGGCGGCGGCATCGACGTACTGCTCGGCGGTGAAAGGGCCGAGGGCATGCGATGGCCGGATTTCGCCCAGTCCAAAGGGCGGGTGGGCGGTGGCGCCCTGGAGGATTCCCTGCCCGCCCTGCACGGGCTGCGGGTACTGAGCTGGGGCCGCGACGACGAGGTGGTCATCCCGCCGCAGGCCATGCGAGCGGTGCTGGCGGCAGCGCGCAGACTCGGTGGCGTGGTCGTCGTGGATCTGCCGCGCAGAGTGGACGAGGGCGTGGCCGAGGCGCTGGCTCAGCTCGATGTCGGCCTGCTGGTCGTGCCCGGTGAACTGCGGGCGGTCGCGGCGGCCCAGCGGGTGGCGTCGATGGCCGGAATGATCCTGGAGGACCTGCGGGTCGTGGCGCGCGGTCCCTACGCCGCCGGCCTCGACGAGCGGTGGGTGGCCAAGGCGCTCGGGCTGCCGCTCGTCGGTGAACTGCCGTGGGAGGCAGGTCCCCCAGCGGCTCATGACGACGGCGCGCCGCCGGGGAGCGCGGCGCGGGGGCCCCTGGCCCGGTTCTGCACCGCCTTCTGGGAGCAGGCGGGCGCAGTCGGTGGCGGAAGCCTCGCCACCGGACTTCCGGGCGGAGGTGTGTCATGACGGAGGCTCTGCTCGACGCAGTGCGGCAGCGGCTGGCCCGCAGTGGCGCCGCACCGACCCCGGCGGGGGTTGCGGCCGCCCTGCGCGCCCAGGGACGGCTCCTGGGGGACACGGAAGTCCTCGGGGCGGCAAGGGAGTTACGGGGCGAGCTGGTCGGCACCGGGGTACTGGAGCCGCTGCTCGCCGATCCGGCGGTGACCGATGTGCTGGTGTCCGCGCCGGACCGGGTGTGGGTGGACCGGGGTGCCGGACTCGAACTGACCGGGGTCGCCTTCGCGGACGCGGCCGCCGTACGCAGGCTGGCTCAGCGGCTCGCGGCCGTTGCGGGGCGGCGTCTGGACGATGCCAGGCCCTGGGTCGACGCACGGCTGCCGGACGGGACCCGGATGCACGCTGTGTTGCCTCCGGTGTCCGTCGGCTCGACCTGTCTGTCCCTGCGCGTAGTGCGGCCCAGGGCGTTCGCGCTCGCGGAGCTGGTCGAGGCGGGGACGGTGCCGCCGGGCGGCGACCGGGTGCTGCGGGCCCTTGTGGAGGCCCGGGTCTCGTACCTGATCAGCGGGGGCACGGGCGCCGGTAAGACGACGTTGCTTTCGAGCCTTCTCGGGGCGGTCGGGGAACAGGAGCGGATCGTGCTCGCCGAGGATTCCGCCGAGCTGCGGCCTGACCATCCCCATGTGGTGCGCCTGGAGTCGCGACCCGCCAACCAGGAGGGGGCGGGGCGCGTGACGCTGCGGGACCTGGTGCGACAGGCGCTGCGGATGCGGCCCGACCGTCTGGTGGTCGGGGAGGTGCGCGGCGGCGAGGTCACGGAGTTGCTGGCCGCGCTGAACACCGGGCACGAGGGAGGCTGCGGCACGGTGCATGCCAATGCGGCCGAACACGTCCCGGCCCGTCTCGAAGCCCTGGGGACGGCCGCCGGCCTTGACCGGACGGCTTTGCACAGCCAGTTGGCGGCGGCGTTGTCGGTGGTGGTCCATCTGGTGCGGGACCGGAGCGGGCAGCGACGGCTCGCCGAGGTGCATGTCCTGGAGCGTGATGAGGCGGGGCTGGTGGTGACGGTGCCCGCGCTGCGCTGGGGCGCCGGGGGATTCGTACGGGAGCGGGGCTGGGAACGGCTGCGCTCGTTGATCGGGGGCGCGCTGTGACAGCCATGGGGCCGGGGCATGTGACGTACGCGACGGTGATGTGTGCCGGGATGGCGGCCTGGACGGCCGTGCGGCGCGAGCAGGCGCGGCGTCGGGCGCGGCTGCTGTTCGCGGACGGGGCGCCGGAGCCGAGCCGGCTGAGGGCCCACTGGTCGGCGATGTCGGTGTTCCTCCGTGAGCGGCGCGAGTGGCTGTGCGTTCCGTTGGCGGTGTTGCTCGCCGTGCTGGGTGAGTCGGCGCTGCCGTTGGCCGCGGGGGCCGTGGCGGTGCCGCTCATGCGGCGGTGGCTGCGTGTGCGGTCCCGGCGGCGGGAGCGGGAGCGCGCGTCGGATGCGGTGATGACGCTGTGCGGTGCGGTGGTGGGGGAGCTGCGGGCGGGGCGTGAGCCGGGCCAGGCGTTGCTGGTTGCCGCCCGCGAATCGGCGGTGGCACTGGGCGGGGCGGAGGCCGCGGTACTGGCGGCCGCGCGGTTCGGTGGGGACGTGCCGGGTGCGCTGCGACAGGCGGCGGACGGACCGGGGCGTGAGGGGCTCGCCGGAGTGGCGGCATGCTGGCGGGTCGCGGTGGACGGCGGGGCGGGGCTCGTGGCCGGCCTGGACCGTCTGGAGGGTGCCTTACGTGCGGACAGGCGCCGGCGGGAGGAGTTGCGAGCCCAACTGGCGGGCGCCTGGTCGACGGTCGTGGTGCTGGCGCTTCTGCCGGTGGCGGGTCTGGGACTGGGTGCCGCACTGGGGGCCGACCCCTTGCGGGTCCTGTTGCACAGCCCTGGAGGGCTGGCCTGCCTGACCGCGGGAGGGCTGCTGGAGACGGCGGGCCTCCTGTGGGCCCGGCGGATCGTCAGGGCGGGTGAGGCGGCGTGAGCGGGGCGACGGGGGGCGTCGTCCACAGCCTGGGGGTGATGGGAGTGCTGGTGTGCACCGCCGCGTATGCGGTTCTCGCCCTCATGGGACGGCGGCGGGAGCGGGTAGTGCGCAGACGTGTGGCGCTGCTGTTGGCGGTCGGTGCGGGGAAGCGGCGCCGGTGGCGGCCGGGCGTCACCGCCGGTGTGCGGAAGTGGGTGGCGCCCTTGGGGGCGGCGGCGGTCGGGTGGGTCCTGGTCGGCGGACTGCCGGGCTGCGCGGCCGCTGCGGCCGCGGCATACGGGATGTGGCGTCGGCAGCGGTCGTGGAGGGCGCGTGATGACGCTGCCGCGGTGGCGGAGGCCGCCGTGGTGGTGGGGCAGCTTCCGCTCGCAGCCGATCTGCTGGCGGCCTGCCTCTCTGCCGGGGCGGGTCCGAGGGAGGCGGCGGAGGCGGTGGGTGAGTCCATGGGTGGCCCGGTCGGTGACCGGCTGGCCGGGGTGGCGGCGGAGATCCGGCTCGGCGGGGAACCGGCCGGGGCGTGGGGGCGGTTGGCGGAGATACCGGGCGCGGGTCAGCTGGCGCGCTGCCTGGACCGGGCGGGAACGACCGGGGCACCGGCGGCGGAACCGGTTGGCCGGCTGGCGGAGACGATGCGCGCCGAACGGTCGAGTGCGGCCGTGGCCCGCGCGCAGCGCGCCGGCGTGCTGATCACCGCACCGGTCGGACTGTGCTTCCTGCCCGCCTTCCTGGCCATCGGGGTGGCGCCCGTGGTGATCGGGCTCGCGACCGGGCTGTTGTCACCCGGCTGACGCGGGGCGACCCCTTGCGCAGGGGCCCTTGGCGGTCCGACGGGCACCTGGCGGTCCGACGGGCACCTGGTGGTCCGACGGGCACCTGGTGGTCCGTCGGGCACCTGGCGGTCCATACGTATCGGTTCACATCAGTCCACATCGATTCACAGAAATCGACATATCTATTTCGGGGGTTGAAATGAGTGGCAACTTCATGGGGCGGGTGCTGGATTCGGCGCGGCGGGCGTGGAGCGGCAAGCGGGGGTCGCTGGGCAGGTTCGGACGGTCGGACCGCGGGATGACGACGTCCGAGTACGCCGTCGGAACCATCGCCGCCTGCGGGTTCGCCGCGGTGCTCTACAAGGTCGTGACGAGCGGGCCCGTGCTCACGGCGATGCAGTCGCTGATCAAGGACGCGCTCGATGCGAAGTTCTGAGGGTTGCGGGGCCGGCGGAGGGGCCTGGGCCGGGCGGCGGTGGCGGGCGCGGGCTCCTGCCCCTCCCGGCAGGGACGAGGGCGCCGTGACGGCGGAGGCGGCGATGGTCATCCCCGCCCTTGTCGCCTTCGCGGTCGTCCTGGTGTGGGCTCTGGTGGCCGCAGCCGATCAGATCCGGTGCGTGGACGCGGCGCGGGCCGGGGCGCGGGCAGCGGCCCGTTCGGAGCCGGAGGCGGCGGTGCTGGACACGGCGCGGGCGGCGGCGCCTGGACAGGCGCGGGTCGAGGTGGAGCGGTCGGGGGAGCTGTGGCGGGTCCGCGTGGAGGCACCGACACCGGGTCCTGGGCCACTGACGCTCACGTTGAGCGCCGAGGCGGCCGCACTTGCGGAGGACACGGTGGGGGAGGAGCCGTGAGGAGCTGGTGGAAGCGGGGGCGGGAGCGGGAGCGGGAGCGGGAGCGGTGGCTGAGGCGGGGAGGCGGCTCCGGTGATCGAGGGCTGGCGACGGTGTGGGCGGCTACGGCCACGGCCACCCTGTGCGCGGTGTTCGCGGTGGTGCTCGCACTGGGACAGGCCGTGGCGGCCCGGCACAGGGCCGGCGGTGCGGCTGACCTGGCGGCCCTCGCCGCAGCCGACCGTGCCCTCCAGGGCCCGGCAGCCGCGTGCGAGGCGGCCGGGCGGGTTGCCGGGGCTCAGGAGGCGGTTGTGGTGCGGTGCGCCGTGCAGGGGGAGATCGCCGATGTGACGGCCCGCGCCCGCTTCGGCCCGTACGAGCCAGAGGTCAGGGCCCGCGCGGGGCCGCCGGACGAGGCGGCGCGGGCCGGGGGAGCGCGGGCCGGGGGAGCAGCGGCGCGGGCCGGGGGAGCGGCGAGGGGAGGGGGTTCGGCGGCTACGGCTTCGGCGTGTCTTCCGGGGGTGGGGCAGGGGCAGGGGCAGCCGGGTCCGGGGGTGCGGTGCGTAGGAGTTCGGTGAGGAGGCGTACGGCGCCGCGCTTGTGCAGCGGCTCGTTCCCGTTGCCGCACTTGGGGGACTGGATGCACGAGGGGCAGCCCGCGTCGCACTCGCAGGACGCGATGGCCTCGCGGGTCGCCGTCAGCCACGTCCGGGCGGTGTGGAAGGCCCGCTCGGCGAAGCCGGCGCCGCCCGAGTGGCCGTCGTAGACGAAGACCGTGGGCAGCAGGGTGTCCGGGTGGAGCGGCACGGAGACTCCGCCGATGTCCCAGCGGTCGCAGGTGGCGAAGAGCGGGAGCATCCCGATCGACGCGTGCTCGGCGGCGTGGAGAGCGCCGCCGAGGATCTCCGGATTGATCCGGGCGGCATCGAGCTGGTCCTCGGTGACCGTCCACCACACGGCGCGGGTGCGCAGGGTGCGGGGCGGGAGGTCGAGTTTGGTCTCCCCCATGACCTCACCGGTGATCACCCGGCGGCGCAGGAAGGAGACGACCTGGTTGGTGACCTCCACGGAGCCGTAACAGAGTCGTCCGTCACCCCACGGGATCTCCATGTCGGTCTCCAGGACGGAGATGGCGGTGGTGTCGCGTGCGGTGGTCGAGTACGGCGGGCTCGCCTCCTCGACGAGGGCCACGGAGTCCTCCAGGTCGAGCTTCCGCACCAGGTAGGTGCGGCCCTGGTGGAGGTGGACGGCGCCCTCGTGGACGGCGGTGTGCGCTGCCGACTCGTCGACGGTTCCGAGCAGACGTCCGGTGCCCTCTTCGACGATCTGGACCGGGCGGCCGCCCTCGCCGCGGATGTCGGTGAGATCCGCCGCCCGCTCGCGGCGGGTCCAGTGCCAGCCGGAGGGCCGCTTGCGCAGTAGTTTCGCGGCCTCCAGCTGAGGCAGCAGATCGGGCACGGCAGGACCGAAGAGCGCGATGTCGGACCCGGTGAGAGGCAGTTCCGCGGCGGCCGCGCACAGATGGGGGGCGAGGACGTACGGGTTGTCGGGGTCCAGGACGGTGGACTCCACGGGCTGCTGGAACAGCGCCTCGGGGTGGTGGACCAGATAGGTGTCCAGGGGATCGTCCCGGGCGACCAGGATGGCGAGTGCGCCCTGACCGGAGCGGCCCGCGCGTCCCGCCTGCTGCCACAGGGAGGCCCTGGTGCCCGGGTAACCGGCGATGACGACGGCGTCGAGGCCCGAGACGTCGATGCCCAGTTCCAGGGCGGTGGTGGCGGCGAGGCCGAGTAGTTCGCCGGAGTGCAGAGCCCGTTCCAGAGCGCGGCGTTCCTCGGGGAGGTAGCCGCCGCGATAGGCGGCGATCCGTTTCGGCAGCAAGTGGTCCACCTCGGCGAGGCGTTCCTTCGCGATCACCGAGATGAGTTCGGCGCCGCGCCGCGATCGCACGAAGGCCACCGAGCGGACGCCTTGAAGGGTCAGGTCGGTGAGGAGGTCGGCGGTTTCCGCCGTGGCGGTACGGCGAACCGGGGCGCCCCTCTCGCCGTGGAGTTCGGTCAGCGGGGGTTCCCAGAGGGCGAAGACCAGTTCGCCGCGGGGCGAGGCGTCGTCGGCGACCTCCTTGACGGGGAGGCCCGTGAGACGGCCCGCGGCGACCGAGGGGTCCGCCGAGGTGGCGGAGGCGAGGAGGAAGACCGGATCGGCGCCGTAACGGGCGCACAGGCGGCGCAGGCGCCGCAGCACCTGGGCGACGTGGGAGCCGAAGACGCCCCGGTAGGTGTGGCACTCGTCGATGACGACGAAGCGCAGGGCGCGCAGGAAGGAGGACCAGCGGGGATGGGAGGGCAGGATGCCGCGGTGCAGCATGTCGGGGTTGGTCAGGACGTAGTTGGCGTACTGGCGTACCCATTCGCGTTCCTCGACGGGGGTGTCACCGTCGTACACCGCCGGCCGGATCGCGTGGCCGAGTGGCTCCGCGAGGTTCTTCACGGACCGTCGCTGGTCGGCTGCCAGGGCCTTGGTGGGGGCGAGGTACAGGGCGGTGGCCCCGCGTCCGTTCGGGGCCTGTGAGCCCTCGAGCAGGGTGCTGAGCACCGGCGCGAGGTAGGCGAGGGACTTCCCGGACGCGGTGCCGGTGGCGATCACGACGGATTCGCCGTCCAGCGCATGCTCCGCGGCGGCTGCCTGATGGGCCCACGGATGGCCGATCCCGGCCTGCTGAATCGCCGCGACGACTTCTGGGCGGATGCGATCCGGCCAGATGGCATGGGTTCCCGCCCGCGGGGGCAAGTGCTCCGTATGAGTGATGCGCGCGGACCGGCCCGCCCCTGCGGCGAGCCGGTCGAGGACCATGGAGGGAGAGGGGCGGGATCCCCCGCTCTCGGGCGGTCGACTGGGGCGGTGATTCTTGGCCATCGGCACCGAGTGTGTCACTGGCGTGGCGGACAATGGTCCCAAGGCGTCGTGCATGGCGGCTGGTAAGTGATTGAATGCCATCGCGGCTGGCGATCCGTCCCCTGGCTCCGTCGGGGAGACCGAGGGGCGACCGCTCGATAGCAAGGTGCTGGAGGATCCGTGGACCTGTCCTTGTCGACTCGCAATGTGTCCGGCCCTGGTGGCGACCGTACGGTCGTCGAGGTCGGTGGCGAGATTGATGTGTATACCGCGCCCAAGCTGCGCGAGCAGTTGGTCGAGTTGGTGAATGACGGCAGCTACCACCTGGTTGTCGACATGGAAGGTGTCGATTTTCTCGACTCCACCGGCCTCGGCGTGCTCGTGGGCGGCTTGAAGCGCGTCAGAGCCCATGAGGGTTCACTGCGCCTGGTCTGCAACCAGGAGCGCATTCTCAAGATCTTCCGGATCACAGGTCTGACCAAGGTGTTCCCCATTCACACCACGGTCGAAGAGGCTGTCGCGGCCACCGACTGACGTCGGAGCGGGCCGGCCTCATCTGGCCGGCCGGCAGGCAGTGAACAGCCCGGCACGCGGCAGCAGGCAGGCCGCTTCGAGCAGGTGGTCGGCCCTGGGCCGACTGCCGGCTTTGTCGGCTTTTCCGGAGGGTGGAGAGCAGGGGGACCGGGCTGCACGCCCGGGCCTCTGACAAGCACGCCCGTACGTTCGAGGGGGATCGCATGGCCACCGTTGAACTCCGCTTCAGCGCTCAGCCCGAACATGTCAGGACGGCGCGCCTCGTGGCAGCCGCCGTGGCTCGCCGGGCCGGGGTGGACGAGGCGTTGCTCGACGAGGTCAGACTGGCTGTGGGCGAGGCGTGCAGCCGTGCCGTCGGGCTGCATCGCGGTCATGGCATCACCGCCCCGGTGACCGTCGTGCTGACCGATGAGGAGAAGGCTTTCTCCATCGAGGTCGGCGACGAGGTGCCCGGCCCCGGCAGCGAGGCCGCCACCGCGGCCGGACCGTCCGGCGCCACGCCCGGAGGGCGGAGCGGCTCGATGAGTACCGAGTCCGACGGCGACGCTGAGGACGAGATGGGTCTCGCGGTCATCAGTGGCCTGGTCGATGACATGGAAGTCAGGTCGGGCGCGGACGGCGGAGTGATCCGCATGAGCTGGCCGACGAAGTCCGCCGCGCCGCCTTCCTGAGTCCCGTGTGCGGTTTGGCCGGGCGCGCGTGACCGGACCTGCGGCTGGACCCGAACGGTCGCGCCCCCGCCCCCCACCGCCTCCGGGGCCCTCCAACCCCCAATGGTCCTGAGTTAGCTGCCCGGGGTGCGATGATCTTGGGGTGGAGCGGATTGAGGGTGTGGCCGCGGGGCGGCTGACGGATGACGTGTCGATCGGGTTGCTGGCGGCGGTGTTCCCGGAGGAGGCCGTGCGGGCGGCGATCGATGAGGCGGGGGCGCGTGAGGAGCGAACGCGGTCGTTGCCGGCGAAGTTGATGATGTATTTGTCGCTGGCGTTGTGGTTGGAGCCGGGCAAGGGGTACGTGCGCACCCTGCGGGGCCTGCTGGAGGGGCTGCGGTGGTCGCGGGGCGGCTGGGGCGAATACCGGGTGCCCAGTGACGGGGCGATCTCGCTGGCCCGTTACCGGTTGGGTGAGGCGCCGTTGCGGAACCTGTTCGACGAGGTCGCAGCCCCGGTGGCCGATGAGCGCACCCCGGAGGCGTTCTGGCGGGGGCTGCGGTTGATGGCGGTGGACGGCACGGTCTTCGATGTGCCCTCGGGGAAGCGGAACGAGGCGGCGTTCGCGGTTCCGGCCGGTGGAAGCCGGCCGCAGGTCCGCCTGGTGGCGCTGGCCGAGTGCGGCACGCTGGCCCTGACCGGGGCGGCCTTCGACTCCATCGCGGTCGGTGAACGCACCCTGTTCACCCGCCTGTTGGACCGGTTGGCGCCCGGCATGCTGCTGCTGGCCGACCGCGGCTTCCCCTCGTTCGGCCTGTACCGGGCTGCCGCCGCGACGGGCGCACAACTGCTGTGGCGCGTCTCGGCTTCCTTCACCCTGCCCGTCAAGAAACGGCTGGCCGACGGCACGTACCTGTCCGAACTGCGCGGCGAGCGGAAGTCGCAGCGGGTCACGGTACGAGTCATCGAGTACTCCGTCGCCGACGACGGCGGAATCAGCGAGGTCTTCTGCCTCATCACCACCCTGCTGGACCCTGAGCACGCGCCCGCTTTGGAGCTGGCCCGCAACTACGCCGAACGCTGGTCGGTGGAAGTGCTCTTCAAACTGCTCAAGGTCGACCTGCGGCAAAGTGGCGGCATCCTGCGCTCGGGCAAACCCGAGGGAGTACGACAAGAACTGTGGGCGCTACTCTGCGTCTACCAGGCCCTGCGCACCCTGATCGCCAGGGCCGCCGTGATCGCGGGCATCGACCCCGCCCGCATCAGCTTCCCGCCCGTCCTGGACGCCGTCAAAAGCTCCCTCAGGACGGCTTTTTCCCCCTGACCAGCTCGCGAAGGCCCTGCACTTCCTCATAGCCGACCTCCCCGGCATGCACATCCGAGACCGCCCCACCCGCACCACGCCCCGCACCACGAAACGCCCCCATCTCAGCTACCAAACCCGCAGCTCAACCGACCCCGGAACCCGGCGCGTCACCCGCACCATCGTGCTCCACACACTGACACCCGACCCGATCTAACTCATGGCCATTGCTCCAACCCCTGCAAGGCCACCCCCAGTCATCCCTGGCCACCTCCGACATCCCCGGCCACCCGTTGGCCATCCCGGCCCCGGCCACCCCTGGCCATCCCCGGCCATCCCCGGTCACTCTGCCGGGTGCACATGACCGAGCATTTTCCGGGCCCTGCTGAGCAGGGCCATTTTCGTTTCCGCTTGATCGGTGATCTCCCGGCAATGCCTCTGCCCCGTTACTGCATTTGGGTCGGATCAAGGGTGAGGTCATTTGCCGATTGAGGGATGAAGGTCAATTCCATTACGCACCCACTGTTTTGATCGGGTTCTGCTCCCTACAATCCGTCCACGTCTTGAGCGCTGAGCGTCAAGGAGGACGTATGGCGGGGTTCTTCAACACACCACTGGCAGAACTGACCCAGTTTTCCGCACCTTCCGACCGTCCCACCTCACTCGCGGCCGCGGTTCTCACCGATGACAACCGGCTGATCATCATCGTGGTCGCGGTCGTCGCCGTCGCCGCACTGGTCGTCGCCCAGCTGCTGACACGCCAGGTCCTGGCGGCCGGCGAGGGCACGGAGCGTATGAAGGAAATCGCGGCGGCCGTCCAGGAGGGAGCGAATGCGTATCTGGCGCGACAGCTGCGTACCGTCGGCATTTTCGCCGTCGTCGTGTTCTTCCTGCTTCTGCTGTTGCCGGCCGACAACTGGTCGCAGCGTGCGGGAAGGTCGTTGTTCTTCCTGGTGGGTGCGCTTTTCTCGGCGGCCACCGGGTACATCGGCATGCGCCTCGCCGTTCGCAGCAATGTGCGCGTCGCCGCGGCCGCGCGTGAGGCGACTCCGGAAGAGGGCGAACCGGAAAAGGATCTCACCGCCGTATCCCACAAGGCGATGAAGATCGCTTTCCGTACGGGGGGCGTGGTCGGCATGATCACGGTGGGCCTCGGCCTGCTCGGCGCCTCCTGTGTCGTCCTCGTGTACGCCGCCGACGCCCCCAAGGTCCTGGAAGGGTTCGGCCTCGGCGCCGCGCTGATCGCCATGTTCATGAGGGTCGGCGGCGGCATCTTCACCAAGGCGGCCGACGTGGGCGCCGACCTCGTCGGCAAGGTGGAGCAGGGCATCCCGGAGGACGATCCGCGTAACGCCGCGACCATCGCCGACAACGTGGGCGACAACGTCGGGGACTGCGCGGGTATGGCGGCCGACCTCTTCGAGTCGTACGCCGTGACGCTCGTCGCCGCACTCATCCTCGGCTCGGCCGCCTTCGGTGACTCCGGACTGGCCTTTCCCCTGATCGTGCCGGCGATCGGCGTGATCACCGCGATGATCGGCATCTTCGCGGTCGCCCCGCGGCGTACCGACCGGAGCGGGATGACCGCCATCAACCGCGGGTTCTTCATCTCCGCGGTGATCTCGCTCGTCCTGGTGGCCGTGGCGGTCTTCGTCTACCTGCCGTCCTCGTACGCCGAACTTGACGGGGTCACGGACAGCACCATCGCCTCGCACGGCGGCGATCCCCGGATCTTCGCCCTGGTCGCCGTCGCCATCGGAATCGTGCTCGCCGCGCTGATCCAGCAGCTCACCGGCTACTTCACCGAGACCAACCGCCGCCCGGTCAGGGACATCGGCAAGTCCTCGTTGACGGGCCCGGCGACCGTCGTGCTCGCCGGGATCTCCATCGGTCTGGAGTCCGCGGTCTACACCGCGCTGCTGATCGGGCTCGGCGTCTACGGGGCGTTCCTGCTCGGCGGTACGTCGGTGATGCTGGCGCTCTTCGCGGTGGCCCTCGCGGGCACCGGGCTGCTCACCACCGTCGGGGTCATCGTCGCCATGGACACCTTCGGGCCGGTTTCCGACAACGCTCAGGGCATCGCCGAGATGTCGGGCGACGTCCAGGGCGCCGGGGCGCAGGTACTCACCGACCTGGACGCCGTCGGCAACACCACCAAGGCCATCACCAAGGGCATCGCGATCGCCACCGCCGTCCTGGCGGCGGCGGCGCTGTTCGGTTCCTACCGGGACGCGATCGCCACGGCGGTCGAGGACGTGGGGGCCGGAGCGGGTGAGCTGGGGCTGAGCCTGGACATCTCGCAGCCCAACAACCTGGTCGGGCTCATCCTCGGCGCCGCCGTCGTCTTCCTCTTCTCCGGTCTGGCCATCAACGCGGTGTCCCGGTCCGCCGGGGCGGTGGTCTACGAGGTGCGGCGGCAGTTCCGCGAGCACCCCGGGATCATGGACTACACGGAGAAGCCGGAGTACGGGCGCGTCGTCGACATCTGCACCAAGGACGCGCTGCGCGAACTGGCCACGCCCGGACTGCTCGCCGTGCTGGCGCCGATCGCGGTCGGATTCAGTCTCGGGGTCGGGGCGCTCGGCTCGTACCTCGCGGGTGCGATCGCGACCGGCACTCTCATGGCGGTCTTCCTCGCGAACTCCGGTGGTGCGTGGGACAACGCCAAGAAGCTCGTCGAGGACGGGCATTACGGCGGCAAGGGCAGTGACGCCCATGCCGCGACCGTCATCGGTGACACGGTCGGAGATCCGTTCAAGGACACGGCAGGCCCCGCGATCAACCCGCTCCTCAAGGTGATGAACCTGGTTGCCCTGCTCATCGCCCCGGCGGTCGTGCAGTTCAGCTACGGGGAGGACGCGAGCCCCGGGGTGCGGGCGGTGGTGGCGGTGTTCGCCATCGCCGTCATCGTCGGGGCGGTGTACGTGTCCAAGCGGCGCGGTATCGCCATGGGCGACGAAGGCGGCACCGGGGACGGAGGAGATGAGGGAGGCGGCGGCCGTCCCGCCAAGTCGCCAAACCCGGCGGCCATTTCCTGAACCGGCGTGGTCGGCCGCAGGTGCCCGGACAGGCCCCCGAGGCCGTCGTGCCAGCTCAAGCTACGGGCGGACAACTCCTTCTGAGGAGGTGTCCGCCCGTAGCGCCGCACGGTTCTTCACTCGCATCGGTGAGTTTCCGTACGTCTGATCGAGTGTTTGGGTGAGTTGTATCTCCCTCATTTCCCTTGGTGCAAATGGCTGCAAAAGCCCGTACATCCGACCACCGGCGCCAGAATGTCGCCTACTTGGCGTGTAAGTTCCGGGGCCGAGAGCCTTGGAAGGGACCCAATCCGGTGAACAAGAAGCTTGCAGCCGCACTGTCCGGCGGTGCGGTACTCGTACTGACGCTGTCGGGCTGCAGCGACGACAGCGACGACAAGGTCAACGACTGGGCCAAGGAGGTCTGCGACCAGGTCCAGCCCCAGCTGCAGAAGATCGCGGACGCCAACGGCGACATCCAGCGGCAGACCGCGGACAACAGCAAGCCGGCCGACGTCCAGGCGACCGACTCGGCCGCCTTCCAGCAGATCTCGCAGGCGTACAAGGCGCTGGGCGCGGCCGTGAACTCAGCGGGCCCGCCGCCCGTCGACGACGGCGAGACCACGCAGAAGGAGGCCGTGAAGGAGCTCAACGCCTCCTCCGTGGCCTACGCGGGGCTGAAGACGAAGGTCGACGCCCTCGACACGAAGGACCAGGCGAAGTTCGCCGACGGCCTCAAGGGCATCGCCGACGAGCTGAACAAGATCAGCACCAGTGGCGACCAGGCGCTGAAGAAGCTGCAGTCCGGTGAGGTCGGCGCCGCGATGGCCAAGCAGAAGGGGTGCCAGAAGCCGAAGGCATCCTCTTCGCCGTCCGCCGGATCGTCGGTGTCACCGTCCGCCTCGGCGAGCAAGAAGGCGTGACGGCGCCCGGGAAGGCGTAACAGGCACACCAGGGAAAGAGCCTGGTGGACCGCTGTTCAGCGGCCCGGCCGCCCTCGACGGGCGCCGGGCCGCTGCCATTGTCGGTGGGAGCGGACACAATGGGCGGGTGAGTACGACCAGCCTTCCCGCATCCGACCGTATCCCCGCGCTCCGCGAAGCCCTGCTCGCCGCCGCCTTCACGGCGGACGGGCTTCTCGAACGGCTCGGCGCGTCCGCCTACGCCGCGCTCGCCCGCAGCGAAACGGTCCCCGCACTGCGGGCGACCCGAGGTGAAGCGCCGCTCGACACGCTTGTGCGGCTCTTCCTTCTCCAGCGTCCCGTCCCGTACGAGCGGGCCGGCGCCGCGCTCCCCGTGGAGGAGTGCGTCGAGGACGGCTGGCTGAGACGTGACGGCGACGAGGTCCGTGCGGCCGTCGACGTCCGGCCGTACGGCGGGCCGGAGGGCGAGGACTGGTTCATCGTGTCCGACCTGGGCTGTGCCGTCGGCGGGGCGGGCGGCATCGGTTCGCACGAGGAGGGCGTCGTCCTCGGCGTCGGCGGGGCGTCGACCACGCTCGCCGGAATCACCGTCCGTGAGCCGGTGGCCTCCGCTCTGGACGTCGGCACCGGCTCGGGCATCCAGGCGTTGCACGCCTCCCAGCACGCCACCCGCGTCACCGCCACGGACCTCAACCCGCGAGCCCTGGCCTTCACCCGGCTCACTCTCGCCCTGTCCGGAGCCGCCCCGGCCGATCTGCGCGAGGGGTCCCTCTTCGAACCGGTGTCGGGCAAGACGTTCGACCTGATCGTCTCCAACCCGCCGTTCGTGATCTCCCCGGGTGCCCGGCTGACGTACCGCGACGGCGGAATGGGCGGCGACGACCTGTGCCGGACCCTGGTGCAGCAGGCGGGCGACCGGCTGAACGAGGGGGGATACGCCCAGTTCCTCGCCAACTGGCAGCACGTGGAGGGCGAGGAGTGGCAGGACCGGCTGCGCACCTGGGTGCCGCGCGGCTGCGATGCCTGGATCGTGCAGCGTGAGGTGCAGGACATCACGCAGTACACGGAGCTGTGGCTGCGCGACAGCGGCGACCACCGCTCGGACCCGGCCGAATACACCGCGCGCTACGAGGCGTGGCTCGACGAGTTCGAGGCCCGCGGTACCAAGGCGGTCGGCTTCGGCTGGATCACGCTCAGGAAGACGGCCGCGGCCGAGCCGTCGATCGTGATCGAGGAGTGGCCGCATTCGGTGGAGCAGCCGCTCGGCCCCGCGATCGAGGCCCACTTCGCCCGCCAGGACTACCTCAGGGACCAGGACGACGCGGCGCTGCTGGCAGCCCGCTTCACGCTGGCCGCCGAGGTCGTGCAGGAGCAGGTCGGGCTGCCGGGCGCGGAGGACCCCGAGCATGTGGTGCTGCGTCAGCACCGGGGCATGCGCCGGGCGACGAAGGTCGACGCCGTCGGGGCCGGGTTCGCCGGCGTGTGCGACGGATCGCTTCCCGCCGGCCGGATTCTCGACGCCATCGCCCAGCTGATGTCCGAGGACCCGGTCCTGCTGCGCGACCGCACCCCGCAGGCGATCCGGCTGCTGGTGGAAGAGGGTTTCCTTGAGCCGGTCCGGGACAGCGCTTGATGCACCGGTCTCGTGAGGGCGTCCCTCGGAGCGACTCGGACCGCGGTCAGTCCGTGATGGGACATCTTCTGCGGACGAGAGAGGCGAGAGAGACGAGACGCGCGAGACGGACGCGGCGGAGCCCGTCCTTTCCGGAGCTGACCTAGTACATCGACGCCGCCCCCGGCGGGCGGTGGGAGAGCGACGGCCGCTGCTCGGCGCCCCCTCCTGCCGGACGCTGTTCAACCAGGCGAAGCCGCTCATGTTCGCCGGTACCCTGCCGGCTGGTCCGCTGCCGTATCTGCTGTTCCGAGCTGCTGTTCTTCGCCCGCCTTGAGCGTCAGTTCGGAGTGCCGGATGACCGCTTCCATCAGTCGGACCGCAGTGCTCGCGTCCTCGTCGGCCTGCGTCCACGGCGACACCACGGCCCTCTCCCACGGGCGCCGGTTCGGCACGCGCGGAGCGGTCCCTCCCAGCCCCCGCCACCGCGCTCCGCTCCGCTTCGGCCGTGCCCTGTCCTACGTAACCAACGGGCTTCTCATCAGCACCTTCACCCTCACTACCGCGTGCCCTCTGCCGGGTCTGCGGATTCCGCTCGAGTCCGTCCCAGGGTTCGTGGCGGCATTGCTCGCGGCTTCCGGCGGATGCTCCGCGTCCGGGCCCGGAGTGGGGGCGCTCGGGTTTCGCGTACGGGATGTCCTCCTGGCCTCGAATGTCGCCTGTTCCGTACTTCTCCCGCTGACCGGGGCGAACGGTGCACGGGCCGAGCCGCGTGGGTGGATGCGCGTCGGCGCCGTACTCCCGCCGGCCCGTGCGGCAGCCGGTGAAGCACCACCCTCGACTCGCCACTCGCGGCCCTCGACTCGAACCCGGCACGTGATGTGAGCGGGCGGCGGGGCGGCGGGGCGGCGGAGGAGGCGGGGCCGGGGGAGTGCTGTTCACCCTGGGTTCGTGTCGGCGACGCCCCGGCGTGGAAGCCTCCCTCTGCTGGCGCGTTTCGCGACGACGAGTGACTTCGAGGGGTAGGGGTACGGACATGGAGAACGTCACCGCCGTCTTCGCCGGCACGGCATTCGCGCTGTTCGGTGCCGCGCTCCTGATCTGGACCGGGGCGCGCACGCTTCACCGCGCGCCGGTGGCTCACGGTGTGAGCCCCGTCGCCTCCACCGCGCTCGCCACGCTCTTCGGCGCGATCTTCCTCGTGGTCGGCTTCTGGTGCTTCAGCCGCGTCTGATTCCCACGCGCAGCAGGGCCTGACCCCCGGCGGGGCACCTCCGGACGGCTCCGGCGACGGACCTCCTGCGGCACCCCGGGAACCGCAGGCAGGAGCCATGCGCACTGCGGACCGAGCGGTCCGGGCGGCAGGAATGGCGGAAGTCGGGTTACCGTTCGAGTGGCCGTTGCGGGCTTTTGCCGTTTGACACGGGGGCGGGTTGTACCGTCACACTCCGCAGCGACAGCACCGCGTGCAGCGTCATTGCGCTGCCCGGATGCCCACTGAGTGCCGACCGGAGAGAAGAGCGAAGTTGTCCCCGACCAGCGAGACCGCACAGGGCGGCCGCCGACTCGTCATCGTCGAGTCGCCTGCCAAGGCGAAGACGATCAAGGGCTATCTCGGCCCCGGATACGTCGTCGAGGCGAGCGTCGGGCACATCCGCGACCTCCCGAACGGCGCCGCCGAGGTGCCGGACGAGTACACCGGTGAGGTACGCCGTCTCGGCGTGGACGTCGAAAATGACTTCCAGCCGATCTACGTCGTCAACGCGGACAAGAAAGCCCAGGTCAGGAAGCTCAAGCAGCTGCTGGCCGAATCCGACGAACTCTTCCTCGCCACCGATGAGGACCGCGAGGGCGAAGCCATCGCGTGGCATCTCCAGGAAGTCCTGAAGCCCAAGGTCCCGGTCCACCGGATGGTCTTCCACGAGATCACCAAGGACGCGATCCGGGCCGCCGTCGCCAACCCGCGCGAGCTCAACCAGCGCATGGTCGACGCTCAGGAGACCCGCCGTATCCTCGACCGTCTTTACGGCTACGAGGTGTCCCCGGTCCTGTGGAAGAAGGTCATGCCCCGTCTGTCGGCGGGCCGTGTCCAGTCCGTGGCGACCCGCCTCGTCGTCGAGCGGGAGCGCGAGCGCATCGCCTTCCGTTCCGCCGAGTACTGGGACCTGACGGGCACCTTCGCCACCGGCCGTACCGGTGACGCCTCCGATCCCTCGACGCTCACGGCCCGCCTCAGCGCGGTCGACGGACGCCGCATCGCCCAGGGCCGCGACTTCGGTCCCAACGGGCAGCTCAAGTCCGCCTCGGGCCAGACGTTGCACCTGGACGAGACGAACGCCCGCGCCCTGGCCGCGGCGCTCGCCGACTCCACGTTCGCGGTCCGCTCCGTCGAGTCGAAGCCGTACCGCCGTTCGCCGTACGCACCGTTCCGTACGACCACCCTCCAGCAGGAGGCCAGCCGCAAGCTGGGCTTCGGGGCCAAGGCCACGATGCAGGTCGCGCAGAAGCTGTACGAGAACGGCTTCATCACCTATATGCGTACGGACTCCACGACTCTCTCGGCCACCGCGATCAACGCGGCCCGGGCGCAGGTCACGCAGCTGTACGGAGCCGATTACCTGCCGGACAAGCCGCGCACGTACGCCGGCAAGGTCAAGAACGCGCAGGAGGCGCACGAGGCGATCCGTCCCTCGGGCGACCGCTTCCGCACCCCTGCGGAGACCGGCCTCACCGGCGACCAGTTCCGGCTGTACGAACTGATCTGGAAGCGGACCGTCGCCTCCCAGATGAAGGACGCCGTCGGTAACTCGGTCACCGTCAAGATCGGCGGCCGGGCGAGCGACGGCCGGGACGCCGAGTTCTCGGCCTCCGGTAAGACGATCACCTTCCACGGCTTCATGAAGGCGTACGTCGAAGGCGCCGACGACCCGAACGCCGAGCTCGACGACCGCGAGCGGCGCCTGCCGCAGGTCGCGGAGGGCGACGCGCTGACCGCCGACGAGGTCACGGTCGACGGCCACGCCACCAAGCCCCCCGCCCGTTACACCGAAGCCTCGCTGGTCAAGGAGCTCGAAGAGCGCGAGATCGGCCGCCCGTCGACGTACGCCTCGATCATCGGGACGATCCTGGACCGCGGCTACGTCTTCAAGAAGGGCACGGCGCTCGTTCCGTCGTTCCTGTCCTTCGCGGTGGTCAACCTGCTGGAGACGCACTTCGGCCGGCTGGTCGACTACGACTTCACGGCCCGTATGGAGGACGATCTCGACCGCATCGCGCGGGGCGAGGCCAAGTCCGTGCCGTGGCTGAAGCGCTTCTACTTCGGTGCGCGCGAGGACACGGCCGGTGCGGGTGCGGCCTCCGACGCGGGCAACGGCGACGGCGACCACCTCGGCGGTCTGAAGGAGCTCGTCACCGACCTCGGTGCGATCGATGCCCGGGAGATCTCCTCGTTCCCGGTCGGCAACGGCATCGTGCTGCGTGTCGGGCGATACGGCCCGTACATCGAGCGCGGTGAGAAGGACTCCGAGGAGCACCAGCGTGCCGATGTGCCCGAGGAGATGGCACCCGACGAGCTGTCCGTGGAGTTCGCCGAGGAGCTGCTGGCGAAGCCCAGCGGCGACTTCGAGCTCGGTGCGGACCCGGTGACCGGGAACCAGATCATCGCGAAGGACGGGCGCTACGGCCCGTACGTCACCGAGGTGCTGCCCGAGGGCACCCCGAAGACGGGCAAGAACGCGGTGAAGCCGCGGACCGCCTCACTCTTCAAGTCGATGTCGCTGGACACGGTGACGCTGGCCGACGCGCTCAAGCTGATGTCGCTGCCGCGTGTGGTCGGTGAGGACGCCGACGGTGTCGAGATCACCGCGCAGAACGGCCGCTACGGCCCGTATCTGAAGAAGGGCACGGACTCGCGGTCGCTGACCTCCGAGGACCAGCTCTTCGACATCACGCTCGAAGAGGCCCTGGCGATCTACGCCCAGCCCAAGCAGCGCGGCCGGGCGGCCGCCAAGCCGCCGCTGAAGGAACTGGGCAACGACCCGGTGAGCGGGGCGCCGGTCGTCGTGAAGGACGGCCGCTTCGGTGCGTACGTCACGGACGGCGAGACGAACGCGACGCTGCGGAGCGACGACAGCGTCGAGGAGATCACGCCGGAGCGCGGCTACGAGCTGCTCGCGGAGAAGCGCGCCAAGGGACCCGTCAAGAAGAAGACGGCGAAGAAGGCCCCGGCGAAGAAGGCCACGGCGAGGAAGACGACCACGGCCGTGAAGAAGACGGCGGCGAAGAAGACCGCGGCCAAGAAGACCACGACGGCGGCGAAGAAGACGACGGCCAAGAAGGCCACAGCGGCCAAGAAGACGGCTTCGTCGGCATCGGCGTCCAAGGACGACTGAGCACGGGCTGAGCATGTGCGAGGCGGAACGGCGGGGCCTTCGGGTCCCGCCGTTCCGTATGGGCCCGCGCCTGCGCTGAGCCCTGTTCCCCACCCGCCCCGCACCCTTGGCGGCCGTATGTTCGGATGGGGCCAACGGTGACCGCACCGCTCCGGATAGGCTGGGCGGATGACGCGAGCCGAGCAGCCAACGGTCGTGAGCCCCACCTCCGACACACTTGCCGCAGACTCACGCGAGCGCGCCGTACGAGCCCTGTTGCGTGTTCCCCCGCTCAGGCGGTTGTGGAGCGCCCAGCTCGTCGGCAGTATCGGCGATGCACTCGCCGTTCTCGTGCTGGTGCTGCTGTCGCTGCAAGCGGCGGTCCTGGAGGGCTCATTCGGAGCCGGGTACCGAGGGGTGGCCTTTGCGGTCGCCGCGGTGTTCGGCGCCCGGATTATTTCCACGGTTCTTTTCGGAGCCGTACTCCTGGGGCCACTGACGTCGCTCACGGGACCAGGCGGACCGGTGGACCGGCGATGGCTGATGATCGGAGTGGACGGGCTGCGGCTCGCGCTGCTGGTCGTCGCCCCGCTGTGGATCGACTGGGTGCCCGACAAGGCACTCATGATGATCCTGATCACCGTGTTCGTCACCGGGGTCGGTGAACGGCTGTGGACGGTCGCGAAGGAGAGCGCGGCCCCCGCGCTGTTGCCCGCCCCGCCCATCGAGGGCGCCGCCGTGCGCCCGCTGCCCGACCACCTCGGCGCACTGCGCAGGCTCTCCCTGCGGACGAACTTCCTCGCCATCCCCGCCGCCGGCGCGGCCCTGCTGATCGCGACCCTGGTCGGCAATCTGCTCGGCGCCGGACTCGACTGGTTCTCGTTCCACCAGGCGGCACTCGGTTCGTACGTCGCTGCCGGACTCTTCTCCGCCTCGATCTCGGTCCTGTACTTCCTCGCACTGCCCGCCACCCCGACACCCCGCCCGCGTTCGCCCCTGGAGGGCCTGCGCCGTCCGGCTACCGGCACGGGGCCCGACAGGGGCCGCACCGGCACCGTTCCGCTGATCGTCGGGGCCTGCGCCGCGGTCGCCGGGGCCATCGCCGCCGCGGCGGCGGTCTCCGTACTGCACGCCCTCGACCTGGGCGGCGGCCCCGCCACGTTCGCGCTGCTCGTCCTGGCGCTGACCGGTGGCACCGGCCTCGGCATCCGGACCGCGCAGAAGGTGCTGCCCACCCTGTCGCGGCGCCGGCTGCTGGCGTTCTCCACCGCCGTCACCGGAGTCGCGCTCCTCGCGCTCGGCCTGGTGCCGGACACGGCGACGGGGCTCCTCCTCGCGCTCCTCGCCGGTTACGCGGCCGGTGTCGCCGCCAGGACGGGGCACACGCTCATCGACCAGGAGACGGAGGAGTACCGGCAGGCCAGGACCACCGAACACCTCCAGGCCGTCGTCCGGGTGCTCATCGCGCTCGGTGCCGTCGGCGGGCCGCTGCTGGCCGCCGCGATCGGCCGGCACCGGCTGGCCGCCGGTGACTTCGTCTTCGCACACGGCGGGGCGGCGTTCGCGCTCATGCTCATCGGCGCGCTGCTGCTGCCCGTCGCCGCGGTGCTGCTCGCCAGGACCGACGACCGCGCGGGTGTGCCGCTGCGGCGCGATCTGCGCGAGGCGGTGCGCGGCGGTGATCCCACGGTCGCGCCCGCCGACACCGGCTTCTTCCTCGCCCTGGAGGGCGGCGACGGAGCCGGCAAGTCCACCCAGGTCGAGGCGCTCGCCGAGTGGATCCGGGCCAAGGGCCACGAGGTCGTCGTGACGCGCGAGCCGGGAGCGACGCCGGTCGGCAAGCGGCTGCGGTCGATCCTGCTCGATGTGTCCTCGGCCGGGCTCTCCAACCGGGCCGAGGCGCTGCTGTACGCCGCCGACCGCGCCGAGCACGTCGACTCGGTCGTGCGTCCGGCGCTGGAGCGCGGTGCGATCGTCATCTCCGACCGCTACATCGACTCGTCCGTCGCCTACCAGGGCGCGGGCCGTGATCTGTCCCCGACCGAGATCGCCCGGATCTCCCGGTGGGCGACGAGCGGCCTCGTACCGCATCTGACGGTGCTGCTGGACGTGGACCCGGAGGCCGCGCGCGAACGGTTCACGGAGGCGCCCGACCGGCTGGAGTCCGAGCCGCCGGAGTTCCACGCCCGGGTGCGTTCCGGCTTCCTCACCCTCGCGGCGGCCGACCCGGTCCGCTACCTCGTGGTCGACGCCGGCCAGGAGCCGGAAGCGATCACCACTGCCGTACGTCACCGGCTCGACCGGGTCCTTCCGCTCTCCGAGGCCGAGATCAGGGCTCAGGAGGAGGCGCGCAGGGCGGCCGAGGAGGAGGCCAGGCGCAAGGCCGAGGAAGAGGCGGCGCGAAAGGCCGAGGAGGAACGGCTGGAGCGCGAGCGGCAGGAACAGCTCGCCAAGCTCCGTGCCGAGGAGGAGGAGCGCAAGCGCCGCGAGCTGGAAGAGGCGCGGCAGCGCGAGGCCGAACGGCAGGCCGAGGAGGCCCGGCTGCGGGCCGAGGAAGCGCGTCGTCTCGCGGAGGAGGAGCGGGTCAGGCGCGAGGCCGAGGAGCAGGTGCGCGCGGCCGAGCAGGAACGCCTCCGCAGGCAGGCCGAGGAAGAGGCGCGGCTGCGCAAGGAGGCCGAGGCGCGGCGTCTGGAGAAGCAGCGCAAGGCGGAGGAGGCCCTGCTGAGGGCCGAGCAGGCACGGCGTCAGGCGGAGGCCGAGGCCGCGTCGAGGGCGGAGGCGGAGGCCGCTGCCCGGGCGGCCGCCGAGGCCGCCGCCGCTGCGGCGGCGGAGCGGGCCGAGCGCGCACAGGCGTCCGACCGCGCGGACCGCGCGGAGCGGTCTGAGCGCTCCAACCGCTCCGACCGCTCCGGGCCGTCCACGCCCGACAACGAGCTCACGGTGCCGACGCCGATCATCGGGGCGAACGAGGTGACGCAGCCGGTTCCTTCGCCGGTGGCGCCTCCGGCCGACCGCCCGCACTCCGACGGCCCGCACTCCGGCCGCTCGCGTCCGGACGCACCCCGCTCCGCGCGGGAGGCCTCGGACGACGCCGATACGGCCATGCTGCCGCGCGTCGAGGATCCGGCCGGGCGTCGTCCGGCACGGGACGCGGACGAGACGGCGGTCCTGCGGCCCGTACGGGACGAGGCACCGTCCGACCGGGTGCCGCCGGGCATCTTCCGCGACGAGCGCCCTGCCGCGCGCGCCTCGGAGGGCGAGAACGAGCGCACGCGCGAGCTGCCGCAGATCAGCGACGACCCGCGGGCCACCCGGGACGCGTACGACCGTCAGGCCCACCAGAAGCGCCCCCGTCCCGACTGGGCCGAGGAGACGCCGCTGGACGACCTGCCGTCCCTGGCCGACGAACTGCTCGGCGGCCATGACGAGGACCCCGGCCCGTCCGGCCCGGGCCGCCGTCCGCGCGGCTGACCGATCCGCACTGTCCCTCGGCGGGCCCGGCATTCCGGGCCCGCCGAGGGCGTGGGACGTCCGTTCCGGCGGCCGGAAAGCCCGGATTGTCAGACCCTTCCCCCACAATGGGAACCGCCGACGGAAACCCGCCGACGGGAATCCGCGCCAGTACCGCACCACCCCACCAGCGCCCGACGCACGCACCACCACACCACCGGAAGGGCGGTGACCCATGACCGTATGGGACGACCTCGTCGGACAGGACCGGGTCCAGCAGCAGCTCGCTGCCGCGGCCCGGGACGCCGACACGCTGGTCACCGCCATCTCGACCGGCGAGCCCGTGCCTCCCGGCTCGAAGATGACGCACGCCTGGCTGTTCACCGGACCACCCGGGTCCGGTCGGTCCACCGCCGCCCGTGCCTTCGCCGCCGCACTCCAGTGCACCAGCCCGGACCGTGCCCTCGGTGGCATCCCCGGTTGCGGCTTCTGCGACGGCTGCCACACGAGTCTGATCGGTACGCACGCAGACGTCGACGTCATCCGTACCGACCTCCTGTCGATCGGTGTGAAGGACACCCGCGCGCTGGTCCGCCGCGCCCAGCTCTCCCCGGCCGTCGGGCGTTGGCAGGTCATCATCCTGGAGGACGCCGACCGCCTGACCGAGGGCGCGGGCAACGTCCTGCTGAAGGCCGTCGAGGAGCCCGCCCCCCGCACGGTGTGGCTGCTCTGCGCGCCCTCCCTGGAAGACGTCCTGCCCACGATCCGTTCCCGCTGTCGCCACCTCACGCTCCGTACGCCGCCCGTCGAGGCCGTGGCCGACGTCCTGATCCGGCGGGACGGCATCGACCCCGAGCGCGCCGTGTCCGCGGCCCGCGCCACCCAGGGGCACATCGGCCGGGCTCGACGCCTGGCCACGGACGAGCGGGCCAGGGCCCGCCGCGCCGCCGTGCTCAAGCTCCCGCTCCGGATCGACGACGTCGGCGGCTGCCTGAAGGCGGCCCAGGAGCTGATCGACACCGCGACCGACGAGGCCAAGCAGACCTCGGACGAGGTGGACGGCAAGGAGACCGAGGACATGAAGACGGCGCTCGGCGCCGTCGCCGGGGGCAGGATGCCCCGTGGCACGGCGGGACTGATGAAGGAGCTGGAGGACAAGCAGAAGCGCCGCAAGACCCGTTCGCAGCGCGACAGCCTCGACCTGGCGCTCACCGACCTGACCGGCTTCTACCGCGACGTCCTGGCCCTCCAGCTCGGCTCGCGCATCGCGATCGCCAACATCGACGCGGAGGACTCGCTCGACCGGATCGCCCGGTCGTCGACGCCCGAGCGCACCCTGCGCCGGATCGAGGCGGTGATCGCCTGCCGCCGGGCGCTCGACCGCAACGTGTCGCCGCTGCTCGCGGTGGAGGCGATGACGATGGCCCTCCGGGCCGGCTGACACAGCGTCGCAGGTGGGACGGGCATTCACCCGAATGAGCAGGGAATCGGACGAGTCGTCACACGGCGACTACGCTCCGGGGATGGACACCAGGCGCCTGCTCCGCATCTCCGCCACCGCGCTCGGCACTGCCGGCCTTCTCATCTCCGGCTGCAGCAGCGGATCGTCGACGACAAGTGCGTCGGCCGCCGGTGCCTCGGCCCCCGAGGATCTCAAGCCGTATTACGCGCAGAAGCTGAGCTGGCGGGACTGCGGTGTGGAGGGCTTCCAGTGCACCACCATGAAGGCGCCGCTGGACTACGCGCAGCCCGACGACGGAGACATCAGGCTGGCCGTCTCCCGTAAGAAGGCCACCGGACCGGGCAAGCGGATCGGCTCGCTGCTGGTGAATCCGGGCGGACCGGGCGGCTCGGCCATCGGCTACCTCCAGGGGTACGCGGCCATCGGCTACCCGGCACCGGTCCGCGCCCGGTACGACATGGTG
The DNA here is from genome assembly GCF_014216315.1 of Streptomyces finlayi. Lineage (NCBI taxonomy): Bacteria > Bacillati > Actinomycetota > Actinomycetes > Kitasatosporales > Streptomycetaceae > Streptomyces > Streptomyces finlayi. The sequence goes on from NZ_CP045702.1 coordinate 4,223,386, forward strand.
GCCATCGACCCGCGCGGAGTGGCGCGCAGCGAGCCGGTCGAGTGCCTGACCGGCAAGGAGATGGACGCCTACACCCAGGTCGACCAGACCCCCGACGAGGAGGCCGAGGCCGGAAAGCTGAGCGCGGCCTTCCAGAAGTTCGCCAACGGCTGCGAGAAGCGCTCCGCGCGCATCCTCCCGCACGTCTCCACCGTCGAGACGGCCCGCGACATGGACGTCCTGCGCGCCCTGCTGGGCGACGAGAAGTTGCATTACGTCGGGGCGTCCTACGGCACCTTCCTCGGGGCGACGTACGCCGATCTCTTCCCGGACCGGACGGGCCGGCTCGTCCTTGACGGCGCGATGGACCCGTCCCTCCCGGCCATCGACATCAACCGCGACCAGACAGCGGGATTCGAGGCGGCGTTCCAGTCCTTCGCCGCGGACTGTGTGAAGAAGGAGGACTGTCCCCTCGGCACCACCACGACGGACGCGGCGGGCACCGCGCTCAAGAAGCTGTTCACGGACCTGGACGCCAAGCCCGTCCCGACCGGCGAGAGCCGGAAGCTGAGCGAGTCGCTGGCCACGACCGGGGTGATCGCCGCCATGTACGACGAGGCGGCCTGGCCGCAGCTCCGTGAGGCACTGGCGGGCGCCGGGCGCAGCGACGGCTCCGGGCTGCTGGCCCTCGCCGACAGCTACTACGAGCGCGAGCCGAACGGCTCGTACGCCAACCTCATGTTCGCCAACGCGGCCGTGAACTGCCTCGACCTCCCCCCGGCCTTCGACTCCCCGGACGCCGTACGGAAGGCCGTCCCCGGCTTCGAGAAGGCTTCCCCGGTATTCGGCAGGGGCTTCGCCTGGGCGGCCCTGAACTGCGGCTACTGGCCCGCGGACGCCACCGGAACCCCCCACCGCACCGAGGCGGAGGGCGCCGCGCCGATCGTCGTGGTGGGCACCACCCGCGACCCGGCCACCCCGTACGCGTGGGCCGAGTCGCTCGCGGACCAGCTCTCCTCCGGCACCCTCCTCACGTACGAGGGCGACGGGCACACGGCGTACGGCCGGGGCAGCGACTGCATCGACACGGCGATCAACGCGTACCTCTTGGAGGGAACGCCTCCCGAGGACGGCAAGAAGTGCTCCTGACCTGCGCGTACGCCTCCGGGTGCGGCCGGTGCGGAGCACCTCCGGAAACTGTGTAGACTTGGGCCCGCTGCTGATCGCACTATGGTGCGACAGGGCGTGCCGCCTTAGCTCAGTTGGCCAGAGCAACGCACTCGTAATGCGTAGGTCTCGGGTTCGAATCCCGAAGGCGGCTCGGATTAGCCCCAGGACTCACTCGCCGTGACCTGGGGCTTTTTCCATTCCTTGACCTAACTCCTGTCGGCGCGTCAGCCCAGAGGCTTCGCCAGGCGGCCCCTGGTGGCCGACCGGTGGCCAAACGTGCAAATGGCGTGCAGCGGCGGTGTCCGGAAGCATCGACGGGGGCGGGCGGGCGGCGGCCTGGTTGTTGTTCTATCCCTACAAGTCTTCGTCCAGCACCGCCGCCTGGGAAGGCTTCGGTCGGGTCCAGGTGTCCTGAAGTCGTGCGCCAAGGAGGCGGGCGGCGCGGCTCCGCGTCGTTACTAGGGGTTCTTCTTCGTGCTCAGCCGCGTGAACACCCAGCCCCACCTTCGGCTGTGTCGGCAGTGGCTGGAGCCCCAGGGCCTGCAGGAGGTCGATGCGCCAGTGGCTCGCTCAAGACTGCTCGGGGGTCGCCGATTGAGCCGCGCTCGAAGCGGCGGCGCGCTTGGGTTGGCTGTCCATAGGGAGGGAGATAGTCACGCTATGCGATCTCTCGCGGTCTGCTGCGACTGATGGGTGACGTTCATCACATGCCGGAGCCCCGGTCAGATATCCGCTGACCGGGGCTCCTTCACGCCTGAATCAGGCGGAACGTTCTTCCTTGGCCTCGTCGCTCTTGCGCGGAGGTGTCATCCTCGGCCGGCGGGGAGAGGGCGTCGGCTCCCCGTCCTTCACCGCTGCCAAGGGCGTCCGGGCGTGCGGCACGAGCTGCACGACCTTCTCGGCGGCGTCACGAGCGAGATCGTCCAGGACCGACTGGTAGATGTCCCGGGTGATCCGCGTGTCCGAGTGGCCGAGCGTTTCGGAGACCACCTTGATGTCGACCCCGGCAGCGAGCATCAGCGTCGCTGCGACGTGGCGAAGATCGTGGAGCCGGATCGGAGGAAGACTAGCGGCTTCCACCAGACGCTCGAAAAGGTCGCTGACCTTGCCAGGGTGAAGAAGGGAGCCGTCCTCCTGGGTGAAGATCCGACCGGTGTCCTGCCAGCCCTCGCCCCAAGCCTCCCGCTCCCGTTGCTGGCGAGCCTTGTGAGACAGGAGGTCCTGGTTCGTCTCCGCGTCGAGGGCGATCAGGCGAATGCCGCTGTCGGTCTTGGGGGCGCCCTCGTGGACCTCCCAGCCGTCCTGCACGAGCTGCGTGGCGATGGCGAGGGAGCGAGCCTTGGCCGAGTGATCTTCCCAGCGGACGCCGCACCCTTCGCCGCGTCGTGTCCCCCGGAAGGCGATGAGCCGCCAGAGCACGTACAGCCGGTCCTGCTCGACGAAGTCGAGGAACGTCGCCGTCTGCTCGGGGGTCCAGACCATGACCGGCGAAGGCTTCTCGCCGGTCTCCTTCCAGCGCGCAATGCGCTCGTCGCTCCAGACGAGGGCCTTCGGCTTCGTGCCCGGCAGCAACTCGACGTGCGCCGCCGGGTTGAAGGTGGGCATCACCTGCTGGGCGATGGCGACGTTGAGCGCGGCGCGCAGGGTGTCCCGGATATGCGGCTGCGTGTTGAGACCGGTGATCCGCCGGAAGGGAGGCATCGCGTCGAGCTGAGCGCGCAGCCAATGACGTCGGGCACGGTTCTCTGCACCCTTGTTCGGCGTGGCCTTGAGGTCGTCGCGCACGACCCGCCGCTGGGCGTTCTGTTCCTGGATCTCGATGTTGCGCTCATTGATCGCGTCGAACATCGAATCGATGTGGTGAACGCGGAGCTTGTCGAGGCGTAGATGCCCGAGATGCGGCTTCAGGTGGACGCGGATATCGCACTCATAGCGGGTCGCCCCACCGCGCCGCAGACGCTTGCGCCCCGCCAGCCAGGTGTCGAGCCACTCCGCCACGGTGACCTTGGAGTTCAGGGACTGCCCTGTCTTGAAGCGGCGGCGGGTCTCGTCGTAGTCCGGAACGGGGTCCTTGTCCTTGACGCAGTTCTCCAGGAGGTCGCTGATCTGGGTCTTGCCCCAGGCGTCGTCCTCCTCGGGAATGGCCATGAGGGCACGGACCTTGTCCAGCTCCTCCTGGGCCTTGGTGGAGGTCTCGAAGCCGCCACGACGAAACCGCCTGCGGTCGCCGTTCTGGTTGGGTTCGAGTTCCTGGACGGCGGTCCAGGTGCCGTGTCGGCGCGAAGACTTGAGCTTGGGGCAGGAAGCGCCGTACTCCTTGTTGGTCTTCGGGTCCGTGCAGCGGCACCGTCGTATGAGGTTGCCGTTCTTCACTCGCTGTCCTCCGAGGGGGTCGGTGTTTCGGGCTGGTCGACGAAGGCCAGCTCGTCAGGCAGGGATGGAGGTGCCAGGTCGCGGTCGCGCATCCGGCCACGGAACGTGCGCAGTTCCTGGCAGTCCTCGAACGCGTGCTCCTCGTAGCCCTCGGCGCGCTGCAGGAGGGTGGCTCTGCGGGCCCGGTCCAGGGTGGTGCTGGCCGACCGCCGCCTTTCCCTGGCCAAGGCGTGGGAAGACATCGCGGCAGCCACCAGGTCGCCGTGCTGACGGAAGAGGTCGAGGATGTCCCGAGCGGAGCCTTCGGGGGCGGGCTCGGCCAAGGGCGTCTCGCCGGTGAACCATGCGACCGCATCCCAGGTGGAGACTTCGCGACCGGGGAGGGCTTCGACCGTGGCTGAGGACCCGAGTGGGAAGAGGAGGGTCACCGGCGGGACGCCGAGGACGTCAGCCAGTACGACGACCTCCGCGACGGTGATGCTCGTCTTGCGCCCCGACTCCAGATTCTTCATCGAGTGCTCGGTGAACTCCGGCAAGCCGCGGTCGGCACAGCCTTGGGCGACCTCCGCCATCGTGAGGCCGGCGGCCTTGCGCGAGTCCCGCAGGCGCCGTGCGATCCGACCGGTGAATGCTGTCGGCCATTGGTCAGGTGTCATGGTGACACTTTAGGCAGTCAAAAGGCGCTGCTGCAACTTCGTGATACACCTACGGCGTCACCGCGACACGAGATTTCCCCAGGGGGGCACCATGGCAGCATCTGATTCGTCCCGTGAGGCACGAGGGCTGACGGGCGACGAGCTGCTTGCCCTTCCTGCCGTGATCGACCTCGACACCTCAAACCGAGCGCTGATGATCGGCCGATCAACGGGATACGGACTCGCTAAGCAGGGGGAGTACCCGGTCAAGGTGCTGCGGCTCGGGAACGCCTACCGGGTGGTCACCGCCGACCTGCTGAAGCTGCTCGGACTGGAACGCCATCAGCCGGGGGACGGGAAGCCTGAAGCCAGAGCTGACGAACACCGCAGCTACCCACGCAACGCTCGGCTGCGACCCAGCCGAGCTCCTGCCTAAACTGGTGGCGACTTGATCACATCAACCACATGTAGCAAGGGCTCCTGGAATCTACTGCCAGCGCAGGGGGCCATGGGACTGGCTGATATCGACGCGCATCTGGCCGGTGAGGACGAGGAGCTGCTGGCTCGACGGCGGGCTCGGAACCCGGGCCACGGTCGAGGCGCACGTGCGCCGCTGCATCGTGCAGTGGGAAGCCAACGGCCCAGTGCATGCCTTGGGAATTCGGGTGGCCGCATCGGCGGTACTGACCGGCACGGTCGAGGTGCAGTTCGACCAGCCGTATCTGACTCCGAGGCAGGTCAACATCTCCTACGGGCTCTATCCGGCTTGGCGGGGGCGGGGATTGGTCACGCGTGCGGTGGAGCTGGCCAGTCAGCATGCCGCCGCGTACGGGGCGGTGATCAGGCTAATCCGGGTAATCCGGCATCCGCGACCGCTTCCCGGTGGGCTTCGTGCCGGTGCAGCGCAGAGCTGCTCAGGACGGCAGCGTGATGGACTGGTTCGGGCGCGAGCTGTCTTTGACCTACGGCTCAGGCGGCCTTCGCCCTGTCGACGATGACACGTAGGTGGCGGTCGTCGGCCTGGCGGTTTCGCCAGATGATGCAGCGGCGGATCATGCTGCCCCGTTCCTTGTGGGTGGCGTGGGCGGTGCCGTCCAGGGTGAAGGTGCAGGACGGTGAACTGGGCTTCGATCCGGTTCAGCCCGGAGAAGTTTATCGGGGTGTAGGCGCTCTTGACGTTGTTCGCCGTTGCCAGGTGCCCACTGTGCAGCTGTTCGTGGTCAGGTGCGGGGAGAAGATGTCGCAGGCGATCGCGACACGGACGTCGACCGGGCAGAGGGTGGGCTGTCGGGGACCGGAGTGCCGGCCCCCGACATAAGGCGGCTTACTTCAAGATGTCTAGTGCAGGTAGGGCATCCACGATGCGCACCGTCTCCACACTGACCGTCACGATCTTCTTCAGGAGGTCGATGATGTAACGCGGGTCGTCGGACCAGTCGTTGGGGTCGTTGACGATGCCGCTCGCCTTGTCCTGCTTCACCTGGTAGCGGTCGATGATCCACTCGATTGCCGAGCGGGCACCCAGCTGGTAGCGGTACGCCTCCTCCGGGATGTTGGAGAGAGTGACTCGGCTGTTGTAGATGATCGTTGACTTGTCTTGCTTGGAGCGGACCTTCATTTTCACGACGCGGTAGAGCTCGGTCGGGTCCGTGTCCGGGGAACCGGTGACCGTCTCGTCGAGTGCGGCGTACGGCTTCACTGACTCGTAGTTGATGTGCAGGCCCGCGAGCCTGCGGCCAGCCTCGGCGAAGCCACGGAAGTCTCGGACCTTGGGGATGCGGGGCAGCGACTTTTTCAGGTCGGCCGCGAACTGCTCCCGGTAGGCGGTGGAGTGCAGCAGGCCATAGACGTAGTAGAAGACGTCGTCCTTGGTGACGGCGTCGCCGTAGGTGCTCTGGTAGTCGAGGAGGGCGGCGTCGGTGATGTTGTCGATGCGTTCGTGGTCGGCCGCCTCCTCCGCGGTGCTGAATAGGTCGTCGCCAGCACTCGGAGCGCGGTAGGTGTAGCGGGGGTAGAACTGGCCGTTACTGGAGCCCCAATAGGCCAGGTCGGGGATGTGGTTGACAGCGTGTGCCGAGAAAGGCTTGTCCGACCCCAAGCCCGTGATGTAGAACCCCATGTTCTGGTGTCGCGGGGTGGGGAAGATCCGCGGCATCTGCGACCGCTCATGGTTCAAGTGGCGGTCGAAGTAGACAAGCTCCTTCATGAACGGCCGATAGGCTGCGCTTGTTACCCGTTCGGCACCGAAAGCGATCGTCTCTTTTTTGGCCAGATAGCCCTTGAGGCTCCGAGACCAGCTGATCTTCTGAGGGTCCAGGTCGATGAAGCCATCAACATGATCGCGTGGCGAGGTGATCCTCAACACCGTTGCGTTTACGTCCGCGAGCGGCTCGCAAGTCCGTGCTCGAAGAACGTGACAGTGGTGTGGACGGTGTAGTTCTGGCTGGTCGTGGGGTGTTGTCCGGCGTTCGGGCCGTACTTGCTGGTGGGGTTCTTTCGGGTGCGGGCCTTGACGCGGTGCCGGTGGCGGGCGGGGTGCAGGGCGTCGAGGACGGCCCGGCCGATGGTGCCGACGAGGTCGGCGGGTCCCGTCGGGGGCAGGATCGCGGTCGCGGTGGTCACGGTGTCGCCGGCGGTGGTCTGCAGGACGGTGAAGCTGATGCGGTCCATGTCCAGGCCGGGCCGGGTGCAGGCGGTGTCGGAAGCGGCACGGATCAGGGCCTGGTAGGTGGTGAGCAGGGCGTAGACCTCCTGGTCGAGGCCGGTCAGGCTGCGGGAGCGCAGGACACGGCCGTCCAGCATCGTTGCCTTGATCGAGAAGTACGTCGTCTCCGACTGCCACCGCTCGTGGTAGAGATCCACGAGCCTGGCAGCTGGGTGGGCGGCCGGGTCGAGGAGAGTGGTGAGCAGGCGCCACTGCTCGGTGCGGACGGTGCCATCGGCCAGGGTCACGGTGACGGACGCCTCGATGACGCGGACGGTCAGCATGACGGGCAGGACGCCGTAGCCGATCCGGGCCAGGTAGGAGCCGTCGTCCAGGTGCCGGAAGGGGGTGGGTATGCGGCGGGCGGAGGAGCGCACCAGGAACTGGGCGCCGGTGGCCTGGACGTCCCGGGCGAACTCGTTCGCGTCGAAGCCGGCATCGGCCAGCAGGAGCATCGTGCGGTCCAGCACACTCAACAGGCGTCCCGCGTAGGTGAGTTCGCCGTCACTCTCGGGGCCGAACGCGGCGGCCAGCACGGCACGGGTGCCACACTCGACCAGGACCACGAGTCGTAGCAGCGGGTAGCCGAACTCCACGCTCTCGCCCGCCCGCTTGGGATAGCGCCAGGTGAGCGCCTCCTCATCGGGCACGTGCAGCAAGGTGCCGTCCACGGCCACGGTCCGAAGCCCCCGATAGAACGAGCCGGCCTGCCCGAGGTGGGCGACGGGTCCGGCGAGGATCTCGAACAGCCGCCGCAGCGGTGCCGCTCCTATCCGCCGTCGGGCCCGGGACAGCGAGGAGACCGCCGGACGCACCAACGGCAGTCCCTCCAGCCCCGCCGTCAGCTTGCCCCACACGCCCCGATAGGAACAGTCCTCGAACAGGGCCAGCGCGAGGACGAAATAGACCACCACCCGGGACGGCAGCAGCCGCAGCCGCTTCTCACGTGACCCTGTCTCATCGATCACCGCGTCCACCAGTACGAAGTCCACGATCTGGGTCAGCTCGCCCAAGTGGCCGGGCGCGTACACACCCCCGGCCGCCTCGACCGTGCGCGTGATGACAGACTTCTCCTGCAACGGGACTCCCGATGATCTTCTTGCTCGACACAAGCTGATCTATCAGGACGTCCCGTTGCGTCATTCAACAGGGCTTGACCTGCGACTCAAAACCCAAACGCAACGGCGTTGAGGTGATCCTGTGCTCCTCGCAGTATGCCTTGAAGTCCTCGACCTGCGAGTTATAGAAGTCGATCATCGACTCAGCAGTCTCGCGTACGCGGTCAGCAGAGTAGTTGTAGACCCAGACATCACGGTTCGTCTGGAGCCCTGCCGAGTACACGCCGAATAGTGCGGTGTGCCCGCTCTTGCCGGACTTGTCTCCGAGGGGCTGGAATTCCCCGAACCGGTCATCCCGCTGGTTGATCCAGTCACCCTCCGGGCTGGGTGTGATCGGCTGCCACTCCACTGTGTCCAGGTCGTGCCCCGCCACGGTGGCGAGCTTTTGCTCGCGGCTGAGGTAGTCGCCGATGTCCCGGTAGAACAACCGGCAGCCGCCACCGGCACCGGCTCCTCCCTTGACCAGGAGCAGGATGGCGATGGTGCTGCGGCTTCCCGAGCCGAAGACCTTGCCGCCTTCCTTCCTGGACTGCTCGCCGGCCGTCCGCTGGTTGCCCCGCAGGTTGTAGCAGTAGATCGCGTCGAACTCCTCGGCCAGAGACTTACGCAGGCCGTCCGCAGTGTTCCCGTCGATGTAACCGCCGTTGGAGACGTAGCAGATGACGCCCTCATCCTTGAGGCGGTCGGAGGCCCAGCGGATCGCGCGGATGTAGGAGTCGTACAGCGAGTTCTTGTTCGTGGCCGTGGACTTCACCGCGTAGGTTTCCGCGATACGTCGGTCCAGCTCCTCGTACTTCTGGTTCTGGTTGTCGTCGTTCTGGCTGTCCTGGCCGGCCGAGTACGGCGGGTTGCCGATGACGACGCGGATGTCCTGCTCTTGCTGCTTGCGCGCCCGGTCGCTGTTGCCGTCGAGCAGGCCCAGGCGCAGCTGCTTGCTGCCTTCGGCCAGCTGGAAGGTGTCCGTGAGAACGATGCCTTCGAAGGGGACATAGTCGTCGCCCTGGTGCTGGTCGTGGAAGGCGGCCTCGATGTTGACGGCGGCGATGTAGTACGCCAGCAGCACGATCTCGTTGGCGTGCAGCTCGCTGGTGTACTTGCGGAGCAGGTCGTCGGGTTTGATGAGGCCGGACTGGAGCAGCCGGACGATGAAGGTGCCGGTGCCGGTGAAGGGGTCGATGATCTGGACGCCCGTGTCCGAGAGCGAGGTGCCGAAGTGCTTGCCGAGGGCCTGGTTGGTGGCCCGCAGGATGAAGTCGACGATCTCGACGGGGGTGTAGACGATGCCTAGAGCATTGGCGGTCTTGGGCAGGGCCGTCTTGAAGAACTTGTCGTACAGCTCGATGATGACCCGCTGGCGGCCCTCGTGGTTGTCGATGCCCTCCGCGCGTTCCCGCACCGACTCGTAGAAGCTGTCGAGCTTCTTGGCTTCTTCGCCGATGGCTTGGTCGTCCAGGGTGTCGAGCATGCGCTGCATCGCCTGGGAGACCGGGTTGTGGTTGGAGAAGGCGTAGTCGGAGAAGAGGGCGTCAAAGACGGGCTTGGTGACCAGGTGTTGGGCGAGCATGTCGATGGCGTCGGTCTCGCTGATGCCTGGATTTATGTTCGCCCGTAGCTCCTGGACGAACTCCTCGAAGGCGGCCTTCTTCTCGGGGAGTTTGAGTGCGGCCTTGATGCGGGCGACATGCTTCTCGGCGATCTGGGCGATGTCCTTGGCCCAGTCCTCCCAGTAGTGGCGCTCGCCGACTTTGGTGACGATCTTGGCGTAGATGGCCTCGCGCCAGTCCTCGACGCCGAAGGCGGCCTGGACCCACTTGGGGGCCGCGGTCGTGTCGCCGGTGCCATCGCCGAGGGAGTCCTCCTCCGGGCCGGCGTGGCCGACCATGATGTTGTCGGGGCGCTGCTTGTTCAGTTCCAGCTGGTTAACGGTCGCGTTGAAGCGGTCGTCGTGGGCGCGAAGGGCCTGGAGGACCTGCCAGACGGTCTTGAAACGTGCGTTGTCCGCGAGGGCCTTCTCCGGGGCCATGCCCGCCGGGATACCGATGGGCAGGATGATGTAGCCGTACTGCTTTCCCTCGGCCAGGCGCATGACACGGCCGACGGACTGGACGACATCCACCACGGAGTTGCGGGGGTGAAGGAAGAGGACCGCGTCCAGATCGGGGACGTCCACGCCCTCGGAGAGGCAGCGGGCGTTGGAGAGGATGCGGGCCTGGTGCTCGCCCGGGTCCTGCTTGAGCCAGTCGAGCAGCACGTTGCGGCGCAGGGAGTTGAACGTGCCGTCGACGTGTTTGACCTCGCAGTTCAGGATGTCCTCGTCGGCGCCGTCGTAGGCGCTGACAACTTCCGCGAACAGCTCGGTGATCTTTTTCGAGTCGGCGATGTTCTTGGCGAAGGCGACCGCGCGTTTCATCGGGGCCTCGCCTGGCTGGAAGCCGGTGCCATCGGCGAAGCTTCCCGACCGCTTGGCCAGGCCGTTCCAGCAGCCGACGATCTTCACGGCATCGTCGAGCTGTGACAACTCGCTGTTCTGGTCGGCGAACTGCTGCTGGAGGGAGGAGGCGACGTACTCTTCATCGACGGTGAGGATGAGGACCTTGTAGTCGGTGAGCAGGCCCTGTTTGACGGCTTTGCCGAAACCGAGTCGGTGGAACTCCGGGCCGTACAGCGTCTCATCGTCCATGGAGCACAGGACAGCGTCGTTCTGTTTGGCGTCGGACTTGGTCTCGTCGTTGAACAGACGCGGCGTCGCGGTCATGTACAGACGCCGGTCGGCCTTGAGGAAGGCGTTGTCGTGAACCTTGACGAACTGCGACTCGTCCTTGCCGACCTTGTCGGCCAGGGTGACGCCGGTGGTGCGATGGGCTTCGTCGCACAGGATGAGGTCGAAGTCGGGCAGGCCGGTCTTCTGTGCCTGGGCGACGGTGGTGATCGACTGGTATGTGGAGAAGATTACGGAGAGGCCGTGGGTGGTTTCGGCCCGCTTCATCTGCTGGATCAGCCGGGCGGGATCGGTGGTGGCGGGGAAGGCCAGGTCATGGCTGCTCATGTCCTGGTTGTCGCTGTTCACCGTCTGCTTGCTGGCCTTGGCATCTGAGCAGACCGCGAAGCTGTGCAGCGGCGTCTGGCTCTGGGCGGTCCATTCCCGCAGGGTCTGTGACAGCAGCGAGATCGACGGCACGAGGAAGAGGACGCGGGTCGGCTCGTCGCCGCCCTTCTCCGCTGCGACCCGTTCGGCGATCTTCAGCGAGGTGAACGTCTTGCCGGTGCCGCACGCCATGATCAGCTTGCCGCGATTGTGACTGGTGAAGCCCTCGAAGACCGCGTCGACGGCTTCTTCCTGGTGCGGGCGCAGCGACTTCTTACGCTCAAGGTGCAGTTGGAGGTTCTCGCCGGGCTTGGGCCAGACGATGTCCCAGTCGACGGGGCTCTGCGCGATATCGGCCAGACCGATCCGGGTGACCGGGATCTGCTGGCTGTTGAGCGCGTCCTCGGCGTTCTTGCCCCACTTGTCGGTGGTGGAGATGATCATGCGGCTGGTGAAGGGTGCCTTGCCGGAGGCGGTGAAGAAGGAGTCGATGTCCGCCTTCTGAAGGATGTGATCCGGCTCGTAGAACTTGCACTGGATCGCGCAGAAGTCACCAGTGTCCCGTTCCCGGGCCACGAGGTCGATGCCGGTGTCGATCTTGGTGCCGTTGCCCGGCCAGTCGGTCCACATCCACACGTCGCTGAAGTGGCCGGTGTACTGCGGGTCGGTACGCAGGTACTGGACCATGAGCTGCTCGAAGCGCGTTCCGAGATCGCGGTTCGTCTCCGAGCCGTCGCGGATCATCTTGAGGATGTCGTGCACCGTCGTGGCCACTGAGCTTCGGTTCCCCGTTCCAGTCAGAGGTGCGCACCCGCGTACCGGCAAGATCGCACCAGATTCGTCAAGGCAGCCTAACCGGCAGCGCCTCTTCATCACCCTAGAGTCACAGACCTGCCTTGCGAGGACAGGGGGCACTGCGGAAGCAGCGAACATATCTGGGCGATCGGGGCGAAAGCGAATAGAGGTGACTAGCGACCAGGCAGCACGAGGAGGCGAGGCAAAGCGCGATGGTCACGAAGATCCTCGACTTCCAGCATTGGGTTGGCAAGCACGAACCGCGTCCGAGCATGGACAGCTCCACCATCGCCAGGGAGCCCAAGCCGGCCTCCTGCCGCTGCGGCCACCTAAATGGACTCCTTTCACACTTGTGGGAGCCTCTGGAACCACTGGTCGCCGACGACCATGTCGTGGATGCCTCGTGCTTCGCAGTAGCGCACGAGGTCCGACATCCGGTTGATGAATCCGTGGCCGTTGAAGTTGAGGGAGGTGTTGCACAGGACACCGACGCCGTGTTCGGCTGCGAAGGCGGAGAGCAGGGTGTGAAGTTCCCGATTGCTGTTTCGGCTGACGGTTTGGACCCTGGCGGATCCATCCACGTGCGTGACGGCCTGGACGGTCGAGGAACGCCTGACCTTACGGAAGTACAGCATGTAGGGATCTTCGAAGGCTCCGTCGAAGACCGTGTCGACGTCCTCGATTCGGCAGCACGGTGCGATGGGGCGGTAGGTCTCGCGCTGCTTGATGGTGTTGAGGAGGTCTTTGGTGTCCTGCCGAAATGGCTCGGCCAGCAGCGAGCGGTTGCCCAGTGCACGGGGCCCGATCTCCCAGCGGCCCTGGACCCAGGCCACCACGCGTCCTTGGCCGAGGGCTTGTGCCAGTGCTCGATGATCGAGTGCGGTGCGCTGCCACAAGGCCGGTTCTGGCCGTGTGTCGTGGACGAAGTCCAGTCCGCTGTACACGTTCCAGTCGATGTAGGGGTCGCCGGTCATGGTGGTGAGCGCATCGATCGCGGTGCCGATGGCTGAACCGGAGTCGTTGGTGCAGGGAGGGACGAACACCGAGGAGAAGTGGCCGAGGTTGGCCCACTCGGCGTTCCAGTCGCAGTTGAGCCCGCAGCCGCCCGAGATGCGCAGGGGAGTGCCAGCCGGTAGGTGTTCGCGGGCCGCGTCTGCGAACAAGGCGAAGATCCGCTGGGTGAGAAGGGCGGCGGCCGTCTTGGTCACTTGGGACTCGACGCCGGCGTTGTACAGCGCGCAGTCGCGGAAGTCCTTCTTGGGGGCCGGGTACACACTGTCGGTCTTCAGCAGCCGGTCCACGGTGGCGCTGATGTCCGCGTCGGCGTCCTCGGGATTGGCGTAGGCCGCCAGGGCCATGAGTTTTCCGGCGTCGTTCAGCCGGGGCAGCGCACCCTCGTCGGGGAAGCTCGGGTCGGCGAGGGCGAACAGGAAGGAGAAGCGGCCTCCGGGCTCGGTGAGCACGGGTATGTGCTTGACGACCTTGAAATGCTGGTCGACGAGGTAGAAGGCACCGGTGTCTCCTTCCCATACGAGGACGGTCTGCAGTGGGTGTTCGCCCCGCGGTGCCATACCGAGGGCCATCATGAGGTGGGAGCGCTCGTGTGAGGAACTGAAGAGGCGTACCTCCTTGCCGAAGAACCGCATCGGGCGCTGGGTGAGGGCGTCGAGCCCGTCGTAGCCGGCGCCGATCGAGCGGTGCCGCATGGCCCCCTGCTCGCGCCATCCTCCGAGGGCCACGACGTCGGGCAGCTGGTCGACGTGTTCGGCGATGTCGAGGATGGTGTTGACGTTCACGGCCGCGTAGCGTCCGAAGGAGTCCTTCTCGGACTCCAGGGAGTACAGCAGCTGCCGGTCGCGGATTACGGCGACGGTCCCGTCGTGGCCTGGCTTGAGCGCGAATACCAACACTTCGGACTTCCCCTCCAGAATGCGACTGGTACGGGGCGTGTTTGTGCATCGTTGGATGCACAAACACGCCCCACTGGTGCCTGATGCGTGGAGCTGGTTTCGGCGCGGCTGCTCTGCGCTACACGCCGTCGATCTTGGCCACCTTGCGGCCAACCTTGAGGTAGACGGTGTCAGAGACTCCCACCAGGCCAGCGGCAGCGAGGGCGGCGGTCACGGTCTCGTGCAGAGGACGGACGATGTCGTCTTCCGACAGGTTCACCGTTCGTTGGCCTTCCTCGGTCTCCACTACGACGCGCAGACCGTTCTGCTTGGCAAGGCGGCGGCCCGCGGACATGCTGGGCGTGAACTCCAGCACCTGGGTCAGTACGGCGCCCACCGATTCGCCGCCGTGTGAAGCGTCCACGACGGGCAGTGACTCGACGTCGCTGAAACTGCGCTTGGAGAATTGGGAGGTGAAGTGCCGACGGGCGGCAGCCGCTGCCTCGCGGCCGTGCACAGCCGCGACGGCTTCGCCGGCGAGAACCTTCTTCAGGTCCATCGGGTGCAGGGTCTTGTTCTCGATCCGGGTGACAGCGGCGTCCACCTCGGTGTCGGTCCATTCAGTCCATGCCTTGAGGTAGGGCACGGTCAGCCGGTCCGGAATCGACATGATCTTGCCGAAGATGTCGTCCGAGGCGGCAGTCAAGGGAATGTAATTCCCCTTGCTCTTGCTCATCTTGGCCCCGGTGCCATCGGTGCCTTCGATCAGCGGCATGCTGATGACCAACTGCGGCTTCTGGCCGGCGATCTCCATGACCTTGCGGCCCATCTGCATGTTGAGCAGCTGGTCGACGCCACCAAGCTCGATATCGGCGTGGATCTTCTCGGAGTCGATCGCCATGACCACGGCGTAGATGAACTCCGACATCGCCAAGCCCTGGCCCTGGGCGAGGCGGGTTCGGAAGTCCTCTCGCTGCAAAGACATCGATACGGGGATCTGAGACAGCACCCCGATTAGCTCAGGCAGCCGGATCTCGGCGAGCCACTCGCTGTTGTGGCGGAAGTCCGCTCGCTGGAAATCGAAGAACGGTGCCACCTGGTCTCGGTAGGTGGCCAGGTTCTTGGCGATGTCCTCGTCTGTCAGCGGAGGCCGCTCGTCGGACCGGCCGGAGGGGTCGCCGATCTTCGCGGTGATGTCACCGATGATGAGCACCACATGGTGTCCCATCCTCTGGAACCGGCTGAGGATGATCATTGGGACGGTGTGGCCGAGGTGGACATCGGCGGAGGTGGGATCGATGCCGAGCTTGACCCGCAGCGGCCTGCCTTCGCTCCTAGCCACGTCGATGGCCGAAGTCAGAGAGTCCAGCGAGGGCAGAATGCCGACGGTTCGGCCGGCGATCAGTTCAGCCTGCTCCTTGGGACTGAGGTCGGACAGGTCAAGCTGACGCCTGGCGCTGGTCTCGGCCAGAAGGTCCTCGACGGTCTTGTCAGAGGAGAGGTCCTGCGCGAGCAGCTCAAGGGCTCGCGCTTCGGATTCGCCAAGGCGTGTCATGGGGTTCCTGTATGGATCGAAGGCTCGCTCATAGGACGGGCGAAGTATACCTGAGGGAACGTGTCCGATGCTGGCGTTTTTCATGGCCACAGCTCTTTAACGTGCACCAGGAAATCCGCGAACTTTCTCTTCTCCGAATTCCATCGGTGATTGTTCTCGGCGCAGTCTTGATGGATGCGCATGAGATCCTCGTGGGGACAGTAGGTCATCTGATGCATCAGTTGGAAAACGGGCGACGACGCAGGGTCTTGACAATTGTCGTCCTGGACGAGCCGGACGATTTCGTCGTGCGGCGTTTCGACGCTGATCCCTGACCCCGGGATGCTCTTCGAGAACTTGGGGTGGCCGTTGAACCCCGAGTTGAGTCGAGCGTACAGGGCGGCCAGAATGAAGCCGCCGCTCAAGGGTGCGTCGTCATCGAACCGGTGGGCCACCTCCTGCGCGAATCGTACGTATTTGTGCTCGTCGACACCCAGGAGCACTAGGACGGCTTCGTGGGTCTGGCCCAGGGTGACGAAGTCGGAGGCCATCAGGGCAAGTGAGAGGCGGCGGCGGAAGGTCATGGTCGCGTCCACAATGCCGCGTGCGACGTAGTACGCGTGGTTGTCCTCCTCGGCGGTCAGGAAGTCGTTCTCCTGGGTGTATCGCCCGAGCAGGTACATATTGGTCAGGGCTTCGTTATGGTCTCGCTGGTTGCGGAGGATTCCCTTCGTCTCGTCGAATCCCAGACGTTGCGCGAAGAGACGGAAGCGTTCGGAGAGCTCGCTGGTGAACTCGTAGGACCGTCCGCGACCGTTATAGGCGTCGAGATCTCCCAAAACGATCTGGCACTTCTCTCCGCCGTTTTGCAGGCGCACCATCTTCATGATGTGAGAGGCGGTTGCCATGTGGGGTGGTCCGGACATTCCGAATCCTGTTGTGACGATTCGGCTCCTTGCGGATGCGGCTGTATAGCGGTCGGCCGCATGATGGCAGAGATAGCGGAGGTTCAGTTCATTCTGGCTCAACCCGGCCAGGTCGAAGTCGAACCTCTGGAGATCGAAGGGGCTGTATCCGTATTCCTTGACGATGCTCCGGTAGTAGTCCTCGGAGAACAGTACGGGTTCGGCGGTCACGGTCTCTCCTCGGCGAGGTCATGCGGGCGAAGCCGCTTCGGCAACGAGTACGGCTTTGATCGGTCGAATGCCCGTACCAGTGGTGACGGCCGCGACAGCCGAAGGCAGGGAGCGGAGCGGGAATCGGCACCCGACCAGCGGGTCAGCCCACGCCGGGCGCTGGGCAAGCACCTGCAGGGCCTCCGGCAGGTCGCCGGTGCCGTGCCGGCGGCAGTAGCTGAACGATCCGGTGATGGTGATCGACCGGCGGAAGACGTTCCGCAGGTCGTGGTGCAGGCGCACGCCCGGATCGTAGGCGTTCTGTACGAGGACAGTGCCGCCGTCGCGGACAAGGGACAAGGCGGCGTCGAGAGGGCGGTCGTCCCGGCCACTCGCGGCGTCCACCACGGCGTCGAATCCGTTCCTCGGGGCCTCGTGGAGGGACGTGAAGGTGGCGTCTATGTGCTCGGCCACGGCGGCCAGCTTGCCGGCGTTGCGGACGAGTACGGTGACTGACCAGCCGTGGGAAGCGGCGTAAGCCGCGCTGCAGAGAGCGAGCGGGCCGGAGCCGACGACGGCAAGGTTTCCAGGGCGATGGTTCGACAAGCCGCAGCGGATGCCATGGACAGCGACCGCGAGGGCGTCTGCGAGGACGGCCTGTGCGGGGTCGGCCCCCTCAGGCAGAGGCAGTACGTTGCGGCGGGGTGCAACGACGAACTCTGCGAATCCTCCGGGCAGGTCCCAGCCCAGCCGAAGGATGCCCGGGCAGAGATGGATCGCTCCCGTCGCACAGTTCGCGCAACTGTCGCAGGGGACAAGGGGATCGACCACCACAAGAGGGCCGGAGGGGGTACTGAGGTCCCAGCCGACGACTTCGTGGCCTGGGCGCCAGGTGTGACCAGGCGTGGGAATGGGCGACTTGGTGATCTTGGCCAGGTCGCTTCCGCACACACCTGAGAACGCCACTTCGACCAGCGTCTGGTCCGGCCGCGGTTCCGGGCGCGCCAGGCGTGACCACGACAGCGTGCCCTCGCGTACTTCCCATGCCTTCATACATCCCCCTCCTTCGGTCGTCGTGGTGCTCGCGAGGCCAGCATGAAGGCGGGTAGTTGTTCGACGCCGCTGATGGAAGGGCCGTGCCAGGGCCTGTCGCCGAAGGCAATGGTTGAGGGGCCGCCTCTGCGTTCGACGCGAACCGCGGTCAGGCCGGCGGCGGTCGCTCCGCGCAGTTCGTCGCCTCCGCCGTCTCCGCAGTACATCGTGTCCTGTGGCGCGACGCCGAGTTGTCCCGTCACCGCGCGGTAGAGGCTGATATGCGGTTTGACGGCTCCCGCGCGGCAACTGAAGACCGCGACGTCGACGGATTCGCTGAGCGCGGAGCCCTGCCATGCCTCGGCGATGTCGGCGGACGCGTCGCTGAGCACCGCGATCCGGAGACCGCGCTCGCGAAGCGTCCGCAGGACGGCAACTACGTCGGGTGACGCAGAGAGCCGGGCGGTGGCCAGCCGCAGGAGGACGGTGCACAGGTCATGCGGAGTTGGCGTGCCTTCGCCGCAGCGCTGCCAGAGATGTTCGCTGAGCGAGTCGAGCGTCGGCAACCGTCCATCATGGCGTTCGGCCCAACTGTCGATGTACGCCTGTTCGATGACCGCGGCGGGTACCGCGGTGGCTGCGGCTATCGTCTCGGCTGCCTGGAGTCGTTGCGCTCGTGTCGGCGCGTCGACCAGTGTCCCGAACAGGTCGAGCACCAGAGCCTGTGGGTACGCGCGGGGGCCGGGCGAAGGGATGGTCACGGCTCCTCCTGCGGTGACGGGGCCAGGCGGACGCAGGGGCGGCCGGTCAACACGCTGTGAATGCTGGGGCCCCGGTCGCGGTAGTTGCGGCCCGCCAGCACGGTCGACGCCAGTTCGCGCAGCAGCGGCCCCCAGGCCGATCGCCGACGACCTCGTTGCAGGGCTGCTTCTACCTCGTGGGCTCGGGCCTCCGCCCGGTAGTGCCATGTCAGCCGACGCAGCGCACTCCGACTGGCCCACGGGGGAGGGGTGATCCGAAGGTCGGCGAGGCGGACTGCGATTTCGCCGCAGACATCCGCCATGTACTCCTGGTGGGCACCAGGGGTGGCTCGATCGGTCATGTTGTCGCCGTGTACCCGGTAGAACGTCAGAGGGTGCGTCATCCGGGCGCCGAGACCGAGGTCGTCGAGCACGTGGAAGAACTTCTCGTTCGTCACCGGCAGCAGTTTCAGGGCAGCAGCACGGTCGACGATGATGGTGCTCGTGTTGCCGCCCGGGTGGGGATCGGGCAGCAGAGGGCTGCCGTCACCGTCGACAACGTGCTCCCAGTGCTGCACGAGCATGGCGCCGGTCCGGAGATAGCCGGACGCGGTACGGAGCTTCGCCGGCGCGAACCAGTCATCGGCGTCCAGGAAAGCCACCCAGTCGCCACGGCAGTGCCGGACGCTCTCCGTCAGTGTCGCCGCAAACCCACGGTGCGGCAGCGGGATCACCCGAATCCGAGAGCCGAATTCGGCACACACCTCCAAGGTCCGATCGGTCGATCCGTCGTCCAGGACGACGATCTCCTCCAGGCGGTAGTCGCCGGGCTCCTGCGCCAGGCAGCTCTCTACGGCCTGGCGCAGGAAGTGGGCGTAGTTGTGGCTGAGGATGCACACCGAAATATTGGGGGGCATGTTGCCGACGACCTTGGCTGATGCTGCGGGATCTACGTCCATGGGCGTGTGTAGACCTCCAGGTAGGTGGCCATGATCGCCGCATGCTCCTTGATCCGGTGCTCGCTGAACTCCTTTGTCGGAGCGAGATGGTGCCCCTTGCGGAGGCGCTCGGCCACCTCGTCGAGCGCGGTGAGGAACCGGGCTCCGTAGGCGTACTCGGCCCCGTCGGACCAGTCGAACCACACGGGCTCGTCGATTACTCCCGTATGACAGCGGTACTGATCACGGAGGTAGCCCACAGCGGAGGCCACCGGCACCAGTCCGAGGTCGAAGGCGAGTTCCAACTGTCCCGAGTGCGATCCCCATCGGTACGGCAGGATCAGGGCGTCGCATCCGGACGCCGTCTCCGCCACTTCCTCATCGGTGGGGAAGGGCAGGACATCTACCTGGAGACGAGGCTCAGCTACGGCAGTAGCGAGCAGCGCCGCCCAACGGTCGTGCTCCTGCTGCAAGTTGATGTAACCCGGCGCCCTGAGCAGCATCGAAAGGGAGGTGTCGTGCTGGTGGCGGCCGAAGCGCCAGTTGTACAGCACCGTAGTGATGTCGCGGTTGTCCCGCAGCGAGCCGAACAGAAAATACCGCGCATGCCCACTGCCCGGAGGCCGGTGACGGGGAACGGCGTTGGGCGGGACGACGTACCCGTGCGGGATCGTGACGGTTTCCACCTGGTTGCCGAACCGTCTGCGTATCTCGGCCCCTGACGCCTCGGTCAGGCAGACGAAGGGGACGCGCGCGTTCACCAGGGCGCGCAGCTTGCGGTGGTAGTCGATTCTGCCGCTGAAGACGGGGCTGATGTCATGGGCAGTGAAGATCACGCGTCGGCGGAATCGGGCGCATTCTGACAGGACGGACTTCAGAGTCGGCAGGTCGTCGAACTCGACGTGGTGCAGGTGCAGAACGTCGAACCAGTTGAAGGGTCTGTGTTCGAGCAACCATCGCAGCGACATGTCCCGAGGCACTGCTTCAGCGCCGTGCGGTGCAGTGCCGTTGACGATTTCGACGTGCTCGCTCGTGAGTTTGCGGGCATACGGAGTGCGGGCGGGTGCATGCACCACTTTCGTCCGGCTACCCATCACGTCCTCCGGGCGAGGGAAAGGACCTCGGCAGCGACATCGCTCGCCGACGGGAAACCGGGCATCGGGCCGGACAAGCGGCGGGCGTGCTCCTGGAGGGCAGGGGAAGACAGCACGGTGTCGACGGCCGTAGCGACAGCGTCCGGTTTGGGCGGCCATGCGACGGTGAGTCCACACCCGGCCTCTTGTGCGGCTGCCGCCACATAGTGCTGGTCGCGGGCACGAGGCACGGTGACGAGCGGCTTGCCGAACCACAACGCCTTGCTGGTGATCCCATACCCAGAGGTCGTGACCACCGCGTCCACCGACGGCAGCACGTCGGCGTGCGGGTAGTAGCCCAGCACCGTGGCGTTGCGCGGAGTCCCGACGCCGAGAGGGTGGTCCGCCGAGACGGTCACCAAGATTTCCATGTCCGTGTCCGAGAGCCCTTCCAGGGACGCGCGTACGAGGTCGACATCGTCCTGCCAGGCGCTGCTGTTGGCGACCAGGACACGGGAACGCCCTCCGGAAGCCGTACTCGCGCTGGCGGCCGCAGAAGCCGGCCCGGGCTCGTCCCACGGGGGCAGCGAGGTCCGGGTGACGAAGTGCGGTAGTGGGCGAGTGCCCCGGCGAAGGTGCGGATGGCCGAGGAGGAAGGTGCATTGCGGAGACATCCGGAACCACGGTGCCTCTTGCCGCTCCCTCGGTTCAGGGCCGAGACCGACCGCCCCCCGGACTCCGTCCCACCAAGCGGAGTACGCCTCGATCTCCGGGACACCGGTCTTCTCCCACCAGACGCGGTGCATCGCATCGGTCTCGGCACCTTCGTCGAACAGATAGTGCACGTAGGAGGCCCAGGGGACGCCGAGATGTTCAGCGGCAAGGCCGGCACCGATGACGAAGGAGTCAACCAGCAGGACGTCAGGGCGGAACAGCCGTGTGGCTCGTTCGATCTCGGCGTACTCGGAGGCCACCCGGTGATGGAACCAACTGGTGCCGCCGGCAGGGCCCAGACCGTGCTGGTCGCGTCCCTCGGCGCGGGACCAGTCATAGGTGATGCTGGACTCATAGGCCATGAAGCGCGTGCCAAGCGTGTCAGCGAGAGGCTTCAAGCTCGGCAGGCCCAGAAGCATAGTGTCCGTACCCAGGCCTCCCAGCGCCTGCACTGCCGGAACGATCGGATAGAGGCTGCCTCGCTGCGCGTACGGAATCCACAACACGCGAGGACGATGCGGCAGCCTCATCGTGCAGCGCCTTTCTCCGGCTCCACCCTGCTCTGGATGAGTGCCAACTGGGTGGTCTTGCCTCCCCCGGCGTCGTCGCTACGGGTGAGCGAGAAGTCGGCGATCTCCAACCCTCGTGCCCGAACAAACGCACAGAACTCCCGGCTGGCCCACTCTCGGACATGGGAGGTATTGCGGGGAGGGCCCGGGTCCGCGGGGCCGGCCCGCAGCTCGCGTGCCGGGGTCGACAGCACCGCCGCTCGCGCACCACCGTGGAGGAGCGATCCGATGAGGTCCATCGCAACCTCGGGATGGACAAGATGCTCAAGCACGTCCGAACAGACCAGGACAGTCCGGCGAAGCACTTCGACAGGTAGCGGAAGTGCGCGGCACGTCTCTAAGTCCGCTTCGACCCACTGCCCGAACGGCAGGTTCTGCTGACACCAGGCGATGTTGGGGCCGATGTCGACGCCGATGTACTTCCAATCGGGCTGTGCGGCTTGCAGGGTGACGAGCTTGCCACCACGTCCGCAGCCGAGGTCGATGACCACGTCGCAGTCGTTGGCCAGCGCCGCCTGGGCGGCAAAGGGATAGACGTCCGGCTGCCAGACGACACCGTCCTGTTCGTCATCGACGAAGTACTCCGGCGTACCCCGCTGTTCATAGCCGTACGGAAGGAAGTAGAGGTCGGGATCGAGCCCTGGCTCGACCGCGTTCCCAACGGCTATATCGTTTGTTGGCACAGTGCTTCCTCCCTGAGTGCTTCGACTTTCGCCCACGCTCGCCCGCTGTTGATCGCCGCCTCCGCCTGGCCGTAGCCATCCGCCAAGTCCCGGGCGAGCCCGGCTGTCATCAGCATCACAGCGCTGTTCAAGGCGATCAGATGTACATGCGCCGGGTTCCCTTCTCCGGCGAGGGCGTCCAGCACCCACTGCACCGCCTCCGTCGCTGATCTTGGTGGGTGGACGGAGTTCGGCGAGCTCAACCCCAGGTTTTTCAGGTCATCTGCCTCGAACGTGTGGACTGCGCCGACGGTGCCGCCTGTCAGACGGCAGGTGAGGGAACGATTCCCCAGCCCGAACTCGTCGGCGAAGTAGCCGGCGGGGTTGCCCGAAGCCACGACGAGTGCTTCCGAGACCCCGAGACGGCCAAGCACGCGGGCTGCCAAATCGACCTTCGGGTGCGCGAGGCCGAAGACCAGGACCCCACCGCGAAGTCGCGCCGCAAGGGCAGCCAGGCCGAAGCTGAGTGGGTTGAGGACGTGGAATCGGCCCCCGTACACCTGGTCCAGGACGGGAATCATGTCCTCGATCGGGACGAACGCCAAGCGTGAACGCTCGACCGCCGTAATGATGCTTGAGCGGGTACGGCTGTGCGGTAGGCCGAGGCTCTCCGCGAGGTCCCGTGAACCCATGACGGAGGATGTGGCCCGTGAGCCCATCTTGACCACGGAGGCGCCGGCTGCGGCGGCTACGATCGCGCTCGATGTCGAGACGTTGAAGGACTTGATCCCCTTCTTACCGCTTCCGGCGAGGAGCAATAGGCGTGACCCCGAAGGTGAGGGGAGATCGACAGTCTCCACCTCGTCGAGTGAGAGGGCCGCACGCAGAACCTCGACGACATCGCTTTCAGCTGGACCGCGAGCCATGAGACCTGTCAGCACGGCAGTCAACAGGTTGTCCCGGGCCGCGTGGTCAGGGAGAGCCGCGAGGTCGAGCATCGCGCGTCCAACCGTCCCCGAAGCGATGGGAAGTCCGAGACTGACGCGATACAGCACCTCTCGGACGGATGGTGGCGGTGATTGGCAGTCGGACCCGTTGGCTGGGCGCCTGCGCGGCAGCCGCATATCGCCGTTAACCCCCACCAAACAACACCTTCCTGATGCGATAACAGCCCGATGGCCCTCCCGAGTAGTGCGATGCCGCGTTACCGGCGCGGCATTCGTCTCGACAGGTGCGGCCCCCTGCGCCGGGCAGTCCTCGGTAGAACGAGGCACGCGTGCCGGCTTCCCGTCAATGAGGTTGGAGGCGCGGCTGCCCACCCATGCCTTCCCGCCCGCCCCGACCAAGTGAACGTGATCTACGTCATGCTCCGATCGTGTGAGGCGTGGCCTCTTCGGGAGGGACCGCAGAAGCCCTAGGTGGGCGCCGCGACGGTGGAATTTAGTACCAATCACTTGCTTGTGAAGGAGATCGCCGAAATCAAGCGCAGTGGTCACGGTCGTCGGCTGGAATGCTGCGGAACGTCTGCGGGTGGTGGCCGGAAAGCCCCTCATCGACTGGTGCGGCCACGCTTGGACGGGTAACCGTGCGCCGGACTCCATAGGAACGCCCCCTTGCGACTGGGTGTGCAGAGACCATTCCACTCTGCTATCGCCGTGAGCGGACAAGCTGTCCGTAGGAATCTTCTGCAGCAGCCCCTGACGAACAGGATCTGTGTGCTACGGCCCGCATTCCACCGTCCGAAGCAGGCGCGCGAGATGATCCGTGATCGCCTGCACACGCAGTCGCTGTTCGATGACGCCGCCGTGGCCGTCGTGTGCCCTGCACGTCGCTCCCGCCGACTTCCCCTGGGACCTGCCGTCGGCCCCCTCATGTTCTTCCCCGGCGCCCGGCCATCAGGAACGCCGTTGTCCAGGAGCATCGCGCGGATCGCCAGCGGCATCGTGACGCCCGTGCCGCGGGCCGGCAGATGCTCGACCGGGTACCCGACGATCTCCGCAAAGGCCTCCCGGTAGACCTGCCGATCGATCTCGCCGACGTACAGCGGCGTGCGGTCGATGTCCCACAACACGAAGGACCGTTCGGCTTCAGCCGTTCCCGACTCCTTGCCTTCGGCCAGGACGGCACCGCCCTGTGGCTGCGAGCGTGCGTGGGTCCGCACCGGTGCATCAGGTTGGCGCATGCGCCTGGCTACGGTCTGCGACCGGGCGGCGAACGCGGGTTTCCGGCACGTGGAGGAATCGCGCGGACAATCTGTCCGTAGGTAGTTCGCTGCGCACCTCTTGACTGGGGAGCGACAGTCCTACTCACCCTCTGCCCGCATCGTCCCGACATGCCCCACTTCGACCACTCGGTCGGAGGTCCGGTAGGGAGATGCAAGCTACCTCTGGTCGGTTCTGCAGTTCCACGTCGGGGGCGCGATGCCATCGGCTCTGTTAACAGTTGGCGACCACGGGCGCAGGCTTGGACATTATCCGTACTCTGATCGAAGTGCTTCATCGCGAAGGGACACGTCCACCGATGACTGAAAACCTGACGCTGGGAGACCGTCTCCGTATCGCTCGCAGGACACGGAAGCTGTCTGCCGCTCAACTGGCACAGAAGGTCGCAGTCTCCCCGAGCTACGTGCAGAAGCTGGAGTCGGGCGCGCGGAAGGCTTCACCCTCACTGGTGCTGGCGCTCGCCAAGGCGCTGCGCTTCGGCCCTGAGGTTCTGACCGGCCAGCCGTACTATGGCGAGCCGGAGGCCGAGGACGGCGTCCATGCCGTCATCCCTGAGCTTCGCCGCCTCCTGCTCTGCTACGACAGCCCCGACGACCTGGAGATCGCTCCCAGGGCGCTGCCCGTGCTCGCCTCGGAAGTCGACCAGGTGGCGGCCCTGCGCCGCGACGCCCGGTACGCCCCGATGGGCCCCCTGCTGCCGCCGATCATCACCGAGTTGACGCACGTGGCCCTCGGCGGTGGCAACGGCGATCAGGGCAAGGCGTTCTGGCACCTGGCGCGCGCCTACCGCGCCGTGAACTCGCTGGCCCACAAGATGGGCCACCACGATCTGTCGAACACGGCGCTGGAGCGGGTCCGTTGGGCGGCTGACCACTCCGGCGACCCGCTGATGCAGTTCACGGCCGGCTACCTGGTCGCAGGGGCGATGCTCCGCCAGGGCGCCTACTCGCCTGCTCGCCGCAAGCTCCTCGCGCTGCGGACCGAGTTGGAGAGGTTCCAGCCGGAGCGATCCTTTACGGATGACGCGCTCGCTGTCGACGGTGCGCTGCTGTTGAAGCTGGCCGTGCTGGAAGCCCGCGAGAACAACTCGGATCGTGCGGATGCGTACCTGCGCGAAGCCGAGCAGGTGGCAGGTATGGCGGGCAACCGTGATTCCCTGGCGTACGAGATGTCGTTCGGTCCGACGAACATCCGCATCCACGAGGTGCACGCGATGATCGACATGGGCGACACCGAGCAGGCTCTCGCCCGCCTCACCGAGTGGTCTCCGGTTTCTGGCGGCGAGTGGACGCCGCCGGCCACGACCGTCGGGGAGCGGTCGAGTCACCACTTCATCGACGTGGCTTCCGCGAAGCTCGCCGTGGGCGACCGGGCTGGTGCCTTCAGCGATCTCAAGCGTGCTCGGAAGGTTGCTCCGAACCACACGCGTTTCCACCCGTCCGTGCGTGAGACCACTGCGGCACTGCTCAGGGTGGACGCCCACCCCTCCAACGAGCTCTCAGCATTCGGCAGTTGGGCGGGTATGAGCTCAACTTGATCTCCTGTCAAGGGGTTTGGCGAGTGAAACCCACGGACAAGCTGTCCGCGCACAGAACTTGCTGAGTGGAATGGTCTCCTTACACATAGTGGTGAGGAGGCCGTTTCCATGTCTGACGCCAATCCAGCAGCTCGTGCGCTACCGCCGCGCTGGATGCCCATCGGTGAAGAGCCCGAGCTGTGCTCCGCGGGCGAATGGTGGGATGCCGTACGCGCTGTGGAGGACCTGGGCCGGCGCGCGATCGAGATCCTCAACGAGGGCGACGAGCCGGTCGGCCCGGTGATCCTGGACGCCGGTGGGCCGGAGCCTCGGCTGTACTTCCTGGTTCCCGTGGGTACCGCGGCCCGCTGGGATGAGCCGGGGACTGTCGCGCTGGGCCAGAAATGCCACGTCGTCGTGCCGTCCGCCGAGAGCACGACACCTCCGGGGATGCACTGGCATGTCCTCCCGAGCGGCCCGCGATCGCTGACCCGGCCCGATGCGCTCCGCCGTGCGCTGAGCCAGGCACGCAGGGAGCGGCGAGGGTCAGCGGAGGAAGCGGCCTCCTGATGGCCCTGAGCATCTCCTTAGTCCTGGTGCTCGGCATCCTCGTGGTCGTTCTGTTCCGTGCGAAATCCGTTAAGCCCGGACCAGCGATCGTCTGCGTGCTCTTCGGGTTCTTCCTGGCGAGTACGTCCATGGCCCCGAACATCAACCGCTTCGTTACCAGCATCGCGGACATGATCGGCCAGATCCGCTTCTAGGACGACTGACTCGGTACCCAGCCTCCCGCCGCTCGGACAGCGGTTCACCCATGCCCTTCGCGGCCTCATCCGCATCCCCCCACCTGCCTAAGGCCCCCGATGACATTCACATCCGTCCAGGAGAGCACGCCACCTCGTATGGTCCGCACGCATCGGAGGAACGGCCCCGATCCCGCTCGCCGGCGTCGCGTCGTCTGTGGCGAGGGACTCTGATGCGTCTCGTGTATCACCCGGCCGGCCACGACGACGACCTGCGCGTCGCCCTAGTCGAGTTAGAGGCTGGCCGTTGGAGAACGGCACGGGAGCTGCTGCTGGATACGGGCACCCGTTGGGGGCTGCGAACGTCACGTACCCAACTGCTGGCGGTGGCAGCGGCCCGCTCGGACGTGGTCGGCGTGTGGCTCGCCGAAGAGCCCGGCAGTTACGACGCGCAACTGATGAACGTGCGCGTGGCCGTCGAGCGGGCGTTGCGTGCACACCGTCAACAGCATCCACAGACCTCGGAGTTCGAGATCAAGGCGCGGCGTGAGGCCTTGCTGACAGCTCGTCGTGCGCAGCACGATCCTGTGCCGTGGGTCTGCCTGGTGGCGTTGGCTCAGATCGACACACGGCAACTGCGGCGTGAACACCGCCTTATATCCGCCGAACCGATGCTGCCCAGTGGTCCGTGGGGACTGCTCTACGAAGTCAACCAGCGGGATCCGTACAACCGCGAGGCCTACCACCGCGTTCTGCAGTTCCTGCTCGCCCTTGAGGGACCGCGCGCGGCTTCCTTGGCCGCGATCTTTGACTTCGGACGGTGGATCGCGTCGCAGCGACCTGTCGGATCGCCACTGCTGCTTCTGCCCGCGTACGCGCAGATCGAGCAGCGTCGGCGATCGCGCGCCGATCCGCTGTGGCGGCGCCAGTGGGCGCACGAGTCGACGCTCGACTGCACGCTGAACGCCTTCCACGACTGGTTCCACAAGACGAACGCCGAGCAGCGTTCGGTGGCTGATCTGAACCTTCTTGCCTATGCGTTGTGGGCGGGCCACCAGTACCTGGAAGCAGCCGAGGTGTTCGAGGCGATGGGCTCGTACGCGGCCCATGAGCCGTGGACTTCGGCCCATGACGGAGCCGCAGGACCAGACCCCGGCGGGGCGCTGCTTCTTCGAGCGCGAGCCGAGTCCCTTTCCTACGCCCGCACCCACAAGCCGCGCGCCGGACCGCACCCGTGATCAACATCGGCTGCCCATCCCGTCCCAGATTGGCATGAACCCGCCCAGTCTCACTTCCCCTGAACCTTGGAGGTCGTCCATGTCCCGTTTGAATTCCACCCACCGTGCCACGCCCCGAAAGCCGGACGATACGTATCTGCGGGAGCTCGGCTACGAGCCCGTACTGACTCGGCGCATGGGACCGTTCGGGAACTTCGCCATCTCCTTCTCCGTCATCAGTGTCCTGTCCGGCTGCATGACGCTGTACGGATTCGGCCTGAACACCGGCGGCCCGTCCGTGATGCTGTGGGGCTGGGTGCTCGTCGGCGCCATGGTGCTGTTCATCGGCGCCGCGCTGGCCGAGGTGACCTCCGCCTATCCGACCTCCGGGGCGCTGTACTACCAGGCGGAGCAGCTCGGCGGTCGTAAGTGGGGCTGGTACACAGGCTGGCTGAATTTGCTCGGGTTGCTCGGCGCGATCGCCGGAATCGACTACGGGGCCGCCTTGTTCACCGGCGCGTTCCTGAACCTGCAGTGGGGTTTCGAGCCGACGCCGGGCAAGATCATGGTGATCTTCCTGTGCATCCTGGCCGTGCATGCCACCTTGAACCTGTTCGGGGTACGGCTGGTCAGCATCCTCAACAGCATCAGCGTGGTGTGGCACCTGGTCGGCGTCATAGTGATCGTCGGTGCACTGGTGATCGTGCCCTCCCACCACCAGTCCGCCGACTTCATGTTCGGCGAGTTCGTCAACAACTCCGGCTGGTCCAGCACCCTGTACGTGGCGGTGCTCGGGCTGCTGCTGGCGCAGTACACCTTCTGCGGCTACGACGCGTCCGCGCACCTGAGCGAGGAGACGACTGACGCCCAGATGTCCGCACCGCGCGGGATCATCCATTCGATCGGCTGGTCGTGGCTGGCCGGTTTCGTTCTGCTGGCCGGGCTCACGTTCGCCATCCAGGACTACGCGGGCACCGTGGGCACGGCGACCGGGGTTCCGCCGGCGCAGATCTTCCTCGACGCGCTGGGCATGGCGAGTGCGAAGGCGTTGCTCCTGGTCGTGATCGCCGCGCAGTTGTTCTGCGGCAACGCCGAGACGGCCGCCGCGAGCAGGATGGTGTTCGCGTTCTCCCGTGATGGGGCACTCCCGGGCTCGCACTTGTGGCGGCAGGTGGACCGTCGTACCGGCACCCCGCGCATGGCCGTGCTCCTGGCCGTCGTGTGCGCCGCCGTACTCGCTCTGCCGAGCATGTACAGCCCGGTCGCGTACGCGGCGATCACCAGCATCAACGTCATCGGCATCACCCCGGCCTACGCGATCCCGATCTACCTGCGCATCAAGAACCGCCGCCGGTTCCAGCCCGGTCCGTGGAACCTCGGCCGCTGGGGCGTGACGGTCGGCACGATCGCGGTGATCTGGGTCGTGTTCGTGACGGTGCTGTTCTGCCTGCCGCAGGTCCGCCCCGCCGGCGGCGCTCTGGTGTCCGTCGAGACCTTCAACTACGCGCCGGTCGTCTTGCTCGTCGTCCTTGCGGCGGCCTGGGGATGGTGGCACAAGCAGGGCAGCTCCTACGAAGTCCCGGCGCAGAACTTCGACCGCTCCGCGAGCACGTACGAAGACGAGGTCGTGTGATGACGGAGGCCGCGACGAGCAATGGCGCTCTGGCCCACCTCAGCACGGCAGCCGCTCCAGCTTCGGGTGGGCGCTCGGAGAAAGGCTTCTCTCTGACTGACCTGCGCAACCTCGTCAAGGCGGGCACGATCGACACCGTGCTGCTGGCCGTCCCCGATCTGCAGGGCAGGCTGAAGGGGAAGCGGTACGACGCGAACCACTTCCTCAAGCGCGTC
This sequence comes from Streptomyces finlayi, assembly GCF_014216315.1. Lineage (NCBI taxonomy): Bacteria > Bacillati > Actinomycetota > Actinomycetes > Kitasatosporales > Streptomycetaceae > Streptomyces > Streptomyces finlayi. Next base: position 4,253,057 of record NZ_CP045702.1, read on the forward strand.
GCGCATCACGGCGCCGAGGTGTGCGCCTACGTCCTGGCCACCGACGTCGACATGAGCCCGGCGGACGGCTTCGCACTGACCTCGTGGGAGACCGGCTACCAGGATCTGTCCGTGCGACCGGCGCTGTCGACCCTGCGCGTGGTGCCGTGGCTGCCGCGCACCGCCATCGTGCTCGGCGACGCCGTGCTCCATGACGGAACACCCATCGAGGTCTCGCCTCGCCAGATCCTCCACCAGCAGTTGACCCGGTTGTCCCGGCACGGACTGCACCCCAAGGCGGGGATCGAGACCGAGTTTGTCCTCTACAAGGGCACCTACGCGGACGCGGAACAGGCCGGCTATCGGGACCTGCGGCCGTTGACGACGGAGAACCTGGACTACGCCCTCGACCACGATCCGGTCTCCGACCGATTCTGCCGCCGCCTTCAGCGGGCGCTGGCCGGCGCCGGGATGCCCGTGGAAGCGATCAAGACCGAGGCCGGCCTTGGCCAGGTCGAGGTGACCTTTCCCTACGGTGACGCGCTCACCGCCTGCGATCAGCACCTGCTCTTCAAGCACGCGGTGCGCACCCTGGGCTCGCGCGCCGGTCTGGCACCCACGTTCATGGCGGCCCCGGAAACCGGCCGGGCCAACGGCCTGCACCTGCATGTGTCGCTGTGGTCGAAGGCCATCAGCCAACTCAACGAGCCCGGCAGCGACTACGAGCTGTCCCGGATCGGGCAGCATGCCATCGCGGGTCTGCTCACCGGCCTGCCCGAGCTGGCCCTGTTCTACGCGCCCAACGTCAACTCCTACAAGCGGTTCACGCCCGGCTCGTTCGCACCAACCACGTTCACGTGGGGCTACGACAACCGCACCTGCGCGGTCCGGGTCGTCGGCCGGGGCGAAGGTCTGCACTTGGAGATCCGTGTGCCGGGTGCGGACGTCAACCCTTACCACGCCCTGTCCGCCGTCCTGGCGGCGATCGACCACGGTCTTCAGCGGAAGCTCGCCCTTGGTCCCGAAGAGACCGGCAACGCCTACCGCTCGGGTGGGATCCCCGTGCCACCCACCCTCAGCCACGCTCTGACCGCCTTCCAGAACAGCGCCTTCGCGGAGGAAGCCTTCGGCGCCGAGGTGGTCGAGCACTACGCCCGGCTCGCCCACCTGGAACTCGACCACGACCAACGCATAGTCACCGATGCCGAGCGGCAGCGGTGGCTGGCCCGCGCCTGACACCCCCTCCTCCCAGAAAGGATCTACACCCGTGAGTGCCCGACCGGCGCGTCCGTCCCCTCCGCTGCTTGATCTCACACCAGCACAGGCTCGGATCGCCAACAAGATCGCGCAGGGACAGAGCACCGAAACGATCGCCTCCGACCTCACGATCACCGCCGGAACCATCAACGTGCAGATGAAGCACTGCGGCCAGAAACTCGGCGTGCGCGGTCGCGCGGCCGTCGTCCACGCCTGCTACGTCACCGAGCAGCTCCAGCGCCCCGAGAAGGCCGCCTTCCCGGAGGCCTTCTCGGAGACGGAGATCAAGACGTGGCGCATGGTCGCCACCGGTGCGACCTCGAAGGACTACGCGCAGAAAGCCGGCATCAGCCGCGACGAAGCTCTGAGGCGGGTCAGGGCGATGCGAGAGCGCGTCAAGGCGGACAACGACCCGCACCTTGTGACGCTCGGCTGGAGATACGAGGTGCTCGACGAGTCTCTCGTCGAGATGGTCTCAGGCACCGTCCTTCCGGTCCTGGCGCGCAGATGACCAGGTCCCCACCAGCGCTGCCTGGAAGCCAAACGTCTCGACGGTGCCGTCGTGGCGACCGACGACGAACGCATCGAAGCCGCATGTCGCCAACTGGGCATCGAGTACATCCGGACCGGAGAGCACCTCACCGGCACCGATCGCGTCGCGGAGGTCGCCGAGCGCCTGCAAGCCGAGGCGTACATCAACGTGCAGGGCGACGAGCCGTTCATCTCGCCGACCGCCATCGACGTCATCTCCGAGGCCCTGGAGCACCTGCCGTCGAGCACGCTCGCCGTGAACGCCTACACCGAGCTGGACGACCCCGGCGCCGTCTTGGACCACAACGTCGTCAAGGTCGTCATCGCGGCCCACGGCAAGGCCCTTATGTTCTCGCGCCAGCCCATCCCCTACCCGAAGGGTGACCGACCGAAGTATCTCCGCCAGTTGGGCCTCTACGGCTTCACCGGCCCAGCTCTCCAGCGCTTCCGACAGCTCCAGCAGGGGCCCCTGGAGCGCGCCGAGGGAGTGGAGATGCTCCGCTTCGTCGAACACGGACACGCCGTACAGATGGTCCCTGTCCTGGACGACGGGGTAGCAGTGGACACCCCGGAGGATCTTGCGCGAGCCGCGAGCCGCGAGCCTCCTTGCCGAGCAGGCCGGGAGGCTCATCACGAGTGGTAGGTGAGGGTGAGCCGTCGACTCCTAACACAACGTCACGGCGAGACGCCGCGCAAGGGGAGCCTCGTTCAGGCTGCGAAGCGGCGAGAGACAGTGTCCGTTGTCGTAGGGCGTAACAACCCCCGGCCTTAACGCCTACCGCGCCAATACACCGCTGAGCGTTTCTCGCCCCAGCGCTACGAACCGCTCTTCCATCTCCTCGTACAGTTCGATGGCCTCGCTAGCCCGTTGCTCGTCTCCTTCACCGTCGTACAGAAGCTCCACCTCGTGGCACCAGCCCTTCATGGCCGAGGCCAGGTTGTTCGCAGCGCGGGCGACCCTGTCCGGACCATGCAGCCGCACGAGGCTTACAGCTTCGAGGGTGGCCTCGACGGCTGGCCTGAACCCCACGAGGCTGTCACCCACGTTGGGAGACCGCTGAACGCCTCGGGCTGCCTGAAGCGCCACGTGAGCGGTGTAGCCGACTCGATAAGTGCGGCTGCACTCAGTAACGAGGTTCGAATAGGCGACCGCTCTGCCTTCCCTCTCTGACTGACCGCGTTGGGTGCGCCGCTGTTCCGCGCCACCGAGGCGGGTCGTAGCCAGCGTCCCCAGAACGCCGCTGACCGCGCCTACGACAGTCCCGATTAACCCGACCACTGCTCCGTCCATGTCTGCATTGAAGCCGAAGGAAGCCGAGCACGCCCGGCCCTGTGCAAAGCCGACAGGCTGACCTGGCCCGACGGCCCGCGTGGAAGCCACGTGCAGGGACTCAGTCGCTGACGCTCCAGACGAACGCCTGCGCCTTCGAGCGACTCCTGGTCGCTCGAAGGCGGCCGGCACCGTGTGCGCATCGAACTCCACAGGTCGAGGCCCGTGGAGCAGTCGGCTGCGGCGCTCGCCATCGCTGACTACAAACGGGAGTTGGGGTTCGCGTAGAAGAGCCGACGCGTGGCGACGCGATTCTTTGAGAGGCGCCCCCCAGTATCCGAATGGACCTGACAAGTAAACGGAAATGGACCTGACAAAACAGGATGGTCTATGTCCGGGGGCATTCCAAGATCAATTAAGGACGGCCGCCCAAATTCGATCTCGATGGCCCATTTGTGGCCTATCGCACTTAGGTGACCTTCGCTACACACCCCTCCCATGTGGATCACGGTTTCCTGCTTGTAGGGTTAGCCGCAGACGGTGTGCTGGCCGACCACCACGCACCCCAAAGCGCAAGCTCCTGGCTACCAGCGCCTCGCGTACGAGTATCGGGATTGAGCTGGCGGCGAATATCGGCGGAATCTCTAGGGAGCGACTATGCGTTGGCGTCGAGGCCCTTCACAGCGCGCCTTCGTGAAGGAATGCGAGCGACTGCTCGTGGGCCTCCCTATCCCCACCCCTTTCAGCGTTGAGGCTCTGGTGCGAAATATGGAAGTCCTGCTGGGCCGCCAGATTCGGCTCGTGCCACTGGACGACCCCGACGGAGGTCTCGGCGCAGCGTGCGGGCTTCGGGTTAAAGCGCCGGATTTTACGATCATTCTCTATCGTCGCCGGTCGAGTCGAAATCAAACCGAGCACATCATTCTCCATGAGCTCGTACATGAGTGGTTGGACCACGGCACCTGCCTGACGGCTGCCGAGATCGAGCGATACGTCCCTGAACGAATTCGCCAGGAAGTTCTTCGGCGTTTTCCGTCGACTCTGGTCCAGGGGCGAGTCGATTTCGACAGCCCCGAGGAAATGCAAGCCGAGCTGTCGGCCTCGTTGATAAAGCGATTGGCCCGCCGCCAGTCGGCCACAGGAGACGACATGGTAAGCCTTCTAGAAAATTCGCTTGCTCACCCTGTTGCTCCTCCGCGGCGTCGAGTGTAGCCGCGAGCGCTTGGCGAGCACCTAGGCGCAGTTTCCGGCCTAGTGACTTCCGCCGCGCCCCACAGTCCCCTTACCGGCAGTCAAGTCTGCACTCAACCGACCTTGCGGGTCGACAAAATGCAGCCCGCGTAGAGATCCACTGGTTCCGTGTTCGAATACTTTCAATACCTGACTGCGGCAGTCATGACCGTTATCGCCATCTGGCGATTTCCTGCGGTTCGGTATGGCGACTCTCACCGCAGGGCTCTCTGGGGCGGTTATGCGGGTTTTGCCGTCGCCCTGTGTCTCTACACGCCAGCGGCAATGGATGCGGTCGACCGTATTCCTGTGGTGGACCTGAGCGCCCTACTCAGGCACTTTGCCAGTACCGCAGCGATCATGGCAGCCCTGACATACGTCGCCACCAGCTACGGAAAGAGCACAGAGGCGGTCGTGCCTCGGCACGTCGCGGTCTCACGCTGGATTGCCCGCGCATCATATAAGGCGGGGGCAATAGGCGTCATTCTGCTTACGATCCTGTTCTTCACCGTGGTGCATCGCGACAGGCCAAGCCAAAATTTCCTCATCGACCATGCGGGAGAATGGGGAGTCGCGGTCTATATGACCGTATTCTACTTCTTCCCGCTTATCACGACCGCAGTTTGCGGCTACCAGTGGACGAGGGCGGCGCGACAGGCCGAGAGCACAAGCATGCGCGTCGGGCTGGGGTTGATGGGCATTTCGATGTGGATGGGGCTGGTCCATACAGTCGCCCGTATCACCATTCTTTGGGGTGCAGTAGCCTTCCCCCTAAGCCCTTCCACGGTTCAGTTCCTTGTGGATGTCACGTCGATATGGATGGACCTGCTCTTCCTGATCGTTGCCGCGGGGGCGAGTATCCCCACCACCCGTGCTGCAGTAGCCCGGTGGAAGACATGGCAAACCCTCTACAGGACTTATCCGCTCTGGTTTGACCTGGTGCAAGCTTTTCCTGGGACGAGTCTGTACCCCGCCGGAGGGCGCGTTGCGGAACTCATGCACATACGCGTTCCCATCGACGTCCGCCTAGACCGATGGACTCAGGATATTGCTGACGCTTGCGAGAAGCTGCGGCATTACGCTCCACGAAACCTGATGTTCGCCGCAGAGGACATTACCGCCTCGCATTCTGACCCTGAGCCGGCCGCAGAAGCGTATTGGATTAAGGCGGCACTCCTGGCCGCTGACACCACACCAGTCCGTCCGCATGTCGCTGCGCCCTTGAGGGATAAGCCGTTCGTTGACACCGACAGCGAAGCAGCGTGGCTGGTGCGAGTCAGCACCGCTTACTCGCACATCACGACGGATCAAGCACAGGGGCTTCTTCGGCACTCCGCAAGAGCGGAATCCGAAGTGGATCAATAGCAGCAATAAACCGCCTGTCTGGGACTCGGGGGCAGGCGGCATATTGATCTTGGGAGGCGGGCTTGTGAGTGAGATTCGGCACCTTCGACTGCACGAACTGGCCTGGTACCGTGGGTTGAGCGGACTGATAGGCCCTGCTCCGCCCACTAAGTGATGAATGGATTCTGGCCTCGTGACGCACAGTGCTGTCGTCACCATATACAGCCGAGTCCGCGACGCTGTCCGGTCTGGATGGGCGTCCGAAATCAGTAATGGAGTTCCCGCATGTCCAACCGCACCGGTCTCATCCTCGATTTCGGAGGCGTGCTCACCTCCCCCCTGCTGCCTGCCGTGCTCGCCTTCGAGCAGCGCGAGGGTCTCCCGCAGGGCGCCTGCCTCACGGCCCTGTACAAGGACGACGAAGGCGTCCGGATCACCAGCGACCTTGAGCGCGGAGCGGTTTCTCAGACTGAGTGGAACGACTTCGCCGGGAAGATGCTGGGCGTGCCCCCCGACAACCTCATGGGTCGCATCTTCGGTGACCTTCGCCCTGAGCCGCTGCTGATCAACGCGGCTGCGGCGGCGAGGCGAGCCGGGATCAAGGTGGGCATCCTGTCGAACAGCGTGGGGCTGGCCCCGTGGGACCTGTACGACGGCTTCGAGCTTGAGCGGCTGTACGACGTCGTGGTGATTTCTGAGCAGCACCTGTTGCGCAAGCCCGACCCGAGCCTCTTCGAGATCACGCTCAAGCTCATGGATCTGCCGGCCGAGCAGTGCATCTTCGTAGATGACACCGAAGCGTACGTTCAGGCAGCAGAGCAGCTCGGCCTTGCAGGCGTACACAACCAGGACCCGAAGCAGACCGTGGCCACTCTCTCCGAGCTGCTCGGCGTGGACCTCACCGCGTCCTAGCCCGGCGCCGAGCGCGGGACTGTCCGACCAGGCGCGAGCGACATCCGCCTTCGGCCTGAAGCTCCGAGCTCAAGAACAGCGAAGGGACCTCGGCGCTGCCCCATCATGGGGCAGCGCCGAGGTCCCTTCGCTGTTGTCTGCACTAGCCCGGTGGCGGGAGCTTTCGCTCCGGCCCGCTTGCCAACGGATTCACTCCCCGTCCGGCACCTCTGGCAGCTTGTGCTTCAGTTCCCCGACGAGGTCGTTGATGGTGGCCATCATCTCGGCCGAGAGGCCCCCGCTGTTACCGCGGGCAGCCAGACCGAGGATCTGTCCTCGGTGAATCGAGCCGAGGAAGCGGATCGCCTCCAGGAGTTCGCGGGCCGCAGGGTTGACCTCGGCATCGTCCTGGAAGAGGGCCGCGTCAACCTGGAGCGCCTCGGCTAGGCCGGCACGCACTACGTCGGAAGCCTCGGTGGTGACGCCCGTACGAAGGTCGACGATGTCGTCGGTTGTGACGGCTGTCACGCCTGCGTGATCATTGACGACCCGCGCGATTTCCGCGTCAGAGGGTGCCTCCTGGCCCACGTACCCGTGCTGCAGGAGGTAGTTGATCTTCTCGCCGATCGTGCGGGGTGCGGATGCCTGATCGTCACGCGAGGTCCTGGGGCGAAGGCCGAACGAGCAGTCCTGGGCGGCCAGCAATTCCGCTTCGGTCACCCCGTACGCCTCTGCGAGGGGCTGCACGTAAGCATCGCTGAGCCTGCGCCGACCGGATTCGGCGTTGCTCACTGGCACGCGGCTCGTACCGAGGATCGCAGCGGCTTGCGCCACGCTGAGGCCGGCGTCGCACCGCAGGAGCTGCAGGTCCGGCGGGCCGTCATGGGGAAAGAGAGCATCGAGCGGCTGACTCAGCGCCGCTGCAATCGCTGGGAGCTTCTCACCCTTGGGGAAGTCCTGCCCGCTCTCCCATCGCGCGACGGTGGGGCCGCTGACGCCTACCTCGGCGGCCAACTCCTTCTGGCCAAGGTCCTTGCCCCGCCGGACAGCGCGCACGCGACTGCCGTCGAACTGACGTGGGGGCACATGAACTCCTGCGGCGTGGCGGTGGGGCTGGTCGGGGCGGCGTCTGGGACAACTGTAATCCAGGCTTGATACATCCGCAAAATTAACGTACGTTCCTGTATCGCACCTGTTGATCGGGCCCCGATCCTCAAGTGTGCCAGCCCCTGGAGGACCTTCATGCATGTTGCGTTGCCGTGGCGACTAGCGCAACGCCCCATCGCATTCGGTACCCAGTCGTTGTCGGCCGATCGCGGGAGCACCTTCCCCGATACCGGCCGTCGCCAGCCCTGTGCGACGGGTTAGGGCCAGGGATGGACTTGTCCGCGGGTGTCTACGTATGTTCGTCGTCCCCCGCCGGGCAGCGACCCGGGGAGGGGCGGAACGAGCAGGTGGAAGGCAGGGAGGAGGGGGTGGTGCGAATGCGCGCGCACGGTCCGTGAAGTAGCGCAGCAAAGCAAACCGGCGCCCGGGAGCTACCAACTCCCAAGCGCCGGGCCGGCACCCCGAGGGGCGCCAATTCACATCACGCGGGCGGCGGGGCTTCTTGCACGAAAACCGCCGCACCGCACTCCTACGAACAACGGAGTATCGCATGCTCGCCATGCCGAGCGGAACCCCGGCCTGCCCGGACACCGACCGCCAGCGCCGCCTCGCCGCCCAGCTCGCCGACATGATCCCGGGCGCGGCAACTGTCCGGGTCAGTCTCAACGACCCGAAGGAGGCGTGGCCCCACCCGCACGCCATCGTCAAGGACGAGGCCGGGGAGACCCTGGAGCTGGGGCGGACGACCGCCAGGGTCGCAGCCCGCTGGATCCTGCGAGTCTGGCCGGAGGCGGACTGGACTCGGCCGCACACCTTCGACATCGCCGCCGCGACCCTCACCCGCAGCGACCTGGTCGCCGCCGGTCGGGGCCGCTGACATGGCGCGGATACGAACCATCAAGCCGGAGGCATTCGTCTCCGAGTCGCTCGCCGAAGTGAGCGTCGAGGCAGAGCGCACCTTCTTCGGCCTGCTCACTCAGGCCGATGACCACGGTCGCCACCGTGACAACGCCGCGATCATCGCCGGGCTGCTCTGGCCGCTGCGCGCCGAGCACACCTCGGTCCACGTCGAGGACGACCTCCACCAGCTCGCGACCGCCGGTCTGATCTGCCGGTACACCGGCTGCGACGGCCGCCGCTACCTCCACATTGTGACCTGGTCTGCGCACCAGAAGATCGATAAGCCGAGCCAGTCCCGCCTGCCCTCCTGCCCGCAGCACCACGGTGCCGACCGGTGCGGCCCCTGCGGGGGGACCTGCACCAAGCGGGCCGAGGAGTCGCCCACCCCTCCCCGAGGGCTCGCCGAGGCTTCGCCGAACGCTCCCCGAGCCCTCGATCTGCCCGCGCAGCCCGCCGCGACACCTCACGGCCACGCCGACCAGACCCCCACCGTGCAGCAGGGCGCCTTCGACGGCATGGCAGGCGCCCCTAGCCACGCGGACTCGAAAAGCGCAGGTCAGAACGCATTCGCCGAGGGCTCCCCGAACCCTCCCCGAAGCCTCGGAGAGGGCTCGGCGCCTGGATCTAGGATCTTGGATCCTGGATCTCTTATCCCTACGGGGCGCACAGCGCCCGCAGCCACCGTCTCAGCCAACCAGCTGGTCGGCGAGTACATCGCTGCCTGCGACGAGCGTCCGCCCAGCGAGGTGATCGGGCACCTCGGGCGGATCGCCAAGAAGCTCCTGGGCGAGGGCATCGCCCCGGAGCACATCCGGGCCGGACTGCAGAACTTCGCGGCCAACCCCAAGCACCCGAGCGTGCTGACCAGCATGGTCAACGAGGCCATGAACGCGCGATCGGGCGGTTTGGCGCGGCCGGGAATCCGGCCTAACGTGCCCGCTCACCAGGCGTGGACCAACCCGGCCAACGCTGTCGCCGCCTACGCCGAGGAGCTGTGATGCGCACCCGTACCCGCGAACCGCAGACCCTCGGCAGCGAGGGCACCCTGGACCGGATGGCCCGGATCCTGGCCGCCCGCAACATCGACCCGGCAGCCGTCGCCGACCTGACCGACGAGCCCGAGCCCTTCTCCCCGCTGGACGCCCTGTCGGCGGGGATGCCCCCGCGCTACCGGGCCGCCGTCGCCGACCACCCCCAGGTCCTGGCCTGGGCCCGGGACGTCGCCGAGGCAGCCGTCGCCCCCAGCCTGGGAGCCCGGCGACAGGTCACCACCGGCCCCAGCCTGCTGATGGCCGGGGTCGTCGGCGCGGGCAAGACGCACCAGGCGTACGGGGCAGTCCGGCGACTGGTGCAGAGCGGAGTCGGCGTGCGCTGGCGCGCGACCACCGCCGCCGACCTGTACGCCGACCTGCGCCCTCGGCCAGGAGTCGACAGCGAGCGGGAGCTGGCGGCCGTCAGCCGCTGCCCGCTGCTGATCATCGACGACCTTGGCGCGGCCAAGGCCAGCGAGTGGGTCGAGGAAGTGACGTACCGGCTGATCAACCGCCGGTACAACTACGAACTCCCGACGCTGGTCACCACCAACCTGGCGATCAAAGACCTCCGGGCCTACCTCGGCGACCGCATCGCCTCCCGCCTCGCGCAGATGACCACCCGGGTCGAGTTCGAGCCGGTCGACCGCAGACGCCACCGCGCCGCAGCCTGACCCACCGCAGGCCGCCTCGCCGGGCCGCGCCCTCAGCGCGCCGCCCCATGCACCTCCCGACCCAGCGCACCCCTCCGCCGACGCCCCTGCGCGCGGAGAGCGATCGGAGCAACCCGCATGACCACCACGACGATCAGCCCTGCCCGCCACCGGTCGCTCGGCGACCAGACCTGGCAGGACCAGGCCGTCTGCCAGAGCACCGAGTACAACCCGGTGGACCCCGAAATCTTCTTCCCGGAGCCCGACGAGACCGACAAGATCACCGCCGCGAAGTCGCTGTGCGGCCAGTGCCCGGTCCGCCGCACCTGCCTGGATGCTGCCCTGGAAAGCGGTGACACCGACGGCATCCGGGGCGGACTGACCGAGGAGGAGCGCGGGCCGCTGCACGAGAAGCTCGCCAACCGCCTCGACTACAGCCGCGTCAACGCCACCATCGCCGGGCGGGACGTCCACCTCACCAAGGCCGAGCGCCGCGCAGTCGTCCACGCCGCGTACCGCCACGGGGTGACCGAGCAGCGCCTGGCCTGGCTCCTGAAGATCACCGAGGAGCACGCTCAGAAGCTCTACCGCGAGACCCGCCGCGCCCTGCGCAACCGAGACCTGGAGCAGACCACGAAGACCACCCCGCCCCCCGAGACCGACGGCGAGCGCCTGGGCCGCGACGATTTCGGGACGGCGGCGTGAGCACCGCGAGCGCGCCAAGGACGGCGCCCATCACCGGCTGGGACCGCGCGGTGGTCATCGCCCTGGGCGGCGCGGGGTGCGCCCTGTCGTACGACGCCCTCCAGCAGATGGCCGTCGCCATCCACGTCCGCGGTTTCCTGACCTACCTCTTCCCCCTGGTGATCGACGGCTTCATCGCCTACGGCATCCGGGCACTCCTGGTCCTCCGCGACGCGCCTCTGCGCGCCCGGCTCTACGTCTGGGCCCTCTTCGGCACGGCCACCGCCGCCAGCATCTGGGCCAACGCCCTCCACGCGGTCCGGCTCAACGACGAAGCGGTCGCCGGCACCGGCCTCCGACTCGGGGACACGGTGGTCGCCGTGCTGTCCACCATCGCCCCCCTCGCGCTGGCTGGAGCAGTCCACCTCTACATCCTGATCGCCCGGGGCCCGGTCAAGGGCAGTGACCGGGAGGACCTCGGTCAGGCCGGTCACCTCGGTCAGCCTGACCGGCCCGAGGGCATCGCGGTCACCAGGACTGACCGGGTCGGACAGCAGCAGCCGCAGGCCGGTCAGGTCAGCGCCGGGCAGCCGGTCACTGCCCTGACCGACCGGCCCCGACCGTCCCTGAACAAGCAGGCCCCGAGTCCCCGGTCACTGACCGGGGACAGCGCCCCGGCGGGCAGCAGCCCGGTCACCGGTGACCGCGAACAGCCGCACGAGGCCCCTGACCTGCTCGGACAGCCGGACACCGCGCCGCCGGTCACTGACCGCGCGGTCGGCACCGAGCCGGTCACCGGCAACCAGGACAGCCACGCGCCGGACACCAACCGGCCGGTCACTCCGCCGCAGGTCACTGACCGGGACACCCGGACAGCCAGTGACCGGCGGAGCGACCCGGACACCGAGGAACTGCTGAAGATCGCCCGGTCAGCGGTCAGGGCCGAGGACAAGCTGACCCGCAAGGTGGTCGCCCAGGCGATCCGAGGTCAGCAGATACCGCTGTCCAGCGACACCCTGACCGCCCTGATGGCCCAGCTCCGCGCCCAGCACGGACAGCCGGTCACCTCCGGCCGGAACTGACAGGACAGCACGAGGCGGGTGACCGAGCCGGACACCACGGCCGGTCACCCGCCCCCGGACACGCGCCCCACATCCTTCCGAAGCGAAGCGGAGAGCAACCCATGCGCACCCACCCGGCCACACCCACCGAGGTCAACTCCTGGCTGACCGTCTTGCACCAGCGCGGCCACCTGCACCGGGCCCAATCCGGCCCCGACAACATCTGGACCGTGCAACGAACCCGGGAAAGCCGCCCCTGGACCCTCCACCACCCGGTCCTGGCCATGGACTGGATCGAGGAACTCGTCCGCGAACTGCGACAGGAAAACCCGGAGACGAGCCGGTGACCGCCAACGATCCGGTGGTTACCACCGCCGGACAGCAGCGTGACCCCACGACGGCTCCTGGCGGAGCAAGTTGTCGCGTACGACGGTCCTACGGCCCGTCGTACGCACTTGCCCCCGCCCAGGAGGGCGGGGGAAGTCCGGCTGGTCCCCGAGCGAGGGCGCTCGGGGACCAGCCAGACACCCGGCACCAGGGGGTGCCGGGCGCGGGGGGAGAAGCAGACCGCCACAGCGACCGCGAGCAGCCGAGCCCGAGCGCGTCGCCTTTCCCCGACCGCAAGCCGCGCCGTCGCAGCCGCAACCCGACCGAGCGCACCCGTAAGACGACCACCCGCCTCTCCGACACAGAGAAAGCCGAAATCGTCGCCGCCGCAGCGCAGCGCAGCGTCACCGTCGCGCGATTCCTCGCCGCCGCCGGCCTCGCCGCCGCCCGTGGTTCCACCACCTTGCACACCAACGAACAACTCGACACCGCCATCGACGAGCTGGCCGCCCTGCGCACCGCCCTCTCCCGGGTCGGCAACAACATCAACCAGATCGCCTACGTCCACAACGCCGGAGGGCAGCCCCGACCCGGCGAACTCGAACACGCCCTCACAACCCTGACCCGAATCCTGGCCCGCATCGACGACGTGGCCGACACCCTGGTGAAGAAGCGACTCTGATGGTCCCCAAGATCCGGCGCGGCTCACGAACCCACGGCTTGCTCGTCTACCTGTACGGCCCTGGCAAACGCGACGAACACACCGACGCCCACCTCGTCGGGAGCTGGGACGGCTTCGCCCCCGACCCCGGACGAGACACCAGCCCCGACCCCGATCCCAAGGTCACCCTCGCCCGCTTGTCCGCAGCGCTGGACCTGCGGGTCAAGCAGGCCGGCACCACGGCACCGGCCCAGCACGTCTGGCACTGCTCGGTCCGCACCGACCCCGGCGACCGACACCTGACCGACGCCGAATGGAACACCGTCGCCCGCCGCCTGGTCCAGGCCGTCAACCTCGCCCCTGAAGGCGATCCGGACGGCTGCCGCTGGGTCGCCGTACGGCACGCCGACGACCACATCCACATCCTGGCCACCATGGTCCGAGGCGACCTGCGCCGCCCCAGGATGAACTACGACTTCAAGAAGGCCCAGGCCGAATGCCGCCGCATCGAGAAGGAGATGGACTTGCGCCAGCTCAAGCCCGGCGACGGCACCGGAGCCAAAACCCCCACCAGCGCAGAGCGTTTCAAGGCCGAGCGCACCGGTCGGCCCGAGGCCCCTCGCGAGACTCTCCGCGAAGCCGTGCGCCAAGCCCTCGCTGGGGCGGCCACCGAAGAGGAGTTCTTCACCAGGCTCCGCGAGGCGGGCCTCCGTGTGAAGATCCGAAACGCCCCGTCCGGTGACGCCATCGGCTTCAACGTCGCACTTCCCGGCGACCGTAACCGCGAGGGCACACCGATCTGGTATCCCGGATCCAAGCTGGCCCCTGACCTCTCACTCCCCAAGATCCGCCGCCGCCTGGCCGACGGCACCGCTGACCAGACGACGCACCCGGCGGCGACCGGCGGCCGACCGGACTGGTCCCCGCCCGCCCGGGAACGACGCAACGCCACCGGCATCGCCGAGCGCGCCGCCATCCTGCTCGACAGCGACGACGACGAAGCCGCAGCTCAACTGGTAGGGGTCGGCGAACTCCTGGACGCGGTGACACAGACCTCCCCGGCCGCCACCCGCGCCGAGCTGGGTGCCGCCGCCCGCTCCTTCGAGCGTGCCACCCGCAGCCACGTCCGAGCGGAGCGTGCCGACACGCGGGTGATCCGCTCGGCGGCCCGGGGCATCATCCAGGCCGGCAGCGCCCTCGGCCGTGGCGAGGACGGCGGCACCACCGCCATGCTCCTCTCCACCCTGGTCCTGGTCACGCTGGCCGCCGCCCGCTGGCACTCCGCCCGTGGCCATGCCCAGCAGGCCCATGCCTCTCGACAGGCTGCAGAGCATCTGCGAGCCGCCTACCGCCAGGCCGCTGCCACGCCCATGCAGGCACTGCGCGACCAAGGGCGCGCCCTGCCAGAAGCCGAACGCCGCACCCACCAGGCCACCATCCGCGCAGCCCTGCCCGAAGCAGCGATGCGAGCAGACAGCTCGTCCACGACGACCGATGCCCTGACCGCCACGCTCGCCCAGGCCGAGCGAGCAGGCCACGACCCCAAGACTCTTCTCCAGCAGGCCATCGATATGCGCGAACTTGACACGGCCGACGACGTGAATGACGTGCTGGTCTGGCGACTGCGCCGTCTCGCCCAGCTTCCTGCTCACCCGGGTGAAGCGACTCGCCGCCCGCAGGCCGGCACCAGCCAGCCGAAAGCCTCGACCAATCGCACCAACAACCGGACGGCGCCCACGGCAGCAGCTCGCCCCGCCGCCTCCGACCCGCGCAACCGCCCACCGCGCCGCTGACGAGGGTCCGGCGGGCCGGTTGACCGGCCCGCCGGACTCCGACAAACCCCTGGACAATCCGTTCCACCGGCTGTTACGGATGGAAACAGAAGCACCTCGACCGGGAGATGACGCTCGTGCTCAGAACCACCGACCGCCCCGTAGGGCCGAAACCCGTGCTGCCCGTCCTCCCTGCTGGTACCGACCCCCTGCTGCAACTCGAGTACGAGACGCAGCCGCCCAGCGGCCCCGGCGCGACCCGCTGCCTCAGCCACCCGCGTGAACTGGCCCTCCGGGGGATCCCGGTGATGTGCACGGCCTGCCGTGCCCGGCGCGACTGGCTGCTCATCAACCACGGCCGAAACGTCTGGGTCTGCTGCCGCTGCAGCAACCAGTGGCTCGAACCCGAGATCAGCCGCGCCGACTTCGACGCCCTGATCGCCATCCCGGACGGAACGACCTACCCCAGCGTCGAGCAGGGCCTCACCGCGCTCGGCTTCGACGGGGCCTTCGCCGGCACCTACCTGGATTAGTCGAGCGGAGTGCCGAACGCCGAGGAGCGCCACCGATACGTCGGTGGCGCTCCTCGGCGTTGCGCGATGGTCAGCCGCGGTTCCCGTTCTTCGGCAGCCCACCTCGGAAGTCGCAGCCGGGGCACTCGTCCTCACCCTGGATGTGCCCCTCGTACCAGCCGTGGACGGCCGCGTGGAGGATCGCGTCCTCCACCGAGGCTTCGCCGTTGCGGACTGATGCGATGGCGTTGCCGACGACCACCCGAAGCGCAGCGTTGTCAGGCGAAGGGAACGGTGGGGAGGGCATCGGCGAATCGGACGTCATGGCCGCAGCCTACGGGCGGGCAGGAGCGCCGGTCAGCCGAACGGCGTGATCCCGTGCGGGCTGTGCAGGTCGCTACGGAATCCCCGGCCGACCGGCTTCCAGCCCTGGAACGTGGCGGGTCTCCAGCGCGGCCGGTCCGGCACGGTGGTGTCGTCAGGCGCGGGCAGGCTGCCCCGGCTTTTGCGATTGCGGGCAGCCCCAACGCTGATGCCCAGGTGAGCGGCGACCTCGGGGTATCCCCAGAGTTGCTGGTCGTCGGCCATCGCGTCCTCCTCGTTCGTCGGTGATGAGCGTACGCAACACGCGGCTGGACGTACGGCAAGGCCGCCCCTGCCTGATCGGCGCGGGGCGGCCTTCTGCGGTTCGGTCAGACCTGGGCGAGGCGGTTCGAGAGGTCGAGGGCGGCGGTCGCGACCGCGAGGGCGGCGCAAAGGCCAAGCACCTCGTGGAGGGTAGGGCGGACCAGGCGCGGCCAGTCGTTCGGGGCAGCAGGCCACGAGGCCAGATGCACCTCGGTGGTGGCCAGGCCCAGGTGAGCGGTGACGTCCCACCCTGCGAGGGAGGCGGGCTCCCAGCGAAGGCGAATGCGGCCAAGGGGGAGTCTCGGGGTTTCTACGGCGAGCCAGGTGACGTCGAGCGGCCCGTCGGGCAGGGCGGAGACGCGCTGGACCAGCGCGCCGCGCATGGCGCTTGGCATGGGGCGTACGGCCAGGCTGTGAAGGGGAAGGGCCTGCGAAGGGCGGGATCGCGACGGGATAGGAGCCTCCGGGATTTCTCGGTGGGAGAGGTCAGGCCCAAGCGAGAGCATCACTGACCACCGCCGGGAGGTAGTCCTCCTGGCCGTCGTCGGCGATGAACGCCTTGCCGTCCCGGACGATGACCTCCGCCCCGAGATAGTGGGTGAAGGGGAAGTCCGGGTTGATGGCAAGGCGGATCGGCAGGCTGGGGTCAAGGTCCTGGAGCTGGCGGAGCAGGTGGCCGACGGTCAGATAGTGGGGCACGGGATCCTCCGGGAGCGGTACGGAACGGCATGGCTGGGTTGATGAGTGAGCGTCAGGACGTGTCGAGACGCAGCAGGTCGCGAAGGAGCTTCGGCCCCTGGGTGTGGCTGGTGAGGTGCCGCTTGCGACTCTCGTTGACGTAGCCCTTGCCGGACTGCTTCATGTCCCAGCCGCCGCACGAGCAGATGGCTTGCGTGTACGCGCGGCCGGGGCAGTCGGGGTGGAGCGGCTTGCCGGAACTCGTGTGCTTGTGGTCCGCCGGGCAGAGAGTGCCGTCGGCATGATGGTTGGTGAGTGGGGCGCGGTGTACCACGGGGTTCCTCCGATACAGGGTCGGTAGCGCGGTCAGCGGGTGGGAGTGGCGATGAGCGCGGCCAGGAATCCAGCAACGGCCTCGGAGGGGGTGTAGAGGCCGAACTCCTGCACCCACGGGTCGCCTTCGGTGGACTGCACTCGGACCTGCCAGACGATGCCGCGCTTCCAGGCGGCGGAGTCCTCGGGGAGCCAGCCGACGTAGACACGGCCGTCCGGGCTCGTCGCGTGGACGTTGGCCTCCGGGGTGTCGACAATCGCCCAGCCGAGGGCATCGAGGAGGTCGAGCACCGGGCCCGCGCAGTGGTCGGAGGAGAGCCAGCGGCGGTCTTCCACGGCCGGGCGGACGACGGCGGGCAGGAGGGTGGGGGAGGTGTTCACGGTTGGACGATCCCTTCGTTGACCTGCGGTTTTTCCCAACACCCGTACGTTGACATGCGGTGTCCCGAAGTACGTAGTCCTTTCCCGGGAAGCGGCGTCTGCCGTGGGCGAACTGGCGGCCGTCGGTGGGGGACTCTGACGCCGGGAATGGAACGGCGAAGGCGGTTGTCGTAACTGGGTTGCGGCAATGGGCCGCACAGGACCGAAGGGGGAGCAGGGATGGCGGAGCCGAGCAGACACTGGGACGGGGCCGGGCTGGAACGCAAGGTCCGCGCCGCCGGGCGGCCGTGGACGGTCGGTGACATCGCGATGGTCGCCGACGGCCAGTGGGCCGTCGGTGTGCAGTCCGACGGATGCCGAGACGAGGACGCCGTGGTGCAGGATCGGATCGCGGATGGGCGTCGCGTCGAGTTGACGTTGGAGGACCTGGCCCGCGCGGTGGGCTCCCGCATCGGGGATGCCCACCGCGACGGGGACCTCGGCTGACCGATCAGCGGTGCGGCCCCGGTGCGGCCACCGACGGGCCGGAAGCGGCCGAAGGCGCGGGTTGATCGGGCGACTGGCCCAGGGTGCGTGGAGCGTGCCCGGAGCGGGCGACAGCGGCCTGGGCCAGCCGGGCTGCTGGGGGCCGGTCCGCGGTGGCGGCGGCTTCACGTGCTTCGATCACGTGACTGATGGCCTGAAGGGAAGTCCGGCTCTCGGCTTGAGCGACGCGAAGGTCTGCCGCTGAGCCGGTGATCCTGGGTTAGGGCGTGCAGACGGTCTTGGTGCACAGCCACGGCGTTGTCGGTGACGACCAAGGACGAGCGGATGCGCATGGCCGAGCGCAGGAGCGGCTCGTCGCTAGGGCGGCGGACCGCGAGGGATTCCAGAGCTTCGATCGGGCGGCCCCAGGCTTTCTCGATCATGGTCGTGGCCTGATCGAGTGCGGTGGCGTCGGGCATGGTGGAACTCCCGGCATTCGGAGTGGCGCTTCGGGCGGAGGGGCTGTCCCAGAGAGGCTGAAGCCGATGATCAGCGGCTACGGCGTGGGGGTGTCGGGGCGGCCAGCGGCCTGCCCCCGAGAGCGGGCGAAGGATTGCTCGACCGGTTCTGCGCCGAGGCCCCTGTACGGCTGCGGGCGGCCATGACCCGCAGGTCGGCGGCTGTGCGAGGGAAACGTGCGGCGCGGTTGACGGCCTGCGTGACGGCGGTGCGGCGTACGTCAAGGGGGGTGGGAGCCCGAGGAACCTGGGGGGCGATCGGGCCGACTGGGGTGAGCGAGACCAGGTGCTCCACCTCGCGGTGGATCTGGTGCCGCTCACGTGCCGCCGGGGCTGGATCGGCCATGACCGCTGCCGTTGCGGCGATCAGATGGGAGGGAGTACCGGCGGAGAAGTACGCCTCCGCGCGAGTGCCCCACCCTGGTGGACCCGCCCAGAGCGTTACGGCTTCGTCGTCCGGACGGGAGCGACGGTTGTCGATGAGGATCCCTGCTTGTCCGTCCGGGGCGATGATCTCGACGGTGCCCAGCTCGGCTCCGCCGTCGCGGGTCCAGCCGGCATCGGTCAGGGGCCGGACGGCATCGGCCCAGCGGTACGACGGGCTCGCCAGGAAGCGCCCGTTGCCCTCGTAGGCGTCGGCTTCGGCGTAGTCGTGAGCGAGAGCGGTGGTGAGACCGGCGACGATCTCGGCCGGGGTGACGTGGTTGAAGGTCGCTGTCCAGCGGGGTGCGGAGACGGCCTCTTCGGCTGCGGTGATCTTCCACAGCTCGAAGTCGTCACCGAACCAGCCGATACGGATCCTCTGATCCGGCGAGGTGACAAGCAGTTGGCAGGGGCCCTCGTCGAGGTAGTGATGGGGCCAGTGAGCGACGGGGGCGAAGCCAGCGTCTCCGGTCCCGTTGGAACCGGCCAGGTACATGGGGCTGACCAGTACCTCTTGGTAGGGATCCTGGCTGTAGGGCTGCTGGGTGCTCATAGTCGAGGCTCCGGGGACGATGGAGGGGAACGCGCCCGCGTGCACAGCGGAACGGGCTGCTCGACTGCACGCGGGCGCCATGGCAACGGGGAAGTGCGGCTGGTTCTCAGCACCACCCGGATCACCGGCCCCGAGAGGGGGTCGACTGGGCGGTGACGGCCGACGGCACCCGCGGTTGCGGCTGCGGTGCGTGGCTGAACAGAGCGCTCGGCGCGGCGGCGCTCCGACGCAGGGCCGCTGCAGTTCGGACGTTGTCCGACCCCAGCGGGACGCCGGTGTGGGTCCGGGTGGCCGCCACGACACGGGTCGGCGGTGCCGAGCGATTCCGTGTGGTGACGGGGTCACTCCAGTGCTCGACGGCTGCGTAGACGGGGCCCAGCGCCCGCCCGGCGTCGGTCAGGACGTAGGGGTCGCCGTGGCGGGGCCCGGTACGGGCGACCAAGCCGTCGACCTGAAGCCGGTTGAGGCGCTGCCGGGTGAAGCCGTTGTCCAGGCCGGCCTCCTCGGCGATATGGACGAACCGCATCGGGCCGCCCTCGTCGAGAACCTGGATCACGGCGGTCGAATGCCGTAGGTGCAGCCGCCGCACGGCGTCCTCGACGCGTTCGGCACCAGCTACCTGGCCACCGAGCGACAAGTTGGCCTGGGACCAGCCAGAAAGGGCGTGGTGCACACGAGAGAGCGATTCGCCGAAGGCGCTGAGCTGATACGGAGCGCCATGACGGTCGGCGGCTCGGGTTACCAGTCCGTCAGCGTGCATCTGGGCCAGCCGCTTGCCGACGAGCTGCTCGCTGACGAAGGGGAGCCTGGTCGCGACGTCACGCACACGCATGGGGCTGCCCTGCTGCGCCAGGGTCTGCGCCGACCAAGTGGTCCACTTCGGTGCTATCAGGGAAAGCGCGTCCTCGACACGCTGGGCATCGACCGACCCGATCGAGGCGGCGGAAGACTGAGAGGAGGAGGACATGGGGTGAACTCCGTAAGAGCAAAGGGGGTTTGTGGATTTGCGGTGCGCCTGAGCGGTCAGCGGGAGGTGCTCTCGGCTCGAAGCCTCTGGAGCACCGCGCCGAGGCGGCGGTTGCTGACGTGGACGCCGCGGTCGCGCAGGCCCCGGCGCAGTGCCTCGCGGTTGAGGCGATGCAGGCCGGCGGCGACCTCGCGGGCGGTGGCCAGCAGGTCCTCGTCAGGAGCAGGGATGGTTCGATGAGCCGACGGACGCTGAGTAGAAGCGCGGTCCAGGAGGAGGCGGACATCCAGCAGGTCCCAGACCGCTTCCGCCTCGCTCTGTTCCTGGCGTTCGAGGTCGACGACTTCGGCCGCGTACAGCAGAACGAGATCGTCGAGGGCGTGTTCGCCGGAGCGGTGCCGCTGCCAGGCCGCGTCGAGGTTGCGGCGGGCTGACCGGGCATCGGCACCGGTCTGGGCGAGTCCGTCGAGCCGCCGCAGCAGGATGGGCAGAACAGGGTCGTCGGAACGGCAGGAGGCGTTGCCGCGCTGCAGCTTCTCCAGCGGGCGGCCGTACCGGTGCTCGACCAGGCGGCGGGTGTAGATCGCGGTGGACATGAGGGCGTCCTTTCTAGGGAATCAGCGGGAACGGAACGGCTTGGTGGCCGTGCTTGTCGCAGGTGCGGCGGATGGGTCGACGCCGTGGCCGGAGATCGCTGCAGCGCCGCTGCGGCTGAGGGCGGCGGATACGCGCGGCGTGGCCGTACGAGCGTCTCGAAGGGCCACCTCGCCCTGCGGCGTGAGCGAGAGGAGCTGCCCAGGCCGGTACAGCCCCTCGCTGGTGTCCTGGACGAGTAGCCCGTCGGCGACCAGCCGCTGGACGGTCTCAGGCCAGACCTCCGGGTTAGGGCGCTGGCCCTGTCCGTCGGAGAGATAGATGTAGCCGTAGACCGCGCTCTGGTGGAACCGCAGTCCGCCGGCCTCGACGGCTTCGAGGGCGCGGAGGCGGCGGTCACCCGAGATGGCCCAGTCATCGGCCCGCCCTTTTGCGTCATGAGGGTTCACTCCGCCGCCTCCATCCGAGCGAGCAGGGAGCGGACCAGAGTGGGAAGGCTCTCGGGACCGTCGCCGATCCAGATGTGGTCGGTCGCCTCGCCGAGGACGTACGCGGCGTCTTCGAGCAGACCGCTGGAGATCTCCATGCAGGCGTCGGTGATCCGGGAGGCTGCCAGCAGAGACTCGGAGAGCACCTCGACGTAGTCGACCGGCGCGAGGCCGGCGGCCTCGGCGGCAGTACGGATCGCCGCCAACTCCAGCGCGCTGAAGGAAAAGTCGAACTCGCCGTTCTGCTCCACGGTGGCCCGTGCGGCGAAGGCCGGGTCCGGCGCCTCCGTGGGGATGCCGACGCGCGTGCAGATCCGGTCGACCGAAGCGGTCAGCTCGGCGAGGGACTCGGTGAGCCATCCCAGCGCCGAGGCGTAGGAGGCCAGAGTGAACAGACCCGCCGGAGTCGTGGGGAGAGGATCGTCGGCCACGAAGCCTTCGAGCCGGTCGCTCAGCTCGCAGACGACCCGGGGCCCGGCGGACAGTGCACCGAGCACGGGGTGCAGGTAGGAGCGGCTAGCGGCCGTCGGGTACTCGGCGGTGAGGATGCCGGAGACGCTGTGCGCAACCTCGGTGAGGAGGTCAGCCAGTTCGGTACGGGTCAGGGGGGTGCGGTCGGCGGTCATCGCTGGGGAGCCTTTCGAGAAGCGGCAGCAGTGGGTTGGACTGCTGGGGGAGGAGTTGCCGGGACCGCAGTCGGCTGGTCGACCGCGCGGGGCGAGCGGGATCGGGCGGCCTGCACACGCGCCTCGGAAGCAGAGGCTGTCTCGGGGGCCTGGTGGGGTCCGGTACGCAGGTGTGCCGATCGGTAGACCGCGTAGTCCTTCCTGCTACCGGCGGCGACCAGATAGATCTCGCGCTTGTGGTGCGAAGTCGGCGGAGCCGGGCGGAACTGGATGACCATCCGGTAGGAGACGGACGGATCGACGTAGACCTTGTGGAAGCCCGCGAGGCGACCCTTCAGCGGCAGGCAGTCATCGCTGCCGTGGACCAGGTTCTGCAGCTCCAGCAGAGCCAAGTCACGCATCTCGTCGGGAAGCTCCCGCAGGTCCGCGATGGCGTCCGGATGTGCGGAGAAGGCGAAGCGGGCACGGCTCACATCGACCGCCCCGGGTTCGGTCGCTGTGCCGTTCCTGCCGACGGTGCGCTGGGGGCGTCGAGGCCGGCCTTCGGTATCGCGGAAGCACCGGCCGACCGCGTGAGGGCAGCGCGGGTCCGGAGGACAGCGGCGTCTCCGCGGTATTCCGGCGGCTGCGGCAGCGCGGTGCTGCGGTCGTCCAGCCAGTGCCGGGCGGCGTCCTCGTCGGCGAAGGCACCCTCCCGCATCGTGTACGTGTGAGCGTCGAAGTCCCCCTCTTCGAGGAAGATGCGCATCGGCGCCTGAGCAGCGAGGGAGTCGCGGGTCAACGTCCATGTCTCGCACGGGTCGAAGTCCGAGGTGTAGCTGTCGAGGACCTTGTACCGGTCCCCCGACGTGCGGAGCTTCTGCTCGACCCGCGCGGTGCGATCGTCAGCGGGCTTCATGAAATCGTTGCCGACCTGGGAAATCCGCTCGGGCGGGCAACCGCGCTCGATCAGCCAGTTCTGAGCGAAGGACACGGTGGAGTGATAGGTCGAATCGAACGTGAAGGTGTTTTGGTTGAGGTCCCGCGCGACCTTGATCGCGCGAATCTGCGGCTCGCCAGGTACTCCCCAGGTGACCGAGCCGTCGTGGGCGAGGACGAAGTCGTGGGAGCCGTTGGGGGTGGTGTGGTGCTCGGCCAGGACGGTGAGATCACCGGCCCAGAAACGCTGCTCCGCGTACTCCGAATCCGCGTCAGCGGGCTCGAAGTCATCCAGGCGGAAGTCGAGTTCACTGCTCATGCCGCCAGCTCCAACTGCGGCGCGGGGGTGGCCAGCACACGATGGTTGGGCCGGGTCGCGCTCGTCGTGCACGCGGCGAAGGGACCGTCGGGAGCACGGAGCTGGGCCAGCGCCTGGTCCAGGTGGTCGCGGTGCCACGTCGAAGGGCCGGACAGGCCGGCCTCGGCATCGGTGAGCTGCTGCCACGCGAGCCAGAGGGCGTGCAACCGGGCAACGGCTTCGGGGTGTTCGTGCCACCGCGAACACCAGGGGCGGGTCGTGCTGATCTCTCGGCCGTACACCGGGAGGAAGAGGTAGTTCACCCAGTCGCTGAGGGCGGCGATCTCGATGGCGTACGCCTCGCCGCCCAAGGCGAGGATGAACACCGAAGCGGGGCCATCCTCCTGCGCGGAGCTGGTCGCCTCTGCGGCCGGAACGTCGTCCGCCGACGGGATCGCGGCGGAGGCGGGAGCGGGCTCGGAGCCCAGGCGGTCGAGGATGACGCCGTGCTGCCTGACCTCGGCCATGGTCTTGGCGAGGGTGCTGGCGAGGTCGTCGAGGTCCCCGTCGGGGACGCGGAACGGCTCCGGGTCGGGGGCGGTCGTGCTGGTGTCGGACATGGGGGCGTGCTCCATCTGTGAGACGGCGACATGAGGAAGAGGATCCGGAGGAACGGCGATTTGGTCCGGCCGGAAAAACCCGGTAGTGGGGCGCTACGCCGTCGCGCAGCGAGGGCCGCGCGGGAAGGGCGGCGCCAGCAACTGCACTGCCCGGCTGGCCTGTTGAGGTACAACGCCGTTGCCCAGTGCGGTGAGTTGAGCCGGTCGTCCGAGCCCCGGAGTGGCGGTGACCCAGCCGGGCTCCAGGCCCTGCATCCACTCCACGAAGTCGGCACGAAGGCGTCCGGCCGCGTCAGTGGGCGGCGGCGCGGGGCGGGTGAGCATCTCCCATCGGGTGATGGCGGCTGCGTATGCCCCCCATCGCTGGTCGCCCCCTCGGTTTCCGGAGCCGATTCCGTCCAGAGCGGCAGAACCACTGCCGACAGGGGAGGGCGCCACCCCTTGCCCGGTCGGCGTCCCGGGGTGCCCGTGTCGCTGGCCCGCGGTGTGGGCAGCAGTGACGCCGCCGCACTCGGCAGGGTCATGTCCCCATTGTCGTGCCGCTGGTTGGGCGAGCCCTTGATTCCGTCCGATGCCTTCGGCGTAGGCAGGAGCCACTCCACCTCGTCGGCCAGGTTCGGGCCGTGTCCTCCGCTCTTCCTCTTGGAGGGGTGTTGCGAGCCGCCGTTCTTCGCGATGTTGCTGGTCGGCGTCTTGAACAGCGTGTTCGGCAGGCCAGGCGGCGAGGAAAGTGCGCTCGCGGCGGTGCGGGGCTCCGATATCGGAGGCGCGAAGCACGCGCCACTTCGCGTCGTACCGGAGGTCGGCCAGGGATCCGAGTACGGCACCGAGTGCCCGCAGAGGAGGCTGACCTGGGGCGTCTCCCAGACACCACGGGCAGAATTCCACGTCGCCAGGGGAACCGGCGGGTGAGGTGAGGAGGCCGCGCACATTCTCGATCACAACCAGGCAGGGTCGGAGGGCCTCGACCGCACGGGCCACGTGCAGCCACAGCCCAGAGCGGGTCTGGGAGTTGAGTCCGGCCCGGCGGCCGGCGACCGAGACGTCTTTGACAGGGGAAACCCGCCGTCAGGACGCAGACCCGAGGAACGGCGGACCAGTTGACGGTCGTGATATCGCCCAGGTTCGGGACGCCGGGCCAGTGGCGGGCCAGGATGCGCGAAGCGTTCGGATCGACTTCCGCGTGCCAGGCCAGCGTGCCGCCGAGCGCGGACTGGACGCCGAGGTCCAGCCCGCCGTACCCCGAGCAGAGCGAGCCGATCAGCGGAGGGCACTCGATGGCGGTCTGCATGTCACCGACCCCGAGCGATCCGGTCCGCAGGAGCTGCTGCTCCCGGGACAGTAGGCGGAGGTGAAGCGAATGCAGGAGCCGCGGTCGTGGACCGGCTACGGGCTGCCTGCAGCCGTGCGGACGGAGGCGAAACCGTCGCCGACGCGGCGTGAAGGGAATCGGCGGCTTCGCGTAGGGCCGTGTCCGCCGTGCCGAGCGCGTCAACCGTCACCCGCGCCGCAGCCTCCCGAGCGTCCCGGGCATCGGGTTGGTCGCGCAGGTGCTCGGTCTGGTTCAGGAACGAGAGCTGGTGGACCACGGCCCCGAGAGCGGATGCCGCCTCGCCGGCAGGTCCTACGGCGGCGGCGAAGCTGGTGATAACCCGCGCACTGTGGGCCTCCTGGTCGTGGTCGACGACACGGAAGAGGACTTCGTCACCCAAACCGCTTATCAGCGCGCCGAGTTCGGAGATCTGCCTGGCGACGGCGACGCTGTCGGGTGAGCGGTGGACGTCTCCGGGGACCGGGAGCTTGCCGCGCTGGGCATCGAAAGTCGAGGCCGTGGCACGCAGGGCCAAGGCGTCGGAGATGGGGGTGTTGTTCACGGTGATTCCCAAGGGATGAGGACGAGCGACGGAAAGGGGGGAGGGGTCAGCCGTGTCCGCGAGAGGGCGGTCGCACGGCGGCCGGGCTGGGGGCAGAGCCAGGCCGGGCCGAGGATGGCGAGACTGGGCGCGGCGTGCTGCGGGCGAGCGCCGCGTGCACCTGCGCAGGGGGCGGCCCGGTTGGCGAAGGAGCTGGGGCCGGCGGCGTCGGTGCGGGGCGGCCGTTCGCCGCCTGCCAGCGGGCCCGCACCTCATCGAGTGGACCGAGCGCGTGCAAGGCGTGATTGATCAGCCGCCCGGGGGCCAGTGCCTCGTTCTCCGCCAAGGCTCGGATCTCACGCGCAGAGGTCGCCGCCGTGCGGGTGACCGACGAGCGCATCACCAGCTCGCCGAGCCATTCGGCGCTGCCTGGACCCACGCCGTCGCAGATGGCGGCGAGCTGATCGCTGGACAGCGTTCCGTCGGCCAGCAGGCCGCGCCGCTGGGCCTCCCAGAGCAGCGTGATCCGATCGATGGGTTCACCCCGGTGGTGCAGGGCGCCGAGGCAGCGGTAGAGCTGCCCGTGGGTGGCGTCGGCGAAGTCGCCAGGCCGCAGCCAGCCGACTACCTCGTCCATGGCCTTCGGCTGCTCAGCGAGGACGGCTAGAAGGAACCGCTCGTCCTCGGCGACCTGGTCGGCCCGAACCGGCGGTGGCGCGACCGGGACGGTGGCCACCGGAGCGGCGGGCGCGACCGGGCGCGGTTCGGTACCCCACCGCTGTGCGAGATCGCTGAGCACGCCGGTAAGGACGTCCGCGTGATGCAGGGCTCCCGCGACTTCGCCCTGCAGGGCGTCGGCGCGAGCCGCCTGGTGAAGGCGGATCGCGTGTTCCGTGATGCTGCGATGGATCGCGCCCTCCAGCACCATGCGGCCGTATACCGGAGCGTGCGAGGGACGCGGGCACGCCGAGATCAGGGTGTGGGCGTACACCGCGGTCAGCCCCCGTACGTGGAGGCCAGCCTCGTCGACCGCATCGGTCACCCACGACAGCGGTACGGACTCTTCGGCCAACGCAGGGTGGCCATCGTCCCGGAGCTTGCGCAACGCGGCGAACAGCGCCTGGTGGACCGGCCGGTAGAAGTGACCCGGCGCGAGCCAGTCAAGGTGCGCGAGCTGACCCGGGTCGAGCAGCACGGAACCGAGCACCGCCTGCTCCGCGCCCAGCAGCGGGTTCATCGCTGGCCGCCTGCATCAGAAGCGGGAGGTTCGCTCTCCCGGGCGCGGAGGTCGGCGACCGCCTGGTCGGCAGCGGCCATCGCCTGGGCGAGGCAGTCCAGCGTGCTGGTGAACGTGGGATCGGAAGCGAGTAGCGAGCCGGCCCCGCTGACCAACCACCACTGCCCGTCGCGCAGAACGACCGGCGAGCGTACGAACCGCCCGGGACGCGGCGTGGGCGCGCTCATGCCGACAGCCCGAAGTCGTCACGGCCGTGGGTCTTCGCGATGGCCCGTTCGGTGATCGCCTTCGTCGCACGGGCCGAAGCCGGGCCGACCACCTTGGCGGACGGCTCCTTGTACCAAGGCCGGAGATCGAGCATGGCGACCCGGATGCCCGTGGCGAGGAGCAATGCCTTGCCCTTGGGCAGGGCACGGATCGCATCGGGCGGCAGGATCCGCTCGGTCCGCATGCTCACCGAGGTGGACTTGCCGCCGTCGCTGGTCGACACCGAAGTGGTCTGCACGTCGTGGTCGCCGACCTGCCTGCTGAGCCGGTCGGCGAAGTCCGCGTCGTCGATGCCCGAACCGATGATCTTGACGGTGGCCGCAGACCAGAGCGCGTCCATGCCGGCCTCGCCCCAGCACCGCTGGCCCTGCCGGTAGGACTGCAGGATCGTCATCGGGATGACGCCTCGGCTGCCCAAGTGGCTGTACAGGTCCGGGAGATCGCTGATCTTGCACACATTCGCGGCCTCGTCGAGCACGCACAGCGCGGGGGGATCCAGCCGTCCGCCGGAGCGCTCGGCGACGACCACGGCCGCGCGCATCACGGCGTCGGCCGCTGCGGCGATGATCGCGCTCGCGCTGCCGCCGCCGTCCTTGCTCAGTAGATACAGGGTGTCGCGGGACGTGGCGAAGGCGAAGGGCTTGAACTCGGGGAGATCCTTGGCGGGCGTGACCCAGGCTGCAACGTCCGGGTCGAGCAGGCAGCTCGCGTACTGCCGCGCAGTCTCATAGATGCCGTCGCGGGTCTCGGTCGCGCCGGAGACAGTGCCCTGGAGCTGGGCGGCGACCGCGTCGTGGCCGGCATCGGTGAGGAGGTCGACCGGGGTCCGGTCGGCGGGGGAGGCGAGCCAGGCCAGGACATCGGTGATCGGGCGGCGGTGACTGGCGGCAGCGAGGAACAGCGCGCCGAGCGTGTTGCTCGCGGCGGTCGACCAGAAGTCGGAGCCGTTCGACTCGTCCACGCTGGCGGCGACGAAGTGTCCGGCGAGGCGTTTCGCCCCGGCCAGGTCGCGGGCGTCGGCCAGGATGTCCCACCACATCTCGCGCGGGTGGTGGGCGATCTGCTGGGGGTCGAGGGTCCAGATCGTGCCGACCTCGGCGCGAGCGTCCACCGTCGCGGTGAAGGCGTCGTTCGCGGCCTTGTTACTGGTGAGCAGGACGGGGCCGGGCGCGGCGAGAATCGCGGGGATCGCGAGGCCGGAGGTCTTACCGCTTCGCGGAGCCATGATCGCGACGATCACGTCCTCCCAGGACGCGCGGACATTGGCCCGTCCCGGGGAGAGGGTGCCGAGAAGGATGCCGCGGTCGGCAGGGGCGACCTCTTTTACACTCCCGGTCGCTGAGGGACGGCCGCAGGCTCCTGGCCTTGGCGGTGATCTCCTTGTCCAGCAGCGGGGCGAGGTCGGCCTTCCGGGCGAGGCCGTTCTTCGGGCCACCGCGCAGGCGCATCCACAGAACCAGGCCGAGGATGGTGAGGCAGACGGACAGCAGGCCGGGGATGATCCGCGCGCCGACCAGCAGGGCGGTGGGGCTCAGGTTCGGCCACAGCGCATCGGGGTGAAGCAGCGCATCCGTGGCCCTGAAAGGACCCCAAGACCCGCTCTCAAAGAGCGAGTTGGTGAGATTGCCGCTCAGCCAGGCCAGTGAACCGAAGGCGAGCGCGATGCCGAGTATGCCGAAGAGGAGGTAGAGGAGCGCGTCCGACCCGGTGGTGGTCGAGGGCGCGCTGGTACGCGGTACGGGCATGGTGGGTCCTGGAAGTGAGCGCAGGCGATTGATGGAGGCGGGGCACGCGGCGCTCTTCTGCTGGTCATCGAGGAAGCTCCTGTTTAGGAAGGGGGTCGGCGGTCAGGGCTATCGGGTACGAGGGGCTCGGGGCGGCGGAGTGCTCGGCACCGCGTCGGAGCTGGCCGGGGAGGCCGGGCGCTGGGCGGCAGCCTTCGGCGAGGAGGTACGGGCAGCGCGCTGCCGGTTCGC
The DNA here is from genome assembly GCF_014216315.1 of Streptomyces finlayi. NCBI lineage: Bacteria > Bacillati > Actinomycetota > Actinomycetes > Kitasatosporales > Streptomycetaceae > Streptomyces > Streptomyces finlayi. The sequence continues at coordinate 4,282,089 of NZ_CP045702.1, forward strand.
TTCCGCGTTGCCATCGGCGGCCGGCGGGGCCGGAGCGACCGGACCAGCACCGAGGACGTCGCTGAGCAGCTCCCTGGTCCGCAGGACGTTAACCATCTCGTGGTGCCTGGGATCGGTGAGTTCGGCAGGACACGCGGCGATCCCGTCCTCGGCGATCTCCAACTGCTCCTGGACGTCCAGGAGCATCCCGTGGGCAGCGGCCAGCCGTGTCCAGGTCTCGAAGGTGGGGTTGTGATTCGGGTCGTCAAACGTCAGACGGACACGGGTCCAGTCGGCGGCAGCGGCGACGAGTTCGGTCAGCTGCGGGAGAGCCCCGACCAATGCGCCGTTGACCTCCTCGATGATTCCGGCGACCTCATTGGGCGTCGCGGTCTCGGTGAGCCGGGCGATCATCCCGGGGACGGAGTACGGGTCGGAGGAAGGGTGGGGCAGGTGGCGGACCTGCAGAGGCTTGTCGAGGCCCGGCGTTTCGTTGCCATGGGCGAGCCGGATGTTGTGCTTCATCGCGGCGCCGACGGCCTCGCCGATACTCGGGTAGAACTCGGGCACGGTTGCTCCTCGGTCGTGCGCTGGACTTCCGGGATGGGTGGGGGCACGAGGCTGACGTGCTCCCCACCCGGATGGACGGACGCAGGTCCGCATGCCGGTCTTGTGGCGGAGGAAGGCAGCGGAAGGTTCACGGGGTGATCGACATAGTCACAGCGTCGGCGAGGCACGAGAGAGAGTCCTGGGCCTCTTCGGCGCTGTCGGCGGTGACGATGACGAAGCCGACCCGGCTGGTGTCGAGGTTGCCCGACGGCGGCAGTACGACCCGCTCCCCGACGTCTCGGAGCCAGGTCACCTGGTGAAGCCACGGGTGCTCCGGACCAGGGTGGATCGCCAGGTCGCGCGCGGCGATGGTGCCTGTGGCCAGGGGATAAATGATCTTTATCGCGGCGGTGGTGTGCGCCGTGGGCGTCAGGTCGGGAATCTGTCCGCAGGCGATGTCGGCCGCGATCCGAGGTAGGTCGAGGCCGGTGGCAAGGCGGACGAGCTGCCCGATCAGGTCGCCGCCGATCCGGGAATTGACCTCGATGATCCGCGGACCGGACGCGGTGAGGCGCATCTCAACGTGCTGGACGCCAGCCGTGACACCCAGCGACCGCACGGCCTGGGCGGCAATGGAGGCGACTTCGGGCAAGAGCGGGTCGCCTGCAGTCACGGTGTGGCCGACCTCCTCGAAGTACGGAGGGAAGGCGACCTCCTTGCGGGTGACGGCCAGTGCGGTGGTGACGCCGCGCTGAGTGACGCACTCCACCGATATCTCCGGGCCGGACAGGTACTCCTCGACCAGGACACCGCTGCCTTCCGGGCCTTGCTCACCGGCTCCGGCGGCAGCGAACTCCCAGGCGGCAGGCAGTTCCTCGGGCGTATCGACGCGGATGACGCCGATGCTGGCAGCATGGGAGGACGGCTTGAGGACGACCGGGAAACCGGTGCGGAGCGCGGCGACTTTCGCGTCGGTCAGGTTGTCGACGCGGGTGGACGTGGCTGAAGGCACGTTGTGCTCGGCGAACAGGCGTCGGCTGGTCGCCTTGTCCCGGCAGGCAGTCATCGCCGCCGGACTGTTTCCGGGCACGTTGAGGCGTGCGGCGAGTTCAGCGGTCGGCACGAGCGTGTACTCGTCCCAGGTGACGACTCCGGCGATGGGATGCCGAGCGGCCAGGGCCAGGCCGGCAGCGACCACGGCCTCCGGGTCGAGAGTGTCGGCGACCTCGTGGTCGACCACCAGGTGCTCCTGCCTGGACGGCGGCTTGGTGTCGATCAGCGCGATCGGGTACGCGGCGGCGGCCTGTTCGACGCAGTAGCCGCGATAGACGGAATCGGTGCCGCCGACGACGATCAGCAGCGGGCGAGTAGATCGGGACATGGGGAGCCTCCGTGATGCGGTGGTGGGTATGAGGAGGAAGGGCAAGGTGCACTGGGCCGCTCAGCGACCGTTCACACGGCATCCGCTGCTGGGGCGGGCTCCTTGCGGAGCGGAGAGACCTGTGGGTGGGGCAGGTCGCAGGCGGCGCGGTGCCGTCGCAGACCGGCGAAGCATGCGCTCAGCGCCAGGCCCTGAAGAGCAGCGCACGCCAGCAGCAGGTGCGGAATGCCAGCAGGGGGTACGAGCGCGATCAGGACTCCGGCCAGCGGCAACGGCAGCAACACCAGGATGATCGTCACCGCCAGGGTGGAGCCGAACGCCTGCGCCGGGATGAGACGGGACCGCAGCGTGCGCAGGACGACGGTCATCGCGCCTTCGCCAGCCATGACCGCCGCCACCGCCACGGTGTACGTGGCGAAGCTCGGCGCTAGGGCGGTCGCCAGGCACGCCGTGGTTGAGACAGCAGCCGTCACCGCGCCGACCGGCCAGATGCCGAAGCGATCGATCGCACGACGACTGATCCACACGGCAATCAGGGAGGCAACGGCTGCCGCGCTCCAGACCGAGCCCACGGCGACGGTGGAGTAGTGGAAGTGGTCGATGACCGTGATCGGGGCGGCGGCCTGCAGGACGCCGGTGGCCAAGTTGGAGGCGGCCAGGCCGCCGACCAACCAGGCGAGTGCTGGGGTACGGCGAAGGGTTGCCCACCCGGTCAGAAGACTGCTGGGCTCCGGGCTGTGACCCGTGGCGCCGACATCGCCAGATGTGGTCACGGCAGCGGTCAGGGCCAACAACGCGACCGCGGTCAGGAGCAGGGCGGGGCTGGCCAGAAGCAGCAGGCCGCCCAGAAGCGGACCGACGAGCATCGCGCCCTGGTCGATCCCTGTCTGTGCGGCCTGCACCCGGTGGGCCGCATTGCCCAACCGGCGGCTGGTCTCAGCACCAAGAGTCTCCATCGCGACGAAGGAAACCTCCGCGAGCAGCCCGGAGACAGCACCGAAGGCCAGGACCACACAAGTTGTCATCGTCCCGGCGCCGGGCAGGACGAGCAGCACCGCACCGGCCAGGGTGACCACAGCGGTACGGACCAGGTTGGACTGCCGGAAGACACGGCCGGCACCCCACCGGTCGACCATCGATCCGGCGAAGGAGAAGGCCGCCAGGCGAGGTGCCCATTCGAGAAGGAACGCAAGACCGGTCAGGGCAGTGGAGCCGGTGGTGACCAGGACCAGGAGCGGGATGGCGTAGGTGGCCGTCGCACTGGCCAGGGCGTCGGTGGCCCGCATGAGATAGGTGCGCGGCAGGCCGGCGATGGGAGCGCGTGAAGAGATCATCTGGGTCACCGCGCCCGAGGACCAGGGGCCTGCGACGGACGTACGGCCGCGCTGGCGTCCGATGCCCCAGCACCGGAGGTTGAGGAGACCTTGGCCTTAGCCGCTGCGGGCGATGTGGCGAGAGCTGCGCTTCGGGGGTCGGGGAGCCTCGGAGGGTGCGTCTGCGTCTGGTCCTGGGGCTGCGGCGCAGGGCCGACACGAAACAACTCGGCTTCTGAGCCGCTGAGTTCCGACCGTGCTGCGCTGACGAACTCGGCCGCGACGTCGAACCGGTCGGCGAGCCGGTACGACTCGTCGTCGAGGTCTGTGATCTGCTCGCCCGCCGCCTCCAGCGCTTCGCGGACACGCTCCAGTGCGCCGTGTTCGGGATGAAGAAGGTGGTCGACCGCTCGTCGGAGGTCCTCACCGTTCTCGGCAGACCTGATCTGGTCGGTGAGTCGGAGGAGTTCCGCTCCGGCGGTGTAGGGCCCGAGCGGGTTTGCCGGGGTGGCCGTCCGGGCGGTGTCAAGGGAGGGGTCGAGGTCGACGCCGTAGCGGGCGGCGCGGAGCATCTCGGCCGCGTGGGTGGCGATGGCTGCGCGATCAGAGGCCGGGGTGGTGGTGGGAAGGCGATGGCGTCGGCCGTACCAGTCCTCGATCTGCTGGAAGCCGGCGTGCTTGAGGAGCGTGGCGGAAAGGTCGTCGCTGGCGCCCTTCGCCGAGACGCTGCCGCTGGGCTCGGCGGTGATGGTGATGGAGGGGGCAGGCACGTGGGTCTCCTGGGCGCGGGTTGTCGGGTGCGGAGCGATGGGCAGATGGCCCAGCTCGGTGGCGAGGCGGTGGCACTCGGTCTGGAGGCGGAAGGCGTCGCGGTAGGCGTTGTGGAGGCTGCCGTCCTCACGAGCGAGGGTGGCCACGACGTGCACCTGCCGGGGCTGGTTGCGCAGGGCGATCCACCGGCAGGCGTCCGGATCGCCTTCTGGGGCGATGCCGGTGACGGCCACGAGGCGGCGGGCGACCGTGGCCCACTGCGAGTCGGTGAGGTCCGGTCGGCGAGGGTTGGAGCGGACCGAGCAGATCCAAACCGGCCGTTCGGGTGCGCGGGCCCCGAGGCGTTCGACGGGGGCGTCGAGGGCACGGGCCAAGTACGGCAGCGAGCCAGACTCGGCGAGCAGGTCGATCGGGGCTCCGTGGCCGTCGCCCGCGATCAGCCGGGGGCTGGTGTGGTTACCGCGTTCGCCCGGCCCGTACAGGTACGAGAGCAGGCCGGCGGTGTTGCTGGCGCGCTGCAGGTGGGCGATCACGGCGTCTACCTCGAAGGGGAGTGGCGAACAGGAGCCCGGTCTTCGGGCTGTCAGGGAGAGAGGATCCGCAGAATCCGCGATTTGGCCCGGCCGGAGATCACTGGTAGACGCCGCTCACCCCGGGACGTCGAGGCCGTGGTCGTAGGTAAAGTTCGCGCAGGCGGCGCGAGCGAAGTAGGCGTCGTTGTGCAACCGGGCCCAGCGGCCGTCCTGGCGGATGACGGTCGCGACGATGTCGAGCCCGCTGGCCTGGTTGCGCATGGCCACCCATCGGCAGGCCGCCGGATCGGCGTCCGGCTCAATACCTGTGGCGTCGAGAACCTCGCGCGTCAGCTCGAACCAGTCGTCGTCGTCGAGTTCCACGTCGGTGGTGTTGCGAATGGCGCAGTGCCAGGTGAGCCGCCGGGACGCGGTGTGACCGCTCCGCGGTTTCCGCAGCGCGACCGGTTCATCGAGCAGCGATGCCAGGTGCGGCAGGACGACGGTCTCCTGGGCGGTCAGCTCCGGGGACCAGGCGGTAAGCAGGTATGGGGCGAAGCCTGGCTCGCTGCGGTGGAGGTGGCCGAGGAGGTCCGTGGTGCTCTCGGTGCGCCGCACATCGCAGCGCAGGGGGTACTCGGGCATGGGGTATCCAGGTCCTTGATAGGGGAGCCGGTGCCCCGCCGAAGCGAGGCACCGGGCGGTCAGAAGTGGGGGTTCTCGGTCGGCCGGTCGGCTTCGGTGGCTGCCTGGAGCAGTTCCGAGAGGTCGTCGGGCTCGGAGGAGCGCTGGTCGATCCACCACCCGGCACGGGTGACGGTGCGAGCGGCCTCCTCGATCTCCTCCCACTCCGTCTCGCTGGTCTCGCCTTCGAGGACCAGGGCGGTGTAGGCAGCGGCGAGGACCTGGTGGCGACAGCGCACACCCCAGGCGACCGCTCGCTCGGTCCCCTCCAGAGGAGGCATCCGGTACTGCTGAGACCAGGCGTCGGATTCGGCCTGCTCTTCGGCCCGCTTGACCTCCAGCCAGGCGGCCTTGTCCTGCTCGTCGCCGTCCTTGGCGGCCCGCCAGCAGTCGGTGCACTCCTGCTTTGCGAGCCATTCGGCGAAGCCCGCGCGACGGTCGGCTGCCCGGTCGGACAGGTCGCGCTCGGCCTGATGCCCGCAGGAGTGGGTGATCTGCCAGATGGTCTTCACGGCCATGGGAACTGCTCCTTACGGAAGTTGGGTCAGCGATTGCGGGAGAACGCGATGCGCGGGTCGACCGGCCGGGCCGCCGGAGCGGACGCGGCGGGAGCGGGAACCGGCGCCTTGCCCGGGAGGCCGGCGCGGGCTGGGCTGGCGGCGAGCGCGGCGGCGCTAACGGGGAACTTGCGGGTGGTGAAGCCCTGACTGCGCTCGTGGCGCGCGGCTGGCGCGGGTGCAGGAGGGCGGCGCGCACTCACCTCCTGGGCGAGACGGGGCTGCACCGCGACCTGGAGATCGGATCGGTGCATCGACACCGTGGCGCTGGCGACCTTCTCCAGGGCCTCGCTTCGGTCGGCGGTGATGGGCAGCGTGTAGATATCCAGGTTCGGGTTCAGCCGCCAGCCGTGTTCCTCCAGGATCAGTCGGCCGCCGAGCGCGGAGGAGTGGTCGCTGGTGGCCGCGACGATGCCGAGCCGCGGATGCTCGGCGAACGCGACGTCGGGATCTATGCGCGGGGGCCGGTCACGGACGGGAGTCCCACCGGAGGCCAGCGAGGGGTCAAACGCGGCATCCACGTCGACCTGGTAGCCGGCCTTGCGTAGCAGTGCGACGGCCCGGGTGGCGCGACCCTGTCCGTCACGCTGCTGGTCGGCCAGCGCGTATAGCGTCGGCTGGTCAGGGACCGGGTGAAAGTCGAAGCCCTTCAACATCCATGTGCTGGCAGCGAGTTGTTTCGGGTTCGCAGCGACGATGCCGTAGTCGGGGTGGCGGCCGATTGCGATGTCGGGAAGCGAGTCGTAGTGGGTGGGCATTGCTGATCCATCCGGTGCAAGCTCGGGGGCAGAGGCGGTCGAGGGCCGGGATGGTTCTGCTGGTGCGGGACAAGGCGCACTCCAAGGCGGGAAGCGGTCAGCGACCGGGTACGGACGGGGGACGGGCGGCCGGCAGCGCGGGGCGCACGGCCGAAGCGGCTGGCAGTGGTGCTGGGCTCGTGCGCTGAGCGGTCGGCGAGAGCGCGAGGGCAGCAGTCACGCGCGGCGAGGCAGAGCCCGGCCGTGGAGGGACGTCGAGCTGATCAAGACGCGCGTCGACGGCGGCGAGCATCTTCGGGACACTGCCGCCGTGCCGTGCGTGGGGACCGGCTGGCTCCGAGTCGTAGATCACTTCGTGGAGTGTGGAGTCGTTGGGATGCCCGCGGGTCACCAGCCAGCTCTCGGGATGTCCGGGTGGATGGTCGGTCGACGGCTCCTGGGGTGGCGAGACGATCAACGAACTGCCGTCAGGGAGCGCGACGTGGACGATGTAGTCGCTGAGGCCGTACTCGACGGTGCACTCCAGGCCACGCTGCCGAAGGGGAGCGGTGAGGTGCCCGTACCCGTGCTCCCGTTCCGGGGCGCTGGCAGTGGAGTGCAGAGGAGGAGTGCTGGTGCGAGCGGTTACGGCGGCGACCTCCCGTCGGAGGGAGGACTGGTCGGGGTGCATGAGGCTTCTCCATGGCGGGGTGCCCCAGCAGCCGACGACGCGAGCCGCAGGCGCTGGGGCGATGGGGGTAGCGGCGTTCCATGAGGATCCGGCGAATGACCGGTTTGGTACCGCCAAGAATCAGTGCTAGAGGCGTCAGCGGGAACGACGCGGGGCCGCCGGGTTCGACGCGGGCGGTGCAGGAGGCGAAGCAGGGGGAGTCCCGCAGTTGCCTGGTGTGGACCGCGCGAGCGCTACCTGGGCACGTTCAGCCTGCGGAGGCTGATCTGTGTCCACCCGGTTGGCCAAGTAGTCGCCAGCCCGCGCGAGCGCCGGCCCTTGGTATGACAACTCGTCGGCGTAGTGCCAGCCTTCGGAATTGCGGATTTCCTCCGCCCGGCTCGCGTACATCTCTCGCGAACCGGGTTGTGAGGCGTCCATGAGCGCCAAGACCTGGTCCCACTCGTGCCGGATCTGGCCTGCTCGTTCCAGGCTGGTGTCGATGCCGCGTAGCCGCCGGAGGTCCTCGCTGATCGGCCCCTCGACGTAATCGGCACCGCTGGCGGCGGCGCGGACACCGGCCAGTACCTCGGGGCCGTGGGCGAGGAAGACCTCAACGTGCCTCCACGCCTCGGCGTCACGCTTCACCTTCCCGTCCGCATAGCCCTTCTCGTCGATGGGCCAGTTGTCGGTTCCGCAGAAGGAGTCCGAGACTGCATCCCAGGCGTCGGACGCCTGACCGATGCCGGTGGCGGCAGCAGCTAGGGCCGGGACATGCTGCCGCCACGCCAGGTGATCGGCGGTCGATGCTGGCTGGTCTTCATGGAGTGCGGGAATTTCGGGCACGATGGGTCCTTGTTCTTGTGCCTTTGCTCACCGCGAGCGCGGCAGTGAGCGGACGGCGGAGGGTGGGATGGGTGCAGGAGCCTGGGTCTGCTGGCCGACGGAAGGCCCGCTGACCGCCACGGCCGGGGAGATGCGAGCCGCCGCTGCCGCGCGGTGCGAGCGGGAGTGGATCTCGTGGCCCAGGCCCTCCCCCACGAGGTGCAGCTCGTCGCCGAGATCGGTTAGGCGGTCGGTCAGGGCGTCCAATTCGGAGGCGCTGCCACGGGCTCCGTGGGCGCGGCACCATTCCGAGGCGGTTTCGAGCATCTGGTGCAGCCGGGCCACCGCCCCGAAGTCGTCCGTGAGCGCCTCGTGGAACAGCTCGGCGAACTCCTCGGGACGGGCGGCAGCAAGGCGGTCGACCCAGCCACCAGTCGGTGCGATGGTGCGTGGACTCGCGCCCGAGGCGGCACCTCCCCCGTGGACTCGGTGGTCTGGTCGCGGTACGGTTAACGACACGGCTCAACTCCCTTGTTCAGTGCGGTAGTTGAGCTAGGCCGACATTCGGGCGTCGGTGTCGAACAGCTCTCGCTCGGCGGGGTGCAGGATGTGCTGGGTGATGAAGCTCCGGCCCGCGACCTTCCACAGGCCCCGGCCCTTGGTCAGGGCAGACACGGCCTGGGTCTCTACGCCGGTCAGGCCGAGCAGGGAAGCCGCAGCAGCGAGCTGGTCTGGTTCCTGGCGGTAGATGATGCGGGTGGAGCAGTCGGCCAACAGGCCCTCGGCCAGCACTCGGCCGCGCGAGCCAGCATCGCCTGCGCTGAGCAGGTCGCTGAGGCGGTGGATAACCATCAAGTTCGCGATGCCGAGTCCGCGAGAGAGCTTCCACTGCGACTGCATGCGTTCCAGCAGACCGACGTGCCGCATCACCCGCCACGCCTCGTCGTAGATCACCCAGCGCCTGCCCCCGTCCGGGTCGGCGAGCGCGGATTCCATCCATGCCGAAGCGCAGGTCATCGCCAGCACCAAGGCGGTGTCGTCACCGGACCCGCCGAGACGGGAGAGGTCGATGGACAGCATCGGGGTGGTCGGGTCGAAGGCCACCGTCGAGGGAGCGTCGAACATTCCGCTCAGGTCGCCGTGCACCAGCCGGCGAAGCGCATGCGCGAGGTCCTGTGCAGCGGGCCCCATGTGTCCGACCTGGTCGCCGAGGGCACGGTCGAGGCGCTCGGGCGAACCGAGGGCATGTGCGATCTCGCCGAGCAGCGGCACCGTGCCACAGGCGTCGGCCTCGGCGACGACCAGGTCGAGAGCAAGGTCCAGGGCGGTGTGCTCCATCGGCAGGAGATCGCGCTTCAGCACGGTGCGCGCCAGGCCCGCCAGGAGAAGGAGGCGGCGCTTTCGAACCTCGGTCGACCAGTCGCCCTCGCTCACCGAAGCGGGCCGGGCCGGAGCATCAAGCGGGTTCAGTCGACCCGGAAGCCCTGGTCCCAGCGCGATGCTGTAGCCGCCGAGGGCCTGCGCGACGGCCGTCCACTCTCCCTTGGGATCGCAGGGAACATAGACCCGGTAGCCATGGGCAATCGCTCGGGTAGCTATCGACTTGGCCAGCGCGGACTTGCCCATGCCGATGATCCCGGCCAAGACGGCGTTCGGATTCGTGAAGCCCTCGATCCGCCCGCTGCTGTACAGCGAGAACGGGTCGTAGCAGAACGCCGCCTCCGCGTGTACGTCCCGTCCGATGAAGATCCCTTCGGCGCCCAGGCCGCCCTCTGCGAGAAACGGATAGGCGCCGCTGACGGTGGCGGTGGTCATGCGGTGGGAGGGGAGGTTGAGCTTGCCGCCCCGGGCCGAGGAGGAGCCGGGGCGTCCGGACGGCGGGTAGGTCGGCCGCAGTTCCGGGTCGAGGTGTTCCTCGGCGCGGTGCTTCGGTGAGGCTCCGGCGAGGCGGGCCTGGCGGCGGGCCTCGGCGAAACCTGCGCGGGCGGCACGCTGCTCGGCGCGTGACGCTTTGCGGGGGACGAACAGGTGGGAGGCGCTGGCGCGGGTGCGGGGCATGAACGTTTCTCCAGACGGAAGGCGGGTCAGCGGCGGACGAGACCCGTGAACGGCGCGTGCAGGTCGGCCGGGGTGGTGCGGCGGCGCACCAGGTGCGCGGTGCGCTGGTGGCGCTGGCAGATGGTCAGCTCCGGCGCGCCCTCGGGCAGGCCCGCCTGGCACGCCTCGCGTTCGGGCACCTCGCCGGAGTCCGGGCGGGGTGCCGCGTGGTACGCGGCGTGGACGTGGTCGGCGGCCTGCCAGATCCGGGTGCGGGTGGCGCGGAGCTGGTCTCCTTCGACCGGCACGAGCTGGCCGGTGCGGGCGGCATGCGCATCGAGCAGGCCGTGCAGCGAGACAAGATGGGCGTGCAGGGCGTCCAGCTCCGCGCGCGTGGTGACTAGGGGACCACCCGGAATGTTGAGCGCTCGGTGGAAGTCGAGCGCGGCGGTGGCGAAGGGCACGAAGTCCTGCGCGGTCGGGCTAGCGGTGCGGGACATGGGGGTGCTCTTTCGGGGGGAAGGAGGGCCGGCATCAGGCGGCGAGGCCGAGCGGCATGGCGGCGACGGTGAACGCTTCGGCCTGCTGCCAGGTGAGTGGCCGGAGGTCGAGCTGGGCACCGACGGCGGCGGTCTCTACGACGGCGCAGGCGGAGCGGAGTTCCTCCTCCGAGTCCGCCGAAACGGTCAGTAGGCCGGTCAGGGCGACATCCGCGTGGCCCGCGATGAGCTGACGCTCTCGGGACTTGATGTCCTGGTACTCGATCGAGTCCGCCTCGGAATCGACCTGGCCCCGCCGGGCTCGCTCGGCGGCGTCGGCGATCACGCTGGACTTCTTGCGCTGCACGTCGCGCAGGGCGGCGTCCAGTCCCTTCGGCTCGTACGACAGCGACAGCGTGCGCCGGACCCCGGCGGTGAACAGGAGCTGGTGCAGGAAGCCCGCGCTGGTTTCGGTGCGGGGCCAGTTCTCCACCCAGTACGTGGCGTGGACGGCCGAGTCAGTCATGATGTGATCCGACTTCTCGACGACCACGACCGGACCGGCAGCAGCGGGCTCAGCCTCGGGGCGTCCTGCGGTAGACCAACGGTCGAGCGGTGCAAGGGCCTTGGGGTCATACGCGGTTCGCACGACGGCCGCGATCTCGCGGGCGGTGAGCCAGCCAGTGGGGTTGAGCCCGGCGGTTCGCGCGGCCTGATCGAAGGTCGAGGTCAGTTGCGCCAGGACGCTGAAGGACCCGGTGAGGCCGCCACCGGCCTGATTGATCAGCCGCCGTGCGGCCTTGGCGTCCAGGGACACCGCGACGTAAGCCTCGTGCGGTGCCGCCGCCGGGCCGGCGCTCTGGATCAGCTCGCTGTAGATCGCACCTGCTACGGGAGCATGGGGCTGGCCGTGCTCCTCCCAGTACCGGCGCAGCGCGTCACCAGAGTCCGGGACGGTGCGCTCGATCACCTGGATCCGGGCGACCTGACCGGTACGGGCCAGCGCGGCTATGGCACGCCCCCAGCCGTTGACGTTGGCGTTCTGGGTGCCCGGGTCGAGCAGCGCGTAGGCGCGGGAGGACACCTTGACGACGGCGGTCAGCGTGCCGGTGTGGGGGTTGTGGACCGCGCCGTACCGGCGGTCGGGTGCGGTGACCACGCGCAGGCTGGCGGCGGTACCGGGCAGGTGGAGGAGTCCTTCGCGGACCGGGCGCCGGGAAGGCCGGGTGAGCCAGATCAACTGGCCCCGCATTCGGCGCAGGACGTACCGGGTGACGATCGGAGCCCAGTCGGCCAGGGCGCGGCCTCGGTAGCGGACGAAGACGAGGAGGGCGATGGCGGCCCAGACCGGAATGAGTTCGAGGGCGCCGACCACGCCGCGGGTGAGGATCACGGCGAGCAGAAGAAGGCCGGTGAGGCTGACGACGATCAGTTGCGAGGCGGTCAGGCCGAGCAGGATGCCGCGCCGCGAGCGGTGCGGAAATTTGACGCTGGCCGTGGTGGCTTCGGCCTGGGGCTTGTCGGACATGGTGATTCCAGACGGTGGGAGCGGGCGGGGGCGGGGCGCGCGGCGCTCTTCTGGAGGTCATGGCAGGGCTCCGTTTCTGGTGATCGGTGGTGCGGGGCGTGGGGGCGGGCTGCGGGCGCAGCCCGCCCCCGGATGTGAGGGGTCAGGAACCCGACGGCGGCTGGCTGGGATAGATCCAGTTCGTCGGCGTCGGAGAGCCGGTTGCCGACGGCCCTGTGGAGGACGGCGGCGGTGCTGCAGAACCTGCCGGCGGCGCGGTACCAGCGCGGGTCACGCTGCTGCCCGCAGCCGAAGCGGCAGCGAACTGGCCACCCGCGGAGTCTCCTTCGGAACCTCCCGATTCGCCCTCGCCGGATCGGGTGATGAGCGGCGGGATACCGGGGCGCTGGATCAGGGCTCGACCCTTGTCACCGGAAGCGTTCGAGTCTTCGCCGTACCGGAAGCTGGTCTGCGGCTTGGACGGTCCGCCGTCGATGCCCTCCTTGCTGAGGTTGCCGCCGGAGGGGCTGATGCCGGAGGCGACACCGTCGCTGCCCGCGCCGGGGACCTGGCTCGGTCCCTGCGGTGCAGGCGTGCCGGTGCTGGCCTGCATCGCCAGACTGCCCGCGGTCTTCGCAGCCCCTGCGGCGACCGCCATGCCAGCGACGCCGGTGCGGTGCAGGTCGTCGTGGCCTCCGCCGTCGCTGGCCCAGTGGACGAACTTGTATGTGGCGTAAGGGCACAGCAGGACCAGCACCATCACGACGATGCCTGCCATCGCGTCGGACAGCGCGGCCATGCCGTCGTGGGCATCCGACTTGCCCATCGCCGAGACGCCGATGAGGAAGACCACGGTCATCAGGAGTTTCGAGACGACCAGCGTGGCGGTGGCCTCGATCCAGCCGCGCCGCCACCGCTTGGCGACCTCCCAGCCTCCACCGGCTCCGGCGAAGACAGCGAGGGCGACCAGGACCAGGACGCCGACCTTACGAGCGACCATGACGCCCCAGTACATGAACGCGCCGATCGCGCATCCTAGGGCGACCAGAGCTGGGACTCCCCAGCCGAGGCCGTACATCGCCCCCAGTTCGTTGACCTTCACCACACGGCGGATCGCATCGTCGACTGAGCTGTTGGCTGCTTTGAACAGGCCGTCGGACAGGGCGTCGACCACGGTGATGGCCACGGTCGTGAAGGCGATGGCGCAGAAGCTGAAGAGGATGCCCGTCATGGTGCCGATGGCTGCCTGAGCCAGGGCGCGTTCGTCCCGCCGCCAGGCCGCGAACATCAACTGGATGCAGAACGTACCGACGGTCAGCGCGAGCCCGATGGGAAGCAGTAGTTCGTAGTTGTCCCGGAACCAACCGGCGTTGAGATCGATGGCGGTGGTCTGGTTGACGGCCTTCGCAGCGAGGTCTGCAGCGCTGGCTGCCAGTTCGCCCGCCGACTTCGCGATCCATGCTCCGATGCCGTCGGTGACGGCCCCGGCGGGGTTGGTGGCGAAGTCAACAGCACCGCACACCTTGTCCATCAGCGGAAAGTCGCAGACTCCCATGGCGATACCTCCTTTCTGGATTGGTGGTCACGGCGCGACGGACGGCATGACGCCGGCCAGTGCACACGGGTGGGAAGGGCGGCACTGGACCGCGAGGGTGGTGACGCGGTTCTCCGCACCACCGGCAGACGAGCCCTTCCAGGCGATCGACTGCTTGCCGGAGACGGTCACGGCGTAGACGTACGCCTGTGTGATCGTTCCGGGATTCGCCTGAAGGGCCTGGGTGAACGAGTTCGGGAAGTGACCCTCGTTGACCTTGGCGGTGGCGAACTGGTCGTTGGCGGCCATTTCCTTCCACAGCACGGGCGAGGGAACGACCGCGTCGACCGAGGCGGGGTCGGCGTACTTGGTCTCGGTGGTCAGCCACCGGTGCAGGGCGGTCAGCAGCTCTGCCTGGGAGTACGCGCGGGTGTCGTAGGACCACAACGCCTCTGCAGCCGCCTTGCCGAACGCGATCGGATCGTGGGTGTCCGGTGGAGTCGGGAGGGAGCGATGGTGTGACCTCGGCGAGGGTGACCCGGACGGCGAAGCAGCCGACGAGGAAGGAGAAGACGAACTCGCGGGTGGGGCTTCAGCTTTGGAGGAGCCCCTGCCATCGCGGGTGAGGTAGGCAGCCAAGCCGGCGAGGGCGACGAGCACCACCAGAACGGCAGTGCCGAGCAGCGCCCGGCGGCGCACGCGAGATGCGCCGCCGGGGTTCGAGGAGTGGGAAGGCATTAGTGGACCTGCGTCCCCAGCGTGCTGAAGAACGCGACCACGCCGTTTGCGGCACCCAGCAGAAGGGCCGCGCCAGCGCTGACCAGCACGCCCTTCTTGCCGTTGGCCTCGGCCTGATGGCCGCCGGAGTGGTGGCCCCAGGCCCACACGCCCGCGCTGACGGCGAGCGCGCCGACCACTGCGATGATGCCGAAGAGGTTGACGGAGCCCATCACCTGCTTGAGGACGGCGAGGCCCGGCAGCCCGCCCTCGTTCGGCTTGATCCCCGGGTCGTAGGCGAGCTGGATGACCTTGTCGGCGAGATACATAACGAACTCCAGTTCGATTCATGGCACGCTGAAGCCCGAGCGGGCGGAGCGGCGATGCGAGAAGAAGGGGATGAGGGAAGAAGCGCCGGTCAGACGACTCGGCGGGCCGCGAGAATCTGCGATTTCCAGGACGCGAGAGTCGCGATGCGGACCACGTCACCGGTATGTGGGGCGTTGATGATCAGCCCCTGTCCGATGAACATGCCGACGTGTTCAGGGACGTCCGCCGTTCCTTCGGTGAAGACGAGGTCGCCGGGCTGGAGAGCGTCGGCCGAAGCCGCCTTACCCTCCTTGACCTGTGTGTATGTCGTCCGCGTCAAGGTGACCCCGGCGGCCTTGTACGCCTGCTGCATCAGGGAGGAGCAGTCGCACCGGCCCATGGGGTCGGGCCCGTGAGAGTCGGTGCAACTCCCGCCCCACTGGTACGCCGTGTTGAGCTGGCCGAGCGCCCAACGGATCGCTGTCTGGACCTTCGCCGGAGCATCGGCCCCGATCTTGTATCCGGCCGGCACCGCGCCTGCCGGGATGGTCCCGAAGTCGGTTCCGTCCCCGCCGGTCGTACAACCGCCCGCGGTAGTGGAGGCAGGGGTGCCGGCAGAGCCAGACGGAGAAGGGCTCGGCGACGCGCCGCCGGTCTTCGACAGCAGGGGTTCGATGGCCTTCTGCAGGGCGGTGGCCAGGGGCTCCCACTTGGCGTATGCCTCCGGGAAGCCTGACCGCTGTACCGCCTGAGCGGCCTGGGTGACAGACAGGGACTGCCAGCCGGAGACCTTCTGCAGCCCCTCGTAGAACTTGGTCGAGGAGTGGACCGGATCGAGGATCTCGTTCGCCGTGCCCCATCCCTGCGACGGCCGCTGCTGGAACAGTCCCAGCGAGTCGCGGTCACCGTAGGTCAAGTTCCGAAGGCCGCTCTCCTGGAGGGCGGTTGCCAGGGCCACGACCTGCCCCCGGGCCGGAATGTTCATCGCGACGCCTGTGGCCTGGATCGTCTTGGCGTTGGGTACCTGGCCGGCTGGATCATCCAGACCCGGCACGGAGACTGCACCCTTGTCGCCACCGTCCAGGATGGCCTTCACCTGTGAGGCAACGGCCGCGGTATCCACAGACTGTGCATCGCCGGTCGAGCAAGAGGCCGAAGCCGTACCGGCACCGATGGCGAGGATGGGAACGGCCAGCAGTAGCGGGCCGGAGGCGAAGAGACCGACGACGGCTCCGGTGGTCTTCTTCATCGCCGCTGCCGTTCACCGGCACGGCGGTGCCAGTCGGGCAGCGGTATTGGGTCGGGGCGCGGGGGTGTCAGGGCATGCTGCATCGCAGCGGCTCCTCGTGGTTCGTAGGAGGCGCGGTGCCGACTTCTCGTGCAAAGCCGTCGGCACCGCGCCGATGTGAATCCGCCTCTCAGGGCGGGCCCGGGTCAGGGGAGTTGGTAGCTCCCGGACGCCGGTCTCGGGTCAAGCGCGGCAGCCAGCCGCGCTCGTAATCTCAGGCGGAACACCGGTTCTCCTCACGGCTTCTCGGACGAAGGGCTAACGGGCCTGCCGTGCTGCCCATTCGGACGAGACAACACGGATAAGCACAGGTCAGCGAGGGTGGAGCGCTGCTCTGCCCCGGTGACATGGCGAGACAGTAGACCCGGATTCCGGCCGCGCCAAACGGCTCCCGGGCTCGGCCTCGGACAGAGACAACGGCTCGTTAGGCGCGGCCGGAATTCGCGACTAACCTCCGGCGCAACCCCGCTCGAAACGACCGCTGTTGAGCGACGCCCGGAGCGGGTTCAATCCCGCCGTGCCCTGAAAGAGGCCCCGCACATGAGCTACACGCTGCACCGAGGCGATGCCCTCACCGTGCTGAAGACCCTCCCGGACGAGAGCGTCAACGCCGTCATCACCGACCCGCCGTACAACTCCGGCGGGCGTACCAGTTCGGACCGCACCGGTCGCACCGCGCGAGCCAAGTACGTCACCAGCAACAGTGCGCACGACCTGCAGAACTTCCCCGGAGAGAACCGCGACCAGCGTTCCTACCGATCCTGGCTGACCGAACTGCTCACCGAGGCGTACCGGGCCTCGACCGAGCACGCGGTCGCCATGGTCTTCACCGACTGGCGACAGGAACCGACCACCTCGGACGCCCTGCAGATGGCCGGGTGGACCTGGAGTGGCACCATCCCGTGGATCAAGCCCTCCAGCCGGCCCCGCAAGGGCGGGCCGAAGCAGGACTCGGAGTTCATCATCTGGGGCGTCAAGGGATCCCTCGACAACACCCGCGACCTCTACCTGCCGGGTCATTACATCGCCTCCCAGCCCCGCAAGGGCCGTGTCCACATCACCCAGAAGCCGGTCGAGGTCATGCAGCAGCTCGTCCAGGTCTGCCCCGAGGGCGGCACTGTGCTCGACCCGTTCACCGGCAGCGGCTCCACGGGGGTCGCGGCCCTGCGCGAGGGACGCCGCTTTGTGGGCGTCGAGCTGTCCGCGCACTACGCCGACGTCGCCGAGGAGCGGCTGCGCGCCGAACTGACAAAGGACGACTTCGAGCTGGCCGGTCCGGAGGCATGAGCATGAGAGCGGAGAGCCCGGGGTCCGCGGACCGCAGACGCCAAAGGGCGGCTGGAGCATCGAGTAACCGATGCTCCAGCCGCCCTTCTGTTTGCGTCAAGCCGCCTCGAATGCCCGCCGGATCAACGGCACCGCCTTCTCCAGGTCGGCTGCCGAAGCGAGGCGTACCTCCAGGTCCCCGGTCCCGAGGTGCCCGATGCCGCGCATGTCCCGGGTGAAGCCCTCCTCCAGCGCGACCGAATCCGGGTCGAGTCTGAGATAGACCAGGATCGCCTCGTGCTTTGGGCGGAAGAGCACCGACGCCACGTTCACCAGCCGCCGGTAGGCGATGTAGTGCCGCAGCGGCGCCACCTCGACCTCGCCCCATGCCGTGAGCGCGTCGTCCACCTCCGCGTACAGGTCCCGCAGGCACTCCGGTACGAGGCTGGCATCCGCCGGCGAAGGAGCCACCGGGGCCGCCGCCGCGACGTCGACCGCCGCCTCCCGCTCCCGATTTCGCCGGGACGAAGCGGCGGCCGGGAAGCCGGGCGAGGAGTCGACGAGCAGCAAGCTCAGCAGGCCGCCTTCGAAGATCCGGTAGCGCACCAGGTCGATCCGCTCGGGCAGCCGCTGCACGGCCACACGGTCGTGGTGGGAGAAGCTAGCCGCGATACAGACCATCCGAGGTCGACGCCAGTCAATCGACCCGGCAGCCTCCGCGCCCAGCACCTTCCGCACGAGTGCCTCGAACTCGTGGTGCGCCGACTCCAGCCAGGACAGGTACGAGACGGCCTGCGACAGCACCCCGCTGTCGGAGCCCTTTTTGAACTCGATCACTACAGGGCTGCCGTTCTCGTCCAGCCCGAGGGTGTCGATCCGGCCCCGGTGCCACGGACCGGTCGGGTACTCCGACGCTAGGAACCGGATACCGAGCATCGCCTCCAGGCCGGCCTCGACCCGCCGCTGCAGTTCGACCTCCAGCGCCACCGTCGAACCGGGCAGCTCGACGTCCCGCCCGCCTGCGTCTCGCCGGAACAACATCAGCTCGGCCATCACCGTCCCCCTCCCGTGATCGGTACAAGAGAAGCAATCGAAACGGGCAGAGGGATATTCCAGAGGGAAGGGAGCCGACGGCCTCGGGACGGTGGACCGCACTCGCGCAGCATCACCCACGGTGACGAGAGCGCGGCGTCGCATCAGTGGCTACCCTCCTCAACCCGCGCTGCTGGATGATGATCAGTACAGAGGTCAGGCTGGAATTGACTAGGGGTAGTGGGAAGCATGCGGCAGACCGGGTTGTACTACCCGTACGTGCACGTCCAGAACGATGACTGGATGAAGGTGGCGGCCTTGTACTGGCCGCAGTTGGCTCGCGTGGTTCCCCGGGACTACCCCGTCCGGGATTCAGAGACAGGCAAGGCCCTGGCCGATGGACTCGACTTCTTCGTTCCGGTTGAGCCCGGTGCGGCCCCCGCAGCCGTGGAGGCCCCCTTTCTGGAGACCATCCGCGAACACGCCGGGACGTTGCGCCGGTACTACGAGATCCGCGAATGGCAGATCCGCGAGAGCACGGTCGTACCGCCGTCCTTGCGGCGTACCAACCTCTACGTCCCGAACGCCCATAGAGATACCCATTCCGACGGCCGCCCTGGTGGGTACATCGCTCATTTGTACTGGCAGGAGGTCTCACCGGTCCTACGTGAGGCGCTGATCGCTGAAGGGCTGGCCATCAACGCGGACCGCCCCACGTTCGAGGGGCGGGAGACGTCCGGCACGTGGATCTCTATGGACCCGATGCTGGCGTGGGTCTACAAGTGTGCGCTGACCGATGAGCTTGCGCGGCGTAACCACCTGGTGCCGACAACGGACCAGATGGCGGCGCACCGGGCGAGCCAGGAATGGGACACCGAACGTGTCAGGACCGTTCTGCTGCGGGGCCGGCAACCGCGGGCCGACCAGTCCGTGTCCGCGGTTCTGGGAGAGCTGGCCGTCCGGATGGTCCTGCCAGCAGACCTGGCGAATGTGTCGGTCGGTAAGGTGATCGAACTCCGGCAGAAACACGGGGCCGAGTTCGAGACCTTCATGGATGAGGTCGACAGCGTTGCACGTGAGATGCAGGAGCACCTCGCGGAGATCGAGGATCGCGAAGTTCTCGCCGCCCGCCTGCGACAGTTGCACCGGACCCGCTTCGAGCGCCCACTGAACGACCTCAAGGCCGCGATGAAGAGCCTCAAGATCGACGCGGCCACTGGAGTGCTCAACGTTCAGACGGAAGCGCCTGCAGTCTTGGGAGCCGTGGGCGGCTATGCGGCGGGAGGGCTGCCCTACGCCTCCGCCCTTGGCCTCGCTTTCGGCCTGGTGGGCTACCAGCGGCAGATCAGCAAGCAGCGCGACGAGGCCCTCAGCAATTCCCCGGTTTCCTTCCTCCTTCAGGTGGAGAACGGCCTGCGGCCCACAAGCGTGATGCGCCGCCTCACCCATCGTGCCCCCCGCGTGCTCGGGGCGTGACGGCGGATGCGCGCTGCCTGGAGGTCAGGGCGTTGGGTGAGGTAGTGGCTGTGTCGGCAGGGCGTCACGTCGCAGAGTCCCGCCCGCCGCTTCTGCCGGCAGCGGTACGAGCATGCACGGGGCTGGCCGGAGGAGGAGTACACGGTGTGGCCTGTAGGAGTCCGACAACCCCATCGATACGGCGTCTTGTCGTCTGCTGGGCCAGTCTCGGTGGCCAGCCGGTGGCCGGATGCCTTTGGACAGTGCATCACGAGGTAGCAGGGGTCAACCCGTCGCATGTGCTCTGATCAGGCACGACATCACCCGACGGCATCACGCAGCATCCGGCGGCATGATCGCTCACGGTCTCGTAATGCGTAGGTCTCGGGTTCGAATCCCGAAGGCGGCTCCAAGGTGAACCCCAGGTCAGGCCTCTGACCTGGGGTTTCTTCGTTTCGTTGACCTTGGGATTCGGGCTAATCGGATGCTCATGGTCTACGCATCGTAATGCGTAGGTCTGAGGTTGACGGTCGGTAGTGATTCTGCCCTGCAAGGCTGTGAACTGGCCTTTTGTCGCTCGCCGTCGATCCGCCTCGGCCTGTTCGGAATGGCGTGGTGGCCATTTGGTGGCCAAGCGTGCAGCCACCGTGCAGACCGGCTCCTGCTCAGCCGCACAACTGGAGGCACACAGGGGAACGGCTGTTGTGCCAACCCGATAACCGCGCGTTCCAACTGAGCTGCACCGAAGGACTACTTGCCAGTTCCGCTGAGGTGAGCCGCCCATGGGTAGTAAACGTAGTCGAATGCTGACGGCGCCCCGGTGATCTTGCTCCCGAGCCGCACGTCGTTCGTCAGCTGGATGCCGGAGAACATCGGATTCATCTCATCGTGCAGCTTCTGCTCCATCTGCACGACCAGCTTGGAGCGGGCGCTGTCGTCCTTCGTGCCGATCGCTTTGGAGTAGAGCCCGTCGATGCCGCTGTAGCCGGACTGGTTGAAGGTGCCGCAGGTTCCGCAGCCGGCCGATGGACTCGGGCAGCCCGGTCAGCTGTGCCCCGGCCAGGGTGAGTTCTTCGAGGGAGGCCAGCTCGCCGATCCGCGGGTCGATTGTCTTGAGCTCGGCGTTGCCCGCCAGGGAGAGGACCCGCAGATTGGGGAAGGAGAGGAGTTGCTCGGGGAAGTGCCTCAGCTTGCGTTCGGACAGGTCGAGTTCGGTCACCTCTTCCGCCCGGCCCAGCAGCGCGTCCAGCTCCTCCAGGGTGGCCAGGTGGCTCGGCCGCACCCCCGCCCGCAGCACCTGCCGCCCCTCGCGCAGGGCCTCCTGGATCTTCCGCGCGTCGGCCATGCCGTGGTCGTCGAGGAGCTCGGGCAGCAGGACGGCGTCCAGGGCCTGCGGCTGCTCGGCGAAGACCAGGTTGAAGTACAGCATGCCGATGACGAGTTGGGCGCGGGTGCGGCCGCGCACCGTGAGGATGCCGCCGTCGTCCCCGTGCGAGGTGCAGACGCCGCCCGCCACCTCCAGGTCGCCGTGCACCACTACGTTCGGGCAGCCGGACAGGAACACGTTGCGGGCCCGCAGACTGCCGCTCACCACGTAGAAGTTGCCGCCGCTGTCGTCCCACCAGTCCAGGTCGCCGCGACGGTGAGATCACCGTTCACGATGGTGTTGTACGGCACCCAGTCGCTGTCGCCCTCCGGCTCCAGATGACCCGTGACGTGCAGACCACCCTCGTACAGCCTGATCTCCTGATCTCCTGATCTCCTGATCTCCTGCTCGCCGGCGAAGTCGGCGTACGGGTAGCCGACGTCGGCGGAGACCCGGAACCGCTGCTCCGCCTCCTCGACGGTGATGACGCGGTACCCCGGCGGTGCGTGCACGGTGGTCATCGGGATGGACGCCGGATCGCTGATCCGAGGCTCCTCGTGGGTCATCTGCGGCTGCTCCATGGGCGACGGGTCTGACAGGGGGGCGAATGCGGTGGGGAATGAGGTGGCCGGCGTATGGCACGCGGTGGGCTGTCGCGCCCGGCGGATGCCGTACCGGGGGGCCGCTCGTTCAGTGGCCCTCGGGAGCCGCGTCCACGCGGAAGACGGGCAGCCCTTCGCTCAGCCGGGTCATGAGCAGCCTGCTGTCGAGCATTTCTTCGTCCTCGTCCTCGTCGGCGGCGAAGACGTCGTCCACGAGGAGTTCGCGCAGCTGCTCCTGTACGCCGTCGCCGTACCCCTGCTGGTAGTCGTCTTGGTCGAAGTAGAGGTCCGCTTCCACGGTCGCGATGGTCTCGTGGTCGTCCTCGATGACCAGGCGGGCGTGGATCCTGCCTGCCTGGAGCGTGTGGTCGTTGTAGAAGCCGTAGACGACCTCTGCGTGGATGTCACCGCATTTCACGTCGCCGTCGGTGAACACCCCGCGGGCGGTGACATCGCCGCAGACGGCCACGACCGAAGCGGGGCCGCAGTCCGCCAGCACGCCCTCGACGGTCAGTGAGCCGGTCAGCACGAAGGGCGCAGCCACACGGAGATGTCCCTTCACCACCAGGTCACCGTGGTGGAAGAACGGCGTGTCCACGAGCCGGTCACCGAGCAGGGTGCGGGTGGCCCCGGTGTCGCCGAGGGCCTTGGCGCACATCTCCGGTACTGAGCCGAGCAGGTCGGGGTCGATGCCGTCACTGAACCGGGCGGCGAGCTCCTGGTAGCTGTCGAGGTCCGGCTCCACGAGCTCGGCAAGCCAGCCACTGTCGTCGGGGATCCCGGCGGCCTCGCATACCGCGGCCCGCTCGGCACGCATCACCCCGGCCACCTGACGGACCGCGCCCATGTCGATGGGCAGCGGCCCGCCTTCGACGACGGGGTAGCGCACCCGCGCGGGGGCGCCCGCCGCCTTTAGTACGGCCACGGTCTCCGCCTGTGCCTGGCGCTCCGCGAACCCGAGGGGCGTCCGGCCCAGGCCATCGACCGCGGCGGTGTCGGCGCCGCGCTCCAGCAGCAGCTTCACCAGCTCCGGCCTGCGCGAACGGACGGTCGCGTGGAGCGGGGTGTCACCGCGGTCGTCGACCGCGTCGATCGGTGCGCCGTGGTCGAGCAGGAACGCGTAGACCTGCTGGGTCACGTCACTGTGGTGGGCGAGCGATCCGCCGGTGCGCAGTCCGCTGGGGCCGTCAAGCCGGGCACCGTGCTCCACGAGCAGTGCCAGCACCTCCACCGAACGCCGCACCCGCTGTGCCTCCGCCTCCGCACCGCTGCGCGCGACGACCCATCCAGCGGGCGTGACACCCTTGCTGTCCGTGGCGTGCACATCGGCGCCGCACTCCAGCAGCGCGCGTACGACCTCCAGGGACGGCAGCGGGCCATCGCCGTCGTACGGCGCCTCCACGGCCCGGTGCAGCGGGGCGGCCCCCTGCTCGTCGCGTGCCGAGACATCCGCCCTGTCCGCGATCAGGGAACGGACCAGGGCTGCCCGATCCGAGGCATCGCCGCCATGGGCAGGGGTGACAGCAGCAAGAAGGGATTCACTCATCGATTCACTCATAGTGAGGACCGTAGGACGTACCTCTGACAGTGGGCCGGGCCTGCCGGCCGACCGGCCCTTCACCACGTAGAGCACATCAAAGTCGGCCGTAGGCCGCGATCAGGCCGGTTCCGCGAGTTTCCGTAGCCGATTGGGTAGTTCTACTGATGCTCTCGCCGGACGTAGTAGGGGAATCCCCCGTACTCGGCCGCATGGCCGAGGTCGGGACCGGGGAGGGTCCGGGGCCGGTAAGGGAAGGACGATCGGTTCGCGCAGGGCACCGCGTCCCGGTCATATCCCGTTGGGGGAACGGATCCTCCTGCCGGGCGCGGTCGAGCACTTCGCGCAGGAACTCCACGAAGGTGATGCCGCCGTCCATCCGGTCGGTCCGGGCCTTGTCGTGGTACCAGACGTGGACGCGGTCGTCGTCCTCGGGAGAGCGCAAACGGTATACCGGTGCCCGGTACGCACGTCGTCGATCTCCAGTTCCCGCAGGGCGTCTTCGACCATGACCGCGGTCTCCTGCCGCAGCCCTTCGGTGTCCATCCGCCGCGCACGGCCGTGCCGTGCCGAGCCCGGGCTGTCGAGGAGGGCGACCGCCAGCCGCCCCACGTCCGCCCGCAGTCCAGGCCGCTCGGCGAGTAGGGACTCGAGTACCTGCCCCTTCTCGGCCGCAGTCAACTGACCGTCGTGTCCGGCGGATCGACCGTGTCCGCGTCCCGCGCAGGAGCCGGCGCCCAGCGGAGACCGGAGCGATGGCGTCGAGAGCGAGTGCCACCGCGTGCGGGCAAAGCGTGGTGACCCTGGCATCCGCGCAGTGGCATTCGCCGGTCAGACGGCGGTCGACCAGGCCCACCCAGACGTCGTACGTTCCATCGTCCGTGGTCACCGAGCCGCTCGCGCCGCCGTCGGCGGCCACGGTGTCGGAGACCGTGGCCGCGTCCCGCGTCCCGCAGCCGCAGCCGCGTCCCGCAGCCGCAGCCGCTGCCCGGCGCGGAAGGATTCGTCGGTCGTGGACGTCTTCACGGCTGTCTCGTTCACTACCGCTGCCATGTCCGCCATGCAACAACACCGCCACCGCACGACGCTACCGCGCCCGGTGCCACGGGGGGCATGACGGTGCGAGGCGTACGGCCAGGCAGGACAGTGGCCCGGGTGGGAGGTCTGACAGGATCCCGGGGCGACCCGTTTCCGCTCCGTGCACACTGATCATCTGCGCGATATGCCGGCCCAGGCCCTCGCCGACGTGCTCCGGACCCGTCCCGATGTCGCGGCCCCACCACTGCCCGGACTCCCCGAGCACCTCGCGGTCCGGCTTGCCGATCCTGACCGTGTCCAGGCCGCCGAAGAGTGCCTGGGCCGCCCCGAGGCGCAGGTGCTCGAAGCTGCCAGGGCCTGTGCCGCCGAGATCGTGGCCCCGCGCGCTCCCACCGGCAGGAGGCGTCGTCCATGGATTGACGATGTCGCACGGCGACACGGGCACATTCGCGCGGCCAGCGCACCCAGTTGACTGTGGAGCGAGGACCAGGCGCTCATCTCGGAACTGTCGGCGAACCGGGCGCTGGCTTCCCTGGGACTACGCCGGATCGCCCCGACGGCGCTGCTCGGCGCGCGACCGCTGGGAGAGGCACCGCTCAGCGCCATCCGGAATGATTTTGCGGGCCCCTCGTATGCGTAAGTCTCGGGTTCGAATCTTCCTGTTCGGCCAAAGCCCAACTGGTCCGCGCCGGTGCACCGCGTCAGACATCTCATCGGAGGTGGGGAAGGCCGGCATTCTCATCAGTCGGCGCTGCCTGGCGGGACGACCCATTCGGTGGGTTGGCCGGTGAGGGAGGCGATCATGTCGAAGTCTCCGTCGTAGTGGAGGACCGTTCGCCGGTTCAGTTCCGCTGTGGCGGCGATCAGCAGGTCGGGGAGGGACAGAGCGCGGTGGAAGCCTGCATTGAGGGCATGGCGCTGGATCTCGAGAGCGCGGGTGAAGGTGTCGTCGTCGGTGCGGAGGTAGTCGAAGGCGTGGAGCCAGGTGCTGATCCGTGTTGCTTCTGAGCTGCCCCGTGCGGAGTGGATCATCTCGAACTCGGTGGGCTGGCATACGGCGAGGAGGTAACGCTCATGCAGGGGCTTGAGCACCTCCTTGACACTCGGTTTCGTCCAGCGGGCGAGGGCGGACTTGTCGATCAGGTAGCGGTCCCGCATCAGGCGGCCTGGCCCCCGCTGTGGTCACCGTGGTGCTTGAGGGAGCCGTCGGCGTTGCGGGGGCCGGTGCTCTCGACGATCTCGCTGAAGTCGAGCTCGCCGGCATCCATGGCGTCGAAGAACTCCTGTCGCAGGTGTCGCTTGACGGCGTCTTCCATGGCGAGGCGGACGGCTTTGGCCTTCGTTTTGGTCCCGAAGATGCGCATGGCCTCGGTGACCATGTCTTCATCGAGGTCGATGACGGTTCTGGCCATGTGGATGGTCCCTTCGCAGCTGCTCCTGTCAGTGAAACGATACCATTTATCGGCTATGGTAGATATCGTTTCAAGCGGAGGTCTCGTCGCGGATGGAGGCTGCGGCGTTCGTGGTGAAGTGCCGCGTGGTCGCCCCTTGGGGGAAATGGACAGTCGTCCTCATGCCGGCCTCCGTCCCTGCCAGGGGTCTCGTCAGAAGCGATGGGACGGCGAGGGGTAGCCAGCCAAGCAGCCCGGCCGGTGGACAGCCGGTGGACAGACGCCTTTGGACGGTGCATCAGGGGGTAGTGCAGGTAGACCTGTTACACGTGGCCTGATCAGGAAAAACGTCACTGGGCGGCACAACGGGGCACCTCGCAACATGATCGCTCATGGTCTCGTAATGCGTAGGTCTCGGGTTCGAATCCCGAAGGCGGCTCCGTTGAAGCCCCAGGACTCACTAACCGTGACCTGGGGCTTTTGCTTTTACTGGATGCGGCGACGACGCCGAGCGCGGGCCGCGCGAGTGTCGACGGTCTCAGTTCTGGTCTCAGTGGGGCCCGGATCCGGCTTCGTTGGCGAGGGGACGAAGAACTCGCCCATGCGACGCATGGCGTCCTTCGATAGGTGAGACCGCCCCTTCACGTACCGCCGGGTTTGACTGATCTGGGTGTGCCGAAGGATCTCCATGATCGTGGGCATGTCCACCCCCAACTCGTTCAGGATCGTGCCGGCCGTGTGGCGACTGCCGTCAAACAGGCGGCGGTCGTCGATACCCGCTTCCCCAAGCAATTGCTTGAACTCTTCGTAATCGGCGCGTGGGTCGAGGGGGCGCCCATCCGGCCGTGAGAACACGACGTCCTACTCCTGCCACAGCTCGCCCGCTGCGGCCCGCATTGCCTCCTGCCGGGCCCCGTGGTCGTGAAGGAGGGAGATGAAGACTGGCGGAATCGGGACAGCATTCCGGCTCTTCTTTGTCTTGGGGCGCGTGAAGACGAGACCACCCCCCTTGCGCTGCGGGCACGCGCTCGCATGGCTCGTGCACGTCTTGGGGCATGGCTTCGGGCAACCGCGCTTGTAGCCCTTGTGCGTGGTGCAGGCCGGCGGGCATGGTTCGAAGCGGTGAAGGCGCGCGCCGCAGACGTGAGCCCCGCCGCAGCCGTGGCGCCAGGTGAGGCGCTGAAGCTGCCACTCGGGCCGGAAAAGCTCCGCCTCCAGGTCCACGTACGACCACCGCAGACCGAGGGTCTCGCCCTGCCTGAACCCCATGCCGACGCCCACGATCCACCGCATGAAGGTAGGACGCTGAGCGGCGGCTTCGAGGAACGCTTTGGCCTCTTCCTTGGTGAAGGGATTGGCCTCCGTCTCGTCGACGCTCGGGGGATCCACGAGGGTCGCGACGTTCTCAGCGATGATGCGGCGGCGGTGGGCAATCTTGAGAGCCCTGGACAAGATGCGATGCCGTCGAACCTGGCTGGCACGCCGGTTGCCTCGTCCAGGGAGGGAGCATGCCATGTCGTCATTGCGTGTGACATAGGAGGAACATAGAGACGGCCCGAATACTGGGCGGGCTGGCATTCACCGCTTCGATGGGATGGCATGAACCCGAAAAGACGCAACGTCACGTTACTGGCCGCGACGTTCCTCGCCGCCTCCGCAGTGACTGGCATCGCACCGTCCGCCCAGGCCGCCCCTCAGGCCGCTGCCCAGGCCTGCGCGTACAAGGCGACCCACCTGCCGGTGCCGGAGGGCATCAAGGCCGGGGCCGTGACGGCGACGGCCGGGGCCGGACTGTACGCGGGGGAGGTCGAGTTCCCCGGGGAGGACTCGCTGCAGCATGCCGTCCTCTGGTCGGGCGGTAAGGTCACAGACCTGGGGCCCGCGGCCGGCGCCGACTTCGACCTCATGATCAGCGACGTGAACACCAGGGGCACCGTCGTGGGGCAGGGCGCCGAGATCACCGGTGTGACGGAGGGCTTCCCGTCCTGGTCCTGGTTCCCGGTCGTCTCCCGCAACGGCAAGCTGGAGAAGCTTCCGGTGCTTCCCGACACCCACGACGTGCACACCAGCGCGATCACGGAGAACGGGGACATCTACGGCCACGGCTACGGCGCCGACCCGAACTACACCGAGGTCTACAAGTGGCCGGCCGACCAGCCCGGCACCGTGGTCAAGCTGCCCGGGCTCCCCCGCGGCAGCCAGGTCGAGGGCGTCGACAGCGACGGCACGGTGGCGATCACGGTCGTCGACAACCGAAAGGGCACCTGGCTGCCGTACCTGTGGAAGGACGGCGTCGCCAAGCAGTTGCCGATCCCGGCGGGCGCGGCGCACGCCCAGGTCACGGGGATCTCGAACGGCTATGTCATCGGTAAGGCCTTGACCTCCGACTTCGACCCGTCCGCCGTCCTATGGAACAAGGACGGCAAGGCGACGGCCCTGCCGACGGGGCAGAGCGCCTCCGCCATCAACAGCCAGGGCCTGATCCTCGGTACCGACAAGAAGCTGGTTCCCAGCCTGTGGCAGCTGACCACCGGCGTGGGGGCCGCCCCGAGCGACGGCATGTTCTACGCGCTCACCGGCGACGGGACGCTGGCGGGCGCGAAGGCCCGCACAGGCAGCACCTTCCCGCGGTTCCCGGCCGTGTGGCGCTGCAGCTGATCTGCACCACCACCAGAAGGGCGTCTCGCCGGTCGGCGGGCGCCCTTCGCCGTTCCATGGGCCCGTTGTTGCATGTGCTCACTCCACGAAGCAGTTGACACCTCGCTCTAGCACCTGCAAGTATTTGTTTGCAGATAGAGGAGGGGCATGGAGCTTTCCGAAGTGACGGGTGACCGGCTGGTGCAGATCCTGGCCACGCTCGCCAACCCGCACCGGATGCGCATCCTGGCCACCCTGGCGGGCGGCGAGGACTACGTGAGCCGGCTGGCGCGCAAAATGGGGATCAGCCGTGCGCTGCTCCAGGTCCACCTGCGCAAGCTGGAAGCGGCAGGGCTGGTCACCTCGAGACTCGTGCTCTCCGAGGACGGCAAGGCCATGAAGTACTACGACATCGAGCCGTTCTCGCTGCACCTCACGCCCGAGGCCCTCGCAGCGGCCGCGCTCTCACTCACCGCTGACCAAAGTAAAGGAGACCGTAAATGAGCCCTGTGCGGCTGGCCGCTTACGACGACGGCATGATCTGGTCCTTCGGGTCCATGGGATTCATCCTCTTGTGCGCGGTTCTCGTGATCTGGCCGACGATCGCGGTGTGGCGTGCCAAGACCATGATGTCCAGGGAGAGCGACTACAAGAGCA
Organism: Streptomyces finlayi; assembly: GCF_014216315.1. Taxonomy (NCBI): domain Bacteria; kingdom Bacillati; phylum Actinomycetota; class Actinomycetes; order Kitasatosporales; family Streptomycetaceae; genus Streptomyces; species Streptomyces finlayi. The sequence goes on from NZ_CP045702.1 coordinate 4,310,919, forward strand.
TCGCGGAGAAGGCGGTGATCGCCCAGCAGGACATGGAGCGGGAACTGGTCGAGGTGCGCCTCCAGCTCAACGACGTGAGCGACCGGGTCAAGACCGTCGAGCGGGTCCTCAAGGACGTCGAGTGACTCGACGCCGCCCGGTTGTACGTCTCCGGGAGTCTCTTGAAGATCTTGCTCCGGCCGCCCGGTTCACCCTGGATCGCCGGTAAATGTCAATCCGGTTGAACCGGTGCAAGCCGGACGCATTTTCAAGAGCGTCATCAGACTCCTAGGGGCTCATCCTCAGAGCCCCTCACCCGCACCCCCGGCTGGGCGGACAACTCCGTGTTCAGGAACGCCGTAATGACCGAGACGCCGACGGCCGCCCTGGCGGTGGCCCCCGAGCCGGCGGCCGAGCCCGCACCGCGCCAGGGCGGAGTCCGTCCGCCGGGTGCCGGCGGTGACCTGGTGCTGGCGAACAGCGGCATCGTGGTCCGGCTGGTTCCGAACCCGGCTTTCGACGGCCGCCCCGCACTCGCCCTGCTGTCCGATGACGAACCGGTGGCGCTGACCCCGGCCCTGGCCGGTTCCGGCCGAGTGCTGGCCGGGGCGCTGCACGGCCGGCGCGGTGAGCGGCCGTGGTCACTGACCTGGGGCCGGTTGCTCGCCGGTGAGTTCAGCGTCTGCGCGGAGTTCGTCGGCGAGACGCAAGGAGGCGCCCCGCGCACGGCACCGGACTGATCGCGCGGTACATCCACACCTACCTCACGGGCACCGACTGGTCCTTCGAGGAGACCGGGCCGTACGACCTGTCCGCGGAGTCCGCCGAGGGCTTCCGCTCCTACCTCGGAAGCACCGGCGACGACAGCCGGGTCACTGTGCACGACAGCGTATCTCCCGGACCAGCGACCGATTGTCGTCGCGCTTCCTGCGTTCCTGGAAGTCCCGGCGGATCAGCAGCAGGGTGAGCAGCGACAACAGCTGACCGAGGGCGGCGAAGGCGAATGGCAGCCAGCGGGTCAGGGCGAGCGGCGCGGTCCTCAGCGGCCCGCCGATGAGCCCAGCAGCTGGTGCGACCCGTGCGGCTGAACCCGGCGGATCTGCTCGACGTAGTCGTCGGTCATCTCCTCGATCGTCCGCGAAGTCGGGCCTGGCGCTGGAGCAGCACTGCGAGTCGGCGCTGCGTAGCCGTCTCCTGCTGGAGAGCCGAAGCGCGCATGCCGGCTGTTCTGGCGTCCAACGTGCTGGGAGCTGAGACAGTACGCTGAGCTCAGCGGGATCGGGCCCGCCCGCATGGTGTCCGGGAGGTGCGTCATGACTGCCGAGATGGCAGCCCCTGCGTGGATGCACGAGCAGATCACCGCGGAGCAGTACGACTCCTGGTCCGAGGAGCAGTGTGCGGGGATCGAGATCGTGGACGGGATGGTTGTTGTGAGCCCCAGTGCGTCCAAGCGCCACAACCGGCTTGCTCGGATCCTGGCGAATTCCTTGGAGGAGGCTGCGGGGGCTGAGTGGAATGCCGATACCGACTTCGATGTCCGTCTCCAGGACGTCCCGCTCACGAATCGGCGCCCGGATGTCGTTGTGTACCGTGCGGACTCGATCGACATCACGCCCACCCGTCCTGAGCACGTGCTGCTCGTCGTGGAGGTCGTCTCGCCGGGATCGGAGACCACCGATCGGATCGTGAAGACGGACCAGTACGCCAAGTCCGGTATCGCCTTCTACTGGAGGGTCGAGCAGGCCGCGACCGGCGTCCCTCTCGTCTACACCTACGTTCTGGACCCTGCTGCCAGGGTCTACCGGGACGGGGAAGTGTTCACCGGCGTCGTCAAGGTTTCGGCGCCCTTCGCGGTGGAGGTCGACCTCGGCAGGATCTGATCGCCTTCTGAAGGCGACCCCGGTTCGCGTGAGCGCCGCGTGAGCGGACTGGGTGGCCCTAGGGTGGACTCAGCGTCATAGTGATCAAGGTCAGGCGTCTGTGACCTGGGGAAACGAGATTCTGTGGCACCGCCCGGCACCAACTGGGATGATTTTGTGAGCCCTCGTGATGCGTAGGTCTCGGGTTCGAATCCCGAAGGCGGCTCCATTGAAAGCCCAGCTCGGACTCTGTCTGAGCTGGGCTTTCCTGGTTCTGGTGACCTTGCAGTCCGCTGCCGGTCGTCGCCCCGTGGCCGTGGACGCCGGGAGGGCGACCGGTCGGCCGCCGGGGGTGATCAGGCCGGCACGGGCAGCGTCGCCGTCGTGACGATGATTCCGCGGCGGACCAGCCACCGGCCGCTGAACCCGGACACCGGGTGGCCGTCCGGCGTTTGCCCCTGGAACCGGATGCGTGCGGTGAAGCTCCCCGTTGCCTCTCCGGCGGAAGGTGCGGCCGTGGGCCGGGGGTCCGCCACGGCGTGGACGGTGGCGTCGGCGAAGTCGAGTTCGATGCCTGTCATCGGGAACCACGCCTTGTAGACGCTCTCCTTGGCGCTGAACAGCAGCCGGGGCCAGTGGACCACGCCGTCCCGGGGGGCGGCGTCGAGATGGCGGAGGTCTTCGGCCGTCGCGATCGACCCCAGAACTCCGTCCGGCAGCGCCTCGTTGGGTTCGGCGTCGATGCCGATCGCGTGAAAGGCGGTGCTGTGGGCCACCGCCGCGGCCCGGTAGCCGGCGCAGTGGGTGAGACTGCCGACCACGCCCGTGGGCCACTGCGGGACGTTTCTGACGCCGGGGAGTATGGGCACGGGAGGCAGCCCCAGTCCGGACAGTGCGGCGCGTGCGCAGGCCCGCGCGGTGGCGAACTCGCGCCGCCGGGATTCCACCGCGTTCCGGACCAGCGCCCTTTCCTCGGGGTAGAGGGCGTCCCAGCCGTGGTCCTCGAAGGAATCGGCCGAGGACACGGCCGGGGGTACCAGCTGCGCGATCACCGTCCCACCCCGGTCCCGTCGTAGGGCAGGACCTGCCGGAGCAGCCCCTTGGGGTGGCCGCGACGCCGCCACTCGCGTGGGTAGCCGACGGAGACCTCCTCGAACCGGACGCCGTCGTACCAGGTGGTGCGCGGGATGTGCAGGTGTCCGTACACGACGGCGGTGGTGCTGAACCGGGTGTGCCAGTCCGCCGTCGCCTCCGTGCCGCACCACTGGGCGAACTCCGGATGGTGCAGGACGTCCGTCGGCGCTCTGAGCAACGGGAAGTGGTTGACCAGGACCAGCGGTACGGCCGGGTCGTGGGCTTCGAGCCGCCGTCGTGTCGACTCGACCCTGGCGCGGCACCAGTCCTCGCGGCCCAGGTACGGCTCGGGGTGCAGCAGGTACTCGTCCGTGCAGACGATCCCGCGCTCGTGTGCGATCCGCAGGGCCTCCTCCTTGGTCGCCGCGCCGGCGGGACGGAAGGTGTAGTCGTACAGGAGGAAGAGGGGGGCGACCGCGACCGGACCGGCGGGGTCCGCCCAGACCGGGTACGGGTCCTCGGGCGTGACCACGCCCAAGTCGCGGCAGATGTCCACGAGATGCCGGTAGCGCGCCTCACCGCGCAGCTGTACCGGATCGCTCTTGACCGTCCACAGCTCGTGGTTGCCGGGCGTCCAGATCACCTTGGCGAAGCGCTGCGCGAGCAGCGCGAGGGACCGCTGGATGTCGGCGCACAGCTCGGCGACGTCCCCGGCCACGATCAGCCAGTCATCGCCCGTCGTGGGCCGCAGGGACTCCAGGATCGGGACGTTGTCCGCCACCCCGGTGTGCAGATCGCTGACGGCGAGCAGCCTCGGTACGGGCGCCGCCATCAGCGTGCGCCGAGTTCTTGTAGTGATTCATGGCGACATGTCGATTTCGCGACCATCGGTAACGGCTCCCCCGTGAAACGGCTGGGCTTCCTGGTGCCCAAGAGGTGGTCTACCGGAGCGCATGGGAGAAGCACAAGGTCCTCCTGTCTGCCGGACAGGCCTGAACAGGACCATGGTGATGGCCCTTGTACCGTGGGCGGCGTGTGGGTGGAGCCGTGAGGGCAGTCCGCCCAGGGGAGGTCGAACACATGCGTGCGGTGGGGCTTTCGGCGGATCGTCCCGGGCCTCTGGTCCCGGTGGAGTGGCTCGCGGAGCGGCTCGGTTCGCCGGGCCTGGTAGTGCTCGACGCGTCGGTCAGTGCGCACCGGAGTCCGGACCGGGGTGCGCACCGGGCTGTCGACCGGAGTGTCGACATGGGTGCGGACCGGCGGATCCCGGGGGCGCGGGTCTTCGATCTCGACGGTGCGCTGTCCGACCACTCCGGACCGCTGCCGCACACCATGCCCGGTCCGGAAGCCTTCGCGCGCGAGATGCGGGCGGTGGGCGTCCATGACGCCGACACCGTGATCGTCTACGACGCGGCAGGCGTCTACTCGAGTGCCCGCGCCTGGTGGATGCTGCGGGCGATGGGTTTCGACCGCGTCGCCGTGCTCGACGGCGGGCTGCCCGCATGGTCAGGAGCCGGGCTGCCATGCGAGAGCGGGGACGCGGCCGCGTGGCCGGAGGGTGACTTCACCGCCCGGCCGCGTCCCGGGCTCGTCGTCGGGAGCGATGAGGTCGCGGCGGCACTCTCCGACCCGGAGGCCGTCGTCATCGACGCCCGCGCCCGGGGGCGGTTCACCGGGACGGCACCCGAGCCCCGGGCGGGGCTGCGGGGCGGCCATATGCCCGGGGCGGTGAATCTTCCCTTCGTCGAACTCCAGCGGGAGGGGCGGATGCTTCCGGTCCCGGAGCTGCGAGCCGCCTTCGCCGGCCTCGTGGGAGAGCGCGAGCGGCTGGTGTTCAGCTGCGGGTCCGGGGTCACCGCCTGCGTACTGGCGCTGGGCGCCGAACTGGCCGGATACCGCGCGCTGTCCGTGTACGACGGGTCCTGGAGCGAGTGGGGCCTCCCGTCGGAGCGGCCCGTGGTGACCGGAGAGCGCAACTGACGGTACGTCACTCACTCGCGCATGCCGCCGAGTTCGACGGGCCGGGTGCGCAGGGCCGCCAGCGCCGGAAGTACGGCGGAGACCGTGGCCAGGGCGGTGCTCGCGGCCAGGAGGGCGCTCACGGCGCCCCAGGGCACGAGCACCGGTGAGCTCACGGAGAGCAGTTCCAGGGCGCCCTTGACGCCCAGGAGGTTCAGAGCGGCGACAGCGCCGCCGAGGACCGCACCCACGACCACGACGACCAGGGCCTCGACGGTGACCAGCCACAGGACCTGCGGTTTCGTGGCACCGGTGAGGCGGAGCACCGCAAGGTCGCGGACCCGGTCGGTGGTGGCCATCACCAACGTGTTGGCGAGGGCGATGCCCGTGTACAGAAGGGCGATCCCGAGGATCAGCAGCATGCCCATGCGGGTGTTCTCGCTGGTGCGCGGGTAGTGCTCGCTCACCCAGGTGTCCTTCGTCAGGACCGGGGTCGCGGTGTCCCGTCCGGCCTCCTCCAGGAGGGCGGCTGTGGCCGAACGGTTCGCTTCCGTACGGAGTTTGATGTCGATGCGGTCGATCGCTGCGCCGGCCGCGTTCTTCGGGGTCACATACACCCCGTTCGAGCCGGTGCCGACGCGCAGGACCGCCGCGATGCGCAGGGACGTCTTGCGGCCGTCGCCGAGCCAGACGCTCACCCGCTGTCCGACGGCGCGGGTCTCCCACTCCTGGTTGACGACGATCGAATCGTCGTCGAGGTCGGCGATCCGGCCGGAGACCACGGGCAGACGGGCGACCTGGGCCAGGGCGGCCGGGTCGACGGCCCTCGCCTCGGACCGGATGAGCGCGGTGCCACCTTCCAGGACGGTGACCGCGCCGGAGCGCGAGGCGCTGGTGACCACTCCCGGGATGTTCTGGGCCCGGGCCAGGAAGAGGGGGTCCAGCGTGCGGCCCTCGTCGGCCGCCACGACCCAGTCCGCGCCGGTCTGCGCCGCAGCTTCGGTGGCCTTGGCCCCGTTGACGGTGGCGACGGTGCCCAGCAGAGAGACGGCCAGGGCCACGGTGATCAGGACAGGCGCCGCGACGGCCGCGGTGCGGCGTACCGAAGTGGAGGCGTTCTGCCGGGCCAGCAGGCCCGTAGCGCCCGGGAGCCGGGCGGGCAGCCAGGTCAGGAGACGGGTCAGCGGGCGCACCAGGAGCGGGGCGAAGAGCGCGAAGCCGACGATCAGCCACATCGGCTGGAGGATGTACGTCTTCCGCTTCAGTACGTCCCCCGGGTCGGTGACCAGTGCCCAGACGAGCAACCCGAGGCCGGTCAGCAGGACGGCGGAGCCGCACAGGAGCCCGGGCTCCAGGGGGTGGCCGACCGCGTCTCGGTACTGGACGGCCGCCTGCTATTGTCCAGCCCGCCCGGAGGGCCGACCGTCTTCCGGCTGGACGTTCCCGTGTCCGCCCCGAAAGCCATGTCCCGTACGCCCACTGCCCCATGACATCGAGGATCTGATGGTGCGCATCGTGCTGGCCGAGGACAGCGTGCTCCTGCGCGAGGGCCTCGTCGGTCTGCTGGAGCGGTTCGGCCACCAGGTCGTGGCGGGTGTCGGCACCGCCGGGGAGCTCACCGCCGCCGTCGAGGAGCACGGCCCGGACATCGTCGTGACGGATGTGCGGATGCCGCCGGGATTCTCGGACGAGGGCCTGCGGGCGGCTGTCGCCCTGCGTGAGTCCCGGCCGCGGCTGCCGGTACTCGTGCTCAGCCAGTATGTCCAGCGGGCCTACGCGGAGGAGTTGCTGGACTCCTCCGACGGTACGGGCGTCGGCTACCTCCTCAAGGAGCGCATCGGCAACGTGGAGGAGTTCGTCGACGCCCTCCGGCGGGTCGCCGACGGCGCCACCGTCGTCGACCCGGAGGTCGTACGCCACCTGCTCAGGCACCGCCGCGATCCGCTGTCCCGGCTCACCGCCCGCGAGCAGGAGGTGCTGGCGCTGATGGCCGAGGGACGCTCGAACGCCTCGGTGGCGCAGGCGATGTCGGTGAGCGAGGGAACGGTCAGCAAGCACTTCGGCTCGATCCTGACGAAGCTCGACCTCTCGCTGACGGACGGGACGAACCGCCGGGTGCTGGCCGTACTGGCCTATCTGCGGGGGTAGGTAAGGCGTCGGGTCGGTCCGGCCGTGCCCGTCCGCGGGGGCGGGTACGGCGTCGGGTCAGCCGGCCGCCGAGGCGACCAGCTCGGCCGCCGTGTCGAGTACGTCCAGCTCGGCCCCGGTCAGGCACGGGTCCGCCGCCCGGAGCCTCTTGGCCCGGGCGAGAGCTTCGGGGGGCACGCCGCCGTCCTCGACGAGCAGGCCGACCAGGTCCCCGAGCAGGGCCCGGAGGGCCGGCCACGCAGGGAACGACGGGTCGAGCGATACCTGGGCCAGGATCAGGCACGACATGGCCCGGTCCAGTTCCGGTGGCCCCTCCGAGGCATTGCTCCAGTCGATCACCACCGGCCCATGGGGCGTCAGCATCACGTTCTCGGGATGCAGATCGAGGTGGAGGATCCGGTCGTCGGGGTCGTGGGACAGCCGGGGCGGGATCGTGTGCAGCTCGCGCAGGAGCCGCGCCAGCGTCTCGGCGCCCTCCGGCCCGCTGAGTGTGCCCGTGAGCAGGGCCTCGGCCATGGTCGGCCCGGTCAGCCGTTGCAGGACCAGATCGGAAGCCGACATCGCGGGTCCCACGGGCGGGCCTATGCGCGGGACCGGGAATCCGGTGGCGGCGAGATAGGCCATGACGGCCAGTTCGGGGGTGGCGTCGGTGCCGTCGCGGTAGCGGCGCAGGACCCAGGACTCGTCGATCGCGTACACATCGGCGGTGCGTCCTGAGCCCAGTGGTTGGCCTGTGTGCATGAGGGGAACCTACCCGGGCCGCCGCCGGAGGGGGAGCCCGTACCGCGCCACAGTCCTGCCGGCCGAGTCCGGCCACCACCTGAGCCGCCCGGGCCGCTACCTGAGCCGCCCGGGCCGCTACCTGAGCCGCCCCGGTCGCCTCGGTGGCGCCCCCGAACGCGAAGTGAGGGGGCGGACGGCATCTCCTTTGGCGTCCAACGCGCGGCTACGTTTTCGGCGATCCCTGACCGGACTCCCCGCCCCGGAGCCCGACACCCCTCGCACAAGCAGAGTTACCTGGAGATCACCACACTGCGCAGACGCGCGCTCATCGCGTGCACCGCCACGGCGGCCGTGGGCGCTCCCGCCCTCGCAGGTCTGACCGGAACCGCGTCCGCCGACCCCACGGGCACGGCGACCACCCCCTCCGCCGCCGAGGCCGAGCAGGTGTCGCCCGGGGGTGGACGGCCTACACCATGCGTCCCGACGGCATGCGCGTCGTGGTCACGGCCTTTCGACTCCGGCGACCAGTCTTCGGCCGCGACCCGGCCCGAGCCCGCGGTGACCATGGAGCAGCTCACCACTCCGGCAACCAGCGGGGAGTGGCTGAAGCTCCAGGAGTGCCCACCGGGGTGGCCTCACTTGGCGTCGGAGTACCGCTCCACGACCGCCGTAGTGAACGGGAACCGCACCGGTGTCTCCCCGAAGGCGGTCCGCCCGGCCAGTTCTCCGGCCGCGCGGATCGCCTCAACCACACGCGCGGTCTCTTCTGCCGGACAGTGCACGATCACCTCGTCGTGCTGGAAGAAGACCAGCTCGGCCCGCAGCTGTCCGGCGGCGAGCGTCCGCCGCAACGCGGCCAGGAGCAGCAGTGCCCAGTCGGCGGCGCTGCCCTGGACCACGAAGTTCCGTGTGAAACGGCCCCGGGCGCGGGCGTTCGACGAGGCGTAGCCGGGAGTGGACTCGGTGTGCACCGAGTCCCCGCCCCCGCCGGGCGCCTCCCCTGTCTCCTGGGGAATGCCCGCTTCCTCGGCCTCCCCGGCCCCGGCGGCCGGTGGGCTCGTCCGGCCGAGCCAGGTCCGTACGAGCCGACCCTCCTCGCCCGCCTTCGCCGCGTCGTCGACATACGCGACGGCCTGTGGGAACCTCCGGCGCAGCGCGGCCAGGTTCTTCAGTCCGTCGCCGGACGTCTGGCCGTAGATCGCGCCGAGCAGGGCGATCTTCGCGTGGTCGCGGTCGCCGTGGAACGCCCGGTCGGACAGGGCCTTGTAGAGGTCGCCGTCGTGCCCGGCGACCTCCATCAGCCCCCGGTCGCGGGAGATCGCGGCGAGGACGCGCGGTTCCATCTGGTCGGCGTCGGCGACGACCAGCCGCCAGCCCTCGTCCGCGACGACGGCCTGCCGTATGACCTTGGGGATCTGGAGGGCACCGCCGCCGTTGGTCGTCCAGCGGCCGCTGACCGTGCCTCCCGGCTGGTACTCCGGCCGGAACCGGCCGTCGCGGACCCAGTCCTGGAGCCAGCTCCAGCCGTGTGCCGTCCAGATCCGGTACAGCTTCTTGTACGCGATCAGCGGCTCCACTGCCGCGTGGTCCAGCTCCTCCAGCTCCCAGCGCCGCGTCGACTTCGCCTTGATCCCGGCCTGCGCGAACGCCTTCAGTACATCGGCGGGCAGATCGGGCCGCACCCGTCGGCCGAAGGCCGCCGACACCTCGTCCGCCAGCTCGGCCAGCCTGCGGGGCTCCCCGCCGCCCGCGTACCGCTCGCCCAGCAGCTCGTGCAGCAGGTCCCGGTGCACATCCGCCCGCCAGGGCAGGCCCGCCCTGTTCATCTCGGTGGCGACGAGCATGCCGGCCGACTCGGACGCGGTGAGCAGCCGCATCCGGCCCGGATGTTCCGCCGCCTCATGGCGGCGTACCTGCTCGGCGTAGACGGCGAGGAGCGCGTCGAAGGGCACGTCCGTCCCGGACTGCGGCTCGAAGAGGGAGGACTGCGATCCCGGCTCGGCGGACCGGGGCACAGGGTCCGGAGGTACGGCGGCGTCGTGGAGGCGGGCGAAGGCGGCGGCCGCTGACCTCGGCTCCCCGAAGCGCCCCTCGTGCCCGAGCAGCAGCAGCTCGGCGCACTCCACGTCGTAGCACCGCTCGACGCGGACGCCGGCCGCGAGCAGCCGTGGATAGATCTCGGCGGTGGACCGCCAGACCCAGCGGGCCACATCGGGCCGCGACCGGACGGCCTCCACGAGATCGGGCTCGGCGAGAACGGGACCGGTGGGCAGCCCGTCCGGGCCCAGCGGTGCGAGCAGTGCGCCGCCGCCCTCTGCCGTGGCCAGAGCCCAACGTTCGGTCATGGCCCGAGTCTGGCACCCACCACTGACAACGGCCCGGAGGCGGCCCTGACACGTCCGGGACTCCTCCCCGGACCCCGGCCCCCCTCGCCTGACAGGCACGGGTTACTACCCTGACCTCATGGAACCGGTGATCGACCAGGCATTCGCGGCGGCCCTGTACGCGCACGACGACACGGGCCTGGACACCGGCGCCTCCCTCCTCGCCGCCGCCCCCACCGCCGACGACGAGGCGCACGCCCGCGGCGAGGAGTTCGTGCGGCGTGCCTGGGCCCGTGGCTGGCAGCCCGCCGACGTCATCCGGATCGTCCGGCGGGAGCTCGACGAGAGCGGGGCCGCTCTCGCGGCGGCCCTGATCGCCACCGAGACCGCCAGGTACCCGCACCTCCCGCCCCGCTGGGCCGACCAGCTCGCCGCACTTCCCGCCCCCGCCCCCCGGAACCGGCCCGACCGCTTCTCGTACGCCTCCGCTCTCCTCGGCCTGTACCGCCTGCTGCTGGGCCTCCCCTCCATCGAACCCGTCGGCCCGGCCCCCGGGACCGCCGCCGACCGTCTGTACCAGCCGCCCGCCCACGGCGAATCCCGGATGCTCACACGCATCCGCGCCCTCCTCGCGAAGGCGGAGGGCACCGGCTTCCCGGAGGAGGCCGAGGCCCTCACGACCAAGGCGCAGGAGCTGATGGCCCGGCACAGCATCGACGAGGCGCTGATCGCCGCCCGCACCCACAGCGACGAGACACCGGGCGCCTGCCGGGTCGGGGTCGACGCCCCGTACGAGACGGCGAAGGCGATCCTTCTCGACGCCGTCGCCACCGCGAACCGCTGCCAGGCTGTGTGGAACAGCGAGCTCGGTTTCACGACCGTCGTCGGTTTCGAACCGGACCTGGAGGCCGTGGAACTGCTCTTCACCTCCCTGCTCGTGCAGGGCACGTCCGCGATGACGAAGGCCGAGGCCGGTCAGCGGGCCGGCGGGCGCAAGCGGACCAAGGCGTTCCGGCAGTCGTTCCTGATGGCGTACGCCCAACGGCTCGGCGGCCGCCTCGCGTCCGACACAGCCCGGGTCACCGCGGCGGCGGACGCGGGCGGCGCGGCCGACGACATCCCGGGCGCCACGGAGCACGCCGCTCCCGGCAGTCTCCTGCCGGTCCTGGCCGCCAGGGACGTGGCCGTCACGGACACGGCCGAGCGGATGTTCCCGAAGACGACCACCACCCGGGTGCGCGGCGCCACCGATCTCGACGGCTGGACCCACGGAACGGCCGCCGCGGACCGGGCCCGGTTGGGAAGAGGCGGCCCGGGAATCGACCGCTGACCCGGGCGGAAGCCGCCGAGTTCCGGCAATTCCCTCAAGTCGGCCTTGTCGGATATTGCCGCTAGGCTCGGCCCATGAGCTGGCTCCGGGCGCTGAAGGAGACCGCCCGCTCGGTGCTGACGGTTCGAGCGGCGGCCGCCCGCAGCGCGGCCGCAGTCACCCCCCCGTCAGGCCCGCCGCCGACCCGCCGAACTGCACGGGGCCCGCGGGGTCGCCGAGCGGATCAGACCCGTGCTGGCCTCGCTCGCGGACCCCGCGCTGGGCGTCCCGGTGGAAGGGGCCGAACTGGCCGCCGCCCTGCGGAAGGCGACCGAAAGGAGTGCGAAGGCGGTACGGGAACGCCGCGTACCGGAGTGGGAAGCGGTGCGCGAAACGGTGGCGTACTGGGACAGCGAGGAGTCGGGCTCGCACGCCGTGACGGCCGAGGGTGCCACCGAGGCGATCCCCGCCCCGGTGACCGACCCCGTCGTACGCGAGGGTGCGGGCCTGCTCCTCGAAGCGCTGGAGGAGTTCTCCCGAAGCCTCGACGCACCGGTCACCTCTGACCCACCGGCTACCTCTGACCCACCGGTCACCTCTGACCAGCCCGTCAACCCTGACCGACCCGTCAACCCTCAGGCGCCGGCGCCCTGAGGATGCACAGCCGTCAGGGCGTCGGCATGCCCGGCAGCTCCGTCGGCAGCTGCGTGCCGTCGGTCTTGGTCAGGGTGTCCTTGGCCCCGGCGTTCCACGAGACGACGATGGTCCGGCCGTCGTTGGACTCGACGGACCCCGAGGTGCGGTCGGTGTTGCCGTCCACGCACGTCAGCGTCAGCGTCACCTCGCCCCGGCCCGTCACCTTGCCCTGACAGACGTGTTGTTCCGCGACGAGGGCGGCCTGACCGGAGGCGACGGACAGTGCCACGGCCTTCCCGTCGGTCAGCCCCGCCCAGGTGCCTTCGAGTTTCGCCGCACCGGCACCTGGATTTCCGGCCGAACCGGAAGCCGAACCGGAGGAACCGGAACCGGAACCGGAACCGGAGCCGGAATCGGAACCGGCCCCCTTGCTCGAACCGCCCTTCCGGCCGCCTCCTCCGTCCCCGTCACTGCCGCAGGCCGTCAGTGCGAGTGCGGCCACCAGACTCGCGGCGACTACGGATCCGGTACGTACAAACCTGCCCATGCGGACTTCCCCCTGTTGGTTTTCGGTCGAAAGACCGCGCCAAACTACCAGCGGGGAAGAAGCAACTCCCTTATCAAGGAGCCGAAAAGACCTCCCGTTCGTCTCCTCGGCGGGAGGGTGTGCAGGTGGAGAGGAAAGCTGTAATCAAAGGAACACCCCCCGTGCACGTGCATCTGCTCATGCATTGGCATATGAACACAGCTATGATCCGAGCTAGTTGACACTTGCACCTTGCAACTCGGGGAGCGTCCTGTGCACCACGTGTACAACGGCATGGCAGCCACAGAGCTTCGCGGAGTCGTCTGGCAGAAGAGCAGACACAGCAACTCCCAGGGCTCCTGTGTGGAGTTCGCCAAACTGCCCGGAGGGAATGTGGCGATGCGGAACTCACGCCACCCCGACGGGCCCGCCCTGGTCTATACGCCGGCCGAGATAGAGGCGTTGCTTCTCGGCGTCAAGGACGGGGAGTTCGACCACCTGGCGACAGGCGGCTGACGCACCCACGCGCACAGCTGCCCGTCCGCCCGCACCGCCCTGTCCCGCACGGCCGGCGCCACCGCCGACGCGCTCGCTACGCGCTTCAGCACCCAGCGCTCTGTCGCGCGTCGTCGGCCGTTCCGTCACCCGGCAGCCGGAACAGTGCCCAGACCACCTTCCCCCGCAGGGCCCCGGAGGGCAGTTTCTCCCCGGCCAGTACGGGGGAGGGGTGCCAGCCCCACGAGTCGCTGAAGGACTCCACGAGGAAGAGGCCACGCCCCGACTCCGCCGAGTCCGCCGCCTGACCGGCGACCGGACCGCTCCGGCTGGGATCGCGCACCGCGCACACCAGGCGGGACGTCCAGTGCATCAGGTGCAGCCGCACGGGCGGGTCCTGCGGGTCCCTGGGAGTATCCGTCGGCAGGGCGTGGCGCAGTGCGTTGGTGACCAGTTCGGAGACGACCAGGGCGACATCGTCGAACCGCTCGGTCAGCTCCCACTGGGCGAGCGTCTTCCTGGTGAACCGCCGTGCCCCGCCCACCGCCTCGTAGCAAGCCGGCAACGTGCAGGAGGCCGACCCGGCGACCGCCGAGGGGTCGGTTGGTGGAAGCCCCTGCCGTAACGGCTCGAGCATCGTCGATCCATTCGTCCCCATGCGAGGCACTCCCGGGATTCGCGGCTGTAGCGGCACTGCCTGTAGCGGTACTGCGGGGGGTACAGCGGCACAACACGAACGAGCACGCAGGTGCGCGATGGCCATGGTTCCGAATGCGCACGGCAGATGCAAGGGCAGATGCACGTGCACGCGCCTGACCTGCCCGACAGCGTGCCGGTTCTTACTCATTTCTTCCCCTGGGCAGATTCGCGGCTTTCTGCAAGTCTTCTCATTTCCGTAATCGAATGAGTACGGGCTGAAGCGTTTTGGTGGCAGAATCCGGCACTCGGGGTTCGGGGGAACCTCGGTGTCCGGGAAGCGATGGGGAGGGTTGGACCAGTGCCGGCAGGCGAGTCGAGTGGTTCTGTGGTGCGGCGCATCCTGCTGGGCTCACAGCTCAGGCGCCTGCGCGAGTCGCGCGGCATCACGCGTGAGGCGGCCGGCTACTCCATCCGTGCCTCCGAATCGAAGATCAGCCGCATGGAGTTGGGACGGGTGAGCTTCAAGGCCAGGGATGTCGAGGACCTGCTCACGCTCTACGGTGTCGCCGACGAGGTGGAGCGCGACTCCCTCCTCGGGCTGGCCCGTGAGGCCAACGTGGCAGGCTGGTGGCACAGTTTCGGCGACGTGCTGCCCGGCTGGTTCCAGACGTACATCGGTCTGGAGGGGGCGGCGTCGCTCATCCGGATCTATGAAGTGCAGTTCGTCCACGGTCTGTTGCAGACCGAGGCGTACGCCCATGCCGTGGTCTCCCGGGGTATGCGAGGAGCTCCCGCGGCCGAGATCGACCGCCGGGTCGCGCTGAGGCTGGAACGGCAGAAGGCGCTCGTCTCCGAGCGGGCCCCCCGTTTCCACGCCGTGCTCGACGAGGCGGCGCTGCGCCGTCCGTACGGCGAGCGCGAGGTGATGCGTGCGCAATTGCGGCATCTGATCGATATGTCGGAGCAGCCGAACGTCACGCTCCAGGTGATGCCCTTCAGTTTCGGCGGGCATGCGGGAGAGAGCGGTGCGTTTACGATGCTGCGATTCCCGGAATCCGATCTGTCGGATCTGGTCTATCTGGAGCAGCTGACAAGTGCGCTGTATCTGGACAAGGCCGAGGAAGTCGCCCAGTACGAAAAGGCCATGATTCGGCTCCAGGGGGACAGCCCGGGTCCGGAAGAGAGCCGGGATCTGCTTCGCGGACTCCTCCAACTGACGTGATTTATCGGTACGATGACGCCGTATCAGCCGTAACGGGAGTCTGCGTCTGCAGTAAGGGATTGCATGTCCTACTTCAATGAACTGGCCCACCAGTACATCGACGGCGAGTGGCTGACCGGCAGCGGCTCGTGGGACATCATCGATATCAATCCCTACAACGGTGAGAAGCTGAGCTCGATCACCGTCGCCACCTCGCTGGAAGTGGACAGGGCCTACCGTGCCGCCGAACGCGCGCAGCCGGAGTGGGCCGCTTCCGGTGCGTACGAACGCCGTGCCGTGCTGAGCCGCGCCGTGGACATCATCGCGGAGCGCGCCGAGGCGATCGTCGAAACGATCGTCGACGAGCTGGGCGGTACCCGCTTCAAGGCGGAGTACGAGGTCCGTATCTGTCAGGAGTTCCTGCGCGCGGCGGCCGACCAGGCGCTGCGCCCGATGAGCAGGCTGCTGCCCTCACCGGTTGACGGCAAGGAGAACCGCGTCCACCGGGTGCCCGTCGGGGTCATCGGTGTGATCTCCGCATTCAACTTCCCTTTCCTGGTGACGATGAAGTCCGTGGCGCCCGCCCTGGCTCTCGGTAACGCGGTCGTCGTCAAGCCACACCAGAACGCGCCCATTGTGGGAGGCACCCTGGTGGCCAAGATCTTCGAGGACGCGGGCCTGCCGGCCGGACTGCTCAATGTGGTGGTCACGGACAGCGCGGAGATAGGCGACGCGTTCATCGCGCACCCCGTGCCCAAGGTGATCTCGTTCACCGGATCGGACCGCGTGGGCCGTCATATCGCCGCGACGGCGGGCGGTCTCTTCAAGCGGGCCATCCTCGAACTCAGTGGCAACAGCGCCCTGGTCGTGCTGGAGGACGCGGACATCGACTACGCGGTCCAGGCCGCCGTCTTCAGCCGCTTCCTGTACCAGGGGCAGGTCAGCATGGCAGCCAACCGCATCCTGGTGGACCGGGCGGTCGAGGCCGGCTTCACCGAGCGGTTCACGGCGGCGGTGGCCGGCCTCAGGACCGGCGATCCGCGCGATCCGGAGACCCGTATCGGCCCTGTCATCAGTGACTTCCAGGCGGACGCCCTGACCTCCCTGGTCGACCAGGCGATCACCGACGGTGCCACGGCGCTGGTACGGGGCCGCACGCGCGGCAACCTCGTCGAGCCGACGGTGCTGGCCCGGCTGCCCGAGGACTCCCCGCTGCTGGTCCAGGAGATCTTCGGCCCGGTGGCGCTGCTGGTGCCGTTCGACGGCGAGGACGAGGCCGTACGGATCGTGAACGACAGCCCGTACGGGCTGAGCGGTGCCGTGCACACGAAGGACGTGGAGCGCGGTGTGCGCTTCGCGCGGCGCATTGTCAGCGGGATGTTCCACGTCAACGACTCCACCGTGCAGGACGACCCGCTCGTGGCTTTCGGCGGCGAGAAGATGTCGGGGATGGGCCGGCTGAACGGTGAGGCCGCGGTGGAGGCGTTCACCACGCAGAAGTGGATGTCCATCCAGCACGGACGGACCCGTTTCCCCTTCTGAACCCGCCGCCACTCCCCGTCCTGCGTCCCCGTCCTGAACTCCCCGTTCCGCACCTCACAGTTGAGGACGGAAGCTGACCGCAAGGATTCGTAACCTGGTCGGTGTCAGGAAGCAGGGCACCGGCACGATCCCCAAGGCGGTCACCATGGTCACCCACGTACCTTCCGCGGCGCACGGCGACGAGCGCGGCGCACTTCTGGCCTTCGTCGAGGCGCAGCGCGGCGGCCTCCGCCGCGCGCTCATCGGTCTCTCCGAGGAGCAGGCCGCGAGTCGGCCCAGCGCCAGTGGGCTGTCCCTGTCCGGACTGCTCAAGCACGTGGCCGAGACCGAGCTGAACTGGCTCCGGATGGCTCAGCGGCGACCGAACGAGAAGGAGCGCACTGCGGAGACCTGGGCCGACAGCTTCCGGCTGGTCGAGGGGGAGTCGATCCCCGAAGTCCTCGCCTTCTGGGCGAAGGTCGCGGCGGAGACCGAGGAGTTCATCGCCTCGGTGGACAGCATGGACGACACCTTCCCGCTGCCCGAGGCGCCCTGGTTCCCGAAGGAGGGCCAGGTCTCGATGCGCTGGATGCTGGTCCACCTCGTGGAGGAGATCGCCCGGCACGCCGGGCACGCGGACATCATCCGGGAGACCCTCGACGGCAGGACGGCCTTCGAACTGGTCGCCCTGGCCGAGGGCTACGCTGAGGATGCCCCTAGTCAAAATTGAATAGAAACACTGATGAGAAAGAGTGTGGGAATGTCCGCGATCCGGCTGCTCGTCCTCGGCGCCGTGCGTCAGCACGGCCGTGCGCACGGCTATCAGGTCCGCAACGACCTGGAGTACTGGGGCGCGCACGAGTGGTCCAACGCGAAACCCGGATCGATCTACCACGCTCTCAAGCAGATGGCGAAGCAGGGCCTGCTGGTCGCGCACGAGGTCGCGCCCTCGACGGCCGGCGGCCCGCCCCGCACGGAGTACGAGATCACCGAAGAGGGCACCCGGGAATTCCTGGGCCTGCTCCGCGAGGCGGTCGTCTCGTACGACCAGAAGATGGACGTGCTCTCGGCGGCGATCGGCTTCATCGTCGATCTGGAGCGGTCCGAGGCGCTCGCGCTGCTGCGGCGGCGGATCGCGGCCATCGAGGCGTGGCGGACCGCGGTGACCGAGCACTACACCCCCGAGGACGGCCCGGAAGCACTCGGGCACATCGGCGAGATCATGCACCTGTGGGTGTACTCGGCGGATTCGGGTGCCGAATGGACGCGCGGCCTGATCGCCCGGATCGAGGGGGGCGCCTACACCTTCGCGGGCGAGGGGGAGCCGTTCGTCGGGGTGCTCGGCGAGGGTGAGGAGAACCCCTACGCCACCGGCGTTCCTGATCCCGGAGACAACCACTAATCAAGTTTGACGAATGGATTCGGGTGGGATACCTTCCTCCAGCTAGTCAAATTTGACTACACGAGGGCGGGTGGAGAGTGTGACGGACGCGATCGTCGTGGAAGGCGTGCACAAGCGATACGGGGACAAGCACGCGCTGGAGGGGCTGGACCTCACCGTCCGCCGGGGCACCGTGCACGGCGTGCTGGGCCCCAACGGGGCGGGCAAGACCACGGCCGTACGCATCCTGTCGACGCTGCTCAGGCACGACGAGGGCCGGGCCGAGGTGGCGGGACTCGACGTACGCACCGATGCGCGCGAGGTCCGGCGTCGGATCGGTCTGCTCGGTCAGCACGCGGCGGTGGACGAGGAGCTGGGCGGCCGGCAGAACCTGGAGATGTTCGGCCGGCTGTACCACCTGGGCGCACGCCGGGCGGGCGTACGGGCGGACGCCCTGCTGGAGCGGTTCGGGCTCGCCGACACCGGCCGCAAGCCCGTCAAGCAGTACAGCGGAGGCATGCGGCGACGGCTCGACCTGGCCGCCTCGCTGATCACCGACCCGCAGGTGCTGTTCCTGGACGAGCCCACGACCGGGCTGGACCCGCGCGGCAGGGCCGAGGTGTGGGGCGCGGTGCGCTCCCTGGTCGGCGCCGGTACGACCGTCCTGCTGACCACGCAGTACCTGGACGAGGCGGACCAGCTGGCCGACCGCATCTCGGTGATCGACCGGGGGCGGGCCATCGCGGACGGGACGGCCGACGAGCTCAAGGCGATGGTGGGCGGCGACCGGATCGACGTGGTGCTGCGCGACACGGCCCGGCTCGGGGAGGCGGCGCTGCTCCTCGGGGGCGGGGTGGTCGTGGACGAGGACCGGCGGCTGCTCAACGCGCCGGCCCCGGACCGGATGGCAGCACTGACCCGGGCCGTACGGGCGCTGGAGGACGCGGGGATCGAGGCGGAGGACATCGCGATTCGCCGCCCGACCCTCGACGAGGTCTTCCTCTCCCTCACGGACAAGACGGCGGACGACACGGAGGTGGCGGCATGAGCGCGGATACGGCTACGGCGGCGGCGACGACGAGGATCACGGTGCAGGGGCGCGTCGGCTGGGCGCTGGCCGACTCCTGGACGATGACCCGGCGCGAACTGGCGCACTGGGCGCGGCAGCCGGTCCAGATGGCTGTCGGTCTGGTCTTCCCGGTGATGCTGCTCCTGATGTTCAACTACCTGGTCGGCGGCGGCCGGGGCGTCGAAGGCGACACCGCCGAGTTCCTGGTGCCGGGCATGCTCGCGCTCACGATGGCCTTCGGCCTGGAGGGGACGATGCTCGCCGTCACCCAGGATCTCGGAAAGGGCGTCATCGACCGCTTCCGCTCCATGCCGATGGTCTCGGGTGCGGTCCTGGTCGGCCGGAGTGTCGCGGACATGCTCCAGTCGGTGGCGGCGCTCGCCGTGATGATCGGCGTCGGTTACGCGGTCGGCTGGCGCTGGCACAACGGCCTGGCCGCCGCTCTCGGCGCGATCGGACTCCTGCTTCTGTTCCGGTTCGCGATGCTGTGGGTCGGCATCCAGCTGGCGATGGTGGCGGGCAGGCCGGAGATGGTGCAGGCGGTACAGATCCTGGTCTGGCCGGTGGGCTTCCTCTCCAACGTCTTCGCCACCCCGGCGTCGATGCCGGGCTGGCTGGGCGCGGTCGTCGAATGGAACCCCATGTCGGCGACGGCGACAGCGGTACGTGACCTGTTCGGCAACCCGGGCGCGGCGGGCGGCACGTGGGCCTCGGACCACGCCGGACTCCTGGCGGTGGCCTGGCCGCTGGCTCTGACGGCGGTGTTCTTCCCCTTGGCGGTGACCCGCTTCAAGAACCTCAGCAACTGAAGGCGAGAGCCCGGCCGTCCTCGCAGGGGAGGCCCCCGCAAGGGAGCCCCCCGTCCGGCCACCCCCGCCCGTCCGGCGTCGGAGGACAGGAGCCGGCCACCGGACGTCCCGCCCCCACCCCGCCTCTCAGTGGTGGAACGCCGTGGCCGCCCCCCGGTCGCGGCTCATCGGCCACCGCTGTGCCCGCAGGTCCGGCAGCACTCTCCGCACGTCCTCCACCAGCGACTCCGCGAGATCCGAAGTGAACCCGTTCCGGCACACCACCCGGAGCACCGACAGATCCTCCCGGTGGGGCGGAAACGTGTACGCCGGCACCAGCCACCCGAACTCCCGCAACCGCCGCGACACGTCGAACACGTCGAACGCCGTCACATCCGGCGCCGTCGTGAACGCGAACACCGGCAACTCCTCTCCCCGCGTCAGCAGGTGGAAGTCCCCCAGGCCCTCGATTCCCAGCGCGAGCCCCCGCGCCACGTCCCGCGACGCCTGCTGCACCGCCCGGTATCCCTCCCGCCCCAGCCGCAGAAACGTGTAGTACTGCGCCACCACCTGCGCACCCGGCCGGGAGAAGTTCAGCGCGAACGTGGGCATGTCGCCGCCGAGGTAGTTGACACGGAAGATCAGCTCCTCCGGCAGTTCCGCTGCCGTGCGCCACAACGCCCAGCCCACGCCGGGATACACCAGCCCGTACTTGTGCCCGGAGGTGTTGATCGACGAGACGCGGGGAAGCCGGAAGTCCCACACCAGGTCCTCGTCGAGGAACGGCGCGACCATCGCCCCGGACGCCCCGTCCACATGGACGGGGATGTCCAGGCCGGTGTGCTCCTGGAGCTCGTCCAGTGCCGTGCACAGCTCCGAGATCGGCTCGTACGATCCGTCGAACGTGGAGCCGAGAATCCCGACCACCCCGATCGTGTTCTCGTCGCACAGTTCGGCGGCGGCCTGCGGGTCGAGATGGAAACGGCCGCCCTCCATCGGGACCTGCCGGGCCTCGACCTCCCAGAACGTGCAGAACTTCTCCCAGCACACCTGCACATTGACGCCCATCACCAGATTGGGCCGTGCGGTGGCCGGGTACCGGTCGGCGCTCCGGGCCGCCCAGCGCCGCTTGAGCGCCAGCCCGGCCAGCATGCACGCCTCGCTGGAACCCGTCGTCGAACAGCCCACGGCGGCTACCGGGTCCGGTGCGTGCCACAGATCGGCGAGCATCGACACGCACCGCCGCTCCAGCTCGGCCGTGCGCGGGTACTCGTCCTTGTCGATCATGTTCTTGTCGCGGCACTCGCTCATCAGCACCGCGGCCTGCGGCTCCATCCAGGTGGTGACGAAGGTGGCCAGGTTCAGCCGCGCGTTGCCGTCGAGCATCAGCTCGTCATGCACGAGCCCGTACGCGGTCGACGGCGGCATCGGCCCGTCCGGCAGCCGGTGTCTCGGCGGCGCCGACGTCATCCCCGCCGTCGGATCGGCCTCGCCGAAGAACGGGTTGAGGGCGAGCCTGCGCCGCTCCTCCGGGGGTTCGTCCTCGTACCCGTGGGCACCTTTGTGCAGCGGCATCGGCGGGCAGCCCTTCTCGGCTCGCGGCGGTCGGGGGTCCGCGCCCGGCGGCGTACCGGACGGACGAGACCGAATGAAGCAGACGATACGGACATCCGTCCCAACCGGCGCGCCGGACGGCAGCGACCTGCGGCCACCTCCGCGATCCCTCACCTCAGCGGCGTACCGTCCTCCCGCACCCGCCTCCGCTGCCGACGCGATGTTCGCGGTCGATTCGGGCTTGCACCTCACGTGACGTCAGGGCCCAGGCTGAGGGACGTACCGACCGACAGAAGGGAGCGGGGAGCCGTGAGCCACTCCGTGGGCCGGGTCGCCGAATTCGCCGGGATCACCGTGCGCACGCTGCACCACTACGACGGAATCGGCCTGCTGTCACCCAGCGGGCGCAGCCATGCGGGCCACCGCCGTTACGACGACGGGGATCTCGACCGGCTGCAGCGGATCCTGTTCTACCGGGAGCTCGGATTCCCGCTCGACGACATCGCGGCCCTGCTCGACGACCCGGAAGCGGACCCGCAGGAACATCTGCGCCGGCAGCACGCGCTGCTGTCCGACCGGATCGCCGCACTGCGGAAGATGGCCGCCGCCGTCGAAACAGCCATGGAGGCGAAGCAGATGGGCATCAACCTCACACCCGAGGAGAAGTTCGAGGTCTTCGGGGACAAGGACCCGGAGGAGTACGCGGAGGAGTCCGAGCGCCGCTGGGGAGGCACCGCGTCCTACGCCGAGTCGCAGCGCCGGGTCGCCCGCCGCACCAAGGACGACTGGAAGCGGATGCAGGTGGAGGCCGCCGACTGGGGCGAGCGCTACGGCGCGCTGATGGAGGCGGGCGAGCCGGCCACCGGCGAGCGGGCGATGGACCTGGCGGAGGACCACCGGCAGCACATCTCCACGTCGTTCTACGACTGCACGCTCGCGATCCACCGCGGACTGGGCGAGATGTACGTCTCCGACCCGCGGTTCCACGCCCACTACGAGTCGATGAGGCCGGGCCTGGCCGAACACCTGCGGGACGCGATCAACGCGAACGCCGAACGTCAGGAGTAGCCGCGCCCGTGGGTACGGGGGCGGGACACCCCGCCCCCGTACCGCTCACAGCTTGCTGATCACGGCGGCCGTCCCGTAAGCGCAGACCTCGGTCCCCACGTCCGCGGCCTCGCTCACGTCGAAGCGCATCATCAGCACCGCGTTGGCACCGCGCGCCCTGGCCTGCTCGACGAGCCGCTCCATCGCCTGGTTGCGGGTCTCGACCAGGGTCTTCGTGAGCCCCTTCAGCTCGCCGCCGATCATCGACTTGAGCCCGGCACCGATCTGGCTGCCCAGGTGACGCGAGCGAACCGTCAGGCCGAACACCTCGCCGATCACCTGGGTCACCTGGTGTCCGGGGACATCGTTCGTCGTGACGACGAGCACATCGGCCTGAGCCGTCTGTCCGCCGCCGTAGTTCTCAATGCCCATGGTGGTGGCACCTCCTGCGGGACAGCTTTGCCCCGGTTCGCCCGCTGTGCATTTCCGCGTACGCCGTTGGAACCCGGAGAGGGCCCGCAGCGTTGATAGCTTGGGGCGGCCACGCAGCCGCCAACGAACGATCCTGGAGCCCGGACCCTTGAATACGCTTGCGCTCGGCCCGAGCTGGCTGGACCCGGACTATCTGCTCAACACCTTCGGACTCCCCGGCCTCCTCGCCATCGTCTTCGCCGAGTCCGGACTGCTGATCGGCTTCTTCCTGCCCGGTGACTCCCTGCTGTTCACCACCGGTCTGCTGGTGACGACGGGGGACCTGAAGTACCCGCTCTGGCTGGTCTGCACCCTGGTCGCGCTGGCCGCGATCATCGGGGACCAGGTCGGCTACCTCTTCGGCCGGAAGGTGGGCCCGGCCCTCTTCAAGCGCCCGGACTCCCGCCTCTTCAAGCAGGAGAACGTCGAGAAGGCCCACGAGTTCTTCGAGAAGTACGGCCCGAAGTCCCTGGTCCTGGCCCGCTTCGTGCCGGTGGTGCGTACGTTCACGCCGATCATCGCCGGTGTGAGCCGGATGAACTACCGCTCGTTCATCACGTACAACGTCATCGGCGGCATCGTCTGGGGCGTCGGCGTCACGGCCCTCGGCGCCGCCCTCGGCAAGATCGACTTCGTGCACGCGCACATCGAGAAGATCCTCATCCTGATCGTGCTGATCTCGGTCCTGCCCATCGCTTTCGAGTTCCTGCGCGCCCGCGGCAAGTCGAAGAAGGAAGCCGCGCGCGGCCGGGACGGCCAGGGATACCCCAGTGACGGCGGCCAGGGATACCCGACCGACGGCGGCCCGGGACACCCGGGATACCCCAGCGACGGCGGCCCCGGATACCCCACAGACGGCCCTGGCCACTCCGGTGGTCCCGGCCATTCCGGTGGCGGCCCCGGGCGCTCCGACGGCGGCGGCCCGTCCTCGGGCCAGCGCGGCCGGCACGCCAAGCGCTGACCCGCTCGCCCCCGGGCGGGCCACGGCCCGTCCGGGGCCCCGCCCGCTGGTGTACGGGCTCAGAAGCCGCGCGTCCGCTTGGCCGCGCGGCGCCCGGCACCCCCGACGGCCCCCGGCACCCGCATGAACAGCCGGGAGATCTCGCTTCCCAGGTTCACCCCTATCGCGATGGCCAGCGCCGTCGCCACCGCGGTCGACAGGGAGGCGAGACCCGCGTCCAGCTCCCCCTGCGCCACACCCAGCAGACCGAAGTACGTCGCGGAGCCCGGCAGCAGCGGTCCGATCGCCGCCGTGATGAACGGCAGCGACGAGGTGTACCGGTAGCGCGAGAGCAACTGGCCGAAGAGCCCCACGAGACCGGCCGCCACAGCCGTCGCGGCGACGGGTGAGATCTCGCCCGTGCGGGCCATCGCTCCGTAGATGATCCAGGCCACGCCTCCGTTGAGGGTGACCATGAGGACGGTGGAGCGCTCCTGCTGGAGCAGCAGCGCGAAGGCCAGGCTCAGCGCCATCGACGCCAGGATCTGGAGCACGGGCCGGTCGACGGCCACGAAGCGCGCCTCGGGGTTCAGCCCGACACCCAGCTGGACGCCCAGATAGAGGATCAGCAGCACCCCGGTGACGATGCCGATGAAGAAGTACATGACTTCCAGGAGCCGGGCCGCAGCGGTGATGTAGTAGCCGGTCAGACCGTCCTGCACCCCCGCCACCAGGGCCCGCCCCGGCAGCAGGGCGAACAGCCCACCGGTGATCACCGCGGAGGGGCGGATGTCCGTCGAATGGGTCAGCGTCAGCAGGACGCCCATGGCGGCGGGCGGCATCGCCGCAACGAGGAACTGGTAGAACTCCGGCAGCCCGCGGCCCGCGCAGAGCCAGGCCAGCCGGTCCCCGAGCATCGCGCCGGCGGCCGCCACGAAGAAGACCAGCGCACCACCGCCGACCAGTACCGATGCGGAGCCGGCCAGCAGACCGGCCGCGCACGTCAGCACCCAGCCCGGATACGGATGCCGGTTACGCCGGATCTCCGCGAGACGCCCGTACGCGTCCTCCAGCGAGACCTCGACGCCCTCCGTCGTGATGTCGTCGACCAGCCGGAACACAGCGGCCAGCCGGGTGTAGTCCGTACCCCGTCGGCGTACGGTCCGGCTCGCCGTCACCGGGTCGTCGACCAGCGACGGCTGGTGCGAGATCGACAGCAGCGTGAAGGTGACGGTCGGCTCGGACCGGTCGAGGCCGTACGAACGCGTCACCGCGAACATGGCGGCCTCGACGTCCTCGGCGCCCTCGCCGCCGGCGAGCAGCAGCTCACCGATACGCAGCGTCAGGTCGAGCACGCGCGGTACGGCCGGCCCGGTGTCGTCGGTCTTCTGGACGATCTCGGGCGCGGGCCGTTCGGTCACCGGCATCCGCAGCATGGTGCGCATCCGGTCCTGCCAGGGGGCTTCCTTGGTCAGCCGGATCACCGGGCTGCCGTGCGCCGGGGTGAAGGCGGGCGGAGGATGCTGCGCGCTGTAGGAGCGCGGAGGTACGAAGGCGGACGTCAGCGTGTCCGAGCCGGCACCTCCTCCGGAGCCCCCTCCCGGCGTACCCGAGGGGTCCGTGTGCAGGCCGGGCGGAAGGGCGAACTCCGACGTCGGATGGTCGTCCTCGGCGGGCACGGCGTGCTGACCCACCCCCGCGGGTGGCGCGAAGGCGCTTCTTGCCTCGTCGGACTGGGGCTTCTGGTCCTCCGGACCGCCCTGTTCCGCCACCACTCGACCTCGCTCCTCATCGGCTGCACTTCCTCGGCTGCGCCCAGGGCTCTGTCCGTGCCCAGTATGTGCACGGACATGGCCGGGGACGTGAAACGGGCGGCGCACCGGTGAAGGTGTGCCGCCCGTACGCCGTTCCCGTCCGGGCCGACGGGCCCGGACGGGAACGGAAGCGTTACGTCAGTGCGCGCCGCCCTGCGCCTCAAGGCGCTTGTAGGAGGCCTCGATCTCGGCCTCGGCCTCGGTGCGGCCGACCCAGTCGGCACCCTCGACGGACTTGCCCGGCTCCAGGTCCTTGTAGACCTCGAAGAAGTGCTGGATCTCCAGGCGGTCGAACTCCGACACGTGGTGGATGTCGCGCAGGTGCTCCACCCGGGGGTCGGACGCCGGGACGCACAGCAGCTTGTCGTCGCCGCCGGCCTCGTCCGTCATACGGAACATGCCGATGGCGCGGCACTTGATGAGGCAGCCGGGGAAGGTCGGCTCCTCCAGGATGACCAGCGCGTCCAGCGGGTCGCCGTCCTCGCCGAGGGTGTTCTCGACGTAGCCGTAGTCGGCCGGGTAGCTGGTCGAGGTGAAGAGTCGACGGTCCAGGCGGATCCGACCGGTCTCGTGGTCCACCTCGTACTTGTTCCGCGAACCCTTAGGGATCTCGATAACGACGTCGAACTCCACGAGTGGCTCCTCCATGATCAACACATACGACTGGTGGTTAAGTGTCCCCCACGCAGATGGGTGCTCGCGAAAGGGGCTGGTCAACGGTGGCCGAGCCGGTGGAAAGACCGTCGATCCGTCCGTCGAACCTGTGGGACAGGCTGAAAGACCCGAAGAACCGTACACGGCTGATCGGGTCGGGCAGTCGGCAGTTCGTAGCAGGCTCCGTGGTGCTCGGCCTGCTCGTCGCCACCGGCGCCGTCGTGGCCGCCGGTCCCTGGGACTCCGGTCAGCGTAAGGCCGAGCGGGACCGGGTGGTCGCCCGGGACCACACAGGTGGCGCACATCACCAGCCCAGGACACCCGCCGGGCCCAAGGCCGCACCCAGCGCCCCGGCCGTGCTCACCGCACTGGGCGGCACCGTGACCCGGACGGCCCCCCAGGACGCGGCCGGCCTCACGGCGGCCCTGGAGCCCCTCCTGAACGGCCCCGCTCTCGGTACCCGTTCCACCGGCGTCGTCATCGACACGGCCACCGGACAGCAGCTGTACGGGCAGGGCGCGGGCGCCCCGATGACACCCGCCTCCACCGTGAAGATCGCCACCACCGTCGCCGCGCTCCGGGCCCTCGGCCCCGACCACCGCATCGCCACGACCGTCCGGGCATCCGCGGACGCGCGGACCGTCACCCTCGTCGGCGGCGGCGACCCCACCCTCGACAAGGCCGCCCTGCGCCGTCTCGCCGACGAGGCGGCGGACACCCTGCGGGAGCGGGAGGTCAGCACGGTGAAGCTCACCTACGACACCTCCCGCTACACCGGGCCGCCGCTGCACCCGATCGGCCCCAACGAGAACATCGCCCCCGTCAGCGCCCTCATGATCGACGAAGGCAGGCTCGACGGCTCCGCCTACGGGCCCGCCCCACGCACCGCCGACCCGGCCGGAGACGCCGCGCGCGTCTTCGCCCGCCTGCTCGACGACGCCGGGATCGCCACCGAGGCCGCGCCCGCCCACCACCGCGCCCCGGCCACGTCCCGCACCGTCGCCACGCACCGCTCGAAGCCCCTGTCGGCCCTCGTCGAGCGGGCCCTGACGAACAGCGACAACGACATCGCCGAGGCCCTCGTCCGCGAGACCGCCCTGGCGACGGGCGAGCCCGCAGACTTCGAGGGCGGCCGACGGGCCGTCACCGCGCAGCTGAAGAAGCTGGGCGTGCCGACGGCCGGCGCGAACCTCGCCGACGGCAGCGGCCTGGACCGCGACGACAGGGTGACCGCCGGCCTGCTCGCCGGTCTCCTGGCCCACGCCGCGGACCCCAGGCACCCCGAACTGCGCTCCGTCCTCACCGGCCTCCCGGTCGCCGGATTCAGCGGCACCCTGAGGGGCCGCTACACCGAGACGTCCCCGGGCACCGGCCTGGTCCGGGCCAAGACGGGAACCCTCACCGGGGTGAACGCACTCGCCGGGACCGTCGTCGACACACGGGGCAGGCTCCTGGCGTTCGCCTTCCTCGCCACCGGCACGACATCCCCGTACGAAGCCCAGTCCGCGCTCGACACCCTGGCCACCGCTCTCGTCGACGGTTCCCGCTGAGCGGCCCAACACCCCACCACCGAGCGACCCCCTCACGTACGGTTGACGCATGACGAGCATCGGTGGAGCCGAGATGGTCGACTGGAATCTCGCGGTGGCGACCGCGACCCGACTCGTGCGGCCGGGGCCCGAGATCAGCCGCGAGGAGGCCCGCGCGGTCGTCGCGGAGCTCCGTCGGCATGCCAAGGCTTCGGAGGAGCACGTCCGTTCCTTCACCCGGATGATCCCGGAGGGGCACGAACCGGAGGACACGCCGGTCCTGGTCGTCGACCGGGCCGGCTGGATCAAGGCGAACGTGGCGGGCTTCCGCGAACTGCTCCGGCCCCTCCTGGGGAAGATGCAGGACCGGCGGCCCGGCGGTCCCGGCGGCGCCGTGCTCGGCGCGGTCGGCGGCAAGGTGACCGGCGTCGAGCTGGGCATGCTGCTGTCGTTCCTGGCCTCCCGGGTGCTGGGGCAGTACGAGACGTTCGCCCCCGCCACGCGGGAACTCCCCGCCTCCGCCAAGGGCGGCGGCCGGCTCCTGCTCGTCGCCCCGAACATCGTCCACGTCGAGCGCGAACTCGACGTCGATCCGCACGACTTCCGGCTGTGGGTGGCTCTGCACGAGGAGACGCACCGCACCCAGTTCACCGGTGTGCCGTGGCTCAGGGACCACCTCAAGGGCGAGATCCAGTCGTTCCTGGAGGAGACGGACGTCGACCCGATGACCGTCGTGGAGCGACTGCGCGAGGCCGCCCAGACGCTGTCCGGCGCGGGCCGCCCCGAGGGCGAGAGGGGTGAGGGCGAGGGCCGCAGCCTCGTCGAGATCGTCCAGACTCCCGCCCAGCGGGAGATCCTCGGCCGCCTCACCGCGGTGATGTCCCTGCTCGAAGGACACGCGGACTTCGTGATGGACGGCGTGGGGCCCGAGATCGTCGGCTCCGTCGCCGAGATCCGCGAGAAGTTCCAGCAGCGCAGGGCCAAGGGCGCGAGCCGTCTCGACCAGGCGCTCCGCAAGCTCCTTGGGCTCGACGCGAAGCTCCGGCAGTACCGCGACGGGGAGCGCTTCGTCAGCGCCGTCGTCGGCGAGGTCGGTATGGACGGCTTCAACCGGGTCTGGACCTCGCCCAACACCCTCCCGACGAAGGCGGAGATCGCCAGTCCGGCGGACTGGATCGCGAGGGTGCACCGTAAGCCAGAGTCGTGATCTTGACCGGCCCGCAGCCCGAAGAATGCCCCCTCAATCACCCATCCGAGGGACCATAGGGGCATGGGAAGGCGTGCAATGCTCGATGAACAGCTTGGCTCTGTCACCATCGACGCACTCTGAGTGACGGGACTCACGTTCTGTCTCTTCGAGGCACCCCCCGAAAAACCTTCACGAAGGGCACCGGACATGGGTCCCCATCCTGCGGTCGCGGCGATACGCCTGGCGGTTCGCCGCGTACTCCACGACGTACTCACCGAATACGACCGACACACCGACAAGCCCGGCCGGGCCGAGTTCGCCGAAGCGGGCGTCGGCAGGCAGCGCGCCACACTTCCCGAACGACCCGATACCCCACTCGTGCTCGTGGCATGCTCCGGCGGCGCCGATTCCATGGCCCTCGCCTCAGCCCTCGCCTTCGAGTCCCGCAAGCTCGCCGTCCGCGCGGGCGGAATCACCGTCGACCACAACCTCCAGCCGGGGTCGGCCCTGCGCGCCGCCGAGGTCGTCACCCGGCTCGGTGCCATGGAACTCGACCCGGTCGAAGCGGTCTCCGTGCACGTCGGCCGCGAGGGCGGCCCCGAAGCCGCCGCCCGTGACGCGCGCTACGCGGCCCTGGACGCGGCGGCCGAGCGGCACGGCGCCGCCGCCGTCCTGCTCGGTCACACCCGCGACGACCAGGCGGAAACCGTCCTGCTCGGCCTCGCCCGCGGCTCGGGCATCCGCTCCTTGTCCGGGATGGCCGCCGCCTCCGGCCGTTACCGGCGCCCCTTCCTCCAGCTCGACCGGCAGACCGCCCGCAAGGCCTGTCTGGTCCAGTCGCTGCCCGTCTGGGACGACCCGCACAACATCGACCCGGCCTACACCCGCTCCCGCCTGCGCCACGAGGGCCTGCCCGCCCTGGAGAAGGCCCTCGGCAAGGGCGTCGTCGAAGCCCTCGCCCGTACGGCCCAGCTCTCCCGCGACGATGCCGACGCCCTCGACACCTGGGCCGCCGAGGCCGACCGCTCCGTACGCGACGACGCGGGGCAGCTGGAGTGCGCGAAGCTCCACGTCCTGCCGCCCGCCGTCCGCCGCAGGGTGCTGCGCAGGGCGCTGATCGAGGCCGGAGCCCCCGCCGGTTCGCTGTTCGCCCGTCATATCGAGGAAGTCGACCGGCTCATCACCGGATGGCGCGGCCAGCGCGCCATCAACCTGCCGGGCCGCGTCGAAGCCCAGCGGCAGGGTGGCAGACTGGTCATCCGGCAGAGCTGTAGCGCAAGCGGCTGAAGTGCAGGCGAAACGGCCCACCGGCCCGGGGCACCACTCCGGGACCGGCGGGCTAAGAAAGAGACGCGGGTGAACGAGAAGGACATGGGCACCGACCTTCAGTCGGTGCTCCTCACCAAGGAAGAGATCGACGCGAAGCTCGTCGAGCTGGCCGCGAAGATCGACGCGGAGTACGCGGGCAAGGACCTGCTCCTCGTCGGCGTCCTCAAGGGCGCGGTGATGGTCATGGCGGACCTGGCACGCGCCCTGTCCACTCCCGTCACGATGGACTGGATGGCCGTCTCCTCGTACGGAGCGGGCACCCAGTCCTCCGGGGTCGTCCGCATCCTCAAGGACCTGGACACCGACATCAAGGGCAAGCACGTCCTGATCGTCGAGGACATCATCGACTCCGGCCTGACGCTGTCCTGGCTGCTCTCCAACCTCGGCTCGCGCGAACCCGCGTCGCTGGAGGTCTGCACCCTGCTGCGCAAGCCGGATGCCGCGAAGGTCGCGATCGACGTGAAGTGGATCGGCTTCGACATCCCCAACGAGTTCGTCGTCGGCTACGGGCTGGACTACGCGGAGAAGTACCGCAACCTCCCCTTCGTCGGCACCCTCGCCCCGCACGTCTACGGCGGCTGACGGCATCGGCCACCCGCCCTGCCCGGCCGCCCGCCCAACCGGGACGGGCGGCGGGGAACCCTCACCGGCTTCCCGCCGTTGGAGCTTCGAAGACGGGATTTGTCAGACGTCCCCGGCGGTCGCGGGTGACAATGCTGGGGTACCGTCCGAAGAACAGTCTTTTCTCACAGCAGCATTCACCTACGGGCAGGAGGGACGGGGCGACTTCGCTCCGTATGGATGGACGTGAAGCGATACTTCCGTGGGCCGGTCATGTGGATCGTGCTGGCCGTCCTCGCCGTGGTCGTGTTGATGCAGGTCGTCGGCTCGTCGGGCGGCTACAAGACGGTAGACACCGGCGAAGTGATCCAGGCGATCAGTAAGAACCAGGTTGAGCAGGCCAAGCTCACCACTGGTGACGAGCAGATTCTCAAGATTGAGCTGAAGGACGGCCAGAAGCTCGAAGGCGAGTCCGGCAGCAAGTTCCAGGCGAGCTACATCGGCAACCAGGGCGTCGAGCTGGCGGACACCCTGCAGCAGAAGTTCGAGAGCGGTGAGATCGAGAAGGGCTACACGGTCTCGCCGTCGAAGCAGTCACCGTTCGTCTCGATCCTCCTCTCGCTGCTGCCCTTCGTTCTGATCGTGGTCGTCTTCCTGTTTCTGATGAATCAGATGCAGGGTGGCGGTTCCAAGGTCATGCAGTTCGGCAAGTCCAAGGCGAAGCTGATCACCAAGGACACGCCGAAGACGACGTTCGCCGACGTGGCGGGTTCGGACGAGGCTGTCGAGGAACTCCACGAGATCAAGGAGTTCCTCCAGGAGCCGGCGAAGTTCCAGGCCGTCGGCGCCAAGATCCCCAAGGGTGTCCTGCTGTACGGGCCTCCCGGTACGGGCAAGACGCTGCTGGCCCGAGCGGTCGCCGGCGAGGCGGGCGTCCCGTTCTACTCGATCTCCGGTTCCGACTTCGTCGAGATGTTCGTCGGTGTCGGTGCCTCCCGAGTGCGTGACCTCTTCGAGCAGGCCAAGGCGAACGCCCCGGCGATCGTCTTCGTCGACGAGATCGACGCTGTCGGCCGGCACCGCGGTGCCGGTATGGGCGGCGGTCACGACGAGCGCGAGCAGACCCTCAACCAGCTGCTCGTCGAGATGGACGGCTTCGACGTGAAGGGCGGCGTCATCCTGATCGCCGCCACGAACCGGCCCGACATCCTCGACCCGGCGCTGCTGCGCCCGGGACGTTTCGACCGGCAGATCGCGGTCGACCGTCCGGACATGCTGGGCCGTCTCGAAATCCTGAAGGTGCACGCCAAGGGCAAGCCGGTGACGAAGGACGTCGATCTCAACGCCGTCGCCCGCCGCACGCCCGGCTTCACCGGCGCCGACCTGGCGAACGTGCTGAACGAAGCGGCGCTCCTCACGGCGCGCGGCAACCAGACGCAGATCGACAACGCCATGCTCGACGAGGCCATCGACCGCGTCGTGGCGGGACCGCAGAAGCGGACCCGGATCATGTCCGAGAAGGAAAAGAAGATCACCGCGTACCACGAGGGCGGCCACGCCCTGGTCGCGGCGGCTTCTCCCCAGTCGGACCCGGTCCACAAGATCACGATCCTCTCCCGCGGCCGCGCCCTCGGTTACACGATGGTGCTCCCGGAAGAGGACAAGTACTCCACGACCCGCAACGAGATGCTCGACCAGCTCGCGTACATGCTGGGCGGGCGCGCGGCCGAGGAGCTGGTCTTCCACGACCCGACCACCGGCGCTGCGAACGACATCGAGAAGGCCAGTGCCACGGCCCGCGCGATGGTCACGCAGTACGGAATGACGGAGCGGCTCGGCGCGATCAAGTTCGGTGGAGACAACACCGAGCCGTTCGTGGGCCGGGAGATGGGCCACCAGCGCGACTACTCGGAAGAGGTCGCCGCGCTGGTCGACGAAGAAGTCAAGAAGCTCATCGAGACCGCGCACAACGAGGCGTGGGAGATCCTCGTCGAGAACCGCGACATTCTCGACGCCCTGGTCCTCGAACTCCTCGAGAAGGAAACGCTCGGCAAGGAGCAGATCGCCGAGATCTTCGCTCCGATCGTCAAGCGTCCGGCCCGCCCGGCCTGGACCGGCTCCTCGCGGCGCACGCCGTCGACGCGGCCGCCGGTCCTCTCTCCCAAGGAGCTGGCCCTCACCAACGGCATCACCACCGCCAATGGTTCGGCCGCCCCGGCGGAGATCGCCCCGAAGGACATCGCCCCGGCGACGGAGTCGATTCCGGAAGAGCGCCCGGAGAGCTAGACCCGTACCGACACCCGGTGTGGCCCCCGTCACGGGCGCCTCACCAGGCCCGGAATGGATGCCGCGCCCCCCAGGTTTTAGCCTGTGGGGGCGCGGCTTTTCCGTATGCCTGCGAGGTGTGCGCGAGTACGCGCACGCGACAGCACGAGGAACGAGGACAGATGACCGACCCGGTGACGCTGGACGGCGAGGGCACGCTCGGCGAGTTCGACGAGAAGCGGGCCGAGGCCGCCGTACGGGAACTGCTCATCGCGGTCGGGGAGGACCCGGACCGCGAGGGTCTGCGGGAGACGCCGGGGCGGGTGGCGCGTGCGTACAAGGAGATATTCGCCGGGCTGTACCAGGTGCCCGAGGACGTCCTGACTACGACGTTCGACCTCGGGCACGACGAGATGGTGCTGGTGAAGGACATCGAGGTGTTCAGCACGTGTGAGCACCACCTGGTGCCCTTCAGGGGGGTCGCGCACGTCGGCTACATCCCGGCGACCTCCGGCAAGATCACCGGTCTCTCGAAACTGGCCCGGCTGGTCGACGTCTACGCGCGCCGCCCGCAGGTCCAGGAGCGGCTGACCACGCAGATCGCCGAGTCGCTGATGGAGATCCTGGAGCCACGGGGGGTCATCGTCGTGATCGAGTGCGAGCACATGTGCATGTCGATGCGGGGAATCCGCAAGCCGGGGGCGAAGACGATCACCTCGGCGGTCCGCGGCCAGCTCCGCGACCCCGCGACGCGCGCCGAGGCCATGAGCCTCATCATGGCCCGCTGACCTCGATCGCCGGACGGGCTCGGCTTCCCGAGCCCGCCCGGCGATGAAGGGTGAAGCGGTGATGGAGGGCGAAGCGGCGATCGGACGACCCGGTGGGGCAATCCCGGGCACAGCGCCCTACGCGGACGCCGCGCTCCGGTCGCCGTTGCCGTCGTTCTTGTCGTCCGGGAGCTTGCAGACGCGCTCCAGGAACAGGGCGGCGGCGATGACCGCGATGCCCGCCAGGACCGCGAAGCCGGCGTAGATCGCCTGCTCGCGGCGGGGCGGGATGTCCAGCGAGCCGAGCAGGAAGACACCCGCGCCGCCGTACATTCCGGCGACCAGAGCGGTGACGAGGGCACTGGCCTGGCCGAAAACGACCGCGCGGGCCGCCATCAGCGGCTCGACGCCCTTGGCGCCGGGCCGCCGCTCCCGCTGGGCTCGCAGCCGCGTACGGATCGAGAGCGCCGTCGCGAGCAGGATCACGGCGATCGCCGCCAGGACCACCGGGGCCGCGAGAGGGACGCTCGGCAGGGTCCCCAGGGAGTCCCAGAGCCGGGCCGCGCCCCAGGACAGCACGCCGGCGGCGGCGAAGAGTCCGGCCAGTACCCCGAGCCGTAGTTGCTTCACCGAGAGAGCCGCCCTTCGCCGCCGGGTGTCCTTGGACCGTCCGTGCCGGATCGCCTGTGGATTACCTGTGCTGGATTACCTGTGCCGGATCGCCAGCGCGTCCGTCGAGCCTAACGACTACTCGGGCAGACGGAGTTCCAGGTCGGCCCGGGGGAGTACGCCCGCGTCGCCGATTCCGGTCAGCAGGTCGGCGACCGCACCTGCGCCCGGCAGCTGGGCGTCGGGATCCACGTCGTGCCAGGGGGCGAGCACGAAGGCGCGCTCACGGGCGCGGGGGTGGGGCAGGGTGAGCTGCGGGTCGTCGGAGACCACATCGGCGTACGCGACGATGTCGACGTCGATGGTGCGCGGACCCCAGCGTTCCTCGCGGACCCGGTCGAAGGCCTCCTCGATGGCCTGACCGCGCTCCAGCAGGGAGGACGGGGGCAGCGTCGTCTTCACGACGATCACCGCGTTGAAGTACGAGGGCTGGGAGCCGGGAGCGACGCCCCAGGGCTCCGTCTCGTACACCGGGGAGACCGCCTTGACCCGGAGGCCCGGCGTGTCCTCCAGGGCGTCGATGGCGCCCTGGAGGGTCTCCAGGCGGTTGCCGAGGTTGGAGCCCAGGGAGAGCACGGCCCGCTTCGGGTTCGAGAGGGTCGTGTCCGCGGCGTCCACCTGTTCGACCACGGCGGCGGGAACGGGCTGTACGGTCGGGTCGCTCTGCCCCTCGGTGGAAAACGCAGTCATGCTCGGCTCCGGGTGATGGTGATGGTCACGTCGTCGAACGGGACGGTGATCGGAGCGTCCGGTTTGTGGACGACCACCTCGACCTCCTGGACGCCCTCGTGCTTGAGGCACTGCTGGGCGATACGTTCCGCGAGGGTTTCGATCAGATCGACCGGGTCGCCCTTGACCACGTCGACGACCTCCTCCGCGACCACGCCGTAGTGCACGGTCTTCGTCAGGTCATCGGTGGCAGCCGCGGGCCGGGTGTCCAGACCGAGCACCAGGTCGACGATGAACGTCTGGCCCTCTTCCCGTTCCCTGGGAAACACACCATGGTGCCCACGGGCCTTGAGGCCGCGCAGCGCGACACGATCCACGCGAATCACTCCTGCTGTCGTTGGTCTTGGGGCACCCGGCTGCGTGCGGGCGGCGAAGTGCCATCTTTCGAATCTACCTGCGGGCACCGACAGTGCCCGCCCGTGGGGCTCCGGACAGGGCCCCCCGGAGGGCTGGTAGCCGCCTGTACCCCCGGACCGTGGACCAAACCCCTCATGAAGGCGTACCCACTCAGGCGGGGGTTTCTTCGTCCTCGTCCTCACCGGTTTCGGCGAGTACGGGAGAGCCGTGGTGGGACCACAGCTTCCAGCCGTCGGGTGTGCGGCGGAACACGTTGGTGGCGACGACGAGCTGGCCGACGAGCGGCCCGAGCGCGTTGCCCTCCTCGGCCGGGCCGCCGCTGAGGATGTTCTCGGTGCAGGTCACGAGGGCGGTGTCGCCGGTCATGGAGATGCCGACGTCGGTCAGGAAGAACTGGATGTACTCCGTGTTCGCCATGATCAGCGCATAACTGCGCAGCACGTCGCCGCGTCCGGTGAGCACCGGCCACCCCGGATGGACGCAGGAGACGGTGAGGTCCTCGCCGGGCAGCCAGAGGCCGGTGAGCGTGTCGTAGTCACCGCGCTCCATCGCCTCGTAGAAGGCGGTGTTGGCCTGTTCGACGGCCTCGATGTCGGCCGCTGCCTCCGCGTGCTCGTCGTGCCGTCCGCTCACGCCGCTCCCTCGATGGCGCGGGCGACCCGTACGGCGTCCGCGGTGGCCCGTACCTCGTGCACCCGTACGGCCCACGCGCCCGCCTGGGCGGACAGGGCGGAGACCGCGGCCGTGGCGGCGTCGCGTTCGCGGGCGGGCGGCGGGGCGGCCCCCTCG
Source organism: Streptomyces finlayi (assembly GCF_014216315.1). Classification (NCBI taxonomy): domain Bacteria; kingdom Bacillati; phylum Actinomycetota; class Actinomycetes; order Kitasatosporales; family Streptomycetaceae; genus Streptomyces; species Streptomyces finlayi. The sequence continues at coordinate 4,347,214 of NZ_CP045702.1, forward strand.
CCGGCCAGGACGTGGCCGAGGAACCGCTTGCGGGAGGCGGCCACGAGCAGCGGGCGGCCCAGGATGTGCAGCTCGTCGAGGTGGGCGACGAGCGAGAGGTCGTGGGAGGCGTCCTTGGCGAATCCGAGACCGGGGTCGATCACGATCCGTTCGGGGGACACGCCGCCCGCGATCACGGCTTCCATGCGGGCGCGCAGTTCCGCGACGACCTCGGCGACGACGTCGCCGTACACGGCTCTGCTGTTCATGGACTCGCTGAAGCCGCGCCAGTGCATGACGACGAACGGCACGTCCGCCGCGGCGACGACCGGGACCATGTCCGGGTCGGCGAGGCCGCCGCTCACGTCGTTGACGAGCGCCGCACCGGCGGCGACGGCCTGCTCGGCGACGCGGGCGCGCATGGTGTCGACGGAGACAGTGACCCCCTCGGAGGCCAGACCCCGTACCACCGGGACCACGCGCCGCAGCTCTTCCGACTCGTCCACCCTGCTGGCGCCGGGGCGGGTCGACTCACCGCCGACGTCGATCAGGTCGGCGCCCTCGCCGGCCAGCACGAGGCCGTGCTTGATCGCGGCCGTGGTGTCGAACCACCGGCCTCCGTCGGAGAAGGAGTCGGGCGTCACATTGACGACTCCCATGACCGCACACCGGTCCCACTCCGGCAGGTCCTGTACCGTGCCGCGTCCGCGCAACGTACTCATACGCCCAGCGTAGGCCCGCCGGGAGCCCCGTCGCGCCGCGCCGCCCGCGGGCCCGGGGCGCGCCGGGAGCGGGTTGGTGCGGTCATGGGGCCGCCGTCGTCACGCTCGCCACGGTCTCCACCGCGACGGTCGCGCGCGGTACGTCCTGGGCGTCCGCGTCGATCGAACGGCGCAGGGCCTCGTGGAGGCGGGCCGGGGTGAGGACGCCGAGGAAGCGTCCGGTGCCCTCCTTGTCGGTCACCGCGATCCAGCCCGCGTCGTGCTGGAGCATCGTGGCGAACGCCTGCTTGAGCGGCGCGCCCAGGGGGAGCCATGCCTCCATTCGGCGGGCGTGCTCGCGCACGGTGCCCTGGGAGGCGGCCGTGGCGGTGTCGGCCGCCGGAATCCAGCCGTGCAGATTGTCGTCCCGGTCGAGTACGACGGCCCAGCGCGCGCCCTCGGCCCGCAGCCGTTCCGTCGCCTTCGCGAGGGAGTCGTCGAGGTGGACGACCGGCGGCTGGTCCAGGTCGCTCTCCTCGACGGGGGTGACGGAGAGCCGCTTCAGGCCGCGGTCCGCGCCGACGAAGTCCGCGACGTACGGGGTCGCGGGTGCGCCGAGGACGGTGGCGGGGGAGTCGAACTGCTCGATGCGACCCTGCCCGTACACGGCGATCCGGTCACCGAGCCTGACGGCTTCCTCGATGTCGTGGGTGACGAACAGGACGGTTTTGCGGACCTGGGCCTGGAGTTTCAGGAATTCGTTCTGCAGATGTTCCCGTACGACGGGGTCGACCGCGCCGAATGGTTCGTCCATCAGCAGCACCGGCGGATCGGCGGCCAAGGCGCGTGCCACGCCGACGCGTTGACGCTGACCGCCGGACAGCTGTTCCGGATAACGGTCACCATAAACGGAGGGATCGAGTCCGACGAGATCGAGGAGTTCGGCCGCCCGCTCACGCCCCTTTCCGCGTTTCCAGCCCAGGAGATGGGGGACGGTGGCGGTGTTCTCCAGAACGGTCCGGTGCGGGAAGAGGCCGACCTGCTGGATGACATAGCCGATGCGGCGCCTGAGCCGGACGGGGTCGATGGCGGATATGTCGTCCCCGTCGAGGAGTATCCGTCCCCCGGTCGGTTCGATCAGCCGGTTCACCATCTTCATGGTGGTCGTCTTGCCGCAGCCGGACGGTCCGACGAGCGTGACCAGTTCACCCTCGCCGACCTCGAAGGAAAGGTCGTCCACGGCGGTGGTGCCGTCGGCGTACCGCTTGGTGACGTGCTCGAAACGGATCATGGTTCCCCATTGTGACGCGCGTTCTGTGAAGGCCGTGTTGCCGGAATGCGAACGGCCTCGGCGATTGTCAGTGGTCGAGGATAGGGTCGCCAGACATCAGTTCGGTACAAGAAGCGCGAAGGCGAATCAGGGGGTGGGACGGGTGGCCGGTGAGAACTGCCTCGTGGCGAACGACTGGATCTGCGGCGAGTATCTGCGTTCCCGCAGCCAGGAGTTGACCGACGCGACCGTCGAGCACATCTGGATCACGGCTGTCTCGGTCCTGATCGGACTGGCCGTGGCCTTTCCGCTGGCGCTCCTGGCCCGCCGCGGCCGGCACTTCGCCGGGCCGGTCCTCGGGCTGACGACGGTGCTCTACACCGTGCCGTCGCTGGCGATGTTCTCGCTGCTGCTGCCGCTGTTCGGGTTGTCGGCGGCCCTGGTGGTCACCGGCCTGGTGCTCTACTCGCTGACCATCCTCGTACGGAACGTCCTTGCGGGCCTCGAGGCGGTTCCCCCGGAGGCGAAGGAGGCCGCGAAGGGCATGGGCTACGGCCCGGCCCGGCTGCTGTGGGAGGTCGAACTGCCGCTCGCGCTGCCCGCGTTGATGGCCGGCCTGCGCATAGCCACCGTGTCGACGGTCGCGCTGACGACCGTCGGCTCGCTCGTCGGCAAGGGCGGTCTCGGCAACCTCATCGAGGACGCGCTGCCGAGCCTCTTCAAGGCCCAGGTGCTCACCGCCTCGGTGCTCTGCGTACTCCTCGCGGTCGCCGCCGACCTGCTGCTGCTCGGCGTGCAGCGCCTGCTCACGCCCTGGACCCGCATACGCGCGACGGCCGGACCGGACCGGGGAGCCCTCATCGCGAAGGTGGAGGCGGGCTGACCCGTGGGAGTCGTGGGAGACGCCTGGACCTGGCTCACCACCGGGTCCAACTGGTCCGGGGAGAGCGGTGCCGCGCACCGGCTCGCCGAGCACGTGTACGTCAGCGGCGTCGCGCTCGCGCTGGCCTGCGCGATCGCCCTGCCGGTCGCGCTGTATCTGGGACACCTCGGAAAGGGGGGCGCGCTCGCGGTCAACATCTCCAACGTGGGGCGCGCGGTCCCCGTCTTCGCGGTGCTGGCCCTCTTCATGCTCACGCCGCTGCGCAACTCCGGCTACTGGCCCACGATCATCGCCCTGGTGCTGTTCGCCGTGCCCCCGCTCCTCACCAACGCCTACGTCGGGATCACGGAGGTCGACCGCGCCGTGGTCGAGGCGGCCAGAGGCATGGGGATGTCCGGCCCGCAGCTCTTCGCCCGGGTCGAGCTGCCACTCGCCTACCCCCTGATCATGACCGGGCTCCGTTCCGCCGCCGTCCAGGTGGTGGCCACCGCCTCCATCGCGGCGATGGTCGGCCTCGGCGGCCTGGGCCGGATCATCACCGCCGGATTCAACACGTACGACACCGCCCAGGTCTTCGCGGGCGCGGTGCTGGTCGCCGGGCTCGCCCTGGTGGCCGAGGGGACGCTGACGGCGCTGGACCGGCTGCTGTCCCCCCTGCGCCGCCGACGGAGAGCCTGACGCGGTGCAGCTGTCTGTCACCTTTTTTCGCTGTGGACGGAGAACATCATGAGCAGGACCTCGCGCATAGCGGGTGCGGTCGTCGGAGTGGTCGCGCTGGCCGGTTCGCTCGCCGCGTGCGGCGGCGACAGCCTGGAGAAGGAGAAGAGCGGTCCGGGCACCGCGTCGGACTCCAGGAAGGGCTCGCTCGTCGTGGGCGCCGCCTCGTTCACCGAGTCCAAGGTGCTCGCCGAGCTCTACGCGCAGGTGCTCGCCGGCGCCGGGTACAGCACCTCCGTCACCACGGTGAAGAACCGCGAGCTGTACGAACCCTCCCTGGAGAAGGGTGAGATCGACGTCGTACCGGAATACGCGGCGACGATCGCGGAATTCCTCAACGCCAAGGTGAACGGGGCGAGCGAGGCGGCGAAGAAGCCCGTGGCCTCCGGGGACGCCGCCGCCACGGTCGCCGCCCTGGAGAAGCTCGCCACGCCGCTCGGTCTGAAGGTGCTCCCGGCGGGCAAGGCCGTCGACCAGAACGCCTTCGCAGTGACGAAGGAATTCGCCGAGAAGAACAAGCTCACGACCCTTTCGGACCTCGGCAGGTCGAAGATCAAGGTGAAGATCGCCGCCGGGGACGAGTGCGAGGTCCGGCCGTTCTGCGCTCCGGGGCTGAAGAAGACGTACGGGATCGATGTCACCGGAATCGACCCGAAGGGCGTCGGCACTCCGCAGTCGAAGCAGGCGGTCAAGGACGGCAAGGTCCAGCTGGTTCTGACGACCACCACAGACGCGGTACTGGACAGTTACGGCCTGGTGTTCCTGGAGGACGACAAGAAGCTCCAGAACGCCGACAACGTCCTTCCGGTGCTCAATGCCAAGGACGCGGGCGCGCCGGACATTGCCGAGGCGCTCGGGAAGCTCACCGGGGTACTGACCACGGAGGACCTCGCGGAACTGAACCGCAAGGTCGACGCCGAGCGTGCCAAGCCTGCCGATGTGGCCAAGGAGTATCTCCTGGCGAAAGGCTTGCTCAAGAAGTAGAGGCGAGGATTCCGGTCCTTCGGGAGGCCGTCAGGTAACCGGCGGGGAACAGATTGCCGGGCGGTCTCCCAAGTAACCCGTACGCACGGTAAATTTCGAGCCATGCCACGTGGACGTCACCGCCATTCGCCACCCCTGCACAGAATCCTGCCGCCTTCCCTGGTGGCCGGAGTGTCGGTCGTATGTGCAGCCGGCGCCTGGCTGCTCGCCGAACCGCTCGCCCTGCGCGCTCTGGTGGCCGCCACCGCGGCCGCCGCCGTCTCCGGCGCGTATCTGATGCGCAGCTGGGACCGGGCCGCGGGACTGCGCGTCGCGGAACTGACGCGCGCCCGCGCCGGCGACGAGTGGAAGGCCGAGGAGCGCATAGCCGAACTGGAGTCCGACCTCGAGGAGTCCAGGGAGCTGCGTACCCGGCTGGAGACGAAGCTGCGCCGCAAGCGGGTCGAGCTCGCCGGGCTGCGGGGCGAGCACGCCGCGCTGCTGCGCCGGTACGCGAACGCCGAGACCGAGCGGGCCACCGCGCTGGAGGGCCGCAGGCAGCTTGCGCTCGAAGCCGCGGCCTCGCCCCGGGAGCTGCCCGCCGCACGCTCCACGCCCACCCCGGCCGCGTATCTGCGCGCCTCCCAGGCGCTGCGGGACCTCACGCGCAACGCCGCACTCCAGGAGGCGCGTCGCACCGCCGACGGGGCCGGACGGCGTGACCTCGCCGAGCGGGCCAGGACCCGGGACGTGGAGGCGGACGGCCCGAAGGGGAAGCACGCGGCGGCCGCCGGGGCGGGCGGCCACCAGCACCGCCGCCCGTCGACCGCCCTGCCGGCCCCGCAGCTCTCGCCGGTGCCGATGCCGGTACCCGCGCCGCGTCCGATCCAGGCAGCCTCCGCCATCGTTCCGTACGCGGCCGCGCGCCGGCATCTCGTCCCGCAGGGCAGCTTCGACTTCTTCGGTACGCAGAAGGCGAACGCCGCGATCGAGGCCGTACAGAACGAGGACCTGGCCGACGTGGTGGGCGAGGAAGCCCTCGCCCACCACCGGACGGGTGCCACGGAGAACCGGGCCGTGGGCAAGGTCATCGACCTCACCGCACACGACGAGACCGAGCAGCTGGACGTGGCCGGGCTGCGCAGCGCCGTCTCCTCGTAGCTTCGGGCGCCGGCCCCGCGCCTACTTGTCGATGTCGCCGACGACGAAGAAGAGCGATCCCAGGATGGCCACCATGTCGGCGACCAGCGTGCCCGGCAGCAGTTCGGTCAGGGCCTGGATGTTGTTGAACGAGGCGGAGCGGAGCTTCAGCCGGTACGGGGTCTTCTCGCCCTTGGACACCAGGTAGTAGCCGTTGATGCCGAGCGGGTTCTCGGTCCACGCGTAGGTGTGGCCCTCCGGCGCCTTCAGCACCTTGGGCAGCCGCTGGTTGATCGGACCGGGCGCCAGACCAGCCATCCGGTCCAGGCAGGCGTCCGCGAGATCAAGCGCGTTGTGCGACTGCCCCAGCAGGCACTCGAACCGGGCCAGGCAGTCGCCCTCGGTGGCGGTGACGACCTTGAGCGTGTCCTGGAGCTCGCCGTACGCGAGGTACGGCTCGTCGCGCCGCAGGTCGAAGTCGACCCCGGAGGCGCGGGCGATCGGCCCGGACACCCCGTACGCGTGCACGGCCTCGGCGGAGAGCACACCCACCCCGCGGGTACGGGCCCGGAAGATCTCGTTGCCCAGCACCAGGTCGTCGTACACGTCCATCCGGGACCGCACCGAGGCGATCGCGTCCCTGGCGCGGCCGAGCCACCCCGCGGGAAGGTCCTCCTTGAGCCCGCCGACCCGGTTGAACATGTAGTGCATCCGGCCGCCGGAGACCTCCTCCATCACGGCCTGGAGTTCCTCGCGCTCGCGGAACGCGTAGAACACCGGGGTGATCCCGCCGAGTTCGAGGGGGTAGGAGCCGAGGAACATCAGGTGGTTCAGCACCCGGTTCAGCTCGGCGAGCAGGGTCCGCGTCCACACCGCACGCTCGGGGACCTCCATGCCGAGCATGCGCTCGACGGCCATGACGACACCCAGCTCGTTGGAGAACGCCGACAGCCAGTCGTGGCGGTTGGCGAGCATCACGATCTGCCGGTAGTCGCGCGCCTCGAAGAGCTTCTCGGCGCCCCGGTGCATGTAGCCGATGACCGGCTCCGCGTGCTGGATGCGCTCACCGTCCAGGACGAGCCGCAGGCGGAGCACCCCGTGGGTCGAGGGATGCTGGGGGCCGATGTTGAGCACCATGTCGGTGCTCTCTGCCGCGCCGCCGATGCCGACCGTCGTCTCCGTCATGCCGGACAGTATCCCCCGGGTACCCGAGGCTCCGCCCGGGACCCCGGTCCATGACCGCCGGACGGGCTCGAAGACGCCCTCAGCCGCCGGGCGGGCCGGACGCGGGGTGCACCCGTTGCAGCAGCCAGCCGAAATCGCCCAGTCCGCCGCGCGCCGTGAGCTCCGCAGCCTCGCCCGAGGCGGAAAGCGCCCGGACGTACCCGGCGGGGTCGGCCGACGCCAGGGCCAGCGGCGGCCGTTCACCGCTGACACCGAGCTCCCGGAGCACCGCGCGCTGGTCACGGACCTCGGCCGGTACGCCGGCCACGGCGCTCCCCGCCTCCGCGCACGCGTCGAGGGCCACATGGGACGTGAGGTCGCACGTGCCGTCCGGCACCGGACGCACCTCGCGGCCCGCCCGGAATCCGGTCAGCGTCCCGAACGGCGGCCTCGCCTCCCGTACGTGCCCGTAGTCGACCGCCACCGCCAGCCCCCCGGCCAGCGACGCGACCGCCCGCGCCCACGCCTCGTCGCGCGGCCGTCCGATCTCCGCGCGGCCGCCTGGCCCGGCCGTCGGCCACCAGCGCCGCAGCCACTGCGCGTCCGCCCCGCTCACCGGGTCGCCCAGCCGTTCCGTGCCGTCCGCCCGTACGAGGACCCGGCGCGCCACCCCGTCGGCGTCGGCCTCCGCGATGTCCACCGGAACGTTGTCCAGCCACTCGTTGGCGAAGAGCAGCCCGGTGACCCCGTGCGGAGGCTCGGCGCACCACTCGATCCGTGGATCAAGGCCCGGCGGACGCCCGGCGATCTCCACCGCGTACGCCCGCACCTCCAGCCCGGCGGGCACGGCCGCCAGCACCCCCGTCAGCAACTCGCCCCGCCCCGCGCCCACATCCACCAGGGCGACCTCGTCCGTGTCCAGCTCCCGCGCCGTTCCTGCCAGCAGCCGGGCGATCGCGGAGGCGAACAGCGGCGAGGCATGCACCGACGTGCGGAAATGCCCCGCGGGCCCTTCCGGCCTCCGGTAAAAGCCCTCGTCCCCGTACAAAGCGGTCTCAGCCGCTTCTCGCCAACCGCGCCAGTCATCCGTCACGTAGGCAAGTCTCCACCTTGGGGAGTACGGTCCCAGGACCTGGATCGGCCCTCCGGCTGACCCGGGCACCGATCTGCTATCCCTACGCTGGGTTACGTGCAGCGCCTCTACGACTTCATCCGCAGACACCCGACGGGCGTCGACAGCTTCTGGGCTGTCTTCCTCCTCGGGCTCTCCGGCGTGTCGATCGTGGCCGGGCAGTACGGCAGCGGCCGCGAGGCCGTGCTGGCTGTGCCGGTCACGCTCGGTCTGTGCACGGTCGTCGCGCTGCGCCGGCGCGCGCCCGAGAAGATGCTGCTGCTCGCCGTCGCGATGGGCCTCGTGCAGCTGGCGCTGGATGTCAGGCCGGGCATCGCGGACTTCGCCCTGCTGGTGATCACGTACACCGTGGCCACCGTGGGGGAACGCTGGGCGTCCCGGCTCGCCCTGGCGTGCAGCCTCGTCGCGGCCGGCCTCTCGCACCTTCGCTGGCCGGAGGGCCGGCAGGAGCACTGGGCGCAGGCCGTCTTCGTCGTGGTCGTCATGACGGTGCCGTTCGTACTCGCCTGGGTGCTCGGCGACTCGATGCGGACCCGCCGGGCCTACTTCGACCAGCTGGAGGAGCGCGCGGCCCGGCTGGAACGGGAGCGAGAGGCGCAGTCGAAGGTCGCGGTCGCCGCCGAACGTGCCCGGATCGCCCGCGAACTGCACGACGTCGTCGCCCACAACGTCTCCGTGATGGTGGTGCAGGCCGACGGCGCCGCCTACGTCATGGACGCGGCACCGGAGCAGGCGCGGCAGGCGCTGGAGACGATTTCGAGCACCGGCCGGCAGGCACTCGCCGAGATGCGCAGGCTGCTCGGCGTGCTGCGCACCGGCGACGCTCCGGAGAGCGGGGAGTACGTACCGCAGCCCGACGTCGGGCAGATCGAGGACCTGATCGACCAGGTCAGGCAGACCGGTCTGGCGGTGGACTTCAAGATCGAGGGCACGCCGCGCCCCCTGCCCACCGGGGTGGAACTGACCGCGTACCGCATCGTGCAGGAAGCCCTCACCAACACCCGCAAGCACGGTGGTCCGGACGCCGGTGCCAGCGTGCGGCTGGTCTACTTCGACGACGGCCTGGGGCTCCTCGTCGAGGACGACGGCCGGGGCGCCGCGCACGAGTTGTACGAGGACGGCGGCGCCGACGGAGCCGGTCACGGCATGATCGGTATGAGGGAACGGGTCGGCATGGTCGGCGGCACGCTGGACGCCGGACCGCGTCCCGGCGGCGGATTCCGGATCAGCGCCCTGCTGCCGCTGAAGCCCGGCCATTAGGCACCGCCCCTGACCCGTAGGAAGCCCGACCACCCCACTGACCAGGAGAACAGGACACCTCATGGCGATCCGCGTGATGCTCGTCGACGACCAGGTGCTGTTGCGCACCGGATTCCGGATGGTGCTCGCCGCCCAGCCGGACATGGAGGTCGTCGCCGAGGCCGGTGACGGCGCCGAGGCGATCGAGGTGCTGCGCGCCACCGCGGTGGACGTCGTGCTGATGGACGTGCGCATGCCGAGGCTGGACGGCGTCGAGGCGACCCGGCGCATCTGTGCGCAGACCGATCCGCCCAAGGTGCTCATCCTGACCACGTTCGACCTGGACGAGTACGCCTTCTCCGGGCTGAAGGCGGGGGCCAGCGGCTTCATGCTGAAGGACGTGCCGCCCGGCGAACTGCTGGCCGCGATCCGTGCCGTGCACAGTGGCGACGCGGTCGTCGCGCCGTCCACCACGCGCCGGCTGCTGGACCGTTTCTCATCGAGTCTGCCCACCAGCGGCAAGGACCCCAAGCACAAGCACGTCGAGAAGCTCACCGGGCGGGAACGCGAAGTGATGATGCTGGTCGCGCAGGGCCTGTCGAACGGTGAGATCGCCGCGCGGCTCGTGCTGTCCGAGGCGACCGTGAAGACGCATGTCGGCCGCATCCTGACGAAGCTGAACCTGCGCGACCGGGTGCAGGTCGTCGTCCTCGCGTACGAGACGGGCCTGGTCCGGGCCGGCGGCGGGGCGGGCTGAGTACGCGCCGTCTCAGCGCAGGACCCCCTCCAGGAAGTCGCTGCCGAGCCGGCTCACCGCGGTCAGGTCCAGCTGGTGCAGGACGTACCGGCCGCGCCGCCGGGTGGTGAGGAGACCGGCCCTCTTCAGTGCCGAGAGGTGGCGGGACACCTCGGGGGCCGTGATCCCGTGCGAGTCGGCGAGTTCGCCGGTGGAGTACGGGGAGCGGGCGAGGTTGCGGCACAGACGCATCCGCATCGGATGCGCCAGGGCCTCCATCCGGAGCTGGAGCAGCTCTACGGAGGCGGGGGGCGGCAGGTCGGGCCGGTGCACCGGGTAGTGGATCACCGGGCGCCAGCCCGGGGCGTGCAGAGCCGCCCCCGTACGCAGCCGCGCAGGCGACCACCACGCGGCCCGTCGCCCGGCGGCCGCGAGTGCTCCTTCTGCCCATCGGTGTCCGCCATGGGACGATCAGTACCCGGGCGACCGACATCGCCGGACCGGATTTCGCCGGAGCCGCAAAGTTACCCACAGGCTGTGGACGACCGTCAGGTGGCGCGAAACGCTGGCGTAGCATGCAGAGAAATCGTCCGGTACCCCCCGCGGACTGGAACGGAAGGCCATCGCCGCGTGAACACGACAACTTCGCAGGACCCCCTCGACGCGAGGGACCGCCCGGCCCGCCTCACGGTCGGCGTCGTCGGCGCGGGCCGGGTCGGCCCCGCCCTCGCCGCCTCGCTCCAGCTCGCCGGGCACCGCCCGGTGGCCGTATCGGGCGTCTCCGACGCATCCGTGCGCCGGGCGGCCGCGCTGCTCCCCGACGTACCCCTGGTGACGCCCGCCGAGGTGCTGGCGCGCGCGGACCTGGTGCTGCTGACCGTCCCCGACGACGCACTGCCCGGCCTGGTCGAGGGGCTGGCCGAAACCGGTGCCGTACGGCCGGGACAGCTGATCGTCCACACGTCCGGGCGGTACGGGGCCAAGGTGCTCGACCCCGCCAGGCGGGCCGGGGCGCTGCCCCTCGCCCTGCACCCGGCGATGACGTTCTCCGGCAGCTCCGTCGACGTCCAGCGGCTCGCGGGCTGCTCCTTCGGCGTCAGCGCCCCCGTGGAGCTCAGGCTCGCCGCCGAGGCGCTGGTCATCGAGATGGGCGGTGAACCCGAATGGATCGCGGAAGAGTCCCGTCCGCTGTACCACGCGGCGCTCGCCCTCGGTGCGAACCACCTGGTCACGCTCGTCGCGCAGGCCATGGAGCTCCTGGGCAAGGCCGGCGTCTCCGCCCCCGACCGGATGCTCGGCCCGCTCCTCGGGGCGGCCCTCGACAACGCCCTGCGCTCCGGCGACGCGGCACTGACCGGACCCGTCGCCCGAGGCGACGCGGGCACGGTCGCGGCGCACATCGGCGAGCTGCGCGCCCACGCCCCCGAGACGGTGGCCGGATACGTCGCCATGGCCCGCGCCACCGCCGACCGGGCCCTGGCGCACGGGATGCTCAAGGCGGAGCTCGCGGAGGACCTGCTCGGCGTCCTGGCCGACGGCGGACGTACGGCTCCGCCCGGCGGAACCGAGGGCACAGGACCGGGGGAGGCCCGATGAACGCCCAGGACTCCGGGACGAGGGGCACCACCCCCTCCCTCCTGCACACCGCGGCCGAGCTCGACGCCCTGCGCCGCCCGGCCGGGGCACGGCGCGTCGTCGTCATGACGATGGGCGCGCTCCACGAAGGCCACGCCACCCTGATCCGTACGGCGCGGTCCGCCGCGGGACCGGCCGGCCAGGTCGTGGTCACCGTCTTCGTGAACCCGCTCCAGTTCGGCGAGGCGGCCGACCTCGACCGCTACCCGCGCACCCTCCACGCCGACCTCGTGGTCGCCGCCGCGGCGGGCGCCGACGCGGTCTTCGCGCCTTCCGTCGACGAGGTCTACCCCGGGGGCGAACCCCAGGTCCGCATCACGGCCGGCCCCATGGGCGAGCGCCTCGAAGGCGCCGCACGCCCCGGGCACTTCGACGGCATGCTCACCGTCGTCGCCAAGCTGCTCCATCTCACCCGCCCCGACGAGGCGCTCTACGGGCAGAAGGACGCCCAGCAGCTGGCGCTCATCCGCCGTATGGTGCGCGACCTGAACTTCGGCGTCGAGATCACGGGCGTGGCCACCGTCCGCGACCCCGACGGCCTGGCGCTCTCCAGCCGCAACCGCTTCCTCTCCGCCGAGGAGCGCCGCACCGCGCTCGCACTGCCCCGGTCACTGTTCGCCGCCCGGGACCGGCTGGCCGCCCAGCAGGCGCTGCACGAGCGCGCGACGGCCACCACGGCCAACGCGAGCCGGGTCGCCGGGCTCGCCGCGCTCGGTGAGTCCCGCGCGGCCGCCGACACCCAGGCGGTGACCCTGGCCCGGCCGAGCGGCGGCCCCGCCGCGGTCCGTGCCGCGGCCCGTCTGGTCTTGGAGGACGCGTCCAAGGAGCAGCCGCCGCTCGCCGTGGACTACCTCGCGCTCGTCGACCCGGCGGACTTCACCGAGATCCCCGACGACCGCGAGCACGGCGAGGCGATCCTCGCCGTGGCGGCACGCGTGGGCGCCACCCGCCTGATCGACAACATCCCGCTGACCTTCGGAGCCCTCACGTGACCGGAATACGGCTGACCGCCCCCGCCCCCGGCTGGGCCATCGACGCGGACGTCGTCGTGGTCGGCTCAGGCGTGGCCGGTCTCACCACCGCACTGCGCTGCGCCGCCGCGGGCCTCGCCACCGTCGTCGTCACCAAGGCGCGGCTCGACGACGGCTCCACCCGCTGGGCACAGGGCGGCATCGCGGCGGCACTCGGTGAGGGAGACACCCCCGAACAGCACCTGGCCGACACCCTCGTGGCCGGCGCGGACCTGTGCGACGAGACAGCGGTACGGGCCCTGGTCACCGAGGGACCCGACGCCGTACGCCGGCTGATCGAGACGGGCGCGCTCTTCGACAAGACGACGAGCGGCGACATCGCCCTGACCCGCGAGGGCGGTCACCACCGCCGCCGCATCGCGCACGCCGGAGGCGACGCCACGGGCGCGGAGATCTCCCGCGCCCTCGTCGAGGCGGTGCGTTCGGCGGCCCTGCGCACCGTCGAGAACGCCCTGGTGCTCGACCTCCTCACCGACGCCGAAGGCCGTACGGCGGGCGTCACCCTGCACGTCATGGGGGAGGGCCAGCACGACGGAGTGGGCGCGGTCCGCGCCCCCGCGGTCGTTCTCGCCACCGGCGGCATGGGCCAGGTCTTCTCCGCCACCACCAACCCGTCGGTCTCCACCGGCGACGGTGTGGCCCTGGCACTGCGGGCCGGGGCGGAGGTCTCCGACCTGGAGTTCGTCCAGTTCCACCCGACGGTCCTGTTCCTCGGCGCCGACTCGGAGGGCCAGCAGCCCCTCGTATCGGAAGCGGTACGGGGCGAGGGCGCCCATCTCGTGGACGCGTCCGGCACCCGCTTCATGCTCGGGCAGCACGAGCTGGCGGAGCTGGCCCCGCGCGACATCGTCGCCAAGGCCATCACCCGCCAGATGCACCGGCACGGCACCGAGCACATGTATCTGGACGCCCGGCACTTCGGCGCCGAGATGTGGGAGCACCGCTTCCCCACGATCCTGGCCGCCTGCCGGGCCCACGGCATCGACCCGGTCACCGAGCCCATCCCGGTCGCCCCGGCCGCGCACTACGCCTCGGGCGGCATCCGTACCGACCTCACCGGCCGTACGACGGTCCCCGGTCTGTACGCCTGCGGCGAGGTCGCCTGTACGGGCGTGCACGGCGCGAACCGGCTGGCCTCCAACTCCCTCCTGGAGGGGCTGGTCTTCGCGGAGCGCATCGCGGCGGACATCGTGCGGGACCGGCCGGAGCGGACCGAGGCGGTGGAGCCCGTCGGTGGCAGCACCTCGCCGCTCCTGGTCGCCGAGTCCCGGACCGAGATCCAGCGGATCATGACGAAGGGCGCCGGAGTCATCCGTTCCGCGGCCAGTCTCGCCACCGCGGCCGAGGAGCTGGAAGCCCTCCAGCGCACGGCCGCCGACGAGGCGGGCGCGGCCGAACCCAAGGTGGCGGTGCCCGGCGTGGACGCCTGGGAGGCCACCAACCTCCTGCTGGTCTCGCGGGTCCTGGTCGCCGCGGCCCGTGAGCGCGAGGAGACCCGCGGCTGCCACTGGCGCGAGGACCGGCCCGACCGGGACGACGAGCACTGGCGCCGCCACCTCGTCGTACGGATCGCACCCGACCGGCGGCTGGTCGTCAGCCGTACGGAGACCGCCGCGTTCCCGCCCGTACGCGCCACCGAGACACCAGACTGCCCGAGCACCACGAACCACCCCGCCGACGCCCCCGAGGAGCCGCGACCGTGAGCACGCCCGAAGAGAATCCGCGCCCCACACCCGTGGACGTACCGCTGATCCATATCGGCGCGCCCGCTCCCGCCACGGACGGCTGCGGCGACGGCTGCGGCTGTGGTGACGGTTACGACCCCGACGGTCTGGAGTGCGGCCTCGATCCCGCCCTCGCCAAGCTGCTCGCCGAGGCGGGCCTGGACCCCGTCCAGGTCGAGGACGTCGCCCACGTCGCGATCGAGGAGGACCTCGACGGCGGCGTGGACGTCACGACCGTGGCGACGGTCCCCGAGGACGCCGTGGCGACCGGTGACTTCACCGCGCGCGAGGAGGGCGTCGTCGCGGGCATCCACATCGCGGAAGCGGTGCTCTCGATCGTCTGTACGGACGAGTTCGAGGTCGAGCGGCACGTCGAGGACGGCGACCGCGTCGTCGCGGGCCAGAAGCTGCTGACGGTCACCACGCGCACCCGCGACCTTCTCACCGGCGAGCGCAGCGCCCTCAACCTGCTCTGCAGGCTCTCGGGCATCGCGACCGCCACACGCGCCTGGGCCGATGTGCTCGACGGCACGAAGGCCAGGGTCCGCGACACCCGCAAGACGACCCCCGGACTGCGCGCGCTGGAGAAGTACGCGGTGCGCTGCGGCGGCGGGGTGAACCACCGCATGTCGCTCTCGGACGCGGCGCTCGTCAAGGACAACCACGTGGTCGCGGCGGGCGGCGTCGCGGAGGCGTTCAAGCGCGTCAGGGCCGCGTTCCCGGACGTACCGATCGAGGTCGAGGTCGACACCCTGGAGCAGGTCCGCGAGGTCCTCGACGCGGGCGTCGACCTGATCCTGCTGGACAACTTCACGCCTGAGCAGACCCAGGAGGCCGTCGCCCTGGTCGCCGGCCGCGCCGTGCTGGAGTCCTCCGGCCGGCTCTCGCTCGCTTCGGCCCGCGCCTACGCGGAGGCGGGCGTCGACTACCTGGCCGTCGGGGCGCTCACCCACTCCTCGCCGATCCTCGACATCGGCCTGGACTTCCGCGAAACCGACGGGGCCGGCGTCTGATGCTGCTCACCATCGACGTCGGCAACTCGCACACGGTTCTCGGCCTGTTCGACGGCGAGGAGATCGTCGAGCACTGGCGGATCTCGACCGATTCCCGGCGCACGGCCGACGAGCTCGCCGTGCTGCTCCAGGGCCTCATGGGCATGCATCCGCTGCTCGGCGTGGAGCTCGGTGACGGCATCGAGGGCATCGCGATCTGCTCGACCGTCCCCGCCGTCCTGCACGAGCTCCGTGAGGTCACCCGCCGCTACTACGGTGACGTCCCCGCGATCCTCGTGGAACCGGGCGTCAAGACCGGTGTGCCGGTCCTGATGGACAACCCGAAGGAGGTCGGCGCGGACCGCATCATCAACGCGGTCGCCGCGGTCGAGCTCTACGGCGGTCCGGCGATCGTCGTGGACCTCGGTACGGCCACCACCTTCGACGCGATCTCCGCACGCGGCGAGTACACGGGCGGCGTGATCGCACCCGGTATCGAGATCTCGGTGGAGGCGCTGGGGGTCAAGGGCGCCCAGCTCCGCAAGATCGAGCTGGCCAGGCCGCGCAGCGTGATCGGCAAGAACACGGTCGAAGCCATGCAGTCCGGCATCGTCTACGGCTTCGCGGGCCAGATCGACGGCGTCGTGACGCGGATGAGGAAGGAGCTGGCGGCCGACCCGGACGACGTCACCGTCATCGCGACGGGTGGCCTTGCTCCGATGGTGTTGCAGGACGCCACGGTCATCGACGAGCACGAGCCCTGGCTGACGCTCATCGGTCTGCGTCTCGTGTACGAGCGCAACGTCACGCGGCTCTGAGGAACGCGCCCGCACCTGCGGGAATGTCCGGGGCGGCACGGCGGGACACGCCGCGCCGCCACGGCCAGTTAAGAGGATTTTGTCCGTTTAACACGTATTGTCGCGCCATGCCCACGCCCTACGGATCACGCGGCGGCATGGCGTTCAGCGCGGACGAGCTGCGTGTGCTCCGACGCGTCCTCGCCATCGCCCTGCACCCCACGCCCCTGCCCGAAGAGGATGTCCAGGACTGCCTGCGGCTCGCGGAGGCCGTGGACGAGGCGGTCGGTGAGGCGGGCAGGCTGCGCGCCTTCCTCCTCGCCGACCTCGCCCGCTACCGCGAAGCCCTCCCCGGTTCCGTCTCCGGTTATCTGGAGCTCCTCCAGGACGCCCTGGCCGCCGGATACGACCCGCGCCCCGACGATCTGGCCGCCCTGCGCGCCCTGCGCGGGAAACCCCTCGCGGCGGCCCTCCTGGACCGCTGCCAGGTACTCGCCGAACGTTCCGTCCGCGCCCGCCTCGCCGGACGCGCCGTATCCGTGACGGCCCCGGCCCCGCGCAGCCGCCTGACGGCCCTGACCGGCGGCCTCGCCCTCGCGAAGGAGCCCGACCGCCCCGACCGCCCGAAGGCCCCGCCGGTGCCGGCCCGCCCGCCCGCCCCCGGGGAGCGACCCATGCCGAAACCGTCCGAGGTCTTCCCGCCCCGCCGCCGCCCCGTCACCCCGTCCGAGGAGCGCGCCGCGGGCTGATAGCCCGTCGGCCGGGCCCGGACCGGTCCGCCGCGCCCTCCCCGGGAGGGCGCGGACTCCGGCCGCACCGGGCTCGCTACTCTGGACGGTATGGACTACGTATCCGCGCTTCTGCCCCCCGTGGTGATGGCCGCCTTCTTCATCGGCCTCGTCGTGACGATCGTCAAGAGTCAGGGCGGTCCGAACAAGAACAAGGAAGACGCGGCCGTGGACGCCGCGCTCGCCCGCGCGGAGTCGGTCCAGCAGACACCACGGGCCGGAGGCGCCTGACCGCGCCCCACCCGACCCGAGAAGGGCGTACGACTCGTGAGTGACGAGCTGTACGCCCTTTTCGTTGTGCAAATAACCGCTCATTCCAGACATCTAGCACTAAGGTGACGCTGTGCCTCGCCAATTGGGAGAGCTGGAAGACGCCGTGATGACACGGGTCTGGCAATGGAACCGTCCGGTCACCGTCCGGGAAGTTCTCGAGGACCTTCAGCAGGAACGGTCCATCGCGTACACGACGGTCATGACGGTAATGGACAATCTCCATCAGAAGGGCTGGGTGCGCAGGGAAGTCGACGGCCGCGCATATCGATATACGGCGGTCTCCACCCGAGCCGCCTACTCGGCCGCACTGATGAACGAAGCCTGGTCCCGCAGTGACAACCCGGCTGCCGCGCTGGTCGCGTTCTTCGGCATGATGTCGGCCGAACAGCGCGAAGCTCTGCAGGACGCCATGCGCATGGTTCTGCCCACCTTCCCCGAAGCGCCCGCAAGTCCGGCCGGTGAGACGACCCCGGCCGATGACACGGAGCCGGAGACCGGGCGATAGCGTCTGGGCATGTCCTCAGAGCCGTCGCAAACCCAGCCGGATACCGAGTTTCATACCGACCCGTCGGTAAATAGGCCGGCGATCACCGTCCGCCGTGCCAGGACGACCGACATGACGTCGGTGCGCGGTCTCCTTGACGGGTACGTCTCCGAAGGCATCCTGCTCGACAAAGCGACGGTCACGCTTTACGAGGACATCCAGGAGTTCTGGGTCGCCGAACGGGACGCGGACGCCCGGGTCATCGGCTGCGGCGCACTCCACGTGATGTGGGAAGACCTCGCCGAAGTGCGCACTCTCGCCGTCGATCACAGCACCAAGGGTGCCGGAGTGGGGCATCAAGTGCTGGACAAGCTCTTGCAGACCGCGCGCTGGCTGGGGGTCCGCCGGGTTTTCTGTCTCACCTTCGAAGTGGACTTCTTCGCCAAGCACGGCTTCGTCGAGATCGGAGAGACGCCGGTCGACACAGATGTCTACAGTGAGCTGCTCCGTTCCTATGACGAGGGTGTCGCGGAGTTCCTGGGTCTCGAACGAGTGAAGCCGAACACCTTGGGCAACAGCCGGATGCTTCTGCACCTGTGACCGGCAGAAGCAGCCGTAGGTCTATGTCCGAATCGCGCACGTTTCCCGCGTTCTTGCACTCCCGGACCTCTCCCAGGGGTTTGTGTTTTCCGGGGAAAAGCGGTTTCCTTTCCGCGTACTACATTTTCGATGAAAGGAAATCCAGTGGCACAGAAGGTTCAGGTCCTTCTTGTCGATGACCTCGACGGTGGCGAGGCGGACGAGACAGTGACGTTCGCACTTGACGGCAAGACGTACGAGATCGACCTCACCACGACCAACGCGGACAAGCTCCGTGGTCTTCTTGAGCCGTACACCAAGGGTGGCCGTCGTACCGGTGGCCGCGCCGCGACGGGCCGTGGCAAGGGCCGCGCCGTCACCGGTGGCAACAAGGACACCGCCGAGATCCGCAAGTGGGCGCGCGAGAACGGCCACAACGTGAATGACCGTGGCCGCGTTCCCGCGGAGATCCGCGAGGCTTACGAGAAGGCCAACGGCTGAGCTGTCGACCTCTTGGTCAGCAGCCCGGTCCGGGCTCGCGTCAGCCGCGCCCGGTGGCATTCCGTCGCGGCCACGTCCACCAGCCGTGCGAGATCGGGAACATCCCCACACCTGTTCCCGAAGCCGACGAGGGCCGGCAGTACCGGCCCGACCTCCTGCCTCGGCTCGGGGGGCCGCAGCCACAGTGCGGCCCCCGGCGAGCCGACCGCACAGCCGGGCGGTGCCGGGGCGGTGATCCGCCCGCCGGTACCGACGGCGGTCAGGTCCAGAGTGATTCCGCCCCACTCCAGCCAGTCGAGCAACTCCGGCAGCTCATCGGCGCCTCCCGCGGCCACCAGCAGCGCCATGCGCTGCCCGGCCAGTGCCACCGGACCCGTGCGCCCCAGCCTCCGCAGCACGGCGTGTCCGGCATCGGCGGGCAGCTCCAGCACGTCGAAACGCAGCCCGGTCAGCAGGCACACCGGCGCGCCCGCGGTCGCCCAGCCGAGTTCCCGCTCGTACCACAGCGCCCAGTCGTCGATGTCGGGCGACGAGCGGGGAGGCGGAACGGTGAGGGCCATGCCCGATGAACCGTCGAAGCACCTCCGGAGTTACGCGGTGTCCGCGATCGATTGCCGGGCGTGACCGTCGCCGGGGCGTGCGGACGCGTCGGGGAGCGCGAAGATGTTCGCCCGTAGCTGAGGGAACCGGGTCGCGCCGCATGGACTGTCAGTAGTTGCGGGTAAGACATCCCTAGTGGGAGGGGGCGACACGCAGGCCGATACGTCTCACGTTCGCCATCGGCGTACTGGCGAAAGGGGTATCTGTCTGGCCTGCGGGAACATCGTCTCCCACCATCGGGTTGGAGCAGTTGTCGGCGTTCCGGGCAGGAGGCCAAGAACGGGTGTCGGCAGTTGGAATGAGCGGTCCCCGCTTGCGGGACTAAGCTGCGGAAGGACAGGGAGGGGACCGACCCCTTACTGCCTGACCGCTCTGAGGAGCGATTAACGATGTTCGAGAGGTTCACCGACCGCGCGCGGCGGGTTGTCGTCCTGGCTCAGGAAGAAGCCCGGATGCTCAACCACAACTACATCGGCACCGAGCACATCCTCCTGGGCCTGATCCACGAGGGTGAGGGTGTCGCCGCTAAGGCCCTGGAGAGCCTCGGGATTTCGCTCGAGGCGGTCCGCCAGCAGGTGGAGGAGATCATCGGTCAGGGCCAGCAGGCCCCGTCCGGACACATCCCCTTCACCCCCCGAGCCAAGAAGGTCCTGGAGCTCTCGCTCCGCGAGGCCCTTCAGCTGGGCCACAACTACATCGGCACCGAGCACATCCTGCTCGGCCTGATCCGCGAGGGCGAGGGCGTCGCAGCCCAGGTCCTCGTGAAGCTGGGCGCCGACCTGAACCGGGTGCGGCAGCAGGTCATCCAGCTGCTCTCCGGGTACTCGGGAGGCAAGGAGGCGGCCACAGCAGGCGGCCCCGCGGAGGGCACGCCCTCCACGTCCCTGGTGCTCGACCAGTTCGGCCGGAACCTCACCCAGGCCGCTCGTGAATCCAAGCTCGACCCGGTGATCGGGCGTGAGAAGGAGATCGAGCGGGTCATGCAGGTGCTGTCCCGCCGTACCAAGAACAACCCGGTTCTCATCGGCGAGCCCGGCGTCGGCAAGACGGCGGTCGTCGAGGGCCTGGCACAGGCCATCGTCAAGGGCGAGGTGCCCGAGACCCTCAAGGACAAGCACCTCTACACGCTTGACCTCGGCGCCCTGGTCGCGGGTTCCCGCTACCGCGGTGACTTCGAGGAGCGTCTGAAGAAGGTCCTCAAGGAGATCCGCACCCGCGGCGACATCATCCTGTTCATCGACGAGCTCCACACCCTGGTGGGTGCGGGCGCCGCCGAGGGCGCGATCGACGCCGCGAGCATCCTCAAGCCCATGCTGGCGCGAGGCGAGCTCCAGACCATCGGTGCCACGACGCTCGACGAGTACCGCAAGCACCTGGAGAAGGACGCCGCTCTCGAGCGACGCTTCCAGCCCATCCAGGTCGCGGAGCCGTCGCTGCCGCACACCATCGAGATTCTCAAGGGCCTGCGCGACCGTTACGAGGCCCATCACCGGGTCTCCATCACGGACGAGGCGCTGGTCCAGGCCGCGACGCTGGCCGACCGGTACATCTCGGACCGCTTCCTGCCGGACAAGGCGATCGACCTGATCGACGAGGCCGGTTCCCGGATGCGCATCCGCCGGATGACCGCGCCGCCGGACCTCCGCGAGTTCGACGAGAAGATCGCGGGTGTCCGTCGCGACAAGGAGTCGGCGATCGACTCCCAGGACTTCGAGAAGGCGGCGTCTCTCCGCGACAAGGAGAAGCAGCTGCTGGCGGCGAAGGCCAAGCGCGAGAAGGAGTGGAAGGCCGGCGACATGGATGTCGTCGCCGAGGTCGACGGCGAGCTCATCGCCGAAGTCCTGGCCACGGCCACCGGCATCCCGGTCTTCAAGCTGACGGAGGAGGAGTCCTCCCGTCTGCTGCGCATGGAGGACGAGCTCCACAAGCGTGTCATCGGGCAGAAGGACGCCATCAAGGCCCTTTCGCAGGCGATCCGCCGTACGCGAGCCGGCCTGAAGGACCCCAAGCGCCCCGGTGGCTCGTTCATCTTCGCCGGTCCGTCCGGTGTCGGTAAGACCGAGCTCTCCAAGACGCTCGCCGAATTCCTCTTCGGCGACGAGGACGCACTGATCTCCCTCGATATGTCGGAGTTCAGCGAGAAGCACACGGTTTCCCGTCTCTTCGGTTCGCCCCCCGGCTACGTGGGGTACGAAGAGGGCGGACAGCTCACCGAGAAGGTGCGCCGCAAGCCGTTCTCCGTCGTCCTCTTCGACGAGGTCGAGAAGGCCCACCCCGACATCTTCAATTCCCTGCTCCAGATTCTGGAAGACGGTCGCCTGACCGACTCCCAGGGCCGGGTCGTGGACTTCAAGAACACGGTCATCATCATGACGACCAACCTCGGGACCAGGGACATCTCCAAGGGCTTCAACCTGGGCTTCGCCGCCCAGGGCGACGTCAAGACGAACTACGAGCGGATGAAGGTCAAGGTCAACGAAGAGCTCAAGCAGCACTTCAGGCCCGAATTCCTCAACCGCGTCGACGACACGGTCGTCTTCCACCAGCTGACCGAGGAAGACATCATCCAGATCGTCGACCTCATGGTCGACAAGGTGGACGAGCGTCTCAAGGACCGCGACATGGGCATCGAGCTCAGTGCCGAGGCCAAGGCGCTCCTCGCGAAGAAGGGCTACGACCCCGTGATGGGCGCCCGGCCGCTGCGCCGGACGATCCAGCGGGAGATCGAGGACATCCTCTCCGAGAAGATCCTTTTCGGTGAGCTGCGCCCCGGTCACATCGTGGTCGTCGGTACGGAAGGCGAGGGCGAGGAGAAGAAGTTCTCGTTCCGCGGCGAGGAGAAGTCGGCACTGCCCGACGTTCCTCCGATCGAGCAGGCGGCAGGCGGCGCCGGCCCGAACATGACGAAGGACGTCTGACGGCGTCGTAGTCAGCAGGTACGAAGGGGCTGCCCCGGACCGTTCACCGGTTCCGGGGCAGCCCCTTTTCCGTGGCTGCCCGGTCAGAGCGTGACGTCGACGCCCTCGTCGCCGACGATCTCCGAATGCGCGCCGTTGACGGTGACCCGGCAGCCGGGCAGGGCCCGGAGGGGAGCCAGATCGAGTGGGTGCGGCGGATTCGGTCCGAGCCGTATCCGGAGCGAGGTCAGGGACGGAAACGTCCTGACGATCGCATCGAGTTCGCTGCCGTGCAGGGACTCGAAGCCCAGGCCGGTGATGTGGGGGAGGGGCTCCCCGGCGAGGAGCTGGTGCAGCGCGGGCGCCGAGAGTTCGAGGTCGGAGAGGCCGGGACTGGTGCTCAGGGCCCTGGACAGCCCGGTGGTGGGGGATTCGTTGTGCAGTTTGAGCGAGGTCAGTCCCTTCCACGCATCGAGGCCCGCCATCTCGAACGGCCGGTTGAGCTGGAGCGTCAGGCTGGTGACCAGCGGATGCGTGGGGAGGTCGCCCAAACGGTCCGCCGACATCGAGGTCAGCGTCAGTGAGCGCAGGCTGCTGAGCGAGCCCAGCGGCTCCAGAGCGTGATGGGGCAGCTCCTGGGCGTCCAGTAGTAGATCTGTGAGCGCACTGAGACCGACGAGGGGCCCCAGGGTCGCGATGCGGGGGCACTCCTTGATGGACAGCACGGTGAGCCGGTCCCCACAGGCGTTGAGGAAGGACAGGTCCGTGAGTACGGAGTTGAACGCCAGGCGCACCAGCCTCGGACGGACCGCCTGTGCGAACGATCCGAGATCGGTGTCCGTGAAGGGGCCGAGCAACTCCACGAAGACCAGCGCGGGCGTGTGGCGCAGCGAGGCGAGCTGGGTCGTCGTGGCGACCGGCAGCACGGTGCTCCGCGGATCGATCCGGGTCAGGACCTCTCTCGCGTACGGCTCCGCGGGGTACTGGGACCAGCCCCGCGCGAAGTCCGGACCGGTGGACGGGTACGCCTCCACCCACTCCCGCGCGTACGGGACGGCTTCGGCCCCGCCGACCGCGTTGATCAGACGCGTCACCTGAAACAGGGTGTCCGTGTCCTCCGGGACACTGCCCGGCGCCGGTAAGAGGGCCAGGGCCGCCGTCTCGAGCCTGGCCAGGACCGGCACGTGCTCGAATCCGTGGGGCGGGAAGAGGTCCGCGGTGTGCCGGCGGACGCGTTCCCTGACCGACCCGTCCAGCCAGGTCGCATGCTGCTCGCACAGGGCCGCCAGCACATGGAGCTGTGTACGGGCGAGCGAGCCCTTCGCCTCCGCCAGGCCCGCATCGAGCAGCCCTGTGACCAGGAGCGGCAGCTCGCGCCGTCCGCAGTGCCCGGCGGCCAGCAGGATCACGTCCTGCCACTGTTCCTCGGCCGCGTGCCCCAGCAGCTCGTTGAGGTGGTCGTCCTCGACCAGCTCCTTCGAGGCCAGGAAGTCCTGGAAGGTGCGGTGGGCGAACTGGTAGGTGTCGTCGGTGCGTTCCTGGAGGAGACCGCTGCGGTTCAGCAGGTGCGTCAGGATCGCCTCCGGGGGGCCCTGCGCGCGTACGCGTTCCATGCCGGACAGGGCGCGGGCGAGCTGGCGCAGGGCCTGGTCGCGGGAGAACTCCGACTGCCCCTCGCGCACCAGCCACACCGCGATGCGCTGGAGCAGCTGGATCTGCTCCTCGACATCCATCGTGATGCCCTCGGGGGCGTCGATCTTCCGGCGTTTGTCGCGATTGCCGAGCAGCATGTCGAGCGCCGAGCGGTAGAGCTTCCAGCGAGTCTCCGGCAGGAATCCCTGGCGCCTGCGGTGCAGGGCGCAGATCACGGCGCAGAGCAGGGGAGTGCGGGCGAGGTCGCGCAGGGCGGTGTTCTGGGTGAAACGGTGCGTGAGGTCCTGCTCCAGCTCGGTCAGGTGCTCATGGTCGTCACCGTCCAGCCGGGCGGCCCGGTGCCACGCCCCCACAAAGGACCGGATGTCCTCGTTCCGCATCGGCAGGAGCCGTAGCTCCTCGAAGTCCTGCGACCTCAGCCAGTCCGGAGCGACCGCCAGTGGGCGTACGGTCGCCACGCACCGGACGTCGGGGTAGCGCTCCAGTAACTGGGCCAGCCAGTCGCGGGCCTCGTCGCGGTCGTCCGGCGGGACCTCGTCCAGGCCGTCGACCAGCAGCAGCGCGCGGCCGGACGCCAGGACCCGGCCCGCCCAGCCGTCCGGCGGGTCGTCGATCACCAGCCGGGCAGCGGCGGGCAGCCCGGCCGGCCCGGGGAAGGTGCCGCCCCGGGCGCGCAGGGTGCGCAGGGGGACGACGACCAGCCGTCCGGCGGGTCGTCGATCACCAGCCGGGCAGCGGCGGGCAGCCCGGCCGGCCCGGGGAAGGTGCCGCCCCGGGCGCGCAGGGTGCGCAGGGGGACGACGAAGGGCACCAGGCCGTTCAGGGCGTCCAGCCGCCGGGGGAGGGTGCGCGCCGCGGCGTGTGCGGCCAGCCACCAGATCAGGGTGGTCTTCCCGGCGCCGGCGTTGCCCCGCAGCAGCACCCGGGGGCGGTCGGAGAGCAGGGCGTCGATGCGTTGCGGCACCGACGGCGTGTGCTGCCCCGCGCTGTCGTCGGGAGGCTGGGCCTCCAGACTCAGATACGCGGTGTCGAGGTCCCACTCGGTCTCGTTCCTGTTCAGCTCGTCGAGACCGAACACCTTCGTACGCCGGTAGGCGGCACCGACCGAGGCCGCGTACTCCTCCTCGTACTGCCGGTCCCTGGGGTGCTGGCCGTGCACCTTCTCGTACCGCAGGCGCGTGCCGGTGGTCTGCTCGTACAGGGTGTGCAGTGGCCGGGAGGAGAGCGAGGAGAGCGGGACGCACTCCACCCGGCTGCCGCCGCGCTGCCGGGGGATCTGGCGGGCCACCCCGAGGAGGACGTCCCCGGCGAAGACCGGGCCCCCGGACAGGCCCCGCAGCGCGGGGACACCGTGCTCGTCGGTGGCCGGGGGCGGGCCGTCGAGTTCGCAGACCATCAGGCTGCACATCCGGCCCGCCATCGGCAAGACCGTGGCCGTGTACTGGTCGGTCTCCAGATGGCCCCCCGGGCCGTACCGCTGGACGGCGGGGAAGCCGGTGATCTCGCAGTCGTGGAGCGCCTGGCCGCTGTCGAGGGTGCCCATCCGTACGGGTGGGACG
Organism: Streptomyces finlayi; assembly: GCF_014216315.1. Classification (NCBI taxonomy): domain Bacteria; kingdom Bacillati; phylum Actinomycetota; class Actinomycetes; order Kitasatosporales; family Streptomycetaceae; genus Streptomyces; species Streptomyces finlayi. The sequence goes on from NZ_CP045702.1 coordinate 4,372,651, forward strand.
GCCAGCACCGGTTCCGCGGTGAGGAGGAGGGCGGCATCCCGGTCGTGGTCGATCCAGGCGACCGTCGCCTCCCTGTGCCCCGTCAGGCCGGGATGCGCCACCCGGCTCCGGCCGCTGCCCCTGACCACATGGGCGCAGGTCAGCACCAGCCGGCCGGTGAGCAGGACCCCGCTGCCCTGGACGGAACCGGTGCCCAGCACCACGACCGTGCGGTCCCCGGGCTGTACGTCCCTCACGGGCGGCCCTGCCCGTGGCCCCGGCCGAAGTGGTCCGTGCCGCCGGGGTCCTCGTGCCCGATCTCCCAGGCGCCGCCGGTCACCGCGTTGCGCGGGGTCAGCGTGAACGCGACCTTGTGGGTGCGGGCCGTCGACAGGGACGCGTCGGTGCCCGCCTCCACCACCCACGCCTTGACCTTCGCGCCGCCCTTGGCCTCCTTGCGCAGCTCCAGCGTGAACTCCATCTGGATGTCACCGACCTCGAAGGAGACGGGCCGCCCCGTGGCGCGCGTGGCGGCGTCGATGAGCTGGTTGCGGATGGACTCGACGGCGTCGGCGAGTTCGATGCCGTGGGCGTCGTGGGCGTCGTGGGCGTCGTGGATGTCGTCGGTGTCGCCGTCGGCCATGGTGTCCCCCCGCGCTTGCCTGCTTTTCCCGTCAGCGTAGTCAGCCCGCAGGCCGAAGGTCCCGAAACGGACAGCCTTTGGGCCCACCGGCGGTGACAAGGCGCACAGCCCCTCAGGGGCCTACTAGCCGCCTTAGGAGGAGTGGCCGTGTCGCGGGAGGGGCTTTCGGCCCGGATGGCGAGGGATCGTCGGGCGAAACAGCCTGATGTGCCCGGAAGGCCGCCCCTTGTCCGTTTGGGGCTGTTTCGAACTGGGCTTAAACCCGATCCCGACCATAGTTTCCGGAGCGTCGCGAGGGGCTGCCGATGGGACCGTCGGCAACGAATTCCCGGCCCCCCTGCTACGGCTTTTCTTCGTAGATGAGGTGTTTGAACCGGGATGGGGGTGCGGGTTACCAAGGTGGAGCACGTCCGGCAGAACGCCGGTTCACCTCACCACCGGAGGACTTCCCCGTATGTCGAAGCGCGTTACGTTCCAGCAGTCCGCCCGCCCGTCCCTGTCCCGAGTCCGTGGCACCGTGGTCGCCGCTTCCGTGGGTGCATCGATGGTGCTCGGTGCGGGCGCGGCGTTCGCGGCCTCCGGTACGGCCAACACCACCGGTACCGCGGTTCTCGCGGGTGCCGCCGACTCCGTCGCCAGGCAGGCCGAGGCGCAGAGCAAGGCGGCCTCGTCCGCGAAGAAGGCCGCGGCCGAGAAGTCGGCGAAGGCGAAGGAGGCGGTGGAGAAGAAGGCCGCCGCCGCCAAGAAGGCCGCCGCCGCCAAGAAGAACGCCGCCGCCAAGAAGAACGCCAAGAAGAAGAACGCTTCCTCCTGGGAGGCCCCCGTCGAGAAGTACACGCTGAGCGCCAGCTACGGCACCGGCGGCGCCCGCTGGGCCGCGAAGCACTCCGGCCAGGACTTCGCCGTCCCGGTCGGTACCAAGGTCGAGGCCGCGCACGCCGGCACGGTCGTCAAGGCAGGCCCGAACGGTGGCGGCGACGGCCCCGCGTACGGCAACGCCGTCGTGATCAAGCACTCCAACGGCAAGTACTCGCAGTACGCGCACCTGTCGACGATCAACGTGAAGATCGGCCAGACCGTGAAGACGGGCCAGAAGATCGCCCTGTCCGGCAACACCGGAAACTCCAGTGGTCCGCACCTCCACTTCGAGATCCGGACCACCCCGAACTACGGTTCCGCGCTCAACCCGGTCGCGTTCCTCCGCTCGGTGCAGGTCTCTCTCTGACGCGGACCTATGCGTGAGGACCCGGGTCGTGTGCCTGGGTGACCAGTTCGAAGGCGACCTCGAGGACAGCACTTCGCTTCTCCTCGGGGTCGCCTTCGACGTCTCTGAGGGCGAACATGCCGGCGTGCATCGTCAGGAGGTCGCTGATGGGCGCACCCGGGAAGGTCACCGGGCCCGCCCGGTCCCCGTTTTGCCCTCGGTCTCCGGACGGGCCCGGTCCTTCGAGCCCGCCCGCTGCCTCCGGACCCGGTCCCGCTTACGGAGACCGTCGGGACGGCGCTGCTCCACCGCCTTGAGGACCGGGAAACTGCCGGTGTCCGTCGGCGCGTGCTCCGGAAGCCACAGCACGGCGACCGCGCCGCCCGCCCCCTCGGCCCCGTCCTCCCGTGCCGTGTTGCGGAACGTGAGCCGCGCGCCCAGGACCCGCGCCTGGCCCGCCGCGATCGTCAGCCCCAGCCCGTGCCCCTGCCCTGCCCGGTCGCTGCTCCCGGTACGGAACCGGCTCGGCCCCTCCCGCAACAGCTCCCCCGGGAACCCCGGCCCGTGGTCGCGTACCCGCACCACGCGGCCCTCGACCGTGACCTCCACCGGCGAGGCCCCGTGCTTGGCCGCGTTCCCCAGCAGGTTGCCCAGAATGCGTTCCAGGCGCCGGGGATCGGTGGAGACCCACGACTCGTGGATCACCCGCACCACGACGGCGGGGCCCAGCAGGGCGATCCGCCGGGTGACGAACTCCCCCAGCTGCAGTTCCTGGAGCTCCGCCCGTTCCGACGCGCTGTCCAGCCTGGCGACCTCCAGCACGTCCTCCACCAGCGTCCGCATCGCCTGCGCCCGGTCGCGTACGAGCTCGGTGGGGCGCCCCGGCGGCAGCAGCTCGGCCGCCGTGAGAAGCCCCGTCACCGGCGTACGCAGCTCATGGGCGATATCCGCGGTGACCCGGCGCTCCGCCTCGATGCGCTCGTTCAGCGCGTCCGTGAGCGCGTCCACCGCCCCGGCCAGCTCATCGGTCTCGTCGCGGACGACCCCGCCGACGGCCTCCCTGACCCGTACCTCCGTATTGCCCTGCGCCACCTTGCCCGCCGCCGCGGCGGCCTTGCGCAGCCGGCGCGACAGCTGTCCGCCGATCAGCACACCCAGCGCGGAGCCGCCCACCACGGCGGAGAGCGAGCCGATGATCAGAGCCCGGTCGAGGTCGCTCATGATCGTGGCGCTGCGGTCGGCGAAGGAGGTGTGCAGCGAGAGGATGTCGCCGTTGGCCAGGGGGACGGCCGCCCAGACGTCGGGCACGCCGTTGTCGTACTCGTCGACATGGGTGGCACGGCGGTTGCCGCGGACCTCGTCGCGCAGGCTCGGCGGCATCGACGGGTCGTTGAGCTTCGCACCGAACTTGGGCGTCTTGTTCTTGGCGTTCGTCGCCTCGTACAGCCGCTGCGCGAACAGGAGCCGCTCCAGCTGGACCTCGCGCGCGTTCTCGATCATCGAGACACGTGCCGCGTTGTGGACGACCAGGCTCAGCGACACCGCGACGAGCGCGCCGACGGCGGCGATCGCGATGCTGATCTTCCAGCGGACTCCGGTCCGCAGGGCCCGCCCCGTCATGCTCTGAGCTTGTAACCGAAGCCGCGGACCGTCTCGATCCGGTCCTGCCCGATCTTGGTCCGAAGCCGTTGCACATGGACGTCGACGACCCGGGTGTCCCCGCCCCAGCCGTAGTCCCATACCCGCTCCATCAGTTTGTCGCGCGAGAGCACGGTGCCGGGTGCGGCGGAGAACTCCAGCAGCAGCCGCATCTCGGTGGGCGTGAGGCCCACCTGCCGGCCCTCGCGGCGTACTTCCATGCCCTCGGTGTCGATCTCCAGGTCACCGAAGACGAGCAGTCCGCCGACCCCGTACGGCGACTCGGTGCCCGTGCCGCCCTGCTGCCCGCCCCTCCCGGCCGCATGACCGAAGCGCCGCAGCACGGCACGGATGCGGGCGACGAGCACCGCGCCGTCGAACGGCTTGGTGACGTAGTCGTCCGCCCCGGCCTCCAGGCCGAGCACCACGTCGATCGAGTCGGCGCGTGCCGACAGCATGATCACGGGCACGGTCGACTCGTCCCGGATGCGCCGGCACAGGCTCACCCCGTCCAGCCCCGGCACCATCACGTCGAGGAGGGCGATGTCCGGGCGGTCGGCCCGGAACGCCTTTAGTCCGGAGAGGCCGTCGGGCATCGCGGTGACGACGAAACCGTCCCGCTCCAGCGCGAGCTGGGTGGCCTCGCGGATCACGTCGTCGTCCTCGACGAAGAGGACGTGGGTCTCGGCCATGCGACTGCTTTCCGTACGGTCGGTTGTCGGTCAGTTCCTGGACGGCTCGACCTGCGCGGGGAGCTCGCCCACCCCACTGCTGACGGCCCGGTTGAAGTCGTTGTGCACCCGGTCGCGCTCGCTGAACCGGTCGTCCGCCCAGCGGTAGGTGATCACTTCCTCGCCGGACGGGTACGCGACCGAGTCCTTCGATCCGTACACCTGCGTCGTCACCACCAGATCACCGCGGTCGATCGTGCCGTAGACCGCGGGCATCTCGGCCGCGAAGACGTTCTCGTACGAGCCGTCGTCGCGCGGCCGGTAGACATAGGTGCCGAGGCCGACCGAATCACCGCAGGTCAGCACGTTGACCACGACGTCGGCCGCAGGGCCGTCGGTCAGTGATCCGTACGAGGTGTCGACGGGGTACTCATCCCCGGAGCAGGGCCGCAGATCGCCCCTGACCGGAAAACTCAACGGTCAGGTGGGTATGGCGGGGTAGCCCCTCGGCGGTGACGGTCGGGGGGCTGTTTCGGTGCGGTGCGGGTGGGTTCGTGTGTCAGGCGGTTGCCGGGGTGAGGGTGACGTCGTGGCCGAGGGCCTTGAGTTGGCGGACGAGGTCTCGGCTCTTGCGGTTCGGGTCGAGATTGCGGGTGTGGAAGTCGGCTCCGAGGTCTCGGTAGCGGGCGGTCGGGTCGTTCATGAGGTGCCAGACGGACACCAGGATGGAGCGGGCGACGGCGACGAGGGCTTTCATGTGGCCTCGGCGTTTGACGATCCTGCGGTAGCGGGCGCCGAGGAAGGTGTCGGTCCGTGCGGCGGAGATCGCTGCTTCGCCGAGGGCGCCGCGGAGCCAGGGGTTGCCCTTGCCGGTGGGCCCGGAGGTGTTCTTGCCACCGGACTGGAGGGTGCGCGGGGAGAGTTTCGCCCAGGACACCAGGTGTCCGGCGGTGGGGAAGACCGACATGTCCGGGCCGATCTCGGCGAGGATGACCTGCGCGGTATGGGGGCCGACGCCGGGGATCTCGTCGAGGCGCTCGGTGTCGGTGATCGGCATGAGGGTGCCCTGTCCGGGGCCTTCGCCGTCCTCGGCGGTGGACAGCTCGGCCAGGCGCACGGTGATACGGGCGGTGAGCTTGTCGATCTGCACGGTGAGGTAGTCGACGGTGTCCAGCAGCATCCGGCACATGAACCCGTGATGCTCTTCGAATCGGCCGGTCAGGGCCTCGGCCAGGGTGGCGTGGCTGGCCTTGATCGTGCCGTGGGCGAGGTCCGCCAACGCCTTCGGACTGCGTTCGCCCGCGATCAGGGCTTCCAGCATCGCGCGTCCGGAGACGCCGAAGATGTCGGAGATCACGGTGGACAGCTTGATCTGGGCGTCCTCGAGGAGTTTCTCGGTGCGCTGCTTGTGGCGGGTGCGCTCATGGGTCATGACCGCCCGGGCCCGGGTCAGGTCGCGCAGTTCACGGACTGGTTTCGGGGGCACGAACGAGGGCCGGAGCATGCCGCGTTCGGTGAGTTTGGCCAGCCAGACCGCGTCCAGGCGGTCGGTCTTGGGCCGGCCGGGGACGTTCTTGACGTCACGGGCGTTGACCAGCCAGCACTCCAGACCACGCGATTCCAGCAGAAAGAAGTACGGCTTCCAGTACGTCGAGGTGGCCTCCATCACCACCCGGGTGACGCCCTGGCAGATCAGGTGGTCGGCCAGGTCCAGGATCGCGCCGCTGGTCGCGACGGTGTTGAAGACCCGCTGCACGCGCTTGCCGGGCTTGTCCTCGTGCGGCATCCGCACACACACCATGCCCGACGCCTTGGCGATATCGATCGCCGCGACACGGGCCACGAGCTCCTCGGCCTGCTCGATCTCCTCCATGCCACCACTGTCGTCGGTGTCCCTCATGCGCCACTCCCAAGCCTTGATCCGTACGGGATGACGCCTGCCCAAGGGGCCGCGGGGGGAGCGAGAATCTGACCGGCGTGCTCGATGGCAACAGTGCGTGGCCCCTCTGCGGCCCCGGCACCAGACTGACCTACGGGCTCAACGTCCCAACGAGCTACCGGCATCGGCGGGCAGGCGCCGCAGCCATGTTTTCACGCCAGCAAGGCGCACCCGAAGGGAACAGAGAGACTGACCTGTGGGCTCACCTTGGAGTCCCGCTTCAGGAGCGCCACGGCGTTCACCCGCCGGGTGGGCTGCGCCGTCGTCGCGGGCGAGGCGAGCGAGGGCGAGACCTGGGCGACCGCCTGCGAACCGGCCGGTCCCTCGTCCCGCGTGCCCGTACCGCCCGCGGAGCAGCTGACGCCGAACAGCGCGAAGGCGGCGAGCCCGGCCATCGCCGTGCTGCTCGCCGCCAGTCCGGCACGGACCCCGGTGCGCCCGCGCGCCGCGCGGGCCGTTCCACGCCCGCCGTCCGGTGCGCCGCCGCCGTCCGTGCCGTCAGCGCTGTGTCTCAGGCCGCGCACCGCTCCCGCCCCCGCTCGTCGTGACGCCCGTCGTGCGGCGCCGGTGTGTGCGCACGCACCGGCGCTCCGGCCGTACGGTTCGCGGCTGCCTCGCGGCTGCGGGCCTCCTGGCTCGCCGCCTCACGGCTCTCCAGTTCCTGACGAAGTCGCGCCAGCGCCCGGTGCAGCGTGCTCTTCACCGTACCCGCCGACATCCCGAGAGCCGCGGCCGTCTCCTCCGTGCTCATCTGCTCCCAGTGTCGCAGTACGACGACACTGCGCTGCTTGGGAGCCAGCACGCCCAGGACGTCCATGAGCAGGGCACGGTCGGCGCGCTGCTCCGAACCGTCCTCGACGCTCGCGTCGGGAAGCTGCTCGGTGGGGACCTCTTCGAGCTTGCGGGCCCGCCACCACTCCGTACGCGTGTTGATCATGACGCGGCGCAGGTAGGCGTCGGCGAGGGACTTGTCGGCGATGCCGTCCCAGCGGCCGTACGTACGCACCAGAGCGGTCTGCAACAGGTCCTGGGCGTCCACGGGGTCGGGAACGAGACGCCGTGCACTGCGCAGCAGGGCGTCCTGCCGGGTACGTACGTAGTCCTCGAATGCGAGCACCTCGCCCTGCGCCATTACAACCGCCTCCGTCCCCGTGGATCCCCGTCTTCACTGCTGTCGGAGACGCTACGGAGGCGTTGTCACGAGGCTGTCCGGAGCAGCCATACGCGGACGCACGGCTGCCCATCGGTTGTGTAACAGCGACAGGTTCGATCCGGCTAGGTCAGCGGCAGCCGGTACTGGCCGTCCGCCAGCGGTTCCACCAGTCCGTCGGCGACCAGTCCGTCGAGTGCCCGCGCCCGCTGTACGGGCTCGTCCCACACCGCGTCGAGCGCGGACTGCCCGACCGGTGCCACCGTCTCGCGCAGGACGGCAAGGAGCCGTCCCCGAACCTGCCGGTCCGTACCGGCGTACGTCTGCCCGCGGCGCGGCGGCCCCTGGTGTGCGGGCTTACCTGCCAGCAGCCAGGCGCACTGCCCGGAGATGGGGCACTTCGAGCAGTCCTCGTTCTTCGCGGTGCACACCAGCGCACCGAGTTCCATCGTCGCGGCGGCCCAGCGCGCCGCACGCTCGTCCTCCTCGGGGAGCAGCGCCCGTGCGAGCTTGCGCTCGGCGGCGGTGGTCGCGTTCGGCGGGTACTGGATGCCGGCCGCGGCGCGGGCGAACACCCGGCGGACGTTCGTGTCGAGCACCGCGTGGCGTTGTCCGTACGCGAACGAGGCCACGGCCGCCGCCGTGTACTCGCCGATGCCGGGCAGTGCCAGCAACTGGTTGTGCCCGCTCGGTACGTCGCCGCCGTGCCGTTCCGTTATCGCCTGTGCGGCCCCGTGCAGGCGCAGGGCCCGGCGGGGGTAGCCGAGGCGGCCCCAGGCACGGACCGCTTCCCCCGGCGCGTCGGCGGCCAGGTCGGCGGGGCGCGGCCAGCGGGCCACCCACTGCTCGTACACGGGGAGAACGCGGCTCACCGGGGTCTGCTGCAGCATGAACTCGCTCACCATCACACCCCAGGCGCCCGCTTCGGGGCGGCGCCAGGGGAGATCGCGGGCGTGCTGCTCGAACCACCCGATGACGGGGGTGTGGAGGGATGCGGGGGGCGTGTGTGTCGAAGTCGTGGCAGTCATCGCACCGACGATCCTGGCATGGAAGGGCGGGCGATGGTCACGGGCGCAGGGGTGTCGCACTCCCGGAGCGCCCAGCGGATGACGACGCCACCCGTTCTGTCCCCCTGTGCCCGCGCCCGGCACCTCGTTTTGAGACGTTCCGTGATGATGATCAGCAAAACTTGGTGATCGGAGCGGCGGGTGGGGCGGGAGTCGGGCCGGATCTCTCGTAGAGTTTGCGCCGTGGGATCTATGCGCAATCCGGTCGGGCCGCTTCCCTCCTCCATCTACTGGCGACGGAGGGCAGTTGCGGCATCGCTGATCGCGCTGCTCGCCTTGCTGGTCGTATGGGCCGTCACCTCCGGCGGAGGCAACGGGGACACGGGTGACGCGAAGGCCAACGGCCCTGATCCCGCCCCCTCGATCACACCCGGACCTTCGGGCTCGGGCCCCGCGATCAGCCAACAGCCGGGCGGACGTGACGAGTCCGGCTCCGGCGAGGACGCGGGCTCGGACGGCAGCAACGGCGATACGGAGCCGCGCGGTTCGGGCGGTGCGGCTGGTTCCGGCGGTGCTTCGGGCAGCGCTTCCGGCTCTGCTTCCGGCGGCTCATCGGGGTCCGCCTCGGGGTCCGCTTCGGGTGCCGAACAGGTGCCGGCCGGTTCGTCGCTCCCCGACTGCAAGCCCGCGGCGCTGACGCTGAGCCTGAAGTCGGCGGTCAGTTACGGCCCCGACGACAAGCCGGTGTTCCGGCTGATCGCCAAGAACACCTCGGCCTCCGCCTGCAAGGCCGACCTCGGCCCGAAGAACACGGTGCTCACCATCACGGAGGCCGGCGGCGAGGACGACCGGATCTGGTCCTCCGAGGACTGCCCGGCCGGGCCCGGCCACCTGTACCTGAAGGTCCCGGCGGGTGCGACGATCGTCCACACGGTGGAGTGGGACCGCAGGAAGAGCAGCCCCCGGTGCGCGTCCGCCCCGACGACGGAGGCGGGCCCCGGCACCTATCTCCTGGAGGCCAGGGCTCCGGGAGAGCCTCTCCAGCGAGCGTCTTTCGTCCTGCCGAAGGACTAGCCCCAATGCCGTTCGGTTAGGGGTTCGGTCAGCGGCGCAAACTCTCGGCGTTTCGGCTGGTGATACGGGTGCAGCCCCTGTAGTGGTTCTCGGGTCCGCCAAGACTCGTGTTCCTCCACAAGGGCTGCAGTGTCTGATTCTGTCATTACGCATGCCCCCGGTGTCTTTGCCGTGGGGCACTTGGGCGAGTTGACCCAGGTTGTCCCGTTCGATCTCGTCGACGAGGCACTCGCATCCGCAGGTGGTCTGCAGCAGCGGGTTCGACGGCTGCCGTCGCGGGTGGTGGTCTACCTCCTGCTCGCAGGCGCACTGTTCACCGGGCTCGGCTGGACCGGGATCTGGTCCCGGCTGACCGCCTCACTGCCCGCGCCGCTGCCCGTGCCAGCGGGTTCATCGATCACGGCCGCGATGCGACGGGTCGGCCCCAAACCATTGAAAGCACTGTTCGACCTGGTCAAAGGCCCCGCAGCGGTGACCGCGACACAGACGACACGGTTCGCGGGCAGGCTGGTCGTCGCGATCGACGGAACCCAGCTCGCCCTGCCGGACACACCCGCGAACCTCGCGGTGTTCCCCAAGGCGAAGGCAGGACAGAACGGGCCGGCCGGATACCCGATGCTGCGCCTGGTCACGCTGGTGGCCTGCGGGACCCGAACCCTCATGGACGCCGTCTTCGGCACCGACGCGACCGGCGAGCTGACCTACGCCCGAGACCTGATCACCACCGCGGGCACGACCGGAGCACTACGGCCCGGGACGCTGCTTCTGGGTGACCGGAACTTCTCAGCCACCGCCTTCGTGCGCACGGTCGCGTCCACGGGCGCGGACTTCCTCATCCGCGCCAAGACCCACAGCACCGCGCTCAAGCTGCCGATCCTGCGTCGTCTGCCCGACGGAACGTTCCTGTCCCGCATAGGCGAAGTCACCGTCCGCGTCATCGACGCCACCATCACCCTCGCCCCCACCGACGGCGCCGACAAGCGTCCCGCCACCCACAGCACCTACCGGCTCGTCACCAGTCTGCTCGACCCCGACGAGGCACCCGCCACCGCTCTGGTCAGGCTCTACCGCGAACGCTGGGAGATCGAGACCAGCTACTGCGAGCTGAAATCGACCATCCTCGGCGGCAGAGTCCTGCGCGGCCGCTACCCGGCAGCCGTCACCCAGGAAACCTGGGCGCTTCTGGTCGCCTACCAGGCACTACGCACCGCGATGAGCGACGCCGTCCTGCACCGGCCCAACATCGACCCCGACCGCACCGCATTCACCATCGCGCTGAACACGGCACGTGACCAGATCATCCGTGCCGCCGGCATCATCCCCCACACCAGGATCGACCTCGTCGGCCGGATCGGCACCGCCATACTCAACGGCCTCCTACCCGCCCGCCGAGACCGGTCCCGGCCCCGCGTGAAGAAACGAGCGATCAGCTCCAAGTACCGCGCCGTCGGCCGCAACATCGACCACCGCACCCACAGGACCACCGTCCACATCGAGATCAACGCATTGCCAAGCCCACCGGACGGCTAACCGAACGGCATTGGGACTAGGTCCTGTCTGGAGTTCCCCCGCGGCGTCGCGGCGTCCGGCACCGCCGCCTCCGGCGTTGTCGTCAGTCGCGAGGGCTCCGCCATCGCTCCCTCCTCCGCCTTGGATTCGACGGCACCGGACGCCGCTCCTTCTCCCGCGCTGGAACTCCAGACAGGACCTAGCGCCGGCCGAACCGGCCCGGCCGGGGCTTCCAGGACGGAGGCGGCTGCCGACGCACCGGCACCCGCCTCACCCCGCCGCTCCCTCGGACGCACCGCTCAAGAACCGGACGCCGCTGAAGAATCAGGCGCCCGCTCAAGTACCAGGCGCCCGCTCAAGTACCAGGCGCCCGCCCAAGAATCAGACGTACCGCTCGAGAATCGACGACTCCGCAAGCCGCGAAAGCCCCTCGCGCACGCTCCGGGCCCGCGCCTCCCCGACCCCGTCGACCGTCTGCAGGTCGTCCACGCTCGCGGCAAGCAGCTTCTGCAGACCGCCGAAGTGCTCCACCAGCCGCTCGATGATCGCCCCCGGCAGCCGCGGCACCTTCGCCAGCAGCCGGAATCCGCGCGGCGACACCGCGGAGTCCAGCGTCTCGGGCGAGCCGCTGTACCCCAAGGCGCGGGCGACGACCGGCAGTTCCAGCAGTTCCGGATGGGACAGCGCGTCCAGCTCGGTCAGCGCCTCGGCGACCGTACGGGATCGTTTCGCCGTCGGTTCCGGCACGTAGTCGCGCACGACGAGCTCCCGCTCCGGCTCCACGCCCGCGATCAGCTCGTCCAGCTGGAGGGAGAGCAGCCGGCCGTCGGTGCCCAGCTCCACCACGTACTCGGCGATCTCCGTCGCGATCCTGCGGACCATCTCCAGGCGCTGGGCGACGGCCGTCACGTCCCGGACGGTCACCAGGTCCTCGATCTCCAGCGCGGAGAGCGTGCCGGCGACCTCGTCCAGCCGGAGCTTGTACCGCTCCAGCGTGGCGAGCGCCTGATTGGCACGCGACAGGATCGTGGAGGACTCCTCCAGGACCCTGCGCTCCCCGTCCACGTACAGCGCGATCAGACGCATCGACTGCGACACCGACACGACCGGGAAACCGCAGGCCTTCGAGACCCGGTCCGCCGTGCGGTGCCGGGTGCCGGTCTCCTCCGTGGGGATCGACGCGTCCGGAACCAGCTGCACGCCGGCCCGCAGGATCTTCGTCATGTCCTTGTCGAGGATCAGCGCACCGTCGAGCTTGCACAGCTCACGCAGCCGCGTAGCGGTGAATTCCACGTCCAGCACGAATCCGCCGGTACACATGGATTCGACGGTCTTGTCCATGCCGAGAACGATCAGCCCGCCGGTATTGCCCCGGAGGATGCGCTCCAGACCGTCCCGCAGGGCCATTCCGGGCGCGACCGCGCTCAACGAGGCGCGCATCAGCGCCTCGTTACCGGTGCCTTGGCCGGACTTTCCGGGCGATGCCGCCCGGTCGTTGGCTGCCACTGCACTCCTCCGGTCACAGGTTTGCGATGCCCTTGCGTCCCTCATACCGTTCGTACGGGCGGGCGAGACCAGGGCAAAGTCTACCGGCGCGCGTTGTCCTCCTGTGGTCCCTCCGGACGAGACCGGCGCGGGAGCACTCTGAGGGCATCGCCTATATCGGCGACTTCCGTGACTTTCATACCGGACGGCACCTTCCCCGGGTCGCTCGGCACGAGTGCGTGCGTGAATCCCAGGCGGTACGCCTCGGCCAGTCGTCGCTGCACCCCCGTCACCCGTCTGACCTCGCCCGCAAGGCCCACCTCACCGATCGCGACGAGGTTCTTGGGGAGCGGGGTGTCGCTCGCCGCACTGGCCAGGGCCAGGGCGATCGCCAGGTCCGCGGCGGGCTCGGTGAGCTTCACACCGCCGACCGTCGCACTGTAGATGTCCCGCTTGCCGAGGGCGCTGATCCGCCCCCTCTGCTCCAGAACGGCCAGCATCATCGACACCCGGGACGTCTCCAGACCGGAGGTCGTGCGCCGGGGCGAAGGGATCTGGGAGTCGACCGTCAGCGCCTGCACCTCGGCGACCAGCGGCCGCTTGCCCTCCAGTGTGACCGTCAGGCACGTCCCGGGAACCGGTGCGTCGCGACGTGTGAGGAAGAGGCCCGAGGGGTCGGCGAGGCCGGTGATCCCCTCGTCGTGCAGTTCGAAGCAGCCGACCTCGTCCGTGGCCCCGTAGCGGTTCTTGACGCCCCGGACGAGACGGAGACGGGCGTGGCGGTCGCCCTCGAAGGACAGCACCACATCGACCAGGTGCTCCAGGAGCCGGGGCCCGGCGATCGTGCCGTCCTTCGTGACATGGCCCACCAGCAGCGTCGCCATGCCACGCTCCTTGGAGGCCCGGATGAGCGCCCCGGCCACCTCCCGGACCTGCGCCATACCGCCGGGCGCACCCTCGATCTCGGGGGAGGCCACGGTCTGTACGGAGTCGAGGACGAGCAGGGACGGCTTGACCGCGTCGAGATGGCCGAGGACGGCCGACAGGTCGGTCTCCGCCGCGAGGAAGAGGTGGTCGTTGATGGCCTTGATCCGGTCGGCGCGCATCCGCACCTGACTCGCGGACTCCTCGGCCGTGACGTACAGCGTGCGGTGGTCCGCGCTCGCAGCCTTGGCCGCCACGTCCAGCAGCAGTGTCGACTTCCCGACGCCCGGCTCACCCGCGAGCAGCACGACGGCGCCCGGCACGAGCCCCCCGCCCAGGACGCGGTCGAGCTCACCGACGCCGGTCGAACGGGCGGTGGCCTGCCGGCTGTCGACCTGGCCGATGGGGACGGCGGCGGTGGAGACGCGTCCCGCAGCCGTCGTGCGCACGGCAGGGGCACCGCCGAATTCCTCGACCGTCCCCCATGCCTGGCATTCGGGGCAGCGGCCGAGCCACTTGGCGGTCGTCCAGCCGCACTCGGTGCAGCGGTAGGACGGCCGGTCCTTCGCGGATTTCGTACGGGCAGCCATGGCGCCACCGTATAGGTGGGGTCCGACAGTCCCGACCGGCGCAGGGGCGCACGCGGGGCTTCCGCCAAAAACCGGAACCGCTGTCCTCTTTTGAGGGATACGTTCACCCGTAAGGATTAAATGTGGTCAAGAGGTACTAAGGGTGTGCCTCCCCCTGCCTACGGTCGCCAGGTGACGAGCACCAGGCTGGAGACCCCCGCACACACCACCGGCGCACACCGGGCGCACCGCCGCGCTCCCCACTCGTCGGCTCAGCGACCGCCCGCACGTTACGAACCCTGTCTCGACGGCCTGTTCACCTACTGCCTCTCCGTCCTGTGCGATCACGAGGCGGCTACGGAGGCGCTCGGCGAGGTCCTCGTCGTCGCCGAACGGCAGGAAAGCCGGTGCCCGGCCGGTGAGGAGGAACGTAAATCCTGGCTGTACGCCCTGGCCAGATGGATGTGCCTGCGCAAGCTCGCCGAGCGCAAGCGCGGCCGCCAGGCCCACCGCCGGCCGGCCGGAGGGGGAGCGCGACCCACGCGCCGCGCGTCCGGGAAAGCACCGGAAGTCCCCGCGCCCGCCCCCTCGGGACCCGAGGAAGCGGCCGTACCCGCGCCTTCCGAGTCCCCCGCCGCCGAAGCGCGCCGCCGCGAACTCGCCCAGCTGGCCTGGCCCGAGGCCGCGGGCACCACCCCCGAGCAGCGCGAAGCACTGGAACTCGCGGTGCGCCACCAGCTCACCCCGCGCGCCGTAGCCGCCGTCCTCGGCCTCGACCCGGTCGTCGCCCGGGAACTCCTGGCCGCCGCCGCCTGCGAGGTGGAGCGGACCCGCGCCGCCCTCGCTGTCGTCGAGACCTGCAACTGCCCCACCGTCGCCAGGCTCACCGGCGACCACCAGGTCCTGCTCTCCGCCGCCCTGCGCCGCGAGCTCGTCCGGCACGTGGACGACTGCCCCCGCTGCCGCCGCGCCGCCGAACGGGCCGACGCCGGGGGCCCCTGGCCCGGTGCGGCCGTCGGCCCCACCGCCGCGCTCCCGGTCGTCGGGGCGCCGCTTCCCTCCGTCCAGGTCGCCATGGCGCACGCCCAGCGGTCCAGGTCGGGCGGCCCGCGCTTCGACCGGGCGGGTTTCCCGCTCGACCCCAAGGACCACGCCGCCCGCCGGGACCGGCTGCGGGCCCGGGTCCTGACGACCACGGTGGTCGCGACCGTCGTCGCCGCACCCGTGATCGCCCTCTGGGCCGCGTACCGGGGGGCGCCGCAGACCGGCGAGGGCCATGCCGGGTCCTCGGTCGCCGCGACGGAGAGGGACGGCGCGGGCGGTCTCGAGGGCGAGGCGTACGACCAGTACGAGAACGCGGGCAACGCCCGCCCCGACAAGAACGGCCGCTTCACCCCCGGCGCCCGCACCCCGGACGTCTCCGCCGAGGTGATCAGCGCCGACGGCCGGCACGGTCCCGGCAGCCTGGCCGTCACGGCCCGTACGTCCGGTGACCTCACGACGATCACCCTCACGGCCTCCGGCAGCGAACAGGTCTCCTGGACGGCCTGGGTGGACGCACCCTGGCTCCACCTCAGCAGCGCGTCCGGCACGCTCGCCCCCGGCCGGAGCGTCACGCTCCGGGTCACCGTGGACCACGCCGCCGAGCCGGACGGACCGTGGCGCGCACGGGTCGGCCTCGACCCCGAGGGAACCGTCGTAGTGATCGACGGGTACGGGGCCACGGCGCCGCCCTCGTGGGACCCGACAGGCCCCCCGAAGCCCCCGCCGTCCGGGCCGACGGAACCCACGCGGACTCCCACGCCCACCGACCCGACGCCGTCCCCGAAGCCCCCGCAGCCCCCGACTCACACGGACCCGGCACCGACGCCCACGCCGACGGAGCCGACCGACCCGCCGTCGTCACCCGGCCCGAGCGACACGACCACGCCCACGGACCCCGGGGACGAGCCCGACGACCAGGGATGATCCCGCGGGCTGACACAGAGCCCGCGAATCACCTCAGCCCGTGGGGTCCGCCGGGTGCGGCGCCATCGGCAGGAGCGAGGAGAGCCGCTCCTCGCACAGCTCGACCAGGCGGTCGTACGCCTGCCTGCCCATCAGCTCGACGAGCTCCGGCCGGTAGGTCACGTACACCGGATCCCCGGCCCCGTGCGCGGACGTCGCCGAGGTGCACCACCAGTGCAGATCGTGTCCGCCCGGCCCCCAGCCCCTGCGGTCGTACTCACCGATCGACACCTGGAGTACCCGGGTGTCGTCGGGCCGGTCGATCCAGTCGTACGTACGCCGGACCGGCAGCTGCCAGCACACGTCCGGCTTCGTTTCGAGGGGCTCCTTGCCCTCGCGCAGCGCCAGGATGTGCAGGGAGCAGCCGGCGCCGGCCGCGAAACCGGGCCGGTTCTGGAAGATGCAGGAGCCCTCCCAGCGCCGGGTCTGCCGCTCACCGTCCTCGTCGACGCCGACCCAGCCCGTCTCCGTGCCGACGTCGTGGAACTGCCACAGGTCAGGCGTCAGCCGGGCGACGTGGCCGGCCACCCGCTTCTCGTCGTCCTCGTCGGAGAAGTGAGCGCCCAGCGTGCAGCACCCGTCGTCCGCGCGGCCCGCCTGGATGCCCTGGCAGCCGCTGCCGAAGACGCAGTTCCACCTGGACGTCAGCCAGGTCAGGTCGCAGCGGAAGATCTGCTCGTCGTCCGCCGGGTCGGGGAACTCGACCCAGGCCCGCGCGAAGTCGATCCCCGTCTCATCGGACCCTGCGGGTCCCTTGGTTTCTGGCTGCTGCGTCTCCCGCTTCGTCTTCTGTTTCTTCGTGACTTTGTCCGGCTTCGCCTTTTTCGTCTTTGGCACGCGCCAAGAGTAAGTCCGTGGGAGCAGTAGCGTTCCGGCTATGAGACTCGGAGTCCTCGACGTGGGATCGAACACTGTTCATCTGCTGGTGGTGGACGCTCACCCCGGCGCCCGCCCGCTGCCCGCGCATTCGCACAAGGCGGAGCTCCGGCTGGCCGAGCTTCTCGACGCGGACGGGGCGATCGGTCCGAAGGGCGTGGACCGGCTCGTGTCGACGATCGCCGGAGCCGTCCTCGCGGCCGAGGACAAGGGCTGCGAGGACGTGCTGCCCTTCGCCACCTCCGCCGTGCGGGAGGCGACCAACGCCGACAAGGTCCTGGCGCGGGTACGGGACGAGACGGGGGTGGACCTCGCGGTCCTCAGCGGTGAGGAGGAGGCGCGCCTCACGTTCCTCGCGGCCCGCCGCTGGTTCGGCTGGTCGGCGGGGAAACTGCTCGTCCTGGACATCGGCGGCGGCTCGCTGGAGGTGGCGTTCGGCATCGACGAGGAGCCCGACGCCGTGGTGTCGCTGCCACTGGGCGCGGGGCGCCTCACCGCGGCCTGGCTGCCCAGTCACCCGGCGGACCCGCTGGAGGTCAAGGCGCTGCGCCGCCATGTGCGGGCCAGGATCGCCCGGAGTGTCGGAGAGTTCACCCGTTTCGGCGGCCCCGACCATGTCGTCGGCACCTCCAAGACCTTCAAGCAGCTCGCCAGGATCACCGGCGCCGCCCGCTCCACGGAGGGCCGGTACGTACAGCGCGTCCTCACCCGCAAGGCGCTGGAGGAGTGGGTCCCCAAGCTGGCGGCGATGACGATCGAGCAGCGGGGCAGGCTTCCCGGGGTCTCCGAGGGCCGCTCCGCGCAGTTGCTGGCCGGGGCTCTGGTGGCCGAGGGGACGATGGACCTGTTCGGCGTCGAGGAACTGGAGATCTGCCCCTGGGCGCTGCGCGAGGGCGTCATCCTGCGGCGGCTGGACCACCTCCCCGCAGAACGGGTCGCTTTGAACTGACAGGGCCACCCGCCATGGCCCTGGTCACTTTCGGTCAAGATCTCCTGGCGACACGCACCGCTGCCCGTACCCTGTTCTGGTGGCAGAACCAGTGGTGCGCGTTCCGGATGCGAAGGTCGCCCTGTCGACTGCTTCGGTCTATCCGGAGTCGACGGCGACGGCCTTCGAGATCGCCGCGCGCCTGGGCTACGACGGTGTCGAGATCATGGTCTGGACCGACCCCGTAAGCCAGGACATCGAGGCGCTGAAGCGGCTCTCGGACTACCACCAGGTGCCGATCCTCGCGGTGCACGCCCCGTGTCTCCTCATCACGCAGCGGGTCTGGTCCACCGACCCCTGGGTGAAGCTCCAGCGGGCGAAGGCGGCGGCGGAGAAGCTCGGGGCGTCGACCGTCGTCGTGCACCCGCCGTTTCGTTGGCAGCGCAACTACGCACGCGACTTCGTCACCGGCATCTGGCGCATGGCCGACGAGACGGACGTCCGCTTCGCCGTCGAGAACATGTACCCGTGGCGCTACCGGGACCGCGAGATGCTCGCGTACGCCCCCGACTGGGACGTCACCAACGACGACTACCGGCACTTCACGGTGGACCTCTCGCACACCGCCACCGCCCGCACCGAGGCGCTGGCCATGGTCGACCGGATGGGCGACCGGCTCGCGCACATCCACCTCGCCGACGGCAAGGGGTCGAGCAAGGACGAGCACCTGGTGCCGGGCCGCGGCGACCAGCCCTGCGCTCAGCTGCTGGAGCGGCTGGCCCACACCTCCTTCGACGGCCATGTCGTCATCGAGGTCAACACCCGCCGCGCCATGTCCTCCGCCGAACGTGAGGCCGACCTCGCGGAGGCGCTGGCCTTCACCCGGCTGCACCTGGCGTCGGCGGCGCGGGCACCCCGCGCATGACACCGGACACCCCCGCCCCCCGCCGCCGGGGGCGTCCCTCGCGTACGGCGGAGACCACCGGCCCGGACGCCCGTACCCGCATCCTCGAAGCCGCCCGCACCGAGTTCGCCGAGCGCGGCTACGACAAGACCTCGGTCCGGGGCATCGCCAAGGCCGCGGGTGTGGACGCCGCACTGGTCCACCACTACTTCGGTACGAAGGACGAGGTCTTCGCCGCGGCCATCGAGGTCTCCTTCGAGCCCGCCCTGGTGATCCCCGCCGTCCTCGGCGGCCCCCCGGACGAACTGGGGGAGCGGCTGGCCCGCTACTTCATCTCCGTCTGGGAGAACCCGGTGACGCGCGCCCCCCTGCTGGCGGTCATCCGTTCCGCCCTCACCCACGAGGCGGCGGCGAAGGTGCTGCGGGGCTTCGTGCTGCGGCGGCTGCTGGAGCGGATCGCGGCGGAGCTGGACGTACCCGATCCGACCTTCCGCGCGGAGCTGGCCGCCTCACACATGATCGGCATCGCGATCCTGAGATACGTCATCCAGGCCGAACCGCTGGCGTCGGCGGACCCGGAGAAGATCATCGAGATGGTGGCCCCGACGCTGCAGAGGTATCTGACCGGGCGCTGAGCGTTTCCAGCCCCGCGCAGCGGCTCGGACCGCCGCCCATCCACCGGGCACCGCATCCCGCATTCCGGACATGCTGTCCAGATCGTGGAGCCGAGGCGTACGCTCGGAGACAGTCTTTTCTGTCGAAGGAGCGAGCGCGATGCCCCAGCTGAGGTCCCGCACTGTCACCCACGGCCGCAACATGGCGGGCGCCCGCGCCCTTATGCGGGCCTCGGGCGTAGCGAGCGAGGACATCGGCAAGCCGATCATCGCGGTGGCCAACTCGTTCACCGAGTTCGTCCCGGGCCACACGCACCTCGCCCCGGTCGGCCGCATCGTGTCCGACGCGATCCTGGCGGCGGGCGCGGTCCCCCGCGAGTTCAACACGATCGCGGTCGACGACGGCATCGCGATGGGCCACGGCGGCATGCTCTACAGCCTCCCCTCCCGCGACCTGATCGCCGACTCCGTCGAGTACATGGTCGAGGCGCACTGCGCGGACGCACTCATCTGCATCTCCAACTGCGACAAGATCACGCCCGGCATGCTGATGGCCGCCCTGCGCCTCAACATCCCGACGATCTTCGTCTCCGGTGGCCCGATGGAGGCAGGCAAGGCCACGCTGGTCGACGGCACGGTCCGCAGTCTCGACCTGGTCGACGCGATGTCCGAAGCGGTCAACGACAAGGTCTCGGACGAGGACATGCTCCGGATCGAGGAGAACGCCTGCCCGACCTGCGGCTCCTGTTCCGGCATGTTCACCGCCAACTCGATGAACTGCCTGGCCGAGGCCATCGGCCTGGCCCTGCCGGGCAACGGCTCGGTCCTCGCCACGCACACCGCGCGCAAGGCCCTGTACGAGAACGCCGGCCGCACGGTCGTCGAGATCACCAAGCGCCACTACGAGCAGGACGACCTGAGCGTCCTGCCGCGCAGCATCGCCACCCGCGCCGCCTTCGAGAATGCCATGGCCCTCGACATCGCGATGGGCGGCTCCACCAACACGATCCTCCACCTGCTGGCCGCCGCCCAGGAGGCCGAGCTGGACTTCGGGCTCGCGGACATGGACGCCGTCTCGCGCCGCGTCCCGTGCCTGGCCAAGGTCGCGCCGAACGTGGCCCCCGGCGGCACGTACTACATGGAGGACGTGCACCGGGCCGGCGGCATCCCCGCCATCCTCGGTGAGCTCCACCGCGGCGGCATGCTGAACGAGGACGTGCACACCGTCCACTCGGCCACGCTCACCGAGTGGCTCAAGACGTGGGACGTGCGCGGCGGTTCCCCGTCCGACGAGGCTGTCGAGCTGTGGCACGCGGCGCCCGGCTGCGTCCGCTCGGCGACCGCCTTCTCGCAGTCCGAACGCTGGGACACCCTGGACACGGACGCCGAGGGCGGCTGCATCCGCTCCGTCGAGCACGCGTACTCCAAGGACGGCGGACTGGCCGTCCTCAGGGGCAACCTCGCCGAGGACGGCTGTGTCGTGAAGACCGCCGGAGTCGACGAGTCGATCTGGACCTTCGAGGGTCCGGCCGTCGTCTGCGAGTCCCAGGACGAGGCCGTCGACAAGATCCTCCGCAAGGAGATCACCCACGGAGACGTGGTCGTCATCCGCTACGAGGGTCCGCGCGGCGGCCCCGGTATGCAGGAGATGCTCTACCCGACCTCGTTCCTGAAGGGCCGCGGCCTCGGCAAGACCTGCGCCCTCATCACGGACGGCCGCTTCTCCGGCGGTACGTCGGGCCTCTCCATCGGCCACGCCTCGCCCGAGGCCGCGTCGGGCGGCACGATCGCGCTCGTCGAGAACGGTGACCGGATCAGGATCGACATCCCGAACCGTTCCATCGAGCTCCTCGTCCCCGAAGCCGAGCTGGCCACCCGCCGCGAGGCACTGGACGGGGTCTACGCGCCGAAGAAGCGCGAGCGCAAGGTCTCGGCCGCCCTGCGCGCCTACGCGGCGATGGCGACGAGCGCGGACCGGGGCGCCGTGCGCGACGTCTCCAAGCTCGGTTGACCAGGAGCCGTACCAGTCGGCGGCGACGGCCCTGGGGCACCGGTCGGACCAACCGGGCTCCAGGGCCTCACCACTCCGTGGGCCTCACCAGTTGGCGGCCTCACCACTCGGTGGGGCCTCGCCCGTCCACCGCGAACACGGAACCGTCGGGCGCCATGCCGTACACGGTCCGCCCGAGGGCCACGGGCGCCGGCAGCGTCGATGCGTACGTGAGCTTTCCGGCCCGCAGCCGGGGCCGCGTCTGGCCCAGCAGCGTCCCGTGCTCCGTATCGACGGCCAGCAGGCGGCCGTCGGCCGCCGAGAAGCACAGCCGGTTCCCCCCTGCCAGTACCGGCCGCGAGGTCCGCCCGGCCGCGGTCGCCAGGCGCCACAGCTCGGCCTTCCCGCCTCCGGCGGTCGTATCACCGGGCCGGCCGGTGTCCATGGCGAGGAGCGTTCCGTCCCGGGCGAGCAGATACGCCGTGTCCCCGCCCATCACCACTTCCGGTTCGTTCATACGGAACGGGAGCGCCAGCCGGGTGACCGCCGTACGCGCGGGCTCGTAGCGGACGAGCCCCACGGTCTGGGCCGCCGCGTTCATGGCCGCCAGCACCAGCGCCCCGCCCGGCGCGCCCACCGGGGTGAGCGTCCCGTCCAGCCGGTGCTGCCAGGCGGTGCGTCCCGTAGCGGCCTCCAGCGCGGTGACCAGAGTCGTCGCGCCGTCGGCCGCGTGCTCGAAGGCGTACGCGATACGGGAGTCCTCGTCGTACAGCGCGTAGTCGGGCCGCAGATGGCCGGGTACCTGCCGCGCCCAGCGGGACTTCCCGGTCCTGCCGTCGAGTCCTTCGGCGGTGCCGTTCTCCCGGGTCATCAGCAGGGTGTCACCGGCCGAGAAGGGGACGCCGAGGTACGCGGACAGGTCCAGGTCCCACAGCTCCCCGCCCTTGTCCGCGTCGTACACCCGGAGCCTTTCGCCGGGATCGGAGGCATGGACGACTCCGTCGGACAGCACCCCCACCGACGGGGACTCCCCCGAGGGTGCGGGACGGGACCAGATCACGCGGCCGTCCACCGGATCGAGCAGCGCCGTACCGAACCCGGCGGCCCCGCAGTACAGCCCGCGGTCCGCTCCCGAACAGACCGGCGTCGCCCCGCCCGCCGACGGCAACGGAGTCACCCACGGTACGAAGGCAGCCGGCGCCGCCCGCCGGGCCGCGCTGCCCGCCCGCACCGAACGGTCCGCGGAACCGTCCCCGCCCCAGAGCCCCACCGTGCCCGCGGTGCCCAGTACGAGCAGCACCGCGCCCGCGGCAGCCCACCGGGACCGGCGGCCCCGCCCCGTCCACCGCTGCGCGAAACCGGAGCCGGACCGGGAGCCGGAAACCGCACCGACCGCCCGTACATGCGTCGACGTCTCCGCCCCCGAGCCCGCCCCCGAGCCCGGCACCAACGTCTGTACCGGCCCGCGCACCGGAGCCGCCCGCCGCTGCGCCGGTATGAACGCGGAGGCCTCGTACGACGGAGGCTGCAACGCGAGCGCCGCCATGATCTCGTCCGGAGTGGGCCGCTCCGCCGGGTCCTTGGCCAGACACCGCGCGACCAGCGGCGACAGATCCGCCGGCACCCCGGCGAGATCGGCCTCGTCGTGCACCACCTGGTAGGCCACGATGTACGGACTGTCCGAGTCGAAGGGCCCCCGGCCGGTCGAGGCATGGACCAGCACGGCGCCCAGAGCGAACACGTCGGCAGCGGGCCCGACCTCGCGGGGCCGCTGGAACTGCTCGGGAGCCATGTACGGCGGCGAGCCGATCAGCTTCCCGGTCTCCGTGCGCAGATCACTGTCGTACGGCCGGGAGATCCCGAAGTCGATGACCTTGGGCCCCGAGTCGGAGAGCAGCACGTTGCTCGGCTTGAGGTCGCGGTGGATGACACCCGCGCGGTGGATGTCGCGCAGTGCCTCGGCCAGGCCCGCGGTGAGCCTGCGGAGCTCGGCGGGGGCCAGCGGTCCGTTCCGCTTCACCTGTTCGGAGAGCGTCGGGCCGGGGACGTACAGCGTCGCCATCCAGGGCAGGGCGGCGGTCGGATCGGCATCGACGACCGGCGCGGTGAAGGCGCCGCTGACCCGTCGGGCCGCCGCCACCTCCTGCCGGAAGCGTGCCCGGAACTCCGGGTCCGCCGCATGCTGGCGGTGCACGATCTTCACCGCGAGCTGGAGCCCGGACGGGGAGCGCGCCAGGTGGACCACACCCATGCCGCCCGCTCCGAGACGTGCCTCGAGCCGGTACTTCCCGGCGTACTCAGGATGCTCCGCTTCCGGATCGAATCCGGTCCCTCGCAGCGGCGGCATCGCCCACCCCCGTGTGTTCGTGCGCAAGCGCGACGCACGGAGCCTAGTCGATGGTGTGTGCGATGGGGGTGGGGCTTGTTAGCCTGCGCGTCGCACGAAATGTTTCCAACGGGGGAGGCCCACATGGCCATTGAAGAGAACGTCGCCGAGGAGAGCGCGACCATCGCGTCGGACGGCGTGACGCGCTATCCGATCGCACCGGGATACCGGGTCAACGTCCGGCGCGGACCGGGCACCAAGTACGGGATCGTCCGGACGCTGCCGTACGGAATGAGCGTCCCGGTCTACTGCCAGAAGCCGGGGGAGTGGATCAGCGGCCCCTACGGCACCAGCAACCTCTGGGACAACATCGCGGACGGCCAGTTCGTCGCGGACGCGTACGTCAAGACCGGCAGCGACGGCTACGTCGCCCCGCGCTGCGACTGACGTACGGCCGCCCGCGCTGCGACTGACGGGTACCGGCTCCGCACGGGGATAATCGACCTCGTGAGCGAGAACAGCGAGACCGGCGCACCATCCGGTACGAGCCCCGGTACGAGCCCCGGTACAACCCCCGGCGCGGCCCCCGGCCCCCGGCCCGCCGGCTCCACCATGGCCGGCCCGCAGCCCGAGCCCATCCGTTTCTTCGGCACGACCTGGGTCGGCCACGACGGCGGTTACGGGCTGCGGCGGGCCGGCGTCGCCGTCGGCTCGCTCGCCGCGGCCGTCGCCGCCTGCTTCGTACTCCGGTTCGCCTACCAGGGCCTGGAGATCGCGGACGTCGGCAGCTTCGTCGGGCTGCTGGTCATCCTGATGTTCGCGATCTGCAGCGCCATCGCCTTCCGCAAGACCTGGGAGGGCTTCGGCAGCCGGCCCGCGGACCCGGCCCGCGAGGACAACCTGCGCGGCCTCAAGTCGATCGGCTTCATCGGCTCCCTGCTCGCCTACTTCT
This sequence comes from Streptomyces finlayi, assembly GCF_014216315.1. Classification (NCBI taxonomy): domain Bacteria; kingdom Bacillati; phylum Actinomycetota; class Actinomycetes; order Kitasatosporales; family Streptomycetaceae; genus Streptomyces; species Streptomyces finlayi. The sequence continues at coordinate 4,397,040 of NZ_CP045702.1, forward strand.
TCCGCTCGCTCACGGAGGCTCCGGGAGAGAAGCTCCGGCGTACGGAGTACGAGACCGCGCTCGCCCAGTACGCGAAGCGCCGCTCGACCCGCACCGGAAACCCGGCAGCCCGAAAGCGCCCCAAGCGCAAGTAGGGGCCACCCCGGTCCGGCCCTATCCCCCGGGCACCACACCCACGCCCGCACCCCGCACCCGCACACCTGCCGCCCGCGCCCCGGCCCACGTCTCCAGTGCGGCCGCGCTCGCGTGGTCGGTGTGCCGCAGCCCGCTCAGATCCAGCTCCACACTCCGCTCACGGGGGAGTGCCTCCAGCGCGTCGAGCAGCTTCGGCAGCCGGAGGAAGGTCGCGTTGCCCACCACCCGTACCCGGAGCGTGCCTCCCGCCTGCTCCACGCCCGTCACCTCCACATGGACATGGCTCGTGTCCCACGCGGTCTTGGCGACGGCCAGCAGCAGTCCGGCGATCACGCCCTCGAAGAGGTTCGTGGCGACGATGGTCCCGGCGGTCGCCCCGAGAACCAGCGCCTCACCGCGATGCTCACGCCAAAGCGGACCCAAGGCCCGCACGGGTACGAGCTTGCAGCCCGCGTGCACGAGCACCCCCGCCAGAGCCGCCACGGGGATCACACCCAGCGCCGAGGGCAGGGCGGTGACGAACACCAGCAGCCACACCCCGTGCAGCACCCGAGAGGCCTTGGTCCGCGCCCCCGCGTTCACATTGGCGGAGCTGCGCACGATGACGGCCGTCATCGGCAGCGCACCCAACGCCCCGCACACCGCGTTCCCCGTGCCCTGGGCGATCAGTTCCTTGTCGTAGTCCGTACGCTTCCCGGCGTGCAGCCGGTCCACGGCCGCCGCGCTGAACAGCGACTCCGCCGAGGCGATCAGCGCGAAGGCGAGGACGGTACCGATGACTCCCGCCTCCAGGAGCCGGGCCCAGTCACCGGGCCCCGGAAGCCGTACGGCGTCGAGCAGCCCGCTCACCTCGACCCGCCGCACCGGCAGCCCGAACAGTGCCGTCACCCCGGCCGCGAGCCCGACCGCGACCAGGGGAGCCGGCACGATCCGCGCGGCCCGCCGCCACTTCGGCCACACGACCAGGACGACGACGGTTCCCACGCCGAGCGCGGCGGCGGTGCCCGTCACCCCCGTACCGAGCAGCAGACCGGGCAGGCCGGTGAGCTTCTCACCCATGGAGCCGGGAGCCGTCGCGTCCGCGAGTACGTACAACTGCCCGGCGACCAGCACGAGCCCGATCCCCGCGAGCATCCCCTGCACCACCGAAACAGATACGGCCCGGAACCACCGCCCGAGCCGCAGCACCCCCAGTGCCACCTGCACCACCCCGGCGGCGAGCACCAGAACCCCGAGTGCGCCGATCCCGTACAGCTGAACCGCTTCGTAGACCAGGACGGTCAGCCCGGCGGCCGGCCCGCTGACCTGGAGACTGCTGCCGGGGAGCACTCCGGCGACCAGCCCTCCGACGATCCCGGTGATCAACCCGAGCTCGGCCGGGACCCCGGAGGCGACGGCCACGCCCACGCAGAGCGGCAGGGCGACGAGAAAGACGACGAGCGAAGCGGTGAAGTCGGCGCGAGAGACCGGGAAGCCACGCACGAAAAGGGCACCTCCATCAGCGGAAGCCATCAAGGACGACGGGTGGGAGATGCGTCGAAAGCGGGCCTGAGCGGTGAAAACGATTCTCCTTCACGGAAGCCGACCACAGGGCTCGTAAGGCGGAGCACCGGACGCGCAAAGGAGTGAATCGATCTCCTCCGCGCACGCCCCCCGGCATCGCACTCCGCCGTTCCCTTGACGAGCGGGCCGGCCGGAACCAAAATTCATCGCATGATGAATTCTATTCACGCCGGTACCCCCGAACCATCCGGGGGACCACCCGCCCCCGCCGTCGAGGCCCGCGCCCTCACCGTCGTACGAGGAGACCGCTCCGTCCTGCGCGACCTCTGCTTCTCCGTCGAACCCGGCAGGATCACCGGCCTCCTCGGCCCCTCCGGCTGCGGCAAATCCACCCTCATGCGCGCCGTCGTCGGCACCCAGGCCAAGGTCACCGGCACCCTCGACGTCCTCGGCCACCCGGCCGGACACCCCGCACTCCGCCCCCGCGTCGGCTACGTCACCCAGGCCCCGTCCATCTACACCGACCTCACCGTCCGGCAGAACCTGGACTACTTCGCGGCCGTCCTCCAGCCCGGCCGACGCCACCGTGACGCCCGCCGCGAAGCCGTCACCCGCACCATCGACGACGTCGACCTCGCCTCCCACACCGACGTCCTCGCCGGCACCCTCTCCGGCGGCCAGCTCAGCCGGGTGTCCCTCGCCGTCGCCCTCCTCGGCACACCCGAGCTCCTGGTCCTGGACGAGCCGACCGTCGGACTCGACCCCGTCCTGCGCCGCGACCTGTGGAACCTCTTCCACTTCCTCGCCGCCGAGCGCGGCACGACGGTCCTCGTCTCCTCCCACGTCATGGACGAGGCCGAGCGCTGCCACCGCCTGCTCCTGATGCGCGACGGCGAGATCCTCGCCGACGACACCCCCGCCGGCCTGCGCACCCGCACCGGCTCCGACACCGTCGAGGCAGCCTTCCTCCGCCTGGTCGACCAGGCATCGGCGACCGACACCCGCCAGGAGACGACCCGATGAACACCGCCGCCCCACGCGCCCTGACCCCCGCCCGCACCACGGCCACCGCCGCCCGCGTCCTGCGCCAGCTCGGTCACGACCCCCGCACCATCGCGCTGATGCTGCTCGTTCCGGTCCTGATGATCACGCTGCTCCGGTACGTCTTCGACGGCAGCCCCCGGACCTTCGACTCCACCGGAGCCTCGCTGCTCGGCATCTTCCCGCTGATCACGATGTTCCTGGTGACCTCGATCGCCACCCTGCGCGAACGCACCTCCGGCACCCTCGAACGCCTCCTCGCCATGCCCCTGGGCAAGGGCGACCTGATCGCCGGCTACGCCCTCGCCTTCGGCGCGGTCGCCGTCGCCCAGTCCCTCCTGGTGACCGCGCTCTCCGTCTGGGCGCTCGGCCTCGACGTCACCGGCTCACCCTGGCTGCTGCTCCTGGTCGCCCTGCTCGACGCGCTGCTCGGAACGGCCCTCGGCCTGTTCGTCTCCGCCTTCGCGGCGTCCGAGTTCCAGGCCGTCCAGTTCATGCCCGCCGTGATCTTCCCGCAGCTGCTGCTCTGCGGCCTGTTCACCCCGCGCGACCAGATGGCCCCCGCACTCGAAGCGATCTCGAACGTCCTGCCCATGTCGTACGCCGTCGACGGAATGAACGAGGTCCTCCTCCACACCGACATCACCGCCGACTTCGTCCGCGACGTCCTCGTCGTCGCGGGCTGCGCGCTTCTCGTCCTCTGTCTGGGCGCTGCCACCCTCCGTCGCCGCACGCCCTGACGGCCCGATGCGAGGATGACGCCGAGAAGACGAACGAGCACCGCCCGGAGGATGAACCCATGACCCAGACAGTCGCAGTCCTCGGCACAGGCAAGATCGGCGAGGCCCTGCTCAGCGGCATGATCCGGGCGGGCTGGCGCCCGGCCGACCTCCTCGTGACCACACGCCGCTCCGAGCGCGCCGAAGAACTCCGCACCAGGTACGGGGTCGAACCGGTCAGCAACGCCGACGCCGCCAAGAGCGCCGACACCCTCATCCTCGCCGTCAAGCCGCAGGACATGGGCAAGCTGCTCGACGAACTGGCCCCCCACCTCACCCCCGACCGCCTGGTCATCAGCGCCGCGGCCGGCATCACGACCGCGTTCATCGAGGAACGCCTCGCCGCTCACACTCCAGTCGTACGCGTCATGCCGAACACCCCCGTTCTGGTGGACGAGGGCATGTCCGTCATCTCCGGAGGCAGCGACGCCACCCCGGAGCACCTCGCCCACACCGAGGAGATCTTCGGCAGCGTCGGCAAGACCCTCCGCGTCCCCGAATCCCAGCAGGACGCCTGCACGGCACTCTCCGGCTCGGGCCCCGCGTACTTCTACTTCCTCGTCGAGGCGATGACCGACGCCGGAATCCTGCTGGGCCTGCCCCGCGCTCAGGCACACGACCTGATCGTCCAGGCCGCCATCGGCGCCGCCGTCATGCTCCGCGACAGCGGCGAACACCCGGTCAAGCTCCGCGAAGCCGTCACCAGCCCCGCCGGCACCACCATCAGCGCCATCCGGGAGCTGGAGAACCACGGCGTACGGGCCGCCCTCATCGCCGCCCTGGAAGCCGCCCGGGACCGCAGCCGCGAGCTGGCCACCGGCAACGGCTGACCGTCACCCCGCGGCGGCCACCAGCTCCGCACTCCGTACCACCCGCGCGAACCCACCGCCGTGCAGCGTCACGGCGGTGGCCCGCGCCAGCTCCCGCGCGCTCAGCTTCCACCCCCAGGGCCCCACCGCGTCGAAGGTGTACGTGGCATCCAGCGGGAAGAAGACCTCGTACCCGAGATTCCCGCCCATGCGCGCCGTCGTCTCCGCGCACATGTTCGTCTGGATCCCGGCCACGACGATCTGCCGCACCCCGGCTTCCCGCAGCCAGGAATCCAGATCGGGCGTTCCGTAGAACGCGGAGTTCACACTCTTCGTCAGGAAGAGCTCCGGCCCGCTCCCCTTCCCCCGCCGCTCCTCCACATAGCGCTTGAAGCCGTTCCCGGGATACCCCGTCCGCAGCGGCGAGCCGGGCTGGGACGAGTCATGCCGTACGAAAACGACGGGCCGCCCGGTCGACTGCCAGACATCGATCAGCCCGGCAATGTTCCGATCGGCTTCGGGATTGTTCCGTGGCCCCCAGTACGCCTCCTCCTCGAACCCTTCCTGTACGTCCACCACAACCAGCGCCGCGTTCTCCGAAATCTCCATGCCCCCGATCCTGCGCCCCCGCACACCGCCCGCACAGAGTCGCAGATGCCATCGATCGATGGTTTACTGCCACGATGTCCGCCGCCACGCGCATCGCACTCCTCACCTTTCCCGGTATAAGGGCCTTCGACGTCTCCGTCATCACGGAGGTCTGGGGCGTGGACCGCACCGACCGCGGCGTACCCGCCTTCGAGTTGCGCCGCGCGGCAGCGGACCCGGCACCGGTCCCGCTCCGCGGCGGCCTGACCCTCACCCCCGACCGCACCCTGGCCTGGCTGCCCCGCGCCGACCTGATCGTGGTCCCCGGCCTCGACGACCACGTGACACCCGCCCCGGCCCCGGTTCTCGAGGCCCTCCGCCGCGCACACACCGCAGGCACCCCGATCGCGGCGCTCTGCGGAGGAGCGTTCACCCTGGCCCAGGCCGGTCTGCTCGACGGCCGCCGAGCGGTCACCCACTGGCATCTCACCCGCCTCCTCCGCATGCACCATCCCCACGTCACGGTGGTCCAGGACGCCCTGTTCCTCCACGACGACAACATCTGGACCTCGGCCGGCACGGCAGCCGGTATCGACCTGTGCCTCCACCTGGTGCGTACGACCCAGGGCGCCGAGGCCGCCGCGACGATCGCCCGCTCGATGGTCACCGCCCCCTTCCGCACCGGGACCCAGGCCCAGTTCATCGAGCACCCCACCCCTCATACCGGTCGAGACGCCGACACCCTGGCCGAAGTACGCACCCACGCCCTGAGCCGGCTGGCCGAACCGCATACCGTCGCGACCCTCGCCGGCCACGCCGGCATGTCCCCGCGCTCCTTCGCCCGCCACTTCCGGGCGACGACGGGCACGACGCCCCTGCGCTGGCTGATCACCCAGCGCATCGCCGCAGCTCAGAAGCTCTTGGAGCGCACGGATCTGCCCCTCCCCGAAGTGGCCCGCCGTACGGGCTTCGGCAGCGAGATCACCATGCGCCAGCACTTCGCCACGCACCTCTCCCTCAGCCCCCGCGACTACCGTCTGGCCTTCCACGACGCGGTGCCACAGCCGGGGGTTGACACCCCCCGCACAGATCCGTAACATGCTCCGAGTTGTCCGACGTGAGCGCCGACCCCGGTCGGTCCCCGGACAGCCATTCCGCAAGAACCAGTCGAGCGAGCGACACCCCGTCGCACGCCTTTCTGTGTGCTTTTGCGAAATGAAGAATCCGCGTTCGAGCGAGCGTGACCCGATTAGCTTCGGGGCCCGGGATTCGCTAAAGTCTCACTCGTCGGAACGGCCCAACAGCCGGGAGGACAGCCCCACTGACTGGGAATCAGGCCCGAAAGGATCTGGTAGAGTCGGACTCGCCGGAAAGGGAAACGCGAAAGCGAGGAACTGGAAAGCGAATCCCGCTTCGACCGGGAATCGGACGCGAAAGAGTCTGATAGAGTCGGAAACGCAAGAACGAAGGGAAGCGCCCGGAGGGCCCCGGTGAAACGGGACCGAAGGAAGCGTCCGTTCCTTGAGAACTCAACAGCGTGCCAAAAGTCAACGCCAGATATGTTGATACCCCGGCCTGCTTCGGCAGGTTGGTGGTTCCTTTGAAAAGTCCTATTCCGGGCCCTCGTGGTCCGGGTAGGCAACACTAGCGAGGACGCTGTGAACGACCGGTCATATTCCGACTCGGTCGTTCCGCTCTCGTGGTGTCGTCCCGATTACGGGAAAACATTCACGGAGAGTTTGATCCTGGCTCAGGACGAACGCTGGCGGCGTGCTTAACACATGCAAGTCGAACGATGAAGCCCTTCGGGGTGGATTAGTGGCGAACGGGTGAGTAACACGTGGGCAATCTGCCCTTCACTCTGGGACAAGCCCTGGAAACGGGGTCTAATACCGGATAACACTCTGTCCTGCATGGGACGGGGTTAAAAGCTCCGGCGGTGAAGGATGAGCCCGCGGCCTATCAGCTTGTTGGTGGGGTAATGGCCTACCAAGGCGACGACGGGTAGCCGGCCTGAGAGGGCGACCGGCCACACTGGGACTGAGACACGGCCCAGACTCCTACGGGAGGCAGCAGTGGGGAATATTGCACAATGGGCGAAAGCCTGATGCAGCGACGCCGCGTGAGGGATGACGGCCTTCGGGTTGTAAACCTCTTTCAGCAGGGAAGAAGCGCAAGTGACGGTACCTGCAGAAGAAGCACCGGCTAACTACGTGCCAGCAGCCGCGGTAATACGTAGGGTGCGAGCGTTGTCCGGAATTATTGGGCGTAAAGAGCTCGTAGGCGGCTTGTCACGTCGGATGTGAAAGCTCGGGGCTTAACCCCGAGTCTGCATTCGATACGGGCTAGCTAGAGTGTGGTAGGGGAGATCGGAATTCCTGGTGTAGCGGTGAAATGCGCAGATATCAGGAGGAACACCGGTGGCGAAGGCGGATCTCTGGGCCATTACTGACGCTGAGGAGCGAAAGCGTGGGGAGCGAACAGGATTAGATACCCTGGTAGTCCACGCCGTAAACGTTGGGAACTAGGTGTTGGCGACATTCCACGTCGTCGGTGCCGCAGCTAACGCATTAAGTTCCCCGCCTGGGGAGTACGGCCGCAAGGCTAAAACTCAAAGGAATTGACGGGGGCCCGCACAAGCAGCGGAGCATGTGGCTTAATTCGACGCAACGCGAAGAACCTTACCAAGGCTTGACATATACCGGAAAGCATCAGAGATGGTGCCCCCCTTGTGGTCGGTATACAGGTGGTGCATGGCTGTCGTCAGCTCGTGTCGTGAGATGTTGGGTTAAGTCCCGCAACGAGCGCAACCCTTGTTCTGTGTTGCCAGCATGCCCTTCGGGGTGATGGGGACTCACAGGAGACTGCCGGGGTCAACTCGGAGGAAGGTGGGGACGACGTCAAGTCATCATGCCCCTTATGTCTTGGGCTGCACACGTGCTACAATGGCCGGTACAATGAGCTGCGATGCCGCGAGGCGGAGCGAATCTCAAAAAGCCGGTCTCAGTTCGGATTGGGGTCTGCAACTCGACCCCATGAAGTCGGAGTTGCTAGTAATCGCAGATCAGCATTGCTGCGGTGAATACGTTCCCGGGCCTTGTACACACCGCCCGTCACGTCACGAAAGTCGGTAACACCCGAAGCCGGTGGCCCAACCCCTTGTGGGAGGGAGCTGTCGAAGGTGGGACTGGCGATTGGGACGAAGTCGTAACAAGGTAGCCGTACCGGAAGGTGCGGCTGGATCACCTCCTTTCTAAGGAGCATCTAGGTTTCCTTCGGGGAATCCAGAGACCATTTCGTCGGCAAATGTTCGACGGTGGTTGCTCAAGGGTGGAACGTTGACTATTCGGCACGACAGGTTGTTTTTGATGAGTACTGCTTCGGCGTGGAAAATTGAAGGTGATCGGTCGGGTCGGGCACGCTGTTGGGTATCTGAAGGTACGGGCATTTTTTTTGTCTGGATCTTCGGTGCCGGCCCCAGTGAACTCGCCTGTAAGGGTGGGGTGATGGGTGGCTGGTCGTTGTTTGAGAACTGCACAGTGGACGCGAGCATCTGTGGCCAAGTTTTTAAGGGCGCACGGTGGATGCCTTGGCACCAGGAACCGATGAAGGACGTGGGAGGCCACGATAGTCCCCGGGGAGCTGTCAACCAAGCTTTGATCCGGGGGTTTCCGAATGGGGAAACCCGGCAGCCGTCATGGGCTGTCACCCACTGCTGAACACATAGGCAGTGTGGAGGGAACGCGGGGAAGTGAAACATCTCAGTACCCGCAGGAAGAGAAAACAACCGTGATTCCGGGAGTAGTGGCGAGCGAAACTGGATGAGGCCAAACCGTATGCGTGTGATACCCGGCAGGGGTTGCGCATACGGGGTTGTGGGATCTCTTTTTCATAGTCTGCCGACTGTGAGACGAGTCAGAAACCGTTGATGTAGGCGAAGGACATGCGAAAGGTCCGGCGTAGAGGGTAAGACCCCCGTAGCTGAAACATCAACGGCTCGTTTAAGAGACACCCAAGTAGCACGGGGCCCGAGAAATCCCGTGTGAATCTGGCGGGACCACCCGCTAAGCCTAAATATTCCCTGGTGACCGATAGCGGATAGTACCGTGAGGGAATGGTGAAAAGTACCGCGGGAGCGGAGTGAAATAGTACCTGAAACCGTGTGCCTACAAGCCGTGGGAGCGTCGCTGTATGTGCTTGCACATGCAGTCGTGACTGCGTGCCTTTTGAAGAATGAGCCTGCGAGTTAGCGGTGTGTAGCGAGGTTAACCCGTGTGGGGAAGCCGTAGCGAAAGCGAGTCCGAATAGGGCGATTGAGTTGCACGCTCTAGACCCGAAGCGGAGTGATCTAGCCATGGGCAGGTTGAAGCGGAGGTAAGACTTCGTGGAGGACCGAACCCACCAGGGTTGAAAACCTGGGGGATGACCTGTGGTTAGGGGTGAAAGGCCAATCAAACTCCGTGATAGCTGGTTCTCCCCGAAATGCATTTAGGTGCAGCGTCGTGTGTTTCTTGCCGGAGGTAGAGCACTGGATAGGCGATGGGCCCTACCGGGTTACTGACCTTAGCCAAACTCCGAATGCCGGTAAGTGAGAGCACGGCAGTGAGACTGTGGGGGATAAGCTCCATGGTCGAGAGGGAAACAGCCCAGAGCATCGACTAAGGCCCCTAAGCGTACGCTAAGTGGGAAAGGATGTGGAGTCGCAGAGACAACCAGGAGGTTGGCTTAGAAGCAGCCACCCTTGAAAGAGTGCGTAATAGCTCACTGGTCAAGTGATTCCGCGCCGACAATGTAGCGGGGCTCAAGCGTACCGCCGAAGTCGTGTCATTCACACATATAGGGCCAACGCCCGTGTGGATGGGTAGGGGAGCGTCGTGTGCCGGGTGAAGCAGCCGCGGAAGCGAGTTGTGGACGGTTCACGAGTGAGAATGCAGGCATGAGTAGCGATACACACGTGAGAAACGTGTGCGCCGATTGACTAAGGGTTCCTGGGTCAAGCTGATCTGCCCAGGGTAAGTCGGGACCTAAGGCGAGGCCGACAGGCGTAGTCGATGGACAACCGGTTGATATTCCGGTACCCGCTTTGAAACGCCCAGTACTGAATCAGGCGATGCTAAGTCCGTGAAGCCGGCCCGATCTCTTCGGAGTTGAGGGAAGTGGTGGAGCCGATGAACCAGACTTGTAGTAGGTAAGCGATGGGGTGACGCAGGAAGGTAGTCCAACCCGGGCGATGGTTGTTCCCGGGGTAAGGGTGTAGGCCGTGTGATAGGTAAATCCGTCACACATCAAGGCTGAGACCTGATGCCGAGCCGATTGTGGTGAAGTGGATGATCCTATGCTGCCGAGAAAAGCCTCTAGCGAGTTTCATGGCGGCCCGTACCCTAAACCGACTCAGGTGGTCAGGTAGAGAATACCGAGGCGTTCGGGTGAACTATGGTTAAGGAACTCGGCAAAATGCCCCCGTAACTTCGGGAGAAGGGGGGCCATCACTGGTGATCCGATTTACTCGGTGAGCTGGGGGTGGCCGCAGAGACCAGCGAGAAGCGACTGTTTACTAAAAACACAGGTCCGTGCGAAGCCGTAAGGCGATGTATACGGACTGACGCCTGCCCGGTGCTGGAACGTTAAGGGGACCGGTTAGTGCACTTTCGGGTGTGCGAAGCTGAGAACTTAAGCGCCAGTAAACGGCGGTGGTAACTATAACCATCCTAAGGTAGCGAAATTCCTTGTCGGGTAAGTTCCGACCTGCACGAATGGCGTAACGACTTCTCGACTGTCTCAACCATAGGCCCGGTGAAATTGCACTACGAGTAAAGATGCTCGTTTCGCGCAGCAGGACGGAAAGACCCCGGGACCTTTACTATAGTTTGATATTGGTGTTCGGTTCGGCTTGTGTAGGATAGGTGGGAGACTTTGAAGCGGCCACGCCAGTGGTTGTGGAGTCGTCGTTGAAATACCACTCTGGTCGTGCTGGATGTCTAACCTGGGTCCGTGATCCGGATCAGGGACAGTGTCTGATGGGTAGTTTAACTGGGGCGGTTGCCTCCTAAAGAGTAACGGAGGCGCCCAAAGGTTCCCTCAGCCTGGTTGGCAATCAGGTGTTGAGTGTAAGTGCACAAGGGAGCTTGACTGTGAGACCGACGGGTCGAGCAGGGACGAAAGTCGGGACTAGTGATCCGGCAGTGGCTTGTGGAAGCGCTGTCGCTCAACGGATAAAAGGTACCCCGGGGATAACAGGCTGATCTTCCCCAAGAGTCCATATCGACGGGATGGTTTGGCACCTCGATGTCGGCTCGTCGCATCCTGGGGCTGGAGTCGGTCCCAAGGGTTGGGCTGTTCGCCCATTAAAGCGGTACGCGAGCTGGGTTTAGAACGTCGTGAGACAGTTCGGTCCCTATCCGCTGTGCGCGTAGGAATATTGAGAAGGGCTGTCCCTAGTACGAGAGGACCGGGACGGACGAACCTCTGGTGTGCCAGTTGTCCTGCCAAGGGCATGGCTGGTTGGCTACGTTCGGAAAGGATAACCGCTGAAAGCATCTAAGCGGGAAGCCTGCTTCGAGATGAGTATTCCCACCCCCTTTGAGGGGTTAAGGCTCCCAGTAGACGACTGGGTTGATAGGCCAGATGTGGAAGCCCGGTAACGGGTGGAGCTGACTGGTACTAATAGGCCGAGGGCTTGTCCTCAGTTGCTCGCGTCCACTGTGTTAGTTCTGAAATAACGAACAGCTGTGTTCATGCCAGCGTTCAAATTTCATAGTGTTTCGGTGGTCATTGCGTCAGGGAAACGCCCGGTTACATTCCGAACCCGGAAGCTAAGCCTTTCAGCGCCGATGGTACTGCAGGGGGGACCCTGTGGGAGAGTAGGACGCCGCCGAACAATTATTCCGGGAAAGCCCCGTGCCCTTGTGGCACGGGGCTTTTCTGCGTTCTGAGCGTCTAGGCTCGAACCATGCGCTACGAACTGGTCATCTTCGACAACGATGGTGTGCTCGTCGACAGTGAGCCGATCGCCAACACCATCCTCGCCGGCTACCTCACCGAGCTCGGTCACCCCACCTCGTATGAGGAATCCGTCCACGACTACATGGGGTCCGCCGTGCACCGGGTGCACGATCTCGTCGAGGAGCGGACGGGGCAGAAGCTTCCCACCGACTTCGACGCCACGCTCCACGCACGGGTCTTCGCCGCCTTCGAGCGGGAACTCGTCGCGGTGGACGGGGCAGCGGACCTTCTGGGGAAGCTGGTCGCCGACGGGGTGGCGTACTGCGTCGCGTCGTCCGCGACCCACGAGCGGATCAGGGTCGGGCACCGCAAGACCGGCCTCGACCAGTGGTTCGAGGAGGAGTGGATCTTCAGCGCCGAGGACGTGGGCCAGGGCAAGCCGTCACCCGACCTGTTCCTCCTGGCCGCCGAGCGGATGGGCGTCGCCCCCGAGCGGTGCGTCGTCATCGAGGACAGCCCGCTCGGCGTCGAGGCCGCCCGTGCCGCAGGGATGGACGTGTACGGATTCACCTCTATGATGCCGGCGGAACGGCTCGTCGGGGTGACGGGGTACTGCTCCGACCTCTCCCAACTCCCGGAACTGCTCTCCTGAACCATCTACCCACCGGTAGACGGTGGCCTTACGCTCGCGGCCATGACAGACGCGCGGCTGCGGCACGGCAGGGCCTCCTTGGTGCTGAGCTTTCTCGTGCAGGGAGTCGCCTTCGCCCTGCTCGTGACGCGCATCCCCGCGATTCAGGACCGATACGGGATATCCGACGGGCTGCTGCCCGCCTTCCTGGCCGCTGTGCCGATCCTCGCGGGGGTCGGCAGCGTCGTCACCGAGAAGGTGGTCGCACGCGTGCGGCCCGGGGTCGTCCTGCGGTGGACTCAGCCCGTCGTACTCCTGTCGCTGCTCGCGGTCGGTGCCGGCGGGGAGCTGTGGCAGGTGGCTGTCGCGCTCGGTGCCTTCGGGCTGGCCGTGGGGGCGCTGGACGCATCCATGAACATGCTGGGCGTCAGCCTTCAGCGGGCGTACGGGCGCAGCATCATGCTCGGTTTCCATGCCGCGTACAGCCTTGGTGGCATCGCCGGGGCGACGATGGCGTGGGCCGGGGCGCACTGGGATCTGTCCCTGCTCGTGTCCTATCTGCCCGCCGTCGTCGTGCTGTTGCCCGCCGCCCTGGTGGGGAGTCGCTGGTACACCGACGGCAGGACCCAGGACACGGTCGCGCCGGCCGGTGAGAAGGGGACACGGGCGGCTGTCTCGTTCAAGCTGATGATGCCGCTGTGTCTGGTGATGTGTTTCGCGTACATCGGGGACTCGACCGTCTCCAACTGGAGCGCCAAGTACCTGCAGGACGTGCTGGGCAGTTCGGAGCAGATGTCGACGCTGCCGTACAACGTCTACATGGTGACGACGCTGCTCGGGCGGGCCGTCGGGGACATCGGGGTGCGGCGGTTCGGAGCGGTCACGGTCGTGCGGTGCGGCAGTGTGCTGGCGGCCGTCGGTTTCGCGGTGGTGGCTGTGGCGCCCGGGGCCTGGACGGGGCTGTTCGGGTTCACTCTGCTGGGGCTCGGGCTGTGTGTCATCGTGCCGCAGACGTTCGCCGCCGCGGGGCGGATGTTCCCGGGGGCCAGCGACGTGGCCGTGGCGCGGCTGAACATCTTCAACTACGTGGGGTTCCTCGTGGGATCACCGCTGGTGGGGGCGCTCGGGGACGTGTGGAGTTACCGCGGGGCGATGCTCGTCCCCATGGTGCTGGTGCTGGCGACGCTCGTGTACGCCCGGTCGTTCGGCCCGGAGCCCGCCCGATACGGTGGCGGGCATGAGCGGCCGCGCACAGTTGATGTGGGATGACGCAGTAACGGGATACGACTTCGGCGACAGCCATCCCATGGATCCGGTCAGGCTTGCCCTGACGATGGCTCTCGTGCGGGCGTTCGAGCTCGACGGCGCGGTGGACGTGCGCGGGGCGAAGGCGGCCGGGGACTCCACACTCAGACTCGTGCACCGCGAGGACTACGTGTCAGCCGTGCGGGCCGCTTCGCGCGACCCGAAGTCCGCCGATCAGGCCTACGGCCTGGGGACCGTGGACGATCCGGCCTTCGCCGGGATGCACGAGGCGTCGGCCCTCATCGCCGGACTCTCCGTGGGGGCGGCCGAAGCGGTGTGGCGCGGTGAGACCGCTCACGCCGTGAACTTCACCGGTGGTCTGCACCACGCGATGCCGGGTGGCGCCGCGGGTTTCTGTATCTACAACGACCCGGCGCTCGCGATCGCGCGGATGCTGGAGCTCGGCGCGGAGCGGGTCGCCTACGTCGATGTGGACGTCCACCACGGGGACGGGGTGCAGGCCGCGTTCTGGGAGGACCCCAGGGTGCTGACCGTTTCCCTGCACGAGCATCCGCGGACGCTGTTCCCGCAGACCGGGTGGCCCGAGGAGACCGGGGGCGGGGCCGGTGAGGGGGGTGCGGTGAACGTGGCGCTGCCCGCCGGTACGGGGGACGCGGGGTGGCTGCGGGCCTTCCACGCGGTGGTGCCCGAACTGCTGGCGGACTTCCGGCCGCAGGTCCTGGTGACCCAGCACGGGGCGGATACGCACTTCGAGGACCCGCTGGCTCATCTCGCGGTCTCTCTGGACGCGCAGCGGGCTGTCATGGAGGCGTGTCACGATCTCGCGCACAAGTACGCGGACGGGCGGTGGGTGGCGCTCGGCGGTGGTGGGTACGCGGTGGTCGATGTGGTGCCGCGGTCCTGGACCCATCTGGTGGGCATCGCCGCGCACGCGCCGGTCGACCCGGAGTCGATGATCCCGGCGTCGTGGAAGGACGAGGTCTACGCGCGGACCCGGCAGTTGGGGCCGGCCCGGATGACGGACGGCCGTACGCCGTCCTGGCAGTCGTGGGAGGCCGGTTACGATCCGGCGGACCGGCTCGACCAGGCGGTGCTCGCGACCCGGCGTTCGGCGTTCCCGCTGCGGGGGCTGCTGCCCTGACGGAGCGTCGGTTGCTCGCCGGCTGGCCGGAGCGCGGCGCGGCGCGAGGCGTGGAACGGTTACGCCAACGGTGGGGCTGGTTCGGGCTTTTGCGGCCGTGGGCCGGACCGGTGCGGGAGCATCGGGAGGGTGTTGAGCATCGGAGCGCTGCGCGCTCATCTGCTGGCGGCCCGGCTGGCCGGACCCGTGGCCACCACGCGGGAGAACAGTCTGCGGAGCTATCGGCTCTTCGCGGCACGGGACCCCAGGGTCACCCTCGGGCTCGACGCGGAGTGGGTCTGGGGCGAGCGGGATCTGCTGCGGCTCATGGCCGACAAGTGCGGGGTCTCGCCCGATCCCGCGTGTGTGTCGGGTTCTGACGTGATCGATCCGGAACTCACCCTGGCCGGCCTGGAGGCGTTCGCCGACCGGTTGGCGGCGGCCGCGAAGCGCCGGGCTCCGGTGTTGTTCGGGACCGGTCATCCGCATCGGCTGCTCGGGTTCTACGCCGAGTTGGCAGACGCCTTGTCGGCGGTGGGGTGCCCCGTACTCACCCCCGCGCAGGGGCGATGTGTCGACATAACGACCCGGTTCGGCGTACGTACGTACAGCATCGACTACGTACGACGAGTCGCGCTGGTGCGCGAACCCGGCGTGCGGGGCGCCGATGATGTAACCGGCGCACACACCCACTCGCCGCTGCCGGTTCGGGCCGTGCTCGAAGAAGCGGCGGACCGGCACGGGCTGCTGCCGGAGCTCGTCATCGGGGACCACGGATGGGTCTGCGGGGCAGGTCAGCTGGGCATCGAGGCGATCGGGCTGGCCGATACGGACGACCCCGCGCTGTTCGTCGGGGAGGCCGAGGGGCGGGTGTCCGTCGCCGTTCCGCTTGATGATGCCGTGCACTCCGACTACTACCGGCCGTTGACGCGCTATGTGCTCAATCAGGCGCGTCTGTCACATTAGGCGCCCGATGGTCTCTCCTCTTCCCCACTCGCATCACCCGCCCCTAATCTGGGGAGTGAGCGCACATCGACGAAGAGTCACCGGAGGGGAAGCCGGTGCGCGTCGCGTGCGGAAGGTACAGGTGGGTCATGGCTGCTGGCAGCGAGGTACCTCTCAACGAGGTCAAATTTCTGACCGTGGCGGAAGTCGCCTCGGTCATGCGGGTGTCGAAGATGACCGTGTACCGCTTGGTGCACAGTGGTCATCTGCCCGCGATCCGGGTGGGAAGGTCCTTCCGGGTCCCGGAGCAAGCGGTGCACGCGTATCTCCGCGAGTCCTTCGTGGGGGTGGATTCGGCCTGACATCGCCCTCGGATTACGCCCCTCACCCAGTGGCGGGTAGGCTAGGCCGACGTAGGTCGTGTGGGCCCAGACGCCCCGCACCAGTGAAGAAGAAGTGAGCGAGGGTAGTCGTGGGCTCTGTCATTAAGAAGCGGCGCAAGCGGATGGCCAAGAAGAAGCACCGCAAGCTGCTCAAGCGCACGCGCGTTCAGCGTCGCAACAAGAAGTAAGCGAACGCAGTTCGTGAAACCGCAGCCCTCCCGCCGATCCGGCGGGGGGGCTGCGGCGCTATTCGGGCCAAGGCTTCGGCAAGGCCCGCCATGGGGTCGTCACAGGGCGACCATCACCCGCTACGGTGACGTTCAGGGGAGTGCCCCGATTCGCAGGGCACCCGCTTCACGTACCGACGGAAGGCGCTGATCTTGGGGAAGGTCGTGCTCGTCACAGGAGTGGCCCGGCAACTGGGAGGCCGCTTCGTGCGGCGTGTCCAGCGTGATCCCGGGGTCGACCGGGTGATCGCCGTCGACGCCGTCTCGCCCGGGCACCGGCTCGGTGACGCCGAGTTCGTCATGGCGGACATCCGGCAGCCCGCCATCGCGAGGGTTCTGGCCGAGCACTCCGTCGACACGGTCGTCCATCTGGACGTCTCCGGGAAGGCGCTCGGCGTGGGCGGCCGGACGGCCGTCAAGGAGAACAACGTCATCGGCACGATGCAGCTGCTCGGTGCCTGCCAGAAGTCGCCGACCGTCCAGCGGCTCGTCATCAAGTCCAGTACCAGCGTCTACGGCTCCGCGCCCCGCGACCCGGCGGTCTTCACCGAGACGACGCCGGCCAAGTCGCTGCCGAGCGGGGGCTTCGCCAAGGATGCCGTCGAGGTCGAGGGGTACGTACGGGGCTTCGCGCGCCGCAGACCCGATGTCGCCGTCTGTGTCCTGCGGTTCGCGAACATCCTGGGGCCCGACCCGGATTCTCCGCTGGCCGACTATCTGGCGCTGCCCGTCCTGCCGACGGTCTTCGGATACGACCCGAGGCTTCAGTTCGTCCACGAGGACGACGTCATCGACGTCCTGCGGATCGCCTCGCACGAACCGCGGCGCGGGACGCTGAACAGTGGCACCTTCAACATCGCGGGCGACGGGGTGCTGCTCCTGTCGCAGTGCTCGCGGCGGCTGGGGCGGCCGACGGTGCCCCTGCTGCTGCCGGCCGTCACCTGGGTGGGCTCGGCGCTCCGCACGATCGGCATGACGGACTTCTCCCCGGAACAGATCAGGCTGCTGACGCACGGGCGGGTGGTCTCCACCGTGCAGATGCGCGAGACGCTCGGATTCCATCCGCGGTTCAGCACCGCGGAGACGTTCGCCGAGTTCGCGCGCAGCCGGGGCCCGGGGCTGCTGCCGCCGGAGACGGTGGGCAGGGCCGTCGACCGGCTCGCGGAGTCGCGCCTCGCGGGCGGGCCACATTCCACGCACGGCGCCAATTAGAGGAGCGCATCGACGATGGCGGATGCCAAGGTCATTCCGTTCGACGACGACCGTACGCGGCCGGGGGGCGCGCAGCGTCCCGCACGGCGCAGGTCGGTGTCCGCAGCGGCCGGTGCGGCGCCTGTGAGCGCCCTTCCGGGCGGAGAGGTGCCCATGGGTGCCGAGGAGGCCGAAGAGGGAGCGGTGACGCCGCAGGAGGCCCAGGAGGCGGCGGGGCGCGGCGACTGGGACCGGCGGATCGCCGGTGGGCTGGCGTTTCTGCGCCGGCGGGTCACCGGTGACTACGAGGTCGACGAGTTCGGCTACGACAAGGAGCTGACCGACCAGGTCCTCATGTCGATGCTCCGGCCGCTCGCGGACAAGTACTTCCGGGTCGAGGTGAAGGGCATCGAGAACATCCCGTCCGACGGCGGGGCGCTCATCGTGGCCAACCACTCGGGGACACTGCCGCTTGACGGGCTGATGCTCCAGGTCGCCGTGCACGACAACCATCCGGCCAACCGGCATCTGCGGCTGCTCGCCGCGGATCTGGTCTTCATGCTGCCCGTCGTCAACGAGCTGGCCCGGAAGGCCGGGCACACGCTGGCGTGTGCCGAGGACGCTCAGCGGCTGCTGGAGAGGGGCGAGGTCGTGGGGGTGATGCCGGAGGGCTTCAAGGGCATCGGGAAGCCGTTCGGCGACCGGTACAAGCTGCAGCGCTTCGGGCGGGGCGGTTTCGTGTCGACGGCGCTGCGGGCCGGGGTGCCGATCGTGCCGTGCTCGATCGTGGGCGCGGAGGAGATCTACCCGATGATCGGCAACTCGAAGACCCTGGCGCGGGTGCTGGGGATTCCGTACTTCCCGATCACGCCGACGTTTCCGTGGCTGGGGCCGCTGGGGGCGGTGCCGTTGCCGACGAAGTGGACGATTCAGTTCGGGGAGCCGATTCCCACGGACAGCTATCCGCCGGAGGCGGCGGAGGATCCGATGCTGATGTTCAATCTGACGGATCAGGTGCGGGAGCAGATCCAGCACACGTTGTACAAGTTGCTGGTGCAGCGGCGGTCGGTGTTCTTCTGACCGGGTGCGCGGAGGGGTGCCGGAGGCGCCCGAGGGGCGCCACCGACCTCAATCGCCGGACGGGCTCGATGCGGCCGGACCGGGATTGCCGGGCTGGGCACGGCCCAGCCCGGCATGGTTCACGGCTTCAGGTCCTCGCCGTTGATGCCGAGGCCCGGGAGCAGGCCGGGGAGCAGGGGCGGGAGGGTGACGTCGGGGGACGGGGGCATGCTGACCTCGCCGCCCGGGGGCGACGGGGTGACCTCGTCCGTCGGGAGGTCGTCGAGCAGGCCGTCCGTGCCGCCGCCGAGCAGACCCTCGGCCGGGCCGCTGCCGGATCCGGACGGTTCGGGCTGGGTGCTCCGGTCCGTGCGGTCCTGCGGTGCGGTGGGTGAGGACGGTGCCGGTGCGCCGCCGCCGGACGGGGCGGTGGCGTCCTGGGGACTGCTGGTACGGCGAGGTTCCTCGCTCCGCTCCGGGGTACGGGGCAGCAGTGACTGGAGGGGTGCGACCTCCTCGTCCATGGCCTCGAAGACCGAGCTGACCTTGTCGCTGATGTCGGTCAGCTGTACGGGCAGCCGGTCCCGGAGGTTGCTCCAGCTCTCGCGGTGCGAGCGGGAGAAGGAGTCCAGGGTCTGGATCGGGCCGATGGAGCCGTCCCGTTGGTAGGCCGTGTGCAGAAGGCGGTGGCCTTCCGTGGCGTCGTGGCTCATGCGGTCGAGCGTGCGCCTGACCTCGCCGAGTGATTCATGGTCCATTTCGCCCGAGCGGCCCCGCTCCATGAGGCGTCGTGCCTCATGGAGCCGGGTGGACGCCTGGTCGAGGTATGCCTCGCCGCGGTCGGCGTCGCCGTTGGCCATACCGAGGTTGATGTCTTCCATGCCGCGCTTCAGCCCGTACAGGGAATCACCCGGCAGGGCGTCCGAACTGGCAGCGGCCACTCCACCGAAGGCTCCGGCGGCCACACCTACGGTGAGTCCGCCGGCGGTGAGTCCTTTCGCCCAGCGTGAGCGGGGGCGCAGTTTCCGGAGCGGGGAAGCCCGGTGGGCTCCCTTGCCCCGTTGCTCGGGCACCGTAGGGCCCGTGGACGCACCGCCCTCGGCGAACATGGCCTCCATGGCGGCGACGAGCTGGGCTCGTTGCGCCACTTTGACCTCGGGGTCCAACTTGGGCTTCGGTAGCTCACCGAGGCCGTTCGCCAGGGCCAACAGCGCTCCGTGGTCGGCCTGTTCGGCCGGCTCCTCGGGCTGTACGGCCGCCGCACCCTGGAGCGACTGCTCCTCCATGGCCTGGGCGAAGGCGTTCGCCCGCCGGTGTGCCGAAACGTTTGCGATCACTGGCGGCACCTCCTCTCGTCATGACGGTCGACTCCCCTGAGCGTCCGGAAGGTTGCATACCTTGAGCGTTTCCACTCGATCGAGTGAGTGGAAGCGGTCATGGTGTGACGACAGGGGGCCTGCAACCGGCACAACGAGCGTCGCGGCACTTGGGTTACGCGCGAAGGATGATCGGACCAGTGCGTGACGGGCCGGTCACCGTGGGCCGGTCTAACGGGCGTCGTCCGGCAGGAGCCGGGCGAGTGTGCGGACGGCGCGGTACTGGAGAGTCTTGATCGCGCCCTCGTTCTTGCCCATCACCCGGGCGGTCTCGGCGACCGAGAGCCCTTGCAGGAAACGAAGGGTGACGCACTCCTGCTGTTGTGGATTGAGTCGGCGCACGGCCTGGAGCAGTGCGGCGTTGGAGAGGGACTCCAGGACGGAGTCCTCGGGGCTTCGCTCGACCTCGTTGGCGTCGAGCATTTCGCCGGTGGTCACTTCCAGTCGGAATCGACTGGATTTGAAGTGGTCGGCGACCAGGTTTCGAGCGATGGTGACCAGCCAGGCACCGAAGTCGCGGCCCTGCCAGGTGAACGTCGAGATACGGCGGAGTGCGCGCAGGAAGGTCTCGCTGGTGAGGTCCTCCGCTGTCGCCTTCCCTCCTACGCGGTAGTAGATGTACCGGTACACGGTGTCGCTGTACTGGTCGTACAGGCGGCCGAAGGCGTCAGCCTCACCGGCCTGTGCGCGCTCGACAAGATCCATCATGCGAGCGCTGTCGCTGTCGGCCGTCGGCCGACGAACGGTTGACGTGGTCGTGGCGCCGCGGTTGCTGCGTCTTCCGACCGCCGCACTCCGTTCGGCCAGGGCATAGCAGGGGCCGACAGGTGCAGGGGCGGCAAAGGCGGGGACGGCGTACGCGGTGGGGACGAAGCCGCGCAAGCGGTCGGCGACCGTTGCGCGCAGCGTAGCCAGGCCCGAGGCGTCAACCCCGACATGTGGGTACACGGGACTCCCAGAGGCAGAGCTTCCATCACGTGCAGTTCGAAATCCGTCACTCGTCGTAGCGGGTGAGGGGCTCCGTCATGCGTCTGAGGAGAATAACGCTTCGTACAGGCGGCACTACACCCAGTTGCTCAAATCACCGGTTACGTCGTTTCCGTGACCTCTAAGTGACTGTTTGAGTAGCGCATGGTGATCGGTTGTTGATCGAATTCCTTCGAGATCTGCCTGTAGGTGCGACGGGTTGTGGTCGGAGGATGGCGATCCGACTGGCCGGAGCGGTGGGTGGGGAGGCGCGGTCCGGCGTACCGATTGGCGGAACAAGCCCGGGCGTGGCCCATGCGGGGCCCGCCGGGCCGCTTTCCGGGGTGCCGGGCGCGGCTGCGCCGGGGGCCCTTCCGTAGCAAGGAGAAGCGGACGGCGCGGGGGAGGGTGCGGCCCGCCGGGTCCCGCTGGGTCAGCGGTGGGTCAGCGGTGGCGGCGGCGCAGGGCGACCGCGGCGACGGTGCCGCCTGCCAGGGCGCCCACGCCGGCGGCTGCCGGGATGCCGACCTTCGCCGCCTTGCGGCCGGTGCGGTAGTCGCGCAGCCGCCAGTCCAGGGCGCGGGCGTGCTTACGGAGCTTGGTGTCCGGGTTGATCGCGTACGGGTGGCCGACCAGCGAGAGCATCGGGATGTCGTTGTGCGAGTCGCTGTAGGCGGCGCAGCGCTCCAGGTCCAGGCCCTCGGCGGCGGCCAGGGCGCGTACCGCCTCGGCCTTCGCGGGGCCGTGCAGCGGCTCGCCGACCAGGCGGCCCGTGTAGACGCCGTCGACGGATTCGGCGACCGTGCCCAGGGCTCCGGTCAGGCCGAGGCGGCGGGCGATGATCGTGGCGGTCTCCACCGGGGCGGCCGTGACGAGCCAGACCTTCTGTCCGGCGTCCAGGTGCGCCTGGGCGAGGGCGCGGGTGCCCGGCCAGATGCGGTCGGCCATGTATTCGTCGTAGATCTCCTCGCCGATGGACATCAGCTCGGAGACCCGGTGGCCCTTGACGATGGACAGGGCGCTGTCGCGGGCGTCCTGCATGTGGTCGGGATCTTCGACGCCGGCCAGCCGGAACCACGCCTGCTGCCAGGCGAAGCGGGTCAGCTCGCGGCGCTGGAAGAACTGCCGCTTGTACAGGCCGCGGCCGAAGTGGAAGAGCGCGGCGCCCTGCATCACGGTGTTGTCGAGGTCGAAGAATGCGGCGGCACGGTCGTCCCCCGCGACCGGGAAGGCGGGTTCCTCGGTCCCGGAGGGAAGAAGGGACTCGTCGGCGGAGTATTCGGCGGCGAGCGACGACTTCCGCGCCGCCTCGGCTGCTGCCTCGCCTGCCAGGACGCTCCGTGCTGTCGCGGAGCGCCTACGGGGTGTGAGCCATCCAAGAGCGGCCATGCCGTGAGCATAGCCAGTCTGTATGTCACTGCCCGACCTGCTGGGACGCGAAGTCGTGAACTCTCCGGAACGGCTTGGTGGAACGGGTGATCCGGGCGCCGGTGGGGCGGGTGCGGACGGGAGCAGAATGTAGGCATGAGTGCACTGCTGCGTCGTACGAAGAAGAAGCCCGCGGACCGCGTGGTGACCCTGGTGGGCAAACCGGGCTGCCACCTCTGCGACGACGCGAGGCTCGTGGTGCGCACGGTCTGCGAGGAGACGGGCGCGTCGTGGGTGGAGAAGGACATCACGCAGGACGAGGCGCTGTACAAGGAGTACTGGGAGCAGATTCCGGTGGTCCTCGTGGATGACGAGCAGCACACGTTCTGGCGGGTGGACCCGGACAGGTTGCGCAGGGCGCTGGGTACCTGACTGAAACCCGGTTAACATCATGGGCGTTTTGAGTGGTCTCGGGGGCGTCGACGTGAGGAGTGTGTACCGCCTTGCCCCCTTCGCGCCCGCAACGGGCTGATGCGGTCCAAGGTTCCGGGATCGCGCAGGGAATGCGCGTGACCCCGGTCACTTTGACCGGACAAAACGGACATCATCTTTGTGCACGCGTTCACAAAGACATAGCCTGCATTCGACGGGGCGGTCCTGGGACATACGGCCGCCTGCAGCCCCGCTCATCCCGCAGGAGCACCGTGGCAACTGGCCGAACTCACCGACCGGCGACCCGTAGCCGAGGAATTCCCGAGGCCACCGTCGCCCGACTTCCGTTGTACCTCCGCGCGCTGACGGGGCTCTCCGAGCGCTCGGTTCCCACGGTCTCGTCCGAGGAACTCGCCGCGGCGGCGGGGGTCAACTCCGCCAAGCTCCGCAAGGACTTCAGCTACCTGGGCTCCTACGGAACGCGTGGTGTCGGGTACGACGTGGAGTATCTCGTCTACCAGATCTCCCGCGAGCTCGGGCTCACCCAGGACTGGCCGGTCGTCATCGTCGGCATCGGTAACCTCGGTGCCGCCCTCGCGAACTACGGCGGCTTCGCCTCCCGTGGCTTCCGCGTCGCGGCCCTGATCGACGCCGATCCCGCCATGGCGGGTACGCCGGTCGCCGGGATCGCCGTCCAG
Organism: Streptomyces finlayi; assembly: GCF_014216315.1. NCBI lineage: Bacteria > Bacillati > Actinomycetota > Actinomycetes > Kitasatosporales > Streptomycetaceae > Streptomyces > Streptomyces finlayi. The sequence continues at coordinate 4,420,499 of NZ_CP045702.1, forward strand.
CACAGCGACGAGCTGGAGAGGATCATCAGCGACAACGGTGTGTCGATCGGTGTCATCTCCACCCCGGCCGGTGCCGCGCAGCAGGTCTGCGACCGGCTCGTCGCCGCGGGTGTGACCTCCATCCTGAACTTCGCCCCGACGGTGCTCTCCGTGCCCGACGGCGTCGACGTGCGCAAGGTCGACCTCTCCATCGAACTGCAGATCCTCGCCTTCCACGAGCAGCGCAAGGCCGGCGAGGAAGCGTCGGGGAGCAACGCCGAGCAGGACGACGCGCCGCCCCTGCGTGCCACTCCCGCGAGCCGGAAGGGACCCGACGGGGACATTCCCGCCGTGATGCCGGCATGAGCCTCCTCGTCGTAGGTCTGAGCCATCGCAGCGCCCCCGTCTCCGTACTGGAGCGGGCCTCGCTGGCCGCCGAGATCCAGGCCAAGCTGTTGCAGGACACCCTCGCCGCGGAGCCCGCGACCGAGGCGGCCGTCCTGGCGACCTGCAACCGCATCGAGCTGTACGCCGACGTGGACAAGTTCCACGCGGGCGTCGCCGAGCTGTCCACGCTGCTCGCCCAGCACAGCGGGGTCGGTCTCGACGAGCTCACTCCCTATCTCTATGTGCACTACGAGGACCGGGCCGTCCACCACCTCTTCTCGGTGGCCTGCGGCCTCGACTCGATGGTCGTCGGCGAGGGCCAGATCCTCGGCCAGATCAAGGACGCGCTCGCGCTGGGGCAGGAGCACCACACCGCCGGCCGTCTGCTGAACGACCTCTTCCAGCAGGCCCTGCGGGTCGGCAAGCGCGCGCACAGCGAGACCGGGATCGACCGGGCCGGGCAGTCGCTCGTCACCTTCGGTCTCCAGCAGCTGGCCGACGGTGCGGACGTCACCGACTGGGCGGGCGGCAAGCGCGCCCTGGTGATCGGCGCCGGCTCGATGTCCTCGCTGGCCGCCGCCACCCTGGCCCGTACCGGTGTCGCCGAGATCGTCGTCGCCAACCGGACCAGGGCCCGCGCCGACCGGCTCGTCGAGATCCTCGGGCAGGGCGGTACCGCTGCCCGCGCCGTGGAAATGGCCGCGGTCTCCGGCGAACTGACACGTGCCGACGTCGTCGTCTCCTGCACCGGTGCGACGGGTCTCGTCCTGACCGCCGAGGCCGTCGCCGAGGCGCTCGGAGTGGCGTTCGACGCCGCAGCCGAGGCGCCCGCCGCGCCCTTCGCCGCCACCGCGGAGCTGGACCAGCACGCCGTGTGGGTGGAGAACGGTTCCGCCACGGCGCCGGAACGGACCGTCCGCCGGGCCACCGTGCCCGCCCAGAACTCCGGCCCCGCCCGGCTCGCCCTCCTCGACCTCGCCATGCCGCGCGACATCGACGGTGCGACCCACCGCATCGACGGTGTGCGTCTCGTCGACATCGAGTCGCTCGCCGAGGCGTCGGCGGACGCCCCGATGGCCGTCGATGTGGACCAGGTGCGCACCATCGTCGCCGACGAGGTCGCCGCCTTCGGCGCCGCCCAGCGCGCCGCCCACATCACCCCGACCGTCGTCGCCCTGCGCACCATGGCCGCCGATGTGGTGGCCGGCGAGATCGCGCGGCTCGACGGACGCCTCCCCGACCTGGACGACAAGCAGCGCGCAGAGATCACACAGACTGTGCGCCGCGTCGTCGACAAGCTCCTGCACGCGCCCACCGTGCGGGTCAAGCAGCTCGCCAGCGAGCCCGGCGGCGCCGGGTACGCCGATGCGCTGCGGGAACTCTTCGACCTTGACCCGCAGACGGTCGCCGCCGTCTCCCGGGCAGACCTGAACGACCCGAATAGAGGGCGGTCATGACCGACAACTCATCCCTGGGCGCGCCGGCCCCGGCGCCGCTCCGGCTGGGAACCCGCCGCAGCAAGCTCGCCATGGCGCAGTCCGGCCTGGTCGCAGAAGCGGTCAGGGAGGTGACCGGGCGTGCCGTCGAGCTCGTCGAGATCACCACGTACGGAGACACCTCCAAGGAGCACCTCGCGCAGATCGGCGGGACCGGCGTATTCGTCGCCGCTCTGCGGGAGGCGCTCCTGCGCGGCGAGGTGGACTTCGCGGTCCACTCGCTGAAGGACCTGCCGACGGCCCAGCCCGAAGGCCTCGTCCTGGCCGCGGTGCCGGAGCGCGAGGACCCGCGTGACGTGCTGGTGGCGCGGGACGGGCTGACCTTCGAGCAGCTGCCGTCCGGTGCCCGCATCGGCACCGGCTCGCCGCGCCGCATGGCGCAGCTCAACGCGTACGCCCGGTCCCACGGCCTCGACATCGAGACCGTGCCGATCCGGGGCAACGTCGATACGCGCATCGGATTCGTACGGAGCGGGGAGCTCGACGCGGTGGTACTCGCCGCCGCAGGGCTCAGCCGCCTCGGCCGGACCGGTGAGGTGACCGACTTCCTGCCGGTCGACACCATTCTTCCCGCTCCCGGTCAGGGAGCACTGGCGATCGAATGTGCTGCATCCAGCACGGACCTCGCCGCAGCGCTCGCCGAGCTCGACGACCCGTACACCCGGGCCGCCGTGACCGCCGAACGCGCCCTGCTCGCCGCCCTGGAGGCCGGCTGCTCCGCACCTGTGGGTGCGCTGGCCGACCTCCTGGCCGACGGACAGACTGTCAACGAACTGCGTCTGCGCGGGGTCGTCGGTTCGACCGACGGTTCCTCGCTGGTGCAGTTGTCCACCACCGGTCCCGTCCCCACGTCGCACGACGACGCGGCGGCCCTCGGTCGCGAGCTCGCGGCCGAGATGCTCGCCAAGGGTGCGGCCGGTCTTATGGGGGAGCGAGCACTTTGAGCCCCACCGGCCCCGCCGCATCCGATTTTCCTGTCCTGCCCGCAGGGCACGTCACCTTCCTCGGCGCCGGTCCCGGCGACCCGGGACTGCTGACTCTGCGCGCCGTCGAGGCGCTCGCGAGCGCGGACGTCCTTGTCGCGGAACCACACGTCCTCGACATCGTCCGCTGCCATGCGCGGGCAGGCGTAAGCACGCCTGAGCTGACGGTTGTTGACGTGTCGTCAACAGCCGTCGGGGTGCCCGTTCTCAGGGATGCGGCCAATCTTGTCATGGAGGCCGCCAAGGGCGGCAGGCGGGTCGTGCGAGCCATTTCGGGTGACCCCGGGCTGGACGGGTCCGGGGGCGCGGAGATGCTCGCCTGCGCCGCCGCCGGCGTGCCCTTCGAGGTCGTGCCCGGTGTCGCCAACGCCGTGGGCGTGCCCGCGTACGCCGGCGTGCCGCTGCGCGACGCGCAGGGCGCCGACGTCCGTTTCGTCGACGCGCGTACGGCTTCGGACCGCTGCTGGGCCGAGGTCGGCGCGAGCGACGCCACGGCCGTGGTGTCCACCACGCTCGACTCGGTGGCCGCAGCCGCCGGTGAGCTGGTCTCGGCGGGTCGCAAGCCCGACACCCCGCTGACCGTCACGATCGCCGGTACGACGACCCGCCAGCGGACCTGGACGGCGACGCTCGGCACGATCGCGCAGCTGTTCAAGCAGACGAAGGTGCTCCCGTCGCCCGACGGGCACCAGCCCGTCATAGCCGTGGTCGGCGAGCGCAGCTCCGCCGCCCAGCGCGAGCAGCTCGCGTGGTTCGAGTCCAAGCCGATGTTCGGCTGGAATGTGCTCGTGCCGCGCACCAAGGAGCAGGCGGCTTCGCTCTCCGACCAGCTGCGTTCCTACGGCGCGGTGCCGCACGAGGTGCCGACGATCGCCGTCGAGCCGCCGCGTACGCCCCAGCAGATGGAGCGCGCGGTCAAGGGCCTGGTCACGGGCCGCTACGAGTGGATCGCCTTCACGTCCGTCAACGCGGTGAAGGCCGTCCGGGAGAAGTTCGAGGAGTACGGGCTCGACGCCCGTGCCTTCGCCGGGATCAAGGTCGCGGCCGTCGGTGAGCAGACGGCCGCCGCGCTGATCGACTTCGGGGTGAAGCCGGACCTGGTGCCGTCCGGCGAGCAGTCCGCCGCCGGGCTGCTGGAGGACTGGCCGCCGTACGACCCGGTCTTCGACCCGATCGACCGTGTCTTCCTGCCGCGTGCCGACATCGCCACCGAGACCCTGGTGGCCGGGCTCATCGAGCTGGGCTGGGAGGTCGACGACGTCACCGCGTACCGCACGGTCCGCGCCTCGCCGCCGCCCGCCGACACGCGTGAGGCCATCAAGGGCGGCGGGTTCGACGCGGTGCTGTTCACCTCGTCGTCCACCGTGCGCAACCTCGTCGGTATCGCGGGCAAGCCGCACAACGTGACGGTGATCGCGTGCATCGGCCCGGCCACGGCGAAGACCGCCGAGGAGCACGGCCTGCGGGTCGACGTGCTGTCCCCGGAGCCCTCGGTGCACAAGCTGGCCGAGGCGCTTGCGGCGTTCGGCGCGCAGCGCCGGGACGCGGCCAAGGAGGCCGGTGACCCGGTGACCCGGCCGAGCGAGCGGCGTCCGGGTGCCCGGAGGCGTCGTACGACGACCTGACCGGTTCCGTTGTTGCAGGTGTGGGGGTCCGGTCGCTTCGGCGGCCGGGCCCCCACACCGTTTTCCGGCTCGGGTGTCGGTAAGACGGTGTTGTGTGCGGGTCTATCGTCGAGGGATGACTGTGTACGGAAACTTCCCCGGCTCCCGCCCCCGGCGGCTGCGGACGACGCCCGTGATGCGGCGCATGGTCGCCGAGACCCGGCTCCACCCGGCGAACCTGATCCTGCCCGCGTTCGTACGCGAGGGCATCGCCGCGCCTGTCCCGATCTCGGCCATGCCCGGTGTGCAGCAGCACACCCTGGACACCCTGCGGAAGGCCGCCGTCGACGCGGTCGCGGCCGGTGTCTCGGGGATCATGCTCTTCGGTGTCCCGCTGGACGAGAAGAAGGACGCCACGGGCACAGCGGGCACCGACCCGGAGGGGATTCTGCAGATCGCGCTGCGGGCGGTGCGGGAAGAGGTGGGCGACGACCTCGTGGTCATGTCAGACCTCTGTCTGGACGAGTACACCGACCACGGGCACTGCGGCGTGCTGACGGAGGACGGGCGGGTCGACAACGACGCCACGCTGGAGCGGTACGCCGAGATGTCGCAGGTCCAGGCGGACGCGGGCGCCCATGTGGTCGGCCCCAGCGGCATGATGGACGGCCAGGTCGGCGTCATCCGTGACGCGCTGGACCAGACCGGGCACGAGGACGTGTCGATCCTCGCCTACACCGCGAAGTACTCGTCCGCGTTCTACGGGCCGTTCCGTGAGGCGGTCGGTTCCTCGCTCAAGGGCGACCGCAAGACGTACCAGCAGGACCCGGCGAACACCCGCGAGTCCATGCGCGAGCTGGCGCTCGACCTCGACGAGGGTGCCGACATGGTCATGGTCAAGCCGGCCGGACCGTACCTCGACATCCTGGCGAAGGTCGCGGAGTCGGTGGACGTGCCGGTGGCCGCGTACCAGATCAGTGGTGAGTACGCGATGATCGAGGCCGCCGCGGAGCGGGGCTGGATCGACCGGGACGCCGCGATCCTGGAGAGCCTGACGGGGATCCGGCGGGCGGGTGCGCAGATGATCCTGACGTACTGGGCTACCGAGGTCGCGCAGCGGCTGGGGCGCTGAGCGGGTGGACTGGAGCGGGTCACGACGAGGGCGTGGCCCGCTTTTCAGGTTCTCGACAGATTTCTGCGGTTAGTGAGAACCCGGCTTCTCACAAGTACGCGCTCATATAGCTTCACATCTGGCAGGGGAGGCGCTAGATTGATCTCATCGCGGTGAGGGAGCGTCAGCTCGACTCTCACAGCAGGAACAGTGACGCCCTGCACTGCCTAATTGCGGTGGGCAGTACAGGGCGTATCACCAGGCTCTGCCCTGGGCTGTGTGCTATGCGGCGAAGCAAGCGGTGACAGGACTCCAAGGCGTACCCGGGAACCCTAACACGGTGGCCGGCTGGAAGGAAGTGCGGACGATGACGGAGAGCAGTGAGGAGCAGTTAGTCGAGGCCATCTCTCCGGAGCGGTTCCAGCCGTTCCTGGAGGAGTGCCACGGCGACGTGGTGGTGGCGCTGCGCCTGTACGCCTGGGACGCGGAGGCGGCCCGGGCGCTGCACAGCCCTCTGCGTGACCTGGAGGTGAGCCTGCGCAACAGGATTCACCGCCAGCTCACCGGCAGGTTCGGCCAGAGCGACTGGTGGAACCTGCGGCGGGCGGAGCCCAACCGCTGGGCCATGGAGGACATCCGTGACGCCGAGGCCCGGCTGGCGCGACGCGGAAACGGCGCCGCCCCGTGCGATGTCGTCGCCACGCTGTCGTTCGGCTTCTGGGTAGGGCTGCTCAGCAGGGGCGGCCACGGCAACTACGACATGAAGTACTGGAACCCGGCGTTGCGGCACTGCTTCAAGGGAGTGCGGCGCCAGGACCTGCACGACCGGCTGGAGGTCATGCGGACTCTGCGCAACCGCATCGCGCACCACGAGCGGGTCTCGCACCGCCACCTGGAAGAGGACTTCCGTACGGCCATCGAGCTGACGGCCCTCGTCGCTCCCGAGCTGGCGGCGCGCCACGAGAAGTACAGCCGGGTCCCTGCGGTCCTGGCCCGCAAGGCCCGGGTTCTCTCGGGTGAGGAGGAGATTGTGCTGTGACGGAGCTACGGCGGTACGAGCCGGTCACCCTCGGCGAGATCAAGGAACTCGCCGAGGTCGGCCGGCCCACGGTCAGTAACTGGCGACGCAGGCACGCATCTTTTCCCGACGCGATCGGTGGCACCGAGAGCAAGCCTCTGTTCGACGCGGAGGAGATCGGGAAGTGGCTCGACGAGAGGCCGGTGCCCACTAGCGAGCCGCAACCGGACGGCACACTGCCGACCTACGGGGCGCGATTCCGCGACGGGCTCCGGCTGCGGAGGCTGGTGACTCTCGCACACGGGACACTCGGGGCCGACGAGCTGATCGTCCAGGCGCTGGCTGTCGCAGCGATGGAGGGGGAGGGCGGGGGCAGCATCGAGGAGAGCTTGCCTGCGAGCCTTCTGCCTGATTTCGACCGTGCGGATTCCGAGCTGGTACGTACCGTGCGCGATCTCGTCGCGGAGCTGGGGAGCGCCGGCGCGGCGGCTGAAGCGGTGCTCCAGCTGGCCGGCCGGCTTGAGTCCGACCTTGCGATGGACGCGACGCCTCGGCCGGTTGTCGAGCTGATCGACGCGCTCGCGGGGCCCGTTCTGTCGGTTGCGGAGCCGACGGCTGTGCTCAACCTGTGTGCCGGCACCGGAGACGTACTGCTTGCCCTCGATGCCGATGACGGCGAGAACCGTGTCGCCGCGGTGGAGTCCGACCCGGTGAGGCGGAAGGTACTGGAATACCGGCTGCTGGCGCATTGGGCCGCGGGAGAGATCTTGGTCTGCGCCGAGCCATGGGAGCTGGACGAGCTCCGTCCACGTGCCGAGTGGTCGCTGGTTCCGGGGGCCGCGGACCCGGCGGCATCGAGTTTTCCCGACGGGGACTTCGTGGTCGCCGATCCGCCGTACGCCTCGGGAGAGCACGAACGCGATGAGGAGGGTCCCCTGCGGTGGGCGTGGGAGACGATTCGGCGTCTGGGGCCGGAAGGCCAGGGGCTCGTGGTCGTTCCCTCCTGGACGCTCTCCCGCCCGCGTGGCGGAGTCGTGACGGCCAACGCGCGGATGCGTGAGGATCTGTTCAAGCTGGGTGCTGTCGAGGCGATCGTCCAACTGCCCCGCCGCATCCATACCTTCCGCACCGGCGCCGAGCACGCCCTGCTGGTGCTGCGAGGAGAAGCCCGGCGCTCGCGCGAAGCCGCTCAGGTGCTGCTGATCGATGCCGACCGCCTGGCTCGCAGGGTCGGCGATGCCTGGCCGGAGAATGTCGTGGGGCTGCTGCGGAGCAAGGAGACTCCGGTGTCCCAGGAGGCGCAGTGGATGCCGACGGCCGCCCGCTCCGGCAGCCCATCCCTGTTGGACGGGCGTTCCGTGCTGCCCGCGCATCGGCTCGCGTCCCCGGAGAAGGGCCTTGATCATTTCGCGGCGACAGTGGAGGCACGACAGAGCGCCTTCGCGGCACTGCCCCATCTGAAGCAGTGGATCGGCGATCTCGGGGTCGGGAAGAGGGAGCATCGTGCCGAGCACTTCAAGATCGGTGGGCAGCTGAGGGCAGGGCAGCTCAGGCTCCTGTCCGGGCATCGCATCAGGGAAAGCGACATCGGTGACGCGGGTGTCCCGGTGATCGGCCGGGAGGAGATGCTGGGCGCCCTGCCGATCGGGGAGCGACGGATCATGCTGGAGGATCTCGCCGCCTATCCACAGAGCCTGATGACCGAGCAGGGCGACGTCTTTCTGCTCACCGAGCACGGTGTGCGCACGCAGGTGGACGACGCGGGCGGCTGTGTGTTGCTGGCGCCGGTGCAGGGGCTGCGGATCGCTGCTTACCGGAAGTATCTGATGGACCTGGCGGAGGGTGAGACGGTCCGTCCGGAGCGCCTGTGGATGCGCCCTCATGCGCTGGCCCGCCTGCTGGCCGCACCTCGCAACCAGCAGCGCGGCAGCGGATCGCTCGTACGGCGGGTGAGCGTGAAGGACATGGACCTGCCGCAGCTGCCGGTGGAGGAGATCGCCGACCTCGAAGCCGTCCTGGCCGAAACGGAACGTCACCGTACCGAGGTACGGCGGCAGCTGACGGCGCTGGACATGCTGGCCGAGCGGCTGGCGGCGGGTGTCGCGGACGGCGACCTTCGACTGCGCAAGCGGTCCGATCCGGGACCCCGGGTCTGACGCACCCTTTTGTGAACCACGAGAGAGACGAGTGCCCCGTGCCACCCCGTAAGAAGACCGAACCCGCCGACATGAAGCAGATCCTTTGGCAGGCCGCGGACAAGCTGCGCGGAAGCCTGGACGCCGCCGCCTACAAGCACTTCGTACTGGGCCTCGTGTTCCTCAAATACGTCTCGGCCGCGATGAGCGAGAAGCGCGCCCAGCTGGAGGCAGAGCTGCGGGAGGAGGGCGGCTGGAGCGAGGAGGACATCCTCGTCACGCTGGAGGAGCGGCGCGAGTACACGGGCGCCGGCATCTTCTACGTACCCCAGACCGCACGCTGGGAGGCTGTGCTCGAACGGGCCGGCACGACCGTGGAGGGCCAGACCGTCGGCGAGGCGATCGACGCGGCGATGCTGGCGATCGAGGCGCAGAACCCGGCGCTGAAGAAGACCCTGCCCAAGATCTACGCCAGCGGCCGGGTCGATGAGGAACGTCTCGTCGGACTGATCAGGCTGCTGGACCGGCTCGCCTTCCAGGAACAGCTCGGTGACGACGGCCGCCGCAAGGGCGCGCGGGACATCATGGGGGAGGTGTACGAGTACTTCCTGGCCGAGTTCGCGCTCAAGGAGGGCCGCAAGGGCGGGGAGTACTTCACCCCGGAGAGCGTGGTGCAGCTCTTGGTGGAGGTCCTGGAGCCGCAGCCGGGCGAGCGGGTCTACGACCCGGCGTGCGGGTCGGGCGGCATGTTCGTGCAGGCGGAGAAGTTCATCGAGTCGCACGGCGGCAACCCGCTGAACGTCGCGGTGTACGGCCAGGAACTCAACCAGACCACCTGGCAGCTGGCCCATATGAACCTGGCCATCCACGGAGTCGAGGCCAACCTCGGGGACGAGCCGGCCGACACCTTCCGCAACGACCAGCACCCGGCGCTCAAGGCGGATGTGGTGATGGCCAACCCGCCGTTCAACATCTCCGACTGGGGTGGGGAGATGCTCGGCATGGACCGGCGGTGGGTGTACGGGGCTCCGCCCGTCGGCAACGCGAACTACGCGTGGCTCCAGCACATGATCAGCAAACTCGCGCCGAGCGGCCGGGCGGGCGTGGTCCTGGCCAACGGCTCGATGAGCAGTAAGCAGTCCGGCGAAGGTGACATCCGCCGGGGCATGGTCGAGGACGACCTGGTGATGTGCATGATCGCCCTGCCGGGACAGCTCTTCCGGTCGACCCAGATCCCGGCGTGCCTGTGGTTCCTCGCGGAGGGTAAGGGGCGGCACTCGGAGTGGGTGCGGGGGCGTAAGGGCGAGGTTCTGTTCATCGATGCGCGCGAGTTCGGCGTGATGAAGAACCGGACTCTCAAGGAGCTGACTCAGGAGGAGATCGTCGGCCGCATCGGGGATGTGGTGCGGGCGTGGCGGGGCGCGGAGGGGGCGGGGGCGTACGAGGACGTGCCCGGTTTCTGCGCGAGTGTGGGCCTGGGGACGGTTGCCGAGCACGACTTCGTGCTGACGCCGGGGCGGTACGTGGGTACGACGGAGGTAGAGGTCGATCCGGAGGCGGAGCCGGTGGAGGCGAAGATCGCGCGGCTTTCGGCGTTGTTGCGGGAGCAGTTCGCGGAGTCGGAGCGGTTGGCGAAGATTGTAGATGAGCAGCTGGGGAGGGTGTGATGGGGGAGTTCAGCTTCGTTCCCTTCGGCTCGTTGGCCGCTGCTGCACGGGGAGCTTTCGCTATGGGGCCATTCGGTTCGAAGATCACAAAAGAAAATTACACCACGGTCGGTGTGCCGGTGGTGCGAGGTGTAAATCTCGCGAAAGGCATCTTCGTTGATGAAGAGTTCGTCTATATCTCACATGAGAAGGCTGATGATCTGGCGTCGGCGAATGTTCAACCCGGCGATCTGATTTTCACGCACAGGGGAACAATTGGGCAAGTTTCGATGATCCCGCGCAATCCGCGATTTTCGCGATATGTGATCGGATCGAGTCAAGTGAAGTCTCGCTTGGATGAAAGTCGAGGATGTCCAGAATTCTATTACTACTGGTTTAAGTCTCAGTATGGAAAAAGTAGCATTCTGGCGCACGCGTCGACAGTTGGGGTTCCGGGTATTTCAACTCCTCTAACCTCGATCAAAGGTTTGAATGTCCCGTATCCGCCTTTCGGTGAGCAGCGAGCGATTGCCGAGGTGCTCGGCGCGCTGGACCACAAGATTGCCCTCAATGAGGGCATCCGGAACACCTGCCTGAGCCTCGCCGCAGCCTGCTACGAAGATGCAGAAAAAGGCAGTGCATCGGAGGTGCTCGGCGACCTGGCCAAACTCTTCGATGGTCCGCATGCAACCCCTCAGAAGACGCCAACCGGCCCCTGGTTTCTCAGCATCAGCAGCCTTAAGAAGGGCTACTTGGATCTGGCTGAGTCCGCTCATCTCTCAGAGGGTGACTTTCCTCGCTGGACTCGTCGCGTGCAGCCGCAAGGGGGAGACGTGCTCTTCTCCTACGAAACGCGCCTTGGCGATGCGGCTCTCATGCCGCCGGAAGTTAGGGGAGGCCTCGGGCGTCGTATGGCACTTCTGCGCAGCAAAACGCCGTCGGTCAGTGGCACGTTGCTCCTCCATGCGTACTTGGCGCCCTCGTTCCAGGAGGAGATCAAGCGGCGCACGATTCACGGCGCAACCGTCGATCGGCTGCCGCTCAAGGAAATGCCCGGCTGGCGAATTCGTCTACCTGTCGTCGGTGAACGTGAACGGCTGTCGGCGGAACTCGACGCGCTGCACGCCACCGTAATGCAGACTGCCAACGAAAACCGCACCCTCGCCGACCTCCGCGACACCCTCCTCCCTCAGCTCGTCACCGGAAAGCTCCGTGTCAAGGACGCGACCCGCGTCGTAGAGGGGGCCGTATGAGGAACGCCCACCCCACCGGCGAGCCCCCCATCGACCGGCTCACCGAACAGGAGTTGGAGCTGCACGCCCTCGGGGTGCTCGGTGAAATCGGGTGGCAGCACGTGCCCGGGGCCGAGTTGGGGCCCTCGTACGGGGTGCGGAAGGGGTGGGTGGACCTCGTCCTTTACCCGAACCTCCGCAAGGCGATCCGGCGCCGCTACCCGCAGTTGCCCGAGAGCGTGGCCGACGACGCGATACCTCTGCTCCTCACCCAGCTCACCCAGCACGACCTGCGCGAGAACCACCGGTTCTACGAGCGGCTGACCGGTGGCGTCTCTGTCCCGTACGACGACCCCGCCACCGGCGACACACGGCACGCCGTCATCCGGCCCGTCGACTTCGGCGATCCGCATGCCAACGACCTGATCGCCGCCAGCCAGGTCCGGGTCAAGAGCGTCAAGGACCGGACGTTCATATTCGACGTCGTCCTGTATGTGAACGGTCTGCCGCTCGCCGTCATGGAGTTGAAGAAGGCCGACGGCAACGACAGCGCCCGCACGGCATACGACCAACTCCAGGGCTACCGGCGCGAGCTGAAGCAGACCGGTACGTTCGCCACGTTCCTCGTCATGCTCGCCTCCGACGGGATCACCGCTCGCATGGGCACGCCGTTCACCCCCTGGCAGCACATGGCCCCCTGGCACGCCGATGACCACGACCGCATGTTGCGCAAGCACGAGCGCCAGGACGGGCGGGCCCTGGAGCGCATGTTGTACGGGGCGTTCGAGCCGGCCCGTCTCCTGGACCTGATCGGGCACTTCCTCTCGTACTCCGCCGAGAAGTCAGGCGACGTCAACACCGTCAAGCTCGCCAAGGCGCACCAGTACTTCGCCGTGAACGCGGCTGTCCGGGCCACCGAGTCGGCCCTCGCGACCGACGGCAGGGCGGGTGTCGTCTGGCATACGCAGGGGGCGGGCAAGAGCGAGGAGATGCTCTTCTATGTGGGAAAGGCGGCATCGACGCCCGAGCTGTCCAGCCCTACCTTCGTCATGCTGACGGACCGGATCGACCTTGACGACCAGCTGTACCGGACTTTCATCGCCAGCGACACCCTCCGTAAGAGGATCAAGGAGGAGCCGCAGACGGCCGACGACGCGGGGCAGCTCCGAGAGCTGCTGAACAGCCCGGAGAGCAACGGCGGGGTCGTCTTCGCGACGCTCCAGAAGTTCCGGCTGACCGAGGCCGAGCGCAAGGCCGGTGTCCGGCATCCGCAGATCTCGCCGCGCCGCGATGTGATCGTCGTCGTCGACGAGGCTCACCGCAGCCACTACGACTTCATCGACGGCTACGCCCGCAACCTGCGCGACGCCCTCCCGAACGCCACCTTCATCGCATTCACCGGCACTCCCATCAACAACGGCACGGGTAGCACGCAGGGCGTTTTCGGCGGGAACATCCACACCTACGACCTCACGCAGGCCGTGGACGACGGGGCGACCGTGCCCGTCTTCTACGAGCCCCATCTCGTCAACGTCGATCTCATCAAGGACGTCGACCTCGACGATCTCGACGCCCGCGCGGAGGGGTTGATCGAAGGGCTGGACGAGGACGAGAAGCGAGCCGCCCGTCAGCAGTTCGGGCGGTACGAGGACTTGATCGGTTCGTCCGGACGTATCCGCGAACTGGCCGAGCACCTACTGGATCACTGGGACGCGCGCAGCACAGAGATGAGAAAGCTGACCGGCCGGCCGGGCAAGGGCATGGTCGTCTGTGCCTCCCGCGCGATCGCTGCCCGGCTGTTCGAGGAGGTGATCCGGCGTCGTCCGGACTGGGCCGGGGCACGCGACCCGAAGTCGCAGCTGCTGACCGACGACACCGGGCGCATCCGCGTCGTCTTCACCGGCAACTCCGCCACGGACGGCGAGGAGGTCGCCGACTACGTCCGCACATCCACCCAGCTGAAGAAGATCCAGGAGCGGGTGACCGATGCTGACGACGAACTGGAGTTGGTCATCGTCCAGTCCCTGTGGCTGACCGGCTTCGACGCGCCGCCTCTGCACACGCTCTACCTGGACAAGCGCATGCGCGGGGCCGCACTCATGCAGGCCATCGCCCGCGTCAACCGCACCTGGCCGGGGAAGCCGTCCGGGCTGGTCGTCGACTTCCAGGGCGTCATGCGGGAGATCAAGGAAGCCCTAGCCGAGTACTCCGAACAGGATCAGGCGGACCCCATGCTGGGCGCTGACCTTTCGGGGGCCGTCCAGTTGGTGCGGGAGAGCCATCAGCAGATCGTTGATGTCCTGCACGGTTGCCAGTGGCGCCGTGTCCTCGCGGCGGGTGGCTCGCGTGCCTACCGGGAGGCGCTCACCGCGGTACTGGAGTTCCTGATCACGCCGGAGCCGGGGCTGGAGCCCGAGCAGGCGACGCGCAGACAACGGTTCATGTACCACGCGGGTCTGCTCCGTCAGGCGTTCTCGCTCTGCCCGACCGATCCGCGCGTGCAGGACCTGCTGCCCGACATCCGGTTCTTCGAGACCGTGAGCAAGTCGCGGGAGAAGTACACCGCCGAGGAGAGGGAGGAACAGGGCACCGCAACGGCGGCGGACGTCGAGCTGCTGATCGCCCAGCTCAATGCCTCGGTCGTCGCGGCCGACGGGGTGGTGGACATCTATGACGCGGCCGGGCTCACCAAGCCGGATCTGTCGCATCTGGACGCGTCGATGCTGCAGAAGCTCCAGGCGTCCAAGCATCCGAACCTCGCCATCGAGGCACTGCGGCGGGCGTTGCTCAAGGAGATCAGGGACGCGCATCCCCGCAACCTCACGCGGCAGGAGACCTTCACCAATCGGGTGGGGGCCGCGATGAACAGGTATACGAACGGGCTTCTGACAGCGGCCGAGTTCATGAAGTTCCTCGTAGAACTGGCGCAGGAGGTGTCCGCCGACCGGGGCCGGGCCAAGACGCTCGGTCTGACGGAGGACGAGTTGGCCTTCTACGACGCGCTGGCGGCCGATCCCTCGGCGGTCGAGCAGATGGAGGACTCAATCCTCGCGCGGATCGCGCACGAGCTGTACGAGCAGATCCGCAAGGACGTCACGGTCGACTGGAGGATGAAGGAGCAGGCCCGGGACCGGATCATGGCCCGCGTGCTCCGGCTGCTGCGCAAGTACGGCTATCCGCCGGACAAGCAGCCCGCGGCGATCGAGCGAGTCCTGAAGCAGGCGGAGGACATGGCGGAGTCGCTGGCGTGACTCGAGTGTCACGAGCCATGGGTATCGGCCCCACAGGCGTCGGGCGTCCGGTTCCCGCGTGGGTTCCTTACGGCCAGTCGATCAGGGCCGCGAACGTCACGTAGGTGAGGAACACCGAGGCGGGCGCGAGCACGGTGATGAGCACCCGGCGGGCGGCGTTGCGTTGCTGCCACGGGACTGCCCAGGCGACCACCAGCAGGATCAGTGAGAGCACCAGGCCGCAGCAGAGCACGGTCCATGCCGGGCCGAAGCTCGCGTCGAAGCGGTCCGATTCCGTGTCCGAGCAGGAGTCGCAGGCCATCGGCGAGAGTCCGCCGAAGACGATGGCGAAGAACGCGAGCGGCAGCGTGACGAGCGTGGAGACGAGCGGGGCGATCCAGGCGCGGGAGTCGCGGAGGTCCGTGAGGTCATCGAGCATGCGTACGAGTCAACTCGGCGCCCAGGATCGCCGCATGAGCTGTCGTACTCAGCGCACGAGGACGAATACCGTGCGTGCCTCGGTGCCGTCGGGCAGGGGCGCGTCCGCGGTCACGTGACCCAGTGCCTGGCCTTCGGCGGGGCGGCCCGGCTGGAGTACGCGGTTGATGTGGAGGGTGAGCCGACGGCCGTCCGGCGCGGTCTCCACGACGACGTCCGTGCCGTCCGGGTCGTCGGTCGTGGCCGAGGACGTGATCGACGCGGTGGCGTCCGGTTCCGCGCACCAGCCGCTGACGGACGGGTCGGGGGTGTTTTCCAACAGGCCTTTCGTGTCCTCGGTGTTGAGGGCCTGGGTTCGCAGCATCGCATATTTCTGCGCCAGGATGCTGACCTCATCCGGGTCCGCGACGATCTGGCTGCCCCGCTGGGTTTCGGTGTACACGAGGTGCTGGAAGTTGGGCGTTTCCAGCAGGATGAAGGGACCGGCGAGTGCCGCGTGAGTCTGGCGGCCGAGCGGCATCACTTGGAGTGTGATGCCCGGCAAGCTCGAACACGTGCAGAGGTGGCGCAGGGTTTCTGTGTACACCTCGTTGCCGCCGAGACGGTCCCGGAGAATGGCCTCCGAGATGATGAAACTCGTAGTCGGGGGTACCGGGCGGTGCAGGATCTCCTGGCGCTCCAGTCGGGTGGCCGCCTGCGCGACGATGTCGTCTTCGCTGATCACGGGGACCTTGCTACGGAACACCGCCCGCGCATAGTTCTCGGTCTGGAGCAGGCCCGGCAGAACCTGGTTCTCGAACCAGGACAGCGCCAGTGCCTCCCGTTCCAGATCCAGATACTCCTCCGCCCACGCCGGGATCAGGTCGACCTCCGGCATGTTCTCCACCGCCGTCTCCAGCAGCCGGTCCAACTGGCGTGCCAGGTCCGGCAGCAGGGCACGTCTGCCCTGTTCGATGGAGGCGATCGTCTCCGCCTGGTGGCCCACCAGCTCCGCCAGCTGGGCCTGGGTCAGGCCGGCCGCGGTGCGGAACACGCCGACCAGCTTGCCCACGAGTTTCATCGCCGACGCGCTCTTGCGCTGCCGCTTCCTGGGGTGCATACGGTCCCCACTCCCACCCTCGTCCGTACTTCACGCATGGGCGGCCCGTACAAGAAATCTGTACGGGTGCGCGTACTGCGTCAGCGTAGTCACAGAGTGTGACTGTCGTCCCATGAACGAGACGATGCAACCCTCGCTGCTGCGCGAGCGGTTCTACCGCCGTGAGCGCCGATCGGTACCTGCGGCACGGGAGTTCGTGCGGGCGGCCGCCCTCGACTGGGGGTTCGGGGCGCGGCTGGACGACGTGGTGCTGTGTGTGAGCGAGCTGGCGACCAACGCGCTGGTGCACGGGGTGCCGCCAGGGCGCGGGTACCAGGTGCGGATGCTGTTGCGGGAAGAGGGCCGGGCGCTGCGGGTGGAGGTCCACGACAGCGGTGACGGTGAGCCGGGGGTGCGGGTGCCCGAGGGGGAGTCGGGGCGTGGGCTGCTGCTCGTGGCCGCGCTCGCCGACCACTGGGGGTGGGCGAGCGCGACCCGGGCAAGGTCGTGTGGTGCGCCTTCTCGAAGCCCCGCTCCGGGTGACGGTCAGTGCATCAGGGCGTCGTCCATGGAGGTCTGCCAGTGGGTGACGAACGCGGAGCTGTCGACGTACACGTCCTTGCCGAGCGTGATGTCCGTGGACGGGCCGCTGGAGCCGGATCCCTCGCGGCCCTGGAAGCTGACGGTCACGTCCTTGGTGGAGTAACCGCCAGTGCCGCTTCCGTCCGCGGATTCGGTCATGACACCGGCGTAGGCCGTGGCGCCGGGCGCGAGGGTGACGACGGCCTGCGGCTTGCTCGCCTCGACGGCCCGCGGGGCCGACTGGGCGTCGCCGAAGCGCAGGAACGGGTAGTGGTAGGCGTTGCAGGCCTTCGAGCCGGTGTTGGTCACGGTGAGCAGCATGTGGTTGACGGGGCGGGTCACGGGGGCGAGCGTCACCCTGGTGTTCCCGCCGTCGCAGGCGAGGGTGGCGGGGCCGCTGTCGCCGGTGTTCCGCGGCTGCTTCGCGGCGGGCTGTACGGAGCCCGGACCGGAGCCCTTGGCGTCACCGGAAGCGGAATCCGAACCGTTCGTGTCCTTCGCCGTGTCGGGTGTCTTGGTGGGCGTGGCGGGGCTCTTCGCCGGCTGCTGGGATGCCGAAACCGTCGGTTCGACGGCGGCGTCGTCCGCCGCTGTCGTGCCGTCACCCTGACAGGCGGTCAGTGAGAGGGCGGTGATCAGTGCTGCGGTGCCCAGGGCGGAGGTGCGGGCGGCGCGGCGGAGGCGAAGGTTGCGCATGAGGTGGTTCTCCCCGTTCGAAGGCGTATATGCGGGGCGCCGTTTGGCGCCTTGAGGTGTGGGCGGGTGTACTGGCGTTCAGAGGAGTGCGGTGACGACCGCGACGCAGGCGATCAGCACGCAGGTGGCGAGTACGTCGGTCAGGCCGAAGGCAGGTCGAGTACGCACGGCGGCTCCCGGGACGATGATGGTGGGATGTACGGGTCGCGGGGAACGCCGCGGTGTGTCCACATCATTGCCAGGCCCGGAATTCGGTCGCAACGGTTGCCGGGCCATGCGGGACGCTGGAACGTTCGCACCTCCTCTGACCTGCGCGAACAGCACCTGCCTGGAACGCCGTTCCGGGAAGGAAACAGAGGGGAACGGTCGGGGTGGGCACAGAGATCCAGGACTTCGCGGCGCGGCTGAGGGGGCTGAAGGAGCGGTCCGGACTCAGCTACGGGACGTTGGCCCAGAAGCTGCACATGAGCACCTCCACCGTCCACCGGTACTGCAACGGGGACGCCGTTCCGCACGACTACGCGCCCGTCGAACGGTTCGCGCGGGTCTGCCGTGCGTCGGGGGACGAACTGGTCGCGCTGCACCGGGCATGGATTCTGGCGGACGAGGCGAAGCGGCGGAAGGCACCGGGGGCGGTAGCGGAGGCGGAGGCGGAGGCGGAGACGGAGGCACCGGAGGACGCGGTGTCCGGTGCGGCCGCATCGGAACCGGAGCCCGAACCCGTATCGGAACCCGTACCGGAACCCGAACCGGCCCGTGCTCCTGGCAGGCGCAACCGGCCGTTGCGCCTCACGCTCGTCGCCGCGGCCGTGGTGGCGCTCGCCGTCCCCACCACCGTGGTGCTCACCAGGACGGCGCCCTCGCAGGGCAGCGGAACGGTCGCCTCGGGCAAGGGGCAGGAGACGGGCGCCGGCGCTCCGAGCGGTGAGGGGAAGCCGTCCGGCACGGCGACGGCGGGCGGGAAGGCGTCGGGAAGCCCCTCGCCCTCGGACGCGGGCGCTTCCACGTCAGCTTCCGCGTCGGCCGAGCCGTCCCGGACGGTCAAGCCGGAGACGTCCGGCGGCGCCGGAGCGAGGACCGGCCTGCCGCTCGCCGCGCACATCCGCCCGGAGACCTGGGAGGACAAGTGCGACCAGACCTACATGCTGGACCGGAAGCCGGAGCGGGTGCCGCCGCCGCCCTACGAGCCCGACGCGGGGGTGTGGGCCGGTGCCCTCGGAGCCGTACCTGGCGGGCTGAAGCGCATCGACGTGGTCGTGCAGGGGAAGGAGGCGGACGCCGTCGTCCTCCAGGCCATGCACGTACGGGTCGTGGGCCGCACGGCCGCGCCCGCCTGGCAGGCCTACTCGATGCTGCAGGGCTGCGGGAGCGGGGTGCTGGTGTCCACGTACGAGGTCGATCTCGATGCGGCGCGGCCCCTGTTCAAGGCCGTCCCGACGGACAACGGGGAACGCACGCTGCCCGCGAATCCACTGCCGCTCAAGACGTCCGCGAACGACCCGGTGGTCCTGGTGGTGTACGCCCGCACCCAGACGTACGACGCCCGCTGGCATCTGGAACTGGACTGGAGCAGCGGCGACCGTAGCGGCACGATGCGCATCGACGACAACGGGAAGCCCTTTCGGACGATGAGCCTGAACGACCGGCCGCTGTACGACTACTGGGCCGAGAAGAAGACCTGGGTGCTGCGGGACTACTGAGAGTGACGATGGAGGAGGGAGAGGGCGGGAGTAGAGTCGGTCGGCATCCCCCTTTCCGCCCCCCCTTTTTCTCCACGGCAGGTGGACGATGTCCCGCAGCTCAGGTGAGAGACCGGACCCACTCTTCGCGGAACGCATACTGCGCCTGCGGCGAAGGCTGGAGCGACTGATAGGTATCGCCGCCACGGAGGGTAACGGCCTGCTTCTGCTCCGCAACGGGGACGAGATCTTCCCCGCGATGCTGGGTGCGATCCGAGCCGCGCAGCACACGGTGGACATGATGACGTTCGTGTACTGGCGCGGTGACATCGCCCGTGAGTTCGCCGAGGCGCTTGCGGAGCGGGCGCGCGCGGGAGTACGGGTGCGGCTCCTCCTGGACGGTTTCGGCAGCCGTCTGATCGAGAAGGACCAGCTGGCGATGATGGAGGAGGCGGGCGTCCAGGTCGCCTGGTTCCGTAAGCCGCTGTATCTCTCGCCCTTGAAGCAGAACCACCGCTGCCACCGCAAGGTACTCGTCGTCGACGAGGAGACGGCCTTCACCGGTGGGGTGGGGATCGCCGAGGAATGGTGCGGTGACGCCCGTGACGAGCACGAGTGGCGTGACACGCATGTCCGGTTGCGTGGGCCGGCCGTGGACGGTCTCGCGGCGGCGTTCGCCCAGAACTGGGCGGAGTGCCATGACGAACTCTTCGACGCCCGGGACCGTTTCGTGGAGAGCACCCGGCACGGGGACGCGGTGGTCCAGGTGGTGCGGGGTTCGGCCAGTTTCGGGTGGCAGGACATGCAGACCCTGTTCCGGGTCATGCTGGAGTCCGCCGA
Organism: Streptomyces finlayi; assembly: GCF_014216315.1. Taxonomy (NCBI): domain Bacteria; kingdom Bacillati; phylum Actinomycetota; class Actinomycetes; order Kitasatosporales; family Streptomycetaceae; genus Streptomyces; species Streptomyces finlayi. The sequence goes on from NZ_CP045702.1 coordinate 4,440,633, forward strand.
GGAGCGCGTGCGGATCTGCACCGCCTACTTCGCACCCGACGCGTACTTCGTCGAACTGCTCTGCGCGGCCGCGCGGCGCGGTGTCACGGTGGAGATCCTGCTGCCGGGGCCGCACACCGACAAACGGGTCTGTCAGCTCGCCGGACAGCACTACTACGAGGAACTCACCGGCTGCGGGGTGAAGATCTTCCAGTACCAGCCGACGATGATGCACGCCAAGGTGGTGACGGTCGACAGCGTCGCCTCGCTGATCGGCTCGACCAACTTCAACCGGCGCTCGCTCGACCACGACGAAGAAGTCATGCTGGCCGTGCTGGACCCGGAACTCACCGCCACGCTGGACGGTCACTTCGAGGACGACCTGCGGCAGAGCGAACTGATCCGGCCGGGCCGGTGGAAGCGCCGGTCATGGACGCAGCGGGCCCGTGAGGCCGCGGTCGTGCCGATACGCCGGTACCTGTGACCCAGGGGCCTGGTACGGGGGTGGCCGGCGCGGGTGTGTCCGGACCGGTGCCGGGCAGATGACGTGCGAAAGTGCGCGCCATCGTGCTCTCGTATGGAAGGGATACCCGTGAGCGAGTCCGCCGGGACATCGCAGGACTGGACATCGGTGATCACCGAGCCGGTCCCCGATCTCCAGCTTCAGCTGCTGATCCAGCTGCTCGACCGTGAGCTGCGGTCGAGCCTGCCGATCACGCTCAACGTCCCCAGCGGAGTGCTGTACGGCGACATCATCGGCCACGAGGCGTGGAAGGCGGAATGGGCGAGGAGCGTGCGTCAGGCGGCGGGCGATGCGGCGAACCTGATCGCCGAGTTTCCCGAGACGGTGGACCAGGGGATCAAGGAACTCCGGGCCGAGGACGACTCCCAGCTGCCACGGTGGATTCACCTGCGGAACGCGACGCTGGTGGTCGGTGCCGTGAATTCCGTGTCGATGCCGCTGTGGCGCGGCCGATTGGCCGATGTGTCCGGCTGGGGGCTGGGACAGCCCCAGTAGCCGCCCGTTCATGGCCGAAGGCCCCGCACGTGCGGGGCCTTCGGTATCCAGCCATGAACAGGGTGAGCACTCAGAGACGCTCGGGGGTGCGGATGCCGAGGAGCTTCATGCCCTGGTGGAGCGTGCGGGACGTCAGCTCGACGAGGAACAGCCGGTTCTCGACGACCTCGGCCGGATTCTCGTCGCTCAGGACCTGGCACTGGTCGTAGAACGTGGTGAGGTGCGACGCCAGCTGGTAGAGGTAAGCGGCCAGCTTGTGCGGCTCGTACCCGGCGGCCACCTCGGACAGGACCTCGCCGAACTGGTCCAGGTGCAGACCCAGCGCGCGCTCGGCCGGGGCCAGTTCCAGCTCCGGGTGCGCGACCGGCTTCGCGTCGCCGGCCTTGCGCAGGATGGAGCGGATACGGGCGTACGCGTACTGGAGGTACACCGACGTGTCGCCGTTCAGCGACACCATCTGGTCCAGGTCGAACTTGTAGTCCCGGACCGCCGAGGTCGACAGGTCCGCGTACTTCACGGCGCCGACGCCGACGTACCGGCCGTTCTCCACGATCTCGTCCTCGGACAGGCCCACCTTCCCGGCCTTCTCCCGGACGACGGCGGTGGCCCGCTCGACTGCCTCGTCCAGCAGGTCCTCCAGCCGGACGGTGGTGCCCTCACGGGTCTTGAACGGCTTGCCGTCCTTGCCCAGGACCGTGCCGAACGCCAGCTGGTGCGCATGGACGTCCTCGTTCAGCCAGCCCGCCCGGCGGGCCGTCTCGAAGACCATCTTGAAGTGCAGGGACTGCCGGGCGTCGACCACGTAGACGAGGGAGTCGGCCTTGAGGTCCTGCACCCGGTCGCGGATCGCGGACAGGTCCGTCGCCGCGTAGCCGTAGCCGCCGTTGGTCTTCTTGACGATCAGCGGGACCGGATTGCCGTCCGGGCCCTTCACGTCGTCGAAGAACACGCACAGCGCACCCTCGGAGCGGACGGCGACACCCGTCTCCTCCAGGATCCGGCAGGTCTCCTCCAGCATGTCGTTGTAGCCGGACTCGCCGACGATGTCGGCGTCGCGGACCTCCATGTCGAGCTTGTCGAAGACCGAGAAGAAGTAGATCTTCGACTCGTCGACGAAGCCCTGCCAGAGCGCCAGCGTCTCCGGGTCACCGGCCTGGAGTGCCACCACCCGGTCCCGAGCGCGGGTCTTGAACTCCTCGTCGGAGTCGAAGAGCACCCGCGACGCCTTGTAGACGCGGTTGAGGGACGACATCGCGGCCTCGCCGTCCGCCGCCGTGCCCTGCTGGTGGCCCAGCTCGCCGGGGTGCTCGATCAGGTACTGGATGAGCATGCCGAACTGCGTGCCCCAGTCGCCGATGTGGTGGCGCCGGATCACGTTCTCGCCGGTGAACTCCAGGATCTGCACCATCGCGTCGCCGATGACAGCCGACCGCAGGTGGCCGACGTGCATCTCCTTGGCCACGTTGGGCTGGGCGTAGTCGATGACCGTCGTGCCCGGGTGCGCGGCGCGCGGCACGCCCAGGCGGCCCTCGCCGTCCGTGGCGCGGGCGGCCAGCGTCTGGATGATCGCCTTGTCCGTCAGCGTGATGTTGAGGAAGCCGGGGCCCGAGACCTCGATGTCCTTGATCAGGTCGCCCGCCGGAAGGGCGGCCGTGACCTGGGACGCGAGTTCACGCGGGTTGCCCTTGAGCTTCTTGGCGAGCGCGAGGATGCCGTTGGCCTGGAAGTCGGCCCGCTCGCTTCGGCGCAGCAGCGGGTCCGCGGTGCCGGCATCCGGCAGCGCTGCCGTCAGGGCGTCCGCCAGCTGCTGCTGGAGCGTGGAAGCGAGGGAATTGACCGAGGCCATCAGCTGGCTGCCGTTTCCGTAGGGGTACAAGGGATCGTCCAAGTATCCCACGGGGTGTAAAGCCGTTTTCGCGCTGTGGGGGGTACCTGGGAGAATGGGCGGTGCCCCCCCCGATGGGATCTACCCGAGAGAAGGACGTGCCGACCGTGGCCGAGAGTCAGACCAGCACCGAGACCGACTGGGTCTCCCGCTTCGCGGACGATGTCATCGCCGAATCGGAGCGTCGTGCGCCTGGCAAACCGGTCGTCGTCGCCTCCGGTCTGTCCCCGTCGGGCCCGATCCACCTCGGCAACCTCCGCGAGGTCATGACCCCGCACCTGGTCGCCGACGAGATCCGCCGCCGTGGCCTCACCGTCCGGCACCTGATCTCCTGGGACGACTACGACCGCTACCGCAAGGTCCCCAACGGGGTCCCCGGCGTGGACACGTCCTGGGCCGAGCACATCGGCAAGCCGCTGACCTCGGTGCCTGCCCCCGCGGGCTCCGCGTACCCGAACTGGGCCGAGCACTTCAAGGCCGCCATGACCGAGGCGCTGGACGAGCTCGGTGTCGAGTACGACGGGATCAGCCAGACGGAGCAGTACCTGGCGGGCACGTACCGCGAGCAGATCCTGCACGCCATGAAGCACCGCCGTGACATCGACGCCGTCCTCGACGGCTACCGGACCAAGAAGGACCCGGCCGGGGCGGCCAAGGGCGGCAGGAAGCCGCAGCAGCAGAAGAAGGTCGACGAGGCCGAACTCGAGGCGGCCGAGGGCTCCGGCGCGGCGGACGAGGACGACGGCAGCGGCAACACCGCCGGCTACTTCCCGTACAAGCCGTACTGCGGCAACTGCGAGAAGGACCTGACGGTCGTCACCTCGTACGACGACGACACGACCGAGCTGAACTACACCTGCTCGTCGTGCGGCTTCGCGGAGACCGTCCGGCTGAACGAGTTCAACCGCGGCAAGCTGGTCTGGAAGGTCGACTGGCCGATGCGCTGGGCGTTCGAAGACGTGATCTTCGAGCCGAGCGGGGTGGACCACTCCTCGCCGGGCTCCTCGTTCGTCGTCGGTGGCCAGATCGTGCGCGAGGTCTTCGACGGCGTCCAGCCGATCGGGCCGATGTACGCGTTCGTCGGGATCTCCGGCATGGCGAAGATGTCCTCCAGCAAGGGCGGCGTCCCGACACCGGCCGACGCGCTGAAGATCATGGAAGCGCCGCTGCTGCGCTGGCTGTACGCCCGCCGCAAGCCCAACCAGTCGTTCAAGATCGCCTTCGACCAGGAGATCCAGCGGCTGTACGACGAGTGGGACTCGCTGGCGCGCAAGGTCGCCGACGGCTCCGTCCTGCCGGCGGACGCCGCCGCGTACGCACGGGCCGTCGGCACGGCCGCCGGCCCGCTGCCGAGCACCCCGCGCCCGCTGCCGTACCGGACCCTCGCCTCGGTCGCCGACATCACGGCCGGGGCCGAGGACCAGACGCTGCGCATCCTCAGCGAACTGGACCCGGAGAACCCGCTCACCTCGCTGGACGAGGCGCGGCCGCGGCTCGACCGTGCCGAGAACTGGATCACCAGCCAGGTACCGGCCGAGGCGCGCACCATCGTCCGCGACGAGCCGGACAATGAACTCCTCGGCTCGCTGGACGAGCAGGGACGGGAGTCGCTGCGGCTGCTCCTGGAGGGGCTGGACTCGCACTGGTCGCTCGACGGGCTGACCACGCTCGTCTACGGCGTTCCGAAGGTGCTGGCCGGTCTCGAGGCCGACGCCAAGCCGACGCCGGAGCTGAAGGTGGCCCAGCGCTCGTTCTTCGCGCTCCTGTACCGGCTGCTCGTCAGCCGGGACACCGGGCCGCGACTGCCCACGCTGCTGCTCGCGGTGGGGGCGGACCGGGTGCGGAAGCTGCTCGGCGCGTAGGGGTGTGAGCGCAGGGCCGTCACCCGGGGAACCGGGTGGCGGCCCTGCGGCGTGCCGGGCCGGACGTCAGTCGCCGGACGGGCCGGGCTTTTGTCGGTTACGCGATGTGCTCCGCTTCGAGTACCGAGTGGTAGCGGTTCTTGAACTCCGGCATCAGGCGGCGGATCAGAGCCGCGCTGCGCGGGTGCGACACGTTGTGGCTGTCCCCGACGTATATGTCCAGGGCCTCGACGCTCGGGTACTCGTTGTTCTGCTGCACGAAGGCGGAGAACGCCTCGTACGCGAGTGCGGCGAAGTCCTCGTCCTCCTGCGCCCATTCCGCCGGATCCTCCTCGGGCTCCTGCGGCTGCTGGGCCTGGGCCTGGGCCTGATCCTGGGGCTGCTGGGCTTCCGCGTTGCGAGGGTGAGGGACCGCGCCGATCGTGCCCACGTCGCCGAGGGGACGGGTGCGGCCGCCGGGGCCCGAGGGGATCATGACGGGGGTCGGTTCGAGGCCCTCGACGTACTGCGGGTTGTACGAACCCTCGTACGCGCCCTCCGGCACCGGCGGCGCCGCGAACCAGGGGCTCTCGTGCCCGTGTTGCCCCTGTTCCTGCGGCAACTGCTCCTGGGGCGACTGCTGGGGGTGGGGCGCGCCGTGCCGCTGCTCGTAGGCCCGGCCGAAGTCCTGCTCGAAGTCCTGGTCGTTCCCCTGCTGGTGTTCCAGGGGGTGCTGCTGGAGCCGCTGGTGCTCCTGGGGTGCGGCGACGGGCAGCTCGGCCTGGGGCTGGGTGGCGGCGACCGGCGGCAGCAGGGCCGGTTCGATGCCCGCGGCGGCGAGTCCGGCCGGGGCGGTCTCGGCGAGCGGGACCCCGTACTTCGCCAGGCGCAGCGGCATCAGCGACTCGATCGGGGCCTTGCGGCGCCAACTGCGGCCGTACCGGGCCTGGAGACGGGCCTGATAGATGAGCCGGTCCTGTTCGAGCTTGATGACCTGCTCGTAACTGCGCAGCTCCCACAGCTTCATCCGGCGCCACAGCTTGAACGTGGGGATCGGGGAGAGCACCCAGCGGGTGAGGCGTACGCCTTCCATGTGCTTGTCGGCCGTGATGTCCGCGATCCGGCCCACGGCGTGGCGCGCGGCCTCGACGGAGACGACGAACAGGATCGGGATGACCGCGTGCATGCCCGTGCCCAGGGGGTCGGGCCAGGCCGCGGCGCCGTTGAAGGCGATCGTCGCGGCGGTCAGCAGCCAGGCGGTCTGGCGCAGCAGTGGGAACGGGATGCGCATCCACGTCAGCAGCAGGTCGAGGGCGAGCAGCACGCAGATGCCCGCGTCGATGCCGATCGGGAAGACGTACGAGAACGACCCGAAGCCCTTCTCGACGGCCAGCTCGCGCACGGCCGCGTACGAGCCCGCGAATCCGATCGCGGCGATGAGCACCGCGCCGGCGACGACGATTCCGATGAGTATCCGGTGCGTGCGTGTCAGCTGCATCGCGGCCACGCGCGATCCCCTCCCCGACTTGTGCCCTGGGCTGCTGCCCGCGCCCGACCAGGACGTCCGGCGCGGGCACAGCCTGGCACATGCGTAGGGCACGCGTTACGCGGGGAGGGGGGAAGCCCGGCTCCCGAGGGAGAGCCGGGCTTCGTGAAAACGTCTGTGGGCAGGGGGGTTGGGGGTTCCGCCGGGGCTACGTCACGATGTGCGGACGGTTTTCGGGCGGCCCGGTTCCTAGGTCCTGGGCTTGGCGGTCGACTTGGAAGGCGCCTTGGACGAGGTGGTGTCCGGCGCTGTCGAGGACTTGCCCTTCGAGGGCACCTTGGTGCCGGCGGAGTCCACGTCGTCGGCCGCGTTGGCGGTGGCGACCGCGGCGACCGCTTCCTTCGCCGCCTTCTCGGCACCCTTCAGGATGTCGGAGGCGGACGGCGACTTGGCGCCCGCGTACCCGGCACCGTTGTAGGTCAGGGTGACGACGACGTTCCCCGTGCGGGCGACGACCGTCGCGTACTCGAAGTCCTCACTCGTCTTGGTGAGGTCGTACGTGATGGCGGTCGCCTGCTCGCCGACGCCGTCGAGGGCCGTCGTCTCGAGCTTCTTCGCGTCCTCGGTGGCCTGGGCCTTGGCGACCTGCTTGGTGTAGTCCTCGGTGGCGCGCGCGGCGCCACTTCCGAGGGACGGGTCCGAGGCGAAGCGGGTGTAGCCGACGTCGAGCCAGCGGTACTGGGAGCCCTTGACGCCGTTGTCGTCCAGGCCGTTCCAGGAACAGCCGGCGCGGGCCTGGACGTCGCTGGACTTGCCCGGTGTGCCGCCCTTGACCTTGGCCTTGGGGACCAGGGACGAGATCGTCTTCTTCGCGAGCGCCTTGCAGGGGTCGGGAAGCTGGGTGAACTTCGCCGGCTCGACCGTCGGCACCGTCGGCTTCGCGCTCGCCGAGGCGGACGCGTCCGCGTCCTTCTTGCCGTCGTCCGACGAGCAGCCGGTGACGACGAGCATCAGCGGGACGGCGGCGCAGGCGAGTATGCGGGACAGGCGCGGAGCTGATCGGTGCATGGTTCCTTCACTCGGATGGCACGGCGGTCTCGTGCGGGTCTTCGGGCGGTTCGGTCGGTTCGGGGCCGGCTTCGGTCCGTCTTCGGGCCGACTTGGGTCCGGCTTGGGTCCGGCGGTGGTGGTCCGGAGGGCCACGGTACGACGGACGGCGGCCGGATGCCGCCTCGGTCGGGGAGCCCGCGAGGGCGTACGGAACGGGTCGCGGGCTGTCGGACGGCGGCTACTCGCTGAGTGTGTCGGCCAGCTTCCGGGCCAGTGCCCGGGCCTTTTCCTGCAGTTCCTTGCTGTCGGGGACCTTGGTGACGAGGGCCGGCTGCTCGCTGTACCGGACGGTCACGATGACGTTCGATGTGCGGAATACCACGCTCACCGTGCGGTGCTGGGCGGTGGAACCTGCCCGTGTGAGTACATCGTCCAGAAACGCCGCATCGCCCAGGTTGTCCAGGATGCGCGGCTGGAGCGCGTCGGCGGTGGCGCCGGAGGCGCCCGTGGGGCCGCCGGCGCCGGTGCCGTTGCCGGCCGACGGGGTCGTGGGCGTCGCGCCCGGGCTCGTCTCCTTCTGCCCGTCGGGGGTGGAGGCGACGGGCAGATCGGCGGCGGTCTCCTTCTTCGTATAGACCTCGCCGGCCCGGTAGTCGTCGCTCACCGCCGGGTCGTACGACACGACGCGCTCGAAGTCGATGACGAGGTTCCGGGACATGTCCGGGGAGTCGGCCTTCCAGCGGCAGCCGACCTTGCGGTCGGTGTCGTAGGTGACGGCGGCCGTGCCTTCGTACACCTTCTCCTGCTGGTCCACGGGCAGTTCGGCGGCGCCCGGCAGCAGGTCCTTCAGGGTGGACAGAGGAACCGCGCGGCAGGGCTCGGGCAGTGTCCGGTACCTGCCGGGCGGGGCGGCCGAGACCGTCGGGCTGCCCGGCTTGCTGTCGGGGTCGTCGGCAGTGCCGTCCGAGCCCGCGCTGCAGCCGGCGACGAGCACTGCGAGCAGTGCGACGCCGGGTGCATACGCCATGTGTCGCACGGTTCCAGGCTCCCTTCGGAACGAAAACAGGTTGCCGCTCGATGGCGGCCGGTGGACACAATGTGTATCGCACGCGCAGCTGTGAATGCCGGTCGACCGACGTGTTTGCCGATCTTGGCGCCAGTTTTGCGTTTTCAGTCTTTACGGGGGAATCGAGGGGTTATGTCGTATGTAGAGGTGCCGGGTCAGCAGGTTCCGATTCGGATGTGGGCCGATCCGGCCTCGGTCGAGGACGGGGCGATGCAGCAGCTGCGCAACGTGGCGACGCTGCCGTGGATCAAGGGCCTCGCCGTCATGCCGGACGTTCATTACGGCAAGGGCGCGACCGTCGGTTCGGTGATCGCCATGCACGGTGCGGTCTGTCCGGCGGCGGTGGGTGTGGACATCGGCTGCGGAATGTCGGCGGTGAAGACGTCCCTGACAGCCAACGACCTGCCGGGGGATCTGTCGCGGCTGCGCTCGAAGATCGAGCAGGCCATTCCGGTGGGCCGGGGGATGCACGACGAGATCGTCGAGCCGGGGAAGCTGCACGGCTTCCCGACGGCCGGCTGGGACGATTTCTGGGGGCGGTTCGACGGGATCGCCGATGCGGTCAAGTTCCGTCAGGAACGTGCCACGAAGCAGATGGGGACGCTCGGAAGCGGAAACCACTTCTGTGAGATCTGCATCGATACGGACGGCTCCGTGTGGCTCATGCTCCACTCCGGTTCGCGGAACATCGGCAAGGAGCTGGCTGATCACCACATCGGTATCGCGCAGAGCCTGCCGCACAACCAGGGTCTGATCGACCGCGACCTCGCGGTCTTCATCTCCGAGACCCCGCAGATGGCGGCGTACCGGAACGATCTGTTCTGGGCGCAGGAGTACGCGAAGTTCAACCGCGCGATCATGATGGGGCTCCTGAAGGACGTCGTCCGCAAGGAGTTCAAGAAGGCCAAGGTCGCCTTCGAGCAGGAGATCAGCTGCCACCACAACTACGTGGCGGAGGAGCGGTACGAGGGCCTGGACCTGCTCGTCACCCGTAAGGGAGCGATCCGCGCCGGGTCGGGGGAGTACGGGATCATCCCGGGGTCCATGGGGACGGGCTCGTACATCGTGAAGGGCCTAGGGAGCGAGAAGTCGTTCAACTCCGCCTCGCACGGTGCCGGCCGCCGGATGAGCCGTAACGCGGCGAAGAAGCGGTTCACGACGCAGGACCTGGAGCAGCAGACGCGGGGTGTGGAGTGCCGCAAGGACTCCGGTGTGGTGGACGAGATCCCGGCCGCGTACAAGCCGATCGAGCAGGTCATCGAGCAGCAGACCGATCTGGTCGCGGTCGTCGCGAAGCTGAAGCAGGTCATCTGTGTGAAGGGGTGAGACCGGCACGGCCGCCGACAGGCGGGTCCGGCGGTCCAGGCGGTCAGGCGGGTCGGGTGGGCAATGGGCCGGGGGCCGGATGCCGTGGCTTCCGGTCCCCGATCCTGTTTCACGGGGTGCGGTGGACCTTGGAGTTGGATGCCTGGGCGCGGGGGCGGACGACCAGGAGGTCGATGTTGACGTGGCTGGGGCGGGTGACGGCCCAGGTGATCGTGTCGGCCACGTCGGAGGCGGTGAGGGGGGCGTCGACGCCCGCGTACACCTTGGCGGCCTTCTCCGTGTCGCCGCGGAACCGGGTGGTCGCGAACTCCTCGGTCTTCACCATGCCGGGGGCGACCTCGATGACGCGGACCGGGGTGCCGACGATCTCCAGGCGGAGGGTCTCGGCGAGGACGTGCTCTCCGTGCTTGGCCGCGACGTAGCCGCCGCCGCCCTCGTAGGAGGAGAGTGCCGCGGTGGAGGAGAGGATGACGATCGTGCCGTCGCCGCTCGCGGTGAGGGCGGGCAGCAGGGCCTGGGTCACGTTGAGGGTGCCGATGACGTTCGTCTCGTACATCTGGCGCCAGTCCGCGGGGTCGCCGGTGGCGACGGGGTCGGCGCCCAGTGCGCCGCCCGCGTTGTTGACGAGGACCGCGAGGGAGCGGAAGGCCGTGGCGAACTCGTCGACCGCTGTGCGGTCGGTGACGTCGAGGGCGTACGCCGTCGCTTCGTGGCCCGCTTCGGTGATCTCGGCGGCGAGCGCTTCGATGCGGTCCTTGCGGCGGGCGGTGAGCACGACGCGGTAGCCGGCGGCTGCGAGCTGCCTGGCGGTCGCGGCGCCGATACCGCTGCTCGCGCCGGTGATGACGGCGATGGGGGTGGCGGCCATGGCGATCTCCTCGGACGGCTGATCGGTACGGGCCAAGGATAGGCAGGCCGGTGGGGCGGGCCTTCACCGGCCGTGGGCGCCCGGACAGGCGGGGCGCGGGGCAGGGGCGGGCGCGGGGCAGAGTTGGGGGAATGCGCGGAGCAGGCGCGGGCAGGGCCTACCGGCCGCGGGGTGCGTACATGATCAAGGCCATCCCGGCCAGGCAGACCAGCGCGCCGATCACGTCCCACCGGTCGGGGCGGTATCCGTCGGCGACCATGCCCCAGGCGAGGGAGCCGGCGACGAACACGCCGCCGTACGCGGCGAGGATGCGGCCGAACTCGCCGTCCGGCTGGAGCGTCGCCACGAATCCGTAGAGACCGAGGGCGATGACACCGGCGCCGATCCAGACCCACCCCCGTCCGCCGTGCGTGTCGCTGCCCCGGACGCCCTGCCAGACGAGCCAGGCTCCGCCGATCTCGAAGAGGGCGGCGACGGCGAAGAGGGCGATGGAGCGCGCGACGAGCATGGGAGGAGCGTTTCACGTGGGGCCCGGGTGGGCCGTGCGGGTGGGGTGAGGCGCGTCGAACCGGTCATCAAATAGGGATGATTGGGGATGATCGGTATATTCGCCGCATGGTAGCGACGCGTAGAGCTCTGCTGGTGGTGTCCGCCGCGGCGGCGATGGCGGCGACCGTGCTGTGGGGGGCGGGGGCCTCGGCCGCAGTCCCGTCCGCAACCCCGCCCGTGCCCCATGGTGTGGTGCCGCAGGCGGATGTGTCCCATCACGGGCATGTCTCCCTCTGGGGTGATCGGCTCGGAATCTGGCTGGAGAGCACGAACAGCGGTCCGTGGGATCTGGTGGACACCACCGTGCGGCTGCGGTTCTCGGCGCCGCTGGAGGGGCGCCAGGGGCTGCCGCAGGGCTGTCTCTGGGGTGACCGCAGCACGGTGCTGTGCCGGACGGGCCCGTTGTCGGCGGACGGGGGGACCCTGCGGGCCGTACTCGATCTGCGGCTCGGGGCGCGGCCTGCGGAGGTGGTCGTGCGGGTCGACACCCTGTGGAGCGGTGGTGTGCCGGACCGCGATCCGCGCAACAACGAGCACGAGGTGCTGGCGCCGGCCACGGGGGACGCGTACGTCTTCTGACGGGGGCTCGGTACGGCCTTCAGCGGCGCATGCCGAGCGCCTTGTCCGGGACCGCGCCAACGGCGGTCGGCAGGTGGGTGGCCGTCCTTATGCCTGGGCGGTCGGGGCCTCGGTGCTCAGTCCGCCGAACTCGCGGACGGCGTCCGCGACGATGGTTTCCAGGTGTGCGTGGTGGGCTCCCCGCCAGTACGCCCGGCCGCACTCCGTGCACTGGGCGAACACGTCGTAGGACTGTCGCGTGCCCTGTTCCAGCTGGGCGCTCACCGAGCTCTTGTCGGCATCCGCCAGCTTCCCGTTGCAGGCGGTGCACCGCGTCCACGGCGCGAGGACCGGGGCGAAGCGCCCCAGTACGTCGCGGAGCTGTGCCTCCGGACGGTCGCTGTAGATGTACGCGCCCGCCCAGATCTCCCGACGCCGCAGCAGCCCCCGGTCCCGGGAGAGCAGCACCCGCTGCTCCTTGGCCGAAAGGGTGGCCAGTGCCGCGTCACCGATGTCCTCGCTCTCGTACGCGGCGTCGACGCCCAGCAGCCGCAGGCGCCGGGCGAGCGTGCCGAGGTGGACGTCGAGGAGGAAGCGCAGCGGGGCGCCGGGTACGCGCTGGGGGCGTTCGACGGGGCGCACCTCGACCAGTTCGCCCGCGCTGGGGATGTGCGACACGGGCACGGGGCGGCCGTCCACGACCAGTTGTCCGGCCTCGGTGAGCGGGACCCCGAGGGACTCCACGACGTGGCCGAGCGTCGACGAACCGTCGGTGGTGACGCTCGTGCGTCCGGCCCGGCGGTCGTGCGCGACGAAGAGTCGCAGCTCAGGGGCGACTTCGAGATCGATCTCCGGTCCGTTCACCTCGTCAGGATGCCATTGCGGGGACGCGGCGGCGAGGGCTTTCCGGGTCCTGGTCAAGGCCCCTGGACAGCCGCGTGAGAGGCGGTGGCGGTGGGTCCGACCGCTGGAGGCGGGGACCGGTGCGGCTCCGCAGAGTGCGGCGGACGGGCCTCCGTCCCTACCCCCGCCCCGTCAGCGGGCGCGGCACCGCTCCCGTCAGCGCGGGGCGAAGGCCGTCGGAGGTGCGCCCACCGTCGCGGTGAAATCCCTGACCAGGTGTGCCTGGTCGCTGTAGCCGAGGTCCGCGGCCAGGGCCGCCCAGTCGGTCTTCGGGTCCGACTCGGCGCGTTCCAGGGCTTCGTGGATGCGGTAGCGGAGGATGACCCACTTGGGGCCGACCCCCACGTACGTCGAGAAGAGCCGCTGAAGCGAGCGAACGGACAGGCCCTCGGCGCGGGCCAGTTGTCCTACCCGGAGCAGTGAGCGGTCAGCACGCACGCGTTCGGCCACGGCCATGGCCCGGTCGGCCCCGGGATCGGGGTGGGGGCCGAGCGACAGCAGACAGCGGTCGAGTGCGGCGATCCGGGCGTCCTCGTCCTCCGGGTCCAGTACGGCTGCCGGAGACGGTGGCGCGGACAGCACCTCGTCTGCGGGAAGCCGCAGGCCTGTCCACTGCGAGACGGGCCGCCCCGGGGCGAACGGGCGGAATCCGCCGGGCCGGAACTGGACGCCGCAGACACGCCCCCGCCCTTCCAGTTTCTGGGCGAAGAGACCGAGGCCGAGGCCCGAGACCTCCGCGAAACCGGCCCGTTCCCCCTCGTCGCCGCTCTCGAACCGCTGGAAGACGAGGTTCACCGAGGGGTGGGGCACCACGTGCGACACGAACGGCTGGGTCAGGTCCCAGTCGATCAGCCAGTAGTGCTCCAGATAGGGCCGCAGAGCGGGGGCGGGCTCCCGGCGGCGGAAGCGTACGTGCGTGAACAGGTCGGAGGCTTCGACGATGCCCCGGGTATCGGGTCGAGGTGCGGCCATGGGGGCGATCCTAGGAGTGCTCCGGGCCCGTGACGCGTTTCTTCAAGACGTCGGCCGCCGCCCGGTGCACGGTCAAAGGCATGCAGAAGATGAGCGAATTGCTGGCAGCCGCCCGCGCACAGGCCCTTCCTGTGGTGGCGGGCATCGATGACGAACGGCTGGGGGACCCCACGCCGTGCAGCGAGTACGACGTCCGCGCCCTGCTCAACCATCTCTTCCACGTGGTCGTCAACTTTCAGGCGCTGGCCGCCAAGCAGCCGACGGACTTCGGCCTGACGCCCGATGTCGTGACGGGCGACTGGCGCGGCGCGTTCGCGCGGGAGACGGGGCAGCTGGTGACGGCATGGGACGCGTCCGGTGCCGAGGACGGCGTCGCGGGCGCGATGGGGCTGCCCGCCAGGACCGTGGGACTCATGGTGCTGGGGGATCTGACCGTGCACGCCTGGGACCTGGCGCGGGCGACGGGCCAGGACTTCCTGCCTGCCGGGGCGGCGGTGGACGAGGCGGGTCCCGCGTTCGCGGCGCTGGCACCGCAGGCCCGGGAGGGCAAGATGTTCGGCGAGCCGGTCCCCGTACCGGCCGGAGCTAGCGCCTTCGAGCAGCTGCTGGCGCTGACCGGCCGTGATCCCGGCTGGCGTCCGCCCCGGGTGTGACGTCGGCGGTCGCCCGGGGGCTGTGTACGCCAGGGGGGTCGTAGAGGGGTGCGAGGGCCTCGTACGCCCCGTCGACGATGCCCTCGGCCCGCGTCAGCATCGCGCGCTCGGCCAGTCGGGCGGCCTGATGGGTGTACGGGGACGGCGGCGCCGGATGGCGGCGCCGCCACCAGGTGTCGCACGCCCCGTAGATGCCGCTCGCGAAGACCAGCACGGGGATGGACAGTGCCAGCAGGGTGTCGTCCATGATGGGCCTCCCTCAATGCCGATGTCCCTTGCATCGGCATGTTCGGCCGGTCAGCTGAAGACGGTTCTTCGGCCAATGACTGGCCGGATCGGGCTTCAGGGGGCGTGCGCCGGGCTCAGGACCGCGGAGCGTGCAGCGCCCAGAGGTGCAGCGCGCCCCCGTCGGGCGACGTCGTGTGCGGAGCGCCTTCGGCGTCCAGGTCGACGACGGCCACCTCGGTGTCACCGCGCTGAACCAGCAGCCGACGGCCGGTCGGCCACCGGAGCACGGAGGGGGCGTCGACCGTGTCCCCGGCCGGGCCCAGGGGCGCCGTGAACGTGGTGACGGGCCGAACGTGCACTGCGCCGGTCATTGGGTCCCCTCCCGAAGTGCCTGATGATCTACGGGAACTGTAGGGCGTGGGTCCGACAGCGGCGTCCGGCGGCGGGGACGGTGACGGTGACGGTGACGCGAGGATTCAGTCGCGCGCAGTGAGCAACTGCCCCATGGCCGCGACGACGGAGGGTTCGACCCGGTAGTAGACCCAGGTGCCGCGGCGTTCGGAGGTCAGCAGGCCCGCGTCCTTGAGCTTCTTGAGGTGGTGGGAGACGGTCGGCTGGGAGACCCCGACGTCGGAGATGTCGCACACGCACGCCTCGCCGCCCTCGTGGGACGCGACCATCGAGAAGAGCCGAAGCCGTACCGGATCGCCGAGCGCCTTGAACATCGTGGCCGTACGGACGGACTCCTCGGCCGTCAGCGGGCGCTCGGAGAGTGGCGGGCAACAGGGAGCGGCGGGGGACTCCAGCAGGGGCAACGCCTTCGCATTCGACATATATCTATGTTGACACACGTCGAATCAGGAGGGGTGTGGAGCGCCTGCGGGGGGAATGTGGCGCGGGCCGGTCAGGGCCACACCAGGCAGTACGCCTGATGGCCCGCGTCGTGCAGGCGGTAGGAGAAGTCCTGCCACTCGTGGAGCAGCTGGTAGACGTTGTACGCGTCGCGGGGGCCGCCCCGGTCCGGGACCGTGGACCAGATGAAGGCGGCAGCGCCGACCGACTCCTCGCCGACATCGCGCAGGGGGTCGACGACGGTCATGGGGAGCTTGACCACCGCGTAATCGGGGTGCAGGACGACCAGTTCGAGCGGAGGGACCTTGTGCAGGGGTATGCCCTGTATGCCGGTCAGGACCATCGCGGCCACCGTCTCCGGCTTGATCTTGCTGAACATGCCGCCCATGCCCAGCTCGTCGCCGCCGAGCTCCTCGGGGCGCATCGAAATGGGCACACGTGCTGCCGTGGCCCCGTCGGGGGCCCCGAAGTACTTGTAGGTCACCCCCACGCGGCCACTGCTCCTGCTTCCGGAACTCCTCGCGTTCCCTGCCTGCGTGCCCTGTACGCGCTCAGCCTCACGCCGGTGCCGCCCTCGCCGGGCAGGCTCGGGCCCCAGGTCGTCGGTCCCTTCGCCCACTCCGCCACCGCGATGCATATCTCATCCACCCGACTACTTCTTAGGAGACGCGGCCCCGGCCGCGCAACCCGATCATCGTGTCAGTGACCTCCCCCACGGGCGTGCGGTGAAACACCTGTCCGCAAGACCGTCCGTGCCTCTGACACCATGGCATGTGTGAGCTTTCCCTAATGTCGCCCCAGTTTCGCAGACGCGAGGGGGCTGTCGCCCTTTCGTGATACGAGGAGAGTGCGCTCCTTGCTCACTGTTGGCCAGGACTTCCGGCCCGGCCCTCCGACCCCCGAATCGCAGATCAGGACCAAAGTGGCGTATTCATACGAAGCCCCAGTTTCACAGTCGCTGTTCGACCGTGCGTCCGTTGTGACGCCCGGCGGCGTGAACTCTCCCGTGCGTGCCTTCCGGGCCGTGGGCGGTACGCCCAGGTTCATGGTGTCCGGTACGGGTCCGTACCTCACAGATGCCGACGGTCGCGAGTATGTCGACCTCGTCTGCTCGTGGGGACCGATGATTCTCGGCCATTCCCACCCCGAGGTCATCGCGGCCGTCCAGGCCGCGGTCACCAAGGGCACCTCCTTCGGTACGCCCGGTGAGGGCGAGGTCGCGCTCGCCGAGGAGATCGTCGCGCGGATCGAGCCGGTGGAGCAGGTGCGGCTGGTGTCGTCCGGCACCGAGGCGACCATGTCCGCGATCCGGCTGGCCCGCGGGTTCACCGGCCGCGCGAAGGTCGTGAAGTTCGCCGGGTGCTACCACGGACACGTCGACGCGCTGCTGGCCGCCGCCGGCTCCGGTGTCGCCACGTTCGGGCTGCCCGACACCCCCGGGGTCACGGGCGCCCAGGCCGGCGACACGATCGTGCTGCCGTACAACGACCTGGAGGCCGTGCGCGCCGCGTTCGCCGCGCAGCCCGGCGAGATCGCCTGTGTGATCACCGAGGCTTCGCCGGGCAACATGGGCGTCGTGCCGCCGCTGGACGGTTTCAACGCCGGCCTCAAGGAGATCTGCGCGGCGAACGGCGCGCTGTACATCTCCGACGAGGTCATGACGGGCTTCCGTACGTCGAAGGCCGGCTGGTACGGCATCGACGGGGTCCGCCCCGACCTGATGACCTTCGGCAAGGTCATGGGCGGCGGCTTCCCGGCCGCGGCCTTCGGTGGGCGCGCCGACGTCATGGCGCACCTCGCCCCCGTCGGCCCCGTCTACCAGGCGGGCACGCTGTCCGGGAACCCGGTCGCGACCGCCGCCGGGCTCGCCCAGCTGCGGCTGCTGGACGACGCGGCGTACGTGAAGATCGACGCGGTCTCCGCGGAACTGCGCGGTCTGGTGGGCGAGGCGTTCACGAAGGAGGGCGTCGCGCACACGGTGTCGGCGGCGAGCAACATGTTCTCCGTCTTCTTCACCGACCGGCCGGTCCGCACCTACGAGGACGCGAAGAAGCAGGAAGCCTTCCGCTACACCGCCTTCTTCCACTCGATGCTGGCGCAGGGCGTGTACCTGCCGCCGTCCGCCTACGAGTCCTGGTTCGTCTCGACCGCCCACGACACGGTGGCCGTCGAGCGCATCGCGGCTGCCCTGCCGGCCGCGGCGCGCGCCGCGGCGGAGGCGACGGCATGAGTGGGAGCGGGAGCGGGAACGCGAGCCGTGACGAGATGACCGTGGTGCACCTCGTGCGCCACGGCGAGGTGCACAACCCGGACGGCGTCCTGTACGGGCGGCGCCCCGGCTACCACCTCTCCGAGCTCGGCCGGCAGATGGCCGACCGGGTCGCCGAGTACCTGGAGAAGCGCGACATCACCCATGTCGCCGCCTCCCCGCTGGAGCGGGCCGAGGAGACGGCGGCGCCGGTCGCCGCCTCGCACGGCCTGGACCTGGCCACCGACGAGCGACTGATCGAGGCGGCCAACGTCTTCGAGGGCAAGGCCTTCGGGGTCGGCGACGGCGCCCTGCGCAGGCCGGGGAACTGGAAGCACCTGACCAACCCGTTCGCCCCGTCCTGGGGGGAGCCGTACGTCGAACAGGTCGTACGGATGATGGGCGCGCTGGACGCGGCCCGGGACGCGGCGCGGGGGCACGAGGCGGTGTGCGTCAGCCACCAGCTGCCGATCTGGATCGTGCGGAGCTTCGTGGAGCGTCGCAGGCTGTGGCACGACCCGCGGCGGCGGCAGTGCACGCTGGCCTCGCTGACCAGCTTCACCTACCAGGGCGACAAGATCGTCTCGGTGGCGTACACGGAGCCGGCGCGGGATCTCGTCCCCGCGCATCTGCTGGCCGGCGCCAAGCCGGTCAAGGGGAAGTCGAAGGCGTTCGGCGCGTAGGGGGTGGCGGGGGCGGATGAGGCGGTGCCCGAGTGCGTCCGGGTGCCGCTTCGTCCTCGATCGCGGACGGGCCCGATGTGGCTGCTGTGGGTGTCGGCCCCAGGCGTTCGGGCGGCTCGAGTTGTGGGGCTGATCTTTCTTGTGTGCGGATTCCGTAAGGGTCCGGTCTCGGCGCGATATTTGTTCCCGTTCTCGGAACCTCCCTGATGCTCTGCTCATCTAAGCCTTCGCCGGTTTGTATGGGCATGAGGTGAACGAGGCGGATGGGGACGGTATGCGGGAGATCAGGCGACGAGGTCTGCTGGGGGCCGGGCTGGGAGCCGCGGCCGCAATCGGGATCGCCGGTTGTGGTTCTACCGGTAAGGGCGAGCCGAGGGCCGGGAAGAGTGCCGGTGGTGGCCACGGAACCGACGGGAACGCTCCGGGCTCCGGGGCGCCGCAGAAGAAGATCAAGCTGATCGGTGACGGTTCGACCGCGGATACCGGTAAGCAGCCGCATCAGCCCTCCGCTCCTGTCCC
This sequence comes from Streptomyces finlayi, assembly GCF_014216315.1. Classification (NCBI taxonomy): domain Bacteria; kingdom Bacillati; phylum Actinomycetota; class Actinomycetes; order Kitasatosporales; family Streptomycetaceae; genus Streptomyces; species Streptomyces finlayi. The sequence goes on from NZ_CP045702.1 coordinate 4,459,317, forward strand.
TCTCGAACCCGGCCAGAAACCCCCGCAGTTCGTGATCTTTTCCTGGGACGGCGCAGGCGAGGTCGGCAACGGGCTCTTCCCGCGCTTTCTCGGACTGGCCAGAGAACACGACGCCGCGATGACCTTCTTCCTCTCCGGACTGTATGTACTGCCCGAGTCGAAGAAGTCGCTGTACCGTCCGCCGAACAATCCGCGCGGTGCCTCCGACATCGGCTACCTCACCGACGGCCACGTGAAGGACACGCTGAAGTACGTCCGTGAGGCCTGGCTCGACGGCCACGAGATCGGCACCCACTTCAACGGCCACTTCTGCGGAGGATCGGGTTCGGTCGCCAACTGGTCGCCGGCGCAATGGCAGAGCGAGATCGATCAGGCGGTCTCCTTCGTCACCGAATGGAAGACCAACACCGGCTGGGAAAACCTTGATCCGCTTCCGTTCGACTACCGCAAGGAACTGATCGGCGGACGTACTCCCTGTCTGCTCGGTCAGGACAACCTCCTGCCGACGGCGAAGAAGATGGGATGGCGTTACGACGCCAGTTCACCCGGCGGCCGTCAGATGTGGCCGGAGAAGCGCCGGGGCGTCTGGGATCTTCCCCTGCAAGGCATGCCGTTCCCCGGCCACTCCTTCGAAGTCCTCTCCATGGACTACAACATCCTCGCCAACCAGTCGCTGAATTCGACCAAGGGCATGCCGTCCCGCTATCCGGGCTGGCGCAAGCAGGCGGCCGGTGCGTATATGAACGGTTTCCAGCGCGCTTACGATTCGAATCGCGCACCCTTCTACATCGGCAACCACTTCGAGGAGTGGAACGGCGGAATCTATATGGACGCCGTCGAAGAAGTGATCAAGCGAATAGCCGGTAAGCCGGACGTCCGGCTGGTCTCCTTCCGGCAGTTCGTCGACTGGCTCGATGCCCAGGACCCGGCGGTGCTCGCGAAGCTCCGTACGCTCGACGTCGGTCAGTCACCCGCAGGCGGCTGGAATGCGTTCTTTAAACAGCCTTGACAAGGGGCTTTACGGGCACCGAGGGGGGTGCGCAAGATCCCCGAAACCCTCATGCGAAACTTTTCACATGAGCCCAGGCCGCGCACCCCGACGCCGCTTCATCCTGCTCGCCGCCGCCACCGCGGCCGCGACACTGACCCTGTCCGCGTGCGGCGGAGAGGGCAACAAGACCGGTGGCGGCGGCAGTACGAACTTCGTGACCGGCAGCGGCGGAATCTCGACCGTGGCCAAGGGTGAGCGCGTCGCCGCACCGAAGCTCGACGGCACCAGCCTGGCTGACGAGCCCCTCGACGTGGCCGACTACAAGGGCAAGGTCGTCGTCCTGAACATCTGGGGATCGTGGTGCGGCCCGTGCCGCGCCGAGGCCAAGCACTTCGCGAAGGTGTCCCAGGAGACCGCGGACCAGGGCGTCCAGTTCATCGGCATAAACACCCGGGACGCACAGAAGTCGTTGGCGGTGAACTTCGAGAAGGACTTCGGCGTCAGCTACCCGAGCATCTTCGACCCGACCGGAAAGCTCATGCTCCGTTTCCCCAAGGGGACACTGAACCCGGTGGCCATCCCGTCGACCGTCGTCCTCGACCGGGACGGGAAGATCGCGGCCCGTACCCTGCAGGGCATCAACGCCGAGGAACTGCACACGATGATCGACCCGCTGATCGCGGAGAAGTGACCCGGTGATCACCCTCGCCGCGTACAACGAGACCGTCTTCAGCGGCGCCCTGCTGGTGGCCGTTCCCATCGCCCTGCTCGGCGGTCTCGTCTCGTTCTTCTCGCCCTGCGTCCTGCCGCTCGTGCCCGGCTACCTGAGTTACGTCACCGGGGTCAGCGGGACGGACCTGGCGGAGGCCAAGCGCGGCAGGGTGGTGGCGGGGGCCTCGCTCTTCGTTCTCGGCTTCACCGTCGTCTTCGCCTCCACCGGCGCACTCTTCGGCTACTTCGGCCAGGAGCTCCAGGTGCACGCCGGGGTGCTCAACAAGGTACTCGGCGTCCTGATGATCCTCATGGGGATCTTCTTCATGGGGCTGCTGCCGGGAGTGACGCAGCGCGAGTTCCGCTTCCACAAGAGGCCGGTGGCCGGGCTGGCCGGCGCTCCGCTGCTCGGCGCCCTGTTCGGGATCGGCTGGACACCCTGCATCGGCCCGACGCTCGCCTCCGTCCTGTCTCTCTCGGCCCAGCAGGCCACCGCCGGACGCGGGGCGATACTGACCGTCGCGTACTGTCTGGGACTCGGTGTCCCGTTCGTCCTGGCGGCGGTCGCCTTCCGCAGGGCACTCGGCGCGTTCGGCTGGGTCAAGCGGCACTACGCATGGGTCATGCGCATCGGCGGCGGCATGATGATCGTGACCGGAATCCTCCTGCTGACGGGTGTCTGGGACACGCTCATGCAGGAGATGCAGGTCTGGTCGACCGGCTTCACTGTGGGGATCTGAGTCCATGAGCAACACGAACACCACGCAAGAGCGCGAGCTCGGCGCGGCCGGGGAGCAGCTCTCCACCGCGCCTCGCGAGGAGTCCGCCGGCACGGTTCCCGCGATGGGTGTCATCGGCTGGGCCCGCTGGTTCTGGCGGCAGCTCACCTCGATGCGGGTCGCGCTGATCCTGCTGTTCCTGCTGTCGCTCGGCGCGATCCCCGGCTCGCTGATCCCGCAGAACAGCGTGGACGAGCTGAAGGTGCAGGACTTCCAGAAGGCCCACACCACGCTCACGCCGGTCTACGAGAAGCTCCAGCTGTTCGACGTCTACAGCTCGGTGTGGTTCTCCGCGATCTACATCCTGCTGTTCGTCTCCCTCATCGGGTGCATCGTCCCGCGCACCTTCCAGTTCGTCGGCCAGCTGCGCAGCCTTCCGCCGGCTGCTCCGAAGCGGCTCACCAGACTTCCCGCGTACACGACATGGCGTACGGACGCCGACCCCGAGCAGGTCCGCGAGGCCGCCGCCGGCATCCTGGGCAGGCGGCGCTTCCGCTCGCACACGGTCGGTGACGCGGTGGCCGCCGAGAAGGGCTATCTGCGCGAGACCGGGAACCTGATGTTCCACATCGCGCTGATCGTGATGCTCGTGGCCTTCGCCGCCGGACAGCTCTTCAAGTCCGAGGGCGGCAAACTGATCGTCGAGGGCGACGGCTTCTCCAACACGCTCACCCAGTACGACGACTTCAAGTCGGGTTCGATGTACGACACCGACTCGCTCGCCCCGTTCAGCTTCACCCTCGACGACTTCGTCGGTACGTACGAGAAGAGCGGCCCCCAGCGCGGCACCCCGCGTACCTTCGAGGCCCGGGTGACGTACGCCGAGGGCGTGGACGGTAAGCCGAAGAAGTCGGTCATCCGCGTCAACGAACCGCTCGTCGTCGACGGCACCAAGGTCTATCTGATCTCGCACGGCTACGCCCCCGTCGTCTCCGTCAAGGACGGCAAGGGCAAGGAGGTCTACCGGACCGCCGTACCGCTGCTGCCCATCGACAACAACATCACCTCGACCGGTGCGATCAAGGTGATGGACGGCTACCGCGACCGGAACGGCGAGAAGACCCAGCTGGGCTTCGAGGCCTTCTTCGTGCCGACGTTCGCCGGTGCGGGCAAGGGCACGATGTTCTCGCAGTTCCCCGGCGCGGAGTTCCCGGTGCTCGCCCTCAACGGCTACCACGGCAGCCTCGGCGTCGACTCCGGCCTGCCGCAGAACGTGTACCAGCTGGACTCCTCCGAGATGACGGAGTTCAAGGACACGAGCGGGCAGAAGCTCAAGAAGCGGCTTCTTCCCGGCGAGACGATGGAACTGCCCGACGGAGCCGGCTCGATCACCTTCGAGAGCGTCGAGGAATGGGCCAGCTTCCAGGTCTCCGAACAGCCGGGCACCGGCTGGGCGCTGGGCGGGTCCATCGCCGCGATCGCCGGGCTCGCCGGGTCGCTGTTCATCCAGCGCCGCCGCGTGTGGGTCAGGGCGGTCCGGGGGACGGACGGCGTCACCGTCGTCGAGATGGCCGGGCTGGGCCGCAGTGAGTCCGCGAAACTCCCCGAGGAGCTGGCCGACCTCGCGGTCGAGCTCAACAGTGCGGCGCCCACCGCGCCCGATGCCGTGAACGACCCGGAGATGGATTCCGGCGCCGGTCCCGATCCCGATCCCGACGTACCTTCCGAAGAACCTGCCGAAGGGGCTGAGAAGTGAATCTCGCCGCCGCAACCAACGAGAGCCTGGCGCACACCAGCAATGTGCTGATCTATTCGTCGATGGCCGTCTACACCCTGGCCTTCTTCGCCCACATCGCGGAGTGGGTGTTCGGCAGTCGCAGCAAGGTCGGCCGCACCGCCGCCGCGCTGGCCGGAACCTCGGCCCCCACCGGGTCCGCGGTGACGGTGCGGGTGGCGCAGAAGGGCGGCGCCACCGCCGTCATGGACCGTCCGGAGATCGTGACGCGCTCCGCCGCCGGGACCCGGGACGTCCCGGACGGTCCGGGTGCGGCCGGCGGCACGTTCAAGGGCGACCTGTGGGGGCGGATCGCGGTCTCGCTGACCGTGGTGGCGTTCCTCGTCGAGGCCGGCGGGGTCCTCGCCCGCGCGATGTCGGTGCAGCGGGCCCCCTGGGGCAACATGTACGAGTTCTCGATCACCTTCTCCACGGTGGCCGTCGGCACGTACCTCGTCCTGCTCGCGCTGAAGAAGAACGTCCGCTGGATGGGCCTGATGCTCGTCACCACGGTCCTGCTGGACCTGGGCATCGCGACCACGACGCTGTACACGGACAGCGACCAGCTGGTTCCGGCGCTGGACTCCGTCTGGCTGTGGATCCACGTCTCCACCGCGATCATCTGCGGCGCCGTGTTCTACCTCGGTGCGGTGGGCACGCTGCTCTACCTGTTCCGCGACAGCTACGAGAGCAAGCTCGCGAACGGCGGGTCGCCGGGGGCGTTCGCCCGGTCGGTGCTGGAGCGGCTGCCGTCGGCGTCGAGCCTGGACAAATTCTCGTACCGCATCAACGCGGCCGTCTTCCCGCTGTGGACGTTCACGATCATCGCGGGGGCGATCTGGGCGGGCGACGCGTGGGGACGGTACTGGGGCTGGGACCCCAAGGAGGTCTGGTCCTTCATCACATGGGTCGCTTACGCGTGCTATCTGCACGCGCGGGCTACCGCGGGGTGGAAGGGGCGGAAGGCCGCGTACCTGGCGCTCATCGCGTTCGGTTGCTGGCTGTTCAACTACTACGGCGTGAACATCTTCGTCACCGGTATGCACTCGTACGCGGGCGTGTAGCGGGGGTGGTGACCGGGGTCGTCCGGTGGCCGCTTTTTTGTCCGCAATCACCGGACGGGCTTGAAACGCCGGTCTGGGCCGGGTTCCTCGGGTGGGGCAGAGGACGCCCTCAATCGCCGGGCGGGGTGGAAACCGGCCGGGGACGGATGTGACGGGTCGGGTCGGTCGTGCCGGACCTGTTCAGGTGCGGCACCCTGGACGTATGAGTGCTATCGAGCGTGGTTTCGGTGAGACGCGCGACGACGGTACGCAGGTGCTGAGATTCACCGTGCGGCTGCCCCATCCCGTTCCGCGGGTGTGGGCGGCCGTTGCCGGTTCCGAAGGGCTGGGGAGCTGGCTCGCCGTCGCCGATCCCTTCGAGCCTCGGATCGGTGGGGCGGTCACCCTGCGGGGACCGGACAGCGAGCGGGACGGGGCGGTCGGCGATGCCTCCGGGACCGTCACCGCCTGGGACGTCGAGCGCGTCGCCGAGTACACCTTCGAGCCGCCGCACGGCCGTATCCGCTTCCATCTCGAACCGCCGCGCGGGGACCACGTCGTACTCCGCTTCACCCACGAGTTCCACGGTGACGACGCCCGGCGCGCGGAGCGGCTCGACGTCTGGCACGCGCGTTTCGAGCGGCTCGCCGCCTCGCTCGACGGCTAGGTCCTGTCTGGAGTTCCAGCGCGGGAGAAGGAGCGGCGTCCGGTGCCGTCGAATCCAAGGCGGAGGAGGGAGCGATGGCGGAGCCCTCGCGACTGACGACAACGCCGGAGGCGGCGGTGCCGGACGCCGCGACGCCGCGGGGGAACTCCAGACAGGACCTAACGGCCCGACGGCGGCAGGCAGCGGCGGTCCGGGGCACGGCCCTCCGGCCAGGCGATCTCCACGAAGCGCTGCACGCCCTCCTCCGTCAGCTCGACCACCGGAACCGCCTTGTTGTACGGGTTCCCGTGGTTGTCCAGGCAGATCCAGCCACTGGCCCCCGCCACCTTCAGCGAGGACTTCACCTGCGGCCACTGGTTGCCCACATCCGTCTTCGTGGGCAGGCGCTCGCCGTCCGGGGTCGCCTGGCGGATGCCGTGCACGGCCGTCGCCATCGCGTCGTACGCGACGATCACCTGGCCGTCCGTCAGCGTGGCCCGGCCCGTCGGACCGATCGGGCCGACCGGCTTCTTCGCCACCCGCGCCAGCAGTTCCTGGAAGGCCCGGAAGTCCTGTGCCGAGCCGCCCGTCTCCGGGACCGGGGCTCCTTTCCTGGGGACCCAGGCGTCCGGATGGGCCAGTGAGGCGTAGCGGACGGTCACCTTCCGGGCGAGTGCGCCCCGGTCCAGCTTCTCGTCCCCGCCGAGGTACGAGCCCTCGTCGCCGGTGAGCACCGTGAACGCCCGGTTCTGGCAGCCGCGCCGCCCCAGCTCGTTGATGAACTGCCGCAGCTGGGTGTGGCGGCCGGCGAAGAACACCGTCTCCGCGTCCGTGTCGCAGATCAGATGCGTGATCTGCTTGAACGTGTTGGACGTGGTGCCCTCGTCCGTCGCGTCCGGCGGCGAGGTGAACAACTGCGGCTCGTACTTCGTGCCCTTCACCAGCGCTGTGAACGCGGCCTTCAGCGTGTCCGTGTAGTGGTCCCCGGTACGCGTGTCCTCGACCAGCAGCGCCTTGTCCGCCTCCACCCTGCCGAACTGCGCAAGCGCCCGCGCCTCGTCCCGGTTGGTGGGCGAGACCCGCGCCAGCCCCGGGAACGGGTCCCCGCCCGGCGCGTTGGCGATGTCGTCGGCCGTGATCGTCGTACCGACGACCGCGATCCGCTCCTTCGTCAGCGCCCGCACCGCGAGCTTCACCTCGGAGCTGCTGGTGGCGACCCCCGACACGGCACGCAGATGGTCCGGCGCGTCCGTCATCGTCTTCAGCCGCTCGACCACCGGCTTCCAGAAGACGTTGTTCCTGCCGGTGTTGGCGAGCACCAGCCGGATCTTCGGCACCTGGGCGTTCGACAGATGATTGGCCCGGTACTGCTCCGCGAACGCACCCTGCAGCTCGCGCCGCATCTTCGTCCCCATGGACGGATCGGGGGAGGTCAGGGGCAGGAGGAGGGCGACCGTGGCGTACTCGCCCGCCTTCAGGGTCCTGTTCTCCCGGCCGATCGCCTCGGCGACCTCCGTGAGGTTCTTCATCCCGAAGTCGTAGCCCGCGCCGGACACCCCGACGCACTCGTCGCTGCCCGCCGGGCGCGCCACCCCCGGCACACAGCTCCGGTCCTGCGGTGTGGTCACCCGGTCCACGCCGTACCAGCCGGCCCCCGTCACGAGCGCGCCCACGACGACGCTCGTGACGATCTTCTGCCGGGTCGTGTACCAGACGCGATAACGCAGCGGATTACGCATCCGAGCCACCGTCCTCCTGTCGGTCCCGCCGGTCCGGTGCCCCGTCCGGCGTGGTCCCCGGTGGCATGGACAGCGCTCGCCATGCCCTGATGTCCCGCGGCCAGTGCGTCGCCGCGTCCCACAGCACCGCGTTGCCCGTCAGATGTCTGCCGGACAACTGCCTCAGCTCGTGCGCCATCCTGTCGGTCACCTCGTCGTCCGGCAGGGCCAGCGGATCGGACAGCAGCCATACGCCGTGCAGCAGCCGCCGCATCCGCAGCTGGAGCTCCGCCGCCTCCTCGTCGAGCCCGGCGAGGCCCGTCCGCTCCTCCGGCAGCGGCCCCGCGGCCACGTCCTGGCCGAGCGCCACCGCCCGCCGCGGATCGGGGCCGTGTGCCCCGCGCTCACGCGGATACGGCGCCGAGGCGATCAGCCGCAGCTCGCCCAGCCAGCCCAGCACGTCGGGACGTGGGAACCGCACCCGCAGATGAGTCACGCACGCCGCCTCCCGGCCCAGCAGCAGTTCCTCGTGCAGCCGGTGCGGGGCGCTCGCCGCACTCCCCGCCTGGTACACCTCGCGCAGCGACTCGTGGACCGCGCGCCACACCGCGTACCGCGGATGGTCGCCGTCCTGGAAGCGCAGCCGGTGCAGCAGCAGCGACCGGAGCAACGGGTCGGCCACGAAGTGGTCGGGGCCCACCTGCCAGTCCTCCGCGCGCAGCACGTCCCGCACCCGCAAGGCCACGTCGCCGTCCAGGGACTCGCCGCGCAGCCGGAGCCTGGCCAGCAGCCTGGCGGACTCCTCGCCGTGCGCGGCGGCCAGCACACTCAGGACGTCCAGGCGCCGACCCGGCAGCAGTCTCCCCAGCAGCTCGTCGGCCAGCCGTACCGGCTCCCGGTCCTCGCGGACCCGCACCGTGCGGTCCAGCAGCGCGCCCGGCACCAGCGAACCCGGCCGGTCCGCCTCGCCGGCCGCCTGCGCGAACAGCGCCACCCCCAGCGGCCGGCCCCCCGTCAGCCGGTGCACCCCGCGAGCCAGACCGGCCGGCGTACGGGCCTCCGGGTCGTGGCGCTCCAACGCCGCCTGGGCGTGCGCGGCGCTCAGCGGGGTGAGGCCCACCGCGAGAATCCCCGAGGTCACCTCCGTACCGCGCGTCCAGTGCGAGGCGTGCGCGACCTCGGGCAGCCGGTGGTGCACGGCGTGCCGCAGCCCCTCGTGGTCACGCGAGCGGGAAGCGGCGAGGAAGACGATCTGGTCGCGGCGGCCCGAGGCGCGCGCCCGCAGCACCGGCTCGACGAGCTGCCGGCCGAGCGCGTTGTGCGCGTTGTCCAGGAGGATCACCGGGCGGCCCCGGCGCATGCCCAGCGCCGTACCCCGGTAGGCGCGGTACAGATCCTCGACCAGCGCTCCGACGAGGTGGTCCTCGGCCCGTCTGCGCAGGTCACCGCCCCGCTCGAAGTCGACCGCGAGCTGCCGCAGCCCGACCCGTCCGTCACCTCCGGCGTGCGGATAGGCGCCGTACCAGTCGACGGTGCGGCGCTGGAACCGGCTGAACGTCTCTTCCAGCACCGATTCTACGGTCGCCTCGGCGATCAGCCCGGCCAGCGGCGCCACCGCGTCGAAGGCCGTCGCCGCCAGCTTCGTCAGCACCTTGGTGACCCAGCCCTGCGCCGCGCCCGGCCGGGAGTCCACGGTAGCGAGCACCGGCCCGAGCGACTGGAGGTCACGCTGCGCCTGCGTCTCGTCCTCACGGCTCCACGCGATGGACGCCACCGCCACGAGACCCAGGCTGAGCCGGGGGAACTGCACCGGCTTCGCCGCACGCACCTTCGGTGTCAGCTGGACGGCCAGCTCGGGCAGCGCCCCGGTGACCGGTGTCCAGCCCGGCCCGGGGTCCTGAGGCGGCGCGACCGCCTCGCAGTCGATCAGGGCGACGGGGGTGATCTCGCGGTACACATGGCGCAACTGCTTGAGCGTCGCGGTCTTGCCCATGCCGCGCCCGCCGGTCAGTACGACCACCGGCGGATCGTCACGGTGCTCGTACGAGGTCTTGGCCGAGCCGTACGGCGTGAGACCCGTCAGACGTGCGGCCAGGCCGTCGTTGCCGAAAATCGCCTCGCGTCCGTACAGTTCTCTGTCCACCGCACCCCCAGTGTCGCCACCCCGTACGACCTGTCACAGCGTCAACACCAGCGTAGTGGCGGGGCGTTGGGGGCGGGGGAGGATTTTCGAACGACTGAACCCAATCGTGACCGGCCGTTCCCGGCCGTGCCCTGGCCGCTCGCACCCGGCCACTGGGGCCCGCGCCCGGCCGCCAGGGCTCAGCCCTTCGGCGGCGCCGGGTCCCCGGGCGTTCCGCCCTCGCCGTCCTGCCGCTTGAGCTCTTCCTCGCGGCGGCGCAGGTCCGCCTCCCAGTCCTTGAGGACGGACTCGTCCTTCTCGTTCTCGTCCCTGAGCGACTTCAGGAAGTCGGGGTTGTCGTCGGGCGCCACCCACTTCTGGCGGTGGGCGCGGTGCCATTCCGAAGGCGTACCGCCTCCGGCGGGAGCCGTGCGCAGCTTTCCCGCGGCGAGCCACACGATCGGGCCCACGATCCAGAACAGCAGGATGATGAAGACCCAGGCCACCTTCGGAAGGTGCTTGGTCTCGTCCTCCGGGGTGTTCAGACAGTCGATGAACGCGTAGATCGTCAGTGCCAGCGGCAGGAGGTAGATCAAGGCCCTGAGCATGGTGGAAGGGTCCCCCGAGGAGAGGTGAGGGGGCGCGGTGTCCCGCCCCGGTGACGGGCCAAGGGTAGCGGGTGGCCGATACTGGGGAGCATGGCTTACGACGATCTTCGCTCCCTGCTCCGGGCTCTGGAGCGCGAGGGCGATCTCAAGCGCATCAAGGCCGAGGTCGACCCCCACCTGGAGGTCGGCGAGATCGTCGACCGGGTGAACAAGGCGGGCGGGCCGGCCCTGCTCTTCGAGAACGTCAAGGGGGCGACCATGCCCCTGGCCATGAACGTCTTCGGGACGGACCGGCGGCTCCTGAAGGCGCTCGGGCTGACGTCGTACGCCGAGATCAGCGACAAGATCGGCGGGCTGCTCAAGCCTGAACTGCCGCACGGTTTCGTCGGGGTCCGCGAGGCGTTCGGGAAGCTCGGCTCGATGGTGCACGTGCCGCCGAAGAAGGTGAAGTCCGAGCAGGCCCCCGTCCAGGAGGTCGTCCTCACCGGCGACGACGTGGACCTGGAGCAGCTGCCCGCGCTCTTCACCTGGCCGAAGGACGGCGGTTCGTTCTTCAACCTGGGGCTCACGCACACCAAGCACCCCGAGACCGGTATCCGGAATCTGGGGCTCTACCGCCTCCAGCGCCATGACAAGCGCACCATCGGTATGCACTGGCAGATCCACAAGGACAGCCACAACCACTACCAGGTCGCAGCGAAGCGCGGTGAGCGGCTGCCCGTCGCCATCGCGTTCGGGGCGCCGCCCGCCGTGACGTACGCCTCCACCGCGCCGCTGCCCGGCGACATCGACGAGTACCTCTTCGCCGGCTTCATCCAGGGCAAGCGGATCGAGATGGTCGACTGCAAGACCGTGCCGCTCCAGGTCCCGGCGAACGCCGAGGTCGTCATCGAGGGGTGGCTGGAGCCGGGGGAGATGCTGCCGGAGGGGCCGTTCGGTGACCACACCGGCTTCTACACGCCGCAGGAACCGTTCCCCGCGCTGACGATCGACTGCGTGACCATGCGGAAGCGCCCGCTGATCCAGTCGATCGTGGTGGGCCGGCCGCCGACCGAGGACGGGCCGCTGGGCCGGGCCACGGAGCGGTTCTTCCTTCCGCTCCTGAAGATCATCGTGCCGGACATCGTGGACTACCACCTGCCCGAGGCGGGCGGTTTCCACAACTGCGCGATCGTCTCGATCGACAAGAAGTACCCGAAGCACGCGCAGAAGGTCATGAGTGCCGTCTGGGGCGCGCACATGATGTCGCTGACCAAACTGATCGTGATCGTGGACTCCGACTGCGATGTCCACGACCTCCACGAGGTGGCCTGGCGGGCGCTCGGCAACACCGACTACGCACGGGACCTGACCGTCGCCGAGGGCCCGGTCGATCACCTCGACCACGCCTCCTACCAGCAGTTCTGGGGCGGCAAGGCGGGTATCGACGCGACGAGGAAGTGGCCCGGGGAGGGCTACACCCGGGATGGCGGCTGGCCCGAGATGGTCGAGTCCGACCCGGGGACGGCCGCGAAGGTCGACCGCCGCTGGAAGGAGTACGGCCTGTGAGCGCCGCGGCCGCCTCGCTGCCCCGGCCCGGCAGGACGAAGGCGTTCCTCCGGCTCGTGATGATCGAGCACTCGGTCTTCGCACTGCCCTTCGCGTACATCGCCGCGCTGACCGCGATGTTCCAGCTGGACGAGAACATCCACTGGGGCACACTGCTGCTCGTCACGCTCGCGATGGTCGGGCTGCGTACGTTCGCGATGGCCGCCAACCGGATCATCGACCGGGAGATCGACGCCCGCAATCCCCGTACCGCGAGCCGTGAGCTGGTCACCGGCGCGGTGTCGGTGAAGTCGGCGTGGACCGGGGCCCTCGTGGCGCTCGCCGTGTTCCTCGGTGCGGCGGCCCTGCTGAACCCGCTCTGTCTGATGCTGGCGCCGCTCGCCGTGGTGCCGATGGTCGTCTATCCGTACGGCAAGCGGTTCACGGACTTCCCGCACGCCATCCTGGGTCTCGCCCAGGCCATGGGGCCGATCGGCGCCTGGATCGCGGTGACGGGCAGCTGGTCGTGGGACGCGGTGATCCTGGGGCTGGCCGTCGGGATCTGGATCGGCGGATTCGATCTGATCTTCGCGTGCCAGGACGTGCAGGCGGACCGCGCGCACGGGGTGCGTTCGTTCCCCGCGCGCTTCGGGATTCCGGCGGCGCTGTGGGGCGCGCGGGTCTGCCACGTGGTGACGACCGGGATGCTGGTCTGGTTCGGCCTCGCGACGGGGGCGGGGCTGCTCTACTGGATCGGCATGGTGATCGTCGCCGTGGCCTTCGTGTACGAGCACCGGGTGGTGCGTCCGCACGATCTGTCCCGGCTCAACCGTGCGTTCTTCTCGGTGAACGGGTTCATCGGCATGGCGCTGTTCGCCTGCGCGCTGCTGGATCTGCTGGTGCGCGGCCTCACGCCGTGACGGTGGTGGCGGGATCGCGGGGGCGGCGGAAGACGAAGGCCGCCGCCACCCCGCCGGTCAGCCCGAAGAGGTGGCCCTGCCAGCTGATGCCCGATTCGGTCGGCAGGACGCCCCAGAGGATCGAGCCGTAGACCGCGGCGATGATCACACCGGTCACGATGTCGAGCGGGCGCCGGTCCACGAAGCCGCGGACCAGCAGATAGCCGAAGAGGCCGAAGACCACACCGGACGCACCGAGTGTGACGGTGTGGGAGGGGGCGGTCAGCCAGACGCCCAGGCCGCCGGTCACGATGACGGTGAGGACGACGGCGGCGAACCGGCGCAGTCCGGCGAGCGCCGCGATGAAGCCGAGGACCAGCAGCGGGACGCTGTTGGACGCCACGTGGTTCCAGCCGCTGTGCAGGAACGCGGACGGCACGACGTCGAGCAGTTCGGACGGCTCGCGCGGGCTGATCCCGTAGGTGTCGAGTGAGTGGCCCGTCGCCGTGTCGACGCCTTCCAGCGCCCACAGCAGGGCGACCCAGCCCAGCATGAGGACGCCGGCCGCGACGGCCCGTGGGCCGGTGCCCGTGCCGGTGGCGGAGTTACGGATGCCGGTCATGGCTCCCCCTTGTCCTGGGCCCGCGGGGTCCTGGCCCTCATCTGTCGGAACGCCCCGGGGCCCTGGCTCGGTTCCTGATGCGGGGTGGCGGATAGGCTCATGGTTGTGAAATCCGGGACTTCGATGAGCCAACAGCAGCGGCGGCCTTGGATTGTCGGGGTGTCCGGCGCGTCCGGTACCCCGTTCGCGGCCTCGGTTCTGCGCGGGCTGCTGGCCGCCGGGGAGAGCGTCGACCTCGTGGTCAGCCGTGCCTCGCGGCTGACCCTGCTGGACGAGACCGGGATCGCCTTCCGGGACGCGCACTGGCGTGAGGATCTGCGCGGCTGGCTGGCCCGGGGGGCGGACGGGAAGCCGGACACCTTCGCGGTGAGCGAGGAGGGTCTCGACGGCGTGCGGCACTGGGCGGCCGGTGACCTGGCGGCCGGGCCTTCCTCGGGGTCGTACCCGGCGAAGGGGATGCTGATCGTTCCGGCGTCGACGGCCTGTGTGGCCGGGGTGGCGCTGGGTCTGTCGAAGGATCTGCTCCAGCGGGCCGCGAGCGTGACGCTCAAGGAGCGGCGGAAGCTGGTCGTCGTGGTGCGCGAGACGCCGCTGAGTGGTCAGACGCTGAAGCAGATGGTCGCGCTGGACGAGGCGGGCGCCGTGGTGCTGCCCGCCTCTCCGGCGTTCTACGCGGGTGCGACGCACATCCAGGATCTGGTGGATTTCGTCGCGGGGCGGGTGCTGGACGCCGCAGGGGTGCCGCATCAGCTCTACCGCCGCTGGGAGGGGGAGCTCGGTGGCTCCCGTTCCTCGTAGCGGGTGGGTGTCAGCGCCGCTTCTTGGGTGCGCGCGGGGTCCGGGCCTTGTCGATCCGGTACGCGGCGGCGGGCTGGTGGGCACGCGAGCGGTTGGCCAGGTCCTGCAGCTCGCGCATCCGGACGTAGGTCATCTCGATCGAGTACACGGTGAAGATCACTCCTGAAGATTCGAAAGCGTTTCTTGGATGTTCTGGAAGATTTGCAGGCTTTGAAGCCTGCATGCCTTAGATTCTATACGTAATCTTGCGGTACTGCTGAACAATGGAAGGTTTCAGTCATATGGACGCGGTGGACAGGCAGCTCATCCAGGCCCTCAGAGAGAACGGCAGGGCCTCATATGCCGAGCTGGGACGGCTCGTAGGGCTCTCCGGGCCCAGCGTCACCGACCGCATCAACCGGCTGGAAACCGCCGGTGTCATCACCGGCTACCGCGCCACCGTCGACTCCGCCTCGCTGGGGCTCGGGGTCACGGCGCTGATCGGCATCTCGCTGTCCGACGCGGCCGACCACGAGGACGTGGCGCACCGGCTGAAGGACCTGGCGGAGATCGAGGACTGCTGGTTCATCGCGGGCGACGACTCGTACATGCTCAAGGTCCGCGTCGGTGACGTGGACGGTCTGGAGAAGACGATCCGCAGGCTGAGCGGTACGAAGGGGGTCTCCCGGACCCGTACGACGATCGTGCTGTCCACGAAGTGGGAGAACCGGGTCGGGGAACTCCCCGAGGAGTCGTAGGCGTACGGTGGTCGAAGCCTGATACACGGAGACATGGGAGGCGCCCTAGTGGACGCGGGACTCAAGCGCGAGCTGGAGGATAAGGTCCGGGCCGGCGAGCGGCTGACCCGCGAGGACGGGATCGCCCTCTACGAGTCCGACGACCTGGCGTGGCTCGGCGGACTGGCCCATGAGGTGCGTACGCGCAAGAACGGCGACGTCGTTCACTTCAACGTCAACCGTCACCTCAACATGACCAACGTGTGCACCGCGTCGTGTGCGTACTGCTCGTTCCAGCGCAAGCCGGGCGAGAAGGACGCGTACACGATGCGCATCGAGGAGGCCGTCCGCCTCGCCAAGGCGATGGAGAACGAGAACCTCACCGAGCTGCACATCGTCAACGGGCTGCACCCCACCCTCCCGTGGCGCTACTACCCCCGCTCGCTCAGCGCGCTCAAGGAAGCCCTGCCGAACGTGGGGCTGAAGGCGTTCACGGCGACGGAGATCCACCACTTCGAGACGATCTCCGGGCTGACCGCCTCCGAGATCCTGGACGAGCTGATCGAAGCCGGTCTGGAATCGCTGACCGGCGGCGGCGCGGAGATCTTCGACTGGGAGGTCCGCCAGCACATCGTCGACCACAGCACCCACTGGGAAGACTGGTCGCGCATCCACCGGCTCGCGCACGAGAAGGGGCTCAAGACCCCGGCGACGATGCTGTACGGGCACATCGAGGAGCCCCGTCACCGCGTCGACCACGTGCTGCGGCTGCGGGAGATGCAGGACGAGACCGGCGGTTTCCAGGTCTTCATCCCGCTGCGCTACCAGCACGACTTCGTGGACATGAAGGACGGCAAGGTCCGCAACAAGCTCCAGGCGCGGACGACCATGGCGACGGGCGCGGAGGCGCTGAAGACCTTCGCGGTCTCGCGGCTCCTGTTCGACAACGTGCCGCACGTCAAGGTCTTCTGGGTGATGCACGGCGTGCAGACCGCTCAGCTCGCCCTCCAGCACGGCGCCGACGACATGGACGGCTCGGTCGTCGAGTACAAGATCACGCACGACGCGGACAACTACGGCACGCCGAGCAAGCTGGGCCGTGAGGACCTGCTGGAGCTGATCCGTGACGCGGGCTTCCGGCCCGTGGAGCGGAACACCCGGTACGAGATCCTGCGCGAGTACCCGGGACCCGAGGCGAACCGGCGCGAAGAGCCGCAGCCGATGCGCCTCTGAGAGAGGACGTTTGTTGTAGCCGAATTGCCGCTTATGCCCCAGCTCGGCGGCGATCGCGCGGATCGTGGCCTTCTCCCGCCAACGGTCGGCGATGTGAAGGCGTTCGCCACTCGCGGCCGGTCCGTTCATTGACGCCCACCAGCCGGGACGCCTCTTCGTTGCTGTAGCCCTGTCGCAGAACTCGCCTGCGGCACCATCTGCCTCCGACGGCTTCGGGCGGCATTCTGAACCTGTACCGGGCATCAGCCGAGCGGTGGAGGGCGGTGTGCGGATGGCAGGTGTGCGACCAAGAGCGCACCTGTCGCACTGTCCGCGATGTGAAGTGTGCCTCCGTGACGCACGGCAATGTCGCGGGCCAGAGTGAGGCCGAGCCCCGCGCCGCCCGCGTCGCGGGCTCGGGCGTCGTCAAGGCGTATGAAGCGGCCGAAGACGCGCTCTCGCTCGGAGACCGGGATTCCGGGACCGTCGTCCAGGACCTTGAGGACGACCACGCCGGGCCGACCTGAGGTGCGGACGGTGATCGTGACGTTGGAACGGGCGTGTCGTACCGCGTTGTCCACAAGGTTTCGGAGTAGGCGCTCCAGTTGCGAGGTGGCACCGGTCACCGGGGCCGGTCCGTCCACTTCGGCCCGTACCCGGGGGCTGTCGGGGTCGAGGGTGCGCTCGGCGGCCTGTTCGCGTGCCACGTCGGCGAGGTCGACGGTGTCGCGCGCCTGCATAGCCTGTTCCGGGTTCGCGGCGAGGTGCAGCAGATCCGCGGTCAGCAGTTGGAGTCGCTGGACATCGTGCAGGGCGCGTCTGGCGGCAAAGGGCCAGTCAACCGTGTCGTCGTGGGTGAGAGCGACCTCCAGACCGGTACGCAGGCTGGCCAGCGGGCTGCGTAGTTCGTGGCTGGCATCGGCGATGAAGCGTTCTTGCTGGTGGTAGGCACGTTGCAGACGGTCCAGGGTGGCATTGGTGGTGTGCGCCAAAACGCTCCTGCACTGTCTCGCCGGACTGGACACACTCGACTCCGGACAGGTGCGGATCGGGGCGACCGATCTGGGCGGACTGTCGGACGCTGCGTTGACCCGGCTGCGTCGCGAGCGGATCGGCTTCATCTTCCAGTCGTTCAACCTGTTGCCGACCATGACGGCGGAGGACAACATCCTGCTCGGCCTGCACCTGGCCGGTCTCCGTCCAGACCGGGCCTGGTTCGACGAGATCGTTGCTGTTCTGGGACTGGGTAGCCGGCTGCGGCACCGGCCGGGCGAACTCTCAGGAGGTCAGCAACAGCGTGTGGCCTGTGCCAGAGCGCTCGTGGGGAAACCGGAAGTGGTGTTCGCCGACGAACCCACCGGCAGTCTGGACTCCCGGGCAGGTGCGGAGGTGCTCGACTTCCTGCGTGCCTCGGTTCGTGACTACGGGCAGACAGTAGTGATGGTGACGCACGATCCTGTCGCCGCGTCCTACGCGGATGAGGGTGTCCTGCTCGCCGACGGCCGGGCGGCCGCCCACCTCAAGCAGTCCGCCTGCGACGGTGGGTTCGCCACGCTCGTCGCACGGGAGGCGACAGCCTGATGCTGCGCGTCATTCTCGCCGGCTTGCGGGCCCGGCCGCTGCGGTTGCTCATGTCGGCGGTCGCCATATGTCTGGGAGTGGCCTTCGTCGCCGCCTCGCTCATCCTGTCCGACTCCGCCGACGCCCGGCTGCGTACCGCCATAGCGTTCGAGACCCGCGGGGTCGACGCCTCGATCAGCGCGATCGGCGGCTCGAGCGCCCTCGACGACGCGCTGTTGGCCCGCGTGCGCCAGGTGCCCGGTGTCGCTGCGGCCGAGGGCCGCAGCACGGTGAGCACGCCCCTGAGAGGAGGCGATGGCCGCCCGACGGACACGGTGGCCCTCGCTTTGCCCACCGACGCACAACTGCGGCCTTTCGACCTCGCCTCGGGGCGCTTTCCCCGAACGGCGGGGGAGATCGCGATGGAGCACTCACGCGCGCACGCGCCGGGTCGCACCGTGACCCTCCTCGAGCAGGACGGTGAACCGAGGTCTTTCACTCTGGTGGGCACGTTTCGCCGGCCCACCGATTCCGGCATCGGCTCAGCTTCGCTGGTACTGCTGCCGCAAGACGTCCGTCGGTTCGCTCCCGGACAACCCTACGGAGAGATCGTCGTACGAGCCACATCGGACACCGAGCAGCAACAGATCGCCGACACACTGACGCGGGCCGTGGGAAAGAACGGCGTCACGGTGGTCACCGGGCAGGAGGCCGCCGCACGGCTGCTGTCCTCCACGGCACCCAGCGGAGCCCAGACCGCGACGTTCCTCACGGCGTTCGCGGTACTCGCGATGGTGGTGGCGGCCATGGTGATCACCAACTCGTTCAGCATCCTCATCACCCAGAGGGCCCGCGAGGCGGCACTGCTGCGCTGCATCGGAGCCCGGAGGCGGCAGGTGTTCGCCGGAGTGCTCGGGGAGGCCGCGGTGGTGGGGGCAGTGGCCTCGGCGGCAGGACTGGTCGTCGGGCTCGGTATGGCCGCCGCCCTCCAGACGCTGCCCACCGGCGAGGAGTCGGCCGTGCACGTCCCGCTCACCACCCGAACCATCGTGATGGCACTGGTCCTCGGTGTCCTGACGACCCTCGCAGCAGCCGTGCTGCCGGCCCGGGCGGCGACCCGGACACCTCCCGTCGAGGCACTTCGATCACCACAGCAGCGCATGGCCACCACTGCCATGCGGTACCGCAGCGCGGCCACCGTCCTCCTGCTGGCGGTCGCGGTGACGTCCGCTGCGTACGCAATGCGGGCCGCCCCCCAGGACGGTGCCGCCCTGTCCGTCATGGCGATGGTGGCTCTGCTCGGGGCGACGCTCGTCGCGGGCCCGCTGCTGGTCGGCCCCTTCGTACGCGTACTGGGCGAGGCGTGTACCCCGCTGCTGGGGCAGCCCGCGAGGATGGCCGCGCTCAACGCCGCACAGCACCCCAGGCGCACTGCCGCCAGCGCCGCCGCGCTCACCGTCGGCCTCGCCGTTGTCTCCCTGGCCACTACGGTGACAGCAGGCGTGGAAGCAGGCCGCACCCACGGTCTGGAGGACCAGGTGGCCGCCGACTTCACCGTCACCTCGGTGGTCTCCCACCGCCCACTGCCCGCCGCCCTGCCTGCGACCCTCACCGCACTGCCGGGCGTCGCGTCCGTCGCTCAGCGCCAGTCGTTCTCCGGCGATCTCGGCAAGTACGGACTGCACGGCATGGCAGCAGTACGCGGCGACGCGGTCGGTACCCTCCTGCGCCCGGTTGTCCTCTCCGGCCGCCTCGATCAACTCCGCCCCGGTGAACTCGCCGTGAGCGATCAACTCGCCAAGGAGACCGGGCTCGGGACCGGTGACACCGTACGGGCCGGTTCTCCTCACCACCCGGTCACACTGCGGGTGGTGGCCGTCTATGACGCAGTCGCCGCCCCCGGCGCAGACCTCGGCCTCGCCCTGGTCGATCTGACCCAGCTGTCCGCTCTGGCAGCCGAAGGCAGCACCATCCACGACCCCAGCCTCCTGATCGGACTCACCGCCCACGCCGACCCGCAAGAGATCCGGCCGCGCCTCGAAAAGGCGCTCGCCACGGCCCCGCTCGCCCGGCTCGACAGTTCCGCCGATGTCAAGGAGCAGATGACGGCACCCCTACGCAGCACGCTGGACCTGCTGTGGGCACTGACGGCATTGTCCGTGCTCATCGCGTTCGCAGGCATCGCCAACACGCTTTCACTGTCCGTCCTGGAACGCACCCGGGAGTCCGCACTGTTGCGCACGCTGGGCCTGACCCGCAATGGGCTGCGTGCCACCCTCGTCACCGAGTCGATCCTCATCGCTCTTCTCGGCTCGGTGTGCGGACTGCTCGTCGGCATCGGCGCGGCATGGCTTCTTGCCGAGGTCGCGTCCACCGATGCCGAACCGGTGCTCTTCACCTTGCCGTGGGGACGCCTGGGCACGCTGCTGGCAGCCGCGCTGCTCGCTGCACCACTGGCGGCACTCGCCCCGGCTCGCCGCTCAGCACGTACGTCATTGACAGAGGGGATGGGGGAAGCCTGAGTGGGTGCTGCCCGGCTTCTTGCCGGCGCCGCCGAGCACCTTCCGCCGGCGCCCGCATCGGTGGTCCGCGAAGCCCTCAGACACCGCTCACGGAGAGCTCCCCCGACGGTTCGGGCGAACCGGACGACGAGGTGCCCGGCGCCTCCCAGGAGTGCGACGTCGAAGGCGCGGCGCCGGCCCTCTCGCTCTTCCCGGGCGACGTGGGTGAAGAGACCCGGGTCCGCGGCCACGGCTGGCTCGCCGTGACGCGGCCCGGCATCGGCCACGGTCCGTTCACCGGCGCCCTGCGGATCTGACACCGGGCACCGGCGAACGGCCGCCCGTCGAAGCGGCCCGCTCGTCGTGACCCGACCCTCGCGGCCCGGCGATGCGGGAGTGCGCGGCATCGTCCGCACGGCGCACCCCCTGCACGCGGTGATGGTGCGCGGTTGCCCGGGAGGGAGGAATCTCCCTCCCGACGCGGACATCGCGGGCCCGGAGCGGCAGGCAGAGCTGTTCGAGAGGCGGGGCGCCGAGGGCGCGGTGAGGGCCGGGTGCGGCGCCTCCCCGCCCCTGCGTTCTCCGGGCGGGACCGGGAGGCGCGGCAAAGGGCCCGGGTGATCGTGAAGCACTGTGTCCGCCTCTGCGGTCTGCGAGCCGACCCTCGTCAGTCGCCGAGCGCCGCTCGTGCCCGGTCGACGACGCGCAGCGCAGCGGATCGTTCGGCGATCAGTGTGTCCTTGTCGCGCTCGATCGCCGCTTCCTGGTATTCCGCCTCGACCGCGAACCACTGGCGAACGACGCCGGAGGACCGGTTGCACCGTACGTCCGCGGTGGCCTGTGCCCGTTCCGCGGCCTTGCCGGCAAGTACCTTGCCGGGTGTGTCCACGGGAGAGGTGCGGCCGGGATAGCCGCGCGCACTCATGCACGACGACCATTTGGCCACCGCCGCGACTACCCGGGGATCCTTGGCAGAGGCGTCCCACGTCCTGCGCTGCAGTTGCATGGCGAAGGGCGTGTCCCGTGCCCTGGAGTTGTCACCGAGTTGCCGTACGGCCCAGCCCACACAGCCTTGTGGCCGCCCCTCGGAACCGCCGTCGTAGACGCGGCGCTGGGCCGTCGTCAGCTTCGGCACGGTGGGGGGCGCGGCGTCTCCGGACGGAGGAAGCCCGTAACCGTACTGCTCGGCCTGTTCCAGGTCGGTCAAGCCGTAACGGCGTCCCAGGAAGTCCTTCAGCGGCGGGCGTACGTGCGTCAGCGCCTTCACCGGCGCGCCCTGTTCGCGCATACAGCGCTCCACCAACCTTTCGTACGCCCTGTTCAGGTCGTCACGCTGCTGGTAGCTGAGCAGGAACGCCTGCACGGGAAGTTGCGCCCGCTCAGTCCTGGCCTCCTCCGTACCGCCGGCGGTCGTCGCATATCCCACGGCGCCGCCGACAGACACACACACGGCAACAGCACATGCCGTGATCACGGTCCTTCTCGTCACGGGCCGAACCGGACCGACGCGTCCTCGTTCTTCGTGTTCGGCAGACCACTGAGGTAGTTGGTCGGCACGAAGTCGCTCGGTCCGAGGTAGTTGAACCGGTAGAAGACGGTGGCAGCGTAGAAATCGTTCGTATTCCGCGCCGATCCGGCGTTGTTCCAGACGCTCTGCCCGATCCCGTTGCAGTTCGTACCGCAGGCGTTGAACTTGGTGTTCGTCAGGTTGGGGATGTCCCCGCCGATCCTGACGAACGCTCCGCCTCCGCCCGAGTTGTAGTAGAGGCAGAACCACCCGTCGACGCAACTGTCCGCGCTCGCCGGGGCGGCCGCCGCTACGGAGCCCGCTGTGAGACTCAACGTGGCCAGTGCCGTCAGTAACAGACCTCGTCTGCGCATCTTCACTCCCTGCTCGTGAGATGGGCTCTGGCCGTGACGAACGAGCCATCTCGCGCGCGGCCTCGTTCCTTCCGCACCCAGACGCATGTCGTGCACTGCCTTTGCCCCCTGCGAGAAGTCTGCGTTCGGCCGCTCGCCGGCGTCATTGCCTGCCGGCGCAGTCTTTCTTGGTTCTGAGCGCAGGGGGGGTAGGGCCGTCGGGGGCGGGAGCGAGGGCAGGGGGAACGGGCAGCGTCGATCGCCGGTGCTCCCCGGGGGTGATTCCGTAGGTGCTGCGGAAGGACCGGCTGAAGGTGACGGCGTCGGCGAAGCCCCAGCGCGCGCCGATGGCGTAAACGGGCAGCGCACCCAGCGCGGGATCGCCCAGGGCCAGGTGGCAACGCGCCAGCCGGCGGCGCCGGATAGTCGCCGCGACGGTCTCCCGCTGCTGCCGGAAGAGATAGTGGAGCGTCCGTATCGAGATGCCGTGATGGGCCGCGACGGCCGCCGGAGACAGACCGGGCTCGGCCAGATTGTCCTCTATGAACGCGTTGACCCGGGCCAGCAGCATACGGCTGCGGGCCTCGGGTGGCAGCCGGTCGTGCGTGCCGAGGTGGTGGGCGAGAAAGGCGGCGGTCAGTTCCCAGGCCGCTGTGCCCATCCGTTCCAACTCCGTCCGCTCCAGCGACGGCGCCTGTTCCACGACGTTCCGCAAGAAGGCGGCCAGCACCGCGCCGGCACCGGTGCGCCCCGCCATGGCGCGTGCCAGGATCGTGTTCACTCTGCCGCTCGGCAGCGGGAACCCGGAGCGCGGTAGGTGCAGCACGATGCCCCGCAGGAGTGCGTCGCCCGTTCCGCCCAGTCCTCGCCCCTCGTACGGCAGCGACGTGCTCCACAGGGCGAAGTCACCGGTCGACAGGCGACTCTCCTGCCTGGACTGCGAGATCCACATCTCGCTGTCCAGGATGAGCGCCAATTCATAGTCCTCGGGATCGGAATGCCGTATCAGCGCCGGCGTACGCAGGGACCTGATGGGAGGAAAGGACATGGCGGTCAACTGGACCGCTCCCAGATCCAGGGCACCCGCGTCGGCCAGGAAGTCGGAGGTGTGCCGACTCTGGACCCGTACCGGTGCGACATCACGGTTTATCAGCTCGCACCACCAGTCGAAGCGTTGCTCAGGCGGCACGCTCGTGCTGTGCAGAACGGTGTATCCCACAGGACCCTCCGCTGATCGCTTTTCCGTTCGGTAAGCCTGCCCTGCGGCAAATGGGCAGCACACCCGTGTTCTCGCCAATCCGTCCGACACGCCTCCGGAAGGCGGTGTCATCGCCTCCGCGCTCCCGGCTCACCCTCACACCCAGGCCGGCGTGGTCGGGGCGCGGCGGCGGGCCCCTGCGCCCCTCGGATCAGAGCAGCCGGGCGGTGACCTCACACCGCTTGACCTCGGAAGCTTTCTCGCCTTTCGGACACCGTTTGAGGCGGTACACGCGTAATGGCTAACCTTGCGCTATGGCACTTACCTTCGAGGTGGATCCCGTCTTCGGCCGGTCCCTGCGCGACGGCATCACCGCACTCTGGGCCGATGTCACCGACGCGGGTGGAGCCGTCGGATTCGTGCCGCCCGCGAACCCGGACGAGATCCGGCGCGAGCTGCTCAAGCACCTCACCGCGATCACCGAGGGCCGCACCCGTCTGCTGGTCGGCCGCGACGAGGACGGCACCGTCGCCGCCACCGCCTTCCTCGCGCGCACCACTCACCGGCTGATGACCCACTGGGTCCTCCTGCACACGGTGATGGTCCACCCCCGGCTCCAGGGCCGGGGCCTCGGCCGGGAGCTGATGGCCGCCGTGGCCGACGCGGCCCGCGCGATGGACGGCATCGAGGCCATCCGCCTCGGCTGCCGGGGCGGTACCGGAGCCGACCTCTTCTACGCCTCCTGCGGTTACAAGGAGGTGGGGCGGGTACCCGGCGCGATCCGGGTCGCTCCGGGGGACGACCGCGACGACATCACGATGCTGCTCCCGCTCTTTCCCCGATCCGTGTCCGCCGCGGATCGGGGAAAGAGCGGGAGCCCCCTGAACCACGTGAATTCGGGTCATGCTTCACTGGTCGGGCAGGATGTGTGACGTGTCGTACGTAGAGAGAGGGTCAGCCGTGTCCGCTGCCAAGCCGAGCGCAACGATCCGGTACACCGCGTTCCGTCTGTTGATCTTCGTCGGCTGCTTCTTCGCCGCCGGTGTCGCGGTCCACTTCGGGATCCTGCCGGCCGGACTCAAGGGCTCCAACTTCATCTGGGTCATGCTGCTCGGCCTGCTGCTCTCGGCGCCGCTGAGCTACGTCCTCCTGCGCAAGCAGCGCGACGAGATGTCCGAGCAGCTCGTCACGAAGGTCGACCGGACCAAGGCCCGCCTGGAGGCCAACCGGACCCGCGAGGACGCGGTCCAGCAAGGCCGCAGCCGGTAAGCGGAAAGTAAGCGGAACGTAAGCTTCCTCACACCGCGCGTCGAACCCCAGCCAGGAGCCACCGCTCCAGTGCTGGGGTTCCGCCGTTTCCGGAGGGTATGGCGGGCGTCGGGGCGCCCTCGTGCCAAAGAAGTCCTTTGAGGTTCTCAAAGTACAAGTGTTAACGTGTTCGGCATGACGACAGCAGTGCGCCCCCGCCTTGCCGCGAGCATTCCGCTCGTGGCGCGCCTGCACGTCGATCTCTGCCGCTGTATGTCCGCGGTCTGTTGCCGCAACGTCTGAATCGGCACCATGCAGCGGCGCCGCCCCTTTCGCGGGCGCTGCACCCCGTCCCCGTTCGACCGCACGACCGTACGTCTGTCCTCGTACGTCCCCGTCGCGTCCTCACAGGAGTGTGTCCGTGTCCGCGAACTCCGCGTCCACCACCACCGGCACCGGTGAGCCCACCGGCTCCGGTACCGGCTTCCGCATACCCAAGGTCCCGTTCTGGGCCCAGATCGTCTCCGGTCTGGTCCTCGGTGTCCTCCTCGGCTGGCTCGCCCGCAGCCAGGACATCGGCTGGCTCCACACCACGCTCGACCAGGTCGGCCACATCTTCGTCCAGCTGCTGAAGCTGGCCGTCGCGCCCCTCGTCTTCTTCGCGATCCTGGTGTCGATCACCAACCTGCGCAAGGTCAACAACGCCGCGAGGCTGGCCGGCCGTACGCTGCTCTGGTTCATGATCACCTCGCTGATCGCCGTCGCCATCGGCCTCGCGATCGGCCTGATCACCAACCCGGGCTCGGGCACCGGCCTCACGCCGAAGGACGGCAAGCTCCCCGAGAGCAACGGCTCCTGGCTCGACTTCCTGACCGGCATCATCCCGACGGACGTCATCACGCCGTTCACCGAGCTGAACGTCCTGCAGATCGTCTTCATGGCGGCCGTCGCCGGTATCGCCGCGCTCCAGCTCGGTGACAAGGCCAAGCCGATCCTCGCCCTCAGCGAGTCGGTCCTGGCCCTCCTCCAGAAGGCCCTGTGGTGGGTCATCCGCCTCGCCCCGCTCGGCACCGTCGGCCTCATCGGCTACGCGATCGCCGACTACGGCTGGGACCTGATCGGCAAGTACGCGACCTTCACCGCCGACGTCTACATCGGTTGCGCCCTGGTGATGTTCGGCGTCTACCCGCTGCTGCTCGCGACGGTCGCCAAGGTCAGCCCGCTCCAGTTCTTCAAGGGAGCCTGGCCCGCGATCCAGCTGGCCTTCGTCTCCCGCTCCTCGGTCGGCACGATGCCCGTCACCCAGAAGGTCACCGAGCGTCTCGGTGTCCCGAAGGAGTACGCGTCCTTCGCGGTGCCGTTCGGCGCCACCACGAAGATGGACGGCTGCGCCGCGATCTACCCGGCACTGGCGGCGATCTTCATCGCGCAGATCTTCGACGTGCAGCTGGGCATCGGCGACTACATCCTGATCGCGTTCGTCTCGGTCATCGGTTCGGCGGCCACCGCCGGCCTCACCGGCGCGACGGTCATGCTGACGCTGACCCTCTCGACGCTGGGCCTGCCGTTGGAGGGCGTCGGCCTGCTGCTGGCCATCGACCCGATCCTGGACATGATGCGCACCGCCACGAACGTGGCAGGACAGGCGCTGGTCCCGGTGATCGTCGCCTCCCGCGAGGGCATCCTCGACCACGACGCGTACAACTCGGCCTCGGCCTCCCCGGTCGACGCGTTCG
Organism: Streptomyces finlayi; assembly: GCF_014216315.1. NCBI lineage: Bacteria > Bacillati > Actinomycetota > Actinomycetes > Kitasatosporales > Streptomycetaceae > Streptomyces > Streptomyces finlayi. Next base: position 4,485,526 of record NZ_CP045702.1, read on the forward strand.
AGAAGGACGCCGTTGAGCCGGGTGCGGACGCCGACGCGGACGCGGAGCGTAAGGACGCGGTACCGGTTCCCGCGTAACGCCCCGCGCAGTGCCACCGAGTGCCCCGGACCGATCGGTCCGGGGCACTCGGTGCGTCTGGGCCGTGTGTCAGGGGCTGGCGAAGCTGACCTCCGGGTTGCCCGGCGTGGGACCGTCCAGGAGCGGTCGGTGGATGCCGCGCAGATGCTGGTCGAAGAAGGCCGTCACGTACTCCCGGGTGAGGGTCATCGACCGGTCGCCGGGGATCGGCGCGTCGGCGTCCTCGATGCCGAGCTGCTGGGCGAGCACCGGGGTGTCGGTGAAGGTGAAGTGCCCGGAGCCGTCGACCGTCAGCCAGCGCTAGAGGTACGCCGTGTCCGACCGTGGGGCGGACGGTGAGGGGCCGCTTCCGGCCAGGGAGCGGGGCTGTACGTACGGGGGGCGGGGGTCCCGCGACATACTCTTGCCGAGGAGCGGAACAGCCGGGGGTGGGAGGATTATGTCGTGGGTGTTGTGAAGAGCAAACGGATGCCACGCGCCGTGCGCGAGCAGATGATGATGGACGCGGCGGTACGGACGTTCGGGCAGCTCGGCTACCGTGCCGCCTCGATGGACGAGATCGCGGACTCGGCCGGTGTGTCCAAACCGCTGGTCTATCTGTACCTGAACTCCAAGGAGGAACTCTTCACCGCCTGCATTCGCCGTGAGGCGAAGGCGCTGGTGGAAGCGGTACAGGCAGGGGCGGAGCCGGGGCTTTTGGCCGACCGTCAACTGTGGGCGGGGCTCCGGGCGTTCTTCACGCACACGGCGGAGAATCCGGACGGCTGGGCGGTGTTGCACCGTCAGGCGCGGACGCACGGGGAGCCGTTCGCCGCCGAGGTCGCGGCGATGCGGGACGAGATCGTTGCTTTCGTGACGGGTCTGATCGTGGCCGCGGCACGTGAGGCACACAGCGATCCCGCGCTTTTGGACCGGGATGTCGCCGGGCTGGCGCAGGCGCTCGTGGGAGCCGCGGAGGCGCTGGCCGGGTGGGCGAACGACACTCCGGGTGTCTCGGCGAAGGAGGCTGCCGCGACCCTGATGAACTTCTCATGGGCCGGCCTGGAGAACCTGATGAACGGCAGGCCCTGGCAGCCGCAGGTCTGAGCGGCCCCGCTCAGGGCGCGTCCTGGGCCGTCCTCCCGGTGAGGTGGACGCGACCGGTGGCGTCGCGCAGCTCGAAGGCGCTGCCGGGGGTGCTGCCGGGGGTGCTGCTGCCGTCCACCGCGTACGTCACGGTGGACGGCAGCAGGACGGGGGCCCTGAAGTCCGCCCGTACGAAGCGGACGCGGCCCGGTTCACCGAGTTCGGCGAGGCAGCGGGCAACGGTCCACATGCCGTGCGCGATGGCCCTGGGGAAGCCGAACAGCCGCGCGGTGAGCGGATACAGATGGATCGGGTTGCGGTCACCGGACACGGCCCCGTACCGCCGGCCGAGGTCGGCGGTGAGCGGCCACTCGGCAACAGCGGTCAGCGGTAGGGCCGTTGGCTCCGCTACGGGTGGTTCCGTGGTCTCCGTACCGCCCGGTGTCCTGTGGCGCGAGAGGTAGCCGCTCCGCGACTCCCACACCAGCTCGCCCGCGATCCGCGCCTCGGTCACCATCGTGACCTCGGTGCCCCGCCGGTGACCGCTCAACCCGGCTGCGTACACCGCGAGTTCAAGCGCGTCCTGCGGCCGCAGGGGCCGGTGTCGGGTGATCTCGATCCAGGTGTGGACGAGCCCGACGACGGGCAGCGGGAAGGCGCGGTCCGTCATCAGCCGCATGGCCGGGGCGAAGCCCAGGACGTGGGGGTACGTGAGGGGCAGCGCGCCCGACTCGGAGAAGCCGCAGATCCTGCTGTACGCGGTGAGGTGGCCGGGTGCCACGGGAGCGGGCGGGAGGGTGATCCGGGTGGCGGGCAGCTCGGCGCCGGGCCGGCCGGCCTGCTTGAACGGCGAGGTGACGGCGCCGCGTACGAGGGAGGCGATCGGGCTCGGCATCCGTGTCACGCCCCCAGCAGGCTCTGGCCGCAGACCCGCAGGACCTGGCCGTTGACGGCGCTGGACGCGGGATGTGCGAACCAGGCCGTGGCCTCGGCGACGTCGACAGGAAGCCCGCCCTGGGAGAGGGAGTTCATGCGGCGGCCCGCCTCCCGGATGAAGAAGGGCACGGCGGCCGTCATCTTCGTCTCGATGAAGCCGGGGGCGACCGCGTTGACCGTGATGCCGTGGCCGGCGGTGGCACGCGGAGCGAGGGAGCGGACGAGGCCGATGATGCCCGCCTTGCTGGTCGCGTAGTTGGTCTGGCCGTCGTTGCCCGCGATCCCCGCGATGGAGGCGGTGGCGACGATCCGGCCGCCCCGGTTGAGCGTGCCCGCCTTGAGCAGGGCGTCGGTGGTGCGCAGCACGCTGTCGAGGTTGACCTCGATGACGGCGGCCCAGCGTTCGGCGGGCATGTTGGCCAGCCGTCGGTCGCGGGTGATGCCCGCGTTGTGGACCAGGATGTCGAGGCCCTCCGGGGCGGCGGCCGCGATGCGGTCGGCGGCGTCGGGTGCGGTGATGTCCAGGGGGAGTGCCGTGGCGCCCAGCCGGGCGGCGGTGCGCACGAGTTCGTCCTGCGCCTGGGGGACGTCCAGGCAGATCACGGTGGCTCCGTCCCGGGCGAGCACGGAGGCGACCGAAGCGCCGATCCCGCGTGCGGCGCCGGTGACGACGGCGGTGCGGCCGGTGAGGGGGGCCGCCCGGTCGGCGACCGGGCCGGGGGCGGCGGCGGTGAGTTCGATGACCTGGCCGCTGACGTACGCGGACTTCGGGGAGAGCAGGAAGCCGAGGGTGGATTCGGCGGCGGTGACACCCTCGGACCCGGGGGCGATGCGGAGGAGCTGCACCGTGGAGCCCTTGCCCGCTTCCTTGCCCAGGGAGCGGACGAACCCTTCCAGTCCTTGCTGGGCGGCGGCCTGGTGGTGGTCGTCGGGGGAGGGGTGGGCGCCGAGGAGGACGACGCGGCCGCCCGGGGCGAGGGAGCGTATGACGGGGTGGAGCGCGGCGTGCACGTCCCCGAGCCCGGCGGGGGTGGTGACGGCCGTCGCGTCGACGACGATGCCGGCGGGGCGCGCCGAGTTGTCCGTGACCTCCAGGCCGGTTCTGCCGAGGAGCGCGCCGAGTTGGTCCGTGACCGTCGAGGGGCCTGCGGTGAGGTGCAGCAAGGGGCCGTCGAGGGAAGGAGTCTCCAGGGACCACCGTCGCAGGTGAGCCGGTTGAGGCAGGCCGAGCCGACGGGTCAGGAATCGGCCGGGTGCTGTGCCGGTGACGTGCAGATAGCGGTCGGCCATTGTCCTGACTCCTGCTCAGTCGTAGATTTACTCCTAAGTAAGGTTACTCAGGAGTCAGGAGTAGGTCGAGATGAGACGCCCGAGAACGATCGAGACGAGCTGCCCGAGGGTGATCGGGACGAGCTGGTGCCGGTGATTCCCCTGGCACTTCCGCAGCCGCGCAGGGTCGCGGTCATCGGCGGCAGCCGTATCCCGTTCGCCCGCTCCGACGGACCGTACGCGCAGGAATCCAACCAGGACATGCTGACCGCCGCTCTCGACGGGCTGGTCGAGCGCTACGCCCTGGCGGGGGAGCAGGTCGGCGAGTTCGTCGCCGGCGCGGTCCTCAAGCACAGCCGGGACTTCAACCTGGCCCGGGAGACCGTCCTCGGCTCCCGTCTCGACCCGCGTACCCCCGCCTACGACATCCAGCAGGCGTGCGGCACCGGGCTCCAGGCCGTCATCGCCGCCGCGAACAAGATCGCACTGGGGGCCGTCGACTCCGCGATCGCGGGCGGCTCGGACACCACGAGCGACGCGCCCCTCGGCGTCAACGACGAGCTGCGGAGGATTCTGCTGGCGGCCCGTCGCGCGAAGTCGGCCGGCGGCCGTGTCAAGGCGCTCGCGAGGGTACGGCCCCGGCATCTCGTCCCGGACATCCCGCGCAACGCCGAGCCCCGGACCGGCCTCTCGATGGGCGAGCACGCGGCCGTCACCGCCCGGCGGTGGTCGGTGAGCCGTGAGGACCAGGACCGGCTGGCGGCCACCAGCCACCAGCGGCTCGCCGCCGCGTACGAGCGGGGGTTCCTGCACGACCTCGTCGTCCCGCACGGCGGTCTGGCCCGCGACCAGAACCTCCGGCCCGGCTCGACGGTGGAGAAACTCGCCACGCTGAAACCGGTGTTCGGCGCCGATCACCCCGAAGCGACCATGACGGCGGGCAACTCGACACCGCTCACCGACGGGGCCGCGACGGTCCTGCTGGCGAGTGAGGAGTGGGCGCGGCGCCGCGGTCTGGAACCGCTCGCGTACCTCTCCCTCTACGAGACGGCGGCCGTCGACCACGTGAACGGCGAGGACGGGCTGCTGATGGCACCCGCCCACGCCGTACCCCGCCTGCTGGAGCGCGCCGGTCTCACCATCGGGGACTTCGACCTGTTCGAGATCCACGAGGCGTTCGCCTCCCAGGTGCTGGCCACGCTCGCGGCCTGGGAGAAGCGGGGGCTCGCCCCCGTCGACCGGGACAAGCTCAACGTGGCGGGTTCCTCGCTGGCCACGGGGCACCCGTTCGCGGCGACGGGAGCCAGGATCGTCGCCACCCTCGCCAAGCTCCTCGCGGAACGGGAGGGACCGGGCCGCGGCCTCATCTCGGTCTGTGCCGCGGGCGGTCAGGGAGTCACGGCCATCCTGGAACGGCCCTGAGACCTGGAACGGCCCTGAGACCTGGTACGGCCCTGAGACCTGGTACGTCCCCCTGAGACCTGGAACGCCCCTGAGGACGCAACCGCCGCCGGACGGACCGGCGACCGCCCCGCCCCACCCTGATGAGGAGCCGCACGTGCCGACGCCAGTCTCCGCACCCGCCAACGCCACCCCTTCTCGCCCCGTCCTCGTCGAGCCGACCAAGGTCAGGGCGGCCGACGGTACGGTACGGGAGGTCTCCGTACCCGCGTTCGCCCCGCCCGTCCGGCGCGGCTCGCTCGCCGAGATCCCCTTCGACAACGCCCGCGAAGCACCCGGCGAGGCGGTGCTCAGCCGCAAGCAGTCCGACGACAGCTGGCAGGACCTGACGGCCGCCGAGTTCGCCGACGAGGTGACCGCCGTGGCCAAGGGGCTGATCGCCGAGGGCCTCCAGGCCGGCGACCGGGTCGCGATCATGGCCCGTACGACGTACGAGTGGACACTGCTCGACTTCGCCTCCTGGGCCGCGGGGCTGGTCACCGTGCCCATCTACCCGACCTCGTCCGCGTTCCAGGCACGCTGGATACTCCAGGACGCGGGCGCCGTCGCCTGCGCCGTCGAGACCACCGAACAGGCGCGGCTGATCAGCCAGGAGCGCAAGCAGCTCGGCGACCTCACGCACCTCTGGCAGTTCGACACCGGGTCCATCGGCCGGCTCAAGACGCTCGGGAAGGACGTGCCCGACGCGGCCGTCACGGCCCGCCGGGCCACTCTCGGACCGGACACCCCGGCCACCCTCATCTACACCTCGGGCACCACGGGCCGCCCCAAGGGCTGCGTCCTCACCCACGGCAACTTCTTCGCCGAGGTCGACAACGCCATCGAGCTGCTGCACCCGGTCTTCAAGTCCGTCTCCAAGTACCCGGCGTCCACCCTCCTCTTCCTCCCCCTCTCCCACGTCTTCGGCCGGATGGTCGCCATCGGCTGTCTGCGGGCCAGAGTGCGGCTCGGGCACGCGCCCTCCATCCGGACCGAGGACCTGCTGGCCGACCTCGCGGGCTTCAGACCGTCGTTCCTGCTGGCCATCCCGTATGTGCTGGAGAAGGTGTACAACACGGGCCGGGCCACGGCCGAGAAGATGGGCCGCGCCTCGTCCTTCGACCGGGCCGCCCGTATCGCCGGGCGCTACGGGGAGGCGGTCGAGGCCGCCGAACACGGCACGGGCCCCGGCCCCGGACTCGGCCTGCGCATGGCCCGCGCGCTCTACGACCCGCTGGTATACCGGCGTATCAGGGCGGCGCTCGGTGGGCACGTGCGGTACGCGATCTGCGGCGGCTCCCCGCTCGGCCACCGGCTCGCGGCGTTCTACGCGGGCGCGGGCATCGAGATCTTCGAGGGGTACGGCCTGACGGAGACCACCGCCGCCCACACGGTGACGCCGCCGCTCAAGCCCCGCCTCGGCACGGTCGGCTGGCCCCTGCCGGGCACCGCCGTACGGATCGCGGACGACGGGGAGATCCTGCTGCGCGGCGGCCAGGTGTTCCAGGGCTACTGGGACGCGGAGCGCCGGACGGCGGTGCCGCACCTGGAGGACGGCTGGTTCGCCACCGGTGACCTGGGCGCGCTCGACGAGGACGGCTACCTCACGATCACCGGCCGCAAGAAGGACATCATCATCACGTCGGGCGGCAAGAACGTCACCCCGGCCCCACTGGAGGACTGGCTGCGGGCCCACCCGCTGGTCGGCCAGTGCATGGTGGTCGGCGACAACCGCTCCTTCATCACCGCACTGCTCACCCTGGAACCGGACGGCCTCGCGCACTGGCGCCAGATGCGCAAGAAGCAGGACATCCCGCTGCGGGACCTCGTGAACGACGAGGAACTGCGCGCCGCGCTGCAACGCGCGGTGGACGAGGCGAACCGGCTGGTGTCGCGCGCGGAGTCGATCCGCAAGTTCACCATCCTGCCGGCGGAGTTCACGGAGGAGAGCGGCCATCTGACGCCGTCCCTGAAGCTGAAACGGGACGCGATCGCGAGGGACTTCGAGGCGGAGATCGAGGCGCTGTACCGGAAGTAGGGCCGGGCGGTTCTCCTGAGGGCGGGCCCGGCCGGGCCCGCCCTCAGGGTCTGCCGGTGCTCCCCGGGTCTAGGTCCTGTCTGGAGTTCCCCCGCGGCGTCGCGGCGTCCGGCACCGCCGCCTCCGGCGTTGTCGTCAGTCGCGAGGGCTCCGCCATCGCTCCCTCCTCCGCCTTGGATTCGACGGCACCGGACGCCGCTCCTTCTCCCGCGCTGGAACTCCAGACAGGACCTAGTGGTGAAGCCGCAGCTCCGACACTCTTGAGTCCGTTCCACACGGACTGACGCACGGATTGACGCATAACTCGATGTCCCGCTCGATGTTCCGCACCGCTCTCTCACGTCTCGACCCGGAGGACGCATGCGCACACGTACAGGCTCGGTACGTCTCTCGCTGCTCGCCCTGTTCTCTCTCCTCGCCGGCCTGCTCACCGTCACGGCCACGGCGACCCCCGCGGCGGCGGCGCCGAACTTCAAGGCGCCGTTCGGCTGCGGCCGGCAGTGGACCTACAGCCATCACTCGGCCGAGGTCAGACAGGCCCTGGACTTCGTCCGCACGGACGGCGGCGCCACCGCGGGATCGGCCGTCCTGGCCTCCGCCGGTGGCACCGCCTACCGCTACTCCCAGCCGACCGGTGCGGGCAACTACATCGTGATCGACCACGGTGGCGGCTGGAAGACGTACTACTTCCACCTGGCCGCGTACTCGGTCGCCAACGGAGCACAGGTCGGCCAGGGCCAGCAGATCGGCACGACCGGCTCCACCGGCAACAGCTCGGGCGCCCACATCCACTACGAGCAGCTGTACAACGGCGTCGGCCAGAACATCGTGATCAACGGCCAGTCGCTCGCCCCGTACCCCGGCTCGTACTACAGCAAATACCTGACCAGCGACAACGGCTGCGGTGGGGGCGGCGGCACGTTCTGGGTCGACACCTTCGCCAACGCCACGGGCTACGCGGCAGCCAACACGAACGACGCCCAGGGCGTACTCAACGCGGGCACGAACTACGTGTACTGCAAGGTGTGGGGCCAGCAGGTCGGCTCGGGCAGCAGCTACAACCACTGGTGGCTGAAGACGGACCTGGACACGGTCTACGCGGGCAAGAACGGTTACGGGGCGTACGTCTCGGCGTACTACCTCTCCCGCTGGGGCAACGACGAGGCCCGTGACAACAACGGCACGGTCATCCCGAACTGCTAGGGGCCTTCGCCGCCATGACCGCACCGTGCGCCTCCGGCCCGCAACGAGGAGCTCTGAGGGATTCGAGGCGGTCGTCGAAGATCAGTTCGCGTGGTGCGGGAGGAAAAGTGTGCGATACGGTGACGAGGCCATCACGCTCCGTGCACTTTGTGCTGGAGCGGTCCCCGGCGGTGCGCCAACACCTACCGAGGACCTTCATTCTCAGTGGAAGAGACCCACCAAAAATGCTCCGTCATGCTATCGCTCCGTCTGCGCGCTACACGAAGGCCGCGAACGATGTCGTACGTCACAAGCGCCTGAACAGCGACGCGAAGATTCTTGTTCTGTACGTGCAGGGACTCCCCGGGGAGTGTGCCTCTCGGCCGCTCGGTGAGCTCGCCGAGAAGGTGGGCATCAGGGGGCGCGCGTACCAGAAGGCCAAGCAGCAACTGGTCGCGGACGGATACGTGCACGAGTGGCGCGGTCAGGACGGGCGGGGGCGCTGGGTCACCCGGCAGCTGATCTCGAACGAGCCGCTGACGGCCGAGCAGGCGCGGGCCCTGCGAGAGCATCCGGCCGCATCGCCGCCGCCGGGTGTGCGGATTCCGACGGTCGGTGGGCCGACCGGCCGGGGGGTCGGTGGTTATAAACCCGCAGAAGACAACAGTGATAAAACCACTTCCCACCCACCCTCCGAAGCGGAGCCGGTGGCGGAGGCGGTGGCGGAGGCGGCGGGTGCTGAACCGGTGGGTGGGGCTCCTGATCCTTTCCTGCTGGCCCAGGCGGAGAGAGTGCTGCTCTCGCTGCGGCACACCCGCCGCGAACTGCATCTGGGGGTGCGGGAAGCGCGCTCCCTGGCCGTTGAGGCCGTCAAGTGGCTTGAGCGGGGGCTCAGTTCCGCCGATCTGCGGCTGGCCCTGCTCGCCGAACGGCCGGACGGCGGGGTGCGGTCGGCTGTGGGCTTCCTGCGGTACCGGCTCGTGCAGAAGCTGCCCGAGGATCCGATGCCGGGGGTGTCGCGACCGGATGCGGGCAGGGTCCGCGCTGTTGGTGTTCCCATCCCCGCGCCCAGCGAGCCACCGCCGCCCTACGTGCCATGGCGTGAACGGTTCGCCGGGGGCGCTCCCGCCTGATCCTGATCCTGACCCTGATCCTGATCCTGCTCCTGATCCGTTGTTGCGGAGCGTGTGTTGCGTTGATCGCTACTCTCGCCACCCACGCCGTCGGCGGGGGTGAGCAAAAGGGGTGGGGATCACGCGTAACAGATGGGCCGTTGCGGCGTTGTCGGCTACGTCTCGACCTCCCATGGCACCAGCGGGTCTGCGCTCAACCGGGCCGCCCGGCTGACCACCAGCGCCGCACCGGAGCCGGTTGCCAAGGGGGCGCGCTCACCGCCACCGGGCGAGGCTGTCGGCTTTTCGCGGGGCGCGACTCCCTTGCCTGATGGGCCGTCAGGTATGACGATGTCCCCGCCCGTCGCGTTCGTGATGGGGCGTCAGGTGAGCGAGGGGAAGGAGGCCGGTCGGTGCCGATATCGTCCGCCGGGCCGCTGTCGTACGGGATGCAGCTGCCGATTCAGTCGCAGAGCACCATCTACGCGGAGAGGTGGGAGGCCGGGGCCACCCCCGCTGATCTGGTCGAGATCGCGCGTACCGCCGACCGGGCGGGGTTCGGATACCTGGCCTGTTGCGAGCACGTAGGGGTGCCGCCGAGGCTCGCCGAGGCCATGAGCACGGTCTGGTACGACCCCGTGGCGACCCTGGCGTTCCTCGCGGGGGTCACCGAGCGGGTGCTGCTCATGAGTCATATCGCCGTCGTCGGGCTGCGGCATCCGCTCGTCACCGCCAAGCAGTACGCCACGCTCGACCACCTCAGCGGCGGGCGGCTGATCCTCGGGGTCGGGGCCGGGCATGTGCGCGAGGAGTTCGAGGCGCTGGGTGTGGACTTCGACGGGCGCGGGGGGCTGCTGGACGAGAGCATCGATGCGCTGAAGGTCGCGCTGGGGCCGGCTGAGTATCCGGAGTTCGCCGGGGAGCGGTTCACGTTCGGTGGGCTCGGGCAGCTCCCGCGCCCTGCGCAGGAACGGGTGCCCGTGTGGGTGGGCGGCTCTTCGCCCGCGGCCGTCCGGCGGGCGGCCGTGCGGGGTGACGGGTGGCTCCCTCAGGGAGATCCCCGGAGCAGGCTGCCCGCGCAGATCGCCCGGCTGCTGGCGCTGCGCGAGGAGGCGGGGGTCGGGGAACCGATCGTCGTCGGCGCCATCACCGAGCCGCTGTACGTGGGCGAGCCGGACTGGGCTGTGGGCCGGCGCGCGCTGACCGGGAAACCGGAGGTGATCGCGGAGTCGCTGCGGGAGTACGCGGCGATGGGCGTGCATCAGATCCAGGTGCGGTTCCGCAGCCGGAGCCGTGACGAACTCACCGACCAGATGGCGGCGTTCGCCGCCGAGGTCGCACCTCATCTCGACAGGTAGGGAGACCGGGCATGGGCAAGCTGGACGGGCGTGTCGTGATCATCACTGGTGCGGCACGCGGGCAGGGCGAGCAGGAGGCGCGGCTCTTCGTCGCGGAGGGTGCGCGGGTGGTGATCGCCGATGTGCTCGACGAGCGGGGGGAGGCGCTGGCGAAGGAGCTGGGGGAGGAGGCGGCGCGGTTCGTGCACCTGGACGTGAGCCGGGAGGGGGAGTGGCAGGCCGCCGTGGAGGCGGCGAAGGAGGCGTTCGGGAAGGTCGACGGGCTGGTCAACAACGCGGGGATCCTGCGCTTCAACGAGCTGGTGAACACGCCGTTGGCGGAGTTCGAGCAGATCGTGCAGGTCAACCAGGTCGGGGCTTTTCTCGGGATCAGGACCGTCGCTCCGGAGATCGAGGCCGCGGGCGGCGGGACGATCGTCAACACGGCCTCGTACACCGGGCTCACCGGGATGGCCTTCGTGGGCGCCTACGCCGCCACCAAGCACGCGGTCGTGGGGCTGACGCGGGTGGCGGCGCTGGAGCTGGCGCCGAAGGGGATACGGGTCAACGCCGTGTGCCCCGGGGCGGTGGACACCCCGATGACCAATCCGTCGGCGCTGGATCCGGCGGCCGACCCGGAGGAGACGGGTGCGGCGGTGGCCGAGCTGTACCGCAAACTCGTGCCGCTCGGGCGGATCGGGCGGCCGGAGGAGGTGGCGGCGCTCGCGCTGTTCCTGAGCTCCGAGGACTCCTCGTACATCACCGGGCAGCCGTTCGTCATCGACGGGGGGTGGCTGGCCGGCGTGAGCCTCTTCTGACGGGGCGTCAGGTATTGACGGGTCGGGTGGTCGGTGGAACAGTCGGTCGCATCGTGAACTGACGGTCTGTCAGAAATGATTGAGGACGGTGAACCTCCGTGGAATTCGGGCTCTTTGTGCAGGGGTACGTGCCTGCCGCGCGCGCCAAGACCGACCCCGAGGCAGAGCACAAGGCACTGATCGAGGAGACCGAGTACGTCATCCAGGCGGACAAGTCCGGCTTCAAGTACGCCTGGGCCTCCGAGCACCACTTCCTGGAGGAGTACTCGCACCTCTCCGCCAACGACGTGTACCTGGGCTATCTCGCGCACGCCACCGACCGGATTCACCTGGGGTCCGGCATCTTCAACCCGCTCGCCCCCGTCAACCACCCGGTGAAGGTGGCCGAGAAGGTCGCCATGCTCGACCACCTGTCGGAGGGACGCTTCGAGTTCGGTACGGGGCGGGGGGCGGGCAGCCACGAGATCCTGGGCTTCATGCCGGGCATCACCGACATGAACCACACGAAGGAACTCTGGGAAGAGACCATCGCCGAGTTCCCGAAGATGTGGCTCCAGGACGAGTACGCCGGCTTCCAGGGCAAGCACTGGTCGTTGCCGCCGCGGAAGATCCTGCCGAAGCCGTACGGGAAGTCGCACCCGGCGATGTGGTACGCGGCCGGGTCGCCGTCCTCGTACGCCATGGCGGCGAAGAAGGGGCTCGGCGTGCTGGGCTTCAGCGTGCAGAAGGTCGCGGACATGGAGTGGGTCGTCGACTCGTACAAGACGGCGGTCAAGGAGGCCCGGCCGGTCGGGGACTTCGTCAACGACAACGTGATGGTGACGTCCACGGCGATCTGTGCAGAGACGCATGACAAGGCCGTGGAGATCGCGGTGAGCGGCGGGCTGAACTATCTGCAGTCGCTGCTGTTCCGCTACCACGACACGTTCCCCCGGCCGGAGGGGGTGCCCGAGTGGCCCGAGCTGCTGCCGGAGTACTCCGCGGAGATCATCGAGCTGCTGATCGCGGAGGAGCTGATGATCTGCGGCAGTCCGGACGAGGTGCTGAAGCAGTGCCGGCGGTGGGAGCAGGCGGGGGCGGACCAGCTGAGCTTCGGGCTGCCGATCGGGGTTTCGCCGGAGGACACGATGAACTCGATCAGGCTGATCGGTGAGCATGTGATTCCGAAGATCGATACGGACCCGGTGCATCGGACGAGTCGGTTCCGGGGGGCGGCGGGGGGCGGGGTGTAGGAGGTTGCGAGGGCGGGGCGGGGCGGGGCGGGTGCGCGTGGGGGTGCGCGTGGGGGTGCGCCTGCGGCGGGCCTGTTCCCCTACCCGCCCCTTCCCGAACCAGGGGCTCCGCCCCCGGACCCCCGCGCCTCAAACGCCGGCGGGGCTGAAAGGGGCCGGGGCGGGGCCCCGGTTCGGGAAGGGGCGGGGTGGGGAACGCCCCCGCCGCAGGCGCACCCCCCCCCGGCCCCGACCCCCGCATACCGGGCGGCGTCTTCCCGGACCGTCGCCCCCGCCGCCGGGATGCGTATCGCGGCCAACCCGTACGCACCCCGGCGGCACACCCACCACGAAGGGAAGCGTCATGCTCGACCACCTCATCCGCGGAGCGACCGTCGTGGACGGCACCGGTGCTCCCGCGTACACCGCCGATCTCGGCATCCGCGACGGACGTATCGCCGTCATCGCCGAGCCGGGCACCCTCACCGAGGGTGCCGTCACCAGTGAGGACGCCACCGGGCTGGTGCTCGCGCCCGGTTTCGTCGATCCGCACACGCACTACGACGCCCAGCTCTTCTGGGACCCGTACGCCACGCCTTCCATGAATCACGGTGTCACCACCGTCGCCGGGGGCAACTGCGGGTTCACCCTCGCCCCGCTCCACCCGGACCGGCCCGAGGACGCCGACTACACGCGGCGGATGATGTCGCGGGTCGAGGGCATGGCCCTCGCCGCGCTCGAAGAGGGCGTCGACTGGTCCTGGTCCGGTTTCGGGGAGTACCTCGACGCCCTCGACGGGCGGATCGCCGTCAACGCCGGGTTCATGGTCGGGCACTGCGCCCTGCGGCGGTATGTGATGGGGGCGGAGGCTGTGGGCGGGCAGCCCACGCCCGAGCAGCTCGACGCCATGCTCGCGTTGCTCCATGAGGCCATGGACGCCGGGGCCTGGGGACTGTCCACCACCCAGTCCTCCACCCACGCCGACGGCGACGGGCAGCCCGTCGCCTCCCGGTACGCGCTGCCCGAGGAACTCCTCGCCCTCTCCCGGGCCGTGGGGGAGCACGAGGGCACGCAGTTGGAGGCGATCGTCGCGGGGTGCCTCGATCAGTTCTCCGACGAGGAGATCGAGTTGTTCGTGGACATGACGGCCGCTGCCGGGCGGCCCCTCAACTGGAACGTCCTCACCATCGACGCCGCCGTGCCCGAACGCGTACCCCGCCAGCTGATACCCAGCGAACGGGCCCGCCGCGCGGGCGGCAGGATCGTCGCCCTCACCATGCCGATCCTCACGCCGATGAACATGTCGCTCGGCACTTTCTGCGCCCTCAACCTCATCCCGGGCTGGAGTGACATCCTCGCCCTCCCCGTCCCCGAGCGCATCGAGCGGCTGCGCGACGCCGCTACCCGTGCAGAGATGCTCCGTCGCGCGGACAGCAGGGAGGCCGGTGTGTTCCGGCGCCTCGCGCACTTCGGCCGGTACGTCATCGGGGACACGTACAGCGCGGCGAACGAAGGGCTCAGCGGTCGCGTCGTCGGCGACATCGCCGCCGAACGCGGCCTCGACCCCTTCCACTGTCTCGTCGAGATCTGCGCCGCCGACGATCTGCGCACGGTGCTGTGGCCCATGCCCTCCGACAACGACCCGGCCTCCTGGGCCCTGCGGCAGCGGACCTGGGCGCATGAGGACGTCCTGCTCGGCGGGTCCGATGCGGGCGCCCACCTCGACCGGATGTGCGGGGCCCCGTACACCACCCGCTTCCTCGGTGACTGTCTGCGCGGCCGGAAGCTCCTGCCTCTGACCGAGGCCGTCAGGATGCTCACCGACGACCCCGCCCGGCTCTTCGGGCTGCGGGAGCGGGGGCGGGTGCAGGAGGGCTTCCACGCCGACCTCGTCCTCTTCGATCCCGAGCGCATCGACGCGGGGCCCGCCACCCTCGTCCACGACCTGCCGGGCGACAGTCCGCGCCTGGACTCCAAGGCCCTCGGCATCGTGTCCGTCCGCGTCAACGGGGTCGAGACCCTGCGCGACGACAAGGTGACCGGCGCGGTCCCCGGCACGGTCCTGCGGTCCGGCCGCGACACCCGGACGGTGAGCACCGCATGAGCGACTGGGAGCAGCGGCTGTTCGTCGGCGGGGAGTGGGTCGAGCCCGGTCACGGGTACTACGACGTGATCAATCCGGCCACGGAGGGTGTGGTCGGACGGGCGCCCGAGGCGAGCCGCGAGCAGGTGTACGCGGCGGCCGCCGCAGCCCGCGAAGCCTTCGGAGCCTGGTCCCGGAGCCGTCCCGAGGAGCGGGCCGGGATTCTCGCCCGGGCGGCCGGGATCATCCAGCGGGACGCCGCCGAGCACACCGCGCTCGCCTCGGCGGAGAGCGGCGCGACCACGGCTACGGCCGCCGGGATGCAGGTGGCCGTCGGAGCGGCCCGCTTCCGGCGGTACGCGAAGGGCGCGCTGGAGCCCGTCGAGGAGGCCGTGCCGCCGCAGATCAACGAGGCCGGGCCGATGGGGCGGGCCGGCGTCTTCGGCGCGCTCGCCGTCCGCCGGCCGGTGGGGGTCGTCACCTGCATCACCTCGTACAACAACCCGTGGGCCAACGCGGCCGGCAAGGTCGCCCCCGCGCTGGCCATGGGCAACACGGTCCTGGTGAAACCGGCCCCGCAGGACCCGCTCTCCGTCTACGCGATGGCCGCCGCGCTCGAGGAGGCGGGCATTCCGCCGGGCGTCGTCAACGTCGTCACCGGTTCGGGACCCGGGGCGGGGGAGGCGGCCGTCGACTCGCCCGATGTGGACATGGTCAGCTTCACCGGTTCGACCGCCGTCGGGCAGCGCATCGCCGAGGTGTGCGGTCGCTCGATGAAGCGACAGCTGATGGAGCTGGGCGGCAAGGGGGCCGCGCTGGTCCTCGACGACGCCGATCTGGACTCGGCGGTGGCGGGCATCGGCACGACGTTCTCGTTCTACAGCGGCCAGATCTGTACGGCCCCGACCCGGGTGCTGGCGCAGCGCGGGATCTACGAAGGGCTCGTGGCGAAGCTGGCGGCGTACGCGAGGCGTCTGAAGGTCGGGGATCCGTCGGAGCGGGGCACCGTCGTGGGGCCTGTCATCTCCGCCGCCCACCGCGACCGTGTCGAGTCGTACGTCGAGCTGGGCAGGAAGGAGGGAGCGCGCGTCGTGGCGGGCGGCGCGCGTCCGGCCTGTCCCGGCCGTGGCTTCTACGTCGCCCCCACCCTGCTCGCCGACTGCGCGAACGGCATGCGCGTCGTACGGGAGGAGATCTTCGGCCCGGTCGTCGTGGTCGTCCCCTTCGACGACGAGGAGGAGGGCATCGCCCTCGCCAACGACAGTGACTACGGGCTCCTGGACTACGTCTGGTCCGGGGACGTCGCACGGGCCTTCCGGATCGCCGGGCGGCTGCGTGCGGGCGGGGTCGGCGTCAACACCGTCGGCCGGAACATGGAGGCCCCGTTCGGCGGGTTCAAGCAGAGCGGGGTGGGGCGGGACGTGGGTTCGTACGCCCTGCACGCGTACAGCGAGACACAGGCGATCGTCTGGCCGGGGTGAGGCCGGAGGGGGCGTGGTGTGCAAGGGGGTTGTTCGCAATGCGGACAGCCGTGGGAAACTTTTGAACCCGGACATAACGGACAGTGCTGCGGTTCTCGTACGCGCCTGGGTTTGCCCGTGGATCTCTCATCGAGAGGCGATCTCTCTCGTGGACCTTGAATTCCTCAACTCTTAAGCCGATATTCACGTTCAATCAAAGGGTGAGACAGCGGAGTCTCACCCTCCGGATGTGGATATCGCAGCGCATAACGTCCTCTCCATGACTCAGCTGGACACGCGGCCACAGGCCGGAGACACGGTACGGGGAACGACCCCTGCCGACGGCGGTGTACGCGGCAAGGGCCTCGGTGGCAACTCCGTGGGTCTGATGGGCAGCGCCGTCATCGGTGTCTCCACCGTCGCCCCCGTGTACTGCCTGACGTCCACGCTCGGCGCCACCGCCGGTGAGGTCGGCGTGCAGATGCCCGCCGTCTTCCTCGCGGGCTTCCTGCCGATGCTGCTGGTCGCCTTCGCCTACCGCGAGCTCAACAGGGCCATGCCGGACTGCGGCACCTCCTTCACCTGGACGGTGAAGGCGTTCGGTCCGCGCGTCGGCTGGATGTGCGGCTGGGGCCTGGTCATCGCGACGATCATCGTCCTGTCGAACCTGGCGGGCGTCGCCACCTCGTACTTCTGGCTCCTGGCGGGCGAGATCAGCGGCAGCGGCGCGGTCGCCGCCCTGGACGACAGCAAGCCGGTCCACATCCTCACCTGTCTCGTCCTCGTCGCTGTCGCCACGGCGATCAGCTATCGGGGGATGACGGCCACGAAGGGCATCCAGTACGCCTTGGTCGGCCTCCAGCTCGTGGTGCTCGCCGTCTTCGTGGTGATGGCGTTCCAGAAGGCCGGCAGCGGCACGTTCGACACGGGTCTCGACTTCTCCTGGTCCTGGATGAACCCGTTCGCCGTCCAGTCCTTCGCCGCCTTCACGGCCGGTCTCTCGCTCTCGATCTTCATGTACTGGGGCTGGGACGCCTGCATGACGACGAACGAGGAGACCGTCGGCAGCGCCAGGACCCCCGGCCGGGCCGCCCTCATCGCGATGGTCGTCCTCGTCGGCTCCTACCTGGCCACCGGCATCGCCGCCCAGATGATGGTCGGATCCGGCGACAAGGGCCTCGGCCTCGCCAACCCGGAGACCTCCGACAACGTCTTCGCCGCACTCGCGGGCCCGGTCATGGGCCCCGGCCTCGGCATCCTGCTCTTCGTCGCGGTCCTCGCGTCGGCCGCCGCGAGCCTGCAGACCACGTTCATCCCGGTGGCCCGCACGGTGCTGGCGATGTCCGCGTACGAGGCACTGCCCGCCTCGTACGCCAAGGTCCACCCGCGCTTCAGGACCCCGGGCCGCGCGACGGTCACGGCGGGCGTCGCCACCGGCACGTTCTACACGGTCATGACGCTGGTCAGCGAGAACGTCCTCGTCGACACGATCTACGCGCTCGGCCTCATGATCTGCTTCTACTACTCGATCACCGCGTTCGCCTGCGCCTGGTACTTCCGCGACGAACTGTTCCGCTCCGCACGCGACTTCGTCTACAAGGGCCTGTGCCCGGTCCTCGGCGGCGTCCTGCTGGGCGCGGTCTTCGTCAAGACCCTGTACGACATGTGGGACCCGGCGTACGGGTCCGGCTCGTCCGTCCTCGGTATGGGATCGGTCTTCGTCATCGCCGTCGGACTGCTGCTGCTCGGCGGAGTCCTGATGACCGTGATGCGGCGGCGCAGCCCGGCGTTCTTCCGCGGCGAGGTGCTCAGGCGGGAGACCCCGGCGCTGGTCGTCGCGGACTGAACGAGCGGTGCCGGGCCCCCTCGACGGGGGCACGGCGGCCCCGGGGTCCGGGAGCGCTCAGCTCGCGCGCCAGTAGCCCAGGGCGTTCACACGGTCCTTGGGGACGGCCAGGTCCTTGCGGGCGAACGTGCTCAGGGCCCTGGTCGTCGCCGTGTCGCAGGCGATCCAGACGTACGCGTCGGACGGGTCCTCACCGAGCAGCCCCGGCAGGGCTTCCTTCACCTCGGCCACCAGGTGCGCGCCCGCGTCACGGCGCGGGACCCGGTGCAGCGTGTGGTGGGCCGGGTCGAGGCGGAACGGCAGCTTCTCGTCGGAGGCGTGTGCCGTCTCGAACCAGATCGTCGCCGGGGTCCCCGGGACCGCGGCCAGCAGCGAGTTGACCGCCGGGAGCGACGCCGCGTCACCGATCACGAAGAGCCGGGCGGGGCCGGGGTCGGGAAGGCTGAAGGCGGTGCCCTGGAGGGTCGCGTCGATGGTGTCGCCCGGCGCGGCGGTACGCGCCCAGTCGCTCGCGACACCGTCGTGGAGCGCGAACTCCAGGCTGAACGTTCCGGCGGCCGGGTCCGGGTCGACCAGGGTGTAGGCGCGCTGGTGGGGCTTTCCGGCGTCCTCGAACCAGATGCGCACCCACATCGTGGGGTGTGCGCCGCCGGTCGCGGCGAGCAGTCCGCCGTCCTTCATATGCACCCGGTGGAAGTCCTCGGTGACCTGTTCGGCCCCCGTCACGGTGAACGTGAAATCGCGCCCCCGCATCAACTTGAGGACGACGCCCTCCCAGCCATGACCCACGACTGTTCCCTTCCCTGTTCCCCGCCCGAAATACGCTTTAGGTTAGGCTAACCTAAATTGCAGGGTCCGGGGAGTGGCTGAAAAGCGCCGGAAAGCGGCGCCGGGAGTGGGGCGAGGACTGTGGGCGGACCAGGGGCCGGGGAGTCGGGATTCGACGTCTTCAGGGACGACTGGGGGATACCCCACCTCCGGGCCGGCGGTCCTCTCGCGCTGGCCCGCGCGCAGGGCCACAACGCGGCTGCCGACCGCGCCTGGCAGATCGAGACCGAACGTCACCGGCTCCAGGGCACGACGGCCGCGTTCCTCGGCGAGGAAGCGCTCGCCTGGGACCGGTTCGCCCGGCAGGCCCGCCTCCAGGACACCGCCCGCCGCTGTTTCGGCCGCCTGTCCCGCACCGACCCGGAGACCGCCGCCTGGGTATCCGCGTACGTCGACGGGGTCAACGCCGGACTCGGTGAAGGCGCCGCGTCCGCACCGGAGTTCGCCGCCGCGGGGATCGCTCCCGGCCGGTGGGAGCCGTGGACCCCGCTCGGCGTCTGGCTCTCCACCCACATCCTGTTCGCCGGCTTCCCCACGAAACTGTGGCGTGAAGAGGTCGCCCGAAGACTCGGCGACGACGCGATCACCCTCTTCGCCATGGACGGTCCAGGCACCTCGGGAAGCAACGGCTGGCTCCTCGCCGGGGAGCGCACCGTCTCCGGCGCCCCCGTCATCGCGGGCGACCCGCACCGCTTCATCGAGGACCCCGGGGTCTACCAGCAGATCCGCCTGGCCTGCCCGGAGTTCGACGTCGTGGGCCTCGCCGTCCCGGGCGTCCCCGGCCTCGCGCACTTCGGCCACACGGGCGGCGTCGCCTGGGCCATCACCAACGCCATGGCCGACTACCAGGACCTGTACCGGGAGCGGCTGCGGCGCACGGAGGGCGGCGGTGTCGAGGCGCTCGGCCCCGACGGCTGGGAGACGGCCGGCACGCACACCGAGACGATCGCCGTGGCGGGCGGCGCACCCGTGACGGTCGAGATCGTCGAGACCGCGCGCGGCCCGGTGATCGCCGGAGGCCCGGACGCCGGGGCCGACGGGGCCTCGCTCGCTCTGCGCCACCCGCCGCGGGTCACCGGGGAGCTCGGCTTCGAGGTGCTGCCCGCGCTCCTGCGGGCCCGTACCGTCGCCGACCTCGACACCGCACTCGACGGCTGGGTCGAACCCGTCAACGTCGTCCTCGCCGCCGACACGGCCGGCGCGACCCTGCACCGCGTCGCCGGGTACGTACCGCTGCGGCCACGCGACAACCAGCTGCGGGTCGTCCCCGCCCACGACCCCGCGTACGCCTGGCGCGGCCGTCACACGCCCCTGCCGCGCACCGGGTCGGGCGCGGATGCGACCGGCACGGCGGTCATGGCCAACGAGCGCGGGCTCGCCGCCCCGCTCGGCGTCGAGTTCGCTCCCGCGCACCGGGCCGAGCGCATCCGTGAGCTCCTCGACGGGAAGGAGCGCTGGACCGCCGAAGGCATGGCCGGAATCCACGTCGACACCCACCTCGCGTCCGCACGGCCCCTGTTGGGCCTGCTGGCCGAGACGGCCGCCCTCGGTCAGGAGGCGGCGGTACTGCGGGGCAGGCTGCTGCGCTGGGACCGCCACATGGACGCCGACAGCACGGACGCCACGCTCTACTCGGCGCTCCGCGCTGAGGTCGTCCACCGTCTGGCCGCGCATCCCGCCCTCGCCGCCGTGACGGGCGACGCCGACCCCGTCCGCGGCACGGCGCACCCCGAGCTGTTCCGCCCCTGGCTCGCCGCCGTGCCCAGGATCGGTTTCGCCCTGGAGACACTGATCGGCCACCAGCTCTTCCCGTACGAGGACCGGTTGGCGGCGGTCACCGAAGCCGTGGAGGCCGTCGCGGCCCGGTACGGCGACGGGAATCCGCCCCCGCCCTGGGGCGAGGTGCACCGCCTCGCGCCCTGGCAGGCGTGGCCCGGCACGGACCCCGACCCGGAGGCGAGCCGGCCGGGACTGGCGGGCGACCACGACTGCGTGCTGTCCACCTCCAGCGTCCCCGGCATCACCGACCGCAGCGCCCGCGGCCCGGCCGCCCGCTACGTATGGGACCTGGCGTGCCGCGAGGACAGCCTGTGGGTGACCCCGTTCGGGGCGTCCGGGATACCCGGCGACGCCCACCACCGTGACCAGCTCCCGCTCTGGACCCGGGGAGAACTCGTCCCCGTCGTCACCGACTGGAGTCTGCTGCACCGCGACGACCGACCCGAGGAGACAGCCGAAGTGACCGCAGCCGCCCGCGCCTTTGTCCCGGCCCAGCGCGAGACCGTGTACGAGCAGGAGGTCGAGGGCCTCGGGACCGTACGCCTCGTCGCCATCGACCCGGCCGCCGACCTCGACCTGATCCACAGCTGGGTCTCCGAGGAGCGTGCCCGCTTCTGGGGCATGACCGACTCGACCCGCGAAGAGGTCCTGGAGGCGTACACCTTCCTGGACTCGCTGACCACGCACCACGGCTTCCTGGCGCTCCGGGACGGCGTACCGGTCGCGATCTTCCAGACGTACGACCCGGCGGAGGACCCGCTGGGCGAGTGCTACGAGGTGCTGCCCGGCGACTTCGGCGTGCACCTCCTCGTGGGCCCCGGTGACACCGTCGAGCCCGGTTTCACCGGCCACCTGCTCTCCGTGCTCGTCAGCCACGTCTTCAGCGACCCGGCGCATCTGCGGGTGGTCGTCGAGCCGGACGCGCGC
This sequence comes from Streptomyces finlayi, assembly GCF_014216315.1. Classification (NCBI taxonomy): domain Bacteria; kingdom Bacillati; phylum Actinomycetota; class Actinomycetes; order Kitasatosporales; family Streptomycetaceae; genus Streptomyces; species Streptomyces finlayi. The sequence goes on from NZ_CP045702.1 coordinate 4,506,935, forward strand.
AACGAGCGGGCGGTCGCCCGGATGGCCAGGGCGGGGTTCGAGCTCGGCCCGGAGATCGAGAAGCCGGAGAAGCGGGCGCGGCTGGCGTTCCTGCGCAGGCCCGCGGGCGTCTAGGTCCTGTCTGGAGTTCCCCCGCGGCGTCGCGGCGTCCGGCACCGCCGCCTCCGGCGTTGTCGTCAGTCGCGAGGGCTCCGCCATCGCTCCCTCCTCCGCCTTGGATTCGACGGTACCGGACGCCGCTCCTTCTCCCGCGCTGGAACTCCAGACAGGACCTAGGCTCAATGCCGTTCGGTTAGGGGTTCGGTCAGCGGCGCAAACTCTCGGCGTTTCGGCTGGTGATACGGGTGCAGCCCCTGTAGTGGTTCTCGGGTCCGCCAAGACTCGTGTTCCTCCACAAGGGCTGCAGTGTCTGATTCTGTCATTACGCATGCCCCCGGTGTCTTTGCCGTGGGGCACTTGGGCGAGTTGACCCAGGTTGTCCCGTTCGATCTAGTCGACGAGGCACTCGCATCCGCAGGTGGTCTGCAGCAGCGGGTTCGACGGCTGCCGTCGCGGGTGGTGGTCTACCTCCTGCTCGCAGGCGCACTGTTCACCGGGCTCGGCTGGACCGGGATCTGGTCCCGGCTGACCGCCTCACTGCCCGCGCCGCTGCCCGTGCCAGCGGGTTCATCGATCACGGCCGCGATGCGACGGGTCGGCCCCAAACCATTGAAAGCACTGTTCGACCTGGTCAAAGGCCCCGCAGCGGTGACCGCGACACAGACGACACGGTTCGCGGGCAGGCTGGTCGTCGCGATCGACGGAACCCAGCTCGCCCTGCCGGACACACCCGCGAACCTCGCGGTGTTCCCCAAGGCGAAGGCAGGACAGAACGGGCCGTCCGGATACCCGATGCTGCGCCTGGTCACGCTGGTGGCCTGCGGGACCCGAACCCTCATGGACGCCGTCTTCGGCACCGACGCGACCGGCGAGCTGACCTACGCCCGAGACCTGATCACCACCGCGGGCACGACCGGAGCACTACGGCCCGGGACGCTGCTTCTGGGTGACCGGAACTTCTCAGCCACCGCCTTCGTGCGCACGGTCGCGTCCACGGGCGCGGACTTCCTCATCCGCGCCAAGACCCACAGCACCGCGCTCAAGCTGCCGATCCTGCGTCGTCTGCCCGACGGAACGTTCCTGTCCCGCATAGGCGAAGTCACCGTCCGCGTCATCGACGCCACCATCACCCTCGCCCCCACCGACGGCGCCGACAAGCGTCCCGCCACCCACAGCACCTACCGGCTCGTCACCAGTCTGCTCGACCCCGACGAGGCACCCGCCACCGCTCTGGTCAGGCTCTACCGCGAACGCTGGGAGATCGAGACCAGCTACTGCGAGCTGAAATCGACCATCCTCGGCGGCAGAGTCCTGCGCGGCCGCTACCCGGCAGCCGTCACCCAGGAAACCTGGGCGCTTCTGGTCGCCTACCAGGCACTACGCACCGCGATGAGCGACGCCGTCCTGCACCGGCCCAACATCGACCCCGACCGCACCGCATTCACCATCGCGCTGAACACGGCACGTGACCAGATCATCCGTGCCGCCGGCATCATCCCCCACACCAGGATCGACCTCGTCGGCCGGATCGGCACCGCCATACTCAACGGCCTCCTACCCGCCCGCCGAGACCGGTCCCGGCCCCGCGTGAAGAAACGAGCGATCAGCTCCAAGTACCGCGCCGTCGGCCGCAACATCGACCACCGCACCCACAGGACCACCGTCCACATCGAGATCAACGCATTGCCAAGCCCACCGGACGGCTAACCGAACGGCATTGGACCTAGGCTGACCTAGGCTTTCGTTTGGATCATGCCGGGCTCGCGGCCTGATCCAGACGAAAGACCCCAGCGCCCTGACCGGGCAGGGTCACTTGAGATACGGCTCAAGGGCCTTGCCCCAGGTCTTCGCCACCTCCTTGTAGGCCTGCTCGCAGCCCTTGCTCCGCTTCTCGGGCAGCACGTCCGGAGCGATCAGGTCCGCGTACCCCTCGGGGTCGGAGCCGTACACCCAGCAGGCCCAGGCGTGGAACCGCTTCTCGTCCACGGCGTGGTCATCGGCGAAAGCGGTCCGGGCGTCGCTCCGCGCGTCCTGGCGCGCCATCACCGCCCAGCCGTCCACGATGCCGCTGACGAGCCGCTTGTCGTCGTCGCCCGTGGTGAGGAGTGTGGCGGAGAGCTGGTCCACGGCCTCCTCCTCGTCCCCGTCGGACGACAGGCCGTTCATCGCGATCAGCCCGTGGCCCAGTGCGTGCACGACGACGCCCTGGGTCAGGCCGACGAGACCGGGTCCTGGGGGCGTCCCGAAGGCCGGCTCGACCCGGCCCAGGAACTCGTAGCAGTAGGTGATCGCCCGCGCCGTCGGGTCCCAGTACGCGTCGGTCGTGCCGCAGCTCTTCGCCTCGACGGGCACGTTGTAGGGGAGCGCGACGCGGCGGTTCACATACGCGGCGATGTCCTCCAGGGCCTTGTTCTTCCGGAGGAACGCCTCCGTCTCCCGGTCGGCCGCCGTCAGCCCCTCCGTGAACGACACGACCAGCTCACCCTTCCCCGCGGGCGCGGCAGCCCTCGCCTGGGCCGCCGCGGTGTCCGCGGAGGGCTCGGCGGCGCCGCTGCCGCTCCGCGCGCCGCCGGAGGAGCAGCCCGCCGACGCCAGCCCCAGTACGGCGGCCAGCACCGCAGCCCCGGCCGCCCGCCGTACCGCCCGCGTCCCGGCCGGCGCACCCCTCCACGAGCCGTTCCAGGTCCGTGCCCGGGTTCGCATCGAAACTCAGCCCCTCACGATCGGCGATCGGTCCCTCCACGAAGGTCCGGGACACCACCGGTGAGGGCCAGCGTTCGGGGACTGTTCGGGTGAACGCCCGGACTCCGGGAATCCGGCGGCATACGTTTGAGCCCCACCGGTCGACGACGGAGGTGTCCTCGCATGAGGCTCGCCACAACGATCTTCCTCACCGACGAGACGATCACACCGGTCGCGCTCGCACGTGAACTGGAACAGCGGGGGTTCGCCGGGCTCTATCTGCCCGAGCACACCCACATCCCGGTGAGCCGGGAGTCGCCCTACCCGGCGGGCGGCGAGCTGCCCGCCGAGTACGGCAGGACCCTGGACCCCTTCGTCGCCCTCGGCCAGGCGGCGGCCGTGACGGAACGCCTCACGCTCGGCACCGGCATCACGCTGATCGCCCAGCACGACCCGATCGACCTGGCCAAGCAGGTCGCCACGCTCGACCACCTCTCCGGTGGCCGCTTCACCCTCGGGATCGGCTACGGGTGGAACGTCGAGGAGGCCGCCGACCACGGGGTCGACTGGTCGAAGCGGCGGGCTCTCGGCCATGACCGGCTGGCTCTCATGCGGGCGCTGTGGGCGACCGAACCGACGGCGTACGAGGGCGAGTACGGCTCCGTGCGGGCGAGCACGGCGTATCCGAAGCCGGTCCAGGAACCGCGCGGGCCCGTGACCGGACCGCGCACCCTGATCGGCGGAGCCGCGGGTCCCAAGCTGTTCGCGCGGATCGCGGAGTCCGCGGACGGCTGGCTGCCGATCGGCGGGCGGGGCCTCTCGCAGTCCGTACCGGAGCTGCGGAGGGTCTGGGAGGCGGCGGGCCGGGACCCGCAGCACCTCCAGGTGGTGCCGTACGCGGTCCTCCCGAGCCCGGGGAAGCTGGCGCACTACGCGGACCTGGGCATCGAGGAGGTCGTCCTCCAGCTGCCTCCGGAGCCCGCGCCGGGGGTGCTGCGGGTGCTGGACGCCTACGCGGCGCACCTGTAGCGGGGCGGGCCGGACCGCGGGTGCGGTCCGGCCCCTGTCGTGCACGGGCTTCGCCCGGTTCGTGGAGGTGCGCCGACGGGAATGGCGCCGATCCGACCGCCGCGACAGGAACCTGACAAGCGCTTGACCTCGAGAGAACGGTCATAGCAGGACAAAGGTCGGTATCTGTGACCGGGCGAACCCCTCCCGCTGCAACCGGGTGAACCGAAGTGGCATCCTTCAACACTGAGATCGAAGCGCGGACCGCCTCACCTCACGTGAGGGGCCGCCTGGGAGTAGGGGGAGCCGTTGAACAGGCCGCTGCGGCACATCGCCATCTTCTGCGGGCTGTTGATGCTGGCCCTGTTACTGCGCGCCAACTGGCTGCAGTTCGCCGAGCGCGAGGAGCTCGCCAACCACGAGTACAACCGGCGCGTCAAGATCACGCAGTTCGCCACCCCGCGCGGTGACATCATCGTCGGCGGCGAGGCGGTGACCGGGTCGAAGGCCGTGGACGGCGCCGAATTCAAGTACAAGCGCACCTTCAAGAACGGACCGATGTACGCCCCGGTCACCGGGTACGCCTCACAGGCGCAGGGCATGTCCCTCCTGGAGAACACGTACGACGAGGTGCTCAGCGGCCAGGACGAGCGGTTCGCCTTCCGGCATGCCAAGGACATCCTCACCGGGGATCCGCGGCGCGGCGGCGATGTGATCACGACCATCGACCCGAAGGCGCAGGAGGCCGCGTACAAGGGGCTGACCGCCATCGAGGCCCGTGGCGCGGTCGTCGCCCTCGACCCGGCCACCGGCAAGGTCCTCGCGCTCGCCTCCACCCCCTCGTACGACCCCGGGGTCTTCGCCGGGAACTCCTTCAAGGAGGGCGACAAATACCAGGCGCTCGAGAAGGACAAGGGCAAGCCGCTCGCCAACCGTCCGCTGCGCGAGACCTACCCGCCCGGCTCGACCTTCAAGATCCTCACGGCCGCGGCGGCCCTTGAGCACGGTGTCGTCACGGATGTCGACGCCAGGACGGACGCGGTCTCCCCGTACCCCCTCCCGCTCTCCACGAACAAGATCAGCAGCGAGGCCGGCGACGCCGCCTGCAACAAGGCGTCCCTGAAGACGGCCATGCAGTACTCCTGCAACAACGTCTTCCTCGACGCGGCGGCCAAGCTGGGTGACGACAAGATGCGGGAGACGGCGGAGAAGTTCGGATTCAACTCCGACGTCTACTCCGAGGACTTCGGTGACCTGCTCGCCACGAAGAGCCTCTACCCGGAGGAACTGGACAAGCCGGGCACCGCGCTGACCGGCATGGGCCAGGGCTCGCTCACCAGCACCCCGATGCAGATGGCGATGGTCACGGCGGCCATGGCCAACAACGGCAAGCTGATGCAGCCGTACATCGTCGACGAACTCCGCGGCCCCGACGTCTCCTCCCTGGAGCAGAACGAGCCGCAGCTCATGAGCCAGGCCGTCTCCGAGGAGACCGCGAAGAAGGTCCAGGAGATGATGGAGTTCACCGCCAAGGAGGGCAGCGCCCAGCGCGCCCTGATCGACGGTGTGACGGTCGGCGGCAAGACCGGCACCGCGCAGCGGGGCGTGGACGTGCGCAAGGAGGTCCCGTACGGCTGGTTCGTCTCGTACGGCAAGAAGGCCGACGGGCAGTCGGTGGCGGTCGCGGTCTTCATCGACCCGACGGCGATGGACATCTCCCGCGAGCAGATCTCGGGTGGCAGCCTCGGTGCCCCGATCGCGAGGAACGTGATGAAGGCGGTGCTGGGGAAGTAGGCCCCCCGACCTACTTCCCCAGCGGTGCCCCAGGGCCTCCCTCGTAGGGCGCTGCCGGGTTTCCCCGGCCGGCGCCGCCCTGGGCTCTTCCCCCCTGGCAGGTGCCGCGCCTGGCTTCCCCCTCGCCGGCGCGGCACCGGGTCTCTGTACGGCCTAGCTCTGCCTCGTCCAGCGCTGCGACGCCTCTCCGGCGCACGTCGACGTCACCAGGAAACTGGTCGTACCCAGGTCGAGGCAGCCGCCGTTGTAGACGCTCACGAGGCTTCCGCCGGAACCGGTGCGCCAGTTCCGGCCGGCGTCCTGGGCACAGTCGCCCACGAAGACGGCCTGGCCGGGCATGTTGGCGTACAGGCACTGGCCGGTCTGCTGGTTGACGAGCTTGAAGCTGCCGTCCGAGCCGCTCCGTGTGGTCCACCGTGCGGTCGAATCCGAGCAGGGGCCGAGATCCGAGCCGCCGTACGTCTGCGTGATGCAGCCGTCGGTGTCGCCGTTGCGGTAGCGGTGGGTGCCGGAGGAGGGCGGTGGGGCGGCCGAGGACGGCGCCGAACCGCCTCCGCCGGAGGCGGCGCCGGAGTCGCCCGAGCCTGCCGGGTCGTCGGAGCCCCCGGGATCGTCGGAGCCGCCGGGGCTGCCCGAGCCGTCGTTCCCGTCGTCGCCCGCGCCGCCGGCCGAGACCTGGGAGGCCCCGTCCTGCTCCCTGCCTCCGCCGCCGGCCGCGTCGTTCGCGTCGGCCTCGTTCTTGAGGGCCCCGTTCTTGTCGCCGGCCTCGTCCCCCGCTTTGTCCTTGCCGTCCGGCTTCCCCGGTGACGCCGTGCCGGAGGAGCTCCCGCTCGACGTCGCCGCGGGATCGGCCGGTGCGGAGACGGAGGCCGACGGGTCGGTCTTCTCCGTGGCCCCGGGTGAGGAGATGTACGGGAGTAGCTGGAGCGCGAGGGTCGTGCCGCCCACCGTGACGACGACGGGGACGACGGCGAGGAAGGCGCGCTTGCGGCGGCGTTCGGGCCGTTCGGGGCGCTTGGAGCCTTCGACGACCGGCTGCGGCTCCTGTTCCGTTTCCGGCTTCGCCTTTCCGCCCGCCAGCGGGACGGTCGGTGTGTCGATCTTCTGCGTGACCGCGGCGAAGGCGGCCCGCTCGGCCAGCCGCTCCGAGATGACCGCAGGCCACGGCGGACCGGTGAACGGGCCCTGCCGGGCGGCGTGTTCGAGGAGCTCGGCGGCGGTCGGACGCCCGTCGGGGTCCTTGTCCAGGCAGGCCGCGACGAGGTCGGCGAGCGCCGGGTCCAGCTCCCGCAGGGGCTCAAGGACGGGCTCTTCGTGGACGATGCGGTAGAGCACACCGTGGCCCGAGTCCTCCCCGAAGGGCGGCCGGCCGCACGCGGCGTACGTGAGCGCCGAGGCGAGCGCGAAGACGTCGGTGGCGCCGCTCAGCCCCCGTGACCCCGAGGCCTGTTCGGGGGCCATGTAGGCGGGCGTTCCCACGACCATGCCGGTCCTGGTCAGCTGGCTCTGCTCGGTGGCCCGGGCCACGCCGAAGTCGATGAGGGTGAGCCCGTCGAGGGTCAGCATCAGGTTGGACGGTTTGATGTCCCGGTGAACCATGTCCAGTGCGTGCACCGAGGCCAGGGCGGCTGCCGTCTCCCGCAGCAGGAGCCACAGCGCCCGCGCGGGCAACGGGCCGCCGTGCAGGTCGACGGCCTGCCGCAGGGTGAGCCCGGGGACGTACGCCGTGGCGAACCACGGAGGCATGGCCGCGCGGTCGCTGGCGAGCAGTGGCGCGGTTGCCTCCGCCGGCAGCCGGGCCAGATTGTCGAGCTCGTGCCCGAACCGGCGCAGGAAGTCCCCGTCCTCGCCGACGACGGAGGAGAGCAACTGCTTGACGGCCACGTAACGGCCCTCGTGGACACCGAGGTAGACCCGCCCCATGCCACCGGCCCCGAGCCGCCCCGCAAGCGGGATGGACCCGATCCGGAGCGGGTCGCCGGCCTCCAGGGGCTCGGCCCCGCTTCCCTCCAGCTCGAACACGTCAGCCCCGTAGAATTGGAATCAGTTTCTAGAAATCTACTCTAGAACCGGTAAGGATCTCTATGACCCCCAAACAGCAACGCGGCACGGTGACGGCCGACTTGCTCCTCGACGCCGCTCTGCGCCTCTACGGCGCCGAGGGCGAACGGGGCATCACGGTGGGCGCGGTCACCAAGGCGAGCGGGGTCAGCCTGGGCAGCCTGTACCACCACTTCGGCAGCATCGACGGACTCGTCGCCGAGCTGATGCACCGCTGGCTGACCCGGCTGCTGGGCGATCTGTTCACGGCCTTGCAGGAGGCCCGCACCACGCAGGCGGCCATCCACGGTCTCGTGCGGGCCTATCTGGCCTTCGTCAAGGAACACCGGGATGCCGCGCTGCTCCTGCACTCCTCCACGGCCGACCAGCACAACATGTCCCGCGGCAAGGAGATCCGCGATACGCAGGAGGCCAGGCTCTCGGCCTTCGGCCTGTGGCTCGATCCACGCATCGAGAGCGGTGAACTCGCCCCGCTGCCTCACGCGTTGATCGAGTCCTTGGTCCTCGGTCCGGTCGTGGCCGTCGCCCGCCGCTGGCTCTCCGGCATCGACGACGTCGACCTCGACGAGGCCGCCCGCCTCCTGCCCGACCGGATCTGGCGATCACTGGCCCCGTGAGGGGTGCCTCCGGAGCGGCCCACGAGCGGGCGGGCCGGTCGGCGATCAGCAGGGCGGCGCCGGCCGGGCGGAAGCCGAGCCGGGCGAGCCCCCGCTGTTCGGCGAGGCGTTCCTGTGGACAGGGCTGTTCCGCCGGGCCGCCTCGACCGAATAGGCGGGACCGGACAGGAGGGGCGTGCTGGGCGGTACGTGTGCGATCGGCCGGGCGCGTCCCTACACCGACCTGAGCGCCCGGGACCGTGCGGGGGCCGGGGTCTTGTCCGTGACGGGTTCGGCGAGCAGCGACGGGAGTTCCGTCAGTGTCGTGAGGTGCCAGTCCGCCGTCTCCGTCACGTCCGGGTGCTCCGCCCACCAGTGGCCGTACGGGCCGCGCCGGATGTGCGCAGTCCGCAGGCCCAGGGCCTTGGCGGGGAACAGGTCGTTGGCCGGGTGGTCGCCCACGTACAGCGTGGCCCGGGGGTCGGCTTCCGCGGCGTCCAGTACGTGGGCGAAGAAGCCCGGATCCGGTTTGGCGACGCCCCACTCCTCCGAGGTGACGACCAGGTCCGCGGGGAGATCCAGGGCGCGGAGCAGTTCGCCCGCGCGCGCGGTCCGGTTGCCCGCGATCACGACCCGCAGGCCCAGCGCGCGCAGCTCGGCGAGGGCGGGGCGGACGTCGGGGTAGAGGTCCGACTCGTCCAGGTGCTCACCCCGGCCGGCCGCCGCACGGGCGTGCGCGGCCGCGGCGACGTCCATGCCGGGGCGCAGCAGCCGCAGCGCGTCGGTGCCCTCGCCGCCCTGGACGACCGCGGCGCCGACCATGGCGCTGAGTGTGTGCGGGGGGATGCCAAGCCAGTTGGCCCAGGACGCCCAGTAGCGGTCGTCGCGGATGAGTGTTTCGCCGATGCCGAGGACGATCGTTTCCATCACCGGGCCGAGCCTACGGGGCAAGCGGGGCATATCGGTCCAGGCGCCAGGGGTGCGGAGGAGGTCCCACCCGCCGGAGTGCCGGTCGGGGGCGGGTGCCTCGCTCGTATGCTCGGTTCATGACCGATCCTCAGCGCGGACGCCCGACCACCAACGCCATGCGGCGCGCACTCAAGCGCGCCCGGGACGGCGTCGCCCTCGATGTGACCGAGGCCGCCGTGCTGCTCCAGGCGCGCGGCGACGATCTGACGGACCTCGCCGGGTCCGCCGCCCGGGTGCGGGACGCCGGGCTCGACGCGGCGGGCCGGCCAGGCGTCATCACGTACTCCCGCAAGGTCTTCATCCCGTTGACGCGGCTGTGCCGCGACACGTGCCACTACTGCACGTTCGTGACCGTGCCGGGGAAGCTGCGGCGCGAGGGGCACGGGATGTTCCTGTCGCCCGACGAGGTCATCGACATCGCCCGCAAGGGTGCCGAAACGGGCTGCAAGGAGGCGCTGTTCACGCTCGGCGACCGGCCCGAGGACCGCTGGCCCGAGGCACGGGAGTGGCTGGAGGCCGAGGGGTACGACGACACGCTCGCGTACGTACGGGCGATGGCGATCCGGGTCCTGGAGGAGACGGGTCTCCTTCCGCACCTCAACCCGGGCGTACTGACGTGGACCGACCTTCAGCGGCTCAAGCCCGTCGCACCGTCCATGGGCATGATGCTGGAGACGACGGCGACCCGCCTGTGGTCCGAGCCCGGCGGCCCGCACCACGGCTCACCGGACAAGGAGCCCGCGGTGCGGCTGCGGGTGCTGGAGGACGCGGGCCGTTCCAACGTCCCGTTCACCACCGGCATCCTGATCGGGATCGGCGAGTCGTACGAGGAGCGCGCCGACTCCCTCTTCGAGCTGCGCAAGACGGCCCGCGCCTACCACGGCATCCAGGAAGTCATCGTGCAGAACTTCCGCGCCAAGCCGGACACGGCGATGCGCGGGATGCCGGACGCCGAACTGGAGGAACTGGCGGCGGCGATCGCCGTGGCCCGCCACATCCTCGGCCCGTCCGCCCGCATCCAGGCCCCGCCGAACCTCGTCGACGCGGAGTACGCCCTTCTCATCGGCGCGGGGATCGACGACTGGGGCGGCGTCTCGCCGCTCACCCCCGACCATGTGAACCCCGAGCGCCCCTGGCCGCACATCGACGAACTGGCCGCGAAGACCGCCGAGTCGGGCTTCCAGCTCCGTGAACGCCTCACCATCTACCCGGAGTTCGTCCAGCGCGGCGAGCCATGGCTCGACCCCCGACTCCTCCCGCACGTGCGGGCCCTCGCCGACCCGGAGACCGGGCTCGCGAAGGAGGGGGCGATCCCGGCGGGGCTGCCCTGGCAGGAGCCCGACGAGGGCTTCAGCGCCTCCGGCCGTACCGACCTGCACCGCACGATCGACACCGAGGGCCGCACCGGCGACCGGCGCGACGACTTCGACGAGGTGTACGGGGACTGGGAGGCCCTCCGTGAGGCGGCGGCGCCGGGCATGGTGCCGTCCCGCATCGACGGGGACGTACGCCAGGCCCTGAGCCAGGCCGCCGACGACCCGACGAAGCTCACCGACGAGCAGGCGCTCGCCCTGCTGCACGCGGACGGCCCGGCGCTCGACGAGCTGTGCCGGATCGCGGACACGCTGCGCCGGGACGTGGTCGGGGACGACATCACGTACATCGTCACGCGGAACATCAACTTCACCAACGTCTGCTACACCGGCTGCCGGTTCTGCGCCTTCGCCCAGCGGCGTACGGACGCCGACGCGTACACCCTCTCGCTCGACCAGGTCGCCGACCGTGCCGCACAGGCGTGGGACGTCGGCGCGGTCGAGGTCTGCATGCAGGGCGGCATCCACCCCGACCTGCCGGGCACGGCGTACTTCGACATCGCGCGGGCCGTGAAGGAACGCGTCCCCGGCATGCACGTGCACGCGTTCTCGCCGATGGAGGTCGTCAACGGGGCCACCCGCACCGGGCTCTCCGTCCGCGACTGGCTGACCGCCGCGAAGGAGGCGGGCCTGGACTCGATCCCCGGCACGGCGGCCGAGATCCTCGACGACGAGGTCCGCTGGGTCCTCACGAAGGGCAAACTGCCGACGGCCACCTGGCTCGAGGTCATCAGGACCGCCCACGAGGTGGGTCTGCGTTCGTCCTCGACCATGATGTACGGGCATGTCGACCAGCCGCGCCACTGGCTCGGACACCTGCGGACGCTGGCGAACCTCCAGCAGGAGACCGGCGGCTTCACCGAGTTCGTGACGCTGCCGTTCATCCACACCAACGCGCCCGTCTACCTGGCGGGCATCGCCCGACCCGGCCCGACCGACCGCGACAACCGCGCGGTCACCGCGATGGCCCGGCTCCTCCTGCACCCGCACATCACCAACATCCAGACGAGCTGGGTGAAGCTGGGCGCGGAGGGTGCGGCGGAGATGCTGCGCTCGGGCGCCAACGACGTGGGCGGCACCCTCATGGAGGAGACCATCTCCCGGATGGCCGGATCGGGTTACGGCTCCCACCGCTCCGTGCAGGACCTCGTCGCCATCGCCGACCTCGCGGGCCGCCCGGCGAAGCCGCGTACGACGCTGTACGGCGAGGTGCCGGCCGAGCGCGTCGCGTCGGCCGCCGCGTCGGACGGGCACCTGCCGGAGCTGCTGCCGCTCCTGCCGGAGAAGCCGTGATCACGCGTGGCACATGTGCTGCGCTGTGGCGCTGTGTGCCTACGCGGGCGAAGAGGACCTCGCGCTGATCAAGGAGGTCGCGGTCAGGACCGGCGCATCCGCGACAGCACCGGCCGGGAGATCCGGATACGGGTACGGGGAAGGGCTCGGCCGGCACGCTGAATGCGTCGCGGCCGGGCACGCCTCCCATTCCGGAAAACCATGAGGAATGCCGTTCAAAAGCTGCTCCGGCGAGCTACTGCGTACATTCCGTTCCACCCCTGATCGCGCCGTTCCCGTTCGATTACAGTGCTTGCGCAGTCGCACGCCGGCATTCGGAGGGAAGGGGCACGGTGAGCACAGGGACCACAGCTGTCTGGGGCCGTGTCGAACAGCAGGACTTCCGCAGCCGGGTCCGCGGCGCACTGCTCGGCGGCGCCATCGGGGACGCGCTCGGCGCGGGCGTCACCGGGCTCACGCTGGAGCAGATCCGCGAGGCCCACGGTGCGGAGTCGGTCACCGATTTCGTACCCGCGCACGGCAGACGCGGTGCCGTCACCGCCGTCACCCAGCTCACCCTGTTCACCGTCGACGGGCTGATCCGCGCCCAGGTCCGCCGCGACACCGGCGCCTGGCACCCGCCCACCGACGTGCACCGCGCCCATCTCCGCTGGTCCGCGACCCAGCGCGACTGGGGTCCCGACGAACGCCGCGCCGGAGACGGCTGGCTCGCCCGCGAGGAGTGGCTGTACGCCCGCCGGGCCCCCTCCCGCGCCTGCCTCACCGGCTTCGGCGACGCCGTGATGGGCACGCTGGACCAGCCGAAGAACCCCACGGCCCGGGACGCGGCCGCCCTCACCCGCTCCGCACCCTTCGGGCTCCTGGTCGGCTGGGAGCCGCAGCTCGTCCTCCAGCTGGCCGTCGAGTGCGCCGCGCAGAGCCACGGTCACGCCACCGCCCAGCTCGCCGCCGGAGCCCTGGCCGTCATGGTGCACGGACTGGCCCGCGGTGAGACGCTGGACGGCTCCGTGCAGCACGCCCTGGGCCTGCTGGCGGGCCGTCCGGGCCAGGAGCCGGTCACCGAAGCGCTCAAGAAGGCCCTCGGCTCCGTACGCCAGGGCATCCCGGGCCCGGCCCTCATCGAGGCACTCGGCGCCACGGACTCCGCCGAGGAGGTCCTCGCCGTGGCCCTGTACTGCGCCCTGGTGGGTGAGGACGTCCGACACGGTCTGCGCCTCGCCGTGAACCACGGAGGTCCCTCCACGTCCACCGGGGCCGTCTGCGGCGCCCTGCTCGGCGCCCTGCACGGCGAGACGGCCCTGCCGCCCGCCTGGCTCGCCGAGCTGGAGGGGCGGTCCACCCTTCTCCAGCTCGCCGACGACTTCGCGATGGAGATGACCCAGGGTCCCGCACTGCACAGCCCGACCGCCGTCGCCGCCGGCTGGCTGGCCCGCTACCCGCGGGCGTGAGCGCGGCATGAGAGAGGGGATGGCGGCCCCCGGCCCGTCACCCCCTCCCGGTCATCCGGCCTCCCGGTCATCCGGCCTCGCGGCCGTACGGAGGTCAGTCCTTCACACCCTCACGGACCACCGGGTCCGCGGGTCCGGCCTGCGCGGGAAGTCCCGCGCCGCCCGCCGCGTCCCCGCCGTCGCCGTCCGTGTTGATCCGCTCGATGATCGCGTCGCGCTCCGGGGTGTCCTCCGGCTTGACGAAGCCGATGACGACGTAGAGCACCAGCGAGATCGCCAGCGGCAGGGCCACCTGGTACTGGAGCGCCACATCCGTCTTCACCGAACCGTCGAGGTTGTAGTTGGTGACCTGGCAGCGGACACAGGATGGGCGGGCACTTCGTCAGGCTGCGCAGAGGCCGGAAACCCGTCCTGGATGAGCACGTACGACGAGGCCGCACGGGATGCGGGTCCCGTGCGGCCTGGCGAGGAGGAGAACTGCCCCTGCTGTCAGCGCATCAGCTCTCCGGCGTTGACCAGAAGCGACTGCCCGGTGATCGACCGCGCCCGGTCGGAGGCCAGGAACACCACGGCCTCCGCCACGTCCCCGTCGGTGGCCGGTTCGGGCAGCACCATGCGTGCCGTGAGTCCGGCCAGCACCTTCTCCTCGGACACGCCCTCGGTGTGCGCGGCGAACTTCACGTACGCCTGCACCGGCGGACCCCACATCCAGCCGGGCAGCACCGTGTTCACCCGTATCCGGTGCGGCCCCAGTTCCTGCGCCAGTGAGTACATGGCGGACGTCAGCGCCCCCTTCGAGGCCGCGTACGCCGCCTGCCGCACCTGCGTCGGGGCGGCCACCGCGGACTGCGTACCGATGATGACCACCGACCCGCCGCGCTCCTTCAGGGCGGGCAGGCAGGCCCGCGTCATCCGCAGCGTCCCGAGCAGGTTGACGTCGAGCACCGACCGCCAGGCGGCGAAGTCGGCATCCTCCAGGCCGCCGAAGTGGGTGTCCAGGGCGGCCACGTGGACCACCGCGTCGATCCCGCCGAACCGTGCGACCGCGAGTGCGGCGAGGGACCGGCACTGCTCCTCGTCGGTGACGTCGGCCGTCAGTGAGGCCGTGTGCAGGCCCGCCGGATCGATCTCGGTGGCGGTCCTGGTCAGATTCGCCGCCGTACGCGCCCCGAGAACCGCGCGGCCCCCGTCCCGCACCACGGCGGCAGCGACCTGATGCCCGAGGCCCGCGCCGACGCCCGACACGACGACGGTCTTCCCCGCGAGCAGCATGGGCGCCTCCCGGCTCTGGCAGTTCTTCTGACGGAGCGTCAGAGTAGGGCGACCTGGCGAAGCAGGGAAGGGGAACGGCATGAGCGAGGAGACACGCGGCGACCTGTACGCGGAGCTGGCGGCGGTGGGGCCGTACGGAGTCCACCCCGGGCACGCGCTGATCACCATGGTGGAGCCGCATCAGGGCCATGAGTACGCGTACAACCGCTGGTACGAGGACGATCACTTCTACGGCGGCGCGATGGCGATGCCCTGGATGTTCGCGGGCCGGCGCTGGGTCGCCACCCGGGAGCTCCAGGAACTGCGCTACCCGGAGAAGTCGGCGGTGGCCCAGCCGGTCGGGGCCGGGTGCTATCTGTCCACGTACTGGGTGACGGACGGGCGCTACGAGGAGCACATGAAGTGGACCGTGGCGATCAACAAGCGGCTCAACCGGGACGGCCGCGTCTACCAGGGCCGCACCCACGTCTTCACCGCGTTCCAGGACCACGAGGCGACCGTCTACCGCGACGGGGCCGCGGGCCCGCGCGACGTCCACGCGCTCGATCATCCGTATGAGGGGCTCGTGCTCCAGGTCGTCGATACCGAGGGACCGGAGCAGCGCGCGGAACTGCTGGAGTGGCTGCGCTCGCGGCATCTGCCGAAGCTGCTCGCCGGGTCACCGGCGGCGATGGTCACGGTCTTCCGTCCCACGCCGCTGCCGGGGGACCGGATGACCTACGTGAAGCAGGTCGAGGGCGTGGACACCCGGCTGACCCTGCTGTGGTTTCTCCAGGAGGACCCGCGTGCCTGCTGGACGAAGCACTTCATGGGGCTCGACGGGGCGGTCGCCGCATCGGGCCTGGGGCGGGTCGAACTGGTGGCGCCGTTCCTTCCGACTGTGCCGGGGACGGACCGGTACGTCGATCAGTTGCGCTGACGGGCGGGCGGATCGGGCCGAGCCCTCTCGGCCAGGACGGCGGACCAGTCGAGAGGGCTCCAGTCGTTGATGCGCCTGTGTTCTAAGGGCAGCACCGGTCAGGCGTTGACGGTGCCCGTAGCGACATCCCGCACGAAGGCATTCCACGCACCGGACACGAAGGTGAGCGAGGGACCCTCCGGGGCCTTCGAGTCACGCACGGCAATGGCCTGCGCGAGCGGGGACTTGACCTCGACGCACGCGCCGTTGCCGCCCGAGTAAGAGGACTTCGTCCAGATATCCGTAGCACCCTGAAGAATAGCCATTTTCACTCCGGTTCAGAGAGTTGTGCGAGCGGAACAAACCGTGTTCCTGTTGGCGCGATCGACGCTACTCGCCAACTTCTCTGGATGCCGGGGCCCCTCACTCGTCCGGATGGTATATGCCCTGCGAGCCTTCCGCCGAGAGGTGGCGGCGGTGTACTCTTCCGCCACCTCTCGGCGGGCATCGCCTATTTCTCACAAAGCGGGCGCCGCAGGGTGACTGGAATCAGCTGGTGTACCCCTTGGCGATCCCGCTGATGAAATCGCGGGTCTGTTCCACATTCAGCGCCTGTGCCCGCAAGTGCTCGTACATGACGCTGTATCGCTGCACATCATGGGCTTTCTCCAGGTAGAGGTCGCTCGTGACTCCCTCGATGTAGACCACGCTGGAGTCCGCGGCGTCCGGGAATTCCAGAATGGCGTACTGCCCGTTGATGCCGGGGTGCGCGCCCATGCTGAACGGCAGCACCTGGACCGTCACATGGGGCAGGCTCGACTGCTCGATGAGGTGCTCCAGCTGGTCGATCATCACCTGCTTGCCGCCGACCATCCGGTGCAGCGCGGACTCGTCGATGACGGCCCAGAGGCGCAGCGGATGCTCCAGCGCGTTGATCCGGTCCTGCCGGCGGGCCCGGACGCTGACCCGCTTCTCGATGTCGGTCGCGGCTGACTCCGGCAGCGCGCCGTTGATCAGCGCCTCGGCGTACTGCCGGGTCTGCAGCAGGCCCGGGACGACCTGGGGCTCGTACACCCGCAAGGACTCCGCATCGGTCTCCAGACCGATGTAGACGCTGTACGGGATGTCGCCGAAGGCATGCCACCAGCCCTGCTGGCGGGAGTCCTTGGCCATCTGCATGAGGGAGTCGACGACGCGGTGGTCCTCGACCTCGTACACCCCGCAGAGGTCGCGGACGTCACGCTGGCTGATGGAGCGGCGGCCGTTCTCCAGGCGGCTGATCTTCGACTGCGAGACCAGCAGGCGCTCCGCCACCTCCTCGGCCGTCATGCCCTTGATCTCGCGCAGGCGGCGCAGTTCCTGGCCCAACCGGCGTCGCCTGACGGTGGGATTGACGTTGGACGGCACGGAAAGTGCACCTCCGGCTATGTAGCTGTGCGTATCTACTGCTCAGCAGATTGCCACCTGTGACCGTGGGCGCGCTGGGAAACGGCCACACGCAGGCGCGCGGGGCAGCCGGTGGACCGGCTGCCCCGCGCATGGTGCGGCTCCCGAACCGGGTCTGTGGGGACGTCGGTGCGGCGGTATTCGGTTGTCCGCGCGGTCCTCTGCGCGGTCAGTGGACGGACGTGTGCGCCATGCTGCCGCGGCGCGCTTGCGCCCCGGGCTGCAACGGCACGCCTGCCGCCTGCTGGGTGCGGCGTGGCTGTACGGCCACCCCGTTCTGGACGTCCATCACGGCATGCGCCACGAGTCCGCCCATGGGGTCGTGTCTGATCAGGTCCCGGAGCCGTGAGCGCGATGAACGCCCCTCGTTCCCGGGGTACAGGTGCTTGCCGAGTCCGACCGCGTGGGCCAGTGCGGCGAGCGCCGCGGTCCGCGGGTCCGGCGGTACGCCGGTGCGGATCGCGCTGTCCAGCCGGTTTCTGATGTCCCGGCTGATTGCCGTGTCCGTCGCTTGGTAGCGAGTCGTCGGCAGCACTCCGCACATCTGGCCCGAGACGGCATGCACCATGCCGCACCGCTCCAGATGAGCGAGGTAGATCTGGCGCAGCCCCAGTCGGGGCCCGCCTATCCAGTGGACGGCCCGGACCGGGCTGCCGCGACGGCGCAGCAGTTCCAGTGCGGAGTCCAGAGTCGGATCTCCTGTCGGCCGTGGCATCACCACGGCGATACGATCCCCGTCAGGGGCTATCCGTCCTGCCAGAGCCAGCTCTACTAGCTGTGCCCCGGCCAGGCCGAGGTCGAGCGACTGCGGCTGCGCTGTGGTACCCGTGGTCGGGTCCAGAGCGAGCAACAGAAGCTCCTCCGGAATTGTTCTGCGGCTCCTGCCCATCCATGCCTCCCCGCGTGGATGAGTGACAGGGTGACCCCTCTCACATTGGTCTGTCGAGAGCGCCTGGGTGCTTTGTATGGGAACCAGTAGGTATGTCGTTCTCGTCTAGCAGCCAGGCCAGGGGTTCACACAGGACACTGGTAGATGGTTCGGACAGCGCGGGGTTGCTCCCGCAGCGCATGGAGGAGGCATCGGTGGCGGGCGAGTCCCCCGACAAATCGGAGCAGCGGACGTCTTCGGGGACGGCTCCGGAGGAACGTGATCCGCGACTCGCCGTGTTCCGAGAACCGGCCGCTCCGGCGGACGACGCGACGGCGGTCTTCCGTACGCAGCACCCCAGGGGTGCCGCGGACGATGCCGCGGAGCGCTCCGAGAGCCCCGATGGAGCCGAGCGCTCCGAGAGCCCCGCGGAGGATTCCGTGGGTCCGGGAGAGGCCGCCGGCGGCCCCGAGGGGGGCTCCGTGCCCTCCGGTGGGACCGGGGAGCCTTCCGGGGCCGACGAAGCCTCTGAGGCCGAGGTGACGGCTGAGGCCGCGGTGACGACTGAGGTGGACGTCGAGCCGGATGCCGACTCGGAGCCGGGTGACGCGAGACTGCGTGAGGCGGTCGCGGCGTGGGTCGCGAGCGGTGGCGAGGAGGGCGAGGCGGAGGCCGCGGATTCGGGGCCGGTTTCGGAGCCGGGATCGGTTTCGGACCTGTCTGCGGAGACCGTCGAACCGAGGGATTCGGCCACGCCCGACGCGCTGGACGACTCCGATGACTCGGACGAGTCGGATGAGTCGGATGAGCCTGCTGAAACTGCGGCTGACGACGACGGCCCTGCCGATTCTCCGGCCTCACCCGACGCCGACACGGCGGCCGATGCCGACACGGCCGCCGACGCCGTCGACGAGTCCTCCGAGCCGGCCAGGCTGCCCAGGCCCTCGGAGTCGTCCGAGTCGGTGAAGCCCGCCGACGCCGACGGACCGGCCACACCCGCCGCCCCCGTGGGGGAGCAGCGCGGAATCGATCAGCCCACGGCCGTCTTCAAGGCGGTCAAGCCCGCCCAGGTCGATCAGCCGACCACGGCGCTGAAGATCCTCCCGCCGATGCCGGACACGTCGAAGCCGGGCGCAGCGAAGCCGGACACGTCGAAGCCGGACGCAGCGATGCCGGACGCGCCGAAGCCGGACGCGCCGAAGCCGGGAACATCGAAGCCGGAATCGCCCGCCGAGCGGACCAGCAAGTTCGTGCCGCTGCGCTCCGACGTCGCGCGGCCCGCCGCCGCGCCCGGCATCGGGCCCACGGTCACCCCGAACGTCACGCCGGGCCGGAGCGACGGCCCCGGGCGCCCCGCGGCCCCCAGCTGGGCGGCCACACCGTCGGAGTTCGAGGCTCCCACTCCGGCGCTCGACGGCGCCGAGCGGACCCGGCAGCAGCCCTTGCCGCCCAAGCCGCCGCTCGACCTGCTCGCCGAGCTCACGAACACGCCTCCGCCGGAGGAGACCCCGGTCCGTACCGCGGTCCGCCGGGTCAAGATCTGGACGCCGCTGCTCCTGCTCGCGGTGATCATCTTTGCGATCGCGCAGATGGTGCGCCCGCTGCCGGCCCCCGAGCTCAGGCTGACGGCGGAGCCGACGTACACCTTCCGGGGCGACCCGCTGAACCTCTCCTGGCCCGACCAGGGACAGTCGGCCGTGATGGTGGACGGCGTCGGTTCGATGGGCTCCGCTGGGGCGCAGAAGCCCGCGCCGATCGCCAGCGTCGCGAAGGTCATGACGGCGTACGTCATCCTGCGCGAGCACCCGCTCAAGGGGGACGAGACCGGCGAGACGATCACGGTGGACCAGCGCGCGGAGGACGAGTCCAAGCTGACGGAGGAGTCGACGGCCCCCCTGAAGAAGGGCCAGAAGCTCAGCCAGCGCGACCTGCTCCAGCTGATGATGATCCCGTCCGGCAACAACGCCGCCCGGCTGTTCGCCCGCTGGGACTCCCCGACGGAGGCGGAGTTCCTCGAGAAGATGAACGACGCGGCCAAGGACCTCGGGATGACCGAGACCACGTACACGGACCCCAGCGGGCTGAAGAAGTCCACCATCTCCACCCCGGCCGACCAGTTGAAGCTGGCCCAGGCGGTCATGAAGTACGACGTCTTCCGAGAGATCGTGGACATGCCCGAGGTTGATATCGAGGGCATCGACATCAAGATCTACAACAACAACTCGCTCCTGCTGGAGCCCGGTGTGACCGGCATCAAGACGGGTTCCTCCACCCCGGCCGGCGGCTGCCTGCTCTGGTCCGCGAACACGGTCGTGGACGGCAAGACGCACCGGATCTACGGAGTCGTCATGGGGCAGCAGGCAGGCACGGGCCAGTCGTACGACAGCCTCACGCTCTCGCTGACCAACGGGCTCAAGCTCATCAAGGACTCCCAGGAGGCCGTCACCTCCGCCACCGTCGTCAAGAAGGGTGACGTCGTCGGGTACGTGGACGACGGCTTCGGCCGCAGCACGCCCGTCGTCGCCACCAAGAACCTGAAGGCCGTCGGCTGGTCCGGACTGGACGTCGAACTGTCCGTCACCGACAGCGGCAAGGCGATCTCGCACACGGCCCCGGCCGGTACGGAGGTCGGCATGGTGACCGTCGGCACCGGTGCCGGAAAGGTCAGCGCGCCCGTCGCTCTCCAGGGGAACCTGACTGGGCCCGCCTTCGGCGACAAACTGACGCGTATCGGCTGACTCGCTCGGCGAACAGGCGGGAGGGGAGGCGCCGCCATCGGCGCCTCCTTCTCCCGCTGGGGCACGTGTTAGCGTCCCCAGGCAACTCAGGGCCCCGCAACGGCGTCTTCACGGGACGTACGGGGCCGGCGGAGGACGGGGAGAGAGCTGTAGTGACCACCGCTGAGCCGAGACCCGGCCGTGCGAGGGACCACGGAACCGGAGCCACCGGTGCCGAGGCGGGTGGTACGGGCAACGGGACGACGCGAATAGCGCTGTCTGCCGCGCGTGTCCCCGGGCCGGTGGCCGCGCCGCCGCTCCCGAGCCGCCGGCAGCGCCTGCTCCGTCACCCCGTGACCCTGGCGACGGCCGCCGCCGCGGTCACACACGTCCTCTGGTTCTTCTTCTTCGCGAACAGTGGCGGCGACATCGCCGCGCAGGACGCCTGGGCCGAGTTCGTGGGCCGTCATCCGGGGACCGCGTACAACCTCGCCTGGTACGGGGGGATGCACCCGGTCTCCTACAGCGTGGTGTCGCCCTATCTGATGTCCGTCCTCGGCGTCCGTACGACGATGATGATCGTCGGCACGGTGTCGGCGGCGCTCACCGCACTGATCCTCGTGCGGGTACCGGCGGTCCGTAACCCTCTCGCCTGCTCCCTCGCCGGAGCCTTCGCGTATCTGTGCAACGCCCTCTCGGGGCGGGTGACGTTCGGTCTCGGCATGATGTTCGCGCTGGGAGCGGTCGCCGCCGTCTTCTGCTGGCCGCACCGCTGGCGGTACAAGCGCTGGGCGAAGGCGGCCGTCGCCGCCCCCCTCGCCGGACTCGCGACCGCGGGCAGCCCGGTCGCCGGGCTGTTCCTCGGAGTGGTCGCCGCCGCCCTGTTCCTGAACAAGCGGCGCCCAGGCGCCTACGCACTCGGTCTCGCGCCGGTCGCC
Organism: Streptomyces finlayi; assembly: GCF_014216315.1. Taxonomy (NCBI): domain Bacteria; kingdom Bacillati; phylum Actinomycetota; class Actinomycetes; order Kitasatosporales; family Streptomycetaceae; genus Streptomyces; species Streptomyces finlayi. The sequence continues at coordinate 4,528,397 of NZ_CP045702.1, forward strand.
GTGGTGGCGCTGTCCTCATGGCTGTTCCCCTTCTCCGGTACGCAGCCGATGTCGCTCGGCACACTCTCGCTGCCGTTCCTCTTCTCGGTCCTCGTCTTCGTGCTCGTGCCGAAGGACTGGGCCTCGGTCCGCACCGCCGCCGCCGTGTACGGCGTGGGCACCCTGCTGACGTACGTGGTCGATTCGCAGATCGGCTCGAACGTGTCGCGCATGGCGATGCTGTTCGCCGGCGTCGTGCTGCTCGCCGCGCTGCCGTACACGGCGCCGCGCAGCCGCCGCTGGTACGCCCTGGTCCTGGCCTTCGCCGGGCTGAACTTCTGGATCGGCTACAAGGGCGTCGACGACATCGTCCGCACCGCTCCGGCCGCCTCCTGGACCCGGGAGCTCGCCCCGCTGGTCAACCAGCTCCAGCGGGTGGAGGCCGAGCGGGGCCGGGTGGAAGTGGTCCCGGCGAGCAGCCACCGGGAGGCGTCCGCGTTCCCGTCGTACGTCAATCTGGCCCGCGGCTGGAACCGGCAGGCCGATATGAAGCGCAACCCGATCTTCTACGACGACACGCTGAACACCGAGAACTACCGGCAGTGGCTGGACCGCTGGGCCGTGCACTACGTCGTGCTGCCCGAGGGGGCGCCGGACGCCAGCGGAGCGGTGCAGGAAGCGGCGCTGGTCAAGACGGGCCTGCCGTATCTGACGGAGATCTGGGGCGACGCCAACTGGCGGCTCTACCGCGTCCTCGATCCGGTGCCGATGGCCGATCCGCCCGCGACCGTCGAGCGCGCCGGGGCCGACAAGCTGACCATCCGTGTGGAGGAGGCGGGCCGGGTACTGATCCGGATTCCGTACTCGCGCTGGCTGGCCGTCGTCGACGACGACGGCAACAGCGTGGAACGCCCGCAGGAGACCGAGGAGTCCAAGCGCCGTTCCGCGCAGGACGGGGACGCCGAGAAGTCCTACGAGAACCTGCACGGCTGTCTGATCAAGCTGGAGGAGGACCCGGACGGCGACGAGTGGGTCGAACTGCTCGCGCCCCGGCCGGGCGTGTACCGGCTCGCCGCTCCCTACCAGTTCCCGCCGGGCACCCAGTGCCCCGAGGAACTGGGCTGAGCTTCGTCCGCCTCCCGGGGGTGACCCCGTCCGTGCGATGCGGATCGGACACGTACATCGTGCGCGATGTCTCCCTCCGGGCGGGCGCCCCTGGCAAGGTGTGCTGCCATGAGGTGCCAACACTGCGGCGGTGACCGGCGGGGCACGTTGCCGGGGATGGTCTGTTCCGGCTGTGGCTCCGTGGCCCGTGCCGCGGCCGGGGACGGTTCGTGGATCGCGCGCGAGACGCTGACCGGCCGGATGTCCACCCTGCCGGGGCGGCGCAAGGCGCTGCTGGCGGCGGGGGCCGTGGTGGCGGCCGGCGGTCTGTTCACCGCCGTCTCGTTCCTCGCGTCGGCGGACCGGGGAGAACTCGGTGGAGGCCGGCCGGACGCGGCGGGCCGTGCCGACGCGCTGCCGGATCCGGTCGGCGGAGCGCCGAGCCTGATCGGGCGGGGCACCGAGAGCCCGGAGACACCGCCCGATGCGTCGACGCCGCCGCCGGACGGGCCCCGTTACCGCTACACGGCGTGGGCGGGACCCGGCTGTCCACAGGGCTCGGGGGACTCGGCGGCTCCGGGGGGCTCGGGGGGCTCAGGGGACTCGGCGGGCTCGACCGGTGAGTACCGCGAACGCGGGCGCTTCGAGAACGGGCAGGCGGGCTGGTACACCGTCGGCTCCGGTGGTTTCACCGGTGGTTCGTGCGACGGGCGGTTCAGTGCCGTCCCGATGTCCGGCAGTCCCACCGAGGACCGGGGCGGCACCGCCATCTGGTCCTGGCACCTCGGCAAGGGCTTCCGGGAGTGCGCGCTCACCGTCTTCGTGCCGAGCAGCGGCCGGGACCGCGATGTGGCGGGCGACCCGACCTTCTACCGGGTGCTCTCCGACCCCGACGACACGGACTCCGCCTATACGGGCTTCGCCGTCCGTCAACCGGAGCACCGCGGCTCCCCGGTCGATGTGAGGAGCTTCCCGGTCAAGGGCGCCGTCTTCGCCGTGCAACTGATCGACCGGGGCCGCGACTGGGGCGACGAGGAACTGGCCGGCGCGCATCACGCGGCCGCCCAGCTGAAGGTCTCCTGCCGCTGAGCGCGTCCTGCCGGGCCGGGTTTCCCGCTCCGGTGCCGGCGGTGACGCCCCCTGACGTGCGCATTACCTCCCGGGTAATCGACCCGTTCCGCGGTGAGCGGCATGGTGGTCGCACCGGGTTCCGAGGCGGCTTACCCCGTCTCGGGGCCCGGCCACCGACCAGCGTGCACATCCCCGACGGAGGCTGATTCCCATGTCCGCGACCACCCTCTCCGGCCTGGCCCGCACCGCCGAGCCGCTCACCATGCTCCGCCGGTTCCTCGTCCTCGACGCCGTGGTCACCGGAGTCAACGGACTCGCCTATGTGGCCGCGTCCGGACCGCTGGGCCGCCTGCTGGGCGTCGATCCGACGCTGCTCCTCTGGCTCGGCGTCTTCCTCCTGGCGTTCGCGGCCGACGTCGGCTGGCTCGCCTCCCGGCGCGAGCCCTCCGCCTTCCTGACCCGTCTCGTGATCGACGTGAACGCCGTCTGGGTGGTGGCGAGCATCGCCGCACTCGCCCTCTGGCTGACGCCCACCACCGTCGGCGCCGTGTGGGGGCTCATGCAGGCCGCCACCGTGGGTGGGTTCGCGGCACTGCAGTTCGGTGCCCTGCGGCTCAGGCGCTGAGCGAGCGGAGGTACGCGGCGGTCTCCCGGTCAGCGGGCAGGAAGGTCTCGATGGCCAGCTCGGCCACCGTCACATCCATGGGTGTGTTGAACGTCGAGATCGACGAGATGAACGACAGCACCCGGCCGTCGTGCTCGATCCGCAGCGGCAGCGCGAAGTACGGGACCGGCTCGGCCGGCTCCACGCCCGCGTCCCGCACCGGATACGCCGACACCTCCTCGTACAGCTCGCGCAGCGCGTCGGAGCGGACCAGGGCGATCTGCCGTTCCATCTGGGCGAGGAGGTGACCACGCCACTCCCGCAGATTGCGGATCCTCGGCGCCAGGCCCTCCGGGTGGAGGGTCAGGCGCATCGCGTTGAGCGGGGGAGCGAGCAGCCGTTCCGGTACGCCCTCCAGGAGCATCGTCATGCCGTTGTTCGCGGCGACCACGTCGTAGGTCGCGTCGACCACGAGCGCCGGGTACGGCTCGTACCCGGTGAGCAGCTGCAGGAGTCCGGTGCGCAATGTGTCCAGTGCCGGGTCGTCGAGCGGGGTCTCCGGATAGGTGGGGGCGTAACCCGCCGCCAGCAGGAGGGAGTTGCGCTCCCGCACCGGGATGTCCAGGTGCTCGGCCAGTCGCAGGACCATGTCCTGGCTGGGGCGCGAGCGGCCCGTCTCGACGAAACTGATGTGCCGGGCCGAGGAGTCCGCGCGCAGCGCGAGTTCCAGTTGGCTGAGGCGGCGGCGCTCACGCCAGCCGCGCAGCAGGGGCCCTACTCCCGTACCCACCGCGACGGTTGTGGTCATGCGGTCACCGTATCCGCGTATCCGGCCGTTTCCTGCTCCAGGAAGTGAAAGCCGGGCCGCGGGTGCATCAGGAAGTCGTGGTGCGAGATGTTCCAGGCGTACGCGCCCGCCAGGGCGAAGGCCACCCGGTCACCTGCTCGGAGCCCTGGGGCGGGAACGGAGCGGGACAGCACAGCGCCGGTTTCGTAGGGCTGCGCGGCCGACTGCTCCTCTCGGCGGCGTATGTGGTCCATTCCGCGAACGAAGCAGATTCGTTCTCGGAGACGTTGGGGCGCACTGACGCCTTGTACTTCACCGTCGTGGCGGCGGGTGGCACCCTGTTCTCCCACCTGCCAGGGCTGAGCCCGGTCGCGGGGTTCGTGATGGGTACCGGAGCGATGAGCGCCGCGATGCTGAGGCTTCCGCTGGTCTCCGTACCGCTCGCCACACTGCTGATCGGGACACAGGGGCTCACCGTCATGCCGCTGGTGATCGTCGCAGACGTGGTCTCGTAAGTCACGACGGCGAAGCTCACACCTCCGCCCGCCCCGGAGCCGGGGCAGGAACCGAAGTCGGGCCGGAAACAGCTGTGAGCTCGCCGGGCGTGCGGCGGCCAGGTTTGGTCCAAGTCGTCCGGAGCACCGTCCGGAGTTAGCTTTGTAGGTGGATGCGCCTATCTCGTTCGGCCGGGCCGCAACACCGTCGGTTGTGGCAGTGCCCCGGCCGGTTCCGCCGCCGACGTCAACGGCAGGACCCGCGAACCGGCGACCCCGCTGCCGTCGGTGCGAGCTTCGTCCCGAGCACCGAAACAGTCGATCCGTTCCTGACGGCCATGGCCAACACCCTGCGCGTAGGCCACCACATCGTGGAGCGTCCACAATGAACGACAACCATCTTTCCGGCGACGAGACACGGCACCTCACCCCGCGGGAGCGGGTCGCCCGCGGCAAGGCAGCACGCGCCGACGTACCCCGTTCCAGCCACGCCGAGTTCAGGCTCCCACCGAAGCGCACGGACCCGGTGAAGATCATCGAGAAGCAGTCCGCGACGCGAGTGCCGGAACTCGTGCCGATCCGCTACGGCAGGATGAGCGAGGCGCCGTTCCGCTTCTACCGCGGGGCCGCCGCCATCATGGCGGCCGACCTCGCGGAGACGCCGCGCAGCGGGTTCAGGGTGCAGTGCTGCGGCGACGCGCACATGCTGAACTTCCGGTTGCTCGCCTCTCCGGAGCGCCGCCTGATGTTCGACATCAACGACTTCGACGAGACGCTGCCCGGACCGTGGGAATGGGACGTCAAGCGGCTGTCGGCCAGCCTGGTCATCGCGGGCCGGGCGAACGGCTTCGGTTCCAAGGAGCGGGCGTCGGTGGTGCGGGCGGCCGTGCGGTCCTACCGCGAGCGCATGCGGAGCTACGCCGGACTGGGCAATCTCGACGTCTGGTACACCCGCTTCGACGCGGACGAGTTGCAGGAGCAGTTCGCCCCGGTACTGAGCGCCGGGCAGCGGGATCGCTGGGAACGCACCCGGGAGCGGGCCCGTGCGCGCGGCACGCTGCAGGTCTTCGACAAGCTCACACACGTCATCGACGGAAGGCGCCAGATCGCTCCCGATCCGCCCCTGCTGGTACGGCTCCAGGATCTGCTGCCGGACACCGAACGCGGCAGGCTGGAACAGAAGATCAGTCGGATGATCGAGCGCTACGGGCAGACCCTGCAGACGGACCGCCGGTTCCTGCTGGAGAGCTTCCGCCTTGCCGACATCGCCCGCAAGGTCGTCGGCGTGGGCAGTGTGGGAACCCGCTGCTGGATCATCCTCTTGCTCGGCAAGGACGACGAGGACCCCCTGTTCCTCCAGGCCAAGGAGGCCGACGAGTCGGTTCTGGCGCCTTACGCCGGAGACAGCGCGTTCAGCACGCAGGGCGAGCGCGTCGTCGCCGGCCAACGGCTCATGCAGGCCACCAGTGACATCTTCCTGGGCTGGGACCGCGTCCAGGGCCTCGACGGCAAGCGGCGGGACTTCTACGTACGCCAGCTGCGCGACTGGAAAGGTATCGCTGAGACCGAGAGCATGTCGCCGAAGAGAATGGGCCTGTTCGGCCGACTGTGCGGAGCCACGCTCGCCCGCGCCCACGCCAGGTCCGGGGACCGGATCGGGATCGCCGCGTACCTGGGGGGCGGCGATGTCTTCGACCGTGCGCTGGCGACGTTCGCCGAGCTGTACGCGGACCAGAACGAGAAGGACCACCAGGCCCTTGTCGATGCCGTCCAGGCCGGACGGGTCACGGCCGAAGCGGCCTGACGGCTGCGACCGGCACGGGTTGCGCGCCTTTACCGGCGGGCCATGTGCATACGGATCTCGCTCTCTCGGGGTTGTTCGAAGATGACGTCTGCGGGTGCGTGGAGATCTCGTGTGCGTGTGCGTCGGGCGGGAGCACGTTCGAGGAAATCAAGGCCCTACCGCGTCGTGGAGGAGTGCCCCGCCTCTCCGCCCTCGGGCAGATGCGGTCTTCGTTCGGCGGCCTTTATGTGCCAGGCGCCATACCGCTTCGCGAGGACGACGGCTGACATTCCGTGCAGGAGGATGCTGAGGGCGACGGTGACCGTGATCACCCGGCCGAGGAGCTGAAGGCCCGGCAGCGGGAGGCGCGGTGGCGCACCCCGCCATCCACCCGTGCGCCGACCGGGGGAACCGAAGGCGAGGTGGCGCTCACGTGGCATGCGGTCCCGCCCGGCGCGCAGCACCCTCTGCCTGAACTCTCAGCGATCATGAAACTCCGATCCCGGCATCGGTACGCCCATCAGGAAGGGAACGTGCGGGCCCGTTCATGATCAGACATCGGCACTTCCGCACCCGGCACCGACGCGGCCCGCTCGACCTTCAACCTCGGGGCTGACCGGGATCAGCACAATGGGCAGGTGTTGATCGCTCCTGGGGGAAGGCGGCCGGACACAGGACTCGGGCGGCAGGTCGCCCCGCATGTGCGGACGGGGTAACCGGCCGGGAAACCGCGCGGCGGCTCCGCAACGGTGCGGGCCTTGAGCCGCCCGCCCCGTTGCGGAGCACGCGCACGGGGTCAGTGAAGGATCTTCTCCTTGGCCCGGCGGAACTCCTCGTCGGAGATGTCGCCGCGGGCCCGGATCTCCGAGAGCTTGGCGAGTTGTTCCGCCGCGCTGGCTGGACCGGTGGTGCCGAGGGTCTCGCGGATGTAGCGGTTCGTCTCGTCCAACTGGGCCTTGGCGTGCTCCTGTTCACGCCTGCCCATGTCCTTGCCGCGGACGATGACATAGACGAAGACGCCCAGGAAGGGGAGGACGATCGTGAAGACCAGCCATCCCGTCTTGGCCCATCCGCTCATGGAGTCGTCGCGGAAGATGTCGACGATGATGCGGAAGAGCAGGAAGATCCACATGACCCACAGGAAGATCCACATGACCGTCCAGAAGGCTCCGAGGACCGGATAGTCGTAGGCCAGGTTCACATAGCCGTCCATTGCTTCTCCTGTTTGGATTCGCCTGTGTCGAGGGCCCGTCGCGTGTGAGAGGGAGTGCGGCAGACCCCTTGTCGGCCCGGCCGGGGCTCGCCGCCACGGCCGGGCCGGTCGTCACTGCTCCTCTTCTGTGGGGAGTTCCAGCCCGAAGGCGTCGCCGATGGCGCGGGCGGCGGAGACGACCCGGGCGCTGCCGACCACGGGGGCGATCGCGACAAGCGTTCCCTGGATCTTCTCCAGCGGCACGCCGGCTTCCGCGGCGGTACCGACGTTGAGCAGGTACGAGGGTGCAGAGGCGTCCATGGCCACCAGAGCCGCGATGCGTGCCAGCAGGTACGTCTCCTGATCCAGCCCCGACCGCTCGAACGTGTCGAGCGTCATCTGGACGAGTTCCTCGAACACGGGCGCGTTCGCTTCGGCGAGGGCGGCGACGCCGCCCGCTCCTGTGTGTTCTGCAGCCATCTCAGGCTCCATTCTCTTCGGTTGGGGTGACGTGCGCTTTCGGAGAGCCCCGGCGCGCGCCGGACCGCGTTACCCGGGGCGGGCGACCTGCCGGTCGCCTGCGGCCGGGCGTTCGGATGTGCCGGAGGCCGCGGCGAGGGTGCCGAGGAGAGCCAGCACGAGGACGACGATGCCGAGGACCAGTGCCACGGCCCCGGGGGTGGGGTGGTTCCACAGCACCAGGGCGAGCGCGCCGCCGGCGATGACGATGCCGGTGATCCACTTGGTGTGTGTGCCCAGCCAGCGGCCGGTGGCACCAGTGCGCAGGCCGCGCCGTGCAACGGCCCGCCCGGTGGCCCCGGTTCCACCCGCCGCCGTCCGTCTGACCCACCGGGCACCGCGTCCGGGCCCGTAGAGATAGGCGGAGAACGCGGTGATCACCGCGAGGACCAGGACTGTGACCGTGCTGTTCTTCAGGAAGCGGATGAAGGTGTCATAGATGTCGGCGGCCGTGCGCTGTGGCAGGGCGGTCGTGGAGACGGAGTCCAGGTACACCTGGCGCATCACGGCGAGGGCGACGAGCAGCACGATCATCATGACCGCGACGCCGATGGCCGCGGCCATCAGCGCGGCGCGGTGCGCCGGTGCGCTCCAGACGGCGAGCGCCGCCAGGGCCAGGACCAGGACCGGCAGCCAGGTGCCGATCGCGTTCAGGAGGCGCATGGCGCCCTGGGCCTCATTGAGTTTGTCGGTCTCGAACAAGGTGATTGTCTTGTCGACGTCGGGGATCTTCGCAGCCTGGTCGAAACCCGCGTCCACAAGCTTCTGCTGGACGTTGTCGATGACGGCGCCGAGGTTCAGGTCGATGCTGTCGTCGCCTGTCCGGATGGCGCTGCTGCCCTCGCCGGTGAGGACCTTGACCACGGCGGCATGGGCCTGCCGGTTGGCGTCGCTCCACACGTCGGCGAACCGGTCGCTGGTCACCACCCTGTGCACGATGTCGTGGACGGTCGAGTTGAGCACGCTCGTCAGCGGGCCGGTCAGCGCCTCGGCGCCTTGGACCACGCGAGGGGGTGCCCCTTCTCGCTCCAACGTCTGTGCGACGGCCGTGGTGAAGGCGGCGACGTCTACGTTGTCGACCACGCGCTTGGTGAGCCGGTCGGTCACGGTGTTCTGCACGGAGGGCTCGGTGGCGATGGGAGCGACGGTCTGGACGTACCGGTCGGTGTCGGATACCTCGGAGTCAACCCAGGCCCCGACCACGGCAAGCGGTGCCAAGAGGAAGGCAAGCAGCAGCAGTACGGAGGCTGACGTACAGCGCAGACGCCGGTGGTGAACGGAGGCCGCCTTGCGCAGCCGTTCGTAATCGTCCCGTTCCGTGGCGCTCAACGAAGTCGCGGGGACCGGACGGTCACGACCTTCCGAAGCTGACGACGAACCACCGGACGGACCACCGGACGGACCACCAGACGGACCACCAGAGGAATCCATGCGAGCTTTCCTTCGGCTCGGCGAGTGACGACGCACGGGACGAACGCCAGACTGCGAGGCCTCCTGCGGTGACGGTTGATGCGGGCACGGTTGCCAGCCGCTCCAGCATTGACCACGGGCCCGTCAGTAATGCGTTCTTAATGCCTTTTCCCTTCTGGTCAACCATAACCACGGCGTGGAAATGGCGCACTGTCGATTGGTGGCTCGGCCTTTCTGTTACCCGCCCCGTCTCATAGGGAGGTGTCGCGGTGACGATTCGAGCCGGACGCCGCGCCCCATGGCCGCTGCGAGCAGTTCTTCGAGCGCCGGCTCCAGCGCCACTCTCCGCAGCACCGAACTGTTCCCGGAGCCGCCCAGGCATGAGACGGCATGAGGGAACCGCTGGGCCCGACCAACATGCGCCTCACCCAGTCGGGTGGTCCACTGAGTGAGGGGACGGTCCTCGCCCCCATTCTCGTGGTCACAGCAGCCGAGCTCTCGGCTGAGGCAGGGTGTGAGTTCTCCGCATCAGGAGGAGTTGCCGTGAGAGACGAAACCAATGACATCAACGGCATCGACGAAATCGACGACGTGGGCCCTATCGATTACCTGGTGGTCGAATACCCGGGCAAGAGCCCCACAGGCGAAGCCCTTCCGTACCTCGTCGACCTGGTCGACCAGGGCCTGATCCGCATTCTCGACCTCGTCTTCGTCCGAAAGGACCCCGACGGCTCCGTCGCGGCGATCGACATGGCGGATCTCAGCCAGGACAGAAGCACGAGCCTCGCGGTGTTCGAGGGAGCCAACTCCGGGCTGCTGGGTCAGGACGACATCAAAGAGGCGGGAAAGGCGATCGACCCCGGCAGCACGGCAGCCATCGCGATGTACGAGAACCGCTGGGCCGCACCACTGGCCCGCGCTCTGAGACGCAGCGGTGCCCGACTGGTGGCCGTCGGAAGGATCCCCGTACAGGACGTCATCGCGGCACTCGACTCGGCGGAGGCCGCGGCGGCCGCCACTCGGCCGTGAACAGCATGCAGATCACAGGAGGCTCGACATGCCAGGTCTCATTCGCGGCGTGGCCCGCACAGCTGCCGTAGCCGGTACGGCGACCGCCGTGTCGAACCGGGTGTCCCGGCGACAGGCGGGCCGGTGGGCTCAGCAGGACGCCCAGCAGGCCGCACCCGCACCGGCACCGTCCGCGCAGCCTCCGCCCGCATCAGGATCGACCGAAGGCAAGATCGCCCTGCTCAAGGAGTTGGGCGAACTGAAAGCACAGGGAGTGCTGACGGAAGAGGAGTTCGAGGAACAGAAGCGTCAGGTCCTCGGGGGGTGACAGCCCGTCAGGCTGGCTTGTGTCTGAGAGTGATCCGCGAGTGGCTCGCAGAGGGGCCCGCGCAAGGGAACAGGAGACGTCATGGCTAAGGGAACACCTCAACGGCGACAGCGGTCCGCGGCATGGGCCGGCGGCCTGGTGGCATTCGGTGCGGTCATGCTGATCATTGGAGGCACTCTCGACGTGCTTCGCGGCATCATGGCCATCGCCAACGACGACGTCATCGTCAACACGCCGAACTACGTGTTCAAGTTCGACACGACCGGCTGGGGCTGGATACACCTGCTGCTCGGTGCCCTGGCCGTACTGGTGGGCGTCAGCCTCTTCAACGGCCGGACCTGGGCCCGCCTTGTCGGCGTTCTGGTGGCGGGACTGCTCCTCATCACCAGCTTCCTGACCATTCCGTACTACCCGGTCTGGTCGGTTGTGTTGATCGCGGTCTACGGCTTCATCATCTGGGCCCTTTGTGTCGTCCAGCCTCAGGACGCATGACGGGACCAGGCCAGGAGCTCTTCCGCTGGGCGGAAGGGCTCCTGGCCTTGTGTTTCTCGTGGGAGCGGACCCGCGCGCCGATCGCCAAGGAGCTGTTGTTCGTCGGCTCGGTGAAGTGGCTGGAGAACTCCCCTTCGACCGGCGCGATCTCGCGGCGCTGCACCGACACCGCGCCGCGCTCACGCCTGCTCCTGTGCCTGTGATCGCTGTCTCGCGCAGCGGGACCGACTGCGCGGTGCTCGACGCTGCGTACGGCCCGGCGGTGCTCCTCGCTGCGTGGCCCTCCTGAGTACGCCGCCTCCTGAGTACGCCGGGCGACGTGTTGGGCCGGAGGCGTACGGCCGGCACGGACCGCCGGCCGTACCCAGGCCGTGCCGACACCCTCGACGAGGACGCCCTGCCGCTCACGCAAACGGCCCCGGACGAGAAGTCCGAGGCCGAAACACCTTCCTGGGGGTGTAACCCCAGGTCAGCGGCTTATTGCGCTGTGCCCCCGGCAGGATTCGAACCTGCGACACCCGCTTTAGGAGAGCGGTGCTCTATCCCCTGAGCTACGAAGGCGGGGGCTTGCGTGGTGCCGTGCTGAGGACCCTGGGGTGGGATCGTCGGCCGGTGTGGCAAGCCTCCTGGTCAGCTGACGTGCAGACGCCGCTGGGATGCGCCCTTGCGGACCCCTCCCGAGCAGCGGGCTGGTAGTCCGCTGACCGCAGACAGCGTAGCGGATCAGGCTGTGCGGATGCGCCCCCCCCCGTATGCGTTGCCTCCGGGTCGGCGTGTGTGCACGTGTGGCGCTGACCTGCCGCGGCAGCGTCCAGGGAGCAGGGTCGGAAGCGTGCGGACCGGAAGGGAGCAGGGCCGGAAGGGGGCGGGCCGGAGGCGTCCAGAGGCGGAAGAGGGCGGGGGCGAATCCCGGGTCGGTTCAGCCTCGACTGACATCATTGCGTGCTGATACTGTCGCATCACTCGGGGCTGATGTCAGCCTGGGTGGGTCACTGGACCGACACGAGCGCCAAGAAGCAGGAGAGCTGACCGCATCATGACGCATGACGACGTACGCGAGGTCATCATCATCGGCTCCGGCCCCGCCGGTTACACCGCCGCGCTGTACACCGCCCGGGCGCAGCTGAAGCCGCTGCTCTTCGGCAGTTCCGTCTTCGTCGGCGGGTCGCTCACCACGACGACCGAGGTCGAGAACTTCCCGGGCTTCCCCCGCGGCATCGATGGCCCGGACCTGATGGACAGCATGCGGGCCCAGGCGGAGAAGTTCGGCGCCGAGATGGTCGACGACGACATCGTCTCCGTCGACCTCAGCGATGACGTCAAGCTGCTGACGGACTCCGAGGGCACGGTCCACCGCGCGAAGGCCGTGATCATCGCGACGGGCTCCGGCTACCGCAAGCTCGGTCTGCCCAACGAGGACGCGCTCTCCGGCCGCGGGGTGTCCTGGTGCGCCACCTGCGACGGGTTCTTCTTCCGCGACCGGGACGTCGTCGTGGTCGGTGGCGGCGACACCGCCATGGAAGAGGCCACGTTCCTGACGCGCTTCGCCCGCTCGGTCACCGTCGTCCACCGCCGCTCCGCCCTGCGCGCCTCCAGGGCCATGCAGGACCGGGCCTTCGCCGACGACAGGATCGACTTCGCGTTCGACAGCGAGGTCGCCGAGATCCAGGAGGACGGCGGCATGGTCTCCGGCGTCGTCCTGCGCGACGTCGTGACCGGTGGGACCCGCGGTCTTGACGTGACGGGCCTGTTCGTCGCCATCGGCCACGACCCCCGTACGGAACTCTTCGCCGGCCAGCTCGAACTGGACGCGGAGGGCTACCTCAGGACCCAGGCCCCCGCGACCCGGACGAGCATCCCCGGTGTCTTCGGCGCGGGGGACGTGGTGGACCACACCTACCGCCAGGCCGTCACCGCGGCCGGTTCCGGATGCGCCGCCGCCCTGGACGCCGAGCGGTACCTGGCCGCCCTCGGTGACGCCGTGCCGGCAGGCGAACCGGAGCGCGTGGCGGCGGGCTGAACGTCCGGCAGGCCAGGGCCTCTCGACGGCCGGGCTCGCCCGGCCGTCGAGAGCGCCGCGCGGGCTACTTGAGGGCCAGGCTGTGATTCGCTCCCGCCGAGATCGCGGTGACGCCCGAGGTGGCCGCGGCAGGTACGTACGGGCTGCTGGGAAAGCTGCCGCCCCAGGCGATGACCTTGCCGTTCTTCAGCGCCAGGCTGTGGAACTGGGCGGTGGCGATGGCGCTCACACCCGACTGGGCCTCGGCAGGCACGGTGGAACGGCCGTTGCGGTTGTCCCCCCAGGCAAGGACCTTGCCACCCTTCAGCGCCACGCTCTGCCCGAACCCGGCCGCGACGTCGCTCACTCCGGTGGTGGCGTCCGTCGGGACGTTCTTCTCGCCGAAGTAGTTGTCACCGCCCCAGGCGATCGTCCTGCCGTTCCTGACCACCAGATTGTGCGAGTGGCCTGCGGAGATCGCGGTCACCCCGGACCGGGCCTCCAGCGGCACGTCGAGGATGCCGTCCAGATTGGTCCCGCCCCAGGTGATGACCTTGCCGTTCTTGAGTGCCAGGCTCCGGTCACCGTTGGCGTCGATGGCCGTCACCCCGGACTGGGCCTCGACCGGCACGTTCAACTGGCCCTTGGCGTTGCTCCCCCAGGCGATCACCTTGCCGCCCTTGAGCGCGAGACTGTGGTCGTGTCCGCCCGCGACGGCGGTGACTCCGGACTGGGCCTCGACGGGGACGTAGATCTTGTTCGTCGTGCAGTCGGTGACCTGCCAGCAGATCCAGGTGCCCCACATCAGGACCTTGCCGTTCTTGACGGCGAGGCTGTGGTAGTCGCCCCCGCCGATGGCGGAGACCCCCGACTGCGCCTCGGCCGGGACGGTGGCCTCGCCCCAGTTGTTCTCCCCGGACGCCCAGGCCACGACGGTGCCGGTGCCGGCCGCGCCGCCTGCCGTCGCCTGGGCCGGGGCGGCGCCCAGGGTGATCAGCAGGCCCGCCCCGGCGGTGGCCGCCAGTCGCAGTGAGAGTCCTGTGCGCGGGTGCCAAGCGATCGGCATATCAAGGTCCTTGTCGGTAGAGGGTGCGAGGACGTGGCGAAGGCCGGCCCCCCGGAAAAGGGGGGCCGGCCCACTCCCGTGGGGGAACCGGTCAGCGGCGCGGGCTGAACGAGATCACATCGCCTGCCCGCTCTCCACCGGAGAGCTGGCCGTTGCGGTCCGTACGGATGTAGACGCGGTGCAGCCACCGGTCCTTGCCGTCCCACCGCGGCGAGAACGGCGTACGAGCGTGCGTCGTACGGAAGTTGTCGATGATGAGTACGTCACCGGGGACCAGGCTGACTTCCTCGGTCACCTCGTCGAGAGCCGCGGACAGCGCCGCCACGGCTTCCTTGTCCGCGGGGTCCTCGGGGGCGAGGAGCTCACGGTCGTACCCCAGCAGCGGGTCCTTCTCGTCCCCGTACAGCGGCTTCACCTGGGCGATCGCACCCGGGTCCTCCACCCCGCCACGGAAGGCCACGTCCACGCAGCACGGCATCTTCCGGTCGAAGAGACGCGCGCGCACCTCCTCCGAGAGCAGCGGCAGTGCCTTGCGGACCGAACCGACGAGCGTCTTCGCCCTGTGCTCGTGGTCGGCGCGGGAGCAGGCGAGCATCACGTAGTTCGGCTGGAGGACGTGGTACGCCATCTCCGTGTGGAACTCCAGCAGGGTCTCGGAGGTCTCCGACGACAGGTGGTGGGCACCCGGCGACGGGTACACGTCGTGGTAGACGGTGCCCGAGCGGAGCTCCTGGTAGCCCGTGTGGAGTCCGAGCCTGCGCCCGACGAGCGCGAGCATCGCCTCCATGGTCAGCAGACCCCGGTCCACCGGGGCTGGGGTGCTGGTCGGGGTGGCGGGCAGGGCGTCGCCCTGGTCCACCGGGAGCCCGCGCAGCAGGAGGTAACCGTCGTTGTTGCCGTCGGCGTTGAAGGCGTCGAGCGCTGCCCCGATGTGCGGGGGCAGCTCCTCCGAGTGCTTCTTGGCGGTGTCCAGGAAGGCGTACAGATCGGCGCGTGGGACCTTCGGCAGCCGCGCGGCGAGCGCGCGGAGCTGATCGCCGTCCTGTGTGCAGTCGATGATCGGATCGGTCATGGTGCGTTGTCTCCTTCGCTTCTGGGGCGATGGGCGCGGGCGTACTGGTAGAGCAGCTCCGCGCCGATCTCGGTGGCCAGGACGGAGGTGATCCCCCCGTGGTCGTAGAGCGGGGAGACCTCCATGACGTCGAAGCCGACCGGTTTGAGGTCCCCGATGCAGCGCAGCAGCGCGAGGACTTCGCGCGAGGTCAGTCCTCCCGGGGCAGGCGTGCCGGTACCCGGGGCGAAGGCCGGGTCGAGTACGTCGATGTCCACCGACACGTACACGGGGCGCTTGCCGACCCGCTCGCGGATGAGGTCCGCGGTCCGGGCCACCGGGTTGTCGGCGAACTCGTCGGCGGTGACGATCCGGACGCCGTGCCCGCGCGCGTAGTCGAGCGAGTCCGGCTTCGGGTTGTGGCCGCGGATGCCGATCTGGACCATCGCCGACGGATCGACGATCTTCTCGTCGATGGCGTGGCGGAACGGGGTCCCGTGATGGAACTCGCCGCCGTAGAAAGCCGGGTTGGTGTCGGAGTGCGCGTCCAGGTGCACCACCGCCACCGGACCGTGCTGGTCGGCGACCGCCCGCAGGGCGGCCAGGGTCAGCGAGTGGTCGCCACCGAGCATCAGGAACGTCGCGTTGTCCGCGAGGACCGCCTTGAGGTGCTGCTCGGCCGTCTCCATGGCGATGTGCATGTTGAACGGCGTCAGGTCGATGTCCCCGGCGTCCGCGCAGCGGATGAGGTCGAAGGTCCCCGGACCCCGGTCGATACCGACGCCGTGGATGAGCCCCGACTCGTTGCGGATGGCACGCGGGCCGAAGCGGGCGCCGGGACGGTAGCTGGTGCCGCCGTCGTACGGGGCGCCGATGACGACCACGTCGTATCCGCTCGGCTCGGTGTCGTGCGGGAGCCGCATGAAGGTGGGGATCTGTGCGTAACGGGGCGAGACGTGCGAATCGATGCGCTGCACTGGTTCACTCCCCTTCCGGGGCCGGCTGGTCGGCGGGGACGGGCGCGGCGTGCAGATGCGGCGAGCCCTCGGGCCGTCGCGCGGACGGCACGGTACGGCGCTCCGTGAACTGGTCCGCCACCTCACCGACCACGTCCCACGTGGAGACGTGGTCCGGATGCTCGCCGTTGACGACGGTGCGGTCGAACAGCTCCTGCACGACCTGGCGCTTGGCGCTCGGTACGGACTCCTCCGGTACGCCGTGCTCCGAGAGGACCAGGCTGAACGCGGACGTGGTGCCGGAGCCCTCGTGGACACCGAGCTTGGGCCGGGTGACGGTCTCGTGCGGCAGCAGCTCGGTCATGGCGGCCCGCAGCACCCATTTGTCGCGCCCGTACCGTCGCTTGAGCCCGGCCTCCAGCGAGACCAGGTGGTCGAGCACCTCGCGGTCCCAGTACGGGTGGGTGGTCCAGTGCCCGTACATCGTCGACAGCACCGGCGACATCTCGTTGAGCCCGTCGAAGGTGGCCATGTCGTACGCCACCGCCGAGTCCAGGTCCGGCAGCCGGTCCTCACGGTGCATTCCGGCGAGCGGGATGTCGGCGCCGTACCCGGTGAGGATGCGGCGCTGTGGTCCCTTGAGCGTCCCGTAGAGGGCGTTCAGGGGCAGCAGGTACTCGATGATGTCCGGGTCGAGCGACTCCGCGGACCAGATGGTGTGCGGTAGCCGGCTCAGCAGATCCGAGGTCTGCAGGGTCAGTTCGCGGTGGTGCGAACCGAGGTGGTCCGCCACGACGCGGGCCTGCGGGAACTCGTCCGAGGTCTCGGTCCCCATCGATACGGTGTCCAGGGCGCCGGCGGCCCGGTGCGCGAGCGCCGCGACCCCCGAGGAGTCGATGCCGCCGGAGAGCACCACGAGCGGAGGCCCGTCCGGGCCCAGCCGGGAGCGGACAGCGGTGTCCAGGACCTGGCGCAGCGACTCGACCGCCTCGTCCTCGTCGACGATGCGGCGGGACAGCGCCGGAGCCCAGGTGCGGTGGGCGTCGGTGGTGCCGGTCTTGAGGTCGATGGCCAGCACGGTGCCGGCCGGTACCTGGTAGACCCCGGCGAGCCGTCGTACGCGGCGGGCGGATGGGACCGGCAGGCCCATCGGTCCGCCGTGCCGGGCCAGCGTCTTGGCCTCGGTGGAGGCGAAGACCTCACCGCGGCCGGGCCGGATGTACAGCGGGACGGAGCCGGCGTGGTCGGTCGCCAGGTAGACGCTCTGCCCGGTGGCGACGACGGCGGCGAACCGGCCGTTGACGAGACGGAACGCGTGCATTCCGTACCGGTGGAACAGCTGGAGCAGCAGGTGGGCGTCGCCGGCGTCGGCGTCCGCGGACGGGAGAACGGACCGGAGGTCGTCCCCGTTGTAGATCTCTCCGACGGCCAGTACGGCGACGTCCGCGTCGCGGGCGAGCGCGGGTTCGGGGGAGATGGCGGGGGCATGGACCAGCGACGCGGTGACGGTCTGCGTCCGCAGACGTTCCCGGAAGCCGGTGGTCGTGCCCTGGGTGGCATGGGCCGCACCGAGGACCCGGTCTCCGTCCAGTTGGGCGGAGACCAGGAATCCGTAGGCGGCAGGAGACTCCTGCGCTGACATGATCAGATGCTCAGTGCCCCGAAGCCACCGGTCGTGAAGTCATAGTTGACCGGTACTTCGATGAGGAAGGGGCGGCCCAGCTCGGCTCCCTTGCGCAGCGCGGCGAGCAGCTCCTCGCGCGAGGTCGCGCGGGTCGCGTCGACACCGTTCGCCTCCGCGAGGGCGACGAAGTCGACGCTGCCGAACTTGACCGCCGGGTCGTGGCTGCGGCGGTGGCCGAGGTTCTGGTAGAGCTCGATGAGACCGTTGGTGTCGTTGTTCACGACGACGGTGACGATCGGCAGGTTGAGACGGGCGATCGTCTCCAGGTCGGCGCTGTTGGAGTGGAAGCCGCCGTCGCCCGCGATGAGGAAGGTGGGCTCGTCGGGGCGGGCCATCTGGGCGCCGATGGCCGCCGGGATGCCGTAGCCGAAGCTGGAGCAGCCGGCCGAGGTGAGGAAGCCGAACGGCTGGTCCGCGCGGGCGAACAGCACCCCGTAGTGACGGAAGAAGCCGATGTCGGAGACGATCGTGCCGCGGGCCGGGCCCGCGGCCTCGGCCATGACCTCGTTCATGGAGTCCATGACCTGGTGGACGCGCATGCCGTCCTCGTACTCCGTGGGGTCGGCGAGGAACTCCGCGATCCGCGCGCGCAGCGGGGCGATGTCGTGCCGGTCCTTCGCGGCGAGGTCGGCGGTGGCCGCTTCGACGTGCTCGACGAAGGCCAGCACGTCGGTGACGACGTCGATGGTGGGGCGGTACACCCGGGGGATCGGGTTCGGGGTGGGAGAGATGCGGACGGTCTTCTTCTCCTGGCCGCGCGCCCACATCGAGGGCCGCAGGTCCTCGGCGTAGTCGTAGCCGACGGTGAGGACGACGTCCACCGGGGCGAACAGGGTCTCCAGGGCCGGGAAGCCGAGGATGCCGTCCATGTAGCCGGTGACGGCGCCGTAGTTCAGCTCGTGCTCGTGGGGCAGGACGCCCTTGGCGATGTACGTCGTGATGACCGGGATGTTCAGGCGCTCGGCCAGGGCCCGGATCGCGTCGACCGCACCGGAGCGGATCGCCGCGGCACCGACGGCCAGGACCGGGTGCTTGGCACCGCGCAGCAGCTCGACGGCCTCGTCGGCGGCGCTCTTCCAGTCGGCGTCGACCGTGCCGGTGGGCTTGGCCGGGGTGCGGGCGGGCGGGTTGTTGCCGAGGGTGATGCCCTCACTGGAGCCCAGCAGGTCGACGGGGAGGGAGATGAACGACGGGCCGACCGGCTCGGTCATGGCGGCCGACACCGCGGAGTCCACCAGGTCGGTGATCTCGTGCGGGCGCTCCAGCTCCACCGCGTACTTCGTCATCGGTTTGGCGATGGCGACCAGGTCCAGGCACTGGTGGGTGTCGTTGGGGAAGATGTCGTGCGACTCGGACTGGGCGGCCAGTGCGATGACCGGCGAACGGTCGAGCATCGAGGTCGCGATGCCGGTGGACAGGTTCGTCATTCCGGGGCCGAGCGTCGCCCAGCACGCCTGCGGGCGGCCGCTGATCCGGGCGAGCACATCGGCGGCGACACCGGCGGTGAACTCGTGCCGGGTGAGCACGAACTCGATCCCCTCGACCTCGTCGAAGAGGATCGAGGCGGCCTCGCGGCCGACGACTCCGAAGACCTTCTCCACACCGTGCTCGTGCAGCCGGGTCAGCAGTGCGTGGGCAGCTGTCGGTTCGTTCTTGGGGCCGGTCGATACGCGGGACATGGGTCTCCTGGTCGGTCAGCGATGGGCAAGACCTGAGAACCGTGACGGTCGCCGCTCTTCGCCCGCTCTCTCCCGGATATTCGAGGAGGGGCCGGAGAGAGAGCGGAGACGGACGGGAGTGACGCGCCCCGAACTCTGATGCGGAAGCCGGCCCCCCAGTGCCGGTCGGTCTCCGTCGAAAAGGGATGTCCACGTGCCTTTTGAGCGAGTTTTGGCGTCTGTTCCCGTTCCGCCGGCGCAGTTTCCCTTCTCCCGTGCGGACCTGCGGCTTCTGGACGCGGTGGCGGGATGCGGAGACCTCGCGGAGGTGGCACGGCGGCTGGGGCTGCGCCAGGGGTCGGTCGAGCGCAGGCTGGACCGGCTGGACAAGGACGTGGACCTGGCACTGACCCGGCGCGGCTGTCATTCGGCGCAGCTGACCCCGGCCGGTTCGCGGCTGCTGGTGGCCGGGCGCCGTTTCTTCCGGCAGGTGGACCTCGCCGCGCGTACGGAGATATTCGGCAGCGGCCCCGAGGCCCTGGACGCGCCGGACGTCCTGTCGATCGCCTCCGCCGAACCGTTGCTGGAGGACGTGGTCGAGGACGCGTCGGCCACGCTGGGGGTGCTGCTGTCCATCAGCCACGACACCCCGCACGGAGCGCTGCGGCAGCTGGCCGACTTCTCGGTGGACGCCGTGCACACCTGGGGACTCGACACCCCGCACGCCTCGGTCGAGCGGGCGGTCCGGGCGTACGACGTGCTCGACGACGCCCTGTGGGTCACGCTGCCGTCCGGCCATCCGCTGGCCGACCGCGAGTCGCTCGCGCTGGCCGATCTGCTGGACGAGAACTGGGTGAGCGAGGCGGGGCCCGGCTCGGAGGTGCTGGTCGAGCGGGTCTTCCACGCCGCGGGTCTGCCCAGGCCGGCGCGGCTCCAGGTGGCCGGGGCCTCGGTCGTGCGGGGCATGCTGCACCGGGGGGATGTCGTCGGCCTCGGTTCGCCCACGGGCCCGGCCCTGCACACCCCGAACCTGGTACGCCGGTCCGTCGTCGAACGCCCCCGCCGCACCTGCTCGCTGATCGTCGACCCGGCCGTGGTGCCGGGGGCGCTGGCCGAGCAACTGGCCACGCTGCTCACGGCCCGCTATCTGGAACGGTTCGCCGAGCACCATCAGGACATGCTCCGCGACCCCTGGTGGGCCCAGTGGTACGGGGAGCAGCTGGACCGCCAGGACGCGGGAACCGCGCACCACTCGACGGAGCCTTCACCGGCCTCCCCGCCCACGGATTCCGGCCGGCTCGATGTCGAGGACCTTCATCTGCTGCGCGCGGTCGCCCAGCACGGCAGCATCAACCGGGCCGCGGCGGTCCTCTCCATCAGCCAGTCCGCGCTGACCCGCCGGATCCACCGGCTGGAGTTCCGGCTGGGCGCGCGGCTGCTGTTGCGCAGTTCCCGGGGAACATCACTGACCAGCTCCACCCGCAAGTTCCTGCGCCAACTGGATTCCTTCGAGCGGGAGTTCCACGGCGCGGGCACTGCGGCCCGCCGTCACCCGGGCCGTGTGGGCCACCCGGGCCGGCCGGCGCCGCAGAGCCGGTGGACGAAGGCGGGGTGAGGCATGGGCTGCCCGCTGGAAGGCATCTACTGCCGGGAGAGTCCAGCCGGATCGATCGAGATGGGGAACGGGGCGTCCAGGTGGGTGGTCGCGCCCGCGAGTGCCGTGGTCCGCTCTACGTAGCGACCGCACCGCAGTTCGTAGATGACGAGCATGGGGGCGGGGTCGAACTCCAGACGCCAGAAGTGCGGGATGGCGGCCTCTGCGTACAGCATGGGCTTGACCTTGCGGTCCATGGTGCTGTTGCCGGGGGAGACGAGTTCGACGACAAGCTGGACCGCGTCGATGTCGATGGTGACGGGGTCGTCGGCGGTCGCTCCGGCGTCGGCCACGACCAGGTCGGGCACGACCAGCCCGGACGGCAGGACGACGTTGACGCCTTCCAGGATCTCCACCGGCGCGCCGACGGCTCGGGCGGCCGCGTCCAGGGCGACGTGGAGGCGGAACGAGGCCCGCTGGTGGCGGACGCCGGGGGCGGGGGACATTACGAGGGACTCCCCCAGCAGCTCGTAGCGGGTGGTGCGGTCTTCGGGCAGAGCCAGGACATCGGCGACGGTCCAGGGACCGGTGTGGTCGGTGGCAACGCTCATTCCCCTTCACCTCCTCATCCGACCGGCGGTCTCGGTGTGACCTCGACAGGCGGTACACGACCAGCATACGGGCGCTCCCACCTGCTGACACGGGTTCGCCGCCATGAGCGACTTATCGAACACGCGTGCCGCTCAGTCGCTCGCCCCAGGGGTGTCGGCATGGCTCGCCCATGTCCGGTCCGGGCATGGGCACGCGAGCCCGGCATGATCAATACATCCAGGGGAGGGGCCCTCCGCCCACCAGTGGCCCGCGTCGAGCGCCAGGAGCGCGAGGACCAGGCGGTTACGCCACCCCATCGATCGCCCCTCCCTCAGCAGGCAACGGCGTAGCCCGCAGGAACCCGGTGCGAATCTCCCTGTACCCGGTGTGCCCGGTTCCCTGCGTGTGCTACGTCGTGCACTCCGCCTCGAAGATCAGCGGGGTACCGGATGTGTCCTCGCTCAACGCCCAGTCCCTCCGCGTCGAACTCACCCACAGTTGTGTGAAGACGGGCACCCGCAACGGACGCTCTGCCTCGAAGGTGAGGACGACGACGGCGCCGCCGGTGGCGAAGCGGTCCAGGTGTGCCCGCTTCACTTCAAGCCACCGTCCACGGAGACCGACTCGGTCTCCCGTCCGCACCAGGACAGCACACCTCTGCGTCTCAGCCATGGCGCACCCCGTCGTCCGTAGTGGCGCCGAGCCGCAGTTGCGCCCACACGACCTTCCCCGGGCCGATCCGGTCGCCGAACCCCCAGGTGTCGGCCACGGCAGCCACAAGGAGCAGCCCTCTTTGGCCGCACGCTTCCAGGTCCGGCTCGGACACCTTGGGCAGTGCCTCCGAGGCGTCGTGCACCTCGATGCGCAGATTGCCGTTCACCACGAGGAAGCGGGTTTCGATCTCCCGCCCAGGCGAGACCTTGGCGTGCTGTCCGGCATTGGTCATCAGCTCCGAGAGAACGAGCAACGCATCGTCCGACAGCAGGGCCAGACCCCAACGGTCCAAGGCCGTACGCAATTCGCTACGCGCCTGCCCCACGCAACGCGGGTGCCGACTCCAGCGCCGGATCACGGCGCCGTCTCCACTGCTCATCAGCGCACCACCATGTCGTGGATCAGGCGCGGCCCGGTGTCGATGCCATGCACCGCCAGCCAGGGCGACCGCCGCCGCTCCTGCCTCAGCCGGCTCTCGGCCCGCTGCCACCGCTCGTACGCCGCCTGCGAGTACGGGCCGTCCACGGGGCGGGGAACGATCGTGACTGGCAGCGCGGAACGGCATACCAGCAGGCGGCGGTTGCGAGCTGCGACGGGTGGAGAAGCCGGGACCGTGTCCGCCTTCCGGCCGAGTCCGGCAGGTGGGGCTAAGCGACGCACCATCGGGTCGAAGAGACGGGAGATAAGCTTCAGCATGTCGACGCTCCTTCAAAGCGTTGTCCACGCCCCCGGACCGCCCAAGCGGTCGCGGGGGTCTCTGCTTCATGCGGCAGTCACCAGATGTGCCGAACGCCGACACGCTGAGTGATGCTGGGACAAGATTGCTCTGCTCGTGCTCGATATGCAAGTGACTCTTTGGAACTTGTTCCAAGATCTTTTATGGTCGCTACAGTTGCTCAAGTGGAATCGATTGAGGGGTAGTTATGGCTGGATCACGCCCGACAGTCCGTCGTCGCCGCCTTGCTACGTTGCTGATTGAGCTACGGGAACAGGCAGGCAAGACCCCGGAAGCGGCGGCCGAGCGCATTGGCTGCCATCGAACGAAGATCAACCGCATCGAGAATGCGCGACTCGGCATCTCTCTGGGCGAGCTGCGCGACCTGCTGACGTTCTACGGGGTGGAGGACGCGTCCCAAGTTGACGAGGCCGTCTCTCTGGCTCAGCGAAGTCGGGAGCCGGGCTGGGTGCAGCGCGCTGGGCTGGCGCGACCGTCGTATGCCGACTTCATCGACTACGAGCAGACGGCTGACTACATCAGGTCGTATCAGAGCAGCCTCATCGCTGGACTGCTACAAACGCCGGACTATGCGAGGGCGGTTCTCTCCGCGGCGCCCTCCACCCTCGGGCATGACGAGGTGGAGGCACTGGTCACGGCACGGATAAGGCGGCAAGAGGTACTGCAGCGCTCCGAGCCGCCCCGCCTGTGCGTGATCGCGGGAGAAGCATCTATCCGGCTTCAGGTCGGTGGAACTCAGGTGATGCGTAAGCAACTTGACCACCTGGCGACGATGGCGGAGCAAGCAGGCGTCGAGGTCCAGATCATCCCTGATCGGGCCGGCGCGCATGCTGGGCTGGCCGGTTCGTTCGTGCTCTTCGGGTTCCCCAACCCGTCTTTCTCGGACGTCGTTTGCGTGGAGCACCGGACCGGGACGCTCTACATGGAGACGCCAGAGGAGACCGAGGAATATACGCTCATCTTCGACTCGCTGCGGTCCATCGCCTTGAGTCCCGGAGACAGCCTCGATGTGATCGCCAAAGTGCGACAGGAGCTGTAGCAGCATGGAACTTAGAAAGGGTAGTAAGGGATGATCACACCCAATCTTGAGGTCGCAGCGTGGCGCAAGAGCAGTTACAGCGGCCAGGGAGGCGACTGCATCGAAGTCGCAGACGGGCTTCCGGGCGTCATGCCCGTGCGAGACAGCAAGGTCCCTCATGGCCCCGCGCTATCCTTCAGTGCCCACTCGTGGTCGGCGTTCGTCGGTGCGGTGAAGTCGGGTCCCTTGCTCGGCAAGTGAGCCACCTACGGCCCCAACAGCAGCCCCGGCCCGAACCGGCCGGGGCTGTCAGGTGTCGCTACGCCCCTCAGTGTGCCTCGCACCCCGGTTGACCAGCTCTGTTCCTTGTTCTTCTGCGTGTTTAGTCCCCTCTTGCGAGGGTGCGGCCTTGACGCTGATCACGTGCAGGGTGAGGCTCGTGCCCATCCGTGCAACCGACTCGGTAGAGGATTGCCCAATGGCCCTGCAGTTTCTGGGAATTTGGCCCAACACCCCCGATGACGGATCGCCCACGATCTGGCTGGACGACGCGACCGGAGACCTGATCATCCAGTCGTGGACGGCGGACGAGGAAACCGTCCGGGCGGCACAGGAAGTGGGCTCGGTTCCGGGCCACTCCACGGACGTTCCGGACCACGAGACGATGATCCGGCTGCCCGCGAGCATGCTCCAGTTCATCCCCCGCCCGGACAGTGAGGACAACGGTGGCAACAGCGGTACGTGAAGCCCTCGTAAAGGCGCAGCGCTCAGCGATGCACTTGGAGATGCGGGACAGCTATATGCGGGACGACCCCGAGTTCATCCGCTGGCAGGAAGGACACCGGTACGACCCGGCCGATCGCACATCGTGGTGGCGCTCGTGGCTGGACGTGGTGGCCGAGACGACCGGCCGGGGTGTGGTCATGCGGCGGCTGCGAGTCGTCTCCGAGCCGCTGAGCGACTACGTCCGGTACGAGTACGACGGCACCTTCACCAACGTCGCGGCGGGTGAGGACGTTCGTTGGCTGCCCCGTTCGCGGGCGCGTGACCTGCTGCTCCCCGCGCTGGACGGGTGGGTCATGGACAGGGAAACCGTGATCCTTCATCACTTCAGCGGAGAGGGGCAGTGGACCGGCCCTCGCATGGAGGTGCACCACGATCCGGCGTTGGCCGCGCAGTACGCGACGGCCTATGAGGCAGCGTGGGAGCGCGCGATCCCTCACACGGAGTACCGGCCGGACTGATCACGCACCATGGCTCTTTCTGCATCTTCCAGTGCCCAGCAGGCCCGGCGGGCTCTCGCGGATCGTCTCGCGGAACTCTGCCGGGATGCCGGCCTGTCCGGGCTCGACCTGGCTGAGCGCTGCGCGTGGAGCCGGTCCAAGTCGTCCCGGATCATGAACGCCAGAACACCCCCGTCCGCTGACGACATCCGGGCATGGTGCAAGGCGTGCGGGGCCGAGGAGCAGACCGAAGACCTGATTGCCATGCTGCGGTCGGCCGAGGGCATGTGGGTTGGCTGGCGGCGCATGGAGCGGGCCGGGCTCAAGCAGGCGCAGGAGGCCCGCCTACCTCTGTACCAGCGGACCCGCCGTTTCCGGTCCTACTCGTCGTGGCTCGTGCCCGGGATGATCCAGACGCAGCCGTACACAACCGCAGCCCTTCAAGCGATCCAGCGACGGCGCGGCCTGGTGGACGACGTGGCCGATGCCGTCGCCGCCCGCATGGAGCGTCAGCGGGTGCTGTACGAGGGGGACCGGCGGTTCGCGTTCCTCGTTGAGGAGTCGGTGTTGCGCGCCGGAATTGGTGGCGCTGAGGTCATGTCCGGGCAGCTTGGCCACCTGATCTCGATGGCCTCACTTCCCCATGTCAGTCTGGGAGTTGTGCCTATGGCGCCGGATCGGGAGCGCTGGCCGGCAGAGGGATTCTGGATCTATGACGCGGCGCAGGTCAACGTCGAGTTGGTCTCTGGCTACCTCACGATCACGCAACCCGGCGAGGTAGCGATGTACGCCGAGACGTTTGCGGAACTGGCAGCGCTGGCCGTCTACGGAACCCGCGCTCGTGCGCTGATCGCATCGGCCGTGGATGTCCTCGGGTAACTCGCGTGCAACCTCATGCAACCGCCTGTGTGTTCAGGCTCCACTCTCCCTAGCGTGGTCGTCATCGGACCAGGTTAGGGGCAGCAGCCGATGGCGAGAACGACCAGCGACACCGACGCACGCAGGGACGAATACGCGACGTTCGCCCCGACCGGGGAGACGTGCCCCGAATGCGACAAGCCGATCGCGGCCCTTGCGATGTGCCGCCGAGGCACCGTGGAACGGCAGTCCGGCCCGCCGGTCGTCGTCTATCGCCACAGCGAGTGCGCCAAGCCGTACCTGCGGACGGCCACGCGGTGACTCCCGTCCGGCGGCACACCCGCCCGCCGGACGGGTCCACGGAATGCATCACCCGAGAGGAGAAAGACATGGGCTGGGGTACGGGTAAGGGCGGAAGCGGAGGCAACGGGCAGCACTCCGGAGGGAAGGACCCGGGGACGAGCAAGCCGTCGAGCGACACGGCCAAGCCGAAGGATCCGCCGAAGCACAAGAAGGACCAGTGACGGTGACCACACCGAATCTCGCAGCGTCCGAGCGAATCGCCATCCGCGATCTGCTCGGCGCGGTGAGCGCCGACATGGGCACGCCGATGCGACCTGAGTGGGAGCGCGCGGCATGGGTCGTTCCCCGTTCCGCGTTTGTTCCCGAACGTGTCTACCTGGGTGACAAGTTGGAGTCGTGCGACCGCGCCAGCTCCCCGGAAGCATGGCTGAGGGCTGTCTACGCCGACGACAGTGTCGTGACGCAGGTGAACGACGGATCGGACCCGGACGACGGGGAGCGTTGGGCGTCGTCCTCCGCTTCGGCCCCGTCGATCGTGTTCCGAATGCTGCACATGCTCGACGTGCACGACGGACACAGGGTCCTGGAGATCGGCACCGGGACCGGGTGGAACGCGGGTCTGTTGGCCCACGTCGCCGGCCCGGGGAACGTAACCACCGTCGAAGTGGACCCCGTGTTGGCGTCCGAAGCAGGGGGACGTCTGCGGGAGGAAGGAGTCACCGTGGATGTGGTGACCGGGGACGGAGCCGAGGGGTACGCGGGCAATGCTCCGTATGACCGGCTCGTGGCCACGTGCTCCGTGCGCTCCGTCCCTCACCCCTGGCTCGAACAGGTCAAGCCCGGGGGCGTCATCCTCACCCCGTGGGAAAGCCCCTGGATCTGCTACGGGCTGTTGCGCATGACCGTGGACGACACCAAAAGCGCGTCGGGTCCGTTCTCGCCGCACTCCGCGTTCATGCTCATGAGAAACCAGCGAACCGATCTACGGATCTTCCGGGACGTGGTGCGCGACGACCATCAGCCCGACGAGTCGACCACCACCCTGCCGCCGTGGCGGGTGACCGGGGACGATCTCGCCGCGCAGTTCGCCATGGGAATGCAGCTTCGTGACGTGTGGTGGACGTGGCACGACAACCCGGACGTGGAAGGGGTGGCGTCCCGGCTGTGGCTCTCCACGACCGACGCCACGTCGTGGGCAGCCGTGGACTGGGACGGGAAAACGGACGCCCGGTTCACGGCCTGGCAGTACGGACCACGGCGTCTCTGGAATGAAGCGGAGACCGCGTACGCATGGTGGACGCTGCACGACCGTCCCGGGCCCGAACGGTTCGGGCTGACCGTGACCGCCACGGGTGAGACTCCGTGGCTGGACGACCCTGATCAGCTGGTCCCGACGACTGGCTGACTGCGGGCCTCATCAAGCCGGGAGGGAGGCGGAGACCACTACGGGGCGGGAGCCTTTGGACGAGACAGCTGTCCACTGCGCAGTCCGACGGCACCTTGGTATCCGGTCTCACCCCGTGCAGAAAGCCGCGCCGCACTCCCCACAAGGGGAATGCGGCGCGGCGCACAGTCGACGGCGTAGACGTACGAGCCTGTCAGTCCTCGGCCCCGAGCGCCGCGTAGTCGTACATGCCGAACGACCCCGTGACGAAGACGTTCCTGGCGTCCGGGTGCCGGTAGAGCAGCGAGCGCGGGTAGAGGTACGGCACGATCACCGCGTGCTCCATCGTCAGCCGGTCGATGCGCTGCCAGATCTCCGCGCGCTCGACCGGGTCGGAGCAGGTGGCGCCCCGGTCCAGGAGATCGTTGATCTCGGGGTCGTCGAGCTCGCCCATGTTCTGGTTGCCGCGCTCCTTGATGGCCCGGCCGTCGACGATCTGCTGGAGGAAGCCGTAGCCGTCGGGGAAGTCGGCGCCCCAGCCGAACATGATGATCCCGATGCCGTGCTCTGCCAGGTAGGACGGCGAGCCGCCGTAGACCTCGAAGTAGTCGCCCGACGGGAAGTCCAGCACCTCGGCCTCGATGCCGACGCGTGCCAGCCCGGCCGCGAGCGCCTCGGCGGCCCGGTACTCCTTGAGCCGGTCCTTGCGGGCGGCGATCTTCGTCTTGAAGCCGTCCGGCATGCCGGCCAGGGCGAGTTCGGCGCGGGCCGCCGCCAGGTCGCCGGTGCCCTCGTCGCCGACCGGGTAGCGGTCGAAGGGCTCGTACCCGTCGATGGTGGGCGGGAGGATCGTCGTCGCGATGTCACCGCCGACGGAACCGCCGTACGCCTCCTGCATGGCCCGCTTGTCCGTGGCGAACTGGACGGCGCGGCGGCAGTGCACGTTGTCGAACGGTGCGATGTTGCTCGACAGGCAGTAGATCCAGGTGAAACCGGTCAGCGGGTTGTCGGCGTTGGCCCGCAGCTCCGGGTCGGCCAGGATGCGTTCCTGGGCCAGCGGCTGGACGCCGAAGCCGGCCAGGTCGATGTGGGCCTCGCCGGAGATGAGCATCCGGTCGACCTCGTGCGGCTCGACCCCGAGGTGGACCTCGATCCGCCGGGCGCGCTGGTGGCGTACCGGGTCGGTGGCCTTGTCCCAGTGCGGGTTGGGCTCCAGGACGGCCAGCTTGCCGCGGTCGTAGGAGGCGACCCGGTAGGGGCCGGTCGCGACCGGGCCCGCCGCGTATCCCGCGCCGGTGTCCAGACGGCGGGGGACCGGGGTGGTGCTGGGCATCGTCGCCAGCAGGTCCATGCCCGCGAACGGCTCGCGCAGCCGGAAGACCAGAGTGCGGTCGTCCGGGGTCTCCAGCGTCACGGGGCCGTCGATGTCGGGCTCCCGCCAGGGGCCGCCGTACTCGGTGCCCAGCAGCTGCCGGAAGTACGTCGGCCCGACGCCGAGGACATCGGTGCCGTAGTTGCTCCTGGCGATCGCGTACTTGACGTCGCCGGACGTGACGGGGGAGCCGTCCTCGTACGTCAGCCCCGCGCGCAGCCGGTACGTCCAGGTGCGCCCGCCGTCGGACGACTCGCCCAGGCTCTCGGCCAGGTCGGGCACGAGCCGCTGCCCCGCCTTGCCCGGCGCGGTGTCGAACGTGACCAGGGTCCGGCCGATGAGCCGCAGGAAGTTCCAGGTGTAGGCGTAGTAGGTGTTCCCCGGGTCCAGTGAGTCGAAGTCGTCGGTGCGTACCAGTCGGAGCGTGCCTCCCGTCGCGGTGGTCGGCCGGACCACACCGTCCACTCCGGCATTGAAACCGCTGCCGTTCTCCGTCGGCTTACTGGTCGTCATTTCCTGCAACCCTCCATCGCGTTGGCCTTTCGCCCACATCCTGTGCGCGGTGCCCTGTGCGGCGGAGCGAGTGCCGGGGCCGCGCATAGCGGGCAGCGGGTCGGCATAGCGTCCGCGGGAATCCGGCCCGCTCAGGCCTGGTCCGTCGGACGGATGAAGATCTCGTTCACGGTCGCGTGCTCCGGCGCCGTGACCGCGTACCGCACCGCCTCCGCGATGTCCGCGCTCTGGAGCTGACGGATCTTCGTCACCCGCTCCTGGATCGCGGCCTTCGACGGGGCGTGCGTGATGTGGTCGCGCAGCTCCGTCTCGACGGTGCCGGGCTCGATCATCACGACCCGGACCCCGCGCTCGGTGACCTCCTGGCGCAGACCCTCGCTGAAACCGTTCACCGCGAACTTGCTGGCGTTGTACGCGGCACTGCCCCGGCCCACCACCCGTGCGGCGATCGAGGAGATCTGGACGACCGTGCCCCGGCTGCGCAGCAGATGAGGCAGCGCCGCGTGCGTCATGTACATCAGACCGAGGACGTTGACGTCCATCATGCGTGTCCAGTCCGTCGTGTCCGCGCCCTCCACGGGGCCCAGCAGCATCAGGCCGGCGCTGTTCACGAGGATGTCGAGCGAGCCGAGCGTCTCCACGGTCGAGGCGACCGCGGCGTGTACCGCCTGCTCGTCGCCGACGTCGAGCGGCAGCACGAGCACGGTGGCGCCTCCGGCCTCCAGCTCCGCGCGCAGCGCTTCCAGCCGGTCCGTACGGCGTGCCGCGATCGCGACCTTCGCGCCCTCGGCGGCCAGCGTGCGTGCCGTGGCCTCACCGATGCCGGAGCTCGCGCCGGTGACGAGTGCGACCTTTCCCTGCAGAATTCCGGACATGTGTAACCCCCAGTGTGCGAGCCGATGTATTTGCTTGAATTGTCTGTGCGCCCGGGCGCGGAATCGGTGACGTTATCAGCCCGTTCGGCGCGCGTGAATACCCGCGGTCACCACGGGTTATGTGCACTCCGCGCCGGTTATGCACAGTGGGGCGGGGCGGGGGACGGCGGTCCGTCATATCGGGCAGATTGCGACAGTGATCCCACGTCGGCCTGACCTGTGTGTACTGATGGGCGGAACATGATGCGAGACGATGTAGCGGTCCGGGACGGGAAGGCGGCACCGTCCTACCCGATGCGCCGGGGCTGCCCGGTCGATCCTCCGCCGCAGCTCGCGGAGTTGCGGGCGGGTCCTGCGGCGAGCCGGGTGACGTTGTGGGACGGCAGCGAGGTGTGGCTGGTGACCGCGCACGCCCACGTCCGTGCCGTGCTGGGCGACCGCAGGTTCACCGCGGTGACCAGCGCTCCCGGATTTCCCATGATGACGCCCACCTCGCAGCTGGTACGGGCCCAGCCGAAATCCGCCTCGTTCATCCGCGCGGACGATCCGGAGCACTCGCGGCTGCGTTCGATGCTCACGCGTGAATTCCTACAGCGTCGCGCCGATGAAATGCGTCCGATGCTCCGGGAGATGCTCGACGGCATTCTTTCGGAACTCGTGTCCGAGGAGCGTGGGGGTGGAAGTCCGGTCGATCTCGTCGCGGAACTGACGATCCCGGTGCCTTCCCGCGTCATCGCCGCGATGTTCGGGATACCCGCCGGTGAGCGGGCCCTGATGGAGGACCGCAGCGCCATCCTGATCGACCGCGGCTACACCCCGCAGCAGGTGGCCGCCGCCCGTGACGAACTGGACGCCTTCCTGCGCGAGCTCGTCGAATCACGTATCCGCGAGCCCGGCGACGACCTGATCAGCCGGCTCGTCGTCGACCAGGTGCGCCAGGGCGCGCTGGACATCGACGAGATGGTCCCCATGTGCCGGCTGCTGCTGGTCGCCGGACACGGTACGACCACCAGCCAGGCAGGTCTGAGCCTGCTGAGCCTGGTCACCGACAAGAACCTCGCCGCCTCCCTGCGCGAGGACCCGGAGCTGCTGCCCGCGGCCGTCGAGGAGCTGCTGCGCTTCCACTCCATCGTGCAGAACGGGCTGGCCCGTGCGGCCACCCAGGACGTCCAGCTCGGTGACGTGCTCATCAGGGCGGGTGAGGGCGTCGTGCTGTCGCTGTCCGCGGGCAACCGCGACGAGCAGCTCTTCCCGTCCCCCGACACCCTCGACCCGCACCGCGACGCCCGCCGGCACCTGGCGTTCGGCCACGGCATCCACCAGTGCCTCGGCCAGTGGCTCGCCAAGGCGGAGATCGAGGAGATGCTCGCCGCCGTACTGCGCTGGATGCCCGGCGTACGCCTCGCCGTACCCTTCGAGGAGCTCGACTTCCGTCATGAGGTGTCGAGTTACGGTCTCGGCAGCCTCCCGGTGACGTGGTGAGCGAACCCGTACGGCTGACCGTCACCGTCGACACGGTTGCCTGCTGCGCCATGGGCCGGTGTGCGGCGACGGAGCCCGCGGTCTTCGGCCAGGACCCCGACACAGGCACCGTGGTGCTGCTCGACCCCACCCCGCCGCCCGCGCTCCACGAAGGAGCGCGGCTGTGCGCGGACCTGTGTCCGTGCGGCGCCATCACGGTCACCGAGAACTGACCGGACAAGGAGCGAAGATGACCGACGTCCCTGGTACCACCACGTCCGTCCGGACCGCGGCCGAGGAGGAACTCGCCGAGGACAGCTCCGCGCTGGCCGGACCCTGCCGCTGGGCGATGGGCCTGCTGACGGCGCCGGACCTCCCGACGGAGGAGGAGCTGGCGCCCTCCCTGGTGCCCGGATTCCTCGACAAGTACCCGCGGGGATTCGCCGCGACCCTCGACGAGTGGCGCAAGCTCGGCCCTTTCACCGTGAAGATCTACCAACCGGTCGCGCACAAGGGCTGGTTGGTGCTCACCGACCCGTCCGGCCGGGACTTCTCGCTCACCGTGATCATCGACTCGACCGGTCTGGTCCGCATCCTGCACCTCCAGCCCGACATCTTCGTCCCCGAGATACACGACTGGGCCGACCTCGACGAGGCCCTGCGCATCGAGGGTGTCACCTCCTCGGTGCTCGCCGTCCGCATCGAAGAGGGCCGGCCCCTCGTGCTGCACGAGAAGGACGCCCACCGGGCGCTGCCGACCGGTTCGGCGTACAAGCTCTATCTGATGCGGGCCCTTGTCCACGCCATCGACAAGGGTGAGCTCGACTGGGACGACGAGGTGGTCACCCGGGCCGACCTGCGCAGCCTGCCCACCGGAGACATGCAGGAACTGCCGGACGGCACCCGGGTGTCCGTCCGCGAGACGGCGCACAAGATGATCGCGATGAGCGACAACACGGCCGCCGACCTCCTCGCCGACAAGGTGGGGCGCGAGGCCGTCGAGCGGACGGTGGTGGCGTCCGGCCATCACAACCCCGGCCTCCTGCGGCCGTTCCTCTCCAGCCGCGAGGTCTTCGAGATCGGCTGGGGCGCACACGGACTCCGCGGCGACTGGGCCGAGGGGGACGACGCGGCCCGCAGGGAACTGCTGCGCCGGGTCGCCCGGCCCCTCACCGTGCGCGGCTCCGACCTCGGGGAGACGGTCCACCAGCTCGGTCTGGACTGGCACATGAGCGCGTACGACGTGTTCCGGGTCCTCGAAGCCCTCGTACAGGACGGCGCACGGGACGCGAGCGGGACCGTCGACGCCATCCTGACCGCCTACCCCGGCATCCTCGTCGACCGTGCGAAGTGGTCCAAGGCTGTCTTCAAGGGCGGCTCCTGCCCCGGCGTGATGATGTTCTGCTGGCTCCTGGAGGACCACCGGGGCACCCCGCACGTCCTGGTGCTGCAACAGGCGGCCGACGACCAGAAGCTCATCGGCGACGGGCAGCTGCTGCGCAGGCTCGGGGCGAAGGTCATCGAGTCGGGGCTCCTGGAAGGCGAGAAGGACACCGCTCAGTGAGCACCCGGGACCGGCTGCTCGCCGTCCTCGTCGCGGTGCTGTGGGGGCTGAACTTCCTCGCCGTGCGCGTGGGGCTCGACCACTTCCCCCCGTTCTTCCTCGCCGCGCTGCGCTTCCTGGTCCTCGCGGTGCCCGTGGTCCTGTTCGTGCCCCGGCCGCAGGTGCCGCTGCGCTGGCTGCTGGGGTACGGCCTGGGCTTCGGTGCCCTGCAGTTCGGGCTGCTCTTCCTCGCCATCGACAACGGCATGCCCTCGGGGCAGGCGTCCGTGGTGGTGCAGGCATCGGCCCCGCTGACCGTGCTGCTCGGCGCGCTCCTGCTGCACGAGCGGCTGTCGCGGCACCAGCTGGCCGGGATGGCGGCGGCGGTCCTGGGGCTGACGGTGATCGCCGTGGACCGGGCCAGGACGGCGGCCCTGCTGCCGCTCGTCCTGACCCTGCTGGCGGCGCTCGGCTGGGCGCTCGGCAACCTCGCCAGCCGACAGGCCAGGCCGGATCACCCGCTGCGTTTCGCGCTGTGGATGTCCGTGGTGCCGCCGCTGCCGCTGCTGGCCCTGTCCGCCGTCATGGAGGGCCCGGCCACCGGCTGGCGGGCCTTCGGCGGCGCTTTCGACGCGGAGGGCTGGCCAGGCCTGGTGGCCCTCCTCTACATCGCGCTGGCGGGTTCCGTCGTGGGCTCGGGCATCTGGACGACGCTTCTGAAGCGGTACGAGGCCGGGACCGTGGCCCCGTACTCGATGCTCGTGCCGGTCGTCGGCCTCGCGGTGGCCTGGCCGGCGCTCGACGAGCGGCCGAGTGCCCTGTCGCTGGTGGGCGCCGCGATCGTGGTCGTCGGAGTGCTGGCGGGAATGGGGACCGGCCTGGCGAAGCGCCCCCACGGCAAGGGGACCGGCCTGGCGAAGCGCGCCCACGGCAAGGGCCCCGGCCCCGCCCCGGGAGGGGAGCGAGGGCCGGAGCCCGGCACGGTCGTGGCTCAGTCGGACGAACCGGCCCCGAAGGTCCAGGACACCCAGCGGTCCTGAGGCACGAAGCCCATCGCGCGGTTGACGGCGATCATCGAGTGGTTGTCCTCGGCGTTCGCCGTCTCCAGCAGCCGTACGGCGGGCTCCTGCCGCAGGACGTTCTCCAGGTTCGAGAGCTTCAGGAGCAGCCCCAGCCCGTGGCCGCGGTGGCCCCGGTGGACGACTGTCATGCCCTGGAGCGCGTACTGCGGGTTGCCGGTGGTCTTGGAGACGCTGGTGTACCCGGCCAGTGTTCCGCTCGCCCTGTGGACGACCCCCGTGTGGTACGCCCGTCGGCCACGGCCCACCCGCATGGTCTCGAAGGCGCGGGCATAGCTCGTCTCGACCTCCTGGTCGGGCTCGGGCTCGGCCCCGGAGTCACCGAGCGACTGCTCCAGCAGCGAGACCGGCACCGCGTAGGCGTCGGGGGTGACCGTGCCCCAGCGGACCAGGCCGTAGCCCTCGGGCAGCGCGGGGACACCGTCGGCCAGCGGGTCGTGGCGGCGGAGGTCGAGCCACTGGTGCAGCCCCGACGGGCCGTCGGCCCGCACCCCGCCCAGCGCGGCGACGAACGCCGCGGGCGCGGGATCGCGCGCCGGACCGCCCTCCAGCGGCTCGACGGTCATCCCGGCCAGGGTGGTGCGCCCGTGTGCGGCCGCCAGTTCACGGGCCTTGCCGAACAGGGCGCGGCCGACACCGCGGCGACGCAGCTTGGGGTGCACGAGGAGCTGGTCCACCCGGGCCACCGGCGCGCCGTTGGGCAGGGCGATCCGCAGCGCGCCGACCACCTGCCCGTCGTGCAGAGCCGCCCAGTCCTCCAGCACGGTGGCGGGCGGCGCGAACCGCAGGGAGCCGATCATGTCGACGGAACAGGGCGGCGCGGCCCCGGGGACGTCGTCGGCCTCCGCCATCAACTGGAGCCACTGGCCCGCCGTGTCGTCGTCGTCCGCACTCAGCGGGACGAAGCTGAGCTCCGGTGCGAGGTCGGTGCTGTCGGTCATGAAGTGATCTCCCGGTCGGGGCGGTCGGGGCGGTCGGGGCGGTCGGAGCGTGCGGAACGTTCGGGGCGGTCGGCGGTGGGATCGAGACCCATGGCCTGGATGTCGTACAGCCCGAAGGCCGGCTGGACATAGACGTTGGTGACCCAGGGATTGCGGAAGGACAGGGTCTTGTCGTGGACCAGCGGGAGGATCACGGCGTGTTCCATGACCAGTCTCTCGACCACCCGCCACAGCCGGGTGCGCTCGTCCGGATCGGTCGTGTGCAGGCTCCGGTCGATCAGTTCGTTGATCTCCGGGGCGTCCAGCTCGGCGATGTTCCAGTTGCCGCCGTTCCGCTTGATCTGCCGCCCGTCGACGAGCGGGGCCAGGAACCCGTACTCCGTCGGGAAGTCCGCACCCCAGTCCGTGACGATCATCCCCAGGTTGTGCTTCCGGATCGTCTCCGGCGAGCCCGCGCCCAGACTGAAGTAGCTGGCCACGTCCAGTTCCTTGACCGTCAGCCGGATGCCGACCCTGGCCACCGACTCGACGACCGCGTCGGCCACCAGCCGGAACTTCCCGCGCTGGGTGCCGATCACCGCGTCGAAGCCGTCGGGCAGCCCGGCGGCCGCCAGCTCCTCCCGTGCCCTGTCGAGATCGCCCCGCAGATCCGGCCCGGCCGGATAGCGGTCG
The DNA here is from genome assembly GCF_014216315.1 of Streptomyces finlayi. NCBI lineage: Bacteria > Bacillati > Actinomycetota > Actinomycetes > Kitasatosporales > Streptomycetaceae > Streptomyces > Streptomyces finlayi. The sequence continues at coordinate 4,564,459 of NZ_CP045702.1, forward strand.
AGCCCCTGGTGGGCGGGGAGCCGGGGCGGGAACAACGCCGGTGTGAGGTCGCCGCCGGTGACGGGACCGCCGCGGGCCTCCTGGAGGAGCAGCCGGTCCGCCGCGTAGTGCACCGCCCTGCGCACGTGCACGTTGTCGAACGGCGGGATGTGCGGCTGGAGCGAGACGAAGTGCAGGAAGCTCGTCCGGGGGTTGTCCGTGTGCGTACGCAGGACCTCGTCCGCCGTGACCCGTTGCTGCGCCGCGTGCTGGAGCCCGCGCCCTTCGAGGTTGATGTCGAAGACCCCGTCGATCAGCTGCGCGTCGAGGTCGTCGAGCCCGACCCCGATGGTCAGTTCCACCCGGTCGGGCAGGGCGGGCCGCACGGGGTCGGTGGCCCGGTCCCAGTACGGATTGCGCTCCAGGTGCAGATACGCGCCCGGCCGGTGCTCCTCGATCCGGTACGGACCGCTGCACCGGGGGTCCTCCCCGTACCGGGCGCCGGTGTCGGCGTGCCGGGGCACGGGGGACACACAGGGCTGGGCCATCAGATGGTCGAAGTCGGCGAACGGGCCGCGCAGCCGGAAGACGATGGTCCGGTCGTCGGGCGTCTCCACGGACTCCAGGGGCGCGCTGCTCCGGTACGGCCCCGGGTAGGGCCGCGCCGGGTCGTCCAGCAGCGGCACGAGATACGTCGGGCCGCCCGGCAGCACGTCCTGGGCGAAGATCCGCTGCACGGCGTACCGCACGTCGTCCGAGGTGATGGGGGAGCCGTCGTCGAAGCGCAGGTTCTCGCGCAGCCGGTACGTCCACGTCCTGGCCCCGTCGCTCGCCTGCCCGGGGCTCTCGGCGAGGTCCGGGACGGGGACGAGCCCGGCGGGTCCGGGGTCGGTGGGGTAGGCCATCAGCGTCCGGTTGAGCATCCGCTGGAGCAGCCAGACCCACACGTAGTACGTACGGGCGGGGTCGAGGGAGTCCACGTCCGCCGACGACACCAGGCGCAGCGTTCCACCGCGCCGGTCGCAGGGGTTGACCATCGCTCCGACGGCGGCGTCCCAGCCGGCGCCGGGAACCGTCGCGGTGGGGTGTCCGGTGTGGGTACTCATCGGGGTGCGGTCCTCCGGTCCTTGTCCGTACGGGGAATGCGCAGCACGTACGAGCGCTCCTCGCTGGCCTGACAGCCGCGCGCCAGCTTCGCCTCGACGCTGCCGATCCCGGCGTGCAGGACGGAGACCCCGGCCGCGGCGGCGGCTTCGAGCACCCGGTAGTACAGGACGTCGTAGTAGAGCGGCAGCTTGCCCTGGGCCTCGTAGTCGAAGCCGGCGCGGTGGCCGAACCAGTGCTCCTCGCCGCGGGCCCTGGAGCGCAGGACCATGCCGAAGCCGATGACGGCGCCGTTCTGCCGGGCCACGGAGACCATGACGTCGTCGCCCATCACGTCGGCGATCCAGGACAGCAGCCCGGCGGAGTGCTCGGGGCTCGCCGGATTGCCGTACTTCTTCAGGAGGTTGGAGTCCAGCTCGCCGAGGCGCGGGACCAGTTCCTGGGTCAGCGGTTCGACGGTGACCTCCACCCCGGCCTCGGCCAGGGCCCGGCGCTCCAGACGCACCCGGCGGCGCCGGTGCTTGCTCATCCCGGCGAGGAACTCCTCCCAGCCGCCGGGCGGAATGGGCAGCCAGGCGTAGTGCGCGGAGGTGTGCGAGCGGTAGCCGCGGCTCTCCAGCAGCTCGACGAGTGAGAGGTCGCGCACGTCGACGTGCGGGAAGCAGACCGAGGCCGCCTTCCGCTCCTCGGCGAGTCCTTCGGCGTGGTCGAGGAGCGCCGCGAGGTCCTCGGGCCGGGCACCGGGGGCGGCCAGCAGCCGCGTACGGCCCAGGTGCCGGCCCCCGCACACCAGCGAGGGAAGCAGGGACGCCGCTTCGCCGTCCGCCACCTCGGCGAGGATGCCCGCCGCGCCCGGAACCTCCTCGTCGGCGGCCCGGGAGAGCAGCGCGTCGGGGCGGGCGAGCAGCCAGGGCACGGAGTCGGTCGCCCAGGCCGCGACGAGCCCGGCGACGGGAGCCCCGTCGCGGTGCCGCACCAGGAAGTCCATCGTCGTACCGGAGTTGCGCTCCTGCACCGCCAGCCAGCGAGGCGTCTGGAAGAAGTCCTCCACGCCGGCGAGGTCGTTCCACCCCATGTCCACGAGTGCGGCGGCGTCCGGGGCCGCCAGGACCCCGTCCCCGGTCTGCGCATAGTGCGGGAGGCTCACGCCTGCTCCTCCTCGACGACGAAGTCGAGGTAGGCGGCCGCCTTGTCGGCGAGCGCCTGCGCTTCGAGCCGGTCGGGCCCGTTGCAGTAGGTGAAGCCGACGCAGGAGGAGTTGTCCATGCGCTGGAGGAGCGCGTCACCCTTCTCCACGTGCAGCAGCACCTGGACACCCGGCACCGCCTCTGCGGCCTCCACCCCGTCGACCCGCTTCAGCGTGCCGCGCCTGGCCGGGTAGATCATGCGGACGGCGGCGCCGCCGGAGTGCGTGACGGGTTCGATCGCCGGGGTCGCGCCGACGGTGAGCAGCCAGGCGTCCAGGATGGGGCTGCGCCCGGTGACGTCGGTGACGAGCATCGTCATACAGCTCGACGGCGTACGGGGGTTGGCCTCGATGATCCGCCAGCCCGACTCGGTGAGCCGCGCCTCGGTGTGGCAGGGCCCGTGCCGGTAGCCGATGGCCTCCAGCGTCTTGCGGACGACGGAGTACAGCTCGTCGCGGGACTCGTCGGAGAGCGGCACGGGGAAGGTGTGCCCGCACTCGATGTACGCGGGGTCGCCGAACAGGTCCTTCGACGTCACCCCGAAGACGTGGGTGTAGCCGTCCACGGTCATCGTCTCGACGCTGACCTCGACGCCCTCGACGTACGTCTCCAGCAGGACGTCGCCGGAGCGCCGCTGGCCGCGCAGGCTCTTGCGGATTCCGGACAGCTCGTTCCACGCCTCGGTCAGCTGTGCCATGTCGTCGACGCGGCGGACCCCGTAACTGATCGCCTCCGCCGGGGGCTTGGCGATCATCGGGAAGCCGAGCTTCCGTGCCGCGGCCTCCAGCTGGTCCTCGTCACTGACCAGCACGTGAGGGATGTTGAACGGTACGTCGCCGAGCGCGACCCGCAGCCGGTCCTTGACGTTGGCCGTCTCCACCGCCTCCGGGTCGGGCCCCGGCAGACCGAGCCGCTGGGCCGCCTGCGCGGCGATCACGGTGTGGTAGTCGGAGAACGAGGTCAGCCCGTCGACCAGGGGCGCGCCGTCCTCCCCGGTCACCGAGGCGAGCACCGCGTCGAGGTCGGTGGTGTCGACGTCGATCACCCGGTCGACGGCCTGGGCGAGCGGGTGGGATTCCCAGTCGTGGCCGTGGGTGTACCAGGTGCGGTCACCGGTAAGCAGCCACACCTCCAGGCCGTGCTCCCGGGCCTGGTGCAGGCCGAGGACGAAGGGATGGTTCTGCATGTGCTCGACGATGGCGATCCGCTTGTCCGCGAACTGCGCGTAGTCAGCCAGGGGTGTTGTCATCGAACCGCCTCCATGCGTCGGCCGTCGCTCACAGCGTGGGTATGGGGATCAGTTCAATGGCAGGCCGGCGGCGAGGGCCATGGAGCGGCAGGTGTGCGCATAGGCCGTCCGCGAAGCGCATAGGCGGCGGACACGATCGATTCTCGGTCAAGTTCCCCGGAGCGGCGCGGAGGAATCGGGGGACAAGAGGGAGCGAATCCGGCGGAGGGAACGGCGAGGGAATGGCGGTGGCCGGAACCTTTCAGCAATGAGAGGACGGAAAGAGCACCCGCGTATACCGTTCGTGCATGGCTCGACAGAACGATATCTACAGTCCTGCCCCGCAGGGAAAGCGGGGATCATCCACCGGAAGCCGTGTGCTGGTGGCCCTCTTGGTGCTGGCGGTGGTGTCAGGCGTCGGTTACTGGGGATACACGGCTCTGGCCGGTGACGAGGGTGAGGGCGATCCCGAAGTCACCGCGGCCGCTGCCCAGCTGGAGAAGTTCATCGGCGCCTGGGAGACCGGCGACGCGAAGGCGGCGGCCTCGTTCACCGACACCCCGTCGAATGCGGAATCGCTCATCACGTCCGTCACGAAGAACCTTGAACCGTCGAAGACGGAGATCACTCCCGGTGACGGGGAGAAGAAGACATCCGGCGATGTTCAATTCCCGTTCAACGTGGCGATGAGGATTCCGGGGGCCGCGGACTACATGTGGGACTCCCGGGCCAGGGTCCTGAAGAAGGACGGCGCCTGGCTGGTCGAGTTCACCACTCCCATGATCCATCCCAAGATGGAAGCCGGGCAGACGCTGGCCCTCCAGTCCCAGGAGCGCGCCTCCGTCCTCGACGTGAACGGGGACGAGCTGCGGGCCGCCTCCGTGGTCGGCGCGGTCGATCCGAAGACGGGCAAGGGAATCTCGGGACTTGAGGCCCGTTACGACAAGCAGCTCTCAGGCGGAGCCGGCGGTGCGAAGTCCGTGGTGGTGGTCGACCGCAATTCCGGTCAGGTGGTGAAGCGGCTCACGAAGAAATCCGGAGCGAAACGCGAACCGGTCAGGACGACCATCGACCCGACGGTCCAGGAAGCGGCTGCCGATGCTCTGGAGGGTGTGTCGAAGAATGCGGCCATTGTCGCGATCGACCCCTCCACCGGGAACATCCTCGCGGCAGCCAACAAACCGGGCGGACAGAACCGTGCGCTGAGCGGCCAGTATCCTCCGGGTTCCACATTCAAAGTCGTTACGACGGCCGCCCTGCTCAAGCAGGGTATGCGCCCCGACGACGCGGCGGAATGCCCGAAGTTCGCCTATGTGGACGGCCAGCGGTTCGAGAACCAGGACCAGTTCGTCCTTCCCGGCGGATCGACCTTCCGGGACTCCTTCGCCCACTCGTGCAATACCTTCTTCGTCAATTCGGCCGGAAAGCTGTCGGAGTCCTCGCTGAACGAGACCTCGAAGGCGTTCGGTATCGGCGGCTCCTGGGACGTCGGCGTCACCACGTACGACGGAAGCGTGCCGGTGGCCAACGGTGTGAACGACAAGGCGGCCTCGACCATCGGCCAGGCCCGCGTGCTCGCCTCACCGCTGGTGATGGCCTCGCTCGCCGCGACGGTGAAGGCGGGGGAGTTCAGGCAGCCGGTGCTCGTGCCGGACGCGGTGAAGAAGAAGTACGAGGCCACCGCCGCGCTCGACCCGGGGGTGACGTCGGCGCTCCGCGAGATGATGCGGGCCACCGTCACCGAGGGCGCGGGCAAGGCACTCCAGGGCGTCGCGGGGGAGCCGCACGCGAAGACGGGCACGGCGGAGTTCGGCAACGACACCCCGCTGCGCACCCACGCCTGGATGATCGGCTACCAGGGTGAGGGGAACGTCGCCTGGTCGGTACTGCTGGAGGACGGCGGCTCGGGCGGTGCGGACGCGGGCCCGATCGCGGCGAAGTTCCTGAAGAACCTCGGATGACAGGCCGGGTGTCGCTCAGCCGCCGGGCGGGCGGGCAGGTCGAGCCCGTTCAACGACGCAGGACAGCACGGGGCCGGACGACGCGGAACCGGGTACGGCATCCGCACGGCAGCCGCTCAGCGCAACGCCCCCGTGATGTCCAGCGCCACCATCGGCTGAGGCGTGAGCACCCGGCTCCCCATGACCACCCGCCCCGACGCGGCCGAACCCAGCGCTTCGACCGCGGTCTTCGTCGGCGCCGCCCACAGACTGTGCGTGGCGCCGGCCCGGAGGTCGGAGACCATGTCGTCGTGGTGGCTGGGAATGATCAGCGGCGGATCGCCGAGCACCTCGAGCAGCCGGTCCAGATAGCGGTGGATGCCGGAGTGCGCGGTCATGCTGATCACGGCGACGTCCGGGCGCAGCCCTTCCAGCTCCCGTTCGATGTAGTTGGTGGCACCGGAGAGCAGCACGGAGGGTCCGCCGTCGAAGGAGACCAGGTACATCAGCGTGCTGCCCTCGGGCAGCTCGCCGAGGGTCGCGGGCCGCTTCGCCAGGGGCGCGGCGAGGGGGCCGGGGGCGAAGTAGCCGTGATCCGCGGCCTGGCTGTGCAGGCTGGGGATGACCTGCACGGTGTAGCCGTCGAACTGGAGGTACTCGCCGCCCCGTACGGGGATGATGTCGGCGACCCGCTCCGCCGGCGCGCCGAGCGCGGTGAGCAGATGCCGCGAGGTCAGGTCGCACAGGGTGCGGATGCGGCGCTTGCGCCACTGCGGGTACGCCAGCAGTTCGGGTACGTCGGCGATGTGGTCGAAGTGCCCGTGGCTGACGAGGATCAGCTCGGGAGGTCCCGCCAGCTGCTCGCCGGCCACCCGCGCCACCGCGGCCCGGTCCACGCGCAGGGGGAGCCGCGGATCGAGTGCGCCGTCATCGCCCTGGTAGGGCATACGGCTCAGATAGGGGTCGAAGAGCAGGCTCCGGCCGCCGAACGCCAGCTCCCAGCCGGCCACTCCGAGCCAGCGCATACTCAGCCGGGTGGACAGGAGGTCGCGATCCGGCCGCCTTGGTGCCGACGCCGGCCCCACCGGGGCCGCCCCGGCCGTCAGGAGACCGGCGCTGCCGACCGCCAGCATCCTCTGGAGCACCGATCGCCGCATCCGCAGCATGCGTACACCCTCCATGTCCCCGTGCAATCACCAAGTGTGATCAGGAGAGTACAGACGGTATGCGGCGAGTCGGCGGCTTTCGGCCACGGCGCGGCGCGGTGCCGGGCGCCACGGTGCCGGGCAGCACGAAGCCCTGCGGCCCCGGGCGGGCGGCAGGGCATCGTGGGGTCAGGGCATCGTGGGGTCAGGGCCTCGGCATCAGGGCCTCGTGCGGTCGGGCGGAGGGACCGGTCAGGTCGTGTACTCGGAGTTGAGGCGGACGTATCCGGGGGTGAGGTCGCAGCCGTACACGGTGAAATCACCCTGTCCGATGCCCAGTCCGATACTGATCAGCACCTCGTCGCCGCGCAGGTGGTCGGTGATCTGCTTACGCACCAGGGTGTCGTCCTCCGCGCTGCCCGCCGGGTAGACGTCGGTGCCGCCGAAGCCGATGGAGACCTTCTCGGGGACGATGTCGGTGTCGTCCTGGCACTTGCCGATGGCCATGGCCACCCGGCCCCAGTTGGGATCGCTGCCGTGTACGGCCGTCTTGACGAGCGGGGAGTTGACCACGGTCTTGCCCACCCGCTTGGCCTGGGCGGTGTCCCGTGCGCCGGTGACCCGGACCTCGATGAGCTTGCCCGCGCCCTCGCCGTCCTTGGCGATCATCCGGACCAGCGCCAGTGCCACTTCGTGCAGTGCCGCTTCGAAGGCCTCCTCCTCGACCGGCCCCGCGAGCCCGTTGGCGAACACGGCGGCGGTGTCACTGGTGGAGGTGTCGGTGTCGATGGACACCGCGTTGAAGGTGACGTCCATGACCCGGCGGAAGATCTGGTCCAGCGCCGGCTGCGGCAGTTCGGCGTCGGTGGCGAAGAACGTGAGGAGCGTGGCCATGTCCGGCTCCAGCATCCCCACCCCCTTCGCGATCCCGGTGACCGTCGCGGCGCCGCAGCGCGCCGTGACGATCTTGGAGTGGGTGTCCGTCGTCATGATGGCCTCGGCGGCCCGCTCCAGCCCCCTGCTCTCCGCGTCCTGCGGGGGCCAGCTCAGCGAGTCGAGGTGGAGGCGGATGTCGTCCATCGGGTACTGCTTGCCGATCACGCCGGTCGAGGCGATCAGCAGCTCGTCCTCCCGCAGCCCGGCGATCTCGGCCGTCCTGCGCCGGACCTCCCGCGCGTTGCGGTCCCCTTCGGGGCCGGTGGCCACATTGGCGTTACGGGCCACGACGACCACGCCGCGTGCCGCGTCGAGCCTGGTCTCGTCCCGGCACAGGACCACGCTGGGTCCGGCGAACCGCGACCGGGTGAACACCGCCGCGGAGACGGCGGGCACGGTGGAGACCAGGACGGTGAAGTCGTCGCGGCCGTCGTGGGCGAGTCCGGCCGGAGCCGTGTGGACCAGAAAGCCCTGGGGTGCGGTCACTTCTGATGTCCCCTTTCTCTTCATGAGGTGTCGAGTCTCTTCATGAGGTGTCGAGCCCGTTCCGTCCCATCTTCTATGCGGACAGGGCCGGGCGCAGGGGAAGGGCGGGGGCTTTCGCCGTCCTGGGGAAGGCGGAGGTGCTGGCCGGGAAGAACTCGTCCTGGTGCAGGACGGACTGGAGCGCGTTCTTGAGCCTGACACCCGGACTGATGCCGATCTGCTCGCGCAGCATCTCCTTGGCCCGGTGGAAGACCTGGATGGCGTCGGCGGGGCGGCCCGCTCCGTAATACGCCTTCATCAGCCAGACGTAGAGGTCCTCGCGTAGCGGGTCGTGGTCCAGGAGCTCGGTCAGCTGGCCGATCGCCTCTTCGTACCGCTGCATCTCGATGTCGATCTGGGTGCGCAGTTCGGCGGCGGCGGCGCGCTCCCGGTCGAGGCCCTCGGCCTGGAGGCGGAGCCGTCCGGAAGCCACGTCGGCGAGGGCCGAGCCCTTCCACATCGAGAGGGCGGCATCGAGCTTCACGACGGCGGCGTCGTACTCGCCGCGTGCGCACAGGGCGCGTACGTCCCGGAGTGTGTCGCGGAAGCGGAACAGGTCGATGCGCTCGACGGGAACGTGCAGTTGGTAGCCGAGGTGGTTGGAGGTGAGGACGTCCTTCGGGAGTCCCGCTTCCCGCAGCGCGGCCCGTATCTTCCATGCCGAGGTCTGGAGCTGCCCCGACACGGTGCGCGGCGGCTCGCTGTCCCAGGAATCCTGGATGATCGCTTCCTTGGTGACGAACTGCCCGGGCCTGAGGGCCAGAGAGGTCAGGAATCTGAGCTGCCGTTGACCCTGGACCAGGATGGGTACGCTCGCGTTCAGCAAGGTCACAGGACCGAGGAGCTGGACCGTCAATCGCTGTACCGCGCTCATGAAGCTTCCCCTTCGCGATGATCATTCGATCGAGTTCGACTGAGATTCGACTGACGTGGGTTTGAATATGCCACTGTCCAACGTGAGTTGACGATCAAGCGGCGATGCTACTCGCGTGGATTCTGGCCGTCAACGCGCGTGGATGTGACCCAGCTTGGACGCCAACATCAGTCGAGAGTACGGTGATCCGCACGAAAGGCGGTGCAACGATGAGCAGCACGGACGAACCGGAGAGCGCTCTGGCCGACAAGCTGAACCACCTGTTCACGAACGTGGTTCCCGCCGGTCGGCCCCCGTACAGCTCCGAGGAGGTGGCGCGCGCCATCTCCGCCGACGGGACGTCCATCTCCGGCAGTTACATCTGGCTGCTGCGCAAGGGGCAGCGTGACAATCCCACGCTGCGGCATCTCGAAGGACTGGCCAAGTTCTTCGACGTGCCGCCGGCCTACTTCTTCGATGACCAGGTCGCCGCGGCCGTCGACACGGACCTCGAACTGCTCACCGCTCTGCGCGACGTAAGGGTGCAGAAACTCGCCCTCAGGACGGCCGGGCTCTCGCCCCGGAGCATCAACTCCATCTCCGAAGTCGTAGAGCGGGTGCGCGAGTTGGAGGGGCTGTCGAAAGGACAGTCTGTGAACGAGGAGTGACTTCCGGGCTCGGCGGAGCCGGGGTGCGATGAGCCGGACTCCGCCGAGCAGCGGAAAGAGGAAGCCAGGCCATGCACAAAGCGTCCCCATGCGGAAGGCCTCCCTCCTCTGGCCGGAAGTTGCCCTAGACCCTCCATGGGCACGCGTGTTTGGATCTTTACGGAACGTAAGTGGGACCTGCCACCGAAGCGTTCCGCGTCGGCACTGATCGACCCCAGGGGGCTGGAGGGCACGTGGAACTTCGGCATGCGTGTAGACGGCGATCCCGGCGATCCCGGAATCCGTTACCAGCTCACGGCGCCATCGCCGCAGCACGCGATTGCGGCACGGACGGGTCGAGGTGATCTCCGTGCGATGGCCTGTTCCGTTCGGACGCCGAGGGAGGAACACCCGTGACGAACGCTGCGAACGGAGGGTGCGGGCCCTGGGCCTCCCCGTCGACGCGACACTGACGATCGAAGAGCTCTGCCGACACGTCGGCCGCCTGCGCGGCCGCCCGGTTCAACTGCTCTCCCTCACACTGCCGCTGGGCAGCCCGCACGGGCTGTGGGTCTCCACGGAGAGCCGCGAGTACGTCGTCTTCGAGAAGCGGCTCGCTCCCGTGCACCAGCGCCAGGTCATCCTGCACGAGATCGGTCACATCGTCTGCGACCACGCCGCCTCGCCCTCGCTGACCGCGCAGGACGCCGGGATGCTGCTTCCGTCGCTCAGTCCCGACCTGGTACGACGCGTGCTGGGCCGGGAGCACGGGCAGTCCGAGGTGGAGATCGAGGCGGAGCTCGTCGGCTCGCTCATCGGCGGCCGCATCGGCGCCTGGACCGCCGACCCGGAGTGGCCGGTGGCCCCGGAGGCCCGGAGGCTCGCCGCGCGGCTGGCGGAACTGGAGCCCCCGGCCGTGCCGGGCAGGGGATGAGCGCCGGCCCGAACCTGGTCTGTGCCGCGCTCGCCCTCTCGGCCTTCGTGGAGAAGGCACGGGTGATGCGAGTCGGCTACTCGGCGGTCCGGCTCGCCCTGGCCGAGAGCTACTTCCTGCTTCTGGTGATCGGTCTCCTCTCGGTGCCCGTGGTGTGGGCGGAGACGAACCGGGTCGTCGGCACCGAGAACTTCTCCGGACTGGTCACCCAGACCTGCGTGATCCTCGTGACGGTCTGCCAGCAGCTCGTCCTGCTCCGGCTGTCCCACGAAAGGCTCACGGCCTACCGTAAGGCGATTTTCCCGCTGATCGGTCTCGGTGTGACGCTGACGGCCATGACCACGCTGTTCTTCGCCGTTCCGATGAAGTCGGCCGAGCCCTCCGGCTTCGGTACGCAGGCGGCGGCACAGAACCCGTGGTACCTGGCTTTCTTCCTCGTCGCCTTCGCGGTGGGACAGACGAACATCGGCATCACGTGCCGACGTCATGCGCATATTCCCCCGTCTGTCTGGCTGCGCCGGGGCCTCGGTCTCATCGCGATGACCCTGCCGCTCAGCCTGGTGTTCGTCGCGTGCGGTGTCATCGGCATATTCGCCGAACGCATGGGCGTCCCGGCCGCCCGGTGGGAGCCGATGGCCCAAGTCTCGCTGATCATGGTCGGGATCATGCAGGCCGTGGGCTGGGTGCTGCCCGACATCGGCAAGCGCGTCGCCGCCGTACGGCAGTGGGCAGGACACCGGCGCGCCTTGCGTGTCCTGAAGCCGCTGCACCACGCGGTGACGGCCGGGGCGCCCGAGCTGGTCATCCCCATGAAGTGCAGCGCGGGCCTGAACGCCCGGCTGTACCGGGTGATGATCGAGATCCGGGACGCCCAATGGGCTCTGCGGGCCTGGATGGACCCGGCGCTCGCCGATACGCTCCGGCGGCTCGGCGCGGACGCGGGACTCTCCGGTGAGGAGCTGGCCGCCGCTGTCGAAGCGGCTCAGATCCGGGCGGCGATCGAGGCGAAGGACGTAGGCGACCTGCCGCCGGAACCGGTGGAGACCCCGCTGTCGGCGGAACCCGGCGATCTCGCGGCCGAGCTGGTGTTCCAGTGCCGACTGGCCCGCTTCTTCGCCTCCCCGCAGGCGGGGGTGGGGCGTCTTGACGGCATGCGGGTGCGGACATAGCGTCGCCGGGCTACTGAGCATGTGCTGAGGAAGGTCGCTGTGCCGCACGCCGCATCACCCGCATCCGCATCACCCGCATCCGCCGGCGACCCGGACGCCACCGCCCGTATCGCGGCGGAGCTGACCGCGCCCGGAGCACCCTTCGCCGTCGTCCGCGGCGAACAGGGAACGCTCGTGTACGAGGGCGGGCCGCGCACGCTCCGGGAGTTCGTGGAGACCACCTGGGCCCTCGGCGACCGGCCGTTCCTGATCGGCGGGGAGCGCTCCTACTCGTACGCGGAGTTCTTCGCCGCTGCCTCGTCCCTGGCCCGGCGCCTGACCGGTACCTACGGTCTGCGGCCCGGCGACCGGGCCGTCGTCGCGATGCGCAACCACCCCGAGTGGCAGATCGCGTTCTGGGCGACGCAGCTGGCCGGCCTCGTCTCCGTACCCCTCAACGCCTGGTGGACCGAGGACGAGTTCACGTACGCCCTCGACGACTGCGCGCCGCGTGTCCTGCTCGTCGACGGGGAGCGGCTGCCCAGGGTGGCCGCCTGGCGCGCGCGCACCGGGGTCCGGGCGGTCGTCTTCCACGCCGATGACGACGGGAGTCCCGCGGGCGAGGGCATCGAGCGGTACGAGGACCTCCCCGCCCCGGACCCGCTGGCCGCACCGCCCGAGGTGGAGGTCCGGCCGGAGGACGACGCCACGATCATCTACACCTCCGGCACCACCGGGCGGCCCAAGGGCGCCGTGGCCACGCAGCTCGCCCAGATCGGCGCGGCCGTCAACCCGCGCTTCCACGCGGCGGTCTCCGCGCTGGGCCGGGGCCTCTTCCCGGGCCAGGGCCCCGCACCCGTCCAGCTGATGACGTTCCCGTTCTTCCACGTCGCGGCCTTCACCAGCTTCTACGCGACCATGGCCGCGGGCGGCACCGTCGTCCTGATGCGTGCGTGGGACGCCGACGAGGCGCTGCGGCTGATCGGCCGCCATGGGGTGACCCACTACGCGGGCGTGCCCGCCACCGCCCTCCAGCTGCTCGACGCCGCCGAGCGGGCGGGCGACGGCCTGGAGAGCCTGCGGATGCTGAACACCGGGGGAGCCGCCGCCCCGCCCGACCTGGTCGCCCGGCTCACGGCACGCCACGGGGAACGGATCGAGCCCCGCAACGGCTACGGGCTGACCGAGACCAGCGGTGGGGTGACGGCGAACTTCGGCGCCGACTACCGGAGGCACCCCGGCAGTGTCGGACGCCCGACCCCCGTCACCGAGGTGCGGATCGCCGGCCCGGCGGGTGAGGAGCTGCCGGACGGCGAGGTCGGCGAGCTGTGGCTGCGCGGGCAGTCGCTGATCCGCGGCTACTGGCGGAACGAGGCGGCCACCGCCGCGGCCTTCACCGACGGCTGGTTCCGCACGGGCGATCTCGCGGTGCTGCGCGAGGGACGTGTCAGTGTCGTCGACCGGATCAAGGACATGGTGATCCGCGGCGGCGAGAACGTGTACTGCGTCGAGGTCGAGGCGGCACTGCACGGCCATCCCGCGGTCGAGGACGCCGCCGTGCTCGGCGTTCCGCACCCCGTACTGGGCGAGGAGGTCGCGGCCGTCGTCCGGCTGCGCCCCGGCGCCGGGGTGACGGTGGAGGAGCTGCGGGCGCATGTCGGCCGGAGCCTCGCAGCGTTCAAGGTCCCCGCCCACGTCCTGGTGAGCGAGGAGCCGCTGCCCCGGAACGCCACCGGGAAGATTCTCAAGCGTGAGCTGCGCGGCCCGGTCGGGGACCACGTCGCGAGGGACTGACCGGGCTGTCAGGGCCGGGTGACGCGCACCCGGTAGTTGTCGTCCGTGCCCTTGCCGAGCACGGATATGCGTATGCCGTTGGCGCGGTCGGTGAACGTCTCACCGGGCCGGAACGGGGCGTCGGAGAGCTCGGCGTGCACGTTGGGCTGCCGGGTGCAGCCGCCGCTGTCCTGGGTGCTGTCGGCGACCGACACCGGCCCCTGCCCGGTGTCCACGTCGGAGCTGACCTTGTAGATCAGTACGCCGGGCCGGCAGACCGCCGCGTCGTTGCCGTCCGGCGTCCGTACCTCGACCGCGTAGCCCGTCTCGGCGCTCAGGGGTATGAAGGCCAGTTTGGTGCCGCCCTCGGTGGCCAGCGGGCCGAGGGTGTGTTCGCTCGTGCCGGTCCGGTCCGCGCAGTCGATCTGCTCGTTGTCGAGCCAGCCGAGCTTCCACTTGTGCCAGCCGAGGAAGTCGTTGTTGGCCCCCCAGTCCTCGGACATGATGTCCCAGTGCCCGACGGAGCCGCCGCCCTCCATGGTGTAGAGGTCGGGCAGGCCGAAGACATGGCCGTTCTCGTGCGGCAGGACGCGGTAGCCGGTCTCGACGTACGAGCCCGAGCCGTCGTCCTGGCGGCTGTAGACGAACGAGGTGTTGGCGAGCGGGACGCCGTCCGCGTACGGGGCGTCCTCGTTGGCGGAGAAGGTCACCGACAGCACGGTGTCCAGCGCGGAGGGGCCGGCGTTCGGTGTGACCAGCACGTTGACCAGGTCGTACGCGGAGAAGTCGACCTTGGGGTCGGCCGTCGCGACGAGGTCCTTCACGAGGTCGCGGTAACCCGGCTCGTAGGGGGAGCCGCGCTCGATCCCGTACTCGGCGAACGGCAGCGGCATCCGCAGCCAGCCCTTCACCGGTGCCTCCGGCAGATAGGTGAGCCGCCCGTAGGAGCTGGTGCGAAACCATTGCGAGGTCTGCGGGAAGAACTCCGCGAGGCGTTCCTCCGCGGTCCCCGAGCCCGGGGCGTCGGAGAAGTCGATCATGAGGTTGAGGGCCTTGATCCGACCCGTGGAGCGCGCGTAGCCGGGCGCGGTCGGCATGCCCTCCGACATCTGTACGCCCATGGCCGCGGTTATCCGGCAGGCGCCGAGCGGGGAGTCCTCGGCGGCGGCGGACGGGCCCGCGGAGGCGCGGCTGGGGGCGGGGAGGTTGCTGCTGGCCGTGGCCATGACCGCGATGACCAGGGCCGTCGCCCCGGCGAGTGCGATCGGGTGGCGGTGTCTGCGTATCCGGTGGCGGGGCTGCTGCATAGAGGCGCCTTCGGGTTCCGCGGCAGTCGGCCGGCTCTGACTGCGCTCTGGCGATCAGCCTGTGCCGGGCGCCTCGGGGCCGCGCGCTGACTGCGCCGATCGGTGGATTTCCCCGTCGTAACTGTGACCCAAGTCACACCCGAAGCCGAAATACCGGGGACTCCCTCCCCGTTTGACTCTATGTCCCCCCGCTAAACGGGGAAGAGTTCCCCGCTTGCGCCGAGTGCATCGAGGCGGAACCACACATCGAAGGGGAAGGGCAGACGTCGTGAAGACCGGCACCGATACCGAGAACTGCGTCGTCCGGCGCCGTGCGTCCCGTCCGCGGGCCGACGCGCTGCGCAACCGGGAACGGATCGTGACGGCCGCACTGGAGATGTTCGTCGAGTTCGGACCCGACGTGCCTCTCGACGAGGTCGCGCGCCGGGCGGGCGTCGGTAACGCCACGCTCTACCGGAACTTCCCCGACCGGGCGGCCCTCACGCACGAGGTCGTCCTCTCGGTCACCTCCCGCACCACAAACCGGGCCGAAGAGGCCGTCGCGGCGGAGTCCGACCCGTTCGCCGCGCTCAGCCGCTTCGTGCACGCCGCCGCCGACGAGCGGATCGGTGCCCTGTGCCCGATGCTCTCCGGCAGCTTCGACCAGAACCATCCCGAACTGCTCGCCGAGCGCGACCGCCTGGAACAGGCCGTCGAAGGACTCGTGGAGCGCGCCATGACCGCGGGGCGCCTGCGTACCGACATCGCCGTCGGTGACGTACTGGTCGCCCTCTCCCAGCTCACCCGGCCGCTGCCCGGCATCGCCTGCCTGGACATCGACCGGTTCACCCACCGTCATCTGCAGCTGTTCCTGGACGGGCTGGAAACCCCGGCCCGGTCCGTGCTGCCCGGTTCGGCGGCGACCCTGGAGGATCTGCGGCGCGGGCCCGACGCCCGGCCGACGACGACGTGAACCACCCGGTGTAACCCACCGCCGCACCGAGACTTCCGAACCGGGTCCGACGGCACAGGCCCCGGCCCCCGGCACCGCACGCCCGTTCTTCGCCGACATCACGACTCCCGCGCCCCGATGCGCCCTTAGGTGGCTCTCCCATGTCTAAGACAGCCGACACACGGCTCCCCGATCCCAGTCGCTGGAAAGCGCTGGCCTTCATCGCCCTCGCCCAGCTGATGGTCGTGCTCGACGCGACGATCGTGAACATCGCGCTGCCTTCGGCCCAGACCGACCTGGGCATCTCCGAAGGCAACAAGCAGTGGGTCATCACCGCCTATGCCCTCGCCTTCGGCGGGCTGCTCCTCTTCGGCGGACGCCTCGCCGACCTCTGGGGCCGTAAGCGCGTCTTCGTGATCGGCCTCCTCGGCTTCGCCGCGGCCTCCGCCCTCGGTGGCGCCGCGCAGAGCGAGGCGATGATGTTCGCCTCCCGCGCGCTGCAGGGTGCCTTCGGCGCACTGCTCGCCCCGGCGGCACTCTCGCTCCTCGCCGTGATGTTCACGGATGCCAAGGAGCGCGCCAAGGCGTTCGGCATCTACGGTGCGATCGCCGGTGGCGGTGGCGCGGTCGGCCTGATCCTGGGCGGCTTCCTCACCGAGTATCTGAACTGGCGCTGGACGTTCTTCGTCAACATCCCCTTCGCCATCGTCGCCGCCGCGGGTGCCTACTTCGTCATCCGTGAGCCGGCCGGCGGCCGCAACCGCTCGCCCCTCGACATCCCCGGCGTCATCCTGTCCACGCTGGGACTCGTCGCGCTCGTGTACGGCTTCACCCGCGCCGAGTCCTCGAGCTGGACGGACGGCCTGACCGTCACCATGTTCGTGGCCGCCGTCGTGCTGCTGCTCGCCTTCATCGTCACCGAGTCACTGGTGAAGTCGCCGCTGCTGCCGCTGCGCGTCCTCGCCGAGCGCAACCGCGGTGGTGTCTACCTCTCGCTGGGTCTCGCCGTCATCGCGATGTTCGGGCTCTTCCTGTTCCTCACGTACTACCTCCAGATCGTCAGGGGCTACTCGCCGGTCAAGACCGGCTTCGCCTTCCTGCCGATGATCGTGGGCATGATCACCGGGTCCACCCAGATCGGTGCCCGCCTCATGACCCGGGTGCCGCCCCGCCTGCTGATGGGCCCCGGCTTCCTGGTCGCCGCGCTCGGCATGCTGCTGCTCACCCAGCTGGAGACCGACTCCAGCTACGCGGGCGTCATCCTCTTCGGTCAGCTGCTGCTCGGCCTGGGTATGGGTACGGCGTTCATGCCGGCGATGTCCCTGGCCACGCACGGCATCGAGCCGCGTGACGCGGGTGTCGCCTCGGCGATGGTCAACACCTCGCAGCAGGTCGGCGGCGCCATCGGCACCGCGCTGCTGAACACCATCGCGGCCGGCGCCACCACGGCGTACATCGCGGACCACGCCGCGGGAGCCACGGACCCGAAGCTGCTGCAGTACCAGGCCATGGTCGCCGGCTTCACCAGCGCGATCTGGTGGGCGGTCGGCATCCTCCTCGCCTCCTCGGCGATCGCGGTGTGGCTGATCAACACGGGACGCCCGGGCACCGGAGCGGACGGCTCGGTCACCGAGTCCGCGGACGGCGTCCAGGACGACATCAAGATCCCGGTCATCGCACACTGACGCGGGCGGTGCGCCCGACGTGATCTGCGACCTGCGCCCCGGCTCCGTCATCGGAGCCGGGGCGCACGCGTAGGCCGGTCGTGCCGGTGCTCCGGCCGGTTCAGCGGAGCCAGGGAAGGTCCGCCCCGGTGTCCTCGGGTTCGAGTCCGGCGGCCATCACCCGCATGATCTCGCCGAGCCCGCGCACCTGGTCCGGCGTGAGCCGGTCGAACATCGCCTGGCGCACGGCGGTGACATGGCCCGGTGCGGAACGGCGGAGCATCGCGAAACCCTCCTCGGTGAGCACCGCGTTCTGGCCGCGCTTGTCCGAGGGGCAGTCCTCGCGCCGCACCCAGCCGTTCTTCTCCAGCCGGGCGATGGCGTGTGAGAGCCGGGACCGGGTGATCTTGGCGTCCTTGGCCAGCCCGGTCATCCGCATCTGCCGGCGGGGCGCCTGGGAGAGCTGGACGAGCAGACCGTAATAGATGTGAGGCATGCCGGCATCGCGCTGCAGCTGGCGGTCGAGGTGATCCTCCAGGAGCGTGGTGGCGTCGCGGTAGGCACGCCAGACGCTCTGCTCCTCGTCCGTGAGCCAGCGCGGTTCGCCGGTGGTTGCCGTGGTCATGGAGTCCACTCTACGACCCTTTCTTGAAAGTTGAACTAGATAGGGCTAAGGTCTCTTGGTATTGGAACTTGAAGTTTCAATGGAGTGGTGAAGTGTTCAACGGAGTGTCGGGACGAGTTCGGACGGATTGCCGGCAGCGAGCCGAACCGCAGAGGAACGGGAGTGTCATGACTGTCACCGTGGAGCGCATGCCCGCCCTCTACCTCTCCCACGGGGCGCCCCCGCTCGCCGACGACCCGGTCTGGCCCGGCGAACTGGCCGCCTGGTCCGCCACTCTGCCCCGCCCCACCGCCGTCCTCATGGTCTCCGCCCACTGGGAGGAGGCCCCGCTCGCCCTCGGCGCCATCGAGACCGTGCCGCTCGTGTACGACTTCTGGGGCTTCCCCGAGCACTACTACCAGGTGCGGTACGCGGCCCCGGGTGCGCCCCGGCTCGCGGAGAGCGTCCGCAGGCTGCTGCGGGGCGCCGGTACGCCGGTCCAGGACATCCCGGACCGGGGACTCGACCACGGGGCCTACGTGCCGCTCGTGGAGATGTTCCCGGGTGCCGACATCCCCGTGCTCCAGATCTCCATGCCGACCCTCGAGCCGCAGAAGCTGATGGACATCGGGCGCAGGCTCGCGCCGCTGCGGGACGAGGGTGTGCTGATCGTCGGCAGCGGCTTCTTCACCCACAACCTGGCCGCGCTCCGGCACCCGGGCGGCGGTACCCCCGGCTGGTCGGCCGAGTTCGACGACTGGGGGGACCGGGCGCTGCGGGCGCAGGACATCGATGCCCTGCTGGACTTCGAGAACAAGTCCCCGGCGGGCCGGCTGGCCCACCCGCGTACGGAACACTTCGCACCGCTCTTCGTGGCGCTGGGCGCCGCGGAGCACGAACTCCATCAGGGGCGGAGCGTCATCGACGGCTTCTGGATGGGTCTGGCCAAGCGCTCGGTGCAGTTCGGCTGAGCGCTTCCGGGGGCCCGGGGGTCCAGGGGTCCGGCGGGGCTCAGGACTCCCAACCCAATGACTTCTCGTACCAGGCCACGTCCCAGTAGCGGCCGAACTTCCGGCCCACCTCCGAGTACGTCCCGATGTGGCGGAAGCCGAAGGCGTCGTGCAGCCGGGCGGACGGCTCGTTGGGCTGGGCGATGCCCGCGTAGGCGCGGTGGACGTGCTCGTCGGTCAGTGCTTCGAACAGGGCCTTGTACAGCAGGGTGCCCAGTCCGCGCCCTCTCGTGTCCGGTGCGCAGTAGACGCTCACCTCGACGGATGTGCCGTACGCCGCCTTGGGGCGGAAGGGGCTGCTGGTCGCGTATCCGAGGACACGTGGCATGTTCCCGCTTTCCCGGGCAACCAGGAGACGGTGGGGGCCGTCCTCAGGGTGGGAGCGCAGCCAAGGGAGGCGCTGTTCGGGGGTGAAGGGGACTGTGTCAAAGGTGAGGGCGGTCTCACGGACGTAATGGTTGTAGATGTCGGTGAGGGCCACCACGTCCCCCTCCGATCCCGCGCTGACCTGCACTTCTGTGGGTATCTGCACCATGTGTCCTCCCGCTGGGGCCGACAGGGTACTGCATGAACTCGAAAGTGAATGCGCCCCAGGGGAATTCTGTCCGGATTCCAGTCGTTGTTTCCATCGGATGCAGGGCACCCGTAGAGGGTGTCGCGACCTACTCAGCAAGGGAGCACGCATGGCAACCCGTGCCGTCGCCCGTCGTTCGTCCACCACCGGTGGGACAAGCCGGGCGAGCAGTGTTCGCGCCGTGGGCGGGGAAATCGCCGATCGCGACCTGGTCGGCATGTACCTGGAGGAAATCGCCCGTACGCCGCTGCTCGACGCCGCCAAGGAAGTCGAGCTGTCGCAGATCCTCGAGGCGGGTGTCTACGCCCAGCAGATCCTCGACGGTGCGGTGGAGGGCGAAGCCGGCGGGGCGAAGCGCGAGGAGCTGGAGGCGCTCGTCACCGAAGGCGAGCGCGCGAAGGACGTGTTCATCCGGTCCAACCTCCGGCTGGTCGTCGCCGTGGCCAGACGCTACCCGCGAGCGGGTCTGCCCCTGCTCGACCTGATCCAGGAAGGCAACGCCGGCCTGGTGCGCGCGGTCGAGAAGTTCGACTACGCCAAGGGGTTCAAGTTCTCCACGTATGCGACGTGGTGGATCCGCCAGGCCATCACCCGTTCCATAGCCGACCAGTCCCGCACGATCCGGCTTCCCGTCCACCTGGTGGAGGAGCTGGGCCGGATCCGCCGGGTGCAGCGCGAGTTCAACCGCGAGCACGGGCGCGACCCGGAGCACGCGGAGATCGCCGCCGAGCTGGACTCGACCACGGAGCGTGTGGGGAACGTCCTGGACTGGGCCCGTGACCCGGTCAGTCTGAACATGCCTGTCGACGACGAGGGCGACACCCAGTTCGGTGACCTCCTGGAGGACACCTCCGCCGTCTCGCCCGAGACATCCGTGATGACGCTGCTGCGCAGCGAGGAGCTGGAAGACCTCATCGGCAAGCTCGACAACAGGACCGCCTCGATCATCCGTATGAGGTACGGCATCGAGGACGGCCGCGAGCGGACCCTCACCGAAGTCGGCAAGCAGCACGGCCTCACACGGGAGCGGATCCGCCAGATCGAGAAGCACGCACTGCTCGAATTGAAGCGAATGGCTCACGACACGGGCTTTGACGCTGCGGCGTGAGCCAATAACCCGTAACCTCACCATCAAGACCGGTTCACACCGGCACCTGAGCTGAGTCCCGGCGCCCACCCCCCCCCCCGGCGCCGGGGCTCATTCATGTCCGGGGGTCTTTCCTCACCGCTCCCGACCGCTTCAGGAAGCTGTGGACGCCCGCGTCAGCCGGGCTCCCAGGCCGCTCAGGTACTCCACCAGCTGAGGCGGCCCGTGTGCCGTGAACTCGCAGTCGACGAGTGCCAGCCTCAGCGCCACCCACTCCAGCGAGTCCGTCGACACCGCCCGCAGCCGGCAGCTGTCCTCACCGGTCGGCTCCGGTACGCCGAGCCATCGAGGCAGCCGCGCCGCCACGAAGTCGGCCGGGGCCCGGAAGACGACGTCGACCGGCAGCTCCGCCTGCATCCGGGACATGGACCGGGCGAAGAACCGGGCGGCGTCCCCGTCCTCCCCGGGCAGCTCGCGCGGAGTGAAGCGGGCCCCGGTCGTCGTCGGCTCACTGACCCGGTCCACCCGGAACGTACGCCAGTCCTCGCGCTCCAGGTCGTACGCGACGAGGTACCAGCGGTGCCCCGTGCTCACCAGCCGCTCCGGTTCGACCAGCCGCTTGGTCTCGGCACCATCCTTCGCCCGGTACGCGAACCGCAGCCGCTCCCGCCCGGTGACCGCCGACGCCATCACCGTCAGTGTGCGCGGGTCGATCGTGGCGCCGTCGCCCCGGGTGAGCGGCAGGGTGGCGTTCTGCAGCGACGAGACCCGCTGGCGCAGCCGGGAGGGCAGTACCTGCTCCAGCTTCGCCAACGCCCGGACGGATGCCTCGTCCACGCCCTCGATGGCGTGCCCGGCCCCGGCCCGCAGCCCGACCGCGATGGCCACCGCCTCCTCGTCGTCGAGCAGGAGGGGCGGCATGGCGGTGCCCGCGACGAGGCGGTAGCCGCCGACCGAGCCGCGCGTCGCCTCGACCGGATAGCCGAGGTCGCGGAGCCGGTCGATGTCGCGGCGGATCGTGCGCGGGCTGACCTCCAGGCGGTCGGCCAGTTCGGTGCCCGGCCACTCACGCGGCGTCTGGAGGAGCGACAGCAGATTCAGCAGGCGTGCCGGGGTATCTGTCATGCCGTCCAGGATGCCCGTTCATCAGGTCACGAACTGTCCTAATGCCCCTCTAGTTTCTTCCCATGACTTCTTCCCAACCGCTGCCGTCCGCGACGGCCGCCCGCACGGCGACCGAGGGCCCTGCGGCCCCGGCCGACCGGCGCCGCTGGTACGCGCTCGCCATCGTGATGACCGCGGCCTTCATGGACCTGGTCGACGTCACGATCGTCAACATCGCCATCCCGAGCATCAAGCAGGACACCGGCGCCTCGTTCAGCGCGATCCAGTGGATCACCGCGGGATACGCCCTCGCCTTCGCGGCCGGGCTGATCACGGGTGGCCGGCTGGGCGACATCTACGGCCGCAAGCGGCTCTTCCTCATCGGCATCGGCGGCTTCACCGTCTCCTCGGCCCTCTGCGGCTTCGCGGCCGACCCGGAGATGCTGGTCGCCTCCCGCATCCTCCAGGGCGCCATGGCGGCGCTGATGGTCCCGCAGGTGCTCTCCATCGTGCACGCCACCTTCCCCGCGCACGAACGCGGCAAGGTCTTCGGCCTCTTCGGCGCGGTCGTCGGGCTCGGCGCGGTCTCCGGACCGCTGCTCGGCGCGCTGCTCACCGGCTGGAACCTCTTCGGTCTCGAATGGCGTCCGATCTTCCTGATCAACCTGCCGGTCGGTATCGCCGGCCTGATCCTGGGCAGCAAGTTCATCAGTGAGTCGAAGGCGCCCAAGGCGCTCCGTCTCGACCTGGTCGGTGTGGGCCTCGTGACGCTCGGCCTGCTGATGCTGATCTTCCCACTGACCCGGGGGCACGAGCTGGGCTGGCCGCTGTGGGGTCATCTGTCGATGGCGGGCAGCCTTCTGGTGCTCCTGGTGCTGGTCGCGTACGAGCGGCACAAGACGGCCAAGGACGGCTCGCCGCTCATCGAGCTGTCCCTGTTCCGGGTCAGGAGCTTCGCCGCGGGCGTCGCCGTACAGCTGACCTTCGGTATCGTCCTCGGCATCTTCTTCCTCGTCTGGACGCTCTACATGCAGATGGGGCTGGGCTGGAGCGAGCTGCGGGCGGGCACGACGGGCGTCCCCTTCTCGATCGCCGTCTCGGCCGCCGCCGGGCTCTCCGTGCAGAAGCTGGTGCCCCGCTTCGGCCGCAAGGTCCTCCAGGTGGGCGCGCTGCTGATGATCGCCGGACTGCTGCTCTACATCTGGGAGTCCGAGCGCTACGGCATGGACATCACCCCGTGGCAGATGGCACTGCCGCTGGTCGTCATGGGAGTGGGGATGGGGCTGATCGTGGCCCCGCTGACGGACGCGGTGCTCTCCGAGGTGCCCAAGGAGCACTCGGGGTCTGCGTCCGGGCTGTTCAACACGATGCAGCAGATGGGTACGGCGCTGGGGCTCGGTCTCGTCTCGGTGGTCTTCTTCGGAGTGGTCGACGACGGGGCGGCGCGGGGCGTCATGGGACCGGCGTTCGTCGAGGCGTTCCAGCAGTCGCTGTGGTGGGTGGCCGGTGTGCTCGCTGTGATCTTCCTGCTGATGTTCGCTCTGCCGGCCAGGCCGAAGGCCCATGCCGAGGACCCGGCCGAGGACCCGGCCGACGCCGCTCCGGGGCCGGAGGGCGACGCCGTCACGGAGCCCGTGCTGACGCACTGAGCGAGTCCGGTCCGCGGACCGCACGGGTCCGCGGACCGCACGGGTCCGCGGACCGCACGGGTCCGCGGGCCTCACCGGTCCGCGGGCCGCACGGGGGCATCACCGCACGCGCGTCAGCAGATGCGCGTGCGGCTCTCCATGGCCTGGCGTGCGGCGTGCTCGTCCCCGTAGACCTCGCACATGTGACGGCCGTCGGGGGTGGCGGTGTGCTCGACCTCCCAGAGGCAGAGCTCGCTGCCGTCCAGGAGCAGGAACGCGTGCTCGTAGAGCGTGAAACCGGCGTCCCGGCCGTCGACGGGGCACTGCCGGCCGAAGATCTGGGTGATGTGGTGGGCGAAGGCGGCCCGCAGCAGACGCGCGGTCTCCTCGCCCGGCCGGTCGCTGTTCTCCGCGCGGCGCAGGACCCGGCGGGCGTGGTCCGCGGAGTTGTCCGGGGCGTACGTCCGGGGCAGCGGGACCGGGGGAGCGGACATCAGGACCGTGAGGATCTCCAGGTCGCCGTGCGGACTCTCGTCGCCGAAGGCCGGGGCGTCGGAGAAACTGCCGGCCAGCCGCACCGCCGCGACGTGCGCGTCGGACTCGTCGTCGTACAGCTCGTGGCGGCGAGGGGCCGTGAGGTCCCGGCCGCTGCTGTGGACGAGCTCCCAGAGGGAGAGCGCGGAGCCGTCGGGAAGCAGATAGGTGTGCCGGTAGGTCTCGCGGTGCAGGACCGAGCTGTGGTGGGAGGAATGCAGGGAGCTGCTGTGCGCCAGCGCGCCTCCGAGCTGTTCGACCGTGCTGTCGGGCAGGTCGAAGGAGTTGAGGGCGCGTCGCAGGAGTCGCTCGAGGTGCTGCTCGGTTGTCTCGTACGGATCGCTCAAGGTGCTGTCTCCAGGCCGTCGCCGCGTGTTACTTGGTGCGTGCTTAACGTAGTCCCTGGGTCTGACATCGTGACCGGGGATCGGGAAAACGTAGGGCACACGCGAAAAGTTCCCGGTACTTTTCGGATGCTTCGGGTGAACTTCCCTGTGTCGAGGGGGAGTCGGACCTGCTTGCTCGTCGCGCCGGTCGCGCGGCGCGCTCACTCCGCAACCACCCGAAACAGGATCAATCGCCTTTTACGGTCATACGGTAGCCGGGTGACCGAGCCATCAGAAACCTCAGCGGGATCCAGCGAGGAGCTCCGGGGCTTCAGCCCCGGGAAGTATCGCTTCTCTGGACTGCTCTGGCGTGCGGGTACACGTCGGACGTTCCTGCTGCTCGATGTACTCCTTGATGACGGACAACGGTGCTCCGCCGCAGAAAGCCGTGGCGGAGCCTGCGGGCGGAGACGCCCTTGAGGGAGCCCACCAGCTTGGAGAGGGACACCTTGGGCGGGTAGTACACGAGAAGGTGGACGTGGTCGCGTTCGCCGTTGAACTCGACCAGCTCGGTTTCGAAGTCCGCACAGACGGATCGCATGACTTCCTCGCAGCGTGGAAGGATCTCGTCGGTGAACGGCCCACGCCGGTACTTGGGGGTAAAGACCAAATGGGCGTGGAGGATGCAGACGACCGTACGACCCCTGCGGATACTGGGGTTTGGTTCCCATCGCGGTGAGCACCGGTACCGCCTGGTGGGGCACCGGCTTCCTCTGTCTCTCGTTCCTCGTGGTCCTCGGACTGTGGCTGCTCGATCCGAAGGACCGTTGACCACCGCCGTATCCTGGAGACATGAGCACCGCCCCCGCCCACGGACCGCGAGATTCGAAGCCGCAGCAGCAGCAGCCGCACGAGCAGCAGCCGCAGGAGTCCGAACCCACCTCGGCTCTCGTCTTCGACGATCCGTTGGACAGGCAGTCCTCGGACGATACGGACCGAGGGTGGGGTGAGCGGACTCCGAGCGGTGGCAGCGCCGCGGATCTGGCGCGCTTCCTCGACGAGAAGCCGCCTCACCACGTCTGAGCCCCGCCGCCTCGCCCGTCCCGGCTCCGCCGCGGCGGGACGCGCCGTCTCCCGTGCTACTCGTCGGTCCCCCTGTCACTCGCCGCGCCGTCCCCGGCCGTATCGCCGCGCTGCTGCACCAGGAGCGCGTCCCGGATCTAGTGCGCATCTGCCACCGCCACGGCCAGTTGCCCCGAGACCCCGGCGCCGACCAGCGCCGTCGCGGTGTCCCGGTCCACGGTCAGCACGACCAGGGCTCCGCCGCCCGCGTCCGGCCCGTCCGCGACCGTGTTGTCCGGCGGGCGCGGCACGGACGCCACCCGTACCCCCTTCGCCACCACGCGTGCGTCGGATTCCGCGTCGTCGGCGGCGATCACATCGACGCGGTCGCCGGGCCGCAGCAGCCGGACCGTCGCCGCATCGGCGATCCGGACCGGCGCCGACACCAGGCGCCCGTGCCGCCGCACCGCCGCTCCCGGCACGGCCGCCGCTTCCCCCGCGACGCCCGGACCGGCGGCACTCGCCCCCGGGGCGGCGAGTCCCGGGGTGGCGAGTTCGGGGGTGGCGAGTCCCGAAGCGGCCAGCGCGGCAGCGGTCAGAGCCAGCCCCGCCGCCATGGTGCGACGCTGCCTCCGCAGCGCCCGCCGCAGCCGGTGTGCGCCACCCCCACGCAGCCGCAGAGGAGGGAACGGAGGCACCCCGCACGGGGCCGGTGCCACCACCGGCAGCCACGGATGCCGCGCATCGGCCGCGGACGGGAGCGAAGGAGTTCGTACGTGGGGTGCGGACGGGGACATGGCTGACACCACCTGCCGTGACGGGAGAAAGAACGAGGGGAGTGCGGCGGGCCGACCCGCCGAACTCCCCTCACCCTCCACCGTCCGAGGACATCCTGCTGAGCCCTGTGGACAGCGCACAGCTTGTGGAAATCTCCGACACCCACACGTGCCGCACCAGCCCCACAGCTCGCCCTGGCACGCTCGTCCCGGCACGGCACGGCCCCGCTAAGGCAGTTCGACTCCCGTATCGATGCCGTCCAGCGCGTGCGCGCAGGCGCAGTCGCGGTCCGCGGTCTTCGGCAGCCCGGTCACCGCGTCGAACAGCACCGACCGCAGCCGGTCCACGTTGGCGGCGAACACCTTCAGCACATCCTCGTGGGAGACGCCCTCGCCGGCCTCGGCGCCCGCGTCGAGGTCCGTCACCAGCGTCAACGTCGTGTAGCAGAGGGCGAGTTCGCGGGCGAGTACGGCCTCCGGATGTCCGGTCATCCCGACCACCGACCAGCCCATCGCCGCGTGGAAGCGCGACTCGGCCCTGGTTGAGAAGCGCGGTCCCTCGACCACGACCAGCGTCCCGCCGTCCACGGCGTCCCAGTCGCGCCCACGCGCTGCGGCAAGGGCGGCCTTCCGGCCGTGGGGGCAGTACGGATCGGCGAAGCCGAGGTGGGCCACCTTCGGCTCCACGCCGTCGGCCCGCGTCACTCCGTCGTAGTACGTCTGTGTGCGGGCCTTGGTCCGCTCCACCAGCTGGTCCGGCACGAGCAGCGTCCCCGGCCCGTACTCCGGCCGCAGTCCGCCCACCGCGCACGGCGCGAGCACCTGACGTACACCGACCGAGCGCAGCGCCCACAGATTGGCCCGGTAGTTGATGCGGTGCGGCGGCACGTGGTGACCACGCCCGTGGCGGGGCAGGAACGCGACACGGCGTCCGGCGACCTCGCCCAGGAAGAGCGAGTCGCTGGGCTGCCCGTACGGGGTGTCCACACGGACCTCGGTGACGTCCTTCAGGAAGGAGTACAGACCCGAGCCGCCGATCACTCCGATGTCCGCGCCACCCGCCGGAACGCCGGCCACGTTCCCTGCCTCTGCACCAGCTTCTGCGTTAACCATGCGGTCACACTAGGCCCTCCGTACGGCACGGGGACGCACACGAAGACCCCGCCGGTCCGAAGATCGACGGGGTCCCGTTGAAGCTTGTCCGTACGACGGCTCAGGCAGCCGACGTACCACTCGACGAAGCCGACGCGGACGAAGCCGCGGCGGACGAGGAGGACGACGAAGACGCCGTCGACTTCGAGTCCGACCCGGTCGTCGACGACGACGAGGAAGCGGAATCTGACGCCTTCGCGGGCGACGAAGCCGGCGTGCTGCTCGACGAGGAGCCGCGGCTGTCGTTCCGGTAGAAACCGGAACCCTTGAAGACAATGCCGACCGCCGAGAACACCTTCTTCAGGCGTCCCTCGCAGTTCGGGCACACGGTCAGGGCATCATCGGTGAACTTCTGCACCGCCTCGAGGCCCTCGCCGCATTCGGTGCACTGGTACTGATAGGTCGGCACTTGCTCCTCCTGGCACTCTCACTCAATGAGTGCTAACGACGCTCCATACTGACGTATTCCGCTCGATCAGTCCACCGTGACCGGCTCGCGGTGACCGACACCACGTGCGACCAGCCGTCCGGAGGCCCGCGGGGCGAGTCGCGAGCGCAGTGCCAGCAGGGTCGCCAGCGCCAGCGCGGTCCCCACCAGCGGGACCACGAAACCGGTGCTCGCGCCTTGGCGGTCGGCGAGCTGTCCGGCCACGGTCACCGCTCCCGCCTGGCCGAGCGCGACCGCGCCCGTCAGCCAGGTGAACGCCTCGGTCCGCGCGGATGCCGGAACCAGTGCGTCGACCAGGGTGTACCCGCTGATCAGTGCGGGCGCGATGAAGAGACCGACCAGGAAGCCGAGCCCGGCGAGCAGCGGCACCGAGTGCACGGCCCACAGCCCGGACGCGGCCAGCGTCAGGGCCATGTACCCGATGATCAGGCGACGCCGGGGACTGCTCTTCCAGACGATGGCGCCGCACGCGACCCCGGCCAGCATGTTGCCCGCGGCGAAGACCCCGTACAGCAGTCCGTTCACACCCGGACGGCCGATCTCCTCGGAGAACGCCGTCAGGGAGACCTGCATCCCGCCGAAGACCGCGCCGATGCCGAGGAACGTGATGGCGAGCACCCGGACGCCCGGAACGGACAGGGCGGACCTGTGCGGGGCCTCGGCGGTGGCAGCGCCTCGCGGCACGGGCTGCGTGGAGCGCTGGGCCGCGAAGAGCAGGCCGCCGACGAGTGTCAGTGCGGCCTCCGTGAGCAGACCGGCCGCCGGGTGTACGCCGGTGCACAGGGCGGTCGCGAGAACCGGGCCGACGACGAACGTGAACTCGTCCGTCACCGACTCGAAGGCGGCGGCCGTCGACATCAGCGGCGAGGCGGGACGCCCGGGGGCGGCACCCAGCAGGGCGGCCCAGCGGGCCCGGACCATCGGTCCGACCTGCGGGATGGAGGCGCCGGTGGGCACGGCGGCGAGGAACAGCACCCACAGGGGTGCGTCGGCCAGCGCGAGCGCTGGCAGCGCCCCCACGGACGCCGCGTGCACCAGCACACCGGGCAGCAGGACCGCCCGCTGGCCGAAGCGGTCGGCGAGTTTGCCGCCCTGCGGGGCGAACAGCGCCATGGAGACGCCGGAGACGGCCGCCACGGCGCCTGCGCTGCCGTACGAACCGGTGGTGTGCTGCACGAGAAGGACGATGCCGATGGTCAGCATCGCGAAGGGCTGCCGTGCGGCGAAGCCCGGAAGGAGGAAGGTCCACACACCGGGGGTGCGCAGCAACTGCCCGTAACCGGGGCGGTCGGAGACCGTGGACGCCACGGTCCTTGCCTTTCTGCCGCCTGGTGGCTTGGCTCCTGCGGCACGTCCACCACGCAAGATGCGCGACTCGTGCGGGAGCTGCCGAGAGCTGTCCTCTTCGCGCGGAACTGCGGTAGATGCCGGGCGGCTCGCTACAGAGGCGGAGGGACGCCACGACCGCCATACGGTCGCGCCAGCTCTGCGTCAGGCAGAGGTGGTCGATCAGATTGGGTCGATGATATTTCCTTCATGCTACAGGCAGCGGCACCTGTACTCCTGCGATTGCGTACAGGTGCCTCTGCTGAGCCTGGGATCGCCGGGACCGGGATCACTGAGGACCGGGATCAGCGATGCGTCTTCGTGGAGTCGGACCGCTTGTCACCGGATTCGGATACCGAACCGATGCCCCTGACGAGCTTCTTCGCCAGGTGCGCCAGGTGCGGCGTACTGTCGACCCGCGTCGACCCACCGGGACTTCCAAAGCGCCCGGAACGACCCGAACCGCCGGAGCCTTCCGGGCCACCCGGCCGCCTGGTACGCCCCGGTCCGCCACGCGCTCCGGTGCGCGAACCGGCCCGGGAGCCGGGCTTCCCCGAGCCGCCCCCGGTGCCCAGCCAGCCCGCCAGCTTGCCGCCCTCGCCGACCGCCCGCAGCCGGGCCTCGGCCGCGTCGCGCACCGGGTCGGTCGCCACCACCAGCAGTTCGTCGCGGCGCCGCAGCACGGTGGACGGTGCCGGTACGAAGCTCTTGCCGTCCCGGACCACGAGCGTGACCGCAGCCCCGGCGGGCAGTCGCAGCTCGCCGACCTCCACCCCGTGCATCTTCGACTCGGCGGGGATCGCGACGGACAGCAGATGCCCGCGCAGCCGCTCCAGGGGCGCCGATTCGATGCCCAGGTCCGCCGCTTCCGACGGATCGTCGGAGATCTTGAGTGCTTTCGCGAGCCAGGGCAGGGTCGGCCCCTGGAGCAGGGTGTAGACCACGACAAGAACGAAGACGATGTTGAAGACCCTGGTGCTGCCGGAGATCCCGGAGACCATCGGAATGGTCGCGAGCACGATGGGTACGGCGCCGCGCAGTCCGGCCCAGGACATCAGCGTCTTCTCGCGATGCGGCAGTCTGAACGGTGCCAGGCTGACGAAGACCGAGAGCGGTCGCGCCACCACGGTCAGGACCAGCCCCACCATCATCGCGGGCCAGAAGTCGGCGACCAGGTCGTGTGGTGTGACCAGCAGGCCGAGCAGCACGAACATGCCGATCTGGGCCAGCCAGCCGAGCCCGTCCGCGAAACCGCGGGTGGCCGGCCAGTGCGGCAGCTTGGAGTTGCCGAGGACCATCGCCGCGAGATAGACGGCTAGGAATCCGCTGCCGTGCGCCAGCGCGCCCGCCGCGTAGGCAGAGACCGCGATGGCCATCACGGCGATCGGGTACAGACCGGACGCGGGCAGCGCCACATGGCGCAGTCCGAGGGAGCCGAGCCAGCCGACCGCAAGACCGATGGCCGCACCGATCGTCAGCTCAAGGGCTATCTCACCGACGAGTACGTACCAGTGCTCCACGGGGCCGATGGCGGAGAACGCCACCACGAGGATGACGACCGGGGCGTCGTTGAAGCCGGACTCGGCCTCCAGGACGCCCGTGATCCGGGACGGCAGCGGCACCTTGCGCAGCACGGAGAAGACGGCGGCGGCGTCGGTGGACGAGACGACCGCGCCGATGATCAGCGCCTGCCGCCACTCCAGGCCGACGAGATAGTGCGCTCCGGCCGCGGTGACACCCACGCTGATGCCCACGCCCACGGTCGAGAGCACCGCGGCGGCCGGCAGGGCGGGACGGACTTCCTTCCACTTCGTGCCCAGACCGCCCTCGGCGAGGATGACGACCAGTGCGGCGTAGCCGATCACCTGCGTCAGTTCGGCGTTGTCGAACCGGACGTCGAAGATGCCGTCCTGGCCTATGGCGACACCGATGCCGAGGTACAGGAGCAGGCTGGGGAGCCCGCTGCGGGACGAGATGCGCACCGCCACCACGGCGACGAGCAGGACGAGTGAACAGACGAGCAGGAGTTCGTTGAGCATGTGGACTGTCAGTGTTCGTCCCTTCCCTGCGTGCGCCTGTCGGTCCGTGCGCCGACGGTCGGTACTTCGTTACCTTACCTAATCTTTTACGCTTTCTTGATGCGCTCGAGTGTTCGTGCGAACGGTGCGCATATGGATGCATCTCCATACCGCGTCCGAGTGGCTTCCGCGCTGCGCCTATGGTTGCTCCTGCACTCCCAGGACCACCCTGCCCCTCGAAGGACAGCGATGCCCGCCAACACAACCGCCTCTTCCGGTTCTTCCGATGCGAAGAAGCCAGGCAGGAAGAAGGGGCGACGCGCCCGTCTGCTCGTGATCGTCCTGGTGCTGGCGCTTGTCGCGGGTGTCGGCTATGGCGCGTTCTGGTCCGTCTCCACGGTGCGGGCCTCGTACCCGCAGACCACCGGTTCGATCGACCTCGACGCTCTCGACGCCGACGTCGACGTCCGACGCGACAGTTACGGAATCCCGCAGATCTACGCGGACTCCGACGCCGACCTCTTCCGCGCCCAGGGCTTCGTCCAGGCTCAGGACCGCTTCTGGGAGATGGACGTCCGCCGTCATATGACGTCCGGCCGGCTCTCCGAGATGTTCGGCTCCGGCCAGGTGGCGACCGACTCCTTCCTGCGCACCCTCGGCTGGCGCCAGGTCGCGCAGAAGGAGTACGACACCGTCCTGGACGAGTCCACCAAGAAGAACCTCCGGTCGTACGCGGAGGGGGTGAACGCGTACCTCAAGGGCAAGGACGGCAAGGACCTGTCCGTCGAGTACGCCGCCCTGGGGCTCACCAACGACTACAAGCCCGCCGAGTGGACCCCGGTCGACTCGGTCGCCTGGCTGAAGGCGATGGCCTGGGACCTGCGCGGCAACATGCAGGACGAGATCGACCGCTCCCTGATGACCAGCAGGCTGAGCGCGAAGCAGATCAAGGAGCTGTACCCGGACTACCCGTACGAGAAGCACCAGCCGATCGTCGGGCAGGGCGCGGTCTCCCCGGTCACCGGAGAGTTCGACCCGGCCGCCGTGCCCTCGGACGACATCGGCGCCGGTGCCGGTGCCGGTGCCGGGACCGCGGAGGGAGCGACGCAGGGCCTCGGTACCCAGCTCTCCTCCCTCGCCGACACCCTCGACGAGATCCCCGCGCTGCTCGGCCCGAACGGCAGCGGTATCGGATCGAACTCCTGGGTCGTCTCCGGCGACTACACGACCACGGGCAAGCCGCTGCTCGCCAACGACCCGCACCTGGCGCCGATGCTGCCCTCGCTCTGGTACCAGATGGGTCTGCACTGCCGGACCGTCTCGGAGTCCTGCCGGTACGACACCGCCGGATACACGTTCTCCGGGATGCCCGGTGTGATCATCGGCCACAACCAGGACATCGCCTGGGGGCTCACCAACCTCGGGGCCGACGTCACCGACCTCTTCCTGGAGAAGGTCTCGGACGACGGCTACCAGTACGACGGCAAGGTGAAGCCCTTCGTCACCCGCGAGGAGACCATCAAGGTCGCGGGCGGCAGGGACCGCCACATCACCGTCCGCGAGACCAACAACGGCCCCGTGGTCTCCGACCGCAGCAACGAGCTGGAGAAGGTGGGCCAGAAGGCCCCCGTCACCAACTCGGCCCCCGACCGCGCGGAGGGGTACGCGGTCGCCCTGAAGTGGACCGCCCTGGAACCGGGCAGGTCCATGGACGCAGTCTTCGAGATCAACCGCGCCAAGGACTTCAAGTCCTTCCGGGCGGCGGCCGAGCACTTCGAGGTCCCCTCGCAGAACCTCGTCTACGCCGACACCAAGGGCCACATCGGCTACCAGGCCCCCGGCAGGATCCCGGTCCGCACAAAGGGTGACGGCACGCTGCCGAGCCCCGGCTGGACCTCGGAGTACGGCTGGGAGAAGAAGCCGGTCCCGTTCGACGAGCTGCCCTACGAGTACAACCCGAAGCGCGGCTACATCGTCACCGCCAACCAGGCCGTCATCGACGAGAAGTACCCCCACCTGCTCACCAAGGACTGGGGATACGGCGCCCGCAGCCAGCGGATCAACGACCTGATCGCGAAGAAGATCGACGGCGGCGAGAAGATCTCGACCGACGACATGCAGAAGATGCAGATGGACAACAGCAGTGCGATCGCCGCCCTGCTGGTGCCCAAGCTGATGAAGACCGGCGTCGCCGACCAGCACGTCCGTGAGGCGCAGAAGCTGCTGGAGGGCTGGGACTACACCCAGGAGTCCGACTCGGCGGCCGCCGCGTACTTCAACGCGGTGTGGCGCAACATCCTCAAGCTGGCGTTCGGCAACAAGCTCCCCAAGGAGCTGCGCGCGCAGGGCGACTGCCTCAACGTTCCGCCGGCGAAGAGCACCGGCCCGCTGGACGAGCAGAAGCGACTCGTACGCGAGTGCGGGCAGCGTGACGCGGACTCGGCGCAGCCGGACGGCGGGGACCGCTGGTTCCAGATCGTCCAGAACATCGTGGATGACCAGGACAACGAGTGGTGGAAGGTGCCCGCCAAGGGCCGCGAAGAGGCGCTGGAGAGCCGCGACGACCTCTTCGGGCGTGCCATGGAGGACGCCCGCTGGGAGCTGACCGCCAAGCTCGGCAAGGACATGTCCACCTGGAGCTGGGGGCGCCTGCACCAGCTGACCCTGAAGAACCAGACCCTCGGTACCGAGGGCCCCGGCCCTCTCCAGCGGGCGCTCAACCGCGGCCCGTGGAACCTGAGCGGCGGCGAGGCCGCGGTCAACGCCACCGGCTGGAACGCGGCAGGCGGTTACGAGGTCATCTGGGTGCCCTCGATGCGGATGATCGTGAACGTGGGGGACTGGGACAAGTCACGCTGGATCAACCTCACCGGCGCTTCCGGGCACGCGTTCAGCTCGCACTACACCGATCAGACGGACAAGTGGGCCGACGGTGAACTGCTGGACTGGTCCTTCGGTACCAATGCGGTGCAGCAGTCCACCGTCGACCACCTGACGCTCAAGAAGCCATGAGGCCCGGCCTCGGCGCCTCTAGGTCCTGTCTGGAGTTCCCCCGCGGCGTCGCGGCGTCCGGCACCGCCGCCTCCGGCGTTGTCGTCAGTCGCGAGGGCTCCGCCATCGCTCCCTCCTCCGCCTTGGATTCGACGGCACCGGACGCCGCTCCTTCTCCCGCGCTGGAACTCCAGACAGGACCTAGGTGAAACGCCGCGCTCCGGCCGGCGTCACCACGGCGTCCACGGGGTGGTCGTGCGGTTCCTCCGGGACCCGCGCGACCACCTCGTTCCCGTACAGCAGGACGACCAGCGCCGGCCGCGCGCCCGCCGCGGCCAACCGGGCGAGGACCCGGTCGTAACTGCCGCCCCCGCGCCCCAGCCGCATCCCGCGCCCGTCCACCGCGAGACCGGGCAGCAGGACGGCGTCGGCGCCGAGGACGGCGCCGGGCCCCAGGCGTACGCCGTCCGGCTCACGCAGTCCGCGACCCGCCCGGGCGAGATGCTCCGGTCCTTCGTACACCGCCCAGTCGAGGTCGTTGTCCGGGAGGAGCACCGGCAGCAGGACCCGGACGCCCCGCTCGCGCAACGTGTCGATCAGCGCGCGGGTCCCCGGCTCGCGCCCCACGGACACGTACGCGGCGACCGTTCGCGCGTCCGCCAGTTCCGGGAGCTCCAGTGCCGAGGACGCGAGGGCCGCGGCGGTCTCCTCAATGCTCTGCGAGGTCAGGAGGGCCCGGACGGCGAGCAATTCGCGTCGCAGGGACGCCTTTCCTGATGTTTCGTCATTCAACGGGCGCTCACACTATTCTCGTATGGGTATAAGTGAGTACAAAATTAACCGGACGCTCATCTTCCGCCCATCCTCACCGGTTAAGGTTCTGGGCATGACTCAGTCGTTTCCCAGGATCAGCAAGGCCGTCATCCCGGCCGCAGGTCTCGGCACACGCTTCCTGCCGGCCACCAAGGCCACTCCCAAGGAGATGCTGCCGGTCGTCGACAAGCCCGCGATCCAGTATGTCGTCGAAGAGGCCGTCGCAGCCGGTCTCTCCGACGTGCTGATGATCACCGGCCGTAACAAGCGTCCCCTTGAGGACCACTTCGACCGGAATTACGAACTGGAGAACGCGCTCACCCGCAAGGGCGACGGCGAACGGCTCTCCAAGGTTCAGGAGTCCAGCGACCTGGCCACCATGCACTACGTACGCCAGGGCGACCCGCGCGGCCTCGGCCACGCGGTCCTCTGCGCCGCGCCGCACGTCGGTGACCAGCCCTTCGCCGTGCTTCTCGGTGACGACCTGATCGACCCGCGCGACCCGCTGCTCGCCCGGATGATCGACGTCCAGGAGCGTGAGGGCGGCAGCGTCATCGCTCTGATGGAGGTCGAGCCCTCGCAGGTCCACATGTACGGCTGCGCGGCCGTGGAGCCCACCGCCGACGGGGACGTCGTGCGCATCACCGGCCTCGTGGAGAAGCCCGACCCGGCCGACGCACCCAGCAACCTCGCCATCATCGGCCGGTACGTCCTGGACCCTGCCGTCTTCGGAATACTGCGTCAGACCGAGCCCGGCCGGGGCGGCGAGATCCAGCTCACGGACGCGCTGCAGCTCCTGGCGGAGGACGAGAAGGTCGGCGGTCCGGTGCACGGAGTCGTCTTCAAGGGCCGCCGCTATGACACCGGTGACCGGGGCGACTATCTGCGTGCCATTGTCAGACTCGCGTGCGAACGTGAAGACCTGGGACCGGACTTCCGGACCTGGCTGCGCAGATACGTCACCGAGGAGATGTAACCCCGTGAGCAGCACGATCTGGTCGGTGGACGAACACCTGGACGACATCCTGGGCTCGGTGAAGCCGCTCGAACCCATCGAGCTGCAACTGCCCGACGCCCAGGGCTGCGTCCTGGTCGAGGACGTCATGGTGGAGGTCGCGCTGCCGCCCTTCGACAACAGCTCGATGGACGGCTACGCGGTCCGGATCGCCGATGTCGAGGGTGCGAGCCAGGAGTTCCCCGCCGTCCTCACCGTCATCGGTGACATCGCGGCGGGCAGCGACGGACTGACCGGCGATCAGATCGTGGGCCCCGGGCAGGCGGCCCGCATCATGACCGGTGCCCCGCTGCCCGAGGGCGCCGAAGCGGTGGTCCCGGTCGAGTGGACGGACGGCGGTACGGGCGAGGGCCCGGCATCCACCATGCGGGCCCACAGCGACGCGCCCGAGGGCGCGAGCGGTGAGGTCCGCGTCCACCGTTCCGTCGAGGCCCGCGCCCATGTCAGGGCCCGGGGCAGCGACGTCCAGCCCGGCGACCTGGCCCTGCGCGCCGGCTCGGTCGTAGGACCGCCGCAGATCGGACTGCTCGCCGCGATCGGCCGCGCGACGGTCAGGGTGCGCCCGCGCCCCCGTGTCGTCGTCCTGTCCACCGGCAGCGAACTGGTCCAGCCGGGCGAAGAGCTGACCGGCGGCCAGATCTACGACTCCAACAGCTTCGCGCTGACGGCCGCCGCCCGGGACGCGGGAGCCATCGCGTACCGGGTGGGCGCCGTCGCCGACGACGCCGGGACACTGCGGGCCACGATCGAGGACCAGCTGATCCGCGCCGACATCGTCGTCACCACCGGTGGCGTCAGCGTCGGTGCGTACGACGTGGTCAAGGAGGCCCTGTCCTCGGTGGGCGACGAGGACGAGCCGGGCAGTGGCATCGACTTCCGCAAGCTGGCCATGCAGCCGGGCAAGCCCCAGGGCTTCGGCTCGATCGGCCCCGACCACACCCCGCTGCTCGCGCTGCCGGGCAACCCGGTCTCCAGTTACGTCTCCTTCGAGCTGTTCGTCCGGCCCGCGATCCGTACGCTGATGGGTCTCGAGGACGTTCACCGGCCCACGGTGACCGCGACGCTCGCGATCGAGAAGGCGCTCGCCTCACCGGCCGGCAAACGCCAGTTCCTGCGCGGGACGTACGACGCCGAGGCGGGCACCGTCACCCCGGTCGGCGGTGCCGGATCGCATCTGATCGCCGCGCTCGCCCAGGCCGACGCGCTGATCGTGCTGCCCGAGGACGTCACATCCGCCGAGCCCGGCACGACGACCCAGGTCATCCTGCTCCGCTGACTTCCGCCCGGTGGCTGTACGGTATCTGCCGCTGTGCCTTCCCGGGGGATACCCCCCGGACCCCCTTCCCGCACCACGGTGCGGGCCGAGCGGGCAACCGGCGCCCTACCGCTAGGCGGAGTTCAGTGAGTACGCAGAACAGGCTGACGCACATCGACGAGGCGGGCGCCGCCCGGATGGTCGATGTGTCCGACAAGGACGTCACCACGCGCGTCGCCCGCGCCAGCGGCCGGGTCCTCGTCTCCCCACGCGTCATCGAACTGCTCAGAGGCGAGGGCGTGCCCAAGGGAGACGCGCTCGCCACGGCGCGGATCGCGGGAATCATGGGCGCCAAGCGCACCCCGGACCTGATCCCGCTCTGCCACCCGCTCGCCGTCTCGGGTGTCAACGTCGATCTGAGCATCGCGGACGACGCGGTGGAGATCACCGCCACGGTGAAGACCACCGACCGCACGGGCGTCGAGATGGAGGCCCTGACCGCCGTCTCGGTGGCCGCGCTCACGGTCATCGACATGGTCAAGGCGGTCGACAAGGCCGCAGTGATCACGGACGTCAGGGTCGAGGCCAAGTCGGGCGGCAAGTCCGGCGACTACCGGCGCCAGGCGCCGGAAGGAGCCGGGGAATGACCGGCTCCGGTACCGGTGGGGCAGCCAGCGCCCCGTACCGCGCACTCGTGGTCACCGCGTCGAACCGGGCGTCCGCCGGCGTCTACGCCGACAAGGGCGGCCCGCTCATCGCCGAGGCGCTCACCGGTCTCGGGTTCACCGTCGACGGACCGCAGGTCGTCCCGGACGGTGACCCGGTGGAGGCCGCGCTCCGTGCCGGAGCGCAAGCCGGGTACGACGTGATCGTGACCACCGGCGGTACGGGCATCTCGCCCACCGACCGCACCCCCGAGGCCACCCGCCGCGTCCTCGACCACGAGATCCCCGGCATCCCCGAGGCGATCCGGGCCGAGGGCCGCGACAAGGTCCCCACGGCAGCGCTCTCCCGCGGTCTCGCGGGCGTCGCGGACCGCACGCTCATCGTGAACCTGCCGGGCTCCACCGGTGGCGTACGCGACGGACTCGCGGTCCTCGGCCGACTCCTGGTGCACGCCGTCGACCAGCTCCGCGGTGGCGACCACCCCCGACCGGGGAGCGCGAGCTGAACGTTCCGACCTGGCCGGTGACGCTTCGCGACGGCGAGATCGTCCTGCGCCCCATAAAACTGCGTGACCAGCGCGAATGGCGTGAGATCAACCGCCGCAACCGCGACTGGCTGCGGCCCTGGGAGGCGACCGTGCCGCCGCCCGCGCCGGGCGGACCGATGGCGCAGCGCCCTACGTACCGTCAGATGATCCGTCATCTGCGCACAGAGGCGAACGCCGGCCGGATGCTGCCCTTCGCTATCGAGTACGAGGGCAGGCTCGTCGGGCAGTTGACGGTCGCCGGGATCACCTGGGGCTCGATGTGTTCCGGTCACGTCGGCTACTGGGTCGACCAGGGGGTGGCGGGCCGGGGTGTCATGCCGACCGCGGTCGCGCTCGCCGTCGATCACTGTTTCCGTACGGTCGGGCTGCACCGCATCGAGGTGTGCATTCGCCCGGAGAACGCGCCGAGCCGCAGAGTCGTGGGAAAACTCGGATTCCGCGAGGAAGGGCTTCGTCCACGTTATCTCCACATCGACGGTGCGTGGCGGGACCATCTGATCTACGCGCTCACCGCGGACGAGGTCCCCGAGGGGCTGCTGCGGCGCTGGCACCAGTCGAGACCCGGCACCCCGCACCCGCCCCGCGAAATGAAATAAGTGTTCGAAATTGATCGCTGTCTGACCGCTAACGAACGTGCAAACGTCGACTGTTGATCCGAACAATCACAAAAAAAGTCCGTGATATCAGCTAGATCGTGCGACACACCGGGCCAATTGGCGGATGCCTCCGCACAAACCCCTCTACGGTGTGAGCGTGAGCAGCAGCGGCCTCATCTACGCAGTCATCGTCGGGGCCTGGGCCGCCTACTTGGTGCCGATGTGGCTTCGCCGGCAGGACGAGCTCAACGAAGCACGTCCGACAGAACGCTTCAGCACCGCCATCCGGCTGCTGTCCGGACGGGCGGCCATGGAGCGCCGTTATGCCAAGGAGCTGGAGGAGCGCGCCGCCGAGGAGGCGACACCCGACGTCGACCCGGACGCGGCCACGGACCGACTGGGTTCCGCGGACGTCCGGGCCTTTGCCGCGCCTCCGGCGCACACCGAGGCCCGGATGCACGACCCGGCGCACGCTCCGGACCGGGCGCCTGGCCGTCCGGTCCATGAGCACCAGGCGCCCGATTCCACGTATAGGGAGCGCCGGGAGGCGCAGGGGCGCCCGGGGCAGGAGCGGTCCGCTCCCACCAGACGCCCGCGCACGTCCAGCGCGGATGCCGAGCGGGCCCGGCGGGCCCAGCGCTCGCAGCTCCTGGCCCGCCGTCGTCGTACCACCGTCGTCCTCTTCCTGGCCTTCACCCTCGGCGCGGTCGTCGCGGCGGTCGGCGGACTCGGCTTCCTGTGGGCCCCGGCCGTGCCGGCCGTGCTCCTGAGCACGTACATCGTGCATCTGCGCGCCAAGGAGCGGCACCGGTTCGCGTTCACGATGGACCGGCGCCGGGCGGAGATGGCCGCCCAGCGGCTGCGCGAGAACCGCCCCCGCAGGCACCAGTCCACGACGACGGCTCCCACCGAGCCCGACGAGGAGCCCGAAGCGCGCCACCCCCAGCCGGAACCCGCGCCCACCGTCTCCCCGCAGGAGGCCGGCCGCCGCGCCCTCGTCGAGCAGACGGACCACGCGGAATGGGTCGACCAGCAGCGCGAGCGCGGCCGGGTCCAGGGCGACAGCTGGGAGCCGGTCCCGGTTCCCCTCCCCACGTACGTCACCGCCCCGGTCGCCCCGCGCGCCTCGGGCGGCGTCGAGGTCAACGACCCGGAGACGTGGAGTGCGGCACGCTCCAGCACGGCGGAACCCACCCAGACGGGCACCTCGCACCCCGTCGCGCCCCCGGCGGACCCGGCGCCACGCCAGCGCGGCAACCCGTCCCGCCGCAACCGCGAGCGTGGCCGTACCCCGCTGTTCGACCAGTACGACGAGGACGACCGCCCCCGCGCTGCCAACGAGTGAGACGCCCGGAACGCCGACTCGCTGACCAGCGGGGAACGGATTTCCAAGCACCCCTGTGGGGATGCTAAAGTTTCACTCGTTGCAAGGGCCTGTGGCGCAGTCTGGTAGCGCACCTCGTTCGCATCGAGGGGGTCTGGGGTTCAAATCCCCACAGGTCCACCGCAGCTCAGAGCCCCTACCGGGGAAACCCGGTAGGGGCTCTTTGGCGTCGTACAGCAACTACGTACGGCCAGAAACATGCGACGTCCCGGCCTGGTGATCGGCGACTAGGATGCCGTCCGGGTACGGCCCCGTACGGGTATGGCGATCGTGGTGGATCGTGCCCTTCGCACTCTGCTCCTGCCCCGCCCATGCCGACCAGATCCAGGAGGTCTTCCGGTGACGTCAGGCCCCCGGCAGTCCGCCCCGAAGCCCGGTCCTCCTGCTCGCCGCGAGCGCTGGTTCCAGCCGCGTCGCTCCGGCTACCGGTGGGAGCAGGAAGGACTGGACCATGTGCGGCAGCTGATGCCTCAGGCTGAGCCGTACCGGGCGTGGGCGACGTTCCAGTTCACCAGTGCCTCCGGGCGGGTCAACGAGTGTGACCTGCTGATCGCCGTACCGGGCGGGCTGTACCTGCTGGAGCTGAAAGGCCACCCGGGCCGAGTGGTCAACCACGGGGACACCTGGCAGTTCCACGCCGACCGGGTGCGGACGCTGAAGAATCCGCTGCATCTCACCGACCTGAAGGCGAAGGAACTCAAGAGCCAACTGGAGCGCGCGGCACGAGCCTCGGGGGACGATCCGAGGCGGGTTCCCTTCATCAAGCCCGCCGTTTTCCTCCACGACGCGGATCTGGTGAGCGAGCTGGACGAGTTTCAGCGCACCGCGGTCTTCGGCCGCAACGACAGCGCGAGCGGGCTGCCGGGTGTCTGAGTCTGCCGCCCGAGCGGGAGAGCTGGCGGGTCACCACCCAGGACAGTCAGCTGCTCGAAAAGCTGATGAAGCGCATCGGGGTCAGCCAATCGACGGCGCACCTGCGCTTCGGGGACGGCTGGCGGCTGGAACCACGCGCCCTGGACGCGGGCTCCGGTCGGCCGCCTGCCGACCGGCGCAGCACCCTGGTGGACCGGCTTGCCGCCGAGGGCGGCCTCCACCCGTACGCGGTTGCCGACAGCATCTCCGCAGCCCTGGACGCTGTGGTGTTCCAGTCCACCGCCGCCGATCTGCAGGAGCGGCTGGCCTCACCTGACGATTTCCTGCGTCTCCTGGACGCTGCAGAGGCTGACACGGCAGCGGCCGAGCAGCCGGGTGGCGCAGTCGCGGACCCGTTGGCCGTGCTGCCCGGCCAGCCCCTGGACAGTACGTGGACGGTCGCCAGGGTGCTCGGTACCGGAGCCGCCGCCCGCGCGCTGCTGGTGCGCCGCACGGCGGACGAAGGAGCGGCCGAGCCGGACTCTCCCCGTGTCTTCAAGGTCGCCCTCGACCGTGAGAAGGACGCCCGCCTGTATGCGGAGGCCGAGGCTCTCAAGGAGGTTGGCGGCGGCCGCATCGCCAAGCTGCTCGCCGAGCCCCGCGAACTGGCCGGTCGCACCGTGCTGGAGATCGAGTACGCAGGTGGCTTCCGTTCGCCCGCAGACCGGGACCCGGTCAGCCTCGGATCGCGGCTGCGCGGGCAGGGTTCTCTGGGCTACGACCAGTTGGAGCGGTTCGGCAACGACCTGTTCGACGCTCTCGACAGCCTGGCCGCCCGAGGGGTGCGCCACCGGGACATCAAGCCGGACAATCTGGGTCTGTTCAAGCGCAACGACGGTTCCTGGCAGTTGATGCTGTTCGACTTCTCTCTAGCCGAGGCGCCCGACCAGGACATCCATGCGGGGACCCGCGGCTATCTCGACCCCTTCCTGGGAGGCAGCCGCCGCGCACGCTATGACGATCACGCCGAGTGGTACGCCGCCGCCGTGACACTCCATGAGATGGCTTCGGGTGAACGCCCGGTGTGGGGTGACGGCCAGAGCGACCCGCTCACCGTCGTCGACGCCGAGCTGTATGTCGCCCGTGAACTGGTCGACCCGGCACTCAGTGAGGGTCTCACCCGCTTCTTCGAGCGCGCCCTGCACCGGGACGTCGAGCAGCGGTACGACAGTCTGCGCCAGATGGCCGAGGGGTGGCGGCAGCTGTTCCGTACGGCGGACTCGGCTCGCCCGGCCACCACCCCGGCCACCGTGGGCATGAACGCCGAGGACATCGACGATGTACGCGAGCAGGTCGCCGCTGCTGCCGGTCTGACCACTCCACTGGAGGCTGCCGGGCTGTCTCCGCGGGCCGTCTCGGTCGCGGCAGGCCTGGGCGCAGCCACTGTCAAAGCCCTGCTGGACATCCCGCCCCACACGATCTCCCGTGCCCGGGGCGCCGGCAACGTGATCCGCAAGGAGCTCAACCGGCGTCATCGCCAGTGGACGCACGACCTGCGCAAGAGGTCCGCGGCCAAAGCACCTGTGCCTGTTGCGTCGGATGCTTCCGAGGAGGCTCTGGAGTCGGTGGACACGCTGGCCGCTCGGCTCACCCCGGCAGAGGGGAACCGCCGTACCAAGCCGCGCCCCGACGTCGTACGCACCACGCTCCAGCTGCCCGGCGCTGAGCCGCTGGATCCCTGGCCGGCCCAGCCCGCCATCGCCAAGGCGCTGGGCATCAGTCAGCCCACCGTCTCGCAGCATCAGCTCGCGGCGATCGAGCAGTGGGCAGCCCTGCCGTGGCTTCGCCGGATCCGCGACGAGCTGGTGACCATCCTGTCCGAGCAGGGCAGGGTTAGCGCGCGTCTGGATACCTCCCGCCGACGCGGTGGCTTCCTCGCGCTCACTCTCAAGGGTGCGGAACTTCCCGGTATCGCAGCCAGGCTGGCA
Source organism: Streptomyces finlayi (assembly GCF_014216315.1). Classification (NCBI taxonomy): domain Bacteria; kingdom Bacillati; phylum Actinomycetota; class Actinomycetes; order Kitasatosporales; family Streptomycetaceae; genus Streptomyces; species Streptomyces finlayi. The sequence goes on from NZ_CP045702.1 coordinate 4,607,516, forward strand.
TCCCGCTTCGCTGTCGTGCCGGTCTCGCTCGACGAGCTGTTCCTCACCGCCCTGCGTGAGCTGGCGGAGGAGCAAGGTGTGCGGTGGCAGGCCTTGTTGAAGGCGGATGCCACGTTCGCGGCCTCCGGTGTCCTTGGGCCCGCGCTCGCTTCCTACACCCGTCTCGCGTCGGAGCGCGTCGCCGTACGCGTCACTGCTGTCGCCGAGCAGGCGGGGCCGCGCACCATCCTCCTGGCCCACCAGGCCGGACTGCCCGCCCGTTACTGGGAGGCCGAGGCCGGGAACTCCTGGTCACGCTGCAAGAGGCGGCCCGCCGCCCCGCGGACGCTCCGCATGGTCTGTGGCTCCTGGTTCCCGCCGAGGACCCGCAGGCGACACCGGCTCTGGACGGCCGCACGGTGGATGTCGTGGACCGGGTGAGCGAGTGGGCGGTGCTGGACGGTCTGTCGTTGAAGGAGCTGCGGGCGGAGGGCGGTAACGCGGGGGAGTGGGCTTCGGTGTGAGGCGTGAGGCGCACGCGTCACCACCCGGAGCTCGGTCCTCGGCCCTCGGCGCTCGAATCCCGGGACCCGAGCTTCGGGACCGGCCGTTCACTCTTCGGGTGGTACGAACAGAGGGCTGCGCCCGACGCTTGAGCTTCGGGATTCGGGCGTCGGGATACGAGGTCCGAGGGCCGAGCGCCTTCTTTAACCCGGTAGGGAAAGAGGGTTAGGGAAAACCTTTCCCCCCTCCCTGCCCCGTCACGGCCAGCAAGTATGACTAATCGTGGCCAACTTGCAGCGAAGCGTCACGGTTGCTTACGGTGCGACAACGAAACGACCCCGACGCGGTGTTGACCGCACCATGCCGGGGTCTCACCCCAAGATCGAACGGACCCGATCTCGTGGCTACTCAGCACCTTAGCGCTGCCCTGTCCGGGCCCACATCCTCGCGCCCGTACCCGAAGGCCAGTCCCGGCTACGGCAAGCGAACCGCCCCGCACCAACCCGCGCCGACGGGACGGGAGTTCTCGCTGCTGCCCGAACGGGAGCGGTACGTCGCCGGGTTCGTGGACCATCTGCCCGACGGTTCGGCCATGGACGTCAAGACGCTGGCCAAGCAACTCCCGCTCTACGGCCAGCAAGCCGTCGCCTCCGCCCTGACCGCTCTGTCCGTCGCGGGTCACCTCCGTCGCGTACGCCGCCTCGCCGGTGAAGGCGACCAGGTCCGCTGGGTCTTCCACACCTACTGGTCCCGCACCGCACGCGACAACGAATGGTGGGCCGCCTTCCTCGCCGCCCTCGACCACCGGGACGCCCCGGAAGCACCGGCCCCCGGGACTGCGTCCCCGCAGCCCTGGACCCTCACGGAGCCCTCCACGCCCGTGCCCGCCGTGCCGGCCGCCGCCGAGGTCCCGCCGGCCCTCCCGCCGGAGGAGCCGCTCGTCGCACCTGAGCCTGTACGCGGCCCCGCCGTGCCTCAGCAGCCGGGCCCCGGGTGCCCCTCGCCTGCGTACCTGGCCCTGGCGCAACTCGGCCGCGTCGAACCGCGCCTGGCCCTCTCCGCCGCCGACTGCGAAGCCCTGCAAGAGCTGGCCAACGGCTGGTTCGCACGCGGTGTGGACGCGAACTACCTCATCCGGGCGCTGGCTGCGGGCCTCCCCGAAGCGGTCGGCTCACCCGTCGGCTTCATCCGGCGCCGCCTCGTCACGAAGATCCCGCCCCAGCTGCCCGCCACCCGCGCCCCGGACGCGACCGTCGGGCCCGTTCGACGCCTCACCGTCGAGTGCACCGAATGCGGGGCCCCCGGCCGGCCCGAAGCCCTTCCCGACGGCCTCTGCGGCCCCTGCCGCCGCACCACGCAAGGCCTCGGCTCCACCCAGGAGCCGTCCACCGAACCGACGCCTGGACCCGACGTCCATGCCTACGTCAGCCGCATCCGCCGGGCAGTTCTCGACGCCCGTTGACGGCTACCGCCCGGGTTCGTGGGCCCGCGAGTGCGCTGATCACGATCGTGTGATGAGCGCTACGGGCCTGTGCTCGCCGGAGGTGGGGTCACGGACGGCTCGATGGTCGACCTGGCAAAGATCCGCTAGGGCAGGAGACTGATGCGCTCGCTGCACGCCGGCATGATCGTGTTACTGGACCGGGGCTTCTCCGGCAACGCGTTCCTGGCCGCGGAGGCCGCCTTCCTCGCCCGCGTCACCGCGGCACGCAGACCGCCGGTCCTGGCCCGCTACGACGACGGCTCCTACCTCTCCCGCTTCGGCGACATCGAGGTCCGCATCATCGAGTGCGAGATCACCATCACCACCAGCCAGGGCTGCCGGACCGGCCTCTACCGACTGGCCACCAACCTCCTGGACCACCACCGATATCCGGCATCCGACCTGGTCAGCATGTATCACGAGAGGTGGGAAGTGGAGTCGGCCTACTTCGCGATCAAGAAATCGATGCAGGGTCGCCGGGTCCTGCGCTCCAAGACCTGGGCCGGCATCGCCCAGGAGGTACCCCGGGAACGGCGCACCGCCCTACGATCCCCATCGCGGTACGGGTGAATATCGGCCGAATATTGGCCGAGAGGGGGCAGCCTCGTCGCACTCGTTTTCACCGTTGCTAGACATCTAGCTCACGCAACGGCCACGACATATACACATTTTGAACCCTGGCTACCCGTGTGATCCCTTTCGTTTCAGGGCGTTCCTCCGGTGCGATCACCTCCTGCTTCGATTCGCCTACCTATGAGTAAGGTGACCGCCGTGCGCGTCGGAGGATCTTGACCGATCCGTCGTGACGCGCACACGTTATTCGGCGGCCGGGGGAACAGTGCCGCCACGGGGGCAGGGCGGATAAGTGTGCCGTGACATTGGTTCATCGCGCATATGCCTTGGCTCCGCATCGGTTCTGCATTCTCCGTCGGGCCTGACCCGCCCGGACGGCGGGCTGATCCCATCACCGCTCCGGGGCGTCGGACGGTCGCCCTCGCCTGCCCTCGTTCGCTATGAAGGATGCTCCTTTGCCACCCAAATCATGGTCAACCGGATGCAGATCGCGCAGATCCGCGCTGCTCACTACGCTCGTCACATCCGTTACGGCCTTGGCCGTTCTCGTCGGCCTGGCCACCCAACCGGGCCCACTCGCCGGCAACGCCTCACCGGCGATCGAGCCGGTCGCCGACTACGGCTGGTCCAAGGACACCGCAGCCGAGCAGCTTCGGCAGGACCAGTGCCTGATGAGCGACGTGCTGCGGCTCGGCGGACCATCCATGTCCGACACGGCGCAAGGCGGACTCGGCCAGACGCCCGAACAGCTCCGTATGCTGGCCAACCGCGACCACTGGGAGGAAACGCCCCTCGCAACGGCCTATGGCAAGGACCGGAACGCCGCCGAGGCGGAGCTCGCGGCCATCGACACGCTCCACAACAGCTGGAAAGCACCGCTCGCCGGGCTGGAGAACCCGGCAGGCTTCACCCAGGCGGCTTTCCTCTGGCCGCCCGGAACCAGTGACGACGGTCAGAAGGACTTCCACTCGCAGACCGGTCTGAGCCAGTGGGTGGCCGACCGGTTCTGGAAGGAGGAGGGAGACTTCTACGAGGACCCGACCCCCGCGGCGGACGACCAGACCCTCAAGGCCGTCAAGGACTTGGGCGCACCGCTGTACGGGCAGGATCCCGATCCGGGACTTCCCACCGATGAGTGGAACCGTGCGATCGCCGAACGGGACGCCTACGAACATCTGACGGACTGGCCCCTGGAGCAGCCCGGTGCGGACAACGCCCGTCTCTTCCTGGGCTCGGGCGGATTCCCCCGCACCGCCCCTCTGCCCGGCACAGCGGAACACCGCATCGCGGTGGAGGACCTCAAGTCCCGCTTCTCCGCCTGCGCATGGCGCGACCCGTTGGATCCGAACAGTGTGCTGGGCAATATCTCCGCCACCGCCGCCGCTGAGTGGCAGCAGGAGATCGCCTCGCAAGCCCCCCAGCGCAACCAGATCCTGAACGCCAACAAGGCCGCCACCAATGCGCTCGCCACCGGTTCCAAGGCGCTGGGACAGATGCTGGGCCATTCGTGGGTGGCCGACCACCTGACCCGCTGGCAGGACTACTGGTCCGCCGGAGGAGTCGGCTGGATAGGCACGTCGCCGACGGTGATCCAGATACCGGGGGCAGCGGGCAAGTGCCTGGAGGCCGCGGGCGGCGGGAAGACCAACGGCACGGCCGTCCAGATGTACACGTGCAACAACACCCCGGCCCAGCAGTGGGAGGTATGGGGTGACGACCCGGGTCTGCACCTGCGCAACGTGAACTCCCAGAAGTGCCTCGACGTGGCGTCCAACAACACGGCGAGCGGCACGAAGATTCAGCTGTGGACGTGCGGCAGTACGCCGGCGCAGACCTGGGAGTACAACGTCCGGGCCGCCACGACCATCAAGAGCGTCGGTACGGGCAAGTGCCTGAGCCTGTCGTCGCTCGCCAACGGCCAGGACGCCCTGACCGACACCTGCAACACCACCACCGCGCAGAAGCTCACCATCAAGGTCTCAGCCCACAACGGCCCCGTCACCTCTGCGGCCCAGTTCACCAAGGCGAGCGCGTCCTTGTCAGCCGCCCAGGCGGCATCGAAGTCGCAGCTCGGCATCATCAAGGCACAGGCGGCCGCCGCGGCGAACGCCGCCACCACCAGTGAGACGGCGGAGAAGGCCGCCTACGCGGTGGCGGACGCCAAGGGCACGCCGCGCGGTCGCGGGCTCCTGGTCGGTCAGCAGAAGGCCCAGGTCACCCAGGGCGCCGCAGCGGCGCTTGCCGCGCTGGTGAAGGCCGGTGAGACCGCCGAAGCGGCCACCCGTGCCGCGGCGAGCGACAGTGCGACGATCGCCCAGCGCGCGCTGGCCCAGGCCGCGCAGTCGAAGGCCGAGTTCCGCAAGGAGGCGGCGTACACCGCCGAGCTGCAGGCGAAGGCCGCGGCGGATGCCGCCAAGCTGCACCGGGACAAAGCCAAGAAGGACAAGGAGACGGCCGAGGCCAAGCTGGCCCAGGCACTGGCGGCGGAGTCCGATGGGAAGGTGGCCGCCGCCGACGCGCACGCCAAACGGCTCGCGGCCGAAGCGGAAGAGGCGAAGGCGAAGAAGGAGAAGGCGACTGCCGAGGCCAAGCAGGCGGAGACCGCCCAGCACCGGCAGACGGCCGAAGCGGAAGCGGCGAAGGCCAACGATGCCAAGGGCAAGGCGCAGACCGCCGAGGCCACGGCGGTAGCCCGCAAGGAGGACGCGGAAGCGGCCAAGGATAGAGCGCGCGACCTGCGCGACGACGCCTGGGACGCGGAGCAGAAGGCTGACGCGGCGCGTGCCAAGGCGGACGCGAAGGAGGCGCTCGCCGAGGCGCACTCGGCCGACAGCGATGCGGGGGAGTCCAGGGCGGCGGCGGACGCCGCGTCCGGATTCGCCGATGACGCCGAGGCGGCGGCCGGCCGGTCCCGGACCGCGGCCGACGCCGCGACCAGCTCGGCAGCCGAAGCGGACGCCGCAGCCACCCGCGCCGAGGCCGCCGCCAAGAGGTCCCGAGCGGCGGCGGACGGCGCCCAGGCGGCCAAGCTCCGGGCCGATGCGGCGGTGCGGACCGCGACGAGCGCCGCGGCCGACGCCATCGACGCCGCCGAGCACGCCGCAGCCCCTCTCTGTCAGCCTTGGGTGAGACGTCTCGCTTCGGCGGGTTAGCCTGAGAGGGCACTGACAGGAGAACTATCCCCTCATGACCAGTACCAATCCCACGGGATCCGACCCGGCCCCCAGGCCGAAGCGCCGTTCGTTCAGTCCGGAGTACAAGCTGCGGATCGTCGCCGAGTACGACGCCGCGCCCAAGAACGAGAAGGGCGCGGTCCTGCGCCGCGAGCGCCTGTACCACTCGCACGTCACCGAGTGGCGGGCCGCGCGGGATGCCGGGGCCCTGGAAAAGCTGGTCGACAAGCGCACCAGCCCGGCGAGGCCGAAGAAGCCGGCCGCCGAGACGGAGAACGAGAAACTGCGCCGCCAGGTGGAACGGCTGGAGAAGGAACTGGCCCGGAACAAGGCCGCACTGGAAGTCATGGGAAAAGCTTCCGCGCTCTTGGAAATGATCTCCGAGAGCGCGGACTGAATCCTGCCGCCGGCCCTGTCGTGGACGAGGCGTTCACCGGCGTCGAGGCCCAGCTGGGCATCACGGCCGCCTGTCGGCTGACCGGTCGGTCCAGGGCCACCCATTACCGCCGGCTCCGGCCCCCGCCACCACGCGAAGAACGTGCCCCGCAGGTGCAGCCGTCGGCCCTGTCGGACGAAGAGCGTGCCGTGGTGCTGGAGTTGATGAACGGCGAGGAGTACGCCGAGCTTGCGCCCGCGCAGATCTGGGCCCGCGAGCTGGACGCGGGGCGCTATCACTGCTCGGTCTCGACGATGTACCGGATCCTGCGCGAACAGGGGCAGAGCGGCGAGCGCCGACGGCAGGCCACCCATCCCGCCAGGACGGTGCCCGAGCTGGTCGCCACCGGGCCCTCGCAGGTGTTCACCTGGGACATCACCAAGGCGGCCGGACCGGTCAAGGGCGTCTGGTATCACGCCTACGTGATCATCGACATCTTCAGCCGGTACATCGTCGGCCACACCGTCGAAGCGGCCGAATCAGCGACACGGGCCGAGGAACTGATCCGCGAGACCATCACCCGCAACGGCATCGTGCCCGAGACCGTGCACGCGGACCGCGGCACCTCGATGACCAGCAAGAAGGTCTCCCAGCTGCTGATCGACCTGGGGGTGACGCGGTCGCACTCGCGGCCGAAGGTCTCCAACGACAATCCTTACAGCGAGGCCCACTTCAAGACCACGAAGTACATGTCCGACTACCCCGAACGGTTCGACTCGCTGACCCACGCCCGCGAGTGGTTCGACGCCTTCATCGCGTACTACAACCACGAGCACCGGCATTCCGGCATCGGCTGGCACACCCCCGCATCCGTCCACTTCGGGACCGCCGAGGAAGTCCGCGACCAGCGCGCGGTCACCCTCGCCGAGGCATACGCCCGCCACCCCGAACGCTTCGGCCGCCGCCCCCGACCACCCCAGATACCCCAAACGGCCTGGATCAACGACCCGGCCAAGCGCCGCGAACCCGCACCACAAACCCCATAGCGATACGACCGTCTCACTGGACTTGAAATCTTCCGGCCGAGGCGAAGCTGGCGGTCAAGATGGCTGACGAGGCCGAGGCCCAGGCCAAGACCGCCAAGTCGCACGCCGACGTGGCCCAGACAGAGGCCGACAAGGCCGTGGTCGCCTCGGCGAAGGCAGCGGGCCTCGCCCACGTCACCGCCCAGGCCGCCGTGGACGCGGGTAACGCCGCCGCCCAGGTTGCCGCACCCGCCAACGACGCGATCCAGCTTGGCTCGCCCTACGTCACCAAGGACTCGGCCGCCGGGCTCGTGGTGCTGACGGGGCAGGCGTCCAAGAGCATCGCCGAGCAGCAGAAGGCCGTCGCGGACGCCCACGCCAAGAACGCCGCGGAGGAGGCGGCAGCCTCCAAGGTCATCGCCGCCGCGGCACAGGGCGACGCCAAGGCCGGCTACCAGCACGCGGCGAACGCCGCCGGCTACGCGGCCACCGCCCGCGGCTACGCCAAGGAAGCTCTCGGTTACGCGGCAGCCGCCGCCGAGGCCGCCGCGAAGGCGCAGCTGTCACTGGCCCGCACCATCGAGTACGACCGGCAGGCAACGGCCGACGCGATAGCGGCCGAAAAGGCGGCCGGTCGGGCTGAGGGGCATGCCACCCAAGCCCGCAGTTCAGCGGACCATGCAGCCCTCGACGCCGACGCGGCCCGCACCGCCGCGACGCAGGCCGAAGAGGCCGCTGAGGACGCCAGGGCTGCCGCGACGCGCGCCGACGAGGCTGCCACGGCAGCCGAGGAAGCCGCCAAGGACGCCCAGAAGTACGCGGAGTCCGCACAGGAGGCGGCTGAGTCCGCAGAACGCAAGGAGGCCAATCAGCAGGTCAACAGCGGAGCCGGCACCGGGATCGGCGGTGCGTTCTATGTCATCGACAAGATCACACAGGCGGGCCCGGCCAAGCAGCTCAACCCTTGCGACTACGTGCCCCAGGGCTGCACCGTCACGTACGAGCTGCACGTCGATGTCACGGTCAGCTACTACTACTGCGTCAACCCCGAGGTCCCCGCCACCGAGTCCGGCTGCCCGAAGTCGGACACGGTCTTCCTCGGCACGGAGACACTCAAGGACCAGACGAACAACTGGACCCACCACTTCAGCTTCGGTGACATCACCCGGCTCGGCTGGCAGAACCTCTTCGGGGACACGGCCGGCACGATTCTGTACGAACTGGTGCTGGGTGACGTCGCCCGGTGCTATCACCGCGACAAGTCCAGCTGTGCCTGGGTCGCCGCGATGTTCGTGCCGACCTCGGTCGCTACGAAACTCGCCGAAGCGGTCAAGCTCGCCGCGCGAGCCGAAGTAGCGGCCAAGACCGGGGTGAACGCCGCGCAGGTACTGGCGGACCTGAAGAAGATCTTCGGGGAGAAGGGCGTCCTCCAGATCGGCGACCCCACGTCCGCGGCAGGCATGGGCCTGCGCATCGCGGTCGGTTCGGCGGAGCGGGCCAAAATCGCCCGCGGCACACTGGACCCGAAGCTGCTGGAGCAGCTCACCGCGTCCGGCGTGAAGTTCAACAAGGCCGACACGATCTGGGTGGCCACGTACGCCAAGCCCGGCCTTCCCCTCGCCTGGCTCGAGAAGGGCAACGCCCACGCGGGCCTGATCCACATCGTGTTCCGGCACGCGGGGGAGTTCGCCACTGCCGGCGTCCGGGTGGAAGACATCCCGGCCCTCGTCAAGACGGTGCTGACCCACGGCACGAAGGTCGGCACCCAGGGTGCGGGGAGGCCGATTTTCGAGGTCACGTTCAACGGCAAGACCCAGAAGGTGGCCATTAGCGTGGGGGACAACGGATACGTGATAGGAGCGAACCCCGTATGACCCACGACGAAGTGTGGCCCATGCCCGTGCTGGTGCAGCCACGGGGTGACGTGTCGCCGCTGCACGAGCCGGAGGACCCCGGAGCCTGGGAAGAGCCTGACACCTACACCCGCAACATCCCGCTGGACGACGTCCGGCTGGACCTGCCTGCGGATCTGGTGGACATGCTGCGCTCCTGGACGTCGGCCCATCGGCCGGAGGGGTTTGCCTCCCGCTCGGACCGGCGTGCCCACATCAAGCAGGGGCTGGCGGCGGCTCGGCGACTCGCCGTACACCTCGGGCCGTCGTGGGGGGTGCGCTACTGGGACGAGGACCTCCGGACAGCGAAGTGGGTTTGCTGGGGCTGCGACCGCCTCCACTGGGAGCGTGACGAACACGGCACGCCCCCGCACCCGCTCGACATCACGGTCGAGGGCGAGTTCAAGTTCGGGCCGCTCCGCTCCGACGGATTCGGGGACTTCTTCCCGGACGACCCTGCCGCCGGCTTGTCCCTGTCCGACAGCCTCGTCGCCGATCTGTATACCTGGGCGCGGAGCATCGACACCACGCTGAACCTGGAGATCACCTACCGGGAGGAAGGCAAGTACGACGACGAGTGGCCGCGGCTGTTCCGGGAGGGAGCGCAGCTCGCGGAGCGGACCGCCCACGAGCTCGGACCGCTCCGGACCGTGACGTACAAGGGTCTGGCACATGGTGGCCTGGCTGTGCTGACGTCGGTCGCCTGGCGAGGAGACCGGAAGCTGTAGCCGCGAGCGAACACGGCACCCAGCGCGCCCGCCCTCCCGCACCGCGGGAGGGCGGGCGCGCTGGGTTCAGCCGTTGGCCGATACGGGCGGGCGCCCCGGGACAGCAGTATCATCAGTGGATCCGCAATCACGTGCAGCCCTACCTGCCCGACATCACCTTCACCACCCTGCCCTCACCTGGCCCCGACCCACGTCTACGGGACCGCGCAGGAGGGACAAGGACCAGCAGGCCGCCGTCGTCCCGTACCGGAGACGGACCACACCGTGTGGGGCTGAAAGACCAGACAGAACGCGACTACCGCGACCGCTTCGCCCGCACCGAAAGCGCCGAGGAAGAAGTCCCGCGCCTCTTCGACCACACGCGCGAGTGCCCCGGTGTCGGAAGATTTCAAGTCCAGTGAGACGGTCGTATCGCTATGGGGTTTGTGGTGCGGGTTCGCGGCGCTTGGCCGGGTCGTTGATCCAGGCCGTCTTGGGTATCTCGGGTGGTCGAGGGCGGCGGCCGAAGCGTTCGGGGCAGGGCTCCGGCAAAGTTGTTGATCACGCTGTCAGGAGCAGGTTGATGGGGCGGTCAGTGTTGCGGGCGTGATGTCGTAGGCGGCGGCGATGTTGTCGTGTCCGTCCAGTCGGAGCAGGGTGATCGCGGTGTTGCGCAGGCCCGCCATGACGCGGGGGGCGTTGCCGGTGCGGACCTGGGAACGGTCTTCGTCGAAGGTGACGTCGCGGACCCAGTGCAGGCGGTTCTCGATCTCCCAGTGCGACTGCACCCATGTGGCCAGGACGGTGTGCGTCGAAGAGGTCGACGCCCGGCCCGGGTCGTCGCGCCCCATCTGGTCGAGCGATCAGGAGAGGCAGCGGCAACGGCGGCACAGCCCCCTGGCGACATCGAGCTCGACTACGTCGGGTCCATCGCGAATGCCGCAACCGTCATCACGGCTCTGCACCGGGGCGAGAAACGGCTGGTCTTCTGCGAAAGCCGACGCACCGTCGAGGAGCTGGGTGAGAAGCTGCGCCTCAAGGGCGTGACGACCTTCCTTTCCCACACCTCACTGTCCGTGGACGAGCGGCGGCGCGCAGAGACCGCTTTCGCCGAAGCCCGCGACTGCGTGATCGTTTCCACAAGCACTCTGGAACTGGGCATCGACGTCGGAGACCTGGACCGCGTCATCCAGCTCGACGCACCGTCAACCGTCGCCTCCTTCCTCCAGCGCCTCGGCCGTACAGGGCGCCGCCCCGGCAGTCGACGCAACTGTCTCTTTCTCGCCCTCGACGACCAAGGACTGCTCTCCGCAGCTGCGGTCCTTCATCAGTGGTCCAGCGGCTGGGTGGAACCCGTCACTGCTCCTCCCGAGCCACGCCACCTGGTCGCCCAGCAGCTACTCGCGTTGTGTCTGCAGGAGCGCCGGGTGGGTGAGAACCTGTGGCACGAGTGGTGTGGAGGCCTCGGCCCCTTCGGTCCGGGCGCGGCCCCAGTCGTACGCCACCTCGTGGAGCAGGGATACCTGAATCAGGACGGCGGGCTGCTGTTCGTCGGACCGGAGGCCGAACGCCGCTACGGTCACCGCCACTTCATGAACCTCACGGCAGTATTCACCGCCCCACCGGAGTTCACTGTTCTCAACGGCCGCACGGAGATCGGTCGCACCGACCCGGACCTGCTCACCGAAGAGATCGAGGGCCCGCGCAAACTTCTGCTCGCAGGTCGCAACTGGCTGGTGACGTACGTCGACTGGAGCCGCAAGCGCTGTTTCGTGGAGCCGGCCGACGAGGGTGGCCGCGCCAGATGGAGCGGTTTCGGCTCCGAGCGCATCCGCTCGTTCGCCCTCACCCGCGCCGCCCGTGACGTCCTCCTGGGCAATGATCCGCCGATCCGCGTGACCAAGAGGGCAGCCGCAAAGCTCGCCGAGGCTCGCGACGCGCACCTGCATACCGTCCACCCTGGTGGCACGGTCGCCATTCGGAGCTCGGACGGTGACATCCGCTGGTGGACCTGGGCCGGCCACCGCGCCAACGCCACCCTGGCCGCCACACTTCCCTCGGTGGTGGCCCCGCACCGGCGCGTCAACGATCAATGGATCCGGCTCCGCGACGACGTCACTCTTGAGGCCTGGACGATGGCCCGCGCGAATACCGGGGCGGGACTCTGCCTGCCCGAAGTCGACAGCCGCGCGGTTCGTGGTCTCAAGTTCGGAGAAGCTCTCCCGCCCCGCCCCGCCCCGCCTGGCCGAAGCCACTCTCGCCGCGCGCACCGCGGATGAGCAGGGGGCCCGCAAGGTTCTCGCGGAGCCTGCGCGCTTTGTCACACTCAGCAGTGAGTAGCCGGGCCGGCCGGTCAGCGGCGGCGGGGCGCAGATGGGTGCGGGGCGGGGTGATCAGCCAGGTGCCGCCCACGAGCAGGAGGGTGAAGACCGCCAGGCCCGCGCCGAGGGCCACGATCAGCCAGATCCTTTCGCACAGCGGGAACGTGCCGCTCAGGGTGACCTGGAGGGAGCCGACCGCGAAGGGGACGGCCGCGGTGAGGACGGCGACCAGTTCCACGGCGTGTACGCAGGAGGGCTGCAGGGTTTCCCTGGAGATGGCAGCAATTCCCTTGTGAGACAGGCATGTTCGCGACTGGACCGTGTGCCTGTCATTCGATCAGGCGGGTAAATGAGGACGCCCGGGTGACGCACGGGCTGATCCCGGGCGCGGGGCTGGCCGTCGTCGAGGGGCCGGGCCACATGCCCAATCTGGAGCAGCCGGAACGGTTCAACGCGGCTCTGCTCGGGTTCCTCGCCTGCCTGTGAGGCAGCGGTCAGGCAGCTTGCGGTCAGGCGGCTTGCGGTGAGGCAGCTTGCGGTCAGGCGGCTCAGAGCTGTGGCTGCCGGAGCGGCTTGGCCATGCAGATGCTGTTCTCGTACGTCCGGTAGTGGCCGAACTTCGAGCAGGGCGTGTAGCCGCTGGAGGTGTACAGGGCGACGGCCTCGGGCTGCCTGTCGCCGGTCTCCAGGACCATGCGCGTACGGCCCGCCGCGCGTGCGTCGGCCTCCAGTGCGGCGAGCATGCGCCGGGCGAGGCCGTGGCCCCGGCCTTCAGGGATCACGTACATCCGCTTGATCTCGGCGTCGCCGTCGGAGTAGCCCTCGTCGTTCCGCTCCTGGGAACGCCAGCCGCCCGTGGCGACCGGGTGGTCCGACTCGTCGTAGGCGAGCAGATACAGCCCGTGCGGCGGATCGAACATCGTGGCGTCCAGGGGGGTGACATCGCCCCCGTCCCCGTACCGCTCGATGTATTCGAGCTGGACCTGGTCGTTGAGTTTGACGGCATCGGGGTGATCGAAAGGCCGCGACTGGATATTCATACGGGTGATGGTACACGTATGCGGCCTGGGTCTGTCGGTATTGTGCCCTGATGCTCACTGTGACCTCCGTAAATGTAAACGGCCTCCGCGCCGCCGCGAAAAAGGGCTTCGTCGAGTGGCTGGCCGGGACCGAGGCTGATGTGATCTGCCTCCAGGAGGTCCGGGCCGAGCCGCAGCAGCTCCCCGCCGAGGTGCGGGAGCCCGAGGGCTGGCACACCGTCCACGCGCCCGCCGCCGCCAAGGGCCGGGCAGGCGTCTCCCTCTTTACGCGGCACGCGCCGGAGCGGGTGCAGATCGGCTTCGGCGGCTTCGGCGGGACCGAGGGTGCGGAGTTCGACGCGAGCGGCAGGTACGTCGAGGTCGATCTGCCCGGTGTCACGGTCGCGAGCCTGTATCTGCCCTCGGGCGAGGTCGGCACGGAGCGGCAGGAGGAGAAGGAGCGGTTCATGGCCGCGTTCCTCCCGTATCTGGAGGGGCTCAAGGGGCGCTCGGCGGCCGAAGGGCGCGAGGTCCTGGTCTGCGGTGACTGGAACATCGCGCACCAGGAGGCCGACCTGAAGAACTGGAAGGCCAACAGGAAGAGCTCCGGCTTCCTCCCGGAGGAGCGCGCCTGGCTGACCCGGGTCTTCGACGAGGCGCGGTACGTCGACGTGGTGCGAGCGCTGCATCCGGACGTCGAGGGGCCGTACTCCTGGTGGTCCTACCGCGGGCGGGCGTTCGACAACGACTCGGGATGGCGGATCGACTATCAGGTGGCGACCCCGGGACTGGCCGCGCGCGCGGTCAAGGCGTGGGTCGAGCGTGCCGCCACGCACGGGGAGCGGTGGAGCGACCATGCCCCGGTGACGGTCACGTACGAGCGGTAGCCCCGGCCGGGTTCCCGGCGCGCCGCGTGGTCAGTCCGCCTTCGGGGGGTGCGTTCCGTCGGCGCGGCGCAGCTTCCGGTCGAAGGCCATCGAGAGCTCGGCGTCCACCACCGCCCGTGCCAGCGGGCGGAGTTGGGGCGGTTCCTGCTCGGTACTGTGGGCACGCAGGACTTCCACGAAGAGTTCGGCGAGGGCGTCGGCGTGTTCGCGGACGCGGCGGCCGGCGGCGAGCACCGTGGCGAGCGGTACCCCTTCCCGTACGAGCTCCGCCGACACGTCCAGGAGCCGGCGGCTGATGTGCACGATCTCCTCGCCGTCCACAGCGAGGTAGCCCAGGTCGAGCGCTGCCGCGAGGTTCTCCGGGGTGGACTCGCCCTCGAAGTAGTCGGCGAGCTGCTCGGGGCTGAGCCGGACCGGGGTCTCCTCGGTCGGTTCGCCCAGGCCGAGCACTTCGGCGACATCGCGGCCGCTGTCGAAGGTGGCGGCGAGGTCGGCGATGCCGTTGAGGGTGTGGCCGCGCTCCAGCAGGCCCGTCACCGTGCGGAGCCGGGCCAGGTGGCGGTCGTCGTACCAGGCGATACGGCCCTCGCGGCGCGGCGGCGGGATGAGTCCGCGCTCCCGGTAGAAGCGCAGGGTCCGTACGGAGATGCCGGCCTCCTTGGCCAGCTCCTCCATGCGGTATTCACGATGCTCGCGTCCTTCGGCCACAGAGGCACCCTATGTTGTACCGCCGGTAACTTTCCTCGGTCCGACCTCTACCCATCAGTACGGCGCTGCTCTACCCTCCCAACAATGCCAGTGATTGCTGGCAGAGTCGTGTGACGTACCGCGGGAGGCGGCAGCATGGCCCAGCACGAGCATGTACGAGTGGCGGTGATCGGATCCGGTTTCGGGGGCCTCGGCGCCGCTGTTCGGCTCCGCCGCGAAGGCACCACCGATTTCGTCGTCCTGGAACGGGCCGGTTCCGTCGGCGGTACCTGGCGAGACAACAGTTATCCGGGCTGCGCCTGTGACGTACCGTCCCACCTCTACTCCTTCTCGTTCGCACCCAACCCCGAGTGGCCGCGCACCTTTTCAGGGCAGGAGCACATCCGCGCCTACCTGGAGCACGTCGCCGACACCTTCGGGCTGCGCCCGCATCTCAGGCTCAACCACGAAGTGACCGTGATGCGCTGGGACAACGACGAGCTGCACTGGCGCATCGAGTGCGCCAACGGGGCCACGATCACCGCCGACGCCGTCGTCTCCGCGACCGGTCCGCTCTCCGACCCGAAGACGCCCGACATACCCGGGCTCGCCGATTTCCCCGGCAAGGTCTTCCACTCCGCCCGCTGGGACCACGACTACGACCTCACGGGCAAGCGCGTCGCGATGATCGGCACCGGCGCCTCCGCCATCCAGATCGTCCCGGCCATCCAGCCCAAGGCCGCCAAGGTGACGCTCTTCCAGCGCACCCCGCCCTGGGTCATGCCCCGCATGGACCGCGCCATCAGCGGCGCCGAGAGGTGGCTCCACCGCACCCTGCCGCTGACCGGCACCGCGCGCCGCGGACTGCTCTGGGGCATAAGGGAGTTGCAGGTAAGCGCCTTCACCAAGCACCCGAACCAGCTCGGCCTGGTGGAGAAGATCGCCAAGTCCAACATCGCCCGGTCGATCAAGGACCCGGCACTGCGGGCCAAGCTGACGCCCTCGTACCGCATCGGCTGCAAGCGCATCCTGCTGTCCAGCGCCTATTACCCGGCGCTCGCCCAGCCCAATGTGGATGTGGTCGCCTCAGGTCTGACCGAGGTGCGCGGCTCCACGGTTGTCGGCGGCGGGGGCACCTCCCAGGACGGAGTCTCTGGGGGAGGTACGGAGACCGAGGTCGACGCGATCATCTTCGGCACCGGTTTCCATGTGACGGACATGCCGATCGCCGAACGGGTCGTCGGCGCGCAGGGCATCACGCTCGCCGAGCACTGGAAGGGAGGCATGGAGGCGCTGCGCGGCGCGACCGCGGTCGGCTTCCCCAACTGGATGACGATCATCGGCCCCAACACCGGGCTCGGCAACTCCTCGATGATCCTGATGATCGAGTCGCAGCTGAACTACATGGCGGACTATCTGCGCCAGTTGGATGTCCTGGGCGGGCGCGCCGCACTCGGCGCACGCCAGTCGGCGGTGACGGCGTGGAACCACCGGGTCCAGGAACGGATGAAGCGCACCGTGTGGAACACCGGCGGCTGCACCAGCTGGTACCTCGACGCCGAAGGGCGCAACACCACGGTCTGGCCGGGGACGACGGCCGAGTTCCGCAGGGCGACGCGGTCGGTCGACCTGGCGGAGTACGAGGTGATCCGGGTAGCGAAGCCCGGGTCCGCCGAGGACGGCAAGGCACCGGCCGAGGAGGCTGTCGCATGAGCAGGCTGCTGCGGCGCGAGGACGCGCCGCCCGTGCCCGTAGGCGAACTGACCGCGGTCTCGGCCGACGGCTCGCGCCTCCATGTCGAACTGCACGGGCCCGAAGGCGCCCCCGCGGTCGTGCTCGCGCACGGCTGGACCTGCAGCACCCACTTCTGGGCCGCCCAGATACGTGACCTCGCCGTCGACCACCGGGTCATCGCCTACGACCAGCGCGGACACGGGAGGTCGCCCGAGGGCGGTGTCGCCGGCTACAGCACGAACGCCCTCGCCGACGACCTCGAAGCCGTCCTGGCGGCCACGCTCGCGCCGGGGGAGAAGGCGGTACTCGCCGGGCACTCCATGGGCGGCATGACGCTGATGGCCGCCTCGCGGCGGGCCGGACTGCGGGAGCACGCGGCGGCGGTCCTGCTGTGCAGCACCGGAGGTTCGCGGCTGCTCGCGGAGTCGCTGGTCATACCCCTCAAGGCCGGTGCGGTCCGGACCCGGCTCACCCGCGCGGTCCTCGGTGCGCGGGCACCGCTCGGGCCGGTCACGCCGCTCTCGAAGAGGATCCTCAAGTACGCCACGATGGGCGCCGGTTCGGCTCCCGAACGGGTCGACCTGTGCGCCCGCATCGTGCACGCGTGTCCCCGGCGGGCGCGGGTGGCCTGGGGCCATGTGCTCGCCGACCTCGATCTGGACACGGGGGTACGGGAGTTGCGGGTGCCGACCGCCGTGATCGCGGGTGCGGAGGACCGGCTGACGCCGCCCGTACACGCGCGCGCCATCGCCGCGGGGCTGCCGCAGAGCCTGGGACTGACCGAGCTGACGGGCATGGGCCATATGACACCGGTCGAAGCGCCGGAGATCGTCACAGCGAAGATCCGCGAACTGGTGACCGAGTACGTCACGGTGGCCGCCACGGGCAAGGAGGAGGTCGCATGAGCAACAAGCGGAATCTCGAGGGACAGGTCGTCGTCGTCACCGGCGCGGCACGCGGGGTGGGCGAGCTGCTGGCCCGCAAGCTGTCGGCGCGCGGTGCGACGCTGGCACTGGTCGGCCTTGAGCCGGACGAGCTGAAGCAGGTCTCCGACCGGCTGCACGGGGAGAGCGACCACTGGCACGCGGACGTCACCGACCATGTCGCGATGGCCCGGGTCGCGCAGGAGGTCAAGCAGCGCTTCGGCAAGGTCGACGTGGTCGTCGCGAACGCGGGCGTCGCCGCGGGCGGGCCGTTCGTCGACTCGGACCCGGAGGCGTGGCGGCGGGTCATCGAGGTCAACCTGATCGGCGGGGCGGTGACCGGCCGGGCGTTCCTGCCGGTGCTCATGGAGAGCCGGGGCTACTTCCTCCAGATCGCGTCGCTGGCCGCGATCACCCCGGCACCGATGATGACGGCGTACTGCGCGTCGAAGTCGGGCGTCGAGGCGTTCGCGCACAGCCTGCGGGCCGAGGTCGGCTACCGGGGCGTACGGGTCGGGGTCGGCTATCTGTCCTGGACGGACACGGACATGGTGCGCGGCGCGGACGAGGACGACGTGATGCGGGAGCTGCGGCAGCGGCTGCCGTGGCCGTCGAACCGCACGTACCCGCTGGGCCCGGCCGTGGACCGGATCGTGGCGGGCATCGAGCGGCGTTCCTCGCACGTGTACGCGCAGTGGTGGCTCCGGGGGATGCAGTCGATACGTGGCTGTCTGCCGACGGTCATCGGGATCGTGGGGCAGCGCGAGATGGCGCGGTTCGGGGACCGTCTCTCGGGCGTCGGCACGGGTCTGGTGGGGGCCGGAGGCGCGGCTGACCAGGAGGCGCGCACGCAGAGTAAGTGATCGAAATGCGCGGAATGTCCTGGCGTGTAAATCTGGTCGAGGCCCCGGCCAACGGGGCCACCCCCACGCATCCCACATAGGAGTGAACAGCATGGGCATCGCCGACCAGTTCAAGGACAAGGCGCAGGAACTTGCCGACGAGGGCAAGAAGAAGACGGGCCACAAGAAGGGCGAGGCGCGCGAGCGTTCGTCCGAGCGGTCGGAACGGGGTCGGGAGCAGTCCGGCCTTCGCGACCGCACCGAGGACATGACGGACGAGGCCCGCGAGCGCCTCGACCGTTGATCTCCGCGGCAGCCTGAACCCTGCGCGCTTGCGCGTCCGCGCGCCCGCGCCTGTGAAGGGCGCACCCGGCTCACCGGGTGCGCCCTTTCGCGTGCGCGAGGCCTTGTTCCCTCGGCCCGCCGAAGGTGCCCTCACGCGCGGGACGGGCTTGGATTCCGGATGGGGCTTCGTTCGGCTCGGCGCTCAGGATGCCCTCAATCGCCGGGCGGGCTTGATCTCGCCGGTCCCGGTCCCGGTCGTGAGGTGCAGGGCCCCGGGGGCGAGCAGGACTGGGGGCGAGGAGGACCGGGCCGGAGGAGGACCGGGCCGGAGGAGGACCCGGCCGCCCCACCCCCTACCGCGGCGGCAGCGGCGGACGTCGCAGCATCGGGGCCGTCGCATACGCCGGCGGTGTCGACGCGGGGTGCTTCGCCAGCAGGCTCAACGCCACCCGCACCGCGTCGTCCAGCACCGCGTGACGGCCCTCCGCCCAGTCCAGCGGGGTGCGCAGCGCCTCCAGATCCGGCTCCACGCCGTGGTTCTCCACCGACCAGCCGTACGTGTCGAACCACGCGGCGTTCATCGGCACGGTGATCACCGTGCCGTCACCCAGACGGTGGCGCCCCGTCATTCCCACCACCCCGCCCCACGTCCGCTGCCCCACCACGGGCCCGAGCTTCAGCAGCCGGAACGCGGCGGTGATCATGTCGCCGTCCGAGGACGTCGCCTCGTCGGCCAGGGCCACCACCGGACCCCTGGGCGCGCTGGACGCGTACGAGACCGCCTGGGCGTTACGCGTCAGGTCCCAGCCCAGAATCCTGCGGGTGAGCTTCTCCACGACCAGCTCGCTGATGTGGCCGCCCGCGTTGCCCCGTACGTCCACGATCAGCGCCGGCCGCGACACCTCCAGCCGCAGATCGCGGTTGAACTGGGCCCACCCCGAGCCGCCCATGTCGGGGATGTGCAGATACCCGCACTTGCCGCCGCTCAACTCCCGTACGACGTCACGCCGTTTGGCCACCCAGTCCTGGTAGCGCAGCGGCCGCTCGTCGATCAGCGGCAGGATCGCGATCCGGCGCGGCTGCCCGCCGCCCGCCGGGCGGAACGTCAGCTCCACCGTCGTGCTGCCCGCCGCCGTCAGCAGCGGATACGGACCCGTCACCGGATCGACGGGCCGCCCGTCGACATGGGTGAGGACCGCGCCCTCCCTGATCCCCGTACCGGCGAGCGGCGAGCGCGCCTTGGAGTCCGAGGAGTCGCCGGGCAGGATGCGCTGGATCAGCCACTCCCCGTCCCTGCACACCAGATTCGCGCCGAGCATCCCGATGGCCCGCTGGTAGTGCGGTGGCCCCTCGTTGCGGCGGGCCGGGGAGACGTACGCGTGCGAGGTGCCCAGTTCGCCGAGGACCTCGCGCATTAGGTCGGCGAACTCGTCCGGGGAGGCGACCCGTTCGACCAGCGGCCGGTACTGGTCGAGCACCGCCGGCCAGTCGATGCCGCACATGTCCGGCTCCCAGAAGTAGGACCGGATGATCCGCGACGCCTCCCCGAACGCCTGACGCCACTCCGCCGGCGGGTCGACCTCGTGCAGGATGCGGCGCAGATCGAGATAGACCGTGGAGTCATTGTCACCGGCCTCGGTCGCCGGTACGGCCCTCAGCTCGCCCTCGTCCATGACGACCAGCCGGCTCGCGTCGCCGCTGACCGCGAACCAGTCGAGGTGGTCGACGAGTTCGGTCTTCCGGGCCTTGGCGATGTTGAAGTGCTCCAGGGTGGGCCGCCCCGACATGTCGGCCGGGTTGGCGAACGTCTCGCCCAGCGCCCCGGAGATCGGCCAGCGCAGCCAGACGAGCCCGCCGCCGCTGACCGGGCGCAGCGCCGAGTACTTCGACGCCGAGACCGGGAACGGCGTCACCCGGCTCTCCAGGCCCTCGAACTCGACGCTGACCGCCGCTCCCTCGCCCGTACCTCCGTCGGCGATGTCCACCGGGTCGAGTCCGCCCGCCGCCGGGCGGCCGTCCGGCAGGAGGGCGAACGGCGACGGGGTGGCCGAGGACAGCGGGACGAGGTAGGGCCGGCAGCCCAGAGGGAAGGAGAGGTCGCCGGTGTGGACGTCGTACACCGGATCGAAGCCGCGCCAGGAGAGGAAGGCGAGGTAACGCCCGTCGCCCGTGAAGACGGGGTTCTCGTCCTCGAAGCGGCCGTTGGTGACGTCGACGACGACGGGGGAGCCGGGGCCCGTGATCCGTGCGAGTTTGATCTGGCGCAGGGACCGGCCGACGCCCGGGTGCGACCAGGTCAGCCAGTGGCCGTCGGGTGAGAAGGCCAGATCACGGACCGGGCCGTTCGTGGAGCGGATCAGCTCGGTGACCTCCCCCGCGGGGGAGGCCTCGGCCACGGCTCGCACCAGATCGGCCCGGGTGGACCCGGTGCCGGCCGGCTCCACGGCGTCCGCGGCCACCGCCTCGGCGACCACGGCCTCCGCCGTCTCCAGGAGCAGCAGCCGTCCGTCGTTCGAGGCGATCGCGAGCCGCTCGCCCTCCGGGTCGGAGGTCATCTCCTCGACCCGGCCCAGCTGCCCCGCGGCCAGCAGCCGGGGTTCGCGGTCGCCGCTGGCCCGTGGCAGGTAGGCGATCTCGACGGCGTCGTCGCCGTTCACGTCCGTCACGTACGCGACCTGGCCGCCGCTGCCGAGCATCTCGGGCAGCCGCACCCGGACCCCCGGGGTGTCGGTGATCGTACGGGCGGGGCCGTCGCGGTGCGTGAGCCAGTACAGGCTGCCGCGTACGGCGACGGCGCTCGCCCGGCCCGTCTCGTCGACGGACAGCGAGTCGACGTTGCTCGCGGCGGGCACCTGGTACGAGCGCCGCCCGGTCCGCGGTCCGCCGAGCCGTACCTCCAGCTTGCGGGGCCGGGCGTCCGGCGCTTCGAGGTCGTCGACCAGCCACACCTCGCCGGCGCACTGGTACACGACCCGGTGGCCGTCGCTGGAGGCGTTGCGGGCGTAGAACTGGTCGTGGTCCGTGTGGCGGCGCAGATCACCACCGTCCAGCGCGCAGGAGTACAGGTTGCCGACGCCCTGGTGGTCGGAGAGGAAGGCGATGCGGCGCCCGATGATCATCGGCGAGCCCAGGTGGCCGCCGATGTCCGGCAGCAGCCGCTCGCCGTGCAGCCAGAGCCGCCCCATCGCGCCGCCCCGGTACCGTTTCCACGCTGCCGGTTCGTGCGGCGGCGTACCGGTGAGCAGCAGGGTGCGCCGCTCCCCGTCGATGTCGGCGACCGCGATGTCGGAGACGGGGCCCCAGGGCAGCTTGCCGCCCGGGCTGCCGTCGGTGGGGACGCTGTAGGCCCAGGAGAAGTACGAGAACGGCTGGTTGTGCGAGGAGACGGCGAGGATCTGGGAGGAGTCGCCCGGATCGGGAGTCCAGCCGCAGACCCGGGCGTCGGTCGAGCCCCAGTAGGTGAGTCTGCGGGCGGCCCCGCCGTCGACGGGGGCCAGGTGGATCTCGGGGTCGAGCGTGCGCCAGGTCGTATAGGCGATGCGGCTGCCGTCGGGGGAGAAGCGCGGATGGCTGACCCGCGTCCGGTCGACGGTCACCCGCCAGGCGCGGCCGGGTCGGTGCCCCGCCGGGGCGAGGGGGGAGACCCATAGGTCGTCCTCGGCCGCGAAGCACAGCAAGTCCTTGTGGAGGTGCGGGAACCGGAGATACGCGACGTCGTCACTCACCCCCCAATGCTTTCGGTGTGCAGGGCCCGCGGCAACTTGTGGTGCAGCCCACAAGCGAAACGATTTCGTTTCGCTCCGGGGCGGAGGTACGGTTCAGGTGTACGAAACAGTTTCGTTCGATGGGCTGGTGATCCACTCAGGATCGCCGGACGATCGGCGGACGTACGGATGGGAGGTCGACACATGGCGCGCACCAGGCTCACGCCCGAGCGTGAGAGCGAGCTGTACGCCGCCGTCCTCGACCTGCTCCGCGAAGTGGGCTACGACGCCCTGACCATGGACGCCGTCGCCCAGCGCACCCACTCCAGCAAGGCCACCCTCTACCGCCAGTGGGGGAGCAAGCCCAAGCTGGTCGTCACCGCTCTTCGGCACAACAAGCCGGTGAGTCTCGCCGAGATCGACACCGGTTCGCTGCGCGGGGACTTCCACGCGGCACTCAGTCGTAGTGACGACTGCCAGATGGAGAAGGACTCCGCCCTGATGCGGGGTCTGGGCCATGCCATCCACGAGAATCCCGATCTGCACCAGGCGCTGCGCGAGCTGCTGATCGAGCCGGAGATGACCGGCCTCGCAACGCTGCTCAACCGGGCCGTGGACCGGGGTGAACTGCGCGCGGACAATCCGGCGCTGAAATATGTTCCGCACATGCTGATCGGCGCTTTCGCCGCCCGGCAGCTGGTCGACGACCGCGCGGTCGACCAGGCGTATATCCGTGACTACTTCGACGCCGTGGTCCTCCCCGCCCTCGGCGTCTGACGTCCCCAGCTCCTCCCGCACGGCCCTCTCCCCGTAGCCCTGCCTGACACGCCGCTCTCGTCGTCGGGTGGTTCCTCACGCCCTTTTCCACTCAACGACCTGACCGGGAGTACGCCCCCGTGGCCACTTTCCTTTACAAACTCGGACGGCTCGCCTTCCGGCGCCGCCGCTTCGTCGCCCTGATCTGGGTGGCGTTGCTGACGATCGCCGGGGTCGGTATGGCCACCGCGTCCACCGCCACCTCGAGCTCGTTCTCGATTCCTGGTACGGAAGCGCAGCGCGCCTTCGATCTGCTGGAACAGCGCAACCCCGGCGCCAGTGCTGCCGGGGCCACCGCCCGCGTCGTCTTCAAGGCGCCCGAGGGCGAGAAGGTGACCGACCCCGCCAACAAGCGCGAGATCACCGGCATCGTCAAGGAGTTGCAGTCCGGCTCGGATCAGATCGTCTCCGTCGCCGACCCGTTCCAGACGAAGGCCGTGAGCCGGAACGGTTCGACGGCGTACATCTCGGTCTCCTACGAGGTCAGCTCCATGGAACTGACCAAGAAGACCACCAGCGCCCTGAAGGACGCGGGCAAGGACGCGCAGGACAGCGGTATGACGGTGGAGATCGGCGGTGACGCCCTCCAGGTCATGCCGCACACCGGGACCGCCGAGGTCATCGGCGTGGCCATCGCCGCCGTCGTTCTGGTCATCACCTTCGGTTCGATGGTCGCCGCCGGGCTGTCGCTGCTGACCGCGATCGTCGGGGTCGGAATCGGGGTCGGATCGATCACCGCGCTGGCCAGTGTGCTGGACCTCGGCAGCACCACGGCGACCCTCGCCACAATGATCGGTCTCGCGGTCGGCATCGACTACGCCCTCTTCATCGTCTCCCGCTACCGCGCCGAACTGGCCGAGGGCCGGGAGGGCGAGGAGGCCGCCGGGCGGGCCGTCGGCACGGCCGGATCCGCGGTCGTCTTCGCGGGCCTGACCGTGGTCATCGCCCTGGTCGGGCTCTCCGTCGTCAACATCCCGATGCTGACGAAGATGGGCCTGGCAGCCGCCGCGACCGTCGCCATCGCTGTCCTCATCGCGCTCACCCTCGTCCCGGCCGCCCTCGGCTTCGCGGGCAAGCGGGTCATGGGACGCAAGGCGCGCAAGACCGCAGACGCCCTCGCCGAGTCCGGCGACAAGGCCGAGGCGAGGCCGAACATGGGCACTCGCTGGGCGAGGTTCGTCCTGCGCAAGCCGGTGTGGGTCATGCTGGTCGGCGTCCTCGGACTCGGCGTCATCGCCGTACCGGCCGCCTCGCTGGAGATGGGTCTGCCCGACGACGGCTCCCAGCCGAAGTCGACCACGCAGCGCCAGGCGTACGACATGCTCTCCGACGGCTTCGGCCCCGGCTTCAACGGGCCCCTGCTGGTCGTCGTCGACACGCGGAACAGCTCCGACGGGAAGGCCGCAGCCGCGCGGGTCTCCGAGGAGATCGAGTCAATCGGCGTCAGTGCCGTCACTCCGGCCAAGTTCAACAAGGCCGGCGACACCGCGACGATCACGGTCATCCCCAAGGACCGGCCCTCCTCCGTCGCCACGGAGAACATCGTCCACTCCATCCGCGACGCGGGCGGTGACATCAAGAAGGACACCGGAGCCGAGGTACTGGTCACCGGTGCCACCGCGATGAACATCGACTTCTCGCAGAAGATGAACGACGCGCTGCTGCCCTATCTGGCCCTCGTCGTCAGTCTGGCCTTCCTGCTCCTGATGCTCGTCTTCCGTTCGATCCTGGTGCCCCTGAAGGCGGCTCTCGGCTTCCTGCTCTCGGTCGTCGCGGCCCTGGGCGCGGTCGTCGCGGTCTTCCAGTGGGGCTGGCTCGGCTCGGTCTTCGGTGTGGAACAGACCGGCCCGATCATGAGCATGATGCCGATCTTCATGGTCGGTGTGGTCTTCGGTCTCGCCATGGACTACGAGGTCTTCCTCGTCACGCGGATGCGAGAGGCGTACGTCCACGGGGAGTCGCCCGGCCAGGCGATCGTCACCGGCTTCAAGCACGGTGCCCGCGTGGTGACGGCAGCCGCGGTGATCATGATGGCCGTCTTCTCCGGCTTCATCGGCTCCAGTGAGTCGATGATCAAGATGATCGGCTTCTCCCTCGCCATCGCCGTCTTCTTCGACGCTTTCGTGGTGCGGATGGCGATCGTGCCGGCCGTACTCGCCCTGCTCGGCAAGCGTGCCTGGTGGCTGCCGCGCTGGCTGGACCGTGTGCTGCCCAATGTGGACGTCGAGGGCGAGGGGCTCCGCAAGGAGCTCACCGACACTCCCGGCGCCTCCGCCGGGGAGGCGGGCGGTGAGCGCGAGCTGACCCGGGTCTGACCCGGACAGAGCCCCGGGGGCCGCGCATGAGCGGAGCACGGCCCCCGGCAGCACCGGTTACCTGTGGGGACGGGGGACCGGGGCGACAGGAAGCCCCCGTGCGAGCGGCACGGGGGCTTCCGTCATGTGTGGGCGTTGTATGCAGCGCCTGCGCGCCTGTCGTCAGGGCGTGCTCGTGGAGGCCGTCGTGGCGGCCGGCGCCGGGGCCGGCTCCGTGGGCTCCGTCGCCTCGTAGGTCCGGTGCAGGAAGCGGATCAGTGGCGCGTTGTCGATCTGGAACACCTCGACACCGTCGGCCGAGTGCAGTTCCACGATGAGCTGGGCGCGCCCGCAGGGCCAGACCCGGACGTTGCCGCGCTCGGCGGGGAAGCGGAGTCCGCTCTCCAGGAGATCGCGGCCGACGGCCCAGTCCGTTCCGCTGGCGAAGGACACATGGACGGTCGGTGACGCGTCGGCGGGGTCGAACCGCAGGTCGACGGGGACAGGGCGGGTGAGGGGGCCGTCGGTGATGAGCCGGGCTCGGGCGTGCTCTTCGATCACGGGGGACATGGGCCGGCTCCTCCTGTTTGTCTTACTTCGCACTCTAATGTCCCATATTTTGCGCCAAGGGCACCGGGTGCAGGTCTGCGCAGGTGTGACAAACCTGCTCTTGCAAGTGATGCGCAACAAGGCTCTATTCTTGGTGGGTCCTGACACCGCCCCCGGGAACGCAGGAAAGCGGAGCCTCCCATGCATGTACCCGACGGATTCATCAATGCACCCGTCTCGGCCGTTGCGGGAGTCGTCGCCGCGGGCGCGGTCGCCGTCAGCCTCCGTGGCGCCCGACGAGAACTGGATGAGCGCACGGCCCCGCTCGCCGGGCTCGTCGCGGCCTTCATCTTCGCCGTGCAGATGCTCAACTTCCCGGTCGCCGCCGGCACCAGCGGCCATCTTCTGGGCGGGGCACTGGCCGCGATCCTGGTAGGCCCGTACACCGGAGTGCTCTGTATATCGGTCGTCCTGCTGATGCAGGGCATCCTCTTCGCCGACGGCGGCCTCACCGCCCTCGGCGTCAACATCACCGTGATGGGCGTCGTCACGACCGTCGTCGCGTACGTCCTGTTCCGCGGTCTGACCGCCGTGCTCCCGCGCACCCGCAGGTCGGCGACCGTCGCGGCCTTCGTCGCCGCGCTGGTCTCGGTACCGGCCGCGGCCGGCGCCTTCACACTGATCTACGCGGTCGGCGGCACCACCGACATCCCCATCGGCAAGGTCCTCACGGCCATGGTCGGCGTGCATGTGCTGATCGGCATCGGCGAGGCCGTCATCACCGCGCTGACCGTGGGCGCCGTGATCGCCGTACGCCCGGACCTGGTCCACGGCGCCCGAGGGCTCGCCACCCCCCTCAAGCTCCGTATCGGCGGCGAACTGGTCGACGCCCCGGTCGCCGCCCCCGCCCCCGTGGCCGTGGCCGCCCGCTCCACCCGCAAGGTCTGGGCCACCGGCCTGGCCACCGCGTTCGTCCTCGCGGGCTTCGTCTCCTTCTACGCCTCCGCCAGCCCCGACGGCCTGGAGAAGGTCGCCGCGGACAAGGGCATCGACACACAGGTCGAGGAGCACGCCGCCGCGGACTCCCCGCTCGCCGACTACGGCGTCAAGGACGTCAGCGACACCCGCCTCTCGGGCGGCCTCGCCGGAGTGATCGGCGTCGGCGCCACGGTGGCCGTCGGCAGCGGGGTCTTCTGGGCGGTCCGCCGCCGCCGAACCGACGAGCCGGCCGCCACCACCGTCACGGAGACCGTCTGACATGGGCGCCGGCCACGCCCACAAGCTCTACCGGCACGCCCACTCCCCGGTCCACGACCTGCCGCCGCACTGCAAGCTCGCCGCCGTCTTCGGCTTCGTGCTCGTCGTCGTCTCCACCCCGCGCGAGGCGGTCTGGGCGTTCGCGCTCTACGCGGCGCTGCTCGCGGCTGTCGCTGCCGCGGCCCGTATCCCGGCCGGATTCCTGCTGAAGCGGCTGGTCATCGAGGTGCCGTTCGTGGCGTTCGCGGTACTCATGCCGTTCGTGGTCCCCGGTGAGCAGACCGAGATCCTCGGCGTCTCCGTGAGTGTCCCCGGCCTCTGGGGCGCCTGGAACGTCCTGGCCAAGGGCACCCTCGGCGTCGCCGCCTCGGTGATCCTCGCGTCCACCACCGAGCTGCGCTCCCTGCTGCTCGGCCTCCAGCGGCTCAAGCTGCCACCGCTGCTCGTCCAGATCGCCTCCTTCATGATCCGGTACGGGGATGTGATCACCGGCGAGATGCGCCGGATGTCGATCGCCCGCCGCTCCCGCGGATTCGAGGCCCGGGGTGTACGCCAATGGGGTGTCCTCGCGAAATCGGCGGGCGCCCTCTTCATCAGGTCCTACGAGCGCGGCGAACGCGTCCACCTCGCGATGGTCAGCCGCGGCTACACCGGCACCATGCCGGTCATCGACGAGGTGACGGCCTCCCGCACCCAGTGGGCGTACGCCGGCGCACTCCCCCTGCTCGCCCTCGCTATCTGTCTGCTGGGATGGACCCTATGAGCAGCCCGACCCCCGCCTCTCTCGAAGTCAGCGGCCTCGCCTACGCCTACCCCGACGGCCATCAGGCCCTCTTCGGCGTCGACCTCACCGTGGAACGCGGCGAACGCGTCGCGCTCCTCGGCCCCAACGGCGCGGGCAAGACCACGCTCGTCCTGCACCTCAACGGCATCCTCGACGCCGGCGCGGGCACCGTCCGGGTCGCCGGTCTCCCCGTCGCGAAGCGCAACCTCGCGGAGATCCGCCGCCGCGTCGGCATCGTCTTCCAGGACCCCGACGACCAGCTCTTCATGCCGACCGTCCGCGAGGACGTCGCCTTCGGACCCGCCGCCTCGGGGCTGCGCGGACCCGAGCTGGAGGAGCGCGTCCACAGCGCCCTGAAGCAGGTGGGCATGGAGGAGTACGCGAACCGTCCCCCGCACCACCTCTCCTTCGGGCAGCGCCGCCGGGTGGCCGTGGCCACCGTCCTCGCGATGGAGCCGGAGATCCTCGTCCTGGACGAGCCCTCCTCCAACCTGGACCCGGCGTCCCGGCGCGAACTCGCCGACATCCTGCGCTCCCTGGACGTCACCGTGCTGATGGTCACCCACGACCTGCCGTACGCCCTTGAGCTCTGCCCGCGGGCCGTCATCCTCAGCGACGGGGTCATCGCCGCCGACGACCGCACCCAGGACCTGCTCGGCGACGAGGACCTGATGCGCGCCCACCGGCTGGAGCTGCCGTTCGGCTTCGACCCGCGCTCCGTGACAATGGGCGCGTGACCAAGGACGCTCCGGACGACAATGGGCGCGTGACCAAGGACGCTCCCGACACCGCCGCGCGAGGCCCCCACCCGCCGGCGGCCTCGCTCCTCCTCGACGAACAGCTCTGCTTCGCGCTGTACGCGGCCCAGCGGGCCGTCACCGCCGCGTACCGGCCGCTCCTCGACGAACTCGGCCTCACCTACCCGCAGTATCTCGTGATGCTGGTCCTGTGGGAGCGCGGTGAACTACCCGTCAAGGAGCTGGCCCGCTCCCTCCACCTCGATTACGGGACCCTCTCGCCCCTCCTGAAACGGCTGGAGGGCGCCGGTCTCGTACGCCGCGTCCGCTCACCCGCCGACGAACGCTCCGTGCTCGTCGAACCGACCGCCGACGGCGCGGCCCTGCGCGAGCGGGCGGCCTGCGTACCCGGGGAACTGATCGAAGCCGCCGGGATGGCATCCGCCGACGTGGCCAGGCTCCGCACCGAACTGCACGGGCTGACGGCCCGTCTGGAGCACCCGGGAGACGGCTGACGAAACATCTTGTCCACGGCCCCGGCACACCGTTCACCTGCGGCGCGATGCACCATGGGGGGATGAGCGGGAGTGCGGGAACAGGCGTGGATGTACGGGGCACGGTGGCGCCCGGGTTCGAACCGGTAAGGGACGCTTTCGTCCGCAACTTCGAGCGCCGGGGTGAGCGCGGGGCGGCGGTCACCGTCTACCGGCACGGCCGCAAGGTCGTCGATCTGTGGGCCGGTACGAGAGATGTCGACGGCGTCGAGCCGTGGGCCGTCGACACCGTGCAGATCGTCCGCTCGGCGGGCAAGGGCATCGCCACCGCCGTACCGCTGCTGCTGCACCAGCGCGGCCAGCTCGACCTGGACGCCCCGGTCAGCACGTACTGGCCGGAGTTCAAGGCCAACGGCAAGGAACGCGTGCTCGTACGCCACCTCCTCGCCCACCGGGCCGGTGTGCCCGCGCTCGACCGGCCCCTGACCCCGGCCGAGGCGGCCGACGGTGTGTCCGGACCTCTGGCGGTCGCCGCCCAGGGCCCCCAATGGGAGCCCGGCACCGACCACGGCTACCACGCCCAGACGTACAGCTGGCTCCTGGGCGAACTGGTGCGACGGGTCACCGGACGCACCGTGGGCCGCTGGATCGCCGAGGAGATCGCGCGCCCCCTCGGCCTGGACTTCTGGTTCGGCCTCCCGGTCGACGAGGCCCACCGGATCGGCCGGGTCGGCCCCGTCGAGCCGCCCGCCGTCGTGGGCGGCGGCACCCTGCGGCTGCGCCCCAAACGCTCGGTCGCCGAGGCATACCGTGACCCGGACTCCCTCACCCGCCGCGCGTTCGGCGCGATCGACCCACTGCCGGACGAGAACGACGGCGTCTACCGCGCGGCCGAACTCCCCGCCTCCAACGGCATCGCCACCGCCCGCGGTCTGGCCCGCTGCTACGCCGCGATGATCGGCGAGGTCGACGGCCACCGGCTGTTCGCCCCGGCCACGCTCACCCTGGCCCGCACGGAGGAGTCCACGGGCCCGGACCGCGTCCTGGTCGTCAGCACCCGCTTCGGCCTGGGCTTCATGCTGCACGGCCCGGCCGCCCCGCTCCTGGCCCCCGGCTCCTTCGGCCACCCCGGACGCGGCGGATCGCTCGGCTTCGCCGACCCCGAATCGGGCATTGCCTTCGGGTATGTGACGAACGGTCTGCAGAAGGGAGTTACCGCCGATCCCCGTGCCCAGGCACTGGTCAGAGCAGTACGGTCGGCCCTATGACTCCTCCTCCTGCCGCGGCCACCGCACGGTTCGACGGCTACGCCGTACTCATCACCGGAGCCGGCCAGGGCATCGGCGCGGCCACGGCCCGCCGCCTGGCATCGGAAGGCGCCTCGGTCCTCGTCACCGACCTCGACGGGGCCCGGGCGGAGTCCGCCGCCGCGGAGATCCGCGGGACAGGCGGCACGGCCGACGCCTTCCCCTGCGACGTGGGCGACCGGCCGGCCGTCGAGGCCGCCGTCGCCCACGCGGTCGCCACGTTCGGCCGCCTGGACGTCCTGGTCAACAACGCCTGTTCGGCGGGCGCCGACGCCCCGCTCTTCGAGGACGAGACGGACGAGGTCTGGCAACGCGACCTGGACATCACCCTGTCCGGCCCCTTCCGCTGCTCCCGGGCGGCCCTGCCGCACCTGGTGGACTCCGGCAGGGGCGCGATCGTGAACATCGGCTCCGTCAACGGCGAACAGGACTTCGGCGGTCACGCCTACAGCGCCGCGAAGGCGGGCCTGGCCGGTCTGACCCGTACGCTCGCGGGCCACGCGGCCCCCCGCGGCGTCCGCGTCAACCTGGTCGCCCCCGGCACGGTCCGCACGGACGCCTGGGCAGGCAGGGAAGCCCAGTTGGACCGGATGGGACCGCTCTATCCCCTGGGCCGCGTCGGCGAACCGGACGACATCGCGGCAGCGGTCGCCTTCCTCGCCTCCCGCGACGCGTCCTGGATCACGGGCACGACCCTGCGCGTGGACGGCGGTCTGCTGGCCGTGAACACGGGGTTCCGCCAGGCGATCTGAACGACCGCGTCGAGGTCGCATCCGGCCCAGGCCTCATGCACGCCCGCTAGGTCCTGTCTGGAGTTCCCCCGCGGCGTCGCGGCGTCCGGCACCGCCGCCTCCGGCGTTGTCGTCAGTCGCGAGGGCTCCGCCATCGCTCCCTCCTCCGCCTTGGATTCGACGGCACCGGACGCCGCTCCTTCTCCCGCGCTGGAACTCCAGACAGGACCTGAGGCCGGACACCGAGGCACATGATGTCGGGGTCCCGGCCGAGCAGGACCAGGAGCGGCCGACCGGTCCTGCAGCTGCACCGGGGCCGCAACCGGCGGCCGTGCTACGCCCCCGGGTGCAGCCTCGCCTCGCCCGTGACACCGACGCCCGTGCGGTCACCGGTCGCCACCCGCACCGGGCCCGCGACGCGGACGTCCACCGGATCGCCGTGGCCGTCCACCGCGACCGTCACCATCGCGTCGTGGCCGTAGAAACGCACGTCCACCACGGTGCCGCGGCTTGGGCCGTCGGAGACCGGGACCAGCCGGAGTTGCTCCGGGCGCAGCAGCACCTTGCCGGCGTCGCCGTTCATGCGGGTGCCCGCCAGGCGTACGTCGCCCAGCGGCGTGGCCGCCGAGCCGTCGGCCGTCGGCGTGCCCGGAAGCAGGACGGCGTCGCCGACGAAGCTCGCCACCCACGGGTCGGCAGGCTCGCGGTAGACCTCCTGCGGAGTGCCGCATTGAGCGACGCGCCCCTCACGCACCACGGCGACGAGGTCGGCGGTGGACAGGGCCTCCTGCTGGTCGTGGGTGACCAGCACCGCCGTCGCCCCGGTGGCCCGCAGTGCGGCGCGCACATCGGTTCTGACCCCGGCACGCAGCGCACTGTCCAGTGCGTTGAACGGCTCGTCGAGCAGCACCAGGGCGGGGCGCGGGGCCAGGGCCCGGGCCAGCGCGACGCGTTGCTGCTGGCCTCCGGAGAGCTCGTGCGGCATCCGTTCGCCGTATCCGGCCAGGCCCACCAGCCCGAGCATCTCCTCGACGCGGGAGCGGCGTTCCGCCCGGCTCTCGCCGGTCAGGCCGAAGGCGACGTTGCGGGCCACGCTCAGATGCGGGAACAGCGCGCCCTCCTGCGGGACGATGCCCACCCGGCGCCGCTCGGGCGGCAGATGCACCCCGGGACCACTGAGCACCGTGCCGCCGACCGTCACCGTCCCGGCGTCCGGCCGCAGGAAGCCGGCGATGATGCGCAGCATCGTGGTCTTGCCGCAGCCGGACGGGCCGAGTACGGCGGTCAGCGTCCCTGCCGGTACCGACAGGTCCAGCCCCTGGAGCACCGGGGCGCCTCCGTAGGACTTGGCCAGGCCGTGGATCCGAAGGTCGGTCATGAGCGGTGTCTCCCGAGGAGGTAGGAGGGGATCGCGGCGAGCAGGATCAGCGTGGCGGCGTACGGGGCGGCAGCCGCGAACGAGCCCGTGCCCGTTTCGGTCCACAGCCGGGTGGCGAGCGTGTCCATGCCGGTGGGGCGCAGCAGCAGAGTCGCGGGGAGCTCCTTCATCACGACCACGAAGGTGAGCGCGGTGCCCGCCGCTACTCCGGGGGCGGCGAGCGGCACGGTCACCTCGCGCAGCACGCGCAGCGGGGAGCGCCCCAGCGACCGTGCCACGTCCTCCAGGACCGGCGGCGCCTGGAGCACCGCCGCCCGGGTCGCGGCGACCGCGAGCGGCAGGAAGAGGACGGCGTAGGCGGCGATCAGCAGCGGGAGCTGCTGGTAGAGCGGGTAGGCGTAGCGGACGGCGAAGAACACCAGCGACAGCGCCACCGTGATGCCGGGCAGGGCGTGCCCGGCGTACGCCGCCTGCTCCAGCAGATGCGCGGCGCGCCCCCGGTGCCGGGCGGACAACACGCCCACCGGCAGGGCCAGGAGCGTCGTCAGTGCCGCCCCCGCCGCGGCGACGCCGAACGTGGTGACCGCGGTGTCGAAGAGGATGGAGCCGTTCCAGGTGGCGGAGTTGCCCACGGCCAGCCAGTAGGCGAGGACGCCGAGCGGGAAGGCGACGGCGACGGCCGTCACCGCTCCGCACCAGGCCAGCGCCGGGAAGCGCAGCCTGCCGAGGGCCACGGGTTGGGCGGGCCGCACCGTTCCCGAGCCGGTACGGACATGGCCTGCCCGGCCGCGGGTACGGACCTCGGCGGCGACCAGCGCCACTGTCAGCACCACCAGCACGACGGAGAGAGCGGCGGCCGGTGTGCGGTCGAAGCTGGCCCGGTACGAGGTGTGGATGGCGCGGGTGAAGGTGTCGAACCGCATCAGGGACACCGCGCCGAAGTCGGACAGGACGTACAGCGTGACCAGGAGCCCGCCGCCGGCCGCGGCCGGCCGCAACTGGGGCAGCGTGACGCGCCGGAACACCGCCGCGGGGCGGTGGCCGAGGGAGCGGGCCGCCTCCTCCTGAGCCGGGTCGATGCCGCGCAGCGCGGCGGCCACCGGGAGGTAGACGTACGGGAAGCTCACCAGCGTCAGTGCCAGCGCCGCCCCGGTGAAGCCGGCCAGCTCCGGTGCGGCCGACAGCCAGGTGAAGGCCGCGACGTAACTGGGCACGGCGAGGGGCAGGGTAGCCAGTACGGACCAGGCGCGGGCGCCCGGCAGGGTGGTGCGTACGGTCAGCCAGGCCAGCGAGATCCCGAGCACCAGGCAGGCGAAGACGACGACGGCGGCCAGCCCGAGGCTGCGCGCGAGCAGGGTGAGGGTGCGCTCGTCGGCGACGATGGCCCAGGCGTGGGCGGGGCCGCGTTCCAGGGCCCGGACGCCGAGGTAGCCCAGTGGCAGCAGTGCGAACACTGCCGCCGCACAGGCGGGGACGAGGAGGACGAGCGGGGGCCGGCGGCCGGCGCGCTGCCGCCCGCCGGCCGCCGCGGTGACGGCGCCGGCCGGGCGGGCGGGGGCCGGCGGACGCGTCTTGGCGCCGGTGGTGCTCATCCGGGTCAGACCAGCCCGACGGCCTGCAGCATGGCAAGCGTCTCCTGCAGGGAGTCGAGCTCGCCCAGGTCGATCTTCGGGGCCTGGAGGGTGTCCATCGCGGGGACGCCCCCACTCGGGCTGACGCCGTTGATCAGCGGGTACTCCTTGGTTTCGTCGGCGAAGTAGTGCTGGGCCTCCTTGGAGAGGAGGAAGTCGACGGCCTCGGTAGCCGGCCCGCTCTGGTCGCTGCTCTTGAGTACGCCCGCTCCGGCCACGTTGACCAGGGCGCCGGCGTCGCCGCCGGGCAGGAAGTGCAGCTTGGCGGTGAGCTTGTCCGCGCCCTTCTCCGCCGCCCGCTCGTACCAGTAGTAGTGGTTGATCAGGCCGAGGGTGACCTCGCCGGACTCCACGGCGTCCAGGACGCGCAGGTTGTTGTCGTACGGCTTGCCGACCTCCTTGAGGCCCTTCAGCCACTCCCGGGTGGCGTCGTCGCCCTCGAGTACGCGCATGCCGGTGACGAAGGCCTGGAACGAGGCGTTGGTCGGGGCGTAGCCGACCTTGCCCTTCCACTCGGACGTGACGACGTCGTGCACGCTGTCCGGCGCCGCGTCCGTCCGGTCCGGGTTGTAGGCGATGACCCGGGAGCGCCCGGAGACGCCGGTCCAGTCGCCCGTGCTGCCGCGGTAGGCCGCGTCCACCTTGTTCAGCGTTCCCTTCGGCAGCTCGGCCAGCAGGCCGTCCTTGGAGAGTGCGCCGAGGGCTCCGGCGTCCTGGGAGAAGAAGAGGTCGGCCTTGGTCTTGTCGCCCTCCTCCAGGATCTGCGCCGCCAGCTCCGCGCTGTCGCCGTAGCGGACGTCGACCTCGGTTCCGATGGCCTTCTCCAGCTTCTCCAGGAGCGGCTTGACCAGCTTCTCGTTCCGGCCGGAGTAGATGACGAGCGCGTCGCCGTCCCCCGCGTCGCTGCCGCAGCCGGTGAGGACGGGGACGAAGAGGGCCGCGGCAGCTATCGCTGCGAGCGGGCGAGTCAGCGGGCTACGCATACGAGGGCCTTCCTGAGGGGTCTTCCGACCTTGCCTATGAATAAGGTAAAGCTAACCTAAAAGCCCGTTCCCCATTCAGGCGCACCCCTTCGCCGTCGAAGAAGGCAGCAACCGTGCAACCTCCCCCGCTCTCGCCCGCATCCACGGGGTTTGTGCCTTTTGTCAGAAACCTGACGGTGCACGGGGACCGGCCGGCGCTGATCACGCCCGACGGCGAGCTGACGTACCGCGAACTGGCCGCGCAGGTCGAGGACACCGCCCGCCGCCTGGGCAGCCGGCCCCGCCTGGTGCTCCTGGCCGGGGCCAACAGCCCACAGGCGCTCGTCCACTACCTGGCCGCCCTGTCTGCGGGCCACCCGCTGCTGCTCGTCCCCGGCAGCAGCGAGGAGGCCGTACGGTCACTGACCGCCGCCTACGACCCCGATGTCGTGGTCCGGCCCGCGGCGGACGGGCGGTGGACCATGGACGAGCGGCG
This sequence comes from Streptomyces finlayi, assembly GCF_014216315.1. NCBI lineage: Bacteria > Bacillati > Actinomycetota > Actinomycetes > Kitasatosporales > Streptomycetaceae > Streptomyces > Streptomyces finlayi. The sequence goes on from NZ_CP045702.1 coordinate 4,643,066, forward strand.
GAAGGTGAGCAATCACACCTTCCATCCGGATCTCGCGCTCCTGCTGAGCACGTCCGGTTCAACCGGTTCTCCCAAACTCGTCCGCCTCTCGCGGGAGAACCTGCAGAGCAACGCGGCAGCCATCGCCTCGTATCTCGGCATCCGGGAGACGGACCGGGCCGCGACCACCCTGCCGATGCACTACTGCTACGGCCTCTCCGTCGTCAACAGTCATCTGATGAGCGGTGCGGGCCTGATCCTCACCGGGCTCTCCGTCGCCGACACGTGCTTCTGGGACCTCTTCCGCACCGCACGCGGCTCGTCCCTCGCCGCGGTCCCCTACACCTTCGAACTGCTCGACCGCGTCGGCTTCGCGGACATGGATCTGCCGCATCTGCGGTACGTGACGCAGGCGGGCGGACGGCTGGCTCCCGAGAAGGTCCGGCGCTACGCGGAACTGGGCCGGCGAGGTGGCTGGGACCTGTTCGTGATGTACGGCCAGACAGAGGCCACCGCGCGGATGGCCTACCTCCCGCCGGACCTGGCCCTCACTCACCCGCAGACCATCGGTGTACCCGTCCCCGGCGGTTCCTTCCGGATAGACCCGGTCGAGGACGAGACCGCCGGGACGCTGCCTCCCGGCACCGGGGAGCTCGTCTATTGCGGTTCCAACGTCATGCTGGGCTACGCCGATTCGCCCGCGGACCTGAGCCTCGGCCGTACCGTGCAGGAGCTGCGCACGGGGGACCTCGCCCGGCGTACGCCCGAAGGACTGTACGAAGTCGTGGGCCGGCGCAGCCGGTTCGCCAAGATCCTCGGGGTGCGGATCGACCCGCAGCGGGTCGAGGAGCTCCTCGCGCGACAAGGGGTCGCGGCGTACTGCGTGGGGGGCGACGACGAACTGCTCGTCGGGACCGTCGCGGCGGCCGGGGAGGCAGCAGAGGACGGGGCGGCCGGGCAGGACGAGGACGTACGAGCCCGCCGGATACGCCGCCTGGTGGCCGAGGAGTGTGCGTTGCCGACGCGGTCGGTGCGGGTGCTGTTCCTGCCGGAGCTGCCGCGGCTGGCCACCGGGAAGCCGGACCACGAGGCGCTGCGGCGCGCCGCGGGCCGGGAGGGCCCGGTCACCGGCACCTCCACCACTCCGGCGCCTGCCGCCGTGGCGTCCGCAGGAGGGCGCAGCGAACCTGCGGACCTGCTCGCGCTGTACGCCGAGATCCTCGACATCCCCCGCGGCGACGTGACCGAGGACAGCAGTTTCGTCTCGCTGGGTGGGGACTCTCTGGGCTACGTGGAGATGTCGATCCGCCTGGAGGAAGCCCTCGGCCAACTGCCCCAGGGCTGGCACGTCCTGCCCGTCGGTGAGCTGACGCGTATGACGGCGGCGTCCAAGCCGCGGCGCGCCCGTGCCCTGCACGCCCTCGAGACCGGTGTGCTGCTGCGTGCGGTCTCGATCATCCTGATCGTGGCGGGGCACATACCGCTGTTCCTGGTGCAGGGCGGGGCGCACACGCTGCTGGGGGTGGCGGGCTTCAACTTCGCCCGCTTCCTGCTCACCGACGCCCCGCGGCGCGTACGCGTCAGGAACATCTGGCGCAGCACCCTGCGGGTCGTGGTCCCGAGCGTCGTGTGGATCACCGCGGCCCTGTTCGTCTTCGGTGAGTACCACGTCCCCCACGCGTTCCTCGTGAGTTCGGTGATGGGGCCGTTCGGGGACCGGACGACCTTCCACTTCTGGTTCCTCGAATCCCTGGTCTACTTCCTTCTGGTGGCGGCCGCGCTGCTGGCCGTCCCGGCGGTCCACCGGGCCGAGCGGCGTTTCCCGTTCGCCCTGCCCATGGCGCTGGCGGGCGTCGGACTGGTCACGCGGTACGAACTGTTCGGCCTGGACATCGCCGCCCATTTCCTCAAGCCGGTGGGAGTCTTCTGGCTCATCGCCCTGGGGTGGGCGGCGGCGAGGGCCACGGACATCCCACGGCGGCTGCTGGTCACGGCCGCCGTCGCGGCGACCGTCCACGACCTCTTCCCGGGCGCGCAGACCCAGCGGGAGATCCTGGTCATCATCGGGCTCGCGCTGCTCGTCTGGGTCCCCAGCATCCCGAGCCTTCCGCTGGTCAACCGGATCGCGGGCGTGCTGGCCGGAGCCTCCCTCTACATCTACCTGACGCACTTCATGATCTACCCGCACTTCGACTCACCGGTCGTGGGCCTGCTGGCCTCCCTGGCCGTCGGCATTGCCTATGGCGCGTCGGTGAACCGCACGGCACGCGCCTTCCGCCGGCGGAGCCGTGCCCGCCGGACGGCTCGCTGCGAGGGCCGGGTTGGTCCTTGAGTGCATGTCCGAACATTGAGGACTCACCACACGAACACGGCAGAGGGCCATGCCCTGCGGGCATGAACTCAGAGAGCCCCGCCCGCAGGGCCGTTGAGACCGCGTGGGCGGGGCGCAGAGGCCCTACAGGGCAGCGCTCAGGGTCTCGCACACCTCGGCGCTCGACGGCCGGTCAGTGGGCGAACGACTGAGCATGTGGGGGATGAGGGAGCCCAGCACTCCGGGCACGTCCACGGGGCGGTGAGGGCCCGCCACGATGGCTCGCCGCTGATCCTCGCGGGACGCGTCGTCCGGATAGTCGACGTGCCGCCACCCGGTCGCGCTGATGAACAGTGAAGCCCCGAGCGCGTAGACGTCCGCCTCACGCGTTGGCGTCGCCGTGCCGGATTCCAGGACGCTCGCCGAGATTTCCGGCGCCTCGTAGTGGACGAGACACCCCCGGTACGGGAAGTCATATCCTCGGGGAACTGCCCCGCCCCGGGCGAGGGCGAGATCAATCAAGAATGATTCGGCCGTCCGTCCGAGGATGAAATGGGCGGGTTGAACATCCCCGTGCACCCACCCCTTTTCATGCAGCGCAGCGAGGGCGACGGCACACGAAAGGGCCTCGCCGACGTCCGGCGCCGTCGACGCATTCTCGAACCGATGCGGTTCCCACAGCTCGTATAGGCTGTCGCCCTTCCGCCATGGCTGAGCGCTCCACGTGCCTCGCTCCCATTCCCCGCTGAGAATCCGCTCACGGCTCAACTGCCGGAGAATGGCGGCTTCTCGGGCAGGCGCAAGAGCCGTCCAGGCGTGAGTCCTACTGGCGTAGCCAACTTTCACGGCGTAGGGGCCAAGCTCTGTTTTCACCTCCCACACAGTGGATCCGCGCCGGTTGAGAACGAGGCTCAAAGGGCCGGGGTTGAGGGAATTCAGTGCACCCTCGGGCGGCTCGTACGGTCCATCGGAATTCATGAGTTCACCTTCCAACGGCGGAGCCGACCCCCGGGTTGGAGATCGGCTCCACGCACTTCACGGGCCGGACACTACCGGCGGTCAGACATTGCGGTAGTCGCGCCCGCAGTCGGAGTCACACTGCGCCGCGTTCTCGCCGTTCACGGTCCACAGGTCGTCCATGACCATGAAGCCGGCGGCCTTGATCGCGTGGGCGGTCGCCTGCACCTCGGCCGGCACTCGACCACCACCGCCGGGGCGCGGGTTGTGTTCCAGGAAGCGGCCCGCGTACTTCTCGCAGAACTCGCGGTAGTCAGCGGTGTGCAGGATGAACGAGTGAAGCGCGCCGTCGACGTCGTCGCTTGGAACCATCTTCACCGTGGCCGTGGCGACCGTGGCGAGGAAAGTGATGGCCTGATCGGTTGCGCGTTCCGCCTTCTCCTTGTCGTACCCGAAGTGCACCATGGTGAATTCCGCGATGCTGTCGAAAAGTTCTGAATCGACCAGCGCGCGGCCGGTCCGAAGGTCGTTACTGATAGCCGTCATGGCTGCTTTCCTCCTGATTGGTTTGGAGAGCTGTACTTGCCGCCCACTCGCGCTGTTGGCGGGTGGGAGTGGTACCCGCTCTCTGCCCGGAGCCGCCGTTGTGAACTCGCACGCAGAAAACGGAACTTGTGGGTCTGATAGCTCAGTCGGCGGTCCTACTCAGGCAGCCCCGCGCAGCGCTTTCGATGGAGCTTTGAGAGTGCGGTGAGTTGGCGCTGCTCGGCTTCCGTTGCGGGACGGACACGGGTCCATGGCGCCTGCCAACGAAATCCGGTCGGTCGGATCATGTGGACGACACCGCCCGGAGCGATGTGGGCAATGACGCCAACCATTTCGTGGGTGGACTCGTAGACCCGCATACCAACCCACAGCCCGGTCTTTCCGTACGGCTTGGGGTGGCGCCTCACAGCAGGAGTCGGTATTCCCGGCTGCGACGATTCGCGTCGGCGACGTCCGGAGGCAGCGCGTCCGACTGCTGTGTCGGAAGCATTGCCGACGGGTCGACTTCCCATTCCTTGCCTCCATTCAGCGGACGGAGTTGGTAGCGCGGCCCCTCGTGGCCCATAACGCGGCCCACACGACCCGTTCTCGCGTCCCGGGCGACTTCCCCCGGCTCCCACACTCGCGGGTGCTCACGCGGACTTTCATGGCCGTTTCATGGGGCAACCGTCTTTCGAGGCCCTCCCGCACCATGAGCAACAACGGCGCCGACGGGCCCATGTAGCCACCTCGGGGCACCCATTCCGGCGCGAGCCGCCAGAACCCACCCGCCTCGATCAGGCCGGCGAGTAAGGCCGCGTCGTCGCGCTCGGGGGTAGCTCTCTCGTCCATCGCTCCGGGCCCCTTGCTGTGGCGTTCGTCCCTTGTGGTGATCTCTGCTCGCTCTAGGCAACCGTCCCGCTACCGGCGGCGGTACCGTTGTGACAGCGGCAGGACTTAAGAGCTTTAAGCGGCTTCACAGCGCGGGGAGTTGAGGACCAGTGGCTACGCCGGAACCGAACGAGGGGCTTGAGCGCCTTTACCGGGAAACCGGCTGGACGCTGCGTCAGTTCGCGCAGGAGATCAACCGGCTAGGGACGGAACGTGGGACCCCCCTCCGATACCGAGAACCATCGGTGCACCAGTGGCTCAAGGGGCACAAGCCGAGAGAGGACGTGCGTCCGCTGATCTTGGAAGCCCTCGCCCGCAGGTTGCGCCGCCCCGTGACGGCCGGCGAGGCAGGGCTCCCCCCGGCGGCCGGAGATCAGCAAGCCGACCACCCCAGTACGGTGGAAGGGCTGTTAGATCTGGGGAGGCAGGACATGGACCCATCCCGTCGGAGCATTCTCGGGGTCGGCCTGTTCTCCGTCGCGCTGACAATTCCCAACTGGCCCGATGTCATCGGCCGAATGCAAGCCGTTCAGAAAGGCCATGTTCAGCGGATAGGGATGACGGACGTTCAAACCGTCGCCGCCATGACCGAGCGAATCTCTGACCTCGACGACCAGTTCGGCGGGCGGACCGCGCGGCCCATGGCTGCGGCATTCCTCGTGAACACAGCGGCCCCGTACCTACGCGCAGAGGCGCCGGCCGACGTGCGTAAGGCCATGATGGGTGCCGTCTCTGACCTCTGCTACCTCACGGGATACATGGCGGTGGACGAGGGGCTGCACGGATTGGCCCAGCGCTATTACCTCAAGGCGCTTGAGCTTGCCGGGGCTTCCGAGGATCACCTGACGTTCTGCACCACGCTGCGGGGCATGAGCGTTCAGGCCGTCGACATGGGGCACGGCGCGGAGGCGATGAGGCTTGCGGATGCCGCTGCTGCTGCCTCACCGAAAGCGGGCCCTCGAATGCGCGCGTTCCTTGCCGGACAGCAAGCCCATGCGGCAGCGCAGACGGGGGCGCGAGTGGCTGCCCGCGCATACCTCCGCGAAGCCGAAGTGGCCATGGAAAAGGCAGAGTCCCAGTCCAAGGCTTTCGGCTCGTACGACCCTTCCTCATTGCTCTACCACACGAGCCAAGTGCGCTTTGTGTTGGGCGATGTCGCCGGATCGATTGCGGCAATGCAGCAGTCGGACAACATCCGCCAGAGCGTCTATCGGCGCGCTCGCGTCCGGCACCGCTGCACCCTCGCTGAGCGTCAGCTCGACCTGGGCCACCTTGAGGCAGCCTGCCAGACTTGGACGCTCGCGCTGGACGACTACCCGAGTCTGCAATCCGGTCGGGCAGATGAGCGGATCAAAACCATGCACAGCCGCATTAGGCCGTACCTCAGGAATCACGCTGCCCGAGACCTTTTCGAGAAGGCGCGGTTGGTTACACCAGCGGAACTGCTTCCTCGATAGCCTGAGGTGGCAGAAGACAAGGAATCAATCTGGGGGATTGTGGATCAGGGCGTGGCCGCAATTCTGGGGGCCGCCGTCGGAGCTGTGGCCACTGGAGGGCGGCGTATATGGCCTCGGCGTCGGCCCACCGGATGCAGCGTCGGCAAGCGCGCCGCGAAGCGTATTCGAACTTTCTCAATGAGCTCCAAAAGTGCGAAACGCTCTGGCGTGCGTGACCGCGGTGATCAGGACCGCGACCGTGACCAACGGTGTCACTCGCTCCGCTCGCGCACATCCACGAGGGTGCCGCCCGCGTGCCCGATCAGGGTCTTCGGGTCGAGGGGGAAGACGGTGTACGGGGTGCCCGCCGCCGCCCACACCACCGCGTGGTCGAGCAGTCCGCGGTCGGCGAGGACCCGGGTCTTCGTACGGTGGCCGAAGGGCGGCACGCCCCCGATCGCGTACCCGGTCGTCTCCCTGACCAGGTCGGCCCCGGGGCGGGTGACCTTCGCCGCGCACAGTTCGCGGCGCACCAGCTCCACGTCCACCCGGGAGGAACCGTCCACGAGGACGAGCACCGGTACGCCGTCGGCCTCGAAGACGAGCGACTTCACGATCGCGCTGAGCTCACAGCCGATCGCGGCGGCGGCTTCCGCCGCTGTGCGGGTGGCCTCGGGGAAGCGGCGGACCTCGACCTCCAGGCCCAGTTCGCGCAGGGCCTCGGCGAAGCGCGGGTGGGCCTCGGACGGGGTGGCCGGAGTGGCCTCGGGTGTACTCATCCCCGCACGCCAGCGGTCGGTGTACGGCACATGCGACATGGTTTCGGAGTGTGGGCCACCGTGACGACGTGCCTTCAGCGCCCGGCGCGCAGGACCGCCGCCACCACCGGGCCCGCCGCGTCGCCGCCGTGGCCGCCCGACTGGACGACCGCGGCTGCGGCCAGGTCGTCGCTGAATCCGGTGAACCAGCTGTTGGACACGCTCTGTCCGTCGACCTCCGCCGAGCCCGTCTTGGCGCCCTTGTCGCCGCCGACCGAGGCCATGGCGGCCTTGCCGGTGCCCCAGGTCGCCGTCGCCCGCATCATCGTGTTGAGCTGCGCGGTGACGTAGCCCGGGAGCGAGCGGGACGCCTTGGCGAGCTGCCGGCCGTCCAGGGACTGCGGCACGATGACCGGCTGGCGGAAGGTGCCGTTGCGGGCGGTGGCGGTGATGGACGCGATGTTGAGGGCGTTCATCTGTACCGTGCCCTGGCCGATGTACTGCGCCGCGGCTTCGCCGCCGACCGCCTCGGGAATGCTGCCGTCGGTCGAGAAGATGCCGGTCTTCCAGTCGAGGCCGATCCCGAAGACGTCCCGTGCCTCCTTGCCGAGCGCCGAGTCGTCGGCCACCTCGTCGATCTTCTTGATGAAGGCCGTGTTGCAGGAGCGCGCGAAGCTCGTCGTGAACGTGTCGGTCGGCGGGAGGAGGAAGTGGTCCAGGTTGTGGAAGGTGTTTCCCTCGTACAGCACGTCCTTGGGGCATTCGACCGGGGCGTTCGCGGAGACGAGACCCTTCTCGATCAGCAGCGCCGCCGTCACGATCTTCAGCGTGGAGCCGGGCGCCTGCTTGCCCTGCATCGCCGCGTTGAAGTCAGTCACCGGGTTGTTGGCGACCGCGCTGATCGCGCCCGTCGAGGGCTGCACCGCCACCACCGACGCCTGGTCGAACTGCATCACCGCCCGCTCGGCCGCCGCCTGGGCCCCGGCCTCGATCGTCGTCCGGAGCTTGCCGGGCTTCCCCTTCGTCAGGTTCAGCAGCGTCGTCTTCGGCGCCGACTCCCCGGCCGGTTCGATCCAGGTCTCGATGCCCGCCGTGCCGCCGCTCTTCGCCCCGTACTTCTCCCGCAGCGTGGCCAGCACCGGCGCCAGCGACGGGTACGTCTCCTTGTCGAGGACCTTGTCGTTGCGGTCGACGGCCTCGATCTCCGGCGTCGACGCCTGGCCCGTCCGCAGCGTCGCCCCGTCGGTCAGCTGCGGGTGGATCACCGTGGGCTCCCAGTCGACGAGTGCCTTGCCGCTGGTCAGACCCCGCACCACGGTCAGTTCGGAGGCGTACGACAGGGTCTTCGACGTGCCCTCGTACGACACCGTCGCCTTCACCGTGTACGGCACCTTCGAGCCCACCGCGGCACCCGGAGTGATCACGGCCTTGGTGACATGGGCGTCCTCGGTGTAGCCGGTGAGCAGCTGTGCGGCGCCTGCCTCGTTGTTGGTGAGCAGGGACGCGGCCGTCGCGTCACCGGCTGCCCACGCCTTCAGGAAATCCTTCGAGGTCCCGGCTATCTCCGCCTCGCTGAGCGGCCCGGTCTTCACCTCCGAAGAGGTGCCCGTGGCTCTCAGCCCGTCGTCCTCGCTGCCGCCCCCGACCACGGTGTACGCGCCGTATAAGGCGCCGCCGGCCATCACTGCGAACACGCCGCCTATGACGGCGACCTTTCCCCCACTGCGCATCGTGCGGTCCCCTCCCCAGGAGTCCCCCTTGAACGTTTTCAAGGGGGATTTTCCGGCACTCTACGGGAGAGCGGAGACAGGCGGGGCGGCTGTTATGGGACCGGGATCAGACCCACGTATCGAGCCACATCCGGTCCCGCCAGGACGTGTCCGGGAGGGACGTGCCCGTGTACAGCGGCCAGAAGTACACGAAGTTCCACACGATGAGCAGCACCAGAATCCCCGCGGCCACCGCCCCCAGCGTCCGGCGGCGCTCTCCGGACGGATCGCCGGCCGGCAGGCCAGGGTCCTCCGGGTCCTTCCCGGTCCGGGCCTCCGCGGCGGGCCCGATCAGCGCGCCGGTCATCATCGCGACCGCCAGGCACAGGAACGGCACGAAGACGACCGCGTAGAACAGGAAGATCGTCCGCTCCTGGTAGAAGAACCACGGCACCCAGCCCGCCGCCACCCCGCACGCGATCGCGCCGGCCCGCCAGTCACGCCGGAAGAACCACCGCCACAGCACGTACAGCAGGGCGAAGCACGAGGCCCACCACAGCATCGGAGTGCCGATCGCCAGCACCTCGCGCGCGCACTTGCCGGTCGCCGACGCCGCGCAGCCCGCCTGCTCCTCGTAGAAGTAGGAGACAGGGCGGCCGAGCACGATCCAGCTCCACGGATTGGACTCGTACGTGTGCCCCGACGTCAGCCCGACATGGAATTCGTACACCTGGTACTCGTAGTGCCACAGGCTGCGCAGCCAGTCCGGCAGCCAGGTGAACGAGCCGCCCTTGCCCTCCGTCGCCGCCCAGTTCCGGTAGTACCCCTTGTCCGTGACGATCCAGCCCGTCCACGTCACGAGATACGTGCCGATCGCGACCGGCACCGTGGAGAGGAACGCGGGCAGCAGATCCCGGCGCAGTACGGCGACGTACGGCTGCACCGCACCCGCCGTGCGCCGCGCGCCCACGTCCCACAGCACCGCCATCACACCGAACGCGGCCAGGATGTACAGACCGTTCCACTTGGTCCCGAAGGCGAGCCCCAGCATCAGGCCCGCCGCGAGCCGCCACGGCCGCCACCCCAGTCGCAGCGTCTTTGCGATCCGGGCGTCGGGGCGCGTGACCCCCTCCGCGTCGACCGGCAGCGCGTCCGCCAGTCTGCGGCGCGCCCGGTCCCGGTCGGCCACCAGGCATCCGAAGGCCGCGAGCACGAAGAACATCAGCACCAGGTCCAGCAGCGCGGTGCGGCTCATCACGAAGTGCAGTCCGTCCACGGCGAGCAGCAGCCCCGCCAGACAGCCCAGGAACGTGGAGCGGAACAGTCTGCGGCCGATGCGGCACAGCATCAGCACGGAGAGCGTGCCCAGCACCGCCACCATGAAGCGCCAGCCGAACGGCGTGAAGCCGAAGAGCTGCTCACCGGCGCCGATGATCCACTTGCCGACCGGCGGATGGACGACATAGCCGGGATCCACCGGGATCGGCACCTTCGAAGGATCAGCGAGAATCGACTTGTCGATGTCCTTGGGCCAGGCGCCCTCGTAGCCCTGGTTGACGAGCGCCCAGGCGTCCTTCGCGTAGTACGTCTCGTCGAATATCACCGCGTCCGGCTTGCCGAGGTTCCAGAACCGCAGCAGCCCGGCGACCAGCGCCACCAGCAGCGGTCCGCCCCAGGCGGACCAGCGGACCAGACGGCCCGCCAGGGCCGGAGGCGCCCCGAGCACCGCCCAGAACCGGCGTCCGGGACGTGTGTACGGCGGTACCAGCCGTTCACGAAGCCCTGTCTCCTGCCGGGGCACGTGGCCGAAGCGGCGCAGCCGCTGCTGCCAGGCAGGCGGCTGCGCACCGTAGGGTTCCCCGGCGTCCTGGCCCTGCCGCGCTTCGGGTGCAGTACTCGTCACCGCGCCATCGTAGGGAACGCATCTGTGCGAAGGGTGCCGCCCGTGCTGGGAGGATGGCTCCTGTGACTGGATCGACTGGAACGCTGGTACTCGCAGGAACCCCCATCGGCGACATGGCGGACGCTCCGCCACGACTCGCCGCCGAGTTGTCGACGGCCGACATCGTCGCCGCCGAGGACACCCGGCGGCTGCGCCGTCTCACCCAGGCGCTGGGGATCCGGACCACGGGGCGTGTCGTCTCCTACTTCGAGGGCAACGAGACGGCCCGTACGCCGGAACTCGTCGAGGCACTGGCCGCAGGCGCCCGCGTCCTGCTCGTCACCGACGCCGGAATGCCGTCCGTCTCCGACCCGGGCTACCGGCTCGTCGCCGCGGCCGTGGAGAAGGACATCAAGGTCACCGCCGTTCCGGGACCCTCGGCCGTGCTGACCGCGCTCGCGCTGTCCGGTCTGCCCGTGGACCGTTTCTGCTTCGAGGGCTTCCTGCCGCGCAAGGCGGGTGAACGCCTCGGCAAGCTCCGTGAGGTCGCCGGCGAGCGCCGCACGATGGTCTTCTTCGAGGCCCCGCACCGGCTCGACGACACCCTCGCGGCGATGGCCGAGGTGTTCGGAGCGGACCGCAGGGCGGCCGTGTGCCGCGAGCTGACCAAGACGTACGAGGAAGTGAAGCGCGGCCCGTTGGGGGAGCTCGCCGTCTGGGCGGCCGAGGGCGTACGCGGCGAGATCACCGTCGTCGTCGAGGGCGCCACGGCCTCCGGCGACGAGGGCCTGGACGCCGAGGAGCTGGTGCGCAGGGTGCAGGTGCGCGAGGAGGCGGGGGAGCGCCGCAAGGAGGCCATCGCCGCCGTCGCCGCCGACGCGGGCCTTCCCAAGCGCGAGGTGTTCGATGCGGTGGTAGCGGCAAAGAACGCGGCTCGAACTGCCCCCGCCGAGGGCAAGCATTAATCTGAGAGGTAAAGCCCGAGTCGCGTACCGGGCCCCTTGGCCACGAGGAGGCCAAGACCGCTCAAATACTCGGCTCGACCTGGTGCGCTCACGCCGGGAAAGGCGTCCACTGGATGGTGGGACGCATTCCCCGGAGTGCTTGTCCGCCGGACAAGAGGAGCAGGCATGAGCGAGATCGCAGCAACCACCGTGCATGAGGCGTACGCGTTCGCCTGCATGAGGTGTGGTTACGGCTGGGAACAGGCGTACGAGATCGAGCACCACGTCGACGGTTCCGGCCACGAGTTCGTCGTCTACAAGGCGGACGGGCAGCGCGTGCCCTCCCCGCTGTCCACTCCGACCTGCGCGAACTGCGGTGCGCACGTCGTCAGGATCATGCGGGCCGGCCGGGTGTCGACGGTCCAGCATCTGCTCGAGAACGAGTCTCCCGAGAGGACCGCGTCGGCCCCCGCACCGGTCGCGGCGTCGGTCGCGTCTGGGTCCGCGTCGGGGACCACGCCAGGGTCCATGCCAGGGTCCACGCCGGGACCGTCGACGGGTTCCTCGACCGAGCCGGAGCACCACTGGCGCTTCTCCCACCTGCTGCACCCCTTCCACCGCAGGTGAGCCGCTGCCCGTGATCCTCGTACGATCGTGGGCATGAGCCGTACGGAAGCCCCGCCACTGCCCGAGCCCCTGCGGGTGCCGGTCGCCGATTCGCACACCCACCTCGACATGCAGGACGGAACCGTCGAGGAGGCCCTGGCCAGGGCCGCCGCCGTCAATGTGACGACCGTGGTCCAGGTCGGCTGCGACGTGGCGGGCTCGCGCTGGGCCGCCGAGACCGCGGCGGCCCACGCCGCCGTGCACGCGTCCGTCGCCCTTCACCCCAACGAGGCGCCCCGCATCGTGCACGGCGACCCGCAGGGCACCGCGCGCCAGGGCGTCAGGGAGCCGGGCGGGAAGGCGGCGCTCGACGAAGCGCTCGCCGAGATCGACGCGCTGGCCGCCCTCGACCACGTACGCGGCGTCGGCGAGACGGGCCTCGACCACTTCCGTACGGGCCCCGAGGGCATGGCCGCCCAGGAGGAGTCCTTCCGCGCCCACATCGAGATCGCCAAACGCCACGGCAAGGCCCTCGTCATCCACGACCGCGAGGCGCACGCGGACGTCCTGCGCGTCCTCGCCGACGCCGGCGCCCCCGAGCGGACCGTCTTCCACTGCTACTCCGGCGACGCCGACATGGCCCGGATCTGCGCGGACGCCGGCTACTTCATGTCCTTCGCGGGCAACGTCACCTTCAAGAACGCCCAGCCGCTGCGCGACGCCCTGGCCGTCGCGCCGACGGAGCTGGTCCTGGTCGAGACGGACGCCCCCTTCCTGACCCCCGCCCCGTACCGCGGACGACCCAACGCGCCCTATCTCATCCCGGTCACGCTGCGCGCGATGGCCGAGGTGAAGGGCGTCGGCGAGGACGTCCTGGCAGCGGCGATCGCGGACAACACGGCACGCGCATTCGACTACTGAGCGGTTCCTGAGCGATTATCCGAGTCTCTGTCGAGGGCGAGGGGACACGCTGGACGGCCGGAAGGCTTTGGAGAGTCACCCGACCTCCGCTATCGTCCCCGCGCATTCGGATCGCAAGGCCGATCTTCTGGAGCGTCGTGAGCAATTCGCAGGGCAGTCACCGTGCAGGGCGCGGCGGTCGTCGGTCGTCGGCCGCACCGGTCGCCGCCGCACCCCCCGTCTCCCTCCACGAAGAGCCGACGCTCGTGGACGCGTCGTGGGCCGGCACGGCCGTCCATGACCCGACCATGGTCGACACCCCCCTGGTGCCCCGTCAGACGGCAGGCACCGAAGGCGCCACCGGTCGCGCGGCCACCGTCGGCGGCGGTGGCGGACGTGCCACCGGCACCGGGCGTGCGACCGGCACCGGTCGTGGCTCCAGGCGCCGCAAGAGCACCCGGAGCACCGCGGGCGCCGAGGGCCTGCGAAGATTCGTTCCGCAGGCCCTGGTCGTCGCGTTCCTGGCCGGCGGCACCTCGGCGTTCGTCGTCCACGACAAGGCCATCCGGCTGAGCGTCGACGGGAAGCCCCGCACCCTGCACACCTTCGCCGACGACGTCGGTGAACTCCTCAAGGACGAGGGCGTCGCCATCGGCGAACACGACCTCGTGGCCCCGGCCCCCGGAGCCGAACTGGACAGTGGCGACGAGGTCGTCGTCCGCTACGGGCGCCCCGTCACGCTCACCCTCGACGGCCACCGCCGCCAGGTGTGGACCACCGCCGAGACCGTCGACGAGGCCCTGCGCCAGTTCGGGGTACGCGCCGAGGGGGCGTACCTCTCGGCCTCCCGCTCCTCCAGGATCGGCCGCAGCGGCCTGACCCTCGACATCCGCACCGAACGCACCGTGACGTTCATGGCCGACGGCCGAGAACGCACTCTGCGTACCAACGCCTCCACCGTCCGCGAGGCCGTCGCCCAGGCCGGTATCACGCTGCGGAACCAGGACACCACCTCCGTGTCCCCCGACAGCTTCCCGCGCGACGGCCAGACGATCTCCGTCATGCGGGTCACCGACTCCCGCGAAGTGCGCGAGGAGACCATCCCGTACAAGGTCGAGCGCAGCGACGACGCCACCCTGGCCGCCGGCACGGAGGTCGTCGAACGCAACGGGCGCAACGGCGTCCGCCGTGTCACCTACGCCCTGCGCACCGTCAACGGCGTCAAGCACAAACCGCGCAGGACCGGCGAGGAGACCCTGCGCGAACCGGTCAGCCGGATCGTGCGCGTCGGGACCAAGAAGCTCCCGGACTCGGTGGCGGGCGCCGACGGCCTGAACTGGAGCGGGCTCGCCGCCTGCGAGTCCGGCGGCCGCGCGGACGCCGTCGACCCCAGCGGTACGTACGGCGGGCTCTACCAGTTCGACACCCAGACCTGGCAGTCCCTCGGCGGCACCGGAAGACCCCAGGACGCCCCCGCCTCCGAGCAGACGTACCGGGCGAAGAAGCTCTACGCGCAGCGGGGGGCGAGTCCGTGGCCGCACTGCGGCAGTAGGCTCAGTGGGTGAGCAGCACTGAGCCCGACGCCCTCCTGGGCCCCGCAGACATCCGCGACCTGGCAGCGAAACTGGGCGTACGCCCCACCAAGCAGCGCGGTCAGAACTTCGTCATCGACGCCAACACCGTCCGCCGGATCGTGCGCACCGCCGAGGTGCGCCCCGACGACGTCGTGGTCGAGGTGGGGCCCGGACTGGGTTCGCTGACCCTGGCGCTGCTGGAGGCCGCGGACAGGGTCGTCGCCGTCGAGATCGACGACGTGCTCGCGGGGGCGCTGCCGGCCACGGTCGTGGCCCGGATGCCGGAGCGCGCCGACCGGTTCGCGCTCGTCCACTCCGACGCCATGCTGGTCCGCGAGCTGCCGGGCCCGCCGCCCACCGCGCTGGTGGCCAACCTGCCGTACAACGTGGCCGTGCCGGTCCTGCTCACCATGCTGGAGCGCTTCCCGAGCATCGAGCGGACCCTGGTGATGGTGCAGGCCGAGGTCGCCGACCGGCTGGCAGCCAAGCCGGGCAACAAGGTCTACGGTGTGCCGTCGGTCAAGGCCAACTGGTACGCCGACGTCAAGCGCGCCGGGTCCATCGGCCGCAAGGTCTTCTGGCCCGCGCCGAACGTCGACTCGGGGCTGGTGTCGCTGGTGCGGCGCGCGGAGCCGGTCAGGACCAGCGCGAGCCGTACCGAGGTCTTCGCGGTCGTCGACGCCGCGTTCGCGCAGCGCCGCAAGACGCTGCGCGCCGCCCTGGCGGGCTGGGCGGGTTCCGCGCCCGCCGCCGAGGCCGCGCTCGTGGCGGCCGGTGTCTCGCCGCAGGCCCGCGGCGAGGCACTGACGGTCGAGGAGTTCGCCGCGATCGCCGAGAACAAGCCGCAGAGCACGCCGGAGCCGTCCGCATGACCCGCAGTGTCACCGTCCGCGTCCCCGCCAAGGTCAACGCGCAGCTCGCCGTGGGCGCCCCGCGCCCCGACGGCTTCCACGGCCTGGCCAACGTCTTCCTCGCCGTCGGCCTGTACGACGAGGTCACCGTCACCCCCGCCGACGGGCTGACGGTCACCTGCTCCGGCCCGGACGCCGCGCAGGTCCCGCTGGACACCACGAACCTCGCCGCCCGTGCCGCGATGGCGCTGGCCGGGCGCTACGGCCTCGCCCCCGACGTGCACCTCCACATCGCCAAGGACATCCCCGTGGCCGGCGGCATGGCGGGCGGCAGCGCCGACGGCGCCGCCGCCCTGCTGGCCTGCGACGCGCTCTGGTCCACGGGCGCCTCCCGCGAGGAACTGCTCGCGCTCTGCGCCGAGCTGGGCAGCGACGTCCCGTTCAGCCTGGTCGGCGGGGCCGCACTCGGTGTCGGACGCGGCGAGCGGCTGACCCCGATCGAGGTCGGGGGCAGCTTCCACTGGGTCTTCGCCGTCGCGGACGGCGGGCTGTCCACCCCGGCGGTCTACGGCGAATTCGACCGGCTCACCACGGGTACGGACGTCCCGGAGCCCACCGCGTCCGCCCCGCTCCTGGCCGCCCTGCGCGCCGGGGACACCACCGCGCTCGCGGACGCCCTGAGCAACGACCTCCAGGCCGCCGCACTCTCCCTGCGCCCCTCACTGGCCGACACCCTCGCCGCGGGCACCGCCGCCGGCGCGCTGGCCGCCCTGGTCTCGGGTTCAGGCCCCACCACCGCGTTCCTGGTGGCGGACGAGGAGTCGGCGCGGAAGGTGGCCGAGGCACTGATCACCTCGGGAACGTGCAGGACCGCGCGGGCAGCGGTGTCCCCGGCACCGGGGGCGACGATTCAGCGGCCGTAGTGGTAACGGCACGAGACGATACGTACCTCGTGCCACACGTAGTCCGTCCAGGCGGATTCGTGCCGGACGGGCTTCAATCGACGAGCTCCTGGACTGTGCCGCCACCGTTCTCAAGATCGTCGATCGCCGCCAGGACGCGACGCGCGTTCTCGGGGCTGCGGTACAGGCAGGCCGTCTCCTTCATGGACTCGTACACATCGAGCGCCACGATCACCACGGGCTCGTGGCCGGCGCGCGTCACTATGGCTTCTTCGCGGTCATCGACAACAGCGCTCAGGGTCTCTGCGTACTTGGCACGCGATTCGGTGTAGGCCATGGTCCACAAGGCAGCCTCCCGATCCAGGACGTACGGAATCCTGTACGTACAGGAAAAGGTACGCATGCGTCGAGTCGTGGAACAAGCGAACCAGGGCCCTCAGCCGAGCTTCAAAGTCTTCTTCGCCAGCTCGTACGCGGGCAGCATCCGCTGGTGCTCGGCGGAGTCGAGTCCGCCCAGGTGCACCACGACCGGGCCGTCCGGGGTGGCGACCGCGAAGGCGCGCTCGGTCTTCGGCTCGTCCTGCAGCTCGCTGCTCACGGTGTACGTGACCTCCGCGGCGGTCAGGGAGCCGGCCTCCGACGCGGTGTACGCGGCCTTGCCGGCGGTCGGGTCGGCGGCGAGGAACGCCTCCAGCACCGCGCGCGGCTCACTGTCGGACGGTTCACCGGCCCACACCCGGAGGTAGCCGATGTTCCCGGCCGGCTTGGCGTCGATCTCGCAGACCATCCTGACCGGGCCCTGCTCGCCCAGCGCGGCGAAGTCGGAGCCGGGGTCCACCTCGACGGCCTCCGGCGTCCAGGACGCCGCGAAGTCGAAGGTGACCGGCATCGGGCAGGCCGAACCGGCGGCGCCGAGCGTGCCGCCCTTGGTGACGGGCTTCCCGGCAGGGGTGTCCTTCGTCTCCCGCGACGACGGCGTGCCGGCCTCCGCACCGCCGTCCGGAGACCCGCAGCCGGTCAGGACCAGCGCCGTCAGGACCGCCGGGGCCACAGCCCGTACCGCGTACCGCTTCTTCATGAAGTCCCCACCCCTGAGAAGTTCCGCACCGCTCCGACCTGGGACGACTTCCCAAGATCGATTGCCGCACGCTATCGCACCTCCGGCGGCGACTACCCTGGGACTTCGAGCGGTCCCCGACGCAGGGACCCCCCAGGCAGGAGTGAAATGGCCGTCAATCTGGTCAATGTCGAGCAGGTCAGCAAGGTGTACGGCACCCGTGCCCTGCTCGACGGTGTATCCCTCGGGGTGTCCGAGGGCGACCGGATCGGTGTGGTCGGCCGTAACGGCGACGGCAAGACGACCCTCATCCGGATGCTCGCCAAGCTGGAGGACGCGGACACCGGCCGAGTCACCCACAACGGCGGGCTGCGCCTCGGTGTCCTCACCCAGCACGACTCCCTCGACCCCACGGCGACCATCCGCCACGAGGTCATCGGCGATCTCGCCGACCACGAGTGGGCGGGCAGCGCCAAGATCCGTGACGTGCTCACCGGACTCTTCGGCGGCCTCGCTCTCCCCGGCTTCGAGCACGGCCTCGACACGGTCATCGCCCCTCTCTCCGGTGGTGAGCGGCGCCGTATCGCGCTCGCCAAGCTGCTCATCGGCGAGCCTGACCTGATCGTCCTCGACGAGCCCACCAACCACCTCGACGTCGAGGGCATCTCCTGGCTGGCCGGTCATCTGCGGACCCGGCGCTCGGCGCTGGTCTGCGTCACTCACGACCGGTGGTTCCTCGACCAGGTCTGCACGCGCATGTGGGACGTCCAGCGCGGTTCGGTCCACGAGTACGAGGGCGGCTACAGCGACTACGTCTTCGCGCGGGCCGAGCGGGAGCGGATCGCCGCCACCGAGGAGGGCAAGCGGCAGAACCTGATGCGCAAGGAGCTGGCCTGGCTGCGGCGCGGTGCCCCCGCCCGTACGTCCAAGCCGCGCTACCGCATCGAGGCGGCCAACGAGCTGATCGCCGACGTGCCGCCGCCGCGCGACACCAGCGCGCTGATGAAGTTCGCCAACGCCCGGCTCGGAAAGACCGTGTTCGAGCTGGAGGACGTGACCGTCCAGGCCGGACCCAAGACGCTGCTCACCCACCTCACCTGGCAGCTCGGCCCCGGCGACCGGATCGGCCTGGTCGGCGTCAACGGCGCGGGCAAGACCTCGCTGCTGCGGGCGCTCGCCGAGGCGTGCCGCACACAGGGCGACGTGCAGCCCGCCGCGGGCAAGGTCGTCGTCGGCAAGACGGTGAAGCTCGCCTACCTCTCGCAGGAGGTCGCCGAGCTCAACCCGACCCTGCGGGTGCTGGAGGCCGTGCAGCAGATCCGCGACCGTGTCGACCTCGGCAAGGGCCGGGAGATGACCGCGGGGCAGCTCTGCGAGCAGTTCGGCTTCACCAAGGAGAAGCAGTGGACGCCCGTCGGCGACCTGTCCGGTGGTGAGCGCCGCAGGCTCCAGATCCTGCGTCTGCTGATGGACGAGCCCAACGTCCTCTTCCTCGACGAGCCCACCAACGACCTGGACATCGAGACCCTGACGCAGTTGGAGGACCTCCTCGACAGCTGGCCCGGGTCGATGATCGTGATCTCCCACGACCGCTTCTTCATCGAGCGGACCACCGACAAGGTGATGGCACTGCTCGGCGACCGTGCGCTGCGGATGCTGCCGCGCGGCATCGACGAGTACCTGGAGCGCAGGCTGCGGATGGAGGAGACCGCCACCCCGGCCTCCCACTCCATGACGCCCGGCGTGAAGGCGCCCCCGGCCGAGGCCGTTTCGCCGCAGGCCGCGCGTGCCGCGAAGAAGGAGCTCCAGAAGGTCGAGCGCCAGCTGGAGAAGATGTCGACGAGGGAAACGACCCTGCACGCGCAGATCGCCGACAACTCCACCGACTTCGGGAAGGTCGCGAAGCTCGACGCGGAGCTGCGTGAACTGGTCGCGGAGCGAGATGTTCTGGAGCTGCGCTGGCTCGAACTGGCCGAGGACGCCTGACACGGCCAGGTCGATGATCGTCTACGACGACTGACGGGCTCTCAGGTCCGGCCGAGGCGTAACGGGGGCATCACGGGGCGGTTCTCCCTTGGAAACAGGGGGTGGACCGACCCCGTGTTCGAAGCGGTGCGGGTGGTAAAAAGAAGCCCCGCTCGACTGTCGTAACACTGCGGAAGCCATGCCCGTTTCGCTCCTTTCCAAGGGGTATCAGCCCAGCGGAAACGCGGGGGAGACCGAAACGGGCACCGGACCGCACCCCACGAAGGGGGACGTGCTGATGACCCAGCCGCCCAGCCAGCAACCGCCGCAGGGAGGCTTCGGGGCTCCGCAGGAGCCGCCGCAGGGAACTCCTCAGCCGCCGCCCTACGGGCAGCCCCCGCAGACTCCGCCGCCCGCGCAGCCGCCGCAGATGCCGGCCGGCGCCCCGCAGCAGCCGCCGGGCGAGCCCGGCTACGGCTATCCGCAGGCGCCGGGCCAGGCGCCGGGCCAGGCGCCAGGCCAGGCGACCGGGCCGTACGCCCAGCAGCCCGGCCCGTACGGTCAGCAGCCGGGACCCTACGGCCAGCCCGGTCCCTACGGTCAGCAGCCGGGGCCGTACGGTCAGCCGACGCAGCCCGGTTACGGCTATCCGCAGCAGCAGTACCCCGGTGCGCCCGCCCCCGGTGGCCCGGCGGGTCCCGGCGGCGGCAGCCCCTTCAAGGGCAAGCCCGCGGTGATCATCGCCGCCGCGGTGGCCGCGCTGCTCGTCATCGGTGGCGTGGTGTTCGCTACGGCCGGCGGCGACGACGACAAGAAGCCCGTCGCCAAGAAGACCACCGACGCCAAGCCGAGCGCGTCCCCCACGGTCGACGAGGGCGACGGCACGGGCGACGGCCGCGAGGTCGACGACGACCTGAACGCCGGCCGCAAGCCGGGCGAGGCCAAGGTCCTCTGGCTCCAGACGAACGGCGTCGACCTGCCCCGCAGCGGCGCGAACGTGTACGGCCCCTGGATCGTCGGAGACACCGTCGTCAAGGGCATGTACCGCACGGTCTCCGGGTATTCCGCCGCCGACGGCAAGCAGAAGTGGACCCTGCCCCTGCCGGCCGATCTGTGCGCGGCGCCTCCGCAGCCCACCGCCGACGGCAAGATCGTCATCGGTGTGAAGGACAGCACCAAGGACGGTGCCGACTGCGCGCTGCTCCAGATGATCGACCTCAACACCGGCAAGCCCGGCTGGAAGAAGACCGTCAAGAAGACCGGCACCTGGGACCTGATGTCCGACATCGGGCTGGCCATCAGCGGGGACACCGTCACCGTCGGACGCATGAGCAACTCCAACGGCTACCGCGTGAGTGACGGCAAGGAGTTGTTCGGCAAGCCGGCGGGCAACTGCCAGCCGTTCGCCTTCGCGGGCGGCCCCAAGCTGATCGCCGCCGGCAACTGCCGCACCGGCGACATCGAGAACCCGCAGCACCAGATCCAGGAGATCGACCCCGCCACCGGCAAGGCCAAGTGGACGTACAAGCCCGCGCGGGGCTGGGAGATCGACAAGGTCTACTCGGTGAGCCCGCTGATCGTCTCGCTGACCCAGGCGGTGAAGGGGAAGGACAAGAAGTGGTCCATCCTCGCCATCAAGGAGAACGGCACGCTCCGTTCCCAGCTGGCCGGTGACGCCGAGGACAAGTTCTCGCCCAGGTGTGGCGGAGGCTTCTCGATCTTCGGCGAGAAGCTCGAAGGGTGCACCGGCATCGCGGCCGACGCCAACACCTTCTACATGGCGACCGAGGCGGACTCCAGCGGCACCGGCCGTACGAACAAGGTCGTCGCCTTCAACCTGAACACCGGCAAGCCCAAGTGGAAGGCCGCGGCCCCCGCCGAGCGCGTCATGACGCCGCTGCGGATGGAGGGCGGCAACGTGCTGCTCCACATGGAGGCCTCGTACGACAAGGGCGGGGCCATCGCCACGCTGTCTCCGGCCGGTGGCGCCCCCACCGTGGTGCTCCAGCACCCCGAGTCGACGACGGCCATCGAGCGCACCTTCTACTCGTCGAAGATCGCCTACGCGGGCGGCCGTTCCTTCATCCTCAGCGGGCGCATCAGCGCGAGCAACGACAAGGAGGAGAAGGAGCAGAAGACCATGATGGTCTTCGGCAAGTGACGGTTCACGACGGCACTCGACCCCACAGTCCCCTTCCTCCAGAGGTAAGCACCCCATGACCCAGCCGCCCCAGCCGTCCAACGAGCCGCCCCAAGGCGGATTCGGTGCTCCGCAGGACCCTCCGCCCGGTGGGTTCGGCGCTCAGACCCCTCCGCCGGCCGACGGCTTCAGCAAGCAGCCGCCGCCCGCACCGCCGGCCCCGCAGGCCCCCACTCCGGGCGGCTACGGCACCCCGCAGGCGCCGCAGCCGGGCATGCCGCCGCAGAACCCGGGCTACGGCTATCCCCAGGCCCCGCCCCAGGGCCCGCCGCAGACCCCGCCGCCGGGAGCGCCCCCCGCGCAGGCCGGCTACGGCTTGCCGCAGGGACCGCCGCCGGGGCAGCCGGGTATGCACCCGCAGCAGGGGTACGGATACCCGACCGCGCCCATGCAGCCGCAGTACCCGGGCGGGCCCGCCGGGAACGCGAAGAAGTTCTCCACCCAGACGCAGATCATCGTCGCGGCGGCGGCCGCCGTGGTGCTGATCATCGGCGCCGGAGTCGTCTACTCCGTCACCAGCGGTGACGACGACTCCGGCCAGGGCACCGAGGCGTCATCGGCCGGTACGAGCGGCGGCGAGAACAAGGGCGGCGAGGACGGCGGACTGGCCGGCGGCGACGAGAAGGCGCCGGCGAACACCAAGTCCGCCGTCGGCTTCCAGCTGCCGAAGCCGAAGGTCACCGACGTCACGACGGTCGCGGGCTCCTGGATCACCGACAAGGCGTACGTGAAGACCGGCATCCACGAGGTCGTGGCCTACGACCCCGTCAAGGGCACGAAGCTCTGGTCGATCCCGCTGCCCGGTCAGCTCTGTGCCGCCACCAAGCACATGACCAAGGACTTCAAGACGGCCATCGCCTTCGAGCCGGGCAAGCGGACCAACACGGCCAAGTACCAGGACTGCAACCAGGTCGGGGTGCTCGACCTCGACACCGGCTCGCTGAAGTGGAACAAGCAGGTCACCGCCGCCACCGGAGGTGACGAGCCGCTGTCGTTCGACGAGATCACCCTCAGCGGCACCACGGTCGCCGCGGGTGGCACCGACGGCGGCGCCGCCTTCAACCTGGAGACCGGCGCCGAGCTGTGGAAGCCGACGGCCGACGCCGACGGTTGCTACGACATGGGTTACGGCGGCGGCGAGGCCCTGGCCACGATCCGCAAGTGCGGTACGTACGACAACCCGCAGCTGACCGTCCAGGCGCTGAACCCGACCACGGGCGCCCCGGTCTCCTCGTACAAGATGCCGGCCGGTGTCGAGTACGCGAGCATCGTCTCGACCAAGCCGCTCGTCGTGGCCGCCGACGTCGGTGACACCGCCGGTGACGGCAGTGGCATCTCGGACTTCTTCTCGATCGACGCTGCCACCGGCAAACTGCTCGTCCGGATCTCGGCCGACGCCGACAAGTACGCGGCGCGCTGCGCTTCCACCGAAGTGGAGACGTGCCGGCATCTCGCCGTCGGCAACAACAGGCTGTACGTGCCGACCGAGGAGCACGAGGGCGGTGGCGAGTACGGCGACACCAACGAGATCGTCGCCTTCGACCTGACGACCGGCAAGCTCGTCGGCGGCAAGGCGGACGCGGGCGACCGCTACACGCTGAAGCCGCTGCGCATGGACGGCACCAGCGTCATCGCGTACAAGGAGCCCCCGTACGACAAGGGCGGCCAGATCGTCTCCATCGACGGCGCCACCTTCAAGGAGACGCTGCTGATGGAGAACCCGGGCGACGAGGCGGTCCGTGACGCGGAGAGCATGTTCTCGGGGGACCACTCCGAGGTGCTGTACTCCAAGGGCCGGCTGTACATGTCCGAGGTGCTGATCAGTGAGCCGCGCGGCAGCTCGCTGGACGAGAAGGAGTACCTGGCGGTCGCCTTCAACGTGGGGTGACCCCGGACGCACAACTTCCGCAATCGGTCCGTACCGATCGGCCGCAACAGCAACAGCGGTGATACCGGACATGACGCGGCGTCAAATCGACTTCTTCGGACGGAAGACAGCGAATTGAAGGCGTCTGGCCGGTAAGAGGCGCGCTGGGGCGAACAAGCGTGTAGCTTGCCGGGTCACGGCCGGGGGGTCGGGCTCGCAGGGGCATACGGGGTACATGGGGGTTGCTCGATGAGCGTGCGGCTCATGGTGGTCGACGATCACCGCCTGCTCGCCGAGGCACTCGCCTCGGCGCTGAAGCTGCGCGGCCACCGGGTGCTCGCCGCGGCCGCGCCCACGTCCGGGGCCGCCGAACTGGTCATCAGCCGCGCGCCGGAGGTCTGCCTGTTCGGTACGGCCACGCCCGCGGAGCCGGGCACGTTCGACCCGATCGCCCGGATCGGGCGGGAGCGCCCCCAGGTGGCGGTCGTGGTGCTCGGACCCGTACCGAGCCCGCGCGGCATCGCGGCCGCGTTCGCGGCGGGGGCCGCCGGTTACGTCCGTCACGACGAGCGCATAGAGGGCGTCGAGCGGGCGATCACCAAGGCCAGGGCGGGCGAGGCGGCCGTCGCGCCGCAACTGCTCAGGTCGGCGTTCGCGGAGCTGCTCAACCCGGCGGCGCAGCCGGACGACGAGGGTCAGCGGCTGCTGCGGATGCTCACCCCGCGCGAGGTCGAGGTGCTGGTGCGGGTCGCGGAGGGCGAGGACACCCGGCTGATCGCGACCGGCATGGGTATCGCGTCGAGCACCGCGCGTACGCACGTCCAGCGCGTACTGATGAAGCTGGGCGTCGGATCCCGCCTGGAGGCCGCGGCGCTCGCCGCCCGTACCGGGCTGCTGGACCGGGCGGTCCTGGACACGCCGCAGGGGCCGGACCTCCCCGCCTGAGCCGGCGGAACGACTGTGAGGCATCGAGCGGTCTTCGCTCTGCCCACGCGCCTGACCTCACCCATCCACGCACAGCCACACACGGCACACGCAGGCCCATGTGCGCGGGCTCGTTGACGCGCCTGTTGGATTGTGATTCATTGTGTGCGGTTATGTTTGGAGGAACCTGGTGAAGAAGACGGTTACGAGTCTCGCCGACGGCCGTGAGCTCATCTATTACGACATCGCTGACGACATCGTCCGCGATGCCGTCGACCGCAGACCGCTCGACGCCGTCTCGACCTCGTCCGAGGTCCGCCGCGACGCGCTGCTCGGTGACAGCGTCGCCATCGCCTCGCACCGGCAGGGGCGCACCTACCACCCGCCGGCCGACGAGTGCCCGCTCTGCCCCTCCGAGGACGGCCGACTGAGCGAGATCCCCGACAGTCACTACGACGTGGCCGTCTTCGAGAACCGCTTCCCGTCCCTGGCGGGGGACGCGGGCCGCTGCGAGGTCGTCTGCTTCACCTCCGACCACAGCGCCTCCTTCGCCGACCTCACCGGGGAGCAGGCGGCCGTGGTGCTGGAGGCGTGGACCGACCGCACCGCCGACCTGGCCGAGCTCGACCAGGTCACCCAGGTCTTCTGCTTCGAGAACCGGGGCGCCGAGATCGGCGTCACCCTCGGCCATCCGCACGGGCAGGTCTACGGCTACCCCTTCGTCACGCCGCGCACCGAGCTGATGCTTCGCTCGGCGCGCGAGCACCGCGAGGAGACCGGCCGCAACCTCTTCGACGACGTGGTGGCCCGCGAGCTCACGGACGGGGACCGTGTGGTCCTGTCCGGCGAACACTGGGTGGCCTTCGTGCCGTACGCGGCGCACTGGCCGTACGAGGTGCATCTGTACCCGCGCCACCGCGTCGCCGATCTGCGGGACCTCGGCGAGGCGGCCCGCACAGAGTTCCCACAGATCTATCTGGAACTCTTGAGGAGATTCGACCGGATCTTCGGCCCCGCCGAGCCGCCGACCCCGTACATCTCCGCCTGGCACCAGGCCCCGTTCCGGGTGCCGGGCCGAGAGGACTTCGCGCTCCATCTGGAGCTTTTCACCATTCGGCGGACCTCGGGCAAGCTGAAGTTCCTCGCGGGCTCCGAATCCGGTATGAGCGCATTCATCAACGACGTGCCGCCGGAGGCCGCGGCCCAGAGACTGCGAGAGGTAGCGAGCGAGTGAGCAACTCCCGGAAGAAGTACCTGGTGACCGGCGGTGCGGGATACGTCGGCAGTGTGGTCGCCGCGCACCTGCTGGAGGCCGGTCACGCGGTGACCGTGCTGGACGACCTCTCGACCGGTTTCCGGGAGGGCGTGCCGGCAGGGGCCGAGTTCATCGAGGGCCGCGTTCAGGACGCCGCCAAGTGGCTGGACGCCTCGTACGACGGCGTGCTGCACTTCGCCGCGTACTCCCAGGTCGGCGAGTCCGTCGTCGACCCGGAGAAGTACTGGGTGAACAACGTCGGCGGGACCACCGCCCTGCTCGCCGCGATGCGCGACGCGGGCGTACGGACCCTGGTCTTCTCCTCCACCGCGGCGACCTACGGCGAGCCCGCCTCCAGCCCCGTCACCGAGGCGTTCCCGACCGCGCCGACCAACCCGTACGGCGCGAGCAAGCTCGCCGTCGACCACATGATCACCGGGGAGGCCGCCGCCCACGGTCTGGCCGCCGTCTCGCTGCGCTACTTCAACGTGGCTGGCGCGTACGGGAGTTCGGGCGAGCGCCACCATCCCGAGTCGCACCTCATCCCGCTCGTCCTCCAGGTCGCCCTGGGCCGGCGCGAGACGATCTCCGTGTACGGGAACGACTACCCGACCCCCGACGGCACCTGCGTCCGCGACTACATCCACGTCGCCGACCTCGCCGACGCCCACCTCCTCGCCCTGGACGCCGCCGCCCCCGGCGAGCACCTGATCTGCAACCTGGGCAACGGCAACGGCTTCTCCGTACGCGAGGTCATCGAGACCGTCCGGCAGGTCACCGGCCACCCCGTCCCCGAGACCCCGGCCCCCCGGCGCGCCGGCGACCCGGCCGTTCTCGTCGCCTCCGCCGCCACCGCCGGGGAGCGCCTCGGCTGGCAGCCGTCCCGCGCCGATCTGGCCGGCATCGTCGCCGACGCCTGGGACTTCGCCCGCCGAGAGGAGCACCGCGCCCCATGACATCCGAAACCGCTTCCTCCAAGGTCTCCGAGGTCTCCGACACGGTCGAGGCCGTCGAGGCCGTCAGGGCCACCTTCACCGAGCTGTACGGAAAGGCTCCCGACGGGGTCTGGGCCGCGCCCGGACGGGTGAACCTGATCGGTGAGTACACCGACTTCAACGACGGCTTCGTGATGCCGCTCGCACTCCCGCACACCGCGCTCGCCGCCGTCGCCCGCCGCACCGACGGGGAGCTGCGGCTGCACTCCACCGACGTACCCGGCGGCGTCGTCCAGCTCCGCGTCGACGAGCTGGCCCCGCACGAGGGCCACGGCTGGGCGGCCTACCCGGCCGGCGTCCTCTGGGCCCTGCGCGAGGCGGGCCACCTGGTCACCGGCGCCGACATCCAGCTCACCTCCACCGTCCCGACCGGCGCCGGGCTCTCCTCGTCCGCCGCTCTCGAAGTGGTCACCGCGCTCGCCCTGAACGACCTGTTCGAGCTGGGTCTGAGCCCCGCCGAACTGGCCGTGCTCGGGCAGCGCGCGGAGAACGCGTTCGTCGGCGTCCCCTGCGGCGTCATGGACCAGATGGCCTCGGCCTGCTGCACCGACGGTCACGCCCTGTACCTCGACACCCGCGACCTCACCCAGCGCCAGGTCCCCTTCGACCTGGCCTCGCACGGGCTGCAGCTGCTGGTCGTCGACACCCGGGTCAAGCACGCCCTGGGCGACGGGGCGTACGCGGAGCGGCGCGCCGGCTGCGAGGAGGGCGCCCGGCTGCTCGGCATCCGGACGCTGCGCGAGCTCCCGTACGAGGGACTCGGTGCCGCGCTCGACACGCTGGCCGAGGCAGGCGCCGACGAGTCCGTCGTGCGCTACGTACGGCATGTCGTCGGCGACAACCACCGGGTCGAGCAGGTCATCGCGCTGCTCGACGCGGGCGAGGTGCGTGCGGCGGGCCCGGTCCTCAACGAGGGCCACATCTCCCTCCGCGACGATCTGCGGGTCTCCTGCCCGGAGTTGGACCTGGTGGTCGCCACGGCGAACGCGGCGGGGGCGCTCGGCGCCCGGATGACCGGCGGCGGGTTCGGCGGTTCGGCGATCGTGCTGGTGGAGGAGGCGGACGCCGAGCCGATCACCAAGTCCGTTCGGGAGGCGTTCCTTTCGGCCGGCCACGCAGCGCCCGGCGTCTTCCCCGCAGTGCCGTCGGCGGGGGCGCGCAGGCTCAGCTGACGAGCTGCTTGACCAGGATGAACTCGGTGACGCCGGGCGGGTAGTCGTCGATCCGCCCGGCCACCTCGTACCCCTGCCTCCGGTAGAAGACGGGGGCCTGGAAGTCCCAGGTCTCCAGCCGGGAGCGCGTGCAGAACCGTTCGGTGCGGGCCACTCGTTCGGCCTCGGTCAGCAGTCGCGCCCCCAGGCCGAGCCGGCGGTGGCTCGCCTCCACCCAGAGCAGATGGACATGGAGCCAGTGCGCCCAGGTCCGTCCGGTCAGGCCCCCGACGATGCCGCCTTCCTGGTCCAGCACCCATACTTCCAGGGGCCCTTCGTGTTCGGCGGGGGTGGCGAGCAGGGCGCGGAGCTCGGGTGACGCCGCTTTGTTGTCATCACGCAGTCGACCGCTCAGCAGAATGCGACGTTCTTTGTCTACTTCTGTCTCAAGACGGAACATGAAACACACCCTAAACATCGCGGCCGACCAGTTCCGCGAATTCGCTTCCGCTCCCGGCCCCCGCCCGTACGCTGATGCTCAGCACCGGTGGGGGCCGGTGCCGATTCAGGGGAGCGAGACAGCCGGGTGCGGCGCCCGGGACTGGTGGCAGCCGGTGTACGGCGGCGGCCGTGTACCGGGGTCCACCGGAACGTTCAGGGCGTCGCACCCGTAGCTGTCGGTCCCCCACGATGGGGGTTTCTGTGGCTCGTATCCGGGTTCTGGTGGTCGATGACCACCGCATCTTCGCCGAGTCGCTCGCGGCGGCCCTCGCGGCCGAACCGGACGTCGACGTGGCGGCTGCGGGCAGTGGTCCGGCCGCGCTGCGCTGTGTGGAGCGCGCGGTCGGTGAGGGCCGTCCGTACGACGTGCTGCTGATCGATGCCGAACTGGGCATCCTGGCGGCGGGGGCCGCCCGCGCCGTCCCCGCACCGAAGAGCGGGGAGAACGGCCTGGTCGACGGCATCTCGCTGGTCGCCGGAGTCCGCGCGGGCCGGCCGTCCGTGCGTACGGTGGTGCTCGCCGAGCGGGACGATCCGCGCCGCGCGGCGGCGGCGCTCCAGGCCGGCGCCTCCGGCTGGGTGGCCAAGGACTGCTCGCTGCAGCGGCTGCTCGCGGTGATCCGGGGTGTTCTGCGCGACGAGACCCATCTGCCGCCCGCGCTGCTCACCGGTGTCCTGCGGGAGCTGACGGCGGCGCGCAAGCACCGTACGGAGAGCGAGCGGCTCATCGGGTCGCTGACCCCGCGCGAGTGCGAGGTGCTGCGGTGCATGGTGGCGGGGCTGGGCCGCAAGGCGGTCGCGGAGCGTCTCTTCCTGTCCCCGCACACGGTGCGTACGCATATGCAGAACGTGCTGGGGAAGCTGGGTGTGCACTCGACACTGGCCGCGGTGGCGCTGGCGCGCCGGGCGGGTGTCGGACCGGCCGACCTCTCGGCCGCCCCGGCCCTAGGTTCTGTCTGGAGTTCCAGCGCGGGAGAAGGAGCGGCGTCCGGTGCCGTCGAATCCAAGGCGGAGGAGGGAGCGATGGCGGAGCCCTCGCGACTGACGACAACGCCGGAGGCGGCGGTGCCGGACGCCGCGACGCCGCGGGGGAACTCCAGACAGGACCTAGCCGGGCACGTTGTCGAACGGGGCGGTCAACTGGCGTAGCAGTCCGGCCAGTTCGCCGCGCTGCTGGCGGGAGAGCTGCCCCAGGATCGCGCGTTCCTGATCGAGGAGGCCGGCCAGTGACTGGTCGGCCTTGTCCTGGCCCTCGGCGGTCAGCCGTACGAGTACGCCGCGCCGGTCGCTCGGATCGGGGAGGCGCTCGACGAGATTCTTCTTGGTCAGCCGGTCGATGCGGTTGGTCATCGTGCCCGAGGTGACCAGGGTCTGGGTCAGCAGCTGGCCGGGGGAGAGCTGGTACGGGGCGCCCGCGCGCCGCAGCGACGTCAGGACGTCGAACTCCCACGGCTCCAGATTGTGCTCGGCGAAGGCGATCCTGCGGGCCCGGTCGAGGTGGCGGGCCAGGCGGGAGACGCGGCTCAGCACCTCGAGTGGTTCCACGTCGAGGTCGGGGCGCTCACGGCGCCATGCTGCGACCAGTCGGTCGACCTCGTCCTCCATGTGGATCAGTGTAGAGGGTCTGTCGACATGGAGTCTCTTGAATTCGAGTCTCTTGACGTCAAGATGCTTGGGGATCATCCTGGCCCCATGACCGCACCCCTCTGGGATCCGCAGCAGTACCTGCGCCACACGGACCACCGCACCCGCCCCTGAGGCCGCCTCCCACCCCGCGAAGAAGGCCCACCCCGGCCTACGGGTCAACGGCCCCGCCCCTCGTCGATCACACTGACGACGGCCGCCTGAGCGTTACGGGACAGCGCAACGGTGATGGAGCGGCTCATGCCCAGTTCGGGCATGGTGAGGTCCTGGCGCGACGGGACGCGCCTGCTCGCCTCGTACTCGACGAGACGGGCCGCGCACCCCCGGGAACCAGGGGGTACGCGGCCCGTCGCCGACGCCCGAGGCAGGGGTCGTCAGTTCTTGCGGTGGCCTATCAGACGGGGCTTGGCTTCGAGGTTCTCCAGGCCGTGCCAGCAGAGGTTCACGAGATGCGCCGCGACCTCCGCCTTCTTCGGCTTGCGGACGTCCAGCCACCACTGACCGGTCAGCGCGACCATGCCGACCAGGGCCTGCGCGTAGAGCGGCGCCAGCTTCGGATCGAAACCGCGTGCTTTGAACTCCAGGCCCAGAATGTCCTCGACCTGCGTGGCGATGTCACTGATCAGCGACGCGAACGTACCGGTGGACTGCGCGACGGGGGAGTCCCGGACCAGGATCCGGAAGCCGTCCGTGTACATCTCGATGTAGTCGAGCAGGGCGAACGCCGCCTGCTCCAGCAGCTCCCGCGGGTGACCGGCGGTCAGGGCGCCATTCACCATGTCCAGGAGCTGGCGCATCTCGCGGTCCACCACGACGGCGTACAGGCCCTCCTTGCCGCCGAAGTGTTCGTACACGACCGGCTTGGAGACCCCGGCGCGGGCCGCGATCTCCTCGACGGACGTGCCTTCGAAACCCTTGTCGGCGAAGAGGGCGCGGCCGATGTCCAGCAGCTGCTCGCGGCGCTCCTTGCCGGTCATCCGGACCCGTCGGGTCCGGCGGACGGGGGAGGGTCTGCTCTTCTCGCTGCCTGTGCTGCCGTCGGTCGCCACGTCGTCAATCATGCCGCGTCGGCGGGCGCGGGGTTGCGGCGGGCGTCGATACGGGCCTGGTCCGGCCAGCGCACGTCGGACGCCCAGCCCAGCTGCTCGAACCAGCGGATCAGGCGGGCACTTGAGTCGATCTGGCCCTTCATCACTCCGTGGCGCGCGCTCGTCGGGTCCGCGTGGTGCAGGTTGTGCCAGGACTCCCCGCAGGACAGGACGGCCAGCCACCACACGTTCCCCGACCGGTCACGGGACTTGAAGGGGCGCTTGCCTACCGCGTGGCAGATCGAGTTGATCGACCACGTGACGTGGTGCAGCAGGGCGACCCGTACCAGGGAGCCCCAGAAGAACGCCGTGAAGGCACCCCACCAGGACATCGTCACGAGACCACCGACGAGCGGCGGGATGGCCAGCGACACGATGGTGAAGGTGAGGAAGTGGCGGGAGATGCCGCGGATCGCCGGGTCCCTGATCAGGTCGGGCGCGTACTTCTCCTGCGAGGTCCGCTCCTCGTCGAACATCCAGCCGATGTGCGCCCACCACAGCCCCTTCATCAGGGCCGGCAGCGTCTCGCCGAAGCGCCACGGCGAGTGGGGGTCGCCCTCGGCGTCGGAGAACCGGTGGTGCTTGCGGTGGTCGGCCACCCAGCGCACCAGCGGACCTTCGACCGCCAGCGAACCCGCGACGGCCAGGGCGATACGGAGCGGACGCTTCGCCTTGAAGGCGCCGTGCGTGAAGTAGCGGTGGAAGCCGATCGTGATGCCGTGGCAGCCGATGTAGTACATCGTGACCAGCAGACCCAGGTCGAGCCAGCTGACGCCGCGGCCCCAGGTCAGCGGCACTGCCGCCAGGAGGGCCACGAACGGCACCACGATGAACACGAGCAGGGCGATCTGCTCTACGGATCGCTTCTTGTCGCCGCCGAGCGTGGCGGGGGGAAGGACAGGATCGTCGGTCACATTGGGGCGGGTGGGCATGGGGAGTCCCCTGTGGGGTGAGAAGTGCGACGGATTGTGCAGGCTACGCTTCCGTAACCTACGGCCTGGTAAGTATGGCAGCGCTAAAGGCCGCAGCACGAGAGCAGCGGGCCGCGGCCGTTACGAGGACACCCGAGCGGACCCCGGGTGCGGACACCCGTAAGGGCTGCGCGGCATGCCGACGGCCCGGCCACCTATCCTGAGAGAGTCGGACAGCGCGGTCCGCACTCTGCATTCCCGGGGTGGCGACGCACCGCTGCACCCCGGACCCCCTGACAGACGTGCCCACCCGTCTCCCGCCACCACCCTTACGGGGAGACGCTTGCGCGACGCACCTCCTCTATTCACTGCAAGGAGCCGCACCTGTGAGCAGTGCCGACCAGACCCCCGCCGCCAGCCCCGAGCTGCGTGCCGACATCCGCCGCCTCGGTGATCTGCTGGGCGAGACGCTCGTACGGCAGGAGGGCCAGGAGCTCCTCGACCTCGTCGAGCGCGTACGTGCCCTGACCCGTACCGATGGAGAGGCCGCCGCCGAGCTGCTGGGCGACACGGACCTGTACACCGCCGCGCAGCTCGTGCGCGCCTTCTCCACCTACTTCCACCTCGCCAACGTCACCGAGCAGGTCCACCGCGCCCACGAGATGCGCGACCGCCGGGCCGTCGAGGGCGGGCTCCTCGCCCGCACCGCCGACATGCTCAAGGACGCCGACCCGCAGCACCTGCGCGAGACCGTCAAGAACCTCAACGTGCGCCCCGTCTTCACCGCGCACCCCACCGAGGCCGCGCGGCGCTCCGTACTGAACAAGCTCCGCCGCATCGCGGAGCTGCTCGACACCCCCGTCATCGAAGCCGACCGGCGCCGCCACGACCTGCGGCTCGCCGAGAGCATCGACCTCATCTGGCAGACCGACGAGCTGCGTGTGGTGCGGCCGGAGCCCGCCGACGAGGCGCGCAACGCGATCTACTACCTGGACGAACTGCACGCCAACGCCGTCGGCGACGTCCTGGAGGACCTGGCCGCCGAGCTGGAGCGCGTCGGCGTCGAGCTGCCCGCGGGCACCCGCCCGCTCACCTTCGGCACCTGGATCGGCGGCGACCGCGACGGCAACCCGAACGTGACGCCCGCCGTCACCTGGGAAGTGCTGATCCTCCAGCACGAGCACGGCATCACCGACGCACTCGAACTCATCGACTACCTGCGCGGCCTGCTCTCCAACTCCATCCGTTACACCGGCGCCACCGACGAGCTGCTGGACTCCCTCCAGGCGGACCTGGAACGCCTCCCCGAGATCAGCCCCCGCTACAAGCGGCTGAACGCCGAGGAGCCCTACCGCCTCAAGGCCACCTGCATCCGGCAGAAGCTCGTCAACACCCGCGAGCGCCTCGCCACCGGCACCCCGCACCGTCCCGGCTGCGACTACCTCGGCACCGCCGAGCTCATCACGGACCTGGCCCTGATCCAGACCTCGCTGCGCGAGCACAAGGGCGGGCTCTTCGCCGACGGCCGGATGAACCGCACCATCCGCACCCTGTCCGCGTTCGGGCTGCAGCTCGCCACCATGGACGTACGCGAGCACGCCGACGCCCACCACCACGCCCTCGGCCAGCTCTTCGACCGGCTCGGCGAGGAGTCCTGGCGCTACGCCGACATGCCGCGCGACTACCGGCAGAAGCTCCTCGCGAAGGAGCTGCGCTCCCGTCGCCCGCTCGCCCCGACCCCCGCACCGCTGGACGCCGCGGGCGAGAAGACCCTCGGCGTCTTCCACACCATCAAGGAAGCCTTCGAACGCTTCGGCCCCGAGGTCATCGAGTCCTACATCATCTCGATGTGCCAGGGCGCCGACGACGTCTTCGCAGCCGCCGTCCTGGCCCGCGAGGCCGGACTGCTCGATCTGCACGGCGGCTGGGCCAAGATCGGCATCGTGCCGCTCCTGGAGACGACCGACGAGCTGCGCGCCGCCGACGTCATCCTCGACGAGATGCTCGCCGACCCCTCGTACCGCCGGCTCGTCTCCCTCCGGGGCGACGTCCAGGAGGTCATGCTCGGCTACAGCGACTCCTCCAAGTTCGGCGGCATCACCACCTCGCAGTGGGAGATCCACCGGGCCCAGCGCAGGCTGCGTGACGTCGCCCACCGCTACGGCGTACGGCTGCGTCTCTTCCACGGCCGCGGCGGCACCGTCGGCCGCGGCGGCGGCCCCTCGCACGACGCGATCCTCGCGCAGCCGTGGGGCACGCTGGAGGGCGAGATCAAGGTGACCGAGCAGGGCGAGGTCATCTCCGACAAGTACCTCATCCCCGCGCTCGCCCGGGAGAACCTGGAGCTGACCGTCGCGGCCACCCTCCAGGCGTCCGCGCTGCACACCGCGCCCCGCCAGTCCGACGAGGCCCTGGCACGCTGGGACGCGGCCATGGACACGGTCTCCGACGCCGCGCACGCGGCCTACCGCAAGCTGGTCGAGGACCCCGACCTGCCGACGTACTTCCTCGCCTCCACCCCGGTGGACCAGCTCGCCGACCTGCACCTGGGCTCGCGGCCCTCCCGCCGCCCCGGCTCGGGCGTCTCGCTCGACGGCCTGCGCGCCATCCCGTGGGTCTTCGGCTGGACCCAGTCGCGGCAGATCGTGCCCGGCTGGTACGGCGTCGGCTCCGGTCTCAAGGCTCTGCGCGAGGCCGGTCTGGGCTCCGTCCTGGAAGAGATGCACGGCCAGTGGCACTTCTTCCAGAACTTCATCTCCAACGTCGAGATGACGCTCGCCAAGACGGACCTGCGGATCGCCCGGCACTACGTCGACACCCTCGTGCCGGACGAGCTCAAGCACGTCTTCGACGACATCGAGGCCGAGCACGCGCTCACCGTGAGCGAGGTCCTGAAGGTCACCGGCGGCACCGAGCTGCTCGGCACGAGCCCCGTGCTCCAGCAGACGTTCGCCATCCGTGACGCCTACCTGGACCCGATCTCCTACCTCCAGGTCTCGCTGCTGGCCCGCCAGCGCCAGGCGGCCGAGCGGGGCGAAGCGGCCGACCCGCTGCTCGCACGGGCCCTGCTGCTCACCGTGAACGGTGTCGCGGCGGGTCTGCGCAACACCGGCTGACCGGTACCGGCCGACCGGCTACCGGCTGATCCACTCAGGCGCGGGTGCGGTTCTGTCAGAGGGCGAGGAACGTCGCCGTCAGCAGGGCCGCGCCCGCGGCCGCGGTCCCCCAGGCGGCCCGGGGCATCCGCAGACCGCCCGCGATCAGGAGGGCGGACAGCAGCAGCGCACCGCCGAACGGCACCCAGGCGTGCAGGAAGCCCGCCGTACCGGTGCGGACGACCTCGCCGGTGCCGGGCTTGACCACCACCGGGAACCGGTCGCCCTTCTCCGCGGCGACGGACTTCACGATCGTCACCCGGGCACGCTGCGGCGAATCCCGATCCGGTACGTACGACCCGGCGCACGCCGTCTCGCCGCACCCGGTCACCGTCATGGTGCCGTGTTCGCGGCCCTTGGACAGCACGACATGGTGCGCGGTGTTCCACGACGACCACACACCCGCGACGAGCATCAGCAGCACGATGCAGCCCGCGGCGGCGATACGCCCGTGGGACACCAGGCGGTGGGAGGAGCTCCGCTTCATGGGGGCAGATCTTTGGGCAGACACATGCTCTCGGTCAACCTGTGGCCGGAATTGATCCCGGGATCGGCGCCAATGTCAGGTGTTGTACGTGGTCTGCGCCCGCTCCAGACCATCGGCGAGCAGCGACTCCACCGAGTCCGCCGCCCGGTCCACCTCGAAGGCGAGTTCCTTGCGCTCCGTGGACGAGAAGTCCTTCAGTACGAAGTCGGCCACCTGCATCCGGCCCGGCGGCCGGCCGATCCCGAACCTGACGCGGTGGTAGTCGGGGCCCATCGCCTTCGTCATCGACTTCAGCCCGTTGTGCCCGTTGTCACCGCCGCCCAGCTTCAGCCGCAGCACGCCGAAGTCGATGTCCAGCTCGTCGTGCACGGCCACGATGTGATCCGTCGGCACCTTGTAGAAGTCCCGCAGCGCCGTGACGGGTCCGCCCGACAGATTCATGTACGACATGGGCTTGGCCAGGATCACCCGGCGGCTCGCGGGTCCGGGCGGTCCCATCCGGCCCTCGACGATCTGCGCCTGGGCCTTTTGCGCCCGCTTGAACTTCCCGCCGATCCGTTCGGCGAGCAGGTCGGCGACCATGAAGCCGACGTTGTGCCGGTTCGCGGCGTACTCGGGACCCGGATTGCCCAGGCCCACGATGAGCCAGGGGTCGGTGGCATCGGACATCTGCGCTCGGTCTCCTCGCGTACGTCGGCTGATCGCGCCGGTTACAGGCGAACGGGGCGGCGGGCCCGGTAAGGGTCCGCCGCCCCGTAAGTGAAGCAGTGAAGCAGTGGCGCTACTTCGCGCCGGGTGGGACTCAGGCCTCGGTGGTGGCGGCCTCGGTGCCCTCGGCGGCCGGCTCCTCGGCCTGCGCGGCGACGATCTGGAGCACGATGGCGTCCTCGTCGCCGGCCAGCACGGAACCCTTGGGCAGCGGGATGTCCTTGGCGAGGATCGAGTCACCGGCGTCGAGGCCCGCGATGGAGACCGTGACGGACTCGGGGATGTGGGTGGCCTCGGCCTCGACGAGCAGGGTGTTCTGCACGTACTCCAGGAGGTTGCCGCCCGGGGCCAGGTCGCCCTCGACGTGCACGGCGATCTCGACGTTGACCTTCTCGCCGCGCGTGACGGTCAGCAGGTCGACGTGCTCGATGTTGCCCTTGATGGCGTTGCGCTGCACGGCCTTCGGGATGACCAGGGCGTCCTTGCCGTCGATCTCGAGACCGATGAGGACGTTGGCGGTGCGGAGCGCGAGCTGCAGCTCGTGGGCCGGCAGGTTGATGTGGACGGACTCGGCGCCGTGGCCGTAGATGACCGCGGGAACCAGGTTGGCACGGCGGGTACGGCGGGCGGCGCCCTTGCCGAACTCGGTACGGACCTGAGCGGCGAGCTTGATCTCGGCCATGGTGCACTCCTCGTGAGATGACGAAAAAGTCGGACGTCACCCGGCCCGGTACGACAGGCCGCCTGCTACGAAGAGCGCGTCGATAACGGATCGCCGTACCAACGGGTACGGCCTCCCTCGCCGAGCAACTCGCTGAGTCTACCCGGCGGGGAGGCCGCACCCAAAGTGGATCTTCCGCACCGCTTCGGCGCCTCTTCGGCGCCGCGGTTGCGCTAGTAGTTTTCCTGCTCCTCGAAGAGGCTCGTCACCGAACCGTCCTCGAACACCTCACGCACCGCGCGGGCGATCGTCGGCGCGATCGACAGCACGGTGATCTTGTCGATCTCCAGCTCGCCCGGGGTCGGCAGGGTGTCCGTGAAGACGAACTCGCTGACCTTGGAGTTCTTCAGACGGTCCGCGGCGGGACCGGACAGCACACCGTGCGTCGCGGTCACTATGACGTCCTCGGCACCGTGCGCGAACAGGGCGTCGGCGGCGGCGCAGATGGTGCCACCGGTGTCGATCATGTCGTCGACCAGGACACAGACCCGGCCCTTCACGTTGCCGACGACCTCGTGGACGCTGACCTGGTTCGGTACGTCCTTGTCGCGGCGCTTGTGGACGATCGCCAGCGGGGCGTCCAGGCGGTCGCACCAGCGGTCGGCGACCCGTACGCGGCCGGCGTCCGGGGACACGATCGTCAGCTTCGAGCGGTCGACCTTGGCACCGACGTAGTCGGCGAGGATCGGCAGCGCGAAGAGGTGGTCGACCGGGCCGTCGAAGAAGCCCTGGATCTGGTCGGTGTGCAGATCCACGGTCAGGATGCGGTCGGCACCCGCCGTCTTCATGAGGTCGGCGATCAGACGGGCCGAGATCGGCTCGCGGCCGCGGTGCTTCTTGTCCTGGCGGGCGTAGCCGTAGAACGGCACGATCACCGTGATCGAACGGGCCGAAGCGCGCTTCAGCGCGTCCAGCATGATCAGCTGCTCCATGATCCACTTGTTGATCGGAGCCGTGTGGCTCTGGATCAGGAAGCAGTCGGCGCCGCGGGCGGATTCCTGGAAGCGCACATAGATCTCACCGTTGGCGAAATCGAAAGCCTTCGTCGGCACGAGACCGACACCCAACTGGTGTGCGACCTCCTCGGCCAGCTCGGGGTGGGCGCGGCCGGAGAAGAACATCAGTTTCTTCTCGCCGGTCGTCTTGATCCCGGTCACAGCACAGTCTCCTCAGACGTGTATCTGGCGCCGCACGCATAGGTCCCGATGTGCAACGAGCCAGCCGAAATGGGTGAGCATCTATCACGGTACGCCGTGTCCGGCGTGCCTGTTTCCGGTCAGCTTTCGCCGTCGGTGTCCTGGGCAGCGGCCTGGGTGGCCTGGGCGGCCTGCGCGGCGGCGCTTCCCGGACGCTTCCTGGCCACCCAACCCTCGATATTCCGCTGCTGGCCCCGGGCGACGGCCAGCGAACCGGCCGGTACGTCCTTGGTGATGACCGAGCCCGCCGCGGTGTAGGCGCCGTCCCCGACCGTGACAGGCGCCACAAACATATTGTCGGAGCCGGTGCGGCAGTGGGAGCCGATGGTGGTGTGGTGCTTGGCTACGCCGTCGTAGTTCACGAAGACGCTGGCCGCGCCGATGTTGGTGTGGTCGCCGATGGTCGCGTCACCGACGTAGCTCAGGTGCGGGACCTTCGTGCCCTCGCCGATCGTGGCGTTCTTCATCTCCACGTACGTACCGGCCTTGGCCTTCGCGCCGAGCCGCGTGCCGGGCCGCAGGTAGGCGAACGGGCCGACCGTCGCACCGGGCCCGACCTCCGCCCCGTCCGTGACGGTGTTGTCCACGCGGGCGCCCGCGTGGACGATCGTGTCCTTGAGCCGGGAGTTGGGGCCGACCTCGGAGTCCTCGGCGAGATGCGTCGTGCCGAACAGCTGGGTGCCGGGGTGCACGATCGCGTCCGGCTCGTACGTGACGGTGGCGTCGATCAGGGTCGAGGCCGGGTCGACGACCGTCACGCCGGCCATCATGGCGCGTTCCAGGAGCCGTTCGTTGAGCAGCCGGCGGGCCTCGGCCAGCTGGACCCGGTTGTTGATGCCGAGGATCTCGCGGTGGTCCGCGGCGATCGAGGCACCCACGCGGTGTCCGGCCTCGCGCAGGATGGACAGCACGTCGGTGAGGTACTCCTCGCCCTGGCTGTTGTCCGTGCGGACCTTGCCGAGCGCGTCCGCGAGCAGACGCCCGTCGAAGGCGAACACTCCGGAGTTGATCTCCAGGATGGCCCGCTGGGCGGCGGTGGCGTCCTTGTGCTCGACGATCTCGGTGACGGCTCCGCTGGCCGCGTCGCGGACGATGCGGCCGTAGCCGGTGGAGTCCGGGACCTCCGCGGTGAGCACGGTGACGGCGTTGGCGTCGGCGTCGTGCGTGGCGGCGAGTGCGGCGAGGGTCTCGCCGGAGAGCAGCGGGGTGTCGCCGCAGACGAC
Organism: Streptomyces finlayi; assembly: GCF_014216315.1. Lineage (NCBI taxonomy): Bacteria > Bacillati > Actinomycetota > Actinomycetes > Kitasatosporales > Streptomycetaceae > Streptomyces > Streptomyces finlayi. The sequence continues at coordinate 4,682,339 of NZ_CP045702.1, forward strand.
GATCACGGTGCCCCCGACGGTCCCGCCGAGTTCTTCGAGGCCCATCCGGACGGCGTGTCCGGTGCCGTTCTGCTCGGCCTGGAACGCGGTGCGTACAGGGGCGTCGCCCGCGGAGAGATGGGCGGTGACCCGCTCGGCGGCGTGGCCGACGACCACGACGAGGTGCTCGGGGGCGAGTTCACGGGAGGCGGCGACGACATGTCCGACGAGCGAGCGCCCGGAGATCTCGTGCAGGACCTTGGGGGTCTTCGACTTCATGCGGGTGCCCTCACCCGCTGCGAGGACGACTACGGCTGCCGGGCTGGTGGCGCTCACGGATGTGCCCTTCGGCTTCGGGTGGTGGACATCCGCAGGATACCGGGGGTGTGCGTGCCGGAAACGAGTGCGGGCCCCGACCGTGGAGGTCGGGACCGCGCAGAAGGGCTCCCGGGGAAGGAATCGAACCCTCATTCAATGGACCAAAACCATTTGTCCTGCCATTAGACGACCCGGGATAGCTTGCGCTTTATGCCCGATTTCTCTGCTCGGGTGTGAGCGCAGCCCCTACTATGCCGTACCACCAGCCTTCGATGCGACGGTAAAGGTCAGCACTCTGCAACACGTGAATGACCAGGCATCCCCGATAGTTTTCGCCCACGTTCTTCCGGTTGGTCTTGGGGTTGTGGGTCTTCAGTGACGTCTTGCCGAAACGTGAACTGTCCGCATGGACGAACTCTCTCCAGAAGCGCTCCGCTTCGGCCGCGTCGGCTGACTCGTGAATGTGAACGTGGAACCTGAGTCGCTCGGTCGTCACGCCGAGCAGGCGGAGCCATGCGAGATAGACGCCGATCATGTCGGGGTCGCTGTTGATGAAGCTGACGCGTTCCTGGCGGCGGTGGGGCTTGGACTTGGTCCCTTCGGCCCAGTAGAGGCCGACGCCGAGAAGGAACAGTTCGCGATCGCTCAGGGGGGCCGTTTCCTTGCGGGCGGCTTCCTGAGTCTGCTTGCGCTCGACCTCGCGGCGTTCGAGCGTGGCCGCCCAACCCTTCTTGGCGATCGCTGATGCCGCTTCTCGCGTCCGTGGTGCGGGCTTCGGCAGGTCCCGCACCCACAGGGAGACCGAACTCTTCGAGCACCCCAGCTCCACCTGGATCTGGTCGTACGTCATGCCCTGAAGTCGCAGCTCGCGCGCCTGCTCGCGCAGGTCGTCCTTGGCGTTGGGGCGCTTCGTCCATTCCGGGGCGGGCTCGCCCTCCAGGAGGCGGTTGAGGATTTCGTTGTTGTGCAGTCGCATGCGGTCGCGGATCTGGCGGCGGCTGAGCCCCTCCCGGCGCAGGGCTACCGCCTGTGCGCGGAGCCCCTCGAAGTCGGCGTACTTGCTGGCGATTTCCGTCATGTGACAAGCGTCGTCCGGAATGCGGACGTCCGGGTCGAATGGGTGGTCGATTCACCATTTCCGGCGATCAATCCCTGTTCTGCTTCTGTTCGACTGCGGTACGTGCTGTTCGCGTCACCCGAAAATGAGGTGCGTCCGCCCGTAGGCTGGACGCCATGACCGCAACGGGGGCAGACCGGGAAGCGGCGGGACCGACCACCCGCGGCTACTGGTGGTGGGGGCGGCGGCGCAGTGTCGCCCTGGACGTGGGACTGGCGTCGGCTTCGGCGCTGGAGTGTGCGCTGGAAGGGGTGGTGTTCGCCGGCGACACCGGGTTGCCGGTGCCGGTCGGTGTGCTGTTCGGGCTGGTGGCGGGGTCGGTGCTGCTGGTGCGAAGACGGTGGCCGATCGCCGTGGTGCTGGTGTCGATCGCGATGACACCGGCCGAGATGGGCTTCCTGATGGCCGTCGTCGGCCTCTACACGCTGGCCGCGTCCGACGTGCCGCGCCGGATCACCGGCGTGCTGACGGGGATGTCGCTGGTCGGCACCTTCGTCGTCACCTACGTACGGCTGCGCCAGGGCGTTGCCGAGGGCGCCGATTTCGGCCCGGGTGACTGGTACGTACCGCTGGTGTCCCTCTTCATGTCCCTGGGGCTGGCCGCGCCGCCCCTGCTGTTCGGCCTCTATATAGGGGCGCGAAGACGGCTCATGGAGAGCCTGCGGGAGCGCGCGGACTCGCTGGAACGCGAGCTGTCGCTCCTGGCCGACCGCGCCGAGGAACGGGCCGAATGGGCGCGCACGGAGGAACGGACCCGGATCGCCCGCGAGATGCACGACGTGGTCGCGCACCGGGTGAGCCTGATGGTCGTGCACGCGGCGGCGCTCCAGGCGGTCGCCCCGAAGGACCCGGCGAAGGCCGTGCGGAACGCGGCTTTGGTGGGCGACATGGGCCGGCAGGCACTGACGGAACTGCGCGAGATGCTGGGTGTGCTGCGCAGCGGGGACACGCTGTCGGCCCCGCCCACGGGCCGGGTCCCTCTCGCGTCGGTGGGCCGCGCGGCGGCTGCTGCGGCGGCGGCCGCAGCCGAGGACGGGCCCCGGCTGGACGAGGTCGAGTCGCTCGTCGCTCAGTCCCGGGAGGCCGGGATGACGGTCGAACTGTCGGTGCAGGGCGAACTGCGCCCGTACACGCCGGAGGTCGAGCAGACCGCGTACCGGGTGGTGCAGGAGGCCCTGACGAACGTGCACAAGCACGCGGCGGGCGCGAAGGCCTGGGTGAGGCTCGCGCATCGCGGTGCGGAGGTCGCCATGCAGGTGGAGAACGGCCCCTCGGACGGCGGCACGGCCGACGCCGGGCTGCCCAGTGGCGGGAACGGCCTGGTGGGCATGCGGGAGCGGGTGCTCGGGCTCGGCGGCGTCTTCGTGTCCGGGCCGACGGACGCGGGCGGCTTCCGGGTGTCGGCGGTCCTGCCGGCCGAGCCCGGCGCGTAGACCGCCGACGGAACTGACGGGACGACGGAACTGTCGGAGCCGTCGGCCGTCAGCCCGAGGTCAGACGGTCCGGCTGGACGCCCGTGACCAGCGTCGCCAGCGCCTGGTCGATGTCCGCGCCGAGATACCAGTCGCCGGTGTGGTCGATGCTGTAGACGCGGCCCTCGATGTCGATCGCGAGCACCGCCTGCCCGTCGCCCTCCTCGCCCAGCGGGCTGATCTCGGTCTCCAGCGCCCGCCCCAGATCGCCGAGGGTGCGGGCCAGGTGCAGCCCGCTCAGCGGGTCGACGCGTACGGCGGCGGGCGCGATCTGCCGGCCGGGCGCGGCCGCCGAGATGTGCAGGGCGCCGAATTCGGCCCAGGCCTCGACCGCCGCCGGGAACACGGCGTGCCGGTGGCCGGCCGGAGAGGTGTGGGAGCGCAGTGCGTCGGCCCACTCCTCGGCCTGCCGGATGTCCCAGCGCCCCGGCTGCCAGCCCGCCTGGCGCAGGGCGGCGTCGACCGCGACGGGGAAGCGGGTGGTGGCGTGCCGGTCGGTCGGGGTGTCGAGGGGGGCGGAGCGCCCGGTTCGGTCCTGCATCGGGGTGCCGTCAGCCCTTCTCTGCGGTGGTGGCGGCCCCGGCGGCGGTGAGGTCGACGGGACGTACGCCGAAGTGCGCGAGCATCGCCGAGCAGGAGCGGCAGGGTGCGGCATAGCTGCCGTGCAGCGGGTCGCCGTCCTCGCGGATGCGCCGGGCGGTGATGCGGGAGTGCTTCAGGGCGCGCCGCGCCTCTCCGTTGGTCAGCGGCTTGCGCTGGGCCCGCTTGGACCGGCTGTCGTCGGTGGCGGTGAGCTGCCGCGACAGCAGTATCGCTTCGGGGCAGCGGCCGGTGAAGCGTTCGCGCTGTCCGCTGGTGAGGGTGTCCAGGAAGTCCTGCACGAGCGGATGGAGCACCGGCGGGCGGTCGCCCTTGCCCGCCGTGCAGGTCAGTGTCTCGCCGCGGACGGACAGGGCGGCGGCCACGGCCGGCAGGATGCCGTCGCGGCGGTGGTGCAGATGCGGTGTACGGCCGGCCTCGGTGCTGCTCCAGCTGAGCCTTGGATCCCCGGATGTGACTGGCGGTGCTGCGTTCATGGTGCTTGCATCCCTCCCGTGCCGGCAGCGGTAGCTGCAGGTGTGCACGCCCCCGAGTTGCGGTGACAGCCTGCCAAATGTGCTGGGGGCTGGGGAAGCTGGGTCGGTGAAACGTGTCCGCGTGTCGCCCGAAGTGGCAGACCCGTCGCTCGTCCGTCACACGGCTGTGACGGTTGGTGACCGAAGCGGAGGGGCGGGTCCCCCTGTTGCCCCACCGCATAGGCTGGGGGGAATCACCGGACGCAGCAGGGGGCAACCGCCATGACGACAGGTCGGCTCGGGCAGCAAGCCGCGCCACCGAATGCGGCCTACGCCGGGCAGGTCGTACATTTCCCGGACCCGGTCCGGGCGTCCCGCCACCCCAGAGGTGTGCGCATGGACGGGAACGGCTGTCCGGAACTCACACCGTACGCGCGTGCCGCCACCGAGATCGCCGATCCGCCCCCGGGCTTCGGCATCGACGAGCTGCGGCTCACCGACTACGTGTCGGCGAACGCCGCGATGGCGGCGAGCGGCCATGAGCTGTGGGGCACGATCGCCCCGGTGGCGACCCCGCACGGCTGGACCTGGCATCACGTGCCGGGCGGCCGGCGGATGGAGCTCGTGCCGGTCGAGGTGAAGGCGCTGCTGCGTCATCACGGCGGCATGGCGACGGCTCAGGTCGATCACAACCGGCGCGGCACCCGGCCGCTCCAGGAGACGCGGCCTCCGCATTTCCGGCTGCCCAAGGGTTCGGTGGCGGTGAGCGAGCAGCAGGTGCTGGGCATCGAGGAGGACCTCGGGTACAGGCTGCCGGGTGCGTACCGCTCGTTCCTCAAGGCCGCGGGCGGTTCGGCTCCGGTCGGCGCGGCGCTCGACGCCGAGCTCGGTCTCCTGGTCGACCAGCCGTTCTTCACGGTGCGTGAAGAGGCCGCGGTGAACGACCTGCTGTACGTCAACAAGTGCTTGCGGGACCACTTCACGAAGGACTACCTGGGCGTCGGCTTCGTCCAGGGCGGCATCCTCGCGGTGAAGGTGCGGGGCCAGGACACCGGCTCGGTCTGGTTCTGTCCGTACGACGACGCCCGGGACCAGGACGGCTGGAGCGTGCAGGACCGGGTGGACCGGCTGCTGCTGCCCTGCGGTGCGGACTTCGACGCCTTCCTCCAGCGGCTGGCGGGCAATCCGCCGGAGCTGGAGACCGTGGCGAACCTGATGGTGGACGGCGGCTTCGCGCGCGCCGTCCCGGTGGAGGGGTGAGCGCGGTGGTGACCTTCGCGCAGGCGCAGGAACGAGCGGACGAGTGGGTCAACGGCGACGTGCCCGCTTATCAGCACCGCGAGGTGCGGGTACGCGAGTTCGAGCTGGGCTTCGTGGTGTGGGCCGAGGACCGGGCGGAGGGCCCCGTCTCGGACGGCGGGCGCCAGCGGCTCGTGATCGCCCGCGACAGCGGTGAGGCCACGCTGTGGCCCGGGCTGCCGGTGGGTGAGGTGATCCGGCGGTACGAGGAGGAGTACGGCGCGTCCGGCGGGGCACCGGCCGCTCCGGTGCCGCCGCAGCGGATCGACCTGAACCAGACGTCGTTCCTGCTGAGCCCTCCCGAGTGGCTTCAGGAGGCCGCCGACAAGCTGGGGATTCCCGACCGGCGGGCGGAGCCGGGCGGCGGTGACGGGGTGCCCTCCGTTGGTGCGTCTTCGGGTGGTGCGTCTTCGGGTGGTGCGTCTTCGGGTGGTTCGCCGGGTGGTGCGTCTTCTTCCGGGGGTTCGGCGACGGCGTGGCCCGCCGGAGGCGGTCAGGGCGACTACGAGCCCACGGCCGCCGACGGTGTGCCCGCCACCTCACCCGCCGCGTCCGCCGGGGCCACCCCGTGGGCGGGTACCGACACCAACGCCGACCCGGACGAGGGTGCGGTAGGCCTGCCGGTCACGGTGTTCGCACCGGCGCTCTCGGGAGCCGACGACGAGGAGACCCCGCCGCCGGTCGTACCGGCCGAGGCACCCACCGCGCTGATTTCCGGCGGCAGTCAGCTGCCTCGGACCGCGGTGTCCCCTGCGCTGGGTGCGCCCGGTGCGGGTGGACCCGGTCCTGCCGTGCCTTCTCATCCCGGCGGTGACATCGCGGACGCGGCCACCAGCAAGGCCGTCGTACCTCCGCGTGGGGCGCGGGGGACGGGTTCCGCGCCCCCGCCGCCGCCCGGTGCCCCCGGCACCCCGGGCATGCGTCCGGGACCCACGCCGCCGCCTTCGGGACCGGGTACGCCCGGTGTTCCGGCGGGCGGCTACCTGCCGACCCAGCTCGTCTCGCAGCTCGGCCCGCCCGGTGCGCCGCAGCCTCCCGGGCCGCCCGGTCCGCCCGGTTCGACGCCGCCGCCCGGTGGCGGGATGCACCATGCGGCGACGATGTTCGCCGACGCCGGACCCGGCGGACCCCGCCCGCCCGGCCCGCCCGGCGTGCCCGGTGCGCCGCAGCCTCCTGGGCCGCCCGGTCCGCCCGGTGCGCCGCAGCCTCCCGGTCCGCCCGGTCCTCCCGGCGCCCCGGGTGCTCCTGGTTCGACGCCGCCGCCCGGTGGCGGGGTGCACCATGCGGCGACGATGTTCGCCGACGCCGGACCGGGCGGCCCCCGGACCCCGGCCCCGCCCGGTCCGCCTGCTCCGCCCGGTCCGCCCGGGATGCCGCGGGGCGGGGCCCCGGGTCCCGTACCGCCGAATCCGCGCACCCCGCCGCCTCCGGCGTACGGCTATCCGCAGCAGCAGCCCGGTGTGCCGACGGTCGGGCCCGGCTACCAGGCCGTGCTGCGGTTCCGTGCGCCCGACGGCAGCGAGCAGCAGCTGATCCGCCGCTCGGCGCCGGGCACACCGCACCCCGAGTGGCAGATGCTGCACGAGCTGCGGGCCATGAACGTGCCGCCGCAGCAGGTCATCGAGCTGCACACCGAGCTGGAGTCCTGCGAGCTGCCTGGCGGTTACTGCGCGCGGATGATCCGTGAGACCTGGCCGCAGGTGCGGATCACCAGCGTCGCGCCGTACGGGGCCGATCACGCGAGCCGTCAGCAGGGCATGCGGCACCTGCTGACGCATCAGGGCGAGCTGCACCAGGTCGCCGACGGCCCGGCGCGGCCGGGGCCGGTGCGGGCACCGCTGCCGCAGGTGCAGCCCGCCGTGCCCGTGCCTCCGGAGGCACTCGCGGAGGAGCTGGTGCGGGTCTTCGGCCCGCAGGGCGTCCTCCGCTTCGATCAGCGGGCCGTGTCCCGGCAGGGTGTGCCCGACATCGTGGGGCGGACGCTGGTGTGGGCGGGGCTGCCCGCAGACTTCGGGCCGTTCTTCTGGGCGCAGCCGGGCCGGCCGGTCGTGCCGACGCTGGCCGAGCTGGCCGCGCAGCGTCAGGTGCAGGCGGCGCCCGACGCGGGTTCCTACCTCGTGATGGGGTCCGACTTCGGACGGGCGATCTGTGTCCAGTACGGGACCGCGAACATCGTGGCCGTGCCGGTCGAGGCGGGGCCGGGCGGGCAGTCGGTGGCGCCGCAGTTCGTGAACACCGGGCTGCCGGAGTTCGTGCGCTCGATGGCGCTGCTCGGCCGGATGTGGCGGCTGCGCTTCGGGCTCAACCCGGAGCAGGCGGGCCGCTGGACCGTCGACTTCCAGGCACAGTTGGCGGCCCTCGATCCGGCGGCGCTCGCGTCGCCGGAGAGCTGGTGGTCGGTGCTGCTGGAGCAGATGTGGGACGGACTGCTCTGACCTGTCCCGTTGTGTGAGAGGCGCGGCGGAGGCGCCCGGTACCCGGAAGGGGCCGGGCGCCTTTCGGTTCGCGCTCCGTGATGCCCGTCGCTTCCGTCCTGAATACGGCTGATCGATTCCGACTTCTTTATCAATTGCCGCATCCTTGACGAGTTGCTGGTGGTCGGAGTGACGGAGCGACGGATAGGGAAGGGCTTCAAGGATGAGTGCTGCACCGGTGTCCGGGCATGGCTTCGACGGCGTGCGGGGGCGCGGCTACCGTCCGGAGCAGGTGGACCGGACCGTCGCCGCCCTGTCCGCGGAGCGCGACGCCGCCAGGGAGCGGCTTTCCCGGCTGACGGATCTTGCCGAGGAGCTGACGGCGGAGTCGGGCCGGCTGGCCGAGGCCGTCGCCTCGCTGGCTCCGCAGACGTACGCGTCCCTGGGTGAGCGGGCCCAGCGGATTCTGTCGCTCGCGCAGAGCGAGGCGGAGGCCCTGCGCGGGGCCGCCCAGGAGGACGGGCAGGGGCTCCGGGACGCGGCGGACGCGGCCGGGCGGGCGGCCCGGGAAGCGGCCCGTGAGCACTCCGGGACGGTACTGGCGGCTGCCGAGGCGCACGCCCTCGCGGTGCTGACCGCGGCGCGCGAGGCCGCCGACGGGGCCGTCGGCGCGGCACGCGAGGAGGCCGCCGGGGTACGCGGGGCGGCGGACGAGGTGATGGCGCAGACCCGGCGCCGGACGGCCGGTGTGCTGGCCCGTCAGGAGCAGGAGCAGGCCGAGCGGTCGAAGGCGGCGGCGGCCGCACTGGGGGCGGACGAGACGGCGGCGCTCGTGCGCGAGACGGAGCTGGACGAGCGGGCGGAGGCCGTCCTCGCGGAGGCGAGGCGCGCGCTCGCGGAGACCGAGGAGGCCGCCCGGCACGGCCAGGAGGACGCCGAGGCGCGGGCGGCCGAACTGCTCGCGGAGGCCCGGGTGCGCGCGGAGCGGGTGGTGCGGGAGACCGAGCGGATTCTGCGGGAGCACGAGGAGGGCCGCGAGGAGGCACAGGCGCACATGGCGCACGTGCGCAACACGCTCGCGGCGCTCACGGGCCGTGCGGCCGGCGGGGCGGACGACGAGAGCTGACCCGCGTCCGGTGGGCAGGCCCAGCGGCGGAGCGCGTCAGCGCCCGCATCCGGGCGCCGGCCTGGTCGGGCTCTCCGCCGCGGGACAGGAGCTGCTGGAGGAGGCGCGGGGGCGCGGGGCGGATTGGCTCGCGCGGCGATCGAGGCTGAACTCAGGCCCCAGGAGCGGGAGTTGCTGGCGCGCGAGCCCGGCATGATCCAAACGAAGGGCCTAGAAAGCTGCTGAAGATCTTGTGTGGGGGCTGTCCGGCCGTGGGCCGGGCGGCCCTTTCGCTATGCGGTGGGCGGGGTGAGGGCCCAGGTGTCGCCGGTTCGGGTGAGTCCGAGGTGGATCAGTCGGCGGAGGTTGAGGGCTGCTGCGCGGTGGTGGAGCCAGGTGTCGTTCTTCAGGACGCCGCGGTAGGGCACTCTGCGGTTGCCCCGTGCGACGAGCCAGGCGATGGCCCGTTCGACCGGTGGCCGCCAACGCCGGTACTCGGCTTGCCAGCCGGGGCTGGTGGCAGCCTCGTCACGGGCGGCCTTGAGCAGGTCGTACTTGGCGTGGACGGTGAAGACCCGGCCGGTCTTGGACTTCGTGCAGTGTTCCCGCAGCGGACAGCCGGTGCACAGTTTCTTGAACTGGGCCTGGCGTTCGCCGCCCCGGCGGACCTGGCCAAGGGGAACGGTGTGTCCGGCCGGGCAGGTGACCTGCCCGTTCGTGGTGTCGACGTCGAAGTCGTCGGCGGTGAAACCGCCGGGGACGGCCGGCCGCAGCGGTGGTGGCTTGAGGACCAGGTGGTGTCCCTGCTCTTGCAGGTGCTCGCGTAACTCGCCGGTGCCGTAAGCGGCATCGCCCAGGACTGTGACCGGGGATTCCTCGTCGGCGAGGAGATCCCGGGCGACGGCTGCCTCGTGGTTGTGGGCTCCGCTGCCGGCGGTCAGCGCGACCTCGGTGAACAGCCCTTCCTCGGGCTCGAACGCCACATGGGCACGGAAACCCTCCTGGTGGCGGGAGCGGTTCTTGTGGATGTGCCGGGCCTCGGAATCGACCGTGGAAACGGTGCGGTCGTAGACCGTGCGACGGGCGATGCGCCACCGCCCGTCCCGCCCGTCGGAGCCGTCGACGGGTTCCACGTCCTGCCCGGCGACCAGCGCGAGAAGGCCGACCGCGTGCGCCGCAGCCTCTCCCAGCTCCTGCTCGGGCAGCCGGCCCAGCAGGTTCAGTGCGTCGGTGACCAGGGCATCGACCAGATCGGCGCGGGCCTGCTCGTCGTTCCAGACGATCTTCGGTTTGCCCGGATCGGTGTAGTCGTGGGCGGTGCACCACCGGTCGGCGACCTGCTGGGCGCCCGGGACCTCGCGGACCACCCGGCGGACCGCGGCGACCAGCTGAGTGACCGTGTCCTGGGTGGCGACCGCGTCGTCCAACACCGTCGAGTCCAGCGCCCGGCGCTGCTTCCCCTTGAGCACACCGGTGGCCGCGACGACCTCCCTGACCTTCGCGAACAGCCGGTTCGGGTCACCGGAGCGCTGCAGTCGACGACGGAAATACGTCAACAATGACGGATCAAACGCAGTGTCATGCAGCCCGAGTCCGCACGCGGCCTTCCAGCGCAGATCGCAGCGCAACTCCTGCACCGTCTCGAAATCCGAGAGCCCGTACAGGCTCTGGAGCACCACCGTGGCGGCCAGCACCTGCGGCGGCAACGAGGGACGCCCGTTCGTCGAGGGATACATGTCCGTGAACATGGCACCGGGGAAGATGACCTCGCGATGCTCAGCCAGAAACGCGAACACACTCCCAGCCGGGATCAACTCCCGGCACGTCTCCCACACGTCCTCGCCGACGCTCTCCCCAGCCCATTCCCCCTGCATGAACACAAGACTGGCCCCACTCCACCCGGAGCGGGGCCAGAACCCAATATTTTCAGCAATCTTCTAGGTCCTGTCCGGGCTCTCGGAGCCTTCCTCCAGGACCGGGAAGCGGCGCGGAGCCATGAAGACGAGCACGAGCAGGGCGAGTGCCGCGGCTCCCGCGGCGCCGAGATAGACGTAGTCGACGGCGGCGTCGACGGCCCGTCGCAGATGGTCCGTTGCGGCGGCGGAGAGCGACCCGGGGTCGTCCAGGGCGTGCGCGACCGCGTCCAGGTCACCGGGCAGCCCGGGCACCGGGGCGTCGGCCAGCCGGGAGGCGAGCACCCCGTTGGCGACCGCGCCGAAGAGCGCGGCGCCCAGACTCTGGCCGACCTGGCGGCAGAACAGTACGGAGGCCGTCGTCGTACCGCGCTCGGACCAGCCGACCGTGGACTGGACCCCGACGATCAGCGGGAGCTGGAACAGGCCGAGCGCCGCGCCGAGCAGCAGCATGATCAGGGCGGGCTGCCAGGCCGAACCGGGGTACGGCAGCAGGGGGAAGGCGAGCAGGATCAGCAGCGTGGCACTCATGCCGATGACGGCGGTGAGGCGGAAGCCGATGCGGTTGTAGACCCGGTTGGAGAGGGCCGCCGAGACCGGCCAGCTCAGCGTCATGACGGAGAGCACGAAGCCGGCGGCGATCGGGCCGAGGCCCAGCACCGACTGCGCGTACGTGGGCAGGAACACGGTGGGCGCCACCATCAGCAGTCCCATCGCGCCGAGCGCCAGGTTCACGGAGGCGATGGTGCGCCGCTTCCAGACCCAGCCCGGAATGATCGGGTCGGCGGCACGCCGCTCGATGACGACGGTCAGCGCGGCGAGGGCGGCGCTCGCGGCCAGCAGCCCGAGCGAGGGTGCGGAGAGCCAGGGCCAGGCCACGCCGCCCTGGACGAGAGCGGTCAGCATGAGGACCCCGGTCGCGAAGACGGCGAGGGCGCCCGCCCAGTCGATACGGAGCCGGGCACCGGTGCGGGGGCGGGCCGGTTCGTGGAAGTGGCGCACCACGAGCCAGAGCGCGACCGCGCCGACCGGCAGGTTGATCAGGAAGATCCAGCGCCAGTCCGCGTACGCCGCGAGCAGCCCGCCGACCGCCGGCCCCGCGACCGCGGACGTGGCCCACACGGTCGACAGCCTGGCCTGGATCCTGGGGCGTTCCCTGAGCGGGTAGAGGTCGGCCGCGACGGTCTGGACGGTGCCCTGGAGCGCGCCGCCGCCGAGGCCCTGGATGACGCGGAAGGCGATCAGGGCCGCCATGTTCCAGGCCAGCGCGCACAGCACCGAGCCGACCAGGAACACAATGATGCCGGCGACCAGGACCGGCTTGCGGCCGAAGGTGTCGGAGAGCTTCCCGTAGACGGGGAGTGTGACGGTCACGGCCAGCAGATAGCCGGAGAACAGCCAGGAGAACACGGCGAACCCGCCGAGATCGCCGACGATCTGGGGAACGGCGGTCGAGACGATCGTCCCGTCGATGGCGGCGAGCGCCATGCCGAGCATGAGCGCGGCGACGACGGGCCGCCGGCCCCGTGGTGTGAAGGCTCCCGCGCCCGAGGTCTCCGGGCGGGGGCTCTGCGGGCCGCCCTTGTCCGTACCGACGCCTGTGCCGGCGCCCCCGCCTCCCGTGCCGGTCACAGATTTTCCTTTCCCTATGCATGTATTTCCCGGGACACTGTCTCATCCGCCTCCGCGCGGGGGGAGGGGTTCGGTGAGCCCTACCCAGGGCTCATCCCCGGGGCGGAAACCCTTAGGGGTAGCTCCGTACTTGTGGCCAGGGGTCGTTCCTCCCGCCGGAGGACGTGGCGGCGGGGGCCCGTTCCTTATCGTGGTCATACACCGCAAGGGTGGCTGACCGCCGAGGGTGGGGTGGGGTAAACCCCACCCGAAGACTGCGCTGGGCACCAGCGCGCAGAGCCCTCTCCTGCGACAAGACTCAGGACGTACACGAAGACGTCCAGTTCATCCACTGACATAGGAGAGTTACCGTGACAACGGCTGTGACCATTCCCAGGCACGGGGGCACTGGAGGGCGTACGGCCGTCGCTGCGCGAGCGCGGCAGGTCGTCAAGGCGTACGGGGCCGGGGAGACCCGGGTCGTCGCGCTCGACCATGTCGATGTCGACATCGCTCGCGGGCAGTTCACGGCGATCATGGGGCCGTCCGGTTCGGGCAAGTCCACCCTGATGCACTGCCTCGCGGGCCTCGACACGGTGACCTCGGGCGAGATCTACCTCGACGAAACCGAGATCACGAAGCTCAAGGACAAGAAGCTCACCCAGCTCCGCCGGGACCGGATCGGCTTCATCTTCCAGGCGTTCAACCTGCTCCCGACGCTCAACGCGCTGGAGAACATCACGCTGCCCATGGACATCGCGGGCCGTAAGCCCGACGCCGCCTGGCTGCGCCAGGTCGTCGAGACGGTCGGCCTCGCCGACCGGCTGAAGCACCGGCCGACCGAGCTCTCCGGCGGTCAGCAGCAGCGCGTCGCGGTGGCCCGCGCCCTCGCCTCGCAGCCGGACATCATCTTCGGTGACGAGCCCACCGGAAACCTGGACTCACGGGCCGGCGCCGAGGTGCTGTCCTTCCTGCGCAGGTCCGTCGACGACCTGGGCCAGACCATCGTCATGGTCACCCACGACCCGGTGGCGGCCTCCTACGCGGACCGGGTGCTGTATCTCGCGGACGGTTCCATCGTCGACGAGATGCTGAACCCGACCGCCGACCAGGTCCTCGACCGCATGAAGCACTTCGACGCACGGGGGCGTACGTCGTGACTGTCCTCAAGACCTCGATGCGCAACTTCCTCGCGCACAAGGGACGCATGGCGCTCTCCGCCGTCGCCGTCCTCCTGTCGGTGGCGTTCGTGTGCGGCACGCTCGTCTTCACCGACACCATGAACACCACTTTCGACAAGCTCTTCGCCGCCTCGTCGGCCGACGTCACCGTCAGCCCGAAGAAGGCCGGTGAAGCCGACGAGATGCCGGAGAACGGCAAGCCGGATTCGCTGCCCGCCTCCGTCGTCGACCGGGTCCAGAAGGCCGACGGGGTGGAGCAGGCCGAGGGTGGCGTCTCCAGCTTGTCCGTCACGGTCGTCGACGGCGACAACAAGAACATGGGCTCCGAGACGGGTGCCCCCACGATCGCCGGCAACTGGACGCGCAACGACCTGCGTTCGATGGAGATCGCCTCCGGCCACGCACCGCGCGGCCCCACCGAGGTGATGGTCGACGCGGACACCGCCGACAAGCACGGCCTGAAGATCGGCGACGAGCTGCGCACCATCGCCGTCACCGGTGACATCAAGGCGAAGATCAGCGGCATCGCCGCCTTCACCGTGACCAACCCGGGCGCGGCCGTCGTCTTCTACGACACGGCCACCGCCCAGCAGAAGCTGCTGGGCGCGCCCGATGTCTTCACCCACATCTCCGTCGCCGCCGAAACCGGCGTGGCCGACACGCAGTTGAAGAAGAACGTCGCCGCCGCGCTCGGCGGCGCGGAGGCTTTCAAGATCCAGACCCAGGACGAGGCCGCGGCGGCCAACAAGGACTCCATGGGCTCCTTCCTCGACGTGATGAAGTACGCGATGCTCGGCTTCGCCGGGATCGCCTTCCTCGTCGGCATCTTCCTGATCGTCAACACCTTCTCGATGCTGGTCGCCCAGCGGACCCGCGAGATCGGCCTGATGCGGGCCATCGGCTCCAGCCGCAAGCAGGTCAACCGGTCGGTGCTCGTCGAAGCGGTACTCCTCGGGATCGTCGGTTCCCTCCTCGGGGTCGGCGCGGGAATCGGGCTCGCCATCGGCCTGATGAAGCTCATGGGCGCCATGGGCATGGAGCTGTCCACCAAGGACCTCACCATCGCCTGGACGACCCCGGCGATCGGGCTCGTGCTCGGCGTCGTCGTCACCGTCCTCGCCGCCTACGTTCCGGCCCGCCGGGCCGGCAAGGTCTCCCCGATGGCGGCCCTGCGCGATGCCGGAACCCCGGCGGACGCCAAGTCCAGCTGGATCAGGGCCGGTATCGGTCTGGTCCTCACCGGTTCCGGTGCGGCGGCCCTGTGGGCGACCACGCAGGCCGACAAGGCCACCGAGGGCTCGCTGTTCCTGGGCCTCGGCGTGGTCCTGACCCTCATCGGCTTCATCGTGATCGGCCCGCTGCTCGCCGGGATCGTGGTGCGGGCGCTCAGCGTGGTCGTGCTGCGGATGTTCGGCCCGGTCGGCCGGCTCGCGGAGCGCAACGCGCTGCGCAACCCGCGGCGTACCGGCGCTACCGGCGCCGCCCTGATGATCGGCCTGGCCCTGGTGGCCTGCCTCTCGGTCGTCGGCTCGTCCATGGTCGCCTCGGCCACCACCGAGCTCGACAAGTCGGTGGGCGCGGACTTCATCGTCCAGTCCTCCAATCCGGGCCAGCTGATCGTCCCGCAGGCCGCGAAGGCCCTGGAGACGGCGCCCGGTATCGAACACATCACGAACTACAAGGTCGTCAGCGCGACACTGACCGCCCCCGACGGTTCCAAGGAGGACGAGGGAGTCGTCGCGGCCGACCCGACGTACAAGGACGATCTGCGGCGCGAGACCGTGTCCGGCGATCTGGCCGACGCCTACGGCGAGGACGCCATGTCGGTCGGTGACGACTACGCCACCCGCCACAAGATCAAGGTCGGCGACGAGATGACGGTCGCGTTCAAGGGCGGTGAGACGGCGAAGCTGAAGGTCGCCGCGATCACCTCGGACGAGACCAACGTCGACAAGGGGGCGATGTACACCCACACCAGGACCGCCGAGAAGTACGTCCCCGCGGACAAGATGCCGCAGAACATGATCATGTTCGCCAAGGCGGAGGACGGCAAGGCGGACGAGGCGTACGCCGCCCTCAAGTCCTCGCTCGCCGAGTATCCGACCTACAAGGTGCAGAACCAGGCGGACTTCAAGCAGGACCTGAAGGACCAGATCGGCCAGCTGCTCAACATCGTGTACGGCCTGCTGGCCCTGGCGATCATCGTCGCGGTGCTCGGTGTGGTGAACACGCTCGCCCTGTCGGTGGTCGAGCGGACCCGCGAGATCGGCCTGATGCGGGCCATCGGCCTCTCGCGCCGGCAGCTGCGCAGGATGATCCGGCTGGAGTCGGTGGTCATCGCCCTCTTCGGCGCACTGCTCGGCCTCGGCCTGGGCATGGGCTGGGGCACCTCGGCCCAGAAGCTGCTGGCTCTGGAGGGCCTCAACGTCCTGGAGATCCCGTGGCCGACGATCCTCACGGTCTTCGTCGCCTCGGCCTTCGTCGGACTGTTCGCCGCACTGGTTCCCGCTTTCCGGGCGGGCCGGATGAACGTCCTCAACGCGATCGCCACCGACGGGTGACGGTGACCGTCATAGGATGACGGAGCCGGCCCCGGGACGTTCCTCCAAACGTCCCGGGGCCGGCTCCGTCGTGTCCGCCTCGCGAGCCGGGGGTACGCGGCCGGGGAGACCTGGGGGTACGCGGCCGGGGGCCGGGAGGTGCACGGCCGGGGGCCCGGCGCCCGGCCCCCGGCAATCGGCTCACCGTCGGCGGCCGGCGGCCCGGGCATGAGGCGGTTGCGGGCGCGCCTGTCGTAGGGGAGTCGTAGTCTGGGACCCCGGCCCGTCCTACGTGTCGGGCCCTTCGCGTTGTCCCCTGCCCGGGGCGGCGCGTCGCCCCTGGCAGCAGCCGGCTGTCAGTACACCCCCGTACCCCGGACG
This sequence comes from Streptomyces finlayi, assembly GCF_014216315.1. Lineage (NCBI taxonomy): Bacteria > Bacillati > Actinomycetota > Actinomycetes > Kitasatosporales > Streptomycetaceae > Streptomyces > Streptomyces finlayi. The sequence goes on from NZ_CP045702.1 coordinate 4,698,724, forward strand.
GAAGCCCTTCATGAGCCTGCACGGTCTGCTGGATGTCGTCGTACGTGACCCGGCGCTCGCCGAAGCGGTGAAGGCCGCCGCCGACGGCCACCGGATGCACGTCGACCTGGTGGGCCCGCCGGCCGCCCGGCCGTTCGCCGTGGCCGCGCTGGCCCGTGAGACGGGCCGCACCGTGCTGGCCGTCACCGCGACCGGCCGCGAGGCCGAGGACCTCGCGGCGGCGCTGCGCACGCTGCTGCCGCCGGACACGGTCGCGGAGTACCCGTCCTGGGAGACCCTGCCCCACGAGCGGCTCTCGCCGCGCTCGGACACCGTCGGCCGCCGCCTCGCCGTACTGCGCAGGCTGGCGCACCCCCGGCAGGACGACCCGGAGACCGGCCCGGTCAGCGTGATCGTCGCGCCCGTGCGTTCGGTGCTCCAGCCGCAGGTCAAGGGGCTCGGCGACCTGGAGCCCGTGGCACTGAGCAGCGGTCGCACCGCCGATCTGGGTGAGGTCGTCGAGGCGCTCGCGGCCGCCGCGTACTCCCGGGTCGAACTGGTCGAGAAGCGTGGCGAGTTCGCGGTACGCGGTGGAATCCTGGACGTTTTCCCGCCGACCGAGGAGCACCCCCTGCGGGTGGAGTTCTGGGGCGACGACGTCGAGGAGATCCGCTACTTCAAGATCGCCGACCAGCGGTCGCTGGAGATCGCCGCGCACGGTCTGTGGGCGCCGCCCTGCCGTGAGCTGCTCCTCACTGACCAGGTCCGCGGCCGGGCCGCCGCCCTCGCCGAGGCCCATCCGGAACTGGGCGAGCTGCTGAACAAGATCGCCGAGGGGATCGCCGTCGAGGGCATGGAGTCCCTGGCCCCGGTGCTGGTCGACGACATGGAGCTGCTGATCGACGTCCTGCCGAAGGACTCGATGGCGGTGGTCTGCGACCCGGAGCGGGTGCGGACGCGGGCGAGCGACCTGGTGGCCACGAGCCAGGAGTTCCTCCAGGCGTCCTGGGCGGCCACGGCGGGCGGCGGCGAGGCCCCGATCGATGTCGGCGCGGCCTCGCTCCGGGGCATCGCGGACGTCCGCGACCGGGCCCGGGAGCTGAACATGATGTGGTGGTCGGTCTCCCCGTTCGCCGCCGACGACGAGCTGGACGAGGACACCCTCAAGCTCCGGATGCACGCCCCCGAGGCGTACCGGGGCGACACCGCCCGCGCGCTCGCCGACACCAAGGGCTGGCTCGCGGAGGGCTGGCGCACGGTGTACGTCACCGAGGGGCAGGGCCCGGCCTCCCGTACCGTCGAGGTCCTGGGCGGCGAGGGCATCCCCGCCCGCCTGGACCAGGACCTCGCCGAGATCTCGCCGTCCCTGGTCCATGTGTCGTGCGGCGCCATCGACCAGGGCTTCGTCGACCCGGCGCTCAAGCTCGCCGTGCTGACCGAGACCGACCTGACCGGCCAGCGCACGGCCACCAAGGACCTCGGCCGGATGCCGGCCCGCCGCCGCAAGACCATCGACCCGCTGACGCTGGAGGCGGGCGACTACATCGTTCACGAGCAGCACGGTGTGGGCCGCTACGTCGAGATGGTGCAGCGCACGGTGCAGAACGCCACACGTGAGTACCTCCTCGTCGAGTACGCCCCCGCCAAGCGCGGCCAGCCGGGCGACCGCCTGTACATCCCCACCGACCAGCTGGAGCAGGTCACCAAGTACGTGGGCGGCGAGGCCCCCACCCTGCACCGGCTCGGCGGCGCCGACTGGACCAAGACCAAACAGCGCGCGAAGAAGGCGGTCAAGGAGATCGCCGCCGACCTGATCAAGCTCTACTCGGCGCGGATGGCGGCCCCCGGCCACGCCTTCGGCCCGGACACCCCGTGGCAGCGTGAGCTGGAGGACGCCTTCCCGTACGTGGAGACGCCCGATCAGCTGTCCACGATCGCCGAGGTCAAGGAGGACATGGAGAAGACGGTCCCCATGGACCGGCTGGTCTGCGGTGACGTCGGTTACGGCAAGACGGAGATCGCCGTGCGCGCGGCGTTCAAGGCGGTCCAGGACGGCAAGCAGGTCGCCGTCCTCGTGCCCACCACGCTCCTCGTCCAGCAGCACTTCGGTACGTTCACCGAGCGGTACGCCCAGTTTCCCGTCAACGTACGGGCGTTGAGCCGGTTCCAGTCCGACACGGAATCGAAGTCCACCCTGGAGGGCCTGAAGGACGGTTCGGTCGACCTCGTCATCGGCACGCATCGCCTCTTCTCCGCCGAGACGAAGTTCAAGGACCTCGGCCTGGTCATCGTGGACGAGGAGCAGCGCTTCGGCGTCGAGCACAAGGAGCAGCTGAAGAAGCTCCGTGCCAACGTCGACGTGCTGACCATGTCCGCGACGCCCATCCCCCGTACGCTCGAAATGGCCGTCACCGGCATCCGCGAGATGTCGACGATCACGACACCGCCGGAGGAGCGCCACCCCGTCCTCACCTTCGTCGGGCCGTACGACGAGAAGCAGATCGGCGCCGCCGTCCGCCGTGAACTGCTGCGGGAGGGCCAGGTCTTCTACATCCACAACCGGGTGGAGTCGATCGACCGCGCGGCTGCCCGGCTCCGCGAGATCGTGCCGGAGGCCCGTATCGCCACGGCGCACGGGCAGATGGGCGAGAGCGCGCTGGAGCAGGTCGTCGTGGACTTCTGGGAGAAGAAGTTCGACGTCCTCGTCTCCACGACGATCGTCGAGTCCGGCATCGACATCTCCAACGCCAACACCCTGATCGTGGAGCGCGGTGACAACTTCGGCCTCTCGCAGCTGCACCAGCTGCGCGGGCGCGTCGGCCGTGGCCGGGACCGGGGCTACTCCTACTTCCTGTACCCGCCGGAGAAGCCGCTCACCGAGACCGCCCACGAGCGTCTGGCGACCATCGCCCAGCACACGGAGATGGGCGCGGGCATGTACGTGGCCATGAAGGACCTGGAGATCCGCGGCGCCGGAAACCTGCTCGGCGGCGAGCAGTCCGGGCACATCGCGGGTGTCGGCTTCGACCTCTACATCCGCATGGTCGGCGAGGCGGTGGCCGACTACCGGGCCGCGGTCGACGGCAGCGTCGAGGAGGAGCCCCCGCTGGAGGTCAAGATCGAGCTCCCGGTCGACGCCCACGTGCCGCACGACTACGCCCCCGGCGAGCGGCTCCGCCTCCAGGCGTACCGCTCGATCGCCTCCGCCAACACGGAGGACGACATCAGGGCGGTACGCGAGGAACTCACCGACCGCTACGGCAAGCTCCCCGAACCGGTCGAGAACCTCCTCCTGGTCGCCGGCCTGCGCATGCTGGCCCGTGCCTGCGGGGTCGGCGAGATCGTCCTCCAGGGCCCGAACATCCGCTTCGCCCCGGTGGAACTGCGCGAGTCCCAGGAACTGCGCCTGAAGCGCCTCCACCCGAAGACGGTCATCAAGCCGACCGCCCACCAGATCCTGGTCCCCCGCCCCACGGCGGGACGCATCGGCGGCAAGCCGGTGGTCGGCCGCGAACTCCTGGCGTGGACCGGGGAGTTCCTTACGACGATCCTGGGGTAGTGGCGCCGTCGGCGAAGAGCAGCCCCGCGAGTGAGCGGAAGGTCTCCTCGGGGTCGCGGCCGTCCAGGGGGCCGGTCAGGTTGCCGCTGAGGAGCAGGGTGGCGAAGCCGTGGGCCAGGGACCAGGCGGCGATGCCCGCGTCGGTCCGGCCCTCGGTGGGGAGAGCGCTGACGCCCGCGCGCAGGGAGTCGACGGCGCGGGCCTTCGCCGTGAGCAGGTCCGGGTCGTCGGGGCGGTGGAGTTCCGGGCGGAACATCACCTGGAAGTGGGCGGGGTGTTCCCTTGCGAACCGCAGGTACCGCACGCCCCGTTCGTTCAGGGTCGGCGCCTCGTCCAGCGCGTCCGCGAACAGGGTGTAGCCCTCGGCGGCGATCGCGGTGAGCAGGCCGGTCCTGTCCTTGAAGTGATGAGCCGGTGCGGCGTGCGAGACGCCCGCCCGGCGGGCCAGGTCGCGCAGGCTCAGGGCGTCGGGGCCGTCCGTCGCGACGACGTCCAGGGCGGCGGTCAGGACGGCACGCCGCAAGTCGCCGTGGTGGTAGGTGCGCTCGCTGCTCATGGCAGCACAGTACGCGGAATCTAGTCATTGACAAGTTGGGAGGCAGGGTTCACTGTGGAGGCAGGAAGGAATCTAGTCACTGGCAAGATTCCTTGGTCGCCCGGGAAGGCGGAGGTATGTCCGGAGAGTTGGGTCGTGTGCGTCAGATGTGGCACCTTCTGGAGCCCCTGCACGCCGTCCTCTACTACGCGCCCGAGGCCCGCGAGGAGGCTGCGGCGCTCGGGTACGCCGTCGACGAGCGCTGGCCCGGCTACTTCGCCTGGCGTGCCGCACCGCTCGGGGAGGCGGGGGAGGCGCAGGTCGTCGACACCTTCCACAGCTTCAGCCCGGCGATGGTCCGGGAGTACGTCCCGGCCGTCTGGTCCGTCGCCACACCGGAAGCGGTGCTCGCGGCCCGGACGAGGGCGGTCGACCGTACGTACAGGGGGCTGCTCGCGGAGTGGACCGACGGTCCGGAGCTCGCCGAGATCGCCACGCTGGTCCGCCGCGCGGCCGAGGCGGCGGACGTGACGGGCCGGCCGCTCGCCGCGGCGAACGCCGCACTGCCCTGGCCCGACGCCCCGCACCTGGTGCTCTGGCAGGCCGCGACCGTCCTGCGCGAGCACCGGGGCGACGGTCACGTCGCCGCGCTTGCTGCCGCGGACCTCGACCCGGTCGAGTCGCTGGTCTCCTTCGCGGGGATCGGCGCGGCGCGCCCCGAGGTGTTCGAGAGCCGGGGGTGGAGCGCGGACGCGTGGACGGCCGCGCGCCAGCGGCTGGGGGAGCGCGGGCTGTTGCGGTCGGACGGCCTGGCCACGGAGGCGGGCCGGGTGCTGCGCGCCGAGGTGGAGCTGCGCACCGACCAGGAGGCCGCGGGACCGTGGGCGGCCCTCGGCGAGGACGGCCGGCTGCGACTGGTGGAGTTGCTGGGACCGCTGTGGGTGGCGGTGCTCGGAGCCGGGCTGCTGCCGTCCGAGACCACGCTCGGTATCGGCAAGGCGTGAGCCTCCGGGGGCCGCGGAAGACGTGCGTGAGATGTGATCCCGGACCCAACGGGGCGGGACACCTGCCGTGAACGGTCCCTGACGGGGAAGACCTCCGTAGGATTCCCGCGTTCGGCTTTCTCCCCGTCAGGATGGCTCCGAGTGATATCTCCCCGTGTTTTCCGAGTGGTGCTGCCCGCCGTGAGCGCGGCGGTCGTGCTGTCCCTTACCGGCTGCGACCCCCTGACGGCGGAGGGCGGGAGCGCGGGTGCGAGCAGTGCGGCGAGTGGCGGCGGGCAGCAGGGCGGGGGCGCCGGAGCCAGCCCCCTGGCCAACCAGGACGGTACGAAGCCGGGGCTCGCCCCGCTCGCCTCCGAGGGCGACCGGGCCGCTGCCCGCGAACTCATCGGGAACGTGGCCACCAAGGGGCGCGGACCGCGCACCGGCTACGAGCGGGAGGAGTTCGGCTATGCGTGGATGGACACGGCGGACGGGGTACCGCTGGCGAGGAACGGCTGTGACACGAGGAACGACTTGCTGAAGCTCCATGGCCGGCACGTGCAGTTCCGTTCGGGTTCCGACTGCGTCGTCGTCGCGATGGACCTGGACGACCCGTACACCGGCAAGGACATCGCCTGGAAGAAGGCGAAGGCCACCGAGGTGCAGATCGACCACGTGGTCCCGCTGTCCTACAGCTGGCAGATGGGCGCCGCGCGCTGGTCGGAGAGCAAGCGCGAGCGGCTGGCCAACGACGTACTCAATCTGCTTCCCGTCGAGGGGCGCGCCAACTCCTCCAAGGGCGACTCCGGCCCGGCGTCCTGGCTCCCCCCGAACAAGCGCGTTCGCTGTGCGTACGTGGTGCGGTTCGCGCAGGTGGCGCGGAAGTACGAGATGCCGGTGACGGCGGCGGACAAGGACATGATGCTCGCCCAGTGCGGCGGCTGACGCCTCGTACCGGTCCCGCTCGCGCGCGGCCAGGACGAACAGTCCACCGACGGCGCGTGGGGGCCGGGGCAGGGCCGGAATGGTCCGGTGGACGGCCGGCGCTCGCTCACTGGCGTGTGGTCTACACGGAGCCGAACGTGTGGGTGCGCCACCGGGTGTGAAGGAGTACGCCGATCGCTCGCCCCTCGTACACCGTTGGGCACGAGGGACGAGCGACGGGGACGGGGGACGGGCAGGATCAGAGGGCGGCGGGTCGCTTCGCCGGGACGGGCTCGCCGAATGCGGAGAACTCCACGGTCAGCGGTGGGCGTCCCCGGTCGGTGACGCGCATCTTCAGGACGTAGGGCGTGCCCTCCGCGGCGACGCTCGCCGTCCAGGAGCCCCCGGCGGGAGTGCCGGTCAGAGTGAGCGTCGGCCTGCCACCGGCAGACACCCGCGCCCCCATGTGCGCGGAGCCGCTCGTCGCCGCCAGGCGGTCGAGCAGGCGCTGCGGGTCGCAGTAGCGCAGGCTCTCCGCCGTGCGCCGGTCGTCGGGGCGTGCCTTCACCCAGCGACCCGTGAGCTTCTTGACCTCGGCGTCGTCGGCGGCGTCGCCGGGGCTGTCCGCCGAGGCCGCCCGCAGCATCGCCTCGTCGGACTTGGTGTAGACCGCGCCGTCGGCCCGGATCGGTTCCATGGTCCCCGCCGACCCCATGGAGAACGTCCCCGTGCAGGCGCCGCGCGCCCCGGCCGCGACGAACACCTGGACCGAGCCGTCCGCCGACTCCGTCGTCACGGCCAGTCGTACGGACGTGGCGGCCCGGGTCGCGGCGATCGCCTTGTCGGTGACCTCCGGAGCCGTGAGGCCGGCGAACGGGCTCTGCGGCCCGGAGCCTTCGAGGAACGCGTCGCAGGCGGTGAGGCCGAGCATCGCGACGGTGCAGAGAGCGGCTGCGGCGGTGCGGGCTACGGGACCCCTGGTTCCTCGCCGGCTTCCTGCGTGGCACCGCCAACAACCGGCAGGCCAGCAGCTACGCCTCCACCGCCACCCGGCTCGACGCCCGGCGGCTCCAGCTGCCACGGCTGCCGCTGTCCGAACAGCGGCGGTACGGGGAGCGGTTCCGGCAGCTCGCCGCGTTCGAGGAGGCGCTGCGGACGGCGGGGCGGCTCGGCGGGCTCCTGGTACAGGGCATGTACGACGGGCTGACGGACGGCACGGTCGCCCCGAAGTGACGTGAACCACAACGGTTGTGCACAACCCGGGACCGGGTGTCCGTGTCGGTGTATACGCTCACTGCACACGTCCGACATACGCCTTCCAGGAGCGTCACATGCACGGCTACGGCTATCCGCCGGAGCAGCCTCCGAAGAGTCGCCCGTCCTCGGCGGCGCTGACGGCACTGCGCGTGCTTTTCGTGGCGCTGACCGTGCTGAGTTGCGGTTTTCTGGCCTGGGCCGCGATGCTGCGGCTCGCGATCGTGACCCGCAAGGGGCGTGACTTCGGGCTGCTCGCGCTCGTGTTCGCGCTCAACACGGGCCTCTTCGCGTTCATGATCGCCATGCCGGAGGACCCTGAGGAGACGTCCGACGCCGAGGCGCTCATCGGCGTCTCCTGGATGTTCGGCGTGATGTTCGCCGTCGTCGCCTATTACCTCTACGCGGAGATACGCCACTACGGCCCGGCGGGACCCCACGGCAGCCCCCGCCCGCCGCTGCCGCAACCGCGGTCCCAGCCGCAGCCCCAGCCGCAGGGTCACGGTCAGGGACAGTACGGCGGATACGCCCCCCGGCAGCACACCCCGTCGCCGTCCGACCGGCAGCCCCCGCCCCCCGGCTACGGCTACCCGCCCACCACCGCGCCCCAGCCGGCGGCCCCGCCCCTGCCGCCCACGCGCACCCCGCCGCCCGCCGCACCCCTGCCCACGCACACCCCGCCGCCCGCCGCGTCCCAGCGGCTGGACCAGGTCCGCGCCGAGCTCGACGAGCTGAGCGACTACCTCCGTAAAGAGGGCGAGGGCCGGTGACCGGACGCGTCATCGCCGGGCGGTACGAGCTGGCGACCATCCTGGGCCAGGGCGGTATGGGCCAGGTGTGGACGGCGTACGACCGGCGGCTCGACCGCCGGGTCGCCGTGAAGCTGCTGCGCCCTGACCGGGTGGCCGGGCCCACCGGCAGCGACGCCGCCGACGAGCTCCGGCGCCGCTTCGTGCGCGAGTGCCGGGTCACCGCGCAGGTCGACCACCCCGGGCTGGTCACCGTCCACGACGCGGGCAACGACGCCGACGACCTCTTCCTGGTCATGCAGTACGTCGAGGGTGCCGACCTCGCCGACCATCTCGCCGAACACGATCCGTACCCATGGCCCTGGGCCGTCGCGGTCGCCGCGCAGCTCTGCGCCGTGCTGTCCGCCGTGCACGCGGTGCCGATCGTGCACCGCGACCTGAAGCCCCGCAACGTGATGGTGCGCCCCGACGGCACCGTCACCGTCCTCGACCTGGGCGTCGCCTCCGTCCTCGACACGGACACGACCCGGCTCACGCACACCGGTTCACCGATCGGCTCCCCGGCCTACATGGCCCCCGAGCAGGCGATGGGCGGCGCCGTCGGCCCGTACACCGACCTCTACGCCCTCGGCGTCCTCCTCCACGAACTTCTCAGCGGAGACGTCCCCTTCGCCGGGTCGACCGCGCTCGGCGTCCTGCACCGCCACCTCTACGAGCCACCGCTCCCGGTCCGCCACCTCAGGGCCGAAGTCCCGGCGCAGCTCGAAGCGCTCGTCCTGCGGCTGCTGTCCAAGGACCCGCAGGCCAGGCCCGCCTCCGCCCAGGAGGTGTACGAGACGCTCGCGCCCCTGCTGCCCGCCCGGGGCGCGCCGGCCGGTCCGCTCGACCCGACCCGCCCCTTCCTGCGGCCGCACGCCCCGTGGCCCGACCGGGCCGCCGCAGACCGGGCCCCCGCACCCGTGGCGCGGCCCTCCGCGCCCGACCCCCGCTCCCCGGCCCACGCCCGCCCGGATGTCGCCCGCGCCGTCGACGAGGTGAAACAGCTCCTCGTCGAGGGCCGGATCACCCAGGCCGTGGACATCCTCGGAGGCATCCTCCCGGCCGCCGCGGCCGAACACGGCGAGCACTCACCCGTCGTCCGCATCCTGCGCAAGCAGTACGCGGCCACGCTGATGGACGACGGGCAGTACCGGCGCGCCCTGCCCGAGCTGCGCAGACTCGCCGACGACCGCACGGCGGGTGCGGGCCCGGCCGACGCGCAGACGCTCCAGTTCCGTTACGACGCGGCGCAGTGCCTGGAACAGCTCGGCGAGCCCGCCGCCGCACTCGCCGAGTACCGAGCGGTTCTTCCGTACTACGAGAACACGTACGGGGCCTTCACCTCCGACCCCGGCCGGGCCTTCGACATCAGGCACCGCATCGGTCATCTCCTGCTCGCGGTGGGCGATCACGCCGCAGGGCGCGGACAGCTGCAGACCCTGCTGTACGACGCGGAGCGGGTCTACGGTCCGCACCACCCGCTCCCGGTGGAACTGCGCAGACAACTGGAGCATCAGCGGGACGTCCGGGGCGGCTGACGGCCCTGTCCGGTGGCCGAACGCGTGCCCCGAAGGCCCCGCCCGCGCGCCGCATCCCCAACTCCTCCCGAATCGTTGGTCGAATCAGTGGCCCCAACCCCGTCCACTGCCTAACATCGATCACCGCAAGGCTTTGTGCACTGATGCACAAACTCTCCCCGGGAGGCTCCTTTGCACCGCCGCCGTCGCACCGCGCTCTCCGTCTCAGCCGCACTGCTCGTCGGGGTGCCGCTCCTCTCCGCCTGCGGGAGCGAAGCCCATCCGGGCGCCGCGGCCCTGGTGGGCGGGGACCGCATCGAGGTGTCGACGCTCCAGGCACAGGTGGCGGACGTACGCAGCGCCCAGGAGAGCTCGGCGCAGTCCGCGGAGCTGGTGAAGGGCTCCGGGCAGCTGAGCCGCGCCACCCTGCACGGAATCATCTTCGGGCGGATCCTGGACCGGGCGTCGAAGGACGCCGGGGTGACGGTCAGCCGCAAGGAGATCCAGGAGATGCGCCTGGCGGCCGCCGCCCAGTCCGGCGGTGACAAGCAGCTCCAGGAGATGATGCTCCAGCAGCGCTGGGTGGCCCCCGGCCAGATCGAGAGCAACCTGCGCCGGGAGGTCCAACTTCCGAAGCTGGCCCAGGCGCTCGGCACCGATCTGTCGTCCCCGGATGGCCAGAAGGTCGTCGGGCAGGCGCTCGCCAAGGCGTCGAAGGCCCTCGACATCGACGTCAATCCGCGCTTCGGCGTCTGGGACGACGAGCAGATCCAGCTCGGCAACTACAAGGCCCCGTGGATCACCCAGGTCACCGAGTTCGAGCAGCCGGCCCCCGAGACAGGCGCCTGACCGGGGCGGGCGCGGGCCGAGGTAGGTTCGGGGGGTGAACGCTGAAGCCCCCGGCGACCCCGGCCGTATCGTCCTGCTCACCGCCAGCCACCGGGTGGCCCCCGGGCTGCTGTCCTGGCCCGCCTGGCAGACCCTGCACGCGGCGGACCGGGTGGTGTGCGGTGAGCAGGCCCATCCGCAACTGCCGTATCTCCGAGAGGCGGGCGTCACGGTCGAGCACGGCGTTGCCTCAGCCCAGGAACTCGTCGACGACTGCGCCGGCGGCCGGACCGTGGTGGTGCTGGTGGGCGGCGAAGGGAACCAGCCGCTGACCGACGGGCTCGCCCGGCTCGGCGGATCGGGCCGGGTGCAGATGCCGGACCTGGAGCTGCTGCCCGGTTCGTACGATCTGCCGGGCGCCCGGCTCCTCGATCTCGTCCAGGTCATGGACCGCATCAGGCTCGCCTGCCCGTGGTCCTCGCAGAAGACGCACGAGGGCCTCGCCAAGTACGCCATCGAGGAGGCGTACGAGCTCGTCGAGGCGATCGAGGACGGCGACCGGGACGAACTGCGTGAGGAGCTGGGGGACGTCCTGCTCCAGGTCGTCTTCCACGCCCGGATCGCGCAGGAAGATCCCGACGAGCCGTTCGACATCGACGACGTCGCGGCCGGCCTCGTGGAGAAGCTGATCCACCGCCACCCGCACGTCTTCGGCGACGAGAGCGCGGAGACTCCCGAGGACGTCCACGCGCACTGGCAGCGCACCAAGGCGATCGAGAAGCAGCGCGACTCGGTCACCGAAGGTGTCCCGCTCGGCCAGCCAGGCCTGGCCCTGGCCGCCAAGCTGGGCAGCCGGGTCCGCGGTGCCGGGCTCGATGTCCCGCTTCCCGCGGGTGACTCCGTCGGATACGAACTCCTCGCCCTCGCCGTGCGGGCCGAACAGGACGGAACCGACCCGGAGGCGGCCCTGCGCGCGGCGGCCCGCACCTACCGCGACGCGATCCTGGCGGCGGAGGGCAACGCCCGTTAGCACGGTGTCCCCAGGACCGGTCGAGGTGTGAGGGGACAGGGCGTGGACGGGGAGTTCGCCCCGCGGCGGCCGAGGAGTGGTTCGCCAAGGCGCTGGAGATCGGACACCACGCCGCCGAGCGGATGATCGCGGAGCTGCGGTCCAAGGGCGGTGAGGCGGCGGCTAACGTCGAGGGGTGAACGAGAGCCCCGCCGACGCCGCCGCAGACAGCCCCGCCGAAGGCCCCGCGAGCAACCCCTCCGAGGCTCTCGGGGGCAGCTCCGCCGAGGCACCGACGGGCAGCCCCACCGGCCCCCGCCCCGATCCGGCCCCCGCCGGCTGTCCCGTGGGCCACGCGGCCGTGCCTCCCGCGCTCCCCGTCCCCGAGCTCTTCACCTGGGAGTTCGCCACCGATCCGTACCCCGCGTACGCCTGGCTGCGCGAGCACAGCCCCGTGCACCGGACGACGCTGCCCAGCGGGGTCGAGGCCTGGCTCGTGACCCGGTACGCGGATGCCAGGCAGGCACTCGCCGACGCCCGGCTGTCCAAGAACCCGGCGAACCACACCGGATCGGCGCACGCCAAGGGCCGGACGGGCATCCCGGGGGAGCGCAAGGCGGAGCTGATGACGCATCTGCTGAACATCGACCCTCCGGACCACACCCGGCTGCGCCGCCTCGTCGCCAAGGCGTTCACCCCGCGCCGGGTCGCCGAGTTCGCGCCACGCGTGCAGGAGCTGACGGACCGCCTCATCGACGATTTCATCGCAGAGGGGAAAGCGGACCTCATCCACGACTTCGCGTTCCCGCTGCCCATCTACGCGATCTGCGACCTGCTCGGCGTCCCGCCGGAGGACCAGGACGACTTCCGCGACTGGGCGGGCATGATGATCCGGCACGGCGGCGGCCCGCGCGGCGGAGTGGCCAGATCCGTGAAGAAGATGCGTAACTACCTCGCCGAACTGATCCACCGCAAACGGGAGAATCCGGGTGACGACCTGATTTCGGGTCTGATCCGGGCGAGCGACCACGGCGAGCACCTCACCGAGAACGAGGCCGCCGCGATGGCCTTCATCCTTCTCTTCGCCGGTTTCGAGACAACCGTCAACCTGATCGGCAACGGGACGTACGCCCTGCTGCGCAACCCCGGCGAGCGCGAAAGGCTTCAGCGTTCGCTCGCCGCGGGCGAGACGGACCTCCTCGCCACCGGCCTGGAGGAACTGCTGCGGTACGACGGTCCGGTGGAGCTCGCGACGTGGCGGTACGCGACGGAGCCCGTCACGCTCGGCGGGCAGGAGATCGCCGCGGGGGACCCCGTACTGGTGGTCCTCGCGGCCGCAGACCGGGACCCGGAGCGATTCCGCGATCCGGACACCCTGGACCTTGCACGGAGTGACAATCAGCACGTGGGATACGGGCACGGCATCCACTACTGCCTGGGAGCGCCGCTCGCCCGTCTGGAAGGGCAGACCGCGCTGGCAACGCTGCTGAGACGCCTCCCTGACCTGCGTCTTGCGGTGGAACCTGACGATTTGCGATGGCGTGGCGGGCTCATCATGCGCGGACTGCGCACCCTTCCGGTGGAGTTCGCATCCGGATTGCCGTCCGCGCAAGGTGACACTCCGTCAACTCTGTGACTTTCACGTGATCTCCGCTGCATCGACTTGTGACACACGTTCGAGTCCCGCTAGGTTCACCGTTCACCACAGCAGTCACTTGTTCGTCACACGGAAGGCAATCCCATGGGCTCCGCGAACGGCAGACACCGCCGCCCTCGCCAGGCACCCGCCATCGTCGTCGCCGCAGGCGTGACGGGGTCGGCCATCGCCATCCCGCTGCTCGGCGCGACCGGTGCGCACGCCGCAGACGCCTCGACCTGGGACCGGGTCGCCGAGTGCGAGAGCGGCGGCATGTGGAGCGCGGACCTGGGCAACGGCTACTACGGCGGCCTCCAGTTCTCGCAGGACACCTGGTCGGCGTACGGTGGCTCGGCGTTCGCGCCCCGCGCCGACCTCGCCAGCCGCTCGCAGCAGATATCCGTCGCGGAGAAGGTCCTGGAGGACCAGGGCCCGCAGGCGTGGCCGAGCTGCGCGGTGATTTCCGGGCTCGCGCTGGACGGGGCCCTGCCGGGCGTCGACCCGGGCGGTCTGCCCTCCGCCGACCCTTCGGACTCGCTGCTCCCAACCGACGACGCCTCCGACGCCCCGTCGGGCGACGCGACGGACGAAGCGAACAAGAAGGATAAGTCCGACAAGTCCGGCGGGACCGCCGGGTCCGGTGAGTCGGACACGGCGAGTGAGTCCGACAAGAACGGCGAGACCGGCGAGTCGGGCGGGTCCGGCGACTCCGGCGCGACGGCCCCGCCGGCCACCACACCGACGCCCGAGGCGTCCGAGGCGTCCGCGATCCCGGACGGCACGGACCAGCGTGGCGGCAAGCACCGCGGCACGCCGGCCCCCGAGGCGAGCCTGGACGCGGATCAGGGCGGCGGGCGCGACTCGGGCCGGCACGCCTCGCGCGGTGGCGACCAGGGGCGCGACACCGTTGCGGTGAGCCCCGACGGCGACTACACCGTCCGGCCCGGCGACAACCTCTGGGCGATTGCTGACGCACAGAAGGTTCCCGGCGGCTGGACCGAGCTGTACGAGGCCAACAAGGGCGCGCTCGGCTCCGACCCGGACCTGATCCTCCCCGGCCAGAGCCTCGATCTGGGGCTGCCGGACGTCGCGGAGGACTCCAAGAGCAACTGATCCAATTCGGGAAAACACCCCAAATTCGGGGGTAGTTCAGAGGCCTATGTCCACTTATGCGTAAGTGAGACATGGGTCTCTTTGCTTCAACTGGCCCGGCATGTCCGGGTGATGCGTCTGTGGCCCCTCCGACCTGCGAAAACGTTCTTCCCTCCAGGACGACAAATACCCGAATGGCCGGTATGTCCCTCTTTGAATGTCGAGGGTGCCTGTGTTTACGGTCGGAACCGCTCGCACCGCGGGCCCCGTCGACCGTCACGCCGAATCCTGCCGTCGGTCGAAGGGAACAGACGCGTAAAGCGCCGTAGGCAGGAGCGGGGGACCCAGGTAAGCGCCGGGCCCGATCGTCGAAGGACGACTCAGGGACCGGCTTGGGGTGAAGTCGCGTGCTAGGACGTGCGACCGGGCAACTCACTTGGCCCGAACCCGACAGCTCACCTCGTAGGCGTCGGTGAGGAGAAGCTCCATGCTGATTTCCAGCAAGGCCAAGCACCGCCGCCCGTCCAGGGCCGTCCGTGTCGCCACGCTCGCCGGTGTCGCCGGCGCCGCGGTCGCCATGCCGCTGATGGGTGCGACCAGCGCCTCCGCCGCCTCCGTCTCCACGTGGGACGCCGTCGCCCAGTGCGAGTCCGGTGGCAACTGGTCCATCAACACCGGCAACGGCTACTACGGCGGTCTGCAGTTCTCGCAGTCCAGCTGGGCCGCCGCCGGCGGTACGCAGTACGCCCCCCGCGCCGACCTCGCCAGCAAGTCGCAGCAGATCGCCACCGCGGAGAAGCTTCTCGACATGCAGGGCCCGGGCGCCTGGGCCTGTGCCGGCGCCGGCAACCTGACCAACGACGGCGTGGACCCGGGTGTCGACACCGGCTCCACGCAGGAGAGCGGCGACGAGCGGGAGCCGCAGCAGCAGGCCCAGCCGGAGCGCCAGGCCGAGCAGCCCACCACGCGCAGCGAGCAGCGCACCGCGCCGAAGACCGAGGCGCCCAGGACGGTCACCACCCCGACCGGCGAGAAGGTCGAGAAGGGTGACGGCGAGTACAAGGTGAAGGCCGGCGACACTCTCAGCAAGATCGCCGCGAAGCGCGACGTCAAGGGCGGCTGGGAGAAGCTCTTCGACCTGAACGACGACATCGTCAAGGACGCCGACCTGATCTTCCCGGGTCAGCAGCTCCACCTGACGAAGTAGTACCTGGGACTCTCCTCCCCTCCGGGAGGGTGTCCGGCGGCATCCTCCCCGCCCTGCTCCCGACCCGGTGCGCTCTCCCCCGTGCGTACCGGGTCGGGGTCTTTTCCGGCCGGTGGAGTCCACCTGCCGACGTCGATCGTTCAAGTGTTGTGGTTACTCGTCAGTAATTTTCTGGACCTTTGCCCGTGAATGCATACCCTTGGGTCCTTTTTCGTCCCAGGGGACGGGCGCCCGGCTGGCCGATGGAGCCCGGCCGGATAGGCTCAGGTCGCAAGGCCACAGTGACCACAGTGGCCCTGCGCAACCAGTGTCATATCCAGAAGGAGATGCCTCGTGCCGTCCATCGACGTCGTCGTAGCCAGGGAAATCCTCGACTCCCGGGGCAACCCCACGGTCGAGGTCGAGGTTGGCCTCGACGACGGCAGCACGGGACGTGCTGCCGTTCCGTCCGGCGCCTCCACCGGTGCGTTCGAGGCCATCGAGCTTCGCGACGGAGACCCCAACCGTTACATGGGCAAGGGCGTGGAGAAGGCCGTCCTCGCCGTCATCGAGCAGATCGGCCCGGAGCTCGTCGGGTACGACGCCACCGAGCAGCGCCTCATCGACCAGGCGATGTTCGACCTGGACGCCACCGAGAACAAGGGCTCGCTCGGCGCCAACGCCATCCTCGGCGTCTCGCTGGCCGTCGCGCACGCCGCCTCCGAGGCGTCCGACCTGCCGCTCTTCCGCTACCTCGGCGGCCCGAACGCGCACCTGCTGCCCGTTCCGATGATGAACATCCTGAACGGCGGCTCGCACGCCGACTCCAACGTGGACATCCAGGAGTTCATGATCGCGCCGATCGGCGCGGAGTCGTTCTCCGAGGCCCTGCGCTGGGGCGCGGAGGTCTACCACACGCTGAAGAAGGTCCTGAAGACCAAGGGCCTGTCCACCGGTCTCGGTGACGAGGGCGGCTTCGCCCCGAACCTGGAGTCCAACCGCGCCGCCCTGGACCTCATCGTCGAGGCCATCAAGGAGGCCGGTTACGTCCCCGGCCGCGACATCGGCCTCGCGCTCGACGTCGCCGCGTCCGAGTTCTACAAGGACGGCGTGTACGAGTTCGAGGGCAAGTCCCGCTCGGCCGCCGAGATGACCGAGTACTACGAGGAGCTCGTCTCCGCGTACCCGCTCATCTCCATCGAGGACCCGCTGTACGAGGACGACTGGGCCGGCTGGAAGGTCATCACCGACAAGCTCGGCTCCAAGGTGCAGATCGTCGGTGACGACCTGTTCGTCACCAACCCGGAGCGTCTGGCCCGCGGCATCGAGGAGGGCTCCGCGAACGCCCTGCTCGTGAAGGTCAACCAGATCGGTTCGCTGACCGAGACCCTGGACGCCGTCGAGATGGCCCAGCGCAACGGCTTCAAGTGCATGATGTCGCACCGTTCCGGTGAGACCGAGGACGTCACGATCGCCGACCTCGCCGTCGCCGTGAACTGCGGTCAGATCAAGACCGGCGCCCCGGCCCGCTCGGACCGTGTCGCCAAGTACAACCAGCTGCTGCGCATCGAGGAGATCCTCGACGACGCCGCGGTGTACGCGGGCCGCTCGGCGTTCCCCCGCTTCAAGGGCTGATCACCGGCCCACAGGGCTGACCACCGGCCTTCCGCGGGCCGAAGTCACCAGCCTCCGTCCGTCCCCGCACTCGGTCCCGTACCGTGTGCGGGGACCGACGTGTGTGATGGGGAGGCGTGAGAGATGGCCGGGAAGGACCGCGACCGGTTCTCCACCGCGACCAGGCTGCGACTGCTCGGCGAGCAGACCGCGGCCCGCGTCTACCGGTCCCAGAGCAAGCGTCAGGCCCGCCGCTCGCGGCTCACCGGCCGCGCCGCGTTCCTCGCCCTGGTCGTCTGTTCCCTCGTGGTCGCGCTCGCGTACCCGATGAGGCAGTACGTCTCCCAGCGCGACGAGATCGCCGACCAGGAGCGTCTGTCGCAGGAGGCGCGCCGGCGGACCGAGGAACTGCGTGACGAGAAGGCGCGGCTCAAGGACGACGCGTACATCCGGCGGCTGGCCCGCGAGCACCTTCACTACGTACTTCCGGGGGAGACCGGCTACACCGTGGTCGATCCCGGCGCGGCCGAGGACCGTAGCGGGGAGCCGGGCACGACGGACCGTGCCTGGCACTCGAACCTCTGGGACGGCGTGGACACCGCGGACCGTGGCTGACCGGCCTCACCAGTAACCCGCACGACCGCTTGATCCGCACGCCCGCACGACCCGCACCATCTGAGAAGCACCTTCGAGCAGAACCAAGGCAGGCATGGAAACCCCCCCTCCGCAGACCGAGTCCACCACGCCCACCGACGCGGACATCGCCGCGTTCCAGCAGCAGCTCGGGCGCCCGCCGCGCGGACTGCGCGCCATCGCGCACCGCTGCCCGTGCGGCAATCCGGACGTGGTCGAGACGCAGCCCCGTCTGGAGGAC
Organism: Streptomyces finlayi; assembly: GCF_014216315.1. Lineage (NCBI taxonomy): Bacteria > Bacillati > Actinomycetota > Actinomycetes > Kitasatosporales > Streptomycetaceae > Streptomyces > Streptomyces finlayi. The sequence continues at coordinate 4,716,502 of NZ_CP045702.1, forward strand.
GGCACGCCGTTCCCGACGACCTTCTACCTGACCTGTCCGCGTGCCGCTTCCGCGATCGGCACGCTGGAGGCCAACGGGGTCATGAAGGAGATGACCGAGCGTCTGCAGACGGACCCGGAACTCGCCGCCGCCTACCGCGCGGCGCACGAGGACTACATCGTCCGCCGTGACGCCATCGAGGTCCTGGAGGGCTTCCCGAGCGCGGGAGGCATGCCGGACCGGGTGAAGTGCCTGCACGTCCTGGTCGGCCACTCGCTGGCGGCCGGCCCCGGGGTGAACCCGCTGGGCGACGAGGCGATCGCGATGCTGCCGCAGTGGTGGGCGAAGGGGCCGTGCGTGTCGCCGTGCGGCGCCGACGAGGCCTGACCTCCCGCACCCCCGGGGTGCTCCGCCCCGGGCCCCGGTCCTCGACCGGCAGGTCCAGCCCCTCCGGCGTTCGAGGAGCGGGGGTCCGGGGCGGAGCCCCCGTAACCACGACCACAGGAGCCCCATGACCCGCGTTGCCGCCATCGACTGCGGTACCAACTCCATCCGCCTGCTCGTCGCCGACGTCGATCCCGCCACGGGTGAGCTCACCGAACTCGACCGCCGGATGCAGATCGTGCGCCTCGGTCAGGGCGTCGACCGGACCGGGCGGCTGGACCCCGAGGCGCTGGAGCGCACCTTCGGGGCCTGCCGCGAGTACGCCGCGGTGATCCGGGAGCTGGGCGCCGAGCGGCTCCGCTTCGTCGCCACCTCGGCCTCGCGGGACGCGGAGAACAGCGACGAGTTCGTCCGGGGCGTCCTGGACATCCTGGGCGTCGAGCCCGAGGTCGTCACAGGCGACCAGGAGGCGCAGCTCTCCTTCGACGGCGCCACCAAGGAACTGACCGGCAGCGACCATCTGGCGAAGCCGTATCTCGTGGTGGACATCGGCGGCGGCTCCACCGAGTTCGTGGTCGGCGACGACGAGGTCCGCGCGGCCCGGTCCGTGGACATCGGCTGCGTACGGATGACCGAACGTCACCTGGTCCAGGACGGCACCGTCGTGGACCCGCCCACCCCCGAGCGGGTCGCCGCCGTCCTCACGGACATCCACGCCGCACTGGACCTCGCCGAGGAGACCGTGCCGATCTCCGAGGCCGCCACCCTCGTCGGCCTGGCCGGCACGGTCACCACGGTGGCCGCGATCGCCCTGGAACTGGCGGAGTACGACCCCGGGGCGATCCACCACTCCCGGGTCTCCTTCGAGCAGGTCCGGGAGATCACCGCCCGGCTGACCGGCTCCACGCACGAGGAACGCGCCGCGATCCCCGCGATGCACCCGGGCCGGGTCGATGTGATCGCCGCCGGGGCGCTGATCCTGCTCGCCGTGATGGAGCGGACCGGGGCCCGTGAGGTCGTGGTCAGCGAGCACGACATCCTGGACGGAATCGCGCTCTCGGTGGCGTAGGGCCGGTTCGGCCGCAGCCGCCCCTGACGCTCGCTCAAACGCACTCCGGCCTGCACCTCTGAGCTGCTCGGAGGGGTCCGCGAGGCCCCTGGGGAGGCACGCCGCGACGAACTTCGTGAACTTCTTCACAAGGAATCGGGTCCGGTTGGGTGCGGTTCGGCCGGTCGGGGGCCGCAACAGCTGCCGGACGGCCCTCACCGCGCCGCGGCGGACAGGTTCCGGGCATGGGGCGCGTGGATGAACCGAAGTGGTGGTTCAGCTGCTTCAGAGCGATAACGGCCAGCTCACAGCGGTGTACAACGTCCGCTGAGGTGCCGTGGTTCCCCCGGGGCGTCATGACCTGGGTCACGTGGGCGGCGGAGTGTAGCAGAGGGGCGCGGATACCTTGTGAAGGGGCTCACGAGCAGGTGCCCTGAGGGGGGTGGATACTCGATGGCATGAGCACCACGGAGCGTCCCAGGATCCTCGTTGTAGGCGGTGGGTACGTAGGCCTGTACGCAGCTCGTCGCATTCTGAAGAAGATGCGCTACGGGGAGGCGACCGTCACGGTTGTCGACCCTCGCTCGTACATGACGTACCAGCCCTTCCTCCCCGAAGCTGCTGCCGGCAGCATCTCCCCTCGGCATGTCGTCGTCCCGCTGCGACGCGTCCTGCCGAAGGCCGAGGTGCTCACCGGCCGCGTCACCACGATCGACCAGGACCGCAAGGTCGCCACGGTCGCGCCGCTCGTCGGCGAGGCCTACGAGCTGCCTTTCGACTACCTCGTCATCGCGATGGGCGCGGTCTCCCGTACCTTCCCGATCCCGGGCCTCGCCGAGCAGGGCATCGGTATGAAGGGCATCGAGGAGTCGATCGGCCTGCGCAACCACGTCCTCGAGCAGCTGGACAAGGCTGACTCGACGACCGATGAGGACGTCCGCCGCAAGGCGCTCACGTTCGTCTTCGTGGGCGGCGGTTTCGCCGGCGCGGAGACCATCGGCGAGGTCGAGGACATGGCCCGCGACGCGGCGAAGTACTACACCAACGTGAAGCGCGAGGACATGCGCTTCATCCTGGTCGACGCCGCCGACAAGATCCTTCCCGAGGTCGGCCCGAAGCTGGGCGCGTACGGCAAGGAGCACCTCGAGAGCCGCGGTGTGGAGATCTACCTCTCCACCTCCATGGACTCGTGCGTCGACGGTCACGTCGTGCTGAAGAACGGCCTGGAGGTCGACTCCAGCACCATCGTGTGGACGGCCGGTGTGAAGCCGAACCCGGCGCTGGCCCGTTTCGGGCTGCCGCTCGGACCGCGCGGTCACGTCGACACCACCGAGAAGCTCCAGGTGCGGGGCACCGACTACATCTGGGCCGCGGGCGACAACGCCCAGGTTCCGGACCTGGTCGGCCGCAAGGCCGGCAACCCGAACGCCTGGTGCCCGCCGAACGCCCAGCACGCGCTGCGTCAGGCCAAGGTCCTCGGTGACAACGTCATCTCCGGGATGCGCGGCTTCCCGCAGGGCGAGTACAGCCACGCCAACAAGGGTGCGGTCGCCGGTCTGGGCCTGCACAAGGGCGTCGCGATGATCGTCGTGGGCAAGGTGAAGATCAAGCTCAAGGGCCGTCTCGCCTGGTACATGCACCGCGGCTACCACGGCATGGCGATGCCGACCTGGAACCGTAAGATCCGCATCTTCGCCGACTGGACGCTTGCGATGTTCCTCAAGCGCGAGGTCGTCTCGCTGGGCGCCATGGAGACTCCGCGCGAGGAGTTCTACGAGGCCGCCAAGCCGGCGCCTGCTCCGGCCGCCGTCAAGTCCGAGGGCGAGAAGGCCAAGGCCTCCTGACCCGGGCCACACCGTTTCACCCCGAAGGGGCCGTCCGCCATCCGTGGTGCGGGCGGCCCCTTCGGCGTACGCGGTTCCCGCCCGGCTTCCGCGTTCCGCCGTTCCCCGGGCGGTAGCGGGATGGCGTGCGGTGCGGGCACAGTTGAACCGGGTGTACCTCGTCACGGCTCCGAGGTTCACGGCTCCGGGGTTTACGGCTCCGGGGTTCACGGCTCCGAGGTTCACGGTCGAGGTGTCGTGACGTGGTTTGAGGCATGTTTGTGGAAATTTGAGCATGTTGGGAAACACCACCACGGAGGTGTGCGCCATGCCAGACGCCGCATCGCGGCTGACCGTTCTCGCCGAAGAGTTGCTGGGAGAACCCCTGCCGGTCCGCATCCGGGCCTGGGACGGTAGCGAGTCCGGGCCGCCGGGTGCCCCCGTCCTCGTGATCCGCCACCGCCGTGCCCTGCGCCGGGTGTTCTGGAAGCCGGGCGAACTGGGACTCGCCCGCGCCTGGGTGGCCGGTGAGATCGACATCGACGGGGACCTCTACGAGGTCCTGGACCGGCTGGCCGCCCTGCTCTGGGAGCGCGGCGCCGACGCCAAGGACACCGTCCACCCGGTCCGCGACCCGAAGGTCCGCGCCTTCGCACGCGGATTCCTGAAGGCGGCGGGCCCCTGGCCGCCGCCCGCCCCGCCCGTCGAGGAGGTACGCCGCCGGGCCGGACCGCTGCACACCAAGCGCCGCGACAGGGCGGCCGTCAGCCACCACTACGACGTGGGCAACGACTTCTACGAACTGGTCCTCGGCCCGTCCATGGTGTACTCCTGCGCCTACTGGGAGCAGGGCGGCACCCTGGAGGACGCCCAGCGCGACAAGCTCGACCTGGTCTGCCGCAAACTCGGTCTGACGCGGGGCGACCGGCTCCTGGACGTCGGCTGCGGCTGGGGTTCGATGGCCATCCACGCCGCCCGCGAGTACGGAGCGCAGGTCACCGGAGTGACCCTCTCGGCCGAACAAGCCGCCTACGCCCGCAAGCGCATCGCCGAAGAAGGTCTCACCGACCGGATCGAGATCCGGGTCCAGGACTACCGGGACGTCAGGGACGGTCCGTACGACGCGATTTCCTCGATCGGCATGGCCGAACACGTCGGCACGGTCCGTTTCCGTGAGTACGCCGACGCCCTCCACGCCCTCCTCAGGCCCGGCGGCCGGCTGCTGAACCACCAGATCGCACGCCGCCCCGAGAAGGACGAGACCGCCTACCGCATCGACGAGTTCATCGACGCCTACGTCTTCCCCGACGGCGAACTGGCCCCGGTCGGCCGGACCGTGGCCACCCTGGAGGAGGCCGGCTTCGAGGCCCGTGACGTCGAGGCGATCCGGGATCACTACGCGCTGACCCTGCGCCGTTGGGTCACCAACCTGGAACGGCACTGGGACGCCGCCGTACGGGCCACCTCGCCCGGCCGGGCGAGGGTCTGGCGGCTCTACATGGCCGCGTCCGCGCTGTCCTTCGAGCGCAACAGGATCGGAGTGAACCAGATCCTCGCGGTGCGCCCCGAGAAGGGCGGGTCCGCCCGTATGCCCCTGCGCGTCCGCGACTGGCGGACGACGGAGGGCTGAGCCCGCACATGGCGAGGGGCCGGTGTCCGCACCCGCGGACACCGGCCCCTCGCTCTCCCCGACGAGCGCTATTCGGTCTTGATCGCCGTCAGCATGTTCAGCTTCGCGGCGCTGCGGGCCGGCCAGAGCGAGGCCAGCACGCCCACCAGTCCTGCCAGCGCCAGGAAGAGCGCGAGCCGGTCCCACGGGATGACGAGTGCGTACTCAGGGATGGACGGGGCGAGTGTCTGGCCGATCGCCCAGCCGAGGAACGTACCGAGTCCCACGCCGACCAGTGCACCGAAGACCGAGATGACCACGGCCTCCAGCCGGATCATGCGCTTCACCCGGCGCTTGTCCAGGCCGATGGCCCGCACCATGCCGATCTCCTGCTGCCGCTCGAACACCGACATCGCCAGGGTGTTGACGACCCCGAGCACCGCGATGATCAGAGCCATCGCCAGCAGGCCGTACATGATGTTCAGCGCCATGTTGACGAAACCGCCGAACATGTCCCGGATGTCCTGCCGGTCCATGATGCTCATCGCCGGGTTGTCGCCCAGGGCGTCGACCACCAGCTGCTCGTTGGCCTCGCTCGCGCCGCCGTCCATCTTCAGGTAGATCTCGCGGATCTCCGGGTGGGGGGTGTGCGCGTCGGCCACCGCCTTCGGCATGAGGATGGGGGAGAGGAACTCGTTGTCCTCGTAGAGGGCGCCGACCTTCAGCTTCCCCTTCTTCTCGTCCTCGTACGTCACGGCGATCGTGTCGCCGGTCTTCCAGCCGTTCGACTTCGCCGTCTTCTCGGAGACCGCGATCCCGCCGTCGGCGAGCGTGTCCAGTGAACCGGACAGGGTGTTGACCGCCAGGACCTTCTGCACGTCCCCCGGGGTGACCCCGGAGGCCGAGTAGCCGGAGCTGCCCGTTTCGAGCCAGACGGCCTGCTGGGGGGAGACCGCCGAGATGCCGTCGGCCTTCTCCAGCGCCTTGAGCGCCGACTCGTCGAGCGAGTCGCCGTTCGCCATCGAGACCATGTAGTCGGCCTTGATGTTGTCCGTCGTCATCCGGTCGACGGCCTGGCCGAGCGTGGCACCCAGCACCGAGATGCCGGTGACGAGGGTCAGCCCGATAGCCAGTGCGGAGGCAGTCGCCCCGGTACGGCGGGGGTTACGGACCGCGTTCTGCGCGGCCAGCTTCCCGGAGACGCCGAACAGCTTCATCAGCAGCGGACGCACCACGGCGATCACCGGGCGGGACAGCAGCGGGATGAGGATGATGACGCCGATCAGCGAGAGGAAGGCCCCGCCCGCGATGAGCATCTTGCCGTCCTTGCCGACCGCCGCACCCGCGACGATCCCCGCCGTGCCGAGCAGGGCGATCACTCCGCCGATCGAGTTGCGGACGATCAGCGACTTGGTGGTGGCCACCGCGTGCACGCTGCTCATCGCCGCCACCGGCGGGATCTTCGCGGCCCGGCGTGCGGGCAGCCAGGCGGCCAGCACGGTCACCAGGATGCCGACGCCGAGCGCCGCGGCGATCGCGGTGGGGGAGACCACCAGCGGACCTGCGGGGATCTTGGCACCGGTCAGGCTCATCGCGGAGCGCAGCCCGACGGCGAGGCCGAGGCCGAGCAGGAAGCCGGTCACGGACGCGATCGCGCCGACCACGCCCGCCTCCAGCAGCACGGAGCGCTTCACCTGACGGCGGGAGGCACCGACGGCCCGCATCAGGGCCAGCTCCCTGGTGCGCTGGGCGACCAGCATGGTGAACGTGTTGGCGATCAGGAAGACGCCGACGAAGAGGGCGATGCCCGCGAAGGCGAGCAGCATGATGTTGAGGTTGTTGAGCTCCTTCTTGATCTGCGCGGCCTGGTCGGCGGCGAGGGCCTGGCCGGTCTCGGCGTAGGCGAACTTCGGCAGCAGCGGCTTGACCGATTTCAGCAACTGCTCGGCGCCGGCACCGGGCGCCGCGGAGATCATGACCTTCTGGAAGACGCCGGGCTGGAGGTAGAGCTGCTGGGCGACCGCGGTGTCGAACAGCACCAGGCTGCCGCCGGCGTTGACTGCGCCGTCCTCGGTGGTGAACACACCGGAGAGGGTGTACTCCTTCACCGGTCCGTTGGTGGCGACCCGCACCGGGTCACCGACGCGGTAGTCGCCCTTGGCCGCGGAGTCCTTGTCCAGCGCGACCTGGCCGGCCTGGGCGGGGCCCGAGCCGTCGACGAACGTGTACTGGCCGTCCTTGCCCTTCCTGCCGGGGGAGAAGTTGGCCCCGGTGTTGGACCAGCCGTTGCCGATGAGCTTGCCGTCGGCGTCGGCGACGCCCGCGAAGCCGGAGACCCGGCCGGTCGCTTCGTCGACGCCCTCCAGGTCCTGGATCTTCTTCAGGGTGGCGGTGTCGACGCCTTCGAACTCCTTTTCCTGCTGGGAGGCGTAGGTGGTCACGGCGACGGCGACGTCGTCGTAGCTCTTCGCCGACTGCTTGCGGAAGGCGTTGCCGAGGGTGTCGGTGAAGACCAGGGTGCCGGAGACGAAGGCCACGCCGAGCATCACGGCGAGCACGGTCATCAACAGCCTGGCCTTGTGCGCGAGGACATTGCGCAGAGCGGTTCGGAACATGTGTGTAGTCCTGGGATGGGTTCCGGAAGGGGGACGGGACAGCCGGCGCTACGTCAGCTGGTGCGGCCCTTCGCGTCGAACGCCTTCATCCGGTCGAGGACCCCGTCGGCCGTGGGGTGCAGCATCTCGTCGACGATCGCGCCGTCGGCCAGGAAGATCACACGGTCCGCGTAGGAGGCGGCCACCGGGTCGTGGGTCACCATCACCACGGTCTGGCCGAGCTCGCGCACCGAGTTGCGCAGGAAGCCGAGGACCTCGGCGCCGGAGCGGGAGTCGAGGTTTCCGGTGGGCTCGTCACCGAAGATGATCTCGGGCTGGGAGGCGAGGGCGCGGGCCACCGCGACGCGCTGCTGCTGGCCGCCGGAGAGCTCGGTGGGCCGGTGCTTGAGCCGGTCGGCGAGACCCACCATGTCGATGACCTTCTGGAGCCACGCGGCGTCGGGCTTGCGGCCCGCGATGTCCATGGGCAGCGTGATGTTCTCCAGTGCCGACAGGGTCGGCAGCAGGTTGAACGCCTGGAAGATGAAGCCGATCTTGTCCCGGCGGAGCTGGGTGAGCTGCTTGTCCTTGAGGGAACCCAGTTCCGTGTCGCCGATCCGGACGGAACCGCTGCTGAAGCTGTCGAGCCCGGCCACGCAGTGCATCAGGGTGGACTTGCCGGAGCCGGAAGGTCCCATGATCGCGGTGAACTCGCCCTGCGGGAAGTCCACGGTGACCCGGTCCAGGGCGACCACCTGGGTCTCACCCTGGCCGTAGACCTTCGACAGCTCCGTGGCGCGGGCAGCCACCGCGGTGGCGCGATGGGCGGTGGGGGTGGTGGTCACAGGGACACTCCTGGTTCGGGCTTCGTTCGGGGACTCCTTCATCGTCTCTGCCGAAGCCCACCGGGGCGTCAGCCCCCGTGCCCGTTCCCGGGGCCGTCTTGAGTCGCACCGGCAGGGGCCCGGCGTACTCCTGGGGTATGACACCGACCCTGAGAAGGTCCGTCCTCAGCGGGGCGGGGCGGCCTGTTCCGAGCGGGGCGGGGTCTGTGCCGAGCGGGGCGGGGCGGTCGAGCCGCGCGGTACGAGGCGGGCGGTGACGTCCTGGAACCCCGGCGCCGCCCCCTCCGTCACCATCGTCAGCAGGGTGCGCGCCGCGTGGGTTCCGTACGCCGGGATGTCCCGGCTCAGTGCGGTCAGAGGGGGACGGACGACCCGGGACAGCTGGGAGTCGTCCCACGCCACGAGGGAGAGGTCGCCGGGGACGTCGAGTCCCATCTCCTGGGCTACGGAGAGTCCGGCGACGGCCATGATGTCGTTGTCGTAGACGACGGCGGTCGGCCGGGACCGTGAGCTGATCAGCTGCCGGGTGGCGTGCGCGCCCTCCTCACCGGAGTAGTCGGTGTGCACCACCACGGGTGCGTCGAGACCCAGTTCCGCGGAGATCTCGTGCTGGGCGTGGTCGCGCAGCCGGGTGTGCGTCAGCTCGGGCAGCCCGGCGACGCGGGCGACGGAGCGGTGGCCGAGCGCGCTGAGGTAGGTCAGGGTGTCCCGGAGGGCGGCCGAGTCGTCGGACCAGACGGGGGTGAGGGAGCCGGCCGCCGAGGGATGGCCGATGACCACGGCGGGCATACCGAGCTCGGCGACGCCTTCGATACGCGGGTCGGGGGAGCGCACGTCGGCGACGAACACTCCGTCCACCCGGCCCTCGCCCCACCAGCGACGGTAGGCCTCCAGCTCCTGGGCGGGGTCGGTGACGACCTGGAGGAGCAGGGCGCAGCCACGGGCGGACAGTTCGGTCTCGATGCCGCTGATCAGCTCCATGAAGAACGGTTCCACCCCGAGCAGTCTGGCCGGCCGGGACAGCGCGAGGCCGACGGTGTCCGCCCGGGCGTGCGTCAGGGCGCGGGCCGCGCTGTTGGGGCGCCAGCCGATCTCCTGGGCGATGGCCTTGATGGTGGCGCGGGTCGCCGGGGAGACCCCTGGCCGGTCGTTGAGCGCGTACGACACCGCGACCTTGGAGACCCCGGCGCGGCGCGCGATATCGGCGATCGTGGGGCGGTGCTTGGGCATACGACCTCGCTTAACCGGTTCGTTGTCAGTAGGCATTCTATCCCCAGGTCCGGCGCCTGTGTCTTCCTCCAGGTGGTCAAGACCCTTTCCTGAGGTCGCAAAAATATGTAATGGGAGCGCTCCCGCACCCTTGACACGGCTGTGGGTCGCCCGTGACTTCACGGCGCTTACCCGGTTCAGTGACTCTGCTCGGCACAGGGACGGCGGGGGAAGAGGAGCCGGGTCCGGCGGAGCTCGGCGAGCTGACGCCCTGGCTGGCGGAGTCGGGCGGCTGGACCGGCGACAGGACCTACGACGTGAAGCTGCGGGCGGGGATCACCTGGGCCGACGGCAAGCCTCGTCTGGGAGCGGCGCGAGACTGGTGGGGCGTCAGGACGCTCGACAGGACCCCCGTACTGCATGGGCTCGATCGTGTGGCAGCTCAACGACTGCCGGCCGGTCGTGTCCTGGGCTGCCGTGGACGGTCACGGCCGCCGCAAGCCGCCCTGGTACGCGCTGCGCACGGTGTACGCGGACCGGCTGATGACCGTGCGGGACGGGGGCCTGCACCTCGGCAGCGACTCGGCACGGCCCTGGGAGGGCACGCTGCGGCTGAGCCGGCACGGCCTGGACGGCTCCCTGCCGGCCGAGGAGGAGACGGTGGCCGGCGCGGGCGGCGCGCGGGGTGAGCAGGGTGCCGCTGCCGCCGTCCGTGGCGCGGCTGGGGGACGGCAGCCGCGAGGTGCCGGTGGCGCGCCTCGGCGAGCTGCGGACGTTCCACTTCTACGCGGAGGACACCCGGCTCGCACTGCCCCCGGCACGGTACGAGGCGACGGTCACGCAAGGTGACGGACCGGAGGTCGGATACCGGGTGAAGGTCACTGCCAAAACGTTCCTGCGCCCCTCGCCCTCTTCCCCGACCGGCTGGACCCGGCCGCCGTCGTGGACGACATGCTCGTCGGTCTGCTTCCCGGTGAGAGCGCTGCGTTCCATGTCACCGGAGCGGTGCTGGAGAACCCCTCGGCGCTGGGGGCCCGGCCGGTTCTGCGGTGCGTCAACGATCTCCTCACCGGGTGAGGTGGCGGAGCCATGGCGAACGGTGGCGCGACCCTGGCGCGCTGGGCTGTCCGAGTGCGGCGACTTTCCGTCAATCCCATGCGAGTGGGCTTGTGGGCCCCGGTCCGGACCGGGCATGTGGTGAGGGGGTGCGAATATGCTGACGCACCCTCAAACGGTCAATAAAATAAGACAACATCGCGCCATTGTTCGGCTGATCGGGGGACGCCCCCGACTAGGGTCATGTGCCAACGCGGAGCGGCGCGCCATGCCCGGATGGTGGAATGCAGACACGGCGAGCTTAAACCTCGCTGCCCCTCGGGGGCGTACCGGTTCGAGTCCGGTTCCGGGCACCACTTCCTGCTCGGGGCCCGGTCCGGGCCACCGGCCCGCGGGGCCCGCCGCGGTGAGCGGTCACACACCGGGAGCGACCGTCCTCACCGTGCGTGTGCGGGGGCCCGGCGCCGGTCGGCTGCCACGGGTCACCCGCACGGCCGATCGGCGGGAGCCCGGCGCGATCACCGGTGCGCGGGGCTGTCCGGGCACGCGGTCCGCCGAAGATCCTCCCCGAGCATTACGGTGTTTGTTTTGCCTACCCATTACTCTTGTCGCAAGGCCGCGCAGTGCGGCCATGGAGGAGTGAGATGAGGAGCAGCAACCCGGTCTTCTCGCGACGGGGGTTCAGCCGCGACAACGGCACCGCGGGCTTCAACGCGGCACCGCAGGCCGGGGCCCCCGCGACGGGTACCACCCCGTACGCCGAGGGCACCGCCGCCAACCCGTACGCCACGAACCCCTACGCCCAGCAGGACACCCAGTACGGCGCGCCGCAGGCGCCCGCGCGCTCCGGCGCGATGACGATCGACGACGTCGTCACGCGCACGGCGATGTCGCTGGGCACCGTGGTGCTCGGTGCCGTGCTCGCCTGGGTCCTGCTGCCCGTCGACGAGTCCAACCTCGGTACGTCATTCGGTATCGCGATCGGCGCCGCCCTCGTGGCGTTCGTCCTTTCGCTCATCCAGTCCTTCAAGCGCAAGCCGGTACCGGCGCTGATCATCACGTACGCGGCCTTCGAGGGTGTCTTCCTCGGGGTCCTGTCCAGTGCGGTCAGTACCTACATCAGCCCCGGTGTGGTCGCGCAGGCGGTGCTGGGCACGATGTGTGTCTTCGCCGGTGTGCTCTTCGCGTACAAGATGCGCTGGATTCGCGTCACCCGCCGTTTCTACGGCTTCGTGATGGCCGCCGCCATGGGCTTCATGCTCCTGATGGTGGTCAACCTGCTGTTCGCCCTCATCGGCGGCGGCGACGGCCTGGGCTTCCGCAGTGGCGGCCTCGGCATCCTGTTCGGTGTCATCGGCATCGTCCTCGGCGCGTGCTTCCTGGCCCTGGACTTCAAGCAGGTCGAGGACGGCATCGCCTTCGGCGCCCCGCGCGAGGAGTCCTGGCTGGCCGCGTTCGGCCTCACCATGACCCTGGTGTGGATCTACCTGGAGATGCTGCGCGTGCTCTCCATCCTGAGCGGCGACGACTAGACCGCGGGAATCCCGTACGACGGAACGGCCCGCAGGCTCGTCGCCTGCGGGCCGTTCCGTTTTCCCGGGACTACGACGTGGGGCGTGTTCCGTGGCGCGGACGGCTACCCGAGCTTCCGGGCGGCCCGCCGCAGGTCGTACTCGTGGATGATCGCCTTGGCGTGGCCGTAGGCCAGATCGTGTTCGCTCCGCAGCCAGCTGACCTTCTCCTCGAAGCGGAAGAGGGACGGGCCTTCGTCGACCGCGCGGAGCCAGTCGGAGATCTCACGGCCGGTGCAGCTAGGGATTCGGGAGAGCAGGTTGCGATGGGTTTCCTCGGAGAAGACTTGGGACATCGGCGCCTCCGACGCAGTGCGCGTTGCTGGTCCTTCCCGACACCGTGCCCGAGCGTCCGCCCGTTGGCAACCATCGCGGCGGGGCGCGTAGGGTCGCGGCGTGCTTGATACGACTCCGCTGATCACCGCCGTCGACCGGTTCGCCGACCGCCTGCGCTCCGCCCCGCAGAGCCGGCTCCGGCGCGGCGCCGCCGCCGAGGGGCTGGCCACGGCCAGGGAACTCGCCGTACGGGCCCAGCGGATCGAGCGGCCCGGCGAGGAGCCGCGCGTCATGCCGGACGCGGGCGTGTTCAGCGTCGGCGACCAACTCGCCGTCGCCGGGCGGGATCTGGCGGCGGCATTGGTGATGGCCCCGCCCGTGGAGCTGGACGAGGCCGTGCGGTACGTCGAGGAAGCTGCGGCGCGGGCGTTCGGGTAGGGCCCGCGCCAGGGGTGAACCGCGTACTAGAACGAGGCGATGACCCGGTCGGCCAGGATGTAGACGTTGTCCTGGCCGCACGCGAAGGTCAGCGCGTAGGCGCCGGAGACCCCGGAACCGCCCAGCAGGAACGGCGTCTCACCGGCGCGCAGGGAATCGGCGAGGCGCTCGGCCGTCTCCCGGTGGCCCGGTGTCATGCAGAGCGTGGTGCCGTCCGCGAAGACGTACACGTCGAGGGTGCCGAGCGGGCCGGGACGGACGTCCGTCAGCTCGACGGCCGTGTCGGCGAGCTCTTCCAGCCGGCTCACGGTGCGCTCGTGGTCGGTGACCACGGGTGTCTGCACGGGGACGAAGTCCGGGTGCGAGGGGTGCCGGCGGCGGGCCGCGGCCAGCTCGGGGGAGTCCTCGGGATAGTCGGAGATCTCCGGAAGTTCGGTGACCTCGGCGAGCTCGCGCTCGCCCAGGGCCCGCTCGCTGAGCTCCGTCAGCTCCTCCAGGGCCTCGGTCGCTTCGAGGTCCATCGCTTCCAGTCCGGCGAAGTCGGCCTGACGCGGAAGGAAGAACGGCACGTCGTCGCCGAGACCGGACAGCCCGCCCAGCAGGGACGGGGCGTCGGCGGCGTCGCGGGCCTCCTGCGCGGCCCAGAAGGCACGCGCCTCGGCGAGCTCGCGCTCCCGCTCCTCGGCGAGTGCTTCGGTGACGGCCGCGCGTATCTCCGCGACGGGGGTGGCTGTACTGCGACTCTGCGGTGGCACGGTGGCCGCGTCGAACCGGCTCGCGGCCAGCTCGGTGCGCAGGGCCGCGACCTGCTTGCGCAGCCCGTGAGCGGCGTGCAGAGCGGCGGCGCCGGCAGCCGTGGCAGCGGCGGTGGTCAGCAACAGGGCAAACGACATGGCGCTCACTGACATACTCCCGGTTTCAATCGATCCCCCGACTTCCTACATCAGCTTGTCCTGTACCTGGGCCGGCTGTCAGTGCATTACGTCACGAATTGGACAGGTCTTTGGGCCTGGTGTTTACCCCTGTGACCAGCGTGACCTGGGGAAACGACTCTCCCCCGGGACGCAGATCACATCCTGGGGGAGATTCGGTCACGGTCGGGGCTCGGAACGGTTCGCACCAGCCGTTCCACGGGAGGGGCGCAGGCGGCCTGATCCGAGCGGGAGGCCCCTCGGGTCTTTCGTCTGGATCATGCCGGGCTCGCGGGGGCCGGCACGCGCATCTGCGGCGTTGTCGGCAATCACCAACGCTCCGCGTTGCCTCGATCCTCCGCCTTGCAGCTGCACGCACCGGCCCCCGCTCCCTGATCCCGGCCTGATCCAGACGAAAGGCCCTTGGTCCTGTCTGGAGTTCCCCCGCGGCGTCGCGGCGTCCGGCACCGCCGCCTCCGGCGTTGTCGTCAGTCGCGAGGGCTCCGCCATCGCTCCCTCCTCCGCCTTGGATTCGACGGCACCGGACGCCGCTCCTTCTCCCGCGCTGGAACTCCAGACAGGACCTAGCTGAGGCGCTCGATGACCATGGCCATGCCCTGGCCGCCGCCCACGCACATGGTCTCCAGGCCGAACTGCTTGTCGTGGAACTGCAGGCTGTTGATCAGCGTGCCGGTGATCCGGGCGCCGGTCATGCCGAAGGGGTGGCCGACGGCGATGGCGCCGCCGTTGACGTTGACCTTGTCCAGCGGCAGGCCGAGGTCGCGGTACGAGGGGATGACCTGGGCGGCGAACGCCTCGTTGATCTCGGCCAGGTCGATGTCGTCGACGGTCAGGCCCGCGCGCTTCAGCGCCTGCTTGCTGGCCTCGACCGGACCGTAGCCCATGATCTCGGGGGACAGGCCGGAGACGCCGGTCGACACGATCCGGGCCAGCGGGGTCAGGCCCAGCTCGCGCGCCTTGGTGTCCGACATGATCACCAGGGCGGCGGCGCCGTCGTTGAGCGGGCAGCAGTTGGCCGCGGTGACCAGGCCGTCGGGGCGGAAGACCGGCTTCAGGCCCTGGACGCCCTCAAGGGTGACGCCCGCGCGCGGGCCGTCGTCCTGCGAGACGACGGTGCCGTCCGGCGTCGTCACCGGGGTGATCTCGCGCTCCCAGAAGCCGTTCTTGATGGCCGCTTCGGCGAGGTTCTGCGAACGCACGCCGAACTCGTCCATGTCCTGGCGCGTGACGCCCTTGAGCCGGGCCAGGTTCTCCGCGGTCTGCCCCATCGAGATGTACGCGTCCGGGACGACGCCGTCCTCGCGGGGGTCGTGCCAGGTCGCGCCCTCCTGCTCGGCGCGCGCCGCGGTGCGCGCCTCGGCCTCGGCGAACAGCGGGTTGTGCGTGTCCGGCAGGCTGTCGGAGTTGCCCTTCACGAAGCGGGACACCATCTCGACACCGGCCGAGATGAACACGTCACCCTCGCCGGCCTTGATGGCGTGCAGCGCCATGCGGCTGGTCTGCAGCGAGGACGAGCAGTAGCGGGTGACCGTGCAGCCGGGAAGGTGGTCCATCCCCATCTGCACGGCGATGATGCGGCCCAGGTTGTTGCCCTGCTCGCCGCCGGGGAGGCCGCAGCCGAGCATCAGGTCATCGATGTCCCGGGGGTCCAGCTCGGGGACCTTGGCCAGCGCGGTCTGGATGATGGTGGCGGTCAGGTCGTCCGCGCGCAGGTCCTTGAGGGACCCCTTGAAGGCCCGGCCGATCGGCGAACGGGCAGCAGAGACGATCACGGCTTCGGGCATCACGCGGCTCCATGAGGGCTGGAAGGCAGGCTGGAAGGCTTGACTGACTTGGAAGCTACCCGGACGTATCGCTGAGGTCACCCGGCAGGCCGTGTGATGCGGGCCTCTTTTCTAAGCAACCGCTCAGTCGCTCCGGGGCTCAGTGCTGTGCATCTGCTCAGTCGGTCTGCCGCGCCTCCCGGTGTGCCGGGCCCTTCTCCGTGTCCGTGGCCTCGTCCGTGGCGTCGTTCGTGACCTCGTGCATGACCGGCTCCCCCGCCGGTACCGCGGTCGCGGGCAGACGCCGCCGCCTGCGGTGCTTGAGGAGGGCCCAGGGTGCCCGGGCGCCCGTGACCTCCGTACCGGCCTCCCGTGCCGCCCTGGAAGCCGCCTTGGCCACCGGCAGCATGCCCTCGCGCCGCGCCCCGTCCAGCCGGTCCGTCTCCGGCCACAGGCCCAGCGCCGCGCACACGGTGGGCAGCATCGCCATCGCAGCCGTCGCGTACCCCTCCGCCGACGGGTGGTAGTTGTCCGGGCCGAACAGCTCGCGCGGATTCGCCGCGAACTCCGGCCCCAGCAGATCGCCCAGCGACACCGTGCGCCCGCCCTGCTCCACGGCGCCGATGGTCTGGGCGGCCGCCAGCTGTCGGCTCACCCGGCGGGCCAGCCAGCGCAGCGGCTGGTAGACCGGCTCGATCGTCCCCAGGTCCGGGCACGTACCCACGATGACCTCGGCGCCGGCGGTCCGCAGCCTGCGGACCGCCGTGGTCAGACACCGCACCGACTGCGTGGCGGGCATCCGGTGCGTCACGTCGTTCGCCCCGATCATGATCACGCACACATCGGGCACCCGCGCCGGATCGGCCAGCACCAGCGAGACCTGGCGCTCCAGGTCGTCGGACCGCGCACCCGGCAGCGCGACGTTCCGCAGATCCACCGGCCGTTCGGAAACGGCCGCCAGTCCCGACGCGAGCAGCGCGCCCGGCGTCTGCCCGGCCCTGCGGACCCCCTGGCCGGCCGCCGTCGAGTCACCGAGCATCGTGAGCCGCAACGGGTCGGCGGGGCTGGTGAACGCCACCCCGTACCGCCCGTCCGCGGGCGGGGGCACCGGTGCCGTACCCCCGCCCACCTGCTTCTTCGCCAGCTGGACCTCGGCCAGCACCACACCTACCGTCGCGGCTCCGATCAGCCCGATGCTGCCGCCACCGTAAGCAGCGCCCGCAGCGATCCGCCGTGCCACCCTCGCACTCGACACAGTCGGGTCCACCTCCTCTTCGCCGTACGCAGTACTGACGTCTACCTGCCCCGTGGGTGGCAGAGCCCAATCGCTTCGCCCAATCACGGGCCCGTAGGCATACTCTGGCCGGACCATCTCGGAGATCCCGGAGTACACGGTGCAATTCCACGATTCGATGATCAGTCTTGTCGGCAACACCCCGCTGGTGAGGCTGCGCAATGTGTCGGCAGGCATTCAGGCGACGGTCCTGGCCAAGGTCGAGTACTTCAACCCAGGCGGGTCGGTGAAGGACCGCATCGCGCTGCGCATGATCGAGGCGGCCGAGCAGAGCGGTGAGCTCAGGCCCGGCGGCACGATCGTCGAGCCGACCAGCGGCAACACAGGCGTCGGCCTCGCCATCGTCGCCCAGCAGAAGGGCTACCACTGCATCTTCGTCTGCCCCGACAAGGTGTCCACGGACAAGATCAATGTGATGCGTGCGTACGGTGCGGAGGTCGTGGTCTGCCCGACGGCCGTCGATCCCGAGCACCCGGACTCGTACTACAACGTCTCCGACCGCCTCGTCCGTGAGACGCCGGGGGCCTGGAAGCCGGACCAGTACTCCAACCCGAACAACCCGCGCTCCCACTACGAGACCACCGGTCCCGAGATCTGGGAGCAGACGGACGGCCGCATCACGCACTTCGTGACGGGCGTCGGCACAGGCGGCACGATCACCGGTACCGGCCGCTACCTCAAGGAGGCCAGCGGCGGCGCCGTGAAGGTCATCGGCGCCGACCCGGAGGGTTCGGTCTACTCGGGCGGCTCCGGACGCCCGTATCTGGTCGAGGGCGTGGGTGAGGACTTCTGGCCCACCGCCTACGACCCCACCGTCACGGACGAGATCATCGCGGTGTCCGACAAGGACTCCTTCCAGATGACCCGCCGTCTCGCCAAGGAGGAGGGCCTGCTCGTCGGCGGCTCCTGCGGCATGGCGGTCGTCGCGGCCCTGGAGGTCGCCTCACGTCTGGGACCGGACGACGTGGTCGTCGTCCTCCTCCCCGACAGCGGGCGCGGCTATCTGAGCAAGATCTTCAACGACGAGTGGATGGCGGACTACGGGTTCCTGGAGAACACCGGTCCGTCCGCCCGCGTCGGTGCCGTCCTGGACTACAAGGAGGGCCCGCTGCCGCACCTCGTCCACATGCACCCCGAGGAGACGGTCGGCGAGGCGATCGAGGTGCTCCGCGAGTACGGCGTCTCCCAGATGCCGATCGTGAAGCCCGGGGCGGGACACCCGGACGTGATGGCCGCCGAGGTCATCGGTTCCGTCGTCGAGCGTCAGCTCCTGGACGCCCTGTTCACCCAGCGCGCCCAGCTCTCCGACGCACTGGAGAAGCACATGTCGGCCCCGCTGCCGCAGGTCGGCTCCGGCGAGCCGGTCGAGGACCTGATGGCCGCGCTCAGCGGCGCGGACGGCGCGGACGCGGCGATCGTGCTGGTGGAGGGCAAGCCCAAGGGTGTCGTGAGCAGGCAGGACCTGCTGGCGTTCCTCGCCAGGGACGCGGGTACGAAGGCGTAACACCGTGTGTCCGGGCTTCGTGAAATCGGTACGAGCGCGTCACGTACGCGCAGCGCCCGCTTAACACGGCTCGGGCAGATTGGCGGGTGTCGGCAGGGGAACCCGCCGGCACCCGAGACGGCGACACGGACTACGGAGCGGCTCCCGGACCTCCACCGTCGCCAGGACGCGGCACCCGGCCCTGACCCGGACCGCGTCCCTCGCGGGGACCGTCGTCGTCCCGCCCTCCGGGCAACCGGGGGTGCGGCGGTCCCCGCGACCGTCTCCCGCACATCGCCCGTACGGCTTCCGTGCGTCCGGCCTCTGCCCGCACCGGCTGCGTCCGCGTACCCGTTCACCCCTCCCAGTCGGAGGCCGTCCTGCGCCCGGCCCGCCGGGTGCGGGACCAGGGCAGGCCGTGAGCCGCGTGCACCGCGTTGACACCGACGATCCCCGCCCACGCCACGACCAGCCCGTCGATCCCCGCGTTCGCGACGCCGATCGCGGACAGCGGGATCGCCAGGACCAGCGAGAGCGCACCGAAGCCGAAGCGCTCGCCGAAGGTCCGCATGCCTTGGGGCGTACGTGTTTCCCGGACCGTGCTCGTGCGCTGCTCGGCGAGATGGCGCCGCGCCCGCCGGTCGAGCGTCCCGTCGAGATGGCGCTCGACCTTCTCCAGGAACGAGTCGACCAGCGCCGACTCGTACTCCGGCCCGAGCTCGCTGCGGGCCTTGAGCATGGCGTCGAGTTCTTTTCTGAGTTCAGGGTCGCGGGCTTCCACGCCCGTACGGTACGAAGCCGGGGGCGCCCTGGGCAGTGGGGCTACCCCCCCTGTTTGCGGCCCCCGGTCCGTTCGCGGCCTCGGCGGGCGGGCCTTCGGTGGACGGCTGGCCTTCGGCGAACGGGCCTCCGGCGGACCGGCCTGTATATGGACATGCAGCCCGCTTGCTGGCTGAATAGATCTGTCGGCGCCGGACCGGCGCGGTGGATCTCTGGAGGGTCAGCATGAGCGGGAGCAGCCCGGCCGCGCGGTTGCAGCGGCTCTTCGAGGGGCATCGGCTCACGCCCACCCAGCGCCGGATCGCCCACTCCATGGTGCGCAGGGCCGGAGACGCGCCGTTCCTGTCCAGCGTGGAGCTGGCCGAGCTGGCCGGGGTCAGTCAGCCGTCCGTCACCCGGTTCGCCGTGGCGCTCGGCTTCGACGGCTATCCCGCGCTGCGCAGGCACCTGCGGGAGGTGGCTCCCGCCGAGACGGCCGCCGGCACCGAGGACACGTACAACGAGTACCAGCAGGCCGTCAGGGCCGAGATCGAGAACCTGCGGCATCTGACCGAACTGCTCGCCGACCCCGGGCCCGTGGAGCGGGCGGGGCGCCTCCTGGCCGGTTCACGGCCGCTGCCGGTGCTGGGGCTGCGGGCCGCTTCCTCGCAGGCGCGGGGATTCGGATACTTCGCCGCCAAGGTGCACCCCGATGTCCGGGTTCTCGACGAGGGCGGCAGCGCGCTGGTCGACCGGATCGACGCCGTCCGGCGGGCGGGTGCCACGGCGCTGGTGTGCTTCGCACTGCCCCGCCATCCCAGGGAGGTCGTGGACGGACTCGCGTACGCCCAGGAGCAGGGGCTGACGGTGGTGACCGTCGCCGACTCCGCGTTCGCCCCGGTGGCCAAGCACAGCGACCTGCTGATTCCCGGCGCTGTCGGAACCGGGCTCGCCTTCGACACCGCGTGCGCGCCGATGCTGCTGGGGCGGGTGCTGCTGGAGGCCATGTGCGACGCCCTGCCCGAGGCCCAGGCCCGGCTGGAGGAGTTCGACGCGCGGGCCGCGGCCCGCGGTCTCTTCGTCGAGTAGGTCCGGTGCCGGACCGGCCGGGAGCGCCACGCCCGGCCGGCGCTCCCGGCGAGCGGGTCAGATCTCCAGTTCGGCTTCGATCCGCTTCAGCTGGTGGCGGGCCATCGCCAGGTTGGCGCGGGTGGAGTCCAGCACCAGGTAGAGGAACAGGCCGTTGCTGCCACGGGTCTTGAGGAGCCGGATCAGGTGGTACTGGGTGCCCAGCGTGATCAGGATGTCCTCGATCTCGTCCTGGATGCCGAGGTGCTCCATGGTGCGGAGCTTGGCGCGTACGACATCGGTGTTGCCCGCGGCCGCGACCTCCAGGTTGAAGTCCTTGCTGCCGCCCAGCGTGCCCAGAGCCATACCGCTCGTGTAGTCGACGAGGGCGACACCGGTGGTGCCCTCGATGGACGTCATCGCTTCCTTCAGTGCCGCTTCGGTGTTCGCCATGGTGCTCGTTTCCTTTCCTGGCCGGTCGGGGTGACCGGAGCTGTTTCCTCGTGTGTGCGGGGTCCGTCCCCGCGGGGGTGCTACGTGAGGGGGCGGTGCGGCAGGGGTCCGCCCGGCGGGGCCGGTTGCCGCGGGGCCGGTTGCCGCGGGGCGGGTTGCTGCGGGGGGCTCACGGTGCGGGCCGGCCGGTCGGTGCGGGTTAGCGCCGTGTCGATGAGTTCGCCGATACGGGTGCCGGAGCGGCGGCCCTCCAGATGGAGACGGCCGACGTTGATGCGGTCCTCGGCCAGCAGCGTCAGGACGGCGGAGGTGCCTGCCGCGTAGGTGGCGATGTAGCCGGCGTCGCCGCGTACCAGGAGTTCGCGGAAGCCGCCGCGGCCGGTGGCGTCGGTCATCCGGATCGCCACGCCGAGTGCGGCGGCGGTCAGCGCGGCCACTCCCTCGGCTTCCACCTCCGGCGTGTCATGAGCCACGACCAGGCCGTCGGTGCTGGCGGCCAGTGCGCCGGAGAGGAGGGGGACGCGGGCCCGTAACCGCTGGAGTTCGTCGAGGACATCCTGCACTTCGGCCTCGGGCACCATCAGTTGTCTCCTCCCGGCACGCTGTCTGAGCGCGCGTATCACAGGGCCTCCAATGCGTCTCGGAGCCGGCGCAACAGGGCGACGTCGGGGTCGGCCGTGACCTCGGGCAGGACGGCCCGGCCGGGCGTCGCGGCGAACGGTGCCGCTCCCCGCCCGACCGCTTCGACCAGCCCGGCAGCCGCGAGCCGCCGCAGGTCGACCAGGATGTGGAACGCCGAACGGCCCAGTTCGCGGGCGATGTCCGAAGCCGTCCGCACACCGTCGGCCAGCTCCAGGACCCGGAGCCGGCCGGGCGGGACCGGAGCGTCCACCGGATGGGCGGTGCGGGTCACCGGCGCGGTGTCGGTCAGCGCATCGGGCCAGATGCGGTCCAGCAGTTCGCGGCGTCGGTGGGTCTCGCGCTGCACGGCGTCGACGGCCACGGGGCGGACCGGGCCGATCCAGTGCGAGACGCCGTAACGGAATCTGGCCGGGGTCCGGGTCGGGGCGAGGGCGAAGAACGCGGCGTCGTACAGGGCGCCCAGGTGGCACAACTCCAGTGCACCGCCCGGAACATGGCCGCTGTCCACCAGGTAGCGGCCCACCCGCTGTCCCGCGCCGGCCTTGGCGACGGCGTCCCACCAGCCCTCGTGGCGTAACGCCCCGCCGGTGGTGAGCAGGATGTCGATGCCGGGAGTGGCGGGGCTCTCGGCGTGCACCACCTGGCCGTCCGCGAGGTAGAGGGTGCCGCGGTCCCGCATCAGGGCGCCGGTGGCACGCTCGGCCGCCAGACGCTGGAGCATGGGGGAGGGTGCGGAGGGCCGCACATCCCCCTCGGAACCGGCGGTGGAGGATCTCATGCCAGGACCAGCCGCTCCGCCATCTCGCCGAGCCGCAGGCGGGCGAGGGCGAGATTGCCTTCCGCCCGGTCCAGCCACAGATGCAGGAAGACGCTGCTGTCGAAGGCCGTCTCGACGAAGCGAAGTATGTGGTAGCCGGAGTGCGTCGTGATGATGACGTCCTCGACCGGCGGGCCGGGTCTCGCGCCGGTCGTCCTTCCGGTCGTCCCGCCGGGCGGCTGGAGAGAGAACGCCGGCTGCTCGGCCGCCATCCGCGCCACCTCCGCCGTCTCGGCCGCGGTGGCCTCGTGGTCGCCGTTGGGCGATTCACCGGCTGTGCCGAGGGCGAGGCCACTCGTCCAGTCGACCACTGCGGCACCCCTGGCGCCGGGCAGTTTCATGACTTCGAGCAGGCACTCGTCGATTCCGGGCACGCGGACTCCCTTCCCGACGTCGCGTACGGCTGTGACCCAGAGGTTACGCAACGTGCCCGCTTCAGGGGGGAGTTCTGGCATTTTCCATTGGTACATGCGCCGGTCGGTGTAGAGGCGATCGGCGGGAAGCTGCCGCTCATCCCGTGCGGCCGTTCCCGTGCGCGTCGCGGGCCACCCTGTTGACTACAAGTATTCAGACCCTCAGGATGTGAATAGAAGTTTCACAGTCGCGAGGAGGCATCGCCATGTCAGGACCCCGCCCCGTACGGGCACCGCGCGGTACCGAACTGAGCACCCTGGGATGGCAGCAGGAAGCCGCCCTCCGCATGCTGCAGAACAACCTCGACCCCGAGGTCGCCGAGCACCCCGACAAGCTCGTCGTCTACGGCGGCACGGGCAAGGCGGCCCGGGACTGGCGCTCGTTCGACGCGATGGTCCGTACGCTGCGGACGCTCAAGCAGGACGAGACGATGCTCGTCCAGTCCGGGCGGCCGGTCGGTGTCATGCAGACCCACGAGTGGGCACCGCGCGTCCTGATCGCCAACTCCAACCTGGTCGGCGACTGGGCGAACTGGGAGGAGTTCCGCCGCCTGGAGTCCCTCGGCCTCACGATGTACGGGCAGATGACCGCCGGGTCCTGGATCTACATCGGCACGCAGGGCATCCTCCAGGGCACGTACGAGACGTTCGCCGCCGTCGCCGCGAAGAAGTTCAACGGCACGCTCGCGGGGACGATCACGCTGACCGCTGGCCTCGGCGGCATGGGCGGCGCCCAGCCGCTGGCCGTGACCATGAACGACGGCGTCGCGATCTGTATCGACTGCGACCCGCGCGCCATCGAGCGCCGGATCGAGCACCGCTTCCTGGACGTGCGGGCCGACAGCCTGGAGCACGCCCTCCAGCTGGCCGTCGAGGCCCGCGACGCCCGCCGGCCGCTCTCCATCGGCCTCCTCGGCAACGCGGCGGAACTGCTTCCCCGCATGCTCGCCGAAGGCGCCCCGGTCGACATCGTCACCGACCAGACCAGCGCGCACGACCCGCTCGCCTACCTCCCGCTCGGTGTCGACTTCGACGACATGGCCTCGTACGCCGCCGAGAAGCCGGCCGACTTCACCCAGCGGGCACGCGAGTCGATGGCCGCGCACGTCGAGGCGATGGTCGGCTTCATGGACGCGGGCGCCGAGGTCTTCGACTACGGCAACTCGATCCGTGGCGAGGCCCAGCTCGCGGGCTACGCCCGGGCGTTCGACTTCCCGGGCTTCGTGCCCGCGTACATCCGACCGCTCTTCTGCGAGGGCAAGGGTCCCTTCCGCTGGGCCGCTCTGTCGGGTGAGGCGTCCGACATCCACAAGACGGACAAGGCGATGCTCGAACTCTTCCCGGAGAACGAGTCGCTGCACCGCTGGATCAAGATGGCCGGCGAGCGCGTCCACTTCCAGGGGCTGCCCGCCCGCATCTGCTGGCTCGGCTACGGCGAGCGCGACAAGGCCGGCGAGCGCTTCAACGACATGGTGGCGAGCGGCGAACTGGCCGCCCCGCTGGCCATCGGGCGCGACCACCTGGACTGCGGCTCGGTCGCCTCGCCGTACCGCGAGACCGAGGCCATGCTCGACGGCTCCGACGCGATCGCCGACTGGCCGCTGCTGAACGCCATGGTCAACGTGGCGTCCGGGGCGTCCTGGGTGTCGATCCACCACGGCGGCGGCGTCGGCATGGGGCGCTCCATCCACGCGGGTCAGGTCACCGTCGCCGACGGTACGAAGCTCGCGGGCGAGAAGATCCGCCGCGTACTGACGAACGACCCGGGCATGGGTGTCATCCGCCACGTCGACGCCGGATACGACATCGCGGAGTCGGTCGCCGAGGACAAGGGCGTACGCGTCCCGATGACGGAGGGCGAGTGACCGCCACCGCGGACAACACCCACGCGGCCACCTCCTTCCATGAGATGTGGCGCGACCTCGCGCCCATCGGGCGCCACGCGGACTCCGGTGGATACCGGCGGTACGCCTGGACCGGTGCCGACGCGGACTGCCGGGACTGGTTCCGTACGCAGGCGGAGGCCCGAGGCCTCACCTGCGAGGTGGACCGCAACGGCAACCAGTGGGCCTGGCTCGGTGACCCCCTCGCGGGCGACGCCGTCGTCACCGGCTCGCACCTGGACTCCGTGCCGGACGGCGGCGCCTTCGACGGCCCGCTCGGCGTGGTCTCCTCCTTCGCCGCGCTCGACGAACTCCGCCGCAGGGGAGCGGAGTTCGCCAGGCCTCTGGCCGTCACCAACTTCGGTGACGAGGAGGGGGCCCGCTTCGGGCTCGCCTGCGTCGGCTCCCGGCTGGCCGCCGGGCAGCTGACCCGGGAGAACGCCCGTCTGCTCCGCGACGGGGACGGGGTGTCGCTGCCGCAGGCCATGGCAGCCGCCGGATACGACCCGGACGCCATCGGCCCGGACCCCGAACGGCTCGCCCGTATAGGCGCGTTCGTCGAACTGCACGTGGAGCAGGGGCGCGCCCTCGACCTCACCGGCGACCCGGTCGGCATCGCCTCCGCCATCTGGCCGCACGGACGCTGGCGCTTCGACTTCCGGGGCGAGGCCAACCACGCGGGCACCACCCGGCTCGCCGACCGCCGCGACCCGATGCTCACGTACGCGGAGACCGTGCTCGCCGCCCGCAGGGAGGCGGAGCTCGCCGGCGGTCTCGCCACCTTCGGAAAGATCGCCGTCGAGCCGAACGGCGTCAACGCCATCCCCTCCCTCGTGCGCGGCTGGCTCGACTCCCGCGCCGCCGACCAGGCCACCCTGGACACCGTCGTCACGGCCGTCGAGCGCGCCGCCCGTGACCACGCGGAGCGGGCCGGGATCGACCTGGACGTCGTACGGGAGTCCGTCACCCCGGTGGTGGAGTTCGAGCACGCCCTGCGGGACGAGATCGCCAGGCTCCTCACCGCCCGCCCGTCCCACGACACCGACCGGCCCGTACCCGTGCTCGGTACCGGAGCGGGGCACGATGCGGGCATTCTGTCCGCTTCGGTGCCTACCGCCATGCTGTTCGTCCGCAACCCCACCGGCATCTCGCACTCGCCGGCCGAATACGCCGCCGAGGACGACTGCGTGGCCGGTGTGCTCGCACTCGCCGACGTACTGGAAGGCCTCGCGTGCCGCTGACAACCGAGCCGGGCCCGGTGCCGGCCGCACCCGTCTCCACCACCTACTGGCTCTCCCAGGCCTGGCTCGGCGGTCACGTCGAGCCAGGCGTGGTCCTGGACGTCGCCGGCGGACGGATCACCGGTGTGCGCACCGGCGTCGGCACACCCCCGCCCGGCGCCGCGGTGCTGCGCGGACTGACGCTCCCCGGGCTGGCCAACACCCACTCGCACGCCTTCCACCGGGCCCTGCGCGGCAGTGTCCAGGTGGGCTCCGGCACCTTCTGGACCTGGCGCGAGCTGATGTACGGGACGGCCTCCCGGCTGACCCCCGACACCTACTACGACCTGGCCCGCGCCACGTACGCCGAAATGGCCCTGGCCGGCATCACCTCCGTCGGCGAATTCCACTATCTGCACCACGCGCCGGGCGGCACTCCCTACGAGAACCCGAACGCGATGGGGGAAGCGCTCATCGCCGCCGCCGCCGAGGCCGGAATCCGCATCACCCTGCTGGACACCGCCTACCTCGCGGCCGGATTCGGTGAGAAGCCCGGACGCCAGCAGCTCCGCTTCTCCGACACCACCGCCGACGCCTGGGCCGAGCGCGCCTCCCTCCTCAAGGGGGACGACCACGCGCTGATCGGCGCCGCCATCCACTCCGTACGGGCGGTGCCGGCCGGGCAGCTCGCCACCGTCGCCGAGTGGGCCGAGGAGAGGGAAGCGCCGCTCCACGTCCACCTCTCCGAGCAGACCGCGGAGAACGAGGCCTGCCTCGCGGCCCACGGCCGCACCCCCACCCGGCTGCTCGCCGACCACGGGGTGCTCGGCCGCCGCACCACCGGCATCCACAACACGCACCTCACCCCCGAGGACATCGGTCTGCTGGGCTCCTCGGTCACCGGCACGTGCATGTGCCCGACCACCGAACGCGACCTCGCCGACGGCATCGGACCCGCCGTCGCCCTCCAGCGCGCGGGCTCCCCGCTCTCGCTGGGCAGCGACAGCCACGCCGTGATCGACCTCTTCGAAGAGGCGCGGGCGATGGAGCTCAACGAGCGCCTGCGCACCCATGTGCGCGGCCACTGGACGGCATCGGCCCTGCTCCGGGCCGCATCCGCCACCGGGCACGCCGCACTCGGCCGCCCGGAAGCGGGCATCATCGAACCCGGTGCGCCCGCCGATCTCACCACCGTCGCCCTGGACTCCGTCAGAACAGCGGGACCGCCGCCCCGGCTGGCAGCCGAAGCGGTCGTATTCGCCGCCTCCGCCGCAGACGTGCGGCACACGGTCGTGGCAGGGCGGCACATCGTCCGGGACGGTCACCACACCCGGGTGCAGGACGTGCCCGCAGCACTCGCCTCGGCCATCGCGGCCCTGCACGGCTGATCCAGGAACCTCCGGACCCTCGCGCAAGGAGAAAAAGACTCCTCATGACGACGACCGCCGTCATCAACATCGCCAGCCTGGTCACCAACGACCCCTCCCTCGGAAACGGGACCCCCCTGGGCCTGATCCGGGACGCGGCCGTCGTCATCGAGGGCGACCGCGTCGTCTGGACCGGTGAATCAAGCAAAGCACCCGCCACTGACAACGCCGTCGACGCGGGCGGCCGGGCCGTGATCCCGGGCTTCGTCGACTCCCATTCCCACCTCCTCTTCGCGGGGGACCGCACCGAGGAGTTCAACGCCCGGATGTCCGGCGTGCCCTACACCGCGGGCGGCATCCGAACGACCGTGGCCGCCACCCGCGCCGCCTCGGACGACGAACTCGCCGCGAACGTCTCCCGCTACCTCGCCGAGGCGGTACGGCAGGGCACCACCACCTTCGAGACCAAGTCCGGCTACGGCCTCACCGTCGAGGACGAGGCCCGGGCCCTGCGCATCGCCGCCGACCACACCGAAGAGGTCACCTACCTCGGCGCCCACGTCGTACCACCGGACTACGCCGACGACCCGGCCGGCTACGTCGCCCTGGTCACCGGTCCGATGCTGGACGCCTGCGCCCCGTACGCCCGTTGGATCGACGTCTTCTGCGAGAAGGGCGCCTTCGACGGCGACCAGGCCCGCGCCATCCTCACCGCGGGCCGCGCCAAGGGGCTGCACCCGCGCATCCACGCCAACCAGCTCGGTCACGGACCCGGCGTCCAGCTCGCCGTGGAGCTCGACGCGGCGTCCGCCGACCACTGCACCCATCTGACCGACGCGGACGTCGACGCGCTGGGCCAGGGCGACACGGTCGCCACTCTGCTGCCGGGTGCCGAGTTCTCCACCCGGGCGACCTGGCCCGACGCCCGCCGCATCCTCGACGCGGGCGCCACCGTCGCCCTCTCCACGGACTGCAACCCGGGCTCGTCCTTCACGTCCTCCATGCCCTTCTGTATCGCCCTCGCCGTACGGGACATGGGCATGACGCCGGACGAGGCGCTGTGGTCCGCCACCGCGGGCGGCGCCGCCGCGCTGCGCCGTACGGACATCGGCGGCATCACCCCGGGCACCCGCGCCGATCTGGTCCTCCTCGACGCGCCGAGCCATGTCCACCTCGCCTACCGGCCGGGAGTGCCGCTGGTCAGCGCGGTCTGGCAGCGCGGACAGCGCGTCCTCTGAGCCCCGTTGACCCGTCCGTTCCTCTGACAAGGCCCCACACATGCGGAAGGACCCGCCCGTTGTCGGGCAGGTCCTTCCGCAAGAATTCACCGGCCGGGCCGGGAATGTGCTGGGCCGGGAAGTGCCGGGCCGGAATGGGCCGGGCCGGGAACGCCCCGTCCGGCAGGTCATTCCTCCAGGGTCAGGCCCTTCCTGAGCTTGACCAGGGTCCGCGAGAGCAGCCGGGACACGTGCATCTGCGAGATGCCGAGCTCCTCGCCGATCTCCGACTGCGTCATGTTGGCGACGAAGCGGAGGGAGAGGATCGTCCGGTCACGCATCGGGAGCGAGGCGATGAGCGGCTTCAGGGACTCGACGTACTCGATGCCTTCGAGCCCGTGGTCCTCGTAGCCGATCCGGTCCGCCAGCGCGCTCTCGTGATCGTTCTCCTCGGGCTTGGCGTCCAGCGAGCTCGCGGTGTACGCGTTGCTCGCGACCATGCCCTCGACGACCTCGTCGTCGGTGATGCCGAGGCGCTCGCCGAGCTCCGTCACGGTGGGCGCCCGGTCCAGCTTCTGGGAGAGCTCGTCGCCCGCCTTGGCCAGGTCGAGCCGCAGTTCCTGCAGGCGACGCGGGACGCGCACGGACCAACTGGTGTCGCGGAAGAAGCGCTTGATCTCGCCGATGACGGTCGGCATCGCGAACGTCGGGAACTCGACGCCGCGGCTGAGCTCGAATCGGTCGATCGCCTTGATCAGCCCGATCGTGCCGACCTGGACGATGTCCTCCATCGGCTCGCTGCGGGAGCGGAACCGGGAGGCGGCGAACTTGACGAGGGCCATGTTCAGCTCGACGAGCGTGTTGCGTACGTACGCGTACTCGTGGGTGCCCTCTTCGAGGGATTCGAGCCGCGCGAAGAGGGTCTTCGACAGCGCCCTCGAATCCACGGGCCCCAGTTCGGCGTAGGGCGGGATCTCGGGCAGGTCCTCCAGCCACTCCAGAACCTCCAGCCCCTTGCCGTACTCGGCGGCGGAGGCATCGGCGCTGTCGGCGCCGTCAGTGCTGTCGGCTGTGCTGGTCATACCGGTGGAGCTGGTGGTGCCGGTCTTGCTGGTGGTGCCGGTGGTGCTGGTGCGCGGGCCGGGTACGGCGATCGCGGCAGGGGGGTCGGAATCGGTCGGTCCCTGAGGACATATCGACGGCACATCGTGGGTACGCGCTACGTCGAGCCGGGGTGACATGCTTCTCCTCCATCGGTCTCGGCATATGGCTGCCGATGCCCATACGTGTTCCTGCGGTGAAGCGGCGCCTCCAAAGCCACGAAAATTGTTACCCCCTACCCTTACCCGCTTCCTGCTGGGACTTACAAGCTTCAAATCACCCACTATGTCTGCTTTGTCAAGGTCTTCGGCTACCGCGTGGCGTACTAAACGCGTAGAGTTTTACGAACGTCGGCGACAGCTGGGCGGACAGCCGCGCACATCTCCGCGCGGATGGTTACGGACGACAAAGAGGAACGGCATGGACCGCGGGACGGTCGGCAGTGCGAACCGGGGTCGGCTTCAGGTCGAGGTCCGGACCGAGGGGCGCAGCGAAGTGGTGACGCCGGTGGGTGAGCTCGATCACCACACCGCGGATCTGCTGCGGGAACCTTTGGAGAATGCGGTCGAGCAAGGGCGCGTGCGCCTGGTGGTCGACTGTTCGCAACTCGAGTTCTGCGACTCCACCGGGCTGAACGTGCTGCTCGGCGCCCGTCTCAGCGCGGAAGCCGCCGGAGGTGGCGTCCATCTGGCCGGTATGCCTCCCGTGGTGGCGAGAGTCTTCGAGATCACCGGGGCCGAAGCGGTTTTCACCGTCCACGCCTCGCTCGAGGACGCTCTCAACTCCTGACCGCGCACGCACCTCCGCAGTCCCCGGCGCACCGGGTGTCGCTCTCGTCATGCGATCGCGTGGACCAAGTGGGTGTTGTCACGATTCCCCCGGGCAGGAGACATCTCGATGGCGTCCCTGACAGCCCGCACACTCTGTATCTGATCAGTATCCGTTCAATGGCGACATGTTGAATCGGTGAGGTGAAGCGCTGATGAGCACCACCCGGCAGCATCCGCCGGGCGACCTCGGCCGCGAGCCGGACGACGCGGGGCGAGACTCCGCCGCTCCGGAGAGTCGGCAGTGGCGCACGATCTCACTGGGACAGGCCAGTGGCATCGTGCCCATGGCCCGGGATTTCGCCCGGCAGGCCCTGTACGACTGGGGCTGGCTCCCGGCCGCGGGCGCCGACCGGCGTGCTGCCGCAGAGGACGTGCTGCTGGTCGTCTCCGAGCTGGTCACCAACGCGTGTCTGCACGCGGAGGGCCCCGAGGAGCTCCGCATCGCGTGCACGCCGAAGGCGCTGCGGGTGGAGGTCGTCGACCGCGGCGCGGGCCAGCCCGAGCCCCGGAGCCCGCACCGCGCGGGACGGCCGGGCGGTCACGGCATGTTCATCGTGCAGCGCCTCTGTCTGGACTGGGGCGTCACGCGCGCGCCCGACGCGCCGGGCAAGACCGTCTGGGCGGAGCTGGCCGCGCCCGCGTGATGCCGCCGGGCCGGGCAGGCCCCGGATCGGCACGCCGAAGAAGCACGCACAGCGACACCTGAAGAAGCACCACGGCGACACCCGAAGAAGCATCACGGCGACACCCGAAGAAGCATCACGGCGACACCCGAAGAGCGCACCGGATCGGTGCGCTCCTTTGTCTTCCCTCCAAAAGGCCCCAGGCGTACCTTGGGCGCCAAATCTGATGCGTCGTCAGTAAAACGCGGCCGTACGGAATCACGCGGCCCGCTCGGCGACTCCCGGCATGAGGGGAACTCGAGGTGTCGAACCAGTCGAACCGGAAGAGGACAGCTCTCGCTGCGGTGTCCGCGATGGCGGGCGCGGCGGTGCTGCTGGCGGCGCCCGTCGCCCATGCCGAGGTCGTGGACGTCAACTACCAGTGCCAGACGCCGATCGGCCCCAAAGGCGCGGTGTCGCCCATCGACATCAAGGGCGTCAGGAGCGGCAGTGGCTACACGCTCACCATGTCCTTCCAGAAGGGCGTCTCCTCCAGCCCGGTGGAGCTGGGCAAGGGCGCCATGAAGCCGAGCGCGGTGATCGAGACGGGCGGCGCCGAGAGCGGCAGGATCCAGGTCAGCGGGCCGGCGAACACGGCAGCCGTTCCCGCCAACACCCCCATCAAGATCAGCGACTTGTCGGGCACGTACACCCCGAAGAAGTCGGGCAAGGTCACCTTCACCGCCGGGGTGCTCACCATCAAGGCCCTGGGTACGACGACGACCTGTACGCCGAAGAACAACCCCAAGCCCTCGCTCGAACTCGACGTGACGGGAGGCGTCCCGGCCGCGCAGGACGCCCCGGCGGGCGGCGGCGAGCTCCCGAAGACCGGCCCCCTCGACTCGGCCGCCGCGCTCGGCACGCTCGGCGGCACCGTCCTGCTGACCGGCGCGGCCGGAGTGCTGTGGCTGACCCGGCGCGGACAGCGCGCCACGGGCTGACCCGAGCCCGCCCCACCCAGCCAGGCCCGCCGCAAGCACCCGTACCAGGGGAGCCGCCCATGTCGCTGTCGACCGGCCACGCCGCCCGTGCGGCGCTCGCCGTAATCCTGTGCGCCCTCGCCGTGACCCCGGCAGCCGGCACCGATCGCCGGGACGCCGCCCCGCAGGGCTGGTCCGCGGGACCCACCGGCGGCGGTGCGCGGCCGAGCGGCGACGGACGGCCGTACTTCTACCTGGAGGGCGCCCCCGGCGCCGTACTGGAGGACAGGCTCTCGGTGACCAACCCGGGCCGCACCCCGGTCACCGTGCGGCTGCGGGGCGCCGACGCGTACGACACGACGGACGGCGGCTTCGCCGTACGGGAGAAGCGCCCGACCGGTACGGGGGCCTGGCTGCGGCTCGCCTCGCGCGAGGTGACCGTACCCGCCAGGACCCGCGCCGAGGTCCCCTTCGCCGTCACCGTCCCGTCCGGCGCGGCACCCGGTGACCACCCCGGCGCCGTCCTCGCCGCGAGCGGGGGGCGCGAAGTGGGCGTGCGCCTGCATCTGCGGGTGAGCGGGCCGACGCTGGCCGCGCTCACCGTCGAGGACGTCACCGTTTCCGGGCAGACCATCCGTTACGCCCTCGTCAACCGGGGGAACGCCGCACTCGTGCCGCGCCTGGCCCTCACCGCCGAGGGCCTGACCGGAGCGTTCCCGGCCCGGAAGGCCCGCACGCTGCCGGTGGAACTCCTGCCCGGACAACGGGTCGAACTGACCGAAGTCTGGCCCGACGCGCCCGCCTTCGACCGGGTCACCGTCCGGCTGCGCGTCACGGCGGCGGGAGGAGCGCGCGGTGAGGCGTCGGCGTCGGCGGTGTACGTCCCCTGGGTCCCCCTGAGCGTCGGCGCGCTGCTGGTGCTCGTGGCGACCGGCGCGGGTGCCTGCGCGTTACGCCGACGCGGGCGTGGGCGCCGTGAGGCTCCCGAAGACGGCCCGATCGACCCGCCCGCGGACCATGAACCAGCCACCCCGGACCGGCACTTGGCGAAGACAGGAGCGCACTCGTGACCACAGCGCCCGGAGCGGTGCCCGTCCGGTTTCCCGTCCTCCTGCTCGTCCTTCTGCCGGCCCTCCTGTTCCTGCCCGCTCCCTACGCCTCGGCCGCCGAAGGGAAGCCCGCCGTCACTCTTTCCGCCCCTCAGGCGGGCAAGGGCGGCGAGATCACCGTCAAGGGCCGTGACTGGCGCCCCGACACCCTGCTGATGATGCTGATCTGCGGACAGGCCACGGCCGCCGGGGGCGTGATCGGCGGCACCAACTCCTGTGCCAACGCCGAGGGCCGCGCCGTCACCACCGACGAGGCGGGCGCCTTCACCAAGGACATGCCCGTAGCCGAACCGCCCGTGCCCTGCCCCTGTGTCGTACACGTGGCCACGGTCACCGGTGAACAAGCCACCGCCGACGCGGTCTTCGTGGTCGCGGGGCACCCCACCGCCCCACTTCCCCAGGAGACCGGGGGCGGGAAGCTCGCCGTGCTGGCGACCACCCGGCTGGCGGGCGACAGCGGGCTGCTGACCTGGTTCGGGGCGCCGGCCTCCCGGAAGCTCGTCTTCACGGTCGGCAACCTCGGCTCCGCGCCGGTCAAGGACCCCGTTTTCGAGATCGGCACCGCGCACGGCGTCTACGCCCCGCAGTGGGAGGAGCGGCAGTGGCGCGGCACCGTCGCACCCGGCCGCAAGGCGCAGATCGAGCTGCCCGTCGAGCTGGCCGCCGGCGCGCACGGCGACTACCAGGTCTCCCTGCGGTACGGGACGAAGGTGCTGGCCGAGCAGCCGTGGCGGGTGGGCCGCCCCTGGGGCGTCACGCTCTTCTGGATCCTGCTGTGCGTCGTCGTACCGGCTGCCGTCTTCCGTGTCGGCATGGCCGTCGTCGACAAGGTACGGCCCCGCCCCGCCGCGAGCCGTTCGCCTCTCGTACGTCACCGCCCCCGGCGGCGTACCGGAGCCGCCTCGCGCGTGAGCACCACGACCACGGCACCGCTGCCGTGGTTCACCCCGGATTCCGCACCGTCCGAGAACAGACCCACGACGAAGGGACATTCGTGAGCACGCAACGGAGGATGAGCGCGGCGGGAGTCGCGCTGATGCTCGGCGGGGCGGGGATTCTGCTGGCCGCGAGTCCAGCCCAGGCCGCCGACGTCTCGTACGCGACGGAGTGCATTCCGCCCCCGATTTCCGGACTGCCACCCGTCCAGGGCACCACGAAGGTGCGGCTGACCGCTCCGGCGGAGGCCAAGGTCGGGGACGAGGTCGAGGTCGTCTGGAAGACGGTCGAGGCCGCCTCCAGGAACCCCGATGTGCTGGACCTGGACAAGGACACGGTGAAGCCGACGGGCAGGGTGAAGCTGGGCGGGGCGGCGAGCGGCGAACTGAGGCTCGAAGGTCCGCGGCAGAACCCGCCGATTCCCAAGAGCAGCCCCATGGTGCTGCCCGACATGAAGGGCACGCTGAAGCTGGAGAAGGCGGGCGAGCTCACGCTGACGCCCGGGGCGTACGACATCAACGTGTCCAAGCCGATCTCCACGGACACCAAGTGCGCTCCCAAGGAGGCGGTCCAGCCGGGCGTCACCATCAAGGTGACGGAGGGCGGCACCACATCCGGCGGCACCACATCCGGCGGCACCACATCCGGCGGTACGACATCCGGCGGCACCACCGCAGGAGGCACGACAGCGGGCGGCACCACCTCCGGCGGCGGTGATGCCGGCGGTACGGCATCGGGCGGTACGACATCCGGCGGGTCCGGCGGCTCCGGCGGCTCCGGCGGCTCCGGCGGGGGCCCCGGTGGCGGCACCGACTTCGAGGGCAAGGAGATCGCCGTCGCGTACACGTGCAAGACCCCCATCGGGGACAAGAACGCCACCTCCCCCGTGAAGATCAACGCCAGGAAGAGCGGCGGCGGCTACGCCCTCACGGTGAAGTTCGGCAAGTCCGTGATGGACAGCCCCATCGACATTCCCGCCGACTCGGTGAAGCCCTCCATGGAGGTCGGGCTGGGCGGCGCGGACAAGGGCACCGTGCATGTCGAGGGCCCCACGAACAAGGCCCCCATCAAGGGCGGCGCCCCGATCGAGATCCCCGACCTGACCGGCACGTACAAGCCGGGAGCGAGTGGGAAGTCCACGCTCAGCCCCGGTGTCCTCACGGTCGCGGCGCTCGGTACGACGACGACCTGCACCCCGCCGGCCGGGGTGGCGGTCTCGCTGGAGCTCGACACCGCGGCTCAGCCGGGCGGTGCGTCCGGCGGCGGATCGTCGGCGGGCGGCGCCGCGGCAGGCGGTACGGACTCCGGCGGCGGCCTCGCGGACACCGGGGCCGAGGAGGACGGCGCACTGCGGGCGCTGGGTCTGGTCGCCGGTACGGCGATCCTGCTCGGCGGCGCGGTGTTCACCTTCACCCCGTGGCGCAGGCTGCGCGCAATGCGCTGAGGCCGGAGGGCCGGGGGCGTCGGCCGGAAAGAGGAAGCTCTTCCGGCCGACGCCCCCGAGGCCTGCCCGAAGCACCCGGCCCACCTTGCCCATTCAAGATCGACAACGATAGGTTTCCCTATGCCTCTTCGCAGGAGCGAAGAGATGTCGCGGAGGTGCGGAGCAATGGCGGTCTTGACCAACCGCCCGTGCCGCACGAGTTGAGAATAGGAACAACATGAACGTGACCTGGGGGAAGAGGGCTGTGACGGGTGCGCTCGCGGCTCTGCTGATGACGTCCGGACTGGCGCTGGCCACCGCCGTACCGGCCGAGGCGGCCGGAGCGAAGTACACCTGCAAGGCAAAGGCCAGCCTTTCGCTGGGGCGTCCGGTGTCGACCTCCGCCTGTAAGAAGTCCGCCAAGGGGAAGACCGTCAAGAAGCACCGTGCCGTGCTCGTCTGCGACGTCGTGCGCGGGCGCGGCGCCGAGCACACCATTGCGTGGACGGTGAAGGGCGACTGGAAGAAGCCCACCCAGAAGTCCTCGGTGAAGTGCGGATTCAGCAGCTTCCTGCGAAGCGTCAAGGTGGAGACCAAGTAGCGGTAGCTCCCTGACGGACGACGGTCCACGAAATACGGAACGGGTCCGCACGAACCTCTCGTGCGGACCCGTTCCCTGCGTTGGTGCGCTTACTTGACGTTGCCCATGAGTGCGCGGATCTTCCTGCCCGCCACCATGAACGCGAGGCCTGCGGCGACCGCCACGATCGCCTGCAACGTGTAGTAGGCGGCGTCGCCCAGGGGCGCGTTGAGCTTCGTGGTCCAGCCGTTCAAGGCGTTGCCCGTCGACGTGGCCAGGAACCACAGGCCCATGATCTGGCCCACGAACATCTTGGGAGCCAGCTTCGTGGACAGCGACAGGCCGACGGGGGAGAGGCACATCTCCCCCATGGTCTGCGCCAGGTAGACGGCGAGCAGCCAGAAGACGGTGACCTTGCCGGTCTCGCTGTTGGCCGCGGCGGCGCCCGCCAGGCCCATGATGCCGAAGGAGCCACCGATGAGGAGCATCGCCAGCGCGAACTTCATCGGGGTGCCGGGCTCACTGTTGCGCGTGGCCAGCTTCACCCAGAGCGTGGCGAAGATCGGAGCCAGGATGATGACCATCGCGGGGTTGACCGACTGCAGCCAGGAAGCCGGGAACTCCCAGCCGCCGATGAAGCGGTCCGTCTTGTTGTCGGCGAAGATCGTCAGTAGCGAGCCGGACTGGTCGTAGATCATCCAGAAGAGCACGGCCGTGACGAAGAACCATACGTACGCCTTGATCTTCGGCCGGTCCTCGGCGGTCAGCGCCGGGTCGCGGAAGATCGAGGCGAAGTAGATGATCGGCACGACGACGCCCAGCACGGCCAGGACGTTGACGATGTGCTCGATGTCGTAGGTGCCCAGCGCGAGGTCGAGCAGCAGCGCGGCGACCGCGAGGCCGGACCACAGGCCCACCTTGCGGAGCATCCCCTTCCGCTCCTCGGGGGAGGCCGGTTTCGCGGGCACCTTGCCGATGTCGCCGAGGTGCTTGGAGCCCAGGACGTACTGGATGACCGCGAGGCTCATCCCGACACCGGCCACACCGAAGCCGAGGTGCCAGTTGACGTGCTCACCGAGGTAGCCGACGATCAGCGGCGCCGCGAGGCCACCGATGTTGATCGCCATGTAGAAGAGGGTGAAACCGGCGTCGCGACGCGCGCTGGACTGGCCCTCGTAGAACTCGCCCACCATCGCCGAGATGTTCGGCTTCAGCAGCCCCGTACCGACCGCGATCATCGCGAGGCCGAGGAAGAACGCGAGGTCGCTCGGCACCGCGAGGGTGAAGTGGCCGAGCGCGATGACGATGCCGCCGACCAGAACGGCCTTGCGGGCACCCCAGAGGCGGTCGGCGACCCAGCCGCCAGGCATCGCGGCCATGTAGACGACGGCGTTGTACACGCCGTAGATGGAGGCGGCGAGCGCCTCCCGGCCCTCAAGGGGGCCGTCGAGCACGGCGGCCACCAGGTACAGGGTGAGGATGGCCCGCATTCCGTACCAGGAGAAGCGTTCCCACATCTCCGTCATGAAGAGGGTGGCCATACCGCGGGGGTGGCCGAAGAAGGTCTTGTCGCCGGGACTGGCCGAGTCCTTCGTCAGACTGGACGCCATGGTCGATCCTTGCTGGTCGGGACGCGTCGCCTCGTGAGCGGTACGCGCCCGGTGGGGGGTGGCCGGCACCGGCGCGGCCGTGCCCCGCCCTCTCCACTCGAAGGGGACCGGCTCAGGTCATCGCTCTCCGTGCGGAGTCGATGCCGGAGCCGGAAGGCCGACCGAATCGGGATCCACACCCGCCGCGCGTGAGCGCGCCGGGCCCGGCCCACAGGTCATGCGCCCTCAGGGCCGGCGGGTACCGGCCCGCACAGAAAAGTGACCCTTGGCGCTCATGGCGGCCCAAAGGTCCTTCGGCAGTGCATCAGGCGTCGGAACACCATACGACACGACAGTGCGGCATATGAAAGGACTTGAGACATGGATCACAGGTGATATCGGCGCCATGCTCCCCTATTCGAAGGCGCGAGCTGGATTCGCATCCCAGGTACAGAGGTCCTCGCCAGCGCCTCACTTCCCGCGCCCCGTGCGGACTACCATCACTGCATGACCCGTGTACTGCTCGCCGAGGACGACGCGTCCATCTCGGAGCCACTGGCCCGCGCACTGCGTCGGGAGGGCTACGAGGTCGAAGTCCGGCAGGACGGTCCGACCGCACTGGACGCCGGACTCCAGGGAGGCATCGATCTCGTCGTGCTCGACCTGGGGCTTCCCGGCATGGACGGCCTCGAAGTCGCACGCCGGCTGCGCGGCGAGGGGCTCGCCGTACCGATCCTGGTGCTCACCGCGCGCGCCGACGAGGTCGACACCGTGGTGGGACTCGACGCGGGAGCCGACGACTACGTCACCAAACCCTTCCGTCTCGCCGAACTGCTGGCCCGGGTCCGCGCCCTGCTGCGCCGCGGCGCCACCGAGCCCGCCGTGCCGACCGCCACCCACGGTGTCCGGATCGACGTCGAGTCGCACCGGGCCTGGATGGGCGAGGAGGAACTCCAGCTCACCGCCAAGGAATTCGACCTCCTGCGCGTCCTCGTCCGGGACGCCGGCCGGGTCGTCACCCGCGACCAGCTGATGCGCGAGGTCTGGGACACGACCTGGTGGTCCTCCACCAAGACGCTCGACATGCACATCTCCTGGCTCCGCAAGAAGCTCGGCGACGACGCCGCCAATCCCCGCTACATCGCGACCGTGCGGGGCGTCGGCTTCCGGTTCGAGAAGAGCTGACGTACAGAGACAGTCATGCGCCGTCGACTGATCAACTCCACGCTCGCCGTGGTGCTCGTGGTGATCGCCGTCTTCGGCGTCTCCCTCGTCCTGGTGGAGAGCCGCACCATCAGCACCAGCGCCCAGGAGAGCGTCGACTCCGAGGCCCTGCGGCTGATCAGCGTCGTCGACAGCCGGCTCCTCGGCGAGGAGCGGATCACCCCCGGCGTCCTGGCCGAGCAGGTCGACTCCAGCCGCTACGCACGGGTCGAGATCCCGGACCGGGCGCCCATCGAGGTCGGCGAGCGCCCCAGCGGCAGTGTCATCCGCAGTACGGCGACGGGGGAGCAGGGCGAGAAGGTCACCGTCGAGGAGTCCGGTTCGGCCGTCACCCGCGAGCTCGGACGCACCCTCCTGATCATCGGCGCGGTGGCACTCCTCGCGATCGTCTCCGCGGTGCTCCTCGCCGTACGCCAGGCCAACCGGCTCGCCTCACCGCTGACCGACCTCGCCGAGACGGCTGAACGCCTCGGCTCCGGCGACCCGCGCCCCCGCCACAAGCGCTACGGCGTTCCGGAGCTGGACCGCGTCGCCGACGTCCTGGACTCCTCCGCCGAGCGCATCGCCCGGATGCTGACGGCCGAACGCCGCCTCGCCGCCGACGCCTCGCACCAGCTCCGTACCCCGCTGACCGCGCTCTCCATGCGGATCGAGGAGATCTCGGTGACGGAGGACCTGGAGACGGTGAAGGAGGAGGCCCACATCGCCCTGACGCAGGTCGAGCGGCTCACCGACGTGGTGGAGCGGCTCCTGACGAACTCACGCGACCCGCGTACCGGCTCCGCCGTCGTCTTCGACCTCGACGAGGTCGTCAAGCAGCAGATCGAGGAGTGGCGCCCCGCCTACCGCAGCGCGGGCCGCGCCGTCGTCTGCTCGGGCAAGCACGGACTGCGGGCCGTCGGGACGCCCGGCGCGGTGGCGCAGGTGCTCGCCGCGCTGATCGAGAACTCGCTGATGCACGGAGGCGGCACCGTGGCGCTGCGCACCCGCGTCACGGGCAACCAGGTGGTCATCGAGGTGACGGACGAGGGCCCGGGTGTGCCCGCCGACCTCGGTGCGCGGATCTTCGAGCGCACCATCAGCGGCCGCAACTCCACCGGGATCGGCCTCGCCGTCGCCCGGGACCTCGCGGAGGCGGACGGCGGGCGGCTGGAGCTGCTCCAGCAGCAGCCCCCGGTGTTCGCCCTCTTC
This sequence comes from Streptomyces finlayi, assembly GCF_014216315.1. Classification (NCBI taxonomy): domain Bacteria; kingdom Bacillati; phylum Actinomycetota; class Actinomycetes; order Kitasatosporales; family Streptomycetaceae; genus Streptomyces; species Streptomyces finlayi. Next base: position 4,756,210 of record NZ_CP045702.1, read on the forward strand.
CTCAGCAGGGTGGCCAGGAAACGCAAGGAGCCGGACCGCCCGGTGCGCTGACTTACCGGTACCGCGCTCCCGACCCGCCCGTGCCGCGCTCTCAGTTGTGTACGGGACCGGACTCCACCCGGTCGTGTACGGGACCGGTTCCCACCCGGTCGGGCACGGGACCGGACTCCGCCCGGTCGGGCACGGGACCGGACTCCGCCCGCGAAACCTGCTCGACCAGCGGTACCGGTGCACCCTCCGTGGCCACGACCGCCTCCGCTACGTCCTCTTTGGCAGGCAGCGCCCTGAAGACCCAGGTCCGGTACGACCAGAACCGGAACAGGGTCGCGATCCCGATACCGACGATCTTGAAGATATTGTTCTGGAGCGGGGTGTCCCAGCCGAACCAGTACGTCGCGGCGTAGAGCACGCCGACCTCGATCACCGCACCCACGGCGCTGAACGCCAGGAAGAGCATCAGCTCCCGCGTCCGGCGTCTCTTGTCGCGGTCCCGGTAGGTCCAGTAACGGAAACCCACGTAGTTGAAGAGGATGGCCACGCAGGTCGCCATCAGGCCCGCCCGGACCACGGGAATCTCCGTCGTGCGCCAGATCAGGTTGGAGACGGCGATGTTGACCAGCACCCCGACGGCACCGACCGCGCCGAACTTGGCGACCTCCCGGCCCAGCTGATCGATGCGGGCCCGCAATGCGCCACGTTCGTCCATGGTGATCGCTCAGCCCCGTCCGTTCGGTTTCGTCAACTCAGCCATGCTAACCAGCCCTCCCGTGTGATGCCGGTGAGAGCGGCTGAGGGCGGCGACGCCGTGACATGCGTCCGCCGTCGGATGCTGTCGGACCGCTGCCCCCGTCCGCTGCCGGTCCACCGTCCGGGAAGCCCCGGCGCGCCGGATACTCTGGAGGGGTGACGTTCCCGGTAGTCGGCATGGTCGGCGGCGGTCAGCTCGCCCGCATGACCCATGAGGCGGGTATCCCCCTCGGCCTGAAATTCAAGCTCCTCAGTGACACCCCCCAGGACTCGGCCGCTCAGGTGGTGAGCGAAGTCGTCATCGGCGACTATCGCGACCTGGACACGCTGCGAGCCTTCGCACGCGGATGTGACGTGATCACCTTCGATCACGAGCACGTCCCGACGGAGCACCTGCGCGCCCTGGAGGCGGACGGCATCCCCGTCCGCCCCGGCCCCGACGCCCTGGTGCACGCCCAGGACAAGGGGGTGATGCGGGCCAAGCTCACCGAGATCGGTGCGCCCTGCCCCCGCCACCGCCTGGTGAAGGACCCGGCCGACGTCGCGGCCTTCGCGGCCGAGGCCGGCGGCTTCCCCGTGATCCTCAAGACGGTCCGCGGCGGCTACGACGGCAAGGGCGTGTGGGTCGTGCGCTCCGAGCAGGACGCCGCCGAACCGTTCCAGGCCGGCGTTCCCGTCCTCGCCGAGGAGAAGGTCGACTTCGTACGGGAGCTGGCGGCCGGCATCGTCCGCTCGCCGCACGGCCAGGCCGTCGCCTACCCGGTCGTCGAGTCGATCCAGGTCGACGGCGTCTGCGACACCGTCATCGCGCCGGCCCCCGGGCTGGACGAGAGGCTGGCGGGCGAGGCCCAGCAGCTCGCCCTGCGCATCGCCGCCGAGCTCGGAGTCGTCGGCCACCTCGCCGTCGAGCTCTTCGAGACCCGCGACGCGGACGGGACTCCCCGCATTCTCGTCAACGAACTGGCGATGCGCCCGCACAACTCCGGGCACTGGACCCAGGACGGTGCGATCACCTCGCAGTTCGCCAACCACGTCCGGGCGGTCCTGGACCTCCCGCTCGGCGACCCGCGCCCGCGCGCCACGTGGACGGTCATGTGCAACGTCCTCGGCGGGGACTACCCGGACATGTACCAGGCGTACCTGCACTGCATGGCCCGCGACCCGCAGCTCAAGATCCACATGTACGGCAAGGACGTGAAGCCCGGCCGCAAGGTCGGACACGTCAACACCTACGGCGACGACCTGGCGGACGTGCGGGAGCGCGCCCGGCACGCGGCCGACTACCTGCGAGGAACAATCACCGAATGACCTCCCCCGGTACCGCCCCCGTCATCGGCATCGTCATGGGCTCGGACTCCGACTGGCCCGTCATGGAAGCAGCCGCGAAGGCCCTCGACGAGTTCGAGATCCCCTACGAGGTGGACGTCCTCTCCGCCCACCGCATGCCGCGCGAGATGATCGCGTACGGCGACGCGGCCGCCGACCGCGGTCTCAAGGCGATCATCGCGGGCGCGGGCGGCGCGGCCCACCTGCCCGGCATGCTCGCCTCCGTGACCCCGCTGCCCGTCATCGGGGTTCCCGTCCCGCTGAAGTACCTCGACGGCATGGACAGCCTGCTCTCCATCGTGCAGATGCCCGCCGGAATCCCGGTCGCCACCGTCTCGGTCGGCGGAGCGCGCAACGCGGGCCTCCTCGCCGCCCGCCTCCTCGCCGCCCACGACAGCGAGCTGCGGACCCGGATGAAGGACTTCCTCCAGGAACTGAACGACCAGGCCACCGAGAAGGGGAAACGGCTCCGGGCCAAGGTCGAGGGCTCCGACTCCTTCGGCTTCGGGAAGTAGGGGACCGTGGACCATCTGGACCGGGCCCGGGAACTCCTCGCCGTCCACCCCGTCGTCGACGGCCACAACGACCTGCCGTGGGCCCTGCGCGAACAGGTCGGCTACGACCTGGACGCCCGGGACATCGCCACCGACCAGACCGGCTCCCTGCACACCGACATCCCCCGGCTGCGCGCCGGCGGCGTCGGAGCGCAGTTCTGGTCGGTCTACGTCCGCAGCGACCTCGCCGGTGACGCCGCCGTCAGCGCCACCCTGGAACAGATCGACGTCGTCACCGAGCTGCTGGCCCGCTACCCCGCGGACCTGCGGCGCGCACTGACCGCCGACGACATGGAGATCGCCCGCGCCGAGGGCCGTATCGCCTCCCTGATGGGCGCCGAGGGCGGCCACTCCATCAACAACTCGCTGGGCACCCTGCGCGCCCTGCACACGCTCGGCGTGCGCTACATGACGCTGACGCACAACGACAACATCGACTGGGCGGACTCGGCGACCGATGTCCCGCGCGTCGGTGGCCTGTCGGCGTTCGGCCGCGAGGTCGTACGCGAGATGAACCGCATCGGCATGCTGGTCGACCTCTCCCACGTGGCCGCCACGACCATGCGCCAGGCGCTCGCCACCTCCACCGCGCCGGTGATCTTCTCGCACTCCTCGGCCCGGGCGATCTGCGACCACCCGCGCAACATCCCCGACGACGTGCTGGCCCAGCTGCCCGCCAACGGTGGTGTGGCCATGGCGACCTTCGTACCGAAGTTCGTCCTCCCGGCCGCCGTCGCCTGGACGCTGGCAGCCGACCGCAACATGCGCGAGCACGGTCTGCACCACCTGGACACCACCTCGGCGGCGATGCGCGTCCACGCCGACTTCGAGGCGGCCTACCCGCGCCCCGAGGCCACCGTCGCCACGATCGCCGACCACCTCGACCACATGCGCGAGGTCGCCGGGATCAACCACATCGGCATCGGTGGCGACTTCGACGGCACGGCCTTCCTCCCGGAGGGCCTGCGGGACGTCGCCGGCTACCCGAACCTGATCGCGGAGCTCCTCGGCCGCGGCTGGTCCGACGCCGACCTCGCCAAGCTGACCTGGCGCAACGCCGTACGGGTGCTGCGCGACGCGGAAGCCGTCGCCCGCGACCTGAGCGCGCGTTACGGCCCCTCCCACGTCACGATCGGTGAGGTGGACGGGCACGCGATGTGAGACGCCCTCGTCACGGGCCCGGGCGCACCCGGGCCCGTGACCGAGCACGATCGAGCGCAGCCCGCACCCGGCCCCCGGCACCGCCGGGCCACGCGACTACGCCTTCGGCCGTCCCATGGCCCGGTACGTCCAGCCCGCCTCACGCCACACCGCGGGATCAAGCGCGTTGCGCCCGTCCAGAATGATCCGCCGGGCCGCCACCTCGCCCAGTTCCGCCGGGTCCAGCTCACGGAACGCCCGCCACTCCGTCAGGTGCAGCACCACGTCCGCGCCGCGCACGGCGTCGAGCACCGAGTCCGCGTACGCGAGCGTCGGGAACAGCCGACGGGCGTTGTCCATGCCCTTGGGGTCGAACACCGTGACCTGGCCGCCCTGGAGGTGGATCTGCCCGGCCACGTTGAGCGCCGGTGAATCCCGTACGTCGTCCGAGTCCGGCTTGAACGTCGCTCCGAGCACCGCCACCCGCTGCCCCAGGAACGAACCGCCGCCCACGGCCTCCCGCGCCAGCTCGACCATGTGCCCGCGGCGCCGCATGTTGATCGAGTCGACCTCGCGCAGGAACGTCAGCGCCTGGTCCGCGCCCAGCTCACCCGCGCGGGCCATGAACGCCCGGATGTCCTTGGGAAGGCAGCCGCCACCGAACCCGATGCCCGCCCGCAGGAACTTCTTCCCGATGCGGTCGTCGTGCCCGATCGCCTCGGCCAGCTTCACCACGTCACCGTCGGCCGCCTCGCAGACCTCGGCCATGGCGTTGATGAAGGAGATCTTGGTGGCGAGGAACGAGTTCGCGGACGTCTTGACCAGCTCGGCGGTCGGATAGTCCGTCACCACGAACGGCGACCCTTCCCCGACCGGCCCCGCGTACACCTCACGCAGCAGCTTCTCGGCCCGTTCGCTCCGCACCCCGACCACGATCCGGTCCGGGTGCAGCGTGTCCTGGACGGCGAAGCCCTCCCGCAGGAACTCCGGGTTCCACGCCAGCTCGGCATCCGCACCCACCGGAGCCAGTTCGGCGAGCCGTGCCGCGAGCCGCGCGGCGGAGCCCACCGGCACCGTGGACTTCCCGACGACGAGGGCCGACCGGGTCAGCTGCGGCGCGAGGGACTCGAAGGCACTGTCCACATAGCTCATGTCGCAGGCGTACTCGCCGTGCTTCTGCGGAGTGTTCACGCAGACGAAGTGGACGTCACCGAAGGCGCCCACTTCCTCCCAGGAGGTCGTGAACCGCAGCCGGCCGGTAGATCCCTCGATGCCCGCGACATGCTTGCGCAGGATCTCTTCGAGCCCCGGTTCGTACATCGGCACCTTGCCCGCCGAGAGCATCTCGATCTTCTCCGGCACGACGTCGAGCCCCAGGACGTCGAAGCCCAGCTCCGCCATGGCCGCGGCGTGGGTGGCGCCGAGGTAGCCGGTGCCGATGACAGTGATCTTGAGGGCCATCGAGTGCTCCAGGGAGATACGGACAGGCGTGCGGAGCCGAGCATAGTCGGGCCCTGGATCCCGGTATTTCCCCCACCCCGGCCCCCGGGCGGCCCCCACCCGCCCGCCACGCGCCCGGTCCCATCCCCTACATGCCCGCTACAGACCCTCTTTGTCCCACCCCTGTCGTCAAGCTCACGCGCCGTCCGCGTATGCCATTGCGCGCCCGGCCCACTAAAATTGGGTTACTTAACGGTAGTTAGCACATTTGGGGAGTGAGAGTCTTGGCGGGTTCGACCGATTTCGACCTGTACCGTCCGGCGGAGGAGCACGACATGCTCCGCGACACGGTCCGCTCGCTCGCCGAAGCGAAGATCGCCCCGTACGCGGCAGCGGTCGATGAGGAGGCCCGCTTCCCGCAGGAGGCCCTCGACGCCCTCGTCGCCGCCGACCTGCACGCGGTCCACGTGCCCGAGGCGTACGGCGGCGCCGGCGCCGACGCGCTCGCCACGGTCATCGTCATCGAGGAAGTGGCCCGCGCCTGCTGCTCCTCCTCCCTCATCCCGGCCGTGAACAAGCTGGGCTCGCTCCCGGTGATCCTCTCCGGCTCCGAGGACCTGAAGAAGAAGTACCTGGGCCCGCTCGCCAAGGGCGAGGCGCTGTTCTCGTACGCCCTCTCCGAGCCGGACGCCGGTTCGGACGCGGCGGGCATGAAGACCAGGGCCGTCCGCGACGGCGACTTCTGGGTCCTCAACGGTGTGAAGCGCTGGATCACCAACGCGGGCGTCTCCGAGTTCTACACGGTCATGGCCGTCACCGACCCGACGAAGCGCTCGAAGGGCATCTCGGCGTTCGTCGTCGAGAAGTCCGACGAGGGCGTCTCCTTCGGTGCCCCGGAGCGCAAGCTAGGCATCAAGGGCTCGGCGACCCGCGAGGTCTACCTCGACAACGTCCGTATCCCCGCCGACCGCATGATCGGCGAGGAGGGCACGGGCTTCGCCACGGCGATGAAGACCCTGGACCACACCCGCATCACGATCGCGGCCCAGGCGCTCGGCGTCGCACAGGGCGCCCTCGACTACGCCAAGGGCTACGTCCAGGAGCGCAAGCAGTTCGGCAAGCCGATCGCGGAGTTCCAGGGCGTGCAGTTCATGCTCGCGGACATGGCCATGAAGATCGAGGCCGCCCGCCAGCTTACGTACGCGGCCGCCGCCAAGTCGGAGCGCGGCGACAGCGACCTCACGTTCGCCGGCGCCGCGGCCAAGTGCTTCGCGTCGGACGTCGCCATGGAGGTCACGACGGACGCGGTCCAGCTGCTCGGAGGCTACGGCTACACGCGTGACTACCCGGTGGAGCGCATGATGCGCGACGCGAAGATCACGCAGATTTACGAAGGTACGAACCAGGTTCAGCGGATCGTCATGGCAAGGAACCTGCCGTAGCAGGGTTTTCGCAGGTCAGTCGCCTTTTCCGGTGATCCCGGAGAGGTGATCGGCTTCCGGTCCGTTCGGGCCCGTTCCGGACCCTTCCTGGGCGTCATGCTGGGGGAATCCTGGGCGGACTCTGGCCCCGGAACGGCTGCTGACCTGCATAAACGACAAGGCCCCCGGCGTGATGCCGGGGGCTTTTCGTATGGGCTGGGTCAGGCGACTTCGTCTCGCTCGGTGGGGTCGTCCGCGTCGGGGGTCAGCATGGTGGCGATGGCTGCGCGCCCTCGCTGCTCGGCACCCTCGAAGATGTAGTGATAGTGCTCGCGGAGCACGTCCGTGCTGCTGTGCCCCATCCAGTCGGCAACGTCGTTCTCAGGGACGCCCGCATAGAGCAGCCGGGACCCGTAGTAGTGCCGCATGGAGTGCGGCTTGCAGTAGGTCACCTCACCCTTCGTCAGGGCGACCAGCCAGATTTGCCGGTAGAAGTACGAGGCGTACAGGTACCCGGTGCGAGTGACGTTGGGGAACAGCAGGCGCTCTGATCCCCAGACGCCGTGGTTCTTGATGTGCCTGCGCAGCTCGAAGGCCACGTTCGGCGGAAGGGGCACCACTCGCCCCGGCTCCTCTTCGTCACGGGCCTTGATGTGCCGCCGCTGTAGCGCGCTGTTCTTTCCTGACTCGGATTCACCGTCCTCCGCTATCTGGAAATCGACGCGTAGGACCCCGGCCTGGAAGTCGATCTGATCGCGTGAGACCGCCATGGCCTCGCCGATCCGGAGACCGCATCCCGCCATGAGCCAGAGCATCGCCCGATATCGGGGCGGGACCCCGTTCAGCATGGCCAGCACTTCCCGAGTCGTCAGCCGCCGGGCGTTGCTCTTGTGCTCGCGTATTTCTTTGGCACGGCTGCCTGCGTGCCTGATCTTCTTGCACGGATTGCGCCCGATGATTTCGTTGACGACAGCCCAATCCATCATCCCGGAGAAGAACGAAAACCGCTGACGCCGAGTCCGGGCAGAGAGGTTTCTGTCCTGCTCCATCCACAGCAGCCATTGTTCGATGTCCGCGACCTTCAAGGACACGATGGAGCGGGCCTTGAAGAACGGTTCCAGGGTGGTGTTCTGGATCGATCTGTACTGCTTCTTGGTGCTGTTCTCCAGCCTCCTTTGCTGCGTCCACTGCTCCCAGACACTCGTCACCGGCTGCTTGCCCAACCTGTCATCCAGGTAGGTACCAGCGTCGAGTTCCTGTTCCTTGCGCTGGTCGTCGGCGCGCTTCTTAGTCTCAAAGGATTTTTGCCGCTGCTTCCCATCCGGGTCGTACCAAAAGGTCGTCCACTTCTTCGGGTCGTCTGTCGACCTTGCTACCCAAGCCCTTGCCACTGGCGAGCCCACCCCTTCAGCCATCGAGCCCGCTGACCGGGCCCTCACTAAGTCTGCGTCATGACCACCCAGGGTTGTCAACACAGGGTGGACCACCCTGTGTGGTGCTACAGTGGGAGGTGTGGAAGCAGATGAGAGCGGGTTTGAGATCAGTCAGCAGCAGGGAAGTTGGGTAGTACGGATGTGGTGGCCGACCGGCCCTGTGACAGGTGGCCCGCAGCGGATGACCGTGGAGCCTGCTGCGGACGCGCCCACTCGTGACGTTGCCCGAGGCATCTCTACGACCGTGCTGCGCAGGCTGGACATCGCGGCAGCGATGAACGTAGCCAAAGTGGCTCCAGAGGCTCAGCGCACGCTGGAGGACGTGGCTCGGAAGCTCGAAGAGGGCGGACGGGTCGCTGGTGAGATCTTGGCTAGTGAGGGAGTTTCTGAGCGGTACTTGGCGATGTTGGCCGCCACCTATACCGGCATGGCGGACAGTGGGGCTCCCGCTCCCGTCCCGTGGCTGGCCCGAGTGATCGGGCGCCGCCCTGAGACCGTCAAGGATCACTTGAAGAAGGCTCGCCGAGAGGGCTTCCTGAGCACGCTTGCTGGCAAGGCGGGAGGCGAGCTGACTGAGAAGACCAAGGACGTATTGGGCGCTGTGCTCAAGTCTGGGAGTTAATGACTCCATTCCATATTCAAGATTCACATGCCCCCGAGGCCACTCGGGGGTTTTTTATTTTCGGAGGACATATTGACCAAGCTCATGACTTTGAATGATGTGGCTGAGTTTCTGGCTAAACCCCGTAGTTGGGTGCACGAGAACTGGAAGCGGGAGGAGATCCCATTTCGGAGGGTCGGGCAGTCGCTCCGGTGCCGCCCTGTGGATCTGGACCACTGGCTGGACAGGCAGGTGACGCGGTGAGCTACCGATTTGCCAAGGTCTACCGACCGGAGCGCTCGAACCCTGCCATTGGGAGCGCCGCTCTCCATCTTGAAACCCGCATGTGGCTGCTTGCTCTGGACCGGATGCAAAGGGGCGGACATGCACCCTTGGGGTCCGGTGAACTGGAACTCATCCTGACCAATGAGAAGGGGCAGACGTGCAGCGCGGGTCGGTACCGCCAGACGCGCTGCAGCCTGATCAGGGCCGGGTTGCTGGCTCCGTCCGCTTCGGCTCGGTGCCTGCTGATTCCGGGCACGGTGGCGTCTATGGATGCACCCTCGAAGAAGAAGCGGGAGGAGTGCGCCACACACGGGCACAACATCCCATGGGACGCCCGCCAGGGAGATTGGATGTTCAGTACGCAGGGTGACGCTCAGCACTGGGAAGCGGAATGCGACAACATCGCCAGGGGCGGGAGTCCATTCCCCTCCAGCGCGTGGGCACATGGCGTACGGGTGGGCGGAGGAGGAGGCGTTAACGAAACGGTGGCCTCGGCCCCTTGATACCAAGGGCGAGTCCTACGCCCCTTCACTGACGTATGCGTGCAACCGCGGATTGGCGACCAGCTTATTTCCTGGGGGCAGCCATGGTCGATGTTCCTCTCATGAGAACCATCTGACCCTCTGTCATCATCTTCCGCATCTCGGGGGAACCTCACTGCTGGGAGCGGGTGTATGCGTTCTTCCGCCGGTGGCGGGAGCACGGGTTGATCGCCGAGCTCCACGACCGGCTGCGCGAGCAGGTCCGGACGCGGGCAGGCAGGAACCCGCAGCCGAGCGCGGGGATCGTGGACTCGCAGTCGGTGAAGGCCGCCGCCAACGTTCCGGCCGCCTCACGTGGTTACGACGGAAACAAGAAGATCAACGGGAGGCGTCGGCACATCGTGACCGACACCCTGGGGCTGCTGCTGAGCGTGCACGTCACGCCTGCCGACACCGGCGACCGCGACGCGTTCCAGGCCCTCCTGCCCGTCCTGAGCAAGAAGTTCGACCGGCTCCGCCTCATCTGGGCCGACGGCGGCTACACCGGCCCCGTCCTCGCCGGCGCGGCAAAGGCGCTGAACATCGTGCTGGAGGTCGTCAAGCGTACTGACGACACCAAGGGCTTCAGGATTCTTCCCCGCCGTTGGGTAGTGGAACGGTCTTTCGGCTGGCTGATGCGCTCGCGTCGTCTGGCCCGTGACTTCGAAACCACGGCCGTCAGTGCCGAAGCGATGGTCCTGTGGTCGATGACCATGGTCATGAGCCGTCGCCTCGCAGACCGTCCGCGAGCGTGAACCGCCCCGCCCGCACCTCGATGAGCCACCCACGGGCCACCATCTTCTTCGCCTTCGACCGCACCCCCTCCACCTTCGCCGGCACCAACTCCAGGCCCAGCCCAGCGGCGATCTCCCTGCAGATCATCGACCGGTCACCATCCGCCCCGTCGGCCTCCCGGCCGGCCAGGACACCGATGATGCGCTGATAGTCCGGCGTGAGCGCGGACACCGACAGTCCCTCCCGCCACTGCGGCACCACCGACCCCGCCACGACCGGCGGAGCCGACAGCACATCCTCCACTTCCACCCCGCCGCCCGCCACGGACTCCGGGCCCACGGCCAAGGCGTCATCGACTTCTTCCAGCGCGACGACCTTCCGCTCCCAGAACGCCTCGGCCTCCCGCAGCGCGGCCAGGACCCGCTCGGCCTCCTCACGCAGCAGCTCCACCCGCTGCCTCGCCGCACGTTCCCGCTCCTCCAGCAGCCCTTTCACCGACGGCATTCCCCGCACCTCCATGCTCGGACAACCATGACGCCCGAACCCTTCCGCACCCAGCCCACTTCATGCCTGACCAGCGGAAACGCAACCCTCAAGACCGTTTTAACAACAGCTTCTAAGGACCGCACAGGGGTCGTGAGTGACGACCTGTTGACGGTTGCCTCAGTCGCACGGCGCATCCCCATGGACAAGGCAGTGCGATGTACCGCCGTGATCATTCCGGCGGACGGGGGCGACATGCTCCCCCTGCTGCGCAAGACAGCCAAGGACCCCCATACGCAGACCAAGGACGGCGGCTGGTGGCGCCCTGTCGTCCCTCTCAACCGAACCAACTCCCAGGAAGTGACAGCCGCATGAACACCCCCGTTCTCTACGGCCCGATAGGCCGTTCCGTCCGCAAGATCTCCCCGTACCTGGAAACGGATGAACTGGGTGTGTACGTGTCCGCTTTGTCGATGTGGTCGGCAGCCATCGGCGGAACCGTCAAGGTCTCCTCCCGTGGCAACGGCCGTCCGGTGCTGCTGTGGAGTGCGTTGGTCGCCGGTACGGGACGCGGGAAGGGGTCGGCACTTCGGGCAGCACACCATGTTCTGGAGAAGTCCGTAAGCCGCTTCCTGGTGACCCACACCACATCCGGGATCACGTCCGGGGCGAGCCTGGTCAACCACTTGTGGGGCCAGCAGGAGGCCACAGCCGAGACGGAACAGGGGCGCGACGTGCGCACCCTCGTAGTGGAAGAGGAATGGTCGGAAGTGCTCCGCAGGGGCAAGCGTGACCCCTCGTTCACGACCAAACTCCGGGCGGCCTGGGACGGTGCCACGCTCCGCAACACCACCAAGGAAGAGGCTCAGGAAGTACGCGACCCCGCCATGGTCCTGCACTGCCACGTCACCCCCTCCGACTGGACCAAATACGTAGGGGAGTCGGAAGCGGCCGGAGGCTCGTACAACCGCATCCTCCCCTTCCTGTTGGGATCAGTTCCCATGCTCGACGACGACCGCGTGAGCCTGCCCGACATCGACAGCCGAGAACTGGCCGACGCCTACGGATGGGCCACTGCACGCACCCGCGTCATCACACTCTCCGACGGTGCCCGCCCCCTGTGGAAGGTCGTACGCCGATACGCCCGCATCCTGGGTGAGACCCTGCCCGACGGACAGGCAGTATTCATCGAACGGACCGCAGAACAGACACTCAGGGTCGCTGCCTGCCTGGCCGCGTCCGAGTGCTCCGAGTCCATCACGGGAGAGATCCTTTCGGCCGCTTTCAGCCTGGTCCGGCGCTCCGTCCAGGACACTGTTCGCATTACCAAGGGGGCCACGTCCCCGAAGGCGAACCGTCAGCCCCTCAGCCTCGCGGACAAGGTCCGGGCACGCATCGAGATGCACGGCGGTCGGGCCACGTCCTCACAGGTACTCCCGTACGTGGGAGCCACCGCCGGTGAGGTCAAGGTGCTTCCCGGCATCACGGTGACCGTGGAACGGTCGGGGAAGACCGGCCGACCCTCCACCGTCTTCACACTCGAAGACGGCAGTTCCGCTCACGCTGTGCCCCAGCCGGCCAGCGCGGACCGTAAGCAGAACCGATGCGACGTTTCCCGAAGCCCTCTGTCGCGGCCGGCTGACCCGGAGCGTGATGAGAAGCGCGCCACGGTCGTACAGATCGACACTTACAGAACAGCACCGAAGCAGTCACCGGAGCCGATGCCAGTGAAGCAGCCGGAACCGGCCAGAGGTTTCAACCCCTTCCACGCGCTCCTCTGATCACCCGAACAAAGCAAATGAACGCCCCTGCCATTCTCGGCAGGGGCGTTCATTCGTTGGTCAGTGTTGCCGTACGCGCGCGGTCAGCACGCCAGCGCGCGTACGAGCATCGTGCCCACGGTCCTGTCCTGCGGCGGATCGATAAGCGATGCTGACACCGCCGTGAATCCGTGGCTTGTGAGCAGACGCTCCCATGCGTCGAGGCTGTGATTGTGCCGCAACCCTGCCCCGCCTAGTTTCACGTCTTGGATTCCGGCGGGGAGGTGGGAGAACGCGAGAGTGCCGCCCGAAATCATGCGTGATCGAATCAGCGGTAGCAGGGTTCGCGGATCGACGAACCACACGGCACCAAAGATTGAGAGCACGACGTCAAACGTCTCGTCCGTCTCGGTCAGGAATGCCGTCACCTCTGCGGTGCGAAACTCAAGACCGGCCAGGCCAGCCCAACGCTCCTTCGCGACCGTTTCGCGGGCAGGTGCAACGTCCACTCCCAGGCCCGTCGCACCGAGCGTGACCAGGTGCGCCAGGTTGCTCCCGCTGCCTGAGCCGAGTTCCAGCACCCGACGTCCGGCGACGGGTCCTAGAACGCTCTCGTTCGGTCCGTGTTCGGCGTACTGAGTCCAGTTCAGCCACGTCGTCTCGCCCGTGGCGTTCACTGCCCTGCGCGGCTTGCTTCCGACCGCGTATTTGTCCCAGGACTCAGCCAATGACATGCGGTGATCCTTTCCAGCAGAAGGGGCCTACTCCCAACGTACGGGGTAGGCCCCAACTCAACGGCTATGCAGTTCTACTTGGGTGAGTCGTGGCACCCGGCGTGGCACTGGTTGCAGTCGGCTGCACTCTCCATGCCCCACAGGTCGGGGTCGATCTCGAACCCGGCCGCCTTGATGGCCTTGATCGTCTGCTCCAGGACCAGCGGGCCGCCGGTCCTGGAGTCGTGCCCGTCCCGCGTCGCCTCGTCGTCGCTGAGACATTGGACCCCGGCCCTCGTTCCCGGAAGCTCGGGAACGTGGTGGATGTACCGGCCGAAGTGCCGGTTGGTGAAGTGGTGATAGGGGATCGAGTCGAGCATGAACGAGTGCCACGCCTCGTCCACCTGCTCGGACGGACCCATGAGAAGGTCCGGGTTCTCGCCGCACGTGACCAGGTAGGCGATGGCCTGCCCGAACTTGGCCTCCGCGAGTTCGCGGGTGTTCTCCGGGTTCCGGAGGAGGAGGGTAACCTCCCGCTCCCACACGTCCGGCGTGACGTACGTCTTCGGGTCGCGGATCACTACTGCCGTACTCATGCTGGCCTACCTCCACGTAGTTGGATGTCCGACGTGCTCCGTTCATGCCGCCCGCCTCTGCACCTCGGGCACAGGCACGGGGGCATAACGCCAGTCGCGAGGGGCGCTCCGCCCTCACCCTCGTACAGGGTTCGCGACTCGGTCTGCGTACCGTCGGCTCTCACCTTGTAGGCGCTGATGCGGATGGACATGTCGACCATGCTCCGGATTAACCTCGACCATTGCGGCGACGTTCGAGACGACCCTCCGGCGTCATCTCGACGTCGTTCCGAGGGCGTCAAACCGGTGTCATTGGAGGTCCCGCGTCGCTAGCCTCGGACCATGACGACTACGGCCGAGCGCGAGCGAGTTCCCAACGACGTCCTGACCTCCGTACGCAAGTCGATGAATCTCAGCCAAGACGAGTTCGCCCAGGGATTACGTGGGGCGGGGGAAGAACTGGGCGAACCGAACGATGCCTCCAAGCGACTTGTGCAGCGTTGGGAGTCCGGGATGACCAGGACGTGCCGCCCGCTGTACGCGCGAGCGCTAAAACAGTTCACTGGCCGCGCCCCCGAGTCACTAGGCTTTGCGATCCCCATGACACGCGTCCACTCAGACGGCGCAGGAGGCCACGATATGGAAGCTGGGGAAGTCGGCACGACCAGTGCCGTCACAAGTCCGGAGCCGGAGACGCAGGGAGAGTACGCAGGTATCTGGCTGTCTCGGTACGAGTTCTACTCGTCCAGCCGTGACGAGACTTTCGACTGCAAGCACCATGTCGTCATCGTCCAGCACGGCAACAGGCTGACAGCCCAGAGCCTGCCCGGGGCGTCGACCAACCCGGACAGCCCCCTGTCTTTGGACCTGACCGTGGACCGGAACATCATCACAGGCACGTGGACGGAACAGACGGCGCTGGACGGCTACTACCACGGTGCCCGCTACCACGGTGCTGTTCAGCTACTGATCGAGCCGACGGGTCGCCGTATGGCAGGCAAGTGGGTGGGGTTCGGGAAAGACTTCGACGTGAACAGTGGGCCCTGGGAGCTGCGCCTACTCGACCGCTCCACCGGACGGGCCAGCGTCGAAAGGTACTCGGCTTCCCCAGAGTGAGCGCCAGGTTGGTTACGTTCCTCGTGCGTGAGAGCACCGCTTCTGGACTGATCCTGGGGGAATCCTGGGCGGCCCCTCACTTTCAGTGTGTTTTGGCAGGCCAGGTCGATGTATGCCGTAGAGCACGCAGATCTACGAAGGCACGAACCAGGTCCAGCGGATCGTGATGGCGCGCAACCTGCCGTAACCCGGCTGGGCGGCGCATCAGCGAGACGGCCCTCGGAGCGCGATCCGGGGGCCGTCTCGCGTGCTCGGACGTATCGCCGGACGCGAAGGGGAAGTCCGCACGGGCTGGTGCCGCGTGGCGGAGGAAGGCGCCCATGCGCGCTCCTTTCGGCCGCCCCGGGCCCCCCGGGTCCCCGCAAGGGCGGAGACGACGTCTCAGGCGCGACGGACCCGCCAGAGCCACGCCGCCGTGCCGGCCAGCAGGGCGAGCGTCGCCAGGTTGGCCAGGAGCGCCGTGGTGTCACTCGACGGGGCGGCGCCGGACGAGACCCAGATGCTGATGGCGACGGTCGGCAGGACGGCTGTGAGCAGCACGCCGGTCGTCTTGTGGACGGCGGTCCAGTGCACCGAGGTGCAGAGGAGCACCGCGCCGATGACGCGGAACAGGGTGCTGCAGAACTGTGCGGCGGCCACGTCGGGGAGGAGCGCCGCGACGAGGTACGGGAGCGTGAGCATCAGGAGGGGGACCAGGGGGTGCACCTTGCCGCGCCGGACGGGCGCGTCCGCACTGCCCCCGGCCGGGCTCCCGCCGGCCCCGACAGCCCCGGTCCCCGCCTCGGCCAGCGCCGTCGCCGCGATCGTGCGGGGGTCGCCCAGCGCCGCCAGGATCTCGCCGATCGCGGCATCGGGGCGTTCGGCGCGTGACACCTGGATGTGTTCGGTGAGGTCGGCGAGCAGTTCCTGGCGGCGGTCTGCGGGGAGTGCGGAGGCCTCGCGCTCGACGGCCGAGAGGTAATCGCGTACAGGGTCGGCAGAGGTCTTCATGCGAGGTCTCCGGTGGAGGGGGGCGGGGTGGTCAGGAAGGCGTCGACGGCATCGCGGAAGCCGGGCCAGACGCGGGTGAACTCGTCGAGTGCGGCCCGGCCGCTGTCGGTGAGCGCGTAGTAGCGACGGGGTGGTCCGGAGGCGGACTCCTGCCACGTGGTGGTGACCAGGTCGTCGCGGCGGAGCCGGGAGAGCAACGGGTAGACCGTGCCCTGGCTGGTGGCGAGGGCCCCGGAGTCCTGGAGGGCGTGGAGGAGTTCCACGCCGTAGCGGGGGCGGTCCCGCATCAGGGCGAGTACGCAGTACTCCAGGACGCCCTTGCGCAGCTGGGCGGCTGCCCGTGCCTGCTTGGTCGAATCACCTGGTTCCATGCGATGCAAGATACCTGGTGAGGCAAGTGGATGGGAAGGGAGGGTGCGCTACGCGGCCCTGGCGAGCTCGGACCGGCAGTCGCGGCAGTGTCCGGGTTCCGTGGAGCGGAAGGCGCGGTCGCAGCCTTCGCAGTTCTGGAGGGGGACGGTGCGGCGTACGGGGGTGTGGACCGGCGAGCCGGGGAGCGGGGGCGGCAGAAGGGCTGTCAGGCGGTGCCTCAGGAGCTTCGCCGGGTGCTTCAGCGGGTGGGGCAGGTCGGCTGTGAGTGTGCGGCGGACCGCGTCCGGGTGGGCATCGCGCTCCAGCCAGGTGGCGACGGCGGGAGCCAGCAGCTCGACGTCGCCTGTCGACAGCACCAGTTGGGGCGCGTCGCGGCGGAGTCCGGCAAGGAGCGCGGTGGCGGCGCTGTGCAGCTGCGGGGTGAGCGCACCCGGCCGGGGGAGCGGCGGGGGCGGTGGCTTCGGTGCGGTGGGAGCCGGTAGGAGGACGGGGGGCGGTGCGGGTGCGGGAGCCGGTACGGGAGCCGGTACGGGCACGGCGACGGCTACGGGTTCCGGCGCGGGTGGCGGTGGTGGTGGAGGAGGTGCTGAGGCCGTCGGCACCAGGTCGGCCACGGTCGCCCTCGCCATCCGTTCCACAGGCGCCGGTTCCTGGCCGGCCCCCGGCCGGTTGTAGGACACCGTGCGCGTCACGATCCGGCCGCTGGGCAGGCGGCTGCGCGTGCGTCGCAGATAGCCGTGCGACTCCAGCTCCCGCAGGGCGGACGCGATGCGGGTCTCGCTCTCCGGGAAGCGGGCCGCGAGGATCTTGATGCCGATCCTGGCCCCGCCGGGCAGCGACTGGATGTGCACGGACAGCCCGATGGCGACGAGTGACAGCTCGCCGTGCTGGGCGAGATGGTTGCCGACGATCGTGAACAGCCGGGTGTGCGGGACCACGACGTGGATCACGCCGGAAGGGCCGGGAACCTCGGCCAGGGCGCGCGAGAGCGCGTTAATCTGCTGGGTAGCCATCAGGAAGGTCTTGCTTCCTCGTTGGTCAGGCCCTCGGTCGGGATTGTGAGTCCCGGTCGGGGGCCGACATGTTTGCGGTGGTGAGCGTGAGCATATGCCCACCAACCCACCGAAAATCCAGCTCAGTTGGCAAACCTCACCCGTGTGGGTGACCGAGCCTCCGGGAGAGGCGGGGTGGGTTTGGTTGGGTCATTTCCCAAGTTCTTTAAGTCTTTGATGTCGCGGGTGGCCGGGTCGCGGTCCACCGGGTCGTGGATTCCCGCGACCCGGTGGAGACGGTCACGGTAGGAGGGCACTCGCCGTCCGAGTTGCGTCATGACATGACCGGGCGAAGAGTTGTTCTCGTAGCGCTTGTGAACCGTTGAGCAATGGATCTCCGGTCCTCCTCGGACCGTCTGACGGACCCGAGCCCACGAGGGCACCGCAGCACCCCTCCCAGCGCACCTGGAACCGCTATGCCCAGAGTCATTCGGCGGCAGATGTCCCGTGTCGTGGGCGCCTCCTGCCTGGCTGCCGCACTCGCGGTGCCTACGGGGATGGCCACTGCTGTGGCCGCGCCCGGCGTCGTCGCGCAAGCTCCGATCGCGCAACCTACGCCTCCCCCTCCTCCCCCTCCTCCCCCTCCTCCGCCCACTCCGCAGGAGCCCCAGCCGCAGGAGCCCCAGCCCGAGTCGCCGCAGACGGAGCAGCCGCAGCCCGAATCCCCGCAGGAGGAGTCCCGGACCGAGTCGCCCCAGGAGGACGAGAGCCGGCAGGTGAACCCCGAGAAGTCGAAGGTGCCCGCGACGGAGCTGCAGAAGGAAGTGGAAGGCCGGATAGAGGCTCTGGACGTACCGGAGGCGGAGAAGCAGAAGCTGAAGGACACGCTGGCCAGGACGCTGGCGGCGATCGACGACCCGAAGACGGATCCGGACGACAGAATCGCGTACGAGCGGTACGTACAGGGACTCAACGAAGCGCTGAAGGTGGTCGGAGACCCGAAGGCGTCGCCGGATGACCGGGCCACGTACACGAGAATCGCCATCGGGCTCAACGAGGCGATCAGAAGGAGTCTGGACCCGAAGGCGTCGCCGGATGACCGGGCCACGTACACGAGGCTCGCGGACATCATGTCCGCCACTCTGGTGGCGCTCTCGAAGCCGGGCGTGCCGGAGGCGGTCAGGGAGTTCGCCACGCGCGCCTTGGAGTTGATCAGCTCGGCACTGGCGGCCTTCACGAACCCGGAGACGTCGCCGACGAATCCGACGGACCGGGAGAAGATCCGGAAGGTCCTGGAGAAGAACGCCAACGCGCTGAGGACCTATCAGAACCCGGACGCGTCTGCGCAGGAGCGCAACGAGGCGAAGAGGGTGCTGGACGAGCAGGCGGACTCGCTCCGGAATCCGAAGTATCTGGAACTCGTGAAGGAGCTCAAGCGCCTCAAGGCACCGGAGGGCTGTCTCGACGCGGTGGAGAACCGGACGCGGCAGGCCGGCTGGCCGGACGGATCGCTCTGGGGCCTGTCGGACGCCACATGCGAGGAGACCGTGGCCGAGGGCGCCCAGGACACCAGCAGCCCGTGGCGCGACCTGTTCGAGTGCGTGCGGAACGACCCGTTCTCCACGTGTGCGGTGCGCATCCCCAAGGACTGAGGGGCCGAGAGAATGCCCCCGCGACGTCGCTTCGTCGCCGGGGGCATTCGCCGTCCTCACGGTACGAGGGAGAGCTCCGCCCACACCGTCTTGCGGGGCACGGGCCCAGGGGTGACCCCCCAGTGGTCGGCGAGGGCGTCGACGATGAGCAGACCGCGCCCGGCCTCCGAGTCCTCGGCGGGCGGCTTGACGGCGCCGGGACCCGGCGGCAGGCACTCCCCACGGGCGTCGGAGACCTCGATGCGTAGCAACGAGCCGTGCCGGACGGCGAGTTCCAACCGGAAGTCCCGACCCGGTACCCGACCGTGCACCGTGGCGTTGGTCGCCAGCTCGGCGACGATGTGCGCGGCCGAATCGGAGGGCAGCCCCCAGAGGTCGAGATGCGCCACGGTGAGCAGCCGGGCAAGGCGGGCGCCCCGACGGGTGGGGGACAGCAGCACCGTGAACGACCGGGTGTCGACGGGTCGTCGGGAAAGCGTGGTTTCTGGGTTCACGTCACTCAGCGTGCCCGCGCGTGCGTACCGTGAACAGTGACGAAGCCCTTGCGTACGGTAACTGTCCTGGGCTTGTCCGGTGCTGTCCCGGCTGTCCGGCGTGACGTGCGGGGAACAGAGGCGGTTGAGGACGTACGGCACGTGGGTCGGGAAGTGGGGCACGTATGAGCGTGGGCGGCGACGGTACGGAACGCGGCAACGGCGGTGCGGACGAGCCCGGTTGGGACGTCGATCCCGACGACGAGTCGGGGGTGGCGGTGGTAGCGGCGGTGGGCCGCCAGATCAAGGCCTGGCGCGAGGCGGCGGGCCTGCGGGCGGCGGAGTTCGGGGCGGCGGTCGGCTACGGCGAGGACCTGGTCTACAAGGTGGAGGGCGGTCGGCGCATCCCCCGCCCGGAGTTCCTGGACAGGGCGGACGACGTCGTGGGCGCGGGCGGGAAGCTGTCCGCGATGAAGAAGGACGTGGCGGAGGTCCGGTACCCGAAGAAGGTGCGGGATCTGACGAACATGGAGGCTCGGGCGGTGGAGGTGGGGTTGTACAGCAACCACAACATCCACGGCCTGTTGCAGACGCCGGAGTACGCGCGGGCGCTGTTCGAGATGAGGCGGCCCGCGTACTCGGAAGATGAGGTGGAGAGGGTGTTGGCGGCGCGCATGGCCAGGCGGAGCATCTTTGAGAGGTCACCAGCTCCTGCCCTCAGTTTCGTTCAGGAACAGGTGACCCTCTGTCGTCCGATCGGAGGCACAATGGTGCTGCGCCGCCAACTCGAACGCCTGCTGGAAGTAGGCAAATTGCGGAGCGTCGAGATTCAGGTGATGCCGACCAGCCGTGAGGACCACGCCGGAATGGGCGGTGGGATCGAGGTATTGAAGTTTGCGGATGGCACAGCGGTGGGTCGGTCGGAGGGCGCCTTTGCAGGCCGTCCGGTATCCGACCCGAAGCAGCTCAGAATCCTTGAGCTGCGCTATGGGATGATCCGGGCCCAGGCTCTGGCTCCACGGGAGTCGCTGGCCTTCATTGAGCAAATGCTGGGAGAGACATGATCAGCAAGACCTCTGCCGGAGACGCTTCCGCGCTTGAGTGGTTCAAGAGCAGCTACAGCAGCAGCAGTGAGGGCGACTCATGTGTTGAGGTCGCGGCCGGCCACGGCACAGTTTACGTCCGCGACTCCAAGGAACTCCAAGGCCCTCAGCTCGCCTTCGGCCCGGGAGCATGGACAGGTTTCGTCTCGTACGCTTCCGACAACTGACGTCCAGGGGGAGCCATGGTCAACCAGGCCGCGCTTGGGTGGTTCAAGAGCAGCTACAGCGACAGCAGTAACGGCAGCGAATGCGTCGAGGTGGCGTCCACACCCCACACGGTCCACGTCCGCGACTCCAAGGACGTACAGGGCCCCCGGCTCGCCTTCGGCCCCGGCGCATGGGCGGGCTTCGTCTCGTACGCCTCCGGTAACTGACCCCGGGCGCGCGCCCATCCGCCCTGTCGAGGTCCGGACGGGTGGTCGTCCGGACCCTTCCGTCCGGGTCAGCGGCGTCGGCCGGTGGCGAAGGCCAGGAGCCAGGCCATGGCCGCCGCGAGCACGAGGCCGAGCAGGGAGATCCATTCGGTGTCCCCATGGCTGCCCCACCAGACCTTTGCGGGGATGAACGGGTCGTCCTCCATCATGTCGCCGACAGCGGCCATCCCGCTGATGTCGGCGATGATCATCGGCACCGCGTTGGTGTGGCCGAAGAAGACCCCGAGCGGAGCGATGACCGCGCCGCTGATCCACGCACCGCTCCTGCGGCGCGCCATCAGCCCGATCAGGGTTCCCACGATCGCTCCGTTGAGGAGGGCGTGGGCTATGTACAGGATCTGCGGGGTGTTCCGCGTCTGGTCCTCGTACGTGGCCAGGACCAGGACGCTGTAGGCGAGCGAGACGACGACCGAGGCGAAGTAGCCGAGGAAGAACGCGCCGACCGGATGGCCGCGCTGCTCCCGCTGCCCGAACGGCATCGGCTGCTGCGGGTACGGCTGGCCCGGCGGCATCGGCGGCTGCTGCCAGGACTGCATGGGCGGCTGCCCGGCGTACGGCTGCTGCGGGGCGCCGAACCCAGGTGGGGACGGGGGCATGGCGGGCGGTTGGCTGTACGGGTTGTACGGCGGCGGCTGGCTCATGGTTCCCCCGAAGAGCTGAAGACAAGCAGATGCAGCCCAAGTTACCAACGGGACGGGCAGGTTCTGACCGGCCGGCTGCGTCGAGTGGGAGGACAAACGGCAGAGAAGGGGGCGGGACACGACCGGCGTCCGGGAGTGAACGTGTGACGCGGGTCGGGGCCACTGCCAGACTGGGCACATGCAGGACAATCACTTCTCGCTGACCAGGGTCCGGCTCCGGCACTACCGCAGCATCGCGGAGACCGATGTCGAGCTGGGGCGGCTCTTGCTGCTCGTGGGGCCCAATGGTTCGGGCAAGAGTAACTTCCTCGATGCGCTCAGGCTGGTCTCCGAGTCATTGCAGACCTCGCTCGACCAGGCGCTGCGGAGCCGCGGTGGTGTTGCCGAAGTCCGTCGGCGCTCCACCGGGCACCCGACGCACTTTTCCATCGACCTGGAATTCCGTGGTCCGGGTTACGAGGGCGAGTACGGATTCGAGGTGGCCGCCGTACAGGGCGGAGGCTTTCGTGTCGCGCGCGAGAACTGCGGGCTGTGGTTGGACGCACACCACGGGCAAGGGAAGCGTGTCGCCGACGCCCGCTTCCGCGTCGAAAGGGGTGCGCTGGCGGACCAGACCGAACCGGTGATGCCCCCTGTGAGCGAACAGCGTCTCTACCTTGTTTCCGCGGCGGGACTCGATGTCTTCCGTCCGGTGTTCGACGGCCTGGCGGGCATCAGTGTGTTCAGCCTGAACCCCGATGTCATGCGGCAGCCACAGACGCCGGACTCAGGCGACTTCCTGCACCGGGACGGCGCCAACATCGCCAGTGTGCTGCACCGGTTGGAGCCTGCCGACAAGGCCAGGGTGGAGGCGTATCTGCAGCAGATCGTCCCTGGCATGCATGAGGTGACCCGCTCGGATCTGGGGAACTGGGAGACGCTGGAATTCGCCCAGGATGTGCCCGGGGCGAAGAGACCATGGCGCTTTCAGGCCCAGTCGGTCTCCGACGGGACGCTCCGTGCACTGGGTGTGCTCGTAGCTCTGTTCGCCGGGACGGGAGCCACGCTCAGCACGGTCGGCATCGAGGAGCCGGAAAGTGCACTGCATCCGGCAGCGGCAGGTGTCCTGCTTGATGCTCTGCGGGACGCGAGCGAGCGGCGCCAAGTGATCGTGACGAGCCACAGTCCCGACCTACTGGACCGCCATGACTTCGAGTTGTCCCAGTTGCGCGCGGTGCGTTCGATCGGCGGCGTGACGAGAATCGGGCGGCTCGACGCCGCCGGAGCGCTGGCCATGAGGGAACAGCTCTACACGCCAGGCGAGTTGCTGCGTACGGACCAGCTGTTGCCGGAGTCCGCCCAGTGACCGTGTCGGTGGTTGCCCCGATCGTGGAAGGGCACGGAGAGGTGACAGCCGTACGGGAGCTCGTCACCCGGATTGCTGCGGAATTCTGCGGGACCTGGGTGGAGGTGGCGCAGCCCTTCCGTCTCGACTCGGGAAAGATGCGTAAGCCCGAGGAACTTGGCAAGGCCGTACGCTTCCAGGCTGCGCGTGTACCGGGCCGGGGCGGTGTGCTGGTTCTCAGGGATGGCGACGACAGCGACGTCACCTGCCCGGTCGAGCTCGCCCGCGCGCTCGCACCGGCAGACGGGCTTGTGACGGTTCCTGTGGAGATCGTTATCGCCAGGCACGAGTACGAAGCATGGTTTCTGGCGGCCGTCGAGTCGCTGTGTGCGCACCCCGCAGTGAAGGACGACGCCGTGGCGCCGGGTGATTCCGAAGCCAAGCGGGGAGCCAAGAGCCAGCTGGAAGGTCTGATGACGGAGTCCTACAAAGAGACCCTGCACCAGGCCAAGTTCTCGGGCGTGATGGACCTGCGCGCGGCAGCGGCGGGGAGCCGGTCGTTCCGACGGATGGTTCACGCCGTGGAGCTTCTCCTCGGCCAGACCGTCTGATGGGTGAGCGACTCGGCTCAGGAGGCACCGAGCCCGTGGCGTACCTTCCCTGTCCATGACCGACATCGACAAGCTCACCCGTCTCTTCGAGGCGCTGGGTGCCGACGACGCGCAGGGGTGGGCCGAATCCGAGGCCGAGGAGAACATCCCTCAGCTGGCCCGCTACCGGTTCCTGCGCATGGTCTGGCAGGACATCGACGTATGGAGTGCGGCGGCCCCCCTCTGGGTCGAGGCGTACCGCGCGCACGGCCCGGCGAGCGGAGTCGTCGAGCGGGCGCTGGGGCTCGGGCTGACGCCCGGCGAGCTGGGGGAGATCGCCCGCGAGGTGGCCAGGGAGACCGCGTTCGGGCTGCTCCACGGACTGGCCGATCCGGCGGACGGCGACCTCCCGCCCGAGGTCGAGTCACAACTCCCCCGGTGGCGCCTGGCCGAGCTGTCGCCGCAGGGCGAGCCCACGGGGCGAGTCCTTGGCGCGCTGTACGAGGACCTGGGTGAAGTGGAACCGCAGGGCCCGACCGGAGGCGTCGTGTGAGCCCGTGGCCCGACGCGGAGGGGCCCGGACGGTGACGCACCCCGTCCGGGCCCCTCCGCCGATCGCGCGGTCGGCGGTCAGTCGCTCGTGACGGTGACCTTCTCGTCGTTGTTGAGCTCCTGCACCAGCTGCTTGACCTTCGCCTTGTCCCAGACCAGGTTGCCGTTCACGCTGCCCGAGATCGGGATGTTCATCGACGTACCGTCGCCGCCCGTGATGCCCTTCATCGCGAAGAACATCTGGCTCAGGGACCAGAGCGACATGTCCTTGTCGACGATCAGCGTGTCCAGGCCCGCGCCCATCGTCGGGTAGAGCTTGAACGGGTTGAGGATCGTCGACGGGGTCGCCGTCTGGCTCGCCAGCGCCGCGAGGAACTTCTGCTGGTTCTTCGTACGGTCCAGGTCACTGCGCGCGAACGCGTACCGGGTGCGGACGAAGGCGAGGGACTGCTCGCCGTTCAGCGTCTGCTTGCCCGCCTGGAAGTCGGCGCCGGACTTCTTGTCCTTGAACGCCTTCGGGATGTCCATCTCCACCCCGCCGATCGCGTCCACGATCTGGGCGAAGCCGCCGAAGCCGATCTCGACGTAGTGGTCGATGTGCAGGCCGGTGTTGAACTCGACCGTGCGGACCAGCAGTTCGGGGCCGTCCTCTGCGTACGCGGCGTTCAGCTTCACCGTACGGCCGGTGCCCTTGAACGACTTGCCGGACTCGGACCCGACGAACGACGGTATTTCGACGTTCGAGTCACGCGGCAGGGAGATCAGCGTCGGGCCGTTGGAGCCGTCGTGCAGGATCATCATCGAGTCGGTCCGCTTGCCCTCCGCGGAACCGGTGTGCAGCTTCTTCTTGTCCTCGGCCGTCATGCCCTCACGGCTGTCGGAACCGACGATCAGGTAGTTGGTCCCGTCGCCCTCGGACGGACGCTCGATGACCTTGGAGAGGTCCACTTCGCGCTTGAGCTTCGAGTCGGCCCAGAAGTACGTGGAGACCGAGACCGCGAGCACCACGACCACCAGGGTCAGCGAGCCGATCTTGAGCCGGCGGCGCCAGTCGACAGCCGGGCTGCCCTGGACGTAACCGCCGTCGCCGTAGTTCCGGCCCTCACCCCCGCCGCGTCCGCCGCCGCCCTGGCCGCCGCCGTTCCCGCCGCCGTAGACCTGGCCCGTGTTGTACCCGCTGTCGTAACCGGGGGTGTTCGCGTGGCGGTCGTCGTAGCCCTGGCCCTGCGGGGGGACCTGGGGCGCCTGCGGCGGCGCGGGGCGCCGCTGGATGTGCGGCATGGCGCGGGCGCCCTCCGGCTGGGGGCTGGAACTTCCCCGGCCGTAGCGGTCACGGTCGCCGGTCCGTCCTTCGGGCCAATCATTCATGCGGACCAGTGTGCAGGGCGGGCCCACGGCCTTTACAGGGGGTGAGCGAAACTGGTCCAGGGCTGTTGCGAAGCTGATGCATTCTGCGGCACGCAAGCCCGCGCATAAGGTGGAGGGCATGACAGATCAGGCCCAGCGCCCGGAGGGCGAGATTCCGGGCAAGCCGACCGCGGCTTCACGGACGACTCTCAGCCACATCATGACCGGCAGCGACACCAATCTCCTCGGTACGGTGCACGGCGGCGTGATCATGAAACTGGTCGACGACGCGGCGGGCGCCGTGGCCGGACGGCACTCCGGCGGTCCCGCGGTGACCGCGTCCATGGACGAGATGGTCTTCCTGGAGCCGGTCCGCGTCGGTGACCTTGTTCACGTCCGCGCCCAGGTGAACTGGACGGGCCGCTCCTCCATGGAGGTCGGCGTCCGCGTCATGGCCGAGCGCTGGAACGAGTCGACGCCCGCCCAGCAGGTCGGCAGCGCGTACCTCGTGTTCGCGGCCGTCGACGCGGACGGCAAGCCGCGCACCGTACCGCCGGTGGTCCCGGAGACGGAGCGCGACAAGCGGCGCTACCAGGAGGCCCAGATCCGCCGTACGCACCGGCTGGCCAGGCGCCGAGCGATCAAGGAGCTGCGCGAGAAGCGCGTGGCCGACGGCATCGACGACTGAGCCGCAGCCGAGCGGCTCACGGGCAGACCACCTCGTCGCCCGTCTGTGCCCCGAATTCGCCGTGCTGCGGGCCCTGCGCCTTCACGCGCTGCACCGAGCGGTAGTCGGACCCGGCCGTCACCCTCAACGTCTGTCCCTGGCCTTTCACGGCCTTCAGCTCGGATCCCGGCAACGCGGCGGCCAGGGCCTTCGCCGAACGGTCCCAGCGGGGGTCGTACGTCACCAGGGTCCGCTTCAGATCGCTCAGGTCACCGTTGAGCGGGGCGCGCGTGGTGTTGAAGCCCGTACCGCGCAGCGCCGCGTCGACGTCCTTGCCGAGCCCGTCCTTCGGGGTTCCGTTGTAGACCTGCACCCGGATCTCCTGCGGCGAGACGTCGACGAGCTTCGCCCCGGGCCGCTGCTTCGCGGGGGCCGGCGCGAGCGGCTTGTCGTCGCGCAGCGCCTGGAACAGCTTCTTCGACTTCTTCGCGTCCCACTTCACCGTCGAGCCGATGCCCTTGACCGGGAACGAGGGGTTCTCGATCGGTACGGAGGTGAACTCGGACGAGGCAGGGGTGAAGCCGCGCATCGCCTTGCCGAGGGCCAGCATCTGCTTCGTGCCGAAGCCCCTGTCGGCCCGGACGGAACCCAGCATCGACGAGACGACCTGCTGGAACTTCACCGGGTTCATGAGCACGCCGCTGCTGGTGGCCTGCCTGATCAGCGCCGCCATGAACGCCTGCTGGCGCTGCATCCGCCCCAGGTCCGCCGCGCCGTCGATGTGCCGGGAGCGGACGTACTGAAGGGCCTGGCCCCCGTCCAGCTCATGCGTACCGGCCGCGAGGTCGAGCCCCGTGTACGAGTCCTTCATCGGCCGGGGCGTGCAGATCTTCACCTTGCCCACGGTGTCGACCGTCTTCATGAAGCTGGTGAAGTCGGCCTCCAGATAGTGGTCGATCTTCACACCGGTCATACGCTCCACGGTCCGGACGGTGAGGTTCGCACCACCCTCCGCGTACGCGGCGTTCAGCTTCACCGGGTGGCCTCCGTGCTGCTTCCCGGTCGTCGCGTCGATGTGCGCGGGCATCTGCGCGTAACTGTCGCGCGGCAGGCTCACCACGCTGGCCCGCCTCCTGTCGGCCGAGAGGTGCACCAGCATGACCGTGTCGGTGCAGTGGCAGGGGGCGCCGCCGAGCCTGTACTTCTTCTTCTCCCCAGCGGTGATCTTGTCCCTGCCGTCCGTGCCGACGAGCAGGAGATTCAGGCCGTTACCGCCCTGCGGCCGGTTCTTCATGTCCTTGAACGCGTCGACGCGGTCGATCCCGGTCTCCAGGCTGGTCACCACCGCGTGACCGATGCCACCCGCGCCGAGCACCAGCACGGAGATTCCCGTGGCCACGCGCATGCCCCAGCGGGGCCGCTCGTCCTGTGTGCGCGAGCGGGGCGCCGGGCGGGGGGCCGCTGTCTGCTGCTTTCTGGGCCTGCGCTGCGGGGGAGCGGTGCGGGGGTGCGGTGAACGGGGCGAGCGGTGAGGCGTGGGCACGGGGGGACACCTCCGCGGTGCAAGGGGGACTTTCGCACGGTAGGCCCATACGATCTGCATTCCGGGTTGCGACCCGGCGGCGCGCGAACGTGTCCCTCGTTCGCGGTAACGTGGCGGCCGCATAGCGCCGCCCTCCGGGGTGCTGACCCCGGCGCCCCCGAGGACCCCCTGAGGACCACATGTCTGCCGCGCAGTACCCCTCCGTCTCCGTGATCATGCCGGTGCTCAACGAGGAACGTCACCTCCGTAACTCGGTCCGGCACATCCTGGAGCAGGAGTACGCCGGCGAGATGGAGGTCGTGATCGCGCTCGGCCCCTCCACGGACCGCACCGACGAGATCGCCGCCGAGCTCGTACGGGAGGACCCCCGGGTCCACACCGTCCCCAACCCCACCGGCCGCACCCCCGCCGCGCTCAACGCGGCGATCAAGGCGTCCCGCCACCCGGTCGTGGTGCGGGTCGACGGCCACGGGATGCTCTCGCCGAACTACGTCTCCACCGCCGTCCGCCTCCTGGAGGAGACGGGCGCGCAGAACGTCGGCGGCATCATGCACGCCGAGGGCGAGAACGCCTGGGAGGACGCCGTCGCCGCCGCGATGACGTCGAAGATCGGCGTCGGCAACGCGGCCTTCCACACGGGTGGCGAGGCGGGACCGGCCGAGACCGTCTTCCTCGGGGTGTTCCGCCGTGAGGCCCTGGAGAAGGCCGACGGCTACAACGTGGAGTTCATCCGCGCCCAGGACTGGGAGCTGAACTTCCGCATCCGCGAGGCGGGCGGCCTGATCTGGTTCTCGCCCGAGCTGAAGGTCCGGTACCGTCCCCGCCCCTCGGTGCGGGCGCTGGCGAAGCAGTACAAGGACTACGGCCGCTGGCGCCACGTCGTCGCCCGCTACCACCCCGGGTCGATCAACCTGCGCTACCTGGCGCCGCCGACCGCCCTCTGCGCGATCGCGGCGGGTCTCGTGCTCGGTGCGGCCGTCACCCCGTGGGCCCTCGTCGTGCCCGCCGGATACGTCGCGGCCATCGTCGGCGGGTCGCTGCCCGCCGGGAAGGGGCTGTCGCTCAAGGCGCGCGCCCAGATCCCGGTGGCGCTGGCCACCATGCACATGTCGTGGGGTTACGGCTTCCTGACGAGCCCGCGTGCGCTGGCGAAGAAGGTCATCGCGTCGCGCCGCCCGGCCGCCGATCAGATGACGACATCACCTTCGAGGAACTCGGCGGCCTGACCACAGGCGGTACGAGAGGAGGCCACCCGGTGATCCGGGTGGCCTCCTCTCGTAGCCGTGCAACCGCGTAACGCGGTCAGATCCTCACGGCGTGCGGTACGGCCGGTAGACGTCCATGCAGGCGCCCTCGTCCGCCGCGTTCTCCGCCTCGGTGCCGTCCAGCGGGTCGGTGTCGTCGTCCAGCGCCTTCGGATAGGTGTCTCCCGTCCGCCAGTCCGAACCGACGGTCAGCGTCAGGGAGTCGACCTCCGACGACACCTTCACCGCGGAACCGGGAAGCCCCAGAGCCTTGGTGAGCGACAGCGCGTCCACCTTGCCCTGCGCGCCCCCGGACTTCGGGTACGTCACCTGGGTGGTCAGCGCCGATCCGGGGTCCGGCGCCGACTCGGCCTTGGCGAAGCCCTTGGTCCGGAGCAGCTCCGTGATCGCGCGGGCCCGGCCCTCGGTCGCCGCGACGCCGTCCGCGCCGGTGCCGTTGACCACGGTCACGTCGAGGGCGTCGGCAGCGGCCGGACCGGGAGCGTCGGCCGCCTCCTGCTCGGCCTGCTCCTTCTTGTGCTTCTCGGCCTCCGCGTCACGGCCCTTCTTGTCGAGCGGCCGGTCGTCGCGCAGCAGCGACCAGAGCTTGTCCGCCGCGCCGGGCTTCGGCAGCACCCGGTTATCCGGGTCCAACGGGTCCGGGACGCGCGGCATCGTCAGCATGTTCAGGCGGTCCAGCGGCACGTTCTCGAGCTGCATGGCCAGATCGAACAGCTTCTTGACCGTGCCGATCTCCTCGGACACCTGGAGCGACTCGGTGGCCGTCTCCGCGAGGTTCATCAGCCGGCCGGTGTCGGTGAAGGCGTTCTGGCTCTTCAACTCGCGGATCACCGCGTTCATGTACATGTGCTGGGCCTTGGCCCGCCCGAAGTCGCTCTCGAAGGCGTGGCGGGTGCGCAGCCACTGGAGGGCCTGCTTGCCCTGGATCTTGGTCCTGCCCGCCTCCAGACGCAGACCGGAACCGCCAGGCACCCTGGGCTTGGGGAGGTCGTAGACGTCGTCCTTCACACAGACCCACGCGCCGCCGATCGCGTCGGCCATCGAGACCACACCGGCGAAGTCGACCATCATCCAGTGGTCGATGTAGATGCCGGTCTCTTTTTCCCAGGTGTCGAGCGTGCAGCCGGGGCCGCCGCGGCCCAGCGTCTGGTTGATGAGGGCGTTGGTGGCGGGCGCCTCCTCACCGCTCTCCGGGTCCACGCACGCCGGGATGTCGACGCGGGTGTCACGCGGGATGCTGACCACCGAGGCGTTCTTGCGGTCGGCGGACACGTGCAGCAGCATCTGGACATCGGCGAGCGGCTTGGCGCCGACGGACTGCTTCGAACCGCCCAGCTTGAGGTTCGCGGCCGAGTTACGGCTGTCCGAACCGATCATCAGGATGTTCAGCGGGGTCTGGCCCGCGGCGTTCGGCTCGGTCTTCTGGGCCGCGCTGTTGCCCGCGCTCCGCTTGCCCTTGCGGAGCTGGCTGTTGAGGTGCTCGTAGTAGAAGTAACCGGCGGCGCCGGTGGCGAGTATGAGCAGGGCGAGAACGGACGAGAGCCAGCGGAATATGCGGCGCTTGCCGCGCTTGGGTGAGCGCCTGGAGCCGCGGTCGGGACCCCCGCGCCGACGCCCGCTCTCCGGTGGGCCCGGCGGCCTGCCGCCGCTGCCTCGGCCGGTTCCGCCCCTGCCCCGGCGCCCCTCGCCCCGGGCGGCACTCCGGCCTCCGCCGTCCTCGCTCCGATGAGAGTCATCCTCCCTGCCGGGTTGACGGTCGTGCCGGCCGCGCGGCCGCGTCCCCTCCCCAGGCGTACTGCTCCGTCCCACCAGGCCCCCTGCTCAGACTGTCCGTGTGGCGCGCTGACACCAGGTCACTTGGCGCACTCCGCCTTGTCGGCGCTTGCCCTCTGCATGTCGTCCGGCGCCTTTGCCGGACCGGTGACGGGCACGCCCGCCCCCTTGAAGTCGGCTCCCAGAGTGAGCACCATCGCCTGGAGCCCCTCGGCGTCGGTGGTGCCCGGCTTCATCGCCGTGGCAGGCAGCCCCATCAGGTCGGCGAGCTTGCGGGCCTGGTCCGCCTGGTTCGGCGCGTACTCCAGCGTGGTCTTCTTGATCTTCGCCGGGGCGTTGGCCCTGTTCGTGGACTTCAGTACGCCCTGCTCGTTCTGGAGCCAGCTGACGGTGGTGCCCGCGGCGCCCGCGATGCCGCCGCCGTTCAGGACGTCCACGCGTACGTCGGCCGCCTGTGCCCGCGTCCCCTCCAGCAGCGCCGCCTGCTTGCTCGCGGCGGCCTTCTCCTGCTGCTTCTCCTTCTTCTTCACCTCGGTCAGCGAGATGTCGTCGCGCATCATCGAGAAGAGCTGCTCGCCCTTCGTCGGGGCCACGACCACGGTGATCGGCTTCGGCTCGGCCGGGTTGTCGATGACGGGCATGGTGACGAAGGTGATGTTCTTGGTGTCGACCTTGCCGAGCACCTTGGCGAGGTCCATCAGCTTCTTGACCGATCCGATGCCGGAGTCGACCGTGAGGGCCTTGGTCGCCGTGTCCGCGAGCTTGTAGAGCTTCGAGGCGCTGGTGAGCGTGTCGTTCGACTTCATCTGCCGGATCATCGAGCCGAGGAACTGCTGCTGGATCTTGATCCGGTCAAGGTCGCTCTTGTTGCCGAAGCTGTTGCGGGTGCGGACGAAGGCCAGGGCCTGCTCGCCCTGGACCGTGGACTCTCCGGCCGGCAGATCGAGATGGGAGTCGGCGTCCTTGACCGGCTTGGCCAGACAGACCTTGACGCCTCCGACAGCGCTGGAGAGCTCCTTGACGGCGTTGAAGTCCACCATCATGAAGTGGTTCGGCGCTATCCCGGTGATCTTCTTGACCGTCCGCATGGTGCAGCCGGGGTCGCGGCCCTCCTGGCCGAGGCTGACGTTGAAACGGGCGTTCTTCGTGCCCGGGACGACTTCCCGCGAACCGTCCGGCTGCGTGGTCTCGCAGTCCGGTATGTCGGTCATCAGGTCGCGGGGGATGCTCATCGCCGTCGCGTTGGTGCGGTCCTCGGAGACGTGGAAGAGGATGTTGGTGTCGGCGTGACCGGTACTGCCCTTGTCGCCGTACCCCTCGTTGCCGCTGCCCGTCCGCTTGTCCGTGCCGATGATCAGGATGTTGAGCGGACCGTCGGCGGCGACGCTCTTGCTGCCCGCGTCGCCCACGTCGATGGTGTCGAGATTGCCGTTGAACTGCTGGTAGAGCGCGTACGCACCGGCGGAGCCCGCGACGAGTACGAAGGCCGTCACCCCGCCCGTCCACAGCATCGCCGTCTTCTTGCGGGACTTCGGAGGCTTGCGCTTACGGCGGCCGACGGAAGCGGCGGCGGGTGCGGCGGCGGTTTCGGGGGTGCGCTGGGGGCGCCCGTTGCGCCCGCGCTGACGCGGTACGCGCGTTTGGCGGGGCTCCGCGCCGGATCCCGGTCCACGACCGGCGGCGTCGGACTCCGGTCCACGACCGTCGGCGGCCGCGTCGGTGCCGCTCGTCGGATGCGGTCCGGAGTGGTCCAGTCGCAGTTCGTAATCACCGGTGTGCGGGTTGAGTACCCACTGGTCTGCGGCGTCGGTTCCGTCCGTCCGCCCACGGCTTTGCGCATCCACGGTTGCTTGGGCCCTCCGTCGGTGCCACGCGAGGCGCCTCCCCCGAAAAGGCGCTCGGTCCTTCGCTGAAGCAGTGCGCGACCTGAGGGTCGGGAGCACCGGATCGCGTCACACTATCCGGCCACTTAGCCCTCAAGCGACGGTCGTGACACATAGCACGCCCTTTATAACCGGGCATACTTCCCATTCCTCACCGATTGTCCTCGGTGGCTTGGGAATTGCTTTACTGCTTACACAGGTCATCCGCGGCATTCGAGCCCGAAAAGGTCGGTGCGGGACTCGGATCCGCGGAGTCCGAATCGTCCGGCTTTCCGTTGGACGGTTCGCTCTCGGTGGGGTCGGCGCCGGGAGATTCGGACGACTTGATTTCATCGGCCGGCACCACCGCGACGGGTGCGTCCTCGCGCAGCTGCTTGAAGAGGCGGCCCGCGTCCGGTTCGACGAGCTCATCCCGGTTGATGTTCGCCCGGTACGGCTGCCGGGGCACGGTCAGGAACTGCACCTTGTCGGTGGGTACGTTCCGCATTCCGCGCACCAGGTCGTACAGATCCCGCAGAGAGGCCAGTCCGGGGTCGGTGGTCAGCGACTTCGTCGCCGCGTCGAGAACCGGATAGAGGCGCGTGGGGTTGAGCAGGACACCATTGCTTTGCATCTTGTTCACCAGGGCGCCCAGGAACTTCTGCTGGCGGTCCATTCGTTCGGTATCGCTGCCGTTCCCGATGGATTTACGGGCGCGCACGTATCCGAGTGCCGCCTCGCCGTCGAGTTTCTGCCGTCCCGCCGGGAGTTCCAGATGGGCGTCGGCGTCCTTGACGGGCTCCTTGAGGCAGACCTCGACACCGTCCACGGCGTCGACCATGTCCTTGAAGCCGTTGAAGTCGACGACCATGTGATGGTCGACCCGGATGCCGGTCATCCGCTCCACGGTACGGATCGTGCAGGCCGTGCCACCGACCTCGAAGGCCCAGTTGAACTGGGCGAACCGCTCGGTGGTGGTCTTCTTGTCGGCCGTGTGGCAGGCGGGGATGTCCGCCATCAGGTCGCGTGGAATCGATACGGCCGTGGCGCTCCGCCGGTCGGCGGCGAGGTGCAGCAGAATCGTCGTGTCCGAGCGCTGACTGCCGCCGTCGTCGCGGCCGTACTTGCTGTTGTCGCCGGACCGGCTGTCGGACCCGATGAGCAGGATGTTCTGGGCGTCAACCGCGATCGGTGTGGGCCGCTCCTTCTCGTACGCCTTCAGTTCGGCGGCGGCGCCCGTATCGGTCTTGATGTTGCCGTCGAGCTTCTTGTACAGCCACCAGCCGGCCCCGGCGGCGACCAGGACGACGAACGAGGCGCCGAGGGCCGTCCACCGGAGCCAGTGGCGCCTGTAGCCCGGCGGCAGTGCGTCCTTGGGCCGCTCGGACCAGGCCTGCTCGCCGTCGCCGGCCTCGGCCGGCGTACTCCGTGCCTCCGGCCCGCCCTTCGCATCCGCTGCGGGCCCGGCTTCCTCACCGGCTTCGGTCGCGGCCTTCGTGCCGGCCTCCGGCTCGGTTTTGTCGCGGGCTTCGGTCGCGGCCTTCGTGCCGGCCTCCGGCTCGGTTTCCTCACCGGCCTCGGTCACGGCTTCTCCACCCGCGTCCGGCCCGGAACCGCTTCCGGCCTCGGGCGCGGCACCACTCCCCGCGTCGGTCCCGGAACCACTCCCCGCTTCCGGATCCGCGGGGGTCCCGGACCCGGGTGCACGCGGTCCGTCCTGCGGGGCGTCCGCCCCGGAACCGTCCTGCTTTCCCGCCTGCGGCTCGTCCTCGGGGCCCGGCTGATCCGGGTCGGCCGGCGTGCCAGCACTGTCCGTCACGTCTGCGTCCATCCTTCACGGTCGGCGGCGCGATGGGCCGCCGGTCGCAGGAGTAGACGGCTGAACCTCACGCTTGGTTGTGCGCCTCGGGAGACTGGTCTGTACCGCCGATCATGTACCGCGGTTGACGCTCAACCCCGGGGACTCGGCCCGCCATGGGCCGTACAGGTGACCCTCAGGGCGCATGTCATACCGCGGTGTTGGTGACGCGCTCGCTCTCGGCACGCTTCGCGAGGCCCTCTTGGTCCAGCTGCCTGAGGTGACGGCACAGCACCACGGAGGCCCCGGCGGCCAGCGGTGCGAAGAGCCCTGCGGTGAGCCCGTCCCAGGTGTCGTACGTAAGGCCCGACAGCAGACGCGACCCGGGCGCCAGTCCAAGACCGGCGGCGTCCTGACGGGCTCGCGCGACCAGTTGTGCGCCCGTCAGCTCCACACCGTCCACGACCAGCGCGAGCGCGTCCGGGTCCACGGGCGCGTACGGCGCGAAGCGGTCGCCCTGGCTGGGCACTTCCACCGCGTAGTCCGCGAATCCCTCGGGCGCCTGCGGGAAACGGCCGCCCAGCGGTCGCAGGGCCAGCGCGACCCGCTCGCCGCGGCACGCGCGCGCCCGGTCCAGGCTGTCCGGACCGGTGACGACGACATCGGCCGCCGCCGGGTCGCCCTGGATGTCGGCCACGACACCGACCGACGAGCAGGCGAGCAGCCAGACGGCGGACTGCCAGTGCGCGGGGAGCAACAGGGCGACCCGGTCGCCCGGTTCCGCCGCCAGGTCGCCCTGGAGCAGATTGGCGGTCTTCGCCACCCAATTGGCGAAGGTGGCCACCGACAGTTCGACGCGCTCTCCGGTGGCGTCGTCGTAGAAAGTGATCAGGGGGCGGGCCGGGTCCGCGGCGAGTGCGGATCGCAGCAGGTCGGCGGGGGTGCGGTCGCTGGAGTTCATCCGCGCAAGGGTACGCGGCCGGGGTGGCCGTGCGGGGTGAACCGGGCACCCGCGTACACCGGTTCGGCAGACGAGACGTCAGGAGCTACGGCACATCCCGGTGGCCGGAGTTGTCCCTTTATGCCAAGGATCATGTGTATGCGTGCTCTTCTTGCAACCTCCATCGGCGTCACCTGCGCGGCGGCCCTCACCTTGCCGCTCGCCGCGCCCACAGTCGCCGCCCCCGCCCCCGCCATCCGTACCTCCGCGGCCCAGGCCGCACCCGCCCCCGCACCCGCCCCCGCCCCCGCCCCCGCACCGGACCCGGCCTCCGCCGAAGCCACTGCCGAACCACCCGCGGAAGCCCCCGACACAACCGAGCGGGCCGAAGTGCCGGGATCGACCCGGTCCCTGCCGCTGTCGCCGCTCACCCAGGCGGACCCCCGGGCCACCGGTGCGCCCACCGCGGCCACAGGACAGGGCCTCCGGAAGCCGGACGTCCGCCCGTTCTCGCTCGTCGGCGTCGTCTGGGACGACGCCGACACCGAACTCCACGGCACCGTCCAGGTCCGTACCCGCGCCACCGGCTCCACCCGCTGGTCCGACTGGCAGGACGTCGAGACGCACAACGCCGAGCATGCCGCCGACCCCGGCACCGCCGAGCGCGAATCGGGCAGGGTACGAGGTGCGACGGCGCCGCTCTGGGTCGGCGACTCCGACGGCGTCGAGGTCCGCGTACAGCCCGCAGCCGCCGACCCGCACCACCGGGCGGCCACCCCGCAGGGACTCCCCGAAGGGCTGCGCCTCGAACTCGTCGACCCGGGCGGGGCCGCACCGCCGCCCCCCGCCACGGGCAGCCCGGCCGCCAACCGCGTCCCCGAGCCCCCGGCAGCCGCACCGCTCGCCGTAGAGTCCGTCGAGTCCGTCGAGTCCGTCGAGTCCGCCGAAGCCGCAGCCGTCAACGCCGACCTCGCCCCTCTGGGCGCCACGGTGATCCCCGCCCTGAGCAAGGCCGAGTCGCAAGCACAGGCCGGCGTCGCAGCCGGTGCCAAGCCGTACGTGGGACCCCGTCCGCGCATCATCACGCGCAAGGGCTGGGGCGCGGACGAGAGGCTGCGCGAGCGCCAGTTCG
The DNA here is from genome assembly GCF_014216315.1 of Streptomyces finlayi. Classification (NCBI taxonomy): domain Bacteria; kingdom Bacillati; phylum Actinomycetota; class Actinomycetes; order Kitasatosporales; family Streptomycetaceae; genus Streptomyces; species Streptomyces finlayi. Next base: position 4,792,510 of record NZ_CP045702.1, read on the forward strand.
CCTACACCACGCGGGTCAAGGCGGCCTTCGTGCACCACACCGCCACGGGCAACAACTACCGGTGCTCGCAGGCGCCGTCCGTCCTCCGCGGCATCTACCGCTACCACGTCAAGAGCAGTGGCTGGCGCGACTTCGGCTACAACTTCGCCATCGACAAGTGCGGGAACATCTACGAGGGTCGTGCGGGAGGCGTGTCCAAGCCCGTACTGGGTGCGCACACGCTCGGCTTCAACAGCAACAGCATGGGCATCGCGGTCCTCGGAACGTTCAGCTCGGTGAACCCGCCCGCGGCCTCCGTGAAGGCGGTCGCCGAACTCACCGCCTGGAAGCTCGGCCTGTTCGGCGCCAACCCGAAGGGCAGGACCACGCTCGTATCGGGCGGGAGCAACCTGTTCAGGAAGGGAACGAAGGCCCGCCTCAACGTCATCTCAGGGCATCGGGACGGTTTCGCAACCGAATGCCCCGGAGGGCGTCTCTACAAGAAGCTCGGGACGGCCCGGGCCGGGTCGGCCCGCCTGCAGGGCCGCTGACAGGGGGCGATCCCCCGGTCTGCCTACACTGGCCAGCCGAATCGAGCCCGGCCCCAGCAGGAAGCAGAGACAGTGCTGTGACAGAGGCAAAAGAAGCGATCCTCCTGGTCGGCGGCAAGGGCACCCGGCTGCGCCCGCTCACGGTGCACACCCCGAAGCCGATGGTGCCCGCGGCGGGTGTCCCCTTCCTCACCCATCAACTGGCACGGGCCAGGGCGGCGGGCGTCGAGCACATCGTTCTCGCGACGTCGTACCTGGCGGAGGTCTTCGAACCGTACTTCGGCGACGGTTCCTCGCTGGGCCTGTCCATCGACTACGTCACCGAGCGCGAACCGCTCGGCACCGGGGGCGCCATCCGCAACGTGGCGTCCCGGCTGACTTCGGGGCCGGACGAACCGGTGCTCATCTTCAACGGCGACATCCTCACCGGCCTCGACATCCGCGCGCTGGTCACCTCGCACGCCGCGTCCGGCGCGGACGTCTCCCTGCACCTCACCCGGGTCGAGGACCCGCGCGCCTTCGGCCTCGTGCCGACGGACGGTACGGGCAGGGTCACCGCGTTCCTGGAGAAGCCCCAGACGCCCGAGGAGATAGTCACCGACCAGATCAACGCGGGAGCGTACATCTTCCGCCGGTCGGTCATCGACACCATCCCGGCCGACCGCCCCGTCTCCGTGGAACGCGAGACCTTCCCCGGACTCCTCGCCTCCGGCGCCCACCTCCAGGGCATGGTCGACTCCACGTACTGGCTTGACCTCGGAACTCCCCAGGCGTTCGTACGCGGCTCCGCCGACCTCGTCCTGGGCCGCGCCCCGTCCCCGGCGGTCCCGGGCCGCTGCGGCGACCGCCTGGTCCTGCCCACCGCATCCGTCGCCCCCGACGCCAAACTCACCGGCGGTACGGTCATCGGCGACCGCGCGGTCATCGGCGAGGGCGCCAGGATCGACGGGTCCACGGTGCTCGCCGACGCGGTGGTGGAACCCCATGCGGTGATCACCGACTCCCTGATCGGGGCGGGTGCCCGCATCGGCAGCCGTACGGTGCTGGCGGGCGCGGTCATCGGAGACGGGGCCCACGTCGGCGCCGACAACGAACTGCGTGACGGAGTCCGCGTCTGGTGCGGCGCGACCCTCCCGGACGCCTCGGTGCGCTTCTCCTCCGACCAGTGACCGGACACCGCGCTCCATCCGCCGGCCGGCCTTACCCTCGATAGGCACCCCCGACTATCGAGGACCTCACCCGTGGCAGGACGTTTCGTACCCCGCACCCACCGAGCGGCGCTTCCGCACCAGGCCAAGCCGCCGGTCGCGGAGGGCCCGGTGGTGTCGGAGGCCGTCACACGGGAGTGGACGCCGCCGGGGCCGCTGGACCTGCGGCTCGTGCTGGGCCCGCTGCGCCGTGGGCCGGCGGACCCCACGTTCCGGGCGCTTCCCGACGGGTCGTTCTGGCGGGCCACCCGTACGCCGGCCGGCCCCGGCACGCTCCGCGTGACCGCCCGCGACAGCCGTATCGAGGCATCCGCGTGGGGGCCCGGCGCGCAGTGGCTGCTCGACCAGCTTCCCGTGCTGCTGGGCGGGACGGACGACCCGGACGCCTTCCGGCCGCACCACCGCCTGCTCGCCCTGTCCCGGCACCGCCGCCCGGGCCTGCGGCTGCTGCGCACGGGTCTGGTTCTCGAATCCCTGATCCCGTCGATCCTGGAACAGAAGGTCACCACCGACGAGGCGTACCGCGCCTGGCGCCTCCTGCTCCGGGCCCATGGCACCCGCGCCCCGGGCCCGGCGGGCCCCCGCTTCGCCGCCCTCCAGCTGTACGTGATGCCGGATGCCCGTACCTGGTCGCTGATCCCGTCCTGGGAGTGGCACCGGGCGGGAGTCGACGCCAAACGCTCGGCGACGATCCTGCGCGCGGTCCGCGTGGCGCGCCGCCTGGAGGAGGCGGCGGCGATGGACCTGCCCGAGGCAACCGCCCGCCTGGAACTCATCCCCGGCATCGGCCCCTGGACCTCGGCCGAAACGCTCCAGCGCTCGAACGGAGCCGCCGACGCGGTCTCCGTGGGCGACTACCACCTCCCGGGCATCGTGGGCTTCGCCCTGGCGGGCAACAGGAACGCCGACGACGAAGAGATGCTGGCCCTGCTCACCCCGTACGCGGGCCAACGCCACCGGGCAAGCCGTCTGATCCTGCTCACCGGCCACACCCCACCCCGCAGAGCCCCCCGAATGACCCCGCGCGACATCGCCCCCCTCTGACGAGCCCAGCCCTCACCGAGCCACCCGGCCCCACACACCGAGCCCCGCCCGGTCCCGCGCATCGCCGCGACGAGCCACCAACTCAAGCCCGTCCGGCATCGAGGACGAACGGCACCCCGCGGGCGGCCCCAGGAGCTCGCCCGGCCCCACCTCACCGCACGGCCACGAACCCCTCCACCGCCCGGACCTTCCGCTCAGCCGGCGCAGCCCCCGCATGGCCCACGGCCACCGCGCCCAGCGGGTCCCAGGAGTCCGGCAGGTCGAGCACCTCCCGCACCACGTCACGGCAGAACATCGTCGAGGACACCCACGCCGAGCCGAGCCGCTCACCCGCCAGCGCCACCAGGAAGTTCTGCACACCCGCACCCGCCGCGACCACGAACATCTCGCGCTCCGCCGTGTCCCGCCGTGCGTCCCCGTACGGGTGCGAGCCGTCCATCACCAGACACGGCACCGCCAGATACGGCGCGCGGCGCAGCACATCGCCCCGCCGCACCCGCCGCTCGATCGACTCCTCGCTCCTGCCGTCCCGTCGCAGATCCGCGATCCAGGCATCCCGCATCGCGTCCAGCAGCCGGGTCCGCGACTGCGCCGACTCCAGCAGGACGAAGCGCCATGGCGTCGTGTGATGCGGCGCCGGAGCCGTCACCGCGGCGGCCACCGCCCGACGCACCGCCCCCGGGTCCACCGGCTCATCGGTGAACTCCCGCACCGTGCGCCGCAGACTCACCGCTTCCCGTACCGCCTCGGACGTCCCGAGCCGGAACATGTCATCGGCCGCACCCCGCACGATCGCCCGGGCACCCGTGTCGTCGGCGTCCACCACCACATGGGACAGCCCCCGCACCACCGCGACCGGCAGCCCCGCCGCCTTGCCCTTCACCAGGTCACCTGCCGAGGCCAGCTCGTCCGCGGTGGCGACCACCGTCGAGCTCAGCGGATTCCCGAACCCGTCCGTGCCGCCGCGCAGATCGTCCAGCACGCGGACTCCCGCCGCCCCGATCGCGACATCGGTCAGACCGTTGCGCCAGGGACGCCCGAAGGTGTCCGTGACGATCACCCCGACCGACACGCCGAGAGTGTCCCGCAGCCCGTCCCGGATGACCCGGGCGGATGCGTCGGGGTCCTCGGGCAGCAGCAGGACCGTCCCGGCAGGCGTGTTCGACGCGTCGACCCCCGCCGCCGCCATGATCAGGCCCTGCCGGTTCTCCACGATCCGCAGGGACCCGCGCCGCGCGACCACCCGCACCGTCTCGGCGTCGATCGCGGCCTCCCGGTCGGCGGCCCGCACGATCCGGCCCTCCGCCTTGGAGACGATCTTGGAGGTGACGAGCAGCACGTCCCCGTCCACCAGTCCCGGCTCGGTGCTCGCGATCAGCTTCGCGAGGTCGTCCCCGGCCCGCACCTCCGGAATCCCCGGCAGTGCCCACACCCGGAACGAGGGCGCGTCGGCAGAGGCCTCGCTCATGCGCGTACCTCCTCGGCCAGCGCGAGCGCCTGCCGCGCCATCTCGGCCGTCGCGTCGATGTCCGTCATCATCAGCGGCACGGCCCGGCACCGGATGCCCGCCGTCTCCACCTCGTCGACCGCCCCGGCGTCCACCGTGTCGACGAGCCACCCGTCGAGCAGCCCGGACCCGTAGTGCTGTGCCACCGCCGCGGCCGTCGTCTCGACACCGACCGCGGCCAGCACCTTGTCGGCCATGCCCCGCACCGGTGCGTCACCGACGATGGGGGAGAGGCCGACGACCGGCACCCCGGCCTCGGCGATCGCTTCCCGGATGCCGGGCACGGCCAGAATCGTCCCCACCGAGACGACGGGGTTCGACGGCGGGAAGACGATGACATCGGCCTCCCCGATCGCTTCGAGCACACCCGGCGCCGGCTTGGCCTGCTCCGCGCCGACCGGCACGATCGCCTGCGCGTCGACCGAGGCACGCAGCTTCACCCAGTACTCCTGGAAGTGAATCGCCCTGCTCTCACCGTCGACATCGACCGCCACATGCGTCTCGACCCGGTCGTCGGTCATCGGCAGCAGCCGGACCCCCGGCTTCCAGCGCGCACAGAGCGCCTCCGTGACCGCGCTCAGCGGATAGCCCGCGCCGAGCATCTGCGTACGGACGATATGGGTCGCGAAGTCACGGTCGCCGAGCCCGAACCACTCCGGTCCCACGCCGTACGCCGCGAGTTCCTCCTTGACGTGGAAGCTCTCGTCGGTACGCCCCCAGCCCTGTTCCTCGTTGATGCCACCGCCGAGGGTGTACATCACGGTGTCCAGGTCGGGGCAGACCTTCAGCCCGAACAGATGGATGTCGTCGCCGGTGTTGCCGATCACCGTGATGTCCGCGTCGGGCGCGGCCTGCTTGAGGCCACGCAGAAAACGAGCACCACCGATACCGCCGGCCAGAACCACAATGCGCATGCACGGCAGTTTGTCAGGCGGGTACGACATCCACGGCCGCCGGGGCGCACCGCGCAGCGTGCATCGGCATATCGGTCAGGCCGGGGAAGTAGATGTGCAGGCTGACGGCCGGTTCCAGCGAGTCGTTGACGACCTCGTGGACGTAGCCGGGGGCGAACACACGCTGCGCGCCCGCGTCCAGGGCCCGCGCCTCGCGGCGGGTGTGCTCGGTCAACTGTCCGTCCAGGACCGTCAGTACGCCGGAGGACAGCCCGTGGTCGTGACTCCCGCTGCCCTGGCCGGGCACCCAGCTGAGCAGCCAGACCTCGTAACCGGGGCCGGTGCGCAGCCGGTGGTACCAGCGGCTCGCGGTGTCGTACCGGACGAGGGGCGCCCACAGGGCGCGGTCGGCCGCGAGGGAACGGGCCAGGCCGACGAACTCGGCCACGGTGGAGGGGTGCTCGCGGGCGGGCCTCAGGAGGTGCTGGACCTCGAGGATGTCGCCGGCGATCTGAAGGTCGCTGTCGCTGTTCATGGGTGCGGTGGTTCCTCGGCGTGGGGAAGAGTCGCGGGGCTGACGAGTCGCGGGGCCAACGAGTCGCGGACGTCAGAAGAGTCGCGCGGCAGTCGAAGAGCTGGAACGAAAGGCTGGATCAGAGCTGGAGCACGAGGGCATCAACAGCTGTGACAGCTGGAACAGCAACAGCTGGCCTGGACAGCGCTGCGGAACCCACGGACGTGGGTCACGTACATCGCTGCGGTCGCTGGCATGACGTCAAGGAGACCGGCTCTCTGTACCTCTGTCAACCCAATGACCGATTTGGGGGCAATGTTTCACCTCATCCGGTTGCCCGGTCCGGAGAAAGGTTTGTGCAGCCACCTCAGCGGAGATGTGGCGCATCAACCGCACCGCCAAACACTGTTGAGGACCCGTGACCCGACTGTGATCTTGGTCGCTTCGGTGATCGAATCACAACAATGCGGGGAACACGCTCGTCTCACAGGGCGGGAGGCGGTGTCACGCCGACCGCGTGGCATATGTCAGATTTTTGACGATTTGAACACTTTCCGCATACGCTTGGTCCCGCAGAGTGAATCCCGGGGCCAATACCAGATCCTCGCTTGACCGGCACGGAGATACACACTTGTAATTTCACTCGTGTCGTTCGGCCGCAATCAGCGACGGCCGCACCACGGGGACGCAAGAGACAGACGAGGGGCGCACATGACCGAGCTGTTCCAGCAACTGCTGGTCGAGGACGCGGACGAGGAACTCGGCTGGCAGGAGCGCGCATTGTGCGCCCAGACCGATCCCGAGTCCTTCTTTCCCGAAAAGGGCGGATCCACCCGCGAGGCCAAGAAGGTCTGTCTCGCCTGCGAGGTCCGTTCCGAATGCCTTGAGTACGCGCTCTCCAAAGACGAGCGGTTCGGCATCTGGGGCGGGCTTTCGGAGCGCGAGCGGCGGCGCCTCAAGAAGGCCGCCATCTGACAGCCGCGCACACCTGGCGGCCGAAGCGCACGAGACAGACCCACGACGGTCCCGTCCGGGAGACGACCACTCATCGGCCGGTACCGGCCGGCCGGTGACCGCCGGAGCGTGACCAGGCCGATGGCCCGTGGTCCGGACCCTGCCACGCAGGGTCCGGACCACGGGCCATCGGCCTGTCCGCCCGCACCCCGGAACCGGTGCCTCGGGGCCCGTTCCCCCGCTCGGCGCCGACGCGGTTGTCCGTACCGTTAGTGTGGGGCCCCGTCCGAGATGCGCCACGCCCCGCCGGGGCGCGCGTGTACACCGATGCAGCCCCCGGGGGGACGCCCCCGGGACCCGGCCGGAGGGCCCGTACCTCGATGTCCGTGCACAGCCACTCGGCGGCGCCGAATCCGGCCGCCGCCGCCCCAGAGTTCCCCCGGCACGTCGTCACCGCCGTGCTCGTCGCCCACGACGGCGCCCGCTGGCTGCCCGCCGTGCTCGCCGGGCTGCTCGGGCAGGAACGCCCCGTACAGAACGTCGTCGCGGCCGACACCGGCAGCGCCGACGACTCCGCGCGGCTGGTCACCGAGGCGCTCGGGGGCGAGCGGGTCCTCCATCTCGCACGCCGTACGGGCTTCGGCACCGCGGTCGACGAGGCGGCCCGTACGGCCGGTGTCCTGACCGCCGAGGAGCTGCCGTACCTGAAGCGTCCCAGCGGATGGGACCCGGTCAGCCGGTCCTGGCGCGACGACACGTACGACATGCCCGACTTCCCGCACGGTGAGCCGGTCCAGTGGCTCTGGCTGCTGCACGACGACTCCGCACCCGAGCCCGACGC